>CAWGVZ010000025.1:0-106458 GCA_963826035.1 uncultured Actinomycetota bacterium | reverse complement strand
TCTTGAGAAGCAATTTCATAATAATTCGAATCATGGCGGCTACAACTTCTGGCAGGTCGTCAACGGAAACTATGTCACGCATAGTGAAGTTGTTAAAGATAACGCCCGAGAGATAACAAATAAGGACAGTCGGTGCGATGTCTTTGTCGGCAGTTTTTCTGAGGGGCGCTGGACGTGGGAAGCATTTCCCAATAATCATGGGAGATTCCACCTGGGCACGGTGAACAACAGAAATGACTATCATCAGCGATGTGGCGTCTAGTATCTGAAGATTTCCTGGTCGGCGGGGCGGGTTCTTGCCCTGCCGACCACGGGGAGGATGAAGGTGAACTTGTCGACGGTCTTCGCTCGAGTGGCGCTGGTTGTGAGTGTGACGGTCCTCGCCGTGGGATGCACGGCAGAGGCGGGATCAGAGCATTCGGTCAGTCGGGTGTCGGCCGACCGCATGTCGGACGACGTGTTCCACAGTGCTGAGATCAGCTTGATCAGATACGTCGAGAACAAGTTGATTGCGGACTGCATGGAGAGGAACGGGTTCCCTCAGCTGAACCTGGCCGGAGTGGAAGAACATCCCGGAACTTTCGACTATCTTGTGCCGAAGGCGCCTGACTGGGCAATTCGAAGTGACGAACAGGCCCGACTTCTGGGATTCGGAAGCAATTCACGGCCGGAAGCTGCGCAGGTGCTCGGCAACGACATCGGAGACGCTGAAGTCAATAATCAGTGTCGAGCTGAGACGCAGAACCTACTGGGTCAGGATTCTGATGAGACGGTATCGCAAGCGTACAGCTTTGCCAACACGATTTCTGGTGAGGTTGCTGACTCATTGTATTACAAGGACACTGCCGAGGCCCGGGAGTTGAAGAGCGTTTCGGTTTCGTTCATGGACTGTTTGGAGCAGAGGGGGCTCCGTCTGTCAGGGGAAGGCGAGCGAACACTGGATTCGTATGGGCTTTTCCAGAAGGAAGGGCATTTCGAGGGCCCGGAACCGAAGCGCCCGGAGCCGGAACCAGGTTCTGTCGTGATCGTCCCGGCGGTTCCGGAGCGGCGCTATGTCCCGTCACCCGAGGAGGCCGATCTCGCGGTGTTGGTGGCCCAGTGCGCCAGGCAGGCGGGATACGCGGACAAGTTCTTCGAGTTGATACTTCGCGTCACCCAGGTGGCCATCGGTAAGCATGAAGCCGAGTTGACGGAGTTGACCCCGAAGATCGAGGCGCTGGCGGAGACGGCCGCGAAGCTGGTTGGGCGATGACCGAAACCGGCGCCCTGTCGCCGGCACGAAGTCGGCGGCGGTGGTTGATCGCTGCGGTGGCGATCGTGATGGTCGCGGGAGCGGTGCTGGCCGGCGCGTTCCTCGGACCGCGCCTGAAGTCTCCCGCGCAGGCGGTGGCCGATGCGGCGGCGCCGCCCGCTTCGTTGGTGACCGCGCCGGTGGAGCGTCGGGTGCTTGCTGAGACGGTCGTGCTCCGAGGCACCGTCGAGCCGGGCGCGTCGATCAAGCTCACGGTTCCTGCCGGGTTGGAGGGCCCGACCGCGGTGGTCACGGCTGTGCGGGCCGAGCCGGGTACGCGGCTGAAGGAAGGAGCGGTGCTGGTCGAGATATCCGGATCACCGGTGTTCGGACTGGTGCTCCCGTTTCCGCTCTACCGGGACCTGACCGACGGCGTTTCCGGACCTGACGTGCGTGAGGTGCAGAAAGCCCTGTCCCGCATCGGCTACCGGAACACCGCTGACGGTACGTTCAGCGCGGGCACCCAGGAAGCGCTTCGCCGTTTCTACGACGCCCGCGGCTATCAGGTTCCAGAACTGGTCGGAACCACCACTCCGCCGACAACCACACCGATGCTGCCGCGAACGCACGTCCTTCGGCTGGACCAGACCGACCGAATCATCTCCGCGGTTCCCGTGGGAGTGGGCGCGGTGCTGGCCGACCCGGCCGCGGTGGTCGCCGAACTGGATGCCGGGTCCGCGACCATCACCGCGGTGGCCTCACAACAGCAGGTGGCCCTGCTCGTTGTCGGCACCCCGGCGGAAATCGTGGACGACGTGCGAGCGCTGACGTCCACGGCGGTTGTTCAGACCGTCGCGACCGAGCCGACGCAGACCGACACCGGCGCTGGTTTCCTGGTCCGTTTCGCGTTCAGCGGCACCGAGCTGACACCCACGCCGAACCACACGGTGCGCGTGTCCGTGGGTGCCGCGCTCGATGCCGCTCCGGTACTGGCTGTGCCGATCACCGCGGTCTATTCCAGGCCGGACGGGACCACCTTCGTCACGGTCGTCGACGATCAGGAACGGACCACGGAGATCTCGGTCCGCACCGGCCGGACGGCGGGCGGCTGGATCGAGATCACGCCGCTCGACGGTTCGGTCGATGCTGGCGCCGAGGTACTGGTCGGCTCCGATTTCCGGCTGGACGATCCCGCCACCACGGGCGGTTGAGCACGGTGGCGGAGCCGCTGCTGCATGTGACCGGCGTCAGCCGTACGTATGACGACGGCGTCGTGGTGCACGCACTGCGCCGGAGCGAGCTGACCGTCGTCGGCGGAGAGTTCATCACCATCACCGGACCGTCCGGTTCCGGCAAGTCCACTCTGCTCAATGTGCTCGGGCTGCTCGACCGTCCGAGCACCGGTTCCTATCGGGTGAACGGCGCGGAGACGGTCGACGCGCCGGAAAGTCTTCGGGTGGCGGTGCGCGGCCAACTGTTCGGCTTCGTGTTCCAGGCGTTCCATCTGCTGGCCGGACGCAGTGTGGTGGACAACGTCGAACTCGGCATGCTGTACGGCCCGCATCCGCCGCGCGAGCGGCGCAGGTTGGCCGTGGCGGCAGTGGACCGGATCGGGTTGGCGCACCGTGCGCATGCCGATCCACGGACCCTGTCGGGCGGGGAGCGCCAGCGGGTCGCGATCGCCAGGGCTGTGGCGGCTCGGCCGCGGGTGCTCTTCTGTGACGAGCCGACCGGCAATCTCGACAGCGCCAACACCGAGAACGTGCTGGGGCTGCTCACCGAGCTGCACCTGGACGGCCTGACCGTGGTGGTCGTGACACACGAACAGACAGTGGCCAGCCGTGGTGACCGACGACTGCGGGTGCACGACGGCGTGGTCGAGGAGGTCACCGGATGCCCCGCCTGACGCCCTCGGACCTCGACCTGGGCAAGGCCAGGTTCCGGATACGCGACCTCGTCAGAGAGGCCTCGCTGTCGGTGGCCGGCCACCCTGCCCGGTCACTGCTGACCGCGATCGGCACGGTGCTCGGTGCGGCCGCGTTCGTCGCCACCCTCGGGTTGTCGGCCACGGTCTCGGCGCAGGTGTCGGACTCCTTCGACGTCCGACGGGCGACCGAGGTCGTGGTTCGGCCGGCAGACGAACTGGGTTCCGGCGATCCGGCGGCGGGGGTCGAGCAAACGGCGCCGTGGCAAAGTCGGGAGGCGAGCCAACGGCTGGTCGGGCTGAACGGGGTCGTCGGGGCCGGGCCGCGGGTGCTGTTGCCCGAGTCGCAGGTGCGACGCACGGCCGACAGCACCTCCATCGCCCTGAGCGCACGGGTGATGGGGCTGGATTCGGGCGTGTTCTCGGTGATCGAACCCCGCGTCGTGCTCGGCCGCACCTTCGACGCGTTCCATGATCGGGTCGCGGCTCCGGTGGTGATGCTGCCGGCCAACCTCGCCAACCAGCTCGGCATCACCCGGGTCGGTGTGGCGGTGTACGTCGGCGACCGCGCGCACACGGTCATCGGCATCTTCGACGACGTGGTCAGACACCCTGAAGCGCTGGTCAGTGTGCTGATACCGTTCGACGTCGCGCATGCCATGGCCGGCGGCGCCGCCGGAGTCGAGCGGGACGTGTTGATCAGGACGGCGCCGGGGGCGGCGCAGCTGATCGGGGATCAGGCCGCTCTGGCGCTGCTCCCGGAAAACCCACTGCAGCTGCTGGCGGTCGCTCCGCCGGACCCGAGCACGTTGCGTCGTGAGGTGGAAGGCGATGTCGCCCAGCTCTCGCTCGTCCTTTCGCTGGTCGCGCTGGCCATCGGAGCGGTGTCCATCGGCAACGCCGCGACAGCGGGGGTCACCGCGCGCATCCCCGAGATCGGGTTGCGGCGCGCGGTCGGCGCCCGCCCCCGGCACATCTTCGTCCAGCTTCTGGCCGAGACCACCGCGCTCGGCGGGCTCGGTGGCGTGGTCGGCGCCGTCACCGGCGTCCTGATCACCATAGTCGTGGCGTTCACCAAAGGCTGGCAGCCGATCATCGATCTGCCCACCGCGCTGCTCGCCTCCGCGGCGGGGGCTCTGGCCGGTCTGCTGGCCGGGTTGTTGCCGGCCTGGCGTGCCACCAGGATTCAACCTGTGGCGGCGCTCCAGCACTGACCCGGGAAGTCGAGTTGACTTGGAGTGCACTCCAGGGTGTTCCCTGGAGGCATGAACAAGCGAACGCTGGGCAACCTGGAGGTCTCCGCACTCGGACTCGGCTGCATGGGGATGTCGGAGACCTACGGACCCGCCGACGACACGGAGTCCATCGGGGTCATCCACCGCGCGCTCGACCTGGGCGTCACGTTCCTCGACACGTCCGACGTCTACGGCATGGGACACAACGAGGAACTGGTCGGCCGGGCCATCGCCGGCCGACGCGACGAGGTCGTGCTCGCCACGAAGTTCGGGATCCGCGCGGTGGTCGGCGGCGGTGTGGTCGAGGTCGACAACAGCCCGGCGTACGCGCGGACGGCGGTGGAGGCGTCGCTGCGGCGGCTGAACGTCGACGTGATCGACCTCTACTACCTGCACCGGCGGACCTCGGACGTACCCGTCGAGGACACGGTCGGCGCGATGGCCGAGCTGGTCACGGCCGGCAAGGTCCGCCACCTCGGCCTGTCCGAGGTCAACGCCGACACGCTGCGCCGGGCGCATGCCGTGCACCCGATCACCGCGCTGCAGTCGGAGTACTCGCTGTTCAACCGGGCACTGGCCGACTCGGTGCTGCCGGCCGCGCGGGAGCTGGGCGTCGGCGTGGTGCCGTACTCGCCGGTCGGCCGCGGTTTCCTGACCGGCAACCCGGACCTGCTGCGGAACCTGCCCGAAGGTGACTTCCGGCACGGGCTGCCGCAGTTCCAGGGCGAGAACCTGGACCGGAACATCGCGCTGGCCGAGCGGATCATCGGTCTGGCCACGACGCTCGGCGTGACGCCCGTGCAGGTGGCGCTCGCGTGGCTGCTCGCGCAGGACGAGCACATCGTGCCGATCCCGGGCACCAAGCGGGCGAAGTACCTGGAGGAGAACGCGGCGGCCGCCGGGGTGGTCCTGAGTCCGGACCAGCTGGCGGAGATCACGTCGGCCGTCCCGACGGAGGCCGTCTCCGGCGCCCGGTACACCCCGGCCGGTCTGGCAGCGGTCAACCAGTAAAACCCCGCGAGTCCCACGTTGGGAACGGGCGAGTCCCACGTTCGGAGTGGGTGAGTTCCACGTTCGGTGCGCCACCAGGTGTGTCGCGAACGTGGGACTCGCGGGTTGTGAACGTGGGACTCGCGGGTTGTGAACGTGGGACTCGCGGGTTGTGAACGTGGGACTCGCGGGTTGTGAACGTGGGACTCGCGGGTTGTTAGGCGTTCTCGCGTTGGAAGGTGCGCGCGCCCCACCACACGGCCAGCACGGTCATGACGGCGAGGACCACGCTGCCCGTGAGCAGGCCGTCGACCGTGAGGTCGCCCCGGAACGAGGCCCGCTCGGCGTCCATCACGTGCGCGAACGGGTTGATCCGGGACAGTGTGTACAGCCAGTCCGGCGCCAGGTCGGTGGTGATCGGCACCAGGATCCCGGTGAGCAGCATCAGCGGCACGGACACACTGGTCAGCACGGCGGGGAAGGCCTCCTCGCTGCGCAGGACCAGCGCGATCGCGTACGAGCACGACGACAGCGTGACCGCCAGCAGCGCCACCATCACCAGGCACAGCGCCACGCCCTCGACCGGCGCCCGCATGCCGAACACCAGGTAGGCGAGCAACAGCAGGAGCAGGGCCTGGAAGATCAGCTGGACGGTGTCGTGCGCCACCCGGCCGAGCAACAGCGCCAGCCGGCTGACCGGGGTGACCCGCATCCGCTCGAGCACGCCCGTGCGCAGGTCGGCGAGCAGCGAGAAACCGGAGAACATGCTGCCGAACAGGCCGAGCTGAACCAGCAGCGCCGGGGTGAGGATCTGCCAGGTGTCACCGGGCGGGAAGCCCGGCGTGTTGGCCACGATCTTCTCCATGAGCGGCCCGAACAGCACCAGGTACAGCACGGGCTGCATGATCCCGATCATCACCCACGCCGGGTTGCGCAGCGAGATGGCCATGTGCCGGCGGAAGACCAGCGAGATGTCACGCAACACTGGGCGCCTCCTCTTCGACGGCCGGGGCGGCCTCCGCGTCGCGCAGGCTGCGGCCGGTGAGGGTGAGGAACACGTCGTCCAGGGTCGGCCGGTGCACCTGGATGGACGTCATGGCGATGTCCTTCGTGTCCAGCGCCCGCAACAGTTCGGGCAGCGCGGTGTCCCCGCGCGGCACACGGAACCGCACGGCGTTGTCCGCCGTGCTCACGTCGTGCGCGCCGGAGAGCCGGCCGGCGATCTCGGCGGCGTCGGTGACCGACTCGGGCGCCACCTCGACCGTGACCCCGTCGCCGGAGACCCGTGCCTTCAGCTCGTCGGGGGTGCCCTCGGCGACGATCTGCCCGGCGTCGATGACCAGGATCCGGTCACACAGCGAGTCGGCCTCGTCGAGGTAGTGCGTGGTGAGGAAGACGGTCACGCCGTGGTCGGCGCGCAACGCCCGGATGTGCTCCCACAGGTTGGCCCGGCTCTGCGGGTCGAGCCCCGTGGTCGGCTCGTCCAGGAACACCAGGCCGGGCGAGTGGATCAGCCCGAGCGCGACGTCCAGCCGGCGCTTCTGCCCGCCGGAGAGCGTCTTCACCAGCCGCTGGTCGAGGCCGGCGATGTCGAGCTGCGCGGAGAGCGTCGCGCCCCGCTCGCGCGCCTCGTTCTTCGTGAGGCCGTAGAACCGGCCCTGGATCTCGATCTCCTCGATCACCTTGCATTCCGGCGCGGTGCCGCCGCCCTGGGCGACATAGCCGATCTTCTTGCGGACGCCCAGCGGGTCGGCCAGCAGGTCGCAGCCGCCGACCGTCGCGCTGCCGGCCGTGGGGCGCAGCAGCGTGGTGAGCATGCGCAGGGTGGTGGTCTTGCCGGCGCCGTTCGGGCCGAGGAAGCCGACGAGTTCGCCGGCCTCGACATCGAGGTCGACCCCGCGGACCGCCTCGACCGTACGGCCCCGGGACCGGAAGGTCCGGGCGAGGCCGCTTGCCTTGATCATGGTTTTTTCCCCTCATAGTCGCGTTCGACCAAAGGGGAGCATGCCGCCCGGACAACAACTAGTCAAGTTTGATTAGAGGTGCCACTCCGAACGCCGTGCCGTCGTCGTCGGCCATCACGTACTCGCCGCTCTCGAGCCGCCGCACCAGGTCCGTCGCCCAGTCCAGTTCCGCCTCGACGCTCGCCACCCACAGTCGGTACAGCGCGGCCACGTGGACCGGGTGACCCCAACCGACGCCGTTCTCCAGCAGGTCTGCCGCGTTCGCGCGCTGGCCGTCGAGCTGGGTGATCCGGTGCCGCAGCAGGCTCACGGCCTTGGCCCGGGGCAGCGTCGGCATGAAGGTGACGGCCGCCTGCAGCGCACCGACGTTCTGCGCGTCGCCCATGTCGGCCAGCATCGAGGTGAGCAGGTGATGGAACTCGTGCTCGCCGTCGGCCGTCAGCCGGTAGGCGATCCGGCCGGGTCCTTTGGCCTCCGTGTCGGTCTCGACCTCCTCGAGCAACCGCTCGGCCGCCATCTTCTTGAGCGCGTGATAGATCGACCCGGGCGCCACATGTGCCCACTTGTCGGCCGACCACCCGAGCAGCTCCCGCCGCACCTGATACCCGTGCGCCTTCCCATACATCCGCACGACACCCAGTACAAGCAGTCGGGTGGCCGACACGAGTCCTCCTCGATAAATCCCGTTGAGCGCTGTCCGTAGGCTAAGCCGACATGAGCAACCCCGTGCTGACAGCGGTGGCCTGGCCCTACGCCAACGGCCCCCGCCACATCGGTCATGTGTCCGGATTCGGTGTCCCCTCGGACGTCTTCTCCCGGTACATGCGGATGGCCGGCCACCAGGTGCTCATGGTCTCGGGCACCGACGAGCACGGCACGCCCATCCAGGTGCAGGCCGACAACGAAGGCGCGACCCCGCAGGCGACGGCGGACAAGTACGCCAGGCAGATCGCCGGTGACCTGCAGGGCCTCGGGCTGTCCTACGACCTGTTCACCCGCACCACCACGGGCAACCACTACAAGGTGGTGCAGGACCTGTTCCTGTCGTTGTGGCGCAACGGCTACGTCATCCCGAAGACGCAGCTCGGCGCCATCAGCCCGTCCACCGGCCGCACGCTGCCCGACCGCTACATCGAGGGCACCTGCCCGATCTGCGGCTACGACGGCGCCCGCGGCGACCAGTGCGACAACTGCGGCAACCAGCTCGACCCGGCCGACCTGAAGAACCCGCGCTCGAAGATCAACGGTGAGATTCCGGAGTTCATCGAGACCGAGCACCTGTTCCTCGACCTGCCGTCGTTCGCCGGCGCGCTGGGCACGTACCTGTCGAGCCGGTCCGACTGGCGGCCGAACGTGCTGAAGTTCAGCCAGAACCTGCTGGGCGACCTGCGCCCCCGCGCGATCACCCGCGACCTCGACTGGGGTGTGCCGATCCCGCTCGACGGGTGGCGCGACATGCCCATGAAGCGGTTCTACGTGTGGTTCGACGCGGTGATCGGCTATCTGTCGGCCAGCGTCGAGTGGGCGCGGCGCTCGGGTGACCCCGACGCGTGGCAGCAGTACTGGACCAACCCCGACGCCCAGAGCTACTACTTCATGGGCAAGGACAACATCGTCTTCCACTCGCTCATCTGGCCGTCGCTGCTGCTCGGACAGAACGGTGCGGGCGACAAGGGCGGTGAGCCGGGCGCGTTCGGCACATTGAACCTGCCGACCGAGGTCGTGTCGAGCGAGTTCCTGAAGATGAGCGGGTCGAAGTTCTCCACCTCGCGCGGCACGGTCATCTACGTGCATGACTTCCTGCGCGAGTTCGGGCCGGACAGCCTCCGCTACTTCATCTCGGTGGGCGGCCCTGAGTCCCAGGACGTCGACTTCACCTGGGAGGAGTTCGTCCGCCGGGTCAACTTCGAGCTGGCCAACGAGTGGGGCAACCTGGTCAACCGGTCGATCTCCATGGCGCACAAGAACGTGGGCGCCGTTCCCGCGCCGACCGCGCCGCACGCGGACGACGAGGCGCTGAAGACACTGTCGCGGAACGCGTTCGCCGTGGTCGGCGGGCACCTGCGCCAGTCGCGGTTCAAGCTGGCGTCGTCCGAGGCGATGCGGGTGGTCAGCGCGGCCAACAAGTACCTCTCCGACCAGGAGCCGTGGAAGAAGAAGGACGACCCGGCGCGGCGGGACACCATCCTGCACACGGCGCTGCAGGTCGTGCAGGACGCGAACACGCTGCTCACGCCGTTCCTGCCGCACTCGGCGCAGCAGGTGCACACGGCACTCGGGGGCAGCGGGATCTGGGCGGCCCAGCCGGAGTTGCAGGACGTCGAGGACCTCGACGTGGCCGGCCGGATCAACCCGATCCTCACGGGTGACTACGCGAACGAGCAGGCCACATGGGCCTCCACGCCCATCGAGGTCGGCCGGCCGCTCGACAAGCCGTCGCCGCTGTTCGCGAAGCTCGACCCGAAGCTCGGTGAGACCGGCCCGGAGTGGGCGCCGGTCGCAGGTTCCTGAGTGGCTGACAGGAAGGGGGAGCGGCCGCCGATACCGGAGCCGCTCCCCGTGCCGATCGTGGACGCCCACACGCATCTCGACGCTTGTGGGGCGAAGGACGCCGCCGATGTGGCCGCGCTCGTGGATCGCGCGGCGTCGGTGGGTGTCGAGCGGGTCATCACAGTGGGAGACGACCTGGCGAGCGCCCAGTGGGCCGCTCAGGCCGCCACCTGGGACCCGAGGGTCTTCGCGGCGGTCGCCGTGCACCCGACGCGCACCTCGGCGTTCTCAGCGGCCGATCGCGCGGTGCTCGAGGAGCTGGCCGCGTCGCCACGCGTGGTGGCGGTCGGCGAGACCGGTCTCGACTACTACTGGGACTACGCGCCGCCGGCGGCTCAGCAGGAGGCGTTCCGCTGGCACATCGACCTGGCGAAGCGGGTCGGCAAGCCGCTGATGATCCATGACCGGGACGCCCACGAGGACATCTTCCGGATCCTCGAGGAGGAGACCCCGCCCGATCAGGTGGTGTTCCACTGCTTCTCCGGGGACGCGGAGTTCGCTCGCCGCTGCGTCGATCGCGGGTACGTCCTGTCCTTCGCGGGAACCGTGACATTTCGCAACGCGCACGCGCTTCGTGAGGCGGCGACCGCGATTCCCAGTTACCAGATGCTCGTGGAGACCGACGCGCCGTTCCTCACCCCCCATCCGTTCCGTGGCCGGCCGAACGAGCCGTACTGCGCCGCCTACACCCTCGTGGGGCTTGCGCAGCTCAGAGGCGAGGACCCGGCGGAGCTGGCAGCGGCCGTGACGGCGACCGCCGAGCGCGTGTTCGATCTTCGTGGAACTACCGGCAGTGAGATCGGTGGTCGCGAGGGGTGAACACTGCGATGAATGGGCGATGGCCATTGCTCCATCCGTGGAGTGAGGCAGATCACGACACTCGGCGATGTGTTTGCGCAACCTGCCCTTCACCGTTACTGTCCCGTGACCGTACCCCGGGACGAAGAAGTCTCGGGTGAAGCCCGCAGGTTGGCCAGACACGTCGGGGTGGCCAACACGGGACGTCGTAACAGAACGAAAGCGCGTATGCCGCGCAGTAGTTGGGCACGGCTACGGCCTTCTGGAGGTATCGACCCTGTGACTGGATCCGGCAACAGATCTGGCGGTCTCGGCGCGAATGGTTTCGCCGACACCGACTGGTTCACCCCGGTAGACAGCCCCGCCGCCACGGCGACCGCGGTCCTCGACGAGGACTTCCGCGCCTGGCGTTCGGAGTTCCCTGACTTCTACGACTCGGAGAGAGGCGCGTTCGGGCAGCTCCCGGACGTCGACGAGAACGCCTACTCCGACTCGATCGCGATCACCGACAACGACGTGCGCCTCGCACTCGGCCCGCAGGCCGACGAGCTGATGGCCGCGGCGAACGTCGATGTCGACGAGCTCATCCGGATGATCAACGCCGAGACCACGGTCATCCCGATCATCCCGGACGAGCTGGCCGCCGACCGCGCCTACGCGCTGCCGCTCGAGGAGTCTGCTCCGCAGCCGGTCCTGACCGGTGTCAAGCGGTGGAAGAAGACCGTCCTCAAGGCCACCCTCGCGTCGATCCTCGTCACCCTCATCGGGGGTGGCGCCGCGGCGATCGCCATGAACAAGTCGGTCACCGTCGAGATCGACGGCAAGGCGCAGGAGGTCAACACCTACGCCGACACGGTCGGCGAGGTTCTCGAGGACGAAGGCCTGGACGTCGGCGCGCACGACGCGCTGAGCCCGTCGCCCGCCGCGAGCATCAACGACGGCGGCACGATCGTCCTGCAGCGTGGTCGTCAGCTGAGCATGACGATCGACGGTGAGAAGAAGGACTTCTGGGTGCGCGCGACCACGGTCGGCGACGCGCTCAAGCAGCTGAACCTGCCGGCCGAGGGCGCCTGGCTGTCCGAGGACCTCGACAGCGCCGTCCCGCTGAACGGCATGGCGCTGGAGATGAAGACCGTCAAGAACATCACGTTCTTCGACGGCGGCAACGCGCCCGCGCCCATCAAGACGAACGCGGTCACGGTCGGCGAGCTGCTCGAGGAGCTCAAGCTGACCCTCGGCGCGGAGGACACGATCACTCCGGGCGCCGAGGTGAAGGTCACCGACGGTGCCGAGGTCCGGATCACCCGCAACGGCGTCACCGTGATCAACCAGACGGAGGTCGTCGAGCCGCCCGTCCAGGAGGTCGAGGACCCGAACGCCGACGAGGGCACCGAGGTCGTCGTCGACCCGGGCGCCCCGGGCGAGCGGATCGCGACCTACCGGATCACCATCAAGAACGGCGAGGAGACCGCTCGCGAGGAGATCGGCGCCAAGGTCACGGTCGAGGCCAAGCCGAAGGTCGTGAAGGTGGGCACCAAGGAGCCCCCGGTGCCGGTCATCCCGGACGGCGAGGTGTGGGACCGGCTCGCGCAGTGCGAGGCCGGCGGCAACTGGTCGATCAACACGGGCAACGGCTACTACGGCGGCCTCCAGTTCAACGACGGCACCTGGGACGCGAACGGCGGCGAGATGTATGCCGAGTACGCCCACCAGGCCACCCGCGAGCAGCAGATCGCCATCGCGACCAAGGTCCGCGACAACGCCGGTGGCTACGGCCCCTGGCCGGGCTGCGCCAAGAAGCTGGGCCTCCCCCGCTAAGCATCACCCGCTCTGCCCGCACGAGCCGGTCTCCCCTGGTGGAGGCCGGCTCGTGTCGTCCGTTCGGCGGTTCCCCCGCGAGCGTCGGTGTGGGATGGCACAATCCCCCGCACGACTACTAAGGGGGCCGAGGGTGATCCGTACGGTGACGGGGATCGTCGTGGTGACGGCGGCGATGCTGCTCGGCGGTTGCGGCAGTGATGACACCGGAAACGACTCCGGCAACGACTCCGCCGGCGAGACGACCACGGCCGGACCGGACGCCACGGTGGCCGACGGTCCGTTGGCCGGTATGGACGGCGACAAGCTCTGCGGCCTGGTCGACCTCGCCGTGCTCGACGAGGCCTTCGGCGAGCCGTTCGCCGACGTGCTCGGCGGCGTGAATCCGCCGGAGCAGGACGGTGCGGTCATCTGTACCTACCAGTCCCAGGCGTTCATGGACTCCGAGGTCGCTGATCTGGAGGACAAGCTGCAGGTCACCACGAAGCTGACGTTCGCGTCCGAGGCGGCGACCGCCCAGGAGGCGCTCGACGCGGCGCTGGCCGACGTCGGCGGTACGCCGGTGGCCTACCAGCCGGTCGACGGCGTGGGTGCGGCGGCGGGCTACGCGGGCAGTGACCTGAACGTGGGTTCCGGTGGGAGCTATCTCGCGGCGATCATCGAGGTCGGTGGCGAGTTCGTGGAGGTCCAGGTCAAGGCCGACCCGCAGGGCACGATCGAGCAACTCCGGCCGGTCATGGACGAGTTGTTCCCGAAAGTGGAATCCGAGCTGCGGTGATCGGCCACAGCGTTTACAAAGGTACTGGTTCGGAACGGATCCGAATTTGCACTTGTAAGGCATCGGCACCAGCCAGCTGGGGGCTAGGAAGATGGGTTTTGAAGTTGACGAGGCGGTCGTAGCGGACTTCGGCCTCTACCTGGGCGCGGAGGCCGGCTACACGCTGCCGACCATCGAGACGCTGGCCCGCGACGAGGGCATGAGCGACCACGGGTTCACCGGGCTGCTCGAACCGCTCGGCAACGTCGTCAACGGCGAGGCTTCGGTGCTCGTCGGCTCGGCGTTCAGCCTGATGCAGCGCAAGCTCTGCGACCTGGGCGACAGCGTCCGCGCCGCCGCCAAGAGCTACGGCTACGTCGAGCAGGGCAACATCTCGATGTACGACTACAACAAGCTGAACTCGGACAACGACGAGAAAATCACGTTCGGCGCCGGCTACGGCCACGACGGCTACGCCAACTACACCGAGGGCGGCTACTCCAAGTTCCAGTACACGACCCTTGAGATCGGCGAGATCGACCGGCCGGACACCAAGTACTCCGACGCCATCGACGTCGGCACGACGTTCGAGGTGCTTGACTGGATCTGGAGGACGACCGGTGTCGACGAGGGTAGAGGCTTCACCGACTCGATGATCTCGCCGCTCGCCGGCAACTACGCGAGCATCGAGGCCAACGGCGAGGCGTGGAAGAGCGTCGGCACCAACTTCGGCCTGCTCGCCGCGAACCTGTTGAGCAACGGGACCAAGCTCGCCACCGACGCCTGGAAGGGCGACGCCTCCACGGCGTTCAACCAGTTCCTCGACGTCTTCTGGCAGAAGGGCGCCGCCTGGGCCGGTGAGAAGCTCGGCACGTTCGTCGCCGCGGGCTTCGACAAGATCGCCGAGGTCTCCAAGCAGATCGCGCAGCTGGCCATCAACGCCATCAACGCCATCATCCGGGCGGCCGCGCGGATCGCCACCAAGGCCATCCCGTTCATCGGGTGGGCCTGGGGTGCGCTGGAATCGGCCGCCAAGTGGATCGGCAAGCTCTTCGGCGTCGAGATCTCCGACCTGGTCGACGACATCCAGGCCATCATCGAGATGGTCCCGAAGGTACTTACGCTGTTCCAGGCCATGCGGGACCTCGTCGAGACCATGCAGAACTACTTCAACAGCCTCGAAGAGTTGGTCAACACGATCACCAAGATCCCGGAGATCAGCAACCTTTCCGACGCCGTGGCCACCGCCGAGTCGATCAACTCGAGCGCCACGTCGCTGAGCGAGCAGAAGACCCAGCTCGAGGAGAACCTCAACACCGCCGACGACGCGCTCACCGAACTCGACCAAATCGGCGCGAAAGCCGGGAAGTAGAGGCGTTGACCATGCAGGACCGGAGTCTGCACACGCCGGAGATGGACCACGCGGAGCGGGAACTCGACGCCCGCGCCGAATACGCGCTCAGCGTGGGCCGTGAGCTGGAGGCGCAGACCAAGGACTTCGAGGAGCGGTTCGCCGACAGGGAACCGCCCTCGGACGAGGACGTCGAGCGGTTGAAGAAGTTCATCCTCGGCCACGCCATGACCGAGCAGTGGCGGCAGGTGGTCGAGCGAATCAACCGGGGCGAGCTGACGTGGCGGGAGATCGCTGACGGGCTGTTCCACGGCACGCTGCCACCCGACGTCGCCGCCGCGTTCCGGTCGTTGAGCAGGGTGCCGCCGGCGAGCCAGGAGGACCTGGTCGCGATCGGCGTGCTCGAGCCCGTCCCCGGCGCGCAGACCGCCGCGCCGGTGGACGAGCCGGAGGCCGCCGACAGCGGCAAGCCGTCGGGCGACGACGATGACGACGAGTGGTTCGACGACGACCCGCTGGGCCGGGTCACGCGCTGACGCCACGGTCCGGCGCCTGAGGAAAGTCGAAGGAGAGCGCCGTCGGCATCCTGTACCTGCGGTTCACGCTGCGCTGGCCGGCAACATCATTTACAAACGTACCGGCTTTGGAACCGTGTCGGCCGCACCCGAATCAGGAACGTTGACACCCACATGACCGACTGGGGGAGCCCCAATGGAAATCGATGAAGCCGCCGTCGCCGACTTCGGCCTCTACCTGGGCGCGGAGGCCGGCCAAACACTGCCGACCATCGAGACGCTCGCCCGCGACGAGGGCATGAGCGACCACGGTTTCACCGGCCTGCTCGAGCCGCTCGGCAACATCGTCAACGGTGAAGCCTCGGTACTGGTCGGCTCGGCGTTCAGCCTGATGCAGCGCAAGCTCTGCGACCTCGGCGACAGCGTGATCACCGCTGCCAAGGAGTACGGCTACACCGAAGACAGCAACGTGACCATGTTCGAGCGCACCAAGCTGAACCTCGACAACGACGAGAACATCACCTTCGGCGACGGCTACGGCGGCGACGGCTACGCGAACTACACCGAGGGCGGCGGTTCGAACTTCCAGTACACGACGCTCGACATCGGCGAGATCGACCGCCCGAACACCAGGTACTCGGACGACATCGACGACACCGGACCGGTGCTGGACGTCCTCGACTGGATCTGGCGGGAGTTCGAGGTCGACGGCGACAAGGGCTTCACCGACTCGCTCATCTCGCCGCTCGCCGGCAACTACAAGAGCATCGAGGCCAACGGCGAGGCGTGGCAGAGCGTCGGAACGAACTTCGGGCTGATGGCCGCGAACCTGCTCAGCAACGCGACCACGCTGGCCACCAACTCCTGGAGTGGTGACGCCGCGTCGGCGTTCGGACAGTTCCTCGACCTGTTCTGGCAGAAGGGCGCCGCGTGGGCGGGCGAGAAGCTCGGCACGTTCGTCGCCGCGGGCTTCAACAAGATCGCCGAGGTCTCCAAGCAGATCGCCGGGCTGGCCATCGACTGCATCAACGTCATCATCAGGGCGGCCGTCCGGATCGCCACGAAGGCCATTCCCGTCATCGGCTGGGCGTGGACGGCCATTCAGTCCCTCGGCAAGTGGGCCGGCAAGCTCATCGGCGTCGACATCGACGACCTCTACGACGACATCATGGAGATCGTGAACACCGCACAGGCGGTGTTCGAGCTGTTCCAGGCGATGGAGAGCCTCGTCGAGAGCATGCAGAACTACTTCAACACGCTCGAGGAACTCCTCAACACCATCCAGACGATCCCGGACATCGACAACCTCTCGGATGCCGTGGCGACCGGCATATCGATCGACGAAAGCGCCACGGCGTTGGAAGAGCAGAAGACGGCGCTCGAGGAGAACGCGGCCGCCGCCGACGACGCGTTGACCGAGTTGGACGAGATCGGCGCCAACGCCGGGAACTGACAGCCGTAGCACCGGGAAGGGAGCTATGACAGTGCAATCGGACAGGGCTCTGTACACGCCGGAGATGGAACACGCCGAGCGTGAGATGGATGCCAGAGCCGACTACGCCCTCAGCGTTGGCCGCAGGGTCCAGGAGCAGACCGAGAAGCTCTCGGACAAGCTCGGCCCGCCCGAACCGCCCACCGACGAGGACGTCGAGCGCATCAGGAAGTTCGTCCTCGGTCACGCGATGACCGAGCAGTGGCGGCAGGTCGTCGAGCGGATCAACCGGGGCGAGCTCACCTGGCGGGGGATCGTCGAGGGGCTGGCCTACGGAACCCTCGACCGCGGCGTCTCCGCCGCCTTCGCATCCCTCTCGAGGGTGCCGGCGGTGAGCATGGAGGAGCTGGTCCAGAGCGGCGTGTTCCCGGCCGACCAGCTCCCGCGCCCGGACAGCGAGGACAAAGAGGAGACGCCGGCCGAGGCCCAGGCCACGCCGCCGGCCAGTGGCCGCCGCCCCCGTCCGAACGATGAGGACGAGTGGTTCGACGAGGACCCGATCGGCCGGGTCACCCGCTGACGCACACGGTCCGGGGCCGGCCACGCGGGCCCCGGACCGGTTCGGCCCAACGAATGCCTGGAAGGCGTCGTTCCTGACGCTCAACGTCTGCAAGGCGTCGTTCCTGGCATGCCCACGACGCGCGCTAGGCTCGCCGGGTGACCGAGACCAGCGCCCTTCTCGGGCCGGCCGACATCCGGCGTCTCGCTGCCGAACTGGACATCCGGCCCACGAAGAAGCTCGGCCAGAACTTCGTCCACGACCCGAACACCGTGCGGCGCATCGTCACGGCAGCCGGCATCGGCCCGGACGACGTGGTGCTCGAGGTCGGACCAGGGCTCGGGTCACTCACCCTCGCGTTGCTGCCCGCCTGCCGCGCGGTGGTGGCCGTCGAGATCGATCCCACGCTCGCCGCCCGCCTGCCGCGGACGGTGGCCGAGCGCGCCCCCGGGCTCGCCGACCGGCTGACCGTTCGGCGCGCCGACGCGGTCCGGGTCGGCGCGGTCGAGTTGGGGGAGGCGCCGACCGCGCTCGTGGCGAACCTCCCGTACAACGTCTCGGTGCCGGTGGTGCTCCACCTACTGGAGGAGCTGTCGAGCATGACTCGCGTCCTGGTGATGGTCCAGGCCGAGGTGGCCGACCGGATGGCCGCCGGTCCGGGCGGCCGCGTGTACGGCGTACCGAGCGTGAAGATCGCCTGGTACGCGACCGCCAAGCGCGTGGCGACCGTGCCGAGGACCGTGTTCTGGCCGGTGCCCAACGTCGACTCCGCCCTCGTTCTGCTCACCCGCCGCGAGCCGCCGCCCGGCGTCCGCAAAGACGTGTTCGCCCTGGTCGACGCG
The DNA here is from genome assembly GCA_963826035.1 of uncultured Actinomycetota bacterium. Taxonomy (GTDB): domain Bacteria; phylum Actinomycetota; class Actinomycetes; order Mycobacteriales; family Pseudonocardiaceae; genus Actinophytocola. The sequence continues at coordinate 88,492 of CAWGVZ010000025.1, read as the reverse complement.
GCTTTCGCGCAGCGCCGCAAGACGTTGCGCGCGGCCCTGGCCGGCTGGGCCGGCTCGGCCACCAGAGCGGCCGAGCTGCTCACGGCCGCCGGGGTCGACCCGACCACTCGCGGAGAGCAACTCACGGTGAGTGACTTCACCCGGATCGCCTCGGGGACTACGCCCTCAGTGTGATTTGGCAGATATGGGACTCAATCTGGCTCGATCTGGGTTGCATATCAGTAGACGGATCGGGTGTACTAGTCGGGTATTCCATCCCGAGCGGCCGAGAGACCTGGCTCGAAGACGCCGCAGCAACCACCCATCGCGGGCAGGTGCTACCGCCAGGAGCGATGGAGGAGTGAGAGTGGTGGAGATCCTCACCAGCAGGCGGGTCATCGACCAGTGCCGACGCACAGTCACGGGCTGTCGTAGCTAAGAGCTCAGCTGAGCCTTACCGACCAACCCTAGCCCTTCGTGGGCTGACTTCGACGCGCGGCCAGGCCGCCGCGCGCGCCTGGACTGGAGCACCTCGTGATCACCGTTGAAAACCTGACCAAGTCGTTCCGAAGTAGCACCGGCGCGGTCCTCGCGCTGAACGACGTCACCCTCGACATCCCGGCCGGCGTCATCGCCGGCGTCGTCGGAGCACCCGGCTCCGGCAAGTCCACCCTGGCCAGGGTGCTCGCGTTGCGGGAGCGGCCGGACAGCGGCACCTTCCGGCTGGACGGTCTCAACACCGCCGCCCTCGACCAGCGCAGCCTGCGGGCCGCGCGGTCGCGGATCGGCGTCGTGCCGCCAGGTGAGTCGCTGCTGCGGCAGCGGACGGCGGCCGGCAACGTGGCGCTGCCGCTGGAGCAGGCCGGCATCGACGGCCCGCGCCGTCGCGAGAAGGTGGGCCAGCTGCTCGACCTGGTCGGCCTGACCGACCGGGCGGCCACCTACCCCGACCAGCTCACGGCCGGGCAGCGGCAGCGGATCGCCGTGGCCAGGGCACTGGTGGGCGAGCCGACCTTGGTGCTGGCCGACGACCCGACGGGCGACCTCGACCAGGACGGCGCGGCCGGCGTGCTGGCCGTTCTCGACCGGGCGCGCGCCGAGCTGGGCGCCACCGTGCTGGTGGTCACCCCGGACGCGAGCGTGGTGCGCCGCATCGCCGACGACGCGGCCGTGCTGGAGAACGGCACGATCCTGGAGCGCGGCAGGCTGCTCGACCTGGTGCGCGACCCGTCGAGTCGCGTGGCCCAGGCGGTGCTGCCGACCATCGACGGGCCTGAGCCGAGCGGCTACCCGGCCGTGGCGGACATCATCCTCGTGGGTTTCGCGGCCATCGGCGCCCTGCTGCCGGAGGCGGCGAGCCGGTTCGACTCGGAGATCGCGGTGCTCGGCGGCGGTGTCACCAAGATCGGTGAGACCCCGGTGGCGAGGTTCCGCATCGGGCTGAGCGGCAACCGCACGGACGCGGCGCTCGGTTGGCTGGCCGAGCGTGGCGGCTACGTCCGCCAGACCCCGCGCGGCCCTCGAGGCGTGGCAGCGGCCTGATGGCAGGGGCCCCGTAGGCTGGCGGGGTGCTCGCTGTCGTCCCGCGCCCGGTCACCGTTCGGGTGCCGTCCAAGGTGAATCTCCACCTTTCGGTCGGCGACCCGCGCCCGGACGGCTTCCACGAGTTGACCACCGTGTTCCAGTCGCTGTCGCTGACCGACGAGGTCACGGTGGCCGTCGCCGACGAGCCTGGGATCGAGGTCCAGGGCGAGGGCGCCACGGCCGTGCCCACCGGGGGCGCCAACCTCGCGTGGCGTGCGGTCGAGGAGCTGGCGCGCTACGTCGGCAAGGACGAGCCGAAGGTCCGGGTGATGATCCGCAAGGGCATCCCGGTGTCCGGCGGCATGGCGGGCGGCAGCGCCGACGCGGCCGCCACGCTCGTGGGCCTCGCCAACCTGTGGAAGCTGGAGGTCTCGCGCGACGAGCTGGCCGGGGTTGCCTCGGCACTGGGCAGCGACGTGCCGTTCATGCTCCACGGCGGCACCGCGCTCGGCACCGGCCGTGGCGAGCGGATCGTGCCGGTGCTGTCGCGGCACACGTTCCACTGGGTGCTGGCGTTCGCGCGCGGTGGCCTGGCCACCCCCAAGGTGTACGGGGAACTGGACCGCCTCCGCGCCGACGGCGACCCGCCGCGCGTCGGCCAGGTGGAACCGGTACTGGAGGCGCTGGCTTCTGGCGACCCGCGCCAACTGGCGTTGCTGCTCGGCAACGACCTGCAGGCCGCGGCCGTCTCGCTGCGGCCGGGCCTGCGCCGCACGCTGCGGGCGGGCGTGGCGGCGGGCGCGCTGGCCGGCACGGTGTCCGGCTCGGGCCCGACGTGCGCGTTCCTGTGCGCCGAGGCGGACGACGCCCTGCGGGTGGCGGCCGAACTGTCCGGCGCGGGCGTGTGCCGCACGGTCCGCGTGGTCCACGGCCCGGTCCCAGGCGCCCGAGTGGTGGGCGGCGACGACGAGCCCCGCCCGGCCCCGCCCCAGGTGCACGCCTGACGTCCCCTGTTCATGGGACTTCATTTGGCCTGCTGACCTACGGTTGCGCGGCTACCATCCCGGCATTCGAGTGTTGGGGAGTCGCGTTGAAACGCATCTGGGTCGTGGTCTGCTGTTTGTTCGCGCTCGTCGCCTGTTCGGACGAGCCGACACCACCGGAGCCGCCGCCCTCGGTGTCGCACCCGAAGGCCGAGGTGCCGAAGGACCGCGACCACGCGGCCGTGCTGGCGGCCGTCCAGCGGCTCGACCCGTGTGCGCTGCTCGATGGGGCCCTTCCGGGGAGTCAGCCGACGGTCATCGCCCCGTTCACGTGCCACATCGCAGTCGGCAGCTCCGGCGGACTGTCGGTGAAGATCCTCGAGCTGCCGACGGACACCCGGCTGATCACGCTGACCGAACCGTTCGAGGGCATGCGTTCGTACCGGAACATCCATCCCGGGTCCTGCGTGGTGCAGTTGCCCATCAGCTTCCGGCTCGCCGTCGAGATCGTCGCGGTCGATGATGGCGACTCCTGTGCCCTGGCCGACGTGGTCGCGGGCCAGGTTGTCACGCGGCTCGACGACCCGGAGCAGGTCGGCACCGAACCGCGCTGGGACGCCTGTTCGGTGCTCGCCGGCGCGCTCGACGTCGCCGTGGCCGACGTCGAGTCGAGCCCGGGTTTCGACCTGGGCAAGTGCGACAGCGACGACGTCGCCCTGTCCTTCTGGCCGCTCGACGAGGACGAGGAGCTGGATGAGACCGACACGGTCGGTGGCACGCCGGTCGATGTCGAGACCGGCGACCGGTGCTCGGTCAGCTGGCGCGCCGGGCCGGAGCTGCTGGCGAAACTGGAACAGTCCGACTGCGGCGCGGCCAAGGAGACGGCCGGGCGGGCGATGGAGGTCCTCGACACGCCGCCGCCGGACACGGCACCGCAGCGCCCGCTCCTCTACGCGTGGGACGAGCCGGACGTGCCGTTCCCCGGCGCGTGCCGGTACGACCACGGGGCGCCGGAGTGCCAGCCCTACGTCGAGGTGCCGGTACCCGACGGGACCGCCGAGATCGTCCGGCACGCGGCGACCGACCCGAACGTGATCTGCGCCGTCTCGCTCGACGTGGTCACCGAACGGTTCGGCGACGAACTGGAACCGACGACAAACGTCAACTCCTGCCGCTACCACGCGCCGGCGACGGGACTGTCCGTGACGATCGTCCTCGTGGACAAGTCGTTCGATCTTCAGCAGGGGGAAGAGACCGACGTCGCGGGCCACACCGCCCAGGTGAAGCTGGTCGATGGGTTCGGCCAGTTGTGGGTCGCGCTGGCCGAGGACCCGACCGCGCGGGGCGTACTCAAGGTGGCCGTGAAGACGGTGCCGCGCGAGAACGAAACCCCCATGGAGATCGACGAGCAGTTGCTGCGCGAGGTAGCGGAGTCCCTGCTCGCCCGACACTTCGACTGAGGGCAGCCGCATTCAGGTCATCACCGGCCGGAGGGGCGGGGTTGTGCGTTGGCCAGGCGGATGCCGCTGAAGCCCAAAGTGGTGCTCACCACCGCGTCCCAGAACGGCCACAGGTTGTTCAGCACCCGCAGCTGGATGCCGTACTTCTCGTGCAGCGTCAGCAGGTCGCCCACCGGCTCGGGTGGGCCGAGTGGCACGACCGGTCGAGTCGAGACGTGCGCGTTCGTGCCGAACGGTGTGAACGTCGCGGCCGGCAGGCGGTACGCGTACAGCCGCACCGTTCGCATCGCCGCCAGCCAGCCGTACTCGATGGCGTGCACCCGGTCGCCGCAGCCGGCGCCGATGATCCGGTCGCGGTCGGCCGTGGTGGTGGCCGGTGTCGCCCACGCCATGGCGCGCGGGCACTCGCGGGGGAACCAGTAGTCCGGGCAGCGGGCCGAGTCCACGGCCCACACGTACGCCTCCGGCTGCCGGGCGGTGGCCGCGAACCGCGTGATCGTGGGATCTTCGGAGAAGTGCAGGACCTCACCCCGCCGCGGGCGCATCTGATCATCACATCATCGTTTGGGCCGGACCGGTAGCCACCCGCGGGGAACGCGGTCGGTACCGTCACCGACGTGGTGAACCTGGTCAACCTCGAGACAGTCGGCAAGAGCTATGGGGTGCGTCCCCTGCTCGACGGCGTCTCGCTCGGCGTCGCCGCCGGGGATCGCATCGGGGTGGTCGGGCTCAACGGCGGCGGCAAGACCACGTTGCTCGAAGTGATGGCCGGCCTCGAACCGCCGAACGAGGGCCGCGTCAGCCGGGTGCGTGGGCTGCGGCAGGCGGTGGTCACGCAGCGCACCGAACTGCCCGACGGTTCCACCGTGCGTAACGCGGTGCTCGATCCGCTCGGCATCACGGCCGAGCACGAATGGGCGGCCGACCCGCGTGCCCGCTCGATCCTCGGCGGCCTGGGCATCATGGCCTTCGGCATCGACTCGCCCGTCACCACCATGTCCGGTGGCGAACGCCGGCGGGTCGCACTGGCGGCCGCGCTCGTCCAGGAGCTGGACCTGCTGATCCTCGACGAACCCACGAACCACCTGGACGTCGAGGGCGTGCGCTGGCTGGCCGACCACCTGCTCGCCCGCGGCACGGCACTGGTGGTCGTCACGCACGATCGCTGGTTCCTCGACACGGTCTGCACCCGCACCTGGGAGGTCGTGGGCGGCGGCGTCGAGCAGTACGAGGGCGGCTACGCCGACTGGGTGTTCGCCCGCGCCGAGCGGGCCCGCCTCGCCGCGACCCTCGAGGAGAAGCGGCGCAACCTCGCCCGCAAGGAACTGGCCTGGCTGCGGCGCGGCCCGCCCGCGCGGACGTCCAAGCCGCGCTACCGCATCGAGGCGGCCGAGGCGCTGATCTCCGACGTGCCGCCCGTGCGCGACTCGGTCGAGCTGCTGGCGTTCGCCAAGCGCCGGCTCGGCCGCACGGTGCTCGAGTTGGAGGACGTCACGGCCGGCCTCGGCGACCGCGTCCTGATCGACCGGCAGACCTGGCGGATCGGGCCGGGCGACCGGATCGGCCTGGTGGGGATCAACGGCTCCGGCAAGACCACGCTGCTGCGGCTGCTGGCCGGCGACCTCGAACCCGCCGCGGGCAAACGGGTCCAGGGCCAGACGGTGCGGCTCGCCTACCTCACCCAGGAGCTGCACGACCTGCCGGTGGAGCAGCGGGTCCTGGAGGCCGTCGAGGAGGTGGCCAGGCGCGTCACGTTCGGCAAGCAGGAGATGACCGCGTCGCAACTGGCCGAGCGGTTCGGCTTCCCGGCGGCCAAGCAGTGGACGCCCGTGGGGGAGCTGTCCGGCGGTGAGCGGCGGCGCCTGCAACTCGCGCGGCTGCTGATGGCCGAGCCGAACGTGCTGCTGCTCGACGAGCCGACCAACGACCTGGACATCGACACCCTCCAGCAGCTGGAGGACCTGCTCGACTCCTGGCCGGGCACGCTCGTGGTCGTCTCGCACGACCGGTACCTGGTCGAGCGGGTGTGCGACTCGGTGGTCGCGCTGCTCGGCGACGGCACCATCACCGACCTGCCCGGCGGCATCGAGGAGTACCTGAACCGCCGGGACGCGCAGCTCGCCGCACCGGCCGCCAAGTCCGGCGGCGACGTGCCCCGGTCGAACGCGGCCGAGCAGCGGGCCGCCCGCAAGGAGTTGGGCCGGCTGGAACGGCGGCTGAACCAGCTGACGAAACGCGAGGCCGAGCTGCACGCGGCCCTCGCGGAGGCGGCCACCGACCCCGACCGGCTGCTCACGCTCGGCGCCGAGTTGCGCGAGGTGCAGACGGAGAAGTCAACGGTGGAAGAACGTTGGCTGGACGTGGCGGATGCGGCCGAATAACCCCATCTACAGTTGAAGACATGAGTCGTTTCGTCGACAAGCTGATCGACACCGCCAAGGACGGCGGACTGCGGCGCGGGGTCACCACGGGCGAGCCCAAGGAAGCCGTGCGCACCACCTGGGCGCAGGTCCACGAACAGGCCCGGTCGATGGCCGGCAGCCTGGTCACCCGAGGCCACGCCCGGCATGACGCGGTGGCCGTGCTGGCCGCCGAGCCCGCGATCATCGGACCGGCCGTGCAGGCGGTCTGGCTGGCCGGCGGCAGCGTGACCATGCTGCACCAGCCGACGCCGCGCTCGGACCTCGCCGTGTGGGCCGAGGACACGGTGCGCATACTGAACATGATCAGCTCGAAGCTCGTGCTGCTCGGGGCGCCGTTCGACCAGTTGGCGCCGCTGCTCGACGAGCACGGCATCGCCTACCACCTGATCACCGACCTCGAGGGCGGCAAGCCACTCGAACCGGTGGTCGAGGTCGACGAGGACGCTCCGGCGCTGCTCCAGCTCACCAGCGGCTCGACGGCCGAACCGAAGGCCGTCCGGATCACCCACGGCAACCTCATCGCGAACCTCACGGACATGGCCGAGGGTGCCGGGCTCGACTACGAGAACGACACGATGGTGTCGTGGCTGCCGATGTTCCACGACATGGGCATGGTCGGCTTCTACACCACGCCCATGACGCTCGGCATCGAGCTGGTGAAGGTCACCCCGGTCGACTTCCTCACGGGTCCGCTGCTGTGGGCCGAGCTGATCTCCAAGTACGGCGGCACGGTCACGGCCGCGCCGAACTTCGCGTACGCCCTGCTCGGCCGCCGGCTGTCCGGTGTGGACGATGACGATGCGTACGACCTGTCCACGCTTCGGTTGGCGCTCAACGGTGCCGAGCCGATCGACGAGAAAGCCGTGAAGGCGTTCACCGACGCCGGCGCGCGGTTCGGCATGCCGGCCGAGTGCGTGTTCCCCGCGTACGGCATGGCCGAGGGGACGCTCGCGATCTCGTTCGCGCCGCTGTTCACCGGGCTGCGGCTGGACTATGTGGACGCCGACCAGTTGGAGTCGGCGAACCGCGCGGTGCCGGTCGAGCCGAGCCCGGACGCGCGGTCGTTCGCGTTGCTCGGCAAACCGTTGGCGGGCTTCGACGTCGAGATCGTCGACGGCGACGGCAACCGCCGCGGCGAGCGCGAGGTCGGGGAGATCCGGATCCGCGGCGCCGCCGTGACACCCGGCTACCTGACGGTGAACGGCCCACAGGCCACTCAGGACGCCGAGGGCTGGCTCAACACGGGCGACATCGGTTACCTGGCCGACGGTGAGATCGTGATCTGCGGCCGCGCGAAGGACGTGATCATCCTGGCTGGTCGCAACATCTATCCGACGGACATCGAACGTGCGGCGTCCGCTGTGGAGGGTGTGCGGGCTGGTAATGCGGTGGCCGTTCGGTTGGATGCGGGGACCAGGCGTGAGCGTTTCGCGGTGGTGGTGGAGTCCAAGAAGGCCGGTGACGCGGATGTGGAAAAGGTGCTGCGCAAGGAGATCGGGGCACGGGTCTTCGAGGCGGTGAACGCTCGACCGTCCGCTGTGCTCGTGTTGCCGGCCGGTTCGTTGCCGAAGACGCCGTCGGGGAAGCTTCGGCGGGCGGCTGCCGGTGAGCAGTTGGCGGAGAGCATCAGTTCGCGGGAGAACACCTCGGCCTGATCCCGCCGTCCTAGTCGCGCGGCCTCTAGGGCACCAGGGCGAACCCGGAATTCAGGGCGCCGGCGATAGCCGTGACCCCGGCCGGCTCTCGCAGTCGCAAGGGGACGGTCGAGTAAGGGCCTGGTGGTGTCGTTTCGACGGGACCGAGGGCAGCACGCTCGTTGTCGCCCCAGGCCCACACTCGGCCGCCGGCATCCAGGACGTAGCCGCCGTCCCAGTTCGCGGCGATCGCCTTCGCGGTGGTCAGGCCGGCGATCTGCACCGGGGTTCCGGTCGCGCAGGTGTCGCAGTCCACGCCGCTACCCAAGCTGCCGTGGTAGTTGTCGCCCCATGCCCAGGCGGTTCCGTCGGCCAGCACCGCGAAGCCGTGGGTGCCGTCGGCGTCGATCGCTGTGACGCCGGTCAGGTTGAGCACCTGGGCCGGCACTCCCGCGAAGCAGTTCGGTTCGGTGGGCGTATGCACGTAGCAGGTGTTCTCGGCGACCGTGCCGTGGCCGAGCCGGCCCCGCCGGTTGTCGCCCCATGACCACAGGGTGCCGTCGCTCTTGAGCGCGAGCCCACCGTAGGAGGCGTTGGCGATCTGCCGCACTCCCGTGAGTCCGGACACCTGGACCGGCTCCCTCGTGGAGTAGTTCTGCGGCGCACCGTTGCCGAGCGCGCCCAACTGGTTGCTACCCCACGCCCACACCGTGCCGTCGCTCTTCAAGGCGTACCCGACGTTGGCCCCGGCGGCGACCGCGATGACGTCGGTCAGTCCCGGCACCCGCGCCGGCTCGAGGGTCCAGCCAACGGGCGGCTGGCCCCAGGCCCACACGGTGCCGTCGCTCTTCACGGCGATGCTGCCATCGATGGCGATCACGTCGTCGAGGCCCACGACCGGCACCGGGACCACGGACTTGCTGTCGCGCCAACCGTTGCCGAGCCTGCCGACGATGTTGTAGCCCCACGCCCATACCGTGCCATCGGCCTTGAGGGCGTAGTTGGAGTTCAGGCCGCCCGAGATCGCCGTGACGTCGGAGAGCCCGTATACCGGTTCCGGCGCGGCCGAAGACGGGTCGTAGTCGCCGGTGCCGAGCGCGCCGGACTCGTTGCTGCCCCAGGCGAGCACGCACTTGCTGGCGCAGGTGACGGGCGGCAGCGAGAAGTAGCCGGCCAGGTCGGCGATCAGGTGGATGGTGCCTTCCTCGTTGTGGAACGACACGGAGGCGCCGGTCCCGACCCCCACCGTGGCAAGGCTGGCGGCCGTCCGGCCGCGCGCCAGGTTCAGGTGCGACGCGGTTGGCCGCAGTTCCGGCGGTGGCCAGGCGGTGATGAAGGTGCTCGCCGTGCCTTGCGTCCCGGTCAGGTTCATCACCACGCCGGTCGTGTTCGGCGGCACGGTCGAGGTCAACCCGAGGGTGATCTGCCCACCGGGACCGACCGGGCCGGCGCCGTTCCTGGTGTCCAGCACGCGCTTCGGTATCACGGGCGTGAACAGGGCGCCGTAGTCCGGGGTGTGGAAGCCGCCCGCGCCGACGATCAGATGCGTGGTGCCGTTCTCGTTGTACAGGCTGACCTTCCGGTCCGCACCGAGCGCGACCACGACCTGGTTGGTCGCGGTGGCACCGGCGGTGAGGTTCAGGTTCGACGCGGTGGGCCGCGGTGTGCCGGTGGGCCAGGCGGTGACGAACGTGCCCGTCGTCGCGCCCGTCCCGGTCAGAGTGAGCGTCACGGCGGTGGCCGAGTCCGGCACCAGGTCGGACAGATCGAGGGTCTCGACTCCGCCGTCGCCGACCGGCCCCGGCGGCCGGGAGCCGAACTGCCGCCGGGTGTCCAGCGCCCCGGTGGGCATGAGCACGGAGAACCGGCCGGTCGCGGCGGCCGGGTCGGTCGCGTAGTAGCCGGCCAGGTCGGCGATCAGGTGAACCGAGCCGATGTTGTTGTACAGCACCACTTTCCGGTCGGTGCCGACGGCCACCGTGACCAGGTTGGGCCGGGTCTCGCCGGCCACCAGGTTCAGGTTCGACGCATCCGGCCGAGCCGCCCCGGCCGGGTACACGGTGACGAACGTGGCGGCCGTCGGCGCGGTGCCGGTGACGTTCAACACCACCGCCGTGGTCGACGCCGGCACCTTCGCCGACAGGTCGAGAGTGACCGACCCCGCCGGGCCCACCGGGCCGGTACCCGAGCGGGTGTCCAGCACCCGCGCCGGCGTCACCGCGGTGAACGCGCCCGGAGCGGTGCTCGTCACGGGTGACCGCGGCGCACCGTTGGCTGGTGCCACCGTGAGCACCGAGATGGCCAATCCGATCACCAATACGAAACTGCCGACACGTCGCACCGCGGTCCCCCAGAGATCCATGCGCCCAGGACCACCATCCTGCTGCAGGTACCGCCTCGATGGACCGGCAGTTCTCCCGCAACTTCAGAGGTTGCGGCGGCGCAGCTCCGTGATCCAGATGGCGCGCATCGCGTCGACCGCGCCCGCGTGGTACCCCTGGCCGACGTCCATGCGGTTCATGCGGATGCCGGTGATGGCGGCCGAGCTGGGCGGTTCGGTCGGCTCCGTCAGCAGGGCGACCAGCCTGGCGACGTCCGCCGGGTGGTAGCCGCGTTCGGTGGGTGGGGTCGGGGGGAGCGGCAGGGCCAGTGGACCGCGGCCGGGCGTCGGTGGCGGTTCCGCGCTCGCCGGGCTGCTGGCGGCGTGGCTGCCTGAGGAGTTGGAGCCGCGCGCGCCGGAGGCCGGCGGGAACGAGGGGCTGGAGGCGGTGGCTGCCGGGTACGACGGGCTGGGGACCGGGGCCGGCGGGTACGAGTAGCCGGCGGCCGCGGCCGGCGGGTTTGCGGGGGCCGGGTACGAGGCGCCGGAGGGGGTGGCCCGGTGCGAGGCCGGCGGGAGCGCGGGGGCGGCCTGCTCGGCCGGCAGCTTGGGCAGCACCGGGCTGGTCTGCTCGGACGCGTCCGCGGGCGGTGTGGCGGAGCGCGCGGCCGGGCGCGGTGTGCGCTGGCGCTGCGCGGCACCAACGGAGGCCGAGCGGTTGCGCTCCCGGTTGTCCAGCTCGGTGACCACCACGTCGAGGAAGTCGTCCACCTGGTCCTCGTGGTAGCCGCGGCGGATGAACGGGGCCGCGTCGAACACGACCTCGCGCACCTCCTGCGCCGTGAGGTTGTCCGTGCCCGCCAGGGTGGCCTGGACGCGATCGAGGAACTCGTCGACCTGGTCCTCGTTGTAGCCGCGACGGCCGAGCGGAGCTTTGTCGAACGCCACGCAGTCGACGACCACCGGTGTCAGCGGGACGCCGTCCTCCATGCTGCCCTCCATGCTCAGCGGGCGTGGAACAGGTTCTGCGCCGCTTCCAGGCCCTTGCTCACCAGGGCCTCCGTCGCGTCGGCACACAGGTCGACGGCGAAGGCCAGCTCCTTGCGTTCGGTCGCGGAGAAGTCCCTGAGCACGAAGTCAGCCGGATCCATCCGCCCGGGCGGTCGCCCGATGCCGAACCGTACCCGCTGGTAGTCGCGGGTGCCGAGAGACTTGGTGATGGATCGCAGGCCGTTGTGACCGTTCTCGCCACCGCCCAGCTTGAGCCGGACGGTGCCGAACGGCAGGTCCAGCTCGTCGTGGATGACCACCAGGTGTTCCGGGGTCACCTTGTAGAACCGGGCGGTGCCGACGACCGGCCCGCCCGAGGTGTTCATGTACGTCCTGGGCTTGGCCAGCGCCACCCGCCGGCCCGCCAGCCGTCCCTCGAGCACGTCGGCGCCACCCTTGTGCGCCTTGAACCTGCCACCCATGCGCGCGGCCAGCTCGTCGGCCACCAGGAACCCGATGTTGTGCCGGTTGGCCACATATTTGGGCCCCGGGTTGCCGAGGCCGACGACCATGACCGGGGTGTCGTCGAACGGTGAAGCCATCTGCGTGCCGCCTTGCTCCGGATGGGGCGGCACGAGGCCGCCCCATCCGGGCGACTCTCAGTCCTCGGTGGTCTCGGCGGTGACCTCGGGCTCCGGGGCGGCCTCGCCGGCCTCGGTGTCCATCTGCTCGGCCGTCGGCGCGACGTTGATGGCGATGACCAGCGCCTCGGGGTCGGTGATCAGCTCGGTGCCCTCGGGCAGCTGCACGTCGCGCGCGTAGATCGAGGTGCCACCCTGGGCACCGTCGATCGACACCTCGAACTGGTCGGGGATGTGCAGCGCCTCGACGTCCACCAGCACGCTGGTGAGGTCCTGGGTGATCAGGGTGCCGGGGGAGGCCTCGCCGATCAGCACGATCGGAACCTCGACCGTGACCTTCTCGCCGCGCTGGACCAGCAGCAGGTCGACGTGCTCGATGTAGTTCTTGATGGGGTGCGTGGTGACGGTCTTGGTGAGCGCCAGCTCGCTGTTGCTGTCGATCTCCAGGGTCAGCACGGCGTTCTGGCCGTGCTCACGGACCACGCGGGCGAACTCGAGCGCCGGCAGGGCCAGGTGCTTCGGGTCGGAACCGTGGCCGTACAGGACCGCGGGGATCTTGCCGGCGCGGCGGGTGCGGCGCGCGGCGCCCTTGCCGAATTCGGTGCGTGCTTCGGCGGCGAGACGGACCTCGGACACGGTGGGGCTCTCCTTGCTGATGGAACGCTGTGCGGCTTCTCGGTGGCGGCGGCCTGCGGCGACGGTTGAACGCGCGGCAATTAAGCCGCCGCGTCGATCACGCCAGGCATGACGCCTGCCCTCGCCGAGGCAACCCAGGTAGTTTACGCGCTGCTTCCGCGCAACCGCAGCGGGGGCCGGGGTTCATGGTCGTGGTTGTCCACAGGCCTGGCGCTGTCCACAGGCAAGATCCACTTCGCCGGGAACGTCAGACCCCGCCGGTAGACTGGCATCGGGGCCTGCCCCCGGGACAGGGTGGGGTCTGTACTACGGGGGATTCGCGGTTCGCGTTTGGACATCGCTGGTGCCTCGAATGGGCCATTGCGGACGTTGAGCTCGGACCCACCGATCATCACGGCACACTCGGCGTTGCGGACACGCGCCGAGCTGGGCGGATGCGGAGCAGGCCCGGCTCGGTCCGGCTGCACCGGCCGAGTGAAGGCCCCATCGGGGACGCTCAGCGTCCCGAAAGCGTCGTTCGGGACACGCGAAGCCCGCCTGCGGGACGTGTTTACGCGTTGCCGTCGAAGAGGCTCGTCACCGAGCCGTCCTCGAAGACCTCCTGGATGGCGCGCGCCAGCAGTGGGGCGATGGACAGCACGGTCATCGCGGGGAAGCGCTTCTCGTCCGGGATGGGCAGCGTGTTCGAGAACACGACCTCCCGCGCTCCGCACGCCTGGAGCCGCTGCGGTGCGGGGCCGGACAGCACCCCGTGCGAGGCGGCCACCACCACGTCGGCCGCGCCCTCGTCCAGCAGCTGGTCCACGGCCTTGGCGATCGTGCCGCCCGTGTCCACCATGTCGTCGATCACCACGCACAGCCGGTCGCGCACCTCACCGACCACGCGCTTGGCCACCACGTCGTTGGGCTTGAGCGGGTCGCGGGTCTTGTGGATGAACGCGATCGGCACGCCGCCCAGATCGTCGGCCCACTTCTCCGCCAGCTTGGTGCGGCCGGCGTCCGGGGAGACGACCGTGATGTTGTCGCTCGGATAGGCGTCCTTGATGTACCTGGCCAGCAGCGTCTGTGCGAAGAGGTGGTCGACCGGCCCGTCGAAGAAGCCCTGGATCTGCGCCGTGTGCAGGTCGACCGTCATGATCCGGTCCGCGCCGGCCGTCTTGAACAGATCCGCGATCAGCCGCGCGGAGATCGGCTCGCGGCCCTTGTGCTTCTTGTCCTGCCTGGCATACGGGTAGAACGGCATGATCACGGTGATCCGCTTGGCCGACGCCCGCTTCAGCGCGTCGACCATGATCAGCTGCTCCATCACCCACTGGTTGATCGGCTCGCAGTGGCTCTGGATGACGAACGCGTCGCAGCCGCGCACCGACTCCTCGAACCGGACGAAGATCTCGCCGTTCGCGAAGTCGTACGCCGACTGGGGAGTGATCGAGATGTTGAGGTGCTTGGCCACCTCCTCGGCGAGTTCGGGGTGTGCGCGCCCGGAGAAGAACATCAGGTTCTTCTTGGGCGTCCCGGACTTCGCGTTCATGAGTCCTCCTGAGAGTCGAGCGCGCGTTGCGCCGCGTCGGCCGCCGCGGTGCCCGGCCGTCGTCGCTGCACCCAGCCCTCGATATTGCGCTGCGGACCCATGGACACCGCGAGCGCGCCCGGAGGCACGTCCTCGCGGAGTACGGTGCCCGCCCCGCTGTAGGCGCCGTCGCCGACCGTCACCGGCGCCACGAACATGTTGTCGCAGCCGGTGCGCACGTGCGACCCGACGACCGAGCGGTGCTTGGTGACGCCGTCGTAGTTCACGAACACGCTGGCGGCGCCGATGTTCGAGTGGTCGCCGATCGTGGCGTCGCCCACGTAGGACAGGTGCGGCACCTTCGTGCCCGTCCCGATCTCGGAGTTCTTCACCTCGACGAACGTGCCGATCTTGGAGTCGGTCCCCAGCCGCACCCCCGGCCGCAGGTAGGCGAACGGTCCGACGCTCGCGCCGGGGCCGATCTCCGACTCGCGCCCGTGGGTGCGCACCACGCTGGCGCCCGCGCCGACCGTCACGTCGGTCAGCGTCGTGTCCGGGCCGATCATCGCGCCCTCGCCCACCGAGGTGGCGCCGCGCAGCTGCACGCCCGGCTCCAGCACCACGTCACGCGCCAGCTCGACGCCCGCGTCCAGCCACACGGACGCCGGGTCGACCATGGTCACGCCCGCGCGCATCCAGTGCTCGGTCAGGCGGCGGTTCAGCTCGGCGCCGAGCGCCGCGAGCTGCACGCGGTCGTTCACACCCTCGACCAGCCACGGGTCGGCGCAGCTCCACGAGCCGACCCGGTGACCGTCGCCGCGGGCGATGCCCAGCACGTCGGTCAGGTACTGCTCGCCCTGCGAGTTGTCGGTGGACAGTCTGGTCAGCGCATCGGTCAGCACGGCCGCGTCGAACGCGTACACCCCGGAGTTGATCTCCCGGATGGCCGCCTGGTCGGGAGTGGCGTCCTTCTGCTCGACGATCCCGGCGACCGAGCCGTCCGCGTCGCGCACGATCCGGCCGTAGCCGGTCGGGTCGACCACGGAAGCGGTCAGCACGGTGACCGCGTTGCCGGCCGAGGCGTGCTCGGCCAGGAACGCGGCGAGCGTGGCCGTGTCCAGCAGCGGCACGTCGCCATAGGTGACCAGCACCGTTCCCGCCAGGTCGCCCGGCAGCGCGGCGAGCCCGCAACCGACCGCGTGGCCGGTGCCGTGCTGCTGCTCCTGCACGGCGACAGTGACGGTCGCGTCGATCGCCTTGGCGACCTCGTGCAGGTGCTCGGTGACGGCTTCGCGGCCGTGCCCGACCACGACGGCCGTGCGCTGGGGGCCTAAGCCCGCAGCAGCGCGTACCGCGTGTTCGACCAGCGAACGGCCGGCGAGCCGGTGGAGTACCTTCGGTGTGGCGGACCGCATCCGGGTGCCCTCGCCGGCGGCGAGAATGATCGTGCTGACCTCACCGAGCCCGGTGGAGCCGTCGAGCATCAGCCGTCTCCCTTGGCAGATCGATTTGCCGCCTGAGTAACTCAGGTCAGGAACCGATCCTACGTTGCCTCCGGGAGCACCCATGCGGGGTCAGCCGGCTGGGCCGGTTCGTCCTGCGCTACCGGTTCACGCGGGTCCGCGTCGTCGCCCTCGGTGGCGGAGATGGAGATGACGTTGTTGCCGCCTCGGCGTTTTGCCTGGTACATGGCGGCGTCGGCGCGGGCGAGCGCGCGGGTGGCGGTTTCCTGGGGGCGCAGGGACACCACGCCCACCGACAGTGTGACGCCGTGGGAGAGGTCGGCCGGCAGCGCGTGGACCGCTGCCGCCGCCCGGCCGAGTGCGGCCGCCGCGGCCCGTAGCGGGGCGCCGGGCAGCAGCACGATGAACTCGTCGCCGCCGTAGCGGGCCACCATGTCGCTGCCGCGCAACGTGTCCCGCACGGTGCTGGCGACCACCCGCAACACGTCGTCGCCCTCCGCGTGGGAGAGCCGGTCGTTGACGCTCTTGAACCCGTCGAGGTCCACGAGCGCGATGGCCAGCGGCTCGGTGCCGGCCGCGGACAGCTCCTCCAGCCGCTCGTCGAGCGCGCGCCGGTTCGGCAGTCCGGTGAGCGGGTCCTGCAGCGCCTGCTTGGCGACCGTGCCGTGTTTGCGGGACAGCCGCTCGTGCTCGCGACGCGCGTTCAGCGTGGCCGCGCGGGTCTGGCGCATGGCCCAGAGCTGGTCCTCCAGCTCGGCCACATAGGTCTGCAGCGCGCCGGTCGTGCTCTCACCGCCAGAGTGCTCCGACAGCCGCGCGAACTCCCGCATCAGCCACAGCCACTGCGTCGGCTCCGGTGGCGTCTGGTGCAGGCGTTTCTGCACGCCGCCGAGGGCCTCCAGGGCGTCCTCGACGCGGGCGTCGTGCTCGAGACAGCGGGCGAGGGCGACCGCCACGAAGATCACTTCACGCGGGGAGGCCGTCTCCAGCAGCGCGAACAGCCGCTCCAGGTGGTCCCGCGACGGCGCGGCGAGCGCGTGTGCCGCGCCGACCACCGCGATCTGGTCGGCCGCCGGCTGGTCGGCCCGGCGGGGGAACAGCGACTCGCGGAACGACGCCTCCACACCGGTGGCCATGGCGGCGGCCGTGGCGAAGCGCTCGGCCGCCTGCTCGGCCTCACCGATCCGTTCGAGCCGCAGACCCCAGCCGAGCTGCATCCGGGTGCGGGTGATCAGGTGCACGGCGATGTCGTGCGGGCCTGCGCCGTTGCGGATGTAGCGGTGCGCCCGGCGCATCACCTGGTCGCCGACCTCGTAGACGCCCAGCTCCATCAGCACCAGGCCGATGTCCATGAGCGTGGACGCCATCAGCATGTCCCACACGCGCGGCCCGAACAGCGCGTCCGGCGGGATCTTGTCGTCCAGCATGGCCAGGCCGACCGCGGCCTCCGTGAGCGCCACGTCCTCCGTGCCCGACAGCAGCAGTCGCTTGGCGCGCAACGCGTGCGCGTCGGCCTGAAGGACCAGCAGCCCGTGCCGCAGCGAGTGGGCGAGGAACTCGTCGACCGCCGACTCGGCCGAGTCCGCCTGCTCGACGTCGTTGACCCGGATCACGGCCGCGGCACGTAGCAGCTGACCGACCATCCGCGGCTCGCCCCGGTGCCGCGCCTGCGCCAGCAGCCGGTCGACCTCCTCGGTGTACCTGGTACGGGTACCACGCTCGCTCACCTGCGCGATGGCCAGCAGCTCCCGTGCACGGCCCACCAGCCACGCGTCAGATCGTTCGTCCAACGCGGGAAGCTCGACGTCGTCCCGCTCGCCGCCATCCACGCCTGGCTTGCCACCTTCTGTCCCGCAGTACAACCCGTCCCCGCCGGCTTGCGGGGCAGCTCCGCCGCCAGGGATCGAACCTGGACCATCAGAACCAAAATCTGAGGTGCTGCCTTTACACCACGGCGGATCGCGTGGGCGGGTTTTCCGTCCACGGCTAGACATCGTGGCATGCATGGCCGTCGGGTGGCAGTGGTACCCGAGGTATCGGGTGGAACCGCGTCCAATCGGGTGTGACCTGGATCACGTATCCGAACGCTGCTCGAACATTGATCCGCGGGTCTGGCGCAGGGGGATGTCCACAACTTACGCTGTCGTAGGTTACGCGGACGTAGGCGAGGCTCGCCTTACGAGACGAAGGTAGATGCGGATGACGACGACCCTCGAGCCGACTTCGGACGGTGGGGCAGAAGCCAAGGGGCCGAAACCGATCACCGTTGGCAAGCGCAAGTGGTGGTCCCAGTTTGGTGTGTACGTTTTCATACTGGTGCCGTTCGCCGCACTGATCGCCGCCGTACCCCTCACCTGGGGATGGGGTCTGACCTGGTTGGACGTGGGGCTGGCGTTCGCCTTCTTCTACTTCACCGGGCACGGCGTGACCATCGGCTACCACCGCTACTTCACCCACGGCTCGTTCAAGGCCAAGCGGCCGTTGAAGATCTTCCTGGCGATCTCCGGCAGCATGGCGTTGCAGGGCCCGCCGATCATCTGGGTGGCCGACCACCGGCGTCACCACGCCTACTCCGACCGTGAGGGCGACCCGCACTCGCCGTGGCTGTTCGGCACGTCGCCGTGGGCCATGGCCAAGGGTTTCTGGCACGCGCACATGGGCTGGGTGTTCGACCGCGAGCTGACGAACAAGCAGCGCTTCGCGCCGGACCTGCTGGCGGACAAGGACATCGTGCGGGTGAACAACCTGTTCGCCGTCTGGACCACGCTGACCCTGCTGCTGCCGGCCGTCATCGGCGGCCTGGTCACCTGGTCCTGGTGGGGCGCGGTCACCGCGTTCTTCTGGGCGGGCCTGGTGCGCGTGGCGATCCTGCACCACGTGACCTGGTCGACCAACTCGATCTGCCACATGATCGGCGACCGGCCGTTCGTCAGCCGCGACAAGGCGGCCAACGTCTGGCCGCTGGCGATCCTGTCGTTCGGCGAGTCGTGGCACAACCTGCACCACGCCGACCCCACCTGCGCGCGGCACGGCGTGAAGCGGGGCCAGATCGACACGTCGGCGCGGATCATCTGGATCTTCGAGAAGTTCGGCTGGGTCCACAGTGTGCGGTGGCCGACGACGCAGCGGCTGGCGAAGATCTCGGCCGGAGCCGAGTAAGAGGCGGCGTCTAATCCGGTCACGTGCTGTCGGTGGTTGCCCGTAGGGTGACTGAGATGGCAGTGAGGCGGCGTGAACGCAACAGGGTGACACCACCCAGGCGAGGTGGCACCACAGCCGCGGTGAAGGCCCGGGTCCGCATGACGGGCGAGGAGCGGCGGCAGCAGTTGCTCGATGTCGCGCGCTCCCTGTTCGCCGAGAAGGGGTTCGACGGTGCGTCGGTCGAGGAGATCGCGCACCGGGCCAACGTGTCCAAACCCGTGGTCTACGAGCACTTCGGCGGCAAGGAGGGCGTCTACGCGGTGGTCGTCGACCGCGAGATGCACTATCTGCTCAGCTCGATGACGACCGCGCTCGCCGAGGACGCCCACCCGCGGTTGCTGCTCGAACGCGCGGCCTTCGCGCTGCTCGACTATGTGGAGGGCTCGGCCGACGGGTTCCGGATCCTCGTACGGGCGTCGCCCGTGGCCTCGTCCACCGGGACGTTCTCCAGCTTGCTGAACGACATCGCCTCCCAGGTGGAGAACATCCTCGGGGTGCAGTTCAGCTCGCGCGGCTACGAGCCCAAGCTCGCCGCGCTCTACAGCCAGGCGCTCGTGGGCATGGTGGCGCTGACCGGGCAGTGGTGGCTGGACGTGCGCAAGCCGCGGAAGGAAGAGGTGGCTGCCCACCTGGTCAACCTCTGCTGGAACGGGCTGAGCCACATGGAGGGCGAACCCGCCCTACGCGAGTCCCACTAGAAGGCGGGTCAGGCGCGGCGGGGCATGCCTGGAACGACGCCTTCCTGACGTTGAGCGTCAGGAACGACGCCTTCCAGGCATAGACAGGCCGCTCACTCCTGGTCGAGTGGTCCAGGATCCTGCGGAGACCGAGCTGGTTGGCGACATTGGTCCGATACAGCTTGTGCAACGTGTCGCGGTAGTCACCTTCCGTGCGGAGATCGTCGCACGGCCGATCGGGTCAGACCGGGGTGACCTTCAGCAGCTTGTCGTCCTCGCCGTTGGTGGTCGTCAGGTACAGGGCGCCGTCCGGGCCGGTGCGGGCCGCTCGTAGGCGGCCGAACGTGGAGTCGAACTCCGGGGGGATCGCCACCGACGCGACATCGCCCTGTTCGGACAGGGTCAGCAGCAGGACCTTCGCGCCCTTCAGCGCCGTCACCACCAGCGCACCGTTCAGCGCACCCCACTGGTCGCCCGTGAGGAACGTGGCCGCGCAGACGGCCTCCGTCGTCTCGCCCGACTGCCACTTGGCGGTCACGGCGTCCGGGAAGCGGGTCAGGTCGGTCATCGGCACGCTCTCGTCGTAGCCGCCCACCGTGCCGCCCCGCGACGGGTCCCAGCCGTAGTTCGCGCCCGCCTGGATGAGGTTCACCTCGTCGTTCTCACCAGGGCCGTGCTCGGCCGTGAAAATCTGGTCGGTGTCCGGCCGGAGGGCCACGCCCTGGATGTTGCGGTGGCCGAAGGTGTAGACGTACCGCTCGTTCTGGTTGGTCGACCCGGCGAACGGGTTGTCCGGCGCCGGCTCCCCGGTCTTCAGGTCCAGCCGCAGGACCTTGCCGCCCAGGTTGGTGCGGTCCTGCGACACGGCCGCCTCGGCCGTGTCGCCCGTGCCGACGTAGAGCAGACCGTCCGCGCCGATGGTCGGCCGGCAGCCGGAGTGCCGGCCGTTGTCGGCCACCGGCAGGCCGGTCAGCAGTTCGCGCAGCCGGGTGGCGATCCGACCGTCCTCGGCCAGCCGCCACGTGACCAGCCGGACGTCGCTCGGCTGGCCGTTCTCGGTGTGGGTCTGGCAGGTGGTGAACTCCCGGGACTCCTCGAAGTCCGGGTGCACGACCATCCCCATCAGGCCACCCTCGCCGGCCACCAGCACGTCGGAGAAGTCGGCCTTCACCTCGGTCGCCGTGGCGCCCGGGGCGGTGCCGGAGATCAGGGAGAGCCGGCCGGGCCGCTGCGTGACCAGCACCCGGCCGTCCGGCAGGAACCCGATGTCCCAGCCGTGCTGGAGCCCGCCCGCCACCTGCTCCACTCGCAGCTGCGGCGTGGCCGTGCTGCTCGGTCTGGTCGGCGTGTCGCTCGACCCGCTCCGCGGCACCTCGCCGACCCCACCCGCCGAGGGGGAGTCGGTGCAGGCCGCGAGGCTCAGCGCGGCCAGTGCGACCACGAGAAAACTCGCCCGGTTCGGCATGGGTCCAGAATGCCGTCGCGTACGTCGCACTCGTGTAAGGGCCAGCCGCGTAGGGGAGTAACGGATGAGCGACAACTGGGCGGACAGCTGGTTGACCGGCGCCACCTGGCACGACCGCCAGCAGAACCGACGAATGGAGGGGCTCGAGAGCGACCTCTCCTACGTCAGCTCGTCGTTGAACTCGGCGCGCTCGTCGCAGCGGCGGCTGCAGGCCGAGTTGTCCAAGATGTCCGGCACGCTCGAGCAGCGGATCACCAAGCTCTCGGCGGCGTTCGACGCTTTCGTGGAGATCAGCGACCTGCGGGTGACGCTCGGCCTGTTCGACGCCCAGGCGATGGTGCGGCACCAGGCGCGGCAGCTGTTCTCCGGCACCCCGGTGACCGGCGAGGTGTCCGATGTGGAGGCCTACTGGCTGCCGCCGGCGCTGACCGTGCTGCGGGTGGCGGCGGACGGCGTCCTGGACACCGAGGCGCTCGAGGTCGCCATGACCCGGGACGCGCGGCGCTCGGCCGTATTTCACGTGCTGGGCACGGCGCTGCTCGGCGGTCGGGAGACGGTCACGGCCGAGCTGCTGGCCGAGACCATGCCACCGTTCGAGGCGACCATCCCCAGGCACCACCGGGCCGTGTGGACCCTCGCGGCCGACGGCTTCTTCGGCGAGGTGGGCTGGGAGCTGGCCCGCCGCCGCGGGGTGGAGTTCGTGCGCGGGCTCGACGCGAGCGCGAAGACCGCGGCGCTCGACGTGCTGCGGTCGACCGCCGGCCGGTCCGAGACCATCGCCGTGCCGCGTGAGCTGGAGGGTGCGAGCGATCTCGCGTCCGTCCTGGGAGCGGCCGGTCGGCTGGCGGCGCTGCGCGAGTGGGTGGCCAAGGGAGTAACGGGCCGCACGAACGAGCCGGCCGCCGAGGCCGACCCGCTGGTGACGGAGACGGTGACGCTGCTGGTCGACGAGGGCAGTCCGGTGGAGATGCCGCTCATGGCGCGGGAACGCGAGCTGCGCAAGGCCATCGAGGGGGCCGGCGCCGAGGCACCGACCTGGGACGGTTCGGTGGGCGACACGCTGGCGCTGCTGCATGCCGATCTGACCGACGACACCCGGCCGGACCGCCGGGTACTGGCCGTCCGGGTCTGCGGGGATCACCTGGTGTCCGTGGCCGAGGAGTTCGCCTCGGTGGCCCGCCGGCCGGCGCCGACCAGGCTGTCGGCCCGCACGAGGTACGGCCAGGTGATGGTCGGCGCCACGGGTGCGGAGTCGGACTCACTCGCCAAGGCCGAGCAGCGGGTGGACGAGACGTTCAAGCCGGACCGCCGCCACCGCCGCACCGCGTACGTCGTGGCCGGCTTCGGGGTGGCGTTCCTCGTGGCCATGTTCGCCGGGTGGGGCTGGGTGATCCCGGCGATCGGTGCGGCCGGCGCGGTCGTGGCGGCCTGGCGGATGGACACCGCCCAGGTGAAGAAGGCGGCCGAGGACACCAGGCGCGCGAGGGCGCTGCTGCACACGGAGGTCGAGCAGCGGGTGGCCGCGTTCGCCCGGCTGCGCACCGACCTCACCCGGGAACAGTCCGATGTGGACCTGCACCTGACGGAGATCCGCAAGCTGCTGGCCTAGCTCACGCCGAGGTGCCTCGATGCAGGGAAGGCGTCGTTCACCGCGGTCAATGCGGTGAAAGCGTCGTTCCCTGCATTAGCACGGCACCTGGGCCGCCGGCCGGCTGCGGGTGACGATCCGCGCGCCGGCCTCGTCCACCTGGCGCATCTGGAGGGACCCGCAGCTGCACCGGGTCCACACGGTCTGACCGTCCGGCGTGCGATGGCGAGAGACGACCTGGAACGGCTCGGCGTCCGGCCAGCCGCAGTGAGGGCATTGAGTAGTCATGACTCCAGGGTGGGGGCGTTGACTGTATACGTCCACGTTGACTTTCTCGACAAGACCGTGAAGCCTCGGCTTCATGATTGACCTGCGCCGCCTTCGGGTACTGCGTGCGGTCGCGCACTACGGCACGATCACCGCGGCCGCCAACGCCATGCACTTCACCACCTCCGCCGCCTCCCAGCAGATCCGCCAGCTCGGCCGGGATCTCAACGTCGTGCTGCTCGAACCGCACGGCAGGCGGGTGCGGCTCACGCCGGCCGCGCACCGGCTGCTGGCCCACGCGGACGCCATCGAATCCCGGTGGGAGCAGGCGGAGATCGACCTGCGCGACGAGGGCGACGAGCCGGCCGGATCGCTGCGGCTGTGCGGGATCCCGACGGCCGTGGCCACACTGCTCGCGCCGGTGGTCGTGCCGTTGCGGGAGCGGTACCCGCGGCTCACGGTGCACGTCCGCGAGGTCGAACAGCAGCAGGGCTACGACCTGCTCTTCGACGGCGAGGTGGACCTGGCCATCGTCGAGTCCACTGTGGACAACCCGCCGGCCGGGGACCCGAGGTTCGACCAGCAGCCGCTGACCGACGACACGTTCGACCTGGTGATCGCCGCCGCGCATCCGCTGGCCGGGCGGGGTTCGATCGCGCTGACCGAGGTGGCCGACGACGACTGGATCCTGCCGACCGTCGCCTGCACGTGCCGCCAGCACACGCTCGCCGCGTGCGGCGCGGCCGGCTTCACCCCGAACGTCGTGCACAACGCGCTCGAGTGGAACGCCATCGCGCACCTGATCTCGCACGGTCTCGGCGTGGCGCTCGTGCCCCGGCTCGCCTTCCTGCCGCCGCACCTGCCGATCACCCGGCTGCGGCTGACCGACCCACCCGCGCCGAGCCGCAAGCTGCTCACCTGTACCCGCGCGGGCGGCCGCGAACACCCGGCCGTCGCCGCCGCTTTGGCCGAGCTGGTGAAGAGGGCGCGCGACTAGGGCGCGCGGCGGGCATCCACCGACCCTATTCGCGCGCCCTCTACCGTCACCGCATGAGTGTGAGGCTGGACGTCGACGGCGCGATCGCCACGCTGACCATCGACCGCCCCGAGAAGCGCAACGCCATGAGCTACGAGATGTGGTCGGCGCTGCCGGACCTGCTGGGCAAGGTGGCGGCGGACGACACGGTGCGAGCGCTGGTCGTCCGCGGCACCAACCACTTCTCGGCCGGCGCGGACATCAGCGAGTTCGCCGCGCTGCGTGCCGACGCCGCCGGGGCCCGCCGCTACAGCGGGGCCGTACACGCGGGCGAGCGGTCGATCGCCACCCTGGGCAAGCCGACCATCGCGGCGGTCACCGGGGTCTGCGTCGGCGGGGGCTGCGAGATCGCGCTGGCTTGCGACGTGCGCATCGCGGCGGCCGACGCCCGGTTCGGGATCACGCCGGCCAAGCTGGGCATCGTCTACAACGCCACGTCCACCAAACGGCTGGTCGACGCGGTCGGGCCGTCGTGGGCCAGGCAGATCCTGTTCACGGCCGAGCTGCTCGACTCGGCGACCGCCCTGCGCATCGGGCTGGTGAACGAGCTGCACGACGATCCGGTGGCGCGGGCGACCGAACTGGCCACCACCATGGCGAGCCGCGCGCAGGTGTCCGTCCGCGGCGCGAAGGCGATCATCGCGCGGATCACCGACGGAAACTTCGACGAGGACGAGTCGGTGCACGCGCTGTACGGGGCGTCGGTGACCAGCGCCGACTACCAGGAAGGCGTGGCCGCCTTCCTGGCGAAGCGCCCGCCTCGCTTCTGACAGTCAGGGCCGCTCGCCGATCGCGTCGACGATTCCCGTGGCGAGCTGCGCACTTTCGTCCGGCATGCCCAGGTACTCGTAGGTCGTCGCGTCGATGACGAACGAGCCCGACCAGCCGTTGCTCGACCAGCTGATGCCGATGCCCGCCCGGCCGGCCGGGTCGACCGCGTGCTCGTCGACCGTGAGTCCATCGAAGTCGGACACGGCCTCGAACAACGCGGCCCGTGCCTCCGGCTTCAAGATCTTCCCGAACAGCGCGAGAGCCGTTTTGCCGACATAGTTGGTGTCGCTCGGCACGCCCGACATGCCGCCGCGCAGGTACTCGGCCATGCCCTCCTTGTCGGTCGGCAGGTCGGGCAGGTAGGCGGGATCGCAGTCGGTCTCACCGACCGGGCAGGCACCGAGCACCTCGCGGACCCCGCCCTGCTCGGCGAGACCGTTCTGGGTGCCGTCGACCGAACGCCAGCTCTCGCGGACGCCGAGGGCGTCCTGCGACTTCACGTACAGGAACTGGTCCGGTCGCGGCTCCACGAAGGGCTGCGCGCGGGCGGCTGCGGCCGCTTCCCGCAGCACTACCGCGGCCCGTGCCTCCGGCGGTGCGACGCCCACCGGTTCCAGTCCACCGAACGAGACCACGGCGGTGATCGCCGCCGCCAGGCCCACGACGGCGGCCCCGGAGATCAGGAACCGGCGGCGGCGCGACCGGATACGCATGGCCGGCTCGGCGGCGATGGTGGACATCAGCCGGTCCCGAGCGGGGGCGAGGTCGGTCGCGGACGGCAGCGGGGTGCGGTCTGCCATCTCCTTGAGCAGTGCGAGGTCATCCATGGTTGATGGGCTCCTTCGGAAGTGCGGCGCGGACCTGGTGGCGCGCGCGGTTGAGCCGGGAGCGGACGGTGCCGACGGGAATGGTGAGCGCGTGGGCGACCTCCTCGTAGGAGAGGCATTCCCAGGCGATGAGCAGCAGCACGTCCCGGTCGCCCGGCGCCAGGTTGGCCAGCGCCGCGGCGAGTTCCCCTTGCCTGGCCTGCGCGCTGACCCGCGCGGCGACCCGGTCGTCGTGGCTGACCGGATGTGGGTCGGGCACGATGGCCGAGCGCAGGCGGTACTCGCGGACCTCGTCGCGGTGGTGCTGGCTCACCAGGTTGGTGGCGATGCCGTACAGCCACGGCCGCGCGTTCGTTCTGGCCAGGTCGTAGCGGCCGCGTTTGCCGAACGCCACGAGGAACGTCTCGGCCACCAGGTCGTCGGCAATCTGGCGGCCGAGCCGGCGGGCCAGGTAGCGCTGGATGTGGGGGGCGTGCCGGTCGAAGATCGCGGCGAAGCGCTCCGGCCGGCCCACCGAGTCCCCGATGATCGACGCGTCGTCCTGTTCTTCGGATAGGTGCATGAACTCCTGCTCTCGACGGCGGATGTCACCCAGCTATCCGTAGGACGCGCGAAACGAGTTCACGTGCGCCGGCGAATGACCTCGGCCGCGACCAGTAGACCGGCCGGCACCAGGCCGAGCGGGAAGCCCGACGGCTCCAGCACCAGTGCACACGTCACTGTCCAGGCGGTGACCGTCCAGGTCACGTAGGCGGGCAGCGGCCGGTCCTCGCGAGCCGACCGGGCGATGACCGCGCCGAGCACCAGCAACGGCACGGCGAAGCTGCCGAGCAGCGCCCAGAAGTGGGCCTGCGACTGGGAGATGGGCGCGTCGAACGGCTCGCTCACCCACAGGTCGCCGGCGAACCAGCCCGGCAGGTGGTCCCACGAGACGACCACGAAGAACACGATGTGCAGCGTCGCGATGGCGACGATCAGCCGACCCGCCCACACGGTCAGCGTTCGCGCCAACGATACGGAACTGACGGTTTCGATACTCATGGTTCCGTATACTGCGCCCGTGACGGAGCCCGGGCAACAGACCGGCCGCCCTCGCGAGAGTCGCGTTGATCACGCCATCGAGCGGGCGGTGCGCGAGCTGCTCGTCGAAGGCGGCTACGCGGCGCTGACCATGGACGCGGTGGCGGCGCGGGCGGGCATCGGCAAGGCGGCCATCTACCGGCGGCACGCGTCGAAGGCGGAGATGGTGTTCGCCGTGCTCGCGCACGGCCTCGACCTGGAACCGCCGCCCGACACGGGCACCCTGCGCGGCGACGTGGAAGCCGCGCTGACCGAAGTCCTCACTCGGCTGACCGCGCCGGGCGTCATGGCGGCGGCGCCGCCGTTCATCGGGGAGCTGATGAGCAACGCCGAGCTGTCCGACCGCTTCCGGGACACGCTGCTGGCCGCCGAGCTGGCGGGCGTGGTGGCGGTGCTGGACCGCGCGAGCGCGCGTGGCGAGCTGGCCGTGCGCCCGGATCCGCTCGCCGTGCACAGCCTCATCCTCGGCTCGGTCTTCGCGTGGCTGTTCATGCTGCGCCGCGACCCGACCCCCGAGCTGATCCCCGAACTCGCCCGACTGGTGGTCGACGGCATCGGTCCCTAAAAAGTGTCGGTGGGGGCACGTAGGCTCTACAACGAGAACTCCTCCGCGGGGCTTGTCCCGGGCAGGGGTGTGTCCGCGTTCGAGGGGTAGCCACCGTGTACGTGCCCGGCCAGTTGTCCGGTCTGCTCCAAGCCGTCCTACCTGATCCCGCCCTGACCACCGTGCTCGACGCGGTCGGTTCGGCCAACCTCGAGCTCGAGGGGCCCACGGCCGCGCGCCCGCTGGTGGCCGCCACGATCGCCGGCAAGTCGCCGCTGCTGGCCGTCACGGCCACCGGACACGAGGCCGACGACCTGACCGCCGCCCTGGCCGACCTGCTCGGCGCGGACGCGGTGGCCAACCTCCCGTCCTGGGAGACGCTGCCCCACGAGCGGCTGTCCCCGCGGGCCGACACGGTCGGCAGGCGGCTGGAGATCCTGCACCGGCTGGTGGGACAGAACCCGCCGCAGGTGGTGGTGGCCACCGTCCGCAGCCTCATCCAGCCCATGGCCCCCGGCCTCGGCCGCCTCGAACCCGTGCACCTCACGGTCGGCGCCGAACACGACTTCGACCAGCTGGTCGAGCGGCTGGTTGAGCTGGCCTACACCCGCGTCGACATGGTGGAGAAGCGCGGCGAGTTCGCCGTCCGCGGCGGCATCCTCGACATCTTCCCGCCGACCGCCGAGCATCCGGCCCGCGTGGAGTTCTGGGGCGACGAGGTCACCGAGATCCGCTGCTTCGCCGTGGCCGACCAGCGGTCGCTGCCCACGGAGATCACCGACGTCCACGCACCGCCGTGCCGGGAGCTGCTGCTCACCGAGGACGTCCGGGAGCGAGCGGCCGCCCTGGCGCTGGAGCACGCGGCCGACGCGCACCTCGCGGAGATGCTCACGAAGCTCGCCGACGGCATCCCAGTGGAGGGCATGGAGGCGCTCATCCCCGTGCTGTGCGACGGCGCCCTCGAGTTGCTCACCGACCTTCTCCCCGACGGCGCGCACGTGCTGGTGATCGACCCGGAGAAGGTCCGCACCCGCGCCCACGACCTGGCGCGCACCGGCCAGGAGTTCCTGGAGGCCGCCTGGATGGCGGCGGCCGGTGGCGGGCAGTCCCCGCTCGACCTCGGCGCCTCCGGGTACCAGGACCTGGGCGAGGTGGCCTCCCACGCCCGCGACACCGGGCACCCGTGGTGGACGCTGTCCCAGCTCACCACGCCCGACGAGACGGTGGTGCGGCTCGACATCAAGCAGGTCGAGGGCTACCGGGGCGAGGTCGCCCGCGCGTTCGCCGACCTGCGTGCCCACACGGTCACCGGCGGCGCGGCCGTCCTGGTGGTGCCCGGCGCGGGCACCGCCCGGCGCGCGGTCGAGCAGCTGGCGGAGGCCGAGGTGTCCGCCACCTTCGCGGAGGACGGCCTCACCGAACCGCCGCCGACCGGGCTGGTCACGGTCGTGCGCGGTTCGCTGGAGGAGGGTTTCCTCGCACCCGAGCGCGCGCTCGTGGTGCTCACCGAGACCGACCTGACGGGCGGCCGGCACGGCACGTCCACAAAGGACTTCTCCACGAAGATGCCGTCGCGGCGGCGCAACGCGGTCGACCCGCTCGCACTGCGCACGGGCGACTACGTGGTGCACGAGCAGCACGGCATCGGCCGGTACATCGAGATGGTGCAGCGCACGGTCTCCGGCGCCACCCGCGAGTACCTGCTGCTCGAGTACGCCTCGTCCAAGCGCGGCCAGCCGGGCGACCGGCTGTTCGTGCCGACCGACCAGCTCGACCAGGTCTCGCGTTACGTGGGCGGCGAGCTACCGACGCTCAACAAGCTCGGCGGCTCCGACTGGAAGAACACGAAGTCCAAGGCCAAGCGGGCGGTCAAGCAGATCGCGGCCGAGCTCGTTCAGCTCTACGCGGCGCGCCAGTCCGCGCCCGGCCACGCGTTCGGCCCGGACACGCCGTGGCAGCGCGAGCTGGAGGACGCGTTCCCGTTCACCGAGACACCCGACCAGATGGCCGCCATCGACGAGGTCAAGGGCGACATGATGCGCGGCGTCCCCATGGACCGGGTGATCTGCGGCGACGTCGGCTACGGCAAGACCGAGATCGCCGTGCGCGCGGCGTTCAAGGCGGTCCAGGACGGCAAGCAGGTCGCGGTGCTGGTCCCGACCACGCTGCTGGCCCAGCAACACCTCAACACGTTCACCGAGCGCATGCAGGCGTTCCCCGTGACCGTGCGCGGGCTGTCGCGGTTCACCCACGGGCCCGACGCCGACGTGGTGATCGAGGGCCTGGCGGCCGGCGAGGTCGACGTGGTGATCGGCACGCACCGGCTGCTGCAGACCGGCCTGCGCTACAAGGACCTCGGCCTGGTGATCGTCGACGAGGAGCAGCGGTTCGGCGTCGAGCACAAGGAACACATCAAGGCGCTGCGCACCCACGTCGACGTGCTGACCATGTCGGCCACGCCGATCCCGCGCACGCTGGAGATGTCCCTGGCCGGCATCCGCGAGATGTCCACCATCCTCACCCCGCCCGAGGACCGGCACCCGATCCTCACCTACGTCGGCGGCTACGACGACAAGCAGGTGGGCGCCGCCATCCGGCGCGAGCTACTGCGCGACGGCCAGGTGTTCTACGTGCACAACCGGGTCTCGTCGATCGAGAAGGCGGCGCGCCGGATCCGCGAGCTGGTGCCGGACGCCAGGGTGGTCACGGCCCACGGCCAGATGAACGAGGACAAGCTCGAGAAGCTGATCGAGGGGTTCTGGGCGCGCGAGTACGACGTGCTCGTGTGCACCACGATCGTCGAGACCGGCCTCGACATCGCCAACGCCAACACGCTGATCGTCGAGCGCGGCGACCTGCTGGGCCTGGCGCAGCTGCACCAGCTGCGCGGCCGGGTCGGCCGCGGCCGCGAGCGCGGCTACGCCTACTTCCTGTACCCGCCGGAGGCACCGCTCACCGAGACCGCGCACGACCGGCTCGCCACGATCGCGCAGAACACCGAGCTGGGCGCCGGCATGGCCGTGGCCATGAAGGACCTGGAGATCCGCGGCGCCGGCAACATCCTGGGCGCCGAGCAGTCCGGGCACATCGCGGGCGTCGGTTTCGACCTGTACGTCCGGCTGGTGGGTGAGGCGGTCGAGGCGTTCCGCAAGCACGCGGGCGCCGAGCCGGGCGAGGAAGAGGAGGAGCTGGCCGAGGTCCGGGTCGACCTCCCGATCGACGCGCACATTCCCCACGACTACGTGCCGGGTGAGCGGCTGCGGCTCGAGGCGTACCGCAAGCTGGCGGCCGCCAAGGACGCCGCCGAGCTGTCGGCCGTGCGCGACGAGCTGCAGGACCGGTATGGCACGCCGCCGCTGCCGGTCGAGCGGCTGTTCGCGGTGGCCACGTTCCGGCAGAGCTGCCGCGCGCACGGGGTCACGGAGGTCGCCATGCAGGGCAGCTCCATCCGGTTCGCGCCGCTGCAGTTGCGCGACTCGCAGCTGGTGCGGCTGAAGCGGTTGCACCCCAAGGCGAACTACAAGGCGGTGACCGGTGTGGTGACCGTGCCGCGGCCCACCGAGGGTGCGGCGGGCGGCCGGATCGGTGCGCCGCCGCTGCGCGATCAGGAGCTGCTCGACTGGTGCACCGGCTTCCTCGACTCGCTCGTGATCGCCCCCGCCCCGGTCGGGTGAACCACTGTGAGAGGCTTGGCCACCGTGACGAGTGTCATTCGCCGTACTGGCCTCCTGATGACCGCTGTGGCGTCCGTTGCCGCGCTGACCGCGTGCGGTACCGGATCGAGCCAGCCCAACGCCGCCGTCATCATCGATGACCGCACCATCTCGGTCGACCAGGTGCAGGCCGTGCTCGAGAAGGTGGTGCAGGAGCAGCCGGCCGCGCAGCCGCTGGCCCAGCAGCACAAGCTCGACCTGGTGGCCAGGGAGGTGGTCTCCCAGCTCATCGTGCACGAGCTGATCACCAAGGCGGCCCGGCAGGAGAACCTGTCGGTCGACCAGGAAGTGGTCAACGCGCTGGTCGAGCGGAAACAGCTCCTCACCGAGCAGGTCCCGCTCGATGAGGAGCTGCCGACCGACGGCAGCGTGCCACCGGAGCAGCTGGCCACCCAGCTGGTGTACCGGGCCCGGGACACGCGCGAGGTCGTCACCGACCAGTACCTCATGCAGGAGCTCGGCGCGAAGTACGTCTACCGGCTCGCCGTGAACATGGCGTTCGTGGCGGTGGCCCAGGCCGACCCGTCCGCCGCGGCCGGCAACCTGCGCGCGGACGCCGAGGACCTGGCCCGAAAGATCGCGGCCAACCCCGACGGGGTCGGCGACATCATCGCCGCCGCCACCGAAGAGGGTCTCAACGCCAACCCGAACGCCGAGTTCATCGGGGCGCTGCAGCCCGACCTGGAGTCCACCGTGATGTTCGGTTCGCCCGAGGGCTCGGTCGTGGTCTTCCAGCCGTCGGCGGAGCAGGAGCTGTGGGTGGTCGGCGTGATCCTCGAGCGCAGCGAGAACGCGACCGTGCCGGCCGAGTCCCAGCAGGAGGTGCCGGAGGTGACGGCCCCCCAGCTGGTGCCCATCGGCGAGCGGCTGCTGCAGCCGCTGGCCGAGGAGAGCGGCATCACCATCAGCCCGCGCTACGGCGTGTGGGACCCGTCGGCCATGGGCGTCGCGCCGAACGAGGACGAGTTCGCCGGCCTGGTGCTGTCCCCCGGCGCCGACAGCCGGTGAGTGCCACGGGCGCGGCCGTCGTGCTGGTGGCGCCCGGCGAGCTGATCCCGGCGGCCGCCGTGCCGCTGGTCCGCGCGGCCGACGCGGTGTACGCCACGGAACCCGGACTGGGTTTCGCCGCGCCGCCGGCCGAGCCGTCCGGTGCGGTCGTGCTGCTCACCGCCGACCTCGACCACCCGGCCGCGAAGGCGCTGGTCGCCGCCGGTGCCTTGGTGCTGAGGGCGCCGGGTACGGGCCTGCTGGAGGCGGTGGCCGTGATGGACCGGCTGCGCTCGCCCGGCGGGTGCCCGTGGGACGCCGAGCAGACCCACGACTCGCTGAAGCAGTACCTGACCGAGGAGTGCTACGAGCTGCTGGACGCCATCGAGGACGGCGACCGGGTGGCGCTGCGTGAGGAACTCGGCGATGTGCTGCTGCAGGTGCTGTTCCACGCGCGGGTCGCCCAGGAGGACCCGGCCGACCCGTTCACCATCGACGACGTGGCGGCCGAGCTGGTGGCCAAGCTGGTCGGCCGGCACCCGCACGTGTTCGCCGGCGGTGACCCGGCGGTGCGCGACGCCAGTACCCAGCAGCACCGCTGGGAGGAGCTGAAGCAGCAGGAGAAGCGCCGGGAGTCCAGTGTGGACGGAGTGCCCATGGGCCAGCCGGCGCTGGCCTTGGCCGCCAAGCTGGTTCAGCGCACCGCCCGCGCGTCCCTGCCGCCGGACCTGCTGCCGCCGGACGACCTGTTCGCGGCGGCCGCCAGGACGAAGCGCGCGGGCACGGACCCGGAGGGCGCCCTGCGCGCCACGGCCCGCGAGTTCGCGGCGAAGGTACGAACCGCGGAGACCGCGGCCCGACAAGCAGGCGTCACCACCATGGACGAGTCCACCTGGCGCCAGCACTGGCCGAACCCCTAACAACACGCGAGTCCCACGTTCAGACCGGGCGAGTTCCACGTTCAGACCGGGCGAGTCCCACGTTCAGACCGGGCGAGTCCCACGTTCGAACCGGGCGAGTCCCACGTTCGAACCGGGCGAGTCCCACGTTCAGACCGCGAGTTCTCGGTTCCGGCACGTGTCCGAACGGGTCTAGCTATTCCTCCGCCTCCGCCAGTGCCGCACGGATCAGTGCGCGGGCGGCCCAGCTCATCACGTCCGCCGCCGCCTCCTCGTCCAGACCCAGTGCGTCGCGGCTCACGACCATCGACTCCAGGCCGTAGACCAGCATCACGGCCGACGTCAGCCGGTCCAGCCGGTCCGGCGACAGGTGCTCGGCCAGCGGCTCCAGCGCCACCTTCGTGCTGGCCAACCGGGTGTCGCCGCGGACCGGGACCCGCTCGTCCTCCGGTAGCTTCTGCTGCTCGGCCCAGCGTTCCAGCGTGGCTCGCAGCACCTCGCGCCACAGCGCCTCGTCGGCGAACTGCATCCGCGTCGTCCGGCGGATCACCGTCTCGATGCGGTCCTCGGCGTCGGCCGGCAGGCCGTCGTGCAGGCTCGCCGGCGGCACCAGCCAGATCCCCAGGTCCGCCCACAGCGACTGCGGGTTGGGGAAGTACCGGTACGCGGTGGCGGTCGACACGTTCGCCGCGTCCGCCACTTCCGTTATCGACGGCGACCGACCTGCTCTGACCAGCGCCTTCGCGGCGTCCAGAAGCGCCTCACGGGTGCGCTGCTTCTGTCGCGACCGACCCTTCGTGAGAAACTCTTCTTGACGTGAGAAGCTCATCTCATGATGATAGCAGCATCGCATCAAACTGAGGGGGAGACATGACACCTGACGAGATGAACGCGGTGTTCGAGCGGCACTGCGCCGCGGAGGCCGCGAAAGACGTCGAGGGGATCATGGCCACGCTGGCCGACGACATCGAGCACGACCTGGTGGGCGACGCCGTGCTCCACGACCGGACGGCGATCGCCGCCCGGTACAAGGGCCTGTTCGACGTGCTGGCCGAGGACTCCATGACGTCGCTGCACCGGTACCACGGCGCGGACTTCATGGTCGACGAGTCGCTCTACGTCGGCCGCGTCACGGGTGAGTTCATGGGGCTGCCGGGCGACAACAGACAGGTGACCTTCCGGATTCTCCACGTGTGCGAGTTCCGCGACGGCCGGATGAGCAGGGAGAACGTCTGGCTGGACTCGGGCGCGATCGTCGCGCAGCTGGCGGGTTGACCATGGTCGCGCCGACGGTGGTGCTCGCCCCGGGAACCCTGCGCGAGCTGGTGCCCGGGATCAGTGTCGTTGGCGAGGCCACCACGGTCGAGGAGGCGGTGCTGGCGGTGACCCGGCACCGCCCCACCGTGCTGCTGGTGGCCCCGGCGATCGGCGGCGTGCTCGGCCTGGTCCGGCGGGTGCGCGGCACGGCCGTGCTGGTCTGCACGTCGGCCGAGGACACGGTGGTGGCCGCCATGCGGGCCGGCGCCAGGGGCTGCGTCCCGCCGGACGCCGCGCCGGCCGACGTGGCCCGGGCGGTCCGCGGCGTCTCGGCCGGGGAGATCGTCTTCGGTGCGGGTGTGGCGAGCCGGCTCGGCGCCATCGTCGGGGCCCGGCTGGGGGACCGGCTCGGCGCGCCGGATCGGGCGGCGGCGCTGCTTCGGGCGCGGGCGGCCAGCCTGAGTCGCTGATCGTTTCCGTGCCCGTTCGGGCACCGAACTGTCGGTGTCCGCCGCTAACGTGGCGGGGGTGAACGACGCCTACCTTCGCTATCCCCATCTGCACGGCGATCTGGTCACCTTCGTGGCCGAGGACGATGTCTGGTTGGCGCCGCTCGACGGCGGCCGGGCCTGGCGGGTCTCGGCCGACCAGGTCCCGGTCGGCTCGCCCCGCTTCGCCCCCGACGGAACCCGGTTGGCGTGGACGAGTTGGCGCGACGTGGAGCCGGAGGTGCACGTCGCCCCGGTCGAGGGCGGACCGAGCACCCGGCTCACGCACTGGGGCGACGTCAACACCGAGGTGATCGGCTGGTCGGGGGACCAGGTCCTGGCGATCAGCACGGTGGGCCAGCCGTCGATCCGGCGCAGCTGGGCCTACGAGGTGGCGGCCGACGGCAGTGGGAGCCGCCGGCTGCCGTACGGCCCGGTCGGCGGCATCGCCACCGGATCTGATGGAGAGGTCCTCCTGCTGGGCGCCTACTCGCGCGAACCCGCGTGGTGGAAGCGCTACCGCGGCGGCACCATGGGCAAGCTCTGGCTGGACGCCGACGGCAGCGGCGAGTTCACCCGCTTCCTGCCCGACCTCGCTGGCCACCTCGTCTCCCCCATGTGGGTGGGGGACCGGCTGGCGTTCCTGTCCGATCACGAAGGCGTGGGCGACCTGTACTCCTGCCGGCCCGACGGCAGCGACCTGCGCCGGCACCCGGTGCCGGACGCGGCCGACGGCTTCTACGCGCGCAATGCCAGCACCGACGGCACCCGCGTGGTCTTCCACCGGGCCGGCCGGTTGTGGCTGGTCGACGACCTCGACGCGGAGCCGCGCCCGCTCGACGTCCGGCTCGGCGGGCCACGCAGCGGACGAGTCCCGTTCCCCGTGCGGGCGGTCGACGAGCTGGCCGACTACGGCCCCGACCACACCGGCCGCGGCGGCGCGGTCGAGGTCCGCGGCACCGTCCACTGGGTCACCCATCGCGACGGCCCGGTGCGCGCGCTCGCGGCCGAGCCGGGCGTGCGGGCGCGGCTGCCCCGGGTGCTCGGCGACCAGGTCGTCTGGGTGACCGACGCCGACGGCGAGGACGCGCTCGAGATCGCCCCGGTCGACGGGCTGGCGCCCGGCACCAGCCCGCGTCGCGTCGGCGCCGGCCGGCTCGGCCGGGTACTCGAACTGTGCGTGTCACCCGACGGCCGGCGGATCGCGATCAGCACCCACGACGGCCGGCTCCTGCTGGTCGACGTCGACGGCGGCGACCTGCGCGAGGTGGTCAGCACCACCGAGGGCGACCCCGGCGAGCTGGTCTTCTCGCCGGACTCCAGCTGGCTCGCCTGGTCCCATCCAGGGCCGACTCCGTTGCGGCACATCAGGATGGCCAATACCACCGATCTGTCCATAGTGGACGTGACGTCGCTGCGGTTCGTCGACCACGACCCGGCGTTCACGGTCGACGGGAAGCACCTGGCGTTCAACTCGGTCCGCAGCTTCGACCCGATCTACGACGTCCACGTCTTCGACATGGCGTTCCCCAGCGGGTCGCGCCCGTACCTGGTGCCGCTGGCCGCCACCACACCGTCGCCGTTCTCCCCGCAGCTGCGCGGCCGCCCGGTCGAGGAGGAGACCGACAAGACGGCCGACAAGAGTGTCGACAGTGACGACGAACCGCCGCGCACGGAGATCGACCTCGAGGGCCTGGCCGAGCGCGTGGTGCCGCTGCCCGTACCGGCCGCGCGCTACGGCAACCTGCTGGCCGTCAAGGGCGGCCTGATCTGGTTGACCTACCCGGTCTCCGGCGTGCTCGGCGACGGCGGCGAGGACGAGGATGACGCCAAGCCCGCGCTCGAACGGTTCGACTTCGCCAAGCGCCGGGTGGAGACGCTGGCCGACGGCGTGACCGAGGTCTGGGTGAGCGGCGACGGCGCCCGGCTGGTGGTGCGCGACGACCGCGGCCTGCGTATCCAGCCGGCCGATCGCAAGTCCGACTCGGACGACGACTCGGACGACGAGGTCCGCGTCGACCTGTCCCGGGTCCGCGTGACGGTCGACCCGGCGGCCGAGTGGCGCCAGTCGTTCGACGAGGCCGGCCGGCTGATGCGCGACCACTTCTGGCGCGCCGACATGGGCGGCATCGACTGGCCGGCCGTGCTCGACCGGTACCGCCCGCTGGTCGAGACGCTCGGCTCGCACGATGAGCTGGTCGACCTGCTGTGGGAGGTGCAGGGGGAGCTGGGCACGTCCCACGCGTACGTGTCACCGCCGTTCGGCGGCGGCGAGTCCGCGCGGCGGCTGGGCCTGCTGGGCGCCGACGTCGAACCCGACGACGCCGGGGTCTGGCGCGTGACCAGGGTGCTGCCGGGGGAGTCGTCCGACCCTCAGGCGCGCTCGCCGCTGCGCGCGCCCGGCGTGGCCGTCCGCGCGGGCGACGCGATCCTCGCGGTCGACGGCCGTCCGGTGGGCGCCGACGGTCCGGCGCCGCTGCTCGCCGGCACGGCCGACAAGCCGGTGGAGCTGGTCATCGGTCCCGGTGGGGGCGGCGCGAGCCGCAGCGTGGTGGTGGTCCCGCTGCACGACGACATGCAGTTGCGTTACCACGACTGGGTGGCCGACCGCCGCGCCCATGTCCACGAGGCGAGCGACGGCCGGCTGGGCTACCTGCACGTTCCCGACATGATCGGCTCGGGCTGGGCGCAGCTGCACCGCGACCTCCGCCTCGAGATCCGCCGCGACGGGCTGATCGTCGACGTCCGGGAGAACCGCGGTGGGCACCTGTCGCAGCTGGTGGTGGAGAAGCTGGCCCGCAAGATCATCGGCTGGCAGCTCACCCGCGACGGGCGCGCGGCCGAGAGCTACCCGGCGGACGCGCCGCGCGGGCCGGTGGTGGCGGTGGCCAACGAGTTCTCCGGCTCCGACGGCGACATCGTGAACGCGGCCATCAAGGCGCTCGGCATCGGTCCGGTGGTCGGCACCCGCACCTGGGGCGGCGTGATCGGCATCGACATGCGGTACCACCTGGTCGACGGCACGCTCGTCACGCAGCCCAGGTACGCCACCTGGATGAGCGGGCCGGGCTGGGGCGTGGAGAACTACGGCGTCGACCCGGACGTCGAGGTGATCATGACCCCGCAGGACCACGCGGCGGCCCGCGATCCACAGCTGGACACGGCGATCCGCCTGGCGCTGGACGCCCTGGCGGAGAACCCGCCGGCCACCCGCCCGGAACTACCACCCCTCCCATGATGACCAGTCCGGTTGGCCATGATGACCAGTCCGGTTGGCCATGATGACCATTGCGGTCTGCCACAGCGACCGGCCCGGCGCGGGTGCGCCGGCGTCATCACCCCCTCGTTTTGGCGGGAGTGGTCATCATGGGAGACGGGAATGGTCATCATGGGTGGCCGGAGTGGTCATCGTGCGGGACGGGAGTGGTCATCGTGGATCAGGACACCGAGCGGATGATGCTGGCCAACCGGGCCAACTGGGACGCCCGCACTCCCATCCACGTGGCCAGCGCGTTCTACGGCCTGGACGGGTCGCGCGCGTCGGCCAGCTGGTTCGCCGACTACGAGTGGACCGACCTCGGCGACCTGGCCGGGGTCGACCTGCTGCACCTCCAGTGCCACCTCGGCACCGAGACGTTCGCGTTGGCCGAGCGGGGCGCGCGGGCCGTGGGGCTCGACCTGTCCGGCGCGTCCATCCGCGAGGCCCGCAGGCTGGCCGAGGAGCGACGACTCGACATCGAGTACGTGGCGGCCAACGTGTACGACGCGGTGGACGCCCTCCAAGGCCGCACGTTCGACGTGATCTACACGGGCAAGGGCGCTCTCTGCTATCTGCCCGACCTCGACCGGTGGGCGGCCGTCCTGGCGCGACTACTCCGCCCGGGCGCGAAGTTCTACGTGGTCGAGTTCCACCCGCTGCTCTACGCGCTGGGCGTGGTCCCGCCGCCGGACGGCGGCGAGGAACTGCTCCTGCGCAACGACTTCCTCCACGGCCGCGGCCCGGAGGAGCGCGACGGCACCCGCACTTACACCGACGGCCCGCCCCTCATCCACGGCACGACCGTCTACGAGTGGCGCCACGAGATCGGCGAAGTGGTCACTGCCTTGGTCAAAGCCGGCCTGCGCATCGACCTGGTGCGCGAGGAGGACACGCTGCCCTGGCCGCGCTGGTCGTCCATGCAGCCGACGGGCGACGGCTGGTTCCGCCTCCCGCCGGACGCCCCGCGCATCCCCCTGCTCTACGCCCTGCGCGCCACCAAGTCAGAACAGTGACTCGCCCCAGAACCCGCCGTCCACCACGCCCGGCGGGACGACGAACAGGCCAGAACCCGTGTGCTCCAGGTACTCCATCATGACGTCCTGAGTGGACAGTGCCTGCTGCATGGGCACGAACTGGCGATGCGCGTCCCTGGCGGAGGCCACGAAGAACAGGCCGGCGTCGAGGTGGCCGAGGCCGTCGGTGCCGTCCGTGAAGTTGTAGCCGCGCCGCAGCAGGCGCACCCCGCCGAGCGACTCGGGCGACGCCAGCCGGATGTGGGCCTGCTCGCCGATCAGCGGCGTACCGCCCTCGCCGCGGACGTGCAGGTCCACCTTGTCGAACTCGTCCAGCTGGCCGAGCGGGGCGCCGACGCCCTTGTCCCGCCCGACGATCGCCTCCTGCTCGGTCAGCGAGGTCCGGTCCCAGATCTCGATGTGCATCCGGATCCGCCTGGCCACCAGGTAGGTGCCGTCGACCAGCCAGTCCGGCCCGTCGCCCGGCCGCACCCACACGTGCTCCTCGAGCGCGTCACCGTCCTCGGCCTTCAGGTTGTTCGTGCCGTCCTTGAAGCCGAACAGGTTG
Source organism: uncultured Actinomycetota bacterium (assembly GCA_963826035.1). GTDB lineage: Bacteria > Actinomycetota > Actinomycetes > Mycobacteriales > Pseudonocardiaceae > Actinophytocola. Next base: position 49,289 of record CAWGVZ010000025.1, on the reverse strand, counting down.
CGCGGCGTGGCCTGCGCGCGGGACGTGGACGACGTGCGGCCGAACCCGAGCTGCGACCAGCGCACGGCCACCTTGCCGAACCCGATCCGCACGAGGTTGCGGATGGCGTGCACCGCCACCTGCGGATCGTTCGCGCACGCCTGCAGGCGGACATCGCCGTCGGAGCGGGCCGGGTCCAGGTCGTCGGCCGGGAACACGGGCAGCGGCGCCAGCGCGGGCGGCAACAGGGATGCCAGCCCGAACCGGGAGAACAGCGACCCGCCGAACCCGATGGTCAGGGTCAGCGCGGACGCCGGCAGGTCGAGCGCCTCACCCGTGTCGGCCGGCGGCGCCTCGGGGATCCCGCCGACCGCGCCGCCCGACTCGGCCTCCAGCCCCCCGGTCATCCGTTCGCCCGCGGCCGTCCACTCCCGCAGCAGCTCGATCAGCTCGTCGCGGTCGTCGGTGCGCACGTCCAGCGCCACGAAGTGCATCCGGTCCTGCGCGGGCGTGACGATGCCCGCCTGGTGCCGGCCGTGGAAGGGCACGGCCTCGGCCGTGCTGGCCGTGGTTGCCACGGGATCGCGCAGCGCACGGTCGGCCAACACCCCGGCGGCAGCACCAACACCAGCGACCGCGGCGCCCGCTCCGAGTAGCCGCCGCCGAGAAAGTTCGCCGGTCACCGCTCCGCCACCACTTCTGCCACCTGGCTCACCGGCTCACCGAGTGCGTCGACCACCTCGGCCATCTCCTTGATCTCGGCCTCCGTCAGCTCCGTGTAGAGCTTGAAACCGTCGCCCACCCGCTGCGTCTCCAGCACCGCGTCCACCGCGGCGAACCGCTCGTCGAGGGTGGCCACCAGCTCGGGGTCACCCTCCTCGAGCACCGGCCGCAGCGACGCGATGGCCGCCTTCGAACCGTCGACGTTCGCGCGGAAGTCCCACAGGTCGGTGTGCGAGTAGCGGTCCTCCTCGCCGGTGATCTTGCCGGTGGCGACCTCGTCGAGCAGCTCCTTCGCGCCGTTCGCCAGCTGCAGCGGGGTCAGCTCGACCGTGGACGCGCGGTCCACCAGGTCCTCGATGTCGGCCATCAGCCGGTCGGCCATCGACGACGAGTCCGCCTGCAGCCCGGTGATCCACAGGTCCCGCTCCAGCCGGTGGAAGCCCGTGAACTCCATGCCCTCGGCGATCACGTCCTCGCGGCCGTCGATCTTCGGGTCGATGTCGCCGAAGCTCTCGGCCACCGGCTCGATCCGCTCCCAGTAGGTCCGGGTGACGGGGAACAGCGCCTTCGCCTCGTCGACCTTGCCGTCCTTGACGGCCGTCACGAACTCCTCGGTCTTCGTGAGCAGCGCGTCGCACTGGGAGTTCACGTACCGCTGGTAGCTGGCGGTCGCCTCGGCGAGCTTCGCGTCGGTGTCCACCTGCCGCGCCGCCTCGCCGGTCACCGTGAACCCGTCGCGGATGCCCTTGCCGACCATGCCAGGCTTGCAGGCCGTCTGGTAATCACCCGCCTCGGACACCTCGACGATGAGTCGCCTGGTCAGCCCGGGCGTGATGTTCTCGACCTCGCCCATGATCCGGTCGCCCTCGGCGTAGAGGTAGAACTCGGTCACCCGACTGCCGTTGTTCGTCACCTCGAAGGCGATCTGGCCGGCCGCCGCCTCGGCGCGGGCCACCTCGCAGGAGTCGTCGCCGGCCGCGACGGCGATCGCGCCGCCCGCCTCCTCCTCCGGGGTCGCCGTGCCGCAGCCGGCGAGCAGGACGAGCGTGCCGACGCCGGCGAGTGCGGCACGGTCGGGGGTCGCGTTCACGAGATCTCCTTCGTGGAGGCCGGCGTCGCCGCCGGTGTCGGGGTTGCGGGTTGCCGGCGGGGCAGCAGGAACAGGGTGAGCACGACGGCCACGTAGGCGAGCCACGCGATCGCCTGGATCACCGTGGTCTGGGCGGAGTAGTTGAGGAGGCCCTTGAGCAGCGCGCCGTACCAGGAGTCCTCGGGCATCGGCCCGGACAGGTCGAAGGCCAGCGTCGTGAGGCCGGGCAGCACCCGCGCCTCCTGCAGGTCGTGCAGGCCGTAGGCGAGGATGCCGGCCGCCACGAACACCAGCAGCACGCCGGTGATCATGAAGAACCTGCCGAGGTCGAACCGGATGGCGCCGCGGTAGATCAGCCAGCCGAGCACGAGCGCGACGGCGATGCCGGCGATGAAACCGAGCAGTGGCTCGGTTGTGCCGCGCTCGGCCGTGCGGACGTTGGCGTAGAAGAACGCCATGGTCTCCAGGCCCTCGCGGCCGACGGCAAGCAGCGCCATCACCACCACGGCCACCGGCCCGATGGCGAGCGCGTCGGACAACTTGCCGCGTAGCTCGCCGGCGATCGCGCGGGCGGTCGCGCGCATCCAGAAGATCATCCAGGTGACGAAGGCGACCGCCACGATCGACAACGTGCCGCCGAAGATCTCCTGCTGCTCGAACGGCAGTTCGCCGATCGTGTAGGCGATCACCGTGCCGATGGCGACGCACACGGCGAGGGCGGCGCCCACGCCCGTCCACACCCACTTGAGGGCGTCCCGCCGGTCCGATTTCACGAGGAAGGCGATGAGGATGCTGATCACCAGCGCGGCCTCGAGACCCTCCCGTAGGCCGATCAACGCGCTGCTGAACAGCACGGCTCCTCCAACCACAGATGTGCCTAACCTTGCCGAGGTAAGGCAACCTGTGTTGTCCAGCCAGCTGACGTATTGCAACAGGCTTGCAGTCTTTGGTGTCCCGCTATCGGTGATTTGTCCTGGTCGACAAGCATCTTTCGGGTCCGGAACGGAGTACCCGAGCGCCCCGGTCCACCGGGGGTGGCCACATCGCCGCACCGCAATACGTAGCCTGGGGCCGTGGCCCTCTCACCAACTCCGCCGTCGACCACGCCCTCGGACGTGCCAACGGCCGGCCCGTCGCCCCGGCGGCCACGCCGTCGGGTGGCCGGGCCGATCCTGCTGGTCGTCGTGCTCGTGGCTGCCGGGTTGGCCGTGATGTTCGGGCTCGACCGCTCCGACGAGCCGCGGCGTCCGGTGTCCGACCCGGCCTTCCAGGTCCCGGACCTGGCGGTGGAGCCGGGCTCGGCCGTGCCGGCCGCGGCCTCGGTCGCCCCGGACGGCATGCGCGCGACCGAAGTCCGGCCGACGACCGCCGCCGTGCGCGACTGGGCGACCGGGCTGGCGGAGAAGACGGAGATCCCCGTCCGGAGCCTGGTCGCCTACGCCGAGGCGGAGCTGGCCGTGCGGGCGGCCACGCCGAACTGCAAGATCACCTGGGCGACGCTCGCGGGCGTCGGCCGGGTCGAGTCGCACCACGGCCGCTACGGCGGCTCGGAGATCGGCGACGACGGGCAGCTGTCCCCGCCGATCATCGGCATCCCGCTCGACGGCTCACCGGGCGTCCAGGCGATCGCGGACACCGACGGCGGCCGGCTCGACGGTGACGTGCAGTGGGATCGCGCGGTCGGCGCCATGCAGTTCCTGCCGACCACGTGGGCGCGCTGGGGTGCCCGCGCGGATGCCGACGGCGCCGAGCCCGACCCGCAGGACATCGACGACGCGGCGCTGAGCGCTGCCCGGTACCTCTGTGCGAGCGGTGGCGACCTGTCCAGCCCGGCCGGCTGGTGGGAGGCCGTGATGACCTACAACGAGTCGGTCACCTACGGCCAGAACGTCTTCAGCGGCGCCGAGGCCTACGCGAAGGCCGCAAGTTAGCGCGGCGGCCTGGAACGACGGCTGGCTATCGTGCATGGAACGACGCTTTCCCTGCGTTGACCGCAGTGAACGACGCCTTCCCTGCATCGAGGCACCCGGCGCGGTGTCGTCGCAGGTCACGTCCGGTTCTGTCCCTGTAGTACTAGCGGTCCCGTTCGACTGCCAGCCTGGCACTGACCTCGCCGAGCGCTTCCTGGTACTCGGGCAGCGGGTTCATGGCCACCGCCAGCCGCAGCTGGGTCTGTGCCTCCGAGTGCCGGCTCATCCGCTGCAGTGTCCGGCCGAGGGCGAACAACGCATAGTGATCGGTGGGGTCCAGCTCGATCACCCGACGGAACGCCTGCTCCGCGCGACGCAGCTGAGCCGACCCGAGATAGGCCCGCCCGGCGAGCAGGTGCACCGACGACTTGTCCGGCTCGGCGTCGAGTACGGGCGCGAGCGCGGCCAGCGCATCGAGCGGCCGGCGTTGCGCCACCAACGACTCCGCGCGGCGGAACGCCTCGAAAGTGCTCTGGACGTCCTCAGTCATGGTTCCCCCAACGCTACCTGGAACGGCCGTGTTCCTGAAGATCGTCCACCGCAATTACCGAGCGTTCCGGCGCGTCAGTGCGTGCCTCCAACGGGGGACAAATCCGCCTCGGTACCCTCGTGTCGAGTAGTCCCTGAACCGGTTGAGGAGCATGCACGTGGCGGTAATCGAGCAGGTTGGCGCGCGAGAGATCCTGGATTCGCGTGGTAACCCCACCGTCGAGGTCGAGGTCGCCCTCGATGACGGCACTCTCGCCCGCGCCGCGGTGCCCTCCGGCGCCTCGACCGGCGAGCACGAGGCCGTGGAGCTGCGGGACAAGGACGCCAAGCGCTACTCGGGCAAGGGCGTCGAGAAGGCGGTCACGGCCGTACTCGACGAGATCGGCCCCGAGCTGACCGGCGTCGACGCCGTTGACCAGCGGATAGTCGACCAGAAGCTGGTCGACCTGGACGGCACGCCGGACAAGTCCCGCCTCGGCGCGAATGCCATCCTCGGTGTCTCGCTGGCCGTGGCGAAGGCTGCCGCCGACTCGAGCGGCCTCGAGCTGTTCCGCTACATCGGCGGCTCGAACGCACACGTGCTGCCCGTGCCGATGCTGAACATCCTCAACGGCGGCGCGCACGCGGACAACGACGTCGACGTCCAGGAGTTCATGATCGCGCCGATCGGCGCGGACTCCTACCGCGAGGCCCTGCGCTGGGGCGTCGAGGTCTACCACTCGCTCAAGTCCGTGCTGAAGAGCCGCGGCCTGGCCACCGGTCTCGGCGACGAGGGCGGTTTCGCGCCCGCGCTGAAGAGCAACCGCGAGGCGCTCGACCTGATCGTCACGGCCATCGAGAAGGCCGGCTACGCCCTCGGCAGCCAGATCGCGCTGGCCATGGACGTCGCGGCCACCGAGTTCTACTCGGACGGCTCGTACCTGTTCGAGGGCACGAAGCGCAGTGCCGAGCAGATGATCGGCTACTACACCGAGCTGCTCGACGCCTACCCGATGGTGTCGATCGAGGACCCGCTGTCCGAGGACGACTGGGACGGCTGGGTGCGGCTGACCGACGAGGTCGGCGAGCGCGTGCAGCTGGTGGGCGACGACCTGTTCGTCACCAACCCGGACCGGCTGGAGGAGGGCATCGCCCGCCGCGCGGGCAACGCGCTGCTCGTGAAGGTCAACCAGATCGGCACGCTGTCCGAGACGCTCGACGCGGTCTCGCTGGCCACGTCCTACGGCTACCGCAGCATGATGAGCCACCGCTCCGGCGAGACCGAGGACACGACGATCGCCGATCTCGCGGTCGCCACGGGCGTCGGCCAGATCAAGTCCGGTGCCCCGGCGCGCGGCGAGCGCACTGCCAAGTACAACCAGTTGCTGCGCATCGAGGAGATCCTCGGTGACGCGGCCCGCTACGCAGGCGACCTCGCGTTCCCGCGGTTCACCCCGGAGACCTGAGGCCGATGGCCGGACGCGAGCCCGACCAGGGACGAGAGCCCGAGCGTGATCGGCGCGACGCCGATCGCGCCCGGCGGCGCGGCACCGGAGCCACCGATGCCCGCTCGTCCCGGTCGGCACGGCGTCCGCAGGGAACGCGGCACACCCGGCCACGGGACGATCGGCCAGGTCGTCCCGGCCGGCCGGCGTCGGCCGAACGGTCGGCCGAGCGGGACCAGCCGAGCCGGACGGTGCGCGCGGCCGCCACGTTCGGCCTGTCCACCACCAGGCGGGCGGCCGTGTTCGCCATCGTGGTGTGCGCGCTCGCGCTGTCGGTGGCCGTGCCGCTGCGCACGTACCTGACCCAGCGCGACGAGGTCGAGGTCACCGAGGAGCGGCAGGCCGAGCTGCGGGACCAGGTCGACGCGCTCGAGGAGCGCAAGGCCCAGCTCGACGACCCGGCGCAGGTGGAGGCCGAGGCCAGGCGCCGGCTGCGGTACGTGATGCCGGGGGAGACGCCGTACATGGTGGAACTGCCGGGCGACGGGAACGGCCCGGCCGGCGGCGAGCCGGCGGACCAGAAGGTGCTGGACCAGTCGTGGTACCAGCTGTTGTGGAACGCGGTGTCGAGCGAGTGATCATGGAGCCGGTGCGGGAGGCGGATCGCGCCGTGGTGGCCGAGCAGCTCGGCCGCGCGCCGAGGGCGATCCGCGCGGTCGCCCACCGCTGTCCGAGCGGCCACCCCTCGGTCATCCAGACCAGCCCCCGGCTGGAGGACGGCACGCCGTTCCCCACGCTGTACTACCTGACCTGCCCCCGGCTGACCTCGCTGGTGAGCAGGCTCGAAGCGAGCGGTCTCATGCGGGAGATGACCGACCGGCTCGCGCAGGACGAGGAGCTGGCGGCCACCTATCTGGCCGCGCACCGCTCCTACCTGGCCCAACGCGACGGCATCGAGCCGCTCGGCACCGACGTCAGCGCGGGTGGGATGCCGGGCCGGGTCAAGTGCCTGCACGTCCACGTGGCGCACTCACTGGCGGTAGGCCCCGGGGTTAACCCGTTCGGGGACGAGGCGCTCGAGCTCCTCGCGCCGGACTGGCCGGCCGGAAGCTGCCGCAAGAGCTAGTGCCCCGTCCAGGCGGGTTCAGCACGGTTCTCCGCGGTCCAGCGAGTACTGAGCCGGCGAGACTGCGTTGGCGGAAGGACCAAGTACAACCCGGTACGAGACGATGGTCGCTCCGCAAGCTCCGCTCCGCGACCTTCCGCCGCCTTGCCAGCGAACCCCTGGACCACGGATAACCGCACCAACCCACCTGGACGGGGCACTGGCCGTGTCTTCGCAGCCGGATCTTCCCTTTCGGGAAACCAAAGGGCCACGCATCCGCGTCAACGGTGAGGAAGGATTCCGACTTGACCGCCTGTTGACCCCTTTCTTGTGAGGATGGTTCGTGAGACGGTGGCAAGCGAAGCGTGACGGGCTGCGACTAGCTGCCACCCGAACGTGGGTGTGGTACCCGGGTCGGCGAAGGAGTCGGTACAGGTGAGTGCGGCGAACAGCGCGAGCAGAGCCCAGCGTCGGGCCGAGCGGCGGGTTTCCCGTCGCCGCCGAAAGGTCGTCGCGACGGCCGGCACCATGCTGATGGTCGCGGCCGCGGTGGCGGGCGAGCCACTCGGTGCCAGCGCGGCCCAGGCGGCCGGTGCGGCCGGCGCCGGGCTCGGCGGTCTCATCGATCCCAACTCGGTGGGCGCCAACGGTGAGGTCGGCGAGAACGACCGGATCGGCGACGAGGTGCTCGACAGCATCGACGACATCGACGACCTGCTGGAACTCGGTCCGAACCCCGGCATCCCGACCGGCTCGCTCGGCATCAACCGCATCATGATGGAGGCCTACACCAACGCGGCCGACCGGCTGGCCACCATGCAGCCCAACTGCAACCTTCACTGGTCGCTGCTGGCGGCTCTCGGCAAGGTCGAGTCCGGCCACGCCCGCGGCGGCAAGGTCGACGCGAAGGGCAACACCACCCCGAACATCCTCGGCCCGGTGCTCAACGGCGGCGGGTTCGCCGCCATCAGCGACACCGACAACGGCGCCCTCGACGGCGACAACCGGTGGGACCGCGCGGTCGGGGCCATGCAGTTCATCCCCTCCACCTGGGCCGGCTACGCGGCGGACGGCAACAGCGACGGCATCGCGAGCCCGCACAACGTCTTCGACGCGACGGTCGCGGCCGGCAAGTACCTGTGCTCGGGCGGTCTGAACCTGGACGACCCGACCGACCTCTACACGGCCGTCTTCCGCTACAACCACTCCCACAACTACGTGGTCACGGTTCTCGGGTGGGCCGACGCGTACGCCAACGGCACCACGCCCATCGAGGACGACTACGGCTACGACCCGACCGACGTGGCGCTCGGCCCGGTGCAGCCGCCGTTGCCGGCGCCGGGCTCGCCGCCGCCCGTTCCGCCGCCGCCCGGCCCGACACCGCCGCCCGGCACGCACCCGACGACAACGTCGACGCCGCGGCCGCCGTCGTCCGGCACGACCATCCCGAGGCCGACGGGCAGCACGACACCGTGCACGCCGACCACCGAGTGGTCCACCACGACCCCGACCACCACCACGACGCCGGACACGACGCCGCCGGAACCCACGACGACTCCGACCACCACGCCCACCACCACGACGACCACGCCCAACCCGCCGAACTGCTGATCTTGTCGGTCCACGCCCTCAGAGGCCGCGCAACTAGGGCTGGCGGCGCCCGCCGCGCCGAGGCGGCCCCTGGCGGCACCGCGCCGGCATCGAAGTACAACCCGGTACGACGACGCGGCCAGGAACCACCTCGATCACGACGAGCATCCACCGCCCTGTTGCGCGGCCTCTAGGCTGGCCGACATGGCGAGAGTGGCAGCGATCGACTGCGGAACGAACTCGATCCGGCTCCTGGTGGCGGACCTGACGGTCGGTGAGGACGGCACCGTGACCCTGCGCGACGTGCATCGCGAGATGCGCATCGTGCGGCTCGGCGAAGGCGTGGACGCCACCGGCAGGCTCGGCGTGGCCGCGCTCAAGCGGACCAGCGATGCGTTAGCCGACTACGCCCTCATCTGCCGCCGCAAGGGGGCCGAACGGGTCCGCATGGTCGCCACCTCGGCCACCCGGGACGCCAGCAACCGCGACGAGTTCTTCACCATGACGCGCGAGCTGCTCGGCGCGCCCGCCGACGTGATCAGCGGCGACGAGGAGGCCCGGCTGTCGTTCACCGGTGCGGTCGGCGACCTGGATCCCGACGACGGACCGTTCGTGGTGGCCGACATCGGCGGCGGTTCCACCGAGCTGGTGGTCGGCACGTGGGACGGCAGAAGTGCCGAGGTCACCGGGGCCCGCTCGGTCGACATCGGCTGCGTCCGGATCACCGAGCGCTGCCTGCGATCCGACCCGCCTACCGAGGCGGAGGTCGCCACCGGCCGCGCGCTGGCCGCTGAGGTGCTCGCTACGGCGTTCGACACCGTTCCCGTGGACCAGGCCCGCACGTGGGTCGGCGTGGCCGGCACGATCACCACGCTGTCAGCGGTGGCCCAGGACCTGCCGGCCTACGACTCCGAGCGAACCCACCTCTCGCGGCTCTCCCGGGCGGACATCACCCGAACGGCCGAACAGCTGTTGTCGGCGAGTCACGAGAAACGGGCCGCGCATCCGGCGATCCACCCCGGCCGGGTCGACGTCATCGGTGGTGGTGCACTGATCACTGATGTGCTGGCCGCCAAACTCGCCCAAGCAGCCGGAATTGAGGAGCTTCTGGTCAGTGAGCACGACATCCTCGACGGTATCGCGCTTTCGATCGCCTGAGATCACGGCTTAACACCAACAAAACAGCAGAGCAGTCGAGCGATTGCGGCCAGTCACCAGGCCATTCCCGTGCGTCCCACAACAGTGGGAATCAGTGTGAACGGGAACGATTGTGACTGGTTTGTGACGCCCCCGACCGTGAGTTATCACGAGCACCCCGTTAACGTCCTCTCACATTCCGGGAGCTGTGTGGTGCTCTCGGTTGAGGGACTCGACGGCGACCCCGCCGGTGCGTCTGAAGAAGCTTGGAGGAGACCCGATGCGTAAACCGCGCTGGATGGCTGCGGTGGTGATGCCGACGGCGCTCGCGCTCGTCATCACGAGTTGTAGTGGTGATGACGGTGGCGATGACACCGGCGGCAGCACTGACAACAGCAAGAACGACAACGCCACGATCAGTGTCTTCGGCACTGCGCCGGAGCGTCCGTTGGTGCCCTTCGACACCACGGAGACCGGTGGCGGCAAGATCGTCGATGCGCTCTTCACCGGTCTGGTGGAGTACGACCCGGTGAGCAGCGAGCCGCGCAACGCGCACGCTGAGGAGATCACCCCGTCGGACGACGGCAAGGAGATGACGTTCAAGCTCAAGGAGGGCTGGACCTTCCACGACGGCACTCCGGTGACCGCCGAGAGCTACGTCAAGGCATGGAACTACGCCGCCTACGGCCCGAACGCCCAGCAGGGCGCGAGCTTCTTCGCGCAGGTCGCCGGCTACGCCGCGGTGCACCCGGAGGACCCGGACGGCGAAGGCCCCACGCCCGCGCCGAACCCGACGGCCGAGACGATGTCGGGCCTCGAGGTCATCAGCGACACCGAGTTCAAGGTCACCTTCACCGACCCGCACCCGATCTTCCGGATCAAGCTGGGTTACCCGACCTTCTCGCCGATGCCGGAGGCGTTCTACGCCGACCCGGCTGGCTTCGGCGCCGCCCCCGTCGGCAACGGCCCGTGGCAGTTCGAAGCGGCGGAGCCCGACGTGTCGGTGACTGTCGCGCGCTGGGACGAGTACAAGGGTGAGGACAAGGGCAAGGTCGGCAAGGTCCAGTTCCAGTTCCTGGAGAGCACCGAGGCCGCGTACGCCGCGGTCCAGGGCAGCGAGCTCGACTTCCTCGACACCATCCCGCCGTCGGCTCTCGCCGGCAACGTCTGGGAGCAGGACCTGGCCGGTCGTTCCGCCAGCGCCGACATCCTGTCGATCCAGGAGATCAACTTCCCGCTGTACGACCCGAAGTTCCAGAACGTGAAGTTCCGGCAGGCGATCTCCATGGCGATCGACCGCCAGGCGATCACCGAGACGATCTTCGAGGGCAACCGCAAGCCGGTCGCCGGCTACGGCGTGCCGAAGGTGCCGGGCTGGACCGACGGTGCCTGTGACCCGCTGTGTGATCACAACCCCGAAGAGGCGAAGAAGCTGTTCGACGAGTCGGGCTTCACCGGCACGATCGAGATCACCAGCAACGCCGACGGTGGGCACAAGGAGTGGATCGAGGCGGCCTGTGGCCAGATCACGGAAGCCCTGGGCAACCCGTGCCAGTTCGTCCCGGTGCAGGCCTTCGGTGAGATCCGCGAGAAGATCAACGCTCACGAGATGACCCAGATCTACCGGGCCGGTTGGCTGGCTGACTACCCGCTGATCGAGAACTTCCTCAACCCGCTGTTCCGCACGGGTGGCTCGTCCAACGACGGTGGCTACTCCAACCCGGAGGTCGACGAGAAGCTTCGCCAGGCCGACGCGGCTGCGACCGAGGAGGAGTCCTTCGAGCTGTACCACGAGGCGGAGGAGCTCATCGCTCAGGACATGCCGTCCGTTCCGCTCTGGAACACTCCGGCCCAGTACGGCTGGTCGGACCGGCTCAAGAACGTTCGGATGACCCCCGACCGTGAGCTTGACCTCTCGTTCGTCGAGATGGCCTGAAGTCGCACACTGAACGGGGCTGGATCACCGTGACCCGGTGGTCCAGCCCCTCTCGGGGGTCAAGGGAGACACACTTATGGGACGGTACGTCCTGCGGCGGCTGCTGCAGCTGATCCCGGTGTTCATCGGGGCGACGTTCCTCATCTACTTCATGGTCTGGTCACTGCCGGGCGACCCGTTCGCCGGCATGTGCGGCGAGCGGCCGTGCCCGCAGCCGTTCGTCGACATGATGACCGACAAGTTCAACCTCGACGAGAACATCTTCGTCCAGTACTTCCTCTACCTGGGCGACCTGCTCCAGGGGAACTTCGGCGAGACCTTCAACGGCATCTCCGTCAACGACCTGCTCGAACGGCGTTACCCGATCTCGCTCCGGCTCGCCATCGTGGCCGTCATCATCGAAGCGGTCATCGGCATCATCGCCGGCATCATGACCGGTCTGCGCGGCCGCGGCTTCCTGGACAACGTGGTGCTCGTGTCCACGCTGTTCCTGATCTCGCTGCCGGTCTTCGTCACCGGCTTCGTGCTGCAGATCTTCCTCGGCTTCAACCTGGAGATCATCTCGCCGGTCGTGTCGTCCGAGGCCAGGTGGTCCGAGCTGATCGTGCCCGGCTTCGTGCTCGGCAGCCTCTCCATGGCCTACGTCGCGCGGCTCACCCGCACGTCGATCATGGAGACCAAGAACGCCGACTACATCCGTACCGCGCTCGCCAAGGGTCAGCCGCGCCGCCGGATCGTCGGCGTGCACATGTTGCGCAACTCGGCGATTCCGGTGCTCACGTTCATCGGTACCGACCTCGGCAGCCTCATGGGCGGCGCGATCGTCACCGAGGGCATCTTCGGTATCTCGGGCATCGGCGGGCTTGTCTACCGGTCGATCCAGCAGAAGGAAGGCATCGTGGTCACCAGCGTCGTCGTCCTGCTGGTGATCGTCTTCCTGCTCGTGAACCTGATCATCGACATGCTGTACGCCGTACTCGATCCGAGGATTCGCTATGACTGACCCGCTGACGTCTGGGAACCAGGCGGCCACGGGTGGCGCTTACGTTATTGCCGCCGAACATGCTGCTCCCGCCACTGGACAACCTCCTGGCAAGCCGGGCAAATCCCGCAGCCTCTGGACCGACGCGTGGTACGACCTGCGGCGGCGGCCGCTGTTCATCATCGCGTCCATCGTGATCGTGTTCCTGGTGATCGTGGCGATCTTCCCGCAGTGGTTCACCTCGGCCGACCCGACCCTCAAGGACCTCGACCGGTCGAGGCAGGCACCGTCGGGTGACGCCTGGTTCGGCTACGACGTGCAGGGGCGGGACAACTTCGCGAGGGCCGTGTACGGCACCCGCTGGTCCCTGCTGGTCGGCCTCGGCGCGAGCCTGATCACCGTGCTGATCGGTGGCGCTCTCGGCCTGCTCGCCGGGTTCTTCGGCGGCATGGTCGACGGGTTCCTCTCGCGCGTCGGTGAGGTGTTCTTCGGTCTGCCGTTCATCCTCGGCGCGATCGTGATCCTCAACGCCTTCCGCTCCAGCGGCGTGGACAGCGCGTTCGCGCTGGTCATGATGGTGGTCACCGCCGTGTCGCTGCTGTCGTGGCCGGTCGCCATGCGGATCATGAGATCGGCGGCCATCGCGGCGAAACAGCAGGACTACGTGAAGGCGGCGCGCGCGCTCGGTGCCAGTCCCCTGCGGATCATCCTGAAGCACATGCTGCCGAACTGTCTCGCGCCGATCATGGTGTACGCGACGATTCTGCTCGGTGCCTTCATCGGGGCGGAGGCCACGCTGTCGTTCCTCGGCATCGGCCTGCGCGACCCGGCCGTGTCCTGGGGCGTAATGATCTCCGACGCGCGTAACTACATTCGAGTGGCGCCGCACCTGCTGCTGTTCCCGGCGGGCGTACTCACGATCTGCGTGCTCGCGTTCGTGATGCTCGGTGACGCGGTCCGCGACGCACTCGACCCGAAGTTGAGGTAGGGGATGGAAGCACAGTCCGTTAGCGAGGCGAGTGACGTCGGCCGCATGGCCGACGCCCCGCTGCTCGAGGTGGATGACCTCTTCGTCGAGTTCCACACCCGCGACGGTGTGGCGAAGGTGATCAACGGGGTCAGCTACCACGTGAACGCCGGCGAGACGCTCGCCGTGCTCGGTGAGTCCGGGTCCGGTAAGAGCGTCACCGCGCAGGCGATCATGGGCATCCTCGACGTCCCGCCCGCCAAGGTGACCGGTGGCGAGATCCGCTACCACGGCGAGGACCTGCTGAAGGTCAGCGCGGCGCGGCGCACGGAGGTGCGTGCCGAGGGTATCGCGATGATCTTCCAGGACGCCCTGTCCGCGCTGAACCCGGTGTTCACGGTCGGCTTCCAGATCGAGGAGCAGCTGCGGATCCGTCTCGGCATGAGCCGCAAGGACGCGCGCAAGCGCGCCGTCGAGCTGCTCGACCTGGTGCGGATCCCGAACGCGTCTCGCCGTGTCCGGCAGTACCCGCACGAGTTCTCCGGCGGTATGCGGCAGCGCGCGATGATCGCCATGTCGCTGGCGCTCGACCCGGAGATGCTGATCGCCGACGAGCCGACCACCGCGCTCGACGTCACCGTGCAGGCCCAGATCATGGACCTGCTCAAGGAGCTCCAGGTCGAACGGCAGATGGGGCTCATCCTCATCACCCACGACCTCGGGGTGGTGGCGGAGGTGGCCGACCGTATCGCCGTCATGTACGCGGGCCGGATCGTGGAGCACGCCGACGCCATGTCGCTGTACCGCAATCCGGGCCACCCGTACACGGTCGGTCTGCTGGAGTCCGTGCCGCGACTCGACCAGAAGGGCGAGACGCTGGCGACCATCAAGGGGCTGCCGCCGACCCTCACCAACATTCCGCCGGGGTGTCCGTTCAACCCGCGGTGCTCGAGGGCCGTCGACCGGTGCCGCGAGGAGTTGCCGCACGACCACAACCTCGGCCTCGGCCGGACGAGCAAGTGTCACTTCGCGGAGGAGGTGGTGCGGAGTGTCTGACAACGTCCTCGAGGTTCGGGATCTGGTCAAGCACTTCCCCGTGAAGGTCGGCGTGCTGTTCAAGCACACCATCGGGCACGTCCGGGCGGTCGACGGTGTCTCGTTCGACCTGAAGCGGGGGGAGACCCTCGGCGTGGTCGGCGAGTCCGGCTGCGGCAAGTCGACACTCGCCCAGGTGCTCCTGCGGCTCGAGCCGCCGACCAGCGGCAGCGCGCACTACAACGGTCGCGACATGTTCGCCATGCGCGGCGGCGAGCTGCGCAAGCTGCGGCGCAGCATCCAGATCGTGCTGCAGGACCCGTACACGTCGCTGAACCCCAGGATGACGGTCGGCGACATCGTCGGCGAGCCGTTCGAGATTCACTCGGAAGTGGCGCCCAAGGGATCGCGCGCGGCCAAGGTGCGCGACCTGCTGGACGTGGTCGGACTCAACCCCGAGCACATCAACCGGTACCCGCACCAGTTCTCCGGCGGGCAGCGCCAGCGCATCGGTATCGCGCGGGCGCTCGCGCTGCGGCCGGACATCATCGTCTGTGACGAGCCGGTGTCCGCGCTGGACGTGTCCATCCAGGCGCAGGTGATGAACCTGTTGGGAGACCTGCAGTCCGAGTTCGGACTGTCCTATGTGTTCATCGCGCACGACCTGTCGGTGGTGCGCCACCTGTCCGACCGGGTGGCGGTCATGTACCTCGGCAAGGTCGTCGAGGTCGGCACCGAGGACCAGATCTACAACCACCCGACCCATCCGTACACCCAGGCTCTCCTCTCGGCGGTGCCGGTGCCCGATCCGACCGTGCGCGGCCAGCGGCAGATCATCCGATTGGAGGGTGACGTGCCGAGTCCCGTCGATCCTCCTTCCGGGTGCCGTTTCCGTACCAGGTGCTGGAAAGCGCAGGAAAAGTGCGCCGAAGAGGAGCCTGAGCTGATGACGCGCGTCGGCGCGCACCCCAGCGCATGTCACTTCGCTGAGGAAAGATCAGTCGTGCCCTGAGTCATCGGGGCTTGTTCGGGGCTTTGAGTACAGAACGCGAGGAGGAAGTTCGTGAATCGGCGCAAGACGATTCTTGGCTTACTGGCCATCCCGCTGGCGGCCGCCGGCGTGACGGTCGCGACCGTGTCATCGGCGAACGCTCAGCCCGAGCTGTCCGGTGAGACGGTGGAGTACAGCGTGCTCGCCGCGGACGGCGTGGACGTGAAGGCCGCGGAGCGGGCGGTGCGCGACGCGGGCGGCAAGGTGGTCCGCAGCAACGCGCCCGCCGGTCTGATCACCGCGACGGCGCCGGCGAACGGTTTCACCGAGCGGCTGGCCTCCGTCCAGGAGGTGCTGTACACGAGCCCGACCATCTCCATCGGACAGTCGCCGGACGCCAAGCGCGCCCGCACCGACGAGGACTCGGTGGAGCAGGAGAACAAGCAGGGCGCCAACCCGTCGGCCCGCGCGGACGCGAAGGCGCCGGCGGGCATGGACCCGCTCGACGGTCAGCTGTGGGGTCTCACGTCGGTTCGCTCCGACCTGGCCCGCACCGAGCAGCCGGGTGACAAGCGCGTCAAGGTCGGTGTGCTCGACACCGGTGTGGACGGCAGCCACCCCGACATCGCACCGAACTTCGACGCCGCGCTGTCCCGCAACTTCACGCGGGACATCCCGACCGACGAGCTCGGCCAGCCGGTGGACGGGCCGTGTGAGTTCCGCGGCTGCGTCGACCCGGCCAACTGGGACGACGGCGGGCACGGCACGCACGTGGCCGGCACGATCGCCGCGGCCGCCAACGGCTTCGGTGTCTCCGGTGTGGCGCCGAACGTGTCCATCGTGAACATCCGAGGTGGACAGGACTCCGGCTACTTCTTCCTCCAGCCGGTGGTCGACGCGCTCACCTACGCGGGCGACGCCGGTCTCGACGTGATCAACATGTCGTTCTTCGTCGACCCGTGGCTGTACAACTGCTCGGCGCACCCGCTGGACACGCCCGAGCAGACGGCGCAGCAGCGCACCGTGGTGACGGCCGTGACCCGCGCGCTGAAGTACGCGCACCGCAAGGGCGTCACGCAGCTCGTCGCACTGGGCAACCAGCACGAGGACAACGGCAACCCGCACCCGGACGCCGGTAGCCCGAACTTCCCGGCCGGTACCAACTACACCCGCGAGGTCGACAACGACACCTGCCTGTCGATGCCGGTCGAGGGCCCGCACGTGCTGCCGGTCGGCTCGTTCGGCCCGTCGGGTGCGAAGGCCGACTACTCGAGCTACGGCACCGAGCGCATCTCCGTGTCCGCGCCGGGTGGGTACTTCCGGGACTACTTCGGTACGCCGGAGTTCCGCGCCAACGAGAACATGGTCCTCTCCACGTACCCGAAGAACGTGGGCGTCGCGGAGGGCACCATCGACGCGGACGGCAACATCACGCCGGACGGCGAGGAACTCGGTGTCCAGAAGGCCTGCAAGGACGACGGGACGTGCGGGTACTACCAGTTCCTGCAGGGCACGTCGATGGCCACGCCCCACGCGTCCGGTGTCGCCGCGCTGATCGTCTCCGAGTTCGGCAAGTACTCGGGCCAGAAGGTCAGCATGGATCCGACCAAGGTGGAGCGGGTTCTCGAGGGCTCGGCCTTCGCGGTTCCCTGCCCGGAGCCCCGCACGGTCGACTACTTGGACGAGGGCCGTGACGACAGCTTCACGGCCACGTGCGAGGGAACCCTGGAGTTCAACGGCTTCTACGGCAACGGCGCGGTCGACGCGTGGAACGCCGTGAAGAACGGTCGCCAGTACCTCCGCTGATATGTCCTAGCCAGAGCGCCCCGGGTCGTTGGCCCGGGGCGCTCTGCTGTGGCCGGCCTGTAGTCATAGGTACGGCTGGTCACCTGTTCTTGTCGGTGCCGCTGACTACGCGAGGTCCGATTTGGGGGCATGGCTTTGACCTGTGTGGATGCCTGGCAGGCGCCGGGTTGGGGTTGTCCACGCCGTTCTCAGCCTGCGAGTTCGCGGTTCCCGCACGCGAGGTCGTGGTTGCGGCACGCGAGGTCGTGGTTGCGGCACGCGAGGTCGTGGTTGCGGCACGCGATTCGCGGTTCCCGCACGCGAAGTCGCGGTTGCGGCACGCGAGGTCGCGGTTGTGGTGGGTGAGGTCGTCGTTTCTCGGCTGTTGTGTGCGCACAGGGTGGAGCTACTGACCACTCCAGGACCCCATCAACCGCGATCTCACCGTCGGGAACCGCGATCTCGCGCTCCCCTGATCAACTCAGGGACTTCGAATAGTGACGGCTTGCGTACGCTGAAACCTGGGGGGCCGTGGCCGCCCGTTGATCATTGCCGGGCCGCTGAGCTGCATCATTCCGTTTTTGTCGGTGCCCGCGGCTACGCTGGAAAACGGGGGGCCGTGGCCCGCCGTTGATCATGGTTCGCGCGTCCCGGGCCCCTGGGCGGTACCCGCCGCAAGGATCCACTTGGCCCGGTTGCCGCCCAGAAGCAGCTCGCGCCAGCGGAACCACCGCACCGGGCCCGGTTCCGGCCGCCCGCATGGCCGCCGCCGCCCGAAGCGCTCTGCTGTCAGCCGACCAGGTTCCAGGTGCACTCGCCGGAGATCTCGACGAACTCACCCGCGTTGATCGTGAGACTGCCGGGCCCTTCGACGATGCCGTTCGTGATGAGCGCCTCGAACTCACCAGAATCGTTCCGGTTGCGAGCCCAGTAGCACATGCCCATCGGCCCGCTCGGTCCGTCGGTCTTGTACCGCCCGGGAGCGACGTCGACGCCCACCTCGTAGACCCCGTTGCCGATGGTGGCGGCGGGACCGGGCGGGGGAGGCGGTTCCTCGATGACGGTTACCGGGGCAGGCGCGGGTGCGGTGACCGTGTCCGCGGGCGGAGCCGGCGCGGTCACGGTCACGGTGCGCGCCGCGGCGGCCTTGGCGCCTGCCGGCTTCTCGCCCGCACCACCAACCCCGACTCCGACGGCGAACGTGACGACGATGCCACCGATCCACAACCACCGCCGGGAGCGTGGCTTCGGCATCGGCGCGGGAGTCGACGGAGGGGGCTGCCAGGCCGGGTCGGCGCTCCAGGTGGGTTGAGTCATGGTGAGTCTCCTCGCTGGTTGACCTGCACGTCGCTCCCCAGCGAGGAGATGTTCCGGGACTTTGGACCCTAAATTGGTTCTTACGGGTGAATGGGTGCGGCCACCTGCGAGGGCCACCGGCAGCGTGGCCCGCCGTTATCCAGGTTCGCGTGCTTCTCAGCGGTTCGACGTCGCCTTGATGAACGCCGCGATGTCCTTCGACTGCTGCACCCGCGAGGGCTCGTGCACGTACATCATGTGCCCGGCCTCGTAGTAGGCGCTCTCGATGTTCTCCCTCAGTTCGTCCGGAATGGACAGATGAGCGAGCACGTGCTCGGACGCGAAGTACGGCGTCGCGCCGTCCAGGTAGCCGAACGCCACGTGGACCTTCAGGTGTGGGTTGGCGCGCATGGCCGCCGCGAGTTTGTCGGCCACCGTGACGTGCGCGTTCTCGAACTCCTTGTATGACCAGGCGGTGTGGGTCTCCATGCTCAGGATCTCGTACGGCAGATCGTTGCTGTACTCGAGTTCCGTGTGCAGGTAGTGATTCAGCGCGGCCGAGTACGCACCCATGATCGCCGCGCTCGACGGGTCGTCGTCCATGTGCTCGCGGGCGTAGTCCGGGGCGTGGCCGGTGAAGCGGGAGTCGAGCCGGCCGACGACGCGGCGCTGGTGGCGCAGCACCTCCGTGAAGAACCGGACGTGTTCGAGGCGCAGGTCGGCGCGGTCGACGTAGTCCTCGGACAGGCCGGTGAGCGCGGCGATCCGGGTCACGATCGCCGCTCGCTCCTCAGTGGACAGTCGCGAACCCCTTGCCAGCGCCCACGGATAGTCCTTCGCCGCGAACTCCTCCGCCTCCGCCAGCACCTCGGCCAGCGGCCGGTCGCCCAGCAGACCGTGGTAATGCGCGATGGCGGCGTAGGTCGGCAGGAACAACGAGTACGGCAAGTCGTTGCCCGTGTTGAAGTCCAGCGTCGCGAAGTCGAGCACCGCGGAGATCAGGATCAGCCCGTTGAAGTACATGCCGTGCCGGGTCTGCAGGTGTTGCGCGAGCGCGCCGGCGCGGGTGGTGCCGTACGACTCGCCCGCCAGGTACTTCGGCGACAGCCACCGGCCGTTGCGCGAGGTCCACAGCCGGATCACCTCGCCGACCGACTCGACGTCCGGCTGGAAACCGTGGTAGTCACCGGGCTTCTCACCCTTGACGGCCCGCGAGTACCCGGTGGCGACCGGGTCGATGAAGACCAGGTCGCTGTGGGCGAGCAACGTCTCCGCGTTGTCCACCAGGCCGTACGGCGGCGGCGCCAGGTCACCGACGTCACCCGAGACCACCCGCCGCGGGCCGAACAGCCCCAGGTGCAGCCACACGCTCGACGACCCGGGCCCGCCGTTGAACGCGAACGTCACGGGGCGCGTGGCCGGGTCCGCACCGTCCACTGTGTACGCCGTGACGAAGACCTCGGCCTTGGGCACGTGCCCGTCGAACTTGCCGTCCGTGAGCACCTCCTGGCGCAGCACGATCCGCCCGGTCGTAGCGGTGTACGCGAGCTTGCGGCGCTTGACGGTGATCGTGTGCGAGCTGCTGACGAGGTCGTCGACCGGCTCGACCGGAGTCGGCTGCTCGTCGTCTGGAGATGCCATGATCGGCACCCTACGTGTTGCGTTCCCCCGGCGGGCAAGCACAATTCCCGACGTGTCCGACCTCGCCGACCTGGACCGCCGGGTGACCGAATGCCGAGCCTGCCCGCGCCTCGTGGCGTGGCGGGAGGAGGTCGCGCGGGTGAAGCGCGCCGCGTTCGCCGACCAGGAGTACTGGGGCCGCCCGGTGCCCGGCTTCGGCCCGCCGGACGCGGCGCTGGCGATCGTCGGCCTGGCCCCGGCCGCGCACGGCGCGAACCGCACGGGCCGGATGTTCACGGGCGACCGCTCTGGCGACGTGCTTTACGCGGCGTTGCACGCGGTTGGCCTGGCCTCCCAGCCGACGTCGGTCCGCATCGGTGACGGCCTCGAGCTGTACGGCACCCGCATCACCGCACCGGTGAAGTGCGCGCCCCCGGAGAACAAGCCGACCCCCACCGAGCGCGACAACTGCCGCCCCTGGCTGGCGGAGGAGTTGGCGCTGCTGGCCCCGACCCTGCGCGCGATCGTGGTCCTCGGCGCGTTCGGTTGGCAGGCTCTGCTGCCGGTCCTGTCGGCCGCGGGCTGGCACGTGCCGACCCCACGCCCGAAGTTCGGCCACGGCGTGACGGTGGAACTCACCGGCCCGGCGCCGCTGCACCTGTTCGGCTGCTACCACGTGAGCCAGCAGAACACGTTCACGGGCAAGCTCACGCCGGCCATGGTGGAGGAGGTCCTGGCCAGAGCACAGGAGCAGGCCGGCCTGTGAGGCCACTGCTCCTGCTCGACGTCGACGGTCCGCTGCACCCGTGGGCCGCGGACCAGCCGCCGCCGGGCTACGCCGAGTGCCGGTTCCGGCTGTCGTGGCGGCGCCAGCAACGGGTCTGGCTGAACCCCGGCCACGGGCAGCTGCTCGGCGACCTCGCCGAACGCACGGGCATCGGGCTGGCCTGGGCGAGTTCCTGGGGCCATCGCGCCAACACGACTGTCGGCCCGGCCATCGGGCTGCCGGCACTGCCGGTCATCGAGTTCGCCGGCCCGCACGCCGACCACCACGCCGGCTGGAAGTACCCAGCTGTCGCCCGCTTCGCCTACGGCCGCCCCCTGTCCTGGCTCGACGACGACTTCGAGCTGAGACCCGCCGCGCGGGAAGCTTTCCTCGCCAGGGACCCGGCCACGCTGCTCGTACCGGTCGACCCACGACTCGGCGTGGCCGAAACCGAGGTGGCGGACATAGCGACCTGGTGCACCTCGCTGGCGTGAGCCGCCCCGATCGAAGGCCCTGTGACCAACAGCTGGCGGACAAGCGACCGCGGTTACATATACCGACATTCGGGCGGCAACCTCTTGGCACGGCCTCGACGGGGAACCATTGTTCTAGCGACTTCGCCTGATTCTCCAGAGAGGATTCGCTATGTCGGTGGCGTCCGCGGCGGCGATGGGCCCGTGGGCGCTGGTCATCGGGCTGGTCTTGATGCTCGGCGCCGCACTGTGGGTCGTGGGTTCGGTCGTCGCGAGGTGCCTGCGCGCGGGCAATGGTCGAGCCGTTGCGGTTCGGGTCCGGATGCTTGGCCTGCTGCGAGTGGACGTCGAGCTGGGTGCCACCGAGGAAGCCGATCTGCCAGCCGAAGTGGTCTCGTTGCGCGAGGACACCACCTGATTCGTTAGCGTGAAGCGACCGCGATCACAGAGAGTGCACAATCACACGGGGGGTGACGGGCGCTGTCTAATCGGTGGTGCGACCATTGACGTATGGGTCGTGGTAGAGCGGAACCGAAGCGGATCGTCATACTGGGCGGCGGCTACGTCGGCCTGTACGCGGCGCTGGGCCTGCAGCGCCGCCTCAAGGGCAACGAGGCGTCCGTTACCGTCATCGACCCGCAGCCCCACATGACCTACCAGCCGTTCCTCCCCGAGGCCGCCGCCGGCGCGATCGAGCCGCGGCACGTGGTGGTGCCGCTCCGTAAGACGTTGAAGCGCTGCCACGTGCTCACCGCCCGCGTCTCCAAGATCGAGCACGCGCGCCGCACGGTCATCATCGAGGCGCCGGACGGGCACTCGGAGGAGATCCCCTACGACATCCTGGTCGTGGCGCTCGGATCGGTCGCCCGGCTCATGCCGATCCCCGGTCTGGCCGAGCAGGGCATCGCCTTCAAAACTATCGGCGAGGCGATCTACCTCCGCAACCACGTGATGTCCAAGCTGGACGCGGCGAGCACTTCGGTCGACCCGGAGCTGCGCCGCAAGCTGCTCACGTTCACGTTCGTCGGCGGTGGGTTCGCCGGTATCGAGGCGCTCGCCGAACTCGAGGACATGGCCCGCTTCGCCACCCGCTACTACGAGAACATCGAGCCGTCGGACCTGCGCTGGGTGCTGGTCGAGGCCGCCGGGCGCATTCTGCCCGAGGTCCGCGAGAGCCTCGGCCTCTACACGGTGCTGCAGCTGGAGAAGCGCGGCATCGAGGTCTATCTGGCCACTCTCGCCAAGTCGTTCGAGCACGGGCACGTCGTCCTTTCGGACGGAACGGAGTTCGACAGCGACACCATCGTTTGGACGGCCGGTGTGAAGGCCAACCCGGTGCTCGCCGCGTCCGACCTGCCGCTGGACGATCGCGGCCGGCTGCGCGCGACGACCACCCTGCAGGTCGAGGGCGAGCCCGACGTCTGGACCGCCGGCGACAACGCCGCGGTGCCCGACCTGTCGCGCACCGAAGAGGACCCGGCCGCGCTGTGCGCGCCCAACGCCCAGCACGCGGTGCGCCAGGCCAACCGCATGGCCAAGAACATCGTGGCCGTGCTGCGCGACAAGGCACCCAAGGACTACTTCCACAAGAACGTCGGCTCGGTGGCGAGCCTCGGCCTCCACAAGGGAGTGGCCGACGTCTACAACGTCAAGGCCAAGGGCTTCATCGCCTGGGGCATGCACCGTGGCTACCACGTGTCACGAGTGCCCACCTTCAACCGGAAATTCCGCGTAGTAGCCGACTGGTTACTGAGTGGACTCTTACGGCGCGAGGTCATCTCGATGGGTCAGATCAACAATCCCAGGGCCGAGTTCGAGCGCGTGTCGAAGGGCTGACTCGACCATTTTTCGAGGGTCAGACCCGCGTTACACCCGGTAGCCTGTTCAAACCCATCTTGGGTAGAGCTAAATGGCGTATCCCGCACTGGGCCGAGGGACGGATTTTGTAAAAACCCGTCCCTAGCCAGGCGTTTGCGCCTTAGGCTGCGGCTGCCCCCGTAGCCCAACTGGCAGAGGCAACCCCCTTAAAAGGGGTGGAGTGCCGGTTCGAATCCGGTCGGGGGCACGGCGAAGATGGCAATTTCTCTCGCCATCGGTTCGCAACTCCTCGCAATTGACGAGACACGCAGCGTCGCCGCATTCTCGTGCTTTTCCCTGCGCGTTTCTTTTTCGCGACACCCAGTCCGGGCTTGACAGCGGTGCGTGACGAGCTATAGTGAACCCATCGGTTAATTAACTAGGTGGTTGAACACAGATGGCGGTAGACCAACTGAGTAGCACCTTCGCCGCGCTGGCCGACCCGACCAGGCGCGCGATCCTCGCTCGACTGTCCACAGGGGACGCCACGGTCACCGAGTTGGCCGAACCGTTCAGCATGAGCCTGCCGGCGATCTCCAAGCATCTGAAGGTGCTCGAGCGTGCCGGCCTGATCTCCCGTGGCCGCAGCGCGCAGTGGCGGCCGTGTCGATTGGACGCCGCACCCATGAAGGACGCGAACGCGTGGCTGGAGGAGTACCGCAGGTTCTGGGAGGACAGCTTCGACCGTCTCGAGGAGCACCTGCGTGAGCTGCAGAAGGGGAAGGACTGATGGAGATCGCGCTGTCGATCACGCGCATGTTCGACGCACCGCGTGAGCTGGTGTTCGAGGCATGGACCAATCCGGACCACCTGGCCGAATGGTGGGGACCGACCGGGTACACCGCGTCGTCATGCACCATCAAGCTGACCGAGGGCGGCGGGTGGCGTACCTGCATGCGTAACAACTCGGACGGTGCGGAGCACTGGGCACAGGGGACGTACCGCGAGATCGTCGCGCCCGAACGGCTGGTGTTCTCGTTCGCCTGGGAGGAAACGCCCGGCGTGCCCGGTCGGGAAACGCTGGTCACCGTCACCTTCGCCGACCGTGCCGGCAAGACTGAAATGACGTTCCAACAGGCCGTTTTCGAGTCGGCCGAGGATCGGGACAGCCACCGGTCCGGCTGGCAGGAGTGCTTCGACGATCTGGCCGGCTACCTGGCGGGCGGCGTCCGGGAACGAACCCACTGATTTCTCGATACCTGAATGGATGTGCCGATGACTGTGTTGCCGAAGATGACCGTGCTGCCGAAGGTGGTTTCGCCGGCCGAGTGGCAGGCCGAGCGGGACGCGTTGCTGGTCGAGGAGAAGGCCGCGCTGCGGGCGCTGGACAAAGTGAACGCGCAGCGGCGCAGATTGCCGATGGTGGCGTTCGACAAGGAGTACGTCTTCACTGGACCGGACGGCCGGGCGAGCCTGCTCGACCTGTTCGACGGGCGCCGGCAGTTGATCGTCTACCACTTCATGATGTTCGACGGCGACGACCATCGGTGTCCCGGCTGTTCGCTGGTGGTCGACAACATCGGCCACCTCGCGCACCTGCACGCACGGGACACCACGCTGGTGGTGACCGCGCCGGCGCCGCTCACGCAGATCGACGCGTACAAGGAGCGGATGGGATGGACGGTGCCGTGGGTCTCCGCGCTCGGTTCGGACTTCACGGACGACTGCGGTGTCGGGATGGGGTTCGGGGTAAGCGTGTTCCTCCGCGGCGGCGACCAGGTCTTCCGGACGTACTTCACCACCGGTCGCGGCGGTGACCTCCTGGCCGGCACGCTGCGGTATCTCGACCTGACGCCGTTCGGCCGGCAGGAGGCGTGGGAGGAGTCCGGGCGCGGGAACGATGGCCCCAGTTCCTGGTGGCGCGTGCACGACCAGTACTGAACTAGCTGTAAATCCCGGTTACATGTACTTTGCTGAGCGAGACCGTTTCGCTGACGAAGGGGTGCCCGGGATGACGCGCCAACCCATCGAGGTCGCGTTCGAGCGGCGTGGCAACGGCAGTCCGCTGGTGCTCCTGCACGGCATCGGGCATCGGTGGCAGGCCTGGGCGCCGGTGCTCGACCTGCTGGCCGAACGGCACGACGTGATCGCCGTCGACCTGCCGGGGTTCGGGAAGTCGCCGCTGCTGCCGGAGGGACGCGGCTACGACATCGAGTCGGCCGTCGACACGCTGGCCGACATCTTCGAGGACCTGAGGCTCGACCGCCCGCACGTCGCCGGCAACTCGCTCGGCGGCGTGCTGGCGCTCGAGGCGGCGTCGCGCGGGCTGGTCGCCTCGGCGACCGCGCTCGCGCCCGCCGGGTTCTGGTCGCCGCGGGACCAGTGGTGGGCGCTGTGGGTGCTGGCGCGGATCCGGTCGACCGGCCGGACCCCCGCGCCGCTGCGCAAGCTCATGCTCGGCAACCGGTTCTTCCGGATGGCCGGCGCCAGCCTGCTCTACGGGCACCCGTCGCGGATGACCGCGGAGATCATGCTGGACGACCTGGTGTCGATGGTCGGTTCGCCGGCGTTCGACCTGGTGGCCGCCGCTGGGAAGGGCTACGCGTACGCGAGCCCGGCGCCGACCGTGCCGGTGACGGTCGCGTGGGGGACCAAGGACCGGATTCTGTGGCCGCGGCAGGCACGGCGCGCGGCCGAGCTGTTGCCGCAGGCCAGGCACGTGTGGCTGCATCGGGCCGGGCACGTGCCGATGATCGACGAGCCGGAGCAGGTGGCGTCGCTGATCACTGCCACGTGCGAGCGAGCGTCGGCCCGCGAGGCGGCTTGACCTCGGGTTTGGTGGAGCTTGCAGAATCGCGGGCATGGACGATCGACTGCTGGCACTGCTGGAAGGCTCGACGAAGGGTGTGCTGACCACCCTGAAGCGCGACGGCCGACCGCAGTTGTCCAATGTGAGCTACACCTTTGATCCGGCGACCATGCAGATTCGCGTCTCGGTGACCGACGGCCGAGCGAAGACGAACAACCTGCGCCGCGACCCACGCGCGAGCTTCTACACGACGCCCGCCGACTTCCGCTCGTACGCGGTAGCGGAGGGCGACGCGGACCTGACCCCGGTGGCAACCGCCCCGGACGACGCGACGGTCGACGAGTTGGTCGACGTCTACCGCACGATCGCCGGCGAACACCCGGACTGGGACGAGTACCGAGCGGCAATGGTGGCCGACAACCGGCTGGTACTGCGCCTGCACGTGACCCGCGTGTACGGCATGGCCTGAGACCCCGGACGCCTCCGGCCCCCGGATTCAATGCTACCGACGCCCACCGACAACCCCGCTCGATGTGGATCTTCCCTGTGGATGGCGCAGCGTCTGTGGATAACCACCCCGCAGCCGGTGGCCGAGCCAAGTTTCTGTCGGTGCCCGTCAGTAGGCTTGATGTCGGGGGCCGACGGCCGCCGTTGATCTTGCCTGTGGATAACTCCCTGCTGCGCTCCGGAACTGTCGGTGCTCGCCGGTACGTAAGCCGTCGTTTGATGACGTCGTTTGATCTGCGGGTTTGTTGGTCTTCCTGGTCAGGAGCATGGCCGGGATCCTGGTGGGGGTGTCAGGGAGTTTTCCCTGTGGCGTCCCTATTCGGAAGTCCCTGGGTTGATCAGGGGAGTGCGAGATCGCGGTTCTCGACGGTGAGATCGCGGTTCCCGCGCGCGAGTTCGCGGTTGAGGGGGTCCTGGAGTGGTCAGCGCCGGGCGGGCGGTCCGCGGGGCCTGGCGGTAGGGCTGCGTCACAGTCGTTCTGCTGACTCAGTAGCTCCACCCTGTGCGCACACACCAGCCGAGAAACGACGACCTCACGCACCAGAACCGCGATCTCGCGTGCGGGAACCGCGATCTCACGTGCGAGAACCGCGATCTCGCGTGCGGGAACCGCGATCTCGCGTGCGAGAACCGCGAACTCGCAGGCTGAGAACGGCGTGGACAACCCCACCCCGGCTCCTGCCAGGCATCTACGCAGGTCAAGGCCATGCCCTCAAATCGGACCTCGCCTACGCTGGATTCCGGGGGCCGGAGGCCGCCATCGATCCTCTGCGGGCGACTTCTCGCTGTGTCCCGGGTTGTCGGTGCTCGTGATGACGTTGGATGTCGGGGCCGATGGCAGCCGTTGATCTTGCCCGCTGATACCCGGTCAGTTCGGGAGTTGTCGGTGCTGGTGACCACGCCGAATGCCGCAGGTTGGGGAGTCGCCGTCGAGCTGGGCTGTCGGCGACCCTGCTGCGGCAGGCGGGGCCGCAAGTGATGCTCGTGGACAACGGACGGGCTGGGGAGCTGCGGTGCGGGACCTGGTGGGCGCGCAATCATCTGGTCGACGCCGTGGGCTGGCCACCGGCGGCTGCGGCAACCTTCGGGTTTTGTCGGTGCCGTGGCTACGGTGGATTCCGGGGCGGAGGCTGGCCGAGTTTTGGCGGTCAGCGGTTTGCTGGCTTCTTCGCCTCTCGTTGAGTGGGGACGTCCTCCTGTTGAGCGGGGGTGGTGTCCACCTCCTGCTCGTCCGGGATCGGTTCCAGCAGGCTGGCGCTGTGGGTCAGTACGTCCTGCGTCGCTCGTAGGCGATCGGCTAGTTCGGTGCGGATGGCTGTCAGGCGGCGGACCTGCTCGGTTACCGAGTCGACGCGGCGTTTTGCCTCCTCGTCCGCCGACTTCAGGCGGTCTGTTACCGCCTGCTCGGCGGCTGCCTTGGCCTTGACGAGTTCTGTGGCCAGGGACTCGCGCTTCTCGGTCATCGACTCCGAGAATTCCCGGTCGATGCGGATGCGGTCCCGTTCGGCGGCCGCGTCGATCTCGCGGCGGCGGCGTTCGGCGGCCGTTGTCATCTCCTCCACGCGGGCCTTTGCCGACGCCATGATCGACTCGTGGGTCGCGTGGATCTCCGCGTGTTGCTTGTCCAGTTCGGCCAGCAGCTTCTGGTAGCGGTCGCGCAGCGTGGTCGACGCCTGCTCGGCCGCCGCCCACGTGTGTTCCGCCGCCGACTGTGCCCTGGCCGTGACCTCGGCGGCCTGCGACTTCGTCACCTCGAGCAGCCGCGCCGAGTCGCCGGTACCCGAGCCGAACTCGTCGAGGCGTGAGCTGAGCGCGACGATCTCCCGCCGTGCGATCTCCAACTCACCCTGCAGTTCGGCGGCCTGCGCCTGCGCCTCCTGCCGGTCGGCCCCGGTGCGCTCGAGTGCCTCTTCCAGCTCCTGGACGCGCCGTCTCACCTGCGACCGGTCGAAGCCGTGGCGTACCACGGAGAAGCTGGCGTCCGGTCCGGTTGGGTCACGATCCTCGGCGGCGGCCATGGTGGTGAAGGTACTCGTGCGACCACAGACCGCAACAGATCAAAGCTGGAGAGTCTACTGTAGACGGTCAGCTACCAGCCCGGGTTCACGGTAAGTCGTACGCCGTGGGGTGGCGAGGTTGGTAGAGGCCGATGTCACCGGCGCCGGGCACCTCGAGAGTGATCAGCAGGCCCCAGCCCTGGTCGCTCACCTCGCTGGTGAACACCACACCCTTGGCCTTCAGGTCGGCGACCGTGGCGTCGAGGTCGTCGCACATGAGGTACAGCTCATGACGTCCGTTGCCGGCCTCGGTCGGATGCACGGCCAGCTCGGAAGGCGGTGCCTTGAAGATCAGCCAACCGGCCCCGGCGTCCACGCCGGGCAGACCGAGCGTGTCGGACAGAAAGGAGCGCGCGGCCCCGGCGTCCTCCGCGTAGATGATCGTGTGTGCGCCAGTGATCACTTCATCTCCTCACCAGTGGAAGCCGCGCGTCAACTTGGCCAGTGCCATTGCCGCCGAGCCCAGGTGCCGGTCGCCCTTGCCGATCTTCAGCCGGCCCGAGCCGCCGGCCGCCGTGGAGTCCGGGAAGATCCGGTACCCCTGGTAGGCGATCGCGTCGACCAGTCCTGGCGCGAACTCGTAGGCCGCCTGGATCAGCCGCCCGGTCGGCGTGCCGATGTGCTTCGGCCGCTCGAGCAGCGCGGTCATCACCATGTCGGCCGCCTGCTCCGGCGACTTCGTGGGGAACGCGTCGTAGATCTTGGTCGGCCGGATCATGGGCGTGCGGACGAGCGGCATGTGGACCGTGGTGAACGTGATCCCCGCGCCGTGCGTCTCGGTGGCCACGATCTTGCTGAAGTGGTCGAGCGCCGCCTTCGACGCCACGTAGGCCGAGAACCGCGGCGCGATGCCCTGCACCCCGATGGACGACACGTTCACGATGTGCCCGAACCGGCGCTCGATCATGTGCGGCATCAGTCCGAGGATCAGCCGCACGGCCCCGAAGTAGTTGATGGCCATGGCCCGCTCGTAGTCGTGCATGCGGTCGTACGACAGCTGCACGGAGCGGCGAATCGACCGGCCGGCGTTGTTCACCAACATGTCGATGCCCGGTTGCTCGGTGATCATCGCGGCGACCGTCTTGGTCACCGACTCCTCGTCCGTCAGGTCGCACGGGTAGACGAACGCGTGCCCGCCCGCCGCGGCGATCTCCGCACGGACCTCCTCCAACTCGGTCTGCCGCCGGGCGATCAGCAGCGGGACGCCACCGGCGGCCGCCACCTTGAGCGCGGTCGCCCGGCCGATGCCCGAGGAGGCGCCGGTGATCACCACGCGCCGGCCGTCCAGCTGGCCCCGCTGGCCGTGCCGGCGCGCCCGGAACGGGTCGAGGTGCTCGCGCCAGTGCCGCCACAGCACATCGGCGTAGTCGGAGAGTGCCGGGACCACCACGGGCGAGTCGGCGAGCGCCTTGCGGGTCTGCGTGGAGTCGAACTTCGGCTTGAACGTGAGCGTGGTCAGCAGAATCGGTGGGATGCCCAGCCGGTCGAGCACCGCGTCACGCGCGATCGTCACGCCCGGCACGTGCTCCGCCAGCTTCACCAACCCGATGAGTGGCGCGGACAGCCCGCTGCCCAGTTCGGCCGTGGCGACCGGTGCCCCGGCCGCGCGGGCGAACGCGTTGTACACGGACTTGGCCGACTGCGGCTCCGGGTTGACCAGGTGGAACGCCCGCCCGTCGAGCCCGGGTGCGTTCACCAGGTGCGCCATGGCGGCCGCCACGTAGTCGACCGGCACGATGTTCGTGTCGCCGATGTCGGGGAACACGAGCGGCACGCTCGGCACGCTGCCGAGCCGGGCGAGCGCCGGGAAGAAGTAGTACGGCCCGTCGATCTTGTCCATCTCGCCGGTGACCGAGTTGCCCACCACGACGGCCGGCCGGTAGATCCGCCACGGCACCTCGGGCCGGGTGCGCACCAGCCGCTCGGACTCGAACTTCGTCCGGTGGTACGGGGTGAGCAGGCGCTGCCCGGCGTCGAACATCTCCTCGGTGAACCGGCCGCGGTAGTCGCCGGCGACCGCCACCGATGACACGTGGTGCAGGCAACCGACGCGCAGCGCCGCCGCCAGCTCGATCACGTGGCGGGTGCCGTCGACGTTGGCCGCGATGCTCGCGTCGTCGTCGGCCGCGATGTCGTACAGCGCCGCCAGGTGCACCAGGTGGTCGATCGTGCCGGTCAGCTCGGCCACCTGCTCGTCGCCGATGCCGAGGCGCTCCTCGCGGACGTCGCCGAGCACCGTCTTGATCTTGTCGGCGTTGGGCCAGTCGCGGGACGCGGCGGCGAGCCGGTCCTGCGACTGCTCGCGGACGAGGAGCCAGACTCGCTCGGTGTCGGGGCGGTCCAGGATCTCGGCCACGAAGTGCCGGCCGATCAACCCGGTCGCGCCGGTCACCAGGTAGGTAGCCATCAGCCGTGCCTCCTCGTTGGTTGCCGGGGACTATTCCACCAGATCAGCGGCTCGGCAGCGGCGAAAAGCGTTCTAGTATGACTATTCGGAGATCTGGGCGGGCGGCAGCGCGCGGTACGCCTCCAGCACCGCCGGATCCTGTAGGGACATCCACTCGATCACCTGCGAGTAGGTGGTGCAGACGGTCTCGGCGCGCACGCAGATCTCCGACATGAACTGCTCGGTGGCGTTCGTGAACGCGCCACCGGACCAGTCGTTGAAGTGGTTGCCGACCGTGAGCGGCGCGCGGTTGGTGTTGAACGCCGCCTGGAACGCGGCCCGGTAGGTCTCCAGCGTGACCTGGGTGAACTCGGCGTCGCGGGACGGCTCCTCGCGGGCGCCGTTCATCGCGTACCAGAGGTTGTAGTCCATCATGATCACTTTTTTGCCGTCCAGCGCCGGCACCCGCACGATCGGCACCCAGAACTCCCAGACCTCGTCGGCCAGGGTCGGCCACGTGACGCCGTCGCTGGTCCTGCTGGTGTCGTAGGTGAAGCGGTGGTCGGCCATGGCGGGCGCCAGCGCCTCGAAGTCGCCCTCCAGGCACGGCGTCCGCCCGCCCCGGACGGCCGATTCCGCCACCCGCAGCCCACGCGTGGTGGCGTCGCGCAGGATGCCGAAGAACTGGTCGAGCTCGTCGCGCCACTGCGCCGTCGACCACGACGCCTCGCTGGGTTCGTTGCCGGCGCAGAAGTGCCCGTTGTAGTGCGTGCCGATCTCGTGTCCCGCGGCGACCGCGGCGTTCAGGTCGGCGATGCGGGTGCGCACCTCGGTGTCCGGCCCGCCGAAGCTGACCGCAGCGACGCCCGGCTCGTGACCGGGCCCCGTGTACTCGGCGCTGCGGGTGTCCGGCAGCAGGTAGATGCCTGACAGAAATCCGGTCACCTGGGCGTTCACCTGCTCGGCCAGCGGCAGGACGCGCTGCCAGTGGTCGTGCGAACCGGCCCCGTCGAAGGAGAACAGCACGAACTGCGGCGGTTTCTCGTCCGGCCGCAGCGGGCGCATCCAGGGCGGCGGCGCCGCCGTGGCCTGCGGATCCGGATCGGTCGGTCGCCGGTTCTCCTCGGGGACCACCGTGCCGAGAACCAGCAGAACGAGGAACGTCAGCACGAGCGCGACGCCGGTAGTGACGGGACCCCAGCGACGACCCCCGGCCGTGCCCATCACGCCTCCCCGGTCGTGGCCGTTATGTGCACTCAGTGAAGACTACGGAGGCTAGTCGCTCACCCAGGGGACGCCGGACCGGGGAAGTGGGTCCGTCCGTAACAATCATGCATTGACGAGTAAAGTCAGCTTTACCCGCCGGGAACCGAACGGCATGGTTGGCCGTTGAACCCGGTGCAGAGCCATCAGGCCCAGGAGGAACAGGTGCGTTCAACCAGTAATCCCGCGTTCCGGAACCTGCCGACCGGCGGGTTCGGCGGCGGCTACGCGGGCTTCCAGAACCAGCCGCAGGCCGCGCAGGGATACGGCGGCGGCTACATGACCCCGCCGGCCGCGACCGAGCGCCCCATGACGGTCGACGACGTGGTGTCCAAGACCGCGATCACGATCGGCACCACGCTGCTCGTCGGTGTGATCACGGCGTTCGCCGTGCTGACGGAGGCCATCAACCCCTGGCCGCCGGCGATCGGCGGCATGATCGTCGGTCTCGTTCTCTCGCTGATCATCATCTTCAAGCAGAAGGCCAACCCGGGGATGGTGCTGTCGTACGCGGCGGCAGAGGGCGTCTTCCTCGGAGCAATCACGGGTGTGTTCGAGGCGTACTTCCCTGGCATCGCCGTCAAGGCGATCCTCGGCACGGGTCTCGTGTTCGTGGTGATGTTGACCCTCTACAAGACCGGAGCGGTCCGGGTCACGCCGAGGCTCACCAAGTGGGTCATCGGTGCCGGCATCGCCGCCGTCCTGATGATGCTCATCAACCTGCTCGCGGGCGGCGCGCTCGGCATCCGCAACGGCGGCGCGGTCGCCATCATCTTCAGCCTCGTGGTCATCGGCATCGGCGCGTTCATGCTGCTGCTGAACTTCGACGAGACCGACCAGATGATCCGCGCCGGCATGCCGGCCAAGTACGCCTGGTACGCGGCCTTCGGTCTGACGGTCACGCTCGTCTGGCTGTACCTCGAGATCCTGCGACTGCTGTCCTACCTGCAGGGCGACTAACAGCTTTCCCCTGGAAGGGGCGTTCGGCCAACTGAGGCCGGGCGCCCCTTCTGCTGTCTGTAAGGAAGGCCGGCAAGTGAGGGTGGGCTAACTTGCGGCGCTCGGAATGCCGGGACCTAGACTGTGACCGCGTTCTTGTGAAGCGTTTCACGAGCGAGCTTGTGAAAAGATTCACAAGCTCGCCGAAGATCCAGGTTAGGCCCGCCTAACCCGGGGCGAGAGATGGACACCCCATAAGGTGCCCGCGAGGGAGCGGGAAAGGACGGCGAAGTGTCAGTACTCGCAGCTGTCGGTACATCTGTAGCACAGGACGAGATTCCGGGGACGAGCCTCGACAGCTATCTACCGCTGTTCCTGCTCTTCGTGCTCGCGGCCGCGTTCGCGTTGTTCTCCGCGTTGCTCGGTCCGCTGGTCGGACCCAAGCGGTACAACCGGGCCAAGCTCGAGGCGTACGAGTGTGGGATCGAGCCGTCGCCGCAGCCGGTGATCGGTGGTGGCCGCGTGCCGGTCGCCTACTACCTCACCGCGATGCTGTTCATCCTGTTCGACATCGAGATGGTGTTCCTCTACCCGTTCGCGGTCTCCGCGGACGCTCTCGGGCTGTTCGGGCTGGTGGAGATCTTCTTGTTCATCGCGACGGTCGGCTTCGCCTACGCGTATGTGTGGCGGCGCGGCGGGCTCGACTGGAACTGACGGGAGAGGGAGATGGGCCTCGAAGAGCGGCTCCCCAACGGAATCCTGCTGGCCAGCTTGGAGAAGCTGGTCAACTGGGGCCGGAAGAACTCGCTGTGGCCGGCCACGTTCGGCCTTGCCTGCTGTGCGATCGAGATGATGACGACCGGCGGACCGCGGTATGACATCGCGCGGTTCGGCATGGAGCGCTTCAGCGCGACCCCCCGGCAGGCCGACCTGATGATCGTGGCGGGCCGGGTGACCAACAAGATGGCGCCGGTGCTCCGCCAGATCTACGACCAGATGGCCGAGCCCAAGTGGGTGCTGGCCATGGGCGTCTGCGCGTCGTCCGGCGGGATGTTCAACAACTACGCGGTCGTCCAGGGCGTCGACCACGTGGTGCCGGTGGACATGTACCTGCCTGGCTGCCCGCCCCGCCCGGAGATGCTGCTGGACGCGATCCTCAAGCTGCACGCGAAGATCCAGGACGAGCCCCTGAACGCGCGCCGCGCCGCGCTGCGGGCCGCCTCGGGTGCGCGCACCGAGATGATCGCCTCCTCCGTCAAGTACGCGAAGAAGTGAGCCGCATGCCAGACGAGAACAAGGGAACGCCGGCAGCCGGCGAGCCAGGCTCCAGCGCCGAGCGCCCGGGCGAGGTCGAACAGCGCCCGGCCGGCGAAGACGCGCTGCCCGCCGCGCCGCTGTACGCCGGCAAGACCCGCGCCGGCATGTTCAACGTGTCCGGCAGCGGTGACACCTCCGGCTTCGGCGGTCTGCGACTGCCCGCGCACGTGGCCGCGCCGGCCGAGCGGCCCTACGGCGGCTGGTTCGACGAGTTCGTCGACCAGCTACTCGCCGCCATGAAGGAGCGGCAGATCCCGGCCGAGTCGATCCAGCAGATCACGGTCGACCGCGGTGAGATCACCCTCTACCTGCAGGCCGAGTACCTCGTGCGGATCTGTCAGGCGCTGCGCGACGACGCGACCCTGCGGTTCGAGCTGTGCAGCTCGGTGTCCGGAGTGGACTACGGCGCCGACGTGCCGCAGCGGATGCACTCGGTCTACCACCTGACCTCCATGACCTACCGGCGCCGCATCCGGCTGGAGGTCGTCATCGACTGGTCGGCCGAGGACTCTGCTGATGGGCGAGGCCACCCGCACTGCCCGTCGGTGGTCGAGGTCTACCCGACGGCTGACTGGCAGGAGCGGGAGACCTGGGACATGTTCGGGATCGTCTACGACGGTCACCCGGCACTCACCAGGATCCTCATGCCGGACGACTGGGACGGTCACCCGCAGCGCAAGGACTACCCGCTCGGTGGCATCCCGGTCGAGTACAAGGGCGCGGAGATCCCGCCGCCGGACCAGCGGAGGTCGTACTCATGACCGACAAACTCTCTGATGTCACCACCGGCACGGACACCTCGGGCGGCGGTGCCTACGCGGTCGATCGCGAGACCACCGAAGGCACCATCTACAACGTCATGGGCGGCGACTGGGACGCCGCGCTGTCCGACGCGATCTCCGACGAGCGCATCGTCATCAACATGGGTCCCCAGCACCCGTCCACGCACGGCGTGCTGCGCCTGGTGCTCGAACTCGAGGGCGAGACGGTCACCCAGGCCCGGTCGGTCATCGGCTACCTGCACACGGGCATCGAGAAGAACGTCGAGTACCGGACCTGGACCCAGGGCGTCACGTTCGTGACGCGCATGGACTACCTGGC
This sequence comes from uncultured Actinomycetota bacterium, assembly GCA_963826035.1. Lineage (GTDB taxonomy): Bacteria > Actinomycetota > Actinomycetes > Mycobacteriales > Pseudonocardiaceae > Actinophytocola. Next base: position 13,755 of record CAWGVZ010000025.1, on the reverse strand, counting down.
GCCGCTGTTCAACGAGACCGCGTACTGCCTGTCCGTGGAGAAGCTGCTGGGCATCACCGCTCCGCCGCGCGCGCAGACCATTCGCGTCCTGCTGATGGAGCTCAACCGCATCGCCTCGCACCTGGTCGCACTCGCCACGGGTGGCATGGAGCTGGGCGCCATGACCGCCATGACCGCCGGCTTCCGCGAGCGCGAGGAAGTGCTGCACCTGCTGGAGTTCCTGACCGGCCTGCGCATGAACCACGCGTTCATCCGGCCGGGCGGGGTCGCCCAGGACCTGCCGGACGGCTACGAGCTGGCCATCAAAGAGTTCATCAAGGTCATGAACAAGCGGCTGCCCGACTACGACAAGCTGCTCACCGGCCAGCCCATCTGGAAGAACCGGCTGATCGGGATCGGCTACCTGCCGGTCGACGCGTGCCTCGCGCTCGGCGTCACCGGTCCGGTGCTGCGCTCGGCCGGCCTGCCGTGGGACCTGCGCAAGACCGAGCCGTACCTCGGCTACGAGGACTACGACTTCGACGTGCCCACCTCCACCGCCGCCGACTGCTACGCGCGGTTCCTGCTGCGGGTCGAGGAGATGCACCAGTCGCTGCGGATCGTCAAGCAGTGCCTGAAGAAGCTCGAGCCCGGCCCGGTGATGGTCGAGGACAAAAAGGTCGCGTGGCCGGCGCAGCTCGCGCTCGGCTCCGACGGCCTCGGTAACTCGCTCGAGCACGTCCGCAAGATCATGGGCCAGTCGATGGAGGCCCTCATCCACCACTTCAAGCTGGTGACCGAGGGCTTCTCCGTGCCGCCCGGCCAGGTCTACGTGCCGGTCGAGTCGCCGCGCGGCGAGCTGGGCTACCACCTGGTGTCCGACGGCGGCACCCGGCCGATGCGCGTCCACGTGCGCGACCCCAGCTTCGTGAACATGCAGTCCATGCCCGCCATGTCCGAGGGCGGATTGGTCGCCGACGTCATCGCCGCGATCGCGTCGATCGACCCGGTGATGGGAGGAGTTGACCGGTGAGTGAGCCGTTGAGCACCGGATCCACGTACGGGGGATCGAGCGTCGGCCGCGCCGACGTACGTGGTCCCGCGGAGGCGCCAGACAGTTCCGGGGAGACCCACGTCGCCGCTGGCCCGGACGTCGACGTGGTCGCCACGTCCGCCGTGAGCGTCGAGGAGACCCAGGCGCTGGTCACCGAGGAGACGCCCGACCTGAGCGTCTTCGGGCCGGACGTCGTGGCCAAGGCGGCCGAGCAGATCGCCAGGTACCCGGAGTCCCGCTCGGCGTTGCTGCCGATGCTGCACCTGGTGCAGTCGGTCGAGGGCTACGTCAGCCAGGCCGGCATCCAGTTCTGCGCCGAGCAGCTGAAGCTCTCGAACGCCGAGGTCAGCGCGGTCGCCACGTTCTACACCATGTACAAGCGCAAGCCGTGCGGCGAGCACCTGGTGAGCGTCTGCACGAACACGCTGTGCGCGGTGCTCGGCGGCGACTCGATCTACGAGCGGCTGCAGAAGCACCTTTCGGTGGACGGCACGCCGCTCAAGCACGAGGACACGTCGGGCACGCCCGGCGAGCCCGGCTCGATCACCCTCGAGCACGCCGAGTGCCTGGCCGCCTGCGACCTCGGCCCGGTGCTGCAGGTCAACTACGAGTTCTACGACAACCAGACGCCGGAGTCGGCGGTAGAGCTGGTCGACGCGCTGCGGCGCGGCGAGAAGCCGGCGCCCACCCGTGGCGCGCCGCTGACCGACCTGCGGTCCGTGGAGCTGGAGCTGGCCGGCTTCTACCCGGAGGACGAGCAGGAGTACCGGGCCACCATCGACGGTCCGTCGGCCGCCGTGGAGACGCTGCGCGGCGCGCAGCTCGCCGCCGACCGCGGCTGGACCGCCCCGACCATGCCGGAGACGGCACCGGCCCTTCCGGAGGTCGAGAAGAAATGACGACCGCAGAGCAGCCGACCCAGGTGGACCCGGTGACGCCAGTGCTGACCAAGCGCTGGCTGTCGCCCAACTCCTGGCAGATCGGCACCTACGAGCAGCTCGAGGGCTACACGGCGCTGCGCAAGGCGCTGTCGGGCACCCCGGAGCAGCTGGTCCAGCTGGTGAAGGACTCCGGCCTGCGCGGCCGGGGCGGCGCCGGCTTCCCGGCGGGCGTCAAGTGGTCGTTCATGCCGCGCAACGCGTCAGCGGGCACAGCCAAGCCTCATTACCTTGTGATCAACGCGGACGAGGGCGAACCGGGTACCTGCAAGGACATCCCGCTGATGATGGCGGACCCGCACTCGCTGATCGAGGGCTGCGTCATCGCGGCGTACGCGATGCGCTCGCACCACTGCTTCATCTACGTGCGCGGCGAGGTGCCGCACTGCATCCGCCGGCTCAACGCGGCCGTCCGTGAGGCGAAGGCGGCCGGCTACCTCGGCAAGAACATCCTCGACTCGGGCTTCGACCTGGAGATCACCGTGCACGCGGGCGCGGGCGCGTACATCTGTGGCGAGGAGACGGCGCTGCTCGACTCGCTCGAGGGCCGGCGCGGCCAGCCGCGGCTCAAGCCGCCGTTCCCCGCGGCCGCCGGGCTCTACGCGGCGCCCACCACGGTGAACAACGTGGAGACCATCGCGAGCGTGCCGTTCATCGTGAACGGTGGCGCCGACTGGTTCCGCACCATGGGCTCCGAGCGCTCGCCCGGCCCGAAGATCTACTCGATCTCCGGGCACGTGGAGCGGCCGGGCCAGTACGAGGCGCCGCTGGGCACCACGCTGCGCCAGCTGCTGGAGCTGTGCGGCGGCATGAAGGACGGCATCCCACTGAAGTTCTGGACGCCGGGTGGCTCGTCCACGCCGATGTTCACGGCCGAGCACCTCGACGTCCCGCTCGACTTCGAGGGCGCGGTGGAGGCCGGGTCGATCCTCGGCACCACGGCGGTCATGGTCTTCAACGAGACCGTCTCCGTGCCGTGGGCCGTGATGAAGTGGACGGAGTTCTACGAGCACGAGTCGTGCGGCAAGTGCACGCCGTGCCGCGAGGGCACCTACTGGCTCGTCGGCATCCTCCAGCGGATGGTGGCCGGCAGGGGCACCGAGGCCGACATCGAGACGCTGCTCGACATCTGCGACAACGTGCTCGGCCGTTCGTTCTGTGCACTCGGCGACGGCGCGGTCAGCCCGATCCAGAGCGGTATCAAGTACTTCCGGGACGAGTTCCTCGCACTGTGCGACAAGCAGGGCGACCAGAACAAAGCCACCCCTGCGCTCGCGGGAGCTCACTAATGACTGCCATTGAAGAAAAGCCGGAGGCGGCGCCGGTGCCCGAGGGGCACGTGCGCCTGACCATCGACGGGGTAGAGGTCATCGCGCCCAAGGGCGAGCTGCTGATCCGCACGGCCGAGCGGCTCGGCACCGTGATCCCGCGGTTCTGCGACCACCCCCTTCTCGACCCGGCGGGCGCCTGCCGCCAGTGCCTGGTCGAGGTGGAGATGGGCGGCCGGCCGATGCCCAAGCCGCAGGCCTCCTGCACCATGACGGTCGCCGACGGCATGGTGGTGAAGACGCAGCGGACCTCTCCGGTCGCCGACAAGGCCCAGCAGGGTGTGATGGAGCTGCTGCTCATCAACCACCCGCTGGACTGCCCGATCTGCGACAAGGGCGGCGAGTGCCCGCTGCAGAACCAGGCGCTGGCGCACGGCCGCGCGGACTCCCGGTTCGTGGAGACCAAGCGGACGTTCCCGAAGCCCATCCCGATCTCCACCCAGGTGCTGCTCGACCGGGAGCGCTGCGTGCTCTGCCAGCGCTGCACCCGGTTCTCCGACCAGATCGCCGGCGACCCGTTCATCGAGCTGCTCGAGCGGGGCGCGCACCAGCAGATCGGCATCGCGCAGAACAAGCCGTTCCAGTCCTACTTCTCCGGCAACACCATCCAGATCTGCCCGGTGGGCGCGCTCACCAGCGCCGCCTACCGCTTCCGGTCCCGGCCGTTCGACCTGGTGTCCGCGCCGAGCGTGTGCGAGCACTGCAGCTCCGGTTGCGCGGAGCGGGTCGACTTCCGGCGCGGCAAAGTGATGCGCAAGCTCGCTGGCGAGGACCCGGAGGTGAACGAGGAGTGGATCTGCGACAAGGGCCGCTTCGCGTTCCGTTACGTCACGGCCGGCGACCGGATCACCCGGCCGATGATCCGCGACGCGAAGACCGGTGAGCTGGTCCCCGCCTCGTGGACCGACGCGCTGCGCACGGCCGCCGAGGGCCTGGCGAAGGCCAGGGACGGCAAGGGCGCCGGCGTGCTGACCGGTGGCCGGCTGACCGTCGAGGACGCCTACGCCTACGCCAAGTTCGCCCGGCTGGCGCTGCGCACCAACGACATCGACTTCCGGGCGCGGCCCCACTCGGCCGAGGAGCTGGACTTCCTGGCCTCCCGGGTGGTCGGCACCACGCCGGAGACCGGCGTGACCTTCCGCGCGATCGAGGCGGCCCCCACGGTCCTGTGTGTCTCGCTCGACCCGGAGGAGGAGGCGCCGATCGTCTTCCTGCGGCTCCGCAAGACGGCCCGCAAGAACCGCGCCAAGGTGTTCCACATCGGACAGTGGACGACCCCGGGCGTGGACAAGACGATCAACCCGCACGGTCCGGACAAGCCGACCGTCGGCTCGCTGCTCGCCTGCCCGCCCGGTGGCGAGGCCGCCGCGGTCGAGGGGCTCGTGACCCACGCGCCGGACGTCTTCGAGGCGCTCAGCGACACCGGCTCGGTCATCCTGGTCGGCGAGCGGGCCGCCCAGGTGCCCGGCCTGCTCACCGCGCTGGTGTCGCTGGCCAAGAACACCGGCGCCAGCATCGCGTGGATCCCGCGCCGGGCCGGTGAGCGGGCCGGTCTCGACGCCGGTGCCACGCCGATCCTGCTGCCCGGCGGTCGCCTGGTGACCGACGCGGCCGCCCGCGCGGAGGTCGAGCAGGCGTGGGGTGTGCCGGCCGGCACGCTGCCCGCCTCGACCGGCCGCGACACCTCGGCCATCCTCGCGGCCGCCGCCGAGGGCCAGCTCGACGGCCTGGTCGTCGGCGGGGTGGAGATCGACGACCTGCCCGACCCGGCGCTGGCCGACGAGGCCTTCGCGAAGGCCGGGTTCGTGGTCAGCCTCGAACTGCGGGCGAGCGCGGTCACCGAGCACGCGGACGTCGTGCTGCCGGTCGCGCCGGCCGTCGAGAAGTCCGGCTCCTACCTGAACTGGGAGGGCCGGCGCCGCGAGTTCGGCACCACTATCGAGGGCAAGGGCACGCTGTCCGACTGCCGGGTGCTCGACACGCTCGGCGTCGAGATGGACGTCGACCTGTTCACCCAGACCCCGCAGGCGGCGGCCGCCGATCTGGCCAGGCTGCCCGTGGTGGCGCGGTCCGCCGCGCTGCCGGCGGAGCTGGCCGGAACGATGCCGTCGGTGTTCAAGAACGTCGGCGAGGGACAGGTACTGCTCGCCACGTGGCGGCAGCTGCTGGACAACGGGTCGCTGCAGTCCGACGAGCCGCACCTGGCGGGCACCGCCCGCCCGGCGGTCGCCCGGCTGTCGACGGCCACCGGCGAGCGGTTGGGCCTGAACGGGAACCCGTCCGAAGACCCGCTTGCGGGGTCGAGCATCAAGACCGTGACCGTCAAGACCGACCACGGTTCGATCACCCTGCCGGTCGAGTACGCGGACCTGCCGGACGGAGTCGTCTGGGTGCCGGCGAACTCGGGTCCCGGGAGTATCCGGCGCGCGTTGCGGGCCGGACACGGCGACGTCGTCACGGTCAACACGGAGAACCTGTTGACCGGTGTGACAGGAGGCGAGTCAGCGTGACCAGGGCTGAACTGCTGGCCGACGACCCGCTCTGGCTGATCCTGATCAAGGTCGTGATCCTGCTCCTCCTCGGGCCGATCATGACCATGCTCATGATCATCTGGGAGCGCAAGGCGATCGGCCGCATGCAGCAGCGGCCAGGCCCCAACCGGGTCGGGCCGAACGGCTACTTCCAGTCCATCGCGGACGCCATCAAGCTGCCGTTCAAGGAACAGATCATCCCGGCGGGCGCCGACCGGAAGGTGTACTTCCTGGCGCCGGTCATCGTGGTGATCCCCGCGATCCTGGCGTTCTCCGCCATGCCGTTCGGTCCCGAGGTGTCGATCTTCGGTGAGCGCACGGCGCTGCAGCTGGTCGACCTGCCGGTCGGCGTGCTGGTGGTCCTGGCCTGTTCCTCGATCGGCGTCTACGGCATCGTGCTCGCCGGCTGGGCGTCCGGCTCGCCGTATCCGCTGCTCGGCGGTCTGCGCTCGGCCGCACAGATGATCTCCTACGAGATCGCCATGGGCCTGTCGATCGTCGGGGTGGTGCTCTACTCCCAGTCGCTGTCCACCGGGGACATCGTCGGGGCGCAACAGGGCGGCTGGTACTTCTTCCTACTGATCCCCAGCTTCCTGATCTTCCTGATCGCGATGGTCGGCGAGACCAACCGCGCCCCGTTCGACCTGCCGGAGGCGGAGTCGGAGCTGGTCGGTGGGTTCCACACCGAGTACAGCTCCATGAAGTTCGCCCTGTTCTTCCTGGCCGAGTACGTGAACATGGTGGTCCTCTCGGCGTTCGCCACCACGTTGTTCCTCGGCGGGTACATGGCCCCGTGGCCGATCTCGCTGATCGGCGACAACTACTTCAACACCGGCTGGTGGCCGATCCTCTGGTTCTTCGCCAAGACCTTCGTGCTGCTGTTCGCGTTCATCTGGGTGCGCGCGACGCTGCCGAGGTTCCGCTATGACCAGTTCATGCGGATCGGCTGGAAGGTCCTGGTTCCGGCGAACCTCGTGTGGATCGTGCTGATCACGGCGATGCGGGCGTTCCGCAACGAGGGCGGGCTGACCACCGGTCAGATCGTGGTCACGGTGATCGTCGCGGTGGTCATCCTGGTGGCCTTCGCGCTGCTGATCCCGGACCGCAAGGTCGAGGACGACGAGGACCGGGTGCCGGTGACCGGCGGCGGCTATCCGATCCCGCCGCTGGACCTGGAGATTCCCAAGCCGCCCAAGCGCAAGGCGGTCCGCGGCAGCCGTCGCAAGCGGCCGGCCGCAGTCGGTGCCGGCCGCACCGCCACGAGCGGGGAGAAGGAGTCGAACGATGGGGATCTTTGATCCACTGAAGGGCTTCGGCGTCACCTTCGGGACCATGTTCAAGAAGGTGGTCACCGAGGAGTACCCGGAGGCCGGGGCTCCGGCCGCGCCGCGTTACCACGGCCGCCACCAGCTGAACCGGCACCCGGACGGGCTGGAGAAGTGCGTCGGCTGCGAGCTGTGCGCGTGGGCCTGCCCAGCCGACGCGATCTTCGTGGAGGGTGGCGACAACACCGACGAGGAGCGCTACTCGCCCGGTGAGCGCTACGGCGCGGACTACCAGATCAACTACCTGCGGTGCATCGGCTGCGGCCTGTGCGTCGAGGCCTGCCCCACCCGGTCGCTGACGATGATCAACGACTACGAGCTGGCCAACGACAACCGGCAGGACCTGATCTACACGAAGGAAGACCTGTTGGCGCCCCTGATGAAGGGCATGGAGCAGCCGCCGCACCCGATGCGCCTCGGCGACACCGAGCAGGACTACTACGTCGACGCGCCGCAGCTGGCCCGCAAGTGGGGCTACCCCGATCCCGTCAAGGGGGAGGTCAAGTGAGCGGGAGTGAAGGAGCGGACGCCGTCTGGACTGGAGCATTGGCGCTCCGCAAGCTCCGCGCAGAAGAGCGCGCGCAGGCGCGCAGCGCCGAGCACGCGACGAGGGAAGACGGCGTGCTAGCGACTGAGCGGAGCGAACCATGATGGCGCTGAACCCGTTGGCTCAGGGGGTAGCGACCGAGTTGACCACCGGTGAGGCAGCCGCCTTCTGGGTGCTCGGCCCGCTCGCCCTGCTCGGCGCGCTCGGCATGATCTTCGCGAAGAACGCCGTGCACTCGGCGTTGTTCCTGGTGCTCACCATGCTGAGCCTCGGTGTGATCTACATGATCCAGCAGGCGCCGTTCCTCGGCTTCGTGCAGATCATCGTCTACACCGGCGCCATCATGATGCTGTTCCTGTTCGTGCTGATGCTGGTGGGCAGGGACTCGTCGGACTCGGTGGTCGAGGTACTGCGGGGTCAGCGGTTGTTCGCCACCATCCTCGGCGTCGGCATCGCCGGCCTGCTGGTCGGCGCGGTGGGCCGCTCGTTCACCGACGTCACCCCGGTCGGGCTGAACGGCAACGAGGCCAACGGCGGCAACGGGAACGTGGAGAACATCGGGCGGTCGATCTTCACGGACTTCCTGTTCCCGTTCGAGCTGACGTCCGCGCTGCTGATCACCGCGGCGGTCGGCGCCATGGTGCTCGGCTACGTCGACCGGCACACCCGCGGTCGCCGCACGCAGAAGGAACTGGTCGAGGCCCGCTTCCGCGGCGAGTACCAGCGTCCGTCGCCGCTGCCCGGTCCCGGCGTGTTCGCCACGTCCAGCTCGGTCGCCACCCCGGCGCTGCTGCCGGACGGCTCGGTCGCCCCCGAGTCGCTGTCCGCGCTGATCGACTCGGCCGCGGCGAGCGACCTGGAAGAGGAGCGCAGAGCGGTCTCCGGTGAGACCTACTCGGCGACGAGCCGGGCACTGAACCCGTCCACGGAAGGGGACTCCCAGTGACTCCCACCGTCTACCTGCTCCTGTCCGCGCTGCTGTTCACCATCGGCGCGGTCGGGGTGCTGGTGCGGCGCAACGCCATCGTGGTCTTCATGTGCATCGAGCTGATGCTGAACGCGGTGAACCTGTCCCTCGTCACCTTCGCGCGGATCAACGGCTCGCTGGACGGCCAGATCATGGCCTTCTTCGTGATGGTCGTGGCCGCCGCGGAGGTCGTGGTCGGGCTCGCGATCATCATGTCGATCTTCCGTACCCGCCGCTCGGCCTCGGTCGACGACTCCAACCTGCTGAAGTACTGAGGGGAAGGCCGTGACCAGTACTCACATCGTGGCCCAGCAGGTCCACGAGGCCTCCGGCCTGGCCGGTTCGGCCTGGCTGCTGGTGCTGTTCCCGCTGATCGGCGCGGCCGTGCTGCTGCTCGGCGGCCGCCGCACCGACGCGTGGGGCCACCTCCTCGGCTGCCTGACGATCGTCGCGTCGTTCGTCTACGGCGTCATGCTGTTCTTCTCCAGCACGGGGACGCCGGCCGACGAACGGGTCCAGAACGTCTCGCTGTTCGACTGGATCCCCGTCGACCAGCTGCAGGTCGAGTTCGGTCTGCGGATCGACCCGCTGTCCATCAGCTTCGTGCTGTTGATCACCGGTGTCGGCGCGCTGATCCACATCTACTCGATCGGCTACATGGCCGACGACCCCGACCGGCGCCGCTTCTTCGGGTACTTCAACCTGTTCGTGGCCGCCATGCTCATCCTGGTGCTGGGCAACGGGTTCGTGACCCTGTACCTCGGCTGGGAGGGTGTCGGCCTCGCGTCGTACCTGCTGATCGGCTGGTACACGAACCGTCCGTCGGCCGCCACAGCAGCCAAGAAGGCGTTCCTCATGAACCGGGTCGGCGACGTCGGCCTGGCCATCGCGATCTTCATCATGTTCGCCGAACTGGGCACCACCCAGTACACCGAGGTGTTCGCCAACCTCGACCAGCTGTCGCCGGCCACGCTCACCGCGCTGACGCTGCTGCTCCTGCTCGGTGCCTGCGGTAAGTCCGGCCAGTTCCCGCTCCAGGCGTGGTTGCCGGACGCCATGGAGGGCCCGACCCCGGTCTCGGCCCTCATCCACGCGGCGACCATGGTCACGGCGGGCGTCTACCTGGTGGCCCGCGCGAATCCGATCTATATGGAGAGCGTGGACGGCCGGTTGGTGGTCGTGATCATCGGCGCCGTCACGTTGCTGATCGGGTCGGTGATCGGGTGCGCGTACGACGACATCAAGAAAGTCCTGGCGTACTCGACGGTCAGCCAGATCGGCTACATGATGCTGGCCGTCGGGCTCGGACCGGTCGGCTTCGCGCTCGGCATCATGCACCTGCTCACGCACGGCTTCTTCAAGGCCGGGCTGTTCCTCGGTGCCGGGTCGGTCATGCACGGCATGAACGACGAGGTCGACATGCGCAAGTACGGCGGACTGTGGCGGGTCATGCCCATCACGTTCGCCACGTTCGGCCTCGGCTACCTGGCACTGATCGGCATCCCGCCGTTCTCCGGCTTCTTCTCGAAGGACGCGATCATCGAGGCGGCGTTCGGCGAGGAGGGGTGGCGCGGCTGGGTCTTCGGCGGCGCCGCACTGCTCGGTGCCGGCCTGACGGCGTTCTACATGACGCGCCTGATGTTCATGACGTTCTTCGGCAAGCAGCGCTGGAAGGACCTGAAGTCCGAGGACGGCAGGGACTTCCACCCGCACGAGTCGACGCCCGTGATGTGGCTGCCCATGGCGATCCTCGCGATCGGCTCGATCGGCGCCGGCTGGTTCTTCGCCAGTGGTGACCGGCTGGCCTCCTGGCTCTCGCCGTCGCTCGGGGAGTTGGAGGAGGTCGGCCACACGGTCATCCCGCACGCGGTGATCCCGTGGCTGGTCGTGGGGCTCTCGGTGCTCGGCGCACTGCTCGCGTGGCTGATCGTCGGCAGGCGGGACGTCCCGGTGGTCAAGCCGGACCCGGTGTCCTTCCCGGTTCGCGCGGCCCGCAAGGACCTGTACGGCAACGCGCTCAACGAGACGCTGGTGGCCCGCCCGGGCACCTGGATCGCCCGCGCGCTGGTCTACGTGGACAACAAGGGAGTTGACGGCCTGGTGAACGGAATCGCGGCCGGGCTCGGCGGTAGTTCCGGCCGGTTGCGGCGGACGCAGACCGGGTTCGTCCGGTCCTACGCGGCGACCATGCTCGGCGGTTCCATCCTCGTCTTGATCGCATTCCTGGCGGTGAGGTACGCATGACTGTCCCGCCTCCCCGGAATTTTTGCGGTTGGTCCGGTTGTGACATGACGGTCCCGTCGACCACGTACTTGTGGCTGGTTTGCGTCCCGTTCCCCTTAGGTGCGGTCGAGAAGCACGCGGCTTTCGCACAGGAGGAGTCATGACCTCATCGTCTTCTGGCGCGGCGTTGTTGGTCGCGCTCCTGCTGATCCCGCTCGTCGGCGCGATCGTCGTTGCCTTCCTGAAGGACAACGACCGGCTCGCGAAGCTCGTGGCGCTCGGGTTCTCGCTGGTCGAGTTCGCCGTGGCGGTGGCGTCCTGGATCGCGTACAACCCGACGGGGGACCGGCTTCAGCAGCACTTCTCGCTCGACTGGATCCCGTCGTTCGGGGTGCACCTGTCGTTCGGGGTCGACGGCATCGCGCTGGTGATGATCGCCGTGATCGCGCTGCTGGTGCCGCTCGTGATCGGCTTCGGCTGGCTGGAGAAGCTGCCGGCCGACAAGAGCGCGGGTGGGTTCCTGTCGCTCATCCTGCTGACCCAGGCCATCACGATCGGCGTGTTCGCCGCGACCGACGTGTTCCTGTTCTACGTGCTGTTCGAGGTCATGCTGATCCCGATGTACTTCCTCATCGGGAACTACGGCGGGGCCCGGCGGCAGTACGCGGCCGTCAAGTTCTTCCTGTACTCGTTCCTCGGCGGCCTGATCATGCTGGCGTCGGCCATCGGCGCCTACTCGCTGGCGGCCGACGAGCTCGGCCAGGGTTCGTTCGACTGGGCCACGCTCGTCGAGGTCGTGTCGAACGCGCCGCTGGAGAACCAGATCTGGATCTTCCTGGGCTTCTTCCTGGCGTTCGCCGTGAAGGCGCCGCTGGTGCCGCTGCACACCTGGCTGCCGGACGCGGCCGCGGAGGCGCCGATCGGCGTCGCGGTGATCATGATCGCGATCCTGGACAAGGTGGGCACGTTCGGGTTCCTTCGGTACCTGCTGCCCATGACCCCGGACGCGAGCGTCACGCTGGCGCCGCTGGTGCTGGTCATGGGTGTGGCGGGCGTGCTCTACGGCGCGCTGCTGGCCACCATGCAGCGGGACATGAAGCGCTTCATCGCGTACGTGTCGATCGCGCACTTCGGCTTCATGGCGATCGGCATCTTCGCGTTCTCCATGCAGTCCGAGGTCGGCGCGGTCACCTACATGGTCAACCACTCGATCGCCACCGGCATGCTGATCCTGGTGATCGGCATGGTCATCGCGCGCGGCGGCTCCTCGCTGATCTCGGACTACGGCGGCATGGCGAAGGTCGCTCCGGCGCTGGCCGGTGTGTTCCTGGTGGCCGGTCTCGCGTCGCTGTCGCTGCCCGGCACCAACTCGTTCATCAGTGAGTTCCTGGTGCTGGTCGGCTCCTACGGCCGCGAGCCGGTGTTCACCATCCTGGCGTCGGTCGGCATGATCCTGGCCGCGCTGTACGTGCTGTGGCTCTACCAGCGAGTGTTCCACGGTCCCGTGCGCGGCACGGCGCTGTTGAACGTGGCGGGCGGGCCCGGTTCCGCCATCGCGCCGGAGGTCGGGGCCCGCAAGGCGATCCGCGACCTCTCGGGCCGCGAGAAGCTGGTGCTCGCCCCGCTGCTGGTGCTGGTCGTCGGCATCGGCTTCTACCCGGCACCGATCCTCGACGTAGTTACCCCGTCGGTCGAGGCCACTCTCGACTCGGTCGGTATCTCGGACGGAGGCAACTGAGTTGTCCGCACTGTCTTCGGTAGTCCTGCTCGCGCAGGACGCACCGGACAAGGAGACGCTGGCGCCGATCAACTACCCGGCGATCCTGCCGGTGTTGATCATCCTGGGCGCAGCTTGCGTCGGCGTGCTGTTCGAGGCGTTCCTGCCTCGGCACCAGCGCTGGCCCGCCCAGGTCGTCCTGACGCTGCTCTCGCTGGTCGGCGCGGGGCTCGCGTTGGCGTTCTACCTGACCGACGCGCCCGCCGGCGGTGAGATGACGTTCTCGGGCAGCATCGCGGTCGACCGGCCGGCACTGTTCCTGTGGGGCACGCTGCTCGCGCTGTCGCTCGGTGCGGTGCTGATGATCGCCGACCGCTCGGTCGAGCCGGGTGGTGCGTTCGTCGCCCAGGCGGCCATCCGGCCGGGCACCCTGCAGGACCGTGAGCAGCGGCTCGGTGCGCATCCCAGTCGCCGGGACGCCGCCAGGTTCGGCATGCAGACCGAGGTCTTCCCGCTGACGCTGTTCGCCCTCGGCGGCATGATGGTGTTCTGCGCGGCCAACGACCTGCTCACCATGTTCATCGCGCTCGAGGTGCTGAGCCTGCCGCTGTACCTGATGTGCGGTCTTGCGCGGCGCAGGCGGCTGCTCTCGCAGGAGTCGGCCGTCAAGTACTTCCTGCTGGGCGCGTTCGCGTCGGCGTTCTTCCTCTACGGGCTCGCGCTGCTGTACGGCTATGCGGGTTCCGTGCGGCTGGAGGACATCGCGAACGCGGCCGCCGGCTCCGACCGCTCCGACGCGCTGCTGTTCGGCGGTATGGCGCTGCTGATCGTCGGCCTGCTGTTCAAGGGCTCGGTCGGTCCGTTCCACGCGTGGACGCCCGACGTGTACCAGGGGGCACCTACGCCCATCACGGCGTTCATGGCCGCCTGTACGAAGGTGGCCGCGTTCGGCGGCATCCTGCGCGTGCTGTCCGTGGGGCTCGAGTCGACCCGCTGGGAGTGGGAGGGCGTGCTGTGGGGCGTCGCCATCGTGTCGATGCTCATCGGCGCGGTGCTGGGCCTCACGCAGACCGACATCAAGCGGATGATCGCGTACTCGTCGATCGCGCACGCGGGCTTCCTGCTGATCGGCGCCATCGTGGTCAC
>CAWGVZ010000024.1:0-798235 GCA_963826035.1 uncultured Actinomycetota bacterium | reverse complement strand
TGAGACCACTCAGCAGGTCGTCGGCCGGCTGAGCCCGCTTGGCCCGCACCAACTCCGCCAGCATGACGTACATCGCCCCGCCCGCCTCGTTCCGTTGAGCCTCCGACCGCTCCGGGTCGACCATGTCGTGGGTCTGCTGCTCGAAGGCCTCGTGACCGGAGTACGGCACCCCCAGCAGATCGCAGATCACCCCGGACGCCACGGGCAGCGCGAACCCGCGCACCAGGTCGGCCGGCGAGGTCAGCGACGACAGCACCTCATCGATCCTGGCGGCGATCATCGGCTCCAGCAGCCGCATGCGCCGCACGGTGAACTGGCCGGTCAGCAGCTTGCGTACCGGGTGTGGTCCGGTGGGTCCATGAACAGGAACGCGCCGGGCACCCCACCCTGCTGCAAGCCGCGGATCGCCGAGAGCGCCACGTCCGTCCGAGCGCTGAACCGCGGGTCGGACAGGACGAACCGAGCGGCCGTGTAGTCGGTCACCAGCCAGCCCGAAGAGCCGTCGGGGTAGCGCAGCGGGCTGATCGGCCGCGGCGCCAGCGGCGGGTCGAACGGGCAGGTGCGGGCGGTGGGCAGCGTGTAGGTCATCGGATCCTCCCCTAATGCGTATGACATACACAGTATCTGCACTAGGGCGGCCTCCCGGTGTACTAGCGCGCCAACCGGCCGGCGGGGAACGGCTCACCGGCGTGAGCCGGACTGCCTACGTTCGCTCTCCTTGGGTAGTGCGGTCCGGTCAGCTCCGCAGCTCAACCTGTTCCAGCACGTGGCCGGCCATCGAGCTCAAGCGGGCCGTGTCCGCTGGCATGACTGTCACCCATGCGTCGTCCTGCCGAATCGCGTAGCGGCCGGCTGCGGTGTCGCGCCAGGAAATCCGCACTGGTGCGTGTCGCCAGGTGTTGGCGTCGTCGCGTTGCATGGCCGCCAGCATGCCGCCGTCGGAGCTGTCCTCGACCGCTCTGGCGAGCGTCGGTATGTCCATCTTGTGCACACCGACATCGTCGAGAGCCTCCCGGAACGCCCATGTGCCCTGCGCCGCCGCAGCTTCGCAAGCATGCTGGAAGTCAACGACCGGAGCGTTCGCCGATGCGCCCATCCCGGGTTCCCTCGGTGGAAGGTGCTCGATCAGGTTCGTGACCATTCCATGTGCGTTGCTCAGCCGCAGTCGGACTTTCATGTCCGTGCGAGTGGCAACCGCGGCTCGCGCGTCTCGAACAGCGGCAACCGTCCACGCCGCTGCCTCGGGGCCGGTGCGACCGAACTCAATCCGGACGGGCGCCTCGGCCAGGAGAGCCATGATCTCTCGCAGGTCCGGCGCAGGATTCTCAATCGTGCCCAGGTCTCGCTCCGCGAGCGTCGCGCTTGCCGCAGCCGTTTGCTCCGCGCGTTCAGTACGGGAACGTCCCACGGGGTTGACGCCGAGAAAGGATGGAATATCTTTGAGTTCGTGGTGTGCAAACCACAGTAGAAAGAACTCATCTACGTGGAGCGAAATCTGTTCATCGACTCGGTGCATTCGATCGAACCTCAGTAGTTACTGGGGCCCCCGGGGGGCGGCGGCGGTTCCTCATAGTCCTTCAAGTCTTCAATATCGGAGCGGTCGCTCTTCTCGATGTGCCGATCGACCGACCCACCCTTGCCAGGATTAGACCCATTGAGGTCGGGACTGTCTTCCAACGCCCGCAATACTGCTTCGTTGTCGGTCTCGGCGCCGTAGTAATCGCGAGCGGTTTCATAGAGCCGAGAGCCCGCTTCGTAATACCTTGCACAAGTGGTTTTCAAGAACGAAATCAGAGAATCTCGGGTGTCTTTCAGCTCGTGATCGCCGGCGGTTTCGGCATTGCCTTCCCCTGTCAGGTCGCCATCCGCCGCATCTGTTGCCACCGCCTTGCCAATGACACGTTCGTACACTTCGGACGCTTTGAAGCAAAGCTCCGCGAGCTTGTCGATCTGCTCTACCGACACCTCGAATCCACCCGCAGGTGGACTGGAACCGCTGCCTGACTGCCCGGTGAAGTCGTACAACTCCAGCTCTGCACTCTTGGTACTTGCGATAGCTCGTTGCAGCTCGGTAACTTTACCGAACCATTCATCTTCAGCGGTACTGGCGTCAATTTCCGCCTGCCCCAGATCGGTCATCAACCCGACCACGACGTCTTGGATTTCGTTGGCGTATTGTTGATCAGGATTCTTGCTATCCAAATATCCGCCAATTAGTGCCGCGCCGGCAAGTACGGCGCCTCCTCCGGTGCTGGCGAGGCCAATAGCAATAATGGCAACATTGATGACATTCCACCGTGCAGTTTCTTCTCCGGAGGCCTCGGTTTCACTGATCTTCTCCGTGGCACGTTGAAATGCCGTCAGTGTGTTACCGCGTGCAGCTTCTATAATACATGCGCGACCGTCATACAGATTGAGCAGGCTCGTAGCAAGTTTCGCCTGGTTCTCCATTGTCGGGTCCACAAATTGCCCGAAATTGTTTCTGAACGCCTCGCCGGATATTCCTGCCCACTTGGTGAAGTCATCGGCATCCCCGCTGCGGCCATTGATTTTGTTCGTCAGATCGGGGAGTCCGCCATCGTCGCCGACGGCCGACCTCTCCCCGAGGAGCGCCGCGACACCATGCAGGTCATTGAAGGCCGTCTCGACCGTGTCCAGGTTCTGGGCGTCGTACACGGCAACCATGGGTTCCACCTGGCTGCGGACTTCTGCCACCCATTCGGGCGCAAACTTCTTGGCGTTGTCGTACCCGAGGCGGATCGTATCGGGCCCAGGACCTGCACCGCGCGTCGGCTCTGGGTTGGGTTCTTCACCGTGTGGCGTCCACACCTGCATGTAGTCGTCGAGGTCGGCCTCATACCTCTTGAGGAGCGCGCTGTCGAACGCGTCCATCGCATCCCTGAGGTCTATGGCGTAGAGGTACGGGTTCCCGTGCTTGATCTTGTCGCTCATCGACTGGCAGTCTCCTGTGCCTGGCATCGCTTGCATGTGTGACGTGTCGAACCCGGCGCAGGTTCCCTTCGTACATGATCGAGTCGAATGCGGCAACCAGGCCCGGCTGTCGTATGGTCGTTCGGGCGATACGGCTGACCTGGGTCACTAGATCTTGTCGAGTGCCTGGGCGAAGTCGTCGATCAGGTCCTGGGCGTCCTCGATACCGATGGACAGTCTGATGAGGTCGTCGGTGATGCCGGCCGCCTGGCGATCCGAAGGGCTCATCCCCGCGTGGGAGGTGGTGGCCGGGCGGGTGATCAGCGTTTCCACACCGCCGAGACTCGGCGCGTTCGCCGGCAGCCGCAGCGCGTCGAGCAGCGTGTCGGCCGCGGCCGGGTCGCCTGCCGCCAGCCGGAAGCTCAGCATCCCGCCGAACCCGGACAGCAGCTCACGCGCGGTCTCATGGTCCGGGTGCGACTCGAGGCCCGGGTAGCTCACGGCGCCGACCTTCGGGTGGGCGGCCAGGAACGAGGCCACGGCCAGCGCGTTCGCGTTCTGCGTGCGGACCCGCAGGCCGAGCGTCTTCAGGCTGCGGGCCAGCAGGTAACCGGCGTGCGGGTCGAGGCTGCCGCCGTACAGGTTCAGCGTCCGCCGGACCTTCTCGACCATCTCCGCCGACCCGGCGACGCTGCCCGCCACCAGGTCGGAGTGCCCGTTCAGGTACTTGGTGGCGCTGTTGAACACCACGTCGAACCCCGCCACCACCGGCCGGAAGTTCACGGGGCTGGCGAACGTGTTGTCCACGATGCTGACGAGCCCGTGCGTGCGCGCGAATGCCACGACGTCGCGCAGCCGCCCGACCCGCATGGTCGGGTTGGTGATCGTCTCCACGAGGATGGCGCGGGTGGCCGGGGTGACGGTCCACGACTCCGGGCGCCGCGGGTCGATCACCGAGTACGTCCAGCCGAGCCGCTCGGCGTGCTGGGTGAGGAAGTCGTGCGTGCCGCCGTACAGCGCGTCGCCCACCAGCAGGTGGTCGCCCGCGCCGAGCACCGTGTGCAGCACGGTGGTCACGGCCGCCATGCCGGACGACGTCGCCACCGCCGCCTCCGCACCCTCGAGCGCGGCGAGCTTGTCGTGCAGATACACCTGCGACGGCGTCGAGTTCAACCGGTGGTACTTGATGTCGTGGTAGTCCGAGCCCGGCTCGACCGTGTAGACGGTGCCCTGGAAGATCGGAAACACCACCGAGCCCTCGGGGCCGGGGTCGCGCTCACCGGCGTGAACGGCCAGCGTGTCGAAGCGTGTCGCGTCCTGCACTGCGGTCCTCCCTCGTGTCCCACTCGAGCGTACGTGGACTGACGGGGAGCTGACGACCGCGAACAGGACCGGTCGAGGAGGGCTCGACGTTTCACCGGATTCGCCGGGAACGAACCTAGCCTCGACGAGGGGATCGGGCCGAATTCCGGGAAAGGACCGCTGATGGCGACAGAATCGCTCAGCCGCCAGGAGTTGATCGAAGCGTACCGGGTGATGCGAACGATTCGCGTGTTCGAGGAGCGAATCCACACGGAGGTCGCCGGTGGGGAGATCCCCGGCGCCGTGCACCTGTACGCCGGTCAGGAGGCCGTCGCCGCGGGCACCTGTGGCGCGCTGACCGACGGCGACTACATCGCGAGCACGCACCGTGGCCACGGGCACGCGATCGCCAAGGGCTGCGACGTCACGGCCATGATGCTCGAGCTGTACGGCAAGGTCGGCGGGCTGTGCAACGGCAAGGGCGGCTCGATGCACATCGCCGACTTCGAGAAGGGCATGCTCGGCGCCAACGGCGTCGCGGCCGGCGGGGCACCACTCGCGTGCGGGTCCGCGCTCTCGGCGAAGGTGTTGGGCCGCAAGCAGGTGAGCGTCGCGTTCGTCGGTGACGGCGCGGCCAACCAGGGCTCGTTCGCCGAAAGCCTGAACCTGGCGATGGTCTGGCAGCTGCCCGTGGTGTTCGTGGTGGAGGACAACTTCTACGCACAGGCCACCGGCACCCGCTACCACCTGGGCGGGCTGGACGTCGCCCGTCGCGCCGAGGCGTTCGGCATGCCGGCCGAGGTGGTCGACGGCACCGACTACTTCGCCGTCCGGGCCGCCGCGCAGACGGCGGTCGACCGGGCCAGGAGCGGCGGCGGGCCGTCGCTCGTCGAGTGCAAGGCCGGCCGGTTCTTCGGCCACATGGAGGGTTTCGACCAGCAGGGCTACCGCGGCGAGGGCGAGGTCGACACCCTCCGGTCCGAAAAGGACCCGCTGAAGCTGTTCACCACGCGGGTCGCCGGCCAGGTGAGCGACGCCGAGCTGGCCGAGGTGGACGTGACTGTCGACGCGCTCGTCGAGGTGGCGGTCGCCGAGGCGAAGGCCGCACCCGAGCCGGACGTCAGCGAGCTGCTGACCGACGTGTACGTGAGCTACTGAGGCAGGAGAGCGAAAAGATGACCGAGACGCCGCGCGTCCTGTCCTATCTGGAAGCACTGAACGAAGCACTCGCGCAGGAGATGGAGCACGACCCGACGGTGGTCGTGTTCGGTGAGGACAACATCGGCGGCACCGGGTGTGACGGCACGCTCGGGCACGCCTGGGGCCCGACCAGGGGCCTGCACGTGAAGTTCCCGGACAAGGTGTTCGACGCGCCGATCACGGAGGCCGCGTTCGTCGGTGCGGCGGTCGGGGCGGCCGCCACGGGCCTGCGTCCGGTGGCCGACCTGCTGTTCGTGGACTTCGCGGGGGTCTGCTTCGACCAGATCCTCAACCAGGCGGCCAAGTTGCGTTACATGGTCGGCGGCAAGGCGAAGGTGCCGCTTGTCCTGCGGGCCATGTGGGGCACGGGCATGCGCCGCGGCGCCCAGCACTCGCAGGCGCTGTACTCGCTGTTCACCCACATCCCCGGGCTGAAAGTGGTCGCGCCGTCCAACCCGGTCGACGCGAAGGGCCTGATGGCGGCGGCCATCCAGGACGACGACCCGGTGATCTTCTTCGAGCACAAGCTGCTCTACTTCGGCAGCCGCGGGGTGGTTCCCGAGGAGCGGTACACGATCCCGCTCGGGGTGGCGAAGACCGTCCGCGAGGGCGACGACGTCACGATCGTCGCCATCGGCCGGATGGTGAACGAGGCGCTGAAGGCGGCCGAAGCCCTTGCCGAGGACGGCATCCAGGCCGAGGTGATCGACCCGCGCACCCTGTCGCCGTTCGACTTCGACGCGGTGTACGCGAGCGTCGAGAAGACCAGCAGGCTCATCGTGGTCGACGAGTCGAACCCGAGGTGCTCGATCGCCACGGACATCGCCGGCAACGTGGCGGAGAACCGGTTCTCGTCGCTGTCGGCCGCCGTCCGCACGGTGACCGGGCCGCACGCGCCCGTGCCGTTCAGCGCGGCGCTCGAGGACGCGTTCCCGCCGAACGCCGGCAAGATCGTCGACGCTGTCCGTTCGACGCTCCCGAGTTCCGTTACCAGCAAGGCATCCTGAGGAGTTGACATGTCCGACCACCCGAACGTCCAGCTGATGGAGAAGGTGTACGCGTCCTTCGGTAGCGGCGACGTCGAGACCGCCGCCACCTACTGGCACGAGGACTCGGTGCACCACTACCCCGGCCGCAACCCGCTGTCCGGTGAGCACGTCGGCATCAAGGACTCCACGGCGTTCGCCAACAAGATGTGGGAGCTGACGAACGGCAACCTGCGCATGGAGGTCAAGGAGATCGGCGGCAGCGACAACCACGCGTTCGCCATCCTCGACACGCACTACGAGCGCAAGGGCCTCGTGCTGGACATGGCGTTCATCAACGTCGCCAGGATCGTCGACGGGAAGATCAAGGAGTTCTGGACCTACCCGAACGACGTGTACGCGGTCGACGAGTTCTGGAACGCCTGATGAAGATAATCGCTGTTGGGGCGAGCGTCACCGGGCTCGCCGCCGCGGCCGCGCTCGCCGATCAGGGGCACGAGGTGCTGCTGCTCGAACGCGAGGCCGCCGCCGCACCGTCCACACTGGAGGAAGCGGGCACCGACTGGCCGCGGCCGACCGTGCCGCAGGCCGCGCACTCGCACGCGTTCGGCTCACGAGGCACGAACCTGCTGCGCGACCGGCTCCCCGACGTGTACGAGGCGTTGCTCGCCGCAGGTGCCGGCACGGTCAACCTGGCCGACTTCCCGCCGCCCATGCTGGGTGACCTCGAGCGCAAGCCGTCCGACGACGACCTCAACATGATCACCACCCGGCGCTCGACGTTCGAGTGGGTGCTGCGGGACCGGGCACTCGCCCGCCCCGGGGTGACGGTCCGCACCGGTGCGACCGTCCGCGGCCTGATCGCCGACGGCACCACGGTCACCGGGGTCCGGCTCGACGACGGCACCGAGCTGAGCGCCGACCTGGTGCTCGACGTCAGCGGTCGCAAGTCGGCGCAGGCGAAGTGGCTGGCCGAGGCCGGGCTGCCCGTGCCGGAGGAGACCAGCGAGAGCTGCCGGATCACCTACTACACGCGGTACTACCGCCGGCTCACCCCCGCGCCTCCTGGCCCGCTGAACCGCGGGTTCGGTGCGGGCGGGCTGTGGGACAGCTACACGGCCGTGCTCTTCCTCGGCGATGGCGACACGTTCTCCATCTCGCTCGGCGTACTGCCGGACGACAAGCCGATGAAGGCACTGCGGGAGGCGGACGCGTTCACGGCGGCCATCCGGGCCACCCCGCTGCTCGCCGGCTGGGTCGCGCCGGGGAATTCGGAACCGATCTCCCCGGTGTACGCGATGGGCGGGCTGGACAACAGTGCCCGCCTGGTCGACCCCGGTGCGGCCGAGCTGACCACGGGCTTCTACGGCCTGGGTGACGCGGTGTGCACCACGAACCCGGCCTACGGTCGTGGGGTCTCGCTCGCACTGGCGCACATCTTCGAGCTGGTCGACCTGCTCGGTGCGCACCCGACCGTGGACCGCGGTCAGGCGGCGAAGTTCGCCGGCGCGTCGAAGGCCCTGCTGTCGCCGTGGCTGTTCGAGTCGATGGCGAACGACCGCGGCCGGGCCGGGCTGTGGGAGGCGACCGTGAAGGGCGAGCGGCCGCAGATGCCGCCGCCGGGCATCGTCACGTTCGGCACGGCCGTCGCGGCGTCCACAAAGGACGCCGAGATCTGGCGGCGGGTGGCGCAGGTGATGATGTCGCTGGTCTCGCCGGCCGAGCTGTACGCGAACGACGAGATGCGCGAGCGGATCGGTCGGGCGCTGTCGGCCGGAGGACCCCCGCCGCAGTTGCCCGGTGCGAGCCGGGCGGACCTGGTGGCCGCGGTGAGCGGCGGCGCTGCCCAGGCTGCCTGAGACACCTCCCGCGACGCCGGCCGCCGAGGCCGGCGTCGCGGGCGTGGGAGGAGAACATCATGCGGTTGGCTTTGTTCGGCGCCACCGGAGGAACCGGCAGGCGGGTCATCGAGCAGGCGGTCGAGAACGGCGACAAGGTGACCGTCCTGGCGCGCACGCCGGCGTCACTGGGCGAGCTGGCGGATCAGGTCGACGTGGTGGCCGGCGACGTGCTCGACCCGGCGGCCGTGCGGCGCACGGTGGCCGGTTCGGAGGTGGTGCTGTCCGCACTGGGCATCGGCATGAAACGCCACGCCACCACCCTCTACTCCCAGGGCACGGCGAACGTCATGGCCGCCATGGGCGAGGAGGGGGTACGGCGGCTGCTCGTGGTCTCCACCACGTCGCTGGAGATCCCCAGCCCGCGCCAGTTGCCCGAGTACCTGCTGGCGAAGTGCCTGCTCCACCCGATCCTGCGCAAGCCGTACGCGGACATGGCGCTCATGGAGGACCACGTACGGAAGTCCGTACTGGACTGGACGATCGTGCGGGCGGCCCGGCTGACCGACGGCCCGGTGACCGGCACCTACCGGACGTCCGTGAACCGCAAGCTCACCGGCTGCTGGTCGATCTCCCGGTCGGACGTGGCGCACTTCCTGCGTACGCACGTCGACGACCACGGGACGTTCCGTGCGGTCGTGGAAATGGCCAAATAGGTGGCATGCCTGGAACGACGCCTTCCTGACGTTGAGCGTCAGGAACGACGCCTTCCAGGCATTCGAGGGAGTGGCTATTCGGGCTTGACGAACGGCGGCATCTGGCCCGGCGCGATCAACGGCCCGCTCAGCTGCACGTTGGCGATCCGCCACGTGCCGTCCTGCTTCGTCGCCACCACGACCACGCGGAACTCGCCGCTGCTGTCGTGGCCCATCACCTTGGTCTTCTGCGCCTGGACGGCCACCACGACCGCCGAGTCGCCGTACAACCGGACCTTGGTGTCCTTGACCTCGAACTCCTCGTTCTTCAGGTCGCCACGGTGCCGGCCGGCCCACTGCTCCTTGTCGAGCACGAATCCGACGGGGCCCACCCCGGCGAAATCCGCTGCGAGTAGCTCGTCGAACGCGTCGACGTCGCCGTTCAGTTCGGCACCGGCCCAGCGCTGAACCAGATCGAGAACTTCCTGCTCGCTCATCCTCAGTGCTCCCTTATTCGGATCGGTAGAACAACGAAAACATGCCGTACTCGTAGCCGGCTCGAGAACCACTCGGAGGTAGCCCACAAGAATATCACGACACCATTCTCCGCTATCTAGAATGCTGTACAGCCGGTTTCATGCCCAGAAGTGAAACTCAACATATTCGGGAAGGCGCGAAACCCATGACCACAACCGATGCAGTCCGTGGCGAGCGGACGGACACCCAGGGCGCCGCTCCTTCCCTGGTCGGCCCGAGTTTCGCCACCGCCGGCCTGTTCCTGGCGAACATCTTCATCGTGCTCACCTTCGCCGGCGAGCTCTACTTCAACCCGTTCGACGCGGACGGATCCGTTCAGCAGGCCCACGCCGACCACTCCACGGCCGTGAAGTGGGTGGCGCTCGTCCAGTTCCTGTCGGCGCTGGCGTTCGCCTCGTTCACGGCAGTGTTGTGGGCCCGGCTCAAGGCGCTCGCGCCCCGCGCCACCGCACCCCTGTACCTGGTGGCCGTCGGCGGCACGATCGCGTCGGTCCTGATGGCCATCTGTGCGCTCATCCAGTGGACGCTGGCGTTCCCGGCCGTGCACCAGGAGGAGGGCTGGCAGGGCCTGCAGCTCCTGTACTTCGGCCTCGGCGGCTTCGGTCACGTGGCGGCCGCCGGCCTGCTGGTCGGTGCGGCCAGCGCGATCGCGCGGCGCGGCCGGCTGCTCCCGTCGTGGCTGTCGGTCGCCGGTCTGGTGATCGCCGTGATCTCCGTGGGTTCGGTGGCGACGTTCGTGGCGGAACCGGCGACCTCGCTCATCCCGCTCGGCCGCTTCCCCACGTTCATCTGGATGATCCTGCTGGCGTTCATGCTGCCGAGGAGTCGCACCACCGCGTGATTCCCAGCCCGCCAGGGATCACAGACCGATGCCGCCGGGACCCGGGTCGCCAGACAATTGAGCTGGGACCGGGGCCCGGCGGTGTGGTGTGTGACGGAGGCGGAAATCACGATGGAGACCAGCAGCGGAACCGACGCGGTCGCGATTGTCGGAATGGGCTGCCGGTTGCCGGGTGACATCAATTCTCCGGACGGTTTCTGGGACGCGCTGGTATCCGGTTTCGACGCCATCGGCGAGGTGCCGGAGAAGCGGTGGGAGTTTTACAGTACGGCCGGCGCGGAACACGCGTCGGCTGTCCGCAGGACCACGAGTTCCGGCGGTTTCGTCGCCGATGTCGACTCGTTCGACGCCGCCTTCTTCGGCATTTCGCCGCGCGAGGCCGCGCTCATGGACCCGCAGCAGCGGATGGCGCTCGAGGTCAGCTGGGAAGCGCTCGAACACGCGGGCATCGTGCCGGCGAGCCTGGCGGGCGGCGACACCGGCGTGTTCCTGGGGGTGAACACCGACGACCACGGCCGGCGGATGCTGGAGGACCTGCCCCGCATCGAGGCGTGGACGGGGATCGGGTCCTCGCTGTGCGCCGTGGCCAACCGCGTCTCCTACGCGCTGGACCTGCGCGGACCGAGCATGGTGGTGGACACCGCGTGCTCGTCGTCGCTGGTGGCGCTGCATCTCGCGAGCCAGAGCCTGCGCCTCGGTGAGACGTCCGTGGCGATCGCCGGCGGCGTGATGCTCATGATGGCGCCCGGCCTGACCATGGTGATGGACTCGGCGGGCGCGCTCGCCCCCGACGGCAGGTCCAAGTCGTTCGACGCGTCGGCCGACGGCTACGGCCGCGGCGAGGGGTGCGGCGTCGTGGTGCTCAAGCGCCTGGCCGACGCGCGCCGCGACGGTGACCGGGTGCTCGCCGTGATCCGCGGCAGCGCCGTCCACCAGGACGGCCGCACCAACGGGATCATGGCGCCGAGCCGGCCGGCGCAGGAGGAGATGCTGCGCCTGGCCTGCCGCCAGGCGCGGGTGGCGCCGGAGTCGGTGGACTACGTCGAGGCGCACGGCACGGGAACCCGCGCGGGCGACCCGGTCGAGGCGGGTGCGATCGCCGCCGTCTACGGCATCGGGCGCCCGGCCGACCGGCCCTGCCTCATCGGTTCGGTGAAGACCAACATCGGTCACCTGGAGGCCGCGTCCGGCATCGCCGCGGTGATCAAGGCGGTGCTCGCCATCGAGCACGCGGCCATCCCGCCGAGCCTGAACTTCGACCGCCCGAACCCCGACATCCCCTGGGCGGACTCGGGTCTGCGGGTGGTCACCGAACTCACTCCGTGGCCGTCGACCGGTGGCCCGCGCCGCGCGGGCGTGTCCGGCTACGGCTACGGCGGCACCATCGCGCACCTGGTCCTCGAGCAGGCGCCGCGCCCGGAGGCACCGACCCCGGCCGCCGACCTCGGCACGGCGCTGCGGGTCTACCCGCTGTCCGGCGGCTCCCCCGACGCCACCCGCGAGTACGCCGGCACCCTCGCCGGCTGGCTGTCCGGCGGTGGTCAGGACGTGGAGCTGGCCGACATCGCGCACACGCTGACCGCCCGCCGCGCGCACCTGGGTCACCGCTCGGCCGTGGTGGCCGCCGGTCGCGCGGAGCTGGTCACGAAGCTGCGGCAGGTGGCGGTGGACGAGACGGCGGACGGGATCACGGCCGGCCGGCCACTCGCGGGTGCGGCGAACGGCGCCGTCTGGGTGTTCTCCGGGCACGGCTCGCAGTGGATCGGGATGGGCCGTGAGCTGCTGGCCACGGAGCCCGCGTTCGGCCGGGTGCTCGACGAGCTGGAGCCGATCTGCCTGGCCGAGCTGGGTGTCTCGCCGCGGAAGGCGCTGCTGGAGGGCGACCTGCTGCACACCGACCGCATCCAGCTGTTGATCTTCGCGATGCAGGTGGCGCTGGCCGAGGTGTGGGCCGAGCGCGGTGTGCGGCCCGTCGCGGTGATCGGCCACTCGGTCGGCGAGATCGCGGCCGCCGTCGTGGCGGGCGTGCTCGACCGGGCCGACGGCGCCCGCCTGATCTGCCGGCGGTCCGCGCTGCTGCGCCGGGTGGCGGGCAACGGCGCCATGGCCATGGTGAATCTGCCGTTCGACGAGGTCGAGCGGCGGCTGGCCACCGAGGACGGGGTCTGCGCGGCCATCGCCGCGTCGCCCGTGTCCACGGTCATGGCCGGTGACGTGGGCGTGCTCGACGTGGTGATCAAGCAGTGGGGAGCGGACCCGGCGCTGCACATCCAGCGGGTGAACTCCGACGTCGCGTTCCACAGCCACCACATGGACCCGCTGGTGGACGACCTGGCGGCCGCGGTCGCCGAGCTGGTGCCGGCCACGCCGCGGGTGCCCGTCTACTCCACCTCGCTGCCGGACCCGCGCGGGGACGCGCCGCGCGACGGCGCCTACTGGGCGGGAAACCTGCGCAACCCCGTGCGGTTCGCCGATGCCGTGCGGGCCGCGCTCGCCGACGGCTACCGCGCGTTCCTGGAGATCGCCCCGCACCCGGTGGTGTCGTACTCGATCAACGAGGTGGTGGCGGCCGAGCGGGTGACCGACGCGGTGGTGGCGCACACGTTGCGGCGCAACCGTCCGGAGCAGGCGACGCTGCTGGAGAACCTGGCGAACCTGCACTGCCACGGTGTTCCCGTCGCCTGGTCCAGCGAGGGGAGGCTGGTCACCCTGCCCGGGATCGCCTGGCAGCACCGGGAGTTCCGGGTGGCGCTGCCCCCGCGGCAGAACGTCCACTCGCGACAGCACGAGGTGGACAGTCACGCCCTTCTCGGTGAGCCGCTGACGGTCAACGGCAGCACGCCCGTCCGGGTGTGGCAGACCTGGCTCGACCAGGCCAGCCGGCCCTACCCTGGGGACCATCCGGTGCAGGGCACGGAGATCGTGCCGGCCGCCGTGCTGCTCAACACGTTCTTCGCGGCGGCCGGCGGGCACGTGCTGACCGACGTGTCGCTGCGCGTGCCCGTGTCGGTGGCCTCGGCGCGGGAACTGCAGATCGTGCACATGGACGGGACGCTGCGGTTGTGCTCCCGGCGTCCGGACGACGAGCAGGACGGCGGCTGGCTGACCCACACCACGGCTGTCGTGCCGGCGGTGGCCGAGCCGGCCGGCGGTGCCACGCTGCCGCTGGAGGAGCTGCGCGCCCGGTGCGCCGAGCGGCTCGACCCGGAGTTCGTGGTCGACCGGCTCGCGTCCATCGGGGTGGCGGCCATGGGTTTCCCGTGGCGGATCCAGCGGATCCGGCGCGGGGACAACGAGTTGTTCGTCCGGGTGGTGACCGATCCGACGGGGGAGCTGCCGACCACGTGGGCGTCCATTTTGGACGCCGCGCTCTCGGCCGCCTCGGTGGTGTTCGGCGGCCCGGCGACCCTGCGCATGCCGGCGCACATCCGCCAGGTGGCGATCGGCGGCACCCCGCCGGCCGAGGCCGTGGTGAGCGTGCGGGTGCAACCGGGCTCGACCGACACGGTGGACGTGACCATCGGCACCAGGGACGGCGCCGTGGTGGCGACGCTGACCGGGCTGCGCTACGGCGTGCTCGACGGTGACACCGGCGCGCCCGCCAGCCCGCGCCGGCTGGTGCACGAGATCGTCTGGCGGCCGCTGGAGCTGCCGAAGCGCATCCGGGGCGAGCTGGACCTCGTGGTGTTCGTGGGTGACTGGGTGCTGGCCGACGACCTCGGTGCGCGGTTCGGCGTGCCGTGGCTCGGGGTCACCGACCCGACGGAGCTGGCCGACCTGCGGGACCGCATCACCGCCTCGAGCGCCGTGCTCGTCACGCCCGAGCGGGGTGGGGACCCGGTCGACGCGGCGTGGCTGCTGACCAGGACCGCGCAGGAACTGTCCACCTGGGACGTCAAGCCGGCGCTGTGGGGCATCACGAGGGGCGTGCGGGAGGCGGCCGACCTCGCGGCGGTCGGCGAGGCGGCGCTGTGGGGCCTCGGCCGGGTGCTGGCCGGCGAGTACCCGGATCTCTGGGGCGGGATGGTCGATGTCGACGCGGCCGACCCGCTCGGCTCGGCCGGCCTGGTGCGCCAGGTGCTCACCGCGCGACCCAAGGACGACGTGATCACCGTGCGGCACACGGATCTCCGGGTGCCCAGGCTGGCGCAGCCGGAGTCGGCACCGGTCCGCGCGCCGCTGGCCTGCCGCCTGGCCGGCACTTACCTGGTGACCGGTGGGCTCGGCGTGCTCGGGCTGGAGGTGGCGAGCTGGCTGGCCGGCAAGGGCGCCCGCCGGCTGATCCTCGCCGGACGCACGGCGCTGCCGCCGCGCACCGAGTGGGACGCGGTCACCGATCCCGTGGTGACCAACCAGATCGAGGCGGTCCGCGCGCTGGAGGCCGCCGGGGTGACCGTCCGGACGGTCACCCTGGACGTGGCCGATCGGGCGGCCGCGGCGCGGGCGCTGTCGGTGGCCGAGCACGGCCTGCCGCCCATCCGTGGCGTCGTCCATCTGGCGGGCGTGCTCGACAATCGTCTCGCGTCCGAAGTGGACGAGGCGTCGCTGCGTACGGTCATGCGGCCGAAGGTGCGGGGCGCGCTGGTACTGAACGAGCTGTTCCCGCCGGGCGGGGTGGACTTCTTCGTGCTGTTCTCCTCGGCCGGCCAGCTGCTCGGCCTACCGGGCCAGGCGAGCTACGGCGCGGCCAACGCCGTGCTCGACGCGCTCGCCACCCACCGGGGAGCCGGCAGTCTAAGCCTCGGCTGGACGTCCTGGCGCGGCCTCGGCATGTCGACGTCGTCCGCGGCGATCGACGCGGAGCTGTCGGCGCGCGGCACGGTCGACATCACGGCGGCCGAGGCGTTCCGCTCGTGGGAGTACGCCCACCGGCACGACGTGTCGCACGTGGCCGTGCTGCGCCCGGTCCCGCTGCTGCCCGGCATGCGCAGGCCCGCGTTGCTCACCGAACTGTCCACAGAGGAACAGGTGGTGGCGTCGACCGGTGCGCCGTGGTTCGGGCTGCGCGACGACGACCTGCGGGCCTACCTGGCCACGGAGGTCGCCGGGCAGGTGGCGGCCGAACTGAAGCTCGCGGCCGAGGACCTGGACACCCGCCGGCCGCTGATCGAGATGGGCCTGGACTCGGTGATGACACAGATCATCCGCGGCCGGCTGGAACGGCAGTTCCGGGTGAGCCTGCCGGCGACGCTGCTGTGGAACCGGCCGACCGTACAGGCGATCGGCGACTTCCTGGCGGAGTTGCTGGTGCCCGAACCGTCCCAACCGGACGAACCCGATGAGCAGGAACCACTGCCGCCGGCGGTCGCGGCATGAGCGCGGAGGAAACATGAAGCGGGATGGCTTTACGCCGTGGCCGGCCGAGTTCGCCGCCCGGTACGTGTCGAAGGGCTACTGGCGCGGCCAGACCCTTGGCCAGTGGATGTGGGAGCAGGCCGATCGCTACGGCGACCGAGTGGCCATTGTGGACGGTGAGGTCTCGGTCAGCTACCGGGAACTCGCCGAACACGCCGACGCCCTGGCGGACAACCTGCTGGACCTCGGCCTGCACGACGGTGACAACATCCTCGTGCAGCTACCGAACAGCTGGGAGTTCGTGGCGCTGTTCCTGGCCTGCCAACGGATCGGCGTCGCGCCGGTGCTCGCCCTGCTCGCGCACCGCGAGCACGAGCTTGTCTACCTGGCCGAACTGGCCGACGTGCGTGCCATCGTCGTACCCGACCAGTGGCAGGGCTTCGACCACCAGCAGTTG
Organism: uncultured Actinomycetota bacterium; assembly: GCA_963826035.1. Taxonomy (GTDB): domain Bacteria; phylum Actinomycetota; class Actinomycetes; order Mycobacteriales; family Pseudonocardiaceae; genus Actinophytocola. Next base: position 782,153 of record CAWGVZ010000024.1, on the reverse strand, counting down.
GCCGTGGACCTGGCGCACGACCGGCCGAGGTCGTGCCCGGTGCTCGTGCTGGGCGATGAGGTGCGCGACCTGAACGTCGACGTCCGCTCGCTGCTCGAACGCTGGCAGGACCCGGCCCGGCTACGCAGCCGGCTCGACGCGCACCGCCCCGATCCCGGTGACATCGCGTTGTTCCTGCTCTCCGGCGGCACCACGGGCACACCGAAGATCATCACCAGGACGCACCAGGACTACGAGTACAACGCGCGGCGCAGCGGCGAGATCTGCGAGTTCGACGAGAACACCGTGTACTTGGTGACCCTCCCCATGGGACACAACTTCCCGCTCGGCTCGCCGGGCATCCTCGGCGCGCTCAGCCATGGCGGCCGTGCGGTGATGCTGCGCACGCCGAAGCCGGAGGCGGCGTTCCCGGTGATCGAGCGGGAACGGGTGACCGTGACCTCGCTCGTGCCGGCCATCGCCCAGCGCTGGGTGGAGGCGGCGGCCTCGACCGAGCACGACCTGAGCAGCCTGGAGTTGGTGCAGGTCGGCGGTTCGGTGATGGACCCGGCGTTCGCCGTGCGGATCGGCCCGGCGCTCGGCGCCACGCTGCAGCAGGTGTACGGGATGGCCGAGGGGCTGCTGAACTACACGCGGCCGGACGACGACCCGAAGGTGATCGCGCGGACCCAGGGCCGCCCGATCTGTCCGGACGACGAGATCCGCATCGTCGACGAGCAGGGCGAACAGGTGCCGTTCGGTGGTACGGGCGAGCTGCTGACCCGCGGCCCGTACACCCCGCGCGGCTACTTCCGCGCGCCGGAGCACAACGCGAGGGCGTTCACCCCGGACGGCTGGTACCGCAGCGGCGACCTGGTCCGCTGGGAGCCGACCGGCAACTTCGTGGTCGAGGGTCGGGTGAAGGACCTGATCAACCGTGGCGGCGAGAAGATCTCGGCGCCCGAGGTGGAAGCGGTGGTGGACACGCTGCCCCAGGTCCGCCGGTCATCTGCCATCGCACTGCCGGACCCCGAGTACGGCGAGCTGGTGTGCGTGTGCGTCGTCCTCCACAGTGGACAGAATCTGTCGCTGGAGGACATCAGGGCGACGTTCGCCGCGCAGGGAGTGGCCAAGTTCAAGTTCCCCGAGCAGTTGGAGATCATGTCGGACTTCCCGCTGACGGCGGTCGGCAAGGTGGACAAGAAAGCCCTGCGAGCCGAGGTACTGGGCCGCACCACCGACCGCGCAGCCTGACCAACAACCCCGCGAGTCCCACGTTCAAACCGGGCGAGTCCCACGTGTGGGACTCGCGGGTGTCGGGATACCGTGCTCGCATGGAGTTCGGTTTCTCGCTGGTCCCGACGGCGGACCTGACGGCGCATCAGGACCTGGTGGCGGTGGCCGAGGCGGACGGTCTGGACCTGGTGGGCGTCCAGGACCACCCGTACGCGCCGGCGCTGGTGGACACGTTCGCGCTGATCCCGTACCTGCTGGCGCACACCAGCCGGATCAGGGTGTTCCCGGACGTGGCGGCGCTGCCACTGCGCCCGGCGGCCATGCTCGCGCAGACGTCGGCAAGCCTGGACGTCCTGTCGGGCGGCCGCTTCGAGCTGGGCCTCGGCGCGGGCGGCAACTGGGCGGGCATCGAGTCGCTGGGGGTGCCGCGCCTGACGCCGGCCGACGCGCTGGACGCCCAGGCCGAGGCCATTGCCGTGCTCCGAGCGCTGTGGCAACCGGGCGAAGCGCGCGTACCGGGCTCGGTGTCGGCCCTGCGAACCGGCCCTGGCCCGGCGCACCCGATCAACATCTGGATCGGCTCGCAGGGTCCCCGGAGCCTGCGCCTGACGGGTCGTCTCGGCGATGGCTGGGCCGCCCCGATCCCGTCGTATCTCCCGTACGAGAAGTGGCAGTCGGCGAACACGACCATCGACGAGGCGGCCCGCGCGGCCGGCCGCGACCCGGCTGACGTCCTGCGCATGGCCCAACTGGTGGGCACGATCACCGACGAGCCGGGCGACGCGGAGGCCCGCACGGGTTCGAGCCCGGTGCGCGGCACGCCCGACCAGTGGGCGGCGCTCATCGCCCGCCTGGCGACCGAACAGCAGTTCCGCACATTCATCTTCTGGCCGGAACAGAGCAACAGCATTCACCAGGTGACCCGCTTCGCCCGCGAGGTAGTCCCCGCCACACGAGCCTTGTTGACCAGCTAGTTCGCGAGGATCGAAGATCAAGAGCGGGCCACGGCCCCCGTTTTCCAGCGTAGTCAGCCGCACCGACAAGAACGGCCAAGCAGCCGTACTTAATGACCAAGGGCCCGGCGCAACCGCGCGAACGGTCGGCGAGTCCCACGTTGGTGGCAGGTGAGTCCCACGTTCAAGCCCCGCGAGTCTCCCTCGCAGGACATCCGAGTTGGCGGTTCAGCCAACCAGCCCGCGTTCGCGAACCGCCAACTCGTGTGTCGTGGAAGGGGGACTCGCGCGGGCTGAGAGGGGGACTCGCCGGTCTCGAACGTGGGACTCGCCGGTGCTTCGAATTCTGTCGGTGCTCGTCGTTACGCTGGATTCGGGGGGCCGTGGCCCGCTCTTGATCTTCAGGCCCGCCGAGCTGGCTGCAGGGTGCGCCCGGCGTCGGAGGAGAATGCGACGCCGAGCGCACCTGAACTACAGACCGACCACTTCGCGCAGTTCCTTCAACTGGTTCACATCCGCACTGCAAGGCGACAGCAGCACCTCGTCACACCCGGCCTCCTCCAGCCCGGCCAGGGTCTCCTTCAGTCGCGCCTCGCCGACCGCCGCGCCACGCAGCACGATCTGCGCATACGGCGGCGCGAAGCCGTAGTAGTCGCTCAGGTACTGGTCCGCCTGCTCCTGTGCCCGCGGCCCGAGCGAGTAGTACGCCAGCGCCACGACCTTCGCCGGCTTGTCCCGGCCCGCCTGCTCCCACGCCGCGCGGAACGCGGCCGCGCCGCCCTTGAACATGCCGACCCCGCCGCCGCCGGAGATCCAGCTGTCGGCCAGCCGGGCCGCGCGCTCGATGGCCACGGGCGAGTGCCCACCGAGCATGATCGATGGCCCGCCAGCGGAAACCGGCTTCGGGCCGATGCCGCCGGCGAAGCCGCGCCGCTCGCCCGCCCAGATCCGCCGCGCCTCGAGGATCTGCTCCTCCACCAGCTTCCCGCGACCCTTCATGGGGACGCCGGCCGCCTTGAAGTCGTCCGGCCGGGACCCGGCGGCCATGCCGAGCACCAGCCGCCCGCCCGACAGCTTGTCCAGGCTCGCCGCCTGCTTGGCCAGCAGCGCCGTGTTCCCGTGCAGCGGCGAGAGCAGCACAGCCGTCACCAGCTTGATCCGCTCGGTCACGGCCGCCGCCGCGGACAGCGCCACGAACCCGTCATAGGTGTCGTAGACCAGCCGGCCGAGCGTGGCCAGACTGGAGAACCCGGCCCGGTCCGCCTCGGCCGCCCACTCGACGAGGGTGTCGCCGGAGACGTCCTTGATCGTGCTCGGCAGCCCTACCCCGATCTCCATCACGCGGCCGCCGTGCCCGGGGCCCGCCGGTTGAGCACGTTCTCCATGCCGGCGCGCTGGAAGAACGCCCGGGCACCCTCCGGCGAGAGCATGTCGCGCTCCTCCGTGAGGTGCTCCTCGAGCTGCCGCTCGAACTCCTTGACCTCCGGCTGGCGGCTCATGTGCGCGGCCACCAGCGGCAGCGGCCCGTCGACCTCGATCACGCGGATCGCGGCCTCCTGACCGACGAACGCCATGGTGGCGAGCAGCCGGCCGACCACCTTGCCGTCGGGGCCCGTGATCTCGAACTGCGGGCGGCCGCTGTTGCGGAACAGCTCCTTCACCGTCTCTTCGCTGCCTGCCTTGATCGGGTAGAACAGCGCGTGCCAGGTGGACATCCTTACCTCCATTAGTGGCTGGCGGTCACGCCGCCGTCTACGTAGATCACCTGTCCGTTGACGAACCGGGCGAGCGGCGAGGCCAGGTACAGCACGGCGCTCGCCACCTCCTCCGGCTCGGCGAACCGGCCGATCGGAATCCGCTGCTGCAGGCGTTGCACGAACTGCTGGTTCTGTTGCGCCGCCTCGACGAAGTCGGTGCGCATGAACCCGGGGGCGACGGCGTTGACCGTCAGGCCGCGACCGCCCCATTCGGTGGCGAGCTGCTTGACCAGCAGGTTCACGCCGGCCTTGCTCGCCCCGTACGCGGAGAAGCCCATCCGGCCGCCCGCGTCGCCACGGACCGACGACAGGTGGATGATCCGGCCGGCGCCCTTGTCCAACATGGACCGGCCGACGCCCTGGCTGAGCAGGAAGGCGCCGACCAGGTTGGCCTGCACCACGTCGATCCACTGCTGCTCGTCGAAGTGTTCGGCCGGGACGGTCACCAGCTTGCTCGCCGAGTTCACGAGCACGTCGATGCCGCCCCAGGCGTCCTCCAGTTCGGCGACCGCCCGCGCGACGCTGGCCGAACTGGTGACGTCAACGGCGAGCGGCAGCGCGGTGGCGCCGTTCGCCCGCAGCTTCTCCACCAGCTCGGTCGCCTTCTCCAGCGAGCGGCCGGCGACGGCCACGGCCGCGCCCTGCTCGGCGAACTGCTCGCAGATCACCGCGCCGAGCCCGCCGTACCCGCCGACGACGAGTACGTTCATGACGCCCTCCTGAGTTCCGTGGCTTCGAGTCCGAAGAGCGCCCGCGCGTTGCCCGCGAGGATCCGGTCCCGGTCCACATCGGACAGCGGGAGCCGGTCGATGGCCGCCACCGCCGCGTCCAGCGGGGTGGCGAGCGGCGGCGAGTCGGTGCCGAACAGCATCCGTTCCGGCCCGAAGACCTCGAGGGCGGCGGTCAGTGCCACCTGGCTCGGCGTCGCGGTGTCCACATTGATCAGTCGAAGCTGCTCGCTGATCGGCGGCCCGTCGATCCCGTCCCGGCGTTGCGCCATGTCGAGCTTCTCGCTCAGCAGCGACAACGCGCCGCCCGCGTTCGGGACGATCAGCTTCAGGCCAGGGTACTTCCGCAGCCAGCCGGCGAAGAGAATCGCCGCGACCCCCATGGTGATGTCACACGGCCGGACCACGTGCTCGACCGCGCCGACGAGTTTCATCGGCTCGGCCGCCACCGGAACAGCAGGCGGGTGCAACAGAACCGGCGCACCGGTCGACGCCGCCATGGCGAAGAAGTCGTCGGCCCGATCGTCGTCCAGGAACTCGCCCCGGACGCTGGTGTTGACGATCAGGCCGACGAACTCCTCCTGCCGCAACCGGTTCGCCGCCCGCTCGACGGCGTCGGTACCGCCGAGCGGGTTGAGGTACACGTACCCCTTCAGGCGACCCGGGTGGCTGCGCACGGTCTCCGCGACCCAGTCGTGAAACTCCTCGAGCGTGTCGACCGACTGCCCGTAGTTGTCGATGCCGGGTACGGGAACCATGGTCCCCGCACCGACCGGGCTGCCCACGATCGTTGTCGTGATGCCCAGCTCCGCCTTGCGTTCCACCATTCCGTCGATGTCCGCCAGGCTCGGCGGCATCGGGAACCTCTTGAACAGCTCGGGAGAGGTGACATGCCCGTGCACGTCGATCGTCATGGGTGATCTACCTCAGTCACGCGGCGGGCCGAGAACCTGGCCGCCGTACTTCTGCGTCGAGGCCATGACGGCGCCGAAGTCGGGGAAGGTGCTCGGGTCGAACGGGGGAATCTCCAGCCGTTCCGCGGGCGTACCGGTCTCGAAGAACCAGTTCTCGTACCCGGCGGGGGTGCCGAGCACGAGCGTGCGCACGGTGTCGGACTCGACCTTGTACGAGTGCGGGATGTTGCGCGGCAGGAACACCGAGGAGCCGGGCGTCGCGTGGTGCAGCTGCCCGCCGACCTCGATGCTCATCTCGCCTTCGAGGATGTGGAACAGCTCGTCCTCGTTGCCGTGCACGTGAACCGGCGACCCGTAGCCCCGGTTGCACGACATCTCCGCGAGCCAGTACTGGCCGTTTGTTTCCTCACCGGTTGCCTTGAACACCACCAGCGAGCCGAAGTGCCAGATTGCGCGTCCCTCCGACGGTCCGCACAAGAACGGCTTCGTGTCCGACATGGAGACTCCTAAGAACGTCAGCGCGTGTTGAGCGACTATGCCTATTTCTTACCGCGTCCCACTCAAGGCTCAGGGCAGATCCGGTCGGACTACCTCGTGACCGGAGTGGCGATCGGTGCCTCCTTCGTGGCCACCGCGTGCTCGTCGATGCCACCTTCGGCGACCGTCTGGATCAGCGTCGGCGAGTCGCGGTAGAGCAGCGCCGCGACGATGGCGCCGACCGTGGCGATCCCCAGGCAGATGTAGACGGCCGGCGTGTAGCCGGATGCGTCCGCCACCCCGAAGATCATGCCGGCCAGCAGGTAGCGGGTACCGAAGGAAAGGCTGACCTGGAGCGTGAAGTCCGAGCCGGCGTTGTCCTTGCGGGAGAAGTCCATGTTGATCGTGTACATGGCTACGAACAGCGCGGAGTTCCCGATGTTCACCAACACGATGGCCAGCAGGATCACCCCGATCCCACCGCCGGCCGCCACCGGCAGCACCGACGCGATGGCCACCAGCTGCCCGAAACCGAACCACAGCAACGCCTTCCTGCGCCCGATCTTGTTGATCAGCAGGCCGGCGCCGAGCGCGGAGGTGATGCCGATGGCGCCACCCAGGCCGTTGGTGAGCAGGCCGACGCCACCGGGCGAGATGCCCGCGTCGATGATCATCGGTACGAGCATCCCGTACACACCGGGCATGCCGAGCGACAGCAGCGGCGTGATGATCAGCGCCCATCGCTTGACCCCTGGCTGGCGGAACAGGGCGAACGCGGACTGGCGGGTCACCCGCTGCGGAACGTCGACCTGCTCGCGGGCTTCCTCGCGGTAGCGGCGGATGAAGTAGATGGGCAGGGCCGTGAGCGCGGCGAGGACCAGGACGGCCGGCGCCCAGCCCCAGATGTCGTAGAGCACCAGCACGAGCCCGCCACCGATGATCTCACCGAGGAAGCCGGCGCCGATCTGCAGACCGTTGATGTTGCCGCGCTTCTTGCCCTCCACCGACCGTACGGCGAGCGCGTCGGCCGCGATGTCCTGGGTTGCCGAGGCGATGGCCACGACGGCCAGAATGATCAGGATGATGCCCAGGTTCTCGACCACATCGAATGGTGCGATGGCCACGATTCCCAGTGCGATCGTCGGCTGCGTGATCATCAGCCAGGACCGGTAGTGCCCGCGCTTTTTCGAGCCGAACCGGTCGACCAGCGGCGCCCAGAGGAACTTGAGCGTCCACACCATACCCAGCAGGAAGATCCCGCCGATCTCGTCCAGGTCCTTTCCCGCGTCACGGGAGATCGCGGCGAGGGCGGTGAAGAGGAAGCCGATGCCGAGGAACTGCGTGGCGTAGAGCGGTAAGAACAGCCTGAACATCAGGCGTTTGTCGTTCATCGAGAACCACATCCTCTTGGGGTTGGAGCGACCGGGCCGCGGGGCGCACACCAGAACGACTCGCGGATCTCTTGAATTATCCGAATTGACCGGTCCCAGGACAGGAGTCTCGAGTCATCCCCGAGCCGGGCAATGTTCCTGCTCACGACGGGCCGGGACCCGCCGTGGGAATCCCGGTGCGGTGAGGACTCGCGCCTCACGACACGGGACCGGGACGAACCGAGAATGACGACGTTGTGGAAGGTCATATGCACCTTCCGGTACCGGAGAAGGAGTAGCCGATGGCCGCAGAGAACGGGGCCGCGGGAAGGTCTTCCACCGCCTTGTCCCGTGGACAGCTGAGAACCGTGCTGACGGTGTTGCTGACCGGCCAGCTGCTGTCCGCACTTGACCAGACGATCGTCGGGACCGCGCTGCCCACCATGGTGGGCGAGTTCGGCCAGCTGGACAGCTTCTCCCTGGTCGTCACCTCCTATCTGCTGACCACCACGGCCGCCATGGCGCTGTACGGCAAGCTCGGTGACCTCTACGGGCCCAAACCCATTTACATGGTGTCCATCGCGATCTTCACGGTCGGCTCGCTGACCGTCGGTCTCGCCCAGGACATGACGCAGTTGGTGATCTTCCGGGCACTGCAGGGACTCGGTGCCGGCGGCCTGGTGGTGATGGCGTTCACGATCTCCGCGACCGTGGTGCCACCCCGCCAGCTCGGCCGGATCCAGGGACTGGTCGGCGCCATGTACGCGCTGGCCTCGCTGCTCGGCCCGCTGATCGGCGGCGCGCTGACCGAATATGTGTCGTGGCGCTGGTGCTTCCTCATCAACGTGCCGATCGGTCTCGTCGCACTGCTCGCGCTCGGCACCAAGTTGAAGCTGCCGGCCACCCGGCGCGACGCGAAGGTGGACTACCTCGGTGCCGCGCTGCTCGTGGCCGCCGTGTCCACGCTCGTGCTGATCACCATCTGGGGCGGTACCGAGTACTCGTGGGGCTCGCCGCAGATCCTCGGCCTGTTCGCCGCGACGCTCGTGCTGGTCGTGCTGCTGCTGATCCGGGAGAGTCGGGCGGCCGAGCCGATCATTCCGCTGAAGATGTTCCGCAAGCCGGAGATCGGCCTGGCCATGGTGATCACCTTCGTGATCGGGCTGGGCACGATCGGCGCCTACTTCTTCGTCCCCATCTACCTCCAGGTGGTCCGGGGCAATGACCCGACGGTGGCCGGCCTGAACATCGTGCCGCTCATGATCGCCGTGATGCTCGGTTCCGGGGCCAGCGGCTGGCTGATCGCCGTGGTGCTCGGCCGGATGAAGGTCGTGGTCATCGCCGGGGTCGGGATCATGACGCTGGGCGTCTACCTGTTCTCGTTGCTCGACGCCGCCACGCCCGCCTGGCAGATGTGGCTCTACCAGGTGGTGATGGGCGTCGGGATGGGCATGGTGATCTCCAAACTGATCATCTCGGTGCAGAACAGCGTGCCGCGCAAGGACATCGGCACGATCACCGCGCAGGCGTCGTTCGTCCGGGTGATCGGCTCGGCCATCGGCACGGCCGCCCTCGGCGCGGTGCTCGCCGCGCAGCTGGTGACCTCGGCCATCGAGCACGGGCTCGACCAGCTGCCGAACGGTTCGGCCGTCCTGTATGGCGACCCAGCGTCCATCAAGGCGCTGGCGTCGTCCGATCCGGACGCTTACCACGAGGTGGTCGGTGCGTTCGCCGACTCGTTGCAGACGGTGTTCCTGGTGGCCGTTCCGTTGATGCTGCTGGCGTTCGTGCTGAGTTGGTTCCTGCCGAACATCAAGCTGCGTGACGGCGACCGCGGGCACGGGCACGGTGGGCCCGGTGGCCCTGAGGACGGTGGCCCTGATGGCGCGGCGCCCACGGACGGCGGCCAGCCGGACGAGGTGGCCGTTGGCGGGAAGCCGGGCTCGACCGGCTGACCGTGGCACGTCAGGCCGGCACGATCTGTCCGGCCCCGAGCCGCAGCCGCCGGAGTGCACCACCCAGCACTTCGGCGGCTGCACCCTCCTCGGTGCCGCACGGGCCGTCCGTCGCCCGCCAGGCGATGAAGCCGTCCGGTCGCACGAGGACCGCGCCCGCGTCGGTCACGTGATACGTGTCCGCCCATGCACCGTCCACATCGGACAGCTCATCCGATGATCCGATCCGATAGCAGGACAGCTCCTGTCCCATCGGTTGAGCGGCTACGTGCCACGCGTCGGCACACGGTCCGCACAGGAGCACGAACCCGCGGCCGAACAGGTCCACAATCGACCTGGGCGCGGCCGTCGGTCCGATCCGGAGGTTCGGCGCGCGGCAGCCGGGTTGCGCCAGCGGCTCGAGTGGATTCTCGAAGACGTCCGTCCCTTCTGGCTGGTAGCGGTAGCCGAACATGACCGTGTTGTCGTCGACGGGTTCCCGCGGCGGCGGCCCGCCGGCCGTCCCGAACCACGACCTCAGCCGCAGCAGCGCCTGCTCCACCGTGAGCTCGGCGACCGGCCTGCGCTCGGCCTCGTAGCTGTCCAGCAGCGCGGGATCCGCGCAGCCGCCGGTCACCTCGGCGAGCTTCCAGGCCAGGTTGAACGCGTCCTGGATGCCCGAGTTGCCGGCGAAACCGCCGGTCGGCGGCATGGCGTGGGCGGCGTCCCCCGCGAGGAACAGCCGGCCGTGCCGGAACCGCACGGCCACCTGCGCGGCCGCCCGCCACGCCAGCACGTCCACGATCTCCGCCCGGAAGTCCTCGTGCCCGACGCCGGCCCGCAGCAGGTCGTGCCAGTACTCCTCCGGCACGTGTTCGAGCCGGGTGTACCCCGGGGGGAACGGCACGCTCATCACCCACGGTCGGGTCTCCCTCGGCACGATCCCGCCGTTGATGTCGCTGGCCAGGCACGCTGTCAGGCGGCGGCCCTGTAGGTGGGTGTCGAGGTCGGTGTTGAACATGACGTTGACCCGGTGCTCGATCGTGCCGGGCCCGGTCGAGGCGATCCCCGCTCCCTCGCGCAGCGAACTGTGCACGCCGTCCGCGGCCACCAGGTAGGCGGCCCGGATGGTGGTCTCACCTCCGGCGTGGCGGACCAGCGCGCGAACGCCTCGGTCGTCCTGGTCCCACTCGATCAGCTCGGTGGCGTACCGGATGTCGGCGCCCCTGGCCGCGGCGTTGTCGCGTAGCACCGGTTCGAGCAGATCCTGGTCGCAGGTCGTGTACACACATGGGCTGACGTGCGCGTACTCCGCCGCCCACGGCAGCAGGTCGAACCACGACACCTCCGGCGCCGACAGGTTCCTGGCCCGGGCCACCGATCCGTGCCGGTGCTGTTCGCCGGCGGCCGCGTTGATGTCCTCCTCCACTCCGACGTTCCGATAGAGCTCCATGGTCCGTGCCGACAGGCCGCGAAATCCGGGGTGGCCGGACGGGCCGTCTTTCTTCTCGACTACCACGCAGGGCACGCCGAGGTGCGACAGGAACAGCGCGGTCGACATCCCGACCGCGCTGCCTCCGCAGATCAGTACCTGTGTTTTCTCCTCCATGAGAACCGATAGTCCCGATACAATCCGAAAACGGCAAGAGCCCGAACACCCCGGGCGATTGATTGAATCGCCGGGGTGCTCGGGCTACTTGTTGTTCGCTTCGGTCAGCTGACCTTTGCCGAATCTGTTTCCACATTTGTGGAATTAGCGGCGGCAGCCGCGGCTTCGGCTTCGGCTTCGGCCTTGGCCTTCGCCCGGGCGGCCTGCTCCACCTTCGACCGGCCCCACTTCCGCATGATCGGCTCCTCGACGAACCGCCACAGCAGCCAGCCGCACAGCGTGGTGAGCGCGAACGCGCCGATCAGGAAGCCGATCCCGCCCCAGGTGCCCCAGTCCAGCACGACCCAGGCGCCCTCCGGCGTGATCACCTTCTCGCCGAAGATGTTGTGCAGTGCGTCCAGCATCGGCACGTGGACCAGGAAGAACGCGAACGAGATGTTGCCGAGCAGGGTCATCGGCCTGCTGCCGATCCAGCTCGACTTCTTGCGGATGTCGCTGGTGGCCAGCGCACCGATCAGCAGCGCGACGGCGAACGGGTAGATGATCGCCAGGCCCCACGGCGGCGGGGCCAGACGCCCGATGACGAACGCAACGGCGCAGGCAGCGGTCGCCGGCAGGATCCCGACGTTAATCCACCGACCGTTCAGTATGATTCGGGCGACGAGCATCCCGATCACGAACTCGACCATCCGGAGGATCGGGCCGAAGCAGTAGAACCACATCTCCGCGGCCGACATGCCCGGCAGGTACGGGTACTCGGGCGAGGTCGACAGGAACAGGTCGGAGACGAACGGCAGCGCCACGGCGACCGCCGAGATGCCGATGACCCAGGCCCACAGGCGTTCCGGCCGGATCTTGCGGACCAGCACCAGGAACACCGGCAGCAGCAGGTAGAACAGCAGCTCGACCGAGAGCGACCAGGTGGGCCCGTTGACCGTGCCGAAGATGAAGGACAGCTCGGGGTCCGGGATCCACGCGGTCAGCAGGAACAGGCTGGCCAGCGCGTGATCGAACTGCGGCGTCGCGGTGAAGGCGATGGCCACACCGAGGGCGACCCCCCACATGATGATGTGGTTGGGGAAGACCTTCAGTACGCGGCGCCGGTAGTAGCCGCGGGTGGTCTCACCGTCGCGCCATGACCAGGTCAGGACGAAACCGCTCAGCACGAAGAACATCGAAACGGCGAGGTTGCCGGTGTTGTCGATGATGAAGTTGTAGCCGTTGGCGATTGTTTCGTTGGAGAAAAGTCCGAGACCTCGTGCGTGGAAGAAGAACACGATCGCAGCGGCTACGAACCGAATTCCGGTAACGGAGTTGAGGCGTGGAGGCGGGGCCGATGCGCTCGAATTGTTGACGCTGACCCCAGGTAACGTGGTTGTCATTGGCAAGTCACTTCCTGGAATGGCGCGCCGCGAATGTTAGCGACATTGCAGCGAGCCTTGAGCGGTGCACGAGCAGATATTGGCCACGCCAACTCGAGGGCTCGTCGAATTTGGCTCAGGGTCACCGCAGGTCAGCGAGCCGTTACGGAACGACGTTTTTGTCGCCCAGTTCTCAGGGCACAATCCCGGCCTCGCGGGACCGCTGGCCCACGACGGTGGGCCGGGCGGATCAGATGATTGAGGACAGATGTTCGGCGTCCTACGAGGAGATGGTCATGACGTCCGTAGCCCGTGAACGTGGTGCGCTCGGTGGCTTGTTCGCCGGCCTCGGGTTCTTCGGTGGCATCGCCGCCGCCAAGGCCACTGAGAAGTCGCCCTATCCGCGGCCCGGCTGCGACGACGAGGACGTCCGCAGGTACTTCACGGAGAGCGCCACGTCCGCGCGGCTCTCGGTGGTCGGCCACGCCGTGTCGCTCGCCTCGCTGGCCCGGTTCACCGGTGCGGTCTCCCGGCTCGCCCGCCGCTCCGGCAAGGGTTCCGGCTTCCTGCGCACGGCCGCCGTCGCCGGTGGCACGCTCGCCGTGGCCACCCAGACGGTCGGCGCGCTCGCCACCGGTTTGGCCACCAGCAAGGACAACCACCCGCAGACCATCAAGGATCTGCGCCAGGTCTCCTATCTCGTCGGCGGTCCGGTGCACGGCGTCGGCTACGGCCTGTTGTCCGGCGCGCTCGGCATCGCCGGGCTGCGCACGGGCGAGCTGCCGAAGCCGGTGGCCATCGCGTCGCTCGTGGCCGCGCCGATCGGCATTCTCGGCCCGGTGGCCATGCTGAAGAAGGAGGCCATGATGGCGCTGCCGATCGCGCACATGCTCTCCCTGCTCGTCAGTGGTGCCGCCGGCGTCCAGCTGGCTCGCCGGTCCCGCGGAACCCGTTGATCCGAGGAGCGAAAGCTATGAAGGTGACCTTGTTCGGAGCGACCGGCCGCACCGGAAAGCCGGTGGTGGCCCAGGCGTTGGCCGCCGGGCACCAGGTGACCGCGCTCGCCAGGAATCCCGAGGCGGTGCCGGCACAGGACGGCCTGACCGTTGTGCAGGGCGACGTGCTCGACCTGGCCTCCGTCGAGCAGGCGCTGGCCGGCAGCGACGCGGTCGTCTCGGTGCTCGGCGTACCTGACCGGCGCAAGCCGACCACGCTGTTCTCCGAGGGCGTCGGCAACATCCTGAAGGCCATGAAGGCCGGTGACACCAAGCGGCTCATCACGCTGTCGGCCGACGGGGTGGAGCCGAACCCGAACGTCAACATCGGCCAGCGGCTGGTGACGGCGCTGGTGGTGGCCAGGATTCTCAAGCACCTGTACAGCGACATGCTGGAGATGGAGCGGGCGCTCGCGGAGAGCGACGTCGACTGGACTGCCATCCGCCCACCACGACTGTCCGAAAAGGACCGCACGGGCGAGTACCGGACGTCCGTCGGTGACCCCATCAGCGGCTCGTCGGGTATTTCCAGGGCGGACCTGGCCGACTACATCGTCACCCACCTGGACGACGCCGACACCTACCGAAAGCTCGTCTGGATTTCCTACTGAGAGTACGGTTCCTCGAATGCGCGTCAGCATCAGCGTCAGTGACTACACCTGGCCGGGCGGACCGGCGGAGATCGGCCCCCGGCTGGGTGACCTGGTGCGAACGGCCGACGAGGCCGGTGTCGACACCATCTGGCTGCCGGATCACCTGATCCAGGCGGATCCCCGCAGTCGCCCGGACGCGGAGATGCTGGAGACGTACACGACGCTGGGCTACATAGCGGCCCAGACGGAGCGGGTACGACTCGGCGCGATGGTCACGCCGGTCCCGTACCGCGAGCCCGCGGTGCTGGTGAAGGCCGTTACCACCCTGGATGTGCTGTCCGGCGGCCGCGCCTGGTTCGGCGTGGGCGCCGGCTACGGCGAGGACGAGGCCCGCACGATGGGCGTCCCGTTCCCGCCGGTGGCCGAGCGGTTCGAGCGGTTGACGGAGACGCTGCGGATCGCGTTCCAGATGTGGGCGGGCGACACGGAGGAGTTCGCGGGGTCGCATTACCGCCTGACTCGCCCGATCAACAGCCCGGGCGCGCTGCAGAAACCGCACCCGCCGGTACTGATCGGCGGGTCGGGCGAACGCAAGTCCCTGCGCCTGGTGGCCGAGTATGCGGACGCGTGCAACCTCCCGGACATGCCGGACGGCGGCGCCCACATCCGCCGCAAGCTGGAAGTGCTGGCCCGCCACTGCGATGACGTGGGCCGCCCCTTCGGCGACATAGACAAGACGGCGAGCACCCGCTTCATAGACGGCGAGTCGACGGCCGACTTCGTTGCCCGTTGCCAGGTACTGGCCGATCTGGGTATGACCCACGTGATCCTGTTCTACCCGTGGACGGTGGAAGCACTGACCACTCTGGGGACACTGATCCCGGCGGTGGAAACCCGCTAATCTCGGCGCGTGCGCAGTCCGACCCAACCCACTTTGTCGCGTGCCGGTGTCGAGTCGGTGCTGGCCGACGGCCTCGGCGCGGTGGACGTTGTCGATGCCGCCGAGTTGAGCGGCGGCACGTTCGCCACTGTCTGGCGGGTGGCGCTCGCCGACGGCCGGGAGATCGTGGTCAAGGTGGGGCCGCCGCCGGCAGCTCGCCTGCTCGCGTACGAGAAGGGGTTGATCCGGGCCGAGGCGGAGTATTTCCGCCTGGTGCGCGACCGCGCGCCGGGTGTGCCGGTGCCGTCGGTCCTGGCCGTCTCCGACGACTGGATCATTACGACGTTGGTACCGGGCCGCCCGCTCACCGACCAGGATGCGCCGCGTGCCCGCGTCGAGTTGGGCGCGGCGGTCGCCGCCGTGCACGAGATCTCCGGTCCGCACTTCGGCTACACCGGTGACCGACCGTCCGGACAGGACTGGCCGGCCGCCTTCGCCGCTGCCGTCGCGGCGCTGCGGGCCGACGCCGCGGCGTGGAACGTGCCGCTGCCGCAGCTGGACGGGGTGGTCGAGCGGCATCACGACGTGCTGGCCGCGGTGACCCGTCCGGCCCTGCTGCATTTCGACCTGTGGGACGGCAACGTGCTGGTGTCCCCGTCGGGCGGGCTGGCCGGCGTGGTCGACGGTGAGCGTTACCTCTACGGGGATCCACTGCTGGATCTGGTGTCACCGGCGCTGTTCCGGCGAATCGAGGACGAGCCGGAGCACCCGTTCCTGCGCGGTTACCGCCCGGAGCCGTTCGACGCGGCCGCCCGGACCCGGCTGTCGCTCTACCGGCTTCATCTCTACGTCCTGATGATCGCCGAGGGGCCGAGCCGGGGCATCCCACGCACCGATGGCCGCCACGACTACGTGACCGGCCTCCTGAACGCGGAGCTTGCCCTACTCACCTGCTAGTCGGACCACTCAACCATCCAGCGCCCGGTCTCGTAGCTCAGTCCGAAGTGGTCCCTGTCCAGCCAGACAACCTGGACAACCAGATTGTCTGGCCTAGTTCTTTCGGCCATGTCGAAACCTCCCGAACCTACCAACCCAGAACACGAGGCGAACCTTGGCCGTGTCGCGCTGTGGCTGAGCCGGGAGGATCTGCAGTGGTTGGCGTCTCGATGCGTCTGCACTGAGATGACCGCTGATGACGAGCGGGATATGTGCGCCCGGGTTCGGTTCCGTGCGAACGCCGCGCTTCACAAGGCTGGTGCGAAGCTCGCAGCACCGCCCGAGAGTCCTTGAGCGGCGGTTGGCCCAGTCCAAAGGGCTGTCCTCAGTTCACCGCCGGGAGATCAGGCTCCTGAGGAAGAGGGCCACGTTCGCCGGCCGCTCAGCCAATCGGCGCATGAGGTACCCGTACCACGCCGACCCGTACGGCACGTACACCCGCACCGAGGCCCCACCCGCGGCCAACCGTCGCTGCTCAGCCGGCCGTACCCCATACAGCATCTGATACTCGAACGAATCAGGCTTGCGGTCGAAGTGCGAAGCCCGCGACCCCACGATCGACACCAACCGCGGGTCGTGCGTGGCGAACATCGGGTACCCATCCCCGGCCAGCAGCGCGTTCGCGCAGCGCACATAGCTCAGGTCCACCTCGTGCCGGGCCACGGCTGACGCGTACGCGCCCTTGCACAGCCGCACCCTCGTACCGGCCAGCGTGGCACAGTCCGCCTCCGTGCGGGGCAGGTACGACTGCAGCACCGCCCCCACCGTCGGCCACGTCGACCGCAACGATGCCAGCACCCGCAGCGTGGAGTCGACCGTCGTGTGGTCCTCCATGTCCAGCGTGACCGTGGTGCCGTTGCGTTCGGCCGCATCGCAGATCCGGGACGCGTTGGCCAGCGCCAGTTCCTCGTCGATCAGCTGGCCCACGGCGCTCAGCTTGACGCTCACCTCCACGTAGTCGGTGAGTCCCGCCGTTGCCAGCGCGTCCAACAGTTTCACGTATTCCTCGACCACCGCCGTGGCGTCGGCAACAGAGCTGGTGTCCTCGCCCAGGTGGTCCAGCGTGACCGTCAGCCCGGCGGCCACCAGCCGCCGGGCCGTGGCCACCGCGTCCGAAGTGGACTGACCGGCCACATACCGCCGCACGACCGAGCGACTCACCGGCGCACGGGTGACCACCCGGCGAACCGTGTCGCTGCGTGCGGCCGCCAGAATCAACCTGCGCAACGGGTTCACGTAACACACGTCCAGACGAGCGGTTCGCTGAAGCCGCCGTAGAGCTCGTCGCGGTCGGTGATGCCCTCGACGTAGTTGGGTGCCCAGTCCAGGTACACGCCGTCGCGCGAGAGCCCGACCACCTGGAACGCGCCACCGATGTTGAGCCAGGATGCCAGCAACCCGTTTCGGGAGAGGGCGACCGCTTTGTACCCGGGGTACTCGCGCACCAGTTCGCCGGTCAGCGTCCATTCGAGACGCTTCGCGGTCGGCAGGGTCGTCTGTATCCCGCCGATGAGCCGTCCGTCCGCGAACGCCTCCACCCGCATGTTCGGACCCCCGGCGACGCGGGCGACCGAGCCGTCCGGCGACAGGATCCGCCCGTCGGAGAAGATCACCCGCCTGCTGTCGTCGAACCCGACCGCGTACCCGGCGCCGATGACGCGGTAGGTGGCAGGCGCGTCGGCCGGCCACAGCACGGTCTGCCGCGTGGTCCCGTCGTTCAGTGAGCCGAGAACGTCACCGGCTGTGTTGATGAAGTGCCCCCAGGCATCCTGACCCGCCGGGCTCGGCAGCACCGTGTATCCGCCGCCACTGTGCCGGTAGGCGCGCCGGTCGCCCCCGTCGGCCTGGATGAAACCCGTGACCTGACCGCGACTGTTGACCGCTTGCGGCTGCGCGTAACTACCGGCGGGCGGTGGCTGCAACGTCGGCACTTTGTTGCGCCACACGACCGGGACCCCGCTGTCCATGCCGATCAGATACCCGCCAGGGGCGGATCCCCAGACGCTGCCGACGTCCGTGTTCGGTAGTTCCTCGGCCGGCCACGTGCACGCGGCGGCGGCCGCCGCGGTGCCCGGCGACAGGAGCGCCAGGACCGCGACGGCCGCGAGGATGACTCGCCCCACGGTCAGACCATGACCTTTCCACCGGCGATGTCCATGGTGGTGCCGGTGACCCAGGACGAGGCGTCCGACGCGAGGAACAACGCGCCCTGCGCGCAGTCGGTGGGTGTGCCCCACCGCGGGATCACGAAGAAGTCCTCGACCACCTTGTCCCGCACGGCCTGCGGGAACTTGGCCTCCTGCTTCTTCGTGAGGATGGCGGACGGCGCGAGAGCGTTGACCCGCACGCCGAACTTGCCGACGTCCTGGGCGATGCGCCGGGTCAGCATGAGGATGCCGGCCTTGGCGGCCGCGTACCCGTACGCCGACCAACCGGGCAGCCGGCCGGCGGCCGAGGACATGGTGATGACCGAACCGCTCTTGCGCTGCACGAAGTACGGCACGAAAGCCTTGAGCGTCAGGAAGGTGGCCGTGAGGTTGCCGTCGATGGTCGACCGCCAGCCCTCCTCCTCGACCTGGTGCAGTGGGGCCGGGCCCGGGTCGCCGCCGGCGAACACGCACAGAACGTCGATCGCGCCGTACTCGGTCACCGCCGAGTCCCGCAGGTTGTCCAGGTCCTCGGTCTTCATCACGTCGGCCGGCACGCTGATGGCCTCGCCGCCGGCGGCCTTGATCTCACCGACCACGGCCTCGAGCGCGTCCTTGTCCCGGCCACTCACGACGACCTTCATGCCGTTCGCCGCGAAGAACCTGGCCGTCTGCGCGCCGATCTCACCGGAGGCGGCGGTGACGACCGCGACCTTCCCGGCCAGGTCGGGATAAGTAGGAATGCTCGTGGTCATGGAGATCGAACCTTTCTTCTTGTTGGCGCCACGGTTTGTCACGCGAAGCGGTACTCGGTGAAGTCGGCGAGGCGGCGGTAGCCCACCTTCTCGACGACCGCGAGCATCGACTCGTACTTCAGGAAGTGGGTGCAGACCGTGGCCTGTGCGCCGTTCTCCAGCGCCCGAGCGGTGACCTCACCGAGCAGCAGCGTCGCGTAGCCGCCGGACCGCTGCTCCGGGTCGACGAACACGCCGGCCGGCCGCACGACGCCCGCGATCTCCAGGCCCCAGCCGGCCGCGCCGACGGGAACGCCGGCCCCGTTCTCCCAGACGATCTGACGCTGGCCGGCGATCTGACCACCGGCCAGCTGCCGGGCGCGCTGGGCGATCTGCTCGGGCGGCAGCCCGCTGTCGCGCATGCCGGCCATGAACCATTCGCCGACCGTGTCCAGGTCGTCCTCTGTGGACATCCGGGGCGCGCCGTCGGCGTCGGTCGGGCGGGAGGTCTCCGTGCAGACCATCAGCCACTGGTCCCGCTCGCGGTGCGCCTCCTTGCCGGTCAACTCGGCCCACCGCGCGGCGAACGCCTTCGCCGTGTCGGCCGGGCCCGCCACCCCTTCGAGGCCGGGTACGACCGTCCGCAGGTGCTCGGCGAGTGCCCGCGCTGCGTCGTCGGACATCTCGGAAAGTGGTACCCGGTAAGGAACTCGGGCGAAAGCGGCGCCCACGACCGCGTCGTCGGCGTCGGTGACCCAGGCGAACACCGGGTCGCCCTGACCCGGCGGTACGCCGTTCGGGTCGAGCGCGTGGACCAGCAGTACGTTGTTGCGGGCCGGTTCCTGCTTGAGCCAGTCACCCGCGGCGGCCGCGAACTCCTCGGGACTCGACGTCGTGTGTACCTGCATCCCAACCCTCCGGCCAGCGCGCGACTTTCGACGTTTCCAGTCTGATGGCGCGATGTCCTGCCGTCATGAGCCTGCCGTCCCATCAACCTGGGACCGTTCCCGCACAACGAAAAAGCGGCGGAGCAGACATCTGCTCCGCCGCTTCCCGCGTATGGGTCGAACCTTACTTACGGGCCATCCTGGCGCCGGCGATCCCGAAGATCAGCAACCCGGAGAACCGTCCACCCGGGATGAACCAGCCGCCCGGCTTCCACACGAAGTACACCGGTGACAGCAGGCTCGACGCGGCGGACGCGAGCCCGGCATAGGCGAGCGGCTTGGGCAGCTCGCCGGTCCGCAGCCCGGCCACCGCGAGCGAGCCGGTGAGCACCCCGAACCCGACACCGTGCACGATCCCGCCGGACACGAACACCCGGTTGGCCAGCTTCAGCGCCATCGAGTCGTCCTCGGTGACGTTGGTGGTCAATCTCAGATGGCTGATGGCCGAGTTCGTGAGCGCGACGACCGCGAGCCCGCCACCGGCGAGCGCTGCCTTGCGCAGCGCCCCGGAACCCTTGCCCGACCGCTTCGCCATCTTCGCCACCGACGAGGTGAACCTCGCCAGCATGGCCGTGGAGATCAGCGTCCCGGTCGCGCTCAACCTGGCCGCCTTGGCACTACCGGTGAAGTACTTCCGGATGGCGTCGGCGTCCGACCCCGGCTGCGGGATGTCCGACTCGGCCAGCTTGCCGGCGCCGAGGAGCGCGCCGAGGAAGATGGCGCCGGTCAGCGGCCCGCTGATAGCCCCGCGGTCCGGTTTGCGGCGAAGGACCGATGTCATGGTCTGGGTACCCCTTTCACCCGTGGCGGTCACTGTCTGACCGTACCCGCCACGTCACAACGGCGTGGACGGCGTGACCACCTGTTCGTGGAGGATCGCGTCGTACCACTCGGCCAGTGAACCGCCGGTCATGTAGTGCTCGTCCGGCTGCGACGGGTCGCAGATCGAGCCGATCACCCGTGCCTTCACCGGCCCGTTCAGCCACTCGCGGACCACGTCCGGCGCGTTGGCGTGCAGGTTCACCAGGAAGCGTGGCGTGCCGTTGTTCGTGAACGGGCGCTCGGCGAAGTCGTCGGACTGCACGGGTGCGGGGATCGGCCGGGCGCTGAACGGCGGCGCGCTCCACCCGGAGTTGACCTCGCCGTGGTCGAAGGTGATGCCCAGCGAGAAGTACTTGTCGCCGAACAGCTCGGCCAGGTGCGCGCCCGCCGGCTTGAACTTGAGTGATCCTCGAGGCGGAACCGAGATCGTGAGCTCGGCCGCCCGCACGCTGTGCGCGTTCGTGGACCAGTAGACGATCTTGTCGCCCGTGTGCTGGTGCCACCAGCGCACGTTCTCCGCCATCTTCTCGTCGCGGTAGCCGTCGTCCACCAGGTGATATGCGTAGTGCTCGTAGAAGGCCACGATCTGGCGGACGTGCTGGACCATGAGCGCGTGCTCGGCGGTCCCGACCCCCAGCTCCTGTACCAGCTTCAGTGCCTGCCTGGCCCGCTCCACGTGCGGGGCCTTGTCCTGCACGTCCATGATGAACCAGCGGACGTGGTCCGGACGGGCCGGCTTGAGCACGGCGAAGTGCTCGGCCAGCTCGGCCGCCGAGGCGGGCGCGACCTGCTCGACGTAGGCCGCCACCTCCTCGTAGATCGCCGGCTTCGTGTCGATCACCCCGACGCCGACGAACTGCACCTTCTCCTCGTGCTCGACGTTGTATTCCCGGATCCACGCGACGGCGTCGCGCATCTCCGCGACCCGCCACGGCACCCCGGACTCCTTGATGAGAGCGTCGAGATCGCCGTCACCGGTCAGCACATAGCGGTTCAGCGTGTGCGCGATGTCCCAGTCCTCTTCGGTGGCGACGGCACGGAAACCCTTCTCCTCCACCAGGAACCGGACCAGGCGATGACCGAACGTGAACTGCTCGTGGGCACCGTAGGTCGATCCGCCGAGGCCGACAACCACGGCGTCGCCGACGAGTCCGGCCAGCGACGCGAGGTCACGGAGCGGTTCGTTCGGGTCGTTCGTCGACAGCGGCACGCCCCGCTGCCTGATCCACTCTTCGACCTCGGCGCGGACGTTCGCCGTCGCGTCGGGGTTCGGCAGTCTGTGCGCGTTCACGTTCGGTCATCCTCTCTTGTGTACTGATCAGGCCGGCTCGGCGACGATCAGGTCGGTCGGGCCCTGCGGCCACATCTCCCTGGTGTCGGCGAGCTTCAGCCCGGCGGGACCGAACACCTTCTCCCATTCGGCGAGGGTGCGGATACCGCCGCGGTGCAGTGCGAGCTGGGTGACGTCCAGCAGCTTGCCAGGGTGCGGGTCGTTGCCCTCGGGCAGGATCGGCTCGAGGATCAGGACCTTGCCACCCGGCACCAGGGCCTTGCGGATGTTGGTCAGGATCTTCACCACGTCGGCGTCGTCGTAGCTGAACAGGATGGACGACAGCACGTACACGTCACCGCCCGCCGGAACGGACTCGAACATGTCGCCGCTCGCCGAGTCGGCCCGGTCGGACACGCCCGCCCGGTCGAACACGGCGGCCGCACCCTTCACCACGTGCGCCTCGTCGAAGACCGTGGCCTTCATCTCCGGGTAGTACGGCAGCAGCGACGCGATCAGCCAGCCCTCGCCACCCGCGATGTCGATCAGGTGCTGGGTGCCGGCCAGGTCGTAGTTGCGGAACGCCACCGAGTGCGCCTCGGCCGCCAGGTTGCCCATGGCCTTGCCGAACAGGGCGACCTCCTCCGGGTGCGTCTGGAGGTAGTTCCACATGCTCGTGCCGTGCGCGTGGTCGAAGGCCGGCTTGCCGGTCTTCACACTGTGCGCCAGCTCGGAGTAGGCGACCAGCCGCGTGCGGCCGCCCACGTCCATGGCGATCTCCTTCATGGTGCCCGGCACGCCGGAACGCAGCGTCTCGGCGAGCGGGGTCAGCTCGAAGGTCCGCGGCGTGGTCTCGGCGAACACGCCGAGCCCGGCGAGCCCGCGCAGCAGCCGGAACAGGCCGTCCGGGTTCGAACCGGTGGCCTCGGCCAGCTCGTCGACCGGCTTCGGCCCGTCGGCCAGCAGGTCGGCCACGCCGAGCCCGGCGGCGACGGAGATCATCTGCGTGGCGAGCGCGCCGTACAGCATCTCCATCATCTGCATGGGAGGCGGCGCGTCCTTCGTGTACGGAAGAGCGTTGGAACTCATGTACGTGCCTTTCTCAGTGTTGTGCTCACTGTGACGCGGACAGCCCGCCGTCGACGTAGATGATCTGGCCGGTGATGAAGCTGGACCGGGGCGAAGCCAGGTATGCGGACGCGTTCGCCACTTCCTGCAGCTCGGCGATCCGGCCGAGCGGGGTGCGGGCGGCGACCATGGCCGCGAAGTCCTGGTTCTCCATGAGCGCCGCGTTCAGCGCGGTGCGGAGGAACCCGGAACCCACGGCGTTCACGGAGATGTGGTGTGGTCCCCATTCGGTGGCCAGCTGCTTGATCAGCAGGTGTACGCCCGCTTTGCTTGCCCCGTAGGCACTCCAGCCGCCGATGTTCAACCCGAGGATGGCGCGCACCGACGTGAGGTGCACGATCCGCCCGCCGCCACCGGCGATCATCAGCTTGCCGGCCGCCTGGGAGAGCAGGAAGGCGCCGGTCAGGTTGATGTCCACGACCTTGCGGAACTCCTCGGCCGCGAACTGGTCGGACGGACCGACGCTCAGGATGCCGACCGCGTTCACCAGTACGTCGATGCCGCCCCAGTCCTCCTCGAGCGAGGAGGCCAGGTTCGACACGCTGGCCGCGTCCCGGATGTCGAACTGGTACGCGGCGGTCCGGTTGTCCTCCGTGGACAGCCGTTCCGCCACCTCCTTGGCCGGCCCGAGCTCGATGCCCGCGATCGCCACGTCCGCACCGTCGGCGGCCAGCGTCTCGGCGATGACACTGCCGATCTCGCCGTCGCCGCCGGCGACGAGCACCCGCTGGCCCTTCATGAACTGGGCGGTACCGGCGATTGAGTCGCTCATCAGTCCACCGGCTCGGCTTCGATGATGGAGAACGCGGTGTTCGTCGGCACGACCCGCGTCAGCCGGTAGCCGGCCTGGGCGAAGACGTTCGCGAAGTCCTCGTCCGAGCGCAGGAACCCGGCCATGGTCACCAGCATGATCAGGTCGAAGTTCCGCACGAACCGGGAAACCCCCGGCCGGGCGACGAACTCGGCGGCCGCGATGCGCGCGGTCGGCGACGCGTCCCGGCAGCGCTTGAGCACGGAGACCAGCTTCTCGTCGTTCCACGAGTGCGTGATCTGCTTGCAGGTGTAGAGATCCACCCCGGTCGGCACGTCCTCGAAGAAGTCACCGGGGAAGAACTCGATGTTCACCTCGGCAAGCTCCGGGTTGGACCGTGCCTGCTCGATCACCGACGGCTGGTCGACCAGCACACCCTTCGTGATCGACGGGTGCGCCGCCAGGATGTTCGCGAGGAACGTCCCCTTCCCGCCGCCGAGGTCCGCGACCACACCGGCGTTCCCGAACTCCGGGTAGGACTTCGCGATGCTCGGTCCGACGGTGGCGGAGAACTCGTTCATGGCGTCGTTGAACTGCTTGCCCTTCAAGGGGTTGCGTCCCATGAACGCCCACAGGTTCATGCCGTAGATCTCGTCGAACGCGGCCTTGCCGGTCGACACGCTGTGGCTGAGGTTCGCGTAGCTGGCCCATAGCCAGTCGGCACCGGCGAACTGCGCCATCGTGTGCTGGGAGTTCTCCACCCCCGCGCGCAGCAGTTCGGACCGTTCGGTGTTCGCCCACACGTCCGGCTCGACCTCGGTGAAGATGTCGTCGGCCGTGAGAATGTGCAGTGCCAACCGCAGCGCGCCGGCGTTGGCGCCCGTCCGCTCCGCGAGGTCCGCGGTGGACAGTGGCCCGTCGACCAGCTGGTCGGCCAGGTTCAGCTCGGCCGCCACCCGGATGCACTGCCCGGAAGCCGGGAACATCAGCTCGTGCAGCGTTGTGATGTCTGCCTGAACGTCACTCACGTCAGTTCTTCCTTTCAGGCGGAGTGGATCGCGAGGGCGTAGCCGCCACCCGGGTTCTCGCGGAAGCCGGGGACCTCGCCGCCGACCGTCACGTGCGAGACGCTCGAGATGTCGACCTGCACGGGGGTGAGCCGGTCGTCGTTGTCGCCGGTGCCCAGTTCGCCGTGGCCGTTGCAGCCCCACGCCCAGAGCGAGCCGTCCTCCAGCACCGCCAGGTTGTGGCCGTGGCCGCCGGGGTTGTCGTCGCCGCCACCGCCGGTGGTGACCACCTGCTTGACGTTGCGCAGGCCCTTCACCTCGACGGGCTCGGGGTTGTCGGTGGTGGTGCCGTCGCCCAGTTGGCCCTTGTCGTTGATGCCGAAGGACTGCAGCGTGCCGTCGTTCAGGATGACCACCGAGTGGTGGTAGGCGCCCGCGGCGGCGCGGACACCCTCGACCTTCGCCTTGGTCGGGCTGTAGCGGTTCTCCGTGGTGCCGTCGCCCAGTTGGCCGCGGTCGTTGGTGCCCCAGGCGTACAGGCTGCCGTCTGCGCGAACCGCGAGGCTGTGCCCGCCGCCGGCCGCCACGAAGGTCACCTCGTCGAGGCCGAGCACAGGTGCCGGCACCGGGCGGCACGGGTACTCCCGGCCGGCGTGCGCCTGGATGATGATGTTCGCGCGGGTGCCGTGTTCGTCGCCGTCACCCAGTTGGCCGACGTCGTCGCGGCCCCAGCTCCACACGCTGCCGTCCTCCAGCAGGGCCAGCCCCTGGCTGCCGCCGGACACCAGCTGCACGATCTTGCTGGGTGCCTCGAACGGAACCTGCACGGGCACCGGGTGCACGCGCATGTTGTCCGTGCCGAGCATGCCGAAGAAACCGGCGCCACAGCCCCAGACGGTGCCGTCCTCGCGTAGCAGCAGGGTGTGCCCGCCGCCCGGCGCGATGTCGACGATGCCGTCGAGCTTCACCTGGTCCGGCGTCTCCTGGTTGCCGGTGGCGGCGTTGCCGCACTGGCCGAACGCGTTACGGCCCCAGCCGTACGCGGTGCCGTCGTTGAGGAGCGCGAGGATGTGCCCGCTGCCCGCTTCGATTTTCCGAACGTTCTCCAGGCCCGCCACCTGTGTGGGCACTGACTGCCCATCGGTGCCACCGTTTCCGAGCTGGCCGTTCGAGTTGTCGCCCCACGCGCTGACGATCTCGTTCATACTTTCTCTCCTTCGCGGCGTTTCGTCGCCGTGCGCGACCTCGGGTCCGTGAGGATTCCGGCGCACCCGGATAACCTGGGAAATCGACGAACTCCAGCGTCGTTCCGGTCTATCCCCGCGTCGTGGGTCTCCGGTCACGGTCGACCGGGGATTAGGTCCCCGATGGGCGATTTTTTTCGCGGCTGGAAGGACCTCGACCCGCACTTGACCTGGTCCTGAGGGAGGCCACCCGAATTGGCCCTAGGGTCCGGAGGAGGTATGGACCTGGCCTAGAGGACACGCGAATAGGGCTGGCGGCATCCACCGACCCTATTCGCGCGCCCTCTGATGCTCCCGATGAGGAGATGCGATGGACGCGAGTCCCGCCAAGGCGGAAAGTCCAAAGCTGGACGGAAAAATGGTCGCGGTCGCGCTGCTCGTGGCGTTGGGCGCCGTCACCGTGATGCTCGACATGACCATCATCGGTGTTGCCATCAACACCATTTCCGCGGATTTCAGCGTCGGTCTGACCACCGTCCAGTGGGTGACCACCACCTACATTCTCAGTTCCGCCATGGTGGTGCCGCTCTCCGGTTGGGCGACCAACCGCTTCGGCGGCAGGCGAGTGTGGTTGTTCTCCCTCGCGCTGTTCACCGTCGGGTCGATCGCCTGCGGGTTCGCCTGGTCGGCCGGCTCGCTCATCGCCTTCCGCGTGCTGCAGGGAGTGGCCGCCGGGCTCACGATCCCGGTCGGCATGGCCATGGTCGCGCGGACGGCCGGCCCGGAGCGGATGGGCCGGGCCATGAGCCTGGTCGGGGTGCCGATGGTGCTCGGCCCGATTCTCGGTCCGGTCCTCGGCGGCGTGTTGGTGGACACCGTCAACTGGCGGTGGATCTTCCTGATCAACATCCCGATCGGGTTGGTCGCCATCATCGGGTCGTGGATCGTGTTCGACCGGGACACCCCGATGCCGGCGGAGAAGCTCGACCTGGTCGGGCTCGCACTGCTCGGCCCGGGCATCTGTCTGCTGGTCCTCGGGCTGGGCAACGTGCACACGTCCGGTGGCGCGGGACCGGAGTTCCTCATCCCCGGCATAACGTCCGTGGTGCTGCTGGCGCTGTTCGTCCGGCACGCCTTCCGCGTGGAGAAGCCGGTGCTGGACCTGCGGCTGTTCCGCAGCGGCGGGTTCTCCTCGGCCGTGGGCATCCAGTTCCTGGTGAGCGCCACGCTGGCCGGCACGGGACTGCTCTTCCCGCTGTACTACCAACTCGTGCGCGACGAGTCGGCCCTGGCGTCCGGGTTGCTGCTCATCCCGCAGGGGATCGGCCTGGCCATGATGATGCCGATCTCCGGCCGAATGGTCGACCGGGGTAAGGCGCCGCTGCTCGTGCTGATCGGCATCCCGACCATGGCCATCGGCCTACTGTCCTACACCATGGCGGGCGACGACGGCAGCTTCGCGCGGCTGTGCGTCTCCTTGTGGCTCGTGGGAATCGGCGCCGGCTGCACGATCATGCCGGCCACCTCGGCCGCCTACCGGACGCTGAGCCACCAGGAGATCCCGAAGGCCTCCGCCACGTTCGCGATCGTCCAGGAGATCGGCGCGTCCAGTGCGGCCGCCGGGTTCGTCATCTCCCTCGAGGTGCTGCTGGTCAGCAACGCACCGGACACGGCGGCCGCGTTCAACACGGTGTTCTGGCTGCCGCTCGGCCTCGTGCTGGTGGCCGTCATCCCGGCTGTCGTGCTCGCGCGGAAGGTGGCGCAGGCGCCGCCGGGCCCGAGTACGGTGGCGGCCGAGGCGCCTGACCGAAGTTCAACCGTTGCTGCCTAAGGTTGTCTCACATGCGTGTCGTGTTCTCCAGCCTCTCCTCCTACGGTCACTTCTTTCCCATGGTGCCGCTGGCACTCGCCGCCCGGGACGCCGGCCACGACGTCCACTTCGGCACGGCCGCCATCCGGCGCGAGCTGCTCACCGGGCTCGGGCTGACGACGTTCACCGCCGGCCGCACCACCGACGAGGTGGTGGGCGGGCTCATCGCCCGGCTGCGGACCGAGTACCACGACTTCGACAACCTGCCGGAGGAGCAGCGGATCCTCCTCATCTCCGGTGGCTTCAACCGGTCGATGCCACAGCACTTCCTGGACGACCTCGAGCCGGTACTGCGCGACCTCCGGCCCGACCTGCTGATCTACGGGGTCGACGCCACGGGCGCCGGGCTGGCGGCGAAGCTCGCCGGCGTGCCGGCCCTGTGCGCCGGGCACGGCCGGGCGCGGTCCCTGGCGGACGAGTCGATCGCCAAGTATCAGGAGATCGTCCGCGGCCTCGGCGAGGAGCTGGGTATCGCCGTGCCGGGCGACTACGCCATGACGTTGGGCGACCGGTTCCTCGACATCTACCCACCGTCCCTTCAGGACCAGAAGTTCATGGCGGCAGTACCGAGGATCGAGCTGCGGCCGGTGCCGTTCAACCCGCCGGGCGAGGTGCCCGCGTGGGTGCGGGAACGGTCGAGGGACCGGCCGCTCGTGTACCTCACCACCGGCACCCAGTCCGACGCCATGGACGTGTTCCGGATGGCGCTGACCGGACTGGCGTCGCTCGACGTCGACGTGCTGGTGGCCGCCGGGCCGCGCCGCGACCCGGCGTCACTCGGCGAGCTGCCGGACAACGTGGTGGTGGAGGGCTGGGTGCCGCAGGCGGACCTGTTGCCCTACACCGATCTGGTGGTCCACCACGGCGCCGACGGAACCACGCTGAGCGCCATGCACGCGGGCGTACCGCAACTGTTCCTCATGGACCGGCCGGGACCCGACCAGATGGCCAACGCCGCGGCGGTCGGTGGGATGGGCGCCGGCGAGAAGCTGCTGTTCGAGGAGATCAGCGTCGACGCGGTGGCCGAGAAGGGCAGGCGGCTGCTCGGCCACGATCGCCCACGCGAGGGGGCGCGGGCGATCGCCGAGGAGATCGCGGCCATGCCGTCGCCCACGGAGGTCGCCGCGCGGCTGCCCGAGCTGGCCGGCTGAGAGGTCCCCATGCGCTGGATCGTGCACGGTGAACGCCAGTTGTACCACAGTCGGTGGGTGGAGCTGTGTATGTCCGATGTGGAGCTTCCGGACGGGACCCGCTTCGAGCACCACCTGGTCCGGGTGCAGCCGTCGGTCGGGATCGTGGTCTACGACGCGCCGTCGCGGCGGGTGCTGATGGTGTGGCGGCACCGGTTCACCACGGAGACCTGGAACTGGGAGCTGCCCGGCGGCTGGGTCGACCCGGGTGAGCAGCCCCAGGACGCCGCCGCGCGGGAGGCGGAGGAGGAGACCGGCTGGCGCCCGCACGATCTGTCCAGGCTGTCCTACCTCCAGCCGATCGCCGGTATCGCGAACGCCGAGCAGCACGTCTTCCTGGCCAGGGGCGCGACCCATCTCGGCCCGCCGCAGGACGCGTTCGAGTCCGACCGGGTGGCCTGGATCCCGCTCGCGCGGGTGCCGGACATGATCGCGCGCCGGGAGATCGTCGGCGGTGTCTCGGTCGCCGGCCTGATGCACGTGCTGTTCGACCTCGGCGCGACGGTCGTCGCTCCGAGATCAGCCGCCTGACTACACAAAGGGGAAGTAGATGCACGACCCACGCCCGGCCTTCGACGGCAAGTACGCGAAGATCTACGACTCGGTCTACAAAGGACGCGGTAAGGACTACCAGGCGGAGGCCGCCGAGCTGGCCGCGCTGATCAAGGAGCGCCGGCCGGACGCGACGTCCGTGGTGGACATCGCCTGCGGCACCGGCGCGCACGTGCGGCACCTGGCCGACCACTTCCCGGACGTGGCCGGTGTGGAGCTGTCCGAGGACATGCTCGCCGTGGCGAAGTCACAGTCGCCGGAGGTGCCGTGGCACCTGGGCGACATGCGTGACTTCGACCTCGGCCGCACCTACGACGCGGTCACCTGCCTGTTCGCGTCGATCAGCCACATGCGCACCACGGAGGAACTGGACGCGGCGGTCGCCAGGATGGCCGCGCACGTCACGCCGGGCGGTGTGCTGATCATCGAGCCGTGGTGGTTCCCCGAGACCTTCACCCCCGGATCGGTGGTGGGCGATGTGGTGCAGGAGGACGGGTACACGATCGCCCGGGTGTCCTACGGCTCCCGCGAGGGCAACGAGACGCGCATGCAGGTGCACTGCATCGTGGCCGACGGCGACACCGAGCCGAAGTACTTCGTCAACACCTTCGTGAACACCCTCTTCCCCCGCGCGGAGATGGAGTCCGCGCTGACGAAGGCGGGTTGCACGGGCTCGTTCCTCCCGGAGGGCCCGTCGGGCCGCGGCCGCTTCGTCCACACCCGCGGCTAGGCGCGGCCCGCCGAATGCCTGGAACGACGCCTTCCTGACGTTGAGCGTCAGGAACGACGCCTTCCAGGCATTCGACCGGCCCGCCAGGTTCAGGCGGCTGCCTGACGCGTGGTCACGTGCACCGCGGTGATCACCGTGCTCACCTGCTCGTCGGTGAGGTGCGGGCCGATCGGCAGGCTCAGCACCTCACCGGCGAGCAGTTCGGCGCCCGGTAGGGCCCCGGCTCCCAGGCCCAGCTCGGCGTAGGCCGGTGCCAGGTGCGGCGGGATCGGGTAGTGCCGCAGCGTGCCGACTCCCGCGGCCGCCAGTTGTCCTTGTAGGACAGTCGGCGCTGGACCGCGGACGACGTACAGGTGCCACACCGGGTCGGCCCACTCGGGCACCGTGGGCAACACCAGTCCGGCTCCGGCCAGCTCCTCGGAGTACCGCGCCGCGATGGCCGCGCGCCGCGCGTTCCACGAGTCCAGGTGCGCGAGCTTCACCCGCAGCAGGGCCGCCTGCAGCTCGTCGAGCCGGGAGTTCGTGCCCTTCACGTCGTGGTGGTACTTCACGGTAGAGCCATAGTTTCGCAGCAACCGGATGCGCGCGGCGACGTCCGCGTCGTTCGTGACCACCGCGCCGCCGTCGCCGAGCGCGCCGAGGTTCTTGCCGGGGTAGAAGGAGAACGTGGCGATGAACCGCGAGCCGATCCGCTCGCCGCGGTACCGCGCGCCGTGTGCCTGCGCGGCATCCTCGATCACGGGAATGCCGTGCCGGTCGGCCACCTGCCCGATGGCGTCCAGGTCGGCCGGCTGCCCGTAGAGGTGCACGGGCAGGATCGCCTTGGTACGCGCGGTGACAGCGGCTTCGAGCCGCGCCGGGTCGAGGTTGAACGTCTTCTCGTCCGGCTCCACGGGCACGGGCGTCGCGCCGGTGGCGGACACGGCGAGCCAGGTGGCGATGAACGTGTGCGACGGGACGATCACCTCGTCGCCGGGGCCGATGTCCAGTGCCAGCAGGGCGAACTCGATGGCGTCCAGCCCCGACCCGACACCGATGCAGTGCTCGGCCCCGCAGTACGCGGCGAACTCCGCTTCGAAGGCGGCCACCTCGGGCCCCAGCAGGTACCACCCGGATGACAGCACCCGCTGCGTCGCGGCGTCCAGGTCGGCGCGCAGTTCTTGGTACGGGGCGGTGAGGTCGAGAAACGGCACGGTCATCCGGTGGTCTCCACTGCTCTCAGGCGGCCAGCGGCCGGTTCGTGACCGCGTCCTGCAGGAATTCCTCGTAGTCGCGGTAGTACTCGGACTCGTCGAACGGTTCGGACGCCAGGGACAGCCCGACCGCGTCGGCCGAGAAGTCGTAGATGTCGCGCCAGAGCATGGGACCGACGTAGAGGCCGACGCTCGGGTCGTCCAGCACGAACGTGCGCTGCGTGGTGCCGTCGTCGATCTCCAGCGTGAAGCTGCCGTGCACGGCGATGATGAGCTGCTGGAGCCGCTTGTGCCCGTGGGAGCCGCGCTTCGTGCCCTTCGGGATGTGGTGGAAGAAGTATGCGCGCTTGATCTCGAAGTCGATCTCCGTGCCCGTCTGCACCACGGTGAGCCGGCCGCGGTCGTCCTGGTGCTCAGCGAGGTTCACCAGGTGGCACGTGCCGATCCGCCCGGCTGACGTTTCGCGCAACTCCGACCGGGAAATGACACCGCTCACCGAAACCACCCCAATTTTCCACATCTTTTCCGCATCCGGGAATTTCCCTGACTCAAGTTTCAATCATGTGGTGGTCGACGACAAGCATTTCGCTCGACAATCCCGTCCACAAGGGAGCATCTCCCCGATTCAAGGGATTCTTGAGTTTCCCGCGAGTGATGAAGAGCCGGAAAAGCCGGCCCGGGAAAGTAGCTCCCGGGCCGGCGTTCCTCGGTCGACTCTGCTCAGATGCCGAAGGCGAGCATCACGAAACCCTTGTCGTTCGGGTAGAACGGGTAGTAGCCGGCCATCACGTAGACCATGCCGTCCACCACCACCGCCCCGCCGGTGCCGGAGAAGGCTCCGCCGCGGCCGGGCTTCCCGTTGACGCCGGCGAAGTCCTGGATGGCGTCGAACTCCCAGAGCTCCTCACCGGTCGCCGTGGAGAAGATCCGGAACTTGCCGTCGCCGCTGCCCTCGTAGATCAGGCCGGGCGTCGTGGTGACCGCCGGGGTGTACACGTCCTCGCACATGTCGGGGAACGCCGCGACGCCACCGGTGGTGCAGCCGTCGGTCGGGTGCGGCTTCGACCAGACGATCCGGCCGTCCTTCGGGTCGAGCGCGAACATGGTGCTCGGCAGGCCGTACCAGGTGGCCGCGTAGATGTACTTGCCGTCGTACGAGCTGCCCCACTGGACGCCCGTCGGCTCGGGGCCGTCGGAGAGCCTGGTCTGCCACACGAGCATGCCCGTGCGTGCGTCGAAAGCGTGGTAGCGCCCGTCCTTCTGGCCGATGGCGACGATCGTGCGGTCGCGCAGCTTGATCACGTGCGCGGCCGCGCCGAAGTCCTTGTCCTGCCCGTAGGTGCCCTTGCCCGGGCAGTACTCGTTCGGCACCTCGGTCAGCTGGCAGGCGGCCGTGAACGTGTCGGGGAACGTCATCCGGTTCCGCCACCGGACCTTGCCGTTGTCGATGTTGAGCGCGAGGACGCTGTCGATGTCACCGACCATCCCCGTCTGGTTGTTGCCCGTGCCGACGTACAGCGTGCGGGTCTCCGGGTCGATCACCGGACTCGCCCAGACGCTGCCGCCCGACGGCGAGAACTTCTTCGCGCCACTCGGGTAGGTGCCCACCTCTTTGGGCTCGGGCACCGTGTAATGGCGCCAGTCGATCTTGCCGGTCCACGCGTCGAGCGATACCACCTGGCCACGGGCGGTACAGCACGGGTAGTTCGGGTCGCGCGCCGCGCCACCCTCGCCCGTGGACACTCCGATGTAGACCTGACCGTCGTGGACGGCGGGCGAGCTGGTGATCCGGACATGGGGGTGGTCGGTCAGGCGCTGGACCCAGCGGAGTGTGCCGTTGCGCTTGTCGAGCGCGTAGATCCGGCCGGTGGTGTCCCCGAAGTAGAGCAGGTTGCCGACCACCGAGGCGCCGTCGCGCACCGCGTTGGTGGCCATGCCGGGACCGTTGCCCGTGACCGTGGTCAGGTCGAACGTCCACCTGGACGCGCCCGTCTTCGCGTCGAGCGCCAGGAACTTCGCGTCCGAGGTGCCGACGTAGAGCACGCCGTCGACGATGGCCGGCTGGCTGCCGATCGTGGCGTACGGCAGGGGTTCGAACGTGTACGCCCACTTGAGCTCGAGGTCACCGACGGTCTCGGGGGTGATCTTCCGCTCGGCCGCGTTGTGCCTGCTGCCCCGGATGTCCTTCTGCCACATGGTCCAGTCGGAGCTGCTCGGACGGTGGCGGTCGGTGGCGTCCTGCTCCGCGCTGCTGGAGTTGACCGCGAATAAGCCGAACGTTGCGGTGGCCAGCGCGGCCACTCCGATCACTAACTTGCTCAGTTTGCGTCGCACGGTCTTTCCTTTTCCTGCTTGGGGTTGAAAGCACCGAACGGCGCTCTCGCCGCGGTTGCCGCGAGAAAGCGCCGTTCAGCAGGTGCTCATTGATCAGACGGTCGCGACCGCGGCGATGTAGGCCGCGACGGCGACGATGGCGAAGTAGGTCCGCACCTCGTGCGCGATGTACCAGGTGTGGCGCTTCGTGGCCCAGTTGTCGTCCTCGACCTGCTCGACGCTCCACTTCTCGACCTGTCGCCAGATCGGTCGGTTCACGCCCTCGGACGTCAACCCGACGCCGAGCATGCCGAGCGAGCCGACGATGAAGAAGATCATGGCCGCCGTACTCGACGTTGCGATCGCCGCGACGACCCCGAGCGAACCGGCGATGATCCCGCTCCACACGGCGATCGGGTGGAACACGTGCATGTTGATCAGCTGACAGACGTTCACGTAGCGGTCGTAGGGCAGCGCGTTGAGCATCGGCAGGATCGACAGCTTCATGATCCACAAGGTGCCGAGCTGGATGCCGGACGCGGCGATCACCCAGATGCTGAGAACGGTGAGGGTGGTAGTCATCTCTGGCTCCTTAGCCGGCCAACCGAGTGGTGTTCTTGCTCGTCTCTTCCCGAATCGCGAACTTGATCGACCTGGCCTCGGTCATGCACTCCCGCAATGGCCCGGCCAGCTCCCGGTGGCCGGGACTGCGCTCCCACTCGATGAAGTGGTCGAGCGTCTCCCATTCACTGGTGATCAACCATTGCTCCGGGTCGGTCATGGACTGGCAGACCTGGTCGAGCACGTGACCGGGGACGCCCTCGGCCACGTCGTAGCGAATCCGTTCGTACGCCTGGAGAAACCGCTCGCGGTTCTCCTCCGGCACGCGGACGAGGAACACGATCCGCGCCCGGTCCGCGTTGGCTGTGGACATGTCGCCTCCTACTCGGTGAACCGGCCGACGACCAACGAGGTGTTGTAGCCGTCGTATCCACGTGCGTTGATCATGGCGAGGTCGGTCCTGCGTGTTTCGGCCTCGCGGACGAAGTTCAGCTCGCAGCCGGCCGCCGCCTCGGTGAGCCCGGTGGTGGCCGGCACCATGTCGTAGCGGAACCCCTGCAGCGCGGTGGCCACGTCGACCGCCGCGCCACCCTGGTACATCCGGCCCAGCTGGGCCTTCTGCGTGGTGACCGCGACGTCCGGGCCGAACACCGACCGCAGCGCCGCCGCCTCCACCAGGTCGCACTCCGGCACGCCGACCGCGTCCGGGAACACGATGTCCACATCGGACGGTGACCGGCCGGCCCGTTCGAGCGCCTTGCGCATCGCCCTGGCGTACTGCTCGGCGTCACCGCCGTCGCCCGGCCGGCTCGCCCGCCCGTCGTGGGTGGCCGCCCAGCCGAGCACCTCGCCGTAGATGTCCGCGCCGCGGTTCCTCGCGTGGTCGAGGTCCTCGACCTGAAGTACCGCACCACCTTCGGCGGCGACATATCCCCGGGCGTCCGGTCCGAACGGCTGGTAGGCCGTGGCCGGGTCGGTGCTCGTGGACAGCCGGCCGGTGGACAGCTGGCAGGTCAACGCGTACGGCGACAGCGGACCCTCGGTTCCGCCGGCCAGCACCATCTTCGTGCCGCGCCGGATGGTCCTGGCCGCCTGGGCGAAGCTGTCCAGCCCGCCGGCCGCCTCGGCCACCAGCACGCTGCACTGCCCCTTGAGCTGGTGCAGGATGGAGATCTGCCCGACGCTCGCCGCGTAGAACCAGGCGATCGACTGGTACACGCTCACCGCGCCGTCCGGCTCGGCCCACAACGCCTGCAGCTCGCCCTGGCCGAACTCGTTGCCACCGGAGGAACTGGCCAGTGCCACGGCCGTCTCGTACGGGTCCATGGTGGACAGATCGATGCCGGAGTCGGTGAGCGCCTCCTGCGTCGCGGCGAACCCGTGCCAGGTCCACCGGTCGGTGGCCACCTTCAACCGGGGCGTCACGTGCTCGTCCGGGTCGAAGTCCGGCACCTCGCCGGCCAGCGTGACCGGATAGGACGACGGATCGAACCGGGTGATCCGGCTGAGCCGGGAGGAGCCGTCGAGCACCGTCTTCCAGTGCGCGTCCGCGCCGACGCCGGACGGCGCCACCACCCCGATGCCCGTGATGACAGCCCTCGCGAGCTCGCGCGGTGTCGATGATTCGCTCGCAAGCTCGCTCATGACGCCTCCTTCAAGCGACTGAACACCATCGCCGACTGGAAGCCACCGAACCCGCTGCCCACCGACACCGCGACGTCCACCTTGGACTCGCGAGCCGTGATCGGCGTGTAGTCCAGGTCGCACTCCGGGTCGCGCTGCGACCAGTTGGCGGTCGGTGGGATCACGTTGTTGTCGATGGTCAGCGCGCAGGCGGCCATCTCGATGGCGCCGATCGCGCCGAGCGAGTGGCCGATCATCGACTTGATGGAGCTGACGGGCGTCCGGTAGGCGTGGTCGCCCAGCGCCTTCTTGAACGCGGCCGTCTCGTGCCGGTCGTTCTGCTTGGTGCCCGAACCGTGCGCGCAGATGTAGCCGACGTCCGTCGGGTTGGTCCGCCCCTGGTTCAGCGACGCGGTGATCGCCTCGGACATCTCCAGCCCGTCCGGCCGCAACCCGGTCATGTGGAAACCGTTGGAGCGGCTGGCATACCCGGTGACCTCGCAGTAGATCTTGGCGCCACGCTTGAGCGCGTGGCGGAGCTCCTCGAGGATCAGCACGGCGCCGCCCTCACCCATGACGAAGCCCTTGCGGGTCGCGTCGAACGGGCGGGAGGCGTGCTCCGGGTCGTCGTTCTCCGGGGTGGTCGCCTTGATCGCGTCGAACGAGGACACGGTGACAGGCGAGATCGGGCTGTCCGACGCGCCGGCGATGATCACGTCGGCCTCACCGTCCTGCACGAGGTGCCAGGCGTAGCCGATCGCGTCGATGCCGGACGTGCAGCCCGTGGAGATCACCTGGGTCGGCCCGTGCGTGCCGTAGCGGTGCGCGATGTCCGCGGCCAGCGAGGACGGCACCAGCGCCTGGTAGAGGAACGGGCCGGCGTAGGTGTGGTCGACCAGCCATTCCTTGCCGGTGTTGGACACCGCCACGTACTCGTCCTCCAGCGCCATGGTGCCGCCGACGGCGGACCCCATGACCACACCCGTGTTGTCCAGCAGCTCCTCGTCGAGGACGAGCCCCGAGTCGGCGAGCGCCTCGGCCGCGCACGCGAGTCCGAACTGGACGTACCGGTCCGCGCGCCGGATCTCCTGCGCGGACAGGCCGGCGACAATCGGGTCGAAGTCGGCCTCCGCCGCCACCTTCGACCGGAACTTGCTGGCGTCGAAGAACGTGATCTTCCTGGTGGCCGTGCGGCCAGCGGTGAGCGTGTCCCAGAACTGGTTCCGGGTGACGCCACCGGGGGCGACCACGCCGACCCCGGTGACAACGACTCTCCTGTGTCCCATTGGTCGCTTCGCTCCTCCGCTAAGCCGCCGTCTTCCCTCCTGCGCTGCTCGCTCGCTCGTGGCCGAGCTCCCTGCGCTGCTCGTCAGTCCAGACGGCGCCCGCTCCGTCGCTCCGCTCCGGTGTCCGATTGGTCGCTTCGCTTCTCCGCTAAGCCGCCGTCTTCCCTCCTGCGCTGCTCGCTCGCTCGTGGCCGAGCTCCCTGCGCTGCTCGTCAGTCCAGACGGCGCCCGCTCCGTCGCTCCGCTCCGGTGTCCGATTGGTCGCTTCGCTTCTCCGCTAAGCCGCCGTCTTCCCTCCTGCGCTGCTCGCTCGCTCGTGGCCGAGCTCCCTGCGCTGCTCGTCAGTCCAGACGGCGCCCGCTCCGTCGCTCCGCTCCTGCGTTGGCTCATGCCGCCTTCTTCTCCCGCTCCGCCAGGATCGTCGCGGCCACCGCGGCAGCCTCCTCGCGGGTCTCGGTGTCCACGTGGCCCAGCTCGGGCCGCGGTGCGAGCGGGCCGAGGTGGAAGACCGCGAACACCTCGTCGCCGCCCACGTTGCGCAGCCGGTGGCGGGTCTCCTTCGGCACGAGGATGGCCGTGCCGGCCGGGACCCGCACGATCTCGTCGTCGATGTCGGCCTCCAGCTCGCCCCGGATGCAGAACACGAACTCCTCGCTGTACGGGTGGTAGTGCTCGGCGATGGCCTCACCCGGCTGCAGCGTGGCGCCGCCCATGAACCCGGACGTGGAGCCGACCGTGCGCGGGGACAGCAGGGTCTGGATGGTGCCGCCGCGGCGGTGGTCCTGCGGGCAGTCGTGGATGGAGACCGTCTTGTGCTCGGTGGCCCGGCGCGAGTGGTACTCCTTCTCGATCTTGTCCTTGATGATCTGCATCTGGATCTTGGAGTTCTTGTTGATGTTGTTGGTCATCCACTCGTCGTCCACCGGTGCGGTGTCCTTCATGTGGAAGTCCTGCACCCAGCGCAGGATGACGCCGCCCTCGACCTCCTCGTAGTACCAGTCGAGGTTCATGAACTCGAACGGACCGGTCTCGATCCGGTGGCTGTGCGTGCGCTTCTCGTCGTAGTACCGGGTCCGCTCGCTCACCCAGCTCCACACGGTCCCGTTGCCGTCCGGGTGCATGGTGAGCCGGAAGGTGATCGTGTCGTCCTTTTCGGACACCACCTCGGTGGCCGCGTACTCGGTGAACAGATTCGGCCAGTTCGGCACGTCGTTGGTGATGTCCCAGACCAGCTGGAACGGCGCCTCGATGCGAATCTGGTTCTCGGTGTGCCCCGCCATGTCGCCCTCTCCTACGCTGCCTTGTTGCTGGCCTGGTTGATGAAGTCGACGATCTGGCCGACGTTGAGCTCACCGGACTCGTCCGGAATCTCCACCCCGTGCTGCTTGGTGACCACGATCTGCAGCTCGAGCACGGCCAGCGAGTCGAGGCCCAGGTCCTCGAGGGTCGCCTCCGGGTTGTCGGCCAGCGTCCTGGGCGCCAGGCCGACCTTCTTGACCAGAATCGCCTCGACGTCCTCGAAGCTCACGTTCGACATGGCGGACTCCCTATTTCTCGTAGGTGTAGAAGTTCTGGGCCTGCGCATCCTTGGGCGAGCGCCAGGTGGACAGATACGGCGAGATGAACTCGCTGAGGCGGTCGCTGATGCGGACGAACTCAGGGTGTCCCTTGATGCGGTTGATCGTCTCCTGGCCGGGCTCGGCCGTCTCCAGGAGCTGGATGTAGACGTCACCAAGAGTCCACAGGGAACGGTGCTCCACGCCCGCGATGCGGGGGAGGTCCGTCGCGTCGGACTCGGCCCAGATCTCCGCGACCTTGTCCTGCGAATCCGGCATTATTCGAGCGACTATCAATGATCGGTGCACGCCAGTCTCCAGCTTCGACAGGTCGGATGGCCTCAATTGAGCATGCGTTGTGAGCAGTCCCATGTTCATGAGCCTCTGGTCCCGACCGGCTGGGCACTTGACCCGGGCTTGACCAGAAACGCCGAAAGCCGACCTGGTACGGATGACCAGGTCGGCTTTCGGTTCAGAACGGGGTTATTCGGTGCAGTCGAGCACGATCTTGCCGGTGACGCCCTGTTCGACCCGCTGGAGCGCCTGCTCGGCGTCCCGCAGCGGGAGGGTGGCCACCTCACGTGGCGCGATCTTGTCGGCCGCCTGCAACGCGAGCACCTCCGCCAGGTCTTCGCGGTAGGCCTCCGGATGGGTCTTCTCCAACGCCCACGCGTTGTAGAAGCCGGTCTTCTTGCCGTCCGGGAACAACTTCGGGATGACGATCCCGCCGAGGAACCCGATGGCACCGATCCGCATGTTCGGCTTGCCGTTGCGCAGCGCGTCGTTCTGGCCGTAGGCGATCATCCGTCCGCCCTTGCGCAGCGCCACGTACGAGCGCCAGAAGTGCGTTCCGCCGATCGGGTCGAACGCCGTGTCGACCTTGCCGCCGTTCGCGTCGATCACATTGTTGAAGTCCTCGGCGCGGTAGTCGACGGCGATGGCGCCGTGCCGGCGGAGCAGGTCGAGGTTCTTGGCCGAGGCGGTGCCGAACACGGTCACGCCCCCGATGTGCTCGGCCAGCTGCAGGAACGCGAGCCCGACCCCGCCGGACGCGCCGTGCACCAGCAACCGCGAGCCGGAGCGAGCCGCCGCCACCCGGTGCAGCATCTGGTAGGCGATGAAGTAGTTGAGTGTCACGGCGGCGGCCGACACGGCGTCGACGCCTTCCGGCACCGGGACCAGCCGCTCGGCCGGCAGGATGATGCCGGACGTGTAGCCGCCGGACACGACGAGCGCCGCGACGCGCTGGCCCGGCTCGAGTCCGGTGACGCCGGCGCCGACCGACTCGACCACGCCGACGAGGTCGCAGCCGGGCACGAACGGCGGCTTCGGGCCGCCGGGCACCACACCGCGCTGGAACAGCAGGTCGCCGTAGGACACCCCGGCCGCCTCTACCCGGACCCGGACCTGGCCGGCCGGAGGTGCGGCGAGCTCGGTGGTGCGCACCTGCAGGCAGTTGGTCGTTTCCCGGTTGACCGCATAAACCTGGGTGGTCTGCATCTGGGCCTCCGTCTGGGCCTACTTCGAAGACAAATACGTCACGACGACGGTAACACCGCGAATTTCACAGCCGAGTGGGAAAACTTCATCGCTCGGCCGGGACCTACGCGAGACGACGCCGGGTCTGATGGCTGGAAGAGTTCTGCTCGTATATGAAATCGTGCTTCGCGCCCGGAGGTCTCGAGGATGACTCAAGAAAACATTGAACTGGTCCGATACGTGACCGAAGAAGGGCTGA
Organism: uncultured Actinomycetota bacterium; assembly: GCA_963826035.1. Classification (GTDB taxonomy): domain Bacteria; phylum Actinomycetota; class Actinomycetes; order Mycobacteriales; family Pseudonocardiaceae; genus Actinophytocola. The sequence goes on along the minus strand of CAWGVZ010000024.1, from coordinate 741,769 downwards.
ACAAGGGAAACCTCGACTTCATCAACGACGTTTTCTCGCCCGACTACGAGGTGCACACCGCTGGGCTGGCGCTGCCGAAGGGCCCGGCCGCGTTCAAGATGGCGGTCGAGTTCTGGAAGCGCGCGTTCCCGGACTTCACCTGCGGCATCCAGGAGATGTTCAGCGACGGTGAGCTGGTGGGCCTGCGGTTCCGCACCACGGGCACGCACACCGGACCGCTGATGTGGATGCCCCCGACGGGCAACACGTTCGTGGTCGAGGGTGTCGACCTGCACCGAGTGCGCGACGGCAAGGTCCTCGAGTCGTGGATCAGCGACGACTTCCCGCGCATCCTGTTCGAGCTGGGCATCGTGTCCGAGCCGGCGCCGCCCGCCGGTGCCCGGCCGCCGGTTGGTGTGGCGCTGCCGGAAGCGAAAGCAAGCTGATGGCGGCTGGCAAGATCGCCTTCATCGGCCTGGGCGCCATGGGTGGCGGCATGGTCAACCGGCTGCTCGACGCCGGCCAGCACGTGACCGTGTACAACCGCACCCGCTCGCGCGGCGAGGAGGTGGCGTCGCGGGGTGCCGTCCTGGCCGACAGCCCGGCCGAGGCGGCGAACGGCGCCGACGTGGTGTTCCTGAGCCTGGCCACCAGCGAGGTGGTCGAGTCGATGCTGTTCGGCGCCGACGGTGTGGTGCAGGGCCTGCCGAAGGGTGCGGTCGTGGCCGACATGTCCACGGTGGCCCCGGAGTTCGCCGTGGGCCTGCGGGACCGGTTGGCGGCGACGGGCCACCGAGCCCTGGACGCGTGCGTACTGGGCAACGCCCAACACGCGAAGGACGGCGAGCTGCGCTTCATGATCGGCGGGGCGGCCGAGGACGTCGAGGCGATCACCCCGGTGATCGAGCACCTGTCCAAAGAGATCGTCCACTTGGGAGAGTCTGGCAAGGGTGCGACCGCCAAGCTGGCGCTGAACCTGCTGATGGGCGTGGAGATGCAGGCACTGGCGGAGGCCGTCGTCTTCGGCGAACGCGCCGGCCTCGACCGCAAGGTGCTCCTCAAGCTGATCGCGGCCAGCGGCTACAGCGCTCCGGTGATGAAGTTCAAGGCGGGCGTCATGGGCCGCCGTGCGTTCGAGAAGCCGGACTTCCGGCTGAAGCTGATGCGCAAGGACCTGGGTCTGGTCCTGGACGAGACCCAACGCCTCGGCGTGCCCATGCCCACCACCACGGCCAGCCACGACTGGCTGACCGCCGCACTGAACAAGGGTCTCGGCGACCACGACTGCGCCTCGATCCTCGCCATGATGGAGTCGGTGTCCGGCTTGGACTCCTACCCCTGGCCCGGTGACCCGGAGGACTGAACGACCACATGCGACAAGGCGGGTCCGGCGATGCCGGGCCCGCCTTGTCGTGTACCGGCAAGGTGCACGGGAGAAACGTCCGCTTAACACACTCGTGCCGATGTGACGTGAGCCGCACGGGTCTGATGGGTCTGGCGTGCGGTCAGGTTTACCGGCACGTCACCAGGTCGCCACTCCAGGTAACGCCCGACTGGTCGACTGCTTCTGGGCCGAATGGCCGCCTCGCAACCCCAGAGATCCTGTCGACACCCTGCATCGAATTGGAGTTTGGGCTTGGCTTCCGGAAGTGGTTTTGCCGTGCGCCGCGAGCAGGTCGTCGCGTCGTTCCTGGTCGGCGCCGTCGTGGTGGTACTCGGGTTCGCCTCGGGTCTTGGCGTGCAGACCGCCGACCAGCCGGCCGGCGAGCAACCCGTCGACGCCGCCCCCGCCCCCGACCACGCGTCGCCGCCGGCCGGTGAGGAGACGCCGCCGGTGTCCGGCGGAGGCCCGGGATCCGGTGGGCGGCAACCGGTTGCGGGTGGCTCACCGCGACCTGTCACGGTGCCGGGCACGAGAGTGCCGGACCCCGGTGGTGGCACGGTGCCGCCGCCTCCCGGGCCGGTGCCGCCGTCCCCGACGCCACCCCCGCAGGGACCCCCGCCGGCCCCGCCCGAGTGCGAGCCCGGTGCCCTGCCGACGTGGCTGGCGACGGCCGCCGACACGCTGGTGTCGGTCCCGGTGGTCGGCGGGTTGCTCGGTGCTCCTGTGGCACCGGTGCTCACGACACCGCTGGGCGGCACCGCGCTCACGTCGCTCGAGCCGCTCGGCTCCCTGCTCGGCACGTGCCAGCCGGCGACCGAGGAGCAGCTCGCGGCCGTCACCTCGGCTGTCGAGTCCGGACTGATTCCGGCGTCGCTCGTGCCGCCTTTTCTGGTACCGCCGAGTGAACCGGCCGGGCCGTGACCGTCTCGGTGACCGCGGCGCGAGCGGCGTACTCACTGGCCAGAGCGGTCGACTACTTCGGCACGGCCATCTTCCTCGGTGGCCTCGTGTTCCTGGTACTGGTCTGGCCGGCCGGCGCGGCGACCAAGGGTGGCCGCCGGTTGATCGTGCTCGGCTGGGTGCTCGGATTCGTCGGCACGGTCACCGCGATCGGCCTCCAAGGTGTGTGGGTCACCGGACGCCCCATGGCCGAGGCGGTGCGAGTGGACCTTCTGACGGTGGTGCTCGACCTGCCGTTCGGCGAGATCTGGTTCGCCAAGGCGATGCTGTGGGTGCTGGCCGGCGTCGTACTCGCGGATGTGCTGCACCGTAAGGAAAGTGCGGTGCGTTCGGTGGCGTGGCGGGTCGGCGCCGGCGCGGTTGGCCTCGGGCTGCTGCGGCTGACCGGGACGACCGGGCACACGGTGGATGCGCCGAACATAGTCGTGGCGGAGGTGGCCGACCTCGTCCACCAGGCGGGGATCACCGTGTGGATCGGCGGGCTGGTCATGCTGCTCGCCGGCGTGCTGCCCAGGCGTCGGGCCGACGAACTCGCCATGGTCACGCCGAAGTACTCCAAGCTCGCCGCGGGATCCGTGCTCGTCATCGTGCTGAGCGGAGTCGTGCTCACCTGGCAGATAGTCGGTTCGGTACCGGCCCTCTTCGACACGGACCACGGTCAACTGCTGCTGGTCAAGCTGTTCCTGCTCGGCGCCGTACTGACGGCCGCGTACTTCAGCCGGAACTGGGTGCTCCGCCGACTCGACTTCGCTGTCGTGCTGCGCGGCGACGTGGCCACCGTTCGGCCGTTCGTCTACTCCGTCACGGCGGAGACCGTGCTGGTCGTGTTCGTGCTGCTCGCCGCCAGCCTCCTCGTCACGGCCAATCCGGGCCAGTGATTGTCCCCCGTTGAAAGGAAAGTTACGGATGGATCAGACCGATCTCGACACGTCGTCGGCGAAAAGCCCGCCGCCGGCACCACCTCGGCGGCGACTGCTGACGGTCGTCGCGATGCTGGCGGTCGCCGGCTCGCTCGTGACTCTCGGCTCGCTGCGTTCGGCGGACACCGACTCCGGCAGCGACGTCGATCTCGCCGCCGGCAGCCCGCTTCCGGTCGACCTCGGCTCGGTCTCGCCGGACCTGGGCGGTGCCGCGGCGCCTGCCGCGGCGGCGGCGGAGGCGCCGTCCACGGCCGCCACTACCCAGGTAACGATCATGGGCTATGCGTACAGCCCGGCGTCGATCACGATCTCGCCCGGCGACACCGTGACGTGGACCAACCATGACACGGCCGCGCACAACGTCGTGATCACCGACGGCCCGGAGGTGTTCACCTCGCCGACGCTCGAAACGGGAGGGATGTTCAGCTTCACCTTCACCCTCGCGGGCACCTACGAGTACTACTGCTCGCTCCACCCGGACATGACGGCTTCGGTGACCGTGGAAGGTGGCACGGAGCCGCCCACCACGACCCCGCCGACCACCCCGCCCACCACCCCGCCGACGACGCCACCGGCACCGGGTGGGGACTGTGTGTCGGAGGAGGCGCTCGCCGCGTTCATGGCGCACGTGTCGGCCGCGCACCTGCAGCGCGGGCTGTTCGACCAGGTGACCGACATCCTGGACATCAACCAGTACGTGCTGACGCACACGGTGTGGGCGGAATCCGTGCTGCAACCGGTGTTCGACGGTACGGCCGACCAAGTGGTGAAGGACATGCTGACGCCGATCCTCGCGCACGTCAGCGCGGCGCACCTGCAGCGCTCGCCGTTGGAGCAGGTGACCGACATCCTGGCGGTCGACCAGTACGTGGTCACCCACACGGTGTGGCTCGAGACGGTGCTCGCGCCGCTGGCCGAACAGCTCACCTGCTGATCGGGACAGTTCGTCGCGGTGGCCCGGCCGAAGAGAGGTCGGCCGGGCCACCGCACCCCATTCTGCCGCACCTCACGGAGGAACTCATGGCCACGGACACCGTGGTGCCGCCAGTCACCGACACGTACCGGCTGCGCCAGGACCGGTGCGTCGTCGAGGCCGCCTACCGGCTGCTCGGCCAACCGCTCTGGCGGCGCCGGCTGCCTGCCGAGGAGGGTGCGCTAACCCTCGGCGAAGAGGCCACAATGGACATCACACTGTCCTGGTTGGCTGGCGCTACGCCATCGAGTCCCCTATGTCACGGTGTGATCGAGTTCGTGGGGCAGCCGACCCCCGAGCTGACGAGCGTCAGCGGCACGGTCCATCTGGCGGACGAGGAGCACGAGCTCACCCTGCGTCTTCGCCGGATACCCACCGACCAGGACACGATTCTGTTGGCGGGGCGCGGTGTGCTGCGGTTGCGGCGCCCGCTGCTGATCGAGCTGGCCGCGGAGTTCACCCGATGACGCGCGCGGCCGGCCTGGTGTCGGTACTCGCGACGCTGCTGCTGATGCTGGTCCCCGCGCCGGCGGCGGCGGAGACCACCCACGTGACCATCGCCCAGTACGCGTACAACTCGGCGTCGGTGACCGTGCGCGTCGGCGACTCGATCACGTGGATGAACCACGACCAGGCACAACACGACGTGGTCACCACGAGCGCTCCCGCCGCGTTCCAGTCGCCGATGCTCGCCAACGGCCAGTCCTGGACCTTCCAGTTCACCCAGCCGGGCACCTACTCGTACTACTGCTCGGTGCACCCGGACATGCGCGCGGAGGTGGTCGTCCTGCCGGCCGACACGCCGGCGCCCGCGCCCCCGCCGGTAGAGCCGCCCCCGCCGGTGGAGCCCCCGGCCGAGCAGGGCGCCCCCGCCGCGACCACCACCCCGCCCTCAACGGCTGCCGCACCACCACCATCGGCCACGCCGACGACGTCACCACCGGTCACGGCGGCCGTCCAACCCACGGCCGCGCCAACGAAGTCGCTCGATCCCATGCTTCTCGTCGCCGGCCTGACGGTAGCCGTAGCCGTACTGTGCCTGCTCCTGATCAGCGCCCGCTCAGACCCACAGCCCTGAGTAGTACCGTTCGACAGCGAGTCGTACCCATTCGGTACGACTCGCTGTTCGTTTCGTACTACTCGTACGCGATGGCGGACAGGACGTTCACCTTCGCCGCGCGGGCTGAAGGGGTCAAAGCGGCCAGCAGGCCGGCCGCCACCGCCAGTCCCAGGAAGACGATCAGCGAGAACCAGGGGATCTCGATCGACGCGAGCTCCAGTACCTGCACGACCGCCGCTCCGGCAGCACCACCGGCCACCAACCCGAGCAGCGCCCCGAACAAGGACATCACGAGCGACTCGGCCACCACCATGTGCACCAGGTGCGACCGCCGCATGCCGATCGCTCGCAGTAGCCCCAACTCACGCGTCCGCTCCAAGATGGACAGTGCCATCGTGTTGATGATGCCCAGGATGCCGATCACCACGGACAGGCCGAGCAGCACGTAGAGCATGGTCTCGGCGATGCTGATCTGACTGGCCGCGTCGTCGGCCAGCTGTGTCTGGTCGGCGACCGACACCTCCGGGTTGTCGGCCAACAGCTCCGACACCGCGCGGGTCACGGCCGCCGCGTCCGCGCCGGCCGACAGCTGCACGTATCCGATGGCCGGTGCGGCCGACACGAACAGCTCAGCCGCCTCCGACGGCGCGAACACCGGGCCCCGTAGTAGGTAACTCGGCGTGTAGCTGTCCGAGATCCGGTACTCCCGCCAGCCGCCGCGCTGCGTGGCCAGCCGCACCGTGTCGCCGACGCGCAAACCCTGCTCGGACAGCGTTTCCGTGTCCAGCACCACCGATCCCGGCGCCGGGGTCCGCGGGTTGCCCGCCAGGTTCAGCACGGCCGACAGCTCCGACAGGTCCGCGGCGGCCGCGGACGAGGGCCCGGAGGACAGCTGCACGGTGTCCACGTACTGCGCCACCGCGTGCGACACCCCGGGCAGCTCCCGCGCCTGGTCGAGCACCGAAGCGGAGAACGTCGGCATGATGCGGCCGTCGGCGTCGCGCGGCGGTCCGCCACCCTGCCCGCCGGCCCGCGCGCTCACGCCGTCGCCGCTGATCACCAGATCCGCGCCGAGGTCACGGGTGGCGTTGCCGCTCAGGTCGGCGCGCAGCGACTCGGCGATCACCCCGACGCCGCCGACCAGCCCGAGCGTCACGACGAGCGTGGCCACCGTGATGGCCGTGCGCCGCGGGTTGCGCGCCGCGTTGCGCCTGCCCAACTTGCTCGGCATCGACCAGCCGGCCAGCCGTCCGAGGGCCGGCAGCAGCGTCCGGCTGGCGATCGGCGTCAGCATGGCGGTCCCCGCCAGCCCGAGCACGATCCCGCCGGCCAGCGCCACCCAGCGCAGTGACCCGAGATCGGCCACCACACTCGCCACCACCGCACCGATCCCGACCACCGTCGGCACCGCCCCGACGATCGTGATCCGCCGCAGCGACCGCTGCTCGGCCGCCGAGGCACGCATGGCCTCCACGGGCGACACCTTCGACGCCCGGATGGCCGGCACCAGCGCGGCGATCAGCGTCACGGCGATGCCCAGGCCGAACGCCAGCGCGAGCTGCGGGATCGGCACGATCAACCCGACCGGCAGTTCGGCCCCGCTCTGCGCCTCCATCACCGTCTTCAGCAGCATGGACACCCCGGCGCCGAGCGCGAGCCCGACGGCCGAGGCCACCACCCCGACCAGCGCGGCCTCCACCAGCACCGCCCCGATGATCTGCCGCCGCCGCGCCCCGAGCGCGGCCATCAGCGCCAGCTCACCGGTCCGCTGTGCCACGAGGATGGAGAACGTGTTGAGGATGAGGAAGATCCCCACCAGGAGCGACAACCCGGAGAAGCCGAGCAGGATGATCCGGACGATGTCCAGGAACGCCTTGCCGTCGGCCGCCGTGGCCGCCGCCAGCTCGTCGCCCGTGCGCACCGTGTAGCCGTCGCCGAGCGCGGCCGCCACCTGGTCCCGCAGGTCGGCCCGCGACACCCCGTCGGCCGCCGTCACGGTGACCGAGCTGAACATCCCGGTCTCGCCGAGCATCAGCCGCTGCGCCACCGGCTCGGTGAACGCCACCTGCGTGTCGCCGCCCTGGGTGCCCCGGCCGTTGCTGTACCCGTAGATGCCGACCACCGTGAACGTCTGCCGCGGCTCCAGCGTCAGCACGTCGATCGTGCCGCCCACCTTGTACTGCCCCCGGTCGGCGAGGCCCGCGTTGATCGCCACCTCGTTGTCGGCCGTCGGCCCGCGGCCCTCCCACAGCCGGACCGTGCCGGTCTCGCCGTGCCAGGCCACCCCGCTGCGCGGCGGGCCCTGCACGCTGATCACCTTGCCGTCCGGTCCGATCGGCCGCGCGCCGTCCGCCGACACCTCGCCGACGACCGACGCCGCACCGGGAAGGGCGGCCAGCTCGTCCACAATGGACGCCGGCACCGGCGGGGTGAACCCGCCCCGGTCCGACTCGATCTCGGAGATCCCGCTGACCGACACGTCGATGTCCGCGTTCGTGCTCGCGAAGATCGAGTCGAACCCGTCGCCGATGGTGGTCGTGGTGATCATGGCGGCGGACACGGACATGACGCCCAGCACCACCGCCAGGCCCGCCAGTGCGAGCCGCAGCTTGCGGGCGAGGAGCCCGCGCAACGTTGCCTTCAACATCACGGCTCCGCGGTGTAGGAGTCGAGCGCCTTCATGGTGTCCAGCACCTCGTCCGCGTTCGGCTCGACCAGTTCGTGCACCAGCCGGCCGTCCAGCAGGAACACCACACGGTCGGCGTACGCGGCGGCCGTCGGATCGTGGGTGACCATCACGATCGTCTGGTGGAACTCGTCGACCGAGCGACGCAGGAAACGCAGGATCTCGGTGGAGGAGCGGGAGTCCAGGTTGCCGGTCGGCTCGTCCGCGAAGATCACGTCCGGCTTCGGCAGCAGCGCCCGCGCGCACGCCACCCGCTGCTGCTGCCCGCCGGACAGTTCGCTCGGCCGGTGGGTGAGCCGGTCGGCCAACCCGACCGCGTCGACCACCAGGTTGAACCAGGCGGCGTCCGGCCTGCGCTTGGCGATCGCCAGCGGCAGCGTGATGTTCTCCTCGGCCGTCAGCGTGGGCAGCAGGTTGAACTGCTGGAAGATGAAGCCCACCCGGTTGCGGCGCAGGTCGGCCAGTCCGCTGTCGCCGAGGGTGGTCAGCTGCGTCTCGCCGATCCATACCTCGCCGGAGTTCACCGTATCCAGACCGGCGAGCGCGTGCATGAGCGTGGACTTGCCGGAGCCGGACGGGCCCATGATGGCCGTGAACCGGCCGCGCCGGATGTCCACGGAGACGTCGTCGAGCGCGGTGACCGTGGTGGCGCCGGTGCCGTACGCCTTGGTCACGCCGACCGCCCTGGCCGCGAGGCCGGTGATCGTGTCTTGTGCGGCGGTGGTCATGCGGACTCCTGGTGTTGAAGAACGGGGGCGGGCGTGGGGCGCCGCCAGTTGATGCGACCCCACGGCTTGAGGACCGACAGGACGGTGGCGAAGCCGGCCATGAGCACCAGCACGCCGAACGCGCCGACCAGTCCGTTGTCGGCCCCGGATGCGGCGGCCGCGCTCAAGCGGGACTTGAGGAAGAACTCGGCGGCGAGCACCAGGACCACGGCGATCACCAGCTTCGCCAGCACCCAGTGGAAGCGGACCAGGCCCCATTTGGTGCCGAGCCCGAGCACCACACCGGTGATGAGCACCAGCAGGGTGGCCGGCAGGAAGAACGTGTCGGCCAGCACCGTTCCCGCCACGTACAGCGACCCGATCAGCTCCGGGTCGGTCGAGGTCAGGGCGGTGAGGCACAGGCCGAGACAACCGACCAGCAGGCCGAGCCACCCGACCGAGCAGATCACGTGGAGGATCAGCCAGATCCGACGCAGTGGCCTCGGCAGGGGCTGGATACGGGGGCCTGGGCCTTGCCGCGTCGAGATCTTCATGATCGCTCCCCTGAGTGGGTCAGCGGCCGACGTACTCGTGCCGCCGTTCAACCCACCATGGTGGCGATTGGGGCTGACGAGCCCATGGAGGTCCGCCTCGCCGGAGGAACCTGGCGTGCACCAGGAAGCTGGCCCACAGCAGGAAAATCGGGGGCGCCGGCCAGAAGTACGGCGCGTCCGAGGCGATGAACCGCACGATCAGCATCACGGTGAGCGCCACGGCGATACCCAGGTGAACTCGCAGCCGGGTCGGGAACCGCTCGGCACGGGTCCGCGGCACGGGCGCGTCCTTCGCGCCGTCCGGCAGGTCGGACACGTACTCGGCCAGCTCGTGCCGGAACGTGGTCGCGTAGATCAGGTTGAGTCGTTCGTCGGCCTCGGCGATCGACAGCCGGCCCTCGCCGGCCGCCTCGCTGACCATCTTCGCGATGCGTTCGCGCTCGGAGTCCGAGGCGCGCACCGCCTTGTCGATGACCTTCGGGTCCTGTCGCTCGTTCATGACACCAATCTCCCCCGCGCGAGCGCCGCTGTCGTCGGACACCGGAGGGCACCTGAGCTACGCCCCAGGTAGTACGTCCGGGCCAGTACGCTTCGGCTGACCAGGGACGGAGGCGAGAGGATGACGACGACAGCGCCGGCACGACCGCGGCGGGGGTTCTCCTTCGCGTCGCTGCACCCGGCCGTGTTGGTCGTGCCGATCACCGTCCTGCAGATCGGCTTCGCGTTCGGGACCGGCCAGGAGCAGGACGAGGCGAGCCCGGCCAACGCGCTCACGGTGGCGCTCATTCTCGGGATGTCGGCCGCGCTGGTGTTCCGGCGCCGGTACCCCGAGTACGTCCTGATGGCCGTGTACGTGCTGATGTCCGCGTACTTCGTGGCGCACAACCCGTACGGGCCGGTGTTCTTCTCCCTGGTGTTCGCTCTGTTCAACGCGGGTGCCTACGGCAGACGGCCGGTCGCCTGGCCCACCTGTTACGTGGGCGCGCTCGCCATGTTCTTCGCCATGATGACCAGCGACTCCATCGACTTCAGCTGGTTCGGCGCGACGGGCGTGTTCGCCTGGATCTCCCTGCTCATGGGTGCCGGCGAGATCGCGAAGACCCGCCGTGAGCGCGCCGAGCAGGTCGAGGTCGCCCGCGAGGAGCACGTACGGCGCCAGGCCAGCGAGGAGCGGCTGAAGATCGCCCGCGAGGTGCACGACGTGCTGGCCCACCACGTGTCGCTCATCAACGTGCAGTCCGGGGTGGCCCTGCACCTGATCGACGAGCAGCCGGAGCAGGTGCGGGAGGCGCTGACGGCCATCAAGCAGTCGAGTAAGGAAGTGCTGGTCGAGCTGCGCAACATCCTGGGGGTACTGAAGGACGTCGACCGCGACGGGCCGCCGAGGCAGCCGGTGGCGAGCCTCGACCAGCTCGACCGGCTGGTCGAGCGGATGCGCCAGGCCGGTCTGCCGGTGACGGTCGAGGTCCACGGCGACCGGCGGTCCGTTCCCAGTGGGGTGGACGCGGCGGCGCTGCGCATCGTGCAGGAGTCGCTCACCAACACCTACCGACATGCCGGCCCGGCCTCGGCCACCGTGGCGCTCACCTACCTGCCGGGGGAACTGCGGGTCCGGATCGACGACGACGGCCGGGGCGGGACGAACGCCGTCAGCGGCATGGGTAGTGGCAACGGCCTGGCCGGCATGCGGCAGCGGGCCGAGGCGCTGACCGGCACGCTCGACGCCGGCCCCCGGCCGGGCGGCGGATACCGGGTGACCGCCACACTTCCCACGGGACCGAACCAGACTGGGGACGAGACATGACGATTCGTGTGGTGTTGGCCGATGACCAGGCGCTGGTGCGCGCGGGGTTCCGCGCGCTGCTGAACGCGCAGGAGGACCTCGAGGTGGTGGGCGAGGCGTCCGACGGCGACGAGGCGGTGAAGGTGGCCCGCGAGCACCACCCCGACGTGATGCTCATGGACATCCGCATGCCCGGCACCGACGGCCTGGAGGCCACCCGGCGGATCTCCACGGACGACAAGCTGGCCGACGTGCACATCCTCATCCTCACGACGTTCGAGGAGGACGAGTACGTCTTCGAGGCGATCCGCGTCGGGGCAAGCGGATTCCTGGTGAAGGACACGGAACCGGCCGAGCTGGTGCACGCGGTCCGGGTGATCGCTCGCGGCGACGCGCTGCTCTCGCCCGGCGTCACGCGCCGGCTGATCGGCGAGTTCGCCACCCGCGCGAAGAAGGTGCAGCACCCGAGGAGCCTCGACGTGCTGACCGAGCGCGAGCGGGAGGTCGTCGCTCTGGTGGGCGAGGGCCTGACGAACGACGAGATCGCCGCGCGCCTGGTGGTCAGCCCCGCCACGGCGAAGACCCACGTGAGCCGCTCGATGATCAAACTGGCGGCCCGTGACCGGGCCCAGTTGGTGGTGTTGGCCTATGAGTCCGGGCTGGTTCGACCGGGCTGGTCGGAGTAAATAGCACAGCAACGCGGCAATTGGCAGTGCCGTCGAGTGGCGGTTGATGCCGCCTCGAGCCTGAATCGAGTGGGTAGCCGGAACCTTACGTTCGCAGTGTCTACGACCCTTTTGGGGGAATCTGTGAACGGTCGTAACCCGATATCTGAGGCTCATTCGATCGGTTTCGACCGTTTGGGCCTGGCGGCACAACAGCCGGACTGGGCCGATCCCGATCTCGTGACGCAGGTGCGCGACGAGTTGGCCACACTTCCTGGGCTGGTCGCCGCCGACGATGTCACGGCGCTTCGTGACGTGCTGGCCGAGGTGGCGGCCGGGCGCGCGCACGTGCTGCAGGCCGGGGATTGTGCGGAGGACCCGGCCGAGTGCACACCCAGCCACCTCGCCCGCAAGACCGCGTTGATCGACCTGTTGGCCGGTGCCATGAAACTCGGTGGGCGCAAGCCGGTGGTCCGCGTCGGCCGGATCGCCGGTCAGTTCGGCAAACCCCGCTCCCGGCCCACCGAGGTGGTGAACGGCGTCGAGCTGCCCGTGTACCGCGGGCACATGGTGAACGACCCGGACCCGGACGCGCTGGCCCGGCGACCGGACCCGAAGCGGATCCTGCACGGCTACTGGGCGGCGAGTGCGGCCATGGATGTGTTGCGGGCCAACCGGATCGAGGCGCCACTGTGGACGAGCCACGAGGCGCTGCTGCTGGACTACGAGGAGCCGTTGCTGCGCCAGGTGGGCGGCGGGCGCTGGCTGCTGTCGTCGACGCACTGGCCGTGGATCGGCGACCGGACCAGGAAACCGGACGGCGCACACGTGACGATGCTCGCCTCGGTGGTCAACCCGGTGGCCTGCAAGGTGGGTCCGTCCATGACGGTGGCGGAACTGCTCGACGTGGCCGCCCGGCTGGACCCATGGCGTGAACCGGGCCGGCTGACGCTGATCGCCAGGATGGGCGCGGACCGCGTGGTCGAGCTGCTGCCACCCCTGGTGGCCGCCGTGCGCGCGACCGGACGACAGGTGATCTGGCTGTGCGATCCCATGCACGGCAACACGGTCAGCGTGGGCGGCCGGAAGACCCGCCTGCTGCACACGATGATCCGCGAGATCGAGGGATTCCAGGCGGCCGTGCGCGACGCCGGCGGCGTGGCGGGTGGCCTGCACCTGGAGGTGACGCCGGGTGAGGTCGCCGAATGCGTGGCCGACCTGTCCGAGCTGTCCGACCACGACACGACCTATACGACGTTGTGCGACCCGCGCCTGAACCCGCAGCAGGCGGTCCAGCTCGCGTCGGCGTGGCACGGGTGAGGGGAAGTCGATGAGCTATCCGGAGATGTCGGGCAGGGTCGCCCTGGTGACCGGCGCGGCCGGCGGCATCGGGGCGGTGATAGCCGCGCAACTGGGGAACAGCGGTGCGCACGTGGCGCTGGTGGACCGGAGCGCGGACGGACTTGCCCTGGTGGCCAAGGATCTGGCGAACGAGAACGTGGTGGCCGAGACCTTCCCGGTGGACGTCCGGTCCAGTGTGGAGGTCGAGTCGGCCGTGGCGGCGGCCGAAGAGCGACTGGGCCCGATCGACTACCTGGTGAACGCGGCGGGCGTGCTGCGGGTGGGCGCCGCCTACGAAATGTCCGATGAGGACTGGACGCTGACGTTCGACGTGAACACGGCGGGCGTGTTCAACGTGTCGCGGGCCGTGGTGAGTCGAATGGTGCGCCGCGGCAGCGGAGCGGTGGTCACCGTGACGTCGAACGCCGCGGAAACCCCGCGGAACGGCATGGCCGCCTATGCGGCGTCCAAGGCGGCGACCACGATGTTCACCCAGTGCCTGGGACTGGAGGTCGCCGGGTTCGGCATCCGCTGCAACCTGGTGGCGCCGGGATCCACGGACACGGCGATGTTGAGCGGACTCTGGAGCGACGGCGACTGGGCCCGGTCGTCGATCGACGGCGTGGCCGCGACGTTCCGCGTGGGCATCCCGCTGGGCAAGGTGGCCGTCCCGGCGGACGTCGCCGACGCCGTGTTGTTCCTGCTGTCCGACCGGGCCGGACACATCACCATGCACACCATGACCGTTGACGGCGGCGCGAGCCTCGGGCACTAGTCGCACTAGGAGAGACAGCCATGCCAGGACTTCCCGAGATCACCCCGTATCCGATGCCGACGGCAGGTGAGCTGCCGCCGAACATCGCACAGTGGACAGTGGACCCGAGCCGGGCGGTACTGCTGATCCACGACATGCAGAAGTTCTTCCTGCGCCCGTTCGCCACGGGCAAGTCGCCCGTGGTGGAACTGTCGGCGAACGCCACCCGGCTACGCCAACGCGCCGCGGCACTGGGTATCCCGGTCGCCTACACGGCGCAACCGGGCGGCATGACCCCGACCCAACGGGGGCTGCTGAAGGACTTCTGGGGCCCGGGCATGACCCCCTCGCCCGCCGACCGCGAGGTGATCGAACCACTGGCCCCCGCGAACGGCGACTGGCTACTGACGAAGTGGCGCTACAGCGCGTTCTACAACACCGAACTGCGGGCACTGATGTGGCGCAGCGGGCGCGACCAGCTCGTGCTGTGCGGGGTGTACGCCCACGTGGGTGTGCTGATGACGGCTGTCGAGGCGTTCACCTACGACATCCAACCGTTCCTGGTGGCGGATGCGACGGCCGACTTCACGGCGGAGGAGCATCGCCTCGCGCTGGACTACGCGGCCGGCCGGTGTGCGGTGGTGTCGACCACGGACGACGTGCTGGGTCAGCTGAGTCCGGCGGCTGCGGCATGAGCGAGCTTGCGAGCGAATCAATAACACAGAGCCTGTTGGACAGGGTGTTGGTGGACAACCCTCCGCCGTTCGCCCTGCTGCATCGCGCGGATGGCGTGGACGTGTTGCTGGGCGAAGTGTCCGAAGTGGACCTGTTGGAGAACCTGCCGCTGCGCGACACGGGAACCGGCCATGACGTACTGGCTCTGGTCCCGTACCGGCAACTGGCCGAGCGGGGCTTCACGGCGGCCGACGACGGCACCCCGCTGCTGGCCATGTCGATCTCCGATCAGGAGGTCGTCTCCACCCGTGAGGCGCTGCGGCGCATACCGGACGAGCCGATCTCGCTGGAGAACGGCGCCTTCGACCTGGACGACGAGGAATACGCGGACATCGTCCGGAAGGTGCTGGCCGACGAGATCGGCGAGGGCAAGGGCGCCAACTTCGTCATCAAGCGATCGTTCGTGGCGAGCCTGACGGACTTCACGGCGAAGTCGGCCCTGACCCTGTTCCGCCGCCTGCTGGCCGGCGAGACGGGTGCGTACTGGACGTTCATCGTCTACACCGGACACCGCACACTGGTTGGTGCGAGCCCGGAACGACACGTCAGCCTGCGGGACGGCGTGGCGGTGATGAACCCGATCAGCGGCACCTACCGCTACCCGTCGACCGGACCGACCCTCCCGGGCGTCATGGAGTTCCTGGCCGACCAGAAGGAAACCGACGAGCTCTTCATGGTGGTGGACGAGGAGCTGAAGATGATGTCCCGGGTGTGCGATGGCGGTGCCCGGGTGTCGGGTCCGTACCTGAAGGAGATGTCGCGCCTGGCGCACACGGAGTACTTCCTGGAGGGCCGGACGAACCGGGACGTGCGGGAGATCCTGCGCGAGACCCTGTTCGCACCAACGGTCACAGGCAGTCCACTGGAGAGCGCGAGCCGGGTGATCGCCGACTACGAACCGAACGGCCGGGGCTACTACAGCGGAATAGTGGCCCTGATGGGCTGGGACGACCAGGGTGAACGCACGCTGGACTCGGCGATCCTGATCCGCACGGCCGATATCTCCCCATGGGGTGCCGTCACGATCTCGGTGGGCGCGACACTGGTCCGCCACTCCGACCCGGTGGCCGAGGTGGCGGAAACCCGCGCGAAGGCGGCCGGCGTACTGGCGGCGCTGACGGCTCCGGCGCGGAGCGGTTTCGCGGACCACCCGGAGGTGCGGCGAACACTGGAGTCCCGCAACGGAACCATCGCGGACTTCTGGCTGAACCCGAAGTCCACGCCGACCCTGTCGGGCACGGTCCTGGTGGTGGACGCGGAGGACACCTTCACCTCGATGATCGCGCACCAGCTGCGGTCCCTGGGGCTACGGGTAACGGTGACCAGGTACGACGAGCAGTACACAGTAGACGGTTACGACCTGGTGATCATGGGTCCGGGACCGGGCGACCCACGTGACATCCACGACCCGAAGATCACCCGCCTGCGGCGAACACTGCGGAGACTGCTGACCGAGCAGCGCCCGTTCATGGCGGTATGCCTGAGCCACCAGGTGCTGAGCACGCTGTTGGGCCTGGACCTGGTCCGTCGAGACGAACCGAACCAGGGCGTACAGCGGTCGATCGACCTGTTCGGCCAACAGGTGCGAGTGGGTTTCTACAACACGTTCGCCAGCCGAAGCTCCACAGACACGGTGGACTGCGTGGGCCTGTCCGAGCCGGTGGAAGCAAGCCGGGACCCGGAAACCCAGGAGATCCACGCGTTACGAGGTCCCCACTTCCGCTCGATGCAGTTCCACGCTGAGTCGGTCCTGAGCCCCGACGGCCTCCCGATCCTCCACCAGATGCTGTCCGAACTACTCCCAGCGGCCGAGGCAGCCCAAGCCAGCTAGCTCATGCCTGGAACGACGCCTTCCCTGCGGTCAACGCAGGGAAGGCGTCGTTCCAGGCATGCCCACTAGCCCGTGTAGCGGATCTGCCGGGTCGGGGCACTGAGGACGGCCAGTGCGTGCGCTGCCGAGGCCAGCGTGACGTGCCGGTGCCAGCCGGCGAACGAACGGCCGGCGAAGTCTCGAATGCCCATCGGCTCGGCGATGTTCGCCAGGTCCTGGTCCACGCGGTCCATCAGCGTGGTCAGCCGCACCAGGCCGGTCGGGCGGATCGCCGGTAGGTCGGTCAGCCACAGTTCCGCCGGCCACGGGCGGCCGAGCGGGGCGGTGCCCAGCAGGAGCAGGTCGGTCGTCAGCCCAGGGAGTTTCGCCCGCACGGCGGCCGCCAGGCACGTGCGAGTGGTCGGCAGGGGACCCGGTTCGGTCCAGCTCACCGGGCGGCACAGGCCCCGCGCCGCGCCCAGCAGGTGGTGCGCCGGCACGGGGCCGGTACCCAGCAACGGCGTGCGGCCGTCGATCCGCGCCAGCACGGGGACTCGGGCGGCGCGCAGCCGGCGGAAGGTTTCCACCACGTCCAGGTCCCGCGCGTCCAGCACCACCGGCCGGGCCGGGGACTCCGGCCAGACGGCCGCCTCCAGGAACGTGGTCACGCCGCCCGCGCCGAACGGCTCGGCCGTCACGCTGTCCGGGATGGATGTCCGGCGCCGCCTGCCCTGGTCGCTCAGCCACTCCTCGGTCAGGTGCAGCCGCCAGTGCACGGGGCTGCTCGCCTCCTCGGTGGCGGCCCACACGCCGAACGCGTGCTGCGCGTTGCGGGCCCGCCCGCGTTGGGTGTCGAGTCTCCTGACGACGCCGACCGAGTGGTTGCCGGCCTTGGGGATGGTCAGCAGCCGCAGGACCCACGCCTGCGGCGGCTTCCGGCGGACCAGGTACTCGGTGAGCGCGCGACGGACCGGCACCCAGTCCCAGGTGGAGTCGCTGATGAAGTGGTGCAGGCTCTGCTCACCGGCCCGCCCGGTGGTCGTCGCGGCGATGTTGCGGATCGACTTGCGGCCCTCGGCACGCAGCAGCCCGTGCAGGTACTCGAGCCCCCGCGTGCGCTGGTCGATCCGGCGCAGCGAGGTGAACAGCACGGCGCTCAGCTGGTCGAGCGCCGCCTCCGTGACATCTCCGCGGTACGACATGCTGTCCCGTCTCGGCATCCCTCACTCAGCTTCCCGGCTCATGGTCCCCGCGCCTCCTCGCGTTCCGCTCGAGTCCGTGCGGAGTGCGCGATACCTTGTGCCGGTGAGTGCTGACATCGAGGGGACCTGGTCCGAGGCGGTCGCCAATCTCGCGGCCGAGGTCGAGGGAGTCGTGGCCGTACCGGGGGAACCTGGTTACGAGGTAGCCGACCAACTGTTCAACGCGGCCACCCGGCAACGTCCGGCGGTGGTCGTCCGGGTCCGTTCGGCGGCCGACGTCCAGGCGGCCGTGCGGTTCGCGGCGGCCCGGTCGCTGCCGGTGGCCGTGCAGGCCACCGGGCACGGCGTGGTCGTGCCGGCCGACGACGCGGTGCTCATCAGCACCCGCGACCTGCGCGGCGTGAACGTCGACGCGGCCACCCGCACCGCCTGGCTGGAGGCCGGGGTGCGGTCGGGCGAGCTGATCGCCGCGGCCACGGAGGCCGGGCTCGCGCCGGTCAACGGCGCGTCGCCGCTGGTCGGGACGGTCGGCTACACGCTGGGCGGCGGAATCGGCCCGCTCGGCCGGCCCTACGGATATGCGGTCGACCACGTCCGCGAGCTGGAGATGGTGCTGGCCGACGGGTCGCTCGTCACCGCCTCGCCGGAGCAGCACCCCGACCTGTTCTGGGCGGCGCGCGGCGGCAAGGACAACTTCGGCGTGGTGACCGCCATGGTCACCGACCTGGTGCCCGTGTCCCGGCTGTACGGCGGCGGGATCTACTTCCCCGGCGAGTCGACGGCCGAGCTGCTCGGCGCGTACCGCGAGTGGGTCGCCACGGTGCCGGACGAGATGACGTCGTCGATCGCGCTGCTGCGGCTGCCGCCGATCGAGGAGATCCCCGAGCCGCTGCGCGGCAGGTACGTGGTGCACCTGCGGATCTCGTACACGGGCAGCGAGGCGGACGGCGAGAAACTGGTGCGCCCGCTGCGTGAGGTGGCGCCCGCGCTGATCGACACCGTGCGGGAGATGCCGTACGCGGAGGTCGCCACCATCCACAACGACCCGACCGAGCCGGCGCCGCTGGTGGAGTGCTCGGCGGTGCTCCGCTCGCTGGAGCCCGAGACGGTGGACGTGCTGCTGAACCTGGCCGGCCCGACGGTCGATGTGCCGCTCGTGGTGGTGGAGCTGCGCCACCTGGGCGGCGCGCTGGCCCGCCCCCCGGCTCGCCCGAGCGCGGTCGGCCACCGCGACGCGCAGTTCAGCGTATTCATGGGCAGTGTGGTGTTCGGTGCGGAGGACGCGGCGCGGGAGTGCCAGGCCCGGCTGGTCGAGGCTCTGAATCCGTGGCGCGTCGGCCCGTACGTCAGCTTCCTCACGGCGAGCCAGACGGCGCAGGCCGACACAGCGGCCGCCTTCGAGCCGGCCGACTACGAACGCCTACGTCAGGTGAAGGCGACCTACGACCCGGAGAACCGCTTCCGGATCAACAACAACATCCCCCCGGCCGGCTGAACTACCTCGAACGATCCGCCGGCGACGTGAGTCCCAGCGTTGTGGTCAGGTCGAGCAACTCCGCGTGATACAGCTTCGCCGGATCTCGCACCTGAGGCCGAAGGTGTCCGTAGACCTCCAACGCCACCAAGCCGTGCATGCGGCCCCACACCCGCATCGCGAGCGCGACGGCCGCCGGCGGTAGGTCGGGGAACGACGCCCTGATCACCGCGACGAAGTCGGGTTCGAAGTCGGACCACGCGTAGTCGCCGTCCGACAGCAGCGCCTGGGCCCGCGGCCACGCGGCCGCGACGAGTCCGGTCAGCACGGCGCAGGCGCGGTGCTCCGCGTCCGCCGCCGCGCCACCCTCGGGCGCCTGGTAGCCGGGAACCGGGTCGCCGTAGATGAGCTGGAACTCCTCCGGGTGCCCGATCGCCCACTCCCGGAACGCTTGGCCGACGGCCAGCACCCGGCCGACGGGATCGTCCGCCGGCACGGCGTCGCGGGCGGCCTCCTCGGCGTCGGCGAGCGAGGAGTACACCTCGGCGATCAGCGTGTTGATCAGGTCGTCGCGCGTGGCGTAGTAGCCGTACAGGGCGCCCGCGGTCATCCCCATCTCGCGGGCGATCGCCCGTAACGAGATGGCGGTCGGTCCGCCTTCGGTCATGAGTCTCAGCGCGATCGCCTTGATCTCCTGGATGGCTTCCGCGCGCAGTCGCTCTCGTCTGCTGGGCACCTGAACTTCCACGCTTGACACTCTACAGTGCTCGGCTACTATTCGCCGTGCTATAACTAAACGCCGTGTAGAAACTGTCAGCCGTGTGGAACGGTTCGGAGGAAGCGCTCGATGGACACCTCAGTCGCCCGGCCGGCACAACGGTCCGGGCTCACCCTCGCGTTGCTGGCGTTCGCCCAGTTCGTCGTCGCGTTGGACTACAACATCGTTTATGTCGCGTTGCCCGACATGGGCCGTGACCTGGGCTTCACTGCCCAGTCGCTGCAGTGGGTGGTCAGCGCCTATGCCGTGGGATTCGGCGGGTTCCTGCTCTTCGGCGGCCGGATAGTCGACCGGTTCGGCGCGCGTCGCACGTTCGTTCTCGGTCTCGTACTCTTCGGCCTCTCGTGTCTGGCCGGTGGCTTCGCGAACAGTCCCGAAGTGCTGGTGGCCGCGCGCGGCGTTCAGGGCATGGGGGCCGCGCTGCTCACTCCGGCGACCCTCGCGCTGATCAACACGAGCTTCTCGGAAGGCGCCGAGCGCAACCGGGCCATCGGGGTGTGGGGAGCCTGCGGAAGCGGCGGGCTCGCCGCCGGTGCGTTGCTGGGCGGAGTACTCACCAGCGCCTGGGGTTGGCCTTGGGTGCTGTTCATCCTGGTTCCGCTGGCGCTGGGTGCCGCACTCGTCGCGCGGCCGGTGCTGGCTCCCGATGCCGGTCGCGCCACTGGCCGCGGCGGTTTCGACGCGGCGGGCGCGATCCTTGCCACCGCGGGGTCCTCGCTGCTGGTCCTCGGCCTGGTCAGCGGGCCGGAAGCAGGCTGGGGCTCGCTGAGGGGCGCCGGGGCATTGGCCGCCGGTCTGGTGCTGCTCGCCGTGTTCCTCCTCGTGGAGAAGCGCGTCCGCGATCCGTTGGTTCCACTGCGGTTGTTCGGCAACCGCAGCCTGGTCACCGCGATCCTGGTGATCCTTGTCTTCCAGAGCGCGCTCGGCGGGGCGTACTACTTGTTCACCACCTACCTGCAGGGCGTTCTCGGCTACAACGCGCTGCAGGCCGGTTTGGCTTTCGTGCCACTGACCATCGTCTCGATGGCGGCCTCGTTGAAGCTGACCGGAGCTCTGCTCGGCAGGTGGGGCGTTCGCACCACGTTGTTCGTCGGCATGGTCGTCAACGGCATCGGGATGGTCCTGCTGGCCGCGGGTATGGCCACCGGCGCCTCGTTCTGGACGGTGCTGGCCGGCCTCGTCGTCTGGGGCATCGGCGGTGGCCTGACCTTTCCCGCGATGTTCGTCGCCGCCGGCTCGGGAGTGGCGCCCCGCGAGCAAGGTGTCGCCTCCGCGCTGGCCACCACCTCGCAGCAGATCGGCGGTGCCATCGGCCTTGCCGCGCTCGTCGCCACAGCCAACGCGGGCCTGAACCTCCAGTCCGGAGTCACGCCAACCCCGTCCGCCGTTGTCGAAGGGCTCCGCGTGGCGTTGTGGGTCGGCGGACTCGCCTCAATGGCCGGTGGACTCCTCGCGTTCCTGCTCAAACGTCAACCAACCATGGCGGCACCGGAAACCGCGATATCAAAGGGAGATCAATTAAGTGAGCAACACCATTGACGAGCTTGTGCGAAAGTACTTCGAAGCGTGGAACTGGGCGATCTCACTCTCGGCCTCACCCACCTGATCAGCGCGCACCATGACCTGGCGCTGTGCTCATGGCACCTCGGTGAGCGGGCCGCACCCGTGGCCACCGGATACGGAGTCCTCACGATTGAAAAAGGACGCATCCACCAGGGGTTACAACTTTTTCGGCTGAACCCGAACTCGCGATATTCACTGCACGCTAGAAACCCGCGCCGTGCTGGACATCGTCACCCACGATGTCCAGCACGGCTTCAGGTTCCGGGTCGGCCAGTGCTTGGTCCACCAGTCGCCCGGCCGCTCCCGTATAAGCCGTCGGGTCGCAGAGGTCCGCCAGTTCCGCGGGGCTCAGGTGCTCGCTCAGCAGCTCGGGCAGTGACTGACCGGTCCGATCCGCCGCAGCGGAAACCTCCGACAGCAACCGCTTCGCCGCCGCCTTGCCCAGGCGCGGCGTGAGCGCGGCCGCTATCCGCTCGGTCACCACCTGGCCACCCGTCAGGTACAGGTTCGCGCGCATCCGGTCCGTCCGAACGGCCAACCCCGTCGCCAGTTCCACGGCCGTGTGCGCGGCACCGCCCGTCAGCCGGAGGCACTCCCGCAGCAGCTGCCACTCCGCGTGCCACGCCCCGGCCGACCGCTCGTCCTCCGCCAGCAGGCACTGGGTCAACCCGGCGGCCAGCACGGGCACCTGCAGCGCCGCTGTCCTGATCATGGTTGCCAGCACCGGGTTCCGCTTGTGCGGCATGGCCGACGAACCGCCCCGCCCGGCCGGCCCCGGCTCGGCCACCTCGCCGACCTCCGTGCGCGCCAGCGACTGCACGTCCACCGCCACCTTGCCCAGCGCGCCCGCCGTGAACGCGAGCGCACCCGCCAGGTCGGCCATCGGCGTCCGCAGCGTGTGCCACGGCAGCGTCGGGCACGCCAGCCCCGTCTCGGAAGCGAAGGCCCGCACCAGAGAATCCACATAGGACGCATCGGCGCCGCCCGCGTACTCCAGATACCCGGCCAACGTCCCCGCCGCACCACCCAGCGACACCGGCAGGACCAGCCGGTCCACCCGTGCCACGGCGTCGAGCACCAGCTGCCGCCACCCGGCCACCTTGAGCCCGAATGTGGTCGGCACCGCGTGCATTGCCAGCGTGCGCCCGACCATCGGCGTGTCCCGGTGCGCGGCCGCCAGCTCGGCCAGCGCCGACGCCGTGGCCGCCAGGTCAGCGCGCAGGATCCGCAGCACCCGCGCACACACGAGCATCGCCCCGGTGTCGAACACGTCCTGGCTGGTCGACCCCCGATGTACGTAGTCGGCCACGTCCGCCGGCACCACCCGCGTCAGCGCGGCCACCAACCCGACCACCGGGTTCGCCGTCTCCCGCGCACCGACGGCGATCGCCTGGAGGTCGAGCTGCGTGGCCCGCACGGCGCTGATCGCCTCGGCCGCCGCGACCGGCACCGTGCCCAGCCGCGCCTGCGCCCTGGCCAACGCCGCCTCGGCGTCGAGCATCGCCTGCAACCACGCCAGATCCCCGGTGGCCGCCTCGGCCGGCGTCCCGGCCCGCACGGGTGACAACAATCCCACGTCGATCACACGATCACTCCGGTCAGATCCGTCTCCGTGGCCGCCGGCCGCACGGCCACCGGCACGTCGGTCACGGCCGGCAGCCCGAGCACCGCGCGGGCGATCGCGTCGGAGTCGGCCAGCGTCACCGAGTCCACGCCCGGCCGGATGCCCGCGGCGGTCGCCCAGTGCACGGCCTCGGTGGGGATGCCGTACGCGAACCGGCGCGGATGCGGCCGCCCCTGTGCGTCGAGCAGCCGGTACGGCCGCTCGGTCACGGCCAGCCCACCGGTCTCGTACACCGTCCCGTTCGACCCGGCGATCCGGTACGGCGCCGCCTGGTCGGTGTCCAACAGGTGGCGCAGCAACGGATCGACCGTCCGGCGCAGGTCCGGCTCCGGCAGCCGCGCCTCGATCAGTACCCGCGCCCGCACGGGCGGACCGGGCACCTCGGTCGACCCGGCGAGAAACGTCGGCTCGGCCGTGTTGATCCGGATCTGGGTGCCGGGACCGGTCAGCACCAGCACTTCCGCCTCGATCAGCGCGATCATCTCCTCGATCCGCGACACGGGCGGCCCGATCGACAGGTACGCGTTGAGCGGGGTGTACCAACCCTCGAGATCATCGCGGTGCGAGTCGCCGACCAGCCCACCGTGCTCCACGGCCAGCCGCACCTCGTTGCGTAGGTCGCGCAGCACGTCGAGGGCGGCCTTCAGCGGCCCGCGCACGTTGCCCGCCCGCGCGTGCGCGACATCGGTCGCCAGGTAGTCGAGCAGCCAGTGGCGGAACCCCGCGCGATCGGCGAACGCGCGTCCCCGGTACGGCCTGGTGAGCAGCTCCCAGTCCCACCGGTCCGCCTGTTCGATCCCGTACGCGTCCAGCAGCGCCACCGAATCGGGCGCGGCCAGGTACTTCTCGCCGAACCCGGCCCGCTCGGCGCCCCGTCCGCGCGACTCGAGCAGTGTCTCGTAGTAGACGCACTCGACCTCGCGCGAGATCAGCGGCCACAGGTCGGTCGTGAACCGCACGGGCCGCCCGCGCAGCTCGGCGATCCGCTCCGGGGTGAGCAGCCTCGGCAGATACCGGCCGAACGCGCCCTTCTCGTTCTCGCCGCGCGCGTGGTACGGCACACCGCGCCGGGAACTGGCGTACAGCAACGGTTCCCGGCCGGAAGGGACATACCGTAGCCGCGTACCCGAGCGGTGGAACTCCCCGCCGCGGCCGGCCGTGAACAGGGCGAGGTAGTCGAAGAAGTTCAGCCCCAACCCGCGCAGCAGCACGGGTTCGCCCGGCTCGATACCGGACAGGTCCACCTCCGCCGGGTTCGCGGGCGTCAGATACGTGAGGTGGTGGATCCGCGCCAGGCTGGCCGTCCGTTCCTGTTGCGGGGTCAGCCGCGCCGACACGTGCCCCTGCGCCAGCACGATCGCGTCCAGGTCGTTCAGCCGGGTGCCGTTCGCCAGCCGGATGCCTTGCGGCCCACCGGAGACGCCGTGCGTGTCGGCCATCGCCACGGCGTGCGACCGGTGCACGTGAACGCTCACGTGCGCCGGCGCGCCGGCCACGATCCGGCGGAAGCTGTCGTGCAGGTAGCTGCCGTAGAACGCCCGCGTGGGATACGAGTTCGGGCCGAGAGTCCGTGCCTCCGCCAGGGTTTCCGCATCGTGGTCGGCGAGCCCGGCCGCCCAGTCCCACAGCGACGGGCCCGGCTCGACCGGCCCGTCGATGCGCGAACTGGCGTCGGTGTACACGGTGATCTGCGAGGTGACCGTGTTCATCAGCAGGTGCCGGGACTGGTCGGTACGCCACACCGACCCGGCCCCCGGCGCGGCCGGGTCGACCACGTGCACGGTGATCCGGGAGTGCCGGGGCGCCACGCGTTCGTTGGCGCACAACCGCTCCAGCACGGACAGGCCGCGCGGACCCGCGCCGACGACGCCGACCCGGAGCTCGCTCACGCTGCTCGACCCTGCGTGCCACCCAGCCTTCTGGCCAGCTCCAGCCGCTTGATCTTGGTGGTGGCCGTCTGCGGCAGGTCCTCGAACCGCAGTTGCACCGGCTCGGCCATGGGCGGCAGCGTGGCCACCGCCCGGCGCCACGCCTCCGGGTCGAGCGGCACGTCGTCCTTCGTGCACACCACGGGGATGGCCTGCCCGTCCGCGCCCGGAATGATGATGACCTCGGCCAGCTCCTCCAGCTTCGTGAACAGCGTGTCCTCGGCCGCCAGCGTGCTGCCGAAACCGTCGATGAGGTCGACCTCGCGGTCGAGCAGGTGCAGACAGCCCCACCTGGTCCGGTAGCCGACGTCACCCATCCGCCACCAGCCGTCGCTGAGCTGGTTGTCGTACCGCTCCTGCTCGCCCAGGTAGGTGACCACCCGGCCGTCGCTGCGGATCTCCACGTAGCCGGGGTTCTCCTTCGACGGCGGCTTGCCGTCGCGGCTGACCACCCGCACGCCGGTCATGCCCGGGAACGGCATGCCGACGCAGCGGCCGTCGGCCTCGAGCGGGCGGTGCTTCGTGTACCCGCGCACGACGGTCGGCCCGATCTCGCTCTGCCCGTAGAGCTGGCCCCACAACGGGAGCCGGCGTTCGGAAGCATGCAGCAGCCGGTGCACCGTACGGGGGTGGATGGCGTCGAACGTGCTGCTGAACAGCTTCACGTTGGCGAGCGGCCGGCGCGGGTCGGTGGCCAGTACCTCCCACGACATGAACGAGTTCGGGTGCGCCTCCAGGATTCCCGGGCGCAGCCGGACGAACAGGTCGGCCGCGTGCTCCGGGTCGGAGTCGACCATCACCACGATCGGGAACCCACGGTACAGCGAGATGGCCAGTGCGGTGAACAGTCGCGAGTGGACGAACGACACGTGGATGGCGATGGTCTCGCGCTTGAGCAGGATCGGCCGGGAAACCAGGTACTGCGGGCGGTAGCGGGCCTGGAACGTCCGTCCGGTGTGGACGGCGAGCTTCGGGATCCCCGTGGTGCCGGACGTGTGCGTGATGAGCGTCGGGTGGTCCGGCGGCAGGTCGACCGGCGCGACCCGCGGTGCGCCGGCCAGACCGCGCAGCTCCACGGCATCCGGGTGGCTGCCGGAGGTGAGCAGCACGCCCGCCGCCTCGGCGAACACCGACGCGGGCAGTTCATGGTCGAGCTTCGCCTGGTCGGTCACCAGGAACGGCCGCTCGGCCCGGCGGAGCAGCTCGGCGACCGTGGCGCCGTCGAGCTTCGGGGACAGCAGCGCCGGCACCGCGCCGATCCGGGCGGTGGCCAGGGCGAGCAGCGTGATGTCGAACCCGTCGGACTTGTGCACGACCACCCGGTCGCTCGGCCGGACCCCGGCCGCCCACAGGCGCGACGCGAAGTCGTCGACCACGTCGGCCAGCTCTGCCACGGTGACCCGGCGCCCGACCTCCGGCGCGATGTCCAGGTCGTGGTCGAGGATGACCACGTTCGTCGGGTGCTTCGCTGCCGCCCGTTCGAGGAGCCGGCCGAAGCCGATCCCGCGGTTGCCTATCCGCTGAAGGAACATGTCAGCCCTTCTCGATGACGACCTTGATGCGGTCGAGGGTGGCGGCGAGGTCGCCCTCGAGCTTCTCGCCCCATTCGGTGAAGAAGCGCTGCTTCGCTGCGGCGTCCATGTCGGCCGTGATGCCCCTGATGCCCTCGGTGGCGGTGCCCATGCGGAAGTGGTGCACCAGCACGCTTCCCTCGGCGCCGGCGTCCTCGATCTCGAACGTCCAGATGCTGTCCTGCTTGGCGCCCGTGCTGTCGCGCATGGACCAGGAGAAGATCCGGCCCGGCTCGGCGGCCACGACCTCCGACTCGGTGGCCCATTCACCGCGCACGACCGGCGCCCAGGCGACCACGTCCTCCGTACGGAAGTTCACGCCGCGGAACACGGCGCCGACGGTCGCCGGCCGGCCGGCGATCCAGCTCCCGCCCGTGCATTCCTCGCTCCACTCGCCGGTGCGCGGCATGTCGGACACCACGGCGTACACCTCGTTCGGTGACGCGGCGACGGGCACGCGCACGCGCACCTGGAACAGCGGGGAACCTGTGGCAGTCATGCGATGATCGTGCTGCCGGCCCCACCAGCATTGCTCGAAATCCGAGCAATCCCACCTACGCTGCGCGCATGCGCGCAGCGTTCGTCGAACAACTGGGGCCGCCGGACAACATCCGCTACGGCGAGCTGCCGGCCCCGCGCCCCGGCCCGACCGACGTGCTGGTCGACGTCGCGGCCACCACGGTCAACCCGGTCGACACGTTCGTCCGCTCCGGCTCCTTCCACACGGAAGTGGTGCTGCCGCTGGTGATCAGTCGCGACCTGGTGGGCACGGTGGTCGAGTCCGGCCCGGGTTTCGCGCTAGGCGACCAAGTGTGGTGCAACAGCCTCGGACACGGCGGCCGCCAGGGTGCGGCGGCCGAGCGGGCGGTGGTGGCGGCCGACCGCCTCTACCGGCTACCGGCGGGCGTCGACCCGGTCATGGCGGTCGCGGTGGTGCATCCGGCGGCCACCGCGTACCTGGCGCTGTTCACCCACGGCGGGTTGCGGGCGGGCGACACGGTGCTGGTGGCCGGCGCGGGCGGCAACGTCGGCGGCGCGGTGGTCGCCATGGCCGTCGACGCGGGTGCCCGCGTGATCGCCACCGCCTCGGCCGCCGACGCCGAATACTGCCGCTCGCTCGGTGCGGCCGAGGTGCACGACTACCGCGCGCCGCGGCCGGTGACCGGCGTCGACCTGTACGTGGACTGCTCCGGCACGAACGACCTGGAGACGGCGGTCGGCGGGCTCGCTCCCCGTGGTCGCATCGTGCTGCTCGCCGGCGCCGCCACCCGGCCGGTGCTTCCGGCGGGCGCGCTGTACACGAAGGACTGCTCCATCGCCGGTTTCGTGATCTCCCACGCCACCTCGGCCGAGCTGGCCGAGGCGGCGCGGGCGATCAACCGGCTGCTGTCGGCGGGCGTGCTCCGGCCGCGCGAGGTCGAGGAGCTGGCGCTGAGCGCCGCCGGGCGGACCCACCACCGCATGGAACGTGGCGAGCTACACGGTCGCCGGGTGGTGTTGCGGCCATGACTTCCGGACGACCGTGACGGTCGCCGCGAGGAACACCAGCTGTATCAGCGTGCGCGGCACGAGCTGGTCGTCCCACGCGTCGGAGTAGCTCGCCAGGTGCACGTTCGCCGGGAACATGCCGATCAGCATGAGGGTCAGTCCCGCGGCCGCCCATGGCGTGGTGCGCGCGATCAGCAGCCCGGCGGCGCCGGCCAGCTCGAGGATGCCCGTGACCGTGACCAGCAGCTCCGGCGCCGGCAGGGCGGGCGGAACCATGTCGATGAGCTCCTGCCGCATGCCGACGAAGTGTGCGATCCCCGTGACCGTGAACATCGCGGCCAGGCCGGCGCGCAAGGCCAGCGGTCGCCGGAACAGAGCCACGACCAGGGTCACGACGGTGAGGACGATGAGCGGAACCATGGCGACTCCCCTTTCTTGTCACTGGCAAGATTGCACCGAGTAGCCAATCTTGTCAACGTCTAGATAGAGTGTTGTCATGGCTTACCACCACGGAGACCTGCGCAGGGCCGTCCTGACGGCGGCCGTCGAGGCGATCACCGAGCAGGGCCCGGCCGGCCTGACCCTGCGCGACCTGGCCCGGCGCGCGGGGGTGTCGCACGCGGCGCCGGTCCACCACTTCAAGGACAAGGCCGGCCTGCTCACGGCGCTCGCGGCCGAGGGGTGGGAACTGCTGGCCGCGACGCTCGCGTCACAAGAGGGCGATCTGCTGGAGTCCGGCGTCGCCTACGTGCGGTTCGCGGTGGAGCACCGGGCGCACTTCGAGGTGATGTTCCGCCCGGACCTGTACCGGTCCGACGACCCGGCGGTGGTCGCCGCCCGCGATCGCGCCGGCGAGTACCTGGCGGGCGGGGTGGCGTCCGTGGGCGCAGGCGGCGAACTGGCGGGCATAGCGGCGTGGTCCATCGTGCACGGCTTCGCCACCCTGTGGCTGACCGGCGCCCTACCGCCCACCGTTGGCGACGACCTCGACTCGACGGCCCGCAACGTCGCGCGACTGCTTTTCAACCCGGACGGTAGATCTGTGGACAACTGACCACCCTGTGGACAACCACCCAGTTGCGGATCTTCCCGGCCGCCACTGTCGGTGTGCACCGATAAACTGGACCCGAGCGGTCTGTATGACCCACCTGAAGGACGTTGGTGCAGGTGGCGAGGGCGCTGAGTCGCTCTTGTACGATCCGTACAGCCGGGTTGTCCGGTCGCCAAAGATCGGGCGAGTTGAGCGTTCGGAGTGCTGAATTACAGCTCCAAGCAGCAGGTATCCCATGACCACTTGGTCTTGCGTGCGTCTTTTAGCCACGCTGCGTTGTCCCGGTAATCAGTCTTGAACCATCGTCCGATGGTGACGCCGCCGACCGCCGTCGCCCCACCCAGCTTGAGTGCAGCGCTCGCAGACTGCATCTTCGCGCCTGTAGTCCACGTGTCGTCGACAAGCAACACAGCTTGCTTTTGTAGGTCGACGGTTGCCGCGAACCGATCCTGTGCGGCATCCCTCGAAGGGATGTCAGTCCGGTTCAGTCGCAATACTTCTCGATACCGATCGGCAGTACCTTGAACCAAGCCGCTGACAACTGCAATAACGCCAAGTAAAGACAGCAGAATCACAAGACACTAGGCGTTCATTCGGAGAGGGTTCATCGCTGAACAGCTCGCCTTGCTCACCTGGCTGACCTTGCATCAGTACTTCGTAGGCGCTGCCGTGCATCTCAACGGCTTCCGCTACGGCGCCCCACCCGCTTCGCCGGTGCCTGAGCAGGGCCAATAGGGCCCTTGCTCGGTCATGCGGTCCATGTCGACACCCAAGCTCCCTTCTCTCCCCTCGTCCCCTGGCGCGGGGCCCGGTTGGGGGGGACTACACCACAGCGGTTACCTCGCTGGATGTCAACGATCACCTGTGTCCATCGGCGCGCTTTGGCCGCCATCGTGTGACGCAGGCGACGTAGTGTCAGGCGCGAGGCGAACATACGTGCGATTATGCGCCGTTGGTCCGACATTCGCCATCCGCGCCGTGTGCACGCCGGGCCTGACACGAACTTCCCGCCGGTGATCCAGTGGAGCCTCACCCCGAGAACGATCAGCTGCCCAGACCCGCCCGACGAGCCGCCACCGCCGCCTCCGTCCGGTCAGCGATCTGCAGCTTGGCGAAGATCCGCGACAGATAATTCCGCACGGTCTTGATGGACAGCCCCAACCTGCGAGCGATGGACGCGTTCCCCATCCCGTCCGCTACCAACTCCAGCACCGCCCGCTCGCGATCGGTCAACTCCGGGAACGGCTTGCTCGACTCCCGAGGCTTGTTCAGATAGTCCAGCGCCCACATGGAGACCTCAGGCCCGAACACCACACCACCACGCCGAACCGTGCCGATCGCCTGGCTGATGTCGTCCGTGCTGGCGCCCTTCACCAGGTACCCACGCGCACCGGCCCGCATGGCCGCGAAGAACGTGTCCCGGTCCTCCAGCATGCTCAGCATGATCACAGCGGTGTCGGGGCAGCGGTTGGCGATGGTCTTCGTGACCTCGATGCCGCTGGCGCCGGGCATGTTCACGTCGATGAGCGCGAGATGCGGCCGCAGGCGGTAGATCTCCGCGAGTGCCTCGGTGCCGGAGCGGGCCTCG
Organism: uncultured Actinomycetota bacterium; assembly: GCA_963826035.1. Classification (GTDB taxonomy): domain Bacteria; phylum Actinomycetota; class Actinomycetes; order Mycobacteriales; family Pseudonocardiaceae; genus Actinophytocola. The sequence goes on along the minus strand of CAWGVZ010000024.1, from coordinate 711,191 downwards.
CCGACCACCTCGACCTCATTGATCGACTGGAGGAGCATCCGCAGGCCGGACAGGTACACGGGGTGGTCGTCGGCGATCACCACGCGGATCAGCTCCGGTGGGGCCTCGAGCTGTGCGGTCATCGCTTAACCGATCCTTCCGGTAGGTGTGCCGTGACGGCCGTGCCGTCGCCGGTGTCCGTGATCTCGCACCAGCCGCCCAGCTCGGTTGCCCTGCTGCGCATGGAGGTGAGGCCGAAGCCCGGCCTCGCCCGCCCGCCGACGCCGTTGTCCACAACGGACAGTCGAAGCCCGTGGTCGACGTGGACGCGGATCACGCAGTTGCTGGCGTTCGCGTGCTTGACGACGTTCGTCAGTGCCTCCTTGACGATCCAGATCGCGGCCACCTGCAGCGCCCGGTCCACGGCGGCGACCTCCTCGGCCACCCCGAGATCGACCCGCAGTGACGTGCAGCTGGTCATCCGCGCGGCGACGATCTCCAGCGCCTCGGCCAGGTGGTGGCCCTCCAGCTCGGCCGGTGTCTGGTTGGCCAGCACGCGGCGGAACTCGGCCATGAACACGGCCGCCTCACGCCGCAGCTCGTGGAGCATCTCCTCGGCGGCGCCCTGGTTCGCGGTCATCAGCTGCGCGAGAATGTCGGCGCGGATCATGATCCCGGCCAGGCCGGGACCGAGGCCGTCGTGCAGGTTGCGGCGCAACCGCATCATCTCGAGATAGTGGACGCACTCGCCGGCCTCGCAGTCGGCCGGCTGGTGCTGGTGGTCCGGGAGGGGACGCGTCCTGGGACGGTCCGTCCGGCTTCCGATGGTGAGCGCGCGGGGCACGGTGACCTCCGACAACTGGCGCTTTGACTTCGGCTGACCTGTCGATGGTCGGTCCGGGATCTGGAGGCCATCTCGAAGGCAGAGCAGGACGTTGTCGAGGCAAATGTCAGCTCGCGCCGGGACACGGTCCCAAACCGGCCGGGACCACAGGGAATCCGGCAGGGACGATCTAGATGATGCGGCTCGGCCGGCACCGCAGCACGACGGGACCTCGGCCCTCGAGGGCGATGTCCAACGACAGCGAATGCCCGACGGTGACCGCGGCGTTGCGGGACATGGCGGCCAGTTGGCGCACGGTGCCGCGGTTGATGGAGTAGCGATTGCGCCAACTCGTCGGCAGCGTCACCGTGTGCGTGCCGCCGCGGGCGGACAGGTTGGCGGTCGGCTTCCACGCCAACGTCTGCCGCACGGTCGTCCCGTCGGCCGGCACCTCGAACGTGTCCGCCGCCGACCGAGCCTCCGTCAGTCCCCACCGCCCGTCGATCCGCACGGGTACGGTGTGATCCGGGCTGACGTGCACCACGGCCGACGCGGTGGGCGGCACGAAACGCTGCAGCAGCAACACACAGTTGCCGGTGGGAGTGGTCAGCCCGCACCGCCGTCCGGCGGCGATCGCCTCGACCAGTGCCTCGGGCAGCGCGTCGACATGCTGGTTGTACATGGAGAGCCCGCCGGCCGACCCGGGCGTCACGGGGGCCGGGCACGCGACCCCGACGGTCACCGCGCGGTCGTCCCGGCCGTCGAGGTCGAGCATCCCGCGCACGGCCGGCCGCAGTTGGTCCACAACGGACTGCGGCGTGATCCCGGGGGCGACCACGACCACGATCGCGGGCGAGGTGGGCAACTGGTCGAGCAAGGTCGCGGTGATCGCGACCTCGGCCCCGACCAGCGCCCGATGACGCGCCATCCAGCGCTTGAGCGGGAAGATCCGCGCCCCGAGCCGCATGCCCGCCTGCGGCGCGGCGGGAGCGGCCAGGACGGCGACCTCCGAGTCCAGTTCGGGAGGCGCACCGCCAAGCCACCCGACGGGGACTGCCGACTCGGACTGCACAGCTTTCCTCTTCTCCTACCACTTCGGCCTTCGTTGGCCGTGCCGTCAAGGTAGGAACGCGGGAACGAGGCCCGCTCGAGCCTCGCTCGAATCAGGTGAAGGCCGCGACCGTGCGCGTCACCCAGCCGGCGTAGGCGCTCGCCGGGCGGCCGAGCACGCGCGGGACGTCGGAGCTCACCCGCTGCTCGGCGGCGTTGGGTGAGCCGAGGATGTCGAGGGTGGCGTCCGCCACCGGTTCCGGCATGAACCGCACCATCTCCGCCCTGGCCTCCGCACGGCTCTGCTCGACGAACCGCACCGGCTCGCCGAGCGCGTCGGCGATCGCACTCGCCTGCTGCCTCGGCGAGATCGGCGCCGGCCCCGTCAGCTCGTAGGCCTGGCCCGCGTGGCCGTCCTCCCGCAACACCACGGCGGCGACGTCGGCGATGTCCACCGGGTCGATGGTCGGCAGCGCGACGTCCGCGAACGGTGCGGCCACTGTTCGCCGGGTGCGGACGCTTTCCGCCCACTGCAACGTGTTGGAGTCGAACCCGCCCGGCCGCAGCAGTGTCCATTCCAGACCTGACTGTCGGACGGCGTCCTCCATGGTCGAAGGGTGGCGACCGGTCCGGACCCCCTGCGAGGAAAGCAGGACGACCCGGCGGACCCCGCCCGCCCGCGCGACGTCGAGGACGGCGCCGACGTCACCGGTGACCAGGAAGTCGCCTGCCGGCAGGAGGAACAGCGCCTCGGCGCCCTCGACCGCCGCCTTGAGGCTGTTCGGCTCGGTGAGGTCGGCCCGGTAGTGCCGGACACCGGGCGGCGCGTCTCCCCGCGAAACCGTCGTCACCTCCTCGCCCGCCGACACGAGGCTCGCTACGAGGTGTCGTCCGATATTGCCCGTCGCTCCAGTGACTACGATCATGTGCGCGAAGCTACTATCCTCAAGTCAGTAGGTACCTAGAGGAAAGTATTGGGAATCGGGGCATACTGTGACAGAGAGCACGACCGTGGCTCCGGAGGAGGCCTGTCCGATCGCGCCGGTGGTCGACATCGTCTTCAGTCGCTGGACCACGCCGATCCTGTGGACGCTCAACGAGTACGGGCGACAGCGGTTCGTGCAGCTCCAACGCCGGATCACCACGATCACCCCGAAGGTGCTGACCCAACGACTGCGCCAACTGGAACGCGACGGGATGGTCGTGCGTACCTACCACCCGGAGGTTCCCCCGAGGGTGGAGTACGAGATCAGCGAACTCGGCGCCAGCCTGGCGCCGCTGTTCGCCGCGCTCGGCGAATGGTCGGTCAACCTGGACCAGGTCGAGCGGGCCCGCCAGGCCTACGACCGCCGAACCTAGTGGTCGGCGCCGGAAGTCCTCCAGGGGTCTCGACGGCCCAGCTTCCCGCTGGACGCACGGCCGAAAGGACCGAGTACAACCCGGTACGAGGACCTTCCGGCCGCACGCCCAGCGAAAACCTGGATCCGCCGATACCCACGAAGGACTTCCGGCGCCGACCACTTAGCCGGGGGAGAGCTGACCCGTGGTGTTGCGCCACCAGGTGCTGCCCAGCAGCCCGGACAGGCCCACCAGGCGGACGAGCGTCGGAACCTGGTGCCGCGGCTCGGGGTCCTCGGGGTCCAGCTCCTCCACCAGATCCGCGTCGACCAGTTCGTCCAGGGTGCCGTTCACCGCACCTACGCTCATGCTCACCCGCTCGGCCACCTCGGCGGCCGACAGCGGCTCGCCCTCCGCGGCGGCCAGCCGGCGCAGCACCCAGCGCTGTTGGGGGTTCAGGGTCTGATAGGCCTCGGCCAGGCGCCCGAACACGTCGAACCCACCGTAGTTCAGCTCGGTCAGGCGGTTGGTCTCGTCGCTCATCCTCGCGACCATCCGGGACAGCAGCCAGCCCGGTCGCGCGGCCAGCTTGGCGCCGATCGCCCGCAGGGCCAGCGGCAGGCGGTCCGCCAGTTCCACGAGTTCCACGGCGGCCGCGCGCTCGTTGTCCACTCTGGACTCCCCGATCGTGCTGGCCAGCAGCGCCACGGCCTCGGTACCCGACAAGGCCGGCAGCCGCAGCCGCACGGCGCCGGACAGCGCGTCCATGGGCACCCGGCTGTTCACCACCAGCGCGCAGCCGGAGCCGCTCGGGTACAGGTGATGCAGCACGTCGGAGCTGCAGGCCTTGTCCAGCACCACGAGCAGCCGCCGGTCGGCCGTCCAGCTGCGGAACATGAGCGCGGCCTCGGCGACGCTCGCCGGCACATCGACCTCGTCCGCGCCGAGCGCCCGCAGCATGCCGCACAGCACCTGCCTGATGGGCATCGGCCGCCCGTCGCCGCCCGTCAGGTCCACGTACAGCTGACCGTCCGGGTAGTCGGCGCGGACCGCCCGCGCGGCGCGCGCCACGAACGTGCTCTTGCCGATACCCGGGCGGCCGACCACGTTCACCACGCGCACGCCGGGCGCGTCGGTGCCGGACAGCAGCCGGGTGAACATGTCCAGCTCCGCCTGCCGGCCGACGAAGTCCGGGACTTCCGCCGGTAGCTGCGCGGGTGCCGGACGTCCGATGTGGACGGTCAGCTGTGGGGCGGGTGTGGGGGCGACGGCCGGCAGGTCCAGCTCCGGGTCGGCCTCCAGCATCAGCTGGTGAAGCCGTTGCAGCTCGGCCGCCGGGTCCAGGCCGAGTTCGTCGACCAGCGCGTTGCGGATCCGTTGGTACACGCCGAGAGCGTCGGCGCGGCGGCCGCTGCGGTACAGCGCGATCATCAGCTTCGCCGAGAAGTCCTCACGGGTGGGCTCCGCGTTCACCAGGCTGTTCAGCTCGCCGATGATCTCCTGGTGCCGGCCGAGCTGCAGGTCCGCCTCGATGCGCAACGCCAACACCGTGCGCCGCAGCTCTTCCAGCCTCGTGGCGTGCGCGTACAGCAGCGGTCCGGTGGCGACACCGTCCAGGAAGTTGCCGCGCCACAGGCCGAGGGCCTCACGGAACGTCTCCGCCGAGGCCTCGACATGCGCGCTCAGCAGCTCGGTGCGGCCGCGCCTGGCCAGCTGCTCGAACATGTTCGCGTCGATGTCGGCCAGGTCGGGCAGTTGGAGGATGTACCCGCCGGGGTGGCTGAGCAGCGCCGGTTTGGTCGGCGTGTCCTCACCGACCGGCACGCTCGGCTGGTCGTCGAGCTTGAGCAGCTTGCGCAGCTGGTAGATGTAGGTCTGCACGGTGGTCAGCGCGCTCGGCGGCGGGGACTCCTCCCACAGTTCCTCGATCAGCTGGTCCACGCGGGTGACCGAGTTGGCCTGCACGGCGAGCAGGGACAGCACCAGGCGGAGCTTCGGAGCGGACGGCGTGATGTGCCGGCCACCGCGCATCAGCGACAGCGGACCGAGCAGCCCCAAACGGATCGACTGGTTGGAGCTGGGCGTGCTGCCACTCTCGGGAACAGGAAACGGACCCGCGTCTTGTGTCGGATCCTCGGCCAGCGACAGTGATAACAAGGGCTGGACCGCTGCTCCGGTTTGACGATTCTGCATGGACACTCCAGATTGCGCTTTCCCGACAAAGAAACCGTCACTCCGGTAATCCATGGTGACACCGTCGGCGGCGGCAATCTGTGACCGTCAGCGATTCACGAGCCCTGCTCGACTCATGCCGGTTCTTCCCGACATGGGGTAACCGCGGCCCAACCGAGCGTGTCCTCGAACGGGTGGCTCCAGCGTTTCTCGACCGTTCTCCCAGCACGGCCTCGCATGGTTCTCGAGCAGAACACGAGGGAGCGCAGATGATCCGACCGAGAAACCGCCGCTCCCGCGTCTGCCGCAACTGCCTGGTGCATTCACTGGCCGGGGTGGCGTGGCAGATGTGGGGCGCCCGGCCGAACGGCATGCCCCGACCGACTCGCTGTCGCTCATGTTCGGCAGCTCCACGCCAGGTCTGAGAGTCTTCTTGCCTGGCGGACCCCGCCCGGTGTGGTGCTCGACGGTCAACGTCGCCCGTCGAGCACCACACCGGGACCATTCCGCCTCCCCGGTATTCGGCGCGAGGGTCACGCATTGATCTTTGTGTCCCAGTCGATTCGGTGGTCGTACAGCCACGCCAGCTTGCGTTCGGTAGGCCGGGCGAGCCGCATGATCAGCGGCAGCACCTTCTGCCCCACCGGTCCCAGTGTCTTGCCGTCACCGTTTCGCTTGCCGTGCGCCACGACGCGTTCCACCCGCGTGCGCCGCAAAGTTTCGTACGCGGCGAACGCGGCCGGCACGTCCGGTAGGTCGCGCAGGCACTTGGCCAGGGTGATCGCGTCCTCGAGCGCCATCGACGCGCCCTGGCCGGACGCCGGCGACGTCGCGTGCGCCGCGTCCCCGATGATGATCTTCCGGTCACGGTGCCAGGTCGGCACGGTCGGGAAGTCGTAGGTGTTCCAGCCGGAGAACAGCTCGTCCGTGGCCTCGATCAGCGCGACGGCCGGCGAGTGGTCGGTGGCGAACAGCCCGGTGAGCCGGCTCCGCCACTGCGCCGGCGTGACGGCCGCCAGCTCGGCGGCCGGCAGTTCCCTCGGCTGGCGCGGGTTGGCGAACCACCAGACGTCGCCGCTCGGGCTCACGACATAACAGAAGAAGCACTGCCGGCCGAAGATCATGTTCATGACGCCCGGCTCGCCGTCCACCCGGACGCCCTTCGCGTAGCCGCCGGCGTTCAGCAGGGGCACGTAGCGCGGGTCGGGCGCCGCCGGGTCGATGATCCGCCTGGAGGCCGAGCGCAGTCCGTCCGCGCCGATCAGCAGGTCACCGCGCACGGTGCTGCCGTCGGCGAAGATCGCCACCACGCCGTCGGCGCTCGACTCGGCCGACACCAGCCGTTTGCCGTATTCGATCGGCACGCCGCGGCGGACCGCCTCGTCACGCAGGAACCCGTACAGCGCCGAGCGGGTGATCGTCTGGTTGTGGGTGCCGTCCGAGAGCGGTGCGCCGAACCCGAGGTCCAGCACTCTCTTGCCGTTGCCCATGGACATGGTCATCCGTGGGGTGTCGAACCCGAGCGCGCGGACCCCCGCGTGCAGGTCGAGCGTGCGCAGCGCGGCCATCCCGTTCACCGCGAGGGTGAGGAACGCGCCCACGCCGTCGGCCGCCCGGTCGTACGCCTCGTAGACGGTCGCCTCGATGCCCGCCCTGTGCAGGGCCATCGCCGTGACCGGCCCCGCCATGCCGCCGCCGATGACCAGTGCGTGCTGAGCCATGACTTACTCCCTCTGTAATGGTTATAATATGACTATACATACTATGACGCGATTAGCAAGATCCCCGTTCGGCTCGTGGTTAGGGTTGGCGCGTGGCAGGAACCCGACGATCACCGCTCGCTCTCGTGCTGCTATCGCTGGTGGCCGAGGCGCCCATGCACCCGTACCGGATGCAGCAGGTGATCAAGCAGCGCGGCAAGGACAAGATCGCGAACGTGGCGCAGCGCAACAGCGTCTACCAGACGATCGACCGCCTCTTACGTGCCGAGCTGATCGCCGTGCGCGAGACCGAGCGGGACGAGCGCCGGCCCGAGCGCACGGTCTACGAGATCACCCCCGCCGGCTGGGAGGCCCTGCGGTCGTGGGCCCGCGAGATGCTGTCCGCGCCCGCCCGGGAGTTCCCCGAGTTCCCCGCCGGGCTCGCCACTGCCATGGTGCTCGACCCGGCCGACGTGCTGGCTCAGCTGGAAGCTCGCGCCGAGGCGCTGGCGGCCGAGCGGGCACAGGGTCTCGTGGCGGCCCTTCAGGCGTCCTACTTACCCAGGCTCTTCCTGTTGGACGACGAGTACGCGGCCGCCGTCCGCGACGCCGAGTTGCGCTGGGTGCGCTCGGTGATCGCCGCGCTGCGCGCCGGAGAGCTCACGTGGAGTGAGGAATCGATCCGCGCGCTCGCCGAACGGCTCGGTCAGTAGTTACGGCTTTGTGTGATATTTGGCCGATCAGCCCATCACTGCACTAAGTTCGGTCCCAACACAGGCTGGTGACCGCGAGGGGGAACTGAACATCATGAGTGGCGCCGTGGTGTCGTCCCGAGGTTACCCATGGTGACCACCGCGACCTCCGCGACCTCCGAATCGGGCGCCCGTCGCGTGTGGGGATTGCCGGCGACCGCGGTCCGCCAGGCACGCAAGTCGGCCGCCAGCACGCCCGGCCGGCTGTTCCTGGTCGGCGTCGGTCTCGTGGTTCTCGCCCTGCTCACCGGAGTGGTCGCCGCGCTCGGTCTGCAGCAGAAGCAGCAGACGATCGACAACCTGATCGAGCACCGGGAGCCGGTGGCTGCCGCGTCCCAGCAGATCTACCGCTCCCTGTCCGACGCCGACGCCACCGCGGCCAGCGCCTTTCTGTCCGGCGGCACGCCGCCGGCCGCGCTGCGCGAGCGCTACGAACTGGACATCGCCACGGCGGGTGCGAACCTCGCCGCGGCGTCGGCGGACGTCAGCGGTGTGGCGGAGGCCGAGGCGCAGGTCGACCAGCTCGCTCAGCAGTTGCCCGTCTACACCGGACTGGTCGAGACGGCGCGCGCCTACAACCGGCAGGGGTTCCCGGCCGGTGCCGCCTACCTGCGCGAGGCGTCCGGGCTGATGCGCGCCAAGCTGCTCCCCGCCGCCCAGGAGCTGTACCGCATCGACTTCGAGCGGCTGGCGGCCGAGCAGCAGCAGGCCCGCGACTTCCCGTGGGTCACGGTGGTGCTCGTGCTCGCGCTGATCGTCGCGCTGGTCGCCGCCCAGCGGTATCTGACCCGGCGGACCAACCGGCTGATCAACGTCGGATTACTGGTGGCGACGTGCGCCGTGATCGTCGGGTTGATCTGGGGCACGGTCGCGTTGTGGATCGAGTCCGCTCGGGTGGCCAACGGGCACGACCACGGCACCAGCCAGGTGGAGATCGTGGTGCAGGCCCGGATCACCGCGCTCACCCTGCGCGCCAACGAGACCCTGACGTTGGTGGCCAGAGGCGACGGCGGGGAGTACGAGGCCGAGTTCCAGGAGCTGGCCGGCCAGCTCACCGGCGACGGCGACAGTAACTTGCTGGTCCGGGCACAGGCACTGGCCGAGACCCAGGAGGCCAGAAACGTCCTCGAACAGGCGAGGATGAACGCGGCCGACTGGCTGGAGGCCCACGGCAGGGTCCGCCAGCTCGACGACGGCGGCTCCTACCAGGACGCGGTGTCGCTGGCCATCGGCGACGACCCCGAGGGCGCGGCCACCATGTTCAGCCGCCTCGACGACAACCTGCTCCAGGCGTTGAACCACGGCCGCGAGGAGTTCGTCGACGAGACGAGCGCCGCCAGCAGGATGCTGACCGGGCTGGTGCCCGGCGTCGCGCTGCTGGCGCTGCTGGCCGCGGTCGGCGTAACAATGGGCATCAGGGATCGACTGCAGGAGTATCGGTGAGGGTTGTCCGATCTAGTGCCCCGTCCAGGTGGGTTGGGGCGGTTATCCGTGGATCCGGTTGTTCGCTGGCAAGGCGGCGGAAGGTCGCGGAGCGGAGCTTGCGGAGCGACCATCGTCTCGTACCGGGTTGTACTTGGGCCTTCCGCCAACGCAGTCTCGCCGGCTCAGTACTCGCTGGGCCGCGGAGAACCGTGCTGAACCCGCCTGGACGGGGCACTGGTCGCCTTGCGGTGCTTCTCGCGCTGCTCGGAACCGTTGTCGTCGGCTGCGCCGGGGCCGTCAAGCCGGTCGACCTGGCCACCGTGGACACGGTCGAACGCCCGGAGCCGGTCGGCGCCGTGGAGAACCCGGCGCCGCCGTCCACGTCCGTGGAGCCCGCGCCCCCCTGCGACCCGGAGGCGAGCTTCCGGCCGTTCGATCCGATGCCGCCACCAGGGCAGATGCCCGCCGGCTCGACCATGAAGGCCATCCAGGACGCCGGCAAGCTGATCGCCGGGGTCGACCAGAACACCTTCCTCTTCGGTTTCCGGAACCCGACCACCAACGCGCTCGAGGGCTTCGACATCGACCGCGTCCGTGAGATCGCCAAGGCGATCTTCGGCGACCCGAACGCCGTCCAGTTCAAGGTCCTGACCTCCAACGACCGGCTCCCGGCGCTGGAGAACGGCGATGTCCACGTGGTCGTCCGCACCATGACCGCGACGTGTGAGCGCTGGCAGCGGATCAACTTCTCGGCCATCTACTACGTGGCGGGCCAGCGGCTGCTGGTCGACCGGACCTCCGAGGTGACGAGCCTCGACGACCTCAACGGCCAGAAGGTGTGCGCCGCCGAGGGTTCCACGTCGATCAAGGCCATCGACGATCACCCGGCCGGGCCGATCCCCGTGCAGGTGGCCAACTGGACGGACTGCCTGATCATGCTCCAGCAGGGTCAGGTGTCCGCCGTGTCGACCGACGACACCATTCTCTCGGGGATGGTGGCGCAGGACCCGAACGTCAAGATGGTCGGCCCCCGGTTCACGTCCGAGCCCTACGGCATTGGCGTCCCGCAGAACAACGTGGACATGGTCAAGTTCGTCAACGGGGTGCTGGCGCAGTCGATCGCGAGCGGCGCCTGGGATGCGAGCTACGACCACTGGCTGAAGGACACCGGTCAGCAGAAGCCGCCACCGCCGACGCCGGTCTACCAGGACTGAGGGGGGACTGTGGCGAGCTGTCCGCGGCCGGGCTGCACCGGCGAGGTGGTCAACGGCAACTGTCAGGTGTGTGGCATCGCGGTGGCCGACAGCGCTCACGATCAGGCCGAAAAGCTGCGCCGGCAGGCGGAGGAACACGCCGAGCTGCTGCGCAAGCAGGCCGAGCAGACAGCTGGACCCGACGAGGAGGAGGGCACCGGCTGGTTCCGCACGCCGGACGTCCTCGACGGCGAGCCGCCCCGGCGGGCCGGCGCGCACCGCAAGCCCGGCGAGCCCGGCGCCGCACCGGAAGGACGGCTGCCCGCCGGCTACCGGGTCGAGGGTCAGCTGGGCCAGGAGGCCCCGCCCCAGTCGGGCGCACAACCCGGCCCTAGTTCCGCTGGTTCGCAGGTTTCGCAGTCGGGGTCGCAGCCGCGTCCGTCGGCCGGTCCGGGTTCGGCAGGTTCGTCGTCGGGTCCGGTGACTAGCTCGCAGCCAGGACCACTCGCGGGGCAGGGATCCGGCCCGAGCTCCGCTGGGCCGCAGTCAGGTCCGGTCACCGGTTCGCAGGCGGGTGCGCAACCGCGTCCGCCGGCTGGTCCGGGCTCGCAGTCAGGTCCCCTCGCCGGTTCGCAGGCGGGATCACAGCCGCGTCCTCCAGTCGGTCCAGGGGCGGCGGGTTCGTCGGGTCCGGTGACTGGTTCGCGGCCGCCGGCCGGTCCGGGTTCCGCGGGTTCACCGTCGGGTCCGTCCACCGGTGCTCAGCCGGGTGGACCGCCGCAGGGCGGGCCGGGGTCCCAGCCCAGTCGGCCGGGCACCCAGGGCGCGCCGCCGCAGGGTGGTCAGGCGGGCTGGACGGGAACCCAGGGCGGCCAGCCCGGTGGCGGGCGGTGGCAGGGTTCCCAGCCGAGCCAGTCCCAGTTCGGTCCGCCGGCCGCACTGCAGCCGCAGCCGAGCCGGCCCGCCGCGTTCCAGCAGCCCCCCAACGCCCCCAGCTCGCCGGGAATGCAGTGGGCGCAGGGTGTTCCGGTGCCGAACGTGGCGCCGCGCCAAGCAGGGGTGCGCCCGCCGAACGCGCTCGCCGCCAGCGACCCGCAGCCGACCAGCGTGCTCGGCGAGTCGCCGATCACGTCGAGCATCGAGCCGCCGAGGCCGACGCCGTCGCAGTCCATGCCGTCACCGAGCCCTCGCTCGCAACCGTCGCAGCCGACCACCGGCGGCCGGAGCCCGATCACCACCGGGTCCAGCTCGTTCCCCGGCACCGCCCGGCGCACGGCGTCGCGCACCTCCGGCCGCGGCCGGCTGGGTGCCGGACTGGTCGAGGTTCCGGTGGTGCCGGTCAAGGACCCGGCGTCCGCCGTGCTCACCGACCCCGCGGTGAGCGAGAACAAGCGGTTCTGCAGCAACTGCGGCGCCGAGGTCGGCCGCGGTCACGACGGCAAACCGGGCGTGACCGAGGGCGAGTGCGCGAACTGCGGTGCGCCGTTCAACTTCCGCCCCCGGCTGTTCCGCGGCGACCTGGTCGGCGGGCAGTACGAGGTGCTCGGCTCCATCGCCTACGGTGGCCTCGGCTGGATCTACCTGGCCAAGGACCACAACGTCAGCGACCGGTGGGTCGTGCTCAAGGGCATGATCGACACGGGGGACGCGACGTCGATGGCGTCCGCGGTCGCCGAGCGGCGCTTCCTGGCGGAGGTCGAGCACCCGAACGTGGTGCGCATCTACAACTTCGTGCAACACCCGGACGCCAAGACCGGCAACCAGGTCGGCTACATCGTCATGGAGTACGTCGGCGGGCAGTCGCTGCGCCAGCTCGCGCTGGAGCACCACCGGGAGACCGGGCGCGCCGAACCGCTGCCGATCGGGCAGGTGATCGCGTACGGCCTGGAGATCCTGCCGGCCATCGGCTACCTGCACAGCGTCAACATGCTGTACTGCGACCTCAAGCCGGACAACGTGATCCAGGCGGGTGAGCAGCTCAAGCTGATCGACCTGGGCGCGGTCCGCCAGACCGACGACTACGAGAGCCCGCTGTTCTTCACGCTCGGCTACAGCGCGCCGGAGCTGGCCACCGAGGGTGCCTCGATCGCCAGCGACATCTACACGGTCGGCCGGACGCTCGCCGTGCTGTCGATAGAGTTCGCCGGCTACACGACGCGGCACAAGTACACATTGCCCGGCCCCGAAGAGGAGCCGCTGTTCGCGCTGTTCGGCTCCTACTACCGGGTGCTGAAGCGGGCCACGCACAGCGATCCACAGCTGCGGTTCACGTCGGCCGAGGAGATGGCCGACCAGCTGACCGGGGTGCTGCGCGAGGTCATGGCGCTGGGCACCGGCCGGCCCCGGCCGGGCCAGTCGACCGTGTTCGCCATGGAGACCAGGACATTCGGCTCGGGCATGGTGGTCGGCGAGCGGGGGCAGCTGCCGTCGCCGGACCCGCACGAGGTGGCGTCGATCCTGCCGCTGCCGATGGTCGACACGAACGACCACGCGGCCAGCACGCTGGCCAGCATCACGGCCACCGAACCGGCGGAGATGGCCGTCGCGCTCGCGTCGGCGCCGCTGGACTCGATCGAGGTGCGGCTGCGCATGGTGCGTGCCCGGCTGGAGCTGGGTGACCTGCGCGCGGCGGCCGGCGAGCTGGAGACCGCGCGCCGGCTGGTGTCCGACCCGGCCGACTGGCGGCCGGACTGGTACGAGGGCCTGATCGCGATCGCCATGCGTAAGCCGCTGGACGCGAGCGCCGCGTTCGAGCGCGTGTACGACGCGGTGCCGGGCGAGATCCCGCCGAAGCTGGCGCTGGCCATCAGTGCTGAGTACGCGGGCAACTACTTCGCCGCCGCGCGGTACTACGAGCTGGTGTGGCGCACCGACCGCGCGTGGGTCAGCGCGGCGTTCGGCCTGGCCAGGGTGTACCTGGCACAGGGCGCCCGCGCGGGCGCGATCGAGGTGCTGGAGGCCGTGCCCGACACGTCCAGCCACCACGTGGCGGCGCAGGTGGCAGCCATCAAGATCAAAACCCGCCCCGACGACGTGACAAAGGTGGGCGAAACAGACCTGCACGACGCGGCCCGCCGCCTGGAACGCCTGGCCCTGGACGCCGAACGCCGGACAACGTTGTCGGCGGAGGTCCTGGAGGCGGCCTACGGCTGGGTACGAGCAGGCCGCCCAGGCCCAACAGCGACAAACAACGGCGACGGCCTGGTCCTGGGCTGCCGCCTGTCGGAGCGCGAACTACGCTTCGGCCTGGAACGCTGCTACCGAGCCCTGGCCCGCCTGGCCAGCACCCCAGAACAACGCCACGACCTGGTAGACAAGGCGAACGCCATCCGCCCTCGCACAGTCACCTAACCGCGCGAAAGGTCCATTCGCTCGGACAAGTTATCCACACCCTCTCTCGCGAATCCCCCTCCACCCGGCCCCGCCGGATAGACTGGAATCGGGCCGCCCCCGGAGAGGGTCAGGGTTCCGTCAAAGTCGGATGGGCCCTGGTCAGGGCCGGTCGTGCGTGGTCTCCAATCACTAGCAGTGCCGTCGCGAAAGGCGCGTCGGGACATCGCTGATGCCTCGAACGGGCCATTGAGGACGTTGAGCGTCCCGAACGGCCCATTCAGGACATGGCCACCGCCCCGAACGCGCCTTTCCAAGCACATGTCCGCATCATGACCTGCAGAAACGACTTTGACGGAACTCTGCCTGAGAGGGTGGAGGTTGTACTACCGGTAGTGCGGCGGAAATCGGCGGTCAGGCGACTCTGGCCACCTCGAAGTCCACTGAGGACACCAGGCGCCCCAGCGTGGTCGCCAGTTCCAACCAGCCTCGCCCCGTGGTGGAGTGCAGCGTGAACACCGCCATCCGACGACCGGACGCATCGATCACCACCGCTTGCAGCTGACAGCCCGCCGGTGTGCCGTCAACCAGAATGCGTTCCGCGATCACCACCGGGTAGCCGCGCTCGGTGGTCGACTCCGTGACCTCCCGAAGATCGGCACCGCCCGCCTCTGTCAGGTACTGACGCAGCTCGGCGGCCGCGTCCTCGCCAAGCGGCGAAGGCGCCGTCACCACCAGCGCGGTCAGGATCGCCGGGTCCGCGTCCTGATGGGAGACCACCGCCACCAGACCGGCACCATTCGCGTGGGCCAGTTCCGCGGCGTCCCTCGCCGCCATGGCCACCCCCGGGTCGTGCGCCGACTCCGGGCCCCGCACGCCCACCAGCAGGTCGGTCAGCGCGTCCGCCGTCCTGTCCACCGAATCCATCGGCACCGGGGTCACCCCCGAGATCGCGGCCAGCCTCACGAGAGCTCGAACACGATCAGCTCACCGGAGGACGGCTGCGGGGACGACAGTGCGGCCGACAACGCCGCGCCCGCGCCGGACGGCACGGACGACACGGCCCCCGGGGTCAGCAGGCCGGCCAGGCCGGCCGACAGACCCGACGCTCGGCCGAGCACCCCGGCCAGCGCTCGGACGGCCGGACGATCGACCCGAGGCTGGGCCACCTCGCCGCCGCGGAGGGCGGCCAGTTCCGCCGCCACCTCGTCCGCCGCCCGGCGGTGGTCGCGTTCCAACGTGCGCGCCCGGTCGAGGACCCTGTCCAATTCGGACTTCAGCGAACCCACCTGGCTGGCGGCGGCCGACACGGCCACGCTCGCACTCGCCACAGCGCTGGCGGTCGAGGCCAGATCCAGCGCGTTCTGCTTGTCCTGCAACGCATCCTGCGCGTCCGACAGCTGCCTACGTAGGCGGACGGCCACCGCGTCCAGTTCCTCGGCCTGCCGCTGGTTCGCCGCCAGCCTGCGTGCCCATCGGTCCAGCACGGCGACCGACGCGCGCGCCATCCGCGGGTCCGGTGCGTCCCGCAACCTCGCCCGGAACGCCTCGGCGGCCGCGCCCTCCCACGAGCGCGACCGTCGCTCGGCCGCGCGCAGCGCCGGCTCCACCGACTCGAACGCCTCGGCCACGGCCGTCAACTGGTCGACCGCATGCGCCACCGCGTCCAGTCGGCCCGGCGTCGGGTCGAAACCCAGACCCCGGTACGTGGTCACCGGACGTCCCGCAGGTGGTCGGCCGCCTCCTGGTCGCGGGCCGCGTAGCCGCCGCCCATCGACTCGACGGAGGCCGCGTCCGCGCTGAGCACGCCCAGTAGGCCGGTCAACTCCTGCCGCAGGTCGTCGACCAGCGCGGCGGACACGTCGTCCAGCCTGCCGGGGCCGAGGCCGCCCACCGGACCCAGACCGTCCACTACGGACTCCAGTGAGTCCACTGTGGAACTCAGCAACCGTGCGGACGCGGCGATCGCGTCCTGGTCGGCCTCGAAGCCCGTCACGCGCCGAACACCGACGGGTAGGCGGGCGGTAGGTCGTCGAACAGGTCCAGGCCCTCGTCGTACTTGTTCCGGTGCTCCTTGTCGTCCTCACCGCCGGCGCCGTGTCCGACCGGCATCCCGCCGAACGCCCCGGCACCCGCGCCCCGCATGCCGGGCGCACCGCCGGAGCCGAGCGAGCCGGGTCCCCGCGCCGGAATCCCGCCGACACCGGCCAGCCCACCAGCACCCGGCATCGGCGCGCCGCGCGCGACATCGCCGCCACCACCACCGAATCCGCCGCCACCGAGACCACCGAGCCCGCCGGAATACCCCGGCCCTCCTCGCGGCGCCTCGACGAACCCCGCGGCCGTCGTGCTCGTGTCCACCGGCGGCGCCACCCCGCCACTCACGGGCGGCGGCGAACCGTCCCAGGGCGGGGGCGAACCGGGCGGTGTGACCGGTGGTGGCGACGGCGGCGGCAGCGCACCTGGCGGGACGGTGGTCGGCTCGACGTCGCTGAAGTGCGGCATCGAGTCATGCACGTCCTTGCTCTGCGACTCGTAGGCCTCCATCACGGCGACGGCCTCGGCCTTGCGAGCCCTGGCCTCCTCGTGACTGACCATGCCGTCGGACAGCAGCTGCTTCAGCAGAATGGCCGTGCTCGGCCCGCCCGTCCCGGCGACCGTGTAGCCGTCGCGGAAGTTGCGCTCGGCCGACGCGAACGCCGGCGGCGGCATGTGTGTCTGCGCCTCGCCGACCGCGTCGGTGTAGTTGGACATGCCCGACGCGATCTTGACGGCCGTGTGGCTCGCGTCGCCCGCCCACTGCATGAGGCGCGAGTTGGCGGTGGCCGAGCTGACCGAGGCCGACCCGCGCCACGTGCCCATCAGCCGTTCCATCACCAGCTGCACGTCGCCGGTCGTGGCTTCGATCTTGCCGGCCAGTTTCTTCCACCGCACGGCCCGGTCCGACATCGTGCCGACGTCCGCCTTCATGATCATGTCGTAGAGCTGGTCGTGCTGGTAGGCCTCCCAGTTGATCTTGCCGAAGTAACCGGGCCGGCGGTTGCGGTGCTTCTTCGCCCTTCGGTCCTCCGCCGCCTCGATCTCCTTGGCGGACCAGCCGTGCACCTCGCGCCAGGTCCGGTGCCGGCGGTCGGTGTCGTAGTCCGGCACGGCCATCAGTGCACCTCCCCTTCGAGGTCGGCCGCCTGCTGGTTCAGCAGGGTGAGCGCGTCGTCATCGGTGGCGTCGTAGGCGTTCAGCGTCTCGAGGATCGCCGCGCGCACGCTGATCAGCTCGCCGATGTAGTCGAGCAGCGTGGCCTGCACCCCGCCCTCGAGGTCGGCCCGGTCCTTGAACGCCTTGCGCATGGGGCCGGTCACCGGGCTCGACCCGTCGCCCAGCGGCCCGGCCAGCTCGACCGCGTCCCGCAGGTGGGTGACGAGCCCGTCGTGCAGTGCGGCGAGGTCGCGTTCGGCCTGCCTGAGCTCTTCGAAGTCGACCTCGATGCCGTCCATGCCGGTGCCCGTGACACCGTGCTCGGGCCGGTCGCCGACCTTGATGTCCGGCATGAAGTGGGCGACGTCGTGCACCCGGTGTTCTCTCGCCAGCCGCTTGGCCTCGGTGAGACTGTCGATCCGCTCGCCCGCCATGGACCTACCTCCACCACGAATCTGTCTGCCGAGCTTCAGCCTGGCCATAGTGACGTGCGTCAACCAGCAAATCCAGCTCCTTGTGCACAGCTGGTCACATCCGTGACTCAGGTGAACAAGCCGGCACGCAGCAGCAGCCGGGCCAGCTCACCGGCCAGCGCCGAGCAACGTTCCAGCTCAGGCGCCACGAGGTCCACCAGGTCCTGCTCCGGCTCTTCGCTGTCGATGACGCACCTCCTGGAGTTAGAGGCCGCGCGAATGGGGCTGGCGGCGCCCACCTCGATCACGACGGGCATCCACCGACCCCATTTGCGCGGCCTCTTATTGCAGCGCCCCACGCCCGTGTACCCCAGGTGAGCTGCTCACGGCGGCACGGCCATGACTCATCCGGGCAATACGCGGACCGATCTACATTGGTCGGGTGAGTCGCACACCCCCGCGGTGGCCGCCGGTCGAGGTCGAGAACCCCGAGCGGCACCCAGACGCCCCCGAACCAGGCACCGAGCTGGGCCCGCACTACGACTACTGCTTCGGCTGCGGCGACGACGTGAAGGGCGGGCTGCACCTGCGGACCATCACCGGCGCCGGCAAGACGATCGTCAGCCAGTTCACGGTCACCGACGCGCACCAGGGCGCGCCGGGGCTCGCGCACGGCGGGCTGCTGGCGGCCGCGTTCGACGAGACGCTCGGCATGACCGTCGGGCAGCTGCTCCGGCAGCCGGCGGTGACCGGCAAGCTGGAGACCGATTTCCTCCGCCCGGTCCCGGTAGGCTCGACGTTGCACATAGTCGGCCAGCTCGACGGGATCGCGGGCCGCAAGGTCTATGCGAGCGCCGAAGGGCGCCTCGACGCTCCCGACGGCCCGCTGGCACTGCGGGCCCGTGCGCTGTTCGTCATCGTCGACTTCAGCCACTTCGTCGAGCACGGGTCCGGCGACCCGCGGCAGCGTCGCTTCGACATCAACCCATGAAGCTGGGGAGTCCCAAGTGGTGTTCGGTCTGATCCTGAGCGTCCTCGTCGGCCTCATGCACTGGTACATGTGGAAGCGGCTGGTCAAGGACACCACCGGGCCGGGCGTGGTCCGGCGGCTCGGCACGATCGCGATCATCCTGCTGGCGCTGCTGGTGTTCGCGACGCTGACGCTCAGCCGGGTGGTCTCGCCGGACGTGGCCGGGTGGTTCTCCTGGCCCGGCTACATCTGGTTCGGCCTGACCGTCTACCTGTTCATGACGTTGCTCGTGCTGGAGCTGCCCCGGTTGGCGCTGCGCGGCTGGCTGCGTCGCAAGCCGCTCGAGGCTATGGCAGCGAGCGTGGCCACCACCGACGCGGCACCCCCGGTCCCGGCCGTGGAGCCAGCGCCGAAGAAGGCGGAGATCAACCAGAGTCGCCGGCTGTTCCTCGCCCGCGGTGCCGGGCTGGTGGCCGGTGCGGCGTCGATCAGCCTGGTGGGGGTCGGCATCGGCAACGCGCTCGGCCCGCCCGACCTGCTGCGGGTGCCGGTCCGGCTGCGCAAACTCGACCCGTCGCTCGCCGGCTTCCGGATCGCCGTGGTGTCCGACATCCATCTCGGCCCGCTGCTCGGCCGCTCCCATACCGAGCGGATCGTCCGCATGATCAACGAGACGGAGCCGGACCTGGTGGCCGTGGTGGGCGATCTGGCCGACGGCACGGTCGACGAGCTGGGCGACGACGCGGCGCCGCTGCGCGACCTGGTGGCGCGCGAGGGCAGCTTCTTCGTGACGGGCAACCACGAGTACTTCATCGAGCCCGACGCCTGGGTCCGGGAGATGGACCGGCTCGGCGTGCACCCGCTGCGCAACGAGGGCCTGACGCTCACCCGCGGCGGCGCCTCGATCGAGCTGGCCGGCGTCACCGACGTCACGGGCGAGGCGTCCGGCGACGGCCCCGACTTCGACCGCGCGCTCGACGGCCGCGACGTCGACAACAACCCGGTGGTCCTGCTGGCCCACCAGCCGGTGCAGGTGGAGGACGCGGCCACGCGCGGGGTGGACCTGCAGCTGTCCGGCCACACGCACGGCGGCCAGCTGTACCCGTTCCACCACTTCGTGTCGCTGGCCCAGCCGGCGGTGTCGGGGCTGGCAAGGGTGGACAACACCCAGCTGTACGTCACGCGGGGCGCCGGCTTCTGGGGTCCGCCGGTCCGGGTGGGCGCGCCGCCGGACATCTCGGTGCTCGAGTTGCACCCCGAGTGAGCCGGCCGCTGATCCGAAAGTCGAAGTGGGCGGGCAGGCCGAGTTCAACAAGGCCCTGACCAGCGCGAAGCCCAAAATTGTCGGTGCTGCCCGATAGCATTGAAATCAGGGGGCCCCGGGATCTGACCGCTGTGCACGTGCGAGATTCGCGAAGGCACAGGCCCGCCGAGCAGGTAGGCAATGCACCGAAGGCGTCGTTCGGTGAACCAGGCCCGCGAACACCCGATCAGCCGAGCAGGCGGTCGCGGTAGCCGCGGGGCGTTTCGCCGACCGCCTTGCGGAACGTTCGCGAGAAGTGGGCGGCGTTGGCGAAACCGCACTGCCGCGAGATCTCGCCGACGCCGCGATCGGCGTGGGCCGGGTCGCCCAGCAGCTCGCGCGCCCGGTCGACCCGCAGCGCCCTGATCCGCCCGGACACGCCGTCGCCGTCGTCGAACAGCTGGTAGAGCCGGCGGCGCGAGATGAACAGGGCGTCCGCTATCCGGTCGGCCGACAGGGTCGGGTCGGCCAGGTGCTGCTTGATGTACTTGATGGCCTCGCGGCGCCGGGTGGCGATGGCGTCCGCGCGGTTCAGCTCGGTCCGCAGCGCACTGCGCAGCACCAGCTCGGCCAGGCCGGTCACGTAGGACTTGATGCCGTGCGGATCCAGCGCGTCCGATACCACCAGCAGATGTGCCACGGCGGCGGCGAACAGCGACTGGAGCGGGAGTTCCACGGGTACCGGCCGGAACAGCAGGGGCCGCAGCTCGTTGAAGCTGATCGACAGCCGCGCGGTCGCCACGGTGAGCAGCACGACGCCCTGAGCACCGGCCGGCTGGGCACGCAGCGCGCAGTCCGGGAAGGTCAGGCTCACGCCCCGCGCCGGCAGGTGCCGCGGCAGCGCCGCCCGCATCACCAGCTGAAGCTGATCAGGCTCGGCTCGCGGCGGCCGGCTGGCCTCGATCGCCAGCCGGGCCGCACTCGCGCCCGACGCGCGAACCACCAGATAGCCGGAGTCGACACCGTCCACGAGAACGTCATCAGGCGTGCCGAGCACTCCGGACAACGCCCCGAACCGCTTCTCCAGCGCTGGGCCATCCACGGCCCAACACCTTATGCCTCGCGTGGCCTAGTACTACAGGGCGAGATCACAGGCTGGCTATCGTGCAGGGAACGACGCTTTCCCTGCGTTGACCGCAGTGAACGACGCTTTCCATGCATCGAGGCACCCGGCGCGGTGTCGTCGCAGGTCACGCCCGGTTCTGTCCCTGTAGTACTAGCCGGCCGAGTTCGCCAGCCATTCCTCCCACGGGATGACCCAGTCGTAGAAGTCGCCGTCGCGGGCGGTCAGCGGCTTGCTGCTGACCACCTCGACCGGATCCCCGACGAGCGCGGTCTCGAAGTAGAGCTTCGCGTTGGCCGGCGAGAGGTTGATGCAGCCGTGGGACACGTTCCGGTTGCCCTGCGCGGAGATCGAGTTGGCGTACCCGTGCACGAACTCGCCGTTGTTGGAGATTCGCACGGCATACGGCACGACGACGCCCTCGTAGCCATAGGTGTCGCTCGACATCTCGTACGACTCGTGCTTCGACATGACCACGTGGATGCCGGCGCGTGTGATCCGGCGCGGATCGGACTCGAGGCCGTAGCTCGCCGGGTAGTCCGCCACCTGGACACCGTCGCGGATGACGATCACGCGGTGGGTGTGCGAGTCGGCCTTCACGATCTGGGAACGGCCGATGGTGAACTGCGAGGTCAGGTCGTCGTCGCCGTACTTGCCGCCGCCGTAGTGGACGCCGTAGAGCTTGGCCGTCACGGACACCGCGGTGTTCGCCGGCCAGTACGTCTTCGGCCGGTAGTGCACCGACCGGGCGTTCAGCCAGGACCACGCGCCCTCGACCGGCACCGACGTCTCGACGGTCAGCGCGGCCTGCGCCGCGGCGCGGTCCTCGACGTCCGAGTCGAACGTGATGGCGATGGGCATGGCGACGCCGTAGGTCTTGCCGTCCCCCGTGTTGATGCTGCTGTCCACCACGTTCTGCGGGGTCACGGTGGTGAACTGGCCGGCGATCGGCTTTTCCTTGCCGTCCGAGCCCTTGGCGGTGCCGGCCCAGGTGTAGGTCTTGCTGTAACCCAGGTGTTCGCCGACGGTCCAACTGGTCTTGTCCGGCGACAGCGTGCCGATGACCACCTTGCCGGTGGGGTTGGTGAGGGTGAGCGTCTCGATGGTGCCGTCCGCGACGGTCACGCTGGCCGGGGTGGCCGGGCTGACGTCCACGGCGCCCGGTTCCGGCGCGATGGTGACCTTGGCCGGTCGCTCGGGGGCGGCCTGACCGGACGGCCCCCCGACTGAGCCGTCCGATCCGGAACTGGCGTCACCGCCATCGGTGGTGCACGCGCTGAGACCAATTATCAGGGTGATGACGGCGGCCAGCAGAACGAACGGCCCTGACCTGCGCCGACCTGATCTGTCCAACCCGCCACCCGATCGTGCTCCCATGCGTTCCCCCTGATGATGACGTTGTCCCCTGCTCACATATGTATCGACGTCTCTGCGCACCTGCCCGTTGGCTCGAATGAATGTGACACAGATCACAAATGATGAAGACCACAATGATCTGCGGTGATCGCTCCAGCGGGCGACCGACCGTGTGCTGCTTGTGTTCGAGGGGTATTGCTCTGGGTGTCCTTCGCGATACTCTTCGCCACGCAGGCCGTAGTTTCTGTGTTCGTGCTTTCCACGCTCGCGGAACGAAAACGCGGGCGTGTGTCTTCTATCGCCGAGGTTGGCAGGGGCAGCGCCCGAGGGCTGCCGGGGTTGCACGGTGCAACCCCATGGTGATCCTGCGACGGAGGCAGGTACATGGCACAGGGCACAGTGAAGTGGTTCAACTCCGAGAAGGGCTTCGGCTTCATCGCGGTTGACCAGGGCGGCGATGACGTCTTCGTGCACTACTCGGAGATCCAGGGCAAGGGCTTCCGGACCCTGGAAGAGAACCAGCGTGTCGAGTTCGAGGTTGGACAGGGCACCAAGGGGCCCCAGGCCACGAACGTCCGCGCGCTGTAGCTTGCTCAGCGCGTAATGAGGGCCCCGGTCGGGTGCGACCGGGGCCCTCTCCTTGTGTCAGTGGGGCCGTCTGCGAGGCCAGGGAGTCAGCGGCTGTGGAGCTGCTGGGACTCCCATTCGAGGCGCTGCAGCACCCAGTCCTGGGCGAGGGCCATCGGCGAGGTGTTGTGATGCGCGGCGAGTTCGCGCAGCCGCTCGTTGGCCATCAGCGGCAAGCGCAGCTGGTAGACCTGCGAACCGCCGAAACGGCGGCCGGAGCCCGTTGACTCCGGGTCGCCCTCCGGCGACAGTGCGGCGAGGTATGACTCCAGCTCCTCGTCTGGCAGCTGGTCGTCAGGCTCGTGAGCCTCGGTGCGATGGCGTCCCGCGTGGGTGGACTCGGCCACCTGTTTGACGCTGGGTCGACTACGTCCGGTGAAGAGCACCAGAGGAGGATAACGAACGGATTGCGGCCGGACCAGCAAATCAGCCTATTTTCACCAGTAAGTTGTCAATCACGTTCCGTAGTGGTGGATAAGTGCACTTCAAGTAGCTGTGCCGCGCTCTGGTGAGTCGTAGATCGCACTGCCGTGGCTCCGAGGGGTCACCCACGAGCTTCGTGGAGTGACCGGATCCGGGCGTTCGCCCGGTGTTTCCTCGGGCATGGAGAGGCCCCCGCGCCAGGGGGAGGAACGCGGGGGCCGGAGGGGATCTCCACAGGCGCTGACCGGGGGTGTGTCAGCGAGTCGATTGTTGCACGCGCACGCGCCCGGTGGGAGTGGTCAGACATGAAAAAATCTAGAGAACTGTTCACGGAATGTTCGTGCAGAAGCTGAACTATCCACTTCGCACGGCCGTCACCAGCATCAATCGGCCAGCCGGTGGCCGGTGACGGCGAGCGCGGCCGCGACTCGCGGTCGGCTGAGCTCGTCGGCGCTCGTGACGGTGACCGCGCCAGTTGTCAGGTTGACCGCCACGTCGGTCACGTGGTCCAGCTCGGACAGCTCGTCCGTCACCGAGGCGGCGCAGTGGTCGCAGGTCATCCCCGCGACGTTGTACACGTTGTAGATCGTGTGCATGGGCACTACAGACTTCCTCTCTCGTGATCCTCCCTATTTGGCTTCGGAGTCCGACACGCCGCGCTTGAGGGAGCTGAGGTCCCCCACATGGGTCGCCTTGGCCGAAGTGCCATTACGCCTGGTCGCAGCAGGATCGACCGAACGATCCCCATCGGTGGGAGGTCGTCTCAGTGGTTGCGCAGGCAGTGGCGAGGGGCCCGATACGGCCGTTCGGGTGATCACAGGTACCCGTCACACGAACGGCCTCGGTCACGAGAGGGGTACGTAACTCGGTCGTGACTACTATCCGTGTGGACCGGATTCACTCCTCGGGGGGCTGTGGTGGGTGCCTCCGGTCTCATAGCCTCACCGCCACACCTTGATTGGTCGGGGAGGCGACATGAGCGGACCTGTCGAAGTTCGTGACTTTCTCCTACAGCACGAGACACGGGACACTGCCCTCAACTTCGGTACGGGCAACGTCCCCACTCAGCGGACGGGCGAGACCTCTCGCGTGTCCGAGGAGCAAGTGCACCGCGCCAGGCTTGCCGTCGCGCGCAGCGCGCAGGACGTCGAGGACTGTCGCGAACTGCTGGACATGCTCGGGCTCGTGCCCGGCGAGGATGGACTGCCACCGGTGCGCCGGTAGCGGCCACGTGTGGTGGCCCGGGTATCCGCAGGTCCGTATCCCACTTCGTACCTGGGTGGGGCGTGACCTATGCTTCTCCTGTGTTCTAGCGGACGCCCGGGCTCCCATCGTCTAGCGGCCTAGGACTCCGCCCTTTCAAGGCGGCAGCGCGGGTTCGAATCCCGTTGGGAGTACCACCCCTCACCCGGCCTTGTCGGGTCGCGGGGTCAGGTGAGGTACTGACCTCATTTTCGTGGCACCGCGTCTACGCGGCGAGCGACCTCAGTCGGTAGTCGCGGGGTGGGACCCCATAGGCGGTGCGGAAAGCGCGGGTGAAGGCCGTGTGGTGGGTGAAGCCCCACCGGGCGGCGATCTCGTGCACCGGGACGGCCCGCAGTACCGGGTCGGCCAGGTCGCGCCGGGCGTGTTCGAGGCGCTGCTCGCGGATCCAGGCCGCGACCTGGATACCGCCCTTCTGGAAGAGGCGGTGCAGATAGCTGACGGAAATGTGGTGCGCCGCGGCGATGACGCCCGGGCTCAGGTCGGGGTCGTGCAAGTGCCGCCGGATGAACGCCTTGACGCGCAGGAGCAACGTCGGCCGATGCGCCTCGGGCCGGACCTCTTCCTCGAGGACATGCGCGAACAGCGCCGACACCAGATCCGTGGCCACGAGGCCGAGCCGGGCGCCGTCGGCGGGACGGTACGTTGCCGGGTCGGCCGTCAGCTGGCTCAGGAATCCCGCCAGCAGCGCGCCGATGCCGTGCCGCCCCGAGATCGGCGGCCCGAGCAACCGGTCGATCTTGCGGCCCGGCAGCAGACTCCTGGGAATCTCGATCCCCACGCACGAGATCAGCCCCTGTGTGCTGTGCGCACGCAGTTCCACCGGCCGTGAGGAATCCATGACGTGCAGGTCGTACGGGCGGTAGGAGTCCTCGCGGGCGCCCCACCTTCGGTCCACGCTGCCCCGGGTGAGCACGAAGACGTTGTACGTCTCGGGGTCGGCCGTCCTGATCAGGTTCTCGGTCCTGCTGAACACGAGCGGCCCGAACTCCATCGCCCACACCCGTGCCCCGTCGAGGTGCAGCTCGCGTTTGTCCCCCTGGAGACCGGCCGCGCCCGCCCGCAGGCACATCAGTTCACTCCAGCAGCGCAGGTCGGTCATCCCGGATCTCCCTGAATCCTGTGCTTCAGCGACGTTGACATGGTGGCCGGCGGAAGCTGAGGAACCTGAGAAGGCGCGGGGTCAGCGCCGGGAGGCGGTGCTGACGGTCAGCGCCCGGTAGTAGTCGATCTTGGTGTCCAGCGCGTCCAGGCAGTCGGTGAGGTCGGCGATCCGGCGGCGCACGGCGTCGCGGTGGCGGCTCAGCAGGTCCAGGCGGGCCGGTGCGGTCACGTCGCCGGCCCGGCGCAGCTCGGCGAACTCCTTCATGTCCCGGATGGACATGCCGGTGACGCGTAGGCGGGTCAGGAAGCTGAGCCAGGCCAGGTCGGCGTCCCGAAAGCGGCGGCGGCCGTCCGGGCCGCGGTCGACCGGGTCGAGCAGGCCGATCCGTTCGTAGTACCGCAATGTGTGGGCGGTCAGTCCGGTCACGTCCGCGGTTTCCGCGATGGAGCGGGTACTCGTCATGGGGCGACCGTAGGAGCTGGACGGCGCTCCAGGTCAACTCGGCCGTTCCTCGAACACCTCCCTGGCCACGGCGATGGCGTTCAGCACCCGGGGGAAGCCGGCGTAGGACACGACGTGGATCAGGGCCTCGATGACCTGGGTGCGGCTCAACCCGACGTTCAGCGCGGCGCCCAGGTGGACGCGGAGCACCGGCGCCGTGTCACCGAAGGCGGTCAACGCGCCGATGGTCACCAGCTGTCGCAGCTGCGTGCTCAGCCATTGTCGGTAGTAGACGTCGCCGAAGGTGAACTCGACGATGTAGCGGCCGAGGTCCGGGGCGATGTCGCGCAGGGACTCGATCACGTCCAGCCCGTGCTGGCCGTCGATCTCCACCAGTTTCTCCTCGCCGCGCTCGTAGCGGTCCCGCCCGTCGGTCTGCGTGGGCGGCTCGAAGGTGATCCCACGCTCGGTGAAGACTTCCCTGGCGATGCTCACCACCTTGAGCGCTCTGGGAAATCCCATGAACGGGACGATCTGGAACAGCGCCTCCATGATCTCCACCGGGCTGACCCCGACCCGCAGTGCGGCGTCGATGTGGAAGTTGAGCTGTGGTGCGGTGTCGCCCTGCGCTGCCAGGGCGCCGATGGTCACCAGCTGCCGCTGCCGGGCGTCCAGTCCCGGCCGGGGGTAGACGTCACCGAAGGCGAACTCGACGATGTAGCGGCCGAGATCCGGGGCGACGTCCCGCAGCGACTCGATCACCTCGGTGCCGCGCTCGCCGGCGATCCCGCGCAGGGTCGCCATGCCGCGGGCGTAACGGTCGGACTCCGGCGGTGACTCCGCCAGCGCCGAGGCGGGCGCCACCGCCGTGGCGGCTACGGCGCCGAGAAGCGCGCCCTTGGTCAGGACCGCTCGGCGGTTGGCGGTCGGACCGCGATCTGAGTTCGTCATGCAGACGACCGTAGGAATTGGAGCGCGCTCGAACGCAAGCTCGAGTCGTTGACACAGGGTCCACTGTTTCTTGACGCACGGTCCACTCCCTGCTCGACATCCGCCGGCGGTCTCCCGGTGTCCCGCAGGATGTGACCAGTAACGGACTCCGGTGAACCAAGGAGCGAAACAGTGGTTGACGGCTTCTCCGTGGACGTGGACGAGCTACGGTACGGCGCCAAGACGCACCTGGGAAACACCATCAACACGTTGGCGCAGACGAGCAGCGTGATCAGCGGGACGGTCGCCAGCGACAACGCCTTCGAGAACCTCGATGGCGGCGACAGCGTGTTTTCGGGAATTCTCCCGCCTGGGACGAAGCTCGTCACAATCTGCTGCGCGTGATTCGCGACAATACCGAAAATCTCAGCCTCTCCCAGGCGGCACTGCTCGAGGTCGCCGATCGGTACGACGAAGCGGATCAGAACGCGGCCGCGTCGATGAACGGGCTGTCATGAACAGCGGCCTGGGTACGGAGTGGGCGGGCGACACCGAGTGGCTGGCCACCATGCGGGAATGTGGCACGACATTTCGCGCGGTGTGGGCCGAGCACTGGGAGGGCGACGTCATGGACGGATTCGGCATGGACGAGCCCATGATCTTCGATCCGAGCCAGGGCGGCCCGGTAACAGCCCCAGGCCTGGCGGAAGGCGACGCTCGTATCGAGGAGATGTACCACCTGTTCTGTTCCGGCAGCTACGAGCACGCCGGCGTGCTGCAGCACGATCTGTCCGCGGCGGAGTATTTCGCCAGGAACGGGAACGAAACAGCACTGGACACCCTGCAGAGTCAAATAGATGGCTCGTGGGACGGCACGGCCAAAACCGAGTTCACCACCCACCTCGGCCGGATGGAACAAGCATGCCTCAACATGAGCGAGATCTCGGATACCGCCCGTGAGTTGGCCAACACCTACCAAGAGGTGATCATCACGTTCCGCAGCCGTATCGCGAACCTCGTCAACGAAACGCAGGAGAAGCTGGAGGTGGCCGCGACGATCGAACGGCAACGGGATCTGCTGTTCTGGGACACCCTCAACAATTTGGTTGGCTCGCTGGGCGGCTCCGCTGACATGTCCGGCGGAGGAATGGCGTTCAATGCGGTGGGTGCGGCCGCGGCGGTCGCCAGTACCGTGCAAAGCCACATCCTTCAGGATCAGAGTCTTCTGCTCGGCGGCGACACCGAGACTCAGATCATGGTGTCCATGCTCGGGAGCGGCGACAAGATCATCGCTGACGCCCGGAATGCGACGACCGCCATCGCCGCCGGAATGCGCACGCTGGGCATGTATGTAACGGATGTCCGGAACGGGGACAACGTGGTCATGCCGTTCGAGGAGACGCGACCGCCCCGGCCAGAGCGGAGTTCCGCCCCGAGGACGCTCCGGATGGCGTCGTCGACGACGTCCGCCGGGACGACCTCGTGGCCGAACCAGACAAGGACAAGGACGAGGATTTCTGGGCGGGGAACCTGCCGCCGGACTACGAACCCCTGCCGATCGACCCACTCGGCATTCTCCCGCCACCCCAGCCGCCGACGCGGGACCCCTACCCGGAGCAGTAACCCATGACCGACCTCAACCAGCTGCGCGCCAACTCGCAGCAACTCCACGAAAAGGTGATACGGCGCAGGAAGGCGCTGGAGTGGGCCGCGCGGGAAACCGATGCGGCCCGTGGCACCGCCACCTCGGCCGACGGGACGGTGCGGGTGACCGTCGATCAGACCGGCATGCTCACGGACCTGGACATCGACGCGGACACGGCGGGGCAGCGGCCGAGCACCGAACTCGCCCGCCTGATCGTCGACACCGCGCGGCAGGCCACGGCCAACGTCCGCAACCACGTGCGGGACACCTACCAGAGCCTCGTCGACGAGGGCGCCATCCGCGCGCTGCCCCAGAATCTGATCCCACCGCCAGAAGTCAAGCAAGAGACGCAACGCACCACCGACCCCGACGACCAACCACACAGCTGGCTCAACGACCTCGCCTAACCACGCACCGTTCCGAACGGTCGGCGTCCCTCCGCAAGCGGAGTTCGACTGGCTGGCCGTCGACAGCCAGCAGCAGGTGGCGCTGACCACCAGCGCTGTGCGGCTAGCTCCGGCTGGGCGTAGCGCATCGCGGCGGCCAACTTAGCCGCTCATCCCGAGCAGACCGCAGGCGGTTTCACCGCAGGCCGTGCATCCGCGCTCGCTGGCATCCGTACCGAGGAGATGACCCGGCTGCTCGCTCTGGCCGGTCTGAAATGGGGCGCCGGTTTCCGGTGTCCACACTGAACATCCTGCGCGGTTGGACCGAGCGTGCCTGGTCCAGGCGTCGGCGCCGGACCACGGGTCGGCATCGACGTCGCGGCACGACGACGTGTGACCAATCCGGGCCTTGCTCCGCCACTGTCCCGTGGATTACGTTTTCCTACTGATCGGGGGGTCTGGGGGCCCAGGTGGCAGTACGGATCCAAGTGTTGGGTTCGTTGCGGGCGTGGCGTGACGGTACGGAGCTTGACCTCGGCCCACCCGGCCGGCGAGCGGTGCTGGGGTTGCTCGTGCTCGGCGGCGGCGAGACGGTGACCACGAGCGAGCTCGTGTACGCGCTGTGGGGCGACCGGCCCCCGCGCAGCGCGGTGAACGTGCTGCAGACCCACGTCAAGCACCTGCGCCGGCTGCTGGAACCCGATCGGCCGGCACGCACGGGGAGCGTGGTGCTGCCCCACGTCAACGGCGGCTACGCGGTGAACCAGGACGCGGTCGACGTGGACCTGCTGCGGGTCCGGCGTCTGGTGGCCGAAGCGGTCGGCGGCGACACCGCCCGGGTCGCCGAGTTGCTCGGCGAGGCGCTGCGGCTCTGGCACGGCCCGCCGGTCGCCGACATTCCTTTCCTCGCCACGCAGCCGAAGGTCGTCGCGCTGGTCACCGAGCGCCGGGAAGTGCTTGCCAGGTACGGCGACGCCATGATCGCGACTGGCGCCGCGGCGGACGTCCTGCCCGACATCGCGGCGGCGGCCGCTGAGCAGCCGCTCGACGAACCCGCCCACGCCCGCCTGATTCGCGCCTACCACGCGGTCGACCAGCGGGCCAAGGCATTCCAGGTCTACCACGAGGTTCACGACCGGCTGGTCGAGGAGCTGGGAGTCGACCCGGGCCCGGAGCTCCGCGCGGCCCATGCGGCGCTGCTGCACGACGACGCCCCGGTCACACCTCCGCGACCGGCGTCGCGCGTACCGAGGCAGCTGCCGGCGGAACCACCGGGGTTCACCGGCAGGACCACCCAACTGTCCATGTTGGACAAGATGCTGCCGGTCGCCGGCAACGGTGGGGTGGTGACGATCGCCGCGATCTCCGGCACCGCGGGGGTCGGCAAGACCGCGCTCGCCGTGCACTGGGCGCACCGCGTGCGGGACCGGTTCCCCGACGGGCAGCTCTACGCGAACCTGCGTGGGCACGCACACGGCCAGCCGGCGCAACCGATCGAGATCCTCAACCAGTTCCTGTCCGCCCTCGGCATTCCCGCGGAACGCGTGCCCGCCGACCCGGAGACCGCGTCGGCCCTCTACCGGACCATGATGACGGACCGGAAAACGTTGGTGCTGCTGGACAACGTCGCCGGGCCGGACCAGGTTCGGCCGCTGCTGCCGGCCGCTCCCGGCTGCCTGGTGGTGGTGACCGGCCGGGACCGGATGGGAGGCCTGGTCGCCATGCACGGCGCCCGCCAGGTCACGCTCGACGTGCTGAGTCCGGAGGAGGCGCTGGACCTGCTGGCCCGCGTGCTGGGTGCCGAGCGCGTGCACGCCGAGCCCGAGGCGGCCGGCGAGTTCGCCAAGCTGTGTGTCTACCTCCCGCTCGCGCTGCGGATCGCGGCCGCCAACCTGGCCGACCACCCGTGGCTGGGGATCGAGGACCACGTGCTGGAGCTGCGTGAGGGCAACCTGCTGGCCGCGCTCGCGGTGCAGGGCGACGAACACACGGCCGTGCGAACGACCTTCGACCTGTCCTACGCCGCGTTGCCGGACGCCGCGCGGCGGCTGTTCCGCCTGCTGAGCGTGGTGCCAGGGCCCGACGTCAGCACCGAGACGGTCGCCGCGCTCATCGGCACCGATCCGAAGGAGGCCGGCCAACTGCTCGACCGGCTGGCCGGCGCGCACCTCGTCGAGCACCACGCGTCCGGCCGCTACCGCTTCCACGACCTGCTCCGCCGGTACGCGGCCGAGCGGGCGGACCGTGAGGAGCCCGACCGGGACGCGACCCTGAACCGGCTGTACGACTGGTACCTGCACGCGGTCGACGGCGCCGCCCGGCTGCTGTATCCGCACATGTTGCGGCTGCCGGTGCCCGAGATCGACGCGGAGCTGCCCGCCGGCGTCACCGACTCGGCCACGGCGTCGCACTGGCTGGACACCGAACGCGCCAACCTCGTGGCGGCTGTCCGGCACGCCGGGCCACGTCCGGTCGCCTGGTTGATCGCCGACGCCATGCGCGGCTACTTCTGGATGTGTATGCGCCGGGTGGACTGGCAGGCGGCGGCGGAAGCGGGCCTGGCCGCGGCGGAGGCCGCCGGTGAGCCACGGGCACAGGCCGCCGCCCGGCTCAGCCTGGCCGACCTGAACTTCCGCCTGGGTCGATACCGGCAGGCCGCTCGGCACCACACCCATGCGCTCCTGTATGCGCGTCGAGCCGGCTGGATCGAAGCGCAGGCCGCGGTGCTCGGCAACCTGGGCATCGTCCACCGGCGGGCGGGTCTGCTCCGCAACGCTGCGACCCGTTTCGAACGGGGGCTGGAGCTGTGCAGGACGATCGGCCAGCAGGCGGGCGAGGCCGTCGCGCTCGGCAACCTCGGCCTGGTGCACTGGGAGTTGGGCCGGCTGGCGCAGGCGGCCGAGCATCATGCCGAGGCGTTACGTGGGCACCGGCGCGTCGGGTCCCGCTACGGCGAGGCGGTCAGCCTGAGCTACCTCGGTCAGGCGCAGCACCCGCGCGGGTTGCTGGCCGAGGCAACCGAACTGCTCACCATGGCGCTGCGGCTCTTCCGCGACGCGGGTGCCCGTGCGGGCGAGGCCGAGGCTCATAGCAGGTTGGCCGCGGCGTACTCCGACCTCGATCGTCGTGCCGAGGCACTCGAGTACGCCCGTGCCGGACTCGAGTTGGCGCGGGAGACCGGTGACCCGAGGGCGACGGCGGAAGCACTGGCCACGCTCGCCGCCGTGGACCACCGTCGCGGCCACCGGTCGGACGCGATTCGCCACTACGAGCAGGCACTCGAGCTGATCCGCGAGACCGGAGACCGGTACCCGGAGGTCGACGCCCTCGTCGGCCTCGCGGCGGCGACCGGGGAGGCCGGCCACGCGAGACACGCACTCGCCCTCGCCAACCGCGCGGGGTTTCGCGCGCTGCAGGGCCGGGCGATGACCGCTCTCGCGGAGATCCACCTGGCCCTGCACAAGCCTACCGACGCGGCCGAGTTCGCCCGCCACGCGCTCGCCATTCACCGGGAGACCGGCCACCGCCTCGGTGTGGCCAGCACCCTCGCGGTGCTGGCGCGGGTCGGCTAGGCGGTGCCCTGATCCTGGATCGTGCCGGTGCCGTCCGGGCTGACGGTGATGATTGCCCACGGATATTCGTCGGTCCCGTCCGGGCAGGAGAACCAGCCCATGTGGAAACCCATCCAGGTGTCGCTGTTCGCCATTGGTTTCAGCGATTCCGCCTTCGTTTCCATCCAGGTGCAGTCGCTGTCGTCCGGCAGCACGGGAACGACGTCCGAGACGGCCCAGCTGATCTGTGTTTCCTCCACGCACCAGATGACCCGGTAGAGGTAACCCCATGAGCCAGTACTGAACTCGTGCGCCACTTCCGACTGCCAGGGAGTCGTCTGGCACGGCGGCAGCTCCGGCTCCGCGGCGGCCGTGCCGGCGCTGGCGGACGTCACTACGATGAAAGCCAATAAAGCGGTAATTGTTGTGACCAAGCGTTTGATGGTCATGGCTGCCCCCTCGATTGGTCGGCGCCTTCTAATGTGCTGCACCGCCAAGGCGATCGCAATCCGCCGTTGCGCGTAGTCCAATCGTCGTCCAATCGATGTCCAGTGCCGCTGAATAGCGTTCCCTCACGACCCGACATGGGTCACGAGAAGGGGAGACAGATGAAGACACGGATCAGGAGAGGGGGCGTCGCGGCGGTCGTGATCGCGGCCGCCTCGACGGCGATCTTCCTCGGTAACACGGGCGGGGCCGCGGCCGCCGCCCCGAGCCTGCCGGCGTTCGGGCTGGTCGGTGACGGCATGACCATGAGCGCCTTCAAGACCGACAAGCCCGGGCAACTCGACTGGGTCAGCGACATCGTCGGGTTCATGGGTAGCGACACCAAGCTGGTCGGGGTCGACATCCGGCCGAAGAACGGCATTCTGTACGGCGTCGGTAACTACGGCGGCGTCTACACGATCCCGATCGTTCCGGATCCGGACGGCTATATGCACATCGCGAAGGTCGGTCAGCTCACCGTCGCGCTGAGTGGCGCGAGCTTCGGTGTCGACTTCAACCCGGCGGTCGACCGGCTGCGGATCATCAGCGACACCGGCCAGAACCTGCGGCACGACGTGGACGGCAACACCACGATCAAGGACATGCCGCTGACCCTCAACGGCGCGCCGGCCACGGGGGTGACGGCCGCCGCGTACACGAACAACGACAACAACGCCGACACCGTGACGACCCTGTTCGACATCGACACGTACAACGACCAGGTCGCCATCCAGGCGCCGGCCAACAACGGCACGCTGAACCCGACCGGCAAGCTCGGCGTGGCCGCCGGCAGCAACGCGGGCGCCGACATCTTCGCCGACCTGTCGGGCGGCAAGACGATCTCGAACACGGCGTTCGCCACGCTGCTGCCGTCCGGCGGGAGGCAGTCGTTCTACATGGTCGACCCGCTCACCGGTGCCGCGACCCTGGTCGGGACGTTCCCGTCCATCGCACCCGTGACCGACGTGGCCGTCACGCTCGACGCGAGCTGACGACCGAGCAGAACGTGAGCCCGCCCCCCCGCTGTCCCCCAGGAGGGGGCGGGCTCACCCCGTTGCTCGGCCGGTGAGCTGGCGCGAGACCCCAGGTAATCAGGGTGCGGTGGTCTGCTAAAGTTCCTACCGTTGTTCGAACGGTGCTGGTGACACGCAGTATCGGCAAGACAAAGCAAGGCCCAGTGGCGCAGTTGGTTAGCGCGTCGCCCTGTCACGGCGAAGGTCGCGGGTTCGAGTCCCGTCTGGGTCGCGGAGCTCTGGGAGTGGTGTGCTCACGGAAAGTGTGAGCCCATCGCTCCGCTGTAGTTTTGGGGGGCCGAGCCCCCCAATCCCCCACGGTGCGAGCTCCTCCGGACCCAGCTGGGTCCGGTTGGGGAACGACTAGCGTCGTTGGTGGGTCAGCACTCTGTGCTTGGCCAGGTAGCTCAGTTGGTATGAGCGACCGCCTGAAAAGCGGTAGGTCGGCGGTTCGATCCCGCCCCTGGCCACCAGGACAAACAGCCCCCGTCGATGATCGACGGGGGCTGCCGGGTTTCAGTTCGGGTCTCAGTTCCTGTCCGGAGCAAGTCGTCACAGCGAGCCCCGCTGCGCCCATGGCCACGCGGCGATGCGGGCTGGGCGCGCCGGTCGGCCGGAGGCGGAGACTGTGGTTCGTCGGGGAACGCTCTGCCATCCCGCCGACCTCCACCAGGGCTGTCGCACCGCGTAAAGGGGGCGAACCCGGCCCCAGGTGGTTGCCCTTGCCCCGGCGCGATCGGCCTACGCCAGGACGACGAGACGGCAGGAAGGCCCCCCCTTGGCTAGGGTTGCTGCCATGACAGACGCGGGGTCCCCGGACCTGTCGCCTGAGGAGTTGGCGCAACTCGCCACCGGACCAAACCGGTTCGCCTTCGCCTGGGTGGGCGATGTACTGCAACAGCGGGTCGAGCCAGCATGGAGCGCGCTCTCGTCTCAGTTCCGCTTGGCCCTGGCTCAGATGTGGATCTATAGCAACCCGGCGGTACTAGATGATCCTCTCGCAAGCGGGCTCGACCGCGACTCGCTGGCTGAGCGGCTCTTGGAGGAACCTCCAGGCGACGAACTTTCCATGATCATGCGAGACGTTGAAGTTCGAACTATCCGGAGTGCTCTTGGTGAGGTCCAACTGGAGGACCTCGCGATGGGTTCCCGTCCGAGGCTGCTCGGCCCGGACCTTGAACTGGTGCGCCTGCTCCACAAGGCAGATCTCTCGGTAGACGCCAGCGGGTACCACCAGTTCCTTCCTGGAGCCTTCGCAAGAAGCGTCAGCGTCCTCGTAACCTCCGTGAAGGGCGGTGACTGGAAGGTTGCGGGCATCGGTGACCACCTTCTGCGCCCCGGATGGCCTCCGACGCATGAGCAGGTAGTCCGGACCGCAGACTGACCTCCTCCTCCTTCCGTGGAACAGAACGCCAAGAGCAGGCGATACCAGGTGGTACATGGCTATGTCCCGAGGTGGGAGGCTTCAAGTGACTGAGGTAAGCGACGACGTGCAGTACGACCCTCACAGTGCTTCACCTCAGGTGTCGGTGTCTCTCAAGGCGGGAGCTGAAGGTCTCAAGCTCGCGATGTGGATCAACCGCACTGGTCTTGACTTGCTGGCCGCAGGTCAAGGGTTGTCGCTGCACGAGGATAACGGCCTAGTGGTTGAGGGCACGGATGACGTAGATCCACAACTTGTGCGGCTTGAAATCAACACAGGGTTGTAGCGCCGAGGGAGGGCCCCTGTGACGACCTTCATCGCTTGGCTGGCACTGGCCGTGTCAACGACTTCGTTGGTATGGCAGATGTTGTCGTGGTGGCGGTCTGGTGCACACGTGAAGGTGGAAGGTACGGCACTCGGCTTTGGATCCAAGACGTACGTGCACTTTCATCTCGTCAACAGAGGGCGATCCGCCGCGACGGTCTCCGAGATCGGTTGGCACGCGATGTCCAGACAACGGCGTTGGCCTGTGAAGTGGTCCTTGGAGTACTCGGAGACCACCGACGTTGATGAGAAGTTGCCGCTTCGCCTGGAAGGGCAAGCCGACTTCGAGGCGGAGATTCCGATCTACAACAGAACCAACCTAAGCAATTTGCTCGACGACCACCCGGACTGGCGCGTCTTCCCCTGGGCCAGGGTCGGTGGACGGGGCAAATATGGAAGGCACCTTCATGACGAATACTTCGAAATTCGGCAACGACTCGAAGGTCATCCGACGCCACCGTCCAGCTCCTAACCTACACTCAGTTGCCTACTGTATGGCCGCTTAATCGGTTCGCAAAGAGTTGCCCATCGGTGGGATTCGATTAAGCATCCAGGTAGTGCCGGAGCCACTTTTGTCGGCACATAGGGGTGTGTGGCCACGACAGAAACGGGGTGTAAGTGAATTGGAGCGTGCTCGCACCTGCGATAGTTGCCGCACTGTCTGCTGTGTACGGCGTCGGATACGGTGCAAAATTGGCAGGAAAAAGAGAGGCGCAGAATTGGACAAAAGAACAACGTCTCAAGGTCTACGCGGAGTTACTTTACGCTAGCGAGCAATGCTATGAAGCGTTTACTTTGATGGCTGCTCAGCTGAATTTGGCGAATTATGACATCACCAATTTGAACAAAGAGCAACTTGTCGCTACTCGGACAGAATGGTCGCGTGCATATGGCGAAATGGATCGCCACCTCGGCCGTGCCGAACTCGTTGCTAGCGATAAACTCTGGCCCTACCTGGTAGGCGGCATGAGGCACGGTATTCGCACTCATCACCAATTCGTTCTGATGCAATTATCGGTTGGGGTCGTAGACCAAAAGGAGTGGGAGCGATTAGGAAGTTTTACCCATGGTGAGTTGCTAAAACTTCCCAGACTCCTGAGGGATGACATGCAGTGCGCGGGCGATGGCGGGCACAAGATCACCGGGAGGGGTGCGAGGCGGCTAGTCCGTCGACTGTGGAACAGGGCGAAGGGAGCCTTCTCCCGCTCTCGCTAATCGCGAGCGTGTACCGCGAGATTGGCCATCGTCACGTGTCGTGGCTAGAGGCCGAAGTGCGCACGGACCCAGCCACTGGATGCGAAGTTAACGGATCAGGCGAAGCTTGCTGGCGCACCAGGCAGCCCCGGCGACGCCGCCGGGGCTGCTGGTTCAGATCGGCTCTCAGCCGTCCCAGAGGAAGCCGTTGAGCCGCTTCGCGATGTTGCCTCGAAGCACGGCCGTCACGTGCTGGTAGCGCTTTGCCATGCTGCTGTTCGACCAGCCCATGAACTCCATCACGGCCCGTTCGGGCACCTCCAGGAGCAGCAGCACCGTTGCGGCGGTGTGTCGGGCGTCGTGCAACCGGGCGTTCCGCACGCCTGCGGCGGCGAGTAGGGCCTTCCATTCCTCCATGTCCCGGCGCGGGTCGATGGCGCGGCCGTTCGGTTGCGCGAACATCCAGTCCTCGTCTGCCCACAGGTCCGCCGCAAGTTCACGTTCCCTGTCCTGTTCGGCCCGGTGTCGGACCAACAGCTCGTATAGCTGGTCTGGGAGCACGATCCCGCGTTTGCCGGCACGCGACTTCACGTCGACCTCGACCAGGCCGCCACCGTGCTTCTCAGGGCACCAGCGCGCGTGACTGACGCAGTCCGGCGGGCACGGCGGCGGGCACGGCTTCCGCTTGTGCCGCTTGCAGCCTTCCCGACACGGCTTGGTCTTGTGGTATTTGGCGCCGCACTCGTGCGGATCGTCGCAACCGTGCTCCCACGTGTGCCGTTGTAGTTGCTGGGTGATCCTTAGCGTCTTGGTTTTGTCGTCGAGCCGCGACCACTTCAACCCGATGGATTCGCCCTGGCGGGTGCCGAGCGCGAGAGCCAACACAAAACGCACGCCGTTGCGGCGTCCGAGCGCGGTCTTGATGAGTTGCTGGATCTCCTCCGCCTCGAACGGCTCGATCTCCTCGTCGTCAAGCCGCGGGGCTTTCGCCAACGCGACCGGGTTCTTCACGATGATCTCGCGGCGGTGCGCCTCACCGAACGCCGTTCGTGCGGTCCGGTGCACCTGGTGCGCGGTGCCAGGCTTGCCGCCTGCCTTGAGAATCGCCGCGTAGAGCCGTTCGAAGTGTTCCGGCTTGAGTCGTTGGTGATCCATCTTGTGCTTGCCCAAAGCGGGGATCAGGTGGTGATGCACCGCCGTGCGGTAGGCGGCATACGCCCTCTTTTTCAGCGATGGCCGCGCGATGTCTTCCAACCAGTGGACCAACCACTCTTCGACCGACATTGCCCGTCCGGCCTTGCGCACGTTCCCGGTGTCTCGGTCCTGTTCGAGTTTTCGCACGGCTTCCCGGACGGCGTTGAACGCCTTCTTGTCGTCCTCTCCGGTGGCTTTGCGCTTGACGTGTCGGCGGTCCGGCAGGCCGTTGTCCTTCAGGCCAACGGTGACCCGGCCGTGCCAACATCCGTCGTACTCGCTGTAGTAGACCGTCGATGCACCGTTCGCGTTCCGGGTGCCCTTGCCCGCTGCGGCAGTCATCACGCCGCTCCCTTCGTGATGAGTCGGTCGGTGTAGTCGCGGACAGCGTCGATGTGGACTCGTCGAAGTCGGCCGATCTGCACGGACTTGAGTTCGCCGGTCCGCACGAGTCGCCATGCGAAGGTCCGGCCGATGCCGAGCCGTTCGGCAGCCTCCTCAACGGTCAGGAGAATCCGTTCGGACGCGGGTTGTGGCGGCGTAGGAACGGGTGGCACGCTCTGCTCAACGAGTGCTTTGGCGAGCTGAGCGAGCACGTCCGCAAGGTTCGGTGTCGCGGCGGTCATGTCGGCTACCTCTCCCCTCATGTCGAAGTGACGGGTCCTTGTGGGTGTCACTGGTGTTGTCACAGCGGTTCCTCCTGGTCAGAGGGGGTGGAGTGACTGAGTGACAGGTGTGACAGCGGTGACGTGTCACCGTCCTGGTCACTCACCTGGTCGCCCGGCTCGGGCGGGAAGTAGGCCCCACCCGGCGCGACACGGAGTTGGCCGGCCTTTGCCATGCGGGACAGGGTTTGCCGCGCGGTCGCGGCCGGGATGTCCAGCGCTTCGGCGAGCTGGGCGGGCTTGCGGCCGGGGTACTCGCGCACGAGCCGGATCAGGTCGGCGCGGGTGTCGCTCATCTCGTAGTCGGACGCGGGACCGTCCAATTTGGTCCAGAACGTGCCGTCAAACGACATGGCGTAGTCGTTCTCCACGACGTCGCGGCCGGTGACGTGCAGGACCCCGTCCGCTTGGCCGCGTGAGCGTTCGAGCACGAGCGTGGCGTCCATGGCGCCGGTGAGTCCGTTGGTGCCGGAAACGAGGTCTTGCCAGTCCTCCGCGCCCTGCTTGCGGACGTGGTGGATGAGCAGGATCGGCACGCTGTAGTTGTCCGCGATGGTCTTGAACCTGCCGGCGGCGGCGTAGTCGGCGCTGTAGGCGGACACGCCCTGCGGGTTGCGGCCGCGCATCTTCTCGAACGTGTCGATGATGATCAGCCGCGCGCCGGGGTTCTGCTCGATCCACTCCACGATCACCGCGTCCCCACCGCTGGGCATGGTCGGGCAAGCGGTCTCCAGCGTGAGCAGCGGCGCCGCTCGGCCGCCGGCGGCGAGCATCTGCTGACGGCGTCGTTGTAGCCGCCGGCCGGTGTCCTCCAGTGCGCAGTACAGGACCGGGCCGCGCTCGACCTCGACCCCACCGAGCGCGGCGTCACCGTTGGCGATAGCGGCGGCGATCCCAAGCGAAAGCCACGACTTGCCGAGCTTCGGCGCACCAGCGAGCAGGTTCAGCCCCTCGCAAAGCAGACCAGGCACGGCCCACTTCGGCGCGGGGAACTCCTCGCGCAACAGGACGTCGTCGGTCCACCGTGTCCGCCGCTCCGGCGGCGCGGGGACGGCGTGCAGGCTCCGCGCGGTGTTGGCGTTCATCAGGCCACCTGCCGGGGTCGGTTCTCGCCCTTGCGGAGCCCGGACCGGATGGTGTTGCGCGCCTGCTGCTCGCTGTACGCGCCGACCGCGATGTGCCGACCGGCCGCCGTGAGCAACACCCGCTCGTGCTCCTCGACCGACAGCGCGCCACCGGCCACGAGCTGCCCGAGCGCGACAGCGGCGGCGAACAGGAAGGCGTTGCGCTGACTGTCCGGCGCGTCCTCGACCCGCGCGCACTCCAACCGCACCGCCGCGTCCAGGTACCGCGACCGACGCCCGGACGTGATCCGCACCGGCCGGTCCGGTGGCGGCGGCAACGGAGCCGGCCGCAACTCGGCGAGCAGCCACGCGGGCAACAGCGCCGGGTCCTGGTCGGACAGACACTCATAGGTGCGGCCGTCCACGATGGACCCGGCCGCGACGACGTACCCGCCGTGCGCGCGGGTGTCGACCTTCCACCCGAGCGAGCCCTGGGTGTTGCGCAGCCGCTCACCGTCCGGTGCGCGGTAGTACAGGTGCAACCCACCGGACGGAGTGGCCACGGTGAACGTGTCCCCTGGCATCGGGTGGCCGTGGCGGTCGGCGAGCACCGCGAGCACGTCCTGTCCATCCCGGACACCAGGCATGTCCCAATCGGCCGGCGGCGTCTGACCGGGCTTGGCCGTGTCCAGGTCGATCACCAGGAGACCGGACGGGCCGGTCGCCAGGCCGATGTTGAACGGTCCGCGCGACCACGCCGCACGGATGCGGTCGGGATCGGTGGTGGCGCGCTGCTCCCACCCGACGTGCCCGTCCTGGCACGCACCCGTGCCGGGACACGCGTCGTGCCCATGCAGGGCGGGCACTTTCGTGCCAGGTCGCAGCGGGAACACGTGCCAACCACGGGCGCGGCGTCGAGCGCGGCAGCGAGCAGGGTCGTGTTGTTGCGCTGTTCAGTCATGTCGGGCTCCCCAGCTCAGTAGCGACGGCCGGCACGGCGGGCGTCGGTCAGGTGGTTGATCAGTCGTCGGCCGGCGCGGATGCGGAGGCCCGTTCCCTGGCACCGTCGGCACCGCCAGGCGTGGCGGCCCGAGTGGTGGCAGGTGGTGAACGGGAAGAGCCAGCAGCGGGTGAGATAGCCGACCGTGATGATCACCAGGGCGAACACGGCCACCGGGATCAGACCGACCAGAAAGTCACCGTAGGTAGCGGCAGCGAGAACTGTGGTAGCGGCGAGCGTGAGCATGGATGTCTCCAGTCAGGGGTTTTGAGGCGCGCTCGTCCCGGGCCGCTACCCGCTACCTGCGGAAATAGAGCCTGATGGGATGGGTTGTGGGTGGTAGCGGGGTGGGGTAGCGCAGCCGCTACCGGTAGCGGGACCGCCGCTACCCCACCTGCCGCCCGAGCACGCCTCCGACGGTTACTGTGTGCTACCCGCGCGGCGGGTCATGGCGGCTTGGATGTCGCTGGCCTTGGCGCCCTTGGGCACCGACCCGTCCCACTTGACGTTGACGCTCGACACCCCGAGTGCCCGGAGCTGGGCGCTGATGGCGTCGGCGGTCAGGTCGCCGTAGTGCTCCGGTGCGGCCTCGACCATGCGGCCGGCCAGGACCTTCCACGGCAGGCTGGACGAGCCGTTGAACACGGCGTGCGCGTCGGCCAGCACGTCCCGAACCTCCCGCGCGATCTTCTCCCCCGCAGCCTGGCCGGTCAGCGTGCCAACCCGCTCCCGGTGTGCCCGCGCGGCCAGCAGGATCTTTTCGGCGTCGGGGTGGTCGGCCAGGAAAGTGCGCACGGTCGGGGTGTGGTCGGACTGGCCGTACAGCAGACCGACACCCAAGTAGTCCTTGCCCACGGGCAGGGCGGACGCGTCGAACCCCTCGGCGTAGGCGTCTCCACCCAACACAGCCTCGCTGACCAGGCGGTTTCCGCACTTGAGAGCGAACCGGACGGCGTGATTGTCGCGGTAGCGGTTGAACAGCCGGCCCACGTCCCCCGCGCCCACACCACTGGGCTTCTGGGAGCTGGACAGGATGACCACCCCGGCAGACGGGCCGACCGCTTGGATGCGGGACAGCTTGGCTGCGATCTCCTTGTTCACGGCCTGGTCCTCGGTCTCGAAGTAGACCTGGAATTCCTCCATGACCAGCAGCAACACCCGCAGGTCCGGATAGCGCGGGTCCCGCGCAAGCTCCTCGGTCAGCTTCCCTTCCGGGCACACCGACACCGGCAGCGCGGCAAGGGTCTGGTTGACCTTGTCGATATGGGCCAGGATCTCGTCCAGGACCGCAACCAGGTTGCCGATCGGGTCGGAGTCGTTCGGGTTGGGGTGAGTGCCGATCACGAACCGATGCGCCACCAGGCGGAACTTCATCCAGTCGGGCGAGTTCTTCCCGTCGACCACGATCAGCTTCACGTACGGGTCCAGCGCGGCGTGCAGTGCGAGCAGACGCGCGGCGAACGTCTTTCCCTTGCGGGGCTGGGCACCCACGAGCAGGGACACCCACATCAGGTACAGCTCAACGAGGTTGCCGCGCTCGTCCTTGCCGAACCGCACCGGTCGCCAGATGCTGCGCGGCTTGCCGTCCACGAGATCCGTCGTGCCTGCGGGCACCGCCAACGGGTCGCGGTCGGTCACGAACAGCGTGTGCCGACGCGACGAGGTCTTGTCCGGCGAGAGGAAGACCTGGTTCACGTGAACGTCCAAACCGGAAGCGATCTTCTCGCGGACGTTCATGACATCCGACCAGCCCTTGCCGTACGGGAGGTCGATGACCACCTGAGAGCCGGTGTTCCGAGCATCCCGAGACATCGGCGAACCGAACTGGACTTGCATACCCGACTTGTCCGGGTGGCCCAGACCGGCCGCGTAGTAGGCCCGCAACACGATGTCCGAGTTGAGCTTGCGGAACCGGGGTGCCACCACGGCCGTGCCGATCAGCGTGTGCCCGGCCGGGCGGCCGTAGTGCGCCAACCCCACGACCGCGCCCACACTGGTAAGCGCCCACCAGATGGCCGGCACCGTCGCCAGCGCCACCGGGATGCCGATCCCCAACGCGAGCACCTCGGCGCCGAGCGCCATGCCGCGCCAGGCGCGTGTGGCCTTGATCTGCCGGTGTACCCGCTCCCACTCCAGGAGCTGGTTGTTCGTCGCGGCGTACTGCTCCAGCGCGTACGCACCCGGCACCCACCACCATTTGAGCTGCCCACCCGCGACCCGCAGCAGACCCCGCAGCGCGTACCAGCCGGCCCGCAACCCGTACCAGGGCGACCGGACCGCGTGGAACCCCGCGACGTGCGCCGCGCGGCCACCGAACCGTCGTGCCGTGGCCTTCAAGTTCTGCACACGCAGGTGCGGCGGGATGATCGGCCGGCGGGCACCCTCGGCGACCTGCACCGGTCCGGACGGCTCGACGTCGACCGGCACAGCAGCCGGACGGACCTCGTCCAACTCGATCTCGTAGGCGGTATCCGCCCCGCTGCGAGCACCGTTTTCCGCGTTCTCAGAGCTTCCCGCGGACTGGTCCGCAGAACGGGTGTCAGGCTCGTTCGTGCCGTTCACGGTGCCGTTCACGGCGGTGTTCAGGACACCGTTCACGGCGGCCAGATGGATGCCGTTCGTGGTCTTCATCAGGCGGCCCTCCGCTCATCGGTGCTCGGGGCGGCGTCGGCCGGCACCACGAGGTCGTTGGCGGCCGCACGGGCGGCCAGCTCCTCCGTGAGCCTGTCGGCGACGTTCTTGGACGTGCCGCGCGAGATTTTCGGGGAGACCTGGCGCACCCATGCCGGGGTGACCTCCACGCCAGGCACGTAGGCGTCACGCGCCTCGGTCAGGTAGTCAGCCAGCAGCTTGCGGCGCGTCTTGGCCGGCGCCTTCCTGGTCGCCTTCCGCTTGGCCGGCTCAGTGACCGCCGGAGTGTTCGACTCCAGGGCCTGCACGGTGCTGGTGGCGTTCACGGGACGAGCGGCCCGTAGCACCGCTTCGGTCAGCCGGTCCCGCAGGATCGGGCCGGTCTCGGCAGCCAGGTACACCAGGACCGGCGGCACGGAGTGCAGCACGATGCCGGACAGGTGCAGCGCCACCCACGACTGCCACGTGTTCATGGCATAGGTGGCCATGAACGCGAACAACTTCGTTCGCCGCACCCACGGACCGATCGTGTCCGTGCGCATCTCCACCTGGTAGCGCGCGGTGATCTGCTCTGCCCGCAGAACGGCCACCAACACCAGCGACACCATCGGGTCGAACAACCACGCGGACAACCACGGCAGCGACCACAACACCGCACCAGCGGCAGCGAACTGCTGAACGTTGACCATCGTGTAGGCCAGGCCCAGCAGCAGGCCCGCCCACATCATCCGGTCGACTTGCTTGCTGACCTTCTCCACCCGCAGAGCCACCACGTCCGGGTGTGTTTGCAGGGCGCGAATCTCGGCAGCCGCACGCGCGTCCTGCCGCAGTTTGTCCTCATCGGACAGCGGCACATGGCGCGCGTCCTGGGACCGTTCTGCGCCTATCATTGGAGCCTCTCCACTTCCTTGAAGGTGGTTGGGAGACCCGGCCCGGTGGGGGTTGCTTGCCGGCGTCGCCACCGGGCCGGGGTTCATCAGGCTCATGCCGCATCACCGGTTACGGCCACACGCAGCAGCCGCGCCACGTCGCGCCGCCGTGCGTGCCGGGCCGCGCGCTCCAGCGCCACGACGTCCAGACACGGGCCGACGATCACGCCGGCTTCGTACGCCTCCATGGCCTCCTCCAGCGCTGACGCGAGAAGTTCCAGGTCAGAGAGCTTCTGCTCCGAGATCACAACTGCCTCCGTGAGATTTTAGCGTTTCTGTGCGCCAGGCCCTGGGGGCTCGGCCACAACCGCGACGCTAAGCAACACTGCTAACTCTGTCAATACTCTTGATTGACTAGGTGACCTGCGTGACTTGTCTGTACGCTGTCTGACATGGGAAAACTGGACCCAAACAGCCCTCAAGCTCCCAAGTTCCAGATAGCGGACGACATCGTCGGCGCGATCCGTTCCGGGACGTACGCAGCAGGCGACCCACTGCCCTCGTACAAGGCACTGGCTACCCACTACGGCGTAGCGATCGGCACCGTCCAGAGCGCCATTGCGGTTCTCCGTGAGCGCGGCATCATCGTCACCCGGCACGGAACGGGCTCGTCCGTCCATCCAGATCT
Organism: uncultured Actinomycetota bacterium; assembly: GCA_963826035.1. Taxonomy (GTDB): domain Bacteria; phylum Actinomycetota; class Actinomycetes; order Mycobacteriales; family Pseudonocardiaceae; genus Actinophytocola. The sequence goes on along the minus strand of CAWGVZ010000024.1, from coordinate 666,207 downwards.
CGACCCAGAGAAGCTTCCGGGGCCTGTTGGACAACAGGTGGTCGTACCGGCGGCCGATCTCAGCGAGGCACTGGCACTGCTGCACGAGATCAACGAACGCCTCAAGGTCGTTGAGGCGAACACCCGCCGGGACTAGTTGCCCAGTTCCCGCAGGAACGTGGCGACCTGGTCGATCCAGCCGAAAATCGTCTTGACGAAGTCGGCAGCATCGCCCGGATGCTTCACAACGATTGTCAGAATCGCCAATACCACTGCGGTTCCGACCACTTTGGACATCACTCCGCCGCCGGTCTTCAATCCTGGAATCGAATTCTTGGCCATCGGTTTGCCTTCCGTCGTTGTTGCTCATGCATCAACTGTGGCGGCAGCGGCGGATTGTGAGAAGTGTCCCAATAGCCCCCCAGCACTGAACTTCCACTGAACCGGGGGCACTGAACTTTCACTGCACTTCGGTCGCCAGGACCTGCCCTCCGGGCCGTCCACCTGCAAGGCTGGGCCACATGCACCTGAACGGAGTCCGCCCGAGCGAAGACCAGCTCAAGGCGCTAGCGCTGACCAACTACGGTCACTTCACGTCGATGTTGACAGAGGACCGCCGCGTGCGCGGGCTGTCGCTCCACTTGCAACGTCTGGCAAGGGACTGCCGCCTGCTGTTCGACGTCGACCTGGACACGGACCGCGTGCGGCACTACATCCGCCAGGCCCTGACGGACGGGCCTCCGCGCATCGTGGCACGCGTGACGATCTACGACCCCGGGCTCGAGCTGGGGACCATAGGCGCAGATGCGGACCCTCACGTCCTCGTGACGACGCGTACGGCGGCGTCAAGCGCTCCGGCCCCGGTCCGCCTCCAGGCCGCCTCTTATCAGCGCGAGATGGCAGCGCTGAAGCACATCGGCCTGTTCGGCGCCCTGCGGTCCCGACGAACCGCCCAACGCGAAGGGTTCGACGATGTCCTGTTCCTCAATCAGGACCGAACGATCTCCGAAATCGCCACATCGAACATCGGTTTTGTGCGGAATGGGGAGCCGATCTGGCCGCGCTCCGAGTGGCTGACCGGCATCACGATCACCCTGCTACACCAGGCCCTTGACGAGCCGATTCAAATTGAGCCCATCACACTGACGGACCTGCCTGCGATGGAGTGCGCATTTGCGACCAATGCGGCAACGGGAATTCGTCCAGTTGCGTCCGTAGACGGTCACTCCTGGCCTACCGACCACCCGATGCTCAAGCAAGTACAAGAGCTGTACGCGGACATCCCGGCCGAAGAGTTGTAGTTCAGCCGTCCAGCGTTTCGCCCGTCACAGCGCAGCGGAACCCGGTGTCGTCATCACACATCGTCGCTGCCGCATCGTTGAACGACGACGGCGTTGCACGGAGGAACGGACTCGTCCAGGCGCCGGCCTTCAGTTCGTGCCGGCCAGGCTTGCTCTCCGTCGAGCACCACTCCCAGACGTTGCCGCACATGTCGAACACGCCATACGGGCTCACCCCGCTCTGGTAGCAGTCGACCGGAGTCGTGCTGCCCACGCCGTTCTCACGGACGTTGCACTTGGCTGGCGTGGGCTGGTCGCCCCATCGGTAGACGGTGCCCCGTGTGCCCCGCGCCGCCTTCTCCCACTGCTGACTGGTCGGCAGCGACTTCCCGGCCCACTCGGCGTACGCAGTGGCGTCGTGCCAGGTCACAAAAACCACGGGGTGGTCGTCGACGCCCTCAGGAGGTAGCCCGTTCTCCCACTGCTGGGGAGGAGCATGGCTTGTAGCGGTGAGGAACCGCGCGTACTCGGCGTTGGTCACCGGATAGACGTCGATGTAGTAGGTGGGCAGCCAGATGGGCTCGTTCCCTGGTCCAGACTGAAAGACACTGCCGTCAATCTTGGCCATCAGCCGGCCGTCCACCGGATGCCGAACGTGGCTTTCTCCGATGGGTTCCGCCACTGCGTTGGCGTCCACGGGAACGAGCGAGTCTCCGGTGAGGAACGAGAACCGGGCCTGCGTGTCGGGATCGCACCGCGTCAACGCGGTGTCGAGCGCCGCCTGGTCGACCGGCCGTGGGCGGATGTTCTCCCGGCCTGCCTCCCACTTGGAGATCATGCGTTCGCTCACGCCCAGGTGGGCCGCGAACTCCCGGATGCTCATCCGCTTCGCCTCGCGGAGTGCCCGGACTTCTACCCCTGACCAACGCTGAACCGTCGCCAACTCGCTACCTGCCCCTACCGATTCACGTACGTACCCCGGCCGCGAACGACGGTCAACACCCCGGCCTTGCTCAACTCGGCGACGGCTGATCGGACGGTCGGCCTGCTGACCGCGTAGATCTCCATCAGCTCGGGCTCGGCGGGTAGTCGACTGCCGCGCGGCAGCTCCCCAGACGTGACCATGCCCGCGATGTCATCGGCGACCTGCTGATACAGCAGGTCGGGACCGTATCGATCGATACGGTCAGCGCGGGACGTCCAGGCCACAGCACGGACGGTAGATGTCCTCCGACCTGCGACAACGGTGTACGATCTCGCATGTTGTCCTACGACGTCATATCGCGACCTGCGGATCTTTCACGGACCGTAGCAGCGTGGAATCCCCCGCGCGGGTGACGTCCGGGGGACAAGGGCGGACCGTCGAGGGGTGATCATGAGTCGTACGCGGAGTACCGAACACGCGGCACGCGGGGACCAGGAGCAACCTGGCGTCCCACTACGCAAGCCTGCCCGACGAGCGGCCAAGAAGAGAACTGACTTCGCTTTCGCGCGCAAGGCGGTCGGCCTAACCCAAGAGCAACTCGCGGAAACCGCGGGCGTGCAGCGAGAAACGGTCATCAAATGGGAGGGCGGCGAAAACCGCCCTCAACCTTATTTGTGGCCGAAGTTGGCCGGGGTACTTCAGATTTCGCGGGAACGTCTCACGGAGATACTCGCCCCAGACAACGAGCCTGATGAATTCCGCATCGAACCTATTGGCAATAATCACGTGCGCCATCCGAAAGACGGTCGACTGATGGCCAGAATCGATGGCAGCGTATTTCTGACCGGCATGCGGAACGAACCAGTTTGGCTGCCCACTTTCTATATTGACGTCTATCCGGTGACTAACGCCGAGTACGCTCGATTCATTTCTGCTACCGTGCACGCCCCGCCGCAGCACTGGGAGAACTGACGATTCCCTGGAGGACCTTCAGGACCATCCTGCCGTCTTCGTGACATGGCACGACGCGATGGCGTACGCCTATTGGGCCGGCCGAACCTTGCCAAGCGGGCAGCAATGGGAGAAAGCCGCACGCGGCACCAGGGGCACCGTCTACCCATGGGGCAACCAGCCCACGCCAGCGAAGTGCAATGTCCGCGAAAACGGTGTGAACAACACAACCCCTGTGGACTGCTATCAGAGTGGCGTCAGTCCATACGGCCTGTTCGACATGTGCGGAAACATCTGGGAATGGTGCTCGACCGAAACCAAACCTGGCCGTCATGAACTCAAAGGCGGCGCGTGGACCAGTCCTCTCCTACGCGCAACACCGTCATCATTCAACGATGCGGCAGCGACCATGCGCGATGACGACACTGGATTTCGCTGCGCCATCACCACGGAGACGCTAGACAGCTAACCGCTCCCCTCCGCACGTCGGCCCGTGCTACACGACTCGGCGCCGGCCGAGGCAGTCAAACACCTTCGACGCCGTTTCCGCAGGTGAAAGGGCCCTATCTCACATTTGTCCCACGGCTTTCTCACGTTTGCGTCCTGGGCACGTGCCTTTCGGACAGCTTGGCTAAGCGGTGGATGTCGCCCGAACCACTGCGGGGTGCATCTGCGACCAGCCAGAGGGAGACCCGTTGTGCACAGCGACCGACCGCGCGAGAGCCGCGCGAAGTACGTGATCCCTGAGCCAGATCCCGATGCCCACACGGACGGCCGACTCATGCACGACCTGACGGTGATCACCGCGCAGCTCGGCCGCTACGTCCTGCGATCCCTGCGGATGCCGACGCCGGCCGCGCAGCCCCGATCTCCTCCTGCGGACGAACACGCCCTGGCGGACCGCCTGACCAGCGCCGCCGAGGCGATCCGAGCCCGCGCAACCCGCCGCGACCAGCACGAACAGCCATGACCGATGGACAAATTCATGGTCGCCATGCTGGCGACAGCCCCGATCCAAGCCTTCCTCGTGTGGGCGGCGTGCTGGCTCACCCTCGACACCCTCCGAGAGCGCCGCAAGGCCCGGACGGCAGCCACCGCCGCACTCGCCTCGGCCCGTGAGCGCCTTAACGCCCAGATCCGCTGACACCCGACCTGTCCGTCACACCCGCGCCCGCAAGGCGCGCCAACCCCGAGAACCGGAATGCCGAACCCATCAATCGCCACGCTCGCCCGTCCGATCGTCGCCCCGTACATCACCGCGTGGAGCAGCGAGCAAGATCCACCTCACCGGCTGATCGCCGTCCCTGGCGTGGGCATCGCCTACGCGGATGAGACCGCAGCAGATCGAGACCGCAACGGCGTCCTCTGGTACCGCACGTCCTCCAGCCCAGGACAAGGCCGACCAGACTTCGCCCGAGTCCACCCACACCGGCAACGCCGCGCGATGCTCCGCCTGCTCTGCCAAGTCTGCGCCGGCCCAGCCGACGAGACCGACGACGGCGTGCTCTGGCTACTCCGGGACTACCGCGACGACTGGCCGGACTGGCCCAACAGGTTGGCCGTCAATGAACCACCGGTCTGCGTCCCCTGCGTCCGCACATCGCTCCAACGATGCCCCGCCCTCCGCAAAGGCGCAGTCACCTTCCGCGCCCGCCGCTACCCCATCGCAGGCGTCCGCGGCGCCCTCCACACCGGCCGCAACCTCGCAATCCAAGACGACGTGGCGGTCACCCTCGACAACCCCGACATCCGATGGGTACGCGCCATCAGCCTCGTCCGCGAACTCAACGACTGCACCATCATCCCGCTCGACGAGATGGCCAACTAACGACATGCCTTATCTCAACCGCGACGTCATCCGCCTGTGGCTCGACGAGCACAACTGGTCCATCAGACGACTCGCCGAAGAGTGCAGCACGCTAGGCGAGGACACGTTCTCCGAAGGCACCCTGCGCAACGCCGTGAACGGCATCGATCCAATGCGCCCCGGCCGCATACGAGTGATCTGCAAGGTCACAGCCAAGTACGGCGACGGCATCTCCTACGCACAACTGACCTCGGATTGCTGAGGGCGTCCAGTGTCTCCGTGACCTTGTCGACGAGGCCGAACGGACTACTCCAGCCCGGCCCGGACGACGTCCTGCGGGACCATCACCCCGCCAACCCGCCACTCGCCTTGCCCAAGGGCAGGCAAGTAGGACCGACAACGAGGCTCACGTGGGCAGGCACCGACAACGAGACTCAGAACGCACACCCGAGTTGGAGCGATACGAGCGGCTACTGGTCGCCCTACACCTACACCGCCCAGGGCTGCGATCGGGAGTGTGCGTGCGGTGTGGCGTGCCGTGGCCGTGCGCGAACGTGCGGGCGGCCATGGCGCTGTCGGTCGACGAGGAGCACGAACCTGAGGCGCGCTAAGCCCACTTCCGAAGTCGAACGTGGCCGGCGTTCCTGGCCGCTTGAGGTCCACCTGTCGCGGGTGTCACACCTGTCACTCTGTCACTCCATGACCTCTGACCTGCGGAAACAGGTGTGACAGGAGAGTGACACCGAAACACTGTGCGAACTTCCCACACTCACTTCCTGTCACAGCATCACTGGGACAAGGACGGCTGGACCATCATCAGGTGGTGATCACTCTCGGGAGGCCCCCTCACTGACAATGGTTCAGCCGTCCTTGTCCCGGACGTCGCGCAGAGCCGGCTCTCAGTCCTCGTCCTCGTCCTCCGGGACGGTCAGGTTCCGGTCGGTGAGAAGCGCCTGGGTGGCGCGCTTCAGCCACTTCACGTCGTCTCGGATCTCAACCACGGTCGTCACGATCGCGGTGACGTCTTCCTCGGTGCGTTGTGCCCGTGACTCCAGACCGCGCACCCGCGCCTCAAGGTCAGCGAACGTCGTTGCCATGGCCGAGACTGTACCGGCCGCAGCCGCCCTCGTGCGGGTCTCACTGCGGGTCTCAGTACAGGGCAGGTCAGGGCCGTTCAGGCGAGGGTGGAACCCCCTCTGAGCTGGGCAGCATCGGCTCAGTAACCTCCTGTGTACGATCATGCGACGAACTGAAAAGCGGTAGGTCGGCGGTTCGATCCCGCCCCTGGCCACCGAAGGCCCGTTGATCTGCGGAAACGTAGATTGCGGGCCATTTTTTATTTTGCCCGCCTGGACGGCGCCCTGACCGTAGGAGATCCATGACAGTCCCGGGGCCGAGCCAGCCGCTCCACGAAGAGCGCTCCAGGGACCGGGCGGAGCGGCTCCTCGGGCCACAAGTGGCCAAGCGAATCGGGACGTTCAAGAACGGTGGCGTGTACGTCAGGGCTCGGGCGTGGGTGATGTTCCTGGCCTGGCTGGTCGACTTCGTCATGTTCTGGCTCTGCGGGGCAGTCGGCTTCGTCGTCGTGGCCGTCGTGGCCGTCGTGGCGGACCTCGAAGACGAAACGGCGACCCTGGGCCCGGCGTTGGCCCTGTTCCTGACGCCGTTGGTGTACGGCGCGTTCTACGGCAACGGGCGCGCACTCGGCGCGGTGCTCACCGGCACCCAGCTCGTACGCATCGCGGACGGTGGCCGGATCGGTGGCTCGGCACCATGGGCGATGCTGGTCAGGACGATCCTGTTCCCGCTGCTCTTCATCGCCGTGATCGCGGGCGTGCTGGCCGGCGGTGGTGGGGGTCCGGGCGGGGTGGAAGTCAGGGTGAGCCTGGACGTCAAGGCCACCCGTCAACTCCGCGACGCCGGCATCTGGTGACCCCCTGATTACCCGGATGCCCGACCCGGCCTGGCCGAGTCGGGCATCCCTGTGTTTGTTGCCTGCTACCGCTTCTGGCCAGAGCGCCGGCCGCTAATCTGTATGAGTCATGACACATTCTCATGACGCCTCCGACCCAGCCCTGGCCTTCGTGGCCGCCGTCAACGCGCGCGAGTTCGACCTCCTGCCAGCGTCTGCTTTTGTTCGGGCTACCCATGGACGCGACCTGTCCGGCACGGCCGCGGACGTCGTACGGCGGGACCAGGACGGCCACTGGCAATACGTGATCGACAACCCGTTCGGGACGGCATAGTTCACCTGACCCGGGTGAACTCACTCTGTGTGTGTAACGGGCGGCCCGCACTGAGCGAATCAGCCAGTGGCGACCAACGAGCCGGCAAGCGCCGTCCGGGAACCCGTTTGGTCGCAAGGGATTCATCCAAGCTAGGGCTGACGGGGACGCCCATTAACCCGCCATGCGCGCGTGCGCTCGGCCGGGGGGACCACGATGAGTGACCAGAAGTTAGGCGCCCCGCGCCGGAGACCGGCGATCTTGCGGGGCCTGTCCGTCAACCGACATACCCATCTGAGGCACGAGCCGGCCAGTCCGCCCGTGGCCAGTTGGGAGCCTCGCTACCGCCGCTTCGTGATCACCAGCGATGTACTCGTCACTTTCTGTACTGCTCTCATCGTCGGCGCACTGATCAGCGCGGAAGGTGCGGAGCTGTACAAGGACCTCGTCCTCGGCGGCCTGACCGTGCTGGCCGTGCTGTGCTCGCTCGCCATGAACCGGGCGTGGCACGTCATCGTGCTCGGTCAGGGCGCCGAGGAGTACGTGCGACTCGGCCGGGCCATGTTCGCGGCGGCCGTCGCTCTCAGCCTCGCCGGCCTGGCCACGGGGGTCGTGTCGACCCGGCCCTGGGTGTTCGTGGTCATCCCGGCGATCACCGTGACCACCCTCGCGTTCCGCTACCTGCTCCGCCAGGTCCTGCACCGCGCCCGCACGGAGGGCGAGTGCCTGCTGCCGGTGATGGCGGCCGGCAGCCCCGAGACCGTGCGTGACCTGATCGCCCGCACGCGGGAGGCCACCCACATCGGCTGGCAGGTGGCCGCCGTGTGCACGGTCGACGGCACCTCCGAGGGGGAGACCCAGATCGACGGGGTGTCCGTGGTCGGCACGCTCGACGACCTGGCCGACCGCGTCCGCGACGGCGGCTACCGGATCGTGGCCATCACGTCCGACGCGTACTGGACCCCGCGCAGGCTCCAGCGGCTCGCCTGGAAGCTGGAGGGCAGCGGCGCCGAGATGGTGGTCGCCCCGACGCTCATGGAGGTGGCCGGCCCCCGCTTGCACGTGAGCGGCGTGCTCGGGATGCCGCTCCTGCGGGTCAGCGCCCCGGCGTTCACCGGCATGCGCCGCGTGGTCAAGGGCATCGTCGACCGGGTCGGCGCCGTGCTCCTGCTGACCTTCGCGCTGCCGGTCCTGGTGGCCGCGAGCCTCGCCATCCTGCTCGACAGCCGCGGCTCCGTGTTCTACCGGCAGCGTCGCGTCGGCAAGGGCGGCACCGAGTTCACCATCTTCAAGTTCCGCACGATGGTCCGCGACGCCCACCAGCGCAAGGCCGAGCTGGCCGACGCCAACGAGGGCGCCGGCGTGCTGTTCAAGCTGCGCAGCGACCCGCGGGTCACCCGGGTCGGCGCGTTCCTGCGGCGCTACTCGATCGACGAGCTGCCCCAGCTGTTCAACGTGCTCACCGGCTCGATGTCGCTGGTCGGCCCCCGGCCGCCGCTGCCGGAGGAGAGCGCGCGCTACGAGCCGGACACGCGCCGGCGACTACTGGTCAAGCCCGGACTCACCGGGTTGTGGCAGGTCAGCGGACGCAGTGACCTGCCGTGGGAGGAGGCGGTCCGCTTGGACCTGCGGTACGTGGAGGACTGGTCGCTCGCGCTCGACGCGATGATCCTGTGGAAGACCTTCCGAGCGGTGCTCGGCGGGCAGGGGGCGTACTGATGAAGTGCAGGCTGTGTGGCTCCGAAGACCTCCTGAGCGTGGTCGATCTGGGCGCCACCCCACCATGCGAACTTTTCCTCACGGAAGCCCAGCTCGACGAGCCGGAGCAGACGTATCCACTGCACCTTCGGGTGTGCACGAGCTGCTGGCTCGCCCAGCTGCCGCCGTTGATCACGCCGGAGGAGACGTTCACCGAGTACGCGTACTTCTCCTCGTTCTCCACGAGCTGGGTCGCCCACGCGAAGGAGTTCGTGGCCGCCCAGGTGGAGCGCATCGCGCCGGGCTTCGTGGTCGAGGTGGCCAGCAACGACGGCTACCTGCTGCAGCACGTGGTCGAGCGCGGCATCCGCTGCCTGGGCATCGAGCCGTCGGCCAACGTGGGCGCCGCCGCACGGGACAAGGGCGTGCCCACGGTCACCGAGTTCCTCTCGCCCGAGACGGCTGCCGCCGTCCGCGCCGAGCACGGCCCGGCCGACCTGGTGGTGGCGAACAACGTCTACGCGCACATCCCGGACGTGGTCGGCTTCACGAAGGGCCTGCGGGCGCTGGTGGCCGACGACGGCTGGGTGTCGATCGAGGTGCAGCACCTGCTCACGCTCATGGAGCTGACCCAGTACGACACCATCTACCACGAGCACTTCCAGTACTACACGGTCGCGTCGGCGCAGCGTGCGCTCGCCAGCGGCGGACTGGCCCTGGTGGACGTCGAGTTGGTCCCCACCCACGGCGGCTCGATCCGGCTGCTCGCGCGCCCGGCCGAGGTGGCCGGCGAGCCGAGTAGCGCGGTGCACGACGTGCTCGCCCGCGAGAAGGCGGCCGGCCTGCACGAGCTGGCCGGGTACACGGAGTTCGCCCAGCGCGTGGCGAAGGTACGCCGCGACCTGCTCGGCTTCCTCGTGTCGGCGGCCGACCAGGGCAAGGCGGTGGTCGGCTACGGCGCCCCCGGCAAGGGCAACACCCTGCTCAACCACTGCGGCATCCGGCCGGACCTGCTGGCGTACACGGTGGATCGCAACCCGTACAAGCACGGCCGGTTCACGCCGGGCACCAGGATCCCCATCCTGGCGCCCGAGCAGATCGCCGTGGACAAACCGGACTACGTGGTCGTCCTCCCGTGGAACCTGCGCGCGGAGCTGACCGAACAACTGTCCTATGTGGGCGAGTGGGGCGGGCGGCTCGTCTTCCCCATTCCGCACCTGGAGATCGTCGAGGTAACACCATGAAGGTCGTCCTGTTCTGCGGCGGCTACGGCATGCGGATGCGCAACGGCACGGCGGACGATGTGCCCAAGCCCATGGCCATGGTCGGTCCGCGCCCGCTGATCTGGCACGTCATGCGCTACTACGCCCACTTCGGGCACACGGAGTTCATCCTGTGCCTCGGCTACGGCGCGCACCACATAAAGAAGTTCTTCCTCGACTACGAGGAGACCACCTCCAACGACTTCGTGTTGCGGGGCGGCAAGCCCGAGCTGCTGTCCACCGACATCGCCGACTGGACGATCTCGTTCGTGCAGACGGGCATCGAGTCGGCCATCGGGGAGCGGCTGCGCCGGGTGCGTGAGCACCTCGACGGCGACGAGATGTTCCTGGCCAACTACGCCGACGTGCTGACCGACGCGCCGCTGCCCACCATGATCGAGCGGTTCACCGAGTCCGACGCGGGCGCGTCGATGATGGTGGTCCCGCCGCAGTCCTCGTTCCACTGCGTGGAGATGGGCACGGACAACAAGGTCGGCTCGATCACCGCGGTCAGCGAGATGCCGCTGTGGGAGAACGGCGGCTACTTCGTGCTGCGCCAGGAGGTCTTCGACCACATCCCGCAGGGCGGTGACCTGGTGGCCGACGGGTGCGGTGAGCTGGCCAAACGCGGCAGGCTGCTCGCCTACCCGTACCGCGGCTTCTGGAAGCCGACGGACACGGTGAAGGAGCGCTACGCACTGGACGACGGTTACTCGCGCGGCCAGAAGCCGTGGGCACTCTGGGAGCAGAGCGCGTGATCGGTCTGTCCACGAAGCTCGACCGGGTGGTGGCGCTCGGCGCCCACTGCGACGACATCGCGATCGGCGCCGGTGGCACGCTGCTCGCCATCTGCGAGTCACGACCGGGCATCCGGGTCGACGCGTTGGTCCTGTCCGGCGGCGGCACCGACCGCGAGGACGAGGAGCGGGCGGCGCTGCGTGCGTTCTGTCCGGGCGCCGACCTGGACGTGACCGTGCACAAGCTGCCCGACGGGCGGCTGCCGGCGCACTGGGACGAGGCCAAGTCGGCGCTCGAGGAGCTCCGCGGCCGCACCGACCCCGACCTGCTGCTCGCCCCGCGCACGGACGACGCGCACCAGGACCACCGGGGCCTGGCCCAGCTGGTGCCGACCGCCTACCGGGACCACCTGGTGCTCGGCTACGAGATCGTCAAATGGGACGGCGATCTCGGCCGGCCGAACGCCTACCAGGCCCTGTCCGGCGAGTTGGCCGAGAAAAAGGTGCGGTTGCTGCAACAGCACTACCCCTCGCAGCGACACCGTCCTTGGTACGACCGGGAGGCCTTCCTGGGATTGGCGCGCATTCGTGGCATCGAGTGTCAGGCTCGCTACGCGGAGGCGTTCCAGGTGACCAAACTGAACCTCAACCTGGAGGGCTGAGCCATGCGGGTACTGCTCACCGGCCACACGGGCTATCTGGGCACGGTCATGGCACCGGTGCTGACGGCGGCCGGGCACGACGTCGTCGGCCTCGACTCCGGGCTGTTCGCCGACTGCCTGCTCGGCCCGGCCCCGGCCGACCCGCCGGGCATCGACGTCGACCTGCGGGACGTGACGCTCGAGCACCTGACCGACATCGACGCGGTGATCCACCTGGCGGCGCTGTCGAACGACCCGCTCGGGGCGCTCGCGCCCGAGCTCACCTACGACATCAACCACCGCGCGTCGGTGCGGCTCGCCCGGCTCGCCCGCGACGCGGGCGTCGCGCGGTTCCTGTACGCGTCGACCTGCTCGGTCTACGGCGCGTCCGGCGGTGCCGGGCTGGTGGCCGAGGACGCGCCGCTGCGGCCGGTGACCCCGTACGCCGAGTCGAAGGTGCGGGTGGAGGACGACCTGCACGAGCTCGCGGACGACCACTACACGCCGGTGTTCATGCGCAACGCCACGGCGTTCGGCTACTCGCCCCGGCTGCGCGCGGACATCGTGCTGAACAACCTGGTCGGCCACGCCCACCTGTCCGGTGAGGTGCTGGTCCTGTCCGACGGCACGCCGTGGCGGCCGCTGGTGCACGCGGGCGACATCGCGCGGGCGTTCGCCGCCGCGCTGGTGGCGCCGCGCGAGGCCGTGCACGACAAGGCGTTCAACATCGGCACCGAACGCAACAACGTGACGGTCGCGGAGATCGCGAACGAGGTGGTGGAGGCGGTACCGGGGTCGCGGCTGCGGATCACGGGCGAAGCGGGCGCCGACCCGCGTTCCTACCGGGTGGACTTCTCCCGGTTCCGTGCGGCCATCCCCGGCTTCGACTGCGAGTGGACGGTCAAGGCGGGCGCGGTCGAGCTGATCGACGCGTACCAGAAGTTCGGTCTGACCACCGAGTCGTTCGAGCAGCGCTTCACCCGGCTGGCGTGGCTGCGGGACCAGTCGGCGGCCGGTCTGGTCGACGAGACCCTGCGGCACCGCTGATGGACGCTCGCGGGGAGCGGATGCACGACCTGGTCCGGCGGCTGTACCCGCTGTGCCGCAGCATCACGGGCGACGGGGTGCGGGAGACGCTGGAGCTGGTGGCCGAGTTCCTGCCGATGCAGGTGCACGAGGTGCCGACCGGTACTCAGGTGAACGACTGGACGGTGCCGCGGGAGTGGAACATCCGCGACGCCTACATCGCGCACGGCGGGGTGCGGGTGGTCGACTTCCGCGAGTCGAACCTGCACGTGGTCGGCTACAGCGTGCCGGTGTCGGCCACCATGTCGCTCGATGAGCTGCGCCCGCACCTGCACACGCTGCCCGACCAGCCGTCGCTCGTGCCGTACCGGACCAGCTACTACGCGCCGACCTGGGGTTTCTGTCTGTCCCAGGACATGCTCGACGCGCTGCCCGACGGCGACTACGAGGTGCGGATCGACTCGACGCTGGCCGACGGGTCGCTGACCTACGGCGAGCACGTGGTGGCCGGCCGGGTGACGGACGAGGTGCTGATCTCGTGTCACACCTGCCATCCGTCGCTCGCGAACGACAACCTGGCCGGTATCGCGGTCGCCACCCAGCTGGCCATGGCGCTCGCCGACTCGGATCCCTGGTACACGTACCGGTTCGTGTTCGCACCGGGCACCATCGGCGCGATCACCTGGCTCGCCCGCAACGCCGAGCGGGTGGCGAAGGTCAAGCACGGGCTGGTCCTCGCCTGCGCGGGCGACCGGGGTTCGTTGACGTACAAGCAGAGTCGGCGCGGGGACGCGGAGATCGACCAGGTGCTGGCGCACGTGTTGCGCGACCGTCCACATGAGATCCGCGAGTTCTCGCCGTACGGCTACGACGAGCGCCAGTACTGCTCGCCCGGTTACAACCTGGGCGTCGGCTCGCTCACCCGCACCCCGTACTCGGAGTACCCGGAGTACCACACCTCGGGCGACAATCCCGATTTCGTGTCGCCGTCGTCCATGGTGGACACCCTCGAGGTGTGTCTCGAGGCGTGCGCCGTGCTCGACCGCAACCGGCGTTACCTGAACCTCAGCCCGTACGGCGAGCCGCAGCTCGGCAAGCGCGGGCTGTACGACTCGCTCGGCGGGCGCAGCGACGCGAAGGACGCGCAGCTCGCCATGTTGTGGGTGCTGAACTTCTCCGACGGCGAGCACAGTCTCCTGGACATCGCCAACCGCTCGGGTCTGCCCTTCGACGCCGTCGCGGCCGCGGCCGACGCGCTGCACGTTGCCGGATTGTTGAAGGAGTGACGCGTTGAAGGGAATGGCGGGGCGACTGTCCTGGGGGCTCGCGGACCAGGCTGTGTCCAGCATGACCAACTTCGCGGTCGGCATCTATGTCGCCCGCTCGCTCGGCTTGACCGCGTTCGGTGTCTTCAGCCTCGCCTGGGTCACCTACGGCGTGGTGCTCAACGTGTCCAGAGGGCTCGGTACCGACCCGCTCATGGTGCGCTACAGCGGGGTGCCGACCAGCGAGTGGCGCGCCGGGGTGTCCCGCGCGTCCGGCACGGCGTTCGCCGTCGGCGCGGCGGCCGGAGCCGTGAGTGTCCTGTTCGGACTGGTGGTGGGCGGCACGATCGGCGAGGCGTTCATGGCGCTCGGCATCGTGCTGCCCGCGTTGCTGCTGCAGGACGCCTGGCGGTTCGCGTTCTTCGCCGCGGGTGCCGGCCGGCGCGCGTTCGCGAACGACGTCGTGTGGGCGGTCGCCCTCGTGCCGGCGTTGCTGTTGGCCGCGCAGGACGGCACGGTGGTCGCGTTCGTGCTGGCCTGGGGCCTGTCCGGGGCGGTGGCGGCCGCGTTCGGCACCCTGCAGGCGGGCATCGTGCCGGGGTTCGCCCAAGTGCGTGGCTGGCTCGCCGCGCAACGCGACCTCGGGCCGCGCTACCTGGTGGAGAACGTCAGCAACAGCGGCGGCGCGCAGCTGCGGATGTACGGGCTCGGCGCGATCGCCGGGCTGGCCGACGTCGGCACCGTGCGTGGCGCGGAGCTGCTCATGGGCCCGTTCCTGGCCATCCTCATGGGCCTGTCGCTCGTGACGGTCGCCGAGGCCGCGCGGGTGGTCCGCCGCGCACCGCACCGGCTGCGGCAGTTCTGCCTGGTGCTCGGTGCCGGGCAGGCAGGTGCCGCGCTCGTGTGGGGGCTGGCGCTGCTGCTGGTCTCCGACCCGATCGGCGAGGCCGTCCTCGGCGACGTGTGGGCGCCGGCGTCGGCGCTGATCGTGCCGGCCATGCTCGGCGTGATGGGCGCGAGTGTGTGCAGCGGGGCCGCTGCCGGCCTCCGGGCCCTGGGTGCCGCGCGGCGCAGCATGTCCGCCCAGCTCGTGGCGTCCGCCGCGTACCTGGCGTTCGGCCTGGCCGGCGCCGCCATGGGGGGCGCGCTCGGCTCCGCGTGGGGTGTCGCCCTCGCGACCTGGGCCGGTGCCGCCGTGTGGTGGTGGCAGCTGTCCACAGTGGAACTTCTGGAGAAGGTGGAAACGTCATGAGTGTGCCGCGCCTGACCATCGGCCTGCCGGTCTACAACGGCGAGGAGTACCTGGCGGAGTCGCTCGAGGCGCTGCTCGGCCAGACCTTCACCGACTACGAGCTGATCATCACGGACAACGCGTCGACCGACGGCACGGCCGACATCTGCCGGGACTACGCCGCCCGCGACGACCGGATCCGCTACCACCTGCTGCCGAAGAACATCGGCGCCGCACCCAACCACAACCACGTGTTCACCCTCGCCCGCGGCGCGCTGTTCAAGTGGGCCTCCCACGACGACCTCTACGGCCGGGAACTGCTGGCCAAGTGTGTCGCCGCACTCGACGAGCGGCCGGACTTCGTGCTGGCGCACGCCCACCAGGCGATCATCGACGGCCACGGGAACGTGACCGTGCCGTTCGAGTACCGCCACGCCACCGACTCGCCGAGCGCGCCGGAGCGCTTCCGCAGCATGCTGTTCGAGCCGGGCGGCGACGACTTCTACGGCGTCGTGCGGACGGCCATGCTGCGCAAGGTCCGCCCGCACGACAGCTACCACCACGCGGACCGCACGTTCGTGTCGGAGATCGCGCTGCACGGCCGCTTCTACCAGGTGCCGGAGCTGCTGTTCTTCCGGCGCGACCACCCGACCCGCGCCGAGCGGGCCAACCCCACGAAGCGCAGCCGCTGCGTGAACCTCGATCCCCGGCGCGCCAACCGTTTCCTGCACCCGACACCGCGGCTGCTCGCCGAGTACGTTGCCGGTTTCGTCGGTGTGATCAACCGGGCGCCGCTCACCTGGAACGAGCGGACCGAGTGCTACCGGCACCTCGGCGCGTGGCTCGCGAGCCGCACGCGGCCGGGTGCCGGGGAACGGGTGGAGGACCGGGCGCCCGTTGACCAGCCAGAGCTGTCGATCGACGCGATCGTCGCCGGTCGATCGGGGGGTTCTTCTTGACACGCAAACGCATCGGCTTCTTCGGCCTGCTCGGCTCCGGCAACCTCGGCAACGACGGTTCGCTCGCCGCCGTGCTCAACCACCTGCGCTCGGAGTACCCGAACGCGGTGCTCGACGCCATGTGCGGCGGCCCGGACGAACTCCGCCAGCAGTTCGACCTGGACGCCACCCCCTTGCACTGGAACCAGTCGGAGTACCGGACGGCGGCGCGCGTGCCGGCCATGGCCCGCAAGGCGGTCGGCAAGGTGGTCGACGCGTTCCGGATCGCCGCGTGGGTGCGGCGCCACGACGTGGTGATCGTGCCGGGCATGGGCGTGCTGGAGACCACGCTGCCGCTGCGGCCGTGGGGGTTCCCGTACTCGCTGAGCCTGCTGTCGTTGGCCGGCAAGGTGTTCGGCACGAAGGTCGTGCTGGTGAGCGTTGGCGCCAACGTGATCGCGCGTGGGCCGACCAGGGCACTGGTCACCGCCGCCGCGCGGCTGGCCACCTACCGGTCCTATCGGGACGAACCGTCGCGCACGGCCATGCGGGCGATGGGCGTCGACACGTCCCGCGACGAGGTCTATCCCGACCTGGCGTTCGCGCTGCCGACCCCAGCCGCGCCCGCGGCACCGGGCACCGTGGGTGTCGGCGTGATGGCCTACCGGGGCGGCAACGACGACCGGCCGCGGGCCGAGGAGATCTACCGCGCCTACGTGGACAAGCTCACGGAGTTCGTGCGCTGGCTGCTCGACGGCGGCCGCACGGTGCGCCTGTTCGTGGGCGACCGGGCCGACCTCGAGGTGGTCGACGAGCTGGTGAAGGTCGACCCTGCGCGGGTCACGCTGGCCCCCGCCGCCACACTGGCCGACCTGCTGTGCGAGATGTCCACGGTGGACACAGTGGTGGCCACCCGGTACCACAACGTGCTGTCCGCGTTGAAGCTCGCGAAGCCCACGCTGTCCATCGGCTACGCCACGAAGAACGAGGTGCTGATGGCCGAGTTCGGGCTCGCCGAGTTCTGCCAGCCGATCAAGGAACTGGACGTCGCCGTGCTGCGCGACCAGTTCACCGAGCTGGAACGGCGGTCCCCGGCCGTGACCGAGGCACTGACCAAGCAGAACGTGGTGCTGGCCGACCGGCTGGCGCATCAGTTCGCGGCCCTCGACGAGGTGATCCGGTGAAAGCCGTTCCCGTGCCGGCCATCCACGGCGCGTTCCTGTTCGAACCGGTCCCGTTTGTCGACGAGCGCGGGTTCTTCAGCCGCACGTTCGACCGTGACGTGGTGGCCTCGGTCGGCATCGACCCCGACGGGTTCGTGCAGGACAGCGTGTCCCGGTCGGCCAAGGGTGTGCTGCGCGGCATGCACCTGCGGTCCGGCCGAGGCGAGGCGAAGCTCGTGCGCTGCTCGTACGGCGCGGTGTTCGACGTGGTGGTCGACCTGCGGCCCGACTCGCCGACGTACCGCAACAAGGAGTTCTTCGAGCTGTCGGCACACAGTCAGGTGTCGGTGTACATCCCGGCCGGCTGCGCGCACGGGTTCCAGGCGCTGACCGAGCCGGCCGATGTGTCGTACCGGATCGACCGGGCGCACGACCCGGCGGCGGACGTGTCCATCCGGTTCGACGACCCGGAGCTGGCGATCCCGTGGCCGCTGCCGCCCGCGCTGATGTCCATACGGGACAAGCAGGCACCGTTGCTGGCCGACGCGCTGAAGGAGGTGTGACGTGGAGCTACCACGGTCCATCGAGGCGACCAAGCGCCTGCACGAGGTGGTGCCCGGCGGCGCGCACACCTACGCGAAGGGCGACGACCAGTACCCGGCCGACCTGGCGCCCGTGATCTCGCACGGTCGCGGCGCGCACGTGTGGGACATCGACGGGAACTCCTACATCGAGTACGGCTCGGGGCTGCGGTCGGTGAGCCTCGGCCACGCCCATCCGGCGGTGACCGACGCCGTGCGCCGCGAGCTGGACCGCGGCTCGAACTTCGTGCGGCCGAGCGTGGTGGAGCTGGTGGCGGCCGAGAAGTTCCTGGCCACCGTCCCGACGGCCGACATGGTGAAGTTCGCGAAGAACGGCTCGGACGTCACCACGGCGGCCGTCCGCCTGGCCCGCGCGGCCACCGGCCGGCCGCTGGTGGCGATCTGCGGCGACCAACCGTTCTTCTCGACGGACGACTGGTTCATCAGGACCACCCCCATGGACGCCGGCATCCCACGGCAGTCGACCGTGTCCTTTCCGTACGGTGACCTGGCGGCGACCGAGGCGCTGCTCGCGGGGCACGACGTGGCGTGCCTGATCCTCGAGACGGGCGAGCCGCCGGCCGGCTACTTGGAGGGCCTGCGGGAGCTGACCACCAGGCACGGCACGCTGCTCGTGTTCGACGAGATGATCACTGGCCTCCGCTGGTCGGTGGCGGGCGCGCAGGGCCTGTACGGCGTGACCCCCGACCTGTCGACGTTCGGCAAGGCCATCGGCAACGGGTTCGCCGTGTCCGCGCTCGCCGGCCGCCGCGACGTGATGGAGCTGGGCGGCCTGCGCGACGAGCGCGAGCGGGTGTTCCTGCTGTCCACCACGCACGGCGCGGAGACGCACGCGCTGGCCGCCATGATGGCCGTGTTCGACACGTACGTGACCGAGGGCATCACCGAGCGGCTGCACGAGCTGGGCGACCGGCTGGCGGCCGGCGTCCGGGAGGTGGCGGCCGGCGCGGGGGTGGGCGACCACGTGCTCGTGCGCGGCCGGTCGAGCAACCTGGTGTTCGCGACGCTCGACGTGAACCTGGCTCCCTCGCAGGAGTATCGGACGCTGTTCCTCCGACAACTCGTCACCGGTGGCGTCATCGGCCCGTCCTTTGTGGTCAGCAGTGCGCTGAGCGACGTGGATCTCGATCGGACGGTCGAGGTGGTGGCCGCCGCGTGTGCCGTGTACCGCCAGGCACTCGACGCGGGCGACCCGACGCCGTGGCTCGGTGGCCGGCCCGTCAAGCCCGTGTTCCGTAAGTTCGCCTGAAAGAACCCGGGGTCGACGCTTCTGGGTGACAGCATCTCGGCGATGCGCTGCATAGCTTTGCGCGTATGGCCAGAGTTCTAGCCCTACTGCTCGTCCTCTATGGAATCACGCCGACGCCGGCGCTCGCCGCTCCACCTGAGACGGTGGCCGTGTGCGACCGCATTCCCGCCGCCTATCCGGAGCCGCCGGCCGGCGCGGTGATCGTCGAACCGGTGGACAACGACCTGCAGGCGAAGACGTCGGCTCACCCCGCGGGGAGCACCTTCTGGCTGCGGCCGGGCACCCACACGCTCGGCGCCGACGAGTTCGGTCAGGTCATGCCGAAGGACGGCAACGTCTACCTGGGAGCGCCGGGTGCGGTGCTCGACGGCCGCGGCGTGAACCGGTACGCGTTCACCGGCGAGGCGGCCGACGTGACCATCCGGAACCTGACGGTGCAGGGCTTCGTGGCGCCGCGCGACCAGGGCGTGGTGAACCACGACTCGGGCAACGACTGGGTGATCGAGCACAACACCATCCAGCGCAACAAGGGCGCGGGCCTGATGGCCGGCGCGCGGCAGGTGGTGCGCGGCAACTGCCTGCGCGACAACGGCCAGTACGGCATGAACGCCTACCAGGCGGGCGACGGCATCACCGGGTTGCTGGTGGAGGGCAACGAGATCGTCGGCAACAACACGGACGACTGGGAGTCCGTCGTTGCCGGTTGCGGTTGTACGGGCGGCATCAAGTTCTGGGCGGTGAACGGCGCCGACATCCGTGGCAACTGGGTGCACCGCAACCACGGCGCCGGCCTGTGGGCGGACACGAACAACAACGACTTCCTGATCGAGGACAATCTCATCGAGCACAACGCGGCGGAGGCGTTGTTCTACGAGATCAGCTACAACCTGGTGGTGCGCGGCAACGTGTTCCGCCAGAACACGATCGTGCAGGGCAAGAGGTTCGCCGACCGGGGCGACAACTTCCCGGTGGGTGCCATCTACCTCTCGGAGTCCGGTGGCGAGCCACGCATCCCCGCCCGCACCGACCGGATTCTCATCACGGACAACACATTCGATGACAACTGGTCGGGGATCACGTTGTGGGAGAACGCGGACCGGTTCTGCAACAGCCCGGCGAACACGTCGACCGGGTACTGCACGCTGCTCGTGCCGAACCGGGCGACGTGCGCCCGGCCGGGGATCGCCACCGAGCCGCTGGCCACCGACTGCCGCTGGCGCACCCAGCGAGTCACGATCGAGAACAACGAGTTCGGGTTCGACCCGGCAGCCGTCGGCTGTACCCGGTTCTGCGGCCGGATGGCGGTCCTGGCGAACTACGGCACGTATCCGGACTGGTCGCCGTACACGGGCCACACGGTGCAGGAGTCGATCACGTTCGTGCAGGACAACCGCTGGTCGGACAACACCTACACCGGCCCGTGGCGGTTCACCCCGTACGAGACGTCCCGCACGGTCGACGCGGCGGCGTGGCAGGCTGGTCCGTATGGTCAGGACGCCGGAAGCACGTTCGCCGGTCGCTGAGTTCGAGACGCAGCGGGGCCGGCTGTTCGGGCTGGCCTACCGGCTGCTGGGCTCGGCGGCCGAGGCGGAGGACGTGGTCCAGGACGCGTATCTGCGCTGGTCAGGCGTGGATCATTCGACCATCCGAGCCCCGTCCGCGTGGCTGGCGAAGGTGGTCACGAACCTGTGCCTGAACCGGCTGACGTCGGCCAGGGTGCAGCGCGAGCGGTATGTCGGCCCCTGGCTGCCGGAACCGGTGCTGACCGAACACGGCGCCCTGGGTCCTCTTGAGACGGCCGAACAGCGCGACTCGGTGTCGCTGGCCATGCTGGTGCTGCTGGAACGCCTGACCCCACCCGAGCGCGCGGTGTTCGTGCTGCGGGAGGCGTTCGGCTACGGACACCGGGAGATCGCGGAGGTCATGGAGCTGACGGAGGCCAACTGCCGCCAGCTCTACCGCCGGGCGGGCCAACGCCTGGCCGACCGACCGAGGTTCCAACCGGACCGCGAGGCGCGGCGCCGCCTGGCCGACCGCTTCCTGAAAGCAGCCCGCGACGGCGACCTGACCGCCCTCGAGTCGGTCCTGGCGGAGGACGTGACGTCGTGGGCCGACGGCGGCGGCCAGGTGGGCACGGCCCGCCGCCCGATCACCGGCCGAGACCGCGTGGCCCGCTACCTGACGGGCGGCTGGCGCAAGATCCCCGGCGACCTGGAGTTCACGTATGCCGAGGTCAACGGCACTCCCGGCTACCTGATCGCCGTGGCAGGCACCGTCCTGGGCCTGGTGACCCTGCAGGTACACGCCGACCAGATCGCGGTGGTCCACATCGTGGCGAACCCGGAGAAACTGGCCTTCGTTTCGACCCAACTGTCACAGATCGGGTCGCTCGCCGGTTCCTGACTACATGCGAATACTCGTGACCGGGGGCACCGGCACCCTGGGCCGCGCGGTCGTGCCCGCGCTAGCCGGTGAAGAAGTGCGGATCATGAGCCGCCGTGGGCATGTGGTGGCCGACCTGGCCACCGGGGAGGGCGTCGACGCGGCGGTGGCCGGCGTCGACGTGATCGTGCACCTGGCCACCGGGTACACGCGCGGCCGGGACGTGCCCGCCGCGTGCCGGCTGGTGGCCGCCGCGCGGCGAGCCGGGGTCCGGCACCTCGTGTACGTGTCGATCGTCGGTGTCGACCGCGTGCCGATCTCCTACTACCGGGGCAAGCTGGCGATCGAGGAGCTGCTCGCGGAGTCGGGCCTGCCGCACACGATCCTGCGGGCCACCCAGTTCCACGACCTCGTGCGGGTGTACCTGGCGACCGCGGCGCGCCTCCCGGTGGTGCCGGTCCCGGACCTGCGCGTCCAGCCGGTCGACATCCGCGACGTGGCCGCCCGGCTGGCCGAACTGGCGGTCGGCCCACCGCGAGGACGGGTCCCCGACCTGGGCGGCCCGGAGACCCTCCACTTCACCGACCTGGCCCGGATCCACGGCGCCCGCCGCGTCGTCCGGTACCGCCTGCCGGGCCGGGCGTTCCGCGCCTACCGAGCGGGCGGCAACCTGGCCGAGATCCCCGGCGGCGCGATCACGTTCGCCCAGTACCTGGAGGAGCGCCGATGAGAGCGGGACTCGTATTCCTGGCCGTGACACAGGGCCTGGCCGGCCTGATCCAACTGTTCGCCCCGAAGTGGTTCTACGACGACTTCCCGGTGTCGGCTACCCCGTGGGTGTCGCTGCTGCCGCCGTACAACGAACACCTGATGCGCGACGTCGGCGCCCTGACCCTGGCGTATGTGCTGGTACTGGCCGTGGCGGCCGTGTCACTGGAGCCGGTACTCGTACGCACCGCGTTGGCGGCGAACCTGATGTTCACGGTGCCGCATTTCCTCTTCCACGCGACACACCTCGACCACTACCCACTCGGCTCGGCCATCGCCCAAACCGTGGCGCTCGGCCTCGGGGTGGTCATCCCGGCCGGCCTGCTGGCCCTCTCGCTGCGCAAGGCACCGCCAGCCTCAACCTGATCAACCGAAATCGCGGTTCCCGCACGCCGAGATCGCGGTTCCCGCACGCCAGATCGCGGTTCCCGACCGCTGCGTCGGGTGGGCCACGCATTCCGCAACCGCGAACTCGACGGCGGGAACCGCGATTTCGTGTGCGGGAACCGCGATTTCGCGGGCGGGGCGGTCAGGAGGGCCGGCGGTCGGCCACTTTGTCCACCAGCCACGCGGTTGCCGGGACCACCGCCACCGCCGCCGCGAAGCCGCCCACCGTGTCCGTCTCGTAGTGGGCGCCCAGGGTGACCTGGGACCAGGCCATGGCGGCGGCCGCTACCACCGCCAGCAGCACCAACAGGGCCATGGCCGCGCGGGGCCGCAGGCTCAACCGATCGGCCACCAGCAGCGTGAGGACTATGGCCAGCGCGGTGGCCGCCGCCGTGTGGCCGCTCGGGTACGACAGGTTGTCCGGCCCATGGATGGTCCTGCCGGCCAACGGTTTCAGCAGCGTCGTCGTCACCACCGCCGCCGCGGGCCCCACCACCGCCAGCACGGCCGCTCGACGGTGGCCCGCCGCGAAGGCGGCCAAAGCCAGCGCCGCCACCAGGATCGCCGCACCCACCGGTTCGCCGCCGAAGTCGATCACCAGCGCGGTCCGGTGCCAGGCTCCCTCGGCCAACGGGATCCAGCCGTCCACCGGGCCGGCCACCGTCCCCCCGGCTACCAGCGCCCCGACGGCGATCATCGTGGTCAGGCCGAGCAAAGCCAGCACGGCGGTCGGCGTCCGCAGCCCGACCGGCAGCACCCGATGCGCCACCTCAGACCGATTCCACGAGCTCGCCGGCGATCGCCGCACGATAGCCCTCCACCAGCCGCGCCAGGCCGACCTCCGGGGTGAAGTCCCGCTCGTACCTCGCCCGCGCCGGAGCGCCCGGCAACGTGACGGCCGTCGCCAGCGCTGACGCCAGCGAAGCTGCATCGCCCGGGCGGTGCAGCACGCCCGTCACGCCGTCGTCCACCAGTTCCGGGAAAGCGCCGTGCGCGGCGGCCACGGCCGGCACCCCGGCGGCCATCGCCTCGACCACCACCAGGCCGAACGCCTCCAGCCACGTCGACGGGGCCACCACGGCCGCCGCGTCGGCGGTCAGCGCACGGCAACCGGCCGCGTCCTGCAGACCCACGTACCGGACGTCCGCCCTCGACGAAGCCCACCGGGCCACCTCGTCCTCCAGTGGCCCCGTGCCGGCGATCACCAGCGGCATGCCAACGGATGCGCGCTCCCACGCCGCCATCAGCAGCCGCACACCCTTCTCCTCCGTCAGACGGCCGAGGAACAGCACGTGGGAACCGGCGCCCGTCCGGCGCACGCCCGGATCCGGCACGAAGTTGTGCTTCACCGACAGCCGGGACGCCGGCATGCCGCCCTGGATCAGCAGCTGCCGTTGCGCGGCCGAGATGCAGAAGAACCGCGCGACGTCCGACCACCACCGCCGCCGGTTGACCGCCACGTTGAGCGCCACCGGCACGGTCGCGAGCGCGGAGTCCCGGTAGCACCCGTGCCGCACGGCCGGCAGCGGCGCCTGGCCGACACACGACGTGCAGACCCGGCCGTCCCGGAACAGCGTCCCCGGTGGACAGACCATCGAGTAGTTGTGCAGCGTCGCCACCACCGGCACCCCGACATCGGTGCACGCGGCCACCACCGACGGCGACAGCAGCGGGAACGTGTTGTGCACGTGGACCACGTCGGGCCGAACGGAGCGCAGCACGCCGGCCAGCGAAGAACGCACCGCGGGATTCCACGGCACCCGCAGCGGCACCAACGCCTTGTCCACAGTGGACATGTCGGAAATGGCGTCACTGTCACGCGAGAACAGCGTCACCTCGTGCCCACCGGACCGCAGCAGCGCCGTCTCGCGGTCCACCACGTTGTTCTCACCACTCGGCTGGGCCGAGCGATACCTGTTGTGCACCACAACAATACGCACTTAACGACCCCTCGTGAGAAGCGCGGCAGCCACCGTCAGATGCAATAGATAAGGGGACGCGTCCCCCAGCCCGGCTTCCGTGTAGGACGCCACCAGGCAGTACACGATCAGGAAGATCGCGCACGCCCGCGCGGGGGACGGTGGCCGCAGCACGGCCGTGACCACCAGGATCAGCATCATGGCCGCCACCAGCACGATTCCCACATAGCCCTGCTCGTGATACACGGTGAGCCAGCTGGAATCGATGGGCAGCCCGTCGAACGACTTGTCGGTCAGCCCCACTCCGAACAGGTGCTCGCTGATCGACCGCGGCGCGTCCAGCAGGGCGTCCCACACCTTCGCCCGGCCGGTGAGGCTGGACAGGTTCTCCGTGCTCTGTCCACGTTGGAACCACGCCTGCACGGCCGACGCGAGCATCACGGTCACGAAGATCCCGCCGATGGCCGCCCACCCGAACACCCGCCTGGCCCGGCGCGTGGTCAGCACCAACGACATCAGCGCGACCGCGAGCGCCACGATCAGCCCGATGGTGGCCGTCCTCGTGTGGCTGAGGATCAGCAGCCCGATGGCCGGCGCGGCGATCACCCACACGCTCCAGCCGTCGGTCCGGCTGGCCAGCCACAACACGATGGTCAGCCCGGCCGCGATCGCCGCGTACTGCCCGACCTGCGGCGCGGTGAGCGGCCAGACGGCGCCGACCAGCCGGCCGCTGTACGTCTCCGGCATCGCCAGTCCCGGCGCGATCACCAGTCCGATGGCCACGGACAGCAGCACCACGGCCAGCACCCGGATGTGGTGCCGCACGAACGTGAGACCGCTGTCCCACCACCGGGTCAGCAACCACAGCGTCGCCACGAACATGGCCAGTCGGGCGCAGCGGAACAGCGCGCCCAGCCCGGACTCCAGGTCCGCGCTGGCCAGCACGCTCACCACGAGCAACAGGGTGAGCAGCAACAGGAACGCGCTCGGCCGGACCTGCAGCTTGAGATTTATCAGCAGCGCCAACATGAACGCCGCCACCAGCGCGCCCATGGTCGCCAGCTGGATGACCGACCGCGGGATCGGCACCACGGTCACCGCACCGGTCGACCCGAGCGTGTTCAGGATGAGCAGCGCCCAGATCAGTCCCAGCACCCGGGGCGGGCGCTGGGGCTCGGTGGTGACCGGCAGGGTTGCCGGCGCCATAAGTGTCCGTGCAGTGACCATCAGCCACCGACCGCCGCGAACGTGCTGCCGTCGTCCTGCTCGTAGGGCGCCGCGCGCCACTGGCTGGTGTCCAGCATCCGGCCGGGCTCGAACGCGACGAACGACCACGGCCCGACGTAGGTGTTGTCGTGCCAGCGGTTGTCCTGCTCGAACGTGATGGCCTCCTGCACCGCATCACCGCGGTAGGGCGACCAGTCCGGGTAGGTGCCGTAGTTCGACAGCATGGCCATCCGCCCGCACGTCGCCCGGCAGCCGGTCTTCTCCGGGTCGAGCGTGAACCGGTTGTCATGGATGTCCACCCGCTGCGTCTTCCACCGGCAGTCGTCGTAGCGCGGCCGCTCGGCGATCTCCGGCTGAGCGCACTCGTCCAGCGACTCCAGCCGCGTGCAGCTGTCGCTCGACGTGTTCGCCGGGCTGTTGCAGAACCGGTCGGCGTTCTCCCACAACGTGATCCCCGACCAGTTGTCCTCGAACACGTTGTCGTGCACCTCGAGCCTGTCGGTCCGCGCGGGAACGCGAGGTTCGCCGCCCGCCTCGGACAGGTACAGCGCGGCCGACGGGAAGTTGTCGCCCCGGTCGGCGAACTCCTTGCCCTCCACCCAGTTGTTGCGCCGGATGGTGTTGTGGCGGATGACCGCGTTGTAGCTGGTCTCGTAGATGATCGCCGCGTCGTCGTTGTCCTCGAAGACGTTGCCCTCGATGACGAAGTCGTTGTTGTTCGTGTCGGCCCACAACCCGGTGCCGAGGTTGTCGTGGATCCAGTTGCCGCGCACGTCGGCGCCGTCCACCGACCAGAACTTCATCCCGCCGGTGCAGCCGCAGCCGGGGTTGCGGGTTTCCCAGTCGCCCGTGTTGTTGCCGACGATCTCGTTGCCCTCCACCACGATGTCGGTGATCGTGTTGCCGGCCTTGAACGCGTTCATGCCGTACTGGCCGTTGTCGCGCAGGCAGTTGCCGCGCACCACCTGGCGGGCGCCGGCCATCATGGCGGCGCCCTCGTTCTCGGCGATCGTGTTGTGCTCCAACACCCAGCCGTCGCCGGAGTTGTGGTTCACCACGCCCTCGTCGTGGGGGGCGACGAACCCGCGAACCGTCAGGTGCCTGATGGTCACGTTCGCGGCGTCGCCGGTGAACGCGTACTGGTTGGCGCGCTTGCCGTCGAGGATGGCGCCGGGTGCGCCGAGGTAGGTGTTGCCCTCCTTCGGCATGACCTGGTCGTACTGGTCGTCACCGAGCCGGTGGGTGCCCGGCGCCAGCCAGAACGTGGTGCCCGGCGGGTTCTCCCGCGTCTGATCGGACAGGTCGCCGGCGACCGACGGGTCGACCTCGACCGCGCCGTCCGGTGCGGAGTCCGGCCCCGGCTGCGTCTGCTCGCACACTCGCGCGATCGTGCTGGTCGGCCCGTTCGCCCCGGTCGGCCCGGCTTCCTCGTCCGGGGACACCGACGTACACGCGGTGACCGTCAACAGCAACACCGCGAATGAGAGGCCGCGCAAATGGGGCTTGGCGGCGCCCGCCGCGCCGAGGCGGCCCCTGGCGGCACCGCGCCGGCATCGAAGTACGTCCAGTCCGACGACGCCGGCGCGGCACCGCCAGGAACCACCTCGATCACGACGGGCATCCACCGACCCCATTTGCGCGGCCTCTAAGCGGATTCGGGCGGTCACAGGCAGGGCCCTCCAGGGTCAAGCGGTGAAGCAGAGCAGGGTGGTGAGTGGGGTGTCACCGGTGCGGCCGGTGCCGACGAGCGTGGTGGCCGGCTCGCGCCGGCCGAAGGCGGCCGAGTACCAGCCGAGCGGCGGGTTCTCCTCGCCGCGGTGCGCGGTCCACGTCAGCGCGGCCGGCAGCTCGAGCACACCGGACCCGTCGGGCCAGCGCAGCGACGCCGTGTTGCCGTCGAGCGTGGCGGCCACCCGGGGACCGAGGTGGAAGGACAGCCGGCACGGGCGGGGGCGGCCGACCACCTCGTCGGTGACCCGTAACTCGCGCTTGTCCCGGTCCAGCTCGACCGTCCGCCGGTGCGTGGCGGGCTCGCGGCCGCGGGCGTAGCCGTCGTGCTCGGCCGACCAGCGGGCCACTCCGGCCGGCGGCGTGTGCGCCACCAGCACCCGGCTCCGCGCGTGCCGGGTCCACATGAACGGCCCGCCCGAGGTGGACTGGTCGGTGCCGTCCAGCTCCAGCGTGTTGTGCCCGCGGGTGGACCGGAAGTACGACCGCCACTTTGGCTGCCCGTGGTAGCAGTAGGTGCCAGGGTCGGCGAGCACGTCGACGCCGTTGTGCCGGACCTCGATCGACAGCGCGTCGGCGTGTGCGTGCGCGGCGATCGACAGGAAACCGTGCGGGCCGCCGTCGCAGCGGCACCAGATCTCGCCTTTGTCGTCGGCCGCGCGGAGCACGGTCAGCCCGGCGTCGGCCAGGTGCGCCGGCCGTTGCGGCGGTCGGACGGCCGCGGGCGCCACCGACCCGACGAGCGCAGCGAGCAACGGGGTCCGCACGTCACCCTGGTGCACCTCGGGCCACCACGGCTGACGGCCGAACAACGTTTCGCCCGTGGTCAGCAGGGTCGCCCAGCGGTTGGTGCCGGCGCCGTCGACGATGAGGCCGAAGCCGTCGTCCGCGTCGCCCTGCCTTGGCGGGTGCAGCGCCGTGTCGACCACGGCGGCCAGCGCGTCGCACATCCGCATGAGCGTCAGCCAGGTCGACTCGGGCACCCGCACGCCGGCGGCGTCGGCCTCGACGGCCGCCGCGAGTCCCAGCTCCAGCACCAGGCCGTGGTACTCCGACGCCAGCTCCCGGTTGAGGCCGGAGGCGAACGTGTTGTTGTTCAACTCGCCGTCGAGCGTGCGCAGCGCGTCCTTGCGCCAGGTGGGCGACTCGGGGAACCAGTCGAACGCGCACGCGGCCGCCAGTTGCCCGGCCGCCTCGGCGATCACGTGGTTGTTGGCCGACGAACCGTGGCTGCCGAGCGCGGCGAGCCAGCGCTGGTGGTGCCAGATCTGGTGCAGCGCCTCGGGGTTGTCCTCGAACAGCCCGGCCGCGCCCGGCCAGCGGTCCAGCAGCCTGCGCACCCACACCCACGAGATCAGCCGGATGCCCAGCTCGATGCCGCTCACCCAGTGCACGCCCCGCAGCGGCGGGTTCTTCGCCCACCACGACGTGAGGTGGTCGGCCACCCGCGCGGCGTAGCGGTCGTCGCCGGTCACCGCGTACGCGGCGGCCAGCACGGTCAGGTGCTGGTGGCGCGAGGGTTCCCACAGCTGCTTGATGTCGCCGACCACCTGCTCGTCGCGGTAGGCGATGTCGAACGAGAACGCCTCGGTCGGCGCGTGCCGGCCGGTCTTCGGGTCGAACGCCCAGTCCGGGTCGACCATGTCGTCGCGCTCGATGCCGAAGTACTCGGCCCGGCCGGCCAGCAGCTCCTCGGCCGTGGCGATCAGCCGGGCCCGCGCGTCGGCCGGGACGGCCGCGTAGGCCTGGTCGGGTAGCACCGGCACGAACCGTCGGCGCGGCAGCCAGACGGCGGTGGCCGTCTGTGCCTCGAGCAGCTTGCGCCAGCGGTGCACGCGGGCGGCTACCACCGCTCGGCCGAGCACTTCCTTGGGCCCCATGAGGGACAGGCGACGCAGGTACCAGCCGGGAGTCATCACGTGCCGACTCCGACCGGGGATCTCTGGCCGGTCAGCTCGATCCGCACCGGCGCGCCGGTCCCGAGGCTGGTCTGCGTGGCGAGGGTGGCGAGGGTGGTGGCCGCGAGCGAGTCGACCGGCACGGGCATCGGGCCACCCGTGCGGACGGCCGTGAGGAACGCGGCCACTTCGGCGCGTTGGCCCTTGTCTTTCGCCTTGGGCAGTCGCGAGCTGGCCCACTTCTTTCGTCCGTACACGGATGCGCGGGCGAAGTCGTCGAAGCGAAGCACCCGGCCGTCGGCCACCAGGTCGATGGTCTCCTTCTGGAAGCCGGTGGAGCCGCTGGTGACGTAGCTGATGGTGGCGGTCGAGCCGTCCGGATAGCGCAGCAGTACCTGGAGGTCGGCGTGGCCGGGGGTGGCGACCGCGTACACGGACGTCGGGTCGGCGTCGAGCAGCCAGCTGACCGTGTCGACGAAGTGCCCGCCCTCGCCGGCGAACCGGGTGCCCTCGGTGTCGGCGCGGTTGTACCAGCTGCCGCCGTCGAGTCGGCCGGCGTTGACCAGATAACGCACGGAGGCCGGGCCGACCCGCTTGCCGAACCGGGTGCGGGCCTCGTTCAGCAGCGGCGCGAACCGGCGGTTGAAGCCGACCTGCAGCCGGTCGTTGCCCGACTCGGCGATGGCGTCGAGCACGAGCGCCAGCCCGTCCTCGTCGAGCGCGAGGGGCTTCTCCACGAACACGGCCTTGCCGGTCCGCAGCGCCCGCGCGGTCAGCTCGGCGTGCGAACTGTGCCTGGTGACCACGAAGATCGCGTCGAGGTTGTCGTCGTCGAGCAGCGCGTCGAGGTCGGTGGACGCCTCGGTGAACCCGAACTTGCGCTTGGCGTTGGCGGCCGACAGCGCGGAGGTGGTCACCACCCGCTCGAGCGAAACCGAGGGATCCTCGACAAGGTGCGGCAGCAACATGGACGACGCGTAGTTCCCGGCTCCCACGAACCCGACCCGCACCAACTCCCGCGAGTCGTACGCTTTCGACACCGAGTCGTACGTTCTCGCGGTCGACAACGTACGACTCGCTGTCGAAACGGTACGACTCGCGTAGGCGAACAGGACGGCTACCGCCTTGAGGGTGCCCTCGTTGAGCTGGCTGTACGTGTCGACCGCGGTCGCGAAGTCGGCCGTGTGCGTGATCAGCGGTTCGACATCCACACGGCCGCGGTCGATCAGGTCGAGGAAGCACTCGAGGTTGCGGCGCTCGGTCCAGCGCACGTAGCCGATCGGGTAGTCCCGGCCTTCCAGCTCGTAGGACGGGTCGTAGCGGCCCGGCCCGTACGAGCGGGAGAACCGGACGTCCAGTTCCTTCTCGTAGTAGGCGTTCCACGGCAGGTCGAGCGAGCACTTGCCGATGTCGACCACCGTGCCCCGGTCGCGGGCCAGGCGCGCGGCCAGCTCCACCGGCTCGTTGGTCGACCCGCCGGCCGCCAGGTACACCTGGTCGACGCCGTGCCCACCGGACAGCTCGACCACCGCGTTCGCCACCACCCCCGAGGTCGGGTGTCCACAAGCGACGGCGCCGTTCTCCTCGGCCAGCACGCAGCGGTCCGGGTCCGGGTCGACGCCCACCACCCGCACGCCGGCCGCGTTCAGCAGCTGCACCACCAGCTGGCCGATCAGGCCGAGCCCGATGACCAGTGCCACGTCACCGAGTTGCGGCTCGCCGCGCCGCACGCCCTGCATGGCGATCGCGCCGACCGTGCCGAACGCCGCGTGTCGCGGGTCCACCCCGTTCGGCACCTTCGTGTACAGGTTCTTCGGCACCCAGTTGAGGTCCGCGTGCAGCGCGTGCTCGTTGCCCGCGCAGGCCACCAGGTCGCCGACCGCCACGTCGTCGATACCCTCGCCGACCTCCTCCACCACGCCGCACAGCGAGTAGCCGAGCGGGGTGTAGGAGTCGAGCTTGTTCATGACCTTCTGGTACGTGGCCGTCAAACCGTTGGTCGCCACGCTCTGCACGACCTTCGCCACCTGGTCGGGGCGGGAGCGCGCCTTGCCGAGCATGGACTTGCCGGCCTCCGAGACCTTCATCATCTCGGTGCCCGTGGAGATCAGCGAGTACGTCGTCCGCACCAGCACGCCACCCGGCTTGCCGGCCGGCTCCGGCACGTCCAGCAGCGCCAGCTCACCGCTCTTGTAGTTCTGCACGACCTGCTTCACTAAATCTCCTTGTTCGCTGCGCTCACGGCGCCCTGTGTGACTCGCCGCGTGGCGTCGCGGTACCAGTGTTCGAGGGTGAGGATGTGCCAGAGATGCTTAGAGCGGTCCTGCTGACCGGCGGCGTCCTCGTCGACCAGTCGCTGAAGTGCTTCCTTGCGCAGGAAGCCCGACTGGACGAGGACGCCCTCGTTGACCACCTCGCGCACGAGCGGCGCCAGGTCCCGGCTCATCCACGCCCGCAGCGGCGCGCTGAACAGCCCCTTCGGCCGGTACACGATCTCGTGGGGCAGCACGGCTTCCGCCGCCTTCTTCAGCGCGGCCTTGCCCTGCCGGCCGACGATCTTCTTGTTGCCCGGCACCTGGAACGCGGCCCGCACGACCTCGACGTCCACGAACGGCACCCGCACCTCGGTGGACGCGGCCATGCTCGACCGGTCCGTGTAGGCCAGGTTCAGTCCGGGCAGGAACATGCGCGAGTCGGCCAGGCACATGCGGTTGACGAAGTCGGACAACCTGTTGTCGTTGTACGTGTCCGCGTGCTCGGTCAGCACGTCGTCCACAGCGGACGCCAGGTCGGGGTTGAGCAGCTCGAGCAGCTCGGGCTGGTCGTACATGGTGTAGCTGCGCCGGAACGCCGTCTCCTCGGGCAGCCCGGCGAACGACAGGAACCGCTTGGCGAAGCGCACCGACCGGTAGCCGCGCTTGGCGGTCGCCACGGGCAGCCGGTCCACAAGGGACTGAACGGGACGCCGGGCGAGCGACGGAATTCTTTGATAACGCGTCGCCAGGAGATTCGCGAAGTGCTTGCGGTACCCGGCGAACAGCTCGTCGGCGCCCATCCCGGACAGCATCACCTTCACGCCCGCCTCGCGGGCGGCCATGCAGATCAGGTAGGTGTTGATGGCCGCGGGATCGCCGATCGGCTCGTCCAGGTGGTAGGTCATCTTCGGCAGCAGGTCGAGCACCTGCGGCGCGATCTCGATCTCGTGCAGGTCCACGCCGAACTTCTCGGCCACGATCCTGGCGTAACGCAGATCGTCGGGCATGGCCTCGAACTTCGCGTCCTCCGCACGGAAACCGATGGTGTACGCGGAGATTCCGGGCGAGTACTTGGCGGCGAGTGCCGTCAGGTAGCTGGAGTCCAGGCCACCGGACAGGAACGTGGCGACCGGAACGTCGGACAGTAGGTGCGCTCGCGTCGACTCCTCGATGACCGCCGCGAGGTCCGGCTCCGGCGCGCCCTGTCCTTCCTCGGCGACCTGCCGAAGCGACCAGAACGTGCCCCGGTCGACCCGCCCGTCCGGCCGGATCCGCAGCCAGCTCCCCGGCGGCAGCTTCTCCGCCTCCCGGTACGCGCAGCGCGAGTCGGGCACCCAGTAGTACAGCAGCGAGGCCACCATGGCCGCGTCGTCGACCTGCAGGTCCACCACCGCGGCCAGCGCCTTCAGCTCCGAAGCGAACAGCACCCCGGAACCGCGCCGCACGAAAAACAGCGGCTTGATGCCCAACTGGTCCCGCACGAGCGTCAGCTCGCCCGTCCGCTCCTCGAACACGCCGAACGCGAACATGCCGCGCAGCTTGGGCAGGCAGTCGGTGCCCCAGCGCCGCCACGCCCGCAGTACCACCTCGGTGTCCGAGGTGCCGCGGAACCGGACGCCCGCCGACTCCAGCTCGGCCCGCAAGGCCGGCGCGTTGTACAGCTCGCCGTTGTAGGTGAGGGCCAGCCCGTCGGCCACCATGGGCTGGGCGCCGGTCTCCGTCAGGTCGATGATCGACAGCCGGCGGTGTCCAAGGTGGACCTCACCGTGGGTGTAGCGACCGGTGCCGTCGGGCCCGCGGTGGGCGAGGATGTCGGTGAGCCGGTCGGTGATCGCTCCGCCGTCCGGCCAGAGGTAGCTGCCTGCGATGCCGCACATTAGTTCTCCCCGCCGGAAGTGGGTTGCGTGAATCGGCGGATCCAGGTTTCCGCTGGCAAGGCGCCGATCCGTCCTCGTACCGGGTTGTACTCGACTTGGCGCTCCGCCAACGAGTCGATATGTAAGAGTTCGGCAACGCAGCCAGCGGGGAGCTGGGCCGTCGAGTTGTGTGATGCACTTCCGGCGGGGGGCACTTAACGGTCCCTTTCCTTTGCTACCGGGGCGAACCGCTTGGTCGGTAGGTCGGTGTTTGCCAGTGGTGTCTCGGTGGTCTTCTTGACGGCGTGACCGTTGCTGCCGTTCGTGGCCGGCTCGGCCTTGGGGACCCGGCCGCGCAGCGCGGTGTGCAGGCCGTCCCAGAGCGTGCCGTCCGTGCGGTCCTTGGGATCCGGGTCGACCAGCACCACCCCGATCACGGGGATCTGCCGGTCGGCCAGCTGGCGAGCGACCGTGTGCAGCCACGAGGTGGTCGCCTCGCCGGCCCGCACGACCAGCACGGTCTGCGAACCGAGCCGCTCGAGATCGGTCCACGCGGTGCCCGGCGCGACCGAGCCGACACCCAGCTGTCGCTGGCCGGGCACGGCCGGCTCGGTGGCGTCGAGGATGGCGAACCGGCCGTTGGCCGTCACGGTGAAGCGGTGCAGGTCGCGCTTGGGCAGGTCGTCGACCACCACCAGCGAGCCGGCGGCGGCCAGCTCGCCGGCCACGTCCATGGCCAGCTCGGCCGTCACCCTGGTGGCGCCGAGGTTGAGCAGCGACACGGTCTCCACGCCGCGCATGGCTCGGACGAGCGTGGTGGCCGCGCGCTTGCGTTGGGCGACCACGTGCCCCGGCCGCCACAGCCGGGCCAGGCCGCGACGGCGGCCGGGCAGCTGCGCGATCACCGAGGCACCCAGGTTCGCCGTGATCTCCCTGCGCAGGACCGGGCGATCCCGCACGACGCTCGTGACCGAGGCGATCGTGAGGCCCGTGACCAGCCCGAGCACCAGCCCGATGCCGGCGTTCGTGGCGCCCGTGACCATCATCGACCGCGGCAGCGCCCGTGCCTCGTCCACCACCTGCGTGCCGGCTGCCACCCGGGGCGCGCCGATGGCCGCCTCCTCCGCCTGCCGGCTCAGGTCGGTGATCACCGACGTCAGCTCGGCCCGGCGGTTGTAGAGCGTCTCCAGCTGGGCGGCCGTCTCCTGGCCGGGCTGGATCGGCACGCCGTCCTCGTCGAGGGTGGGCGGGATGGCGGCGATGGCCGCGTCCACCTCGGTCAGCTCGGTCTGCGTCTTGTCGCGCTGGTCGAGCAGGGCCTGGGCGTCGGCGTTGGCCGCCGTCTGGATGCGCTGCACGTGGTCGGCGATGAACACCTCGGACAGCGCGGCCGCCTTGGCCACCGCGTCGGCGTCGCTCGTGCCCTCGACCGTCAGCTCGAGCACGTTGCTGGTGAGCCCGGTGCTCTGGTAGTCGGTCAGGAAGTTCTCCGGCCGCTCGGTCGAGCCGAGCTGCTGGAGCGCGAGCCCGGCCATCCGGGTGGTCTGCATGATGGCGATGTCCGTGCGCATGAGGCTGCCGCCGTCGGTCGGCTGGTCCTGCTCGTGCACGATCAGCAGCCGCGCAACGGCTGTCGGCTTCGGCGGCATGAGCAGGGCGATCAGCCCGCCGAGGATCAGCCCGAGCAGCCCGAACGCGAGCCACATGCGACGGCGCCTGCGGATGGAGACGACCAGCCGCTGCAGGTCGAGGAGCGGGGCCGACACGCCACCCGCCTGGATCTCCGGCCTGGTCAAGGTGAACCCGCCATGGCCGGGTCCTTGTCAGGAGCGGCGACCACCGGGGTCCGGGGCGCCGTGCGGTGTGCGACCACCGTGCCGAGCACCTGCCGGCCGGCGTCGGCGCAGGCCTCGGTGATGGCCACCAACTCCCAGGCGGTCCTGGTACCCGGCGTGACGATGACGACCGCGGCGCTCGCCGCGCCTTCGCGGTCGGGCACGGTCGGCCGGGCCGGCGACACCTCGACCACGCGCAACCGCGTTCCGTCGGTGCCGGCCAGTGCGGTGAGCCGGGCAGCGGCACTCTGCGCGGTCGGGTCGTCCTGCGGCACGACCATGAGCACGGGTGGAGGGGTGCTGCGCAACCTGGTCAGCACTCGGCGGTAGCGGATGTCGCGGCCGGTGTCGTCGGCCATTGCCGGCTCCGGCACGTGCCACGGCCGGTCGTCGGGTACCAGCCAGTGCAGCACCCGGCGCCAGCCGGTCAGTTCGGCTGCGGCCTGCGGTGCGGTCGGCACGTCGAGCCCGGCGAGCACGGGCGCGCCGAGCGCGGCACCGATCTCCTCCTCGCCGCGGATCCGCCGGTCGGTGCGGGCGGCGATCAGGTGCCCGAGCACCCCGAGCACCAGGAACAGCAGCGTGCCGCCCGCCACGAAGTGCGCCATGGTCGGCGCGGCGGCCCCGTCCGGCCGGTCGGCCGGACCCATGACCACCATGTTCTGGCGGCTGGCGGCCGCCTCGGCCTCGTCGAGCGTGGTGACCGCCTCGGCCAGCGAGGAGCGCAGCGCCTCCAGCTCGGTCCGCACCTGCACGCTCTCCACGGTCACGCCCTGGGACGCCGAGTTGTGCAGCTGGGTGATCCGCTCGTTGGTCAGCGCGATCTGCTCGCGCAGCGCCTCCTGCTGCTCCTGCTGGAGTTGGCCGGACGCGTCGGTCGGGTTGCCGGTGATCTGCGAGGAGAACGTGACGTACTCGTCGGCCACCTGGTCGGCCAGCTGCTGGGCCTCCTCGGCCGTGTCCGCCGTGGCCGAGATCTCGATGACGTTGCCGTCGGCCACCTCGGCGGTCACCGAGTCCTGCAACTCGGTGCCGGACGTGTCGAGCCGGAGCGCGGCGGCAGCGCGGTCGAGGACGACCGTGCTCATGGCCACCTGCGCCTCGGTCAGCAGCTCGTCGGGTTCACGCGGACCCTGCAGCAGCACGCTCGTGGAGGTCTCGTAGCCGGGGGAGAACACCAGCGAGGCGCCGACACCGAAGACGGCCCCGCCGGCGGCGAGTACGGCGAGTAACCGCCACCGCCACCGGAAGACCTGTCCCACCATGGACAGGCGCACTGTGTTGTCACTCAACGCCGTGGTCTCCCCTCGAAAAACGCCCCTCAACCAGGAGTCGCCCGGACCACCACATTTGGTTACAACACGGGCGGGTGAGGCTCACCGTGACGTTGACACCGCGGCCGCGTAGGCCGCCAGCAGCGCCTTCCTGGAGTTGTCCCACGACAGCGGACCGCTGATGCGCTCGTTGCCGAGCTTGCCCATCCGGGCCCGCTCGGCGGGGTCGTCGAGCAGCCGGGCGGTGAGCCTGGCGAACTCGAGTTCGTCGTTCGCCGGCGCGTACACGGCCGCGTCACCTGCGGAAACCCGCGCCTCACGCAGCTCGAACGACACGATCGGCCTGCTCATGGCCATGTACTCCATGATCTTGTTCATGGTCGACACGTCGTTCAGCGGATTGTGCGGGTCCGGCGACAGGCACACGTCGGCCGTCGACAGGTAGCGCACCAGGTCGGCGTCGGGGATGCGGCCGGTGAACTCGACGACGTCGGCCAGGCCGAGTTCACCCGACAGCGTGACCATGTCCTCGAACGTGTCACCGGCGCCCACGAACACGGCGTGCCAGTCGTCGCGGCCCAGCTCGTCACGCAGCTTGGCGAGCGCGCGGAGTGCGTAGTCGACGCCGTCCTGCGGGCCCATCACGCCGAGATAGCACAACAAGTGGGGCTTGCCCCTCTTGAGCGCGGGCTCGGCCGGCACCGGCTCGAACCGCTCGACGGCGGGCGCGCTGCGCACCACGAACACCTTGTCCGGGTCCATCTCGCCCCGGCCGACGGCCGCGTCGCGGTAGCTCTCGTTCGTGGCGATCACCACGTCGGCCGCCCGGTAGGTGGCCCGCTCCAGCCGGCACACGGCGCGGTAGAGGAAGTCCTCGCCGCGGTCGAACCGCGACAGGTACAGCTCGGGCACCAGGTCGTGCTGGTCGAAGATGAACTTGGCGCCCTTCCGCTTGAGCATGCGGGCCACCAGGAACAGCAGGTCCGGCGGGTTGCACGCGTGCACCACGTCCACCGGCCCGATCTTGCGGGCCAGCCGGAACGTGTGCCACAGCGCGGAGCCGTACTCCTTCAGGTAACCGGCGGGCCCGCCGGTCGCCGCACGCAGCGGGTACCGGTGGAGGTGGATGTCGTCCAGCAGCACGTACGGCTCGGTGTCCCGCTTCGTCCCTTGTGGACAGATGACGTGGACTTCCCAGCCGTCGTCGCGCAACGCCTGGGACTCCTGCCACACCCGCCGGTCGAACGGCAGGGAGAGGTTCTCGACGAGGATGAGGGCTTTTCTCTTACCAGGCAAGGCCAACGTATCCCGGTTCGGTCCGGCGCACATCGGCGTCGGGGAGGCGGACGAGGTCGATGAGCGTGCGGCCGCTGTCCGGCGGCAGCGCGGCGAGAACGTCCGGATCGGCGCTCGCCACCAGGCACACCTCGGCGTGGTCGAGCACCTCCCCGACCGAACCCGCGAGCAGCTGACCCAGGTGCGGCAGCCGCTGCTCGATGTACTCGCGGTTGGCGCCGAGCAGCCGGGACAGGGTCACGTTCGCGTCGTAGATCTTCAGGTCGTAGCCCTTGCCGAGCAGCCGCTCGGCCAGCTCCACCATCGGGCTCTCACGCAGGTCGTCGGTGCCCGGCTTGAACGACAGGCCGAACAGCCCGACCTTGCGCTTGCCGGTGCGGACCACCAGGTCGAACGCCCGCTTCAGGTGCGCCTCGTTCGAGGGCAGGACGTGCGCGAGAATCGGCACGGACACGTCCGCACGATGCGCCGCGTGCACGAGCCCGCGCACGTCCTTGGGCAGGCACGAGCCGCCGAAGGCGAACCCGGGCCGCAGATAGGCGGGGCTGATGTTGAGCTTGCGGTCGGCCACGAACACGTCGATCACCTGGTGGGAGTCCAGGCCGAGCGCCGCGCAGATCGAGCCGAGCTCGTTCGCGAAGCCGATCTTCAGCGCGTGGAAGGAGTTGTCCGCGTACTTGGTGATCTCCGCCACCGGGACCGGCACGCGGAAGACCTCGCCGGGCAGCCCGTCGTACAGCGCGGCCACCGCGTCGCCGCTGGCCGCGTCGAACTCGCCGATCACGGTTTTCGGCGGGTCGAAGAAATCGCGAACACTGGACCCCTCGCGGAGGAACTCCGGGTTGACGGCCACGCCGAAGTCGACGCCCGCCGTCTTCCCGGACGCCTTCTCCAGGATCGGGACGAGCAGGTTCAGGCAGGTGCCCGGCAGCATGGTGCTGCGGAACACGACCGTGTGGCGGGCGTCCCGAGCGTCGGCCAGCGCCTCGCCGATCTGCTCGGCCACGCGCTCGAGGAACGCGGTGGACAGGCTGCCGTTCGGCGCGGACGGCGTACCCACGCAGACCAGGGATATCTCCGTGTCGCGGATGGCGGCGGCCACGTCGGTGGTGGCGGTGAGCGAGCCGTCGGCGACCACCGACGCCGTCAGTTCACCGATCCGTTCCTCCACCACGGGCGCGTGACCACCCATGATCAGGTCGATCTTCGTGGGGTTCACGTCGACCCCGATGACTGTGTTCCCCCGGGACGCGAGGCACGCGGCGGAGACGCAACCGACGTAGCCGAGCCCGAAAACGCTGATCTTCATGCGCAGGTCCCTCCTCGCGCCGTGAGTCGGCCGATGGGGGTGCGTCGTTACGAACGCCTGTAGGTTCGGGGCATGTTCGTACGGCGAATCGCGGTAGTAGGGACCGGCTATGTCGGTCTCACGACGGGGGCGTGCCTCGCCTCGCTCGGCCACCATGTGGTCTGCGCGGATGTGGACGCGGAGAAGATCAAGCGGCTGTGCGCGGGTGAGGTCGACATCCTCGAACCGCGCCTCGCCGACCTGGTGGCGGAGGGTCTGGCGGCCGGTCGGCTCTCGTTCGTGCTCGGTGCGGCGGCCGCGGTCGAGGGCTGCGAGGTCGTGTTCCTGTGCGTGCCGACGCCCATGGGTGTCGGTGGCGTGGCCGACCTGTCGGTGGTCGAGTCGGTGCTCGAGGAGATTCGTGAGCTGCTGCCGGCCGGCAGTGTCGTGGTTAACAAGTCGACCGTCCCGGTCGGCACCGCCCAGCGGACCATGGACATGCTCGAGCGCGACGACATCGCCGTGGTGAGCAACCCCGAGTTCCTCCGTGAGGGCTCGGCCGTCCACGACTTCCTGAACCCGGACCGCATCGTCGTCGGCTGCGACATGCAGGACGCGGCCGAGAAGGTGGCGGCGCTCTACGCACGGCTCGGCGCGCCGACCGTGCTCACCGACGCGGCCTCGGCCGAGCTGGTGAAGTACGCGGCCAACTGCTTCCTCGCCATGAAACTGTCCTATGTGAACGCGGTGGCCGAGCTGTGCGACCGCCTCGGCGCCGACATCTCGGACGTCACGGAGGGCATGGGCTACGACAAGCGCATCGGCCAGGCGTTCCTGCAGCCCGGCCCCGGCTGGGGCGGGTCCTGCCTGCCGAAGGACACGTCGGCCATGCTGCAGCTGGCGGACGCGGCGGACTTCGAGTTCCGGCTCATCCGCGCGACCATCGACACGAACAACCGGCAGCGCCAGCGCATGGTGGAGAAGGTGCGCCTGGCCGTGACGGGCAAGCGCGGCGGCTCGCTGTCGAAGGTTCGCCTCGGTCTGCTCGGCCTGACGTTCAAGGCGGGCACCGACGACCTGCGCGACTCCCCGGCCCTGGCCGTGGCGGCCCTGCTGCGCCAGGCGGGCGCGAAACTGGTGGCCTACGACCCGGCACTGCGCACGGGCGACGCCCGTCCCGACCTGGACGGAATTCAGCTGGTCGACGACCCGTACGTGGCGGCCGAGGGCGCCGACGCACTGGTGGTCCTCACCGAGTGGCCGGAGTTCCGCGGCCTCGACTGGTCGAAACTGGCGGGCGTGGTCGCGAGCCCGGTAGTGGTGGACACGAGAAACCTGCTGGACCCGGACGTCCTACGCCGAGCCAACTTCGAGTGGAACGGCCTAGGCCGCCGCTAACGCCCATGATGACCACTCCGGTCGCCCATGATGACCATTCCGGTCGGGCATGGTGACCGTTGCGGGTCAGTCGAACGTGACCACGGCCAGAGCTTGGTCGTCGTGGGGCTTGGAGCGAGGCCAGCGCGTCCCGTGTGGATCGCTGGTCTCCGCCTCCCGCACGGCGTCGAGCACGGCTTCCGCGTCCTCGCGTTGCGCCAGCCCCAACACCGCGGACCAGTCGGCGAAGATCTCGTAGTCGTCGACCCCGCAGGAGACTCCGTCGCTCGCCAGCAGCGCGGCGCGCACCGACGCCCGCGGCCACGACGCGCGCTCGGCGTAGTACGCGGCATCGGGATTGGCCTCCGCCACCCAGAAGCCGCCCTCCTGGTTGCGCAGCCGGCCGACCCGCTCGGCCGACGATCGCAGCGCCACCAGGTGGTCCTCGCCGTAGCCCGCGCCCGCGCTCAGCCGGTCGCGATAGCTGCCCCGCGGGAGCGACCTCAGTCGGGGATCGACCAGCACCCGCGGCTCGGGCGTGAACGCCACGACCGGGCTGTCGGCCAGCACCAGGCCCTCGACCACCTCGGCGTTCCAGCGCAACAACGCCACGGTGCTCGACGGTGACTCGCCGGGCACCAGGCCGTGGTTGCGCGCCACCACCTTGATGGCGGCGGCCAGCAGGTCGGCCAGATCGGCGTCCGGGTAGCCGGTCAACCGGCCGGCCAACTCGCCCGCCAGGCGGCTCGCGTACCAGCCGCCCGTAGGCAGCTCCGGCCGCAACGATGTGGCGCCGTCGAGCAGGATCACGGCGTTCGGCAGCGCGATCACCACGTCCTCGGTCGGTCTGGGCTGCCCGTCCAACCCGACCCCCGGGCGTTCGGCGACCTCGATGACCGGCATGTACTCAGGTTAGCGATCTTCGCGTCAACTTGAGTTGACACATCCGAATTGTCAACCTATGTTGACAGTATGACTGAAGCGACGCAGCTGGCCTCCGCGGCCGGCGACCAGGACCCGAGGGTCGGCCTGCGCGCGGTCGCCGCACTGCGCAAGCTTCTCGAGCGGCTGGAGGCCGTGCAGGTGCGCAACGCCAGAACGCATGGCTGGTCCTGGCAGGAGATCGCGGCCGAACTCGGCGTCAGCCGCCAGGCGGTCCACAAGAAGCACGGGAGGGCGTGACATGTTCGAGAAGTTCACCCGCGCGGCCCGCACGACGGTGCACGAATCGGTGGTGGAGGCGGAAAAGGCCATGGCCCCGGCCGTCACCGAGCAGCACCTGTTCCTCGCACTCCTGGCCCGGCGCGACACCCGGGCGGCCGCCATCCTGGCGGGCGCGGAGATCACCAGGGACAAGGTGACAACGGCCTATCGGGAAGCCGACCGGCAGGCCGGCCTGACCGACACCGAGGCCGAGGCCCTCCGCGGCCTGGGCATAGACGTGGACGAGGTGGTCGCCCGGATCGAGAACTCCCTCGGCGAGAACGCCCTGGCCGGCCCACTTCTGCACAAGCGCGGCCACCGCCCGTTCTCCGCGGCCGCGAAGCGGGTCCTCCAAGGCGCGCTGCGCGAGGCCCGCGCCCGCAACGAACGCGAACTGGGCGACGAGCACCTCCTGCTGGCGCTGGCCACCAACGGCGAGGTGGCCGCCCAGCTACTGGCGGCGAACGGCCTCGGCTACGTGGAGCTGCGCGCCCGGCTGGCCAAGGCGAGCTGAGGTGCGCGATGCGTGGCTCCGCTACCCCTGGACCTCACCCGGCAACTGGCCTGGCCGGTACCAGGTCCCGCCAGGTGACCAGCGGGAGGAAGGCCTGCGTGAGCGGCCCGATGGCGAGTGCGTAGACGACCGTGCCCGCGCCGACCGTGCCGCCCAGCAGCCAGCCGGTGGCCAGCACCGTGACCTCGATCCCCGTGCGGATCAGCCGGATGGACACGTCGGTCCGCGCGGTGAAGCCGGTCATCAGGCCGTCGCGGGGGCCGGGGCCGAGGCGCACGCCGATGTAGGCGGCCGTGGCCAGGCCGTTCAGCACGATGCCGCCGACCATCAGCGCGATTCTGGCCACCAGCGGCTCGGGCCGGACGAGCAGGGCGAGCGTCACGTCGACCGCCACGGCGATCACCACGATGTTCGCCACGGTGCCCACGCCCGGCCGCTGCCGCAGCGGGATCCAGCACAGCAGCACCAGCGCGCCGGTCAGCGCGGTGATCAGGCCGAACGACAGGCCCGTGCGGAACATCAGCGCCTCGTGCAGCACATCCCACGGGTCGAGGCCCAGGCCCGAGCGGATCATCATGCCCATGCTCACGCCGTAGAGCGTCAGCCCGGCGAGTAGCTGCGGAAGTCGCCGTACGGGCCTTCTACGGACGGTCACAGGACGCAGGTCGATCGGTGCCATGCGGCCATGCTCGCCGTCAAGTGGTTCACAACAAATAGCCAATCTGAAAGAATTGGCTCGTGATCCCACGTGGTGGACAGGTGAACGCGCGTCGATTGGCTCAGCTACTGGGCGATTGGCGCCGAAGTGGCTCCCGGCAAGGGGCCACCGACCTGGCGGCCGCCATCCGGCTCCTCATCCTCGACGGCCGCCTGGCGCCGGGCACCGGGCTCCCGGCCGAACGCGAACTGGCGGCCGCACTCGACGTCAGCCGCACGATGGTCGCCTCCGCGTGGGAGCGGCTGCGCGCCGACGGGCTGGTGGTCAGCCGTCGCGGCGCGGGCTCGTGGACGGCCGTGCCGCGCGGCTCGTCGAACTCGATCGGCGATGAGTCCCGGCCGGACGACTCGGTGATCGACCTCACCCGAGCCGTGCCGCCCGCCGTGGCGGGCATCGCGGCGGCCGCCGAGGCGGTGCTGCCCCGGCTGGGCGCCGAGCTGGCCGGGCACGGCATGTACGAGTACGGCCTGCCCGAACTGCGCGAACGGTTGGCCCGCCGCTACACCGAGCGCGGCCTGCCGACCACGGCCGACGAGATCCTCGTGACCAACGGCGCGCACCACGCGCTCGCCATGGCGCTGCGCCTGTTCGTCGGCCCCGGCGACCGCGTGCTGATCGAGCAACCGACCTACCCGAACGCGATCGAGGCCATCCGCGCGTCGCACGCGCAGCCGGTGCCGGTGGCGCTCGCCGATGACGGCTGGGATCTCGACGGCGTCGAGGCCACTCTCCGCCAGGCGGCGCCGCGACTCGCGTACGTGGTCATCGACTTCCACAACCCCACCGGCCACCGCCTCGACACGGCCGGCCGCGAACGGCTGGGCGCCGCGCTCCGCCGGGCGCGGACCCCGGTCGTGGTGGACGAGACCCATCTGGAACTGGACCTGACCGGCGCGCAGGCCCCGCCGCCGCTCGGCGTGTTCGGCGGCGACCTGGTGCTGGCGGCCGGCTCGGCCGGCAAGTCGCACTGGGGCGGGCTGCGCGTCGGGTGGGTGCGGGCGTCGGTCGAGGTGGTGAACCGCCTGGTCGGCGTGCGCCGGGGGCTGGATCTCGGCTCGCCCGTGTTCGAACAGCTGGTGCTGGCCGAGCTGCTCGACGCCCCGGCCGAGGCGCTCGACAATCGCCGGGCGATCCTCAAGGAACAGCGGGACGCGCTGGTAGCGGCTGTCCAACTTGAATGTCCACAATGGACGTTCCGAGTCCCGGACGGTGGGCTGAGCCTGTGGTGCCGGCTGCCGGCGCCGGTCTCCACGAGGCTCGCGGCCATGGCGCAGAACTTCGGCGTGCGGGTGGTGCCCGGCTCGTTCTTCTCCGCGCACGGTGGGCTGGAGCGGTGGCTGCGGCTGCCATACACCCAACCGGTGGACGAGCTACGGGAGGCGGCGCGCCGGTTGGCTTCGGTGGCGGCTTCGGTGGCGGAGAGCGGTGCCCCGATGGTGGACAACGGGCTCATTCCGGTCACATGACTA
The DNA here is from genome assembly GCA_963826035.1 of uncultured Actinomycetota bacterium. GTDB lineage: Bacteria > Actinomycetota > Actinomycetes > Mycobacteriales > Pseudonocardiaceae > Actinophytocola. The sequence goes on along the minus strand of CAWGVZ010000024.1, from coordinate 621,834 downwards.
GCGCTGAAGACGGTATACAAGGTAGAAAGCAGTGCGCTGGATGGCCTAGTCCAGGCGGCCGTTCGGCCGTGGAAGAGCCATCCAGCGCACTGTTGCCTCTGGGTCTGCTCGGCAGGGCCGGCCGGCACAGCCCCTCGTTGTGCCGACCAGTCGAGCTGCCAGAGGGGGAGCCCCGGCGCCGCGGGGGCATCGCGGCGCCGGGGCCAGGTCCCGACCTGACCGGGCGCGGTCGGCAGGTCGGGTAGCTGGAAGTCTGGAGTTGTCTTCGGATTTGTCGCTTCGGGGAGGCGGCCCGGGAGATACGCGAATCAGACCAGCGTGTTCGGCCGAGTGGGTCAATTCTTGAGCTGCGCGGACGTGCTCAGGGCAGACGAGTCCGCTGTGCGGTGCCGGGTCAGTCGGGTGTCGCGGCGGGCAGGCCGGCGGCCCGTCCCGCGGCGTTCACCGCGCGACTGCGAGTGGTGAACCCGGCGTCGCCGGGCTCGAGCGCGGTCTGTGCGACCAGGACGCCGTGCAGGCCGCGGACGCCACCGGAGTGGTCGTGCCCGGCGGTTGCCGTGGGTCCGGCCGGTGCCGCCGGTGCGGCGGGCACCTTGCCGGGTAACCGCTCGCCGCCGGAGCCGTGCTGGGCCTGGTCGGCGTCGGTCGGGTCGTCGGATGCGGGCGGGCTCTGCCGCCGGGTGGCCGCGGGTTCGACGGTGGCCCTGGTGTGCGTGATCGCCGGCGTGGCGACGGGCGCGGGTGTCACGGGAGCGGCCGGCGCCACGGCGTACGCGGTCGGCGCGGCCACCAGCTCGGCGCGGACGGTCTCGGCCGAGCCGCTGGACGAGCCGCCACCCGACGACCATTCGTCGATCGCGGGCAACAGCTCGGGGAGGTCGACGATCGGCGGGCTCGGCTGCGGGACCACCGGGCTGAGCAGCGAACCGGTGGTGTCGAGCAGGGCGCCCGTGAGGGAGGAGACGGTGTTGGCCACGGCGCCGAGCAGGCCACCCAGCAGGCCGCCGCCCGACGACTGCTGCACTGCGGGCGCGGGCGCGCTGGTGGGCTCGGGCGCCGACGCGACCAGCACGTTGTTCGCCACGAGTTCGGTGCTTTCGGGCTCGGTCGCCGCGGTGCCCTCCGACTCAGCCGTCTCGGCCAGGGGTTCTTCGGCAGGAGCCTCTTCGGTGGGTGCTTCCGGCTCCTCGGCCGGCGGTTCCTGAGCGGGCTGTTCGGCAACGGGCTGTTCGGCGACGGGCTGTTCGGCGAATTTCGGAGGGGCGGCTCGGTGCCAGGCGGGTCGTGGGGCGCGGCACTGGCGGCGGCGGCGAACACCGCGCTCATCAGCCAGCCGGCCACACCGATCGCGGCGATCACCAGGACGCGGCGCAGGCGGACGCCGGCGACGGGCGCCTGAATTGCCCCGTCCACAGCGATCACCACCGTCCACTCAGTCCCGAGTGCGTCCCCGACGTGCACACTATCTAGCACCACACCGACAATGTGCACCCTAGCGCCGCGAGTTCCACCCGGAAAGACGGTAAAAGCGCACCTTATCGGCCGTATGGGCCAATGTTGATCACGTCAGGTTACCGCCAGTCGCCACACGGTCAGGCGAGTTTGTGCAGTCGGGCGACGGCCTCGTCCAGAACCTCGTCCTTCTTGCAGAACGCGAACCGCACCACGTGCCGCCAGCGGTCGGGGTTGTCCGTGAACACCTGCACCGGCACGGCCGCCACTCCGATCCGTTCCGGCAACTGACGACACAGGTCGGCGCCGTCGGTGAAACCGAGGGGCCGGACGTCCGCGCAGATGAAATACGTCCCCGACGTCGGGCGGACACCGAAGCCCGCCTCCGCCAGACCCGCGGCCAGCCGATCGCGCTTGCCCGCCAGGTCGTCGCGGAGACCGCGCGCCCACTCCGCCTCGTGGGTCAGCGCGTATGCCACGGCCGGCTGGAAGGGCGCTCCGCCGACGAACGTGAGGAACTGCTTGGCCGCGCGCACGGCCGCCACCAGCTCGGCCGGCCCGCACGCCCAGCCGATCTTCCAGCCGGTGCAGTTGAACATCTTCCCGGCCGACGAGATGGTCACCGTTCGCGATGCCATCCCCGGCAGCGTCGCCAGCGGCACGTGCGGCATCCCGTCGTAGGTGAGCGACTCGTACACCTCGTCGGTCACGGCGATCAGGTCGCGCTCGACGCAGACCGCCGCGATCCCGGCCAGCTCCTCGGGTGTGAACACCGTCCCCGTCGGGTTGTGCGGCGAGTTCACGAGGATCGCCCGCGTCCGGGGCGTGACGGCGGCGCGCAGAGCGGAAAGGTCCACCCCGAACCGCCCGGACGGCTCCTCCACGAGCGACACCACGCTGCGGGCGGCCCCGGCCATGGCGACGGCGGCCGCGTACGAGTCGTAGTACGGCTCGAACAGGATCACCTCGTCGCCCGGCTCGACCAGCGCGAGCATGGCCGACGCGATGGCCTCGGTGGCGCCCACCGTGACCAGTACTTCGGTGTCCGGGTCGAACGTCATCCCGTAGGTGTCCGCGCGCTGCGCCGCGATCGCTGCCCGCAGCTCGGGCCGGCCGGGCCCCGGCGGGTACTGGTTGACGCCCGATCCGATGGCCTCCTGGGCGGCGGCGAGCATGGCGGGCGGCCCGTCGGAGTCGGGAAAGCCCTGGCCGAGGTTCACCGCCCCGGTCCTGGTGGCGAGGGCCGTCATCTCCGCGAAGATCGTCGAAGTGAACGGCTCGAGGCGGGATACGAGAGCTGGGCGGCGCACGAGAAAGCAGTGTCACGGACAATGGTGTCGTGCGGCAACTGACCGAGGTGAGCGCCCCCCTGCCCGGCGAGGCGGAAAAGACGCGCGCGCTGCGCCAGATGAAGCTGGTGGCGCTGCTGTTCCTGCTCGGCGCGACCGTGATCTTCCTTGGCATGACGCTCTGGCAGTCGGCGGGCGCGCCGAGCTGGGTCGGCTACGTGAAGGCGGCGGCCGAGGCGGGCATGGTCGGCGCGCTCGCCGACTGGTTCGCCGTCACCGCGCTGTTCCGCCACCCGCTCGGGATCAAGATTCCGCACACGGCGATCATCCCCACCCGCAAGGACGCGATCGGCAACAGCCTCGGCGACTTCGTCGGCGCCAACTTCCTCTCCGAGCAGGTGGTCCGTGAGCGGCTGCGGCGGGTGGGCGTGTCCAAGCGGCTCGGCGGCTGGCTGGCCGAGGAGGCCAACGCCGAGCGCGTGACGGCCGAGCTGTCGACCGTGGTGCGCGGTGTGGTGGCCGTGCTGCGCGACGAGGACGTCCAGGCGGTGATGGAGCAGGCGGTGGTCAAGCGGGTGGTGGCCGTGCCGTGGGGCCCGCCGCTCGGCAAGATGCTGGCCGGCGTGTTCGAGGACGGCTCGCACCACAAGCTGGTCGACCTCATGTGCGACCGCGCCTACGACTGGGTGAAGGACAACCACAGCACCGTGCTGCGTGTGGTGTCCGACCGGGCGCCGACATGGTCGCCCAAGTTCGTGGACTCGATGGTGGCGGACAAGGTCTACGGCGAGGTGCTGTCGTTCGCCTGGCTGGTGAAGACCGACCCGAACCACCCGATGCGCCTGGCCATCGACAAGTTCCTGGCCGAGTTCGCGGCCGACCTGCAGACCGACCCTGTGCTCATGGAACGCGCCGAGCAGGTGAAGCAGCAGGTCCTGGAGCACCGCGAGGTCCAGAACGTGATCGGATCGGCGTGGACGACCGCCAAGAAGCTGCTGCTCGACGCGGCCGAGGACCCGTCGAGCGAGCTACGCAAGCGGGTCCGCGAGGGCTTGGTCTCCCTCGGCAGGCGCCTGTCGGACGACGACTCCCTGCGCGACAAGGTGGACAGCTGGGTCGAGGGCGCGGCCGCGTACGTGGTGCTCAACTACCGCGACGAGATCACCACGCTGATCACCGACACCGTCCAGCGCTGGGACGCCCAGGAGACCTCGCGCAAGATCGAGCTGCAGGTGGGCCGGGACCTGCAGTTCATCCGCATCAACGGCACGGTGGTCGGTGCCCTGGCCGGCCTGGTGATCTACGCGGTGGCCCAACTGATCATCTAGAGGGGCGGACCCTCGTAGAGCACGGCACCGTCCCGGTCGACCACCCGAACGGAGACGATCAGATCCTTCGTCGGCACCGTCGTACCCGCCCGAAGGGTCGGACCGTCCCACGGCACCAGGGCGACCGCGGTCTCGTTCGCGACCTCGGCCTCGACGGTGGTCCCGTCGTCGAGGGTCAGGGCCATGCCGCTCACCTCGCCGGACACCGGCCCACTGATCATCAACGGGTAGCGGGGCGGCACCATGGCGACATTCCCAAAGGTCCTGAGCCACAGGTCCGGCGCGTCGGACGGCTCGGGCATCCGATACGGGCGATGCTGGTACAGAGCGGTAACTCCTTGGCGTGCCTCGCAGGTCGCCAACTTGTCCTGGTCGCGAAGCGTCAGCACGCCTACCTCACGGACCATGGTGGCGGCCACGACTGTCCAGCCCTGCTCAGCCGCGGGCCACGAGGCGTTGGCCTGCTGGACGCATTCGGCGGCGAACGTGTCCAGCTCCGTGGTGGTGGGCCGGTTGTCCCCGGTCGGCGCCGTGCCCGTCCGGGTCGCCACGACTGCGGCGGCGGCCAGGGCGACGATTCCGGCCGCGGCCGCCAGTGGCAGGTACCACCGGTTCCGGGCGGGCCGCGGTGGCTCGGCCAGGCCGGCAACTACCGTGGCGCGGATCCGGTCCCGGGTCTCGACGGGAAGCGGCGCACGAGGTGGCAGGGCGAGGTCGTTCATGAGGTCTCCTCCAGCATCGTGCGCAGCCGCGACCGGGCGCGGGAAAGTCGGGACCGGACGCTCGGCTCGGCGACCCCGAGCAGCGCCGCGGCATCGGCCGTGGACAGCTCGCCGAGCAGGCACAGCTCCACCGCCTGGCGTTCGGCCTTCGGAAGCTCGCGGACGGCGTCGAGCAGCCGGGGAATCCGGCGACCGTCGTCGACCCGGCTCGCCACAGCGTCCGCGTGGTCGGCCTCGGCGTGGTCACCCGGCAGCCGCCGCACCGCGCGCAGGAATCGCGTCGAGCTGCGGACCTCGGTTCTGGCCAGGTTCCCGGCAACCGCGTACAGCCACGGCAGAGCGCTCTCGCGCACCAGGAGCAACTCCGGACACTTGCGCCAGGCCAGCAGGAAGGTGCTGGACGTGAGGTCCTCGGCCTTCGCCCAGGATGCCGTCAACCGGTAGGCGTGGTTCCACACGGCGGCCACGTGCCGTTCGAACAGCGCGCCGAACGCGTCCCGGTCGCCGGCCGCCGCGTGTGTCCACAGCTCGGCATCGGAGCGGCCGTCCGCGTCGGTCACCGCCGCTGCCGCCCCCAGACCGGGTCTCGAGGTTGTCGTCACATGATGAGGTGACCGATGCCGCCCCCGGCGTTGCATCATGCCTGGAAGGCGTCGTTCCTGACGCTCAACGTCTGCAAGGCGTCGTTCCAGGCATGCCGCACGCCGCGCCCGCGCCGGCGCTAATGGCCGGTGCGCTCGCGCCAGGCGCGGGCCTTCTGCCGGTTGCCGCAGGTCTGCATGGAGCACCACGTGCGGGAGTGGTTGCGGGAGCGGTCGTAGAACGCCCACCGGCAGTCCCGCGCCGGGCAGATCTTCACCCGCTCCCACTGGCCGAGCACGGTCAGCCGGCTGGCGGCGGTCAACACGGCGCCAAGCACGTCCCTCGTGACCACCCGTGGGGTCCCGTCCGCCAGCTCCACCCGCACGGTGGTCGCCACGTCGGCCGGCTGGCCGAGGTCGCCGACCGCCACGCGCAGCGCGTCACGGGCGGCGCGCACCGCGGCGGTGCCGCCGCCCGTCAGCGCGCGCGAAGCCAGCCACGACGACCACGCCGCTGGGTCGGTCAGCACGTCCGTTCCTCCCTCGTGGTCGACCGTGTTCAGGAAGTCGATCACGAGGTCCACGTCTGTCACAACAACCACTGTAGGCGCGACGGGGGTTGCCCGGCCGCAGTAACCCTCATATGGTGTTCACTGGTTAAGGAGGAGATATGACCGCAGCGATTCCCCGCCTCGGCTCCGTGGTGCTCGACTGCCCCGACCCCACGGCGCTCGCCGACTTCTACGCCCGCCTGCTCGACTGGCCGATCGCCAGGTCGGACGAGGACTGGGTCTCCCTCGCCGGCCCCGCGGGCATCCTGATCGAGTTCCAGCGCGCGCCCGACTACCGGCCGCCCACGTGGCCCGACCCGGAGCGCCCGCAGATGCTCCACCTCGACCTCACGGTCGACGACCTCGACGCCGCCCACGACCGGGCGCTCGGCCTCGGTGCCCGCCTCCTCGACACTCAGGAGTCGTTCCGCGTCTACGCCGATCCGGCCGATCACCCCTTCTGTCTCTGCGCCTGTTAGGCCAGCTCAAAGGCGTATTCACGGTGTGTATAGACGGCAGCTATACACACCGTGTACTGTCCCCCGCATGTCAATCGGACACACGTTGCTCGGGCTCCTCGAACAGGGGCCTCGACATGGCTACGACCTGAAGCGCGCCTACGACGAGCACTTCGGCCACGACCGCCCGCTGCACTACGGGCAGGTCTACGCCACGCTCTCCAGACTGCTGCGCAACGGCCTGATCGAGGAGAACGGGGTCGAGCAGGGCGGCGGTCCGGACCGCAAGCGCTACGCGGTCACCAGCGAGGGCGTCACCGACGTCGGCAACTGGCTGACCACCGCCGAGAAGCCCGAGCTGTACATGCAGAGCACGCTGTACACCAAGGTGATCATCGCGCTGCTGTCCGAGCGCAGCGCCGAGGACGTGCTGGACACCCAGCGGTCGGCCCACCTGCGCGCCATGCGCGAGCTGACCGCCCGCAAGAAGAGCGGCGACCTGGCCGACCAGCTCATCTGCGACCACGCGTTGTTCCACCTGGAAGCCGACCTGCGCTGGCTGGAGCTGACGGCCGCGCGCCTGACCGAACTGGGGAAGCAGGTGCGGGCATGAGCGTATTGCTCGAGGCCACGAACGTGGTCAAGTCCTTCGGCGCTACCAAGGCGCTCGACGGCGCCAACATGTCGATCCAGGCGGGCGAGGTCGTGGCGGTCATGGGCCCGTCGGGCTCCGGCAAGTCCACGCTGCTGCACTGCATCGCCGGCATCATCCAGCCGGACGCCGGCACGGTCACCTACGGCGGCCAGGACCTGGGCGCCATGCCCGACGGCCCGCGTAGCACGCTGCGCCGCACCGACTTCGGCTTCGTGTTCCAGTTCGGCCAGCTGGTGCCGGAACTGACCTGCGTCGAGAACGTGGCGCTGCCGTTGCGCCTCGGCGGCATGAAGAGAAGGGCCGCCGAGGCGCAGGCACGCGAGTTCCTCGCCCGTCTGGAGGTCGACGACGTGGCGGCCAAGCGGCCCGGCGAGTGCTCGGGCGGCCAGGGCCAGCGGGTGGCGGTGGCGCGAGCGCTGGTCATCCACCCGAAGGTGATCTTCGCGGACGAGCCGACCGGCGCCCTCGACTCGCTCAACGGCGAACACGTCATGCGACTGCTGACCGACACCGCCCGCGACACGGGTGCCGCGGTCATCCTGGTCACCCATGAGCCACGGGTAGCGGCGTACTCCGACCGGGAGGTCATCGTCCGCGACGGCCACACCAGGCAAGTGGAGCTGGTGTGAGGGGGTGGGTGAGCGACCTCGCCTTGGGGGTGCGGCTGGCTGTCGGGGGCGGCCGCACCTCCTTGGCGAGGTTCGCACTCAGCGCGATCGGCATCACGATCGCCACGGCTGTGCTTCTGGTGGCCGCGTCGGTCGGCACCATGATGGAGGAGCGTGACCACCGGGCGAACCTGAGTTACGCGAACCCCGAGCCGGTCGACGGCGTCGACCCCCTGGTGCACGTGCAGGAGACCACGGAATTCCGCAGCAATTTCGTCGATATGAGCTACGTCCACGCGACCGGACCGAACCCGCCGGAGCTGCCGGGCGTTCGGGACATACCGGCGCCAGGCGAGATGTACTTGTCGCCGGCACTGGCCGAGCTGCTGGCCTCCGACGAGGGTGAGCTGCTGCGGCCCCGGTTCGCCGAATGGACCGACGTCGGCCGGGTCGGCAAGGTGGGGGTGTACGAGCCAGGGGAACTGGTGGCCTGGCTGGGGGTGTCCGACGACCTCCTCGACACGAGCTGGAAACAGGAGGTCTACGCCTTCGGTGACGACCAGGCCGAGCTCGGCCGCATGCTCGACCCGGGGTTGCTCTCGGTGGTGCTGATCGGAGCGGTGGTGTTGCTGCTGCCGGTGCTCATCTTCGTCAGCTCAGCCAGTCGGATAGCCGGAGCGGAACGGGACCGCCGGCTGTCCGCTCTGCGCCTGGTGGGATCGGGGTCCCGCCAGGTGCGGCGGATCGCGGCGGCCGAGTCGCTGGTCAGCGCGCTGGCCGGACTCGTACTCGGCGCCGCGGTCTTCCTCGTCGCCCGGCAGTACGCGGAGAACATCGAGCTGTTCGGGACCAGCGTCTACTCGAGCGACATCGTGCCGAACCCACTGCTCGTGCTGCTGATCGTGCTGCTCATCCCGGGCCTGGCGGTGCTCATGGCGCTGATCGCCCTGCGCCGCACGATCATCGAGCCGCTCGGGGTCGTTCGGCAGAGCAAGCCGGTGCGCCGGCGGGGGTGGTGGCGGTTCGCCATGATCATCGCGGGGGTCGCACTGCTGCTCACCCAGCTCGGTGCCCGGGAGGGCACGGACGCGTGGTCCTTCGCGGTCGCCGCTGGCGCCACGCTGGTGCTGATCGGCGTTCCGGTACTGCTGCCGTGGTTGGTCGAGCGGGTGGTCGGGCGCATCGAGGGCGGGCCGACGTCGTGGCAGCTCGCCATCCGCAGGCTTCAGCTGGACAGCGGCACCTCGGCCAGGGTGGTCGGCGGGGTGGCGGTCGTGCTGGCGGGTGCGATCGCGCTGCAGACCGTGCTGATGACCGTGGAGGGCGAACTCGGCCTCGCCCCATCGGAGGTCGCCGAGGAAGCGCCGGGTCTCGACATCTCCGCCGACCCGGACCTGGCCGATCAGGTGGCGACCGAGGTGGCGACCGCGCCGGGGATCCGGGACGCGCACGTCGTCAACTACGTCACCGGGTACACGCCTGGCGACACGACCAACCAGCAGGACCACTACCTGCAGATCATGGACTGCGCTTCGGCGGAGTCCAGCGGCGCGGTCGAGAACTGTGTCGACGGTGGCGTCTATGACCTGTCGTACCCGGGCACGCCCGAGGAGCTGGTGCTCCAGCCGGGCGAGCAGCTGGAGTTCCGCGAGTACCCGACGTACTTCATGGGAGATTTCGACGAGAACGACTACGAGGTCCTCAGCAGCTGGGTCGTGCCGGACGACGTGCAGCGGATCGAGTCGGACAGCCGCATGTACAGCGGCGGCGTCATCGTGACACCCGGCGCGCTCGGCGGCGCGACGCTGCCGTCCAGCAGGGCGACGATCCGGCCGGATGCCGATCCCGGCATGACCTCGGACCAGATGGAAGAGCTGCGCAACCTGCTCGCCCCGCACGCGTGGCGGGTGACCGTGTACTCCTACAACACGGTCGACGAGTTCACCGAGAACCAGACGACCTTCCTGGCCATCCGCAACGGGCTGTACATCGGGTCGGTCTTCACGTTGATGCTGGCCGGAGTGAGCCTGCTGGTGCTCGCGCTGGAACACATCCGGGAGCGGCGGCGCCCGCTCGCGGTGCTGGCCGCGAGCGGGGTGCCGCGTTCGGTGCTCGGCCGGTCGCTGCTGTGGCAGATCGCGCTGCCGATCGGGTTGGGCGTGGTGGTCGCGATGATCACGGGGATCGGGCTGGCCGCGTTGATGATGCGGCTCACCGACGAAAGGCTGGCCATCGACTGGATGGGCGTGGTCTCGCTGACCGGCGGTGCGCTCCTGCTGTCGCTGCTGGTCTGCGCCCTCACCCTGCCGTTCCTGCGCAGCGCGACCAGACTCACGACGCTCCGGACTGAGTGACTAATCCTCTTCCGGGTCACCCGGCCAGTGGTCGGGTTCCGGGTCGACCCAGATGAGGCGGGTGTCGAGGGTGCGGTTGAGTGTTCGGAGGAGGCTGTCGGCCGTCTGAAAACTGCCGGTGACACCGATTTCGGGTAGATATGTGAAGACGTGCTCGGGTAGGGCCAAGCCCCACCCGAGCACTTCTGCGTCTGTCCCATCGGGAGCGATGGCGATCACCACGAAGCGAGCGCTCGGATAGAAGTCGGCCCATCTCGTGTACAGGTCAAGGGTTTTCACCAGTGCGGCAGTAGTCATGGGAACACCGTGACAGTGTTCGGATATATCTCCCAGTCTGAGATTTACATACGATCGGGTAATATCGCTGGCGGCCAAATCCTGCTGAGATTTCAGCATGACCGACAAGCAGAGCGCCTCACGTGCCCGCGCGCTTGCCAACGAGCTGCGTGACCTCCGCCGGGCCGCCGGCCTCACTACGAAGGAAGCGGCCGAGAAGGTCGATGTCTCTCCTGCCACTCTAAACCGAAGCGAACTCGGCTTGCGGATGCCACCCCCGGAGGAGGTTTCCTCAATCCTCACCGCCTATGGGGTGAAGGGTGTCGAGAAGCAACGTGTTCTCACTCTTGCGAGGGCCGCAAATCCAGCTGGCTGGTGGGAGACCGGTGGCAATGCGCTACCAAAGCAGCTGCCCACACTCATCACATTCGAAGGTGAAGCCACCAAAATCACCAATTTTGAGCCACTCCTGGTTCCCGGCCTGCTGCAGACCCATGCCTATATTCGTGCGGTCATGGAGGCGTCTGGCGTGCCCGATGCGGAGACCGAAGGCCGGGTCGCGGCGCGAGCTGGGCGACAAACTGTGCTCAGCCGCAAGAAGCCGCCGCGCTACTCGGTGATCATGGATGAGGCTGCGCTGCGTCGTCCGTTCGGAGGTCGAAGGGTGATGGCCGCGCAGATCCAGCACATCATCAGAACGGCTGAGCTGCCCAACGTGACTGTTCAGGTAATCCCGTTTGATCGCGGTGGCTACCCGATCTATGGTCCGTTCCTCCTGCTCCAGTTCGCGAAGGCGGGGGACATCGTGCACCTGGAGCACAAGCAGGCGTCCGGCTTCCTGGATGAGCCGGCTGACACGGCCCCATTTCAGGCTTTGACCGATACGCTGAAGGCTGCGGCGCTTGACCCTGCTGGGACCAGCGAGTTCTTGGCCGCCGTGGCGGCTGACTATGACAAGGGGTGAGACAGGGCATGGAGTTCGGTGACGCTCTGTGGCGGAAGTCCAGCTTTAGTGGTTCCGAAACCAACTGCGTTGAGGTCGCTTGGCGCAAGTCCAGCCACAGCTCCGATGGCGAGGCATGTGTCGAGGTCGCCTGGGCGGCCGGCATCCAGGACTCCAAGAACCCGTCTGCGGGGCACCTGACAGTCCCGGACGTCGCCCTTCACCAGCTCATCCGCTCAGGCCCCACCTTCCGGTGAGGTGCCAGGCGGCACACACGTTGACGTCCAGCAGGTAAGCCCCGGCCTGCCCGCACTGCCCGCTGCCGGTCCCGGGGTCGACCGGCTGGCCGTGTCCCATGTTGGTGATCGTGTAGGTCTCCACCGCCGATCCGTACACCGCGTGCGGGTAGCCGGCGACCGTGTCGGTGCCGGTGGGCGTCGGCGGGATGCCGTGCACGTTCGTCCACTGCTCGACCAGTTCGGTCGCGTTGGCGGGCCGGACCGTGTAGTCGGCCGTGCCCTGCCAGATGCTGACCGTCGGCCACGGCCCGGTGTGTGAACCGGCGGCGCGAACGTGGTCGCCGAGCTGGGTGGGCGTGAGGTTGCGGCCGGGGTTCATGCAGGAGAAGGCGTCGATCATGCTGGCCGCGCACCGGTACGCGATCCCGGCGACGACCCCGCCGCCGGAGAACATCTCGGGGTAGGCGGCGAGCATCACGGCCGTCATGGCCCCGCCGGCCGAGAGCCCGGAGACGTAGGCCCGGGACGCGCCCGTGTGCCGGACCATCTGCGCGATGGACTCGGCCTCACCCTGTCCACGCGTGGTGTCGCCGCGCTCGAACCAGTTGAAGCAGCGGTTGGAGTTGTTGGCCGTCTTCTGCTCGGGCAGCACGACCGTGAACCCGAACCGGTCGGCCAGCTGAACCCAGCCCGCGCCGGTGCCGTACCCGGTGGCGTTCTGCGTACACCCGTGCAGCGCGACGACCACGGGTCGTCCGCTGGGCAGGTTGTCGGGCGTGTAACGGAACATGGCGAGGTTGCCGGGATTGCTACCGAACCCCGTGACGGGCACGATGCTCGCCGCGCGGGCGGGCGCGGCGGTCAGGAACGTGGTCAGCAGCGTCAACGCGAGCAGGGTGGCGATTCTGCGCATGCCGCACCTCATTGTGATCGGCTGTGTTTGTCCATCTAACGTAGAACGCGTTCTCGTCGACGGGTCAGGGTGCCCACCACCACATTCGCCGTCCGGATTGTGGTGGCGGCACTCATGTCCGCGGGCGCGGTCCGCTCCTACGGTCGCTCTATGGTTGTCCGGTTGCTTGCGATGGTGCTGGTACTGGTGTTCGTGGCCCCGGTCTCGGCGGCCGCCGACCGCTGCGCGCGGCTGTGGGTCCCGATGGCCGAGCGTCAGAAAGTGTCCTGTGTGGACGAACTGACCACGGCGGGCGGCCACACGAACCCGGCCGACTGGGCCGGCCTCACGCATTCCGGTCTGCCACAACTCAGCGGCGTCCCAGGAATCCAGATCGACGGCTACTTCCCGGACACCTCACGCACCAATACGAACCACGGTTGGAACCACGACTCCCAGTTCGTCCTCCGCCTGCCCGACCGGTGGAACGGCGGCCTGGTGGTCACGGGTTCCCCGGGCAACCGCCGCCAGTACGCGAACGACCGAGCGATCGCGGACTTCGTACTGTCAAAGGGATACGCCTTCGCCGCGACGGACAAGGGCAACACGGGCGTAGCGTTCCACGAGGACGGCCGCCGCCCGGGCGACGCGATCCTCGAGTGGCACACGCGAGTAACACAACTGACGGTAGCGGCAAAAGCCGTGGTGGCCCAACGCTACGGCCGCCTCCCCAGTCTCACTCTGGCGGCAGGCATCTCGAACGGCGGCTACCTGGTCCGCTGGCAACTGGAGAACAACCCGAGGCTGTTCGACGGCGGCGTCGACTGGGAGGGCACGCTGTGGCGCCCGGACGGTCCGAACCTGCTGACGTTTCTGCCGCCGGCCCTGCGCGGCGACATGTCGGCGTTCCCGCCGGAGTCGGCATTCCTGTGGCCATACCACCGAGAGGTGTACTGGGGCCTGACCCAACGGATCTACCGAACAGAACTGGACCCGACGTACGCAGGCGACGAGGCCGCGTACTCGTACGCGTCCCGCCCGCCGTCGGTGAAGGCGGCGGTGGCCAGAATCTCCCTGACGGGCAGGATCGCCCGCCCACTGATCACCCTGCACGGCACCCTGGACGCGCTACTGCCGATCACCGAATCGAGCGACGTGTACGCGTCGATGGTCCAGGCCCAGGGCCGCTCCCACCTGCACCAGTACGTCCGAGTAGCGGCGGCCAACCACGCGGACGGCCTGGTAGACGCCTACCCAACCCTCCTGGAACCCCTGGCCCCACACTTCCACAAGGCGTTCGTGTCCCTAGAAAAAGGACTGTCGCAGGCTCGGTGAGGTGACACACTCCGGTCATGATCGCTCGAATGTGGCGGGGCTGGGCACCCGCCGACACCGCGGATGACTACCAGCGCCACTACGAGTCCGAGGTGGCCGCTCACCTCAAGGAGGTGGCGGGCTTCCAGGGGGCAAGGCTGCTGCGCCGAGACGAGGGCGAGGAGGTGGCCTTCACGTCGATCGCGTACTTCACCGACATCGCCGCGGTACACGGCTTCGCCGGCGACCATCCCAACCGCGCCGTACTAGCCGACGCAGCCCGCGAGGCCCTCTCCCACTGGGACGAAGAGGTAACCCACCACGAGGTAGCAGCCGAGGTCTAATCGGGCGCCCGGGAATGCATGGAACGACGCCTTCCCTGCGTTGACCGCAGTGAACGACGCCTTCCCTGCATCGAGCCACCCCGGCGCGGGTGCGGGTCTCGCCTCCGGGAACGTGAACTCGAGTGGACGGCTCACTGCCCGCGGCCCGGCGGCCCGGGCTGTGGGCCAAAACTGTCGGTGCTCGCGACTACAATTAAATTCAGGGGTCCCTGGACCACTTTTGTCGGTGTCTCGTGATAACAGCACACTCGCGACCCGCGGTCCCGCGCCACCGTGGTTCGGGCACTCGAGATCGCGGTTCGGGCACCCGAGATCGCGGTTCCCGCACCCGAGTTCGCGGTTCGGGCACGCGACATCGTGGTTCCGGCACGCGAGTTCGCGGTTCGGGCACGCGACATCGTGGTTCCGGCACCCGACATCGCGGTTCGGGCACTCGAGATCGCGGTTCCCGCACCCGAGATCGCGGTTTCGGTCCGCCGACACCCGTGTCAGGGGAGGTCCGGTGCCTCGCCGCCGTGCCACGGGGGCTGGTGGCTGGTCACGTACCACTCGAATCCCAGCCCCATCAACTCCCGCAGCTGCGCCACATCCATCCCGTCCTCGGGCGTGCGCAGGTGCCACGGCGGCGGGTAGTAGCAGTCACCCAGCAGCAGGACCGACGAGTCAGGCACAGCCACCACCGCGGAGTCCGGTGCGTGGTGGCCGCCCACGTGCCGCACCTCCACCCCGTCCACCGACAGCGAGGATGCGAACGTCCGCGTCGGCGGCAGCACCACGAGCTCGGCGAAGTCGACCGCGAGAGCCCGCGCCCGGAAGCTCGGGCCCAGCAACGGGTTGGCCGCCACCTGTTCGCGCAGGTAGGCGTAGCTCCACGGCCGCGCGGCGTCGGCCACCAGCGGTGCCACCCCCGCCTCGTGGCCGATGATCTCGACCTCCGGCCACGCGCACGCGCCCCACGTGTGGTCCCAGTGGTGATGCGTGTAGATCAACCGCCGCGCCGGCGGCAGGCCCGCGCCGGCCATCGCCGACTGCACCAGCCGCGCCAGCCCAGGGCTGTGACCGGCGTCCACGATCGTGCTGTCCTTGTCGCCGGCGATCACCGCCACGCCGCCCTGCACGGCGCCAGGGTCCGGATCGGACGGATACAGCCAGACGCGGCCCGCCAGATGTTGGAGCATGTGCCCCATGATGAGGGCAAGGGAACTCGGCATCGTGACCGGTGGCCGGCCGGGCACGCACAACGCGATCACCGACGTGCCGGGCGTGCGCGTCGGGCACACGACGGTCGTCGAACAGCCGGACATCCACACGGGTGTGACGGCCATCGTCCCCGACGGCACGGCGCTGCCGGCGGGCCTGTTCGTGGGCAACGGCCACGGCAAGCTGATCGGCGCGACGCAGCTGGTCGAGCTGGGCGTTCTCGAGTCCCCGATCGTCCTGACGGCAACACTGTCCGCGTTCCGCGCGGCCGACGCGCTGGTCACGTGGCTCCTGGCCAGATCCGACGCCCTGTCGCTGAACCCGGTGGTGGGCGAGTGCAATGACGGCTACCTGTCCGACATCCGCGCCCGCCCGATCACCGAGGCGCACGTGCTGTCCGCACTCGACGGTGCGGTCGCGGGCGCGGTGCCGGAGGGTTGCGTGGGCGCGGGCACCGGCACGGGTGCACTCGGCTACAAGGCGGGCATCGGCACGTCGTCGCGAGTTCTGACCTTGGCGGGCCGCGAGATCACCCTCGGTGTCCTGGTGCAGGCCAACTTCGGCGGCACCCTCGACGTCGGCTCCTGCATGCTGGTGGCCGCCACGGACGCTCCGCTGGACGCCCGCCAACTGACCCGCCTGTCCCGCCGACTGGTGTTCGGCATGGGCCGCGTGGGCGCGTCGTACAGCAACGGCAGCGGCGACTACGGCATCGCGTTCAGTACCACCACCGGCGAACTCCCTCCGAAGGACGCGGACCTGTCGCCCCTGTTCGCCGCGACCCTGGACGCGGTGGAGGAGTCGATCCTCAACTCCCTGCTGGCGGCGAAAACCACGACAGGCCACCGAGGCCACACCCTGCGGGCGATCACCCCCGACGAGTTGCGTGGTGAGATCTCACGATGAACACGGTGCCTGTACTCGCGGCGATCGTCTCGGTCGCGGGCGCGGTGGCCACCGCGCGCGGCAGCGCTCGCAGCTGCGGCATGTGGCGAGCCGGTACAGCGTGCCGCTGCTGCAGGCGGCGCACACGCTGCTGACCAGACTGGACAACGTCGGAAAGTTCAACCAGATCGAGGAGTTCCCCAAGCTGCCGCCGAGGTTTCGGGACTATGCGCGCTACGAGACGGTGTACCGCATCGCCAGGTACCTGTGCGTCGTGCACATGGTGTGGCGCGAGTGGACTTCCTCGACTTCGGCCGCCGCCGGCACATCCGGCGGCTGGGCGAGTGCCTCGCCGCGGTACTGGCCGACCCGACGATGAAACTGCCGCGGCTGGAACCCGCTACGGAGGCGTTGCGCGTGCTGGTCGACTTCCTGGACAAGCGCAAGATCGGCCGGCCGTGGATGGAGCAGCTGTCCTGACTCGGCCGCGGAGCGCCGGCCGTGGCGCACTGCCCCGAAAGCGTCCTTCAGAGCACCACCAACCAAGACCAGCGGTGGATCCAGGCTGAGCGTCGTCAACGCCTCATTCAGGGCATCGCCCTCCTGACTGGAACTCAGCCGCGGAGTTGTTGCAGCCGTAGCGCCAACTGGATCTCCAGCGCGCGATCGGGCGTTTGCCAGTCCTCGCCCAGTAAGGACGCGATCCGGTCCAAGCGTTGCACCACCGTGTTGACGTGGACGTGGAGCACGTCCTTCGCGCGCGTCAGGTTCGTGCCGCAGTCGAAGTACGCGCGCAGCGTGTCGACCAGGTCGGTGCCTCGCCGCTCGTCGTAGTCGAGTACCGGGCCGATGGTGGTGCGGACGTAGCCGGCCAGGTCCGTGCGGTCGCCGATCAGTTGGCCGACGAAACCCAGTTCGGACAGGGCCGCGCCATGACCCGCCCGGCCCAGCGCGAGCAGGGACCGGACACAGCGCGCCGCCTCGGTGGCCGCCGAAGCCAGCGCCGCCGGGCCCGCCGCCGGACCGGACGCGCCGACCGTCACCGTGGCGTCCACCGCGGCCGACAGTTCTGCCGCGAGCTTGCTCGCCGGCACGCCGTCCGCTACGAGCAACACCACCTGCTCGGCGTGCAGACCGACGAGCGTCGCGTATCGGCCGCACGCCATGGCCAGCCGCCGCCGTGACACCCCGTCCACGTGTGCGATCAGCACTGCGTGCGGCGCGGCCAGGTCGATACCGAGCCGCCTGCCGCGAGCGAGCAACGCGGCCGGGTTGCGGGTCGGCGCCGTCAGCAGGTCGGTCAGCAGCTCGCCGCGTACCTCGTCCTCGGCGCGAGCCACCGAACGCCGCAGCAGCAACAGCAGCGCCGTCACCACGGTGGCCCGCTCGAACAGCCGCCGGTCCGCGTCGCCCAGCGTGGAGCGGCCCGTGAGTACGAGGCTGCCGAGCAGCTCCGGTCCGGCGAGCACCGCGCACACCCAGTGGTCCCGCTGCCGCACCGCGCGGCCCGACGACCGGGCCGCCCCGACCGGCGGCGCGATCGGCGGGGTGCCGACCCGCGCCAGCTCCACACCGGACTCGTCGAACAACACCAGGCCGCCGTCCAACACGACCGCCAGTTCCGCGGCCACGGCCTCCAGGTCGCCGCCGCGCAGGACCAGCTGCATGAGCCGATCGTGGGTGTCCTCGGCGTGGCGCATCTCCTCGTTGGCCCGCCGAGTCGACGCCAGAAGCTGCGCGTTGTCGATGGCGACGGCCGCGTGGTCGGCGAGCGACGACAGCAGCGCCACCTCGTCGGCCGTGAACTCCCGCCGCGCCCGGTCGGCCGCGAACAGCACGCCGATCACCTTGCTGCCCAACGACAACGGCACCCCGACGATGCCCACCATGCCCTCGGCGCCGACCGCGTCGTCGATCGAGCGGGTGTGCGCGAACTTCGGGTCGTTCGGGTAGTCGGCACTCGCGTAGGGGTGCGCGGTCTGCGCGACCAGCCCGCCGAGCCCCTCGCCGTGCCCGATGCGCAGCCGGGGCAGCAGCGATGACACCGACCCGTCGGTGACCCGCATGTAGGTGGTGCCGGCCTGCTCGTCGTTGAGGCTGAGATACGACAGGTCGACCCGCAGCAACATCCGCGCACGCCGCACGATCGACTGCAGCACCTCGTCGAGGTCCCGCAACTTCGACAGGTCCCGCGCCGTGTCGAACAGTGCCGTCAGCTCGTCCTCGCGACGCCGGTGCTCGGCGAGCGTGCGCCGGATCCGCAACGCCACCTCGACCGCGTCCTCGACCGCAGCGTGCTCCACGGCGACGTGCGCCAGCTGCTCCCCGCTCGCCCCGTTGGCGAGCAGGTCGAGCAGTTGGCGCAGCACGCCGGCAGAGTCCACGCGGATCATCGTGTCAGTCGAACCAGTCCGGGTCACCCGCATCGAGGTAGCGACGTAATCGCGCGTGGTCATGTACGGCGTCACGCAGCAACTCGGCGAGCCGGCGCAGCGCCGCCTCATCCCGGGCGTAGGCGCAGAACATGCTGCCCTCCGAATCGAACTCGATCTTGTCGACCAGCTCGCGTGCGTCCTCGCGAACCGCCGACCGGGCGACCCCGTCCCAGGAGTGTCCGTTGCCGTACTTGCCACTGGCCTCGAACACGCCCATGGTCGCGTCGACTTCTTCCAGGTACAGCGTGAGCGAACAGCCGTCGGACCGGTCGAACACGAGGGGTGCGTAGGTCGCCTTGTCGGTCATGGGGCGCACCCTACGGACGGCCACCGACAATTCCGCTCACGTCGTGACCGGTGCCTTCGCCGCGGGAGCCTCCGCCACCGGCACGCCCAGGTTCTCCTCGAGCGACGCGCCCCGGGTCTCCGTCGCGAACAGCACCGCCACCACGGAGATCGCGCACATGGCCACCAGATAGATCGACACGGGGATCGTGCTTTCCCACTCGTTCAGCAGCGCCACGGCGATCAGCGGGGCCACCGCACCGGCCCCGATGGACGCCAGCTGGTAGCCGATCGACGCGCCCGAGTACCGCACCCGCGTGCCGAACAGCTCGGAGAAGAACGCCGCCTGCGGCCCGTACATCGCCCCGTGCAACACCAGCCCGACGGTGGTCGCCAACGCGATCGTGGGGAACGAACGCGTGTCCAGCATCGCGAAGAACACGAAACCCCACAAGCCCATCCCGATCGCACCGAACAGGTACACCCCGCGCCGACCGACCACATCGGACAGCCAGCCCCACAAGGGAATGGTGGCGAAGTGGATGGCCGACCCGATCAGCACGGCGTTGAGCCCCATGGACTTCGACAGGTCCAGCGACTCCGTGATGTACACGAGGATGAACGCCGTGATGATGTAGTACGACACGTTCTCGCCCATCCGCGCACCCATGGCGATCAGCACCTGACGCCAGCTGTGCTTGAACACCTGCGCGATCGGCGCCTTCTCGGCCACCCCGCGCTCCTTGGCGCGCCGCGCGGCCTCCAGGAACACGGGCGACTCCTCCACGGCCAGCCGGATCCACAGCCCGATCACCACGAGCACGGCGGAGAGCAGGAACGGAATCCGCCAGCCCCACGACTCGAACGCCGCGTCGGACTGCACGGCCGCCAGGATCGCCAGCACGGCCGTCGCGATGAGGTTGCCCAACGGCACGCCCGCCTGCGGCCACGAAGCCCAGAACCCGCGCCGTTTCGCGTCCCCGTGCTCGGACACGATGAGGATGGCCCCGCCCCACTCACCGCCGAGCGCGAAACCCTGCACCAGCCGCAGGAACACGAGCAGCAGCGGCGCCGCCACGCCGATCGCCCCGTACGTGGGCAGCAGGCCGATGGCGAACGTGGCGCCACCCATCATCATCAGGCTCACCACGAGCAGCTTCTTGCGGCCGATCTTGTCGCCGAAGTGCCCGAACACCAGGCCACCGATCGGCCGGGCGACGAACCCCAGCGCGTACGTGGTGAAGGACAGCAGCGTGCCGGTCAGCGGATCGTAGGTGGGGAAGAACAGCGTGTTGAACACCAGCGCCGCGGCGGAGGTGTAGAGGAAGAAGTCGTACCACTCGACCGTGGTGCCGATCATGCTCGCCATCACGATGCGCAACAACGACCGCTTCGACGGGGCTACCTGGGATGTCACAAGATCACCGCACTTCATTGAGGGGACTTGGGATCTTCAGTTCGGATCAGCAGGAACGGCGCGGTCACCATCACCTGCTGGATCGACGCGAACATCTCCGGCGGGAACTCGTGCAGCGGCGCCACGTGCCGCAGGCCGGCGTTGTTCACCAGCACGTCGACCTCGGCCGCCACCCGCTCGGCGGCGATGCGCCCATCGAGATCGGTGTGAGGTGGACCACCTTCCATGATGGCAACGCTAGGTACCCCGCGCCCGCCGGACCATGTGTCGGCCGGCCATAGCACCTGAGAAACACATGTGGGTTCGGACCATGCGGCGGCGAGATCAATGCGATCTGGCTAATGTTGTCGGTGTGATTTGCCCGAAGTGTCAGAACACGATGCGCACCGTGGACCGCCAAGGCATCCACATCGACCAGTGCGATGGCTGCCGTGGGATCTTCCTGGACCGCGGTGAGCTGGAGTCCATCCTCAACGCCGAGAAGCAGTATTCGGCCGCAGCGGCCCCGCCGCCCTATCAGGGTGGAGGTGCACCGCCGCCGCCCATGGCGGGTGGCGGTTACTACCGCGATTCGCCCAAGGGGTATCGCGGTGGTGGCTACGGTGATTCGCCGAAGGGCTACCGGGGCGGTGGCTACGGCGACTCGCCCAAGGGCTACGGCGGCCACGGTGGTCACGGCGGCCACCGCAGGCGCAAGAGCTTCATAGAGCAACTGTTCGACTGACCGGCTCTTGCACCCCTTGATCTGTGCTGGCTGCGGGGTGTGGGCGGCCGATCCCCGAGTGATTACCGGCGGTGCCGGCGCGGTTCTCGAATGTGTCTCTTGTGGACACCGAGAGCCGTTCCGGCGCCTTCCACTGTTCGCGATCACCGGCCCCAGCGGCACCGGAAAGTCCACGGTCGGCCGGCTGCTGGTTGATCTGCTGAGCGTCCGAACGGTGGTCCTGGAACAGGACCTGCTCTGGATAGGCGCACTGCGCGACCCGAGCGGCGACTCGGCCGACTTCCGGCAGACGTGGCTCCGCCTGGCGGCGAGCATCCATCAGAACGGCCGCCCGGTAGTGCTTTGCGGCACGGTCGCACCTCCGCAGTTCGAGGAGTGGCCGGAGCGGGCGTTGTTCGCCGACATCCACTACCTGGCGCTGACCTGCGCCCCGGAAGTACTGCGCGCACGCTTGCGCGCCCGCCCGGCGTGGCGCGGCTGGGACGAGGACCGCATCGAGGAGATGCTGGAATTCGACACGTGGATCCGCACGAACGCGGCCCACACGTCGCCGCCCATGACCCTCCTGGATACCACGGGCGCGACGATCCCCGACACGGCCACAGCGGTCGCCACCTGGGTAAACGCCCACCTGGACGCCCTGTGAGACTCGACTTCCCGTGGCAGGCCGACCGTAAGCGCCAGTACTGCGTCGAGGCCGACTGCCATGCCGAGGCGGTCGAGCGGACATCCCAGGACGGCAGGGAACTCTTCCACTGTCGCGCATGTGATCGGCGCAATGAGCGCCGCATCGTCCTCGACCCCGCGGTGACCTGGTGGGTGGCCGACGACGGCGAATACTGGCACGAGAGCGCCGGGGTGTTCGTGCGTGACCGGGGCGGCAGGTTCCTCTTCTTCGACCGGACGGTCTTCCCGGTCTCCGCGCTGACGGTGGCCGCCGGTCACGTCGACGCCGGGGAGTCACCCGAGCGGGCGGCACGGCGGGAACTGCACGAAGAGGTCGGCTGGAAAGCACCCCGGATCGAGCACGTCGCCAGCGCCGACATTGTCGGCGACTCGTGCCGGCGCGGCGCGGATGCGCACCGCTGGCATGCCTATCTGGCCGTCTTCGACTCGCCGCACAGGGTTCGACTGAGCGGCGAAGGGGAAAACGAACAGTGGCTGACGCTGGCGGAGGCCATGGCCAAGGACCTGACCTACCCCGTGCGGTACATCATCGAGCGGTACGCCACCGATCTTGAGCAGGCGAAATAACCCGCTCCCCGGCATGTCTGGGTGGCCTGTGACCGGACCCACGCCTTGAGTGCAAGCAGACTGCTTGCAACTGCTAGCACTCCGGCGTAACGTCGAAAGCGTCACGAGGAGGTGGCCGGATGAGTGAGCAGAGCCCGATCGACAAGGTCACCGACCTCGGGCGCGACATCGGCGACTACATCAAGCAGCAGCGCGGCAACGCGAAGATCTCGTTGCGCCAGCTGTCGAAGCTCGCCGGAGTGTCCAACCCGTACCTCAGCCAGATCGAGCGGGGCCTGCGCAAGCCGAGCGCGGAGATCCTCCAGCAGATCGCCAAGGGTCTGCGGATCTCGGCCGAGGCGCTCTACGTGCAGGCTGGAATTCTCGACCTGCCGCAGGGCGGACCGGTGGTCGACGCGGTACGGGCGGACAGCGTGCTCACCGAGCGGCAGAAGCAGATCCTGCTCGATGTCTACGAGTCCTTCCGTCGGGAGAACCGCGAGACCCAACAGTCTGATGTGGACGGTCAGGGAGCACCGACCACAGAAATGGAGTGAACAATGGTTAAGACACAGGACGTTCGTAAGGCCGGCGAGCAGGCGGTCGAGGTGCTCCGCACCCCGCTGCTGGCCGCACTCGGCGCCGGTGACCTGGCCACCCAGGCCGTCCGCGACGCCGTCAACAAGACCCGGACCCGCGTGAACGAGGGTGCCGACGCCGCCAAGGGCGCCGTCGACCAGGTCCCGACCGACCTCGCCGGGCTGCGCGACAAGCTGGACCCGGCCGAGCTGCGCAAGCTGGTCGACGAGTACACCGACGCCGCGCAGAAGCTCTACCAGAAGCTCGCCGACCAGGGCGAGGAGGCGCTGACCAAGCTGAAGGCTCAGCCGCAGGTCAGCAAGGCCCTCGACCAGCTCGAGGAGGCCATCTCCACGCTCCAGCACCGAGTCGGCGACGCCGCCGGCGACGCGCGTGAGCTGGCCGAGGAGGTCCTCGGCAAGGTGACCCGCCGCACGCGTTCGGTCGGCGAGAAGAGCGCCCGCACCGCGCAGCGCGTGGCGGCCGACGCCGCCGAGGCGGTCGAGGAGCTGGGTGACGACGTGGCACACGAGGTGCGCAGCGCCTCCCGCAAGGTCGCCAACCGGACGGCCCCGCGCAAGGCCACCCCGCGGTCGACCGCGAAGACCAACGGCACGCCGAAGACCAGCAAGTAGTCGGTTCCACGAGCCCCGGCGCCCACCACGGGTGCCGGGGCTCGTTCATGCGCGGGTGAACAGGTCACCTAGTCACTCCCTGGGGGGCGCACGTAGGCTGGAACCGTGCCTGCCGAAGCCGAACTGATACTGCGCATCATCTGGGCATGCGGAATACCCGTCGGTGTGTTCGCATTCGTCCACGCGTTGATGCAGCGCCCGGACGCGTACACGGCCATCGACCGGATGACCAAGCGGGCATGGCTCGGCATCACCGCCGGCGGCACGGCGGCCCTCATCCTGTTCGACCCGGTCGGCTTCGGGTTGATGTTCTGGATCGCCGGTCTGGTGGCCACCCTCGTCTACATAGTGGACGTGCGACCGAAGCTGATCGAGGTGCAGCGCGGCGGGCAGAAGTGGTGACCTGGAGCATCGCGGGAACCCTGCGGGTGGAACGCGCCCTCGACCGTCCCGATCTGCTGGCCGACCCGGTGGCCAAGGCCCTGGGTGAGCTGCCCGACCCCACGCTGGTGGGCGCCGCCGAGATCGATCCGGACCTGGCCGACACGGCCGCGTTCTGCGAGGCCTACGGCTCGCCGCTCGAGGTGTCCGCCAACTGCGTGGTCGTCGCCGGCAAGCGCGGCGGCGAGGAGCGCTTCGCCGCCTGCCTGGTGCTCGCCACCACGCGCGCCGACGTGAACGGCGTGGTCCGCCGCCGGCTCGACGTGCGCAAGGCCTCGTTCGCGCCCATGGACCGGGCGGTCGAGCTGACGGCCATGGCCTACGGTGGCATCACGCCACTCGGCCTCCCCGACGGCTGGCCGGTGCTGGTGGACGCCGCCGTGGCCGCCGCGCCGGAACTGGTGATCGGCAGCGGGGTCCGTGGCAGCAAGCTGCTGGTGCCGGGCCCGTTGCTCGCCGCACTGCCGAACGCGGAAGTCATCGAACAACTCGGCCGGTAGTCAACCGACGAAAGTCGGGAATCGGGTCGTCCTCTGGGTTGATGTTTGCCACCCGAACGTGTCTCTACGCTCACTCTCTGCTGTTGAGATCCGTTTTCATTGACATTGGGGAGATCACGTTGATTGGTAGACGTATTGCCGCGGTCATCGTGGCCGCCGCGGCCAGCCTCGCGACGATGGTGGGCACGGCGAGCGCCGCGCCGCCGCCGATCATCGGCGGCAGCGACGTACCGGACGGCAAGTACCCGTTCATGACCACCCTGCAGTACGAGCCGCGGGGCGACACCGCCTACGACCGGCACATCTGCGGCGGCACGCTGATCGGGCCCTACGCCGTTCTGACCGCGGCACACTGCGTTTACGGCATTCCGCCCGAGGAGGTGGCGGACTTCTCGGTGATCGTGGGCCGTACGGTGCTGACCAACGAGGGTCAGGGGCACGCGCGCGACATCGCCGAGATCTTCGTGCACCCGGACTACGACCCGTCGGCCGGCGCGTTCGCGCCGGACGTCGCGGTGCTGCTGCTTGCCGAGCCCGTGACCGACATCCAGCCGATCCAGCTGGCCACCCCGGGCACCGACGCCCTTGAGCGGCCCGGCCGGTCGGTCACGGCCATCGGCTGGGGCAACATCGTTCAGCAGGACCCGTTCCCCGGCGGCGGCGTGTTCGTCGGTCCGGACCGCATGAAGGAAGCCGCCATGCCGGTGGTGTCCGACGACGAGTGCCAGATCGCGTACGAGGGCTCGCTGCTGCCCGAGTATGAGGTGTGCGCCGGTCGCACCGGCAAGGACGCCTGCCAGGGCGACTCCGGTGGCCCGCTGTTCGCCGCGATCCCCAACTCGACGCGCGTCATCCAGATCGGCGTCACCAGCTGGGGCATCGGTTGCGGCGCGTCCGGCTACCCGGGCGTGTGGGCACAGGTGTCCAACCAGGAGATCGGCGACTTCATCGCCGCGCCCTGGGCTGGATGAGCTGAACCCTGGGGAGTGCGTCAGCGTCGACGCGCTCCCTAGGGGTGTCGTCCAGGGTGGGTCTCCGGGATTCGCCGGAAGCTGTTGGTAGGTCCCGAACAGTGCAATGGACGGCGTGGACCTCATCAATCCGGAACCAACCCCTCGCCGCGCGAGACGGGTCTTCCGCAAGCTGTTGCTACTCATCCTCGTGATCACGGTGCCGCTGGTTCTGGCGGCGGTCATCACGTTCACCGTGGCCTACAACGACTCCGACCACACGAACGCCGGCCAACTCTCGTTCGACAACCCGGTGGCCGTGCCGCCGGTGCTCGAACCGAGGGTCGACGCCGACGGCCGCAAGCACTTCGACCTCGACCTGCGCACCGGACAGCGCGAGCTGTTGCCGGGCAAGCGCACCGAGACGTGGGGCGTGAACGGCGACTTCCTCGGCCCGACCATCCGGGTCCGCACGGGCGACAAGGTCGCCATGCATGTCAGCAACCACCTGCCCGAGTCCTCCACACTGCACTGGCACGGCATGCGCCTGCCGGCCCGCATGGACGGCGGCCCACACCAGCAGATCGACACCGGTGCCACGTGGTCTCCCGAGTGGACGGTCAAACAGCAGGCCGCCAGCCTCTGGTACCACCCGCACCAGCACGGCCGGACGGCCGCGCACGTATATCGCGGCGTGGCCGGCATGTTCCTGATCGACGACGAGAACTCCGCGTTGCTGCCCAACGACTACGGCGTCGACGATGTGCCGCTTATCGTGCAGGACAAGCGTTTCCACGAGGACGGCCGGCTGGACGACGACCCGGTCAACGCGCTCCTCCGGAACGTCGGGGCGGAGCCGACCGGCATCCTCGGCGACCACATCTTCGTGAACGGCACCCGCGACCCGCACTTCACGGTGACCGCCACCCACACCAGGCTGCGGATCCTGAACGGCTCGAACGCGCGGATCTACAACCTCGGCTTCACCGACGACCGGCCGTTCCAGGTGGTCGGCACGGAAAGCGGTCTGCTCCCGGCGCCGGTCGAGGCGTCGCGGGTGGTCGTGTCGCCGGGCGAGCGGATCGAGCTGGTGGTGGCCATGCGGCCGGGCGAGCAGACGGTGCTGCGCAGCTTCCCCGGCGGCATCGGCACGGCGTTCCCCGACACGCGGCTCGCCGGCGCCGACGACACGTTCGACATCATGCAGCTGCGGGCGGCCGAGTCACTGCGCCCGACGTCCGTGCCGGACAGCCTCTCGGTCGAGCCGCCGATCGAGGCCCCGGCCGACGCGCGCGTGCGGCAGTTCGACCTGGGCGGTCAGGCGTCCATCAACGGTGAGGTGATGGACCTGACCCGGATCGACCAGGTGATTCCCGCCGGTGCGACGGAGATCTGGGAGATCAACGCGGGCGGGCCGCCGCACAGTTTCCACATCCACGACGTGGCGTTCCGGATCCTGTCGCTGGACGGAGAGCCACCGCCCGCCTGGCTGGCGGGCCGCAAGGACACCGTCTATCTGCAACCGGGAACGATGGTGCAACTCGCCGTCCAGTTCGGCACGGACGTGGACGAGAAGACGCCGTACATGTATCACTGCCACCTGCTCTTCCACGAGGACAACGGCATGATGGGGCAGTTCGTGATCGTGGAGCCGGGCCGCGAGAACGAGGTCTCGACCACGGTGGCGGGCCACGGCGGGCACTGAGCCGCGCTACCGGATGTCGTGGCCGGGGTGAGTCTGGTCGTACTGGTGGCGTGCCCCGGCGATGACGGCGCGATGGGTGAGAGACCAGTCGGCGAGTGCCCTGACCAGGTGGGTCAGGCTGGCCCCGGTCTCGGTCAGGCGGTAGTCGACCTGGGCGGGGACGGTCGCGTACACGGTACGGAGGACGAGTCCGTCGCGTTCCAGCCTGCGCATGGTGAGGGTGAGCATGCGTTGGGAGATGCCGTGGATCGCGCGCTGCAGCTCCCGGAAACGGCGCGGCCCATTGGCGAGCTCGACGACCACGAGTACCGACCACTTGTCCCCGATGCGGTCCAGGACATCGCGGATCCCGCAGTCCGGGTGATCTTCGTGCCCGCAGGGATCCAGGTCGGCGGGTGCGGTGGTTACCGCGGTGTGCGTGGGTGACATCAAACTGCCTCCTTGTGGCCGGCTACGTGGGCAAATCAGGATCAAGCGTAGTTACCGAAGAGAACCACGACGGAAGGCTGCGACTGACATGATCTTGGTGACCGGAGCGAACGGGAACCTCGGCGCGGCCACTCTCGCGGCACTGCGAGACCGCGGTGCGACCGCGACAGGCAGCAGCCGCACCCCGGACAACGGGATGCGGCGGCTCGATTTCGACGACCACACGGGCATCGACCTTGCCGGCGTATCGACCCTGGTGCTGATCTCGGCCGGCGCTGCGGAGGACGACCAGGTCATCGGGCGGCACGCGGCCGTCCTGGACGCCGCTGCCCGAGACGGCGTCCGGCATGTCATCTACACGAGCCTGACCGGTGCCGGCGACCACCTCGGTTTCGCGCTGGCGCACCGGGCGACCGAACGGCTCGTGCGTGCGTGTGGTGCACAGTGGACGATCCTGCGCAACGGTCTGTATGCCGAACTCTTCGGCGGTCTGCTGATGTGGGCCGACGGCGGGGTGGAGTCCGCGTTCGGCGACGGTGCCCTGGCCGCGGTCGCTCGGGCGGACCTCGCCGAGGCCGCGGCGATCATCGCGGTGGATCCGGCACCACACAGCGGGCGCACCTACGATCTGGTCGGCCCGCCGATCACGGCAGCGCGGGTAGCGGACCGGCTCGGAGCCCCGCACCGTGCCATCAGCCTGGACGAGTACCGGCGCAGGCTCCTCGACGAGGTGCCGGGATTGCTGCCGTTCCAGCCGCCCATGCTCGCCTCGATCGCGTCCGGCATCCGGCACGGCTTCCTGGACGGCGCCCGCCCCGACCTCGCTGACCTCCTCGGCCGTCCGGTTCGCGACCCACTGGCCGTGGCTGTCGCCGCTGCATCCGACGCAAGACCGTAGGCAGCCGATAACGAGGTGTCGACCACAGTGGCGGACCACGGCGGCCGCCGAGCCAGTTAGTATGCGCGCATACTAACTGGAGGATGGACCATGTGGACATTCCAGCACGGGGAGACCACGACGGCGACGCCCGAGCAGTTGTGGCAGCTCTACCAGGATCCGACCACCTGGTCGGACTGGGACCACCAGATCGAGGACGTCACCATCACCGGTCCGCTGACCCCGCTGTTCGCGCGGGTCATCGGGCGGAAGGTGGCCGACGAACTGCCGGCCGCCATGCGCCCGCTGGCGGCGCGAGCCGAGCGGGCATGAGGCCCGAGAGCCCGTCGAACAGCCCCGGGTTCCTGCTCTGGCGGGTGACCCTGGCGTGGCAACGATCCATGGCGGCCGTCCTCCTCGCACACGACCTGACCCACGTGCAGTTCGTGCTTCTGGCCAACTTGTGGTGGCTGGGCGACCGGCAGACACAGCGCCAGTTGGCCGACCACGCGGGCACCGACCCGATGATGACCAGCCAGGTACTGCGCACCCTGGAGGGCAAGGGCCTGGTGGACCGCGTGGTCGACGCGGCCGACAGTCGAGCGCGGCGGGTCGCGCTGACCGAGTTGGGCAGGGAGGCCATCGATCAGGCGATGCCCGACGTGGATGCGGCCGACGCGGCGTTCTTCGCGGCCGTACCACGCGACGAGGTCCTCGCCGTGTTGTCCCGGCTAGGTCAACCGCTCGGCGAGCCAGGCGAGTGACAGGGGCATCCGGTACTCCACCGCGTGGTGCGTGCCGTCGAACAGTTCGAAGTGGACGATGTCGTCGGGAACGCCGTTGTCGTGCAGCGCCTGCCGGAACGCCGTGGCTCCCAGGTCGAGGAAGTAGTCGTCCCGGGTGCCGGCGTCGATCCAGATCGCGCGCCGGCCGCGCAGCGACCCGGCGTGGTCGGGCACCATCCGCACGGGATCCCAGCGCAGCCAACGGTTCCAGACGTCCGGCCGCAGTGCGCCGGTCACCGGGTCGAACGGCAGGGTCGGGGTCCCGTCCTCGGAAGGGGAGAAACAGGCGGCCACGGCGAGCAGTTCCAGCAGCGACATGTCCCCGTCCTTGGTGAACGCCACACGAGACCGGAAGTCGTTCCACCACTGGAAGATGTCGCCGTCGTAGGCCCGGAGGTACCGGGCCGCCCGCCGGAAGTCCGGGACGTAGTGAACCTCGGACAGCGCGTCGCCCGAGTGTGTGGCGAACGCGCCGAAGAGGTCGGGCCGGAGCATCGAGGTGACCATCGCGCCGAAGCCGCCGCTCGACTTGCCGGCGATCGCCCGGTGGTCGGGGTGGGCGAGCGTCCGGTAGTGCGCGTCGACCCACGGCACGAGTTCCTCGCAGAGGTAGGAGTGGTAGCGCCCGGTGCCGGCGGAGTCGACGAATTGGCTGCCGCCGTAGGTGGTCCAGGCGTCGACGAACACGATGATCATCGGCGGTGCGGTGCCCTCGGCGAACATCCGGTCGATCTGCTCGGGCACGGGCTCGCGGTAGGGGGTGCGGTTGCGCCAGGCGGCGAGCTTGCCGGCGAAGCCGAGGAGCAGGAAGGTGACCGGGTAGTGCTGCGTGGTCTCGGCGTAGCCGGGCGGTGTGTAGACCCACAGCTCCCGCTCGTGCGGGTCGTTCAGGGGGTTGCCGCGGAGCAGGTGGCTGTCCACCACGTGTTCGTCGATGCGTCCTGCGAGCGTCATAGGCACTCCAATTAGTACGATTTCAAAATATATGAACTGAGAGTACTCTGCCGGCATGGCGGAGCACGACTCAATTGATCGGCACATCGCGTACTGGGCGCCCGGGCTGCCGGCCCTCGACCCACAGCTCGAGGGCGTGGTCACGCGGATGCAGATGCTGGTCAAGCACCTGGGCCGGCGGAAGGAGGCGGCGCTGGCCGCGCAGGGCCTGAAGCAGTGGGAGTACGAGATCCTGTGGTGGCTGCGGGCGGCCGGCGAGCCCTACCGGCTGACGCCGACCACGCTGGCCGAGGCGCTCGACACCCACCCGGCCACGCTCACCAACCGGCTGGACCGCCTGGAGCGGGACGGGTACGTCACGCGCGCCCACGACACGGCCGACCGGCGACGGTTGCTGGTTGCCCTGACGGACAAGGGTTTGCGGGCCTGGGAGTCGGCCATCGAGGAGCAGGGCCGCGCCGAGGAGCTCCTGCTGGCGCCGCTCTCAGGTGCCGACCGGGACACGTTGACCGACCTGCTGCGCCGAGTGGTCCTGGCCGCGGAGGAGAACGGCCCCCCACTGATGACGGTGCCGGAGTCCTAGCACGCGGGGTGGGCATGCCTGGAACGACGCCTTCACTGCGTTGACCGCAGTGAACGACGCCTTCCCTGCGTCGAGCCGGCGCGTCAGAGCGCGTCGTGGAGTTGGGGGAACACCTTCGCCACCTTGGCCGTCAGGTAGTCGCCGTAGGTGCCGGTGAAAGCGAGTGGGCTGGTGCCGTCCCAGCGGCGCCGCCCGCCCGTGTCGGTGGCCGCGCGGTCCGGCAGCGGCGGGACCTCCGCGTCGAAAGCCGGGTCGAGGAAGAACGGGAACGACAGCCGGTCGTGGCCGCTGGTGTTGCGCACCCGGTGTGGGGTCGAGCGGTACCAGCCGCCGGTGAGCCGTTCGAGCATGTCGCCGATGTTGCAGACGAACGTGTCGGGGATCGGCGGCGCGTCCAGCCAGCCGTCCGGCGTGTGCACCTGCAGGCCGCCGTTGTCGTCCTGCGCCAACAGGGTGAGCAGGCCGTAGTCGGTGTGTTCGCCGACGCCCCAACCAGTGTCGCCCGCCAAGGCGGGCGGGTAGCGGAAGATCCGGAACAGCACGGTCGGGTCGGCCGTGTAGCCGGCGGCGAAGTAGTCGGCGTCCAGGTCGAGGCTGGCCGCCGCGCCGCGCAGCACGGTCTGCCCGACCCGCGTCAGCTCGTCGAGCCAGGCGAGGACCACCGAACGCAACTCGGGAACCTCGCGGGGAAACAGGTTCGGGCCGTGCAGCGGCAGGGGATGCCCGGCGGGCAGTTCAGCCCCGAAGTACAGGCCCTCCTTGCGATCCGGGTCGCCGGCGGTCAGCTCGGCGCCCACAGGGAAGTAGCCGCGCCAGGCCCGGCCCCCGCGCGCCATCTCGATCTCCAGCTTGGCCGGCTCGGGCAACGCGAAGAACTCTCGACTGGCAGCGTCCAGCCGCTGCCGCAGGGACAGCGGCACGCCGTGTCCGGTGACGTAGAAGAAACCCGTGGCACGGCAGGCTTTCTCGATCTCGCGGGCGACGCCCGGCCCGGACAGATCGATGACCGGCAACATCAGAGCACCACGGTTTTGTTGCCGTGCACGAGAACCCGGTTCTCCAGGTGCCAGCGCAGCCCGCGGGAGAGGACGACCTTCTCGATGTCCCGGCCCTTGCGCACCATGTCGGCCGTCGAGTCGCCGTGGCCGACGCGGATCACGTCCTGCTCGATGATCGGGCCTTCGTCCAGCTCGGCCGTGACGTAGTGGCAGGTGGCGCCGATCAGCTTCACGCCGCGCCGGTGCGCCTGGTGGTACGGGCGCGCGCCGACGAACGACGGCAGGAAGCTGTGGTGGATGTTCAGCGCGCGGCCCGCCCACTCGGCACAGAGTCGCGGCGGCAGGATCTGCATGAACCGCGCCAGCACGATCGCGTGCGGATCGTGTGCCGCCACCAGCTCGCGCACCTCGTCGAACGCGGCTGCCTTGTCGGCAGAAGTAACGCCACCGGGAAACGGCACGTGGTGGAACGGGATGCCGTGCGCCTCGGTGATGGTCGCGAGGTCCGGGTGGTTGCCGATCACCGCGCGGACGTCGATCGCCAGCTCGTCGGCCGCCACCCGGCCGAGGATGTCGTAGAGGCAGTGGCCCTCGCGCGACACCAGCAGCACCACCCGCCTGCGCTCCTCGGTGTCCAAAATGGACCAGTCGGCGTCGGCCGCCAGCCCGGCGGCCACCTCGCCGAACCGGACCCGTAGCTCGTCGACGCCGAACGGCAGCGAGTCCGCGCGAACCTCCTGGCGGGTGAAGAACCAGCCGGTGTCGGGATCGGTGTGGTAGGCCGCCTCGACGATCGTGCCGCCGTGGTCGGCCAGGAAGGTGGCGATCGTGGCGACGATCCCCGTCCGGTCCTGACACCCGAAGGTGATCACGTAGGTCATGGCGTCCGTAGCGCGGCGATCAGCTCGGCGTCGCCGCCCCGGATGGCCGTGCTCGGCCGACGCCACGCGGCCCGGTAGACGGCGTCGGCCGTGCCGACCACGGACGCGTCGGTGTCGATGGCCGGCTCGTGCGCGGGCCCGACCTCGGGCGGCCGGCCCGGCGTGAGCGTGACCAGCCACGCGCGACCGGCGTCGGCCGCATGGAACAGCACGGTGCCCTCGACGTCGGCCGGCTCCTCGGTGAGCTTGCGCACCACCATCTTCAACGCCTCGTCGACGCCGTCGGCCGCGAAGTCGGGGGCGAACATGAGCGGCGGCACGTCGCCGGCCGCGTGCTCGGCGTCCAGCCGGTGGATGGCGATCTCGTGAGCCTGGCGCCTGGCCCAGAACGCGGCGGTGTCGCTCTTGTCGAACGTCCACACCGGCGCGTCGGGCCCCAGCTTCCGGATCTTGCCGACGAGCGCGCTCACCTGGCTTTCCCACCAGACGAGCAGCACGTCCCAGTCCTCGGGCGGCCGCTCGGCCTTGGGTGGACTGCCCGCCGGGTCGGTGTCCAGCGCGCCGAGCACCCAGTTGTGCACCCGGGCGATGTGACTCACGAGCCGTCGCGTCGTCCATCCGGGACAGGTGGGCACGGGGGCGTCGGGGCCGGCGGTCACGGCCGCGGCCCGCATGGCCGCCGCCTGTCGCTCGACCTCGCCGAGAAAGCCAGGGAAATCCACGGCGCCAACGATAGCCGCGCGGCCGCGAGTCGGGAGATCTGCGGCTCTCCCGACCAGTCACTCCAGACGGGCCTGGGCGTAGGCGGCCATCGCCGCCCGGAGGAACTCCGCCAGCCGGGGGTCCGACTTGTCGAAGTTCGCCCGGAAGCGCGGATCGTCCGCGTACACGTCACCCAGTCCCGTGTAGGACTCGCGGTTCGGCGTCCAGAAACCGCCGGACAGCCAGCGGTAGTGGCCGTCGATCACGTCCAGCGTCTCCGGGTCGTCCGGCGCCCGGCCCGTGTCGATCAGCTCGATCAGTGCCCCGAGCTGCGCCGTCCACGCGGCGCCCTGTTCCTTCCACCAGTCGGCCGACTTGCCCTTCACGTGCTCGTTGGCCGCGTCGACCTCCGCCGCGCCCCAGCGCTGCCGGGCCTCCTCCTGGAGGTCGGCCTGCTTGGCCGAGTCGAAGCCCTCGAACCAGTGATCCATCGACTTCGCGTTCACCATGTCACCTCCTTCCAACTCCTCGATCGTTCGCGAGACGGTGTCGACCAGCTGCTGGAACCGGTCCCGTTCGGCGAGCAGCCACTTGCGGTGCAGCCGCAGCGTCTCCGCCTGGTCGCGCCCCTGGTGCACGATCTCCGCGATCGTCTCCAGGCCCACCCCCAGCTCTCGCAACACGAGAATCTGCTGCAGCCGAACCAACTGCTCACGTTCGTAGTACCGGTAGCCGTTGCCGCCGACCCTCGCCGGCGGCAGCAGCCCTATCTCGTCGTAGTGGCGCAGGGTCCGGGATGTCACCTTGGACATCCGCGCCACCTGCGCGATCGACCACGCCATGAGGGCAACGATAGAAGTTGACGTAACGTCAAGGTCAAACCGAATGTGGTACCAACCACGATCGTGACCGCCCCACAAGCTCGTGCCAGCCTTCTCGGCCTCGCGATCGGCGACGCCCTCGGCGAACAGCTGTACTTCCGGCCCAACGCGCTCGCGCGACGGCTGCCGTCCGGCCCATGGCGCTGGACCGACGACACGGAGATGGCCTGTTCGGTGCTGTCGGTCCTGGCGACCCACGGCCGCATCGACCCCGACGCGCTGGCCGACAGCTTCGTGCGGCACTACGACGTCGACCGCGGCTACGGCCCGGGCATCGACGCCATGATGCGCCACGTCCGCCGCGGCGCGAACCTGCGCGAGCTGGCCGGGGAGACGTTCGGCGGCACCGGCTCGTGGGGCAACGGCGGCGCCATGCGCGTCGCGCCCCTCGGTGCCTGGTTCGCCGGCGACCCCGAGCGTGCGGCCGAGGAGGCGGCCGTGTCGGCCCGCGTCACCCACACCCACCCGGAGGGCGTGGCCGGCGCGGTGGCCGTGGCGGTGACCGCCGCGACCGAGAACCCGGACCTGCTGGCCGAGGCCGCCCGGCTCACCCCGCCGGGCCAGGTGCGGGACGGCATCGAGCTGGCCCGCACCCTGTCGGCCGACCCGGACGCCGCGGCGGCCGCGCTCGGCATGGGTGGCCGGGTCAGCGCTCCGGACACGGTTCCGCTGGCGTTGTGGATTGTCGCCCGCCACCCGAACGACTACGCGGAGGCCGTCTGGACGGCGGCCGCGGTGGCCGAGGACGTGGACACCATGTGCGCCATCGTGGGCGGCATCGTGGCCGCGCGGGTGGGCGAGGCCGGGATCCCGCCGGAGTGGCGAGCGGCGTGCGAGCCGCTACCCGCGTGGGCTCACGGCTGACCAGTCGAGGGTCAGTTCGCCGTGGCGCCAGCGGTTGCGGCGGTCCAGGACCGGCCAGTCGGCGGCCAGCAGCGCCACCGTCTCCACCCAGCGCGCCCTCGGGCCGAAGGGCGCGAACGGCGCCGCCCGCGCCCAGCAGTGGTCCAACGCGGTGAACAGGGCGTGCACCGGTTCGCCGGGCACGTTGCGGTGGATGAGCGTCTTCGGCAGTCGTTCGGCCAGATCCGAAGGGACCGTCAGGTCCGACGGGCGGCACGCCAGCGTCAGCGATCGCGGCCCGGCCGCCGACAGCGTCACCCAGCAGCAGCGCCGGCCAAGCTCGTCGCACGTGCCCTCCACCAGCAGGCCACCGGGCGCCAGCCGGGCGAGCATGGTCGCCCACGCGTCCGCCACCTCCGGCTCGCTGTACTGCCGCAGCACGTTGAACGCCCGCACGAGCACCGGCCGCGTGCCGGCGAGTTCGAACCCGCCGCGCAGGAACGTCAGCAGCGGCGTGACCGCATGCTGGGCCGCCGCCACCCGCTCGGCGTCCAGCTCCAACCCCAGCACCCGCACGTCCGGGCGGACCGACGCCAGCCGGCGGGCCAGCTCGACCGTCGTGACGGGAGTCGCGCCGTACCCGAGGTCGACGACCAGCGGATCCGCCGCCCGCAGAAGCGCGGCGCGCACCCACTGCGTGCCCGTGAGCCAGCGATCCACCCGGCGCAGCCGGTTCGGGTTGGTGGTGCCCCTGGTCGGCGAGCCGAGCGGTTTCAGCCGCGCTCGGCCAGCCATTTCTCGGCGAACTCGGCTTCCGCGGCCAGCAGCTTCTCGACCTGCTCGGCCACCACCTTCTCGAGCTTCCCGCCGATCAGCGGGATGTTGACGCGCACCTCGGCCTGCACGGTCAGCCCCGCCTCCACCAGCCGGCTGCGGCTCCTGATCTCGGCGGGCACCCCGGCGATGGACACCTTGCTGATGGCCATGTAACCGCCGCCCTCAGCACTGTCCTCGGCCTTCCAGCGCTCTTCGCGCTCGACCACCAGGTCGCCCTTGAGGATCGAGCGCACGGCGCTGGGCAGGCGGTCGCCGTCGACACCCTGGCGGAGCGTGAACGCCGCCCGGTCGCCCTCGCGCCGGTGGGACAGCAACGCGGCGCCCTTGCCGCCGATGGCCTGCAGCCGTTCGGTCAGAAAGGCCTCGTCCACCAGCGTCGAATAGACGACGTCGACCGGCGCCGGGTAGGTGGAACGGTGCTCGAGGCGGCTTGACATGGCACGGAGGTTACCGTTGGAGCCCATGACCAGCCTCCCCCTCGGTGCGGACGGGATCGCGTCCCGTACCGCGGTCCCCCTCTCCGGGCACACGACGCTGCGACTCGGTGGTCCGGCGGCGCGGTTCGTCGCGGCCGGATCGGCCGAGGAGATCGCGGCGGCCGTTCGCGCGGCAGACGCCGGTGACGAGCCGGTCCTCGTTCTCGGCGGTGGCTCCAACCTGGTGGTGGCCGACGAAGGCTTCCCGGGGACGGTCGTCCAGGTGGCCAACAGCGGCAGCAAGATCGACTCTCTCGGCGAGGGCCGGGTCGCGCTGACCGTCGAGGCGGGCGAGGACTGGGACGCCGTGGTGTGCCGCACGGTCGAGGCCGGCCTCGGCGGGCTCGAGTGCCTGTCCGGCATCCCCGGCTCGGTCGGCGCGACGCCCGTGCAGAACGTCGGTGCCTACGGCGTCGAGGTCGCCCAGCTGCTGATCTCCGTCGACCTGCTGGACCGCGCGAGCGGCGAGGTGCGGACGCTCGGGGTGGACCAGCTGGGTCTCGGCTACCGGACGAGCATGCTGAAGGGCACCGAGCGCGCGGTCGTGCTGCGGGTGCGTTTCGAGCTGGCCGACGGCGGCCTGTCCGCGCCGATCCGCTACACCGAGCTGGCCCGCGTGCTCGGTGTGCGGCAGGGTAAGCAGGTGCCGGTGGACCTGGCCCGCGCGGCCGTGCTGGAACTGCGGCGCGGCAAGGGCATGGTGCTCGACCCGGCCGACCACGACACGTGGAGCGTCGGCTCGTTCTTCACGAACCCGCAGGTGGCCCACGCGGAGCTGCCGGGCGTGCTCGACCGGATCGCGGCCAGGATCGGCCAGGACATCCCGGTCCCGCAGTACCCGGCGGGCGTCGGCACGTCGAAGTTGTCGGCCGCGTGGCTGATCGAACGCGCGGGCTTCTCGAAGGGCCACGCGAGCGCGAGCGGCCGGGCCGCCCTGTCGACCAAGCACACCCTGGCACTGACCAACCGAGGCGCGGCCTCGACCGACGACCTGCTGGCCCTGGCCCGCGAGGTCCGCGACGGCGTGCGCGCCGCGTTCGGGGTGGACCTGCAGCCAGAACCGGTGCTGGTGGGCTGCTCGCTCTAGGTGCCTGGAACGACGCCTTGCAGACGCTCAACGTCAGTAAGGCGTCGTTCCAGGCACCTAGCTCTCCCGGTGCCGGCGGGTGGCCGACGCCTGCGCGCGGGGCTTCAGCACGATCTGGTCCAGGTTCACGTGCGCGGGCCGGGTCACGGCGAACGTGATCACCTCGGCCACATCGGACGCCGTCAGCGGCACCAGGCCGTCGTACACCCGCGCTGCCTTCTCCGCGTCACCGAGACGCATGAGCGAGAACTCCGTCTCCACCATGCCCGGCAGCACCTCGGTGAACCGCACGGGTTGCCCGAGAAGCTCACCGCGCAGCGTGCGGTGCACGGCCGCCTGCGCGTGCTTCGCGCTCGTGTAGCCGGCGCCGTTGTCGTACAGCTCGTTGGCGGCGATGGACGTCACGGTGACCACATGACCGTCGCCCGAGGCGATCAGCCGCGGCAGCAGCGCCTTGGTCATCCGCAGCGTGCCGAGCACGTTCGTCTCCCACATCCAGCGCCAGTGGTCCTCGTCCGCGTCGATCACCGGCGCGAGCCCGCGTGCACCGCCCGCGTTGTTCACCAGCACCCGCGCCTCGCCGGCCGCATCGGCGAACGCGGCCACAGATGAGGGCGACGTCACGTCCAGCGGTAACGCGACCCCGCCGATCTCGTCCGCCACCTGCTGAAGTCGGTCCATCCGGCGGGCCCCGAGAACCACCCGGAAACCCGCGGCGGCGAGCTGCCGAGCGGTCGCCTCGCCGATACCCGAGCTGGCACCAGTAACAATCGCGGTGTTCACGTTGACGATCGTGCCCGCGCGGGTAACCCACCGGCACGGCAGTTCGGTATGACCACTGTCACACTCGTTCGCGCGCACCCCTCGGACGCTCGAGACGTCCTCAAGAACACCCGACAGTGGAGGTTTTACCGTGAGATCCCAGCGGTTGCTCGGCGCGGTTGCGGCCCTGCTTGCGAGCTTCGTCCTGCTCACAGCATGTACGTCCGATTCGGGTGGCGGCGGTATCGCGGAGAAGGCCCCGGCGGCCAAGATCGTGCTGGCCCCGGCCGACGGAGCGGTCGACGTCCCGGTCACCGAACCCGTGAAGATCACGGTCACGGACGGCGAGCTGACGGAGGCCACGCTGACCAACCCCGAGGGCGAGACGGTCATCGGGGAGATCGCGCCGGACAAGCTCAGCTGGACCAGCGGCGAGGACCTCGGCTACGCCAAGACCTACACCTACTCGGCCACCGCGAAGAACTCCGAGGGCAAGGAAACGAAGCTCACCGGCTCGTTCACCACGTTCGCCCCGGCCGCCACCCCGCGCGCCACCATCAACCCGGTGGACGACGCGACCGTGGGCGTCGGCATGCCCATCAGCATCAAGTTCCCCGAGGGCCCGGTGGCCGACCGCGCGGCCGTCGAGAAGGCGCTGGTGGTCGAGACCTCCGTGCCGGTCGAGGGTTCCTGGGCCTGGCTGAGCGACAGCCAGGTCGACTGGCGGCCGAAGGAGTACTGGCCGGCCAACACGACCGTGAACGTCAACGCGAACCTCTACGGCGTGGCCTTCGGCGACGGCGCGTTCGGCAAGAAGGACCTGAGCACGTCGTTCACCATCGGCCGCAACCAGGTGGTGAAGGTCCACACACCGGATCACGTGATGAACGTCTACCGCGACGGCCAGCCGTACAAGAGCTACCCGTCGAGCAACGGCAAGGACTCCGACCCGAACCTGAACACGCCGAACGGCACGGTGATCGTCATGGCGAAGGAGGAGGTCGGCGACTTCTCCAATCCGCGCTACGGCTACACGAACGTCATGAAGAAGTGGGCAGTGCGGATCTCCAACCACGGCGAGTTCATCCACGAGAACAACGACAACGCGGCCAACATCGGCAGGGTCAACAGCTCGCACGGCTGCATCAACCTGCTCGAGGCCGACGCGAAGGACTACTTCGACAGCGCGCTGATCGGCGACCCGGTGGAGATCACCGGGTCCGGCCAGAACTTCCCGACCACCTCCGACGTCTACGACTGGCTCCTGTCATGGGAGCAGTGGCAGTCCATGTCGGCGCTGTAGATGCTGCGCTTCGTGCACGGTCCGGACGGGACCCGCCTGGCCGTGCGCGAGGCCGGGGACCCGCAGGCGCCGCCGATCGTGCTCGTCCACGGCTGGGCCTCCTCCGGCCAGGTCTGGATGAACCAGCTCGCCGATCCCGCGTTGACCGCCCGGCACCGGCTGCTGGCGGTCGACCTGCGGGGGCACGGCGAGTCGGACAAGCCGGCGGACGGTTACGCCGACCCGGCCACCTGGGCGGGCGATCTCGCGGCCGTGCTCGACCTCGCCCGTGCGCCGGCCGTGCTCGTCGGTTGGTCCTACGGCGGCCTCGTGGCCACCGACTACCTGCGCGAACGTGGTGCGGCCGGGGTGGCGGGGCTCGTGCTGGTCGGGGCGGTCACGGAGATCGGCCGCGATCGGCCGGGTGGCGCGCTCGGACCGGCCTGGGACGGTGTCCTGCGGTCGATGTTGTCCGACGACGTGGCGGTGGCCGCGCCCGCGCTGACCACGCTCGCCACGGAGATGACGGCCTCGCCCCGGTCCGGCCGGGACGTCCAGCACAGCCTGGGCGACATGCTCCGGGTGCCGCCGGCCGTGCGAAAGGCGCTGTTCAAACGGGATCAGGGCGGTGTGGCGGCGGTGTCGGTGCCTACTCTCGTCCTACACGGCGAACTGGACCGAGTGATCAACCCGACTGCGGCCGAGTACGCGGCCGGGAAGATTCCCGGCGCATCCGTGCGTTGGTTCCCAAGGACAGGTCACATGCCGTTCGTGGAACGCGTGGCGGAGTTCAACGAGGCCCTGCTCGAGTTTGCGGGGTCGGTCGCCGCCACCTAGTCGGGGAGTGGATGCTCTGGTGTCCGAAAGTTCCGTTGTTCAGCTGCGTCGCCAGCCGAAACGGGTCGCCGTGCTCTCGGTGCACACCTCGCCGATGGAGCAACCCGGCACGGGTGACGCGGGCGGCATGAACGTCTACATCACCCAGACGGCCACCAGGATGGCCCGGCGCGGCATCGCGGTGGAGGTGTTCACCCGCGCGACCTCGTCGGACCTGCCGCCGGTGGCCGAGCTGGCGCCCGGCGTGCTGGTGCGGCACGTGTCGGCCGGCCCGTTCGAGGGTCTCGGCCGCGACGAACTGCCGGCGCAGCTGTGCGCGTTCACGGCGGGCGTGCTGCGTGCGGAGGCGCGTCACGAGCCCGGGTACTACGACCTCGTGCACTCCCACTATTGGCTCTCCGGCCAGGTCGGCTGGCTGGCCCGCGACCGGTGGGGCGTGCCGCTCGTGCACTCGGCGCACACGCTCGCCAAGGTGAAGAACGCCGCGCTCGCCGACGGTGACACCCCCGAGCCGCGGGTGCGTGAGCTGGGCGAACAGCAGGTGGTCGACGAGGCGGACCAGCTGATCGCCAACACGGCCGTCGAGGCCCGACAACTGGTCGACCTCTACGACGCCGACCCGACCAAGGTCCACGCGGTGGCGCCCGGCGTCGACCTGGACCTGTTCCGCCCCGGTGACCGGGCGGCGGCTCGCGCCGCGCTCGGCATCCCGCGGGACGCGGCGGTACTGGCGTTCGTCGGCCGGATCCAGCCGCTCAAGGCCCCGGACGTGCTGCTGCGCGCGGCCGCCGAACTGCTGGCGCGCGGCGCCGTGTCGAGGGACCGGCTGGTGGTGCTGGTGGCCGGCGGTCCGTCGGGCACCGGGCTGGAGGCGCCGACGTCGCTGCAGGAGTTGGCCGGCTCGCTCGGCATCTCGGACGTCGTGCGGTTCCTGCCGCCGCGGCGGGGTGCGGCGCTGGTGGAGGTCTACCGCGCGGCCGACGTGGTCGCCGTGCCCAGCCACAACGAGTCGTTCGGCCTGGTGGCACTGGAGGCGCAGGCGTGCGGCACGCCGGTGGTGGCGGCCGCGGTGGGCGGACTGCCGGTGGCGGTGGCCGACAGCGTGTCGGGCCTGCTGGTGCCCGGCCACACGGCCGGCCTCTGGGCCGAGACGCTGGAGCACGCTCTGAACCCGGGCGTGTGGCACCTGCTCGCGCGCGGCGCCGTCGCGCACGCGAGGGAGTTCTCGTGGGACCGTACGACCGACGCCCTCGTCGCCGGCTACCTGGACGCGGCAGGCGCGTTCCGGCGGGCGGTGTTCGAGGCGGAGGTTGCCGTATGACTCCTGACCAGGTGATCGTTGAGACCCTGGACGAGAGGGAGCTGAAATACACGAACCCCGCGCCCGGCAAGTTCTTCGTGACCCTGCCCGGCACGAAGAAGCTGCAGACCAACTGCTGGCTGCGGGTGGGCGCCCACGCGATGACGGTCGAGGCGTTCGTGTGCCGGCGTCCCGACGAGGCACACGCGGACGTGTTCCGGTTCCTGTTGCGGCGCAACGCGCGGCTGTACGGGGTGGCGTACACGGTCGACAAGCTCGGCGACATCTACCTGGTCGGCCACGTCAGCCTGGCGTCGGTCACGCCCGATGAGCTGGACCGGCTGCTCGGGCAGGTCCTCGAGGCGGCCGACGGTGACTTCAACACGATCCTGGAGATCGGCTTCGCCGGCTCGATCCAGCGGGAGTACGAGTGGCGGGTGTCGCGCGGCGAGTCGCTCGCGAATCTCAAGGCGTTCGAGCATCTGCTCACGCCCCGCGAACCCTGAGATCGGACCGGCGGGGTCGCGGAGCGGCTCGAGCGAGGGGGGAGTCGCGATCTCGAGCCGCTCCGCGTGGGTTCCCGCCGCGTCGGAGCCCTTAGGCGGGGGGCACCCTGGGGTTTCCGGGCGGGGCGCGGCTCGGCAGGGGAGACGAGCCGCGCTGCTGCCTTTCGCGGATCAGGGAGTGCGTGGGAGCTGATCCGCTAGGGCGGTGTCAACTTGTCAGAAGTCGGACGGTTACACAAGGCCACGAGATAACTCGGCAGGGGGTAATCGCGCTCCGTAGGTAACAATTCGGTGTCGAACGCTACTTGTATGCCCACTATGCGTAGTTGTCACCGGTGCCAAAGAGTGGCCCGACGTGCACTAATGTGGAGGGTCAGTACCTCTCGCCTGGACAGACATGGCACGCTTCATGCCATGTCTGGATCGATGCACTCCGTCGGCACGCTGATCTTGCTCCGGCATGGCGAGAGCGTGTGGAACGCGGAGAACCTGTTCACCGGTTGGGTCGACGTCGCGCTGTCCGACAAGGGTGTGGCCGAGGCCCGCCGGGGTGGCGAGCTGATGCGCTCGGCCAACCTGCTCCCGGATGTGGTGCACACGTCGCTCATGCGGCGCGCCATCTCCACGGCGAACATCGCCCTGGACGCGGCCGACCGCCACTGGATCCCCGTGAAGCGTGACTGGCGCCTGAACGAGCGCCACTACGGCGCGCTGCAGGGCAAGAACAAGAAGCAGACCCTGGAGCAGTTCGGCGAGGAGCAGTTCATGCTCTGGCGCCGCTCCTACGACACCCCGCCCCCGCCGATCGAGCCGGGCTCGGAGTTCAGCCAGGACGCGGATCCGCGCTACGCGGACATCGACGCTCCGCTGACCGAGTGCCTGAAGGACGTGGTGGCGCGGATGCTGCCGTACTGGGAGGCCGAGGTGGTCCCGGACCTGCGCGCCGGCAAGACGGTCCTGCTGGCGGCCCACGGCAACTCCCTGCGGGCGCTGGTGAAGTACCTGGACGAGATCTCGGACGCCGACATCGCGGGCCTGAACATCCCGACGGGCATCCCCCTGCGCTACGACCTGTCGGAGGACCTGCGCCCGCTCAACCCGGGCGGCACCTACCTGGACCCGGCGGCAGCGGAGGCAGCAGTGGCGGCGGTGGCCAACCAGGGCCGCTGACGCATGATGACCACTCCGGTCACCCATGATGACCGTTGCCGTCGCGCATGATGACCGTTGCGGACGGTGGGGGTATGCCGGGTTGCCGGCACGCCATGCGGGACTGATCACCATGGCCGACGGGACTGGTCATCATGCGCGACGGGACTGGTCATCATGCGCGACCGGAGTGGTCATCATGGGTGATCGCGCGTCAGACGAGACCCAGTTCGCGAGCCCGGACGCCGGCCTGGAAGCGGGACTCCGCGCCGAGCGCGGCCATCAGTTCCGCCACCCGCCGCCGGTAGGTCCGCACGCCGAGCCCCAGCGTCCGTGCCGCGGTCTCGTCCTTGCAGCCCGACCCCAGCAGGTCCAACACTCGCGGCGCCAGCGCACGCAGTTCGGCGTGCTGCGCGTTGTACACGGCCAGGTCGGTGCCCGCCCGCCACGCCGCCTCGAACAGCGACGCCACGGCCGCCACCTCCGGCCCGGAGAGCACGCTGTAGCCGCCGTCGCCGCCGGCCAGGATGGCTATCCGGCGGTCCAGGATGATCGTCTCGTTGATCTCGTCGCGCGTGATCCGGACCTCCGCGCCGATCCGCGCCACCTCGTGCACATGCTGCGCGGTCGACGGGTTCAGCAGCACCCCCGCCAGGTACAGCTTGCGGATCGTCATCCCCGGCGGCCGGGTGAAATCCGCCGTGCGCCGCGTCGCCGCCCACGTGTTCAGGTCCCGCGCCGCACAGGCCACCGAGGTCGCTGCCGCGAACAGGTGTGCCGTGCGCGCGAACAGCTCTTCCTCACCCCGCACGACAGCGACCGTCATGCCCCAAGTCTGCTCCCGTGGCAACCCGGACCGCCACATCGGCAACAAGTTGCCATTCCCAGCGGGCCGGACTCCGGGTCGCTTACCTGGAGTCATGACCACGATCACCGCCGACGCGGCGGGCACCTGGCAACTGGGCGACCGCACCGTCAACCGCATGGGGTTCGGCGCCATGCGCCTGATGTCGAAGGCCGACGGCTCCCCGAGCGACCGCGACACGGCGATCGCCGTACTGCGCAAGGCCGTCGAACTCGGCGTCAACCACATCGACACGGCCGCCTTCTACTTCTCCGAGCTGAGGTCGGCCAACGAACTGATCAATACGGCCCTCGCGCCCTATCCGGACGACCTGGTGATCGCCACGAAGGTGAGCCCAGGTCGCGGCCCGAGCGGGGACTGGCTGCCGGCGGCCCGGCCGGACCAGCTGCGCGGGCAGGTGGAGGAGAACATCCGCCAGCTGGGCC
Organism: uncultured Actinomycetota bacterium; assembly: GCA_963826035.1. Classification (GTDB taxonomy): domain Bacteria; phylum Actinomycetota; class Actinomycetes; order Mycobacteriales; family Pseudonocardiaceae; genus Actinophytocola. Next base: position 577,380 of record CAWGVZ010000024.1, on the reverse strand, counting down.
GCGACCACCTCGACCTGGTCAACCTCCGCATCGGCGAGGCGCTGGACCGCGGCACCGGCTCGCTGGCCGAGAGTTTCGGTGCGCTGGCCGAGTTGCGTGAGCTGGGCCTGATCCGCAACCTCGGCATCTCCAATGTCTCGGCCGAGCACCTCACGGAGGCCTTGGCCATCGCGCCCGTGGCGAGCGTGCAGAACCAGTACGGGCTGACCGTCCGCCGCGATGACGATGCGCTGGTCGCGCTGTGCGCCGAGCACGGCGTCGCGTTCGTGCCGTTCTTCGCCATCGCCAGCGCCACGTTCGAGGGAACCGAGCCGGACTCGCTCGCGAAGGTCGCCGCCGCTCGCGGGGTCACGCCGGCGCAGGTCCGGCTGGCGTGGACGTTGCACCAGGGACCGAACGTGCTGGCCATCCCCGGCACCGGCAACCCGGACCACCTGATCGAGAACGTGGCGGCAGCGGGCCTGCGCCTGTCGGACGACGACCTCCGCCAGTTGGACACGAACGAGTGAACACGGGCTGGCCGCGCGGCGAACAACGCCCGATTTGGTGTCGGCACGATCACTCCTGACCGTTGCTGACTGGTCCGGAGCGGCCCTGACCTGCTTACGATTCGCCCGTGACCAACCTGGTCTGGATCGTGCCGACCATCAGCGCGCTGCTGGTGGGTCTCGTGGCCGGCGCGTGGCTGGCCAGAGCCCGTGCCAGGGCGGCGGCCGCCGCGCCCGCCAGCCCGACCGTTTCCGTTCTGGTCAGCCGGCTGGTCCAGTCCTCGCACGACGCGATCGTCATCCTCAACCGGTTCGGCGACGTGGTGCAGCACAACCCGCGCGCGGTCGAGCTGGGCGTGGTCCGCAACCGGCGGCTCGACGACCGGGCCAGGAAAGCGGCCGAGCTGGTGGCCGAGACCGGCGAGCCCGTGGAGTTCGAGCTCTTCCCCACCGAACGCGGTGCCACGTTCGGCCGCGGCCCGGAGGCCGTCCGCGGCGAGATCCGGCCTCTGGGCGACGGGTTCATGGCGGTCGACGCGGCCGACGAGTCCGAGGCCGTCCGCCTGGAGGCCACCCGCCGCGACTTCGTGGCCAACGTGAGCCACGAGCTGAAGACCCCGGTCGGCGCCATGGCGCTGCTAGCCGAGGCCGTGCTGGACGCGGCGGACGACGTCGAGTCCGTCCGCCGCTTCACCACGAAGATCCTCCACGAGGGCACCCGCCTGGGCACGCTGGTCACCGAGCTGATCGCGCTGTCGCGGCTGCAGGGCGCCGAGCGGTTGCCCGAGCTGAACGCCGTGGACGTGGACGCCGTGGTGCGTGACGCGCTCGGCCGTTCCAAGCTGGCCATGGAGTCCACGGGCATCGACATCACCACCGACCCCGACAGCGGGCTGCTCGTCGAGGGCGACCGGACGCTGCTGGTCACCGCGCTGGCGAACCTGCTGCAGAACGCGGTCGCCTACTCGCAGCCGAACACGCCCGTGTCGATCAGCCGCCGCCAGGCCGGCCGTTTCGTGGAGATCGCCGTGACCGACCGCGGCATGGGCATCCCCGAGGGGGAGCAGAAGCGCGTCTTCGAGCGGTTCTACCGCCTGGACAAGGCACGGTCCCGGGCCACCGGGGGCACCGGCCTGGGTCTGGCGATCGTCAAGCACGTCGCGGCCAACCACGGCGGCGAGGTCAAGTTGTGGAGCCGGCCGGGCACCGGGTCCACATTCACGCTGCGTATCCCCGCCCACAGTGCCGGTAATAGTGACCATGGAGGAAAGCCGTGACCAGGGTGCTGATCGTGGAGGACGAGGAGTCCTTCGCCGACCCGCTCGCGTTCCTGCTGCGCAAGGAGGGTTTCACCGCGGCGGTCGCGAGCACCGGCCAGCAGGCGTTGGAGGAGTTCGACCGCAACGGCGCGGACATCGTGCTGCTCGACCTGATGCTGCCCGGGATGAGCGGCACGGACGTGTGCCGGGCGCTGCGCCAGCGCTCCACCGTGCCGGTGATCATGGTGACCGCGCGCGACAGCGAGATCGACAAGGTGGTTGGCCTGGAGATCGGCGCCGACGACTACGTGACCAAGCCGTACTCGGCCCGCGAGCTGATCGCGCGGGTCCGGGCGGTCCTGCGCCGCGGCGGTGAGTCGGCCGACGGGGAGCTGCTTCCGCAGGTCCTGGCGGCGGGCCCGGTGCGGATGGACGTCGAGCGGCACGTGGTGACCGTGGACGGCGGTGAGATCCCGCTCCCGCTGAAGGAGTTCGACCTGCTCGAGTACCTGCTGCGCAACGTCGGCCGCGTGCTGACCAGGGGCCAGCTGATCGACCGGGTGTGGGGCGCGGACTACGTGGGCGACACGAAGACGCTGGACGTCCACGTGAAGCGACTCCGGTCCAAGATCGAGCCGGACCCGGCGTCGCCGAGGCACCTGGTCACCGTGCGTGGGCTGGGGTACAAGTTCGAGTCATGAGTGGTACTGAGCGCCGAAGCCGAGGCCGCTCTGCGTGCGGAGGCCCAGCGCACCGGACTCTCACAGCAGGACCTCCTGCGTGAGGCGGTCGCGCGGTACCTGGGAATGCTTCCTGGTCAGAGCGGGTTCGATCCACTGATCGCCCACGGCAAGGTCGACCCGCCGCGCGTGCCGTACCGGGATGTCCGGCCGACGCTGCGCCTCGGGCAGGGCGAGCGCAGCGTCGACCTGCTCGACCGCGAAGACCGCCTGTAGTGCGCGTCTACCTGGACAGCAGTGCCGTCCTGAAACGGGTGATCGACGAACCGGAGTCCGAGGACGTGCGGGCTCTGCTCGGCCACCACGTCGGCGACGGTGACCTGCTGGTCTCGTCCCAGCTGGCGTGGATCGAGGTGACCAGGGTGCTCCGGATGCGGTTCGACTTCCCCTACCAGGTCGCGGCGGACCACACCGACGACGCCCTGTCCGGGATCGTCGAGTACCCGATCAGTGACGAGGTCCAGATCCTCGCCGAACGGATCAACCCCAACCGGCTGCGCACGCTCGACGCCTTCCACGTCGCGTCCGCCATGCTTGTCGGCGCACACCTGCTGATCACCTACGACGAGCGCATGGTCGAGGCCGCCGTCCTGAACGGCCTGCGCTGTGTGGCCCCTGGCCGCAGCCTCTAAATCGTGAAGAAACCCTTCCCTTAACGCGACCGCCCGGTAACCTGACGCCTCGTGCGCCTAGGGGTGTTAGACGTCGGTTCCAACACCGTCCACCTTCTCGTCGTGGATGCGCACCGAGGCGCGCACCCGATGCCGGCCAGTTCCGAGAAGACCGTCCTGCGGCTCGCCGAGCAGCTCACCGACACCGGCGACCTCTCCGAGACGGGCGCCGACGACCTCATCCACACGATCGCGCAGGCCAAGAAGTCGGCGCGCAAGCTCGGCTGCGCCGACCTGATGGCCTTCGCCACCTCGGCCGTCCGCGACTGCGGCAACGTCGCCGAGGTGCTCGGCCGGGTCCGCGAGGAGACGGGCGTCGAGCTGAAGGTGCTCACCGGCAAGGACGAGGCCCGCCTCACGTTCCTGGCCGCCCGCCGCTGGCTCGGCTGGTCGGCCGGCCGGCTGCTGGTGGTCGACATCGGTGGCGGCTCCCTGGAGCTGGCGGTCGGCATGGACGAGGAGCCCGACTACGCGAAGTCGGTCCCGCTCGGCGCCGGCCGGATCACCCGCGAACGGTTCACGAGCGACCCACCCGGCCGCGCGGAGGTCGAGGAGACGGCCGAGTGGCTGAGCGAGCAGCTGGCCCCGGTGGCCAGGAAGTTCGCGAAACGGGGCGAGCCGGACCGCGTGGTGGCCACGTCGAAGACGTTCCGCTCGCTCGCCAGGCTGACCGGTGCGGCGCCGTCCTCGGAGGGCCCGCGGGTCCGTCGAGTGCTCACCGAAGCCGGGCTGCGGCAGCTCGTCTCGTTCATCACCCGCATGTCCGCCGCGGACCTCGCCGAGTTGGAGGGTGTGAGCTCCAGCCGCTCACATCAGCTGGTCGCGGGGGCTCTGGTGGCGCAGGCCACCATGCGAGCGTTGTCACGCTCTGAGCTCGAGATCTGCCCGTGGGCGCTGCGTGAAGGGGTCATTCTGCGCAGGTTGGACCGGTCGAACGGGGCGGACACGTGATGCTCGGCGTCGGCCGCGTCGGGCGGCCATTCATAATGTCGTTGGATGGATCGCGATACGAAGGGCAGGAGCGCCTCGCGGCTGGACGATATGGCCGGCGCCAGGCACGGTGGAGTCGATGAGTCACGAAGGCGGATCCGAACAGTCTCAGCGCACGGTCGCTGAGCTGCTCGCAAAGTACGGCGCCGAGACGGGTGAGCGCGCTCCCCGGCGGCGTCGTCGGCGTGCCGACGACATCAGCGACACGGGCGCGCAGGCGATCATCGACCGCGTGATGTCCGAGAGCGGCGAGATGCAGGTCATCCGCGAGGACCAGGCGCCGCCCGAGCGAACGTCGCACCGTCACCGCACCGACTTCCAGCGGCCGGTCGACCCGCCGCAGCCCCCGCCGCGCCGTGGCCAGGCGCAGCAGCCGTCCCAGCCACTGCCGCAGCAGAAGCCGCCGCCGCCCGCGCCGCGGCGCCGCCAGGCACCACAGCCGTCGCAGCAGCTGCCGACGCCCGGCACGCCGGCGCCCGCGGGTCCCGGGAACCAGTCCTCGGCGCGGCTCCCGGCCATCGCGCAGTCGAGCGACCCGACGCGTCCGGTCCGCAACCGGCCGTTGCCGCAGCGTTCGCAGCAGTTGCCGCAACCGTCGCAGCAGCTTCCCGTGCCGCCGCCCGTTCCGGGTGGCAACCGCGAGCGCAGCCTCGTCCAGCCGTCGCTGCGGTCGAGGCTGGAGAGTCCCACCGACTCGGCGCCGTCGCCGCCACTGCCCGGGCCACCGCCCGTGCAGGACGAGCCGACCACCGAGGAGATGCCCCGGGTTCCCCACCGGATCCAGGTCGACGGCACCCTGACCGGCCGCCGCCCGGTGCCGGGCGGTCCCGTCGGTCCGGACAGCCGCACCCAGCTGGCACCCGTGCCGTACCCACCGCGTGACGTCTATGGCGCGCTGGCCCCGGCCGAGCCGGAGGAGGACTACCGCTCCGGCTACCCGAACCGCGACCCGGACGGCGGGTTCGAGCGCGACGGCTACGACCTCGACGAGCTGGACGACGACGACCTCGACGACGAGGACGATCTCGACGGCCTGGACGACCGCGATCTGGACGACGACGACCTCGACGACGACCTCGACGACGAGGACGACGTCGAACGCTCGCCCGCCAGGGAATGGCTGATCATGGTCAGCCAGATAGCGCTCGGCGTGGTCGTCGGCGCGGCCGTGTGGCTGGGCTTCCAGTGGCTGTGGGGTGCGTTGCCGGCCGCCGCGCTGGTGCTCGCTCTCGCGGTCATCGCCGGTCTCGTGCTGGTCGTCCGGAAGATCCGCAAGGCCGAGGACCTGCAGACCACCGTGTACGCGGTGCTGGTCGGGCTCATGGTGACCGTCACCCCGGCGGCACTACTGCTGTTGAAGCGCTAGCCGGCCGTGTCCGCGGCCGGCATTCGGATCGGAGCGTCCACCGCCTCCGTGTGGCCGCAGTCGGCGACAGCCGCGTTCGAGTTGGCGGCCGAGTTGGGCTACGACGGCGTCGAGGTCATGGTCTGGGCCGACCCGATCAGCCAGGACCCGGAGGCGCTGCGCCGCCGCTCCCGCCAGTACGGCGTGCCCATCCTGGCCATCCACGCGCCGTGCCTGCTGATCACGCAGCGGGTGTGGTCGCCGAAGCCGGAGGAACGGCTGCGCCGGTCGGTGGAGGCCGCGCTGGAGCTCGACGCGCCTACCGTGGTCATCCACCCGCCGTTCCGCTGGCAGCGCCGCTACGCCGACGGCTTCGCCGACCTCGTGTGGGACCTGGAGGAGCGGACGGGCATCAGGATCGCCGTGGAGAACATGTTCCCCGTGCGCCGGTTCGGCGGTGCCATGGAGGTCTCGGCGTTCGATCCGTCGATCGACCCGACGGACGTCGGCTACCGGCACTACACGCTCGACCTGTCGCACACGGCGGCCGCTCGCATGGACGCCATGGCGCTGCGCAACCGCATGGGCAAGGCCCTCACCCACCTGCACCTGGCCGACGGCACGGGTCTCCCGAAGGACGAGCACCTGGTCCCCGGCCGAGGCACCCAGCCGTGCGCCGAGGTGTGCGAGTCGCTCGTGAGCGGCGGCTTCACCGGCCAGGTGGTCCTGGAGATCAACACCCGCCGGGCGGCCAGCCCGGCAGAGCGGGCGAAGGACCTGGCGGAGTCACTCCTGTTCGCCCGCCTGCACCTGAACCAGTAACCCGCCCATGATGACCGTTCCGGTCGCGCATGATGACCGTTCCCGTCGGCCATGATGACCGTTCCCGCGTGTCGAGGTAACCATTCGGCCACTGAGATGACCGTTCGGGCGGCCGAACGTAGAGTGCCGTCCCGTGAACCCCCTTCGTAGCCTGATACTGGCCGCGGCCGGCAACGACGTGATCCGTCGGCTGGTCGCGACCGCCCCGGTGAGCCGGGATGTCGTGCGCCGCTTCGTGGCCGGTGAGACCACGGCAGAGGCCGTCGAGGTCACCCGGACCCTCGTCGATCAGGGACTGACCGTCACCCTCGACTACCTGGGCGAGGACACGACGGACAAACAGTTGGCCGAACGGACCGTTCGTGCCTACCTGGAACTGCTCGACGCCCTCCACGCCGAGGGCCTCGCGTCGCGCGCCGAGGTGAGCGTGAAGCTGACGGCGGTCGGCCAGCTCCTCGACGAGAGCCTCGCGCTGGAGAACGCCACCCGCATCTGCGCCGCCGCCGAACAGAGCGGCACCACGGTCACCCTCGACATGGAGGACCACACCACCACCGACTCCACGCTGCGCGTGCTGGCCGAGCTGCGCCGCACGTGGCCGTGGGTGGGGGCGGTGCTGCAGGCCTACCTGCACCGCACGGAGGACGACTGCCACCGGCTCGCCGGCAGCGGCTCCCGCGTGCGGCTGTGCAAGGGCGCCTACGCCGAGCCGCCCGAGGTGGCCTTCCCCGAGGCCCACGACGTCGACCGCAGCTTTGTGCGCTGCGCGAACGCGCTGCTCGCGGGCGACGGGTTCCCCATGTTCGCCACCCACGACCCCCGGCTGGTGAAGATCGTGGCCGCCCGCGCGGAGTTCCACGAACGCAAGCCGGGCAGCTTCGAATACCAGATGCTCTACGGCATCCGTCCGGACGAACAGTTGCGACTCGCCGGTGAGGGACACACCGTGCGCGTCTACGTTCCTTACGGCGTGCAGTGGTACGGCTACCTCATGCGGCGACTCGCCGAGCGTCCCGCGAACACCGCTTTCTTCTTGCGCGCCTTGACATCCCGCAAATGATCTGAATCCGATGACCGGGTCTGATCAAGCCGACGCCGACGTGGCAGGGTAATAATCATGAGCAGTCTTGCGGGGCCTGGCGATGCACGAACCGGGCACGGTTCGGCGGGTCCGTTCGCCACCGCGTCGCGGGTTCGCTCGCTCGGTGACGGCACCTTCACGGCCGAGGTGTCCGCGCCATGGTCGATCGGCGGCAAGCCGCACGGCGGTTTCCTCCTCGCGCTGCTGGCGAGAGCCGCCGTGTCCGCGGCCGGCAACGGTTCGCCGGTGGTCGACCCGTTGGCGGTGAGCGCCCAGTTCCTGCGTGCGCCCGAGGTCGGCCCCGTGCTGCTGCGGACGGACGTGCGCAAGTCCGGCCGGCAGGCGACGGTCGTGTCGGTCCACCTGGAACAGCGCGGTCAGTCCTGCGTGGAGGGTGTGGTGACCACCGGCAGGCTGCCGCGCGAGCGGGCCGTGTGGGCCGACCTGCCCAACCAGCCGGCCGAGCCGCCGGGCAACGCGCTCGAGGTGGCGAACCTGCCGATGGCGTCGATGTACCGGCTCACGGCGGGTTGCGACGTCCGGCTGGACCCCAACGGCGCCGGGTTCCTGCACGGCCAGACGAACGACCCGCCGCGGCTGCGGCTGTGGGTCCGCCCACGCGGCGAGCCGACCGACGCGATCTTCGCGTTGCTGGCCGGCGACATCTCCGTGCCGGTCACGTTCAACCTCGGCCGCTTCGGCTGGACCCCGACCGTCCAGCTGACGGCGCTCCTGCGCTCCCGCCCGGCCCCCGGCTGGCTGCGGGTGCAGGTGGACTGCAAGGCGGTCCACGGCGCCTGGTTCGACGCGGACGCCACGGTGGTCGACTCCACCGGTCGCCTCGTCTGCCAGTCCCGTCAGCTGGCGCTGTCGGCGAAGCCGTAAGCCATGCCCCGCCGAGGCCTGACCGCTCACTGGAGCATCGATCTCGACGAGTCCTTCAAGGGACGGGTGGTGGACGGCGACCTGCAGCTGGTGTCGCCCGGGCCACCCGTGCGCACGATCTGGGTCGCCGTCTGGGGCCCACCGCCGGACCAGTCACCCGACGTGACCATCGAGAAAATCCTGCGGGACGCGCATCCCGCACCGCGGCAGCGGTTCCAGGAGGCCGGTGCCGACCAGGACGAGCTGCGCTACGCCTCGTGGTACGACGAAACGGTCGACGAACGCGACCAGTGGGGGTTGTACGCGTACACGGTTCGTCGCGGCTCCTATGTCCAGGCGGCATTCCTGGTCGACGAACCCGCGGATCTCGACTGGGCCCTCGCCGCCTGGCGCTCCCTGAGGTTCGAGCCCTAGCCGGTGGGGAAGTCGTCCTTCCGGGGGCGCGGGTGCTTGGCCTTCAGGTGGTCGATCACGGCCTTGCAGTCGCGCAGGTCCCAGCCCGTGGCGTCGTGGACCACCTTCGCCGCCTGCACGATCTTGCCGGCCGCCACGAACTCCTCCGCGCGGGCGAGCGTCAGCGGGCTCAGCTCGGCCAGCCGTGCCACCGGCTTGGGCCGTCGACGTAACCACACGACCAGGCCGGCACCGAGCACGCCCGCCGCCGCACCGAGGACGACACTCAGGACAAGGTTCATGATCGGCAACCGTAGCGTGGGAGGCTTGTCCGCATGACGGAATCCATCGCTGTGCTGGGCGCCGGGAAGATCGGTGAGGCGCTGCTGTCCGGGCTGCTGGCCGGCGGCCGCCGGGTCGACGACCTCATGTTCACCGAACGCCATCCCGAGCGCTCCGCCGAGCTGACCACTCGCTACGGCGTCCGCGCGGTCGACATCCCCACGGCCGCCAGCGAGGCGGGCGTGCTGGTGGTGGCCGTGAAGCCGCAGGACATCGAACCGCTGCTCGACGAGCTGGCGCCCGCCATCGCCCCCGGCACCCTGGTCGTGTCGCTGTGCGCGGGCCTGCCGACCGCGCTGTACGAGCGGCGGCTGCCCGACGGAGTGCCGGTCGTGCGGGTCATGCCGAACACCCCGATGGTGGTCGGCGAGGCCATGTCGGCCATCTCGCCGGGCCGCCACGCCACGAGTGCGCACCTCAACACGGTCGAGGAGCTGCTGTCCGTGGTGGGCCTGGTGGTGCGGGTGCCGGAGTCCCAGCAGGACGCGGTCACGGCGCTGTCCGGCTCGGGTCCCGCGTACTTCTTCTTCCTGGTCGAGGCCATGATCGACGCCGGCATCCTGCTGGGCCTGCCTCGGGCGGTGTCCGAGAAGCTGATCATCCAGTCGGCCGTCGGCGCGGCCACCATGCTCGCGAAGACCGGTGAACACCCGGTCATCCTGCGTGAGGCGGTGACCAGCCCGGCCGGCACCACGATCATGGCGATCCGTGAGCTGGAGCGGCACGGCGTCCGGGCCGCGTTGCTGGCCGCCATCGAGGCCGCTCGGGACCGTTCGCAGGAGCTGGGGCGCGCCCACGAGACGGACTGATCCGTGCGCGGTCGGAGTAAATATCGGCGATAACCGTCCACGGCGTCGCACGAGTCACACCAGTCCCGCTACTCTCGTTAGAAGCACGTGCGTGTCGATACCGTCGGTGGGGAAGCCGACGGCGCGACACGTGTCGAAGGATGCGGTGAGCATGCCGGCGAACGAGAAAGACCCGCCTGGCCTCGCACAGGTGCAGTTCCTGACGGTGGCCGAGGTGGCCAGTGTCATGCGAGTGTCGAAGATGACCGTGTACCGGTTGGTGCACAACGGTGAGCTGCCCGCGGTGCGGGTCGGCAAGTCGTTCCGTGTGCCCGAGAAGGCCGTGCACGACTACCTGCGGAGCGCGTACTTCGACGCCGGCTAGTGCCCCCGTCCAGGTGGGTTGGTGCTCTGTGCCGGATCCTCCTGGAGGGGGCACTAGGTGCCGGTGGTCAGCGGCTCGCAACGCCCAGGTAATCTTGAGGACCGTTGCCTGGTGCCTTAGCGCGCGTCCGTGACCGTTGGTCGAGTGGTCGTTGCAGTTCCAGGTGAGACCCGACCACCGAACTAGAGCGAAGGATCCGCATGGGCTCGGTCATCAAGAAGCGCCGCAAGCGCATGTCCAAGAAGAAGCACCGCAAGCTGCTCCGGAAGACACGCGTTCAGCGTCGGAAGCTGAAGAAGTAACGCGGGGGCGGGTGTTCCACCAAACGAGTGACATCCGCAAACAAGGCGTGTGACCTGCGTTAACTACACGTTGCCAGCGACAAATCGATCACGATTCGGCGGTAGAGTCTCGCCGGTGGTCCGCCACTGTGCTAGTCGGATCCCTCTCAATCTGTGATCGATAATCGGAGTCGCATGGCGCCCAACGTCGTCCTGGTAACCGGAGCCGGCAGCTATCTCGGCGGTCAGTTGGCCGCGCGGCTTGCGGCCGACCCCAGCATCGAACGGGTGCTCGGGGTTGACCTCTCGCCGCCGGCCAGGACCGTCAAGGGACGCGTCGAGTTCGTGCCGGCCGACATCCGCAGCCCGCGGATCGGCAAGGTGATCGACTCGGCCGGGGTGGACACGGTGGTACATGCCGCACCGCGGCCGAGTGTCGGTCCCCGGCGGGCGGCGATCAAGGAACTCAACGTCATCGGGACGATGCAGCTCCTGGCCGCCTGCCAGCGGTCGAAGTCGGTACGCAAGCTGGTGGTCAAGTCGACGGCCGACGTCTACGGCGCTGGTCCGACCGCTCCCGCCGTCTTCACCGAGCAGGACCGGCCGGCCGGTGGCACGGCCGCCGAGATCGAGGGCTACGTCAGCGGGTTCGCCCGCCGGCGGCCCGACGTCGCGCTGACCACCGTGCGGCTGGCCGAGATGATCGGCCCCGGCGTGGACAACGCGCTGGCCCGCTACTTCGCGCTGCCCATGGTGCCGACGCTGCTCGGCTTCGACGCCCGCGTGCAGCTGCTCCACCACCAGGACGCGATCGCCGTGCTCAGCCGCGCGGCCACCCACGACCTGCCCGGCGTGTTCAACGTCGGCGGCGACGGCGTGATCATGCTGTCGCAGGCGATCCGCCGCGCCGGCCGTGTTCCGCTGCCCATGCCGCGCGCGGCCATCCCGGCCGCCACCCGGCTGGTCCGGGGCACCGAGCTGTCGCCCGAGCTGGCGCGCTTCCTCAACTACGGCCGGGTGATCGACACGACCCGGCTCAAGACCGCGTTCGGCTTCACTCCCGAGTGGACCACGGCCGACGCCTTCGACGACTACGTGCACGGCCGCGGCGCCGTGTCGATGGAGACTTCCAGTGCATGACGCCCAGGTCATCCCGCTTCCCCGGGGACGCGTGATCAACGGTGCCCCGGTCCACGTCCGACCCCGTACCCGCCCGGCCACGGTCACCGAGCTGCACCCGGCGGCCGAACCAGCGCGCGAAGAGAGCCTGGCCGGCAAGGTCGCCGGGTTCCTGCGCAGGCGCCTGACCGGCACGTATCCGGTCGACGACTTCGGCTTCGACCCCGAGCTGACCGACGCCGCGTTCCTGCCGGCGCTGCGGTTGATCTTCGAGAAGTGGTTCCGGGTGGAGGTCACCGGCGCGGTCAACCTGCCGGCGGACGGCGGCGCGCTGGTCGTCGCCAACCACTCCGGCACCTTGCCGTGGGACGCGGTCATGACCGGCGTCGCCGTGCATGACAACCACCCGCGCGACAAGCACCTGCGGATGCTCGGCGCCGACCTGGTGTTCAAGGTGCCGGTGCTCGGTTCGCTGGCCAGGGCCACCGGTCAGACGCTCGCGTGCGGCCAGGACGCCGTGCGGCTGCTGCGGGCGGGCGAGCTGGTCGGCGTGTGGCCGGAGGGCTTCAAGGGCATCGGCAAGCCGTTCAGCGAGCGCTACCAGCTGCAGCGGTTCGGCAGGGGTGGCTTCGTGACCACGGCCATCAAGGCGGGCGTGCCGATCATCCCGTGCTCGATCGTCGGGGCCGAGGAGATCTACCCGAAGATCGCCGACCTGAAGCCGCTGGCCAGGGCGCTCGGCCTGCCGTACTTCCCGATCACGCCATTCTTCCCGCTGCTCGGCCCGCTCGGCGCGATCCCGCTGCCGACCAAGTGGCGCATCGACTTCGGCACCCCCATCCGCACCGACCGGCAGCCGGTCGAGTCGGTGGAGGACCACAGCCACGTGCTGGCCATCGCCGACCACGTCCGCGCCACCATCCAGCAGAACCTGGACGACATGCTGGCGAAGCGGGAGTCGGTCTTCCGCGGCTAGTCGCGCAGGTGGCGGCGGGCTTCGGCCTCGATACCGCTGCGGCGGCCCAGGAAGTAACCGATTCCCAGGCAGACCAACGCGGTGACCACGACAGCGAAGCCAATCATGCGCGAACCGTACCGAACCGACACCGAGTCGTACCGAACGGACACCGAGTCGTACCGAATGGGGCCGGGCTAGACGCGGTCGCGCTTGCGGTAGGCCAGCCCAGCGGCCACCGCGCCGGCCACCGCACCAGCGCCGAGCACCGACGGGACGCCGATCTTGGCGGCCTTGCGGCCCGTGCGGAAGTCGCGGATTTCCCAGCCGCGCTTGCGGGCGGTCTCGCGCAGGCTGCCGTCGGGGTTCACGGCCACCGCCGTGCCGACCACCGACAGCATGGGCACGTCGTTGGCCGAGTCGGAGTACGCCGTGCATCGCCGCAGGTTGAGGCCCTCGCGTGCGGCGAGCGCGCGGACCGCGTGGGCCTTGGCCGGACCGTGCAGCATCTCGCCGACCAGTCGGCCCGTGTACTGCCCGCCCTCGCTCTCGAGCACCGTGCCGAGCGCGCCCGTGAGGCCGAGCCGCCTGGCGATGATGGTGGCCAGGTCCACGGGAGTGGCCGTGACCAGCCAGACCCGCTGACCAGCTTCGAGGTGCATCTGGGCGAGCGCGCGGGTGCCCGGCCAGATCTTGTCGGCCATCAGCTCGTCGTAGATCTCCTCGCCCAGCTCGAGCATCTCCGACACCGAGTGACCGGCCACAAAGGACAGACCGGACTCGCGTGCGTTGCGGATGCCGTCGTGGGTCTCGCGGCCGCCCACCCGGAACATGACCTGCTGCAGGGCGAACTTCGCGAGGTCGGAGCTGGTGAAGAACTTGCGCGAGGCCATGCCGCGCGCGAAGTGGAAGATCGACGCGCCCATCATCATGGTGTTGTCCACGTCGAAGAAGGCCGCCGCCGTGAGGTCCAGCGGCGCCGGGCGCGCGGGATCAGCCGGTTCGGCATGCTCCAGCGCGACGGCAGCCTCGGCCGAAGCCTCGCCCGCGATCGTGGCGAGCTGCTCTAGCTCCGGCTCCTTCCCACGGCCACGCCACAGGGACACCACTTGCCTCCGCGCACAGTTCGTCCAACCTGGAACTACACCCACAGAGTAGCGAGGTGGTCCGACACGTTTCGGGTCACTCGCCGATGCGGATGCCCGGCAGTCCGGGCAGCAGCGGCGGAAGCTCCACTGTCGGCAGCGGTAGGGGTACCGCGATCTCCGGTGAATCCGACGGCGGCGTGGTCGGATCGGCGCCGGGCCGGCCCGTGGGCGGCGCTGTCGAAAGCGTGATCGGTGGGACGGGGATCGGCAGCTCGGGGGTCGGTTCGCTGGGCGCGACCGGCCCACCCGCGGCGGGCGGCTCGCTCGGCCGCTCGGAACTGTCGGTGTCCGTCGGCAGGATGGGCGCCGTGAGGCCGGGGTCCGTCGCACAACTGGCGGTGGCCGGCAGGGCGCCGATGTCGTCGTGGGAGCCGGAGGTGATTTGGTAGCAGTCCATCCGCGCGAGCAACGCACTCGACCGCGCGGTCATGCGGTCGAGCAGGTCCAGCGACGTGCGCTGCCGGTTGCGGGCGGCGGCCGGCAGCCGGGTGGTGACGCCGTCGAGGCGCGACGCCTGCTGCCGCGCCCAGGTTCGCAGCGACTCCAGTTGGCTGCCGTCGGTACTGGTGGCGAGCGCGATCAGTTGGCGGGAGCCGGCGGCCGCGTCGTTGTCGAAGTCGGTCAGCGCGGTCAGGTAGCCGCCGACCGGGGCGTCGTCCGGGTCCGGGTAGCGCCGGGCGAGCGTCTCGATCTCGCCGACCCGGGCGGCGGCGAACTCGAGGTGCTTGAGCGCCTTGGACTCGTCGCCGAACGTCATCCCCAGGGAGGCGGCCTCGGCCGTGCGCTTGATGCCGTAGAGGGCGTCACCGGGCAGGGCGTCCCTGGCCAGCAGCAGGCTCATCCCGGCCAGGGACCCGATGAGCGCCAGGACGGCGACCGATGCGACGGCGAACCGCGCCCGAGCACCGGATAAGGCGCGGGGCGGCTCGCCGGGCCGCCCGGTGGAACGCCGCCCCCGAGGCGCTCGTCCGGCCCGCGAACCGGGTGGCCGGCTGGGCACCACGCGTGCGGCAGCGGCCTTACCGGCGGACCCGGCGGGCTCGACGGTCCGCGCGGTGGCCTGTGTGGCCGCGGACCCGGCCGGTTCGCTGACCTGCGCCGTTGCCGCGGTGACCGTGCGGGGGGCCTCGGTCTCCGGGGCGTCCAGACCCCGCAGGATTCGGGCGCGGATGCGGGCGCGCTCGGCTTCGGTCGGGGCGGTCAGCGAGGTGAGGCGGGCCAGGGCACGCGCGACGGTGCGGTCGCGTTCGGCTCCTGGGCCGCCAGGCCCGCTGTCGCTGTCCACATCCCGCTCCGGAGTGCCAGAGGATCTCCTGTAGTGAACGAGTTGGCGGCGGTGCGGTTACGGTGCCGTGCAACCACTTCAGCGCAGTCCGCTCGGCAGCAGTTGGGCCAGGCGGCGCACCGCGCGGTGCTGCAGAGCCTTCACGGCACCCTCGTTGCGGGACATGATCACGGCCGTCTCGGCCACCGACAGACCCTGCAGAAACCGCAGCACAATGCATTCTCGCTGGTCAGCACCCAGTTTTCCCACACAGTCCAACAGCGCCGAGCTGGTGACCTTCGACAACACCTGCTGCTCGGGCCCCGACTCGACCCGGCGGGGATCGTCGATCTCCGCGGTCGACACCTCCAGGCGGAAGCGGCTCGACTTCACGTGGTCGAGCACCAGGTTCCGCGCGATGGTGACGAACCACGCCCCGACGTCACGGCCCTGGTAGGTCACCGACGTGATGCGCCGCAGCGCCCGGAGAAAGGTCTCGCTCGTGACGTCCTCGGCCAGCTCCCGGTCACCGACCCGGAAGAGCACGTACCGGAACACGACGTCGACATAACGGTCGTAGAGCTGGGCGAACGCCCCCCGGTCGCCTTCCTGGGCGGCCCGCACGAGATCCCAGGAGTCACCGGGAACGGCTCGCGCCTGCACGGGGATCTCGCCACCGACCTCGCGCAGCCCTGCCCCAGCGACCCGCTGAGCTGGGCGCACCGACGGCATGCTCTCTCCCTCGTTGGCTCTCCGAAAAGCCGCACCGCATCCGGAGACCTTGGCAGCATACGTGTTGTTACTGCGTAGTAGGTAGTCGTTCTACCGATGTGACTTGCTTGGTGGTCAACCATGACGCCAGTGAGGCATGCCACACTGCCCACCAACCAGAGGTGGCAGAAGGGATCCGCGATGGTCGACGCGCCGACTGGCAACGTTGCCGACCTGGTCGCCGAGGCGGCGCGCACTGTCCCCGGACACGCCGCGTTGATCGACACCGCCACCGGCAGAGCCATCACGTGGGAGCGGACGGACGCCGCGGTCGACGCCTTCGCCGCCCGGCTGCTCGAGGCCGGCTTGGCCTCCGGCGACCGGGTGGCCGTGCTCCTCCCGAACGGCTCCGAGTTCTGTGTCGCGTTGTTCGGCGTGTTGCGTGCCGGCGGGATCGCCGTGCCGGCCCCCGCCCAGTCGCCCGAGCGCGAGCTGCGCCGCGTCCTCACCGACAGCGGCGCCCGGTTCCTGGTGGGCACGGTCGAGTTGGCCGATGTCGCCGTGCTCCCACCGCCCGACCTGGACGCCGAATCGGTCGAGGTGAAGGCCGAACAGCGCGGCGGCGAGGACATCGCCGTGCTCTGCTACACCTCCGGCACGGCCGGCGTCCCGCGCGGCGTGATGCTGTCCCACCGCGCGCTGCTGTCCAACGTCGACCAGTGCGCCCAGCTCAAGCCGGCCCCCGTCACCTCGACCGATCGCATGCTGCTGGTCGTACCCCTGTTCCACCTGTACGGCCTCGGTCCCGGCCTGCTGCAGGTCGCGGCGGCCGGCGCGACAGCCGTACTCATGGAGAACTTCGGTGCGGAGCGCGCGCTCGCCGCGTGCGAGGAGCACCGGGTCACGGCGCTGGTCGGCGTGCCGGCCATGTACCAGGCGTTCGCGGCGGCCTCGGCCGACCGGCTGGCCGAGGCACTGGCCACCGTCCGCCTGCTCACCTCCGGGGCCGCGCCGCTGCCGCCCGCCGTGCTGGCCACCATCAAGCACGCGACCGGCCTGTCGGTGTTCGAGGGCTACGGCCTCACGGAGACCGGCCCGGTCCTCACGTCCACGCTGGTGGGCGGCTACGCGAAGGCCGGCTCGGTCGGCCGTCCGCTGCCCGGGGTGGAGCTGGCGCTGGTCGACAGCGACGGTCGCCCGGTCGGGGTGCCCGACGACCCGGACGAGGCCGAGTGGTTCGCCGACAGCGAGTCCGAGACCGGCCGGGTGGCGGCCCGCGGCCCGAACCTGTTCAGCGGCTACTGGCCGGACGGCGCACATGGCCCCGACGAGGACGGCTGGTTCCGCACGGGTGACGTCGGCTATCTGGACGCCGACGGCGATCTGGTTCTCGTGGACCGCGCGAACGACCTGATCATCGTGAACGGCTTCAACGTCTACCCGAACGAGGTCGAGCGGGTCCTGGACGAGCTGACCGACGTCCTGGAGTCCGCGGCCGTGGGTGTCCCGGACGAGCGCACGGGCGAGCTGGTGAAGGCCGTGGTGGTGCTGCGGCCGGGCGCCGAGCTGACGGAGGACGCGGTCCGCGAACACTGCGCCGAACGACTGGCCAGGTTCAAGGTGCCGCGCACCGTACAGTTCGTGGACGCGCTGCCGTACTCGGTCACCGGCAAGATCCGCCGGGCCAGCCTGCGCGGGTAGCGTCGGCGCCATGGTGACCGTGATGTCCAGGCAGGGCTGTCACTCCTGCGAGGTGGCCGAGGCCGACGTGCGCCGGATCTGCGACGAGCTGGGGGTCGCCTGGGCGGTGACCGACGTCGACACCGACCCCGAACTGCGCGCCGAGTACGGCGACCGCGTCCCGGTGATCCTGGTGAACGGCGAGGAACACGGCTTCTGGCAGGTCGAGGAGGATCGCCTCCGCGCGGCTCTCGCGCCGGCCCGGTAAGAAGTCCGTAAGCGCGATCGCGTTGATAAACGGCCGTTCGGGGTCGACCGTAGTAAGTGTGCAACTAGACACCCGGGCTGGTCGCCCTACCGCGGAGACACCGCCCGCGCGGCTGAGTCGCGCCCGCGCGATGACCGTCGCGTTCGTCTCGATGATCGCGGCCATCGCCGCCGGACATCTGGCGGCCGCGTGGATCGACCCGCCGGCCTCGCCGTTCGTGGCGGTCGGTACCTGGATTCGGGACCTGAGCCCGCACCCGGTGACCGAGTGGGCGAAGGACACGTTCGGCACGAACGACAAGCTCGTGTTGTTCATCGGCGTGACGGCGGTACTCGTGGGGATCACCGCGCTCGCCGGGCTCACCTCGCGCCGCCGGGCGGCGCCGGGGCTGGTGGTGACGGCCGTGCTCGGGGTGGTCGGCTTCGTCGCCGTGCTGACCAGGCCCGACGTCGGTCAGCTCGGCATCGTGGCGCCGGCCGTGAGCACGATCGTCGGGCTCGTGGCGTTCAACTGGCTGCATACCCGCGCACCCTTCGAGACCCACGCCCAGCGCCGCACGTTCCTCCGCGGCGTGGTCGGCACGCTGGTCGGCGCGGGCGTGGCCGGCGTCGTCGGTCAGCTGGCGGCCGGCCGGGTCGACGTGGAGGCCTCGCGCCGTGAGGTCGGCAAGCTCGTCCCGCGCGACCCGGCACCCGCGCTGCCGAAGAACGTGGACTTCCCCGGCACCGCCCGGTTCATCACCAGCAACCGCGACTTCTACCGCATCGACACCGCGCTGACCCTGCCCCGCGTGCGTGCCGAGGACTGGCGCCTGCGCATCCACGGCCTGGTCGACCGCGAGGTCGAGCTCACCTACGACGACGTCCGCGAGCGCGGCCTGATCGAGCGCCCGGTCACGCTCGCCTGCGTGTCCAACGAGGTCGGCGGCGGCCTCATCTCCACGGCCGACTTCATGGGCGTCCCGCTGCGTGACCTGCTGCTCCAGGTGGGCGTCAAACCCGGCGCCGACCAGGTGTTCTCCACGAGCGTCGACGGGTTCACGGCCGGCTCGCCGGTCGACGTCCTGCTCGAGGAGAGCCGCGGCGCCATGCTGGCCATCGGGATGAACGGCGAGCCGCTGCCCATCGAGCACGGCTTCCCCGCGCGCCTGGTGGTGCCGGGTCTGTACGGCTACGTGTCGGCCACCAAGTGGGTGGTGGACCTGGAGGTGACCACGTTCGCCGACAAGCAGGCCTACTGGATCCCGCGCGGCTGGTCGGCTCTTGGCCCGATCAAGACCCAGTCGAGGATCGACACTCCGCACGACGGTGACACGGTCGGCAGACGGACCACGGTGGCGGGCATCGCCTGGGCGCAGACGGTGGGCGTCGACCGGGTGGAGGTCATGGTCGACGACGGCCCGTGGCAGCCGGCCGACCTGGCGACCGAGGTCAGCCTGAACACCTGGCGGATGTGGCGCGTCACGCTCGACCTCGAGCCGGGCGACCACACCATCCAGGTGCGGGCCACCGACCGGGACGGCTACACGCAGACCTCGAACCCCGCCCCGCCCGCTCCCGACGGCGCCACGGGCTGGCACCGCATAAGCGTCACGGCCTCCTGAGGCCGGTCGAATGCCTGGAAGGCGTCGTTCCTGACGTTCAACGTCTGCAAGGCGTCGTTCCTGGCATCGAGGCACCCCGGGGTCCAGGGTCGCGCGAGGGGCGTTTGCTAAACCGGTAGCAGGGCAGCAAAACCGGCTCTGGCCGGCGACTTTGTGCCTGCGTTCACAAGCGGCTACCGTAAGCACATCCCAGGGGCGAGTCTTGTCAAGGAGCATCAGCGTGGCGCAGCGTGGCCAACCCGACGCAGCCGGTAAAAGGGCAGGTCGGCACGCCAGCGGCCCACCCCCGGAAGGCAGCACCGAAGTCACCGCGCCCATGCCGGCCATCGGCAGTAGCAATGTCACCGGGAACGGCATGTCACAGGACCGGGTGCGCGCCATCCCGGAGGCGGCCGTCGCGCGGTTGGCCGTCTACCTTCGGGTTCTCTCGGCCATGAAGGAGCAGGGCACGGGCACCGTGTCCAGCGAGGAACTGTCGGTGGCCGCCGGCGTCAACTCGGCGAAACTGCGCAAGGACCTCTCCTACATCGGCACGTACGGCACCCGTGGCGTCGGCTACGAGGTCGAGGTGCTCTGCGACCAGATCGAACGTGTGCTCGGCCTCACCCGCGAGCAGAGTGTCGCGGTCGTCGGCATCGGTAACCTGGGACATGCGCTCGCCAACTACGGCGGGTTCCCAGGCAGAGGCTTCCCGGTGACCGCGCTTTTCGACGTCGAACCCGACCTGATGGGTGTGCCCGTCGGGGGGATCCCGGTCGACCACATCGACGACATTCCCGCCGTGTGCGCCGCGCGCGAGGTCACCATCGGCGTGATCGCCACGCCGCCGGCCGCCGCGCAGGTCGTGTGCGACCGGCTGGTGCAGGCCGGCGTCGAGTGCATCCTGAACTTCGCCCCGGTGGTCCTGCAGGTCCCGGACACCGTGGAGGTCCGCAAGGTCGACCTGGCGGTCGAGCTCCAGATCCTCTCGTTCCACGTCGCGCGCCGCGCGGACAGCACCCCGGCCGGCGAGACCGCGCCGCAGCCCCGCGTCAACGGGGTGGCCCCGCACCAACTCAGCCGGACGGTGGTGCAGCGGTGAGGCATCTTCTGTGCTTTCAATTCAGTGGCTCCCAACCGCACCTAAGGGGAACGGGACGCAACCCAGCCACAAGTACGCGCCAAACTGACGGCCGACAACGCCCGGTGACCACGCGGGAAAATTCCGGGGAGGCGGGACAGTGAGTCTCCTGGTTGTCGGTATCTCGCACCGCTCGGCCGACCTGCGGGTGCTCGAGCGCGCGGTCGTCCCGGCCGACGAGGTCGGCAAGATCCTCGACGAGCTGCTGCGCTGCGAGAACGTGGTCGAAGCCGCTCTGGTCACCACCTGCAACCGCGTTGAGGTCTACGCGGTCGTGCAGGCCTTCCACGGCGGCCTGGCCGACGTGGTCAGCGTGCTCGGCCGCCACTCGGGCCTCGACTCCGCCGGCCTCTACGACCACCTCTACGTGCACTACGCCACGGCCGCCGTCGAGCACCTGTTCACGGTCACCGCCGGGCTCGAGTCGATGGTGGTGGGCGAGCCCCAGATCCTCGGCCAGGTCCGCGCCGCCTACAAGGTCGCCCGCGAGGCCGGCACGGTCGGCCGCACGCTCCACGAGCTGATCCAGCGCGCGTTGCGGGTGGGCAAGCGCGTCCACACGGAGACCGGCCTCGACCGGGCGGCCGGCTCGGTGGTGTCCGAGGCGCTTGCCGACGCCGACCTCCTGCTCGACGGGCTCGCCGGCCGCCGCGCGCTGCTCGTCGGCGCCGGCTCCATGGGTGGGCTGGCCGCGGCCGCGCTCCGGCGCGCCGGCATCGGCGAGATCGTGATCGCCAACCGCACGGAGACCTCCGGCGCCCGGCTGGCCGAGCTGCAGCGCGAGCAGGGCATCTCGGCCAGGGCCGTCGGGCTCGACGCGCTCGCCGACGAGATCGCCGCGGCCGACCTGGTGGTGTCCTGCACGGGTGCCATGGGCACGGTCATCGACGTCGGCTCGGTCGCCGACCGCACCAGGCCGCTGGTCATCTGCGACCTCGGGCTGCCGCGCGACGTCGACGCCGAGGTCGCCGAGCGCGCCGGTGTCACGATCATCGACCTGGAGAGCCTGCAGCGCAGGCTGGCCGAGTCGCCGAGCGGCCTCGACACGCGTAGCGCCATCGAGATCGTGGCCGGCGAGGTCAAGGCCTACCTGGCCACCCAGCGGTCCGCCGAGGTCACCCCCACGGTCACCGCGCTGCGGCGCCGGGCGGCCGAGGTGGTCGACGCCGAGCTGCTGCGCCTGGACTCCCGGCTTCCCGACGTCGACGGCCGGGTGCGCGACGAGGTCGCCCAGACCGTCCGCCGGGTGGTCGACAAGCTTCTCCACACGCCGACCGTGCGGGTCAAGGAACTGGCGGCCGCTCCGGGTGGCGCCGAGTACGCCGAGGCGCTGCGCGAGCTGTTCGCGCTCGACCCGGCCGTGCCCACGGCGATCACGCGCCCGGACGGTGATGACCGGTGACCAAAATTATTCGCATCGGCACCCGCGGCAGCGCACTCGCGCTCGCCCAGACGGGCACGGTGGCCGACGCGCTGACCGCCGCCGGTGCGAAGGTCGAGCTGATCACCATCGTGACGCCGGGCGACCGCTCGTCCGCGCCTATCGCCGAGATCGGCATCGGCGTGTTCACCTCGGCGCTGCGCGACGCGCTCGCCGACGGAACGATCGACGTGGCCGTGCACTCCTACAAGGATCTGCCGACCGCGCCGGACCCCCGACTCTCGCTCGCCGCGGTGCCACCGCGGAACGACCCGAGGGACGCGCTCGTCGCCAGGGACTCATTGACCCTCGGCGAGCTGCCGCCCGGTTCCCGGGTGGGCACCGGCTCGCCCCGGCGGGCGGCCCAGATACAGGCCCTCGGGCTCGGGCTGGAGATCGTGCCGATCCGCGGCAACGTGGATACGCGCATCCGCAAGGTCCACAGCGGTGAGTTGGACGCGGTCGTGCTGGCCAAGGCCGGACTCGCGCGGCTCGGCCGCCTCGATGTGATCACCGAGGTGCTCGACCCGATCCAGGTGCTGCCCGCGCCGGCGCAAGGGGCGCTGGCCGTGGAGTGCCGGGTCGACGACGTGGATACCGAACACCTACTCCAGTCCACTATGGACGATGAAGCCACCAGGGTGGCGGTCACCGCCGAGCGGGCCATGTTGGCCGCGCTCGAGGCAGGCTGCAACGCCCCTGTTGGTGCGCTGGCAGACGTGGTCGAGGACCTCGACGCAGACGACCGGGTAGTTCTCCGGTTGTCCCTGCGTGGGGTCGCGGCCGCCAACTGGATCCCCGGCAGCCGGGCCGAAGGGCCTGAAGTCGACCTGATCCGGGCGTCTGCCACTGGTGACCTGACCGAAGGTGAGCAACTCGGGCGTGCATTGGCCGCCGAGTTGCTCGAGCTCGGCGCCGGCGTGCTGACCGGCACCAATGACGTCGAGTCGTAATTAATAGAGGAAGTGGCCGAGAAATGACCACCCGTACCCGCAAGAGCCCAGGACGCATCGCGTTCGTCGGCTCCGGCCCCGGTGACACCGGGCTGCTCACTGTGCGCGCCAGGGAACTCCTGGCGAAGGCCGAACTGGTCGTCACCGACCCGGACGTGCCGGCAAGCGTGCTGGAGCTGGCCGATCCCGAGGTCGAGGTTCGCCCGGCTGTCGGCGAGCCCGCCGACGTGGCCAAGGACCTCGTGACCGAGGCCAAGGCCGGCCGCGTGGTGATCCGCCTGGTGTCCGGCGACCCGCTGACCCACTCCGGGTTGGTCGCCGAGGCGCAGGCGGTCGCCCGCACGAGCGCCGTCTTCGACGTGGTGCCCGGCGTGTCCCCGGCCACCGCGGTGCCCGCGTACGCCGGCATCGCGCTCGGCTCGACCCACGCCGAGGTCGACGTCCGTGGCGAGGTGAACTGGGCGGGCGTCGCCGCCACGCCCGGCCCGATCGTGCTGCTGGCCAGCTCCAGCCACCTGGCGGAGGCCGCCTCCGCGCTCGTGGAGCACGGCCTCGCGGCGCAGACCCCCGTGGCGGTCACGGCGGACGGCACCGGCTCCGGCCAGCGCACGCTGGACACCACGCTCGCGTCGCTCGCGGCCGACGCCGGTGAGATCGCCGGCAACCTGGTGGTCACCGTCGGGCAGGCCGTGTCCGGCCGCACCAAGCTGTCGTGGTGGGAGTCCCGCGCGCTGTACGGCTGGCGCGTGCTGGTACCCCGCACGAAGGACCAGGCGGGTGAGATGAGCGAGCGGCTGCGGCTGCACGGCGCCATCCCGTCCGAGGTGCCGACCATCTCGGTCGAGCCGCCCCGCAGCCCGGCGCAGATGGAGCGCTCGGTCAAGGGCCTGGTCGACGGCCGGTACCAGTGGCTGATCTTCACCTCCACGAACGCCGTGCGCGCCGTGTGGGAGAAGTTCGCGGAGTTCGGGCTCGACGCCCGCGCGTTCTCCGGCGTGAAGATCGCCTGCGTCGGCGAGGCGACGGCCGAGAAGGTGCGTGGCTTCGGCATCATCCCCGAGCTGGTGCCGTCGGGTGAGCAGTCGTCCGAGGGTCTCCTCGAGGAGTTCCCGCCGTACGACGACATCCTCGACCCGGTCGACCGGGTGCTGCTGCCCCGCGCCGACATCGCCACCGAGACTCTCGCGGCCGGTCTGCGCGACCGCGGTTGGGAGATCGACGACGTCACCGCGTACCGCACGGTTCGCGCGGCGCCGCCGCCCGCCGACACTCGCGAGATGATCAAGACGGGTGGCTTCGACGCCGTGTGCTTCACGTCGTCGTCCACCGTGCGGAACCTGGTGGGCATCGCCGGCAAGCCGCACACCCGCACGCTCGTCGCCTGTATCGGCCCGAAGACCGCGGAGACCGCGCGGGAGTTCGGCCTGCGGGTGGACGTCCAGCCGGAGCACGCCCAGGTGCCGGCGCTCGTCGACGCGCTTGCCGAGCACGCCGCCCGCCTGCGCGCCGAAGGTGCGCTGCCGCCGCCCCGCAAGACCAAGCGGGCCCGCCGCTAGGAGTTCCGATGTTCCCTGACCAGCGTGGTCGGCGGTTGCGCAGTACTGCCGCGCTCCGCCGGCTCGTCACCGAGACGACCGTGCGGCCCAACCAGTTGGTGCTGCCCATGTTCGTCAAGGAGGGCGCGCGCGAGCCGGTGCCGATCGCCACCATGCCCGGCGTCGTGCAGCACACGAGGGACAGCCTGCGGAAGGCCGCGGTCGAGGCGGTCCAGGCGGGTGTCGGCGGGCTGATGCTGTTCGGCGTGCCGGAGCACAAGGACGCCGTCGGGTCCGGCGGGATCGACCCGGACGGCGTGCTCAACGTGGCGCTGCGGGACCTGCGGTCGGAGCTGGGCGACGAGACCGTCCTCATGTCCGACCTGTGCCTCGACGAGTTCACCGACCACGGTCACTGCGGGGTGCTCGACGCCGACGGCAACGTCGACAACGACGCCACTCTCGACCTGTACGCGAAGATGGCGCTCGCGCAGGTCGAGGCGGGCGCCCACCTGCTCGGCCCCAGCGGGATGATGGACGGCCAGGTCGGCGCCGTCCGTGCGGCACTCGAGGCCGCCGGGCACGTCGACACGGGGATCCTCGCGTACTCGGTCAAGTTCTCCTCGGCGTTCTACGGCCCGTTCCGCGACGCGGTCGAGTCGTCGCTCACCGGCGACCGCAAGACCTACCAGGAGGACCCGGCGAACATCCGCGAGGCGCTGCGCGAGGTGCGGCTCGACCTCGACGAGGGCGCCGACATGGTCATGGTGAAGCCGGCCATGCTGTACCTCGACGTGATCCGCGCGGTGTCCGAGACGGCCGACGTTCCCGTTGCGGCGTACCAGGTCTCCGGCGAGTACGCGATGATCGAGGCGGCCGTCGCCGGTGGCTGGCTCGACCGGCGCAGCGCCGTGCTGGAGTCGCTGCTCGCCATCCGCCGCGCGGGTGCCGACGTGGTGCTCACGTACTGGGCGGCCGAGGCGGCGGGCTGGCTGCGTTAGACCGGATCGTGGCGGGTAACCTGCCGCCGTGACCAAGCCAGGCAAACCGGACCCCGACCAGCCCGAGGGCGACGCCACGCCGGAGATTGAGCCGGAGACTGAGCCGAAGATGTCGGACACGGCGAAGAAGGCCGAGCCGGAGACCGATCCCGAGCCGTTGATGGCCGAGTTGGAGAAGGCACCGCCGCCCCCCGAGGAGCCGGTGATGCCCACCGCGCGCGAGGCGGCCGCCAAGCGCGCGCGCCCCGACGGGACGGTCGCGCCGGTGCCGGGCCTGCTGCGCTGGTCGTTCTACCTGGCCCTGCTCTCCGCCGTGATCGGCGTGGTCGGCGGCGTCTTCCTGTTGCTGAACAAGCAGACGCTCATCGACGACCTCATCGAGAACAACACGAACGCGGACCTCACGAACGAGCAGATCGCGTCCGGCACCACCACCCTGCTGTGGATGCTGATGATCGTGACCGTGGTCTTCGGTGCGCTGCTGGCGCTGTTCGGCTACAAGGCGCAGGAGGGTGTGAAGAAGGCCCGGACCATGATGACCGTGCTGACGGTCCTCGTGGTGCTGTTCTACTTCGTGCTGTTCACCACGCCCTTCGGCCTGCTCAGCGCGCTGCTCGCCCTGATCGCCGTGGCGCTGCTGTACCTGCCGGCGGCCAGTCAGTACTACCGCCGCCTGGTTGTATGACCCAGCCGGCCGGCGATGAGCCGGTCCTGTTCGCGGAGCAGGGTTCCAGTTGGTGGCCCGCTCTGTGGGCGCCCATCTTCGCGGCGATCGGGGTCGGCGTGGAGCTGACCACCGGCGTGGCCGTGCACTGGTTCCAGTGGGTGGTGATCGCCGTCGGGCTGGGCGGGTTCGGGCTGATCTGGGCGTCCGCGCGGCGCAAGGTGTACCGGGTCGAGCTGACCACCGCGACCCTCACACAGGGCCGCGAGCAGTTGCCGGCGGAACGGATCGCGGCGGTCACCGACGTCGGCGCACCCACGGGCGCGAAGATTTTGGGTGGAGGCTGGACGGCGCCCCGCAAGACCGACGAGGTGCCGTTACGGCTCGACGACGGCACGGTGGTGCTCGCCTGGGCGCGTGACGGCGAAGCCTTCACCGAAGCGTTGCGCGGGCTCGTCGAAAAGGACAAACCGCGTCCTGTTGAATGAGGGTGTGTCGAACCCGAACGAGGACCGGCCCCCTGCCTACGAGCGCCCGTCGTACGAGCCCGCTCCACCGGTGCCCAACGCCGATGGCGGTCCGCTCGTTCGCCCGAAGGCGATCGACACGGCGTTCCAGGCGAGCCTGGCCTCCACTGCGATCGGTGCGATCAGCGCGATCTTCATGTTCCTGCTGGACCGGCAGTTCCTCGAGGACATGGCCAATGAAGCGGTGAAGAGTGCCGGCAGCGCGGGCGCCATCTCGCAGGAGCAGGCCGTCAACATCTACCGGATCTCCATGATCATCGGGATCGCCGTGTTCGTCGGGCTGTTCGTGTTGTTCGCGTACAAGATGCGCGGCGGGCGGAACTGGGCCCGGATCCTGCTGTCCATCTCGGCCGTGCTCGGTGCGGTGTCGTTCCTCACGGCCATGGCCAGCGCCGGCGCGGAGCTCGAGCTGATGTGGAGCCTCGCGCAGGCGGCGTTCGGGGTCACGGCCGTGGTCTACATGTATCGCAAGGAGTCGACCGCCTACTTCGCGGCGTACAAGCAGCGTCGCCTGCGCCGGTGACCGGTGGCGTGAGAAGCTGTTCGGTGTGACAGCACCGCAGGCCCCGGAAGTCTCTGAGGAAGTAGTGGCGCCGCCGCCCACGGAGCCAGGGCGGCTGCACCGCCCCCGGCGTGCTGGGGTCGCGCTGGCCGAACTGATCCTCGCCGGTGTCGCGGTCTGGCTGGCGTTCTACTGCTGGCCGCGGGGCATCCACACGATCGTCACGGTGCTGAACGACGGCACCGAGCTGGAGTCGACCCGCTACTACGGCAACTGGATGGGCGCGGCCATCGCACTCGGCACGATCGCGGGAGTGCTGGTCCTCGACGCGATCCGGCAGATCGCGCTGGCCGTACGCATCCGGCCGCGCCGGCGCCACAAAGCCTGACCGGATACGTCCGATCACGTAGCGCAGGCCCGCGCACCCGCTGACGTCGGGCGTCTGTCCCGGCTGCGAGACTGGAGCCGTGAGTACCGAGGTCGACCAGCAGCCGGTCCAACGCTCAGCCAACCTCTTCGCTCGCGCGCAAGCGGTGACCCCGGGCGGGGTGAACTCGCCGGTTCGCGCGTTCCAGGCCGTGGGCGGCACGCCGCGGTTCATGGTTCGCGGGCAGGGCGCGTATCTGTGGGACGCCGACGGCAACCGATACGTCGACCTGGTCTCCTCGTGGGGCCCCATGATCCACGGCCACGCGCACCCGCCGATCGTCGACGCGGTGCGTGCGGCGGCCGTCGGGGGGCTGTCGTTCGGCACGCCCACGGAGGGCGAGATCGAGCTGGCCGAGGAGATCATCGCCAGGGTCGCCCCGGTGGAGCGGGTCCGGCTGGTCAACTCCGGCACCGAGGCCACCATGAGCGCCATCCGGCTGGCGCGCGGGTTCACCGGTCGCCGCAAGATCGTGAAGTTCGCCGGCTGCTACCACGGGCACGTCGATGCGTTGCTCGCCGAGGCCGGCTCGGGGGTGGTCACCTTCGCGCTGCCCAACTCGCCCGGGGTGACCGGCGCGCAGGCGGGAGACACGATCGTCCTGCCCTACAACGACGTCGCCGCCGTACGGGCCGCCTTCGCCGAGCACGGCCAGGAGATCGCCGCGGTGATCACCGAGGCGGCGCCGGGGAACATGGGGGCCATCCCGCCGGAGCCCGGTTTCAACGCGGCCCTGCGCGGTGTCACGGTCGAGCACGGCGCGCTGCTGGTCATGGACGAGGTGATGACCGGCTTCCGGGTGCATTCCGCCGGGTGGTTCGGCATCGACGACGTGGCTGGCGACCTCTACACGTTCGGCAAGGTCATGTCCGGTGGGCTGCCGGCCGCCGCGTTCGGCGGGCGGGCCGACATCATGGCCGCGCTCGCTCCGGCCGGCCCCGTCTACCAGGCCGGCACGCTGTCCGGGAACCCGGTGGCCGTCGCCGCCGGGCTCGCGTCGCTGCGGGCGGCCGACGCCGACACCTACCGCACGCTCGACCGCAACGCCGAGCGGCTCGGCGACCTCCTGGGCGGCGCGCTGACCGCGGCCGGGGTGCCGCATCGGGTGCAGTTCGCCGGCAACCTGCTCAGTGTCTTCTTCACGGAGGAGCCGGTGCGCGACTTCGCCTCGGCGAAGGCTTCCCGGACCGACCGTTTCCCGGCGTTCTTCCATGCGCTGCTGGCCGGCGGGGTCTACCCGCCGCCGAGCGCGTACGAGGCGTGGTTCGTGAACACCGCCATGGACGACGCGGCGTTCGAGATCATCGAGGCGGCACTACCGGCGGCAGCGGAGGCCGCCGCTTCGGAGGGGGATCAGTGAGCGTTCGCACGACGGTGCACTTGTTGCGCCACGGGGAGGTGCACAACCCGGGGGGCATCCTGTACGGCCGGCTACCCGGCTTCAGCCTGTCCGAGTTGGGGCAGCGACAGGCGCTGCTCGTGGGCGAGCACCTGTCCGGCAACGACGTCGGCTACGTGGTGGCCTCGCCGTTGCAGCGGGCACAGGAGACGGCCGGCCCGATTGCCGCGTCACACCAGCTCGAGGTCGACACGAACGAGGAACTGATCGAGGCCGACAACATCTTCGAGGGCCTGCGGGTCTCGATCGGCGACGGTGCGCTGCGCTCGCCCAAGCACTGGCCGCAGCTGCACAACCCGTTCCTGCCGTCCTGGGGGGAGCCGTACCTGCAGATCGCGCGCCGGATGCTCGGGGCCGTGTACCGCGCGCGCCGGCTGGCCGAGGGCCACGAGGCCGTGTGCGTGTCCCACCAGCTGCCGATCTGGACCCTGCGCCGGTTCCTCGAGGGCAAGCGACTGTGGCACGACCCGCGTCGCCGGCAGTGTTCGCTGGCGTCGCTGACCAGCTTGTTGTTCGACGACGAGCGCCTGGCGGCCATCCGCTATACGGAACCGGCAGGCGCGAGCAGCCCGAAGGTGACCGGCGCATGAGGATCCTGTTTTTGGTGGCGGCGCTAGCGTTCGTGGCGGGTTGCTCGACGGGCACGGACGCCGTGGCCACGGGCTCGGACTTCCAGTTCGTGTCGCCCGGCGGCAAGCTGGAGCTGTTCTACGAGGGCGACGAGCGCCAGCAGATCCCGGAGCTGTCGGGCGATGACCTGATGGAGGAGGGCCAGGAGCTGAGCCTGTCCGCCTACAAGGGCAAGGTCGTGATCCTGAACATCTGGGGCGAGTGGTGCCCGCCATGCCGCGCCGAGGCGCCGCAGCTCCAAACGATCTACGAGGAACTGAAGGACGACGGCCTGCAGGTTCTGGGCATCGACGTGCGCGACCACGACCGCACCCAGCCACAGGACTTCATGCGCGACACGGAACTCACGTACCCGTCGATCTACGACCCGCCGGGCCGCTCCCTGCTGGCGCTGAAGGGCTACCCACGCACCACGGTCCCGTCGACCATCGTGCTGGACACCGAACACCGAGTGGCGGCCGTCTTCCTACGAGACGTCCACGCCGACGACCTGCGTCCACTGGCAGAACGCCTGCTCGCGGAGAAGAAATAACCCGTGACGCGCTTGACCCTCGGGTGATCGACCCCAGACCTATGCACCGAAGGCGTGGCGAGCGCTCAACGCACCGAAAGCGTCGTTAGGTGTACCGGACCGGCCAGCCCCGGGAGAGCTGACCTGCCGGGAAGGCTCAGTTGGTCTCGTACTCCTCGCCGTCGCCCTGGCCCGGCGAGTTGCCGCCGCCCTGCGACGGGTGGCCGCCCGACGGCTTGTCCGGCCCACGGTCGGTCGCCCCCGCCTCGGCGTTCTCGTCGAAGTCCGGGTCGTCGACGCCGACTCCCGCTTCCGTCCAGTCCTCCGTGATCCGGTTGTAGGCCGCCTGCTGGTCGGTGTCGACCTTCGCGTAGGCCTCGGCGGCCGCTTTCGTCTGGTCGCCGGCCACCTCGTACCGGCCGGCCGAGGTCCGCAGGAAGCCCTCGAACATCGTCCGCACGTCGAGCAGCGCCGTGTCGCCGCTGGTGGCCGCGCCGTCCTTGTCCGCCAGGTGCTTGTCGGCCGAGGAGGTCGCCGCGATGGTCGACAGCAGGTCCTCGTACAGGTCGCCCGCCTCGTAGCAGGCCTGGCCGATCTTCAGGATGTCCTCGACGTTGGCCGTGTAGCCCTCGCCGTTGCCCTCGTGGTCGCCGTCCGCGCTGTTCTGCGTGAGGTCGTACAGCTCGAGGTTGTAGCTGTGGATTCCGAAGATCGTGTCCTGCAGCGTGAGGACCTCGTTCGAGTACTCCAGCTCCATGCTCTCCACCGTCGAGCTCAGCTCGGTGACCTTGGAGTTGAGCGTCTCCACCACCTCGACCAGGTCGTGCTTGTACCCCTCGGACTTGTGGCTGGGGATGAGGTTCTCGCCGATGAACCCGACGAGCGTGACAGCCGCGCCGACCGCACCGCCCACCCCCGACCAGCCACCGGCGATCGAGATGGCACCGCCGATGCCCTGCACCGTCTTCCAGCCGGGCACCAGGTTCGTGCTGATCGACTGCTTCTCCTTGAGCGACTTGGTCGACCACTGGATCCAGTAAAGGGCGTCGTTGCGGCCCTTCTCGATGATCGCCCCACGGGCGGAGTACAGGTTCGCCAGCGAGCCGGCGATCCCCGACTGGTTGTTGATGCTCGGCGCGGCCGAGTCGAAGAAGCCCGCTTTGGCGCGGGACGCGGCGAGTCCGGTCCAGCCGGCCCACCAGTCCTGGCCCTGCCCCCGCTCGCCGGATACGTCCTGCACCTTGCCGACCAGCTCCCGCTCGCTCATGGGAGAGAACGAGCCGGCGCCGGCGGCCGATCCGGGTCCCGCCTCCAGCCCGAGCTCGGCGCCGATGGTCAGGAAGTTGTCGTGCGCGGTCTCGATGGCCCCCACGTCCTGCATGTCGAACAGCGGCAGCTCGTGGTAGGTGGTCTCGCGCTCGCCCCAGGCCCAGTCCTCGACCGTCGCCAGAATGCTGCCCATGCCGCATTCGATGGTCGGCCCCACGGTCTCCGGCTGCCCGTCGGGCCCGATGAGTTCGACGCCGCCCTCGCTCTCGTCGACACCGGTCTTCCCTTCGCAGGTCACCGAGCTGAGGTCGCCCTCCTGTCCACCCTCCACCCACGCGACGTAGGAGCAACCGGCGTTGACGCCACGCAGGTGGCAGGCGGCGCTGGCCGACGAGTAGTTCCACAGCGGCGCCTCGTGGGGAGAGCCGGGCCGCGCGATGCGGGTCGGATAGTCGTTCTCGGCGGCCATGATCTTTTGGGAGACCACCTCGCGCCACCGGTACGTCAGGGCCTCGTGGAAGTCGTTCATCGCCTTGGACAGATTGGCGGCGTGGTCGGCGCCCTTGATGTAGCCGAGACCGGTCACGTTTCTAGCTCCCCTCGAGTCCGCGTTCGTGTGACAGGCGAATGGCTGTGACGGCACACACGGACCGTCGGTTCCCACGATCGGCAGGACGCGGCCGGTGAACGGCCGGATGATGGCGGTGCTTACCCTGGGTCCGTGGACCCCACCGCCATCGCCATCAGCGGGCCGCTCGTGCTGGCCGGCGGGGTGTCGGTGCTCGCGGGGGTCGTCTCATTCGCATCGCCGTGCGTGGTCCCACTGGTGCCCGGTTACCTCGCCTACCTGGCCGCACTCGTCGGTGCCGACGCGCCGCCGGTCAAGGTGGCGGCGGGGGCACCATCGGAGGAAGCACCGGAGAAGCCGAAGGGTCGCGCCCGGGTACTCGCCGCCGTCGGACTGTTCATCCTCGGCTTCACGATCGTGTTCGCGGCCGGGGTCAGCAGCCTCGTCCTGCTGGCCGACGCGCTGATCGTCAACCAGGATCTGCTCCAGCGGATCGGCGGCGTCCTCACGATCGGCATGGCGCTCGTGTTCGTCGGGTTGGTCCCCGGCCTGCAACGCGACGTCCGCATCCACCGCGTGCCACGCATCGGGCTGGCCGGTGCCCCCGTGCTCGGCGCGATCTTCGGGCTCGGCTGGACGCCGTGCCTCGGCCCGACGCTCATGGGCGTCACCAGCCTCGCGATCGGCACGGACACCGGCAACGCGACCCGCGGGCTCTTCCTCATTCTCTGCTACTGCCTCGGCCTCGGCCTGCCGTTCCTGATCATCGCGCTCGGCGCCCGGTGGACGGTCCGCACGAACGGCTGGCTGCGCCGCAACACCCGCACCCTCCAACTGGTCGGCGGCGGGCTGCTGTTCGTGGTCGGCGTGCTGCTGGTCACCGGCCTGTGGGGCGAACTGGTGTCGTGGCTCCAGTCCAACTTCATCGACACCACGGAGCTGCCGCTGTGACAGCGTTCCTCCGCAACACCTGGCGTGGTCTCACGTCCATGCGCACGGCGTTGGTGTTGTTGTTCCTCCTGGCCCTCGCCGCGCTGCCCGGTGCGTTGCTGCCGCAGCGGTCGCTGAACGCCCCGAAGGTCGACGAGTACATCGCGGCCAACGGCTGGTGGGGCCGCACGCTCGACCAGCTGGGCTTCTACGACGTCTACGCGAGCGTCTGGTTCTCCGCCATCTATCTGCTGCTGTTCATCTCGCTCGTCGGCTGCCTGGTGCCGCGCTCGTTCGACTACGTGAAGTCCCTGCGCGCCAAGCCGGTGCTCACCCCGCGCAACCTGTCCCGGCTGCCGCACCACCAGGACGCCACGGTGGACGCGAGCGTCGAGGAGGTGATGGCCACCACCCGCGCCGAGCTGCGCGGCTGGCGGCTCACCGAGCGCGAGGAGGCCGATGGCGCGCGCAGCATCAGCGCCGAGAAGGGCTTCCTGCGCGAGACCGGCAACCTGATCTTCCACTTCGCCATGCTCGGCCTGATCATCTCGTTCGCCCTCGGCAAGATGTTCAACTACGAGGGCCAGGTCATCGTGCTGGCCGACGGCTCGGAGTTCTGCAACGTCGGCATGCTCGGCTACGACTCGTTCCGGCCCGGCCTCCAGGTGGACGGCACCGAGCTCAACCCGTTCTGCGTGAAGGTCAACGACTTCTCGGTCGACTACCTGCACAACGGTCAGGCCGACTACTTCGGCGCGGACATCGAGTACCAGTCGGGCGCCGACCTCGAGTCCAACACCTGGCGGCCCTACCGGCTCGAGGTGAACGACCCGCTGCGCACGGCGGGCGACCGGGTCTACCTGCTGAGCTACGGGTACGCGCCGACGTTCACCGTCACCTTCCCCAACGGGGAGCAGCGCACGAAGACCATCCAGTGGCGGCCGGTGGACGACCTGACCTACCTGTCCGAGGGCGCCACGAAGTTCGACCCGCCCGGCGTGACCGATCCGGCCGAGCGGCGCGAGAAGCAGCTGGCCATCACCGGCCTGTTCGCCCCCACCGCCGTGTTCCAGGGTGAGCTGATGGCCTCCGCCTTCCCCGATGTGATGGACCCGGCGGTCGCCATCGACGTCATGCAGGGCGACCTGGGCACCAACTCCGGCCGCGGCCAGTCCATCTTCGAGATCGACCAGTCGCTCGTGGACGACGGCCGCCTGGTGAGGGTGGCGCGCGAGAACCTGCGTCCCGGCGAGGGGCTGACCCTCGAGGACGGCACGACCGTGCAGTTCGACGGCGTGCGGCGGTGGGTCTACCTCCAGGTGTCGCACGATCCGGCGCAGGTGTGGGTGCTCGGCTTCGCCGTGGTGCTCACGTTCGGTCTCGGCGCCTCGCTGGTGATCAAGCGCCGGCGGTTCTGGGTGCGCGCCACCCCGGGCATGGGGGACGGCGGTGACGGTCGTACGGTGGTCCAGTTCGGTGGCCTCGCCCGTACCGACCAGGCCGGATACGGCGAGGAGTTCGGCAGGCTGACCGAAGACCTGCTGGCCGAGTTCGAACCGGCCGACGAGGTCACCGACGTCGCCGCGGGGAGGAAGACCTGATGCCGGTCAACGAGACGTGGTCCACCTACAGCGACTGGTGCTACGGCATCGCCACGGGTGCCTACATCCTCGCCATGGTCATGTACCTGGTGGAGCAGGCGTTCGGCCACAAGATCCGGACCGCCGCCAAGACCAGGGAACTGGTGTCCGTCGGTGGCGGTTCCGAGCCGGTCGACGAGCCGCTGGTCGAGGAGCCCCCGCGTCGCGGTCGAGCCGAGCGGTTCGGCCGGATGGCCGTCGCGCTGACCGTGTTCGGTGTTCTGCTGCATGCCTCGTCGCTCGTGTTGCGCGCCATGGCCACCAACCGGGCGCCGTGGGGCAACATGTACGAGTTCGGCTCCACGCTGTGCCTGGTGGCCGTGGTCACCTGGGTGCTCGTGCTCCGCAAGTTCCCCGTCCGCCACCTGGGCGTGTGGGTGCTGCTGCCGGTGAACACGCTGCTGTTCCTGGGCGGCGTGGTGTTCTACTCCGACGCCGCTCCCGTGCAGCCGGCGCTCCAGTCCTACTGGCTGGTCATCCACGTCTTCGCGATCGCGCTCGGCAGCGGCATGGTCCTGGTGCCGGGCGTGGTCAGCATTCTGTACCTGGTCAAGGTGCGTCTGCCGCGGTTCGCCGGCAAGCTGCCCGACGCGGACGTCCTCGACCAGGTCGCCTACCGCACCACGATCTTCGCGTTCCCCATCTACACGATCGGCCTGATCTGCGGCGCCATCTGGGCAGAGGCGGCATGGGGACGGTTCTGGGGCTGGGATCCGAAGGAGACGGTGGCGTTCGTCGCCTGGGTGGTCTACGCGGCGTACCTGCACTCGCGGGCCACCGCCGGGTGGCGCGGGGGCCGTGCGGCGGCCATCAACGTGGTCGGTTTTCTGACGATGATTTTCAACTTGTTCTTCATCAACCTGGTGATCGCGGGCCTTCACTCGTATGCGGGTGGCTGACCAGCCTTGTTGGACAACACGATTCGTTATCAATACACTCCGCCACCGAGATTGCCTGTGGTTCACCCTTGTGGGTGAGTCGGGAAAGGCTGGGAGGGTGTTTTGACTTACGCCGGTGCATACGGTGGACAGGAACGCGCACCAGTGAACCGCGCGTTACGTCGGGATGGTCACCCGCTCGGGGTTCGTCGGGAGTTGATCGACGAGCCCGAGGAAGTCACGGCGGAAGCTGAGGCGCCCAGCCGCAAGTGGACCTTCGGGGTCGCCGCGGGTGCGCTGATCGTGGCCGGCACGTTCGCCGCCGGTGCGCTCGGCATCAACAGTGGATCCGTGCCCTTCGCCGGTTCCGCTCCCGAACACGCGCCGGCCTCGCCCGGCAACGGCCCGATGGAGGTCGGACCCCCGCCCGGACAGGTCGCTCCGCCGCCGGTGAACGGTGGCGGCCGCGAGGACGGTGTCGACCCGCAGGCCACGCAGCCCGCCTCGGCGACTCCGGGTGGCCCGTCGGCACCCGGCCAGCAGGCCCCGGCTCCGGCTCCGGGTGACAACGGTGGCGGCACTGGTGGTGGCGGCAACGGCGGCGGTGGTGCTCCGGCTCCCGCGCCGACGCCTCCTCCCGCTCCGGCTCCCGCGCCCCCGCCGCAGCAGCCCGCTCCCGGTCCGGTCGAGCAGGTTCTCACCCCGGTGACCGACACCGTCGGCGGTGTCCTCAGTCCGGTGACCGGCGCGGTGGGCGGCATTCTGTCGCCGGTGACCAACTCGGTCAGCGGCGGCGGAGACCAGCCCGCGCTGACCATGATCGACCCGCTCGGCGACCTGCTCGGCGGCTGAGCGGCTCGCCGCGCTGACCCTTACGGTTGCTGGTGCGAAGACCGGACGGCCCCGTGTCGACGGTCGGTCGCACCTGCGACTACCGTCGCGTGCGGAGGCGGTCCCGGGTCAGTGTTTCAGGGAGGAACCCAGCGGTGAGTGCGCGCGAAGGCCAACCGGACGGGGCAGCTCCCCGCGCTGGGGTTGGGCAGGACTTCTCGTGGCTGCCGCCCGGTAGTCAGCCCGGGGGTGGTCAACCCGGTGGCCAGGACTCCGACACCCACGACTTCGGCCCTCGGCCGCTCGTTCCCGGTGTGAACGCGGTGTCCGATGAGGAACGAACCGACTCGACCCGGTATCCGGTCCAGCATCCCGCACAGCAGCCGGTCCAGAATCCGGCCCAGCCTTCCGCGCAGCCGGAGCCCGCGCCGCAGCAGCCGGTGCACTACGTGGACCCGTCGCAGTCCGGTCCGCTGCCGCAGCAGTACGCGGACCCGGCCACGTCCGGGCCAAGGCAGTACCCGGACCCCTCGACGTCGGGGCCGCATCAGCAGCACCCGTCGACGTCCGGACCGCACCCCTACGTCGACCGGACCCCGTCCGGTTCGCAGCCGGCCCAGTACGTGGAGGCCGCACCGTCCGGGCCACAGCAGCAGTTCCCGCCGGCGGGCTATCAGCAGCAGTACCCGGCCGCGGCCCAGCGCCCAGGCCAGCAGCCCGGGCAGCAACCGGGACAGCCAGGTGAGCCGCGCCCGCTGCACGCCGACGAGCTGTCCTCCGCCAAGCTGATCAAGCAGAGCAAGCGCAAGCCGCAGTCCGGGTGGCGCAAGGCCGTGTTCGTGGCGAGCGGGCATCTGATCAACGTGGGCGAGAGCCCGAACGACCTGCACCGCCGCGAGCTGATCACGCGCGTCAACCAGCCGCTGCGCGGGTGCTACAAGATCGCCATGCTGAGCCTGAAGGGTGGCGTGGGCAAGACCACGACCACCACCACGCTCGGCTCGACGTTCTCGTCGCTGCGCGGCGACCGGGTGATCGCCGTGGACGCGAACCCCGATCGCGGCACCCTCAGCCAGAAGATTCCCCTGGAAACCACGGCGACCGTGCGCCACCTGCTGCGCGATGCCGACCGGATCCACCGCTACAGCGACATCAGGGCCTACACGTCCCAGGGCCCGAGCCGGCTGGAAGTGCTGGCGAGCGAGCAGGACCCGGCGGTGTCGGAGGCCTTCAGCGAGGACGACTACCGCCGCACGGTCGCGTTGTTGGAGCACTTCTACAACATCGTGCTCACCGACTGCGGCACCGGCCTGATGCACTCGGCCATGAAGGGCGTCCTGGACATCGCCGACTCACTGGTGATCGTCTCGTCGGGCTCGGTGGACGGCGCAAGGAGCGCGTCGGCCACCCTCGACTGGCTGGACGTGCACGGCTACCGCGAACTGGTGGCCCGCTCGGTGGCGGTCATCAACTCGGTCCGCCCGCGCGCGGGCTCCGTGGACCTGGACAAGCTGGCCCAACACTTCGGCTCCCGCTGCCGAGCGGTGTGCCGCATCCCGTTCGACCCCCACCTGGAGGAGGGCGCGGAGATCGAGCTGGACCGCCTGGGCGCCCCCACCCGCCTCGCCCTGCTGGAACTGGCCGCCACGGTGGCGGACGGCTTCCCGAGCGAGTTCTACTACATGCGCTGACCCCAGCCCGGCACGCCGGCCCCGCGAAATCGCGGTTCCCGCACACGAGATCGCGGTTGCGGCACACGAGATCGCGGTTGCGGCACACGAGTTCGCGGTTGCGGCACACGAGTTCGCGGTTGCGGCACACGAGTTCGCGGTTGCGGCACACGAGTTCGCGGTTGCGGCACACGAGTTCGCGGTTGCGGCACACGAGTTCGCGGTTGCGGCACACGAGTTCGCGGTTGCGGCACACGAGTTCGCGGTTGCGGCACACGAGTTCGCGGTTGCGGCACACGAGATCGTGCTTCCGGCACGCATGTCGCCATCGGGCGTATCGCCTTCTCAGCCCCCGGGAACTCCGGGGGCGTGCGGGAACCGCGATTTCGCGTGCGGGAACCGCGATCTGGCGTGCGGGAACCGCGATCTGGCGTGCGGGAACCGCGATCTCGCGCGGCCGCGAGGCTCTAGCGACGGTTCAGCGGGTCTTTACCCAGGCCGGAGTTCCGGGCGATCAGGCCGGCGGCTGCTTGCCCTCGGGGTCCGGGGGGTTCTTCTGCTCACCCAGGCTGCGCAGGAACTCCGGGTCGTCGTCCGGCGCCAGTCGCGCTGGGCGGGTCGGCCGGCTAGGACGTATGGGCCGACCTGGGCGCTCGTCCTCGGCGGTCGAGTTCGCCACGAACGCCCGCCACAACAGAACGGCGACTGCTACAGCGCCGACAGCAGCGAGCAAGTGCAGCATCGTGGCCACCTCCCGAGAGTCTCGTTGTCGAGGTTAGCCCGTTTGTACGGATTTGGGGGGCTCGGGGGGTGACCCTCGCTGAGGGAACCCTCAGTCTGCGCGGCTCGGCTCAGTCGTCAGCTCCGCTAGCAGCGACTTCACCTCGGACTCCCGGAATCTGCGGTGCCCACCGGGAGTGCGGATTGAGCCGATGCGGCCGGCGGTGGCCCAGCGCGTGACGGTCTTCGGATCGACGCGGAACAGTGCGGCCACCTCGCCCGGTGTGAGCAGCCGCTCGCCGACGTGTGCTGCGGTCACGTCGTCCTCCTCAGGTTGAGGGTTGAACAGTTCCTCCCAATCGTGGCATCTCGCCCACCAGGTACTCGAACGGTTGTCTGATGGTAAAGAGGTAGTAAGGGACAAAAAGAGCGGTTCGGACACCAAGATCAACCCGATAGGGTCTCGCCCGTGGACGCTGTCGACCGCGGGATCATCGCCGCACTGCGAGAGAACGGCAGGGCAACCTATGCCGAACTCGGCCGGCTGGTGGGGCTCTCCGCCTCGGCCGTACACGAACGAGTCGGCAAGCTGGAGGCCACGGGGGTGATCACCGGCTACCACGCGGTCGTCAACCCGAGCGCCGTCGGCCTCGGCGTCACCGCGCTGATCGGCATCCATCCCACGGACATCGCCGATGACGACGACGTGGCCGAGGCGCTCGCGCTGCTGGCCGAGGTGGAGTCCTGTTACCGCGTCGCGGGCGACGAGTCGTTCGTGGTGAAGGTGCGGGTGGCGACGGTCGACGACCTCGAGCGCACCCTCGGCAGGCTGCGCCGCATCGACGGCGTCGCGCGCACCCGAACCACGCTCGTCCTTTCCACGAGGTTCGAGGGCCGCCCGAACACGGCCACCGAGTAACGTCTCGGCCGTGGTGGAAAGCAGTCTCGGGCGCGATCTTGCGCTGTACACGCTGGCGCGACTCGCCCTGGTCGCGGCGGTCGCCGCGGTCCTGACGCTGTTCGACGTGCCGCTGCTGGTGGCCGTGGCGATCGCGATCGTCGTCGGTTTCCCCCTCGGTATCCTCCTGTTCCGCGGGTTGAACCAGCGTGTCACGGCGGGCCTGGCCGAGCGCGGCGCCGACCGGGACGCGGCACGGGAACGACTGCGGGCCGAGTTGCGCGGCGATTTCGAAGAAAACAGCGACAACGGCAGCGACAAGTGATGAACGCCATCGACCGGTGCAGCGAGAAGACGCGGGACTGGGTCTGCGAGGCCGTCCGCATCATCGAGGCCGACGCCAACC
Organism: uncultured Actinomycetota bacterium; assembly: GCA_963826035.1. GTDB lineage: Bacteria > Actinomycetota > Actinomycetes > Mycobacteriales > Pseudonocardiaceae > Actinophytocola. The sequence goes on along the minus strand of CAWGVZ010000024.1, from coordinate 537,663 downwards.
GCAGCGCCGACACGCATCTGCTGCCGTTCCCGCTGCCGGTCGAGTGGAACATCCAGCTCTATCTGAAGGACGAGTCCACCCACCCCACCGGCTCGCTCAAGCACCGCCTCGCCCGCTCGCTCTTCCTCTACGCCCTGTGCAACGGCTGGATCGTCGAGAACACCCCGGTGATCGAGGCCTCGTCCGGCTCAACGGCCGTGTCGGAGGCCTACTTCGCGCGGCTGCTTGGGCTGTCCTTCATCGCCGTGATGCCGCGCACCACCAGCGCGGAGAAGGTCGAGCTGATCGAGCGGCAGGGCGGTCGCTGCCACTTCGTCGACCAGCCGAGCGAGCTGTACCGCGAGTCGCACCGGCTGGCGGCCGAGCTGGGTGGTCACTTCATGGACCAGTTCACTCACGCAGAGCGGGCCACCGACTGGCGGGGCAACAACAACATCGCCGAGTCGATCTTCGAGCAGATGACGCTCGAGCCGAACCCCGAGCCCGAGTGGGTGGTTGTCGGCGCCGGCACAGGCGGCACGAGCGCGACCATCGGCCGCTACATCCGCTTCCGGCGGCTGCGCACCCGGCTGGCCGTGGTCGATCCCGAGCACTCGGTGTTCTTCAACGCCTGGCGGGACGCCGAGCCCGAGTTGACCGACTGCACGGGCTCACGCATCGAGGGCATCGGCCGGCCGAGGGTGGAGCCGTCGTTCATCGGCGAGGTGATCGACCGGATGATCAAGGTGCCGGACGCCGCGTCGCTGGCCACCATCCGCGCGATCGAGCCGGTACTCGGCCGGCGTGTGGGCGGTTCGACGGGTACCAACCTGTGGGGCGCGTTCCAGATCGTGGCCGAACTGCGCGCGGCCGGCCGGGCGGGCAGTGTGGTGACCCTGCTGTGCGACGGCGGCGAGCGCTACGGCAACACCTACTACGACGACAACTGGCTGGCGGCGAAGGACCTCGACCTGACCCCGCACCTGGCCACGACCCGAACCTTCCTGGACACGGGCGAGTGGCAACCCGGAGAACCCTGATCTTCGGAGACAGGGCATTTCCCTGATGTCCTGAGTGTCGCGAGTGGACATTCTGTGTGACATGAGAACAGCTGTTGTCGCAGCAGCCACCGCTGCCGCCACCGTCTTCACCGCGCTGCCGGCGTCCGCCGCGATCGACCTTCCACCACCGAACGACGCCGCGCTCACAGCGGCGATCGCGGGCCTGCCCGACGACGAGACGACCGGCGCACTCGTCCGCATCACAGGCTCGGAGGGTCAGTGGTCCGGTACGTCAGGCGTCTCCGACCTGCGCACGGGCGCCCCGGTCCGGCCGGACGGGTACTTCCGGATCGGCAGCACCACGAAGGTCTACACGGCGGTGATGGTGCTGCAGTTGGCGCAGGAGCGTCGGATCGACCTGAACCAGCCCGTACAGCGCTACCTGCCGGGCCTGCTGCCGGCCTCGTATCCACCGGTCCCGGTGTACACGCTGCTGGACCACACGTCCGGCCTGCCGTCGGTGGACATCCCCGGCCTGTACGACCCGGAGTGGATCCTCGCCAACCGCTTCACGCACTGGAGTCCTCGCGAGGTGGTCGACACGGCGTTCCAGCACCCGATCGACTTCCAGCCGGGGACCGCACAGAAGTACACGAACACGTCGTACGTCACGGCCGGCATGATCATCGAAAAGGTGACCGGCAGGTCGTACGCCCGTAACCTGCGCGACCGCATAACCGGCCCCCTGAACCTGCGCCACACGTACTACCCGGGCGACGACCCGTTCCTGCCGAACCCGGCCGCCCGCGGCTACCTCGAGGTGGGCGACGACCTGGTCGACGTGACGGTGATGAACCAGTCGATCCCGGGTGCCGCGGGCGCGATCATCTCCACGGCGGCCGACCTGGACGGGTTCATCACGGGCCTGTTCGACGGCCGCCTGCTGGCCCCGACGATGATGCCGAGGCTCTGGGCGATCCCGGACGTCCCGATGTTCGGCGGCACCGGCAAGGCGACGTACAGCCAGGGCCTGCAGGCGATCGAGGTGAACGGCCTGACGGTCTGGGGCAAGACGGGCAGCCGCTACGGCTACGCGAGCGGCATCTTCGCAACGAAGGACCTGGAACGAAAGGTCGCCTACTCGGTGAACCCGACAACCAAATCCCAGGACGGCCAACCCCTGATCGTCATGAAGATCGCCGCCGCGGCGGCCGCCTGACCCGAAGGCAAGAGTTCCGGTGGCCAGCGCGGCCCACGAAATCGCGATTCCCGCACACGAGATCGCGGTTCCCGCACACGAGATCGCGGTTCCCGCACACGAAATCCCGGTTCCGGACCGCGAAATCCCGGTTCCCGTACGCATGATCCCGGTTCCGGACCCGTCCGGCTTCCGCACGCGGGGATGGTTCCGGCGCGCGAGAGGGTCCACCGACAGACGGCGGTCGAAACAGGCGGGCCCCAGCCGCGAACATGTGCATTGAGGTGATCTCAGCAAGATCGTCTTGGGCGTGCCTGGCGTGAGGACGAGTCGTTGGTGTGGCTGGGTTCCGGCTGTGGAGGCCGGTGAGATGTGGGCGGGGAGCTCCTGATAGGACTGGATTTGCGAAGATCAAATCCTAGGTCAGGGGCTCCCCGTGATTGCCTATCGTGCCATGCTCGACGTCTCCCGTGAACTTGCCCAGTACCTGTCCCGGCTGCTGGGCGCCGAGCGTCGTCAGCGTGGTACGCGCAAGAACAGCAGGGCGTTGACCTGCTTCAACCAAGCAGTGCTGGGGTTGCGGTGGTTCCGCCAGGACGCCGACGTGACCGCGTTGGCGCGTGACCACGGAGTCTCGCGTGCCACGGGGTACCGCTACCTCGACGAAGTCATCGAGGTGCTCGCCGCTCAAGCTCCGGACCTGCACGAAGCCCTGGAACACGCCAAGAAGCAAGACCTGGCCTACGTGATCCTCGACGGGAAGATCTTCTCCGCCGACCGGTGTAGCGAGAAAACTTTGAGTGTCAAAGGGAAACAGATCGACCTGTGGTACTCCGGGAAAGCCCACGAGCACGGCGGCAACGTGCAAGCGCTCTCCGGGCCAGACGGCTTCCCACTATGGGTGGCCGACGTAGAACCCGGCTCGATACACGACCTGACCGTGGCGCGCGAGCACGTGCTCGGTGCCCTGTACTGGGCCGCGTCCCATCTTGACCTACCGACTCTGTCCGACGGCGGCTACGAAGGCGCGGGCATCGGCGTGCACACCCCGATCAAACAACCCCCTGGTGACCAGGTCCTCGACGTGGACAACCGCACCTACAACGCCCTCCTGCGCGGACTGCGCTGCCTGGGCGAACGCGGCTTCGCCGTCCTCACCGGCCGCTGGCGCACCCTCCACCACATCACCGCCAGCCCTAGCAAGATCGGCGACATCGTCAAAGCCGCCCTCGTCCTCACCCATTTCGAACACGGCCGACTCAACTGAAAGTCGGTGAGATCACCTCATTGGAACCCCGATTTCGCGTGCGGGAACCGCGATTTCGCGTGCGGGAACCGCGATTTCGCGTGCGGGAACCGCGATTTCGCGTGCGGGAACCGCGATTTCGCGTGTCGGAGATGCGGACTCGCGTGGTGCGAGTTTGCCGTTATCACGAAGCACCGACAAAACGGTCCGGGGACCCCTGGATCTAATACCAGTCGCGGGCACCGACAGTTTTAGCCCACGGCCAGGGCCGCCGTGGTGAGTACGGCCCACGCGAGCATGGCGAAAGACGTGTCGCGCAGTGCGGGAATCAGCGCGACGCCGCTGCCCCCGCGCAGCACCACCCGCATTGACGGCACCACGAGCACAGCGGCCAGCAACCCGGCCAGTAGCCAGACGGAAGCAAGAGCAGTCACCAGAGACACCACGAATGGCACGGCGGCCAGCCCCACGTAGAGAAAACGCGTCCGCCGCTCACCCAGCTTCACGGCGAGAGTCCGCTTGCCCGCCGCCGCGTCGGTGGGCAGGTCACGCAGGTTGTTCACCACCAGCACGCTCGCCGAGAGCGACCCCAGCGCCACCGCGCCCGCCAACCCCACCCACGTCAGCGAACCCGTCTGCACGTACAGCGTCCCCAGCACGGCCACCGGCCCGAAGAACGCGAACACCGCGACCTCGCCCCACCCGGCATACCCGTAGGGCCGCGGCCCGCCCGTGTAGAACCACGCGGCCGCCACGCTCACCACCCCGACGGCGATCAGCCACCACAGCCCGGTCAGGGCAACCAGCACCAGCCCGGCCCCCGCCGCCACCCCGAAAAACGCGAACGCCGCCACCCGCACGGAACCCGGCGAAGCAACCCCGGATCCCACCAACCGCAACGGCCCGACCCGCTCGGTGTCCGTGCCGCGAACGCCGTCCGAGTAGTCGTTCGCGTAGTTCACGCCCACCTGCAGCGCCAGCGACACGATCAACGCGAGCAGCGACGCCCACCAGTTGAACTCGTCGATCGCCGCGGCCGCCCCCGCCCCGACGATCACCGGAGCGACGGAGTTGGGCAGCGTGCGAACCCGCGCGCCCTGTACCCACTGTGCGGTCGTTGCGGCCATACGCCCATCTTGCTGGAGCCGTACGCTGTCCGGGTGTTCGGGGGATGGAGGGCAGCCGCGCTGCTGGGAGGCATCGCCGCGCTGCTGTACCTGCTGATCGACTTCCAGAACTTCATCGACCTGCGCGTCTACCGCGCGGGCGGCCAGGCCTGGCTCGACGGATTTCCCCTGTACACCGACGCATTCGGCCTCCGCTCGGGAGGACTGCAGTTCACCTACCCGCCGGTCTCCGCGCTGCTGTTCACCGGCTTCGCCGTGATCCCGGAGACGGCTGCCGTGGTGTTGATCACCGCGGTGTCGCTGGCCGCCCTCGCCACCATCGGCGGGATGCTCGTCGGCTGGCGGGTCACGGCCGTGCTGGCCGTGGTCTTCTTCGCCGTGTCGCTCGAGCCCGTGCGCCAGACCATCAGCTTCGGCCAGATCAACCTGCTGCTCATGCTGCTGGTGGTGGCCGACTGCCTGCTCCCGCGCACCTGGTGGCCGCGCGGCGTGCTGATCGGCGTCGCGGCCGCGCTCAAGCTGACGCCCGCCGTGTTCATTCTCTACTTCCTGGCGCACCGCCAGTGGCGCCCGGCGCTCATGGTGGTGGCCGGGTTCGCCGGCGCGACGCTCCTCGCGTGGATCCTCGCCCCGGATCTCCTCCCCTCCTACCTGCAGACGGTGATCGGCGACAACACCCGCGTCGGCGGCCTCACCTACACGGGCAACCAGTCGATCAACGGCCTCGTCCAGCGACTCGGCCTGCCGAAAGTCGTGTGGGTCGCGGCGGGCGCGGTGGTGGCGCTGTTCGCCTGGCGTGCGGTGCGCCGGCTCCGCCTGGCCGGCGACGACCTGGGTGCCGTGGTGGCCGTGGCCACCGCCGGACTGCTGGACTCACCGGTGTCGTGGTCGCACCATTGGGTTTGGGCGGTGGTGGCCGGCGTGTGGCTGTGGCCGAAACTCACGACCTGGCCGGCGCGGGTGGCGGCCGGCGCCGCGTTCGTGGTGTTCGTCGCCCCGCCGCACTGGCTGCTGCCGCACAAGTCGCATCGCGAGCTGGACTGGGCCTGGTGGCAACACGTGATCGGCAACGACTTCCTGTGGTTCGCGGCAGCCCTGCTGATCTTCCTGGCGTTCCGATACCAGCCAGCGCCCGTTCAGCAGGCGGGCACCCCGGTGGCGCCGGCCACGTAAGCGGCCGCCGCGAACATGCCGGGGGCCAAGCGGTACCAGACGTTCGACGTGCCCTGCGTGCCGTTGGCCGACGCGCCCGTGGTCTGGCACTCGATGCGGACCTGCGCGAACTCCGCGGCCATGCCGACCGCCGGGTGGCTCGTGTCCGTGCCGGAGCGCACGTTCAGCGGAGTGCCGAACGTGTCCACGTAACCGAACGGCAGCGAGCCGGTCCACTGGTACGTCACACTCACCCACGAGTTGTTCGTGAGCTTCAGCCCGTCCCAGAACGTGCCGTCCGCCAGGTCGATGCCCGCCGGGTTGGCCACCTTGCGGCCGAACTGGTCCTTGCCGCCGTTGTAGCCGTCCTGGTACGCGGCCTGTGACTGCGGCCGGCCCTGCGGCAGGTCGGCCCACTCCTGCCGCTGACCGGCCGGGTTCCAGTGGTCGTCCCGGGTGTTCCACGGGCCGACGTCCCAGGTGGGGGCCCACTCGCAGCGGCCGTTCTTCGCGCACACCCGCACGCTGTAGTCGCCTTTTCCGTTGGCCGACAGGCCGCGCCGCGACGGCAGCGCCACGAAGTGGTCCCGCTCGACGATCTTGTGCCCGTTGGCCGTGGTGCCGCCCACCAGGCCCTCCCTCGTGGCGAACAGTTCGTAGGTGAGGCCGGCACCCGCCGCCCGCACGGTCGACGTCGCCGGCGCGCGCGTCACCGACGGCGTCACGGTCACCGCGCGCAGTTCCGGTGACGAGTCCGTGGTGCTCAGCATCGCCCGGACCTCGGCCTCGTCGACCGCCACGGGCAGCACGGCGGGCGAGGATGGCCGGATCTCCGTCCACTCGGTCCACTGCCCGTCCGGCATGCGGCCCCGGACGTCCAACGCGAGCTCCGCACCCGCCGGGACCGTGCTGTCCACCTGCGCGGCGAACGTGTTCGCGTCGGCCACGTCGAGCCGGTAGGTCGCGAGTCCCGTTCGCACCCGCGCCGCGCGGTTCGGCTCCGAACCCAGCCGCAGGGTGTCTCCAGTGGACAGGTTCGTCGTGGACACCGGTTCGGCGAGATCGAGCGGCGCCGCGGGTGCCGGCGCCATGCCGGTGGCGAGCGTGGCGCACGCCAGCAGAGCGACCAACAGGGGACGTCTGTGGGAGATCATGAGGCGAGTAGAAACGCGCGGTAACGAAGTCGCAACTCGAAGTCACTCGGCGGGTGCGGCGAGGAGTGTCCGCACGCCCGATCGGTCAACCTTTCCCGGCCCACGCAACGGCAGGTCACCGGCGAAACGGAGGATCTTGGGCGCGGCCGGCGCGCCGAGCGCCGCCTTCACGGCGCTGATCAGCTCCGGCGCCATTGGCGGCTCGGCCGGATCGACCGGCACGACCGCCGCCGCCACCAGCTGCCCCCACCGCGCGTCGGGCAGGTCGACGACACACGCATCGGCCACGCCCGGCTGAGCGGTGAGCACGGCCTCCACGGCGGCCGGCGACACCTTCACCCCGCCAGTGTTGATCATGAAGTCTGCGCGCCCGAGAATCTCGAGCGAGCCGTCGGCGTGCACGACGCCCAGGTCGGAGGTGCGGAACCACCCGTCGACGAACGCCGCGGCGGTGTCCGCCGGCGCGAACCGGTACCCGGTGGCGAGCATCGGCCCGGACAGCTCGACCACCCCGTCGACGATCCGCACGCGAACGCCCGACAACGGCATCCCGTCGTACACGCACCCACCGGCCGTCTCCGACATCCCGTAGGTGGTGACCACCCGAACCCCGGCGTCCAGGGCCCGCGTGACCAGCGGCTTCGCGGCGGCAGCCCCACCGACCAGCACGGCGTCGAACCGCCGGAGCGCCGCGAGTTCCGCCGGGGAGTCGAGCAGCCGAACCAGTTGGGTGGGCACGAGCGAGGTGTACCGGACGTCGTCGGGCACGTCCGCAAACGTTTGCGCCAGCACCGCCGGCTCCACTCCTGTCAGCAACGACCGGACGATCACCTGGATCCCCGCGACGTGCTGCGCCGGCAGCGCGAGCAACCACCGTCCCGGCCCACCGAGCCGCTCGTGGGTGGCGGCGGCCGAGGCCCGCAGGGCGGCGGCCGACAGGACGACCCCCTTGGCCGCGCCGGTGGATCCGGAGGTGGCCACGACCACGGCCGTCCCCGGCTCGACCGGCTCCTCCGGCGCGAGTCGGCGCCGCAGTTCGCCCAGCCGCGGGTCGACAGTGGACAGCGGCACGACGGCCGGCCCGCCGTCGAGCGCCGCACGGAGGGCGTCGACCAGGTCGGCCACGCCGGTGGTTCCGTCGAGCTGGATCTCCCGCACGCCCACGATTGTCGGCCACGATGCCTAGGCTCGGCCGCATGCCACCACTGGACGTGTCCCTGCGCGACGCCTACCTGCACAGGCTGGGGTTCGCCGAGCCGCTGCCGCCCACCGTCGAGTCGCTGTTCCTGCTGCACAGAGCGCAGGCCGAACGCATCCCGTACGAGTCGGTGTGGATCTGGCTGGGCGAGCGCCGCACGATCGAACCGCTGGACTCGGTGCGATACGTCACCGGCCCAGGCGGTCGCGGCGGTTACTGCTATCACCTGAACGGCGCGTTCTCGACGGTGCTGGCCTGGCTGGGTTTCGACGTGCGCTGGCATGTGGGCGGCGTCCAGGGCGCGCCGACCGACCCGGCCGGCCCGAACGGCAACCACCTGGCGCTGAGCGTGGCGAACCTCCCTTCGCCGGACAACCCGGACGGCCGCTGGTTCATCGACGCGGGCCTGGGCGACGGCCCGCACGACCCGATGCCGCTGCGAACGGGCACGTATCGACAGGGCCCGTTCACCTATAGCCTGTCCGAGTCGGCCGGTGGCTGGCGCTTCGATGCCGACCCGAGAATGTCGTTGGTGGGCATGGACTTCGGCGCCGGCCCGGCAACAGTCCCAGATTTACAACCGACGCACGAACACCTGCAAAGCTCCCCGGAGTCGGGCTTCGTCCGGGTCCTCACGGTCTTCCGCAGAGACGCGGCGGGCGTCGACTTCCTGCGGGGCCGAGTCCTGCGCCGCACGGACGCGGCCGGCGACCACCCGACGGAGCTGACCACGAGCACCGACTGGTACGCGGCCATGGCCGACATCTTCGGCCTCACACTGTCCGATGTGGACGCCAAACGCCGCGACGCCTTGTGGCAGAAGGTGACCGCAGCGCACGAGTCCTGGCTGGCCGCCAGCCAGTGACAGCTCGGAAAAATTTGGGGTCCTACCAACTATTGAGGTTACCTCCCACAGTGGGAGGTAACCTCAATAGTTGGTAGGACCCCAAAAATTCTCAGTAGTAGTACGGGTACGGCGACCAGTCCGGTGGGCGCTTCTCCAGGAACGCGTCCCGGCCCTCCACCGCCTCGTCCGTCATGTACGCCAACCGAGTGGTCTCGCCCGCGAACAGCTGCTGGCCCACCAACCCGTCGTCGATGAGGTTGAACGCGTACTTCAGCATCCGCTGGGCGGTGGGCGACTTCCCGTTGATCTCCCGCGCCCACTCCAGCGCCGTGGACTCCAGCTCCGCGTGTGGCACGACCGCGTTCACCGCACCCATCCGGTGCATGTCCTCGGCCGAGTAGCTGCGTCCCAGGAAGAAGATCTCGCGCGCGAACTTCTGGCCCACCTGCCGCGCCAGGTACGCTGAACCGTACCCGCCGTCGAAGCTGCCGACGTCGGAGTCCGTCTGCTTGAACCGCGCGTGCTCCGCGCTGGCGATCGTGAGATCGCACGTCACGTGCAGGCTGTGCCCACCACCGGCCGCCCACCCCGGCACGACGGCGATCACGACCTTCGGCATGAACCGGATCAGCCGCTGACACTCCAGGATGTGCAGCCGCCCGGCCCGCGCCGGATCGACGGAGGCCGCGTCCTCACCGGACGCGTACTGGTACCCCGTCCGCCCGCGAATGCGCTGATCGCCGCCCGAGCAGAACGCCCACCCACCGTCCTTCGGCGAAGGTCCGTTGCCCGTGAGCAGCACGCATCCCACGTCGGGGGTCATCCGCGCGTGGTCCAGCGCCCGGTACAGCTCGTCGACCGTGTGCGGGCGGAACGCGTTGCGCACGTCCGGCCGGTCGAACGCGATCCGCACGGCGCCCGTCTCGACGGCGCGGTGGTAGGTGATGTCGGTGAAGTCGAACCCGTCAACGGGAGTCCACGCGGACGGGTCGAAGATCTCGGATACGGCCACGTCGCGAGCATATGACCACAGCGAATCGCGCCCTGCCGGGCCGCCGTGTAAAGCTGGCCGGGTGAACCCGTCGACCGCGCAGGCCACCGTGATCGTCGACGAGCTGGTGCGCAACGGCGTCCGCCACGTCGTGCTGTGCCCCGGCTCGCGCAACGCCGCGCTGGCCATCGCGCTGCATCAGGCGGCCGACATGGGCCGGCTCACCATGCACGTGCGGATCGACGAGCGGTCGGCCGGGTTTCTCGCGCTCGGCCTGTCCCGCACCGGTCGCCCGGCGGCGGTCGCCTGTACCTCTGGCACGGCCGCCGCCAACCTCCATCCGGCGGTGCTCGAGGCCTTCCACTCGGGAGTCGGCGTGCTGGTGATCACGGCCGACCGGCCGCCCGAGCTGCACGGCAGCGGCGCCAACCAGACGATCGACCAGCGTGGACTGTTCGGCCCGGCGGCCGTCTCCGTGGAGTTCCCGGTGGCCGAGCGGCGCGAGGGCCAGAACCAGGTGTGGCGCGGTCTCGTGTGCCGCGCGGTCGCGCAGGCCGAGCACGGTCGTCCGGTCCAGGTGAACGTCCCCTTCCGCGAACCGCTGGTGCCGACGTTCGAGCCCCGCTGGCCCGAGGCCCTCGACGGCCGGCCCGACGGCCTGCGCTGGACCACGTCCGCCGCGCCGATTCTCATGACCGGCAGTCGGGTCGACTTCCCGCTGCCCGCCCGCACGCTCATGGTGTTCGGCAGCGGCCGCGCCGACCGGGCCCGCGCGGCTGCGGCGGTCGCGGCCACCGCCGGCTGGCCGGCCGTGGCCGAACCGTCCGGGCAGGTCGCCGCGCTCGTGGGCGGCGCGGCCGTGCTGCGCTGCGGCGCACTGTTGTTGGCGGCCGGCCCGTTGCCCGAGGCGTTGCGGCCGGAGGCGGTGATGGTGGTCGGCCGCCCGACGCTCTCCCGCGGCGTGCGCGGCCTCATGGGCCGGGCGCCCGTGTACGGCATCGGTGACCATCCGCAGTGGACCGACCCGCAGTACGTGGCCACGCACGTGCGGGGCTGGCTCGACCTCGACGACATGTCCCAAGTGGACGGTGTGGACCCGGAGTGGCTGTCCGCGTGGCGCCAGGCCGACACTCAGGCGGTCACCACGGTCGACAAGCTGCTGAGCGAGCAGGACTGGCCGACCGGACTTCAGGTGGCGGCCGAACTGGTGGACGCGATGCCGGCCGGGTCGGCGCTGTTCCTGGGCTCCTCCAACCCGATCCGCGACGTCGACCTGGTGGCCGAGCCCCGCGCGGACGTCGAGGTGTTCGCCAACCGCGGCGTGGCCGGCATCGACGGCAACGTGTCGACCGCGGCGGGAATCGCGCTGGCGAGCGACCGTCCGGTGTACGCGCTGGTCGGCGACCTCACCCTGTTGCACGACCTCAACTCCCTGCTCATCGGCCCGCCCGAGCAACGGCCGAACCTGACTGTGGTCGTGCTCAACGACGACGGCGGCGGCATCTTCACCTTGCTGGAACAGGGTGCGGCGCAGTACAAGGCGAGCTTCGAGCGCGTGTTCGGCACACCAACCGGCGCGGACCTGGCGGCGTTGTGCGCCGGCTTCCACGTCCCGCACATGCTGGTCAACGACCGCACGGAGTTCCGTGCGGCGCTCCACCCGGCGAAGGGCCTGCGGGTGGTGGAGGTACGCACGGACCGCGGCCAACTGCGCGACCTGCATGCCCGCCTCCGCTCATCGGTGGCCGACGCCGCGCTCCGGACCTGACGCTCACCCCTCGCCGCGCTGAATGCCGTAGACCTCGTCCTTGTCACGGATGCACTCGTAGTAGTTCACGGCGTCCGTGAAGTGGTCGGCGACGCTGGTTAAGTGGCTTCGCGGCAACTGCGGCACGTTCGGCTCGGGTTCGTCGTCGGGCGCATCGGCGGTGACCGTGAGTTTCCAGTTGGCGTACGCGCCCCGTATTCTCCAGATCTGCTCCATGTCGCAACCCTGGAATTGATCCGCACTGGCAAGCAAGTTCCGTTCGAGTGAATGTTCTTACTTGCCAGTGTGGCAACAAGGCATCGTGTCCTCATGGGCAACGACAAAGGGGCATCGGTACGCCAGCGGCGGGTGTCGGCCGAGCTACGCGCGCTGCGGACCGAGCGGGGGCTGACCTGCCAGGACGTGGCGGACGCTCTCGACTGTTCGGTCAGCAAGATAAGCCGCATGGAGACTGGAGTGCGGGGGCTCTACGTCGACGAGGTGGCCGCCATCCCCGGATTCCTCCAAGCTTCGGCAAAGCTCCGCAAGGAACTGCTCGATCTGGTCCGCGACGGCGAGAAACCCAACTGGATTCAGGTCGGCAGTGGACTGCCGAAAATGTGGAAGGACCTGATACGCATCGAGAACGAAGCCGCCGCGATCTACAACTTCGAGCCACTTTTTGTTCCCGGGCTGCTGCAGACCGGTGACTACGCGCGAGAGGTGATCAGCGTCGGGAACCCTGACTATGCCGAGGGAGCGCTCGATCACCTGGTGCGAACCAGGATGGGTCGGCAGGCGATACTCAGCCGATTCGACGGGCCCATGCTGCATGTGCTCCTCGACGAGATGGTGTTGCGCCGGCCGGTCGGCGGGCCTGGAGTGATGGCCGGCCAACTGCAGTACCTCGTCCACATGGCTTCGCACCCAGGGTCGAACTGGCTGTGGTGCCGTTCGCGGCTGGTGCGAACCCGGGCATGGAAGGTGCTCTGATGCTCATGGAGTTCGTTGATCAACCTACTCTGGCGTACGCGGCGACGCGTGGGGCCAGCGTTTTCCTGGAGGAGACACCTCAGATCGCCGAAGTTAAGCTTGCGTGGCGAGGCCTTCGTGCCATGGCCTTGTCGCCAGAGGACTCGGTGCGGCTTGTTGCCGAAATCGCTGGCGACGACCTGACGTGAGGAGCACCGACCATGACCGCCCGACTCGAATGGCGCAAGAGCAGCTTCAGCGGCAGCGATGCCAACTGTGTCGAGGTGACTTGGTTCGAGGCGCCTGCTACTGCGGTTCGTGACTCCAAGAACACCGATGGCCCCACCCTGGCGTTCCCCGTCCCGGCCTGGCACGACTTCCTCCGCGCCGCGTAGGAGCACACCTCCCGGCACGCCCCGCGCACCCGCGCCCCGTGGAATGCGACGAACGACACGCTTCCGGTGCACTCAACGCACCGAAAGCGTCGTTCGGTGCTTGGGTCAGGGCCAGACCGTCTCGTCCAGGAAGTCCTCCACCGCCGTCGTCACCTGGCCCAGTACGGCGGCGGAGGCGGCAAGTCGGCCGGGTACGTACATCCCGTGGCTGGCACCCGCCACCTCGAACACGTGCGGCGACAGCGACCGGGCGAGCGCCCCGTCCCACATCTCGTCGGCCGTTCCGCCCACCAGCAACATGGGCGCCGTGGCCCGGCGGAGCGCGTCGACCACCCAGTCGGACGTCAGCACCGGGTTCAGCCACACAGCGGGCAACCCCTGTCGCGCCGCCAACTCGGCCGCGTGCGAGGCGAGTGACCTGCCGATGAGCAGCGGCGTCCCACTCACGGGACCGACCTTCGAAAGCACCCACGGGCCGGGGTCGGCGTCGGGGTCGTACCGGTAGTCGACGTGCCGGATCGACGCGCCCCGCGCCTCGGCGGCGTCGGCCGCGTACATGAGCAGCGGCGCGTGTGGCCCGTTGGCCCCACCGGGAATGACGATCGCCTCGCGTGACATGGGCGCCACCGTAACGAAGGCCGAACCTCCTTCGCTGGAACAGGTATGCGCCTGGGGACCATGCTCGTCACCGTCATGTCGGCTGCCTTACTCCTCACCGCTCCGGCCAGTGCCGAGGACAGCACAGTCGGTGCGCCCGGGCTTGGTGATCAGGCCTATCCGCTGGACGGCAACGGCGGCTACCAGATCGATCACTACAGCTTGCGGCTGAACTATGACCCACCGGCCGACCGGCTGTGGGGGACCACCACGATCCTCGCGCGCACCACCCAGGACCTGACCCAGTTCAACCTGGACTTCCTGCTGCATCCGTCATCGGTGCTGGTGAACAACGCGCCGGCCACCTTCGTGAACGAGGACAGCGGCGAACTGGTGGTGCGGCCCGCGTCGCTGGTACCGGCGAACAGCCGGCTGCTGATCGTCGTGAAGCACAGCGACAACCCGGACAAGTACACCCGCCACGGCAGGGACGCGTGGCGGCCGAGCCCCAACGACCTGGTGATCGCCGGCGAGCCGCACATGGCCACGTGGTGGTTCCCGAGCAACGATCACCCGTCCGACAAGGCGACCTTCGACATCTCGATGGCCGTCCCCGGCGACCTGGAGTTCATCTCCGGCGGCCAGTACCTGTCGACCGAACCCCTGCCGAACGGCTGGAACCGGTGGAACTGGCGCAGCACCGTCCGGCACACCACGTACCTGGCGGCGGGCGTGGTCGGCGACTACGACGTGTACTACCAGACGGCGCCGAACTGTCAGCAGTTCGTCACCGCGTACCAGACGGACGTGACGTACCGCGCCGCCGCGGAGGCGAGCTTCGAGCGGACCCCCGAGGTGGTCGACTATCTGGCGTCGAAGTTCGGGCCGTACCCCGCCGATGCGCAGGGCGGCGTGACCACAGCAGGCTTGGGTGGCGGGCTCGAGGTGCAGGCCAGACCGTTCCTCGCCGAGAGCTGGTTCGCGAGCGGCACCAACATGAGGGTGGTGGTGCACGAGCTCGCACACCAGTGGTTCGGCAACTCGGTGTCGGTCAAGCAGTGGCGCGACGCCTGGTTGAACGAGGGCTTCGCCACGTACGCGGAGTACCTGTGGTCCGAGGACGACGGCGAGGCCACCGCCACGGAGCTGGCCCAGGCGCGGTACAACCGCTACCCCGCCGACCACGAGATCTGGACCGTGTCGGTGGCTGAACCGCCGCCGTACGGAGCCGGGGGCCAGGCCGGCGTCGCCATCTACTACCGGGGCGCGATGGCGTTGCAGAACCTGCGGGTCACGGTCGGCGAGGACACGTTCTTCGCGATCCTGCGCGGTTGGGCGGACACGATGAGGGACAGCAACGCCAGCACCGAGGACTTCGTCGCCTACGCCGAGCAGGTGGCCGGCCGGTCGCTGGACCCGGTGTTCGACACGTGGATCTACGCCGTCGGCAAGCCGGCCACGGGCCCTAGCGACGTGGTCGCCGACTGACTGGAAAGATTCCCGCATGGGGAACAAGGTGTGGATTCCGGTGGCGGTCGCCGGTGTGATCGTGGTGGTGCTCGCGGGGATCTTCGTGTTCGCCACCACCGAAGGGGAGACCACGCCGGGCAGCGGCCCAGCGCCGACCACGCAGTTGCGCCGGCCGTACCCGGATCCGTCCGGTACGGAGCCGGCACCGGACAACCCTTACCCGCCGCCGGTGCCGTCCGAGCAGGTGGATGGCAAACTGCTCGTCCCGGCGCGCACCGCCGGGCGGAACTTGTACATACCGTTGCAGGACAACGAATGCACTCGGGAGCAGGCGTGGTCCCGTGGTGAGCACGCCGACCGGGTCGAGGTCGAGATCCGGTTCGTTCTCGCCACAACGCCGTCCGGGATGACCACCGACGCCAACGGCGACGTGGCTACAGTTGCGTCTCGGTCAGAGAAGCGAACGACCCATACGCGGTGATCGAGCTGGCCGAGCCGTTGGGGAACCGGCGGCTCGTAGTGGAGAAGGTGTACGGGGCGCCGCCGAGCTGACGGCCTGGGCCAACGGGAGAGATGCCCGCATGGGGAACAAGGTCTGGATTCCGGTGGCGGTCGCCGGTGTGATCGTGGTGGTGCTCGCGGGGATCTTCGTGTTCGCCAGCACCGAAGAGGAGGCCGGGTCGGGTAGCCGTCAGCCGGCCGGCCCGGCGCCGACCACGCAGTTGCGCCTGTCGTACCCGGATCCGTCCGGCATGGAACCGACACCGGAAAGCCCTTACCGGCGGGTGCCGGACGAGCAGGTGGACGGCAACCTGATCACGGCGGCGCGCACGGCCGGCCGGACCTTGTACATACCGGTGACGGACCTCGAATGCATTCGGGAGGAAGTGTGGCCACGCGGTGAGCACGCCGACCGCGTCGAGGTCGAGATCCGGCCACTTGCCGTCCCGCCGCCACCCGGGGCGACCACCGGCGCCGACGGCGACTACGGCTGCATGAGTTACAGCGGTGCGGACGGCCCGTACGCGGTGATCGAGCTGGCCGAACCCTTGGGGGACCGGCGGCTCGTGGTGGAACAGGTATACGACGCGCCGCCGAGCTGACGGCCCGGCCCAACTGGAAAGGTGCCCGCATGGGGAACAAGGTCTGGATTCCGGTCGCGGTCGTCGGTGCGATCGTGGTGGTGCTCGCGGGGATCTTCGTGTTCGCCACCACCGAAGAGAGCGGTCAGGCCGCCGCCCCCGCGCCGACCCACGCAGCTGCGCATGTCGAACCCTGACCCGTCCGGCACAGAACCGGCACCGGACAACCCTTATCGGCCGGTTCCGGACGAGCAGGTGGACGGCACCCTGGGCCCCGTGGCGTTCACAGCCGGCCGGACCTTGTACATACCAGTGCGGGAGGACGAATGCATCCGGGAGGAAGTGTGGCCGCGCGGTGAGGACGCCGACCGGGTCGAGGTCGAGATCCGGCAGGTGACCACCGCCGCCGACAGCAGGCAGAGCTGCGTCGGGTTTGGCAACGTGGACGGCCCCTATGCGGTGATCGAGCTGGCCGAACCGCTGGGAGACCGGCGGCTCGTGGTGGAAAAGGTGTACAGCTGATCAGCCGTTCGGCCGACCAGCGCCGTAGCGCAGTCCGTCGATGAGGAGTGCGACCATCCGCTGGCTGTACGGGAGCCCCTCACCGGACACGGGTTGGCACAGATGGGCGATGGCGTGCAGGAGGTCCTTGGCGCTGATGTCGCCACGGATGGCATCGGTCGCGGCCGCGGCTTCGAGCAGCGACCCGAGCGCGGGTCCGAGTCGCTCGTAGAAGTAGCCGGGCAGGGCGTCGTACGCCGGATCGCCCGAGTGAAGCGCCGTGGCGAGTCCTCGTTTGGTGGCGAGGTACTCGGTGTAGCGGTGGAGCCACCTGTCGAGCGCAGTTCCCGGCTCGTGCGCGGCGCTCAGCGCGGGGCCCGCGTCGGCGCAGGCGTCGATCTCGCGTTGCAGCACGGCCTTGACCAGGTCCGATCGCTGCGGGAAGTGCCGGTACAGCGTTCCGACTCCGACGCCGGCCAGGTCGGCGATCTCCTTGGCGGGCGCGTCCACGCCTGACGTGCCGAAGACGGCCTTCGCCGCCTCGAGCAACGAGTCGACGTTGCGTTGCGCGTCGGCGCGCAGCCGGCGCGGCGCGCGTTCGGGTGCGGTCACGGCTCTCCTTCGCTTGCTAACTGGAAAGCCTTTCCGCATAGTTTCGGAAGAGTTTTCCGCTTAAGGGTACAACCTCAGGAGACACCACATGAAGTACCGCACCCTCGGCCGGACCGGCATCAAGGTCAGTCCCTACGCGCTCGGCGCCATGATGTTCGGCGCGTCCATCGGCAACCCCGACCACGACGACTCGGTGCGCATCATCCACAAAGCGCTGGACGCGGGGATCAACTTCGTCGACACGGCCGACGCGTATTCCCGCGGCGAGTCCGAAGAGGTCGTGGGAAAGGCGCTCAAGGGGCGTCGCGACGACATCGTCCTCGCCACCAAGGTGCATCTCCCGATGGGGGACGATCCCAACCAGCGCGGCAACTCGAGACGCTGGATCATGACGGCCGTCGAGAACTCACTGCGCCGCCTGGGCACCGACTACCTCGACCTCTACCAGATCCACCGGCCGGACCCCGACACCGACATCGAGGAGACGCTGTCCGCGCTGTCGGACCTGATCCACAGCGGCAAGGTCCGGGTGATCGGGTCGTCCGCCATGCCCGCCTCCGACATGGTCGAGGCCCAGTGGGTGGCCGAGCGGCGCGGCTTGGCACGGTTCCGTACCGAGCAGCCGACTTACTCGATCCTCAACCGTGGCATCGAGTCCGAGGTGCTGCCCGTCGCCCAGCGCTACGGGATGGGCACCATGGTGTGGAGCCCGCTCGCCAAGGGGATGCTCACCGGGCGCATCCGCAAGGGCCAGCAGACCGACCTCCGCCGCGCCGCGATCTTCACGAGCTTCAGCGATGAGCGCCGACTCGACGCCGTTGAGCAGCTCGTTCCGCTCGCGCAGGAGGCCGGCCTGCCGATGACGCACCTGGCGATGGCGTTCGCGATCGCCCACCCCGGCGTGACCAGCGCGATCATCGGGCCGCGATCGATGGAGCACCTCGACGACCTGCTCGCCGGCGTCGACGTCACGCTCACCGACGAGATCCTCGACCGGATCGACGAGATCGTGCCGCCCGGCACCGATGTCGGCACGCCCGACCAGTCCGCCTACCTACCCCCGGCCGTCCAGCGCCCGGCCCTCCGCCGTCGGCCCGCCGAAGAACGCACGGCCGCCTGAGCACAAAGAAGCGGGCCTCCCGGCTGAGAGGCCCGCTTCCGTTGTGGCGACTTACTTCTTGCCCACCCGGATCTTGATGGTGGTGCCGTTCTCCGAGAGCACGCGGATGGTCGTCCCGGTGGCCGGGAGCTTCACCCCGGCGTTCGGCTGCTCGGTGTAGAAGAACTTCTTCGTGTCGTCGAACAGCGGCACGGCCGCCTGCCCGCGGATGTAGCTCGCCTTTCCGTTGATGTGCAAGGTGAACGAGTCCGCCTTGCGCGTCGAGAACGGCGCGTCGTAACCGGCGATCCGCGCCCGCCACGGTTGGCCCTCGAGGTTGTAGATGGGGGCCGGGTGGGCGTCGATCGGCAGCACGAGTCCTTCACCTTGGTGCAGTGCCGTGTTGTTGTTCGTCTGGGACGTGTCCCAGTACCAGACGAGAAGCCCGGTCTGGTACGGGAAGTGCTCGACCCAGTCGGGCTTCGTGGGGAAGCCGTAGTTGTACGGCCCGGTCTTCATGTACTGGTCGTAGGACTCGTACGTCCGGTTCGACGCGAGGTAGAACGTGTCGTGCTTGGTCGTCTCGGAGGTGCCGGCCGTGCGGAACCCGTCGAGGGTCCAGCCGTTCGCGCCGCTCTCCGCGCCGTCGGTGAAGATCGGCGCACCGCCGGCGGACACGGTGATCTCGTCGGCGAAGAAGCCGTCCTCGATCACCGCGCCGTCGGTCCGGTAGCGGAACCGCAGCTGTACCTCGGAACCGGCGAACTGGTCGAGCGAGACGTGCATGTCCTGCCACGCGCCGTCCGTGGTGCCGGTCAACGCGGGCGTGTCACTCGAGTCCCGCGCGAACGGCTGGCCGTTGACCGTGCCGTCGAGCGCGTTCCACGTGGTGCCGCCGTCGGTCGACGCCTGCACGTACAGGTAGTCGAAGTCCACCTCGATCGCGTACCGGGTCTTGAGGTCCAGCGCGGCGGACGTCTCACCGGTCAGGTCGACCGTCCTGATCATGCTGTTGTCGAGGTCGTCACCCTTGTCGCTCCACCACTGGTTCGGCCCGGCGAACGGTGCGCCGAAGTTCGTGGTGACCTCCTTGTCGGGCAACACCACCACGAGACCCTGCGCCTTGTCCGAGTTGTACTCCTGTGGACCGAGTTCGAGCGTCCTGGTCTGCCCGGACACCACCACCTCGTAGTCCAGCCAACCCAGCTGCAGCTTCGACCAGGCGTCCATGTCGTTCGCCCGCGTGGCCAGCACCTCGCCCGGCCCGGAGACCCGCTGCTGGGCCATGAGCGACCACCAGTTGACGTTGTTCTCGCCGCCGCCCGCGTAGTCGTACAGGTCGGGCAGGCCGAGGTCGTGGCCGTACTCGTGGGCGAACACGCCGATGCCGCCGTTCTCCGGCTGCATCGTGTAGTCGCCGACCCACAGGCCGGTCTCGCCGACGGTCGTGCCGCCCTGGGGGTTGCCCTCGGGGCCGGTCGACGTGCCCTGGAAGGCGAAGCCGCGGTGGCTCCACAGGGCGTCCTCGCCGAAGGTCGGGTCGCCGTCGGCCTGGTCGCCGCCCGCGTGCACGATCTGGAAGTGGTCGAGGTAGCCGTCCGGCTCGTCGAAGTTGCCGTCGCCGTCGAAGTCCGTGCGGTCCCACACGTCGAAGCGCGCGAGGTCCGACCTGACCTGCTCGGGCGTCTTGCCGGCGGCGATCTGGTCGTTGTACCACTGCATGACGCCGTCGCGGACCAGCTGCTCGGAGTTGTCGCAGACGTTGCCGGCGCACGGGAAGCCGTTGGACCGGCCGTAGCGGGCCTGGTTGTAGTTGACCTTGACCCAGTCGGTGACCTCACCGTCGATCGAGTAGCGCCCGGAGGACTGCTTCTCGTAGTAGTTCTTCACCGAGTTGGCGTTCGGGTCGTCGGCGAAGTAGAGGTCCTGGAAATGCTGGCGGTCGTAGTTCTCCTGCCAGATGGTGGTGTTGTCGACCGCGCGGTTCGGTTCGGGAATCTGGTTGTGCAGCGGGCCGTCCCAGCTGACCGGGCCGGCGGTGTTCGGGGAGGTGTCCTGGTCGGGATAGTCGGGATGCCGCTCGTTGCCGAACTCGACGAGCACCACGAAGATGTTGTCCGTCTTCTCGCGCGACAGCTCGACGTACTGGTCGACCACGCCACTCGACCGGCCGTTCGCGCCGGCCGGCGCGGCCTTCTCACCCATGTTGACCACGGTGCTGGAGCCGCGCTTCTCGGCCTTCTTCTCGCCGGTCAGCACGTCGGCGAGCGCCTCCTGGCGCAGCGCGCGGCGCTTCTCCTCGGCGGGGCTCGGCAGGTCGTCCACCGCGTTGGCGGCAGGAGCGGCGGGGTCCGCGGGTGGTGCCGCCTGGACGGCCGTAGGCAGGGTCGCAAGCCCGGCCGCCACCAGGGCGGCACTCGTCAGGCCGGCGATAGTTCTTCGTTGCAACGCGTCCTCCGTGGGGTCGCTCAATCAATGGGCGGAACACCCGACCGGGTGGTCTCGCGCGAGCGGGATATTACGTAACGCGCATATGTAAGTGACCCGACAAAAGTTGTGATCCGAATGGCGTAACTCGTTCGCGTTGCGCCAGCTGGCCGTAGGGCGCCGACCGCCTGCCGGTGGGCGGCTAGGCTCAGCGCGTGGTACAGCAGGAGTCCCAGACAGCGGGTCGCCGGCCGCTGGTGCGGCGGGTGGCCGCGCGGGTACTGCTCGTGTTCGGCGGCCTGCTGACGTTCCTGGCGGTGGTGCTGGTGGTGGCCGCCTGGACCGAGGACATCGCCATCGACAGCGACCCCGCGTCGGCGAACGCCGAGGTCGTGTCCGACTCGTTCACCCGCACGCTCGTGCGCTTCTACACGGGCGACGGCGCCGAGCACATTCCGCAGCTCGGCGTGCTCTATCCGGCCGACCTGAACGTCGGCGAGGTGGTCCGCGTGGAGTTCAAGCGGGACAACCCCGAGGTGGTCCGGGTGGCCGGGCGGGGCGCGTTCGTCACGATCCTGCCGGTCGGCCTGACGGTGCTCGGCGCGTGGGTGGTGCTCGGCCCGGCGGCCTGGTGGCTGCGCCGGGGCACTCGAGAACGGGTGTAACACTTCTCCGCAGTTTGCGCGTTCAGGTGTAACATCGGGTCGTGGATGCTGATGTGGAGCGCGACTTTCAGCGCGCCTTCGATCGGACGGTCGACGGCGAGCAGCGGATCGAGCCGCGCGACTGGATGCCGGACGGCTATCGGAAGACGCTGATCCGCCAGATCGCCCAGCACGCGCACTCCGAGATCATCGGGATGCAGCCGGAGGCGAACTGGATCAGCCGCGCACCCTCGTTGCGGCGCAAGGCGATCCTGCTGGCCAAGGTCCAGGACGAGGCCGGGCACGGGCTCTACCTCTACGCGGCCACCGAGACGCTCGGCGCCGACCGCGAGGACCTCACCACCAAGCTGATCGAGGGCCGCCAGAAGTACTCGTCGATCTTCAACTACCCGACGCTGAGCTTCGCGGACGTCGGCGTGATCGGCTGGCTGGTCGACGGCGCCGCCATCGTCAACCAGGTGCCGCTGTGCCGCACGTCCTACGGGCCGTACGCGCGGGCGATGATCCGGGTCTGCAAGGAGGAGTCGTTCCACCAGCGGCAGGGCTTCGAGCTGCTGCTGACCATGATGCGCGGCACCGAGGCGCAGCGCCGGATGGTGCAGGACGCGGTGAACCGCTGGTGGTGGCCGTCGCTCATGATGTTCGGCCCGTCCGACGAGGAGTCGTCGAACACGGCGCAGTCCATGGCCTGGCGGATCAAGCGGCACACGAACGACGAGCTGCGACAGAAGTTCGTGGACATGTCGGTGCCGCAGGCCGCCGCGCTCGGCGTGACGCTGCCCGACCCTTTGCTGAAGTGGAATCCCGAACGTGGGCACCACGACTTCGGCGAGATCGACTGGGACGAGTTCTGGCGCGTGGTGGGCGGCGACGGGCCGTGCAACGCGCAGCGGACGGCGCACCGGCGGGCGGCGCACGAGAACGGCGCGTGGGTGCGGGAAGCGGCGGCGGCCTACGCGGACAAGCAGCGGGAGGCGGTCGCATGAGTACACCCAGGTCGGCCTGGCCGCTGTACGAGGTGTTCGTGCGGGGCAAGCGCGGGTTGAACCACGTGCACGTCGGGTCACTGCACGCGCCGGACGCGGACATGGCGCTGCGCAACGCGCGTGACCTGTACACGCGGCGCAACGAGGGCGTCTCGATCTGGGTGGTCCCGGCCGCGGCGATCACCGCGTCCTCGCCGGACGAGAAGGACCCGTTCTTCGCGCCGGCCGGCGACAAGGTGTACCGGCACCCCACGTTCTACGAGATTCCCGAGGACGTGCCGCATCTATGAGTCGCGCCGACGTACTTTCTCCCGCGGAGGCGCCATGAGTTTCGACAACGCCTACGACGCCATCACCTCCGGTAACGACGACCAGCACTGGGCGTTCGGTACGGGGTTCGACGACCCACTGTCCGGAGTGGACAGAGTGGTTCCCGATGTGTCCACTGTGGATCTGTCGACTTATTGCCTGATGCTGGGCGACGACGCGTTGATCCTGTCCCAGCGCCTCGCCGAGTGGTGCTCGCGCGCGCCGGAGCTGGAAGAGGACGTGGCGCTGGCGAACATCGCGCTCGACCTGCTCGGCCAGGCCAGGCTGCTGCTGTCGCGGGCCGGCGAGGTCGAGGGCGCGGGCCGCGACGAGGACGCGCTCGCCTACCTGCGGGACGAGTCGGACTTCCGCAACGTGCGCCTCGTGGAGATCGACTGCGGTCCCGGCCCAGGCGGGGACTTCGCGGTGACCATGGCCCGCCTGCTGGTGTTCTCGTCGTGGCGGCTCGCGGTGTTCTCGCGGCTGACCGCGTCGGCGGATCCCGTGCTGGCGGCGATCGCCGCGAAGGGCGTGAAGGAGTTGGCCTACCACCGCGACCACGCGGCGCAGTGGACGCTGCGGCTGGCCGGTGGCACCGAGTTCTCGCGCGAGCGGATGATCGCCGGGTTGGCGCGGGTCTGGCCGCTGGTCGACGAGCTGTTCACCCCGCATCCGGTGGAACTGGCGCTCCCCGGCGTGGCGGTCGATCCGGCGTCCGTTCGGTCCGAAGTGGACGACGTGCTGGACACGGTATTGGGCGCGGCTTCTCTCGATCGGCCGTCCGTGGCCGCCATGTCCACTGTGGCCGGACGAGCGGGCCGCGACGGCGTACACACCGAGGCCCTCGGCTTCCTGCTGGCGGAGATGCAGCACCTGGCCCGGTCCCTGCCGGGGGCGGTCTGGTGAGCGCGCGGCAGGTGGCGGAGCGGGTGCTCGACCCCGAGTTGCCCGTGCTGACGCTCGCCGACCTCGGGGTGCTGCGGGACGTGTCCGAGGAGGCCGGGCGGGTGGTGGTGACCATCACGCCCACGTACTCCGGCTGTCCCGCGCTGGAGGAGATGCGGGCCGACCTGCGGCGGAACCTCACGGCGGCCGGCTATGCGGATGTCGAGGTGCGCACGGTGCTGCACCCGGCGTGGACCACCGACTGGATCAGCGACTCCGGTCGGCGCAAGCTCGCCGAGCACGGCATCGCGCCGCCGCAACGGATCGGGCCTCGTGCCGCCGGGCCCGTGCCGCTGAACCTGACCCCGCCGCGCGCTCGGGTGCACTGCCCGCGCTGTGGGTCGGCCGACACGACCGAGCTGTCCCGGTTCTCCTCGACCGCGTGCAAGGCGCTGCGGCGTTGCGGGTCGTGCCGCGAGCCGTTCGAGCACGTGAAGGAGATCTGATGCGTCCGACGTTCCATCCGCTGCCCGTGTCGCGGGTGGACCGGCTGTGCGAGGACGCGGTGGCCATCACGTTCGACGTGCCGCCCGAACTGGCCGACGTTTATAGGTTCCGGGCAGGTCAGTACCTGACCGTGCGCCAACTGGTGGACCAGGCGGAGGAGCGGCGGTCGTACTCGATCTGCGCGCCGCCGTCCGCCGCGCCGCGCATCGGCGTCCGCCGGGTAGAAGGCGGCCTGTTCTCCAGCATGCTGGTCGACTCGCTGCGACCCGGTGACGTGCTGGAGGTCCTGCCACCACTGGGCAACTTCTCGCCGACGCTGGACGCGGGCCCGCAACACCACGCGTTCGTAGCGGCGGGCTCGGGCATCACGCCGGTCCTGTCGATCGCCACGGCCGTGCTGGAGTCCGATCAGGACAGTCGGGCGACCCTGCTGTACGGCAACCGCCGCACGGACACCGTGATGTTCGTGGACGAGCTGGCCGACCTGAAGGACCGCTACGCGGCGCGACTGCAACTGGTACACGTGCTGTCCCGCGAGCCGCGTGATGTCGAGCTGTTCTCGGGCCGCCTGGACGCCGACCGCCTGCGCGCCCTGCTCGACTCGGTGGTCCCGGTGTCCGATGTGGACCACTGGTGGCTGTGCGGCCCGTACGGAATGCTGCAGGACGCGGACCGGGCGCTGGCGGCGTTCGACGTGCCCACGCGCCGAATCCACCGCGAGCTGTTCTATGTGGACGAACCGCCGCCGGAACCCAAGCGTGCGGACGAGTCCGTTGTGGAGGGTCCGACAGCGGTGGTGACGGTGGTGCTGGACGGCCGCGAGACGACGCTGACCCTGCCGGCCGAGACCCCCATCCTGGACGCGGCGCAACGGGTCCGCGCGGACCTGCCGTTCGCCTGCAAGGGCGGCGTGTGCGGCACCTGCCGAGCGAAGGTCACGACCGGACAGGTGGAGATGCGCCGCAACTACGCGCTGGAGGAACACGAGGTAGCGGCGGGCTTCGTCCTAACCTGCCAGGCCTTCCCTCTCTCAGCAGAGGTAACAGTCGACTACGACGCCTAGCCGTACGCGAGATCGCGCTTCTCGACCGCGAGATCGCGGTTCTCGACCGCGAGATCGCGGTTCCCGCCCGTTCTCATCGGGCGAGCCGCGCCGCCCGGCAGCCCGAGCCAGTCCCGAACTCCATCCGCAACCGCGATCTCGGGTGCCGGAACCGCGATCTCGGGTGCCGCAACCGCGATCTCGGGTGCCGGAACCGCGAACTCGCGGGCGGGGGGAGTCTTCCGGCAACGTTCGTCCATATGTCACGTGGGCGTTCTCCCCCGGGCAGCGGGGGTTGCGACGGTCAGGCCGTGCGAGTCGCCATCGTGACTGAGAGCTTTCTGCCGCAGGTCAACGGCGTGACGAACTCGGTTCTCCGCGTCGTCGAGCACCTGCACGAACGCGGCCACCAGGCGCTGGTCATCGCGCCGGGGCCCGGGCCGGAGCGGTACCTGCACGCGCCCGTGAGACGGGTCCGGGCGGTCGACCTGCCGGTCATCTCCTCGCTGCCCATCGGGGTGCCCTCGCCCAAGGTGCATGCCGCGCTCGCCGAGTTCGCACCCGACGTGGTGCACCTGGCGTCGCCGTTCGTGCTCGGCGCCAGCGGGCTGCGGTCGGCCAGACGGCTCGGCGTGCCGACGGTCGCCGTCTACCAGACCGACGTCGCCGGGTTCGCCGCCGCGTACGGGCTCAAGCACGGCGCGCGCGCCGCGTGGCGCTGGATCCGCAGGCTGCACGGCATGGCCGACCGGACGCTCGCGCCGTCGCACGCGTCGGTGCGAGCGCTCACCGACCACGGCGTGCCGCGCGTGCACCGCTGGGCGCGGGGGGTGGACACCGAGCTGTTCTCACCCGACCACGCCGACCTGCGGCTGCGCGGCCTGCTCGCGCCGAACGACGAGCTGCTGGTCGGCTACATCGGCCGGCTGGCGCCGGAGAAGCAGGTGCACCGGCTCGCCGCGCTGCACGGGCTGCCCGGGGTGCGGGTGGTGGTGGTCGGCGCCGGGCCGGCCGAGGAGTCGCTGCGCAAGGCGCTGCCGGACGCGGCGTTCCTCGGGTTCCGCACGGGTTCCGAGCTGGCCGCCGCGTACGCCAGCCTGGACGTTTTCGTGCACACCGGTCCACACGAGACGTTCTGCCAGGCGGCGCAGGAGGCGATGGCCTCCGGGCTGCCGGTGATCGTGCCGAACGCCGGTGGCCCGCGCGACCTGGTCGAGCACGGCCGCACCGGCTTCCTGCTGGAGCCCTACGACGACAACCGGTTCGCCGCCGAGCTCTGGTCCACTGTGGAGCTGCTACGGCGCAGGTCACTGCGGCGGCGCATCGGGATCGCCGCCAGGCAGTCGGTGCTCGGGCGGACCTGGCCGGCCGTGTGCGACCAGCTGCTCGGCCACTACCACCAGGTGTCCGGCAGCAATCTGCTCGCCGCCTGAGTGGTTGCCGTAGGGTTTTGGCATGTCTCGTGCCGGCCTGGACAAGAACCGCCGCGACGTGGCCGAAATGTTCGACGGGGTCGCGAAGGGCTATGACCGCACGAACTCGGTCATGACCTTCGGTTTCGACCGCCGTTGGCGCTGGCTCACCCGTCGCGTGCTCGAGGCCACGCCGAACGAGAGCATCCTCGACCTGGCGGCCGGCACAGCCGTGTCGACCGTCGAGTACGCCAAGTCCGGCGCGTACTGCGTAGCGGCGGACTTCTCGCTGGGCATGCTGCACGGCGGCGGGCACCGCGAGGTCCCGAAGGTGGCGGCGGACGCGTTCCACCTGCCCTTCCGCGACGACGCCTTCGACGCGGTGACCGTGTCCTTCGGCCTGCGCAACATGGACGACACGCTGGCCGCCCTGACGGAGATGCGGCGCGTGGTCCGGCCGGGCGGACGCCTGGTGATCTGCGAGGTGTCGCAGCCACCGTTCCGCCCGATCCGCTGGCTGCACCACAACGTCGTGCTGCGCCTGATGCCCAGGCTCACGCGCCTGTCGTCCTCGAACCGCGACGCGTACGCCTACCTGGCGGAGTCCATGCGGGAGTGGCACACCCAGAAGGCCCTGGCGAAGCTGATCGGGGAGGCGGGCTGGTCCAGGGTGGAGTGGATGAACCTGACGTTCGGCGTGGTAGCCCTACACCGAGCGGTCAACCCCGAGCCGTCGACTGCCACCGGCTGACCCGCAGCACCACGATCGCCAGCAGGACACCGCTCACGCAGTGCGCGACGGTGAACACCAGGTTCGCGTCGGCGATCCGTCGTAACCCGAACCTGGTGACCGGCTGGAGGACCACGGCGCGTTCCCACACGGCGAAGAACCAGGTGGCCGCCCACATCAGCCACCACGCGGCGACCAACTTGCTGGCCGGCAGGTCCCGCGCGTCGAGCAGTTCCGGCCGCACGTCCGAACGGCTGGTCCGTGAGATGTCCTCCAGCAGGATCTTCGGTAAGAACGTGTTGAGCATCGGCACCAGCCAGCCGGCGATGACCCAGCTGCGATGGAGACGGTGTTCGGCCCGGCTGAGCAGCTCGGCATTGGCCCTGGCACGCCAGGCCCAGCAGATGAACACCGCTGCGGTGACGGCCAGGGTGGCGATGTAGGCCCAGCCGGCGGCGTCGCGGACGCTCATGGCGCGAGTCATGGGATCGATGCCGTAGTGATCTTCCGCGGCTCGGACCACGAACCAGTCCGCCCAGACCCGCCAGACGGCCACCAGACAGAGGCCGGCCAGCAGGATGACCGTCGTCCGGGCGAGGTAGGTGAGCGGGCGCACGGACGACGGTCATGCCCGGGGCCAGCTCTCCGGGGCCGTCCGAGGGATCGACTGCCACTCGGTGATCTGCCGGAGGACGAACACCGCCAATACGCCCGCCACGCAGGTGAACACGGCAGTGAGCGTGCTGGCGATCGCCATGTTCCGCAGCGTCGACAGCGTCATCTCGCGGCCCGCCTCCACCAGGAACCACAGCGACGCGGCCCACCTGGCCAGCCAGGCGTACCACCAGGACCGCACGAGCGAGCTGTGCGGAATCCCCTGCACGCTGTACAGATCGTTCGGTTCCCCCGGCCGGCTGACGCGCCACACGTCGTCCACCACGAAGCGCGGGTACCACAGGTTGACCACCGGGCAGATCCAGCCGCCGGTGGTCCAGCCGCGGCTCAACCGGTGTCGCGCCGTGTTGACCAGCTCGGCGTTTGCCCTGGCCCGCCACAGCCAGCACAGGAACACCACCCCGGCGGCCACGTGCGCGAAGAGGCCGATCACGCCGGCCGTCATGCTCGCGTTGTCCGCGCTCACCAGGTCGGACAGGCCGACGCCCGGCACGCTCGCCAGGTAGTCGTCCACCACCGCATAGCGGTTCCAGTCGCTCCAGACGCTGAACAGCGCGGTCCCGCACGCGACCGCGATCAGCGCGGTGCTGGCGGTGGCGAGGGGACCAACGGGCGCGAGCGCGACCGGGCGGCCGACGGGCGGAAGACTTGCCACAGCGGCTCCCCAGATGTGGTGATGTACCAACCAGAGATCGCGCGTTAGGCGCTGTCCGTTTCGTCACCCACTTGGTTTGGTGCCACCGCGCTAAAATGTGGGGAGTTCGTGAACGTTTTCACAAGCACGAGGAGCCGTGATGGGAAGCCCCAGCCGACGTAAGCCGGCAGAGGACGCCGAGGTCATCGTTGTCGGCGCCGGCCCAGCCGGGTCCACGGCGGCTACCTACCTGGCCAGGGCCGGGCTGGACGTGCTCCTGCTGGAGAAGACCACGTTCCCGCGCGAGAAGGTCTGCGGTGACGGGTTGACCCCGCGCGGCGTGAAGCAGCTGATCGACCTGGGCGTCGACACCCGCGAGGAGGCCGGCTGGCTGCACAACCGCGGGCTGCGGGTGGTCGGCGGCGGCGTCACGCTGGAGCTGGACTGGCCCGACCTCGCGACCTTCCCGCCCTACGGCGTGGTGCGCCCGCGGCAGGACTTCGACGAGATGCTCGCCAAGACCGCGCAGCGCGCCGGCGCCCGGCTGCTGGAGCGGACGAACGTCACGGGCGCCATCACCGACGAGCGTGACGGCCGGGTGATCGGCGTCGAGGCCAAGGTCGGCCCCGAGCGCACCCCGGTCACCTACCGCGCGCCGATCGTGCTCGCGTGCGACGGCGTGTCCGCGCGGCTCGCGCTGTCCGTCGGGCTGGAGAAGTTGGAGAGCCGGCCGATGGGCGTGGCCGTGCGGCGGTACTACGCGTCGCCGCGCAGCAAGGACGACTACCTCGAGTCGCACCTGGAGCTGTGGGACCGCTCGGGCGACGAGCCGAGCCTGCTTCCCGGCTACGGCTGGATCTTCGGCATGGGCGACGGCACGGTGAACGTGGGGCTGGGCATCCTGTCGACGTCCAAGGCGTACGGCAAGACCGACTACCGCGCGCTCATGCGTTCCTGGCTGGACGGCACCCCCGAGGAGTGGGGTTTCCGCGAGCACAACGCCACCGGCAAGATCGGCGGCGCCGCGCTGCCCATGGGCTTCAACCGGGTCCCGCACTACTCGCGCGGCCTGCTGCTGGTGGGCGACGCGGGCGGGATGGTCAACCCGTTCAACGGCGAGGGCATCGGCTACGCCATGGAGTCGGCCAAGCTGGCGGCCGAGTGCGTGGTCCAGGCACTGGCCCGTGCGGAGGGCCCGTCCCGCGAGCGCGCGCTCGCCGGATACCCGATCGCCATGAAGCAGGCGCTCGGCAGCTACTACCGGCTTGGCAACATCTTCAGCAAGCTGATCGGCAACCCGCTGGTCATGCGCACGGCCACCAAGTACGGCCTGCCGCGCCAGACGCTCATGAAGCTGGTGCTGAAGCTGCTGGCGGGCCTGTACGACCCGAAGGACGGCGACGCGTTCGACCGCATGATCATGGCCGCCACCCGGATGGCCCCCAGCGTGTGAGGACGCTCTACGTGGCCCGCCACGGCGAGGCCACTCCCGACGGCGAACTGACCCCGGCCGGCCGGCGGCAGGCCGAGTTGTTGGGTGCCCGGCTGGCCGCTGTCCCGCTGACCGGCGTGTTCCACAGCCCGGTGGCGCGAGCGGCCAGGACGGCGGAGATCGTGGCCTCGTTGGTCGACGCCCCGGTCACGGAGACCGAACTGCTGGACGACTATCCGCCCACCGACGTCCCGGCACCCGGCTACTCGGCGGAGGCCCAGGCAGCGGGTCCCGCGCTGGGCGCCCAGGCGTTGGCGGAGTTCGGCACGACCGACGAACGCCACGACCTCTTGGTCACCCACAGCCAGCTCGTGGGTTGGTTCGCGCGCGCGGCGCTGGGCGCGCCGGAGGACCGGTGGGTGGGCCTGAACGCGGCGAACGCGGCACTGACGGTGCTCCAGTTCCGCCAGGACCGGGTGTCGCTGCTGACGTTCAACGACCAGAGCCACCTGCCACCCGACCTGCGGTGGACGGGTTTCCCGGCGTCGTTCTGAGCCGCCGGCCAATCAAGCCGGCACCGCCGCTGACCAGGTGCGGAACACGCGACCACCCGCTCGGAGCCGGCCGCCGAAGATCGACCTCCCCTTACCGGTGGCACACCCCAGGCAGGGGCGCCGTCAAAGTCGTTTCTGCAGGTTATGACGCGGGCTTGTGCTCTGAAGGGCGCGTTCGGGACGGTGGCCATGTCCTGAATGGGCCGCTTGGGACGCTCAACGTCCTCAACGGCCCATTCGAGGCATTAGCGATGTCCCGCCGCGCTTTCGCGACGTCACCGCCTGCGATCGGAGACCACGCACAACCGGCCCTGACCAGGTGCGGAACACGCGACTACCCACTCAGAACCGGCCGTCGAAGATCGACTTCCCCTACCAGTGGCACACCCCCGCCCTCCCAGGGGGCGGCCCTGTTCCAGTCTATCGGTCCACACCGACAGAACCGGGGCGCGAAGATCCACAACAGGGTGGTTGTCCCCAGGGCGGCGAGCTGTCCACAGGAAAGATCCACAACGACGGAACTGTCGGTGCCGACCGTTACGCTGGATCTCGGGGGCCGGAGGCCGCCGAGACCCGTCAAGGGTCAGCTGAGGCGCTCCAGGATCATCGCCATGCCCTGGCCCCCGCCGACGCACATGGTCTCCAGCCCGAACTGCCTGTCGTGGTACTGCAGCGAGTTGATGAGCGTGGTGGCGATCCGCGCGCCCGTCATGCCGAACGGGTGACCGACGGCGATCGCGCCGCCGTTCACGTTCAGCTTGTCGATGTCGATTTTCAGGTCCCGGTAGGACGGGATGACCTGCGCGGCGAACGCCTCGTTGATCTCCACGAGGTCGATGTCGTCGATGGTCATGCCCGCGCGGCCGAGTGCCTGGCGCGACGCATCCACCGGCCCGAGGCCCATGATCTCCGGCGACAGCCCCGAAACGCCGGTCGCCACGATGCGGGCCAGCGGGGTGATGCCGAGGGCGGCCGCCTTGTCGGAGCTCATGATCACCAGGGCGGCGGCGCCGTCGTTCAGTGGGCAGCAGTTGCCGGCCGTCACGCGGCCGTCCGGGCGGAACACCGGCTTGAGCGTCGCCGTCTTCTCGTACGTGATGCCCGGGCGGGGGCCGTCGTCCGTGTCGACCACGCGGCCGTCGGGCAGCGTGACCGGGGTGATCTCCCGCGCCCAGAAGCCGTCCTTTATGGCCTGCTCCGCCAGGTTCTGCGACCGCACGCCGAAGTGGTCCATGTCCTCGCGCGTGACGCCCTTCCGCAGCGCCAGGTTCTCGGCCGTCTGCCCCATGGCGACGTACACGTCCGGCACCGAGCCGTCCTGCCGCGGGTCGTGCCAGTCGATGGCGCCGTTGGTCGCCTTGTCCACCGTGCGCGCCTCGGCCTCGGCGAACACCGGGCTGTGCGTGTCCGGCCAGCTGTCCGAACTGCCCTTCGCGAACCGCGACACCGTCTCCACGCCGGCGCTGATGAACACGTCACCCTCACCCGCCTTGATCGCGTGGAACGCCATCCGCGTGGTCTGCAGGCTGGACGCGCAGTAGCGGGTCACCGTGCATCCGGGCAGGTGGTCGTAGCCGAGCATGACCGACAGCACCCGGCCGAGGTTGAAGCCCTGCTCGCCGCCGGGCAGCCCGCAGCCGAGCATGAGGTCGTCGATGTCCGCCGGATCGAGCTGCGGCACCTTGTCCAGCGCGGCGCGCACCATCTGCACGGCCAGGTCGTCGGGACGGATGTCGACGAGCGAACCCTTGCCCGCCCGCCCGATCGGCGAACGAACAGCGGAAACGATGACCGCCTCTGGCATGGCGCGAACTCCTTTGTCAGCAGGTGCCTGCTTCGGAGATTACGCGGCCGACACCCGATTTCCTGAGCCAAGACCGACAGCGTCACACAACGGGGCGAGGAAGATGTCCGCCGCCAGTTGGTAGCCGGCGCCGTTCGGGTGGAAGCGGTCGGTGCTGAACAGCTCGTGCGGCCGCGCCCGGAACTCCGGCGACATGAGTGCGGCCACCGACACCGCCCGCACGCCGATCCGCTCCAGCTCGCGCCGCTGCGCCCGTGCGAGCGACAGACCCCAGCGGGACGCGACCGTCCGCAGCGGCTGGGGGATCGGCACGATGATGCCCAGATCGGGACACGTGCCGACGACCACCGTGGTGCCCGCCCTGGCCAGCCGGGCGACCTGGCGCCCGAGCAGCTCGGCCGACGTGCCGACCCGCGTCTTCGAGGTGACGTCGTTGCCGCCGATGATCACCAGCGCGACGTCCGGCGGGTCGATCAGCGTGACGTCGACCTGGGCCTCCAGGTCCGTGGTCTTCGAGCCGACGACCGCGTGGGTGGCGAGCCGCACCGGCCGGCCGGACTCCTCCGCCAGGCCCTTCGCCAGGTTGACGCCCGGCAGTTGCTCGGCCGACTCGGCGCCGAGACCGGCGGCCAGCGAGTCGCCCAGCATGACGAACGACAACTCCTCACCGCGGGTGGGCGGCAGCGGGCCCGACCCGTCGGGCAGGTAGATCCCGTCCGCGTTGTGGGGAAGGTCCCGAGGCACGCCGATGATCGTGCGCGCGCGGCGTGACTGCCCGTTGAGCAGACCGTAGGCCGCTCCGGACAAGCCGCCGACCGAGCCGGCGGCGAATATCAGCGCTTTGAGTATCCGCACTCCCGCCATCGCCGTCCCCTCCCTCTACTCAGTGAAGCATCTCCTTGTTCGACGGCCCGGCGCTGACCCGGTTCCTTGTACATCGCGTCCCGGCCCGTGGATGCAAGTGTGTCCGGCGTCACTGGCGCCGGGCTCAATGCTGAGTCGAACGGTTCTCGAGGGCGCTAGGAGAACGGCCCGACTCGTGCTAAAGCCCGCGAGTTAGGCTCCGGGTAGTGCCCGAGGGCACTACTTACTAAGGAGCGCAGGGTGGAGTACGTCGAACACGTCATCGATCTGGTCGGCAACACGCCGCTGGTCAAGTTGAACTCGCTGGCCGACGGGGTGTCGGCCACGGTGCTCGCGAAGGTCGAGTACTTCAACCCCGGTGGCAGTGTGAAGGACCGGATCGCGCTGCGGATGGTCGAGGCGGCCGAGAAGTCCGGCGAGCTGCGGCCCGGTGGCACGATCGTGGAGCCTACCAGCGGCAACACCGGCGTCGGCCTGGCCATGGTCGCCCAGCGCAGGGGCTACAAGTGCGTGTTCGTCTGCCCCGACAAGGTGAGCGAGGACAAGCGCAACACCCTCAAGGCCTACGGTGCCGAGGTCGTGGTGTGCCCGACGGCCGTCGCGCCGGAGCACCCGGACTCGTACTACAACGTGTCCGACCGGCTGGTCGACGAGATCGACGGCGCGTGGAAGCCCGACCAGTACTCCAACCCGGAGAACCCCGAGAGCCACTACCTCGGGACCGGCCCGGAACTGTGGCGCCAGACCGACGGCCGCATCACGCACTTCGTGGCCGGCGTCGGCACCGGCGGCACCATCTCCGGCACCGGGCGCTACCTCAAGGAGGTGTCGGAGGGCCGTGTGCAGGTCATCGGCGCCGACCCCGAGGGCTCGGTCTACTCGGGCGGCACCGGCCGGCCGTACCTGGTCGAGGGCGTCGGCGAGGACTTCTGGCCGAAGACCTACGACCGGACGGTGGCCGACGAGATCATCGCCGTGTCCGACTCCGAGTCCTTCGAGGTCACCCGGCGTCTCGCCCGCGAGGAGGGGCTGCTGGTCGGCGGCTCCTGCGGGATGGCCGCCGCGGCCGCCATCCGGCTGGCCAAGCGGCTCGGCCCGGACGACGTGGTGGTCGTGCTGCTGCCCGACGGCGGCCGCGGCTACCTGTCGAAGGTGTTCAACGACGACTGGATGGCCTCCTACGGCTTCCTGCCGCCCGAGCACTCCGGCGCCACCATGGGTGACGTGCTCCGCCGCAAGGGGACGGGCGGCGCCATGCCCGACCTGGTGCACGCGCACCCGACCGAGAGCGTGGCGGACGCCGTGTCGATCCTGCGGGAGTTCGGCGTCAGCCAGATGCCGGTGGTCAACGCCGAGCCGCCGGTGATGGCGGCCGAGGTGGTCGGCGCGGTCAACGAGCGCGACCTGCTGGAGGCGTTGTTCACCGGCAAGGCCGCACTGGCCGACCGGCTGGACCTGCACATGTCGCCGCCGCTGCCCACCATCGGTGCGGGTGAGCAGGTCAGCTCCGCCATGAGCGCGCTGGCCACGGCCGACGGCGCGCTGGTGCTGGTGGACGGCAAGCCGGCCGGCGTGGTGACCCGTCAGGACCTGCTGGGCTTCCTGGCGGGCAAATAGGTCGTGTGTGTCGTGTCGAGCGTTACGCGCGAAGCCATGCACGATGGACTAGCGTTGGCGCGCACGCAAGTCGACGTTTGAAGGGGTTGTAACCGGGATGAGTGCTCCGCAGCCGCCGAACCCACCGTGGCAGGGCGGCCAGCCACAGCAGCAGGGGGAGGGAGAGGGTCAGGAGCAGCAGGGCCAGCAGCCCGCCCAGGACAACCCTGCGCTGTCGGCACCAGGACCGACCCAGGCCATCCAGCCGGGTCAACCGCTACCCCCGCCGGGCCAGGTCGGCGCCGACGGCGTGGAGCGGACACAAGCGATCCAACCCGGCCAACGGCCGCCAGACGCAGGAGCAACCCAGGTGGTCAACCCGGCCGGCTTCGGCCAGCAGCAGCCCCCCCAGCAGCCGGATGCCGGCGCCACGCAGATGGTGCCGCCCGGCTCGATGCCGCCCCAGCAGCCGCCGTACGCTCCGCCGCCCGGCGCCGACGCGCAGGGTCCCGGTGGGTACCCCGGCCAGCAGCAGCCCGGGTTCGGGCAGCAGTCGCCGCCGCAGGGCTTCGGTCAGCAGCAGCCCCAGCAGGGGTTCGGCCAGCAGCCCGGTTTCGGGCAGCAGCCGCCGCCTCAGCAGGGTGGCTTCGGTCAGCAGCCGCCCGGCTACCCGCCGCCCGGCGGATTCGCGCAGCAGCAGGGCCTCGGCGCCGGCCCGCAGTTCGGCGGCCAGGGCCAGAACACCCAGATGATCTCGTGGGGCATCGCCGGCCTCCTGGCGGTCCTTGGTCTTCTCGCGGCCATCATGGCGCTGACCGACTTCGGCGACGTCAGCGACCTCTCCGATGCTCTCGACGCACTCGGGGACGAGCGAGTTGCGGCCATGGAGGAGCAGTACAACGAGACCGCACCTTCGCCCGGGATGCTCTGGATCAGCGTCATCCTGGTGCTGCTCGGCGGGCTCGCTGCGATCGGCGGCGGCGTGCTGGTCTACCTCAAGCACAAGCTCGCCGGCATGGTGGCGGCCGCCGCTGGCGGTGCGCTGCTGTTGGGCGGCATCGTCGGCCTGATCGGTTCTGGTTCGGCCGATCTGGGTGACGGCGCGTCGAGCCCGATCTTCGGGATCATCTGCGGTGTCCTGGTCGGCGCGGTGGGTGCGATGGCGTTCTTCCCGCAGACCAAGCACTTCCTCGGTGGCGAGTCGGTGCTCGGCGGCGGTGGCGGCTTCGGTGGCCCGCCGTCCGGCGGCTTCGGCCAGCCGCAGCAGGGTTTCGGGCAGCCGCAGCAGGGCTTCGGCCAGCAGCCGCCCCAGCAGGGTTTCGGGCAGCAGCCCCCGCCCCAGCAGGGCGGATACGGTCAGCCGCCGCAGCAGGGTGGTCCGCCGCAGCAGTGGTGAACCACGAAACAGGGACATGACGCCGGTGGGCCTTCGGGTCCACCGGCGTTTCTCGTCATCCCCCTGCGGAGGCTTTCACCGACCTGATTGAATGTTCCACGATCGGTTGACGGGGAGGCAGGAATATGGCGTACGGGTATCAGCAGCAGCAGGGTCCATGGCAGGGGCAAGGGGGCGGTGGCTACCAGCAGCCGTCCGGCAGCGCTGGGCTCTCCGTCACGGCGGGCATCCTCGGCCTCGTACTGGCCGGCTGCCTCGGCTACGCGACCATCGACATGCTCGGCGACATCCCCGACGGTGCGGACATGCCCGGCGGCTACACCGCGCTGTTCGTCCTGCACTTCCTGGTGGTCGGCCTGGGGCTGCTCGGCGCGATCCTCGTGTTCGCCCGTCAGGTGGCCGGCGCGTTCGTGCTGCTCGGCACCGGCCTGCTGGCGGTGGTCGCCATCGTGGCCGACCCGCTGATGGCCGAGGGTCTGTTCTTCTTCCTGCTGGGCGACATGCCCACGACACCGCCCTCCGCCACGGGCGAATACGGCCTCTACTGGGAGACGATGCTCGAGTTCGGCAACGAGCAGGCCGTGATGTTCGCCGTGAGCCTGGTCCTCGGTGCCATCCTCCTGGTCATCGCCGCGCTGCCGCCGTCACTGAACTACCTGCGCGGCTCGCGCGCCCAGGCCGGGTACGGCTACCCGCAGCAGCCGCACTGGTAGGTATTCCCGATGGTGGGCCGCCGTCCCACATGATGGGCGCTCTGCCGGGGGGACGTAATCTAGTTCCATGTCAGAGGACACCAGCCGCTGGGGTTTCGAGACCCGGGCCATTCACGCAGGTCAGCGACCCGACCCGCGTACGGGCGCGGTCATCGTGCCGATCTACGCCACGTCCACGTTCGCCCAGGACGGGGTGGGTGGCCTCCGTGAGGGTGGCTACGAGTACTCGCGCACGGCCAACCCCACTCGAACGGCGCTGGAGGAGTCCCTCGCGTCGCTCGAGGGCGGCCGGCACGCGCTGGCGTTCGCGTCCGGCATGGCGGCGGCCGACATCGCGCTGCGGGCGCTGACCCGCCCTGGCGACCACGTGATCCTCGGCGGCGACGCCTATGGCGGCACGTTCCGCCTGCTCGACAAGGTCATGACACTGTGGGGCGTCGAGCACACCTCGGTCGACCTGGCCGACGTGGCGGCCGTGCGAGCGGCGGTCCGGCCCGAGACCAAGGTCGTCTGGTGCGAGACGCCCACCAACCCGCTGCTCGGCATCGCCGACATCGCCGCGCTCGCGCAGGTGTCCGCCACAGCCGGCGCGAAGCTCGTGGTGGACAACACCTTCGCCACCCCGTATCTCCAGTCACCGCTCGGCCTCGGCGCCGACGTGGTGCTGCACTCCACCACCAAATACCTCGGTGGTCACTCGGACGTGGTCGGCGGCGCGCTGATCACCTCGGACGACGACCTGCAGGACAAGTTCGCGTTCCTGCGCAACGCGGTCGGCGCGGTGCCCAGCCCGTTCGACGCCTGGCTCACGATGCGTGGCGCGAAGACGCTGGCGCTGCGCATGGAGCGGCACAGCGACAACGCCGAGCGGATCGTCGAGGCGCTCGTCGGGCACTCGAAGGTCACGAAGGTCTACTACCCGGGCCTGCCCGAGCACCCCGGCCACGAGCTGGCCGGTAAGCAGATGCGCCGGTTCGGTGGCATGGTGTCGTTCTCCGTGGCGGGTGGTGAGCAGGCGGCGTTGGACGTGGTGTCGCGGACCAAGATCTTCATCCTGGGTGAGTCGCTCGGGGGTGTCGAGTCGTTGATCGAGCACCCGGGCCGGATGACTCACGCGAGCACCACCGGTTCGCCGCTCCAGGTGCCGAGCGACGTGGTGCGGTTGTCGGTGGGTATCGAGGACGGTACGGACCTCGTGGGTGACCTGCTGCAGGCTCTGGGCTGACCCCGGAAACGCCAACGCCCCGGTCATCTCGGCCGGGGCGTTCGTGTCTGTGAGAGCTATGACAGGCGGATGACAGCGGCGCCTGTCAGGGTGCCTGCGTGCCCGGCTTGAACAGCTCGTTGAGATCCCCCGCGGGCGGCGGTTGGACCTGGTCCTCGTCGCTCTCGTACTTGTCGGGCAGGTGGTCCGGGTCGACGCAGCTGCCGATCAGCTCGAGCTGGCCGTCGGCGTGGCGGATGTACTGGCCGGGCTCCGTGCAGTCGGACTTGGTCACGCTGAACACGGCGATGCCGGCCAGCACCACCGCGGCCAGTGACGCACCCGCGAGGGGAAGTACCCCCGCCGCCCGAGTTCCGACCGCCATGCCATCTCCCCATCCGAGCCATATTGCATACGAGAATACCCGGCCTGGGAAAACCGCGTCGGTCGTGTGTCGATCCGGGGCATCGTCGCTCGACGTACCGGCAGAACCCCGTCACTGAGGAATGCGAGAACACGTGAACAAGATCGTCAAGTCCGCCGTCGGTGTGGTTTCCGTGGTGGCCGCCGCCGCCATGATGATCGGCAGCGGGCCTGCCGCGCAGGGCAACCCCGTGAGCACGGCCGGCCATGGCCGGTATGCGGAGGTCAACGGCCTGCGAATGTACTACGAGGTGCACGGCAAGGACCGGCGAAAGCCACCGCTCGTGTTGCTGCACGGCGGGTTCTCCGCCACCGGCACGTCGTGGGGCCAGCTGATCCGGCCGCTCGCCAGGACCCGCACGGTCATCTCCATCGAGCAGCAGGGCCACGGGCACACGGCCGACATCGTGGACCGGCCGCTGCGAATCCCGCGGCTGGCGCAGGACACTGTCGCCCTGCTCGACCAGATCGGCGTGCGGCAGGCCGACTTCTACGGCTACAGCCTGGGCGCCGGCATCGCGCTGGAGATCGGGATCAACCACCCGGAGAAGGTGCGCAAGCTCGTCCTGCAGTCGCTGGCCATCAACAACGACGGCTTCCACCCGGGGCACACGGAAGGCATGGCCGGCCTGGAGCCGTGGATGCTGGAGGGCTCGGAGTTCCACAAGGAGTACCTGGAGCTGAACCCGAACCCGGAGAACTTCGACCTGCTGGTGGCGAAGACGAAGGACATGCTG
The DNA here is from genome assembly GCA_963826035.1 of uncultured Actinomycetota bacterium. Lineage (GTDB taxonomy): Bacteria > Actinomycetota > Actinomycetes > Mycobacteriales > Pseudonocardiaceae > Actinophytocola. Next base: position 498,300 of record CAWGVZ010000024.1, on the reverse strand, counting down.
CTGACGCTGCCGCCGTTCCCGCCGGCCGCCGTCAGTGCCATGACCTCGCCGGTGCTGACGGTCATCGGTGACTCCGACATCGTCCGCCCGGAGCACGCGGTCGAGATGTTCCGCCTCACGGGCGGCGGCATCAACGGTGACATCGTCGGTGGCCCGCCGAACTCCCAGCTGGCCATCCTGCCGGGCACCACGCACATCACGTCGGTGTACCAGAAGGAACTGCTGGCCTCGCTCGTGCCCAACTTCCTGGACGCACCGGTCAACTGAACACAGCCGGAGGCGGGGGTCCGCGGACCCCCGCCTCCTGGGTGGCTCACAGGTTGCCGCGCGATGGCGATGGCGCCTCGGCGTTAAAGATTGCCTCGGCGCGCCTGCTCGCGCTCGATCGCCTCGAACAGGGCCTTGAAGTTGCCCTTGCCGAAGCCGAGCGAACCGTGTCGCTCGATCAGCTCGTAGAACACGGTCGGGCGGTCGCCGATCGGCTTCGTGAAGATCTGCAGCAGGTAGCCGTCCTCGTCCCGGTCGACCAGGATCCGGTGCTCCTTCAGTACCTCGATCGGCACCCGGACCTCGCCGATGCGGGCACGCAGCTCCGGGTCGTCGTAATAGGAGTCGGGGGTGTCGAGGAACTCCACACCGGCCGCGCGCATGGCGTTGACGGTCGCCACGATGTCGTTCGTGGCGAGCGCGATGTGCTGGCAGCCCGCGCCTTCGTAGAACTCCAGGTACTCGTCGATCTGCGACTTCTTCTTCGCGATGGCCGGCTCGTTGAGCGGGAACTTCACCCGGTGGTTGCCGTTGGAGACGACCTTGCTCATGAGCGCCGAGTAGTCGGTGGCGATGTCGTCGCCCACGAACTCCGCCATGTTCACGAAGCCCATGACCCGGTTGTAGAACTCGACCCAGTAGTCCATCTTGCCGAGCTCGACGTTGCCGACGCAGTGGTCGACCGCCTGGAACAGCCGCTTCGGCGCGCCGGCGGGGCGGGTGACGGTGCTGGTCCTGGCGACGTAGCCGGGCAGGTAGGGGCCGGTGTAGCGGGAGCGGTCGATCAGCGTGTGGCGGGTCTCGCCGTAGGTCGCGATCGCGGCGCGGCGGATGGTGCCGTGCTCTGGGTGGTCGTCACTGGAGACGTCGTTCGGCTCCTCCAGGACGGTCGCGCCCTGGGCCCGCGCGTGCTCGATGCACTGGTCGACGTCCGTGACCTCGAGCGCCAGGTCGACCACGCCGTCGCCGTGCTTGCGGTGGTGGTCGTGCAGCGGGCTGTCCGGTGCGACCCCGCCGTTGATCACGAAGCGGGCGGAGCCGGACGTCAGCACGAACGACTTGTGGTCGCGGTTGCCGGTCTCCGGACCCGAGTAGGCGACGAGCGTCATGCCGAACGCCACCTGGTAGAACCACGCGGTCTGCGTGGCGTTGCCGGCGACGAACACCACGGCGTCCATCGCCCGGACCGGGAACGGGTCCCTCGACTCGTCGTAGTCGACGAGTCCCACCAGCTGACGAAGCTGGTCGAAGCTGACGTCGTCGATGGGCTGGACTGTCATGGAGCCTCCCGAGATCGCGGTACCCGCAGGATCAGCCCGTCGGGCAGGATGCGCAACCGACCGTGTCTAGCCTGGACAGATTGACCAGACTTGACACGCGCACTTGGGCAGACATGAGGCATCCTGTGTAGGTGGACACTCTTGACGCCCGCCTGTTGCTGTTGCTGTCCGACGAGCCGAGGCTGGGGGTGCTGGAGTGTTCGCGGCGTCTCGGCGTGGCGCGCGGCACCGTGCAGGCGCGGATGGACCGCCTCGAGGAACGCGGGGTGCTGCGAGGTTTCCCGCCGGACGTCGACCTGGCGGCCATCGGCTACGGCCTGACGGCGTTCGCCGTGCTGGAGATCGCGCAGGGCAAGCGGACGGAGGTGGCGTCCCGGCTGGCGGCGATCGACGAGGTCTGCGAGGTGCACGCGACCACCGGCGAGGGCGACCTGCTGGTCCGCATGGTGGCGCGCTCCAACGCGGACCTGCAGCGCGTGATCGACAAGATGGTCGACGTGGAGTGGGTGAAGCGCACGTCCACGTCGATCGCCCTGTCGACCCCGATCCCCCCGCGCGTCCGCCCCCTACTGGAACGCGCCATGATGACCACTCCGGCCACGCATGATGACCACTCCGGTCGCCCATGATGACCACTGGCGTCGCCTGCCACCGCGCGAGTGGTCATTGCACCCGACCGGAGTGGTCATCATGGCCGACGGGAATGGTCATCATGGGTCGGAAGCGTGCACAGAACGACGCGCCCGCCGCGTGGGTGGCGGCGGACGCGTCGTTCGATGTCGGGTGCCGGGGTCGTCAGCCGGCGTACGGGACCGCCTTCATGAGGGTGACCTTCTGGGTGCTCCCGTTGGGCAGCTCGTAGGAGCGGGTCTCACCCTCCTTGGCACCGAGCAGCGCGCGGCCGAGCGGCGACTCCGGGGAGTAGACCTCCAGCTCACCCTCGGCTCCCTCCTCGCGCGTGGCGAGCAGGAACTTCTCGGTGTCGTCGTCCCCGTCGTAACGGATGGTCAGCACCTTGCCCGGCTCGGCCAGCCCGTCGTTCTTGGGCGCCTCGCCGACCTTGGCGCTGCGCAGCAGCTCCTGCAGGTGGCGGATACGTGCCTCCGCCTGCCCCTGCTCCTCCCGGGCCGCGTGGTAGCCGCCGTTCTCCTTGAGGTCCCCCTCCTCGCGGCTAGTGTTGATCTTCGCGGCGATAACCGGGCGATTCTCGATCAGCTCGTCAAGTTCCTGCTTCAGACGGCTGTAGGCATCCTGCGTCAGCCAGGTCACCTGGGTGTCGCTCACGGTCACCAACTCCTCGCTCATACTTCCGGCCCCGCGGATTCGGGTCGGTAGTTCCCGGGCGGCGGCGAACACCCGGAACGGAAAAACACGGCCCGCCAGGGGCCGTGCAGGTATACGAGGGTACCACGAAACGCCAGGTAGGCCGGTCCCTTTTGTCCGATTACGCGAAGAGAGGTCCCATGTTCACCCTCTTGGCGGCAGGTCAGTGGACAGGTATTCCGGTACCTGGTACGAGCACCCGAAAACGTTTGCTGTGACCGGTTCGGCCCGGTTCTGAATCACCGTGGTCATCCAGGTGGAACTCTCACCGGGCGGGATGAGCACCTCCTTCCGGCCGCTCTCCGTGCCGTCCAGCGCGAGGGCCCGGACGATGCACACGGCGGGCCTCGCCGGGTCGTCGCGGGTGATCTCGAACGTCATCTCGATGGCGTTGTCCGGCAGGTTCTCGAAGCTCGTGCTCTGTGTCTCGATGGGCGCCGTGCCGAGGTTCACGTACGCGATCCAGGCCGCCAGACCGCCGACGACCAGCGCGCATGCACCGAGAATCCAGTAGGTCCGCTTGGACGTCCGGGCCGGCCGGGTGCCGTATCGGTCCTCAAGCAACGTGCGACCCGGCGCCGTCATGATGGGGCCTCCGCGAGATTGTCGGACCTGCCGGGAACAATGCACCCGGCCGGAGTGGTTCGAGTATCTGAGCTGAGTATCCGCCTCGGTATCGGGCGCGGAGCCTCTGGGGTTGAAGCGGGAGGGATCTCGAGGTCATGGTCGAGAAGATGCGTCTCATGACGGTGCACGCGCATCCGGACGACGAGTCCAGCAAGGGCGCGGGCACGATGGTCAAGTACGTGACCGAGGGTCACGAGGTCATGGTGGTGACGTGTACGGGCGGTGAGCGGGGCGACATTCTCAACCCCGCCATGGAACGGCCGGAAGTGCTCGAGAACATCAACGAGTACAGACGCAAGGAGATGGCCCGCGCGGCCGAGATCCTGGGTGTCCAGCACCGTTGGCTCGGCTTCGTCGACTCCGGCCTGCCGGAGGGCGACCCGAAGCCCCCACTGCCCGAGGGCTGCTTCGCGCTGTTACCGCTCGAGGAGTCGGTGCCCGCGCTGGTCAAGGCGATCCGCGAGTTCAAGCCGCACGTGGTGATCACGTACGACGAGAACGGCGGCTACCCGCACCCGGACCACATCCGGTGCCACGAGGTGTCCGTGGCGGCGTTCGACGCGGCCGGCGACCCCGACCTGCACCTCGAGTCGGGCGACCCGTGGACGCCGCTGAAGCTGTACTACTCCCACGGCTTCTCCCGCAAGCGGCTCCAGGCGGTGCACGACGTCCTGCTGTCGCGCGGCATGGAGTCCCCGTACGGCGAGTGGCTGGAGAACTGGGACCCCGAGCGGGGCGATCTCAGCCACCGGGTGACGACCCGGATCGAATGTGGGGAATACTTCGAGACCAGGGACGCCGCGCTGCTCGCGCACGCGACGCAGATCGACCCCAACAGCCGGTGGTTCTCCGTGCCGTTGGAGGTGCAGCGGGAAGTGTGGCCGTACGAGGAGTACGAGCTGGTGCGGTCCCTGGTGGACACGACGCTGCCCGAGGATGACCTGTTCTCGGGGATATCTGAGAAGGTAACTGCTTGACTACTCCTCGCCTTGAAGGACGGGGATTCTCCCAGTCGCCTGGGAGGGTTCCTGATTCAGCGACCGCTGCCGGTCGGCGCTTGCGCGCGTTCCGGTCTTACGCCGTCTCCACAGGCGAGCACCGCCAGCCCGGCGGCTCTGATGTTCAGTGCCGCGTTCACGTCCCGGTCGTGACGGGCGCCGCAACGGCACTCCCACTCGCGGACGTTGAGCGGCATCGTGTCCTGGAGCGCCCCGCACGCCGAGCACATCTTCGACGACGGGAACCAGCGGTCGACCACCACGAGGTCGCTGCCGTACCACTGGCACTTGTACTCCAACATGGCCCGCAGTGCCCGCCAGCTCGCGTCGGAGATCGACCGGGCCAGCGAGTGGTTGCGCACCATGTTGCGGACTTGCAGGTCCTCGATCACGACCGTTTGGTTCTCACGGACGAGTCGAGTCGACAGCTTGTGCAGGTGGTCGCGGCGCCGGTCGGTGATGCGAGCGTGGACTCGGGCCACTCTCTGCCGGGCATTGGCCCGGTTGTTCGACCCCTTCGCTTTGCGGGCGAGGCGACGTTGCGCGAGCGCGAGCCGTGCCCGGTCCTTCTGTTCGTGGCGGGGGTTGGTGACCTTCTCTCCTGTCGAGAGGGTGACCAGCGAGGTGATCCCCGCATCGATCCCCACCACACTCTCGGCCTTACTCCCGGCCTTCGACACCGGATCGATGGCGACCTCGACGAGGATCGACACGTGCCAGCGCCCGGCCGGGTCGCGGGACACCGTGACGGTGCTCGGTTCAGCACCGTCGGGCAGTGGACGCGACCAGCGGATGTCCAACGGCTCGGACATCTTCGCCAAGGTCAGGTGACCGTTGCGCCACCGGAACGCCGACCGGGTGTACTCCGCGGACTGGCGTCCACGCTTGCGGGACTTGAACCGAGGGTACCGAGCGCGCTTGTCCCAGAACGCGACGAACGCACCCTGCAGATGCCGCAGCCCTTGCTGAAGCGGCACCGAGGACACCTCGGACAAGAACGCCAGATCCGGGTCCCGCTTCCACTCGGTGAGCAGCGCCGACGACTCGACATAGGACACACGCCGTTGCTCGCCGTACCAGGCGGACGTACGCGCTTCCAGAGCTCGGTTGTAGACCAGACGGACACAACCAAACGTCCGCGACAACTCGCTCACCTGCTGGTCAGACGGATAGAAACGGTAGCGGTACGCCCGCTTCACCACCCGATCCGTCACTCTCACATGATAGTAGGTCACCGTGTGACATCCCGTTCACCACTACGGACAGAGCGGCTCCTCCCCGGCATGAACACCGGGATATCCGCCGGTTTGGAAACCTGATGACTGACGCATCCGGCCCGTTCCTCCTGGGGCCGGAGTTCGCCGTGACGGAGACGACTCCGGTGGTCCTGGTGCAAGCCCAGCCACCCACGACGAACAATGAGCCGAACGGCGGCCGGGGAGCGGACTTCGGCAAGTCCTCCCCGGTCGGCCTGCTGGTGATGCTGCTGTTCCTGATCGCGGTCGCGTTCCTCGTGCGCTCCATGACCAAGCACCTGAAGCGCGTACCCGAGAGCTTCGACCCGCCCGCGGACGAGCCCGAGAAGCCCGAGAAGAGCACGAACGGCGGCTAGCAGGCGTCGTTCCATGCATCGGTCGGGCCGAGCGCTCAGCAGGGGTTGTCCTGCTTGCCGGCCTTCGCCTCCCCGATCACCACGTCGCCCAGCAGGGTGTGCAGCGCGAACGCGCGCTGGGTGACCGTGTCGCCGTCCATGACCGTGCTGTTCAGCGACAGCGAGCCGATCACCAGCGGGATGGACACCGGCCCGGAGCCGATGGGGATCCGCAGCCCGTTGACCTTCAGCTCGGCGATCGACGAACTGCCGGCCAGGACCACTTCCCCCTCCACGCAGGACGCCGTGGCGGTCGACATGATCGCGCTGACCTCGATGGACAGCCCGATCGTGCTGATCCGCGTGGTCAGCAGCCCGCCGTTGGCCGACACGGCGGTGGCCGTCGCGTCGGTGGTGGCCGTCAGGCCGCCCGCCTGCACGCTGATCAGCCCCAGGCTCAGCCGGACCTTCGCGGCCGTCGCGTCGTCGGTGACGCACGGGTCGAAGCCCGGGTTGGCCACCGCCGGCCGCGAACCGAGAAGCGTCAACGCGTTCGCCAGGCAGGTGAACTCGCCGTCGCCGCCGGGGTTGCCGTCGTCGTTCAGGATGGTGCCGGTCGCCGTGCGGTCCTCGATGGTCGACCCGGTGGAGCCGGTCAACGTCACGGTGAAGGTCTCGTCGCCCTCGACCACCAGGTCGCCGACCACCGGAACGTCCAGCGTCCGGCTGACGTCGCCGGGCTCGAAGACCACCTCGCCCGTGCCGCCCGCGTAGTCCGACGGCATGGTCGCGCTGCCGTCGTCCGTGCGCCACCCGATGGTGAACCGCGACGTGGCCGCCTTGTCCAGCCGCACGGTGAACCGGGCGACCGTGCCGTCGTTGGTCTCGGCCACCGACGTGTCGCCGATGCTCGCGACCGGCAGCGGACCTGTCACCTGGTCGTCGTCCACGATCGTCCCCTGGCCGGTGCCGTCGCCGACCACCGCGCCGCTGGGCGTGCCGAGCGCCACGTCGAACGTCTCGTCCGGTTCGTCCGCCGTGTCGCCGATGACCTCCACCTCGAGCTGCGCGGACGTCTGCCCGGCGAGGACCTCCAGCTCCCCGCCGGTGGCCGTGAAGTCCTGGCCCGGGGTGGCGCTGTCGCCCGTGGTGGTCGCCCACGGCACGGTCACGTCCTCCGTGGCGATCCGGTCGAGCGTCGCGGTGAACACGGCCTTCGTGGTGCTGCCGTTATTGCCTTCGGCCACCGACGTGTCGCCGAGGCTGATGGCCGGGTCGGGCGGTGGCGGATCCTGGTCGTCGTCGGTGATGGTGCCGGTGCCTACGTTGACACCGAGGCTCGCGCCGTCCGCGCCGGTCAGCTCGACCGTGAACGTCTCGTCGTCCTCGACCACCCGGTCGCCGACCACCGCGATGTCCACCTGCTGGCTGGTGTCACCCGGTTCGAACACGACCTCGCCGCCACGCTGGCCATAGTCGCTGGGGGCGCCGGCCGTGCCGTCGCGGGTCCGCCAGGTCACGGTGACCCGCTGGTCGCTCTCGTCCGACAGGTTCAGCACGAACGTGGCGGGCGTGGTGAGTTCGTTGCCCTCGTCGACCGTGGCGTCGCCGATGCTCACCACCGGCTCTTCGACGACGTCCCCGTCGTCGTCGAGGATGGTGACGGTGCCGGTTCCGACGCCGACCGTGGCGCCCGTGGGGGTGCCCAGCTCGACCGTGAACTGCTCGTCCGGCTCGTCGGTGTCATCGCCGATCACCGGGACCTCGATCTGTGCGGTCAGGCTGTTCGGCGGGAACACGGCCGTGTCCCGCGTGACCCTGAAGTCCTCGCCCGGTGTGGCGGTCGTGCCGGTGGTGGCCGACCACGGCACGGTCACCGGCTCCGGGCTCGTCTTGCTGAGCGTCAGGGTGAGCGTGGCGGGAACAATGGCGCCCGCGTCGCCCTCCGGCACCGACGCGCCGCCGATGCTGACCACCGGCACCACGGGGCCCGGGCCGCCGTCGTCGTCGTCGACGATCGTGCCGACGCCACGAGGGTCGGCGATGCCGGCGTTGGCCGCGGCGGTCAGCTCCACGGCGAACGTCTCGTCGGCCTCGACCTCGCGATCGCCGTTCACCGTGATGTCCACCGACCCGCTCGTCTGCCCGGCGGGGATCACCAGTTGCCCGCTGCCCGGGCTGTAGTCGGTCGGCGCGACCGCCGTGCCGTCCCGGGTGGTCCAGTCGGCGCGCACGTCCTGGGTGGTCGGCGCGCTCAGGGTGACCATGAACGTCGCGGGCGTGGTGCCCTCGTTGCCTTCAATTACCCGCACGTCGCCGACCGACACGGTCGGCACCGGCGGTGGCGTGCCCGGCACGTGCACGGAGATCGCCTGGGTGTAGCCGGCGGACACGCCGCCCACCCGGAAGTCGACCGTGCATTGGTAGTCGCCGCGCGGGGTGTTCTCCCGCACGCCGATGGTCTGCCGGAACGCCGCGTCCGTCCCGCTCGGCACGACCTGGGTGGTCGGGCTGAAGCCGACGGTCAGCTCGGGCGCGCAGGTGGTGACCGTCGGTGTGACGGCCACGTCGACCGAGCGGATGCCGTCGAGGATCGCCTGCGCCACCGCGTTGGCCGCGGTCGGTGGCAGGAGCTCGCCCGCGGTGGCCGCGGTGATCCTGCTGGCCTGCTGGAGCGCGTCCAGGCCGCCGCCGGTCGTGCCGTCGATCGGTACGGCGATCACCCGGACCCCCTGAGCCTTCAGTGCCGCGGTCGCCTCATCGAGGGGGCGGCCCATGCTCGGGTCGTGTGAGCGCGCGTCGCCGAACCACGCCACGATGCGGGTGCTGTTCGGCCGGAACGCGACGGCGTCCGTGCCGATCCGCCAGTGCGCGTTGATGAAGTCGGTCCACGGCGCGCCACCGCCGCCGACGTTGATCAGCCAGTCGGTGACGCCCGCCGCGACCTGGTTCTCGTCGGCCGTGAGCGGCGTGTTCACGTGGAACGCCCGGGTGTTGCGATTCTCCTTGTACTCGGTCACGGCGAACCGCGCGGTCGGCTGCGCCGCGTGGATCTCGCTGACTATCCGGCGGATGTTCTGGCTCACGTTCGCGAGCACCGGCTGCATGCTGCCGGTGGTGTCGGCCAGGAACACGATGTCCGGGTTCGGCGGCACGGGCGGCGTGGTCACGGTCGCGTCGATCGTCTGGCTCTCGCCGGCGCCGAGGGTGAGCTCGACGTTGTTCGGGTTGACGCCGGGCGCGGCCGCCGCCTGCGGCGCGAAGACGTTCAGTCCGACGGCGGTGAGCGCGACGACACCGGCCGCGGCGAGCAGTCGTCGCAGCGGTCGTGCGGGCACGGTCTTCACCTGGAGCCTCCCCCAACAGATCTGGCACGGGACGCTCCCGACGCTCCCGCCGGCGGCCAGTTGGGGCAATGGGCCGCGGCGATGGCTGCTCCGATGGGCGTAATCGATGCCCGGAAGGGCGGCTGGGACCGCCCTTTGAGAGGCTGGGCGCATGGCGAACCGGCTGGCGCACGCGACGAGCCCGTACCTGCTGCAACACGCCGACAATCCGGTGGACTGGTGGCAGTGGTCGGCCGAGGCGTTCGACGAGGCCCGGCGGCGCGACGTGCCGATCCTGCTGTCGGTCGGTTACGCCGCGTGCCACTGGTGTCACGTGATGGCCCACGAGTCCTTTGAGGACAGTGAGGTCGCCGCCGTGATGAACGCGAATTTCGTGAACGTCAAGGTGGACCGCGAGGAACGGCCGGACGTCGACGCCGTCTACATGACCGCCACGCAGGCGATGACCGGGCACGGCGGCTGGCCGATGACGTGCTTCCTTACTCCGGACGGCGCGCCTTTCCATTGCGGGACCTACTATCCGCCGGCGCCGCGGCAGGGCATGCCGTCGTTCCCGCAGTTGCTGGACGCCGTGCACGAAGCGTGGACCGACCGGTCCACCGACGTGCGCGAGGCGGCCACCAAGATCGTCGGCGAGCTGAGCAGGCAGACGGCCGCGCTGCCGGCGTCCGTTGTGGACGACGACGTGCTCGACGGTGCGGCCGCGGCGATGCTGGGCGAGTACGACCGCCGCAACGGCGGGTTCGGTACGGCGCCGAAGTTCCCGCCGTCCATGACGCTCGAGTTCCTGCTGCGCCACCACGAGCGGACCGGCTCGATCGAGGCGTTGTCCATTGTGGAGGGAACGGCCACCGCCATGGCGGCCGGCGGGCTCTACGACCAGCTCGACGGCGGCTTCGCCAGGTACAGCGTCGATGCCGGCTGGGTGGTGCCCCACTTCGAGAAGATGTTGTACGACAACGGGTTGCTGCTGCGGTTCTACACGCGACTGGCCTTGCGCACCGGCTCGGCGCGGTACCGCGCGGTGGCCGAGGAGACGGCCGAGTTCCTGATCAGTCGGCTCGGCACGCCGGAGGGCGGGTTCGCCGCGTCGCTCGACGCGGACACCGACGGCGTCGAGGGTCTCACCTACGCGTGGACACCCGAGCAGCTCACGGACGTGCTCGGGCCGGAGGACAGCGCGTGGGCGGCGGAGCTGATGGGGGTCACCGAAGCCGGCACGTTCGAGCACGGGTCGTCCACCCTGCGGATGCTGCGTGACCCGAGCGACGAGCCGCGCTGGCCGGACGTGCGGGCGCGGTTGCTGGCCGCGCGCACCGAACGCCCGCAGCCCGGCCGGGACGACAAGGTGGTCACCGCGTGGAACGGCCTGGCCATCGGCGCGCTCGCGCACGCGGGCGTCGCGTTCGGCGTCGAGCGGTGGATCGCCGCTGCCGCCGGCGCCGCCACGCTGATCGCCGACGTGCACATGGTGGACGGGCGGCTGCGTCGCGCGTCGCGGGACGGGGTGGCCGGTGCGGCCGGCGGTGTCCTGGAGGACCACGGCTGCCTGGCCGAGGGCCTGCTGACGTTGCACCAGGTGACGGGCGAGCCGCGCTGGCTGGAGTTGGCGGTCGACCTGCTGGACACGGCACTCGCCCGGTTCGCCGACCCGGACAACGAAGGCGCGTTCCACGACACGGCCGACGACGCCGACACGCTGGTCTGGCGGCCGGCCGACCCGGCGGACAACGCCAGCCCGTCGGGCGCCTCGGCCACGGCGAACGCCCTGCTCACCGCGTCGTCGCTGGTCGGTCCCGAGCGGGCCGGGCGCTACCGCGAGGCGGCTGAGCTGGCGCTGACCCGGGTGGGCATGCTCGTGTCCCGCGCACCCCGGTTCGCCGGCCACTGGCTGTCCATGGCCGAGGCGCTGCGGCAGGGTCCGGTGCAGGTGGCGGTGGTCGGCGCGGCCGACGATCCGCGCCGCGCGGACCTGGTCACGGCCGCCGTGCGGGCGGTGGCCGGCGGTGCCGTGGTCCTGGCCGGTCTCCCCGACAGCGTGCCGCTGCTGGCCGACCGGCCGCTGGTCGACGGGCGGCCCGCCGCCTACGTGTGTCACGGCTACGTCTGCGACCGGCCGGTCACCGAGGTGGCCGACCTCCTGGCCGCCCTGAGCTAACCGGCGAGTCCCACGTTCAAACCACGCGAGTCCCACGTTCGCGTCGCGCGAGTCCCACGTTGGGCACGGGCGAGTCCCACGTTCGGACCGGGCGAGTCCCACGTTCAAACAGGTCGAGGCCACGTTCGGTGCGCCACAAGGCGTGTCGCGAACGTGGAACTCACCGTTCCTGAACGTGGGACTCGCCGAGCTTGAACGTGGGACTCGCGGGGTCGAGGGTTCCGCCACCAGTGAACCTGGTGGTGTAAGCGCGTGTCCCGCGTAAGGTGTGTATTGATGTAATCATGTAAGCCAGCCGTTGGAGGCTGCCATGTTCGGAGAGTGCGGGGTGGGTTTCATGGGTCCGAGAGGGCATCGTTGGGGACCGGGTCGAGGCTGGGGTGGACCGGGCGGCAAGGGCCGCGGACGTGGCGGCTGGCAGCAGTCCGACCTGCCGTCGGCCGACGACGCGTCGGCGTGGTTCTCGGGTCGGCTGCCCGACGGGTGGTTCACCGAGCCGCCGATGGTGGTGGTGGACCGCGAGGAGATCACGGTCGTCGGCACGCTGCAGCCGCTCGAGGGCGAGTTCGAGGACGACGCGGCCCGCGCGGCCGCCGAGTCGGGCCGGATCAGCCGGTTCCGCGAGGACACGAGGGAAGAGCGGATCGAGATCGCCAGGCAGGCCGAGCACCGCTACGGCCGCAAGGTCGCCTGGGGCGCGAAGCTCGGCGACACGGAGGAGCTGTTCACCACCCTGTCCGTGCCGGTCATGACCCGGCTGCGGCAGGAGGAGCGGCTGATCCTCGACACGCTGGTCGACGCCGGCGTGGCCAGGTCCCGCTCGGAGGCGCTGGCCTGGGCCGTCCGCCTGGTCGGCGAGCACGCCGACCAGTGGCTCGGCGAGCTGCGGAACGCCATGTCCAAGGTCGACGACCTACGCGCGAAGGGCCCCGACCTGTAGGCCGGTGCGCCGCAACCCCGGTGCCCACCACGGCGAGCGCGGCCAGGATGACCAGGCAGAACAGGGTCAGGCCGGTGGCCAGCGACAGGAAGCTGGTCGCCAGGCCTATGCCGAGGACGGGCAGCGTCAGGCCGACGTAGCCGGCCAGGAAGATCCCGGCGGCCGCCTCGCCCTTGGCGGCGGGGTCGGCCAGCTGGGTCGCGCTGACCAGCGCGCCTTTGAACAGCAGGCCAGCGCCGGCGCCGGCCAACGCCCCGGCCGCCACGAAGATCGACAGTGAGCCGGTGGTGGCGCCGGCGAGCAGCAGCGCGACCCCGGCGACCAGGGTGCCGGTGCCGATCGTCAGTTGGCGGTCGGCCGGCACCCGGCCGGCGCCGAGCTGGGCGAGCACCCCGAACAGGAACACCACGAACGACACGGCGCCCGACAGCAGGACCGACGTGTGGCCGGTTGTCGCCAGGATCTTCGGGGCGAGCGAGGTGAACAGTCCGAACAGGGCGAACGAGGTGAACGCGCCGGCCGCCACCGTCAGGTAGCGGCCGCGTGCGTGCGCCGGCACCGACACCCGCTGCGGCCGGTACGGCTGCCTGGTCCGGACGACCGTCTCGGGGACCAGCGCGATCCCGGCGGCGCACAGCAGCAGTGCCACCAGGAACACCGCGTAGACGGTGGTCAGCGGACCGGTGACGAACTGCGCGAACACGCCGGAGACCAGCGCGCCGAGGCCGAGCCCACCGAGGTTGGCGGCCGTGGCCACCTGCCCGGCGACCGCCGGCCGGTCGGTCAGCTCCGCCAGGTAGGCGGTGCCGGTGGCGGTGATCAACCCGATGCCCAGCCCGCTGATCACCCTGGCGACGATCAGCACGGGAAGCGAGTGCCAGGTCAGGAAGATGGCGGCCGCCAGCGCCTCGATCAGGACACCCGGCAACAGGACCAGTCGCCGCCCGACCCAGTCCGACATGTGCCCCACCAGGAACAGGCTGATGAGCACGCCCACCGCGTAGGCCGAGAAGGCGACGGTGATCATCGCCGTGGTGAATGCGTCCGCTTGCTGGTAGAGGGGCCAGAGCGGGGTCGGCACGGTGGAGAACGCCATGGAGACGAGGAAGGCCGTGGCGACCATCCGGAAGGCGGCGCGGTGGTTCATGACGTCCAGCGTCCGCCGGACTATCGTTCTCGTAAAGCGATGAAATCGGATGATATCGATCGGCTGACGAGATGGAATTACGACAACTCGAGTACTTCCTGGCAGTGGTCGAACACGGCACGTTCACGGCGGCCGCGACCCGGCTCAACGTCGTCCAGTCGGGAGTGAGCAGCACGATCAAGGCGCTGGAACGGTCACTGGGAGCGCCGCTGTTCGACCGCTCGGCAGGTCCCGGCCGGCCGAGCTTGACGGCGGCGGGTCAGGTGCTGCTGCCCGAGGCCCGCGGTCTGCTGGAGGCGGCGCGGGTGGCCCGCGAACGGGTGGCCGGCCCCGAGGTCCACGGCGAGCTGCACGTCGGCGTGATCACGATCGTCGGCCCGGTGAACCTGCCGGACCTGCTGTCCCGCTTCCGCGAGGTGCATCCACACGTCCGCGTGCGGCTGCGGGTGCACCCGAGGGGCTCGGCCGACATGGCGGAGGCGCTGCGGGCGGGCACGCTGGACGTGGCGTTCACGTCGGTGACGGAGACGGTGGACCCGGCGCTGCATCTGCACGAGATCACCCGGGACCCGCTGGTCCTGCTGCTGCCGAGGGACCACCCACTGGCGGCCGCTCCGCTCACCCTGGCCGCGCTGGCGTCGGAGACCTGGATAGACGCGCCCGCGGGCTACGGCAACCGAACGATCACGGACACGGCGTTCGTCCGGGCCGGCCTGGCGAGGGAGGTGGCGCTGGAGGTGACGGACACGAACTCGGTCCCGGACTACGTGGCGGCGGGCCTGGGCATTGGCTTCGTCCCGGCAGGCGTCCAGTCGGACCCGGCAACGATCACCCGGCGAACAATCCCGGACGAGGACCTCCGGTGGCCCCTGTACCTGGCAACCACGCACGACCGCCTATCCCGCCCGACGATCCGCACGTTCCTGAACCTGCTGACGCGCGGATGACTCGGGGGTGGGCCCGCATGAAGGGCCACCCCCGAGCACGGTGATCAGAAGTCCCGGTCGCTCAAGGCATCCGCTCCTTCCCCAGCGCGGGTTGTTGGATACCGGGATCAGTACTCGCGGTTGCGCATGGCCACCTCCAGCTCCAGACGTAACGGCTCGGCTACGCCACGTTACTGAGCGGAAGATCTGACCCACTGAATTTTCGCTATGCGTACATGGCCAGCCAGATGGCGATGTAGTGCGACAGGGCGGCCAGCACGGTGGCCGCGTGGAAGAACTCGTGGTGACCGAAGACCGCCGGCCACGGGTTGGGCCAGCGGGTCGCGTAGAAGACCGCCCCCAGCGTGTAGAACAGGCCGCCCACCAGGAGCAGCACCACGGCCGCCACACCGGCGTGCGACAGCAGCTCCGGCAGCACGAAGACCGCCACATAGCCCAGCGCGATGTAGATGGGCGTGCCCAGCCAGCGGGGCGCGTGCGGCCACAGCAGCTTCAGGCCCACCCCGAGCAACGCGCCGCCCCACACGATCGACAGCACGACATAACCTGTGGGCTGGGGCATGGCCAGCAGAGAGAACGGGGTGTAGGTCCCCGCGATGAAGATGAAGATCATCGAGTGGTCGAGGCGCTTCATCCACGCGCGTACACGCAGGCTCACCCACCACCGGCGGTGGTACAGCGCGCTCACGCCGAACAGGCCGAGCACCGTGGCGCCGTAGACCGACGTGGCCACGGCCGCCGTGGCGGACACCGTGGCGGCGGCCATCGAGATCAGCACGGCACCGGTGGCCACCGAGGCCATGAACGACCAATAGTGGATCACACCCCGCATCCGGGGCTTGACGGGCTTCTCCAGCGTCGCGGTCACGTTCTCCAGGTTATACGGGACCGTAGGTTGCGGGTCGGGCCGTTGTGCGGGCCGTCACGACCAGCCCACGACCTCGCGGTGCTCGACCGCCAGGCATCGGTCCATGACCACGTCGAGTCCGCCGGTCGCGGCGATCTCAGCGCCCTCCGTCGACAGCACCCCCAGCTGCAGCCACAGCGCACCGGCGCCCAACTCGACGGCCTGTCGGGCGATGGCCGGCACGTGTTCCGGCCGCCGGAACACGTCGACTATGTCGACCGGCTCCGGCAGGTCGGCGACCGTCGGGTACACCTCGAGCCCGTTCCACGTGGTCAGCCCGGGGTTCACGGGCACCACCCGCAGCCCGCTGCGCTTCAGATACCGCGCCACCCCGTAGCTCGGCCGCGCCGGGTTGTCGCTCAGACCCACCACAGCGACCGTGCGGGACTCGCGCACCAGCCGCTCGATCACCGCCAGGTCCTGCCACCGGGGGTCGATCTCCGTTCGCTGCATGCTTCCAGTGTGCCCCTCCCGAACCGGACCGGCGTACCCTGCGGGGACGTGACTCCCAGCTGGCGGAAGTTCCGCAAGAAAGCCGCGAGGTTCGTCTACGGCCTGTACGACAGGCGGCTCACTCAGCAGGCGGCCGGCCGCCATCCACGCCATGTCGGGGTGGTGCTCGACGGCAACCGCAGGTGGGCCCGCGAGGCCGGCTTCACCGACGTCAACGACGGCCATCGGGTGGGCGCCACCCGCATCGCCGAGTTGCTCACCTGGTGCCGCGAGGCGGACGTCGAGCTGGTCACCCTCTGGCTGCTCTCGACCGACAACGTCCACCGGTCGCCGCAGGAGGTGGCCACGCTGATCGAGGTGATCGGCGACGTGGTCGACGAGCTGGCCGAGGAGGGCAACCCCTGGCGGCTGCGGATCATCGGGGCGCTGGACGTGCTGCCGGAGGAGACGGCCACCCGGCTGTCGGCGGCCGCGCGGCGCACCGAGGGCCGCACCGGCATGGAGGTCAACATCGCGGTCGGCTACGGCGGCCGTCGCGAGATCGCGGATGCCGTCCGCAAGCTGCTGGCCCAGCACGCGGAGGAGGGCCGCAGCATCGAGGAGCTGGTGGAGGTCCTCGACGTGGACCACATCGCCGAGCACCTCTACACCTCCGGCCAGCCCGATCCCGACCTGGTGATCAGAACGTCAGGTGAACAGCGGCTGTCCGGCTTCCTGCTGTGGCAGTCGGCGCATTCGGAGTTCTGGTTCTGCGAGGCCTACTGGCCCGACTTCCGCCGCACCGATTTTCTGCGTGCGCTGCGCGACTACGCGATTCGGCACCGACGGTTCGGCTCCTGACCGCACAATTGGGCGAGGGCTCGGGAAACTAAATTCCCGAGCCCTCGCCCAATAATTGCTTCGCGAAATTAGTCCGCGAACGAGTGCGCGATCAGCGCGGGGGTCGTGGCGATACCGGTGTAGGCACCGGCCACGACGGAAGCAGCACCGTAGCCGAGGGCGCCACCACCGATGATGAAGGTGTTGTAGGCATCCCCGAACGTCGGGTACGTGCCTTCCTCCACCAGGCCCGGCAGGTCACGCTCGTCCGCGGGGGACGCGCTCGCGAATGCCGGCGCGGCGATCATCGAGAAGCCAACAACGGCTGCGGCGACAACGCCAACCTTCTTCAGCACGTTTCCATCTCCTTCAACATTGGGGGGTATCGGGAAACTTTTACGGGGTCCGTTCTTTGCACTCCGTCGCCGCCAAACCTACCTGCCGCCGAATGACTTCGCTGCACCGAAACTCCATCGTGTTACCAAAAGGCGGAGCATTCACCATTTCTGGTCGCCGGAGGGATTACTGGGGGCATCTGCGTAACCGCCGGGCGTTCGGCAAGATCGACACATGCCCTGGTGGACGCGGGTAGGTCGTCGCCTGCACCGATGGGGGTCGCCCAGTCGGCGGATGGCCCAACCGGTGTGGATGATCACTCCGAGTAGTCGATCACCGTTCCGCAAGCTGCATTCGCGTACAACTCGGGTCTGGGTTACGAAACGAAAATCACCTGCGTGGCTGCCTGTTGGGCGGCCCGATCCACGGGTAGCGTCCAAAGTGACGGGTCGCGCCCACGTGGCCCGTTCCGGGAGGCCCTGGTCGTGACGGTGACGATCGCGAGGGCCGGCACCCGGCCCTCGTGGGCGACGCGGCCGGCGTCGAGGAGGAGTCCTCGACGCTGACGTAAGCCCAGCCTGGGTGGGTGCCTGGCCCTACGAGGAGCGGACGTGGGTGCTGCGTTCGCGTGGGAGTTGCCGTGACCGCTTCGCGTTCCTCAGGAGGCCCGGGTGACCAGCGCCGTACCTATGTTCTCGATACGTCCGTGCTGCTCTCCGACCCGTGGGCGGTGACAAGGTTCGCCGAACACGCGGTGGTACTGCCGCTGGTGGTGATCGGAGAACTGGAAGGTAAGCGTCACCACCCCGAGTTGGGCTGGTTCGCCAGAGAGGCTCTGCGGCTGCTGGATGACCTGCGAAAACACCATGGACGTCTCGATCGCCCGATCGAGATCGGGACAGCGGGCGGCACACTGCACGTCGAGCTGAACCACTCCGACCCCGGCGTACTCCCACCCGGCTTCCGAGCCGACTCGAACGACGCGCGGATCCTCGCGTGCGCGCTCAACCTCGCCGCCGAGACCGAGGGCGTGGCACTGGTCACGAAGGACATTCCGCTGCGGGTGAAGGCCGCCGCCGTGGGTCTGGAGGCCGACGAGTACCGCGCGCAGGAGGTGACCCCGTCCGGCTGGACGGGCATCGCCGACCTCGAGATCCCGGCCGAGGCGCTGGACACCCTCTACCGGGACAACGTGGTCGACCTGGCCACGTTCGGTATCACCTCGCCCGGCGACTACCCGACGAACACGGGCCTGCGGCTGCTGGCGAACTCGGCCAGCGGACTCGGGCGGGTCACCAGGGACAAGCAGGTGCAGCTGGTCCGGGGCGACCGTGAGGCGTTCGGCCTGCACGGTCGCTCGGCCGAACAGCGGATCGCGCTGGACCTGCTGCTGGACCAGGAGATCGGCATCGTGTCGCTCGGCGGCCGGGCCGGCACCGGCAAGTCGGCGCTCGCGCTGTGCGCCGGCCTCGAGGCGGTGATGGAACGCAACCTGCACCGCAAGGTTGTGGTGTTCCGGCCCGTCTACGCGGTCGGCGGGCAGGAACTGGGTTACCTGCCCGGTTCCGAGAGCGAGAAGATGCAGCCGTGGGCGCAGGCGGTGTTCGACACCCTCGGCGCGCTGGTCAGCAAGGAGGTCATCGAGGAGGTGCTGGCCCGCGGCATGCTCGAGGTGCTGCCGCTGACCCACATCCGCGGCCGATCGCTGCACGACGCGTTCGTCATCGTCGACGAGGCGCAGTCGCTGGAACGCAACGTGCTGCTGACCGTGCTGTCCCGGCTGGGCACCGGCTCGCGGGTGGTCCTCACCCACGACGTGGCGCAACGGGACAACCTGCGGGTCGGTCGCTACGACGGCATCGCCGCGGTGATCGAGAAGCTGAAGGGTCACCCGCTGTTCGCGCACGTCACGCTCACCCGCTCCGAGCGCTCGCCGATCGCCGCGCTCGTCACCGAGATGCTGGAGGACCACGGGTAGTACCCGTCGAATGCCTGGAACGACGCCTTCCTGACGCTCAACGTCAGGAAGGCGTCGTTCCAGGCATGCCCACGCGGCGCCTGATCCGCCAACTGCCCGCTCCAGGGTGAAGGTAGGGGTAGCCCCCGGGTCGAATCGGGAGTTTCCCGGATGGTTTGGGACGCGCGGTCACGAGATCGTTTATCTCGTGACCAACGTCTTGCCGATCCAGGAGCGGGTGCCGCGCCGTGTACTGACCGCCGCCGCAGCCACCACGCGACCGTCGTTCTTCGCCGTGCGACTCGGCCTGGCCGGCATCGGCGCGGCCGTGCTGTTCATGGTCCACGTGACACTGGTCGCGAGTGGACGGATGAGCATCCTCGACACAACCATGTCCGACTACGTGTTCGTGCCAGAGGTCGGCTGGATGTTCAACGCCTCGCTCATGTGCGTGAGCGTCGCCGGCATCGGCACGATGCTCGGGCTCGCGGCCATCCGCCTGCTGGACGGAAAGCTGCTGCGGCTCTCACTCGTGCTCGCGGTGATCAGCGGAGTGCTGGCCGCCGTGTTCCAGACGGATCTTGGCGAGTCGGTGTCGACGTCCGCGCAGATCCACCGGTACGCGGCGGGCGTGGTGTTCTTCTGCGTCCCGATCGCCACCATGCTCGTGGCCAGGCAGCTGCGGGGCGTCGGTTACCTCGCCACGTACCGGAAGTGGATGACCGTCAACGTGCTCGCCACGTCGATCGTGCTCACCCTGTTCCTCACGAGCCACCTCGGCCCGATGCCCGAGGCGATCGGCGAGCTGAACGGGCTGTTCCAGCGGATCCTTTTCGTGCTGGAGCTGGGACTGCTGGCTCAGCTGGTGCTGCTGCCCGTGCGCTTCCGCTCGCGGCTCACCATCCCGGCCCAGCGGGTCTCGGCCAGTGCCGCGAACACCTGGCGCTGAATCGTCACCAGCCGCGTGGCTTGGCTGCCCCCTCGGCGAAGCCGGACGCCGACTGGATGCCGACCACCGCCTTCTCGTGGAACTCCTCGAGCGTCGCGGCGCCCGTGTAGGTGCAGGCCGAGCGGACGCCGGAGCAGATGGAGTCGAGCAGGTTCTCCACGCTCGGGGCCGTGGGGTCCAGTCGCATGCGGGACGTGGAGATGCCCTCCTCGAACAGGGCCTTGCGCGCTCGGTCGAACGCGCTGTCGGCGCGGGTGCGGGCGGAGACGGCCCGCTTGGACGCCATGCCGAACGACTCCTTGTACAGCTGTCCGTGCTCGTCGCGCTGCAGGTCGCCAGGGGATTCGTAGGTGCCGGCGAACCAGGAGCCGACCATCACGCTCGACGCACCGGCCGCCAGCGCCAGCGCGACGTCCCTCGGGTGCTTCACGCCGCCATCGGCCCAGATCCGCTTGCCGAGCCGGCGTGCCTCCCGCGCGCACTCCAGCACGGCGGAGAACTGCGGGCGGCCGACGCCGGTCATCATCCTGGTCGTGCACATGGCGCCGGGGCCGACGCCGACCTTCACGACGTCCGCGCCGGCCTCGATCAGGTCGCGCACGCCCTCGGCCGTGACCACGTTGCCGGCCACCACCGGGACGGCTGGGTCGGCCGAGCGGACCGCCCGCAGCGTGGTGAGCATCTTCTCCTGGTGTCCGTGTGCGGTGTCCACGACCAGCGTGTCGACCCCGGCGGCCACCAGCGCCCGCGCCTTGGCCGCCACGTCGCCGTTCACGCCGATGGCCGCGGCCACCCGCAGCCGGTCCTGCGCGTCGACCGCCGGCCGGTACAGCTCAGCGCGCAGGGCGGCGACCTCCGTGAGCACGCCGACGAGCCGGCCGTGGTCGTCGACACCGAGCGCCACCCGCGCCGTACGACCGTGGAGGCGGTCGAACACCTCGCGCGGCTTGGTGCCGAGCGGCATGGTCAGCAGCTCGGGGTCGGCCACGTCGGCAAGCCGGGTGAACCGGTCGACGCCCAGGCAGGCGTCCTCGTCGACCACGCCGGCCGGTCTGCCGTCGGCGTCCACCACCACGACCGCGCCGTGGGCGCGTTTGGGCAGCAGGTTCACCGCGTCGGCCACCGAGTCGCCCGGGGTGAGCACCAGCGGGGTGTCCCACACGGGGTGCCGGGACTTGACCCACGCGACGATGTCGGCGACCACCTCCGCGTCGACGTCCTGCGGCAGCACCACCAGCCCACCGCGCCTGGCCATGGTCTCGGCCATCCGCCGCCCGGCGACGGCCGTCATGTTGGCCACCACCACGGGGATCGTCGCGCCGGTGCCGTCCGATGTGGACAGGTCGACGTCGAACCGGGACGCCACGGCCGAGCGGTTCGGCACGAGGAACACGTCGTCGTAGGTGAGGTCGTAGCCGGGCCGGGTGTCGTTCAGGAAGTACACGAAGATCAGCCTAATGCCGTTCCTCGAGGCCCACCGCGTCCCGCAGTTCCTTGGTGGCGTCCCGTAGCTTCGGATTGTCGGCCGACTGGGACTCCATGAGTGCGGCCAGTGCCACGGCGATCACGTTCAGCTTCTCCTGCGCGGCCTCCTCGGCCCGGCGGCCGGCGTTCTCCAGTAGGACGACGAGCAGCAGCGTGAACACGCTCGCCACCGTGTGGATGGCCGTCTGCCAGGCTTTGAGGTCGGTCCACGCGGGCAGCGTGACCAGCCACGCCACGACGATGCCGAGGCAGACCATGAAGAACGGCGCCTGGCTGGCGCGCCGGTAGGTCCACTCGACGAAGCGGTCGAACAACGAGCGCCGGTCGCCGACGGCCCGGGTCTTCGCGGCGGGGGTTCGCTCCATCGGCACAGCCTAACCCCGACCGGCTCACCTAACTGTCCACAGTGGACCTCCCCGGTAGCATCGCGCGGATGGTGTCGATCGTGTCGGCCTCCGGTGGTTGTTTGTCGGGCCGGTAGCGGACCACGCGGGCGAACCGCAGGGCGACGCCGCCGGCGTAACGGGTGCTGACCTGGACCCCGTCGAGCGCGATCTCCACCACCAGGTGCGGCCGCAGGTGGACGGCCCAGTCGGTGCGGTGGTCCTCGTACTTCGGGAACTCGCTGGTCTGCCAGGCCAGCAGCTCGTCGGTGAGCCCCTTGAACGTCTTGCCCACCATGATCGGCGGCCCGCCGTCGGGGTCGTGCGCGCCGAGGTGGAGATTGGACAGGAGCCCGGTGCGCCGGCCGTGCCCCCACTCGGCGGCGAGTACCACCAGGTCGAGCGTGTGCACCGGTTTGATCTTGCGCCAGGCCTTGCCCCGGCGGCCCGCCTGGTAGGTCGAGTCGAGCGCCTTGAGCACGACGCCCTCGTGGCCCTTGGCGAGCGCGTCGGCCAGTACCTGTTCGGCCTGCTCGGCCGTCGGCTCCATCGCACCGGGGATCACGAGATCGCCCACCGCCTTGTGCAGTGCGACGTTGCGTTCCCGCAGCGGCGCGTCGATGAGGTCGGTGCCGTCGAGGTGCACGCAGTCGAAGAAATACGGTTGAAGCAACAACTCCTGTTCGCTGGTAGCGCCGAACCGGCTCATGGTCTCCTGGAACGGGCGCGGCCGGCCGTCGTCGTTGAGGGCCAAGGTCTCGCCGTCGAGCACCACCTGCCGGTACGGCAGTGCCCGGACGAGTGCCACCAGCTCGGGAACCGACTTGGTGATCTCCCGCAGCGTGCGCGTGAAGATGTGCACGTCGTCGCCGTCCTTGTGCACCTGGATCCGCGCGCCGTCGAGCTTGTACTCGATGACGGCGGGACCCATGCCCGCCACCGCGTCGGCCAGCGTCTCGCCGGGCGAGGCCAGCATCGGCCGGATCGGGCGACCCACCCGGAGCCCGAACCCGGCCAGCTCGGCTTCCCCGCCACGCAGGGCGGCCTCGGCCGTGTCGGGTAACTGCCCGGAGAGCATGAACGCCCTCCGCGCCGCCTCCTTGCCCACACCACCGGCCGCGGCGATGGCGTCGAGCATGATCCCCTCGAGCGCGCCCTGACGTAACTCCCCGGTCAGCAAGTGAAGGAGAAACCGCTGCTCAGCGGCGGTGGCCGCTCCGAACAGCTCGGTCAACAGCGCACCCCGCCGCTCCGCCGACCCCTTGCCGGCGGTGGCCGCCACCTGGTCGAACAGCTCGTCGACCCGCGCCACCGTGAGCGTCGGCTCGGTGGCTGGAACGGTCTCCAGTCCGACCAGCGTGCGCCACCCGGCCCCGATCCGCCCCTGCCGAGGCGCCCCGGCAAGAAACCCGACGACCGTGCGCACGTGGGCGCCCGCCCGCCGCAGCAGGTCGGCCAACGCCTCGACCTTGGCCAGCCGGGACCGAGTCGCCGACACAGCGACCGAGGTAGTGACAACATCGTTGAGCAACACGAGAGCCATCATGCCCCCGAGCACCGACAATTTCCGGAGGACGGATGCCGCTCGACCCCCGCCCCGACTTCACCCCCGACTGGCCCACCTGTGCCACACGCGAGTGCCGGGGCATCCAGATTTCTGGGGATGCATGTCTCGCGCACGCACCGGACGACAGCTACATGCTGCTACCTCAGCTCCAGGCGGGCTCAGAGCTGGATCTGCGTGGCACGGTACTCGACGCGGCCCTCTGCAAGAAGGTCCTCACGTACGGGAAACTATGGACGGGAATCACGTGTGCGCGGTTCGACTGGGTTCTGTTCCCCGAGGATCTGACTCTGACGGACTTCCGGTTCGACGGACGTCTTGCGTTCGACCTCGCGTGGTTCCGCGGTCGAATCATGGTCGAAGAACTGACGTGCGGAGAACTGACCTTCGATGGTGCGCGATTCGAACAGAGGGTGCATCTCCTCGGCATTGGCGCTGAGACTGTCAGCCTTGTGGACGCCTGGTTCATGGACACCACGTTTCTGGAGGCACGTGCGGACGAAGTGTTGATCTCCGGTGCCAGGTTCGGCGGGCCGGCCACTCTCAAGTTCGTGGCGGCCGATGTAGCCGCCGCGGATGTGACTTGCGAGGCGCCATCCTCGATCAGCGGTGGCCTGACGAGTGGCCCAATGCCGAGATTGCTGTGGCTGAGCGGGAACCTCGGCGAGATGCGCCTCAGCGATATCGACCTGAGGTCATGTTCGTTCGATGGCGCTCATGGACTGGATCAGCTCCGGATGGATGGTCGAGTCGAGTTCAGCACGGCACCTGGTTGGTTCCGCGCTCGGCGCAGGATGCTTGCCGACGAGAGTCGGTGGCGAGGGTGGATGCAGGACCCTGGCGATGCGCGCCCGGAGCGGCTTGCGGACACGTACCGGTCGCTGCGAAAGTCCTTTGAGGACAGCAAGAACGAGTCCGGCGCCGGAGACTTCTACTACGGCGAGATGGAGATGCGGCGCCATTCCGCGGAGACATCCAAAGCCGAGAAGACCATTCTGTGGTTCTACTGGTTGTTTTCCGAGTACGGGCAGCGGGCTACTCGGGCCCTCGTCGCTCTCTTCGTCGTGATTGCGGTGGTGACGACGCTGCTGACCTTGTGGGGACAGGACTTCGGGATGGCCGCGCGGATCGCAGTTGGAGCTGTTGTGTTTCGAGCCGATGACACTGAACTCACCGCTGCCGGTGAGTGGACCGTGCTCACCGCGCGCTTCCTCGGGCCCGTGCTTCTCGCGCTCGCCGTGCTCGCGGTTCGCGCGCGGGTCAAGCGGTAGCCGCTATTTCAGCCACTGCTTCCCGTAGTCTGTCCGGAGTTGTGGCCGCGTAGCCGATCACCAAGCCGGGATACGTGCCCAGCTTGGTAAAGGCAGACAGCGCCGGCGCGTTGATCCCCCGATCGGCCAGGGCCGCCGACAGCGCCGTGTCCGACACCTCGGAAGGCAGGCGCAGCACCACATGCAGACCCGCCGCCACTCCGATCGGTTGCCACGCCGGTAAGTGCTCAGTCAGAGCGATCAGCACAGCATCCCGACGAGCCCGGTACATGGCCCGCGAACGACGCAGATGCCGGTCGTACGCCCCAGTCCGCAGGAAGCGCGCGAACGTCGCCTGCGGCAGCGGTGAACAGCCGAGATCGGTCAGGCGCTTGCGTTCCACCACCGCCGCCCGCAACTCGGGCGGCAGGACCAGCCAACCCAGCCGCAACGCGGGCGCCAGCGTCTTGCTCACGCTCCCCACGTACGCCACCACCGACGGGTCCATCGCCTGCATCGCCCGCAGTGCGGGTCGGTCGTAGCGGTGTTCGGCGTCGTAGTCGTCCTCGATCACCAGGGCGCCGTGAGAACGTGCCCACGACAGCAGGGCCCGCCGGCGGGACGGGTGCAGCGTCGTGCCCAGCGGGAACTGGTGCGCGGAAGTCACCAGCACCGCACGGCAATCAACCAGTTCGGAAACCACCACGCCGTCGCGGTCGACGGGGACCGGAACCGGGGTCACCCCGTTGGCGCGCAACAGATCCGCTTGTCCTGGGTGCCCAGGGTCCTCGACACCGACACGAGCACCGCGCAGGGCGCCGGCCAGCATGGTCAGGGCTTCCGCGGCGCCGTGCGTGATGACGATGTCCGACGGGGACACGGTCACCGCGCGCACTCGCCCCAGGTAGCCGGCCAGCTCGAACCGTAGCGAAGGCAGGCCGGCCGGATCGGGGTAGCCGAGCGCCTCGTCCGGCAGGTCGGCCAGCGCGGCGCGGGACGCTGACGTCCACTCGGAGCGAGGGAAGGCACTCAGGGCAGGGAGGCCCGGCCGCAGGTCGTACCGCCAGCGCGGAGCCGCGGGAGCAGGAGGCGGAGCAGGAGCGGGGCCAAGAGCGCCGGCCACGGTCGTCCCCGAACCGCGTCGGGCGACCAGGTAACCCTCGGCCGTCAGCTGGCCGTACGCCGAGGTCACGGTGCCGCGCGCGACGCCCAACTGCGCCGCCAGGTCCCGGCTCGACGGCAGCCGCACGCCCGCCGTCAACTGTCCGTCCCGGATGGCGCGGCGCAGTGCGGACTCCACCGCGCGGCCGCGCTCACCCAAAGCAGGCAGCAGCAGCTCTCGCAAAGTGGTCCAGTTGTCAGCCATCGAAGTGGAGCTTACGCCTGGACCACTCAGGAAGAGATTCTGTGCGTATGACAGTCGCACTCGCCGCCGTTGCCTCCGTGCTGGTAGGCGCATCGGTACCGGTCACCGGCCTCCTCGACGGCTACCCGGTGCTGTCCGGGCAGGCCCTCCGCTACGGGATCGGCGCCCTGTTGCTGCTCGGCTGGCTGCTCGCCACCGGCCGCCGCGTGCCCGTGCCCACCCGCCGCGACCTCGGCGGCCTGACCCTCATGGTCGGCGCCGGCATGCTCGGCTTCAACGCCGCCATCCTGGTCGGTCAGCGTTACGCCACCCCTGGCTTCATCGCGGCCATGCTCGGCGCCGGCCCGCTGGTCCTCGCGGTCATCGCTCCAGCCCTGCGCGGTCGCCGCCCCTCGCCGAACACGCTGATCGGCGCCGCGCTGGTGGGCCTGGGCGTGGTCGTGCTCAGCGGCGGCGGCTCCTGGCACGGGCCCGGCCTGGCGCTCGCGGTGCTGGTGATGGCGTGCGAGGTGCTGTTCACGCTGGGCGGCGTCGGTGTGGTGGCCCGGCTGGGTGCGGTCGAGGCGTCGATGTGGTCGTGCGTCGGCGCGGCGGTCGGCGGGTCGGTGCTGTCGACCGCGTGGCACGGTACGGCCGCTTGGCCGATGCCGACCGTGACCGAGGCCGCCGCCATCGTGGTGCTCGGGTCGCTGGTCACGGCCGTCGCGTTCGGCTTCTGGTACAACGGCGTCGCCGTGCTCGGCGCCGACCGGGTCGGCGTGCTCATCGGGCTCATGCCGGTCGCCGGGCTGGTGGCGGCCGTGGTGCTCGGCCGCCAACCGCTGACCCTGGTGGCCGTGGGCGGCGCGGTGGCCATCGCCGTCGGCTGTGCGCTCGGGCTCAGCCTCCGCGCTACTCGTCCGGTTCGGCGTAGTCCTCGTCGCCGTAGCGCAGCCATTCACTGATGTTGGCCATGTGGGAGCTGACCTCCTCGGACTGGCGCGGCGAGATGACGATGTACCGGCCCTCCGAATCGGTGATCGTCACCTCGGGCAGTCGCAGTGTCATGGTGACCGGCCCGCTGCCCTCGTACCCGGGTACCTCCCAGGTCTTGTCGACGATCGCCTCGGCCAGCCGCCGGATGGTGCGCTGCGCGTGCTCTGTACTGTCCATTGTGTCCCTCCCGATGGTGGTTGCTGCGCCAGAGTGCCTCGTTGCAAGTGGTGCATGGGATACCCCGATCGTGTGATTGCTTGCCGCCGTGGACGGCGGGGAAGATGACCCCATGCCAGGCAATTCACACACCTCGGTCCGTTCCCGCACGGTCGCCAGCGAACTGCGCAAGCTGCGCGAACAGGCCGGTCTCAGCTGCGCGGAGGTGGCCACGGCGCTGGGTGTGTCGTCCAGCAAGATCAGTCGGATGGAGACCGGCATCAGCGGGTTGCAGGCCGATGACGTGGCCACCCTGCTGGGTTTCTACCAGGTACCGGCGACCAAGCGGAACGAGCTGCTGGAGCTGCTGCGGCGCGGGGACCAGAAGGGCTGGTGGGAGCGCCAGGCCGGTCTGCCCAGCCTGTGGCGAGCGGTCATCGACTACGAGAACAAGGCCACCCGCATCCAGACCTACCATCCGTTGATGATTCCCGGTCTTCTGCAGACCGGTGAGTACTGCGAGGCAATGCTTCGCGGCACCGACGACACGCTGTCGGACGCCGAGTTGGACAACCTGGTCGCTTCCCGGATGGGGCGGCAGACGGTGCTGACCCGGTCCACCGCGCCGCAGTATCTCGCGGTGATCCACGAGGTGGCACTGCGCATGCCGGTGGGTGGGCCGGGAGTGATGAGCCGGCAGCTACGTCACCTGCTGACCATCGCCGAGCGGCCGAACATCGGCATTCGGGTGGTGCCGGTCGGTGCCGGAGCCAACGTCGGCCTGCGCGGATCGTTCATGATCCTGGAGCTTGCCGAGGAGCCGGACCTGGTGCACGTGGAGAACCAGATCACCGGCATGTTCCTGGAAGAGCACGCGGACCTCACCGGCTATCGGCTGGCGCTGCGGAATATCCTGAGCGTGGCCCTTGCACCCGATGCAACGGCGGAGCTGATCGAGGCGATCGCCGCCGAGCTGAGCTAGGAGAGGAGCGCGGACATGCCTGCGCTGGACTTGAGTACGGCCCGCTGGCGCAAGAGCAGCCGCAGCGACGCCAGCAACACGTGCGTGGAGGTCGCGTTCGCCGGCCCAGCAGTCGGCCTTCGTGACTCCAAGAATGCCGACGGTCCCGATCCTCGCCCTCCCCGCCGCGTCCTTTACGGCACTGAAGGCCGCTCTTACGTAGCACCGCCGCTGGCCATCCGCAGCACGTCGAGCGCCTCGTCGAGCTGTTCGAGGGTGAGCTTGCCGTCGTCGACGTGACCGCGTTCGAGGACCACCTCGCGGATGGTCTTCCGCTCCTTCAGCGACTGCTTGGCGATCGACGCGGCCTCCTCGTAGCCGAGGTAGCGGTTGAGCGGCGTCACGATCGATGGCGACGACTCGGCCAGCTCACGCATCCGGTCCACATTGGCCTCGACGCCGTCGAACACCTTGTCCGCCAACAGGTTCGACACGGCGGCGATCAACCGGGCGGACTCGAGCACGTTGCGCGCGATAACCGGCAGCATCACGTTCAGCTGAAAGTTCCCCTGGCTGCCGGCGAAAGCGACGGCCGCGTCGTTGCCCATCACCTGTGCCACCACCATCATGGTGGCCTCGGAGATCACGGGGTTCACCTTGCCCGGCATGATCGACGACCCCGGCTGCAGATCCGGCAGCGCCAGCTCGCCGAGCCCGGTGCGCGGCCCGGAACCCAGCCACCGCACGTCGTTCGCGATCTTGAACAACGCCACGGCGACCGCGCGCAACTGCCCGGACACCTCGACCACGCCGTCCTGCGACGCCTGCGCCTCGAAGTGGTCGCGGGCCTCGGTCAGCGGCAGGCCGGTCAGCCGCGCCAGCTCCTCGGCGACCGCCGCGCCGAACCCGGCCGGCGCGTTCAGCCCGCTGCCGACCGCCGTGCCGCCGATCGGCAGCTCACCGAGGCGGGGCAGCGTGTCCCGCAGCCGCTCGATGCCGTACCTGACCTGCGCGGCCCACGCACCGGCCTCCTGACCGAGCGTCACGGGGACCGCGTCCATCAGGTGGGTGCGGCCGGACTTCACGGCGTCCGCCCACTCACCCGCGCGGCGCTCGATGGTGGCCGCCAGGTGGTCGAGCGCGGGGACGACATCGCGGACCACGGCCTCCGTGGCGGCCACGTGGATGGTCGTGGGGAAGGTGTCGTTCGAGGACTGCGAGGCATTCACGTGGTCGTTCGGGTGCACGTCCCGGTCCAGCGCGCGCGAGGCCAGGGTGGCGATGACCTCGTTCGCGTTCATGTTCGACGACGTGCCGGAGCCGGTCTGGAACACGTCGATGGGGAAGTGCGCGTCGTGCCGGCCGTCGGCGACCTCGTCGGCCGCGGCGGCGATGGCCTTCGCCACGTCGGCGTCCAGCATTCCCAGCCGCTCGTTGACCCGCGCGGCGGCGCCTTTCAGCAGGCCGAGCGCACGGATCTGGGTGCGCTCCAGGCCGCGACCCGAGATGGGGAAGTTCTCCACGGCGCGCTGCGTCTGGGCTCGCCAGAGCGCGTCGACCGGGACCTTGACCTCGCCCATCGTGTCGTGCTCGATCCTGAACTGATTTTCGGTCATGGATCCAGTCTGATCCGCCACAGCGTTGCGTGCGCGGGTAGTTTGTGGTGGTGCTGGCCACTCTTCCGGTTTGGTAGGTGTGCATGAGTTCTGCCGAAACGCCGTCCGAGGTCGACCTGCTGATCGTCGGTGCTGGTCCGACCGGGCTGTTCGCCGCCTATTACGCCGGCTTCCGTGAGCTGACGACCGCGCTGGTCGACTCGCTGCCCGAGGCTGGTGGGCAGGTCACGGCCATGTACCCGGAGAAGAAGATCTTCGACATCGCCGGGTTCCCGATGATCGTCGGCCGCGACCTGGTGGCCAACCTGGTCGAGCAGGCCGACCAGTTCAAGCCGGCCTATCTGCTCGGTCGCAGTGCCCGTTCGGTGTCCGAAGTGGACGGAAAGTTCGACGTGGGGCTCGATGGCGGCGCGGTGATCCGCACGGGCGCGATCCTCATCACGGCCGGGATGGGCGAGTTCACCCCGCGCCCGCTGCCCGCCGGTGACGAGTGGCTCGGCCGGGGCATGGTCCACTTCGTGCCGGAGCTGGACGTGCACCGGGACCAGGACGTGGTCGTGGTCGGTGGTGGGGACTCGGCGTTCGACTGGGCGCTGTCGCTGCATCCGATCGCGCGAAGCGTCACGCTCGTCCACCGGCGCAACAAGTTCCGTGCGTTCGCCGCCACCGTGCGGCAGGTGGGTGAGCTGGGCATCCCGATCATCACGGACGCGCAGGTGACGGCGATCCGCGGGGACGCTTCCGGTGCGCTCGCGGAGGTCGAACTGGACGTGAAGGGCGAGCCCGGGCCCGTGGTGCTGCCGGCACAGGCGGTGGTCGCGGCGCTGGGCTTCACGGCCGACCTCGGCCCGATCGAGTCGTGGGACCTGGTGATCACCCGGCGTTCGATCGAGGTGGACACGACCATGCGTACGGCGCGGGACCGGATCTACGCGGCCGGCGACATCGCCGCGTACCCGGGCAAGGTGAAGCTGATCGCCACGGGCTTCGGCGAGGCGGCGACGGCCGTGAACAACATCGCGGTGGCCCTCAACCCCGAGGCGCACCTGTTCCCCGGGCATTCGAGCGACGTGAGCTGAAATCCCGCGACGGGCGGCGCCCCGATCGTCGATGATTCACGTCGTGGCCACCTCGACCGAACGTTCCTCCCTGGCCGGACGCACCTTCGACGCGATCCCGCCAACGGCACTGGTACTGCTCGGCATCGTCAGTGTTCAGGTGGGCTCGGCGTTGGCCAAGAGCCTGTTCAGCGCGGTGGGCAGCTTCGGGACGGTCGCGTTGCGACTGTTCTTCGCGGCGGCCGTGCTGATGCTGTTGTGGCGGCCGTCACCGCGTATGAACCGTCGCGCGTGGACAGCGGTGCTCAGCTACGGCGTGATTCTCGGCCTGATGAACCTGTGCTTCTACCTGGCGTTGGCCCGGCTCCCGCTGGGGATCGCCGTGACCATCGAGTTCCTCGGGCCGCTGGCGGTCGCCCTGGCCGGGTCGCGGCGATGGCTGGACGCGTTCTGGGCCGTGCTCGCGGCGGGCGGTGTGGTCCTGCTGATGGAGGGCGGCGGCGACCTCGACGTTGTCGGTCTGCTGTTCGCTCTGGCCGCGGGAACGTGCTGGGGCCTGTACATCCTGCTCGGCGCGGCGCTGGGCCGCCACACCACGGAGGGCAATGGCCTGGCGCTGGGAATGGCGGTCGCGGCGCTGGTGGCCGTGCCGTTCGGCGTGGCCGACAGCGGAACGGCGCTGATTCAGCCATGGGTCCTGATCGCGGGACTCGGCGTGGCGCTGTTGTCGTCGGTGATCCCGTACTCGCTGGATCTGGAAGCGCTACGCAAGATGCCACCACGCGTGTTCGGCATCCTGATGAGCCTCGAACCTGCGATGGCGGCCCTCATCGGCCTCGTCGTGCTCCAGGAGTTGCTGCTCTGGTCGCAGTGGATCGCGGTGCTGTGCGTGGTGGTCGCGTCGGCGGGCGCCACCCGCGGCGCCCGCCCGGACGGCTGACGGTCACCGGACGATCTGCACCAGCATGCCGGGCTGGAGACGCTCGAAGAACAGTTGCGCGTCGGCCATGGTCAGGCGCACGCAGCCGTGGGAGTCCTCGTTCACCGGGCCCTCGTGGAACGCGATTCCGCCCGGCGCGAAGAACACCGAGTACGGCATGGGCGTGCCGTAGAGGCTGCTCGTGTTCTCCTGGTCCTTCCACGAAACCGGCCACGTGCCGGTCGGCGTGTTGTCCCTGGCCGCGCCGTACGCGATCGGCACCGGGCCGTGGTCGGCCACGCCGTTCGTCATCAGCCACGCTTCCTTTGTGGACAGTCGGACGCAGGCGCTCACGTCGGGAGCGCACGGCGGCGGGGGAGGCGGCGGCGTGGTCGTCGTGGTGGTGGGTGTCGTGGTGGTCGGCACCGGGTCACCCACCGGACCGGACGTCGCCGGCGCGGCCTGTGCGGTGCACGCGCCGAGCAGCGCACCCGCGGCCAGCGCGAGACCGGCGATCCGGAGACGGAGACGTACGTCGCTCATGAGCCCTTCCCAACTGCCTCGTGGTCATCAATAGCCCACGCGGCAGCGGGAAGGAAGGTTGCAAAGAACTAGCGGACGACCTCGACCGTGTCGCCGACCGACAGATCGCTGAAGTACGTACTGGCCGCGCCCTTCGACAGGTGGATGCAGCCGTGGGACTTCTCGCTCAGGCTGCCCTGGTGGAACGCGATGCCACCGTTGAAGAACACCGAGTACGGCATCGGAGCGTCGTAGATGCTGCTGACGTGGTCCTTGTTCTTCCAGCCGACCTTGAACGTGCCGGGCGGCGTCTCGAAGCCGGACCGGCCGCTCGTGATCGGCACGGGGCCGTAGGTGATCTGTCCGTCGGACAGCAGCCAGGTCTGGTTCGACGACAGGTCGACGCACGCGTCGGCCGCTCCGGTGCACGGCACGCCGGGCGGCGGCTTCGGCACGGTCTTCACGATCGTCTCGCCGGCCTCGGCCACCTCGGGCAGCGGCGGCAGCGTGACCGGAGCGGTCGGCGCGTCGCCGGGCGGGGTGGTGGTTGTGGTGGGCGTCGCGATCGGTCTGACTGGCGGACCCGAATCCGTGTTCGCCGCTGGATCGACCGTCGCGCACGCGGCCAGCAGCCCGGCGCTCGCCAGTACGAGCCCCAGGATCACCTTTGTGCGCATGCGGCCTCCTTCCGGGAGATCATTACAAACCAGAAGACGCCGCAACTCGTTCGGGGGTTGCCCGGTCACCGAATCGTGATGCCCTGGAGATCTTGGGATCCAGGGCATCACGATTGCGACTCACGTCAGCCGGGTGCGTTCTCCGATCCACGAGGCGTACGCGGTCGCGTCTGTGTAGATCGACGGGCCGGTGGCGCACGTCGGGTTGCTGTTCCCGGCGCGGCTGGTGACGCCGATCAGGGTCCAGCTGCCCTCATCACCGGTGACCTGCGGTCCACCGGAGTCGCCGTAGCAGGCGCCCGAGTCACCGTTCGGGTTGCTGGTGCACAGCTCGAGCGAGCCGTCGATGCCGGCGCAGGCGCTCGCGTCGAGCACCTCGACATCCAGTTGCTGCAGAAAGTCCGGCGCGCCGCAGGCACCGGGCTCCGGGCAGGTCTGGCCCCACCCGAGCAGCCGGGACGCGGTGCCCACCGGCGCGTCGCCGGCGATCGCCACGGGAGCCGACGTCGCGGCGGCGGCCAGCTTGACCAGCGCGATGTCGTTGCCCGCCGACACACCGTCGTAGTCCGGGTGGACGATGATCTCGGCGGCCTGCGCCTCCTCGCCGCCTGACGCCCACTCGTTCGTGCCGATCCGCAGTCCGACCCCGCTCGGCGACTCGCCCTCCACGCAGTGGGCGGCGGTCAGCACCCACTCCGGCGAGATCAGCGAACCACCACAGAAATGCCCGTTGCCGCCCTGCAGTGACACCATGAACGAGTAGGTCTGGTCGGCGTCGCCGCCGCCCACGATCATGGGGGTTACCCCGGGTTCGTCCGCCGCCGCCGACGGCGCCATGACCATGCCGGCCAACGCCGTTGCGGCGGCGGCGAGAAGGCCCACGACCAGAGAACGTGTCCTCATGTTCTCTCTCCTTCCATGCCCCGTGTCCTGACTGGACACGTTGCGGAAGGTAGTTGCGGCACATCGACGCGTGACACCGTCGAAAGTCTTGTGGTGCCATTCTGTGAACTGGTAACGACTTATGGCAGGGGTGGCAGTCCGGCGTCGTCGGTCCGGTCGAAGTCCACTGTGGAGTATTCGCGCAACTTGGTCAGCCGGTGGAAACCGTCGATCATCCGCACGGTGCCCGACTTGGACCGCATCACGATCGACTGGGTGGTGCACCCGCCGCTGCGGTAGTGCACGCCGCGCAGCAGGTCGCCGTCGGTGATGCCCGTGGCGCAGAAGAACGCGTTGTCACCGGAGACCAGGTCGTCGGTCAGCAGCACGCGGTCGAGGTCGTGCCCGGCGTCGATGGCCTTGGCGCGCTCGGCGTCGTCCTTCGGCCACAGCCGGCCCTGGATGGCGCCGCCCATGCACTTGAGCGCGCACGCCGCGATGATGCCCTCCGGGGTGCCGCCGATCCCGATCAACATGTCGACACCGGTGTTCGGGCGGGCGGCGGAGATCGCGCCGGCGACGTCGCCGTCGCTGATGAAGTGGATCCGCGCGCCGGCCTCCCGGACCTCCTTCACCAAGTCCTGGTGGCGGACTCGGTCGAGGATGCAGACGGTGACGTCCGACACGTCGGTCTGCTTCGCCCGCGCCACCCGGCGGATGTTCTCCGCCACGGGTGCCGTGATGTCCACGACGTCCGCCGCCTCGGGCCCGACCGCCAGCTTCTCCATGTAGAACACGGCCGACGGGTCGAACATCGCGCCACGTTCGGTGGCCGCGAGCACGGCGATCGCGTTCGGCATGCCCTTGGCCATCAGCGTGGTGCCGTCGATCGGGTCGACCGCCACGTCGCACTCGGGGCCGTCGCCGTTGCCGACGTGCTCGCCGTTGTAGAGCATCGGCGCGTGGTCCTTCTCGCCCTCGCCGATCACCACGATGCCGCGCATGGAGACGGTGCCGATGAGCTTGCGCATCGCGTCGACCGCGGCGCCGTCGCCACCGATCTTGTCGCCGCGGCCGACCCAGCGCCCGGCCGCCATCGCCGCGGCCTCGGTGACCCGGACCAGTTCCAGGGCGAGGTTGCGATCGGGCTCTTCGCGCCGCCGGGTGGTGGAAGTCATCTGGTACCAGCCTGCCTTTCGCCGGGTGGGGTTTCGATCCTCCCAGATGACGGGACTCCGCCGCGCCGTGAGCATGATCTCGGGGGCCTGCGAAAATGGCCGGCGTGGAGCAACCGAGTGGGCAGCGGCCGTCAGGCCGGGCCGCCACCAGCATGCGGGACATGGTGGGAGCCATGGCCATCCTGCTGATCTGCGTGGGGGTCCTGGTGGCGTTCACCCGGGGATGCTCGTTCGCGCCGGGCGGCCCGGTCGTGGACCCGACGTCCGCGCCGACGGTCGACATGTCCAAGCGCCTGGACGACGCGGCGGCGTCGGTGCCCTTCCCCGTGCGGCGCCCGGAGCTGCCGGTGGAGTGGCGGGCGAACTCGTCGTCCACGGAGGCGGTCAGTGCGGTTGACGTGGTGGTTCGGGTCGGGTGGCTGACGCCCGACGGAAACTTCGTACAGCTGAGCCAGTCGGGCGGGGCGGTGGCCGACGTGCTCGCCGCGGAGACCGGACAGGAGGGGTCGGTCGCTCGCGGGGAGATCGATGTCGCCGGGGTGCGGTGGGACAGTTATCCCGCTCGACGCGACGAGCCGGCGTGGGTCACCGAGCTGGACGGGACCGTCCTGCTGATCACCGGCAGCGCCAGCGAGGACGACTTCCGGCGGTTGGCTGCCGCCGTGCAGGAGGCCGAGCCACTGCCGGGGGCCTGACCTGCCCCATGATGACCACTCCCGTCACGCATGATGACCACTCCCGTCACGCATGATGACCACTCCCGTCGGGCACGATGACCACACCCGACCGATGCCGAGCACGGAACGGTCATCACAGGTGACGGGAACGGTCATCATGGGTGACCGGAATGGTCATCATGGCTTCAGGTGGCGCGCCAGCAGTCCGCTACGTGGTCGTCGACCATGCCGGTTGCCTGCATCAGGGCGTAGGCCGTGGTGGGGCCCACGAAGGCGAAGCCCCGCCGCTTCAGTTCCTTGGCCATGGCCTTGGACTCCGGGGTGATCGCCGGGACTTCTGCCAGGTCCTTCGGGCGGGGGTGCTCGGCCGGCGCGAACGACCACAGCAGCTCATCCAGCGGCACGTCCAGTTCCGCGATGGCCCGGGCGTTGCGGATGGCCGCCTCGATCTTCGCCCGGTTGCGCACGATCGACGCGTCGCCCATCAGGCGGACCACCTCGGGCTCGCCGAACTTCGCCACCTTCTTCGGGTCGAACTTCGCGAACGCCCGCCGGAAGCCCTCGCGCTTGCGCAGGATGGTCAGCCACGACAACCCCGACTGGAAGGCCTCGAGGGTCAGCCGCTCGTACATGGCCTTCTCGCCGCGCAGCGGAACGCCCCACTCCTGGTCGTGGTACTCGGTGTAGTCCTCCGTCGAATTGCCCCAGGGGCAACGGGCGCGGCCGTCAGCGCCCACCGTCGCACCGCTCACTTGACGTCCGGCTCTGCTGCCTCGGTCAGCGCGAGCCGCT
The DNA here is from genome assembly GCA_963826035.1 of uncultured Actinomycetota bacterium. Classification (GTDB taxonomy): domain Bacteria; phylum Actinomycetota; class Actinomycetes; order Mycobacteriales; family Pseudonocardiaceae; genus Actinophytocola. Next base: position 461,793 of record CAWGVZ010000024.1, on the reverse strand, counting down.
CACGTAGCTCGGCCACTTCGGAACGCAGCTCGTCCAGTTCACCGCCGACTCTGCGTAGTACCCAGTCGACCTCCGACATCTTGTACCCGCGCAGGACCAGCTGGAACCGGACGTCCCGGATGTCCTCAGCCGTGATGCCGGTGGACGGCAGCCTGGTGGGCGATGCACCCGGGGGCAGGGCCGGCAGCTCCTCGCCCCGGCCGAACACGACCGAGGCCAGCAGGAACACCACAGCCGCCACCAGGATCATGAAGGCCAGATAGATCAGAGCGGTGGTCACGGAAGCGATGGTGTCATACGCCACCGACAAACTTCAGCGGACGAGCAACTCCCGCATGGGCGGCCGGTCGGCCACCTCGACCCCGGCCGTGTCCGGCAGCCACTCGCCGGCCACCTCGACGAACTGGGTCAGGGCGCCGTCGCCGGCGGGCAGCATCCCGCACCTGGCCAGCGCCGTACCCAGGATCTGCCTGGCCATCAGCCCGAGCGCGGGCAACGGCTGGTTGCGATGCCGCCGCACCCCCAGGTTGACCTGCGCGATGCCGGGCAGCCCGACGATCGAGTGCGCGTCGAGCAGCAGCCCGATCTCCACGCCGTAGCCGGACGCGAACGGCACGGCTTCCAGCAGCGCACGGGTGCCCGCGTACTCACCCGACAGCGGCTGGATGATGCCGGACAGGGAAGGCCGGAGCGCCGACAGCAGGGGTCGGGCCATCAGCTCCGTCACCCGGCCGCCACCGGCTCCCGCGCTGCCCTCCGTGGACAGTGGTCGCCGGTAGAAACCCTTCACCAGCTGGACATCCGGCGTGAGCAGCAACGGGCCGAGCAGTTTCGGCACGAACGCCGGGTCCGGGTCGATCAGGTCGGAGTCGAGGAACACCAGCAGGTCGCCGGTGGTCGCGGCGAGCGAGCGCCACAGTACTTCGCCCTTGCCGGGCAACGGTTCCAGCTCGGACAGCACCTCGCCGCGGTGCACCACCCGGGCGCCGGCCGCGGCCGAAACCTCGGCCGTGCGGTCGGTCGAACCGGAGTCGATCACCACCAGCTCGTCGACCAGGGTGCCGAGCAGTGGCCGGACGGAGGCGATCACCTCACCGACGGTCGCTTCCTCGTTCAGTGCCGGAAGAACGACGCTGACCGTCCGCGATCCCTTGGCCAACACCAGATCCGCCACGGTCCACTCGGGACTCTGCCAGGTTCGCTCGTCGAACCAGGTGCGGGCGTCCGGGTGCATCACGCGAACGCCCGCGGACAACGGGACGGCGGGCGCGTCCCCGCAATGCTTGCCACCATCTCGACCACCTTCCTGGTTCGGCCAACACCGGCCAGCTGGTGTCAACGATCGTGCCACGGGGTAGGCCCGAAAACGCCGTGCGCTACACCGACGTCACAAATGGTGACCTGCGGGAAACGTGACCGGAGCGGAGGGACGGAGCGGACGCCGTCTGGACTGACGAGCGCGCGCAGGCGCGCCAGCGCCGAGCACGCGAGGAGGGAAGACGGCGTCTTAGCGGAGGAGCGGAGCGACCAAATGTCTCAGTGAACCTCGACCCAGGCCTGGTATGCCTCCTCGACCACCCGGATGGCGTCGTCGACGTCGTCGGTCAGGTGCAGCAGCGCCATGTCCTTCTCGCCCACCTTGCCCTCCTTGTGGACGACGTCGTTCACCCAGTCGTACAGACCGCCCCAATAGGACCGTCCGAACAGGACGACCGGGAACTTCGTGACCTTCTTCGTCTGCACCAGGGTGAGCGCCTCGAACAGCTCGTCGAGCGTGCCGAACCCGCCGGGCAGACAGATGAACGCCTGCGCGTACTTCACGAACATGGTCTTGCGCGCGAAGAAGTACCGGAAGTTCACCCCCAGGTCGACCCACGGGTTGAGGCCCTGCTCGAACGGCAGCTCGATGCCGAGCCCGATGGACAGCCCGCCGGCCTCCGAGCAGCCGCGGTTGACCGCCTCCATGGAGCCGGGCCCGCCGCCGGTAATGGCCGCGTAACCGGCGTTCGCCAGTGCGGCGCCGATGTCATGGCCCAGCTGGTACTCGGGGTGGTCGCGCTTCGTGCGGGCCGAGCCGAACACGGTCACCGCCCTCGGCACCTCGGCCAGCGCGCCGAAGCCCTCCACGAACTCCGCCTGGATGCGCAGGACCCGCCACGGGTCGGTGTGCACCCAGTCGGCCGGCCCGCGCGAGTCGAGCAGGCGCTGGTCGGTGGTGGTTGTTTCTTCCCTGCGCCCCCTGCGCAGCACGACCGGGCCGCGCTGCTTCTCCCTGGGGTGTTCCTCGTCGTCCGGCACGTCCGCCGATTCTTGGATCGTCACCCGCGCGAGTCTAGAGCCGGGGAACCACGTGTGCGGGTCGTCCGTCTGAACACTGTGACAGAACCCGACAAGATGCACGCCGAGCTGCGTGCGCTGCGCGCCAGGATCGCGAAGCTCGAAGCCCGTGGGCCGCACAGTCTCTTCGAGAACCGGGTGTCCGCGCTGGCCGTGATGCTGGCCGGCTGTCTGCTCGTGCTGACGGCCGTCACCTGGGCGGTCGACACGGACTACGACGAGACGTACACGCTGTGGGGCCTGGTGTCCGATGGCGGCTGGTTCGCGCTGGTGACGCTGGCGCTGGTGTTCATCCTCGGAGTGGGCTCGGCTCTCGCGTTCGTGGGCGGACCGTCGACCAGGCCGGTGCACATCACGTTCGTGGTGCTCGGTCTGGTGACCGCGGCCGGGACCCTGTTCGTCGGTGTACCGGAGGACGCGGACACCGCGCCCGGCCGGTGGCTCGCGCTGCTGGCGGCGGTGGCGCTGGCCGGCCTGCACGGCGGGCGGGCGGGTGACCTGCGCTATCCGGAGGAGTCGTGACCCGAGCGCGTTGCCGCCGTTCGGTCCAGCTCGACGAGCACTCGACGGCCACTCACTAACGTCGGTGTGTGATGCGCAAGCTGAAGGTCGACCCGGCCACCCGCGCCCGGCTGGGCAGGTCCCTGCTCGACCAGGTGCGGACCCGGTTGCGGGCGGTCGACTGCCAGACCTGCGGTCGCCCGTTCGACCGTGACGTCCCCGCGCTCGTGGTCCACCGCGACGGCGACCTCGCCACGGCATCGCTGCATCACCGGTACTGCCGTGCGCCGCAGTGGTTCGATTCGCCCGCGCCGCCGTCCGGGGGACCGCCGGTCACCTGGCGGGCGGTCACGTTGCTCCTCGAACCGCGCGGCCTGCCGATCTTCCTGGTGAACCCGTCGTACGAGGTGTTGGCGCTGCGGTGGACCGGCACGGGCTGGCGGGTGGCCGGGCTGGACGTGTTCGTGGCCGCCGGGCTGAGCGACTACACGGACAACCCCGTCCAGACGGAGGTCGTGGAGGAGCTGACGGCCATCCTCGAGGCGAACCGGCTGCGGGTCGCCATCACGATCGGCGACAAGGACTTCTCGTGGTCGAGCGCAGTGGGTCCGGCGGTCGTCGGGGCGCTCAACGAGCGCGCCAGCCTGATCGTCGGCGTGACCCAGTTGCTGGATCCCGCGGACGGGGTCACGCCGGACCAGGTGCTGTCGCTCATGGCGGGCGGCCATCTGGCGTGTGGGATCGCCGAGGTCGGCTTCGCTTCCGCCGCCCAGCATCCGCGGCCGGATGGCTTCGACCAGTACGTGCGGACCGAGGTGTTCGGGGTCTGCGTCGCGGCGGTCGGCCGCGTGCTGGGTGTGGCGGTCGACGACCGGTTGCCGCTGGCCGCGTTCGCCGCGTGCGACGGCGACCCGAGCGCGCTGACCGGACTGACCGGCAGGGACCGGGCCATCGCGTTGGTGTTGGTGGCGGCGCTGTTTGCGACCAGGTCCGGCGACCGGGCGGTGCACGTGCTGGTGCCGGATGACGTCGAGGCGGTGCATGTCCACGCGGTGTTCAAGCCGGTGTTCGCCGAGCTGGGCGTGAGCGTCGGCCGGCTGCCCGACTACCGTGCGGATGTCGTGCTCGGCGCCCCCGACCAGTTCGCCGCGGCGCGGGCGCGAAACCCGCAGCGCCGGGGCGGGCTGGCGATCCTCGTGGACGCCGGAAAGGTGGCACCGGAGCTGCTCACGCCCTATCGGCGGGTGATCCGGCTGGGTGATCCCCCGGACGTCCGGGAGCGGGTGATCTACCTGGGCACCGACATCGACGACGAGACGGCCAACCAGCTCACGGCGCAGCTGCTGCTCCTGGCGGCGGAGGACCCGGACGCCGACATCACGTTCTACCTCAACTCGAACGGCGGCTCGGTATCCGCCACCATGGCCATCCTCGACACCATGACCCACATCGAGCCGGACGTGGCCACCTGGGTGATGGGGGTGGCCGCCGGCTCCGCGCAGGTGCTGCTGACCGGCGGCGCACCGGGCAAACGCCATGCGCTGGTCGACGCGCGGGTGCTGTTGCGGCTGCCGTCCGGTCCGTCGAACCCGGACCAGCTGCAGCGCGAGATGCTCGCCAAGTGGACTCGGGAGATCGCCGAGTTGACCGCTCGTGCCTCGGGCCGACCGGTTGAGCAGGTGTGGCGGGACGCTGAGCGGCAGCGTTGGTTCACGGCCGCCGAGGCACTCAAGTACGGGTTGGTGGATCGGGTGGTGGACCGGCCTGGCCCGCAGGGAACGACGCGTTCACCGCGTTGACCGCAGGGAACGACGCCTCCCCGCATCGAGGTACCGGCGCTAGCTGAGGAACGTGGTGAGGACCTCGGCGCAGCGGCGGATCTCCGCGATCGGCACGTACTCCTGCTGGGTGTGGGCGAGCGTGGGGTCACCTGGCCCGAAGTTGACGGCCGGCATGCCGAGTGCGGCGAAGCGGGCGACGTCGGTCCAGCCGAGCTTCGCCACGGGCGTGCCGCCGGCCGCCGCCACCAGCTCGGTGGCCGCGGGCGCGGACAGCCCGGGCAAGGCGCCCGGCGCGCCGTCGGTCACCGTCAGGTCGTAGCCCGCGAAGACTTTCCGCAGGTGTGCCTCCGCGTCGGCGAGTGAGCGGTCCGGGGCGAACCGGTGGTTCACGGTCAGCACGGCCGAGTCCGGCACCACGTTGCCGCTCACCCCGCCCGCCACCCGCACGGCCTGCAGACCCTCGCGGTACCGGCAGCCGTCGATGTCCACCTCGCGTGCCTGGTAGTCGGTCAGCCTGCGCAGCGCGTCGCCGAGCGCGTGGACGGCGTTCTCGCCCATCCACCCGCGGGCCGTGTGGGCGCGCCGCCCGGTGGTCCGCAGCTCCACCCGGATGGTGCCCTGGCAACCGGCCTCCACCACGGCGTTCGACGGCTCGCACACGATCGCCAGGTCACCGGCCAGCCACGCCGGCAGCTCCCGCTCGATCCGGCCGAGGCCGTTGCGGGCCGCCTCGATCTCCTCGCAGTCGTAGAACACGAACGTCAGGTCGTGGCGCGGCTCGGTGACCGTGGCGGCCACGTGCAGCATCACCGCGTCGCCGCCCTTCATGTCGACCGTGCCGAGGCCGTGCAGGTGTTCCTCCGTGCGGCGCAGCGGCAGGTTGTCGTTCACCGGCACGGTGTCCAGGTGCCCGGCCAGCACCACCCGCCGCTGCCGGCCGAGGTTCGTGCGGGCGAGCACGGTGTTCCCCGACCGGATCACCTCGAGGTGGGACAGCGCGCGCAGCGCCGCCTCCACGGACGCGGCCAGCGCAGCTTCCGCACCTGACACGCTCTGGATGTTCACGAGCGCGGCGGTCAGCTCGACGGGGTCGCCCGCCAGGTTCAGCTCCGGGATCACGATCGGCCACGCTACCTGCCCGATCGTGCAACCTCGGCCGTGGCACCGAGCGTGACTAGCAGCGTCCAGGAACGCACGGGAGGGTTCGATGAATGAACGTGACCAAGGCTTCACCGACTACTTCGCCAGCCGGTCCAACGCCATGCGCGGCACCGCGTTCCTGTTGTGCGGGGACTGGCACCGGGCGGAAGACCTGGTGCAGACCACCTTCGTGAAGCTCTACCGGGCCTGGAACCGGATCGACGCGCGGCACGCCATGGACGTCTACACCCGGCAGATCCTGGTGCGCACCTTCCTGGACGAGGCCAGGCGCGGCTTCTTCTTCCGCGAGAAGGTCACGGCCGAGCAGATGGAGCGGGTCGCGCCGTCCGCGGGCAGCACGGAGGACCGGCTGGTGCTGCTGCACGCGCTGGCCGGCGTGCCGCCCCGGCAACGCGCCGCGCTGGTCCTGCGCTTCTGGGAGGACCTGTCCGTCGACGACACGGCCAAGGCCATGGGCTGCTCGATCGGCACCGTCAAGAGCCAGACGTCCCGCGGCCTGGACGCGTTGCGTGACCTCGTCCCCACCACCATCACGTCCTAGGAGAAGGCCATGAACGAACACGAGTTCCGACAGGCGCTGCACGACACCATGACGGTCGCCGCGCCGCCGCCGCCGATGAACGAGGCCCCGGTGCTGGACCTGGCGAAGCGGGCGAACCGACGCCGGCAGGCGACCTGGGCGAGTGCGGGCAGCGCGGCCGCCGTGATGGCCGTCGTGGCGGGTGCCATGGTGCTCGCGCCCAGCGGCGATGACCGAGGGGCGGAGGTGGGTGCCCCCCCGAACGGCGCCGGCCCGGGCGACGCCTCCACGAAAGCCGACGCGCCGCCGATCTCGGGGACCGAGACCTCGCCGGCGAGCGGGACCAAGACCCAGTGGCCGAACGGGCAGACCGACCGCACGGCCACCGCCGGCGCCGAGTTCGACCAGGGCGCGACGCTGCTCGACGAGCTGACCGCCGCGGCTCCGTCCGGGTTCGAGACCCCGGATGATCTCGAGTACACCGGGCCGGACTACGAACCCGGCACGCCGCTGCGTTCCCACCAGGCGCAGTACGCCGACACGATCGGGGGAACCGAGGTGTGGGAGTACCTGGCGTTCGTCCCGGTGTCCGCGGACGGAGGACTCGGCACGGTGTTCGCCGAGGTGCACACGGCGGCGAACGGCATCGCCGGCGAAGGATGCGAGCTGTCCAGGACACTGTGGAACCTGGGCGGCGGCACCTGCGAGGAGGTCACCGTGGCCGGCACGACCCTCGGGGTGGTGACCGACACGGACCCGGAGTCCGCGTTCGACCAGTGGGTCGGCTTCCGCCACCCGGACGGCACCGTGGTGTACGTCGCGCAGGACAACGAGTTCATGGGCTCGGGGCAGCCGCCGCTGAACATGGTGCCGTTCACCGCCCAGCAGCTGGCCGAGCTGGTCACCGACGCCCGCTTCCGCCTGGACTAGGAGAGTTCGAGGAGAGTGCCGTTGCCATCCTGACCGCGACCCTCGACGACCACAGCGGACCAAGGCGGCGGCGCATGAACGGACAGCCATATCCCGGACACGGTGCGCCGGGCCCGGCACAGAGACCCCCGGGCCCGGCACAGGGATACCCCGGTCCGCAGGGGCCCGCCTGGTCCGGCCATCCGCCGGGCCCACCGAAGCCGAAGCGAACGGGCCGGGTCGTCGCCATCGTGGTCGTCGCCGTGCTGGTGGTGGCCGGGGCCGCGGGAGGCGTGTGGTACTTCCAGAGTGCCGGCGGTTCCGGGGACTCCGGCCTGGCGGCCGAGGCGGACCAGCAGCTCGAGCTCCTGGTCGAGGAGATGTACCCCGAGGACTGGAAGCCCGTCGGCTACGACGTCCAGATGACGGTGGGGGCGTTTCTCGACGGGCACTGGTGGACCGAGGGGCACCTGGTGCGGGAGATGCCGGAAGAGGTGGTCGCCTACGACCTGGCCGACGGTTCGATCGCGTGGCGAGCCCCGGTGCCCGGTAACGGCAACTGCCGTGCCTCCCGTGAGCAGACGGCGGATGGTTTCGTCGTGCTGCTCGGTGGTGACGAAATGGACGTCTGCACCCGGATCACGGTCATCGACGTCACCACGGGTACGGCGTTGTGGTCGAAGGACCTCCCGCCGTTGCCCGGCGGCGCGGGCCAGGGAGATCAGTTTCCCAACGCCGGGCACGTCCCGGTGATCGTGGGCGACAACGTGTACGTCTCCACCAAGCGGGGCGGACAGTTCTTCAGCGTTGTGGACGGTTCGCAACCGCAGCCGTACGCGCCGAGCAGCTGTTTTGCCACCGACTTTCTCGGCTTCGGTGACACCCTGCTGTCCTGGCGGGACTGCCTGGGATCCGACGAGCAGAACCTGCCGGGCCGGCACCTGGCCGCCTTCGACCGCGACCAGAAGCCGCTGTGGAGGTGGATGTTCCCCGAGGACCGGACCGAACTGCAACTGAACGGTGTGCTGTCGGTCGATCCGCTGGTCGTGGTCGTCAAGTCGGAGAGGGGCGCGTCCGAGCTGTGGCAGGTGGAACCCGGCAGTGACGCGCCGGACAATCCCGGCAAGCACAGTGTCCTCGTGCCGCAGTCCGAAATGGCCGAGTACATGTCGCCATGCAAGGGCGAGGTACAGCAGTCGCTGGACGATTGCTCCCGGGCCTTTGTCGGCGACGGCGTGCTCTACCTGCAGTCCACTCTGGACCCGAACTTCAGGCGGAAAGGGATGGTCGCCCTCGACCTCACCACGGGCGAGGAGCTGTGGCACGCCCGTCCAGGGGAGGAGCTGAGCCTCGCGCCCATGGGCGTGGACGAGAACGGGCGGCTGGTCGGCCTGCAGTTCCAGACCGAGGACCAGCGGGGCGTCGTGGTGTCCGCCGATCCGGCGAGCGGGAGCCTGACGCCGCTGGCCGGGCTGCCGCCGAGGGACACGGTGGCCAGCGACGGAGCCCGAGGCATGGTCGAGAACAACGATCTGGACGACGAGCTCGCCTGGCACGACGGTCATCTGGCGATCCTGAGCCTCACCCCGGAGGTGTCCACGGCCGCCGGATCACCGGCCACCGTCATCTTCAGGTGACGGCGGCCGCCTCCACCTGGGCGAGTGGCCCGAAGGTATGTTGCCAGGCGTGAGCAGCGCAGACCTCGACCCGGTAATCACCGGCGCCCAGGGCGTCGGCCTCGCGACCGTCACGGACGACGGCACGGTTCTGGACACCTGGTTCCCGCACCCGAAGTTGGACGACGGCCGCATCCCCGGCACGCAGCGGCTGTCCGAGCAGGAGGTGGCCGACGAGCTGGGCGCCGGGGTCTCGGCGCTGCTCGGGCCCGACAACGACCGCGAGGTCGAGGTCGTGGCCGTGCGCACGGGCATCACCTCGCTCGCCGACCCACCGGCCGACGCCTACGACGCCTACCTGCGGCTGCACCTGCTGTCGTCCCGGCTGGTCGAGCCGCACGGGCTGAACCTCGACGGGCTGTTCGGCGTGCTCGCCAACGTCGTGTGGACCAACCACGGCCCGTGCCGGGTCGAGGGGTTCGCCGCCGTCCGGCTGCGGCTGCGGGCCCGCGGCGCGGTCACCGTCCACGGGATCGACAAGTTCCCCCGGATGGTGGACTACGTGGTGCCGGCCGGCGTGCGGATCGCCGACGCCGACCGGGTCCGGCTGGGTGCCCACCTGGCCACCGGCACCACGGTCATGCACGAGGGCTTCGTGAACTTCAACGCCGGCACGCTCGGCGCGTCGATGGTCGAGGGCCGCATCTCCGCCGGGGTGGTGGTCGGCGACGGGTCCGACGTCGGCGGCGGCGCGTCGATCATGGGCACGCTGTCCGGCGGCGGCAAGGAGACGATCTCGGTCGGCAAGGGCTGCCTGATCGGCGCGAACGCGGGCGTCGGCATCTCACTCGGCGACGACTGCGTGGTCGAGGCCGGCCTGTACGTCACCTCGGGCACCAAGGTCGCGCTGCCCGACGGGCGGTTGGTCAAGGCCAGGCAGCTGTCCGGTTCGCCGGGACTGCTGTTCCGGCGCAACTCGGCCACCGGCGCGGTCGAGGTGGTCGAGCGGACGGGCACCGGGGTCGTCCTCAACGCTGCGCTGCACGCCAACGACTGACCTACGATCGATCGCGTGACCACCCTCGCACTGCCGGCCGAGCCGCTGACCGCAGCCTCCGACGACCCGCCCGCCCTGCACCTGCGGGCGCGGCTGGACGAGCAGGTGCGGGCGTTGCTCGAGCACCAGGAGACAGCGAAGGCGGACACCGATCCGGAGGGCGTGCACCAGATCCGGGTGGCCGTCCGGCGGCTGCGGGCCGCGCTGAAGGCCGACGACGCGGTCCACGACCTGCCGAACGTCGAGGAACTGCGGGTCGAGCTGAAGTGGCTCGGCGGTGAGCTGGGGCCGGTGCGGGACCTGGACGTGCTCCTCGGGTACTTCCGCGCGCAGGCGGCCGGGTTCGACGAGCGTGAGCTGGCGGCCGTCGACCGGCTGCTCGGCACCCTCCTGGCCGACCGCGAGCGGGCCAGGAAACGGATGGCGCGGGCGCTGCGCGGCCGGCGGTACGCGGCGCTGCTGGTGGCACTGGTGGTGGCGTCGACCGCGCCCGTGCGGGGCGTGCCGCGGTCGAAGAAGAAGCAGAAGCAGCAGTTGGGCGATGACCTGACCGGAGTGGTGGAGCGTCCGTTCCGCAAGCTGAACAAGCTCGCCTCCACACTCGACGCCGACGCCACCGACGAGGACCTGCACGAGCTGCGGATCCGCGGCAAACGCCTGCGCTACGCGGCCGAGCTGGCCGTGTCGACCGGCGGCAAGCCCGTGCGCCGGCTCATCAAGGCGACCCGCGGGCTGCAGGACGTGCTCGGCGACCACCAGGACGCGGTGGTGGCCGAACAGCGGGTCCGGGCGCTGCTGCGGGGGAGGACGGACGCCGAGGAGATCTTCGTGGCCGGCCGGTTGGTGGAGCGGGAACGCGCTCGGCAGGCGGCGACCAGGAACACGTGGCAGGCGGCGTTCGCCGAGGTGGAAGAGGCTTTCAAAGTGCTCAGTGGATGAGCACTTTGCCGCGGATGATGGTTCCCATGGAGATCATGGAATTCGCGGACGCGGTGCGGTGGGAGTCCTGGCTGGCCGAGCACCACGAGACGGCCGACGTGTGGATGAAGATCGCGAAGAAGGGCTCGGACCGCAGGACGGTCACGATCGACGAGGCCCTCGACGTGGCGCTGTGCTACGGCTGGATCGACAGTCACCGCAGGGCCTGCGATGCCGACTACTACCTGCAGCGGTACTCCCCGCGCCGCCGGCACAGCCCGTGGTCACACCTGAACGCGACGAAGGTGGCGGCGCTGACGGCGGCCGGCCGGATGCGGCAGCCGGGTCTGGCGGCGGTCCGGAAGGCCAAGGAAACCGGCCGCTGGCCCACCCCGGCGATGCCCTGAATGAGGCATTGAGGACGCTCGACGTCTCGAATGGGGCATTCAGGGCATTGCGCCCTTGGCCGGAGACGGCGTAAGGCGGGCGGCGGCGGCTGCCACTCGTTCGTCGGTGGCCGTCAGGGCGATGCGGACGTGCTTGGCGCCGGCCGGGCCGTAGAACGTGCCGGGAGCGGCCAGGATGCCGAGCGACGCCAGCCACGCGATCGTGTCCCACGCGTCCTCGTCCCGCGTGGCCCACAGGTACAGGCCCGCCTCCGAGTGGTCGATCGTGAAGCCGGCGGCCTCGAACGCCCCACGCAGCACCTCGCGGCGCGCGCCGAACCGGGCCCGCTGGACGGTCACGTGCTCGTCGTCGGACAGGGCGACCGTCATGGCCGCCTGCACGGGCCGGGGAACGATCATGCCGGCGTGCTTGCGGACGGCCAGCAGCGCGGCCACCAGCGCCGGATCGCCGGTCACGTAGCCCGCCCGGTAGCCGGCCAGGCTCGACGACTTCGACAGCGAGTGCACGGCCAGCAGCCCGTCGAACCGGCCGCCCGACACCGACGGGTGCAGGATCGAGAACGGCGACGCCGACCAGCCGAGCGTCAGGTAGCACTCGTCGGACACCACGACCGCGTCGCGCTCGCGCGCCCAGTCGACCACCTTCCGCAGGTGTTCGACGGGCAGCACCCGGCCCGTCGGGTTCGACGGGGAGTTCAGCCACACCAGCCGGGGCCGCGCCGGGCCGGCGGCCAGCAGCCCGTCCGTGCGCAGCACGTCCGCACCCGACAGCCGCGCGCCCACCTCGTAGGTCGGGTAGGCCAGTTCGGGGATGACCACCAGGTCACCGGCGCCGACGCCGAGCAGCGTCGGCAGCCACGCGACCAGCTCCTTCGAGCCGATGGTCGGCAGCACCGCCTCGGGCGACAGGCCGGTCACGTCGTGCCGCCTGGCCATGGCGGCGACCGCCGCCTCCCGCAGCGCGGGCGTGCCGTGGGTGGTCGGGTAGCCGGGTTCGGCGGCCGCCGAGGCCAGCGCGTCCTGGATGAGCGCGGGCACCGGGTCGATGGGCGTGCCGACCGACAGATCGACCAGCCCGTCGGGGTGCGCGCGGGACTTGGCGCCGAACTCGGTCAGCGAGTCCCAGGGAAAGTCGGGAAGTTGCCGGGTCACTCGTCGTGCTCGACCGGGGGCAGATCCTTGATCCACTGCGGGTCCGCCGCCACCTTGCCGACCTTCGCCGCACCGCCGGGCGAGCCCAGCTCGTCGAAGTAGTCGACGTTGGCCTTGGTGTAGTCCTTCCACTGGTCGGGGACGTCGTCCTCGTAGTAGATGGCTTCCACCGGGCAGACCGGTTCGCAGGCGCCGCAGTCCACGCACTCGTCGGGGTGGATGTACAACATCCGGTCGCCCTCGTAGATGCAGTCGACCGGGCACTCCTCGATGCACGCCTTGTCGAGCAAATCGACGCAGGGCTCGGCGATCACATACGTCACTGCGTTCTCCTGGCCTTCTGAGTAGATGTCTGCCTGAAGCGGAGGTTACCGGCTCTCGCTAGTATCCATCTCGGCCGATGGCGAGCCTCACTGTGGTGCCGTGAGTGTGGCGGCGAGCACGCGGCCGAGAACCACGGTCGCGGGCAGTGTCCCGCAGGCGAACAGCAGCAGCGACCGCCAGTCCTCGGTCAGCACGATGTCGCCACCCGGTCCCATCAGGCCGAACGCGCCGATCGCCACCACCCACGCGCCGAGCGGCGCGGCCGCCACCAGCAACGTCGACGACAGCCGGGCGGCGGCCGCCACGAGCAGCGGCATGGTCACAGCCGCCACCAGCGCAGACAGCGGAAGTGCCAGGCCGCCGAGGAGTTCGGGCAGGATGTGGCCGTCCAGGCGAAGCGGCAGGAACAGCAGCTCGACCACGGCCAGCACGGCCGCGTCGACCATCAGCAGCGCGAGGAACAGCCGGTCGCGGGTACTCATCACAGTCCGCCGAACAGGTCGGTGTCCGCGCCATCGGCCGCGCCCCTGGCCAGCACGTAGAACTCGGCCGCCGGGATCGGCTGGGCGATGCCGTTGGACAGTGCGTAGCTGTGCACGCCGTCGACCGCGTGCCAGACGCTGACCTGCGTGGCGTGTGCCTGGAGGGCGCGAAGCTTGAGCGAGAGGACATCGGCGATCGAGACGGTGGTGGTGATCCGGGAGTCGTCGGTCACCGGCAGCTCGCCCGGTTCCGGCAGGCGGAACGGCAGCCCGTCGGCCTGGGTGAGCGCGTGGATGCCCTCCTCGGTCGCCTGGCGGGAGGTGACCGCGTAGAAGACCCGGTCCATGATCGGGTTGGCGTCGCAGGCCGCCATGGTGATCTCGTGGGCGCGGACGTGGTCGGGGTGGCCGTAGCCGCCGTCCGGGCCGTAGGTGACCACCACCTGCGGCCGCACGTCGGCGAGGATGTCGGCCAGCTCGGCCGCCTGCTCGGCGAGATCCCCACCGGCGAACGCTCTCGGGTGCCGGTTGGCGCCGGTGCCGGCCATGCCGGAGTCCCGCCAGCGGCCGGCGCCGCCGAGCCACCGGTGGTCGGAGACCCCCAGCGCCGCGCACGCGCCACGCAGCTCCCCGATGCGGTATCCGCCGAGCTGGTCGGCCGCGTCGGCGGCGATCCCGCGCAGCCGGTCGGGGATGATCTCGCCCTCCTCGCCGAGAGTGCAGGTGACCAGGGTGATCTGCACACCGGCGGCCGCATAGCGCGCGATGGTGCCGCCCGTCCAGAGACTCTCGTCATCCGGGTGGGCGTGCACGAGTAACAGCCGAGGCGCGGCCGTGAGCGTCATCAGGTGTTCCCCCTCACCCGCAAAGAATAAGCGGGCAGCGTCAGTGGCAGTCCGGGTGTCTCAGCCGGGTGAGCGTTGCCAGCGGGCGGCGTTCGCGAACGGGCCGGCCGCCGGTGGACCGACGGACACGCCGACCATTTCCGGGCGGACGACCAGTGTCTCGGCCTCCTGGAACAGGGGCATGGACACCGCCGCCTGCCACAGGGCCGGTTCGATCGACGACAGTGCGTCCGCCGTGGACAGCGCGCCCGTCAGTGCCGCGTCCACGGTGGGCTGCATGCCCGGTTCGCAGATGCCGAACGGGTTGGCCGGGACGGGGACCGGCGGCTCGGAGCCGTCCATGACACAGCCGTAGTCGGTGGCCAGGACGGTCGCCGGGTCGCCGCCCGCCGGGCGGGACAGGATCGCGAGGTCGAAGGAGTCCTGCGTGGTCGTGTACAGCTGGTCGACCAGCTCCAGGCCGGGCGGGGTGATCACCTCGGCGGAGATGCCGGTAGCCGTCAGCTGGTTCGCCACCTCGGTCGCGATGCGCAGCGACGGGTCGCGCTCCTCGGCCGCCGCGATGGTCAGCGTCAGCGGCTGGCCCGCCCGCGTCCACGTGCCGGCGGTCTTCGTGTAGCCGGCCTCGGTGAGCAGCTGTGCCGCCCGTTCCGGGTCCGGCTGGGTCGTGGGTGCGGTCGGCTCGTAACCGGGGGACGCCGGCGCCAGCACCTGGGCGTCGGCCGGCAGCGTGGCGGCGGGGCCGTTGCCCGTGCCGACCGTGATCAGCTGCTCGCGGTCGAGCAGGGCGAGCACCGCCTGCCGGACCCGCAGGTCGACCACGCGGTCGGGCCGCACGGCGAGCGTGGTCACCGACGGGCGCGCCACGGTCTGTGCGGTCAGCCCCAGTGCCGCGAGCGCCTCCGTGCCGACCGCGTCCGTGGTGGTCAGCAGGAGCTGGTCGTGGCCGGCGTCCAGCGCGTCGACCAGGCCGCTCTGCTCGGACCGGCGCAGGATGATCCGGTCGAGCGTGGCCGGGTCCTCCCAGTACCGGTCGTTGCGCTCCAGCACGACCTCGCCGCGGTCGGTGTCCAGCGTCTTGATGGCGAACGGGCCGGCGGTGGCCGGGAAGTTGCTCTGCAGCGCACCCGTCCAGCCGCCCGGCGCGTCCTTCAGCAGGTGGGCGGGCAGCAGCCCGGAGAACAGGGTCCGCCAGCCGGGGTAGGGCTGCTCGAACACCACCTCGACGACCTTGCCGGCCTCGCGCGCGTTGATGTCGTCGATCAGCCGGTAGCCGGCGGCGTCGATAGTGCCGGCGGCGCCGGTGATCTGCTCCCACAGATAGACGAAGTCCTCGGCCGCGACCGGCGCCGCGTCCGACCAGGACGCGTCGGCGCGGATCTCGTAGGTCACGGTGTACGGGGCGTAGCTGGTGACGTCGGCCGACCGCATGACCGTGGTGTCCAGCCGGGCCGTCCCGTCCGCCCCCGGCCGGAACACCGAGGGCAGCAACAGGTTCGACAGCGCCGTGGTGATGGCCGACTGGTCGGCGATCTTGTGCGGGTTGTAGCCGCCGGCCAGCGTGCCGACGCCGACCACCACCTCACCCGTGTCGACCGGGCGCTGCGCGGGCGAGGACACGGGCGAGTCGACCAGTTGGGGCGCCGGGGTGCAGGCGGTCAACGCGACCGCGAGCGCGGCGAGCAGAAATCGCCGAGTCCCCACCACGTCACCTCCCCAAGTGCGTTGTCCGACCATGCCAGACGCCCCTACGAGGTGACGTGCGGGGCGGCGACTCGGTTCCGGTCAGTTGTCGCGGGACTTGACCCGCGACCGCTCACGGGCCCGCTGCACGCTGTCCAGGATCACCTTGCGCACCCGGACCACGGTCGGCGCGACCTCGACACACTCGTCGGTCGCGCAGAACTCCAGCGCCTCCTCAAGCCCCAGTTTGCGTGGCCTGGCAAGGCGTTCCAGCTCGTCGCCGGTGGACGAGCGGATGTTCGTGAGCTTCTTCTCCCTGGTGACGTTCACGTCGAGGTCCTCGGCGCGCGGGTTCTCACCCACCACCATGCCCTGGTAGACGTCGGCGCCCGGCTCCACGAAGAACGAGCCGCGGTCGGCCAGCTGGATCATCGCGTAACTGGTGACCGAGCCCGTGCGGTCGGCCACCAGCGAGCCGGAGTGCCGACCGCGAATCTGCCCGGCCCAGGGGAAGTAGCCCTCGAAGATCGCGTTCGCGATGCCGGTGCCCCGCGTCTCCGTGAGGAAGTCCGTGCGGAACCCGATGAGCCCGCGGGAGGGAACGACGTACTCGACCTTCACGCGGCCGGTGCCGTGACCGCCCATGTGCTCGAGGCGGCCCTTGCGCGCGGCGAGCAGCTGGGTGATCGAGCCGAGGTGCTCCTCGGGGGCGTCGACCGTCAACCGCTCGAACGGCTCGCACAGCGTGCCGTCGATCGTGCGGGTGACCACCTCGGGGCGCCCGACCGTCAACTCGAAGCCCTCGCGGCGCATGGTCTCCACGAGGATGGCCAGCGCCAACTCGCCACGGCCCTGCACCTCCCAGGTGTCCGGCCGCTCGGTGGGCAGGACCCGCACGCTGACGTTGCCGACCAGCTCCGAGTCGAGGCGGCTGCGCAGGAGCCGTGCGGTCACCTTGGTGCCGCCGCCCCGGCCGGCCAGCGGCGAGGTGTTGACGCCGATGGTGACCGAGATGGCCGGCTGGTCGACCGTGATCCGCGGCAGCGGGTCCGGGAAGTCCGCGTCGGCCAGCGTGTCGCCGATGGTGATCTCGGGAATGCCGGCGATGGCCACGATGTCGCCGGCCTCGGCGCTGGTCGCGGGGACCCGGTGGAGCGCCTCGGTGAGCAGCAGTTCGGTGATCTTGACGTTGTGGATGCTGCCGTCCTCGCGGCACCACGCGACCGTCTGGCCCTTGCGGATGGTGCCGGAGTGGACCCGGCACAGCGCGATGCGGCCGAGGAAGCTCGACGCGTCGAGGTTGGTGACCAGCGCGCGCAGCGGCGCCTCGATGTCCCCGGCGGGCGGGGGCACGTGCGCGAGCAGCGTCTCGAACAGCGGGTCGAGGTTGTCGTGGTCCGGCATGCCGCCGTCGGCCGGCGCGGCCAGGCTGGCGCGGCCGGCCCGCGCGGACGCGTAGACCACCGGCAGGTCGAGGATCGACGTGCTGTCGAAGCCGTCGAGGTCGTCCAGCTCGGTGGCCAGGTCCAGCAGCAGGTCGTGGGTCTCGGAGACGACCTCGGTGATCCGGGCGTCCTGGCGGTCGACCTTGTTGACCACCAACACCACGGGCAGCCCGGCGGCCAGCGTCTTGCGCAGCACGAACCGGGTCTGGGGCAGCGGGCCTTCGCTCGCGTCGACCAGCAGGACCACGCCGTCGACCATCGACAGGCCGCGTTCCACCTCGCCGCCGAAGTCGGCGTGGCCGGGGGTGTCGATGACGTTGATGGTGATCGGGCCGTCCGGCGTCTCGCGGCGGACCGCGGTGTTCTTCGCCAGGATGGTGATGCCCTTTTCCCGCTCCAGCTCGCCGGAGTCCATGATCCGGTCGACGGGTTCGGCACGGGCGGAGAAGGCGCCGGACTGGCGCAGCATGGCGTCGACGAGCGTGGTCTTGCCGTGGTCGACGTGAGCGACGATCGCGACGTTTCGGAGGTCGGTCCTGGCGATCGCAGGCGCCCCGGTATCGGTGGCAGGCACGCGCGTGTGCTCCTGGTTCATGGGGTCTGGCGTCATTGGCTGCGCGCGAAGGATGGTCGCGGCTTGTCAAGGATAGCCCGCGAGGCTGGCGCAATTGGCAAAGGTAAGCTTAACCTAAGTGGTCGCCTAGTCTCCTGGAGCACCGTTGGGCAAGAAGAACGCGAGGTCCCCCGCCGACCTCGTGCGGAAGTGGACGAAGGCCGGCAAGGTCAAGAAGAAGTGCTGCCGGTCGAAGTCCCGCTGCGATCGGTGCCCGGTTCTCGCGCTCAAGAAAGCCAAGGTCAAGCTGGCAAAAGCCGCCTGAGCCTCGAATGCCTGGAAGGCGTCGTTGCAGACGCTCAACGTCAGTAAGGCGTCGTTCCAGGCATGCCCCACCGCCGCGCGAACTTCCGGGTCGGGGCACTGGCGCCTGATAGGATCCGCGGTATGCGCAACGTCACCACCACCTGGTGGGCCGCTCACCGGCGGCCATGACGTGATGCGTTGACCATCCAGGCCGCCCGCCCGGGCGGCCTTCGTGTTTTCCGGCCACTCGCGGCGGTCGCTGATCCGCGAGGAGTGTTCTGATGACCCGACTGTCCGGCATCACCCCGTCCGGCCCCGCCCACCTCGGCAACTACCTGGGTGCGATCCGGCGCTGGGTACGAGAGGGGCAGCCGGGTGACCTGTACTTCGTGAGCGACCTGCACGCCATGACCACGCCCTACCACCCGCAGAAGCTGCGGGCCCGGTCGCAGGAACTGCTCGCCATGTTGGTCGCCGCCGGCATCGAGCCGGAACGGGTGTTCGTGCAGTCCGACCTGTTGCCCCAGCTCGGGGCGTTGACGTGGGTGCTGGAGTGCACGTGCTCCTACGGCGAGGCGGCGCGGATGACGCAGTTCAAGGAGAAGAGCGCGCGCCGCGTGGTCGAGGAGACGCCCGTCCGGCTCGGTCTGCTCACGTATCCCGTGCTGATGGCGGCGGACATCCTGTTGCAGGACGCGGACGAGGTCCCGGTGGGCGATGACCAGACCCAGCACGTGGAACTGGCGAGGGCCCTGGCGAGACGGTTCAACAGTGCTTTCGGCGAGGCCTTCGTGGTGCCGACCGTGGTGACGCCCCCGGCGGCCGCCCGCGTTCGCGACCTGGCCGACCCGACGCGCAAGATGGACAAGTCGGCCAGGGAGGGTGTCGGCGTCCTCTACGTCCTGGATGATCCGGATCTGTTGCGCCGCAAGGTGAAGCGGGCGGTGACGGACAGCTTCGGCAAGCTGCGTTACCACCCGGAGTCGCAGCCCGGCCTGGCCAACCTGCTGGAGATCATGGCGGCGTGCAACGGAAAACCGGTGCGCGAGGTGGCGGACTCCTTTGGTACCTACGGTGAGCTGAAGGAGGCGGTGGCGGAGGCGGTGGTCGAGGAGCTGCGGCCCATCCGGGAGCGGACCAGGGACCTGCTGGCCGATCCCGGGGAGCTGGACCGTATTCGCAAGGCGGGTGCGGACCGGGCGCGGGAACGCAGCGCCCACCGCCTGGCGACGGTCCTCCGCCTGGCGGGCGTGGGCTGACCGCTGGGTCGGCCGCCGGGTGCCTCGATGCAGGGAACGCGTCGTTCACTGCGGTCAACGCAGGGAAAGCGTCGTTTCCTGCACGACGGCCGGCCCGTACGCTGCCGGCCGTGGCGCGATTCGAGGATGTCAAGGCAGGTTTCTGGGGCGCGGGTGAGCACGGCGTGCAGCCACCGCTGACCGACGAGGCGTTGCGGAACGCCGAGCGTGTGTTGGGAGTGGCTTTGCCGGCCGCCCTGCTCGAGCTGCTCCGGCTGCGGAACGGCGGTCCCGTGGCGGCCGAGTACGACACCTTCCCCAACGGTGGCGAAGAGATCATGTTCGACCAGCTGATGGGGATCGGTCCGCGCAACACGAACCTGCTCGACACCCCGTATCTGATCGAGGAATGGGGCATGCCCGCGCCAGTGGTGCTGCTTTCGGGCGACGGGCATTACTGGGTGGCGCTCGACTACCGCGGACCAAGTGCGGAACCGCCGGTCACCCTGTTCGACAACGACTTCGGTACCGAGGTCGTGCTGGCGCCCGACTTCCGATCGTTCGTCGAAGGCCTCGGCAGCAGAACCCTCTGACGGTGATCAACCGGGACCGTAGGCACGCATGAACGTCGTCACGGCTCGGTCGGCGATGAGGGCGAGATCCGCGGCCGGAAAGGTTGTCCGGCCGAGCAGCATCGCCTCGTTGATCGGTGCGGCCATGACCAGCCAGTTGAACTCCGCGGCCGCGGTTGACGGGTCGTCGACTCGCAACCGGCCCTCTCGCGAGAGTTCGGTGAACCTGGCCGCGAGTCCGTTCACCGTGCGACCCGGGCCCTGGTCGAAGAAGGCCCGCCCGAGTTCGGGGAACCGAAACGCTTCGGCGATCACCAACCGGCGCAGCGCGAGTACCCGGGGCTGGAGCACGGCACCGAGTTGCCGCACGGCCAACTCCTTCAGGTCCGCCGCCAGATCGCCGCCGGAGCCGAGCCGCTTGATCTCGGCGGCGACCGGGTCGGCGACCGCGTTGACGGCCCCGCGGACCACCTCGGCGAAGAGCCGCTCCTTGTCGACGAAGTGCTGATAGACGGTCTGCTTGGCGACCCCCGCGGCGCCCGCGATCGCGTCCATGCTCGTCCCGCGGAAGCCGCTGTCGAGGAACACTCTTGTCGCCGCCTCGAGAATCGCCGCCTGCTTGCCGCTCGGGCGTTCCGACTCTTCGGAGGGGTGTTGATCGGGCACGGAGCAAAGGTACGCTGGGTAGACTAGACTGTCCAGTCTAGCCACATCAGGAGGCAACCAATGCCCGTTCTGCTCCCTTCCCCACAGCTGCTCACCGACGGCCTGACCATGGTCGAGTCCGGCCGCTGGCACGAGGGCCGTCTGTGGTTCGCCCACTGGAGTAGCGGTGAGGTGCTCGCGGTCGATCTGGAGGGCCGGCGAGAGGTGGTCGGACCGGGCCGTGACGGGATGGGCTGGTCCATCGCCTGGCTGCCCGACGGCCGGTTGCTGGTTTCCGGCGAGGAGTTGACCCAGGTGGAGCCGGACGGCTCAGCGGTGCGGCACAGCTCGCAGGGCGGCAACGAACTCGTGGTCGACCCGGCCGGCCACGTCTACGTCAACGGCGCGGACTTCGACTTCGTCGGCGGGGCCGCACCCACGCCCGGGTGGATTCGCCTGATCGAACCTGACGGCACCGCTCGGGACGTGGCGGGCGACATCGACTTCCCCAACGGGATGGTGGTCACTCCCGATGGCTCGACGTTGGTGATCGCCGAGTCCTTCGCCGGCCGGTTGTCGGCCTTCGACATCGGGGCCGACGGCTCGTTGTCCGGCCGTCGCACGTGGGCGGAAGGGCTCGGGCCGGACGGCCTCGGCATCGACTCCGACGGCGGCATCTGGTGCCAGACGGCGGACACTTTCGCGCACGCCGGGAGCGGTCCCGCGGGAGCGGTGGTCCGGGTGCTCGATGGCGGTGAGATCACCCACCGGGTCGAGACCGACCTTCCCTGCTTCTCGTGCGCGCTCGGCGGACCGGAGGGGCGACACCTGTTCCTCCTGTGCAACGAGTTCGAGGGCATCGATCAGCTCGACGCGGTGCTCGCCCGCCGCAGCGCACGGATCTACGTCACCGAGATACCTGGGTGAGGAGCAGTGCCCGCAGCGAGGGCAGCAGGACCTGATCCGCGGGTAGCCACTCCACCGAGTCCAGCCCGTCGACCGTCAGCCAGCGCAGGGCCTGGTGGTCGTGCGGATGGGGTTCCGCGGACAGGGGATCCAGCGATGCCGCGTAGATCCGCAGCACCTTCTCGCCCGGCAGGGCCACGTCCGGGCCGACCGGATCGCCCACCCGCACCGTCACGCCCAACTCCTCCTCGCACTCCCGGCGCACAGCGTCCACATCGGACTCGCCCGGCTCCACCCGACCACCGGGCAGCTCCCACAAGCCCGCGGTCGAAGGTGGATACGCCCGTTGTTGGGCCAACAGTTCGGTTCCGCGCACGATGGCCGTCCCCACGATCACCGGGGCACCAGTCAATGCGCGTCCGCGCGCCACCACCCCCGAGATCACCTCACGGCTCACACCGGCCGACCACGTCACCTGCACCCCGGTCGCCGCTGGAACCAGGAGCACCGTGTTCGGACCGCGGGTCGCCTGCCAGCCGTTCTGGCACGGCGACACCAGCCACCCAGCCAGCGCCGCCGACAGCGCCCGGATATCGGCGTCCACCAGCATCGAGTGACTCATGTGGACAGTGTCCGCCACCGCACCTGGAAGCGGGCGCCGCCCTCCGGGGACTCGGTCACCCGGACGGCCCCGCCACGCCTGCGCACCACCTCGGCCACCAGCGCCAACCCCAGACCGGACCCGCCCGAGTCGCGCGACCGGTCGTCCTGCACCCGATAGAAACGGTCGAACACCCGCTCCCGGTGCTCCGGCGCGATCCCGCGCCCGTCGTCGTCCACCACCAGCCACACGGCCGACGCGCGCTGCAGCACGGACACGGTCACCAGCGCGCGGGCGTGCCGGATCGCGTTGCGCAGCAGGTTGTTCAGCACCAGGTCGACCTCGGCGGGTGCCGCGTGCACCCAGCAGGGCGCGGTCGGCGTGTGCGTGTTGACCACCGGGCGGGTCTCGGGCAGCCGCGCCACCGCCTGCTGCGTCGCCGACACCACGTCGACCGGCGACGCCTTCGGCCACTCACCCGCGTCGGAGCGGGCGAGCGCCAGCAGGCCGTCCACCAAAGTGGACAGTCGTTCGGACTCGGCCACGACATCCGCCAGCACTTCCTGCGCCAGGTCCGGATCGGGGTTGGCCACCGCCACCTCCGCCTGCACCCGGATCGACGCCACGGGCGACCGCAGTTCGTGCGCGGCATCCCCGGTGAACCGGCGCAGCCGCTGGGTCGCCTCGTCCCGCCTGGCCAGCAGGCCGTTCAGCGCGGCGGCCAACGACCGCAGCTCGTCGTGCGCCCCGGGCAGCGGCAGTCGCCGCCCAGGGGGCAGGCGGGTCGCCGCCGCGCGCAGCCGCTCGACCGGCCGCAGCGACGAGCGCACGGAGAACCAGGTGGCCGTGGCCGCGGCGGCCGCCCCGAGCAGCGCCGCTCCGATCAGCCAGTTCAGCGACCGGTCCTGCATGACGTGGTACCCGGTGAGAATCGTGCCGACCACCACGAGTCGCTGAGCACCGTCCGGCGCGGTCGTCACGGTCCCCAGCCACCGTCGCGGCGGTTCTTCGGACAGCAGCAGCACGGGCGTGCCGGCCTTCAACACCCGCAGGTCATCGGCCGACAGCGGCACCCGGCCCCGGCCGTCCAACGGGTCCCCGGCCGTGTTCAGCACGCGGGTCTGGATGCCGACCGGGCTGTCGGACGGCGGGTTGCCGGCCCGCACGTCGGCCAGCGTCGAATCGAGGATGGACTGCAGCTCGGCGTCCGCCGACGACACCTGCAACGGGCCGATCAGCCGGCTGGTCTGCACGGCCAGGATCAGCAGCACCACCAACGTCGCCACGGCGGCCACCGCCGTGATCCGGAACCGAACGGTGCGGCGCAGCCACACCCGCCCGACCACCCGTCCGAACAGACCGCTCACCGCGGCCGGCCGGGCGGCCCCGGCTCGAGCACCGCGTCCAGTTCGCTGGTCGACGCCACATAGCCATGACCACGCACGGTGCGCACGATGCCACCAGCGCCCGCCGCGTCCAACTTCTTCCGCAGATAGCCGACGTAGACCTCGACCGCGTTGCGGGTGGCCGCCAGCTCGTCGCCCCACACGGTCCGCAGCAGCTCGTCCTTCGTGACCACCGCACCCGCCCGGCTGACCAGCACCTCGAGCACCGCGAACTCGCGCGGCGACAGCGACACCGACTCCCCGGCGAACCGCACCTCCCGCATCGCCCGGTCGATCATCAGCTCACCGACCCGCAGCCGCCGCTCGGCGCCGTCGGCCGCCCCGCGCCGCAGCACGGCGCGCACCTGCGCCACCAGCACCACGAAGGAGAACGGCTTCACCAGGTACCCGTCCGCGCCGAGGTCGAGCCCGTCGGCCTGGTCGACCTCGCCGTCCTTGGCCGACACCAGCAGCACAGGGGTAGTCACACCCTCGGCCCGCAACGCCTGCAACACCCGGTAACCGGAGAGCCCGGGCAGCATGATGTCCAGCAGGATCACGTCGAACGCCCCGGTCCTGGCGATGTCCAACGCGCTGGGCCCGTCGGCCGCGACCACGACCTCCATGCCCTCGGCCCCCAGCCCGCGCTGCAACGCCCTACGCACCCCGAGTTCGTCGTCGACCACCAGTACGCGCGGTTTCATAGGGCTAAGCATGCCGTCTCCCGTCGGCTACGGCCGCAGACATCTCAGCGGACTCTCAGTATCGGTGTCACTCTCAGCGCCATCTCAGTAGCGATGAGGCAATCTCCGTGTTACGAGAACATCGTGAGCCGGAAATAAGGGGTGCGCATGAACACGAGGAGGACCGCACTGTCGTTCGCGGCAGTCGGCACGGTGGCGGGGGTGGCCGGGTTGGTCGTGCTCGCATCACCGGCCGGTGCAAGGGAGGCGCCACCGGAATTGCCGCCGGTCAGCGCCGAGGAACTCGTCGAGTCGGTGCTCACCACCGACCAGGTCCCGGCGCTCGCCGGATCGGTGCAGCTGGAGAACAACCTCGGCCTGCCGATCCCCGGTCTGCCGGGAAGCGCCGGTCAGGACGACGGCATCCGGGTCTACTCCGACGGCGAGGGCCGGGGGCGGTTCTCGCTGGCCGGCCAGGACGGCGAGACCACCATCGTCGACGACGGCACCACCGTCTGGACGTGGAACTCCGAGACGCGGGACGTCCGGAAGGTGGCGCACGACGACGTCGGCGGCGAGAAGCCGTTCGAGGGCCGGTTCGCCGACCCGGCGACCGCCGCGAAGGACCTGGTCACGGCCATGCAGGCGGAAAGCACGGTGACCGTCGACGGCACCGCGCGGGTGGCCGACCGGCCCGTCTACCAGCTGGTTCTCACACCGAAGCCCACCGAGCGGACCCTGCTGCGCGAGATCCGCGTGTCGGTCGACTCGGAGCTGCGGCTGCCGCTGCAGCTCGAGGTGCTGGCCAACGGTCAGTCCGACCCGGCGCTGAAGGTGGGCTTCAGCGAGTTCACCGAGGGTGCGCAGGACCCAGGCCTGTTCCAGTTCACGCCGCCCGAGGGTTCGACCATCACCGAGCACAACCCCGACGAGGCGTTCAAGGGCCGCATGGCCGAGGACTGGCTGTCCGAGATCGACATCCAGACGGTCGGCACCGGCTGGGACACGGTGGTCACCGGTCAGATCCCGGCCGACGCCCTGAACATGGGTGGCGAAGAGCAGGGCCGCGGCGAGGACCAGAGCGTGTTCGAGCTGCTCGGGACCTTCGGCAAGGAGGTCAACGGTGACTTCGGCTCCGGCTGGGTGATCAGCACGAGCGTCGGTACGGCACTGGTGACCGAGGACGGCCGAGTCGCGATCGGAGCGGTTCCCGAGCAGGTTGTCACGGAAGCACTGTCCGAGTGACTACCGTTGGTGAAATGGTGATCGGGGAGAAAGGGGCCCCCGCGGCACGCGCCGCGGGGGCCCCCGCCCAGTTGGCGGCTCGCACACGGAACCTGCGCAAGGTCTACGGCAAGACGGTCGCGGTCGACCACGTGGATCTCGAGGTGCCCGTGGGTTCGGTGCTGGGCATGCTCGGCCCGAACGGGTCGGGCAAGACCACCACCATCCGCATGCTGCTCGGCCTGGTGCTGCCGACCGCCGGCTCGGTCGAGTTGCTCGGGCACCGCATGCCGGAGGGCGCCGGCTACGCGCTGCCCGAGGTGGGCGCGCTGGTCGAGGGCCCCGGTTTCCATTCGTTCCTGTCCGGCCGGGACAACCTGCTGCGTCTCGCGGCGGCCGAGCCCCGGTTGGCCAGCAAGGACATTCCCCGCGCGGTCGGTGAAGCGCTCGAACGGGTCGGCCTGTCGGCCGCCGCCAACCGCCGCTACAAGGGTTACTCGCTCGGTATGAAGCAGCGGCTCGGGCTGGCCTCGGCACTGCTCATCCCGCGGCGCCTGGTGGTGCTCGACGAGCCGACCAACGGTCTCGACCCGGCCGGCACCCGCGAGGTGCGGGCCGTGATTGCCGACCTGCACGACGCCGGCACCACGGTGCTCGTGTCGTCGCACCTGCTGGCCGAGGTGGAGGCCACCTGCACGCACGTGGCCGTGCTGCACCAGGGTTCGGTGGTCGCCCAGGGTGAGCTGACCGAGCTGCTGGAGGCCGGCAACGTCGGCCTGCTGGTGTCCACACCGGACGCCACGATGGCGGTCGACGCCTTGCGGGACAACCGGATCCCGGCCCGCGAGGTGCCCGACGGGGTGCAGGTGGAGCTGACGGCGACCACCGCGCCGGACGTCGTGGCCACGCTCGTGCGGGCCGGCGTGGCGGTGCACGAGGTGCGCCGCCAGCGCACGGGTCTCGAGGAGCTGTTCGCGCGGCTGACCGAGTCCGGCACCACCGGCCCTCGCTTGTCCGAAGTGGACGAGCTGGACTTCGAACCCGAGGACGCGCGATGACCACCGCACTCGCCCCCGCGCCGTTCCTGGCCGAGCAGCGCACGAAGGCCCCGATCGGCCGGCTGCTGCGCGCCGAGCTGCGGTTCATGATCCGCCGGCCGCGCACGCTGGTGGCGCTCGGACTGCTGGCGCTGACCCCGATCGTCGCCGGTATCGGCATCTCCGTGGCATCGGAGTCCATGGCCGGCAACCCCGAGCGGTCGATCGAGGGCCTGGCGGCCATCGTCGACGGCAACGGGATGATCCTTCCGGTCTTCGTGCTGCTGCTGGCGCTCGCCATGCTGCTGCCGTTGATGGGTGCCATGTGGTCGGCCGACGCGCTCGCGGGTGAGTCCTCGTCCGGCGGCCTGCGCGGCCTGCTGCTCGCCCCGGTCAGCCGGACGCGGCTGCTGGCGGTGAAGGCCTTCGGTGTGGCGGTGTTGTCGCTGCTGGCCGTGGTCGTGCTCGCGGTCGTCGGGATTCTCGCCGGGCTCACCATCCTCGGCGGGGACAACATGCTCACCATGTCCGGCAACGTGTTGCCGTTCAGCGAGGCACTCGGCCGGATCGCGCTGCTGACCGTGCTGGTCACCGTGCAGGTGTGGGCGGTGGCGGCGGTCGCGCTGGCCATCTCGGCGGGCACCGACCACCCGCTGGTGGTGCTGGCCACCACGCTCGGCGGGATCATCATGTTCACGGTGCTCGGCAACATCGCCGCGCTCGACTGGCTGCACCCGGTGCTGCTCACCCAGGGCTGGGAGGGCCTGAGCGACGTGGTCCGCGACCCGATGCCGACGGACGGCATGACGGAGAGCGTGCTGCGCGCCGCGTGCTACATCGCGATCGGCTACTCACTGGCCCTGGCGAGAATGGTCACCCGAGACGGCTGAGCCGAAGGCCGCGCGAACAGGGCTGACGGGCATCCACCGACCCTATTCGCGCGGCCTCTTACCCGTCGGCGACGGCTCGCACACCGCGAAGGACGACGTCGAGGACCGTGTCCGCCTGGGCGCGGGCGGCCTCCGGATCGGGGGCTCGGGCGATGTACAGCGCTGAGCCGTAGAGGCCGCCCAGCGCGACGTGTGCCAACGGGTCGAGCGCGACATCCGGCAGGGTGCCGGTGTCCACCAGCGCGCTCAGCACGGTACGCAACATCGGCAGCTCGACGCCCTCCATGCCGCCTTCCCACGAGTTGGCGGCCAGCACCGCCACGCTGTCGATGATCACGACCCGCCGAAACGCCGGTTGCAGGCAGGCATCGAGGAACGCGGACAAACCCGCGCGCACCGCGGTCCACGGATCGTGTGCGGCCATCGCCGCGGCCAACACGGCCTCGGCGGTCTCGTCCAGCACGACGTCATAGACCGCCTTGAACAGCGCGTCCTTGCCCTTGAAGTGGTGATAGAGCGCGCCCTTGGCGATGCCGGCCCGCTGCACGATGTCGTCGATGGCGGTCGCCGCGAAGCCCTGCTCGACGAACCGCTCCCGCGCGATCGCGATCAGCAGCTCCCGTGTCGCCTCCGCTTGCCGGTCCCGAAGTCGCTTGACACTCACCTGGGCAAGCATAGAGACTGACCGTCAGTCGGTGAACGACCGTCGGTCGGTGAGGAGGCCGCGATGATGAAGACACTTCCGCCAGGGCAACGCCGCGTCGACGGATTTCCGCGCTTCGGAACACACCTGCACCGGCCGCCGCCGCCCGTGCCCGACGACCCCGTGATCGCCATCAGCGGCGCGATGCGAACCGCCGCCGAGGTACGGCTGGCGGACCTGTCCCGGCTGCCCCGGAGCGAGATCGTGGCCGACTTCCACTGCGTCGCCGGCTGGACCGCGACCGACCTGCGGTGGGAAGGCGTGCGGTTCGCCGACTTCTATGGCCGGTTCGTCGAACCCGCGCTGGAGCCCGGGATCACCGTCACCCACCTGGCGTTCGAGGGCATGGACGGCGTCTCGTCGGTGGTCGAGTTGCGGGACGCGCTCGTCGACGACGTCCTGCTGGCCGACCGGCTGAACGGACGCCCTCTCGACGGTGACCACGGTGCTCCGATCCGCCTGGTCAGCCCGAGGCAGTACGGCCATATGAGCATCAAGCACCTCCGCGTCGTCGAAGTGTGCTCGGCGCTGCCGACCCACCGTCTCGGTGCCGGCGTCCTCGACCGCGTGATCGAGGCGCATCCGCGGGCACGCGTCTGGCACGAGGAACGCCACCGCCGCGTCGCCGGACGGCTGCTCCGGCCGTTCTATCGGGCGCTCATCCGCCCGATCCGCTATCTCTGCTCGAAAGGAGCGCAAAGCAAATGAAGACTCAGCGATGGATCATCGACGACGTCGTCCACGACTTCGACGTCGAGGACGTCTGGGCCCTCCCCATCCATGGCGGGCCCGACGACTTCGGTGCCGTCATCGGCCTCATGCAATCCCTCGACTTTCCCGGGTCGGCGCCGCTGCCCGTGCGTGTGCTGTGGGGAATTCGCGATCTGCTCGGCCGCGTGTTCGGACTTGGGCGCATCTCGACGTCGGCGGACGAGGCCGGCGCCTGGCCGCCCGTCCCCGGAACTGACGAGCGGTCGCTCATCGGCCGGGTGCCGGCGGAACTCCGCACCACGGATTCTCGCCTCACGGACAAACCGTTCCGTCCGCTGTACCTCACCGACACCGAGTTCGCCGACGAGATGTCCAACCGGACGATGTACGGCGTGATGCACCTCGCCTGGGTGGACCAGGGCGGCGGCCGGTATCAAGCGCAGATGACCGTCTACGTCAAGCCGCGCGGCGCCCTCGGGAAGGCCTACATGGCTTTCATCAAGCCGTTCCGCTACGCGATCATCTATCCGGCGCTCATGCGATACCTCGGACGAACCTGGGCCGCTTCTACTCGTTCGGAATGAGCGCCAGACCGTCCTGATCAAGGGCAAGGTGTACCCGCGTGCCGATCTCCGGTGCGTCGGCCACGCCGGTCACGGCGTCCACCAGCAGGTCACCGGTGTCGAGCCGTACCTGCAGCCGCACGTGGTCCCGGCGGTGGACCAGCTGCATCAGCTTTCCGGTCAACGGCCCCGCGTCCGTGAGGCGCAGCGCGTTCGGCCGCAGGCCCAGCCGATGCGCCCCGGCAGGCGCCCACGGCAGCGGCACCGAACCCAGCTCGCACGTGGCCACACCATCGCGCACCGAGACCGGGATGATCAACCCGCAGCCCAGGAACGCGGCCACCGAAGCATCGGCCGGGCGCCGCCACACCTCGCTCGGCTCCCCGACCTGGTGAATGCGCCCGGCCCGCATGACGGCCACCCGGTCGGCCAACGTGAAGGCCTCGTCGTGGTCGTGGGTCACCACCAGCGCCGTCGTGCCGGACACCCGCAGCACCCGCGCCAGGTCCACGGCCAGCTGTTCGCGCAAAGCCCGGTCCAGCGCGGACAGCGGCTCGTCCAGCAACAGCAGCCTCGGGCGAGGCGCCAGCGCACGGGCCAGCGCCACCCGCTGCTGCTCGCCGCCCGACAGCTCGGTCACCCGGCGCCGCTCGTAACCGGCGAGCCCCAACAGGTCCAGCAGCTCGGTCACCCGTGCGTCGCGCAGAGAAGCCGCCACGCCCTGCATCCGCAGGCCGAACGCCACGTTGCCGGCCACGTCCCGGTGCGGGAACAGTTGCCCGTCCTGGAAGACCAGCCCGAACCCGCGCTTGTGCACCGCGACCCCGGCCAGATCCGAACCGTCCCAACCGACCGTGCCGGTAACCGGCGGTTCCAGACCGGCCACGGCCCGCAGCAGCGTCGACTTCCCGCAGCCGGACGGGCCGAGCAGCGCGAGCACCTCGCCGTCCGCCACCGAGACGTCCACATCGGACACCGCGGTGAACGAGCCGTACCGGACGGTGAGTCCGTCGACGGTCAGGGTCATCAGAACTCTCCCACCCCGGCGCGGCCAGGGACCCGCACCCGTTCCACGAGGGCCGCCGCGACCACCGTGACCACCACCAGCAGCGTGCACGCCGCGTAGGCCATCTGGTTGTTCAGCTCACCCGGCCGCGAGATCAGCCGCGCCACGGCGACCGGCAGCGTCGCCGTGTCCGGGCGGGCGAGGAAACTCGTGGCACCGAACTCGCCGAGCGCCACGACAAAACCGAACGCGGCGGCCGTCAGCAGCGACCGCCCGGCCATCGGCACGTCGACCTCGCGCCACACCCGCCACGGCCCGGCGCCGAGCGACGCGGCGGCCTGCCGCAGCCGGTCGTCGATCGATCGCAGCACCGGCAACAGGATGCGGATCACCAACGGTGTCACGACCAGCGCCTGCGCCAACGGCACCAGCGCGGCCGACGTCCGCAGGTCGCCGGGCAGCAGGTCGAGCGTCACCAGGTACCCGAAGCCGACGGTCACGGCCGATACCCCGAGCGGCAGCATCAGCACGGTGTCGATGGTCTCCACGAACCCACGCCGCAACCGGCTGCGCGACAGCGAAACCAGCACCACGCTCGCCATCACGCCGAGCGTCACGGCCAACACGGTCGCGTCGGTCGCCGCCCGCAGCGAGTTCATGGCGGCGTCCACCCCGGACACCTGCAGCGAGTTGTCGTGACCCGTGCCGGCGAGCGCGCGGTAGCCGTCGAGCCCCCAACCGTCCGATGTGGACAGCGAGCGGGCGACGAGCGTGACGATCGGCACGAGCAGGGCGGCCACCACGGCCAGCGCCAACCCGACCACCACCCACTCTCCACCGGTCGGTCGCCGCGCCGACTCCGTCCGGCCGCGCAGTTTCAACGCCGTCTCGCGCCGGCGCCGGGCCAGCGCGCCGATGGACAGCACGGCCACCACCGCACCCAGCTGCAACAATGACAGCGCGGCCGCCCCCGACAGGTCCAACAACTCGACCGTGCGCAGGTAGATCTCGGTCTCCAGCGTCCGTAGCTCCGCGCCGCCGAGCACCAGCACCACGCCGAAGCTGGTGGCACAGAACAGGAACACGACGGCGGACGCCGAGCCGATGGCCGGCGCCAGCGCGGGCAGCACGACCGAGGTGAACGTGCGCAGCCGCCCGGCACCGAGGGCCCGCGCCGCCTCCTCCGCCCGCCGGTCGAGGTGCGCCCACAGCCCACCGACCGTGCGCGCGACCACCGCCACGTTGAAGAACGCGTTGGCCAGGATGATCGCCCACACGCCCCCGTCGGGCAGCAGCGACCGGAACGCCAGGCCCACCACCACGCTGGGCAGCACGAACGGCACGAGGATCAGCACCCGCACGAAACCCAGACCCGGCAACGACGTCCTGGCCAGCAGGAACGCGATCGGCAGCCCGGCGATCAGCGCGACGGCCGTCGCGGCGGCCGCCTGCGCGACCGTGAACCCGACCAGCTGCCATACGTCGGCCGTCCCGAGGGTGGCCAGCACCCCGCCCTCGCGCAGCCCCAGCCGCAGGATGGCGACCACCGGCCACACGAAGAACACCGCCAGGAAACCCAGCGGCACCAACGCGATCGGCATCAGCCCACGCGGCGTCACCCGTGGACGAGCCCGCGCCACTCTTCGATCCACTGTTCCCGGCTGCCCTGCACGAGTGCCGGCGGCATGACGGCCGGATCGCTGGGCAGCGGCGCCGCCAGCTGCCAGGTCTCGGGCAGTTCGACGCCCTCGCGGGCCGGGTAGACGTACATCTGCTCCGGCACCTGCGCCTGGAACTTCTCCCCGAGCAGGAAGTCCAACACCAGCCGGGCGTTGTCGGTGTTCGCCGCCCCGTCCAGCACGCCCGCGTACTCGACCTGGCGGAAGCACGTGTCCAGCACGGCCTTCGTGCGCGGCGTGCCGTCGGGGTTCAGCTCGGCCGACGGCGAGGACGCGTAGGACACCACGATCGGCCGCGGCCCCTTGCCCGAGGAACCGGAGAACTCCTGGGTGTAGGCCTCTTCCCAGCCGCTCACCACGAGCGTGCCGTTGGCCATGAGCGCCCGCCAGTGGTCCTGCCAGCCCTCGCCGAGCTTGGCGATCGTGCCGAGGAGGTAAGCGAGCCCAGGCGAGGAGGTGGCCGCGTCCTCCACCACCAGCATGTCCTTGTACTTCGGGTCGGTGAGGTCCGCGTAGCTGGTCGGCTCCGGCACGCCCTTCGCGGCGAGCGCCGCGGGGTCGATGTTCACGCACACGTCGCCCAGGTCGACGGCCGTGAGCCGGCCGGTGTCGTCGATCGCGTAGCGCTGCGGACCCTCTTCGGCCTCGGGGCTGCGGTGCTCGATGAACACGTCCTGGTCGAGCGCGCGGGACGCGAACGTGGTGTCCACCCCGTAGGCCACGTCGCCGATCGGGCTGTCCTTCGTGAGCACCAGCTGGTTGGTGAGCGCGCCGGCGTCACCGACCCTGCGCACGTCGATGGTGATGCCCGAGTCACGCTTGAACTCGTCCAGCAGGGCCTGGTCAGCGGCGAACGAGTCGTGCGTGACCAGCACCACGCGGTTGCCGTCGTCGCCGGAGCCCCCGGAGTCACCGGCGAGTGAGCAGCCGGTGAGCGACGCGGTGAGCACCGCGATCGTCAGAACGATGGTTGACCTGGACAAGCGGTCCTCCTCCCTGCGCCGGCATGACCCGGATCAGGTTCGACGGTCGAGGGCTTCGCGGCCCTCCTCTCAGCCCGGCGGTACCGGACTCCCGTGGTGTCGGCTGAGCCTACCTGTGCCGGAGGGGCCACTATGGAGGCATGCCTGAGCTGCTGAGCGACGAAGACAAGGGCAAGGCCCTCGGCCGCCTGAAGAAGTGGCGCCTGTCCGAAGGTGCGCTGGTGCGGACCGTCGAGCTGGCCTCGTTTCCGCAGGCCATCCAGGTCGTGAACCGGGTGGCGGAGATCGCGGAGAACAACGACCACCACCCGGACATCGATATCCGCTGGCGGACGCTGACATTCAGTTGCAGCACCCACTCCGAGGGTGGCATCACGGCGCTGGACGTATCCCTCTGCGAGGAGATCGACGGCGTGGTCGACGCGATCGTAGCTACTTAGCCCGTTCGGGGCTTGTGGGGTGCCGGGGCGCGTGCCACCTTCGTCGGTGGGATCCGGTCGCCGATGACGGGAGTGGCCCCATGAAGCGCGCCTTGATGGTTCTCGCCTCGGTCGCCGCGTTGGTCGCCGGATCGGGCTCGGCCCCGGCCGCTGCGGTGGCCCAACCCACTCCCGGATGTGACCCGATCGGTCCGGCGGCGTGCCTGCTGCCGTTCCCCAACGACTACTTCACCGTGCGCGACCGGTCCACGCCGACCGGCCGCCGGGTCAACCTGGCGCCGGAGCAGATGCCGCGCAACGTGGCCGGCACGCCGATCGATCCGGCAGAGTGGAACCGCAACGACGGGTTCTCGCCCGGCTCGATGATGCTCGCGTCGGTGCCCGGCATCGACCTGGCGCGCACCGGGGCCGCGTCCATCACCGACATCGGCGCGTCGCTGCGCCGGGACGCCCCGGTGGTGCTGCTGGACGCGACCACCGGAAAGCGGCACCCGTACTGGGTGGAGCTCGACTCGCGGGCCACCGACCCGGCGCGGCAGGCGCTGATCATCCGGCCGGCGCGGAACCTGATCGAGGGACACCGGTACGTGGTGGGGCTGCGGAACCTGCGGGACGCGTCGGGCTCGATCATCGGTGCGGGCCAGGCGTTCCGGTCGATGCTGCGCTGGCTGCCGCCACGCGACCCGGAGCTGGCGCGGCGGTGGCTGACGCTGCGGCCGGCACTGGTGCAACTGTGGGCGTCCGGCGTGCGGCTCAACGACCTGCATCTGGCGTGGGACTTCACGGTGGCCAGCACCCGCGGCCTGACCAGCCGGGCGCTGCACCTGCGGGACACGTCGTTCGCCGAGCTCGGCGACGACGCACCGAAGATCACGATCAACAGCGTGCGGAACCCGACGCCCGAGCAGGACCCGGCGTTCGCGCGCAAGATCGTCGGCACGATCGAGGTGCCGAAGTACCTGGACGGCACCGGCGGCCCCGGATCGGGAATGACGTACGCGGCCGACGGGCGCCCGTCGGCGAACGGCACGTACGCCGCGACGTTCCAGTGCAACGTGCCGCGAAGCGCGGTGGCGACCCCGGCGAGACCGTTGCTGTGGGGGCACGGCCTGTTCGGCGATCACACGGCCGTGAACGGCCTCGGCGCGGTGGCGAACGAGAGCAACTCGCTGCCGTGCGGGGCGAGCTGGCTCGGCATGTCGGCGGAGGACGTGCCGTTCGTGGTGAGCGTGCTCAGCGACCTGTCGGGGTTCCGCTCGGTGCCCGACCGCATGCAGCAGGCGTACCTGAACCTGATGTTCCTCGGCCGGGCGATGATCCATCCGGACGGGCTGTCCGCGCTGCCGGAACTGCACGACGACAACGGGCGCCCGCTGCTGGACTACGCGGCCGGCCTCGGCTACGCGGGCGCGAGCCTCGGCGGCATCCAGGGCACCGCGCTTTCGGCTCTGGCGCAGGACTTCACCCGCTCGGTGCTGGTCGTCCCGGCGATCAACTTCTCGACGTTGCTGAACCGCGCGGCGCCTTTCCAGTTACTGCAGCCGATCCTGGATCAGTCCTATCCGGACCGCCTGGAGCAGCAGCTCGGCTTCGCCCTCCTGCAGATGCTGTGGGACCGCGGCGACGGCAACGGCTACGCGAACCACGTGACCAACGACCCGCTGCCTGGTACCCCGGCCAAGAACGTGCTGCTGCACCAGGCCTTCGGCGACCACCAGGTGGCGAACATCGCGACGGAGGTGGAAGCGCGGACGCTGGGGATCCACGTGGTGCGCCCGACCCTGGCCCCCGGCCGTGACCCGTCGGTGGAACCGCAGTGGAACCTGCCGTCGGTGCCGCGCTATCCGTTCGACGGCTCGGCCCTGGTGATCTGGGACAGCGGCACGCCGACCCCGCCGCTGGGCAACGTCCCACCGACGGCGGGCGCCGACCCGCACGGCCACCCCGGCAACACCCCGGCCGCCCGTGCCCAAGCGGCCCACTTCCTGGCAACGGGCGAGGTAGTAGACGTCTGCGCCGGCGCCCCCTGCGTAGCCATCCCCTGACCCGCTTTCTATTCGACAGGAAGATCGCGAAAAGCCGAGTTCTGCGGCGAATAAAGATCCTTTATAGGAACCATAGTTACCGTCCCGACGTGCGCGCTACCATCGAGCGGCACCCTCTCGAATTCTGGGATATCTGGGGCGGAGGACGAGACAATGGACGGGTTCGAAACAGAGATCGCTGATTTGCGTGCTTCGGCGGCGGCCGCCAGATCGGCTGGCGAGCAGGCGAACGAGATCAATCTTGGTGGGGCCGTGAGCTCGGTCGGGTCCGCGCTGCCGGGGTCGGATTCGGCGACGGCGGCGGGATCGTTGACGGATGCGTGGGAGAGTAGATTGACTACCTGGTCTGCTGATGTCCAAGGTTTCGCGGGGAGCGTGTCGGCGTCGGCGGACAGTTATGCGGCCAATGACGAGCAAGCCGAATCCGCGTTCAGTTCCGTGCTGCCGGAGTTTCTGGACCGGATCCTGCCATGGTGAATTTCGGTCAGGTCCGCGACTGGAACGCGGACGCGGTGGACGAAGCGGGCACCACCGTCCGGAGCCGCAAGGACCAGCTGCTCGGCCTCGAGGACGAGTTGGCGTCGTCCGTGCTTTCGTGGCGATGGAATGGGGACGCGGCCATTGCCGCCGGCGAGAGTCTGCGTACGCTCAACGACCGGGCCGAGCACATCGTCGCCGAGGCCAGCGCGGTGCAGAAAGCTCTGTTCAATGCCTCCGACGAGTTGCGGGAACTGCAATACACGGTGGTGGAAACCGACGCGCTGGCCAGCGCCAATCAGTTCTCCATCACCGCCGACGGCATGATCGTCGACAACGGACAGCCCGACGCGGATCGTGCTTCTGTCCGAACCCAGCTGGAAGACAGCGTCACCCAGATCATGGAGCGGGCCGGCGAGATCGACCGCGCGCTCGCCGAG
This sequence comes from uncultured Actinomycetota bacterium, assembly GCA_963826035.1. Classification (GTDB taxonomy): domain Bacteria; phylum Actinomycetota; class Actinomycetes; order Mycobacteriales; family Pseudonocardiaceae; genus Actinophytocola. The sequence goes on along the minus strand of CAWGVZ010000024.1, from coordinate 425,568 downwards.
GTCCTGACCACGGCCGCCGACGGTGCGATCTCCGACGAGGGGGCGACCTCGCTCGCCGAGGCCGACGAGCTCATCCAGAGCCGGTTGACGCCGGAGGAGATTCTCGAGCAGTACCAGCGCGATCCGGATCCGGACGGCATGGTGCAATACCCGCGGAACTGGCTCATGCGACAGATTCTCGGCGAGCGGACGGTCACCGCCACCGAGGCCGACATGCTCGACGATCTGGGACTGACCGGGCTCAGTGGGTTCAAGGACATCCACGACGACGCGTTCGACGTGGCCGACGAACGGTTTCCCGGCGAGGGAGACCGAAACGATGACCACAATGACGCGTTCCGGCACGCCTACTGGAATGCGTTGATGGTGCGCGAGTACGGCGCCGACTGGGCCGAGCGGTACGGCACGGCACATGAGTCCATCCCGGGCAACGAACCCGAACGCGAGGCAATGGACCTCTACAACAACGAAGTAGGTCGCCAGATCGCCATCGACAACCCGGACGCGAGTCCGGAGGAACTCGCCGATCTTGTCGAGGAAGCCGTGAACAACGGGGACACCGTCGTCATTCCCGAAGGAGGTGGCCTCGACTACAGCGACCAGGTCGCCCCTGACGAGACGGGCGAACCCGCCCTGCCCGCTCCCGAGGAGGGGGAGGACCCGGATTCGGGTTCCACGGGCAGTGGCTCTGGTCCCGGCTCGGGCCCGGGCTCAGGTCCTGACTCGGGTCCCGGCTCTGGTCCTGGCTCCGGGAGTGGAAGTTGATTCGCTGGCGCGCGCTGGCGGTCGTCCTGGGGCTGGCGATGCTCTGCGGCGCGTGCACATCACAAGGAGGCGCGATGGGCGTCGAGTACGACGAGGAGCTTTCCCAGCAGCTGCGGGACCTGAGCGAACGGGGTGGGACGGCCAAGCTTGCCGACCTGACCGATTTCCCCTGGGACCAGGTGCACGTGTTCAGCGAGGGGGCGACCGCCGAGGAGGTTGAGCGCGTGGTGAGCGAGCCCGTGCTCAGCGACAAACGCTACTACGACGCCGGCAACCTGTTGGTGTTCGTGCACGACGGCGAGGTGACGGCGTCCTTGTCGGTGCTCCCCGACCTGCTTGTCACCGACGGTGAGCCGACGTGGGACTCCGACACCGTTCTCGAGCCGCGCAGTGATGGGCGCCCATCCGCACTGCGACTGACGGAGCCCGCGTGACCCGCCGAGACGGCCGGCCACCACCCGACAGCGCGTTCGGCCAGCTCAGCGGAAGGGGCCGGTCACCTCGAACGTCACGCCGTCGGTCGGCAGGCCGGTCGGACCGCGCTGGGAGGAGAAGTACAGCCGGGTCCCGTCCGGGCTGAACGCCGGGCCGGTGATCTCCGACCGGTCGTGGCCCGCCACGCGGACGAACGGTGCCACCACGCCGTCCGGCGTGATCAGGCAGATCTCCAGGTTGTCACCGTCCTCGGCCACGAGCAGGTCACCACTCGCGGCGCCGGTCACGTTGTCCACTCCGGACAGGGGCGTGTCGTCGTCGTAGGTCAGGCTGATGGTGCCGGCCGCCGCGTCGTAGGCCCACACCCGGTTGTCGCCCTTCGTGGTGAACCAGCAGGTGCCGCCCGCGTAGTAGCAGCCCTCGCCGCCGTCGAACGGCTTGCTGCCCGCGACCTGGTAGCGGGTGGCCTCGTCGGCCGCCGACGGGTCGGGCACCGCCGCCCACGTAACCGCGCCACTGGTCTGGTCCGGCTCGCCGACCAGGATCTCCAGCCGCCCGGCGGACAGGTCCGGCCACGCCGCCGGGACGAACCGGTAGAAGCCGCCGTCGGGTTCGTCCTCGGTCAGGTAGACCACCTGCCGGTCCGGGTCCACGGCGCAGGCCTCGTGCGTGAAGACGCCCATGGCCGGTCGGACCACCGCCTCGTTGACACCCCACGGGTCGGTCTCGTACACCTCGCCCCGGTCGACCTCCTCGCAGGACAGCCAGGTGTGCCAGGGAGTCGCGCCGCCGGCGCAGTTCACGTCGGTGCCGTCCAGCGTCCGGTAGGCGTCCACAATGGACCCGTCGGCGCCGAACCGGATGGCCCCGACGCCGCCGACCGCCGGCACCTCGCTGTTGGACACGTAGATCCAGCCGTCGCCGTCGGCGAAGCAGGCGCCGCCGTCGGGTGCCAGATGCCAGGTGTAGGACGTGCCGGCCACCTGCCGCCCGGTGCGCGCGACGATCCGGCCGGTGAAGCCCTCTGGTAGCAGCAGCCCGTTCTCGTCGGCGGGCAGCAGCGGCCCGTACGGCCCGTCGCCGGGATCGGCGGCCGCGGCGAACGCGTTCAGCCAGGACGCCCCGCCGAACGCCGCCGCGGCCGACCCGATCACTGACACCCGGAGGAAGCTTCTACGCTGCATGCCTTGCAACGTAACGGGATCGACCGAGCACGTACAGCGACCACCGGCCTGCGCCGAACGGCCGGTAACGCTAGGCCGTTCGACGCAACGTCATTCGGCTAGTGAGACGGTGGTCAAGGGCACCAGGTGCGGGTGGTCGTCGCCGCCCTCCGCGCGTTCCACCACCATCTCCGCCTTGGTGCCCGACGTGCGCAGCGACGCGATCGCGTTGCCGAAGAACGGCCCGGAGATCTTGTCCCACTCCACGGGCATCGGATCGATGTGCGGCGAGCGCAACATCCGCCAGCGCAGCACGGCCGCCAGGGGTTTCCACCAGCCCAGCCGGAACAGTGGCCGCATGAGCGCGTGCACGCGGTTGTGCACGGGCGAGCAGACCAGTTGGTACACCGAGGCGTTGACCGGCACGGGGAACGTGGCGCGCGCCGCGTAGACGTGGTGGACGTCGCCGGACAGCACGCACACGGTCGACACGTCGCCCTTCGCGATGCGCCGGATCAGCCTGCTGAGCCGGTCCGACGACGCCCGGAACGACGGCCAGTGCTCCAGGTCGCTCTTCTGGCGCAGCTTCTCCGCCAGCCGGCCACGCCAGCCGGGCCGACGGCAGGCCACCTCGTTCATCGACTGGGCGTGGCTGATGGCGTGGGGCATCAGCCACGGCAGCGACGAGCCGATCAGCAGGTGCTCGTACTGGCCGTCCGCGTGCTTCTCGATCCACTCGAACTCGCCGTCGCCGACCATCGAGCGGGCGCCGCCGGACAGGATGCGGCCGGAGCGGGTGTCGATCACCAGCAGTCGTACGTTGCCGAAGTCGCGCCGGTAGCTCCACCGGGTGCCCTTGCGCCCATTGACCTCCTGTGCGGCCAGGTCGGCGAAGTCGGTGAGGATCTCCTCGGCGTCGCCGGACGCGGCCAGCACCTTCTGGTAGGTCTCGTCCTCCGCCAGGTCCTCCGGCGCCAGGTTGCCGATGTGCTGGTAGATCCAGTACGACATCAGCGCACCGCGCTCGCGGGACCGCCACCAGCTGGTGGCCGCCATCTCGTCCCGCCAGGTCTGCGAGGTGTTCCAGTCGTCCGAGACATCGTGGTCGTCGAAGATCATCGACGTGGGCACGGTGGACATGAGCCAGCGGATCAGCGGGGTCGACCAGGCCTCGCGGTAGAGGTGGACGTACTCCTCGAAGTCGGCGACCTCGGTACCCGGCGGCTCGCTCAGGTCGCGCCTGGTGGCGAGCCACGCCTGCGTGGCCTTGCTGGTGTCGTCGGCGTACACCTGGTCGCCGAGCAGCATGAGCGAGTCCGGCCAGTCGCGTTCGTCCTGGCCGAGCATCCGCCGGGCGTACGCGCCGACCGCGTCGGTGCCCGTGACCCGGCGCTCCTGTTCGTCATCGGTGTCCGGCAGCCGGCACGACCCGAAGATCATGAGGAACTCCGGGTCGCCGCCCTCGGGGAACGTGCGGATCCGGCTCGCAGGGAAGTCGGAGTCGGGCAGTGGCCACACTTGTTCGCCGTTGAGCCGGATGTCGTAGGGCGTGGCGGTCCCCGGGGCGAGCCCACTGACCGTGACCAGCGCGTAGTGGTGTCCCGACACGGTGAACGTCGGGGCCGAACCGCCCGCCGCCGCCACTGTGCCGGGCTCGTCGGTCTCCACCCAGATGGTCGCGGAACGGGTGTCCACATGTCTGAGCAGCGGGCCGAGTAGCAGAGAGGTCACCCACACATCCAAACATGTCGGGGTCCCCCAACAGGGTTGGCGCACACTCCCCGCGGAAGGCGAGGTTCTCGAGCTCCGGCAGTACACCCTGCACCCCGGCCGGCGTGCCGATCTGATCGACCTGGCGCTCGGGGCCTTCTACGGCGGTCCGGTCTGGCGGGAGCACCGCGACAAGTTCAACGACACGATGATCGACTCGGACGACGTGTTGCTGCTGCGCCCGTCCGGTCCGTCCAGTGGTTTCGCGCTGACCGAACGCCCGGAGACCGAGCCGGCGGAGAACAACTTCCCGGCGCTACCCGTCCGAGCCGACGCGAACGTCTTCGCCCGGGTGGCCTCCTTCGCCGACGAAAAGCAACATCACGATCACGTTCAACAGCTGGGCGCGTCGGTCCAGTGGACGCGGGAGCTGCTTCCCACCCTGGTCAAGCAGGCAGCGAGGCCCCCGGAGCGGCTCCACCTCCGCCCGACCGCAAGGTCACGACTTCATTAAGTCGTAACGCAAGGTGCGCCCGGGAAGATGCACAGTCAACGAGTCGTCGTTGGCCTGGAGGTCGCGCCATGAACGGGAAGACATCCTGGGATGTACCGGTGGTTGACGGCCTGGACCGGGAGCGCACGCTGGTGGTGACCGTGTCCGAGGGCCGGGTCGCCATTCTCCCGCCCCCCGGCGAGGGGTTCTACCTGCCCAGCCGCTCGGTCTGGCAGCTCCACGAGGCCATCCGCGAGGCGTCGATAGCCGCACTGAAGTCAACCGAATCCGACGCGGTGGCCGCCCTGCGCTGAACGGCCTCAGCTCTCAAGCGCGGCGACCAGTAGGTCGCTGACCAGCCGCACGTCGTCGACCTCGACATCGCTTCCTTCGGGCACGGCGCGGATTCTCTTCAGCGAGCGACCAGCCGTCTGGTCGAACCATCGCCGCGTGTGAAGCAACGCGTCGGCGCGCAACTGGGGATCGGCCGTTTCGAGTTGGTCCCCGTGAGACAGGACCGCAGTGTTGGTGGACCGGTCAGTCGGATCGTCGGGAAGGTCATCGATCTCGGCGTCCGTGACCTCCAGGACGTCGACTGCGCGCGTCCGTATGGAGTGTGCACCAATGCTCCCGAAGGCCCGTGGTGTTCGGTGTTCGGTCAATACCGAACACCGAACAGGGTGAATCTCAGAGTGCGATGAGCGCGGCACCGATGGCCGCGCTCATCAGCAGCGTCGCGCCCATGGCCGGCCCCGCCAGCCTGCTGGTGGGGAACTCGACACCGCGCAGTCGGGCCACCAGCACCCCCAGCGCGATCAGCTGAACCACCCCGACGACGGCCACGCCCGGAGCCGACAGCATCAGCGCCAGCGGCAGGAAGTGCGCGGCCACCACCACGGCCACCCACCACGCCATCCAGCGCCCAGCGCCACGCCGAGCCAGCACCAGGCACCCGGCCCCCGCGAGCAGGACCTCCGCGCCCACCAGCACGCCGAACCACTGATAAGCGCCCTCGAGCGCCGTCGGTGATGACCAGTTCGTGGCCGTCAGGATCCCGAACGGCACGGCGAGCGCCAGGCCGAGCCCCGACCCGACACCCAGCCACACCCGCCAGCGACGCGGCGGATCCTCCTGCGACCAGCCGAACCACACGAAGGCCATCAACCCGAACCACGCGATCGTGAAGTACTCGTCGCGCAGGAAATCGGTCAACAGCTCAGGCAACGATCTCCCAGCCCGGGCCAGAGAAGGGCTGATATCCGACCGGCACCCAGAGACTCGCCCGAACTAGCAGCCGAAAGTGGTAGCCGACCTCGGGCCCATTCGCCCGCAGCACACTCACGGAACGTCTCTGGGCTGCATGCAGTAGATCGAGGAGTGGGCCAGGCACATAGCCGAGACGCACCTGATCACAGTCCGTGACCAGTAAGGCTCGCTCGTCCCGCTCGTTGTCTGCCTCAGGAACGATCCGTAACTGCTCACCAACTGTAAGTCGCGAGATGCGAGCCTGGGCTTCCAGCGTCTGACAACGCACGCCATGGACCAGGAAGTCCAACGTCAGCACGCCGTCAGGCTCGGGAGTCGGCGCCGGCAAGACCTCGATCTCATCACCGATACGTCTTCCCCCGCTTCGCTGCAGCACCTCAAACGGCGCTGCGTCAACACTGAGCCCGAGGGCCTCCATCGAGACCTGCCGGTCAGGTCGACGAGAGGAGATGACCCGCTCGGCGAAGATCGGGAAGAGGTGCTCAGAAGTGTAATGTCGTGTCGGGTCGCTCAAACCGGGCAGCGTTCGGAAGCCTTCGACCGTCAACGCTCCACGCAGGTAAGCGAAGCTGTACGTGTGCCCGTCGTACCTCAGGAAACCGAGTGGATAGTAACTTTGTGTAGTAGGATCGCGACGAGTGACGAGGAGTCGAGGGGAGTTGTCCACGACCCCGACACCAGCCTTGGTCGGTGCGGCCAGGGTCATCTCGTCAGCCTCCTCTGGTTCTCCTCAAGGATCCCTCTGATGAGGATACGGCGCTCCTCCGACAATCTCATCGTGTTTCTCGCTGCGGCCAGCAGATCGTCGACGCGCGCAAAGTCGTACCGGAATTTGTCAAGATTTTTGAGGCCAGTGGGTGTTAGGCGGCGTCTGTGGAGGACTCCGGTGTGATGTTGGGGTCTGTTTTCGGCTTGTTGATCCAGACGGTGTCGGGGAGGTCGAGTATTTTCGGGGCTGTGATGGGGCCGAAGCGGTGCGGATGACGAGCGCGGGCGGCGGCCAGCACGGCCTGGCGGGCCACGGCCATGTCGGGGGCGTGGCCGTAGTGCACGTCAGCGGGGGTGTGTAACCCGAGGCCGGTGTGCCGGTGCTCGTGGTTGTACCACTGCGCGAAGGTGTCCATGAACACCCTTGCCTCCCCCAGGGATCCGAAACGCTCGGGGAATTCCGGGCCGTACTTGAGGGTCTTGAACAGTGATTCGGAGTACGGGTTGTCGTTGGACACACGCGGTCTCGAGTGCGACCGGGTCACCTCGAGATCGGCCAGCAGCGCCGCGACGGTTTTGCTGGTCATCGACGTTCCTCGGTCGGCGTGCACGACGTGTGGCACTCCATGGACAGCGAAGATCTGCTCCATCAGTTCCCTTGCCAGGACACCTGATTCGTGTGCGTGCACGTGAACTCCGACGATGTAGCGGGAGTAGATGTCCAGCATCACGTACGCGTCGTAGTAGGTGCCTTTGACCGGCCCGGCGAGCTTGGTGATGTCCCAGGAGTAGACCTGCCGTGGCGCGGTGGCCACCAGCTCCGGGCATGCTTTGGCCGGGTGCCGCGCTTGTCGACGTCGAGGGTGTCAGATGGTCTGTGTAAGAGATCAACAGTGAGTTGATTGGAGTACACAGTGACCATGACTGATGATCAGCAGGAGATCGCGCCGGCGAGGCAGGCGATCAACGAGATGGTCGATGCTGGGCTGCTTGACCATCTGATGTCCAGGGTGGACGACGGTGGGCTGGCGTTGACCGGTGAGGGCGGGTTGTTGCCGGAGCTGGTCAAGGCGGTCTACGAGCGTGGGCTGCAGGCCGAGCTGACCGATCATCTGGGGTATGAGAAGGGCGACCCGGCTGGGCGGGGCAGTCCGAACTCCCGCAACGGCGCCACGCCGAAGACCCTGGCCACCGAGGTCGGGGACGTTCCGCTGGCGGTGCCGCGGGACCGGGCCGGGTCGTTCGAGCCGCGGCTGGTCCCGAAGGGCTCGCGTCGCGGCGGCGGCCTGGACGAGATGATCATCTCGCTGTATGCGGGCGGGATGACCGTGCGCGACATCGGCCACCACCTGGCCCGCACGCTCGGCACGGAGCTGTCCCACGACACGATCTCCAAGATCACCGACGCGGTCGCTGAGGAGGTCAAGGCCTGGCAAGCGCGGCCGTTGGAGGAGATCTACCCGATCATCTACCTCGACGCGCTGGTGGTGAAGGTCCGCGACGGGCACCAGGTGCGCAACAAGGCCGCGCACATCGCCGTCGGCGTCGACCTGGACGGCGTCAAGCACGTCCTGGGGATCTGGGTCCAAGCGGCCGAGGGAGCGAAGTTCTGGGCCGGGGTGTGCGCCGAGCTCCGCAACCGTGGCGTGCGGGACGTGCTGATCGTCTGCTGCGACGGCCTGACCGGGTTCCCGGAGGCGATCGAGGCCACCTGGCCGCAGTCCACGGTGCAGACCTGCACGGTGCACCTGATCCGGGCGGCGATGCGGTTCGTGTCCTACCAGGACCGCAAGAAGGTCGCCGCCGCCCTCAAGCCGATCTACACCGCCCCGACCGTGGAGGCCGCCGAGACCGAGTTGCTCGCCTTCGCCGACTCCGAGCTGGGCCGCCGCTACCCGGCGGCGGTGCAGACCTGGGAACACGCCTGGGAGAGGTTCATCCCGTTCCTCGCGTTCCCGCCCGCACTCCGCAAGATCATCTACACCACCAACGCCATCGAGAGCCTGAACTACCAGCTCCGCAAGATCATCAAAAACCGTGGGCACTTCCCCAACGACGACGCCGCGATCAAGCTGCTCTGGCTAGCGATCCGCGACATCGAGGACAAACGCGCCCGCCAACGCGCCAAGGAGAAAGGCCTACCCCCCAGCCAACGCCGGGCCCCCGCCCGCCTGGTCGAAGGAGCCGCCGTCCAAGGCTGGAAACAAGCCCTCGGCGCCCTGGCCATGGCCTACCCCGACCGCCTCAACCCCTACCTCACCTGACCACACCCCGGCCACGAACGGAGAGCCCCGTGACCTCCTGGACCCACCACCACCCGCCACACGACCACCCCGACTTCAACGCCTACCTCGACACCCTCACCGAAGAAGACCTCACCGCCATGAACGCCGCCAACGACACCGCATCCCAGGCCTCCACCGGCGAACCCGACACCGACAACGACTTCTGACCAACCCAATCCAAGAAATCTAGATCAACTTACACAGAAAACTTGACAAGCTCTCGACGTCGATCCTTGACCTGGGAGTGCTCGGCCAGTACCCGGTACATCGTGGACACCGAACACAGGTAGACGCCCTCATCGAGTAGCCGGGCGTAGATCTGCAGCGGAGCCATGTCCACGAACCGGTCGCCGTTGAGCACCGCCAGCACCCGACGCCGCTCGAACCGCGACAACTTGTTCGCGGGCTCGGGCCGCGGCTGTGTCGACACCGCCGGCGTCGGCGCGCTCTCGGCCTTGCGCAGCCGATCCTGCGTCGAACGCGCCAGGCCGGTCAGACTACTTGCCTCCCTTGTCGATACACCACTGTCGATCAGCTGCCCGTAGGCGTCGTTCAGCGCTTGTCGTGCTTGTCGTCGGGGTCCGCTCTCTCGGACAGCGATTCCAAGAGAGCGTGCGCTTTTCCCATAATGTCCAGAGCGGCCTCGGTCGTGGTCAGCCGCTTGTTCGCCCGGGCCAGCTCACGCTTGAGCCGCGCGATCTCGGCCTGCTCGGCCGACAGCTTCCCGACCTTCTCGCCCGGCGCGCGACCGGTCAGCACACCGGCGTCGCGTTGCTTGCGCCACTCGCTGATCAGAGACGAGTACAGACCTTCCCTGCGCAGATACGCACCGCCTTCACCCTCCTCGACCGCCCGCTCATAGGCATCGAGATGAGCAAGCTTGTCCGAGGCGGTGAACGCCCGACGTCGGCGCGGACCATCGGCCCTGGGATTGTCTGGATCCATCACTACATTGTCGGCCTCGGGCACCAAGGCGGTCTTGCGGGTCATGATGAATGTCGATCCATATCTCGCCCTGCATCAGGCCGATTTGCTAAGAACTCGTGGTCTCAACTCACCTTGACACGCAGGGTACCGCGCCACTCGTTCCACCCAATCCCGCGCCTCCGCTCCGCCCTGCCTGACAGCCGAAAGAGCAAGGTCCACGAGCGTCTGTTGCCTGCCACCTTCAAACCGTGAGGCCTTCCCACGGTTGGCAAACGCGACCGGGTCCTGACCAGCCAAATCAGCCTCACGGACTCCTGAGCCCAGTGCGCTGCCGTGATCGAAGGAAGGGGCCAAGCGTTGCTCACCATCGTTTTCCAAGACGGCCCAGTTTTGATCGCGTGTCGGTCCGTGTTGGCGATCCAAGCGTCGAACACCAAGTAACCCGCAAAGACCGAGAACGCCGAGTAACCGGCCGGAAGCCCGGGCTGCGGACCACAGTCGTCCAGGATCGAGCGGATGTCGGCCAGGTTGTGACCAACGCGATCATTGGGACGGGCGTCGCCTGAACAGCTCACATAGCCGGGGTACTCGGAGAGCTGGACATCCCCGCTGTGGAGTTCCCAGCCGTCCGGCCTGACGTTGCGGGAGATAATGCGCTCGTCCGTGTCACGACCAGCGAACTCCACTCTGGCGGCCGGCAGGCCAAGATCTTCGGCAGCGCGCTGGCGAGTCGTTCGGCTACGTCGTCATACCGGCGATAGCCAGTCTCCGGGCCGAACTTCGAAGGCTTGTACAGCCAGAGTTCATTGGCATCGGCCTGGTCCGCGAGCCACAGCTTGGGATCGGCCCCTTCGGGCTCCTGGCTGACAACCAGCCAATCGGACACATCGACGACATCGAACTCCACGGAGGTAACCTACCGTGATAGTTCGTAACTGAAGGATAACCCGGCTGGGCGGGTACCTATCGGAGCTGGCGGGGACGCAGCTCAAACGTTGAACCGGAACTCGACCACGTCGCCGTCGGCCATCACGTATTCCTTGCCCTCGATCCGAACCTTGCCGGCGGCCTTGGCGGCGGCCATCGAGCCGGCTTCCACCAGGTCGTCGAACGACACGATCTCCGCCTTGATGAAACCGCGCTCGAAATCGGTGTGGATCACGCCCGCGGCCTGCGGTGCGGTCCATCCCTTGTGGATGGTCCACGCCCGCGACTCCTTCGGGCCGGCCGTCAGATACGTCTGCATCCCGAGCGTGTGGAAGCCCGCGCGGGCCAGCGAGTGCAGCCCGGGCTCGTCCTGCCCGATCGACTCCAGCAGCTCCCGGATCGACTCCTCGTCGTCCAGTTCGAGCAGCTCCGCCTCGACCTTGGCGTCCAGGAACACCGCGTCCGCGGGCGCCACCAACTCGGTCAGCTCGGCCCGGCGGGACTCCGAGGAGAGCACCGTCTCATCGGCGTTGAACACGTACAGGAACGGCTTGGCCGTGAGCAGGCTCAGCTCCCGCAGCATTCCCAAGTCCACTTCGGACTGCGCGGCGAACAGCGTGCGACCGGAGTCCAGCACCGAAGAGGCCAGCTTGACGGCATCGAGCGCCGGCCGCGCCTCCTTGCGGGTGCGGGCCTCCTTCTCCAGCCGCGGCAATGCCTTCTCGACCGTCTGGAGGTCCGCCAGGATCAGCTCGGTGTTGATCGTCTCGATGTCGCTCGACGGGTCGACGCGACCGTCGACATGCACGACGTTCGGGTCGTCGAACACTCGGATCACCTGGCAGATGGCGTCCGCCTCGCGGATGTTCGCCAGGAACTTGTTGCCCCGGCCGGCGCCCTCGGACGCGCCCTTCACCAGTCCCGCAATGTCCACGAAGGACACTGTGGCGGGGACCACTCTGGCGCTCTCGAACATTGTGGACAGCACGTCCAGCCGCGGTTCGGGTAGCGGAACCACCCCGACGTTCGGCTCGATGGTGGCGAACGGGTAATTCGCGGCGAGCACGTTGTTGCTGGTCAGGGCGTTGAATAGGGTCGACTTGCCGACGTTTGGCAGTCCGACGATCCCGAGGGTCAAGCTCACGCCCGTGACTCTACGGCCCACCCAGAGCCACCGGACCGTTACCCCGCCGGACCCGTAGCGAAAGAACTACCTGCGGCGACGTAGTACCAGGAGTGCGTGGTGTGAAAAAGGATTAGACCGTTTGGACGCTAGTCAGCTCGGATTCGCTCAACAACACTCCGTGAGCTATCACCCTGTGCGCGCGAGTGCCCTGCTCGCCCGCTGAGTAATAAGGACGTGGGATGACCCAACGTGACAGACGCCGGGGTCTCGGTGCCGCGTTCACCGCGGCCGTGGTCGGCGTCTCGCTGGCCGCTCTGCCGAGTACCGCTGCCGCCGACCCGACTCCGCCAGCGAATCCCGCTGTGGATATCGGCAAGCAGGACCGGGAGCTGATCGCCGAGGCGCGTGCGGCCGGCAAGCGCACCATCGAGATCCTGGTGGCCACCGAGGACGGTGCCGCCACGAGTGGGGTGGCCCAGCTCATCGAGGCCGGCGCGAAGATCAGGTACCGGGCCGACGAGATCGGCTACGTCCGCGCCGAGGTGCCGATCGACAGTGTCGAGAAGATGGCCGCCCTGTCGGACGTGGCCTCGCTCGACGTCGACCACGTGATCGAGCTGGACGACCCGCGCCCGGTCGGCATCCAGGACCCGGTGGCGCAACCCGCGCCCGGCCCGAACACGCCGAGGGTCAACTCCTACATGCCCACCGGTGAGACCGGCGCCGCCCAGTTCGTCGAGCAGAACCCGCAGCTCGACGGCCGCGGCGTCACGGTCGGCATCATTGACAGCGGGGTGGACCTGTCCCACCCGTCGCTGAACACCACCAGCACGGGCGAGAAGAAGATCGTCGACTGGGTGACCGGCACCAACCCGGGCTTCAACAGCGCGGGCGTCAACCTCGAGAACGACCCGACCTGGATCAACATGGCGAACCCGGCCGCCGCCGGCGTCGCCACTCCCGCCGCGGCCGCCGAGTACCGCTACGGCGTCTTCAACGAGCGTGACCCGCGCCTGGCCGGCGAGGTCGGCAACGACGTCAACCGCGACGGCAACCCCGCCGGCAGCATCGGCACGTTCGGCGTCCTGTGGGACCCGGCGACCGGCACCGTGTGGGTCGATGTGAACCAGAACAAGAACTTCAACGACGACAAGGCGATGACCGACTACAAGGTCCGCCAGGACGTCGGCGCGTTCGGTACCGACAACCCGTCGACGCCGCGCAACGAGTCGATGCCGTTCGTCGTCCAGACCAGCCCCGAGACCCAGTCGGTCAACATCGGCATCTCCTCCGGCGCCCACGGCTCGCACGTGGCGGGCATCGTGGCGGGCAACAAGCTGTTCGGCGGCACCATGAACGGTGCGGCGCCGGGCGCGAAGCTCGTGTCCGTCCGGGCCTGCCTGTTCGTGGCCGGCTGCACGGCCCACGCGCTGACCGAGGGCATGATCTACGCGGTGGCGGAGGCCGGGGTCGACGTGATCAACATGTCGATCGGTGGCCTCGACCTGGTGAACGCCGGCGCCACGGCCCGTGAGCTGCTGTACAACCGGCTGATCGACGAGTACGGCGTGCAGATGTTCCTGTCCGCCGGCAACGACGGTGCCGGCCTCAACACGGTCAGCCAGCCCTCGCTCGGCAGCAAGATCATGAGCATCGGCTCGTACATCAGCAAGTCGAGCTGGCAGCGCAACTACGGCTCGGACGCGGCGCAGGAGGACAACCTGCACCCGTTCTCCGCCCGCGGTCCCCGCGAGGACGGCGGCTTCAAGCCGAACGTGGTGGCGCCGGGTTCGGCGGTCTCCACCATCCCGACCTGGGCCCTGGGTAACCCGACGCCCGGCACGTACGCGCTGCCGCCGGGCTACGGCATGTTGCAGGGCACGTCCATGGCGTCCCCGCAGGCCGCCGGTGTGGGTGCGCTGCTGGTCAGCGCCGCGCAGCAGAAGAACGTCCAGCACGCTCCCGCGCAGATCAGGCAGGCGCTCAACTCGACCGCCCGCTTCCTGTCGAACTACCAGGCCTACGAGCAGGGCATGGGCTTGATCGACGTGAAGAAGGCCTGGAACATGTTGAAGGCGAACATCGCGCCTACCGACATCTCCTCGTCGGTCCCGGTGAACACCGTGCTCAAGGACCTCCTGCCGACGCCGGGGATCGGTACGGGCATCTACGACCGCGAGGGCGTGAAGGCGGGCGACTCGTTCGTCCGCGAGTACACCTTCACCCGCAACTCCGGTCCGGCGACGCCCGTCACCTACCAGGTGTCGTGGGTGGGCAACGACGGCACGTTCAGCTCGGCGAGGACCATCACGCTGAAGCGCGGCTCGGCCGTCAAGTTCCGGGTGACCGCGAACGCCCGCACGGCGGGCGTGCACTCGGCGCTGCTGAAGCTGGACAGCCCGATGACCACGGGCGTGGAGTACCAGACGCTGAACACGGTGGTCGCGGCCGAGGACTTCTCGGCGGCGAACAGCTACACGATCAAGCACGGCGGTGAGGTCGGCCGCAACCAGTTCGAGAGCTACTTCGTGCGGGTGCCGGCCGGCACGCCGGCGCTGAAGGTCGACATCGAGGGCGGCGGGCCCTCCGCTGGCGCCGGGCAGATCCGGTTCCTGCGGTACCACCCGTACGGCGTCTCGGTGGACGTCACCTCCACGCCGAACTGCTACAACCCGCCGGTGCCGCCGGGCAACGCCTGCCCGACCGGTGACCCGCGCAGCCGCACCTACACGGCGCCGGAGGCGGGCGTGTGGGAGATCGTGGTCGAGGCACGACGGACCTCGGACACCATGTCCGCGCCGTACACGGTGACCATCGCCGCCGTGGGTGCGACCGTGGCGCCGAACCCGGACGTCGTGGAGTCCGCTCAGCTGGGCGTGCCGCTGGTGCGTGAGTACGAGCTGACGGCGGCGCTCGGTGCGTTCTCCGGTCGCGCGACCGGGACGAACCTCGGCAGCGCGACCATGGGCGAGAAGACGATCGCCGACGGCGCTCGGCAGGAGTACGAGATCCAGGTGGCGCCCGGTTCGACGCAGCTGCGGGTCAAGATCGGCAACACGTCCGACGTGGGCGCCGACCTCGACCTGTTCCTGCTGAACTGCACGTCCGGGACCTGCGTGGCCGCTGGACAGTCGGCGGACACGGACTCCGAGGAGGCCGTGTCGGTCGCCAACCCGGCGGCCGGCCGTTGGGTCGCACGGGTGGACGGGTACGAGGTGCCGGAGGACTCGACGACCTTCGACTACCTGGACGTGTTCACGTCGGCATCGTTCGGCCGGATCGAGGTGGCCGACACGAACCAGCCCCGGGCGAGCGGCTCGACCTGGACGGTGACGGGCAACGTCATCGCGCAGGCCGCGCCGGGTGCCGGCCGGGTGCTGCTCGGCAACATCGAGGTTCGGTCGGACAGCAACGCGCTGGTCGGCAGCGGCGACGTGATCGTCAACAGCGTCTCGTAGTTTCGGCTCAACGGCGGGCCGTCCCCAATCGCGGGGGCGGCCCGCCGTCGCGTCTGATTTCCGCGAGCCAGGTGGTGTCGGCGCTGGCAGCATGGGTCCTGTGTTGATTGACGAGGAGCAGGGCTACCGGGCGTCGGCGTCGCGGGACCCGCGGTTCGACGGGCAGTTCATCCTGGCCGTCCGGACGACGGGCATCTACTGCAAGCCGTCGTGTCCGGCGATCATGCCGAAGCGGCGGAACGTGGTGTTCTTCTCCACGGCGGCGGCCGCGCAGCAGGCGGGTTTCCGGGCGTGCCGGCGCTGCCTGCCGGACTCGGTGCCCGGTTCGCCCGAGTGGAACCTGCGCGCCGACCTCGCTGGTCGCGCGATGCGGCTGATCGCCGACGGGGTGGTCGAGCGCGAGGGGGTTCCTGGCCTGGCCAGGCGCCTCGGCTACTCGGAGCGTCACCTGACTCGCGTGCTGACCACCGAACTGGGCGCCGGCCCGCTCGCGCTCGCCAGGGCCCACCGCGCCCACTCGGCACGGCTGCTGATCGAGACGACCGCGCTGTCGCTGGCGGACGTGGCGTTCGCCGCCGGGTTCGCCAGCGTGCGCCAGTTCAACGACACGATCCGCGAGGTGTTCGCCACCACGCCGACCGGCCTGCGGGTGGCGGCCGAGCGGCGCACCCGCCCGGCGACCGGCAAGGTGTCGCTGCGCCTGCCCTACCGGGCCCCGTTCGACGCCGCCGGACTGCTGTCCTTCCTTGCGGCCAGGGCGATCCCGGGCGTGGAGTCCGTCGAGGACGGGAGGTACGGCCGTACCCTGCGCCTGCCGAACAGCACGGGCACCGCGTGGCTCACCCCGGCCGACGGGTACCTGGACTGCACGCTGAGCCTGACGGACATGCGCGATCTGGGCAGTGCGGTGACCCGTCTGCGGCGCCTGTTCGACCTGGACGCCGACCCGGGCGCGGTGGCCGAGGTGCTGGTCGCGGATCCGCTGCTGGCGCCGTCGGTGGCGGCGAACCCTGGCCTGCGCCTGCCCGGCAGTGTCGACGGCGCCGAGATCGTGACGAGAGCACTGATCGGCCAACAGATCACGGTGGCAGCCGCACGTCGCGCGCTGTCGGTCCTGTCGGCCACGCTGGGGACGCCACTGTCCACTCCGGACGGCACGCTGACCACCGTTTTCCCGAGCCCGGCGGAGATCGCGGCACGGGGAGCGTCGGTGCTGACCGGCCCCCGCCGCCGGATCGACACGGTGCTGACGGTGAACGCGGCCCTGGCAGCGGGCGATCTGGACGTACACGTCGGCGCCGATCCGGATGAGCTGTCTTTTGCGCTGCAACAGTTCTCGGGCGTGGGCCCGTGGACGGCGGGCTATGTGCTGATGCGGATGCTGGGTGCACCGGACGTGCTGCTGACCACGGATGTGGCCCTGCGCAAGGGAGCTGGGCGGCTGGGTCTTCCGTCCACTCCGGACGGTCTAGCGGAGCACGGCGCGGCCTGGGGCCCCTGGCGCTCGTACGCGGGCATGCACCTGTGGGCGGCCGCCGGCCCCCGGAACCCAGCGTACTGAACGGATCGGCCGTGTGGGTGATCCACAGACAGTGTGTGGACAACTCGCGTGGGTGTGGACAACTAGCTGGTTGTCGATCTCCGCGGCCAGCTCTGTCGGTGCTGTTCGATAGAATGGTCCTGAGGGGTGCCCCCGGAGAGGGTGGGGGTGTACCACTGGTAGGGCGATTTGATCTTGAGGCGGGTGCTCCCGTGCCCGACCCGTCACGGGCAGCCGCACGACTGCCGGTGCATGAGCTTCGTCGGCAGCCGTCGAGTCTCGAACGGCCGAGTGGGGTCCGTGATCCGCGCCAACAGCATTCGCACGGCCGTCTGACCCATCTCCGTGATCGGCTGCGCCACCGTGGTGACCGGCGGGTCCACCAGGTCCGCCCACTCGACCTCGTCGTAGCCGACCACCGCCAGCTCGCTGCCGATCCGCACCCCGCGACGCCGGCACTCGTGCAGCACCCCCGACAGCATGGTGTTATTACCGGCCACCAGGGCCGTCGGCGGATCCGGTTGGTCCAGCAGCTTGCCCAGCGCCAGCGCTGCCGGCGCTGCGGCCGACTCCCCGGACACCACCAGCGCCGGATCCCACGTCAGCTTCGCCCGCCCCAGCCCGAGCCGGTAGCCGAGCACGCGTTCGGTCGACGTGGCGAGGCCGTCCGCGCCGCTGATCATCCCGATCCGCCGGTGTCCCAGCGAGGCGAGGTGCTGCACCAACCCGGACGTCGCGTACACGTTCTCCGGACCGACCTGATCGATCTCCTGGCTCGTGGTCAGCCGGTCGACCAGCACGGTCGGGATGCCGACCGTGCGCAACTCCCGCAACACGGAGCCGGACGCCCGCGGCGACGGCGTCAGGATCAACCCGTCGACCCGGCGGGACCGCAGGGTGCGCACGGCCGCCTGCTCGGCCTCCGGCTCGTCGTGGGTGTCCGCCAGCACCAGCGTGTAACCCGATCTGGTGATCTCGTGCTCGATCGCCCGGATCAGTTCGGCGAAGTACGGGTTCGCTACCAGCGAGATCGCCACGCCGAGCGACCGGGTGCCGCCCGTGACGAGCGAGCGGGCGATAGCGTCACCCGTGTACCCGGTCTGTTCGATCGCGGCCAGCACTGCGGCCTTGGTGTCCTCGGCGACCGGCCGCGTCGAGTTGACCACGTGCGAAACCGTGGTGATGGACACGCCGGCCAGCTTGGCGACGTCTCGCATGGTGACCACGGTCAGCTCCTGGATCGGTAAGGGTGCAAGCGTTTGCGCAAACGGTTGCGTAACGGTACTGAGATCAATAACTTCCCCGCAACCAGCCCCCCTTCACGGAGGTAGTCATGGGACGACGCGGTCCTGCACTTTTCGCCGCCGCGCTGATCGCGACCGTCGCGGTCGGCTGCACCGACACCAAGACGGGCACCGACGATGCCGGTGGGGACGGCGCCATCAAGATCGGCTTGGTGACCAAGACCGACTCGAACCCGTACTTCGTCGCCCTACGGGACGCGGCCAAGGCCGAGGCGGACCGTAGCGGCGCGGAGCTCGTCTCGCTCGCCGGGAAGTTCGACGGCGACAACGACGGTCAGGTGGCGGCCATCGAGAACCTCCTGCAGCAGGGGGCGAAGACCATCCTCGTCACCCCCAGCAACTC
Organism: uncultured Actinomycetota bacterium; assembly: GCA_963826035.1. Lineage (GTDB taxonomy): Bacteria > Actinomycetota > Actinomycetes > Mycobacteriales > Pseudonocardiaceae > Actinophytocola. The sequence continues at coordinate 407,118 of CAWGVZ010000024.1, read as the reverse complement.
CTCCGGCATCCTCGGCGCGATCAAGAAGGCCCGCGACCGTGGCGTGTTGGTGATCGCGCTCGACACGGAGACCGACCCACAGGACGCGGTCGACGCGACCATCGCCACGGACAACACCGAGGCCGGCCGGCTCCAGGGCCAGTACGTGAAGGCCGCGCTGAACGGCCAGCCCGCGCGGTCGATCCTGCTCGACGGCACCCCCGGCTCGACCGTCTCCGAGCAGCGGAACGCCGGTTTCGTGGAGGGCGCCGAGCCCGAGGTGCTCGGCCAGGAGGCCACGAACGGCGAGCAGGAGGCGGCTCAGACGGCGACCGAGAACCTCCTGCAGCGCGTGACGACCGTGAACTCCATCTACACCCTCAATGAGCCGGCCGCCCGCGGCGCGTACGTCGCGTTGCAGGCCAAGGGACTCGCCGGGCAGGTGGTGATCGGCTCGATCGACGGATCATGCCAGGGTGTCACCGACGTGAAGGACGGCAAGATCGCGGTCACGGTCATGCAGTTCCCGAAGAAGATGGCGGAGCAGGGCGTGCAGGCGGCCGTGGAGTTCGCGGAGACCGGCGAGAAGCCGAGCGGGTTCATCAAGACCGAGACCGCCGTGATCACCGACAAGCCGATCGACGGCATCGAGAGCAAGGACACCGCGTGGGGACTCGAGAACTGCTGGGGCTGACCGGATGACGACTCGCGTTTCACCCAGTGAGTTCATCCTCCGCACGCCCGCCGTCGGGCCGGCCCTCGCGCTCGTGGTGGCGGTCGCGGTGTTCGGGTTCACCACCGACACGTTCCTCAACGTCGACAACCTGTCCCTGGTGGTGCAGCAGTCGCTGGTGATCGGCACGCTGGCACTCGGCCAGACCCTGGTCATCCTGACGGCCGGCATCGACCTGGCGAACGCGGCGATCGCCGTGTTCGCCACGCTGCTGATCGCCAAGCTGACGCTCACGGGCACGGCCGGACCGCTGGCGCTCGTCATCGGAATCGTTGCGGCAGGGGCGATCGGTGCGGTGACCGGTGGGCTCGTGACGGGCCTTCGGTTGCCGCCGTTCATCGTCACGCTCGGGCTGCTGACCATCGTCACGGCCGTGAGCCGGATCTACGCCAGCGGCGAGAGCTTCCCGGTCACCGACGACACGCTCGGCCTGCTGGGCAACACGCAGTACCTGTTCGGCCAGATCGAGGTCACCTACGGCATGGCCGTCATGCTCGCCATGTTCCTCGGTCTCTGGTACGCGCTCACGCAAACCGCGTGGGGCAAACACGTCTACGCGGTCGGCAACGACCCGGAGGCCGCGCGCCTGTCCGGGATTCACGTGCGCCGCACGCTGCTGTCGGTGTACCTGGTGGCCGGCCTGATCTACGGGATCGCCGCGTGGCAGGCGCTCGGCCGGGTGCCCAACGCCGACCCGAACGCGTTCCAGCTCGGCAACCTCGACTCGATCACCGCGGTGGTCATCGGTGGCACCAGCCTGTTCGGCGGGCGCGGCAGCGTGCTCGGCACGTTGGTGGGCGCGCTGATCGTGGCGGTGCTGCGGTCGGGGCTCACCCAGGCGGGGATCGACAACCTGTACCAGGACGTGGCGACGGGCGCGCTGGTGATCGCCGCCGTGGCGGTCGACCGGTTCTCGCGTGGGAGGCAGCGATGACCCCGATTCTGGAGGCCCGTGGGCTGGTCAAACGGTACGGCCGCGTGACAGCCATGGACGGCGCCGACTTCGAGCTGGAGGCCGGCGAGGTGCTGGCCGTGGTCGGCGACAACGGCGCCGGCAAGTCCACGCTCATCAAGGCGCTGTCCGGAGCGGTGATCCCCGATGCCGGTCAGATGTTCGTGCAGGGCAGGCAGGTTCGCTTCCACGGCCCGCTCGACGCCCGGCGCTACGGCATCGAGACCGTGTACCAGGACCTGGCGCTCGCGCCGGCGCTGGACATCGCCACCAACCTGTTCCTCGGCCGGGAACGTCGCCGGAGGAGTCCACTCGGGGTGATCTTCCGGGCGCTCGACTCGACCGGCATGCGCGCCGACGCGCGGCGGGTGCTCGACGAGTTGGGCATCGACGTGAAGTCCATGACCCAGCCGGTGGAGACGCTCTCCGGCGGGCAGCGGCAGGCGGTCGCCGTGGCCAGAGCGGCGGCGTTCGGCACCCGCGTGGTGATCATGGACGAGCCGACGGCGGCGCTCGGGGTGGCCGAGTCGGCGAAGGTGCTCGAGCTGATCGCGCGGATCCGGGACCGCGGTCTGCCGGTCGTCCTGATCAGCCACAACATGCCGCACGTGTTCGAGATAGCCGACCGGGTACACGTCCACCGGCTCGGCCGCCGGGTGGCGGTGGTCTCGCCGTCCACCCATTCCATGAACGCGGTGGTCGGTCTGCTGACCGGCGCGCTGCGGATGGCCGAGGACGGGTCGATCGAGGAGGTCGGGCTGACCACCGGACTCGAGAGGTGACGGTGGTCGTCGCGGTCGGACTGTGCACTGTGGACCTCGTGCAGCGGGTGTCCGAGTTGCCCGCACCCGGCGAGAAGGTCCAGTCCGAGTCGGTGGAGATCGCGGCCGGCGGCCCGGCGGCGAACGCCGCGGTGGCGGTGGCCGCGCTCGGCGGACACGCTCGGCTGTCCACTGTGCTCGGTTCGCATCCGCTGGCACGGCTGGCATCGACCGACCTGTCGGAGTGTGGCGTGGAGGTGACCGACGTGTTGCCCGACCGCACGGTGCCGCCGCCCGTGAGCGCGGTGTCGGTACGGACCTCCGACGGCGAGCGCACGGTCGTCTCGCACAACGCGGCCGGGGTGAGCACGCCGACGTCGGTCGACCTGGCCGGCGCGGATGTCCTGCTCATCGACGGTCACCACCCCGACCTCGCCATGGCCGCCGCCCGCAGCGCCCGCAAGCGTGGGATTCCCGTGGTGCTGGACGCCGGCAGTTGGAAGCCGGTGCTGGTCGATCTATTGTCCTATGTGGACGTCTGCGCGTGCTCCTCGTTGTTCAGGTCACCGTTCCCGCTGACCAACCCGGTGGTGATCCGCACGAACGGCGCCGCCCCCGTGACGTGGTCGGCCGGCGTGGACCACGGCGAGGTCGCGGTGCCGCGGGTGGGCGCACGGGACACGGTGGGCGCCGGCGACGTGTGGCACGGTGCCGCTGCGCTGGCCGTCGGCCGGCTGGGGCGGGTGCCGACCGCCGCCGACCTGCCGGGCCTGATCGAGTTCGCCAACCGGGTGGCGGCCGTGCGGGTGCAACACGAGGGCACACGTGCGTGGGTGGAGCCGATGCTGGCGATCACATGGTGAGCCCGGACGAGTTGGTGGCCAGGGCCCGGTCGCTGCCGGGCCGCCGGGTGCTGCTGGGCATCTGCGGCGCTCCGGGCGCCGGCAAGTCCACGCTGGCGGCACAACTGGTGGCCGCCCTGGACGACGCCGTTTACCTTGGTATGGACGGTTTCCACCTGGCGCAGGCGGAGTTGGTCCGCCTGGACCGGGCCGACCGAAAGGGCGCTCCGGACACCTTCGACGCGGCCGGGTACGTGAACCTGTTGCGCCGCCTGAGACTTCCGAGCGACGAGGTGGTCTACGCCCCGGACTTCCGCCGTGACCTGGAGGAACCCATCGCTGGGGCGGTCCCGATCCCCCCGGCGATCCGCGTGGTCGTGACGGAAGGCAACTACCTGCTCCTGCCGGACGGCCCGTGGCGCGAGGTCCGCACGCTGCTGGACGAGACGTGGTTCCTGGCGCCGTCGGAGGACACCCGTCGCGCGCGGCTGTTGGCCAGACACCGGGCGTACGGCCGCACGGAAGCCGAGGCCCGCGAACGAACCCTGGGCTCGGACGAACGCAACGCGGTCCTGATCAACGCGACGGCCGCCACCGCCGACCTGATCATCAGGTGAACCTCCCGGTCCCGGTCAAAAGGCCGACCCGAACCGACTTGCCGAAATGTCGGGAGGGGTCCCACGAGACCGGCCTTACCGTCCCCGCATGACTACCCACCTTCCGGCGAAACGCCCACGCCAGCTCTGGACCGCGATCGTCGTCCTGTACGTCCAGACCGTGTTCAACCTTGGTGGAGGCGCTCTGATACTGGTCGTCGCCGCTGAGGAGACCGAGCACAACAGGGAAGCGCCGGAGCTGTACCTCCTCGGCTGGGTGTCGGTGGTGATCGGCATTGTGCTGCTCGGCGGCGCCATCCTGCTGACCCAGGGGGTTTCCTGGGCGCGCGTCCCGGTGGCGGTCGTCGAGGTGTTCGGTGTCGTCAGCGGGGTGATCGCGGTCGCGTCCGGGATGGTCACCAACGTCGTCAACATCGCGTTGTGCGTGCTGGTCCTGGTCAACTTGTTCAGCTACGAGGTCCGCGCCTGGTTTGCGCCGCGACAGGACCAGCCGACGGCCGGGTTCGTGCCGCCGGCGGGTTCTCCGGAGTGGTGGGGTGCTCCGCCGGAGCGGAACGAATGACCTACGCCGCGGGGCCGCCGCCGAAGCCGAGTTCGTTGCCGTCGGGGTCGCGGAAAGTCGCCTTGCGTACGCCGTTTCCGTAGGTCTCCAGCGTCGCGGGTTCCAGCCCCCGCCCGGCGATCTGGGCAAGGCGGTCATCCAGATCGTCGACGAACAAGGTGTTCCTGGCGTGACCGGCATGCTCGGGCGCCTTCAGGATGTACACCGACCGGAGCTCGGCCACCTCCCACACGGCCTCGATATCGTTGGGGAAGAATGACGGCGGAGCGCCGAACAGCTTCTCGTACCAGGCCAGCGCGGCCTCGTAGTCGCTGACCGGGATTCCCGCGAACAGGCCAATCATGGCGCCAGGTTACGCCGAGATCAGCTCCACTGTGGAGCCCGTCCGCGACTTGTGCACCCGCAACCGAGTGGGGATGCGTTGGCGGAGCTCCTCCACATGGGACACCAGGCCGACCACCCGTCCGCCGGCCCGCAGCTCGTCCAGGGTGTTCATCACCTCGTCCAGCGTGTCCGGGTCCAGCATGCCGAAGCCCTCGTCCACGAACAACGTGTCCAGCAGCGCGCCGCCCGTCTCCGCGGCCACCACATCCGCCAGACCCAGCGCCAGTGCCAACGACGCGAGGAACGTCTCCCCGCCCGACAGGGTTTTCGCCGGGCGGACCCGGCCCGAGTAGTCGTCCAGCACGTCCAGGCCCAGGCCACCGCGCGTGCCGCGTGGCCCGGCCGCATCCGTGTGTACGAAGGAGAAGCGGCCGTCGCTCATGCGGCGCAACCGTTCCGTGCCCGCCATGGCCACCTCCTCCAGCCGTGCGGCCAGCACGTACGACCGCAGCGACATCTTCCGCGCGTTCTGGCCCCGGCCGTTGACCACGTCGGTGAGTGCCGACAGTTCCTCGTACTCCGCCTCCGCCGGCGCCAGGTCGGCCCACGCCTGCCGTAGCCGCTCGCCCAGGTCCGTGACGTCACGTTCCCGCCGCCGCGCGGCCTTCGCCACGGCCACCGCGTTCTCCACCTCATGCCGGGCCAGCGCGAACGCTTCCGCGGCGACGCCGACCTCCACCTCGGTCGACGGGTCTACATCGGACAGTTCCGGTTCCGCCAGCATTCGGCGCAGGCCGTCCTCCTGCGCCCTGGCCTCGGCCAGGCGACGATCCAGCGAGGTCAGCACCGTTTCCGGGCGTGCGGCGGCCACGGCCGCGGCCACGTCGGCGAAACCGGCGGACGCGACTTCCGTTGCCACGACCGCGCTGTGCTCCGCCACCCGAGCCTCGGCCACCGATCGCTCGGCCACGGCCTCCGCCAGCGCGTCCAGCCGGGCGGCCACGTCCAATAGGTGCCGACGCCGGGCCGCGACATCGGGATGCCCGTTCCGTGCCTCGTCCAGCCGTGCGGCGCGCGAAGCCATCCGCTCGGCCAGCGCGGATCGTTCCCGCTCATAGCCGGCCGCCCGCTTCTCCGCCTCCCGCCGGTGTTCCCGCACCTGCTCGGCCTCGTTCTCCAGCGACCGCACGGCATCGCGCCACCGGTCGTGCGCCGCCGCCTGCCGCTCGGCCGATTCATGCGCCTCGGTCATGGCCCGCAGCGCGGCGGACACCTCGGCCGCGTCCCGGCCGGCCAGCCGATCCAGCAACGTCGCCAACACGCGCTCCGCCTCGGCCAGCTCCGCCGCCGCTGCCTGCCGCGCGGCTTCGGCGCGTTGCTCCCGTTGTGCCGCAGCGCGTTCGTCGGCCGGCGTGACCTGCGTCGACGTGCCCTCGGCCGGCGCCGGGTGCTCGGCCGATCCGCACACCGGGCACGGTGCACCCTCGGCGAGCCGCGCCGCCAGCTCGGCCGCCATCCCGTCCAGTCGCCGCTGCCGCACGTCCAACAACGCGTCCCGCGTCCGCTGGTGCGCGTCCACGGCCGTCGCGTGCCGCGACGTTCGCTCCCGCACGGCCGATTCGGCGCCCGGCACCCGTGTCGCCGCGGCGGCCAGCGTGGTCAGTTCGTCGCGTGCGGTGCGCAGCGCCGGCAGTTCGACCGCCGCCCGAGCCGACTCGGCCAGTCGCTCCCGGGCGTCCTCGATCTCCTCCGGTAGAACGGAAAGCCGCTCGGTCAGGCCGGCCGTGCGGTCGGCTGCCCGCGTCGCCAGGCGGTCCAGCTCGGCCGCGATGTCCTCATCGGACTGTTGCTGCGCCGCCTCGGCCACCAGTCCCGCCAAGGATCCGGCTTCTTCGCGCAGTTCGCCGGCCGCCGCACGCGGATCGTCTACTTCGGACAGTCCGGTCGCCCGTCGCGTCACCAGTGCGTCCGCGATCGCGTGCAACTCGGTGAGCCGGTCCAGCTCGCGACACGCGACGGTCACCCCGGCCGCCCGCCGCGCGGCGGAAAGCTCGTTCTCCCAAGACTTTCGTACGGGCTCCTGCTCGGCCAGCGCCGCCAGTTCGGCGTGCACCGCACGGACCCGGCGGACCCGGTCGGCGAGCGTGCGGGCGGCCAGGAACGCCGCCTCGGCCCGGTCCCGCGCGGTCGCCGCTTCCAGTTCCTTGGCGATCGCCTCGGCCGCCTCGGTCGCACATCGCGTTGTCAGCTCCGTCAGCCAGGACTCGTCGGCGTCCTCGGGTGGCTCCTCGCCGGCCGCCTGCGCGAGCCGCGCCACCAGCTCCCACCCGGTGCGTCGCGCGATCTCCAACTGCCGGCCGCGATCGGTCCGCCGGTCCCGGAACCACCGCTCCACCAAGGCGAAGTGCTGCGTGCCGAACAGTTTCTCCAGCAGTTTCTCGCGTTCGGCCGTCTCCGCGATGAGGAACCGCGCGAAGTCGTTCTGTGGCAACAGCACCACCTGGAAGAACTGGTCCTTGCTCATCCCGAGCAGCCGCTCGATGGTGCGGCCGACCTCGTCGATCCTGGTCAGCCCGTCCGGCGCCGTCCCGCTCGGCGGCGCGCCAACCCACTGGAGCGTCGCCTTCGCCGGTTGCTTCGTGGTGCCGTCGCCGCGTTTCTTCCTGCGCGGGTACTCGGGGCTGCGGCTGACCCGCAGCCGGTTCCCGCGCACGGTCAGTTCGAGCCGGACCTCGGTGAGCACGGTCGTGTCCGCGTAGTCGCACCGCAGCCGTTTCGCCTGGTCACGAACCCCTGGCACCGCACCGAAGAGCGCGAACGCGACGGCGTCGAGCAGCGTGGTCTTGCCAGCACCCGTGTCGCCGTGGAGCAGGAACAACCCGTCCGAACCGAGCCGATCGAAGTCGACCACCTCCCGACCCGGATAGGGCCCGAAAGCAGCCAACTCGAGCCGGTGCAGTCTCATCGCGTCCTCGGTTCGCTCCGCTCACGCTGCTGAACTCGCCCTTTGATGCGCCAGCTCGGCCTTCTCCTCGTTCGCCACCTCGGCGAGCGCCGACCGCAGCAGCGCCCGCTCCGCGTCCGACGGCTCCGCACCGCGGCAGTCCTCCACGAACTGGCACGCCACCTCATGATCGGACCGGCCGCGCACGGTGGCGGCGTACCGCAGCTTGGCGGTCGCCGGGCTGCTGACCGGCCGCCAGTCGAGGTGGACGGCGTGCGGGAAGCGTTCCTGCAGCCGCCGCAACGCATCGGTCGGCCGCACCGGGTCGGTCAGCTCCACGGACAGGTACCGGTCGACCAGCGGCTCGTGTGCCGGGTCGGTGAGCAGCCGGTCGAGCGTGTCGGTGACCGCGGCGAGCGCGCGGGGCACCGGCAGCTCACGGCGCTCCACCCCCACGAGCCCGCCGGCGTCCAACTCCACCAGCCACACCGACTTGCGGTGCCGCGCCTCGGAGAACGAGTAGGCGAGCGGGCTGCCCGCGTACCGCAGGTTGTCGGCGAGGCGCTGCGGGCCGTGGAGGTGGCCGAGCGCCACGTAGTCGACACCGTCGAACACTGCGCTCGAGACCTGCTCAACGCCACCGACGGAGATGGTCCGCTCGGACGCGCTCGGCGCGCCGCCCGTGACGAACGCGTGCGCCAGCACCACCGACCGCACCCCGTCGCCGCGGCCGGCCAGATCGACGCGGATCCGGCGCATGGCCTCGGTGAGCACACCCGCGTGCCCCGGCGCGTCGATGCCGAGCGACTGACGCGCCAGCTCGGGCTCGAGGTACGGGATCCCATACAGCGCAACGGGTCCGTGCACGTCGTCGAGGATCACCGGCTCGGCCAGCTCGGCCACCCGCGTACGGAGGTGCAGGCCGCCGGCCGCGGCGAACTCGGCGAACGCCCCCAGCCGCGGCGCCGAGTCGTGGTTGCCGGGCGTGATCACCAGCTGAGCGCCCGCCTTGCGGATGCGGTCGAGCACCCGCGTGCACGCCGACACGGCCTCGCCGGAGGGGACGGCGCGGTCGTAGAGATCACCGGACACCACCACCGCGTCGACCCGCTCGTCGGCCACCAGGTCGGCCAGCCCGCCGAGCACCGCCTCCTGGTCGGCGAGCAGGTCCCGGCCGTGGAACATCCGTCCCACGTGCCAGTCGGAGGTGTGCAGCACCCGCATGCCGCCAAGTTAGGGCGCCGGCCCGATGAAACGGCGGACGCCACGCTGTGTCGCCGCGTCGTCGCCCGGAATTGTCGGTGCCCTCATCCATGATGCTCCCGACGGCTCACAACCGAGAGGGGATCCCAGGTGGCCGCAGTGTTCGGCACCGCGACGATCGTGCTTCTGTTGCTGCTCGTCGCCGGTGCGGCGATGTTCCGGCGGCTCTATGCCGACAACCAGCGCCGGCTGGACGCGGCCGAGTTAGCCCTGCGGCAGGAACGCGACCGGACCGACGCGCACGCGGCCGCGCTGCGTCGGTACGAGGTCACGTTCGCCTCCATCCACGGGCGCGGTGAGCTGGGCGAACAGGTCCTCGTGGAGACGGCCCGCGCGCTCGGCTTACGCGAAGGGCTGCACTTCAGCCTGCAGACCGACGTCGCGGGCGGCGGTTCCGTGCGGCCCGACATGTTGCTGCTGGTGGGCGACGGCCGGCGGGTGCCGGTCGACGCGAAGATGAGCCTCGCGTGCTGGGTCGAGGCGGTCGAGACCGATGACGCGGAGGAGAGGTTCGACGCCTTACGGGTGCACGTGCGCAACATCAAGTCGCGGGCGGCGGAGCTGGCCGGCAAGGGCTACCAGCGCTGGGCGGACGCGATCTACGGCACGGTCATGTTCGTGCCGTCGGACGCGGCCGTGGTGGCGGCCATGGACGCCGATCCCGCCCTGCTGCGCTGGCTGATGGACCGGCGGGTGTTCGTATGCGGGCCGACGGGGTTCGCGGTGATCGCGTCGGCCGCCATGCTGGCGGCGAGCGAGCGGGTGCTGGCGGCGGACATCGACGCGCTGCGCGGCCACGCGGCCGCGGCGCACCGAGCGGCCGAGGGCGCGGTCGACGCGGTCAACGTGTCGAGCACGCACCTGCAGCGATTCTTACAGGCGCGGCGCCGCGAGCTCGACGCGCTCACCCAGTTCGCCGAGTCCGTCGCGCCGCTCACCGAGGCGGCCGCCAGCCCGACACCCGTGGCGGCTGTTCGGAGATCTGACGAAATCGTGGTCAATGGCCTGCCTACCCGGCGTGACCTGCCGGTGGACGATTTGTCCGATGTGGAGGTGCCCATCGAGCGTTAACCACTGATAACCACATACGGTGTAGCTGTCGTCGCTGGCAGCGGACAGTAGGCGACTGTGTTGTGGTTCACATAATGGTGTGTAGTCGGGCGTGCCGTTTGGAGAAGGCCGACCGGCGGGCTTGGCGAACCCACTAACGTGTGCAAGCGTGACCGCGACCCGCGATCGCAGGAGCGATCCTGACGTAGACGCCGAGCTGGCATGGGACGAGCGCCCGATCATTGGCACTTTCCGTGGAATGCCGTGGTGGGCGGCCGTCGTCATCGGCTTCGGCGTGGCGGCTGTCGCCGCTGTCGTCGACATGCAGCGAGTGGACACGCTCGGGCAGATCTACCAGGTCTCGTACCTGGTGGGGTGCGTGGCGGCCGTGTGTTTGGTGCGCCGCCACAGTCTGTTCGGGCCGATGGTGCAGCCGCCGCTGGTGTTCGCGGTCACCGCGATCAGTGCCTACGTGTTCCTCGGCCCGCCGACCAACGGTGGACTGCGACAGCTGATCTTCTCCGTGGCGATCCCACTGACCAGCAACTTCCTGACCATGGCGACCGCCACGGGCGTGACCGTGGTGATCGGGCTGTTCCGCCTGTGGCGCGAGCGCGACCCGAACCCACCGGTCCGCCCGAACCGCTCGTCCCGGGAGAGCCGCGACGACGGCTACCCGGCCGAAGCGGGCGGCCGTGGCCCGCGCGAGCGCCCGCGCCGTGACGGCGCGGCGGCCCCCCGCCCGCCCCGTTCCCGCGGCCCGGACGCGGAATCGGCCGAACCCGCACCACCCCGCCGCGCCCCACGCCCCGCCCGAGGCGAACCCCGGCCGGACCGCGGCACACGAGAGCGCGGCACTCCCCGCGGCGAGCCCGGCCCGGAACGAGGCTCCCGAGGCCGCTCCCGCCAACCGGAGTCCCCACGACCCCGAGACCGCGAAACCCCAGAACGCCGCCCCCGAGACGACCCACCCCCCCGTCGAGAAAACCCCCGCGGCTCCCAACCCCGTCCCCGCCGCCGCCCAGAGGACCCCTACCGCTAACCACGCGCCCCAGCCATCCCCACACCCCAAGCCGTCCACCAGGACACCCGACTCGGCCACTGAGGTACGTCGAGTCAGCCACCCAGGCCCCCGAGTCGGCCGTTCGGACAGCCCGAGTTAGCCGCTCAGCCGAGTCGAGTTGGCTACTCCGGTAGGTCGAAACACCATCTCGACTTGAGCGCCCGCACCTTCTCAGCGTGCGAGATCGCGGTTCCCGCGTGCGAGATCGCGGTTCCGGCAGGCGAGATCGCGGTTCCGGCGGGCCGACTTGGCCGCTGAAGTAAGCCCGTGCTGCCGGTCGGGGCGGCAGGTTGAGTGATCCACCCAGGTAGCCCGAGTCGGCCGCTGGGGGGCGTGTCGAGTTGGCCGCTCCGGTAGCCCGAGTTGGGCGGTTCGCAGGTCGGCGGATGAGTTGGCCGGTCAGGTACGTCGAGTCTGTCGCTCGGGGAGGTCGAGTTGGTCGTTCCGCAGGAGGGCTGGCCGCTCTCGCCGGACCGAACGCCATTCATCGCCGCGTGGTGACCGCTCCCGCAGGCGATCCAGGGCGCTGGCGGCTGAGTCTGCCGGGCTGCACCCGGCATGATGACCATTCCCGCTGGTCGTAATGACCATTGCCGTCGGCCTTGATGACCGGTGTTCGGGTGGCGGGAGCCGCCGCGGGTCAGCGGACGCTGGTCTTGAGCGCCTGGCGGAGTTCGCGCGGAAGGGCGAAAGCCACCTTCTCGTTGGCCGTGGTCACTTCCTCCACGTCGGCCCATCCACGGTCCGCCAGCCAGGCCAGCAGGTCCATCACCAGGATGTCCGGCACCGAGGCGCCACTGGTCACGCCGACCGTGGTGACGCCCTCCAGCCAGGCCTCGTCCACCTCGCGGGCGTAGTCGATCAGGTAGGAAGCCCGGGCACCGGCCTGCAGCGCGACCTCGACCAGGCGCTTCGAGTTCGACGAGTTCTGCGAGCCCACCACCAGCACCAGGTCGCACTCGGCGGCCATCGCCTTCACGGCCACCTGCCGGTTCTGCGTGGCGTAACAGATGTCGTCGCTCGGGGGGTCCTGCAAGTCGGGGAACCGCTCCTTCAGCTGGTTCACCCGCACCATCGTCTCGTCGACCGACAGCGTGGTCTGCGACAGCCACACCACCTTCGACGGGTCGCGCACGGAGACCGAAGCCGCGTCCTCGGCCGTGTCCACGAGCCGCACATGGTCGGGCGCCTCGCCGGCGGTGCCCTCGACCTCCTCGTGGCCCTCGTGGCCGATCAGCAGAATGTCGTAGTCGTCGCGGGCGAAGCGCTTGGCCTCCTGGTGCACCTTGGTCACCAGCGGGCACGTCGCGTCGATGGTTCGCAGCTCGCGGGCGGCCGCCTGCTCGTGCACGGCCGGGGACACGCCGTGCGCGGAGAACACCACGAGCGCACCCTCCGGCACCTCGTCGGCCTCGTCCACGAAGATCGCGCCGCGCTCGGTCAGCGTCTCGACCACATGCTTGTTGTGCACGATCTCCTTGCGCACGTAGACCGGCGGCCCGTAGGTCTCCAACGCCTTCTCGACGGTCACCACGGCCCGGTCCACCCCGGCGCAGTAACCGCGCGGCTTGGCCAGCAGAACTCGCTTGGTCATGGTTCCCAGAGTACGTACCGGACTCGTCAGTAGGCAGATCGGCTGGACTGAGGCAGGCTATGGGCATGAAGTCACTCCCGCTCCCGCTGCGTGTAGCGGCCGGGCTCGCCGTCACCGCCGTGGAACAGGCGCGCACCCTCCCGACCAAGCTCGCCGGACTGCCGGTCACCGTGGCCAGCCAGGCCCTACAGGTCTCCATGCGCGTCCAGCAGCAGGTCACCGAGTTGGCGATCCGGGGTGACGAGGTGCTCTCCAGCCTGCGTCCGGTGGAGGAGACACCGGAGTGGGCCACGTTCGACGAGGACGTCGACGACGAACGGTTCGACTTCAGCGGCCCATCGGCGTTCGACCGCGCGGGCGATGACGTGACCGAAGACACGGCAGCGGACGCGGACCGGCACAACGGCCACCACGGCGACCTCGTCGAGGAGTACGGCACGGCGACCGACGTCGACGAGAACGAGGCCGACCCGTGGAGCCAGGAGGAGCGGGCCATCGCGGAGGAGGCCGGCGCGCTGACCGGCGGCCTGCCCGAGGCGGAGAGCTACGACGACCTGTCACTGCCGCAGCTGCGTGCCAGGCTGCGCCGCTTCTCCGCTGCCGAGCTGGCCGAGCTGCTCGACTACGAGCGGGCGAACGGCAACCGGCCGTCGTTCGTCGGCATGCTGACCCGCCGCATCGCCACGGTCCGCGACCAGCGGTGACCGAGCCGTCGACCAGCCCTGAGCAGCCGTGGCCGGTTCGGACGGTGGCCCGCAAGATCGGCGAGTGGATCAACCGACTCGGTGACATCTGGGTCGAGGGTCAGGTCACCCAGATCTCGAACCGGCCGGGCACGGGCACCGCCTTCCTCACGCTGCGCGACCCGGCCGCCGACGTGTCGATGACCGTCACGTGCGCCAACCAGCTGCTGCGCGAACTGCAGCTGACCGACGGCACCCGCGTGATTTTGCACGCGAAGCCCACGTTCTTTATGGGCCGGGGCACGATCAGCCTCCGCGCCGACGAGATCCGCGCGGTCGGCATCGGCCAACTGCTCGCCAGGATCGAACGGCTGCGCAAACTCCTGGCGGCCGAGGGCCTGTTCGACCGCAGGCGCAAACGGCGGCCGCCGTTCCTGCCGCACACGGTCGGGCTGATCACCGGCCGCGCGTCGGCCGCCGAACGCGACGTGCTGGTCAACGCCCGCGCCCGATGGCCGGCCGTGCGGTTCCGCGTGGAGAACGTCGCCGTGCAGGGCGCGCTCGCCGTGCCGCAGATCATCGACGCACTGTCCGCTTTGGACAGAGACAAGAACGTCCAGGTGGTCGTGATCGCGCGGGGCGGCGGCAGCGTCGAGGATCTGCTGCCGTTCTCCGACGAGACGCTGTGTCGCGCGGTCTCGGACTGTCGCACGCCGGTGCTCAGCGCCATCGGGCATGAACAGGACACGCCGCTACTTGATCACGTGGCGGACCTCCGATGCTCGACGCCCACCGACGCCGGCAGACGCGTGGTGCCCGACATCGCCGAGGAAACCGCCAAGGTGGACCAACTTCGTGACCGGGCCCGTCGCGCGCTCCACGGATGGGTGGATCGTGAACGCCGGCTGCTCGACGCGTTGCGCAGCCGGCCGGTGCTGGCCGATCCCGTGACGCCGCTAGAACATCGATCCGCGCAGGTCAGCACCCTTGTGGAGCGCACGAGGCGGGCGGTGACCGCCCGGCTCGCCACGGAGTCCGCCGCACTCGAGCACACGAAAGCACGCTTGACGACGCTCGGACCAGCAGCCACGCTTGCTCGCGGATACGCGGTTGTTCAGCGGGTCGACGTCGATGGGAACCCGCGTGTGCTCCGTTCGACCGAAGAGGCGCCTGGTGGGACCCTGCTGCGGGTTCGCGTCTCGGATGGCGCGGTGCACGCGACCGTGGCCTGGGGGGACGAGCGCGGAGGTAACGGTGCCGAGAGCGGAACGTGAAACCACCTTCCTGCCAATGACCCTGACCGCGACGCACACGGTCGCGCGGGCCACCGCCACGTCCCCGGCGTTACGCGCCCCGGCCGACATGGTGGGCCGCAGGGCGAGGGAGGCGGAGGCGGCGGCCGCCGAATGCTGGGCGGCGCTGCTGGCCGGCTGCGACGCGCCCGGATGCCGATCGCTGCCGCATCGCCTGCGCGAACTCTCCGAGGCGACGTCCGACTACGCCGGCACCCGCTGGTGGTTCGGCCACGGCTCGCAGCACCGGCAGCGAATCGGCCGCGCGCTGGAACGGATCGAGGAAGCGGTGGCCGAACGGGACGGCGCGGACTTCGCCGAGGCGTTCGTCGGCTACGACCAAGCGGTCGCCGCGGCACTGGTGAACGCGCACAGCGAGCGGGGACCCGTAGCATCGAGCCGGTGAACGAAAGCGCTGACCTCGACTACGAGCAGGCCCGCGACGAGCTGGCCGAGGTGGTGGCCAAGCTGGAGGCGGGCGGGCTGTCCCTCGAGGACTCCCTCGCGCTGTGGGAACGCGGCGAGGCACTGGCAAAGATCTGCGACCGCCACCTGGCCGGCGCGAAGGAACGCATCGAGTCGGCCCTGGCGAAGGCGGAGTCCGAAAACTAGATCCCAGGCTGGCTATCTCGTGCAGGGAACGACGCGTTCACCGCGTTGACCGCAGGCAACGACGCTTTCCCTGCATCGACGCGCCCGGCGCTGTTGATCAGCGGGCGACGGGGCTTCCATCCTGACCGCCATCACCAGTGGGTTTCGGAGCTGCGCCGACTACGACCGGCGGCGCGGGTACTGGCGGCCCAGAAGTCAGGTGCCCGTGAAAGTGGGGTTTCGCTTCGTCACGAAGGCGTCCACCGCCTCTCGGTGGTCGGCCGTCGCGCCGAGTATCGCCTGCCCGGCGTCCTCTGTGGCCAGTGCCCGCTCCAGATCCGCGCCCGCGGCCGTGAGCAGCGCTTCCTTGATCTTGCCGTAGCCGGTGGTCGGCCCGGCGGCCATGCGGGCGGCCAACTCCTGCGCGCTCGACAGCGCCGTGCCGTCGGGCACCACCGACGTCACCATGCCGATCTCCAGCGCGCGCGGCGCGGGCACGGGCTTCGCCAGCAGCATCAGCTCCATCGCCCGCCCGTAGCCGATCAGGCGAGGCAGCGTCCACGACGCGCCCGAGTCCGCCGTCAGGCCGATCGTGGCGAACGCCATCAGGAACTTCGCCGACTCGGCCGCCACTCGTAGGTCGCAGGCGTACGCGAACGACGCCCCCGCCCCGGCCGCCATGCCGTTCACCGCGGCGATCACCGGCTTCGGCATGCCCGTGATGGCCCGCACGATCGGGTTGTAGTGCTCGGCCACCGTGCGGAACGGCGCCGGGTCGTCGGCGCGCAGCGCGGCCACGTGCTCCTTCAGGTCCTGCCCCGCGCAGAACGCCTTGCCGGCACCGGTCAGCACCACCGCGCGCACCGCCGGGTCACCGGCCGCCCCGGTCAGCGCGGCCAGCAGCTCCTCCTTCAGCCGCACGGTCAGCGAGTTGAACGCCTGGGGACGATCTAGGGTCAACGTGCGCACGCCCTCGCGGTCGTCGACCAACAGCGGCGAATCGGTCACGGGGACTCCTAAGCGGTTGAGCGGGTGCGGGCACCCCTGGTCAGGCAGTCGGACAGGAACGTCTCGGCGGCGGGCGCGAGCCGCGCCGTGTGCTCGTCGAAGAACTCGGCGGCCGCCGTGCCCGGCCAGTCGGCGGGCAACAGCGTCGATGGCAGGCCGGGATCGCGGAACAGGAACTTGCGCCACGCGTGCAGCAGCTGCTGCGACGCGGCGAACGCGGTGGCCGGCTCGGAACCGTCCACAGCGGACACTGTCGGTAGCCACTCGGTCACGAAAGCCGTGTAGTCGGCGCCGAGCGTCTCGAGGTCCCAGGCCCGCGCGGCCAGTTCGGCATCGTCGCCGTCGTGCTCGCCGTGGAACAGCCGGGCCGGCAGCCCCTCCAGTGCGTCGGACAGCTCGGCCGACGGGCGGGGCGCCACCCACGCGGTCGGCCCGAGCGGGCCGTAGCCGAGCAGCCGCAGCGACGAGTCCAGCCGCTCACGCACGCCCCGGCTCGGGACCTCCTCGAGCGCCAGCACGTGCCAGCGTCCATCCCAAGTGGATGGACGGGTGCGGTAGATCCGGGCAGCCGCCTCGTCGAGGCGCCGCTCGGCCCGCCTGGTCAGCGCGTAGCCGGGACCGTCGGCCAGCCGCACCGGTCGCAGCCAGTCCTGACGGACCATTCTGGACACAGCGGTGCGGATGGCGGGCGCCTCGAAGCCGAGCGGCTCCAGCAGCCGCACCAGAGCGGCGATGGTGGCCGCGCCACCACGCGCTCTGAGATAGCTGCCGTATACGTCGAACAACGCGGACCGGGCTCGCACGATTTTCGAGTCTGTCAGTCGATACGGGCTCGGCGCCAGGGGGTCCGGTACGCCATAACGGCCGGTCATCGACACGCAGTTGATCGGTTCGATTTCACGGCCGAGATGGCATAGGGGAGAATGTCATGGTCTTCGGCTGGTCGTCTCCGGCCGGAGTGGCAGGCTATGACGGAGGGAGCACGCTATGGCGGCCATGAAGCCCCGGACCGGTGACGGTCCCCTCGAGGTGACCAAGGAGGGTCGGGGCATCGTGATGCGCGTCCCACTGGAGGGTGGTGGGCGCCTCGTCGTGGAGATGTCGGCAGAGGAGGCCAGCGCCCTCGGGGACGCGTTGAAGGACGTAGCGGGCTGATCCTGTCCAGAGTGGAGGGGCTGGTCAGCGTTCCGTCGAGTATGGAGGTCCGGTGCAGACTTCGGTCCCCGCGATACCGACCACTCTTCCCGATGTAGAGGTGCGCACCACGGCTCGGCGGGCGATCCCGCTGGCCGTGGTGTGTCGCGCCGGGGAGCCGACACCCACGTCGCTCTCGGCGCGGGGGGACGAACTGACCGGCGAGTGGATGTCCGCCGTGGCGCTCACGGGCAAGGCCGGCGAGGTGCAGGCCGGCCCGGACGGCTCGGCCGTGCGCTGGGTGGTGGGTGTCGGCGACGGCGAACCCGGCCAGTGGCGAACGGCCGGTGGCGCGCTCGCCAGGGCGCTGAACGCGCGGATGGCGAAGGACGCCGACGCCGGTCGGCCCATCGACCGGTCCGTGCAACTCGAGCTGCCGGCCGACGCCGGCTCGGCCGAGGTCACGGAGCTGGTCTGCGGGCTACGTCTCGGCGGCTACCAGTTCACCGTCACGGGTGAGGACGCCAAGCCGACCGTCCGCTCGATCCGGCTGGTCGCCACGGACGCCGATCGCGCGGCCGAGCTGGGCGAGTCGGTACGCCGCTCGGCCGTCCTGACCAAGGCGACGGCACTCGCCAGGGATCTCGCGAACTCCCCGTCCAACGTCAAGGGACCCGCCTGGCTCGCGCGGACGGCCACCAGGACGGCTGGCACCACGCCCGGCGTCTCGGTCACCGTCCGGGACGAGAAATGGCTGGCGGAGCACGGGTTCGGCGGTGTGCTGGCGGTCGGCGGCGGCTCGAGCCGCCCGCCACGGCTGATCGAGCTGAGCTGGCGGCCGAAGGCCCGGATGCCGCACATCGTGCTGGTCGGCAAGGGCATCACGTTCGACACGGGCGGCATCTCCATCAAGCCGGCCGACGGCATGCACCTGATGCGCACCGACATGTCCGGCGGTGCCGCGGTGATCGCCGCGGTCGAGGCTATCGCCACACTCGGCGTGGACGTCCGGGTCACCGGACTCGTGCCGTGTGCGGAGAATCACGTGTCCGGGTCGGCCTACCGGCCGGGCGACATCGTGCGGCACTACGGCGGCCGCACCACGGAGGTCACGAACACCGACGCCGAGGGCCGGATGGTGATGGCCGACGCCATCGCCTGGGCCGCCCACCGGCTCACCCCCGACCTGATCGTCGACGTGGCCACGCTGACCGGCGCCATGAAGGTCTCCCTCGGTCTGCGCACGGGCGGTCTGTTCGCCACCGACGACCAGGTCGCCGGACGCGTGCTGGCGGCGGGTGAGCAGGCCGGTGAGCGTTGGTGGCGGATGCCGCTCGGCTCCGACGCCGACACGGTGGAGGACGAGTTCGCCGAGTCCGTCCGCAGCGAGATCGCCGACGTCCGGCAGTGCCCGCCGGGGCCGGGTGGGATCGCGGCCGCCATGTTCCTGCGGGAGTTCACGGACGGGCTGCCGTGGGCGCACCTGGACATCGCGGGTCCGGCGCGGGCGGACCGGGTCTACGACGAGGTGACGGCCGGAGCCACGGGATTCGCGGCGCGGACCCTGGTGGAGCTGGTCTCGGCTTACCATGCCTGAGGCGGGTTCGGCGTTACCACACGCTCGGCAGTCGCGCTGTCGTCGGCGGCTGACTGTGGACACCCAGCGCGCCTGTGGACAACTGGCGCATTGTGGATCTTCAGGCCCCACACCTGTCGGCCCGCACCGATAGACTGGAACAGGGCCGCCCCCGGGAGGGTGGGGGTTTGCCACCGGTAGGGCGCCGCACCTGAGCTGTCGCGCTGGGCGCTGCCGGCGGCCGCTTGGCGGGGGTTAACGCACGGCACGAGCGCGTACCAGGCCTACGCGGCCGCGGAGACCCTCGCCCGCTCCACGTACCGAGGCGTCGCGCGCTGGGCGCGGCCGGCGAAGACCCGGTCGAAGATCGCGAACTTCAGGACGAACACCGGGCCGCTGGCCGCCAGATAACTGATGGTCAGCATGACCGCGCGCCAACCCTGATCGGTGATCATGGGACCGATGAGCGCCTCGGTGGCCGTGGTGAGCCCGATCGACGCCAGCCCACCGATCATCGTGACCGTGAGGTACGTGGTCAGCTGGTTGCGCAGCTGACCGGGATCGGTGTTGCGCCACGCCCAGTACCGGACCATGAGGAAGTGCGGCGCCGAGCCGGCCAGGAACGCGATCGTGCTGGCCGTGGTCGCGTCGGTGGTGGTGAAGCCGTACACGGCCAGCAGCACCACCTGACTGATGCCCGTGGCGATCGCGGAGGCGACCGAGAAACGGGCGAGGCGGATGCGGAGCCGTCCGCTCGTCTCGGGTGCTGTCGCCATGTCAGCCAAATTAGCGAGAGCCGACTGAACCTGCTCTCAGGAATGACCCTGAGCTTTCCCCCTATCGAGTGGCTACCGACCTGTAGACCTCAACCGTCTGTTCGGCCATCGCTGACCAGGAGAAATCGGCCACCGCGCGCTCCCGCCCGGCCGCACCCATGGCCCGCGCGCGGGAGGGGTCGGCCAGCAACGAGTTGACCGCGCTGGTCAGGCCCATCCGGAACGCCGATTCATCGGAAGGGGAGTAGTGCACGAGCAACCCCGTGGTGCCGTCGACCACCACCTCGGGGATTCCCCCTACGTCGGACGCGACGACCGCCGCGCCGCACGCCATCGCCTCGAGGTTGACGATCCCGAGCGGTTCGTAGACCGACGGGCAGACGAACACGGTCGCGTGGCTCAGGAACTGCCGCACCTCGGCCGGCTGGAGCATCTTCTGGATCCAGAACACGCCGTCCCGCGACGCGGCGAGCGCGGCCACGGCCACCCGTGTCTCCTCGGCGATCTCCGGCGTGTCCGGCGCACCCGCGCACAGCACCAGCTGCGCGGACGGGTCGAGCTGGTGGGCCGCGGCGATCAGATGACCGACGCCTTTCTGCCGGGTGATCCGGCCGACGAACACCACGATCGGGCGGGAAGGGTCGACGCCGTAGTGCTCGAGCGCGTCCTGCTCGGTGACCGGGTGGTAGGCGGTCGAGTCGATGCCGTTGCGCACCACCCGCACCCGGGCGGGGTCGAGCGCCGGGTAGCAGTCGAGCACGTCGGCCCGCATGCCCTCGCTCACCGCGATGATCGCGTCCGCCGACTCGTAGGCCGTCCGCTCGACCCACGACGACAGCCGGTACCCGCCGCCCAGCTGCTCGGCCTTCCACGGCCGCCGCGGTTCGAGCGAGTGCGCGGTGATCACGTGCGGCACGTCGTAGAGGATCTTCGCCAGGTGACCCGCGTGGTTCGCGTACCAGGTGTGCGAGTGGACGAGGTCGACGCCATCGACGGCCGCCGTGATCGACAGGTCGGCCGACAGCGTGCGCAGCGCCTGGTTCGCGTGCTCCAACCCGGCGGCCGGGTTGTGCGAGTGAATTCCCTCACCCGAGCGGGGTGCGCCGAAACAGTGCACGTCGACGTCCACCAGTTCCCGCAGCCGGGGCACCAGAAACTCGACGTGGACGCCGGCGCCGCCGTAGACCTCGGGCGGGAACTCGCGGGTTAACAAGCCAATACGCACGCGTGCCAAGGTAGCCGTGATCAGTGGCGCGCGGTTAGGGTCAGCACGTGAAAGGGCAGCCACATGTGCTCGCCATCGTGCTCGCAGGTGGTGAGGGAAAGCGGTTGTGGCCGCTGACCGCGGACCGGGCCAAGCCCGCCGTCCCGTTCGGGGGCAACTACCGCCTGATCGACTTCGTCCTGTCGAACCTCGTGAACGCCGGGTTCCACCGATTGTGTGTGCTCACCCAGTACAAGTCGCACTCGCTGGACCGGCACATCTCCACCACGTGGCGGCTGTCGAGCGTGCTCGGGCAGTACATCACCCCGGTGCCGGCGCAGCAGCGGCTCGGCCCGCGCTGGTACACCGGCAGCGCCGACGCGATCTTCCAGTCGCTGAACCTCGTGTACGACGAGCGGCCGGACCACATCGTGGTGTTCGGCGCCGACCACGTGTACCGGATGGACCCGTCCCAGATGGTGGAGCAGCACGTCGACGGTGGCGCGCGGCGTGACCGTCGCCGGGATCCGGGTGCCGCGCACCGAGGCCAAGGCGTTCGGCTGCATCGACTCCGACGCGCAGGGCCGGATCACCCGGTTCCTGGAGAAGCCGGCGGAGCCGCCGCACGTGCCGGGCGACCCGGACGTCACGTTCGCGTCCATGGGCAACTACGTGTTCCGCACGGACGTGCTGCTCGACGCGCTGCGGGCCGACGCGGTCGACCCCGCGTCCATGCACGACATGGGCGGCGACATCATCCCCATGCTGGTGGCCGACGGGCAGGCCCAGGTCTACGACTTCGACGACAACGAGGTCCCCGGCGCGGCCGAACGCGACCGCGGCTACTGGCGCGACGTGGGGACACTCGACGCCTACTACGACTCCCACATGGACCTCGTGTCCGTGCACCCGGTGTTCAACCTCTACAACCACCGCTGGCCGATCCGCACGGCCACGCCGCCGCTGCCGCCCGCGAAGTTCGTGAACACCGGCTCGGCCGTCGAGTCGATCGTGGGACCGGGGTCGATCATCTCCGGCTCCTCGGTCAGCGACTCGGTGATCAGCTCGGACGTGATGATCGAGGACGGCGCCACGGTGGAGGGCAGCGTGCTGCTGCCCGGGGTGCGGGTCGGCAAGGGCGCGATCGTGCGCGGGGCGATCCTGGACAAGAACGTGGCCGTGCTCGACGGCGCGCAGATCGGCGTCGACGCGGCGGCGGACCGCGAGCGGTTCACCGTGAGCGCCGGTGGCGTGGTGGTGCTCGGCAAGGGCGAGCGCGTCGAGTAGCAGCCGGTAACGGTTCGCCCGAAACCGCATGTGAGCGGCCGATCTTGGCTTACCGTTGACGCATGCAGCCTGAACAGCCGCCCGACCCGTACCAGTCGGTGTGGCAGATGTCCCAGGTCGGCGCCGGGGGCAAGCGGCGGTTCCGCGATCTCAAGCTCGTCAGTGGTCTGATCGCCGGGATCCTCATGTTCCTGCCGTTCGGGCTGATCACGTCCGTCGTCTGGGGCTGGTGGGGCGACGCCGACGCCAACGTGAACGGTGTCGGCTGGGCGTTCGCCCTGGTCGGCCTGGCTGCGGGAATGGTGGTCGGCGGCATAGTCGCCAGCTCCGACAGCTAGTCCACCTTCGCGGCGACCAGCAGGCCGTCGCCGAGGGGGAGCAGCATCGGGACCAGCCGGTCGTCGTCGCGGACGGCCCTGGCCACCTCGCGCAGGGCCACGGTCTCGGCGTCGCGGCGGGCCGGGTTCGCCACGTTGCCCGCCAGCAGCACGCTGTTGAGCGCGATCACCCCGCCCGGCCGCAGCAGCCGCACGCCCTGCTCGTGATAGGCCGGGTACTCCGCCTTCGCGGCGTCGACGAACAGCAGGTCGTAGGCCTCTTCGGTGAGGCGGGGCAGCACGTCCAGAGCCCGGCCCATGATCAGCCGGGTACGGCCGGGACCGAACCCGGCGTCGGCGAACGCGCGCTTCGCCACACCCTGCGGTTCCGGGTCCACGTCGATCGAGGTGAGTACGCCGTCCTGGGTCATGCCGCGCAGCAGGTACAGCCCGCTCACGCCGGCTCCCGTGCCGACCTCGACCACCGTTTTCGCACGGAGCGCGGTCGCGAGGAACCGCAGTGCCGCACCTCCGCCGGCGGACACGGGCACGCTGCCCAGTTGCACGCCGCGGGCGCGTGCCGAGGCCAGCGTGTCGTCCTCGGTCAGGTAGCCCTCGACATACGCGTCGAGGGCGTCCGAGTCGATCGTCGGCGTATCGGAGGCCACAATGTGTGAGATTAGCGTTGTCCGAGGAGAAATCGGGGCAAGTGGCCCATACCGGGGTGCCATCGATTCTCAGGCGGCTCTCAGCCGGCTCTCACTACGTTCACATGGGCGTACACCAGTATCCATTTCAACGGTGGAGAACCGGCGGCACCGGACGAGCTGGAGCCGCACAGCCGGGGGTGGGAACACGATGAGCACGGTCGACGTTGGAGCAAGCAGTGGGTCACCGAAGCCTGAGGAGGTGGCGACCCCCACGATGACGCAGTCGACCGCCACAGTTGTGGCCGAGCCGGTTCAGCTCGACGAGCAGTCCACCTGGACACCGCCGTCGTGGGACGAGGTCGTGCGTGAGCACGCCGACCGCGTCTACCGCCTTGCGTACCGTCTGACCGGTAACGCACACGATGCCGAGGACCTCACCCAGGAGACGTTCATCCGGGTGTTCCGCTCCCTCGCCAGCTACAAGCCCGGCACGTTCGAGGGCTGGCTGCACCGCATCACCACCAACCTGTTCCTGGACATGGCGCGCCGCCGCTCGCGGCTGCGCATGGAAGGGCTCCCCGAGGACACCGACCGGCTGGCGGGCGACGACCCGAGCCCGGAGCAGGTCTATGTCGAGACCCATCTCGACCCCGACCTGCAGGCCGCGCTCGACGAGCTGCCCCCGGAGTTCCGGGCGGCCGTCGTTCTCTGTGACGTGGAAGGCCTGTCGTACGAGGAGATCGGTGCCACTCTCGGGGTCAAGTTGGGTACTGTTCGCAGCAGGATCCACCGGGGGCGCCAGGCGCTGCGTGCGTCGCTCGAGCGCCGCCGTGAACTCGCACGGGAGGGTAGGTCGTGACCGACGAGCGCGGTTGGGGTCTGTCCGAACAGCATCTCCTGCCGGACGCGGTAGTGGCCTTCGTCGACGGTGAACTGTCGCCGACCGCCTACGACCGCGCGGCCTCCCACATGG
Source organism: uncultured Actinomycetota bacterium (assembly GCA_963826035.1). Classification (GTDB taxonomy): domain Bacteria; phylum Actinomycetota; class Actinomycetes; order Mycobacteriales; family Pseudonocardiaceae; genus Actinophytocola. The sequence goes on along the minus strand of CAWGVZ010000024.1, from coordinate 382,943 downwards.
CCAGGTGCCAGCACTGCGCGGCGGACATCGTCGCCCAGCGCCAGGCGGCCTCGGCCGTGCAGTCGGCCAACGCGTTCTCCGCTCCGGCCGGGCTGCTCGCCAATCTGCGGTCCATCCCCCAGCGGGTGGAGATACCCGAGACCCCTGACGGTCTGGCGATGACCGAGGACGGCCAGCTGGTGACCGTGCAGCGGCCCGACCGGGTCGCCCCACTGGGCTCCAGCGCGCCGCTCGGCTCCTCGCCCAAGCTCGGCGAGGGCCGGTCGGTACTCGGCCGCAAGCCCGGCCGCCGCGCCGCACAGGGCGCCGGGGTGGTGGTGTCGGGTCTCGTGCTCGGCGCGCTCGCCCTGGTCAACCCGGGCAGCGGACCCGAGGCGCCGAGTGGCAAGCCGGTCGCCGACCCGCCGTCCGTGGTCGGTTCCAATGACATCAACAAGGCCGGCTACGTGACCATGCAGACCGCCGGCCGCTGACACAGACTTATTTCCGAAGGAACCAGTGCCCTGGGCTGAGGCTCAGGGCATTGGCGTGCCCGCTGTGGGTCGCAACGCCAACTTCACTATCGATCGGGCAGGCTGAACCACGATGAACGACTCGCCGAACTCCCAGCCGCCCGTGGGTGGTGCCGACCGACCGAGGCTCGATCCGCGGCCGCTGCTGCGACCGCCGGTCGACCCGTCGGCGGCCTCGGCTTTCGGCCGCCCGTCCGGGGTGGAGGGCGCCTTCTCCCCCGGCAGGCTCAGGGCCGCCCGAACTTCGGCGAGCTGACCGCCGCTCCGCCCGCGCCCGAGGCGCTGACCTCGGCGTTCGGCCGTCCGGAAGGCAGCAGGGACCTGCTGCAACGGCCCCCGGGCAGCGGCGACGGCGAGAGCAGCAACGGCGTCGACCCGTGGGACTCCGACGCCGCGCACGACCCGTGGCGCGACCCGGCGGCGGGCGCCGTCATCGGCCCGCCGGCGGTCGGCCGCGACGACAAGAAGACCGACGGCGGTGCCACGAAGCCGAAGCCCGCTGGTGAGCTGCTGAGCCTGCCCGAGGTGCTGTTCGGCCGCCGGGTGAAGGTGCACGCCCTGGTCCTGCTCGCCGTGATCGCGCTGGTGATCGGCGCGGGCGGCGGCGTGACCGGCTGGCTGCTGTCCGACCGGACCGAGGAGCTCACGGCCGACGTCACGCTGGCCCAGTCCCAGTCGGGCAAGGAGCGCCCGGCCGGCTCGGTGGCCGCCATCGCCGAGGACGTGCGCCCGAGCGTGGTGTCCGTCGAGGCGCGGATCGGCGAGGGCGGCGGGTTCGGCTCGGGTGCGGTCATCCGCGAAGAGGGCTACATCGTCACGAACGACCACGTGGTCTCCCTACCCGGCGCCGACACGAAGAACACGAAGTACAGCGTCGTGTTCAACGACGGCACGCGGGTGGACGCCTCGCTGGTGGGCACCGACCCGAAGACCGACCTCGCGGTGCTGAAGGTCGACGTCGACGGCCTCACGGTCATCGACCTGGGCAAGTCGGGCGACCTGGCGGTCGGGGACACGGTGCTGGCCATCGGCTCGCCGCTCGGCCAGGTCGACACGGTCACGGCCGGCATCGTCAGCGCGCTGAACCGCCCGGTGGTCGGCGGCGAGGAGGACGGCACGCCCGCCGCCTACGACGGCATCCAGACCGACGCCGCCATCAACCACGGAAACTCCGGCGGTCCGCTGGTCGACTCCACGGGCGCACTGGTCGGCATCAACACGTCGATCATCGCGACCAGCCAGGAGGGCGGCAACATCGGGCTGGCGTTCGCCATCCCCATCGACGACGCCATCCGGGTGATCGAGCAGCTGATCCAGACGGGCAAGGCGACCCACGCCGACCTCGGCGTGAACGCCGCGTCGGTGTCGGCCGAGACGGCCGAGGGGGCCCGGGTCCAGAACGTGGTCGAGGGCCGCGCGGCCGACCAGGCGGGGATCGTGCAGAACGACGTGATCCTCAAGGTGGGCGACCGGACCATCGCCGACGCGTCCGAACTGATCGTCGCGGTGCGCAAGCACGCCATCGGTGCGACCGTGCCGGTGGTTCTTGCCAGGGATGGGCGAGAACTCACAGTTCAGGTAACCCTGCAGTCCGACTGACGGGCTACGCTGGCGATGGCGCCCGGGGTTCACGTGGAGGTAGGCCGCAGTGTTCGACAGCATCGGCTGGTTCGAGATCCTCATCATCGTCGTTGCCGGCCTGTTCATCCTCGGTCCGGAGCGGCTGCCCGACGCCGCCGCGTGGTTGGGCCGCAACGTCCGCAAGATGCGTGACTACGCCACCGGCGCGCGCGAGCAGCTCAAGTCCGAGATGGGCGACGACTACGAGGAACTGCGCAAGCCCCTGCAGGACCTGCAGCAGCTGCGTAACTTCGACCCCCGCCGTGCGGTCACGAAGCACCTGTTCGACGACATCGATGGTGGCAACGGCGGTGGCAACGGCGGCACCAAGCCCAATGGCTACACGGCCCCGCCGGCCACCACGAAGCGCGACGAGCCGGGAGTCAAGCCCGGCGAGAAGGCCCCCTTCGACCCGGACGCTACCTGATCGCGTCGAGCAGCCTGTCGATGTCCACGACGAGCGTTGGGCCGTGCGGGTTCTTGCTGTCCCGCACCGCGTCGCGAGTGTGGGCCAGTTCGACGCAGGTGTCCTGACCGTCGCTGAAGCTGGACTTGCGCCAACGAGTGGGCTCGTGCGAAATCGTCATGCTGCTTCCATTCCTCGTGCGATTTCCTCGATGACCTCGGCCGAACGGTCCGGGGACATCGCCTTCGTTCGGATCTCTTCTGGCGCCGCCACGAAGGCGGCGACATCCTGCTCCTCCCACAGGTAGGCACTCGCCCGGTGGTGCTCCAGGTGGACGACGGGCGTCGCTGTCGGGAACTCCAGCAGGATGAACGGGCCTGCCAACAACGGGTGATAGCCGGGTGTCGTGCTCGGGATGAGCTGAATCGTCACGTTCGGCAGCTGGGCCATCTCGAGTAGGTGCTCCAGTTGATCGAACATCACTTCGGGTGGTGCGATCGGGCGGATCAGAACGTCTGAGTCGAGCAGGGCCAGGAACTCGACCGGGTTGCGACGACGCGTGAGCACCTCTCGTCGGCCGACGCGGAGCGCGACTCTCGTGTCGGTGTTCGGACCTTCGCCGAGAACGTGTCGGGCGTAGTCGCCGGTCTGGAGCAGACCTGGAAGGACGAGCGGCGAGACGCTGGTGATCCGCTTGGCCGTGCGTTCGTACTCGATCAGTCGGGTCAGTTGCTCACCGATGCTCGGCATGCCAGCCACGAGTTGCCCGGGGCCGCTGGCACGCCGACGCAAGCCGATCAGGCGATCCCTTTCCTCGTCGGTGACGCTGAGTGCATCGAGGATGGTGGTCAGTCGCTCCAATGGTACGAGGCGGTTACCGGTCTCCCAGTGCGAGATGTTGGCGTTGGACACCCCGACCCGCGCGGCCATCGTCCTGGTGTTCAGGCCGGCGCCCTCACGCAGTTTTCGAAGCGCAGCACCAAGTTCCCGGTCATTCGGGATGCCGCCGCTCACTGCCATGTACCAAGCCTACGGGGGCGCATACGTGTTCGCGCAATCCCTCGACCGGTGTATTGCTGTGTCAATACGTACCGTGTGAGCATGACACGTATCCAAAGTAATCGGTAAGTGTCAGGTGGTCAGGGGCGGTTGGCATGGGTCGGTGGCAGGTGGTGGACGAAGCCGGTCGGGAGGTGTTCGTCGCCGCGTCCCTACCCGACGGCCTGCTGTCGCTGCACATCCCGGCGCCCGGCGCGCTGATCGTCACTGTCGAGGTCGCGGAGCACATCCGCCTGATCATCGGCACGGCGATCGGCGAAGCCCACTACAAGAAAAGAGACCTGTGATGACACTGTCGCCGACGGCCCACCTGTGGCTGACCGTCCCGTCGTCCTGCCAGTTCGGTGGCGAGATCGTCTCCGGCGAAGAACTTCGCGTCGTCTTCGGGAACCCGCGGACCGATGGTCACACCATCGACTTCGACCGGCGCGCCTTGGAGCGCTTCCGGGACTTCGCGACCGAACTACTGGACCGCGATCTGGCGGAGCCCGATTCGGTACTGGTCAGCTCTGGGTGTTGACCGAGTAGCCGTCGAGGTCGATGGCGTTCGCCGCCTTGTGGATGGGCGCCATCATCTTCGCCAGCAGGCGGTCGCGGCCGGGGAGCTTGGCCAGCAGGCCGAGCATGATCATTGACATGCGCACCTGGCCCTTCGTGCGCATGACCATCCGCTTCACGTTCGCCGGGCCGAGTGCCTGGTTCTGCGAGACGAACGGGCGCATCCGCTGCTCGTACGCCGCGAAGGCCTGCGCGTACTCGCCCGCCGCCAGCTCGGCGGCCAGCACGTACGCGCCGACCAGCGCCAGGCTGGTGCCCTGGCCGGACGCGGGCGACGCGGCGTAGGCGGCATCGCCCACCAGCGCGACCCGGCCGGTCGACCAGCGGTCCATGTGCACCTGGCTCATCGAGTCGAAGTAGAAGTCCGGCGCGTCGGCAAGGCCTTCCAGCAGCTTCGGGATCTCCCAGCCCTCTCCCGCGTAGGCGTCGGCCAGGGCCTGGCGCTGGTCGGCCGGCTGATCTTCGGTCCTGAACAGGAACATGGCCTTCGCGCCGGTGTCCTGCGCGGTGCTGTACATCAGGGCCGTGCGGCCGGGGCCGACGTAGGTCAGCTCCCAGCGGTCCAGCTCCAGGTGGTTCGGCACGCTGAAGATCGACACGTGGTAGCCGAGGTCGCGGACGTACCGCGACTCCTCGCCGAACGCCAGCGCGCGGGTGTTCGAGTGCAGCCCGTCCGCGCCGATCACCAGGTCGAACCGCCGCGTGGTGCCGCCGGCGAAGGTGACGTCGACGCCGCCGGCCACCTCGGTGAGCGACGCGATCGACTCGTCGAACAGGTACTCCACCTGGTCGCGGGTCAGGTCGTACAGCAGCCGGTTGAGGTCGCCGCGGAGGATCTCGGCGTCGCCGTGCTCCCGGCCGCCGAAGGTGTCGCCGTCCATGCTGGCCACCCGGCGCCCGGTGGCGTCTACCACCGACGCCCCCTGCACGTCGGTGCGTAACCGGCGCATCTCGTCGAGCAGACCCATGCGTTCGGCGACCGTGAGCGCCGCGCCCCGCACGTCGATCTTGTAGCCGCCCTCGCGGATCGCGAGGGCGCGTTCCACCACGGTCGGCGTGAAGCCGTTGCGGTGCAACCAGTAGGCCAGCGTGGTCCCGGCGATGCTGGCGCCGGAGATCAGAACGTTTCTCATGGGACCTACGGTACATCTGTGTCAGACATCTGTGCAAGACATCTGTGTCAGACGAATGTTAGAGTGGGTGCATGGGAAACCGGGAGGACCTGTTGGCGGGCGCCGAGGAGTGCCTGTACGAGAAGGGGTACGCGCGGACCACGGCGCGCGACATAGCCACGCGGTCGGGGGTGAGCCTGGCCGGGATCGGCTACCACTTCGGGTCGAAGGAGGAGCTGCTCAGGCAGGCGCTGCGCCAGGCGCTGGAGAAGTGGGGTGACGCGGTCGAGGCCATCCTGACCAGCGATTTCCCGACCGGCGACGCGGCCGGCAGGTTCACGGCCATCTGGTCGAAGGTGATCGAGTCGTTCCGCGACTCGGCCAGGTTGTGGGCCATTCAGTTGGAGCTGCTGAGCGTCCTGGAACGCGGGCCGGAACTACGCGCGGCCTACGCGACCGACACCAGGCAGGCCCGGATCGCGCTGGCCACCCTGTTCGGCGCGGACACGGCCGACGAGGAGCAGGCGGTCCGGGTCGGCGCGCTCTACCAGGCGCTACTGGTCGGCCTGGCCGCCCAGTACTTGGGCGACCCCGACAGCGTCCCAACCGGCCCGGACCTGCTCGACGCCATGCGCCTGGTAGCCCGAGACCTCAAGCCCTGAACGCTCCATTCGAGACGATGAGCGTCCCCAATGCCTCATTCGGGGCATCGCTGGCCGGGCGTCAGGCTGGTGTCACCGAGAGCATTCGGCCGGAGAGGCCGCGGGCCCGCGTGGACAGTCGGGTGGCGATGGCGGTGAGGGCCTTCGACGCGTCGGTGTCCGGGAAGGCCGTGACCAGCGGCTCGCCGCTGTCGCCCGACTCGCGGAGCCGGGGGTCGAGCGGCACCTGGCCGAGCAGCGGCACGTCCGCGCCGATGATCTTGGACAGCGACGCGGCCACCGACGCGCCACCGCCGGAGCCGAACGGCTCGATGCGCGACCCGTCGGGCAGGTCCATCCACGACATGTTCTCGATCACACCGGCGATCCGCTGCCGGGTCTGCACGGCGATCGACCCGGCCCGCTCGGCCACCTCGGCGGCCGCCTGCTGCGGGGTGGTGACCACGAGCAGCTCGGCGTTCGGCACCAGCTGGGCCACGGAGATGGCGATGTCGCCGGTGCCCGGCGGCAGGTCGAGCAGCAGCACGTCCAGGTCGCCCCAGAACACCTCGGCCAGGAACTGCTGCAGCGCGCGATGCAGCATCGGCCCGCGCCACACGACCGGGGTGTTGCCCGGCGTGAACATGGCGATCGAGATGACCTTCACGCCGTGCGCCTCGGGCGGCATGATCATCTTCTCGACGCGGGTCGGCTTGCCGTGCGCCCCGAGCATCCTCGGCACCGAGTGGCCGTAGATGTCGGCGTCGACCACGCCGACCGACAGGCCGCGCGCGGCCATGGCCACCGCCAGGTTGACCGTCAGGCTCGACTTGCCGACCCCGCCCTTGCCCGACGCCACGCAGTACACCCTGGTCATCGAGCCGGGCTCGGCGAACGGGATGCGGGGTTCCTCGGCGTCGCCGCGCAGCTTGCGGCGCAGGTCGGTGCGCTGCTGGTCGCTCATCACGTCCATCTCGACCGTGACGTGGCGAACGCCCTCGACGGTCATGGCCGCGGCCGTCACGTCACTCGTGATCTTCTCGCGGAGCGGACAGCCGGAGACCGTCAGATAGATCTCGACGTGCACGGTGCCGTTCTCGCCGGCGGTCACGTTCTTGACCATGCCGAGATCGGTGATCGGCCGGTGGATCTCCGGGTCCTGCACGCTGGCCAGTGCGGCACGCACGGCCTCGACGTCAGGAGCCTTGGCGGTTTCGGTGCTCACGGAACCATGCTACGGGCCGTCGGTTCGGGCGCGGTGCGTGCTGTCGCTCGCGTTCCGTAACATCAACCGCGTGGCGGAGCCAGCGGTTACCCGGTTGCCCACGGCGAGCGAACTCGACGCGTGGCGTTCGTTCCTGAGGGCACACGCGCGGCTGGTCCGCGTGCTCGAGACCGAACTGGTGGCCGCGCACCCCATCTCCCTCGGCGGCTACGACGTGTTGGTGCAGCTGGCCGAGGCCCCCGAGCGCCGCCTGCGGATGGCCGAGCTGGCCGACGCCGTGCTGCTGTCCCGCTCCGGCGTGACCCGGCTGGTGGACCGGCTGGAAGTGGCCGGAATGGTGACCAGGGAACGCTTCGACGGCGACGGCCGCGGCATTGTGGCGGTCCTCACGAAGAAGGGCCTGGACACGTTGCGCGAGGCGTCCCGCACTCACCTGGCCGGGGTGGTCCGCCACTTCGTCGACCACTTCGACCCGGCGGAACTGGCGGCGTTCGGGCAGATGTCCGCCCGACTTGCGGAATGACCGGACGGTCAACGGCAAGCGCCCCGTCCAGGCGAGGTGGGCACGGTTCTCCGCGGCCCAGGCGGCCGCTGACTGCTTTGCCGAAAAGCCCAAGTACACCCAGTACGAGCGCCTTGCCAGCGACCACCTGGATCCACGGATAACCGACCCACCCCACCTGGACGGGGCGTTAGCGTTTCGCCGTGGAGTTCCTGGTTCTCGGTCCGGTGCGGGTGCGGGGTGCCGCTGGAGCCGTTGAACCGGCCGGCCGGTTACAGCGTGTGCTGCTGGGCGTACTGCTGGTGCGAGCCAACGAGCCGGTGGCCGCGGATGTCCTGGTGGACGCCATGTGGGACGGGCAGCCGGACCCACGGGCGAAGCAGAAGTTGCAGGTTCATGTGCACAAGCTGCGTCGTGCGTTGGGTGAGCCCGCCCGGTTGTCGTTCGGGCCGGCCGGCTATCGGCTCGCCGTGCGGCCGGGAGAGTCGGACGTGGCCCGGTTCGCCGCCTTGGTGGCGCAGGGTGCCGCCGCCGATGAGCCCCGGCGGCGAGCCGCGCTGGTCCGGGAGGCACTGAGCCTCTGGCGTGGCGCCCCGTACGGCGGGCTGGACGTGCCGATGCTCGCCGACGAGGCGCGACGGTTGGCCGAACATCGGCTCACGGCTCTCGAGTTGCTGCACGAAGCGGAGCTCTCGTCGGGACGGCACGCGGAGGTCGTGGCCGAGCTCGCCGAGCTGGTGCGCGCGCATCCGCTGCGGGAGCGGCTACACGGGTTGTTGATGATCGCGTTGGACCGGGCGGGCCGGCGGGCGGATGCGCTGGAGGTGTACCGCACCGCGCGGCGCACATTGGTCGAGGAACTCGGTATCGAGCCGGGCCACGAGCTGCGGGCCATCGAGGCACGGATCCTGGCCGGCGAACCGGAGGTTCCGACGTCGGAGCCGACGCCGGCGCAACTTCCGCACAATGTGCGGGGTTTCGTCGGGCGGGCAGGTGAGCTGGCGGAGTTGGACGGTGTGCTCGATGGCGGGGTCGATGCGGCATTGATCTCCGCGGTGGCCGGCACGGCGGGGGTGGGCAAGACCGCTCTCGCCGTGCGGTGGGCCCACCGGGTGCGGGACCGGTTTCCCGACGGTCAGCTCTACGTCGATCTGCGTGGCTACGGTCCGGAGGAGCCGGTGTCGCCGATGGACGCGCTGGCCGGGTTCCTGCGTGCGCTCGGGGTCGAGGGTGCGGGGATACCGCAGGATCCGGCGGAGCGGTCCGCCTTGTTCCGCACCCTGGTGGACGACCGGCGGATGTTGGTGGTGCTGGACAACGCCCGAACGACCGAGCAGATCCGTCCGCTGCTGCCCGGCAGCCGGCACTGTTTCGTGCTGGTGACGAGCCGCGACTCGCTCGCCGGGCTGGTGGCCAGGGAGGGCGCGCGCCGGATCGATCTCGACCGGCTGCCGGCCAACGAGGCCGCCGCGTTGCTGCGCGAGTTGATCGGGGACCGGTCGGACGACCGGCCGGACGCGCTCGGCGTGCTGGTCGAACTGTGTGCCCGGCTGCCGCTGGCGCTGCGCGTCGCCGCCGAGCTGATCCGGTCGCGGCGGGGCAGCTCGGTCGCCGAGCTGGTGACCGAGCTCGCCGACGAGCAACGCCGGCTGGACGTGTTCGACGCGCAGGACGACCCGCAGACCGCTGTGCGCGCCGTGTTCTCCTGGTCCTACCGGCAACTCTCGGCGCAGGCGGCCCTGGTGTTCCGGTTGTTCGGCCTGCACCCCGGTCGTGACACCGACGCCTACGCCATGGTCAATCTGTCCACAATGGAGCTTCGGGAGGTCCGGCGGGTGCTGGACACCCTCGTGCGCGCCAACCTGATCGACGAGACCGCACCCGGCCGCTACGAGCAGCACGACCTGCTGCGGGCCTACGCGGCCGAACTCCTCGAGTCCACTGAGGACGAGGTGGCGCGCGATGCCGCCCTCGCCCGGTTGCTTGCCTACTACCTGCACACTGCCGTGTCGGCAACGAAATTCCTCGCCCACGAGGTCGACGAGCAGCCGAAGGTTGCCGAGCCAACCGGCGCGGCTCCGACGTTCGCCGACATCGACGGTGCCGTTGCATGGCTCAACTCCGAACGTGCCAACCTGGTCGCCGCCTCGGTGGCCGCCGTGCACACCGACGCCGACTATCCGACGAAGGCGCCCGTGGTGCTGTGGCGTGACTTCGAGATCGGGGGCCACTTCGACGAGGCGTTGATCATGTGCGACCTGGCGCTCGCCGCGGCCCGTCGCCTCGGGCGCGTCGCCGATCAGGCGCACACGTTGCGCATGCTCAGCAACATCAACAGGGTCACCGGGGACGTCGAGTCGGCGATACGCCACGCCGAGGACGCTCTCCGCCTGTATCGGGAACTGGGTGACCGGCGGATGCAGGCATCCGCGTTGAGCAGCCTCGGTGCGGTCATGGCCCTCACCGGCCGCTTGCGCGACTCCGCCCGGCATTTCGAGCAGGCGATCGCCATCAGAAACGAGCTGGGCGTTCCTCAGCACAACGCCGTTGTACTCGGCAACCTGGCGCACGTTCATCGCACTCTCGGGAACCATGAGCTGGCGAATGAGTGTGTCGAACTTGGCGTCGCCGCCGCCGAAGAGGGCGCGAGTCCCGGCATCCAGTCTTTTCTCCTGCATCAACTCGCGGAACTACGCGTGGATCAGGGCCGTTTCGATGAAGCCGTCACTCTCCTTGATCGAGTCCTCACGCTCGCGCGTAGCCAAACCAGGAAAGGACATGCCAGAGAACTGCTCGGCACCGTTCGGTTGCGGACCGGTGACCATGCGCAGGCGGTCGAGCAGTACACGACAGCACTTGCCATCGGCCGCGCGACCGGCGAGCGCAATCTCATCGCGAGGGCGTTGACCGGGCTCGGCGAGACGCACCGATTGACCGGCGACCTGGCCGAGGCACTTCGCCACTATCGCGAGGCCCGCGAAACCGCTTCGGCCAGCGACGACCGCTTCGAGCAGGGCCGGGCACACGCCGGGCTCGGCGACGTGCACGCCGAACTCGGCGAGCACCCCGAAGCTGCCGAGCAGTGGCGCCAGGCACTGTCCATTTTCGACGGGCTCGGTGTACCCCACGCCGCCGAGGTGCGCGCGAAACTCGATGGCTGACCCGTCAGCCGTCCCAGCAAAGGCGGAGCAAAGCACCAGGAAAGCGCTCCATCGCATAGTTGTCCGGGAACGAGTACCGGAGTGCGAGAGGGGCACCATGGAAGAGGACCCGGGCGGCGGCTTCGAAGTCGACTTCGGCACGGTGAAGGACTTGGCCAGGAAGTGCTATGACATCGCCGAGCAGTACAGCACGATCATGCGGAAGATTCCCCTCACCGACGACGCCCGCCCCCACCTCGCCGACCAGAACGGCGAGGCCACTGCCGGAGACGTCGACGTCATCGCGATGCTCGATGAGTTCTACGAGTACCTCACCACGACCACCGCCCGCTACTACCTCGCCGCGGAGAAGGTCGAGGACTCCGCCAAGGCCTATGCCGAGCAGGAAGACGAGTCGGCAGGCAGCTGGACGGGCATCGGCGACTACGAGCTGGGCTGGGACCCCTCGGCGCTCGTGGACGACACCAGCCGCCCCGAGGGGACCACCGAGTACGCCCCTGGATACGGCACCGACACACACGCCGCCCCGGAGGACGAGGAAGGCAAGGCCGACCTCGAGGGTCTCGATGGCGGACCGGATGGGGAGAACTGACGATGTCCTACTACGACCACGACTATCCGACGTACCTGGACGCCGCCCTCGACGGGTTCGAGACGGCCCTCCGGGACCGTTACCAGCTCGGCGTCCACGACGCGGTCAAGAACCAGCAACCGCTGCCCACCAGGCTCGTGAGCGATGACTACACCGACTACTGGGACTATGTGGCACCCGAGGTCGCGGCGCACGTCGACACCAGTCTGAACTACAACGGCTGCGCCTACCTGAACTGGTTCGCCAACGGGCGCAACGGCAAGGTTCAGGACGTCACTTGCGACGGGAACGTCGGCGAGACCACCGACGGCCCGTATACGACGGGGACGGCCGAGCTTCCCGAGTCCATCGACTGCCGGGTCGGCGAACTCTTCGCTGCCGGCGAGGAATGGGCCTACGGCGACCGCAGGTACATCTTCGACGTCCTCCCCCCGTTCGCCCGCCAGGCTCTTGAGCCCCTTGAGCGGGCCAGGAATGCCCTTGCCGAGATGGCGGGCTCCTTCGGCGCTGATCCAGGAGCGGGCGACGATCCCGCGTTCACTCCCGCGTTCAAGGCGCAGACGGTCGGTGTCGACATCGGCACGATCTACACCAACGGCGACACAACCACGGATTGGCAGATCGAATGGACCGGCCTCGCGGCCAAGACGGCCGCCAATGGGTTCTTCGCCTCGACACTACCCACGCTGCGGTCCCATGGTCAGCTCGCCAATGGTCTCAGCACACTCATCAACGAACGCGCCTCGATCATCTACCACTTCCGGGACAACAGCCTCAACCTCATCGCGACCGCCACCCAGGCGCTCGCTGCGACAACCGAGACCGTCACCGACCACCGGGCGTTCTGGAAGACGTTGCAGGGCGTGGGAATGGCCATGGCCATCTCAGAGGGGGCCGCCCAGGCCGGTGCCGCGATCTCACTCATCGGCTGGCTGGGAGAGCAGTTCATCGCGGAGACGAAGGAAGTCTCCTTCGCCGGTGCGCCAGGTGAGATCGCAAACGGGCTGTACCAAAAGGTCGTGGAGATGAACGGCACGCTGGCCACCGCCGAACAGGCTTACCTGGACGACGTGGCCGGCTTCCGGAACTCCTTGAACGGGGTCCCGAGCACATTCCTGGAGCTCTACGACTTCACCGAGAACAAGAACTACTGACGGCCGGCCGGCGGAACTTGTTCTCCTTCCCCAGCCAGGCCCGCGAGTCCCACGTTCAACACCGGCGAGTCCCACGTTCAGACCCGGCGAGTCCCACGTTCGGTGCGGGTGAGTCCCACGTTCGGGGCCACCCCGGGAGAGCGACTCGCACGTCGCCAATGTGGGACTCACTCGGTCCCAACGTGGGACTCGCCGGTTCTCAACGTGGGACTCGCCGGTTCTCAACGTGGGACTCGCCGGGTGGGTCAGGTCGGCTGTGCAGTGTGTTGCGGGTGGTTAGCCCTCTGACCAGCGGGCGGGTTCGTCGCGGCGGTCCTTGCGCAGGTCCTTGCGGAGGCGGTCCAGCTCACCGCGCAGGTAGTCGCGGGTGGCCACCTCGCCGATCGCCAGGCGCAGCGCCGCCAGTTCCCTGGCCAGGTACTCCGTGTCCTCCTTCGTCTGCGCCGCCCGGGACCGGTCCTCCTCGAGGGACACGCGGTCGCGGTCGTCCTGGCGGTTCTGCGCCAGCAGGATGAGCGGCGCGGCGTACGCGGCCTGCGTGGAGAACGCCAGATTCAGCAGGATGAACGGGTACGGGTCCCAGCGCAGCGACACGGCCACCAGGTTCAGCGTGATCCAGATGACCACCAGCAGCGTCTGGAAGAACAGGAACTTGCCGGTCCCCAGGAACCTGGCCAGCCGCTCGGACGTGCGGCCGAACGACTCCGGGTCGATCGAGAAGGACAGCGGCCAGCGGCGGGGAGCGCGAGGCTGGTCGAGGCGCCGGCGGGTGGTCGGCTCAGGCATTGGTGACCTCCCCGTTCGGCTCCCACGGTCCGGCGTCGCGCCAGCCCACCGGCAGCAGGTGGTCGAGCACGTCGTCGACCGTGACCGCGCCGAGCAGGTGTTCGGTCTCGTCCACCACCGGCGCACAGACCAGGTCGTACGCCGCGAAGTAGCGGGTCACGTCCGACAGCGACGCCGACGGCGGCAGCTTCGCCAGGTCGGTGTCCAACGCACCGGCCACCAGCTCCGAGGGCGGCTCGCGCAGCAGTCGCTGCAGGTGGACACAGCCCAGATAGCGGCCGGTGGGGGTGGCCGACGGCGGCCGGCACACGAACACCATGCTCGCGAGCGCCGGGGTGATGTCCGGGTTGCGCACCATGGCCAACGCCTCGGCGATCGTCGCGTCCGGGGTGACGGCGATCGGCTCCGGGGTCATGAGACCGCCCGCCGTGTCCGACGAGTACGCGAGCAGCCTGCGCACCGGGTCGGACTCCTGGGACTCCATCAGCTCGAGCAGCCGGTTCTTGTCGAGCTCGGACAGCTCGGCCAGCAGGTCGGCCGCGTCGTCGGGATCCATGGCCTCGAGGATGTCCGCCGCGCGCTCCTCGTCCAGGTGCGCCAGCAGGTCCTTCTGCTCGGTCTCCGGCAGCTCCTCGAACACGTCGGCCAGCCGCTCGTCGTCCAGCCCGTCGGCCACCTCGTAGCGCCGCTTGGCCGGCAGGTCCCGCATCCCGGCGGCCACGTCGACGGCCCGCATGGTGTCGTACACGGCGAGCAGCTGCGCGACTCCCTGCGGCGCGGACGTCAGCTCGGTGACCGCCGGCCCGCGGATCTCCTCCCAGCGCAACACCTGGATGGGGCCGCGGCGCGACAGGCGCCGGGTGCGTTCCTGGATGGCCACCCGGCCGAGCACCCAGTCCCTGGTCCTCGTGGGTTCGATGGCGGCGTCGATCAGCACGGCGCTCGACTCGGTGGCGATCACCGTGACCCGCGCGTCGAGCAGCTGCCCGACCACCAGCATCTCGCTCGTGCGCTGGTGGAAACGGCGCAGGTTGACCGACCCGGTGGCCAGGGTGACGGCGTTCGCGTCGATCGAGGTGACCCGCAGCATGGGCACGAAGATCCGGCGCCGGGTGGCCAGCTCGACCACCACGCCCAGCACCCTCGGGGGCATGCGGTCGGTGCGCAGCACGGCCACCACGTCGCGGATCTTGCCGATCGACTCGCCGTCCGGACCGAACACCGGCAGCCCGACCAGCTGCGCCACGAAAACCCTGCTCACGGCACCCACACGGAAAGGCTAGTGCCCCGCGCGCGGAATCACCCGGCGGTGAGCCGGTCGATCACTTCCGGGTACAGCACCTCGTCGAGCTCCTCGTAGGACACGGACACCGTCTTGATGCCGCAGAAGGCAAAGGCGCCGACCTCTCGCAGGTCGACGGCGAACTCGGCTTCGGTGGGGGTGAACGCCACGTCCACGCCCTCGTTGAGGCTTGCGACCTCGATGGTCAGGTGGGTCTGCCCGGTGTCGGGATCCGGGCACAGCGGCTCCTCGGAGCTACTGATCAACTGGAGCTCCAGCTCGTCCATGCCCGCCGGAGTCAGCACCTCCGGCTGGAACATGGCCGACGGCGTGAGCACGCCACCGTTGCGCAGGTCGACCGTCACCGTCTCGTAGGACTGCCAGGAGCTGTCCGACAAGCCGCCCATCGCCGGCTGCACGTCGTAGCGCACGGACACGAACTCCCTGTTCTGCAACAGGATCTCGGCGTCCACGGTGATCGTGACCGGGTCGTCGGCCTGCGGCTGGCCGTCGATCATGTCACGGATCTCCGCCACGCTCTCCCGCACGTAGGTGATCCGCTCGTCCACCGGCCGGCGCAGCTCCTCGTCGAGGCTTTCCTCGACGGCCGGGTCCTCGTGGTTGGACACCTGCACCAGCTCGGTCCGCACGTCGATGTCGACCTCGTAGGAGGCCTCCTCGACCACCGTGTCGACCGAGAACGGCTGCGCGGCCGCCGGCGGCTCTTCGCCGGTGGCCTCGACCGCTATCACCGCGCCGCCCGCCGCCACCGCGATCCCGATCACCGCGGCCGCGACCTTCGCAGCCACCGCTCCGGCCGCGGACTTGCTTGCGGCCACGGCACCCGCCGACCCGCCGAGCGCGCCTCCGGCACCCGCGGCCGCCCCGCCCACGATGCCCGGGGTGAGCACGCCCGTGGCCGACACGATCCAGGCCATGGGCGACAGCGCGAGCAGCGCACCGGCGACCCCGGCGAGCCGCTGCCAGCCCTTGGCCTCCCAGTCCTTGCCGTAGCCGGCGACGGCCGCCGACTCCAGCTCGGCCACGAACGCGGCCGCGCCCGCCGGGCGCTGGGTCACGTCCTTCGCCATGCCGCGCGCGATCAGGCCACGCACCGGCTCGGGCGCCAGCTCCACCGGCACCCGCCCGGTCACGTGCATGGTCTGCAGCTGCTCGACGTCGTTGCCGGGGAACGGCCGCTCGCCCGTCACGCACAGGAAGAACACGCAGGTGGCGGCGTAGACGTCGGTGGCGGGCGTCGCCGGTCCGCCGTGCCACTGCTCCGGCGCCATGTAGGCGGGGGTGCCGGACTGGCTCGCGTGCCCGGCGAGCAGCGCGATGCCGAAGTCGACGAGCTTGCTCTGGTGGTTCGGCTGGACGAGCACGTTGCCCGGCTTGTAGTCGCGGTGCACGGTGCCGGCCGCGTGCGCGGCGGCCAGCCCGAGCAGCGAACCCTTCATGATCGCGAGCGCGGACTCCGTCGGCAGCGCGCCGTGCTCGTCGATGATCGCCTTGAGGGCGACGCCCGGGACGGCCTCCATGACGATCGCCGCGCCGCGCGGCTCCTCCACGAACTCGTACAGCTTGGCCACATGCGGGCTGACCACCCGGGACAGGATGGCCGCCTCGTGCCGGAACTGGGCGCGGTCCCCGCCTTCGAACAGGTACTTGATGGCGACCACGAGGCCGGACGTCTCGTGCTTGGCCAGCACGACGCGCCCGAACCCACCCGTTCCCAGCTGGGTCAACTCGCGGTACCCCGGCAACGACCAGTTCGACAACGTGACCTCCCCTGTGGACGGAGAGAGACGCTAGCGGGTCCCCGCGAGAGCCGCCGCGATACGCGCACAGGCAGCGCCCACCCAGTCGTCCACGCCACAGTCGATCCACTGGTCGACCGCGCGCACGAACGTCCACCCGCCGGCCAGGTCGAGGTCCAGCCCGGCCACCTCGACCACCTCCGCCAGGCGGCTCTCCAGTGTGGACTCGTCGAACCTGTTCCACAGCAACGGGATGAGGCCGAACTCCAGATCACCGGCGATCGGCTTCGGGTCGATCAGCAGCCATGGCTCGCGGGTGCCGCGCAGGACGTTCTCGTAGTGCAGGTCCTCGTTCACCAGCCGGTCGCCGGCAGCCGGGCCCAGCTCGCGGCACAGTCCGACCGCTCGGTCGACCAGGTGGTCCGGCACGTCGTTGGCCTCCGGGAACTCGCGAACCCAGCGCTCGGCGTTGTCCCGTATCGACCGCAGCTTGGGCGGCGCGACCGTGTCGAGCCGCCGGACCAGACCACCGATCACGTCGATGGCCTCATCGAGAGGAACGTCGAGCAGCGAGGTGGCGGGGTCGAGCCGCTCGAGCAGCAGCGCCCAGGCGTCGGCGTCGTGGTCGAGCAGCCGGACGGCACCCGCACCGTCCCAGGTGGACAGCGCGAGCGCCTCGTGCTCGGCTTCCTCGTGCGGGAACGTCAGCTTCAGCACGGCGAGCGTGCCGTCGGCCCGGTGGACGGGGAGGACCAGCCCGGCGAACCCGTGCATGGGCTCCCCGTCGAGCGTGAGTTCCCAGCGGTCGAGCATGGTCTCGGCGAGCGCCGGCAACTCGGTCAACCACCGGTCGCCGTCGTCGCCGGCCTCCGCACGCAACAGGGACGCGAACCCGTCGGGAATCGTGATCGCCATGTAGCCAGTCATACCTCGAACGGAGCTGTGAGAGCGTCGAACATCGGGAAGTGACGGACGTTGAGGGTTGCGAGCGCAAGGCCGCGGACATCTGCGGTGCCGGCGATGAGGTAGTCGGCGATGCCGATGCCGTTATGGCTGCGCCGGTAGGTCCGCATGAACTCGCCTGCCCTGCTGGCCGCGGGCCCGGTGACCGGTTCGATGCGAAACGAACCGAGCAGTTGCCAGACTTCGCGTCGCTCGGACGAGCGCATACCGCCGGTGATTTCGGTGACGGCTACGGCGCTGATGGCGAGCGGGCCTGCGCCCTGTTCCTCGCGCAGCCAGTCCCTGGCCGCCTCGACGCCGCGAAGGTGAGCGATGAGAACATCGGAGTCAACCAAATACACGTCTATGACCCGATCGCCCACATGTCGGCGAGGTGCTTTTCCCGGTCACCGGAGCGTCGGTCCGTCCACTCGGAATCGGCGAGCACCCCGAACGATTCGTCGATGGCGGCGACTCTCGCTGCGACGTCATCCACCTCGCCGCGCAGCGACCGGTCTAGCAGTCTGCGGATGATCTCGGCCCGGGAGACACCCTCGGCACGGGCGAGACGATCGAGCAGTTCGGCCTGCTGCTCGTCGAGGTAGATGTTCGTCCGCTTCATACACCACAACATACACCAGTCGGCACTGTCCTCGGTTTGGCGCGGGGTGACAAATCGTTTGCCGCGTGAGCCGTTGGGGTGGAGTACCGGCTGGAGTGCGGGATTCTGCGGGAGTTGTCCCTAGGGTCGAGGCTATGGGAGTCAGGAACCCGACCGCCTGTTACCGGGAGCTGGGCGCCGAGCTGGTCCGCATCCGCAAGGCCGCGCGCATCCCGGGGGAGGTCGTCGCGCGCCGGACGGGGTGGTCGCGGACCAAGGTCGCGCGCATCGAGCACGGCATGCTGGACTCCAGCGTGACCGACGTGGTCCATTACATCGTGGTGTGCGGCGTCCGCTTACCGGACGCGGAGGACGTGCTGGAGCTGGCCCGCCTCGCCGAACGCAAGCAGGGCTACTGGCTCAGCGGCGAGCCAGGGGCGGAATCACTCAGATCCTTGATCTTTCACGAGTCAGCGGCAAGCCGCTCGATCAGCTACGAGCCACAGCTGGTGCCTGGTCTGCTGCAGACACCCCGGTATGCACGGTCGCAGATCGAAGGCCAACCAGGCATCACACCGGCCGAGATGGCGGCAGCGATCCGAACACGAATGGAGCGGCAGCAGATCCTGCGTTGGGTAGAGCCCGCTCAGTTCACCTTTTTCGTGCACGAGCAGGCTCTTCGGCTTCGGGTCGACAGCTGCGCGATCATGGTGGAGCAACTGTTGCACCTCGTGCTGCTGGCCGCTCTTGAACCAGTCACGTTGCGCATCGTGCCCTCTGCCGCCGGGGAGCGGTCGGCGTTCGGCGGATCGTTCCGAATGTTCGAGTACGAGAAGCATCGCTCGCTCGTATACATGGAGCTCGCGCGTGGCGGCGGGCTGTTCCTTGAAGAACCGCAATATGTCGAGGACTACCGGCGGCTCCTCCCCGCACCGACCACGATCGCACTGGATGAGGGACAATCTCGGTCGTTCGTAGCCGACCTGGCTGACGAGTACGACCGAGGGAGCCCATCAGATGTCGCTCGCCACCTGGAGGAAGAGCAGCTTCAGCGGCCAATCTACGGGTGACTGCGTCGAGGTGGCGTTCGCGAGCACCGGGGTGGCGGTGCGCGACTCCAAGAACGCCGCCGGTCCGATGCTGAACCTTCCCGTTGCAGCGTGGCGCGGCCTGCTCGCCGAAGGTGGCGTTCGTGACATGCGGGCGGCGGGGGCGGCGCTCGCCTCCTAGGGTTACCGGCAGGTAACCAAGGGAGGTTCGATGCGGTCACCGAAGGACTTCTTCCGCCCACTCGCGGTCGGCGCACCGGAGCCCGTGCGGCAGGTCCCGTTCCGGCCGTCCCGGATGATCCACTTCTTCGATCCGGGCAACGAGAAGATGGCGGCCAAGGTCCCCGACATGGTGTCGAAGACCGACGTCCTGCTCGGCAACCTGGAGGACGCGGTCCCGGCCGATCGCAAGGAGGTGGCTCGCGACGGGCTGGTGCGCATCGCGAAGGCCACGGACTTCGGCGACACCCAGCTGTGGACGAGGGTCAACAGCCTCGACTCTCCTTGGGTGCTCGACGACCTGCTCACGCTGGTCACGGAGATCGGCCACAAGCTCGACGTGATCATGGTGCCGAAGGTCGAGGGCCCGGAGGACATCCACTACGTCGACCGCCTGCTCGCCCAGCTCGAGGCCCGCGCCGGGCTCGACCGGCCGCTGTTCGTGCACGCCATCCTGGAGACGGCCAGCGGGGTCGCGCGGGTCGAGGAGATCGCCTACGCGAGCCCGCGCATGCAGGGCATCTCGCTCGGCCCGGCCGACCTGGCGGCGAGTCGTCGAATGAAGACGACCCGGGTCGGCGGCGGCCACCCCGGCTACCTGGTGCGGACCGACCCGGTGGGGGACGACCTCACCGAGGGAAGGACCACCTACCAGCAGGACCTGTGGCACTACACGGTCGCGCGCATGGTCGACGCCTGCGTGGCCGCCGGGATCCTGCCGTACTACGGCCCGTTCGGCGACATCCGCGACACGGTGGCCTGCGAGGACCAGTTCCGCAACGCCTACCTGCTCGGCTGTGTCGGCGCGTGGAGCCTGCACCCGGCGCAGATCGCGATCGCCAAGAAGGTCTTCTCGCCGGACCCGGCCGAGGTGGCGTGGGCCCGCCGGGTGATCGCCGCCATGGGTGACGGCACGGGCGCGGTCATGCTCGACGGAAAGATGCAGGACGACGCGACCGTCAAGCAGTGCCACGTGGTGGTCGAACTGGCCGACCAGTTGGCCGCACGCGACGGGGCGGCGTCATGAGGCCGCGCCGCTCGGTCCTGTACATGCCGGGCGCGAACGAGCGCGCGCTGGCGAAGGCGAAGACGCTGCCGGCCGACGCGCTGATCCTCGACCTGGAGGACGCGGTCGCGCCCGACGTGAAGATCGCCGCCCGCGAGCGGGTGTGCGCGGCGGTCGGCACCTACGGCGACCGGGAGGTGACCATCCGGGTGAACGGTGCCGGCACCCCGTGGCACGCGGACGACCTGCGTGCGGCTGGCGAGGCGGGTCCGGCGGCGGTCGTCGTGCCGAAGGTGAACTCGGCGGCCGAGGTGCACGCGATCGAGCGGGCGCTCGCGCACGCGCCCGACCACACGGCCATCTGGGCCATGATCGAGACGCCGGTCGCCGTGCTGCACGCGGCGGAGATCGCCGCCGCGAGCGAGCGGCTCACCGTCCTCGTGCTCGGCACGAACGACCTGGCCAAGGAGCTGCTGGCCGCCCAGGTCCCCGGCCGCGGCCCGCTGCTCGGCGCGTTGTCGACTTGTGTACTCGCCGCTCGCGCGACCGGCCGCGTGATCCTCGACGGCGTCTTCAACGACGTGCGCGACGCCGAGGGCTTCGCCGCCGAGTGCCGGCAGGGCCGCGACTTCGGCTTCGACGGCAAGACGCTGATCCACCCGAGTCAGGTCGGGCCGTGCAACGAGATCTTCGCCCCCTCGGCCGACGAGGTCGACCACGCGCGGCGCGTCATCGCGGCGTTCGACGAGGCGACCGAGCAGGGCCGGGGCGTCGCCACGGTGGACGGTCGCATGATCGAGAATCTCCACGTGGACAACGCCAGGCGGATCCTGGCGCTCGCGGCGGCCGTCCAAGCCGTGACCACGTAGCCGGGGTACCCGAGGGGGAGCTGTGACCGAACCGCCGGCGGGCTGGTCGGTGCTGATCAACGAGACCGCGTCGGCCTACCTCGGCCGTGACCTGGTCCAGGTCCTGCCGGCCGACAGCTTCGAGCACGCGGTGAGCGTCGCCGAGTGGGTGGCGGTCAACCACAAGCCGCGCCACCCCATGCAGCCCAAGCGCCGGGACGTCTTCCGCACGGACGACAACACCTGGGTCGTGCAGCTCCAGGGCGCCACGCGGACCTATTACTTCACGGCCACGATCGCGCGCTGGACCGGTACCTACGCGCAGTAGCCGGGCGTAGCATCGGGAGCAGGGGGATGGCCCTTGGAGGTGCCATGGTCCTGTCCTACATCGTCATGGGCGTGCTGGCGCTCGGCGGCATCTGGGCGAGCGCTGCGCTGCGCGTGATCAAGCAGTACGAACGCGGGCTCGTGTTCCGGTTCGGTCGGGTACGAACGGTGGTGCGCGACCCGGGGTTGACGGCGATCATGCCGTTCGCCGACCGGATGCGGAAGGTCAACCTGCAGGTGGTCACCATGCCGGTGCCCGCCCAGGACGGCATCACCCGCGACAACGTGACGGTCAAGGTCGACGCGGTCGTCTACTTCAAGGTGATCGAACCGGTGTCCGCCATCATCAACGTCGAGGACTACCGGTTCGCCATCGGCCAGGTGGCGCAGGCCTCGCTGCGGTCGATCATCGGCAAGAGCGACCTCGACGACCTGCTGTCCAACCGCGAGAAGCTCAACCAGGGGCTGGAGTTGATGATCGACACTCCGGCGCTGGACTGGGGCATCCACATCGACCGGGTGGACATCAAGGACGTGGCGCTGCCCGAGTCGATGAAGCGCTCGATGTCCCGCCAGGCGGAGGCCGAGCGCGACCGGCGGGCCAGGATCATCTCGGCGGACGGTGAGTTCCAGGCGTCGGCGAAGCTGTCCGACGCGGCCAGGGTCATGGCCGACACCCCCGCCGCGCTGCAGCTGCGGCTGCTGGAGACGGTGGTGGCGGTGGCCGCCGAGAAGAACTCGACGCTCGTGCTGCCGTTCCCCGTCGAGCTGCTCCGGTTCCTCGAACACGCCCGGGGGACACCTGAATCGGTGAAGCCGGCCGAACCATCCGTACCGCGACAATCAGCTAACGGTGGGTAGTTTTCCTGTACAACGAGGAATTCAGACGTGACAGAGCGTCGAAGGTTGCGGTGATATAACGCACAGATCACGGTCAGGACTTGCTCGACCCCCACCCCAACGGGTGAGGCTGTTCGGCATGGGTAAACATCGTGTTGGCAAGGAGGGCCGAAGAAGGTCCGGCCTGTTCGGCGGCCGCCCGGCGCCGGACGATCTGTTCGAGCGCAGCTTCAAGTCCTGCCGCGGCTGCGGCGACGACGTCTACGTACTCGCCGACGACTGCCGGGGCTGTGGCACCCAGGTCGAGGTCCGCGCCAGCTGAGTGGTCCCGCACACCTTCCCGACGCAAACGAGCGTTAACCGCGCGATACTGACGAGTAACCAGTGTCGTTCCCCGGGAAGGGAGCTCCCGCAATGGCCCGCCTTGCGCAGACCGCCGGACTCACCGACGTGCAGCAGGAGATCCTCTCCACCGTCCGGGACTTCGTCGACAAGGAAATCATTCCGCACGCGCAACGGCTGGAACACGCGGACGAATATCCGACGGACATCGTCGCCGGGATGAAGGAGATGGGGCTCTTCGGCCTCACCATTCCCGAGGAGTACGGCGGACTCGGCGAGTCACTGCTGACCTACGCGTTGGTGGTCGAGCAGATCGCCCGCGGCTGGATGAGCGTCTCCGGCGTGATCAACACGCATTTCATCGTGGCGCACATGGTGAAACAGCACGGCACCGAAGAGCAGAAGCAGAGCCTCCTGCCGCGGATGGCCACGGGCGAGGTGCGCGGCTCCTTCTCCATGTCCGAGCCCGACCTCGGTTCGGACGTCGCGGCCATCAAGACCCGCGCCAAGCGGGACGGCGACTCCTACGTCATCGACGGCGCCAAGATGTGGCTCACGAACGGCGGCAGCTCCAACCTGATCGCGCTGCTCGTGAAGACCGACGAAGCGTCCGTCGGCGGAGCCGACAATGAGCGACCGCGAAGGCCACACGACCTACTTACGGCGTTCCTCGTGGAGAAGCCGGAGGGCTTCGGTGAGGTGGCGCCCGGCCTCATCATCCCCGGCAAGATCGACAAGATGGGGTACAAGGGCGTCGACACCACGGAGGCGGTGTTCGACGGCTACCGCATCGGCGCCGACGCGGTGCTCGGTGCCGCACCAGGCAAGGGTTTCGCGCAGATGATGGACGGCGTCGAGGTCGGCCGGGTGAACGTGGCGGCCCGCGCGTGCGGCATCGCCATCCGCGCGTTCGAGCTGGCCGTCGACTACGCCCAGCAGCGCCAGTCGTTCGGCAAGCCGATCGCCCAGCACCAGGCGATCGCGTTCAAGCTGGCGGAGATGGCCACGAAGGTCGAGGCCGCGCACCTGATGATGGTGAACGCCGCGCGGCTGAAGGACTCCGGCGCGCGCAACGACGTCGAGGCCGGGATGGCCAAGCTCATCGCGTCCGAGTACTGCGCGGAGGTCACCCAGGAGTCGTTCCGCATCCACGGCGGCTACGGCTACTCGAAGGAGTACGAGATCGAGCGGCTGATGCGCGAGGCCCCGTTCCTGCTGATCGGCGAGGGCACGAGCGAGATCCAGAAGACGATCATCAGTCGCGGTCTGCTGCGGGAGTATCGCGCGAAAGGCTGAGACCGCTGTTATAACGTCCCGGCGGTGTCCAGTCTGACGACAAGCGAGTACGAGCGCGTGCGGAACCTGGTCCGGCGCAGCCCGGTGTTCATCGGCATGCGGATCGTGATGCACGACGACCACGTGGAGGTGGTCGAGCCGCACGAGCTCGAGATCGGCTTCCTTCCGCTGGCCGACCACGTCCGCGACGCCCCGGCCGACCGCTGGCCGGAGATGCTCGACAAGCTGCTCGAGGGTGTGGTCAGCAGCCTCATCCACGGCGAGCCCGAGCTAGACGGTCCGACCGACCAGGTACTCGGCCGCATCTACCCGCGGCTCAAGGAACTCGACCGGATCGGCGACAAGCATTCTTATGCGCCGGTGGTCGCACCCGATCTGCGCCTGCTGTTCGGGTTCGACCTGCCCGACCGGATCGCGATCCTCAACGACGACCGCGTGGCCCGCCACGGGTTCTACCAGCTCTACGACGCCGCGGTCGACAATCTGAGCGGCGAGCTGCCGGCGGAGACGGGTGTCGCCCCCGGCGACATCTACGTCCTCGAGGGGTCGGACTACGTGGCCTCGCTGGTGATAGTCCTGCCGGGGGTCGCCGAGGCCGCCGGGTGTGCCCGAGCTTCCGTACGGCGCGCTGGTCGCGATGCCGAACCACAACCGGCTGATCTACCACGTGCTGCGCGACGGTCCCGCCGCCCGGCACGCGCTCGGCGAGATGGCGCGGCAGGCGGCCGAGCACTACGCGGAGGATCCGGTCCCGCTCAGCCCGCGGGTCTACTGGTTCCGGCCGGAGCCCGGTCCCCTGGAGATCGTGGCCGAATATGTGGGCGAAGGGCACGGGGTCATCGGCGAGGACGTGGTCACCTACCCGGTGGACGACTTCACGGCCGTTCTCACCGACCTGGAACTGGGGTAGCGGACTCGGGTCAATCCGCGATGAAGTCGACTTCGTGGTTGAGCCAGGCCGCCACCAAGTCCCGCCGTTCGGGTGGCAGGTCTTCGATGACCTGGGACAGCCAGGTGGGCAGGCTGATTCCTTCAAGCCTCCGGCGGGCCAGAGCGTCCACGACGTCGTAGTACCTGCGCGACTTGGCGTCCGGCGGCTTCGGCGCGCCCAGGATTTCGGCCTCAATTCCGATGAGCATCAGCCGGAAGAGGGTCCATCCCTGGTCAGTGGCGAGTTTGTGTATCTGGAAGTCTCCTTCGAAGGCGCGGGTCATCCTCACGCGTCTGCGCCGTACCACCCAGGGAGGCGGTCCGAGGCTGTCGATGAACCCGCCGAGCCAGTCGAGTTCCTCCCGAGTCACCGGAAGGTCGGGCTCGGTGTCGGCATCGTGCTGGAGGAAGATTTCGGGGATGTATGAACCCCAGTCTCCCCAGCCAAAATCGACGCACTGGAGGCCGATGATACGGAACAGCACACTCAACGGACAGCGGTCCGCATCTGGCCCTTCGACGAGTAACTGTTCCAGTGAGATCAGGCCCTCCCGCCATGCGGTGAACCAGACGCCATCTTCCCCCACATTGAGGATCTCCGCGCTCAACTCGGCCCACAGGGTTCGGCGGTGGGTTCGCCACCGCTCGTAGTCGCCCCCGCTGGGCCGCCTGTTCTCGCTACTGTTCATGAGTTCTGCCAAGGCCGTGATCACCTCTGCGGCGACACCGCGCAGACCAACGACCTCGCCGGTGATCGTGGCTCTCAGCACGCCCAGGATCTCCGTCTCCACTGGCTGTTGGAGCTCGGGAACAACGGAATAGCGCTCCGGTCGGATCTTTTTTCCGGCCGCGCCGAATCCGAGAGTGGACTCGGTGAACGACCGCCCGATCTCCTCGGCCAGCGGAACGGGCACGTGGACGAACCCGAGGCAGCGCATGGCGAAGCGGGCGATGTTGTACCGAGACGCGACCGCGCGGTACCGCTTGTCGGACAGGAGGGTGCGAAGGATGCGGGCGGCGCCATCCCGGGTGTGTTTGTCGGATATCTGCACCGCCAGTTCGGCGACGATCTCCCACTCGGCGGCCGCCACGTGTGGAAGGATCGCCTTCGCGACCTGCTCCGGCCGGTCGTGCAGCCGGGTCAGTTCATAGGCGGCGAAGTACTCCATGAAAGTCCGGTGGGTGAAAGCGAAAAGCGCCTCGCCATCGGCGGTCGTACCTACATCGGTGAGCACCCAGCCGCGCCCGCGGCAGAACTCGATAAACTGCTTCGCGGCCCACTCGGCCTCCGGCGGTGAGCTGAACGCGGGTCCGAGGTAGGCCACCGCCTCCCGGACCAGATCCCGTTCCCGAACACCCTGTGCCGCTTCCGGTTCAGTGAACATCCAGTAGGCAAGCTGTTTGATCGCCCCGTCCACGTGGGCGCTCGCCGCGAGCTCGACGTAGATCTTGCGGCTGCTGTCCCACTTCTCGAACAACAGCTTCGCGCAGTGCTCGTACATCTGCGGCCGGTTGCGGGGAATCCAGCTCTGGCCGCGGTAGATGATGCACATCAACGAGAGCATCAACGGATTACGGCGCAGATCCGGGGCGGCCGCGCTCTCCTCGGCGAACGACGCCGCGAGGGCGCGAGCCTTGTCCTCGCCCGCCCCGTCGACCTGCGTGAACCACTTGGTCACGTAGGTCTCGACATCATCGTCGGAGAACTCGGCCAGCCCGTAGACCTCGAACACTTCCGGGTCCAGCGCGGCTTCCTCGTAGCCGACGCGCCGGGACGTGACGAGCACCTTGGTCGAGCGGATACCTGGTGCAGAACAGTTCCACGCGCTCGGTGACCTGGCGGCGTTTGGACGTGTCGATCAACTCGTCCAGCCCGTCGAAGATGACCATGGCCCGCCCGGACAACAGCAGGCCTTCGACCACGTGCGGTGGAGCCGGGCACTGGTAGTGGACCGACAGCCTGGACTCGATGTGGTCGACCACGGACTGCTTGTCGTCCACGAAGGTCCGGAGGACGACCACGAACGGAACCAGGCCCTCGGCGCGCCAGGCGATGACGTTGCAGGCGGTCGACTTTCCTCCACCCGGGTCGCCCAGCAGGACCGTTCGGTCGATCGCGTCGGCCAAGGTCCAGACATCACGAACCGGACTGGCGTGGCTCTCGTCGCGCGCGTCGACCTGCGGCGACACGAACAGATCGTCGATGGGGACCTTGCGTTTCCGTTCGAAGTCCGGCGGCTCGATGTACCCGTGGGCGGCACGGATCTGCTGGCGGTAGGTGGACTCCCACTCCAGCGCCTCCGCGGCTTCCGCCAGCCCCTTCAGGTGGGAGTTGTGCCGTTTGATGCTGTCCTGGCTGGAGTTGAGCAGGACCGTGGCGCTCTCGCGGAGTTCGGCCAGTTCCCGCGTGTGGGTGCTGCCGTCCACCTTCGCGACCAGGTCCCGGACGACCCGGTCCAGCTCGTCGAAAAGACTAACGCCGAAGGCCATCACCTGCTCGGGATCAGCCTGGGGAAACTCCAGGCGCAACGCGATCCCCATATTCTCCCGGACCCGGGTGACGGTCGACGGCGGCATCGCCATGACGCGCGCCGCGACGAGTTCGTGCAGCAGGCCCTGGAAAACCGGGCCACCAAGACAGTTCTTCACCTGCTCCAGCGAGAACCCGGCCGACAGTTCGGGCAGCACCGCCGTCAGGCGAAGTTGCCCACCGAAATCGTGCGCCGCCAATTGCCGGAGGACTTCATCGGCGGCCTTGAGCCACCGGCCGCGTAACCGCTTGCCCAGTTGGGACAGGACCGCCGTGAGGGATTTCTCGATGATCTTTGTCGCGATCGTCTCCAGCGCTACCAAGAAATCCCCCTCAGTTCGTCGCGGAAATCGAAAGTATCTCGGACGCGGTAGCTGACCCGGATGGCAGGACCCGGCCGAGCGGGCTCCAGCGGCCCGGCTCCACCCGTACATAGACGTGCATGCGCAACCTGACGATGAGCCAGCTGCAGCGGCTCCGCGGTCTGATCCGGAAGACGCCGGCCCTGTCCGGGGTCGAGTACGCGCTGCGTCCCCACCATGTGGAAATCACCGGCCCCCGGCGACTGGCCCTCCCGCTGGAGACGCTGGCCAGGCAGGTCGCGCCGATGCCGGTGGACCGGTGGCCGGCCGTCGTCGACGAGTACTTCCGCCGGTCGGTCGCAGCGATGCTCGACCCGGCCGACGGCCCGCTCGAGGACCTGATCGACCGGCTCCTCCCCAGAATCTGGCCGGCCGACGACCCGGTCGCCAGGAACTCCGCCGCGCGTTCGGTGGCACCCGGCCTGGTCGAGGTGCTGGCGCTGGACCACTCCGACCACATCTCCGTGCTGAGCGACACCTTCGTCGACCGGCACGACCTCGGCGTCCTGCGGGGCGCGGCCATGCGCAACCTGCTCGCCCGCCGCCAGGCGGTCAAGGTCTACCGGCACGAGGACACGTGGATCGTCCAGGGTGACGACCACACGGCCGCCGGTCTGCTGATCCTGCCGCAGCTCATCACGGCCGTGCTCGGGGAGCGGGACCTGTCCGCCGGCGTGGTGGTGGCCGTGCCGGCCCAGTCCACCGTGATCTTTCAGGTGCAGGGGGAGGGGGTTGGCACTGTGAAGCAGTTCGCCAGGCGCCTGTACGACGACCTCCACCACCCGATCAGCCCCGAGGCGTTCTGGTGGCGCGACGGCGTGCTCACCCTGGCCGGCGACGAGGACCTCCTGGAGACCCTGTACCGCCTGTTCGACGACCCGCGGGAGTTCACCCGGCCGACCGAGGAGGTGCTGGCCCGCACCTACCCGCAGCTGCTCCGGCCGGACGTGCGTCCGGACCCGTCGTGGTGGGCCTACGCCAGGGAGACGATTCCCGGCGTGCTCGACGTGCTGGCGCTGGACCTGCTGCCGGACGGCGTGAAGACGTTCCACGACGAACACGTGGCCCGCCACGGCCTCGACCGGCTGCGCGAGGCCGGTCTGCGCAACCTCCGCACGGTGCCGGTCGAGGACCACGACCAGGAGAACGGTGTGCAGTGGCTGTTCGGCGGCCCGCACCTGGCGGCCACCGCGCTGATCCTCGACGAGCTGATCGAGCGCACGACCGGCGAGCGCGAGCTGCCCGACGGCGCGCTCGTGGCCATCCCCATGCGGCAGCTGCTGCTCTACCACGTGCCGCGCGACGCCGGCCTGGCCGACGCGATGTTCGCCATGGCGGAGACCGTGCGGTCCTACCGGGCCGAGCACCCGCTCGACACGATCAGCCCGCACGTCTACTGGTGGCGCGACCGTGAGTTCGTCAAGCTCACCCACCTGCGCGGCGACGGGACGCTCGCCTGGCCCCTCCCGCCGGACTTCCGCCGCCTGTATCGCCGGCTGTGCCCACCCGAGGAGGTCGAGCGGCCGGCCGAGCTG
Organism: uncultured Actinomycetota bacterium; assembly: GCA_963826035.1. GTDB lineage: Bacteria > Actinomycetota > Actinomycetes > Mycobacteriales > Pseudonocardiaceae > Actinophytocola. The sequence continues at coordinate 353,746 of CAWGVZ010000024.1, read as the reverse complement.
GCCGGGCCGACCGAGTCGATCATCGACGGGATCTATCCCCGCCTGTGGCACCCGGCCGACAGTCCCGAGGTGACCTACGGCCAGGAGCTGGCGCCCGGGCTGGTCTCGGCGCTCGTCTACGCGGATCCAGAATCCGTGACGTTCCTGACGGACGCCGATGTGGCGCGCCACGGCGGTCCGGACCGGCTGCGCGAGGTGGCCAGGCGCAACCTGGCCCGCGACCGGCACGACCTGCGGCCGACCCAGGAGGGCGGCCTGTGGTTCGTCTTCGGTGGGCGGCACCTGAGCGCGCTCGTGCTGTCGCTCGGCACGCTCGTCGAGGCGGCCACCGGGACCGCCCCGGTGAACGGGGTGCTGGTGTCGGTGCCGAACCAGGCCATCCTCGTCATCCGGGTGCTGACCGGGGACGACGAGGCCGACGGCGCGGCGCTCAAGCTCATCACGGCGTTCACCGGGAAGTACTACGACGAGAGCGCCACGTGCGTCAGCCGGCGCGTCTACTGGTGGCAGGATGGTGTCTTCGACCTTGCTCCCGAGGTGTCGGGTTAGCACCGTTCGCCCAGTGTTGGCAGGATGGTGTCAACTGCTGAAGAGGTGAGCAACGGTGACGGGTGCTTTTTCCGGCGCGGGGCGCGGGGGCCAGGGACTGCCCAAGGTGCCGACGCCGCCGTCCGGGTGGCCGATCGGTTCGTACGACACCTACAAGGAGGCCCACCGCGCGGTCGAGTATCTGGCGGGCAACGAGTTCCCGGTCCAGGAGGTCACGATCGTCGGGGTCGACCTCATGCTGGTCGAGCGGGTCATCGGGCGGCTGAGCTGGCCAAAGGTGCTCGGCACGGGGGCGCTGTCGGGTGCCTGGTTCGGTCTGTTCGTCGGACTGCTGCTCGGCCTGTTCAACCAGCAGGCCATGTCGTTCCTGCCGATCCTCGTGGGCCTCGCCGCCGGTGTGGTGTTCGGTCTGGTGTTCGCGGCCGTCGGTTACGCCACCACCCGCAGCGCCGGCCGGGAGATCGCCTCGGCCAGTCAGCTGGTGGCCGGCCGCTACGACGTGCTCGTCCAACCACGCAACGCCGAGAAGGGCCGTGACCTGCTCGCCAAGCACGCCATGCGCCCGAGCAGCGCCACCGACTGACACTTTCGGTGAGCGTTACAGCTTTCGCTGAATCGTTGTGTGTGTGTGGCTTGCCACATGTGATCATCGGGCCTAGGTTCATTGCACCGTGACACACGCGTTCCCCGAGGCACGTCGAGGTGCCAATGCCTTGGCCTCCCGTGTCGGTGGGAAAGGGAGGCAGGATTCAGATGCGGAGTTCCCCGAGCGTTCGGGGCTCGGTCCGGCGGCGGTTGCTCGTCGCGACCGGCGCCGCGCTCGTCGCGGTGCCGACGATCGCGGCCTGCGGGTCCGAGGACGGCACCCAGATCAACGTCTATTACGCGCCGGAAGAGAACTTCCAGCAGGTCATCGACCGGTGCAACGAAGAGGCGAACGACGAGTACGAGATCGTCTACCGCAAGCTGCCGCGTGACGCGGACGGCCAGCGGGAGCAGATGGTCCGCCGGTTGGCCGCTGGAGACACTGATCTGGACATTCTCGGCTTGGACGTGACCTGGGTACCCGAGTTCGCCGAGGCCGAATGGCTGGAGGAGTGGACCGGGCCGAACAAGTCGGCGGCCGAGGACGGCGTGCTCGAAGGTCCACTTGCGACGGCGATGTGGAACGAGCGGCTCTACGCGGCAACGAAGAACACGAACGTACAGCTGCTCTGGTACGACAAGGAGAACACCCCGCAGCCGCCGGAGACGTGGCGCGAGATGATCGACATGGCGAAGGAGCTGAAGGCGGACGGCGATCCCTACGAGATCCTGTTCACCGGCGCCCAGTACGAGGGCCTCGTGGTCACGTACAACACGCTGGTCGCCTCGGCCGGCGGGCAGATCCTCTCCGACGACGGCAAGAGCGTGGTCATGGACGAGGGCGCCATCGAGGCGCTGGAGCTCCTCAAGGAGGTCGCCTCGTCCGGGATCACCAACCCGTCGCTCACGAACGCGCAGGAGCAGCAGGTCGAGCAGGCGTTCTCGGCGGCTGGCAGCACGTCCGCGTTCGAGCTGAACTGGCCGTACGTCTACTCCGCCATGCGGGACGCGCCATCACCGCGGTTCGAGAACCTCGACTGGGCGCGCTACCCCGGTGTCGACGGGCCGAGCAAGGTCACCATCGGCGGCTACAACCTCGCGGTGAGCGCGTATTCCGAACGCAAGCCGGAGGCGTTCGAGGCGGCCCTGTGCCTGCGCAACGAGGAGAGCCAGCGGTTCTCGGCGCTCAACGACGGCGTGCCGCCGACTATCGAGTCGATCTACGACAAGAGCGACACGGAGTTCACCGACACCTACCCCATGTGGGACGTGATCCTGGAGGAGCTGCAGGACCCGGCGGTCCGGCCGCTCACCGTGGTCTATCAGAACCTGTCCACCATCACGGCCAAGGTGCTGTCCCCGCCGGCGGACATCGATCCACAGGCGACGGCCGAGGAACTGCGTGAGGGTCTGCAGAAGGCGTTGGAGTCCAAGGGGGTTCTGCCGTGAGCCAGACTGTCGAGAGTGGACCCGTAACGGCTGAGACCCCGCCGAAGAAGGGAAAGCCCGTCCTCAGTGAGGGCAAGCGGGCCGAGCGCAAGCTCGGCTGGCTGCTGTGCGCGCCGGCCGCCATCGTGATGGTGGCGGTCACCGGCTGGCCGATCATCTACTCGCTGTGGCTGTCGTTGCAGCGCTACGACCTGCGGTTCCCGGACCAGCGGGAGTTCGTCGGCCTCGACAACTACATCGCCGTGCTGTCCGACGGCTACTGGTGGACGGCGTTCGGCGTCACCACGGGGCTCACCGTGGTCTCGGTGATCATCGAGTTGGTGCTCGGCATGCTGCTGGCGCTGGTGATGCACCGGACGCTGGTCGCCCGCGGCCTGGTCCGCACGGTTTCCCTGATCCCGTACGGGATCGTGACGGTGGTGGCCGCGTTCTCGTGGTTCTACGCGTGGGACCCCGGAACCGGGTACCTGACGGCCATGTTCAACGCGGAGGCGCCGCTGACCGACCGCTTCGCGTCGCTGGCGATCGTCATCCTGGCCGAGGTGTGGAAGACCACGCCGTTCATGGCGTTGCTGCTGATGGCCGGGCTGGCGCTGGTGCCGGACGACCTGTTGAAGGCCGCGCAGATGGATGGCGCGGGCGGCTGGCAGCGGTTCACCAAGGTGATCATCCCGGTGATGAAGCCGGCCATCCTGGTGGCGCTGCTGTTCCGCACGCTCGACGCGTTCCGCATCTTCGACAACATCTTCGTGCTGACGAAAGGCGCGAACGATACGGCGTCGGTGTCCATGCAGACCTACAACAACCTGATCAAGGGGTTGAACCTGGGCATCGGGTCGACCATGTCGGTGCTGATCTTCATCGCGGTGGCGATCATCGCGTTCATCTTCATCAAGCTGTTCGGTGCTTCGGCGCCGGGAAATGACCCGGGAGGGAAGCGCTGATGACCGACGTCTTTGTCCCGGCTTCCGCCGGCAAGACCACTCGTACGCCCAACAAGGACGCCGCCCGCAAGGTTCGGTGGGGCGTGGTGAACGTCGTGATCGTCGTCTACGCGCTGATCCCGGTGCTGTGGACGCTGTCCCTGTCGTTCAAGACTCCCGCGGCGCAGGCCGACAAGGTCTTCTGGCCGACCGAGTGGACGTTCCAGAACTACAAGGACATCTTCACTACCAACGAGTTCATCCGGGCGCTGGTCAACTCGATCGGCATCGCGATCATCGCGACGCTCATCGCCGTGGTGCTCGGCACCATGGCCGCGTACGCGATCGCCCGGCTGGAGTTCCCCGGTAAGCAGGCGCTGGTGGGCGTTTCCCTGCTGATCGCCATGTTCCCGCAGGTGTCGCTGGTCTCGCCGCTGTTCGAGATGGAGCGCCAGCTCGGGCTGTTCGACACCTGGCCGGGCCTGATCCTGCCGTACATCACCTTCGCGCTGCCGTTGGCGATCTACACGCTCTCCGCGTTCTTCCGGGAGATCCCGTGGGAGCTGGAGAAGGCGGCCAAGATGGACGGTGCCACCCCGGCGCAGGCGTTCCGCAGGGTGATCGCGCCGCTGGCCGCGCCCGGCGTGTTCACCACGGCGATCCTGGTGTTCATCTTCTGCTGGAACGACTTCCTGTTCGCCATCTCGCTGACGTCCACCGAGGCGTCACGCACGGTGCCGGCGGCGTTGTCGTTCTTCACCGGTGCCTCGCAGTTCGAGGCGCCGACCGGGACGATCTCCGCGGCCGCCGTGGTGATCACCATCCCGATCATCCTGTTCGTGTTGTTCTTCCAGCGCCGCATCGTTGCGGGGCTGACGTCCGGTGCCGTGAAGGGCTGAGGTAATGGCAGAGATCGTCCTTGAGAAGCTGACCAAGCGTTACCCGGACGGGGCGTTGGCGGTCAACGAGGTGGACATCGAGATCGCCGACGGCGAGTTCATCATCTTGGTCGGGCCGTCCGGCTGCGGGAAGTCCACCATGCTGAACATGATCGCGGGCCTGGAGGACATCTCCTCCGGTGAGCTGCGCATCGACGGCAAGCGGGTGAACGAGAAGGCGCCGAAGGACCGGGACATCGCCATGGTGTTCCAGTCCTACGCGCTGTACCCGCACATGACCGTGCGGGAGAACATGGCCTTCCCGTTGCGGCTGGCCAAGGTGGACGACTCGATCGTCAAGTCCAAAGTGGACGAGGCGGCACAGATCCTCGACCTGACCCAGCACCTGGAGCGCAAGCCGGGGAACCTGTCCGGTGGGCAGCGGCAGCGCGTGGCCATGGGTCGCGCGATCGTCCGCAGCCCCAAGGCGTTCCTCATGGACGAGCCACTGTCCAACCTGGACGCCAAGCTGCGCGTGCAGATGCGCACATCGGTGTCGAAGCTGCAGAAGCAGCTGGCGACCACCACCGTGTACGTCACCCACGACCAGACCGAGGCCATGACCCTCGGCGACCGCGTGGTGGTGCTGCGCGGCGGTGTGGTGCAGCAGATCGGTTCGCCGCAGTTCCTGTACGACAACCCGGAGAACCTGTTCGTGGCCGGCTTCATCGGCTCCCCGGCCATGAACTTCATGGCGGGCACGCTGGAGAACGGTCAGCTGTCCACGGGTCTCGGCCAGGTGACGCTGTCCGACCGGATCCGCAGGCTGGCGGAGTCGGCCAACGCGCCGCGTGACGTGATCGCCGGTGTGCGGCCGGAGCACTTCGAGGACGCGAAGGTCCTCGACGCGAACACGCTCTCCGGCGGCACCACGTTCAACGCGACGGTCGACGTGCTGGAGTCCATGGGGTCGGACAAGTTCGCCTACTTCACGGTCGAGGGCGAGGCGGCGACGTCGGCCGAGCTGGACGAGCTGGCGGCCGACGCGGGTGCCGCGGACGCCGGTGTCAGCGGCACGCAGCTGGTCACCCGGCTGTCGGCCACGTCGGGCGCCCGGGAGGGCGAGCAGGTCGAGGTGTGGTTCGACGCGGACAAGGTGCAGCTGTTCGACCCGTCGACCGGCCGAAACCTGACCTACGCCGAGTAGTACCGGCCCGTCGAATGCCTGGAACGACGCCTTACTGACGCTCAACGTCAGTAAGGCGTCGTTCCAGGCATGAGGTCGACCAGGCCGTAGAACGCGTAACGCCCGGGGCCGGGGCTGTACAACAGTTGCGCGTCCACCAGGTGCTCGAGTGCCGCCGTGGCGGCCGGCACCGGCCAGCCCGTCAGTTCGGTCGCCACGTCCGGCGTGACGTGCCGCTCGGCGAGCGTGCCGAGCCGGTGGAACAGGTCGGCCGCCGCGCGGTCGGTGTCGTTGCCGCTCTCCGTCAGCTGGCGCACGCTGACCGACAGGCTCGCGCGCACGTCCGGCAACTCGTCGAGCCGGCGCGACTCGTCGTCGAGCAGCTCGACCCACGACGACAGCGGCCAGTGCGGCCGAGTGGCCGCGCGGGTGGCCACCTCGCGCAACGCGAGCGGCAGGTGGCCGCACAGCTCGGCCAGCCGCGCGGTCGCGTCGGGCTCGGCGTCGGCCTTGCGGGGTCCGACGATCCGCGCGAGCAGCGCCACCGCCTCGGCCGGGGTCAGCGTGTCGATGTGCATGTGGACGGTGCCGTCCGGGCCGGAGATCGGCCGTCGGCTGGTGACGATCGCCGCACATCCCGGCTCGTCGGGAATCGCCGGCAGCACCTGGGACGCGTTGATGGCGTTGTCCAGCACCACCAGCATCCGCCGACCGCGCAGCCGCGCCCGGTACGCGCGGGCCGAGCTGACCACATCTCCAGTTTGCGGCGCGCCCAGTTCCCGCAACAGCGCGGCGAGCACGCCCGGCGGGGTGGCCGGCTTCCCGTCGGGGCTCGCGCCCTCCAGGTCGACGTACAGCGCGCCGTCCGGGAACTTCGCGCTCAGCTCGTGTGCGAAGTGGACGGCCACAGTGGACTTTCCGGCACCCGCCGGGCCGTGCACGAAGCACACCACCGGTCCGGTCGGCAGTCCCGTGTCGAACCGTTCGCGCAGCTCGGCCAACTCGGCGTCGCGTCCGACGAACGTGGCGATCCGCGGCGGCAGTTCGGCCGGCGCGTGTCCCGCACCCGGCTGGGCCTCGGCCGTGACCCGGATGAACGGCACGGACAACGTGAGGTCCTCGCGCAGGATCGACTCCTGCAGCCTGCGCAGCTCCGCGCCCGGCTCGACCCCCAGCTCGTCGATCAGCCGCTGCCGGATCCGGTGGTAGTGCGCGAGCGCCTCGGCCGAGCGGCGGCACCGGTACAGCGAGATCATCAGCTGCCGGCACAGTCGTTCGCGCAGCGGATAGGTGTTGGTCAGCTCGGTCAGCTCCGGCACCAGCCGGGCGTGCCAGCCCAGCCGCAGCCGCACCTCGAAGCTCTCCTCGAGCGCGCCGAGGTACAGCTCCTCCAGCCGCGGCGCGTGCACCAGCCGCATGGGCACGTCACCCAGGTCGCCGAGCGGGGTGCCGCGCCACAGCCGCAGCGCCTCGTCGAACAGCTGCGCCGCCCGTACCGGGTTGGGGGAGGCGACCGCGCGGGCGCGCTCGACCAGCCCGGCGAAGCGGTGGGCGTCGACCTGGTCGGGGACGATGGTGAGCCGGTAGCCGGGCGGGACCGTCTCGAGCACCGGCTCGGGGAGCGTCCGGCGCAGCCGCTGCACGTAGTTGCGGATGGTCACCTGTGCGGTGTGCGGCGGCTCGGGGCCCCACAGCTGGTCGACCATCGAGTCGACCGACACCACCTCGCCCGCCCGGACCAGCAGGGTCGCGAGCACGGCGCGCTGCATGGGGGCGGTGACCGGGACGGGGGCGCCCGCGTGCCACGCCTCGACCGGTCCGAGGATCCGGAAGTCCATGGCCCTCCTGGTGTCCGATAGGCACGCTACCAATGCGCTACACCTCCGCTACGCCGCTGGTCACGCTCTCCTTGGGACTGCCGGTCGGGGTGAGTATGCCGGCGGCGGCGCTCGGATGGACGCGGCGAAGGCCGCCATGAACACGCTCATCGACGGGCTACCCGTGAACCTGCACGTCGGCCTCGAGGTGTACGGCAACTCGCCGGGTGAGAAGGCCGCCGGCTGCCAGGACGTCCAGGTGCCGCAACCGGTCGGCCGGGTCGGCCGGGCGGCCGTTCGGGCGCAGGTGGCCGGCATCGCGCCCAGCGGGTGCACGCCCGTCGGGCGCTCGCTGGAGCAGGCGGCGGCCGGGCCGCGGGCGATCGTGCTGGTGTCCGACGGCATCGACTCCTGCGCTCCGCCGGACCCGTGCGAGGTGGCGAAGAGGCTGGCCGGCGCCGGGGTGGAGCTGGCCGTGCACACCATCGGCTTCCAGGTCGACCCGGCGGCGCTCGATGAGCTGCTGCCGGAGATCGCCGACCGGGCGCTGCGGTTCTACGACGTGGAAGGCGAACAGGTCCACGGTTCGACGGAGCTTGGTGACGCCGAGTACCTGGCGCCCGGTCAGTACCGTGACCTGATCGACCGCGACACCCGAGTCGGCCACCGGACATTTCGCGGTGGTGCACACGGTCGAGCAAACACCGGAACGCAGTGACTCGAGCGTGGATTTCACGCTTGTCGATCGTGAGAAAAGGGCCTGCGCGCACGCCCGCGGTGCTCGCGAGTTCGGGTACGACGGTCCGGAAAGCGCGTCGATCAGCTGGACGCCGGGCCCGCACTATCTCGAGGTCACCTGGGACAACAACCGGGACGACCCGGCCGACCGGATCGAGTTGCTGGTCGGCCGCTGACGACCGGGGCGAGCCGGCGACGTCGGTGGCCGAGTTCACGACGCCGGCCACCGAGCCGGAGATCGTGTGGGGCGCTACCTGGATCGCCTGCACTGCAGCGAGTACAGCGTGTACAAGGTGTGGCTGGAGTGGGGTCAGTCGCTGGCCTACCAGGTGCGATTCGCTTCCTCGGAGGCGGTCGGGACGGCCACGGCGGTGACCGAGTTGCGCGGCCCGACCCGATCGAACGATCGCGACAACTGGTGGCGCTCGACCGACTATTCCGGTGCGGCCGTCACGCTGGATACGGTTGCCACACCGGAGGTTCGCTACGCCAACCGGCCGGTGACGCCGAGGCGCACGCCGGCTGGTACTACTACTTGGTGGCCAAGTTGAGTCCGGTGTGGACGGAAGGCAACGCGACGCCGTCGGCCCAGCCGGTGGTGGAGATCGCCCTGGATGTCAACGGTTCGCCAGCCGCCGGTCCTGACTACGCCTCGGTGTCGATCCCGTCGGAGGCGCCGCCGGCGACGTGGACCCCACAGGCGGCGGCGACCACCGCGGCGGTGCCGTTGCTGCTCCGCCGGCGTGCCGGACGGTCACCGGCAGAACACTGAGTGAGATTCTTCCCGGATTTATATAGCGGAGAGTAACGGCCGTCCAGGGCATGGCGATTGGAGGTACAACATTCAAGAACACGTGGCCCAGAAATGCGAGGCGCCATGCCCTGGAAAGTCACGAAGAAATCTAGTTCTGGCGGTTTTCAGTTACTGATCTGGGGGATTTCCCTGGCGGGCGTGCTGCTTCTGGGCGGCTGCGGAGCCCCGGCCCCCGCGGGCATCACGATCAGCTCGACGCCCACGACCTCACCAACCAGCTCCATCCCACTCCCTCCACCGGAGCCGACCCCGGTGGAAGCCCCGCCGATTGAACCGCCGCCAGTGGAACCGCCACCAGTCCAGCCGCCGCCGGTCCAGCCACCCCCAGCGGAGCCGCCGCCGGCAGCCGACCCCCCGGCCCGCTCAGGCTGCGACGAGTCCTACCCGAGCGTGTGCATCCCACCCGCACCCCCGGACCTGGACTGCGGCGACATCCCCCACGGCAGCTTCAAGGTCCTCCCACCAGACCCGCACGGCTTCGACGGCAAGGACAACGACGGGCTCGGCTGCGAGAGCAACTAACACACGTCGGCAGCACGCCGGCCGCGGAACCCACTCCCACACCGGCACCCAAGCACGCGGCTCCAGCACGCATGTCCCTACTTCCGGCACGTCCCGACCCCATGCCCCCACCACCCGTACGCGAGATCGCGGTTCCCGACCACGAAATCGCGGTTCCCGACCACGAGATCGCGGTTCCCGACCACGAGTTCGCGGTTCCCGACCACGAGTTCGCGGTTCCCGCACGCGAGTTCGCGGTTCCGGCAGGCATGTTCCTGCTTCCGGTGCGTGAGTTCGCGGTTCCGGCGGGCATGTTCCCGGTTCCGGCACGCATGTTTGTGGTTCGGGCTGGCATGTTCCCGGTTCCGGTTCGCGCGTTGGTGGTTCGGGTGCGCGGGTTGGTGGTTCGGGCAGGCATGTCCCCCACTTCCGGCACCGCATGCTGTTGGTTCCCGCACGCATGTTTGCGGTTCCGGCACGTGTGTTGGTGGTCCGGTGGGCGTGTTCGCGGTTCGTGTGCGCGAGTTCGTGGTTTTGGTGGGTGTCTTCGCGCCTTGGGTGCGCAGGTTCGTGTCCTTTGCCGTGTCGTCGGCGGGTCTCAACGCATCTGGTTCGTGGCGGTTGGCGGAGGTGGAACTGGCTGTTGTCCGGCGGGCGCTCAGCGGCGGGTGGCTGCTCGGAACAGGTGGCGTTCCGCGGAGTGGGGTGTCGCTCGGGAGGTGGCTTCCGGGTGGTAACGGGCGAGCAGTGTCACTCCGAAGATGGCCAGCAGCGCGCCGCTGATCAGGCCGACGCCGGTCCAGCCGCCGGCGTCGGCTGTCTCATCCAGCAGGGAGATGGCGATGGCCGTGGCGACCAGCGGGCTCAGCACCGTCTGGCAGCCGACCACGATGTCGGGCGGGCCGCTCGAGTAGGCGAGCTGGATGAACCACGAGCCCACGGCGAAGGCCGCCACCAGGCCGGTCGCCGACAGTGGGGAGACGCTGGTGAAGCCGTCGGTCTGGAAGGTGTACGTGACGTCGCGGACCAGGACCGACACCAGCCCGTAGGCGGCACCCGCGCCCGTGGCGAGCAGGACGCAGCGCACGATGCCCGAGGTCAGCGCCGCGGTCACGCCGAACACGGCGAGCACCCCGGCGATGATCTGGCCGGCCAGCAAGACCGACGACTCGGGGAACGTGACGGCTTCGGCCGTGCCCGACGCGAGTGCCACGAACATCGCCACCCCGAGCGTGCTCGCCACCACCGCCACGATGACCGCCGGGCGCAGCCGCTCGCCGGACGCGCGTGCGTTCAGCACGGCGATCGCCGGCAGCGCGAGCACCACGATCGGCGCGACGATCGTGACCGGGGCCAACGCCAGCGCGAGGATCTGCATGATCGCGCACGCGGTCAGCACGGCCACGCCGAGCAGCCACTTGCGGTTGTGCACCAGCTGGCCGACGCCGCTCAGCTTGAGTCCGCCGTCGCCGGTCGCCGTGCGTACGCCCTGGTGTTGGAGTTGCGCGCCGATCGCGCTGCAGAACGCACCCAGCACGGCGAACGTGATGGCGAGTGCGATCATCAGGCGGCCTCGGCTCTGGCTGGTTTCCCACGCTCGCGGGCCGCACTCACCGCGACGCGCAGCAGGCGCACCGCGAGCGCCATCAGTATCAGCATCTCAATTCCGAACAGCGCGCGCTGTACGAGACCGGAGATGCCGCGGCCGTCGAGCACGCCGGGCAGCGCCAGGCCGGGGAACACGTCCGGCAGCCGGGTGGCCAGATACGCGGCGGCGAGCCCGAGCACGATCATCGCCATCCGCCGAACCACCCGCGCCGTGCGTAGCCACCGGTCGTCCCCGGCGAGCCGCCGCGCGAGCGACAGCCCGGCCAGCGGCAGGCTCACGAACAGTGACGCGCCGGCGACCTGATGAATCAGCCCGGACGTCGACTCGATGTGCTTGCTGTTGTCGGTCGGGAAGATCGCGCACAGGGTGAGGCTCGTGCACCACACGCCGAACAGGGCGGTGGCCGGCCGGCCGAACCGGATGCCGGCCACCCACAGCCCCACGAGCATGGTGGCCGAGCCCGCGGCGAGCACGAGCACCGAGTTGTCGAACCACTCCCGGCCGTCGCCGTAGAACACGTAGTAGCTGATGGCGCGGGAGAACGGGTCGACCTCGTGTGCGAAGTGGATGTTGAGGTAGGTCATGGCGACCAGCGACCGGATCATCAGGATGATCGAGACAAGCGACAGCAGCGCGGCGAGGAAGAGAAATCCCCCCAGCCACGGCCCCCGCTTCGCCCTGACGCCCTGTGTCATGGTTCGCTCGCAAGCCCGCTCACCGGCGCCACCCCTCTTGCCAGCTTCGCTCCCTGACGAGATCAACGCACGCAATTGCCTATACGTTCCCCTATCGGTACTGAGAACCGCCTCAGCGGCTCTCGTGTTCCACTCGACCGGGTGACCGAGGCGCGCTCGATCACCCGGCCGCTGCGGTCAGTAATCCCAGATCTGCACGCCTCGCACGAGATGCGGAGCCTCGGGCACGAACGTGCCGCCGCCCGGGTACGTGGCGAACTCGCCCTCCGTAGAACAATCTCGACCCTGGTAGACGGTCACCGGCCGAGTGGTCCGGTTGGCGAACGACCGCGCGTCGAGCCCCTCGGGCAGTGGCACACACTCCCCGGGGTTGGCGGTGTCGAGATCGACGCGGTGCACGGCGCCGTCGTAGAACTCGGTCGGCCACAGGCAGAACTCGCCGCGTTCACAGGTGTTGTCGGTAGTGGCGCTGGCCGTGCCGGTGCCCAGTGCGACGGCCGTAAAGGCGAGCACGAGCCCCAGAATACGAATCCTCACTGGATATCCCCTCCCTTGGCGCCCCCGGACGGGGCGTTGGTTACGAGGATGTCGAGAATTCGGCGAAGTGCCAAAAAGTTGTCCACAGGCGAGGGGTTGTCCACAGGCGACGGTCCGCGCCCCGGAATTGTCGGTGCCTTCGGGTAAACTGGATCGGGGCCGTTCTACCGCTGACGATTCTCCCGCACCGCGGTAATGATGTCGTCGTTCCAACGGTGGGTCCGGATCAGCCGATAGCGCTCAGCGGCCACCCACATATAGGCCTCCGCCTCGGTCTGCGTCTCGATCATGGCCGCCTGCCGCAGCATCTGGACAACCGGCCGGAACTCCTCCTCGTACCACCGCCGCGCCACGGTGGGCCGGTCCAGCAACACGTTCTCGTCCTGCATGAGCCGAAAGCCCCACGCCTCCACGCACTCCGCCAACTCCGCGTAGTCCCACGGGTCGGTCAGCGAAACGGCCGCCCTGGCCTCACCCTCCAACGGCACTCGCGACAGAAAGATCCGCCGGTAGTCCTTCACCAGCAGGTCGCCCCGATAGCGGATACCCGACGGGTTGAGCCGAGTGGTCACCTCGGTCACGTACGCCTCGATCGTCTTCAGACCGAGCGCGTGCGCCACGGACACCCGGTGGTGCCCGTCCAACACGAAATGCATCTCGCCGACGCGATATACCTCGATCGGAGGGATCGACTCGCCCCGTCGTTGCGCCAGCGCCAACCGCTGCCACCGTTCGCGGGACTGTCCGGACGTGGGCCGAAAGCGGCGGTCGAAGTCGCGGGAACGGTCGACGCTGCCGACGATCGAGTCCAGCTGGATCACCTGTAGACCGAGCCGCCGCTCGCCGGTTCGGCCGAGCGCGGCCACCACCTCGTCGAACGGCAGCATGATGTTCACGTCGTCGGGAGACCGGCGCAGCCACGCCGACAGCCGGGACATCACCTGCCTGCGCCGCGCGCGAAGGAAGTCGTTCTCCGCGTCCGCTACGGGAAATCCGGTGTCACGATTCATGGTCGCCGTCCAGGTCGAGTATTCGGTACCCCACCGTGTTCACCACCCGGGTCTCGCCGATCACCCGGTCCGGGATGGGCTGGCCGTGCGGATGTATGTGACCGTGCAACAACAATGCCGGGCGCAACCGGGCGACCGTGTCGTTCAGACAGTCGAACCCGCGGTGCGGCGGGTCCTCCCGGTCGCCGACCCCTCGCGGCGGCGAATGCGTCAGCAACACGTCCACCCCTCGCCCGTCGCGGCGCCGCCGCCACGACGCCATTCGTACGAGACGCCTGGCCCGGCGCGCCTGCTGTCGCTCGGTCCACTGGTTGACACCTTCGTTGTAGCGGATGGAACCCCCAAGTCCGGCGATCCGCAACCCGGCGACGTCCACCACCCGCCCGTCCGCGTTGACGGCGCCGTCGGGCCCCGGCCACCGCGCGGGGAACCCGCCCCGCAGCCACAGGCCGTTCACCCGGACGTAGCCGGTCAGGTCGAGGTCGTGGTTGCCGGGCACGAACACGCACGGCCGGTCCAGCGCGTCGGCCAGGAACGCCAGGTAGTCGAACGGCAGGTCGCCGGCTCCCAGCACGAGGTCGACGTCGGCGAACCGCTCCCGCACGGTGTCGGTCCACAGCGACTCGACAACCTCGTCCGAGACGGTCAGCACCTTGGGCACGTGATCGAGCGTACGAGGCCTACCTTCGGACTAGTGCCCGCCGTGCACACGACCCGTTACAGTCGGATACGAGCATCGGGGACAGAGGGAGTGCACAACGCATGGTTGGGGACTATTACGTCAGCGGCGGGGTGAACTGGGCCGGCTTCACGCTGGAACAACTCGTCGCGATGGTGGCCGACAAGGCGAGCGCGCCGCAGCTGGAGCGGCTCGCCGAGGACTGGCGCGGTACGGGCGACGGCGTGGTCGACGCCGCCGACCTGCTGGCCGACGCACTGGACGACCTGATGGACTTCTGGTCGGGCGAGTCCGCCGACCAGGCGAGAAACACGGTGGCGCTCAACGCCCAGTGGGTGGGCGACCTCGGCATGGCGGCCAAGGACATGGGCACCCCGATCGACGAGGCCGCCGGCGCGCTCAAGGCCGCCCAGGAGGCGATGCCCAAGCTGCCGGCCGTGCCACCAGCGGTCCAGCCGGGCTCGGCGCCGCAGGCGGCGACCGAGGCCACCGGCCTCACCGGCAGCCCGCTCGGCGCGGCCGTGGGTGGCACGGCCGCCGGGTCGCAGAGCGCGTTCGAGGCGCAGGCCCAGCAGGAGGAACTGAAGCGGGTGGCCGTCGAGACCATGCAGCGCTTCGAGGCGGCGGCCGTCGGCATCGACCGCGCCACGCCGCAACTGCCCGGCCAGAGTTCCGAGCTGCGCCCACGCGTCGAGGACCCGGACTTCGATCCCGACTCCGACCTGTGGCTCAGCACGATCTCCATGACCAGCGACGTCGACCTGCGCTGGCAACTGCTCACCAACCAGCTCGACCCCGGCACGTCTGCGCAGTCGAACGGCGGGTACTCCGGCGGCGGAGGCGGTGGCGGTGGTTACGGCGGAGGCGGATCGCTCAGTGGGCTCGCCGCGGGTGGCGGCACCGGCGCTGGCATCCGGCCGGGACCGCTGGTGAGTGGCGCCAGGCCCGGCGAGGCCCGGGAACGGTCACCGGGACAGCTGGCCGGCCGCGCCGGCTCCACCCCGTCGCCCATGGGCACCGGCATGCACGCCCCGATGGCCGCCGCTCCGCTCGGCGCCGGCATGGGTGCGGGCGCCATGTCCGGCGAGGGCCACCGCAGACGCTTCCCCTTCGACGCGGACGACCCGTTCGACACGGGTCAAAAGGCGTCGCCGCCGGTCATCGGGCTGTAGAAGGGGAGATCGCACATGACAGAGAGTCTCGTGTCCGAGAACGTGCAGCAGGACGCGCCGCCGCCACCGCCGCCCATGCCGGAGGTGGCCCCGCCACCGCCACCGGCCATGCCCGGTCCGGTCCCGGCGACCACCGCCGCGCCCATGGCCGCCAGCACCGAGACCCCGACCGAGACCGGCGGCTGGGACGTCGACACCGACCGGCTCCGCACGTTCAGCGAGGCCGTCGTGCGCGCCCGGTCCTACCTGGACTCCGTGCAGAAGCGGGTCGAGCGGATGCAGGGCGCCGAGCTGACCCCGCAGCTGGGCACGAGCCCGGTCGGCGAGCAGCTGGCCAAGAAGTTCGACGACCGGCTCAACTCGACAGACGGCCTGCGCGCCATGCTCGCCGAGGCCATGACGCGGATGGACCGGTTCGTCACGAGCGCCGAGCAGGCGGCGCGTGCCTACGAGGAGACCGACCAGGCGGTGGCCGACGACCTCGCGTTCGAGAACGACGACGAGCCAAGCACCACCGGTAGCTGATGCTCATCGGTTCCCGGACCGCGGTGGCCGTCGACATCGCGGAGATCGACTTGTTGTGCGCGGTCGCGGACGTCGCGCCGCCGTTCCCGCTGCGGATCCCGGCGACGGGCGGCAGCGTCCGCGAGCGGCGCCTCGTGCTGCGCGCCGCCGGTGAACGGCTGGCCGCGCGCGGACTGGCCGACGAACGTGGCCCGCTCGGGGTGGCCGAGGCGTTCACCCACCTGCTGCGCCGCGCCGGCCCCACCATGGACCTGGTGCTCGCCACGGGCGACGACGTGCTCGGCGCGGTCCTGCTGGCCGACCGGGGCGTGGCGGTGCTGATCACGCAGGAGCTGACGGGCGCCGGTGCCGTGTGCATGGCCGAGCTGCCCCTCGACGACGCGGTCGACGAACTGCTCGACCTGATTCCCCCTCGCGAGGCGGCCATGACCGCGCCGTTCCAGCTTCCTCGAGGCGCGCTCGACCGCGTCCACGCGGCACTGCGCGCGCAGGCCGGTCGCCCTCTCGACCAGCAGGCATGGGAGGCGCTGCTCGCCGACGCGGGCATCGACGACCGGCTCGGCCGCAGGCTGATCACCCACCTGCAACCGGTGCGCGGCAACGGCCAGCTCGGCCTGGCCGTCCGAGGTGGCTACGCCGACCGGTGGGAGCGCGCCGGCGCCGAGCTGCGCTGGCTCGACACCGAACGCGGCCGCTTTCAGTTGGTGGACGCCGAGGACGGTGCCTGGATGAGTGTCAACCCGCTGCACGGCAACGAGTTCGCCGCTTCGCTACGCCGGATGGCCGCAGTACTGCCTAATTGAGCGTTTGCCTGCGAAAAGTAGAACCGGAAGCACCTGCCCGACGTTTCCCCTATGGGATACCGTGACGATCGGATTCGATGATCGGGAGGAGCGGGGGCTTTGGGCGTCTTCGAACAGATCATCCAGCAGGTGGCGTCAGCCAGGCAGCGCGCGGTCGAGGCCGCGCAGCAGGCCCAGGCTGAGCGGCGTCGCCGTCGTGAGGAGAACGACCTCTACGTCAGCGGCGGCGTGCACTGGAACGGCTTCGGCCTCGAGTCACTCATCAAGATGGTGGCCGAACGCTCGAACCCGGCTCAGCTGGACGCGTTGGCCGGCGAGTGGAGCCGCCACGGCCAGTCGGTCGTGCGCGCGTCCGACGACCTGCGGACCTCGCTGAGCAGGCTGATGCAGTACTGGTCGGGCGCCAGCGCGGACGTCGCCCTCCAGAAGGTGACGAACAACGTCAGCTGGATCGCCGAACTCGGCGGTACGGCACAGCAGATGTCCGGCCCGATCCAGGACGCCAGCGGCGCCCTGCGTTCCGCCCAGGACACGATGCCCGGCATGCCGAAGAACAACTGGCTCGGCTCGGCGGGCGGCGGCGCGGCGGCCGGGTTCATGGTGGGCGGCCCGATCGGTGCCGCGTTCGGCGCGGCCATCGGCGGCATCGCCAGCGCGTTCGGCTTCGGCAGCAAGAAGAAGAAGATGAAGCGCAAGGCCGTGCAGACCATGGAGCGCTACGAGGGCGCGCTGCTCGGCATCGACCAGTCCACCCCGCAGTTCGGCCTGCCGTCCGACGGCGTGAACCCCGGCGACAACCCGGGTGCCAACCCCGGACCGGGCATCGACCTCCCGCGACCGGGAACGTTCCCGCCGGGTCTCGACGGCCACCTGCCGGGCAGGCCGCCGACCGACTGGGGCGGCGGCGTCACCGACCCGTCGTTCGCCGGCAGCCCGGAGGCGCGCTGGCAGTCGCTCACCGGGCTCGGCCCTGGCGGCGGTACGAGTACCGGCATCGGCTCGGGTGTCGGAACGGGTGCCGGACTCGGTGGTTTCGGCGGAATGCCCGGGATGGGCGCGGCCGGTCGCGGCGGGGGCGCGGGTGCCCGGCCTGGTGGCCGCGGCGCCGGTGGCTTCCCCGGCGCCATGGGTGGCGGCCGAGGCGGCGGCGACTACAAGGGCCGTGGCCGGTTCAGCCGGGCCGGCGCGTTCGGCGGCATGGGTGGCGCCCCGGGCGGCCGGCGCGACGAGGAGCGCGACGGCGAGCACCGCAGGCGGGTACCGATCGAGCAGGACCCGTTCTCCGCCTCCGACCTCAAGGCAGCCCCGCCGGTCCTCGGTCTGTAGAAGGGAAAGCCCGATGTACGTGGATGAGGGAGCTGCGACTCCGACGACGCTGCCGTCCGGCGGTGGCTGGCAGGTCGACCCCGACCAGGTGCGCGACTTCGCCGCGGCGGTCGAGCAGGTGCGGACCGATCTCGACAAGATCGTCCGCGAGGTCGACGATCTGTCCACTCCGGACTACGCGCCGATGCTGGGCACCAGCCCGGTCGGCCAGGAGCTGGCCGACAAGTTCACCGACCGGATGGGCAGCGAGCGCGGCCTGCGCGGCCAGCTGAACACCGCGCTGACCCGCATGGAGGAGTTCGTGGCGAGTGCCGAGCGCACGGCGGCGGGCTACCAGCACACCGACCAGGACAACGCGACCACACTCACGGGTCATTGACCCGGTGATGGACAGCCCGAGAACCCCGCGGGTCGACCTCGGCGTCCCGCTGCACCCGGTCGAGGTCGATCTGCTGTGTGCGTTCGCCGAGGTGGAGGCGCCGTTCCCGCTGGAGATCCCGGCGTCGGGCGATACGGAGATCGAGCGGCGGTCCCGATACGGCGACGCGCGCGAGCAGCTCACGGTGCGCGGCCTGGCCGACGAGAACGGCCCGCTCGGCGTGGCCGAGGACTTCGTGTTCCTCGTGCGCGCCAGCACGGGCGTGCTGGACCTGGTGCTGGCAAAGGAAAAGCCGACGCTGGCGGTGGCGATCCTCAACTACCGCGACGAGGCGCTGCTGGTCACCCAGGACCTGACGAGTCCCGACCGCATGCTGCGGATGAAGGCCGCGAGCCTGGACGACGCACTCGACGACCTGATGCGCCTGGTGCCGCCGCTGGACGCGCCGCTGACCGCGCCGTTCAGCCTGCCGCGTAAGGCATTGGAGGACGCGTTCCACGCGATGGTCGTGAATCTGCCCGAGCCGGACCCGGATGATCCGGACGGGGTCCCGGCGGCGCCGAAGTTGACGGCCGAGCAGTTGGACGAGCTGTTGCGCAGGCACGGTATCGATGACCGGGTGGCGCGGCGGATGGTGTCGCACCTGCAACCGGTTCTCGGCAACGGTCAGGTCGGTCTGGCGCGGCGTGATGACAGTGAGGACCAGTGGCAGCGGGTGGGCGAGGAGCTGCGCTGGCTGGACACGGAACGCGGGCGGTTCCGGCTGGCCGGTGATGCCGACTGGATGAGCGTGAATCCGTTGCCCCGCGACGACATCCGCGCGGAGCTGCGTCGTCTGGCGGGAAGGGCCCGCTAGACCCGGCGTTTGGGTAGGGCTTCTGGTTCGCGGCGGTTGCGGCGGACGGTGTGCACGACGAAGAGGGTGAGCAGGAGTAATCCGACGCCGCCGCCCGTGCCGATCATGGCGACCTGCATGGGTGCCCAGTTCCGCTCGTAGGGCGGCGGCATCTCGAACGGCATGTCGATCGCCTGGTCGGACTTTTCGCCTTCTTCGGCGGGGATGCTCTGGGTGAGCGCGGCGACCGGGTTGATCATGCCGTAGCCGACCAAGGTGTCCCGGCCGTCGTTGGCCGCGGGGTGCGACGCGGTCGACTTGATGCGGTGCATCACCTGCTTGGCAGACAGGTCCGGGTGTTCTTCGCGGACGAGTGCCGCGAGGCCGGCCACGTACGGTGCGGCGAAGCTGGTGCCCTCGATGGGTGCGCGTTTGCCCTGCTGGTCCCTCGTCTCGTTGGCCAGGGTGGACGGGTCGGCCGGGTTCAGCGAGATGATCTCGGTGCCCGGCGCGGCCACGCCGACCCAGGGGCCCTGGATGGAGAAGCCGGCGACGGCGCCGTCCTTGCCCATGGCGGCGACCGAGATCACGTACTCGGAGAACCACGGTGGGGTCACGACCAGCGTCGGGTTCTGGGGATCGGAGCTGTTCTGGTCCTTGCAGGTGCGTTCCCCGAGGTTGCCGGCCGACGCGACGAGCACGGCGTCCTTCTCCTCGACCGCGTACCTGACGGCCGCGTACACGGCCTTCTCACTGTCGGTGATCTCCCCGGCGGACACCGGCCGGCAGCTGTCGACCGACATGTTGATCACGTCGGCGTCCGCGTTCGCGGCATTGATGATGGCCATGGCCAGTGTGTCGAGGCTGCCGGCCGTCAGGGCCTCTTGATCGTCGTTCGGGTCGTCGAACTCGTAGTTCCCGCTCGACTGGCGGATGCTGAGGATGTGCGCGTTCGGCGCGATGCCGCGGAAGCCGATGTCGTCGGTGTCCGGTTTGGCCGCGATGATCCCGGCCACCTCGGTGCCGTGCCCGTCGCAGTCGTCGAGCGACCCCTCCGGCTGACCGTCGACGTAGTCCGGCCCGGGGGTGACTCGGTCGCGGAGGAAGTTGTGCTTGATGACGCCCGTGTCGATCACGGCGACCAGTTGGTTCGCGCCGGTGGCGAACCGGCCAAGCTCGCTGTAGCGCAGCACGTCCTGGCCCCACGGCTTGTGCTCCAGCGGCGCCGCGGGGTTCCCCGACGGCGACACGCACTCGGTCTTCAGACCGTAGTCGCGGTCGGGCTGCCCAGTGTCCACCGGCAGCGGCCAGCTCTCGTTGAAGGGCGGCGGGGTGGCGAAGCCGTTCGACTCGGCCGGTGATGACTCGGGCTGGGCCGAGACCGGCCCCGCGGCGCTCACGGCCGTGACCACGGCGGCCGCGAGCGCCGCCATGACCCGGGTGGTTCGGGTGACTGCCATGCGCGGATCCCCCCAGTTGGCCGTGCCGCGGCGAGCCCTCAGACCCGGTGTTTGGGTGGGCCTTCTGGTTCGCGGCGGTTGCGTCGGACGGTGTGTACGACGAAGAGGGTGAGCAGGAGCAGCCCGACGCCGCCGCCCGTGCCGATCATGGCGACCTGCATGGGTGCCCAGTTCCGCTCGTAGGGCGGCGGCATCTCGAACGGCGTGTCGATCGCCTGGTCGGGCTCCTCGCCGTTCTCGGCCGGGATGCTCTGGGTGAGCGCGGCCACCGGGTTGATCATGCCGTGGCCGACCAGGTTGTCCCGGCCGCCGTTGGAAGCGGGGTGCGACGCGGTCGACTTGATCCGGTGCATCACCTGCTTGGCAGACAGGTCCGGGAACTCCTCGCGGACGAGTGCCGCGAGGCCGGCCACGTACGGCGCGGCGAAGCTGGTGCCCTGGATGAACGAGGCCTTGCCCTGCTGGTCGAACGTCTGGTTTGCGAGACTTGTCTCGTTGACCGGATCCAGCGAGATGATCTCGGTGCCCGGTGCGGCCACGCTGACCCAGGGGCCCTGGATGGAGAAGTCGGCCACACCGCCGTCCTTGTCCATGGCGGCGACCGAGATGACGTACTCGGAGAACCACGGCGGGGTCACGACCAGCGTCGGGTTCTTGGGATCGGAGCTGTTCTGCTGGGTGCAGGTGCCTTCTTCGAGGTTGCCGGCCGACGCCACGAGCACGACATTGCGCTGCTCGACCGCCCACTTGGCGGCCGCGTAGACGTCCAGCTCACCCTGGTTGATCTCCCCGGAGGAGACCGGCCGGCAGCTGTCGACCGACATGTTGATCACCGTGGCGCCCATTTCGACGGCGCGGATGATGGACATGGCCAGCGTGCGGAGGTTGCCGGCCTTGACCGCCGCCTTCGAGCTGTCGTTCGGGTCCTTGAACTCGTAGTTCCCGCTCGACTGGCGGATGCTGAGGATGTTCGCGCCCGGCGCGATACCGCGGAAGCCGATGTCGTCGGTGTTCGGCTTGGCGGCGATGATCCCGGCCACCTCGGTGCCGTGCCCGTCGCAGTCGTCGAGCGACCCCTCCGGCTGACCGTCGACGTAGTCAGGTCCGTGGAGGAGCCGGCCATCGAGGAAGTCGTGCTCGTTCACGCCTGTGTCGATCACCGCGACCGTCTGACCGGCACCGGTGGCGAACCTGGGGAGTTCGTCGAACCGCAGCACGTCCTGGCCCCACGGCTTGTTCTCGAGCGTCACCGTCTGGTTCGTCGACTGCACGCAGCCGGTGGCGTGCGCGTAGTCGAGGTCAGGTACGCCGGTGTCCTCCGGCACCGGGTGGTTCTCCGCCGACTCGGGTGGGGTGGCGAAGCCGTTCCCAGCGTCCGCCGGTGGGGTGTCCGACGGCGGGGTCTCCGGCGCCGAGGTCTCCTGCGAGGTCTCCTGCGATGTTTCGGGCGATGACTCGGGTTGGGCCGCGACCGGCCCGGCGGCGCTCACGGCCGTGACCACGGTGGCCGCGAGTACGGAAATGACCCGAGCGGTTCGGGTGACTGCCATGCGAGCGGGTTCCCTCGGTTAGGACGGCAGGATGCTGACGTGCCGCAGCGCGCCGTACAGGTTCATCACGGCGAGAGCCAGAGGCAGCATCACCGCGATGCAGATGGCCTCGATGATCTCCACCGTACGTCGCAGCGGCGGGGAGAACCGCTGTTCCGGGAAGATCACACCGAACACCAGCGAGGACGCCGCGATCAGCACGAGCGAGCCGAACACCAGCAGGAGACGGTCGTAGGTGTCGGCCACGATCAGCCAGCCGAGCATGATGCCGGCGGCGGACAGCATGCCTGTTGCCAGCAGCGCGATGGCCTGACTGCCGTTGGCGTAGGTGCGGGCACGCAGCAGCAGCACCAGCGTGGCCACGATGGCCAGCGCGATGCTCCAGAAGTCACCCTTGCCGGCCGTGATGATCGCCGAGATCGCCGTGGCCACGCCGCAGCCGATGATCATGCCGGTCATGTACTCGTGGGCGAGGCCCGCGCGGCGTTCGATCGACTGGTAGTCGGGGAAGCCGGAGTCCTCCTTGAGGTCCTCCGCGCTGCCCGGCACGTTCGGCAGCGGTAGTCGCGCCAGCTGGATGGTCAGCCTGGGCAGCACCGACAGCCCGGCCAGCGACACGGCCGCCGTGCCGGCGGCGATGCCGGCTGCCGGGTGCGCGATCAGCACGGCGATGGTGAACGCGATCACGCCGATCAGCGCGGCCGTGCCGGCCGCCACGAACGTGGTCACTCCGGCTCCGACCAGCATGATCGACGCCGCGGCCATGATCAGCACGAGAGCGCAGGCCAGCAGCAGGCTGGCCCGCCCGGTCGTGCCGGGCACGATGTAGAGGCCGCTGACGAACGCCATGGGTAGGCCGCCGGCCGCGGCGATCAACACACCGGTCGTCTCGGCCTGGTAGCCCCGTGCGATCACCGCGCCCAGCGCCACCGAGATGACGGCCGCGGCACCCGCGGTGATCGCGGCCGCCACGTGCGAGCCGCCGAACAGCGGACCGGTCATCAACACCGTGAGGGCCGCGGTGACCAGCGCCAGCGCGCCCGCGATGTAGCCGATCCGGTTGGCCGTCTGCTTGGTCCACGGCCGGTAGCTGTCGGGTGCGGCCTCGGCGATCGCGTCGACCACGTCGTCGTACAGCGGCGGCGGCGGGTTCTCCGAGCGCTTGCGAAGCTGGAGCAGCTCGCCGTCGATCACACCGAGGGACGCGAGGGTCCGGCTCGGTTCGAGTGGTTCGCCGCCCATCTTGGCCAGGCACCAGCCGCCGTGGCGGGCGCCGCCGTCCGGCGTGGCCTCCTTGGCCATGTCGAGCAGCATCGGCAAGAGGTCGGCCACCGCGACCCCGGCCGGCAACGCGAGGTCGATTCGCGTTCTCGGCGCCACCACCGTCACCCGGCTGAACACCGTCGTCCCGGTTGCCACCCCGCCAGCCCCCTCACTGCCTTGTCACGGCCTGCTCGCGTCGCCGTACTCGTCCATAACCACCCGTGCGCGTGGGTGGCGGCCCCTAGTATGGCCGTACCGGTTTCGGCGCGTGCGCCGGTTCCGCAGAAAGAGGTCCGATACGTTCTCATCGACCGTCGTGAAATTCGGGGGTCGGCTGTTCGGCGATAGAGGGGTTTCGGTGAGCACGCTTCAGTTCAAGCGGTCACCCAGGTTGGCCGCGCCGCGCCAGCCCGGCGGCGAGGTCCATCTGGAACCGCCACCCGAGGTACCCCGCGTCATCCCCGGCAACATCCTGATGAAGCTCATGCCGGTCGTGATGGTCGTGGCGATGGTCGGCATGATTGTGTTCATGTTCACTGCGGGTGGCGCGGCGGGGCGCAACCCGATCTTCCTCATGATGCCGATGATGATGATGTTCTCGATGGTCGGCATGTTCGGCCAGAACCGCGGGGGCGGCCCCAAGAAGGCCGAGATGAACGAGGACCGCAAGGACTACCTGCGCTACCTCGGTCAGATGCGGGAACGTGCCAGGGAGGCCTCGCTCGACCAGCGGGCGGCACTCGAATGGGTGCACCCCGACCCGCAGGCGCTGTGGTCCATCGCCACCAGCCGCCGCATGTGGGAGCGCCGCCAGTCCGACCCCGACTTCTGCCACCTCCGCGGCGGGCGCGGCAGCCAGCGCCTGGCCACCCGGCTGGTGCCGCCGCAGACCGGCCCGGTCGACGAGCTGGAGCCGATCGCCACGCTGGCGCTGCGCCGGTTCGTCCGCGCGCACTCGATCGTTCCTGAGCTGCCCATCCAGATCGCCATCCGCGGGTTCGCGGCGGTCGGCCTGTCCGGCGACAAGGAGCTGACCCGCGGCCTCGCCAGGGCGCTGCTCTCCCAGCTGGTGACGTTCCACACCCCCGACGACGTGCTGATCGCCGTGGTGACCAGCGGCCGGGCCAAGGCCGAGTGGGAGTGGGCCAAGTGGCTCCCGCACGTCCAGCACCCCACGATGGTCGACGGCATCGGCCAGCTCCGGATGATGGCCGGCTCGCTGGCCCAGGTGGAGAGCTGGCTCGACGAGGAGCTGCGCGACCGGCAGCGGTTCACCCGCAACGCACCGCCGCAGCCCGACCAGCCCCAGGTCGTGATCGTCATCGACGACGGCGACGTCAGCCGCGAGGAGCAGATCATCCTCGAGGAGGGGCTGGTCGGCGTCACGCTGCTCGACCTGTCCGACAGCCTTGGCAACCTCACGGCCCGCCGCGGCCTGCGGCTGGTGGTCGAGGAGGACCGCCTCGGCGCCCGCAGCGCGAGCGGGGTCGAGTGGTTCGCCAAGCCCGACACGCTCACGGTGGCCGAGGCCGAGGCGCTGGCCCGCAAGCTCTCGCCGTACCGATTGGGGGCGGCCGCAGCGGATGATGGCGGCGACGAGCCGCTGCTGTCCAACCCGACGCTGCTCGAGCTGCTCAACATCCCCGGCGACCCGATGACGTTCGACGTGCAGCAGGCGTGGCGGCCCCGGCCGGTCCGCGACCGCTACCGCGTGCCGTTCGGCGTCGGCGAGTTCGGCCAGCCGGTCGAACTGGACATCAAGGAAGCGGCCATGGAGGGCATGGGCCCCCACGGCCTGTGCATCGGCGCCACGGGTTCCGGTAAGTCGGAGTTCCTCCGCACGCTGGTGCTCGGCATGCTGGCCACCCACTCGTCGACCAACCTCAACTTCGTCCTGGTCGACTTCAAGGGTGGTGCCACGTTCCTCGGGTTGGACTCGGCGCCGCACGTCGCCGCCACCATCACCAACCTGCAGGACCAGCTCACCCTGGTCGACCGCATGAAGGACGCGCTGGCCGGCGAGATGAACCGGCGCCAGGAAGCGCTCAAGAACGGCGGCAACTTCAAGAACGTGTGGGAGTACGAGAAGGCCCGCGAGAACGGCGCCGACCTCGACCCGCTGCCCGCACTGTTCATCGTGGTCGACGAGTTCTCCGAGCTGCTGTCGGCGAAACCCGACTTCATCGACCTGTTCGTGGCCATCGGCCGTCTTGGCCGCTCGCTCCAGATGCACATGCTGCTCGCCTCGCAGCGGCTGGAGGAGGGCAAGCTACGCGGTCTCGACTCGCACCTGTCCTACCGGATCGGTCTGAAGACGTTCTCGGCGGCGGAGTCCCGCGCGGCCATCGGCGTGCCGGACGCGTTCGAGCTGCCGTCGATCCCGGGTTCCGGCTACCTGAAGTTCGACACGTCGACCATGGTCCGGTTCAAGGCGTCCTACGTGTCCGGTCCGTACCGGCCGGCGGGCATCCAGACGGCCATCGGCCCGGCCTCCA
This sequence comes from uncultured Actinomycetota bacterium, assembly GCA_963826035.1. Taxonomy (GTDB): domain Bacteria; phylum Actinomycetota; class Actinomycetes; order Mycobacteriales; family Pseudonocardiaceae; genus Actinophytocola. Next base: position 327,968 of record CAWGVZ010000024.1, on the reverse strand, counting down.
CGCTTCCCGCGGACCGGCGCCCGAAGCTGTTCGTGCCGGACCACGTGGAGATCCCGAAGGAACCGGAGAAACCGCTCACCCCGGTCAAGGAGGAGCGGCAGCCGGACACCCCGGTCGAGGCGAGCGAGCTCGACGTGATCGTCGGCCGGCTCATCGGCCAGGGCCCGCCCGCCCACGAGGTGTGGCTGCCGCCGCTCGACACGCCCAACTCCCTCGACACGCTGCTGCCGCCCCTGCAGCCGACCGAGGACCGGGGGCTCTCGCCCGTCGGCTTCTTCGGCAACGGGCGGCTCCAGCCGCCGCTCGGCCTCATCGACAAGCCGTACGAGCAGCGCCGTGACCTGCTGTGGGCCGACTTCTCCGGTGCCGCGGGCCACGCCGCCATCGCCGGCGGTCCCCAGACCGGCAAGTCCATGATGCTGCGCACGCTCGTCATGTCCATGGCGCTGACGCACACGGCCGAGGAGGTGCAGTTCTTCTGTGTCGACCTCGGTGGCGGCACGATGACCACGCTGCAGAACCTGCCCCACATGGGTGGCGTGGCCGGCCGGCTCGACCCCGACAAGGTCCGCCGGATGATCGCCGAGGTCAGCGCGCTGATGGCGGCCCGCGAGCAGCTGTTCCGTGACCACGCCATCGACTCGATGACCGACTTCCGCAACCGCAAGCGTCGCGGCGAGCTGACCGAGGACCTGTTCGGCGACGTGTTCCTGATCGTCGACGGCTGGCTGAACTTCCGCCAGGAGTTCGAGCCGATCGAGACCCAGGTGGTCGGCCTCGCGGCGCGGGGTCTGTCGTTCGGCATCCACGTGATCGTCTCGGCCAACCGGTGGGCGGAGATCCGGCCGGCCATGAAGGACCTCATGGGTACCCGGTTCGAGCTGCGCCTCGGTGACGCCAGCGAGTCCGAGGTCGACCGGCGGGTCGCGGTCAACGTGCCGGAGGGCCACCCGGGGCGCGGCCTGTCCAGGGACAAGTTGCACTTCCTGGTGGGCCTGCCCCGCATCGACGGGTCGAGCAACGACCAGGACGTCGCGGCCGGCGTGCAGGACGCGGTCGCCAAGATCAACGGCGCCTGGCGGGGCCGGCACGCGCCGAAGGTCCGCCTGCTGCCCGAGGTGCTGCCCTACGCCGACCTGCTCGCCCAGGACGGCCAGCGGGGCAGCCACCGGATCCCGATCGGCGTGGACGAGGACGCGCTCGCCCCGGTGTACCTCGACTTCGACGCCGAGCCGCACTTCATGGCGTTCATGGACGGCGAGTCGGGCAAGACCAACCTGCTGCGCACGATCGTGCGGGGCATCACCGAGCGGTACACGCCCAAGGAAGCGGTCATCATCCTGGTCGACTACCGGCGCACGATGCTCGGTTTCGTCCAGTCCGACCACCTGCTCGGCTATGCGGTCTCGTCGAACCAGCTCACCGGCATCGTGGCCGACGTGAAGAAGTCCATGACCAAGCGACTGCCCGGGCCGGACGTCACGCAGGAACAGCTGAAGACCCGGTCCTGGTGGTCGGGCCCGGAGCTGTTCGTGGTGGTCGACGACTACGACCTGGCCTCGCCGGGTGGCGGCAACGCACCGTTCCAGCCGTTGGCGGAGTTCATGCCCCAGGCCAAGGACGTCGGCCTGCACATGATCGCCATGCGCCGTACCGGTGGTGCGTCCAGGGCGCTCTACGACCCGGTGCTCGGCAAGCTGAAGGAGATCGCCTCGCCCGGCCTGATCGGCAACGGCAGCAAGGACGAGGGCGCGCTGCTCGCCAAGGTCAAGCCCGGTCCCATGCCTCCCGGTCGCGGCGTCATGGTCAGCCGCAAGACCGGCGAGCAGCTGATCCAGGTGGCGTGGATCCAACCGGAGTGATCGACAGGTGAGCGGTAGACACAGCCGACTTGGGGACCACTCATGACCGTGGCCGTGGCCGTCGACTTCGGAACGTCGAGCACATGCGTGGCGATGTCCGTCGACGGCCGTGAGCCGCAGGTGGTCACGGTCGACGGGTCTCCGCTCATGTCGTCGGCCGTCTACGCGGCGGCCGACGGCACGGTGTTCGTCGGCCAGGAGGCCGACCGGCAGGCGGCGGTCGACCCGTCGCGCTACGAGCCGCACCCGAAGCGCCGGGTCGACGAGACGGAGCTGCTGCTCGGCGCCACCGTGCTGCCGGTCCGCCAGGTGATCCGGGCGGTGCTGGCGCGGGCGGTGGGCGAGGCCCGTCGGGTGGCCGGTGGCGCACCCGTCGACCAGCTGGTGCTGACCCACCCGGCCGACTGGGGTGGTTTCCGCACGAGGGTCCTGCGCGACGCGGCAGCCGGGCTCGGCACCCGGATCGTGCTGGTGCCCGAGCCGGTGGCGGCCGCCGTGTTCCACGCGGCGAGCTTCCCCGCCCGGCACGGCAACCGGCCGCTCGCCGTGTTCGACCTGGGTGGCGGCACGATCGACGTGAGCGTCGTCCGCCCGGCGCCCGGTCCGCCCGGCTTCCAGGTACTGGCCACCAGGGGTGACCCGACGTTCGGCGGCGCGGACATCGACCAGCTGCTGCTCGAACACGTCGGCACGGTCGTGTCCGACACCGATCCGGCCGCCTGGCGTGCGCTGGTCGAGGGCCGCGACCTGCCCGACCGGCGGCGCCGCCGGGTGATCCACCAGGACGTGCGGGGCGCCAAGGAGACGCTGTCCCGCCACGCCTATACCGACGTGCCCATGCCGCCGCCCTTCCCCGACGCCCACGTCACACGGGCCGACCTGGAGCGGCTCATCACCGGCCCGGTCGACCGGGCGGCCGAGCTCACGATGGCCACCATCCGGGCCGCCGCGACCACCCCGGCCGAGCTGGGCGGGATCTTCCTGGTCGGCGGCTCCAGCCGGATCCCGCTCGTGTCCCGGCTGGTGCACCAGCGCACGGGCGTCATGCCGACCACGCTCGACCAACCGGAGACGGTGGTCGCCAGGGGCGCGCTGCGGGCGGTGGCCGGCATCGGCGCCGGCACGGGTGTGCTGGCGGCCGGCGGCAACCCCGAGGCCACCCGCCCGGTCAACCGCAACCCCGACGCCACGCGGCCGGTCAACCGGCCGGTGCACCGGCCGCCGCTGCCCCCTCCCGCGCGGCCGCTCCCGCCCGTCCAGCCGCCGTCCCGGTCCCGGCGCGGTCTGTTGCTGGCCGGCGGTGGGGCGCTCGTGGTCGCCGCCGTGGGCACCGCGCTGGCCATCTCGCTGTCCGGCGACGACCCGAGCGGCGAACCCGGCGGTCAGCAGACCTCCGGTGCCGCCGGCGAGGAACGGGTGATCGCGCAGTACGAGTACAAGTTCACCCTGCCGGCGGGCTGGACCCAGACCAGCTCGGACCCGGATCGCCTGCGCACGGAGGTCAAGCCCGTCGGCGGGGAGAACGGCACCGACCGCGTGCTGGTCGAGGAGATCCGCCTGTCGTTCGACAGCGACACCGACCGGCAGCAGGCGGTCGAGCAGCTGCGCGGCCAGTTCGAGGACGCGGGCGACAGCTTCGCCGACTTCGACGAGCAGGCGACGTTCGCCGGCCGCGACGTGATCCACTACGTGCAGCGGCTGCCCAACTCCGACGCCACGGTCGACTGGTACGTGGTGCTCGACGGCCGCACCCAGGTCAACGTCGGATGCCAGTACGGCAACGAGGGCGGCGGCCGCGACGACGTGTCGGCCGCCTGTACGACCGTTGTGCGCACATTGACCGTGGTCGACTGACGTACTCTGCTGGCTATGAGCGGCAAGCGCGGAGGACTCTCGGATGCCGTCGCGCGGTTCACGGCCGAGGTCTCCGACGCCGTGACCAGCGCCCGCCGCGCGGTGGCCGCGGCCCGCGAGCAGTCGGCGAAGTTCCGCCGCGGCACCGAGGAGCTGCGAGCGAAGCCGACCCGCCCCGCGCGCGAGCCGGCAACGGAGACACCGCCGCCACCGCCGGAGGACGAGGACTTCTCCCAGCACCGTTTTCTGGACGACGACGCACCGCCCGAGCCCCGAAAGTCCGCTGAGGACAGTGCGCCCGACAGCCCTGAACCGGTTGAGACGATGACGGATCCGGCGGCGGACACCAGTCCGGAGGACCCCCACGCGAGTGACGACGAGGACTTTTCGCAACAGCGAATCCTGGTTGACGCCACTCCGGACTCCTACCGTCCCGAGGCCCTCGGGGTCATCGATCGCGTGCCCTCGGACGCGGAAAAGCCCAGCTAGGACCCACTTTTCGGTGTGAGGTAGGGCCCCGTGGCCGATTTGCTAGTGCGCACCGGTCGATCATCGAACCCCTGGTCAGGCCCCTGGTTCCCGGTTCGCGCGTTCACGCTCGCAACGACCTGCGGTCAGGTGACGACATTGTGGGAACGGACGTGGCAGGGTCTACGTCGCAAGAGGCGTACGAAACAAAAGCGTACGAACCACAGAGACCCGATGAAGGGGGTTATCCCGATGGGCGATTTCGCAACAGGGACACCGGAGCTCGCTACCGCTGCCGACAACATGGTCACGACGAACGAGAACCTGCAGGACCAGGCCCGGCAGTTGGCGCAGGCCGTGGACTCGGTTCAGGGGGCCTGGAAGGGCAACGCCGCGTTGGCGTTCACCAACCTGATGACCCAGTACCACACGGACTTCAAGCAGATGAACGACACGCTGTTCATGATCGCCGAGGAGGTCGCCGGTTCGGCCCGCGACTACGACACGCAGGAAGAGACCGCGGCGTCGGACATCTCCGCGATCTCGAGCACGCTGGACAACGGCTGACCTTCGACATCTCGTCGAGTCTTTGACATAAACTTTAGGAGGGAATTTCCATGGGCGACATCAAGGTCTCATTCGCTTCGCTGGAGGCGCTTGCCTCCGACATCGGCAACCGGGTCAGCGCCATCGAGGGCGAAATCGAGAACCTGCGCAGCCAGATCGCGAACCTGGAGGTCATCTGGGAAGGTGGCGCTTCCGCTGGGTTCCAGGCCAAGAAGAACCAGTGGAACCTGGCCGCCGACCACGTCAAGCAGGTCCTGGCCAAGATCCAGACCGCGGTGATCCAGTCCACGGACGGCTACCGCGACACCGAGGACCGCAACACCAAGCGCTGGGACGCGTGATCAGCGATTCGGTGTAGCAACTGAAATCGCCTGTGGGGCTCGGGAGAATTTCTCCTGAGCCCCACTAGCGTCTGTGCCTCTTATTCCGGGTCGGACGTGTTGAACTTCTCCCAGAACTGTTCGACGGCCACCGGATCGGTAATGGCGGTCACCTCTGTCGCTTTGGGAGCCTCGGGGAAGTCGTCCTCTTTGGAGTCGCCGAGCGTCTCGTAGCCGAGCTGGATCTCCAGCGTCGGCGCGTCACCGTCGGTGATCTTGGCGCTCAGCTCGAAGCCCACGAACGTCATGTTCTTGTCGAGCCGGATGGTCACGGGGACCATGTGCGCGAGCATCGGCTCCGTGAGCTCCGCCTGCTCCTCCTCGGTCAGCGTGATGAACAGCTGGGCGATCATCTCGTCGAGCGTCGCGCCGGTCACCACCTCGAAGCCCTCGTCCGTGACCCGTGCCTCGGTGGGCTGGCGGTCCGGCGCGGACAGCGTGGTCTGGCTGATGGCCGTGTCCACCTTGCAGGCCAGCCACGCGGTGAGCACGTAACAGGGGTGGAACTCGCCCTCGTAGCGCGTCGGCGTCGACACCCAGGGCGTCGGCGCCAGGTCCGCGTGCTCCTCGTCCAGCTCGATGTAGTCGAGCTTCGACCCCGGTGGGCTCAGGATCTGCGACCAGTCGCCGTCCTCGTGGTAGCGCCGCTTGGTCAGGATCAGCGGCGGGGTGCCGAGCTGGAACGACTCGTGCTCGGTGGTGAGTTGCTTGTCGCCGAAGTTGACGTAGTTGTAGGCGGTCGCGTGCTCGTCGAGGGTGCCTCCCTCGACGAAGTGGTCACGGAACGCCTGGAGGCCCTGCTCGAAGGCCTCCTGGTTGGCGGTCGCCGCGGCGTCCTGATCCGGCAGCGCGGTCCCCGGGGTGGGCTGCGCGCAGCCGGCGACCAAGATCACACCCGCCAAGAGCGCACTCACCCGTGCTGTTCGGCGCACTGCTTGTCCCACCCCTCGCCGGACCGCTGGGAACCTACCGTCCGGTGCACGGTAGCGTGGGGTCCGAGCAGGAGATGTGGCCGGTGAGCGGGGGGCGCTTTGACCCTCGTCGACAGCGGCAGGTATCTTCTTACGTTGTTGTGCGGCGTGGGCTCATGCCCGCTACGGCCCGCACAGGCACCCAGACGCAAATGACGACGAGGTAGATCCGTGCGCACGTACAGCCCGAAGCCCGGTGAGGTCATCCGCACCTGGCATGTCATCGACGCCGAGGATGTCGTGCTCGGCCGCCTCGCCTCGAATGTCGCCACGCTGCTCCGCGGCAAGCACAAGCCGACGTTCGCACCCCACGTCGACACCGGCGACTTCGTCATCATCATCAACGCGGACAAGGTCGTGCTGACCGGTAACAAGCGCGACCAGGCATTCGCCTACCGGCACAGCGGTTACCCCGGCGGCCTGCGCAAGCAGTCGTTCGGCGAGCTGCTGGACACCCGCCCGGAGCGGCTGCTGGAGAAGGTCGTCAAGGGCATGCTGCCGAAGAACAAGCTCGGCCGCGCCCAGGGCAAGAAGCTCAAGGTGTACGCCGGTCCGGACCACCCGCACACGGCGCAGCAGCCGAAGACGTTCGAGATCGCCAAGGTCAGCAGGTAAATGGACTTGCGAGCCATTCAGACGAGTACTAGCGAGGATCATTGACTACCCCTGAGACCAGCGAGCCGACCGCTGAGGCCCCCGTCGCCGAGGCGCCTGAGGCGACCGAGTTGACCCAGACGATCGAAGAGTCTGAGGCAACTGAGACGACCGCCGAGGTCGAGGCTCCGAAGCCCGCGCCGCGCATCAGCGGCGAGACCGCCCAGACCGTCGGCCGGCGCAAGGAAGCCGTTGTCCGCGTCCGGATGGTCGCCGGCACCGGCAAGTTCCTGCTGAACGGCAAGTCGCTCGAGGCGTACTTCCCGAACAAGGTCCACCAGCAGCTCATCCGTGAGCCGCTCGTGACCGTCGAGAAGCCCGAGTCGTTCGACATCCGCGCGAACCTGCACGGTGGCGGCATCTCCGGCCAGGCCGGTGCGCTGCGGCTGGCGATCGCCCGCGCGCTCATCGACTTCGACATCGAGGACCGTCCGGCGCTGAAGAAGGCCGGCTTCCTCTCCCGTGACCCGCGGGTCAAGGAGCGGAAGAAGTACGGCCTCAAGAAGGCCCGCAAGGCTCCCCAGTACAGCAAGCGCTGATTTCGGAGTCTGGTTTACACCAGTAGTGGAACGCCGCGTTCAGTGCGTCCGATGCACTGAACGCGGCGTTTACTGCGTTCGCAGCTCTTGCCACAGCTACTGGAGGTCTCGCCAACAATGGCTCGTCTCTTCGGCACCGATGGTGTCCGCGGTCTCGCCAACTCCGAGCTGACGCCCGAGTTGGCGCTGTCGGTCGCCGCCGCGGCGGCGCGGGTACTCGCCCAGCACGACAGCTCACACCGGCCGATCGCCGTGATCGGCAGGGACCCGAGGGCCAGCGGGGAGATGTTGGAAGCGGCCGTGGCCGCCGGGCTGACCTCGGCCGGCGCGGACGTGATGCAGGTCGGCGTGCTGCCCACCCCGGCCGTGGCGCACCTGGTCGGCGAGCTGAACGCGGACGTCGGCGTGATGATCTCCGCGTCCCACAACCCCATGCCCGACAACGGCATCAAGCTGTTCGCGGCGGGCGGGCACAAGCTGCCGGACGTCATCGAGGACGAGATCGAGGCGGAGATCGCCGCCACCGCCTTTCCCCGCCCGACGGGCGCGGGCGTCGGCCGGATCTACGACATCAGCGACTCGCTCGACCGCTACATCGCGCACCTGCTGAAGGCCACGCCGTACCGGCTCGACGGCCTGCGCGTGGTGGTCGACTGCGCCAACGGTGCCGCCTGGGCGGCCGCACCCCAGGCCTACCGCGAGGCCGGCGCCGAAGTGATCGCCATCCACGCGCTGCCCGACGGCGAGAACATCAACGACGGCTGCGGCTCGAACCACCCGGACGTCCTGCGCGAGGCGGTCCTCGCCGAGGGCGCCGCACTGGGCATCGCCCACGACGGCGACGCCGACCGCTGCCTGGCGGTGGACGCGACGGGTGCCGTCGTCGACGGCGACCAGATCATGGCCGTGCTGGCGCTGGCCATGAAGGAGTCGGGCGACCTGGTCGAGGACACCCTGGTGACCACGGTGATGAGCAACCTGGGCCTGCACCTGGCGATGCGCGAACATGACGTCCGGCTGCGCACCACGGCCGTCGGCGACCGCTACGTGATCGAAGAGCTGCGCGAGGGCGGCTACACCCTCGGCGGCGAGCAGTCGGGCCACATCCTGCTGCCAGCCCACGCCACCACGGGCGACGGCCTGCTGACCGCCATGCAGCTGATGGCCCGCGTGGCCTCCACCGGCACTCCGCTCGCGGAGCTGGCCGCCGTGATGACGCGCCTGCCCCAGGTCCTGGTGAACGTCCGAGTGGCGGACAAGGCGGCCGTGGCAACGTCGACCTCGGTCTCCGACGCGGTGGCGGAGGTGGAGGCAGAACTGGGCGACACGGGCCGGGTACTGCTCCGCCCCTCCGGCACCGAGCAACTGGTCCGCGTCATGGTGGAGGCCCCTTCACACTCGGTAGCCGAAGCTGCGGCACAGCGCTTGGTCGGCGTAGTGTCAGCAGCGGGCTGACCAGCACGTTTCGCCGGCGATTCCCCCAAATCGCCCCCATGGCGGAGCCGCAGTAGCTATGTTGCTTGCAGTGTGCACAGGCGTACGATCCGTGTTTGTGATCACTGCGGATGTGCGCAAGATCAACCGAGGGGGTTGGTGACGATGTCGGGTGGCTTTGAGCACGATCCGGAAGCCATACGCGGCTTCGCCGAAGTGTTCACGCTTGCGTCCGAGCAGGTTGCGCACATCACGGAGGCCGTGGGCAACACGTCCGCGAAGGCGGACAGTTTCGGCAACTCGTGGCACGAGCAGGGTGGGAACTTCGAGCGGTACATGGCTGACATCGCGGCCGACCTCGGGAAACTGTCCGCTCATCTCGGCCAAGTCGGCGCGCAGTTGACGCAGACTTCCGACCTGTCCATCCAGGCGGATTCCAGTGGCGTCACGACCATCACCGATGTGACCGAAAAGCTGGAAGGCGAGGGGCAGAAGTGACGTTCACCCCGCCCAACGCGTCCGTGATCTTCGACAATGCCGTATCGACGGCGTCCGATGACGGCCACTCCTCGGACTATCTCGGCCACGGCCTGATCACCAAGTCGGTCAACGAGACCATCCCAGCGTACGACGAGATCCTGGACTTCAGGCTTATCACTCCGGCGCAAGAACGGCATGAGCGCCTGGGCGGGTTGGCCTTCGGGAGGATCAACAAGGACATCGCCCGGCTGCGGGGGCTGCACCTGGCCATCGACAACATCTCCGCCACGATCAGGGCAGGTAAGGAGCAGCTCGGTCAGGACTGGAAGGGGGAGTCCTACGAGACGTTCAAGCTGCATGTGGAGAAGATCGAGAAGACCCTCGGTGACTACTCCGTGGCTCTCGAGACCACTGCCAACGGTCTGTCCGCAGCCATGGCCGGCATCGAAGAGCAGTATCGGGAGTATCGAGACGGTTGCCTCGAGACTTACTTCAACTGGGGCAATCTGGCCGCCCCCAAGCAATGGCGCCGCATGACGAGGGATGACGCCAATTTTCTCGCGGACAACTGTGGTTCATGTGGGTTCGCCACAGATTGTGGTTATAACAACAACGAATACATCGCTATTATTGATGATAAGCCTGCAAACGACTTCCATTTCAAGACGCTGACTCTCGAATGGTGTGACTGTACCCGAAATGACGATGTAGTTTCCGGGCAATACAACTGGGTGGTAGACGGATCCGAAATAGAGCGCGACAAGATTCACGAGAAGATCGACAAATATTGCCTCACGGCCGACGGTGTAAAGAAGACCGTTGATGAGGCATACGACGTCGCTTTTGAGAACCTGCGGATCATCTCTGAGGTAAAGGTCTTCTCGCACCTGCAGATCGCTGGCGCTGTTGCGCCTGCCGGTGGTGACCCCGTAGGCGGCGGGTCCCCGGGTGGCGGTGGCGGCGGCTACCCCGGTGGTGGCGGAGGTGGCGGCAGCTACGGCGGTGGTGGGAGCCCGGAGGTGGCGATGCCACCAGTGCCGACTCCCGAGCCTGTCGCGGATCCTGCTGCCGTCGCGCCCGTTCCGGAGGAGCCCACGGTCCCGGCTGGAACGGAGGCCCCGGCCGCCGGCGAGACCGTGGAGATCAAGGACGGCGACCGGACCATCGCGGTGACCAGCCCCGACGGGCAGGGTCATGTGAAGGTCACTGTCGAGAACGCGGACGGCACGACCAAGAGTTACGACCTCGACTTCGACGCCGCGAGTGGGTTGCTTCCCTTCGGCGCGGAGACCCCGGAACCCGCGGTCGGCCCGGATGGCCAGCCGCTCGCCGAGCCCGCCGGCGCGGACAACGTGCAGCAGGTGCCCGCCCGCACGGACGGCAAGTGCGTCATCGAGGACGGTCCGCTGACCATCACGGCCGAGCGACCGCTCTTCGCGCCGGACTCGATCCGGCTGGTGGTCGACGACGGCACGGGTGAGCCGAGCTCGTACCTGGTGGACTTCGAGGGCCAGCCCGAGCCACCGGCCGAAGCGGCAGCGGCGCCGGTCGCTCCCAGCGGGCAGCCGGTCGCGGCGACGGAGGAGGCACTGCCCTCCGGTACGACCGCCGCGCCAGCCGGCGAGGTGGACGAGGAACCGGTGGATACTCCGGAGCCGGCAGCGGCGACTGACGAGCCCGCCGCAGCGGTTGCCGAAGAGCCCGAAGCCACGCCGGAACCAGAGCCCGCGCCGACAAGCACGGAACACGTCACCTCGCCGCAGGCCGTGGCTGGGGACGACATCGGTTCGCGTGGTGCCATGTCGGGTCAGCTGTCCGGCGATATCGGTGATGCCCAGCTATCGAGCGCCGAGGACGCGTCGAGTACGCCCGCAGCGGGGATGGCTCCCGGGATGCCCATGCTCGGCAATGCGGGCGACGGGCCGGCGGAGTCAGTCAGTCGCGCGGGTGCCGGCTGGAGCGTGCACGGCGATCTGTTCGACTCCGGTGAGCCGGTGTACAGCATGCACGGCGTGCTGGGCGATGACGACAGCGATCAGCAGTAGCCGGAGGAGACGTGATGTCCCTGCAGGAGATCGACTCGGCCGCGACGCAGCGGCGAATCGACGCGGTCATCTCGACCGGCCTACGCGCGCTGAGCGAGAGCCGGCTCCAGTCGGAACAGGCCGACAAGAACATCGCCGAAATGCTTGAGCGCCGCGAGCGCGAGAAGCAGGAAATGGACGAGCGGCTCAAGCAGATCAAGGCGGAGCAGGTGAAGGCGGCCGAGCAGGCGAAGGCCGTTGAGGAGGCGAAGGCCGAGGGCGACAAGCAGGAGAAGCCCCGTCCCGCGCCCAAGTCCGGCACCCTCGCCCTGGGCGCCGACGAGTTCCGCGAACAGCGGCAGGCCAAGACCACGGAACCCACCCCTCAACCAGCCCCGCCGCCCGAGCCCAAGGCCGAGCAGCCCGAGGTAGAGCAGTCCGAGCCTGCTCGGCCGCGCAAGACGCTCAAACTCGGTGCCAGTGATGAACCCGATGAGGCACCCGCACCGCCCCGGGTGCAGGAGCCTCCGGCGCCGCAGCACAAACCTCGCCCGGCCAGGCCGCCGCGCCCCGAGGGTGACGACGACATGTCGGGTCGGACCTGGCTTCGCTGAGCCTGATTGTTTGGCATCGCAAACTTCATAGCCTTGCGTACGCTCACCTGCGGATAGGTACATTCTGTGTGCGGATGTGACGGCACCGTTCGGCTCGCCGGTGCGTCGAACGAGCGATCGCGGACATAGGCGAAGGGGGACCAACCCGTGAACACCAACTCGGCCACCAGCAGTGTGGGACCCGGGGTCGCGGCCCCGGACGGTTACGAGGCCGCCGCCGACACGATGTCCACCCGCGGGCGGACGATCAGCAACGCCGCCGAGGACGCGCAGGGCGATGTCGAGGACGTCGCCACCACGGAACTCGGCGATGCCGAGTTCGGCACGGCCCACACCGAGCACCACGCCGACTACTCGACGTCGATCCAGCAGATCGGCGAGGGTGCGACCGCCATGTGCACCAGTCTGATGTCGTTCGCCGCCCAACTCGGCGGCGCCGGCGCCGACTACGCGACCAACGACGCCGCCGCCAGCAACACGGTCTCCCAGTCCGGGAGCTGACCGTGAGCAAGTCGTGGGCCGAGGTGAAGGCCCTCTTGGACGACCCGTTTGTGGACGGGGACACGAAGGAGCACCTGCTCGGTGCGTATCTGCAGCAGCAGGGCGCTCCGTTCAATATGGACAACGTGCCGCCGGAGGCCATGGAGTACGCCGGCCATTACTCCATGGAGAGCGGGGACTACGACCAAGGTTCGGTCGACGAGGTCTACGCCCGCGCCGAGCGTGAGCAGGGCGAGCGCGGGTACCAGAACGAGCAGACGGAGGGGGAGCTCTCCGAGGGCCGCACCGAGCTGGACGACATGCAGGCGCCCGCGCTCACCGGGTCCGGGGTGCAGACCTCTGACGAGATCTTCGAACTCGCGCGTCCGGCGCTCGATGTGTTCGCCACGTGGTTGCCGATCAACGAGAAGGTTCCTGGTGATCTGAAGCATCGGAACGGCTCGATCACCATGGAGCAGATCAACACCCGGTTCGACGAGCAACTGGGGATCAGTTTCCGGAAGTTCCTGGAGGACGCCGATCGGCTCCGCCAGGCGCACGAGACGTTGAACGGGCTGGACACCACTTCCCAGACCGAGTTGAACGCCGTCTACCGGGAGTGGACTGGGGCGGCGGCGAACGCCTCCTATCAGCACTACAGCGAGAAGATCGCGCCGCAGGTCACCGATCTGCTGACCACTCTGAACACGAGTCCCGGGATGATCGAGGACCTGGTTTCCGATCTGTACCAGGAGTGCCGGAACAAAGCTGACCAGGTGATGGACCTGTATCAGCCGACCATGGGCGGCGCGCCGTCCTATATCGCCGAGTCGATGATGAAGTTGGCGAAGGGCGAGGACGTCTCGCAGGACGAGCTGATCGACGTCGCCTCCTGGGTCGACCGGACCACCGGGTCCAATCTTGAGGACTATTCGAACTCGGGTCTGGCGTGGATTCTCGTGATGGACCAGTTGAAGACGTTCTCCCGTGACTGGATCCGGGTGGCGTTCAACCCCGAGCTGCACGATGGCGTCTACGAGAACTTCGAGCGCATCTGCGACGACACGCTCGAAGCGGTCAACGCCTACTACGAGACGCTGAACACGTTCCTGACCGAGTACGAGAACGAGTTCACCGAGATGCCGGCCGGTCCCGGTCCTGGCCCTGGTCCCGGACCCGGCCCTGGTCCCGGCCCTGGCCCCGGACCAGGTCCTGGGCCCGGACCCACGTCGCCGCCGGAGACACCGGAAATGCCGGCCGTCCCCACTCCCGACGCGACCAGTCCGAACTCCGACGACCCGAACGCCGACGAGCCCAATGCCGACGACCCGTCGATGGACCCGCTCCTGCCCACCACGCCGCCCACGGGCGAGGAGCAGCAGGAGACGGTCACCATCGAGAACGGTGACCACAAGATCTCCGTGACCAGCCCGGACGGTCAGGGCCAGGTCACGGTCACGGTCGACGACGGCAGCGGCACCCCGAAGACGTACAACCTCAACTTCGGTGGCCCGGACGCACCCGTCGGACCCGGCCAGGCGCCGCCCACCCAAGGCCCGGACGCCCCGAGCGCCCCCGGCGTGCCCGGGCCGGCCGGCGAGGCCATCCAGCCAGGACCGGACGGCGTGTGCGTCATCGAGGACGGTGAGCTGAAGATCACGGCCGAGCGACCGGAGGGCCAGTCGGACACCGTGCTCGTCACGGTCGACAACGGCACCGGCGAACCGACCTCGTACAACCTGGACTACTCGAACCCGTCCGGCGCGACCACGCTGCCAGCACCAGCACCAGCACCAGCACCAGCACCGGGACCGAGCGAGTTCCGGACCATGCCGGCCGAGCAGGTGCCGTTCACCGGCCAGGTCACCGCACAGCCGATGCCCGTGGTGGAACCGGGCGCCGTCCCACAGCAGGTTGTCCCGGCAGCCGAGCAGTACGGGGCAACCAGCCCGCAGGCCAGCGGTGGCTCGCTGTCCAACGACTCGGGCGGCGGTGACGGCAGCCTGGGCCGCGTCACCGACTCGGGCGGCGGGGACGCGGGCCTGTCCCGTGCCAACGATGGGGAGTACGCCGACGTGGGACAGCAGCGCGGCGAGGCCGGCCTGTCCAGCGCGGAGGACAACGGCGGGCACCCGCAGGCCGGCATGGCGGGCGGCATGCCCATGCTGGGTGGGGCCGGCGGCGGTGGGGCGGCGGCGAGGACCAGCAGCGGACGACCACCCAGTGGAAGACCACGGGTGACCTGTTCGACGACGACGCCGACGCCCGAATGAGCGACATCTTCGGCGAGCGCCGCTGAGCGGACCAGGCATTATGGCAACAGAGGTACCAGTTCTCGAGGGGAAGTAGATGGGCGCGCAGGAAAGGGCGACGGCAGCGCGGGCGCGGATGGACCAGGTTCGGCGCGAGACGGCCGAACGGCGGGCCTTGCGGCACCGGAACATCGAGGAGGTGCGGGCGAAGGCCATGGCCAACCTCCGCGGGTTGGGTCCTGCGCTGGAACAGAACATCAAGCAGGCGGAGGAAGTCACTCGCCGTCGCGAGCAGGCCGGTGGCTGGGCCACTCAGAAGATCGACAGCGACAAGAACTTCGTCATGGCCTTCGACCTCGACGGCGAGGGTGCGCCCAAGCCCGCCTACCCGCCGCCACCCCCGCCACCCCCGCCGGTCGCGCCGGAGCCGAACCGGTTCGGCGTGGTCGAGGACGAGGTGCCGAAGCCCGCTCCGGCAGCCGCCGAGGAGCCGCCGGCGCGGCCGCCCGTGCGGGAGACCCGGCCGGTGCGGCAGCCCGAGGTGCTCGACGACGAGGACGACTTCTCGAACCAGTCGAGCTGGATGCGGAACGAATAGCGATGCGTGATCTGGTCGGGGCGGGGTGGAACCGAACGGTGGTGACCGTGGTCGTACCCGGTGGCGCAGCCGTAAGGGGTGACTCATGAGCAAGTCGTGGGCCGAGGTGAAGGCCCTCTTGGACGACCCGTTTGTGGACGGGGACACGAAGGAGCACCTGCTCGGTGCGTATCTGCAGCAGCAGGGTGCTCCGTTCACCATGGACAACGTGCCGTCCGAGGCCATGGAGTACGCCGACAACTACTCCATGGAGAGCGGGGACTACGACCAGGGCTCGGTCGACGAGGTCTACTCGCGTGCCCAGCGTGAGCAGGGCGAACGCGGCTACCAGAACGAGCAGACGGAGGGGGAGCTCTCCGAGGGCCGGACCGAGCTGGACGACATGCAGGCGCCCGCGCTCACCGGGTCCGGGGTGCAGACCTCTGACGAGATCTTCGAACTCGCACGTCCGGCGCTTGATGTGTTCGCGGTGTGGTTGCCGATCAACGAGAAGGTTCCTGGTGATCTGAAGCACCGGAACGGCTCGATCACCATGGAGCAGATCAACACCCGGTTCGACGAGCAACTGGGTCTCAGCTTCCGCAAGTTCATGGAGGAAGCGGACCGGCTCCGCCAGGCGCACGGCGTGCTGAGCGAGCTGGACACCACTACCCAGGGCGAGCTGAACGCCGTCTACAAGGAGTGGACGGGCGCCGCCGCGAACGCCTCCTACCAGCACTACAGCGAGAAGATCGCGCCGCAGGTCATCAGCCTCCTGGGGACCATGGAGACCAGCCCCGGCATGATCGAGGACCTGGTCTCGGACCTCTACCAGGAGTGCCGGAACAAAGCCGACCAGGTCATGGACCTGTATCAGCCGACCATGGGCGGCGCGCCGTCCTATATCGCCGAGTCGATGATGAAGTTGGCGAAGGGCGAGGACGTCTCGCAGGACGAGCTGATCGACGTCGCGTCCTGGGTCGACCGGACCACCGGGTCCAATCTTGAGGACTATTCGAACTCGGGTCTGGCGTGGATTCTCGTGATGGACCAGTTGAAGACGTTCTCCCGTGACTGGATCCGGGTGGCGTTCAACCCCGAGCTGCACGATGGCGTCTACGAGAACTTCGAGCGCATCTGCGACGACACGCTCGAAGCGGTCAACGCCTACTACGAGACGCTGAACACCTACCTGACCGAGTACGAGAACGAGTTCACCGAGATGCCGGCCGGTCCCGGACCTGGTCCTGGCCCCGGACCCGGCCCAGGTCCTGGACCCGGCCCAGGTCCTGGACCCGGCCCTGGTCCTGGTCCCGGTCCTGGTCCCGGGCCTGGCAGCTCCGTTCCGGACGTGCCGATGCCGGCGGCGCCGGACGTTCCGCCGGTGCCGACGCCCGGTGCCACGGACCCGTCGGGCGCCACCGACCCGTCCGGTGCCACCCCCGGCACCATCCCGCCGCCGGGCTCCATGCCCGCGCCCGGCCAGACGGACCCCAGCGGTGTCGGCCCCGGCGGTATCCCCGGCATGCCAGGGATGCCGGGTGGTCCCGGCGGGCCGGGCACTCCCGGTGCGCCGAAGACGGTCACCGTTCAGGACGGCAACCGCACGATCACCATGACCCAGCCGGACGCCCGCGGCCGCAGCAAGGTCACGATCGACGACGGCGAGAGCGAGCCGAAGACCTACGACGTCGACTTCACGAACGAGCCTGGCGAGCAGGTCGAGGAGGGGGTGCTCCGCGCCGACGAGAACGGCAAGGTCACCATCCCCCACGGCGACGCGAAGATCGTGCTCGAGCAGGTCCCCGGCCCGACCGACCAGGTGAAGATGACGGTCGACGACGGCACCCCGACCTCCTACGACGTCGACTTCGGCCCCGACAGCGAGGTCCCCGGTGGTTCCGGGGGCACCGGCGGGTCCAGCGTGCCCGACGTGCCGAGCCCGGCCAGCATGGGCGGTGGCGGTGCGGGTGACATCGGCGGTGGCGGCGGTGGAGCAGGTGGCGGCATCGGCGGCGGTGGCGGTGGCATCGGCGGTGGCGGCACGGGTGACATCGGCGCTTCTCCCAGTGGCCCGGGTTCGTCGGTGGGCGCTCAGAACCCGGAGAACGCCGGCGATGTCCGCACCCCGGCACCGGCCTCCGCCGCTGGTGGCGGCGGTGCGGCCGGCGGCCCCGGCGGCGCGCCGATGGGCGGCATGCCCATGGGCGGCGGCGCGGGCGGCGGCCAGGGCGGCGACCAGACCAGGCAGAGCAAGTGGCGCACGCAGGGCCAACTGTTCGACGACGCCGACCCGGCGGCCAACTTCAGCGGCGTGGTCGGCAAGGACCCGGCAGCTGCGACGGACAAGAAGCGCTGACGCCCGTCAGCGCGGGTGCTGGTGCCCGCCCCAGGCTGGGGCGGGCGCCGGCTTCCTACCTTCCCGCCCGGCCCGCACGATCAGCGGAATCAGCAGTAGCAGAACGCCGACGACCAGCATCCCGATGGTGATCAGGTGCGGCCCGCGGCCCGTGTCGATCATGCGCAGGAGCAGGATAAAAGTGCCGTAGGCGAGGAGCACCCCGCCGTACCCGTAGAACCAGAAGTTGAACGGTTTCGGGTTCTTGCCGAGCAGCCGGAGCGCGAAGTACGCGACCGGCACGCTGATCGCCGCCGTGAGCAAGCTGCCCAGGGACAGAACAGCCAGCACGAACAGGGCGACCGCGCCGACCACGCGCAGCTGGTCACGAGCGGTCTTGGGTGCCGGCTGGGTGGGTGCCCACATCGGTGGCTGGGGACCGAACGTGGGCGGCGGCCCGAAGTTCTGGGCGGGCGCCGGCTGCGGCTGTCGCTGAATCGGCGCGGGCCGGGCCGGAGGTCTCGCGGGCGGCCGCGGCGGGGCGATGGCCGTGGTCCGGGACTCGGCCAGGTGGGCGGGGATGTCCGGCGGCAGGTCCCGCGTGCGCAGGCTGATCCCGCCGGCGTCCACGTGGTGTGCGCCAAGCGCCACGGCCGTCTCTGGCTGGTCAAGGTTGACCGGCACCACCCGAAGCCGCTCGGCGATCAGGGTCGCCACCAGCGGGATGCGGCTCGACCCGCCCACCAGGTAGATCCCGGCGAGCCGGTCGACCGACGTACCCGCGTCGCGACATGTGGCGGCCAGCAGGTCGACGCTGCGCAGCAGACCCGGGCGGATGAGGCTCTCCAACTCCGCGCGGCCGACCAGTACGTCGCCGAACGGCTCGGGCATCGGCACTTCGGTCTGCGGGTGCTCGGACAGTGACTCCTTCGCGGCCCGGATGTCATCCCGAAGCGCCCGCGCTGCCCGCCGGTCAGCGGTCGACTGCGGCAGCAGCATCCGCTGCCACCCGGCCGGGTCCCGCATGGAGGTCTGCCTGCCGATGTGTTCGAGCATCGCCTGGTCGACGTCCAGGCCGCCGAGGTCGGGCAGCCCACTCTCGGCCAGCACCGTGAAGCCCTGCTGACCTGCGGCGACCACAGCAACATCGAAGGTGCCGGCACCCAGGTCGTACACGGCGATCGCCTGGCCGGGCGCGAGTGCGCGGCCGGTGACCGAAGCGAAGTGCGAGGCGGCCGCCACCGGCTCGGGGACCAGTTGGATGTTCATGCCCAGGTTCGCCTGGCGGGCGGCGGACAGCAGGATGTTGCGGCGGGCGGCACCCCACTGCGCCGGGTGGGTCAGCCGCACCTGGTCGGGCACCGCGCCGTTCAGCTGCCGGGTGGTCTCCGTTGCGACCTTGCCGAGCACGGCAGCGAGCGCCGCGGTCACCGGCACCACCGCGTCGCCGAGCAGCAGGCTGCCGTCGTCGACCCGGCGTTTCGGATTCGGCTCGAAGCGGGACGGGTCGAGCCGGGCTCGGCGGTCCGCCTCGCGACCGGCCACCAGTCGGCCGTCCTCGCCGGCGAACACGGCGGACGGCATGGTCGACGCCCCATCCACGTCGACCACACGCGGCGATCGATCGTGTGCGGAGAGTACTGCGACAGTGTTAGACGTGCCCAGGTCTACGGAAAGGACGCTCAACCAAACCCCCAGCGTTCGGTATCAGGATCGTGCTGGTTCTTCCTCGTCATGGGTGATCGGGGCGCCCTTGACGTCCGCGTCCAGCAGCGGGCGATAACGGTCGGTGCCCGTGAGATGGGTGAGGAAGAACGCGGTCAGCAGCACCCGCGACAGCCGCTGCGCCGCGTGCTCGGCCTTGCCGGGGATCAGCAGCGTGCTCCAGTGCCGCCCCTCGGTGAAAGCCAGGTGCGTCGCCTTGGGCAGGGTGCGCAACTGCGCGCCGCCGCCCCAGTTCGACGCGATCAGGCCCGCGTGGCCCACGGCGGGCGCCACCAGGTCCTGGCCGGCCGCCAGGTGCAGCGCCGGCATCCGGCACAGCGCCGCGGCGTCCGTGGCGAACGGCTTGGTCTGCGTGGCGGCGAGCGTCGCGACCGCGCGGACCCGGTCGTCCTCGGCGGCCGCCAGCACGGCGGCGCCACCGCCGATCGAATGCCCGGCGAGGCCGAGTTTCCCCTGGTCGACGCTGATTTCGCCGTCGCCGAGACGGACGCCCACACACACGTCGAGCGCCGTGCGCAGGTCGCCGGCGAACAGCCGGTGCGACGCCAGCGGACCGCGCTGGGTGCCGGGCGCGGCGACCACGATGCCCCACGACGCCAGGTGCCGCAGCAGCCCCAGATACCGCTCGGGCGGCTGGAGGAAGCCGTGCCCGAAGGCCACGGCGGGCAGCCCGAGCCCGGAGCGTGGTGTGAACACGAGCCCGGGCAGGCCGATCAAAGCGAGGTCACCGCGCAGCACCTGGTGCGGACCGCGATGGGAGAGCTCTTCCAGCAGATGCTTGGGCTTGGGCCCTGATCCAGCCATGGCAGCGACCTTAGTCGTCCCGCCACCCGCCGGCTGTCCCGACGGCCGGCCTTGTCGGGAGAGACCACCTCGTTACCCTCACTGACATGTGCGGAATCGTGGGATACGTGGGGCATCGTCAGGCCCTCGATGTCGTGGTCGACGGGCTGCGACGGCTCGAGTACCGCGGGTACGACTCGGCCGGCGTCGCTGTGCAGACCGGGCCGGGCCGGCTGTCGGTCGAGCGCAAGGCCGGTCGGCTCGCGAACCTCGAGAACCGCCTCGACGAGGTCGGCCGGGACGGTTTCGCCGGAACGGCCGGCATGGGGCACACCCGGTGGGCCACCCATGGCCCGCCGGTCGACCGCAACGCCCACCCGCACGGCGACGCCACCGGCCGGGTCGCCGTGGTGCACAACGGGATCATCGAGAACTTCGCGGCGCTGCGGGCCGAGCTCGAGGCCGCCGGCACCGAGCTGACCAGTGACACGGACACTGAGACGGTCGCGCACCTGGTCGCCCGGGAGTACGCCACGAACAACGACCTCGCCACCAGCCTTCGGACCGTGTGCCGCCGCCTGACCGGCGCGTTCACCCTGGTGGTCACCCACGTCGACGAGCCGGACCTGATCGTCGCCGCCCGCCGGTCCTCGCCGCTCGTGGTGGGCGTCGGCGAGGGGGAGACGTTCGTGGCCTCCGACGTCGCCGCGTTCATCGAGTACACCCGCGACGCCGTGGAACTTGGCCAGGACCAGGTGGTCACCATCACCCGCGACGGCTACCACGTGACCGACCTAGACGGCGAGGACGCGCCGACCCGGCCGTTCCATGTGGACTGGGACCTGTCGGCCGCCGAGAAGGGCGGCCACGAGTACTTCATGCTCAAGGAGATCGAGGAGCAGCCCGACGCGCTGGCCGACACGCTGCGCGGTCACTTCGTCGACGGCCGGATCGTCCTCGACGAGCAGCGGATGACAGACCAGGACCTGCGGGACATCGACAAGGTGTTCGTGGTCGCCTGCGGCACCGCGTACCACTCCGGGCTGGTGGCGAAATACGCGATCGAGCACTGGACCCGGCTGCCCGTGGAGGTCGAGCTGGCCTCGGAGTTCCGCTACCGCGACCCGGTACTGGACCGGGCGACGCTGGTGGTGGCCGTCTCCCAGTCCGGCGAGACGGCCGACACGCTGGAGGCCGTGCGGCACGCCCGCGACCAGAAGGCGCGCGTGCTCGCAGTGTGCAACACGAACGGCGCGCAGATCCCGCGCGAGTCCGACGCCGTGCTCTACACGCACGCCGGTCCGGAGATCGGGGTCGCGTCGACCAAGACGTTCCTCGCGCAGATCGCCGCCAACCTGATGGTCGGCCTGGCGCTGGCGCAGGCCCGCGGCACCAAGTACCCGGACGAGGTCGCCCGCGAGTTCGCCGAACTGGCCGCCATGCCGGCCGCCGTGCGCCGGGTGCTCGGCACGGTCAAGCACGTGCGCGCGCTGGGTCGCTCGCTCGCCGACTCGAAGGCCGTGCTGTTCCTCGGCCGGCACGTCGGCTACCCGGTGGCGTTGGAAGGTGCGCTGAAGCTCAAGGAGTTGGCGTACATGCACGCCGAGGGTTTCGCGGCCGGCGAGCTGAAGCACGGGCCGATCGCGCTGATCGAGGAGGGCCTGCCGGTCGTCATCGTGATGCCGTCGCCGAAGGGCCGCGCGGTGCTGCACTCGAAGATGGTGTCCAACATCTCGGAGATCCAGGCCCGCGGCGCGCGGACGATCGTGATCGCCGAGGAGGGCGACGAGACGGTCCGCCCGTTCGCCGACGAGCTGATCGAGATCCCGGCCGTGCCGACGCTGCTGCAGCCGCTCGTGTCCACCGTGCCGCTGCAGGTGCTGGCCGCGGAGATCGCCAGGGCCCGCGGCTACGACGTGGACAAGCCGAGGAACCTCGCCAAGTCCGTGACCGTGGAATAGCGCCGTGTACGGCGTGTGGACCACCGCGCAGGTCAAGACGGCCGAGGACGTCCTGCTGGCGAAGACTCCCGACGGCGCGCTCATGCGGCGTGCCGCGTACGGGATCGCGAACCGGGCGCTGACCATGCTGCGGGACCGGACGGGCGGCGTCGCCGGCCGGCGAGTGGTGCTGCTGGTGGGCGCGGGCAACAACGGCGGCGACGCGCTATGGGCTGGGTACTTCCTGCGCAGGCGTGCGGTCGGCGTTTCGGCCGTGCTGCTGGCACCGGACCGCGCGCATCCCGCCGGGTTGGCCGCGTTCCGGCGGGCGGGCGGCCGGATCGTGTCCACTGTGGACGCACGCACGGACCTGGTGATCGACGGCATCGTGGGCCTGTCGGCGCGCGGGGCCCTGCGTCCGGCCGCCGCCGAACTGGTCGCCACGGTCACCGCGCCGGTGCTGGCGGTGGACCTGCCGAGCGGCGTGGACCCGAACACGGGGGCGGTCGACGGGCCGGCCGTACGCGCGGACGTGACCGTGACGTTCGGCGCCCGCAAGCCGGTGCACGTGCTGTCCGAGGGGGCCGTCCGGTCGGGCGAGGTGCACCTGGTGGACCTGGGGCTGGACCTGCCGGACCCGGACCTGGTGGTGCTGGAGGCGGCCGACGTGTGCCGGGCGTGGCGAGTGCCGGGCCCGACGGACGACAAGTACAGCCAGGGCGTGACGGGGGTGGCCGCCGGTTCGGCGACGTACCCGGGCGCGGCCGTCCTGTCCTGCGGCGCGGCCGTGCTGGCCACGTCCGGCATGGTGCGATACGCGGGCTGGGCGGCCGACGAGGTACGCAGCCGCTGGCCGGAGATCGTGGCGACGGGCTCGGTGGAGGACGCGGGCCGGGTCCAGTCGTGGATCGTGGGCCCCGGCCTCGGCACGGGTCAGGCCGGTCGGGCGGTGCTGGCGGAGGTGTTCGGCGACGGGGTGGCCACGGTGGTGGACGCGGACGGGATCACGCTGCTCGCGAACACCCCGTCCGTGTGGGACGCCCGCGATCCCGATGCCCCGGTGGTGCTGACTCCCCACGCGGGCGAGTTCGCCCGGATAGCCGAGCCGCTGGGCATCTCGCTGGGTGCCGACCGGGTGGCGGCGACGCGTGCGCTGGCGGCCCGCCTGAAGAGCGTGGTTCTGCTGAAGGGCAACACGACGGTGGTAGCCGCCCCGGACGGCCGGGCACTGGTGAACCCGGCGTCGTCGTCGTGGCTCGCGACCGCCGGTTCGGGGGATGTGCTGTCGGGTTTGATAGGCGCGCTTCTGGCGACGGGCCTGGATCCGTGGCTGGCGGCGGGCTGTGCGAGCTGGGTCCACGAGGAGGCGGGCGCACTCGCGGCCGCCGACGCCCCGGCCCCCGCTTCCCTGATCCTGCAAGCGATCCCGGACGCGATCCGAGCCGCAAGAGCCGCAACGTAACCCCAGCGAGTCCCACATTCGAACCCAGCGAGTCCCACATTCGAACCTGGCGAGTCCCACGTTGAGACCTGGCGAGTTCCACGTTGAGACCTGGCGAGTTCCACGTTGAGACCTGGCGAGTTCCACGTTGAGACCTGGCGAGTTCCACGTTGAGACCTGGCGAGTTCCACGTTGAGACCTGGCGAGTTCCACGTTGAGACCTGGCGAGTCCCACGTTGAGACCTGGCGAGTCCCACGTTGAGACCTGGCGAGTCCCACGTTGAGACCTGGCGAGTCCCACGTTGAGACCTGGCGAGTCCCACGTTGAGACCTGGCGAGTCCCACGTTGAGACCTGGCGAGTCCCACGTTGAGACCTGGCGAGTCCCACGTTGAGACCCGGCGAGTCCCACGTTGAGACCGCGCGAGTTCCACGTTCGCACCCGGACCAGTCGATCCCGAACGTGGAACTCATCCGTTCCGAACGTGGGACTCGCCGGTTCCGAACGTGGGACTCGCCTGGTGCAGCGCCGGGCGGATCAAGCCCAACCACACCGCCGCCAGACCCAGGCTCACGGCCGCCGTCGTGACGTACGCCGTCGCCATCGCGTTCTCCGTGCCCACGATGCGGCTCGCCGCGGCGCCCAGCAGTACGCCGGCCGTGGTGGTCGAGGCGGACACCCGGATCCATCTCCCGCCCCCGCGCAACCGTCGCCACAGCAGGCCGGCGCCGGCGACCACCAAGATCATCATGGCGCCCACCGCGATGTACCGGAGTGGTCCCTCGTACGCCCGCGAGCTGCCGTAACAGCCCGTGTACGTCTCGCCCGGCGCGCATTCCTCGATCAACAGCCGCGACCACACGTCGTTGCCGAGCAGCGTCATGCAGCCGATGGTCAGGGCCACCATGACCACCACGCCTGCCGTTACGCGCCGCACCCGAGGAGGGTAACGCGAGCCTGTGCAAGCATGGTGCTGTTATGGCTGTTCAACCACGCGCCGAGGTGGTCGTCGATCTCGACGCCATCAGGCACAACGTCGCACTGCTGGCCGCCCGCGCCGGCTCGGCCGCCACCATGGCCGTGGTCAAGGCCGACGGGTACGGCCACGGAGCGGTGCCCGTCGCGCGCGCCGCGCTGCAGTCCGGCGCCGCCTGGCTCGGCTCGTGTTCCCTGGCCGAGGCGCTCTCGCTGCGCGACGCGGGGATCACCGCACCCATCCTGAGCTGGCTCGACCCGGTGGGCACCGACTTCGCGCCCGGCGTGGCGGCCGGTGTCGACCTGTCCGCGTCGAGTGTCCGGGAGCTGGCCGCCATCGTCGACGGCGGGCGTCGCGCGGGCCGTGTCCCGCGCGTGCACCTCAAGATCGACACCGGGTTGGCCCGCAACGGCTGCCCGGCCGCCGAGTGGCCCGACCTGGTCGACGCGGCGGCCAAGGCGCAGGCCGACGGACACGCGGAGATCGTCGCCGTCTGGTCGCACCTCGCGTGCGCCGACGAGCCCGGCCACCCCTCGATCAACGCCCAGGCGGACCGGTTCCAGTTGGCCTACGAGCGGGCAACGGCCGCCGGCCTACGCCCACTGCGGCACCTGGCGAACTCGGCGGCCACCCTGTCCCGGCCGGACCTGTGCTTCGACCTGGTCCGGGTGGGCATCGCCGTGTACGGGCTGAACCCGTTGGCGCAGCATGAAGATCTACGCCCGGCCATGACGTTCCGCTCGTCCGTCGCGCTGACCAAACGACTGCCGGCCGGCGAGTCGGTCTCGTATGGACAGACGTGGACGGCCACCCGGGACACGACGGTCGCGCTGGTGCCCGCCGGTTACGCCGACGGCGTGCCGCGCCTGCTGTCCGGCCGCCTCGACGTGTGGCTCGCCGGGCGTCGGTGGCCGGTGGTCGGCCGCGTGTGCATGGACCAGGTGGTGGTCGACTGCGGCGACGACCACGTCGAACCCGGCGCCGAGGTCGTGCTGTTCGGCGCGGGCGAGGGCGGCGGCCCGACCGCCCGCGAGTGGGCCGACCGGCTCGGCACCATCGACTACGAGATCGTCACCGGCATGTACCGGCCGAGGGTGGCCCGCACCTACCTGGGGGCGCGGTGACCGTGTCGAAGAAGGTCGGCGCGCTGATCGGCGGCGCGATCGGCGTGGCGGCGGCCGGTACGGCCATCGCCGTCGGCGTGGCCCGCAAACGCGGCGCCGACCCGGACGACCAGTACGCCGACGAGCGCTTCGGCCAACTGCGCCCCGACCGCACCTACACGGTGCTCACGGACGACGGTATCGAGCTGGCGGTCGAGGAGGTCGACCCGGCCGACGGCGGCAAGCCCGACCTGACGGTCGTGTACGTGCACGGCTTCGCGCTCTCCCGCCGCTGCTGGCACTTCCAGCGCAAGGCACTGTCGCGACTCACCGAGCCGAGGGTCCGGCAGGTGCTGTTCGACCAGCGCAGCCACGGCGAGTCCGGCCGCGCGAACGAGGCGTCCAGCACGATCGACCAGCTGGGCCTCGACCTCGGCGAGGTGCTCGACAAGGCCGCCGGCGACGGCCCAGCCGTCCTCATCGGACATTCGATGGGCGGCATGACGATCATGGCGCTCGCCGAGCAGCGCCCGGAACTGTTCGCCGAGCAGGTGTACGGCGTAGCGCTGATCGGCACGAGTGCGGGCGAGGTGGGCAAGCGGGGGCTGCCGCGGCCGCTGCTGTCCAAGTACAACCCGCTGACCCGCAACCTGGGCCGGCTGGCGGACTGGCAGCCGGGCATGGTGGAGCTGATCCGCGCCGCCGGCGGTGGGCTGACTCGCCGCGCCGTGCGGTCGCTGGCGTTCGGGTCGCGCGACGTGAGCCCCGCGATGGTCGACTTCGTGATGGACATGCTCGACGTCACGCCGGTGCGGGTGCTCGCCGACTTCATCGACACGCTCAACACGCACAACCGCTATGCCGCACTGGCCGGTCTCAAGCACACGCACGTGCTGGTCGTGAGCGGTGACGCCGACCGGATGACCCAGTTCTCGCACGCCGAGCGGATAGCGGTGGAGCTGCCGGACGCCGAGCTGGTGCGAGTCCGGGGCGCGGGCCACATGGCGATGCTGGAGCAGCCGCAACTGATCAACGACCACCTGGTGATGCTGTTGCAACAGTGCGCCTACGGCCGTGACGCGGGCCGCCGCAGGTGGTGGCGACGCGCATGATCGAGCTGGTGACGTCGGAGGACACGCTGGAGTTCGGCCGAAAGCTGGGTGGGGTTCTGCGGACCGGCGACCTGATTCTGCTGACGGGCCCGTTGGGCGCGGGGAAGACGGTGCTGGCAAGGGGAATAGCCGACGGGCTCGGGGTGCTGGGCCGGGTCAGCTCGCCGACGTTCATCATCGCCCGCGAGCACCGCCCGGCCCCGGATGGCCGCGGCATCCCACTGGTACACGCCGACGCCTACCGCCTGGGTGGCGACCTGGATCAGTTGGACGACCTGGACCTGGACACGGCGCTGCTGGAGGCGGTGGTGGTGATCGAGTGGGGCGAGGGCGCCGCGGAACGCCTCTCGCCCGACCACCTGCTGATCCATCTGACCCGCCGAGCGGACGACGCCCGCGAGGCGCGGGTGACCCCCCACGGCACGTGGGTGTCGAGATGGTCGGAACTGACCGCGCAGCTCCCGTAGCTCCAACGCCAGCACTCAAAATTGTCGGTGCTGGCCGATAGACTTGAAATCAGGGGCCCCCGACGCGCGGGGTGTTCATGCCCAACAGCGGTTGCTTTCGCTCATGCTCGAGTGACATTCGCGCACGTGGGTTATCCACAGGTCTCGCTGCGCGACCGAAAATGTCGGTGCCTACCGGTAGATTGAAATCAGGGGGCCCCTGACGCGAGGTGTGATCACACCCAACAGCGGTTGCTTTTGCGCACGCTCGAGTGACATTGGCGATTCCCAGGCGCCAAACCGCCGCACAACCGACCAGAGTCAAGTAGCCGCTCCCGTCGGCGCTCAAAATTGTCGGTGTCGACCGATAAACTGAAATCAGGGGGCCCCCGAGGCGAAGCGTGATCACACCCAGCAGCGGTTGTTTTTGCGCACGCAAGCCCACCATTGTCACCGACGTCCGCTGAGCGTGAAAGCCGAAACCACCAGGGCCGCCACGTACAACCCCGCACCCACCGCGAAAGCCGCCGTATAGCCCGCGGTCAAAGACCCGGACACCGACGACGCCACCACCGCCAACCCCGCCAGACCCAGCGCCCCGCCCACCTGCTGCGTCGTATTCACCAAACCGGCGGCGATGCCCGTGTCCGCCGGCGCCACCCCGCCGACCCCGGCGATGGTCGTCGCGATGAAGGCCAGGCCCAGGCCCACCCCGGCCAGCAGCATGGCTGGTGCCAGAACCGCGAAATACCCCGACGTCGGGGTGAGCGTCGCGAACCACGCCATCCCCACCGCGGCCATCGCCAGCCCGCCGACCGCCACCGTCCGCACCGACGCGCGCGCCAGCAACCGCGGCCCCAGCACCCCCGCCGACAGCCCGATGCCCACGGCGAACGGCAGATACGCCAACCCCGTCCGCATGGCCCCGTAACCGCGCACCTGCTGCAGATACAACGTGAGGAAGTAGAACGTGGCGAACATCCCCGCGCCGATCAGCAACAGCGCCACGTTCGCACCCGCCCGGCCCCGCGACCGCAGCACCCTGGGCGGCATCATCGCCACTGGACTTCGGTACTGCACAACGAGAAACCCGGCCAACAACACGACTGCCACGGCGAGGAAGGTGAGCGATTCAGCGGTGATCGCGTACACGAGCGAGCCCAGTCCAAATGTGGCCGTCACCGCGCCCACCACGTCCACCCGGCCGCGTTCCCGCTCACCCGCCACCAACGCGCCAGTGCCAGCGAGCACGGCCAACGCGATCGGCACGTTCACGAACAACACCCACCGCCAGTCCACATAGGACGTCAGCGCACCGCCGAGCAACAGGCCCACCACGGAACCGAGTCCGCCCATCGTCCCGTACACGCCCAGCGCCCGGTTCCGCTCCGGACCGGCCGGAAAAGTGGTGGCCAGCAACGACAACGCGGTCGGCGCCGCGATGGCCGCGCCGATGCCCTGGAGCACCCGCGCCCCGATCAGCACCTCCTTGGTCGGCGCCAACCCCCCGATCAGCGACGCCACCGTGAACACCACGAGCCCGATCCGGAACACCCGCCGCCGCCCGAACAGGTCCCCCGCCCGCCCGCCGACCAGCAGCAACCCGCCGAACGCCAACGCATACGCGTTCACCACCCAGCTCAGTTCCGCCGGCGCCAGGTCCAACTCTCGCTGCACGGCCGGCAGCGCCACGTTCATGATCGTGCCGTCCAGCACGAGCATCAACTGCGCCGCGGCGATCACCGCCAGCGCGAGGCCCAGCCGCCGGGACGCCACGGTCGTCATGCCGGCCACCGGACCAGCGACGCGTACGCCGCACGCCACGTGTCCCGGTACTGCTCCAGTATCCGCGACGACATCCGGTCGAGCACCGCCCCCGTGCGCTCGTCGCTCAACCCGTCCAGCACCCACGGCAGGTACCGCATCGCGTCCGCGCCGATTCGGACCCCGTGCTCCTGCCCGAACCGCTGCCAGTCCTCCTCCGGCAGCACCGCCTCGATCAGCGGCAACACCTCGGCCTCCTCGTGCCGCAGGTGCACGTCGAGCGCCGTGACCAGCGCGTCGGCGCGGTCGCCCACCTCGACGCCCCCGTCGATCGCCGCCAGCAGCGGATCCAGGACCGCGTGCTCCGCCTCCATCGCGTCGAGCAGCGCCTTCTCGTCCGGCCCCGCCGCCGCCACCAGCGCCGGCCACAGCACGTCGTCCTCGGTCGTGTGATGCACCCGCAGATAGGCGGCGAACATCTCCCAACCCACGGCCGCCGCGATCCCGCCGCGCGCCGCATGCCGCGCGACCTGCGCGGACTCCCGCCGGAGCGCGTCGTGCACCGCCAACATCATCGTCATGTCCAGTCTCTCGCCCATGCCGTGACGCTAACCGTGCATGGCCATAACTGTCAACGTTCCAACTATCAATCTCCTGACCATCAACCTGGACAGTAAGCTGGCTCGGTGGCGGAGAAACTGCGAGCGACGGTCGGCTTCCAGCTGCGCCGGCTCTACACGCGGTTCACGGCCGCGGCGATGCGCGACGACCCGAGTTCGAGCGAGTTCGTGGTGCTCGACACGCTCGCCGACGCGGACGTCGACTCGCAGCGGGAGCTGGCCGAACGGCTGGGGATCAACCGGACGATCATGGTCCGGCTGGTCGACCGGCTGACCGACGCCGGCCACGTCACGCGCACCCGCAACCCCGCCAACCGCCGCTCGTACCAGCTATCGATCACCGATGCTGGCCGCGCGGCGCTCGCCGACCTGCGCCGGGCCGTGTCCGACCGCGATGAGCGGGTCACGGCGGCGCTCACCGAGCCCGAACGGCGCCGGCTCGCCGAACTGCTCGGCCGCCTGCTGCCCGAACCGGCGACCGTGCGCAGCCTCGAGTACCTGACGGCGCAGGCGCACTACCGGCAACGCCGTTACGGGGACTCACTTCTCGTCGACGTCGGCCTGCGGACCAGGCACTTCGGCCCGCTCTCCGCACTCGAACTGCTCGCCCCGTGCCCACAGCAGGACATCGCCGCCTATCTCGGGATCACCGAGCCGGCCGCCGCCGAGGTGGTGGACGAGCTGGTCCAGGCGGAGCTCGTGAGCCGCGGCCAGGACCCGCATGACCGCCGCCGGTACGCCCTGGAACTCACCGACCTCGGCCGGACCCGCCTGGGCAACGTTCGTGCGGCGGTCGACAAACTCGAGGAGGACGTGCTCGACGCGCTCGGCTCCGACGGCTACGAGGAGCTGTTCGCGCTACTCATGAAGGCGTTGCCGCCCAAGGACTAGAGCCCGTGTGCGTCCAGTGTGGACAGTAGCGAGTCCGGTCGCTCGGTGGTCGGGAGCGGCTTGATGATCTCGGTGGTCAGGCCGGCAGCCGTGGCGCCGCCGTCGGCCTCCGCGCTGTCGCCGACCATCAGCGCCTCACCCGGCGACACCCCGATCCGCTGGCAGGCCACCAGGAAGATCTTCGGGTCGGGTTTCATCACGCCCTCCACATAGGACAGCACGAACTCGTCGGCCAGCTCGAACGCGTCGTGCGTGCGGAACACATCCCTGATGTCCCAGGCGATGTTGCTGACCACGGCCACCGGAACGCCGGCCGCCCGCAGCCGGCGCAGCGTGGCGAGCGTGTCCGGGTAGGGGTGCCACGACTCGGTCATCAGCACGCGCTCGTAGGCCGCCTCGGCCATCTCCGGCGTGAGCCCGATCCCGCTGGCCGCGATCGACGCCAGGTAGATCCGGCGGTGCAGGGCGGGATCGAGGTCACGGCGCGCCCAGCCGTCGGCCAGTTCCGGCGGCAGGTGGTCGGCCTTCAGCGTCGACGCGGTGAGCAGCAGGGTCAGCTGTTCCTGCTGGTCACCGCTGAGCCCGGGGCCCCAACTGGGACCTGGCTCCATGCGGAAGAGAGTGCCGGAGTAGTCGAACAGGACGCCACGGATCATGCGGCCACCCTACGGAATTCGATTGAACACCGGCCGTCGCTCCGTAGGCTGGCGGGCATGAGGGCAGTGATCTTTGATTGGGGCGGCACGCTGACACCCTGGCGGCCGGTGGACTACCTGGCGGCCTGGCGCAGCTACGCCGACGTCCTCCACCCGGGCGACACGGACACGGCCGCCGCGCTCGCCGACGCGATCGTCGCGG
Organism: uncultured Actinomycetota bacterium; assembly: GCA_963826035.1. Lineage (GTDB taxonomy): Bacteria > Actinomycetota > Actinomycetes > Mycobacteriales > Pseudonocardiaceae > Actinophytocola. Next base: position 296,815 of record CAWGVZ010000024.1, on the reverse strand, counting down.
CCGAGGAGGCCGCGTGGACCAGGGCCCGCGACGAGCACCTGGCCTTCACCATCGCCCAGGTCCTGGCGACCGCCAGTGCACCGGAGCACGAGGGCGCGCTGGCCGCGTACCGGACCTTCTGGGACCCGTCCACCCACACCGACCCGGACGTGGAGCCGGTGGTCCGCGGCCTGCGCGACGAGGGCCTGCGGGTGGGCATCCTGTCCTCCACCCCGTGGCCGGCCACCTGGCACGAGGAGGTGCTCGCCCGCGACGGGGTGCTCGACCTGTTCCACGCCCACGTCTGGAGCAGCGACCTCGAGTACACGAAGCCGCACCGTGAGGCGTTCCTCGCGGCCATGGCGGCGGTCGGCGTCGACGATCCGGCCGACTGCGTGTACGTCGGCGACCGCCCCTACGACGACGTCAGCGGCGCCAAGGCCATCGGTATGCGGGCGGTGCTCGTGCCGCACAGCGACATCCCCGCCTATCAGCAGGTACCGGTCGACGTCGAGCCGGACGCGGTCGTACAGCGCCTGGCCGACCTGCCCGCGGTCCTCGCCGAATGGCGGCGCTGACCACCACGTATTCTTGACGGCCGTGCTGGTACTTGCGGTCGACACCGCCACGCCCGCGGTCACCGCCGGGCTGGTCACGCTCGAGGGAACGACGCTCGCCGAGCGGGTCACGGTCGACGCGCGCGCCCACGGTGAGCTGCTGACCCCGCACATCCTCGCGACGCTGGCCGACGCCGGTCATCGCCTGGCCGACCTGGACGCCATCGTCTGCGGCGTCGGCCCCGGCCCGTTCACCGGCCTGCGCGCCGGCATGGCCACGGCCGCCGCCCTCGGCCACGCGCTGGACCGGCCCGTGCACCCGGTCTGCACGCTCGACGCGATCGCCGCCGCAGTGGCGCCCGGCGGGCCGCTGCTGGTCGCCACAGACGCGCGACGCAAGGAGGTCTACTGGGCCACCTATGACGAGCAGGGAAACCGGACGGCCGGCCCGGCCGTCGACCGGCCCGACACCCTCGACCTCACCGGGGTCACCCGGATCGCCGGCATGGACCTGTTCGACCTGCCGCACACGGGCGTCCGGTACCCGACCCCGGCCGGGCTGGTGCGGGCGGCCGACCTGACGGCCGAGCCGGGTCCGCTCGTGCCGCTGTACCTGCGCCGGCCGGACGCGGTCGAGCCGGGCGCCCGCAAACGGGTGACGGCGCCGTGACGGTTCGGCTGGAACCGTTGCGCCACCGGGATCTCCCCCGGTGCGCCGAGCTGGAGGCCATCCTGTTCGCCGACGACGACCCGTGGAGCGAGAGCGCGCTGCACAGCGAGCTGAACGCCGGCCACTACTACCTCGGCGCACATGACGGCGACCGGCTGATCGGGTACGCCGGCATGTCGCTCTACGGCACCCGCCGCAACGCCGAGGCCAACGTGCACACCATCGGCGTCGACCCCGACCGGCAGGGGGAGGGGATCGGCCGGCTGCTGCTGGCCGCCCTGCTGGCACGCGCCGACGAGTTCGCCGCGCCCGTCTTCCTCGAGGTCCGCACGGACAACTTGGCGGCCATCGGGCTGTACGAGGCACACGGGTTCACCCGGGTCGGCCTGCGGCGGCGCTACTACCAGCAGTCCGGCGCCGACGCGTACACCATGGCGCGCCCGAGTCGGGTTTCGGAGGACGTGTGACCATCATCCTGGGCATCGAGAGCAGCTGCGACGAGACGGGTGTCGGCATCGTCGAGCTCGGCGACGACGGCGCCATGACCCTGCTGGCCGACGAGGTCGCCTCCAGCGTCGAGCAGCACGCCCGGTTCGGCGGGGTGGTGCCCGAGGTCGCGAGTCGCGCGCACCTGGAGGCCATGGTCCCGAGCATGCGGCGCGCGGTCGAGCGAGCGGGGATCGCACTGTCCGATGTGGACGCCATCGCCGTCACCTGCGGCCCCGGTCTGGCGGGAGCGCTGCTGGTCGGCGTGGCCGCGGCCAAGGCGTACGCCGCCGCGCTGGACGTACCGCTCTACGGCGTCAACCACCTGCCCGGCCACGTCGCGGCGGACACCCTCGAACACGGCCCGCTGCCCGCGCCGTGCCTCGCGCTGCTCGTCTCCGGCGGTCACACGCAGCTGCTGCGCGTCGACGACCTGGCCACCAAGATCACCGAGGTCGGCTCGACCATCGACGACGCGGCCGGCGAGGCGTACGACAAGGTGGCGCGCATCCTCGGCCTGCCCTACCCGGGCGGGCCGCCGATCGACAAGGCCGCCGCGCGGGGTGACGCGCAGGCCATCAGGTTCCCTCGTGGACTCACCGGGCCGAGGGACGCACGGTTCGGCTTCTCGTTCTCCGGCCTGAAGACGGCCGTCGCCCGCTGGGTCGAGGGTCGCGAGCGCGAGGGCGCGCCGGTGCCGGTCGACGACGTGGCCGCGTCGTTCCAGGAGGCGGTGGCCGACGTGCTGACCGCCAAGGCGGTACGCGCGGCGACCGAGCTGGGTATCGGCACCATGATCGTCTCGGGTGGCGTGGCGGCCAACTCGCGACTGTCCGGACTGGCCCGTGAGCGGTGCGCGAAGGCCGGCATCGAGCTGCGGGTTCCCCGCCCGCGGCTGTGCACGGACAACGGCGCGATGATCGCCGCGCTCGGCGCGCACCTCGTGGTATCCGGCGTCCGGACGTCCTCTTTGGACCTTTCGGCGGATCCGGCGCTGCCGGTGAGCACAGTGTCGGTGTGAGACCGTAGTCTCGTCCGGGTGAACGTCGCGGTCACCGGCTCCAGTGGACTGCTGGGCGGCGCGCTGGTACGCCAGCTACGCGCGGACGGGCACCAGGTGGTTCGCCTGGTGCGACGTCGTCCGGTGGCCGAGGACGAGGTGCTCTGGTACCCCGAGTTGGACACGGCGGGGCTCGGCGGCGTGCAGGCAGTGGTGCATCTGGTGGGCGAGACCATGGCCGGCCGGTGGAGCGAGCACCAGCGCGAGGCCATCCGCGCGTCGCGGGTCGGCGGCACCCGCACGCTGGCCGAGGGGCTGGCCAGCATGGCGAACCCGCCGAGGGCCCTGCTGTCGGCGTCGGCCATCGGCATCTACGGCGACCGGGGCAGCGAGGAACTGACCGAGCGCAGTACTCCCGGCGACGGCTTTCTCGCGAGTGTGCACCGGGACGCCGAGCGGGCCACCGAGGTAGCCGGCCGCGCCGGCATCCGGGTCACCCAGCTGCGGTTCGGTCTGGTGCAGTCCACCGAGGGCGGGGTGCTGCCGTCGCTGCTCCCGTGGTTCCGCCGGGGTCTCGGTATTCGCGCCGGCCACGGCAACCAGTACGTCAGCTGGATCACGCTCACCGACATCGCGCGCGCGATCTCCCACCTGCTCGACACCCCGGGGATGGCCGGCCCGGTCAACGTGGTCGCCCCGAACCCCGTGACCAACCGCGAGTACGCGGACATCCTGGCGAAGGTGCTCAAGCGGCCGAGGTTCCTGACGCTGCCGCCGAGGCTGGCCAGGCGCGTGTACGGCCCGGGCCTGGCCGACGAGGTGCTGCTGGCCAGCACCCGCGTCCTGCCGGAACGCCTCCTGGCCAGCGGTTTCACCTTCACCCAGGCGACTTTCGAAGGCGCTCTGCGAGAACTGTTACCTGCGGTAACATGAACCGGTGAGCGATGACGAGGACGGCTACCGAGGCCCGGCCACCCTGGTCTTCGACGACGCCGAACTGGCCGTCGAACTGACCCTGCGAGGCAACTTCGAACCGGTCGACGGCCGGTATCACTGGTACGGCCGTGTCCAGGTCGACGAGGCCCTGACCACCCGGCTGGGCGGCCGCCAGGGCCGAGCACTGGTGCGAACCCCGCACGGTGAGGCGCCGGCACAACTGGCCGACCCCGACCCGTGGGGCCGCTACCGGATCACGGGCACCAGCCGCCCGCCCTTCGAGGTCCCCACTTCACTGGAAGATCTGGCGGAGCACTAATCCGGTAAACAGGGTGGATGACCGTGACCCTCATTCGCTCCGACCGGTTGTCCGACGTCGCCGAGTACGCCTATGCCGCCACCGCGCCCGCCGACGCTCGGCTGATCTTCCTGGCCGGGGCCTGCCCGATCAACCTGGACGGCACCACTGCCGGGGTCGGTGACTACGCCGCCCAGGCGGCCAAGTGTGTGGAGAACCTGCGCATCGCACTGGAAGCGGCCGGTGCTGGAATCGGCGACGTGATCAACACCCGGGTACTCGTCGCCTCGACCGTGCAGGCCGATCTGGTGACCGCGTGGGAGGTCGTCCGCGAGGCGTTCGGCGACCACGACGTGCCCGCCACCCTGCTCGGCGTGACCGTTCTCGGCTACCTCGACCAACTGGTGGAGATCGAGGCCGTGGCCGCGGTCGTGGACTCGTGAAGGTGGCGGTCGCGCTGCTACTGGCGCTGCTGGGCTGGGGTGAGATCGAGCACTTGCGCGCTTCCCGGCGTCGGCTCGGTCAGCCGCCGCCCGCTCGCGGAACGAACGGCGCCGTCGTCGTGCTCGGCTACCGCAACAGGGGCAACCGGGCCAACGCGGTGAACCGGTGGCGGGTTCGCGCCGGACTGCGATCACTGGACGGCTCGACCACAAGACTCGTTCTGAGCGGCGGACCCCAGACCGGCGGACGGCCGGAAGCCGAACTCATGGCGGACTACGCCCGCGAGATTCGCGGCTATCGCGGTCCGCTGATCGTCGAAACCGAGAGCCGCGCCACCTGGCAGAACATCACGAACGTCATCCCCTTCCTCGAGGACGCGGACCACATCAAGATCGTCTCCCATTCCCTGCACGCCGAGAAGGCGCGCGCGTACCTGTGGCGCCAGCGTCCCGACCTCGCCGCCCGGCTCGTCCGGGCGAAGGACTACCGGCCGGGCGAGTGGATCATCGCCAAACCCGCGCTCGCGGTGCTCGGCCTGCGGAACCTGCGCCGCCTGGCGTCGGCGTGAGGTACCAGCGGGAAAGCGGGAGGAGAGCGCCGTAACGATCCTTGGCTCGTACCGGGGTGAGGCGCCCCGGGTTACGAGAGGGGATCACCATGCGAAGAACAGTCAAGCGGGCCGGTGTGCTGGTCGCGGCGTCGGCATTGGCGGCGGTGGCCATGCCGGGCACCGCATCGGCCGTCGAGGTGCCGATGTGGTTCAGTGACCCGGCCTCCTGCACCAACGTCGTCACGGTCTCGTCGACGACGTCCGGCGACCGGTTCCTCCAGTTGCGCAAGGGCTGGTGCGGCAAGGGCAACTACGTGTGGGCCCGTGCGAACGGCGACTACAAGGTCGAGTTGGGCGTCTACAAAGACAACAACAACGTCGGATACAACAGCACGCAGAACGGCAGCGGGAACACGCACTACACCAAGGGCCGTCGGATCGACGATGGCCTGTGGTTCGTCGGGGACACCAGTTGGGCTTCCCCGATCGCGTACGCCCCCTAGAACACGGACGGCCGGACATCCACGTCGGCCGCGTCGACGAACATGACCCGGTGGCCGAACTGGATCTGCAGGTACCTGGTCTTCCCGCGCACCACCGTGTGGTTCGTCGAGTCGTAGGTCACCGCCCAGTAGTACTCCGACCCGGTAGCCAGGCCGACGGAGTACTTCTGGCCGGCCGGCAGCGAGTACTGCAACGGCGTGACCGCCTGCACCGGCACGCCCGCCGGATAGGCCTCCGCCTCCGGGTAGGCCCGCCCGTAGACCGGGATCGAGTCGCGGCCCTTCTTCGGCGTGGCAACGAAACCGAACGACCACACGGCCGACGGCGACCGGGACGGGTTGTGGAACCAGCCCTTCTGCCCGAGGTACCAGATGGCCGTCCAGTCACCGCGCCGCTCGGCGATGGCGAACGTCTGCCCGGTCTCCACCCGCGACGAGTGGTCGGAGATGTGCATGGTGCCGGGCGACCCGTCCGGCCGCAGCGCGATGTCCTTCAGCAGCGGGGCATCCGCGCGCGGTTCGGTGTGCAGGATGACCGACCCGGACCCGCGCGCCGGACACGGCTGACCGGCCACGTCACAACCGGTGAACGCCGGCTTGTTCGTGTCGAAGTCGGGGTTGATGGTCACTAGTCCCGTGCGCGGGGTGCCGGTGCCGCGGAACGGCGCGCCGAGCAGGTCGAAGTAGTGCGACCAGTCCCAGTACGGGCCCGGGTCCCAGTGCATGCCGCGCACGGTCGACGGGATCGTGCCCGGCACGTTGTCGTGGCCGATGATGTGCGCCCGGTCCAGCGGGATGTGGTGCTTGGCCGCCAGGTACCGCACGAGCTTCGCCGAGCTGCGGTACATGGCCTCGGTGTACCAGGTGCCCTGCGCGGCGAAACCCTCGTGCTCGAGGCCGATCGACTTCGAGTTGATGTACCAGTTGCCGGCCTGCCAGGCCACGTCCTTCGCCTTCACGTGCTGCGCGATGTGCCCGTCGGCCGACCGCAGGCTGTACTGCCAGCTCACGTAGGTCGGGTCGGCCACCAGCTTCAGCGTGGTCGCCCAGGTGGCCTCGGTGTCGTGGATGACGATGTAGTCGATCTTCTGCGAGGTCGGGCGGTTCGCCTTGTCGTGGTTGCCATAATCGATACTGCCGCCGTCGTTGGTGAACTGCTCGTACGGCGCCGGCAGCCACTCGCAGGCCAGGCTCGCCGGGCACTCGGCCCCGGCCGTCTGCGTCTGGCGCAGGCCGAGATCGGCGAGCTGGCCGGTGTTCGGCGCCACCTGGGTGGGCGCGAGCCGCACCAACTGGCTGTCGTCGGTGACCCGTTCGACGCCCTGGTTGATGGTGGCGAACACCTCGGCGGCGAACGTGTTCGCCGAACCGGTGTCGGCCGCGCCGCTGTACTTGGCCACGGCGCCGTACCAGTCGGCCGGGTCGTCGCCCGTGACGCCGAGGTCGCGCTGGTGCTCGGCGAGCAGCGCTGCGCCACCGCGGATGTTCTGCACGGGGTCGGCGCGCAGCGCCGCCGGGTCGACGCCCGTCAGGCCGGCGGCGTCGGCGAGGGTGTTCAGTGCGGGCGCCGACACGTCGTTCTCGCCGGGGACCGGTAGCAGGGCCGGGCGGGCGTCGTCACCGCGCGGGTCCTCGGTGCCGTCGTCGTGGTGGGAGCCGCCGGCATTCGCGGTCACCACATCGGTCAGGTGCATGGGGCCGTAACCCGCGCTGGTGCTCGGAGTGCCGGCGTTGACGTTCCACCGGGACTCCAGATAGGACACTCCAAGCAGGACGCTCTCCGGCACCCCGAACTCGGCGGCCGCCGCGGCGTAGGCCTGCTGGCGGCCGGCCGCCGCGTCGGGCTCGGCGGCTACCGCGGGAGTGCCGATGGCGAGCGTGACCGCGAGCGCGAGGACGCTCGCCGACTTCCTGGGCACGGTTGGCCTCCACGGGCAGGGGACACCAGACGGTTAACTCTGGCGCCGCACACCCTGGCCGTCAATAGTTTTCCGCCGAACGGCACAGTTGGTCAGCCGTTCCCGGTCACTTGCGCCGGACACACCACTCGGTTTCGTTGGTGAGCAACTGCATCCCGATGGGGTAGTCCACCGCCTGGCCGCCGGCGGGCGTGATCTTGATGGTGGCCGTGGCGAGGGTGTCCGTCGTGTGCGCGACGTCCACGGCGGTCGCCGTGATCTCATCCCCCTCGACCACAGCGAGGTCCTGCTGGAGGTAGTGCTTGTCCCCGGAGTCGCAGCCGAGGGCTTCGATGGCGGCGGCGTCGTGGGTCTCGAAGATGTGCGCGACCGTCTGCGCGAGGGTCTGCGGATCGCTGGCTCCGCCGGGGGCACTACCGCCTCCGCCGCTGTCGTCTCCGCTGTCGTCGCCACTGCCTGGTGCGCTGTCCGCGCCACCTGGTGCGTCCTCGTCGGCCGTGTAGTCGAGGGTCGGGTCCGGAATGCTGCCGCCCGGTGCGCCACCGCCGCCGCCCGCGGTACCGGGTGACTTGTCGTCATCGTCGCCGGTGAGCGCGAGCACCAGTACCAGTCCGAGCGCGACGACCACGACGCTGGCCACGATCCCGACGATCAGACCGGTCTTGGGCTTGTTCGGCGGCGGCGGCCCGTACCCACCGGGCTGGGGATAGCCGTGGCCGTATCCGCCTTGCTGTTGTGGGCCGCCCTGCTGCGGGTATGTCACCTGTGCTCCTCGAATGTGAACCGCGGGTGCCCAGGATGACGACGGCGCTCTCCTTCAACTCTCCTCAGAGGACAACCGGGCGGGCGACCGGTGTCGCCCGCCCGGAGGTCGGCTGGTCGTGACTAGATCCCGGAGACGCACCAGGTGTCGCCGTCCGGGCTCTCCATCTCGAGGGTGAACGAGTCGGACGCACCCTCGGCCGTCAGCTCGATCGTGGCGGAGGCGGTGTTCCCGCTCGTCTGGACGTCGGTCGCCGTGGCCTGGATCTCCATACCCGGCGGGAGCTCGCCCATCTGGGCCTTCAGCTCCTCGGCCTGCGCGCTCGTGCAGGCGAGCTGGTCGACGAGATCGGTGTCGTTGGTCTCGATGATCGTGGCGGCCGCGTCGGCCACCTCCTCCGGGCTGGACGAACCACCCGAGTTACCGGAGTCACCGGAGCCGGAGTCACCGGAGCCGGAGTCACCGGAGTCACCGCCCTCGCCGGGCATGTTCGGGCCGGGAATCTCGACCTGCGGGTTGCCCCCGCCGTCGCTGTTGCCGCTGTCGCCCGCCTTGTTCTTCGGGTCGTCGTCGCCACTGTTGAGCACGATCACCAGCACCACCGCCGCGATCACGGCCACCACGGCCACCATGACTCCGACGATCATCCCGGTGTTGTTCTTCGGCGGCCCTGGCGGATACCCGCCGTACCCGCCCTGCGGTGGATAGCCGGGCGGTGGCGGTCCGTAGCCCTGCTGTGGACCGGGTCCTCCCTGAGGTGGTCCGTAACCCCCCTGCTGCGGGTACGTCACTGGTATTTCCTCCCTGCGCAACCGTTCGGACGACCCGCAGCGTAGCCAGAAAACCAGTGAAATTCCGCCCGGATGGCCTAACGCCACTAGGCCGACCCGCCCAACCTGCGAGCCTGTCGCCGAACTGTCGTCCCACTGTCGCAACGAGGGCGTTTGCCAGCCAGCGGCGAGGCGCCGACTGTCCGATGTAGACGAGCGGTCGCGCGGGTCAGTTCGCCCACTCGTGGTTGGCGCACCAGACGCCGTTCTGCTGCTTCACCAAGATCGGGTAGGCATCGGACACGCCGTCCACGGTGACGGCGATCGTGGCCTTCGCCTCGGTGGCCGACGTTTCGTTGAGGTCCTTGGCCTCCGCCGTGACCTGTGACCCAGCGAGCTTTTCGAGGTCCGTCTCGAAGAACGTGACGTCCCTGGCGCCGCAGGCGTAGTCCTTGACCGCATCGACGTCGTTCGTCTCGATGATCCGCGCGATCGTCTGCACGAGTTCCCACGGATCGGCCGAGCCGGTGGGCCCGCCGCTCCCGCCGCTGTCCGGGCCACTGTCGGGGCCACTGTCGGGGCCACTGTCGGGGCCGCTGTCCGGGCCGCTGTCACCGCCGGCGGGACCACTGTCCGCGCCGCCGGGTGGTGGTGCGTTCTCGGTGGCCGTGTATTTGAGCGTCGGATCCGGAATGCTGCCGCCCGGTGCGCCACCGCCGCCCGCCGTGCCGGGCGACTTGTCGTCATCGTCGCCGGTGAGGGTGAGCACCAGTACCAGTCCGAGTGCGACGACCACGACGATCCCGACGATCCCGACGATCAGGCCGGTCTTGGGTTTGTCAGGCGGCGGCCCGTACCCGCCGGGCTGGGGATAGGCGGGCGGCGGGCCGTATCCGCCTTGCTGTTGCGGGTATGTCACGTCGTATGTCCCTCGAGTGTGAACTGCTCGGTCAGGAGGCGCTGATCGCGCACCAGATGTCGTCTCTCAGCTGCATCCGGAGGGGGTAGTCCACGGTCTGCCCGTCGAACGTCAGCTTGATCGTGGTCTGGGCCATGGTCTCCGACGTCTGCTCGATGGCCTGCGGCCTCGCGATGACGTCCATCCCGTCGAGCTGGGCGAGTTCCTGCTGGAGGGACTGCGCTTCCCCCGCGTTGCAGGCGTACTCCTCGATCGCGGCGGTGTCGTGGTCCTGGATGATCTGCGCGACCGTGAGCGCCAGTTCTCCCGCGCTGCCGGCGCCGCCGCCGGACCCGCCGCCGGGACCACTGTCCGCTCCGCCGCCGGGTGGTGCGTCGTCGGTGGCCGTGTAGTCGAGGGTCGGGTCCGCAATGCCGGGAGCGCCTGGAGGTGCGCCGCCGCCTCCGCCCGCGGTGCCGGGCTTGTCGTCACCGTCGCTCCGGAGGGCGAGTACCACCACGAGTCCGAGCGCGACCACCACGACGCCGACGACGAGCCCGACGATCAGGCCGGTCTTGGGCTTCTTCGGCGGATGCGGCCCGTACCCCCAGGGCTGCTGCGGGGGATAGCCAGGTAACGGGCCGTATCCGCCTTGCTGCGGTGCTCCGTAGCCGCCACCCTGCTGCGGATGTGTCACGTGTGCGCTCCTCGAGTGTCAAACCTCTGAGCGCACATGCTGCCGACGGGACTCTCCCGCGACTCTCCTCAAGCGGGTGAGCCCGCCCGGAACCCGATCCGGTGACGTCGACTACCGGCCGCACACAGTGAACCGATCACCACGCGTTGATGAACAACCAGATCAAGGGATGCCCGGTGGAGTGCCCGTCGAAGGACCCTCGTTGCACCGTTAGCAGTCGCGTGGGTAGAGTGCCAAACGTACGGCACCAACACCGCCCCGACACCCGCGACGGCGGGGTGGCAGGAGCCGCAGCAACATCAGGTAACTGCCAACGCAATCGAGTCGACCCGTGGAGGTCACCGCGGTGAGCGTGAACATCAAGCCGCTCGAGGACAAGATCGTCGTCCAGGCGAGCGAGGCCGAAGCCACAACGGCGTCCGGTCTTGTCATCCCGGACACTGCCAAGGAGAAGCCCCAGGAGGGCAAGGTTCTGGCCGTTGGCCCGGGCCGTGTTGACGACAACGGCAACCGCGTCCCGTTGGACGTGGCTGTCGGAGATGTCGTCATCTACTCCAAGTACGGCGGCACCGAGGTGAAGTACAACGGTGAGGAGTACCTCATCCTCTCCGCCCGCGACGTGCTGGCCGTCGTCAACTGACGACGCTCGGCGAAGTCAACCGCACGCGCCCCGGTGGCCCGAAGGGGCTGCCGGGGCGCTGTGTGTCCCAGAAAGGTAGGACATGCCCAAGCAGATCAGCTTCGACGAGGACGCTCGTCGGGCGCTCGAGCGCGGGGTGAACAAGCTCGCCGACGCGGTTCGGGTGTCGCTCGGTCCGCGCGGTCGTCACGTCGTTCTTGCCAAGAAGTTCGGCGGGCCGACCGTCACCAACGACGGTGTCACCATCGCCCGTGAGATCGAGCTGGAAGACCCGTTCGAGAACCTCGGTGCGCAGTTCGCGAAGAACGTCGCCACCAAGACGAACGACGTAGCGGGCGACGGCACCACCACGGCGACCGTGCTGGCCCAGTACATGGTCCGGATCGGTATCCGCAACGTGGCCGCCGGCGCCAACCCCATGGAACTCGGCCTCGGCATCCAGTTGGCCGCCGACACGGTGGTCGACGCGCTGAAGGCCAAGGCCACCCCGGTCAAGGGCCGGGACAACATCGCCCAGGTCGGTACGGTCGCCTCCCGCGACGCCTCGATCGGCGCGCTGCTCGGCGAGGCCATCGAGAAGGTCGGCGACGACGGCGTGATCACCGTGGAGGAGTCCTCCACGATGGCCACCGAACTCGTCATCACCGAGGGCGTGCAGTTCGACAAGGGCTACATCTCCGCCCACTTCTCCACCGACCAGGAGGCGCAGGAGGCGGTACTCGAGGACACCTACGTCCTCATGTACCGCGAGAAGATCTCCTCGATCAACGACCTGCTGCCGGTCCTCGAGAAGATCGCGGCCGCCGGCAAGCCGGTGCTGATCATCGCGGAGGACGTCGACGGCGAGGCGCTGTCCACGCTCGTGGTCAACTCCGTGCGCAAGACCATCCGCGCGGTCGCCGTCAAGGCGCCGTACTTCGGTGACCGCCGCAAGGCGTTCCTCGACGACCTGGCGGTCGTCACGGGCGGCACGGTCATCTCGTCCGACATCGGCATGAAGCTCTCCGAGGCCGACCTCGACGTGCTGGGCACAGCCCGGCGAGTGGTGGTCACCAAGGACGAGACCACGCTGGTCGACGGCGGCGGCACCAAGGCCGACGTGGCCGGCCGCGCGGAGCTCATCCGCGCGGAGATCGAGGCCACCGACTCCGACTGGGACCGCGAGAAGCTGCAGGAGCGGCTGGCGAAGCTCTCCGGCGGCATCGCGGTGATCAAGGTCGGCGCCGCCACCGAGACCGAGCTCGCCGAGCGCAAGCACCGCATCGAGGACGCGGTGGCCGCCACCAAGGCAGCGGTCGAGGAGGGCATCGTGCCCGGCGGCGGTTCCGCCCTGGTGCACGCGGCCAATGGGCTGACCGCGCTGGCCGACTCGCTGTCCGGCGACAAGGCCACCGGGGTCCGGCTGGTCCGCGAGGCGCTCGGCGCGCCGCTGCACTGGATCGCGGCCAACGCCGGCTTCGAGGGTGCGGTCGTCGTGTCCAAGGTGAAGGAGCTCGACTGGGGCCACGGCTTCAACGCGGCCAAGCTCACCTACGGCGACCTGGTCGCCGACGGTGTGGTCGACCCGGTCAAGGTCACCCGCTCCGCGGTCACGAACGCCGCCTCCATCGCCCGCATGGTGCTGACCACCGAGGCGGCCGTGGTGGAGAAGAAGGAAGAGGAGCCGGAATCAGCCGGCCACGGTCACGGCCATGGTCACGGTCACTGACCTCTAGCCAGACACAGACGAACGCCGCGTTCGGTGCGTTTTCCCCCACCGAACGCGGCGTTCGCCGTCTGACTGGTCAGATCAGGTGGCCACGGCCAACGTGCGCTTCTCCATCTTGATGATGGCCTCCCGCTCGCCCTCCGAGAGTCCACCCCAGATTCCGTACGGTTCGTGAACGGCCAACGCGTGCCGCCGGCAGAGTTCCAGCACGGGGCAGGCCTGGCAGACCGCCTTCGCTCTGGACTCGCGCCGCGCCCGTGCCGGGCCCCGCTCCCCGTCAGGGTGAAAAAAGAACGCACTGTCCATGCCGCGGCAGGAACCCTCGAGCTGCCAGTCCCACACGTCTGCGTTGGGACCGGGGAGCCTGCGAGTGTCCGCCATGGTGACCGCCTCCCTCGCCGGATATTTGCACGTACCGGCTACTCCATTCGGTGCAGCGGGACCAACGCTAGAACCGCGCCAATGCTTGTTCAAGGGTGATCGACTTATTAGTTGCGCATTTCAGCCGATCGGTTAACCACGTCCACGCAGCGTGTTCGTCGATCCAGTTGCCGGACACGGTTGATCACCCGACTATGGGAGGGATGGCGACGAAGGAGGTGTCCGTGGGCGATCATGGCCGGGGCTCGCTCGTGGACTCGTTCACCGAGTCACCCGCCGAGCCGACGCTCCCGGTGGCGGCCGTGGCCCGGCGGCTCGGTGTCGCACCGGCCACCCTGCGGACCTGGGATCGCCGCTACGGGATCGGGCCGAGGGGCCACACCACCGGCCGGCATCGCCGCTACACACCCGCGGACGTCGCGCGGCTCGAGCTGATGCAGCAGGCGCTGCTGCGCGGGGCGAGCCCGGCCGAGGCCGCCGGCTACGCGTTGCGCGCGGCCGCCCCGCCCGAGGTGGTCGTGGTCGCGCCACGGGACCCGCTCATCCGCGACGCCGGCGCCCGGTCGACCACGGTGGTCGGGCTCAGCCGAGCGGCCATGGCCATGGACGCGGTCGCCACCCAGCAGCTGATCATGGACAGCCTCGCCGATCTCGGCGTGGTCACCGCTTGGGACGAGGTGCTGCGTCCGGTGCTCACGGCGCTGGCCGGCCGCTGGGCGCAGTCGGGCGAGTGCGTCGAGGTCGAGCACCTGGTGCACGAGTGCGTGCTGGCCGCGATGATCGGCGTGACCCCGCTGGTCACGGCGCCGCGCAACCCGCGTCCCGTGCTGCTGTGCTGCGCGCCCGAGGAGCACCACTCCCTACCTCTATATGTACTGCGCGCCGCGCTCGCCGGAGCGGGCATCGGTACGCAGCTGCTCGGCGCCGCGCTGCCGGAGTCCGCGCTGGCCGCGGCCGTGCGCCGGACGGGTCCCGCGGCGGTGGCGCTGTGGGCGCAGCTGCCGCGCAACGGGCGGGCGGAGGTGTTCGAGGGGGTGCCGCGCACGAGGCAGCGAGTGCGCCTGTTCGCCTGCGGCCCCGGCTGGTTCGCCTCCGAGCTGCCCGACAGGGTGGAAAGACTCGACGACCTGGGCGAAGCAGTGCACCGAATAGAACAACTAGTAGCCGGCTAACCACCCGCGACCCCCTCCAGCCCGCATGTCCCCACATCCGGGCATGTCCCCGGCTCCGGCCCGCATGTCCCCAGTTCCAGCTCGCATGTCTCACGTCCGGCACGCATGTCGCCGCGTCCGGCCCGCGCGTCCCCACGTCCCGCGTGCATGTCGCCACGTCCGGCCCGCATGTCCCCGGTTCCGGCACGCGGGTTCGCGGTTCGGGCACGCGAGCTGGCGGTTCCCCGTCCGCGAGTTCGCGGTTCCCGCACGCGAGTTCGTGCTTCCAGCGCGCGAGTTCGCGGTTCCCCGTCCGCGAGTTCGTGCTTCCAGCGCGCGTGTTCCTGGTTCCGGTACGCGAGCTGGGGGTTCGGAGAGGAGGGTTCGTGGTGCCGGTCCGCGCGCTGGCGGTTCCGGCACGCGAGTCCCCGGTCCCCGCCCCCGAGTTCCGCTTCCCGCACGCGACGTCGCGGGGCCGCCGGCTCGGGCGCCGGAATTGTCGGTGGGCGCCGATAGGCTGGCCACTCACCTCGACCCGGGAGCCGCGTGATCTCTCTCGAACGGGCTGCCTTCGGCGACCGTCCCGACCTCGACCCCGGCACGCCGACCGAACCACGCGAGCGTTGGCTGGCGGCCGTCGTCCTGGGCGGTCAGGGTCGGTATGCGGCGGCCGCCGCGCTGCTGGGCGACCTCATCACCGGGCGCGACCCGACGCTGGCGGCCCACGCGGCGAGCACCCTCGCCTCCCACCGCCGCCAGCTCGGCGGCCATCAGGCGGCGCGGGCACTGGATGCCGAGGGCCTGCGTCGCCTGGCCGGCCATCTTCGTGAGGAGGGGCCGGCTGCGTCGGACGTCCTGCTGGGTCTGGCGGCTGACGCGCTCGGGGTCGGCCGGCTCGACGAGGCCCGCCGGCTGGTGGCCGCGGCCGACCGGCTGCCGGACGTCGGCTGGCGCGGCACGTTGCGGCTCGCCTGGGTCTCGGCTGAGATCGAGTTGAGTGCCGCTCGAGCCTCGGTCGCGGCGGAGCACGCCGAGCGAGCGGCCGAACTGGCGGCCGACTCGGGGTCGGTCCGGCACCGGATCAAGTCGGCTCTGGTGCTCGGCGCGGCGCTCGGCGCGGCCGGCCAGGGGCGCCGGGCCCGCCCGTTGGTGGCCTCCGCACACGACGAGGCAGTCGATCTGGGCCTGTTGTCGCTGGTCTGGCCGGGTGCGCTCATTCTGGCGGAGTTGGACCCCACGCGAGGGGGTGAACATTGTCGGTGCGCGGCCGTAGCCTTACACAGCGTGTTACGTCGGGCCGATCCGGTCGGGCGCCTGCTCGCCGAGCGCTCCCCGTGGGTACCTCGGCTCGCTGGCCCAACCGGGTGACGGGGTGGGTACGGACATCTGGGCGAACTGGTCAGCAGATTTACCACCAGATCGTGTCAAGGTTCGCCCCGAAGCGTCCGATAGGGAGGAGTACGTCACTCGGCTGCAGGAAGGAGTCCCCGTGACGACGGTCTTGATTTGCGACGACCGGCGCGGCGTGCGGGAAGGCTTGACCCGTGTCATGTCCGCGGTTCCAGGGGTTAGTCGCATCGACTGCGTAGCTCACGGTGACGAGCTGCTGGCTCGGTTCTCCCGAGCGCCGGTCGACGTCGTCCTTGTTGGCACCCAGCGTGCGGTGCCCACCGGGGTCGAGGCAACCCGGCGTCTCGTGTCGGCCAACCCACAGGCCAACGTGATCGTGTTCGGCGCTCCCGACGACGCCAGTAGCATCGCGGCGGCCATCGCGGGCGGTGCCCGTGGCTACCTGCGGTGGGACGCCTCGCGTCCCGAACTGGTGGCCGCGCTCGCACACACGTTGGCCAGCACGTCGGTGCCTGCCCCTCGGCAGCCGTCCGACCCGGGCGTCCAGCTCACCGATCGCGAGCTGCAGGTGCTGCGTGGCATGGCCATGGGCAAGAGCAACGGCCAGATCGGCCGCGAGCTCTACCTGTCCGAGGACACGGTGAAGACCCACGCCCGCAGGCTGTTCCGCAAGCTCGGTGTCCGCGACCGCGCCCAGGCCGTGGCTCACGGCTTCCGTCGAGGCCTGGTCTCCTAGGGACCAGACCACATAAACGGCGCCACCCACAATCCATGTGGGGAGGGCGTCGTTTGGCGCGTCTGTAGACAGGTGACCTCCCGGCGCGGGACCATCGCGCCCGATGACCACCACCAGCGAACCGGACGCGGACGACGCCGACTTCGACGAAGAGCACGAAGAGCACGAAGCCGACGAAGAGGACGAGCGCGTGGCCGACGACCACGACGGGCCGGCGCGTCGCCGTCGGCCCCGGACCTCCACGGTGTTGGTGACGCTCGCCGTCCTGTTCATGCTCGCCTGCGGCGCCTTCGCCTGGTCGAAGGTCAACCAGTTGGGTGGCCAGGCAGCCGTGCCCGAGGAGGCGCGGCAGGCGGCCATGCGGTTCGCGGTCGACCTCGGCACCTACGACTACCGCGACCCGAACGGCAACTTCGAGCTGGTGGCCGTCCACTCGACCGACAACTTCGCCAGGCAGCTGGTGGAGATCACCGACGCCCTCGGCCCGCTGCTCCAGGAGACGAAGGCGATCTCGACGGCCGAGGTGGCGGCCGCCAGCGTGCTCAGCTCCGACGAGCACCGGGCGGTCATCGACCTGTACCTCGACCAGACGATCGAGAACGCGGACACCCCCGCGCCGCGCGTGGACCGCAACCGGATGGAACTGACGGTCGTCGACGTCGGCGGCGTCTGGCAGCTGGACCAGGTCGAGACCCGCTGAGCGGTGTTCACGATGGGTTCGCCAACGGGCCCGAACGCCTCGTTTGTGTTGCGCGGTACGGTGGGTGACACCTGCGTGAGGGACGGCACAGCCCCGCGCGCAGTGTGACCTACAACTGACCGTACCTGCGCGTAACACCGAGGCTGCTCGCTGCGATGACCACATTGGGGGACGGACTGGACGCTTCAGTTGGCGCTGCCGTCGAAGGCGATCCACGCGCCATTGACCGGGTGCTTGCGTCCATCCGGCCTCTGGTCGTGCGGTATTGCCGCGCGCGAGTAGGCAGGCAGGAGCGTTCATTCGCTTCGGCAGACGACGTCGCACAGGAGGTGTGTCTCGCGGTGCTAACGGCATTGCCCAGCTACCGCGACCAGGGACGACCGTTCCTGGCCTTCGTGTACGGCATCGCCGCGCACAAGGTGGCAGACGCACATCGTGCCGCGGGGCGTAACCGATCGGAGCCGGTCGCCGACGTTCCAGACGAACCGGAAACCGAGGCCGGGCCGGAGCAGCGCGCCATGCAGGCGGATCTCAGTCGCCGGATGAGCGAGTTGCTCGATGTCCTTCCCGACAAGCAGCGTGACATCGTGCTGCTGCGTGTCGTGGTCGGACTCTCGGCAGAGGAGACCGCAGAGGCGGTGGGCTCCACACCCGGAGCGGTCCGGGTGGCCCAACACCGGGCACTGGCTCGGTTACGCAAGACGCTGTCAGCGGAGGAGGTGGTCTGAGTGGGTGATCGACACGAACGTGGCGAGCCGGATTCGGGTGCGTCGCAGGTCCCGGACCTCGAATCCGTGAACGAATCCATGAACGGCGCGGTCAATCACGCCGAGCTCGCCGGCTTCGACGAGGCACCCGACCTGGCCATGGTGCACGCCGACGACGAGTTCCTCGACCGGCTCGGCGCCATGAACCTGCGCCTCGACTCCGATGACTCCGGAGACTTCAACGACTTCGACGCCGAACTGGCCGATCTCGACGGCTTCGGCGACGACCGGCTGAGCGAGCTGCTGCTGTCGTGGCGCCGCGATGTCGAGTCCGAGCCCATCGGTGAGCTGGTCGAACCCAAGCTCGCCGCCATGACCGTGCAGGCCGCCAGACTGCGCCGCAGACGCAGGCCGCGCCTGCTGGTGCCCGTCGCAGCGGCCGCGGCCGTACTGGCCATCAGCTTCGCCGGGATGGGGCTCGCCGCCCGCGACGCCCAGCCGGGCGACACGCTGTGGGCACTCACGAAGGTGCTCTACGCAGACCACGCGCGTTCGGTGGAGGCCGCCGAGGCGGTCAAGGCCGATCTTCGCGAGGCCAAGCTCGCTCTCACGGAGGGCGATCTGGCCGAAGCCAAGTCCAAGCTCGAGGACGCTCACGCCCAGCTCCCGACGGTCACGGCCGAGGACGGCAAGAGCGACCTCGAGGAACAACACGCGTCGCTCGTGGCGCAGCTGCCGGGCAACCCGTCCGGCGAGGCGTCTCCGCCGCCGTCGGCCAACCCGACCACCGCGCCCAACCCCGGCTCCCCGTCGGGCAGCGGTACCACGAGCCCGTCGCCCACGAACCCGCCGCCGGTGGAGAACACCTCCCCGAGCACGCCGCTCACCACGGACGAGACCACTCCGACGACCAGCGAGACCTCGCGCAGCGAGGAGACGCCGGCCGGCACCGAGAATGAACCCGGAGCGGAACCGGGCAACGTGCCACAAACCGGCGAGTGAGTACGCTGCGCCCATGACCGCAGGTCACGTGTACAGCCAGGCCCCCCGCTGCGGCCAGTGCGACGGCCGCGCTCTGTTGATCAAGGAAGCGGCGCAGGCCCTGGTGGCCGAGTCCCTCGGCGCGCTGACCGCGGCCGCCTGCCCGGCCGGAGACGGCTGGCACGTGTACGCCCCCGCCGCGGACGGCACGCTGAACTAAGAGGCGCCCTACTTCGGCGTGGTGACCGCCCTCTTGGCCGATGCCGTCACACCGTCGAGGAACCCGCGGCAGTACTCCCAGCTCACGTACGCCGATGGGTTCGGATCGAAGGCCGGCTCGTGCGGCCGCATGCGGCCGTCGTTCAGCAGCTGCTCCAGTGACGCACGCAACAGCGCCCAGTCGTGGTAGTGCGGCTCCTGGCATTCGGCACAGTCCACCACCACTCCGCGAACGGCCCGCTGCTCCAGCAGCGCCTGGTACACGGCCAGGTCCCGCAGGTCGGCCAACAGTTCGGCGCGCTCCTGCGCGCTCACCGGCTCATCGCCCGGCTCGTCGGTGCTGTCGAGCGCCCACGTCGGGTCGTTCGGATCACCGGCGAACGGGTCTGGTGGCAGTGCGTCGTCCCTCACGACCTCGCACGGTACCGGTCGGGGCCGCCCGGTGGTCCAGATACCATGGGTTATCGGTGTCCAGCCTGCGAAAACGGAAGGTCCGAATGACCACCGCTGAGGGAGTCCCGGCCAAGTTCGCCATGCTCGGGCTGACGTTCGACGACGTGCTGCTCCAGCCGTCCGAGTCCGACATCGTGCCCAGTTCCGTGGACACCAGTACGCGCCTGAGCCGCAACGTCACGTTGCGGATCCCGGTGGTCAGTGCGGCCATGGACACGGTCACCGAGGCACGCATGGCGATCGCCATGGCGCGTCAGGGCGGCATCGGCATTCTGCAGCGCAACCTGTCGATCGAGGAGCAGGCCCGCCAGGCGGAGACGGTCAAGCGTTCGGAGGCCGGCATGGTCACCGACCCGGTCACCTGCCTGCCGACCGCCACGCTCGCCGAGGTCGACGCGTTGTGCGCCCGCTACCGGATCTCCGGTGTGCCGGTGACCGACGCCGAGGGCACGCTCGTGGGCATCATCACCAACCGCGACATGCGCTTCGAGGTCGACCACACGAAGCAGGTCAGCGAGGTCATGACCAAGGGCCCGCTGGTCACCGCCCAGGTGGGCGTGTCGGCCGAGTCGGCGCTCGGCCTGCTGCGCCGGCACAAGGTCGAGAAGCTGCCGATCGTCGACAACGCCGGCAAGATCCGCGGGCTGATCACGGTCAAGGACTTCGTGAAGACCGAGCAGTTCCCGAACGCCACGAAGGACCCGGACGGCCGGCTGATCTGCGGCGCCGCGATCGGCGTCGGCGAGGACGCCTACAAGCGCGCCATGACGCTGGTCGAGGCGGGCGTCGACGTGCTGATGGTCGACACGGCCCACGGCCACTCCCGCCGCGTGATCGACATGGTGGCCGGGCTGAAGAAGGAACTGGGTGACGCGGTCGACGTGGTGGGCGGCAACGTCGCCACCCAGGCGGGCGCGCAGGCGCTGGTCGACGCGGGCGCCGACGGTGTGAAGGTGGGCGTCGGCCCCGGCTCCATCTGCACCACCCGCGTGGTGGCCGGCGTCGGGGTGCCGCAGATCTCGGCCATCTACAACGCCGACCTCGCGTGCCGCCCGGCCGGCGTGCCGGTGATCGGCGACGGCGGTATCCAGTACTCGGGCGACATCGCCAAGGCCATCGCGGCCGGCGCGAGCGCCGTCATGCTCGGCAGCCTGCTGGCCGGCACGGCGGAGGCCCCCGGCGACGTGGTCCTGGTCAACGGCAAGCAGTTCAAGACTTACCGGGGCATGGGGTCGCTGGCCGCCATGCAGACGCGAGGTGCGGCCAAGTCGTACTCGAAGGACCGCTACCTGCAGGACGACGTGCTCAGCGAGGACAAGCTGGTGCCGGAGGGCATCGAGGGGCGGATCCCGTTCCGTGGCCCGCTGGCCCAGGTGGTGCACCATCTCGTCGGCGGACTCCGCCTGGGTATGGGCTACACGGGCTCGCCCACGATCGCCGATCTCCAGAACGCCCAGCTGGTCCGGATCACGGCGGCGGGGCTGAAGGAGAGCCACCCGCACGACGTGACCATGACCGTCGAGGCGCCCAACTACACCACGCGCTGACGCGCGTCGGGAAGGACCAGGACAGTGCGGGATCTTGTCGAGATCGGCATGGGCCGGACGGCCCGCCGGGGCTACTCGCTTGACGACGTGGAGATCGTGCCGCAGCGGCGCACCCGTTCGTCCCAGGACGTGTCGACCGCCTGGCAGATCGATGCCTACCGGTTCGACATCCCCCTGATCACCCACCCGACCGACGCCGTCGTCTCGCCGAAGACCGCGGTCGCCGTCGGTCAGCTCGGCGGTCTCGGCGTGCTGAACGCCGAGGGCCTGTGGGCGCGCCACGCGAACGCCGACGAGGTGATCGAGCGGGTCCAGGACGCGGCGGACGAGGACGACTTCAGTGCCCTCACCCGGCTCCTGCAGGAGCTGCACGCGGCGCCCATCCGGCCGGAGCTGGTGGCCGAGGCGATCAAGCGGATGACCGAGGCGGGCGTCACGGCGGCCGCGCGGGTGAGCCCGCAGCGGGCGGCCGAGCTGACCCCGGACCTGCTGGCCGCGGGCGTCGAGATCCTGGTGGTGCAGGGCACGATCGTGTCGGCCGAGCACGTGCTGCGCGACGGCGAGCCGCTGAACCTGAAGAACTTCATCGCCGACCTCGACGTCCCGGTCATCGCGGGCGGGGTGCACGACTACCGCACGGCCATGCACCTGATGCGCACGGGCGCCGCGGGTGTGATCGTCGGCTACGGCGCGGGCGCGGTCACCACCACGGACAGCGTGCTGGGCATCGGTGTCCCCATGGCCACGGCGATCGTCGACGCGGCCGCCGCGCGCCGCGACTACCTGGACGAGACGGGTGGCCGCTACGTCCACGTCATCGCCGACGGCGAGGTGCACTGCAGCGGCGACATAGCCAAGTCGATCGCGTGCGGCGCGGACGCGGTCATGCTGGGCGAACCGCTGGCCATGGCGGCCGAGGCCCCGGGCAAGGGCCTGTACTGGACGGCGGCGGCCGCCCACCCGTCCCTGCCCCGCAGCCGTGTGGCCCCGGTGGCCACGGACGACGAGATCGTCGATCTCCAGACCCTGCTGTTCGGCCCGTCCACGGACGCCGACGGCCTGGTCAACCTCTTCGGCGCCCTGCGCAGGGCCATGGCGAAGACGGGCTACTCGGACGTGAAGGAGTTCCAGAAGGTCGGCCTGACCGTCCGCGCGTGAGTCACTCGCCAGGGGCGGGGCCCGCCGCGCTGCGGATGCTGGTCACCCACCTCCTCGCCACCACCGACGCCGAGCGGCTCGAGGCCGGCGTCGACCTCGGCAACGTTCCCGCGCAGCGCGCCCTGCGCCACGTCGGGTTCGAGTTCGAAGGGGTCCTCCGCGGCGTCGACCGCATGGTTTTCGGGCTGCTTCGGGCCGACGTGGCGCCGACCGAGCGCCGCGGCCTCGCTCTGGGGGACGGGGTCGCGCTGGCCGAGTCGCTGCCCGGCGAGCGGGAGCGGTTCTACGCGGGCGGCCCCGGCGACTTCGAGTCCGACCCGGACGACCGGCCCCGGCTCACCGGCCCCAGCCGCGGCACGGTCGTGAGCGAGCTTGCGAGCGAACCGATGTCACAGGGCGACCGCGAGCGGCGGATCCGAGCCTGCGAGGAGACGTCGTGAGCGTCCTGGACGCCGAGACCGGTGACCTCCTGGGCGGCATCGCCTGGCGGCCGGTCGACCACGGCGGCACGGTCGGCTGCACGGCGTGGAACATCGGTATCGGGGCTGCTTCCCGAGGCCCGTGGGCGCGGGGTCGGCACGGCCGTGCAGCGGTTGCTGGCAGACCATCTGTTCGCCACCACGGAGGTCGACCGCGTCGAGGCCAGCACGGCCGTCGACAACGTGGCCGAGCAGAAGGCCCTGGAACGGGCCGGGTTCCGGCGCGAGGGGGTGTTGCGTGGCGCGCAGGTTCGGGGCGACGTCCGCCACGCCCTCATCCAGTACAGCCGGCTTCGTACTGACCAGTAGCTAACGGCGTCCGGGCGAACTAGCCTCCATTCCATGGATTACGACGTGGTGGTGGTCGGCTCCGGGTTCGGTGGCAGCGTCGCGGCGCTGCGGCTCACGGAGAAGGGCTACCGGGTGGCGGTGGTCGAGGCCGGTCGCCGCTTCGCCGACGACGAGTTCGCCAAGACCTCCTGGGACCTGCGCCGCTACCTGTGGGCGCCCGCGCTCGGCTGCTACGGCATCCAGCGGATCCACCTGCTGAAGGACGTCATGATCCTCGCCGGTTCGGGGGTCGGCGGTGGGTCGCTCGTCTACGCGAACACGCTGTACCGGCCGCTGCGGCCCTTCTACGCCGACCGGCAGTGGGCGCACATCACCGACTGGGAGGCCGAGCTCGCTCCCCACTACGACCAGGCGGCGAAGATGTTCGGCGTCGTCACCAACCCGACGATCACGCCGGCCGACGAGGTCATGCAGAAGGTGGCGGTCGACCTGGGCGTGCCCGACTCGTTCCACCCGACCCCCGTCGGGGTGTTCTTCGACCAGCCCGGCCGCCAGGTGCCGGACCCGTACTTCGGCGGCGCCGGCCCCGCCCGCACCGGCTGCACCGAGTGCGGCGCCTGCATGACCGGCTGCCGCGTCGGCGCGAAGAACACCCTGGTGAAGAACTACCTGTACCTGGCCGAGCAGGCGGGCGCCAAGGTCCTGCCGCTCACCACGGTCACGGCCGTCCGCCCGCGGGACGGCGGCGGCTACGACGTCGACCTGCGCCGCACCGGCCGCCGGGCCCGCGCGTCGATCAGCGCCGAACACGTGGTGCTGGCGGCCGGCACCTGGGGCACCCAGCGGCTGCTGCACTCGATGCGCGACACGGGTGTCCTGCCCCGGCTGTCGTCCCGGCTGGGCGAGCTGACCAGGACGAACTCCGAGGCGATCATCGGCGCCGCCCGCACTTCGGTCGACCCGCGGCGCGACTTCAGCCGGGGCGTGGCCATCACGTCGTCCATCCATCCCGACGCCACCACCCACATCGAGCCCGTCCGCTACGGCAAGGGCAGCAACGCCATGGGCCTGCTGCAGACGATCGCCACGGACGGCGCGGCCAGCACCCCGCGCTGGCTGCAGGCGCTGCGGTTCGTCGCCCGCCATCCCGTGCGGACGGCGCAGCTGCTGCGGGTGCACCGGTGGAGCGAGCGGACGGTCATCCTGCTGGTGATGCAGAGCCTCGACAACTCGATCACCACGTACACGCGGCGCGGCCTGTTCGGCCGGCGCCGGTACAGCTCGAAACAGGGCCATGGGGAGCCGAACCCGACGTTCATCCAGGCCGGTTACGACGCCAACCAGTTGGCCGCCAAGCACATCGAGGGCATGGCGGGCGGCACCTGGGGCGAGGTGTTCAACATCCCGCTGACCGCGCACTTCATCGGCGGCTGCCCGATCGGCTCGACCGAGGCGGACGGTGTCATCGATCCCTACCACCGGGTGCACAACTATCCCGGTCTGTCCGTTGTGGACGGTTCGGCCATCAGTGCGAACCTGGGCGTGAACCCGTCACTCACCATCGCGGCGCAGGCGGAGCGGGCGTTCTCGTTGTGGCCCAACAAGGGTGAGCCCGACCAGCGTCCCGCTCAGGGTGCGGACTACGAGCGCGTGGCCCCGGTGCCGCCGCGGGCTCCGGCCGTCCCGGACTCGGCGCCGGCCGCCTTGCGGACGGCTCACTGATCGAGGACAGGGCTCCGGTTCGACCGTATCGGAGAGCACCGACAAAAGTGGCCCAGGGACCCCTGGATTTAAGTGTAGTCGCGAGCACCGACATTTTCGGTGCCGCGCCGCCCGGTTCTCCACAAGTACCGGACGCAGCACCACGTCCCAGGCGGTGACCACGCCAAGCCGCCGCAACCGGTTTCCGCCTGGCACCCTCGCGTGAGAGGGTGACCCCGTGGCCAAGGCTTTCGCATCGAGCGGGGACACCGCCGCCAAGGAGGAGACCCTCACCGAGCTGGCGGACGGGGTCTACGCCCTCACGGCCGAGGGCGACCCGAACGTGGGCGCCATCGAGGGCGAGGACTTCCTCGTCTGCTTCGAGGCGCGCGCCACGCCCGTCGCCGCCCGTAGGTGGCTCGACCGCCTCCGCGAACGCACGGACAAACCCGTCCGCCACCTGGTGCTGAGCCACTACCACGCGGTCCGCGTGCTCGGCGCGAGCGCGTTCGGCGCCGCCGAGATCATCGCCCACCAGCAGACGAAGACGCTGATCGACGAGCGCGGCAAACAGGACTGGGACTCCGAGCTCGGCCGGATGCCCCGGCTGTTCGAGGAGCCCGACTCCATCCCCGGCCTCACCCGGCCCACCATCACCTTCACCGACCGGCTCACCATCCAGCTCGGTGGCGGTCGCGAGCTGGTGCTGGCCCACTGCGGCCGCGGGCACACGGCCGGCGACATCGTCGCCTGGCTGCCCCAGGAGCGGATCATGTTCGCCGGCGACCTGGTGGAGGCCAGGGCCGCGCTGTACACGGGCGACTCGTTCCACGACGACTGGGCGACCACCACCCTCGACGCCGTGGCCATGTTCGACGCCGAGCAGCTGGTCGGCGGCCGCGGCGCGGTCGCCGTCGGCCGGGACGTGGTGACCGCGGCCATCGCGCAGAGCCGGCACTTCCTGGACGAGCTGCGCCGCACGGTCGGCGGTGTGCACGCCCAGGGCGGCGCGCTGCCCGACGCGTTCGCCGCGGCGCACAAGGCGCTGGCCCCGGAGTTCGGTGGCTGGCCCATCTTCGAGCACTGCCTGCCGTTCAACGTTCAGCGCTACTGGGACGAGCTGGACGGCGTCGACTGGCCACGCATCTGGACGGCGGACCGCGACCGCGAGGTCTGGGCCGCGCTGCAAGGGGACTGAATGAGTGACAACGTGCCGGTGGTTGTCGCCGGCGCCGGACCGGTGGGCATGGTCAGCGCGTTGCTGCTGGCCAGGCACGGGGTACCGAGCGTGCTGCTGGAGTCGCAGTCCGAGCGGGTGGCGGTCGGCAGCCGGTCCATCTGCGTGCAGGGCGACGTGCTCGACATCCTGGAGCGCATCGGCCTCGGCGCGCAGGTGGCCGACGCGGGCGTCACCTGGCTGCGCGGCCGCACCTACTACCGCGAGCACCAGGTCCTGGAGATCACCTTCCCCGACCAGGCGGACAGCGCCTTCCCGCCGTTCGTGAACATCCCGCAGAGCGTGGTCGAGCTGATGCTCGAGGAACGGGTGATGGCCGAGCCGCTGATCACCCTGCGCCGCGCGCACGAGGTGGTCGGCGTCGAGCAGAACGCCGACGGGGTCCGGGTGTCCACCTGCACGGACCGCGAGTTCACGGGCTCGCACCTGATCGCCGCGGACGGCCAGCGCTCGGCCGTGCGGCAGCTGCTCGGCCTCTCGTTCGACGGCATGTCGTTCGACGACCGGTTCCTGATCGCCGACATCCGCGCCGACCTGGGGTTCGCCGTACCCGAGCGGCGGTTCTACTTCGACCCCTCCTGGAATCCCCGCCGCCAGGTGCTGCTGCATCCCCAACCCGCGGGCGTCTGGCGCATCGACTGGCAGGTGCCGGCTGACTTCGACCTGGCGATCGAGGAACGCACGGGCGGGCTCGACGACCGGGTCAAGCAGATCACCGGCGAGATCCCGTACGAGATCGTGTGGATGTCGGTCTACCGGTTCCACCAGCGGCGGGTGCCGAAGATGGTGGTCGGCAAGGTGCTGCTGGCGGGCGACTCGGCGCACGTGATGAGCCCGTTCGGGGCGCGCGGCCTCAACTCCGGCATCAGCGACGCGGACAACGCCGTGTGGAAGATCGTGCTCGACCGAGCCGGACAGGCCGGCCCGGGGCTGCTGGACTCCTACGACGCCGAACGCGGCGCCGCGGCCGATGAGAACCTGCGGGTCACGGGCGAGACCATGCGTTTCCTCGTGCCGCAGACCGAGGCCGACCGCGAACGCCGGTCCGACGTGCTGACCCGCAGCGTCGACGACCCGTCGGCGCGCCGGGAGATCGACTCCGGGCGCCTGGCCGAGCCGTACTTCTACGTCGACTCGCCGCTCACCACGATCACCGACGAAGCCGGTTTCATCAAGTTCCCCCGTGAACCGGGGGTGGTCCGCCCGCCCATCCCCGGGGTGCTGTGCCCCGACGCGCGGTTGTCGTGGGGCATGCGGTTGCGGGAGTTGGTGGCCACCCGGTTCGTGCTGCTCACCCACTGGTGCGACTGGCAGCCGGCCGACCGCTGGGAGAGCGAGCTGATCGGCCAGCCGGTACCGCTTGGCCAGGTCGAGGAGGACGAGGTGCTGGTCGACGCGCTGCGGTTGAAGCCGCGCTCGGCCGTGCTCGTCCGCCCGGACGGGCACATCGCGGCCGTGCTCACCGAACCGCCGGGTGGGATCGGGGCCCTGGTGACCGACGCTCTGCGGCGGGCCACCGGATGGGGTGCCGCGTAGTTAGTGAACGAACAGTGGCTCGTGACAGCGTCTGCTTTCGTCGTCACTGAGCCAACTGGAGTAACGCCATGACCACGCCACCCGGCGGACAGTACCCACCGCAGTATCCGCAGCAGTACCCCCAGCAATATCCGCCGCAGCAGCAGTACTACCAGGGACAGCCGCCGGGTGGCGGTGGCCGCAAGGCGCTGCCGTGGATCGTCGGTGCCGTGGTCGTGGTGGCCGCGCTGGTCGTCACGCTGGTGCTCACCCTCGGCGGTGACGACAACGGCGACGACGACAACGGTGGCGGCAACACCGCCGGCGGCAACAGCGACGGCGGCAGCGAGTCCGGCGGCGTCGACCTGAGCACTCCGGAGAAGGCGGCCGAGGCGTTCGCCGCGGCGGCCCGCACCCGCGACGCCGATGAGGTGATCAAGCTGACCTGCCTCGGCGTCGACGGGTGCCTGGAACAACTCGGTGAGGGGTCGGCCTCCGAGGCGGACATCGAGGAGGCCAAGCAGGAGATCCGCGACAACATCGACCGCTTCGCCGAGGAGATGGCGGAGGTCGAGTTCGGGGAGGCCACCGAGGCGTCCATCCCGGAGGCCATGGAGGTCCCGTACACGACACCCGAGGACAGCGAGGGCGACTACTCGGCCTTCATGTTCGTCGAGTTCGAGGGCGACTGGCTCTACGCGGGCAGCGCGGGTGGCAGCTCCAGCGGCGGTGGTGGCGGTGCCAGCCCGCCGACAACCTGATCGACTGTCGCGCGTCTGACCAGGTATGACGATCTCCAGGCGGGCTTTTCTCGGGGCGGCGGTGCTGGCCACGGCAACCGCGTGCAGTGGCGCACCGCCGTCCTCGCCCACCTCGACCACACCGTCTCCGCCGCCACCCACCAGCACCGCACCGCCCGGCCCGCCCGACTGGGCCGCGCTGCGCGCGAAGCTGCCGGGCGGCTTGGTCCTGCCCGGCGAGGACGGCTACGACCTGGCGAAACAGTCGTACAACCCGCTCTTCGACACCCGCACCCCGGCGGCGGTCGCGCACTGCACGCGACCGGAGGACGTCCAGGCCTGCGTCGAGGTCGCCCGCACCGCCCGGATCCCGATCGCCGCACGCGCCGGCGGGCACAGCTACGCCGGCTACAGCACCCCGGACGGTGCACTGGTGGTGAATCTGCGCCCGATGGCCGGGGTGCGCGTCGACGGCGAGCAGGTGGTCGTGGGCGGTGGTGCCCGGCTGATGGAGGTCTACGCGGGGTTGGCCGACGCCGGTCGCGCGCTGCCGGCCGGCTCGTGCCCGACGGTCGGCGTCGCCGGGCTGACTCTCGGCGGCGGCATCGGCGTCCTGACCAGGAAATACGGTCTGACGTGCGACAAGCTGGTGTCGGCGGACGTGGTCACGGCGGCCGGCGAACTGCGTACGGTCTCCGGCGACGACGATCTGTTCTGGGCGCTGCGTGGCGGTGGCGGCGGCAACTTCGGGATCGTCACGTCGTTCACGTTCGACACGGAGCCGGCGCCGGACGTGGTGGTGTTCGCCCTGCGCTACCCGAGCGGCTCGGCGGCCGACGTCCTGGGCGCCTGGCAGGAGTGGGTGTCCACCGCACCGGACGATCTGTGGTCGAACTGTGTCGTGTCCGCCGGTGGCTCACCAGCGATCCGCATCGGCGGGTGTTTCGTGGGCTCGGAGGCCGCCTGCCACCAACTGTTGGACATGCTCCCGGCGGCCAGTTCGGCGTCGGTGAAGCGCAAGGGCTACCTCGACGCCATGCGCTACTTCGGCGGCTGCTCCCAGCGCGCGGTGGCGCAGTGCCGCCCGGAAGCCGAGGGCGGCCAACTGGGCCGGGAGTCGTTCGCCGCGTCGTCGCGCATGCTCGGCGGCCGGGTGGACCCGGCGGCGGTGATCGCGCTGCTGGACGGCCGCACGAGCATGGACCTACTGCTGGACTCCCTGGGCGGCGCCGTGTCCCGCGTGGCCGAGGACGCGACCGCCTTCCCCCACCGGCAAGCGCTGGCAAGCGCCCAGATCTACGCGGGCGACGGCGATGCGGCGGCGGTGGCCGAGGTCCGCGACGGCCTGGGCGCCCTGACCGGGTCGACGGGTTACGTGAACTACATCGACCCGGCCATGCCCGACTGGGAGACCGCGTACTACGGCGCCAACCTGGCGAAACTGCGCCAGGTCGCGGAACGCCACGACCCGGACCGGGTGTTCGCCTTCGCCCAGTCGGTCTAGAAGGCCAATGCCTGGAAGGCGTCGTTCCTGACGTTCAACGTCTGGAAGGCGTCGTTCCAGGCATGCCCCGCCCCCCGGGGCTAGAGCTCCAGGCCGGTTAGGACCATGACGCGCTCCTCGCTCAGGTCGTTCATGGCCGATCGGACACCCTCGCGTCCGAAGCCCGACCCCTTGACCCCGCCGTAGGGCATCTGGTCCGCCCGGAACGAGGGCACGTCCCCGACGATGACGCCACCGACCTCCAGTTCGGCCCGCGCCCGGAACGCCACCTGCACGTTTCGCGTGAACACACCGGTCTGCAGCCCGTACTTGGAGTCGTTCACCAGATCGAACGCCTCATCGACGTTGTCGACCACGGCGACCGACAGCACCGGCCCGAAGACCTCCTCGGCCCACACGTTCTGATCGACCGGCACGTCCGACAACACGGTGGGCTCCACCGAAGCCCCGTCCCGTTTGCCGCCGGCCAGCAGCGAAGCACCGGCGGCGACGGCATCGTTCACCCACTGCTCGACCCGCTGAGCGGCGCCTTCGTCCACCAACGGCCCGACCTCGACGTCCGGATCGTGCGGGTTCCCGGTCCGCAACGTGCCGATGGCGTCGAGCAGCTTGGGCAGGAACTCGTCGGCCACCGCCCGGTCCACCAGCACCCGCTGCACGGCGATGCACGACTGCCCGGCCTGGTAGTTGCTGAACGTGGCCACCCGCTTGGCCGCGAAGTCCAGGTCATCCCAGTCGGCACAGACGACGACCGCGCCGTTGCCGCCCAGTTCGAGCACCACCTGCTTGCGCGGCGCCGCGTCCATGAGCGACCAGCCGACCGGCCCGGACCCGGTGAACGACACGACCGGCAGCCGAGGGTCGCGGACGAGCGCCGCCGTCTCCTCGTTGCCGACCGTCAGCACGGAGAACGCACCCTCGGGCAGGTCGGTCTCGGCCAGCAGCTCACCGAGGAACAGCGCGGACAGGGGAGTCCGCGGCGCCGGCTTCACGATGATCGGCGAGCCGACCGCCAGCGCCGGGGCGATCTTGTGCGCCACCAGGTTGAGCGGGAAGTTGAACGGCGCGATCCCGAGGACCGGCCCGCGCGACACCCGCCGCACCACGGCGAGCCGCCCCTCGGCCGTCGGGTCGGTGTCCAGCCGCTGGAGTTCCCCGGAGAACCGGCGGGCCTCCTCGGCCGCGATCCGGAACGTGGCGATGGCCCGGTTGACCTCGATGGCCGCCCACCGCAGCGGCTTGCCGTTCTCCGCGGTGATCATCTCGGCGACCTCGTCGGCACGCTCCTTGAGCGACCGGGACACGTGGTCCAACGCGGCCGCGCGCACGTGCGCCGGGGTACTGCGGAACGGTCTGACGGCCGCCTCCGCGGCGGCGACCGCGCGCTCGACCTGTTCGGCCGTCGGCACGCAGACCGTGGCGATCTCATCGCCGTCGTAGGGGTGGGTCACGCTCAGCGTCTGGCTGCTCTGCTCCGCTCGACCGGCGATCCAGCATGGCCGGGGGGTCGGCAGGTGCGGCTCGGTACCGTCCATGTCCCCACCGTAGGCCAGAGGGCGCGTGACATGCTTCTGCGGTGAGCGAGCTTGCGAGCGAAACATCGAAATTGCGTGAGAACAAGCACCGACCCGTGCTGGTGGTCGACTTCGGCGCGCAGTATGCCCAGCTCATCGCCCGGCGGGTGCGCGAGGCGCAGGTGTACTCGGAGGTCGTGCCGCACACGGCGAGCATCGCCGAACTGCTCGACCGTGACCCGGCGGCGATCGTGCTGTCCGGCGGTCCATCGAGCGTGTACTCCGAGGGCGCCCCCTCGGTCGACCCGGCGCTGTTCGAGGCCGGGGTCCCGGTTTTCGGTATCTGCTATGGCTTCCAGGCCATGGCGCAGGCTCTCGGCGGCACGGTCGCGCACACCGGCGCCCGCGAGTTCGGCCGCACCGAGCTCACGCCCGGCGGCGGCGTGCTGCACGGCGACCTGCCGCGCCGGCACCCCGTGTGGATGAGCCACGGCGACAGCGTCACCGAGGCACCGGCCGGGTTCACGGTGACCGGGACCAGCGCGGGCGCGCCGGTGGCCGCGTTCGAGGACGTCGCCCGCCGGTTCGCGGGCGTGCAGTACCACCCGGAGGTCGCACATTCCCCGCACGGCCAGGAGATCCTGCGCCGGTTCCTGCATGACATCGCCGGGGTCCGGCCCGAATGGACGATCGCGTCGATCGTGGACGAGCAGGTCGAGCGGATCCGCGCGCAGATCGGGGACGGCCGCGCGATCTGCGGGCTGTCGGGCGGGGTCGACTCGGCCGTGGCCGCCGCACTCGTCCAGCGGGCCATCGGTGACCGGCTGACCTGTGTGTTCGTCGACCACGGGCTGCTGCGGGCCGGTGAGCGCGGCCAGGTGGAGCGGGACTTCGTGGCGGCCACCGGGGTGAAGCTGGTGACGGTCGACGCGGCCGACCGGTTCCTCGGCGCGCTCGCCGGGGTGACCGAGCCCGAGCAGAAGCGCAAGATCATCGGACGCGAGTTCATCCGGGTCTTCGAGCAGGCCGAGCGCGACCTGCGGGCCTCCGGCGACTACGAGTTCCTCGTGCAGGGCACGCTCTACCCCGACGTGGTCGAGTCCGGCGGCGGCACGGGTGCCGCGAACATCAAGAGCCACCACAACGTCGGCGGCCTGCCGGATGACCTGGCGTTCTCCCTGGTCGAACCGCTGCGCGACCTCTTCAAGGACGAGGTGCGGCGGGTCGGGCTGGAGCTGGGGCTGCCCGAGACGATCGTGCACCGCCAGCCGTTCCCCGGCCCCGGGCTGGGGATCCGGATCATCGGCGAGGTGACGGGCGAGCGGCTGGAGATCCTGCGGTCGGCGGACTCCATCGCGCGGGAGGAGCTGACCTCCGCCGGGCTGGACCGGGACATCTGGCAGTGCCCGGTGGTGCTGCTGGCCGATGTGCACAGCGTGGGCGTTCAGGGTGACTTCCGGACCTACGGGCACCCGGTGGTGCTGCGGCCGGTGTCCTCGGAGGACGCGATGACGGCCGACTGGTCTCGGCTGCCCTACGACGTGCTGGAGCGGATCTCCACCCGCATCACCAACGAGGTGGCGGAGGTCAACCGCGTGGTGCTCGACGTGACGAGCAAGCCGCCGGGCACCATCGAGTGGGAGTAGTGCGGGGAACGACGCCTTCCCCGCGGTCAACGCAGTGAAGGCGTCGTTCCCCGCATGGAAGAACCCGCGCGAGGCAAGTGCCCCGCGCGGGTTCTGTGAGTGCGATTTCGTTACTTGTCTCTGCGCCCGCCACGTAGCGAGCTGGCCAACATCAGCACACCCACGAGCAGCGCGCCGCCGGCCAGCACCCACGTGGGGTTCATCTCGGGGAGCCACATCTGCCCGTCGGTGAGCACGTAGCCCGACACCACCAGCGTGGCGATGCCCGCGATCAGGGTGAACAGGTCCGGACCCCGCTTGGTCCTCTCGTCCCGGTCAGCCACGACGCACCTCCACGTTGCCCGCCGTCGCGACCTCGGCGTCCAGATCGATCGACAGTCCACCTTCCCCGTCCGCGCCTTCGGACAGGAACTCCGTCACCTCGGCGTCGAAGTCGGACCGCTTCTGCTCGAGGCACTCGATGTCGCCGGCGCCGACCTGGCACTCGAGCTCCACATCGGCGTCCTTCGGCACGATGATCAGCACGTCACCCACGTCGGTCCGCACCGTCGTGTGGATCGGGTCGTCGGTGGCCGGCACCTTCGTCAGGTCGATCGTGATGTCGCCGACCGAGGTCTCGTAGTCGCTCGCCACCTGGGCGGAGGCCGACGGGGTCGAGTTGATGTCGCCCACCCCGTTCCAGCCGCTCGGCGAGAACGTGGTGAGCCCGATCCCGACGACCGCGAGCGGCACGGCCAGGCCGATCAGGCCCCGGCCACCCCGGACGAACGCCCCGATCACCATGCCGAGCCCGATCACCCCGAGCACCACCCCCACGGCCGTCCGCTCGTTGACTCCACCCGACAGTTCGTCGGCGATGATCAGCCCGGCCGCCGTGATCAGGGCGGCGGCCACCGTGATAATGCCGATCTTCGACCTGCGCCTGCGCGGGGCCGGGGGCTCCGGCTCCGTGTGGACGGGTGTCGGGTCCGGCAGGTCCCAGGCGAACGGCGCGGCACCCAGCGGGTCCCAGGCCGGCGGGCCGGCGGGCTCGGGAGCGGGCTCCGGTGTCGCCTGAGCGTTGGCCGCGTCGGGGAAGGTCTCGGTCGACGCCATCGGCATGGCCGGCGGCGGCACGTCGGTCACCGGCTGGGACACCGGCGGCGACATATCCGGTGACATCGGTGGCATATACGGCATTGGCGGAGCCATGGGCATCTCCGCCGCCACCGGGGCCGGTCGCACCCCACCGCGGCCGCGGTGCAGCAGGTACAGCAGGCCGACCGCGATGATCAGCCCCATCCAGCCGGGGAAGAACCCACTGAAGACCCAGCTGGCCACCGGGAGCACCGCCACACACAGCACCACCGTGAAGACCTTCGACGTCGAGCTGCGCCCCTTGCCGATGAGCGACTCGAGCGGCGAGGCCTCGTCGTCCTGTTCGGGCAGCGTCAGCCAGCCGACCAGGTACAGCAGGAGGCCCACGCCGCCGTAGATGGCCGCCACCAGGAACCCGACGCGTACCAGCGTCGGGTCGATCCGGTACCGGGCGGCCACACCGGCGGCGACGCCGGCGATCTTTCGGCCGCGCCGGGGCCGGGTCGGCCGGGTAGCCCAGAAGTCTTTGAGCATGTCCTCCGCACCGGCGTGGCCGGTTCCGGGATGTCTCTGTGTCGCACTCACGATACCGAGTTTGCGCTGCCGGTCAGGCCGGCACATCGGGGACGACCCCTGAGGTTGTCCCTGATTCGCCACCCGGCCGGATCGGGTGTCCGGGTATTTCCCTGATGAAGGGCGTGCTGGTCCGTGTGACCATGGGGGTGTGGAAGTAACCACGGCGATCAGGCGCGACCTGGACCGGAAGACAGCCAACCTGCCGGTGGCCGAAGACGAGGCGACGAAGATGCGCCGGCGACGGTCCGGGCGGGCCGTGGCGGGCGTGGCCGGCGGGCTCGCCGATCATCTGGAGATCAAGGTCCTGTGGGTGCGGATGGCGTTCGCGCTGCTCGCGTCGTTCGCCGGTGCCGGTGTGCTCGTCTACGGGCTGCTCTGGGTGTTCGTGCGCCAGGAGTCGGTGGACGTCAAGCAGAAGGAGGCCAGCCGCAGGGAACGCCAGCAGGCGCGCGGCCTGCTGGCCCTAGGTATCGGGCTCGCGATCATCGCCGGCTCCGTGTCCGGCACGGTCAACGGCTGGGTGGCGGGCGGCATCGGGGTCACGCTGGTCGGTGCGGCGCTGGTCTGGCGCGAGGCCGACGAGCAGCAGCGCCGCAAGTGGATCGGCGGCGCGAGCACCGGGGCGTTCTCCGTGGTGGTCGGCGACGGCGGCCGCAGCGCGCTCGTCCGGGTGCTGACCGGCGCCGCGCTCGTACTGACGGGCATCACCGTCTTCCTCATCCGCAGCGTCGACCTCGACCAGATCTACCTGGTGTTGCTCGCCGTGCTCGCCGCGCTGGTCGGCATCGGCATCCTGACCGTGCCGTTCTGGCTGCGGCTGGTCCGCGATCTCGGCGAGGAGCGGCGTGCCCGCATCCGCACGGAGGAACGCGCGGAGATCGCCGCCCACCTGCACGACTCCGTGCTGCAGACGCTCGCGCTGATCCAGAAGCAGGCCGACGCGCCGCGTGAGGTGCTGCGCCTCGCCCGAGGTCAGGAGCGGCAGCTGCGCGGCTGGCTGTACGGGCCGTCCGGCTACGGTCGCCCGGTCGACGGCGAGTCCGGTCCCGAGGCGCTGTCCGAGGCCATCTCCCGGGCGTGCGGCGAGGTGGAGGACACGTTCGCCATCCAGGTCCAGCAGGTGGTGGTCGGCGACTGTCCGCTGGACGAGAAGCTCATCGGCGCTGGTCTACGCCGCTCGGGAGGCCGTGGTGAACGCGGCCAAGCACGCGGGGGTCTCGGAGGTCAGCGTGTACGCCGAAGTGGAGCCCGAGGTGGTCACCATTTTCGTGCGTGACCGGGGCAAGGGCTTCGACCCTGGCGCCGTTCCCACCGACCGGCATGGCCTTGCCGACTCCATCAGGGGCAGGATGGAGCGCAACGGCGGCGAACTGCGGCTGCGCACGGCGCCCGGCGAGGGCACCGAGGTGCAGCTTCACATGCCGCGCGCCAGCGTTGCGGTCTGAGAGAGGGGTTGGCGTGACGGAGAGCGTGAAGGCACCGGTGCGGGTTTTCCTGGTGGACGACCACGGTTTGTTCCGGGCGGGGGTCCGGGCCGAACTGGAGTCGATCACCGACGAGGTCGAGGTGGTCGGCGAGGCCGGCACGGTCGGCGAGGCGGTCGCCGGAATCGGCCACCACAAGCCCGACGTCGTGCTGCTCGACGTGCACATGCCCGACGGCGGTGGTGCCGAGGTGCTGCGCCGGGTGCGGCCCGAACAGACGAACGTGGTGTTCCTGGCGCTGTCGGTGTCCGATGCGGCCGAGGACGTCATCGCCGTCATCCGCGCCGGTGCCCGCGGCTACGTCACCAAGACGATCTCCAGTCACGAGCTGGTTCGCGCGGTGGTCCGCGTCTCCGAGGGCGACGCCGTGTTCTCGCCGCGCCTGGCCGGCTTCGTGCTCGACGCGTTCGCCGACCGGCCGGGTCAGGCGCCGATCAGCGATCCCGAACTGGATCTGCTGACCCCCCGCGAGCGCGACGTGCTGCGCCTGCTCGCCCGGGGCTACGCCTACAAGGAGATCGCGGCCGAGCTGTTCATCTCCGTGAAGACCGTGGAGACCCACGTGTCGAGCGTCCTGCGCAAGACACAGCTGTCGAACCGCTACGAGCTGTCCCGCTGGGCGTCAGACCGCCGCCTGGTCTAGGGCCTGTCCCTTGGATCTTTGTGCGAAGGTCTGCGCCTGATCAACAGTTACCTCAGGGGAACGTGACGCCACCAAATATGTCAACGAACTACACCATACTACGCGCAATCAGCATGACGAGAGCCGTTCAGCCTGCCTGGCCGCTTCACCCGCTTGACCTGCACAAACACGGCGTGGTGGCTACCTCACCTGGCTGGAGCCTGTCCCATGACCAGCGGCCACGTGTGGACAAAATAGCTCGGTCGAGAGTCCCTGTCTGCGGAGGGATTATGCTGGTCAGAGGGTTACCGGCTACGGGGAAGTACGCAGGGGATCATGATGAGCGCTCACGGCCCAAAGCGCGGAGGAGACGCCACGGGCGACCGCCGCGCTTGTGGTGGCTGTGGGGCGACTCTTGCTCGGGACAACACCGGACATCTGTGTAGTCGGTGCCTGCGTGAGCAACGTGACCAGTTCCGCACGCCGCCGCATCACCCGGACGAGTTTTGGAACACAGACGCCTTTCGCGCTGCCTTTAAAAGTCGGCACATCGGAAGGGTGTTCAAGGTTTATCGAAACCATCCACGCCATCGGCAAATCCATGGCAAGGCGCTAAACCAAGGCACCTTGGGTCGCTGGCTCAATCTTGAGCAGAGTCAAGTTAGCAGGATTGAAAACTCGCCTGAGCCTGAGTGGAACATCAAGATTGTGGAAGGCTATGCCGAAACACTGCATATCCCCCCGCATCTACTTTGGTTCGATCCAACGGACGAGAGCCGTTCCCGAGCTCAAAGTCGGCCACGATCGCAGGAATCTAACACTAACGGCTTGATCGTAGTAGATTCGTCGAATTCGACGGAGCTTCTCCGTGTAAATTTGACAGAAACACTTTCTCCAGTGCTGAGCGATGCAGGCATGGATGATTGGGAACAACGTATTCATAGTCTAGGCAGGGCGACTCGATACCGGGCTGCGGGTCATTTGATGCCGGACCTCACGAATGACATCAGCGACCTACGTAAACTTCTGTCGCAGTCGCGCTCATTCAAGTTATCTCAGCGGTTGACTAGGGCATTGGCGCAACTGTCCGGACTTACGAGCTTGACTCTTTTGAAACTCGGTGACCGCACTGGTTCGCGGAATTGGGTTGGAACAGCTCGGACCCTTGCCGCAGAAACCGGCGACAAGGATTTGCAATCCTGGGTGTGCGCCC
The DNA here is from genome assembly GCA_963826035.1 of uncultured Actinomycetota bacterium. Classification (GTDB taxonomy): domain Bacteria; phylum Actinomycetota; class Actinomycetes; order Mycobacteriales; family Pseudonocardiaceae; genus Actinophytocola. The sequence goes on along the minus strand of CAWGVZ010000024.1, from coordinate 259,015 downwards.
AAGAAGCGTACTTTCATTTCTATGACAGAAACCTTACCAGTGCAATTGAATCTGCGCGGCACGCCGAGGATCTCACGCAAAATTCGGCGAGCGTTGGCAGTGTACTTGCGGCCGCATTAGAAGCGCGCGCCCATGCGCTGCAAGGTGACAATAGCCAGACCTTCGCCGCCGTTGGCAGGGCCGAGTCATACTTAGAGCACCTTGACCCGAGTCTCACGGAGTCCTCTGCGTTCGGCTATGACGAAGCGCAATTACGCTTTCACCAGGGAAGCGCGTTAACGCAGCTTGGCTCAACCAAGGCAGCACTGGTCGCACAGGACCAGGCACTCGAACTGTACTCAGAGCAGAACTATCTAGATCGCGCTCTGGTCCAGTTGGATAGGGCACAGTGCTTCATCCATGACAAAGACGTACTGTCTGCCATCGATTTAACGGTAGCTGCTCACTCAACGCTTGAAAGCCCACAACTTCAGGGGCTGATTGCGGTCCGCATTCAAGAGGTTCTTGAGCTTCTGCCCTTGGAAGCCCAGTCGAAGTCTGCCGTTCTCGACCTCAAAGAGGCGATCGATAGCAGTCGTGTCGAACCAATCGAAGGGAAGTAGAGTCGTTGCAGGACATCTCTGTGGCGGAGACGCAAGAATCTGATCTCGATGACCTCGTTCGACTCCTTAATGAGCTTGACGCGTTTTACGGTGATGACATCGACGAATCTATTCAGACTCGGATCGCGCAGACAAAGGCGGCCCTTTTCGATCCCGAGAGCTTGTCGCGTGCAATCATAGCGAGAGATGGTAGCGGTGAAGCGATTGGATTCGCCGCATATTCCTTTCTGTGGCCAGCGGCGGGTTCGAGCCGGTCTCTTTATTTGAAGGAGTTGTACGTCACGCAGTCGCAGCGGCGAAATGGCGTTGGACGTGTGTTGATGCTGCACCTATTCAGGTTGGCCAAAGAGGAAGGGTGCAGTCGAGTCGAGTGGACGACTGACACGTCGAACGCAGATGCCGTTCGTTTTTACGAGAGTCTCGGAGCAACTCTGTTGACGACGAAGATGTTCTATCGTCACGATCTTGCTTAACGTTCGAGATCGTGATTCTCATCCATGACCAGAGTAAGTGAGCAGCTTGTGGGACGGGTGGGGTTCGAACCCACGGCCAAACGATTATGAGTCGTCCGCTCTAACCGACTGAGCTACCGCCCCAAGGTCTGGTGTTCGACTCATCGTGTTTCCGCCATGAAAAGGTCAAGGGCCAGTTCGTTGATCAGCTCGAATGAATCCGCCTCGCCGAGGGAGGCGGCCATGATTTCGCCTGCCCGGCTAAAGTAGCCCTCAACTACGGCAAGCTCGTCGATAATGACGCTGGCGTTGCACGTCCGGATGTGGACGGTAGGGGACTTGTCGCGGCAATCCATGACGGTGAAGGGTTCGATCGGGCCGACATGCTGACCAGTAGGCACTACGCGAATGCCGACATGTTTGGTCTGGTGATAGGCGGCTAGGCGGAGTAGTTGACCGTGCATGATTCCGCTATCAATGGTGGAGCAGCGCAAGGCCGATTCAGCGACCAAGCCGATCAGGCGAGGCTGCTTGTCGTCGATATTCGCCATCCGGGCGGAATTGTGCATTGGCATGTCCAGGTTTGGTTGCTCGAATTCGGCGGCGTACTCGGGAGTGCGGAGTAGTTTAGGAATGACCGTGTGGTCGTAGGTAACGATGGTGCGAGCGATGCTTTCGCAGTAGTTCAGGACGGTGTCGTGCTCGCGATACCCTAAGGGTTCGTAGGCAAGCCAGGCGCGCTGGTATGCGGCAGAGTGGTACTTGAGAATCCGATCACGTTCCGGGCCAGTGGCGCCGTAGTAGCCGAGTAGGTGCGCAACTATCTCCGTGCTGGCTCGACGTTGACCGGATTCGAGACGACAGATAGTGCCAGCCGAGATTCCGGTCTCATGCGCCACGTGGGCGCCCGTGTAGCCTTTCCGTAGTCGGTACTCGGTCAGGCGGACACCGAGAAGTCGCGAGAATGCCGTTGGCGGTACATCGAAGCCCATGGTATGTGATTTGTCCTAGTACACGTTAGCCGTCGAAGGGTGTGCAGATGAGTGATGCCGTTTCCAGTCGCGACGTCGCTCGATCTCCCAGGGCGAGGTATTGGCGTGCGGGTGATCTGACTCCATAGCCCGATCAAACCTGTTTCGGGAGCACGCCCCAACCAGGAGACAGCGACCGAAATCACCGTCCAGCCGGAAGGAACGAGCCTGACATTCCAGAGCCTCTATCGATCCTCTGAGTTCTTCCTGAGAAGTGGGCGCCAACAGATACCCTTTGCTGTCGTGTTCAAGGCAGCCATTGACGGCTCTACAAGGACTGCAATACGCCTGCCCCCGAGGGCCAAGTTCTATGACCAGTCCCTCTATGCCGAGCAACGTCTTATCGTCCCAGCGATCCCCGACTGCACCACCAAAACTCTGCCGAAAGAAAAATATGGGACCGCACTTTTGCCAACCTTCTCGGGATGCCAGCAAGGACGCCGCAGCTTCCGAAGGGGCAACAACTGACCACTCATTGCCAGGCTTATTCATGAGTCGGCCCCAGTTGTTCACCTGATTTAGCATCCGATTCACCAGGTTCACTCGACTCGACACCGTTCGATTTCTTGCTCGGCACCGGATATTCTTCAGCAGTATCAAACTGGTCGGAGTCCGGATGATCGGGCAACGTTGTCCCCAGTTGGGCCGCGAGCCTTATCCCAACGCTCGTCAATTCGCGTGCCAAAGCAAGAACTGTCTTCGGATCTGTGAACCACAAAGTCAACATGCTAACTGGCGTCACCTCTGACCGAGGCTCACCGAAAACCACCGACACACGACTTTCAAAAGCATCATGCAGGACGCGGCAAGGCGGATCGGCGATCTCGGCATAGACATCAAACGACAACCGCTCACTCACAGTTCAGCCCCCGACTCCCGCCGTCCATCACGCGCTGACAGGTCATGCGTTTGAACACTCGCGACATAATCCCGCCGTTCGACGTTTCAGACGGTCGACAGTTGGCCAACACTGAACGTCGCACGGCCGCGCGTACGACTGCCACACACGAAGGGCACGGCTGTCCGGGAGGGTCCTCCATCGGGCTTGGCAGGAATGAGGCACCACAGATAGCCCGGAATTCACCCCGCTTCTCTCCGCTCCGTGCCGCGCATTCTTCATCGGTGACCTCATGGTCAACGTGCGACAGGGACGTCACGGGGATGGTGAACAACCGCTCTGCCTCTAGCATCACGATCACACTCCCTTGGCTCTCAGTAGTCATCGGGCGGTCGCCACGCAATGCACGTCGGCAGTGAACGTGTCCGTAACCATTCCAGGAGCGCGGCTCTCGCGTCTGTAACCGTAATCACCGCTGATTGCGGAAATACCGATCCCATATCTCCGTTAAAGATGAGATCGACTTCCGGAAGGCTCGCGTCTGGGTTGAACGAATTCACCAGTGACGTGATCGGATCATCATGATCGGTGTAGCTCAATGCCGCGCAGTGCGCAGAAGGGCGAACGCTGACCCGCATCTGACTATTGGGATAAGGCCCTTCCTTGGAGCTGTGAAACTCGACGTCACCGATCCATAAGACTGTCTCCAGATCGATGTGATCCAACGTCAAGACGTCCTCGACAAGCGCCGCACACTCCGTTATGCCGCGCGCAACCCGCGACACGTTAGTGGTCAGCGACGCGGTAACAACTACGTTCGCGGCAGGTTCTTGGGACGACGACATCGGGGGAAGCGACCTCATATCGACTCATCATGGAGCGGGAGCGGATTGGCCTCGCCCCTCAACCGTGCGGCCGGTCACGCCCCAGGTCTATGACACGGTCAGCATGGGACATGCTCCCAGCCGCATAACGCCTGGTCAGACCCCATCGTCCGCCCGAGTTGATCACACGTTCGGGTAGCCTGCCTGCTCCGCCAGACACACCCTGACCGGCCGGAGCTGCGCTCACGGTCAAGGATGGCCACTCCAGCCCCCCAATCCGTATTCATATCCAGCATATTTATTCCTCTTTGACATACTTTTCTTCGCGATATGCACCCCGACCAGCCGATATGCAGCGGCTGGATATCCGGTATGAAGAACTGTCATGGTTGTCTTTGGCTAGTTGGCCGTTACTTATGGCAGCGGCCCTGCAAACCCCGCAGGTCGCAGCCAAGAGTAAGGACCCAATCAATCATGAAGAACACTATTCCTTCCAGCGGACCACGGTTGCTTTCCATCGCGGAAGTGGCTTGGCTTCTGGGTGTTGATAACCCGTGGGTGTGCAGGGCCATCCGGGTCGGCTTGCTGCCCGTGGTGCGACGTCGGAACCGGTTGATGGTTCCTGCGTTCGCGCTGGCTCATCTCGCGGATAGCGGCGAGGGCAGTCGCGGGGGTGACGCGTGATGAACGCTGTCAACCCTGATGGTTTCTTTGAGGAGATCGCGGCCGGTCTCGACAAGTTCGAGCATGTTCCCGATGACGTGTTGTGGGAGATCGTGACCCGTGACGGGTCATGCATGTGGCTCTACCAACTCGACTTGGAACCGGAGTGGACCGGCAACGTCGCAACGGATCGGGAGCTGGCCGCGCGGATCTGTGCTGAGTGTCCGGTGCGTCGGGAGTGTTTGGAGCTGGAGCTCCGTACGTCCGGTGATCAGCCGTTGGGTGTGTGGGGTGCGTTGCCCGCTGAGGATGTGCGGGACGTCTACCGGGTGTGGTCGGAACGCCGTCAACGGCGGGCCGGTCAGGACGGGGGTCAGCCATGACTGCCGGTCTGACTCCGGTGCAGGTTCTCACTGGTGCGGGTGTGCTGGTGGTGCTGCTGTCGGTGTGGCGGGCGAGTGCGCGTCGTGCTCGGGCGGCGGCGGATGCCGCTCGGGCTGGTGCCCGGTTGCTGTCGCTGGCCGGTCGGGTGGCGTTCACGGCGGGCCTGATCACAGGTGTTCAGTGGTTGGTGATCACGCACCCGACCGGCAACGGGTGGGTGCTGCTGGCCGTGCTCGGACTGCCCGCGTTGTTCGCGTCCTACACGCTCACACGGGCGCTCACAGTGACCACAATGGACGCCCCGCGGAGCCGGGGGCGGCGCCGATGACCAGGCAAAACAACCCCGCTTCACCGGCCGGTGTGGACGGTGGTCCGCGCGACGCTCACCACGTTCCGCTGACACGAGCACAGAAGCTCGCCCAGGACGCCGCCGAAGCGGCCGGAGTGCGCGCCTACCAGACACACCCGGACGTGGTCGCGCTCCGGGTGGAACGAGTCCGGACACAGGTGGACCGACTGTGCTGGGCCGGCATCATGCTGGGCCTGGCGTTCACGATGACCAACGTTCAGACGTTCGCGGCGGCTGGATCTGCGGTGTGGTCGTTGCCGTGGCTCGCTGCCTGGTTGCTGGACCCCACGGTGTCGGTGATCCTGCTGGCCATCCTGCGGGCCGAACAGGTGACCGCCCGCTACCAGGTGCGGACGGGCCGGTGGGTGCGGCGAGCGAAGTGGTTCACCCTCGCCGCCACCTACGTGATGAACACGTGGGCGTCCTACGCGGCCGGGTCACTCGCCGGGATCGTGCTGCACTCCGTACCGCCGCTGGTGGTGTTCGTCGCCGCAGAGGCTGTGACGGATCTGCGGGACAAGCTGACCGAGGCCGTCACCGTGGCGGCCACCGAAGCGGCCACTGTGGCGGCCGGCGTCGCCGGCCGTGCGTCGGCCGTGCCGTTCATGAACTCCACCGAGGAACCCACGGCGGACCCGCTGGAGGGGTCCACGGAGGACGGCACCGTTCATGAACCGCCCCGGCCGGTCGTGCGCCGGCGGACGTTCGCCGAGTACCTCACGGTGGCACGTCAGTCCTGGTCACCAGGGGTTGAGGTCACCCCGGCATGGGTTCGGCAGGTCACCGGTTGCTCACGCGGGCTGTCTTCCCGTCTGGCTGCGGCTCTCACGGCCGAAGTCGGCCGCCAGGAGGTGACGGAGCCATGAACCGTCACAACGGCTCACAGGGCCTCCAGGGCGGTTCACAGGACGGTCCCGTGAACGGCGTGAACGGTGCGGCGGGTACCGAGCTGGCGCGCAAGGTGTACGACGCGGAGCTAGTCACCGACCAGGCCGGCGGCCGGGGTGAGGTCGGGCCGTGGACACCGACCGTCGCGGCCCGCCGCTGGAGTCGGGCGTGGTGGCGGACGTGGGCCGGCAGGCTCACTGAGTGGGCCGGTCGCGGGTGGCGGTCGGGGCCGCTGGTGCGGGCGCGGTCGGTGGCCTCATATCGGGCGCGGAAGCTGCCTGCCGATCTGGTGCGGCTGGTGTGGTTCGTCCTGCGGGGCAACTGGCGCTGGTTGGTCAAGTTCTGGAACTGGGCCACCTACGCCGATCTGCGGGCCGACGCCCGCAACGCCCGACTGACCGGAGATGCCGAAGCGCGGCGGGAAGCGCAGGAGTTGATCAGGTCGGACGCGAAAGCCCGCTGGGCACGGTTGGGCATCGTGCTGCACCGCGCGGCCGTGACGGTGCGCGTGCTGGCGCCGGTCGCGGTGGTGCTGTGGACCGTCAACGCACTCATGGACCGGACGGCCATGTGGCCATGGCTCGCCAGTGTCTACACCGGCCTTGACGCCATGTGGACCGTCCTTACGACGGCCGTGCCAGTGCTGGTGCTGGCCGCGCCGTTCGTGTGGGTGATCGCGGCCGCGTTCGAAGGACGGGACAAGTCCCCCGGCGCGGGCTGGTTGGTGCAACCCGACCGTGACGACGCTGATTCGTGGCTGGACGAACGGATGATCTCCCAAGCGTTGGCACACCTGGGCATCGCTCCGCTGAACAAGTTCTTCAAGGATGGCGGGGAACTCTTCTACATCATCGGGGCGCGGGTCGACGGGGACGGCACCTACGCCCAGATTCGCCTGCCGCTCGGGGTCACGGCCGGCATGGTGGTCGACCGGCGGGACAAGCTCGCCGCGAACCTGGGACGGGCGAAGCTGGAGACGTGGCCGACCGAGGGACCCGAGGCCGGCATCCTGGACCTGTGGGTAGCCGACAAGGGCAAACTGAGTGGTGGTGCCGGTGACTGGCCGCTGTTGCATGACGGCACTGTGGACGTGTTCGAGGGTGTCCCGTTCGGACTCACCCAACGCGGCGTGATCGTGAACGCGCCGTTGATCGGTGCGAACTGGTTGATTGGTGGTCGGCCGGGTCAAGGCAAGTCCTCCGCACTGCGGACGCTGTTGCTGGGTGCGTCGCTGGACCCCACCGTCGAGGTGTGGGTGTTCGTGATGGGCGAATCCCCCGACTTCGCTCCGTTCGCGCCGCGTCTGGCGCGCTACCGGATGGGGATGGACGACGCGGTAGCCGACGCCGCCGTGCAGGCACTTACTGACCTGTTGGCCGAGATGGAACGACGCGGGAAGGTCCTCAGTGCCCAACCGGGGCAGCCACCGAAGGTGTCACGGACGCTGGCCGACCGGCGGGGGCTTGGGTTGCACCCGCTGGTGTGTGCCATCGATGAGTGTCACGAGTTGTTCCAGCACCCCAAGCTCGGCAAACGCGCGGCCGATCTCGCCGTGCGGTTGATCAAACGAGGACGCAAGTACGGCATCGTGTTGTTGCTGGCCACCCAATCGCCCACAAAGGACAGCATTCCGCGCGAGATCACCCGGAACATCTCTTGTGGCGTGGCGTTCTCCGTGGCTGACCAGGTCGCCAACGATGGATTACTCGGCTCGGGCAAGTATCGGGCCGGTATCCGCGCCACCGACCTGCGGATGACCACCGACCGGGGAACCTGCGTCGCGGTCGGCGTCACCGACAACGTGTTCGAACTGATCCGCACCTTCTACGTGGCGTTCGAAGACGGCATTGATGACGTATCGCCGGTCATCGCCCGCGCCATGGCCATCCTCACCGAGAACGGTCGGACCATCACGGCACCGGAGCGAGCGGCGATCGAACCGGCACCGGCCGACCACCTAGCCGACATCGCGGCCGTACTCCGAGGAGAACCCCGCGTGCGGACACAGGTCGTGCTCGCGCGGCTGATCGAGTTGGACCCCGCCGAGTACGAAGGATGGAACCTCACCCGCCTAGCCGCCACGCTCGCCGACCACCACGTGACGGCCGGCAAGTCCGACGGGGTCATGGTGATCCGCGCGACCGACATCGCACGGGCGCTCACCGACCGCACTACGGCCGACATCGCCCGCGTTGAACACGCGGACACAGTCAGGGAGGCCGACAGGGACCCGCAGGGAGGCCAGGGAGTTCTCCCTGCCGGGTCCCTGACCCAAACTCCCTGGGTTGACCAGCGCAAACCCGCGACAGGGACCCCAGGGACCCACTCCCGAGGCACCCCCGAAACCCCCCGAAAACGGGGTTCAGCGCCACCGACGCGCGGGTCCCTCCCTGACACGGGCGGGGGTGGTGGACACGGCGACTAACCCCACACCGACCGGCGCCACGTCCACCCGCAGGCAAGGAAGCAACGATGATCAACAAGGTAGCGAACGGGAAGCGGACCCAGAGGTTCACGGGGACGACCGGCAACGGCCGGTCTCCACCGCGACACTCACGGCCGGTCCGGAAGGTTCGGTATGGGTCACCGTGGACGGCACGGACGTCCACGAGGTGGCCGCCAGGATCAGCGCGGTGTGCGCCGTGCTACTCCCGACACAGCCACCCCGCACCGACCGTTAACCGGGGATCAGCGGAACTGAACAGCGGCTGACCCCAACGACGCAGAGAGCCCCTCCGCACATGACGGAGGGGCTTTCTGTCGTCCGGTCAAGCCGGGTTAGCTCTCCCCGTGCTCTGACTCCGGGGTTTCTGCTGGCCAGTCGAGTAGGTCCGCGATGTCTATCGTGTCGCCAGTGTCGGCGTTGTGGTCGCGCCATTCGGCTATTTCCGGCATTGCTTCCCGCCAGCCGTCCGGGAGACACCAGCGGGCCGACCATGTGCCGTCGTTCCGTTTCTGCACCGCGAACGCGAACCCCAGTTCGAGCCACCGCCGCCGCCGGCCTTCCGGTGTCATGCCCTCCAACTCTTGTTGCCACGTCCGATCAGTCGGGACCCATTGCACACCCCCAGGGTCGGCCGGAAGTGCCCGGAGTGTGTCGATATCGGCCAAGACCTTGGCTCCATCATCCGTAATCCGGCGTCGGTCTTCCAGCGACTTAGCGCGCGCAACCCCGGCCATCAGCTTGCCGTATTCCCGTTCCAGTTTCGCGATTTCGTTCGCGTGACTGGTTGGCGGCAACACAATACGCTCGCGGACCGGGACCATGGCAAAGAGCCTGTAGAAAGTCTTCTCGGCTAGGGGTTCTATTTCTTCCGCTCGCATGGATGGGCCGTGCTTCCGTGTCGGGCAACGCCAATACTGGTATTCGTACACGGACGTGGTTCCATCCTTGCGGGTCCGCTCGCGGTGAGCGAGACGGTGCCACAACGGTTCCAGGCATTCCGGACACACCAGCACGCCGGAGAACTCGTACGGCTGGTTGCTGCCCCGAGCTTTCCGCCGCGACTTTTCATCCAGTCGGGCGATTATCTCCGCCTGTTCAGCGGGTTCGAAGATGCCGAACTCGACCAGGTCCGGGTCTCCCAGCAAACGGCGCAGCGTGGAGATCGCCCACTCGTACCCCTTGAGTTCGACCGTCGCAGGATCTTCCCCCCGCCGTTCCGCCGAAAGCTGCAACTGCCTGTCCTTCGGCGACACAATCTTGTTTTCTGTCAACCAGTCGCACATCTCGGTAACGCTCTTTCCCTCCCGCGCCATCTTCGACAACGCGTGAAGAATCTTGACCGCATACGGATCCAACCCGAGAATCCAGCCGCCACCGGGCAACTCCACCGGCATGGTGCCGTAAAGGTGACCTTCCCCCGACCACCGCCCCGCTTCCTTGAGAGCCGCTTTCGACGCGCGGAAACGCTCTCGCATCCGTTCCCGTTCCATCCGGGCGAACGCCGCAATCAACGTGATCATGAACTCAGACATCGAGTTACTGGAATCGATACCTTCCGCAATACAGATCAGCCGCTTCCCTCGTGCCCGCAGCCATTCCAGCAAGGTAAGCGCGTCCATCACGTTGCGAACCAGCCGATCCAGCTTGGAAACAACCAGCGTCTTCCACGGTGCCGGTGGCGCATCGGACAACCAGACCTTTAGTCCGTCCCGCTTGTGAGGTTCCAAGTCCCCGGAAACGTGCAAGTCCTCCACGGTCGCAACGATCGGAACGCCATAGGCATTCGTCCAACGGTGCGTTACCTGAATCTGGACTGCATTGGAAGTGCTTTCGTCCGAAAAGTGCGACTGACGGCTGTAGCACAACGCCGCGTCGTTGTCCGGGGTGAAGGGGACAACCGGGGGCCGTTCGCTGGCTTGCTTCTTGAACCGAGGTCGGTTCCGGCGTGTCGGTGCGCTCATGGTCGGTATCCTCGCTGGTAGGTGCCCGTATCGAGTGTAGTTCGTTGACACACTCGGTGGCGGAACTCAGCCACCAACCACCTCGGTACCCGCGCCTGCGCCGGGACGCGACCAACACTTAAAAATTCCGGGGAGGCGGTCTAGCGTCGTCGCGCTCAAGGACCTCGGCTTCACGCTGGAGCAGGTGGCCTCGATCATCGACGACAAGGTGGGGGTCGAGGAGCTGCACGGCATGCTGCGGCTGCGCCGGGCCGAGCCGGCCACGCGCATCGCCGAGGACGCCGCGCGGCTGCGGCAGGTCGAGACGAGGCTCCGGGCAATCGAGACGGAGGGTGCCATGCCTACCAACGAGGTCGTGGTCAAGAACGTGCCCGCGGTGCGGGTCGCGGAGCTGTCGGGGATCGCGAAGAGTTTCGAGCCGGAGTCGATTGGCCCGGTGATCAATCCGCTGTACGGCGAGCTCTACGGCGCGTTGGGCCGGGCCGGGTTGATCCCGGCCGGCCCGGCGATCGCCTACTACGAGGACGCCCCCGACGGGGAGGGTGTGGTGGTGCACGCCACCCTGCCGGTGAACGCCGAGCCCGGCGGCGACCACGGCCTGACCATCGTCGACCTGCCGGCGATCGAGCAGGCGGCGACCGTGGTGCACGACGGTGAGATGGACTTGGTGATGTCGACCATCCAGGCCTCGCCACCTGGATCGACGAGAACGGCTACCGGTCGACCGGCTACAACCGCGAGGTCTACCTCAGGAACCAGGGCGACCGGTCGACCTGGGTGACCGAGCTGCAGGAGCCCGTGACGCACTGAATGTGCGGAGGCCACAGCTGGGCCCCCGATTTCCACGCTAGCGCGAGGCACGGGTGACGAGGGAAGTAAGACTCGACCTGTGGATGGCACGGTCACCTGTGGACAAGTCGACAGTTGTCGATCTTCGAAGCGAAGAACTGTCGGTCCTCGTCACTACGCTGGATAACGGGGGGCCGTGGCCCGCTGTCGATCTTGACGCCCATCAGGGAACAGCGCGGCCACCGGGGCGGGCACCTTCTCGGCCCGAGGGTCGCGCCGTTCTCAGCCCGCGAGATCGCGGTTGCGGCACGCGAGATCGCGGTTCCCGCACACGAGTTCGCGGTTGCGGCACACGAGTTCGCGGTTGCGATGGTGTGCGGTTGTCGTACTCGACTGTTGTGCGCGCAAGGTGGAGCTACTGAGTCAGCGGAACGACGGTGACGGAGTCTCCGCCAGGCCCCGGCCAACCGCGATCTCGTCTACGGGAACCGCGATCTCGGGTGCCGCAACCGCGATCTCGGGCCGCACCCGATCTCCGTGCGGGAAGGGACACCACAGGAGAACTCCCTGAGTCCCTGACACATCCCCACCCGGGTCCCTGCCATGTACCTGACCAAGAAGACAGGCAAACACCCACAGGTCAGACGATGTCATCAAATGATGGCGTACCTACGCCGGATAACGGGGGCCGTGGCCCGCTGTCGATCTTGACGCCCGTCAGGGGACAGGCGCCGGCACCGTGGCCACCGGGGCGGGCACCTGCCGGCGGATGCGGGTCATGGCGACCCCGGCCAACACCACCACCATGCCGGCGATCACCCGGGGGTTCAGCTCCTCGTCCAGCGCCAGCGCGCCGAGCAGCACGGACACCACGGGCAACAGGTAGCCGACGGTGGCGGCGTTGGTCGGGCCCTCGTCGGTGATGAGCCGGTAGTTCAGCGCGAACGCGAACCCCGTGCCGAACACGCCGAGCACGATCACCGCCAGCACCGCCCCCAGCTCGAAGTGAACCGGCTGCAGCCCGCCGACCGGCACAGCCAGCGCCGTCAGTCCGGTAGCCGTGAGGATCTGCGCGGCCGACAGCGCGATCGGCGCCGTGCCGCGGCCCGACAGGTGCCGGCCGATGTAGGAGAAGCTGACGGCGTAGCTCATGGCCGCCGCCAGGATGGCCAGCGCGCCCCAGCTCAGCAGCTCACTGGACTGCCACGGCGCGAAGATCAGCAGCGTCCCCCCGAAACCGAGCACCAGGCCGCCGAGTCGCACGGCCGTCAGGCCCCGCTCGGAGCCGATCACGATGCCGAGCACCAGCACCCACAGCGGGGTGGTGGCGTTCAGCACGCCGGCGATGCCCGAGTCGACCGTCTGCTCACCGACGGCGAACAGCACGAACGGGATGGCGTTGCCGAACAGCGCGGCCACCACCAGATGCAGCCACACCGACCGGTCCTTCGGCAGCCGCTCCCGGCTGGCGTAGCAGAGCACCACCAGGACGGCCGCGCCGAGCGCCACCCGCACGAGGGTGATCTGCACGGGCGACAGGCTGACGAGGGCCAGCTTGATCCACAGGAAGCTGGAACCCCAGAACAGGGCGAGCAGGCCCATCCGCACGAGCGTGGCGCCGCCACTGATCCTATTCACGGCTCAACGTTGCCGGAGCCAACTCGAAAGAACAAGCGAATAGAACTACACCAACCTGTAAGCAAAACTACAAGGTCAGCCGTCGTCCTCGTCGTCGTTGCGAGCCCCGTTGCCCTGCTGGAAGGAGTCGATCAGGAGCTCGCCGTCCTGCTCGACGAGCGTGAACGAATACGACTCCGTCGACTGGCCGTCCTCGGTCACGAACCGCAGAGTGGCGGCCACCTGGTTGCCCTGTGCCTGCGCGGCCTGCACCTCGACCGACTGGACGCTGTTCCACCACCCCGAGTACGACTCGTAGGACTCGGACTGGCTCTGCGCGTTGGGCGTCAGTCGCTGCCACGCGGCCTCGGGGTTGCCGGGCAGCAGCCCGTAGTACTCCCGGACGGCGTTCTCGTAGTCGGCGGGCGTGGGCGCCGGCGGGGTGGTCGTGGTGGTGGTCGTCGTGGTCGAGGTGGTCGTTTCCTCGGTGGTCGGCTCACCGGTCGGCTGCTGGCTCCCGGTCTCGACCGGCGCCGTGGTGCCCTCCTGCGCCTCCCCGCCGTCCCCGTCGCCGCTCGTGATGAGCGTCGAGACGAGGATCCCGACCAGCACGGCCGCCACGATGGCCAGCACGGTCAGCAGCACCGAACGGGTCCGGTTGCTGTTCCCGCCACTGGGCGCGGCCGCCGCCACGGGCGTCGGCCGCGAGGGCACCGGCTCCTGGTACACCTGCCCGCCCGATGCCGACTCGGCGAACGGGTTCACGTCCAGCCGGGTGGCGTCCTTGTTCTGCCACGGCGGCGGACCGGACGGCCGCGGCGGGGTGGGCGGCCCCAGTACGGGCGGCATGGGCATCCGGTTGCCGGCGATCCGGTCGGTCGGCGCGCCCCCCGGATTCGGCACGGGTGCCCGGCCGTCGGCGACCGCGGTCAGCGTCTCCTTCACCGACGACAGCGGCGGCCGCTCGGTCGGCTCCACCCGCAGCAGCTGCATGAGCAGCGCGGTCAGCGGGCCGGCCTGCCGGGGCGGGGTGATCTTGCCGGCGGCCACGGCGTACAGCAGCGCGAGCGTGTTCTCGCTCAGTCCGAACGGCGAGTGCCCCTCGACGGCCGTGTAGAGGGTCGAGCCGAGGGAGAAGATGTCGGCGGCCGGCGTCGGGTCCTCACCCTTGGCCACCTCGGGCGCCAGGTAGGCGGGGGTGCCGGCCAGCATGCCGGTGGCGGTGACCGTGACGTCCCCGGTCGCCCGCGAGATGCCGAAGTCGGTGATCTTGACGGTGCCGTCGGCGGCGATCAGCACGTTCGCCGGCTTGATGTCCCGGTGCACGATGCCCGCCGCGTGCGCCGCCACCAGGGCGGACGCCACCTGCGTGCCGATCCTGGCCGCCTCCTGCGGCGGGATGGTGCCGCGTTCGGACAGCACGGTCGCGAGGCTCTTCGACGGCAGGTACTCCATGACCAGCCACGGGTCGCCGTCGTGCTCGGCCACGTCGTAGACGGTGATCGCGTTCTGGTGCGCGAGCCGCGCGGCGATCCGGCCCTCCCGCATACATCTTCGCCGCGCCTCGTCGGCCTGGGCGGGCGAGAGGCCCGGCTGGAGCAGCAGCTGCTTCACGGCGACCGTGCGGTGCAGGCGCTCGTCGTGCGCCTGCCAGACGATGCCCATGGCACCGCTGCCGATGCGGTCACCGAGGCGATAGCGACCTGCTACGAGCACACTGTCCGCCGTCACGACCATCCCCCCACGAAGTTGTGCGTACGGCAGCGCACTACCTACCACCTTCGATCGGCGGAATCGTGGAGGTGGGCGGAATCGTGGTAGTGGTCGTCGTCGTCGTGGTGGTGGTCGTGGTGGTGGTGGTCGTGGTGGTCGTCGTCGTGGTCGGGTCCGTGGTCGTGGTGGTCGTAGTGGTGGGCTCCTCGTCTGGCGGCTCCGACGTCGTCTCCACGGTCGTCGGCGTGGTCGCGACCAGGGACGTTTCAGAGGTTTCCGTGCTGATCAACGGCGGATCGGTCGACGGCTGGTTCTTGTCGTCCCGCCCGGCCAGCAGCCACGCGCCCGCGGCGATCAACGCCACCAGCATGATCCCGGCGAACACCAGCGGCTTGCGGGACCGACTGGGCGGTTCCGGGGGCGGCGCCGTCCGGGCAGCCGGGCGCACGGCCCTGGTCCGGTCGCTCGCGCCGACCAGCTGGGTGGCCTGGCCGTCGTCGTAGTAGTCGTCGTCGTAATCGTCGACCAGCTGGGTCGCCGCGTCGGCGCCGAGCGGGATGGCCGGCATGCTCGGCACTTCGCCCATGGACACCGCCTGCAGCAGGTCCCTGGCTCGCGTGGTGGACGGGCGGTGGTCGGGATCGGCGGCCAGCAGCGCGTTGAGCACGCCGGTCAGCGGGCCGGCCTGCTGCGGCTGGTTGATCCGGCCGGCGGCCACCGCGTGCAGCAGCTGCAGCGTGTTCTCCGTGAGCCCGAACGGCGGCTCACCCTCGACGGCCGCGTACAGCGTGGAGCCGAGCGAGAAGACGTCGGAGGCGGGCGTCGGCTCGTTGCCGATGGCCGCCTCGGGCGCCAGGTAGGCGGGCGTGCCGGCGATCATCCCGGTCTTCGTGACCGTGACGTCGTCGGTGGCGCGGGAGATGCCGAAGTCCGTGATCTTCACGGTGCCGTCGTCGCCGAGCAGGATGTTGCCCGGCTTCACGTCCCGGTGCACGATGCCGGCCGCGTGCGCGGCGGCCAGCGCGGCCGCGGACTGGGCGCCGATCCGCGCCACCTCACGTGCGGGCAGCGGGCCGCGCTCGGCCATCACCAGCGCGAGGCTCTTCGACTGGAGGTACTCCATGATCAGACAGGGGACGCCGTCCTCGTCGACCACGTCGAACACGGAGATGGCGTTCGGGTGGTGCAGCCGGGCGGCGATCCGGCCCTCTCTCATGCATCTGGCGACGGCCTCCGCCTGCTCCTCCGGCGGCAGGCCGGGCTGCAGCAGCAGCTTCTTCACGGCAACCGTGCGGTTCAGCCGCTCGTCGTACGCCTGCCAGACCACGCCCATCGCACCGGTGCCGATGCGGTGGACGAGGCGATAACGGCCGGCGACCAGGCGACCCTCATCGGTCATCGCGCCGAGTCCCCCCTATACGCCAGGTGATCGGTGTTCATGCCGACTCCGAGACTGCTTGGGAACGGCCGTGGGTTTATGTACGCCAACCCGCACCAGGCTAGGCGGTTACTGTACGCACACGAAGGTGGACCACAGCGTGCCGATCAGCCCTGCCAGGCGCTGCCCCCGGACTCTCCGCCGGGGCTCGCACGCTACACGGTCAGTGTCGCTGGGCGGACAGCAGTTGCACCCCGACGATGCGGCGGGGGCTCTCGGCCACGGTCATCAACTGCTGGATGCGCAGGCCGCTGCCGTCGGCCAGCCGCATGCCGACCACGGCGAGCACGCCGTCGCCCCGCTGGGTGACCTGGAGGTCCTCGATGGAGCTGACCGTGGTCCACGACTGGAGGAACTCGCCGAGCGAGGTGTTCAGCAGACCGGGAGCCAGCAGTTCGAACGCCGTCTCCGGCGCGGACGGCAGGCTCGAGTAGAACTGCCGCACCAGGTCCAGGTCGGTCGGCGGGGCGATCTCGGAGCCGGAGGCGTCGCTGGCCGACGTGTTCCCGTCGGCCGGGTCGCCTCCCCTGGTCGAGGTGCCCTTCGTCGGGTCCTCGGCGATCTCGGCCGTCTCGTCGGCGGGGTCCGGCGCGACGATCGGCGCGCCGGCCGGTGCCACCGGGGACCCGAGGGTCTCGCCGGGCGGGATGGTCCGGTTCAGCTGGTCGGGCAGCAGGGCCTGCTCGCCGGTGATCTCCAGGCCGGGCGCCGGTTGCTGGGCATTGTCGGGGCGCCGGTTGGCGATCATCGACGCCATGGCGACGGCCCCGCAGAGCACGATCGTCGCGATGCCGAGGCTCGTCAGCTTGGCCGCCTGGGCACCCTTCGACGGCGGGCGCCGGTGCGCTCCCTGCTCGGGCAGGGGTTCGACGGGCTCGCTGAAAGGGTGGAAGGAGCCAGCAGGCGGCTCGGGTCGCGATGCCTGCTTCTCGATCAACTCGGTGACGTGGACCGAGCCGGCGCGTACATGCCGCCGACCGGTCGTCGGACGATCCACTTGGTAACGGCCTCCGTGCAGTGCGTTAGGGGGCAACTGTTACCCCGGCAGCTGCCTCGGGCGCCAGTCATTCTGAGTGGATCACCCGATCGGGGCGCAGTCGGGGGTTGATGTTCACTCGAACGGAGTAGCGGCGATCTCACGCTGTCGTCGCCTCGGCGATGATCTTCGGGTCGCCGCCCCAGGTGAACTCGAGCTGACGCTGCTCGATCGTCTCGGTGCCGTCCTCGTGGACCAGCTTCACGGTGCTCGTGGTGATCGCCTTCTCGCGGTCGATGGTGATCTCCTGGACCTCCACCCGCTCGACGCCCTGGTAGCGCGCCTCGATGCCCTCCGCGCCCTCGCGGGCCATGCTGCCCGTGGTCATCTCGTGCGCGGCCGCCGGGTCATCGGTGACCGTCGCGTAGTACGCCTCGGTGACGTCACCCATCTTCTGCGGGTTGGTCGGCGTGACGGGTGCCGGGCCGACGGTGGTCCGGTTCGGTGTCGCCGGTTCGGTCGGCACCGGTGTCACGGTCGACCCACCGCCAGGGCTGGTCGTCGGCGGGCCGCCGGGAGCGTCGGTCGTCTCGACCGGGCTGTCGCCGATCGACGTGTCGGGGTTGTGCGCCGAACTGGACTCCTTCGGCCGGCCGGTGCTGGAGAGCGGCTGTTCGGAGGAGCTCGTGGTCTGCTCGGCCGGCAGTTGCTGGAGCGTCCACGGCCGGGTCGGGTACGCGGGGAGCGCGTCGATCATCGGCGGCTCGCCGGGCTTGCCGACGAACTCGACGGCCGCGTAGGCCAGCCCGACCATCACGGCGGCCGAGGTGCCGACCGCGAACCAGGCGGCCTTGCGCCAGGTGCGCGGCGGGGTCACGGAGGCGGGGACCGTGCCGAGGTCGAACTTGCGGAGCCCTCTCGGCGGCGTCTCGGGCGGCAGCACGTGCACGACCGGCTCGTCGCGCCGCTGCTTCTCCCGCTCCTCCCGGATGCGGGTCAGCGACAGCGGCGCGGTGGGCAGCGAGGACATGGGCGGCGCGCCCAGGTCCGGCCAGACGGGCTCGGGGTTCGTGGTGGGCCAGGCGGGCGGAGGCGCCGGGGCGAGACCGGGACGCATGCGGCCCGGCACCGGATCGGGCCGGGCGTGGGAAGGGGTGTGGCCCGACTCGCGCGGGCGCACCGACGGCGTCCAGGCGGCCCCGGAGGAGCCTTGCCGGTGC
This sequence comes from uncultured Actinomycetota bacterium, assembly GCA_963826035.1. Taxonomy (GTDB): domain Bacteria; phylum Actinomycetota; class Actinomycetes; order Mycobacteriales; family Pseudonocardiaceae; genus Actinophytocola. The sequence goes on along the minus strand of CAWGVZ010000024.1, from coordinate 240,824 downwards.
CGACCGTGCCGCGCGTGGCCCGGCTGGTGTGGCTGCTGACTCGGCCGCTGTATCTGCCAACCACCGTTTGTCATGGTGCTGAGACCCCCTCCTTCCCCGCTCGTGACGCCATGCGACGAAATGGTTACTGAATCAGGCTGTGTTGACCACTTGGAACTCCTCGGCCAGTCGTCCCTCGCCGAGTCCGTACCGTCCGGCCGTGTCGGCCAGGTGGGTGCGCAGTTGCTGTTCCAGCGCGTCGTTGCCGCCGATCTGGGAGGCGTGCGAGCGCAGCGCGGCCATCTTCTTGTAGAAGGTGTCGGTCACGTCGACCGCGTGGTTGCGCAGCGCCCTCGGCCCGTCGGCCAGCCACAGCTCGGGGACCGTCCAGGGCTCCAGGCCCTCCCGGTCGAGCAGCTCACGGTGGGCGTGCGCGTTGCGCGCGTCGGGGTACACGGCCGCGAAGGTGGCCTCGCCGACCGCGCGGTGATCGGGGTGCGTGGTCGGCACGAACTCCCAGTTGATCTCCGGCGACCAGGTGAGCACCCGGTCGGGGCGCACCTGGCGGATGACGCGGGAGATGTCGCGGCGCAGCTCGAGGGACGGGACGACCGCCCCGTCCGGATACCGCAGGAAGATCAGGTCGCGGACGCCCACCTGCCCGGCGGCCGCCGTCTGCTCGGCCTCGCGCAGCGCGGCCATCTCCGGGGAGCCGTCACCGCTGGCCTCGCCGGAGGTGCACACGCAGTAGTGCACGGTGATGCCGGCAGCCGTCCACGCGGCGACCGTGCCGGCGGCTCCGAAGTCCACATCGTCCGGGTGTGCGGTCACGACAAGAGCCGTTCGCACGCCCCCCAGAGGCGTAGTACTACTCACCAACGCCAGAGTAAGCCGTTGCCCACCGTAGGAAAGCCCGGGTCGGCATGTCGGTCACTTCTCACTCGACCGAGTGAAATTGGGGCAGGGAACGCGACTCCGGGTCGCGAACTACTCGCCGCTGCGGTACCGCTGCTGGGTCGCTTGCAGCGATTTCACGGCCGCGCCACCGGATCCCGCGGCCAGCAGGATGGCGAGCACGTCGGCGAAGCCCGTGCCGCTCGTGAGCGCCCAGGCGATGAGTGCTCCCGCCGTGGTGATGCCCGCGACCGGCCACCGGCTGCGCACATACCGCGCGACCGGTGCGCCGCCCGCCCGCTTGGTAGCGGCCGAGTTGAGCATGGCCAGATAGCCGGCGTGACCGAGCGCGGCGAGCACCGCCGCGACGGCGATGAGGATCGCGATCAGGTTCATGACACCAGTGTGCCCGTGTTCGCGGCCTCGGGGATCGGTGGGATCCCTGAGATCGGTGTTTATCTGCCGAGCGGACCCCGGCCCAGCTCCAGCAGCGCCATGGCGAGCTTGCGGCCCTCGACGCCGAGGTCGCGGTAGCGGGCGAGCACGTCGATCTCGCGGTTGTAGACGATGCGCGGGCCACCGGCGGCCATCCGGGCGGCGCCGATGGTCTTGGAGACCTCGACCCGGCGTTTCACCAGCCGCAGGATCTCCGCGTCGAGCCAGTCGATCTCCTGGCGGAGCTTGTCGATCTCCTCGGCGGCCAGTGGCGGGTTGCCAGCGACGCCGTCGCTGTCGGTCGCACTGTCCGGGGAGGTTTGGCTTGCGGGGGGCATGTCGTGTCCTCTGCGGTCCGGTGGAGTTTCCCGGCCCCGGGAGCACGAAAGCCCTGGGGTCCGAGGACTCCAGGGCTTCGTGGTGGTCTGTCGCGCTATGCCACTACGGGAGCCGGAGTCCGGGTCCCGTAAAAAAACTCGAAGTAGCGGTTGCGCACGAGACGATTCTGGCACTAGTTCGCGGGAACTGTCCACCCGGCCCGGCTTGCCGCACACGTCCCTGTCGGTGCGGGCCGGTACCGTTGTCGACACGATGAGCACTCTGTTCGAATTGCCCGCACAAGTCCCCAGCAAGCCGCGCCGATCCGGGGCCGCCGAGCTGCTCGACGATCTGAACGATCAGCAGCGCCGGGCGGTCCAGCACGCCGGCTCGCCGCTGCTCGTCGTCGCGGGCGCCGGCTCCGGCAAGACCAGAGTGCTCACGCGCCGGATCGCCTATCTGCTCGCCGAACGCGACGTGCATCCCGGGCAGATCATGGCGATCACGTTCACCAACAAGGCCGCCGCCGAGATGCGTGAGCGCGTGGTCGAGCTGGTCGGCCGGCGCGCCAACGTCATGTGGGTGTCCACGTTCCACTCGATGTGTGTCCGGGTGCTGCGCCGCGAGGCCAAGACGCTGGACATGAAGTCGAGCTTCTCGGTCTACGACGCCGACGACACCCGCCGGCTGATCACCCTGGTGGCACGCGACCTCGACCTCGATCCCAAGCGCTACACCGCCCGAGGGCTGGCGGCGCACATCTCCAACCTGAAGAACGAGCTGATCGTTCCCGAGGACGCCACGGCGGCCGCGGCCAACGACTTCGAGCGCCGCGCGGCCGAGGTGTACGTCGAGTACCAGCAGCGGCTCACCCTGGCCAACGCGTTCGACTTCGACGACCTGATCATGCGGACGGTCGAGCTGCTGCAACGGCATCCGGACGTGGCCGAGTACTACCGCCGCCGGTTCCGCCACGTGTTGGTCGACGAGTACCAGGACACCAACCACGCGCAGTACACGCTGGTCCGCGAGCTGGTGGGCACGGGCGAGGGCGGCATCGAGCCGGGCGAGCTGTGCGTGGTCGGCGACGCCGACCAGTCCATCTACGCGTTCCGCGGCGCCACCATCCGCAACATCGTGGACTTCGAGGAGGACTACCCGCAGGCCACCACGATCATGCTGGAGCAGAACTACCGCTCCACGCAGACGATCCTGAGCGCGGCCAACGCGGTCATCTCGCGCAACCCCAACCGGCGCGACAAGCGGCTGTGGACCGCGCTCGGCGACGGCGACCAGATCGTCGGCTACGTGGGCGACAACGACCACGACGAGGCCGCGTTCGTGGCCGGTGAGATCGACCGGCTGATGGACTCGGGCGACCTGTCCTACGCCGACGTCGCCGTGTTCTACCGGACGAACAACCAGTCGCGGGTGTTCGAGGAGATCTTCGTCCGCATGGGGCTGCCGTACCGGGTGGTCGGCGGCGTGCGGTTCTACGAGCGGCGCGAGGTGCGTGACGCCCTGGCCTACCTGCGGGTGCTCGCCAACCCCGAGGACGCGGTCAGCCTGCGGCGCATTCTCAACGTGCCCAAGCGCGGCATCGGGGACCGGGCCGAGGCCTGTGTGTCCGCCCATGCCGACAAGGAGCGGATCTCGTTCGACGCGGCGCTGCGGGACGCGGTGGCCGGCAAGGTGGCGCTGCTCAACCCACGCTCGCGCAACGCGATCACGAGCTTTGTCGAGATGGTCGACGAGCTGCGCGTCCTGGTCGACCAGGGCCAGGAAGTGGCCGAGATCCTCGAGGCGGTCCTCGAGAAGACCGGCTACCGGGTCGAGCTCGAGGAGAGTGACGACCCACAGGACGCCACGCGGGTCGAGAACCTGACCGAGCTGGTCACCGTGGCGCGGGAGTTCGGCCACGCGCAGGACGACGTGCCGGTCGAGGAGGGCGAGGAGCCCGAGGCTCCCGTGGTGCCGCCCGGTTCGTTGTCCGCGTTCCTCGAGCGGGTGTCGCTGGTGGCCGACGCAGACCAGATCCCCGACGGCGACGAAGGGGCCGAGGAGGGCGGCGGCAGCGGGGTGGTCACGCTGATGACCCTGCACACGGCCAAGGGTCTCGAGTACCCGGTCGTGTTCTGCACCGGCTGGGAGGACGGGGTGTTCCCGCACATGCGGGCGCTCGGCGACCCGAAGGAACTGGCCGAGGAGCGCCGGCTCGCCTACGTGGGCATCACGCGTGCGCGGCAGCGGCTGTATCTGTCCAGGGCCATGGTGCGGGCGGCGTGGGGACAGCCGCTGGCCAACCCGCCGTCGCGGTTCCTCGACGAGATCCCGGCCGAGCTGATCGACTGGCGCCGCGTGCAGCCGGAGCGGTCCGGGCCGAGCGCGCCGTCCAGCTGGGGCAGGAGCTCGTCCCTGTCCGCCGGCAACTCCGGGCGCTCGTCGTCCTCGCCCAGCTTCGGCCCGGCCAAGGGGTGGAAGGACACTCCGGCGCTGTCGCTGAACGTGGGCGACCGGGTCAACCACGACAAGTACGGCCTCGGCACGGTGGTGGCCGCCGACGGCGTCGGTCCGCGCGCCACCGCCACCATCGACTTCGGCACGGCGGGCACCATCCGCCTGATGCTGATCGGCAGCGTCCCCCTGCAAAAGCTCTGACCCGACTGGCCGACATCGAACGTCTGTGCGAAAATTGTCGGTGCCATCCGGTTGAATCCACCCTCGACGGAACCCAACCGGTTCCGCAGCCGAGTTGGGTCGCGCACGGCCCAGGCAGGGGGTCCTTGGTGTGGACGAGGTGCTGTACGGGGTGTTCGCCGACAACGTCGGCCGTTATCTCGACGGGGTCGACAGACTGGCGGAGGCGGCGGCTCAGTCGGAGCAGGCGCGGCGCTCACTGGTCGTCGAGGTCCACCGCCTCGTGGCGGCCTGGCGGACGCTCCTGGAGGCGCACCGGCCCGCGGGTGGGCGGCGTTGTGCGGGGTGCGAGCCGCGTTCGGGCGTGCTGCGCCGGCGGAGCGCCGCCATGTGCGGCACGTGGCGGGTGGCCAACGTCTACTTCGTGCGCCGGTAGTGCTGGTGGATCAGTAGCCGATGCCGTGCGAGTTCAGCCAGGAGCCGGGGTTCTTCTTGCGACCGTCGGCGTCCCAGATCTCGAAGTGCAGGTGCGGGCCGGTGGAGAAGCCGCGGTTGCCCATCCTGGCGATCTGCTCGCCCGCCTTCACTTCCTGGCCCTCGCGGACCGAGTAGGTGTCGACGTGGCCATAGACGCTGATGCTGCCGTCGGAGTGCTCGATGCGCACCCACAGGCCGAAGCCGCTGGCCGTGCCGGCCTCGACCACCGTGCCGTCGGCCACCGCCAGGATCGGGGTGCCGATCCGGTTGGCCACGTCGATACCCATGTGGGAGGTGCCCCAGCGGGCGCCGAAGCTCGAGGTCAGGCGCCCTTCGGCGGGCCGGACGTACTTGGGGCGGTTGCGCTCGGCCTCGGCGGCCGCGAAGGCGGCGGCCCTGGCCTGCACGATCTGGTTGGTCGACGCGATCTTCTGCGACTCGAGGGGCGTGACCCCCCGGGCGGCGACCGTGAGCACGTCGGGCGCGGCGGCCGAAGCGGCGGAGGTGCTACCACCACCGATGCCGATGGCGGCCGATGCGTCGGAGCTGTCGGCGAGCGGAGTGACCTCGTCGGTGGACTGTCCGGCTTGAAGGGTTTGACCAGCGGCGGCGGCGGCAAAAGCGCCGACGGCGACAGCTGCGACGACAACCCGGCCACGAAGAGCGGAAGACGGTGGGGACATCCGGTGTGAAACCCGGACACGCCTCGGATCCTCAAGCGCCTCGTCGAGAACAGGACATTCTCGGGTCTGGCCGCCGGGGGAGCGGTGTCGAGCCAATTCCTACCCTTCCGCTTCGGGGAGTTCGGTTCGACATGCGCCTGCTCGGTGGGGTCGAGCTTCCAGCGTGGGCACCGGGCGGGGGATCCCGGCTGGACGGCAATTTCGGGGGTTGCCGTCCCTGCCCAATTCGTGACCGGACTGTGACAACGGACCGGGGGACAGTAACCAAGGGGAAGCGTTGAGGGCAACTTCCGTGATTCGTGTCGGCCAAACGGGTGGCGCCCCAACCCGCGTCAGCCAGCACAGATAGCCCAAAGTGAACCCAAAGTTACTCAGACGATGTGACCCAGGTTACAACCCGGCAGCAAAACAACGCGCTTCCCAAAGCTCAGCCGCCTCACCAACCACACCCGCACCACCGCGCCGAGATCTCAAACCCCACCCCGCGAAAACCACCCACCCACGTCCCCTCCACCTGGTCAACCAGCCCCAACAACGGAGAGGAACCACCCCGACGACACAGAGACACCAAACCAAGCCCGCCGCCACCACTCGAAGCGAGCGAGTAACCGCCTGAGCGATCCACCGGCACCACCGAACCGGCCATTCAGGCACGCCGGGCCGGCTGCTCAGGCAGGTTGAGTCGGCCGCTCGCGCACCCCGAGTTGACCGCTCAGGCAGGCCGAGTTGGCCGCCGAGGTAAGTCGAGTCGGCACGCCGAGTCGGCCAGTGGGGCAGCGCGAGTTTGGCCGCTCAGGTACGCCGAGTCGGCTGCCGAGGTAGGTCGAGTCGGCCACTCACGCACGCCGAGTTGGCCAGTCGGGAAAACGCGAGTCGGTCGCTCTGCATGCCGAGTTGGCTGCTCCGGCACCTCGAGTCGGCCGCTCAGGCAGGCCGAGGCGGCCGCTCGCGCACCCTCGAGCTTGCTGCTCAGGCACCTCGAGTCGGCCAGTGGGGTGGCGCGGGTCGGTCGCTCGCGTACGCCGAGTTGGCCAGTCGGGGTAGCGCGAGTTGGTCGCTCTGCATGCTGAGTTGGCTAGTCAGGTGGCGCGAGTGCCAGTGGGTAGCGCGGGTCGGCCGCTCAGGTAGGTCGAGTCGACCACGTGCGCACATCGAGTCCGCCGCTCAGGCACGTCGAGTCGGCCAGTGGGGTTAGCGCGAATTGGCTGCTCCGGCAGGTCGAGTCGGCCGCTCGCGCACCCGAGTTGGTCGCTCAGGTAGGTCGGGGCCGCCGCTCGGGTAGCGCGAGTTGGCTGCTCTGGCATGCCGAGTTGGCCACTGGGGTGGCGCGAGTTGGGTCGCTCAGGTAGGTCGAGTTGGCCGCTCGGCGGCGCGAGTTGGCCGCTCACGTACGCCGAGTCGGCCACTCGCGTAGTCCGAGTCGGCGGCTCAAGCAGCCAGACGGCCCGGGGCAGCCACGGACGCGGCCGCTCGCCCGCACCTAAACCAACCGCCCGCGTTGCGTGAGTCGGCCGCTCGCACAGCTCGAATCACCTGGGCGAGCGCCGTCCGGGCCCACGCCGTTCGCGCGGTTCGAAGCAGTCAGCCTGAGTTGGCCGTTCGGGTGGCGGACCGGCGGCGTCCGACGTGGCCGAGGCGTTCGGGTCGGAGGGGCCCTTGAGGCGGCCGGGTCGCTGAGCGAGCCCCAACGGGCAGAAGTGGGTGCGGACCCAACCGCGCCTCGTGGGTACCTGATGGGGTCTGGGCTGGGGACACGCCGGGGCAGGGCAGGCCCCGGGCCTCGCACCTTGCTAGCGTGCTCGGCAATGAATTCGCGGACTCGAACGCCGCATGGCCGATCCTCCAAGGGGCGGCGTGCCCCGGCCAAGGCCAGCCCCCCTCCACCTCCCGAAGTTTCCCCCCGGATCGGCTGGGCCGGCGCCCCGCCGTTGCTTCGGTTGGCGTTCGCGGTCGCGGCCCTCGGCGGCGCACTCGTGGCCGTCGGTGCCGTGCTCGGGCCCGTGCCCGGGGAGCGGGCCTTCGCCAGCGCTCCCCTGCTCGTTGTCCTCGCCGTCGCGCCCATAGCCACAGCCGGCGCGTTCCTGCTGCGCGGTCGCGCCGGGATCGCCGGCGGGGTGCTCGCCGGGGCCGGGCTGCTGGCTCCCAGCCGCGCGCTGCTCGACCTCCAGTTCCTCGTCCGGCCGGTCGACGCCTCGCGGCCCGAGCTGTTCGTGCCCACGAACCTCGGGGAGCTCGACCCGACGACCGGCCTCTGGCTGCTGCTCGGCGGGCACGCTGGCCGCCGCCACGGCCGGCGCGCTGGCCGCCGCCGGCAAGGTCGACGACGCCACGTCGTCGATCGCCGCTCGTGGGCGGGCCATGGGGTGGGCGCTGGCGCTCGCGACGATCTCGGTCGCCGGGTTGCTGCTCCAGCCCTACCGCTCCGACAACGCATTCCTCCTCGCGACGGACGTCATCGGCAGTTCGACCATGGTCCGGATCGGCGGCCTGGTGGTCGCCCTCACGGTCGTCCTCGGCGGGGTCCTCGCGGCCGGCGCGTCCCGGGTGGCGCAGGCCAAGGGCATGGTGCTCGGCCTGGCGATCGCGCTCACCGGGCTCACGCTGCCGCCGCTGGTCGCCGGGCTCACGGTCGACTGGCTGCACCCCGAGCGCTGGGCCTACCTGGCGCTGATCCCACTCCCGATCCTGGCCGTGCTGATGTTCGCGATGTCCCGGCTGACCAGCGACGACGCCGGCTCCGACGAACCCGAGGACCTGCACCTGGAGGCCGACCGGCTACACCGCGCCACCGGCGTCCTCGGGGTGCTCACCGGTCTGGCCGCACTCGGCGGCGCGCTGTTCCCGCAGCTGGTGGTCGACGCCGGGCTGGACCAGCCGGCCAACTATGCCAACCGCCAGCTCGCGCCGGTGGGCGTGCTGCTGGTCGTCCTCGGCGTGGCCCTGTTCACCCGCTGGGCGAACGTCGTGCGGCCGGCGTTCGTCATCACGCTCGCCTCGGTCGTGCTGGTCGGGACGGCCGCGCTGGACGCCGCGTTCACCGGCGACTCGGTCAGCCCGCTCGTGCATCTGGGCGCCGGCGTCTGGTTCGTCTGCGCGGCGGTCGTGCTCTGCGCACTCGCCGCGGTCGTCGCCGCGATCGCCGGCGGCGCCGAGCGCGACGACGTCGACCTCACGGAACGCGAACCGAACAACCGCCTGATGATCCCGCTCGGTGTCGCCGGGGCCCTCGCGATCGGCGCGTTCGGGCTGCCGATGATCAAGGCCGACGGTTTCGTGGCCCCGGGTATCTGGACGGAGTTCCGGCTCGCCTCCTGGGGTCTGCTGACCGCGCTGCTGGTGGTGGTGGTCGCCGCCGCCATCGCCGTCCACGCCCGCCCGGCCCGCGCCACCGCGCTGCTGGCCGGCACGACGGTCGTGCTGACCGTGCACCTGCTCGAACTGCCGCTGACCATCGGCCGCGCCGAGGGCGCCTCGCCCGCCGCCGGCACCTGGTTCACCATCGCCTGCGGAGTGGTCCTCGTGGCGTCGGCCGTACTCGCGCTCGCGCCCACGAAGACCACCAAAGCCGACAAGGCCACCGACAAGACAAAGCCGACGAGCCCGCCACCAAGACCGGCAAGAAGCCCACCACCAAGGCCGGTAAGCAGGCCAAGAAGAAGACGTGAGAGACCTCACCGGACGCCGCGTGCCGGCCGAACACCCAGGTCGCTAGGGTCACCTGCGTTGCCGGACACCGAGTCGTCGACACCGTAGATCAGGAGACCAGTCGAGTGGATCTGTACGAGTACCAGGCGAAGGACCTCTTTGGGGCCCACGGGGTTCCGGTGCTGCCGGGCTCCGTGGCCGACACTCCGGACCAAGCCCGCGCGATCGCCGAGGAGCTCGGCCAGACCGTCGTGGTCAAGGCCCAGGTGAAGACCGGCGGCCGGGGCAAGGCGGGCGGCGTGAAGCTGGCCGACGACCCGGCCGACGCGCAGGTCAAGGCCGAGGGCATCCTCGGTCTGGACATCAAGGGCCACATCGTGCGCCGCGTGCTGGTGGTGCCCGCCTCGGACATTGCCGAGGAGTACTACTTCTCGTTCCTGCTGGACCGCACCAACCGCACCTTCCTGGCGATGGCCTCCGCCGAGGGCGGCATGGACATCGAGCAGCTGGCCGTGGAGCGTCCCGAAGCCCTGGCGAAGGTGCCGGTCGACGCGATCGCCGGCGTGGACCTGGCCAAGGCCAAGGAGATCGCGACGGCCGCCAAGTTCCCCGAGGCGATCCTCGACCAGGCGGCCGAGGTCATCGTGAAGCTGTGGGAGGCCTTCGTCTCCGAGGACGCCACGCTGGTCGAGGTGAACCCGCTCGTCCGCGACGGCGCTGACAAGATCATCGCGCTGGACGGCAAGGTCACGCTCGACGAGAACGCCGCGTTCCGGCACCCGGGCCACGCCGACCTCGTGGACAAGGCGGCCGAGGACCCGCTGGAGGCCGCGGCCAAGGCGAAGGACCTGAACTACGTCAAGCTCGACGGCCAGGTCGGCATCATCGGCAACGGCGCGGGTCTCGTGATGTCCACTTTGGACGTCGTGGCCTACGCGGGTGAGGAGTTCGGCGGCGTGAAGCCCGCCAACTTCCTCGACATCGGCGGCGGCGCCTCGGCCGAGGTGATGGCCAACGGCCTGGAGATCATCCTCTCCGACACCGACGTGCGCAGCGTCTTCGTCAACGTGTTCGGCGGCATCACCGCCTGCGACGCGGTGGCGAACGGCATCGTGCAGGCCTTCCAACTGCTGGGCGCGCGCGGCGACGCGGTGACCAAGCCGATCGTGGTCCGGCTGGACGGCAACAACGCCGAGGAGGGCAGGCGGATCCTCTCGGAGGCCGCGCTGCCGGGCCTGCAGCAGGTCGACACCATGGACAACGCGGCACGCAAGGCCGCCGAGCTTGCCGCACAGGGGGCATGAGATGGCGATCTTCCTCAACGAGGACAGCAAGATCATCGTTCAGGGCATGACTGGCGCCGAGGGCACGAAGCACACCCGGCGCATGCTCGCCTCGGGCGCGAACGTGGTCGGCGGCGTCACCCCGGGCAAGGGCGGCAAGAGCGCCGACTTCTCCGACGTGAAGGTCGGCCTGACGCTCCCGGTGTTCAACTCGGTCGGCGAGGCCATGTCGGCCACCGGCGCGGACGTCACGGTCGTGTTCGTCCCGCCGAAGTTCGCGAAGGGCGCGGTGGTCGAGGCGATCGACGCCGGTATCGGCCTGGCCGTGGTGATCACCGAGGGCATCCCCGTGCACGACACGGCGAGCTTCTGGGCCCACGCCTGCGCCACCGGCAACAAGACCCGGATCATCGGCCCGAACTGCCCCGGCGTGATCAGCCCCGGCAAGTCGAACGCGGGCATCATCCCGGCCGACATCACCGAGGCCGGCAAGATCGGTCTGGTGTCGAAGTCGGGCACGCTGACCTACCAGCTGATGTACGAGCTGCGCGACCTCGGCTTCTCGTCGGCCGTCGGCATCGGCGGGGACCCGGTCATCGGCACCACGCACATCGACGCGCTGGCCGCGTTCGAGGCGGACCCGCAGACCGAGGTCATCGTGATGATCGGCGAGATCGGTGGCGACGCCGAGGAGCGGGCGGCCGCCTACATCGCCGACCACGTGTCGAAGCCGGTTGTCGGTTACGTCGCTGGATTCACGGCGCCGGAAGGCAAGACCATGGGCCACGCCGGCGCCATCGTGTCGGGCTCGTCCGGCACGGCGCAGGCGAAGAAGGAAGCACTCGAGGCGGCGGGCGTGAAGGTCGGCAAGACCCCGTCGGAGACCGCCGAGCTGGCTCGCCAGCTCGTCTCCGCCAAGGCCTGACAGAACTACCGCGAGTCACGTGACAGTGGGGACGGTCGCTGGTGTAGCGTCCGGCCCCACGATGGTCTCCGACCAGGGGAACCAACTGGGGTCGGCGAACGTCAGAACGTCTGAGTTGAAGACTGTTTCTGTATGTATCGCGTCGAATGAGCTGAGGAGAGCAACGCGATGACCTTCCCAGGCGGAGCACCGGGTGGTTACCCGGGCCAGGGCCCGCAGCAGCCAGCCCCCGGACCCGGTTATGGGCCGCCGCCTTCGGGAGGCGGGATGAAGCTGGGGCTTCCGCAGATCGCGCACCTCGCCACCGCGGGCCTCGGCCTGATCATCTTCTTCGTCGGGTTCGCCAGCCTCAACGACGCGCCGGAAGGCGCGGAGGGTACTTCGTTCTACGAGCTGGGGTTCGGCCTCGGTTGGACGCCGGTGCTGCTGTTCGTCGCCGGTCTGCTCAGCCTCAAGGCCATCCTCCCCGGTGAGGACAAGAAGCCCGGGCTGCTGCCGCCGGCGCTCGTCGTGGCCACCACCCTTGCCTTCCTGTTCATGGTCTTCTCGCTCGAGGCGAACGAGGACATGGGTGCGGGCGGGATCATGGTGATGATCTTCGCGATCCTGCAGCTGATCGTCGTGGTCGGTGCGTACCTGCTCGACGCGGGCATCATCAAGATTCCGGCGCCGAACCCGTACGGCCACCAGCCTCCCGGTGGCATGTACCCGCCGTCGGGTCAGTTCCAGCAGCCGTTCCCGGGTCAGCAGCCGCCGCAGCAGCAGACCCCGCCGGGCCAGGCGACCACGTTCGCTCCGCAGCAGGGCCAGTTCGGCCAGCCGGGGCAGCCCGGTCAGCCGGGTCAGGCGCCGGGCACCCCGCCGGGTGGCTACCCGCAGCAGGGCTGAGCACACACTGTTTCAACGGTGGGGTGGTACCGGATCCGGTGCCACCCCACCGGTGTGTTGATCACCGGATCAGGTAGTTGTGGGGTCATTCACCTGATGCGGTAGCGGCGGCGTGGCTCACCCGAACGGCCCAGTCCACATGCGACAGTGAGGTCATGGCGCCGCCCCTCGACCTCGACGCGGACGATGCCACCGGAGCGGCCGTCGATGAGGCCGACCACGACGTGGCAGAGTCTGCGCCCGCTCCATCGCTGCTGGTCAGAGTACGAGTCCTGACGCTCGCCGCCCTCGGCCCGTTGATCACCGGGTACGCCGCGGTCGCCGCGCTGCTCGCCCTCGTCACGGCCATCGCCGCCAGGGCCCACTTCTCCACCGAAGGGGTGTTGGCCGCCGCCTTGCCGGCCTGGCTGGGCGCGCACCAGGTGCCGGTGTCCATTGCCAACCTCGAGTTCGGTGTGCTGCCGCTGCTGCCGACCATCGGCATGATCGTGATCGCCGCGCGTGCCGCGGCCGGCGCCGCCGAGCGGCTGGGACTCGACCGCCCGGGACAGGCCGGGCAGGTCATCGCCGCGATCGCGGGCGCGCACGCGGTCTGCGGGCTGGTCATCGCGCTCGTCTGCGCGGACGGGCAGGTCACGGCCGACCCGCTGGCCGCGCTCTACTACCCGGCGCTGGTGGCCGCGCTGGCCGCGACGCTCGGCGTGGCCCGCCGGTGCGGGCTCATCGACGCGGTGCTCGGGAAGGCCGACCACGTCGCGGGGGCGGGACTGCGTGCCGGCCTGCAGGCGGTGGCACTGCTGCTGTTCGCCGGTGCGGCCGTGCTGTCGGTGTCACTACTGATCTCGGTGCCGACCGTGAAGGAACTGTTCGCGCTCAACGCTCCCGGCCCGGGCAGCGCGGTCGGCATGCTCATGCTCTCCGGCGGCTACCTGCCGAACGCGGTGGTGGCCGCCACGTCGTTCATGGCGGGTCCCGGCTTCTCGCTCGGCGCGGTGGCGCTCTCACCCGTGGAGTTCACGGGCGGTCCGGTGCCCGGCCTGCCGCTGCTGGCCGCGCTCCCTGAGGAGCAGGCGCCGTGGTGGCCGGTGCTGTTCGTGCTGCCGATCATGGTGGGCGTGGTGGTCGGGCGGCGGCTGCGGAACGTCGACGACGAACCGGTGGCCCGGCTGCGGGCGGTGGCCGTGGCGGCTGGCGTGGTGGCGGTCGTCTTCGTGATCCTCGGTGGCAGCGCCGGCGGCCGGCTAGGGGTCGGCGCGTTCGACCCGGTCAGCATGCGGGCGGCCGCGCTGTCGGTCGCGCTCGTGTGCTGGATCGTCTTGCCGGCCGCGATCACCACGTGGTTCGGCGGTCCGCGCCCAGCCCGCGAACGCATGCCCGGCCTAATCGACGACGACCACGACGAGATCGACGATGCCGACGGCGAGATCGCGGTTGCCGACAGCGAGATCGCGGTTGCCGACGACGAGATCGATGATGTCGATGACGAGAACGACGATCTCGATGTCGAGAACCGCGATCTCGATGTCGAGAACCGCGATCTCGATGGTGAGGGTGAGGCCGCCGGCAAGCCGGACGTGCCTGGCCAGCGTGCGGTCGTGGAGAAGAGCGCCCCGGCGGACCTACCCGGCCAACGTGCGTCCGCGGTCGCCGACGACGAGTCGGGCGAGGCGGCACAGCCGGCGAAGGACGAGGTCACGGGGTCCGGGCAGTGATCAAGTAGTGGCCGCATAAGCTGCGTTCATGCCCGTACCAGCCATGTTGGGGAGCCACAGCTGAGTGAGTCGCCGACCTCGGTGAGACCCGATAACCCGGCGCGGGTCGTCGTGTTGGTCTCCGGTTCCGGCACCCTGCTGCAGGCCGTCCTGGACGCGGGAACCGCCCCGGACTTCCCCGTTCGCGTGGTGGCCGTCGGCGCCGACCGCGCCGGTATCGAAGGCCTCGCGCGAGCCGACAAGGCCGGCGTGCCGGGCTTCGTGGTCCGGCTTAAGGACCACCCCGACCGCACCGCCTGGGACCGGGCGCTGGCCGACGAGGTCGCGGCGTACGAGCCGGACCTGGTGGTGTCGGCCGGGTTCATGAAGATCCTCGGCCCGGCGTTCCTGCACCGGTTCGCCGGGCGGGTCCTCAACACCCACCCCGCGCTGCTGCCCGCGTTCCCTGGCGCCCACGCGGTGGCCGACGCGCTGGAGCACGGCGTGCTGGTGACCGGCTGCACGGTGCACCTGGTCGACGCGGGCGTCGACACCGGCCCGATCGTCGCCCAGCAGGCGGTCCCCATCGAGCCGGATGACGACGCGGACACGTTGCACGAGCGGATAAAGGTCGTCGAGCGCCGCCTCCTGGTCGAGGTGATCGCGCGAATGGCCGGACAGGGCTACACGGTGAACGGACGAAAGGTGAGCATCCCGTGAACGAGGCGATCGAGCGGCGCCCGGTACGCCGGGCCCTGATCGGGGTTTCCGACAAGGCCGGGCTCCTGGAGCTCGCGACCGGGCTGCACGCGCGTGGAGTGGAGATCGTCTCCACGGGTGGCACGGCGAAGGTGATCGCCGACGCGGGCGTGCCGGTCACGCCGGTCGAGGAGGTCACCGGTTTCCCCGAGTCCCTCGACGGCCGGGTGAAGACGCTGCACCCGCGCGTCCATGCCGGCCTGCTGGCCGACATGCGCAAGCCGGCGCACGTCGGGCAGCTCGACTCGCTCGGCATCGTGCCGTTCGACCTGCTGGTGGTGAACCTGTACCCGTTCGAGCAGACGGTCGCCTCCGGCGCGAGCATGGACGAGTGCGTCGAGCAGATCGACATCGGCGGGCCGGCCATGGTCCGCGCGGCCGCCAAGAACCACGCGAGTGTCGCGGTGGTGGTCGATCCCACTCGCTACGACTGGGTCCTCGACCAGGTGCGCGACGGCGGTTTCACGCTGGCCGACCGGCGCTCGCTCGCGTTGGCCGCCTACCGGCACACGGCGTCCTACGACATCGCGGTCGCCTCCTGGATGGGCAGCTTCCTGGCGCCCGATGACGAGGGGTCGAACTTCCCCGGGTGGGTCGGCGCGAGCTGGCAGCGGGAGAACGTGCTGCGCTACGGCGAGAACCCGCACCAGCGGGCCGCCCTGTACACCTCGCCGGGCGGCGGCGGGCTGGCGGCGGCCGAACAGCTGCACGGCAAGGAGATGTCGTACAACAACTACGTCGACGCCGACGCCGCCTGGCGTGCGGCGCACGACCACGCCCAGCCGTGCGTCGCGATCATCAAGCACGCCAACCCGTGCGGGGTGGCGGTGGCCGGCCAGGACATCGCCGAGGCGCACCGCAAGGCGCACGCGTGCGACCCGCTGAGCGCGTTCGGCGGCGTGATCGCCGCCAACCGCGAGGTGTCCGTGGACATGGCCGAGCAGGTGGCCGAGGTGTTCACCGAAGTGATCGTGGCGCCGTCCTACGCGGACGGGGCGGTCGACGTGCTGGCCCGCAAGAAGAACGTGCGCATCCTCGTAGCGGCACCGCCGCGGCGTGGCGGCGCCGAGTTCCGCGGGGTGTCCGGCGGCCTGCTCATGCAGACGGTCGACATCCTCGACGCGGACGGCGACGACCCGGTCAAGTGGACGCTGGCCACCGGCCCGGCCGTCGACGAGGAGACCCTGGCCGACCTGGCGTTCGCGTGGCGGACCTGCCGGGCCGTGAAGTCCAACGCCATCCTCATCGCGAAGGACGGCGCCACCATCGGCGTCGGCATGGGCCAGGTGAACCGGGTCGACGCGGCCAAGCTCGCCGTGAGCCGCGGCGGGGACCGGGTGGCCGGCACGGTCGCCGCCTCCGACGCGTTCTTCCCGTTCCCCGACGGGCTCGAGGTGCTGACGGCGGCCGGCGTACGCGCGATCGTCCAGCCGGGCGGCTCGGTGAGCGACCCGAAGGTGATCGCCGCAGCCGAGGCGGCGGGCATCTCCCTCTACCTGACGGGTACCCGCCACTTCGCCCACTAGGCCCGCGAGTCGTACCGAACCGACAGCGAGTCGTACCCAATCGAAGCGAGTCGTACCGAACGAACAGCGAGTTGTACCCAACCGCCCCCGAGTGGTACCCGACGGGCCGAAAACTGTCGGTGCTGCCGACTAGGATTGATACCAGGGGTCCCCGGACCGGTTTTGTCGGTGCAGTCGGCTACCTTGCCAGCGGGTCTCTGCCCACGCCCAGGCGTCCTCGGGTGAGCCTGGAGCTGGCGAAACCGTACGACTCGCTGTCGAGAACGTACGACTCGGTGTCGAGACGGTGCGACTCGCTGTTCGTTCGGTACGGCTCGCTGTTCGTTCGGTACGGCTCGCTGTTTGTTCGGTACCGCTCGCGACTTTGCTCATTGAGCCCTACCGTCGGGCCGGTCTGTGTGATCATGCCCGCGTGGATGATTTGATCAACGTGGCCGACCCGGCCTGGCCGGTCCTGCAGGAGGAGCTGGCCGGGAGTTCGGCCGCCGTGTACGTGATTCCCGGCGATCCGGAGCGCGGTCGGCATTCCCTGCTCCAGCTGCAGGTCACCGCGCGGTCGTATCTCGGTGCTCTCGTTCTGTACACCGGCGGGCTCGTGGTGGACGGCGGGTGGCTCCGGGTGTTCGGCGGCCCGGGCGGTCCGCTGCCCGGCATCGCTCAGGTCAACCGCTTCCCGCCGGCCGTCGATCCGGGTTGGCAGTCACCCGGCGGCCTGATCGTGGGATGCGACGTCGTCGGTGGGGTGTTCGCGTTGAACGGCATCGACCCCGCGTCGGCGGGACGGCCGGGAGCGCCGGGGCAGATGCTGTACTTCGCCCCGGAATCCCTGGAGTGGGAGCCGTTGGAGGTCGGGTACAGCGCCTGGGTGAGCTGGCTGCTGTCGGGTCAGCTGGCGGAGTTCTACGGGGACCTGCGGTGGCCCGGCTGGGAGCACGAGACCCGGAGTCTCCAGCCGTCTCAGGGAATCGGGATCTACCCACCACTGTGCTCGGAAGAAGGCATGGCCAACCTGGCGGCCACCACGCGGCGGCCGGTTCCGATGACCGAGCTGGTCGGCATGAGCGTGGACTTCTGCCGGCAGTTCGGGCAGCGCGATCCCGGCTTCCTCGGCGTCTACTAGTGAAAACCGTTGTCAACAGCGTAGCATCGCGGCGTGACCATGGATCTCGGCGCCGTGTTCGACGCCGCACAGGTGGAGTTCGCCGTGCTGTCCCCGCTGCTGTGGGACCCAGCCGGAGCCGCCACGGTCGAACGGGCGGCGCTGCGTCCGGGTGAGCGGGTGCTCGACGTGTGCTGCGGCGCCGGCGCGTCGGCGCTGCCGGCGGCGAGCGCGGTCGGGCCGACCGGCCGGGTCGACGGGATCGATCTCGCCGACGCACTCCTCGACCAGGGCCGTGTGCTGGCCGCCGAGCGTGGTCTCGACCAACTGCACTTCATGAAGGCCGACGCCACCACGTGGCCGACCGGCGACTACGACGTGGTGCAGTGCGTCTACGGCGTGTTCTTCCTGCCGGACATGGACGCGGGCAGCGCGTACCTGGTGAGCAGGCTCCGGCCGGGTGGACGATTCGTGGTCACCACCTGGGAACGCGACGCCATCGCACCGGTGCCGCAGATCTTGGTCGACGCGATCCGCGGGGTCGGCGCGGGCGATCCGCCGGACACGGCCACCCGGTCGGCCGGTCAGCGGATCAGCACCCCGGCCGACTTCACCGGCTGGCTCGCCGGGCTCGGTCTGCGGGACATCACGGTCACCCAGGTGTCGCGCCTGGTGCCCACGGACGCCGACGTCGCCTGGACGATCGTCCAGGGTGCGGCCATGCGCGGCATGCTCATGGGCCTGTCCCCGGACCTGGTCGAGCGGGTCCGCGTCCGGTTCGGTGAGTTGTTCACCGAGCGCGGTGTGGACACCTTCAACGCCACCTCGTTGATCGGTATAGGCCGAACGGCGGAGTAGCCGTTTTTTTGCGCACAATCTGACAAACCCGCGGGTATGAACTGTCACGACAATTCAGTAAATACCGCCGCTAGTCACCGGTTAACGGTTGGCTTCTTGCCCTCCCTGGACAGCCGAATTAGCCTACTCGTCAGTAGTAAACGTAGGTTAAAACGGCCTTGACACCAGCGGAGGTGTGCATGGGGGTTGAGGTCGTTGTCGAGGATCTCGGTAAGTCCTTCGGCAGTCAGCGGATCTGGCAGGGAGTGACGCTGACGCTGCCTCCCGGCGAGGTCAGCGTGATGCTCGGCCCGTCCGGCACCGGCAAGTCGGTGTTCCTGAAAGCCATGATCGGACTGCTGAAACCGGAGCACGGCAGCTGCCGGATCAACGGTGTCGACATCGTCACCTGCTCCGAACGTGAGCTGTACAAGATCCGCAAGTTGTTCGGAGTTCTGTTCCAGGACGGCGCCTTGTTCGGGTCGATGAACCTGTACGACAATGTGGCGTTTCCGCTGCGCGAGCACACGAAGAAGTCCGAGTCCGAGATTCGCGGCATCGTGCTGGAGAAGCTCGACATGACCGGCCTGTCCGGCGCGGAGAAGAAGTTGCCGGGCGAGATCTCCGGTGGGATGCGCAAGCGGGCGGGGCTGGCCAGGGCGTTGGTGCTGGACCCGGAGATCATCCTGGTGGACGAGCCGGACTCGGGCCTGGATCCCGTGCGCACGTCCTACATCTCCCAGCTGCTGATCGACCTGAACGCCCAGTTGGACGCGACCATCCTCATCGTCACGCACAACATCAACGTGGCCAGGACGGTGCCGGACAACATCGGCATGCTGTTTCGGCGTGAGCTGGTGATGTTCGGTCCTCGCGAGGTGCTGCTCACGAGTGAGGAGCCGGTGGTAAAGCAGTTCCTGAACGGCAGTCGGATCGGTCCGATCGGCATGTCCGAGGAGAAGGACGAAGCGACCATGGCGGCCGAGCAGGCCCACGTGGACGCCGGCCACCACGACGGCGGGACCGAGGAAGTCCGCGGCGTGGTGCCACAGATGGCACCGACCCCCGGACTGCCCTACCGGCAGGCGGCGCGCCGCCGCAAGGACCGCGTGATGCGCATCCTGCACACGCTGCCGCCGGCCGCGCGGCACGGCATCGTGTCCAGTCTGGACGCCGAGGACCGCGCGAGATATCAGCTGGGCGCCCGATGAAGGCGACCTTGGGGGCACTCCGCGAGACCGGGCGGCTCTACGGCCTGGCGGTCGACGTGGTCCGCAACGTCTTCAAACGCCCGTTCCAGTTCCGTGAGTTCATCCAGCAGTTCTGGTTCATCGCGAGCGTCTCCCTGCTGCCCGCCGCACTCGTGGCCATCCCGTTCGGCGCGGTGATCGCGCTGCACCTCGGCTCGCTGACCACCCAGATCGGCGCGCAGTCGTTCACCGGCGCGGCGAGCGTGCTGGCGATCATCCAGCAGGCGAGCCCCGTGGTGACGGCGCTGCTCATCGCCGGCGCCGGCGGTTCGGCCATGTGCGCCGACCTCGGCTCCCGCACCATCCGCGAGGAGATCGACGCGATGGAGGTGCTGGGGGTCAACCCCGTGCAGCGCCTGATCGTGCCCCGGGTGCTCGCCGCCATGGGTGTCGCCGCGTTCCTCAACGGCCTGGTCAGCGTGGTCGGTGTGCTCGGCGGCTACTTCTTCAACGTGATCATGCAGGGCGGCACGCCGGGCGCGTACCTGGCGAGCTTCTCCGCGCTCGCCCAGCTCCCCGACCTGTGGATCAGCGAGATCAAGGCCGTGATCTTCGGGTTCGTGGCCGGGGTGGTGGCCGCCTACCGGGGCCTCAACCCCGGCCGCGGGCCGAAGGGTGTCGGCGACGCGGTGAACCAGTCGGTGGTGATCACGTTCCTGCTGCTGTTCCTGCTGAACCTGATCATCACGACCCTGTACCTCCAAGTCGTGCCGCCGAAGGGGGCATGACATGGCGCTCCTGAACGGTGACAAGCCGTCGGTCCAGCGACGCGTGACCGAGGCGGTCGACCGCCGGTTCACCTTCCTCGACGTGCTCGGCGACCAGATCCTCTTCTTCATCAAGGCGATCGCCTGGATCCCGCGCGCCATCCGCCGCTACGGCGGGGAGATCACCCGGCTGCTGGCCGAGGTGAGCTTCGGCTCCGGTGCGCTGGCGGTCATCGGCGGCACCATCGGCGTGATGGTCGGCATGACCGCGTTCACCGGCACGGTCGTCGGCATCCAGGGGTACTCGGCGCTCAACCAGGTGGGCACGCCCGCGCTGGCCGGCTTCATCTCCGCCTACTTCAACACCCGCGAGATCGCGCCGCTGGTGGCCGGCATCGCGTTGTCCGCGACCGTCGGCTGCGGGTTCACCGCCCAGCTGGGCGCCATGCGGATCTCCGAGGAGATCGACGCTCTCGAGGTCATGGGCGTGCCGAGCATCCCGTACCTGGTGACCACCCGGATCATCGCCGGGTTCCTGGCGATCATCCCGCTGTACGCGATCGGCCTGCTGACCTCCTACCTCGCCTCGCGGCAGGTGACCGTCTGGTTCATGGGCCAGTCGGCCGGCACCTACGACCACTACTTCCACCTGTTCCTGCCGCCGATCGACGTCCTCTACTCGTTCGGCAAGGTGCTGGTGTTCAGCGTGGTGGTGGTGCTCGCCCACTGCTACTACGGGTTCCGCGCGAGCGGCGGCCCGGCGGGTGTGGGTGTCGCGGTAGGACGGTCGGTCCGCACGTCGATCGTGGCGATCAACGTGATCGACCTGTTCCTGAGCCTCGCCATCTGGGGCGCGACCACGACGGTGCAGGTGGCCGGGTGATGATGGGCAACAAGCTGCTTCGGCGCGGCGCCGGCCTGGTGTTCCTGGCGGTGATGGCGCTGCTCGCGACGCTCGCCATCCAGGTCTACCAGGAGAAGTTCACGGAGGTCGTGCTGGTCGACCTGCGTACCGACCGGATCGGCAACCAGCTGAACTCCTCGTCCGAGGTGAAGGCGCGCGGCGTGGTGGTCGGTGACGTCCGCGCGGTGCACGGCGGCCAGGACGGCGCCACCATCGAACTCGCGCTCGACCCGGACAAGGTGAACCGGATCCCGAAGTCGGTGACCGCGCTGCTCATCCCGAAGACCCTGTTCGGCGAGCGGTACGTGCAGCTGACGATCCCGAAAGGACGGACGAGCGACCCGATCGAGGCCGGTGACGTGATCCGGCAGGACCGTTCGGAGAACGCCATCGAGCTGGAGCGGGTGTTCGACGACCTGCTGCCCGTGCTCAAGGCAGTCCAGCCGCACAAGTTGTCCGCCACGCTGACCGCCATCTCCACGGCGCTCGACGGCCGGGGCGAGCGGATCGGCGAGGCCATGGTCGACGCGGCCGACTACCTGACGGAGTTCAACCCCAGCCTGCCGACGCTCACCGAGGACCTGGCCGATCTGGCGGAGGTCTCGAAGCTGTACGGGGACATCGCGCCCGACCTGCTCGACGCGCTGACCGAGTCGACCACCACCCTCAACACCGTCGCCGACCAACGGGTCGAGCTGAACACGTTGTACGCGCAGGTGACCTCGTCGTCCCAGGACGTCAGCATCTTCCTGCGGAACAACAAGGAGAACCTCATCCAGCTGGCCGCCTCGAGCCGCGCGCCGCTGGAGCTGGCGGCCAGGTACTCGCCGAGTTTCCCCTGCACCCTCAAGGCGTTGACCGACCTGAAGCCGGCCATGGACAAGGTGCTCGGCGCCGGTACGGACGAGCCGGGCCTGCACGTGGAGGCCACGGTGACCCAGTCCCGCGGCGCGTATCGCCCGGGGAGAGACAGCCCGCGCTACGACGCGACCGGCGGCCCGCGTTGTTACCCGAGCGGGGTGGCGCCGACGGTCGGCGTGGTGGCCGCGCCGACGGGCAGCGCCGAACACCCGCTGCTGCCCGGTGCCGACGGCGGCCTCGGGCTGCCGAACTCCCCGCAGGAGCAGGAGTTGATCGCCACGCTCACGGCCGCGCCGCTCGGGGTGCCGCCCGCCGAGGTGCCCGGGTGGAGCAGCGTGCTGGTGGGTCCGCTGTACCGGGGCACGGAGGTGACGCTCCGATGAAGATCACCGGATCACTCATCAAAGGCCTGATCTTCGTGCTGGTCACGGGGTTGGCCACGGCCATCCTGGCGATCTCCATCGCCAACACGGGACTCGGTGACACGGTCGGCTATGCCGCCAGGTTCACGGACGTCACGTCGCTCAACGCGGGCGACGACGTACGCATCCACGGCGTGCGGGTCGGCCAGGTGGACGAGCTGTCCATTGTGGATGGCAACCTGGCGCTCGTCCGGTTCTCCGTGGACCGGGGCCGTGCGCTGCCGGCCGACGTCACGGCCACCATCAAGTACCGCAACATGGTGGGCCAGCGCTACATCGCGCTGGAGCGCGGCGCGTCGCCGACCGCGGCGATGCTGCCGGAAGGCGGGGAGATCCCGCTCGCCAGGACCAGCCCGGCGCTCGACCTGACCGACCTGTTCAACGGGTTCAAGCCGCTGTTCCAGGCGCTGTCCCCGGACGACGTGAACGAGCTCTCCGGCGAGATCGTCCAGGTGCTGCAGGGCGAGGGCGGCACGATCGACAGCCTGCTCGCCCACACCGGCTCGCTCACCAGCACGCTCGCCAGCCGGGACCAGGTGATCGGTCAGGTCATCACGAACCTGAACTCCGTGCTGGACACCATCAACAACCAGGGCGACGCACTGTCCACACTGGTCGGCACGTTGCAGGGGCTGGTGTCCGGGCTCGCCGGGGACCGCGCGGCCATCGGCGAGGCCATCGAGGGCATGGCCGACCTGACCTCGGCCACCGCCGGGTTGCTCGAGGTGGCGCGTGCACCGCTGAAGGACAGCATCGCCGGACTCGGTGCGGTGTCGGGGAACCTGGCCACCGGATCGGCGGACCTCGAGCAGTTCCTCACGGTGCTGCCGGACAAGTTCGAGGCGGTCGGCCAGGCCGGCGCCTACGGCTCGTGGATCAACTTCTACCTGTGCGAGTCGCTCCTGACGTCCGACCCGCCGCAGCATTACGTCAACCAGAACCCGAGGTGCCGGGGATGAGGTCGTACAAGGAAAGGAACGCGGTCCGCACGGGCGTGCTCGGCACGCTGGTGCTGATCGCCGTGGCGGCCGGGATCTTCTTCTACCAGGACCTGCCGGTGCTCGGCGGCACCGTCTACCAGGCCGAGTTCAGCGAGGCCGCGGGATTGCGGCCGGACGACGAGGTCCGGGTGGCGGGTATCAAGGTCGGCGAGGTGACCGACGTCGAGCTGGACAGCGACAACGAGGGTGACCGCGTGCTCGTGAGCTTCCGGATCACCGACGCGTGGATCGGCGACCAGACGAGTGCGGCCATCAAGATCAAGACGTTGCTCGGGCGGAAGTTCCTGGCGCTGCAACCGTCCGGGGTGACCTCGTTGGACCCGGACGTGCGGATCCCGTTGTCCCGCACGGTCACGCCCTACGACGTGACCGAGGCGTTCGAGGGGTTGGCCGACACGGCGGGTGCCATCGACACCGACCAGCTGGCCGCCAGCTTCCGCACGATCTCCGACACGTTCGCCAACTCGCCGCAGCACGTGCGGACCGCGCTCGACGGGTTGAGCGCGCTGTCCACCACCATCTCCTCGCGGGACGCGCAGCTGGCCGAGCTGCTGGCGAACACCAGGCGGATCACCGGCACGCTGGCCGAGTCGAACGACGAGTTCGACAAGTTGATAGAGGACGGTGACCTGCTGCTGACCGAGCTGTCGAACCGCCGCGACGCGATCCACGCCCTGCTGACCGGCACGACCGACCTGGCCGAGCAGCTGTCCGGGCTGGTGGCCGACAACGAGGACCAACTCGGCCCCGCACTGACCCAACTGGACACGGTGACCGGCATCCTCGAGAAGTACGCGGGCAAGCTGGACGAGAGCCTGCGACTGGCCGGGCCGTACTTCCGGGTGGTCAACAACGCCACCGGCAGCGGGCGCTGGATCGACAGCTACATCTGCGGCCTGATCCCGCCCAACCGCGAACCCTGCACGGTGCCGGACATCTCGGCAGGTGCGCGATGAACGCCAGCAGAGCGCGTCGCCGCATCGGCCGGATCATCGTGGTGGTCGCCGTCCTCGCTCTTGTGGCGGCCGGCGGGGTGTGGGTGTTCGGTGGCGGCGGGGACAAGCGGATCACCGCGTACTTCAGCCGCGCGGTGGGCGTCTACCCCGGATCCGACGTGCAGGTGCTCGGGGTGCGGGTCGGCGCGGTCGAGTCGGTGACCCCGCGCGGTGAGCGGGTCGAGGTGGTGTTCACCCTCGACGACGAGGTGGCGATCGCGGCCGACACGAACGCCGTGGTGGTCGCGCCGAGCGTGGTGTCCGACCGGTACGTGCAGCTCACCGACCTCGCCCGCGGCGGGACGGAGTTGGCCGACGGCGCGGTGATCCACATGGACCGCACGGCGACCCCGATCGAGCTGGACGAGCTGTACGCCAGCCTGAACACGCTGGTCTCCGCACTCGGCCCGGACGGCGCGAACTCCGACGGCGCGCTGTCGGAGCTACTGGAGACGGGTGCTGCGAACCTCGACGGCAACGGGTCGGCGTTCAACGAGACGGTCCGCAACTTCGCGGACGCCGCGCAGACGCTGTCCGGTTCGGCCGACGACCTCTTCGGCACGGTCGACGAGCTGCAGAAGTTCACCACCATGCTGGCCGGCAACGACCGTCAGGTGCTGAGCGTGAACACCCAGCTCGACCAGGTGTGGCGCACGCTGTCCGCCGATCGCGAGGAGCTGTCGACCGCGTTGAACACCCTCGCCCTGGCGCTGGCCGACATCCAGCGGTTCGTGCAGGACAACCGGGCGCGGATCAAGTCCAATGTGGACAAGCTGGCGGCGACCACGCAGCTGCTGGTGGACAACCGGGCTTCGCTGGCCGAGGCGCTGGACGTGGCGCCGCTCGCCGTGACCAACGTGGTGAACGCGTTCGATCCCAAGTCGGAAACCCTGCAGGGCCGCGGACTGCTGCTCGAGTACCTGGCGGACTGGCCGCTACCGGTGACCGACGGCGCGGTGGGAGGCGGGTCATGAAGCGGCAGACGCGGCGTGGGGCATGCCTGGAACGACGCCTTCCAGGCGTTGAACGTCGGGAACGACGCCTTCCAGGCATTGGCGGGCTGCGGCGCCTCCTGGTGGGGTTGGCGGTGCTGGCCGCCGGGTGTTCGTCGGACGGCATGGCCGGCATCTACGACCTGCCGCTGCCGGGCGGCGCCGACCTCGGCGACCATCCGTACCGGGTGACCGTCGAGTTCGCCGACGTCCTGGACCTCGTGCCGCAGGCGGCCGTGAAGGTCAACGACGTGGTGGTCGGCCGCGTGGAGACCATCGAGCTGGGCGACGACGGGTGGACACCCGAAGTGGTGGTCGCCATCAACGGTGACGTCGAGCTGCCGGCCGACGCGGTGGCGAGCCTGCGCCAGTCCAGCCTGCTCGGCGAGAAGTTCGTGGAGCTGGGCGAGCCGGTGCGGGACTCGCCCGCCACCGAACGACTGGCCGACGGCGCCACCATCACGGCCGACCGGACCAACCGGCACACGGAGGTCGAGGAGGTCTTCGGCGCGCTGTCCCTGCTGCTGAACGGCGGCGGCATCGGCCAGTTGCGGACCATCAACCAGGAGCTGTCGAACGTCCTGTCGGGCAACGAGTCGGAGATCAAGGCGTTCCTGGCGAACATGGACGAGCTGGTGTCCACACTGGACACCCATCGCGGCGACATCACCGACGCGCTGGACGGGCTCAACCAGTTGGCCACCACGCTCGCCGACCGCGAGGACCAGATCGCGGGCGCGCTCACCGACCTGACCCCCGGCCTGCGGGCGCTGGCCGACCAGCGCACCGCGCTCGTGACCATGTTGCAGTCGCTGGACACGCTGTCGACCGTGGCTGTGGACACCATCAACCGCAGCCGCGAGGACATGGTGGCCGACCTGACGGCGCTCGCACCGATCCTCGGCAGGCTGGCCGAGGCCGGGCAGAACCTGCCTGGGGCGCTGGAGATCCTGCCGACGTTCCCGTTCACCGACCCGGTGCTGGACGCCGCGAAGGGTGACTACATCAACATCTTCGTGGAGATGGACCCGGAAGACGGGTTCACCCTGCCGCTGCCGCCGTTGCCGCTACCCGAGTCGGGCGGTGGTGGCTGATGCTCACCAGAGGCGTCCGCATCCAGGTTCTCGCTTTCATCGTGATCTCGCTGGCCGCCGTGGCGTTCGTGGGCGCCAACTACGCGGGCATGGACCGCTTGCTGGGCAACGGTTCCTACGTGGTGCGGCTGCAGCTCGACAGCGGCGGCGGGATCTTCACGAACAGCGAGGTGACCTACCGGGGCGTGTCGGTCGGCCGGGTGGGCGAGCTGCGGCTGACCGACGACGGCATGGAGGTCGACCTGGTCCTCGACGAGTCGGCGCCGCGAGTCCCGGTCGACTCGCGGGCCGTGGTGGCCAACCGGTCGGCCATCGGCGAGCAGTACGTGGACCTCCAGCCCCGCGGTGAGGGCGGGCCGTTCCTCGGTGACGGGTCGGTGATCCCGCAGGAGTCCACCACCATCCCCATGCCGGTGACCACGCTGCTCAGCAATATGAGCGAGTTCAACACCTCCGTGCCGACCGAGGCACTGTCCACTGTGGTCGACGAGCTTTACCTGGCGGTCCGCGACTCGGGTCCGCACCTGCAGATGCTGATCGACTCGTCGATCAGTTTCACCCAGACGGCCGGCGATCACCTGCCGCAGACCACGTTGCTGATCGACGACGGCGCCACCGTGCTGCGCACCCAGCTCGACTCGTCGCAGGCGTGGCGGTCGTTCTCCAGCAACGCCAAGCTGTTCGCCGCGGAGCTGGCCAACGCCGACGGTGACCTGCGGGAGCTGATCGGGGCCGCGCCGAAGGCCGCCACCCAGCTGTCCGAGCTGCTGAACGACACCAACCCGGGCCTGTCGGTGCTGGTGGCAAACCTGCTGACCACGGCGAACATCTTCGAGATGCGCGGGCCGGCCATGGAGCAGCTGTTCGTGAACGCCCCGAAGGCGGTGGCCGCCACCTCGACGGCCATCACCGATGACGGGGCGAACCTGTCGATCGCGCTCACGTTCTTCGAGCCGGAGCCCTGTGTCGACGGCTACTCGACCGGCACCTACCGGGAGGGCGAGGACGTCGCGCCGCTGCCGTTCAACACGGCGACGCGCTGCCTGCTGCCGGCGGGTGACGAGCGGCTGGTGCGGGGTTCGCGGCACGCGCCGAGCCCCGGGTTGCCGCCGGTTTCCGAGCCGGGCGGCCGGAACGGCCTGCCTGGTCCGCTGGGTGCACCGGACCTGCCGTTCGTGTCCGCCGATGTGGAGGGGTTGCTGTGGCTGAACGACTGACTCGCTCACCGTGGCCGCTGCGAGCGGCGGTCGCGGTGTTCGTGCTGGCTCTCGGGTTCGCGGGATGGTCCGGGCTCGTGTGGCGTGGTGCGGCGACCGACGAGACGGTCGGCTACGCCACCACCCGCGATGAGGTGGAGCGGATCGGCCGCGAGCAGGTGGCCACGCTGACCACTTTGGACTACCACGATGTGGACGGCGGCATCGAGCGCTGGCTCGCCGTGTCGACCGGTGCGCTGCGCGACGAGCTGGCCGGGACCGACGCGGCCACCCGGCAGACCCTGCGGGACAACGCGACGGTGTCCACCGGGCGCGTGCTCGACGCGGCGGTGAGCGAGCTGGACACCAGGACGGGCACGGCGAAGATGCTGGTATCGGTGGAGATCTCGTCGGCCAAGGACGGCGCGCCACCCACGTCCAAACGGAACCGGTTCGTGGCGGCCATGATCGCCGAGGGAGACAGCTGGAAACTCTCGGCGCTCGACCAGGTTCCGCTGGGCGGGGAGGACGGCTCATGAGCACCCTAAAACCCCGCGAGTCCCACGTTGGGAACCGGCGAGTCCCACGTTCGGGACAGGCGAGTCCCACATTGGACGCCGACAAGGTCGAGGATCCGGTGGACGAGGAGTCCGCCGACGACGCTGAAGACACAGAGGACACCGTCTCGCGGTTCGCCGCACTGCGGGACCGGCGGAGGCTCACCGCGTTCTTCGCGGCCGCCGCCGTGGTGCTGGCCGGACTCGGCGGGTGGTTCCTGCTCGAGGCGAACAGCCTGCGCGACTCGTCCTCGACCGCCAACACCGCGCTCGTCGACACCGGCCGCACGGCCGAGGTGAGCGCGGCCGTGTCCAACGCGCTGAACCAGGTGTTCTCCTACTCCTACGACAAGACGGAGGTCACCGAACAGGCGGCGGCCGACCTGCTGCGCGGCGCGGCGCTCGACACCTACTACAGGTTGTTCGCACAGGTGCGCGAGCAGGCGCCCGCGCAGAAACTGGTGCTCACCACCAGGGTGGTCAGCAGCGCCGTGCAGTACCTCGAGGGCGACCGGGCGCGTCTGCTGGTGTTCCTCGACCAGTCCGCCACGAGAGCCGACGCCGACACGAGTAATGCGGCGGCCGCACAACTGTCGGTGACCGTGAAGCGCGAAGGCGACCGCTGGGTAATCACCGACCTGGAGCCGCGATGAATATTTGTCATCCACGGATAAACCGGTGTCAATCGATTGTCACTCGCGGATATTGTGTCCAGTGTTACTGCGGGGTAACGTGAATATTGAGGCAATGATTTACCGGCGAATTCCAAGCCCATTGCCGCACATAAACCAAAGACGGAGGAATTGATCGCTATGCGCAATCGCGTAACAGTCATGCTCGCCGCGGGCGCGGCATTGATCGCATCGGCCGTCTTCGTCGGTCCCGCAGCGGCGGTGCCGGCGACCTGGACCATCGACCCCGGCGGCCCGTTCACCGGCGCGGCCGGCACAACGGTGCTCGAGGTGCAGGAGTCGGGTGTTCAGCTGAGCTGTGTGAGCGCCGGGGCGACCGGTGTGGCGAAGAGCGGCGCCGGGAACAGCAACCCGCTGGCCACCATCTCCGACACGGACTTCAACAACTGCACCGGTCCGTTCGGCCTGGTGTTCGAGGTTGGCCACGCGGGCGTGTGGACGCTCAACGGCGCGAGCTACGACGCCGCCACCGGCGTGACCACCGGCACCATCGAGAACATCGTCGCGAACATCACCGGCCCCGGCTGCGTCGCGCAGGTCACCGGCACCGTGAACGCCACGTACACGAACGGCACCGCCCAACTGCGGGTGCTGCCGAACTTCACGCTGCTCATCGCGAGCGTGGACCCGAACGAGAACTGCTTCGGCCTGATCAACACGGGTGAGCACGCGTCGTTCGACGGTGCCTACGCGGTCAGCCCGGCGCAGAACATCTCCATGCAGCCCTGATGACCGGATAGCGCAATGCGGATCGCCCGGCCGGGAGCGGCCGGGCGATCCGGCCGACAACGTGGGAGCCGATGGCGATGAAGCGGTCGAAGTCCGCCAGGACGGTCGCGGCGCTGGCGTTCGGGATCAGCGTGGGTGTCGCCGGCCTGGTCGGACCGCCCGCCGGTGCCGACCCGGTCGCGGGCCGGCAGACCTTCGACATGGCCATCGGTTACGAGTGCGCGTTCCCCGCCGGACCGGGGCCGGTCGCCGTGCGGGTCACGGCCACCGCGCCCGTGAAGGCGTGGGTGGGCGAACCCATCCGGCTCACGGACGCCTCGCTCACCGTGAGCATGTCCCCCTCGGTCGTCGCCGACCTCGGCGCCGTCACGGTCGGCGCCACGGCGGACCTCACGGTCGATCCGGCGGGCTGGGTGGGCTCGGCACCAGATGTCCCGGTCTCGGCCGAGGGTGACCTGGTGCTCACCATCCCGGTCCAGGTGCCGGAGGCGACCGCGCCGGCCGGCGGTCTGGTCTTCACGGCGAGCGACCTGTCGGTCTCGCTCGCGCCGAAGGTCGGCGACGGCACCCCGACGGACCCGCCGACCGTGCCGTTGACCTGCACACCTGTTCCGGGACAGGACACGGCGATCGGCGCGGTCTCGGTGATCGGCGGGTCGAGCTCCGCACCCGCGCCGACCCCCGACGACGAGCCGGTCGACCCGGACACGCCCGGCTTCACCCCGAAGGCGGTCATCCAGGGTGAGGTGCCGCCGGACTGCCACGTCATTCCGCCGCCGCCCGGACCGATCGGCTCGCCGCTGTGTGCGTACCTGACCGGGTTCGCCAACGTCGCCAAGCTGAACGCGTCGACGTTTCAGCCGGCCGGCATCGTGAACGTCGCCGCCACGACGTTCCAGTTCGGCTGCAAGCCGGGCGGCTGGATGTGCCAGCAGGCCCACGTGGAGCCGTGGTTCGAGGGTGAGCCGCAGCTGCCGCCGGCGCCGTCGTCGCTGCTGCCGTTCGGTTTCGTGCCGAGCACCGCGACCATGCAGCTGACTCAGGTCGGGCAGACGATGGTCGACATGGAGGCCAAGTTCACGCTGCCGACCGACGGCTTGTCCGTGGCGACGGCCGAGATGATGGCCCGCGTGTTCGACGTGAAGGTGAACGGTGTGCCGCTCGACGTCGGCCCCAACTGCCGGACCAGTGTGCCGATCAAGGTGGAACTCACCGCCACCTATCCCACCTATTCGATTACCGAGGGCGGCCCTCTCGACGGGATGGTGGATATTCCGTCGTTCAGTGGATGCGGTACGACCGAGGATCTCGATCCGGTGGTCTCCGGGCTGGTTTCCGGTCCGGGTAACTATATCAAGATGACTCAGGGCGCGGTCTGCACGATCAGCAGTGGACATAAGTGTCCGCCGCCCATTCCCAAACCACAGCGCTGAATTGCTTTCGATCGCTTGACAAGGAGAATTGGCATGCGCGGAAGAAGAACGATGGGCGCGGTCCTGGCCGCCGTACTGGGAGCCGGCCTGCTGGCCGCGACAGCTCCCACCGCCGCGGCGGAGCTGCCCGGTGGCTGGGCCCCGCTGGACCGTTGCCCTGTTGACAACGCCGCCATGTTGGCGGCCGACGGCCGGACGGTGTCGGCGTCGTGCCTGGCGGCCGTCGCGTCGAGCGGCTCGATCAAACTCGGCGGCACGACGGTCACCGCCGGCGGCACCGACCTGCAGTTGGGAGTACTGAACACATCCGGCGCGCTGGCCACCGTGTCACCGTCGGGCGGTGCCCTGGCCGGTGACCCGGTGGCGATCCCCGGCGGGCTGCTCGGCCTGATGTGCCCGAGCAACATCCCGGTGATCTCACAGATCTGCGCCGCCATCACGAACGGCGAGCTGAACGCCGTGCACGCGACGGTCGAACCGGCGGGCGAGCCGAGCGAGTTCAACCTGACCGCCGGACTCGGTGTGGGGCAACCGATCGTGCGCCTGCCGGTGAAGATCCGCCTGAGCAACCCGTTCCTCGGGTCGAACTGCTACATCGGTTCGAACTCGAACCCGATCGTGCTGCGCCCGGCGAACCTGACCCGCCCGACCAGGACCCTGGTGCGGTTCAACGAGGACGGCTCGCCGAACCCGCTCGGCCCCATGGGCTACGCGGTCTCCAGCGGCGCGAGCCAGGGCGACAGCACCTTCGCCGTCCCCGGCGCGAGCGGCTGCGGACTCGCCGGGCTGCTGAACTTCGCGGTGAACCTGAAGCAGGGCCTGCCGTCGCCGGCGGGCAACAACAACATCGTGCTGGACAACGCGACCACCTACTTCGGCGGCTTCTTCAACCCTGGTTCCTTCGTCCCCAACCAGGGTCGGCAGCTGTCGGATCGCTGGCACGCGGTGGCCGGCTGAGCGGGACGGGTGAGCGGGCCTGGCCCCCGGCCTGCTCACCCGTCCTTCCTACTTGAGTTGGATGATCTGGAGGTAGTTCCCGTCGGGGTCCACGAACGTCCCGAAGATGCCGCCGGGGCGATCCGACACGGGAACGAGCCAGTCCACGTCCGCGGCCCGCAGTTGCGCCGCGACCGCGTCGAAGTCGTCGACGTGGAAGTTGAGGATCATCCGGCCGGGCTCGTTGTTCTTCGCCTCGACGTCGTCGCGCTGCTCGATGATCAGCAAGAAGCCGCCGAGATCGAACGGGCCGTCGCCCTCGTGTCCCGGGGCGAGCGCCTTGCGGTACCAGTCGCGCAGTTCCGTGGGCCGGGTGGTGCCGAGCACGATGCTGCCGGGCTTCGGTGTGGCCCCCTGCGCCGCGCCAGGACTACCCCGCCAACCGGCGGCCTTCGTCTGTGACACGGGGTCGGGGAAGATGTCCTCCTCCCGGTTCGCCACGCCGTCGAAGATGGCGCGCGCGACCGATTCCGGCGGGGTCTTCGGGAAGTCGTACTCGGCGTTCAGGTCGGTGTCGGTCGGGCCGGTGAAGACGGCGTGGACGCTGATGCCCTGGTCGGCGTAGAGCATCCGCTGCGACTGGGTCAGCGAGAGCGCGGCCGCCTTCGAGATCGAGTAGCCCGGGATGATCGAGAACGGGACGATGGCCGCCTCGGACAGGTTGTTGACGATGACACCGCGCGAACGGGTCAGCAGGGGCAGGAATGCCTGTGTCACACCATGAATGCCGAAGAGGTTGACGGCGAGCTGTTGTTCGATCGCGGCCCGGTCGCCGAGATCGTCGACAACCGCCACGCCCGCGTTGTTCACGAGAATGTCGAGTGTGGGGACCGCCCGGGCGGCCTGTCGCGTCTGTTCCGCATCGGTCACGTCGAGGGTCAGCGGGGTGACCCGTTCGTCCGGGTGGGTGAAGGATCCGCGCGTGCCGGCGTACACCCGTTTGGCGCCCCTGCGCAGGGCTTCGTCCAACAGTGCCCGCCCGATACCTCGGTTGGCGCCGGTGATCAGGATGGTCTTGCCGGTGATCGTGGTCATCTCAGACCCCGGCCTTGACGCGGGCCACGGTGGCGGCGACCTGGTGGTCCGGGGCGTCCCCGTCCTCCTTCGGGTTGGGCCGGCCCTTTCCCGTGTTGATCAGCCTTCGCAGGCTGCCGGTGATGTAGCCGCCCCACGCGTTGGAGCACACGTCGTAGCACTCGTACTGCGGAACCAGGCCCACGTGGGTGAAGCGGACCTCGGCGCCACTGTCCTTTTCGGAGATCTCGAAGACGACCTGGGTGTCGTTCCATTCGGTCTGGTCGCTGATGAAGTTGAAGTGGTTCTCCAGGATGTGCCAGGCGACCTTCCGGCCGGGTACGAGTTCCGTGACGCGGACCCGGCACCGGTGCACGTCACGGAAGCGATGGTCGAACTCACCGCCGACCTGGTCGGTGACACCCACGACCCCTTCCGACCACCAACCGCGGACGTTGGTGATGGCCTCGAATGCTTCCTGGGGAGTCCGGTCGACCGAGAAGGTGGAGGTGTAGTTCTGATCTGCTTGCGTCATGCAAGGAACGTTAACGTACGAACTTTCATCATGCAAGCACCTCGGAGTACGATGGGTGCATGTTGGGAAAGACCTACGACTCACAGGTGTGCTCGATCGCTCGCTCCCTCGAGGTGATCGGCGAGCGGTGGAGTCTGCTGATCGTGCGCGACGCCGTGTTCGGGGGAGCGACCCGTTACAGCGACTTCCAGCGCAACCTGGGCATCGCCACCAACATCCTCAAGGCCCGGCTCGACGGGTTTGTGGAGGCCGGGATCATGCGTCGCCACCGGTACTCCGAGCAGCCGCCGCTGTACGAGTACCTGCTGACCGACAAGGGTCGTGCGCTCGCGCCGGCACTGGTCGCGCTCACCGAGTGGGGCGACAGTTGGGCGACCGACGGCGAGCCGCCGATCCTCTACACCCACGCGGTGTGCGGCGCCGGAATCACCCAGCAGACGGTGTGCGCCCACTGCGGGCAAGTGACCGACCCGACCGAGATCCAGGCCAACCTCGGGCCGGGCATGCCCTGAATGCCTGGCGCGTCAGGTCTTGCGGCGGGTGGTCAGTGGGGTGAGCCAGCGGGTCCTCGCGTCTTGTTCGCCGTGTACCCAGTCGACGTCGTGGCTCTCGGAGTTCGCGTCGGTCCACCAGCCGGTGATCGCTGCCCAGTAACCGTAGGACCGGCCCGCGCGAGCGGAAAGCAGGCGCTCCTGAGCCAGCTGTGCGCCCGCCAGGTCACCGTGGACGCATCGGAGGAAGACCTCGCCGACCTCCGCGTGCACGGGCACCGCCGGCCGGACCGTGTTCAGGACCGCCAGGACCTCGTCGAACGGATCGAGGCCGGCACGCGCCACGGCCATCGCCACCCGGCACTCGGCCGCGCTGACCGAACTGCCGATCCGGTCGTAGATGGCCGCGGCCTCGCCGGCGGCCGTGGTGTCGCCCGGCGTGGTGAAGCATGTCGCCTCCCCGATGGTGCGCAGGCTGTGCGCCACGAGCTCGGGTGCGCCGATGCGCTCGGCGGCGCGCAGGCGTTCGGCGTACAGCGCGTCGGCCTCGGCGAACCGGCCGAGGATCCACGCGACCCGGCCGTGGATCCCCGTGCGCCAGAACAGTTGCAGCGGATCGTCGTCGTCGAACTCCCAGGACAGCGCCCGGCCGAGGCGACCGCTGACCCAGTCGCTGCGGCCCAGCGCGTGGCGGACGTTCGCCGTGAACGGACCCGCCCCGGCGGCCACCTCGAGCCTCGCCTGCTCCGCCTCCGCCGGCCGGCCGGTCTCCTCCAGCATCCAGCCGAGCCAGTAGCCGAGGTAGTCGCGGCCGGTCGGGTCCAGCCTCGGGTCGGCAAGGCTGGCACGCAGTTCCCGCGCGGTTTCCGCGGGCCCGAGCTCGCGTCGCCGGCCGACCGCCGCCAGGCCGGTCGCCGCCGGGCGGAGCGCGCTGTCCGCCGGGGTCGCCCCATCGGTCCTGGCGAGCACGTCCAGTGCTCCCAACGACTGCAACCGGCCGGCCAGCTGCCACAGCCAGCCCGGCAGGGCGTCGAGCCGCACGGCGAGGGCCACCGCTTCGGTGAACATCCCGGTGAGCAGCGCCCCGTCGACCGAGCCGCTCGCACCGAGTTCGGGCTCCACCCGGCGTTGGATCTCCGCCAGCAGCCGCTCGCCGGCCCACGCCCACTCCCGGTCCGACCACCGGTCCTCGGTGACATCGCAGCTGCGCACGGCCTCGCGCAGCGACTCGTGGATGCTGAACGGGGCGTAGTCGTCGGTGTGCCGGCGCACCAGGGGGCGTTGCACGAACCGGGAAAGCGCCGCGTCGGTCGACCCGGGCGCCCCGGCGAGCAGCAAGGCCTCATCGAACCGGTGCAGCAGCGACGCGACCCGCAGCAGGGTCCGCTGATCCCCGGCCAGATCCTGCATGAGGCGTGCCACGACCTCCGGCAGCGGTTGCCCGAAGTCGTCCGGTGTCGGCGTGGCGCCGGCGGCGCTCAGCTGTGCGAACCGGACGGCGGCGATGTCGAGGTATAGCGGGAGCCCGTCGGCGGCGGCCACGATGACCCGGCGGATGTCCTCGGGGATGGCGGGTTCGGAATCGCTGACGATCCGCTGGCACAGGAACCGTTCGGCGTCCGTCGCCGAGAGCCCGCCGACCAGGTGCTGGCGCGGCTCCACGTCGCGCACCGACTCGGCGAGGTAGGGCCAGTGCTCCGGTCCGGCCCACTGCATGGTGGCCCGGCTGCGCTCGTCCGACCAGCGGAGCCGGTTGCGGCCCGTGACCACGAACAGCACGTTGGGCATCAGGTACACCAGCCGGGCGAGCAGGTCCTCCGTGTCGCCGCGGTGCGGGGCGCCGCCCTGAAGCCGTTCCCAGGTGTCCAGGAAGACGACCAGCCGGGCCGTCTTGTCGTCCTGGGCCTGGCTTTCCTGGTACCTGGCCAGTTCCCAGGCGAGCAGCGAGCCGAGATAGGTACGCATGGCGGCCGGGTCGTCGGTGTCGATGATCGGCTCGAAGAACGGGCACTCGCGCAGCAGGCGGCGCTCGTTGAGGCGCTGCCGGACGCCCCGCCCGAGCCGCCGCGACGCCGAGGTGAAGATGCCGAGCACACCGCCGGGACTCTCCAGCAGGTTCTCGATCGCGTCCTGCAGTTGGCTGCCCAGGTCGGAACCCCCGCCGCGTCGCGTGTTCACCGCCGACTGCAGCGGGACCCCCGGATGCGCCCGTTCCCAGTACACGGCGAACGCGAGATCGAACGCCGGCCACGCGCCCTTCCACCGGCCGAGCGCGGCGCGGATGCCGAGCAGGATTCCTTCCAGGTCACCGGATCCGCCGTCCTCGAAGTCCACCCGGAACGCGGCCCGCTGCTCGGCCGGGTCGGTCGGCTCCGCGTACCGCCGGCCCAGTTCCTTGGACAGGCGGGTCTTCCCCACTCCGCCCATGCCGTAGAAGACCAGGATGTTCCGCCGCGGCGCGTGCACGTCCTCGACCAGCCGGACGGGGGCGTCGAGCGCCTGCCCGGCCAGCGCGGCGGCGAAGGCGTCCAGTTCCGCGTTGCGGTTGGTGAAGGTGTTCTGCGCGGAGGCGGCGGCCGACCAGCCGATGGAGAAGAACGTTTCGAGTTCCACGGCCAGCACGTTAGCGGTCGCCCGCCGCCTCAGATGGCGGCCAGTGCGTCGATATCCACGCGGAACGCCGGCAGGTCCGCGAGATCGGTCAGGAAGATCGTCAGCTTGACCACCTGGTCCAACCCGCCCCCGCGGCGCCGAGCGGCTGGCTGTCGTGCAGTGAGCCATTCCGGGTAACGGCTGGTGACGCTGTGTTGATCTTGGAGCGCTGGTCGGGACTGTCCGCATGAGAGCGCGGGACCCCTGGTACGAAGTGGTCCTTCCACAGATCAACTTCGTAGGGATCCCGCGCGGCTATGAGTGTCACATACACCGCTGTCCTGGACGTATCCGAGGACACGGTCTTGTTCCTGTCCGGGCTGTTGCACGCTGAGCGGCTGCGTCGTGGTACCCGCACGGGGCGACGCAAGCTGGGCACCTACAGACAAGCCGTGCTGGTGTTGCGCTGGTTCCTTGATGACACCCGGATGTCCGCGCTGGCCAGGGACAACAGGATCTCGAAGTCGACGGCGTACGACTACCGCGACGAAGGGATCAAGGCGCTCGCGGCTCGCCGGCCGACGTTGCACGGGGCGTTGCTGGCGGCCAAGACAGCCGGGCATGCGTTCGTGGTCGTGGACGGCACACTGATCCACACCGACCGGATCTCCACCCCAGGCCCGACCAAGGGCGTCGACCTGTGGTGGAGCGGAAAGCACAAACATCACGGCGGCAACATCCAGGTCGTGTCCGCCCCGGACGGCTGGCCGCTGTGGGTCTCGGACGTGCGGCCCGGTCGCGAGCACGACATGACCGCCGCACGCACCGACCCCGAACTCCTCGCGCGGATCACCGACTGGATCGGCGAGGGCACCCACGCCCTGGCCGACCTCGGCTACGAAGGCGAACCGGACACCTTCACGATCCCGTTCAAGAAACCCCAGAACAGGGACCTGACCGCTGACCAACAGGCCTACAACGCCGTCCACGGCGCGTTGCGTTGCCTGGGCGAACGCGCCAACTCCCTACTCAAAACCACCTACAAAGCCCTCCGCCGCCAACGCGGCTGCCCCTGGCGCATCGGCACCATCACCGCAGCCGCCCTGGTCCTGCTCCACCACGAACATGCCCGCACCACATGACCAAGACAGAAGATGATCACACAACGCTACAGCCAGTTACCCGGAAAGGCTCAGTGAACGACGCCTTCACCGCGTTGACCGCGGGGAACGACGCCTTCCCTGCATCGAGGTACGCCGCGCCTAGCGACGGGTTCGCGGGGTTGGGAGTACCACGTCCCGTCGCTCGACCGGTGCCGCGCGCAGTACGAGTTCCAGCTCGAACCGCTGCACCGGGTCGTGGAGCAGGTCGCCGAGGGACATCTCCAGCTGTCGCATGCGATAGCGGATCGTCTGCGGGTGGACGGCCAGCTGGGCCGCCATGTCCGGCACGCTGCCCCGGTTGTCCAGCCAGGCGCGCAACGTCTCCAGCATCCGTTCCCGCTGCTTGTCCGTCAGCCCGCGCAGTGGCGCCAGCAACCGGTCGGCCAGCGTGGCCAGCAGCCGGTCGTCCGAGTGCACCAACACTGTCGACAGGTGTTGCTCGCAGCGAATCACCAGGTCGTCGGTGATCACGCCGTGCTGCGCGAGCGTCAACGCCTTGCGGGCCCACCGCAGCGCGTGCGGCAGCGAGTCGAGCGGAACCGGCGGGCCGACGGAGATCCGGCACTGCGGCAGCGCCGCCTGGATGGCGGCCATCCGCGCGTCGGTGACCTCACCGGGGACGAGCAGCCGGGGTTCGATGCCGTCGAGGTCCGCGAGCACATCGGAGTCCAGCGTCGGTTTGCGCTGGTTGTGACCGGTGCCGGGCAGCGCTTGCACGGCGATCGGTGCGGCCCGCTCCGGCACCGGCCAGCCGATCAGCTGCGCCAGCTCGGCGATCGCGGCGGTGGGCGCGGGTGGCGACTGGAGGATCATGTCGAGCAGCCGGCGCCGCCAGGTCTCCAGCGCACCGGCCGAGGTCGCCTTCGCCTCCAGGTAGCCGTCGAGCGCCACCGAGGCGAGCTTGTCCATGTAGGCGAACAAGGCGTCGGCGAGCTGCGACATCACGGTCGACGACAGGCCGTTGCGTTTGCCGAGCCGCATCATCCGCCGCCACGCGACCCGCGCGCCGACCCGGTACGCGGCCTGGAGGTCGTCGAGGCTGCGGCCCTCGCGCATCTCGTGCTGGCCGAGCTTGGTGTGTACGTCGTAACACTTGTGCGCGGACGCGTCCGGGTTCGCGATCTGTTCGGTGAACAGGCTGATGGCGTGCTGCACACCCGCCTTTATGGACTTGCCGTACGGGCTGTCGAGCGGCCGGGCGTAGGCGGGGATCTTCGCCCGGATCTCGTCCACGATCTCGGTTGCCACGCTCGCGAGCTCGGGGCGAAGGATGTCGGCAAGTCTTCGCGGCAGGACGTTCCCGTCGAGCCGGTACTCGACCGTCATGTGCACTCCCTCGGGTCGCCACCGCGCGCCGTCGAGTGGTGGCACTCGACTTATCGACCCACGACGCCGAAATGTCACACCGGCACGGAAGAAACCGACGGATTGTCATTGTGGTGACAACATCACCAACTCGCCCTGTGGCCGGCTGACAAGACCTTGCGCTCATACTTAGCCTGATGGCAATATTGCCTGTTATGAATATAGGAACGGTTCGGAAGCTCGGCGACGGCCGCTTCGCACTGCGCTTCGAGCGGCGGTACCCCCACCCGGTGGCCAAGGTCTGGCGGGCGATCACGGAGGTCGGCGAGCTGCGGGAGTGGTTCGTGGAGATCCTCGACTACGAGCGGTCGCGGCTGACGTTCGAGCCGGGCGCCGACCTGGCGTTCGTGGCGCGGGAGGGGCCGGCCGGGCGCGGCCGGGTCGTCGCGTGCGAGCCGCCGGCGCTGCTCGAGTACACCTGGGACACCGAGACGCTGCGCTTCGAGCTGACCGAGGACGGGCCGGCCGCGACGGTGTTGATATTCACGAACATCGTGGACGACCGCGGCACGGCGGCGGCCGTGGAGCCCGGCTGGGGCACGGGGCTCGACCGGCTCGGCGCACGCCTCGACGGCACGCATGCGCTCCGCTGAGTCGATCTTCGAGGTGCTGGCCGAGCCGAACCGGCGCCGCATCCTCGACCTGCTGCGCGAGCGCGACCGGTCGGCCGGGGAGTTCGCCGAGCACCTGCCGCTCGCGCAGCCGACCGTGTCCAAGCACCTGAAGCTGTTGCGCGAGCGCGGTTTGGTGGAGGTGCGCCAGGACGCGCAGCGACGCGTCTACCGGCTGCGCGCCGAGCCCCTGGCCGAGCTGGACGCCTGGCTCACGCCCTATCGTCGGCACTGGGCCGGCCGGCTCGACGCGCTCGGCCGGCATCTGGATGCCATGCCGGATTGAGGCATGCTAGAATCGAACAGGCGTTCGAGATTGGTCGCTGCCTTCCCCGCAGCGCGATGTGTCCTGTCGCGGTGGGGGAGGTGTGTGCGGATGCCGGCGTTGGGTGTGTCGCTGGCCGCTTCCGGTGCGGTCGGAGTGGCCAGCGACCTCGCCGTCGTGCCCGCCGACCGGGCGCGGCTGCTTCCGGTTCATGACGCGCTGACCGGCCTGTTCCCCTCGGGTGGTCTCCGTCGCGGCACCACGGTGGGAGTGCGCGGCTCCACGTCGCTGCTGCTGGCCCTGCTGGCCGCCCCGACGGCCAGCGGCTCGTGGGCCGCGGTGGTCGGCATGCCCGAGTTGGGGGTGGCGGCCGCGGCCGAGTTGGGCGTCGCGGTGGACCGGCTGGCGCTGGTCCAGGACCCCGGCCTCGAACCGGCGGGCGTGGTGGCGGCGCTGCTCGACGGCATGGACCTGGTGGCCGTGGCCCGCGGCCGCCTGACCGACGCACACGCCCGCCGCCTGTCCGCCCGCGCGCGGCACCGAGGCGCGGTCCTGCTGACGGTAGGCCCCTGGCCAGGCGTGGACCTGGAACTGCGCGGCGGCCGCTCGGAGTGGCACGGCCTCCTCGAGTCGGGCGCGGGCTACCTGTCCCACCGAGACCTCCAGGTACACACCCGAGGCCGAGGCACAGCCGCCCGCCCCCAGGAGGCGAACGTACGACTACCGGACACCGGCACAATCAGCGCCCGCCCCACCCGCATCCCCCACCAGCGCCCGGCAATGGCCCCCACCGCATGACCCACCCCCGCCGCCCCAGCCTCCTCCGCTCACTCCAGCCCCGCGATCACGCATGCCCCACGTCCAGCCCGCATATCCCCACGCCCGGCGCGCATGTTCCCGCTTCCGGGGCGGCGAGTTCGCGGTTCCGGCGCGCGAGTTCGCGCTTCCCGGCCGGGAGGTTCTCGGTTCTGGCCCGCGACCCACTGCCGGCCCACCAGCGCTCCGCTCACTCCGGCCACTTGCCCCGCGATCGCGCATGTCCCCACTTCGGGCACGCATGTTCGCGGTTCCCGACCGCATGTTCGCGCTTCCGGCGCGCGAGTTCTCGGTTCCCTGTCGCATCGCACTTCCGGGTTGGCGGGCTTCGGTGCGACTGCCGGCTTCGGGACGGGTGGCTCGGTCCCAGGCGTTGCACGTGCTCGTCTCCGGCTCGCAGCTCTCCGCCGGTGTGGTCACCTCGAGTGGGCGGGCGCCCCATGGCCGCGTGCTGACGCACCGGAACTGTCGGTGCTCGCGACTAGAATTAAAACCAGGGGTCCCAGGACCGTTTTTGTCGGTGCAAGCCGATAGCCTCGCCCCGGATCCCTGTCCTCAGCGGCCCGTGCGTGGGGTCCGCCTCGAACACGCAGATCCCGCCCCAGCATGCGGGCGTGAAGCGTGTTTCGCTTGTCCCGCAACGGGTCGGGCCGGATTCGATCACGATCGGTCAACCGTCCGGCGATCCAACTTGACGCCACCGTCCATCGAACGTAGGTTCGAAACATGGACGCCGGACAACCACCACGAATGCTGGTCGTGTGGTGTCCGGACTGGCCGGTGACCGCCGCCGGCGCGGCGGCCGATCCACTCCCCGGACGGCCCGTCGCGGTGGTCACCGGCAACCACATCGTCGCCTCCTCCGCGTTGGCGCGGGCGGAGGGGGTCCGGCGCGGCATGCGGCGCCGCGAGGCGCAGGGCCGCTGCCCCGAGCTGGTGGTGTTCGACGACGACCCGGTGCGCGACGCGCGGCTGTTCGAACCCGTGGCTGCGGCGGTGGAGGAGCTGGCGGTGGGCGTCGAGATCGTCCGTCCCGGTGTGGTGGCGGTCCCCGCCCGGGGCCCCGCCGGCTACTTCGGCGGCGAGGAGGCCGCGGCCGAGCGGCTGATCGACCAGGTGGCACAGCGCACGGGCGCGGAATGCCAGGTGGGCATCGCCGACGGGCTGTTCGCCGCCATCCTCGCCGCGCGCCGCGGCGTGCTGGTCCCTCCACAAGGAAGCCCGCGGTTCCTCGCCCCCATGAGCGTGCGCGAGCTGCATCAGCCCGCCGAGGGCCACGAACGCTCCGAACTGGTCGACCTGTTGCGCCGCCTGGGTTTGCGCACCCTCGGCACGTTCGCCGCGGTTCCCGAGCGCGACGTGTCCGCCCGCTTCGGCGGCGACGCGGTGATCGCGCACCGGTTGGCTCGCGGTCAGCAGGAGCGCCCGCCGTCGCGGCGCCGGCCGCCGCCCGAGCTCTCCGTCACCGAGGTGCTCGACCCGCCGGTCGAGCGGGTCGACGCGGCCGCGTTCGTCGCCAGGACCCTCGCCATGCGGCTGCACGCGGGCCTCGCCGCCCACGGCCTCGCCTGCACCCGCCTCGGCATCCACGCCGGCACGGCCGACGGTGCGGAACGCGAACGGGTCTGGCGCTGCGCCGAACCGCTCACCCCCACGGGCATCGCCGACCGGGTCCGCTGGCAGCTCGACGGCTGGCTGCGCGGCACCACCCTGTCGGCCGGCGTCACCGTGCTGCGCCTCGACCCGCTCGAGGTCATCGAAGGCACTTCGCTGCAACTCGACCTGTGGCGTGGCGAGGGCAAGGCCGAACTCGACGAACGCGCCGGCCGCGCCATGGTCCACGTACAGGGGCTGCTCGGCCCGGACGCCGTCGTCACGCCGGTGCTCGGCGGCGGCCGCGACCCCGCCGAGCGCGTGCGGCTGGTCCCGTGGGGCGACGAACGCGTCCCGCGGCACGACCCGAACGCCGCCTGGCCGGGTGCCCTGCCGGCGCCGTCACCGGCCACCGTCTACCCGAAACCGTTGCCGGCCAAGGTGTTCGACGCCGACGGGGCGCTCGTCGACATCACCGCCCGGTTCCGTCTCACCAGCGTCCCCGCGCAGGTCTCGGTGGCCGGCGCGCACCCGCGTGCCGTGCGCGCCTGGGCCGGCCCGTGGGCCACCGACGCCAGATGGTGGGCGGAGCCGCTCCGCCGCGCCCGGCTCCAGGTTCTGCTCGACCCGGAAGAAGAGGACACACGCACCGCGCTGCTGCTCGTCCTGTCGGACCAGCGGTGGACGGTGGAAGGGATGTACGACTGATGCCAATGGAACCGTGTCGCGAATGCCGCACCCTCGACGGGAGCTGCCGGCAGTTCGTCATCGGCGCGCCGGATCCGGTGTGCATCGCCGGCTATCGGGTGTCACAGCCACAACCCGACGACAGCCTGGACATGCTCGACCTGCTCATCCCCGCGCCGCGGCGCTCGCCAGAGAACGTGCGAGTCAGATAACCCGTGGGCTGGAACAATCCGCCGGTCCGGTGGTCGGAGTTGGAACGCATCCTCTCCGGCCGACCGGAACCGGATCACCCGGGACAGCCGGGTGATGGCGGCGACAGTCCCGCGTGGACCAAACGCCGCGAGCGCTATACCGCACCGTCCGGCATGGAGTCGGCCGTGGTCACCGACTTCGGCGGCGGCGAGGAGCGGGTGCCGTACGCGGAGCTGCACTGCCACTCCAACTTCAGCTTCCTCGACGGCGCCAGCCACCCCGAGGAACTGGTGGAGGCGGCCGCGCTGCTCGGCCTCGACGCCATCGCCATCACCGACCACAACGGCATGTACGGCGTGGTGCGCTTCGCCGAAGCGGCCCGCGAACTCGGCGTCCGCACGGTGTTCGGGACCGAGCTGTCCCTCGGGCTTTCCCAGCCGCAGAACGGAATCGCCGACCCGGAGGGCGAGCACCTGCTGCTGCTCGCCACCGGCGCCGACGGCTACCGTCGGCTGTGCCGCACGGTCACGGCCGGCCAGCTCGCTCACGAGAGCGAGAAGGGCCGGCCCATCTTCGACTTCGACCAGGTGGTGGCCGAGACCCGCGGCGAGGTGGTGGTGCTCACCGGCTGCCGCAAGGCGGCCGTGCGCCGCGCGCTCGTGCGGGAGGGACCGGCGGCCGCGTTCACCCAGTTGGTCCGGCTGGTCGACGCGTTCGGCAAGGACCGCGTGTACGTCGAGCTGATCGACCACGGCCTGCCGCTGGACACCACGCACAACGACCAGCTGGCCGAGATGGCCCTCGACCTGGGGCTCGCCACCATCGCCAGCAACGCCGTGCACTACGCGCACCCCAACCGCGGCGACCTGGCCACCGCGCTGGCCGCCGTCCGGGCCAGGCGCGGCCTCGACGAGATGGACGGCTGGCTGCCGCCCGCACCGACCGCGCACCTGCGCTCCGGCACGGAGATGCTCGCCAGGTTCGCCCGCTATCCCGGCGCCGTGCAACGCGCCGCGGTACTCGGCATGGAGCTGGCGTTCGACCTGAAGCTGGTGGCGCCCAAGCTGCCACCGTTCGAAATGGACGGACACACGGAGATCAGCCTGCTGCGCAAGCTCACCTACGAGGGTGCGGCCCGGCGCTACGGCTCGTTCAGCGAGAACCCCAGGGCGCACGCGCAGCTCGACCACGAGCTGCGGATGATCGAGCAGCTCGGCTTCCCCGGCTACTTCCTGATCGTCTGGGACATCGTGAACTTCTGCCGCACCAACAAGATCCTCTGCCAGGGCCGGGGATCGGCGGCCAACTCGGCCGTCTGCTACGCGCTCGGCATCACGAACGTCGACGCCGTGCGCTGGGAGCTGCTGTTCGAACGGTTCCTCGCCCCGGCCCGCGACGGCCCGCCGGACATCGACATCGACATCGAGTCCGACCGCCGCGAGGAGGCCATCCAGTACGTCTACGAGCGCTACGACCGCCGCCACGCCGCGCAGGTGGCCAACGTGATCTCCTATCGGGCCAAGTCGGCCGTGCGGGACATGGCCCGCGCACTCGGCTACTCCCCGGGCCAGCAGGACGCGTGGAGCAAGCAGATCGACCGGTGGGCCCCCGTCAAGTCCACAGTGGACGATAACGACCACGAGGTGCCGGTGGTGGTGCTCGAACTGGCCGGACAGCTGGAGGGTTTCCCGCGACACCTGGGCATCCACCCGGGCGGCATGGTGATCTGCGACGTGCCGGTCAGCGAGGTCTGC
The DNA here is from genome assembly GCA_963826035.1 of uncultured Actinomycetota bacterium. Lineage (GTDB taxonomy): Bacteria > Actinomycetota > Actinomycetes > Mycobacteriales > Pseudonocardiaceae > Actinophytocola. The sequence continues at coordinate 195,841 of CAWGVZ010000024.1, read as the reverse complement.
CCGGTCGAACGCGCCAGGATGGACAAGCGCACGGTGCTGCAGTGGGACAAGGACGACTGCGCGGCCGTCGGTCTCGTCAAGTTCGACATGCTCGGCCTCGGTATGCTGTCCGCGCTGCACTACATGATCGACCTGGTGGCGGATCACCACGGCGTCGCCGTGGACATGGCGGAGCTGAACCTCAAGGACGAGAAGGTCTACGAGATGCTCTGCCGCGCCGACTCGGTCGGGGTGTTCCAGGTGGAGAGCCGGGCGCAGATGGCCACACTGCCCCGGCTGCGCCCGCGCGAGTTCTACGACCTGGTGGTCGAGGTGGCGCTCATCCGCCCCGGCCCCATCCAGGGCGGCTCGGTGCACCCGTACATCAGGCGCCGCAACGACCAGGAGCCGGTGACCTACGACCATCCGTTGCTGGCCAAGGCGTTGAAGAAGACGAAGGGCGTGCCACTGTTCCAGGAACAGCTGATGCAGATGGCCGTCGACGTCGCCGACTTCAGCCCGGCCGAGGCCGACGAGCTGCGCCGGGCCATGGGCGCCAAGCGGTCCACCGAGCGGATGGAACGGTTGCGCGAGCGGTTCTACGAGGGCGCCGCCGGCCACGGCATCGACCGGGAACTGGCCGGGCGGATCTACGAGAAGCTCATGGCGTTCGCCAACTTCGGCTTCCCGGAGAGCCACGCGCTGAGCTTCGCGTACCTGGTGTTCGCGAGCGCGTGGTTCAAGTTCTACTACCCGGCCGCGTTCTGCGCCGCGCTGCTGCGGGCCCAGCCGATGGGTTTCTACTCGCCGCAGTCGCTGGTGGCCGACGCCCGCCGCCACGGGGTGACCGTGCGCGGACCCGACATCAACGCGAGCCTCCCCCACGCCACCCTCGAGCCGGTCCGCGCCGGGGAGACCGAACAGGCCGTCCGGTTGGGGCTGGGTGCGGTCCGCATGATCGGCGACGACCTGGCCGCCGCGATCGTCACGGCGCGGGGGACCGTGCCGTTCCGCGACATGGTGGACCTCGCCAGGCGAACCCAGCTGACCAGGGCACAGCTGGAGGCGCTGGCCACGGCGGGCGCGTTCGCCACGCTGGGCGTGCGGCGGCGGGAGGCGTTGTGGGCGGCGGGTGCGGTGGCCGGTGAGCGGCCGGACCGGTTGCCGGGCACCACGGTCGGCGCGCACGCCCCGGCGCTGCCCGGCATGAGCCCGCTGGAGCTGGCGGTGGCCGACGTGTGGGCCACGGGCCTGTCGCCGGACAGCTTCCCCACCCAGTTCGTCCGGAAGTGGTTGACCGAGCAGGGCATCGTGCCGATCGACCGATTGTCCACAGTGGATGACAAGACCCGGGTGGTGGTCGGCGGCGCGGTCACCCACCGGCAGCGCCCGGCGACGGCGGGCGGGGTCACGTTCCTCAACCTGGAGGACGAGACGGGGATGGTGAACGTGGTCTGCTCGACGGGACTGTGGGCCCGCTACCGCCGGATCGCGCGGAACTCCCCGGCGCTGCTGGTGCGCGGCCTTCTCGAGAAGGCGGAGGGCGTCATCAGCCTCCAGGCCGACCACCTGGAACATCTCGATCTGAGCATTCCGGCGAAGTCGCGCGACTTTCGTTGACCGTGCGCGCGGTGTTCGAGGATGATTCGAGGATGCCGGATCGAGCCGACGACGGGGTCGGCAAGGACGGGCTGGCCGTCATCGTCGTCGGTGTTGACGGCAGTGTGCCCGCGCAGAACGCCGCCGCCTGGGCCGTCGGGCTCGCGCGCCGCGAACGCGCGCGGCTCGTGCTCGTCTACGTCGAGTCGCTGACCGGCGCCGCCTACTGGTCGCCCATGGGGCTGGCGTGTGCGGTGGAGGCGTCGAGCACGTTCGTGAAGGAACTCCACCAGGCGGCGGCCGACATCCTCGACGAGGCCGGCGTGCGCTGGGAGTTGGTGCACTACCGCGGCGATCCGGCGCACGGGCTGGAACTCGTGGCCGAGCAGCGGCGCGCGGACTGCATCGTGATCGGCCGCGCCCGCCACGGTCGCGGGGTGCCGAGGAGCCTGCTGAACGACGTGAAGAGACCTGTCGTAGTCATTCCCTAGAGTGCTCGGCATGACCGAACACGGCGAGGACTACCGCGACGCCAACCTGCCCAACCAGGTGTGGGAGCAGCGCGCGTTCGAGAACTGCACGTTCGTCGACGCGGACCTGCGCGGCCTCGTCGCCAAGGGATGCACGTTCGACCACTGCGACTTCAGCCGCGCCGACCTCGGCGAGTCGAAGCACACGGCCAGCGCGTTCCGGTCGTGCACGTTCACGCGCACCAACCTGACGCACAGCGCGTTCGCCGGCTCAAGTCTGTTGGGCTCGACGTTCTACGAGTGCCGGTTCCGGCCGTGGAAGCTCGAGGACACCGACCTGACCCTCGTGAGCCTCGCGGGGGCCAACCTGCGCAAGACCAAGCTCGCCGGTCTGCGGTTCCGCGAGGCCAACCTGTCCGACGCCGACCTGCGCGAGAGCGACCTGCAGGGCACCGACCTGCGCGGCGCCCGCCTGGCGGACACGAAACTGACGGACGCCGACCTGCGCGGCGCCCAACTGGACGCGAACGGCCTGCGGCAGGCCAAGCTGGCCGGCGCCCGGGTGGACCTGGACATGGCGGTGGCCTTCGCCGCCGCCCACGGCCTACAAATCGGCTAACCCCCCCGCACCGCGAGTCAGCCACACAGACATGCCGAGTCGGCCACTCAAGCATGCCGAGTCGTACCCAACCAACAGCGAGTCGTACCCAATCGACAGCGAGTCCCCACGCTCGGACTTGGGGACATGCGGTCGGGAACCGCGAACATGCGTGCCGGAAGTGGGGACATGCGGTCGGGAGGTGGGGACATGCGTGCGGGAACCGCGATCTCGTGTGCGGGAACCGGGATCTCGTGTGCGGGGCTGACCCCTGCGTGGGGTGCCGGGGTTGGCCGGCACCCCACACCGTGGGTCAGCTTGGGCGGTCGCGGCCCGGGACCTCCACCAGATGGCCGTGTGCCACCAGGTCGCCCACCGCGTCCGGCAGCAGGTAGGCGGTGCCGCCACCGGGCTGCTCGAACCACGGGATGGCCGCACCGGTCAGCGCCTGAACGGGCTGGCGCACCCGGTACACGTGGTACGGCCGCTCCACCCACTCCGGCACCAGCGACCGCTCCTGGAACGGCGTGCCGACCGCGTACACCAGGTTGCCGTCGTCGTCGCCGAACCGGTCGATCTCCGTGCCCGGCTCCAGCTCGATCACCCGCTTGCCGCGGAACAGCGTCAGCGGCGGCTCCCCGGGCAGCGGCGCGATCGGCCATTCGGCACCCGGCGTGGCGGCCGCGTTGGGGAGTCCCTGCAGGGCCGTGGCGACCAGGCCGGGCGAGTCCGGATGACGCTCCGCCGGCTGCGTGACCATCGTGGCCGGCAGCGACACCGGAGCACGCTGCGGCACCGGCTGCCTCGGCGGCGCCGGCGGTTCGTAGTCGTCGTAGCCGTCGTCCGGGTCGGTGTGCGACTCCTCGAAGGCGTTGGCGAACGGCGCACCGAACGGCGGATCGTCGAACGACGGCTCGAACGGTGGCTCGAACGGTGGCTCGAACGACGACTCGGCAGGCGGCGGAGGCGCGGCGGGCGGCGGCGTGGGCAGTGGGTTCGGCTCGGTCGGTGCCACGCCGTTCTGCCGAGCGGCACTCTCCCGGCCACCGTCGAGCAGCAGCTTGCCGATCAGGAACGCCGACGCGTCGGCCACGTCCTCGAACATGGCGGGCGCCACGAACGCGCGGTCGTAGAACCCGACCCGCCAGCCCTCGTCCGTCTGCTCCATGGTCCACGCCCGGCCGGCGGGCGGGCCGATCCGGAACGCCGACTCCGGCACGCCGAGGTCGGCCAGCCGGGACCGCAGCTGTTCGACCGTGCGCCCGGGCGGGCCCTGCGACGGCAGCGCGGCCGGCGGGGGCCCACCGGCCGGCCGCGGCGGGGGACCACCGGGGCCTGGGCCGGGTGGTGGCGGCACGGGCATCGCGCGCGTCGGTGCGGGTACCGGCGGTCGCGGCGGACCACCGGGACCACCGGGACCAGGACCACCCGGCCCGGGCGGCGGCGGACCGAGGAAGAGCCCGGCGGCCGAGCGCGTCGCGTCGTCCACGTTCGGCAGCTGGAACCGCATCCGCTGGATGTGCTCGACCAGGTCGTTCTCGGGCGAGATGTCGTGCTCGCGCAGGTAGTAGTTCACGGCGGCCGGCCAGATCCACACGCCGTCTGTGTGGAACGCGACGGGCACCGACTGCCGGCCCTCGGGGTCGAGCCGGTCGACGTCGTAGCCGCGGGCCGGGCCCGCGATGGGCGCGCCGTCCAGGTAGTCCAGCAGGTCGGCGATGTCCTCCTCGGCGACATGCGGCCGGTTCACCGACGGGCGGCCGTCCTCACCGGGTCCGTCGAAGATCCGGGCGACCCGGAACCGCGGTCCCGACGGCCCGGGCCCACCGGGACCGGGCGGCGGCGCGGTCGTCAGCCGCCGCCGCAGCCACTCCGGCACGTTGTCTTCGGAGCGCGGGAACAGCCGCATGTCGTCCGGGTACGCCTGCGGTGGAGGCTGCATGTCCCAGACCGGTTCCTCCCGGTCGTACTCCAGGTTGTAACTGGATGGGTGGTCGAGCTTGTACCGCGCGTTGTACCAGGTGCCACGGCCTTCGCGGTACATGCCGCCACGCAGTCGGGCGAAGTGTCCCTGCAGGTCAGGCGGCATGGTCCACGACTCGACGGCGCCGTCGGAGAAGACGACCTGACCGGTCGACTCCGCATAGCGGCCGACTGCGCGGTAGTCGACGGTGAGCTGTTCCCAGTCCTCGGGTGCGACGCGCAGCATCGCCAACCCGATCTGCTTGACCAGGGCGTCTTGCTCTGTCGGGGTTAGCTGGGTCGGTTGAGCCACGGTGACATCTTCCCTTGTCCGTCGGTTGGCGGCACAGCCTGCTCTCTACCTCGCACGGGGGAGGCGCCGCAAGAGGGACGGAACGTATCGGCAATCATCTGGATACGTGACCGATCAACCTTCCGTGAAAGTGCGGATCGCCGGCGCCGCGCTGGCCTCCGTCGGCGGGGTCGCACTCGCCGTTCAGGGCCGGGTGAACGGACAACTCGGACAGCGGATCGGTGACGGCGTGGTCGCCGCGCTCGTGTCGTTCGGTATCGGTTCCGCGCTGCTCCTGGCGGCTATGCCGATGCTACCGGCCGCCCGCGCGGGCCTGCGCAGGCTGCGTGGCGCCGTCCGCGCCCGCGAGCTGCGCCCGTGGCAGTGCCTGGGCGGCGCGTGCGGTGCTTTCCTGGTCACCACCCAGGGCTTCACGGTGTCCATCCTGGGTGTGGCGGTTTTCACGGTGGCCGTGGTCGCCGGGCAGGTCGTGTCGAGCATTCCGGTCGACCGGGCCGGGCTCGGCCCTGGCGGTCCGCAACCTGCCACGGCGCCGCGGCTGGCCGGCGCGGCGCTCGCCGTGGCCGCCGTGGTGGTCTCCGTGTCCGGGCACTCGGCGATCGCCGACCCGGGCGGGCTCTGGTGGGCGGTGCTGCCGGCGGTCGCCGGCGTCGGCCTGGCGTGGCAGCTGGCGGTGAACGGGCGAGTACGGATGGCGGCGGCGGACGTGGTCGTGCCGACGCTCGTGAACTTCCTGGTCGGCACGGCCGTGCTCGTGGTCGCCACGACCGTGACCCTGCTGGTGCGCGGCCTGCCGGACGCGCTGCCGGGCGACTGGTGGCTCTACGTCGGCGGGCCGCTCGGCATCTGCGCGGTGCTGACCGCCGTGACGGCCGTGCGGCTGATCGGCGTGCTGCTGCTCGGCCTCGGCTCGGTGGCCGGTCAGCTGGTCGGCGCGGTGGTGCTCGACCTGGTGGGGGACCATCTTTCGGCCACCAGCCTCATCGGCGCGGCGGTCATCATGGTCGCCGTCGGCATGGCCGCCGTGCCCGACCGATCGTCAACGTCACGGATGAGAGGATGACGCCCGTGACCGCGACGATCCTGGACGGCAAGGCCACCCGCGAGGCCATCTTCGACGACCTGCGTGCCCGCGTCGGCGTGCTCGCCGAGCACGGGGTGACTCCCGGCCTCGGCACGGTGCTCGTCGGCGACGACCCCGGCTCGCACTCGTACGTGCGCGGCAAGCACAACGCGTGTGCCAAGGTCGGCATCACGTCCATCAGGCGGGACCTGCCGGCCGACACCACCCAGGCCGAGCTGGACGCCGTCATCGACGAGCTGAACGCCGACCCCGCCTGCACCGGCTACCTCATCCAGCTGCCGCTGCCCGGCCACCTGAACTCCGGCGCCGCGCTCGAACGGGTGGACCCGAGCAAGGACTCCGACGGCCTGCACCCGACCAACCTCGGCCGGCTCGTCCTCGGCGAGACCGGCCCGCTGCCGTGCACGCCGCTGGGCATCGTCGAGCTGCTGCGGCACTACGACATCCCCATCGCCGGCGCGCACGCCACGATCGTCGGCCGTGGTGTCACCGTCGGGCGGCCGCTCGGCCTGCTGCTCACCAGGCGCAGCGAGAACGCGACCGTGACGCTGTGCCACACGGGCACGAAGGACCTGGCGGCCGAGGTCCGGCGGGCGGACATCGTGGTGGCGGCCGCCGGCAACGCCGCGCTCATCACCCCGGACATGGTCAAACCGGGTGCGGCGGTCTTCGATGTGGGTATCACCCGCACCGACCGGGGCCTGGTGGGCGATGTTCACCCGGACGTGCGTTCGGTGGCCGGCTGGCTGGCCCCCATGCCGGGCGGGGTGGGGCCCATGACGGTCGCCATGCTGCTGACGAACACTGTGCTCGCTGCCGAACGGAGCGTTTCGGCGTGACCACCCCGCACCGCCGCCGTCATCCCGTGCTCGTGCACCTGCCGTTCGCGATGGTGCTGGGCGTGGTGGCGATCGGGCTGGTGCGGATCATCCTGTACCACTGGCGGCAGGGGACGGTGCTCATCGGCGCGGCGTTGTTCCTGGCAGCGGCGCTGCGGGCGCTGCTGAGCCACGAGCAGGCCGGCCTGATCGCGATCCGCGGCCGGGGCGTGGATGTGTTGACCTACTCGGCGTTCGGCCTGTGCATGATCGCCGTGGCCATGACGATCGAGGGCGGGCCGCTCGACGGCTGAGTGAAGCTCAGGACCGGGCCAGCGGGATCCTTGGAGTCCCGCACCAGCAACGCGGTCGACAGGTGGGCGATCTCGACGCAGTTCTCACTGGCGGTGAAGCTGCTCTTCCGCCAGACAAGCGGGCAATCAGTCAAGTGTTACTCCAGGTTCGCGGCCAGCTCGGCCACCAACCTTACTGAGTTCTCCTCGCTCATCGCCACGCTCAACAGCTCCACGATCACTCTGTCGTAGGCCGAGAGTTCGCTGCGCTCCTCCAGGAACAGGCTCGAGGTGCGGTTCTCGAGGAACACCACACCGGGCCGATCAGCGAATCGCATCCGGAGGAAGGTTCCCGCCAGGCCAGGGTGGCCGCCCACCGCGGCGGGCACCACCCGCAAGGTCACATGTGGTCGCTCTGCGGCTTCAACCAGATATCTCAGCTGGTCACGCATCACCTCCCGCCCGCCAACGTGCCCCCGCAAGGCGGTCTCCGCCAGGATTGCCACGAGCGTCGGCCCACCAGGTTGCCGCAGCACGCTCTGGCGATGGACTCGGCCGACCACCCGCTCATCCAGCGCGTCCTGATCCTCGATCAGGCCGACCTCGCGGAACATGGCCTTCGCGTAAGGCATGGTCTGGAGCAATCCCGGAATCATCAGCGGCTCGAAACTCACCAGCGCGGTGGCCCGAGCTTCCAGGACCTTCAGCGCGGCGAACCGCGCTTCGAAAGATCCTTGGCGCTGCCAGAAACCGGGTTGGCTGGATCGCTTGGCAAGCGTGATCAGCTCCTGCCGCTCCTCACCGGTGATGCCGTAGACGACCAGCAGCGAGGCCACGTCCTCCGGGCTGGCGGGCCGCTTGCCGGTCTCCATCCGGGAGAGGTGCGAGTAGTGGATTCCTATTCGCTCGGCCACTTGCATCAGCGTCAGCCCGGCGGCGTCCCGCAAGCGCCGCAGCTCCTCGCCGAGGACCTCGATCCGGACGGTGGACTCCGGTCCCTGCAACGTCATGGTCATTCCTGGTTGCCCCTCGCGCACGTGGTGGTGGCATCAATAATGCCGCGTTGACCAGGAAAAACCAGCCGATCGGAGCGAGTCCACTCGAAGGGTGGCGACCTTGCAATCCACGCAAACCAACCCAGCAACTCGGGACGGCGTCGTGCACCGAACGACGCCTTCGGTGCATGGGACCGGGGCGGTCGGCGGCGACTGGGCCGGTTTCGCCGCGACGGCGCCCGGCCGGCACAATCCCGATCATGGGGGATGTGGTTCGTGACCTGAACGGGCGCCCGTGGGTGGTCCGCCGAACGTTCGCGCCCTGGTGGCGCCGGTTCCAGCCGATCAACCTGTTCCGGAAGAACAAGCCGATGCGCCGTCGCCCGGTGGCACCGGCCGGCCGCGAGCAACCGCCGGAGAAGCCGACGCCGTGGTGGCAGGAGGTCCTGGCGGGGATTGTGGGCCCGCTGCTGATCGCCGCCCTGGCGGTGCTTTTCCTGGTGGGTTCACCGCTGGAACTGGTGGCGGTGGGCTTGGCCGGCTCCCCGTTGTATGTCCTCCGGTCGCTGCGGCTGGTCCGCCACCGCATCGACGTGATGGGCCTGGAGGGCGACGAGGTCCGGTCGCTGAGCGTGGTCCTGGTGAAGGGCAGCCGCCGCGACGCCGACGCCATGGTGGACCGCCTCCGGACCCGGCTGGCCGAGTCGGACACCATCGACCTGGGCGTCCCGGTCCACTCGCACGAGAGCCACTGGGACTGACTGGCGAGGCCCGGCGAGGCCCGGCGAATGCCTGGAAGGCGTCGTTCCAGACGCTCAACGTCAGGAAGGCGTCGTTCCAGGCATGCCCACGCCGCGCGTGACTCTGGCAACGCTGCCGCCGTCGACGACCGGTGGCTTGCTAGCCTCCGAACACCGTTTCATCGTCGTTCGGGAGGGATTTTCCCCGTGGCAAGCAAGGCTGCCGTCAAGGTCACCGTCACCGGTGCCGCCGGCCAGATCGGCTACGCACTGCTGTTCCGCATCGCATCCGGACAGCTTCTCGGCCCGGACACCCCGGTCCGCCTGAGCCTGCTGGAGATCCCGCCGGCCCTCAAGGCCGCCGAGGGCACCGCCATGGAGCTCGACGACTGCGCGTTCCCACTGCTCGCCGGCATCGACATCACCGACGACGCGAAGCGCGCGTTCGACGGCGTGAACGTCGCCCTCCTGGTCGGCGCCCGCCCCCGCACGAAGGGCATGGAGCGCGGCGACCTGCTCGAGGCCAACGGCGGCATCTTCAAGCCCCAGGGTGAGGCCATCAACGCCGGCGCGGCCGACGACGTACGCGTCCTGGTGGTCGGCAACCCGGCCAACACGAACGCCCTCATCGCGAAGGCCCACGCCCCCGACGTGCCGGCCGACCGCTTCACGGCCATGATGCGCCTCGACCACAACCGCGCGCTCAGCCAGCTGGCCGCGAAGCTGGGCGTGGCCGTCTCCGACATCTCGAAGATGACCATCTGGGGCAACCACTCGGCCACCCAGTACCCCGACCTGTTCCACGCGGAGGTCGGCGGCCAGACGGCCGCGGCCGCCGTGAACGACGACGCCTGGCTGCGCGACACGTTCATCCCGACGGTCGCCAAGCGCGGCGCCGCCATCATCGAGGCGCGGGGCGCGTCGTCGGCCGCGTCGGCCGCCAACGCCGCCATCGACCACGTCCACGACTGGGTCCACGGCACCGACTGGACCTCCATGGCCGTCGTCTCCGACGGTTCCTACGGCGTGCCAGAGGGCCTGATCTCGTCGTTCCCCGTGCGCTGCGCGGACGGCAAGTGGGAGATCATCCAGGGCCTCGACATCGACGACTTCTCCCGCGAGCGGATCGACGCGTCGGTCGGCGAGCTGGCCGAGGAGCGCGACGCGGTGAAGGGGCTCGGCCTTATCTAGATCCGCAGGTCAGGCGTTACCGGTGTGGCGCCGCTAACACCGGATAGCGTGAACCTGGGCCCTTACTGCATCACGGAAGCCCACTCTGACCATCTCACCCTCGACCGACCCACACCCAGTGGCGGATCGAGGATGGAGGGCCAGATGACTACCGAAGCCATTCACGCAGAGCTGGTCGCGCTGTACGACGGCAGCACACCGGTTCGTTCGCGCTGGTCCTTCCGCGCGGACCAGCCGTTCACCGTGACGGCCGCGTTCCAGACCGATCGCGACCGCTGGGTCGAGTGGGTGTTCTCCCGCGAGCTGCTGGCCGAGGGCCTCGACGGCCCGGCCGGCGTCGGCGACGTGCGAATGCACCCCGAGGCCGAGCGTGGGCTGACCATGCTCGTGGTGGAGATCGAATCGCCGGAGGGCTACGCGAAGCTCGAGCTCGACCACGAGGGCGTCGCGGAGTTCCTGACCGGCACCGAACAGCTGGTGCCGCTCGGCGAGGAGGACGCGCACTTCGACGTGGACGCGCTGATCGCCGAGCTCACCCGGGTCTGACCGGGCGCGGTCCGACTGAATGGCGCTTTCCTCGCCTGGACGCGAGGAAGGCGCCGTTCACTCTTCTTCGACCACGCAGTCCGGGCCGGGGAACACCAGGCTCTCGTGGCCGTCGGGGTAGCGCACCAGGTAGGGCGGCCTCCCGTCGGTGCCGCGCACCTCGATGATCTCGGCCAGCTGATCGGGGTTCCCCACGTTGCGACCATGGACGTGGAGTCGGTCGCCGATTGTCGCGTGCATCGCAACTCACCTCCGCATCCCCAGGGTAGGGCAGCTTCTAGGCTGACGGGAATGGAGACCGTCGAACGGGTCGAAGGTGTGTGCGGCGAGCTGGTGCTGCGCCGCGACGGGAACCACCACGAGATCATCGCCAACGGGACCTTTCTCATGGACACGCGGGGCGGCGAGTCCGAGCGGCTGCTGGTGCGCGTCGCGGCCGATCGGATGCCCGCCGGCGGCTCGCTGCTGGTCGGCGGCCTCGGCGTCGGGTTCTCGCTGCGCGCGGCGCTGGACCACCCCCGCGTCGGGGCGGTGGTGGTGGTCGAACGCGAGCCCGCGGTCATCGGCTGGAACCGCGGCGAACTGCGCGGCCACCACGGCGACGCGCTGATCGACCCGCGGGTCCGGTGCGTGACCGCCGACCTGCTGACCTGGCTGCCCGGCGCCGGGCGGTTCGGCGCCATCTGCCTGGACATCGACAACGGTCCGGAGTGGACGGTCGACGACGGCAACGCCGCGCTGTACGGCGCGTCCGGCCTGGACCTGCTCGCCGCGGCGCTGGCGCCGGGCGGGGTGTTGGCCGTATGGAGCGCCGGTGCGGCGCCCGCGTTCGAGACAGCACTCGCGAACCGCTTCCCGGCCATGGAGAATCTCGCGATTCCGGTACCCAGAGGTGAACCGGACCGGGTGTTTCTGGCAGGCGAGTGGTGATCGTTCCCCCGTTCGGCGCAACTGCTCTACCAGCGAACACCGGGTGATCGGATCGAGATCCTGGGCCGGTAACTCGGCGCGGTTCCAACGCGACATCCGGGTACTGGACCTCGTGAGCGGAGCGAACCATTGACACGGAGGTGCGCGCCGATGCTTCGACGTCGACCGCGCCGGTTCACACCTGGATGGCTTCGGCATCCGGCGACCGGGTGGCTCTTCCTGGCCGCCCTCTACGTGGCGGCCACGGTGATCAACGCCCTGCTCGCGATCAGCATGTCGGCCGTGTGGCCCGCGCTGATCGCGCTGATACTGGCCGCGATCGCCGGCGTCTGCGCGGCCACCGGCATCCGGACCATGCGCTGAGTCACGCGCGGCACAACAGGTACAGCTGTCCGTCCTTGCCGATGCACGGCGTGTAGCCCGCGCCCTGCAGCTCGGCTCGCGCGCCGCCGCTGCGCAGGTACTCGACGAACGAGTCCAGCAACGACCCGCCCGGCGGCAGTCCCTTCGTGTACAGATACTCGATCGTCCAGAACGGGTACCCGGACGAGATGCCGCTGACATCCGGGTACCGCTCGCCGAGCTGCACGACGGTCACCGGCCGCCCGGCGGCGTTGGCCTCGTTGACCGTGGGCAGGTCCACGTAGCCGATGGCGCCCGGCGTGGCCGACACCTCGTCCACCAGTTCCGCCTCGGAACCGCGCTCGCAGCGGATGATCGGGTCGCCGGAGCCGCGCGGCGTCTCGCACGAGTCGGACGTGAGCGGGCCCTCGGACGTGCCGCCGAGCACCGTCTCCTCGAACGTCCGCCGCGAACCGGACTCCTGGCCGCGGCTGACGATCCGGATGGGCAGCGACGGTCCGGGCCGCAGCTCGTCCCAGTTGCGGTACCGGCCGGCGTAGATGCCGCGCACCTGGTCGGCCGTCAGCCGGTCGAGCCCGACCGAGTCGTGCACCACCATCGTGTAGACGATCACGGCCACCGGTTCGGCCCGCAGATCCGGGGTGGCCTCGCCCACCACGCCGTCGGACAGCGCGGCGATCGAACCGCGTCGCGCCGGTTCGGCGGCGGCGACCTCACGGACCCCGTCGATGCTCCCGGTCGCGGTCACCGTGATCGTCGCGTCGGCACACGCGGCCATGTACTCCTCGGCGATGGGCGTCATGATCGGCGCGAACGCGCTCGACCCGACGACCGCCAGCTCGCCGGTCGCGCACTCGACGGCCGGATCGGCCGTGACGTCCGCGCCCGGCACCAGGTTCAGGGTCACCACCACCCCGGCCAGGAGGACTCCGATACCGGCCGTCACCAACGGCCACCGCGCCCGGCGCACGGTCCGCTCATTCTTGATGCGCCGCTTGCCGCTCGGTCCGTCAACCCCCTTGGTGAGCGAGCCCGCCGGGGTGGTCTCCGGCTCGCGCAGCACCACCACCAGCTTGAACTTCTCCTTGGCGACCAACGAGAGCGAGCGCTTCACGCGGATGCCGTGCCACACGGGCGGCGGTGGTTCCGGCGCGGGCTTCGGCTCCGCCGCCGGTGGGGTGCGGATGATCTCGCGCATCCGCTCCGGCAGCCACCGGCGGACCTTGGGCAGCGTGCTGGTCTCGGTGGGCGTCGGCGACTCGGTGTCCGTGGAGAAGAACTCCAGGCTGTTCACGACGGCCGCGCGGACCTCGTCGTTGCGCGCATCGGACACGCGGGCGTTCCAGATCGCCCGGCCGCGGAACGTGAACTCCACGTCCTCGCCGAGGTCGCGGAACGACACGTCGCCGCCGGTGTTCCGGATGCGGATCACCACGAAACTGAGCCGGCCCACCAGCTTCGCCACGGAGATCAGTTCCTGGTCGGTGTGCCCGTCGGCGTCGTCATCGTCGTGCAGGTCGACGTCGAGACCGATCCTCGAGTCGCTCTGCACCCGGTAGTAGACGAGTTTGCGGCCGGCCAGGAACCGTTGGGCGACGGGCGCGCCGATACCCAATACCGCGGCGATACCGAGAACGAGCGTTGCTTCACCCGATAGCAGTAATTCCGCGAGATCACCTAGTAATCCACCGATGCCCACCGTATCTCTGTCCTCCTGACCGACGGCGATCAAGTCTATGGGCGGCGCGCGGGCCGAACACGGAGAATTCCGTTAGTTAACCTGGGGTTCAGCATCTAGACCGAACGGGTGACATTCCGAACGTGATCTGCGAGTTCGTCGATCAGATCGATACTCGCGCTACCAGCGCAAGTGCAGATGCACGGGCGTCCGCTGGTGCATCCGGGGCCTTCCGCTTCGCGTTTACCGAGTCTTCGACCCTCGCTAGGCTTGGCCGGTCCACTCGAAGTTGAGCCGGTTGTGAGGTTGCGATGTCCGAGACCGCGTCAAGGTACGAGGCGCCCAGCATGGTGCCCGTCGGAGTTGACCCGAACAGGGCGAGTATCGCCCGGGTCTATGACGCGTTCCTGGGAGGCAAGGACAACTACGCGATCGACCGCGAGGTCTTCCAGCGGGTGCGCTCGGTCGCCCCGGAGGCGCAGGACCTCGCGTGGTCCAACCGCAACTTCCTGACCAGGGCCGTGCGGTTCCTGGCCGACCAGGGTGGCATCCGGCAGTTCCTCGACTGCGGCTCCGGCCTGCCCACCGCCGAGAACACCCACCAGATCGCGCAGCGGATCGACCCGGAAGCGCGCGTGGTGTACGTCGACAACGACCCCGTGGTGATCGCGCACGGTGAGGCGCTGCTGGAGGACAACGATTTCACGCATTTCGTGCCGGCGGATATTTTCCGTCCGCAGGACGTGCTGCAGAACGAGCATGTGCGCAGGAACATCGACTTCTCCGAGCCGTTGGCGCTGCTGCACGTCGGGACGCTGCACCACTACACGGCCGAGAACGGCGGCGAGTTGATGCAGGAGTACGTCGACGCACTGCCGTCCGGCAGTTTCGTGGCGATCTCGCATTTCCTCGACCCGGAGACCCCCGAGCTCAGCCCGCTGGCCGTCCGGATGGAGGACGTGTTCATCCACAGCCCCATGGGTTCCGGCAGGTTCCGCACGAAGGCACAACTGCGGGAGTTCCTGCCAGGCCTGGAGATCATCCCGCCAGGACCGGGTAAACCGGGTGACTTCGATCTGTCCGACCTGTGGTGGCCGGACGGCCCGCGCCTGCGTCCGCTGAGCCAGGTCGAGCAGTGCAGCGCCGCGGCGGTGGGCCGCAAGCCGTAGTGATCGACACCCGGTAGGGTCCGCCGGCATGTCCGGTTCACCTACCTTCGTCAACCTGCTCGACGACGCCGCGCTGCTGTCGCTCGAACACCAGATCCACCTCTCGGAAATGCTGGGCGAGCACTCGTGGGAGGCCGACCTGGCCGAGCCGCGGTTCGCCTTCACGGGCGACCACCCGGTGCGCTGCACCGCCGTGCACCTGGTGGGCAGTGCGGCGCCGGGGCCGCGGTCGTGGCTGTGGGGGTGGGCCAACCCGGCCGGCTACCCGCACGAGATCCTCGCGCTGGGCGAGCACGTGCGGGCGTTCGGTGAACAGCACGGCATCCGGGAGCTGGCGGCCGCCGAGGTGCCGTTCGACGCGCTGCCCGGTTCGCCGGAGGACCCGGCGCTGGTGGCGGGCATGATGATGGAGGCGGCGAAGGCCATCAGCGGCCGCTTCACCTCGTACAACGGCCCGGTGAGCGGCGGGACTCGAGCCGGGTTCATCGTCGAGCACCCGGAGTTCCAGCTTCCCCCGCCGGCCGGCCCCCGGGTGATGCGCGTGCTGCAGCAGTCACTGGTGGACCTGCGACTGGCCGACCACCGCCGGGCCTTCCACAGCTACGGCATGCGTCGCGGCCTGACCACAGAGTTCATTGGTCCCCAGCTTCACCTGAACGCACCGGGGGTGTCGGCGAAGGTGAGCTTCGATGACCTCGGCCGGGTGTCGAACATCGCCGGCTCCATGAGCTGACCACACCCCCACGCGAGTCCCACGTTCAAACCGGGCGAGTCCCACGTTCAGAACACGCGAGTCCCTCGTTCAGAACACGCGAGTCCCTCGTTCAGACCGGGTGAGTCCCCCGTTCAGACCGGGTGAGTCCCTCGTTCAGAACACGCGAGTCCCACGTTCAAACCGGGCGAGTCCCACGTTCAGAACACGCGAGTCCCTCGTTCAGAACACGCGAGTCCCTCGTTCAGAACACGCGAGTCCCTCGTTCAGAACACGCGAGTCCCTCGTTCAGAACACGCGAGCCCCTCGTTCAGAACACGCGAGTCCCTCGTTCAGACCCGATTCCGCGAGTAGTCGGCTGAGTTGATCTTCAGATTCCTGGAGTCTGTGGTGGGGCGGGTTTTGTGGGTGTGGGCATGCTGGTGGGTCCGGGTGTCGCGCCGGGTTCGCGGGTTCGGGTTCCTGGGTCGGGGCCGGGGTGGCCGGGGTGGTCAGGGCAGCGTGGGGAGTTTCCCGAGTCGGGCGAGGATCTCGGCGAGCAGGTGGTGGCCGGGTGGTGGGTGCAGGATTGGTTGTCCTGCTTGGAAGACGAGGCGGGCAGGGACGCGGATCAGCCGGTGTCGCAGGGTGGCGATCATGGCTTTGCCGTCGCGGGCGCCCCACCCGGCGAGTTGGCCGGTCGGGCCTGGGGTGGCGGTGAGTTGATGGAGCCAGGCGGCCATGGATGCGGCCAGCAGTGCGCCCCACATCCAGGCGGTGTTCACCTCGACATAACCGGAGGGGAGATGGCGGAGCGCGGCGCCGTGTTTGCTGTCGCGGAAGACGTTTTCGATGCTGGTGCGGTGTCGGTACCAGTGCTCCACCGCAGCGGCTTTGTCCGGTGTGGACACGTCGAGGCTGGTGAGGATGAACGAGTATCCGTAGATCGCGTCCGCGTCGGCCAACTCCTCCAGTGGGAGGGCGCGTTGGTCGGGATGTAGTGTCTTGCGGCGCCGTGAGCGGGGATCGGCCGAGACCTGACAGATGTCGAGCCGGACTCGGCGGATCAGCAGGAAGGCGTTGGCGGGCCACCAGTCCGGCCGGTAGTCCGCGACGGCGACCTGCGCCCCCGTCATGTCGATCGCCTCTGTCCAGGAGTCGTCGGTGAGACCATCCAGCAGCCGCCAGAGCGGGGCGATGCGCTTGGCGCCGATCGCGAACTCCACCTCGGCGAAGAACGCGACCCGGGCCAGCTCGCCGGCGAAATACCCGGCGTCGGCCCGTAATCGCACCCGACCCGCTCTGGCCTGCTCGGGTAACGCCGCGAGCGCACGGTGGAACAGTTCGGCCGCGCTTGCGCGAGGATCATCGTTGCCGGACAACAACTCCGCCGCCAGCACGGTCTCGACCTCCGCCCAGGATGCCACGTGCGCACGTCCCACACGCTGTCCTTGATGGTTGAAGGCGACACCACGTTTCTTGCGCCCAAAGACCTCTACATCGCTGGCGTCGAGATCGATCGTCGCCGCGGCGCACAACCGTGCCTGCCGCGCCGCGGGCACCCGCTCGAGCATCCGCTGCGTCACCCGCGCAACCCCGGTCTCCACCGCAGTCCACTGTGGATCGGTGAACCTGCGCGCCAGCCCGGCGGCGGTGGTCGAGGACAACCCCGGCACCGGTGTGATCACCTGCCCCGCCACATCAGCACGTTGGCGGTCCAGCCCGACCAGGAAGTCCTCCCCAGCAACCTGCGCCGAGGCCAACCCGACCAACACTTCACCGGCCCCGAACCCACGATTCCGCTGCTTGATCGGCCCCACCGCCGCATCCAACGCCGAGATCACACCCAGCCGCTCCACCAACTCCGTGACCGCGGCCATCCCCGACACCGACGTCAGACTTTGGTCCGGCGCGCCCACCCGCACCCTCAGCCGTCCACCACGTAAACTACCCACTTGATAGGTGTCCTCTCCTGGGGATGATTGTGTCTTCGCAACCACCATCATCCCAGGCCAGAGCGGCACCTATCGCCATCTCAGCAGCGTGTCACCCGCCTTACTCGCGGATACGGGTCAGAACACGCGAGTCCCTCGTTCAGAACACGCGAGTCCCTCGTTCAGAACACGCGAGTCCCTCGTTCAGACCGGGTGAGTCCCCCGTTCAGACCGGGTGAGTCCCACAGTTGGGGATCCTGGCGAGTCTCCCTCCGCAGACGGCGAGTTGGTGCTTCACGCCATGTGGTGGGCGAAGCCAAACGCCAACTCGGAGGTTCCGAGAGGGAGACTCGCGTGTTTGAACGTGGGACTCGCCTGCGCTGAACGTGGGACTCGCTGGTTGTGAACGTGGGACTCGCGGGTCGCGCGGTAGGGCCGGCGGTCGGTCGAGGTGTGCGTCTAGCGAGCCGGTCAGGCCTCGGTCGCCTTCGCTGCCTTCGCCGCGGCCTTCATCGCCTTCTTGTGGGCGCGGACCTCCTGCAGCGAGGCCGGGTCGATGATGTCGGCGACCGAGTGGAAGATCTTCGGTTTGGCGTAGTCGCCGGCCGCCTTCTGCCAGCCGGTGGCCTTCAGTCCGCGCTGCTTTCCCAGCAGGGCAAGGAAGATCTTGGCCTTCGCCTCACCGAAGCCAGGCAGGGCCTTGAGTCGCTTGAGGACCTCGGCGCCGTTCGGGTTGCCCTCGGTCCACACGGCCTCCGCGCGGCCGTCGTACGTCTCGACCAGGCCCTGGCACAGCGTCTGGATGCGCTTGGCCATGGAGCCGGGGAAGCGGTGGATGGCCGGCGGTGTCGAGCAGAGCGCGGCGAACTTCTCCGGGTCGTACTCGGCGATGGCCTGCGCGTCGAGGCCGCCGATGCGGTCGTGGATCTTCTTCGGCCCCGCGAAAGCGGTCTCGACCGGCACCTGCTGGTCGAGCAACATGCCGATGAGCAGTGCCAACGGTTCCCGGTCGAGCAGCTCGTTCGCCTCGGAGTCGGTGGTCAACCATGTCGCCATGCGGCCATCATGGCACGCCCGGCCCGGCGGCGCGGCGAGGCCATTCTCGAGAACCGCTCGAGTCGTGGTGGACGTACAACCACCGGAGTACTCGGCGATACGGTGCTGTGCGGACGACAACGCCTTCCATGCGGCGAATCATTGACTGGTATGAAAATCATGCTGTCCGTGCTCCTCAGCACGCTGTCCGTCCGCGTCGCCCGCAACGTTCTCCGCCAGCAACGCCGCAACCGCCGCTTCGTCCGCCTCTGACTACTCCCCGAGAAGTAGGCGGGTTGCCTCTCGATGAGGGACGCCCGCCGGCCACGGAGTCTGAATACTCATCGTCAGCCCGATAACCTCACGAGAAGGTCGGAGATGACGATGACTACCACCGACGACACCCGGCGCCGTCCGTGGCTGACGCCGCGAGCCAGGAAGTGGGTCCTGGTTCTGCACGTTGTGTCAGCGGTGGGCTGGCTCGGCATCAACTTCGCCGACTTCGTCCTCGCGGTGACCGGCATGACCACCACCGACCCGGCCACCCAGCACGCCATGCTGCACGCGCTCGCCGTCGTGGGCGGCACGCTGCTCATCCCGATCAGCCTGCTCGCGCTGGTCAGCGGGCTCACCCTCGCGCTCGGTACGCAGTGGGGGCTGCTGCGGTACAAGTGGGTGATCGTGAAGCTGGCGCTGACGGTGATCGCCATCATCCTGCTCCCCGTGGCCCTGCTGCCCGAGCTGGGCGCACTGAGCGACCTGGCCACCGAGACGCCGGCCGGCCAACTGGTCGACACGGCCGACCACTCGTGGAGCATCCTCAGCGCGGCCGTGGTGTCCACGTCGATGTACATAACCAACGTGATCATGTCGGTGCTCAAGCCGTTCGGCCGCACGCGGCGCGGCAACCGGGCGCGGCCGAAGATCGCGACCACGTAGTTCAGAGGCCGCGCAACTAGGGCTGGTGGCGCCCGGTTGCGCGGCCTCTCAGTCCGCCCAGCTGGGCCGCACGAGCCCGGTTTCGTAGGCGAGCACCACCAGTTGGGCACGGTCCCGGGCGTTGAGCTTCACCATCGCCCGGGACACGTGCGTGCGGGCGGTCGCCGGGCTGATGGTCAGCGTGCGGCCGATCTCCAGGTTGGTCAGCCCGGTGCCGACCAGGCCCACCACCTCCCGCTCCCGCTCGGTCAGCGCGGCGAGCGAATTCAGCCGCAAGGTCGAATGCGGGCCGCGGGCGCGGCTGGCGAACTCGTCCATCAGCCGGCGGGTCACCGAGGGGCTGAGCAGCGCGTGACCGGCGGCCGCCGCCCGGACACCGATGACAAGGTTCGCGGGATTGGTGTCCTTCACGAGGAAGCCGCTGGCGCCGATGCGCACGGCCTCGAAGAGGTACTCGTCCGAGGCGGCCGCGGCCAGCACCACCACCCGCACGCCGGCGAGGTCCGGGTCGCTCAGGATGGCGCGGGTCGCGTCGAGCCCGTTGAGGACCGGCAGCCGGACCTCCATGAGCACCACGTCCGGCCGCAGCGTCCTGGTCAGCTCGACCGCCTCGCGGCCGTTGCCCGCCTCGCCGACGACCGCCAGGTCCGGTTGGGCCCGCAGCAGCACGGCGAACCCGCCGCGGACCAGCGCCTGGTCGTCGGCCAGGAGAACGCGGATCTGTTCGCTCACCTCAAGAAACCTAGGCGCCGGCCGGGCCGAGCGCGTCGTCCGAAACGAGTGGGTCGCCCTACGCCCGGGGGCGTAGCTGACATAGTGGTGGCGTGCCGCAGCCCAGCCTTCCCATCGCCACAGACCGCCTCGACCTGCGCTTGTTCACGTCGAATGACCTCGACGCCCTGTACGCCTACGACCGGTTGCCGGAGGTGGCGAGGTTCCTGCTGCGGGGGACGCGCACCCGCGAGCAGTCGGCCGAGGCGCTGAAGGGCCGCATGGCGACCACGGGTTTTGAGAAGGAGGGCGACGCGCTGGTGCTGGCCGTCGTACTCCGCGAGACGGGCGAACTGCTGGGCGACGTGCTGCTGGAGTGGATCTCCGAGCGCACCATGACCGGCGAGTTCGGCTTCGTGTTCAACCCGGCGTTCCACGGCAAGGGTTACGCGAGCGAGGCAGCCGTGGAGATGCTGAGGCTGGGCTTCGAGGAGCTGAAGCTACATCGGATCATCGGCCGCTGCGAGGCCCGCAACACCGCGTCCGCCCGGCTGATGGAGCGTCTGGGCCTGCGCCGGGAGGCCCACTTCGTCCGCAACGAGTGGATCAAGGGCGAGTGGAACGACGAGCTGGTGTTCGCCATGCTGGCGGAGGAGTGGGCCGCGCGCCCCTGACACCCGCGAACGTGGAACCTCAACACCCCGGCCGCCCGACTCCTGCCCGCGAGTCGTACCGAACCGACAGCGAGTCGTACCGAACCGACCGCGAGTGGTACCCGACGGGCCGGAAACTGTCGGTGCTGCCGACTAGGATTGATTCCAGGGGTCCCCGGACCGTTTTTGTCGGTGCAGTCGGCTACCTTGCCAGCGGGTCCCTGTCCACGCCGAGACGTCGTCGGGTGAGCCCCGAGTCGGCGAGACCGTACTCTCGGCGAGACCGTACTCACTGTCGAGAACGTACGACTCGCTGTCGAAACGGTACGACTCGCCGAACTTGGCGGGGAGCGCGCTGCGGGTTCCCTGAGGGGAGTCCGGGGTCATCCCTGATGGCGGCGGCCCACGTGGCGGCCATTGTTGATCACATGGGAATTCACAGGAGAATCATCGCGGTGGCCGCGGCCATCGCGATCGCCGTGACAGGGGCCGGTTCGGCGGCGGCGGCCGTGGAGCCGCTCGACCCCGCGGCACTGCGCGCGGCCATCGCCGGGCTGCCCGACCACGAGGCGAGCGGCGCGCTCCTCCAGGTGCGCGGCTCGGCCGGCAGCTGGCAGGGGACGTCCGGAGTCGGGAACGTCCACACCGGACAACCCGTCCCGCAGGACGGCCGGTTCCGCATCGGCAGTATGACCAAGACGTTCACCGTGACCGCCGCGCTCCAGCTCGTCGCCCGCGGGCGCCTCGACCTCGACCGCACGGTGCGCAGCTACGCGCCCGACCTGCTGCCCCGCGAGTACCCGCCGATCACCGTCCGCCACCTGCTCAACTACACCTCCGGCCTGCCCGGCCTGGACATCGACCACAAGGACCCCACCTGGTTCCTGGCCAACCGCTTCGTCACCTGGACCCCGCGCCAGCTCTTCGATCTCGCGTTCTGGCGCGACGGCGCACCCAAGCCGATGCTGTTCGCCCCCGGCACCATGCAGCACTACGGCAACATCGACTACCTGGTGCTCGGCGCGGTCATCGAGAAGGTCACCGGCCGGCCCTACGGCGCGGCCGTCCGCGACGGCGTCATCCGCCCGCTGCACCTGAGCGCCACGTCGGTACCCGGCACCGACACGAGGATCCGGGGGCCGCACTCCCACGGCTACGAGGTGATGCCCGACGGGTCCTATGTGGACATCACGGCCGCGAACCCGACCTACCAGTGGGCGGCCGCCGAGATGATCTCCAACGCGCCCGACCTCGACCGGTTCCTCATGGCACTGCTCTCGGGCCGGCTCCTGCCACCCGCGCAGACGGCGTTGCTGTTCGCCGTGCCCGACGTGCCCGCCTACGACCGCGACCAGGACCCGGACAACAACCCCCGCGCCCACCTCGGCTACGGCCTGGCCCGGCTGCCCGTCGGTGACCTGGTGTTCTGGGGCAAGACCGGCGACCGGCCCGGCTACAACAACGGCATGGCGGCGACCGCCGACCTCACGCGCCGCGTGGTGTTCTCCGTCAACACGCTGCACATGGGCGGCAGCGAACAGCCGGAGATCACCAAGCGCATCATCGCCGCGGTCGCCGGACTCGCGTGAGCACGGTTACCAGTACGCGTGTACCGTTTGGCATTGGGTTGAACAGGCCAACGCGCGCGATGAAGACGCGAGAGGAGCATCCCGGCATATGAGCAAGATCAAGGTTCAGGGGACGGTCGCCGAACTCGATGGCGACGAGATGACTCGGATCATCTGGCAGTTCATCAAGGACAAGCTGATCCACCCGTACCTGGACATCAACCTGGATTACTACGACCTGGGTATCGAGCACCGGGATGCGACCGACGACCAGGTGACGGTCGACGCGGCGAACGCCATCGCCCGTCACGGGGTCGGCGTCAAGTGCGCCACCATCACCCCGGACGAGGCGCGGGTCGAGGAGTTCGGCCTGAAGAAGATGTGGCTCTCGCCCAACGGGACGATCCGCAACATCCTCGGCGGCGTGATCTTCCGCGAGCCGATCGTCATCTCCAACATCCCGCGGCTGGTGCCCGGCTGGACAAAGCCGATCATCATCGGCCGTCACGCCCACGGTGACCAGTACAAGGCGACGAACTTCAAGGTCCCCGGCCCCGGCACGCTGACCATCAGCTACGCGCCGGCCGACGGTGGCGAGCCGATGGAGTTCGAGGTCGCGACCTTCCCCGAGGGCGGCGGCGTCGCCATGGGGATGTTCAACTTCCGCAAGTCGATCGAGGACTTCGCGCGCGCCTCGCTGCGCTACGGCCTCGAGCGCCAGTTCCCGGTCTACATGTCGACAAAGAACACGATCCTCAAGGCCTACGACGGCATGTTCAAGGACGTGTTCCAGGAGATCTTCGACACGGAGTTCAAGGCCGACTTCGACGCCAAGGGCCTCACCTACGAGCACCGGCTGATCGACGACATGGTCGCCGCCGCGCTCAAGTGGGAGGGCGGCTACGTCTGGGCGTGCAAGAACTACGACGGTGACGTGCAGTCCGACACGGTCGCGCAGGGCTTCGGCTCGCTCGGCCTCATGACGTCCGTGCTCATGACCCCGGACGGCAAGGTCGAGGCCGAGGCGGCGCACGGCACGGTCACCCGGCACTTCCGCCAGCACCAGGCGGGCAAGCCGACGTCCACCAACCCGATCGCGTCGATCTACGCGTGGACCCGTGGCCTGGACGCTCGCGCCAAGCAGGACAGCACCCCCGAGGTGGCCGGCTTCGCGCACGCGCTGGAGCAGGTCGTGGTCGAGACCGTCGAGAGCGGCAAGATGACCAAGGACCTGGCCCTGCTGGTCGGTCCTGACCAGGAGTTCCAGACGACCGAGGACTTCCTCGCGACGCTGGACGAGAATCTGCAGAAGAAGATGGCCTGACCGTTCTGTGCCAGGATGCCCCGGACCGATCGCGGTCCGGGGCATTCGCATGCGCGCTTACGGAACGTGGTGTCGTTCCGCCCAGCGGGTGGACTTCGTTTGAAACTCGAGGAAGCTGAGTTATATCTGGTGGGGACGCGTTTTGTCGGCGCTCTCGAGGAGGGGTTCCGGTGAAGCTGAAGTGGAGCGGTAAGCGGACTCTGATCGCGTTGGCGTTGCTCGGTGGCGTGCTAGTGCTGTACGCGATGGGCGTGGACGAGCAGCGCGCGAAGCAGGGTGCGGAGAGTGACACCTCGCAGGAATGCCGGGTGACCTCCACGGTCGACGGCCTGAACGTGCGCTCGGCCCCGGTCAAGGACCCGGCCAACGTGGTGGGTCAGCTGTCGGCGGGCGAGGAGGCCGACGCCCACAAGGAGGTGGAGAACGGCTTCCGCAAGCTGGCCGACGAGAGATGGGTGGCCGTGGAGTTCGCGCAGCCGCTGGAGGGCAGAGACTGCGGCTGAGCCGCGATCATGGGCGCGTGTGGTGATCCAGGATCGCCGTCACCAGCGGGCGGGTGCTCGTGGGTGGGCCGTCCGCGCCCAGGGCCTGTGCGGTGCTGTTCGTGCCTTCCCAGATGATCGACAGCTGGTCGGCGAGCGTCTTCGGGTCGGCCACGCTCAGCCGCTCCGCCAGCTCACCGAACTTCGCGCGGACCCACTCCTTCGCGCCGACCGCGCCCTGGTGTGCGGGCAGCGTCGGGTCGGGAAACTCGGCCATGGTCATCATGCAGGCGCAGCCGCGGAACCTCTCCGGGCGAATGTCCTCGGCCATCGTGTCGAACATCGCGAGGATCTGGGCGCGCGCGTCGGAGCCGGCGGCCTCGATGGCCGCGTTGAGCCGCGCCTCCCCGTCGGCCCTTGATCGCGCGATGTACGCGGCGACCAGGTCGTCCTTCGTCGCGTACACCCGGTAGAGCACGTTCGGCGAGACGCCGGCCTCGGCCGCGATCTTGTCCACGCCCGTCGCGCGGACGCCCTGCCAGTAGAACAGGCGGGTCGCGACCTCGAGGATGTGTTCCCGGGTCTCCGCCGCCGTGCGGCGCATCGTGGTTCCCCCTTGCTCGGCTGACGTCTGCACGCTACCGTAATCCTGAACGTAAGGGAACGTTCCCTTACATCTGGAGGGAGTAGCGGAATGGCTGACAAGACAGCTCTCGTGACCGGTGCCTCACGTGGTCTGGGCCGCGCCATCGCCGAGCGCCTCGCGGCGGACGGCGCGCTCGTAGCCGTGCACTACGGCACGAACAAGTCCGCCGCGCTGGAGACCGTCGCCCGCATCGAGGCCGCCGGGGGCCAGGCGTTCACCGTCGAGGCCGACCTCGAGCGGGACAACGGTGTCGAGTTGCTGTTCGCCGGGCTGTCCGAGGGGTTGGCCGGTCGGCCGCTTGACATCCTGGTCAACAACGCCGCGGTGTTGAGCGAGGGAATCGACGCCTCGGAGGACGAGTTCGATCGCGCGTTCCGGATCAACGTTCGGGCGCCGTTCTTCATCATCCAGCGGGCGCTGCCGTTGCTGCGCGACGGCGGCCGGATCATCAACATTTCCTCGGGCGTCACGTGGTTCGCGATCCCCGAGGTGGTTTACGCGATGACGAAGGGCGCGTTGAACGTCCTCGGTCGCAGCCTCGCGAACACGTTGGGGGAACGAGGAATCACGGTGAACACGGTGTCGCCGGGCATCACCCGCAGCGACATGAACGCCTGGCTGGACGAGGTGCCGGGCGCGCCGGAGGGTGTGGCGGGGATCGTCGCGCTCGGCCGCGTCGGCGAGCCCGCCGACATCGCCGACGCGGTCGCGTTCTTCGCCTCACCGGACGGCCGGTGGGTGACAGGCCAGGTTCTCGAGGTCAACGGCGGCCTGTACCTCGGCCCGAAGGCGGCACTGCATCACTGAACGGGACCACCAGGTCCTCCTCAGCGCACAGGATCTCCCCGGCGAACGTCTCCGCCGCCTGCGCCAACGACACCGCGCGGTCCCGGCCCGGCCAGAAATGCGTCAGCATCAGCCGCCGGGCGCGGGCCGCGTGGGCCCACTGGCCGGCCTCGCGCGCGGTCAACAGGTTGCGGGGAGCCTCGGGCGGTTCCTGCAGGGTGGCCTCGACCACGTACAGGTCGGCGTCCGCGCCCAGTTCGGCCAGTGCCGGGTCCGGCCCCGTGTCGCCCGTGTAGGCGAGCGTCAGACCCGGCGCGGTCAGCCGGACCCCCGCGTTCGGCACATGGTGGGGCAGCGCGACCCCGGTCACCTCGAACGGCCCGACCCGGTGCGTACCCGGCAGCTCGAGCACGTCGAACAGCTCGGCGAGCCGGGGCTCCGGCTCCAGCCGGTCGACCAGTTCGGCCACGCCGGGCGGGCAGAGCAGCGGGATGCGGTCGAGCGTCAGGTCACCGTAGTGGCGGACCCGCAACAGCCCGTTGAGATCGACGCAGTGGTCGCTGTGCGCGTGCGTGATGACCACGGCGTCCACCGCGCCGCCCGGACAATGCTCGAGCAGCCGCGGCAAGGTGGCGAACCCGAGATCCAGGATGAGCCGGAAGCCGTCGTACTCGACCAGGTAACCACTGCACGCCCGCCCCGGCTCCGGCCAGGCGGCACAGCTGCCTAGCACAGTAAGAGAACGCATGCGGCAGGCTAACCGGTGCCTGTGGACAGACATGCGCACTGTGGACAACTGGCCTGTTGTGGATCTTCGCGGCGAGTTCTGCCGGTGCTGTTCGATACGATGGACCTTGAGGGGTGCCCCCGGAGAGGGCGGGGGTGTACCACTGGTAGGGCGCTGTTGATCTTGGCTGTCTCGGGTGGCGGCAGTCTCTGGCGTGGCGTAACCCGCTTGCCCCCTCCGCCAACGGAGTGCGACAGTCGCCGCCTGTGGATATCGACACAGACGAGGCCCTCGTCGGGCGCAGTCCTCTACCCGACGGCCTCGATCAGCGCATCGCCGCTCAACTGACCTTCATCATCGAGGTGGATCGGCTCAAGACCGTCCTCCGGCAGTCGCCGCTCGCGGCCGTCGAGCGGCGCGAGAACGACGCCGAGCACTCCTGGCACCTCGCGCTCATGGTGCCCCTCCTGGCCGAGTACGCCGACGCGCCCATCGAAGTCGGGCACACCATCAAGCTCGTGGTCGTGCACGACCTGGTCGAGATCTACGCCGGCGACACCCCGCTCTACGACGACGCCGGCCGTCTCACCCAGCAGGCCCGCGAAGAAGAGGCGGCCGACCGCCTGTTCGGCATGCTGCCGGCCGACCAGGCCACCGAACTGCGCGACCTCTGGAACGAGTTCGAAGCCAACGCGACCCCCGAGGCCCGCTTCGCCAAGGGGCTCGACCGGCTCGAGCCGATGTTGCTCAACTGGATGGCCCAGGGCGGCACCTGGCGCACCCCCGGCGTCACGGCCGACACGGTCCGTGTGCGGACGGCGGCGGTGGGTGCCGCGTCGACGAAATTGGGCGACGTCGCAACATCGCTGGTGGACGAGGCCGTGCGCCGCGGGTGGGTCGAACCGGGTGCCCCCGGGTGACGGGAGGCACAACGATCCCGCTACGCTCCCGCGCCATGACCGATCGGACTAATCCCGCACTGGTGGATTGCCACGTTCGGTAGGTTTTCCGGCCATTGGGCCCCTTTCGGGGTACTTCGACGGTGACAAGCAGGAGGCGCGGCCAGTGCGCAACCGACTCGTCCGCGGCCAGCGGACGCGGCTTCGCAGGTTGGTTCGGACGTTTGTGGTTCTGGCGTTGGTGCCGGCCTTCCTGGCCGCGCTGACCGGGATCGCCTCCGCGGCACCCGTCGCCGCGGACTCGATGCCCTCCGGCATGGGTGGGCCCTTCAGTATCGCCGCCGTGGTCCTCGGCCTCGGTGGGCTGATCGTGGGGCTGCTGCGCCACCGCCGTCGGGCGGTCGCCGCGGTGCCGCCGGTCGCGCCGCCGGCTCCGGTGGCCGAGCCGACGGGTGAGCGCGCGGCCTAGGGCGCGTCTGCGAGAATTCGGCTCGTGTCGCAGCGAGAACGCCCCCGGGTGCTGTCCGGAATCCAGCCGACGGCCGACTCCTTCCACCTCGGCAACTACCTCGGCGCCGTGCGCCAGTGGGTGTCGATGCAGGAGACCCACGAGACGTTCTACTGCGTGGTCGACCTCCACGCCATCACCATCGAACAGGACCCGAAGCTGCTGCGGCAGCGCACCAGGGTCTCCGCGGCGCAGCTGCTGGCACTGGGCATCGACCCGGATCGCGCCACGCTGTTCGTCCAGAGCCACGTGCCGGAGCACGCGCAGCTCGGCTGGGTGATGCAGTGCCTCACCGGGTTCGGTGAGGCCAGCCGGATGACCCAGTTCAAGGACAAGTCGGCCAAGCAGTCGGCCGACCGGATCACGTTGGGGCTGTTCGGCTACCCGTCGCTGCAGGCGGCGGACATCCTTGCCTACCAGGCGACCCACGTGCCGGTCGGCGAGGACCAGCGCCAGCACCTCGAGCTGACCCGCGACCTGGCGCAGCGGTTCAACTCCCGGTACGGCACGACGTTCGTGCTGCCGGAGCCCTACATCCTCAAGGACGCGGCCAAGATCTACGACCTGCAGGACCCGACGGCGAAGATGAGCAAGTCGGCGTCCACCCCGGCGGGCATCGTCGAGCTGCTCGACGACCCGAAGGTGTCGGCCAAGAAGATCCGCTCGGCGGTCACCGACACGGGCCGCGAGGTCCTCTACGACCCGGAGAACAAGCCGGGCGTGAGCAACCTGCTGTCCATCCACTCCGCGCTCACCGCCCGCCCGGTGGCCGCGCTGCAGGACGACTTCGCCGGCAGCGGCTACGGCGACCTGAAGAAGGCGGTGGCCGAGGCGCTCGTGGAGTTCGTGACGCCCGTGCGGGAGCGCGTGCGGTCCTATCTGGACGACCCGGCCGAGCTGGACAAGATCCTGGCCCGCGGCGCCGAACGCGCCAGAGAGGTCACCTCGGCCACGTTGGCCACCACCTACGAGCGGATGGGTCTGCTGGCTCCCACTGTCGGCTGACCTCGACCTGCGCCAGTGCGACCACAGGGCTAGCGTTTCCTTGTGGCGGAGAAAGAGTCCTTCCTGACCAGGCAGCGCCGGCAGCGGCCGTGGCTCGATCACCTCATGCGGGCCGGGGAGGCCTTCACCGAGCGGTACGGCAACCATCAGGCCGCCGCCATCACGTACTTCAGCGTGCTCTCCATGATCCCGCTGCTGATGATCGCGTTCGCGATAGCTGGGTTCTTGCTCGCCGGCAATCCGGCGCTGCTGGCGGAGATGCAGGACAGCATCACCGAGGCTGCTCCGTCGGGGCTCGGGACGCTGCTCAACGACATCGTCGACCAGGCGGTCGAACAGCGTGGCGCGGTCGGTGTGTTCGGGCTGCTCGGCGCCGCCTACTCGGGGCTCGGCTGGATGAGCAACCTGCGGGACTCCCTCACCGCTCAGTGGGGCCAGGAGAACAAGCAGCGCCCGTTCCTGAAGACCGCCGTCTCCGACCTGCTTTCGTTGCTGGGCCTCGGTCTCGCGCTCGCCGTGTCGTTCGGCATCACGGCCGCCGGCAGCGGCATCGGCACGCTCCTGCTCGACCTGGTCGGCCTGGAGGACGACGCCTGGGCGCTGTTCCTGTTGCGGCTGGCCACGATCGTGCTCGGCCTGGCGGCCAACTGGCTGGTGTTCCTCTGGGTCATCTCGCGGCTCCCGAGGGAACGGGTGAGCGTGCGGTCGGCCGTGCGGGGCGCGATCGCCGCCGCCATCGGCTTCGAGCTGCTCAAGCAGTTGTTCACCATCTACCTGGAGGCCGTGCTCGCCTCACCGGCCGGCGGCGTGTTCGGCACGTTCCTCGGTCTGCTGATCTTCGCCAACCTGGTCTCGCGCTACCTGTTGTTCATCACCGCTTGGACGGCCACGGCCACCGAGAACCTGAAGCCCGCCGTGCCGAATCCGCCGCCGCCGGCCGTCATCCAGCCGACGCTGGAAGTCCACAGAGGACCTCGGGCGCGGGACGCGGTCGGTCTCGTCGGCGCGGGAGCGGTGCTGGGACTGTTGCTACGCAGGCGATCTCGTCACTCGGCTGAGGAGTAGACGGACAGCTCCGCGTCGCCGCCGTCCAGTGTGGACACCACGACCAGTCCGCCCGCTCCGAAGTACCGGCCCACCGGCTTGTTGACGCCCTGGGTGACCTCGACCGGTCGGCCGCCGAACGTGCCGAGTGTCAGGCTCACGGACGTCGTGCTGGCGATGAGTACCTCGTTGTCCTTCGGCAGGAGCCGCACGGTCGGCGACTCGTTGTTGGCGAACGGCAACGGATACGCGGTCGCGCGCTCGGTGCCCGTGGCCTCGTCGTAGCAGTGCACCATCGGCTGCCCGGCCGAGTCCGCCAGGTACAGGCACCAGCCGTCCCGCACGCTCGTCACCTCGCCGGCGCTCGGCGGCAACGGCGCGCCCGTCAGCTCGGCCCCGGTCGCCACGTCGACCGGGACGATCGCGTCGACCGGTGACCGCAGCAGGATC
Source organism: uncultured Actinomycetota bacterium (assembly GCA_963826035.1). Taxonomy (GTDB): domain Bacteria; phylum Actinomycetota; class Actinomycetes; order Mycobacteriales; family Pseudonocardiaceae; genus Actinophytocola. The sequence continues at coordinate 165,711 of CAWGVZ010000024.1, read as the reverse complement.
GGTGCCTCCTCGACCAGCCACGTCGCCGTGGGAGGGGAGGGCCGGTCCAGTGGCTCGACCTCCTCGAAGTCCTTGCGCCAGGCCACATCGTCCTCCTGGAGGAAGACTCCGACCAGGTGCGTGGTGCCCACCCCGGCGGACGACGAGCAGTGCGTGGCGAGCGCCAGCGCGCCGCCGTCGGCCAGGTAGGCCTGGGTGCTCGGCTCGCCCGTCCCGTCGCACGGCGGCGCCTCGTGCGACCACAACTCCTTGCCGTTGAGCCCGTACATCCGGTACGGGTCACGGATTCGTGCGTCGGTGGCCTCGCCGTCGGACAGCACCAGGAAGGTGTCGGCGAACGCCGCGACCGCGCGCTCCTTGCCGCCGGGGAGCGGCACGGTCGACCGCACCTCACCGGAGTCCAGGTCGAACACCTGCACCCGGTGCTCGTCCTCACCGGCCGGCGTGGACACCATCAGCAGGGTGCCGTAGCGGGCCTCGACGCGGGTGGCGACCCGGCTGGAGTCGAGGTAGTGCCACCGTTCGCGGCCGGTCGGCAACTCGTAGACCCGGACGCCCGTCCGCTCCAGCACGGCCACATAACCGCTGTCCACCGCCAGTTGCTGGTCGTCCGCGCGCTCGGGCAGCAGCCGCGCCCACGCGAGCTTGAACCCCGTCGGCGTCTCGTCGGACGCCTCGACCGGCGGGGCGGCCGACGTCGTGGCGTCGACCGTGCCCGGTTCCTCCTCGAGCGTCAGGAGCAGACCTGCGACCAGGATCCCGATCGTCACAACGATGACCGAGATCAGCACGAGCCGCCGCCGGCGCAGGGATGGCATGCGTCGCACCCTAGCGGCTCCAGTTACCCGGAGCGAGAGTGTGTTTACCCGCGGTTGGCGCGTGCCCGGCGGCGGCGTACCCACAGGGCCATGGCCGCCAGGACGGCCAACCCGGCCAGTACCACGAGGGGCAGGCCGACGTTGCCGAACATCGAGCGCTCCGGCCCGGCGTCGGCCGTGTCGGCCGCCTCGGCCACCGGCCGGCGCACCGTGTCGCTCTGGTTGCTGTCCTGCTTGGGTTGCGCTTCCGGGGACTGGCTCACCAGCTCACCGACGGCCTTCGTCTCGGCCTCAGCCAGGCCGAAGCCGTAGTCGAGTAGCAGCGCGCCCTGCTCGCCGAGCGTCGCCGTCGGGGTCTTCTCGCCACGCATCAGGACGACCGCCAACCGCCGGCCGTCGCGCTCGGCCGCGCCCGCGTAGGTGTGCCGGGCGTCGGTCGTGTAGCCGGTCTTGCCGCCGAGGAAGCCCTCGTAATCACGCAGCAGCGGGCTGTCGTTGGTGATGGTGAAACCGGCCTTGTCGCCGTAGCCGGGGAACTCGAGCCTCTTCGTGGCCGCCGCCTTGGCGAACTCCTCGTGCGCCATGGCCGCACGGAAGATCAGGCTCTGGTCGTACGCCGAGGTGGTCATGCCCGGCCCGTCCAGCCCGGACGGCGTGGCCGCGCGGGTGTCGAGCGCGCCGAGTTCGACGGCGATGGCGTTCATCTTCTCGAGCGTCACGTCGACCCCGCCCAGTGCCCTGGCCAGCGCCCACGCGGCGTCGTTGCCCGACTTCATGATCAGCGCGTGGAGCAGTTGGTCGACCGTGTACTCCCCGCCGGGACCGATGCCGACCTTCGTGCCCTCCTGGTCGGCGTCCTCCTGCGTGCCGACCACCACGGTGTCCGGCGACAGCTCCCGGATCACCACGACCGCCAGCAAGTTCTTGATCAGTGACGCCGGGCGCGCCCGCGCGTGGGGTTCCTTGGCGGCCAGCACGGCGCCCGTGTCGAGGTCGGAGATCAGCCAGGCGGCCGCGGCGACCATCGGCGGCTCGGCGGCACCCTCGGGCAGCACCATGCCGCACTCACCCATCCGGGAGCCACCGATCGGGTCCTCGGGGATCGGGAGCGGCTCCGGGCTCGGCTGGCCGGGCTCGGGTTCCTCCGACGTGTGGATGGGCGGCGGCGGGACCTGACGGCCCTGGCACGCGGCCTGAGCGGTCTGCGTCTGGTCCTCGTTCGGCGGCTGCGCCTTGCGGGCAGCACGCGTCGCACTGGCGCCTGGCGCCGAGAAAGCGGCGATGACCAGGGCACACAGTGAGACGACAACGGCTGAGACGAACCTGGTGGCAGCAAGGCGCACGGCAGCAGCCTAGAGCCAGTGGCTCGGCGAGCCGCGTCGACCCTCTGAGAGAGTGGTGAAAACCGCCCGAAGAGGGGCTTGCCGACACCGCGTCGGCAAGCCCCTCTTCGAGTGAAATCTTTGGGCTGTGTCTTGCTGCGTCAGCCGGTCTTGTCGTCGATCTCCGCCTCGGCCGCCGCGCGCTTGACGGCGTCGACCCCGTTGATGACGCCTGCCTTGGTCTTGTAGCCCTCGCCGGTGGCGACGATCTCGCCGTTGCCTGCCTTCAGACGGAACCGGAACTCGCCCTTGGCGTCGGCGTAGATCTCGAACTTGGCCGCCATCGTGTTCATCTCCCATAGCTCTGGACGGTGATGGACCCGCGGCCAAAGGTGGGGACCGGGACGCGGGGTGCCGCAGTTTACGACGCGGACCGGGCGCGACGGGCTAAATTGGTGAGGTTCCTGGGGCGAGGAGACGGCGAGATGAGTACACCGACGGCCGGCCAACAGCCGAAGGTCCGGTCGAGGCAACAGTCGCGGTTGCTCGCGCTGCTGCGGGACGAGGGACCCATGTCCCGGGTGTCGCTGGGTGAGCGGCTCGAACTGCCCCGCGCGAAGCTCGCCGGCGAGCTGACCAGGCTCGTCGACATCGGACTCGTGGAGATCGGCGGCCCGGCGGCCAGCCGCGGCGGGCGCCGTTCGACGCTCGTGCACCTGGCTGACGACCTGCGGTTCGTGGCGGCCGACGTGGGCGCCACGTCGGTCAACGTGGCCGTCACCGACGGTCGCTGCGAGGTGCTGGCCAACCAGAGTGAGGACTGTGAGGTCAGGCTCGGGCCGACCCCCGTACTCGGGCGCGTCGTCGACCTGGCCAACCGGGTGCTCGACAAGGCTCCCGGCCGGCTGATGGGTGCGGGCATCGGGCTGCCGGGTCCGGTCAGCTTCCGCGACGGTATGCCGGTGGCGCCGCCGATCATGCCCGGCTGGGACCGCTACCCGGTGCGTGACGAGCTGGCCGGCAAGTGGGGCTGTCCGGTGACGGTCGACAACGACGTGAACGTCATGGCGCTGGGCGAGCGGCACGCGGGAGTGGCCCGCTCGCTCGACGACCTCATCTTCGTGAAGGTCGGCACGGGTATCGGCTGCGGCATCGTGCTCGGTGGCCGGGTGTACCGGGGCGTCGCCGGGACGGCCGGCGACATCGGCCACATCCGGCTCGACGACTACGGCCCGGCCTGCGCGTGCGGCGAGGTCGGCTGCCTGGAGGCGTACTTCGGTGGCGCGGCCCTGTCCCGCGACGCGCTGACGCTGGCCCGCAGCGGCCGGTCGGCCATGCTGGCCGAGACGCTCAGCGAACGCGGCAAGGTCACCGCGCTCGACGTGGGTGACGCGGCCGCGGCCGGCGACTTCGCGGCGGCCAACCTGGTGCGCGAGGGCGGTCGGCGGCTCGGCCACGTGGTCGCCTCGCTCGTGAGCTTCCTGAACCCTGGCATGGTGGTCATCGGCGGCGGTGTGTCCCGCCTTGGCCACCCCCTGCTCGCGGAGGTCCGCAGCTCGGTCTACCGGCGCTCGCTGCCGTTGGCCACCGGCAACCTGCCGATCGTGCTGTCCGAGCTGGGCGACCTGGCTGGCGTCACGGGCGCCGCCTGGTCGGCCACCGACCGCGCCTTCACCCCAGTCAACTAACCACCCCACCCGGCGAGTCCCACGTTCGCGTCACGCGAGTCCCACGTTCAGACCAGGCGAGTCCCACGTTCAGACCAGGCGAGTCCCACGTTCAGACCAGGCGAGTCCCACAGTAAGGATCGCTGGGTTCGTGCTTCGAACGTGGGACTCGCCGGTCGTGAGTGTGGGACTCGCGGGTTCTGAACGTGGGACTCGCGGGGTATGGGGCGGGGTGGCTGGGGTCACTCGTTCGTGGGACGGCTGGGCGGGTGCTACCGAGGGTTTGGCTAGCGGGTCACCTAATTTTGCGCTACCTGGGTAAATAGCCACACTTCACGCCGAATCAGCACAACTTTTGCAGGTTCGACTCGAAAGCCAAGCCGAGATGTTGCGCCAAATGGGGTATTGCGGAGCTTTGCGCCCCTGGGACACCCTTCTTTGTGAGTTAGAGCACCGACTTTCGATCGGGCCCTCAACGAAGTGGAGCGCCGGTGGGTCAGACCCGCCCCGTGGACCAGGCCGGTCTGCGACGAGGCAATCTCGCGTTGCTCGTGCGGACTCTCCGCGAGCACGGCGCGCTGTCGCGCGCGCAGCTCGCCGTCCGCTCCGGCCTGTCCAAGGCCACGGTCTCCAGCCTGGTCACCGACCTCGAACTCCGCGGCCTCGTGTACGACGCCGGCCTGTCCGCCGGCGGCCAGGGCCGCCCGGGTCAGCTGGTCGACCTGCGCTCGGACAGCGTCTGCGGGATCGGGCTCGACGTGCACGTCGGACACGTGGGTGCTGTGGTCACCGACCTGGCGGGCGACATCCTCTTCAAGCGCCGGGTGATCTGCGACGTGCCGAGCATCGGCCCCGAGCGCACGCTCGACCAGGTGGGCGAGCTGGCCACCACGGCCATGGCCGTGATCGACGGCACGGCCGGCCGCTCGGCCGGCGTCACCGTCTCGATCCCCGGCCTGGTCGACACCGACGCCGGCACCGTCACCTTCGCACCGCGGCTGCGCTGGCGCGACGTGGCGGTCACCGACGGGGTGGCCGCGCGCACCGGTCTGCCGCTGGACAACATCGCCGTCGACAACGACGCCAACCTCGGCGCCACGGCCGAGCTCACGGCCATGAACGCCCGCGCGGGCGTCGACATCGCCGACCTCGTCTACCTGACGGGTGACTTCGGCATCGGCGGCGGCGTGATCTGCGGGGGAACGCTGGTCCGCGGCTCGGTGGGCTTCGCGGGCGAGATCGGCCACATGGCCATGGACCCGCTCGGCCCCTACTGCTCGTGCGGCCGCCGCGGCTGCTGGGAGACCCAGGTCGGTCTCGGCGCCCTGCTACACGCCTGCGCCGACACCGACGACCCGGTCCGCGACCCCACGCTCGATCTCGACCAGCGCATGCGCATGGTCCGGGCCCGCGCCGAGCAGAACGACCCGCGCACGCTCGACGCGCTCCACCAGATCGGCACGGCGCTGGGCCTCGGCGTGTCGATCCTCGTCAACCTGCTGAACCCGAGCGTGGTCGTGCTCGGGGGTTACTTCGCCGCGCTGCCGGAATGGCTGGTCGAGCCGATCCGCAACCAGGTGGTGGCGAACGTGCTCGCACCCGGCGCGGGCGGCGCCAGGGTGGTGGGTTCGCGGCTCGGCTTCACCGCGGCCACCACCGGAGGCGCGCTGGCGTCGCTCCGCCGGGTGCTCGACGACCCGACCGTCGTTCCCCTGCAAGAAGTCCAGCGAGAAGACCAGGAGGTGCGGGCTTGACCGAAGACGAGGACCTGCTGACGATGCACGGCATCGTCAAGACGTTCCCCGGCGTGCGCGCGCTGGACGGCGTCGACCTCGACGTGCGCGCGGGCGAGGTGCACTGCCTGCTCGGCCAGAACGGCGCGGGCAAGTCGACGCTCATCAAGGTGCTGTCCGGCGCCCACCAGCCCGACGAAGGACACATCGTTTGGCGCGGCAAGCCGGCCACCCTCGGCTCGCCGGTCGCCGCGCTGCGCCTCGGTATCGCCACCATGTACCAGGAACTCGACCTGGTCGACGGCCTCTCGGTGGCGGAGAACATCTACCTCGGCCACGAGCCGTCGGTGTTCGGGTTCTCCCAGCGCCGTCTGGCCCGTAGCCGGGCCCGTGACCTGATGCGTCGCCTCGGCCACCCGGAGATCCCGCCGGGACGCGAGGTCGGCCTGTTGTCGGCGGCGGGGAAGCAACTCGTGTCGATGGCCCGCGCGCTCGCGCACGACGCGCGGCTGATCGTGATGGACGAGCCGACGGCCGCCCTGGCCTCCGACGAGGTCGACAACCTGTTCCGGGTGGTCGAGGACCTCACGAACGAGGGCGTGGCGGTCGTCTACATCTCCCACCGGCTCGACGAGATTCGCCGCATCGGTGACCGGGTCACGGTCCTCAAGGACGGTCGCACGGTCGCGACCGGACTCCCGGCCGACACCCCGACCGCCGAGCTGGTCAACCTGATGTCCGGGCGCATGGTGGAGACCGTGTTCCCGAAGCGCGATGTGTCCACTATGGACGCCGAGCACGAGGTGCTCGTGGTGACCGGGCTGAACCGCGCCAGCGAGTTCGCCGACGTCAGCTTCACCGTGCACGCCGGGGAGATCGTCGGCATCGCCGGGCTCGTGGGCGCCGGTCGCAGCGAGGTGCTGGAGACCGTGTTCGGTGCGCGCAAGGCCGACTCGGGCGTGGTCACGGTCAACGGCAAGCGATTGCGGCCGGGCAGCGTGCAGTCCGCGGTCGCCGCCGGGGTCGGGCTCGCCCCGGAGGAGCGCAAGAGCCAGGGCCTGCTGCTCGACCAGTCGGTGGCGACCAACGTGACCCTGGCGAGCCTGCCCGAGTACAGCACGGCCGGATTCACCGACCGGGGCAAGGAACTGCGGGACTCCCGCGCCGCTCTCGAACGGCTCGACCTGCGCCCGGCCGACCCGCGCCGGCTGGTCAACACGTTCTCCGGCGGCAACCAGCAGAAGGCGGTGGTGGCGCGCTGGCTGGTGCGCGACTGCAAGGTCCTGCTGCTGGACGAACCGACCCGCGGTGTCGACGTCGGCGCGCGGGCCGAGCTCTATCGGCTCATTCACGAGTTGGCCGCGGCCGGAGTGGCCGTGGTGCTCGTCTCCAGCGAGATGCCCGAGGTACTCGGTCTCTCCGACCGGGTGCTCGTGATGCGCGAAGGCCGCCTGCTCACCGAAGCGCCGGCGAGCGAGCTCACTGAGGCGGCGATTCTGGACATGGTCATGGAAGGTAGCGAGGTGATGACGTGAGTGACGTGGGCGAGAAGTCCACCTCGCCGGCGGTGGACGAGCCAGACGGTGTGGCGGCGGCCGAGCCGGTCCAAACAGGACCGACGACGGGGGTGCGCACGCCGAGCGGGCTGCGACTGGACCTGCGGCTGACCATCCTGATCGGTGTGTTCCTCGCGCTGATCGTGGTGGGTTACATCCTCAAGCCGGATTCGTTCCTCTCCGAGGGCAACATCTCCACCATGCTGCGCCTGGCCGCGGCCATCGGTGTGGTGAGCGTCGGCATGACGTTCGTGATCATCTCGGGTGGCATCGACCTGTCGGTCGGCTCGCTGGTCGGACTCGCCAGTGTGTGGATGACGACAGTGGCCACACAGGACATGGGCCCGTTCGTCATGGTGATCTGCGCGATGGCCGTGGGCGCCGGCGCCGGGTTGGTCAACGGGGTGCTGATCTCCTACGGACGGTTGGTGCCGTTCATCGCGACCCTCGCGATGTACGCGTCCGCCAAGGGGTTGGCCGAGCGGCTGTCCGACGCGCGGGCGCAGGTCGTTCCTCCCAGTTCCGGCTTCCGCACCTTCTTTCGCGGCGACATCCTCGGCATCCCGGTACTGATCTGGATGTTCGCCCTGGTGTTCGTGGTCGGCTGGGTGCTGCTCAACCGCACGACCTTCGGCAGGCGCACGTTCGCGGTCGGCGGCAACGCCGAGGCCGCGCGCCTGGCCGGTATCAACGTCAAGCTGCACACCACGCTGGTCTACGCCATCGCGGGGCTGTGCTGCGGCATCGCCGCCACCATGCTCGTCGCCCGCACCACATCGGGCGCCTCGACCAACGGCATGTTCTGGGAGTTGGACGCCATCGCGGCCGTCGTCATCGGCGGCACGCTGCTCTCTGGGGGCCGCGGCACGCTGATCGGCACGCTCATCGGTGTCCTGATCTTCGTGGTGGTGAACAGCATCTTCACCCAGAACAGCCTCGAGTCCGACTTCCAGAACATCGCGAAGGGCGTCATCATCGTCGCCGCCGTGCTGCTGCAGTACGGCTCCACCCGAACGAGAAAAACCTGACGGTTCCCGCCACCGTCCACTTCAGACACTCAAAGGAGAGACGTACATCATGTCCCAGATCCCAACTCGCCGCCGGTTCCTGCTCGGCGCCGGCGCGCTCGGGGCCGGCGCGCTGGTCGTCGGCTGCACCTCGAACGAGCCGGCCAACGCCGGTCCGGACCCGGTGGCCGGTGGTGGCGGCGACAACGCCCAGCCGGGCGAAGAGGTCACGATCGGCTTCTCCGCGCCGGCCGCCGACCACGGCTGGATGGCGGCCATCACCCGCAACGCGCAGTCGCAGGCCGAGCAGTTCTCGGACGTCACGCTGAACGTGACCGAGGGCACGAACGACGTCAACCAGCAGATCGCCCAGGTCGAATCGCTGATCAACGACGAGGTCGGCGTCCTCGTGATCCTGCCGTTCGACGGCGACGCGCTGACCGCGGTCGGCCAGCAGGCCATGGACGCGGGCATCCAGGTGATCAACCTGGACCGCATCTTCAACACCGCGCTCGCGTACCGCACCTGGATCGGCGGCGACAACTACCGCATGGGCGTCAACGCCGGCACCTACATCGCCGAGCAGATGGCCGCGAAGAACATCGCGAACCCGATCATCGGCGAGGTGGCGGGCATCGACGCGCTGCCGCTGACCCAGGAACGCAGCCAGGGCTTCAATGACGCGCTGCAGCGCGCCGGTTTCCGCGTCGGCCCGCGGGTTGCCGCGGAGTTCACCGTGGAGACCGGCGAGGAGCAGACGGCCAACCTGCTGCAGGGCGCGAGCCACCTCGACGCGCTGTGGAACCACGACGACGACCAGGGCATCGGTGTGATGGCGGCGATCGAAGCGGCCGGCCGCAGCGAGTTCGTGATGGTCGGCGGCGCCGGCTCACGGGACATGATGGACCTGATCAAGGGCGACAGCTCGGTCGTGAAGGCCACCGTCCTGTACAGCCCGTCGATGGCGTCCACGGCGATCTCGATGGCCCGCCTGCTCGGCCAGAACAAGGGTGTCGCGGACTTCGCGGAGCTCGAGATCCCCGCGATGGTCACCGCGTACTCGGCCGTGGTGACCAAGGACAACGTCGACGACTACCTGGACCTCGGCTTCCCCTCGTAACCAGGCTGGCGTTTCGACGAACTTGTGACATCAACGGAGGGTGAGCGATGACAGAGGGCAGCGGGGGCACGATCGGGGTCGGCATGGTCGGCCACGCGTTCATGGGTGCGGTGCACTCACAGGCGTGGCGAACGGCGCACCGATTCTTCGACCTGCCGATGGTTCCCCACCTTGCCGTCCTCGGCGGCCGTGACCTCGGCCGGGCGAAGGCCGCGGCCGCGAAGTACGGCTGGGCGAGCGCGCAGACCGACTGGCGTGAGCTGGTGGCGTCGCCCGATGTGCAGATCGTGGACATCTGCACGCCGGGCGACTCCCACGCGGAGATCGCCATCGCGGCGCTCGCCGCCGGCAAGCACGTGCTGTGCGAGAAGCCGCTGGCCAACACGGTGGCCGAGGCCGAGGAGATGACCGCGGCCGCGGCGGAGGCGGCCACGCGCGGTGTCCGGTCGATGGTGGCGTTCAACTATCGGAGGGTGCCCGCGCTCGCCTACGCCCGCAAGCTCGTCGAGGAGGGCAGGCTCGGCACCATCCGGCACGTGCGCGCGCTGTACCTGCAGGACTGGCTGTCCGACGAGCAGGCGCCGATGACGTGGCGGCTGCGCAAGGACAAGGCCGGGTCCGGTTCGCTCGGCGACCTCGGCGCGCACATCGTGGACGCCACCCAGTACCTGGTGGGTGACACGCTCACCGGAGTGTCGGCACTCACCAACACGTTCGTCCACAAGCGACCGATGGAGGGCGGTGGCGACCTGGACGACGTGACGGTCGACGACGCGGCCGTCTTCTTCGGACGGTTCGCGAACGGTGCGGTGGCCACCTACGAGGCCACCCGCTTCGCGCTCGGCCGCAAGAACGGGATGTCCGTGGAGATCAACGGCTCGCTCGGCAGCCTGCGGTTCGAGTTCGAGTCGATGAACGAGCTGTGGTTCTACGACGCCAGCCAGCCGGCCGAGGAGGGCGGCTTCCGCCGCATCCTGGTCACCGAGCCGACCCATCCCGTACGTCGGCGCGTGGTGGCCGCCCGGCCACCTGCTCGGCTACGAGCACACGTTCACCCACGAGGTGGTCGACTTCGTCCGCGCGATCGCCGACGGCACCGACCCGGTGCCGTCCTTCGCGGACGGCTTGCAGGTTCAGCGCGTGCTCGAGGCCGTCGAGCAGAGCGCGGACAACGGTTCCACGTGGACGGAGATTCAGGCGTGAACGACTACACCCCGGCACCCGAGCACAAGTTCAGCTTCGGCCTGTGGACCATCGGCTGGCAGGGCGTCGACCCGTTCGGGGTCGCCACCCGCGAACCGATGGACCCCGTGTACGCGGTCGAGAAGCTCGCGGAACTGGGCGCCTACGGCGTCACGTTCCACGACGACGACCTGATCCCGTTCGGGTCGGGCGAGGCCGAGCGGGACTCGCGGATCGCGAGCTTCCGCAAGGCGCTCGACGCCACCGGGCTGATCGTGCCGATGGCCACCACGAACCTGTTCGCCCACCCGGTGTTCAAGGACGGCGGGCTCACCTCGAACGACCGCGACATCCGCCGGTTCGCGCTGCGCAAGGTGTTGCGCAACCTCGACCTGGCGGCGTCGCTCGGTGCGCAGACCTACGTGCTCTGGGGCGGCCGCGAGGGGGCCGAGTCCGGGGTGGCGAAGGACGTCCGTGCGGCACTGGATCGATACGCGGAGGCGCTGAACATCCTCTGCGCCTACGTCCGGGAGCAGGGCTACGACATCCGGTTCGCGTTGGAGCCCAAGCCGAACGAGCCGCGCGGGGACATCTTCCTGCCGACCATCGGCCACGCGCTCGCGTTCATCTACGAACTGGAGGAGCCCGACCGGGTCGGCCTCAACCCGGAGGTCGGCCACGAGCAGATGGCCGGCATGTCGGTGGTGCACGGCTACGCACAGGCGTTGTGGCACGACAAGCTGTTCCACATCGACCTGAACGGCCAGAACGGGCCGCGCTTCGACCAGGACCTGCGGTTCGGCAACGGTGACGTGAAGAGCGCGTTCCTGCTGGTGGACCTGTTGGAGCAGGGCGGTTATGAAGGCCCGCGCCACTTCGACTTCAAGCCCGGCCGGGTCGAGGACGAGTCGGGCGTGTGGGAGTCGGCCAAGGGTTGTATGCGCAACTACCTGATCCTCGCGGAGAAGGCACGCGCGTTCCGGGCCGATCCCGAGGTGGCGCAGGCACTGTCCGACGCACGAGTGGACCAGATGTCCGTACCGACGCTCGCGCCCGGCGAAAGCCTGGCGGACCTGCGGGCCGAGGAGCTCGACATCGCCGAGGCCGCGCTTCGCGGTGCGCACGTGGAGAAGTTGGACCAACTGGCACTCGAGCACCTTTTCGGTACCCGCTGAGCTCTTTCGAGGCGGCGTCGCCCGACCGGCACGTCAGGCGACGCCGCGAACACGGAAAGGAGTTTCTCCCTCTTCGCGGTCCCCATTTCGGTGAGAACAAGGAGAAAAGTACCAGTGCGAGGGAACAGCCCGAATAAGACCGAGTTAAAACCACCCGGGGTGAGACGAGGACTACGGGGAGCATCGCGTTTCGCGGTCGCCGGACTCGCCCTGTTGACCGGCATGGGCGTCGCGTCGGCACAGCCGGTCTCCGCCCAGCACGAGACCACCATCCTGGTCTTCTCCAAGACCGCGGGTTTCCGCCATGACTCCATTCCCGCCGGTATCGCCGCCATCCAGGCGATGGGCGAGGCCAACGGGTTCCAGGTCGAGGCCACTGAGGACGCGGGGGCGTTCACGGCCGACAACCTGTCCCACTATGCCGCCGTCGTGTGGCTGTCGACCACCGGTGACGTGCTGAACGCCGAGCAGCAGACGGCGTTCGAGGGCTACATCGAGGGCGGCGGCGGTTACGCGGGCGTGCACGCGGCGTCCGACACCGAGTACGACTGGCCGTGGTACGGCTCGCTCGTCGGCGCCTACTTCAAGTCCCACCCCCAGAACCAGACGGCGAACGTCGAGGTCGAGAGCCACGACCACCCGTCCACCGCGAACCTGCCGGACACCTGGACGCGCTTCGACGAGTGGTACAACTACCGCTCGAACCCGCGCGCGAACGTCAAGGTCCTTGCCACGCTGGACGAGTCGAGCTACGACCCGGGCGCCGACGCCATGGGTGACCACCCGATCATGTGGTGTCACACGCAGGGCAGCGGTCGATCCTGGTACACCGGTGGCGGCCACACCCGCGAGTCCTACAGCGAGCCGCAGTTCGTCGAGCACCTGGCCGGCGGCATCCGTTACGCGGCCGGGCTCGAAGCGGCCGACTGCACGCCGGCACCGGTCGATCCCGGGGACCCGCCGGTCGACGCGGACTTCGACCAGATCACCCTGGCGAAGGGCGAGGCGAGCACCGGTGAGCCGATGGCGATCGCCGTGCTGCCGGACCGCCGGGTCATCCACACCTCGCGCGACGGCCGGGTGTTCCTGACCACCCCGGCGGCGAGCACCACGCTGGCCGCCACGATCCCCGTCTACAGCCACGACGAGGACGGCCTGCAGGGTGTGGCCATCGACGCGAACTTCGCGGAGAACAAGTGGGTCTACTTCTACTACGCCCCACCACTGTCCACACCGGCCGGTGATGCGCCGGAGACCGGCACGCCCGCGGACTTCGAGCCGTTCAAGGGCCACAACCTGTTGTCGCGGTTCAAGCTGACCGACGAGGGCACGATCGACCTGGCCAGTGAGCAGCAGATCATGCAGGTGGCGGCCGACCGGGGCATCTGCTGCCACGCGGGCGGCGAGATCGACTTCGACGGCCAGGGCAACCTGCTGCTGTCCACAGGGGACGACACGAACCCGTTCGCCTCCCAGGGCTTCACGCCGATCGACGAAAGCCCCAACCGCAACCCGGCGTTCGACGCCCGTCGTTCCTCGGCCAACACGAACGACCTGCGCGGCAAGCTGCTGCGGATCACGGTCGCCGAGGACGGCAGCTACACGGTTCCCGACGGCAACCTGTTCGCCGAGGGCACCGCGCAGACCCGTCCCGAGATCTACGCCATGGGCTTCCGCAACCCGTTCCGGTTCGCCGTGGACAAGGAGACCGGCTGGGTCTACCTCGGTGACTACGGTCCGGACGCCGGCGCCGCCGACCCGGCCCGCGGTCCGGGCGGGAGCGTGGAGTTCAACCTGATCAAGGAACCGGGCAACTACGGTTGGCCGCTCTGCGTCGGGGACAACGTTCCGTACATCGACTACGACTTCGCCACCGGCACGTCCGGCGCGGCGTTCGACTGTGCGGCACCGAAGAACGACAGCCCGCACAACACGGGTCTCGTCGACCTGCCGCCGGTGCAGCCGGCGTGGATTCCGTACGACGGCGCTTCGGTGCCCGAGTTCGGTTCCGGCAGCGAGTCGCCCATGGGCGGCCCGGTGTACAGCTACGACGCGGACAACCCCGCGACCACGAAGTTCCCCGAGTACTTCGACGGTAAGAACTTCGCCTACGAGTGGGGTCGTGGCTGGATCAAGACGATCGACGTCGGTCCGGCCGGTGAGCGCGGCGACATCCTGCCGTTCTTCGACTCCATGGAACTCAGCTGGCCGATGAACCTCGAGTTCGGCCCGGACGGTTCGCTGTACGTGCTGGACTACGGCGACGACTGGTTCGGCGGTACGGATGCGTCGGCCATCTACCGGATCGACTACACCAAGGGGAACCGCACCCCGCAGGTGAATGTGACGGCGGACAAGACGTCCGGCCCCGCACCGCTGACCGTCCAGTTCGATCCGGCCGGCACGTCCGATCCGGACGGTGGTGAGCTGACCTACGCGTGGGACTTCGACGGGGACGGCACGACCGACTCCACCGAAGAGAGCCCGCAGTCGCACACCTACGACACCCCTGGCCAGTACAGCGCGAGCCTGTCGGTGACCGACGAGACCGGACTGACCGGCGTGGCGAGCGTCGTCATCACGTCGGGCAACACGGCGCCGACGGTCACGGTGACCGGCCCGGTCAGCGGCGGCTTCTTCACCTTTGGTGGCGAGGTTCCGTTCACCGTCACGGTGACCGACCCGGAGGACGGCACGATCGACTGCTCGAAGGTCGTCGTGGACTACATCCTCGGGCACGACGCGCACGGGCACCCGCTGTCCCGGACCAACGGCTGCACGGGCACCCTGCCCACGCCGGCCGACGAGGGCCACGGTCTCGACTCGAACGTGTTCGGGATCATCAACGCCCGGTACACGGACAACGGCACGCCCGGCGTTCCCGCGCTCACCGGTTCCGGCGAGACCGTGCTGCAGCCGAAGCTGAAGCAGGCGGAGTTCTGGACGGAGAACAGCGGTACGCAGGTCGTCAGCCACGCCGGTGCCAGCGGCGGCAAGCGGGTCGGGCACATCGAGAACGGTGACTGGATCAAGTTCGACCCGGTCAACCTGGTTGGTGTCGAAGGGATCGGCTACCGCGTGACCTCCGGCGGTGCCGGCGGCACGATCACCGTCCGCAAGGACGCGCTGGACGGCCCGGTGGTCCAGACGGTGCAGGTGGCCAACACCGGCGGCTGGGACACCTACGCCGACATCCCGCCCGCGCCGGTCACCGATCCCGGTGGCAGCGGCCCGCTGTACCTCACCTTCTCCGGTGGCGGCGGCGGACTCATGGACATCGACACGCTCAACGTCGTCGGTCCGGGTGTCGGCGGGGATCCCACCGAGGAATGTGTGCCGAGTGCGCCGGAAGCGGGCTACACCAGCCTGTTCGACGGCAGCGAGGCGAGCCTGGGCAACTGGACGCAGGCCGGACCGGGCAGCTTCGCGCTGCAGGACGACTGCACCATCCTGTCCACGGGCGGCATGGGCCTGCTCTCCCACGAGGAGGAGTTCAACGCCTACAGCCTGAAGCTGGACTGGAAGATGGCGGGCGACGACAACTCGGGCATCTTCGTCGGGTACCCGGACGCGGGCAACGACCCGTGGGTCGCGGTCAACCAGGGCTACGAGATCCAGATCGACGCGACGGACGCGCCGGACCGGACCACCGGTTCGGTCTACTCGTTCCAGTCGGCGGACATCGCCGCGCGGGACGGGGCGCTGAAGCCGCCGGGTGAGTGGAACAGCTACGAGATCGTGGTGCAGGGACAGACCATCAAGGTCTTCCTGAACGGGACGTTGGTCAACGACTTCACGAGCACCGACCCGAACCGCGACCTCACGCAGGGATTCGTCGGCATCCAGAACCATGGGAACGGCGATGACGTGTGGTTCCGCGACATCCAGATCA
Organism: uncultured Actinomycetota bacterium; assembly: GCA_963826035.1. GTDB lineage: Bacteria > Actinomycetota > Actinomycetes > Mycobacteriales > Pseudonocardiaceae > Actinophytocola. The sequence continues at coordinate 150,239 of CAWGVZ010000024.1, read as the reverse complement.
AGGAGATCGTGGACGCCGCCGCGCCGGTGACGACCGCGACCTTCGCGGACGCCGGTGCCTCCGGCTGGCACCCGGGCACCGTCCCGGTCCAGCTGTCGGCGACCGACATCGGTCAGGGTGTCGACCGCATCGAGTACAAGTTGGACAGTGGCTCGTGGACGCCCTACACGGGCATCGTCGAGGTGACCGGGGACGGCAACCACACGCTGCTGTACCGGGCGGTCGACAAGGCCGGCAACGTCGAGGCCGAGAAGGCGGCCACCATCAAGATCGACGCCAGCAAGCCGACGCTGCTGGTGGCGGGGGTGGCCGACGGCCGCGTCTACGGCGACGCGACCGACGTGGTGCTGTCCTGGCACGCGGAGGACGCCACGTCCGGCGTGGGTTCGGTGGCCGGTGCGCTCGACGGTGAGTTCATCACCTCGGGTCGCACGACCGCGCTGTACCAGCTGCCGCTGGGCACGCACCGGTTCGCCGTGTCGGCCACCGACGTGGCGGGCAACGTCACGAGCTCGTCGCTGACGTTCGCCACCACCACGTCGATGCGTGACATGGGCCAGTTGCTGGACCGGTTCCGGGCCACCAACCGGCTGTCGCTGTCGGCGTACAACGCGCTCAAACAGCAGTTGAACAAGGCCCGCAAGGCCGAGGCCAACGGCAACGACGCGAAGGCCGTGCAGGAGCTCGAACGGTTCGTGACCATGGCTACGAATGTGACAACGGTCACAGATGCCGATGTTCGGACCGTGCTCGAGCGTGATGGTGATGCGGTCATCAGTTCCATCGAAGGGGTTGCTGTGTTACCCCAAGCGGTGAACGGCCGATGACTGGGTGAAGAGCGCCGGCGGGTTGGCGGCGCAACGCAGCGTCGCCAACCCGCCGGATTCACCCAAACCAGGACAGAAGGGTCTCCCACAATGCCAACAACCGGTTTATGGCTGGTCGGAGCGCGGGGGTCGGTGGCGACCACGGCGGTCACCGGCCTCCTCGCGCTGCGCGCGGGCCTGATCGCTCCCACCGGATGCGTGACCGAGAGTGAGCCGTTCGCCGGTGTCGGACTGCCCGGCTGGGACCAGCTGGCGGTCGGTGGCCACGATGTGGTGCACACCCCGCTGGACAAGCGGGCCGAGCAACTGGCCGAGTCGGGCCTCATCCCGCACCGCGTGCTGGCCGCCGTGGCGGCCGGCCTCCGCGCCGTGGACGCCAACATCCGCGACGGCTACCACCCGGCGACCCACACGGGTGCCCAGTCGGTGGCCGCTCGCCGCCTGGCCGCGGACCTGACGGACTTCCGCTCCCGCCATGGGCTCGAGCGGGTGGTGGTGGTGAACGTGTCGTCCACCGAACCGCCGGTTCCGTACCTGGCCGAGCACGACGACCTCGCGGCGCTGGAGCGAGCACTCGACGATCCCACGCGGACGGTCCTGCCGCCGTCGTCACTGACGGCCTACGCGGCACTGCTGGCTGGTTGCTCCTATGTGGACTTCACGCCGTCGCCGGGCATTCGCCTGCCGGCGTTGCATGCGCTGGCCGTGTCCCGGGGCCTGCCCTACGCGGGCTCGGACGGCAAAACGGGCGAGACTCTGTTGAGGACGGTCCTGGCCCCCATGTTCACGGCGAGGGCGCTGAAGGTCCGCTCGTGGGCGGGCACGAACCTACTGGGCGGCGGCGACGGTGCGAACCTCGCTGACCCCACGCAGGCGCAGGGCAAACTGGACTCGAAGGCCCGAGGCCTGGCGGCGTTGCTGGGCGAGGGCGTGACGGCGCCCCTGCACATCGACAACGTGCCGGACCTGGGCGAGCAGAAGACGGCGTGGGACCACGTGTCGTTCGAGGGCTTTCTGGGCGCGCGGATGAGCCTCCAGCTGACGTGGATGGGTCTGGACTCGGCGCTGGCCGCGCCGTTGGTGCTCGACTTGGCCCGCCTGGTGGCGACGGCGCACGCGGTCGGGAAGTCGGGCCCGCTCGGCGAGTTGGCGTTCTTCTTCAAGGACCCGGTGGGCAGCGACGAACACCGGTTCGCGGAACAAACCCGAATGCTGACCGAGTGGGCGCAGACGCTGCACACGGCGACCCGTACCCTCTCGGCGCCACTGGAGACCTACGGCCAGGAAGCGCTGGGAACCGAGGCCCTCGCGTCCACGGCTCCGGTTCAGCCGAGCCCGCCTCCGCACGAGCCGACTCAAGGTCTGGCACCGCCGCCGTTTGGGGAGCAGGCCGGTCCGGTGCAGGGGCTGGCTCCGCCGCCATACGAGCCGGTGCAGGAGGCGGCCGGTCCGGTGCAGGAGTCGACTCAGCAGTTGGCCGCGCCGCCGTACGAGCCCGCCTCGACGCCGGCGGAGGAGCACCGCGAACCTTCTGCGAACCCCCCGCCGTATGAGCCGGTTCAGGAGCAGGCCGGTCCGGTGCGGAAGCCGACTCAGCAGTTGGCCGCACCGCCGTACGAGCCCGTCCCAACCCCGGCGGAGGAGGCCCGCGAACTTTCTGCAAACCCCCCGCCTTACCAGCCCACCGAGAGGTCAGACGCCCCGCCGCCGCACGAATCTCCGCAGGTCAACGCCCCGAAGGAAAGTTATCCACAACCGGCGAACGATCCACAACCAAGATCGTCAACCCGCCTTTTGTCAGACCCCCTCGGTACACTGGAATCGGGGCCGCCCCCCGGAGAGGGTGGGGGCATACCCCAGTATCGGCCATGATCAACTCGGCTGGTGGGGTGGGGAACGGAGCCTTCGGTGAGGGCTCCGCACGGGTTGGTTTCACGGGGAACAACACCGCTCGGGCTCGCGCCAGCGCGGCAGCCGGCGATCGAACCGGGGCGGGGCTCGGGGCGCTCGTGAAGCTCGTGCGCGCCCCCGCCGCCCTCACCGTTCTCGGCGACACGGTCGCCGGCGCGGCCGCCGCCGGCATCCCACTCCGGGGCCGGCGACTGCTGCTCCCCCTCGCCTCCGTCTCCTTCTACTGGTCCGGCATGGCGCTCAACGACTGGTCCGACCGCGAACTCGACGCCACCGAGCGCCCCGAGCGGCCGATCCCCGCCGGCCAGATCAGCCCCGACCAGGCGCTCGCCATCGCGGGCGGGCTCACGGCCGCCGGGTTCGGACTCGCAGCGCTCGGTGGCGGAAAACCCGCCATGAAGATCGCGATCCCGCTCGCCGCCGCCGTCTGGGCCTACGACACCGTCCTCAAGTCCACTGTGCTCGGTCCACTGGGGATGGCCGCCTGCCGCACCTTCGACGTCCTCCTCGGCGCCGGCGGCAACACCAGGAAAGCGCTTCCCTCGGCAGCCGCCGTCGGTGGGCACACCCTCGGCGTCACCGCCCTGTCGAGAGGCGAGGTGCACGGCGGAAACAAGACCACGGCCGGCGCGGCCCTCGTCGGGACGGTCATCGTGTCGGCGACCGCCACCAGGGGCCGGGCGCGGTCCCGCTGGCACCGGTTCGGAGCGACCATCGCGGCGGGCGTGTACTCCTCGACCGTCGGACGGGCGCAGCTCGCCGCCGCGAAGGACCCGTCCGCCGCCACCGTCCGCACGGCCACCATGGCCGGGATCCACGGCATGGTCCCACTTCAGGCGGCCATCGCCGCCCGCCGCGGCTCACTGCTCGGCGCCGCCGCGGTCGCCGCCGCGCTGCCGGTCGCCAGGGCGCTCGCCAGAAAGGTGAGTCCGACATGAGCGCGTTCCACCTCGGCTACGGCACCAACGGGTTCGCCAACCACCGCCTCGACGACGCCCTCCGCGTCATCGCCGATCTCGGCTACACGTCGGTCGCGCTCACGTTGGACCACCACCATCTCGACCCCTTCGCCGACGACCTCGGCGCGCAGACCGACCACATCGCGGCCCTCCTCGGCAGGCTCGGCCTGCGCTCCGTGGTCGAGACCGGCGCGCGCTACCTGCTCGACCCCTACCGCAAGCACCACCCGACGCTCGTGTGCGACGAGCCCGCCGGCCGGATCGACTTCCTCATGCGCGCGCTGCGGGTGGCCGAGGCCATCAACGCCGACGCCGTCTCGTTCTGGTCCGGTATCCGACCATCCACTGTGGACTCGGAAACCGCGTGGCGGCGGATGCGCTCGGGGGTGGGCGAAGTCTTGGAAGAAGCCGAAAGACGAAACGTCCCCATTGGACTCGAGCCGGAACCGGGGATGTTCGTGGCACACCTGTCCGAGGCGCTGCGGCTGCGTGAGGAACTCGGCGCACCCGAACTGCTGGGCATCACCCTGGACGTCGGCCACTGCGTCGCGGTCGAGGACGACGACGCGGCCACCTGCATCCGCCGCGCGGGCGACCTGCTGGTGAACGTCCAGCTCGACGACATGCGCACGGGCGTGCACGAGCACCTGGAGTTCGGCGAGGGCGAGCTGAACCTGCCGGCCACGCTCGCCGCGCTCGTCCAGGTCGGCTACACGGGCGTCGCGGCCGTGGAGCTGCCCCGCCACAGCCACGCGGCGCCGGACGTGGCGCGCCGGTCCCTCGACGCACTGCGTGCCGCGCTCGTACCCGCGGCACCCTTGCCCGCCAACGACTCGGAGTGGGTGACTCAGGTGGACCATCCCTGGCTGGTTGACGCCGAGGAGCGCGTGCGCACCAACCCCGCGGCCATTCGCACGCTGTTCCCGGCGGTCGGCCGCAAGGTCGGTCGCGCGCCGCTGCGCCCGGAGTCCGACCCGCAGGGCCTGGTGTACGGCACGGTCGACGACCTCGCGCGAACGCGCCTGCTGACCGTGCTGGCCGAGATGCTCGACGGCGCCACGTTGGCCGGCGAGGTGGCCGAGCTGTACCGCTACGGCGACGACGCCGAACGTCGGGGTGTCCTGCGTGGACTGTCGGTGCTGCCGACCGCCGCCGTCCCGGCCGGCCTCGACCTGGTGAAGGACGCTCTGCGCGCCAACGACATCCGGCTGGTGGCCGCGGCCATGGGCGACTTCGCCGCCCGGCACCTGGACGCGCACACGTGGCGACACGGGGTGCTCAAGTGCCTGTTCGTCGGCGTGCCGCTCGCCGCCGTGTCCGAAGTGGACAAACGAACGGATGACGAGCTGTTGCGGATGGTCGCCGACTACGCCGACGAACGCAAGGCGGCGGGCCGTGACGTGCCCGCCGACGCCGTGACACTGCTGGAGGCCAGGGCATGAGGATCTTCGACCCGCACATCCACATGACCTCGCGGACCACCGACGACTACGAGGCGATGTTCACGGCGGGCGTGCGCGCGCTGGTCGAGCCGTCGTTCTGGCTCGGGCAGCCGAGGACCAGCGTCGCCTCGTTCACCGACTACTTCGACGCCCTCATCGGCTGGGAACGGTTCCGCGCCGCGCAGTTCGGCATCCGCCACCACTGCACGATCGCGCTGAACCCCAAGGAGGCCAACGATCCGCGCTGCGTCGAGGTGCTCGGCGTGCTGCCGCGCTACCTGGCGAAGGACGGCGTGGTGGCGGTCGGCGAGGTCGGCTACGACTCGATGACCCCGGAGGAGGACCGGGTGTTCGCCGCGCAGCTGCAGCTGGCGATCGAGCACGATCTGCCCGCGCTCGTCCACACCCCGCACCGGGACAAGCTGGCCGGCACCAGGCGCACCCTCGATGTGGTGCGGGAGTCCGGTCTGGACGCCGGCCGGGTGCTGGTCGACCACCTGAACGAGCCGACCGTCGCGGTGGTGGCCGACTCGGGTGCCTGGATGGGTTTCTCCATCTACCCGGACACCAAGATGGACGAACAGCGGATGGTGGCGATCCTCAAGCGGTACGGCACCGACCGGATGATCGTCAACTCGGCCGCCGACTGGGGTCGCTCGGACCCGCTGAAGACCTACAAGACCGGCCTGGCCATGCTCGAGGCCGGCTTCACCGAGTCCGATGTGGACAAGGTGTTGTGGCAGAACCCGGTTGAGTTCTACGGGCAGAGCGACCGGCTGGTCCTCGACGAGCTGCCCGGCTTCGCCGCGTCCACCGACACGTTCGCCGGCAACTCCGTATTGCGTGGCGGCGGCCGGGAGCACAGCCAGTGATCGGCTACTGCACCAACGTCCACCCGGCCGAGGATCTGGCCGGGGTGGTGGCGCAGTTCGACCGCTACGCCGAACCGGTCCGCAGGCTGGTGGGCGTCGACGTGCTGCCGGTCGGGCTCTGGCTGCCGGCCGGGCTGGCCGGTGCGCTCGCCGCCGACCAGGCGCTGCGGACCAGGTTGCGCACCGCGCTGGACGCTCGCGGCCTGGAGGTGTACACGCTCAACGCCTTCCCCTACGGCGGTTTCCACGACGAGGTGGTCAAGCATTCGGTCTACCGTCCGGAGTGGACCTCGCCACGACGTCTTGAGTACACTGTGGACTGCGCGCGGGTGCTGGCCGACCTGCTGCCCGACTCGGCCACCTACGGCAGCATCTCCACCCTGCCGCTCGCCTGGCGCGAGCCGTGGGGTCCGGAGGACGACGACGTGGCGGCCGCCGCGCTCGGCGTGCTGACCGACGTGCTCGACCGGATGGCCCTCGTGAACGGCCGGCCGATCCGCCTTGCGGTCGAGCCGGAACCGGGCTGCGTGCTCGACACGGTGGCCGACGCCGTCCGCTGGCTCGCGCCGCGCGTCGACCCTCGGTACATCGGTCTGTGCCTGGACACCTGTCACCTGGCCGTGTCGTTCGCCGACCCGGCCGAGACGGTCGCGGAGATCTACGACGCCGGCCTCGAGGTGGTGAAGGTGCAGGCGTCCGCCGCACTGCAGGTCGACGACCCGGCCAGCGGGCAGGCCCGCCTCGCGCTCGCCGACTTCACCGAACCGCGTTACCTGCACCAGGTGCGGGAACGCACTCGCGAGGGCGCGGTGCTCGGCGCCGACGATCTGCCGCAAGCACTGGCCGAACTGCCGGGGGAGCAGGCCTGGCGGGTGCACTTCCACGTCCCGCTGCACGCCCGGCCGGCCGCGCCGCTGTCGGCCACCACGGACGTGCTGCGGACGGCCATCACCACGCTGGAGTCCGTAGTGGACGGTCCACTGCCGCACATCGAGGTGGAGACCTACACCTGGAGCGTGCTGCCGGAGACCGCGGGGAACGGCGGTGACACCGCGCTCATCCGCGGGATCGCCGCCGAGTTGCGCTGGGCCGCGGCCCAACTGGCGCTACATGGGGAGGGAGTTTCGTGACACTCCTTGTGCCAACCTCAGGTGGCTGCCAACCGCACCTAAGGGGAACGGGACGCAACCCAGCCACAAGTACGTCCGGAACTGGAGGCCAACAGCGCATGGTGACCACGCGGGAAAATTCCGGGGAGGCGGAGCGCTCATGACGACACCGCTGCTGGTGCTCGACGTCGTCGGGTTGACGCCGAAGTTGTTGCGCTACATGCCGAACGTGGCCGCGCTCGGTCACCGGGGCTGGCAGGCGGAGCTCGGCACGGTGCTTCCGGCGGTGACCTGCAGCGCCCAGTCGACGTTCCTCACCGGGCTCATGCCGGCCGACCACGGCATCGTCGGCAACGGCTGGTACTTCCGCGAGCTGGGCGAGGTGTTCCTGTGGCGCCAGCACAACAAGCTGGTGAGCGGGGAGAAGCTCTGGGAGACGGCCAGGTCGGCGCACCCCGGCTACACGGCCGCCAACATCTGCTGGTGGTATGCCATGGGCGCGACCACCGACATCACCGTGACGCCCCGGCCGATCTACCACGCCGACGGCCGCAAGTCGCCGGACGCCTACGTCCGTCCGCCCGCCCTGCACGACCGGCTCACCGGCGCGCTCGGCGAGTTCCCGCTGTTCCAGTACTGGGGCCCGACCGCCACCCTCAAGTCCAGCGAGTGGATCATCGGCGCGAGCCGGAAGGTGCTCGCCGACAGCGGACCCGACCTGCTGCTCGCCTATGTGCCGCACCTCGACTACGACCTGCAGCGGTTCGGCCCGGACTCGCCGCAGGCGGTCCGGGCGGCGCGCGACGTGGACGCCGCGCTGGCCCCGCTGCTGACCGACGCGCACGCCGCCGGCGTCACCGTTGTGGTGCTCTCGGAGTACGGCATCACCCCGGTCCGCCGGCCGGTCGACATCAACCGGTTGCTGCGCACCGAAGGCCTGCTCGAGGTGTACACGCAGGCCGGCATGGAGTACCTGGACCCGTGGACTTCCCGCGCGTTCGCCGTGGCCGACCACCAGGTGGCCCACGTCTACGTGGCCGACGACGCCGACCTGCCCAGGGTGCGGGAGATGCTCGGCCAACTGTCCGGTGTGGACGAGGTGCTCGACCGGGAGGCGCAGGCGCGCTACGGCATCGACCATCCCCGCGCCGGTGACCTGGTGGTGGTGGCCGAGCCGGACGCCTGGTTCACCTACTACTACTGGACCGACGACGAGCGGGCGCCGGACTTCGCGCGGGGCGTGGAGATCCACCGCAAGCCCGGCTACGACCCGGCCGAGCTGTTCTTCGATCCGGCCGACAAGCTGGCGAAGGCCAAGGCGGGCCTGAACCTGGTGAAGAAGAAGGTCGGCCTGCGCTACGCCATGAACGTGGTGCCGCTCGACCCGACGTACGTGCGCGGCTCGCACGGACGGCTGCCCGGGCGGACCGACGACGGTCCCGTCCTGCTGTGCTCGGTGCCCGACGCCGAGCCGGCCGGCAAGGTCGCGGCCACCGAGGTGCGTGACCTGTTGCTTCAGTTGCAAGGAATTAACGTGAAGGAAGGGATCAAACGATGAGTCGACCAGTCACCTTGTTCACCGGCCAGTGGGCCGACCTCCCCTTCGAGGAGGTGTGCACCCTCGCCGCGAAATGGGGCTACGACGGGCTCGAGATCGCCTGTTCCGGCGACCACTTCGAGGTGGACCGGGCGCTGGCCGAGGACGACTACGTCACCAAGAAGCTGGAGCAACTCGCCTCGCACGGCCTGAAGGTGTGGACGATCTCCAACCACCTGGTCGGCCAGGCGATCTGCGACGACCCGATCGACGACCGGCACAAGAACATCCTGCCGGCGCGGATCTGGGGCGACGGCGAGCCGGAGGGCGTTCGGCAGCGGGCGGCCGAGGAGATGAAGGACACGGCGCGCGCCGCGGCGAAGCTCGGTGTGTCCACCGTGGTCGGTTTCACCGGCTCCAAGATCTGGAAGTACGTCGCCATGTTCCCGCCGGTGTCCCAAGAGGTCATCGACGACGGTTACGCGGACTTCGCGCGCCGGTGGAACCCCATCCTGGACGTGTTCGACCAGGAGGGTGTGCGGTTCGCCCACGAGGTGCACCCGTCCGAGATCGCCTACGACTACTGGACGACCAAGCGCACGCTCGACGCGGTCGACAATCGCGAGGCGTTCGGCCTGAACTGGGACCCGTCGCACTTCGTGTGGCAGGACCTCGACCCGGTCGGGTTCATCCTCGACTTCGCCGACCGGATCTACCACGTGGACTGCAAGGACACGAAGAAGCGCTTCGACGGCCGCAACGGCCGCATGGGTTCGCACCTGGCCTGGTCGGACCCGAGGCGTGGGTGGGACTTCGTCTCCACCGGGCACGGTGACGTGCCGTGGGAGGAGTCGTTCCGCGCGCTCAACGCGATCGGCTACACCGGCCCCATCTCGGTCGAGTGGGAGGACGCCGGGATGGACCGTCTGCGTGGCGCCGAGGAAGCGGTCACCTTCATCCGCAACCTCATCTTCGACAAGCCGACCGCGGCGTTCGACGCCGCTTTCTCCACAAAGGACTGATTGTCCACCCTGCTCATTGAGGAGTTGTCGTGGCTGTAGACAGAAGGACAATGTTGCGTGGTGCCGCCGGTGCGGCGTTGGCCGTCGGCGCGGCGAGTGCCCTGCCGGGCGTGGCCGCTGCGGAGGGTGCCGGTCACGGGCGGCGTCTGCGGGTACCCAAGGACAAGATCAGCATCCAGCTCTACACCCTGCGGTCGATCCTCGAGGTCGAACTGGAGAGCAACCTGGAGGCGCTGGCGGACATCGGCTACCGGAAGGTTGAGCTGGCCGGCACCTACGGGCGCTCGGCCACCGAGTTCCGCAAGATCCTCGACCGGTTCCACCTGCGGGCGACCTCGACCCACGTCGGCATCGACGGCGATCTCGACAAGGCGATCGCCGACGCCAGGATCCTCGGCAACAAGAAGAGCATCGTGGCGTACGCGAACTTCCCGACGATCGCCGAGTGGCAGACGTTCACGGCGCGGCTGGAGGCGGCCGGCAAGATCTACCGGCAGGCGCGGATCGGGTTCGGGTACCACAACCACGCGCACGAGTTCCAGGCGATCGGCGGCGTGCGGCCGTGGGATGTGATCACCCGGGGCACCTCGCGGCGTAATGTCGACCTGGAGATGGACCTGTACTGGGTGGTGACCGGCGAGTCCGATCCGGTGCGGGAGTTCTACCGGGTGGCCGGGCGGGTCAAGCAGTACCACGTGAAGGACCGGGCCGAGGACGGTGGTTTCGCAGACCTCGGTGAGGGCACAATCGACTTCCCGAGGATCTTCCGCGCCACCTGGCCGTTGGAGGTCGACGAGTACATCGTGGAGAACGACCAGCCCGTCGATGCACTGAAATGCGCGGAGACCGGTTACAACTATCTCGCGAACGTGCGTTTCTAGGAGGTAGTCATGCCGCTGGTGGCCGGGGTCGACTCGTCGACCCAGTCCTGCAAGGTCGTGGTGCGTGACGCGGAGTCCGGTGCGCTGGTGCGCAGCGGGACGGCCGCGCATCCCGACGGGACCGAGGTCGACCCGGCGGCGTGGTGGACGGCGCTGCGGGCGGCGATCGAGCAGGCGGGCGGCATCGACGATGTCGCGGCCGTCTCGGTCGCCGGCCAGCAGCACGGCATGGTCTGTCTCGACGAGGCGGGCCATGCCGTGCGGCCCGCGTTGTTGTGGAACGACACCCGCTCGGCCAGTGCGGCGGCCGAGCTGGTCAACGAGTTGGGCGGCGGCGCGGCCTGGGCGGAGGCGGTCGGCGTGGTGCCGGTCGCGTCGGTGACGGTCAGCAAGCTGCGCTGGCTCGCGCACCACGAACCGGAGTCGGTGGCGCGCACGGCCGCCGTGTGTCTGCCGCACGACTACCTGACCTGGCTGCTCACCGGGTCGGGCGACCTGGACCGGTTGACCACCGACCGGGGCGACGCGTCGGGCACCGGGTACTTCTCGGCCGCCACGGGCGACTATCGCACCGACTTGTTGGAGGCCGCACTTGGCACGACGCCGAGGCTGCCGACCGTGCTCGCCCCGTCCGACGACGCCGGCCGCACGCCCGCCGGTGCGCTGCTCGGTGCCGGTACGGGGGACAACATGGCGGCCGCGCTCGGGGTCGGTGCCGAGCCGGGTGACGTGGTCATCTCCATCGGGACCTCCGGCACGGCGTTCGCCGTGGCCGACAAGCCGAGCGCCGACCCGGCCGGCCTGGTCGCCGGGTTCGCCGACGCCACCGGCCGCTTCCTTCCGTTGGTGTGCACGCTCAACGCGGCGCGGGTGCTGGACGCGGCGGCCAGGATGCTCGGCGTCTCGCACGACCGGTTCGCCGATCTCGCGCTGTCCGCACCGGCCGGCGCCGACGGGCTCGTGCTGGTGCCCTACCTGGAGGGCGAGCGGACCCCGAACCTGCCGGACGCGACCGGTGCGCTGCACGGGCTGCGGCTCGCGAACGCCACCCCGGCGCACCAGGCGCGGGCGGCGGTCGAGGGCATGCTGTGCGGCCTGGCCGACGCGTTGGACGCGCTGGTGGCACAGGGAGTGCGGACCGAGCGCGTGCTGCTGGTCGGCGGCGGCGCGCGGTCGGCCGCCGTGCGGGCGATCGCGCCGACCGTGTTCGGCCGGCCGGTGCTGGTGCCGGAACCGGGCGAGTACGTGGCCGACGGCGCCGCTCGTCAGGCGGCGTGGACCCTGGCCGGCGGCGACGGCCCGCCCGTGTGGCGCCTGGGTGGGATGTCCACTATGGACGGTGAGTCGGCGCCCTGGGTCCGCGAACGCTACGCCGAGGCGCGGACCAAGATCCTCTCGCGCTGAGCTAAACCCAGGCGAGTCCCCCGTTCAGAACAGGCGAGTCCCACGTTCACGACCGGCGAGTCCCACGTTCACGACCGGCGAGTCCCACGTTCAGCCCGCGCGAGTCCCCCGTTCGCGACACGCGAGTTGACGGTTCACGACCTCGGGCCGGTTCACGAACCGCCAACTCGGATGTCCTGGGAGGGCGACTCGCGGGTCTTGAACGTGGGACTCGCCGGTTCCCAATGTGGGACTCGCCGGTCTTGAACGTGGGACTCGCCGGTTCCCAATGTGGGACTCGCCCGTCTTGAACGTGGGACTCGCTTATTGAGTGCGGGCCAGTTGGAACGGGCCGGGGGACTGGGCGACCGGCATCAGCTCGATCGTGTTCACGTTGACGTGTGCGGGTTGTGACGTCACCCAGTGGACCGTCGCCGCGATGTCCTCGGCCGTGAGTGCCCGCAACCCCTGGTACACGGCGTCCGCGCGGTCCGCGTCGCCGGCGAAGCGGACCAGGGAGAACTCCGTGCCCTCGCACATCCCCGGCTCGACGCACGTGACCCGCACGTCCGTGCCGTGCAGGTCGCTGCGCAGGTTCAGGCTGAACTGCCGCACGAACGCCTTCGTGGCGCCGTACACGTTCCCGCCCGGATACGGGTAGCTACCCGCGACCGAGCCGATGTTCACCACGTGCCCCCTGCCCCGTGTCACCATGCCCGGCAGCACCGCGCGCGTGCAGTGCACGAGCCCCCGGCAGTTGGTGTCGATCATCTGGTCCCAGTCCGCGAGGTCGGCCCGCTGCGCCGGCTCCAGCCCCTTCGCCAGCCCGGCGTTGTTCACCAGCACGTCGACGTCGGCGTACTCGGCCGGCAGGTCCTCGACCGCGGCACGCACCGCTTCGGCGTCCCGTACGTCCAGTGCGAGCGGGAACACCTTGTCCGACAACGGGATCCGGTCGACCCGCCGCGCCGCGGCGACCACTTTCGCGCCTGCCTCGGCGAAGCGGCGGGTGATCGCCGCGCCGAACCCGCTGCTGGCGCCCGTCACGAGCACGATCATCGCCGCACGTCCGTCAGTAGTTCGCCGACCGCCTTGTTGAACTCCGCCGGTCGTTCCAGGTTCGGCATGTGGGCGGCGCCGTCCACGACCACGAGCGTGGACCCGGGGATCCGGTCGTGCATGTACCGGGCGTCGTCGACGGGCGTGTACTCGTCGTCGCTGCCCACCACCACGAGGGTCGGCACCACGACCGTGCCCAACATCTCCGTGTAGTCGGGACGTTCCGCGCGGCCCCGCAACGCCGCGGCCGCGCCCGGCGCCGGCGCGTTCCGCATCATCTCGGACACGTGCGGCGCGGCCTCCGGTGCCGCCACCATCTTCCACAACACCTCGGCCGCGTACCCCGCCATGCCCTCGCGGAGCAGCCGGTCCGCCATCCGGTTGCGTTGCTCGCGTCCGGCCGGGGTCTCGGCCTGCGCGAACGTGTCCGCCAGCACGAGCCCGCGGATCCGCCACGGGAACAGCCGGTGGCATTCGAGCACGATCTGCCCGCCCATCGACAGGCCGCCGAGCACGAACCGCTCCACGCCGAGGTGGTCGAGCAACGCGGCGACGTCCTCGGCGAAGGTCGACAGCGGCGTCACTCCCGGCACGACCGTGCTCTCGCCGTACCCACGCAGGTCCGCCGCGATCACCCGCCAACCCTCGTCGCGGAAGTGCTCGATCTGGGGCCGCCACATCGAGCGGTCGAACGGGTGCCCGTGGATCAGGACGAGGGCGTCACCCCTGCCCTCGTCGTCGTACCCGACGGTGATGCCGTTGACCTCTGCCGTGTTCACGCAACCAGCTCCCTTCTTGTACTGAGGCTATTGCGCGGATAATCTCGGTGCAATAGAAACAATGCTCTCGGTGCAATGAGGGAAATCTGTGGACGACTACCGCGTGCTCGCCGACACCGTCGCCGCCGACATCAGGATGGGCCGGCTGCGGCCCGGTGAGCGGTTGCCGACGCAACGGTGGTTCGCCCGCCAGCACCGCATCGCGGCGTCGACCGCGGCCCGGGTGTACGGCGAGCTCGTGCGGCGCGGCCTCGCGGTCGGCGAGGTGGGCCGCGGCACGTTCGTCCGCGCCTGGACGTCCGCGACCGAACCGGCGCTGGCCGAACCCGCCGCCGCCCGCGTCGACCTGGAGCTGAACGTCCCGCTGCTGCCGGACCAGGCGGCGTTGCTGTCGGCGAGCCTCGGCCCCTTGCTGCGGCCGGAACTGCTGGCGGACGTGTTACGCCCGGTCACCGTCGACGGCACCGCACCGGCCCGCGCGGCCGCCGCGACGGTGCTGGCCCGCACGGGCTGGACGCCGGCGCCCGAGCGGATCCTGTTCGCCGGCAACGGAAGGCAGGCCATCGCGGCCGCGGTCGCCGGGCTCTTGCCGGTCGGCGGCCGGCTCGGTGTCGAGGCGCTCACCTACCCGGTCGTGAAGGCGGTGGCGGCACGGCTGGGGGTCACGCTGGTGCCGTTGGAGATGGACGAGCACGGGCTGCTGCCGGCCGCGGTGCGTGCCGCGCGGGTCGGCGCGGTCTACCTGCAGCCGACGCTGCACAACCCGCTGGGGGTCACCATGCCGGACGACCGCCGCGCGGCGCTCGCCGAGGTCCTCGCCGAGCGCGACCTGCCCGCGATCGAGGACGGCATCTACACGTTCCTGAGCGATGACCGGCCACCGCTCGCCGCGTACGCGCCGGACCACGTGGTGCTGGTCGACAGTATGTCCAAAAGGGTCGCGCCGGGCCTGACGCTGGGCTTCGCCGTGCCGCCCGCCGGCAGCCGGGAGACCGTCGCCGGCGCACTGCGCTCGGGCGGCTGGACGGCGAGCCGCTTCGCGCTGGCGGCCGCGACGCGGTACGTCACCGACGGCACGGCGGCCACGATCCAGGCGGCCAAACGCGCGGATGCCGTGACACGGCAGGAGATTGTGGCGCAACGGCTGGCAGGCTTCACGATCCGCGCCGACCCGGGTGCTTATCACTGCTGGTGGGAACTTCCGGAACCGTGGCGAGCCGACATGTTCGTGGCCGCCGCCGCCCGCCACGGCATCGCGGTCACCCCGGCGGCGGCCTTCGCCGTCGGCCCGGGCCACGCCCCCAACGCGATTCGCCTCGCGGTGTCCTCCCCGCCACCGGAGGTGCTGGCGTCCACACTGGACACGCTGGCCGCCCTCGCGCGCCGCCGTCCGGAGGACACCACGGTCGACTAGCGCCCCGGCCGCGCGGTGAACGACGCTCGAGTCGCACTCAAGGCGGACTAGGACAGAGACCCGCTGGCAAGGTAGCCGACTGCACCGACAAAAACGGTCCGGGGACCCCTGGATTCAATCCTAGCGGTCGGCACCGACAGTTTTGACTCCATCGAGACTCGGTGGACACGGGTCGTCGCGGTGATCGGCTTGCTGCTACAACAGTCCTTAACGTGGGCTTGCCGTGGGCCCACTGACCTCGGAGGTCCGTCGTGGAGTTCGTTCGGCTTTTGTTGGTGTTCCTGCATCTGCTCGCCATGGCTTCGATGGTCGGCACGTTCTTCATGCAGCAGCAGGCCCCCGAAGGTTCCCGCCTGAACGTCGGCTGGCTGCACCTCGGGATTCTCCAGTTGCTCACCGGCGTCGCGCTGCAACTGCTCGGACCGGCCACCGATCAGGACTACATCGAAGCCAAGCTCGGCGTGAAGATGGTGGTGCTGCTGATCATCGTCGGCCTCGCGCTCACCTTCGTGCTCCGCAAGGTCCCCGCTCCCAAGTGGCTCAACCCGGCCCTCGGCGGGCTGGTGGTGCTCAACGTCGGGTTGGCCGTGTTCTGGACCTGACCTAGGGTTACTCCTGGGTAACCAGGAAGGGGTCCGCATGTCGGTCGGTCGGGAGTTCGACATTGTCCTGTTCGGTGCCACCGGGTTCACCGGCACGCTGACGGCCGAGTACCTGGCGGCCAACGCACACGACGCGTGCCGGTGGGCGATCGCCGGGCGGAACAAGGACAAGCTCACGGCGCTGCGGGACCGGCTGGCCGAGCTGAACCCCGCGTGCGCCAAGCTGGAACTGCTGATCGCGGACGTCACGGACCCCGACTCGCTGCGCGCGGTCGCCGCCCGCACGAGGGTCGCGGTCACGACCGTCGGGCCTTACCTCAACTACGGGGAACCGCTGGTCGCCGCGTGCGCCGAAGAGGGCACCGACTACCTCGACCTCACGGGCGAGCCGGAGTTCGTCGACCGGATGTTCCTCGGCTACCACGAGAAAGCGGACGAGACCGGCGCCCGGCTCGTGCACTCCTGCGGGTTCGACTCCATCCCCTACGACCTCGGCGCGCTGTTCACGGTCGACCAGCTGCCCGACGACGTGCCGATCCGGCTCCAGGGCTACGTCTCGGCGTCCGGTGTCATGTCCGGCGGCACCTACCAGTCGACCATCACGGCGTTCTCCCGGCTGCGGACCATGTCGTCGGTGGCCGCGCAGCGCCGCCGGGTCGAGGGCCGGCCCGCCGGCCGCCGGGTGAAGGGCGAGAAAGGGCGGCCCCGCCACGAGAAGGCGGTCGACGCCTGGGTGCTGCCCGCGCCCACCATCGACCCGCTGGTGGTGCTCCGCTCGGCCCGCGCGCTCGACCGGTTCGGCCCGGCGTTCACCTACGGGCACTATGTCGCCATCAAGAAGCTGCCGGTGGCCGCCGCCCTCGTGGGCGGGGTCGGCGCGGCCGTCGTGCTCGCGCAGGTCCCGCCGGCCCGGCGCTGGCTGCTCGGCCGCAAGACCAGCGGCGAGGGCCCGACGGCCGAACAGCGCGCCAAGTCGTGGTTCCGCGTGCTGTTCGTCGGCGAGGCGGGCGGCCGGCGGGTGGTCACGGAGGTCAGCGGCGGTGACCCCGGCTACGGCGAGACCGCGAAGATGCTGGCCGAGTCCGCGCTGTGCATCGCGTTCGACACGCTGCCGGCCACGTCCGGCCAGGTGACCACGGCCGTGGCCATGGGCGACAAGCTCACCGGCCGACTGACCAGGGCGGGGATCACTTTTCGGGTGATCGAGGCCCCGGCCGGGTAGTCCATCTGGCACAGTGCCGCCTGTGCGTGTACTGAAGACGCTCGCCGGTGGGATTCTCGCCGTGGGGCTCTTGGTGGGGGCGGCGCCGCAAAGCTGGGCTGACCAACCGTTGCCACCAAAGCTCAACGTGGACGAGGCGCTCGCCGGGCTGGCCGACACCGACATCTACCGGGCGCCCGGCGCCGTCGCCCACCTCGACGAGGACGCGGTCCGCGCGGCACTCCCGCCGGACACGAAGGTCCTGGTCATGCCGTACACGGGCCGGGTCGAGGCGGGCGGCAACTACGCGGACGGCGACCAGCACGACGCCGAGGTCTACGACCCGATCGAAACGTGGGCGAACGAGAACAAGGTGACGGTCGTCGGGGTCGAGGGCATCTACGTGTCGATCTACGGCGAGCGTGGGGGCGTCATCGGCCCGAGCGACATCGCGGAGCTGCGGCAGACCACCGCCTACCTCGACGTGACGTCGGAGGTGCTGTTCGCGGCGCGGTACGCCGCCGGGGATGAGAACCCGGATATCGGCAGCGACCCGATCCCGCCGGTGCCGCCGACCGAGGAGCAGCTCGAGGAGCTGGCGGAGGAGCTGCGGGAGACTCGCGTCTACAACGCGCCCGGCCGCGACGACCCGATCGACCCGCGGATGGCGGCCCTCGCGGCGGAGGAGCACGGACTCTCGTTGCGGATCGCCGCCTTCCCGATCGCCGAGCCGGGCGAGCCGGTGGTCGACTACGCGCCGGCGCTCGCGCCGCTGTTCCCGGACGACGTGATCATCGTGGTCACCGGCCGGTGGCTGGACGTCGTCATCACCGGCCAGCAGGACAAGGCGAACTCGGCGCGGGACTACGCGTACGGCCGGTTCCAGAACGGCAGCTTCCGGCAGGGCAGCCCCATGGACGACCGGATCGGCACGGTCCTGGAGCGGCTGCCGTCCCTGCTGGCGGAGGCCGCGTACGGCCGGCCGCAGCCGGCGCCCCAGCCGTCGGTGCAGGCGTACGACGTGCGGCGGACGATCGGCACGTTCGCACCGTGGGTGCTCCTCGGCTCGGCCCTCGTCCTCGCGGCGGCCGGGCTGATCGCCTACCGCGCGCGGACCGCCGACCGCGCGGCCGCCGAGCGGCGAGCCATGTACCTGGCGAGCGGGTCGGCGCTGGCGAGGATCAACGAGCTGGGTGCCCGGCTGCTGGAGACGGCGGAACGCGGCCGGACGCCGAACGCCGCGGCGGCCGAACGGCACGCGACCGCCCGCACCCTTTACGACCAGGCCCACACGTCCGAGGCGATGGCCGAGGTGGCGAAGGTCGCCACGGAAGGGGCCGAGCTGCTGTGAAGGCCATCAGGAACAAATGGTTCGGCGCCGAGCGCATCTTCGGGCTGCCCCGGTGGGTGGCGGTCTGCGTCGGCATCGGTCTCCTGCTCGGTATCGGGATCTTCGGCAGGCCGGTGCACGGGCCGGAGCCGGTGTCCGACCGCGTGCGCGCGATCGCCGAGGGACTGCGGACCACCTCGGTGTACGAGGAGAAGCCCGGCGTCCCCGGGGTGATCGACGCGGAACGGGCGCGCCAGCTGCTCGGCGACCGGCCGATCGTGCTGGTCCTGCTGGACGACACCCCGCTGCCGGAGCCGCCCGAGCCGCTGGACCTGCCGGTCTACGACCTGTGCGACCAGATCGCGTCGGTGGTCACCACGAGCCTGGTGATCGTGTACGCGACCCTCGACACGGGTGAGTACAGCCAGGCGTACTGCGCGGGTCCGCAGTTCTCGAACCCGCAGAACCCGATCGAGGCGGCCGACTACGACTACGGGCTGATCACGAAGGCCGAGCTGGCCTGGCGGTACCGGGCGACCGACGAGGACAAGTTCCCCGAGGTCGAGGAGTTCGTGTTCGCGTTCGACGAGCAGGCGCGGGAGGACTACCCGGACGGCGTGCCCACCAGGGCCGTGGTGGTGCCCCCGCCGCCCGCCCCGGACGCCCTCCAGACCGGGACGCTCGTGCTGTCGCTCGGCGGCGTGGTCCTCGCGCCGGTCGCCCTTTTCGCGCTACTGCGCCTGATCGGCTCTACCACCACGAAGCGCAGCCGCCGCGCGGCGGGCGCCCACACCCGCCAGGAGGCGATCAACGTCAGGCTGAACCGCCTGGCCGACGCCGTACTACACCCACCCGCACCGAAGGACGCGGCGGCGGCCCACCGGCAGGCCGAGCTGGCGGAGCGGTACGTCCTCCTGCTGGGCGACGTCGAGTCGGCCCGCTCCCGGTCCGCGCTGGCCGAGGTGGAAGAGCGGCTCAGCGAACTGGAGCAGGAGGTGACCAGGTGATCTGGGTGTGGATCGGGATAGCGGCGGTCTTGGTGGCGGCCGGGGCGCTCGTGCCGGTGCTGCTGGGCCGCAACACCCGGCTGCGCAGCAACGACGAGGCCGTGGCCGCGCGCTCGCGCTATCACCAGCTCGGCCACTACCTGGACGACGGGCCCGAGCACGTCGACCACGAGGAGGCCCAGCTGCTGCTCCGCCGCGCCCGCGAACGGTGGAACTCAGCGGGCGCCACGCTGGCCAAGGCCAGCACGGAGGCCGACTTCGAGCTGGCCGAACACGTCGCCACCGAGGGGTTGACGGCCGTGGCCGACGCCTACAAGCTGCTCGACCGGCCCGGACCGAAACTGCCGGGCACGACAAAGCGGAAGAAACGGTGACCAGATAGCGGGTAGCCGGTCACCGTGGGTGGGACGCGAAAACAATTGGGTTACGCGCGACTACGTGGGGGTAGCGGCGGACGACCCGCGGAGTACGGTCTCGCCAATAAGTTCGCGTTCGGTGTGTTCCGGGCGCGGGAAGCCGTGGAGGGAGAAAGCCTTGCGCTTCAAGCGGGGAGTCGCGGTCACCGCGATCGCGCTGGCCAGCGTGCTGTCCGTGGTCGGTTGTGCGAAGGATTCGGCCAACGGGTCGGGCAACAGCGACAACACTGGCGAAGGTTGCCAGACCGTGGACAAGCCGGCCGCCGCGGCGGCCCAGACGACTACGAGCGACGTCGCCAGCGAGGTCGACGGCAGCGCGCTCAAGATCGGGCTCGCGTTCGACATCGGTGGTCGTGGTGACGCTTCGTTCAACGACTCGGCTGCGTTGGGCCTCGACCAGGCCATCAGCGAGCTGGGCGTCAAGGAGGAGAACGCCAAGGAACTGACGGCGACCGACCAGGAGAGCGAGGCGGCCAAGCAGACCCGGCTCCGCCAGCTCGCCGGCGAGGGCCGCAACCCGATCATCAGCGTCGGGTTCGCCTACTCGGAGGCCACGAAGAAGGTGGCGGCCGAGTACCCGAACATCCAGTTCGCGGTGGTCGACGGGTTCGCCGCCGACTCCGGCCCGAACGTGACCTTCCTCGGTTTCGCCGAGCACGAGGGTTCGTTCCTTGTGGGTGTGGCCGCGGCGCTGCAGAGCGAGAGCTGCAAGATCGGCTTCGTCGGCGGCGTGAACGTTCCGCTGATCCAGAAGTTCGAGGCCGGCTTCAAGCAGGGTGTCGAGACCGTCTCGCCCGACGCCGAGGTGGTCTCGGGTTACATCACCGAGGCCGGTGACCTGACGGGCTTCAACGACGCCCCGAAGGGCCAGGTGCTCGCGCAGGGCCTCATCGACCAGGGCGCCGACGTCGTCTACCACGCCGCCGGTGCCTCCGGTAAGGGCGTGTTCGCGGCCGCCAGCGACTCGGAAGTGGACGCCATCGGCGTCGACTCCGACCAGTACAACCAGAAGACGGTCGCCGAGTACCAGGACGTGATCATCACGTCCATGCTCAAGCGGGTCGACGTCGCGGTGTTCGACTACATCGCGGCGGTCGCGTCCGGCGACATGACGACCCTGCCCCCGGTGTTCGATCTGAAGGTCGACGGCGTGGGCTACTCCACCTCCGGCGACAAGCTCGACGCCGAGACGATCGAGTGGGTCGAGTCGTACAAGGAGCAGATCATCGCGGGCGACGTCACCGTGAAGTCCGAGGTCGAAGGCGCCTGACAGCAAGACGCATGATGCCCGTGGGTGTGCGGCGAGCCTGCCGCACACCCACGGGTCTTTCCCTGTGAGGAAGGGACTCCATGATCGACAGTGAGGTCGGTGGTGAGGACAGCGCCAGGACCGACCAGGTACCCGCCGTTGTCCTGACCGGCATCACCAAGCGTTTCCCGGGTGTGGTCGCCAACAGCGACGTGCACCTGACCGTTCACGCCGGCGAGGTACACGCCCTGTGCGGTGAGAACGGTGCCGGCAAGTCCACTCTCATGAAGATCCTCTACGGGATGCAGAGTCCGGACGAGGGCACGATCGAGGTCAACGGCGCCGCGGTGCGGTTCAGATCACCGGCCGAGGCGATCAGAGCCGGCATCGGCATGGTCCACCAGCACTTCATGCTGGCCGACAACCTCACGGTGCTAGAGAACGTGGTGCTCGGTGCCGAGAACCTGTACGGCATCGGCTCGCGGGCCCGGCGGAAGTTCCGTGAGCTGGCCGGCGCCACCGGCCTGGACGTCGACCCGTCGACGCTGGTCGAACGGCTCGGCGTGGCCGACCGGCAGCGGGTGGAGATCCTCAAGGTCCTCTACCGCGGCGCCCGGATCGTCATCCTCGACGAGCCGACGGCCGTGCTCGTCCCGCAGGAGGTCGACGAGCTGTTCGAGACGCTCCGCGCCATGCGGGCCGACGGCTACACCTTCCTGTTCATCTCCCACAAGCTCGACGAGGTACGCGCCATCGCGGACACGGTCACCGTGATCCGCCGGGGCACCACGGTCGGCACGGCCGACCCGTCGACCGTCACGTCGCGGCAGCTGGCCGAGATGATGGTCGGCTCGGAGCTGCCGAGCCCGGAGACCCGCACGTCCACGGTCACCGAGAACGAGGTGCTGCGGATTACGAACCTCACCCTGCTGACCCCCGACGGCCGTCCCCTGCTGGACGCGCTCGATCTGACGGTCCATGCGGGCGAGGTGCTCGGGATCGCCGGGGTCGAGGGCAACGGCCAGACCGAGCTGGTCGAGACGATCATGGGGATGCGCAGGGCGGCGAGTGGCCGGGTGTTCCTGGCCGACAAGGACATCACCAGGGCCGGCACGCTGGCCCGCCGTGCGGCCGGCATCGGCTACATCCCCGAGGACCGCCACCGCCACGGCCTGCTGCTCACCGAGCCGCTGTGGGCGAACCGGATCCTCGGCCACCAGACCAGGCCCCCGGCCTCGCAGGGCATGTTCCTGAACGTGGCCGGGTCGAAGTTCGACACGTGGCGCATCGTCGAGGAGTTCGACGTCCGCACGCCGGGGATCGACGTGACCGCCGGGTCGCTGTCCGGCGGTAACCAGCAAAAACTGGTGATCGGCCGGGAGCTGTCCGGCGACCCGGTCCTGCTGATCGCCTCACACCCCACCCGCGGCGTCGACGTCGGCGCGCAGGCCGCCATCTGGGACCACATCCGCAACGCGCGGGCCAACGGCCTTGCCGTGCTGCTGGTCTCGGCCGACCTGGACGAGCTGATCGGCCTCTCGGACTCCATCAAGGTGATGCTGCGCGGCAAGTTCGTGGCCGACGCCGACCCGGCGACCGTGACGCCGGAGGACCTCGGCGCCGCCATGACCGGTGCGGCCGAGGTGGACGACGAAGGGCAGCTCGTGGTCGACGGAGGTACCTCATGAACGGCCGGTTGCGCTCGTCGCTGCTGGCGCCCGCGCTCGCCATCGCGTTCTCCGCCCTGCTGTGCGCGATCGCGCTGCTGCTGTCGGGGGCCAACCCGGTCGACGCGCTCGACGCGATGATCGGTCAGGTCGGCGAGGGCCAGGTGGCGGTCGACATCGTCAACAGCACGGCCATCTACATGCTGGCCGCGCTCGCCGCGGCCATCGGGTTCCAGATGAACCTGCTGAACATCGGGATCGAGGGCCAGTACCGGGTCGGCGCGCTCGTCGCGGCGATCGTCGGTGGCGCGATCGCGCTGCCCGGCCCGCTCCACGTCCTGGTGATCCTGCTGGTGGCCGCCGTGGCGGGCGCCGCGTGGGCCACGTTGCCGGCGATCCTCAAAGTCACCCGCGGGGTCCATGAGGTCATCTCGACGATCATGATGAACGGGATCGCGCTCGGGCTCGCGGCCTACCTGATCCACCAGGACGCATTCAGCGTCGAGATCGGCAACAACATCTCCACCAAGCCGATCCCCGAATCCGGTCAGGTGCCCGGGTTCGAGCTGGGCGGCCGAGGCACGATCTTCGGCCTGATCCTGCTGGCGGTCGCGGCCGCCGCCGTCTACGGCTTCACCATGAAGCGCACCCGGTTCGGGTTCGAGCTGAAGGCCTCGGGCCTGTCGCAGACGGCGGCCGCGGCCGGCGGGGTGAACGCCAAGAAGATGGTGGTCGTCTCGCTGCTCGTCTCCGGCGGGATGGCCGGCCTGGTGGCCATGCCCGAGATCCTCGGTCGTGACCACGCCTACACGCTGAACTTCGCGTCCGGGTACGGGTTCGCCGGCCTCGGTATCGCGCTGCTCGGCCGCAACCATCCGGTGGGCATCGCGTTCGGCGCGCTGCTGTGGGCGTTCCTCGAGCAGTCGAAGGGCGCGCTCGACAACGTCGGCGTGCCACGGGAGATCGCGACCATCATGCAGGGCGCGATCGTCATCTCCGTGGTGGTCGCCTACGAGGTCGTGAAGCGGCTGGAGCAGGCGGCCGAACAGCGCAGGGTCGGCCAGGCGACGGGTACCGCGGTCGAACCCGCCGAGTTGGACGCCGGGGGTGTCTCATGAGCGGAGCTTGCGGAGCGAATCATCAAAGCTGGGCGACCCGCGAGTGGCGGATCCGAGCCTGCGAGGAGACGTCATGAGCATGGTCGACGTGGGCGGTGCGCCGGGCGCACCCGGTGGGGCCGCCATGACGATGCCGGTGGCTCCGCGCAAGCGGGTGCTGCCGGGGTGGGCGATCTTCGTGATCGGCGTCGTGGCCGTGGTCGGCGTGCTGGCCACCACGTCGTTCCTTACGGGCGAGGCGGCGCTGACGTCGTCCTCCACCATGCGGAACACCGTGACCCTCGGGTTGCCGATCCTGCTGGCCGGTCTCGGCGGTATCTGGGCCGAGCGGTCCGGCATGATCAACATCGGGCTCGAGGGCATGATGATCCTCGGCTGCTGGGGTGCCGCGTTCGGCGGCTACCACTGGGGACCGTGGGCCGCCGTGGCGGCCGGTGCGATCTTCGGCGCGCTCGGCGGGCTCGTGCACGCGATCGCCACCGTGTCGTTCGGGGTCAACCACATCGTCTCCGGGGTGGCCATCAACCTGCTGGGTGCCGGCGTCACGAAGTACCTGTCGACGCTGATCTTCCAGCCGCTGTCGGACAACCCGCGCGACTCGCCGCCGATCCAGCGGTTCGACACGTTCTCCACGCCGGGCCTGTCCGACTGGCTCGGTGAGCTGGAGGCCGAACAGCGCGTGGTGATCTCCGACGTGGCCGGCCTGGTCCGCGGCCTGGTCACCCGGGTGTCGCCCATGCTGATCATCGGCGTGCTGCTGGTGCTCGCCACCTACTTCGTGCTCTGGCGCAGCAAGTTCGGGCTGCGGTTGCGCTCGTGCGGGGAGAACCCGGTGGCCGCCGAGTCGCTCGGCGTGAACGTCTACCTGTACAAGTACGTGGCCGTGATCGCCTCGGGCGCGCTCGCCGGGATCGGTGGCGCCGCGCTCGTGCTCGGCTCCAACCCGTCGATCTACTCCGAGGGCCAGACGGCCAACCGCGGGTTCATCGGCCTCGCGGCCATGATCTTCGGCAACTGGCGGCCGGGCGGCACCCTCGCGGGCGCCGGCCTGTTCGGCTACGCGGACGGCCTGCGGCTGGCGTCGGGGCCGGAGACCGTGCACGCGCTGCTGTACGCGGCCGTGATCACGGTGGCACTGCTGGTGCTGTGGCAGCTGTACAAGCGCAAGTGGACCGGTGCCATCCTCGCCCTCTCGGGCGCGATCGGCGTCTACGCGCTGTACTACGCGACCGATGAGCTGCCGCGCGAGTTCCTGCCGTACACGCCGCACATCATCACGCTGGTGGTGCTGGCGCTGGCCGCGCAACGACTACGACCACCCGCCGCTGTCGGCATGCCTTATCGGCGAGGTGAAGGTGACTGAGCGGAGCTTGCGGAGCGAACATGGGTGTTGAGGTGGATTGGGTGAAGCTGCGCGAAGCGGCCGTCGAGGCGGCGGCGCTCGCGTACTGCCCCTACTCGGGACTCCAGGTGGGCTCGGCGGCCGTGGTGGACGACGGCCGGATCGTGGTCGGCTGCAACGTGGAGAACGCCTCCTACGGCGTGGGGCTGTGCGCCGAGTGCGCCATGGCCGGGCAGCTGCGGCTGACCGGCGGCGGCCGGTTCGTGGCGGTCGCCTGCCGCGGCGGTGACGGTGCGCTGCTCATGCCGTGCGGACGCTGCCGGCAGGTGCTCTACGAGCTGGGCGGACCGGACTGCCTGCTGGACACCCCGGAAGGTCCGACGCCCATGCGGGAGGTCCTCCCGCACGCGTTCGGCCCGGGCGACTTACCGTGACACCGTGAAACACACGGCTGTCGATGTCATCCGCGCCAAACGGGACGGCGAGACGCTGTCCGACGCCCAGATCGACTGGGTGATCTCCGCCTACACCCGTGGGGACGTCGCCGAGGAGCAGATGTCCGCGCTGGCCATGGCGATCTTCCTGAACGGGATGACCGCCGCGGAGACGGCGCGGTGGACGGCCGCCATGATCTCCTCGGGCGAGCGGCTGACGTGGCCGATGCCGACGGTCGACAAGCACTCGACCGGTGGCGTCGGTGACAAGATCACGCTGCCGCTCGCGCCGCTGGTCGCGGCGTGTGGGGTGGCCGTGCCGCAGTTGTCCGGGCGCGGGCTCGGGCACACGGGCGGCACGCTCGACAAGCTCGAGTCGATCCCCGGCTGGCGGGCCGGGCTCTCCACCGCGGAGATCACCGCTCAGCTGGCGTCCGTGGGTGCGGTGGTCTGCGCGGCGACCGCCGGGCTCGCGCCGGCCGACCGCAAGCTCTACGCGCTGCGGGACGTGACGGCCACCGTCGAGTGCGTGCCGCTCATCGCGTCGTCGATCATGTCGAAGAAGATCGCCGAGGGGGCCGGCGCGCTGGTGCTCGACGTGAAGGTCGGGTCGGGCGCGTTCATGAAGTCTCTTTCCGACGCGCGTGCGCTGGCGACCGCGCTCGTGTCCATCGGCGCCTCGCACGGACAGAAGGTGTCGGCCCTGCTGACGGACATGTCCGTCCCACTCGGGCGCGCGGTGGGGAATGCCGTGGAGGTTGCCGAGGCGGTGGAGGTCCTGCGGGGCGGCGGCCCGGCGGACGTGGTGGAGCTGACGGTGGCGCTAGCGCGCGAGATGGTGTCGCTGGCGGGGGTCGACGTCGACCCGGGCGCCGTGCTGGCCTCGGGCCAGGCCTATGACAAGTGGGTGGAGATGATCCGGGCGCAGGGCGGCGATCCTTCCGCAGCGCTACCTACGCCCGCGCACGTGCACGTGATCCCGGCGCCCAGGTCGGGGGTGGTCTCCCGGTTGGACGCGTACGCGGTGGGCGTGGCCGCCTGGCGCCTGGGTGCCGGGCGGGCCCGCAAGGAGGACCCGGTGCAGGCGGCCGCGGGCATCCTCTGCCACGCGAAACCCGGCGAAACGGTGGCTGAGGGCGCCCCGCTGCTGGAACTGCACACAGACACCCCCGAGGCCCTGGAGGGCGCTATGGCAGCCCTGGAGGGCGCCTACGAGGTAGCAGACCAGGCCCCGGCGCGCCGCCCTCTAATCGTGGAAACCATCCGCCCGTAACCCCCTCTGCTTGATGACCACTCCCGTCACCCATGATGACCACTCCCGTCGGCCATGATGACCGTTCGCGTCGTGGATGAGGGCGTGTAGAGCGACTGGCCCGGGGTCCCCCGACCACCGCGGGCGCGAGTCGTACGGTTTCGACACCGAGTCGTACTTTCCGGAACGCTTGGGTCGAAAAAGGAGCCTCCGGTCGCTCACGCGGCCGGGGCCCCAGGTGTTCCGGGACTCATTCAGTCCATGCTCTCGTCGGGGATGCGGCTGCGGGCCTCGTTGAGCTGGTCCTCGAGGGTGACGATCCGGCAGGCCGCCTCGATCGGAGTGCCCTGGTTGACCAGCTCCCTGACCCTGGCGGCGATGCGCAGTTGGTAGCGCGAGTAGCGGCGGTGGCCGCCCGCGGACCGCTGGGGCTCGATCAGCCCGGCCTCGTCGAGGCTGCGGAGGAACCCGGCGGTCGCGCCGAGCATCTCGGCGGCCCGGCCCATGGTGTAGGCGGGGTAGTGCTCATCGTCGAACTTGTCGGTCGCCTCGGAATCGGCGGCCGTCTCGCGTGGCTCAGGGATCATCGCACCTCCACATCACAAGGGGCCCTGGTGCCAGACTTCGGCACCAGGGCCCCAGGGGTTGGGTTTCATCACTTCCGTACCCGCGGACGTCCAAAAAGCGGACCATGCGGGGATCGCGTATCCGTAACCGAGAACCACCTGCCAATCTGATGGGACTTCGGTACCCGCCCGGCGAAAACACAGCCCCGGCGGGCGATCAATGATGTGGCCCTTCCCTTCTCCTCGATTCCACTTACCTTGCACTGCCGCGGCCATCACCCTGCCAGAACCCCTTACCAAATTCGGTCCCAGCACGCGTGATGCCGCTGATCACCGCCAGAGCCCCGTATAAAGATCGGCTCCAGCGCGCTGACCGCCTTTCACACTTCTGTCAACTCGCGGGTAGTTCCGTCATCTCCCGCGCTCAATCGACATTCTCTCTTCGTCTGAGGAGAACACTACACGCCGCCGGCGGCATATGTCTATCGCGGCGAGCACAGATTTTCTCCCACCGCGCTGACCTGCGGCAGCACGCACGAAGGCCCCGACCGCAGGGCGCGGTCGGGGCCTTCTGGTGGTGCGGGCGGGTCAGCTGGTGACGTCGCTATCCTCGGTGTCGTCGGTCCGGTTCGCCTTCTGGGGCTTGCCGTTGCGGCGGCGGGTGGACTGCCGCGGCAGGGTGGCCGGCGGGCGCGGCGGCTGCGCGCCGCCACCCATCATCAGCTCCGCGAACGTGGCCATGGCCTCGTCCAGGTGGCCGCCGATGCGCCGCTCGGACGCCTCGTTGCTCTTGTTCACCAGCGACACCACCGAGTCGGTGTCCGGCTGCTTGCCGAGCGTCCCCTCGACCTTCGACAGGCTCTCCGCCAGCGTGGAACCCATGGCCGAGATCTTCTCGGTGAAGCCGTCCTCGACCGCGTCGAGGCGGGTGGTCATCTCGTTCAGGCGACCGGTCACCAGCTCCAGGCGGACGGCCAGTTCTTCCAGGCGCTCGGTGCCGTCGATCGTGGACTTCGTGTCCTCGATCGAGTCCTGCACGGCCTTGCGGGTCGCCTCGATCTTCATCGACACGGAGGACGACTTCTCGTCCACGTTGCCGTGCAGACCCTCGGCGGCCTCGGTGACCTTGCTCTGGACGGCGTCAGCCGCCTGGGTGACCTTGTTCTGGACCGCGTCGGACGCGTCGGACACGGCCTGGCGCAGGCTGTCGCGCGAGGAGTCGACCTGGCCACGCAGGCCGGCGTCGATCTCGTCCACGCGGCCGCGCAGGTTGTTCTCGGCCATCTCGATGCGCTCCCGGACCGGACCGGTCACCGACGCGGGCAGCGCGTCGAGCTTCAGGTCCTGCTTGTCCAGGTGCTTGTCGAGGTGGGCGTCCAGCTCGTCGATACGCCGGTGAATGCTGGACAGCTTGTCCTCGAGCCCGTCCATCCGCCCGGCGACGCCCTCGAAGCGACCGGCCATGCCGTCAAGGCGGCCGTCCAGCTGCGCGAACGGCGTGGCCAGCTTGTCGACCACGCTCTCGACGGCCCGCGCGATCGACGCGATCGCACCGTCCTGCGCCTCGAGCTTGGCCATCGCGTCCTCGACGCGGGCGGCCAGCGTCGTGACGTCGCTGCGGTCGGGGATCTCGGACAGGCGTTTGCGCACCGCCCCGATGGACTCCAGTGGGGACAGCCTGGCGTGAATCTCGTCCAGCGTGTCGAAGATCTGCTGCTGTTCGCTCTCACGGATCTCGGCCGCGCGCACCAGCATGTTGCGCATCCGGTCGAACGACACCGTCGAATTGTTCTCGTTCACGGAGGTGACCTTCGTCGTGGGGAGGGGCAGGGCCGACGTTTGGAAGCCTAGCCACTCCCAGAACGCGTCCATACACCACCCGTTAGTTCGGTGCAGGCCCAAAGCGGGGCTATTGGGCCGATCGGACGATGGTCGTAGCGCGAATGCCACGGCCGCGCATGACCTTACGTGGTCCTCCGGTTACCCGATCGGGTGATACCGGTCATTGAGTACCGTTGCACCATGTCGAACACGAACCCCGTTCCGGTGACCCCGGAGGCAGTCCGAGCTGCGCCTAAAGTACTTCTTCATGATCACCTGGATGGTGGTCTGCGCCCGGCCACGGTGATCGAACTCGCCGAGGCGAACGGCTACCGCGACCTGCCAACGAGCGACGCCGATGACCTTGGCCGCTGGTTCGGCGAAGCAGCTGACTCGGGCTCCTTGGTTCGCTATCTGGAAACGTTCGCGCACACCTGCGGTGTCATGCAGAGCACCGACGCACTCGTTCGGGTGGCCGCCGAATGCGCGGAGGATCTCGCGGCGGACGGCGTCGTCTACGCCGAGGTCCGCTACGCGCCCGAGCTGTTCTCCGAGACCGGCCTCCAGCTCGACACGATCGTCGAGGCCGTCCAGGAGGGCTTCCGGGTCGGTGAGCGGCGGGCGCTCGAGCAGGGCAGGCGGATCCGGATCGGGACGCTGCTGTGCGCCATGCGGCAGAACGCGCGGTCGCTGGAGATCGCCGAGCTGGCTGTGCGGCACCGCGACACGGGCGTGGTCGGCTTCGACATCGCCGGGCCGGAGGCGGGCTTCCCGCCCACGCGCAACCTCGACGCCTTCGAGTACCTGCGTCAGCAGAACGCGCACTTCACCATCCACGCGGGCGAGGCGTTCGGGCTGCCGTCCATCTGGGAGGCCATCCAGCACTGTGGGGCCGAGCGGCTGGGCCACGGCGTGCGGATCGTGGACGACATCAAGGTCGACGGCGACGGCACCATCCACCTCGGCCGACTGGCGAGCTACGTGCGCGACCGGCGCATCCCGCTGGAGATGTGCCCGTCGTCGAACATCCAGACCGGTGCCGCGCCCTCGATCGCCGAGCACCCGATCGGGCTGCTGACCAAGCTGCGCTTCCGGGTCACGGTCAACACCGACAACCGGCTGATGTCCGGCTGCTCCATGTCGTCGGAGATGACCGCGCTGGTCGACCAGTTCGGCTACGACTGGGCCGACCTGCAGTGGTTCACCATCAACGCCATGAAGTCGGCGTTCATCGGCTTCGACGAACGGTTGGCCATCATCAACGACATCATCAAGCCGGGCTACGCGGCGTTGATGGGTGCCCGCTAGACCCGGCTCGAGATCGGCGACCGGCACGAGTCCGCCACGCCGCGGTGGGCCGGCGGTCCGGGCCTGGTGCCGGAACCGCGATCTCGCGTGCGGGAACCGCGATCTCGCGTGCGGGAACCGCGATCTCGCGTGCGGGAACCGCGATCTCGCGGGGGCCTGGACACACGTGAGCCCGAGGCGCACGGGTTCGTGCGGGCCTCGGGCTCTCGCGGGCTTACCGTGCTTCGAGACGCTCTTCGAAGTTGTCCACCAGGGTCTGCCACGCCGCGACGTCCGCGTCGAACGGCGGGCTCGGGGCCAGGCGGGTGGGGTCGGGGCGCAGAACGAACGAGACC
Organism: uncultured Actinomycetota bacterium; assembly: GCA_963826035.1. GTDB lineage: Bacteria > Actinomycetota > Actinomycetes > Mycobacteriales > Pseudonocardiaceae > Actinophytocola. The sequence continues at coordinate 119,396 of CAWGVZ010000024.1, read as the reverse complement.
AGCCAGCCCAGGGTCTTCGACTGGGCCAGCGCCTCGTTCACCGACTTGTCGTCCGCCCAGTCGGCCGCGTCGTTCAGCAGCTCGACCGCCAGGTCCAGCTGCACCGGGTCGACCGCGTCCGGACCCTCGGCGATGTCGTCGGCCAGACCGCTCAGCACGTAGGTGTTGTCGGTCTCGACCTCGATCTCCAGGCTGCCGTCGACCGCCTTGGCGGCCACGTCCTCCCACGTGGCCACCTCGGCCAGGTCGTGGTCGGTGCCGGCCTCGGCCAGGTACCGGGCGAGCGCCCGCGGCGACTTGGCCACGTCGATCTTGCCCTTGCTGCCGAGGAAGATCGGCTCGTCGTCGAGGTAGCAGCGCAGCGTGTAGTACTCCGCATCGGCCGTGATGATCTTGATGGGGTCGATGCCCACCTCGGCCCAGAAGCCGACCGGCTCGGCTACCGCCTCTTCCTCGTCGTCCTCGTCTTCGTCCTCGTCTTCGTCCTCGTCGTCAGCCTCGGAATCGAGTTCGGCGTCGGCGTCCTCTGTGGACTCCTCGTCCTCGTCGGACTCCTCCTCCACCTCGTCGTCGGCGTCCTCGGCGTCCAGGGCGGTCTCGGCCTCGGCCGACTCGGCCTGGAAGGCGGCCAGCTCGTCGGTGGTCTCGTCGAGCACCGCCTTGTCGACCTCGGGCACGAAGACCACGTCATCGATGGCGTCGAGGACCTCGTCCCAACGCTCGGCGATCGTCTCCGCGAGATCGGTCCACAGCTTCTCGCCCTCGCGCCCGGTGAACGGGTACGTGCCCTGCTCGAGCACGGCGAAGCCGGCGGCCGAGTTCAGCACCTCGTGTACCTCGTCCAACTCGCACACGTCGGCGAGCGACCGGACGATCGTGACGATGTCGGCCAGTTCGCCGATCGTCCACGTGTCCGGCTCCTCGGCCGCGAGCTCCGGCACCCCGACCAGGTCGTAGGTGTGGGACTCGTCGGGCAGCAGCTCCGGCACCGACAGCTCGGGCACGACGTCCCAGGCGGGGTGGTCGGTCAGGTCGTGCTCGTCGACGGTGCGCACGAACGCGGCGAGATGGGCGGCGTCGGGAAACGCGTAGAGGTCGTCCTCGTGGCCGAGGAAGGCCTCCCACTCCTCGCCATCCTCCCGCCAGCGCGGTGCCCACAGGGTTACGACATCACCCTGTGGCAGGCCGAGCTCGATCGAGACGATGTCCTGAGACATTGCTGGACCTCCAGGTCAGGCAATCCGTGGCGCACAGAACAGTCACTGGAACGCAGGCAGCCTACGTGGTGGGGGAAACGCGATGGATCACCGGTCGGAACGTAGCGACGACGGGTCGAACGCGGACAGGTCGTCAGCCTGGTCGGCGGCGGCGGATGAGCCGGCTTTCTGCAGGCGTGCATCGCGTCTGGCCTGGAATTCTTCGGCCGTGATACCGCCGTCTTCCTGCCGCCGCGCGGGCGCCGCGCGGCCCGACAGCTGTTCCAGCGCGAAGGTGAGGTTGTCGCCGAGCAGCAGCGCCACCTTGTTGTAGCCGGCCTGGGTCGCGTCGTCCATGGCCACCTGCGCGACCTTGACGATCAGCCGCCCGAGCCCGTCCGGCCCGTACTGAGCGGCGTCCGGGGCCAGCCACAGGCGGACCAGCTTGCCGCGCCCGTCGACCGTGATCTCCACGGATCCGTTGCGGTCGTGGGCGGTGCCGGTGACCGTGGCCAGGATCTTGTCCACCTGGGACAGTGCTTCCTGGCGGGCGCGGCCGTCGGCGATGAGCTGCTTGGTGTCGCGCTCGAGCGGTTCGCGCTGGGTCATGGTCTCCGCCTCCCGCCGTGCTTGAGCGGGTCGTTGAAGTCGGGCTCGTCCTCGTCCTCGACCGGCTCGTAACCCAGCGACAGCAGGTGCTTCTCCGGCACGACCGGCGCGAGCGCCTTGTGCATGGCGCCGCCCGCGAGCTTGGTGGCCCGCTCGGCCAGCCCGGTGATCTGCCTGGCGAGCGTCTCCATGTCGACGGTCATGGCACCCGGACTCAGCCGCACGTCGGTGAGCAGCCCGCCGGGCGCCACCTCGACGCTGATCCCGCCGTCGGGCGAGTCGGCCCGACCGCTGATCCGGCCGAACCTGGCCACCTGCGCGGCGGCGTTGTCGCCGGCCTGTTGTACGCGGCGGTCGACTACCGCCAGCTCGTGGTCGATGTCGATCTCCACGGGCACCCCCTAGATTCTGTCAACGCCCAGTGTGCCCGAAGGGCCCGACAATTGCCGTCGGCCGGTCGGTGCAAGCGGCCCGAGCATCTTCACCACGGTGCCGGCCCGCTCGCCGGTCTCGGCCGGGTCCATGGCCGCGAGCACGCTGATCCCCGACTTCGGCGACCACAGGTCCACGTAGCCGGTGTTGGCGGTCGGGCGCGCTTCGAGGGTGCCGCCGCGGGCGATGACCGCGGCACGCAACTCTTCGATGTCCAGGCGCGTTGGGAACTCGCCGTAGCGCTCGACGAGCGCCGATCCGACCAGGCCCTTCTCCGTGAGCCGCGGCAGACGGTGCGTCTGGGCGCCGAAGTAGCTAATCGACCAGTGTTGGTCTGCCCTCGCGCGAGTCCAGCCGAACTCGACGAGACCCGTGTCGATCAGCATCGAGCGCGCCGAGATGACCTGGCCCGGCTCGCCGAACACCGATCGGACGGTGGCCACGTCGCTCGTGTGGTCCAGCCCCAGCACCGTTCCCGTGACGGCCAGGTCCACGAAGAAGTCGAGCCCGCTCACCCGGTCGGGCGGTAGAAGCCGACGAACGGCATGCCCGAGTTCGTGGTCCGCAGCGGGCCCGTGTGCACCGGGTCGCCGGCCTCGACGATCTGGCCGTTGCCGATGTACATGGCCACGTGCCCCTCCCAGCAGACCAGGTCGCCCGGCAGCAACTGGTCGGCCGACGGGACCTCCGCGCCGATGTCCTGCTCGCGGGACGTCCGCGGGATCTCGAGGCCGCCCTCGCCGTACGCGTACTGCGTGAGGCCGCTGCAGTCCAGGCCCTGGCCCGGCGCCGTGCCGCCCCACACATAGGGGACACCGAGCTGGCCGAGCGCCGCACGGACCGCCTTGGCGGCCGTCTCGTTGGGCGCCATGACCTGGCTGCCGTCCGGCAGGTTGACCGCGACGCCCGTGCCCGGCTGCGGCGGGATGGCCATGGGCAGGCGCTTCTTCGTGGCGACACCACCACCGCCGCCCCCACCGCCGTCTCCTCCACCGCCGCCACCGCCACCGCCGCCGCCCTGGTTGTAGGCGGCCGGCGGGTTTTCGCCGCCGGCGGAGCTCGTGGTGGTGGACTCGCCGCCGGACAGCGTGGTGACCACCTGGGTCAGCTGGCCCATCACGGCTTCGAGGTTGGTGCTGCTCTCGCCGCTCACCTGGGCGCCGAGCTGGATCAGCTCCGAGATCTTGGCCTGCGCGCCCGCGTGGTCGCCGGCCGAGCGCAGCGCGGCGGCCGCGGACAGCAGCTCGGCCGCGCGGTCCATGAAGTCGTCGATCAGCTGCTGGTTCGTGGACTGGCCGACCTTGAGGATGGCCGCCGCGTCCGTCACGGCCGTCTGAACCTGCTGGCTGTACTCGCTGATGTCCTTGGTGGTGGTCGACAGGCCCTGCACGTCGCCCGCCTGGCGATCGGCGGCCGACCCGGTCCAGCCGTACTGGAGGGTCTGCGCCTGCCGGCTCGCGTCACCGTCGTAGGTGTACAGCGCGTTCTGGACGCCGCCGTGTGCCTGGCCGACGCCCTCGATGGCGCCGTCGTCGGTGGCCAGCTGGCGCTGCGCGTCGGCCGCCGGCTGGACCAGCGGCGTGACCAGGGGGATGGTCGCGGGGCTCATACGATTTCTCCCGCGGCGCGCCGCATCCGGACGTCGGCCTCGTCCTCGAGCTCGACGTAGTTCGTGTAGGTGTTGGCGACCGCGTCGGCCATGTTCGTGGTGTTGCCGGCCAGGCCGGAGATCCGGTCGGCCTGCCGCTGGGTGGCGTCGCGGATGGCCGAGCTCAGCCCCACGTCGTTGCCCACCCGCGAGAACGCGTTGCCGTCGAGCGACGTGTGCGACCCGAGCGTGGTGTTCACCGACGTGGTCAGGTCGTCGGCCAGCGGCCGGTAGCCCCGGTTGAAGCTGTCGAACGCGGACTCCTCGGCGTCGTAGCCCGGTGGACGCGGCGACGGAGTCGGATCGTGGTCGTTCATGTGATGTCCCCTCCTACCGGACTGTGACGCCCACCAGCCCCCGCTGGCTCCCCTCAATTGCCCAGGGTAAGTCAACAAACGCTTTCCGCGCAGGTGAACGGGGCTTTTCTACACCCCCATCGGGTGCCAGACGGTCTTGGTCTCGAGGAACGTGCGGAGCCGGGACAGCTGCTCGGGCGTGGCCGTCCAGTCGGGCTCGGTCGGGCGGGCCCGCAGCACCCGCTTGACCGTGTCGGCGGCCGACCGTTCCAGCTCGGCACCCAGCTCCTCGGGCGCACCGGTCAGGTCGATGGCGTTCACGTCGGCGTGGGAGGCGAGCCACGGCGCCAGCTCGGCCGTGCGGCCGGTGATGATGTTGACCACCCCGCCCGGTACGTCGGACGTGGCGAGTACCTCGGACAGGGTGATGGCCGGCAGCGGCCGGTCCTGGCTGGTGACCACGACCGCCGTGTTGCCCGTGGCGATCACCGGGGCGAGCACGCTGACCAGGCCGAGCAGCGCCGAGGACTGCGGCGCGAGCACGCCGACCACCCCGGTCGGCTCCGGCACGGAGAACGAGAAGTACGGCCCGGCCACGGGGTTGGCCGCACCGAGCACGGTGGCCACCTTGTCGGACCAGCCCGCGTACCAGACCCACCGGTCGATGGACATGTCCACGGCCGCCTGCGCACGCTTGGCGGCGATGCCCTCGCTGGCCGCCACCTCGGCGATGAACTGCTCGCGACGGCCCTCCAACAGTTCGGCCACCCGATACAGCACCTGGCCGCGGTTGTAGGCCGTGGCGCCGGACCAGCCGGCGAACGCCTTGCGCGCGGCCACCACCGCCTCGCGGACGTCCTTGCGCGAGCCCTGGGCGGCGTTGGCCAGGAAGCCGCCTTTGCTGTCGCTCACCGGGTACGAGCGCCCGGACTCCGACCTCGGGAACTTGCCGCCGATGTAGAGCTTGTAGGTCTTGGCGACAGTCAGACGCTCAGACATCGAGGTATGCCTCCAGTCCCGTGCGGCCGCCCTCGCGACCGAAGCCGGACTCCTGGTAGCCGCCGAACGGGGCGGTCGGGTCGAACCGGTTGAAGGTGTTGGCCCACACCACGCCCGCGCGCAGCTTGTCGGCCATCCACAGGATCCGCGAGCCCTTCTCCGTCCAGATGCCGGCCGACAGCCCGTACGGGGTGTTGTTGGCCTTGGCCACCGCCTCGTCGGGCGTGCGGAAGGTCAGCACGGACAGCACCGGGCCGAAGATCTCCTCGCGGGCGATCCGCATGGCCTGGCTGACGTTCGCGAACACGGTCGGCGCGAAGAAGAAACCCTTCTCCGGCACCGGGCACGGGCTGGTCCACCGAACCGCCCCCTCGGCCTCGCCCGACTCCACCAGAGCGGTGATCCGGTCGAGCTGCTCGCGCGAGTTGATGGCGCCCACGTCGGTGTTCTTGTCGAGCGGGTCGCCGATGCGCAGCGTCGACACCCGGGTGTGCAGCTTCTCCAACAGCTCGTCGGCCACCGACTCCTGGACCAGCAGCCGCGAGCCCGCGCAGCACACGTGACCCTGGTTGAAGAAGATGCCGTTCACGATGCCCTCGACCGCCTGGTCGAGCGGTGCGTCGTCGAACACCACGTTCGCCGCCTTGCCGCCCAGCTCCAGCGTCAGCTTCTTGCCCGAGCCGGCGAGTGAACGCTGGATCAGCTTGCCGACCTCGGTGGAGCCGGTGAACGCCACCTTGTTCACGCCGGCGTGGTTGGTCAGCTCGGCACCCACGTCACCCGCGCCGGGCAGGATGTTGACCACGCCAGGGGGCAGGCCGGCCTGCTGGATGATCTCCGCGAGCACCAGCGCGGTCAGCGGGGTGGTCTCGGCCGGCTTGAGCACCACCGTGTTGCCGCAGGCCAGCGCCGGAGCGATCTTCCACGCGGCCATCAGCAGCGGGAAGTTCCACGGGATCACCTGACCGGCGACGCCCAGCGGGCGCGGGTCGGGCCCGAGGCCCGCGTAGCCGAGCTTGTCGGCCCACCCCGCGTGGTAGAAGAAATGCGCCGACGCGGTCGGCACGTCGACGTCGCGTGACTCCCTGATCGGCTTGCCGTTGTCGAGGCTCTCCAGTACCGCCAGCTCGCGGGCGCGCTCGGCGATCATCCTGGCGATCCGGTAGATGTACTTGGCGCGCTCGGCGCCCGGCATCTTGCCCCAGACCCGGTCGTAGGCGCGGCGAGCGGCCTTGACCGCGCGGTCCACGTCTTCCTTGTTCGCGGTCGAGACCTCGGCCAGGACTTCCTCGGTGGCCGGGTTGATCGTCTTCAGCGGCTGGCCGGCGCCCTCGACGAACTCACCGTCGACGAACATCCGGTAGCTGGGCTTGAGATTGGCGATGTCGCGGTTCTCGGGCGCGGGGGCGTATTCCCACATGGTCAGTCCACCGTCACATAGTCGGGGCCGCTGTAGTGGCCGTCGAGCTGGGCACGCCGCTGCATGAGCAGGTCGTTGAGCAGGCTGGACGCGCCGAAGCGGAAGAGCTTGGGGGACAGCCACGCCGGGCCGGCCACCTCGTGCACGGCCACCAGGTAGCGGATGGCGTCCTTCGTGTTGCGGATGCCGCCGGCCGACTTGACGCCGCGGTGCTCGCCCGTGCTCACGTGCCAGTCGTGCACCGCCTGGAGCATCACGTGCGTGACCGGCAGCGTGGCCGCCGGGCTCACCTTTCCGGTGGACGTCTTGATGAAGTCGGCACCCGCGAGCAGCGCGAGCCACGACGCCCGCCGCACGTTGTCGTACGTGGCCAGCTCGCCGGTTTCCAGGATGACCTTGAGGTGCGCGGGCCCGGCCGCGTGCTTGATGGTGACGATCTCGTCGAACACCTGCCCGTAGTGGCCCGACAGGAACGCGCCCCGGTCGATCACCATGTCGATCTCGGTGGCGCCCTCGTCCACCGCCAGCTCCGTGTCCGCGATCTTGATCCGCAGGCTCGACCGCCCGGACGGGAACGCCGTGGCCACGCTCGCGATGTCCACTCCCGTGCCGGTCAGCTCGGCGGCGGCCGTGGCCACCATGTCCGGGTAGACACACACGGCCGCGACCTTCGGCACCTCCGGCCGCTCGGGGTCGGGCCGGCGCGCCTTGGCGCACAGCGTCCGGACCTTGCCGGCCGTGTCGGCGCCTTCGAGCGTGGTCAGGTCGACCATGCTGATGGCCGTGTCGATGGCCCACAGCTTCGAGGCCTTCTTGATGCTGCGGGTGCCGAGCCCGGCCGCGCGCTGCTCGACGCCCACCTGGTCGACGCCGGGTAGGCCGTGCAGGAACCTGCGCAGGGAGGTCTCGTCGCGGGTCGCGTCGGCGAGCGCGGGTGGTAACCCGGTACTCGCCGTTGAGGGGGCAGCCATGGCGCCGAGTCTAGGCCGCAGGTCGGCGGGGTCGCGTCGTGCACCGAACGACGCTTTCGGTGCGTTCAGCGCACCGAACGACGCGTTCGGTGCATTGAGGCGCGTCGCAGGTCGCGAGCCTTCTAGGCCGGGGGTTGCCACGGCGTCAGCCAGGGCGTCGGTTCGGCGTTCTCGGCGCCGGCCAGCAGCGCGTAGCCGGTGGCACCGTCGACCGACTGGCGCACGATGTCGGCGTGACCCGCGTGTCTCGCGGTCTCCTCGATCAGGTGCAGCAGGACCCAGCGCACCGACCACGCCTTGAGCCCCTCGGGGAACCACGGCTTGTCAGGCACCGGCACCGGCGCGCCCAGGTCGAGGTCGGCCACCGCGGCTTCCGTCTCTGCGGCCACCCGGTCGTACTCGGCGATCAGCGACGCCAGCGTGTCGTCGGAGGTCAGCAGGAATCCTTGCCGTAGTCCTCGGGCGAGTGGTGGTGCTCGCGCTGCAGCATGGTGTCGACCCAGCCGCTCTCGCACACCGCGATGTGTTTCAGCAACCCGCCGACCGACAGGGAGCTGGCGCTGGGCGCGAGGCGCAGTTGCTCCTCGGCCAGGCCGTACGCCGCCACCTTCAGGACGCGCCGCTGCTGGGCGAGGAAGCCGAGCAGGCCCTCGCGCTCGTCGGCCACTGGTGGAACGTTGAAGTCCATGGATCCCCCTCGGGTGTGCGGTCGAAGGGGAGCATGCCAGCCGGCACCGACAGTTTCTTGGTGGGCGCTGCCGCTATTCCTCGAGCTGCTTGTTCTTCTTGGGCTTGCGGCGCTTCACCTCGACGGCGCCCATCAGCCCGAGGCCGGTGACCTTGACCAGCGGCATGCCGGGGCGTGGTTCCGCCTGGTCGCGGACCTGGTTCTCGAACGCCCCCATGAACCCGATTCCGTTGACCTGGACGGTGACGTCCTCCGGCACGTAGATCTCGACGCCACCCATGATCGCGAACGCCTGGATGGTGGTCTCGGCCTCCTCGAACCGCGCCTGGGTGAGGTCGATCTCGACGCCACCCATCATCGCCACCGCCGTGAACGTCGGCGAGATCGTCCACACGCCCTTGCGGTCCGACCCGGACATGACGGCGATGGCGTTGGACGACGTCGCCCGCCCGCCCACCCGGTTGCTCATGGGCGTGGGCATGCTCGGCTGCGGCACCGCGACCGTGCGGGCCTGGTGGCCGACCGGAAGGTCGCGGAGCAGGGGCTCGAGGTCGCCGAACGTCTTGGCGGCATAGACCTTGTCCAGCCGCTCCTCCAACTCGTTGACCGTGATCCGTCCCTCGGCCATGGAGTCGTGCAGCACCCTGGCGACGCGCTCCCGGTCATCGTTGGACACCCGCATGTCGCGCGGGTCTGGCACGGCAGGCACGTCACTCACGTGGGTGAGGTTAGCGTGAGCCCACCCTGGAGATGAAGGAGTGCCAGGTTACGACTGGAACGGCCAGCGCCGGACCGTCCTGGTTCTTCGAGTCCCGAACGGCAACGGCGGTCGGTTCGGCAAACGCCACCTCGACGCAGTTGGTGGCGGAGCTGAATGTGCTCTTGCGCCACGCGACCTCAACACAGTTGCTCGCATCAGTGCTGAAGCTGCTCTTGCGCCACGTGAGGGCCAGGGCAGTCATCATGTCTCCTAGATTGTCTCTTTGCCCGCGATGGCGGCGATCAGCCGAACGGACTTGTCCGGCGCCAGTGCTACGGCACGTAGCTGCCGCCAGGCAAGTCTAATCGCCTGCACGTGGGATTCCTCGCTGAGGAATCCACCTGCTCGGCGGGTTTCCAGGTGCACAACGCTTCCACCATCGGCCAGGTCGATCAGCACGATGGGCCCTCCGAGCGCGGGCGTGGCTCCTGCAGAGACCGGCACCACCTGAATGGTGATGTTGGTTCTCTGGGCGCTGGCGATCAGATGGTGGAGTTGGCGGTGCATCACACCGTGTGCGCCGATAGGCCGGCGCAGCACCATCTCATCGATGATCGCGTGCAGGGTCGGAGCGTTTCGGGTGGTGAGGAGAGTCTGGCGGGCCATTCGTGTGGCGACCATCGCGTTGCTCTCTCGGTCCGACAGCGCGTCGTTGATGCCTGCGATCATGGCGGCGGCGTATTCGGCCGTCTGCAAGAGCCCTGGCATCACGATCGGTTCGAAGTTGCCGATCGCTGTGGCGTCCTTCTCCAGTTGGATCAGGTCGCGCCACTCGGCAGGCAGATCCGCTGGCTTCATTTGCCACCAGTTGGGATCTTGGCCATTGCGGACCAGGTCCAACAGCTCCCGTCTGAGCTTTGTTGGCACACGGTAGAGACCAAGGAGCGCGGCCACCTCGTCCGCGTAGAGCCCTCGTTCCCCGGTCTCCATGCGGCTGATCTTGGTGATCGACACGTCCAGCGCCTTGGCGGCGTCCGCGCAGGTCAGCCCCGCTTCGTTGCGCAGGCGGCGCAGTTCGGTCGAGACTCTGCGCTGCCGGACGGGTACTCCTGGTCGTCGTGGCATGTGACTACCATCGGCATTTGCCACATGGTCACATAAGCCCCAATTCTTGCGAGCCCCGTTGGCACCGCGCGACCGTTGCCGCCATGGAAAAAACATGGACCGTCGCCGGCGTGTACGGCAGGTGGAAGTTGACCGTCGCCCTTATCCCCGACGAGGAGCCGCACCCTGATGAGACCCACCACTTCAATGCGGAAGAGACCCGCCTCGCGCTGAGGCAGTTCACCTCGCTCGAACCGCACTTCATGACCGTGGTCAACTTCGTGGAGTGCCGCTCGTTCAGCGAACACGAGCACAAGGGGGCGAGAATCACCCAATGGGCATAATCCTGTCCGGTGCCAACCCCGGCGTCCGGCTGTACGACGGTGACACGGTGACGGCGTTCGCTTCCGTGTGGACGGTCGACTGGTCCGTGCACGGCGCCGGGACGGCACTGGTCCTGTGGCACGACAACAGGGTGCGGGTTCTCGGCGCCGATCCCGACCTCGCGGGGTGGCTGGAGTCCTACTTCGTGCGGCACTTCCCCGAGGCCGACGGGCTCGCGTGGCCGGCGCCCGAGCCGGAGGTGGCCGAGGTGGCAGTCGATCTCGATCACGGTGGGCGGCTGATCGCCCGAGCGGCGGATGTCGAGATCAGGTTGTGCGGGGTGCTGTGTCGCCGGGCGTTCGTCACCGACGATTTCCCGCTCGACGGGGTCCCGCACGGGTTGCAGCTGCTTCTCGCGCCCGTCTCCGAGGCCACGATCTTCGTTGGCGGACAACGGCTTCCGGGCGAACTACGGTTCGGCGGGACCATGGAGCGGCCGTCGTCGTCGGCGTTTCTCGCTACAGCGGAGGTATGGTCCCACTGAGGAGCTCCGGCAACTCGTCGAACCAGGCGAGTGCCGCCTGCTCGTGGCGGATGCCGAACCGCAGCGTCGCTCGCCGAACGACGTTTCGCGGGCCGTGGACCCGGTCCTCGAACTCGAGCACCTCTTCGTTGCGTTCGTACTTCGCCAGCCGCTCGGCATGCGCCGCCCGCTCCGCCGCCAGGATCTCGGTCAGGCGCCCCGGATCGAGGTGCTCGGAGAACTGGATGGTGAGCAGCAGGGGCACCCGGATCTGGTCCGCCGCCGGGTCTCGGTTGATCCACTCACGGAACGTTTCCCGGCCGGTCGCGGTGATCTGGTAGACCTTGCGGTCCCGAGCCCCCACGTCGACCAGGGCGACCAGGTTGTGTTCGTCCATCTTGGCCAGCTCGCGGTACACCTGGCTCTGCGTCAGGGTCCAGTAGTTGCCGATCCGCTCCTGCGCGGCCTCGACCAGGTCCCAGCCGGACATGTTGCGGACGTGCAGCAGGCCGAGCAGTGACGCGGCGGTCGCATTAATAGTGGTCATGACCTTCCATTGTGTCAGGTTGCGCACCAAGCTTATGAGCCCGAAAGTTAAGGTGTCGCTCATGGATGTGCTCACCGTCGATCACCCGCTGGCCAAGGCGCGGTTGACCGTCATGCGGGATGCCCGCACCGACAACGCCACCTTTCGGGCTGCCCTGCACGAGCTGACCGTCATGCTCGTCTATGAAGCGCTGCGCGAGGCGCCGCTGCGCACCGAGCGCATCCACACGCCGGTCGCCCGCACCGAGGGTTACTGGCTGGCGAACCCGCCGCTGCTGGTCCCGGTTCTGCGCGCCGGCCTCGGGATGGCCGACCAGGCGCACCGGCTGATCCCGGACGCGCAGATGGGTTTCGTCGGGCTGGCGCGCAACGAGGAGACCCTCGAGCCGACGCCGTACATGGAGTCGCTGCCCGCGTCGCTCGCCGGCCGGCCGGTGTTCGTGCTCGACCCGATGCTCGCGACCGGCGGCTCCATGGAGTACACGATCCGGTTGCTCACCGACCGTGGCGCCACCGACGTGACGGCCGTGTGCGCGCTCGCCGCACCCGAGGGAATCCAGCATCTGGCGGACGCGGGCCTGCCCGTTCGGCTGGTCACGGCGAGTGTCGACGAGCGGTTGAACGACTCCGGCTACATCGTGCCCGGATTGGGTGACGCTGGTGACCGTCAGTACGGGGCCGTCTGAACCCTCGGTTCGCTGGTATCACAGTGGTACCGTGGACCGCATGGCGATGACCCTCAGGCTGACCGATGAGGAGAGCGTCCGGCTCGCGGAGCTAGCCGCCGCGGAAGGTCGCTCGAAGCAGGAGATCATGCGCCTCGCGCTCGCCGAGCGGTGGGCCAGGCTGCAGAAGGAACAGCAGCTCTCGGAGGTTCTGAGTCGAGTTCTCCCGCGCTACAAGGGATTACTCGACCGCTTCGGGACTGCGTGAACGGCACAAAACTGTCGGTGTCGCATGACATGATCGTCTGATGATCATGTACTTGGACGCCAGCGACCTGCTGGTGCTGGCCGCTGCCGTCACCGGTGGCGACCTTGTTGTGCGTGATCTCGGGCTGCTCGACTCCGCCGCGCACCGCCCGAAGGCCACGGTGCTGGGCGTCGAGGCCTACGACACGCTGTGGCTGAAGGCCGCCGCCCTGCTCGACTCGATCGTGTGCACGCGCCCACTCGCCGAGGGCAACTGGAAGCTGGGGTGGGTGGCCGCTGTCACCATCTGCGACATCAACGGTTGGTGGATCGACGCCGACGAGGACGAGGCGATCGAGCTGGTTCGCGAGGTCGGCCGGGGGAACGTGGGCGTTCCGGAGATGGCCGAGCGGCTCGAGGTGTGGGCCCACCCGAAAGAGAGCCAGCTTTGAGCTTGACCTGGAGTGCACTCCAGCTCCTACCGTCGTTGACGTGACTTACGCGATCGCCGAGGCAGCCCATCGCAGCGGGTTGTCGATCGACACTCTCCGTTATTACGAGCGCATCGAACTGATCGACCCGCCGGCGCGCGACTCCGGCGGGCGCCGGGCCTACAACGACGACGACCTGGCGTGGCTCGAGTTCCTCACGCGCCTGCGCACCACCGGCATGCCCATCCGGATGATGCGCGAGTACGCCAAGCTCCGGCACCAGGGCCTGGCCAGCGCCGGCCGGCGCAAGCAGATCCTGGTCGAACAGCGCGCCGAGGTGCTCGACCGCATCGCCGAGCTGAACAACTGCCTGGAAGTGCTCAACTACAAGATCACCAACTACGAGCAGTGCGAGCGCGACCTGGCCGCCGAGCTGTCCTCGGACATGCGGGTCGTCTCCTGACCCGCCTCCCCGGCGCTGGGCACCTCGATGCAGGGAGCGTCGTTCCCTGCGTGGTAGCCAGCCGGTGATCTAGGCCTGGTCCGGGTGTAGCGCGTTGAGGATCAGGGAGAGGCCGTACTCGAACTCGTCGGCGTAGTCGTAGCCCGGCTGGAGGACGTGCGCGGTGATGACCTCCGTGAGGTGTGGGTAGGCGTCGGGCGGCAGGTCGCGCAGGATGCCGCCGGCGATCTCGTCGACCTCGGCGCGGCTCGGGAACGGCAGGCTCAGCTCCTGGAGGACGAACCCGTAGAGATAGCTGTCGATCACCGAGACGGCGTGTGCGGTCATCGCCACGGAGAAGCCTCCCGTTCGCAGGGCACCCAGGACGGCGTCGTGGTGGCGCAGGGTCGCCGGGCCGGGCTGGCTGCGGGAGTCCAGGAGGCCGACGGCCCAGGGGTGGCGCCGAAGTACCTCGCGTAACGAGGCGGCCCGGTCGCGCATGGCCGCCTTCCAGTCCGTGGTCGATTCGGTCGTCACGGTCGGGAGGTGGATCTCGGCGAAGACCGCGTCGACCATCCCGTCGAGGATGTCCTCCCTGCTGGCCACGTGGTTGTAGAGCGACATCGCCTCGACGCCAAGAGTGGCGGCGATCGCCCGCATGGTGACCCCGGCGGCGCCCTTCTCGTCGGCCAGCGCCATCGCGGCCGTGACCACCCGCTCCCGGCTGAGCGGCGCCCGCTTCGGCTTCGCGCTGGGCATGGACGCTTCCTCTCGCTTGACGGACTTACGGTGTAAGCATAGTGTTACTTACAACGTAAGTTTGAGGGGAGCTGGACATGAAGGTCTGTATCGTTGGCGCCTCGGGGAAGCTCGGGCGGTACATGGTTCGGCACGCGCTCGACCGTGGCTACGAGGTGGTCGGCGTGTGTCGCGAACGCAGCGTCGAGAAGCTCGCTGGGTTCGGCGACCGGATCACTGTCGTTCCCGGGCCCACGAACGACCGGGAGGTGATCCGGAAGGCGGTCGCCGGATGCGACGGCGTGCTGACCGTGCTGGTCCCGTGGGGTGTGCGGCAGTACTCGTCGGGCACGGCGCAGGCGGTGCTCGGCCACGCTCCCGACGCGCGTCTGGTCTTCTCGTGCGGCTGGCACATCGCGCGGGACGGCAAGGACCGGTACTCCTGGAAGTTCCGGGCGGCCATCCGGATCGTCACCTGGCTGGCTCGCCTGGTGCGCGCCGTGGAGATCGATGACCAGGTGGAGGCGTGCCGGCGGATCTTCGCCAGTGACCGGCGGTGGACGGTCGTCCGGGGCAGCGACCTCGAGGAGGGCGAGAGCCAGGGTCTGCCCGTGTGGAGCCGCCACGTCGGCGACCCGGTCCTCGCGAGCAACCTGACTCGGCGCGTGGACTTCGCGCTGTTCATGGTGGCGGCACTGACCGACGACACGCTCATTCACGAGGCCCCGGCGATCGTCGGGCGCCTCTCGCCGAGCGCGCAGGGCCACTCGGCGCCTGCCGGGAACTCGGCCTAGTTCGCGGGCGCCGGCCGGCGATGCCTCGAATGAGTCATTGACGACGCTCACCGTCTCGAACGGGGCATTCAGGGCAGTGCGTCACGCCCGGCCTCGCCGGCCCAAGCCCTCTAGTCGGTCATGAGGCTCGCGGCGACCGTGGCGCCGAGGTTCCAGCACGCCTCGAGGTCGGCCTTGCTCGGCTCGCCCGTCACCGAGACCGTCGGGGTGACCTTCTCCCAACCGAGGCCGGTGGTGATCGACTCGATGCCCCGGACGGCGCCGGTCGTGTCGTTGTTGCCGTGGACGTAGAGGCCGAACGGCCGGCCGCGCGTGGCGTCCAGGCAGGGGTAGTACGCGAGGTCGAAGAACACCTTCAGCGCGCCGGACATCATGCCCAGGTTGGCGGGGGTGCCGAGGAGATACCCGTCGGCGTCGAGGGCATCGGAGGCGGTGGCCGCCAGCGCGGGCCGGCGCACGACTTCGACGTTCTCGATCTCGTCGGTGGTCGCGCCGGCCAGGACGGCCTCGAACATCGCCTGCACACCGGGCGAGGGCGTGTGGTGCACGATCAGCAACTTGGCCACGAGCGCCGAGCCTGCCCGCCGGCCCACGTCACGGCAACCTCAGCAGGTCGGCCAAGGTGGCCGAGTCAGCCACTCGGGCAGGCCGAGTTCGCCACTCGGGTGGATCTGGCTGATTTGCCCCCAGGCCCGGCCCACGTCACGGCAAGCTCAGCAGGTCGGGTGCGGTTCGGGCGGGAGGATGAGGCCCGGGTCCGTGCGGGTCACGGTGCCGCTCTCCCACCACCACGTGGTCGCGCCGTAGTCGTACTCCGCTCGGCTGTCCATGTGCTGCCAGCTGTTCGTGTGGCGTTCGAGGCCGGAGAAGCCGCAGGTCTCGGCGATCACGTACACCTGCCGCGTCGTCTTGCCGCGCACCACGATGTCGGCCGTGATGCCGTACAGGTGCTGGCTGTTCGACGCGCCGCCGACCGACGCGTTGTGCGACTTCGAACGGAAGCCCGAGTTGATGGTCACCGGGGCGTTGCCTGCCTTGTGCCGCAACGCTTCCAGTTTGTACATCAGCACGCGGACGTTGTCCCGCACGGTGCCGGGCGACACCTTGCCGCCGGAGAACGACGAGCCGTCCTTCGAGTGGAACTCCTCGAACGTGAAGTTCCTGGTGCCGTCGGCCGTCTCGAGATCGTTCAGCGCCTCGTGGGTCTCCGTGGCGACGACGCCGGCGGCCGTCAGGTCGTACGCGCGCTGGAACCGGAGCACGGCCGCCTCGGTGGCCGGGCCGAACTCGCCGTCGACCTCGACGTAGGTCTGTGCGGGGGCGTCGGCCGCCCAGCCGGCCACCCGGATCTGCAGCTCGCGCACGTCGTCGCCCGTGCTGCCCACGCGCAGGTCCCGCGTCCACGGATAGCCGGCGCCCAGCAGGGGTAGCCCGGCCGCCAGGACGCCGGCGGCGCGGAGTACTGCTCTGCGGCTGGGTCTACCCATTGAGCAACGCGGTGATCTCGTTGCGCAGCGCCGAAAGCCGTGACGCCGCCTGCTTACGCACGGCCGGCAGCTCGTCCGGCGCCGGCACCGGCTCCACGATCTCCAGGTACGCCTTGACCTTCGGCTCCGTGCCGGACGGCCGGATGACCACTCGCAGCCCGTCGGCTCGCAGACGGAGGATGCCCGGCGCCGGGGCGTCCTGGGTCACGGCCGTGCCGAGCAGTTCGGCGGGCGGTGCGGACCGCAGTCCCTTCATGGTCGCGGCGATGGCCGCCGGGTCGTCGAACCGCAGCGACACCTGGTCGGTGACGTGCAACCCGTGCGTGACGGCCAGCTCGTCCAGCCGGTCGAGCAGCGTCTTGCCGGCCGCGCGGAGCGTCGCCGCCAGGTCGCACGCCAACACGGCCGCCGAGATGCCGTCCTTGTCCCGCACGGAATCTGGGTCGACCGACAGGCCGAGTGCCTCCTCGTAGGCGAACACCAGGCCCTCGCCCGCGCGCATCAGCCACTTGAAGCCCGTGAGCGTTTCGGCGTGGCGCGCGTTGTGGGCGGCGGCGATCGGGCCGAGCAGGGCGGACGACACGATCGTGCTGGCCACCAACGGATCCGGGTGCGCCATCCGGTCCAGAGTGGACAGAACGTGGTCGCCCAGCAGCGCACCCGTCTCGTCGCCGCGCAGCATTCGCCAGCCGTCCGGGGTCCGCACGCCCAGGGCGCAGCGGTCCGCGTCCGGGTCGAGGGCGATCGCCAGGTCGGCGTCCAACTCGGCCGCGTGGCCCAGCAGGAGGTCCGCCGCGCCCGGCTCCTCCGGGTTGGGGAACGCGACCGTGGGGAAGTCCGGGTCGGGCTCGGCCTGCTCGGGAACCAGGTGCACGTCGGCGAACCCGGCCTGGCGCAGGGCGGCCAGCGCCGTGGCGCCGCCGACCCCGTGCATGGGCGTGAGCACCACGCTCAGGTCACGGGCGGTGCCACGGGGCAGGGTCGCGACGCGGGCGACGTAGCCCGTGAGGTCGGCCACCGGCTGTGCGCCCGGCGCCGTCTCCACCAGCCGGGCGGCCGGCGCGCCGCGGATGCCCGCCTCGATCAGGCGGTCGTCCGGCGGCACGATCTGCGCGCCGTCCTCGGCGTAGACCTTGTAGCCGTTGTCGGCCGGGGGATTGTGCGACGCGGTCACCTGGATGCCCGCCACCGCACCGAGTTCACGGACGAGGAACGCGGTCATGGGGGTGGGCAGCGGGCCGGGCAACGTCCGCACGAGGAACCCGGCCGCACTGAGCACGCCGGCCGCCGTCTCGGCGAAGTCGGCCGAGCCGTGCCGAGCGTCCCGGCCGACGATCACCAGCCGGCCGGCGTGTCCCTTGTGCCGCAACCATTCCGCCACACCGGCCGTGGCGCGCAGTACGACCGCGCGGTTCATCCCGTTGGACCCGGCGCGCACCTGCCCGCGCAGCCCCGCCGTGCCGAACGTGAGCGTGCCGTTCATCCGGTCCTCGAGATCCTCGACCGCGCCGGGCGCCCCACCCATGGCGCTCGCGACCACCCGCTGCAACTCGAGCTTGGTCGCCGGATCGGGGTCGTCGGCCATCCACGCGTAGGCCCGGTTCCGCAGCTCGGAAGAGAGACTCATGAACGCTCCGCGAGGTCCCGGAGGAGCACGCCCATGCGGTCGGCCGCCGCCCGGCCCGCCTCGAGGACCTCCTCGTGGTTCAGCGGTTCACCGGTCACGCCCGCCGCCAGGTTGGTCACCAGCGACAGGCCGAAAACCTCGGCGCCGGCCGCGCGCGCCGCGATCGCCTCGAGGACCGTGGACATGCCGACCAGGTCCGCGCCGAGCGTGCGCAGCATCCGGATCTCGGCCGGGGTCTCGTAGTGCGGGCCGGGCAGGCCGGCGTACACGCCCTCCGCGAGCGTCGGATCCAGCTCGCGGGCGACGGCGCGCAGCCGGGGCGAGTAAAGATCGGTCAGGTCCACGAACTGGGCGCCCACCAGCGGCGACGTGGCCGTGAGGTTCAGGTGGTCGCTGATCAGCACGGGTGCGCCGACCGGCACCCCGTCGCGCAGGCAGCCGGCCGCGTTGGTGAGCACGATCGTGCGGCACCCGGCCGCGGCGGCCGTGCGCACCCCGTGCACCACGGAGGCGACCCCGCGCCCCTCGTACAGGTGGGTCCGGCCGAGCACGATCAGCACCCGCCGGTCACCGACCTTCAGGGAACGGATGGTGCCACCGTGGCCGGCGGCCGTCGGCGCGGCGAACCCGGGCAGGTCGCCGACCGGCACCTCGGCCTCGGCCACCCCGATCCGATCGGCCGCCGGTCGCCACCCGGACCCGAGCACGACCGCCACGTCGTGCTGGTCCACCTCCGTGCGCTCGGCCAGCACCTTTGCCGCCTCGTCCGCCAACCCTGTGAAGTCTGCTTCAGTCACGGCCGCGAGCGTAATGCCCGGTCGGCCGGTTCCGGTCGCGCCGGGTCAGGACTGTCGGTACAGCGCCACGAGGACACCGTGGACGGCTTCGTCCTCGCTCGCGTCCTCGGCCTCATCCACCAACCGCCGCAACGCTTCGCCCAGCCGCTCGGCGGCGGCCGCCGAGAGCCGGAGGTGGCGCAACGCCAGCATCGGTTCCTCGGGTGCCCGGCGGAGTTCATCGACAACCGCGCCGAACAACGCCTCGGTGTGCTCGGCGGCCGGGCCGGGTATGGACATGCGGCGGGCCGTGCGCTGGTAGTACTGCTCGGTGCCGCCACGCACCTGCCGTGTCTCGGTGACCCGCACCAGCCCGGCCTCGCGGAGCACCTTCAGGTGGTGGCCGACGCTGCCTTTCTGCACGCCGAGGGCGACGGCGAGTTGGCTGGTTGTCGCGGGTGCGCGGCCGAGCGCGAACAGCAGGCGTTGGCGGAGCGGGTGCGCCAGCGCCTTGTACTGCTCCGGCGATCCGATCTCGAGGGTCTCGTCCACGCGTTAAGTGTCTAATTCTCTTGACGCTTTCGCAACACCGCTGTTCTACTTGGGTCATGGACACCATGTCGATCATCGGGCGGACCCGTGAGCTGCTGGTCGGGCACTACGTCTTCCCCGACGTCGCCGAAAAGCTGGACACGCTGCTCGTCGCACGGCTGGCCTCGGGGGCGTATGAGGTGGCGTCACCAGAGGAGTTGGGCGCCCTGGTCACCGAGGACCTCCAGTCCGCGAACGGCGATCGGCACCTGCGGTTGAAGTTCCACCAGGACGAGGTGCCCGTCAGCGACGAATCGGCGGTCATGCAGGAGATCGCCCGCGAATTCGACCTGTCGTTGGGTGGCATCCCGCAGCTGCGCCGGTTGGCCGGCGGCGTGGCGCACCTGGAACTGGCGCCCAACCTGTTCCCGATCGAGTGGGCGGCCGACGGCATCACCGCGGCGTTCTCCCTCGCGGCGCGCGCCGAGGCGTTGATCATCGACCTACGCGCCAACACCGGTGGCGACCCGAACACCGTGGCGCTCGTGTGCGGCTACCTGCTGGACGAGCCGACCCACCTGAACACGATGCACGACCGGTCCGATGACACCGTCCGGCAGTTCTGGAGCCCGGCCTACGTGCCGGGCAAGCGGTTCGGTGGCACCAAGCCGGTGTACGTGCTGGCCAGCGGAAGGTCCTTCTCCGGAGCGGAGGAGCTGGCGTACGACCTCCAGCAACTCGGCCGGGCCACGATCGTCGGCGAGCGCACCGGCGGCGGCGCGCACCTGCGTCGTGGCTTCACCGTGCACCCGCACCTGGAGGCGACCATCCCGACCGCGCGAGCGATCAACCCGGTGTCCGGCACGAACTGGGAGCTGGTGGGCGTGGCGCCCGACATCGAGGTCCCGGCCACCGACGCCCTCGACCGCGCGCACCGTGCGGCGTTGGCCGAACTCGACCGCCGGGGTGGCGACTCACCGTCACTGGCCGAAGCACGCGCCGCGCTCGGGAGCTGACGGCGGGTCAGCCGAGCAGCTTGAACGTCGGGGCGATCTTGTCGAACAGGTCGGCCCGGCCGGAGTCCTCCTGCTCGATCGGCACGGTCACCGACACCACCCACAGGTCGTACATCTGCGGCAGCAGGTTCGCGAACGTCACCCTGTTCTGGGTGGGCGCCGACGGGTCGTCCGGGGTGAGCAGGTCCGCGTTCGTGCGGGTTCGGTACGTCAGCTGCTGCGCCCCCTCGGCCCCGGTGGCCCCCCTGATTCCCACGCTGTCCACCTGCTCGAAGTTCACGGCCGGCTCGGCCGAGGCCAGCTCCTTCAGGTAGTCGTCAAGGACATGGTCCGGATAGAAGCCCGGCAGCCGCTCGACCGTCACCACCTGGGTGCCGTTCGGCGACACGTAGTAGAACTTCGACCCCTCCGGCAGGTCGTCCGACAGCCGCACCTCGATGAACTGGACCCAGCCGGGCGGGACGGACAGCGTGAACTCGCCGCCCTGCATGCCGTAGGAGGTGGCCGCGTCCCCGGTCACGGGCGCCAGCTCCTCGAGCGGCGGGTCGGTGATCTTCGGCGGCGCCGGCGTCGACGTCTGCTCCGGCGGCCGGATCGACTCCCCGGCCACCACCCTGGCCAGGGCGAACCCGCCGCCGGCCGCGCCGACGAAGAACACCACGGACAGCACGGCGATCAGCGCCCTGGTGGACGCGCTCCGCCGGCGCGGCCCACGGTGGCGGACGGTCACATCGAACGGCAGCGGGCCGGGCGCGGGGGCCAGCTCGCTCGGCGCGGCGTTCGGTTCCGGCGCCACCGCCGCGACCGGCGGCGGCTCGGGCGGCCGCACCGGCTCGTTGACGTCGGTCGGCTCGGCCGCCAGCAGCTCCAGGTCCTCGTCGGACAGCAGCGGCGTACTCGGCGGCGGCACCAGCGGGTGCAAACGATTGCGCACCTCGGTCAGCGACATCCGCTTGGTCGGGTCCTTCACCATGAGACCCGCGATGACCTCGCCGATCGGGCCCTCGGTGGCCGGCTTCGGGATATCGCCGTGCACCACCTTGTTCACGATGTCGAGCACCGAGCCCGACTCGTAGGGCGGGCGGCCCTCCACCATGGCGAACAGCGTCGCGCCGAGGCCCCACAGGTCGGCCGCCGGCGTGACCGGTTGCCCGGCCGCCACCTCGGGAGAGATGTAGGACGGCGAGCCCAGCATGATGCCGGTCTTCGTCATGGTGTGCTCGGAGACGTTGCGGGCGATGCCGAAGTCGGTGAGCTTGACGTGCCCGTGCCGGCCGACCAGCACGTTGCCCGGCTTGACGTCGCGGTGGGTGATCCCCGCCTGGTGCGCGGCGCCGAGACCGGCCGCCACGGCCTCGCCGATGGCCGCCGCCCTGGCGTCGCCGAGCGGGCCGAGCGCGCGGGTCAGCTGCGCCAGGCTGAAGGCCGCCATGTACTCGGTCACCACGAACGGCTCGTCGTTCTCGCGGGCGACGTCGTGCAGCGTGACCACGTTCGGGTGGGAGAGCACGGCGATCGCGCGTGCCTCGCGCAGCGTCCGTTCGCGCAGGTCGTCGGCCTCCGCCGGGGGGATGCCCGGCGGCAGCAGGACTTCCTTCACGGCCACCGGACGGTGCAGGAACTCGTCGTAGGCCTCCCACACGATGCCCATGGCGCCTTGGCCGAGCCGCCGGCGTAACCGGTACCGGCCCGCCACCACTCGATCTTCCGGGCTGGACACGGCCCCTATTCTGCGGCATTCCCCACATCTGAAGTCGAGAACCGGGCATATCCGTAGCATTACGGGTTATGACCTCGGCGGAGCAGCTGAAGTTGGCCTCGGATTTCCCGGCCGCGACCAGGGACCAGTGGCGCACACTGGTCGAAGGAGTGCTGCGCAAATCGGGGGTCGAACCAGCCGGTTCGGTGGAGGACGCGCTCGCCAGCACCACCTACGACGGGTTCGCCATCCGGCCGCTCTATACCGCCGACGATGTCGTGCCCGACCCCGGAATGCCCGGCCTGCCGCCGTTCGTGCGAGGCGGGCGCGCCGACGGCTCGGTCGCCGCCGGCTGGGACATCCGCCAGCGCCACGCCCACCCGGACCCCGATGTGACCAGGCGCGCGGTGCTCGCCGACCTCGAGAACGGCGTCACCTCGCTGTGGCTGGTGGCCGGTGCGCGGGGCGTGCCGGTCGACGCGCTGGCCGACGTCCTCGACGAGGTCTACCTCGAGCTCGCCCCCGTGACGCTCGACGCGGGCGCCGACTTCGCCGCCGCGGCCGACGCGCTGCTCGGCATCCACGACGACAAGGGCATCCAGGCGAGCGAGGTGCGCGGCAACCTCGGCGCTGACCCGCTCGGCCTGCAGGCCCGCACCGGTACCCCCGCCGACCTGGAGGGTGCCGCGGGGTTGGCCGCCCGGGTGTCGGCCGGCTACCCGAGGCTGCGGTCGATCGTCGTGGACGCCCTGCCGTACCACGAGGCCGGCGGTTCGGACGGTCAGGAACTGGGCGCCGCCACGGCCACGGCCGTCGCCTACCTGCGGGCGCTCGTCGCCGCGGGGCTGGACGTCGCGGATGCGGCCAAACAGCTCGAGTTCCGGCTGGCCGCCACGGCCGACCAGTTCGGCACGATCGCCAAGCTCCGCGCCGCGCGGCGGTTGTGGGCCAGGGTGGTCGAGGTGTGCGGGGCGCCGGGGATCGCCGCGCCACAGCACGCCGTGTCGTCGTCGACCATGATGACCAGGCGTGATCCGTGGGTGAACATGCTGCGCACCACGCTCGCGTGCTTCGGCGCCGGGGTCGGCGGCGCGGACGCGGTCACCGTGCTGCCGTTCGACGCGGCCATCGGCCTGCCCGACGCGTTCGCGCGGCGCATCGCCCGCAACACCCACGCCATCCTCCTCGAAGAGTCCAAAGTGGCCGGTGTGATCGACCCGGCGGGCGGCTCCTGGTACGTCGAGGCGCACACCGACGAGCTGGCCCGCGCCGGCTGGGCGTGGTTCACCGAACTGGAGCGCGCGGGCGGGATCGCCGCGGCGCTCGACTCCGGGTTGGTGGACGAGCGGATCGCCGTCACCCGGGCGGCTCGCGATGCGCGGCTGGCCGAGGGCGCGGAGTCCATCACCGGCGTGACCGTGTTCCCGAACAAGGACGAGAAGCCGCTGGTGCGCGCCGCGGGCCCGCCCGACCCGGAAGGCGGGCTGCCGAGGGTGCGGTACGCGGAACCGTTCGAGGCGAAGCTGGAGCAATCATGATTCCCGACTTCTCCGACATCGAGCTGGGCACACCGGATCCCGCGTCGGTGGCCGACTGGCAGGCGGCCGTACAGGAGGCGACGGGCAAGGGCAGCGACGCGCTGGTCTGGGAGACGCCCGAGGGCATCGGCGTGAAACCGTTGTACACGGCCGAGGACACCGACGGACTCGACTTCCTCGACACCTATCCGGGGATCGTGCCGTACCTGCGCGGGCCGTACCCGACCATGTACGTGAACCAGCCGTGGACCATCCGCCAGTACGCCGGGTTCTCCACGGCACAGGAGTCGAACGCCTTCTACCGCCGCAACATCGCGGCCGGCCAAAAAGGACTGTCGGTGGCGTTCGACCTGGCTACCCACCGCGGCTACGACTCCGATCACCCGCGCGTGGCCGGTGACGTCGGCATGGCCGGGGTGGCCATCGACTCGATCTACGACATGCGCCAGCTGTTCGACGGCATCCCGCTGGACAAGATGTCCGTGTCGATGACCATGAACGGCGCCGTGCTGCCGATCCTCGCGCTCTACGTGGTGGCGGCCGAGGAACAGGGCGTGCCGCAGGCACAGCTCGCCGGCACCATCCAGAACGACATCCTCAAAGAGTTCATGGTCCGCAACACCTACATCTACCCGCCGCAGCCGTCCATGCGGATCATCTCGGACATCTTCTCCCACACCTCGGCGAACATGCCGAAGTTCAACTCGATCTCCATCTCCGGCTACCACATGCAGGAAGCCGGGGCGACCGCCGATCTCGAGCTGGCCTACACGCTGGCCGACGGCGTCGAGTACATCCGGGCCGGGGTCGAGGCGGGTCTGGAGATAGACAAGTTCGCACCTCGCCTGTCGTTCTTCTGGGCCATCGGCATGAACTTCTTCATGGAGGTCGCGAAGCTGCGGGCCGCCCGGCTGCTGTGGGCGAAGCTGGTGAAGCAGTTCGAACCGAAGTCGGACAAGTCGCTGTCGCTGCGGACGCACTGCCAGACGTCCGGCTGGTCGCTGACCGCACAGGACGTCTACAACAACGTGATCCGCACGTGCGTCGAGGCGATGGCCGCCACCCAGGGGCACACGCAGTCGTTGCACACCAACGCGTTGGACGAGGCCCTCGCCCTGCCGACCGACTTCTCGGCGCGCATCGCCCGCAACACACAACTGTTGCTGCAGCAGGAGTCGGGCACCACGCGGGTGATCGATCCGTGGGGCGGCAGCGCGTTCGTGGAGCGGCTTACCTACGACCTGGCGCGCAATGCGTGGGGGCACATCAGCGAGGTCGAGGCGGCGGGCGGCATGGCCCGCGCGATCGACGCCGGCATCCCGAAGCTGCGCATCGAGGAGGCGGCGGCCAGGACTCAGGCCCGCATCGACTCCGGCCGCCAGCCGGTGATCGGCGTGAACAAGTACCGGCTGTCCGACGCCGACGAGCAGATCGAAGTGCTGAAGGTGGACAACGCGGGCGTGCGGTCCCAGCAGCTGGAGAAGCTGCGGCGGCTGCGGGAGGAGCGCGACCCGGACGCGGTCGCGCGGGCGCTCGACGCGCTGACGGCCGCGGCCGACGGGTCGGCCAACCTGTTGGCGCTCGCCATCGACGCGGCCAGGGCGAAGGCCACGGTCGGGGAGATCTCCGAGTCCCTCGGCAAGGTGTGGGGGCGGCACTCGGCGCAGATTCGTACCATCTCCGGGGTGTACTCCGAGGAGGTCGGCGACGTGTCCAATGTGGACGAGGCGCGGACCGTGGTCAACGCGTTCGCCGAGGCCGAGGGGCGCCGGCCGCGCATCCTGGTGGCCAAGATGGGGCAGGACGGGCACGACCGCGGCCAGAAGGTGATCGCCACGGCGTTCGCCGACCTCGGCTTCGACGTGGACGTGGGCCCGCTGTTCCAGACCCCGGCGGAGGTCGCGCGCCAGGCGGTCGAGGCGGACGTGCACATCGTGGGCGTCAACTCGCTGGCCGCCGGACACCTGACGCTCGTGCCGGCGCTGCGCTCGGAGCTGGCCGCGCTCGGCCGCGAGGACATCATGATCGTGGTCGGCGGCGTGATCCCGCCGCAGGACCACGCCGCGCTGCACGAGGCGGGCGCCGCGGCCATCTTCGGACCGGGGACGGTCATCGCCGAGGCGGCCACCGACCTGCTGCGCAAGCTCGCCGAATGATGTCTTCTCGGGAGATCGACGTCGCCGCCTACGCCAAAGGTGTCCTCGCCGCCGACCGGGGCATCCTGTCGCGCGCGATCACGCTCGTCGAGTCGCGCCGGCCCGACCACCGGACGCTCGCCCAGCAGCTCCTGGTCGAGCTGCTGCCGCACGCGGGCGGCGCGCACCGGGTGGGCATCACGGGCGTGCCGGGAGCGGGCAAGTCCACGTTCATCGACGCGCTCGGCACCCAGCTGACGGGCGCCGGGCACCGGGTGGCCGTGCTGGCGGTCGACCCGTCGTCGTCCCGTACGGGCGGCTCGATCCTCGGGGACAAGACGCGGATGTCGCGGCTTGCGGTCGATCCCGGCGCGTTCATCCGGCCGTCGCCGACGGCCGGCACGCTCGGCGGCGTCACCCGCGCGACCCGCGAGACGATCGTGCTGATGGAGGCGGCCGGCTACGACGTGGTGCTGGTGGAGACGGTGGGCGTCGGGCAGTCGGAGATCTCGGTGGCCAACATGGTCGACTGCTTCCTGCTGCTGACGCTGGCCCGCACGGGTGACCAGCTGCAGGGGATCAAGAAGGGCGTGCTCGAACTGGCCGACGTGATCGCCGTGAACAAGGCGGACGGCGAGCACGAACTGTCCGCCCGCAAGGCCGCGCGGGAGCTGTCCGGTGCGCTGCGGCTGCTGCGGTCGACCGATCCCTGGGTGCCGCCGGTGCTCACGTGCAGTGGTCTGGAGGGCATCGGGCTGGACACGCTGTGGGAGCAGGTCGCGCGGCACCACGAGATGCTGTCCTCGTCCGGTGAGCTGGCCGCCAAGCGCCGCCGGCAGCAGGTCGACTGGACGTGGACCATGGTGCGGGACACGCTGCTCACCCGGCTGCACGAACACCCGGGCGTCCGCGCGCTGGCGCCCACCCTCGACCGCGAGGTGGCCGACGGCGAGCTGACGCCGACGCTCGCCGCCGAGCGGATCCTGGCGGCATTCGCGCATGATGACCACTCCCGTCGGCCATGATGACCGTTCGGGTCGGCCACGATGACCATTCCGGTCTTCCTCGAACCGGGCTGTGGCCCAACCGAATCCCGGTGGAGGGGCACTAGGGTTGTGGTTATGCGCAGGAGTGCCACGCGGCTACTGATCGTCACCCTCATGGGGTTCCTCTTGGCACTTCCCGGAGCCGTGTCCGCCGTGGCGGAATCGGCGGCCGGCGCGCAGCCGCCCACCACCGAGCCCGTCCCGCCCGCCACGACCGCGCCGTCCGGCCCGGAGCTGGACGAGCAGGAGACCGAGGCTGACCGGGCCGAACGCAACCGCAAACTGGTCATGGGCGGCGCGTCGGTCGTGCTGGTCGGGGCAGTGGTCTGGGGTCGCAGCATTCGCCGCAAGCGGCGCAAGGCAGCCGACGGCTGACCTGTCGTTGGTCGATTGTGATCGTTTAGCCGGGCTGAAGCTGCCCGGCCGTTCGGCGCAGTAGCGCTACCAGCAACCGGTTGACCAGGAAACCTCGTGCGTACCTCCAGCGTGCATAGTGCAGGATTACTGCATCGCAATGACCAGGTTCACGGTTCGGCACATGGAGGACCGCGTGACAGTGCTCGATTCGCGGTCCGGAATGTCGAGGGACCGGGACGACGTGGCGGCAGACGAGGTCGGGGTGCTCATCACCGACAGGGGCGTCAGTATGCCCACTGTGGAGGACATCGGAGCCGGCCGTGGGCCGGCATGGTTGGACGGGTGGCTGACGCGCAACGCGCTGGACGTACTCGCCTGGTACCGGCACATCCACGCCAACCCGGAGCTGTCGCGGCGCGAGTTCGCCACCACGGAGCTGGTGGCCGGACTGTTGTCGGCGGCGGGACTCCGGCCCAAGATCTTCGACAGCGGCACCGGGCTGACCTGCGACGTCGGCACGGGCGACCGCTGTGTGGCGCTGCGTGCCGACATGGACGCGCTGCCGCTCACCGAGCTGACCGGGCTGCCGTACGCGTCGGGGGTCCCCGGTGCGGCGCATGCCTGCGGCCACGACGCCCACACGACCATGCTCATCGCCGCCGGGCTGGCGCTCGCGTCGGCGCCCGAGCTGCCCGGCCGGGTGCGGCTGGTGTTCCAGCCGGCCGAGGAGGTCATGCCGGGCGGCGCGCTCGACGTGATCGCGGCCGGCGGGCTCGACGGCGTCCAGTCGATCTTCGGGCTGCACTGTGATCCCCGGCTGGAGGTGGGCCGGGTCGGCACCCGGGTCGGGGCGATCACGTCGGCCACCGACCTGCTGGAGCTGCGCCTCACCTCGCCCGGCGGGCACACGTCGCGCCCGCACCTGACGGCCGACCTGGTGCACGCGTTGGGCAGCGTGATCACCGGACTTCCCGCGCTGCTGTCCCGGCGGATCGATCCCCGTTCGGGGACCGTGCTCGTGTGGGGCGCCGTGCACGCGGGCGATGCGCCGAACGCCGTGCCGCAGGACGGGCTCCTGCGGGGCACCCTGCGCACGGGTGACCACGAGGTGTGGGCCGACCTGGAGCCGCTGGTGGTGGGCCTGGTCCAGTCACTGCTGCTCCCCACGGGGGTCGGCTTCGAGCTGGAACACCGCCGCGGCGTCCCCCCGGTGGTGAACGACGAGGAGAGCACGGCGGTCCTGCGTGCGGGCGTCGAGGCGGCGCTGGGCGAGCAAGCGCTGACGGGCACGAAGCAGTCCTCGGGCGGCGAGGACTTCGGCTGGTACCTGGAGCACGTGTCCGGCTCGTTCGCCCGGCTGGGCGTGTGGTCGGGCGAAGGCCCGCAGCCAGACCTGCACCAGCCAACGTTCCACCTGGACGAACGCGCCCTCCTGACAGGCGTAAGAGTCCTAACCCACACAGCCCTAACAGCCCTCGCATGATGACCACACCCGTCGTGCCTGATGACCATTTCGGTCGCGCATGATGACCATTTAGCGGGCTATCCACAGGTTATCCACAGGCGACGGTGAAATCTGGGCTGATGAGTTCGGCATCCGTCACGCTGTCGGCATGCTTCCTTATCAAGGCGGCCTGCACGGCGCCTATCTGCGATCCGATCTCGAGCGTCAGCTGGGACCACGTCGACTTCGCGTTGAACTGGCGGACGGGGTGCTCACCCCGTTCGCCAAGAACGTCGTGGTCGATCGTGCCCAGGCAGCGGCATTCCACACCAGAGCCGCCGCCGCTCTGCTCCACGCGGGGCCGGAGGCGGTGCTCACCAGCCACACGGCCTTGCGGCTCCATGGGTGCACGGCCGCCGACGTCGGCCCGATCCACGTGCTCGTTCCGGTCGATCGCCGGCTGCGGTCGCGGGCGGATCTCGCCGTGCACCGCGGGCCGGTCGCTCCGGCGGATGTCGAGGAGATCCTCGGAATGCGGGTGCAGCGCCTGATTCCCACCCTCACCGAGTTCATCTGCCGGGAGCGGCCACGACCAGCGCTCGCGTGCCTGGATCAGGCACTGGCGGCGGTGGCACCCGCTGACCGGCTCGACATGCGCGCACGGATCGCCCGATTGTTGTACGCGCGCGCCGACATCCGCGGTACCCGGCGGGCGACGATGGTGCTTGAGTTGGCAACCGGACTGCCCGAGTCACCCATCGAGAGTTGGATCGTGGTGATCCTCGCCGAGGCAGGAATCGCCGCGCCGGTGCTTCAGTACTCCGTGCGTGACCTGGCCGGCCATGAGCGCTACCGACTTGACTTCGCCTGGCCGGAGCTGAAGGTCGCGCTCGAGTACGACGGCTACGAGGCGCACGAGGGCAGGGCCGAACTCGACCGTGCCCGCGACGAGGATCTGCGCCGGCGCGGTTGGCTGGTGGTGCGGGCCGGCTCAGCCGATCTCGGGTCGCCAGGTCGCCTGCTTCGCGAACTGCGGACCGCGTTCAGGCAGCGCCGGACCGCCGCCTGAGGTCATCATGCGTGACCGGAGTGGTCATCATGCGTGACCGGAGTGGTCATCATGGGAGGGGGGCTGGTTCTTGTAGGGCTGGGCGGGCTTCTGGGGCTGCGGCTCGAATGGCGTCCGCTGCCTGGTCGTCCGGTTGGGTTTGGGAGTCTCGTTCGGCCTCCACCCGCGCCGTGTACAGCGAGACCTCGCGGGTGATCGTCTCCTCGTCCCAGCCCAGGACCTCCGCCATCAGCCGGGCCACCTGCTCCGCGCAGTCCACGCCCCGGTGCGGGTACTCGATCGAGATGCGGGTCCGCCGTGCCAGCGTGTCCTCCACGTGCAGCGCACCCTCGTGGGACGCCGCGTACACGATCTCCACCTGCAGATAGTCCGGCGCGGCCACCAGGGGCTTCAGCAGCTCCGGGCGGTCCGACGCCAGGTCGAGAACCTCGTGCACCATCGACCCGTACCGGTCCAGCAGGTGGCGCACCCGGTACGGATGCAGCCCATGGCGAGCCCCCAGCTGATCCACCTGGTTGACCAGCGCGTGGTAGCCGTCGGCACCGAGCAGCGGCACCTTGTCGGTGATCGACTCCTGCAGGCGCCCCGGCAGGTCGGGCGCCGCCATGTCCACGGCGTCCGCCGCCATCACCCGGTACGTCGTGTACTTGCCGCCCGCGATCGCCACCAGCCCCGGCGACACCCGCGCCACCGCGTGCTCCCGCGACAGCTTCGACGTCTCCTCGCTCTCCCCGGCCAGCAGCGGCCGCAGCCCCGCGTACACGCCCTCGATGTCGTCGTGCGTGAGCGGCGTCGCGAGCACGGAGTTCACGTGCTCGAGGATGTAGTCGATGTCGTGCTTCGTGGCCGCCGGGTGCGCGAGGTCGAGGTTCCAGTCGGTGTCCGTGGTGCCCACGATCCAGTGGTTGCGCCACGGGATGACGAACAGCACGGACTTCTCCGTGCGCAGGATCAGCCCGGACTCCGAGACGATCCGGTCCCGCGGCACCACGATGTGCACGCCCTTGGACGCCCGCACCCGGAACCGCCCGCGCGACCCGGACAGCCGCTGCAGCTCGTCGGTCCACACCCCCGTGCAGTTGATCACCGCGTTGGCCTGGATCTCGGTCTCACGGCCGTTCTCCACGTCGTGCACCCGTACGCCGGACACCCGGTCTGCCTCGCGGGTGAAGCCCACGACCTGCGTGGACATCCGC
Organism: uncultured Actinomycetota bacterium; assembly: GCA_963826035.1. Classification (GTDB taxonomy): domain Bacteria; phylum Actinomycetota; class Actinomycetes; order Mycobacteriales; family Pseudonocardiaceae; genus Actinophytocola. The sequence goes on along the minus strand of CAWGVZ010000024.1, from coordinate 88,703 downwards.
ACGACGGCGCCGTAGTGCGCGGCCGTCCGCGCGACCGTCATGGTGTGCCGCGCGTCGTCGGCCTGCGCGTCGTAATACCGGATGCCGCCGATCAGCGCCGACCGCTTCAGCGCCGGCACCATCCGTAACGCACCCGCCCTGGTCAGGTGTTTCTGTCCGGGCACGGACCGCGCGCCGCCCATCGAGTCGTACAGGAACAGACCGGCCGCCGTGTACGGCCGCTCCCAGACGCGCCTGGTCAGCGGGTACAGGAAGCTCACGGGCTTCACCAGGTGCGGCGCCAGCCGCGTGAGCATCAGCTCCCGTTCCCGCAGCGCCTCGCGGACCAGCCCGAACTCCAACTGTTCGAGGTAGCGCAGACCGCCGTGGAACAGCTTGGAAGACCTGCTCGACGTGCCGGAGGCCAGGTCACGGGCCTCGACCAGCGCGACCCGCAGGCCACGGGTGGCCGCGTCCAGGGCCGTGCCGGCGCCGACCACGCCGCCGCCGATGACCACGAGGTCGAAGGTCTCGGCGCCGAGTCGCTGCCAGGCCTCCTCGCGCTCGGCGGTGCCCAGCCGGCCACCGATGGTGTCCGATGTGGAGTGATCGCTCGTTGTGCTCATGGTTCGCTCCGCTCGGTCGCACGGTGTCGACGGTTCGCTCCGCAAGCTCCGCTCAGCAGCCGTCTTCCCTCGTCGCGTGCTCGGCGCTGGCGCGCCTGCGCGCGCTCTTCTGCACGGAGCTTGCGGAGCGCCATCTTTCCAGTCCAGACGTCGTCCGCTCCCTCACTCCCGCTCACGACGCCTCCCTCAACAACAGCCTCACAGCCCAACGAGACCCACGCTACCGGCCTAACCCGGCGTCCGATATCTGGACAAGTTGACCTTGCGTCCCGTAGCGTCCGGCCTCGCTCAGGGTAGGCACCGAAGCCACACCCGCAGGCCGGGAGCGCCTACCTCTTCAGTCGTGAAGGAGTGGGTCGTGGACCTAAGTTTCGGCGAGATCTTCGTCTGGGAGATGTTGGGCACCGCAGTGTTGATCCTGCTCGGTGCAGGCGTCGTAGCCAACAGGGTGCTCAAGAAAGCACTCGGCAACGGGGACAGCTGGTTGCTGATCGCCGTCGGCTGGGGTTTCGCGGTGTTCGCCGGTGCGACCGTCGCGAACCCGACCGGTGGTCACCTCAACCCGGCGGTCACCCTCGGGTTGCTCGTGTCGGGCAGTGACGCTCTCGAGTGGAGCGACGCGCCCGCCTACATACTCGGCCAGATGGTCGGCGCGATCCTCGGTGCCGCGCTGGCGTGGGCGGTCTACAAGCTGCAGTTCGACACGCACGACGAACCGCAGAACACGCGTGGGATCTTTTGCACGGGCCCGACCGTGCCGAACTACCTGTGGAACACCATCTCCGAGGTCATCGCCACGTTCGTGCTGATCATCTGGATCCTGCTGAACCCGGCCGAGCAGTTCTCCGCGCTCGGGTACGCCGGGGTGGCGTTCCTGGTGATCGGTATCGGCGGCTCGCTCGGTGGGCCGACCGGATACGCCATCAACCCCGCCCGCGACCTCGGCCCCCGCATCGCCTACGCGCTGCTGCCGATCAAGGGCAAGGGCAGCCCGGAGTGGAACTACTCCTGGGTGCCCGTGGCCGGCCCGCTGATCGGCGCGATACTCGCCGGGCTCGTCTTCCAGATCCTGCCGACCGGCTGAGAGGGACAACATGACCAAGTACGTAGCCGCGATCGACCAGGGCACGACGTCCACCCGCTGCATGATCTTCAGCCATGCGGGTGAAGTTGTGGCGGTCGTCCAGAAGGAACACGAGCAGATCTTCCCGAGGGCCGGCTGGGTCGAGCACGACCCGGAGGAGATCTGGCGCAACACCCGCGAGGTGACGGCCGGCGCGCTCGCCAAGGCGGACCTGAAGGTGTCCGACATCGCCGCGGTCGGCATCACCAACCAGCGCGAGACCGCGGTGGTGTGGGACAAGTCGACCGGCAAGCCGGTGTACAACGCGATCGTCTGGCAGGACACCCGCACGGACAAGATCTGCGCCGAGCTGGAGGCGCTCGGCGGCGGGCAGGACCGGTACAAGGCCAAGACCGGGCTGCCGCTCGCCACCTACTTCTCCGGCCCGAAGGTCCGCTGGATCCTGGACAACGTGGACGGTGCGCGCGAGCGCGCCGAGTCCGGTGACCTGCTGTTCGGCAACATGGACACCTGGCTGCTGTGGAACATGACCGGCGGGGCGGACGGCGGCATCCACGTCACCGACCCCACGAACGCGTCCCGCACGCTGCTCATGGACCTGTCCACGCTGTCGTGGGACCACTCGATCGCCGACGACATGAAGATCCCGACGTCCATGCTGCCGGAGATCAGGTCGTCGTCCGAGGAGTACGGCAAGGTCCGGGAGCGGGGCGCGCTCGCCGGCGTGCCGATCGCCGGCATCCTCGGCGACCAGCAGGCGGCCACGTTCGGCCAGGCGTGCCTGTCGCCCGGCGAGGCGAAGAACACCTACGGCACCGGCAACTTCGTGCTGCTCAACACCGGCACCGAGCAGGTGGCGTCGGAGAACGGCCTGCTCACCACGGTCTGCTACAAGATCGGCGACAACGCCCCGATCTACGCGCTGGAGGGCTCGATCGCGGTCACCGGCTCGCTGGTGCAGTGGATCCGCGACAACCTCGGCATGATCGCCGCGGCGCCGGAGATCGAGGAACACGCGCGGACGGTCGAGGACAACGGCGGCTGCTACTTCGTGCCCGCGTTCTCCGGTTTGTTCGCGCCGTACTGGCGCTCGGACGCGCGCGGCGCGATCGTCGGCCTCACCCGGTACGTGAACAAGGGGCACCTGGCCCGAGCGGTGCTGGAGGCCACGGCGTTCCAGTCGCGTGAGGTGATCGACGCGATGAACGCCGACTCGGGCGTGCCGCTCAAGTCGCTGAAGGTCGACGGCGGCATGGTCGGCAACGAGCTGCTCATGCAGTTCCAGGCGGACATCCTCGGCGTGCCGGTGATCCGGCCGGTGGTCGCCGAGACCACCGCGCTGGGCGCCGCCTACGCCGCCGGGCTGGCGGTCGGCTTCTGGGCGGGCGAGGACGACATCCGCAACAACTGGGCTAAGGACAAGGAGTGGACGCCGTCCATGGACGACGCCGACCGTGAGAAGACCTTCGGTCAGTGGAAGAAGGCGGTCACCAGGACGTTCGACTGGGTGGACGACTAAGAGGGCGCGCAAACGGGGCTGGCGGCGCCCGCCGCGCCGAGGCGGCCCCTGGCGGCACCGCGCCGGCATCGAAGTACAACCCGGTACGCCGACGCCGGCGCGGCACCGCCAGGAACCACCTCGATCACGACGGGCATCCACCGACCCCGTTTGCGCGCCCTCCAAGCCGCTGACCCGACGGGTTCGCCGGAGCCCCCAGCTCCGGCGAACCCGTCGTCACGTCTCATGCCACGGTCGCGTAGACGATCACGTTGTCCACGTAGCTGTGCGCTTCCCGGTCGAACACGCCGCCGCAGGTGATGAGGCGCAGCTCCGGGCCCGGGGTGTTGCCGTAGACCTGGTCGGTGGGGAAGTCGTCCTTCGGGACACGGTCCACCCGGGAGACGACGAACCGCACGGTGGTGCCGTCGGCGCGCCGGATCAGGACCTCGTCGCCGGCCGCGAGTTCGTGCAGCCGGTGGAAGATGCCCGCCTGGCCACCGCCGTTCACGTGGCCCAGCACGATGGCCGGGCCGGGCTCACCGGGCTTGGGCGCGCCGGTGAACCAGCTGGCCCGCATGGGTTCCTCGACGGGCGGCACCCGCACCGTCTGGTCCTCGTTGAGGCCGAGCCCGACGAGTGACGAGGTGGCGTCGATCGCCGGGATGCTGACCTCCACGGGCTCCGCCACCGCGGCGGGCGCTCCTGGCGTGGTCGTGGTGGTTGAGGTGCCGGGGACCGGCCGCGGGTCGTTGCTGGGTGGTGACCCGCAGCCGGCCACCAGCGCGGCGACCAGTACGGCCGCCGCGCCGAGGCGTTTTCTCATGCGCGCTGCCGCCTGCGGTGGGCGGCGACGCCGAGCCCGCCGGCGGCGAGCAGCGCCATCCCGCCGAGTGCGATCACGCCGGCGTCCGAACCCTGCTGCGGGGCCGGGTCGAGCGAGCCCGTGTCGGCCCCGCCCCTCGGTGTCACGGGCACCTGCTGCGGCGGCGCGGGCGCGTCGACGGGCGGCTCGGTCGGTGAGCCCATGGCGGGCGGCTCGGCCGGCGAACCGGGGGCCGGCTCGGTCGGTGTGCCCGTGACGGGCGGCTCGGTGGGCGTCGTGGGCTGCCCGTCCGCGGCCACGTCCGCGATCGGGCCGGCCGCGGCGGCGGCGGCCGGCGCCGCGGCGAAGACGGTCAGTGCGATTCCCGTGGCCGCGCATGCGAAAACAAGCCTTGCGTTCATTGAGTCGTCCCCAAGGTTTCGGTTGTGCCGCCCGGAACGGCGGATTCGACGGGTACACGTTCCGGGTCACCGCCAGGTTGCCCGGGTTTCGCCGAAAAGATCTCTCCGCGCCGGCGCGGCGGCCACCACGGCCGCCGCGCCGGCACGCACCCTCAGGCCCGACGGCGTCTTCGGTAGGCGGCAACGCCCAGGCCACCGCCCGCCGCGAGCAGCGCGGCTCCACCCAGTGTCGACGCGACCCCACTCGGGCCGGGTCGAGCGAGCCGGTGTCGGCCGCGCCCTTCGGCTTCACGGGCACCCGAGCGACCGGAACGACCGGCGCAGTGCCGGCCACCACCGTGAACCTGCCGGCGGACTCGCCTTCGCCGCAGGTGAAGGCGACGTCGTGCGCGCCGGGCCTGGCGTCGGAGTTGATCCGCCCGGTGGCGACGAGCGTGTCGTCCGGCGTCCAGCCCGGCCCGGCGACCAGGTCACCGGCGGTCAGCGCGGGTGAGGTGATCGTCGAGCTGGCGAACTCCAGGTCGGCGCAGCGGGCGGTGACCGTGACCTTCGCGCCCGGGGTGAGGGCGGTATCGCTCGTGACCTCGATGAACGGCTCGACCCCGGGTCACCACCGTGAAGGTGGTTTCGACCTTCGTGGTGCCACACATGAAATGGACCGGCCACGTGCCGTACGGCGCGTCGTCCTTGACCTTGCCGAACGACTTCAGGAGGTAGCCGCCGATCCCGTCATCCGTGCCGTGGAGGTCCGGGGCGTCGAGGATGTCGGCGACCACCGGGGTGGTGGTGAAATTCGGGTCGTCGCACGTGCCGTGGATTTCCACGGGCTCGCCCCGGCCCGCATTGTCGAATTCGCCGAAGCTGATCGAGCCTTCCCTTGGATCTTTGTGCGAAGGTCTGCGCCTACCCAACAGTTACCTCAGGGGAACGTGACGGGCACTCAGCCACTAACCACCTCGGAATCCGCGTTTGCGCCGGGACGTGACCAACACTTAAAAATTCCGGGGAGGCGGACTAGTCCAAGTCGTCGTGGCGCATGAGCTGCCGGCCGGCCTCTATGATCGAGCCCGACAGCGACGGGTACACGGAGAACGTGTGGGTCAGGTCCTCCACGGTCAGCTTGTTCTGCACGGCCAGCGCGATCGGCAGGATCAGCTCGCTCGCGGTCGGCGCCACCACCACGCCGCCGACCACCACACCGGTGGCGGGGCGGCAGAACAGCTTCACGAACCCGCGGTGCAGGCCCTCCATCTTCGCCCGCGCGTTCGTGGCGAGCGGCAGCATGATCGTGCGGGCCGGCACCTCGCCGGAGTCGATCGACTGCTGGCTGATCCCCACGGTGGCGATCTCCGGGTGGGTGAACACGTTGGCGGCCACGGTCTTCAGCTTGATGGGCGCCACGCCCTCGCCCAGCGCGTGCCACATGGCGATGCGGCCCTGCATGGCGGCCACCGACGCGAGCATGAGCAGCCCCGTGCAGTCACCGGCCGCGTAGACGCCAGGCACGCTCGTGCGCGACACGCGGTCCACCGACACGAACCCGCCCTGCGCGGTCTTCAGCCCCACCTTGTCCAGGCCCAGGTCGGCCGTGTTGGGCACCGACCCGACGGTCATGAGCGCGTGCGTCGCCTCGACCCGCTGGCCGTCCTGCAGGTGCACGACCACGCCGTTGCGGACGCGCTCCACCCGCTCGGCCCGGGAGTTCTTGACGACCGTGGTGCCGCGCGCGGCGAACACGTCCTCCAGCACGGCGGCCGCGTCGGCGTCCTCGTGGGGCAGCACCCGGTCGCGGCTGGAGATCAGCGTGACCCGCACGCCCATCTCCGTGTACGCGGACACGAACTCCGCGCCCGTGACCCCGGAGCCGACCACCACCAGGTGCTCGGGCGCCTCGGGGAGGTCGTAGATCTGGCGCCAGTCGAGGATCCGCTCCCCGTCGGGCTCGGAGCCCGGCAGGATCCTCGGCGTGGCGCCGGTGGCGATCAGCACCACGTCGGCGTCGAGGACCTCGCTGCTGCCGTCGTGGCCGATGGCCGCGACCCGGTGCGCGGCCATGCCGGGGGTGTCGTCGCAGAAGCGGGCGGTGCCGGTGATGACGCGCACGCCCTCGCGTTGCACGCGGTTGCGCACGTCGGCCGATTGCGCGAGCGCGAGACCCCGCACCCGGCCGTGCACGACCGGCAGATCGACCGGCGGCAGCTCGCTGTTCGTGCGAATGCCCAGCTCATCGGCGTTGTGGAAGGCCGCGCGCGCGCCTGCCGAGGCGATGAACGTCTTCGACGGAACGCAGTCGTAGAGCACGCATGCGCCGCCGAGCCCGTCGCGTTCCACGATCGTGACTTCGGCGCCGTGCTGCGCGGCGACCAGCGCCGCCTCGTAGCCGGCCGGGCCGCCGCCCATGATCACGATCCGGGTCACCACACCCTCCTCAGGGGTCGTTTTCCTGCCGAGGTCACGGTACGCGGAGCGCGACTCGCGCGTGGCTCGGACGCCCACGTGACAGCGCATGATCCGCGATGTCGCTAGTCTGTCGTGGTGCCGCTCTATGCCGCGTACGGATCCAACATGGATCCCGCCCAGATGATGGAGCGAGCGCCGCATTCCCCGATGGCGGGAACCGGCTGGCTCGTCGGCTGGCGGCTGACCTTCGGCGGGGAAGATCTCGGCTGGGAGGGCGCGCTCGCCACGATCGTCGAGGAGGCGGGCTCGCAGGTGTTCGTCGTGCTCTACGACGTGACCTCCGAGGACGAGACCAGACTCGACCGCTGGGAGGGCTCCGAGCTGGGCCTGCACTCCAAGATCCGGTTGCGGGTGCAGACGCTCGAGGGTTCGGTCCTGGCCTGGCTGTACGTGCTCGACGCCTACGAGGGCGGTCTGCCGTCGGCGCGCTATCTCGGCGTGGTGTCCGATGCGGCCGAGTCCGCCGGCGCGCCCGATGACTACGTGTCCGACCTGCGGATCCGGCCGTGCACCGGTCTGAGTCCCTAGCGCTGCTCGTCGTGTAGTTCGGTCAGGTGCTGGAGCAGCCGGCGGGGATCCGCGGGCGAGATGGTGGTCCAGGCCTCGGCGTCGTTATCGCGGCGAACCTGCAGGTAGCGCCCGTCCGCCGTGTCGAAGAAGCTGATCACGCGCCCGGCTCGGACGCGTCGACCCCAACGGTCGCGCACGGCGCTGCCGAACTGACCGCGGTTGACGATGTCGCCGATCATGTCGGCCAACTCGGTGGCGTCCGCGACACCTCGCGAGCGAAGGGCGGCCGCCAGTTCCGCCTGCCCGGTCGCCTCGCGAGCGGCCGCCTCGAAGTCGGCCGTGCGCAGGGTGACCGATCGGCCGGGGCCCGCGCCCGTCGGCGGCAGTACGGACAACGCGTGCCGGGGCAGCCCCGTGGCGTCGGCGTCGTGGAGGGTCAGCCGGTCGCCGTCCATGATGGCGAGGACGGCCTCGTCCCCGAGGGCCGCGGCGAGCAGGCGCAGCGAGCGGCCCACCCAGACCCGGCCGTCGATCTCCCGCTCGGCGCGGCGGAGGATGCCGAGCCGGTGTTCGAGCCGCGGAACGTCGGCGTTCTCCAGCCCGGCCCAGGCCCGGTCCACGATCGCCGCCCGCTCGGCGTCCGTGCGCCCGGGGGAGGGGACTTTGAGGACGAGCGGCATCGGGTCCAACTGGAAGTGCTCGATGAGCACGTCGTACTCCAGCGCCGAGATGGTCACCGGCTCCCGAGGCTCGCCCAATCCGAGTCCGTACATACCCCCATCTTGGGCGACGCGCGCGGCCCACGTTCCCCGTTCGGCTAATCCGCCTCCCCGGAGTTTTTCAGTGTTGGTTGCCTCCCGGCGCAGGCGCGGGTACCGAGGTGGTTGGTGGCTGGGTGCCGTCACGGTGCCCCTGAGGTACCTGTTGGTCAGGCGCAGACCTTCGCACAAAGATCCAAGGGACGGGCGCTAATCGCCGATTACCGTTGGGGGGAGTTTGTGCTCCTCGCCCATGACGGAGACCGCTTCCGTGATGTCCGCGTCCTCGCGGACGTCGTACCTGCGGCGTGGGCTCTGGCCCATCACGGGCTCGTCGTCGTCGCCGAACCACTGGCTCGAGCCGATCGCCTCCATGCCGAAGCGACGCATGGCCAGCTTGTCCTGGGTGCCGGCGCCCACGCCCCCCGCGCCCGTCACCGGCGCACCGGCGCCGTGGGTGCTCGCCGCCTGGCTGGCCGCCGCGGCCTGGGCCTGCGCCTGCAGGTCGCCGACCGGGGTGCCGACGCCGCTGGTCGGGCCGACGCCCTTCGGAGCCGCGTTACCGCGCGTCTGGGTGCGGCGCTGGCCGGGCTGGGCCGGGACCGCCGGCGCCAGGGGATCGGTCGTGGCACCGCTGAACCCGCCCGGTGCGGGCGGGGGCGCGGCCGGCCGAGCCGGGGCCTCCGTGTGCACGGCACCCGCTCCCGAGGTCGACGACGAGTGCCCCGGCCGCTCCTGCTGCCACCAGTGACGGCGTTCCTCGTGGTGCTGCTGCTGAGGGGGCTGCCAGTTCTGCTGTGCCGACGACGAGTGCGTCGGGGCCGACGAGCCGTTGTGGTGCACGTTGCTCGACTCGAACAGCGGGGCCGGCTTCTCGAACGTGGCCAGCGCCGTGATCGTCGCCTCCGTGTTCTCCTGGTAGGTGGCCATCACCTCGAAGGCGCGCTCCTCACCGGCAGCCCTGGCCGCTTCGCGCGCCTCCAGGTCGGTCTGCGCGCCGACCACCTGGACGGCGGGTGCCACCGTCGGGTCCGGCTGCACGGGCGTCACGCCTTCGGGCACCGGCATGTCCGCCCTGGCCTTCGCGATGTGGTCGCCCTGGTCCTCGACCGCCGTGCGCATCTCGGCCGCGTTCGTGCCCGTCACCTCGGCCCACTTGGCGGTCCTGCTCAGCCGGTCGTAGGCGGCGCCGGCCGCCCGGCCGGACCAGCCGGCGCCCGTCAGGTCGAGCGCCTTGCGTAGGTCCTGCCCGACCTCGGTGAGCGTTGTGGCCAGCTCGGCCCAGCGCCGCGACGGATCGGCCGACGCGGCCGCCCCCGGCCCGTCGTGCACCAGCTTGTACAGCTCTTCGTGGGTGTGCCCCCGCCACCTCGCCATGTCGCCTGTCGTCACAGATGTCGCCCCTTGCTCGCGGTCAGCCCTCGGGCTGGGTGTTCGCCAGACTCTCGTCGTCGGTGACGTGGTACTGCTCGGCCGTCTTCGCCAGGCTTCGCACTGCCACGTCGAGCTGTTCGCGGTAGGCGCGCAGGGTGTCGACCGCGCATTCGTCGGCGTCGACCGAGCGGTCGTTGAACAGAACGCTGGCGTCCTGGCTGATCGGGTCCTTCGCCCACGCGGAGAGCCGCAGCTCCTGATCGGCCACCTCGAGTTGACGGTCGACCTTGGTCAGCGCGTCCGCGAAAGCGTTGTGCAGCCCCGGTATCGCGTCGGGATCGACGTTGAACGCGTCCGCCCGGTCATGCCCGCCATGGTTCCCTGGCACGCTGCCGCCCTCCACCAGATGCCTGTGTTGACCAACCTTATCCGTGACGACGATCGGATTCGACGGTTGGTTCAAAGATCATGAGATCTTTTTCAGAATTTTGGCGGGTGGGCGAGCGCGGATCAATCCGCCGATCGTCGCCAGTCTCGGCGGTAGTCGTGTCGGTAGGGGCCGCGTCGATACGGGGCGCGCGGTCCGCCGTGTCCCTTCCACCGGCCGGAGGAGGCCAGGAAGAAGAACGCGAGGAACAGTAGGAACGGCACTTTCAGCAGGAAAGCCAGGCCGACCACGGCGAGCACGCCGACCACCGGGATGGCGACCGGGCCGATCTTCTCGGCCAGCGTGCGCTTGCGCGGCGGCTCGATCGCTCCGGACCCCACCCGCGCGGGTGGGGCCGGTTGACCGAACGTGGGGCGCGGGTCCGGCAGGTCCTCGAACAGCGCGAGTACGTCACCTCGGGTCTTGGCGGTGGCGACCTTCGCGGTCCGCTCGCCGTACTCGTCGATGTCGAGCCGGCCGCTGCTCATGTGTTCGCCGAGCTTGCCCAGCGCGTCCTCACGCTCGGTGTCGGACACCCTGATCTTCGCGCGCTGGTCCTCGGTCACTCTTCGATCGTACGGCGGTAATCAAGTAATCAGCCGGGACGGACGTCCTGGGCTGAGGATCTTCTCAAGTACGGCGCGGTCAGTCCTTCAGCTCGCAGAGCACGCTGCCCTGCGTGACCGTCTCGCCCGCGCGCACCGACAGACCCGTGACGGTGCCCGACTTGTGCGCGGTGACCGGGTTCTCCATCTTCATGGCCTCGAGGACCACGAGCAACTCGCCCGCCGCCACCTGCTGGCCGTCCTCCACCGCGATCTTCACGATCGTGCCCTGCATGGGCGCGGCCACCGCGTCGCCGGAGACCGTGGCCGCCTTGCCGCCGCCGCGTTTGCGCGGCTTGGCCCGCGGGGCGTGGGAGCTCCCAGCTGCCGCACCCGCGCCGAACCCGCCGGGCACCGAGATCTCCAGCCGGCGACCGCCGACCTCGACCACGACCGTCCGGCGCGGGTCCTCCTCCGGTGCCTCGGCGGCCTCGGTGAACGGCTCGATGGTGTTGTCGAACTCGGTCTCGATCCAACGGGTGTGCACGGTGAACCGCTCGCCGTCACCGAGGTAGGCCGGGTCGCGCACGATCGCGCGGTGGAACGGCAGCACGGTGGCCATGCCCTCGACCACCATCTCGTCGAGCGCGCGGCGGGAGCGTTCGAGCGCCTGCTCGCGGTCGGCGCCCGTGACGATCACCTTGGCCAGCAAGGAGTCGAACTGCCCGCCGATGACCGTGCCGGACTCGACACCCGAGTCGACCCGCACGCCCGGACCGTCCGGCGCCACGAACCGGGTGACCACGCCGGGCGCCGGCAGGAAGTTGCGGCCGGCGTCCTCGCCGTTGATACGGAACTCGATGGAGTGCCCGCGCGGCTCGGGATCGTGGGTGAACGGCAGCTTCTCGCCGGCCGCGATCCGGAACTGCTCGCGGACCAGGTCGACGCCGGCCGTCTCCTCGGAGACCGGGTGCTCGACCTGGAGCCGGGTGTTCACCTCGAGGAACGAGATGGTGCCGTCCTTGCCCACCAGGTACTCGACCGTGCCGGCGCCGTAGTACCCGGCCTCCTGGCAGATCGCCTTGGCCGACGAGTGGATCTCGGCGCGCTGGGCGTCGGTGAGGAACGGCGCGGGCGCCTCCTCCACAAGCTTCTGGTGCCGGCGCTGCAGTGAGCAGTCGCGGGTGCCGACCACCACGACGTTGCCGTGCTGGTCGGCCAGGACCTGCGCCTCGACGTGGCGCGGCTGGTCCAGGTAGCGCTCGACGAAGCACTCGCCGCGGCCGAACGCGGCCACCGCCTCGCGGACGGCCGAGTCGAACAGCTCGGGAATCTCCTCGATCGTGCGGGCCACCTTCAGGCCCCGGCCGCCGCCGCCGAACGCGGCCTTGATAGCCACCGGCAGCCCGTGCTCCTCGGCGAACGCGACGACCTCGGCCGGCCCGCCGACCGGCTCCTTCGTGCCGGGCACGAGCGGCGCGCCCGCGCGGGTGGCGATGTGCCGGGCGGTGACCTTGTCGCCCAGGTCGCGGATGGCCTGCGGGCTCGGCCCGATCCAGGTGAGGCCCGCGTCGATGACCGCCTGGGCGAACTCGGCGTTCTCGGACAGGAAGCCGTAGCCCGGGTGCACGGCGTCGGCGCCGGAGCGGGCGGCGACGTCGAGCAGCTTGTCGAAGTTCAGGTAGCTCTCGGCCGCCGTGTTCCCGCCGAGGGCGAACGCCTCGTCGGCAAGCCGGACGAACACCGCGTCCCGGTCGGGATCGGCGTACACGGCCACGCTCGGCAGGCCCGCGTCCCGGCACGCGCGCACCACGCGTACGGCGATCTCACCTCGGTTGGCGATCAGGACCTTGCTGAGCTGGGGCACGCCCTTCTCCTTACCCGTTGCACACTGTGCTTCGAGGGAGTCTACGGACTGGACAACCGCGTGGATGCGAGAGCAAGGTCACGCCGGAGAGGTCGGGAGGCAGCGGTGGCAGCTAGGCGTGCGCCTGTCGCGACGATTGTCGCGGTGGTGCTGTCCGCGCTGGTGGCGGCGGGTGCGCTGGTGGCGGCCGGGACACTGCGCGACCGTGATGATGCCACCACCGCGACCACCGTTCCGTCCACCGACGAGCCGCCCGAGTCGGTGGGCCCGGACGGCTGCCGGGTCGCGCCGTGCGCGGTGCTCGGCCGGATCCCCGTGGGCGGCACGATGATCGAACTGGTGGCCGATGCCGGCGCCAAGTCCGGCCGGCTGCGCCTCGGCGGCGGCACGGGCGGCGGTGCGGTGTTCGAGGTGACCATCACCTCGGACGGCACGGTCACGCTCGACGAACAGTCCCTCGCGTGCCTGACCGTCGGCGTCACCGCGTGCCTGATCCGCGGCCGGACGGGCGGCGGCATGGTGGGCCAGGTGGTGCTCGGCCGGTCGGGCAACTGGGCCGAGGCGCCCCGGCCGTTCATCTCGGACGCCGGTTATGTGTCGCTGGCGGACGCCGAGCCGAGTTCGGGTCCCGAGGTGTTGGTGGTGCAGTACGACTGCGACCGGACGGTGACGCCCGACTGCGCGGGTGAGGAGGTCTTCGCGCAGGTGTTCACGGCCGACGGCCGGGAGTTGGGCTGCACGGACAACTACTCGCGGATCGAGTCGCTACCGGGCTATCCGGAGGTGGACTTCGCAAAGGACGACCTGCATCCCTGCGCCTAACGGGTTCGGCCCGTCGAATGCCTGGAAGGCGTCGTTCCCGGCATGCCCACGCCGCGCCTGACCTGCCAACAGCCCTCTAACCGTTCCACAGGTCGACCACCGAGATGCCGAACTTGGCCAGCAGGCGGCGGGTCAGCGGGAGGCTGATGCCGATCACGCTGGAGGGGTCGCCGTCGATGCCGTCCACGAACCAGCCCCCGTAGCCGTCCAGGGTGAACGCGCCGGCCACCGCCAGGGGTTCGCCGGTGGCGAGGTAGGCGTCCAGTTCCGCGTCGGTCGGCTTGCCGAACCGGATGGTCGTGGTTTCCGTGCCGACGGCGGTCCCGGTGATCTTGCCGTTGGTGAGGCGCAGCACGGCATGACCGGTGAGGAGCTCTCCGGTTCCGCCCGCCATGCCGGCCCACCGTTCGCGGGCTTGGTCCAGGGTGACCGGTTTGCCCACCAGGTGGCCGTTGTGGGCGAGCATCGAGTCGCAGCCGATGATCACCGCGTCCGGGGGGAGGTCGGTGGCGGCGACGGCATGGGCCTTCGCCTCGGCCAGTGCCGCGACCACGGCCTCCGGGGTGGGGTCCGGCAGAGCGGCGGCGATGGCGTCCTCGTCCACTCCGGACACTCGGACCACGGGCTCGACCCCCGCCGCGCGAAGCACGGCCAGGCGGGCCGGTGACTGGGAAGCGAGTACCAACTGCACGGGGTGAAACCCTACGACTCGACGTCCACCCGGTCCGACTCGCGGGGGGCGCGCCGGGGGAGCCGGATGCCCGTGGCGGCCATGATGCCCAGCATCAGCACCACGATCGGCAGCACCAGGCTCGCCTTGGCGGCGGTCGTGAAGCCGACCTCGAAGACCTGCGTGACGATGCGGGTCACGGCGCCGGCGACCTCCGGGTCGAGGTCCGCCGGCACGGGCGGGGCGTGCGTGTCGAACTGGCTGGCCGTGTTCGCCGCCTCGGAGATCCGCGCGACGAACTCCTCGCGGTAGCGGTACGGCAGGCGCTCGGCGTACTGGCGGGCGGCGTCCGGGACGGCGAACGCCACTCCCACCTGCAGCACCATGCCGGTGGCCGCGCTGCCGAGGACCCCGCCGACCTGCCTGGACGTGTTGAACACCCCGGAGGCCGCGCCGACCAGGTCGGGCGGCATGCCGGCCGTGGCGGCGGTCGTCAGCGGTGAGAACACGCACCCGATGCCGAACCCGGCCGCCACCAGCCCGGGGATCAGCGTGGCCGGCTCGGTGTCCGGCGCGGCCTGCCAGGCCAGCGCCCCCGTGGCGACGGCGAGCGTGACGAACCCCGTGATGATCAGGTTGCGGGCGCCGAGCCGGTGCCACAGCGCGCCGGACACGCCGGCCGTGATCGCCGCGGCGGCCGCCATCGGCATGGCGAGCACGCTCGACTCGACGGCCGTCAGGCCGAGCACCGTCTGGAGGTACAGCACGAGCGGCAGGAACATCCCGGTCATGGCGAAGCCCATGGCCGCGTGCGTCAGGTTGGCGTAGGTGAAGGTCGGGTTGGCGAACAGCGACCGGGGCACCAGCGGTTCGGCCACCGGCCGTTTCACCTGGCGAACCCCGAACACGACGAGCAGCAGGACGCCGATCACGATGATGTGCACCACGGTGACCGGCCCCCACACGGCGCCCCAGTGGTAGTGCTGGCCGTTCTGCACGCCGAACACCAGCGCCAGCAGGCCGGCCGAACACAGCACCGTGCCCGTGACGTCGAAGCGCATCCGCGCGTGGGGTTGCCAGTTCGGCAGCGCCACGACCGCGATCAGGAGGCTGACCACGCCGATCGGCAGGTTGATGAGGAAGATCCACCGCCAGCCGACGTGCTCGACCAGCAGTCCGCCGAGCACGGGACCGGCCAGCGTGGCGACGCCCGCCACGGCACCCCAGACACTGATCGGAACGCCACGCTTCTCAGCGGGGAAGAGCCTGGTGATGAACGACAGCGTCTGCGGGGTCATGGCCGCGGCGCCGAGCCCTTGGACGGCGCGCGCGGCGATGAGCATGCCGGCGTTGGGCGCCAGGCCGCTCCACAGCGACGCGGCCGTGAAGACGACGAGCCCCGCGATGAGGACGCGCTTGGGCCCGAAGCGGTCGCCGAGTCGTCCCGTGATCAGGAGCGGAACGGTGTTGGCCAGCAGGTAGACGCTGTTGACCCAGACGACCTCGTTGAGGTTGGCATCCAACCCGTCGAGCATGGCGGGAATCGCCACGGTGACGATGGTGGAGTCCAACATGATCATGAAGAAGCACGCGCACAGCGCCCACATGGCGATCCATGGACTGCGGGTGCTCTGCATGCGGGGAAGTGTGTCAGGCGTGGTCCGTGGCGGTGGCGGGTTGTGTACAGGTGCCTGTTGGCCAGCGATTTTGTCGGTGCCGCTCGGTACGCTGGTTAACGGGGGGCCGTGGCCCGCGGTTGATCTTGGAACGTCGGGTTTGGGCTCTTCTGGGGGTCTGTGGGCGGCTACTCGGCAGCGTTCTGGGTGCGGCTACCTGGGTCGGCGCGGTTGCTCCGTGGGCCTCTGGCCCCGGGGCGGTTTGCCCGGCTGAGGCCTTCGGTCTCGGGCACTTAGCCCGGTTGGGATCTCTGATCGCGGGATACGCCCGCCGCCGCCCCCTCGATCCCGTCGGCCCACCGCCCAGGGACCACCCGGGCCCGCTCGCACCCGCCCAAGGGCACGGCGCCGCCCGGTTGTGGCCGCGCTGGGTTCTGGTCCCTTCCGGTCGCACACGGCTATACGCCCTCAACCGGGAGCTCGCGGTCGGGAGCCGGGAACTGGGGTGCGGGAACCGCGAATTCGCGTGCGGGACCGCGAACATGCGTGCGGGAGCCGGGGAACTCGGGTGCGGGAACCGCGATCTCGGGTGCGGGTGGTGGGGCGTGTGTGCCTGAGGTGGGGTGGCGTGCTGGGTTGCGTGGGTGGGTCAGGGGCTTGGGAGGGCGCTTGCTCGCCAGGCGTTCGGGCCGTGGGGTAAGGGAGTGCGTACCTGGTCTCGGCGGTTGGACCACTCCGAGCGGCGCGCCGGGCGTGGCTCGGAGTGGGGCACGGACAGGGAGACCACCGCCGCCGTCAGGGCGGCCAGTTCCGCGTCGTCGGGGGTGCCTCGCACCACTCGGAGTACGGGGTCGCTCATAGCGGAATGTTCCCGTGCTTCTTGGGCGGCAGCGTCTCCCGCTTGTCGCGCAGCAAACGCAGCGCCCTGGCCACGTGGCCGCGCGTGTGGGACGGCGGGATCACCGCGTCGACGTAACCACGTTCCGCCGCCACGTACGGGTTGCACAGCGTGTCCTCGTACTCCTGTTGCAGCCGTAGGCGCAGGGCATCGACATCCTCACCGGAATCCACCGCGCGCGCCAGTGTCTTGCGGTGCACGATGTTCGCCGCCCCGGAGGCGCCCATCACGGCGATCTGCGCCGTGGGCCACGCCAGGTTCATGTCGGCGCCCAGGTGCTTCGAGCCCATCACGTCGTAGGCGCCGCCGTAGGCCTTGCGGGTGATCACCGTGACCTTCGGGACCGTGGCCTCCGCGTACGCGTAGATCAGCTTGGCCCCGCGGCGGATGATGCCGTTCCACTCCTGGTCGGTGCCCGGCAGGAAACCCGGGACGTCGACGAAGGTCAGCACCGGCACGTTGAACGCGTCGCACGTGCGGACGAACCTGGCCGCCTTCTCCGAGGCGTTGATGTCGAGACACCCGGCGAACTGCGTCGGCTGGTTGGCCACGATGCCCACCGCCTGGCCCTCGACCCGGCCGAACCCGACCAGGATGTTCGGCGCGAACAGCGACTGCACCTCGAGGAACTCGCCGTCGTCCATCACCCGGGTGATGACCTCGTGCATGTCGTACGGCTGGTTCGGCGAGTCGGGAATGAGCGTGTCCAGCTCGCGGTCCGCGTCGGTGATCGACTCGGCCACCGAACCGGACTCGGCGAAGCCCTCGTACACCGGGGGATCGGACAGGTTGTTCGACGGCAGGTAGGACAACAGCTCTTTCACGTAACCGATGGCGTCGTCCTCGTCGGCCGCCAGGTGGTGGGCGTTGCCGGACTTGGTGTTGTGGGTCCTGGCACCGCCCAGCTCCTCGAAGCCGACGTCCTCGCCCGTCACCGTCTTGATCACGTCGGGACCCGTGATGAACATGTGGGAGGTCTGGTCGACCATCACCACGAAGTCGGTGAGCGCGGGCGAGTACACGTGCCCACCCGCGTTCGCGCCCATGATCAGGGAGATCTGCGGGACCACCCCGGACGCGCGGGTGTTGCGGATGAAGATCTGGCCGTAGAGGCCGAGCGAGACGACCCCCTCCTGGATGCGCGCGCCGCCGCCCTCGTTGATGCCGATGATCGGCCGGCCGGTCTTGAGGGCCAGGTCCATCACCTTCACGATCTTCTCGCCGTAGACCTCGCCGAGCGCGCCACCGAACACCGTGACGTCCTGGCTGAACACGCACACGGGCCGGCCGTCGATGGTGCCGTGCCCGGTCACCACGCCGTCGCCGTAGGGCCGGTTCTTCTCCAGCCCGAAGTTGGTGGACCGGTGCCTGGCCAGCTCGTCGAGCTCGACGAACGACCCCGGATCGAGCAGCGCGTCGATCCGCTCGCGGGCCGTCTTCTTGCCCTTCGCGTGCTGCTTGGCGACCGCCCGCTCGGACCCGGCGTGCACTGCCTCGTCGCTGCGCCGGTAGAGATCGGCGAGCTTGCCGGCGGTGGTGTGGATGTCGGTCTCACCCGTCGGCACCTGGCCGAGCGGTTCGGTCGCGCTGCTCATCGTGGGCCTCCCGGTTTCGGAGCCTAGCCACTGGCACCGACAACGGGGCGTTGCTTCGGTCACGGTCGAAGTCACGGTCGAAGTCACGGTCGACGATCACCGGAGTGCCGGCAGATGACCGTGTCGGCCATCACGCCGCCCCGGTAGGTTGAGGCGGGTGACCGACAACAAGCTGGATGTACTTGCCCTGCGCGAGGAACTGGTCGCGCCGAACGGTCCCTACGCGGCTCTCGACCTGGTGGACACCACCGGCTCGACCAACGCCGACCTGATGGAGGCGGCGAAGGCCGGCGCCGCCGACCGCACGGTCCTGCTGGCCGAGGAGCAGACGGCCGGCCGGGGCCGGCGCTCGCGGGACTGGGTCTCGCCCGCCGGTTCCGGCATATACCTGAGTGTCCTGATCCGCCCGACCACCGTGCCGGCCGCCCGGCTGAGCACGCTCGGCATGGTCGCCGGCCTCGCGCTCATGCACGCCGCGCAGGAGGTGGCCGGCGTGGACGCCACGCTGAAGTGGCCCAACGACCTGCTGGTCGGCCCGGACCGCACGAAGGCGGCGGGCATCCTGTCCGAGGTCGCCTCGGATGAGGCCGGCCAGGCGGCCGTGGTGGGCATCGGACTGAACGTCACCGCCCTGCCCGACGACGTCGAGCCCGGCGCGGGCGGCCTGCGGGCCGGCTCGCTGGCCGAGGTGGGCGCCTCGACCACCGACCGCACCGAACTGGCGGCCGCCTGGCTGCGCGCGTTCGTGGAGCTGGAGTCCGCCTGGCGCCTCAGCGACGGCGACGTGGAACGCAGTGGCGTGCTCACCGGCTACCGCGAGGCCTGCGGCACCATCGGCCAGCGGGTCCGCGCGGAGCTGCCGGACGGGCAGAGCCGGATCGGCGTGGCGGTCGATGTGGACGCCGCCGGCCAGCTGATGATCAAGCTGGACGACGGCACGCCGCTGTCGGTCTCGGCGGCCGACGTGGTCCACCTGAAAATGGATTGAGGACATCTTTCCGGGTCAGCACGCGGGCGCGGGTGTCACGCCGGTACGGTTACCCGCGACACCATCGGCGAAGCGGTTCACTCGGGAGGACGCCGTGGCCTATCCAGAAGATCTGCTCAGCGATGGCGAGAAAGTCATCCTGCACAAGCACTCGCATTGGAAGATGCTGCTTGTCCCCTACCTGATCCTCATCGCGACGGTCGGGATCGGGATCTGGCTCGCCCTGCTGGTCCAGGACACGAGCTGGAGCACGATCGGGCTGATCGCCATCGGCGCGGTCGCGCTGATCATCGTCGTGTGGCTGTTCTTCGTGCCGTTCATCCGCTGGCGCACCACGCACTTCATCGTCACCACCGATCGGGTGATGGCGCGGGAGGGCGTGATCAACCGGACCGGTATCGACATCCCGCTCGGCCGCATCAACAGCGTCCGGTTCGAGCACGGCCTGATCGACCGGATCTTCGGCTGCGGCACGCTGATCATCGAGTCGGCCTCTCAGGAGCCGTTGGAGTTCGACGACGTCCCGGCCGTGGAGAAGGTGCACACCCTTCTGTACCGCGAGGTCAACGACAACCCGCACGACGACTTCCACCGTCCTGGCGCGCCGGGCTTCGACCAGCAACCGCAGGGCGGCTTCCAGCAACAGGGCCACGCCCCGACCCAGCCGTACCCGCCGCAGGGCAACCAGCGCCGCCGGTGACCGCCAGGGACCTCGGGCTCCCGGCCCGGGTGCCAGCCGCCGACCTCCCGGCTCGAGTGACGATCTGGGAGGTCGGACCGCGTGACGGCCTGCAGAACGAGCAGGCCATCGTGCCCATCGGCGTGAAGCTCGACTTCCTGGAACGGCTGGCCGAGGCCGGTCTCACCACCATCGAGGCCACCAGCTTCGTGCACCCCAAGTGGGTGCCGCAGCTGGCCGACGCCGAGGACCTGCTCGCCGGGCTGACCCCGCGCGACGGCGTCCGCTATCCCGTGCTCGTGCCGAACGAGCGGGGGCTCGACCGGGCGCTCGCGGCCGGTGTCCGGCACATCGCGATCTTCGGCAGCGCCACGGAGACGTTCGCCAACCGCAACCTCAACCGCACGCTCGACGAGCAGTTCGCCATGTTCGAGCCAGTGGTGACGCGGGCGGTGGCCGAGGGGCTCGACGTCCGCGGCTACGTGTCCATGTGCTTCGGCGACCCGTGGGAGGGCGTGGTCGACCCGGCCGCCGTCGTCGCCGTCGGCCGCCGGCTGCTGGACATGGGCTGCACCCAGCTGTCCCTGGGCGACACCATCGGCGTCGCGACCGCCGGTCAGGTCACGGCCCTGCTCGACGGGTTCGCGGCGGCCGGTACGGCGATGTCCGCGCTGGCCGTGCACTTCCACGACACCTACGGCCAGGCCCTCGCGAACACGCTCGCCGCGCTGCGCCACGGGGTGACCACCGTGGACTCCTCGGCCGGCGGCCTCGGCGGCTGCCCGTACGCCGAGTCGGCCACCGGCAACCTGGCCACCGAGGACCTGGTGTGGCTGCTCGACGGGCTCGGCGTCGACACGGGCGTGGACCTCGACGTGCTTGCCGACACGAGCGTGTGGATGGCGGAGAAACTGGGCAGGCCGAGTCCGTCCCGCGTGGTCCGGGCACTGCGGGGCTGACGTGGAGCTCGTCGAGCGCCACGGCCGGGCGCAGGCGGTGCTGCCCGGCGGCGAGGCGCTCCACGTGCGCACGGAGAGCCGGCTCGCACCGGGTGCCCGCCCGACCTTCTCGCGAGTCGTACCGTCTCGACAATGGGTCGGCGGATCTCGTCCTGCAGCAGGTTCGGGGCTCGGCGCCCGCAACGTACGACTCGGTGTCCACAACGTACGACTCGGCGTCGAAACGGTACGACTCGCGGCCTGGGGGAGTGCGCCCGCGGCCGGGCACTCGCGCATCGGGGGACGCGGCGGGCGTTGGTTAGCAAGGTGCTGGCGTGACACCTGAGGTGGTCGCGGTGGCGGGTCGCGCGGTGTTGGTGTGGCGGCTGGCGACGCCCTGGCTGGCCATGTCGTCCGGTGTGCTCGGCGGCGGGTTCGGGGAGCGGCGCTGGGTGCTGAACGCGTCCGTGGTCAAGGGTTACAGCCGGCCCGATCCAGAGGCACACATGGCGGAGATCGGGGCCGAGCTGCGGCTCACCACCGGCGCGGGCATCGGGCTCCTCACGGCGGTCGACGTGCGGGACGTGGTGCACCGGACCGACGGCGGCGTGCGCGTGTCGGTCACCACGGGCATCGGGGCGTATCCGACGTGGGCGGCCGGTCCGGCCGGGATCGCCGAGCCGGTGGGCACCATCAACGCCGTGTGCTGGCTGCCCGTGCGGCTTTCTCCGGCGGCGCTGGTCAACGCCGTGGCGACGGTCGCGGAGGCCAAGGCGCAGGCGCTGTTCGAGGCGGGAGTGCCGGGCACCGGGACGCCCACCGACGCGATCGCCGTGCTGTGCCCGACGGACGGGCCGGCCGAGCCGTTCGGCGGCCCGCGGTCCCCGGTCGGCGGGCCACTCGCCCGCGCGGTGCATTCGGCGGTACTGGCCGGATTGGCTGCGCCGTATCCGGGCACGTGACGGAATAATCAACGACGCGGGAACCGTTCGCCATCCGCACACGTCCAAGCCCAGACCTACGACCATGCCAACGCCCGACGGTTAACTTCGGTGCCGGAGGCGTCACCCCAGCGGAGGTGGCCGTGGCCGCTGACCACCGAGCCCAGGTCGACGAACTGCTGGCCGGCTATCGGCGCAGCCGGGAACAGCTCGGCGCCGTCCAACGCGACCTCGCGGCCGTCCAGGAGTCGGTGACCAGCGCCGACGGTCTGGTCACCGCCACCGTGTCCGCGCAGGGCACGCTCACCAAGCTCACGATCGCCGAGGCCGCCTACCGCGAGCTGCGGCCCGCCGCGCTGGCCGCCACCATCGTCGCCGTCAGCACGGCCGCGGCCGCCGCCGTGACCAGGCGAGCCGGGGCCGTCCTCGCTCCCGTCCTGCCGCCCGGCACCGATCCGGAGGCGTTGTTGCGCGGCACGGCGGATCTGTCGGCCGAGGAACTCAAGCCGGTCACCCCGGCTGCCGTTGACCAGGACGAGAACTTCGAGACCCACACCTACCTGGAAGCCGGGAGACGCCGGAAATGACTGACCGCAGCAGCGACGGCTTCGACGTCGACGTCGGTGGGCTCACCGACCGTGCCGGGCAGTTCGACGGCCTGGTCGACCGGCTCGGCACCATCGAGCGCGACCTGACCGACGCGTTGTCGGCTACCGGATCGTGCTGGGGCACCGACGCCGTCGGCCAGAGCTTCGCCGCCGCGCACGCCGACCCGGCCGACGCGACCCTCGGCAGGTTGGCCGGGCTGTCGGAGCAGCTCGGGTCGGTCGGCGGGCGGTTCGCCGACACGGCCACCGGTTACTCCTCGTCAGACGACGCCGGGGCCGAGCACGTGACCGCAGTCGATCCGGACGTCTGATGGGCATCGAACTGCCACCGGAGCTCGCCGACGTCGCCGCGCGGGCGGGAGTGGCGTGGCCGGAGGCGGACGAGGACGCAATGGCGCAGTCCGCCCAGGCGTGGCGCGACGCGGCCACCAGCATGTCGACGCTGACCACCGACGCCGACACCACGGCCAGGGCAGCACTCGCCACCGTGGACAGCGGCGCCGGGGACGCGGCCGCGCAGCACTGGTCGGCGTTCGTCGAACCGGACTCCGGGCACCTCACGGCCACCGTGCGCGGCCTCACCGACGCGGCCGACCGGCTGGAGCACGCGGCCGAGCAGGTCGGCACGGCGAAGGTCGAGATCGTCCGCAACCTGGTGGCGCTGGCGCAGAACACCGACGCCGCCGAGTCGGCCGCCGCGGCCGGTCAGCCCGCGGCACTCGCCGGCCTGGCCACGGCCGTGGCCGGCACCTCGGCGAACGTCGCGAACATCGAGGCCAGCCTGGTCAGTGCGGTCCAGCCGGCGTCCGGCGTGGACCTGGCCGACGTGCGCAACCCGGTCGACGCCAACCCGCACACGCCACCGCTGGCGGCCGGCACGATGGCCGGGGTGGCGGAGGTGGTGCCCACGGTCACCGACACGGTCGACTCGGTCGGCGGGACCGTCACGGACACCGTGCAGGGCACTGTCGATCACGCGGTGCCCGGCGGTGCCACCGGCCAGCCCGGCGCTGATGGCACGCGGCCCGGTCTCGGTCTGCCTGGTGACGTGCTGCCCGGCGGCCAGTCCGGCGCGGACGGCACCCGACCTGGCCTCGGTTTGCCGGGGGACGTGCTGCCCGGTGACGCTGCCGACGGCACGCGGCCCGGCCTGGGCCTGCCGGGTGATCTGCTGCCCGGTAACCAGTCGGACGGCCGCCCCGGACTCCACCTGCCCGGTGTCGGTGACCTGCTGCCGGGCACGGATCCCGAGGTCACCGGCCCGGTGCCGATCCCGCCCGACCGCGGCGTCCACCCCGACTTCCCATCCGACTTCCCCGACGACAACACCCCGACCCCACCGCGCGGCCAGACGGCCGTGGCCGGGTTCGCCGGCGGGCCGGACGTCGCGGCGCCCGCCCCGGCCAACCTCCCGCCGGCCGCGCCACCCGTCGCGGGTGCCCCGCCGCAACCGGGCGCACCCGTGTTCGGCGGCCCCGGCGCACCGGCGCCGGGCGTCCCGGGCGCGCCGCCACCGGCCGCTGCTGGCGCCCCCGCCCCCGCCGCACCTGTCGCCGCGCGGGCGCCGGTCCAGCCGGTGACCACGTTCCGGCCGGCCGGTCTGGCCCCCGGGTCGACGGTCGACGCGGTCCCCCCGGCCGACAAGCCCCGCACGGTGGCCGGCCCGCCCGGCGCCCCGCCGCCGTTCAAGGGGGAGCGGGACCCGGCACTCGCCGTGTTCTGGATCCACATGTTCCCCATCGGCCACCTGCCGGTCGCGTCCTACCGCCCGGCCCGGCAGCTGCCGCCGCCGCACGCGGAGCTGGACTACGCGGCCGGCCTGCGGTTCGAGCCGGGCGACCACCCGGAGTTCGACCTGGTCGACACCACGCCACGGC
Source organism: uncultured Actinomycetota bacterium (assembly GCA_963826035.1). Lineage (GTDB taxonomy): Bacteria > Actinomycetota > Actinomycetes > Mycobacteriales > Pseudonocardiaceae > Actinophytocola. The sequence goes on along the minus strand of CAWGVZ010000024.1, from coordinate 64,716 downwards.
CCGCCGAACCACTCGTCACGGGCCCGCCACGCGGCGCCGGTGACCCGGCGGTCGCCGAGCTCACCGAAGGCCACGACCCGCTCGGCGGAGAAAACGAACGAGACTGGGACCGCCGGTACCTAGTGCGGTTCGGCAGCGTTACCGCGCAGGGCATCAGCGCCGACGGTGTCGAGTACAACTGGCCGCCCAGCGAGCGGCACCCGGAGGGCGGCAGCGCGCCCGGCGAGGCGGAGGTGCTCGACGAGGGCGCCGAACTGGACCGGTTCGGTCCGCCCGAGGGCCGGGTGTTCGCACCGGCCGGCACGCCGTTCGCGCAGCGCTCGCTGCCGCCCGCGCTGCTCACCCAGGGCTACCGCCGCTACCGGGTGCTGCGCCGGCTGCCGGTGTGGCGCGCCGTGTCCGCCGCCTGGTTCGCACAGCCCGGCGGCGGCGTGCGGTACCGGACCACCCACTCCGCCGTCGAGCTCGTCGCGCTCGGCTACCTCGAGGAGATCCCATGAACGCCGAGTCGATCACCGAGTGGCTGGCGGCGGTCGGCGTGCCGGCCGCCGTGGTGTCGGTCGGCACCGAGGCCGACAACGCCTGGTGCCTGGTGCGTGACGAGGAGGCCGACGACGAGGGCAACTTCGGGTGGGAGGTCTTCTGGCGTGAGCAGGGCAACCGCTACGACTGGGCCCGGTTCAGCAACGAGCAGGTGGCCTGCCATTACTTGTTCGGCAGGCTCACTTGGGCGCAGGTCGTGCGGGGCGCGTTAACCCCGGTCCCGCAGGATCAGCAGTGACAGTGCCGCGTCGTGCAGGTGGCCGTTCGACGCGAGTGAGTTGCCCCCGGCGAAGGTGGACGTGCCCGACAGGTCGGTGAACTGCCCGCCCGCCTCGGTGACCAGCAGTGCCACGGGCGCGAGGTCCCACGGGTTTGCGACGGCCTCGGCCGCCAGGTCGATCGCGCCCTCGGCCAGCAGGCAGTACTGCCAGAAGTCGCCGAAGGAGCGGTTCTCCCAGCACGCGTCGACGAGCTTCAGATAGACCTCGCGAGAGTGGTACTCCACCCACGAGCCCAGGTGCGTGGTCGACAGGTAGGCGTCCGACAGGTCCCGCACCCCCGACACCGCGAGCCGCCGTTCCCCGGCCGGCCCGGACATCCAGGCGCCGCCGCCCGCGCTGGCCCACCAGCGGCGGGGCAGCGCGGGCGAACTGACCACGCCTGCGACCGGCTCGCCCCCGTCGACCAGCGCGATCAGGGTCGCCCAGACGGGGTTGCCGCGCAGGAAGTTCTTCGTCCCGTCGATCGGGTCGAGAATCCAGGTACGGCCCTCGCCGAGGGTGCCGCCGCGCTCCTCACCGAGGATGGCGTCATCGGGCCGGTCCTTGGCCAGCTCCGCCCGGATGACGTCCTCGACCGCCGTGTCCGCGTCGGTGACCGGCGTCCGATCCGGTTTGCGGTCCACCACCAGATCGGTGGCCTGGAACCGCGCGGTGGTGATCGAGTCGGCAAGATCGGCCAGGCGCAGCGCGACGGCGAGGTCGTCAGCGAAGTTCGGCATGGCTGGATGCTGTCACGCCATCCGGACGCCCTGATGCCTGGTCTCCTCCAGTTCCCGCGTGACTTCCAGAAGGTTCACGGTGTCGGTGAAGTGGTTGTAGACCCGCGCGAGAGAGTCGGTCGGCCAGTTGTCCACGTAGTCCGGCGCGTCGTCGCACTCATCGGTGTCCGGCGGCTCGGCGCTCAACCTCATTCGCCAGGTCGCATACGCCCCACGGACGGTCCAGCTCAGCTCCATCGTTGCCTCCTGCGTCAGGTGCGGATCTTGTGATGCCAAAACGCTCTCGTCCGTCCAGCTGGTCAGGCAACTATCCGATCGGGTGACAGCGCTGTCGTGCCACGGTGGCATGACGCGAACATGAGCCATGGCCAGGCGCAAGGGAGTGTCGGTTCGGCAGCGGCGAGTGTCCGCCGAGCTTCGTTCCTATCGGGAGAAACGCAAGCTGAGCTGCAAGGATGTCGCGGAAGCGCTCGGTTGCTCGGAGAGCAAGATCAGCCGAATGGAGACCGGCGAGCGCGGGCTTTACGCCGACGATGTGGCGGCGGTGCTCGGCCTTCTCCGCGTTTCCGGGCAAGCCCGACAGGAACTCCTGGCGCTGGTGCGTGCTGGAGAGGAAAGAAACTGGCACGAGATCCACGGCAAGCTGCCCACGAATTGGAAGGACCTCATCAAGTTCGAGAGCCAGGCCAGTGTGGTTCGCAACTACCAGCCGCTGGTGGTGCCGGGCCTGGCGCAGACTCCTGAGTACGCCCGCGCTGTGATTCACGGCCTCAACGAGGCGCTCACCGCTACCGAGGTGGATGCGCTGGTGACAACCAGGATGAGTCGGCAGGTAGTTCTCGGGAGATCCGATGCGCCGCATGCTCAGCTGCTCCTCGAAGAGACGGTCTTGCGGCGGACCATGGGCGATCCCGTGATGATGTATGGCCAGCTCCAGCATCTCCTGGCGATGGCGGCTCGTCGCAATGTCACGCTCCGGGTGGTGCCATTCGACGTGGAAACGGCCATTGCCACGCAGGGCTCGCTGTTGATTCTGGAGTTTCCTGACCAACCGACAATCACCTACGAGGAGACACGGGCGGCCAGCACCTTCCTCGAAGACGAGGAGCACATCACCAGGACTAGACTGGCTTGGAACAAGCTGTCCGCCGTCGCATTGTCCGAAGAGGACTCAAGACGGCTGATCGCCCAGATCGCGGGCACGCTGACCTGAGCCTGAGGAGCACGACATGAAAGCCCCGGATCTCTCCCGAGCCGTGTGGCGCAAGAGCAGCCGCAGCAATGGTCAGGCCGACTGTGTCGAGGTGGCACGCGTGCCGGAGGCCGTGGCCGTGCGTGACTCCAAGAACGGCAAAGGTCCGGTCCTCGCCTTTCCCACCGCCACCTGGCAAGGGTTCCTAGCCACCCGATCGTGAAGACCGCGCCGGCCGTTCTGTCGGACCGCCGGTGAAGGATGCCCGGGGTGACCGTGCACGCCTTCGTCGACGAGTCGGCCCGAGCCGACCGGTACCTGATCGCCGCGGCGATCGTGGACCCCGCCAATGTCCGCCGCCTCCGCCAGGCGATGCGCGGGTTATTGGTACCTGGGCAGCGTGAACTGCACTGTAAGCAGGAGAAGCCGGAGCGTCGCCGCAGATTGGCTGACTCGATAGCCCGGCTTCCGGTCGAGGTGTGCGTCTACACCCGCACGTGGCGCCACCATGACGAGCCGGCCCGCCAGGACTGCATGGATCAGCTGGTTCGGGACTTGCTCGCTCGCCAGGCACATCGGCTGGTCATCGACACTCGCAACTATCGCGACATCCACGACGAGCGGACGCTCCGCCGTCTCCTTGGCCGGCGGCCGAGCGGGAGCCAACTCGTCTATGAGCACGTGGACAGCGTCTGCGAGCCCTTGCTGTGGATCGCCGACGTCACAGCGTGGTGCTTCGGTGCCGGACGGGAGTGGCGGAAGCGGATAGATCCGATCGTCGCCACAACGGTCGACCTCGACTGAGCCCGGACAGCGCAAAGCCCGCGAGACGACCGTCCGGACGCATCACGGGCTCACTTCCTCGGCCTACGGGGCCTCGGCACCAAAACAATACCACGCCCACCCCGTACCCCGCCCCACGTTGAACGGGACCCCGAACAGCGCAAAGCCCGCGACACGACCGTCCGGTCGCACCGCGGGCTCACTTCCTCGGCCTACGGGGCCTCGGCTTTTCTAGCATACGTTAAGCGGTCAGTCGGCCTGTTCATCCAGGAACCTCTCGAGCAGCTCCCGGTCGCCCGGGCGCGGTTGGCCGTCGATTTCCAGGGTGCGGTCGCCGACGGTCAGCTTGACCCGCCGGTTCTCCCCGCGCTTGAGCCAGTCCTGGATCAGGGACACCACCTGCACCAGGACGGGGGAGCCGGCCGCCGCGACGATCACCGCGGTGATCGTCGCGGCGGTGCCCTTGGCGCCTGCCGGGACCTCGCCGTCCGCCACCAGCTCGACGCTGGTCGCGTCGGTGGCGCGCAGTTCGGTGTGGAGCTGGCGGGACAGCCGGTCGACGGTCTCTGGATCGTCGTCGAGCACGGTCAGCGAAATCGTCGTCACCGCGTGACGATATCCGGGAGGATGACCGCCATGCGCTCCGCGCTCCTGATTGCCACCGACACTTTCGCCGACCCCACGATCAGCCGGCTGCGCGCGCCGCGCCAGGACGCGACGGAGCTGGCCGGGCTGCTCGGTGACCCGGAGGTCGGCGGCTACCAGGTCGAGGTGCTGGACAACGCGCCGTCCGACCGGGTGCGGCGGCGCATCGACGACCTGTTCGCCGAGGCGGACCGCGACGACCTTGTCCTGCTGTACTTCTCCGGTCACGGCATCAAGGCCGAGTCAGGCCAGCTGCACCTGGCCACCACCGACACCGAACGCGACCGGTTGGCCTCCACCGCCGTCGATGCGCAGTTCGTGCGGGACCGGATCGACCACAGCTCGTCGCGCACGGTGGTGCTGTGGTTGGACTGCTGCTACGGGGGCGCCTTCCCCGCTGGCGCCATGCCCAAGGCGGCCGGCACGGTGGACGTGGTGGACCAGCTGACCGACGGCTCCGGTCGGGGCTGCTCGGTGATGACCGCGTCCACGCACATCCAGTACGCGTTCGAACGCGGCGACGACCACCTCCGCGGGGAGGCCCGGCCGTCGGTTTTCACCAGCGCGATCATCGAGGGCCTCCGCACCGGCGACGCCGACCTCAACGGGGACGGGGTGATCGACTCGGCCGAGCTGTACGGCTACGTGTACGACCGGGTGAAGGCCATCTCGCCGAGCCAGACCCCCACCTGGCACCAGCAGAGCACCGGCACGCTGGTCATCGCCAGCAGCCGGCGCGGCCTGTCCCTGCACTCGGGCCTGCCGATGGAGATCCGGCAGAACCTCCTCAGTAGCCGGCCGCTCTTCCAGCGGACCGCGATCGAGGAACTCGTCGAGATGTCGAGGAACGGCGACGCCGCGCAGCGCGCGCTGGCGGCCGACACCCTCGAACAGCTCCGCGAGTCCACGCACCTGTTCCTGTCGGACGCGGTCACGAAAGCGATGGCACCGCCACCGTCGAAGCCTGTCGCTGAACTGGAAGTCGGAAAACCGGTCGGTCTGCCCCGCGTCGAGCGGCCGCCAGCGCCGCCGCGGCCCGAACGACGGCTGCGGCTGCCATCCCGACGGATCGTGGCCTGGAGTGTCGCGGTGGAGCGGGCGCTCGCACCCGGTTTCGCGGCGACAGTCGCGCTGATGATCCTGCTGGCCAGACAGGAGACCCGCCCGGCATGGCTCGCGCCGTACGTCGTCGCCGGTCTCGCGATGGTGGCGATCGCCGCACTGGGCCTCCTCGCGGTGAACTTCTATCGGGTGTTTCTGACCAGCTCCGTCACGCTGGCGACCCGCGTGGAAGGCCGCGCCGTCAGGTTCATGCCGAATGGGCGATACCTCATCGCCGGCGGCTTCGGGCGCCTGGCCTGGGACACCGTCAGATGGGAGGAGCGGAGTTCGCAGCACTCATGGGCCGGGCAGACATGGCCGCCCGGCCTCTGGTTCAGCGACTCCGTCGCGTTCAGCCCGGACGGCCGGCTGCTGGCGGTGGGCAACGAGGATGACGCGCAGATCTGGCGTCTTCGTCATTCCCTGGTCCTGGAGTGGCCGGAATATCTCTCCAGTCATGAGCCGATCGTGGACCTCGCGTTCGGCCCGTCCGGGGTACTGGTGACCGTCGACTGGCACGGGCAGGTGGAGGTCTGGAGTTCCGGGAACCCACCGTCGATCCGACGATGGCCGGTGGCGCCGCTGCCGCGCGACGAAGATCCGGTCCGGGCCGTCGCGTTCAGCCCCGACGGGCGGGTGCTCGCCGCCGCCGGCGCGCGGCGCACCCGGCTCTGGTCGACCGATGACTGGACGCTCATCGAGGCGCTCGGCGAGGACAGCGTCGCCGTCGAGTTCAGTCGCGACGGCGAGCTGCTCGCCGTCGCCGGCGACAAGAGCGTCGGTGTCTGGATGACCGAGACCTGGACCAGGACCAGCACCATTCGGCTCCGGGGTCCCGGGGTGATGGCTTTCAACACGGCCGGGGACCTCCTCGCGATAGGGCGGGGCAGCGGAATCGTCCTGGTGGATCCCATCAGCGGACGCGTGGTGCGCAGGCTCACCGGCCACCACCGGACGGTCACCTCGGTGTCGTTCAGTCCGGACGACGCGCTGCTGGCCAGCACCGGCCGCGACCAGACGGTCAAGCTCTGGGAGCTCTCGGTTGACCCGCGCATAGGGTGATGTCGTGAGCGTTGTGTTGTTGGCCGAGGATGACACGGCTATTGCCGACCCCCTCTCCCGGGCGTTGCACCGGGAGGGCTACGAGGTGAAGGTGGTGGACGACGGGCACAGTGCGTTCGAGGTTGCCAACGGGGGCGGGGTCGACCTGCTCGTGCTCGACCTCGGCCTGCCCGGCATCGACGGCCTCGACGTGTGCCGGCGGCTCCGCGCCGCCGGGCGGGGCATCCCCGTGCTCATGCTGACCGCCCGCGCCGACGAGGTCGACTTCGTGGTCGGGCTCGACGCGGGCGCCGACGACTACGTGGCCAAGCCGTTCCGGCTGGCCGAGCTGCTCGCCCGCATCCGCGCGCTGCTGCGCCGCCAGGCTCCCGGCAACATCGACGTGAACGGCGTGAAGCTGGACCTCGCCGCGCGGCTGGTCATCGTGGACGGCGAGGAAGTCACCCTGGCGAACAAGGAGTTCGAGCTGCTGCGGGTGCTGATCCAGCGTGCCGGCCAGGTGGTCACCCGCGAGGAGATCCTCGACGAGGTGTGGGGCGGCCCCGAACTGCGGACCAGCAAGACCCTCGACATGCACATGTCGTGGCTGCGCCGGAAGCTCGGCGGCGCGCGGATCGCCACGGTCCGCGGCGTCGGCTTCCGCTTCAACACGGAATAAGCGCATGCGCCGCCGCATTCTGCTGGCCATCCTGCTCGCCGTCACGGTGACCGCCTGCGCGCTCGGCATCCCGCTCGGCTTCCTCGCCACCGGCGCCGTGGAGAACATCACGCGCGAGGAGCTGGGCGGCCGCGTCCGGCAGATCGCGGCCACGCTCGACGACGAGGTGGCGAGCGGCCGCGAGCTGGACCTCACGCGGGTCCAGCTGGGTGTCCCGCCGGGCGGCCACCTGGTGGTCGAGCTGCCCGACTCGGGCGTGCGCCAGGTCTACGGCGAGGAGCTGCCGGGCGAGACGGTCAGCGAGGAGGTGCCGATCGTCCAGCACGGCACCGTGCGGCTGTCGATCGACGCCGGTCCCATGCGCACCAGCCAGACGCAGTTCGCGCTGCTCGTGGCGCTGGTGGTGATGACCGCGATCGGTGGCGGCACGGGCGTCGCGATCGTCACCGCGCGGCGCCTGGCCCGCCCGATGAACCACGTGGCCGACCGCGCGTCCCGGCTCGGCGCCGGCGACTTCCGGCTCGACCGCACCCGCTACCAGGTGCCGGAGCTGGACATGGTGGCCGAGGCGCTCGACGCGTCGGCCACCGCGCTCGCCCAGCTCGTCCAGCGGGAACGTGAGTTGGTCGGCGACGTCTCCCACCAGCTGCGCAGCCGGCTCACCTCGCTGCAGCTGCGCATCGAGGAGCTGACGGCCGTGCCCGACCAGGACGTGGCCCGCGAGGCAGGCGCCGCCCTCGAACAGGCCGAACGCCTGGCCGACGTGCTGGACGAGCTGATGGCCGCCGCCCGCGAGGCCAGGGCGACCGACGCCGAGCCGGTCGACCTGGGCATCGAGCTGAACGGCATCGCCGACGAGTGGCGGGCGCCCCTGCGCGCCGAGGGGCGCCCGCTCAAGCTGCGCCTGCAGGACAACCTCCTGGCGAAGGTCTCCCCGGCCCGGTTGCGCGAGGTGATCGGCGTGCTGCTCGACAACGCGCTGCGCCACGGCGGCGGTCAGGTCACCCTGGCGGCCCGCGACGGCTCCAGCTCGGGCACCGACACCGTGGTGATCGAGGTGTCCGACACGGGTGCCGGGGTGCCGGACGAGCTGGCCGAGCACATCTTCGAGCGGGGCGTGTCCGGAGGCGGCTCCACCGGGCTGGGCCTCGCCCTGGCACGGGCCCTGATCGACTCCGACGGCGGTCGGCTGGAGCTGTCGGTGAAGCGGCCGGCGACGTTCACTGTGTTTCTGCCGGTGCCGAAGGCTGGTGATGTGCAGGGGGTTCGGTGGCCGGCGGAGCGGTCGCCGCGGTGAGTTGCCGGGCCCCGGCGACGATCGCCACGGCCACGCACGCCACGCTCACCAGCAGCGGTGACCGGTAGTTGTCCGTCAGCCCGATCAGCAGCGCGGCGAGCAGCGGGCCGCCCGCCGCGCCCGCGTTGAACGACGCGGTGGCGAACGCGCCGCCGAGCCGAGGGGCGGCCGCAGCCGTCGAGCCCACGATCCGGTCGATCAGCGCCGAACCCACCCGAACGACAACGCGCCGGCCACGAACACCAGAACCAGCAGCGCGACCGGCCACCGCGCCAGCGCCGACATCGCGCCCCACGCCAGCAGGAGCAGCCCGGCACCACCGCCGATGACCAGGCGAGGCAGGGAGTCGGACAACCGCGCCCGGCGACCGTGATCCCGGCGAACGACCCCACACCGAACAGGGCCAGCGCCACCGGCACCCAGCCGTCGCCGAGCCGCGCGAGGTCCGTGACCACCGGCGCCAGGTAGGCGAACGTGGCGAACGTGGCCCCGTTCACCAGCGCGCCCAGCAGCAGCCAGCGGCGCACGACCGGCGACGACAGCGCCCGCCACTCGTTGACCGGAGCGACCGGCGAGGACGTAGGCGCCGTGACCAGCGCGACCGCGGCGAGTGCCGGCAGCGACGCCACCACCACCGCCCAGAACGCGGCGCGCCACCCCCACAGCTGACCCAGCACGGCGCCGCCGGGCACTCCCACGACGCACGCCAGCGTCACGCCCGACAGCAGCAGCGCCGTCGCCCGGCCGGTGCGGGCCGGGCCGACGATCGCGGGGAGCGCGGCCAGCGCGACCGCCAGGAACCCGGCGTTCGCCAGCGCGGCGAACACCCTGGTCACGGCGAGTCCCACGTTCGAACCGGGCGAGTCCCACGTTCGAACCGCGCGAGTCCCACGTTCGCTGACGCACCTCGGGGTGCGCCGAACGTGGGACTCGCCGGTCTTGAACGTGGGACTCGCGTGTTCTGAACGTGGGACTCGCGGGTGGACGGCGATGAACGCCGTCAGGAACACGAGCAGTGACCGGCGTGGCGGGACGCGGCCCGCCAGACGGCCATGAGTGGCGCGCCAGCGATCATTCCCATGGCCAAGAGCGAGGTCAGCCAGCCTGCGGCGGGCGCGACCTTAACAGCGGAGTTCGTCAGGAGTGACCGAGTTCTTCGGCCGGGTCGTCCGTGACGGCCAGTACGCGGCGCCGGCCGCCCAGCTCGTCGGGGAAGACCCAGCGCTTGAACGCCCAGAACCGGAAGAACATGGCGAGCAGCATGCCGATGATGGAGCCGCTGGCGAAGTCGGCGGCCTCCTGGACGAACCGCGACACGTGGGGTACCTCGAGCTCGAGCACGTAGCGGGACACGTACAGGGGCAGCGAGTTCAGTCCCACCCCGACGCCGCTGATCAGGAAGAACAGCGCGGCCTCGTGGTGGCGTTCCCTGCCTCCCCTGGTGCGGAACGACCATTCGCGGTTCAGCACGTAGGACACGATGGTCGCCACGATGATCGCGATGATCTTGGCGGTGACCGGCTTGTCCTCGAGGATCGTGAACTTCAGCAGGTACCAGATGCCGTTGTCGATGACGAACGTCGTGCCGCCGACGATCGCGAACTTCAGCAGTTCCCGGTGCTTGAGCAGCACTCTCCGCAAAGGTTCGGGTACGCGTGCCAGCACGGTGTCGACAACGGTCACGGCCGCAGTCTACGTAGGGTCACCCGAGCGGCCCGGTCAGGCCGCGCGGTCGTCCTCGTCGAGCTGGCTCAGCCGGGTCGCGCGCCGTTGGGCCCGCACCATCCTCGGCCGCGCCTCCGCCTGGGGGAACACCCACTTCCGGAACGCCCACCAGCGGAAGACCGTGACCATGAGCGTGCCGATGATGATGCCGCTCGTGAAGTCCGCGGCCTCCTGCGCCAGCAGGCTGATGCGCGGCACCTCGAGCCCCAGCACATAGCGGGAGACGAACAGCGGCAGCGCGTTGAGACCCACGCCGATACCGCTGATCAGGAAGAACAGTGCGGCCTCGTGCTGGCGCTCCCGGCCACCGCGGGTACGGAACGACCACTCGCGGTTCAGCACGTACGACACGACCGTGGCGACGAGCACGGCGAGGATGAGCGCGGTGACCGGGTTGTCGTTCAGGATGGTGAACTTCAGCCCGTAGTTCACGACGTTGGTCACCACGAAGCACACCAGCCCGACGGCGGCGAACTTCACCAGTTCCTTGTGCTTCGTCAGCTTGTCGCTGACCGCTCCCGGTAGCCGGTTGAGCACGGTCTCGAGCAAGGCCATGGCGGCGAAGTCTAGCCATAATGATCCGCGAGGCCACACGGCCCGTGACGGCGCCCAGTTGGATCAGCGACCGCCGAGCAGCCAGTCCAGCAGGTCGGGCAGACCGCCCGGCGGGTTGGGCGGTGCCGGCTCCGAGCGGTCCGGCGGGGTGGTGGTGGTCGGCGGCTCGGTGGGGGTTGGCTCGTCCGTCGGGGTGCCGGTCGGCGGGATGGGCATCGGTGGCCGCGGCGGCAGCTGCGGGTCCGACGAGTCGGGCGGCGGGGTGGTGGTGGTCGGCGGCTCGGTCGGCTCGGTGGACGGCGGCACCGGCGAGGGGGCCGGCGGGTGGTGCGGGTGGTGCGGCCACCAGTTCCACAGCCACACCTCCGTGCTGTCGGTGGCCGTGCCGAGTTGGGCGCCCACGTGCACCGCGTGATGCGGGCCGCCGCGTTCCGGCGAGGGCTCGTGGCGGTCCAGCTCGAACACGATCTTCAGCCGTTCGCCGGGGGCGAGCTCAGCGGTGGTCGTGCAGACCGTGCCTCCGCCGACCGCGCAGTCGAGCACCTGGGAGGACCAGCGCACCTCCGCCGGCTGGTCGACCGTGATGGTCACGGGCTTGCTGCTGGTGCCCGTGTTCTTGACCTTCACCTCGAGGATCGGGTTGTGCCAGATGGTCGGCAGGATGCCGAGCCACTCGGCGTCGGCGCGCACGTCGACACCGTCGACCGTGACGGGCGGCGTGACGTCGACCCGCACCGACACCCGGACGTTGACCGTGCTGCCCGCGCTGACCGAGCCGGTGACGTCACCGCCTCGGCTGCCCTCGGCCGCCACCAGGCGGAACAGCAGCGTGACCGACTCGTTCGGCTGGAGGCCGCGCTCGCTCGAACAGGTGACGGTGCCGGTTCCGGCCGGGCAGTTGACCGTCCCGGCCGGCTGGGCGCCGTTCAGCGCGAGCATCGGCCGCGACCGCAGCCCGTCGATCGGGATGGCGGAGACGCCGGCCGGCAGGTTCAGGGAGGCCGTGACCACCTCGGACACCGTCTGGCCGGTGTTGCGGACGGTCAGTGGCAGGTCCACCGGACCGCCGCCGGCGATCAGGGAGATCGGCGTGCTCGGGCCGGTCGCGTCGAGTGCCGGCGGGCCGGGTTGGTCCGGCGGCGGGGGCACCTGTCCCGGCGGGGGCGGCGGCTCGTCCTCCTCCTGCGCGGGCGGCGCCGGCGGCGGCACCGGTGGCGGCGGCACGGCGGGCGGCGGCTGCTGGGCCGGCGGCTCGGCGGACGGCGGAGCCTCGGGCGCCGGTGCGGCCGCGGGGATCTCGGGGTTGTCGCCGCCCGCGGTGAGCCCGACGACGATCGCCGCGACGACCGCGACGCTCGACGCCCCGACTCCCACGAGCTGGCGTGGTCCGGCGGCCGCGGCACCTGCCGCACCGCCGGCGGCCGCGCCCGCGGTGGTGGCCGCGCCGACCGTGCTGAGGGTGGCCTGGACACCGGTGGCCGCCAGGTAGCCGACGGCGCCGACCCCCAGAATCAGCGGGGCGACGAACCCGCGCATGGCACCGTTGACGTCGGCCAACTCGGCGGCGAGCGCCCGGCAGCGCGGGCACCCGTCGAGGTGCGACTCGACCTGCGCCTTCTCGCGCTTGGCCAAACCGCCGCGGGTCCACGCGCCGAGCTTCTCGGCCGCGGCGCGGCACTGCCGGTCGGTGGTCTCGGCCAGGTGTACCTGCAGGTAGGCCTGCCGCAGGCCCTCGCGGGCGCGGTAGGCGAGCGCGGAAACGCCGTTGGCCGTCAGCCCCAGGATGGGGGCCACCTCGGCCGGGGACTGGCCCTCGATCTCCGTGTGCCAGAGCACGGCCTGCCAGCGTTCGGGCAGCCGGGCGAACGCCTGCGCGGCGAGCGAGCGCTCCAGCCCGGCGACCGCCGTGTCGTCGAACTCCTCGCTGACCGACTCGGTGCTCACGCCGCTGACCGTGGAGACGTCGTCGGCCAGCTCGAGCTTGCGGTCGCGCCGGGTCTTGTCGTAGGCCGTGTGCCGCAACGCGGTCAGGAGGTAGGCGCGGAACGACGAGTCCGGGCCCCGGCCGGCACGCAGCGTGTCGAGAACCTTGGCGAATGCTTCGGAAACGAGGTCGTCGGCCTCGGCGGGTGAGCGACTCAGCTGGCGCGCGAGGTTGTACGCGGAGGCGACATGCCGTTCATACAGTGAGCCGTACGCGGACACGGTGCCCTTGCGAACCGCCTCGATGAGCTCGGCGTCGCTCGGGCCCTCGATGTCAGCCGGAACGGTTGCCACGATCCTCCTCGAACACTCGCCCACGCCTGTGCGCGGAGCCCGGGACACCTGCCCGGACTCCTAATAGACGCGCTCCCGCGGTCAGTGTGACGGATGAGTCCATACCCGGCACCACCCGATCACCGGAATGGCCGTATGTATCCCCGCACTGGATCAACGATTCATGAAACTCGCTCAACCGGCGTCACGTTCGTGTCCGGTCCACGTTCCTCCCTCGACGGGCTTAGCCGGAGGGATGGACGACAAGTGACAGTACGTGAGGCTGGCTCGCGCTCACACCGTGGCGACGCGGAGGGGACAGGTCACGCACTGCGGATACTTCGGGCACGCTGGCGCACCGCCAGCATCGCCGCCGGGTGGCGGTTCCCCAGTGACTGGGGAGTACCCGAGGTGGACGCCGTGTGTGCCTCCGCCGTTCGCCGCGTCGACCTGGCCGCGGCACTGGCCGGGCTCGGCCGAGCGCGGGCCGAGGCTGGTGCCGGTCTCGACGAGACCCTGACCGACCTGGCCGCGCTGCACGCGGTGCTCACCGAGGTGGACGCCACCGACGGGCTGATCGCGACCGATCCGGACGCCGCACCGACCAGGCTGGTCCGCGCGGCGGCACTGGCCTGGGCGGACGCGTCGCTCGGCGAACTGCGCAACGCGGAGACCACGGAGAACTTGACCAGCCTCAGCACCCACGCCTACCTGCGGACCCGCCTCGGCGAGGTCTACCGGCAGGCCGAGCGGGACGGCCGGCCGGTGGCGGACAGCCACGTGCTGCTGGTCGTGACCCTCGACCTGGCGGCCATCACCGGCTGGCCCCGCCTCATGGCGATGGTGCTGGTGGCGGACGCACTGCGAGAGATCTTCGACGGCGGCGAGAGCATCGCCATCCTCGGTCCCTCGGTGGCCGCCGTGCTGGCCGAGCGGGACCCGGCCTTCGGCGACCGAGCGCTCGGTGCCGGCTGGCTGATCACCGAACGCCTGGCGGTGGACCAGCAGTTGGCTTCCACCCGCAGGCCCCGCCTGCACATCGAGCCCCTCCCCCCGACCCAGGAAGCGGCCAGGGCCCTCCTCACGGAGATCGGCCGCGCCTGAATACCGAACGGCGCCCGAGTCAACCCCCCAGCAGATGAGGGCGCCGTTCACCCCCTGAGTCGGCGGTTCGAGACACGCCCCCCGGTCACGAACCGCCGACTCGCCCCCAGGGCCCTACCCCAGTCGGCCTCGCGCGCTTGCCGAGTCAGCCACTCGCGGACGCGGAGGTGTCCTCTCGCGCTTGCCGAGTCGGCCTCTCACGCTCGCCAAGTCAGCCATTCGCGGACGCCGAGGTGGTCTCTCGCGCTCGCCGCTCGGGTCGTCGTGCGTTTGGCCGAGTCGGCCGGCCCGTATGCCCGAGTCATCCCGAATTGGCAAGGGCATCCGCCATTTTGTGGACAACTTGCTGATCTGTGGACAACCATGCCTGGATGGATCTTCGCGGCGTGTTCTGTCGGTGCTGCTCGATACGATGATCCTGAGGGGTGCCCCCGGAGTGGGCGGGGGAGTACCACTAGTCGGGGAAGTCGATCTTGGTTGGCGGTGGGGCGACCTCCCTGGTGAGCCGGGTCCAGGGGCGCCGGTCGAGCGTGGTTACCTAATGCACCGTGAGCGAGGCGCTGCGCGAGACCACCGACGTCGGCACCGGCGGGCACTGGTTCGGGCAGTCCCTCCGCAGACTGTTCGCCTCCCCGCGCACGCTGGCTCTCCTCCTGGTGGTGCCCGTCGGGTTCGTGGTGGCCGGCATCGTCGGCTGGCTTACCGACGCGCACCTGGGCGTCGACGTGGCCGTCTACCGCTCCGGCGCCATCGCGTTGCTCACCGGCGAACCGTTGTACGACAACATGTTCCTCTCGGCCGAACCGGACTGGGCGCGGCTGCCGTTCACCTACCCCCCGACCGGCGCGCTGCTGTTCGTGCCGCTCGCCGCGGTCGCCACCCAGGTCGCCTGGGGACTGCTCGCCGCCATCTCCGTGTTGGCGCTCGCGACCGTCATCCGCGTCTCCATCCAGGTGCTGCCCAACCGGCCGAGTTGGCTGCGGCCCGCGCGCACCACGGTGCTGCTCACCGCGCTCCTGCTGGCCATCGAGCCCGTGTGGCGCACGCTGTTCCTCGGTCAGATCAACCTGATCCTCATGGCGCTCGTGGTGGTCGACGTGCTGGTGCTCGGCACGGTCACCGGACGCGCCCGCCACCTCGGCGGGGTGCTGATCGGGGTGGCGGCGGCCGTCAAGCTCATCCCGCTCGTCTACGTGCCGCACCTGTGGTTCATCGGCCGCCGCGCCGACGCCGTCCGCGCGGTGGTGACGTTCGTCGCGCTGCAGGGGCTGATCTTCCTGATCATCCCGCACGACTTCCGGGAATTCCTCACGGTCACCGACCCCGAGCGAACGGGCCCCACGTTCTGGGCGGGCAACCAGGGCCTCAACGGCCTGGTGCTGCGGCTGTCCGACCTCTCGCCGTACGCCATGGAGATCGCCATCGGCATCGGCGCGGTGCTCGCCATCCCGGCGTTCTTCCTGGCCAGGCGGTTCCACCGGGCCGGCCAGCCGCTGCCGGCGCTGTTGGTCACCGCGTTCTTCGGGCTGCTGTTCAGCCCGGTCAGCTGGTCGCACCACTGGGTGTGGGTGGCGCCACTGCTCGTCCACCTGCTGTCGCGGCTGCCGGAAGTACTGCCGCACGGCCTCGACCGGGTGCGAGCGCTGGCCGGCATCGGCGCGATCGTGGTCGTGTTCTGCAGCTGCGTGCTGCTGATCATGCGAACGTCGGATCCCAACCGGCCGGCCGGCGAGAAGCCCGAGCTGGAGTGGACGCCGCCCGAGGTCGTGCTGGGCAGCGCCTACCTGCTCGTTCCCTTGGTGGCCGGCGCGGTGGTGCTGGTCCGCGCCCTGCGCCGTCGGGCATGAGCGGGAGGGAAGACGGCGTGCTAGCGAGTGAGCGAAGCGAATTGAAGGCACAGTAAGTTCATCCTGGTGGACACACGTACCGGGTTGCCGATCGTCGGCATGGTCGGCGGCGGCCAGCTCGCCCGCATGACGCACCAGGCGGCGATCGCGCTCGGCCAGTCGCTGCACGTGCTCGCCGCGTCGCCGGACGACCCGGCGGCGCTCGTCGCGCCGAATGTCACCATCGGCACGCACGAGAACGTCGAGGCGCTCGCCGCGTTCGCCGCCGGCTGTGACGTGCTGACGTTCGACCACGAGCACGTGCCCGGCGAGTACCTGAAGGTGCTGGTCGACCACGGCGTGGTGGTCCGGCCCGGCCCGGACGCGCTGCTGCACGCGCAGGACAAGCTGGTCATGCGGCACAAACTGGCGGAACTGGGGCTGCCGGTACCGGAGTTCGCGGCGGTCACCGAGGTCTCCGACGTCATCAAGTTCGGCGAGGCGCACGGCTGGCCGTGCGTGCTGAAGGCGGCCCGCGGCGGCTACGACGGGCGCGGCGTGTGGATGTTGAACGGCGTCGAGTCGGCCACCGAGCTGGTGCCGCGGCTGCTCGAGTGGGGCACGCCGCTGCTGGTGGAGGAGCGGGTGGCCATGCGCCGCGAGTTGGCCGCGCTCGTCGCCCGCTCGCCGTTCGGCCAGGGTGGCGTGTGGCCGGTGGTCGAGACCGTGCAGTCCAACGGGATCTGCGTCGAGGTGCTGGCGCCGGCGCCGGACATGACCGCCGCCGACGCGTCCCGCGCGCAGGAGTTGGCGTTCGAGATCGCCGGCGACCTGGGGGTGGTCGGGGTACTGGCGGTCGAGCTGTTCGACACGGAGGACGGCCTGGTGATCAACGAGCTGGCCATGCGTCCCCACAACTCCGGGCACTGGACCATCGAGGGTGCCCGCACGTCGCAGTTCGAGCAGCACCTGCGCGCGGTGCTGGACTACCCGCTGGGCGCCACCGACCAGATGGCGCCGGCCGTGGTGATGGCCAACGTGCTCGGCGCGTCGCAGGCGCCGGCCATGAGCCCCGACGAGCGGCTGCACCACCTGCTGGCCCGCTACCGCGACGCGCACGTGCACTACTACGGCAAGCAGGAACGGCCGGGCCGCAAGATCGGCCACGTGACGATGCTGGGCGCGACCATGACCGACGTCCGCGAGCGGGCCAAGCTCGCCGCGCACTGGCTGTCACACGCGGAATGGCTTGACGGGTACGACATTCACGGGGAGAACGCGTGACGCTCGGAGCGGGAGCGACGGAGCGGACGCCGTCTGGACTGAGGAACGCGCGCAGGCGCGTCAGCGCCGAGCACGCGACGAGGGAAGACGGCGTGCTAGCGGAGGAGCGGAGCGACCAATGAACACAGTCGGTGTGATCATGGGCAGTGACTCGGACTGGCCCGTGATGAAGGCGGCGGCCGAGGCGCTCGCGGAGTTCGACGTTCCCTACGAGGTGAGCGTCGTCTCCGCGCACCGCACGCCGCAGCGGATGCTCGACTACGCGCGCGATGCGGCGGGCCGCGGGCTGCGGGTGATCATCGCCGGAGCGGGTGGCGCGGCGCACCTGCCGGGCATGGTGGCGTCGGCCACCACGTTGCCGGTGATCGGTGTGCCGGTGCCGCTCAAGTACCTCGACGGCCTGGACTCGCTGCTGTCGATCGTGCAGATGCCGGCCGGGATCCCGGTGGCGACGGTCTCGGTGGGCGGCGCGCGCAACGCGGGGCTGCTGGCCGTGCGGATGCTGGCGGTCGCCGACGAGAAGCTGCGGGACCGGCTGGCGACGTTCTCCGCGGACCTCGAACAGCTCGTACTCGACAAGGACGCCGCACTCCGCGCCCGGCTCGACGTGAACGAGCGCTAACATTGGGTGGTTCGTAGTAGCGGCGTGGAGGTGGCGACGGTGGTCTACCAGCTGAGCGAGGAGCACGAGGCACTGCGGGAGGCCGTGCGCGCGCTGGCGGAGAAGGAGATCGCGCCCTACGCGGCCGAGGTCGACGAGAACGAGCGGTACCCGGTCGAGGCGCGGGACGCGCTCGTGCGCGCCGGGTTCCAGGCCATCCACGTGCCCGAGGAGTACGACGGCCAGGGCGCGGACGCGGTCGCCGCGTGCATCGTCATCGAGGAGGTCGCGCGCGTCGACGCGTCGGCGTCGCTCATCCCCGCGGTGAACAAGCTCGGCACGCAGCCGATCATCCTGTCCGGTTCGGACGAGGTGAAGAAGCTGGTGCTGCCGGCCATCGCGTCGGGCGAGGCGTCGGCGTCCTACGCGCTGTCCGAGCGCGAGGCCGGCTCGGACACGGCGTCCATGCGCTGCCGCGCGGAGGCGTCCGGTGACTCGTGGGTGCTGAACGGCACCAAGTGCTGGATCACGAATGCGGGCGAGTCGTCCTGGTACACGGTGATGGCCGTGACCGACCCGAACGCCGAGAAGAAGGCGAACGGCATCTCGGCGTTCGCCGTCCACAAGGACGACCCGGGTTTCACGGTCGGCCCGAAGGAGCGCAAGCTCGGCATCAAGGGCAGCCCCACGTGTGAGATCTACTTCGAGAACTGCGAGATCCCGGCGAACCGCATCATCGGCGAGCCGGGCACCGGCCTGAAGACCGCGCTGCGCACGCTCGACCACACCCGCCCGACCATCGGCGCCCAGGCGCTCGGTATCGCGCAGGGTGCGCTGGACGCGTCGATCGCGTACGTGAAGGACCGCAAGCAGTTCGGCCAGCGGATCGCCGACTTCCAGGGCGTCCAGTTCATGCTGGCGGACATGGGCATGAAGATCGAGGCGGCGCGGCACCTGGTGTACGCCTCGGCGGCGGCCACCGAGCGGGGCGACAAGCGCGCGGGTTTCATGGCCTCGGCGGCGAAGACGTACGCGTCGGACACGGCCATGGAGGTCACGACGGACGCGGTGCAACTGTTCGGCGGCGCGGGCTACACGAAGGACTTCCCGGTGGAACGCATGATGCGGGACGCCAAGATCACCCAGATCTACGAGGGCACGAACCAGGTCCAGCGCATGGTCATGGCCCGCGCCATGCTTCGCGGCTGAGCGTTTCTGTCGGTGGTCGTCGCTACCGTCGGCGCCATGGATCGGACAGCTGAGTCGCGGCGGGTGGCGGTTGCGTACGTCGAGAGCCTGGAGCAGCGGGACTGGCCGCGGCTGACGGGGTTGCTCGCCCAGGACGTGGTGTACGAGATGCCGCAGACGCGCGAGCGGATCCGCGGCCGGGCGGACTTCTTACGGTTCAACACCGAATACCCGGGCGACTGGCACCTGCGGCCGCGTCGGGTGATGGCCGACGGGCCACACGTGGCGCTGTGGCTGGACGTGCGGGTGGGCGACGAGCGGCAGGATGCCTGCGTCTGGCTCGAGGTGACCGAGGCCGGGACCATCGGCGCCATCACCGACTACTGGCCCGAGCCGTACGAGCCGCCGGCCGGACGGGAGCACCTGGTGGAGCGTTACTCGCGCCGCCCAAACGGAACCTCAGGGGCACCGTGACGGCACCTAGCCACCAACCACCGGATCTCCGCCACGTTCGCTGGGACGTAACCAACACTTTGAAATCCCGGGAGGCGGACTAGTGCGCTACTGAATCACGTGGGTGGCGCGTTCCGTGGCGTTGTGGTTCGCCAGTTTCGCCGGGTCCGCGTTCGAGACCTGTACCAGGCTGGCACCCACCGCCAGGGGGACCAGCACGCCGTTCAGAATGCCGTCCGGGACCGTCCAGTCCAATGTGGACAGCATACGTGAGGTGGCGTCGATGGCCAGGAGTTCGGCGTTCCGCCGCGCGGTGGCCAGGACCTCGTCAATCGTGGTGTCGGCCAGGCACGGGGTGTCGCCCGGTACCTGGTTGAGCGCCAGGTAGTCGTCGCCGTGTACTCGGGCTTCGCCGATGTAGTCGAGCAGCGTGGCGGTCGAGCCGCCCAGGTCTCGGCCCATCGGGTCCAGTGACACGGCCGCCACGGCCGTCGCGCCCGGGGCCTCGCCGGAAGGGGGGACGAACGCCACGGCGGCGCCCGCCGCCTCGCCGACCACCTGGGCCCCGCACCACCACGCGCCCAGCAGCACGCCCGCCGTCTGCCAGTGCGCCGGCAGCAGCACGGCCACCGGGTCACCCGGCTCGACGTCCAGTTCCTCGGTCAGCCAGTTCGCCGTCTTCGCCGCCCAGTTGCGCATGGTCGCCACGGACAGCTCGACTCGCGCGCCGGTCGCGTCGTCGTAGTGGGTGATCAACGGGCTCGCGGGGTTGCGCACGTACGACGAGAACAGCCGGTCGGTCAGGTTCACCTGATCAACGTACCCTCAGCCCACTGAGCGGCACGGCAGCACGAAGAACCAGTCCTTCGGCTCATGCATCAGCTGCGCCTCCTCGGCACCCGCGGCGCACGCCGCACGAGCCCGATCGACGCTGTCGCTCCACGGCACGCCCCTCAGCGCCGCCGCGGGATCCCGGACGTGTGCGAAGACGCTCATGACCACGGCCACCCCGATCGCCCAGGCGCTCGCGCGGACCACCAGGCGTTCCCAGGTCCTGGCTGGCATGGCATCGAGCCCGACCATGACCGCGGTGAACAGGAACAGGCAGGGCGCGATGCTGTAGCGCTGCCCGATCATCACGACCTCGGGGTCCTGCACCTGCATGATCTGGGTCCAGTTCGGGACCAGGCACACGACGATGACGAGCACGCTGTAGGCGCCCGCGACCACGGCCAGCGTCCGGCCGGCCCGGTTGCCCCGCCACAACGCTGCCGCGATCGGCACGGCGAACAGCAGCACCGTGCCCAGGATCACCAGGTTTCCGTACGCCGGGTAGAAGTCGTCGACCTGTTCGGAGCCGAGCAACGCCGTCACCGGCACCCGCATCAGGCTCGCCAGCAACACCTGCACCGGGTCGACCGCGTCCTGCGAGTACGGCGTTCGGGACGCGAGAAGCATGGTCACGCCCTGCGCCAGCAGTCCCGCCAGAAACGCGATCGGCACTTCCTTGCGCGCCAGGATGAGCCGCGCGAGTGCGATCGGCGCCAGCAGGACGACCAACGGGCTCGACAAGGCGGCGAGGAACACGAACAACGCGACCGGCACGCGGGGACCGTTGCGCCACAACAACGCCCAGAAGGCGCCGTAGAGCAGGAACCAGTGCAGGTTCGCCATGTTGCTCACGGTCTCGGAGTTGCCGGCGGGCAGCACCACCACGAGCGCCGCGAGCGCGAACCGCAGCGGCGTCGACCGCAGGTACGCCCCGGAGGCGGCGAACGTGATCAACGCGACCAGGGCCCGCAGCACGGCCGCACAGATCGCGAAGCCGGCGGCCGTCCACTCCAGCGGGAACAGCGCCACCAGTTCGGCGACCAGCCGCGGCAGCGTGTGCAGGTAGCCGCCGTAGGGCTCGACCAGGTTCGTGAGCGTCGGCTGCCGCACCGCGTCGACCATGAACCGCGCGCCGTCTTCGGCCCACAGGTGGTCGAGTCGGGCCCAGCCGGCCGGGATGATCAGCAGGAACACGACGGAGGCCACGAACGCGGACACATAGCCGAGCCAGGCCCGCGGAGGTGGCGGCTCTTCTTCCGGCAGCGGAATCACGCTGTCCGCCACAGCTTGCGCACGTTCCGTCGTCACGGTCACCGATCTGTCCCCCAGTCCGGACCCCGGGGAGACAGTACAGGTCAGATTCGCTTGTACCGCAGCCATTGCTCGGCGGTCACCCGCGTGACCTCCGACGAGTTCAGCGTGGCCACCTCGAGTGAGCCGACCACCCACAGCTTGTCGTCCAGCAGCAGCCCCACCTCGCCGTCCGGAGCGCGCACGGCGGGGACCCGCGCCGGGACGTGGAACCAGACCTTGAGCGAGTCGACGACCTGCGGGCGCGTGTCGAGCACGCCGCGGACGAACCTCTCCGCGACCGAGCGTCGTTCGAACCGGACCAGCTTGCCGCCCGCGACCACGTCGATGGTGCGCTGAGGAGAGGGCATGGCGAAACCTTCGAGCGCGCGGGCCTCCGCCGCCGTGGCGCAGCCCTTGAGCCCCATCGCGTCGAGCCCGAAGTGGCTGACGTTCGTCGGCGCACCCGAGCCGCCGCTCACAGTGGCGCGCAGCACGTCCAGCGGCACCCGGCCGCACGGGTCGGTGGGATGGGCCGGCGCGTGCCCCTCAGGGGTGCGCACCAGGCCGGGGCCTTCCTTCCACGCGCCAGGGATCAGCACCTGGCCGAACGGATGGCGGGTGAACTCCTTGTCCCAGAACGTGACCGTGGTCCCCTTGTCGGTCGAGTGGGCGATCGCGAACGCGGACGCGGCGTCGATCCACATCCAGTCCGCGCTGAACGCCTCGACCACGGACCGGGTGCGGGGCGTCTTGGTCGACGACACCGGCTTGAAGCCCTCGGGGCCCAGCGACTCGACGCCCTTGGTGAACAACGGGTCACGCGAGCGCAGGACGAACTGACCGGCGCCGTTCGGGGCCGCCGCGTGGCCCGTGGTGTCGGTGAACATCAGGTAGACCCAGCCGTCGAGGTGGACGGCGGACTGCTGGCCCGCACCGTAGGCGTTCTCGCGGATGACGTCGCCCGCCGGCTCGAGAATCGTCCGGCCGTTGTTCGCCCGCGTCCAGCTGATGCCGTCCTTGCTGGTCGCGACCCCGACCGAGCTGCCGTTGGCGTGGTTGTCCCGCGACGCACCGGTGTAATACATGAAATAGGTGTCGCCGATCTTGACCAGCGACGGGTCGCACGTGTGGATCGCGTCGAAGCTGGTCCTGCTGCCGGAGAACACCGGGCGCGCCGCCGTGAACGGCCCGTCCGCGGTCGGTCCGTCGCTGTAGAGGATGTCGTCGCCGCTCGGCTGCGCGATGCCCATCTGGCTGCACCACCACGTGCGGACCTTGCCGCCGTCGAGCATCACGGCCGGCGCGTAGTTGTAGACCGCGTCCCCTCCGCCGGCCACGACCGTGCCGGGGCTCTGCCGGCCCGCCTCCACCGTGAGCGCGAGCTCGTTCCTCGGCGGAGGCGGTGGCGGGGCCTTGGTCGTCGGCGTGGCCTGCTGGTCGGCCCCTGCACCGACCGTGTCACCGGCAGCTGGCGCGGTGCAGGCTGTGACCACACTGAGAAGCGTGAGCGCGGCAAGCAGCGCACGAGGCCGGCGACTCAGGGACACTTCCGCATCATAGAGATCAGGTCATCCGGACGGGTGAAGAACCCGGTTGCGCTCTGTTGCGCTAGTCCACGCAGGGCACCGGAGGCGGCTGCGCCCCCGACAGGTCGAGCAGCCGGTTTCCGCCCAGGTTGCCGACCGGCGGGACCGGCGGTGGCGCGGGCGGCGGGGTACCGGACACCAGGGACCGCACGTACTCCTGCACGGCCGGGACGTCGACCGTGATGATGCTCTGCTGGCGGTCGTTGCGCGCGCCGACGCCGGTGACCGGGATGGTGACGAACTGCATCTGCCCGGACGCCAGTGCCTGCGCCTGGTTGATCAGCTCCAAGAAGTGCAGCCCGTCGTCCATCACCACGGACTTCGACACCGCGTCCTCCAGCGCGCTCAGCTTGGCGCCGTTGGTCAGCAGGTCGCTGCCGAGCAGCTTGTTCATGGCCGAGGCCAGGAACGTCTGCTGCCGCACGATCCGGTCGAGGTCGCCGCGCGGCAGGTTCTTGCGCTGCCGCACGAACGCCACCGCGTCGCCGCCGCGCACGGTCTGTGGCCCGGCCCGGAACGACGCACCCGAGTCGGGGTCGCTGGTCGAGCGGTTGAGGCACACGTCGACGCCGTCGATGGCCTCGGTAAGCAGGTAGAACCCGTACAGGCTGACCTCGGTGTAGTGGTCGATCCGCACTCCCGTGAGCCCCTGCACCGCCTGGATGAGCGAGGAGCGGCCGGCGTCGTCGGAGTCGCGCTCGATCTTCGCCTTGTCCTTCTCACCCGCGTTCCGCAGGTCCTGGGCGACCCTCTCCTTGGTGATGCCGTACGCGCCGTTGATCTTCTCCTCGCCGCCGAGGTTCGGCACCGTCACATAGGTGTCGCGCGGGATGGAGATGGCCGAGCCCTGACTGCCGTTGTGCGGGATGCGCAACACGATCAGCGTGTCGGTGTTGAGCGTGTCGGTGGCCTCGGTGCGCAGCTTGCGCAGCATCTCCGCGGACAGCCGGTTGCCCTGCATGTCGGTACGGCTGTCGTTGCCCACGATGAGGATGTCGTTGGCACCGTCGTCGGTGGACGGCGCACCCGGCACCTCCTGCGCCTCGGCCAGCGCGTCGGTGGTGTTCTTGCTGCTGTCGAGCTGGTCGACCCGTAGCCACACGATCGACATGGCGGCGAGCGCCACGACCGACACCAGCCCGACGATCACCCGGCCGGCGATCAGCCAGGCGGACGCGCGACGGCGAGGCGGCGACGGCGGCGTGTCATCTGCCGCGTCCTCAGTCGCGTCCTCGGGCGCGGCTTCAGACGCGTCTTCAGGGGTGTCCAACTCTGACTCCTCGGACTTGGCTACGGAGCCCACCGCGGCGGCATAGGTAGTCGGCTCGTCGACGTCCTCGGACACCCCTGCTCACCTCCCCCGAAGTGCGGACCGAAGTTCAGGCTAACCAATCGCACCGACAGAGCAGGCCGAATTTGCGCTCATCAACCCGCATGGAGGACGTTTAGTTAGCTAGTTCACGCAGTTGAGTCCGTCGGCACTGATCTGGGGTGGCTGTACGGGTGCACTCGATGACCCGGACGGGGGTACGGAGGGGCCGGATGGATCGGGCTGCCCCGGCTGCCCGGCGAGCAACCGGTCGCCCACCAGACCCGCGTTGCTGCCGGCGAAGTCGGTGCCGAGCACGACCCGCAGGTGCCCCTCGTCGATCGACCGGTCCTCCTCGAGCACGAACGTGGCACCCAACGCGTCGGCCACGAGCTGCGCGATCGCGCGTTCCCCCGGCGGGTAGCTGATGGCCGACTGGCGCTGGACGTCCGTGTCGCCGATCTCACCTGCCTGGAAGCCGCTCTCCACCAGGTCCTCGAGCGTCCGCGCGGCGAGGCCCTTGGTGTTGGACCCGTTGCGGACGTCGACCGTGACCAGACCCGGCGACGGCCGGCCCTCCTCCGTGGTGGGCGGGGCCGAGGACGGCGGGGCCGACTCGCCGGGCACCACCGGCTCCGTGGGCGCCGGCTCGTTCGTCTCGTCCGTGGTGAGCGACTCGACGAACGCGGCCACCTGGTCCTCGTCGATCTCCAGCACGTCCGCGCCGCCGATCTTGGCGTCGCCGACCACGGGGATCGTGTGGAACTCGATGCCGCCGCTGTTCAGCCCGGACATCTGCGCGGCGAACGTCGACAGCTCCCAGCCCTCGCTGAGCACCACCGACTTCTGCACGGCCGTGACCAGCTGGCGCACCTTCGACGGGCTGGTCAGCATGTCGGCCGACAGCACCTTGTTGGCCAGCGCGCCGAGGAACACCTGCTGGCGCACGATCCGGTCGAGGTCGCCGTTGGGCAGCTCGTAGCGCTGCCGGACGAACGCGAGTGCCTGCGCGCCGGCGATCGTCTGCTTGCCCTTGGGGAACCGCGCGCCGGAGTTTCGCTCGTCGACCGCCTCGTTCAGGCACACCTCGACGCCGCCGATGGCCGTGGTGACCTCGTAGAAGCTGGCCAGGTTGACCTCGGCGTAGCGGTCGATGGTGACCGAGTCGCCGATCAGCGCCTGCACGGTGGCGATCAGGTTCTTGCGGCCCTCGACCTTGGCCCGCTCCTCGAGTTCCGGGTCGGCGACCGTCTCGTCCAGCTCGTCGCGGGTCTCGTTGTAGGCGTAGGCGAACGCCGAGTTGAGGCGGTGGTTGCCGTACCCGCCGGCCAGCTCCACCCAGGAGTCGCGGGGGAACGAGATGGCGACCGCACGCGTGCCGTCGACCGGGATGTGCACCAACATCATGGTGTCGGTGTTGCGCTCACCGTCGTTGACGCCCGCGTTCAGTAGGTCCATCACTTCCTTCGGCAACGGGTTGCCGAAGGCGTCGGTGCGGCTGTCGAGGCCCACGAGCAGCATGTCGACGGCGCCGTCGAGCGGGACGCGCTGGTCCTCCACCTCCTGGGCGATCACGTCGGTGGTCGCCGTGCCCTCGTCCACGCCACCGAAAGCCCACCAGCCGTACGCGGTGGCGCCCAGCGTGGCGACCGACACCAGTGCGACAAAAGTCCGGCCTGCGGCCCTGGTTTTACGCCAGCCGCCGGACCCCCGTCTCGGCGCAGCCAGCACCTCCGTGCGTTCGTCCACGCACGCTCCTCCCCGTCCCCCCACGGACCTTGACCAGTAGGATACCTAGACGTGACCTCGGTGGCCTCATCGCTGCTATCGATTAGGACGCAATAGTGACCCTCGCGGGTTCACTTTCCCGTCAAGAAATGGAGTAGTGGGATCTAGATGCGCGTGTTGGTTACCGGCGGTGCCGGTTTCATCGGTTCCCATTACGTCCGCGAAGCCATCGGCGGCTCCTACCCCACGCTGTCCGATGCCGAGATCGTGGTGTTCGACAAGCTCACCTACGCCGGCAGCGAGGCCAACCTCACACCCGTTCGCGACGACCCGCGGCTGACGTTCGTCCAGGGCGACATCTGCGACCGGGACCAGGTGGTCAAGGTCATGGCCGGCGTCGACGTGGTCGTGCACTTCGCCGCCGAGTCGCACGTGGACCGGTCCATCCTCGGCGCCGCGGACTTCGTGGTCACCAACGTGCTCGGCACCCAGACGCTGCTGCAGGCCGCGCTCGAGGCCGAGGTCGGCAAGTTCGTGCACGTCTCCACCGACGAGGTCTACGGCTCGATCGAGACCGGGTCGTGGCCGGAGACCCACCCGCTGGAGCCGAACTCGCCGTACTCGGCGTCCAAAGCCTCCTCCGACCTGCTCGCCAGGTCCTATTACGTCACTCACAAGCTGCCGGTGTGCATCACTCGGTGTTCGAACAACTACGGGCCGTACCAATTCCCGGAGAAGGTCATTCCTTTGTTCGTCACCAATCTGATGGACGGCAAGAAGGTGCCGCTGTACGGCGACGGCCAGAATGTTCGTGACTGGCTGCACGTGGATGATCACTGTCGCGGTATTCAGCTGGTGGCCGACGGCGGCCGGCCGGGCGAGATCTACAACATCGGTGGTGGCACCGAGTTGACGAACTTGGACCTGACCTACCGGCTGCTCGAGGCGTTCGGGGTGGGCGACGAGATGGTGCGGCCGGTCGAGGACCGCAAGGCCCACGACCGCAGGTACTCGGTCGACATCACCAAGATCGCCAACGAGCTGGGCTACACCCCGCAGGTCTCGTTCGACGAGGGCCTGGCCGCCACGGTGGCCTGGTACCAGAACAACCGGGACTGGTGGGAACCGCTGTCCACCCGCGCGTCGCTGCCGGGGAGCTGACCCATGGCCCTCGCACTCCTGGTTCCCGGCGGCAACGGCCAGCTCGGTCGCGAGCTCGCGCTGCGGGCCTCGGACACGATCTCCGTGGTCGCTCCCGGCTCGGCCGAGCTGGACATCACGAACGCGGGCGCGGTCGTCGAGGCCGTGAAGACGCTCGCCGAGTCCGCGCGGGCGACCGGGGCACGCCCGGTGCTCGTGAACGCGGCCGCCTACAACGCGGTGGACGCCGCCGAGGCCGACTCGGCCCCGGCGTTCGCCGTGAACGGTGAGGGCCCGCGGCTGCTGGCCGCCGCGTGTGCGGCGCACGGGGTGCCGCTGATCCACATCTCGACCGACTACGTGTTCGCCGGCGACAACCCCGACCGGCCGTACGAGGCCGACGACGTGCCGCGGCCGCTGTCGGCGTACGGCGCCAGCAAGCGGGCGGGCGAGGACGCGGTGCTGGGTTCCGGCGCGCGGGCGTGGGTCGTGCGGACGTCGTGGGTGTACGGGGCGTACGGCAAGAACTTCGTGAAGACCATGGCGCGCCTGGCCAACGAGCACCCGACGGTGTCCGTTGTGGACGATCAGCACGGCAGCCCCACGTGGACGGGTGACCTGGCCGACGGGCTCGTCGAGCTGGCGCACCGGGTGTCGGGCGACAACCCGCCCGCCGAGCGGATCCTGCACTGCACGGGCGGCGGCGAGACCACCTGGTACCGGTTCGCGGCGGCCGTGTTCACCGAACTCGGGCAGGACGCGGACCGCGTGCTCCCGTGCAAGTCCGAGGAGATGCGCCGCCCGGCGCCGCGTCCCATGTACTCGGTCCTGTCGGACAAGGCCTGGCGCGACTCGGGTCTCACTCCGATGCCGCCGTGGCGCGAGGCGCTGGCGGCCGCGTTCGCCAAGGACGGCGACCACTTCCGCACGCCCTAGTGCTACAGGGCTAGATCCGAGCGCGACCTGCGACGATGCAGCTCGATGCACCGAACGCGTCGTTCGGTGCACCAAGCCCGGCCGGATTGCCGAGTTGATCTAGCCTTGTAGTACTGGGCGGCCTGACATCGCGAGTCGTACCGAACGAACCGCGATCTCGCTGTCGGGAACCGCGATCTCGTTGTCGGGAACCGCGATCTCGTTGTCGGGAACCGCGATGTCGTTGTCGGGAACCGCGATGTCGTTGTCGGGAACCGCGATGTCGTTGTCGGGAACCGCGATGTCGTTGTCGGGAACCGCGATGTCGTTGTCAGGCTAGGGCTTGGCGGTAGGCCTGGACCGTGAGTTCGGCTGTGCGGCGCCAGGTGTACTCGGCCGCGTGTGCTCGGCGGACGGCGAGCATGGCCGGTGACGGGGGTTCGGCCAGTGCGCCCGTGAGCGCGGCACCCATGGCCTCCACGTCCCCGAACGGCACCAGGCTCGCGTGGCCGCCGGACACCTCGCGCAGTGCCGGCACGTCCGAGCACACGACCGGCACGTCGCACGCCATGGCCTCCAGCACGGGCAGCCCGAAGCCCTCGTCCCGCGACGGCAGGATCAGCGCGGACGCCCCGGCCACCACCGATCGCAGGTCCACGTCGGCCAGGTAGCCGGTGGTGACCGCGTGCTCGCCGTGCGGCGCGTGGCCCGGGCCGGCGAGCACCAGCGGCGGCAGGTCGGGGGTCACCTCGTGCGCCTTCAGCAGCCAGTCCAACGCCTTGCGCGGACCGGCCGCGCCGACGAACAGCAGGTACTGCTTCGGCAGGCCGAGTCGGCGCGCCAACGCCGTGCTCGGCGCCCGCGCCGTGAACCACGCCGGGTCGACGCCCAGCGGCGTCACCCGCACCTTGTCCGGCGAGATGCCCAGCCGGTCGACGGTCACGTCCGCCACGGCCTGCGTCGGCGTGCACACGACGGCCGCGCGCTCGGCCGAGCGGGCCACCAGCAGCGGCAGGTGCTCGTCGCTCGGCGGCAGTTCGTCCGGGGCGTCCAGGAACGCCAGGTCGTGGATGGTCAACACGCCCGGCGCGCGGAAGGCCGGCGGCAGCACGAAGTTCGTGCCGTGCACGACGTCGGTGAGGCCGGCGAACAGTTCCACCGGCGGGAACGGCGCCCGCAGCCAGCAGCGGCGCAGCAGCCGCGCGGACACGGGGATGCCCCGCGCGCGGGTGCCGTGCGGCAGCACCTTGCGCAGCTTTCGCCAGCCCCGCAACGTGAACGCCACGGCTCGCATGTCCACTTCGGACATCGAGGCCAGCTCCTCGGCCAGCGCGGAGGTGTAGCGGCCGACGCCCGTCCGCGAGCCGAGCAGCGGCGTGCCGTCGAGCAGTACGCGTATCGGACGGTCAGCCATCCTGCTGGCCCTTCCGCAACCGTTCCCCGGCCAGCCGGCGCACCCTGCCGGCCACCCGCTTGGTCAGCTCACCCGGCCCGCCGGCGTCCAAATAGGACTTCACGAGATCGAGGTCGCGGCGGATGGTCTTCGACACGCCGAGCGGCTTGTTCCGCACGAGCGGCTCCGTGCCCGGCAGCCGGTCGGCCGCCGGCAACGGGTTGCGGCAGAACGACACGAGCGGCGCGAGCGCCGTCTCCCAGGTGTACCGGTCGCGCACGGCGGCGATCCGGTCGCGCGCCGCGTCCGCGAAGTCCTTGTCGTACAGTACTTTCTCCAGCGCGAGCGCCAGCGCGTCCGGGTCCTCGGCCGGCACCACCACGCCGAGCCCCTCGGCCCGCACCAGATCGGCGAACGAGTCGCCGTCGGTGGTCACGATCGGCAGCCCGCCCCACAGGTAGTCGAGCACCCTCGTGCGGAACGCGAACGTGGTCTCCACGTGCTCGTAGTGCGTGGTCACGCCGCAGTCGGAGTCCAGCAGCCAGTTCTGCCGCTCGGCGTAGGGCACCCACGTCTCGTTGAAGAACACGGACTTCCCGGTCAACCCGAGCCGTGCGGACAGCGCGCGGGTCTGCGCGCCGATGTCCATGTCCGGCACCTCGGGGTTCGGGTGGCGCATGCCGAGGAACACCAGTCGCGCGTCGGAATGCCGCCGCCCCAACCGGTCCATGGCGTGCAGCAGGGTCAGCGGGTCGAACCAGCTGTACACCCCACCACCCCAGATGATCACCTTGTCCGACTGGCCGACCAGCTGGCCACGGATGGGGGACGCCGTGCGCTGCGGCGGCTTGCCCGGCAGCCCGAACGGCGCCACGGCGAGCAACGAGCGGACGGTGGGGTCGTTGTCGTACAACGAGGGCGTCAGCCGGCCGAGCGCGGTCAGGTGCCCGAGCCAGAAGTGCCGCTGCCGCTCGGACGCGCACAGGAAGAAGTCGCCGCGCTCGAGCTGGGCGTTGAGCACCTTCGTGACGCCGATCAGGTCCAGCTCGCGCTGCTCGTCGGTGTCGTCCTTGCCCTGTTCCAGCAGCTCGAGGTGCATCGGGTCGTACATGTCGCAGACCACGATCTTGTTGGAGCCCGCCCGCTTCAGCCCGGGCACCAGCTCGAGCGCGTGGCCCTGCAGCACCACCACGTCCGCCCAGTCGACGTGCGGCGCCAGCTCGCGCTGCTTTGCCTGCCGCACGTCGAACGGCGCCTCCGGCGGCGCGCACAACGGGTTCACGGTCACCAGCCGCACCACGTGCTCGGCGGCCAGCACGTCGGCCATGTTCCACGCCCGGATGGCCGGCCCGGCCATCCGCTCGGTGAGCGCGTCGCCCGTGAGCACCAGCACCTTGCGCCGCGCCCCGAACGCCTCCTCCAGCCCGAGCACGTCGACCAGCACGTCGTGCGCCGCCAGGTAGCGGGGCAGCGGGTACGCGGGCTCCATGGCGTTGCGCATCAACGGGATCAGGTCCGCGTCCGAGCGCACCCGTGCCGCCTGCTCGGTCTGCCTCGACGAGGCGAGCTGGGGCAGCAGCTCCACGAACTGATCGATCGCCAGGAACCCGGCGAGCGCGGTCCGCGGCACCTCCACAGTGGACTTACCGGTGTCCGGCTTGCCGATCTCCAGCTGCGTCGGGTCGATCTCGCCGCGCGCGGTCGCCCGCCGCACGGCCAGCGCGAGCGCGGCGGGCAGTGCCTTCGCGAGCGTGGTGTCGGACACGTTCTTGTACAGCGCGGCGAGGGCGTTGCGCTCCAACAGGAACAGCTCGCGCGCGTTGTCCGGGGAATCCACTTTGGACATCGAGGCGTGGTGGCGGTGGTAGGCGAGCGAACCCGGCTCGTAGCGCACCCGCCAGCCGCGTAGGTTCAGCCGCCAGCCGAGGTCGACGTCCTCGTAGAACATGAAGAACCGCTCGTCGAAACCGCCGAGCGAGCGGTACACCTCGGCCCGCACGAACATGGCCGAGCCGGTGGCGAACAGCACGTCGCGGGCCACGTCGTGCGACCCGGCTGGCATATCGCTGACCAGCTCGCCCGCGTGGCGCTTGTAGCCCATGCCGAACCAGGTGAGCCCGCCGTCCACGAAGTCGATGCGCTCGCCGTCCCAGTCGAGCACCTTACTGGCCACGGCGGCCACCGTCGGCTCGGTACGCAGCACCTGGACCGCCGCGCTCACCCAGTCCGGCGCCGGGCGGGCGTCGTTGTTGAGGAACGCCAGCACCGTCCCCTTCGCGTGGGTGACACCGAGGTTGCAGCCGCCGGCGAAGCCCAGGTTCGCGTCCGACTCGATCACCTCGACCCCGGCCACCTCGCGGATCCGCTCGGCGCTGCCGTCACCCGAGGCGTTGTCCACGCAGATGATCTGCAGGAGCTCGGCGGGATAGGTCAGCTCGGCCCGCAGCGCGCGCAGGCAGGCGATGGTGTCGTCGGCGCCGCGGTAGTTGACCACGATCACCGAGACGACCGGACGTTGCGCCGAATCGGGCACGCGCGCTCCTTCGCGTCGGGGAATTAGGGGTCAGCCTGCCCTATCACACCACGTGACGAGTGGTTAACCCGACGAGTTCGTCAAAGACCACACCGCGGTGCGCGACACGGTGGAACGCCTGGTGATCGCCCGTCGCTGCCCGGCGAGGGCCGGCAGCCGCGCCACCAGCTCCGCGAGGACCCGCAGCCGGAGTCCCAGCCGGAAGTTCGCGGCCGTTGGCACGTTCCGGCCAGCGAGGCGGCGCACGGGCAACACGGCGGTCAGCGCGGCGAACCGAGCCAGCTCGCGGACAGCCACCCTGGCGGGCGCGCACCGTGCGAGCATGGCCAGCCGGTTGCGCTCGTTCCAGCGGTGGAACAGCCACGAGCCGGGCCGGGTGCTCGCGCCGTGCCGGTGCGTCACCCGCGCGCTCGGTACGGACAGGACCGACCAGCCGGCCAGCCGCAGCCGCCACGACGTGTCCGCGTCCTCGTAGTAGCAGAAGAACTCGGCCGGCACGCCGCCCGCCCGGCGCAGCGCGCCGGTCCGCAGGAGTGCCGCGCCGCCGCAGAAGCCGAACACCGGACCGTCCTGCGTGCGGTCCACACCGTGCCCGTCGCCCGTCAGGTCGACGCCCAGCGAGATCGGGTCGCCGTCCGCCCGCTCCATCCGCGCGCTGGCCGCGGCCGCCCAGGGGTCGGCCAGCAGCGCGTCCTCCAGCTCGGCCAGCCAGTCCTTCGCCGGGGCGGCGTCGTCGTTCAGCCAGGCCACGAACTCCGTGTCGACCCCGGGCAGCGCCGCGGCGATCCCGCCCGCGTAGCCGGTGTTGGCCGGCAGCCGGCGCACGGCCGGGGCCGACGGATGGGCGGCCAGCAGCGCGGCCGACCCGTCGTCGGACGCGTTGTCGATCACGACCGTCCGGTGTGGACGGGTCTGCGCGGCGAGCGCGTCCAGGCACTCGGTCAGGTGCGCGCGGCCCCGCCAGGTCACCACGACCACCGTTGTGCGCGTGTTGCTGCTGGTCGTCACGGACATCGACCGTACTCTGAGCCGGTGCCTGAGCTCGTCGTGCTCACCGAACAGCTACTTGCGCCGGTCCCCGGCGGCACCGGGCGCTACACCAGGGAACTGACGGCCGCCCTCGGCGCGAGCGTGCCCACCGGCTGGACGATCGCCGGTGTGACCGCCACGCACCGCCATCTCGGCGACGCGGTCGTGTCCGGGGTGCCCGGCCCCCGTGCGCTGCCGCTGTCGCGCCGCGGGCTGACCGCGCTGTGGGAACACGGCGTGCACCTGTGGCCCGGCGGCGATGCGGTCCACGCGCCCACCCCGCTCGCGCCGCCCACCCCGAAGCGCCACCGCTCGCTGATCGTCACGGTCCACGACACCGTGCCGTTCACCCATCCGGAGACGCTCACCAGGCGTGGCGTCGCGTGGCACCAGGCGGCCATCCAGCGCGCCACCCGCAAGGCACACGCGGTCGTCGTGCCCACGACGGCGGTCGCCGCCGACCTCCAGCGGTACGCGCCGGGGCCGGCGACCGTGGCGGTGATCGGTCACGGCGTGCCCGAGGTGTTCCGCACGCCCATGGACACGCACACGGCGGCGCTGCGGACCGGGCGGCTCCGGCTGCCGGAGACCTACGTGCTGGCGGTCGGCACGGTCGAGCCACGCAAGGGACTCGACGTGCTGATCAAGGCCATGTCGCGGCGACACGCGCCGGACCTGCCGCTCGTGATCGTGGGACCGCAGGGCTGGGGCGAGGTGAACCTGGCGGACCTGGCGTTCGAGTTCGGCTTTCCCAAGAACCGGCTCTTCGCGCCCGGCCGCATCGACGACGACGACCTGGCGGCCGTGCTGCGCCGCGCCGCCGTGCTGGCCGTGCCCAGCCGGGCGGAGGGATTCGGCCTGCCGGTCCTGGAGGCGCTGGCCGTCGGCACCCCGGTGGTGCACACGGACGTGCCGGCACTCGTGGAGGTGGCGGGCGGCACGGGGATCTCCGTGCCGTGCGACGACGCGAACGCGCTCGCCGAGGCCTTGCGTCACGTGGTGACCGACTCGGCGGCCACCGCCGCCCGCGTCGAGCAGGGACGACTGCGGGCGTCGGCGTTCACGTGGGAGCACGCGGCCGCGGAGCTGTGGCGCCTGCATGTCCGGTTCTTTGAGATGGCGGACGCACGGTGACCAGACTCTCGTTACACATCCCGTGCCTTTTTCACCCGGTCGTGCCAACCGCGTGTGCGCACAGTCGTACTCTGCTCACGTGGCCGAACCGCGCGTGCTGATCGACGCGACCGCCGTGCCGGCGGATCGCGGAGGTGTAGGCAGGTACGTGGACTCGCTCGTCTATGCACTCGACTCGGACGGCGTGCCCATCACCGTGGTGTGCCAGTCGCGCGACGTGGAGCTGTACACGACGCTCGCGCCCGGTTCGCGGATCGTGCCGACGGCCGAGTCCAACGCGACCCGCACGGCCCGGCTGACCTGGGAACAGACCACGTTGCCGCGCCTGGTGCGGCGGCTGGGCGTCGACGTTCTCCACTCGCCGCACTACACGACCCCGCTCGCCAACCCGGGCGCGTCCGTGGTGACCCTGCACGACGCCACGTTCTTCACCGACGCCGTGCTGCACCACTCGATCAAGGCACGGTTCTTCCGGACGTGGACCAGGACCGCGCTCGCCCGCGCATCGCTGTGCGTGGTGCCCAGCGCGGCCACGGCCACCGAGCTCACCAGGGTGACCGGTGCCGACCCGGGGCGGATGGAAATCATCCAGCACGGCGTGGACAGCGAAAGGTTTCACCTGCCGGCGCCCGAGGAGGTGGCGGAGGCGCGACGGCTCATCGGGCTCGGCGCGGGCACCCGCTACGTGGCGTTCCTCGGCGCGCTGGAGCCGCGCAAGAACGTGCCGGCGCTGATCCGCGGGTTCGCCGCCGCGTGCCGGGGCCGTGCGGATCCGCCCGCGCTCGTGCTGGCCGGGCAGCCCGGCTGGGACCGTCAGGTGGAACGCGCGCTGGACGACGTGCCGCACCGGCTGCGCGTGATCCGGGCGGGTTACCTGCCGTTCGAGAACCTGGCCGGGTTCCTCGGCGGCGCCGACCTGGTGGCCTACCCGTCGCTCGGCGAAGGGTTCGGGCTGCCGGTGCTGGAGGCCATGGCCTGCGGTGCCTGCGTGCTCACCACGCGGCGGCTCGCGCTGCCGGAGGTCGGCGGCGACGCGGTCGCGTACTGCGGGGTCGGTGCGGGCGACATCAGCGCGGCCCTGTCGGAGCTGCTCGACGACCCGTCCATGCGGTCCGGGCTGGCGGCCGCGGCGCAGCGGCGGGCCAAGGAGTTCTCGTGGCTCACGAGCGCGGAGGGCCATCGCGAGGCGTACGCGAAGGCGTACCGGCTGCATCGGCGGGGCCGCTAGGCGGCACAATGGTTCGCCGTGGCTGACACCTACGGCTCCGAAGTGGCCGTCGTGATCGTGACCTACTCGCCCGGCGAGACGCTGGACCGATGCCTGGACACTTTGGGTAAGGCCACCACCCGGCCGGTGCGGGTGATCCTCGCGGACAACGGGTCGACGGACGGTGCCCCGGAGCGGGCGGAGTCGACGCGCTCGGAGGTGACGCTGCTGGCGACCGGGGGCAACCTCGGCTACGGCACGGCCGCGAACCGTGGGGTGGCCGAGCTTGACCCCTCTTACGGCTGGATCGTCATCGCCAACCCCGACCTCGAGTGGGGCGACGGCGCGCTGGATGTGCTGTTGGACGCGGCCGCGCGGTGGCCGCGCGGCGGCGCGTTCGGGCCGTTGATCAAGGAGCCGAGCGGGAAGGTGTACCCGTCCGCGCGGCTGGTCCCGTCGCTCGGCAAGGGCATCGGGCACGCGTTGGTCGGCCGGGTCTGGAAGGGCAACCCGTGGACGCGGGCGTACAAGCAGTCGGCGTCGGTTTCGGAGCGGGTGGCCGGGTGGCTGTCCGGGTCGTGCCTGCTGATGCGCCGCGAGGCGTTCGACTCGGTCGACGGGTTCGACCCGCGCTACTTCATGTACTTCGAGGATGTCGACCTGGGTGACCGGCTGGGCCGCGCCGGGTGGCAGAACGTGTACGTCCCGTCGGCCGAGGTGGTCCACATCCAGGGCCACTCGACCGCCCGGTCGTCGAACGCCATGCTGCGCGCGCACCACGACAGCGCGTACCGCTTCATCGCGGACCGGCACCGCGGTTGGCGCTGGGCGCCCGTCCGCCTGGCCATCCGCGCAGGTCTAGCGATACGCCTAAAGCTAGAAACGCGGCATGATGACCGTTCCGGGCGCCCATGATGACCAGTCCCGTCGGCCATGATGACCGTTCCGGTCGGCCGAGTCCGCCACTCCGGTAGGTTGAGTTGACCGTTCGATCAGCCGTCGAGACGCTGGGAGAGTGTTGACCGGCCCGTCGGTGGCTGCTTGACCGTGGGGATCAGGCCGTCCACCTCCTCGGGCTCCGGCGGTGCGGTCTCCTGCCGCTGCTGTTCCCGCTGCGCCATCATGTTCTGGTGCTGCTCCAGCCGACGCTGCCGCGACCGCGGACCCGGCGGGGTGGCCACCACGTCGGTGAGCGCCTCCTGGGTGATGGCCGGCATCTCGTCGTCGTGGTGTGGCTCCTGGGCCGGCACGGCGTAGTGGCGGCCATGGGCCACCGACGCCGGGACGACCATGGTGGCGTCGGGATCTTCCTCGTCACGTTCGTCGTTCGCCGCGACCACCGCTCGGGGGATCTGCAGCGTGCTTGACGCGTCCATCGGCGAGACGGCGCTTTCCGGGGTAACCACGAAGGCGCCTCGCGCACGAGCCCGCGCCAGGATGGCGTCAGCCCGCTCACGGGGATCCATGCGTCGACCTCTCCCTGTCGCGTCGTCGATGCGTGGTGGATGTTCGTGGCCCAGCGTATTCCTTTCTGCTCGCCACGTCAGCGAAGAACTGGAATCCGCTGGTCGTCATCTTCACACGTGAGCAGTGTGACCGCCCGCGCGTAGTAGTTCGGTCAACTTCTTGATGTCCTGGGCCCGGTCGCGGCGGCACACGAGCACCGCGTCGGCCGTGTCGACCACGATCAGGTTGTCGACCCCCAGCGTGGCGATCACCCGCGACGAGCACGGCACGGCGATCACGCCCTCGCCGTCGACCACCAGCACCGGCGGGGTCTCGGCGTTGACCTCCACCACCCGGCCGCCGCCGATGTCGCGGCCGAGCAGCTCACCGAGGGTCTCGAAGTCGCCGATGTCGTTCCAGCCGAAGTCGCCGGGCACGGTGGCGACCTTGCCCTCCTCGGCCGCCGGCTCCATGACCGCGTACTCGACCGCCACCTTCGGGATGGTCGGCCACAGCTCGGCCAGCACCGTCTCCTGCTCCTCGGTGTCCCAGGCGGCGGCGATCGCGCGGATCGGGTCGTGCACGTCGGGGCGGCGGGCGGCCAGCTCGGCCAGGAACAGGTCGGTGCGCCAGAGGAACATGCTGGCGTTCCACAGGTACTCCCCGGAGCTGAGGTACTGTTCGGCCACCTCGGGGGACGGCTTCTCCCGGAACTCCAGCACCGGTTGGAGTGTCCCGCGTTCGGGGGATGTGCTGCACCGCAGGTAGCCGTAGCCGGTCTCGGCCCGGGTGGGCGTGATGCCGATGGTCATCAGCTTGCCGGCGCGGGCCCCGTCGATCGCGTGGCCCACGGTCTCGCTGAACTCGACCGTGTCGGCGATCAGGTGGTCGGCGGCGAACGAGGCCATCACCCCGCCGGGACTGCGGCGCTCGATCAGGGCGGCGGCCAGCGCGATGGCCGCGCACGAGTCACGCGCGAACGGTTCGACCAGGATGTTGCGCTCGGGCAGCTCGGGCAGTTGGCGGGCCACCGAGGTCGCGTGGGCGACGCCGGTCACCACGAGCAGGTTGGCGGGCGTGCACAGTGGCGCGAGGCGGTCGAACGTGGCCTGCAGCAGTGAACGGTCGGTGCCGGTCAGCGCGTGCAGGAACTTGGGGTTGGCCGCGCGGGAGAGGGGCCACAGCCTGGTTCCACTTCCGCCGGCGGGCACCACCATGTGCAGGTCGCTCATTCGGACAACATAACGAGGTACCGTTGCCGTCCGTGAAGGCCTCTCTCGAGCGTGCGTGGCGGCCGGACTTCACGCTCGACATGGCCGACCTGTTGACGCCCCTGCGGCGGGGCTTCGGCGATCCGACGTTCCGGCGCACGGCGACGGGCGCCACGTGGCTGGCCGCGAACACCCCGGCCGGCCCGGGAACCCTGCTGCTGCGCGGCTCGGACGGCGAGGTGGTGGCGTCGGCCTGGGGTGAAGGTGCTTCGCTGTTGCTCGAGGGTGTCCCCGGCCTGCTGGGTGCGGACGACGACTCCTCGGACTTCCGCGCGCACCACCCGCTGGTGGCCGACCTGCGGCGGCGCCGGCCGAACCTGAGACTCGCCTCGACCGGGCGGGTGTGGGACCTCCTGGTGGCGTCGGTGCTGGAGCAGAAGGTGACGGGCCACGAGGCGCACCGCTCGTGGCGCGAGCTGTGCCGGCGCTTCGGCACGCCCGCGCCCGGGGCGCCCGACGGCATGTTCACGCCGCCGTCACCCGCCGCCGCACTGGCCATCCCCGACTGGGAGTGGCACCGGGCGGGCGTCGACCTGGCCCGCCGACGAGCGATCCTGGCGGCCGCGCAGGTGGCCCACCAGCTGGAGAAGGCGGCTGTTCTGAAGGGCCGCGCGGGCCGCGACCTGCTGCGAAAGGTGCCGGGCATCGGCTTCTGGACGGCCGCGGAGATCGCCCAACGAGCGTGGGGCGACGCGGACGCCATCAGCGTCGGGGACTTCCACATTCCGAGCGTGGTGGGATACGCGCTGCTCGGCCGGAAACTGGACGACACGGGGATGCTGGAGCTGCTGGCGCCGTATGCCCCACACCGGCACCGGGTAGTGCGCTACCTGGAGGCGAGTGGCATCAAGCGCCCGCGCTTCGCCCCACGCTTCTCACCGCGGGACTACCGGGCGCTCTAGCGAAGAACGCGATAGCGGAGGTGGGTGGCCTCCGGTGTGTCGATCACTCGGATGATCTTCAACTCGATCCGCGACGTCAGCACGTCGAACAGCCGGCGGCCGCCGCCGAACAGTACGGGGATCTGATGGATGTGCACCTCGTCCAGCACACCGGCCTCGAGCGCCCGCTGCGCCGTGTACGCGCCGATCACATGCACGTCCCGGTCCCCGGCGGCAGCCTTCGCCTGTGCCATGGCGCTTTCGATCCCGTCGGTCACGTAGGTCACCAACGGATAGTCCGCGACGGACGGGCCGGGCGGGCGGTGGCTGGGCACGAAGACCGGGACTCCGGTGCCGCTGTGATCACCACCCCAGTGGTCGACCTGCTCGGCCGTCCGTCGTCCCGAGACGACCGCTCCGGCCGCGATGATCTCGCCGAGCACCTGCGCGGCCGGCCCGGATCGGCGGAACTCTCCGTCCGGGGTCAACCCCCACTCGTGCAGTCGGACGAAGCCGTCACCGCCGGGGTTGCCCACTTCGTCGTTCGGGCCAGCGATGTACCCGTCGACCGACATCGACATGGCGAGCACTGAGGTAGCCATGTCACGCTCCGGTGGTCTCGATCCGGCGCCGCCTCCGGGCGCCCGCTGCCAACGCGTCGAGCGGCCCGTGCCGGATTCGACAAGGGATCGCTGACTAACCGGTGGCGGCGCTCAGTCGGGTCGCCGCCGTCAGCATCTCTGGTAGACCCGTCGCGCCCGTGGGATCGGCGGGGAGGGCGTCGATCGGCCACCAGCGCAGGTCGTCCGACTCCTCGCTCCGCACCGGCCGCGCGTCCGCCGGGGCGTGGACCACGAAGCGCACGTCGAAGTGGCGCGTCGGGACGCCCAGCGAGCACGTGATCGGGTGCACGTCCACGTGGATGGGGGTCGGGACTATCCGCAGGCCGGGGATCCCCGACTCCTCCGTCGCCTCGCGTAGGGCCGCGCCGACCAGCGTCGAGTCCGTCTCTTCGCAGTGGCCGCCCAGCTGCAACCATGCCCCGACCCGAGGATGCAGGGTCAGCAGGACCGACCGGCCGGTCGCGTCCAGGACCACGGCCGACGCCGTGATGTGCCCCGGCTCGCAGGAGCGGGCGCACGCGTCCGGGCGCGCCGCGAGAAAGCCCAGGAACGCCTCGCACAGCGAACGCTGGCTCGAGAGAGCGGGCCGCCACGCGGTCAGCGTCGCCACCACATCCGAATGCAGGGTCATCGGCGCAGGAACCGTTCGTCCGGGGTGGTCGGGCCGGGGACGGCGGGCAATTCCGGGTGGCCGACCGCGATCGCGCCCAGCGTCGGCCACGGCAGCTCGAGGAACTCGCCGGCACCGTCCAGCGGCACCACGCACGCGCCGAGACCCTCGGCCGCCAGCGCGATCCGCAGTGCCGCCACGCCCGCTCCGCCATCGAACGGCTCGCCGAACGCCAGCACGATCTCCGTGGCCGAGTACAGGACGGACGGCGCCCGCAACTCGTCCAGCAAACGTTTGCGCGTCGCCAGGTCCGCCAGGTGCACGAACCGCACGGGCGCGAAACCCAGCGCCGCGCCGACCGCACGCGACAGCGCGTCCTCGGCCACCGGCTCGTCGGTGAACGACGACACCGGCGCGGCCAGCGGAACCGCCTCCTGCCG
Organism: uncultured Actinomycetota bacterium; assembly: GCA_963826035.1. Lineage (GTDB taxonomy): Bacteria > Actinomycetota > Actinomycetes > Mycobacteriales > Pseudonocardiaceae > Actinophytocola. The sequence continues at coordinate 24,074 of CAWGVZ010000024.1, read as the reverse complement.
ACCTCGCTCGAGCGCCTCGGCCGTGCCCAGCCAGAACAGGTCCTCCTCGCCCGGCCGCACGAGGTCGGCGGCCGTCGACGTCGAGTCGCCGATCGGCAGCCCCCGCACGACGGCCACCGGCACCGCGCCGAGCTTGCCCTTCACGAGGTCGGCCGCGGCCGCCACCTCGTCGGCCACCGCGATCTCCGTGATCGCCAGCTCGTTGCCCTGCCGGTCGACCTGACCCGCGTACGCGTGCAGCACCCGCAGCCCCGACGAACCGATGGCCACGTCCGTCTGGCCGATCCGCCAGGCCCGGCCCATGGTGTCGGTGATCACCACGGCCACCTCGACCCCCAGCCGCTCCCGCAGCCCGGCCCGCAGTGCGAACGCCGACGCGTCCGGGTCGTGGGGCAGCAGCGCCAGCTCGTCGCCCGCCACGTTCGACGCGTCCACTCCGGACGCCGCCTGCACGAGCCCCAGGTGGTTCTCGGTGATCAGCGTCCGGCCCTTGCGGGCGAGGATGCGCACCGACTCCTCGAACACCAGCCGGCGGCGCATCCGGTCGCGTTCCTCCGGATCGGTCGGCACCCGCACCAGCCGAGCTTCTACTTTGGACACCACCTTGCTGGTGACCACCACGATGTCGCCCGACCGCAGCCAGCGCGCGGCCGTGGCGATGGCGCCCGTGAGATCGTCCCCCGGCCGGAACTCCGGCAGGTCGAGCACCGGCAGAATCTCTATCGAGCCCCCGGGGGCGTGGTCGGCGTTCACGGCCGGACCCCCGCCAGGTCGAGCGCCGCGCGCACCATGTCGGCCGTGGCGTCCACATCGGACATCAGCAGCGGCACCGCGCGCACCTCGACGTCGGGCACCACGGCCGAATCGCCCGTATGCACCAGCCAGCCGTCGAGCATCCCGTCGGGCCGTGCGCCGTAGTGCCGCCCGACCGCCTCGGCCGTCGTCGCCACGCCGATGGCCGTCAGGCACGCGTCGGCCATCCCGCGCACCGGCCGGTCGTTCACGATGGGGGACACCCCCACGATCTTCGCGTCGGCCTTCACCAGCGCCGTCCGGATCCCGGGCACGGCCAGCACGGTGCCGACGCTCACCACGGGGTTCGACGGCGCGAGCAACACGGCGTCCGCCTCGGCGATCGCGTCCAGCACGCCCGGGCCGGGCTTGGCCTCGTCCGCGCCGACCGGCACGATCGAGTGCGCAGGCAGTGCCGCGCGGTGCCGGATCCACCACTCCTGGAAGTGCACGGCCGCGCGCTCACCGGTGTCCGGATCGTCGATGACCACGTGCGTCTCCACCCGGTCGTCGCTCATCGGCAGCAGCGTCACGCCCGGCCGCCACCGCGCGCACAGCGCCTCGGTGACCGCCGACAGCGGATAGCCGGCACGCAGCATCCTCGTGCGGATGAGGTGGGTGGCGATGTCCTTGTCGCCGAGCCCGAACCACTCGGAGCCGGCGTCGTAGGCGGCCAGCTCGTCCTTCACCGTCCACGTCTCGCGCGTGCGACCCCAGCCGCGCTCGGTGTCGATGCCCTCGCCGAGGGTGTACATGCACGTGTCGAGGTCCGGGCAGATCCGCAGGCCGTGGAGCCACACGTCGTCGCCGGTGTTCACGATGGCCGTGATCTCACCGGCCGGTCCGAGCGCGTGCTTCACCCCCTGCAGGAACCGCGCGCCGCCAACCCCACCTACCAGTACGACAACCTTCACGGTCCGCCTCCCCGGAATTTCAAAGTGTTGGTCACGACCCAGCGCACGGTGCGGATCCCCGGTGGTTGGTGGCTGGGTGCCGTCACGGTGCCCCTGAGGTTCCGTTGGGCGACGCAAGGGCTGCGTCGACTCCTTCGTGATGATCCACGGCTAGTTCCAGAACCGGAACGCCGCACCACCTGCGGCGGCGAGACCGGAGTCACCGCCGACCATGTCGTAGACCGTGAAGGCGAAGTCGCTGAAGGCGTAGCCCACCTGCGGGATGCCGATCAGCACGGCGAACAGGATCAGCGGTGCCCACGGCCGGGCCTTGGCGCCGAACCGCTGCCAGTCGTGGGGCAGCCACGGCTCGAGCGCTCCCCAGCCGTCGAGGCCCGGGATCGGCAGGATGTTCAGGATGAACGCGAAGATCTGCAGCAGAGCCAGGTAGGAGAGGCCGGCGGACAGCCAGCTGATCGGCTCGAAGATGCTCTCCTGGCTGGGGAACAGCACCGACACGGCGCCGATGAGCAGTGCACCCATGGCCAGGTTGGACAGCGGACCGGCGAGCGACACCCAGGACTCGGTCCGCTTGTTCCGCAACGAGTGGTGGTTGATCCACACGGCACCACCCGGCAGCGGGATGCCGCCGATCGCCAGGATCAGCAGCGGCAGGACGAGGCTGAACACGGGATCCGTGTAGCGGCGCGGGTCGAGCGTCAGGTAGCCCTTGAAGTAGACCTCGCGGTCACCGCCGCGGTAGGCGACGATCGCGTGCCCGAACTCGTGCAGGCACAGCGAGACGCCCCACCCCGCGATGACCATCAGGAAGATGCCGGCGGTGATACCGGCGTTCTCACCGGTTCCGTCGTCACTGAAGGCGATGAGGAGGCCGCCGCCGATGGCGAGGGCCACGATGGCCAGGAACACCGGCGACGGCCGGACCGCTGATCGCTGCACGGCACCAGTGTGTCAACGTTGTGGGTCTGCCCGCCGTGAGGGTCCGGCATTTTCCCGTTATTACGAGATCTTGTTGAGGGATTTCGGTTTGCCCCATAGGGCATCACCCACCCGGGTGCTTAGCTTGACGCGCCGGCATGACACGGGTGTAATCACATCGATGTCATTCGCCCGCTGCGTGAGGGCGAGTGGTGTCCGCCAACCCGGGGAGCGCGAAAGGCGAGGAGGCGGACGGGCATGCAGGGAATAGATCTGACCGATGGGAGCGGCGTCGTGGGTTGGGGGGATCGCCCCTACGAGGAGATGGGCGTTCTCGCCGACTTGTTCGACGATGCCGAGGAACAGGAGTGGCAGGAGCGCGCCTTGTGCGCGCAGACGGATCCCGAGGCGTTCTTCCCCGAAAAGGGAGGCTCGACCAGGGAGGCCAAGCGGATCTGTCAGGGCTGCGACGTGCGGTCCGAGTGCCTGGAGTACGCGTTGGCGCACGACGAGCGGTTCGGCATCTGGGGAGGATTGTCCGAACGCGAGCGGCGCAAGCTGAAGAAGCGCGTGGTCTAGTACCTCGAACCGACGGCGTTCATGGCATCTTGTGCGAATGCCGCGATACGGGTCCCGCGCAAGCACACCGGTGCTGCGTACCGCGCCCGTGCTGGCGGTGTTGGTATGCCATGACGGCGAGGAGTGGTTGCCCCGTGCGCTGAGTGCGTTGCGGGCAGCCACGCCACGACCGCGTCACGTGCTCGCGGTCGACACGGGTTCCGTCGACGGGACGCCTCGCTTGTTGAGCGAGGCCGCCCGTGGCGAGGACCGGGTCCTCGACGGCGTCATCACGCTCGACCGCGGAACCGGTTTCGCCGTGTCCGTACAGGATGCGGTGTCGGCCGCCATCGAGCGCTGGGGTGACCCCGGCGGCTGGATCTGGGTACTGCACGACGACTGCGCGCCCGATCCCGACTGTCTGGCGACGTTGTTGTCCGCGGCCGAGGCGTCGCCGTCGGCCGGGGTGCTGGGGCCGCTCGCGCTCGACTGGGACGACCCACGGCTGGTCGTCGAGACCGGACTGTCCACGGACGCGGCCGGCCACCGGCAGACGGGCATCGGACCGTCCGAATTGGACTGGAGCCGGCTGGGTCGCGGCCACGAGTTCGCGCAGAGCACCGAGGTGCTGGCCGTGCCGTCGGCCGGCATGCTCGTACGGCGCGAACTGTGGGAGCGGCTCGGCGGGTTCGACCAGGCGATCTCCTTGCTGCGCGAGGACATCGACTTCGGCTGGCGGGCGAACCGGGCGGGCAGCGTGGTGCTGTGCGTGCCGGCCGCCCGGATGCGGCACGTCCGCGCGGTTACCACCAGACGCCGTCCGATCGACGCGCCGCGCGCCACCGTCCGGACGGTCGAGCGCGCGCAGGGCGTGCGCACGTTCCTCGTGAACTGTTCGCTGCTGTCGTTCCTCATCGGGGTGCCGAGGCTCACCGTGCTGTGTCTGGTGCGCGCGCTCGGGTTCGCCATGCAGCGCAGGCTCGACGAGTGCCGCGCCGAGCTGCGTGCCGTCAGCTATCTGCTGAGCGGCGCCGCGCGACTGCGGGAGGCACGCGCGCTGCGCAGACCGACCGCGCGGGTGCGCGGCGTTCGCGGCCTGTTCACCAGCAGGCTCACTCGGCTGCGCAACGCGGCCCGCGCCACCGTGACCCATCTCGTGCGCCGCCGGCTGGAGGCCGACGCCGCGCTCGGCCGGCTGCCCGACCCGGCCGACGGGGAGGCCGTGTGGGTACCGGCCGAGGCCGAAGGGGCGATGACGGCGGACGGGGCCCGTCCACCGGTCGGACCACGGGCACTGCCGGCCGGCGTCACCGGCCGCCCCCGCCGGCCGGCCGGGCTGCGGCAACCGGCGACCTCGGTGGCCGTGCAGTTGGCCGTGCCGGAGACCGAGGAACTCCCGTACGGGCTGACGCCCAGCCCACGCCGCCGGCCGTCACCCGTGCCGCGCGACGGCAGCGCGGGCGAGCGGCCGGACCTGGTCCTCGTGCAGGTGAACCGCGCGCGGCTGGCGAAACAGGTGCTGCTCGCGCCGCCCGTGCTGCTGGTGCTCGGGCTGATGGTGGTCGGCTTCGTGGTGAACGCCGGCCGGTTCGGGCTGGACCTCGCGGGTGGCAGGTTGCTGCCGGTTCCCGATCTGACCCAGACGTGGTCGACCTATCTCGAGTCCTGGCACCCGGTGGCCGGCGGGACGGCCGCCCCGGCCCCGGCGGCGCTGGCCGTGCTCGGTTCGCTCGGCGTGGTGTTCGCGTCGTTCGGCGGCACGCAGGCCGTGGTGGCCGTGTTGCTGCTCGGCAACCTGCCGCTGGCCGGGCTCCTCGCGTACGTGGCCACCCGGCGGCTGCCGGTGCACCGCTGGGTGCGGGCGCTGGTGGCCGCCGCGTACGCGCTGCTGCCGCCCGCCACGGCGGCCGTCGCGCAGGGCCGCCTCGACGTGGTGGTGGCGCACATCCTCATTCCACCGGTGCTCGCCGGCGTGGTGGCGGTGCTCGGCCGCCGACCTGGCTCGCGGTCGTGGCTGTCGACGGCGGCCGCGTCGGCCATCGGGCTCGCCGTGATCGGCGCGTTCGCACCGCTCGTGCACGTGCTGGTGGTGGTCTACGCGCTCGCCGGGTTCGTGGTGGTGCCCGGCCGCCGCGGGGACGGCCGGCGGCGGGTGGCCGCGCTGTTCATGCTGGTCCTCATGCCGCTGGCGCTGCTGCTGCCGTGGCCGGCGGTCGTCATCCAGCACCCAGGGGTGGCGCTGCACGGCCTCGGCGCCTACCTGAGTGAGCCGGTCGCGTCGGTGTTCGAGCTGGTCAGCCTCGACCCGGGTGGGCCGGGGGCCTGGCCGGCGCTCGGGCTGCTGGTCGGGGCGGCGGCGCTGATCGGGCTGGTGACCCGGCCGAGGGTCGCCGCGCTGCCCGGGCTCGCGCTGGCCGTGCTCGGCGCGGGCGCGGTGGTGCTGGTCCGCATGGTCGACGCGGCGCCCATCACCGGCGGACCCCCGGTCACCGGCTGGGCGGGAGCGCCGCTGCTGGTCGCCGGCTGGGGACTGCTGCTCGCGTTGCTCGGCGTGTGCCGCCCTGGCCGGCACGAGCTGGTGAAGCCCGGATGGATCAAGGTGACGGCCACGGTCGGCGCCCTCGGCGTGCTGGCCATGGCGACCGGCGCGGCGGTGGCCGGCCGCGTCGGCCCGCTGGACGACGACGGTGCCCCTCAGCTCGCCACCACGCTGAGCCACGAGCTGACCGTGACGGGCCGCTCGGTGCTGCTGCTCGCCGACCAGCCCCGGATGGCGGCTGGCCGGCTGCCGCAGTTCGGCGACGACGACCTGGCGCCCGTCGACGGCGGCACCAGCATGGCCGAGCTGGCCCAGTCGTTGGCCGACAGCGAACGGGCCAGGGAGGCGGTGGCCGCGGCGGCTGCCGCCGGAGTGCTGTTCGTGGTGGTCCCCGACGACGCGGCGGCGGCCCGGCTGCGCGAGGCGGCCGGGGATCTGGTGGGGGACGCCCCGCCCATGAGCGACGGCCGGCCGGTGCTGCGGCTCCAGCCGGCGGCCGCGCAGGTCACGCTGCTGGCGCCGGACCAGGCGCGCCGGGCGGTGACGGGCAGCGTGCCCCCGACGGAGCTCGGCGCGCCGGGCATCGTGCCGGTGGAGGCGTCGCCGCCGACGGTGGCCGTGCGGGTGTCGGACGGGCCGGCCGGGCGGCTGCTGGTGGTCGCGGCGGAGGAGGAGCCCGGCTGGACGGCCACGATCGACGGCGAGCAGGTGCCCGTGGTGCGGGCGTGGGGTCACCTGGTGGCCGTGGCGCTACCCGTGCGGGCGGCGGAGGTGCACGTCACCCAGCCGACGGCGCTGCGCAGCGTCCTGCTGCTGGTCCAGGCGGCCATGGTCCTGTTCTGCCTGCTAACCGCGATCCCGAGCCGCCGCTAACCCGGCGAGTCCCACGTTCGAACCCAGCGAGTCCCACGTTGGCGGACCCTTATTTGGTGACCTATTTTGAGGGTATGGGCAGGTCAAGCAAGGGTAGTGCAGGTCAGAGGCAGTCGGGTACCGCTCGTGAGGTGCCGGTGTTCGACTCCTACGCGCGGTTGTCGTGGAACCCGACCACGCGGGAGCTGGAGAAGATCGAGGACCAACTCTCCGACAACGCCAAGGTGATCGAGCGGATGGGCGGCACGATCGGTGAGCCGCTCTCGGATGGGTTGTCCGCGTGGAAACGCGGCGTGCGGCGGCCGGGGTGGGAACGGCTGCTGGAACGGGTCGAGTCGGGTGAGTCGGACGGGATCGTGGTGTGGCACACCGACCGTCTGTTCCGCCAACCGCGTGACCTGGAGCGGTTGATCGAGTTGGGCGAGAAGGGGTTCACGGTCGCCTCGGCGCATGGTGCGCGGGACTTGGCGGACCCGGATGACCGGTTCATCCTGCGGATCGAGGTCGCCCACGCCGCGCGGTCCAGCGATGACACGTCACGGCGGATCAAGCGCCGGTTTGAGACGTTGCGGGCGAACGGGCAGAAGACCGGCGGCCCCCGGCTGTTTGGCTTCCCTGGGTACGTGGTGCTGTCCCAGCAAGACAAGGACCGGTTGGCCGAGCAGGGCACGCCCCGGCCGGTGGTGCCGGCCGAACAGGTGGCGGCGGAGCGCCAAGCGTTGCGGGACGGATCGGCCGCGCTGCTGTCCGGTGCGACCTATATGGACATCGCGCGGGAGTGGAACGAGGCGGGGTTGCGCACGGCGTGGGGAAAGACGTGGGTATCGGCGGCCGTGCGGGACGTGCTGGTGCGCGGCGCCAACGCGGGGTTGATCGAGCACGAGGGGGTGGAGGTCGGCACGCTGGCAGGTGAGCCGATCGTGGACAGGGACGTGTTCGACCGGGTCCGGGCGTTGGTGCTGGGCCGGCGCCGGGGCCGGATCTACGGGGAGCGGTACATCGGGACCGGGTTTCTGAGGTGCGGGGTGTGTAAGCGGCTGTTGTCCGCGCATCCCCACGGGAAGCTCCCCAACGGGGAGAAGCGTCGGGTGTACTTCTGCAGCACGCAGCGTCGGGGGTGCGGGAAGATCTCGGCCATGGTGTCCCACGTGGACGAACGGCTAGAAGATCTGGTGGTCGAGCGGTTGTCAGACCCCGAGCACGCGGCCGGGGTGTCGGCCTACCGCGCCCGCACGAATGAGCGGCTGGAGGCGTTGCGCGCCGAGATCGAGCAGTGCGAACAGCTCCAGACGGCGTTGACTGCCCGCCTGGCGCGGCGGGAGATCCCGCTTGCCGCGTTCGATGAGAACAACGCGCTACTGGTGTCCGATCTCGCCGAATTGACCGCCGAGCGGGACTCCCTGTCCGGCACCGGCAGCAGCGACACGGGTGCGGGTCCGGTCACCGAGTTGGACGCCGAGCAGGCCCGTGCCGAGTGGCAGGGTGCCGATCTGGCCGGTAAGCGCACGATGCTGAAACGCGCGTTGGGCCGTAACCGGCTGTTCATCGATCCGGCCAGTCGGGGCCGCAAGTTCGACCCTCACCGGGTCCGTCTCGGCCCACCACCGGAACCGCACAGCTAACGCGACCGGACGTACGTCGGCCCTTGAACCCTACTCAGGGTTCAAGGGCCGACATGCGTCTCCGTGATCAGTCGTTGGACGTGCGTCGGGCGGTCCGGCGTGCGGTGCGCTTGAACACCTCGGCCACCGCCGCGAGATCATCCTGACTCATCGGGGGCATCGCGCGGTTCGCTCCCCTCCAATACTCGTTCGGCTCGTGCGGGGTCGCGCTACACAACTCGGCGGGATCGCACCCCAACCGGGCGGCCCACGCCGTGAGCACGGCCGGTGTCGGCGCCGACGCCACCGGATGCCCGTAGGCACAGGCCACCACGTACGCCTCGGCCACTCCGGCCGTGTCGGCCAGGTCGGCCGGTGCCACACCCCGCACGTGCAACCACGCCCGGAACCGACCCGGCGAGAACACCACCGCGTCGGCCGCCGGTTGCCGGCGCACAGGGCGGCCAGCGGTCATCGGTCCACCCCGTCATCGGGGGCGGGGAGGGAGTCGGGCGACGGTGGTTGCCCACCGCGATTTCCGGGGTTTCCGGCACTTCGTGCGGATGGCCGGTTTTGCCTCCCCGTTCGGTGTTTCGCCTGGTCAGACCGGGGAGTTTGACGCGGGGAGTGGCTGGGGAAACTTCCCCGGTTCCCCGGCGACTCCCCGGCTGTCTCCCCGCCCGTTTCGTCCTCCTGTGCGCGGCGGGTGATGGCGCGGTCGAGGTCCTCGGCAACGAGGTACATGTGTCCGCCGTGCAGCTTGCGCGGGCCGACGTCGTGTTCCCGCAACAGGGCGAGAAGGTCTCGTGCTGTCCATCCTTCGTACTCGGCGGGGTTGCGCTCGATCAGCCGCGCCAACACCAGCCGCGTGCGGACGTGGCGCTCATCGCGCAACACGGCCGCGATATCGGCAAGGTGGTCGACCGGCGCGGCTTCGATCGCTGCCCGATCCGGTGCCGCGATGGCCCGCCCGTTCTCGCTGATGATGGCGATGGCGCGAGCGATGACCGGCGACACGTCATCGATGCCGTCTTCGAACGGTACGTAGAACGTGCGCACCAACTCGAACGTCGCGTCGCTGACGCCCACGGCGACGCAGGTGCCCCGGTCGGTCTTCATCCGCAGATCGGTCGCGCGGATACCGGCCCGGTACTTCCCCGACCCGAGTAGTCCATCGTTGGCGACCTGATCGGCCACCGAGAACGCCACCCCACACGACACGTTGCGGGTGACCTCACGCGGAATGGAGTCCTTCGTGGGCGACTGTGTCGCCAACAGCAGAACGATCCCGTACTTACGGCCCCGCTTGATCAACCGCACGGCGAGATCGGCGGCGCGCTTGCCGAGCTTGGGGTGCTGGAACAGCTCGTGACACTCGTCGACCGCACACACCAGCGGGTGCAACCCCAACACCGTCTTGTCGGCCAGCTTGCGGGACACCTTGGGTGGCCTACCGGGCTGTTGCCCGAGTACCCGGCCGCGTCGCTCCATCTCCTCCAAGAGGTCTTCGAGTGCCTGCAACGCGGCGGCGGCCACCGCATCGTCCATGCCCATCCGATACCGGGACAGACGCGGTGTGAACGGGTCGAAGTCGGGTGACTCACCCATCACGAACACCCACAACTCGGCCGTGGGATCGAGCGCCGCACCCAACAGCAGCGTCCGCAACGCCGACGACTTGCCCTGCCCCGGCCGGCCACCGACCAACCAATTCGCTTCGATCAACGGCGCATTGATGATCACACCGCGCTGGGTCAGTCCGAACGGGACACCCTCGAACAGATCCACCTGCCCTTCGTGCAGCAGTGGCCAGTCCCCAGCGCCACCGTTCAGGCTGCCCTTGTCAGCCACCCACAGATCGAGGATGCCGTCTTCCTCACCCTTGGTCGGCCAGGTCTCCAACCCGGCCCGTCCCAGGTTCGCCGCGAGCTTGTCGCGCTGGGCGGCGACCATGTCCGCGGTTACCCCCAAAGGTAGCCTGACCTGCGCGAACGTGCCGTCTCCGTCCTTTCTGGCCGCGACGGTATAGGCCAGTTCGCCACCGTCCTTAAAGAACTTGTTCAGCGGCGCGATACCCAGATGCGCCAAGGCGCGGGAGATCATCCGTTCATCTACCCAGGAGTCCGCGTCATCCCGATCAGGACGCACCAGCCACCCCGCACCGGGAGTCTTGTCCCGGCCCTCGAACGCCGCCGCGATCACCAACACCACCGGCGCCGCGATGAGCAGCGCAGGCACGGCCACCGCGAGCACCGTCCACACCGTGCCCAGCGTCGTGTACACAGTGGACAGCCACGCCCACATGGCCGCACGGTCCATCACCGCGTCGACCAACCACAACAGCACGGCCAGCGGAGCGACCACGCGCCCGGTGACGGCCGCACGGTGCAGGATGATCCCCAGCCGCGCCCACCGGGCTTGGGCGTCGGAGCGAATCAACTCCTGTGCCGTGCGCCGCGCTTCGGGGTCGCCTGCGAGTCGGGCGTTGCGTGCGTCAGCCCGCAGATCGGCGTAGGTCGCCCACGCCCAGAACTTGACCAACCACCGCCAGTTCCCCCGCACCACGAACCACACCAGCCGCGCCATGTCGGCCGGCGCCTTCCGTGCCCGATATCCGGCCACCGACCGCGCCCGCACCACCGGACCCGACCGCCACACCTTCCGGGCCGTCTCGGCGACCAGCCCGATCAACACGGCGAACCGGCCCAACCGACCCGATGAGCGTGGACCGGCCACCGCAGGCGTGGCGCTCTCAGCCACGAACTCGGCATCAAAGACGCGTGGCTCCAACTCGGTACCCCGGGCACCGTTCACGCCGTTCACGGGCTCCTCGGAGGCGTTCACGGCGCCACCTGCCCCGAGTCGGCCGGCGCGGAATCGGACCGGTCCCGGTCAGCGACCAGCGCGGCAGCCAGCCGAGAGGACAAGCCGCGCGAGCATCCGGTGACCTCCCGGACCCACGCCGGGGTGACGTCCACGGCGGGTGACCAGGCACGACGCGCCACCGACAGATACTCGCCGAACGAGCGCCGCCGTGCCGGTTGTGGTGCCGGTTCGTGGACGGCCGCGTGAACGGCGTGACCGGTCGTACTGTCCATGGACGCGCTCGACCGGTGGGCGGCTTCCGTGAACGCCACGGCCACCGCATCGGTGAGCTTGTCCCGCAGGTCGGTCACCGCCTCAGCGGCGACGAACACCACCAACGGCGGCACCGAGTGCAGCACGATCCCCGCCGCGCTCCCGGCCGCCCACGATGACCACGTGTTCATGGCATAGGTCGCGGTGAGCGTGACCCACTTGGCCCGCCGCACCCACCGTCCGGTCTGCACCTGATACCGGGCGGTCACCTGCTCCGCTCGCAGAATCGCCAACAGGACCATCGACACCGTGGGATCGAGCAACCACGCGGCCAACCACGGCAGCGACCAGGCCGGCGAACCGGCGGCGGCGAAGGTCTGAACGTTGGTCATCGTGAACGCCAGCCCGAGCACGATCCCGGCCCAACACAACCGGTCCACCTGCGTCCGGACCCGTTCCACCCGCAGCGCTACCACGTCCGGATGGGTCTGGTAGGCGCGGACCTCGGCGGCCTGCGCCGCGTCCTGCGCGAGCTTCTGCGCCTGAGACAGCGGCACGTGCCGCGCGTCCTGCGGACCGCTGAACTGGGTGGTCATCGGCGACCACCCCGCTTCCGTGGGGTGTCCAGTGTGGTCACCGTCAACGCCCTGGTCAGGGTGTAGGACGCGAACAACGCCGGCAGCCCGAGCACGGCGAGCAGCACCCACCCGTTCCCGGTCGGGTGCGTGATCACCAACCACTGGACACCCACGATCAGACCAGCGGTGAACGCCACCCGCCCAGCCAGCGACCACAGCCGAGCACCAGACCGAGCGGCGTCCGCAGCAGCCCGCGCCCGACGGGCACTCGCCCGCCACACGTACAACAGCACCAGCAGCACGCCCACCCCGGCAAGAACCTGCATGGGAGTCAGATCGACGGTCATCGCTGACCCCCGTCCTGGTCGGCCTGCCTGCGGCGGCGCGCGAGCCACACCGGATACACCGCGCGCACGTCCTCTGCGGGCAGAGCGCCCCACACGCCGAGTGTCTGGTCACCGGAGGTGCGTAGCTCCAACTCCAGGCACTCCCGGCGCACCGGGCAGTCCGCGCAGATCCGCGCGGCCAACTCCCGATCGGTCGAAGCGTTGCCGGTCCACTCGGGTTCGAGATCGAGCTGGTAGAGCCACATACACGACCCGTCACGGGTCACGATCTCCCACAGCACGGCATCGGGTACGTGTTCGAGCCGGTCGAGCCCGGCCGCGATCTCCTCGAAGAAGTCATCAGGGTTGACGGCGCTCATCGGGACTCACCCCCAGTCCGCTGGTTGCTGGCAGAGGGCGGGCTAGCGCCGGCCGGCTCGTCGAGCAACAGGGCGAGCGCATATGCGGGCACCACTAGGCGGGATCGGCGCCGGATGGCCGGGAGTGCACCGGTACGGATCTTCTGGCACACCTTCGACGGGTTGACGCCAAGGAGCCATGCCGTTTCCCGCACCGTGTAGAAGGCAGACGTATGGGTGGTCGGAACAGAAGAATTCATGGATGAAGTCCTTTGCAAAAGCAAGGTCGGATGTTTAAAACCCATTGTTGGGATGTTTTAATCCCGAATTGGGCAGAGGGGGTTGAAATGGCGCCGCGAATGGGCCAAAAGGCGCCCTAGGAAATCGCTATCGCGATACCCTCGGCGCTAACGGCGGAGCGCGGAGGAGTACGTGGCGGACGATTGGGCGGCAGTCGCCCGAGCGATCAATGAGCGGGCAACTGGGCTTGGCTTGCGGCAGCGCGATCTGATCGAACGGTCGCGGCTGTCTAAGGCCGTGGTGGGCGAACTCTCCCGCAACGCAGCTCCGCGTCGGCGCAGCGCTCGCACGCTCGAAGCGCTGTCCACTGCTTTGGACTGGCACCCACAGCATCTGTCGGCCGTTCTGGCCGGCCGGGAGCCGCCGGCCGTCGGCGATCCGGTCTACCGGCCCGACGACGTCCCCGCGCGCCTCGCGTCCATCGAACGCCAGTTGCGGGAGCTCACCGACCGACTTGATGAGCTGCGCTCGATCCGTGAGCGACTCGACGATGTCCGTGTCATCGGCGAGCGCCTGGACGACATCAACGCCAATCTCGCCACGGTGGCTGGAGCTGTTAGCCCAGGCCATGATCGGGCTTCCCGGTGAAGGCTTGAAATGACTGCGTTTCATGCCTTCAAGTCAAGTTCGCAGGCGCCAAACTTCCCATGCGGTGGCAGTGCGGTCCCAATGCGGTTGATCTTTCGGAGCCGGTGAATGGATTCTGTAGGTATCTGGACGGGGCGAACGGCGTGCGCGCTGCAAGATGCGTTGCGGATGACGGTTGAGGAGTTCTCGGCCCGAACGGGAATCGGCGTCCGTACGATCGCTGATTGGCACCAGCGGCCCGACATCAGGCCCAAGGCCGCGACTCAGCAGATTCTCGACACGCTGCTTGAGCAGGTATCCGACGCGGACCGGCGCCGGTTCTCCCAGCTTGCGGGTCTCGCGGCGCCAGCAGCGCGCGAGGGCGATTTCGAGGGAGCGGAGCGGCGGCTCCGTGCGGATCCGCATATTGGCGATTTGCTCGAATGGCTCGACAGGCACGCGGGGTGGGTACCTGGCACGGCCCGGCGAAAGGTCGTTGAGCGGCTCGCAGTTTCCGATGTGGGTGAACTGAACGAGCGGCGGCAGCGCCGTGCTCAGATCACGCAGAGGCAGGTTTCCGACGCCCTGTCGGCCTACTACGGCACACATCCAGGATTTGGAACGTATCGCGGTCGTTGCGGGACGGATTCGTTCAGCACGACAATAGTCACTCAACCGGACTGGTTGGACCTTAAGGCAGCGTTGACGGCAGAAACTGATCGACTTGCGTTGACGAGAAATAGCGTGGCCGAGGAAGCATTGGAACTCGATGAGTTCGCCGCGGATCATGCAGTTAATCGGCTGGTCGAAGCTGTCGCGATCGAGACACGAATCTACGACCTTCCGCTTTACCGGTTACTGCACATTGATATCAGCCAAGGGGTTCTTGGCGGTTATGTCAGCTTGGGAACCTTCGCTGAGTATGCCCTGACGTTCGACTTGCTCGGAACCGAGATTGTTGATGCTATCGCAGCGGACGCATCTTCTACTTCTGGTGATATGCCACTACGTGACCGGTACTTGCCTGACATAGTTTCCGTAACTGATGTATCGAACAGGTTATGTGCTGGCGGCGCACTGGTGATGTTCGCAGTCGCTAGACCAGGGTCCGCCCAGCGCCCAGCGGACTATCTTTTCCTGGTCCAAGAACGTTCGGGTCACGTCGTCAATTCGGCACGCCGACTGTCGCTGCCTCAGGGATTCCACCAGCCAATGATTGACTATCGGGTGGAGACTCGAATAGCACTCACTCTAATGCGTGAGGTGGAAGAGGAAATGTTCGGCCGCGAGGAGTTGGACAATACTGTGTCTAACGATCACCGCAGAGCCGATCCGATGCATCCATCAAGACTAACGCGCCCTATGCGTTGGCTAATGAAGGCACCCGGCAGGATGCGGATTGAGGCCACCGGATTCGGACTCAACCTTGTGAACGGGAACTATGAGTTCGCGAATCTCATCGTCGTTGAGGACGAACGTTTCTGGGACCGGTTCGGTGGACACGTGGAAGGGAACTGGGAAGCGGGTGGCCTGCGCCGCTATTCTTCGCAGGACCGCGAGCTGATCGCGGACCTGATCAGAGATCCGGCGTGGACGAACGAAGGACTGTTCACGTTGCTACAGGGTTTGCGCAGGCTTGGCGAGATAGGTCCCGAGCGTGTGAACCTACCGGACATCGAGTGGACCCTCGACTGAGACGCGGGAAGCTGCGCTTGCGACACTAGGGCCGTGCGAATCCTAGTCACCGGAGCCACGGGCCTCCTTGGGCATGCCGTCACGTCCGCTCTCGCCGATCGTGGTCACCACGTCGTCACGCTCAGCCGTGACGACTTCGATGTGCCCACGAAGACGACTCGGCATGTCGTTGCGGATATACGATCCATGGACGGGATCGGCGACGCGGTAAGCGAGGCGGACGCAGTGTGCCATCTTGCTGCTCTAGTTCGGGTTCGCGACTCAATCGCCAGCCCGTTGGAGTACTGGCGAACCAACGTCGGCGGAACGCTCAATGTCCTAGATGCACTCGCCATGTCAGCGAGCCAACAGAAGCCAAAACGACTGGTGATCTCGTCTACCGGAGCCGTTTACGGAACTCCCGACCTTCAGCCGATCAGCGAAGACCAAACCCCGGCGCCGAGCAACCCATACGCCGCGACAAAGCTCGCAGCAGACATGGCCGCAGCCCATGTTGCTGCAACCGGGGTCATTGGCGCTGTTAGCTTGCGCGCGTTCAACATTGCGGGTGCGTCGGGTGGTCGCACTGACCTGGACTTCTCACGATTGATACCGAAGATCCTTGCTGTCCAGGCCGGCGAGGCGGAAGAACTTGTCATTAACGGAGATGGGGCGGCCGTGCGGGACTTCGTTCACGTGGAGGACATGGCCGATGCATTTGTGAAGACCGTCGAGTCGTGCACACCTGGCGAATGGCGCGCGTACAACATTGGCAGCGGTCGCCGAACCACGATTCGGGAAGTCATCGATGTCGCCGAACAGATTACGGGACGACCGGTTCCGCGACGCCATGCGCCACCAGCCAACGAACCGCCTGTTCTGATTGCCAATCCATCGATGGCCATGGACACCCTTGGATGGCGTCCAGCGAAGTCGGATATCGTTCAGATAGTAGGCGATGCGTGGGCCGCTATGAGCAGCTAAAGAAGTTTCGCGTCGATCTCCGGAAAATCGATGCGATCATCGTCGAATTCAGCGAGTCGTCGAACACCTTGAATGAACGCGAACAACCCCTCGTTGCTCCAGGTTTCATCTCGCAATAGATCTAGAATTCCGTGCCGATCGCGACTTGAATACTGCCTCAAACCAGTGGATTCCCAGTTTGCCTCGATGCGATCACCGTAACGCATCCAGAATTCTGGATCGTCGACCACAGTCAGGCAAGCAAATTCGAAGTTGCCGTTGACGAGATTGAATCCAAATCCGGTGCATTCGAACCTAACTCGACCAGGTTTCTCCAGCAGCCAGCGCATAGGCTCCGACAAGCGATTTGGGTGCATTGGATCAGCGATGCGTCCTTCTGAGATCGTGTTGTCCACGTCAGCGCGGTGAAATAGCTCCTCTTCCAGTTCGCGGCGAAGTGTGGCACGGATCGGTGCATCTGCCCGAAAGTCCGTCAACGGTTGATGGAAACCGCGTGGTATAACGGAGATTCTCCCCACGCCATTAAGAACGCGCCGACCACGCTCCTGGGTCAACAGAACGTAGTCGGCAGGACCTCGTTGCCAATCGGCGGGGCGGGCAATTGCACACAGCGAGAGGACACCTCCACAACATGAACGCTGCGAAACATCGAGTATCGATTCGATAGTGGGCAAGTATCTATCACGTACAGACATACCACTTGCGGACAAAGAGCCAGAGCCGATCAGCACGTCGATAAGTTCGGTCTCCAACAAATCGGTCGTCAATGCGTATTGAACAAATGGAACAACACCGACAGATCCAGCTATTCCGCTGCGGCTTACATTGAATTCCTTCAACCGATATAGAGCAGAGTTGACGATAGTCACATTGAGAATAGCCGCCTCAACCAGCCGTCGCTCTGCTTGATTGGCTCCAACAGCGTCGAGACGCACCGAGTCATCAAGCGTCGCGCTCGAAAGCGCGAACAGATCCGTCTCGCCATCGAGTGAAAGATTGAGATCCAGCCAGTCGGCCTGTGAGATAACCGCAAGTTGCACATTCGTACTCTCGTACTCTGCTCGATACCAGCCAGCTTTTTCGTGATAGTACTGCCCGAGTATCTCGACTATTGCACTGCGTGCAACGCTCCCGCGGTCAGCATCGCGAGCCCGCGTCTTTGACAGTTCACGGCGCCCCGACTTGGCGAGAATCTTCTGGCGTGCGGTTCCGCGTTTCCATTCTGCATGCGTGTCCAACCACTCGCACGCGTCCTCAATATTTGGATCCATTGCCAGCTGACGGTCTTGGTAATCGGTCGGATTGATTATCTCTTCAAGTTCCTTGAGCGTCCACCCAAGGCTTTGGGCAATTTTCGGACGGTAAAACAGCGACGGTGCCCATTCTCCTGCCTCCCACTTATTGACCGTCTCGCGCGAGACACCAACTGCGTGAGCAAGTTTTTCCTGCGTGTAGCCCGCTGCCTTACGTGCTGCGGTCAGTTTGCCCCTTGGTCCACTGCTCACCATGTCGCCGCCTCCTCGGTCAGCCGCTTGACGAAGAGATCACCCGAACGGATGACGGGCACGTTTGAGCAGGTCAGCGGGCTGAACTTCACATTCTCTCAGGCAAAAGTATCACGTCAGGTTCCTGGTTTAACAGCGGCACAGCGGGTTGCCTGAACACGACCGACGGGGGGAAGTGCAGGGGTCGGATGGGCAGGCAACCGACCACGTCATAGCGGAGGGCTAGGTGTGGAGATGGTTCCGGATGTGCTGGTTGATCACTGGCGGGAGACGTACTGCAAGTACATCGAGGCTGCGGACGTCCAGGGGACGGTGTTGAGCGAGCGGGTGACGATGGCGCGGCTGTCTGCGGACGTGGCTGATGCGTGGCGGCAGATGGCTGTTACCGGTGACTTGGAGTGGTGGCAAGTGGCTGCCGTGACGGCGGCGGCTGAAGCGTTCGAGCGACAGGCGCGCGACTGGGGCAGTACTCGGCGCGAGACGTCGCACCGTCTGGCAGAGCGTAGAACGCAGCGGCGGGCGGAATTGGACGGAACCTGGGTTCGCCCGTCGGCACGGGGATGGTCAGCAGGAGTCGAGGCTGAACAGTGAGCGAGTGGTTGACGTTTGATGTCTATGCCGAGATCTCCGATCCGCCTTGCCGGGTTATGCATGAGGCTTATGAAAGTCGCGTGTCGGTGGTTGTCGGTGAGCCTCTGTCGGAGTCGACGCCGGATAACCTCTTGACTTTGTTTTTCACAAATCCGGAGACGGTATTGGCTTGGGGACGCGAATTGACGAGTGCCGGAATGAGGCTCGCGGCCCAGTTGGAGACGACGTTGCCGGACCACCCGGATTCCGGCGAGGTTGGTACTTCTGAAGAGTATCCGGTACCGAACAAGAAACTGAACGGTGCTGAGTCGGGTGATAATGGTGAATCGGACGCTGAATCAGACACGTGACGAGATGGTAAGTGTTCGGACCTCGAAGCTCGTACGGCTACGTGTAGGCGTGTTTGCGACCGGCGCGCCCGTCGGCGAAAGCCAGTCACCACCCCGTGCTGTGCATGTGATAGCCATCTCGGCTGACCTGCACGCGCCGGAAGGCGTGACCGCCTACTGCGGAGCACATTTTGCGCCGGGCACTCTGGCAGAGGTGCCCTGGGGAACCATGGAGCCGCACGGACAGTGTCGACGACTGTCGCCGATCCCCGCTGGATTGAATCAGGCTCAAACCGATAACGGAACGAAGGCGAATACTATTGTGGGCGACACGCATAACAACGACAGTGTGTTCAGGGAATCCAGCGTGTGGGTCACAGCACAGTGGTCAGTGAATAATCCGGTCATCTACGTCAAGCACGCCGCACAAAGTAATTGCGTGGACCTTGCCATCAGTGGCCCCGGCGAAAATGATGTGATCGCTCATTTTCAACTCAGTAGTCCACTGGAAGTGCTGACATTTGGTCACGACCTGATCAGCGCCGGTCTGAGTCTCGCGAAGATGCAGGGCCTTGACATCGATCAGTTGAAGGCCGCCATTCCATCGGCTTGGTGGATTCAAGATCAAACCAAGTCGGACACGGATGCCGACGGCGAGAAATCGCCTGATCCATAGGGCTCTCGACGGTGCCATTCTGGGCAGTCCGTCAACGATTGCTGGCCAGTGGATCACGACAGCCCTGAACATCGTGGTAACGCTTGCCGTCGTCGTCTTTTGCGGTAGGTCGGCAGAAACTTGGTCTCACGCGGCCGTTATCAGCGCTCGAATCGTACTTGCTGTCGGCCGATTGGCAAAAGGCAGACGTTCCCTGGCACGCATATATATCGAGGTTCGTGAGCGATCGACCTCCTGAAACCCCGGTGGGTGTATTGGACTATCCCCCCGACTCGGTGCGCCCACCGGTCCGCTCGCGCTTGTCACGACGCGCGGGCATCAATCGAATAGTGCGCAACTGAAACGAACGGAGAACACCAACAGTGCAACACAGGAAGATCGTTCCTGTTACCGCAGCTCTCGTCGCGCTCGCGGCAATCGGGCTGGGCGCCGCCGTGGTTCACGCCGACGTCGAACCCAAGATCATCGGCGGGCACGAAGCCACCGGGAACACCGACTGGATGGTCTCGGTGCAATACGACGCACCAAGCCACGATCGGTACGACTGGCACACCTGTGGCGGAACGCTCGCAGTCGCCCGCGACATCGTGATCACCAACGCCCACTGCGTCACCGACCCACCCGCCGCAACCAACAGCGCGAACCTCGCGGCCCGGTGGCACGTGGACGAGCAGTCCGTGAAGATCCCCACGGCGGACAAGCCCTTCTCTGTGCGGGTCGGCTCGAAGGACCGGACCTCGGGCGGTGAACTGGTGCCGGTCAAGTCGATCACCGTGCACCCGAACTGGAACTGGGCGATCGGCGCACCGCACGCTGAAGTGGCAGACCTCGCGGTGCTGCGGCTCGACCGGCCGGTGGACTATCAGCAGATGCAGCTCGCCGGCACCCCCGGCAAGCGCGGTGACAAAGTGGTGCTCTACGGGTGGGGCATCGATCATCCCGACTCCGCGACCGCGCCGCTGCCACGTCGCCTCCAGCAGATCGACAGCAGCGTGCTCGCACCGGCCCGGTGCGTCGATGTCGCGATCTCCACCAAGGAGGTCTGCATCAACAACCCGAACGGGACCGACGGCATCTGCTTCGGCGACTCCGGTGGCCCTGCCGTCCGGTACACAGCATCCGGGGTGCCCCAGCTCCTCGGCGGCGCGTCTCGAGGCTCGGGCGACTACTGCGGCATGGCCCCGAACGCCTTCACCGCCCAGGGCGAGTTCCGCACCTGGATCTACCAGGTGATCCGCAGCAGTGCTCCACCGATCGGCAAGGCGGCTCCGGTGACCTACACGACTCCGGGCGAGCGTCCCTGACCATCGATACCCCACCCCAGTTCTAACTCCGTCGGCCGACCCAATTGTAGTGCTGTGTTCCGGGTCGGCCGACGGGCCTTCCATTGCAAAGAGGAGCGTCCCGCGTCGAACCTGGCGAACCGGAACACCAGTTATGCAGAGATTTGCTGTGATAGACAAAAATGGAGGACTAAATGCAAGAAGCGGGCCATCAATGATCCGGGGGACGAACAAGAGCCGCCGGGGTCGACTCCACTCTCAACGCAAGGCCCGCAGGTTCACCCCGGCATCATCGCCTGAGCGAGCTATCGGCAGTCGGTCTTGGAACTTCTGCACAAAGGCGACCATGTCATCAGAATCTTGTGACCATATATTGAGAAATGCGGTTTTTACTATTAGGCCTGCGGTGAAGTTGAGGGATTCTCCGATCTGTTCGAAGATGTAATGCCTGTCCGCATTGGTCAATCCTTTGCTTCGAATCACCTTTTTCATGTGTTCTTGCTGCTCGATCTTCAAGCCTAACATTATCGCGAGGCGAGCCGCGACTGTATCTAGTCGATCCAGGACGAAGTTGTAGATATACGCTTCCGGGTAAGTATCGCCAGGTAGACAGAAGATGTACTCAGCCGCGTTTTCCAGATTTCGCTGATCACCATCGAGTAGGCAGATGGAACGAAAACTTGCGGCTGGATCTTGATTGCGCTGGCGGTTCACCTGGATAGCCGGGGCGGCTCCTCCCATGCTGTGCATCTTGATGGTATCCAGTTCTATCCCGTCAACGGTCCTTAAAGCGGTCAGGGTCATAAGCTCGGCAAATTCATCCTCAACGTAGATTGCCAACGCTGCGTCGACCTGCCCGGTTATTGTCCTCAGGGCTCGGACGTCGAGCTTACCTTGGAGCACTTCTCCTTCGTAGGCAGCCCATATCGCCTTAGCGGGCAGAGGCGCGAGTGCGTCATTGCTGTGAGTGGTGAAGATTACCTGCGTACTCTTCCGTCGGGCAACATCGATCAGATATTCGACCATCCGTCGCGCAGCAACAGGATGCAGGCCGTTTTCTATCTCCTCAATGAGGATCAAGCTGTGGTCAGCGGCCTCCTCGATGCCGGAGATCATCCGAATGATCGAAGCCTCGCCCGAACCAAAATGGAATTCAGAGTACGTGCCGGTGTTTGTGCTGGCACTGTAAAGGGTAACTTTCCCTTTCTGATCGACAGATAATCGAGAGTATCCTTCCATGGACTTTCCGAGGATTGCCTCCGTCGCCTTGACGACGGGTTCGCTCAGCCTTATTTCAGCTTTAGCTGTAAATTTGCTTCCAACAGCCTTGATTAGCTCGCGACGTTCACTTGCCGGAACAGTTCGCGCGACGCCAAAAATTAACACGTCTCGCGGCATCGCATTGCGATTCCATTTCAGCTCTTTGTAGCTAGCCGTCCGCTGGATCGAAACTCGCTGCATTGACGTGTCGATGATATCGTACTCGATACGCCAGTTCTGCATACTTTGGTCATATTTTCCAGACTTGGCGAAGAATCGACCAGGAGGAACAGGTCGATAAATTATTCCTGCGGCGCCAAGAATAGTAGTCTTTCCGCCGCCGTTCGGACCAACAATGGCGGTGACGGGGAAGTCGAACGTAACCTCGCGATCCTCAAAGCTGCGAACCTTGGTGAGGACGACACGCCGTAGATACTTCTCGTACTTGTTCTTTGCAACCCGCTCCCCAAGAGCCAAGATTTCACTGAGGTGATCTCAGCAAGATCGTCTTGGGCGTGCCTGGCGTGAGGACGAGTCGTTGGTGTGGCTGGGTTCCGGCTGTGGAGGCCGGTGAGATGTGGGCGGGGAGCTCCTGATAGGACTGGATTTGCGAAGATCAAATCCTAGGTCAGGGGCTCCCCGTGATTGCCTATCGTGCCATGCTCGACGTCTCCCGTGAACTTGCCCAGTACCTGTCCCGGCTGCTGGGCGCCGAGCGTCGTCAGCGTGGTACGCGCAAGAACAGCAGGGCGTTGACCTGCTTCAACCAAGCAGTGCTGGGGTTGCGGTGGTTCCGCCAGGACGCCGACGTGACCGCGTTGGCGCGTGACCACGGAGTCTCGCGTGCCACGGGGTACCGCTACCTCGACGAAGTCATCGAGGTGCTCGCCGCTCAAGCTCCGGACCTGCACGAAGCCCTGGAACACGCCAAGAAGCAAGACCTGGCCTACGTGATCCTCGACGGGAAGATCTTCTCCGCCGACCGGTGTAGCGAGAAAACTTTGAGTGTCAAAGGGAAACAGATCGACCTGTGGTACTCCGGGAAAGCCCACGAGCACGGCGGCAACGTGCAAGCGCTCTCCGGGCCAGACGGCTTCCCACTATGGGTGGCCGACGTAGAACCCGGCTCGATACACGACCTGACCGTGGCGCGCGAGCACGTGCTCGGTGCCCTGTACTGGGCCGCGTCCCATCTTGACCTACCGACTCTGTCCGACGGCGGCTACGAAGGCGCGGGCATCGGCGTGCACACCCCGATCAAACAACCCCCTGGTGACCAGGTCCTCGACGTGGACAACCGCACCTACAACGCCCTCCTGCGCGGACTGCGCTGCCTGGGCGAACGCGGCTTCGCCGTCCTCACCGGCCGCTGGCGCACCCTCCACCACATCACCGCCAGCCCTAGCAAGATCGGCGACATCGTCAAAGCCGCCCTCGTCCTCACCCATTTCGAACACGGCCGACTCAACTGAAAGTCGGTGAGATCACCTCACTGTCGCGAATTTCGCTGCTGTACAAGTTACTGGACCTCTCATATCGAGGGCAGACGCGAACTTTGTCGAGTACCGAGTTGCATCGCTCATGGCCGCTCTCGTGTTGCACCGGCCCTCGACAAGTTTGGAGGACCGCATAGCATCAGGGCGTGTTACCCGCGCTCAAGGGCACGGCGGCGCGTCGCGGCGAGGAGGAGCAGGCCCACGGCAGCTATCTCCCCCCGCGCGGCAGAGCGGGCATCTCGGCGCTGATCCACAGGCCCGCCGAGGATAGCCATCGAGGCGCAGTGTGACGGTCAAGATCAGCGCTGGTGCCAGCCCTACTGGTAGATTTCCCGTTAGCGGACTGCCGTGGTCCGCCCGTGCGGTCTGGTCCGTCGGGGGCCGATTACGACTGCACACCTCATCGGGAGGGATGATCAACTATGGCTTTGAGCCGTCATGCGCGTGAGATCGCCGCTGAGATCCGTCTACAGGACTGGTCCGACGCCCCGTATCGGGCGGACCGCGCTGGACACCGTCGCGAGCACGACAGCAATGCGGCCGGCACAGAGGTACTAGCACGCAGCAGACGAACGTGCTGCGCATGAACGTCATGTGGGTGGCAGCGCAGGCTCTCGGATACGCCGACCCGAACTTCGATGAGTACGAGTTCGCGCAGGCGTGCGGAGTCGAGATCCACACCAGCCATGGCCGGACGAACGGCGGCATCGCCGCAGGGCTACGCCGGACCGAAGGGCGTTACCACCGGCCCGGAACCTATTCCCCAGACCCCGAGGACGGCGCCTGACCAAAACCGGCCTCCGGCTCTGTCTCAGTTGAAGAGGACCGAGAGACCATGTCACAAATAGGTCACCAAATATGACTTAGCCTTCG
>CAWGVZ010000023.1:0-202265 GCA_963826035.1 uncultured Actinomycetota bacterium | reverse complement strand
GTCGTTGAACTGGAACCGGCTGGCCTCCCGGTCGGCGTCCAGCAGCGCGTAGTGGCCGTTGATCTCGCTGTCGACGCCGTACTCGGTGTGGCTCACCGGGCAGCCGTTCCTGGCTTCGGTCATCGGGTTTCCTTCCATTCGACGGCGGCGTCCAGCGCCTCGACGGTGGTTCCGGCCACCCGTAACGGGTTGATCTTCGATCGTCGCGAGCGTGTCGCCGAGGGCGAGGGCGAGGTCCCCGATCCTGGCGACGACGGTGACGATGGCGTCGAGGTCGGCCAGTAGGGGCGCCGCCCGCAATCCCAGCAGCGCGGCCCGGATCGCTTGAGGCGAGGCTGGTAGGGCGACGCGACAGACGTCCCGCAGGACCTCGGTCCAGACACCACCGAGACCGACGGCGAGTACACACCCCCAGCCGGGGTCCCGGACGACGCCGACCAGCAGGTCTAGGCCGTCGGGACGCATCGGGCTGACGAGCAGGCCGTCCACCCGCGCCGCCGGGGCCCGGCGCCGGACCGCGGCAAGCAGGTCCGCGGCGGCGATCGCGGCATTGGCCGGGGCGACACCCAGTGCCACTCCCCCAGCGTCGCTCTTGTGTGGTAGATCGGCGGAGACCACCTTGATCGCCACCGGCTCGTCCAGCTCTCCGGCGGCCACGGCCGCTTCCACCGGCGAGGTGACGAAGTGGGCGGGAACGACCGAAATGCGATTCCAACCGAGCAACCTCCGGCAGTCCACCTCGGACCAGGCACCACCTGGATCCGCCGCAAGTTTTATGACCGGCGGGGCCACGATGGTGTCGCTGGGACGGCTCGTCCACTCCATGATCCGGCCCACGGCCGGAACCACCCGGTCGATGCCGCCGAAGATCGTCGGAATGGCCAACTCTCCTCGGATCTCCCTGGCGCCCTCCGAGAGATGTCGCACGGTGGTGTTGGCGAACGCGGCAGCTCCGGGCCGACGCGACCGCGCAGGCAAGCGCGAGGAGGGAGCGCCGGCCCCAGTCGCTGTCCGGGGCGTGGTGGTCGAGTTCCTGCACGGCGAGCGTCACGCCGACGTTCTGGTCGCCGGTGACCAGTGCGAATGCCTCCGCGAACAGGGTGTCGTCGGCCGTGGCCGCGCCCGTCACATCCAGCGGGTTGTGCGCCGTCGCGTAGTCGGGAAGGAGCTTCGTGAGGCTGGCCGTCGTGTCCTGCGTGAAGTCGGCCAGCGCGATCCCGTGGTCCTCGGCGAGGTCAGCGACGATGTCGCAGGTGCCACCCGAGATGGTCAGCACCGCCAGCCCGCCGCTGATCGGTCCGGTGTGGACGAATGTGTCGGCGGTCGCGAGAAGGTCTTCCAGTGACGTGACCCGGATGGCGCCGGCCGCGTGCAGGAACGCGTCGATGACCGCGTCGTCGCCGACCAACGCGCCGGTGTGGGCCTGCGCTGTTCGCGCGGCAGTCTCGCTCCTGCCCACCTTGAGCACCACGACCGGTTTGCCGACGGCCCGCGCCTTGCGGCAGGCCGCGAGGAAGTCCCGCTGGATGGCTTCGGCGAACACCGCGATCACCCGGGTGTCCGGGTCCTCGGCGAGGTAGTCGACGACCTCGGCAACCGTCACGTCCGACTCGTTGCCAGTGCTCACCACGTCGGACAGTCCGATGTGGAACGAGCGGGCCAGGTTGACCAGCGCCACCGCGATGTTGCCGCTCTGCGACACCACCCCGATCGGGCCGGCACGCAGTTCCGGGCCGGGTTGGAACGGCAGGAGCGCGATCCGCCGCGCCGGGTTCAGGAAGCCGAGGGTGTTCGGGCCCAGCACGACCGTGTCACCCGCTAGCGCGAACTGCCGGTCCACCCCCGAGGTCAACACGACCGCGGCCGGTACCCCGGCAGCCGCGACGTCGGCCATCGCGGCCGGTACCGCATCCACTGGCACCATGACGTACGCGAGGTCGGGCACCATCGGCAGGTCCGCCACGCCGCGGTACAGCTCGCGACCGTGCGCGGTCCCGCCCCTTGGGTTCACCGAGTAGACCTGCCCGGATAGCCCATGACGTCGAGCGCTTCGTGATCCGCCGCGACCAGGCCGACCGTTCACTCGCCCGACGATCACGATCGACCGTGGCCGGAGCAGCTGCGCAAGCCGGTTGGCACTGTCCACACCGATCACACTAGCTTCAATTCACTACCATTGATAGGTCTGGTTCTTGGAACACCGCAACGCTAGTATTGATATGCACTTTTGTCACCGGAAGGCCGTGTATGACCCAGAGAACACCGCGTGAGCTGGACGTGCTCGTCGTCGGCGCCGGGTTCGCCGGGCTCTATGCCACCTACCGGCTGCGCGAGCTGGGCCGGCGAGTGCACGCGGTCGAGGCGGCGAGCGGCGTCGGCGGTGTCTGGCACTGGAACCGCTACCCCGGCGCGCGCTGCGACATCGAGAGCGTCGACTACTGCTACTCGTTCTCCGACGAGCTGGTCCAGGACTGGGACTGGACCGAGCGCTACCCCGCCCAGCCTGAGATCCTGCGCTACCTCAACCACGTCGCCGACCGGTTCGACCTGCGCCGCGACATCACCCTCGACACCCGCGTCGAGCGCCTCACCTTCGACGAGGACACCGACACCTGGACCGCGACAACCAACCGCGGCGACACGATCGCCGCCGATCATGTCGTGATGGCGACCGGCCAGCTGTCCGTGGCCAACCTGCCGGCGATCGACGGACTGCCCACCTTTGCCGGCGAATGCTTCCACACCGGCGACTGGCCTTCCGATGGCGTCGACCTCACCGGCAGGCGGGTCGGCGTGATCGGCACCGGCTCGTCGGGCATGCAGTCGATCCGCGACTCGCCGAGCAGGCCGGTCATCTCACGGTCTTCCAGCGCACCGCGCACTACGCGATCCCGGCCCGCAACCGGCCGCTCGACCGGGCCTACGCCGCCGACCTCAAGACCCGATTCGCCGAGTACCGCGAGTACGCCCGTACCACCCCGGTGGTACGCACCGCTTCCTCGGCCAGGACTCCGCGCTCGACATCGACCCCGAGGCGTTGCGCGAGAACCTCGAGGGCTACTGGACAAAGGGCGGGCCGGACATCCTGGCCGCCTACCGGGACATCATCACCGATCGTGCCGCCAACGAGAAGGTCGCCGAGTTCGTCCGCGCCAAGATCCGCGATGTGGTGCGCGATCCGGACACCGCGGAACGGCTCACCCCGCGTGGCTACCCACTCGGGGCGAAGCGCCTCGTCTTGGAGATCGACTACTACGAGACGTTCAACCGGGACCATGTCGACCTGGTCACCGCGCCCATCGAACGGATCGAGCCGGACGGCGTCCGCACCGCCGACGGGTTGCATCACCTGGACACTCTTGTCCTCGCGACGGGGTTCGACGCGCTCGCCGGCGCACTACTCAAGATCGACATCCGGGGGCGGGGTGGTCACGCGCTGCGGGACAAGTGGGCAGCTGGGCCTCGTACGTATCTCGGTATCTCCACGCACGGTTCCCGAACCTGTTCGTGGTCGCGGGGCCGGGGAGCCCGTCGGTGATCAGCAACGTGGTGGTGTCCATCGAGCAGCACGTCGAGTGGATCAGCGATCACATCGCCCATCTCGCCAAGCACGGGCTGACCCGCAGCGAAGCCGCGCTCGCCGACGAGGACTCGTGGGTGAACACGTCAACGAGGTCGCGAACGCGACCCTCTACCCGATCGGCAACTCGTGGTACCTCGGCGCGAACGTGCCGGGCAAGCCGAGGGTGTTCATGCCCTACATCGGCGGCGTCGGCCGGTACCGGCAGATCTGCGCCGAGGTGGCGAGTGACGGCTACCGCGGCTTCGAACTCAGTGGAGGAGATCCATGACCGCACCGCTCGCCGGCATCAGGGTCGTCGAGATCGGGTCGATGTACGCGGCGCCGACCGCTGGCCGAATGCTTCGCGACTTCGGCGCCGACGTGGTCAAGGTCGAAGACCCCGACAATGGCGACTTCGCCCGGCAGTGGCAGCCAGCCCACAACGGCCTCGCGATCGGCTTCGCGCGGCTCAACGCCGGCAAGCGCTCGGTCGGCGTCGACCTGCGAAGCGCCGAAGGCCGTGCGGTCATGCTGCGGATGGTCGAGACCGCCGACGTCGTCATCGAGAACTTCCGCCCGGGCCGGCTGGAGGCCTGGGGCATGGGCTACGCAGCATTGGCCGAGCGCAACCCGCGGCTCGTGCTGACCAGGGTGAGCGGCTTCGGGCAGACCGGCCCGTACCGGGAACGCCCAGGCTTCGGCACGGTGGCGGAGACCCTGTCCGGATACGCGTTCCTCAACGGCTGGCCACACACACCGCCGACCGCACCGCCGTTCGGCTTCGCGGATTCCATCGCGGGCATCTCCGCAGCGTTCGGCACCGCGATGGCGCTGTACCGCCGCGAGCTCACCGGCGTGGGCAGCGAGGTCGACGTGGCGCTGTACGAGCCACTGATGTTCATCCTCGGCGACGCGGTACTGAACTACACGGCGTCGGGAAGCATCATGCGGCGGCAGGGAAACGCGTCTGGCGCCGCATCGCCGCGCGGCATCTATGAGGCCGGTGACGGCGGCTGGCTGTCGATCGCAGGCTCGAACCAGACGATCGCGATGCGCTTGTTCGACGCGATGGGCCGCCCCGACCTCAAGACCGACGAACGGTACGCCACGAACGTGGCCAGGATGGCGAACAACGAGTCACTGCAGGAGATCGTCATCGCGTGGGTCAAGTCCCGGCCCCGCGACGAGATCCTGGCGATCCTCGACGAGTACGAGGTCGTCGCGGCAGCGGTCAACGACGCAAGCGACATCGCGGCGGATCCCCATTTCACCGAACGCACGCTGATCGAACTGGCCAACACCATGCTAGGCCCGGCCATGGTGCCCGGCCCCGTCCTGCACATGACCGGTACCGCGCGCCCGGCCTACGACGGGGTGCCGGCGATCGGCGAGCACACCCGGGAGATCCTCGTCGATGAGCTGGGCATGACCGATGCGGAGCTGGCCGCGGCGGGCGTGCTCCGTGCCTGACCTGACGGAGATGAGACAACGTGTCGCCGCGGGCAACGCGTTGTGCGCGGCCGGCCCGGACGTCGACACCGAGGAGGTGTCGTTGGGCGGCGTCCGAACGCGGATCTACTACGGCGCACCGGGCCGCACGCTCGTCTGGTGCCACGGCGGCGGCTGGGTCACCGGCGACCTCGAGTATTCGGACGAGCTGTGCCGTTTCCTGGCCCGCGACGCGAAGTGCACGGTCGTCAGCGTCGACTACCGGCTGGCCCCGGAACACCCGTACCCGGCGGCGCTGAACGACGTCCGCACGGCTCTCACCTCCCTGGACGGGCTTGTGGCGATCGGCGGCGACAGCGCGGGCGGCAACCTCGCGGCGGTGTGCGCGCGGGAACACTGTTCCCGCCTGGCGTTCCAGGTGCTGGTGTACCCGGTGACCGACCACGACTTCGCCGGTCCGTCCGACCTGCCTTTGGGGTGGTTCTGGGACAACTACGTCCCTGACGTGTCGATGCGCGACCACCCGGACTTGTCACCGCTGCGGGCCGACCTGGCAGGCCTCCCACCTGCCCACATCGTCGTCGCGGGGAACGACCCGTTGCACGACGAAGGAATCGCGTACGCGGATTCTCTCCGTGTCGCGGGCGTCCCGGTAACGGTGACCGACTATCCTTCGCTGGTGCACGGATTCTTCCGGCTCACCGATGCCGACCGGCAGCCCGTGCCGCCGTGCCCGAACTCGCCAACACGGTCGCGACATTGTTCGACCGCGCGACAGGCAAGGGCAAATGATGCGTATCATTTATGGTTGGTCGCCGCAGTAAGCCCGGAGGTTCAGACAACATGGCATCGGTCTCCACGCGCCCGCAGAAGACGGCGATGCTGGTCGCCCAACGCATAGTCGCGGACATCAACCGCCGCGGCAACGCCGTCGGCGACCGCCTGCCCCCGGAACGCGTGATGCTCGACGAGTACGAGGTCGGACGCGGCACACTGCGTGAGTCGCTGCGGTTCCTGGAGCTGCAGGGCGTGATCTCGCTCAAGCCGGGCCCCGGCGGCGGCCCGATCGTCCAGCGGCCGGACGCCACGAGCCTCGCCACGGCACTGACCCTGCTGCTGCAGTTCGAGAACGCCCCGTTCCGGACCATCGCCGAAGCCCGCACCGGCCTGGAGCCGATGATGGCCCAGCTCGCGGCGGCGCGGATGTCGGCAGAACAGCTGGACGAACTGAAGCAGTCGGTCGAGACCATGCACGAGCATCTCAACGACCAGTCGGTGTTCCTGGAGGAGAACAAGCGCTTCCACGACGTCATCGCACACGGCTCGGGCAACGCCCTGTTCGGCTACCTGGTCGACGCGATGCTCGGCATCCTCGACGGCTCAGCGATCGGCATCGACTACCCGAGGGTGCGCCGCTCGGCCGTACACAAGGCGCACCTACGCATCTACGAAGCCATCGCGGCCCGCGACCCCGGCGCTTCCTTCGAGGCGATGTCCCAGCACATCAGCGAGTACGTCAGGTACGCGGAGAAGAAGTTTCCCGAGGTACTGGCCGCCCCGATCGTGTGGCTCGGCTAGAGGTTGAGCACGCGGGCCATCGAGCCGCCCAGCACTGTCTTCGTCTCGTCGTCGGTCAGGCCCAGGGTGTCGATGGCTTTCAGTTCTGTGGCAGGGTCGGTCATCGGCCAGTCTGAGCCGAAGACGACGCGTTCGGCGCCGTGGCGGCGGATCAGTCGGCGCACCCGCTCGGGCCGCAGCGTCGCCAGCCCCGGCGGCCATGACGTCTCCAGCACGACGTCGACCCCGGTGAGCAGTTCCTCGGCCGCGTCGAGCATACGGTAGCCGCCGAAGTGGCAGGCCACCAGGCGTAGCGCCGGAAACGTACGAGCGATGTCGGCGATCATGGTCGGGCTCGACAGGCTGTTGGTGTGCTCGTCACCACCGGCACCCACGTGGACGATCACCGCGACGTCCGCGCCGAACGCCTCGAACAGCGTCCACAGGCGGGGATCGTTCAGCGCGAACCGCTGGAACAGCGGGTGGATCTTGACCGCGCCAATGCCATGCTGGCGCAGCGACGCCAGGTTTTCCTCAGCCGTCAGTCCAATATGGACGGTTCCGAAGCCCAGCCGCCGCTCCCCCGCCAACCCGGCCACGAACGCGTTGACCTTGTCGACCTGCCGCGCCTCGTTGGCAATGCCGAGGCAGCAGCTCAGCTCGACTCCGCTCGAATCCATGGCCGACTCGAGGCCACCTACCGTACCGTCGCCCCGCGCCGTCAGACCCGGCACCTGGTTGCCGCCCAGCGCGAGCGGCGCGATGCGGTCCGGCCAAACATGAGTGTGCGCGTCAATTATCACGGCTGATCACAGCTTCCCCGACTCTCCGCCGTCAACGACGAACACGGCCCCAGTGGTGAAGGTGGACAGTGGGGACACCAGCAGGCATGCCAACGGCACCAGTTCGGTCGGATCGGCGATCCGGCCGGCGGGGATCTTCGCGATCCGTCTGGCGAGCAGGGCCGGGGAGTCCAGCACGGCCTGTTGTGCATCGGTTCGGAAGGCGCCCGGGGCCAGGCAGTTGACCTGGACGTTGTGCCGAGCCCATTCGGCGGCGAGCGCTTCGGTCATGCGTACGACGGCGCCTTTCGATGTGGAGTAGGCGACGAGGTGGGGTTTGCCGCGGACTCCGGTCGTGGACGCGATGTTCAGGATCCGCCCACCACCAGCCGCGATCATGTGCCGGCCGGCCGACTGCGCGAGCAGCATCGGCGCGATCACGTTGACCGACAGGGCCTCCTTCCACACCGCCGGGTCCTGCGAGACGAACTTGCCGGCCGGCGACACGCCCGCGTTGTTGACGAGCCCGTCGAACCGGCCGTGCCGCGCGACCACCTCATCGGCCAGCCCGGCGACCGCGACCTCGTCCCGCATGTCGGCCTCGAGCACCGAGATCCGGCCCGCACCCTGAGCAGCCACCTCCGCGAGCCCGTCCTTCGACCGCGCCACTGCCACAACGGACGCGCCCTCGCCGGCCAGAGCGACCGCGATCGCCGCACCAAGACCACGACTGGCGCCGGTCACCAGCACAACCGTGTCCCGCAACCCAAGATCCACTTAGGACACCCCCTTCGCCAGCCTGCGGCCAAGCGCGTCCAGCAACACCTCGGTGGCCCCCTCATACACCCGCAACGGGCGAGCATTGCGGTACAGGCGCTCGATCTTCGACCCGCGCACAAGCCCGAACCGGCCCATCGCCTGCACCGCCCGGTCCACCACCCGGCCGGCCGCCTCCGTGGCCTGCACCTTGGCTATCGACGACAGGTCCAGGTGCCGCAACGGATCAGCCGCGGCAAGCGACGCCGCCCGGTAGGCGATCGCCCGCGCAGCCTCGATCTCACTCCACGACAGCGCCAGGTTCTGCGACACCGCGCCAATCTCGATGAGCGGCCGGCCGAACTGGGTGCGGTTCGTCGCGTGCGCTACCGCCTCGTCCAGTGCGGCCTGCGCGAGCCCGACCGCCGAGCCGGCCACGCTGACCCGGAACACCGACAACGTCCGCAACATCAACGAGAACGCCTTGCCCGGCACACCCAACCGATTCGCCGCCGGTACGACGACATCGAACGTCAGCTCACCGAGAATGTGCGGCGAGATCAGATCCGCCCCACGCTCGACGGTCAGTCCCGGACTGTCGGCAGGCACCAGGACCATCGAGTAGCCGTCCCCCTCGCGGCCCAGCACACAGTAGAAGCCGGCCACGCCACCGTTGGTGATGTACGACTTGCGGCCACGCACCCGCACCCCGTCAGGCACCGCCTCGACCGTCGTTGACACGGCCCGCAGATCGGACCCCACCTCCGGCTCGGTGAGCGCCAACCCGGCGATCACGTCCAACGCGGCAACCCGAGGCAGCCACTCCTCACGCAACGCGTCCGAGCCGCCAACCGCGAGCGAGTAGCTGCCCACGCCCTGCATCGCGAACAGCGAGTCGAGGTGCGCGGAGCTGTACATGAGCGCCTCGCGCACCACGGCGATCGTCAGTGGATCGAGTTCCCCGTCCACAGACACCACGTGGCGAACCAGGCCGCTGTCCCGCAGCACCCGCCACACCCTGCTATGCACCTCGATGGACTCGTCGGCTTCCTCGGCGAACGGCGCCACCTCGTCCGCGACCGCCCGCGCGATCTTCTGGACCTCACGCTGGTCGGGTGTCAGGTCAAACATTCCCTCACCGCCTCTGGTCGAACTTGCGGCCGAGTAGCTCGGTCACGATGCGGATGCGTTGCATCGTCGGGGTGCCGCCGGCGATGGCCCAGCCGTGGGCGTCGCGGTGCAGGCGTTCCAGGCCGTACTCCTCGGTGTAGCCGTTACCGCCGTGCAGTTGCATGGCGAGGTCGGTGACCCGCTTGGCCATCTCGTTGGCCGCGCACTTGGCGAGCGAGGTCTGCAGCGAGTTCGGCAGGCCGGTGCCCGCGCTCGCGGCGGCCCGGTCCAGCAGCAGCCGGGCGGACTCGACCGCCAGCACCATGTCGGCGAGCGTCAGTTGCACGGCCTGGAAGTCCACCAGCGGCTTGCCGAACTGCTCACGTTCCTCGACATAGGCGATCGTGCGGTTGAGCGCCTCCTGTCCAATGGCCAGGCTCATCGTGGAGTTGCCGAGCCGCTCGATCGAGAACACACCGAACAGCTTGCCGAAGTCACCGGCCGGCACAACGAGATTCTCCTTGGGCACCAACACGTTCTCGAAGATCACGTCGGCAGACGGGATGCCGCGGAAACCCATCAGCCGCTCCGGGGCGCCGAAGCTGACGCCGGGCATGTCCTTCTCGACGACCACGGCGCCCACGGCCTTCGCGGCGGGTGCGTCGGAGAGCCGGCAGTACACCAGGTACTGGTCGGCCTCGCCGCCGTTGGAGATCCAGCGTTTCGCGCCGTTGAGCAGGAAGCCGCCGTCGGTGCGCTTGGCGTTCGTGCGCATGTCGGTGGCCGCCGACCCCGCGTCCGGCTCGGAGATCGCGACCGCCATGGTCTTCTCACCGCTGACGATGGCCGATAACCAGCGCTGCCGCTGCTCCTCCGTGCCCAGGTGGTTGATCACCTGCGCCGGGCCGGTGTTGGCCTCGAACACCTGGAACGCGGCCGGCCGGCACACCCGGCCGAGCTCCTCGATGACCGCGAGCGCCGCCGTCAGCGGGGCGCCCGCGCCGCCGTAGCGGGCCGGCAGCGCGATGCCGAGGAAGCCGAGTTCGCCGAGCCGTCTGCGCTCGCCGACGGGCAGCGGGGTCCGGTTCGCGTCCAGCGCATCGGCCATCGGCGCGTACACGTCGGCGGCGACACGCGCGGCGAGCGCGCGGACCTCGGCGTGAAGTTCTGCCTGGTCGGCGGCGCTGTCGTCGACGGGGTCCTCGGTAGCTGCGGCAGTCATGGCACCCACTCGCGGTCTCGACGTGTCATGGACATTCTGATGAATATCATGATAAACAATATCCATGTGGCGGCAAGCTCCCAACGACGCGGTGATCGTCACGGCGGTCCGGACTCCGACTGGCAAGGGGCGGGCCGGCGGGGCCCTCGTCGGCGTGCATCCGGTCGACCTGCTCGCCACGACGCTCACCGGGCTGCTCGACCGCGCCGACGTCGACCCGGGTCTGGTGGACGATGTTCTCGTCGGCTGCGTGTCCCAGGTCGGTGAGCAGTCCGCGACGCCGGGGCGGATGGCGTGGCTCGCGGCCGGCTTCCCCGTGCACGTGCCCTCGACGACCATTGACCGCAAGTGCGGATCGAGCCAGCAGGCCGTGCACTTCGCCGCGCAGGGCATCCGTGCGGGCGCCTACGACATCGCGATCGCGGCCGGTGTGGAGTCGATGAGCCGGGTCCCGATGGGCTCGGCCAGGATGGGCGCCGACCCGTTCGGCGAGGGTGTCGCGACTCGGTTCGGTCTCGTGTCCCAGGGCGTGGCCGCCGAACTGGTTGCCGCGCGGTGGAAGCTGGACCGGACGGCACTGGACGAGTACGCGGTGCGCTCGCACCAACTCGCCGCGCGGGCGCCGTTCGAACGGGAGATCCTGCCAGTCGGCGCCGTGCACCGGGACGAGACGATCCGTCCGAACAGCACGGTCGAGCGCCTTGCCGCGCTGGAACCGGCTTTCCGGCGTGACGACGTGACTGAACGGTTCCCGGAGATCGGCTGGCACATCACCGCGGGCAACTCGTCGCAGATCACCGACGGCGCGTCGGCGGTGCTGCTGATGAGCCGCGCCTCGTGTGATCGGCTCGGGCTCGTGGCTCGTGCGCGGGTGCACTCGATGGCCGTGTGCGCCGACGATCCGCTGCTGATGCTGACCGCGCCGATCCCGGCAACACACCGGATCTTCAGGGGCAACGAGTTGTCGCTGGCCGACATGGACCACATCGAGATCAACGAGGCGTTCGCGTCCGTGCCGCTGGCGTGGCTGGCCGAGTTCGACGTTGACCCCGCACGCGTGAACCCGTGCGGCGGCGCGATCGCGCTGGGCCACCCGCTCGGCGCGTCCGGCACGCGCCTGCTGACGACGATGCTGCATGCCTTGGAGGACAACGACGGCAGGTACGGCCTGCAGCTGATGTGCGAGGCAGGCGGCATGGCGAACGCGACGATCATCGAGCGGCTGTAGGAGTTTCATGGATGTCAACGGAGCGTCGGTAGTCGTCACAGGCGGCGCGTCGGGGCTGGGCGCCGCGACAGCGGCAAGGCTCGCGGCCCGCGGCGCACGCGTGGTGATCCTGGACCTGCCCGAGTCACAAGGAAAAGCGGTGGCCGAGGTCCACAACGGATTGTTCGCGCCGGCGGACGTGACCGACCCGGCCAGCGTGGAAGCCGCGCTGGACATGGCAGAGGCGCAGGCTCCGCTGCGCGCGGTCGTGCACTGCGCAGGTCGCGGCGGCGCGCTGCGGCTCGTCGACCGCGACGGCAACCCCGGCTCGCTGGAACTGTACGAGCAGGTGGTGCGGATCAACCTGATCGGCACGTTCAACGTGCTGCGGCTCGCCGCGGCACGGATGGCACGCAACAAGCCGGTCGCGGAGGAACGCGGCGTGTGCGTGCTCACCGCGTCGGTGGCCGCGTGGGAGGGGCAGATCGGCCAGATCCCCTACGCGTCGGCGAAAGCGGGTGTGGTCGGCATGACACTGGTGGCCGCCCGCGACCTGGCGACCAAATTCATCCGGGTCACGACGATCGCGCCCGGCCTGTTCGACACCCCGATCCTGGCCCGGCTACCGGAGGAAATCCGTGCCTCGCTGGGAAGGTCCGTGCCACATCCGGCCCGGCTGGGCATCCCGGACGAGTACGCCGCGCTGGCACTGCACATCATCGAGAACCCCATGTTGAACGGCGAAACCATCCGCCTCGACGGCGCACTGCGGATGGCAGCACGATGACGGATCTGACCGTCGAGGAGCAGGGCCGAGTCCTGGTCCTGACGATGAACCGTCCAGCGGCTCGCAACGCGATGACACTGGCGATGGCAAAGGAAATCGCCGCCGCACTGTCCATGTTGGACGAACGCCCAGACCTGAGCGTCGGGGTGATCACCGGCGCTGGCGGCACGTTCTGCGCGGGCATGGACCTGAAACGCTTCGCGGCCGGTGAACGCCCGGTGGTGCCCGGTCGCGGGTTCGGCGGCCTGGTCCAGCGACCACCGGCCACCCCACTCATCGCGGCTGTGGAAGGCTACGCACTGGCTGGCGGCTTCGAGATAGCGTTGTCGTGCGACCTGATCGTGGCCTCCCACGAGGCGAAGTTCGGCCTGCCGGAAGTCAAACGCGGCCTGACCGCGGCGGCGGGCGGCCTCCTGCGAATCCAGCGGCGAATCCCGTACCACCTGGCGATGGAACTGGTCCTGACGGGCCGAATGCTGCCCGCGCCGGACGCCGCCGCCGTGCACCTGGTCAACCGCCTCACCGAACCAGGCGCCGCCCTCACCGAAGCACTGACCCTCGCCGACGAGATCGCCGCGAACGCGCCGTTGGCACTGACCGCGTCGAAACGCGTACTCGTCGAGTCGGCCGACTGGCCGCTCGAGGAGCAGTTCACCCGCCAGGAGGCGTACGTCAACCCCGTACGCCAGTCCGCGGACGCCA
Organism: uncultured Actinomycetota bacterium; assembly: GCA_963826035.1. Taxonomy (GTDB): domain Bacteria; phylum Actinomycetota; class Actinomycetes; order Mycobacteriales; family Pseudonocardiaceae; genus Actinophytocola. The sequence continues at coordinate 189,131 of CAWGVZ010000023.1, read as the reverse complement.
GAGAAGGCGCCCTGGCTTTCGCCGAGAAACGGACACCGCACTGGTCCGGCACCTGATCCGGAATCACCGCCGCAAGCGCGGCCGGGGCCGACATCGAGCCCCACTGGCGCAGACGTCACAGCGTCGATCTCGGCGCCCAAGCTGCCGACGATACCCGGCGGCGTGCACACGCTGGCCGCGCCAACAGAAGCCACCAGCCGCGCACCAAGCGAGGCGTCAGACCGGCAGCGAGGCCGAGCCAGACATCACCACCGACCTCGGTGGGTGGATCAGTATCCGGAGAGCACGACCAACGACACAGCTGTTCAACGACTCGCTCGACGAACCGGCTGCTTCGCCTCCAGGCGACAAATGGCCGCCTTCATGGCTGACCTGGTGGTCTCACTGGATCGAGGGTTTCACCTGGAGCTTCATGTGGGTCGGGAGCTTGACTCGAACCTGCACCAGGTGCCTCCCTACAGCGCGCACGGGTCGGAATTTCGGATTCGCTTAAGCAAATGAGAACGAAGGTCGCCGTCTCCGAGCCGTCCTTCCCGCGGTGGGGACGTATGTCGCCGGTTTCTCGCCGGCCTTCGAGCACGTGCATCTAGCGGACGGGCAGCCGTAGGTATAGACGCACGCTCATAGCCGCTGGGCGTGCTTAACCGATACCTGGATGGAGCAGGTCCGGCTGCTGTGTTGGGGGTCTGGTGTAACTGCCATGGCCGCTCGGGCGACTCCCAGTGTGTTGCCGTCGAGGGGCTGTTGACAGGGAATGGACGTGTGAACGCGGCGGCGACTGATCGACATCGTCGCCGGACTGGCTGGCCTCACGATCGGCTGGTTGCTTCGCGACCCTGTCGCGGGTGCGTTCGGCAGTTCCTCGGCTACCTCATCGGCGTCGCGATCGAGACATGGGCGGTTGACCGCATTCGCAGACCTAAGGCCATCTGGTCGTGGCTCGATCGCTGCTTCTGGCCCCTGTGTTCAAACGGTTGCTGCGCAATACCTACGGAGCGACCTGCTTCGGTTTCACAAGGGCGACGGCACTTCCGGCCAAGTATAGCCCCACGCCGTAGATTGCGTGGGTACGGAGGCTGCGCATGCGCGCCACCCTGGGTTCGGGGGTCTTCGACGCCGCGACGCCCAAGCCGAATGCCGGTTGCATGATGAACCAGGGGGCCGCCGTGGTGGCGATGCCGGTGACCAGGGCGGGCAGCATGGTCGGGCGACTGGCCCAGGTCGGCCGCGTGGCGACCAAGAGACCCGCGAACGCGGTGCCGATCGTGTAGTGCGCGGCCCACCCGAGTTCGCGCTCGTACGGAACTGGGTCGGCCGCGCGGATGTTCTTGTGGTGCAGCGTGCCTTGTGGCATATGGCCGATCCACCGGCCGAGCAGGCGGTAGTCCAGCGGTTGCACGCCGGTCAGCCGCCGGACCACCTCGCCGCCCAGGTCCATGATCGCGGTGGCGCCGACACCGATCGCGACGGAACGAGCGATGGCTGACAACGTGATGCGCATAGTGCTCCTTGTGTTGGGGCGCTCGGGAATTGGTCAGGACGTGCCGGACGCCAGGGGCTTGCCGGCCAGCTTCCACTCCAGAATGCCCTCCGCGAGCCTGACCGCACGGTATCCGTGCGCGGTCAGCAGTCGGACGGCGTCGTGTGAGAAGGCGCAGTAGATTCCACGGCAGTAGGCCACGACTTCGAGTCCGGTGGGAAGCTCGCTGAGTCGGTCGGCCAGGCTGTTCATCGGGATGGAGATCGCACCCGGAATGTGCCCGGCCGCGTACTCCTCCTCAGGGCGGACATCGACCACGATCGCCTCGCCCGCCTGGACTCGCCGCAGAAGTTCGTCCCGGTCGATCGCCTCGGTGTCCTCTTTGCCGAGATACCGGCGCGCCGCCGCCTCGACGCCGGCCGACTGCGCCGAGGCGACCTCGAGCAACTGCCCGTAGAGCGCGGCGACGTCCAAGGATGCGATGTGATGACGGACAGTCGTGCCGTCGCGTACCGCGGTGAGCAGCCCGACATGCTTGAGGATCTGCAGGTGGGCCGATGCGGTGGTCACGTTGAGCCCGGCGGCTTCGGCCAGTTCGACCACACCCCGCGAGCGCTGGATGAGCAGGTCGATCAGTTCGAGCCGCTTGTCATTGCCGAGCGCCTTGGCGACGCGCGCCAGCTCCTCGAAGAGAACCGATCGCGGCAGCGGGGTGTCGCTCAATTTTCGCTCCTGCACTGTTCCAAAGATTATTGGAATACTGTACTCTCTGGCTTGGTAAAGATCAAGGAGAAGGGGAGGCACGGGGTGACCATGCCCAGCCAGCTGGTGGACGCGGACGGACGAGGTGGATGCCGATGAGCACCCGACAAGGGAAGGTCACACTGCCCGCCGCCGTGTACCTGCTCGGCCTCAGCCTGTTCGCATGGGCAGTTCGGAGTTCCTGATCTCGGGCGTACTGCCGGACATGGCCAGGGACCTCGAGGTCTCGCTGCCTTCGGCGGGGGCGTTGATCTCCGCGTTCGCCGTGGGGGTGCTGGTCGGCGCGCCACCGCTCGCGGTGCTCACGCTGCGCTGGCCCCGGCGCGCGACGTTGCTGGCCAGCCAGACGCTGTTCGTCGCCGCCATCGCGCTGGGCATGCTGACATCCAGCTACTGGCTGCTGATGGTGTCCCGCGTGATCAGCGGCGTCGCCTACGCCGGCTTCTGGGCGGTGGCGATGACGACCGCGGTCAGCCTGGTACCACGGGACAAGACGGCGCGCGCCCTGTCCGTGGTGGTCAGCGGGCTGAGCCTGGCGATGGTCTTCGGTGGCCCGTTGGGCACCGTGATCGGCGGCCTCGCGGGCTGGCGGGCCGGGTTCTGGGCAGTGGCCGTGGCGACCGCCGCGACGGCGGTGGCCGTGTGGCTCACGCTGCGCGCGCCTGATGAGAGCGCGGGAGCCGGTCCTGAGCTGCGCGCCGAGTTGGCGACCATGAAGCAGCCGAAGCTCTGGGTCGCCTACGCCACCACCATCGCGACCACCGCTGCCTACATGGTGACGTTCAGCTATCTCGGTGCACTGCTGTCCGAGACGAGCGGCCTGGACACCAACTGGGTCCCCGCGGTGCTGTCGCTGTTCGGCATCGGCGCGTTCGTCGGCCTCACCATCGGCGGACGACTCGCGGACCGCTCCCCGTTCCACGTCCTGAGCGTGGGGATCGTCGGGATGATCGTCTTCTCCGTCGCGCTGGCCATGCTCGCCGACCATCCGAGCGCGGTGATCCCCTTGGTGTTCCTGCTCGGCGTGGCCGCCTTCCTGGTCAACCCCGCCGTCATCGGCCGCGTGTACACGATCGCGGCCAACGCGCCGACGCTGGCCGGGGCGACCAACGTGTCGGCTTTCCAACTGGGCATCACCCTCGCTCCCCTACTGGGCGGATGGAGCATCGGCGCGGGCTTCGGGATCGCCTCGGTCGGTTGGGTCGGTGCCGTCGTCGCCGTGGTGGCCCTGGGCGCGGCGCTGCTCGACGGCCGGCTGCATCGGCAGCCCGCGACGGACCCCGTTGCGGCCGGTGCGGTCGAACGCTGAAGAACGATTTAGCACCGCATGGACCGCGGACGTCCGTTCCGGCGGTCCATGCCGCAAATCCGGACGTCACAGTGTTGGTTCATGAGAACACGAATGACGCTTGTACATAGCTGACTCGACTTTCGCACTTTTGGTGTGAGTCCAGCCGGGCGGCGGCGGGGGCTGTGGCGAGGAGGTGCGGCTGGCCACGGCGTGGCGTGTGGATCTTGCAAGGCGCTGGGTGGAGCATCGGCGGTTCCTTGTAACAGCTCTGCCGCAAGCGAAAGAGTGTTCCGCCGATGCTCCGGGTCCCCACCCTACCGGGCGCGTTCATGCGTGTCCTGGTGACCTTCCGGCCGTGTTTTACCGCGCCGACGTTCGAGACGTTCACCATGCTGGTAGCGGGGTTGTTCGCGCAGCCGGTCCGGCGCACGGTGTGCGGGATGCTCACCGGTGCGGGTCTGGCCCGGATCTGGCATCACGGCCGGGCCCACCGGTTCTTCTCCCACGCACGGTGGAGGCCTCAGCAGGTCGGGTTGCTGCTGGCCGAGTTAATCGTCACCCAGCTACTCGGACCCGGTGCGCCGATCACCGTCGCGATCGATGACACCCTGTTTCGCCGGCGGGGCAAGAAAGTCCACGCGGCGGGCTGGTTCCACGACGGCTCCGCGGCAGGCCGGGTCACGCTCGGATTCGGCAACAACTGGGTGGTCGTGGCGATTATCGTGACGTTGCCGTTCTGTTCTCGGCCGGTAGCGCTCCCTGTCTTGGCCGCGTTGGCGGTCAAGGGCGGTCCGGCGAAACCGGATCTGGCCCGAGACCTGCTCGACATGATCGCCGAACACTTCGGTGACCGCGACATCCATGCTGTGGGCGATTCCGCTTACGGCTGTGGCGCGTTCGCCGGTCTCGGCGACGAGATGACCATGACCACCAGAGCCAAGACCAACGCCACCTTCTACCAACTCGCCCCACCCAGGACCGGGAAACGTGGCCGGCCAGCGCTGAAAGGCCAACGAATCGGCACCCCGACCGAGGTTGCCCGGTCGGCGACCTGGAAAACCGTGACCGTGTCGCGTTACGGCACCACCAGCACCGTGAAGATCGCCGAACGGATCTGCCTGTGGTACGGCACCTGGCGCACCGACACCGTCAGGGTCATCCTCGTCACCAACACCGGACGAACCACCAAAACCAGCACCACAGGCGGGTATGACATCGCGTTGGTCACCACCGACCTCACCGCCACACCGGAGGAGATCATCGCCCGCTACGCGGCCCGCTGGTCCATCGAAGTCACGTTCTTCGACGTCAAGAACATCCTCGGCGTCGGGGAAGCACGCAACCGTGTCCCGAAAGCCGTGCAGCGGACTGCCCCGTTCGGACTGTTCTGCCACAGCATCCTCATCGTCTGGTACGCCCTACACGGCCACCATCACAACGACGCAGCCCACCGCCGCACCTCAGCACCCTGGTACGGAACCAAGACCGAACCCTCCACCCTGGACATGCTCACCAAGCTCCGACACCAGATCATCGCCGCACGATTTATGCCAACATCACCCCGACCAGCAACAACCCAGGAAATCATGGAAGTCCAGCAAGCCTGGGCACAAGCAGCCGCATAACCGCGAAAGTCGAGTCATGAACGCCTCACCGAGAAACTCGCCACAGCGGGGTTTGACGAGGCCATGAGCGCGGCGTTGGCCACCGAACCGGTGCTGTGCGGGGACGAAACCCCGGTCAACGTGCTCGGCAGAGACACCGACGAACAGGGCGAGCCAGTGCCGGGTGCCCCGCACGTGGTCACCGTACGCACCCCGGACGAACGCCTGGTCTGGTACCGGGCGTTGCCCGCACGCACCAAGGTCGCGTTGCGCAACCTCGGTCTGCTGGGCGACTACCGCGGATATCTCGTACGTGACGACTACGTGGCCTGGCACCAGTTCGACCCCACGGTCGCCGGGGTGCAGCAATGCGTAGCCCATCTGTTCCGCCACCTCCAGGACGTCCTCGACCTGCACCCCACCCAGCAGGCCTGGGCCGGGAAAACCCGCACCGTGCTGCGCGAGGCCCACCAAGCTGTCGAGACCGCCACAGCCGCCGGCCACAACCAACCCCACACTGCTGGCCGACCTGCGTGCCCGCTACGACAAAGCCGTCACCTGGGGACAGACCACCAACCGACACCGCGACTGGCACGACGGCAACCATCCTGGCTACACCCTCGCCACCCGACTCACCAACAAAGCCGACCAGGTCTGGCTGTTCACCACCGTGTTCGCCGTGCCCTGGACCAACAACGCCAGCGAACAAGCACTGAAAAGCCCGAAACTGCACCAAAAAGTCTCCGGCTACTGGCACACCCACACCACTCTTGCCGGATTCTGCCGAGTCCGTTCCTACCTCACCAGCGCCTACAACCACGGACTCCGCGCCATCGACGCCATCCACCACGCCCTCACCGGCAACCCCTGGATGCCCCCAACCACCACCGCGTGAACCCGGGGACCTACCCCCTGAATGGACACCTGCTCAGGGTGGAGCCCATACCGTGTTCTGTTTCCCACAGACCCCATGCCAGGGAGACGGCCGGCAGGCCTTGCCACCGGCGGTGGGCCGCCAAAGCGTCCAGGAAGGAATTAGCCGCCGCGTAGTTGGCCTGTCCTGGATTGCCCGTCTGACCGGCGGCCGAGGAGAACAGGACGAAGGCCGCCAGTTCCTTCTCGGCGGTGGCCTCGTGCAGTGCCGTCGTCGCATCGACCTTGGGTCTCAGCACACGGACGAGCCTTTCGGGGGTCAGGTCGGTGACGGCACAGTCGTCGAGCACCCCGGCCGTGTGGATGACGGCAGTGAGCGGATGCTCGGCGGGTATCGTCGCAAGGACCGCATCCAGACGCCGGCGGTCGCTGAGGTCGGCGGCCACCACGGTGACGTTCGCGCCAAGCGCGCCCAGTTCGGCACGCAGTTCGACGGCACCGGGACCATCCGGCCCTCTGCGACTGACCAGCAGCAGGTTGCGTGCTCCGTGTCGGGTCACCAGGTGCCGGGCCACGAGTGAGCCCAGGACCCCGGTGCCACCGGTGATCAGAGTGGTGCCCTGCGGATCCAGCGGACTGTGAGCGCCGGGGGCCGGTACGGGCACTCCTACGGCCCGCGGCACCAGGATTCGGTCGCCACGGAGCACCACCTGGGGCTCCTGGACATCCACGGCCGACGACAAATAGGCAGGGACGGCGGCGCGGTCGGTGTCGACGACGAGGAAGCACCCTGGATGTTCGGCGTACGCGGCGCGCATCAGTCCGGCGGCGACCGCACCGGCCAGGTTCGTGACGTCCTCGTCGGTGCCGCTTGCCACGGCGCCCGAGGTCACCAGAACCAGGAGTGACGAGCGGAGTCGCCTGTCGGCAAGACAGGACCGCACGATCTCGGCGGTGTCCTGGGTGGCCGCGTGCACGTCGGCGGCGCGGTCCGCGTGTGGGTGGGCGTGAAGAACACGATGTCCGGAACGGGTTCCCCGCTGTCCAGCGTCTGCCTGAGATCGTGCCATCGCTGGTACAGGGGGGTGCCAGAGGTGCGTGTGACCAGTTCCTCCGTCGCCGTCCCCAGGAGGACCGCCCTGCTCTGCCGGGGTTCGCTCCTGGCGGACCTGGTACATGAACTCCCGCCATGGCCCGACGGAGTGAGCCAACTGGTCACCATCGACCCTCTGGCCGGTCAAGCTCTCCACCGTCACCACTGGGCGGCCCGCGCCGTCCGTAGCCTCCACGGCGACGGTCGTGGCGTCCGTCATCTGGAGTGTCACCCGCAGCTCGGTCGCAGCGGTGCGGTAGAGGCCGACACCGGACCAGGCGAAGGGCATCAGTGGCGGGGAGTCGTCTGTTCCGTCCGCGACAACGGGCACATGGAGCGCGGCGTCCAGGAGTGCGGGGTGGATGTCGTATCGCCGGCACTCTGCCGCCAGTTCTTCCGGCACGGCCACCTCGGCGTACAGCGTGGTGTTCTTGCGCCATATCCGCCTGAGTCCGCGGAAAGCCCGACCATAGGTGTAGCCGCGTGCGGCGAGCTTCTCATAGGCGCCTTCGATCTCCACCGGAACGGATCCCGGCGGAGGCCAGTGGTCGAGTACTCGCGGCGGGGAAGGCCGCCGTGGAGAAAGCAGACCGGTGGCGTGACAGGTCCACTGCGACGACTGGTAGCGCGTGGACGAATCGGCAACGTGCTGCCTGGAATGAACGCTCACCCGCCGGCACCCGGTGCGATCCACGTCGCCCACGGTGACCTGAACCCACACTTCGGCGTTCTCGGGAAGCAGTAGGGGGCCTGGAGAGTCAGGTCTTCCAGCCAACCGCAGCCGGCATGTTTCCCGGCGTAGAGCGCCATCTCCACGAACGCGGTGCCGGGCAACAGGACTGTGCCCGCGAGTGCGTGGTCCCGCAGCCACCGGGGATTCTTCGCGGAGATCCTGCCGCTGAAGATGAACCCGTTCTGTTCTGCCGTCTCCATCGCGGTGTCGAGCAGTGGATGGGACGCCGCAGAACCGCACAAGGGCAGTTCGCCCCCGTAGGAGGGCAGGGCTGAGGCAAAGTCGACTACCGGTGGCTTGACCTGCTGATTTGTGCGGCGACACACCGAAGATCGGGCGGTCCGGAGCAGGCACGGCGAGACCGTTGATCATGAAGGTTCCTACGCCATCGTGACCTTCGGAGCTTGCCGTGCCTGCTGTGTCATCGTCTCCTATCGCTGTCCTGTCTCGCCAGTTGGCCCCGCTGGGTGGCGTGGTGGCGCCGCAGGCGCGGGGCGGTTTGCTGGAGGTGTTGGAGTCGGTGCCGGATCCACGCAGGAAACGGGGTGTGCGGCACCGGTTCGCGGCGATCCTGTTCGTGTCGGTGTGCGCGGTGGTCTCCGGTGCGCGTTCGTTCGCCGCGATCGCCGAATGGGCCGCTGACGCGGTCGAGGGCACCCTGCGCGGGATGGGGATCGGCGCTCCGAACGCGTCCACGGTCCGGCGGGCGCTCTCGGCGTTGTCCGGTGATGGGTTCGACACCGCGATCGGCGGGTTCCTCGCCGCTCGCCTGGCCGCGGCCAGAACCAAGACGGCAAAAGCCAAGGCTGGTGAGCGGGCGCGGCGCCGCGCGATCGCGGTCGACGGTAAGGCGCTTCGAGGCTCGCGAGTCGCAGATGGTCGCGCGCGGATGCTCATGGCCTGCCTGGACCATGACGCGGGAGTGACGCTCGGCCAAGTCGAGATCAGCGAGAAGACCAACGAAATACCCATGTTCTCCACACTTCTTGACCAGATCGACGATCTCGCCGAGGTGGTCGTCACCGCCGATGCCCTCCACGCCCAACGTGAGCACGCCGTATACCTCCACCGCCGAGGCGCGCACTACGTCCTCACCGTCAAGGGAAATCAACAGAATCTGCGCCGCCAGTTAGCAAGCCAGCCGTGGAACGACGTCCCGGTCGGACACCGCGAGACCGACACCAGCCACGGCCGCAGGGTCACCCGCACCTACAAGGTCATCACCATCGCCGCCGGGATCCTGTTCCCGCACGCCGCCCAAGCCGTCCAGATCACCCGCACCCGCAAACGCAAGAACAGCACCAAACGCGCCACACGCGAGACCGTGTACGCGATCACCTCACTGACCGCCGAACTGGCCCGCTACATCCGCGGCCACTGGCACGTGGAGAACAAGCTGCACTGGGTCCGCGACGTCACGATGGGCGAAGACGCCTCACAGATCGCCACCGGCGCAGGCCCCCGCATCATGGCCGGGATCCGCAACCTCGCGATCAGCCTGCTCCGTCTCGCCGGCCACACCAACATCGCACAAGCACTACGCCACAACGCACGCAAGCCGAAACGAGCCATCACACTGGTCATGACCAGCTGAGATCTGACTTTGCCTCAGCCCTGCGTAGGAGGGAACGTCCAGCCAGTAACGTTGACGCTGGAAGGCATAGGTGGGAAGTCCCACCACGCGCGCGCCCACTCCACCGAGCACTGCCGCCCAATCGATCTCCACTCCACCCACGTACGCTTCGGCCAGGGACGTCAGAACCCGGGCGTGGCCACCATCGTCCCGGCGAAGCGTCCCGACGACCTGGATGTCCACCGAGTTGGCTTCGGCTGTCTCCGTCAAACCGAGTGTCAGCACAGGATGAGGGCTCACCTGTATGAAGTGACGGAAGCCATCGATGAGCATCGTGCGAATGGCATCGTCGAACCGCACCGACTCCCGCGTGTTTCGGAACCAGTAGGCGGCGTCCATTTCGGCGCCGTCGACTCTCTCGCCGGTGACCGTGGAGTAAAGCGGGATCGTGGATGTTTTGGGAGCGAGTCCGCCGAGAGCCGTGAACAGCCGCCGGGAGTGGCACGGACATCGTCTACGGCGACTTCGACGCCGTCGTCATCCCCGGCTTGGCCACTGCCGCCCAGGCCTTCAGCGACACCATCAACGGCGGCGACAACAACGACACCATCTACGGCGACGCCAGGACCGGCAACGGTTCCCTGGTCGATGCCGGTGCCGGTTTCACCGACACCATCGACGGCGGCGCCGGTGCCGCCGACACCGCGGCGGCCGGACCCGGCACCGACACCTGCACCAACGTCGAGACCACTACCGACTGCGAGCTGTGACAGCCGAGTGAGCGCGCCGCCGCGGCGGCGCGCTCACTCGCCCTCTCCGTCGGCCAGGTAGGCGCGAATACCTTCGACGATCAGGTCGTGGTCCTCCCGCGAGGCCAGCCCGGAGGCGGTCGCCGCCGCGACGACCCCTACTCCTCGCACCCGGATGGGGAAGGATCCGCCGGTCACCGCGTATTCGGCGCCCAGCCATCCGGTCGCGACCGGATCCACGTTCATGGCACGCAGGCGGGCGTCCACCAGTGCGCTGCTGGCCTCCATGCGCAGGACGACGGCGGCCTTGCGGGCGATCCAGGTGTCCTGGTCGGGAGCGACGCCCGGCAGGGCGGCGCGGAACAGGATCAGGCCGGGCCGGCGGATGTCGATACCCACCCTGTGGCCCGCTTCCCGCGCGATCGCGGTGATCCGGGTGCCCAACCGCCAGGCGTGCGCGTGGTCGAACGCGTCGAAGACCAGCTCTCGTTCTTGATGTTCCAGCATGGTGACGAGGTCGGTCACAGCCGTTCTCCTCCTACACGCGGTGGTTTATCGCCGGCCAAGTCCGTAAGTTTCTACCTTGTGTCCATCTCCGGGACCATGCCACCGGCGCCAAGACCGAGGAGACACCATGGCTCTGTTGATCAGTCGTCGCGCCGTGCTGGCCGCGGGCGCGGGCGCGACCGCCAGCTTGGCACTGCCCGGCCTCGCCCACGCCGACAACCCGACCCCGAGCGTGAGTTTCATCCTCAACGCTGTGACGCTCGACGGTGGCGAGCAGGTCACCGCGGTCACCCTCAACACGTCCCGGCTGGGGCCCATCGACCCGGAAAGCCTGACGACCAGCACGTTCAGCGTCCACGCCACAGCCACCAGCCCGATCGCCACCGGCGGTCAGATCGTGGGCTACGACCTCGACCGGCCGGTAACCGCCGCCCAGCTCGACCGCCACGGGAACATCGTGCTCGCGCTGAGCCACGCCGAGGGCCAACCCGGCGGCGGCACCCTCGGCTACATCGCGAGCAAGAGCCGCAACGTCCAACTCGATCTCGTCTACACCATCACACAGAACGCCCCCATCACCCTGCGCCACGGCCGGCCGGTCACCATCGCACGCTTCGCGCAGCGCCGGCTGGCCAACCCCGAGGTCGACGCCTTCAGCCACCACGTCTCCCGCTCCGGCATGAAATACCGCCTCTACTCCCCCAACCGGCACCGCCGGGGTCCCCTGATCGTCTGGCTGCACGGCGGCGGCGAAGGTGCCTCCCTGCCGGACGACTACTACGACAACGAGACCACCCTGCGCGCCAACCGCGGCGCACTGGGCTTCGCCACCCGCGAGGCCCAACAGATCTTCAACGGCGCCCACGTCCTCGCCCCGCAGAGCACCTCCGCCTGGATGCAGGACGGCCCCCGCTTCGCCCCGCTCATCCACGAGATCATCCGCGACGTCGTCCGCACGCGGTCCGTCGATCCCGACCGCATCTACGTCACCGGCGCCAGCAACGGCGGCTACATGAGCCTGAAGATGACCACCGTCTATCCCACCTCGTTCGCCGCGTCCGTACCGATCTGCGGAGTCGTCACACCTCTACGGGCCGGCGACCCGCCGCTGGTCCCCGACGCCGAGCTGACCGGAATCAGCACCCCCACCTGGCTGGTCACCTCCCGCGACGACACCACGGTCGACCCACGGACCAACACCGTCCACGCACACGACCTCATCCCCCACTCCCTGATGACCCTCTACGACAACGTCACCTGGAACGGCCACCAGTTCCCCGGCCACTGGTCCTGGATCTACGTGGCCCGCAACGACCCCAGCATCCAGGGAACCCACATCTGGCAATGGATGGCCCACCAACGACGCTGACTCCGTTCAGGCGGCGCAGCAGGACAGCCTGGACACGTCGCGGGTGAAGGTCTGCGCGGCCAGCTTGATGCCCTCGGCCATGGTCAGGTACGGGAACCACAGGTCGGCCATCTGCCGCACGGTCATGTCGTTGGCCAGCGCGTACACAGCGGTCGCGATCATGTCGCCCGCGCCGTCGGCGAGCACGTGTGCGCCGAGCAGCCTGCCGGTACCGTGCTCGGCGACCAGCTTGATCACGCCCCGGGTGTCCCGGTCGACCACGGCGCGCGGCACGTACTCCAGCGGCAGCACCCGGCACTCGCAGGTGTAGCCCTGCTCGATCGCCTGGGCCTCGGTGAATCCGGCCGAGGCGATCTGCGGGCCGGTGAAGGTCACCCTGGGCAAGGTGCGATAGTCCACCGTCCGGCCGACCTCGCCGTCGAAGGCGTTGTCGGCCACCAGGGTGCCGTGGGCGGCGGCGACGTAGACGAACTGCGGCTGGCCGGTGACATCCCCGGCGGCCCAGATCCGCGGATTGTCGGTGCGCAGGTGCTCGTCGGCCACGACCTCGCCGCGGGGGCCGGTCTTGATACCGACCGCGTCCAGGTTCAGGCCGTCGGTGACCGGGTGACGGCCGGTGGCCACGAGCAGCCGGTCGGCGGACCGCGTCCGCCGCCGGCCATCGCCGTCGGTCAGTGTGGCCGTGACCTGCCCGTTCGGTTCTCGGCGCACGCCGCTGATCGTGGTGTGGGTGTGCACGGTGATGCCGTCGTCGGTGAAGATCCGTTCGATCCCGGCGGAAATCTCCGGTTCCTCGGCCGGCGCCAGCCGCGACCGCGCCACGATCGTCACCGTGACCCCCAGGTGGGCGAACAACTGAGCCTGCTCCAGCCCGACGTACCCGCCGCCGAGCACCAGCAGCGAGGTGGGCAGCGCGTCGAGGTCCATCGCGGTGGTCGAGGTGAGGTGGTCGACCTGGTCCAAGCCCTCGATCGGCGGCACCCATGGCGTCGACCCGGTCGCGATCAGGTAGTGCTCGGCCTCGACACCGATCGTGCGGCCGTCGGGGTGCGCGACCTCGAGCACGGGCCCGTCGCGGAAGGACGCGTGGCCGGGCACGATCTCCCAGCCGTACTCGGCGGCGAGATCCACGTACTTCGCGGCGCGCAGGCCCTCGACCAGCTCACGCCGGCCGCCGAACAAGGCCGCCGCATCCACCGGCTCGGCGCTGGTGTGGATGCCGGGGAAACGCTGGCCCAGCGCGAGGTGACGGGCCTGGGCGGCGGCCAGCAACGCCTTCGAGGGCACGCATCCGGTGTTCACGCACGTCCCGCCGACGGTGTCCCGGTCGATCATCACCACCGTCCGGCCCTTGCGTCGTGCGGCGATCGCCGCGGCGAACGCACCGCCACCGGAACCGATCACCGCCAGGTCGTACCGCATCGCTGGTCCTCTCCGCCCGTCCACTTCGATGGTAACGTCATATCCGTTTATCCGCATACGACGGCCGTGAGGAGGACGAGGATGGCCGCGTTGTCCATGCCAGCGGCGGCGCTGCTGCCCACCGAGCCGAACGGGGTGGAGGTGGTGGCCAAGTTCCTCCGCGTGCTGGGCGACCCCGTGCGACTGCGACTCCTGGAGTTCCTCCTCCACGAGGAACACACCGTCACCGAGTGCGTCGCCCATGTCGGGCTCTCACAGGGACGCGTCTCCACGCATCTGGCGTGCCTGGCGGACTGCGGCTACGTCCAGGTGCGCCGTCAGGGCCGCTTCGCGCACTACCGGGTTCCCGACCCGCGGGTGGCCGAGCTGGTCCTGCTGGCCCGATCGCTGGCCGCCGACAACACCGCGGCGTTGGCCGCCTGCATGCGCGGCTACGACGACACCACGCCGGGTGCCTCGATGCAGGGAAGGCGTCGTTCACTGCGGTCAACTCAGGGAAAGCGTCGTTCCCCGCACGATAGCCAGCCCTGTGATCACTAGGGCGTGTCTGATGGATCTCGGTCGATGCCATTCGTGTCCAGGTGGTTCCTGGCAAGGCGGCGGAAGGTCCTCGTACCGGGTTGTACTTGGGCCTTCCGCCAACGCCGCCAGGGGCCGCCTGGGCGCGAATGGCGCGGCCATGGATCCATCAGACACGCCCTAGCTCGGGGCGTTGGCGGCCAGGTAGTCGGTGTAGCTGCGCAGCGTGGCCAGCGTTTCCTCGCTGATCAACCGCGAGTAGACGATGACCGGCGTGTCGCTGGCCAGGGTGGCGACCACGTCCGCCGAGCCCTGGGAGGCGACGATGACCGCGCTGTCCGCGAGGATCCGCGCGAGCCGCCGGTCGTGCACATGGGCGAGCAGCGGGTCGACGTCGAAGGTGATGCCGGCCCGGCGCAGCGCCGCGGCCATGTACTCGGGCCCGTTGGGCTCGGTGCAGACGATGGCCACCTGCTTGCCGGCGCATTCATCGGCGATACGACGCAGCGAGTTCAGCGTCGGGCCGACGCCCGCCGCCACCACGGGCAGGTTGGCGTCGGCGAGGAGAGGGCGGACCTGTTCCAGGCAGTAGAACGCCACCAGGGCGCAGTCGAACCCGGCCAGCCGGGCGCGCAGCTCGACCGGATCGGCGGCCTGCAGATCGGCGACCAGGAAGGCGTCGACCAGGCTGCCGGGTAGGGCGCGGCGAATGGTGGCGCACACGAAGTCCAGCTCGCCGCGGTATTCGTCGATCACCACGATCCGGCTCGCCGGGGCGGCGTCCTCCTGGGCACTGGCGTGGAGGGCCAGCTCGGCGAACTCGCGGGCGCTGAACCCGGCCGAGCGGGCCTGACGGAACGCGTCCCGCACGAGGTCGTGCAGTGTCTGCGCGGGCGGCGGCGCGGCGGTGGGGTCACCTGCGACGAGGGTTCCGCCGCCGGCCCGGGTGATCACATGGCCGTCGTTCTCCAGCTGCCGGTAGGCCTGCGCGACGGTGTTGCGGTTGATACCGAGGAACTCGGCGAGCTGGCGCACGGTCGGCAGCCGCTGACCCGCGCGCAGGTCGCCGACCGCGACCGCGTTGACGATCTGGTCGCGAATCTGGGTACCCAACGGAATCCCGATCTTGCGGCTGACCGCGATATTGACCTCTGCCACCTCGCGCCATCTCCTCCCGGCGGCGACACCCGACTCCGCCGTCACACCCGATTGTCATGATCGTACACGGATATGACCCATTGACATAGGACAAGTTTCTCCTTAGTGTCGCTCTGTCGGCTCGAGTGGTCACTGGAGGTGAACGCATGGCGGAACGTGCGGTGCGTGCGGACAGTTGTTGTGGCGGGGAGGCGACCGACGCCAGGGCCGGATTCGAGGGCCGGGCGGCGCTGGGTGGTCGGCGTCGGCTGCTGGTGCGTCGGCTGCTGCTGAGCGCGTCCGCGCTGTTCGCTCTCGCCGCGGTGGTCCTGACCATCGCGGGGGTTGCCCCGTTGGTGGCCGACCGGCTGGCCTGGGCCGCGTCGATCTGGGTCGCGGGACTGGTGCTGGGATGGGTCCGGCAGGTGGTCGCCCAGCGGCGGCTGGACTGGCGGCTCGTCGTGGTCGTCGCGGCGGTGGTCGTCGGCGTGGTGTGGCAGCCGCTGGTCGCCGCGATCGTGGCAGTGGCGTTGCTGGCCGAGCAGGTCCTCCGCGGTCCGCGGACCGAGACGTCGACCGCCGGCCGGGTGCTCGCCGGCAGGACCGGCTGACGGGGCCGGCGTCATGTCGTCCTTCGTGTTCATGAAGCTGCTGGAAACCCAGGCCTCCCGCTACGACCTCGGCATGCGGATGCTGTCCACCGGCCGCATCCAACGGCTGTATGCCGAGATCGCCGCCCACGTGCCCGCGCAGGGGGACATCCTCGACGTCGGATGTGGCACCGGCGGGGTGACCGCTGCGCTGGCCACCCCGGGCCGGCGGGTCACCGGTGTCGACCGGTCGCCGCAGATGCTCGCCGTCGCCGAGACCAAACTCGCCGACCCCGTCGCGGACGGGCGGGTGCGGCTGCGGCAGGTCGCCATCACCGGGCTGGAACGGGAGTTCCGCCCGGAGTCCTACGACGCCGTGGTGTGCTGCCTGGTGCTCAGCGAGCTGTCCGCCACCGAGGAGTCCTACGCCCTGGACGTGTTCTGCCGCCTGCTGCGCCCCGGCGGGACGCTGGTGCTGGGCGACGAGGTCACGCCGGGCTCGCCGGTGCGGCGGTGGCTGTATCGGGCCGGGCGGTGGCCGATGGCGGCGTTGACCTATCTGGTCACACAGACCAGCACCCACGCCACCCGCGAGCTGGATCGCAAACTCACCGACCGCGGCCTGGAGGCCGTGCGGGTCGCGCACCGGCAGGGCCAGTCGTTCCAGATCGTGACGGGAAGGAAGCCGGCATGGCGGCTCCAGCCACAACCTTGACTCCCTCACCGGCCACCGGCCGCGGGGTGGTGCGCGGCGCGGCCCAGCTGATCTTCCGGTCGTTCCCGTTCCCGACCGAACCCGGCCTGCGGGTCTTCGGCAATCCGGACCGCTCCTCCCCGGTGTTCGTCACCTGCAACTTCGACCACACCGTGCGGCACGTCGCCCGGGTCCTGGAGCGCATGGACCTGGACTGCTACCTGCTGGTCGCCCCGACCGGCGGGGTCAACGTCTGGTGCGCGTCGGCGGGCGGGCATTTCGGGGTCGACGAGATCGAGGCGGCGATCAAACTCAGCGGCATCGACCAGTTGGTGGACCACCACCGGCTGGTGCTGCCCCGGCTCACCGCGCCCGGCGTCGACACGAAACTGGTCCGCAGCCGCACCGGGTGGCGGGTGGTGTTCGGGCCGATCGACATCGACGAACTCCCGACCTGGCTGGACGAGAGCTTCCCCCGGCTGGTCGCCGACGTGGTCACCTTCCCGTTGCGCCGCCGGATCGAGATGGGCGTCGGCGCCGGGCTGTGGCCGGCGGGGCTGCTGGGCATCCCGGCCGCGCTGATCGCCGGCTGGCAGGCCGGGCTGCTCACCGTCGGCATCACCTACCTGATGTCGGTGTTGTTCGCGCTGGCCTATCCCCGGCTCCCGGTCGCCCCGGGCCTGCCGCAGGCGCTGCCGCTGAGCGCGCTGCTCGGCGCGGCCGGTTCCGCGGTGACGTGGGCCACCGGTGGCGGCGTGTTCGGCGCGGTGTTCTGGGGTGTCACGTCGGCTTTGTTGGGTGTGTTGATCGGCCTGGACTTTCCCAGTTGGTCACCCACCGACGTGTGCAAACAACAACTGCTGTGCTTTCTGTATCCGGCGACGCTGGCCCCACCGGGATTCCTTCCCGTCGTCAACGAGGAAACCTGTATCGACGGCTGCGACATCTGCGTCAAGGTCTGTCCCAAGGGCGCGATGAGCATCAAGGACGACAACCACAAAGCCACCCTGCTGGACCCGGCCGGATGTCTGAGCTGTTTCGCCTGCGTTCAGCAATGCCCGGTCGACGCCATCAGCTGACAACGCAGAGGACACCTTTCTTCGATGAGCGCCACAACGGACGCGACCACGAGTCCACCCCCGAGCGGCGGGCTGTTCGGCGAAGCAGACCTCAGTCAGGAACGACTGTTCCGCCGCAACCTCACCTTCTTCACCGCCGCCACGCTGTGCATGCTCTCCGGCGCCGCGATCAACCTGTGGGTCGAGGCCGAGCCGTGGCCGACCATCGGCGTCGTGGTCGGCCTCATCGGATTGACGCTCGGATATCCGATGTTCTGGATCGCGGTCAAAACCGTGCTCTTCGACCGCAACAAACTGACCACCGAGGTGTTCATCACCCTCGCGCTCGTCGCCGTCGTGTATGAACGGGAATTCTGGTACGCCTCCTGGGTCGTGTTCATTCTCTGGCTCGGCGAAACCCTCATGGCCTGGGCCGGGCGACACGCCCGCAATGCCGTCGAAGCCCTGATGAAGCTGATTCCGCGACAGGCCCGGCTGCACACCCCGGACGGTCCCGCCATGGTCCCGGTCGAGCAGATCCGGATCGGACAGGTGGTCGTGGTCCACCCCGACGAACGGATCCCCGTCGATGGGCAGATCGTTCGGGGTGAGACCAGTGTGGACGAGTCGATGCTCACCGGCGAGGCCGTTCCGGCCGACCACGGCGTCGGCGAGGCCGTGTTCGCCGGCACCTCCAACCTGCAGGGCACCATCCACGTTCGCGCCACCACCACGATCGAGGACAACACGGTCGCGCACATCGTCGCCCTGATGCGCCAGGCCCAGAAGGCGCACATCCCGGCCAAGCGCACGGTCGACCTGTTCCTGCGCTGGTTCCTGCCGCTCGTGCTGCTCGCCGCCGCCATCTCCGGGATCGCCACCGGGTCGATGGAGCGGGTCGCGGCGATCCTCCTGGTGATCACCCCCTGTGCGTTCAGCGCATCCACCCCGCTCGCCCTGATCGCCACCGTCGGCGCGGCCGCCCGCCGCGGCCTGATCATCAAGGGCGGCGCCGCGATCGAAGCGTGCAGCCGCGCCAAGGTCGTGCTGCTGGACAAGACCGGCACCCTCACCGCCTCCACCCCCCAGCTCGCCACGATCGACGCCTTCGCCGGACGTTCGGACCTTGAAGTGCTGCGGCTGGCCGCGATCGCCGAGAAACACTCCACCCACCCCCTGGCCCGCGCCGTCGGCGCCGCGGCCACCGACCACGACCTCCAGGTCGACGACCCCGATGACTTCGAGGTCGCCAGCGGACACGGGATCACCGCCACCCACGCCGGGCATCGGCTCGCCGTCGGCAACGAACGCTTCCTCGACCGCACCGACGTCACCATCCCCGAACCGGTCCGCGTCCGCGCGGCCGAACGTGAGGCCGCCGGCCACACCCTGGCCTACGTGCTCTCCGACGGCGCGGTGATCGGGCTACTCGGATTCCTGGCCCAACCCCGCGGCAGCGCCGCGGCCGTCATCGGCGGGCTACGCACACTCGGCGTGAAGCACATCGTGATGGTCACCGGCGACCGGTCCCGCCCCGCCCAGGCGGTCGCCACCCAACTCGGCATCGACTACCACGCCCAGGCCACGCCCGAAGCCAAACTCGCCGAAGTCCAACGGTGGAAGGACAAAGGCTACGTCGTGGCCATGGTCGGCGACGGCATCAACGACTCCACCGCCCTCGCGGCCGCGGATGCCGGGATCGCGATGGTCGGCGCGGGCGCCGAAGTGGCCGCCCTGGCCGCGGACATCGTGGTACACGGCGACCACCTGTCGCGCGTGTTGACCGTGGCCCGGCTGTGCCGACGCGGGATCCGCACCATCCAGCTCAACATCTTCTTCGCCACCGTCTACAACGTCGTCGGCCTGGTCCTGGCCCTGCTCGGGCTCATCTCCCCCGGCGCCGCGGTGCTCTTCCACGCCGCCAGCTTCATCTCCGTCGTGCTCAATTCCGCCACCGTCCTGCTTTACCGCCCCAAGGACGTCAGCGACACTCCACCCATGCGATCCCGCGAACCCTTGTCTCGCACCGTCTGATTCATCCGGTCCCCACCATGCAGGAAGTTGACCGACGATCATGAGCAACCAGACCGCCGCCCAGCGGCTCACCGCCGCGCTCACGCTGGACCTCCCGCCCGTCGCGTTGACCTTCACCGACACTCCGCCCGAGGGCGTCGCCGGCCCCGCGCACGAGGTGACCTCGGCGTGCGCGTTCTGGCGGATGGCAGAACAAGGCGTCTTCTATGCCCCCGCCGACGCCCACGACAACTGCCCGATCGGCGCGATGGTCATGGGCTTCCCCCTCAGCGACGCCCTCCAGACCCAACTCGGCGAGCTGGTCACCTCCATGTGCGAGTGCACCTATCTCAGCCCCGAGGAAGGCGCCAAGATCCCCGGCGTCCAACCCTCCGCCGCCGGCATCCTCTACGGCCCGCTCACCGACCTGCCCACCCCACCCCAGGTTGTGCTGTTCTGGCTCACCCCCCGCCAAGCCATGCTCTACAACGAAGCCACCGGCACCGCCAACTGGGTTCAGGACACCATCCTGTCCACCGGCCGGCCCGCCTGCGCCGCGCTACCCAGCGCCATCTCCAGCGGCAACCCCACCATCTCCTGGGGCTGCATGGGCATGCGCACCTTCACCGAAATCCCCGACGACCGCCTCCTGGCCGCCGTCCCCGGCACTCGCCTCGACTCCTTCCTCGACGACCTCGAACGCATCGTCGCCGCCAACCACACCATGCAGACTTTCTACGAGGGCAAGAAAGACGCGCTCAACGCCGCCACCACCGGCTAACGGAGGATCGTCGCTGGTGGTCGCAACACGGCGTCGGCGATCTTCTCGGACAGGTTGCGTTCGCCGATCAGATACTTGCGTACCTCGGTCAGGGCCGTGTCGGGAGTGAGGCCGTGTTGAGCGAGCCTCGCGGTCACCAGTTCCTGGCGCTCCCGGTACCGGCCGGGTAGTCGTTCGGCGCCGAGCAGCCCCACGTAGTCCGCGAGCACACACCGCAGGTCGGACCTGGACCGGCTGTTGATCGAACTGATGCCGCCCACGTGGAACACCTCATCGGACGCCTCGTCGATTCCGCGCGTGTCCGACCACATGAGCCGGCGCACCATGCGGCCGTCGAAACCCATGCTGCGGGCCATCGCCTGGAACAGGAAGGTCGTGTCGAAGAAGCCACTGGTGCGTCCGCCGATGAACAGGCCGCTCGGGCCGACCACGCCCTGATCGGCGCTGTCCGGTGGCACGAGCCGTCGGAGTTGCCGGCGTAGCGGCCGGGTGACGACGTCGCTATAACACCGGCGACCGGGCACCAGCCGATTGTGCAGCGGATAAGGCGGGAAGGAATAGTGGTTCGGTGTAACCCGGAACCCGGCGTCGCGCAGGGCGTTCACGGCCGCGATGTTCACGAACTGGAAGTATGTTCTGGTCACCGAGAAGCCAAGGCCGGTCTCCTGCCACCAGATACCATTCGCATAGGTCTTGTCCGCCACGCTGGCCATTTCCTCGAACAGCGCGCTGTTGAACACCAGGCAGTCGATGTCGAGCCAGCCGAAACTGTGTTCGTTTGTCGCGAACAGGAATTCCCACACGGTGACGTCGTCGACCCGCAGGTCGAGATGAAAGAAGGGCCGCCCGAGCTTGTCCCGCACCCACTGCTGTTCGTAGTCGGGCAATGCCGACCCGATCAGCACGAGGTTGACATCGGCCGGCACCTGACTGACCGACTTCGCCACCCAGTTCAGCAACCCGCCGGTGAAGAACATGTAGTAGACGTTGTGCTTGTCGGGCAGCTGACGATAGAACTCCTGAAACGCGTGTAAGTGGGGTGCCTCCGCCCGGCGGCTCCGCCACTTCCGCCACCGTGTTCGCAGTTCGTCGACCACCGGGGGCCACACCAACCGCTTCATCCGGCCCGTCAGATCACGCGTCGGGCCGACAGCGATCACATTGCCCGCATAGTCGCCGAACCCGTGAACACCACCAGCCAGCACGTGGCCTTCGTTGCGGTCACAGATCTGCCGGAGCAGCCGGTACGGACGATCGACCAGGATCGACACATCCGCCTCGCCGGCGGCGCGCGAACGGTCCGCCAGCTCGCCCGACAGCGCGCGGCGCAACCAGAGCTTCGTCCCCTGTATCTTCACCAGAACGCGGTCGTCATCGATCTTCGCCACCCAGAAACCGAGGTCCCGGTAGTAGCTGAGCGCGGCCAGAATGTCCGCGAAGACAAGCGTTGGTGGTGCGGCCGGAACACTGTCGCGTACTGACTGGTTATCCGCGGGATGCACCGTCCGCCCCTCACTTGTGGACCGACTCGACTGGTCGTGCAGGCTGACATACGGGCCTTGCCGGTGTCCATCAACCGCCCGGCCGAACACCGCGCGCAGGGCGTCGTGCCGAAGCTGGCAGGCGCAGGAACCGCAGTCGTTCCGGGCGAAGGACAACGGCGCTCCTGGTTCTGTCGTCGGAGATACACGGTACATTCGGATATCTTGTGCGCGACAGCCACGGCCGCGGCCAGCGGCCAGTACAGGAGCCGTGATGCTGAGCAAGGGCCGACAATTACAACTCGCCAACCGCATCAACCAGTGGTTCATCCGAACCGCCGGTGGCGACGACCGTCCCTCGATCCTCGATATCGACGCCATATATCCGGAGCTACGCCGGCTCGAGGACGCCTTTCCGAAGATCCGTGCCGAGGCGCTCGCCCTGCTCGCGGATCGGGAGCGCGTGCCGACCATTCAGGAGGTGGAGAACCAGTCGAAATGCCTGTCCTCCTTCACTCCCCACAACTGGCGGCAGTTCTGGCTGTGGTCGCTCGGTGAGATGGCGACCGAAAACTGCGCACGTTGCCCGGAGACCGTGCGGGCCATCCAGCAGGTCCCCCGGGTGCGGCAGGCGCATTTCTCGATACTGGACCCCGGAAAGGCGGTTGCCGCGCACAGTGGGCACTATGCCGGGCTCCTCCGATACCACCTTGGCCTGATCGTCCCCACGGAGAACCCGCCGCAGCTGCGAGTGCACGAGCGGCTCCACACCTGGCGTGAGGGCGAAGGAGTGCTCTTCGACGACACCAGGGAACACGAGGTGTTCAACACCTGCGGCGAGCCGCGGATCGTGTTGGTTCTCGACGTGCCGCGGCGCATGCCGTTCCCGCACACCATGGCGCAGTGGCTGGTGTCCCGAATGGCCCGCCGTGCCTACTCCCGGCCGCAAATCCAACGGGTTCGCGAGCTGGCCGAGCAGTAGGTGATGGCCGGGTCGTCCCGCCGGCGGGACGACCCGGCCACGTGCGCCACTCAGGAACCGGATTCCGCCAGCGGCGCCGCGCCGCGCTCGACGAGGAACGCGACCGTGTCGGGATGGTTCCGCGCCCAGTTCGTCAGCGGTATCCGGTGCGTGTAACCCGACGGCTGCGCGGTGACATCGGCGCCACGTTCCAGGAGTTGGGCGATGACCTCCGTCTGGCCGTTGATGGCCGCATAGACCATCGCCTGCTCGATGAGCTCGTTCTCGGCGTCGTCGGCAGGCGGGATCGGGGTACGGGCCGGGGAATGGTGGACGCCGGCGTTCGGCGACAGGTTCCCGTCCGCGTCGAAGAACGTGGGGAGCCGCTCGAGCAGGCCGAGACCGGCGGCAAACTCCAGGTCGACCGTCGCGCCGTGATTGACCAGGACCTCGGCCACCGCCGTCGAGCGGTAGAAGAGGGCCTGGGTCAACGGCGGGACACCGCCGTCGACGCCGTCGACCGGGGAGCCGGCTTCGACCAACAACTCGGTCAGGGCGGCATCCTCGCAGCTCGCCGCCCATTGCACCGGGGTCTCACCGGTGTCCGGGTCGGTGGCACGAGCGTTGACATCGGCGCCGGCGTCGATCAGCAGTGCCGCCGACTCCAACCGTCGCGGCCACCGTCCCGGCCAGTCGGCCACGTCGTTGAGTAGGGTGCGGCCGTCTTCCGCACGCACCCGGGCCAGTTCCGGATGCCGGCGCAGCAGGCCGGAGAGCGCCGCCACATCACCCGACCGGATGGCCTCTCGCGCCGAATTGTGGTTGTCAGCCAGGTCGGCGTCGTGGATATCTGGTTCGGTCATCGGTGGACACTACTCCGTTCCGGTCAACCAACACTGACGCCAGTATCCGCTCGGCGGCCCGGTCCCGCCGCCTGAACCGTGGACAGGCGCTGGCAGCCCACTTAGGTTGACGGCGCGGCAGATCCGCGTTCGCGGGGCGTCGATGGACGTTGGGCTTCGAGTGGGAGATGTTGATGATCATCGTCGGTATTTCGGCCCTGTATCACGATGCCGCATGTGCCGTTCTGATCGACGGACGATTGGCCGCCGCCGCCCAGGAGGAACGGTTCACCAGAAAACGATACGATCCCGCGATCCCGGCGAACGCGTTTCGCGCGTGCCTGCGTCAGGCCGGCGTGCAGATCTACGACATCGACCATGTCGCATATTACGAAGATCCGGTGCTGCGGCTCAGCCGGCAGCTGTGGACGGGCCTACCGGAGATTCCGTACACCACGCCGGCGACCATGTTCCGATACGACGCTGACCGGCCCTACCGCGAGATACGTGAGCTGCTCGGCTACGACGGCCTGGTAATCTCGGTCACCCATCACGAGGCCCACGCGGCGAGCGCGTTCTTCTTCTCCGGCTTCGCCGAGTCGGCGATCCTGACCGCCGATGCCGTCGGTGAATGGACGACGACGAGCTACGGCCGCGGCGGCCCCCAAGGGATCGAACTGTTCGAGGAAGTCAGTTTTCCGCACTCGCTCGGCCTGCTGTACAGCACCTTGACGTCGTATCTCGGGTTCGAGGTGAACAGCGATGAGAACAAGGTCATGGGTCTGGCCCCCTACGGCAAGCCGCGCTATCTCGACACCCTTCGAGAGCTCGTCACCGACCTGCCGGACGGCCAGTTCCGGCTGGATCTGGACTACTTCGACTTCGGCAAGAGCGATCGAATGTTCTCAGCCAAGCTCGGCGACCTGCTCGGCAATCCGCCGCGCATTCCGGAAGGTCCGATCGAAAGCTTCCACGAGGATGTCGCGGCCAGCTTGCAGCTGCTCCTCGAGGAGGTTCTGCTCGGAAAGGTGCGGTATCTGCACGAGGTGACCGGGAGCGAGAACCTGAGCTATGCCGGCGGCATCGCGCTCAACTGCGTCGCGAACAGCCGAATTCGCCGGGAGGGACCGTTTCGGGACCTCTTCGTGCAACCCGCGGCGGGCGATGCCGGCGGCGCCGTCGGTGCGGCGGCCCTGGTGCACCACCGGGTCACCGGAACGCACGTGCGCCACCGCCTCGTCGACGCCCGCCTCGGGCCGTCCTTCGACACCGAGGAACTCAAGGCCTGCTTCCGGGGCGCCGGCGTCGAGTACGCGGACTTCTCCGGACAGGAGCCGGAGCTGGTGGCCGCGACCGCGGAGCTGCTGGCGAACGGCAAAGTAGTTGGCTGGTACCAGAACCAGCTGGAGTTCGGCCCCCGGGCGCTCGGCTCGCGCTCGATTCTCGGCGATCCGCGGAACCCGTCGATGCGGGATCACATCAACGCACTGGTGAAGAAGCGCGAGGCGTTCCGGCCGTTCGCCCCGTCGGTCGCCGCCGAACGCTGCGCCGAGTTCTTCGACATCGAATGGGACTCACCGTTCATGCTCGAAACCGCGCAGGTCCGCGACGGCGCCAGCCTGCCCGCGATCACCCATGTCGACGGATCCGCCCGGGTGCAGACCGTCGATGCCGAGGTCGACCCGCGATTCCATCGGCTGCTCACGGAGTTCGGTCGGATCACCGGCTACCCGATACTTCTCAACACCTCGTTCAACATGCGCGGCGAGCCGATCGTCAACGATCCCAGCGACGCGCTGCTGTGCTTCGTTCGGTCCCGGCTCGACGCGCTCGTCATCGGCGACCTCATGCTGCGGCGGGAGCAGGTCCCACCGATGTGGGAGATCATCGCGAACGCCGCGGCGCCACCGTCCACCCGAGCCGTCAGCGGTGACGTTTACACCTTCATCTAGTCCGTGGTTCGGCACCCACTGGAAGGTTTGCCGATGGCGCCAAGCGAATCCTTCAAGCCGCACACGGATCGCCTCGCCGGTCTGCTCGCGGACGCGCGCGGCACGGCGATCCTCGACGAGCTCCAACTGATCGCGCAGCGGCGTGACGGCGCCGGCGCGACACCATGCCGGCCGGCGACCGCGACCGGCCAGATCGGCGTCTGGCGCCTGGACGAGGACGGCAGGACATTGCGTCGCGACCCGAACCGGGGCGACGCGTCGTGGTGGGCGGACACAGCGGAGGTCCCACTGCGCGATGGTGTACGCCGAGTGGTGCTGATCGGTGAGTCGGTCGCCCGTGGCTGGATCTACGATCCCGAGTTCAATCCCGCGATGGCCCTCGAACGACAGCTCGCCAAGGCGGCCGGCGAGCACCAGCTCATCGATCTGGCCAGAGCGGGAATCTGTGCCGAGGAACTCACCAAGCTCGTCGAGGAGATTTCGCAGTTGGCGCCCGACTGCGTCGTCGTGATCGCCGGCAACAACTGGGCCACCCTCCCTTTCGCACCGACGATCGAGCTGTTCGACGATCTGGCCAACGCGCTGCGCACCGGCGGCTACGCGGCTCTGCGCGAGCTGTTCATCGACACCGTGGTGCTGCCCCGGGCGCGGGAGTTCCTGGATCGCCTGGTCGCCCTCCACGTCGATCACGGCACTCAGGTCGTGGTGGTGATCCCCGAGTTCAATCTGCAGGGTTGGGCACCACCGGCCGACGTCGACGTGCCGGTGCTGGCGAACGGCATGCTCGACGAGTGGTACGACCTTCGCCGCCGGGCGGCCACGACCGGCGACGAGCGGCGCTGGGCCGACGTCGCCGAGATCACCCGGTTAATGCGTTCCCTCGACCTCGGGATGAGCCCGGTCCCCGGCACCCTGCTGGCCCGCGCCGCACGCGAGCTCGGTGATGGCGCGGCCGCCCGCGACGGGCTGGAGCAGGCCCGTGACGCCCTCGTCGGCGTCAGCGTCGCGATCAACTCACAGATCACCAGCCAAATCCAAGCACTGCTGGTCGAGTTCGCCGGCGAGCACGACTTCCCGTGCGTCGATCTCCGCGCGGTGCTGGCCGGCGGTCCGTCCGCGTTGCCCGACCCCGCGGCGTTCCTCGACTACTGCCACCTGTCCGACGAGGCCATCGAGCGGGCGATGAGCGCGGTCGCCGACGCCGTTCTCGGGCTGTCGCGGGGAACCAGCACGCCCGGCCAGGGTGCGCCCCAGCGGATCCGTGCGCTCGCTCGCCTCCTGGCCGCGACGCAGTCCGCCTATGTCGGTCAGCCCACGGAGGTCATCGAGCCGCAGCTGCGCCGGGCACTCGAGGACGACCCCCAGGTGCACGACGTCATGTCGAGGTTGCTCGACATCCTGGAGGGCGCCGGTCCGGTGTGGACACACGCGGGCATCGAGGCGCTCGCCACGGTGAAGTCCGCGCGGGAGATCTTCGGTCCGATGCTGCTGGCCGGGATGCGTTCGGACCGGATGTGGACACTGCGCGCCTGTCTCGGCCAGGTGCTCGACCGGACGCCACCGGCCGGTCCGATGGACGTGAACCTGATGAGTACCGCGGACTCGATGGACCGGCAGCGTCCGGACTGCAAGCCACGGCGGTCCTTCTGGCGGTTGACCGCCGAGCGGACCACCCTCGCCTTCGCGATCGACCGACCGCTGGCCGGCACTCTGCGCATCACCTACCGGATGCCGGCCGGCCGGCCCGATACCGTCGCGTCGACGGCCATCAACGACGTCACCGCCGGCACCTTCCCCACCACCACGCGCTGGGCGACGACCGAGATCACCCTTCCGGCCCACGCGACCCACCCCGGCGTGAACTGGGTTCACCTGCACTGGCCGGTCCCGACGGTCGATGCCGACGACTGGCACACCGCCGAGGCCGCCACCGTGCTCCGCGGCGGGTTTCCCGCGGTCGCACCGGTTTTCGGTGAACTCTTCGACGCACGCCTGACCTTGACCAGCCCCGAACGGTGAGATCCCGGAGACAAGTCATGGCGCCAAGCGAATCGCTCAGGCCGCGCACGGACCGCCTCGCGGCCCTCCTCGCGGATGCCCGCGGCACCGAGATCCTCAAGGAGCTCCAGGAGATCGCGCGGCAGCTGCGGGACACCACGGCGCCGTCCCGCCGGACACCGCCCACGGGGCAGGTCGGAGTATGGCGTCTCGAACACGGCCCGGACGGCGCGGCGCTGCGCCGAGTCGTGGACCATGGCGAGTCCCAGTTCTGGGCCGACGTCAGCGAAGTCCCGCTCGTGGATGGCACCCGGCGGGTCGTGCTGTTCGGTGAGTCGGCCGCACGAGGCTGGATCTACGACCCGGAGTTCAACCCGGCGATGGCGCTGGAGCGACACCTCGAAAAAGCCGCTCCCGGCGACTACCAGGTCGTCGACGTGGCGCGGGCCGGGATCTTCCCGGAGGAGCTCACCCTTCTCGCCGACCAACTGACGCTGCTCGAACCCGACTACCTCATCATGTTCGCCGGCAACAACTGGGCCGGCCTGCCGCTGGAACCCGACCAGGCCCTGCTCACCACGCTGTCGAGCGCCCTGCGCGCCGGCGGCTACAGCGGGCTGCGCGACGCGTTCGTCGACACGGTCATGCTGCCACGTATCCATGACCTCCTGGACCGCCTGCGCGCGTTGCACGTGAACTGCGGTACCCGGATCGTCGTGGTGATTCCCGAGTTCAACCTGCAAGGCTGGGCCCAACCCCCCGACATCGAGGTGCCGGTCCTCGAGCCCGAGCTGCTCGCCGAGTGGTATCGGCTTCGCGGCCAGGCCGTCCGGGCTCTGGAGGAGCGACGCTGGGCCGACGTCGCGCCGATCGTCGGCCGAATGCGGTTGCTGGACGACGGGATGAGTCCGGTCCCCGGAACCCTGCTGGCCCGCGCCGCGGGCGGGCTCGGCGACGTCACGGCCGTACGCGAAGGGCTGGAACAAGCCCGCGACTCGCTCATCGGCGTCGGAGTACTCACCTCCCCGGGCATCAGCAACCAGATCCATGACATGTTGACCGCGTTTGCCCGGGAGAACGCGTTTCCCTGTGTCGATCTCCGCACCGTTCTGGCCGCCGACGGTCAGCTGGCACCGCCCGACCCAGGGTCCTTTTTGGACTACTGCCACCTGTCCGATGACGCCATCGAGAAGACGATGAGCGCGGTCGCCGACGCCGTCCTCGGACTGCCGCCGGGGACCACGACACCCGGGCCGGGCGCGACGAAGTCGTTGGGCGCGATGGTCCGTCTCATGGCCGCCGCGCAGTGCGCCTACCAAGCACAACCCGCCGAGGTCGTCGCTCCGCTGCTGCGTGCCGCCATCGCGTGCGACCCCGAGGTGACCACGCTCATGAACGCCCTCCTCGACGTGCTGGAGAGCCCCGGTCCGGTGTGGACACACGCCGGCCTGCAGACGCTCGCCGGGGTCAAGTCGGCGCGCGAGATCTTCGGGCCGATGCTGTTGTCGACCATTCGCGCCGACGGGATGTGGACACTGCGATCGTGCCTCGGCGAGCTTCTCGACCGAACGCCTCCCGCCGGCCCGGCCGAGCTGGAGCTGCTCATCACGGCGGACAAGATGGACCGGCACCGTCCGGACTGCGCGCCGCGACGCGCCTATCGCCAGGCGACCGCCGAGCGGTCGAGCCTGGCCTTCGCCCTCGACCGGCCAGCGGACGGCGTACTCCACCTCACCTATCGCATGCCGGCCTGTCCTCCGGACGGCGTCGCCACGGCCACCGTCAACGAGACGATCGTCGGCACGTTCCCGTCCGCCGTCGACTGGACCGGCGCCCAGCTCAGCGTTCCGGCCGAGGTGACCCGCGCCGGCGTGAACCGGGTGCACCTGACCTGGCCGGTCCCGGCGGCCGACCCGAACGAACGGCACGAGGCCGACGCCGCCACGCTCGCCCGAGGCGGATTCCCCACGGTCGTACCCGTGTTCGGCGAACTGTTCGAAGCACGACTCACGACTGGGGCCGGGTGTGATGAAGGACGCCTTCCTCACGCTGGGTGTGAGTAAGAGGCCGTTGGCGAATCGCGCAGGCGACCCGGCGGCGGGTCTGGTGCACCGAAGGCGCTTTCGGTGCGCTGAGCACACCCAACGACGCTTTCGGTGCATCCTCTGCTGCGCCCACACCCAGAACCCGAGACCACCACCGAGCAACTCCGACCACTCGACAACAGCCACCATGGCCGATGTCCCAAAGGACCCCATCGAGACACTCAACGCCCTCAAAGGACCCTTCAGGACACCGCCACAGTCCCAAAAGCGCCCTTCACGGCCATTCGCCAACAGGCTGTCAGGCCGCCTTCATCGCGTTGCCGCTGGCTCGTGCGCGGGCTCATGTCAACCGTCCGACGCCTTGCGCCGGCGGCGCCTCTCGGTCGCGATGGCCTTGGCGGTCGCGTAGCACAGGCCGCCGAGGAGCACCGCCGGCCAGGCCAGGTGTTGTGGGACCAACTCGGCGAAGTACAGCGCGAGCCCGGCGAGCACCACCGCGCCGATCACGAACACGCGCGTCTCTGTGGGGGCCGGCTCGGCGCGCACGGCCGCGGTGCGGGCGTGGACCGCGAGCAGGGCGGCGGGCACGAGCAACACCAAGGCCCACCACCGTCCGACGGGATCTGGCAGATCGAGTGCCGCGAGCACATCGCGGCCAAGGAGGAAATACACCCCGACGATCGCCGTGAGGCCGATCGCCATCCATCCGGTGAACCGTGTCGAGACAGCGTGCAGCGGACGCTCGGCGGCATCCACCGCGTTGATCGGGCAGTACAGAACGTAGCGGCGCCCGGTCAGCAGCGTCGGCAGCGCGGCCACCTCGCAACCGCCGTAGCTGATCGCGGCGGCGAGCACCAGCGTGGCGCCGATGTACAGGCCGGCGGCGTCGTGCAGCGCGGCGGGCATGAACGGTGCGGTGAACACGCCGACGGAGCCGATCACGATCACGGTGCCGAACCACGGATTGGCGCGGGCGAACAACCGCTCCCCCAGAACTCGGTGCAGTATCAGGAAGTAGCCGGCGAGGAGCACGAAGAATCCGGCCGTGTAAGCGATCTGCGTGTTGGTGGTGTCGCCGGACACCAGGCCCGCCACCCCGGTGCTCAGCGCCAGCAGTCCCGCCACCACGCGGATCCATCGGCCGGCCGGCCCCACGTCCCGGCCGATCGTCATCACTCCGGGAGCTTTCGGCGGATGTTCGTGCGTGGCGGCCATGCACGATCCTGGCCCCGCCACCCGACCGCTCGTCAAGGGCGGCCCCGGCAACCGAAGAGCCGTCCTATGATGCCTGTCACGAATTGATGGGAGGTCGGCCGTGCCCCGTGCTCGTACCGCCATGGTCCTCGTCGCGATGGCCGGCCTCGCCGGCTGCGGCATCGACATCGGCGGCGCGAGCCGGGCACCGGAGGAACCGGCCCCGCTGGTCGCCCCCGCCGAGCCGAACTCGTTGCCGTACGCGCACATCAGGTTGGGGCCGGCGGCACCCGCGTTCTACGACCAGCCCACGGCACCACCCGGCGCCAAGCCGGGTGACGTGATCTGGGCGCGCCCCGTCGCCGCGCCGGCCGGCGCTCGCGGCTTCGGCATTCTTTACTGGTCCACCGCCGTCGACGGTGACCTGGTGGCCGTGTCCGGGGTGTTCATCGAGCCGGCCGACGCCAAGGCGGGTGGCCCGCGGCGGATCGTCGGCGGGGCCCACAGCACGACCGGTCTCGGTGACCAGTGCGCGCCATCACGCGGCTTCTTCGACGGCACGGGACGGGAAAACCCGGTCGTGGGGCAGATCGTCGAGCGCGGCTGGTCCTATGTGGAAAGCGACTACCAGGGGCTCGGGACACCCGGCGAGCACCCGTTCGCGGATGCCAGGTCCGCGGCACACGGTGTCCTCGACTCGATCAGGGCAGCCACGCTACTGGCCGCCGCATCGGGGTCGGAGACGGTGCTGCTGGGCCAGTCCCAGGGTGGTGGTGCCACGCTGCTGGCGGCCGAACTGGCGCCGGTCTACGCCCCGGACCTCACCGTGCGCGGCGCCATCGCACTGGCGCCACCGTCCGACCTGAACCGGCTCGACGACCAGTTGGCCGGCGGCCCCTACGCGGGTTACCTGCTGATGTCGCTGCACGGCTTGCTCGCGTCGTACCCGAACCTCGACGCGGACGCCAGTGGTCTCACCGACGCCGGTCGCACGGCGTTGGCGGAGATCCGTACGCGTTGCGCAGCCGACATCCTCGCCGAGTACGAGGGCGCGGGTGAGCGGGAGTTCGGGCTGGACAAGGTGTTCGACGCGAGGGACTTCACGGCCGCGCTGGCGCGGAGCGACCCGGCCAACCAGCCGCTGCGGGTGCCCACCCTGCTCATCCACGGCGAAGAGGACGACACCATCCCGGTCGAGAACAGCCGTGACCTGGTCCGGCGGTACTGCGCGAGCGGGGCGCCGCTGACCGCGCACTTCATCCCCGATGCCGGTCACGTCGACATCCTGTTCGCGGCGCAGACCGAGATCCAGAGCTACCTGACCGACCGGTTCGCGGCCGAGCCGGCGCCGAACACCTGCGGATAACCCGGCCGTGCTGTACCAATCTCGAGGCGTTGTCCCACAATGCCAACATGCGGACGGTTCCGGTGACACCCCAGTTGTCGGGGCCCCAGAACGAACTGATGCGCGCCGTGTTCACCCAGGTACTCGTCACCGACCGGCCGGTCCCGATCGCCGCGATCACCGCCGCCACCGGACGGCACATCTCCGCTGTGGTCGCCGACGTGGACGAGCTGACCGCGGCCGGACAGCTACGGCTGACACCCGACGGCGAGCCCACCGGTGCCTTCGGCCTCACCGTCGACCGGACCAACCACCAGATCCTCATCGACGGTGCGCGGCGGCACACCTGGTGCGCCGCCGACGCCCTCGGCATCCTCGGCGCGCTCGGTGCCACCGGCGCGATCCGGTCGAGCAGCCCCGCGAGCGGGCAGCCGATCCACCTCGAGTTCCGCGACGGGGAGCCGTGTGGGGGCGACCTGGACTGCGTCGTCTTCCTCGCCGACTACCGCCAGGGAACGCCGGTGGTGGACACCTGGTGTCCGCTGGTCAACTTCTTCGCCGGCGCCGGCGAGGCAACCGGGTGGGCGGCCGGTCGCGGCATCACCGGGGAGTGCCATTCGCTACCCGAGGCGGCCACCCGGGCACGGGTGCACTGGCGGCGACGGCTGCCTCCCCTGGACCTGTCCGGTCTCTCGCTCGCCCCGGGGGCGGAATGACCCGCGCGCGCACCCGCACCGGGGTCGGTCTCATCGGCTGCGGCAACGTGTCCCCGCGATATGGATACGGGCTGCGCCGGTTCGACCCGCTGGAGATCGTGCGCTGCGCCGACATCGATCTCGATCGGGCGAAGCGGGCCGCCCAGGAGTACGGCGCGCGGCCCGGCACGATGGCGGACCTGCTCGATGACCCGGACGTCGAGATCGCGGTGAACCTCACGCCGCCCGCCGCTCATGCCCGGGTGACGATCGCCGCGCTCCGGGCCGGCAAGCACGTCTATGTGGAGAAGCCGCTGACCGCGACGCTCGACGAGGCGGCGGCGGTACTGGCCGGTATGCGGGAGACCGGCAAGCTGGTCGGGTCGGCGCCGGACACCTTCCTCGGCAGCGCCGGCCAGACGGCCAGAGCCGTCATCGACAGCGGTCGAATCGGTGCGCCGATCGGCGCCACGGCGTTCGCGACACACACCTGGGTCGAGAAGTGGCACCCGGATCCCACGTTCCTGTTCAAGGCCGGCGGCGGGCCCCTGCTGGACATCGGCCCGTACTACATCGCGGCGCTGGTCAACTGCCTCGGGCCGGTCACCGAGGTCGCCGGTGGCACCCGCGTCGGAGCCCCGACGCGCACCATGTTGTTCGAGCACGCCACGGTCGCCACGATCGACGTCGAGGTGCCCACCCACGCCACGGCCGTGCTGCGGTTCGCGTCCGGCGCCATCGGGACAGTGCTGATGAGCTTCGACGTCTGGGACAAGAGGGGCACCGTCCGGCCGGCGATCGAGATCTTCGGCACGGCCGGCTCGATGGTCGTGCCCGATCCGAAGGACTTCGACGGCGATGTGCTGATCAAGGTGCCGCACCACGCCGAATGGGAGGTGGTGCCACCGGTCACCGAACGGCAGGGACCACCCGGCGGTGCCGAGCAGCTCCTGCGTGGCCTCGGGGTGGTGGACCTGGTCGCCGCGCTGTCCGGCGCACCGCACAGAACCGGCCCGGAGTTGGCGCTGCACGTGCTCGAGGTCCTCGACGCGATCGAGCGCTCCGGTCGTGACCACACGGTGGTCCGGCTGGCCACAACGTGCGCGAGACCGGCACCGATGACGGGAGTGTGATGGACCACCGGATCCTCTTCACCGAGCGCGACAAGGTCGAACTGGTCGGACACGACGCCCCCGAGCCTCGGCCGGGACAGGTCCGCGTGGCGACCACGGTGAGCCTGATGTCGACCGGCACCGAAACCACTGTCCTCACCGGACACTTCGACGAGGGCAGCCACCACTCGTGGTACGCGACACTGCCGTTTCGCGCCGGGTATCTCACCGTGGGAGTCGTCGACGCCGTGGGAGCGGACGAACTCCCGGTGGGGAGCCGGGTCTTCCATCGCGCCGGGCACGGCTCCCGGTTCACGTTGCCCGCCGACACGGTCACCCCCGTCCCGGACGGGCTCGGCGACGACGAGGCGGTGTGGGCCGGACTCGCGAAGGTCGCCTACCGTGCCGCGCACGCCGCGCCGTTCCGCCTCGGTGGCGCGGTCGTGATCATCGGTGCCGGGCCGGTCGGGCAGATGGCCACGCGGTGGGCCGCCGCGGCGGGCTGCGTCACGGTGGTCGTGGTCGGCCGGACCCCCCGGCGACTCGAGCTCGCGGTCAAGGGCGGCGCGACCCACGTCGTCGAGTCGCCGGCCGCCGGGGCCGGCGACGGGGTGCGGGCGGCGCTGGGCGGGAACGCCCCGGTGGTCGTGGACGCGACCGGTGACCCGGTGGTGTTCGCCGAGGCGCTCCGGCTCGCCGACTGGCACGGCACGGTGGTGCTGCTCGGCGACACCGGCCATCCCACCGAGCAGCACCTCACTCCCGACGTCATGGTCAAGGGGCTCACGGTGACCGCCGTCCACGACCAGCACAACTGGCACGGCGGGGACGAGGCCGTGGTGCTGCGCCGCTGCCTCGACCTGATGGCCCGCGGCCGGTTCGACTGCGCGGGGCTGATCACGCACCGGTTCGCACCCGCCGACGCCGCGAAGGCCTACGAGCTGGCGACCACCCGCCGCCCCGAAACGGTCGGCATCGCGTTCGACTGGACCTGACGGCTTACCGGAGCAGTGCGGCCCGCACCGGCCGGCCGCACGACGGCCGTTGGACGTAGGCGTCCGGCAGCCGGTCGGTCGGGGTGGTGGGACGGTTTGCGGGCCTGCATGCAAAACCGGAACCGGCTGCCTGGGCGGCGGACTCGACCTGCTTGAGCGGCCGACTCGGCCTGTTTAGTGGGCTGTGCTTACCGGTGTGGCGCGGCCGGTACTGGTGGCCGTAGGACTGCCTCCGCCGCGTTCTCGGACAGGCCGCGCTCGTCGATCAGGTGGCGGCGGGCGGCCTCCGTCGCCGCGCGTGGGTCCAGGCCGTACCCCCGAAGTCGCGCCGTCACCGAGTGCTGCCGTTCCACGTAGGCGTCCGGCAGCCGGTCGCCCGCGTCCAACAGCGCCACATGGTCGGCCAACAGGTACCGCAGCTTGGTCTCGGTGGCGGAGCTGACCTGGCTGACCCGGTTGCCGTAGCTCACGCCACCGATGTGCACGAGCTCGTCGGAGAGTTCCTCGTACGCGCCGCCGGTGCCGCCGAGGCCGCGCCGCCGCAGCCGGCGCACCTGACTCCCGAGGAAGCCGATCGTCCGCGCCAGCATCTGGTGGACGACCGTGGTGTCGTAATACAGCACGTTCCCGGCGTCGGGATGAGTCGGGCCGGGGAGGTACGGGCGGCCGCGATCATCGGTGGGGACGATCAGGGACAACCGTTGCCGGAACCGGCGCGGCAACACCCGCGTGTAGTAACGCGCCCCGGGAACGAGAATGTTGAACGGCCGGTACGAATAGAGGGTCGGGTCGACCCGGAGGCCGTCGGCCCGCAACGCCCGCTCCGCCTCGATGTTGACGAACTGAAAATAGGTGGCCGCGAGGGGGAACCCGAAACCGGAGTCGTACCACCAGCACCCGTTGACACTCGTATCCGGCGCGATCGCCCGCATCTCGGCGAACAGCTCGCTCTTCAGGACCAGGCAGTCGATGTCCAACCAGCCGAAGTTGAACTCGTTGTGGTGCAACAGAAACTTCCACATCGTCTTGTCGTCGACCGGTAGGTCCAGATGAAAGAACGGGCGGCCGGTCACCGCACGCACCCAGTCCCGCTCGGGTTCGGGCACCGCCGACCCGATCAGCACGAGGTTCACGTCGGCCGGGACATAACTCGCCGCCTTCGCCACCCAGTGCAACAGCCCGCCGCCGAGAAAGAACATGTAGAAGATGTCCCGCTTGTCCGGTAGCGCCTGGTAGAACGCGCGGAACTCGCGCTGGTGCGGCCACTCCCGCAGGTCGTTGCGCAGCGTCCGCCAGTTGACGCATATCCGGTCGGTGAGCGGGGGCCACGCCGCGCGTTTCAGTGATGGTACGAGTCCCGGTTTCCGCCCGATGGCGATGACATTGGCGAACGGGTCCATGACCCGGCGAAAACCGTCGTTGCCCGGTTCGAACCCGTTGAGCGTGTCGCACCCGGGCCCGCGATCGTCGAGGTGCCGGTAGAGCCGGTACGGCCGGTCGACAAGCAGTGTCGCGTCCACGCGCTCCCACGAGGACACCCGGCCGGCCAGCTCGCCGGGCCGCGCCGCCCGAAGCCGGAGCGTCCCGCCGTGGAGGCGCGCATAACACTCGGAGTCACCGCCAGCGATATCGAACCCGAAGATGTCACGGTAATAGGCGACCGCGGCGGCGAGGTCGTCGAAGGCTAGCGTCGGGACGCCATCGGACATAGCCGGGACGCCGTGCGTCATAAGAGCCCCCGAGCCTAACGGCCGGCGAGTCGCGCGACCACCGGAGCGAGCGATTCACATATCTTGTGCGACACCACGTAGTAAGTGACCCCGATCCGCTCGCGCACCGCGTGCAGTTTATCGACCAACCGCTCGCGGTCGCCAATGAGGACGAACGGGCTGTCCCGGACGATCCGTGGCGCCACCCCGTGCAGCGCGGCGACCTTGTCCACTATCGACTCCGCGTTGCCGGCGAGGAAAACGGCGTCCACGTGAACGTTGAGCTCCAACCGCGCGAACCGGTCGCCGGCGACCGAACGCAGGTGGTCGACTCTCTCCGCGAGAGCCTCGGCGGAGCCGGCGAACCGGAACGAACCCTGGTGCAGGGTCATTCCCATGAAACCGACGATGTCGGCGTGGCGCGCGGCGACCGAGAGCACGGCGTCGGACTGTCCCCCGACCAGGACCGGCGGGTGCGGAGACTGCCGTGGCAGCAGCGCCGGTGGAACGGACGCGCCGCCGACCTGCCCGGCCCAGGCCTGTTTGATGCTCGTCAGTGCCGCGGCGAGCCGGCGAGCGCGCACCGACGGCCGTTCGTAGGAAATACCGAGCAGATCGTATTCCGGTTTCGCCCAACCGGTACCGATACCGAACTCGAGCCGCCCGCCGGTCAGGGCGTCGACGGTGGCCGCCTCCCGCGCCAGCAACAGCGGGCGGTGGAAATCGTTGTTGAGCACAAAACTGCCGACCCGGAGCGTGCTCGTCGCCTCGGCCGCGGAAACGAGCCGGACCAGCGGACTCGGCGCACCGAGATGATCGCCGGTGAGGAACGTGGCGTAACCGAGGTCCTCGACCATTCGCGCCGTTTCTCGCCAGGAAGCCCTGGGCAATGGCTCGTTGCACACGACACCGAACCGGAATTGACGCACGGCCGATACCCTAATCGAGCTGTGCGGAGGGAGCGGGACATGAATGCCGAACCCGATCGGCCGGAACCGGACGCCGACCACCGGCTGGTCGACGCCGTCAAGAACGCGGATCTCGCCACGCTCGAACGCCTACTCGCCGAAGGAGTGGCGGTCGACGCCCGGGACGACGACGACTGGCGCGCACTGGACTGGGCCGCGGGACGCGGTGACGTGGCGGCCATCGGACTGCTTCTCGGCGCCGGTGCGGACGTGCACGCGACCGGCACCGAGCAGCGCACGCCCTACCAGATCGCGCTGGCCGCGGGTCACCTGGAAGCCCTCGAGATACTGGCGGCGGCCGAGGACCGCGACGACCCGCACGCGGTGAACGGCCGCCACTGGCAGCCGTACTGCCGCGCGTACCAGGTGTCCGACCTCCGCCGGTTCCCGCACTGGCCGGACAGCGACGACGCCAGCGACGTGCTGTTCCTCCACCACGACCTCACCGTGACCCGCGGCATGTGGCGTGGCGAGGACGTCGTGTTCGACGACGTGACCGACGAATGGCGTCGGTTCTGCGCCGCCAAGCTGGCCTTCCGGGTGCCCCGCGACGTCGATCTCGTACCCGGGCACTGACAAACCGTCTCGCCGGCGGGACAACCGAATCAGGCCCCGCGGTCCGCCCGCCGGAGGAGCACGCCGGGGAACGCC
Organism: uncultured Actinomycetota bacterium; assembly: GCA_963826035.1. Taxonomy (GTDB): domain Bacteria; phylum Actinomycetota; class Actinomycetes; order Mycobacteriales; family Pseudonocardiaceae; genus Actinophytocola. The sequence goes on along the minus strand of CAWGVZ010000023.1, from coordinate 150,935 downwards.
ACGTAGTCGAGCTCCGTGCCGAGCAACGTCCGGATCGCATCGTCCGGCGTCTCCACGATCGGCTCGGCCTTCGCGTTGAAACTGGTGTTGAGCACCATCGGCACGCCGGTCAACTCGTGGAAGCACGCGATCAGCCGGCGGTAGGTGGAGTTGTCCGTGTCGACGACCGTCTGGATGCGGGACGTCCCGTCGACGTGGGTGATCGCGGGTACGCCGTCCTTGAGTACCGGGCAGGCACGCAACATGAACGGACTGTCCCGCAACCCGAACCATTCCTCGGCGTGTTCGTTGAGGACAGACGGCGCGAACGGCCGGAAGTGCTCACGGTGCTTCACCCGGGAGTTGAGCCGGTCCTTCATCCCCGGGTCGCGCGGGTCGGCGAGGATGCTGCGGTGCCCGAGCGCGCGCGGCCCGATCTCGCTCGCCCCGTCGAACCAGCCGATGACCGAGCCGCCGGCGATCAGGCGGGCGCACTCCCCCGCGTGGTCGCGAGTCTCGACGGCGGTGATCCGCCCGGCGTGCCGCGCGATCGCGGCGGCGACGACCCGCTCAGTGTAGTCACGCACCCCGTACATCAGCTCGGCGTTGACGTGTGTCCGGCGTGGCCTGCGCAGCACATGGTGCCAGTACCAGAGGGCGCCCCCGATCGCGGTGCCGTCGTCACCGCAGGCCGGGTGCAGATGCAGCGCCCGGAACTCCGACCGCTCGAAGCACGCCTGAGTAGCCACGGCGTTGAGCGCGGTGCCGCCGCTCAGGCACAGGTTCGGCGCGATGTCGTTGCGCTGGCACACCACGGCCAGATCGTCGAGCACGGCGCTCAGCTGCAACTCCAGGCCCAGCTGGATGTAGTGGGCCAGCGTGGCGTTGACCGCGCGACCGTCCACCTCGACGTGGACGGGTGCCACCGACGCCAGCTCGGCGAGCTGGGCGAAGTCCGCGATGTCCTTCCAGTCGACCTGGGGCTCCTCGGCGGGACGGCCGTACGGCGCGAGGCCCATGACCTTGCCGGCGCCGACGATCGTCGACCCGAACAGCTCGTCCGCCACGTGGCTGTAGCCGATGTTGGCGTTGAACCAGTCGTCGTAGCCACGGCGCAGCTGGAACAACCGCCCATCCCGGCCCGCGAACGCGCGACAGCCGAGCGGGTCGATCGCGAGCGACACGGCGCTGTCGAACGGCGAGGTGTAGTACGGCGCGGCGGCATGCAGCAGGTGGTGGTCCGGGTTGACCGTGCACGGGATGTCGCGGCCCCGGATGCGCACGGTGTCGTTGCGCTGGTTGAGCCAGAACTCGAACCACGTCTCCTTCAGGTCGGACCCGTGCAGGCGTGGGATGTCCGGCGAGTCCATGTTGTGCAGGTTGCACAACAGGACGTGGTCGAGATCGGCGAGCCCGATGCCCGCCTGGTCCAGCAACTCGTCCAGGTCCTCCTCGCGGAGGCCCGGATGCTTCTTCTTCCGCGAAAACCGTTCGGTGCACACGAAACCGGCGAGCCGGCCGTCGACCAGAACCGCAGCCGACCCGTCATGGTTGAAGTTGACCGACATGATCGTGCGCACCGCATCCGCCTCGGTCATATCGACGCCACTGGGTTGGCGGTGTGTGCCGGTCCGGGGACCAGTTGACGACGCACGGCGGACACCACCTCGTCGACCCCGATGTCGGTCAGGCAACGGGGGTACGGCCCGGCCGCGGACTCGTACGGGTAGTGGCAGGAGAACTCGCACGGCATGGTCGTCGTTCCCCTGCCCCGCGGCACGTTGCGCACGGTCTGGCAGGCGTAGCGCCGGTTGATGCCGTGGTGTCGCGGGTACACGCGGGACCACATGAACTCGGTCATCGTCGGTCCGTACAGCACGACGGTCGGCCGGCCGACGGCCGCCGCGAGGTGGGCGGGAGCGGAGTCGCTGCCCACGACTGTGTCGACCGACGCCAGCCGGTTCGCCAGCCGGTTCAGCGACTCGCCGCAGCTGATCTCGACACGCGCGCCGGGGATCCCGGCCCGCAGCGCCTCGAGGTCGGCCGCCTCGTCCGCCGAACCGACCAGCAGCAACGACGCACCGTCCACACCGGACACACGCCGGCCCAGCTCCGCGTACCGGTCGGCCGGCCACCGCCGGTTCCAGTGTTTCGCCCCACCGGGATGCAGCGCGACGACGGGCGAGCGCGGCGTCGCCACCGGCTCCGGCCGATAGAGGAACGGCGGGACGACCTGGGCGGGCCGCAGCGACCGCAGGCCCAACGCGGCGGCCAGACCGTTCGCGTAGTCGAAGAGGTCCGGCAGGCCGAACAACGGCCGGCGCAGCCGGATCGGCACGGTCAGGAAGGCGTCGTCGTCCCCGCCGGTGGCGAACCCGATCCGCACGGGAATCCCGCACTCGTCGGCGGCCGGTGCGCCGAGTCCCCTGCTGTCCGGGTCCACCACGCACACGTCGAAGCGCTCGCGGCGCACCTCGCCGCGAAAGCGGTGCCACCGCTCGGGGTCGTCGTCGCGGTAGTCCGGGCAGATCATGATGCGCGAGGCGTAGGAGTGGCGCTCGAAGAGCTCCGCGAACCGGGCCGCGGACTTGCCGTCCACCACATGGACGAGTTCCGCGACGGGATGGGCCCGGCGCAGCAACGCGAGGAAGATGTTGCGCTGCATGAAGTCGCCGAGCCCGGGCTCCCAGAACCGGGCGAACACACAGACCCGCTCCGGGGACGTCACTCGGCCCGCTCACGGGCGACCAGGTGACCCTGCCCGGACATGGTGGCGAGGTCGATCTCGGCCGTGCAGCGCACCGGTTCGAAGTCCAACGTGAGGTCACCGACGAGGCGAATCCGCCCGGCCGGGGTGGCGAAGTCCGCGTCCGTCAGATCGCTGTCCTCCCGGTCGAGCTGGACACCGAGTTCGGTGGCACCGCGCGTGCCGGTGAACCGGACGAACACGTAGCCGCGCCCGATCGCGTCCCGCAGAGCCGGCCCGGTGCGCTCCGGCAGCAGGCTGATCTCGACCGGATGGCTGCCCCGCGACAGCCGCGACACCAACGACTCCTCCTCGTCGGTGTCGTCGGCCGGGTCGCCGCCGGACTCCGCCAACCGCCGGTCGATCTCGGCCATGTGCTTGCGCAGGCTCAGCGGGCGCATGTCCGTCCAGACCTGGTCGATGTGCCCGAGAACCTCGTCCTTGGTGCCGGTGGTGCCCTCGTCCCGCCAGCCGTTCGGAAGTTCCCGTTCGATCGGCCAGATCGAGTACTGCTCCTCGTGGTTGACCACCACACGGTAGGTCTGCGCGTTGTCGTTTTCTGTCATCTCGTCCCTCCGGACTCACAGGTCACCGATCACCGTGCCCGGGTCGGTCAGCACCTTGTCGATCGTCTCGTCGAGCCCGCGCACCAGGTCGTGCACGGTGTGGCGCAGGGCGGTGGTGGCGGCGAAGTTCACGATCAGCGTCATGCCGGCGGCGGACTCCGCGAAGTGCAGGTCCATCCGCCCCTGGATCGGGCCGGTCGACCGAACCAGCGTGGACTCGCCGAACAGCTCGACCGACAGCCCACGGCTCGCGAGATCCGCCTCCCCGCGGGTGTACGAGCTGGACGGCGGGAGACGGCAGTAGTTCATCCCGACGTCCCACACCCGATCGGCGCCCAACGCGGCGAGTTCGCCGTACGGCAGGTAGTGCACGACGCTGTCCAACAGCCCCGCGTGGGATCGCAGCAGCAGGTCGCGCACCGACAGGCCGGGCAAGCCGTCCAGGTTGATCTCGAAGACCACCCGGTCGGTGAGTGGGCCGACCACCGGTCCCAGTCCCAGGTAGTCACGCAGGTCCAGGGTGCTGCCGAAGACCGGCGCCCCAGGATGGTCGGCACGCGTTCGCAGCCACCAGGCGATCAGGGCGATCACGGCGAGCGAGCCCGCGTTGCCCCCGCTGGCACCCAGGCCGCCGAGCCAGCGCCAGCGGTCGTCACCGAGAACCAGTGCGATCGTCTCCACGCGGGGTTCGTCGCTCGGCGCCACGGGGTGCCACCGCGACAGACGGTCCGACCACCACCGCGACCGGGACGACCGCGCCGCCACACCGGGAACCGGGTCGAGCAGCGCGAACTCCGCGAACGGCGGGTACCGGTCGGCCCGGAACCTGCCGTAGTACTCGAGCATCACCGCGCCGAGCACGAGGTAGACGGCGTGCACGTCGAGCACGAGCGGATGGGCGGCCAACCCGAGCACCGTCTCGTCGTCGCCGACCTCGAGAACGTGGAACCGAACCAGCGGCCCGTTTCGCGCGCCGATGTCGTCGCGGTCCTCGTGCAGCAACTCGACACAGCGAACGTCGCGCCGCGCCGTTTCTCCGGTCACCGTGGTGCGTCGCACGGCCGGCCCGTCGTCGACCGGCACCATCACCGGCACCTCGCCGTCCGCGCGGAAGCCGACCCGCAACACCTCCCACGCGGCCACCACCTCCGCGATCGCCGCCACCAGCCGCGCGTGGTCGACGTCGCCGGAGAGCCGAAGGGCACGCACCTGCGCCGCGGACCCGCCCGCACGCCACACCTGCCGCTGGAGATACGACGTGTCCAGCAGGCGCGGCAGGAGCCGGCTCATCGCCGCTCCCTGGGCAGATCCTCGTGCCGGAGCTCGCCGGCCATGCTCACCACCACCCGCCGCGGCGGCGTGAACGGGTCACGTCCGTGCGCGACGAGCAGGTTGTCCACGAGCAGCACGTCGCCCTGGCGCCACGGCACGGCGACCGTCTCGGCCGCATAGGCCGCCCTGATGCCGGCCAGCATCGCCGGCTCGATCGGCGCGCCGTCGCCGTAGTAGGTGTTGCTGGGCAGGTCCGCCTCGCCGACCTGCGCCAAGAGCCCGTCACGCACTGCGGGGTCCAAAGTGGACACGTGGAAGAAGGCGGCGTGGTTGAACCACACGGGCTCCCCGGTGTGTGGGTGCGTCGCCACCGCGGGCCGCACCTGCCGGGTACGCAGGCCGCCGTCCGGCCGCCATCGCGCCGTGATCGCGGCCCGCCGGCAGTAGTCGTCGACCTTGGCGCGCTCGGTCTCCTGGAACGCCTCCTGCCAGGACATCCCGACACCGTCGGAGTAGGCGCGTGCGTAACACACCCCGCGCTCGCGGAAGGCGCGCAGGACGGCTCGGTCGATGCGCGCCAACACCCGCCGGCAGTCGGCCAGCGGCGTGGCACCGCCGCTTCCCGGCTCGACGACGCAGCCGAACACCAGCCGCGCCGGGAACACTCGCTGATAGGAGTTCTCGTTGTGCAGCGGGATCGGCTGATCCGCCGGGTAGTCCGTGGAGCTGTACACGCCCGCGCCGAGCTCCGTACGCGGCGAGGACCGCTCCCGGTAGGCCAGCGCGGTGCCGGCGAGCGCGGCGGCCACGGCCGCGAAGTCGGCGAACCGCACGTCGAAGCCACGGAACAGCACGGCGCCGTGCTCGCGCAGCCAACCATCCACAGTGGACGCGTGCCGGGTCCCCCAGGCGGCGAGGTCGACGTCCGCGACCGGTGCCACCATCAGTGGCAGACGGGGCGACCCGGTGACCGGCCGCACCCAGTCGCGTGCCGACGACGGCACCGACTGCCGGGTGCCGCCGGGAAAGCTGGGCCGGTCGGAGATCATCGTGGCTCCCGGTCGGCGGCCAGGTCGAGCCGGTCGACTCGCGCGAGCATCGCGGCCTGGTCTGCTTCCGGGTCGCCGTCCGGCACCGGCCCCGCGAGCAGGGTGTGCAGCAACTCATGGTGCTCGGTGAGCCAGAAACCGTCGCGGATGGCGGCGAAGTCGAGCTCGCCCACCGGGCACACGCCCAACCCGACGTCGGCCGCCACGGTCATCAGGAGCTGGCAGATCGCGCCCGCCTCGATGAGGACGTAGTCGCGGGCCCGGTAGCCGTACAGGGGTGTGATCGCGTCGAGGTCGGCGACCAGGTACAGCGAGAACGCCGACGAACGGAACGCGTCCCGGTTGATCCACGCGTGCGCCCCGGCGTCGACCGCGGCGCCCACCGACAGGCTGACCAGCCGGTGCCGGACCGGGTGGTAGTAGTAGACCCCGCCCGCGACGCCCGCGACCCGGCCGTCGGCCACGGAGAGGTAGGTCTGCAGGGGGTAGAGGCCGCCGGCCGACGGGTACGCGTATTTGGGCTCGACGCCGGCCCGGAACTGGCGCAGCACCCCGACCAGGCGGCTCAGCGACTCCTTCGGCACCTGTGCACCGCCGAAGGCCCGGTGCGTCCGGCGGGCGGTGAGCCGGTCCCGGTCGCCGGTCGGCCGGGCCAGGTCGATGCCCGGCTCCGGGTCGAGATCCCGCCGCAGCCCGGGTTGCGTGGCCTTGAAGTCCATCCGCTCGACGGGGTCGAGCACCAGCGCACCGGCGTCCGGCTTCCCCGCCGCCGGGGGTTCGGCCACTTCCTCCGTGCCGGCGTCCGCGAAGCTGACCAGGATCGTGACGGCCGGGAACCGCAGCAACTCCTCCACGTCCACCCGGATACCGAGCTCCTCCTCGGCGTGCACCGCGAGCCGGACGAGCTGCACCGACGTGGCGCCGAGGTCCAGCAGGTTCATGGTCGGGCTGACCTCGGGAACCCCGAGGACACGCGCGGCGAGCGCACACGCCCGCTCCAGGAGCGCACCGTCCTGGCCCGCGTCGGTCGTCGACCGCGGGTGCTCGGGACGGCTGACGGAAGCCGTGGCGGTGAGCGCAGCCCGGTCCACTCTGCCGCTCGGCGTGAGCGGCAGCACCGCGACCGGCTCGATGCGGGCCGGCAGGAGCATCGGTGACATCTTCGTCCGCAGGAAGTCGAGCAGGTCCGCGCCGGTCACTCCCGTGGAGGGGGCCAGCTTGACGAAGCCGACGGAGCCACCGGCACCGTCCGCGACGACCGCGGCGAGGAGCACCGCCTCGTGTCCGGCAAGCGCTCCTTCCACCTCCCGAAGGTTCAGCGGATGGCCCTGCACCAGGACGCGCGTGGCGTCCGTACCGACCACGTCGACCGTGCCGTCGGGCAGCAGCCGGCCGAGCAGGTCGCTGCGGTACAGCCGTTCCCCGGAGCCGTGAAGCAGCCCGCAGTCGGCGTCGAAGTCATGGTCGTCCCCCCAGTAGCCGTCCACCAGTCCGCGCCCACCGAAGTACACCCGGCCGGTGACCCACACCGGGCACACGGACAAGGCGTCGTTGAGCACGTACACCCGCTGGTTGGCCATGGGCCCGCCGATCGGCAGGTGCTTCTGGCGCGTGTCCACGTCGACGACCTCGTGGCAGCACGACCAGAGTCCGGCCGGCAACGCACCACCGAGGTGCGCGACCCGCATCGGGTGTCCGGCGAGGTCGCGCAACTCGGTGACCAGCGACGGCACGACGGGCTCACCGGCGAGCGCGACGAGCCTCAGCGTTTCCGGCACGCCCTCGCCCCGTTGCCGCAGGTGCTCGACGAGCAGCACGGCGAGTGCCGGCGGTGACGACCACACGGTGATGCCCTCGCGGAACATCAACGTCACCCACGCCGCCGGAGTGTGCAGGTCGATGTCGTCGGGAACGACGATCGACGCGCCCGCGGCCAGGGGGCCGAGCAACCCGTGGACGGACAGCTCGTCGCCGAGCGGCGAGACCGACAGGAACCGGTCCGTCTCGCCGATGTCGAACCGCCGGTTGACGTCGACGATCGTGTTGAGCAGGGAGTCGTGCGTCACCGGCACGAGCGGCCCGGCCGAGCCCTCGGGCAGCAGCACGCAGACAACGCCCGGCTCCGGGTCGGCCACTGTGTCCACAGTAGACGGTGCGAGGTCCACGGCGATCCGGATGGTGTCCGGCGGCCACTCCAGGCGCTCCGCCAACCAGGACTGGGTGAGAAGCACGGTCGCACCGACACCGGCGATCCGGCGCCACCGCACCGACTGGGGCCGGCGTGGGTCGACCGGATGCCACGGCACGCCGGCGAGCAGCGCGGCCAGGACGGCGACCGCTTGTTCCCACCCCGGCTCGACGCTGATCGCGACCGGCGACCCCTGGCCGTTCCGGCCGAGATCCGCCGCGAGCGCCGTCGCCCGCTCGACGAGCTCGCGGTAGCTGAGTCGGCGCCGCGCCGCGAGCACGGCCGGCCGGTCCGGCTCCTCGTCGGCGTGCCGCAGGATCAGCCGGTGCAATGCCGTGTCCGGCACGGCGACCGCCGTCTCGTTGACGCGGGCCCACAGTTCCTGCTGATCGGGGGACAGCAGGAACGGCGCTGGGGAGTTCATCGTGACCATGCCGGGCCAGCCTTCCAATACGCACCATCGGAGTGGAGTGAGTGCAACAACCTGCCGTAGGCCTCGAACATGTCGCCGACGAGTCCCGGCGGGAACGCCTCGGCGACGTGGTCCCACGTGTAGAACAGCTCGCCATCGTGTTCGGAGACCTGGTGATCCAGCAACACCTGGGGTGTCTGGCTCACGCTGTAGACGGGCGACACGTCCCACGGCGGCGGCTCGCCGCCGAGCGCCGGCTCCGGCACCAGCGTGCTCGTGAACACGACCGGCGCCATCGCGTCCGCGCGGCTCTCCGATCGCCTGCGCAGCAACCTGAGCACCTCCACACCACCGAACGCGCGGTGCTCCAGGTCCGCGAAGATCTGTTCCTGGAGCCGCCCGGCCCGCGTCGCGAAGGTGTCCGCCGCCGCGTCGACGGCGAGCAACGTCGTCGAGGTGAAGTCGCCGACCACCGTGTCGACGTCGGGGTGCAGCGGCCGCCGGTTGAACGTCGTCAGATTGATCACGAACCGGCGCTGCTGGCTCCACAGGGCGAGCACCTCGGCGAAGGCCGCGCACAGCACGCCGGACGGGGTGAGGTTCCGCCGGGCGGCGTCTCGCCGCAGGGTGGCCCAACTCGGCGCGTCGAGCCGCGCCGACAGCCGCTCGAACACCGGCTGCCGGATCTCGGCGAGATCGCGCACCTGGGGCAGGGCCGGCGCCGGCGGCAGTTCGGGAAGCCGCCCGCGCCAGTACGTCTCGGCGCGGCGGTGCTCGTCGCCGCCGCGCAGGCCCTCGACGCCGAGTACGTAGTCGCGGAAGGTGCACCCGACGGCCGGCAGCTCGACCTCCGGATCGTGATACATGGCGAGCAGTTCCCGCCGCAGGATGCGGAAACTGCGCGCGTCCGCCACCAGCAGGTCGAGGCTCACGTGCAGCCTGGTCCGCCGGTCGTCCAGGCGGTGCGCCGCGATCTCGAACAACGGCCACTCGTCGGCCGCGTGCACCTGGTGCGACATCCGCTCGCGTGCGCCGGCGAGCACGGCGTCCGCCCGCGCGGGCGACAGGCCGCGGACGTCACGGTGCGCCAGTTGGTAGCGAGGTACGTCGGCGAGCACCCGCTGCCTTCCGTCGGGCCGCACCACCGTGCGCAGCGCGTCGTGCCGGTCCACCAGCCGCCCCACCACCCGCGCCAGCCGGTCCACGTCGAGATCGACGACGTCGAGCTCGACGTAGCTGTGGGTCGCCACGTTGCCGAGTGCCAGCGCACTCCGCCGGCCCATCCAGTACGCCTGCTGGATCTCAGTCAGCGGGAACGGTTCGTAGCGGTGCGCGGGCGCCGGGCGGAGCGTCGCCGGCTCGTCCGGACCTGTCCGGATTCCCGCCGAGGCCTGACCGATCGCGTCGGCGAGCGCGGCCACCGTCGGGGACTCGAACAGCCGCGGCAGCGGGATGTCGACACGCAGCGCGGCGCGTAGCCGGGACAGCAGGCGCACGGCCACCAGCGACGTGCCACCGAGTTGGAAGAAGTTGTCGTGCGGCTCGACGTGGTCGACGTCGAGCACCTCCTCCCACAACAGCGCCAGCGACCGCTCCAGGTCGCTGGGATCCCGGTCCGGTGCCGCCGGGACGCGCTCCGGTGGCGGCGTGGCGGCGAGCGCTGCCCGGTCCACCTTTCCGTTCGCGGTCAGCGGGATGCGGTCGACCGGCAGGAACGTGGTCGGCACCAGATAGTCGGGAAGCTTGCGGAGTAACCGCTCGCGCAGCGCCGGGGCGCCGGCTGCCGCCGGCACGTAGTAGGCGACGAGCCTCTTGTCCTCGCGCGGGCCGACCGCGGCCACCGCGCACCCGGCCACACCGGGGATCGCGGCGAGCTCGGTCTCGATCTCACCGAGTTCGATGCGGTGACCGCTCACCTTGACCTGGAGGTCTTCCCGCCCCAGGAACTCCAGGTCGCCGTCGTCGCGGTAGCGGGCGAGGTCACCCGTGCGGTACAGCCGTTCGCCGGTGCGGGGATGGGTGACGAAGCTCCGCGCGGTGCGGGCGGCGTCGCGCCAGTAGCCGAGCGCGAGCCCGGGGCCGCCGATGTGGAGATCGCCGGCCACCCAGTCCGGACGCGGCTCGAACGCGTCGTCCAGCACGTACAACCGCTGGTTGGACAGCGGGCGACCGTAGGGGATGCTCGTCCACCCGTCCTCGACGTGGCCGACCGGGTAGTACACCGACCAGATCGACGCCTCGGTCGCGCCGCCGAGGCTGCACACCAGAGCGGCGCCGGCCAGTGCGCGGATTCGGTCCGGCAGCCGCACCGGAACCCAGTCGCCGCTCAGCATCGCCAGCCGGAGGGGCGTCAGCGACTCGGCCACGTCCACCGCGAGGCTCATCAGCGCCGGCACCGAGTTCCAGACCGTCACGCCCTCGGACCTGATCAGCTCGACCCAGTGCGCGGGGTCGCGCCGCCGGGCGTGGCTCGGGATCACCAGCGTGCCGCCCGCCGCGAGCGTGCCGAACACGTCGTACACGGACAGGTCGAAGCTCAGCGACGACAGGGCGAGCACCCGGTCGGCGGGGCCGATCGCGAAGCGGCGGTTGATGTCGAGGATCGTGTTGACGGCGCCGCGGTGATCGATCATCACGCCCTTCGGCGTGCCGGTGGAGCCGGAGGTGAAGATGACGTACGCCAGGTCTCCCACATCTCCGTCCTCGGGCAGCGTGTGGAGACCGCCGTCGACACGCGGCCACCGCTCGTCGAGATCGACCGCGTGGTGGTGGAGCCGGTCCAGCCCGGGCAGCCGGCCGCACAACCAGGACTGCGTCAGCACGTGCTCGATCCCGGTATGGCCGGCCAGATACGCCATCCGTTCGGCGGGCAGGTCCGGATCGAGCGGCACGTAGGCCGCGCCGCTGGCGCAGACCCCGAGCGTCGCGACCACCTGCTCCCAGCCCTTGTCCATCGCGATCCCGACGAGTTGGCCGCGACCCACGCCCAGGTTCCGCAGCCGCCGCGCCACCCGCGCCGCGCGGGTCGACATCTCGCGATAGTCGAGCGTGCGGCCCGGGGTCACCACGGCGGGCGCGTCCGGGCGGTCGGCCGCGGTCGTGGCGACCAGCGAGTGGAGGCAGGATCGAGGCGTCTCCGTCGCGGTGGCGTTGACCAGGGCACGCCGCTGTCGCTGCGCGGCCGGCGGCACCCCGCGCACCGGCTCGTGCCAGGCGTCCGGTTCGACGGCCAGCCGTTCCAACAGGCCGGCGTACGCGGCGAACATGTCGTCGATGAGGCCTTCGGGAAAGAGGTCGGCGACCACGTCCCAGTTCAGCGACAGGCCGTCCGGTGTCTCGGCGACCTGGTGGTCCAGGTACAGCTGCGGGGTCTGGGTGATTCCGTAGCCGACCGTGCCCAGCGTGTCGGTCACCGCCGGTCCCCCGCCACCGAGTTCCAGCATGCTCGTGAACACGACGGGAGCGATCAGCCCCGGCGTCCCGCCACGTTGTCTCGTCCACTCGCGCAGCACGGTGACCCCACTCACGGCGCGGTGGTCGAGGTCGGTCCACAGCCGCGCCTGCGTGCGCCTGGCACGCTCGGCGAAGCCACCGCCGTCCCGGTGGTCCACCTCCAGCAGCGTCAACGAGGTGAAGTCGCCGATCACGCTGTCGAGCTGTCGGTGCTCCCCCAGGCGGTTGAACAGGGTCAGCGTCACCGTGTAGTGCGGCCGCCTGCTCCACGTGGTGAGCACCTCGCTGAACACCCCGAGCAGCAGTCCGGCCTTCGTCAGGCCGAGGTCGGCCGCGCGTCGGGTCACCTTCTCCCAGGTCGGCCGGGCCAGCAGCCGGGACAACCGCCGGAACCGCGGGTCCGGCACCGAACCCGGCTCCCGCGCCAGCGGCAGCTCCGGGCCGGGCGGCAGGTCGGCCAACCGGCCACGCCAGTAGGACAGTGCCCGCCGATAGCCGTCCGAGTCGCGTGCCGCCCGCTCCGCCACGACGCAGTCGCGAAACGTCAGCTCCAGCGGCGCCGGTTCGACGGTCGGGTCGTGGTAGCGCTGCCCGAGTTCGGCCATCATCAGCCGCACGCTGTACGCGTCGGCGATCAGCGCGTCGATGCTCACGTGGATCCTGGCCCGGCCACTCGATAGCCGGGTCACCCTGATGTCGAAAAGCGGCCACCGGTCGGCGGGCAGCACCTGGTGCGACATCTCGGCCCGGATGGCGGACAGCCGGTCGGCGGCATCGGTGGTACTGAGATCGAGCACCGCGGGTCGGTACGGCGGCACCTCGCGCAGCACCCGCTGCTCGCCGTCGGCGGTGACCACCGTCCGGAGGGCGTCGTGCCGGCGGACGAGGCACTGGATCGCGTCGGCGAACCGGCGCTCGTCGAGCGCGTCGGCGTCCACCTCGAAGTAGGCGTGGGTGGCGACGTTGCCCAGCTCGAATCCCGGGTCGCGGCCGATCCAGTACGCCTGCTGGACGTCGGTGAGGGGGAACTGCTCGTACCGTTCCTCCGGTCGCGGCCGCAGCTCCGGGCCACCGTCGGGAGTGCTGTCGGCGGCGCGGCCGGCCACCAGCGCGGCGAGTCCGGCGATCGTCGGTTCGTCGAACAGATCGCGCAGCGCCACCCCGACCCCGCATCGCCTGCGCACCTCCCGCACCGCCGCCGCGGCGAGGATCGAGTGGCCGCCGAGCGCGAAGAAGTCGTCGTGCACGCTCGTCCAGGGCACCGGCAGGAGCTCCCGGTACACGGCGGCGACGGCGTGCTCCGCCGGAGTGCTCGGCGACACGGTGTCGGCCACGGGGGTGACCACCTCGAGCGAGGGCAGCCGGCGGCGATCCACCTTGCCGCTCGGGGTGTGCGGCAGCGCGTCCACGACCACCAGCGCGGACGGGACGAGATGCGGTGGCAGCGACGTTCTGGCGAAGGCCGTGAGCGCGACGGTCGGGCACGGCTGCCCGAGGACGACGTACCCGGTGAGGGTGGCGCTGCCGGCCGCGTCGGGCAGCGCGGCGACCGCGGCCCGGGTGACCGCCGGGTGGCGCAGCAGCGCCGCCTCCACCTCGCCCGGTTCCACCCGGTAGCCGCGAATCGTCACCTGGTCGTCGAGCCGGCCGAGGAACTCCAGCGTGCCGTCCGGCCAGGCCCGGCCGAGGTCGCCGCTGCGGAACGCCCTCGACCCGGCCGGTCCGCCCGGATCGGGTGTGAACCTGGCCGCGGTCTCGGCCGGCCGGCCGTGGTAGCCGAGGGCCAGGCCCGCCCCGGAGACGGCCAGCTCGCCGGCGACGAGCGCGGGCACCGCACTGCCGTCGTCGCCGACGGTCGTGACCGTCATCCCGTCGATCGGCCGTCCTATCGGGACGAACCGCTCGCCCGCTCCTCCGGCGAGCCCGGCGGTGGCGTCGGCGGACACCTCCGCCGAGCCGTACAGGTTGAGCAACCGCCGGTTCGGCAGCACCGCGTGGAACCGGGCGACGAGATCGGCGGGGAGTCGCTCACCGCTGACCGACCACAGCCGCAGCCCCGGCAGCCGGTCGCCGAGGTCCGGCACGGCGTCGAGCATGGCCCGCAACAGGGACGGCACCACGACGATCCGGGTGACCCGAGCGGCGGCGAGCGCGGCGACGAGCCGCCACGGGTCGGCGACCACTTCCACGTCCAGCACGTCGACGGGAACTCCGGCAAGCAGTGGCCCGAACGTCTCCCACACCGAGTCCACGAAGCTCAGCGGCGTGCGCTGGCAGCAGCGCTCGCCCTCCTCGAACGGGTAGGCACGCCACATCCACCGGAACCGGATGACGGCACCACGATGCGACGCGAGCACGCCCTTCGGGTCGCCGGTGGTGCCCGACGTGTAGATCACGTAGGCGACGTGGTCGGGGCCCACCGGCACCGTCAGGTCACCGGCCGGGCGGCGGGCGATGGCCGCCGCGTCCTGGTCGAGCACCACCGCCGGCACGTCATCTTCGAGTCGGCCGGCGTGCCGGGAGTCGGTGACGACACAGCGGGCGCCGGAGTCGGCCACCATGTACGCGAGCCGGTCGGCCGGGTAGCTCGGGTCGAGGGGCACGTAGGCCGCGCCGGCCTTGAGCACGGCCAGCAACGCGGCGATCGACTCCGGCGACCGGGGAAGGCAGACCCCGACCCGGTCACCGGCACCGACGCCGCGTGAACGCAGGTGCCTGGCCACCCTGTTGCTCATGGCGTTGAGGCCTCGGTAGCTCAGCGCGGCGCCGCGGTGCGTGATGGCTACCGCGTCCGGCGTGCGCACGACCTGTCGCTCGAACATCTCGTGCACGGATGCCGAGGCGTCCGCGGTCGCCGCCGGGACGGGCAGCGGCACGGGAAGCGGCAACTCGGCGCACGGGCGGTCGACGTCGGCGACCACACCGTTCAGGAGGGCGCGCAGGTAGCCGCCGAGCAGCCGGATCGTCGGCTCGTCGAACACGTCGGTGTCGTACTTGAAGGCGAGCCGCACGGTGTCGGACCGCTCGCGGATCTCGACGACGAGGTCGAACTGGGCGCTGCCGTGCTCCACATCGACCGGTCGCGCGGACAGCCCGGCGAGCTCGAGCGGTGGCGGAGGTTGTTGCGCCACGCAGAGGACCCGCACCGGCGCGTCGACCTGCTGGCGGGCCCGCAGCCGCTCGAGCAACGTCTCGTAGGGCAGATCCTGGTGCGTGTAGGCCGAGACGCAGGTTTCCCGGACCCGCCGCCACAGCTCGCTGAAGGCCGGCCGGTCGGTGAACCGGCCACGGACCACGAGCACGTTGACGAAAACCCCGATGAGGTGCTCGAGCTCGGGCCGGTCCCGGCCGGCGGCGAGGGTGCCGACGACGACGTCCTCGCGCCCGTCGAGCCGGTGGATCAGGGTCAGCAACGCGGTCAGCACCACCATGAACAGCGACCCGCCGGCCTGGCGCCGGAGCTGCCGGAGCTCCACCGTGAGGCTGGGCGGCAGCGTGCAGGTCCAGGTGGCCGATCGATAGGTGGCCGTGCCGCCGCGCCTGGCCACCGGCAGCTCCCCGCCGGGCAGGTCCCGCAGCTCCTCGTCCCAGTACGCCTGCGAGGCCGCCCACCGCCGGTCGCGCTGCCACCGCGCGAAGTCGCGGTACCGCACGGGAGGCAGGCCGGCGAGCGGGCACGGCCGGCCGTCGAGCAGGGCCGCGTACAACTCGCGCAGCTCCGCCGCCAGTACCGCCATCGACCAACCATCGGCAGCGATGTGGTGCACCGTGATCGCCACGACATGGTCGGCCGGCCCGAGCGCGAGCACCGTCACCCGTACCAGCGGTCCACGCGCCAGGTCGAACGCGCGGCGCGCTTCCCTGTCCAGCAGCGGCCGGACGCGGTCCTCGGCGTCGTCGGGGTCCATCCCGCGGAGGTCGACGAGGCGGAACGGGACATGCCGGTGCGGCCCAGGGAGCTGGACCGGCCGGCCGTCCCGCACCGCGACGACCGAGCGCAGCACATCGTGGCGACGCACGACATCGTCCAGACTCTGCTGAAGCGCGGCGAGGTTGAGCCGGCCACGCAGCCGAACGGCCATGGGCAACGCGAGCGCGCCGTCGTCCGGCAGCAGTTGGGACAGCAGCCACATGCGTTCCTGGCTGGCGGACAGCGGCGCGGGGCCGGTGGGATCGCCGGCCGGGATCGCGGCGTCGCGCGCTGGTAGCACTTTGAGCAACCAGCGTGGCGACGCCTCGCGAGATTCGGCGGTCATCCCGCCCCCCTCGGGTCGGCTGCCGGCGCCATCCGGAAAGCCCGGGTCAGCAAACACGTCCCGGCCACGATCTGCGTGATCCGCTCGTGGCCACCACGCCGCGCACCCGGCTCGGCCGCGACGCGATCCAGCAGACCGCGCGTCCTGGCCGTGTCGAAGAACGGCACCTCCTCGAGCATGTCGCCCGCGACGATCTCGCGGAGCCGACCGAGCGCGGCGTCGTTCGCCACCGCGGGCGGCGCGAAGAAACCCTGCTTGGCGCCGAGGAGGACCTCTGGTGGCAAGTGCCGGCGCATCGCGTCACGTAACACCGACTTCAGTACGCCGCCACGGGCGTAGGCGGCCAGCGGCGTTCGTTTGGCGACGTCGAGCACGTGGTGGTCGAGAAACGGCAGCCGCACCTCGAGGGCGTGCCGCATGTCGAGCCGTTCCGCGGCGAGAATGTAGTTGCACAGCCAGGTCTTGAAGAACAAGTACATCGACTGGTGCAGCGGCGCTCGGCCCCGCAACTGGTCGTGCCGCTGGTCGAGCAGGCCGGCGCACGGGATCCTCGCCATCAGAAGGCGCGCGAAGTCGCCGTCCAGCAACGGCAGCAGCGGGAGGGTGACGTTGAGATAGCGGTCGAGGATCCAGTTGGGCACGAAACCGAGCCGCTCGACGAGCGCCGCGAGCTGGCCCGGCAGCCCGCTCGAGCCGAGCCGCGCGTAGCTGGTCGCCGCGCGCTCGCGCACCTGACCGGACAGGCTGTACGCCAGGTCCTTGGCGAACTGCGGATAGCCGAGGAACATCTCGTCGCCGCCCTCGCCGGCGAGCACCGCCTTGTAGCCGTGCGCGTGGATGGCCTCGCTCTGCATCAGCCGCGCGATGCCGTGCGAGTTCTCCTGGATCATCTCGCCGGCGAAGGCCACGTCGTCGATGCGGCCTACGAGCTCCTCCCGGCCGACGAAGATCTCGGTGTGCCGGGCGCCGAACATCGTGGCGGTCCGCCGTGCTCGTGCCCCCTCGTCGAAGCCACCGTCATCGAACCGGACCGTGAACGTCGGCAGATCCGCGCCGGTCTCGGCGGCGAGCGCGACCACCGAGGACGAGTCCACTCCCCCACTCAGGTGGTAGGCCACCGGGACGTCCGCGTGCGTCCGAACCTGGACCGCCTCGCGCAGCGCGGCCAGTACGTCGTCGAGGTGACCGGTCTCGGCCGGTAGCTCGTCGGCCGTCGGATAGTCGAGGTCCCAGTACCGGCGGACCGCGACGCCATCGGCGCCGGCGAGCAGATAGCAGCCCGGCGGCACCTGGCGAACTCCGGCGAACAGCGTGCGATCCGCCGCATGGCCGACGAGCAGGTGGTCGGCGAAGGCCTCGGCGTCCCAGGCGGCCGGCAACCCACAGGCGAGCAGGGCCTTGACCTCCGAGGCGAGGTAGAGCCGCCCGCCGTGTTCGGCGTAGTACAGCGGCTTGATGCCGAAGCGGTCGCGGGCCGCGAACAGCTCGCCGCGCAGCTCGTCCCAGATCAGGAAGGCGAACTCGCCGCGCAGCCGGTGCAGCGCCGCCGACCCCTCCTTCGCGTACAGGTGCAGCGCGATCTCGCTGTCCGAGTGGGTGCGTAGCGGACACCCGGCCTGGCGCAGCTCGTCGCGGATCTGCCGATAGCCGTAGAACTCCCCGACGGCGGCGAGGTGATAGCGGCCGTCCCGGTCGCCGATGGGTTGGTCCCCGGTCTCCAGGTCGATGATCGCGAGCCGGGTGTGGCCGAGCGCGGCACGTCCGGACGGACTGACCCAGGTGCCCTCGGCATCCGGGCCGCGGTGCCGGACGGCGCGCACGGCGGCGGTCAGTTCCGCCGGGTGCAGCCCACCCGCCGGCGACCAGATCGCGACCACGCCACACACCCGCGCCTCACCCCTCGCCCGGCTCGCGGTGCCAGACGACCTTGTCGCCCCGGAGTTCCGCGGTGGCCACACCGGCGCCGTGCAGGTAGGTGGTGAGCAGCTCACGCGTCGACCGATCCGGATAGAGCTCGAGGTCTCCGTCGCGCACGTCGATCCGTTCGAGGCCGTGCTCACGCATGAACCCGACGATGTGCTCCTCCGGGCCGGGCCGGCGTTCCAGCAGGCCCGCTCGCAGCTCGCTGTCCAGGTCCGGATGGGCGATGTCGACGATCAGCACGACCCGGTCCTCGGTGCCCTCGTGCCGAACCTCGTGCTCGAAGGAGTCATCGAAGACCAGGCACCTGCCCTCCTCCCAGCTCAGCGTCTCGTCGGCCACGCGGAGGGTGGCGCCGCCCGGAACCCGGACGCCGAGGTGGAGGCGCAGCACCGCGTTCGTGGCGCCGCAGTGCGGCATGATGTGCGTGCCGGGGCTCAGCCGGGAGATCAGCACGACGCCCGGGCTCAGCGCGGTGACCTCCGGAATCTCGGCCAGGATCGCGGTCGTGACCGGGAACCTGGCGCACACCTGGTCCTGCCACCGGCCGTCACGGAAGAGGTAGGCCTGCCGCCACGAGCCGCTCCGGGCGAGCCAGCCGTCCTCGAGCGTGGGCCGCACCGGGTCGAGCGGCCGGTCGAGCACCTGCTCGATCTCCGCGCGGATCTGCGGGTACTGCTCCTCGAGGAAGGAGACGAACCAGAACTGCGCCGGGTCGTGCACCGGCTGGGTACGCAATCCCGAAACGTGTTCCCGCGGGCGTTGCTGCGGGTGGTTCCACACACCTTGCTGGACGGCCAGTGCGGCGCACTCGCGTGCGTCGTCCTCCCGCCCGCCGAGAGTCCACACGTCGATGAGGCTGCTCGCGGCGACGCGCACCGACCCCATCAGGTAAGCGTCGGCGCCGGACGCTCCGTCGGGCCGCGGACTAGGCATGGCTCGCCGTTTCGTCGGAACGGCGGCGCCACACGGCCTTGCCGTCGCGGAGTTCGGCGCCGACGATCCCTGTGGCCGCCATGTACAGCGAGGCCACCTCCCTGGTCGCGCCGTCGGGATGGAAGACCAGCTCACCGTCGCGCGTGTCGATGCGTTCGAGGCCACGCTCACGCATGAAGCCGAGGATCTGTTCCTCGAACGTCAGCCGGCGCTGTGCCAGCCGCTCGCGGACGTCGTCGGCGACCTCGGGGTGCAGCATGTCGAGGATCAGCACGATCCGGTCCTCGGTGCCCTCGTGGCGAACCTCGTGCTCGAACGACTCGTCGAAGACCAGGCACTTTCCCTCCTGCCAGGACAGCTCCTGCTCCGCCACCCGGAAGTACACGCCCGGCGGGATCCTGATCCCGAGGTGAATGCGCAGCACCGTGTTGGTCGGACCGCAGTGCGGCATGATCTCGGTGCCGGGCTTGAGCCGGGAGACCATCACGGTGCCCGGGCTGAACGTGGTGACCTCGGGGATTTCCCGCAGCACGGCGGTCGTCACGGGGAAGCGCGCACACACCTGCTCCTGCCACTGCCCGTCCTTGAACAGCGGCGCCTGCTCCCAGGAACCGCCGCGCAGCAGCCCCGCGCCATCCGCGACGCCCTGTGCCTGGCCGAACCCGGTGTCCAGCACCTGCTCGATCTCGGCGCGGATCTGCGGGTACTGCTCCTCGAGGAAGGAGACGAACCAGAACTGCGCGGGATCGTGCACCGGCTGGGTACGCAACCCGGGAATGTGCTCGCGCGACCGCTGCAGCGGGTGGTCCCACACGCCCTGCCGAACGGCCAGTTCGGCGCATTCCCGCGCCTGGTCGCGCCGTCCGCCGAAATGCCAGGCGTCGATCAGGTTGCTGTAATGGCGGCGTGCCATCTGCGTGATGTACGCCTGGGTGCCCACATCGTTCTCCGGCTGGGTCGCCTGGTCCATTGTGGACATGGCTACCTCCTCCTTCGGGGTCGTCCGTGCGTCGATCGCCTCCCGCAGCTTTGCCGCCTCCCGCTCCCGTTGGCGGGTGGTGCGCAGGAACAGGGCCTGGTCGGCGAAGGACAGGTCCCTCGACAACCGGTGCCGCTGGTAGGTCGCGTCGAACGGGGCCTTGAAATCCTGGTAGTGCAGGTGCTCCACGAACACCCCCGGCACGGGGAACAGCCGGTCGATCCGGCCGGCGATGTCGAAGATCCACTTCTCGGCGGACCACTGCTGGAAGATCGTCGGCCCGAAGTAGCCGAGCGCCTCGTACCACGACCGGCTCACGATCGGGAAGTCCTGGCCGCCTTCCGGATACTGGCCGCCGTCGAAGTACAGGCACAGCACGCCATCCGACCGGTCCCGCACCAGCCCCGTCACCACGCGGTCCAGGGCGAGGTCCCAGGCATAGTCCACGTACAGCTGGTCGTCGTTGGCCATGAGCAGGTAGTCGCCGGTGGCGGCGGCGGCGAGCACGTTCCACGCCTTCGGGACACCGATAGGCGCGCCGACATGCAGCACACACCGGCCGAGCCGGGAAAACCGTTGGTGCGCCTGGTCGAACAGCTTCTGGTAACCGGCCAGCAGCGGGTCGTCCGAGTCGACGTAGCAGAGGATCTCCACCCGGTCGCCGGCATACGCGGTGCGATCGAGGCTGCGCATCAGCGTGGCGAGCCGGTCCGGTCGCTCCCGCGTCGGACACAGCAGCGACAGCCGGCCGGGCGCCGGCGCCGCACCGGTGTCGCCACGCACCGCGAACCGCAGCCGCGACACGATGCGCCGGGGTTCCAGGTGGACCGCGCGAATCGCGGCCTGCCGTACGCGCAGCGTCGCGTTGGTGACAGAGATGATCCAGCCGGAGCGGGCCAGGTTCTCCCGCAGGTTGGCCGTGGCCAGATCCTGCAGCTGACCGGTCCGATACCTGCGAAGGTGACCGCGCAGCAACCGTGCCAGGTCCCGCACGGCCGCGACACTCCCGCGCTCAGTCATCCCCCACCCCCGCTCGGTCCGGCCGGTTGCCGCTTCGCCGAGCGCAGCCGCGACACGATGCGCCGGGGTTCCAGGTGGACCGCGCGAATCGCGGCCTGCCGTGCGCGCAAGGTCGCGTTGGTCACCGAGATGATCCAGCCGGAACGCGGCAGATTCTCCCGCCAGTTGGCCGTGGCCAGATCCTGCAACTGACCGGTCCGGTACCTGCGCAGCAGCCGTGCCAGTTCCCGCACAGCCGCCAGACTCCCGCGCCCAGTGGTCGGAACTGGTAGTTCTTCGGGGGTCCGTCTGGGGTAGCCGGCGTGGAGTAGCGGGCGGTGTCGCGAAGGGCGCTTTCGGGACGGTGGCTGTGTCTCGAAGGACCACTTGGGGGCGTTGAACGTCTCGAAGGACGCCTTCGAGACATCGACCATGCACCGAAAGCGTCGTTCGGTGCACCAGACTCCGCCGCCGGTGAAGAGTGTGAGGAAGGCGTCCTTCATCGCACAGGAATCCCCGACAGACCACTTAGTCATCGCCCACCCCACTGACCGGTTGCCGCCTCGCCGAACGCAACCGCCCCGACTCGACCGCACGGCGGCGCCGGCCGGCCGCGGCCGCGGCGCCGGCCAGCTCGGCGTCGACCAGGGCCGCGAGGTCGGCCACCTGTGGCGCCGCCAGCAGCCCGTCCACGTAGGCGGCCAGCCCGGCGAGCAGCCCGGTCGCCGTCCACGCCGGCACCGTGGCCGTGTCGTGGCGCAGCCGCAGCCGCATCGGCGGGCCCGGGCGTACCTCGAGCACCAGCGGATATCCCTCCACCACCGACGCGGTCGCCTCGGTCACCCGCAAGGAGCGCCCGGCGTATCCCTCGTCCAGGTGGGTGGGGAAGTTCTCGATCACCACCAGGGAGTCGAACAACCGGTGGCCGGAGTGGCAGCGGTCGACGAGGGTCAACGGCGTATAGCTGAACCGCTGCAGTTCGGCGAGTTCGCGCTGCAGCCCGGCAAGCCACCGCACCGGCTCGTCGACGCCCACCACCACGACCCGCATCGGCAGCGTGTTGATGAACATGCCGATCGCGTCGGTGATGCCGGCGAGCTCCGGCGGGCGTCCGGACACCGTGACCCCGAACGCGACGTCGTCCGTGCCGGTCAGGTGGCGGAGCAGGAGTGCCCAGCCGCCCTGGACGAGGGTGCCGACCGTGAGCCCGTGCCCGCGGGCGAACTCGGCGAGTGCTCGGCCGGCGCCGTCGGTGAGCCGGCGGTTCACCTCCGCGTAGCCGTCCGCCGGTGTGGTGTCGTCGGTTCCGAGAGGTACGGGGTGGAAACCGGTGAGCCGCCGCCGCCAGTACCGCTCCGCCGCCGCCAGGTCCCGGCCGGCGAGCCAGTCCAGGTAGGTGCCGATCGGCAGGCGTTCGGGCGCCGGCGGAACCTGCCCGTCGGCCAACCCGTCGTACACCGCCATCAGCTCGGCGAGCAGAAGTTGTTGGGACCAGCCGTCGAGCAGCAGGTGGTGGTGGGTGATGACGCAGTGCCAGGTGGTGTCGCCGAGCCGCGACAGCGTCACCCGCAGCAGCGGGGGCTCGTCCAGCCGGACGCCACGCCGCAGGTCGTCCGCGAGATGGCGGGCGATGGCCGTTCGTTGGTCGGCCGGGTCCGCACCGGTCAGGTCGACGACCTCGACCGGGACCGTCACCCGCCGGTGGACGACCTGCCTCGGTTCGCCGTCGGACCACCGGAAGCTCAACCGCAGGGCCCAGTTGCGGTCCGCCACGAGCTGCCAGGCCCGGCGCAGGTCGGGCACGTCGACGTGGCCCTCGATCCGGCAGCTGAGCTGGACCAGGTAGGCCGCCGGGTCCTGGAGGGTGTGGAAGAGCATGCCCGACTGGAGCGGGGTGAGGGCGTGGCCGGCCGTCCGCGCCGGCTCGGCGGCGGGGGCCGCCGCCGCGTCCGGGTCGCCGATTCGCAGTACCAGCCGCCGGATCGTCGGTGCTTCGAAGAGGTCGTTCGTGGACAGCCCGATGCCGGCCTGTTGGGCCTTCGCGATCACCATGATCGCGACGATGGAGTCGCCGCCGAGCGCGAAGTAGTCGTCGTCGACCCCCACGCGTTCGACGTCCAGCGTCTCCGCCCAGATGTCGGCGATTGTTCGCTCCTGCGGCGTGCGGGGCTCCACATAAGGCACCGGTTCACTCGCATCGGTGCGAGCCAGCCAGAGTTCGACCAGCTCGCGCCGGTCCGCCGGCAACGAGCTCAGCGCATCGTCGAACACCGCCACCTACGGCCTCCCGATCTCGGCCACGCCGGCGAGCCCGCCGCAGAGTTCAGCGGCCACCTGAAGGAAGGTGTGTTCGGACAGCGGCGCCACAGGTATGCCGTACCGGTCCTGCAACGCGTGCCGGAGTTCGGCGGCGGCGAGCGAGTCCAACCCGAGCACCCGCAGCGAGTCGGTCACGCGCAGGGTGCCGGCGGCGATTCCGTACCGCGCCGCCGCGGCGTGCAGCATCGCCACGGCCAGCGCCAGCGGCCGGTCGGCGTCGTCGAGCGCGATCAGCTCGGCCGGATCGGGCAACCCGGTCAGACCACCCGGACCACCGGCCGGCTCCCGCCAGCTCACGCCCACCAACGGCAGCCGGCCAGCGACGAACGCGTCCCGGCAGGCGCGCCGGCGGATCTTGCCGCTCGTCGTCTTCGGCACGCCACCCGTCTTGACTAGGGCGACCGCGTACACGTCGAGGCCGTGCTGGTCGCTGATCCCGGCCCGAACCGCTCGCGCTACGACGTCGACGTCGACGTCGCGGCCCCGGTCCACCTCGTACGCGATGACCAGTCGTTCCTCGTCGTCGACCTCGATCGTGAAGGCGGCTCCGCAGGTGGGGCGCAGCGTCCGGTGGCTGGCCTCGGCGACCCACTCCAGGTCGTGCGGGTAGTGGTTCTGCCCGCGTAGGACGATCAGGTCCTTGATCCGGCCGGCCACCACGAGCTCCCCGGCCCGGTAGCAACCGAGGTCGCCGGTGCGCAGGAAGAGCGGCCCGTCGGCGCCGGCCAGCCGGGCCCCGAAGGTCGCCGCCGTGTCCGCCGGCCGATCCCAGTAGCCGCGGGCGACGCTCGCCCCCGCGACCCAGACCTCGCCGACGGACTCCGGTGGGCAGGGTGTCGCCGTCTCCGGGTCGACGACCGCGACGGTGCACCCCGCCACGGGCGGGCCACTGGCGGCGAGCCACCTGCCCGGACCGTCCGGAGGCGCATCGGCCAGCAGGCCGTCCCGCATCGCGACCGGGTCGGCGTGGACCACCGTCGGCGGGCCGGCGCGGGTCGCGCCGGTGACGATCAGGGTCGCCTCGGCCAGGCCGTAACACGGGAAGGCCGCCTCGGGCCGGAAGCCGACCGGTCCGAACGCGGCGGCGAACCGCCGCAGCGTCGCCGGCCGGACGACCTCGGCGCCGTTGTACGCCACGCGCCAGCCGGACAGGTCCAGATCCGCCCGGTCGTCCGGTGGGATCCGCGCGACGCACAGGTCGTAGGCGAAGTTCGGCCCCCCACTGGTGGGACAGCGGTAGCGGCTGATCGCGCGCAACCAGCGCACCGGCTTCTTCAGGAACGCCATCGGCGGCATGAACACCGAGCACGCGCCGAGGTACCACGGTTGCAGCAGGTTGCCGAACAGCCCCATGTCGTGGTGGATCGGCAGCCATCCGGCGATCGAGGAGCCGGTGTCGTGCCCCATGGCGACCGCGATCGAGTGCTCGTTGGCCATCACGTTGCCATGGCTGATCATCACGCCACGCGGGTCCCGGGTGGACCCGGACGTGTACTGGAGCAGCGCGAGCGCGTCGGGGTTCGGCAGCGCCGCACCCCATCCGGCGGCGGCCTCGTCGGGCACCCCGACGACGTCGAGTACCGGCACGGCACCCCGGCCGCCCAGCGTGGCCAGCACCTGCTCGTCCATGGGGTCCGGACCGAGCACGAGCGCCGGGCGAGCGTCCTTGGCGATCAGTGCCAGCCGTTCCAGGCCGGCCCGGCGGTACGGCGCGTCGCACGGTACGGCGACGGCGCCGGCGTACAGGCAGCCGAGAAAGGCCACGACGTACTCGAGGCTCGACGGGTACGCGACGAGCACCCGTCCGTCGGCGGCGCCGCGGGCCCGGAGCTCGCCCGCCACCGCCCTGGCGCGCATGTCCAGTTGGGCGTACGTGAGGCGGCCGGCCTCCGCCTCACCGTCGGCCAGGAAGATGACCGCCGGTTCGTCCGGACGCTCGGCAGCGTGCTGACGCATGACGTGCACCATCGTTCGAGGTGCCCCGTCGAACGTCACGTGAGTCGATGTCGTAGCTCCTCCTTCGGCAGGTTCTCCGCCTCGGCGACCAGGCGCAGCTCGTCGATCGCGGCGGCCAGCGACGCGATGTCGAGTGCCTGGTACACTTGGCGCATCGGAAGGTCGACCCCGAACGCCTCCGGCAGCCTGGCGTGCAGCCGGGTGACGAGCAGCGAGTCGCCGCCAAGGTCGAAGAAGTCGTCGTGCACGCCGATCGCGTCGGCCGACGCCATTCCGAGCAGTTCGGCCCACATCCCGGCCAGCACCCGCTCGGTCCGCGTGCTCGGCAGGGCCGCCGCGGGGACGGGCGCGGCCGGCGGCGGCAGCGCCGCGTAGTCCAGTTTTCCGTTGCGGGTCAACGGAAGCCGGTCGAGCGGGACGATCACGGCGGGCACCAGGTAGGCGGGTAGGCGCTCGCCGAGGAACCGGCGCAGCTCGCGCACCGCCGGCTGGGCGCCCGGCCTGGCGACCACATACCCGGCGAGGTAGGACCGCTCGCCGTCCTGCCGCACGGTCACCGCGGCGGCGCCCAGGTCCGGGTGGCCGGCGAGGACCGATTCGACCTCGCCGGGCTCGATCCGATAGCCACGCAGCTTGACCTGGCGATCCAGCCGGCCCAGGTGGCCGAGCCCGCCATCGGGCGACACCCGCAGGAGATCTCCCGTCGAGTAGAGCCGGGCACCGGGCGCACCGCCGAGGTCGTCGGGACGGAACCGGTCCGCCGTGAGGGCCGGCCGGCGAAGGTAGCCGCGGGCGACCCCCGGGCCACCCACCAGCAGCTCGCCCTGCCCGCCGACCGGCACCGGGGCGCCGTGCGTGTCCACGACGTGGGCGCGGACGCCGGGCAGGGGCCGGCCGACCGGGCTGTCCGCACCGCCGGACAGATCGGCCGGAGTCAGCCGGTGGTGGGTGACATGGACCGTGGTCTCCGTGATGCCGTACATGTTGACCAGCCGGGGCCGCTCGGCGCCGAACCTGTCGAGCCAGGACCGCAGCCGGGCGGTGTCGCAGCGGTCGCCGCCGAGCACGACGGCACGCAGCGCCCCGGCCGGTGCGTCGACCGCGGCCCCTGCAAGCTGCTCGAACGCGCCCGGCGTCGAACTGAACACCGTCACCTGCTCGGCGACAACGGTGCGCCAGAGCTCCGCCGGGTCGAGCACCACGGCCCTCGGCAGCACGACCAGACGCGCGCCGTGGAGCAACGCGCCCCACATTTCCCAGACGGAGAAGTCGAAGGCGGTGGAGTGCGCGAGCGTCCACACGTCGTCGCCCGTGAAGTCGTGGACGGTGCCGGCCGCGGCGAACAGGCCGCACACGTTGCGGTGGCTCACCATGACGCCTTTCGGTGCGCCCGTCGAGCCGGAGGTGTAGATGACGTAGGCGAGCTGGTCGGGCAGGCAGGTCGGCGTCGGCGCAGGCGTCGACTTCTCGGGCACACGCCCGGCGCGCCAGGCCTCGTCCACCAGCAACGTCGGCCCGTCGTACCACTCGAACCGGTCGGCGAGGCCGCTGCTCGTGACGAGCGCCGAGATCCCGGCGTCGGCGATGACGGCCTCGTGCCGGGCCGGCGGGTCGTCGGGATCCAGCGGCAGGTAGGCCGCGCCGGCCAAGGTGCACGCCACGATCGCCGCGACCGTGTCGAACGAGGGCTCGACGCAGACGCCGACCAGGCCGTCCGCCGGCACCCCGCGGCCCGTCAGCCGGCGAGCGAGCCGCCGGGCGGCGCGGCGCAGCGCGCGATAGGTCACCTGCGCCCCACCACCGCTGAGCGCGATGGCGTCGGGGTTGCGGGCGGCGGCGGCGGTGAACGCGGCCGCGAGGGTGGTGCCCTCGACCTCTTGCGTGGGCGGCGCGAACTCGAGAGTGCGGCCCGCCACCTCTCGGACGAGCGCGGCGCACCGGTCGTCCGAGCGGTCGGCGGCGAGTTCGAGGAAGTCGATGAACCGGTCGACCAGCGCGGCGACCACCGCCGGATGGACGCGCCGGCCGTCGAACTCGACGAGTAGGTCGTGCGCGCCATCGGCGGCGGTTGCCGTGACGGTGAGCGGGAACTTCGGGGCGACCGCCACCGGTCCCTCGGTCACCGCGGTGAGCCCCGGCAGGACGAGGCCCGCCGACGGGGTGTTCTGGTAGGTGAGGACCAGGGTGAACGGTGACGAGCCGCGCCTGGTGCGCGGCCGGCCGACGCGCGTGTCCGGGAGCGCGTCCTGGACGTCGAGCGCGGCGACCACCACCCGGTGCACGCGGCGCAGGACATCGCGGAACGTCGGGTCACCGGTGGTGTCCACGACCACCGGCAGCATCGTGGCGAAGGCGCCGACCAGCGGCTCGAGCTCCGGACGTGGCCGGCCGGCGGCCGGACTGCCGACGATGACCTTCTCCCGGCCGGCCGCCGCGGCGACCACCACGGCAAGGGCGGCGAGCAGTGTGGTGTACACGGTCGAGCCGGCGTCCCGAGCGGTCCGGCCGAGGCGCTCGGTGAGGCCGGCGTCGATCGTGCGCCGCATCGTGCCGACGGGCGGGGGTGTGCCATCACTTACGGGGTCGCCGACGAGGCCGATGTCCGGCGACGCCCCGTCGAGCAGTCCCGCCAACACGTCGAGTCGTGGTTCCGCGCCGTCGGCGCGCCGCTGCCAGTCTCGTTGCCACAGCGCGAAGTCGGCGAACTGGAGCGGCAGGGGCGGCAACGGCGACGGCGTGCCGGCGAGGAACGCGCCGTACAGCGTGCTCAGCTCGGTGCCGAGCACACCGAGGGACCAGCCGTCGCTCGCGATGTGGTGACGGGTCAGCAGCAGCCGGTGCGTGATCGGGCCGCAGCGCAGCACCGTGGTGCGCTGCACGGGCCCGGTGGCGAGGTCGAACGGCCGGCGCGCCTCGCGCTCGGTGAGCCCGAGCGCCGCGGACTCGCGCACCGCGGGCGGCAGCCCGGACAGGTCGACGACGGGGAGCGCCGCCGCGGGCGGGCCGATCTCCTGGCACGGCCGGCCGCGCCGAACCGGGTACCTCGTGCGCAGGATCTCGTGCCGGCGGACGATCTCGGCGAGGGCCTGGTCGAGCGCGCCCACCGTGAGTGGCCCGTCGAGCCGGACGGCGAGTGGCAGGTGGTAGGCCGAGTCGTCGGCGTCGAGGTGGGCGGACAACCACATGCGTTCCTGGGCGAACGACAGCGGCAGCGGGCCGGACCGGTCCGCGGAGGGGATCCCGTTCCGGTCCCGCAGGTGACGCAGGATCTCGGGCTTGCGTTCCCGAATTCGCTCGACGACCTCGGCGGTGAGCACGCCGTCCGGCGCGGCGCAGTGCAGGCGGTCGCCGATCACCCGCACCGTGACCTGGCGACGTTCGAGGTCGGTGAGGAAGTCCGCGGTACTCACAGCACCACCTCGTCGACGGCCGTCTCGTCCGCCGGGTCGCCGAGCAGCCCGGCGACCGTGGGCATCTGGAACATGTCGGCGACCGTGCGCTCCACGCCGAGTTCCGCACGGAGCCTCGCCAGGAAGCGCAACGCGATCAGCGAGTCACCCCCGAGTGCGAAGAAGTCGTCGTCGACCCCGATGCCGTCGACGCCGAGCAGCGACTCCCAGATCGCGACCGCGGCCCGCTCGGTGTCGGTGCGTGGCGCCAGGTATGCCGGGCCGCCCTCGGGCCGGGGCCGCGAGCCCGCGGTGAGCCGCATGGTGTCCAGCACCCGCACGTGGTCCGCGTGGGTGAACGCGTCATGTCTCGCGATGAGCTCATCGAGGTCCTGCGTGGAGATCACGATGTTCGGCGCCGCCGGGTTCGCGAGGACCCGGCGGAACACCTCGACACCCTCCGCCGTGGTCAACCCGCGCAACAGGTCGTCGGTGGGCCGCGGGCCGCTCGTCGCGGCGGGTCGCGCGTACCGCTCCGCCAGCCGCCTGCGCGCGTCCGACCACATGCCGGCCTCGAGCCAGTCGGTCCACGCGATGGCGACCGCCGGGTCGCCACCGGCCGCGCGGTAGCACGCGTAGGCGTTGAGGAACTCGTTGCCCGCGACGTAGCCGACCTCGCCGAACTTCAGCTTGTGCAGCACCGCACCGATCGACGAGCAGTAGACGGCGAACTCCAGAGGCTGGCCACGCAGTGCGTCCTCCAGCACGAACGCGCCGCGCACCTTGGCCGTGACGGCCTCCCACGTGTCCTCGACGCGCCGGCGGTGAATGACCCCGGCGGTGTCCGGGACTCCGGCCGCGTGGATCACGCCGGTGACCGCGCCGAACCGGCGCACCACGCGCTCGACCACGGCACGCATTGCCGGCAGGCTCGTCACGTCCGCCGCCGCCACGACGATCTGACCGCCGCGCTCCTCGGCGTCGCGCAGCCGCCGGATCGTCGCGCTGGTCGCATCGTCGGGGGGGTGGCCGGCCAGCCAGCGGTCCCACTCCTCGCGAGCCGGGAAGGAGCTTCTCCCGGTCAGCACGACCGCCGCCGGCAACCGGGCCAGTGCCTCGCCGAGGCTCAACCCGATGCCGCCCAGACCGCCGCACACCAGATATACCCCACCGGGTCGGGGGCGGGCCGGTGCCGCCGGTGCGGGGGCCAGCCGCCAGGGTGTGAAGGACGGCAGCCAGCGCGCCAACCCCCGGTAGGCGACCACCAGGTCGCCGGCGGGGGTGAACAGCTCGGCCACCAGCCGATCGGCCAGCTGGTCGGGCTCGGCGTCGACCGGCACGTCGACGCTGGTGCACTCGAATTGCGGGTACTCCCGCGGAATCACCTTCACGGTGGCGTGCACGGTGCTGCGCTCCGGCACCCGCAGCTCACCGCCGAGCACCTCCTGCGCCTCGGCGGTGACCGCCATCAGCCGGGTGGGCCCCGCCGAGCGCTCCGACAGCGCCTTCGTCAGCGAGAGCAGGCTGAACATGCCGAGCCGCTGGGTCTCGTCGAGCCGGTCGAGCCGGTCGCCGGCCGGCATGGGACCGGTGTTCCACGCGTGGACGATCACCGCGATCGGCCCGTACTCGGCGGTGACCCGGTCGACCAACCGCTGGTAGTCCCCGGCCCGGGCGGTGTGGACGGTCCACTCGTTGCCGGTGTCCAACACCGTCTCCTGGCCGGGCCGTACGGTCAGTACCCGCAGGTCGTGGCCGCGAAGCCGGGCGGCGACCGCGTCGCCGACCGGGCCGGCGGTGAAGACCAGCGCGACGGACCCGCGCGGAAGCGCTCCCCCCGAGGTCACCGGCGCGGCCCGCCGCCACCCGGGTAGGTACGCCCAGTCGGCTAGGTCGGGTCGTTTCACCAGGTCGTCCGTGATCAGCGGTGCTTCGGGCGCGGCGGCGTGCGCGAGCACGATGACGGCGTCGCCGGTATCGCCACCGTCGGGTAGCACGACCGGATCGATCAGGCCGGCGGCCGCGACGGCGGAGCGCCACTGCTCCGGTCGCAACAGCGGTGTCCGCCCGTCGGCGCCGCGCCACCACTCCTCGGTCAGGCCCCACACGAGGTTCAGCCACCGGTCCCCCGCGATCGTCTCGATCAACGCGAGCGTGCCGCCCGGCACGAGCAACCCGTGCAGGTTCGTGAGTGCGCCCGCCACGTCCGGCGTCGCGTGCACCACGTCGAGCCCGAGGATCATGTCGAACGAGTTGCCGGCGAAGCCCTGCCCGGCGGGATCGCCGCAGATGTCCAGCAGCGCGGTGCGGATGGTGCGGCCGCGCCGGCTCGCCTCGTCGTCCAGGTGGCCCACGAACGCCCGGCCGATGTCGGTGACCACGAACTCGGCCGGCGTGCCCCGGATCGCCTCGGCGACCGCCCAGGTGAGGCGTCCCCCACCGGCCCCGACCTCCAGGATTCGCAGCGGACGCGAACCCCCCGCTCGCCGCCCGACCAGTTCGGCCGCCAGGCGGACCAGCCGGCCGGTGACGCTGAACTCCACGGTGTCCTCGCCGAGGGTTCGGCGCAGCAGGTCCCCCTCGCCGTCCGGATAGAGCACCGCGCGGCCGGCACCGCGATCGGCAAGCGCCGATTCGTAGTGCGCCCCGCAGTGCCTCAGCAGGTCGACCAGACCGGCGAACTCCGGGTGATCGCGCTTCAGCCCGACAGCGACCGACTCGGGATCGGCCGGGTGGGTATGGGCCAGGAAGGCGACCGTGTCGCCCCGCCGGACCAGCACGCCGTCCTCGGCGAGGACGTCGATGAGGTAGTCGAGCAACGGCGTGTACTCCGGGCGCACCCGCAACCGGCGCCGAATGTCGGCCACGTCGAGGCTGGCGCCGGCCGGCTCGACCGTCGCATCGGGCACCCCGGCGGACAGGTACCGCAGGGCGATGGCGGCGCACAGCTCGTCGAGGCGCGCCCGGAGCCCCGGATAGCTCGCCATGCCCCGCACCGGATGCTCCTCGACCAACCGGGCGTGCCGCTCCCGCAGCCACGGCAGCAGCGAATCCGATGCCCCGGGTGGGTCGATCGGGTCGATCCAGTGCCGCTCGCGCTGGAATGGATACAGTGGACAGTCCGCACGCCGCACCCGCCGTGCCGACACCACCGTCGCCAGATCGACGGCGCAGCCGGCCGTCCACGCCCGCACCACCGCGGTGAGCAAAGCCACCTGCTGCGATTCGCGGCTGGCCGGGTGGGCCTGGCAGGAAAGGACGACGTGGCGCGCTTCGCGTCGGGGATGGCGACGGACGATCGAGCTCAGCGTCGTGGCGGGCCCCACCTCGAGCAACACCGCGTCGGCGGCAAAGTCGTCGGCAAGCAACCGGCGAAGGCTGATGTCGAACCGCACGGGCTGCCGTAGGTGCGCTACCCAGTGGGCCGGTTCGACCACCGTGCCGGCAGGCACCCAGTCCCCGGTGAGGGTGGACACCCACGGCAGCCGAACCGGTTCGGCGTCGACCTGGGCGGCCAGAGTGGCCAGGCCGGCGAGCGCGGGTTCCACTGCCGGTGAATGGAACGCGACCGCACTGGGCAGTCGCCGGGTCGTGACGTCGAGCCGGCGCAGCGCCGCATCGACCCGGTCCAGGTCCGCGACCGGCCCGGAGAGCACGCATGACTCGGGTGCGTTGACCGCCGCGATCGAGACGGCGCCGGGATTCCCGTTACCCAGCAAGGTAAGCAGTTCGTCCTCGGTCAACCGCACAGCAAGCATGCCACCGAGTGGCGTGGCTTCGAGCAGGCGCGCCCGGCCCACGACCAACCGCAGCGCGCCGGCCAGTGGGAGCGCGCCGGCGACAGTCGCGGCGGTGTACTCCCCGAGGCTGTGGCCGATCATCGCGGCCGGCTCGACGCCCCACCCGATCAACGTCCGCGCGAGGGCGTACTCGACGACGAACAAGGCCGCCTGCTCCAGCACCACGCCGTCCGGCCGTCCGATGCCGGCGAGCACCTCGACGCCATCCTGGGCAAGCAGCTTGGCGCACTCGTCGACGTGCGCGGCGAACGCGGGCTCATCGCGATACAGCTCGGCCGCCATCCCGGCGTGCTGGGCGCCCTGCCCGGGAAACATGAAGACCACCGGCCGGGCCCTGCCGACAGAGCCGTCCACGCCAACATCCGTGGCCGGTGCGCGGAGGCTGGTGATCGCGTCCTCGGGGTCGCGACAGACCA
The DNA here is from genome assembly GCA_963826035.1 of uncultured Actinomycetota bacterium. Classification (GTDB taxonomy): domain Bacteria; phylum Actinomycetota; class Actinomycetes; order Mycobacteriales; family Pseudonocardiaceae; genus Actinophytocola. The sequence continues at coordinate 118,300 of CAWGVZ010000023.1, read as the reverse complement.
CCGCGCGCCGGTACGGGAAGGCGCGGCGAGTGGTCAGCGTGGCGGCCACCTCGGCGAGTTCGCCTGGCCGCGCGTCGGAGAGCCGTCCGGCGACCGCCGCCGACGCGTCCGCGAGTGCCGCCGCCGACCGCGCCGACACGGCCACCACCTGCCACGACCGCTCGGCCGGTGCCACCGTCGGCGACACCGCCTCCTCGACGATCAGGTGGGCGTTCGTGCCGCCGATGCCGAAGGAGCTGACCCCGGCCCGGCGGGGTGTGCCGTCCGTACGCCATCGCACGGCGTCCGTGTTGACGTGGAACGGTGTCTCGGCGAAGGCGATACGTGGGTTGAGGGTGGTGAAGTTCGGCTGCGGCGCGATCAGCCCGTGCTTGACGGCGAGGGCGGCCTTGATCAAGCCGGTCACCCCGGCCGCCACGTCCAGGTGTCCGAGGTTCGCCTTCACCGAGCCGATGGCGCAGAACTCGGACCGGTCGGTGAACATCCGGAACGCCTTGGTCGCCGCCTCGATCTCGATGACATCGCCCAGCGGCGTGCCGGTGCCGTGTGCCTCGAGGTAGCCGATCGAGTCCGCCGGTACTCCGGAGATCGTCAGCGCTTCCGCGATCACCGCGAGTTGGCCGTCCACGCTCGGTGCCGTGTAGCCGACCGAGGTACCGCCGTCGTTGTTGACGGCCGAACCGATGATCACGGCATGCACCCGGTCGCCGTCGCCGACGGCGTCCTCGAGTCGCTTGAGCACCACCGCCGCGACCCCACTGCCGCCGACGGTGCCGTCGGCGGCGGCGTCGAACGGACGGCACCGGCCGTGGGGCGAGTAGATGCTGTCGTCGGAGTAGAGGTAGCCCTGTCGTTGCGGCACCTGGATCGACGCGCCGCCGGCGATCGCCAGGTCGGACTCACAGGTGAGCAGGCTCTGACACGCCAGGTGAACCGCCACCAGGGAGGACGAGCAGCCGGTGCCGACCGCCATGGCCGGTCCGCGCAAGCCGAGCTGGTGTGCGAGCGTTGTCGCCGCGAAGTCCTTGTCGTTGTGGATAAGTAGCCGAAATCCACCCACCGTCTCGACGAGATCCGGCCGGGGCATCAGGTTCCGCATCAGATACGAGCTGAGCCCGGCGCCGAAGAACGTGCCGACGGGACCGTCGAGGCTTCCGGGGTCGTAGCCGGCGTCCTCGAAGGCATGCCACGCCACCTCAAGGCCGAGCCGGTGCTGCGGATCCATGATCGCCGCCTCGCGCGGCGAGTAGCCGAAGAAGGACGCGTCAAACCACTCGACGTGGTCGAGCACGCCCTCGGCCCCCACGAAACGTGGATCCGACCCCACCTCGGGGTTCGCGGCCGGAAACCGGGAGATCGACTCGATGCCGGCGCTGAGGTTGGCCCACAGCGCCGTGACGTCGTCCGCACCGGGAAAGCGGCCAGCCATCCCGATGATCGCGACGGCGCCGGACGGTGGGTCAGCGGTCATCAGGCGCTCCCCTGACCCGTGCGGTGCCCGTCCGGCCGGCGGAGGCGCGCGCCGCGACGGCCGCACCGCGACGGCCGCGCGGTCGACCGCGCGGCCGGTGGTGGCCCGCGACTCGGGTCGCGCCCGGACCAGTTCGGCGAGCGACGCGACCGTCGGGCACCGGAAGAGGTCACCGACGGAGAGCCGGCTGTCGACGCCGCGGAGCAGGCGTGCGTGCAGATCGATCAGCAGCAACGAGTTGCCGCCGACGTCGAAGAAGTTGTCGTGTATCCCCACCTCGTCGAGCCCGACGGTCGCGCACCACGCCTGCGCCACCAGCCGTTCCAGGCGATCGCGCGGCGGGCTCTGCGCCACCGGTGCCCGCGTGGCGGTGGGCGGCTCCGGCAACGCCTTGCGGTCTACCTTGCCGCTCGCCGTGTGGGGCAACTCGTCGAGCATGACGACGGTCGCGGGCACCATGACGGCGGGGAGCCGGCCCCGCAGATGACCCAGCAGCTCGGCCCTCGACACGTCCGTTCCTCGGCGCGGCACCACGTAGCCGACGAGGTACCCACCGGCCGGCGCGTTCCGCGCCACGACCGCGACGTCGGCGACCGCGTGGTGGGTGCGGAACGCCTCCTCGATCTCGGGCAGTTCGATCCGATTGCCGGCGATCTTGACCTGTGCGTCCAGCCGGCCGAGGTAGGTGAGTGTGCCGTCCGGCCAGCGGCGGGCCTGGTCGCCGGTGCGGTACAGCCGGGCGCCAGGTGCTCCGCCGAGCGGATTGGGCACGAAACTCGCCGCGGTGAGTGCCGGGCGGTCGAGATAGCCACGGGCGAGCGCGGCGCCGCCGAGGTGCAACTCGCCGGCGACGTGGCTGGGCAACGGCCGCAGCACGCCGTCGAGGACGTGCGCCTCGACGTTGGTGATCGGCGAGCCGATGCGCACCGGTTCGCCGGCCGCGCACCGCCATGCGGTGACCTCCACCGAGGCCTCGGTCGGTCCGTACAAGTTGATCAGGCGCGCGCCCAGCCGGCGCAGGAATCGGTCGCGCAACTCGCCGGAGAGTGCCTCGCCGCTGCACACGACCCTGGCCAGTGCCGGAAGGCGGCGGCCGGAATGATCCAGTTCGGCGAGGAACGGGGTGAGCAGGGACGGAACGAAGTAGGCGGTGCTGACCTGTTCGTCCCCGATGACGTCGGCGAGGTAGCCGCCGTCGCGGTGACCGCCAGGCCTGGCGATCACGACGCACCCACCGGCCAGGAGCGGCCAGAACAGCTCGCACAGCGAGACGTCGAACGTGAGCGGCGTCTTGTGCAGCACCCTGTCGTCGCCCCCCAGGGGTTCCAGCTCCTCCTGCATCCACAGCAGCCGGTTGACGATGCCGCGGTGCGGCACGACGACGCCCTTCGGCCGGCCGGTCGAGCCGGACGTGTACATCACGTACGCGGCCTGCTCCGGGTGCGGGATCCGCGCCGCTCGCGGCGGCTCGGCCACGTCGACCGTGACGTCGACAACGGTGGTCCCGTGCTGTGCGGGCAGCCGGTCACGCAACTCGGGTGAGCTCAGTACGGTGCCGATGCGTGCGTCGGTGAGCAACCAGGCCAGTCGTGACGGCGGGTCGTCGGGGTCGAGCGGCACGAAGGCCGCGCCGGTGCCCAGGATGCCGAGCAACGCCACCGGCAGCGCGACGGACCGGTCGAGCAACACGCCCACCCGGTCCTCGGTACCGATCCCGAGCGTGGCCAGCCGTCCGGTCAGCCGTGCGGCACGCCTGGTCAGCTCGCGGTAGGTCACGTGGCCGCGACCCGCACCGGTTCCTGGTGCCGCGACCGCGACCGCGTCCGGGGTGCGGCGCGCCTGCGCCAAGATCAGCCCGTGCAGGCTGGCGGCCGTGGGCCGCACCCGCGTCGGCCCGGTCCCGGCGGCGACGGCGTCGCGGCGTTGGGGTGGCGTCAACAGTGCCAGTGTCCGCGCCGGTCGCCGTGGCGCGGTGAGCACGGCGTCGAGCAGGTTGCCGAAGTGGCCGGCGAAGATCCGCAGTGTCGACCGGTCGGACACCGCGGGATCGGCCTCGAAGTCCACCTGGATGTGGTGCTCGGCCTCCGTCACCGTGACCGACAGTTCGTACTTCGCGGCGAGCGTCGGCACGGTCAGCGCCACGCTGGTCAGTCCGGACAACCGGGGAGTCTCCGGCAGCCGCTGGTAGACGAGTTGTACCTGAAAGAGCGGGCTCAGGGTCGCCGAGCGAGCCGGGCGAAGGGCTCGCACCATACGCTCGAAGGGCACCGCGCGGTGGTCGATGCCGTCGAACACGGCGTCGCGTACGCGGGCCACCGCGTCCTCGAAGCACGGGTCGCCCGACAGATCGACCCGCAGCGGCAGCATGTTGACGAACATCCCGACGATGTCACTGTGCGAGCTCTCGTCCCTCGTCGCGACCGGTGAGCCGATCACGATGTCCTCCTGGCCGCTGTAGCGCCACAACAGGCAACAGAAGCCGGCCGACATGATCATGTGGCTGGTGCAGCCACGGCGGCGGGCGAACTCGCGTAGCCGGGCGACCTGGGCTCCGCCGAGGGTGATCCGTGCGGTGACCGGTCGCCGGTCGGCTGGCGGTGCTGGTGACGGGGCGAAGACGGCAAGCCGTGCCGGTGCGCCGTCGAGACGCTCTCGCCAGTACCTCAACTTGCCTTCGTGTCCGTTGGCGGCGGCCCGTTCGGCGGCGGCCACTTCGGCGTACCGGACCGGCGGCGCGGCAAGCCCTGGCGGCCGTCCGGCGCGGTACGCCTCGTACAGCGCGGCCAACTCGCGGGCCACGATTGTCAGCGAGCCGCCGTCGAAGACGATGTGATGCGTGGCGAGCACGAGCGCATGACGGTCGGCCGCCATGCGCAGCAGGATCCACCGCGCGGGCGGCCCGGCGAGCAGGTCGAACGGGTGCCGCGCGATCCGGGTCAGCTGACCGTCGAGTTCGGCCGCGGCCTTGGCCGCCGGCAGCGGTGCGAGGTCGACCAGCGTCAGGTCCGGACCCCGCGGCCGGTACTCCTGCCCCAGTTGGCCGCCGGCTCGACGAAACACGGTGCGCAGAGCGTCGTGCCGAACCAGGATCGTCGCGGTGGCCTGCCGAAGCGCCGCGATGTCGAGCCGTCCCCGGAAGTCCACGGCGACCGTCACGTGGTAGGCCGGATCACCGGGATCGAGCAGATGCAGGAACAGCAGGCGTTCCTGCGCGAAGGATGGGGACTCAACCTCGGCCACGCTCACTCCTCTGAACGGTCCGCCTTCCAATCGACCGGCGTGCGGATTGCCAGCGGCTCCGACACGTTACATTCGGCAAACCTGTGGTGATAGCCCTCACTCGACGCGAAATTGGTACTTGACTTTTTAGGGCGCGCGCAGAACGAGCACGGCGTTATGCCCACCAAAGCCGAACGAGTTTGAGATCGCATACTCGGCTGATATTTTTCGCGGCTCCCCGCACACGATGTCAAGGGGGATCGCGGGATCCGGGGTGCGGTAGCCGGCAACGGGCGGCACCAATCCCTCGCGCAGCGACATCAGCGTGACGATCGCTTCCACCGCGCCGGAGCCGCCAATCATATGACCCGTCACGCCTTTTACGGCCGTCACCGGCGGCGGCGCGCCGGAAAACACGCCAGCCATCGCTCTGCCTTCCGCGGCGTCGTTCAGTGCTGTCGATGTGCCGTGTGCGTTGATGTGGCCGACGGCGGCAGGACCGATGCCAGCGTCCGCCAGTGCGTTCGTCGCGCACCGTTGTGCCGCCCCGCCGTCGTCCTGCGGCGCGACCAGGTGGTGTGCGTCGCAGGTCGCGGCGTAGCCACTCACGTTGCCCAGCACCTCCGCCCCGTCCCGGCGGGCATCGGCCAACCGTCGCAGTACTACGAAACCAGCGCCCTCACCGAGCACGAACCCGTCGCGTGCACGGTCGAAGGGCCGGCTCGCCGTGCCGGGATCCCTATTCGCGGTCAACGCGCCCAGCTTGAAGAAACTCAGCACAGGCGTCAGCGCGATCATCGCGTCGACGCCGCCGGCGAGGACCAGATCGGCGGCACCACGACGGAGCAACTCGACGCCGTGGCCGATCGCGTCGGCGCCCGAGGCACACGCGGTCGAGACGGTCAGGCACGGTCCATGGAAGCCGTACCGGATCGCCAGATGGGCGGCGACGGAGTTCATCATGGTCAGCGGCACCGAGAACGGGCTCAGGCCACGCATCCCGTTGGTCGCGATCGTGCGGTGGAGCGACTCCAAGGTGGCCGCGGCGCCGTAGCCGACCCCACACACCACCGCGCACCGGTCCGGCGGTGGCCGTTCGACGCCATGGGCGAGTGCGTCGTCCGCGGCGCCGATGGCGAGCAGGTGGACGCGATCGAGCCGCTGCGACTCGGCGTCGGTGACGTAGCGACCCGCGTCGTAGTCGGCGGCCTCGGCCACCACGACTGCCGCCGCCTCCGGCAGTTCTGGGTGCCGATAAGGCGCCATAGCGGCACGGCCGGCGAGCAGGCTCGCCCACAACGCCTCCCGGCAGGCCCCTCCCGGCGCCGTGACCCCGGCGCCGACCACCGCGACGTCGCCGCCGTTTCTCGCCATCGTGCACACCTCCCGAAATGGACGGTACATTCGACCGCGCCCTGATCCCGTCACGGTTTTCGGGTGTGGGCCATGAGGAGGGTGTCGTGAACCCACACGATCTGTTGGATGCCATCGAGTCCGTGACATGTGAGGACCGGGTCAGGAAACTGGCGATCTATGTCCACGTGCCGTTCTGCACGTCGAAATGCCATTTCTGTGACTGGGTGGTCGACATACCCGTCAGCCGGCTACGCAGCGAGCAGGAGAACCGGACCGACTATGTCGACGCCCTGTGCCGGCAGATCCGATACTACGGCCCGCTGCTCACCACGCTGGGATACCAACCACAGGTCATGTACTGGGGTGGCGGCACACCCACCCGCCTCACACCCACAGAAATGCGCGCCATCGCCACCACCCTCGCCGACAGCTTCGACCTACGACCGCTCGAACAGTGGTCGATGGAAACGACACCCAACAACCTGACCGCGGAAAAACTCGACACCATGCTCACGATCGGCGTGAACCGCGTCAGCGTGGGAGCCCAGTCATTCAACCCCTACCAGCTACGCCGCTCCGGCCGCGTACACACCGGCGAACACACCGAACAAGCCGTCGAACTGTTACGAGCCGGCGGCATCGACAACTTCAACATCGACATCATCTCAAGCTTCCCCGGCGAAGACCTCGCATCATCCCAAGAAACACTCGAACGGACACTCGCGCTCAACCCACCACACGTGTCCGTATATCCATACCGCGCCACACCCAAAACCGTCATGGCCATGCAACTCAAACGTAGCGTACTGGCCGCCCATTCACGCACCCACATGATCGAAGGATACGAACTCGCCATATCCCTACTCAACGCAGCCGGATACCACGAATACTGCCACGGATACTGGGTCCGCAACACCCACCACGAAGACAAAGACGGCAACTACAAATACGACCTCTCCGGCGACAAAATCGGCTTCGGCAGCGGCGCCGAATCAATCATCGGACACCACCTCCTATGGAACGAAAACACCAAATACCAAGAATACCTCGACAACCCACACTCATTCACCGCCGCACACCAATTCACTCTCGACAAACCCGAACGCTGCACAGCACTCATCGGAGGCGCCCTCATGACACGAGAAGGACTCGTCTACACCCGCTTCCAACGACTCACCGGCCTCTCCTTCCACGACCTACGAAACACCCCCTACCTCCACGAATGGCTCCAGATACTCCAACAATGCGGCGCCCGATACCTCGAAACCAACACAAGCCTCCGAATCGACCCCACCACCATCCACCACGCCTACATCAACCACCTCGCCTACACCATGAGCGCCGGCCTCAAAACAACCCGCGCATAAGAGGCCGCTTTCGGAAGTCTTTCGGGGGACACGGCGTCCGGGGTGGTGCTTGCGCCGCGGGCCGATGCACCGAAGGCGTGGCGTTCGGTGCGCTCAACGCACCGAAAGCGTCGTTCGGTGCACCACAGACCCGCCGCCGGGGAGAGTGGCGAGGGAGCGTCCTTCATCACACTGGGCGTGAGGAAGGAGTCCTTCGTCGCATCGGCTTCGCCCACCGAGACTGAGCATCACTAGATCAGCCCCCAACGCGCGAGTGGGTCGAGCACGCTCTCGCCGCTCGGTCTACCGTCGACAAACGCCCGCTCGGATTCCACGACGAGCTCGAACGCCAGTCTTTTCACCCATTCCGGGGCGACGATCCGGACGAACTGGTCCTTGGGCCACCAGGGCTTCTTCGGCAGTCGATAGCGATCCGCGGCGTCGGCGGTCTTGAGCAGGTCCGTGATCATGGGTGCCTTTTGCCGCATGACGTCCAGGTCGGGGGCGTGCCCGAACCACTCGTAGGGGATCTCGTGTAGCCGCACGGCCGTCGCCGCGTGCTCCAGCTGCTCGTCGGAGTACTCGACACCGAAGTGGCCGAACACCTCGGGACCGGTTTGCATCAGCCAGTCGCCGCCACGCCAGCCGTGGCCGCGGTCGCACCCGTCGTCCAGCCGCCGGCAGTCGTGCACCGCGGCGGCGACGACGAGGGTCGCGGTCGTCTTCTCGTCCAGCCCATGCAGCCCGGCGAGCAGGGCCGCGATGGCCGCCGTGCGGAGCAGGTGCCGGCTACCATGCAGCGACTCGACGATCCGCGGCTCGGCATGCCAGTGCGGTGGGCCCGCTCCGGCCGCCAGCACGCGCCGGGCGACGGCCGGCAGCTGGCAGCGCTCTGTCTCGAGAGGGAAGGCCGGTCGATGGGACGCGATCCAGTCCACCGTGGCCGCGTCCATGAACTGGTGCGCCGGCAGGGAGTCCGTCGCAGCGAGCGAGACGAGGCTGGTGGCGTCGCTGTCCGGCATGAGGCCTCCCGCGGCATCGTCGTGTTCTCACGCGTTCCAGTACTTCGGTAATCCATTCCATCAAGTCATGGTTCTGCGGGGGCAATGCCGCCACGACCTCGTGGTGCTGCAGGCTCAGCTTGTCCCGCCGGCGGGACGGCGTGAATTTGCGCGCTACCCACGCGTAATTTCGTAGCGGCTGCGCGGCCTCTAAGCCCGTTTCCGCGACTGCCTGGTTGTACCGATCCGGGTACCAGTCTTCACCGTAGATGAGCCAGTCGCCCAACCACCACCACGAGGCGTGGGAGATGCTGGCCCGCCGGCACGGATCGAGACGAGTGCCTCGAAGAGCTCACCGAACACCGGCAGTACGCGCATGGCGGCGCCCCGGCCGATCGCCGCGGTTTCCGTGTCCCGCCATCGTCGCTGGTCCACCTCAGGCACCGGCCACCGCACGCGTACCCTGTTCACCCCGACGCGGGTGGCGTTCTGGGGTAGTGCGAACTCGACGCCGGACCAGCGGTCCGTCGCGGTCAGGGTGCCGATGGGCCGGTCGTTGAGCGAGACGGGCGCACGATCGCCGCGCGGAGCGTTCGGCATGCGGTAGGTGAGCTGCAGCGTGCCGGGCCGGGGTTGGTCCAGGGCGAAGGCCAGCGTCTGGTCCCTTGTCGTGGCCTGCCGGTAGCCGCGTTGCGCTCCCTGGTTGGCGGGCCGGTGTCCCGGGCCCTCGGGTGCGGCCAGTAGGTCGACCTCGGTGGGCACGGTGGCGGGGGCTCGTCCGAGCACCGCGGACAGGCATTCGCGCAGCGTCCATAGTTCCGGGGCGTGGTCGCTCTTGAGTAGCTGGGGCCCGAAGAGGGTGGCGGCGAGCGGCGACGTGGCGAGCGTCCGAATTCCGGCGTGGCACCACATCGGACCGAATCCTTCCAGGACGTCGAGTAGCGCCGCCAGATACTCGGTGACCCGTGGGTCGGCGGCCACGGCGGCGCGCAGCCGCGGTGTCACCAGTTCCGCGGGGTTGCCGAACAGCGCGCCGAACACGGCGGCCGTGAGGTGTGCGGCGCCTCGGATCTCCGGCGGGATGCCGTCGCCGGTCGGGGTTGAGCCCGTCGGGTGGTCGAGCACCGCGTCGGCGATCGCCGCCATCGCCTTCTCCATGCCGTGGTCGGACAGGTGGCAGTAGCTGTACAGGTAGTCGGGGCTCGGCATTCCCGGGAGCTCCGCCGAGTCCAGGACGACGCGTAGGTCGACACAGGGAAAGTCGTGCTCGTGCGCGAGGTCGGCGAGCGCCTCCTGGACGTCCCGCAGGATTCGTGGCGTGTGCCAGACACCGAGTCCGACCAGGGTGTCCCTGGAGTCCTCCAGGCCGGCACGGGCTGTCTTGCCGTCGTTCTGCGCGATCGCCGCGGTGGCGTGCAGATAGCCGGGGATGGGGCTGGTGCCGCCGTCGAGCAGGCGTAGTCGCTCGGCAAGCAGGGCGACGTCGGTGAAGCGTCGCTCGCCCCGGGCGACGACGGCCTCGTCGTACAGGTCGTACCAGTGTCGCAGAGCGTCGGGTTCGAGCATCGGGACCTCGATGTCGGCCGGCGGTGCCCAGCCGGGCAGGTTGAACTCGGGGATCATCACCACGATCCGCGGGCCGCCGGCCGAGTGGAGTTCGACCAGGGCGTCGAGGACCTGACGCGTTCTCGGCAGCACAACCTCGGTGACGTAGGCGCGGCGGAGGGCCGCATAGCCGCCGGCACGCCACGCGTCGCCCAGGATGGCGCGCGTCGCGGGCGCGATCGGACGTGGCGGCCCGGTCCAGTCGTTGCCGGCGACCAACACCACCACCTCCGGCCGGGCGAGCGGCAGCTGACCGGTGAGCCGGCGGAGTTCCTCGACGCTGCCGCCTGTCTTCATCAGGTTGACGCACTGGAAGCCGCCTGGTGCGGCCGCGTCGAGCATCCGGGCGAGCACGTCCGTACAGTCCAGCCCACGCGCGCTCGACTCCCCGACCAGCACCACCCGGCGGGCGTCGCCCGCGGGTGGCACGAAGTCGACGTCGGCCCAGCCCACCAGCTTGCTCGGAGGGAGTTCGCGCCGCCGCAGCGCAACGCCTCGCCCGTCGCGTTCGGCCTGCCACACACCGAGATGTGCCGAGTCCTGTGTGGCCAGTCGGTTGGTGGTGTCCGCGCGCTGGGCGGACGCGAGCCGTTGGAACTCGGCCAGGATGTCCGCGCCGCGCGAGTCGGCCAACAGGTGCGCGAGGCGCTGAGCGCGGGGCCGTAGACGTTCGTCGAAGGTCATCGGGCACCGCCTGTCCTGCTCGGCAGCGGGTGGCGTTCACGTTATAGCGTCCCGGCCGGACCTGCTCCAGCAGAAGCTGCCGCGCTCGGGCAGGACGACGGCGGACATCGACCATCGCCTAGGTCTGACGGCGCTGGAGTGGCGCGCCGGCTCAGGCGGGTCGGCCCAGCCAGTGCGATACTCGGCACGAGGCTGGCGTCCGCCAGCGCGACACCGTCCGGTGAGCGATGGCCTGCCGACCTCGTGTTGGCGCCGTCTCGCAGAGGGTGAGGTATGTCGCGACTGCCGGTACGCATCATCGGGCACCGCCTACCTGGGGTGCGGTTCTTCGACCGCGAGCCGGTTCACGTCGGGGTCAAGAAGGGCAAGGAGGTCGAGTCGCCGGTGCGTGCCGACGCCGAGCGGGTCGAGTTCGACCTCTACGTCGAGGTCCGGCCGGATCGCGCCGGCAAGCTGGACTACCGCGGTCCCTACATCACCGGGCTCGGCAAGGACGATCGATCGGTCGCGCTCGCCTGGGGCACGGTGGACGCCGACGGTCACTTCGAGCTGTTCCGCGCGGCCAAACTGCGCCTGCCGCCCATCGATCAGAAGCAGTTGGACCAGGCCGTGTCGGCGGGCGCCGTCCTGCAGGCAACGGTCGCGCTGTCCGATGCCAAAGGTGGGCCGATCGCCCCCCGCATACCGGACGCGCTGCTCGAATGGGAGTACGCCGCGAACCCGTCGGCGAACAGCTAGTCCCAAGGCCGTGTAGTTAGTGATCTTGTGTGGGTGTCAAGGTGGCTCGCCGGTGAGGATGTCGATGGTGAGGGTGGCTTTGTAGCTGGTCCGGTCGATGTTGGGTCCGCGGGCCTGGTATTTGGAGATGGCGCGTTTGACGATGCGGGGACATACCCGTAGTCGTCGGGCGGGCAGCAGGTTGGCCAGGACGTGCCGGCCGATCGTGCCGGCGAGGTCGATGACGGTGCCGGCGATGACGTCGGCGGCCTGGATGAGTTGATCGCGGGCGGTCTGCCAGGCGATGGTGAAGCTGGCCCGGTCCGGGTCGGTATCGGGTCGGGTTGTTGTGGCGTCGGCGATGGCCGTGCGCAGGAGGTGGTAGACCACCAGCAGGGCGTAGATCTCTTGGACGACACCGGTCGGGGTGCGGGCGCGTAGCACTCGTCCGCCCAGGATGGTGGATTTCAGTTCCAGGTAGGCGGTTTCGATCTCCCACCGCTCGTGGTAGAGCCGGATCAACTCGCCCGCAGGGTAGCGGTGGTGGTCGAGCAGAGTGGTGGCCAGTCGGTAGACGCCGGTCTGCTGGCCTGTCTGGGTGGAGATGGTGATCTCGCACTCGATGACGCGTACCCGCAGCCGACCCAGCATCGACAGGTAGGAGCCGTCGGGGTAGCGGGCCAGGATCGGCATTGTTCGGCCGTTTTTTAGCCGGATGAGGACATCGGATCCAGTGGCCGCGATCTGGGTGATCAGGTCGGCCGCACCGAAGTTGCGGTCGCCCAACAAGATCATCCCGGCGCGCAGGCTGCGCAGCAATTGTGGCGTGTAGGTGGTCTCGCCGATGCTGGTCGGACCGAACACGGCGTCGATGACGGCGCGGGTGCCGCAGGCCAGCAGCGCGACCAGGCGGACCTGCGGGTAGCCGGTGCCACCGTGATTACCCCGCTGCTTGGTGAACCGGGTCAGGATTCTCGGGTTGTCAGGCACGGTCAGAGTGGTGCCGTCGATCGCACACACCAGCAGCCCACGCCACCAACTCCCACGGTGGCGGCCAACGGCGGCCGGGCCACGCAACAGATCGAACAGCCACCGCAGCGGGGCCACCCCGACCCGGCGGCGGGCAGCGGCCAGCCCGCCGCCCGTCGGAGTAAGGGTGGGCACACCAGCCAGAGCAGCAGTGAGCTTGCGCCACACCCCGAGGTAGCCCACTTCAGGAAACAGACAGGCCGCCAACACGAGGTAAACCACCACCCGGGAAGGCAGATCCCGCAGCCGGGACTGGGTCGTGCGGGTCGCAGCCAGGGCCTGATCGACCATCTCGAAAGGGACGTGCTGAGTCAACTCACCCAGGTGACCAGGCGCGTATCGGCCCCTCGCCACAGTAACCGTGCGGGTAGTGACAGACTGGATGTCCAACGGAGTTCCTGTACTCAGTGATCTTGGTCGACACTGTTGTAACAGGGACTCCGTTGCCCATTTCAGCCGGTTTGACAACCCGCCCACCCACTAACTACACGGCCTTGCAGCTAGTCCCGTCTTCCGCACATGGGCACAGGTGAGGTGATCGGGCGTGTCGGTGTGTGCCTGATCATGGGCTCTGCCAGGGTGTTTGGTTGTGGATCAACGTGGACGACGGGCCCGGTATGTCGCGGCGAGCGTGGAGAAGACGCTGGGTGCGTTGCCGGTGGTGGCCGACTACGGTCGCCGTCTGGACTTGGCCGGGATCATCGATCGGGCCTGCCCGATACGGGATATCGCGGACCTGACGCACGGGCAGGTGATCGAGACACTGGTCGCGAACCGGTTGACCTCACCGGCACCGCTGGTTCGGGTGACCGACTGGGCAGGTGAGCACGCGGTGGAGGAGGTCTTCGGGATCGATCCCGCGCTGCTCAACGACGACCGGATCGGGCGAGCGTTGGACGCGATCGCTCCCGAACTCGACGGGATCGTTGGATCTGTTGGTGCGCAAGCGATCTCGGTGTTCGGGTTGGACACGTCCCGGCTGCATTGGGACATGACCTCGATCTCGCTGTACGGGGCCTATGACCAGGTTGACCGAGACCACCCGGCACCGAAGTTCGGGCATCCCAAGGACCGCCGCCCGGACCTGAAACAGATCCAGGCCGGGCTGGCGGTCACCGGCGACGGCGGGATACCGGTCTTCCACCGGGCCTACGACGGCGGCGCGGGAGAGGTCGCCCAAGTGGTAGGCGCGATGACCGCACTGCAGAAGATGGCCCGGCCACGGGAGTTCCTGCTGATCGGGGACTCCAAACTGGTGTCCTACACCAATGTCTCGGCGATGATCGAATCCGGCACCGTGTTCATCGCCCCCGCTTCGAAGGCCTACACCCCGGCCGCGACCCTGGCCGCACTCGACCTCGACGCGGCCACCGAGGTCGACTATGTCGCGCAACGCGACGCGGGCAAACCAGCCAGCGAACGTGGCCAGTGGCGGGTCACCGAGGACACGATGACCCTGGCGGGCAAACGCAAACGGGATCCAGTGCACACCCTGCGGCGGGTGTTCGTGCACTCCACCGCCCGAGCACACGCCGCGGCCACCGCGCGGGCCAAGAAACTCGACCGCGCCACCGACGACCTCGACCGGCTGGTCCGCGGGCTGGGGTCCCGGCACTACCCCGACGAGCAAGCGGTGACCGCCCGGATCACCGCCATCACCTCCGCCCGCCGGGTCACCGCCTACCTCCACACCCAGACCAGCACCGACCCCGCCACCGGCAAACCCACCCTCACATGGTGGTTCGACCAAGCCGCACTCGATGCCGAGACCGCCACCGACGGCTGGTACGCGCTGCTGACCAACCTGCCCGCTCACGTCGATGCGGCCGAGGTCCTGATCCGCTACAAGGGCCAGGAAGTCGTCGAACGCCGCTACAGCACGATCAAGGGCCCTCTGGCGGTGGCGCCGCTGTTCCTGAAGAACAACCGGCGCATCGCCGCCCTCATCACCGTAATCTGCCTAGCGGGAGTTTCCCGGATAGTTTGATCTTGAGGTAGCTGCTGCCCATGACGGATAGGTACTGAGCTGGGATTTTGCGGCGTGGTGAGTTGATATGGATCTTGAAATTGTCTATGACCTAAAGTGTGGCGAGTCTGTACAAGAAGGTGGTCAACGGCAGGCCGTACTGGTACCTGCGCGAGATGGCCTGGGTGGCGGGCAAGCCGAAGCTGGCCTCGGAACGCTATCTGGGTACCGCGGAAGAGATCGAGGCGTTGCTGGACGCCCGGGAGGCCGCGGTGTTGCCGGGGCGCACCCGTCATCTGGCCTTCGGGGACGTGGCCGCGGTGTGGGGATTGCTGGCGCGGCTGGATGTGCCCGGCATCATCGACGCGGTGGTCGGAGCACGGCGTGCGGACGCGGGCGCGAGTGTGGGCACCTATCTGGCGCTGGCGGCGCTGAATCGGGTGGTGGCGCCGTGTTCGAAACTGGGGTTCGCCGACTGGTGGCGCACCACCGCCGCCGACCGGTTCACCAAGATCGGCGCCAAGGTGCTGGACCATCGGAAGTTCTGGGAGGCGACGCAGATGGTCAGTGCCGGGCAACTGGCCGAGATCGAGCAGGCCCTGGCGGTCGGCATCATCGACGAGTTCGGCCTGGACATCGGGTCGCTGGCGCTGGACATGACCAACTTCGCCACTTTCATCGACTCCGCCAACCCCAAAGCGCCGATCGCGCAGCGGGGCAAGGCCAAACAGAAACGCAGCGACCTGCGCCTGGTCGGGCTGGGACTGGTCGTGACCCGCGACGGCGGGATTCCCTTGGTGTCACACGCGTATCCGGGCAACAAACCCGATGTCACCCAGTTCACCACAGTGATCGACAAACTCCGGGCCGGGCACACCGCGATCGCCGCCCACGCCGCCACCGCGCCGCCGGAGATGGTCACACCGCCGGAGATGACGGTGGTGTTCGACGCCGGGCAGAACTCAGCGGACAACTTCGCGCACCTGACCGCCGGCGGGCTGCACTACGTGGGCTCGGTGCCGCCCTCGGACGTGCCCGATCTGCTGGCGCTGCCGAGAAAACGACGCCGGATCGTGGACGCGGACCGGTTTCTCGGCCTGACCGCGCTGCAGGCCCGGCGCGTCGTCTACGGCGCCGAGCGGCGGGTGGTGCTGACCCACTCACCGACCCTGCACGCCAAACAGCAGGCGGGGTTCGACCAGACCCTGGGCAAAGCCACTGGCCAACTGACCGAGCTGGCCGCCACCCTGGCCCGCGGCAAGACCCGCCGCGACCGCCCCGCCGTGGAGGCCGAGATCGAACGGATCTGCCACGACAGCTGGGTCAAACGCGTCCTGACCTGGCAATTGACCGGTGACACCCCCGCCCGGCACCGGCTGACCTTCACCATCGACGACACCGCCCGCACCGCGCTGGAAACCGAGATCTTCGGCAAACGGGTACTGATCACCGACCGCGAGGACTGGCCCGTGGCCGAAGTCGTGGCCGGTTATCGCTCCCAGTCCGACGCCGAGTTCTCCTTCCGCCAGCTCAAAGACCGACACATGGTGTCCTTCTCCCCGATGCACCACTGGACCGACCACACCATCCGCGTGCACCTGTTCACCTGCGTGCTCGCCCTCCAACTCGCCCACCTCATGCGCCGCACCGCACTCCAGGCCGGAATGCGTTACTCCGTACGGGAACTACTGACCCAGCTGGCCGGTATCGAAGAAAGCGTGTTGATCTACCCCTCCACCGGCGGCCGCCCCAAAGCCCGTCGCATGCTCACCGACACCACCCCCGAACAAGACCGACTCGCCACCATCTTCGGCCTCCACCACTGGTCACCACACACTTAGCCTGGAACCGTGGATCGAGTAGTTAGTTGATCTTTGCTTGGTCGGTGACGGGTTGTGTGAGGTGTCGACCGGGTGAGGACATGGTCGAGTCGCTGGTCTCCCCAGCTCATCCACTGTCGCGTCCTGGTCGGGCCTGCCAAGGCCGGTCGGGCAAGGGGGTCACGCCGCCACTTGTTTGCTTTGGCCAGTGAAGGTGTTGTCCCACAGGGTTTTCCACTGCGCGGCGCGGGGCCAGTGGGCGGGTAGGTGCAGGGTTGGTTTGCCTTGTGGTCGGGCGATTCGAGCGGGGACGTTGACCAGGTGGCGGCGCAGTGTCGCTCCGCGGGCGACGGCGTGGGGGTGGTCGGTGAGGGTTCCGGCGGCGCGGAGCAGGTTGTGGGTGATCGCGGCGAGTATCGCCCAGGCGGCGTTGGCCGCGAAGACCCCGGAGGGCAGGTGGGCCAGCGGTCCGTTGATCAGGTCCGCGAACACCGATTCGATGACCGCGTGCTGGCGGTGGGTGATGTCGGCGTCGGTGACCGGTTCGGTGTTGTTGGTGAAGAACGGGTGGTGCCGCCAGACCGGGAACAGCTCGTCGGGGTGGTTGCGGTCGCGTACTCGCCGGATGATGAGCCGGGCGGTGATCTCGTATTTCGTGCCGGCGAACGCGGTGTAGGAGACTTCGGCGACCTCGGCGTCGGAGATCAGCTCGCCGGTGTCGGGGTCGGTGACGGCGCCGGGGTAGCGCACCGGGGTCCACGCGTCCTCGGGAATAGTGCCGATCGCGCGCAGTACCGATCGGGACTTGGCCAGCACGAAGGAGAACCGGGCGCCGCCGTTGACTACCGCGGCGATGACCTTGCCGTTGCCGAACGCGGAATCACCCCGGCACAGGATGTTCCGCGCGCCGGCGGCCTTCGCGGTGTTGACGGCCTCGGTGATCATGCCGGCCGCGCCTTTGCCGGAACCGGCTTTGCCCGCGCGCAGCCGGATCCCGGCCGCCACCGGGGCGGCGGCGCGGGTGGAGATTGTGGTGGCCAGCGGAGACAATCCCTTGCGCAGCACCTGTTTGTTCGCGATCTTCGTGTGCCCGAACGACGCGCCTTGTTTGGCGTGGCCGTAGACCGGGCGCAGCAGCGAGTCGATGTCCACAAAGGCCTGTTCGGTGATCCCGTCCAGCACGTCGGTCCGCTTCGCCAGGGCCAGCAGGTGACGGCGCAGTACCGAGGCGAGCTGCCGGGTGTGGCCATGGGTGAACTCTCGCAGGAGAATCCCCATCGTGGCCGGCGCGTAGACGGCGCCGAACAGCTTCTTCATGCCACCCGCGCGGATCACGTCCAGATCGTCGATGCTGTCGGCACCGGCGGCCATGCCCGCGATGATCGAGGCCAGTTTCGGACCGGGGTTGGCCGCTCCTGACCGGATCCGCTCGCAGCCGAACACCACGTGCTCCTCGAGCAGGTCGGGCAGTCCGGTCTGCGCGGCCAGTTCCATCACCGGCACCAGTCCCGCGCACGACACCAGGTTCTCGTCATCGAACTCGGCGGTGCCGTGCCGCCAGTTGTGCAACAATCTCACTGAAAGTGTCCTTCCGATCCGCGTCGATCAGGTCCTCAACAAACCCGATTATCGCAGTTCAAAGGACGCTTTCGCTATGCCCGGACCAGCCACGAGCCCCAGTCGGTCCACGGATCCAGGCTTAGGTCATAGGAAATCACAAGATCAACATATGTCCTGAACTGCGGCGATGACCACCAAGATCAAACTATCCGGGAAACTCGGGCTAGCCCTGTAGTATTAGTGCCCCGGCTGCGCACGTAGACAAACCAGGATCACGCGACACCAGCCGGCGCCGGGTCGGCGGACCTGATCAGACCGGTCTGGGATCGTGGTCGGTATACCTCACCGTCGCATCGATCCGGTCCGCGAGTTCAAGCAGCTTGTCGCCGTAGTGTGTCGCCGTGTACTCGACGTCGATGACGAGGTGTTCGACGTCGCGACGCAGCTCGACGGGCCCGTGAATCTGCACCTCGACGAACGAGCCGCGGTAGTGCCTGTCGCGATCGGGCCTGCCGCCAAGCGCCACATGGGCGATCTGACGTGCGTACTCGACGTCTATCGCCGCGATGAGCTCGAGTAGCACTTCCAGTGTGTCGGCTGTCGAAACCTGGCCGGCGCCACATTGTGACGAGTTCGTGGGACAGAACGTGGTGCGCGGCTTCACGTCCTGCCGCAGTTCGAAGAAGCAGCGCCCGTACTCGCCGTTTCCTGGCGGGAGGCCGAGCGCCGAAAGGGCGCCGTACCTGGGTCGTTCCTCGGCGATGAGCGGGTGATCGTGGTAGGCGCCGGCGAAGAGCTCACGCTCCCAGGCATCCCGACTGGAACCGGCCATCGGCGCATAGCTGCCGCTGCTCACCAATGTCTGAAACTGGTTCTTGTACACCGGGTCCGCGATGAACGAGTCCACAATCGACGCACCACTCGGCAGCCGCTGGTCCGGATGGAACTGGATCGTCACTCGCGCCTGCCGGCGCAGGTAGTCTACGACGTGGTCCAGGTCGGCCGTCGACGACGGCAAGCTCGCCAGCAGACTCTTCCGTGCGCCGGGCACCCTCGGCAGGCATCGCTCGCGGACGTTGGACAGCGCTGCGGCCTGCGCGGAACCAAGCCGTCCGAGTTCGTCGTCGGGTCCGGCGCGACTACAAGCGTTCGGCGGAGTGAGAGCTGTCGGCGAAACTGCCGCGATCGGTTCGTCGGCTGCCTTGTCGACTTTTCCCGTGGCCAGTTCGGCGGCAAGGTCGGCGAGGGTCAACTCCAACCACCTCGCCGCGATTCGCGGGAAGTCGATCTCGACCTTGAGCACAGACTTGGCCCGTGCGATGATTTCGTCCGACATCATCGGGTCAATGCCGAGCCTGATAACGGGTAGACCTGGCCTCAGTTCCGCGGAATTAATTCCGCAGATGCCACCGAGCAGTTCGACCAGTGCATCGTAGACAGCCGTGACATCGGGACGGTCAATGTCTTCTTGCGGCACGCCGAACAGCATACTGGCCTTCCCACGACGACCAAAGCAGCCGCACCGTATGTCTCGCCGACGGGACATATGGGTCAGCGTTCGGTTGGCTTGGATACCAGCGTCAACGGCACCTGGTGGTATGACTCCGGGTTCGGGTTTCCACTCGGGGCCACTTACTTCCAGTTCGTCAATATCGAGGCGGAACGGGCGCTGCGAGCCGCCGGACTCAGGGTCGACCCGACGATCTACTCGGACATGCCCTTCAACCTCAACGTCCCGGGGGCGCACTACTACACGCGAGTGCTGTCGCGCCGGTTCCGCCGGCAGTTGCTGCAGGTCGTCCCGGCCGACGACCGAGGACGTCCTTACTTTCCCGGGCTGACACGCCCGAAGGCCGGCGATGTGCCTTATTTCGACACCACGGTCACGCGCCAGATAATGGCGCGGACCATCGGGTTCAACGGACAACAGGTGCGTCACCTGAAAAGGCGCGGCGTCGGCGGCACCGAAACCGGCTTCGAGGAGCTCTCCAACGAGCTGGTGCACGTTGGCGGAGTCAGTGACGACAACCGGGCAAGCCAGCTCCACGACGACTCCGGCATCAAGCTGCGCTTCCTGCTGGCCGACCACGTGGCGTTGTTGGGGGCGACCGATCGGCTGCCTGACAGCTACGGCGAACGGCAACGGTCCGTGGCGGAGCGGCTCGGCGGGCACGGCCGCGACGGAGGCCGCCAGACGGCACCTGATCGACGAGCGTGGGCTGTCCGAGAGCGCGGTGGAGGTCATCTTACGGCCCCCGGCGCGAACCGTGCCGTCCCAGTGACGCTATGCGATAACCCGCAGAGCGTGGGAGATGTTGCGACAACGCAGTTGGCGCACCACGCCGAGATAGTCACCATCCAGCTGGAACGCCATCGGTTCGTGGGCGGCGAAATCCACTGCCTCAGCATTCCGCGCGGTGAACAAGTTGTCACCCAAAGGCACGTTGACGTGCAACAGGTTCAATATCGAACGCAACGGCAACATGCGTAGTCCGATCACATCGAAGCCTACGGATGAGTCCGGACCGACCGGCTTGTTGGCGACTTTGGCGAGCGCGAGCCGTTCATCACCAGCCGGCTCGGTGACGATGAGCCCGGGGCGTCGCCTATCGGTCTTGAAGAAGACTCGCATCGCCGTCCCCATGTCCCGAACCGTGGTGGACCTCTGTCCCGCCATCCGCCGGACCTGGACCGCGTGCGTCATCTCGGCACCGACACCAAGCTCGGCACTCACGGTGAAATAGCGGTCGGACACCGCCCCGCCGGATTCGTCGAACACCTCCCCCACCCACTCCGCACGCCCGACCGTGGCCACCCGGCGGCGCCCGGCGCGCAGCGCGGCAAGCACAACCGCCGAACTCTCGACCGGGTCCGCCGGCAGGCCGAGCAGACGGGCGAACACGTTGCCGCACCCACCTGGGATCACCGCGAACGCGGGCAGGTCGGCATGTGGACCATCGGCGAGCAGACCGTTGACGGTCTCGTTGGCAGTACCGTCACCACCGAGAGCGACGACGGCCTCATACCCATCGCTGACCGCCTGCCGGGCGAGCGTCGTGGCATCGCCACGCCGGCTGGTGTCTTCCACCCGCAGCTTCACCGCCGAGGCGAGAGCCTGGACGACGACCTCCCGCCGCGCCGCCGTCGTCGACTTGGCATGAGGGTTCACGATAAGTAGTGCGCGCAGACCCACGGTCGCCATCCTTGACCACTTCACCTAGAAGAGACCAGCCGCAGCGTGACCAGACCGACTGTGCCATCGTTGTGTCATCCGCGGGCACATAGCCGAGGGAGGCGACATGACCTGCCGACCATCACCACCGGCACTGCCGGTCGGTGTCGATCTCGACCGGTTTCTCGCCGCGGCCGGAGACGACGAAGACGCGCGGCTGTCGGTAGCCCGCGAGTACGAGCTCGACTCGTGGGACACGCTACGGACCGAGGTCCTCCGACGGAAGATCCTTGACGACGTCGACGCCGTGGCGCTTCGTACGCTGGTCGCCGAGCAGCCGTCCCTGGCCACCGCGCCGATGCGGCAGTGGCAGGACCATCCAGGCGGCCCGGCACCGCTGGGCTATGTGGCCATGATGCGCTACGACACCGTCGGCAGGGTCTTTCGGGACGTGCCAGGAACCGGTGAGCTGGCCCGCGTGCTGCTGGCCGCCGGAGCGCTTGTCAACGGAGCCCCTGGCGACGCCGAGACCCCGCTGATGACCGCGGCCAGCTACGGCGACACCGAGGTGGCGCGCGTCCTGATCGACGCCGGTGCGGACGTGGACGCCACGGCATCCGCCGATGCGGGCGGCGTGCCGGGCGGCTCTGCTCTGCGGCACGCCTTGGTGTTCGGCGCCACCGAGATCGTCGACCTCCTCGTCGCGGCCGGAGCCCGGATCAGCAGCCTCTCCGAAGCGGCTGCCGCCGGAGACATCACCGGCTGGCTCAGCGCCGACACCCCGGTTGACGACCGCGTGAACGCGCTCGTCGCCGCGGCCGACCACGAGCGGCTCGACGTGATCGACCAGTTGCTCGACGCCGGCACCCCGATCGACGCCGTCAATGTCTGGCGCGGCCAGCCACTTGGCATGGCTGCCACCCGCGGCCGGGTCGGCAGCGTCCGTCACCTCATCAGCCGGGGAGCGGACCCGAACTGGCGCGACTCCGAGCAGCACCGCACTGCGCTGGACCTCTGCCGGCTGCACAACCCGGCGGACAGCCCGCAGCGCGCGCAGATCGAGGCCGTCCTCGCGCCCCTCACCGCCGAACCGGGCTGATCATCAGGCGAGCAATCGGTCGCGCGAAGTCCTACGATGCCCGCGCGTGCCGGTAGAGCCGGTACGGCCCGTCACGGTTTTCGGGTGTGGGCCATGAGGAGGGTGTCGTGAACCCACACGATCTGTTGGATGCCATCGAGTCCGTGACATGTGAGGACCGGGTCAGGAAACTGGCGATCTATGTCCACGTGCCGTTCTGCACGTCGAAATGCCATTTCTGTGACTGGGTGGTCGACATACCCGTCAGCCGGCTACGCAGCGAGCAGGAGAACCTCGAAACCAACACAAGCCTCCGAATCGACCCCACCACCATCCACCACGCCTACATCAACCACCTCGCCTACACCATGAGCGGCCTCAAAACAACCCGCGCATAAGAGGCCGCAAATCCGCAACCGGCGAGTCCGGCTCGGCGGTCGCCGCGTCCAGGATTCCGTGATAGTTCTCCGCGAGCACGTGGATCTCCGCCTCGTCGATGACGTCCGACCTACACGTGAGCACGCCTTCGAGTTCCTCGGCGGGATCCACGGCGAGCGCGAGTTCGACGTCCAGCGCGGTGGGCGGCAGGGGGACCTGCGAGAATCCGGACAGCGTGACGTCGCCGACGTCCGCGCGACCGAGCAGCTGGCGGCTGTAGGGATAGTTGAGCAACGACGGCCGCTCCTGGAACCCGATCCCGGCCTGGAACAGTGGATGTTCCGGTCCCCCGCCGCCCAGCTCGTCGACGAGAACGGCGAACGGCAGGTCCTGTCGGGAGTACGCGTCGAGCGCGCGGCTTCGTACGCGTGCCAACAACTCCCCGAAGGTCGGGGCACCCGACAGGTCGACGCGAAGCACCAACGCGTCGTGGCACGGGCCGATCACCGATTCCAGCTCGGGGCGGGGCCGGCCGGGGGTGGGACACCCGATGGCGACGTCGGTCTGCGCCGTCCGGCGGGCGAGCAGCACCGCGAACGCCGTGAGCAGCACCATGAACCTGGTGGCCCCCGCGCTCCGGGCCAGCACGCCGATGCGGTCGGTCAGGTCGGCGCCGATGTGGAAGCTGAGCATGATGGCGTCGCCGGGCACGGTCGCGCGCCGGCGGCCGTCCCGCAGGCCGAGCACCGGCAGGTTCGCCAGCTCCGCGCGCCAGTAGGCGAGTTGGCCGCGCCCGGCGTCGGACGCCAGCCACTCGAGCTGCGCGATCGCCCAGTCCACGTACTGACACGGCCGCGGGGCGGTCGGAGCCCGTCCGTGGAGATTCGCCGAGTACACGTCCACCAGCTGATGGCTCAACGTCTCCACCGACCACGCGTCGCTCACCAGATGATGGGTGGTCACGGCGAACACATGGAGATCGGCACGCAGCCGCACGAGCCCGAACCGGGCGAGCGGCCCCTCCGTCAGCACGAATGGACGCGCGATGAGATCGGCGACCAGCTTCGCGGCCACCACCTCCGCCGTACGCGGCGCAAGCCCACTGAGATCGACCAGCGGCACCGTGACCGGTCGTGGTGCCAACGCATGCTGCACTCCGTCGACGATCCTGGTACGCAGGCTCTCGTGCCGCCGGGCGAGCTCGGTGCACGCGGCCGCGAGCGCGTGGGGCGCGAGACTCCCCGCCAGCCGCACGACAAGGGGGAACACCAGGCCCGGGTCGCCGGCGCGGGTGCGCACCCTGGCCATGATCGCTCGCTGGTTGACCGAAAGCGGTGCCGGCCGCGTTCCGGTCGCCGGGTACACCGGCGCGGCGCCACCCGGCTCGACGTCACCCAACCGCTCCAATTCCTTGGCGAGCGCCGAGATCGTCGGGTGTTCGAAGAACAGGCGCACGGGCAGCTCGGCGCCGAGTTCCGTGTTCAGCCGCGCACGCACGCCCAGCACGATCAAGGAGTGCCCGCCGAGGTCGAACACGTTGTCGTCGACGCCGATGTCGTCGCGGTCCAGCGCGGTCGCCCACAGCCGTGCGAGCGTCGACTCGAGCGCGGTCCGCGGCGCCGCGGACCCG
The DNA here is from genome assembly GCA_963826035.1 of uncultured Actinomycetota bacterium. Classification (GTDB taxonomy): domain Bacteria; phylum Actinomycetota; class Actinomycetes; order Mycobacteriales; family Pseudonocardiaceae; genus Actinophytocola. The sequence continues at coordinate 94,268 of CAWGVZ010000023.1, read as the reverse complement.
AGCACGGCACCACAGCCGGGCGGCTCGTCGGCCGCCGTCGTGGCCAGTTGCCGGCGATCCACCTTGCCGTTCGGCATCCGCGGCAGCCGGTCGAGCATGACGTAGGTGTCGGGCCGCAGTGGCCGGGGAAGACAGGTGCCGACGAAGGCGCGCAGCGCCGCGACCGCCACCGGCTCGCTGGTCACCAGGAACGCGGTCAGCAGCCGCGTGCTGCCCACCACCGCGGCCTCCACCACCGCCGGGTGCCGCAGCAGGGCGCCCTCGACCTCGCTCGGCTCGACCCGCACGCCGCGGACCTTGATCTGGTCGTCCACCCGGCCCAGGAAGTGCAGTTCGCCCGCCTCGTCGTGATACGCGAGGTCACCGACGCGGTAGAGCCGTTGCCCCGGCAGCGCACCGAACGGGTCCGGCCCGAACCGCTCCGCCGTCGCCGACGGCCGGTGCAGGTAGCCCCGTGCGAGCATCGGCCCGCCGACGTACACCTCGCCGGGGGAGCCGGCCTCCGCGAGCCGGCCGGCCCGGTCGCACAGGTGGATCCGCGCGCCCGTGGCCGGGCGGCCGATGGCGGGTGGGCCGGCGGCCGTGCGCCGCACCTCGGCGAGCGTCACGTAGGTCGCGCACTCGACGGGGCCGTAGATGTTCACCAGCCGCTCGATGGAGCTGTTCGCATAGATCCGCTCGACGACCCCCGGCAGCAACCGTTCGCCGCCGACGATCGCGGTGCGCGTCGACGACGGCAACCGGTCGGTTCGCAACAACTCGTCCACCACCGAGGGCACGGTGTGCAGCAACCGCACACCGTGGCCGTCGTTGCGGGTGCCGATGTCCATGGCGGTCTCGGCGAGGACCACGGTGCCGCCGTGGCACAGCGCACCGAAGATCTCGATCATCGAGCAGTCGAAGGAGATGGAGGTGGCCGCCAGTACCCGGTCGAGGTCGTCGCCGAACGTCTCGGCGACCCGGAGCACGAGGTCGGTGCCGTTGCGGTGGGTCAGGGCGGCGCCTTTCGGCCGGCCGGTCGATCCGGAGGTGTACAGCACGTAGGCCACGTTGTCCGCGACCGCGCCGCCTCGAACACGACACGCCGGCCCGTCCCGGTCGCACTCGTCCGGGGTGAGCACGACGACCGGCCGGCGGGTGCGCAACGTCAGGTCGGGCTCCGCCGACACGACCAGCGGCATCGCGGCGTCGTCGGCCATCAGCTCCAGCCGCTCCCGCGGATACGCCGTGTCCAGCGGTACGTAGCCGGCGCCCGCCTTGAGGACGCCGAGCAGCACGGCCACCATCTCGGTGGTCCGGTCCAGGTGCACGCCGACGAGCACGTCCGGCCCGGCGCCGGCGGCTCGCAGCCGGCGTGCCCACTGGTTGGCACGCCGGTCGAGTGCCGCGTAGCTGACCGAGGTGCGGCCCTGAACCACCGCGACGGCGTCCGGTGTCGCCGTCACCCGCCGCTCGACGAGCTCGTGGAGCAGCGGTTCGTTGTCCCGCTGGACGCCCACCGACCCCGTCGCGAACCGGGTCAGCACGTGGCACCCACCGTCGCACTCACGGCTCCCCGATCCGCCGCACCGTGATCCCCGGCCTGTCCGGCACCCGCTGCCACGGGTCGACGACGACCGAGCCGGCGGGGAAATCGAGCGCCACGAACGCGGGGTCGGGGGAACCGACGAAGTACGCGGCTGGTTCCGACAGCACGTCGCTCCGCGCGAGCGCGTCGCCATGGCACACCGTCGTCACCGTCAACTGACGCAGCCGCAACAGGGTGGCCAGCAACACCGACGAGCTACCGGTCTCGATGTCCGTTCCCGGCTTGAACGCCGTGCCCAGGATCACCAACGGCAGCCCATCCGCGAGCCGGACGAACGTGTCCGCCAGCCACTCGACATAGGACTGCCTCGTCTCCATCACCGCGGAGAAGAAGTCCGAGCCCATGCCCACGTTCCTGGCGAGCCAGGACAGCGCGATGTTGTCCCGTGGATGGCACGGCCCGCCGTCACCCATGCCGGGGCCGAGATACGCATCGCTGATCAACCGGCTGTCGGCGGTCCGGATGACGTCGAACACGTCGGTCGCACTGGCGCCGATCTCATGGGCCATGCGCTGCACGACGTTGGAGAAGGCCACCTTCGCGCTGACGAACGTGTTGTAGACCATCTTCGCCAGTTCCGCGGTCTCGTAGGCCACCTCGAAGACGCGTGCCTCGCCCAGCCCGGACAGCACCTCGCGGACCACCGAGAATCCGGTGAGCTCGCGGCCGAGCAACGTGAACTCCGGCCGGCACACGTCGCGGGCGACCGCGCCCATTCCGACGAACTGAGGGCAGTACACGAGGTCGTGGCCGCGAACGAGCGGCAATATCCTTGTTCGGATCGTGCCCGGCAGAACGGTGGACATCATTCCGATTTCGGTGCCTGGGCGCGCGAGTTCCGATACCGACCGCACGGCGTTGGTCAACGCGTCGTACCCGAAGTCGGCCCGCGCGTCCGGAAGCGGCGTGACCCCTTCGAACAGCGGTTCATGGGGCGTTTCCACGACGACGAAAACGCAGTCCGATCCGGTGACGGTTTTCTGCAGATCGACGAAGTGCAGGGGTAATGACTCGTCCACGCAGTCGATGAGTCGCTTCGTGCCGTCCGGACCCAACTCGTATCGGGAAAGCGCGTCGAGTGACATTCGGCGCGGGTCGACGTCGTACGCCACAACCTCGTGGCCCCGCAATGCCAGCGTCACCGCGATGGGCAGGCCCAACTTACCGAGCCCGACAACTCCTGTTATCGCCTTCATGCTCGCGCCTTTGGAGGAAGAGGTCGGCCCGCCGCCAACGTGTCCCGAAAGCTAGGTGAGCCGGGTACGGCGGACAAGGGCCACGCCGCCCTCGACGGGCGTCAGCAGCGATAATGCCCGTCGCACAACGCATACGCTCCGCCGCGTGCCGAGAACCCGCTTCGGCGTGTCCCGCCGGCGGGACGTTGCCGCCGAAAGGAGATGAGCGCGCGATGAACACGACTTCGCAGGCGCCGCCGAATGCCATCTCGACCGAGACGAGGCGCCGCTACGCCGGCCTGATCGACCTCCTCGTCCGCGACGGCCGGGCGGACCTCGCCGAACAGTGCGCGCGACTGGCCGCCGGCCAAGGCGTGTGGCCCGACGCGCAGCAGCGGCCGGTCGACTACGTCCCGGCGGGAAGCAGCCAGCCGGTCCACGAGCCGGCCGACTTCTGGTTCGTCCACCATCTCGAGGCGAACTACGAGAAGATCCGCGCGGAGGTCGAGGCCGTCACCGACCCCGCCCGGCAGGGGTTCCGCTCGGTGGAGGAGGCGCTGCTCGCGTCGGGACGCTGGGATCAGGTGATCCTGTACGAGGACGGGCGGCGCCAGGACCGGGCCTGCGAGCTGTTTCCGGTGCTGACCGAGGTGGTCGAGCAGATCCCCGAAGCCACCACGCTCGGCCCCGGCGTCGTCACGTTGTCCTGGCTCTACCCGGGCAGCCGGATCATCCCCCACTGCGGGCGCACGAACGCCCAACTGCGTGTCCACCTTGGACTGCGGGTACCGGCCGGCGTCTCGATCCGAGTCGGCCCGCAGCGCCTCACATGGCAGGAAGGCCGCTGCATCGTGTTCGACGACTCGTACGAACACGAGGTCCGGCACGAGGGCACGGAACCACGCGTGGTGCTGCTGCTCGACGTGCCCTACCCCGGGCTCGACGAGCCACACCGCAAGCGGCTGCTCGCCGGCCGCCGCGGCGACTCCGAGCGGATCGCCAGCTACCTCGCCGAGCACAACGTGCGCCGGGTGGAGACCGACGACCACGGCACGGTGTTGCGCCCGACCGCCGGACTGGACGCGCTGATCCGGCGGTACATGGCGGAAACGTCGGCAAACGCGGTCGAGCTCCGGGAGGACGGGCTGCACTTTGAGCACTGAGCTCGACCACGTCGAGAAGCAACTCGTCGAGGTGTGGACCGAGGTGCTCGGCATCGACGGAATCACGGCCACCGACAACCTGTTCGCCCTCGGCGGCACCTCACTGCACGCGATACGCGTCATCGGGCGAGCCGAGGAGATCTTCGGCATCCACATCCCCGTCCTCACCGTGATCGCCGCACGCGACCTGCACCAGATGGCGGTCGAGGTCGCCCGGCTACTCCGGTGATCAGCAGGGCCCCGGGTCGCGTGCCCAGGCCGGCCAGCCGTTCTCCCCGTTGACCGCCCTCTTGACGAAGACCATGTTGTGATAGAAGGAAAGCGCGGCGATCGACCGCTCGTGGCGAGCCGGCTCCTGATCGTGTTCCTGGTGGTTCAGCCCATCCACCAGGCGTGTCAGGAAGCCCAGGCTGGTACTCGGCGAAAGGGAACCGGCCGCGTCGCCGCCGAAGGCCGGCCAGTAAGCGGTCTGCGTGTCCTCGACGATGTAGTAGCCCTCGTCGCGGACATACGGGAACAGCGCCTCGAACGAGGTGATCACATGCTCGTTCACATGCGAACCGTCATCGATGACCACGTCGAACGGGCCGAGTTCGCGGCCGAGGCGATCGAGGAACACGGCGTCGCTCTGGTCGCCGGCGATGGTCCGGATCCGGGTCGACTCGATGCCTTTCTTCTCGCTGAGATCCAGGCCGTGGACGAGGCCGCGCCGGAAGTACTGCTCCCACATACGCAGCGACTCACCCCCGGAGCCTGGGTCCGGACCGCCGCCGATCCCGATCTCGAGAACGTGGACGGGCTGGTGGCGCATCGGCCGCAGGTGGGTGTCGTAGTGCTGGGTGTACCAGTGATGATGGCCGTACTTGTCGGAGCCGAACCGCAGGGCGAGCTCATCGAGCGAACCGGCGCCCCGCGTCGTCGCGAGACGGACGAGGTGGCTTGCCCGGCTGATCACCGCCACGGTGTCGTCGAACTCCCGCTGGATGTCGGCGATGTCCCGTGCGGCCGCCAGGTCGTCCCGCAGCCGATCGGTCCACCGCGGCTCGTAGTCCCAGCCCAACCGGTCGGGGCGGTCGGCGGCCGGGTACAAACGGCACACCAGGTCCTCGAGCGTCCACCTGGTCACCACGTCCGCGGCGGTCGCCGTGGGTGCGCTACTCGTCGCACGGCCGCCCTTGAACTCCAGTAACCGCCGGAACACCGCGCCGCCCCAGGCGATCTCCAGCAGCACCGTCGCGGCGCCGAAGTCCACCTTGTGATCGACCCGGCGGCGAAGCTCCTCCACCAGCACCGCGACAACGGCTTCCGGACCGTGACCGCCGAGGATCTCCGCGAGCGCGCCACGCGGACCACCGTCCACATGAACCAGTGCCTCGACCACGCCCCACGGTGCGACCTCGATCATGCTCCGCCCGTCCTTCCCGGTTCGGCCCGTCGAATGCCTGGAAGGCGTCGTTCCTGACACTCAACGTCAGCAAGGCGTCGTTCCTGGCATGCCCACGCCCTCATGCCGAAGGATCGCACTGGCCGGACCGACCCGCCGCAGCTGACGCGCCCACTCCAACGCGGTCCGCCCCGAGCGGCGTTCGGTGCACGCCGTGTCGATGCCGGCGTCGAGCAGAAGCTCGGCGAGCTCGGCGTCGTCCCGCTCCACAGCCAGGTGCAGCAACGTCTTGCCCGAGCGCGGCCGCCGCTGCTGGAGCAGGTCCGGCCGGGACCGGACCAGCCGCACGGCCTCCTGTCGCCAGCCGAGATCCCACGCGGCCAGCACGTCGGGGTGGGCGCCCCGGTCCAGCAGCCACTCCGCCGCGCTCGACGCGCCGGTGGCGCCGGCGAGCCGGAGCGGCGTCATACCGTTGGGAAGCACGGCATCCAGGTCCGGCCCGCCGTGCCACATGGACTCCAGAGCGGCCACCTCGCCGAGACCGACCGCCTCGGCGAAGGCGACGGTGTCCGGAGGCACCGGCTGCCGCAGCACATCGCCCGGCAGCCACCAGGTCTGGCCGAAGCCCAACGTGCGGAAGCCCCAGACACCGAACAGCGCACCGTTTCCGTCCGCGGCGTTGGTGACCAGATACCGGCAGCCGAGGTCGAGCGCGAACCGGCACACCCACAGCAGGCGCTTGATCCCGATGCCCTTGACCCGGTTGTCGCCGACCACGACGGTGTCGTGCAGGCCGCACACGCCGAGGGGGCCACTCGTCATGTCGAGCGAGATCTGCCCGACCGGTTCGCCGTCGTCATCGCGTTGCACGCCATGCCAGACGCGGCGCGGCCGGGCCGCGGCCATCGCGGCGCGCACGTGCGTGGTGTCCGGATCGAAGCAGGGCAGCAGAGTGCCTTCCCGCGGTTCGAAGCTGTCGGTGACGGCGAGGCCGGTCTCGGCGGCCAACTCGGCCAGGCCGGGCACCTCGGTCAACGAGTGCAGGTCGAGCGCCATCCAGTGTGGACGGCCGCCCCAGCGGAACCCGCGAGCACCGAGCCAGGCGCCGAGCCGGCCCTGGTACTGGGTGGAGAACGCCCAGTACCCGACGCGGTCCACGCGTTCGGCGCGACAGAAGTCGAGCATCGAGTCGAGTTGGGCGCGCGCCGGCGGGCCGGGCGCCTCCGTGACGGCCGCCGTCACCTCACGCCGGGTCCGGGCGACGTAGGTCCAGTGCACGCCATCCTGGTACGAGACGGTGCCGCCCGAACCGCGGGCCAGCCGGTGGAGCCAATCGAGGTGGTTGTGCGCCGTCGCGGCCAGCAGTTCGTCCGTCGAGGCGTCCTTGGTCAGGAACCGAAGATCGGCCGCCACGCCGGGCATGTCAGGTCTCCAGCCGCGCCGCGGCACCGGATCTCGCCCACAGCTGCCTGGCCAGATCCCCGAGCGTCAGGTCCGACCAGTCGTCGCTGATCTGCCGGAAGTCGATGTCGATCTGGAGCGACCGCTCGGTCCGGGCGAGAATCTCGCCGGCGAACAGGGAGTCGATACCGAGATCCTGAATACGTTGTTCCGGCACCAACGTGTCCCGGTCGATACCGCACGTGACGCTGATAACGTCGGCCACCACGGTAAAAACATTGGCCTCGTTCATTGTTTATCGGCCCCCTGCCAAACCACGGTGCAAGAGGTCGTCATCGTACTCACGGCGGTCCGGTGTCGTCAGGAACTGTCGGCAGGAATCGTGGCGGCCGTCGCGCGGATCTGGCTCGCTCGAACGCGAACGCCGCCGACAGCACGTCCGCATCCGCCCATCTTCCCCCGATGAACGACACGCCTATCGGTAGTGGTCCGGCGAATCCGGCCGGCACGGACACACTCGGATAACCCGCCACCGCGGCGGGTGAGGCCGAGTTGAGCGCGAACCGGTCGCCGGTGGCGTAGTCGGTCCGCCACGCCGGGCTGTTCGTGGGAGCCACGATCAGGTCTACCGAGGACGTCGCCATCGTCTCGTCGATCGACCGCCGGGCCAACGCGAGCGCGGTCTCCCGCCGGGCCCGGTATTCCGGGTCGTCGACCGACGGCCCGGTCAGCACGTACTCGAAGATCTCCTGCCCGAACCGGGACAACTCCACCGGGTCGTCGCGGTTGAACTCGACCAGCTCGGCCAGCGTGGCCGGCACACCGGTGCGGGTGTCCAGGTATCGCTGGATGTCCCGGCGGAACTCGGCGAGCAGGGCGGGAAACTTGTTGGCGCCGACCTCGTCCTGCGCCGGGAGTTCGACGTCGACCACGACCGCGCCCGCGATCTCGAGCGTCCGCACCGCGGCCGACACGACGCGGTCGACGGCCGCGACGCACCCGGCGAGTCGCCACACGCCGATCCGCCTGCCACGCAACGAGTCCGCGTCGAGCAGCCCGGCGTAGTCCGCCGGCTGTCCGGCGGGATACGCCGCGGTCGCGGCGTCGTGCGCGTCCCGGCCCTGGAGCACCCCGAGGGTGATCGCCACATCGACGACGTGGCGGCCCATGGGACCGGCGGTGTCCTGCTCGGCGGAGACCGGTACCAGTCCGGCCCGGGAGACGAGGCCCAGACTCGGTTTGTGTCCGACGATCCCGGTGAGTCCCGCCGGGCAGACGAGCGAGCCGTCGGTCTCGGTGCCGATGGCGACCTGGGCCATGGCCGCGGCCACCGCCGCGCCGGACCCGGCCGACGAGCCACCCGGGTTGCGATCGAGGACGTGGGGGTTGTTCGTCTGCCCGAGCACCCCGGACCACCCGGATGTCGGGCGCCACGAACGAAAGTTGTCCCACTCGCTCAGGTTGGTCTTGCCGAGGATCACGGCCCCGGCGTCACGCAGCCGGCGTACCAGGGTCGCGTCGGTCGCCGGGCGCGCGGCCATGAGTGCCCGGGAGCCGGCCGAGGTGGCCAGGTCCGCCGTGTCCACGCTGTCCTTGACCAGCACGGGTATCCCGTCGAGCGGACCACACCACCGGCCGGCGCGCCGGCGGTCGTCGGCCGCGGCCGCGTCCCGGCGGGCGTCGGGGCTGAGGACGATCACGGCGTTGACCATCGAGTCGAACCGGCTGATCCGGTCGAGGTAGGCGTCGATCAACTCGACCGCGGACAGCGTGCCGGCGGCCATCCGCGCCTGGAGTTCGGGGATCGTCGCGGCGTCCAGCACGCCGAGCATCATGACCGGCCGAGGGCGGCCACGGCCACCGCGTCGTGCGGTAGTCAGCGGTTCCACCGGTCGGTACGGTCCCCGAATGGTCGCAAGCACAGGTGTGCCATGTGTTCGGGTGCGGGACGCGCGCGCCGCGGCCGCGTACTACCGGGATGTCCTCGGATTCGACCAGGTGGCGCTGCTCGGGGGAAATCCGCCGAGCTTCGCCATCGTCCGCAGGAACGGCGCGATGCTGCTGCTGCAGGACGTCGCTGGATCCCCTGACCAGACGCCGGCGGCCGGGCCGCCCTGGGACGCCTTGCTGCTCGTCGACGATGTCCAGGCCGTCCACAGTGCATTGCGCGGCCGCGGGGTGGCGTCCCTGGGGAAGATCGACGGCAAGGGCATCGGGTGGGACAGCTTCGACTTCTCCGATCCGTACGGCAACGTCATCTGCGTCGGCCGGTCCACGGCGGCGTTCTTCGCGGCGCACGCGCCACGGGAGTCCCCCGTCTCCCGGCTGCGCGGCGCATGGCGGAAACGCCGATCGCGGCGCGAGGAGCGTGCGCTGCTCGACGAGTTCCAGCGGTTCTACGATCGCTTGCCGGACAAGCGGAACGTCTTCTACATGTTCTTCACCTCGAACCTGTTGCACTGGGTCGGCCACGCCGAGAGCTTCGTGCCGCGTGAGGTCAACCTCGTGCTGCTCGGCGCGGGCCTCACTCCGGACGAGCGGCGGTGGCTGGCCGAGCGGGTGAACCGGCCGGTCCACCACATCGCGCTCCCCGTCGACGACGTCACCGCGTGGGAGTTCCTGTTCGCGACGAACCGGCACGACTTCGGTTGGCTGGACATCGACTGCTTCGTCCTCAACGAGAAGCTCTTCGACGAGATGACGAACATCTCCCCGGAGACGTCGATCAACTGCACGTGGACCTGGGACTCCGGCCAGGACTTCCGGGTAGCGGCGACGCATTTCCTGTTCGTCAACGCCGAAGTCATCCGCGCCATGGCATCCCACGGCGTCGCGGCGAGCCCGAGCACCTACGACTGGACCGGCGGGCCACGGAAGTTCCCGCCGCGGCGATGCTTCATGAAGGTGCCGACCGAGCGGGAGCGCGAGCTCATGCTGACCGTGCTGCCCGCCGGCGAAGACGGTCGCCCGCGGTTCATCGAGGGCTCCTACTACAACACGCTCGTGGTGTACCAGGTGCTGGCGCAGGCGATCGGCCACCGCGTCCACCAGGTCCGGCGACTGGCACGCCGGTGCGCGATGCCGACCGACGCCGAGAGCACCGACCCGAGGCACTGGCCGGAGGATATGTCGGACGAGCTCTTCCACCTCTACGGCGTCAGCTACTACAAGACACATCACCAGGAACCGGGCATCCGCGCGCTGTACCTCGCCGCGGAGTACGCGATGCTGGACAGCACCGGCACCACTCTCCCGCCCCAGTACGAGAAGTACCGGGAAACCATCGCCGCCGAACTGGTGGCCTCCGGTGTGGAGCCGACCACGGCACGCGAACGATTCCGGCGGCACCTCATCGAGGGTCGCGGCCTGAACGAAGCGACCGCGGATCGCGTCCTGCGCCTAGTACTACAGGGACAGAACCGGACGTGACCTGCGACGACACCACGCCGGGTGCCTCGACGCAGGGAAAGCGTTGTTCACTGCGGTCAACGCAGGGAAAGCGTCGTTCCCTGCACGATAGCCAGCCCTGTGATCTAGCCCTGTAGTACTAGCCCGGACACCCGATCCGGTCGCCCACTGACCCGCACACCGGACCCGGTGCGCCGGTAGAACAGCGCACCACGTCCCAACAGGGTCAGACCCCAGTACGTCGCGGCCGTGAACGGAAAACTCGTCACCACCAGACCGGAAGCCAGTCGATAGTGGTTGTGACAGCCCGCCGTGTACGCCGTGGCCGCCAGCCTCGCCTGCAGCCAACGGTTGTACGCCCTCGATCGACGGCCGCACCTCCACCGCCGCGAGCCGCCACCGGCGCATCCCCCGCACCACACGGGTCACGTGCTCGCCCGATCCGGCGCCGGCCGCCCCCCGACCCACGCGCGACCGGCCCTGGTGCGCCGGTAGAACGGTGACAGCGAACCACTCCCCAACAAGGTCAGACCCCAGTACGTCGCGGCCGTGAACGGAAAACTCGTCACCACCAGACCGGAAGCCAGCCGATAGTGGTTGTGACAGCCCGCCGTGTACGCCGTGGCCGCCAGCCTCGCCTGCAGCCAACGGTTGTACGCCCCCTCGATCGACGGCCGCACCTCCACCGCCGCGAGCCGCCACCGGCGCATCCCCCGCACCACACGAGTCACGTACTCGGCCTGCCGCTCGAGGACAAAGATGACCGAGGTACTCGGCGGGGCGGCGTTCGGACCATAGAGCATGAACAGGTTCGGAAACCCCGACACGGCCATGCCGAGGAACGCCTGCGGTCCGTCGCGCCACACCTCGGCCAGGCCGCGCCCGTCCCGCCCGCGCACGTCGATCGTCGCGAGGTAGTCCGTGGTGCGAAAGCCGGTCCCGCACACGATCGCGTCCACCGCACGCTCGACACCGTCGGCGGCGACGATGCCGGTCCGCGTGAGCCGCTCGACCCGGTGCGGGACCAGTTCGACGTTCGGCCGGTTCAACGTCGCGTAGAAGTCGTCGGAGAACACCACGCGCTTGCAGAACGCTGGATGGCTGGGCGTGAGCGCCTTGCGCAACAAGGGATCGTCGACCGACGCGTCGAGAAACGCCTTGGCTCGCGCCACCAGTTCGCGATTCCCCCGGCTCTCCGGATCGAGTCCCCTCGCCATTCCGTCGGTGACGCGGAACAGTCGCCCACGTTCGTACCAGCCACCGAACCGCCGCCGCAGCGCCGCCCGCTCCTCGGCGGTGAGGATGCGTTCGTCTCTGGGCAGCACCCAACCCGGCTCGCGCTGGTACACATCCAGCCGGCCGACCTCGGCGGCGAGACTCGGGACCACCTGCGCGCCGGACGGGCCGGTGCCGATGACGGCCACCCGCCGGCCCCGCAGGTCATGCCCGTGCTCCCAGCGCGCGGTATGGAACACCGGGCCACCGAACTCGTTCCGGCCAGGCAGGTCGGGCATCTTCGGCACGGTGAACAGGCCGAGCGCGCACACCACGACGTTCGCGCTGAACGTGTGCCCGGAGTCGGTCCACAGCTGCCACGTGCCGCGGTCCTCGTGCCATTCGAGTTTCGTGACGGCCAGGCCGAACCGGCAGTGCGGGCGGATGCCGAACTCGTAGACGCACCGTTCGATGTAGGCGAGGATCTCGGCCTGGGTCGAATGCGTCCGGGACCAGTCGTGGCGCCGGAACGAGTAACAGTAGAGGTGCGACGGGATGTCACAGCTCGCACCGGGATAGGTGTTGTGGCGCCAGGTGCCACCCGGCCCGTCGGCCTGCTCGAACACCGTGAAGTCGTCGAAGCCCGCTCGCTTGAGCGCGATGGCCATGGCTATCCCGCCGAAGCCCGCGCCGATGACGGCGACCGTCAACCGCGCGGTCATCGCCGCGCCTGGATCCGCTCGATGATCCGGGTCGACGACCGCTCCGGCACGTGGTCGAGGAAGTGCACCCGCACGCCCAGCTCCGACAGGACCGGGGCCTCCGGCAGGGTGTCGAGCGTGTAGTCACCGCCCTTCACGTAGGCGTCGGGACGCAGTCGGGCGATCAACTCCGCCGCGGTGTCGGTGCCGAAGGCGACGACCTGGTCGACGCAGCTGAGCGCGGAGAGCACCCGAACCCGGCCGGCCAGCTCCACGACGGGCCGGCCGGTGCCCTTGAGGCGCCGGACGCTCGCGTCGTCGTTGACCCCGACCACGAGCACGTCCCCGAGTGCCCTGGCCTGGCTGAGGAACACGACATGGCCCTCGTGCAGCAGATCGAAGCACCCGTTCGTCAGCACGACCCGGCGACCGTTCCGGCGCTCCGACGCGACCCAGTCGGCCATCGCCTCGGGCGCCAGGAGCGTGTCGCCGCCACCGAGCCCGCGGTCGAGCCGGGCGCGGGAACACAGTGCGGTTCCGCCGGTGGCGTCGGCCGTCGTGGCCGCGATCGCGGCCAGCTCCACCGCGGCCGGTGGATCCGCTCCGGCGGCCAGCGCGAGCGCGACGGCCGCGGTGAACACGTCGCCGGCCCCGACGACGGCACCGACACTGGCGCGGCCCGGTCGCCCGCCACCCGACGTGTGGAACGGGGGCCGGTCGCGCTCGAACAGCACGGCACCGTCCACGTCCAGCGTCACCACCGCCATGTCGGCGCCGCCGGCCGCGAGCAGTCCCGGACCGATCTCCAGCACCTGGCGCATCCGCGCGTCGCGGTCGGCCAGGCCGGGCAACCCGACGGCGTGCACGGCCTCCCCGTAGTTCGGCGTGATGACCGTCGGCCGCAACCGTCGGTGCGCGCGCGGGTCCTTGGCATCCAGGACCAGTACCGGGAGCCCGGACCGGCAACGCGCCAGCGCGGCGACCACGTCACTGGTCACCGTCCCGCACCCGTAGTCGCAGACCACGACGACGTCGGCCGTGGGGGCAACGTCCAGGAGGCGTTGGCACAGCTCGGTTTCCGTCGCGCCGTCGATGGGCTCGGTGGTGCCCTCGTCGAGCCGGAGCAGGATCTGGCCGTCCGCCACGACCCTGCGCTTCACGACCGTCCGCCGGCCGAGCGCCGTCACGAGATACTCGGTGTCCACACCCATGCGCCGCAGTGTCGTTCGAAGCCGGGTACCGGCGCCGTCGTCGCCGACGGTGGCCAGCAGGGTCGCCGTCGCGCCGAGTGCGGCCACGTTCGCCGCCGTGTTGGCGGCCGCACCGGGCACCTCGTCGACCGAGTCCACCGAGAGGACCGGCACCGGGGCCTCCCGGCACAGCCCGGCCGTCGCGCCGCGCACGTAGACGTCGAGCAACGCGTCGCCCACCACCAGGACGTGGCACCCCGGCCATGCGTTCAGCAGGCCGGAAAGATCCGTGGATCTCAACCGAAGCCCCCGTCCACTGCGGGTAACACGACAGGAAAACATGTTATATCTGGGACGGCGCGATCCCGTGGCGTTGTCCCTTCGGCGGGACACTGCTGCCGAGCAGGACAGGCGGTGCCCGATGACCTTCGACGAACGTCTACGGCCCCGCGCTCAGCGCCTCGCGCACCTGTTGGCCGACTCGCGCGGCGCGGACATCCTGGCCGAGTTCCAACGGCTCGCGTCCGCCCAGCGCGCGGACACCACCAACCGACTGGCCACACAGGACTCGGCACATCTCGGTGTGTGGCAGGCCGAACGCGACGGGCGAGGCGTTGCGCTGCGGCGGCGCGAACTCCCTCCGAGCAAGCTGGTGGGCTGGGCCGACGTCGACTTCGTGCCACCCGCGGGCGACGCCCGCCGGGTGGTGCTGGTCGGGGAGTCGAGCGCGCGTGGGCTGGACTGTACGGACGTGCTCGCCCGGATGCTCGACGCGGCCGCACCAGGCGGCTTCCAGTGCGTCAACCTGATGAAGACAGGCGGCAGCGTCGAGGAACTCCGCCGGCTCACCGGTCAGCTGCCGCTCGCCCGGCCGGAGGTGGTGGTGTTGGTCGCCGGCAACGACTGGACCGGGCCGCCACGTCCGATCGCGCCCGCGACGCGCGCCATCCTGGGCGACGCGTGGCGTGCCGGCGGCTATGCGGCCCTCCGCCGCGCCTACGTCACCGAGGTTGTGCTGCCGAGAACGCGTCAGGTCCTCGACGCCCTGGTCGAACTCCACTCGGCCGGCGGCCCGCGGATCGTGGTGATGATCCCCGAGTTCAACCTGCCCGGCTGGGCACCGCCGGCCGACATCGAGGTCCCGATGCTCGAACCCGACGCTCTGCGACACTGGTACGACCTGTACGACGAGGCCGTCGTCGCCCGGGGCGAGCGACGCTTCACCGACGTCGCCCTGCTTGCCGAGCGACTACGCCTGCTCGACGGCGGCACCAGCCCCATCCCCGGCTATCTGCACGCCACCGCGGCGATCGCGCAGAACGACGGCAAGACAGCCCGTGCCGGCCTGGAGGACTCCAGGGACACCCTGGTCGGACTCGGTGTCTGGCACACGCCACGAATCCTGCGGGACGTCCAGGAGGCGCTCGCCGACCTCGCGCACGAGCACGACTTTCCCTGTGTCGACCTACGCGTCGTCCTGGACTCGGCGGAGCTCCCGGGAATGCCGAGCCCCGACTACCTGTACAGCTACTGCCACCTGTCCGACCACGGCATGGAGAAGGCGATGGCGGCGATCGCCGACGCGGTGCTCGACCACCCGACGGGCTCAACCCCGACCGGCGACGGCATCCCGCCGGAGATCCGAGGCGCCGCACACCTCACGGCCGCCGTGTTCGGCGCGCTGTTCGGCAACCCCGCGGAACTGGTGACACCGCGGCTGCGCGCCGCCGTGGCCGCCGACCCACGGGTCACCGAGTATCTGGCGGCGCTACTCGACGTCCTGGAAGGATTCGGTCCGATGTGGTGCCACGCCGGAATTCGGACGCTCGCCACGTCGCCGCTCGCCGCCACCCTCTTCGGGCCCCAGCTACTCAAGAGCGACCACGCCCCGGAACTATGGACGCTGCGCGAATGCCTGTCCGCGGTGCTCGGACGAGCCCCCGCCACCGTGCCCACCGAGGTCGACCTACTGGCCGCACCCGAGGGCCCGGGACACCGGCCCGCCAACCAGGGAGCGCAACGCGGCTACCGGCAGGCCACGACAAGGGACCAGACGCTGGCCTTCGCCCTGGACCAACCCCGGCCCGGCACGCTGCAGCTCACCTACCGCATGCCGAACGCTCCGCGCGGCGATCGTGCGCCCGTCTCGCTCAACGACCGGCCCATCGGCACCCTGACCGCGACGGACCGCTGGTCCGGCGTCGAGTTCGCACTACCCCAGAACGCCACCCGCGTCGGGGTGAACAGGGTACGCGTGCGGTGGCCGGTGCCTGAGGTGGACCAGCGACGATGGCGGGACACGGAAACCGCGGCGATCGGCCGGGGCGCCGCCATGCGCGTACTGCCGGTGTTCGGTGAGCTCTTCGAGGCACTCGTCTCGATCCGCCAAGGCGGCCCGACATGAGCCGGCCGCCCATCGATCCCGTGGTGTGGCAGCCGCCGGAAGTCCCGTTCCGCGCCAGGTGGATCACCGGGCCGACGCTGCCACCGATGCGGCTGTACCACGTCAACGGGCTGGGCCCGGAAGACGCCACAGTGGACAGTGACGGCCATCTCCTCACCGGCGTGGACGGCGGGCGGATCCTGCGGATAAGTCCCGACGGGCGCCGGCTGACCGAGGTCGCCACCACCAGCGGCCGCCCGCTCGGCGTCGAACTGCTGCCCGACGGGCGGCTGCTCGTCTGCGACGCCTACCGCGGGCTGCTGCGGGTGGACCTGACCACCGCCGAGGTCGAGGTGCTGGTCGACAAGGTCGACGGCAAGCCGATGCGGTTCTGCAAGAGCGCGGCCGTCGCGGCCGACGGCACGGTCTACTTCAGCGACGGATCGCAGCGGTTCGACTGGCACGACTGGAAAGCGGACCTGCTCGAGCACCGCGGCTCCGGGCGCCTGCTGCGCCGGCGGCCGAACGGCCGGGTAGACGTGCTGCTCGAGGGACTGCAACTGGCCAACGGCGTGGCGCTGACTCCGGACGAGTCCGCGGTGGTCGTCGCCGAGACGGGCAACTTCCGGCTCACCCGGCTCGCACTCCGCGGCGACGGCGCCACCGACGTGCTGGCGGACAATCTGCCCGGCTACCCGTTCGGCATCTCACTCGGCACCGACGGGCTGATCTGGGTGGCCATCTGCAGCAAGCGGCATCCCCGCCTGGACTTCCTCGCCAGCAAGCCGCCGCGCGTGCGCAAGGCGATCTGGAAGCTGCCCGAGCGATTGCATCCCCAACCCATCCCGACGGTGTGGGCGGTGGCCGTCGACCCGGAGACCGGCCTCATCGTGCACGACCTGCACGGGCCGCCGCACTGGGAGTTCATGCTGGCCACCTCGGCCCGCGAGATCGACGGCACCGTCTACCTCGGCAGCGTGGTGGCAAGAGCGATCGCCGCGATCGACCTGCCCACGCGCGGCATGCCTGGAACGACGCCTTGCTGACGTTGAGCGTCAGGAACGACGCCTTCCAGGCATTCGACGGGCCCTAGTGCACTACGCGGCAGGTCGTGTCGAACTGCAGCACCGCGGGCGCCTCCGGCCGATAGGGCGGCCACTGCGGCAGATCCGCGATGTTCGGGTCGCCGGTACGGGCGAAGGCGAGCCACGCCTCACTCATCCGGGCGGCCAGCCGCGCACTGTCCACACGGGCACGGTCGACGTTGTCGAACACAAAGGGCAACTCGAGGCCGTGACCGGCTCCCGGGTCGGCGCCATCCGAGCAGGCGAACCGGTACACGAACACCGGCGCCCGGCCGCCGATCACCTTGTGCCGGGCGAACTCGAGCACCGAGTTGTCGCAGTCCCGGTCGAAGTTCCGGGCGTCCGCCGCCCCGTTGCTGCCGATCAGCAACGGCACGTCCGCCGACGCGCCCGCCGCGACGGCCTCGAGCGGTGGCTGCGGCAGCACGTCGCCGTCGACGAGCGGGCCGCACAACCACGCCGGTGGCAGCCCGAACCGGCCGGCCACGCGCACCTGTGCGGCCACCACGTCCTCGGTGGGAACGGCCCGCAGGGCGGTCGCCGTGGACAGACCCAGCTCGGCAAGCAGTGCGTCCGCCACCTCGGTGGCATGCGAGGGGTTTCGGCAGAACAGCGCGGCGCCGCTCTGCGCCACGGCGCGGTGGAACAGCCCGCGCGCCGCCGGCACCGCGAGCAGCGCCGTCACCGCGTGCCCACCCGAGGACTGCCCGAAGATCGTCACGTTCCCCGGGCCACCGCCGAAGCGAGCGACGTTGTCCCGCACCCACCGCAGAGCCGCGACCTGGTCGAGCACGCCGGCATTGCCCGACCGCGCGAGGCCGGCGAGATGGGCGAAGCCGAACGCGCCGAGCCGGTAGTTGAACGAGACGACCACCACCCCGCCGCGCCGCACCAGCGCGGCCCCGTCGTAGGCGGGCAGTTCGCTGCTCGCGCCCGAGGAGTAGCCGCCGCCGTGGACGAACACCATGACCGGGCAACCGCTCGTGTCGCCGGCAGGGGCCCACACGTTCAGCGTCAGCGCGTCCTCACTGTACTCGGGCACCGGAAAACCGGGATATTGTGGGAATGCCGGCCCGTAGCGAGTCGCGTCACGAACTCCGGACCACGGCCGGGCCGGGACCGGCGGCCGGAACCGGTTCGTCCCAGCCGTCGACTCGCCGTACGGGATACCCTTGAATGCCAGGACATCATCGGCGAGACAGCCGCGCACGTGGCCCGTTGCCGTCTCCACAACAACGTCGGGCATCGCGCTCCCTTCGGACTCGGAATGATCGCATGTCGCCAACACGTCCGCTACGCACCCGCGGCGCCACCGCCGTGCCCAACCTGCCGGTCGGCAACCTCGCCGCCGCGACCGAGTACTACCGCGACGTGCTCGGCTTCCGCCCGGTGGGGGCACCGGGCACCACGTCCGCCGTGCTCGCCGGCCACGGCACGATGGTGCGGTTGCGGCAAGCCGTCGACGGCGAGATCGACAAGATCCGGGCCAGCAAGGCCTGGGGGCCCGACGCCATCCTGTTCGTGCCCAACCCACGCGGGCTACGCCGCCGGCTGGACGCGCGGGGCGCCGACATCATCGCGGCACCGGAGCTCGGCCCGGACTGGACGGGATTCTTCGGTGTGGCCGACCCCTACGGCACCGTGCTCGCCATCGGCCCGTCCACGGGACCGCTCGCACTGGCCAGGCAGTGGGTCGCCGGCCCGGTGGACACGTTCTCCAGCCGCGTCCACGAATGGCGCCGTGCCCGGGAGGAGGCCGTTCACCTCGACGAGTTCCGCGCGTTCTACACGGCGCTCGACGACAAGCGCGACATCTTCTACCTCTTCTTCAGCGACCAGCTCCTCCACTGGGTGCGCAAGGCGCTCCGCCACGTGCCGGCCGACGTCAACCTCGTGCTGCTCGGCTCGTGCCTACCGGACGACGAGCTCGAGTGGATCAGGACGAACGTCGATCGCCCGTTCCACCACGTGCGGCTGCGCATCGACGACCGGATCGCCTGGGAGTTCCTGTTCGCGGTGAACCGCCACAACTTCGGCTGGCTGGACAGCGACTGCGTCGTCCTCGACAGCCGGCTCTTCCACCAACTCGCCGACCTGGCGCCGCGCATGTCGCTGAACTGCACGTGGGCGTGGGACTCCGGCTTCGGTTGGCCGCTCGCGAACACGTTCTTCCTGTTCGTCAACGTCGACGCCATCGCCGAGGTCCGGCGACACGGGGCCGATCCGAACCCGTGCTCCCACGACTACGAGTGGCACCGGCTGCTGGTCCCGGGTCGGCGCTGTTACAGCAGGCGGCCGTCGCGTGGACAACTCCGGCTGTTGAAGGGGTTGCTGCCGCCCGGTCCCGATGGCCGGCCGGCGACCCCGCACGGCATGTCGTACTACGACACGATGGTGATGTTCCAGCTGCTGGCACGGGCGTGCGGCTTCACCATCCACCAGGTGCGTGACCTGGAGGGCTTCGGCCATCTTCGTGGCCGGCCCATCCAGGACGAAAGCTCGGACGAGCTCCTGCACATCGGCGGCGGCAGCCGGGCCGACGCCCTGTCCGAGCTCACCGGCTTCTTTCACGACACCCCCACCAGACTGCTGTACCTCATCGCCGAGTACGTCATGCTCGACGGAGCGACGGCGCTCCCGGCCTACTACGCGAACCGGCTCGACCAGATCCGCGCGGCGTTGGCCGGCCACGGACTCGGACCGCGGGACGCCGAGAACCTGATTCGCCAGCATCTCGTCCGGGACCGGGGCCTGTCGCCCGGCGCGGCCGCGACAGTCCTCGAACGCACCCAGGTGTCCTAACAGAACTGTCTACTTGCAGCCAAGACCACGGGTCGCCTTGACCGACGCACGCCCCCGCGACTCCTCGGCCTTCGCCGCACCGGCCAACTGAGCCGACACCAGAGCCGCGTAAGGGCCACCACGATCGATCAGATCGACATGAGTGCCGGACTCCACGATCTCGAACGCACCCAAGTGCCCCTAGACCGTCCGAACAGAACTGTCCTACTTGCAACCCAGACCACGGGTCGTCTTGACCGCCGCGCCGGACAAGCCACGCGACTCGTCGGCCTTCGCCGCACCGGCCAACTGAGCCGACACCAGAGCCGCGTAAGGGCCACCACGATCGATCAGATCGACATGGGTACCGGACTCCACGATCTGACCGTCATGCAGCACGAGGATCAGATCGGCGTCCCGCACCGTGCTCAAACGGTGCGCGATCACGAGCTGGGTGCAGGCCACCTCCTCGAGACCGGCGACGATCCGCCGCTCCGTCTCCGCGTCGAGGTAGCTCGTCGCCTCGTCGAGGACGAGCAACGCCGGCCGGCCCACCAACGCCCGGGCGATCGAGAGCCGCTGCAGCTGTCCCCCGGAGAGCCCGATACCGCGCTCGGCCAGCCTCGTGTCGTAGCCGAGCGGCAACCTGCCGATCTCCAGGTCGACGTCCGCGATCCGGGCCGCCCATCGCACGTCCTCGTCGGAGGCGTCCGGATGAGTGAACGCGATGTTGTCGCGCACGGTGCCCCGCATCGTGAACGGCTCCTGCAGTACGACGCCGAACCGCCGCCGCAGCCGCGGCAGGTTCAGCTCGCGCAACGGCACGCCGTCGTGGCAGATCTCGCCCGAGGACGGCTCGTAGAGGCCGAGCACCAGCATGGCCAGCGTGGTCTTGCCCGCCCCGCTCCGCCCGACGATCGCGACCCGCTGCCCCGGCTCGATGGTGACCGAGATCCCGCTGACCGCCGGTGCCTCGTGGCGGTCATAGCTGAACGACACGTCACGCAGCTCGACCTTCGCGCCGGTGACGTGCCCGGCCGGTGGCATGCCGTCGCCGACGAGTTCGGGCTCGGCACGCAACACGTCCCCGAGCCGCTCGAGCTGCACGGTCGCGCCTTGGAACCGCTGCCAGTTCATGACCAGCGCGGACATCGGGCCCAGCACCGCGGCGCTGAGCCAGACGAAACCGAGCAACGTCCCGACCGAGAGCTGCCCGTCCAGGACCCGCCAGGCACCGAGCCAGAGCACGAGCAACGGCGCGAGCATCCGCAGCATGCCCGAGAAGGTGTCGACCCGGGCATCGAGATGACCCCGGTGCAGGGCACTGCTGGTCCAGCCGACGATGCGCTCCTTGAGCCCGGCCACCACGTGCGGCTCGGCTCCGGTCGCCTTGATGGTTCCCACGCTGGCCAGCGTTTGCAGCAGATAGTCCTGCACGCTCACCTTCGCGGCGACGTTGCGCGCCGTGAGGTCCCGCGCGCGCCCGCTCACCATCGCGGTCATCAGGATCTGCGCGGCGAGGATGACGATGACCGCCGTGGCCAGGACCGGGTCGAAGAGGTACATGAACACGACGTAGCCGATCACGAGCGCTGCATCGAGCACGGACGTGATCGTCTGGTTGGCCAGCAGGTCACGCATCACGCTGATACTGGCGATCCTGGCCGCGATGTCGCCGCTCGTGCGCTGGTGGAAGTACCGCAACGGCAGCCGGTAGAGGTGCTCGACAAAGGCGCTGAGCACGTGCCAGTCGATCCGGCCGCGCAGGTAGATGAGCAGCAGCGCGCGGAGATATCCGGCGAGCACCTGCGCGACGATCGTCACGCCCAACGCGATCCCGAGCACCGCGACGAGCATGGTGCGCGAGTCCCGTCCGAAGATCTCGTCGACGATCAGCATCATGGCGACCGGCAGTGCGAGGCCGAACGCCTGCAGGACGATCGTCGCGGTCAGGATCTGCGCCGCCGCGGCCCGCGCGCGCGGCATGCGCGCCACCATCCTGACCAGGAGGGCGAGGGTCGAGTCCTCGGCCCGTCGGGAACGGACGAAATCCGGCCCCGGCTCCAGGACGAGCACGGCGTCGCCCAGGCCTTCCTCGAACTCCGCCGGGGTCAGTCGCCGTCTCCCCCACTCCGGGTCGACGATGTCCACGCGCCGCGGTGTCCACCGCTCGACGACGACGAAATGCTTACCCGCCCAATGCGCGATCACCGGCATCCGAAGCTCGCGGAAGACCGCCGGGCTCGCACGGACCCCGCGGAAGGTCAGCCCGTACGCTCGGGCGGCCTCGCCGATCGTGCGGGCATTCACCCCGCCGCGGCCACCGGCACAATGCTGCCGGCACTGGGAGACCGTCGTGTGCTTGCCGAAGTAGGACAGGACCATGGCCAGACACGCCGCGCCACACTCAACCGAGTTGAGCTGGAGCCGGACCGGCACCCGCCGGCGTGGCCACCTCATTCGTGTACCCGATCGAGCATTGTTCGTCCATTCCCGAGGAGCGATGCGCCGTAACGGCGCTCTCGGCGCAGCGCGAAACATACGCCGAGAGCTGTCAACCCGACTAGCTTTCCACCGGGCACTCTTCTACTGGTTCGTCATAACCGCCGTAAATCTGGCCGAGTTCCGCGTCGGTCAGCTCCACCAGGGTTTCGTCCACACAAATCACCTCCCGTCACTCTTCGGTCAAACTCCGGCCAGCTGGCGATACTGAATCGCCAGGACCACCAGCACCACCACCAGTGCGACAAGGGCGGCCCACATCCAGCGAAATACGGAGACGCGCACAATTCGGGGGAACAGGTCGCTGGGCTCGTCGGCCGCGTACTTGTCGGGCAACCCGAGCGAACGTCGCCGGCGTTTGGCCCGCATGCCCTCACACCCTCTCGGCGATCCGGGCCTCGTCGACCAGCTCCGCGAACGTCGCGACGGTCGGCGCCGCGAACAGGGTGCGTACCGAAAGCTCGAGGCCGAACACCTTGTTGGTTCTCGTCACGACCTGCATGGCGCGCAACGACTCGCCACCGATGTCGAAGAACTCGTCGTACACGCTCAAGTCCTGGCGGCCAAGGGCCTGGCGCCAGATGTCGGCCAGCACCTGCTCCGTCTCGGTCCGCGGCGCCACCATCTCGACGTCGACGTGACGGGTGCGCTCCGGGGCCGGCAGCGCGGCGCGGTCGACCTTTCCGGTGGCCGCCAGCGGCAGCGCGTCGAGCACGACACAGCTCGCCGGCACCATGTACTTGGGCAGCCTGGCTCGCACGTAGCGCTGCAGGTCGGCCGGAACCGGTGCGGTGCCGTGGCGGGCCGCGACGTAGGCCACCAGCATCATGCCGCCGTCCGCGCTGTCATCCCTGGCCACCACCACCGACCGGTGCACGTCCTCGTGCGAGTCCAGCACGCCCTCGATCTCACCGAGTTCGACCCGGAAACCGCGGATCTTCACCTGGTTGTCGGTTCGGCCGAGGAACTCCAGCTCGCCGTCCTGGTTGTGCCTCGCCAGGTCGCCGGTGCGGTACATGCGCGCCCCGGACCCGGTGGCGAACGGGTCCGGCACGAAGGCGGCCGCGGTCGGCGCGGGCCGGCCCAGGTAGCCCCGAGCGAGCCCGGCGCCGCCCAGGTACAGCTCTCCCGACACGCCAATGGGAACCGGCTGTCCGTGCTCGCTCAGCACGTAGGTCCGCACCCCGCTGACCGGTTTGCCGATCGGCAGCTGGGGCCGGTACGGAACCGGCTCGCCGCTCCACACGGTGCTCCACACCGTGTTCTCGGTCGGGCCGTACTCGTTGTAGTAGCGGCTGTTCGGCAGCGCCGCCCGATGGTCCTCGAACAACTCGCGCGAGCTGGCCTCACCGGCGGCGATCGTCACCCGCAGGCTGCGCAGCCGCTCCGGCTCCCCCAGATCCAGCAGCGCGGTGAGCAGCGACGGCACCGCGAGCGTGTGCGTGACCCGCTGTCGCTCGATGTGCCTCGCCAGTTCTCCCGGCTCCAGCTGGATGCCCTCCGGGGGCACCACGAGCGTTCCGCCGGTGCAGAGCGGCCAGAACAGCCCCGCCACCGAGCTGTCGAACACCAGCGACGACAGCAGGAGATACCGCGCGGGCGGCCCGTCGTACACCGTGGCGCGGGCCAGCGTCGAGTTGACCAGCGCGCCGTGACTGACCACGACGCCCTTGGGCGCTCCCGTCGAGCCCGAGGTGTACATGACGTACGCCGCGTTGCCGGCGGCAACCGGTCGGCGGCAACCGCCGTGGGCGAACGGCAGGCCGGCCTCGATCGTCAGCACCTCCGGCCCACAACGCGCGGCGTGCTCCGGCGCCGCCAGCACCGCCACCGGCGCCGCGTCGGCGAGAATCGTGGCGAGGCGCTCGTCCGGGTAGCCGGGGTCGAGCGGCAGGTAGGCCGCGCCGGACTTGAGGATGCCGAGTACGCAGACGACGGTTTCCAGGCTTCGTTCGGCGAGCAGCCCGACGGTCCGCTCCGGGCCGACGCCCCGCGCGACGAGCGTGGCCGCGACGGCCGAAGCCATCCGGTCCAGTGCCCCGTAGCTCAACGCCGCGTCACCCGCGGTCACCGCGACGGCGTCGGGCTTCTCGACGGCCCACCGCCGGACGAGGTCGTGCACCCGCGCCACCTCCGCCGACGCCGGCCCGCCGTCGCTCCAGTCGTCGAGCAGCCGGTGGCGCTCCTCGGCGGACAGCAGCGTCCGCGTGTCGTAGCGCGCGTCCGGGTCGGCGACCATCGTCTCCAGCACGCGCGTGTACGTGTCGGCCATGTCGGCCATCAGCTTCGCGGGGAACTGCAGGCCGTCGTACTCGATGCGCACCTCGAGCGCGCTCGTGTCCCGGTTCAGCCGGAAGATCGCGCAGAAGGGGAACGTCGACTCGCCGTAGAGCTCACTCGCCACATGCTCGATGCCCTTGGCGCGCCAGCGGTCGAGTTCCCGGAAGACGTGGTAGTCGGTGAAGAAGAACAGCGTTTCCGCCAGTGGTTCATTGCCCTGATGGCGCTTGAGCTCGGCCATGGGCAGTCGCCGGTACGGCATGGACTGCCGCTCGCTGTCCAGGGTGGCGGCGATGAGCTCGTGCCAGGTGCCACCCCCGAGCCGCACGCGGAGCGCGAGGCTGTTCACGAACAGGCCGATCGCGGTGCTGCCGTCGGCGCTCTCCGGTCGCCCGTTGGTCACCGTGTAGGTGAGCGTGTCCCGCTGACCGTGGTACAGGTTCATCACCGCCATGTGGGCGGCGAGCAGTACCGACTTCAGGGGCACCGCGTCGGCGGTCGCGAGTCGCTTGAGCGCGTCGGACAGCTCCACCGAGACCTCGGCCGGGATCCGGACGATCTCGCGCGCGCCCTTGTCCGCCCGCGGCCCCGAGTTCAGCCTCGGCAGCCGCATCAGCGTCGCATCGCGCAGATAGCGCGACCAGAACTCGTGATTCTCCTTGTGCTCCAGCGCTTCCAGCTCGAGTGCGATGGCGTCGCGCATCGTCGTGGACGGCGGCGTGAGCGTCACCGGCTCGTCGAAGATCATCGAGAGGTAGTGCCCGAAGAGCTCCGTCACCATGAGCGCCTCGCTCCACCCGTCGACGATCTCGTGATGGAAGCCGTAGGTGAACTGGAACGAATCGTCGGACAGCTTCTGCACCATGAACCGGATCAGCGGGTGCTCATCCAGCTCGAAGCCCCGCAGCTTCTCCCCCGCGACCCAGCCCGCGATGCGCGCGCCCAGCTCGTCGGGTGACAACGCGGAGAGATCTTCGTAGGACAGCGGGTCGCGGAACACGGAGTGCACCAGCTGCAAGGGCTTGCTGAACGTGGTCTGGTCGAACGACGTGCGCAACATCGGGTGTCGCTCGACCAGCTCGCGGATCACCGTGCGCATCAGTTCCAGGTCCAGTGGCGCCTTCAGCCGCACGGAGGCGATCGCGTGGTACACCGCCGACTTCGCGGCGAAGTCGCGGTGGAAGATCATCCCCTCCTGCAACAGGTTCAGCGGAAACGCGTCCTCGACGTCGGGCGGCAGGAGCGCCCGGTCCTCCCACGACACCAGCGCGAACGGCTCCGTGCGCACCTCTGGTCTCGCCGGCCCACCGTTCGCCAGCGCCAGGGCGAGCTCGCGGATCGTCGGGTGACGGTGCAGGTCGGCGACCGCGACCGGGATTCCGCGTGCCTGCGCGCGGCTGGCCACCATCACGCTGCGGATCGAGTCACCGCCGATGACGAAGTAGTTGTCGTCGATGCCGACCCGTTCGCACCCGAGCACCGAGGCGACGGCGCCGGCCAGGATCTCCTCGGTCTCGGTGCGGGGCGCGACATACGGCGCCGACGTCGACCCACCGGCGACCAGCCGGGCGACCGCCGCGCGGTCGAGCTTGCCGTTCGCGGTGGTCGGCAATCCGCTCAACGGCACGAACACGGCCGGCACCAGGTGCTCGGGCAGCCGATCCCGGCAGAACACCGCCAGCTCGGTGGCCGGCGGCGGATCCGCGTCGCCGGTCGCGACGACGGCGGCCGCCAGCCGGGTGGCCGCTGCACCGGCCTCCTCGTCGCCGATGAGCACGACGGCGGCCCGGTCGACCAGCGGGTGCTGCTCGAGCTCGGCCTCGATCTCGCCCGGCTCGACCCGGAAGCCCCGCATCTTGAACTGGTCGTCCACCCGGCCCAGGTACACCAGGTCGCCGGCGGGCCGGCGGATCGCGCGGTCCCCGGTGCGGTACAGCCGGTCGCCGGGCCGGAACGGGTCGTGGCCGAACCGTGCCGCGGTGGCTTCGTCGCGGCCGAGATAGCCGGCGGCCACACCGGCGCCACCGATGAAGATCTCTCCGACCACGCCGTCCGGCACCGGGTGACGGGCGTCGTCGAGCAGGTAGGCGCTGGTGCCCGCGATGGGCCGCCCGATGGGCACCGGCCCGGCCACCGGCGTCTCCTCGGTCACCTCGTAGGTACAGGTGCCGACCACGGTCTCGGTCGGACCGTACTCGTTGACGATGCGCATGCCGCGAGCGCGGAACGGCCCCAGGACCTCGGCGCGCAGCTGCTCGCCGCCGACCACGAGCACCCGCACCCGAGCGGCGAGTTCCGTGGGCGCCATCAGCTGGGACAGGGCGACGAGGTGGGACGGGGTGAGCTTGAGCAGCGTGTACCGCTCGGCGGGCGCGCGCAGGGTCGAGACGAGGCCGTCGAGGTCGGCCGACTCCGGCACCAGCACCACGCGCTGGCCGACCAGGAGCGGGCCGAGCAACCCGGTGACGGTGAGGTCGAAGCCGATCGAGGAAGGCACGATCGAGCCGCCACCGGACCGCAGGTCGTACGCCTCCACCGCCCACCGCAGGTAGTTGAGCAGCGCTCCGTGGGTGACCCGGACACCGTTGGGCACACCCGTCGAACCGGACGTGTACATGACGTAGGCGAGGTCGTCGGCACCCGTCTCCGGCAACGACCCGGCCGCGGCCGGGTCCGTGTCGCTGCCGGAGCGCACGACCGGCACCGGCAGGTCCGCGGGCACCGGTGTGTCCGGCCCGGTGACCAACACCGGGGACGCGGTGTCGGCCAGCAGGAAGGCCAGCCGCCGCGCCGGCTGCCGCACGTCGACCGGGACGTACGCGGCACCGGCCTTGAGCACGGCCAGCAGCGCGACCACGAACTCGGCGCCGCGCTCGATGAAGAGCACGGCGAGGGTGCCGGGACGGACCCCGCTCGCGACCAGCCGCATTGCCAACCGGTCGGCCCGCTCGTCCAGTTCGGCGTAGGTCAGGCTCGTCCGGTCGTCCGCGACGGCGACCGCGTCCGGTGTCCGGCGCGCCTGCTCCCGCACGATTCCATGCACGGTCCGCCCGTCCTGGCGGGCCGGCGGTCCCTGTGCGGCGGCCAGCAGTCGCTCGTCCTCGCCGGGCAGCAGCATGCCGGCGGCCCCGATGGGGGCATCGGGCGAGCCGAGCAGGTCGCGCAACAGGACACGCAGCCGTGCCAGCAGGTCGTCGGCCCGCCCCGGCGCGAGCCGGTCGACGTCGTGCGCGAGTTCCAACCGGAAACCGTCGCGGTGGCGGCCGGCGCGCAGGACGAGCGGCGAGGCGGTACGGCCGCTCTCCGCCCGCGGCACGAACATGACCGGGCCGGAGCCGGCGGCGGGGGGCTCGTCGGCGTACTCGAACCCGGGCACGCCGGTCAAGAACGCGGCGGAGAGCCGGCCCGGATCCAGGTCGTCGGCGTGTTCCACCGCGTCGGTCATGGCCTTGCGCACCAGGTCCAGCGCGGCACGGAAACTCTGCTCGCCGGCGAACCGGCCGATGATCGGGAGATCGCGGGCGAACGGCCCGACCGCGCCGTCGAGTTCCGGGAAGGACCGGCCCGGCGCCATGCCGCTGAGCACGAAGTCGCGCTCGCCGCACAGCCGCCACAGCAACACGGCCCACGCGGTCGCGATGACGAAGGCCTCGAAGGCCTCGACGGCCTCGCCCAGCTCGTCGGCTATTTCGCCGGCTCTGGCCGCCACCTCGCCGTCCAACACCACCGGCACGACCCGCCATCCACCCGGACGTGGCCCCGCCGGCGCCAGCAGCGCCTCGAGGCCGGATGCCAACGCCGGGTCGACATGACCGTCCCAGTACCCCCTGCGCGCGGCGCGGTTCTCCTCGCTCAGCAGGTCGTTGTGCCAGGCCGCGTAGTCGGCGTACTGCACGCTGACCGGTACGGCGGCGCGGCCCGCGTACGCGTCCGCGAGCTCGGCCAGCAGGAGCCGCAGCGACCGCCGGTCGGCGATCACCGCCTGCGCGGTCAGGACGAGGACGGACCGGTCCTCGCCGAGTCGCGCGAGCGCCACCCGGAACCCCGGCCCGTCGGCGATCCGCTCGCGCTCGGCCACGATGAGGCCAGGCAGCTCGTCCGGCCGGCCGGTGAGGTCATGCTCCGCGACCGTCGCCACCGGGGCGTCATCGATCACCTGCACCGGCATGTCGCTCCCGGCCGGGCCGGTCACCCGCGTCCGGACGATCTCGTGACGGGCGGCGACCACGTCGAGGGCGGCGGCCAGCCGCGCACCGTCGACGTGACTGTCCACAGTGGCCTCAAGCTGTACCCATTGCGCCAACCCGGCGTTCTCCGTCGCGGACCAACGCTGCCGCTGCTGGGGTGATGTCCGAAAACCGACGGTATCCGCCTGCGCCATGGGTTACTCCCCTTCGAGCCGGAACGGCGCCCGAGCCTAGAACAGGAGAACCTGATGTGTCATGTCGTGTTGGCGACACTCTTCAGGCTGGCAATCGCATTTCGCGGCCCCACACCTATCATGGACGCATGGCCAAGGCAGCGGCGTCCCCACCGGAGACCACCGTCGCGGCCGCGAACGCGCGGTTCTTCCGGGTTCTCGGCGATCCCACCCGGCTTGCCATCGTCTCGCTGCTCCTGGAGCGTCCGCACACCGTGTCCGAACTGGTCGAGGCACTCGACCTGGCGCAGAGCAAGGTTTCGAACCACCTCGCGTGCCTGCGCTGGTGCCGCTGCATCCAGGCGGACCGGAAAGGGCGAACCGTGGTGTGCTCGATCGCCGACGACCGCCTGCGCCCGCTCCTCGAGCTGGCGACGAAGATGACGCACCAGCACGTGGACCACCTGTCCACCACCAACAAGATCGGGCCCGCCTGGATCTAGCGCCCCGTATCGGCGGCAATCTGGGAGCACGTGTTCAACCGGGCGATGTTGTCGGCGGTCATCGACCGCGCCATGCGCACCAGGGTCGCCGCCTCGGAGTCCGCCACCGAGAACCGCCGCTCGGCACCAACGCTCCGCGTGGCCACATACCCACCATCGATCAACTTCGAGAGATGTCGCTCGACCTGCGCCGACGACAACGAAAACCGTTCGGCGCAGTCCTCGTCGGTTTTCTCGGTGTCGAGCAGGAATTCGAGAATCGAGAGTCGCACTGGGTCCCCCAGCGCGGCGAACACCTTGGCCAACTGATCAAACTGCGAGCGGGCATCAGCATGGTGCGGCACGTCGGACGGCACAGGTCCCCTTTCCAGTGATCATCCCGGCAACGGTGGCGGTCAGACCTTGCCCGCGCGATTGTTGACCCGCCCACTCCTGGTCGTCAAGGAATTGCCCACTCCGTCGACAGCCGCGACGGCCACGTGACGCCTGCGTGACGCCCGGGAGACGCGCGGCAATAGCCGCGCTAAATGATCACGAAAATCTTCCATGATACCCGCAATCAAGGTCCTCCGGAGTGTCTTGACCCAGGGCCGCGGCCGCTGCAATGATGCTCACCAACACAACAGGAGAACATGTTCTATCGGATCCGGGGCCACGCCCCGCCCAGTAGCTCCACGGGGAAGGGGCGAGAATTCGTGTCGTCGCAGGCAGAATGCCACAGCCCCGGCCTGAGCCAGGGCCTGGGACTCGACCGAGTCGTCTCGTCGAGACGGACCGGCTTGAGCTTCGGCAAGAGAATATCTTTCTCCACCTGGCAGCGCATCGGTAAACAGATCGCGCTGATCTCCCATGCCTCGTGCTGGTGGCTCGGCGACTGGCTCATCTACGGCGAAGACAAATATCCGGATCGGTACAAAAAGGCAGTCGCGGAAACAGGTTTGGAATATCAGACGCTTCGTAACTATGCGTGGGTGGCGCGCAGGTTTTCGCCGTCCCACCGGCGGGACGGGCTGAGCCTGCAGCACCACGAGGTGGTGGCGGCGTTGCCCCCGCAGGAGCGGGATATCTGGCTGGATCGCGCGGAGCATTTCAGTTGGTCCAGAAGCGAACTGAGGAAACAGGTACAGCTGCGGCGAGCCGCAGACAAGGCGCCCGCGGGTGACCCGGTGACGTTGCGCCTGGAGATCACCCCCGATCGAGAGCAGCGATGGAAGGACGCGGCCAGCGTCGGCAACCGTGACCTGGTGGAATGGATCACGGAAGTGCTGGACGAAGCCGCCGAGGCATCGGTCCACGGTGAGCTGACCGACATGGGAGCACTCGCCGAACCCGCGTGAGGCCGCATCCCTGTCCTTCAGACCCGATTCCGCGAGTAGTCGGCTGAGTTGATCTTCAGATTCCTGGAGTCTGTGGTGGGGCGGGTTTTGTGGGTGTGGGCATGCTGGTGGGTCCGGGTGTCGCGCCGGGTTCGCGGGTTCGGGTTCCTGGGTCGGGGCCGGGGGTGGCCGGGGTGGTCAGGGCAGCGTGGGGAGTTTCCCGAGTCGGGCGAGGATCTCGGCGAGCAGGTGGTGGCCGGGTGGTGGGTGCAGGATTGGTTGTCCTGCTTGGAAGACGAGGCGGGCAGGGACGCGGATCAGCCGGTGTCGCAGGGTGGCGATCATGGCTTTGCCGTCGCGGGCGCCCCACCCGGCGAGTTGGCCGGTCGGGCCTGGGGTGGCGGTGAGTTGATGGAGCCAGGCGGCCATGGATGCGGCCAGCAGCGCGCCCCACATCCAGGCGGTGTTCACCTCGACATAACCGGAGGGGAGATGGCGGAGCGCGGCGCCGTGTTTGCTGTCGCGGAAGACGTTTTCGATGCTGGTGCGGTGTCGGTACCAGTGCTCCACCGCAGCGGCTTTGTCCGGTGTGGACACGTCGAGGCTGGTGAGGATGAACGAGTATCCGTAGATCGCGTCCGCGTCGGCCAACTCCTCCAGTGGGAGGGCGCGTTGGTCGGGATGTAGTGTCTTGCGGCGCCGTGAGCGGGGATCGGCCGAGACCTGACAGATGTCGAGCCGGACTCGGCGGATCAGCAGGAAGGCGTTGGCGGGCCACCACACGGGCCGGTAGTCCGCGACGGCGACCTGCGCCCCCGTCATGTCGATCGCCTCTGTCCAGGAGTCGTCGGTGAGACCATCCAGCAGCCGCCAGAGCGGGACGATGCGCTTGGCGCCGATCGCGAACTCCACCTCGGCGAAGAACGCGACCCGGGCCAGCTCACCGGCGAAATACCCGGCGTCGGCCCGTAATCGCACCCGACCCGCTCTGGCCTGCTCGGGTAACGCCGCGAGCGCACGGTGGAACAGTTCGGCCGCGCTTGCGCGAGGATCATCGTTGCCGGACAACAACTCCGCCGCCAGCACGGTCTCGACCTCCGCCCAGGACGCCACGTGCGCACGCCCCACACGCTGTCCTTGATGGTTGAAGGCGACACCACGTTTCTTGCGCCCAAAACCTCTACATCGCTGGCGTCCAAGTCGATCGTCGCCGCGCGGCACAACCGTGCCTGCCGCGCCGCGGGCACCCGCTCGAGCATCCGCTCAGTCACCCGCGCAACCCCGGTCTCCACCGCAGTCCACCGTGGATCGGTAAACCTGCGCGCCAGCCCGGCGGCGGTGGTCGAGGACAACCCCGGCACCGGCGTGATCACCTGCCCCGCCACATCAGCACGCTGGCGGTCCAGCCCGACCAGAAAGTCCTCCCCAGCAACCTGCGCCGAGGCCAACCCGACCAACACCTCACCGGCCCCGAACCCCACGATTCCGCAGCTTGATCGGCCCCACCGCCGCATCCAACGCCGAGATCACACCCAGCCGCTCCACCAACTCCGTGACCGCGGCCATCCCCGACACCGACGTCAGACTTTGGTCCGGCGCGCCCACCCGCACCTCAGCCGTCCACCACGTAAACTACCCACTTGATAGGTGTCCTCTCCCGAGACTGATTACGTCGTCGCAAACGTCATCATCCCAGGCCAGAGCGACACCTATCGCCATCTCAAGCGCGTGTCACCCGCCTTACTCGCGGATACGGGTCAGAGCACAGGATCCCCGAGCAGACCCGCGCACCTACCGCGGTTCGGCCCTCGCCGCCGCGAGCAGCTCGGCCGCCGCGTCATCGGACAGGCCGGCGGCGAACCGCACCAGCGCGTCGCGGCGGGCCGCCGCGGGATCGGTCAACCGTCGGTGGTCGACCTTGCCGTGTGCGCTCAGCGGCATGGCCGGCAGTCGCACCAACTCGGCGGGCACGAGGTGGGACGGCAACCGCCGCGCCAGCCACTCCCGCAGCCCACGCGATTCGCCCTCGTCGTCGATGTCGAACTCGTGGCGCGGCACCCAGTATCCGACCAGTCGCGGCGAACCACCCACCGACACGGCCGAGACGGCCGCCTGTCGCACCGCCGGGTGCCGGCACAGCTCGTGTTCGATCTCGCCGGGCTCGACGCGGTGTCCCCGGATCTTGAGCTGGCGATCGACGCGGCCGGCATAGCGCAACAGACCGTCCGTGCCGAGCCAGGCGAGGTCGCCGGTCCGGTACAGCCGCTCGCCGAAACCGACCGGCGCCGGGAGAAACCGTTCGGCCGTCAGGCCGGGGCGGCCGAGGTAGCCGCGCGCGAGTCCGACGCCTCCGAGGTGCAGCTCGGCGACGGTGCCGGTCGGCACCGGCAGCCCGTCGTGCAGCACCTGCGCGCGCATGCCCGGGATCGCCCGCCCGATCGGCACGGGGTCCTCGCGGTCGTCCGGACGAGCGCGGTGCGTGACGCAGCCGACCGTGGCCTCGGTCGGTCCGTACTCGTTGATCACCGGCTCGGTGTGCCAGGTC
Source organism: uncultured Actinomycetota bacterium (assembly GCA_963826035.1). Taxonomy (GTDB): domain Bacteria; phylum Actinomycetota; class Actinomycetes; order Mycobacteriales; family Pseudonocardiaceae; genus Actinophytocola. Next base: position 61,288 of record CAWGVZ010000023.1, on the reverse strand, counting down.
CTGAGGTGGTTGCGGCGGAGCTGTTCCCCACCGACCACGACGCACGCGGGGCCGGCCTGGTGGCCCACCGCCTCCAGGTGCGCCGGGGTGATCTTCAGCGGGCCGGTCGCACCGGCCGCGATCGCGCCGGCCAGCTCGTCCGGCGGGAGGAGCTGCGCGGTCCCGCCCGTGCAGAGGGCCCCGAGCAGCGACGTCACGGTCAGGTCGAACGCGGCGGAGGAATGCACCGGGGTGCGGACACCCGGACTCAGCCCGTAGTTCTCGGCGCACCAATCGAGGTAGTTGACGACGGCGACGTGCGGCACGCCGACGAGGTTGGGCGTCCCCGTCGTCCCGGACGTCGCAATGACGTAGGCCAGTGCGAGCGGATGCACTACTGGTTCCGTAGATCCGGCAGCCACAACCGCCGGCCCGCTCGTGTGGGGGGTCACCAGGCCCGGTGGGTCGATCACGAACGACGCCCCGGCCAGGAGCGACGCCACGCGCGACGCCGGCTGGTCAGGGTCGAACGGGAGGTACGCGGCGCCGGAGCGCAGCACTCCGAGCACCGCGACGACGAAGTCCGGGTCTCGCCGGTAGGGCAGGCCGACGACCGTGTCGTGGCCGGCGCCGAGCTCGCGAAGGGCCGCGGCCAGGCGGTGGGAGCGGGAGACGAGCGACCGGTAGCTGAGCTGGACCTCGCCGGCCGCCACGGCGATCGAATCGGGTGTCCGTTCGGCCTGACGCATGATCAGCTCGTGCACGGTGGCACCCGGCCGCGCTCGGCCGGCCGTCACCCCGGCGTCCTGCTGCGCGCGTAGCTCATCGGGCGACAGCAGGTCCGCCATGGCGTGGGGAGCGTCCGGATCCGCGGCGAGCCGGGCCAGCGCGCGCAGGTAGTAGCCGGCCGTGGCCACCGCGAGGTCGTCGGTGACCTTCGCCGGGTCGTAGTCGAGCAGCAACCGCAGCTCGCCGGTGATCGCGTCCACGGTGAAGTGCGCGGTCAGCGGCACGTAGGTCTGGTCCGGCGCCTGCCAGGCCACCAGCTCGACGCCGTCGAGCGCGCGGGCCTGGTCGTAGAGGTGGAAGTGGGTGTACACGAACAAGGTGTCGAACATGCTCGACACTTCGTGCGTGCGTTCCAGCAGCGCCAGCGGATACCGGCGGTGGGGCTGCACCCGGTGCTCGGCCTCGGCCGCGGCCCGGACCAGGTCCACCCAGGACCCGCGCGCCACCGGCACCCGCAGCGGCACGATGTTGTTGAACACGCCGACGACCCGGTCGCCGTCCTCGCGCTCGGGGCGGCCGTTCACCTCGAGGCCGGTGACGACCGTGTCCCGGGCGGCCAGCAGCCGGACGACCCGCAGGTGGGCCGCGAGCAGCACGCTCTTCAGTGGCACCGAAAGCTCCCGCGCGAGGCGCCGCAGCTCGGCGACCAGTCCCGGGTCGACGGTGGCCTCCTCGCGCCTGGCGAGCTCCCCGGACGCGGTGCCCGTCCGCCGCGGCAGCCGGCACGGTGTCGCGCCGGCCAGCTCGGCTGCCCAGAACTCGCGCGCCGGCGCCGAGCGCGACGCGAGTTGCTCGAGCGCGACGAACGAGGCGTACCCGACGCGCGGGTCGGTCAGCGGCGACGGTTCGCCGCGGCGGAACGCCGTGTAGTCGACGAGCATCTCGGTGAACACCGTCGCGGTGCACCAACCGTCGAGCGCGAAACTGCTCAGCGACAGCTGAAAAGCCTCGTCGGACCGCATGTGCACGGTGCAGCGCAGCAGTGGTCCGGATCGGACGTCGAGCGGCCGCGCCCGCTCGCCGGGCAGCCACTCCGCCAGGATCCGCTCCTGCTCGCCGGCCGGCGCGACTCGGAGGTCGTGCACGGTGAGCAGCGGTTCGAGCCGGTGGTGCACGAGCTGGTACGGCTCGCGCGCACTCGTCAGGTCGAAGCTGGAGCGCAGGTATGCGTGCCTCACCAGCACGGAGGCCAGCGCCGCCCGCAGCGCCGGCTCGTCGAAGCCGGACCGCACATGCACGCTCGTCACGTAGACCTCGTGGCCGAACCCCCGCAGCTGGTGGGCCAGCACGGCGCGCTGCGCCATCGAGACCGGATACGCGTCCACGACACCGGCCGGCAGCCGGCCCCGCAACGACTCCGGGCACAGCGCGAACGGCGACGGCTCGATGTCCAGGTCCGGCTCGGTGGGTCCGGCGGCGGCCAGCGAGCGGACCGTCGCGCCACCCAGGAGATCGGCGACCGTGACGGCGAAACCGGCCCGGCGCAACCCGGCGACCAACCGCAACGCCCGGATCGAATCGCCCCCGATCGCGAAGAACTCGTCGCCGGCACCCACCTCGACGCCGCCGAGCACGTCGCTCCACAGTGCCGCGATCCGTTGCTCGGCACCGGGTGCGGGTGCGACGACGGCGCGAACCGGGACGGCTGGTGCCGGCAACGCCGCCCGGTCGAGCTTTCCGTTGGCGGTGGCGGGCAGCCGCGGCACGGGCCGCACGATGGGCACCATGGCGGCCGGCAGCAGAGCCCGCAGCGCGGCGGCGATGGCGGCCGGGTCCGGCGTGGCCGGGTCCGCGCCGACGACGTAGGCGACCAATGCCGGCCCCGCCACATCCTCGTGCACGACCACCGCCGCGTCCCGGACCCCCGGCTGTGCGCGCACCCCCTCCTCGACCTCGCCGAGCTCGATCCGGACGCCGGCGATCTTCACCTGGTGGTCGGTGCGACCCAGATAGTCGATCACGCCGTCGTGGCGTCGCCGCGCCTGGTCACCGGTGCGGTACAGACGTGCGCCCGGCGCGCTCGCGAACGGGTCCGGCACGAACGTGGCCGCGGTGCGTCCCGGACGCCCGAGGTAGCCGAGCGCGAGGCCGACTCCCCCGACGCACAGCTCGCCGCGGACGCCGGCGGGCAACGGCCCCAGCTCGGCGTCGAGCACGTGGACGTCGATGTTCGCGATCGGCACCCCGATCGGCACCGGGCCGCGGTCGCCGGGGCGGCACTCCCACGCGGTGACGTCGACGGAGGTCTCGGTCGGGCCGTAGAGGTTGTGCAGCCTGGCGCGCGGCAACGTGAGCAGCGCACGGTCGCGCACCCGGGCGGGTAGCTCCTCGCCGCTGCACACCACCCGGCGCAACACCGGCGCGTCGAGGTCCTCGGCCAGGAACTCGGAGAAGAGCGACGGCACGAAGTGGGCCGTGCTCACCTGCTCGCGCCGAACGAGGGCACGAAGCCGGTCGGGGTCGCGATGCGCGCCCGGTGGTGCGAGCACCAGGCACGCGCCCTGCGTGAGCGGCCAGAAAAGCTCCCAGACCGACACGTCGAACGTGATCGGCGCCTTGTGCACCACCCGGTCCGCCGGCCGCGGCTCGAACGCGTCCGTCATCCACGCCAGCCGGTTCACGATGCCGCGGTGCGGCACGACCACACCCTTCGGCCGTCCGGTCGAGCCCGACGTGTACATCACGTAGGCGGCCTGGTCGGGGTGCACGTCGACGACCGGTGGGCCGCCGGCGCGTTCGGCACGAGCGTCGAGTACAACATCGACCTGGCCATCGAACCGGCCTTCGCCGGAGCTGATCACCACGCGGACACCCGCGTCCCGCACCAGCCAGGAGTGCCGCGCCGGCGGATCGTCCGGATCGAGCGGCAGGTACGCGGCACCGCACCGCAGCACGGCGAGCTGCGCGACCGGCAGCTCGAGCGACCTCGCCAACAGCACGCCGACCACGTCACCCGGCCGGACCCCGGCGGCCCACAGCTCCGCCGCCAACCCCGACGACCGCCGCCGCAATGCCCGGTAGCTGAGGTGCTCGGTGGTGCCGGCCGGCAGCGCGACGGCCGTCGCGTCGGGGTGGCGCTCGGCCGCGTCGAGGACCATGCCGTGCAGGCTGAGCGTGTGCGGGCGCGGGCGCACCGACCCACGCCCGGCGGCCAGTGCCGCCCGCTGCTCGGCGGGTGTGGGCAGCGCCAGCAGGTCCAGCCGGCCGTCCGGATCCTCGACCACCAGACGCAACAGGTGCTCGAAACGCGCCGCGAGCCCATCGACGGTGGCCGCGTCGAACAAGGCGGTGTCGTACTCGAGGCGACCTCGCAGCACGCCGCCCACCTCGGCCAGGTTCAGCGTCACGTCCATGTGGGTCCACGGTTGTGGCACGGCGACCGACCGCATCAGCAGCCCGCCGCCGAACCGCGGCCCGTCCACGCCGAGGCCGGCCGCGCGCAGCCCGTCGGCACGCGGGCCGTACTCCTGATGCAGCACCAGCAATGCCCGCACCACCGCCGGGCCGCCGGCCGCGCGGTCGGGCCGTAACCGGGCGACCAGTTCGTCGAACGGGTAGCCGGCGTGGGCGAGGTCGCGCAGCAGCTCGCCGCGCACCCGATGCAGCAGCGAACGGAACGAGTCGGAAGCGTGGATCCGCGTGCGCACCGGCACGAGGTTCACGAAACAGCCGACGACGTCGGCCAACTCGGCGCGGTCCCGCCCGCTGGCCAGCGTTCCGACGAGCACGTCGCGCTGGCCCGCGTGGCGACCGAGCAACACCTGGAACGCGGCCATCAGGGTGGTGAACAGGGTGGTGCCGTGCTCCTGACTGAAGCGGCGCAGCCGCGCGGTGAGCTCGGCGTCCAGACACATCGGCCGGTCGGCGCCACGGAATCCGCGCGTCGGCGGCCGCCGGCGATCGGTGGGCAGGTCGAGCGCCGCCGGCGCTCCCGCGAGACGCTGGCGCCAGTACGTCCACAACCCCTCGTCGTGTGCGTGGCGGACCGCTGGGATCACTGCGGTGCGCACCGGTGGCAGCTGGGCGGGCGCCCCGCCGGCCGCCTCCCGGTAGAGCTCGGCGAGCTCTCTGATCACCACGACGAACGACCAGAAGTCGGCCACGATGTGGTGCGCGGCGATGATCAGCACGTGGTCGGTCTCGGACCGGCGGAGCAGCGTCAGCCGTACCAATGGTTCCGCCGCGCGCAGGTCGAACGGTCGCGCGGCCTCCGCGGCGAGTCGCGTGGCGACCGACGCGTCGTCGGCCGTGCCGAGGTCCTCCCGCCGCACCGCCGGCCCCGCCTGGTCCACGACCTGCGCCGGCACGCCGTCGCGCTCGACGATCCGAGTGCGCAGCGCCGCGTGCCGGGCGACCACCAGGCCGACCGCTAGATCCAGCGCGGCATGGTCGAGCGCACCACTCAGGCGTAACCCCCGCACCAGCGAGTACGCGGGGCCCGGCGGCGCGAGCTGACACTCGAACCAGAGGGCGCGCTGGGACGGGGTCAACGGCCCCTCTCCCGCGGGACCGGGGTCCGGCGACCGCGAGCCAGGATCGGCCGTGCCCATGCGATGGAGCACGTCGGCGGCCACCTCGGTCAGGCTGCGGTCGCTCAGCAGCGTCAACGCGGGCAGGTCGACGTGGTATCGGTCCTGGATCCGGTGCTCCAGCTCGATCGCGCCGAGCGAGTCCAGCCCCGCCGAACGCAGCGGCACGGCGGTGTCCAGGGTGCCCGCGGGTACGCCGGCACGTGCGGCCACCGCGCCGAGCAGGGCGTCGGCCAACGCCGCCTGCCGGTGCTCGGCCGGGAGCGCGGCCAGGTCGGGCAACGCCGGCTCCGGCACAGTCAGGTCGCCCTCGTCCAGCACGCTGATTCCGACGAGTGGCATGGCGCCGGCGAGGTAGCGGTCGCGGCAGGCGAGTCGTCGCACCTTGCCGCTGGTGGTCTTCGGCACACTTCCCTTGGGCACCAGGACGACGGCGTACACCTCGATCTTGTGCCGCTCGGACACGGCCCGCCGTACCGCGGCCGCGATGTCCGCCACGTCGGGCTCGCCGGCCCGGGTGTCCACTTCGTACAGGACGACGAGGTGTTCCTGATCGTCGTTGTCGCCGTCGTCGATCGCGAAGGCGGCGCCGCCCGACGGCCGCAGCGCCGGGTGGGCCCGCTCCGCGGTGTGCTCCACATCCTCCGGGTAATGGTTCTGCCCCCGAATGATGATCAGGTCCTTCAGCCGCGCGACGACGTAGAGCTCACCGGTCAGCATCGTGCCGACGTCACCGGTGCGCAGGAATGTCGCCGGCTCCGCGCCCAGCCGGTTGCCGAACGTCGCGGCCGACTCCGCCGCGCGCCCCCAGTAGCCGGCGGCCACGCCGGGGCCGGACACCCACACCTCGCCGAGCTGCCCGTCCGGCAGCTCGTCGCGGGTGTCCGGGTCGACGATCGCGACCCTGGTCCCGGCCACCGGACGGCCACTGCTGACCAGCGTCCGCGCCGGTGCGCCGTCCTCGGCTGGGGGGACGCACCGCCCGGCACGGAGCGCGCCACGGTCGGCGGCGACCGTCCGTGGCGGAACTCCGCGCGGGGCGCCGCTGACGATCAGCGTGCTTTCCGCCAGGCCATAGCACGGAAAGAACGTCTCGGGCGCGAACCCGGCCGGGCCGAACGCTTGGAGGAACCGCAGGAGCGTCGCGGCGCGGACCACCTCGGCGCCGTTGAACGCCACTCGCCAGCTGGACAGGTCGAGCCCGTCCAGGTCCCGCGGCCGCGCCTTGGCCACGCACAGGTCGTAGGCGAAGTTCGGTCCGCCGCTGGTGACGCCGCGATACCTGCTGACCGCCGCGAGCCATCGCATCGGTTTCGCCAGGAACGCCGACGGCGGCATCAGCACCGACTGCGAGCCGAGGTACAGCGGCTGCAGCAGGTTCGCGATGAGTCCCATGTCGTGGTAAAGCGGTAGCCAGCCAACGAATCGCGAGCCGCCGTCGTGCTCACACGTCGCCTTGATCGCCGCCTCGTTCGCCATCACGTTGCCGTGCGAGACCATCACGCCGCGCGGGTTGCCGGTGGAACCCGACGTGTACTGAAGCAGGGCCAGGGTGGCGGGTCCCGATCCGGGGTCACGCCACGTATCGGCGGCCGTGTCCGGCACGGCCGCGACGTCGAGCGGGTACGCCGCCACGGCGTTGGTCACCAACCGGTTCGTCTCCGGCGACCCGAGCACGAAACGTGGTTTCGCGTCTCCGGCGATCCAGCTGAGACGCTCGGCACCGCCTCGACCCTGGGCGGCGTCGCACGGCACGGCGACCGCGCCAGCGTAGAGGCAGCCGAGAAAAGCCGTCAGGAACTCCGGGCCGGCCTCGGCCGGGTAGGTGATCAGCGCCCGCTGCCCGGCGCCGCCACGGTCCCGCAGCTCCGCCCCGATGGCCCTGGCCCTCCGGTCGACCTCGGCCCACGTCAGCCGCGCCGTCTCGGTCTCCCCGTCGGCGAGAAAGATGTACGCGTCGTGATCCGGTTGCGCACTGGCGCGCCGGCGCAACACCTCGATCAAAGTGGAGCTGCCGCTGTCTCGGATCTCCTCCACGACGGGCCCCTTCCCAACAGGTTCAGCTGATATCTGGATGCTAAGTGGTCGGCGCCGGAAGTCCTTCGTGGGTATCGGCGGATCCAGGTTTTCGCTGGGCGTGCGGCTGGAAGGTCGCGGAGCGGAGCTTGCGGAGCGACCATCGTCTCGTACTGGTTGTACTTGGGCCTTTCGGCCGTGCGTCCAGCGGGAAGCTGGGCCGTCGAGACCCCTGGAGGACTTCCGGCGCCGACCACTAGATCGTTGACCGGGAATTAGTTGCTGGTGCGAGGTAGGACGCTGGCGAGGTGCCTGCTGAGCAGGTCCTTTTCCAACGTCCCCCTCCCGAACCGGACTGGCCCGTTTCCGAGCATCCGGCTCTCCAGTGACTACTGCGTGGGTGTCGCGGCGGGTTGCCGGGCGTGGATGGTGTCGTGGCAGGCTTGGCAGACCACGAGGGCCTTGCGTCGCCGTTTAGCCATGAGTTCCGCCCATGCGGGTTGTGGTCGTCCCGGTTTGGTGAGGTCTGCCAGCTTGCGGACATGGTGAACTTGCACGTCACCCGTTTGCTTGCAAACCTCGCAGCGTCCGGCCAGGAGTCTGCTGATCAACTCTTTGCGGCGGACGGTGTGCGGGACTGGTTTGCGGTCGGTCAGGACCGCTCGTTTCTGCCGTCGCAACGGGATACCACCGAACGTGGCGACCAGTGGTTTCCTGCCGTCTCGTTCGATGCTGGCCTGGAAGCATCTGCGTGGCCCATGCGGGGTAGGGACGGTGGCGGCGTGTTTGGCCGCCATCTTGGACACCGTTGAGCCGTACTTGCAGGCCAGGGTCTTGAGCATCGAGGTCAGCATGACCCAGTGCAGCCGGGTCAGCCGGTGGACGTCACCGGCCAGCAGGTAATACTGGACGAGTCCTCGATACTCGGCCCCATAGGTGCTGACGATGGTGTGTTCGTCTTCGTTAACCAGTTGGGGTCGATGCTCGGGTTTCCCGAGCCGCATGTATCGGGCGCTTTTCGCCTTGATCACCGCCGTGGGCACGCGTAGTGCGATCGTGCCGTTCACCACGCGACGGCCACGGGTGATTTTGTGGTCGTTGTGGTGGACGGTGATCTCGTAGCCGAGAAATCGTGCCGCGCCTGCGCGGGCGTGGGTGATCAGTGTTTTGTCGTGCGACAGTTCCAGCTTGAGGTCGTCACGGAGGAACTGCGCTAGCCGTCGTTTGATCTCCTCGGCTTCGACTTTCGGTCCGGTGAATCCGAGAAGGTGGTCGTCGGCATAACGGCAATAACGCAACCGCCGGTAACCCGGATCGTCCGGATTTCCGGCAGGAAGGCTGCGCAGTCGCTTGCGCAGTGTTCGCACCTTGGTGCGGTCGCCGTGCTTGCGGGCTTGCCTGATCGCGTCTCGCACCTGCTGATACGCAGGGTTGGTTTTCCTGCGTTTCCCTCGGTTGTATTCCGGTATCAGAACTGTCTCGACGAAGGTGTCCAACCGGTGCAGGTAGATATTGGAAAGGACAGGTGATGCCACGCCGCCCTGTGGCGCACCACTGAGAGTGGCGTTGTATACCCAGTCCTCCAAGTATCCGACGTTAAGCATGTTACGCAACAGTCGGAGAAACCGATTATCGTGGATCTTCTCCGCCAGCGTCGAGAGCATGACCTGGTGTCCATTCAAGGGGTAGGTCCCCGGGTTCACGCGGTGGTGGTTGGGGGCATCCAGGGGTTGCCGGTGAGGGCGTGGTGGATGGCGTCGATGGCGCGGAGTCCGTGGTTGTAGGCGCTGGTGAGGTAGGAACGGACTCGGCAGAATCCGGCAAGAGTGGTGTGGGTGTGCCAGTAGCCGGAGACTTTTTGGTGCAGTTTCGGGCTTTTCAGTGCAGCAGTGGTCGTAGGCGATCAAGGATCGTTTGATGGGTGCGCCGATGGTCCAGTTGTGCCAGATCACGGCGTTGAGAGCGAGTAGACGTTGGACGATGCGGGTCCAGAGGCCGGCGGGAACGCGGGCGTTGTGGCGTTCGAGGCCGAGTTGACTCTTCAAGGTCCAGATGATCGCTTCGATGCGTTGCTGCAGCCAGTTGGGGAACGGGCGAGGCTGCTTCTCGTCGCGGCGGGCAGGGCGGATCAGCAGCAGATCCTGGTCGGTGAACCACTGCTCGGTCTCGGCGCCGGACAGGCCCTTGTCGGTGACCACGGTGCTACCCGGGATCGGTCGGTTGGCCGGCTGGGCGGTGAGGACCTGGCGGGTTTGCTCACGTTCGCCCATCAGTTTGGGGTTGGCCAGGCCAAACCCGGTGACCGTGCCGTCAGGGGTGGTGATCAGCAGCAGTTTGACACCCCAGTAGTAGCGGCTGTGCGCGGACTCATAGCCATAGCCGGCCCAGCCGAACAGGTCCGATCGCTGGGTGGTGGTCTTCGACTGGCCGCAGCCGATGGGGGTGCCATCCATCAGCCGCAGCAACTCCGCCGAACCGGGGGTGTGCTCAGCCAGCCACCGCAACGCCGCCTCCATCAGCGGCGCCGCCGCCTTGAGCCGCTCGTTGTACTCACTCTGGCCCAGCAGCCTGGGAAACAGATGCCCGACTCGCCCTGGCGCAGCCCGTAACCAGTGGTGTTCTTCGTTGTAGCGCAACAACACCTGCGCCACCGCCAGACACACCAGTTCGGCGTCGGTGACCACCGGTGGGCGACCCGGACCCCGTCGGGGTGTCCTCTGGGCCGGGATGATCCGATCTTCCAACTCTACGTAGAGTGCGATCAGAAGGGTGTCCAGGTCGGCGTCCACTCGGCCTCCACGGTCGACGTTGGGTAGCAACGCCGATCATGGACACCCTTCGCCACAAGATCACGTATCCCAACGCACGTGTCGCCACCAGCACCGAAATACCGGTCAACGATCTAGGGTCCGCCACCATGCGGCGGGTGGTTCCGGGCGAGTCGCGGGGACGTCACCCGACGAGAAAGCCGCGCACTCGGCTGGTCTGCTTCCCCCACGCCGGCGCCGGTGCGTCGACGTTCAGCGCGTGGCACGCGATGCTGCCCGACTCCGTCGAGGTGGTCGCGGTGGAACTGCCCGGGCGGGAAACCCGCGTCACCGAACCACCGCCGGACGACCTGACCACGCTGCTGGACGACCTGGCGATCGCGCTCGCCTTCGGTGACGACGTCCCGTGCGCGTTCTTCGGGCACAGTTGGGGTGCGGTGCTGGCGTTCGAGTTGAGCCGGCGACAGCATCGCGCCGGGCGAGCACCGGCCCAGCTGATCGTGTCCGGGGCGCGGGCGCCGCAGCTCATCTCGCCGGCGCCGGGGATCTCCGGTCTGCCGCGCGCCGACCTGGTCGCCGAGCTCGCCCGGCTGGGCGGCATGCACCCGGAGATCCTCGCGCACGCCGAGTACCTGGACGTGGTGCTGCCGGCGTTCCGGTCGGATCTGCGGCTGGCGGAGAGCTACCGCCTCGCACCGGGCCCGGCCCTGCCGTGTCCGATCACCGCGTTCGGCGGGGACGCCGATCCCCTGATATCCGGGACCGATCTGGCCGGCTGGCGTCAGCATACCGCGGCCGAATTCCGGTTGGAGATATTCCCTGGCGACCATTTCTTCTTCGTTACCGCGCGCCGGGATGTTGTCACCACGATCCGAGAGATCCTTGCATTCGACGGTGATCCGCACGTCCCGCCGGCGGGACAGCTGAACGATTCGTGCTGATTTCTATACGGGGAACGGAAGCTGAGATTCCACCGGTTCGGCGCAGCAGTACCACGGTTCGGAAAGACTGGGTATCGCCTCCCCCGCCACCGTCGCACCGATGCCGTCGAGCCGTGCCCGTTCGGTCGTGTCGACCAAGCGCGCGGTGGTCTCGCACACCAGCCGGAACACCTCGTGCCGTGGCTTTCCCTGCTGCGCCGCCTGTGCGCTCAACGTGAACAGCTCCCGCTGGAGCGCGTCCATCCGTGGATCCGGATGAGTCCACTTGTAGCACAACGCCTCGGCGTCGAAGCCATGCAAGTAGTCATGCGTGTCCGCAAGCGTCAGCAGCCGCGACCCTTCCGGAATGAGCAACCGAATGGCGTACTGCACCGGGGCGACATTGCCGACCAGGCCCAGCTCATGGAGCGTCACGAGAAAATCAACATAAACCTCGGCGGACGTCCATGGCGTGAAAGCCACGAAGGTGGGGTTGAGCGCGATCCCGCTGTCCTTCAGCACCCGCACGGCGGCGACGAGGTCCTCGCGGGTGTGCTGCTTGTCGAGGATCTCCAGCAGCGGGCCGTCGAACGCCTCGACGGCGGTGGTCACCAGCACACACCCGGTCTCGGCGAGCTCCGGAACCCGTTGTGCCTGCTTGACGAGATGCTCGACCTTGATCGTCACGTCGTAGCTGACCTGGGGAAACCGCTGGTGGAGGTCGCCCACGACGGCCAGTGCGTGGGCCGGCGCGTTGAAGAAGTCCGGATCACCGAAGGTTATGTGGCGCGCGCCGGCCAGCACCTGCTGCGCGACATCGGCCAGCACGACATCCCGTTGTACGACACGGAACCGGCCGTTGTACACCGGCACGACCGGGCAATGACGGCACAGGTGCTTGCAGCCCCTGGTTGCTTCGGTGTACCCGGTGACCTTGTCGCTGCCATCCGGCATCATCAAGGACGCGTACTCCGTGAGCGGCAGCAGCTTGCTGCGATCCGGCACCTGGAAAGCCTGCCTGTTCATCGAAACCACGGTGCCCGAACCGTTCGTGTCCGATCCGGCCCCGGAGCGCAGCCGACGGACCACCTCGACAAGTGGCTCCTCGAACTCGCCACCAATGATGTGATCGGCGCCGAGCCCCCGAAGATATCCGTCGTTGACCGAGGCGTAAAGCCCGTACGCGCAAATCAGGGCGCTCGGATTCAGCGCCCGCAGTCGCGGTATTACCTGTGCGGCCAGCCGTGTCGCCGTGTGCATCGGCACGTACAACGCCACCAGGTCCGCCCCGGTGACGGCGTCCTCGTCCAGAGTTTGTACCGCAAGGTCGATGCACGCGACATCGGCACCTTCCGCACTCAGCCATGCGGCGGGCGAGGCGAGCCCGAACGGCTGGTGACCGAGCTCGTAGGTGGAAACCAGGACCACTCGAACGCTCTTCATGCGACCACCACAACACCAGGGCAGGAAAATGTCAATTATCGTAATATCTTGATCGCATTATTGTCAATCGGCGAAATTGCGTTCAGACGCGGCTATTTCCCAGTGACGGGCCCGCCACAGATGATCGGCAATCGCACTGCACGAGTGACAACTCGTCGCGGACGAGCTCCTGGATACGCATCGACGGCTCGATCCCGAGCTCGTCCACCGCGAGCTTCTGGTATCGGTTGAACTGCCGGATGGCTTCGCAGTAGTTACCTTCCGCGAGATAGGCCTCGATGAGCCCGTGATGAGCTGTTTCCCGCAGCGGATCGGCCTGCAGTATCGTCAACGCGACGTCGATCGCCATCCCGTACTTGCCGGCGGCCGTCAGGTCACGACTCAGAACTTCCAAGGTGTGCAGCCGAAGCTGCCGAAAGCGTTCTCGTTCGGTGACCAGCCAGTCGTCCGGCCAATCCGGCAGCAGATCGTCGTAAAGGCTCATCGCGAGAGCCTGGCGAGTGTGGCCGTACGTGGGCGGTGCGGTGCGGTCGAGAACCGCGCGGGCGATGTGGATGGCTTCCTGGATGTCGACGGTGAACGTCGGCGGCAGCTGCAGGTGGGTACCCGTGAAGCCCAGTGTCGGAGGCAGCGCCCGGCGCAGCCGCCACAACACCGAACGCAGGTTCGCCGTCGCCCTGCCTTCCGGCACGTCCCGCCACAACAGGCCGGCGGCCTGGGACCGGGTGACCGGCTTGCCGTTCAGGGCTATCAAGCCCAACAATCGCTGTTCTTTTGCGCCAAGATCCAGTACCTGGTCGTCGACACGAAGCTGAAAACCGCCGATAAGCTTCAAAAATGCTGGCGAGGGGGCCTTGTCGCCTCCGATCGGGCCGGCGTCGCTTGACGCGCCGTCATCAAGCGCGCGATCGGTGATCAACTGGACCACAATGCCCTCCCACATTGACCTCCCCAGACGTGGGCTAGCCAACCAGACGACATGCGGTGTTGAGACAATCCAATGTGGTCAACACATTGATGCACCGACACATGTCCTCCCCCGGGCGGGCGCTTATGCCGATAATACAATATGTACTGTTCAGGTCAACCCTGCCCGCCGGCCGGTATGCGGCCCGCATGCCATACTTTAGAGAAGATCAAAATCGGCCGGCGAAAAACCCTATTTCCGCTGCTGGCGGCCTCGCGCTCCACATCGGAAAACCTCGTCCGGGCGGGTAATCGCGCGGCGGCGGCGCATCACTTGGGACGCTCGCACCTGAGTCCGAATAGACCGCTCGATTTGGACGGCCGCACGAGGCGAGGAAGGGCTGGCGGCCGCGGCCGGCGGCAGGCCGGGTGCACCGAACGACGCCCTCGGTGCGTTGAGCACACCCAACGCCTTCGGTGCATTAGACCCTAATTGACCCGCATACACGCGGCCAGGTCGCCGACGTTGTCGGCGGCGATCTCGCGAGCGAGTCGCACCAGTTCGGCCACGCGCGGATCGCCCACCCGGTAGTACGCGAACCGGCCCTCGCGACGCGCTTCGACGTAGCCGCAGTCCGACAGGCAGTTGAGGTGCACGGAGACCCGCCCTTGGGACAAACCGATATGTGCCACACATTCGGTCACCGTGTGTTCCTCGTGCAGGAGGAACTCCAGCAGCCGCAGCCGCGTGGGGTCCCCGAGGGCACGGAAGAACTTCCCGACCAACTCCACGCCGCTCGCATCGGTGGGCAGCAGCGGCATCGTGGCCTTGCGGGTCGCAGCCATGGCGTCAATCCTCATACCGGACGGACCCCGGCACTCGGGGATGAGTCGATCGTACGTGGGAAGCGACCGTCTACGCGGCGGCCAACTGCACCAACTCACCAGGTGAATCCATGACCGAAGGCCGAGAGAATCGCGACACGCTCGTGACGAGTGTGGTCCTCGGCGTTCTCGTGCTGTGTTGCGCCGCGCCGGCCTTGATCGCCGCCGGAGTGCTGGGTGCCGTCGGCGCCGTGCTCGCCAACCCCGCCGTGATCGGCGCCGGCGTGCTGGTCGCCGCGCTGACCGTGGTCTGGACCGTGCGCCGCGTACGCCGCGGTAAATCACCTACCGACGACGGTTAACGCAGCATGTCGCCGAACTCCGCGATCGCGCAGGCCAGGGCGACGTCCTGGTCCAGCACGGCGCCGGCGACGTCCGGATGGCGCTTGGCCCACTCCTGTGCGGCATCGCCGGTGGTGAAGAAGTTGATGTGCCCGCAGGACCGGTCGACCGACGGGCAGCAGGCTCCGTCGGTCGAACCGGTGAAGACGACCGCCGTGGCCGGGCGCCAGCTGGCGCGCTCGCGATCGACCTGGACGATCACGGTCTCCCCGGAGTCGGGCTCGGCGGCGGTGATCATTACCGAACGGTCGAGCATCCTCGACACGCCGAGCGCGTCGACCGCACACATCGCGAAGACCGCGGGACCGCCGTTCCAGGTCACGGTGATCGCTGTCGGGCACGGCGAGAACGGATAGGCGGCGCGGACCTCGCCGTGGGAATCGAACGCGACCACGTCACGGTCGGCGAGCTCGGCGAGGACGGATCGTGGATCGGCCTCGCCCCGCAGTACCGTCCGCTCGAGCTCCGCACGCGTCGGCGCCAGCCCGGTCTCGACGAATATGGTCAGCACGGCGCGGTGCGCGCGCCTCGCCGGCGGCGTGAGCGCCAGGACTGCCTTGGCTTTGTTCAACTCGAGACGTACCGGGTGGGACATCGCGGCTCCCGTGGTCCATCGCTCGGTCGGTCGCTTGGTCGATCCGGACGTGGATAGCACGCCGATGGCGGCGACAGGGGCCATATTCGGAGAGACGGATGCCCCGTGACGCCGGCGCACAACAGAACACGACGACGGCGTGACGCGAACGTGACGGCGACGAATCCTCCGGCCCGCACACTCAAGGCTCACGTCCACTACCGCGGGAGGTATCAGGTGAGGTCTATGGTCCGCGGGCTCGCGGCGACGCTCGTCGCCGCCGGACTGCTCGCGACAGGATGCGGAGCCGGCACGGACGACGACGGCGCACACAACCGGGAAGACCCCGCGGCGGCGGAGTCCGCACCGATCGCCGACGCCCTACGGTTCACCGCGACGACCGTCGACGGACAGGAGTTCTCCGGCGAGAGCCTCGCCGGCAAGCCGGCCGTCCTGTGGTTCTGGGCCGCGGACTGTCCGGACTGCAAGCTGGAATCCGCGGGTGTCGCGAACGTCGCGAAGGAGAACGCCGACACGGTTTCCTTCGTCGGGGTCGGCGCGCTCACCAACGTCCCCGACATGCGGAAGTTCGTCCAGGACAACGGGATCAGCTCGTTCACCAACATCGCCGACACCGAGTCCGTGATCTGGCAACAGTTCGGCGTGACCGCGCAACCGGCGTACGCGTTCGTCAGTGCCAGCGGGAACGTGGAGACCGTCAAGGGAACGCTGTCCGAGGAGGAGTTGGCCTCCCGGGTCGACCAGCTCGACACCGCCTAGTGGACACATCGACGCTGGGGTTCGCGCTGGCGGCGGGCCTGGTGGCCGCGGTCAACCCGTGCGGCTTCGCGATGCTGCCGAGCTATCTGACCCTGGTCGTCCTGGGCAACGGTGACGAATGTCGTCGTGCCACAGCCGTCCTGCGTGCGGCCATCGCCACCGCGGCGATGGCCGCCGGCTTTCTTGTCGTGTTCGCCACGTTCGGTCTCGTGGTGACCCCGCTGACCAGCCAGGTGCAGCGGTACCTGCCGATCCTGACCATCGTGATCGGCGTCGTCCTGGTGGCGCTCGGCGCCTGGTTGCTCGCGGGCCGCACGATCCCCTTCCTGCTACCCAAACCCAGGCGTGGTGCGCCGAGCACCGGGCTCGGGTCGATGTTCGGCTACGGGATCGCCTACGCCGTGGCCTCGCTGTCGTGCGCGCTCGCGCCGTTCCTGGCCGTCACCGGAGCCACCTTTCGCAGCGGCTCGCTCGTGGAGGGAACGGTGGCGTACCTGGCCTATGCCGCCGGCATGGCGCTCGTCGTCGGGGTGCTGGCCGTCGGAATCGCGCTCGCCGGTGCCGAGGTCGCCGGGCGGGCCCGCAATGTGCTGCCGTATGTCAACCGGATCGGCGGTGGCCTGCTGGTGCTGGTCGGCCTGTATGTCGGCTACTACGGCGTTTACGAGGTCCGCCTGTACTTCGGCGAGGGCGCCGCCCGTGATCCGGTCATCGACGCCGTGCGCGAGGTTCAGGAAGCGGCCGTGAACTGGATCGACGGCATCGGGGCCGTCCCCTTCGTCATCATCGTCATCACGCTTGCCGTCATCATGCTCGGCGCGGTGCTGTGGCGCCGCCGGGTTCGACAGTAGCCACGATGGGCGCCGACTCGTCCGGTCAGGAAAACTCGATCCTGTCCGCCGCAAAGCTGTTTCGCATTCTCGACAATCGAGATCGAGTGGTCCTCCTTCGTTATCTTGTCACCTCCGAACGAACCTGGCACGAATGCCTCGAACTGGAAGGGGTGTCCTGCCAGGACGTCGCCGACAATCTGGAACAGCTCGTCGACGAGGGGTTCGTGCGGATCTGCGCCAAGGACGACACCTGGATCTGCCGGGTGGCGAACAGGCAGGTGACCGAACTGGTGCGACTGGCCGAGGATTTCGTTCGCGACAACGAGGACCAGCTGGCGACTTGTTGTTGGGCACCAAGGGGGAACCATGACCGATCTGGACAGTAGGCTCGCGGAGTATGACCGGCTGTTGGAATCCGGTGTGGACAGCCTTCTCGACGCCCAGCCACCTTTTCGGCCGCTGTACAACATGATCGCCTATCACTTCGGCAGGCTGAACGAGAACTTCACACCACGCACGGCGCGGGCGGGGAAGTCGATTCGGCCGGCACTCTGCTTCCTTTCTTGCGAAAGCGTGCGAGAGCGGGCGTGCCTCGCCGTTCCGGGCGCGCTCGCGGTCGAGCTGTTGCACAACTTCTCCCTCGTCCATGACGATATCCAGGACGGCAGTGAACTGCGTCGCCACCGTGCCGCCGTCTGGCGGGTGTGGGGCGTTCCCCAGGCCATCAACGTCGGCGACGGGCTGTTCGCCCTGGCCCATCTCGCGCTGGCCACCGGCAAGATGGAGGACGATGCGCGATCCCAGGTCGAGCTGGCGTTCAGCCGGACCTGCCTCGAACTGTGCGAAGGTCAGTTCCTCGACCTGAGCTTCCGGCGTGACCGGCGGCCGACGCTCGAGGACTACCGGCTGATGGCCACGAAGAAGACGGCGTCATTGTTCGGCTGTGCCACGGAGATCGGCGCGATCCTGGGCGCGGCGGATGCCGACACCGTTCGGACACTGCGGCGGTTCGGCCGCGTGATCGGCGAGGCCTTTCAGGTGTGCGACGACATCCTCGGCGTGTGGGGCGACGAGCAGCGCACCGGCAAACCGGCGGACGACATCCGTGACCGTCAACTCGGCCTGCCCATCGTCCTGGCGCTCGCCCAGGCCGACGGCACCGACCTGGAACGGCTCACCACACTGTACGCCGGCGCCGCACCGCTTTCCGACTCCGAGGTCCACTGGGTGACGGAACTCTTCGACCGCACCGACATTCGCCGACAGGCCGCGGCCAGAGCCGAGGAATTGTTCTCCGCCGCCGAGAAGGTGCTGACTTCCGGACTGCCGCACGAACATGCGGACAACCTCCGAAACTTCGTCGGCAGACTACGCCCGCTGTGAGGTCCGGACCAGATACCGTCCCGTCATCCGGTGCCAGTCGTACAACGCCCTCATCCATGATTCGAGAACCTCGAGATACCCCGCCAGCTCGGCGTTCAGCTCGAGCCCGAGTCCCGGCAGTTGCTCCTTCAACTCGAGGTAGGAATCCATCTCGACCCGGCACATCTCGGCCGCCCGGTCGGCGGCGTCCTGATAGCTGATATCGAACTCCTGCCGCAGGACCGCGACCAGGTTGTTCACCTGACCATCGATGTACTCACGCTCGAACGAGTAGATGTCGTTCAGCCAACACGTGTAGTTGTTCGCCATGATTTCCAACTGGCCCAGTGCCACGTGCTCCCGAACGGCGGGCCGAAGGGTGATGCCGGCCAAAGCGGCGCTCAGCTCGTAGGTCGGGAAGAGACACCCGGTGTGCCGCCGCATGGTGGTGTACGTCGACAGGTGCGCCGGCCGGCCGCGCCAGATGTTCGTCGCTTCCCACAGGTTCGACTGCAGATAGTGGGCAAACCCACGGAGGAAGCTCGCGGTGTTCCAGTCCGGCCGGAGCTTCGTCGTCGTGTCGCGGATCTCGCGCATGGCTCGGTGCAGCTTGTCGGTCGGGTCACCGTCCGTCCATCCGCGCATGATCTCCAGTATGTCGTGGTGAAACCGCTCGATCTCGGCTCTGGTGAGGCGAGCGACATGCACCTTCTTGTCGAACATCGAGTCGTCGTAGACCATCAGCCAGTCCAGCCACGCCACCGCGATCTGGAGCGCCGGCCAGGACACGGTCGGGTGGGAGTAGCTGGCGAGGTAGCCGAGATGCGCGGGGCCCACCCCCCAGACATCGTCGGCCCCGGCGAGGCCGAACTTCTGGGCCCAGGCCAGTGCGAACTCCTCGGCGTCGGCGACACGCGGGTTCAGTGCCGTACCGATCGGACAGCTGAGGTCGGGAACCCGGATCCGTTCCATCGACGCTCAGACCTCGGCGTCGACGCTGGTCCTGGTGGGAATCCCGCGCATGGCACGCAGCGTGTAGAGAGCCGTGATGACGCCCATGACGACGCCGACCACACAGACGACCGAATGCAGGACGTCGCCGTCCTGCAGGTGCCAGACGGCATCCGGCGCGTTCCACAGCACGGTGACCGTGGCCACGACGAGCATGCCGTAGTAGCCCCGCCGGTTACCGCGCAGCGAGAAGACGACCGCCGCGGCGGCCAGCAGGAGAACCAGCGGGACGACCACGTTCTCCAGGAAGGGCAGGGAATCCCGCAGCCAGCCCGGGAACCGGGCCGTGTGACTCGCGGTCTCCCCCGCCGCTTCCGCGCCGTGATCGCCGTGCCCGGCCGGTTCCGCATGCCCGGTGGTTTCGTGTGGCTTCAGTCCCAGTGCGAAGTCATACACCGACAGCAGGAGGTTGGCCCCCAAGAAGGACACGGCACCGGTGACGTTTCGCGACACATCCATCGCGGTCTCCTTTCCAGACTCAACGCAGTCGCACGGGCAGTCGCGCCAGACCACGCATCGAGACGTTCGGCTTGTACTCCGGTGGCCCCGCGAGCGCCAGTTCCGGCGCCCGGCGCAGCAGGGTGGTCAACGCGACCGTGGCTTCCATCCGGGCCAACGCCGCGCCGAGGCAGTAGTGCGGGCCATGGCCGAGGGACAGGTGCGGGTTCGGGTCCCTGGTCAGGTCGAGCAGGTCCGGTTCCGCGAACACCTCGGGATCCCGGTTGGCCGCGGCGAGCAGGATCACCACGTACTCGCCCTCGCGCACCTGCTGCCCGCCGAACTCGAGATCCTCGTTGGCGGCACGCACGATGAGCTGGGCCACCGAGGTGTGGCGCATGAGCTCGTCGACGGCCGGCGCGTCCAGTTCCGGCATGGCCCGCGCCTTCTCGAGCTCGCTCTGGTTCGTCAACAGGGCGTGGGCCGAGCCGGACACGAGGTTGGCCGTCGACTCGTGTCCGGCGATGAGGAGGATCGTGCACGAGGAGACCAGCTCGTCCTCGGTCAACGAGTCGCCGTCCTGCTCGATCGCGACGAGCCGGCTGAGCAGGTCGTCCGCGGGCTCGCGCCGGCGGAGCGCGATGAGCCGGCGGAAGTAGTCGCCGAACTCGTCCAACGCCCGCGCTCGTCGTTCCGCCACCTCGGGGGAATCCATCAACAACACGTCGATGCCTCGCACGGCGTCGTCCACCCAGCCGCGGAACAGTTGCCGGTCGACGTTGGGCACGCCGAAGAGATCACAAAAGACAATCGCCGCCATCGGTTGGCACAAAGCGTCGACCAGATCGACTTCGGCGCGTCGAGAAGCGTTTTCCAGCAGTTCGTCGACGAGTTGCTGAACCCGGGGGCGGAGTGTTCGAATTATTGCCGGGCTCAGCGCCCTGGCAACGGCGCCACGAATTCGCGCGTAATCGGTGCCGCCGGCGCCGGATTTCGTCGCCGTGCCGTCGGGATAGCACCGGACATCCTCGACGTTGCGCAACCGTGGGTCCTCGATCGCCGCCCGGCAGTCGGCGTGCCGCGACAGCAACCACCCGCCCGCTGGGTTCCGGTAAACCGGCGCCGCGTCACGCAGCTGCCGGTAGTAACGATGGGGATCCTCCCGGAACTCTGGCGAACTGGGATCGAAAGCCAAGTCCGGTTCCGAATGACTAGCCGTCTCTGGGCGCAACCCGACCTCCCTGCGCGACGCTGTTCCCGAGAAGCGTACGAATCGCTCGTCACCACGAAGTCACGCGCTCGTCGCGCGAAATTGATGCCCGCGGGACGGCCGAAAATGAGCCGTTTTGGTTAGCATGTGTCGATGGGTGAAACTACGGAGAATTCGCCGGTCATGGCGTTCCCCGCGAGAGTGATTCGGAACAGCCCGGTGCCGGCGGCCACGGTGGAAGCGGTACTCGGTATCGCCAATGCCCACGGAGTGCGGTGCATGGAACCGGCGGTCATCGCCGACGGATACAACCTGCTGATCCATCTCCAACCGGCTCCCGTGGTGGCCAAGGTCGTCACGCGGCGGGCGATACTGCGTGACCCGCCGCTGCCGTGGCTGGAGCGGGAGTTGGCGGTGTCGTCGTACTTGGCGGCGCACGGCGCGCCGGTCGTGCCGCCGAGCGACGAGCTGCCACCAGGCCCGCACAGCGCGGACGGGCATGCCGTGGCGTTCTTTCGCTACGTTCGGCCGGAGCCGGCCCGCACTCTCGAGCCGGCCACCGCCGGGCGCATGCTGGGCGAGCTGCACGACGCGCTCGAACGGTTCCCCGGTGCCCTACCCGTCATGGGCGCTCCCCGGAACGACATCGAGCAGGGCATCCATCGCCTGCGGGAGACCAATGCCGTCCGGCCCGCCGATCTCGAGGTGCTTCGGCGCACCCGGGACCGGGTCGCCGATCTCCTGGACCAGCCGGCCGGCCCGGTGCGACCACTGCACGGCGATGCCCACCTCTGCAACCTGATGCCCACGCGGGACGGGTTCCTGTGGCACGACTTCGAGGACACCTGCGCCGGTCCGGTCGAATGGGACCTGGCGGGGCTGACCCTCGCGGCGACCGCCGCGCTCGCCGGATATCCGGGAGTCCCACGGGAGACCAAGTTGGCGGCCTACTGCACGATCCGTGTGCTGCACGGCGCGGTGTGCCTGCTGGCCATGCCACCCGTGTACACCGAGCACGACCGCATGGCTCGCCTCCTCCTCGACCATCTCGGCCAAGCAGTCATCCGCTAGATGCATGGAAAGCGTCGTTCACTGCGGTCAACGCAGGGAAAGCGTCGTTCCCTGCACGATAGCCAGTCACGCGAATGCCGCTTCCAGCAGGAACACCAGCATGACGACCGGTACGCACGCCACCGCCACCGGAAAGGCCACAGCACCGAAAGCGGCCGCCGCACCCGCCGCCCTGGCCGGCAGACGCAACGGTGGACGCGGAACGAGCATGCGGCTCACCCGCCGCGCGACAGCATGCCCACTCGCCCCGAGCGCGGCCGCCGGCGTACCGGACCTCGCCAACCCGACCAACGCCGCGGCCACCGTACCGCCGTCGTACCGCTGCGCCGCGGCGTCATCGGCGGCCATCTCGACCAGAGTCTCGACTTCTCGGCCGGCCCGGGTGAACAGCGGCAGCCACGGGAACGCGTGCCGCAGTCCGCGTGCCACCAGCAACACCTGGTGGTGGCGGCCCCGCAGGTGGGCGCGTTCGTGTGCCAGCAAGGCGCGCAGCTGTGCGGTGTCCAGGATTCGCAGGGCGGCCGTGGTGACCACGATCTGTCGCGACCGGTTCCGCCCCGCCAGGCAGTACGCCGCGGGCGCCGTGCTGGCGAGGACCATCGCGCCCAGTTCGGGTGAGTGACGCCCGACCAGGCGCAGCGCCGCCGCATGCCGCCGACGGGACCGGCCCGCCACGACGAACATGCGGACCATGGCGAATCCGACGCGGATCGCCACCGCCCCGAGCAACACCGCACCGGCGACGGCGAGCCAGAGGCCGCCCGCGCCGGCGACCGCACCATGCTCCACGCGTGCCGCGACCGACGACAGCTCGACGGGAAGCACCACCACGAGCCGCGGGCTGACCAGGGTGAGCCCGGCCAACGCCACCGACATCAGCCACGACAACGACAGCGCGAGCCACACCGCGATACCGAGGTGGGGCGCGCGGGTCGGCCAGGTCGCGCGAGCCAGCGCGGCGGGCGCGACGACGCCGATCAGCACCGCATATCCGAGCAGGACCGCCACGACGGTGATCATGAGGAATCCCCCTGTTCATCCGCCTGCGCGACGCGCCGATATGCCGCCTCGAGTTCCTGGATCTCTGCCGCGGTCATCTGCCGCAGGAAATGCACGAACGTCGCCACCCGATCGGGGCTCGAGTCCAGCGCCTGCTGCATCAACTGGGCGCCGTATTCCTCGCTGCTGTGGACCGCCTCGTAGCGGTAGGCCCGGCCATCCGCTTCACGTCGCAGCCACCCCTTCTTGTAGAGGTTGTGCAGCACCGTCATCACGGTGGTGTAGGCGATCTCCCGCTCCTCCTGCAACTCGGTGACGAGATCCCGAACAGTCGCCGGCCCCGTTCGATGCCAGAGCCGCCTCATGACCTCGGCCTCGAGCTCGCCGAGCTTTCGCGCATTCGCCCGTCGTCGCACGCCCACCTCTACTACCGGGTTAGTACTAGCCCTTCGAACCGCTACTATAGCTCTACTACTACTCCAATAGTAGAGGCCGCGTGGAGGCACGAATGGGCGACAAACGCAGGTCCCGATGGTCGGACTGGCTCACCACCCTGCTGCTGCGCCACAAGCTCGTCGTGGTGCTGTCGTGGCTCGCCATCCTGATCATCGGCGTCCTCAGCGCGTCCACCGTCGACAAGCGACTGTCGGACAGCATCGCCCTGCCCGGACAGGCGGGCTACGAAGCCAACCAGGCAATCCTCGATCGCTACCAGACCGGCGCCCAACATCCCGCGGTTCCGGTCATCACCCTCCCCGCCGGGACCACGGTCGACGAGGTGGAACCTCAGCTCTCGCGAGCGTTCGCGGCGGTGGCGGAAGCCACCCACGCGCGCACGGTCTCCTATCCGTCCACAGGAGACCGCCGGTTCGTCTCGCCGGACGAGCGCGTGACGTTCGGCCTGGTCTTTCCTCCCGGTGCGGGCGGGCTCCACTCACCGGATGTGAGTCGCGCCGCGACGGACGCGATGACGCCGCATCTACCGCCCGGCGCACAGGTGCGGGTCACCGGCATCGCGGCGCTCGCCGAGGAGGGCAACCAGGAAGGCGGCGCCAGCAGTAGCGTCGTCGAGTTGGCGCTGGTCGGCGCATTGGGCGCGCTGGCGGTACTCGCATTCGTCTTCGGCTCGTTTCTGGCGCTCACCCCGCTGCTCGTGGCCGCTGTCTCCATTTTCGGGATCTTCGTCGCGTTGCTCGGGTTGACCACCTTCGCCGACGTCAACGCGATCACCGTGTATCTGGTCGCACTCATCGGACTTGGCGTGGCGATCGACTATTCACTGCTCCTGGTCACCCGATGGCGCGAGGAGCACCATCACGGTTATCGGGGCGACGAAGCGATCCGCAGAACCATGGCCACCGCGGGCCGCGCGGTGGTGCTGAGCGCGCTCACCGTCGCCGTGGGGTTGTTGTCCATGGTCGCCCTGCCGGTGCCGTTCCTGCGCAGCATCGGTTATTCGGGAATGTTGATCCCACTGGTGAGCGGGCTGGTGACGCTGACGCTGCTGCCGGTCGTGCTCGCGGTGGCCGGCAGGCGGCTGGACTGGCCGCGGTTGCGAAAGGAGGCGTCGGCGAGCCGCCGCTGGACGGCGTGGACCCGCGGCGTGATCCGGCTGCGCTGGCCGGCGGCCGTCGCCGGGATCGGGGTGCTCGTCCTCCTCGCCTTCTTCGCCCAGGATCTCAAGACCGGCAGCCCGCAGAGCGAGGCGCTGGCGAGTTCGGGACCGACGTACGAAGGCCTCGTGACGCTCCGCGAATCCGGCATCCCGACGGGTGTGCTGAGCCCCGTGGAGGTCCTGGTACCCGGCGACACCGACGGCGAGACCGTCGCGAACCGACTCGCCGAGATCGACGGTGTGTGGCATACCGTCGCGCCTCAGGAGGAGGCGTGGCGGCAGGCGGGCACCTCGCTGGTGCTCGCCCTGCCGACCGCGGAGTCCGGCACGGACGAGGGCCGTGCCACGATCGAGCGAATCCGGCAGGTGGCCGACGACGACCTGACCGGCGTGCGGGTCGGTGGTGTGGGAGCGCAGGACATCGACTTCGGCAACTCGATCTACGGCAGCTTCCCGCTCATGCTCGGCATCATCGCGCTCGTCGGGTTCGCACTCCTGCTCAGGGCGTTCCGCTCGGTGCTGCTCGCGGTCAAGGCCGTGCTCATCGACCTGCTGTCGATCGCCGCCGTACTGGGCGGTGTCGTCCTTGTCTGGCAGCAGGGACACGGCTCGGACGCGATCTGGAGTATTCCGGCGACCGGCTCGGTGCCCGCGTACATCCCCCTGCTGATCTTCGCGTTCCTGTTCGGCCTGACGATGGACTACGAGGTGTTCATTCTCACGCGCATGCGGGAGGAGTACGACCGGACCGGGGCCACGGAGCCGGCGATAGTCGAGGGAATCGGCCGAACCGGGCGGCTGGTGACGAGCGCGGCACTCATCCTCTTCTTCGCGTTCGCGGCGCTGGCCGCGGCACCGAGCACCGAGGTCAAGGTGTTCGCGTCGGCCCTCGGCGTCGGCATCCTGCTCGACGCCACGGTCGTCCGGTCGTTGCTCGTGCCGGCACTCGTGTCCATCCTCGGCCGCTTCAACTGGTGGCCCGCCACCGCCGCGCCCCGCGCGAACGAACTCAGCCAACCAGGTCCGGGACCGGGGTGATCCCGTCCACCAACCGATCGAACCGCACCGACGGCCGAATCCCCAACTCAGCCCGAAGAAGCCGCCGATAGTCGTGATACTGCCGATGCGCGTCGCGCACATTGCCCTCGGCCAGATACGCATACACCACCGCACGCCGCGCGCTCTCCCGGAACGGATCGACCCGAATGGCGTTCAGCGCCGTCTCGACGGCGGCGCCGTACCACCCGGACCGCACCAGGCGACCGGACAACGCCTCGAGCGCGTGCAGGCTCAGCTGTCGATGTCGTTCGCGCTCCGAGGACAACCATTCCTCGTCATCGAACTCGGGCAGCAGCTCGGGCGGCACGCCGTACCGGAGAGCGTCGCCGAGCTCCGCGCGATCCATGTCGTCGGCGAAGTTGACGAGCCGCCGCGCGACCATCGCCCACAGATGAGCGTCGACCACCACCAGTGGCCCGAGGCGCACGCTGGAGAAGGACGTGTGGAGGACCTCCGGGCAGGAACGCTGTATGCGCCACACCACGGACCGGAGGTTCGCGTTCGCCCGGCCGGCCACCACGTCCGGCCACAGCGTGCCGGCGACCTGCGATCGCGTCAGGGGGAAGCGCGTCGTCGCCAACAGGCCGAGCAACCGCCTACCACTGTGCCCCACGGACAGCGACCTGCCACGAACCACGAGATCGAATCCGCCGAGGAGTGTGAGCTCGACCATCCGCTCCGCGATGGAACCGGCAGGTGGTCTCATCCGCACAGTCCGTGGAAGCATCGGGTTGCCTTCAACCACACCTCGATGCCGACCCGGTGTCCCAGTGCCCGGCCGTCGAGATCGGACCGCTCGAAATGGATTCCGCCGTAGCGGCGGGAGATGCCGGCCTCGTTGGCCGCGGCGGAGAATGTCGGCCAGGTGAGGGTGACATCCTCCTGTGGGGTGATTCCGGGTTCGACCAACGATGATCCGGCGCGGACGGTGACCGAGCCGCCGAAGGTGTCGCTACCGGTGAAGGACCGGAGCACCTGGGCAGCGGCGGCGCTGAAGGTGCTGTGCCCGGAGACGTACTCGGAGAAGGGCGGGGTGGGGAACCAGGTGGGCTGATAGGGCGTCCAGGTTCCGCCGTCGATCTGTCCCGTGCTGAGCCCGGGTCCGGCCCAGGCGGTGACGGGTTGGCCATGGTAGAGATAACGGATCGCGGTGATCGGGCGCACGTAGTCGAACGCGCGCTTGTCGTCCCAGGACGCTGTTCCGGCATCGAACACGGCGTTGGCGACGACGAAGAACATCTTCACGTCCTGGTCGATCGTGTTGTGGTCCCGGCGAGAGACGAACTGCGCGAACAAGCCGGCCCAGTGTCCGGGTGGAGTTTCGGAGTTCGGGCCGTCGGCCCAGTATTCGGCGATCGCCTTCTGCCGATCGTCGAGTGTCGCGCTGAGAGCGAGCACGTCGTTGGCCTGTTCGACGTACTGGGCGGTGCCATAGCCAGGCGGCGCGCTGCGTGATCGATGGACCGATCCGTTCGCCAGCGCGAACGGTGTGACGTGTCCGCAGTGGGCGCACAGATAACGGGGTGTGACAACCGTGCCGGCCCGGTTCGCGTAGGTCAGCGGCTGCCATTTGTCGGGGTCGACGACGGTGGCCGGGTCGATCGGATCGGCCACCACCATGGGCCGGTTCACCGGTTTATAGCCGGTCCAGTCCGCGTACCCGCCGGGTTTCAGAACGCCGGTCTGGTTCGACGCGTCGCCGTGCCGGTAAGCCAGCACGGCGGCGCACGCGGTGGCACCGACGCCTTCCGGGGAGGCGGTGTCCACGGAGTCGATCACCGGGTCGTAGCCGAGCGAAGTCATGAATTCGTCGAACCGCGGCTTGCGGTGGGGAAAGAGGTCGACCGCGGCGCGGTAGGCGGCATAGCTGATCGCCGTGGTCTTGTTCGCGTCGGTACGTTCGGCCGCCGGCCGGCGGAGCTCGCCGCCGTAACGAGTGCCCGCGGCGAGCAGGTCATAAGCCGCCCACGCATCGTAGGCGCAGGTGTGCACAATGGCCAAAGCGCGCGCCACCATGGGCGGCCCGAGGGGCGAGTTGCGTATCGCGTCGAGAACCACGTTGTTCCATTGAACGACGATGGTGTCCCCGGATACGGGCACGGCCGGGGGGGCGGTGGTGGCGGCGGCGGAAGTCACCGCGTTGAACAACACGGCGATGGTCGACAGGATGGCGACCCATCGCGTCCGGGGTCCGCGTGGCGCGGTGTTCCTGGTCTGCATGATTCACCTCGTTCTGCCGGACGGCGCGGTCATACCCAAGGGGCCAGCGGGTACCAGGGCAGGATTTCCCGCATGGCCAGAAGCCGGACGTCCCAGTACAGGACGGTGAACGTGCCCGCGGCGACGAAACCGGCCGCCGTGATGGCCGCGAGACGGCTCGGATCGGCCGTCAGCCAGCGCCGCACCCGGCCACGCGTGAGGTAGGTCAGGATGAGGAACAGAATGGCCAGGGCGACCACGTTGCCCAGCGACTGCAGCACGAACACGACCGCGCCGTAGAACGCGTTGTGCTGTTCGGCGGCGTCACGGAACATTGAGCGGAACAACGCGAACGGCCGGCCGACGAGCAGTCCCCCGACGAGCATGCCCACGATCACCATCGGTGCGTTCGGCCACCTCCGCGCGACACGTGCGAGCGGGTCACGGACGACTCCGGCCGCCGCCAGTCCCAGGTAGAGCATCGCCAGCCCGATCACTCCGAACACGACCATCGACTGAACACCGCGCGCGGACACTGTGCCCGCCACCGACTGGGCCGTGTCGAACTGTGGCATCCGCGTACCCACCAAACCGACGAGCGCGCCGTATGCCGCGGCGACCGCGATCATGCCGGCGCACATCCAGCCCAGCGGTTTGAGGGCGTGGCCGAACCGGGCCAACCGTGATGACGAGTCGCCGAGCAGCGGCGCCACCGCGCTGAACGCCGCGACATTGCACGCGGTGAAGGTGCACGCGAGACCGGACACGAACGCGAACAGAACGCCGGCGCCGATACCCGTGACAGGCGTTTCCTTCGCGTCGTGTCCCAGTAGCGTGTTCGCCACGGTGTCGCCGATCGTGCGGTCCACGAACTGCGCCGACCACACGACGGTCAACAGAAATCCCGCCATGGCGCCGACACCGATCACCAGCCATCGCCGCCTCGGCACGCCGCCGGTGACGAACGCGGACGTCGCCTGGTCGCCGCCAGGTTCCTTGCCTGCCGCCGAGTTCGTCTCGACCGTCGCCATCGCTTCCTCCCACACCGCCGTGTCCGCGCCCGTACGCGCGTCGCCGGACAGCATGCACAGAGGACCGTCTCGTGCTCATGACGCGAGAGGCACGCGAGTGTCCACCTGCCGCACGGCCGACGTGACGAACGCTCATACACCGTCGCGGCGCCAGCGTGACGGCAGGCCAGGAGAGTGTGCGTGTTGGTCAACATCGACCACGAAGAAAGGAAGTCTGGCTGATGGATAGGCGTCGGGCGTTGAAGAATCTGGCGGCGGGAGCCGTGGCAGCGGTGGCCGCGCCGGCGGCGTTGGGGGCGGCAGCATCGCCCGCCAGCGCTGATCTGCCGGTGGGTCCGGGCGCCGGACCGTACATGGAGGACATGGGCACGGGGATCTATGTTGATATGTCCACGGCGCAACAGATGTCCACGTTCTCGATCGCGCCGACCCTGGTGACCTGTGGGGTTGGCACGTTCGGGGTGGGCCAGCTGGCGCTCAGCGGACCGTTCGCGATGTTGATGTACTCGACCCGGGTGGATTCCTACACCGTCGACCGCGGCTCGCGAACGATCACCGCCACCGGTCGGATGCGATCGATCACGATGCTGGCCGCGGGGGTGTTGACCGAGAACGTCGAGCACGACTTCATCGCGATCGCCACCAACAACGCCGGGGTCGGCACGGACCGGTTCGACGTGCATTTCGTGACTCCGTTCTGGACACCGGGATTGACCAACCCACTGGCCACCGCCTCATCGGTGCGGCCCGGCTGGTCCCGCTTCGGCGGAAACGTGGCCACCACCGCGCCGCTGCTGGGTAATGGCACCGCTCTCGGCGGCGTCAACGCGTAGCCCACACAACCCGGCGACGGGTGCCGCCCCGGCATCGTGATGCGGGGCGGGCACCCGTCGCCGTGGGTTCGGTCGACCTGGAGACTCCCTTGAGGCGTAAAGAGAAGTTCAAGTACCTGGCAGCCGGCACGATGCTTGCCACGATGGCGGTGACGACAGCGGACACGGTCGCGGCACCACGGTCGGAGCACCGGCCGGTGGCATCCGGGACGACCGCGTCCGCGCCCGCCGACGCACGCGAGGAAGCCGCCAACCCGCCGATCCAACCGGGCGTGCCGGTCGGATCGCCCCACGGGCGGACCGGCCTGCCGGAGACGGCGTTCCGCGCGTACCGCCTGGCCGAACAGCAGCTCGCGCAATCGCGTCCCGGCTGCCATCTGAGCTGGTCGCTGGTAGCGGCGATCGGCCGGGTGGAGAGCAACCACGCGCGGCAGGGGCAGGTCGACGCGTCCGGCACCACGCTGCAGCCGATCTTCGGGCCGCAGCTGTCCGGCGGCGGATACGCCTCGATAAGGGACACCGACAACGGCGAGTTGGACAGCGACACCGAGTGGGACCGCGCGGTCGGACCCATGCAGTTCGTCCCGACCACGTGGCGACGCAACGGGGTGGACGCGAACGCCGACGGTGTCGCCAGTCCGCACAACCTGTTCGACGCCACCGTCACGGCCGGCCACTACCTGTGTGCCCACAACCGAGATCTGGCGAACCCGGCGCACCTCGCCGACGCGGTGTACAGCTACAATCCGTCGCAGTCCTATGTAGACATCGTGCTCGCGTGGCAGCGCACGTATGCCGCCGGCATGAGCGTGGTGCCCGACACCACCGGATCGTACGATCCGCGCGATGCCCTCGCACCGCCGTCCGGACCGCTACAACCCGCGCGGCCGGTGGGACCGATCACCGCGCCGCCGCGGCAACCGCCGGCCACCACTCCGGCCACGCCACCCCCACCCTCGGCGGACGAACCCGATCCGGGTGCACCGCCCACCGCGGAGTGCCTGGTCGACCTCGCCGAGCTGGGCATCGACACGGCCGGCATCACCACCGAACTCGCCTGCCAGGAACACCTGTTGCGACTCGGGCCCGTTCGAGTAGACATCCCCGCGGTTCTCCAAGGTGACACCCCGCAGAACTAGAGGCGGCCCGTCGAATGCCTGGAAGGCGTCGTTCCAGGCATGCCCACGCCGCGCGTGACCCGGCGGGCACTAGTTGCGGCCTCAATCGTTCTGTGGCTCGTCCGCTCGGCGGTAGCACAGACGGGTACCCATCGCGACCGCGTAAGGCGCGTAACGGGTTCGCCAGTCCTGGAACACCGACCAGGCCTGGGCGCGGTCACGCTGCCGCGGCAACCCCGCGGCGACCGCGACCCGCACCGTGTTCTCGAAGTCGTTCTCCTCGCGGCCGTGCAGGCTCACCACCGGACGCTGGAGGTGGATCCCCACCTGGCCGGCCAGGTGCGGCAGGCATACGGAACCCGCTTCCAGCACCGAGCGGGTACTCGGCGGCGCCCAGTGGGACGCGACGGCCTCGGTGAGGGCGGCGGCGTCGAGTACGAGCACGGCCGCGTCCAGCCAGCACAGCTCCGTGGCCGGGCGGTAGATGGTCAGCGCCGGGTACCCGGTGTGCGTGGCCCGGATGTCGGTCAGCCACTCGGTCCACTGGGCGAAGAGCTGGTCGAGGTGGTCTCGGGAGCCCAGGCTCAGGTGCTCCGCCAGCACCCGCTCGGCTTCCGTCGGCCTGGCGGTCCGCATCGACATCCGCGCCACCGCCAACTCCCGGCGGCTGTATGCCGCGGTGACCCGGAACAGGTGCAGGCCGAACGCCGACAGCACCAGGGCCACGGACAGCCAGGCCAGTATCGCGAGCAGGTCGCCGGCCGCGGAGTCGGTGCGCAGCAACAGGAACCCGGCGAGGCCGGCCGGCGTGAACGGCACACCGGCGAGCGCGGTGGCCAGCAGCGCGAACCCGGTAAGCGTGCCGACCAGCCAGCACACCGCCACCCCGTACAGGGCGAGCGGCGCGCACAGGTCCAGCAGCCGAACACCGGCCCTGGGCGACAGCCGGCGCGCCACGGCGGAGCCCACCAGCCAGGTGCACCGCACGGCGACGCGCATCAGCCGGGACGAGTGCTGGCGCGGGATGAAGACGGTGCGCAGCACGGACAGCCAGTTGACCAGCACAAGGATGGGGCCGCCGATCAACGCTGGCACCAACACCGAACCACCTCCCGCATCGCCTGTTCCGGGTCAGCCTGCGCCGGTCCCCGAGCGGCAAACAGAACGTGGTTGTGGTGGTACTCCCAGTTCCAGTACCGCCCGGGGACAGCGGGGAGGTCGCTCAGACCTGGTAGCGCTTCTTGACGTCGTCGGCGAAACCGAGGTAGTCGCGCAGCGGCCAGACCTCCTCGAACTCCAGGTACTCGCGCATCGGCAGCCGGCCGAGCGCCGTGCGGTCCAGCTCCTCCGCGTCCGGCGAGTCGATGATCGCGATCACCCGCTTCTGCGCGGCCACCTTCCAGATCCCCACGCAGAACCCGGAGTCCACGGTCTCCTGGGCGTGCTCGGCCTCCTCCTGCTCGATGTCCCACAGCTCCTCGAGCGAGATCCGGCCCTCGTGGTTCCATCTCATCTGAACGTAGAACAACATCTGTCACACCATCCCGTCTCTCGTCGCTACACGGCGCGGATGCGCGCCACGATCGCGTGCTCCGGACCGAACACCTCGGTCGCGATGTCCAGTGCGGTCTTGCCGTCGTGACCCGTGACATCCACCCGGGCGCCCGCGTCCAGCAGTATCGACGCGCACACCTCGTAGCCGTGCCACAGCGCGTCGTGCAGCGCGGTGTACCCGTTGGTCGCGCCCTGGTAGTCCAGCTCGACGCCCGGAGCCGCGGCGAGCGCCGCGGTGATCTCCGTGTGTCCGTTGTAGACGGCTTTGTGCAGCGGGCTCGCGCCGAAGGTCGGCTCGGTCGCGTTGACGTCGGCGCCCGCCTCGAGCAGTGCGGTGACGATCTCCGTGTGCCCATCGCGGGCCGCCACGAGCAGCGGGGTGTGCTGGTCGTTGAACCCGTTGAGCACCGGGTACCTGGCGTCCACCTCGGCGCCGGCGGCGAGTAGCTCGCGCACCGTCGTGGTGTCTCCCGCACTGAGCGCGGCCATCAGGCGCTGCGTGGCCACGGTGTCCTCATCGGACTGGATCCGCCGCTTGAGCGAGCGCTCGGCCGCCAGCAGCTTGTCCTTACCGAGCTGGTTGACGTTGAGCTCGTACTCGAAATGCTCGCGCATCGAGAAGCCGTAGTGGGTGGAGAGGTTCACACCGGCGTTCTGATCGAGCAGGTAGTCGGCGACCTCCGGCCACTTGTACCAGAGTGCGTCCATCAGCGGGGTGTGCCCGGTGGTGGCCGCGACCGCGTCCACGAACGCGCCGGCTTCGACCAGCACCCGCACGGTCGCCAGATCGCCGCGCTGCACGGCCTTGTGCAGTGCGGTGCCACCGCCACGGCTGTCGGTCGTGTACACGTCACCGCCCGCGTCGATCATCGTACGCACGATCTCGGCCTCGCCGAGCCCGGCCGCGACCATCAGCGCGGTCAGGCCGGTGGCCCGCTCCCGGCGGTTGGGGTCCGCCCCGTCCCGCAGCAGCGTGCCGACCTGTTCCCGGTCACCGGCGCGAATCGCGGCCAGCAGCCGCTCGTCGATGTCGGAGCGGAACAGGGCGACCGCGGGGCTCGCGTCGAAGAACGCGCGCCAGTGCGTGATCAGGCCGTCCTCGCCGACGGTCAGCATCATGGAGAACTCGAACTCCACCTCCATGCCGGTGTACCGGTGCTTGATCTTCTGGTAGTTGATGACGAACGCGCGGTCGTCCTCGACCACCATGCCGCGCTGCTCGAACTCGGTTATGTCGGTGCGCTCGGTGCTCAGCCGGAACGCCTCGAGCACACCGTCCTTTCCGCGCCACACCTCCAGGTTCGGGACGACGGTATTGAATTCGTTGCCCCGCAGGTCGAAGACGATCGACGGCGAGAGCGCGTCGAGGACGCCGTCGACGTTCCCCGTTGCCACATCGGAAAAGAGCTGCGTGACGATCGCACGCGTACGATTGGTGTCCACCATCAGATTTCCTTTGATCGTGTTCGGACGACGTCAAGAACACCGGCCGCCGTCCCGGTCGGCAAGCATTCGCCGGATTTGGCGACGCACTATAGGAAGTCGCGGCCCGCTCACCGCGACGGCGCGGGACTCCGTGCATTCACCGTTGCCGAGCCGGCAAAACCGGCGCGACTCTGGCTTGGACAACCCGCGGTGTCCTGACGAGGAGTCACACATGTCCAGTTCTCCTGGTCTGCCCGCTCGACCGATGTGCTCATCGTCGGAGCCGCGGACCAGGTCAAGGTCAAGGAGGCGGCGGACGCCGGCCCGACGCCGATCACCGTGCTGGTGGCCGACGACCTGCCGCACGCGGTGCCCGGCGCGCTGCCCGGCTGGCTGCGCCGAGCCTGAGCCGTCCGAACCCGGTGGCGGATACCCAGCGCGACCGGCGAGGTGCCGTGTCGAGGTCGCCGGCCATGAAGGCCCGGAACCAGATCTCCGATATCTCACGCCTTGAACGCAACACAGGTCCACCCCTCATGGACGACCGGAAGCTGTCGACCCCGCGCTGCGGCCGCGCCGGCGGAGGAGGCTGCCCACACGCTCACCGCGGGCCGGCTGCCCGCTGGACGCGCACTGCGCACTGCTCACTGCTCACTGCTCACTGCTCACTGCTCACTACGGGTCTCGCGCACGCAGACGCCGACCGGCCACCTCGCCAGAGCACACCTGCCCAAGGCCATCGATATGTTCCATCCGTGCGGCCGCCGCACTGGAGACACAGGCCGCAAGCGCCTGCGCCTCAGCGTCCGCGTGCCTAGTCCTTCAGTAAGCGTGTCGGGTGGTTGATCGGTCCCTGAGCCTCGATCCACCGCTCGGATTGTGTCGGGGAGCGTGTCGTGATAGCAGAAGTGCCCTTTGACCTGGGAGAATGCGGGTTGTTGACGCTCGCGTATCCTGGATCGAAAGGGCATTTCGTAGATGCGATTGTTGCATACCGCGGCGAAGACGCTCGCCGCGTTCGATGACCCGAATCTCGTGTCGCACGCCGGGCTGGTGCCGGCGGTGCGGCTGGCTGAGAATGTCGGGTTGGAAGATCTCGTTCGTGAGCATGTGCGGGTGGCCGCGAAGGTTGGTGCGAACCCAGGTCTGAAGGTCGGCGCGCTGGTGGCCGGGATGGTCACGGGCGTGGACACGATCGACGGGATGGACGTGCTGCGACACGGTGCGTTCCCGGCCACGGTCGGCGGGATCCGCGCCCCCTCGACGCTCGGGTCGTTCCTGCGCGCGTTCGACCACGGCAACGTGCGCCAGCTCGCCGCGGTGCACCGCCGGGTCCTGGCCGAGCTGGCCGTGCAGGCGCCGCTGTTGCCCGGCGCGGACGCGCTGGCGTATATCGATGTCGACTCGGTGCAGCGGCGGGTGTTCGGGGGCCGCAAGCAGGGTGCGGCGTTCGGACACGCCAAGATCGCGTCGAAGTCGTTGTTGGTGCGCGGGCTCAACGTGCTGGCCGCCACCATCTCCACGCCGATCGCGGCACCGGTGGTGGCGGCGGCGCGGTTGCGGGGCGGCAACGCCGGCTCCGGACGTGGCGCGGCCAGCCTGGTGGCCGAAGCCATCACCACCGCACGCCAAGCCGGCGTGACCGGCATGATCATGGTGCGCGCCGACTCGGCCTACTACGCCGGGGCGTTCGTGGCCGCCTGCCGCCGCGCCGGGGCCCGGTTCTCGGTCACCGTGCGGATGGATCCCAAGGTCAAACGCGCCATCGCCGGTATCGCCGAGGATTCCTGGACCTCGATCAAGTATCCCCACGCGATCTACGACGAGGCGACCGACACGTGGATCTCCGACGCCGAGATCGCCGAAGTGCCCTACACCGCGTTCGCCTCCAAAGCCGCGCATCGCACCGACGGCCGGCTGATCGTGCGGCGCGTCACACGCTTGAACCCCCAGGCCGCAGCCCAAGGCCAGGGTGAGCTGTTCGCCACCTACCGGTATCACGCGGTGTTCACCGACAGCCCCTTCCCGCTGGTGCAGACCGAATCCCAGCATCGCGGCCACGCCGTCGTCGAGCAGGTCTTCGCCGACCTCATCAACGGATCATGGGCGCACCTGCCCTCGGCCGCGTTCAACGCCAACGCCGCCTGGCTCCAACTCGCAGTCACCGCACACGCCCTGACCCGAGCACTGGGCACACTCGCCTCCACCCGACACGCCAAAGCACGCGGCGCGACCATCCGCGCCGAACTCATCAGTGTCGCCGCCCGCCCCGCCCGCACCGGACGCGACCAGATCACCTGGCACCTACCCGAAACCTGGCCCTGGCAACACGCCTGGCACAACGCCTTCAACGCCACCCACCGCACCACCCACCGCGCCCCACCAGCCCTGGCCGCCTGACCCTGACCACCCCGCCTGCAAGGGCCCGACCGAAGACCACAATGGACACGCCGGATCAGAGACCGGCTGATCCCACACGCCCACGAACCGAAATCTCCAACTGAAGATCAACTGTCCATCACAGAATGATCAACCGAATTCACGCGGTGGATCCAGGCTGAGATGGGACAAGGGCCTTATCCTGGTTGGGTTTGCGACTCCAACGCAGCCCAACCAGGAAAGACCCTTGTGGTGAAGAAGTTAACGCATGAGCAGAGCCGGCGGAACTTGGCACGCCGTCGCCGTAAGGTCCAGGCGCGGCATCGGCAGGCGGGGCACTGGGGTGCGCGGCCGGAGCCGATGCTGACCGCGGGGAAGATCGGCTACGAGATCGGCGGCAAGGGCGAAGCGACTCCGTTCGGCGGGCTGTTCGCGATGCACCGCCTGGTCACCAGGCTGGGGCTGGTGACCGCGATCGACGACGGCCTGGAGCTGTTGAAGATGCACCTGCCCTATCACGAGTCCGATCACGTGCTCACCCTGGCCTACAGCGTGTTGTGCGGCGGCACCCGGCTGCAGGACGTCGACCGGTTGCGCGGTGATGTGCCGTTGATGAACGGGCTGGGCGCCAGGCTGCTGCCGGACCCGACCACGACCGGGGACTTCCTGCGCCGCTTCACCGAAGCCGACCTGCTGACGCTGATGGAGGCGATCAACTCCGTACGGCCGAAGCTGTGGACCGGCCGCGGTGCCGACCTGCTCGGCGAGGTGGCTTACCTGGACGTGGACGGCACGATCGTGCCCACCACGGGCGAGCTCAAGCAGGGCATGGACATCAGCTACAAGGGGATCTGGGGCTACGCGCCGCTGCTGATCACCCTCGCCAACACCCGCGAGGTGCTCTACCTGGTCAACCGGCCGGGCAACGCCCCCAGCCACTGCGATGCAGCGGGCTGGATCGACAAGGCGATCGACCTCGTCACGCCACACGCCAAGCGGGTGTGCCTGCGCGGGGACACCGACTTCGCGCTGACCGCCTGCTTCGACCAGTGGGCCGAACGGATCGACTTCGTGCTCGGCACGGACAACAACACGGCCCTGCGCGCCCGAGCCGACGCCCTGCCGGACTCGGCGTGGACACGACTGCACCGCCCAGCCCCCTACGAGACCAAGACCGGCCGGACCCGCACCCGGCGCCACAACCGCAAACAGGAAGTCGTCGCCGAACGCGGCTATCTCAACCTGCGGCTCAACCACGAGGACGTCGCCGAGTTCTCCTACCAGCCCGGCAAGTGCCGACGACCTTACCGGGTCGTGGTGGTACGCAAGAACATCAGCCGCATGAAGGGCGAGCAGGCCCTCATCGACGAGATCCGCTACTTCTTCTACTTCACCACCTACACCGCCGACACCCACACCCCGGCCCAGATCGTCGAGCTGGCCAACGACCGCTGTGACCAGGAAAACGTCATCGGCCAACTCAAATCCGGCATCGGCGCCCTGCACGCCCCGGCCGACACCCTGCTCAGCAACTGGGCCCACATGCTCATCGCCGCGCTGGCCTGGAACATCAAGTCCTGGCACGCGATGATGATGCACCGCAAACACGACCGGACCGGCTTCATCGCCATGGAGTTCAAACGGTTCCTCGACACCGTCATCCGCATCCCCGCCACGGTCTGCGTCCGGGCCAGGACCATCGTCGTGCGCCTGGCCGCCCACACCACCAGCATCGACCGGTTCTTCAGCGCCTGGGCCACCACCGAACGAGTCCGCTTCGGCTACGGCTGACCTCCATCAGCCGACTCGTCCACCACACCGCCGCCCACCAGCGGCGGCGGCAACCCATGCCCACCACCGCAAATCAGCACCCGAAACACATCACAACAGACACGACCGACCCTGCCGACCCAGGCAAACAACCCCAAGAACCGTCGCGAACCACCACCTGAAGATCATCCACCAAGCTTCCAACGCCACGAACACCCCTCCACCCCAACCTCGCTTATTTGAGGCCTAGTGTGGACGTACCTGGAACATGGGTATTCGACCAACTAGCATTCGACGCTGCCGCTTTCAACATCGACGCCCATCTGGTGAGCGATCCAGCCTTCTTTCCTGCACTTAACGTCTGCGGTGCCCACCGTGGCCACGGTCAAGTCAAGGCTTGTCACTGGAAAGAGCCAATGATCAACGACGAAACGAACAGCCGCCTGATCCTCGGTGACGTACCCACCATTGACCGCGAGTCGCCATAAGACCTCTAAATTGAGGGGCCGGAGTTCCACCCAGTGCAGGTGAGAAGGCCGACGTGACGCATCGCGGCCACAAACTGGACCACCATGCTCGACGGCGACGGGTGGTCGAATGGCTCGTCGTACATCGCGGCCCGTTCGGCTGGGCCAGTCCAGCGGCGCTTGCCGCTCTCGTCCTGTACGTAGTCGACATACAGTCGGCCTTCGCGGCTGGTCAACACCTCATTGTCAAAGATCCAATCGACCTCTATTGGCCCATCCAAGTAATGCTCTTGCCGCAATCGACATAGTCAGTACCTCAGCGAGGTCAGCAGGCGCGCTGTTGAGCGTCATTCAGGATGAGGACGTGTGAGCCGGTCTGCGTCATTCACGGTGAGGATGGTTGATCGGGTGGTTCAGTGTTCGTGTGCGACGACAGTGTGACGACGAACGGGTCGCCGGTCGGCCGAGCTGCGTGTCTGTCTCGTGTGGATGGTGTTGGTCGTCGTCACGGTGACGGTGCTCGGCCCGGCGGCGTTCGTGACGCTCCCTCTTGATCGGCAACGGCCAGGTGCGTCAGGGTGCAACACCAACTGCCCCTCCCGTGGGGGTTGAACGTGGTGGATGCTGCCGGGATGGGACATGATCGAAGTCATCGACCCTGTTGCCGCGCGGCTGGCGTTGTTCGCCGGCAGGCTGGCCTGCCCAGCCTGCGGTGGGACGCTGGGGCCGTGGGGCCGCACTCGTGAGCGTGCGGTGGCCGGCCCGTCCGGCGTGCCCGGCACGACCGTGGTGCGGCTGGATCGAACACGGTGCCGCTCGTGCCGGGCCACCCATGTCCTGCTACCGGCCACCCTGGTTCGTCGCCGCTCGTACCCGCTGTACGTGATCGGCACCGCCCTGGCCGTCGCCGGCGAAGGCGCCGGATCCCGCACGGTGGCCACCCAGCTCTCGCTACCGGCCGGCACCGTCCGCTCCTGGCTACGCCGAGCCCGCGACAACGCCGAAGCGCTCTACCGGGTCGGCGTGCAGACCGTCGTCGCCCTCGACCCCGACCTGCTGCCGACCACCCCACGCGCCACCATGCTCGGCACCGCCCTGCACACACTCGCCGCAGCCGCCACCGCCATGATCGACCGGTTCGCCCCTGACCGGCCCTCCCACCTGTGGCCGGTGATCAACCTGCTGACCCGCGGCCAACTGCTCGCGTCAGCGTCCTCACCCTGACCCGACCGCGCCCCAAGCCGGACCCCCGCGTTCGCCGTCAACCCGCGCGAGTCACAGACCAGTCGCGGCGCGGCGCATCCGCCCTGCCGCTCACCCGTCACCATGACCATCACCGCGTCACCATGCGCACGACCGCGTCACCATGAGGACGAACCACAACAAGCGCTGTCCGATTCACCCGATCTTCGTCCTCATCCCGAACAACGCCGTCATCCTCATCGCGAATGACGGGCAACACGCGCCACCGTGCATCAGGCAACAGGCGAGGTGTGAGTAGAAGTTCTTCACGCACGTCTTGACAGCGGCATCGTCCCTCCAGCCAGCGCGGGCAAGATCAAGAAGTATCAGGATCTTGGCTGCTTCCTCATCTGCGAAACACCGAAGCACTGCGGTACCACGGTCACGTCGATACTCACCGAGCGTACTGGCGTCCTCATCGAGGGTGGCAACATTGTCGGTCAGCAACTTCATACCCTCACCAAGCTCCGCGAGCGTTGGTGTTCGGGAGTCTCGGCGATCCCGTGGAGGTCAACCGTCCATGGTCACTCATCGGCCCAACAGATCAGAGCGATTAATCTGTCTTGTTCTGATCAGCGGTGCCAGAGAGTGGTCGATCGAACTTGTGATCACCTCCGCTGACATGACTACGTGTCAACTCAGCTGGTCAACCAACCAGCCAACAGAACCTCTCGCTGCGCGGACTCGTTCTGGGAAAATCCTGGAACCGGCTAGGTTGATCTTGTTCGGCGACCGCTCCGGAGGGCATGAAAAAAGCCGCCTACCTGCGTAGACGGCTTCCCTCTCGGTCGGGCTGACAGGATTCGAACCTGCGACCCCTTGACCCCCAGCACAAGCGAGTTAAACGCTGTGCTCAGGACCGTTCGTCCAGCTCACCGAGAAGCGTACCGCACCCAGTTTTGGTGTCCAGCCACTCCCCTTTGAACCACCGGTAGACGCTGTTTAGTCAAGTAGCGTTTCCAGAGGTCAGAGGACGACACATCTCGCATGAGAATACCTCGGCTCGCTTGGCTGAGACGCTGCCAGCCTCCAAAGACGGCGGCTGCGCGCGGTGCCTGGTTGGCGTCGGCGTACTCGCCGAGACCGTCGTCGAACATGCCTATTCGACCATGCCTGCTCGACGCAACCACTGTGCACAACGGGGATCGAGGGCTGAACCTCGGGCGAGGTTGCGTTCGGCAACGCAGCTCGCCAGGTCCGCCGTCCACGGTGCCGACGCCACAATGGACCGTGCTGGACGATCCCCGCCTGCCTTGCGGCAGGGC
The DNA here is from genome assembly GCA_963826035.1 of uncultured Actinomycetota bacterium. Classification (GTDB taxonomy): domain Bacteria; phylum Actinomycetota; class Actinomycetes; order Mycobacteriales; family Pseudonocardiaceae; genus Actinophytocola. The sequence goes on along the minus strand of CAWGVZ010000023.1, from coordinate 20,476 downwards.
GCGGGCCGCTAGTCCCGTCTTCCGCACATGGGCACAGGTGAGGTGATCGGGCGTGTCGGTGTGTGCCTGATCATGGGCTCTGCCAGGGTGTTTGGTTGTGGATCAACGTGGACGACGGGCCCGGTATGTCGCGGCGAGCGTGGAGAAGACGCTGGGTGCGTTGCCGGTGGTGGCCGACTACGGTCGCCGTCTGGACTTGGCCGGGATCATCGATCGGGCCTGCCCGATACGGGATATCGCGGACCTGACGCACGGGCAGGTGATCGAGACACTGGTCGCGAACCGGTTGACCTCACCGGCACCGCTGGTTCGGGTGACCGACTGGGCAGGTGAGCACGCGGTGGAGGAGGTCTTCGGGATCGATCCCGCGCTGCTCAACGACGACCGGATCGGGCGAGCGTTGGACGCGATCGCTCCCGAACTCGACGGGATCGTTGGATCTGTTGGTGCGCAAGCGATCTCGGTGTTCGGGTTGGACACGTCCCGGCTGCATTGGGACATGACCTCGATCTCGCTGTACGGGGCCTATGACCAGGTTGACCGAGACCACCCGGCACCGAAGTTCGGGCATCCCAAGGACCGCCGCCCGGACCTGAAACAGATCCAGGCCGGGCTGGCGGTCACCGGCGACGGCGGGATACCGGTCTTCCACCGGGCCTACGACGGCGGCGCGGGAGAGGTCGCCCAAGTGGTAGGCGCGATGACCGCACTGCAGAAGATGGCCCGGCCACGGGAGTTCCTGCTGATCGGGGACTCCAAACTGGTGTCCTACACCAATGTCTCGGCGATGATCGAATCCGGCACCGTGTTCATCGCCCCCGCTTCGAAGGCCTACACCCCGGCCGCGACCCTGGCCGCACTCGACCTCGACGCGGCCACCGAGGTCGACTATGTCGCGCAACGCGACGCGGGCAAACCAGCCAGCGAACGTGGCCAGTGGCGGGTCACCGAGGACACGATGACCCTGGCGGGCAAACGCAAACGGGATCCAGTGCACACCCTGCGGCGGGTGTTCGTGCACTCCACCGCCCGAGCACACGCCGCGGCCACCGCGCGGGCCAAGAAACTCGACCGCGCCACCGACGACCTCGACCGGCTGGTCCGCGGGCTGGGGTCCCGGCACTACCCCGACGAGCAAGCGGTGACCGCCCGGATCACCGCCATCACCTCCGCCCGCCGGGTCACCGCCTACCTCCACACCCAGACCAGCACCGACCCCGCCACCGGCAAACCCACCCTCACATGGTGGTTCGACCAAGCCGCACTCGATGCCGAGACCGCCACCGACGGCTGGTACGCGCTGCTGACCAACCTGCCCGCTCACGTCGATGCGGCCGAGGTCCTGATCCGCTACAAGGGCCAGGAAGTCGTCGAACGCCGCTACAGCACGATCAAGGGCCCTCTGGCGGTGGCGCCGCTGTTCCTGAAGAACAACCGGCGCATCGCCGCCCTCATCACCGTAATCTGCCTAGCACTACTCATCTTCTGCCTGATCGAACGCCAAGTCCGGCAAGCGATCACCCCCCACACCAACCTCGACGGGCTCTACGTGGGCAGACCCGCCAAACCCACCGGCCGGCTGATCTTCGAAGCCCTGGCACGACTTCGCCTGATTCCCGCCGTCAACGGGCAACCACCAGGGATTCCACAACCACCACCACTACAAGCCCGACTGCTGGACCTACTCGGTGTCGACCCCACCCGAACACGATGATCAAATAACACCCACCCGACGATCACCCCAAGCTGATCAACCCCTATGTGCGGAATACCCGGCTAGTCCTGTTGCCGTTTCTTGGTCCTGTGGAGTCCGGCTATCCGCTCGAGTTTGGTCAACTCCTGGTCGACCTGGCGTCGGTCGGTGGGCTCGTGGGCGTTCTCGACGTCGTGGAGCAGGAGCACGTACCGCTGGCCGGTGGCGGCCCGCTCGTCTGCCGTCGCTGACCAGTCCGGCCTCAGCAGCACGTCGGCCAGCCGGTTCAGCCTGGTGTCTACCTGAGCCCTCCAGGCACGCGTGAACCGTTGCAGGTACCAGCGGGTTTGGAGGGCCGATGCGGCCGACTCGCACAGGAACCACGTCACCGCGGCGCCGAACAACAAAAGGAAGAACACCTTGTGCAGCGGCACATGGTCGGTGAGAGGCGGGATGGGAGCGCGGCGGGGTTCTACGCCGTCCGCACCCTGTGCGTCGAACTGCCACACGACTTCAGCGACGTAGGCGGTGCGGTCGTCGCCGAGATCGGCCTCCTGCAAGGCGCTCCACACCTCCGCCCTGCTGATCTCGACGTCACCGCACATACTCAGCGGCCAGTCGACATCGGTGGACACCACCACGATCGCCAGGTCGGGCAGGTGCTGTTCGAGGTGGATACAGCTGAAGGGCGTCGTCGGCGTCACTCCGATCACCACGATCGGCCGATCTCCGATCAACCGCTCAGCTCGGTCGACGTCGACTGTCCCTTCCGCGCCGCGCGCGATGTGGACGGTCGAGTGCCTGAGTTGTTCGGCGACGCTGGCCGAGGGATCGTCGTCATCCGACGCAATTTCCGAGCTGACCCCCAGGCACACCCCCACGACGAACATGGTGACCACCGAGTAGAGCCAACGGGGGGACGTCATGGCCGACCACCGGCCAGGTCGAGACCCTCGTCCGCGATCCTGGCCACCTCGGTCATCGCAGCGGCTGTCCGCGCTTGGTCGAACAGCGCCCGAGCGGTGGCAAACCGCTCATTGGCACCGGACTCCGGAGCCTCGGTCTCGAGCAGGACGGAACCCAACTGCTCGATCCGGGTGTAGGCCTGCGCCCTGGCCAACAGCATGTCCCGCCCCTCGCCACGCCGGCCTCCCACCAGCCGTCTGATTCCGAGGACCATGGCGACGAGGAGCACGGCGCCCCCGCCCACCAGCGGGGCAAGCTCGCTGGCGGGGAAGGTCCACGACTGCCGGTGCGGCCCCTCGGACAGGTCGGGTACCGGCCGAGGTACGACGAGCACTCGGTCCAGCACCGCGTCGGAGAGGTCGACTACACGAGGTCCAGCGATGAGATCGTCGTAGCTGGTATCACGTAGATGCGTTGCCCGTTCGTGTCCCGATCCGGCGAACTCGAGCCAGTCACGACCGTGGACAACAGCGACCAACTCGTCGGGAAACCCCGACGCGAGGCCAGCGGCATAGTCAACAAACGGAGAGCTAGCAGGCACGGTCGCCAGCCGGATCCCGGGCCTGTCCTCGCTCACCACCAACTGGTCCAGCTGTGCCTCGGTGGCCTCGACCGGTGGCTGCTCATCCTCCGACGCCGTTCCCAACACTAGGTTTGTGGCATCTCCGGTAGAGATGTATTGCCGTCGCACGGCCGTACCGGCGGTGCGCAGCGGCCTGTCCACGCCGTCGACCGACAACCACCGAGCCCGCATCCCCTCGAATAGGATCAGCCGGACACCCGCCTGGGCGGTCCAGTCGATCAGATTCTGCGTGCTGGGAGAACCGTAGGCCGCGAGTCCGTCAGCCGGCCCGATCAGCACGCGGTCCTGCGGTTGCAACTCAGCACGAACCCGCGCATCGTCGACGGTGACCGGGGCACCGGGCAACACGACGACCCGCTCCCGCATGAGCTGTTCAGCCAGTGCTCCCATGCCGGCCGGCTGAGCCGAAGCCGGTGCCCCCACAAGCCACACCATCCCCATCACCGCAAGAACGACCCCCACCGGCATGCCAGCAAGGGTCCCACCACCGCACATTCAACGGACACCCAGGGAGGTTCGGATCGAGAGCGGTGCGGACGAGCGCGCCCGGCTCGCTTGCGAAGCTGGCTTGCCTCCACACATCGAGTCCTCGCCAGCCGCCGACCCTGCCGACCGCCGCAGGAGGTTGCTTCACTCGATCGTGGGTCTGGCCGGGCCCGTCGTCGATCTGTGACGACATCATGGACAGCGCCAGCGCAGGAACAGTCGCTGACCGCGCTGGAGCTGCTCACTGATGCGTTGGCCCGACTGCGACTGACCCAGCAGACCATCATCGCTGTTCTTCGCCGCTTGGCACGGCTTCGGCGCAACCGAAGCCGCCGGCCGCCTAATCGCCCAGGACAACCCGGATGACGCGGTGCTCGGAATCCGTCGTGTCGGGTCGACGAGATCGAGTAGTTTCTGTCCGCTGCGCCGAACTGGGTTTTGCCACCGGTGGGGCGGTCGGGTCGGTTTGGGACTCGTACCAGGCTGTCAACCACGAGCAGTCCGTCCGCTGGCGGACGGCTGGCGGCCTGCGCAGGCTTCGTGTTTGGCTCGGTCACGTCCGTCGCGGCGAACGTGCTGCACACCTGGCTACCGACAACCGACCTGTCGCCGGGTCGGTGATCAGCGGTGGTGGCGCAGATTGGCGCCGCGGTGTGGCCAATCGGCCTGCTGTTGTCCGTGAGTGCTCTCTCGCGTCCGATGGCCACAAGGCTGGCAATGGACGCTCGCCCGGTTCGCCAGCACCGGCGCCGTCGCGCTCGACTCCGCCATCATCTCCTATGGCCACCTACGCGACGTACTGCTTACGACCCGGCCGGCAGCCGCTGGCGGCCCGTCCGTGCTCGGCGGCCTCATGGTGATATCCGGCTTTGCCCTCTTGGCGATGACGCACACCAGCGCGGACGAAACACGCCCAGTCTCGATGATCAGATTTCCCCTGACCAATCAGCGCCTACGCGCTGATCACCGAATGGTCGAGCCCCTGTCAAATGGGAGTGGACTGAAACATCTCCACCATGTGCCAATCAGATGTACCTATTCAGCTGTCTGGTGCCCTGTTTGGTGTGGTGTGAGCGGGGTCTGAGATGATCTTGGGGTGTCGGTTCCGGAGTCGGCTGAGGCGTTGCTTGAGCGGGTGCTCGCGCGTGTGGCCGAGTTGGAAGCGGCTCTGGCCGAGCGGGATCGTGTGATCGCTGAGCAGGGTGAGCGGATCGCGGAGCTGGAACGGCGGCTGGGTCAGGATTCCTCGAACTCGTCGCGGCCGCCGTCGTCGGATGCGCCGTGGTCGAAGCAGCCGGCGAAGAAGCGTTCGTCGCGGACCAGGTCGGGGCGCAAGCCGGGTAAGCAGCCGGGTTCGGCGTCGTTCTCACGGACCCTCGTTGATGATCCTGATGCGCGGTGGGAGATCCGTCCGGATCACTGCGGGTCCTGTGACGCCTCTCTGCGCGGGGCCGAAGTACACGGCTGTCAGCGGCGTCAGATCGTTGATATCCAGCCGGTGCCGCCACCGAAAGTCACCGAGTATCAACGGATCTCGAAGGTGTGTCCGTGTTGCGGGACGGTCACCGTGCCGGGCTGGGACGACAAGGCGGTTCCTGTCGAGCACGCGGATATCGTGGCTGCGCACGGTTCGCCGGTGCGGATCGGTCCGGAAACCCTGGCCCGGGCCGCGTTGTTGACGTGCGCGCACTACCTCCCGATCGGCCGGGCCCGTGATCTGTTGGAGAAGTTGTGCGCGATCGACGTCTCCACCGGGTTCCTGGCCGGGATCCGTGGCCGTGCCGCGCGCAGGCTGGAGAAGAACTTCCTCGCCCACATGCAGACGCTGCTCGCCGGTGCACCGGTGCTGCACGCCGATGAGACCACCGGACGCGCCGCCGGGTCGCTGGCATATGTGCACGTCGCGTGCACCGAGTACCTGACCCTGATGCATGTCGGTGGGCGCACTAAAGGCGATATCGACGCCGGTGGTGTCCTGCCCGGGTTCAGCGGGGTCTTGGTGCGGGATGGCTATGCCGGCTACGAGCATCTGACCCAGGCACTGCACGCCTGGTGCGCAGCCCACCTCCTGCGTGATCTACGCGCGCTGTCCGACGCCGACCCTGACGGGCAACTGTGGGCGACAGCGATGGCCAACACCCTGATCGAGGCCCATCACGCGGCACAACAGGCCCGCGAACACGGCGCGACCGCGCTGGAAGCGGCCGTCCTGACCGCGATCCGCAACCACTACCGCGGCGCCCTGGCCCGAGGACGAGACGACAACCGTGGGAAGCGTGGAACGCTCGCGACCGACGCGAGAACGTTGATCCGCCGATACCACCGCTTCCAGGACATGATCTTGCGCTTCGCGACCGATCTCACCGTGCCGTTCACCAACAACGTCGCGGAAAGAGCGGTCCGACCAGTCAAGATCCAACAACGCACCTCCGGCGGCGCCTGGCGCACACTGGCCGGGCTTATCGACTTCGCGATCGTGCAGTCCTACCTGGACACCGCCACCAAATGGGGCCTGGACAAACTCGACGCCCTCCACCAACTCTTCACCACCGGCGCATGGCTACCACCAGCACTCACCCCAGCTGAATAGGTACCAAGCGAGCAGCTGATCGGACAGATCCTCGGCGAACTTACGCTCGACGACGTGGGTCAGCACGGCACCGTACTAACCTACCCCCTACCACGCGCAAAACTCGCCACCCCAGGCATGGCAGTGCCAGCCGAGCCCATCAACCACCTGTTCGCCCTGCTGCGCATCGCGATGCCGGAGCAACCGGTACCGCTTGCCGCCATGCTCACATCGAACCAAATCGTGGCCCGCCTCGTCACCGACGCTGCCGGCACCGAGTACATCTGAATCCGCGGTTCCCTTGGGCATCCATACGTACGCCCGGCTATCAACACCCTGTAAGCAGCGCGGCCCTGGGTGAGTAACGACGTGCGCAGTGCCGCTGGGTCGCAGGTTCGACGATGTGGGGTTCGACTCATGCCATGCACAAGTTGGCTATGCAACCAGCACATCACGAACACCAGGTCAGCAGCCTCGCGGCCGCACGTCCTCCCGGTCGGGCGGTGGTCTACCTGCGGGTGTCGTCGGTGGGACAGATCAGACGGGACTATGCCCCGGAAGGGATCTCGATCCCGGCCCAGCCCGAGGCCTGCCGCTGCAAGGTCCAGCAGCTCGGCATGACGATCGTTGACGAGTACGTCGAGCCGGGCAGGTCGGCACTGGAAATGTCCAAGCGCACCGCGTTCCAGCGGATGCTCGCCCGCATCCGCGACACAGGCGATGTTGATCACGTGATCGTGTACAAGCTGTCCCGGCTGGCCCGTAACCGGGTCGACGACGCACTCGTCATGGCCGACCTGCGGCAGCGCGGTGTCACGCTGATCGCGGCCACGGAATCGGTCGACGACTCTCCGGTCGGGCAGTTGATGCACGGCATCCTGGCCACGTTCAACGAGTACCAGTCCCGCGAGTCCGGCGCCGACATCGCCTACAAGATGGGCCAGAAAGCCCGTAACGGCGGCACCATCAGCCGCGCCCGGCTCGGCTACCTCAACCACACCGACCGCACCGACGGCCGTGACATCCGCACAATCGTCGTCGACCCCGAACGCGCACCTCTGGTCCGGCTCGGTTTCGAACAGTTCGCCGCCGGCAACCTCACCCTCGACCAACTGTCCGAGCGGCTCTACCAACGCGGGCTACGCACCCGACCCCACTGCCCGGTACCCAGCACAGCGGGTGTCGATCAGCAAGCTGGCCCGGATGCTGCGCGACCGCTACTACCTCGGCTACCTCACTTACCGCGGCAAAGAACCCCCGGGCGCCACGAACCGATCGTCGACCAGCACTTGTTCGACCGCGTCCAAGCCGTCTTCGACGCCCGCACCACCTCCGGAGAGCGACGGCGGGTGCACCATCACTACCTCAAAGGCACCCTGTACTGCGGACACTGCCACCAGGCAGGCACCACCGTCGCCGAACACGCCGTCGAGCGCTACTACGCCACCATCCGCCAACAACAGGTCGTCGACGCCCTGGCCAGGCTCGCCACGGGCGATACCGCCGACCACCATCCCGATCATCCCGTCGCCCCGGGGCCAGATCTACCGAGCCCGCGACGACGACCAGCGCCGGCAACTCAACCATGCCCTCTTTCGCCGGTATACCTCGCCGGCGGCCGCATCACCAACCATGATCCGTGGTCAGCGACACCCTGACCTAAGCAACATCAGCCACAACAGGCACGACACCTTACGAGGTTAGAACACAAGAACAGGCCCTGACCAGCAACAAACCTCTCGCTCGTGTTTGTGAGCGAGAGGTTTACTCTGCGTACGAAACCGCAGGTCAGAGAGCGAAGATCGAATTCTCGGTGGACCTTAGGGGAGCTTACTCGAACACAAAAGACCAGGTCAGAGCCCTTGAAGAGCTCCGCGAGAATCTCCCCAACCTCGACACACCCGAACCAACGCCGACCAGGCGGGACCGACCCCCGGCGCTTCTGCTTGTCGTCGGATTCGAAGGCGACCTAACCCGACCGAGCGGACAACAGCACGAGGACGGCTTAGAGAACGAATGCGATGAGTTTCAGCGGCACAGCCCCACTACCGCGTCTCGCCGTCATGCTGCCGGGCCAGCATCGAGAGACGCGGATCGTGGTTTGCGAAACGTTTCCGAAAGACGTTCACGCAGGCACCTCACGCCACCCCGCCAGGAGTGGCATTCGATGGACGACTGCAGAAGAGTCCGTCGTGACCTGATCGCGTCCCACGACCGGGCGCGCTTGGCGGTGCAGTCGGACGGTGTCGTCGCGTTCGCCACCAGACCAACTACGCCGCCAATCCGAGGAACAGTATGGACATAGAAGTGGAACCGGTCCGGCGCATTTCGGCACCGGCAGCCCCGACGAGTCCGTAGCGACGCGGGTGCGCGGCCCCCTCGCTGTCCGACGTGCCGGCGGTGGCCGTGAACCCGACCCGCGTTCGAGGCCAAGTCCGACGGCGCGCTAGGGCCCAGGACACAACCTTGAAGGAGGCAATTTGTGCACCGGGCGAGTCGCGACACGCGAGTCCAGGATGCCGGTGCAGGTGACCGACCTGACTGCGGTCACGGCAGCGGCGGCCTGCCGGTCCACACCGCTCGGCCGACATCAACCGGGCGCCGGGCAGATCCCATTCTGGGAAAATCCTGGGACAGCAACCATGGTCCTATGTGGACACAACAGAGCGGCCGTCTACCTGCGTAAACGGCCGCCTTGTCGGGCTGACAGGATTCGAACCTGCGACCCCTTGACCCCCAGGACGTCAGAGTAGGCGTTTTGGCAGGTCAGACCCCGTGCAGGGGTGCCGCGTGACGTTCCCCGGCGGGCGTGTTGTTCGAGGTCGCGCATGACGTGTGGTCCCAAATGGGTCCCAAGCCGATCAGCCCGCGACCTGCTCAAACGAGGTCGCCGGTAGACACCCGGCGGGCGGCCGCAACTCCCCGCCGCGCACGCCGCCCACTCCCCCGTCCCACCTGCCCACAGGTCCCCGTAGCCCGGGTGAGGGCGGTAACGATGGGCGCGGAGTCCGTCCCATCATCTGTCTCGTCGACCGTGGCCCCGCGCTCTCCCGTGTCTACCTCGGGCACCGGCGGCGGGTGGTAGATGCCGGTAGGCGCCCACACCTCACTGATCTCGTGACGGGGCCAGAGGACGAGCTGGCGGGAGCTGACTGGGTGTCGCATGGCCGGCGCTCCTAGAGGTCGGGCGCTGTGCGGGTCCGTTCCTTCGCACTGGCCGTCGGTTAGCGCCGGGCCGTCGGTGTCAAGAGTGGGCGCAGCCCATCGCGCAGCGACGCGGAGCGCTCTTGATGCCGGCGGGTCGGCGTTAAAGGATCACGGGCTGTTCGAGGGGGCGACCGTGGTGAGGCGCTGGTGTCATGGCTCGCGGGGCGAGAGTGGCGTCAATGCGGATGGCGGGCGGCGGCCGTGAGCGGAGCGGCAGGCCGTCCGCCCGCGCGGCGCGCTTGCGCGCCGCCTTGATCCCATAGAGCCAAGTTCGGCAGTAACACAGTGGACGCCTGCTACGGACTGTCCTGATGCATGTCGTTTTCCGGCTGATGCTTGACATGTTGGCTTCACCTGATGCTTGACACCGCTGCCCACGGGTTTGATCACCCACTGCTCGGACACGCGAAACCCTGGTCCCGCCTCCCCCCACGAGCCCGCCAACCGTGCAGAATGGTGTCAGACGCGTTACGCAACCGAACACATGAGGTGGATATGTATGACGCTTGAGGAACGGGCGTTTCCGCGTACCCCGACCAGTCAGACGGCGAGTTGGTTTCTCGATATAAACTCAAGCGGCAAGTTGAACCTATCTCCTCCTTATCAACGACGGAGCGTATGGAACCTTCACTATAGACAATTCTTCATCGATTCAATCATACGAAACTACCCCACTCAATCTATTTTTCTTGAGGTCGATATCGACCCAGATCGACCAACAGAATACAAAGTACTCGATGGAAAACAACGCCTAACTTCGCTAATCTCATTCGTTAGCGACGAGTTTCCGGCACCAGATTCACTCGGAGACCTCCGCCTTGACGACAAGTACTACTCGGACTTCTCGCGGGCCATGAAAACGCGGATCTTGAACTATCTATTTACGGTGGAGACGGTAACCGGCGTAACGGCGGCAGAACTAAATCAAGCTTTTGACCGATTGAATCGGAATGTTTCGCGACTGAACAAACAAGAGCTTCGTCACGCACAGTTTGGTGGCGCCTTGATTAAAAAAATGGAGAATTACGCAGAGTCCTCATTCTGGTCTGACATCGGCCTTATCACGCCCGCCCGACAGCGACGCATGTTGGATGTCGAGTACATCTCAGAGTTTTATATCATGACCATGCTCGGCATCCAGGATGGGAAGGACTATCTAGATCAGGCGTATGCAGAATATGACGACGAGATTCCAAACGTCAGCGATCACGACCGCCTCTTTGGTCAAACCAAAAGGCATCTCAATGAGATTCATAAAAACATCACAATATCATCGACTCGATTTAGTAATGTCGCCGACTTCTATTCATTGTGGGCTTCAGTTACCGGAATGCTACGAGGTTCCGAGCCGATTCCACCCGCCAAGACTACGGGCGAATTGCTGGCCAGTTTCGATTTCGAAGTCGACGAACAAGAGACGGCTCGCGCGAGGCAATATCTCTTGGCTGCACGACAGGGTTCTAACAAGTCCGCAAATCGCCATATTCGAACAGAAATCTTGTCTGACGTACTAAGGGGTGCGTAGTGATACCCGCGGCCCTGACTACAACAATGGGCCTGCGGCGCCCCTTGCTCGAAAAAGTACGTGACTACATTGTCGGTAGGGTGTCGGCGGAGCTATCTGAGCTAACGCCAGTCACGATAGATGTCCGAATTAAATCAAATGATAGTATTTACCAAAAATTGCAAACCGGAAAATACTCCATGCTAAGCGAGCTAGATGATCTTATTGGCCTTAAGGTCGTTATGCTGTATAGACACCAAGTTCTCCAAGCGCAGCGGATTATTGCAGGATGCGGCCTGGCGGTAGTCAAAGAATTTCAAGGAAGATCTGTGCAACAAACAGACTTCAAACACCGCGAACCAAAACTCTCTGTTTTGCCACCGGATGAGTATCGGGCACGAAACTCAGACACAGAGGGTATTGCGACGGAGATACAGTTCACGACCGCGCTGCAGCACGCTCTAGATATGGCCACTCACAAGTTTGACTATAAAGGAAGTTCCTATGAATGGGAAAACTTCCGTCTAGTCGCCCAGTTGCGCGGCATGCTTGAACTTGCCGACACGATCCTCGATGATCTCGACAAGGCTCGCATGCCCAGCGAGGTCACATTGGATAAACCAATGGAATTCGCCAAAGCCTCAGTCACCTTGTCTGCAATAACTTCTGTTTTTCCTCCAGAAGCATTGCCGAGCGACCTCCGTAGAATGACAGATACGGTTATACGATGGCTGGATGCGATTAGTCTACGTCCAGAAGACTTCTCAACGGTACTCTCCCAGCACACGAACCTAGTCGCGGCGTTGTCCATTGACCCACAGTCTGCAATCCTCGGCGCTCTACTTCGGGAGAATGCAACAGATCTCATTGGACACTTTGACGGCCAGTTTTGCATTAGTGCCGAGTTGGCGACGTTATGCGAAGAAACATCAAATGTTCCCAGCGACCGGCGTGTATCGTTCGACTAAGATAAATCAGCAGCTGGTCGAGCCGGCCAGCTAGTCGTTATCCTGGGTTTAACCCTCCTTTGCGGCCGCCCAGATAGTCGGTCACCCTGGCACGAATCCGCGGATGCATTGCCAACTGCTCGAGGTCGCGAGGATGAACGAACTTCAGTTCCTTTGACTCGTCGCTAATCTTCAGTTCTCCGTCGATGGCCTCGCACGCGACGCAGACTGAGAACTCTTGACGCACCTCGCCGTCGGTGTAGGCGAACACGTGCTTAGGATCGGAGTACACCGCGATCACATACTTCGGCGTTACGCGGATTCCAGTCTCCTCGTGCACTTCTCGCACCACTGTGTCCGTGATGGACTCTCCGAACTCCATGCCTCCACCTGGAAGTGCCCACAGGTCGTTGTCTGTGCGGCGGTGTACCAGGATCTCGCCCTTGTCGTTGGTCACGATTGCTGAGGCGGCCGCGACGATCGAGTTAGGGGCAGGCGCATCGGGGTCGTCGTAGTAGTCCTTGCGGGCCATGCTCGTCTCCCCTACTGGTCGGCCTGCTCGATCGGCTTCGTGGTGGTCCAGACGCTCTCGAAGTGGTCGGCGAATCTGGAGAACAGACCGTCGTCGGTCTGGCGGCGTAGGTGGAGCAGCGGGGCGGCTGAGCCTGGGGTGGCGTACAGATGCGGGGTCATGAGCATGTCGTCGTCGAAGCGGAAGACGCTGTTGTACAGCGGGATGTCCTGGTAGCGAAGCTGGAAGTTCTCGCAGTCCGCCAGGGGTGCGAAGTGCTGCAAGGTCGAGTTGATCCGCACCACCAGCGTGATGGGCTGCTTCTCCTCGGCGTCGCGGTTGGCCACGTGGGGTGAGGCGGGGTCTGCGATGGCCGCTCGGACGACACAGCCGCTCTCGCACTTGCGGCGCAGAAGGTCAATCAGGCCGGGGTGCTCCAGCGGCAGGAAGTACAGGGTGTACCCGAGTAGGTCGATCTGGTCCGTCGCGTTGGAGAACAGCTCCCACCACTTCTCGGACGGGAACCGCGATCGGTAGGGGTACGTGCCGACGATCTCGTCGGTCCCGTTGCTCATCTGGGTCGCCTCCGCGTCTCTACCAGCCAAAACAGGGCGGGAAGCCGCGGGATCGGGGATGAACTCGAGGCTTCCGCTGTATGGCTGAAAGAGTTGCTCGACGGACCAGTCGGGAAACATCCCTTCGAGGACCCGGCAGTGGTGTGCGTAGGGCACGCCAGTCAGCTCGCCGGACAGCCACCGGTAGAACTGGGCCTTGGCCGGCGCACGTCCCACCAAGTCACGGTCGATCTTCGCGGCGACCTTGTCGTACTCCCGGCGGAACGCGCTGTGCGCCTGTAGGTGCCGTTGCTTGAGTAGCACTTTGAGCAGGGTCGGGGCCGCGTCGTTCTCTCGGTTTCCGCTGGTCACGAGACCAGACTAGCACGAAGAAGAGACTAGAAGAGACCAGGTGATGCACAGAAGTCAGAGACGGGACCGATAAGGCGTCTGCATGAGACGCAAGATCGCCGAATGTGTACCTAGCGGCTCCGAACGGGGCGGCATGACAGAAGGGTTCACATCAGATGGCGATTCCCAGGGGACATCGGTTCCCGATCGAGTTCGCGGAAGCCTTCCCGCAGGGCCTTGTGCTCGTCGGTGAGGTCGCGCCCGACAGCGAGTACCAGTCGCGGGAGGACCGCGCGGCGGGCCGGCCGGTGCGGCAGCGGATCGACGAGTTGACCGGCAAGCGACAGTGGAAGGCGACGGTCACCGACCCGGACGAGCGCAACGCCAAGCGAGCCTCGTTCGAAATCACGTTCCTGGCGGATGTCCAGCCAGTGCCGACCACGACTGAGGTACTGCCGGGCGTGCGGCCGATCGAGTTGGACGGTATGACCGCTGAGCCGCGCGTGGCCGGGAACGGTGAGTACAAGTACCAGTCGTACTTGTTCCGGGCTACGGGGTTCCGTGCCGCTGGCGCTGCGGCCAACCCTCGCAAGGCGTCTGAGTCGTCAGCCAAGGCCGCGTGAGGCACGAGATGAGTGCCGGGTGTGTTGGGGTGCTGGCCGGTGCGGCTTTTGGGTCGCCTGGTCGGCGCCCTGGCGCGCGGTGGCGGGAAGGCTCAGGTGTTGTGATGGTGTCGGAAGAGTTGGTTCTTCGCTGGGAGGCGGTCTACCGGGAGTACGGCGCGGTGTCGGCGTTGGTCGGCGCGTCCGAGCCAGGCGATCGGGAGGTTGCTGAGCGGATGGCGCGGGCGTCGCGGAATGTGGCGGCGGTGTGGCGGGAGATGGAGTCCGAGCCGGACCTGGCGTGGTGGGCGGTGGCCTCGTTGGGGGCTGCGGCGCAGGCATTCGAGTATCAGGCGCGGGACTGGGCGGCACGCGCGAAGCACGACGATGGCGGTGGTGCCGGCTGGCGTGAGCGACGGCGGGCGTTGCCTGCGGTCCCTGCGCTGGTACGTGAGGACGGTGTGCCTCATGGCTCTTAGGTATAGGTGGCAAGAGCCGATTGGTGATCCGTCGGTAGAGATCTATGAGTTGGGTCGGACGCCGCCGGAGGTAAAGGATCCGGCTGAGGTGTGGAAGTACTGGCATGAACGGCACATCGCGTGCTGGGAGGAGTTGGCGGCCAAGCACACGTGGTACGTCGAGTGGCGGGATCTGATCTGCCGGCAGCATGAGCAGGCGCTGAAAGCGATGATCGAGGACCCGAACCGGGGCGGCCGGAAGGGGTATTGGTCGCATGGCTACTAATCGAGTCGCCAAGCGTGAGGCCAAGCCGGTTCGCCTGATGCAGGCGCACGCGTTGCTGTCTGAACAGCGTCCTGCACCTGAGGCCAGGCCGGCTGAGTGGGTGGCGTACTACCGGCGCAGTGCCGCTGTGTACGCGGAGGTGGCCGAGATCGACCGGGGTCATCACCACGAGGCGTTGTACTGGTCGTCCCGTGAGGACCGCAAGGCACGCGAGATCGAGGCCCAACTACGCGAGTCCTGATCAAGCAATAAGTCCGAAGTAGACATAACGCACGCGGGGTCGTGCGGCGATGACGCACGTCCTGATTCGCCATGTTGATCCCGTAGGCGCAGAAGCGGAATACCAGGCTTCCCAACCTTTTCCGCTCCTGCGCTGTCCACCCGGAGGTAGACAATGGACAGGCTAGACCGTCCTGCGGCTGTCCCGCCAGATGGGGCAGCCAACCAGATTCGTGTTCGTTCCCATAGTCGTTGTTCGTTGTGCAAGCGGTTCGCTCGGTTGTGGCCGGGAGAGTCCCAGTGCGACCGCTGTAACGGTGCACTCCCGCTCGAATACGTGCCGGGGCGGGGTGAGCGGCGATGAACGCTCAGAACCTCGTAACCCTCATTGTGGCTGGCGGTGGTGTGGTGGCCGTGGTGTGGGTGCTCAACAAGATCGGCAAAGCCCTCACCGCTGTGTTGGAGGCGCTCGCGACGGTCGCGATGGTGGCGTTGGCGCTGTGGCTGGTGGTCAAGACCGTCTGGTTCATGATCAAAACTACGGTGACCCACTGGCGCACCACACTCTGGCTCCTGCTGGTCGTGGGCTGGCTGTCGGCGTGGGGATGGGTGTCACTCGTTGCCACCGTCGCTGGCCTGGGGGGCTTGCTGCTGGTGTGGCGGTGGCGGTTCCGGCTGGCGTTCGAGACCTGGGCCGGCCGGCATCTGCGGTCGTGGTGGCAGCGCTGGGCCATCTACGCCCGAAAGTTGCCGAGCTGGTTGCGGGCCTGCGGTCTCACCGTGCTCGACGCGGATAGGCCGATCGTGCTCACCGCCAACCCGCTCGGGCGGAGGAAGGTTCGGCGGGCGCCCAAGCAGCGGGTGGACCAGGTGCCGCGCGTGCTGTCGGTGCGGTCGGGGTCGTCGTGGGATGAGGTGCGGGTCCGGCTCGTGCCCGGTCAGAAACCGGAGGACTTCGACGACGCCGCCCGCGCTCTCGCTGTGGCTCGAGGGGTGGCTCGGTGTCAGGTGCGGGAGCTGCGCCCCAATGTCGTCTCGATCGACTTCCAACGGCGCAACCTCCTGGCGGACACCGTTTGGTGCCCGAAGCTCGTCGACCTGGCGGACGTTGATGGTGCGGATGTTGATCTGACGCGTGTCTGGAGTGGACGGACCGACTACGGAACCGACTGGCACCAATCCCTCGTGGGCTCCCACACCCTGCACGCCGGCGCCACGGGAGCCGGTAAGGGCGCGCAGATGTGGTGCCCGCTCGTCTCCATCGCACCCGCCATCCGTGACGGCCTGGTACGCGTCTCCGGGATCGACCCAAAAGGCATGGAACTCGCCTACGGGCGGGGGATCTTCCACCGCTATGCCGTCACCGCGAAGGACGCGCTATCGCTACTCGACGACGTGATCGAGGAGATGAACAGGCGTAAGGCGGAGTTCGCCGGCCGGCTCCGCACCGTCCCGATCACTCCTGAGTATCCGTTGGAGATTGTGGAGTTCGACGAGATCGGCGCCCTGATCCGCTACATCGGAGACCGGAAACTACGGGAGGCCATATCCGAGCGGGTGGCGCTGTTGACCACCCAGGGCCGCGCGCTGGGCTGCACGGTGCGTGGCTATGTCCAGGAGCCCACCAAGGACACCGTGCCTGTGCGGGAGCTGTTCCCTCGGCGCATCTGCCTGCGGGTCGCCACGAAGTCCCATGTCGGGATGGTGCTCGGTGAGCAGGCGTATGACCGGGGAGCGTGGGCCAACCGGATCGGCGAGTCCGAACCCGGCGTGGGCTACCTGTTCGGCGAAGGCATCCGCGAACCACTGCGCGTCCGGGGCGGCTGGGTGCCCGACGACACCATCAAGCAACTCGAAACCTTCGTCACCGGCAACAGCGATCCCGGCAATCCGGGAACCGTTCATCCACTCAGGACAGACCACCCCGGTCTGTCCCGTGGTGCCGCGTGACACCCCTCAACCGAAAGGTCTTCCTTGCCATGTCTGCAAACACGCTCTCTGTTTCGTCCCCTATGGACACTGTGATCGGCTGCTTCCGTTCACACCTGCTCGGCCGCGCGCTGCCGGAACCCAACGAGGTGATCATCTACCCCCTGTCCCGTCGTGTGTCGGTGAAACCCGACGCTGCTCAAAGTCTGGTCGACACGTTGGGAAACGTCCTGATGTGGACATACACCCTGGTCGAGGTCACCGCTTCCTGGTGGCACACCACCGAAGGCGACCTGATTGTGAGGGTCTGGGGCCGTGGCGCCGGTGACCTCCGATTGTCGGTCTTCGGCGCCGCCCCCTTCGACCAGTGCTGCGGCCTCGTCCCCCTCACCCCCAACCATTCCGAAGACGTCACGGTCGACGAGCTGTACACCCTCCACGCCCTTCTGCGCGAGAACCAGCACACACGGGAGGTGGCCTAGATGGCCACAACCACCCGCGTAGAGCGGATGCGGCAGCCTCTCGCTGCCGACGTGATCACGGCAACCGCCGAGCAACACGGCGTGTGTGTGCGGCCGTTCACGATGGAGGTCGGCGACCTGGACACCGGCGAACTCCGGTACGTCCCGGTTCCGTGTGGCTCCACTGTGGAGTCGCAGTGCGGGCCGTGTGCTCGGAAGGCTCGTGCGCTGCGGATGGCCCAGTGTCGGGAGGGCTGGCACCTCGACCAGGAGCCGGACTTCACCCCGGACGAGCCGACCCCGGATCATACGGCGTTGCTCGAGCTGCGCGCTGACCTGCTGGTTTCCTACCAGGAAGCCGCGGGAACAGGCGCGGTCGAGGCGGACGAGCTGCGGGAGGAAATCCGCTCGGTCGACGCGGAACTTCGGCAACTCGGGATGCGGGGCCGTCTGCCGTCTCCGGATGGTCCAGCCGCACGCCCGGTCAAGCGGTCGACCCGGCGGCGCCAGGACGCCCCGGAGTTGCCTCGGCGGCGCGTAGAAGCGCGCACCCTCGGGCGGGAGTACGCGGGTGGGTTCCGGCCGTCGATGTTCGTCACGCTGACCTGTGACACCTATGGGCGAGTCCGGGATGACGGCACCCCGGTGGACCCGCGTACGTATGACTACCGGCGGGCAGCTCGGGACGCGGTGCACTTCTCCGCCCTGGTGGACCGGTGGTGGCAGAACCTCCGCCGGGTCGTGGGCTGGGACGTGCAGTACTTCGCCACGGTCGAGCCACAGAAGCGCTGCGCGCCGCACCTGCACGCGGCTATCCGGGGTTCAGTGCCGCACGAGGTACTTCGGCAAGTCACGGCTGCGACGTATCACCAGGTGTGGTGGCCGGCGCATGACGAGCTGGTCTACGACCGCGACCACCTACCCGTCTGGGACGGCGGCGCGTTCGTCGACCCCGACAGCCGAAAGCCGCTCGTGAGCTGGGCGGATGCGCTGGACCAGGTGGACGAGCCGGCGCACGTCGTGACCTTCGGGCGGCAGGTGCACTCCAAGGGAATCCTCGGCAACTCCGAGGAAGCCGGCCGACACATCGGCTATCTGACCAAGTACCTCGCCAAGTCCACCGGTGAGGTCATCACCGCGACAGGTGACCGGCAGCGGGCACACCACGACCGGCTCCACGACGAGCTACGCGTGACCCCATGCTCGCCCCGGTGCGCGGTCTGGCTCCTCTACGGCGTCCAACCGCTCGGCGCCACCAGCAAGACCCACCCCGGCCACTGCAAGTCCCGCGCACACCGCAGGACCACGCTCGGCCTACCCGGCCGGCGAGTCCTGGTGTCCCGGAAGTGGTCGGGCAAGACGCTGGCCGATCATCGGGCGGACCGGAAGGCGTTCGTCCTGGAGTCGCTGGCGGCCGTCGGGATCACCAAGCCGGAACCGAACCCGGCGCGGCTGGTGTGGCAGAAGGTCCAACCCGGCGACCCACACCAACCGCCACGGGACCACCTGCTCATGCACGCCATCGCCGAACGGATCACCTGGAGAGCCGAGTACGACCGCGCGTTACTGGCGGCGACAGGACCACCATCGCCAGATCTTTCGGCAACTCAACTGCGAGCGGCATAGGAGGTGGACAAGATGGAGATTCGTCTTCTGCACGGTGAATGGCTCACGACTGAACAGCTTGCGCGCATTCTCAACGTGGACGCCTCGACCGTCCGACGCTGGCGTACATCCACCCCCGTACAGGGACCACCCTTCGTGCAGTTCTCGGAGCGGGTGACCATGTACAGCGCCTACGATGTTGAGCATTGGATGCTGAGTCGGCGCGTCGATCCCCGAGAGGCGGCGGCGTGATGGCAGACAAGATCGAGCTACCTATCGGCCTGTCCCTCGCGATGGATATCGAGTTCCGTCCCGGTTCTAGCGGCGACGGAGACGGCTACCGCGCTCGTGTTCGTTGGCGTGACAAAGAAACCGGCACGCGGCCGTCCAGGTCCGAGACCTTCAAGACGGAGGATGAGGCAAAGGCGTGGTTGGACGACCTGCGCGTCCTGGCCGAGAGCGGCGTTGATCCGGCAACGGCCACGAAGCCGCTCGCCGACTACGGCAAGGCCGTGATGGACCTGGCGCTGCGGGGGCTGGAGGCCAAGACGACCGATCCGTACATGGCGGGCTGGCGAAAGCGCGTGGTGCCGTCGCTTGGCCACATTCCCGTCCGGATGATCACGAACGGCGTGGTGGATCGGGCAGTTCACGGCTGGATCGCCGACGAGTGCGGCAAGTCGACGGTGAAAAACTCGATCGCTGTACTCGTCCGCGTGATGGAGCAGGCCCGCCGGGACGGGTTGATCGATCGCAACCCGGCACGGATCACCGGTTGGCAACGCGAGTACGAACGCGCCGAGGACGAGTTGGACGACCCGCGTTCGTTGGCACTGCCCGACTGGCACACCCTGTCGCGGCTGGCTGATGCGCTCGTTGCCCGGTCGCACGGCTCCTACGCGGGTTGGGGCCGCGTCGTGCTCTTCGCGGCGTCCACCGCTGCTCGCATCGGTGAGGTGTCCGGCTGTCGGGTCGGTGACATCGACACCAACACCTGGATCTGGACCGTCCGGCGGCAGACCACGACGTCGCCGGGCGGCCTGATCGACAAGGGCACGAAGGGCAAGCGCGCACGCCTCGTGCCGTTGATCGAGGAGATTCGGCCCATCGTCCGCCAACTGATCGAGAAAGTGGGAAAGGACAACACCGACGGCCGGCTGTTCACCGGTCCACGCGGAGGGCGGATCTCGACGGCCGTCCTGCGCGACGCCACCCATTGGGACGACGTCGTGAGCCGACTGGGCTACGAGCACCTGCGGCGGCACGATCTGCGGCACACCGGGCTGACGTGGATGGCTGATGCCGGCGTGCCGGTGCACCACCTGCGCAAGATCGCCGGGCACGGGTCACTGATGACCACGCAGCGATACCTGCACCCGGACCGCCACTCGGTCACCGACGCGGGCGAGTTGCTGTCCAACTACCTGCGCGGGTCCCAAATGGGTCCCAAGCTCCATGCGATCTAGATCAACTGCATGATCATCACCGGAGATGCAACAAGGCTCCTGACCTGGAACAACTTCCAGATCAGGAGCCTTGTCACGA
>CAWGVZ010000022.1:0-11790 GCA_963826035.1 uncultured Actinomycetota bacterium | reverse complement strand
TACGGCAGCCGCCATTCGCTAGCTGATCTGGGTGTTTTCGATGTTGCGGGCGAGTCTGGTGCGTTTGTGGAACCAGCGTGAGCGTGCTTGATGTTGGCGGCGCCAGTTGACCCAGTGGGTGGTGTGTCCGGGTGGTCGCGGTGTGGCGGTGGCCTTGGCGATCAGACGCTTGATCTCGGGGATGGTGAGTGGGATGAGACCGGGATCGGCGGGCGGCGGCTGGTTCGGGTGTAGAGGTTCGGGAGCCTGGCTGTCGGTGCGGTCACGCAGCAACGCGGCGGTGACGGCGCAGACCGCGAGGGCGGCGCAGACGAGCACGGTGTGCCGGGCGATCGCGGTGTAGAGCCGGACCTGGGACTGGTCCAGGCCGAAGCAGTCCTTGCTGAACTCGAACCCTTCCTCGACCGGCCAGCGCAGCCCGGCGGCACGGATCAGCCGGGCCTTGGTGAGCAACTGACCCTCGGGCACGAAGCAGTAGTGGAAGGCCAACTCGCCGGTGCGTAGGTGTTTGCGGATGAGCAGGTAGTGGCGGGCCGAGGCGGTGGCGATCCAGGCCCAGGCGTACCAACGGTCTCCTTTGGAGCCCTTGCCGGCCGAGCGGATTTCCCACCGCCGCTTGTGTTTCAGCCCCTGGAGGAGCGTCTTGGTGGCCTGTTCGCAGGACAGCACCACGCTGCTGGGCAGCGTGATCCGGAAGTTCTTCGCCACCCGCAACACGTAGGCCTGCTCGGCGGCCTCGAAGTGGGTCCGCAACTCGGTGCAGTTTCCGTAAACCTCGTCCCCGCAGTAGAAATCCGGTCGGAACCCGTCCGCGGCCACGGACGTGCAGATGTCGATAGCCAACTGCCCCTTGGTGCGGAACGTCAGATCCAGCGGCAGGCCCATGCGCAGCGAGCGCACCGGATCACTGATGTGCTCGCCGGGGATCCACTGCCGAAACCCGATCAACGCGTGCCCGACACCTTCGCGCACATAGGACAAGTGCACCGTGTTGATCCCGTTCTCCACCCGACCCGCGCAGCCCATGTGCTGGCGTTTGACACCCGCGGTGGCTACGCCTTTCTTCTGCTGCCCGGTCTCATCCAGCGCCCCGATCACCAGCTTCCCGCGCCGCCGCCCGGCCTTGCGGGCCGCCTCCTCCAGCCCGGCCACCGCGAACCGCCGGACCTGGGCCATCGCCTCGGCCTCATCCCAGCACGCCCGGTTCAGCAGCCGCTGCGTCCGATCCGGTGTCCGGTCCCCGACATGCTCAGCAATAGTCCAGCTGTTCCGCTTGGGCAACTCGCTCATCACCGCCCGCAGATACTTACCGGCCTGCACGAACGGCTCGACCCGCCGAAAACACGAACGCAACCGTTCGGTCAGCTCACCCAGTTTCCGCCCCGCCAACCGAGCACCTATCCTGGCAGCCGCAGCCGCCTGCGATCCTGTAGTTCTCACAAACACATGATCAACAGGCGGCTGCCCCATGTCGCCACCGGCCCCCAGCCACACCTTCCCGCAGGTCACAACCCAAATGGCGGCTGCCGTACTAGGCGTGACGAGAAACCCTTAGGTGTCGACGAGACCCAGGTCCCT
Organism: uncultured Actinomycetota bacterium; assembly: GCA_963826035.1. Taxonomy (GTDB): domain Bacteria; phylum Actinomycetota; class Actinomycetes; order Mycobacteriales; family Pseudonocardiaceae; genus Actinophytocola. The sequence continues at coordinate 10,212 of CAWGVZ010000022.1, read as the reverse complement.
CGCGTAGGCCAGGGCGCTCGGCCGGTTCCGGACGCCGAGCTTCGCGAACAGTTGACGCTGCTCGCTCTGCACCGTCTTGACGGCGATGCCGAGCGCGTTGGCCGTCTCGCGAACCGAGTGACCGAGGGCGATCGAGTCGAGGATGTCGCGCTCGCGCGGGGTGAGCCGGTAACGTCGCGGCGCGGACCGCGTTCCGCGCAGCAGCGGGCGGACCGCGTCGTCGGCCGCGACCAGGTAACCGGCTCGCACCAGGGAGATGACGGCTGGCAGCTGCTCGGCGACGTCCTGTTCGGACAGTACGGCCCGCGCGCCGCGCGACACGGCGTCGATGACCATGCCGCGGTTGTCCGGCTCCACCACGACGATCTTGCGGGACTGGCCGGTGTCGGCGCGCCAGCTGCTTTCCGTTGGATGGACGAGGACGGTGACCGCGGGTCGCGCGTCGGGTAGGCCGGCGGCCAGGACCCGGGCCACCTCGTCACGAAGCGGCCCGGACGGGCCGATGACCGAGGCGCGGTGCACCTGGGCGCGCATCCCCAGCCGGCCCGCCTCCGCCACCGCCTGCATCGCGACTGTGGACGTCGAGCTTGGTGAAGATGCGCCGGGTGTGGTTGGTCACCGTGTGTGGGCTGATCTCCAGTGCGTCGGCCACATCCACGGTGGAGCAGCCGGCGCTGATCAGGGCGAGGATCTCGAGTTCGCGCCCGCTGAGGGCGCCGTTGGTGCGCGGTGCCGGCCGGCCGGGCGCCGTCTCCTCGAGTGCGGTGCGCAGTGCGGCCGCTCCGCAGCGGTTGCCGACCAGCCGCCACACGCCGGCGCGGTGAAACCGCAGCAGCTTCTCCGGATCGAGGTCCCCGTGCAGGCCGATGACATGCGGCGCCGGATGGAGCTCGCGGAGCCCGCGGATCAGTGCCAGTTCTTCTGCTTCGGCCGACCCGAGCTGCACCAGCGCGACGTCCGGTGAGCGCAGCGCGCACAGCCGGGTCAGTGCTGGGCCGGCGGACACGGCGCCCACCACGAGGTAACCGGACATCGTGGCGAGCCAGCTGGCCATGACGTCCCGCATCAGCGCGTCGAACACCCGGATGACTACCGTCCGGGGGCCCAGTGATCCTGCCATCAGGAGTGGAACTTCCCTCGCTGCGTCGGATCTGACGCCACAGAGTAGTTCATCGGTAACGCATAGGTCTAGACCAGGCGATGTGGGATGCTCGCGCCGTGGAGTTGGAAAGAGGTGCGACCGGGTTGAGCTGACCGGCTACTGCTACCGCATGCTCGGGTCGGCGTTCGAGGCCGAGGACGCCGCGCAGGAGACCATGTTGCGGGCCTGGCGTGCCAGCCATCTACCCCGCGCGGGGGTCCTTGTGGTGCGAACCTGGCCCTGCAACGCGATCGCCACGAACATCTGCCTCAACATGCTGGCGGAGTGCGCGGCGGCGGGCCCGCTCGGTCGATCTCGGTCCGGCCGCCATGCCGGGGCCGACATCGGGGCGCCCCTACCCGAATCGGCGTTCGTGCGGCCCATGCCGGACGTGCGGGTGCTGACCGCCGATCCGGCGGACCTGGCCGCGCAACGGGAGTCCGTCCGGCTCGCGTTCGTCGCGGGCGTCGTCGCAGCACCTGCCGCCTCGGCAGCGGGCGGTGCTCATCCTGCGGGACGTGCTCCACTGGCACGCCGACGAGGTGGCCACCCTGCTCGACACCACGGCCACGGCCGTCCACAGTGCCCTGCGCCGGGCACGCGCGACCATCCGCCGGCCGGCGCCGAGCGACCCACTGGACGATGAGCGCCGTGCGTTGCTCGCCCGCTACGTCGACGCGTTCGAACGGTATGACATCGCCGCCCTCATTGCGCTCCTCCACGAGGACGCGACCATCGACATGCTGCCGTTCGCCTGGTATCTGCGCGGCCGGGACGACATCCGCGCGGTGCTGACCGCCAGCGACGGCACCTCTGTCTTGGGCATCGGCTGTTGCCCGCCATGGTGAACGGGCGTCCGGCGTTCGGTCAGTACGACGCGGCGGGTCAGCCGTTCGCGCCGTCACTCTCGAGGTGGCGGGCGGGTTGCTCACGGAGATGACCACCTACGCGCCGCTCCTTTCTCCTTCTGGACCTGGCCGGCCACTTCGAGTTCTTCGGGCCGCCACGCTAGTGTGAGGTCGATGACCTGCCGGGCCAACGGCGACAGCGTGCGGTCCGCCTTCCAACCGAGATAGATCTCGCGCGGGGCGATGGCGGGCACCGGCTCGTGGGTGTTCAGCTCCTCGTCGAGGAACTCCAGCGACAGCCTCGGCATCACGGCCAGACCCAGGCCCGCCCGGACCATGGACAGCACCCCGCGATTGTCGGCCGTGCGGAACACGATCCTCGGCGCGATGCCCGCCCGGTGTACATCCTCTCCACGCGCGCCTGGTCGCAGATCGGCGGCGGGGCCACCATCGGGGCCTCGTGCAGTGCGGCGAGCGGCACCGGCTCGTTCGGGAGGTCACCGAGCCTGGACACCACCACGTAGGGGTCGTCCAGCACCTTGACCTGCTCGACGTCGCCGCCGATCCGGCCGTCGAAGAACACCAGGTCGAGGTTGTCGGTCGGGGGCGGATCGGTCTCGTCCTCGACCAGCCGGATGTCGGCGGCCGGGTGCGCCATGCGGATCTCGCGCACCACCGACGGCAGGATCGTGTTCGTGATGCTCTGGAAGGTGCCGATGTCAACCCGGCCCTCGCCCGCCTTGAACCGCTCCACCGCGTCGGCCGCGGCTTCCGCGCGGGCGAGCAGGTCGCGGCCGTGGGTTAGCACCACCTGGCCGAGCGGGGTGAGCAGTACGGGTTTGGGGCCGCCCGGCCGGTCGAACACCGCACCCCCGACGGCCTTCTCCAGTGCCGCGACCTGCTGGCTCACCGCGGACTGGGTGTAGCCGAGCCGTCCGGCCGCCTTGCCGAACGTGCCTTCCTCGGCCACCGCCGCGAGGGTGGCCAGGTGCCGCAGCTCCATTAGCACTCCTGATCACATTGATCACAATCTATAGCTTTTCCTAATGCTAGAGCATCCGTAGCGTTGTCCCCATGAACCACGCACTCTGGCTGCCGATCTTCGATGACCTCGCCGACCCCCGGCTCGTCGCCCAACTCGCCGCCGAGGCCGAAGAGGCCGGCTGGGCGGGGATGTTCGTCTGGGACCACGTTCGCTGGCGCGAGCCGGTGACGCACGTGGCCGACCCCTGGATCACCCTGACGGCGATCGCCGCAGCCACCGAACGGCTGCGGTTCGGGCCGATGGTGTCGGCCATCGCCCGGCGCAGACCCGCCAAGCTGGCCCGCGAGACGGCGACGCTGGATCTGCTCAGCGGCGGCCGGCTCACCCTCGGCGTCGGCCTCGGATCCGACCGGTTCGCCGGCGAGTTCTCCCGCACGGGTGAAGAGGTGGACGACCGGGTGCGGGCGGGCATGCTGGACGAGACGCTCGAGATCCTGGCGGCCGCGTGGTCCGGCGAGACCGTCAACCACCAGGGCGAGCACTACAAGATCGACGGAATCCAGTTCTTACCCCGGCCGGTGCAGCGGCCCGGCGTGCCCGTGTGGGCCGCGGGTTTCCCCGGCAAGGTGCGGCCGATGCGCCGCGCGGCGCGACTGGACGGGTTCTTCCCGATCAACCTGACGTCACCCGACCAGCTCGCCGAGGTGGTCGCCCAGGTCGACGCCCTGCGGGAGGACCGCAACCGGCCGTACGACTACGTGGTGGAGGTCGAGCCTGGCGCGGATGTCGCGTCCTATGTGGACGCCGGCGCCACCTGGTGCCTCACGGGCTTCGATCCGGAGGCGACGTCCGTGGACAAGGTGCGCGGCGTACTTCGCGACGGCCCGACGACTTCTCCGGCTCCCGGTCGTATCACTTGACATGAGAGTTGAGCAGAGGGCGGCACAGCCCACAGCGGGGATCAGGACGACGGCGACGCTGGCCGAGTGGGGCGAGGTGAACGCGCTGGTGCCGGAGGTGCTGTCGTGGCTGGCCGCCCGCGGCAGCGGACCGATCGGCGCGCCGTACTACCGGTACCGGGTGATCGGGAGCTTCGAGGAGAAGTTCGACGTGGAGGTCGGCTACCCGGTGGCGTCCCCGATAACCGGCGACGACCGCGTGCTGGCCGGCGCCCTGCCGGCCGGTTCCTATGTGGTGACCAACCATGTGGGCCATCCGGACGGCATCGCCCAGACCCACCTGGCGCTGGTCGCGTGGGCGGCGGAGCAGGGCATCGCCCTGGCCAAGGACGGCGAGGTATGGGTAGCGATGTTCGAGTCCTACGAGACGGACCCCGAGATTGAGCCGAACCCGCCGAAGTGGCGAACAAAACTGGCGTACCTGACCCGCCCATGATGACCACTCCGGTCACGCATGATGACCGTTCCGGTCGTGCATGGTGACCGCTGCGGTCGTGCATGGTGACCGTTCCGGTCGTGCATGGTGACCGTTCCGGTCGTGCATGGTGACCGTTCCGGTCGTGCATGGTGACCGCTGCGGTGGTGCATGGTGACCGCTGCGGACGACCGTACCGACCGCAGCGGTCATCATGGCCGACGCGACTGGTCATCATGGCCGACGGGAGTGGTCATCATGCGCGGCTAGAGGCGGCGGGCCGCGTACTCCTTGTCCTGCTTGCTCGCGCCCGTGCCCAGATAGGAGTGCTTCGACATGTCCACCGAGTAGCGGCTGGCCGGTGGGGTCCGGCCGAGGGCCTCGGCCATGGCGCGGACGTGGTGCGGGGACGCGCCGCAGCACACGCCCAGGTACGTCACGCCGGCGGCCGTCGCCTGCTTCGTGAAGTCGGCCATCTCGTAGCGGGTGCAGGTGAACGGGTCCAGCGCCACGGGGAACGGGGCCGTCGGGCCCGGGAAGTCCGGGTCCCGCAGCGACTGGAACGTCGGGTGCGCCTCGGTCGTGCGGTAGGGCACGGGAAGCGCCGCCACCGGCACGTCGACCGCCGCCACCAGCGGGGCCAGCAGCGGCGTCATGGTGGCCGGCCCGCGGTTGCAGTTCAGGCCGACCACGTCGGCGCCGGCGCCCGACAGCCGCTTGCACGCCTCCGTCATCGGGAGGTCCTCGCGGGTGCGGGCCGTCCGGTCGGCCACCAGCGTGACCACCGACGGCAGGCCCGCCGCGCGGATCACCTCCAGGGCGATCAGCGCCTCGCCCAGGTGGCGGATCGTCTCGGCGATCACGAAGTCGACGCCGGCCTCGACCGCCCAGCCGATCTGTTCGACGTACATGTCCCGGACCCTGGCGTGGGTCGCCGGGTCGGCCGGGTCGTAGATGTTCGTGTTGCACACGTTGCCGGCCAGCAGCGTGCCGGTGCTCCGCGCGACGCCCGCGGCCAGCGCCAGCGCCTGCTTGTTCAGCGGCTCCAGCAGGTCTTCCTTGTCGATGAACCGCAGCTTCTCGCGGTGGGCGTAGTAGGTGAAAGCCTCGACCACGTCGGAGCCGGCGTGCACGAACTCCTCGTGCAGGCCGGTCACGCGATCGGGGTGCTCCAGCACGACCTCGGGCACGAACGCCCCGGCCTGCAGGTAGCCCCGCCGCTCCAGCTCGAACCCGTAGCCCTCGGCGCAGATCACCGGGCCCTTGGTGAGCCGCTCGAGCAGACCCTCAGCCATCTTCACCCTCCGCTACGTTGATCTCCACCAGGACTCCCGCGGCCCGTGCCGCGGCCTCGGCCAACTCCTGTGCCACCCGGGCGTCGCCCAGCAGGTTCGGGTTGCCGGAAGCCGCCAGGCCCCGGGCCAGTTCACCGATCTCGGTGGCGGCCGCCGCGATCTCGCGCGGCACGTCGGTCGCCACGGCGAGGGCCGCCGCTCGTTGGCCACGGGGCGCCGCGAGTACGGCCGAGTAGGCGGCCGCGTCCTCGTCGGCCAGCGAACCCAGCCGGGCACGCAGCTCCTCGGCGCGGTCGGCCGGTCGACCGCTGAACCGGGCGGCCATCGCCACCAGGGCGGCGGCCGTGGCGGCGGTCATCGCCGCCACCGCCCCGCCACCCGGCGCCGGCGTACGAGCCGCCACCTCGTCCTGGAAGTGCCCAACAGTCAGGTCAAGCAAACTCATGAGAGACCGACGATCTCGCCGTTGTCGTCGATGTCGATCCGGGTGGCGGCGGGCGATGCGCCGAGCCCGGGCATGGTCCGCATGTCGCCGCAGATCGGGTACACGAACCCGGCCCCGACCGACGCCCGCACCTCCCGCACGGGCAGCGTCCACCCGGTCGGCGCGCCCAGCAGCTTCGGGTCGGACGAGATCGACAGGTGCGTCTTCGCCATGCAGACGGGCAGGTCGCCGAACCCGTTGCGCTCGTAGTTGTCCAGCTGCTTGCGGGCGGTCGGCGTGTAGCTGACCCCGTCGGCGCCGTACACGCGCGTGGCGATGGTTTCGATCTTCTCCCGCAGCGGCGCGACCGATGGGTAGAGCAGCTGGAACTCGCTCGGCTCGGCGGCGGCCTCGGCCACCGCCTCGGCCAGCTCGGTGGCGCCGGCGCCGCCGTCGGAGAAGTGCGTGCTGACCGCCACCCGCGCGCCCATCTCCTCGGCGATCTCGCGGATCACCGCGTGCTCGGAGGTGTAGTCGCCGGGGAACGCGTTGATGGCGACCACCGGAGAGACGCCGTGCATCCGGATGTTCTCGATCTGCTTGCGCAGGTTCGCCGCGCCCGCGTGCACGTCGTCCGGGTTCTCGGCCAGCAGCTCCTCCGGCAGCGGTTTGCCGGCGACGATCTTGAACTTGCCCGAGTGGGCCTTGAGCGCGCGGACGGTCGCCACCAGCACGGCGGCGTCCGGGGCCTCGCCCGAGACCCGGCACTTGATGTTGAAGAACCGCTCGGCGCCCATGTCCGCGCCGAACCCGGCCTCCGTGATGAGGTAGTCGCCCGTGCGCAGGCCGATCAGGTCCGCCACCACCGACGAGTTGCCGGTGGCGATGTTGCCGAACGGGCCGCAGTGGACCAGGACGGGCGTGTTCTCCAGCGTCTGCATGAGGTTCGGCTTGATCGCCTCCCGCAGCAGCACGGTCATGGCGCCCGCCGTGTCCAACTGCTCGGCCGTCACCGGCTCGCCGGACGCCGTGTAGCCCACCACGATCCGGCCGAGTCGCGCACGCAGGTCGGCGAGCCCGGTGGTCAGCGCGAGCGCGGCCATCACCTCGGACGCGGCCGTGATGTCGAACCCGGTCTGCCGGGGCACCCCGTCGGCGCGGGCGCCGAGCCCGACCACCACGTTGCGCAGCGCGCGGTCGTTCATGTCGAGCACCCGCCGCCAGGTGATCTCCCGCTCGTCCAGGCCGAGCGCGTTGCCCTGGTGGAGGTGGTTGTCGACCATGGCGGCCAGCAGGTTGTGCGCGGCCGTGACCGCGTGCATGTCGCCCGTCAGGTGCAGGTTGAGCAGCTCCATCGGCACCACCTGGCTGTAACCGCCGCCGGCCGCGCCGCCCTTGATGCCCAGGGTCGGACCCATGGACGGCTGCCGGATGGCGACCGTCGCCTGCTTGCCGAGATGCTTGAAGCCCTGGCCGAGGCCCACGGTGGTGGTGGTCTTGCCCTCGCCGAGCGGGGTGGGGGTGATGGCGCTGACCAGCACGTACTTGGCGCGTGGTGCGTCGGCCAGCTCGTCGATGGCGGCCAGCCCGATCTTCATGACGTCGCGGCCGTACGGCTCGAGCAGTTGGGGCGGCAACCCCATGTCACCGGCGATGTCCTCGATGGGCTTGAGCTTCGCGCCCCGCGCGATCTCCAGGTCGGACGGGAAAGCCATGGATGACTCCTCGGTGCTCGGAGCGGGGTCGCCGCTGGAACGTCGATGCCGTACTCGGTGCCGGTACGCCCTGCCGCAGAGTCAATCAGGGCACCGCGCCGGTGCGTGGCCCGGCGTCGACGGTACTCCCAGTTGTTGCGAAATGCGCGCACTGTTGCACATGGAGAAACCCATCACGTATCGAAATGACTAAGAGGCCGCGCAAATAGGTGATCTTCAGGGGCGGCGTGCTGGTCGGGTGTCCCAGCGGTAGAGGGTCCAGGCTTTCCGGATCAGGCTACGGATGGTGATGATCGCGTCGGCGAGGTCGAAGTAGGCGTCGATGACGTGTTCGCGGCGTTCGTAGCAGCGTTGGAGCCGGTTGAACGCGTTGTGCCAGGCGTTCGTGCGTTCCACCTGCCAGCGGTCGCTGGCCTGGATGGGCGCTTTCTCGCCCTTGTGGGCGATCTGTCCGTGTAGGCCGCGTCCGGCGAGTTCGTCGCGGGTCTTGCCTGAGTCGTAGCCGGAGTCCAGGTGCACGGTTATCTCGTCGGGCAACGGACCGAGATCGGCGAGTTTGTCCAAGGTCGGGGCCAGCAGCGGCGAGTCGTGCCGGTTCGCGCCGGCCAGCACCCTCCCGAGCGGGATGCCGTAGCCCTCGACGATCAGCGACCGTTTCATCCCCTGCTTGCGGCGGTCAACCGGGGACGGGCCAGCGCATTCACTGCCGCCGGGGGCTTTGGTGATGCAGCCGTCCACCGCGATCTGGTCCAGGATCAGGCCCACGATGCGGTCGTAGGCGTCCAGCGCGATCTGCTTGAGCTGGGCGAACAGCCCGGCCTTGAGCCACTCGTCGCGGCGGTTGCGGATCGTGGACGCCGAACACGTGGTGTCGGCGATCGCCTCGTAGGAGCAGCCGAACCGCAACACCTGGATGAGCTTGTCGAACACGACCCGATCAGGCATCCGGGCACGGTGGCACCCCAACGGGTGCGTGGGATCGACCACAGGTCGGGATGGGATCAGCGCGGCGAACTGGTCCCACAACGGGGTTGTCAGCCATGATGGCAACGCAGGCACAGGCACCTCTGATGATCACGAAGCGTAGACACCTTCATGATCACCAACGCCTGTGCCTGCCTCAGCAACGGGGTCACCGCTCAACCCCTATTTGCGCGGCCTCTAAAGACGGCGCCGTCGGGTTCCCAGAAGTCACGCGGGTGAACCGCGCTGTGGTCTAGACCCGCACCTTTTCGTTGCCACCGGTAGGCTGAACTGTGAGTGACTGAATCTCAACCCTGCGAGAGGAGAGTCATGCGTACGCGCATTCTCGCCGTGACCGTCGCCCTGGTGGCGGCCGTGTTCGGTGGAGTTGCCCAGGCCGGGGAGCCGTTCGGAGTACCGGGGCCGCCGTCGGAGGTGACCGGCGGATTGACCATCCCGTGGGCCATCTCCTGGCTGCCCGACGGACAGTCCGCGCTGATCACCGAGCGCGACAGCTTCCGCGTCTCGGTCGTCACCCGGGCCGGTCAGCGAACCACGGTCGGCACGGTGCCGGAGGGCCGGCCCGGCGGTGAGGGCGGCCTCATGGGCGTCGCCGTCTCGCCGAACTGGGACGGTGCGGCCAACACCGACGTCTTCTTCATGCACACGGCGGCCGACGGCAACCGGGTGGTGCGGATGTCCTTCAACGGGTCGGCGCTGTCCGGCTACACGACGATCGTCGACGGCATCCAGCGAGCGAACATCCACAACGGCGGCCGGCTGGCGTTCGGCCCGGACGGCTTCCTGTACGCGGCCGCCGGCGATGCGGGCAACACGGGCCTCGCCCAGGACCAGAACGCGCTGAACGGCAAGATCCTGCGGTTCACCACGGCCGGCGAGCCCGCACCGGGCAACCCGTTCGGCACGCTCGTCTACAGCTTGGGGCACCGCAACCCGCAGGGCCTCGCGTGGGACTCGGCGGGCCGGCTCTGGTCGGCCGAGCTGGGGCAGAACACGTTCGACGAGCTGAACCTGATCGAGGCCGGGAAGAACTACGGCTGGCCGATCTGCGAGGGCACGTGCAACGACTCGCGGTTCGTCAACCCGAAGGCGACGTGGTCGACCGCCGAGGCGTCGCCGAGCGGAGTGGCGATCGTCGGCGACACGGCGTTCATGGGCGCCCTACGCGGCCAGCGGCTGTGGCGCATCGAGCTGAGCGGCACCGAGGCGGGCGAGATCACGTCCCACTTCGCCGGCACGTTCGGCCGCATGCGCGCGGTGACGGCCGTCCCGGCGAGAACGCCATCTGGATCAGCACGGCCAACGGCAACGGCGCGGACCGGATCCTGCGCTCGGCCATCACCGGGTAGCACCCACGCGAGATCGCGGTTCCGGCACACGAGATCGCGGTTCCGGCACGCGAGATCCCGGTCCGACCGTCGCGTCGAGTCGGCCTCACCTGCCGGT
>CAWGVZ010000021.1:0-210912 GCA_963826035.1 uncultured Actinomycetota bacterium | reverse complement strand
CGTTCCCGGCGGCTTGCAGCACGTTGGTGGGTGGTGTGTTCATCAACTACCGCGGTGTGGACTTCGAGCGGGGTGCTGGGTGCGGACCACGCGGACACCCTGGGCTCGCGGAACAACCTGGCCGCTGGCTACCACAACACGGGTGACGTGGGTCGGGCGATCCCGCTGTTGGAGGCGACGCTCGCCGATTCTGAACGAGTACTGGGGGCCGACCACCCCACCACCAAGACAATCCGCTCCAACATCCAAGCCATAGACGGCCAGAGCTAGCGACCTCCTACGACGAGCACCTCGAACCTGACCGCAAAAATGATCAGTCCAACAGTCGCCTCTCGGCATGAGTGGGCATCCTCGATTGCTCGCCTGGCGACGTGAGCAGGTGGGTAACGAAGGTGTGTTCATGGGGCTGCGTCACGGACCGGCGGACAGGAATGCCGGTGGGGCGGTTTAATCCCGGCATGGACAGCACGCCGCTGGTTCGGGCAGGAGCACCCAGCCTGGTTGGCTGGCACACCCTGTCGTTGTGTCGCGAGTTCGGTGCTGTGAGCATTGCCGTGTCAAGGTGATCAGATAGAGCTCCCACCTCAGAACCCCGGAGATCTAGTCGCCGATGCGGAAAGCGGCCTTGTCGGTGGTTCGCTCACACACGAGCGGGGACTCGGAGTGGGGCCTGTTATCGAGATAGGGCCAGGAGCACTGCCAATCGCCACTGTTCCAGAACAAGCCCTGGCCTTGGGCTTCCCCAGCCTGGATGGCGGCGCGGTATCGGTGGGCGACGTCGGTGGCGGTTGGGCAGTCGATGTCGCCACTGAGGACCGTGATTCTTGCCTCGCCGTCACCGCAGACAACAGGTTGCACGTGGCACTCCTCGTTCCAGTGTCGCCATACGTCCGGGGGGATGCTTCCGCAGCTCAGCGCGGTTCCCGATTGTCCGGTCCACCGCCACGATCCGTCGGTGAACTCGAAGGTCAGCTTGAGGTTGTCGGTGACCGGAGGTGTGGTGTTCGCCCTGGCGAGCACGTACCGGTCATGGCAGTCGATCTTGACGTAGCTCATGCCACCCGACAGCGGGTACGCGCGGTTCAGCGCGGCCTCGTCGACGGTGTCGCAGGGGCCCGGTAGGGACGGCACCGGTGGGTTCCGCGCGAAGCTGTCGACGGTGTCGCTGATGCGGCGGTGGATGTCCGGCCGGTTCAGCTGGGTGAGGTGGTAGCACGTGGTCTTCTCGTCGCCGAGCACGGTGCGGGCCATGTCCAAGATGCTGACGTCTTCGCAGGTCCTGGTGTCGGGTTTCGCGGCGTTTGAGTGTGCGGTCTGCGAGTCGATGGTGACGATCAGGTCGCCGAGATGGTAGGTCTTGCCGGCGCCGAACATGCGGAGTCCGAGGAAGTATTCGATGTCGGTGGCGATCGGCAGCACCGGCAGGTTCTTCGGCCAGGGTGGCAGTGCCTCGATGTCGTCCGAGTCGTACTCCAGCGCGGTGCCGACCTCGGTGTTCGGCAGCGACAGCGACGCCACGCATTTGTCCTCTCCGCCGTCGGTCCACGCGGCGCACGCTTTCGAGATCAGGTTCAGCGGCGTGCCTCCCTTGAAGCGTTCTTTGGCCTGGCTGAGCGTCTTCGAGCCGCGATAGGGGGTGCCGACCGTGATGAGTTGGGCGACCAGCTCCGACACCGGTTGACGAGTGTCCGGGGTGCGCTGGCCGACCGCGAACTGCGTGGCGAGCCCGCCCATCGAGTGTGCGACCACGACGACCTTGTGCCCGGATGTGCGGGACAGGCAGGTGATGACCTCGGCCAGCGCCGGCCCGATGTGGGGGTTGGTGACCCAGTTCGTGGACCACTGGCCGTAGTCGAAGGTCCATCCTTTCACCGGACGGCTGCGCGTGACCGCGCTCATCAGGTCGGCCCGCCTGTTCCAGGTCCCCCCTGGGTTGGAGTTGATGCCGTGCACGAACAGCACCGGCAGGCTGCCTGCCACCGGCCGGTTCCCGCCCAGCCCGACCTGCCAGACCCGGTCGCCACAGGGGTACTCGGTCTGTGCCTGTGCGGCGGCGGGAATCGGGATCAGCGCGGCCAACGTCAGCGCGGCGAGCAGCGACACCAGGCGCCTCATGCCTCCTCCTCGAACGCGACCAGCCACCGCTCGCCCTCCCGCTGGAAGCCGATGACGATCCTTCGAGCCGGCTGCCCCGGCGTGGTGAACGTCGCGGTGGCGACCGCGAATCCGTCGTGCTCGCGCCAGCCGTCCTGATCGAAGGTGACCGCGCTGCCGTCGGGCAGTGCCCCTGTCCCATCGACGACGCCGGACAATTCGGGGGTGAGCGCCGCGCGGCGGGTCTGCGGGTCTGGGGAAAGCAGCGCGTTCGCGGTGTCCACCGCGAGCGGTGGAGGAGCGATCCCGGGTCGCGGAGTCACCGGGCTCACCGCAGTGGGGCCCTGCGTCCGGGACCCGCACCAGAGTACATAGGCCGTCACACCGACGCCGGCCAGCACGACCAGGACTGCCGCGATCAGAATCGTTTGCCTCGTCATGGTTTCCGTTTTCTCAGGGGAAGGCGCACCGGTACCGATGCGCGCGGAATCGGGATCAGGGACTCGGGCGCGGCGCCGGCGAGTCCGAGCCAGGTGGCGAAGCCGGGTAAGCCCGGGTTGGCGCGGCGGTGGAGGCCGAGGATCGGACTGCGGATGGGAAACAACTGGGCAGTTGTTCCCCATCCAATCGGTGCTGTCGCTACGGCTCCTGCCGCAGCGGCTGATCCGCGGACTGAGACCGCTGTTGCTGTGCGTTCTGTGTGACCTGCGCGTTCAACTGCTGCTGTTGGGTGTGCAGCTGTTGGTCCTGCACGTCCATGTGCTCGCCGTGGCGGAGTGCCGCGTGGTCGGCGAACAGTCGTTGGTTGATCTGTTCGCGGAACTGCTCGAGCTTCGCCTTCTCCAGGATCGACACGGCGACCGTTGAGACGCCGCCGGCGTTGTTGGAGATCTGCAGCGTCGCGCTCATCGCGTTGGCGAGCATGCTGATCGCCAAGATCAGTATGACGAAGCCCAGCGATGCGCTCGCGTCCATTGCCGTGCCGCCCATTCCGAGTAGCACCAGCCCGAAGATCAGTCGCGCGACCGAGAGCTTCGTGTTCACGCCGACCCCGGCGACGTTGGTGAGGGGGTACGTGGCGTCCGCGTATCCGAGTGGGATGACTCCGAGGAGTGTGTTGGACGAGGTCGTGGCGATCCGGGTGCTCGACACGCCCATGCGGGTCCTCAGCCAGAATAGGATGACCGAAGGGCTGAAGCTTTCCTCGGTGATGTTGTCTTCGCCGGGTGCGAATTGCAGAGTTGGCATGTTACTTCTCCTCGGGTCGATATTTCGTGGCGTGCCGTCGAGGCTTTGTGAGACATAGTGTCTATTGAAAACTGAGATATGTCTGTCTGGTAATCACATGACACGGGTCGATTCGATGGCCAATCCGCGCCGGCAGTCGCGTAGACGGAATCGCCCCGTGGGGCGGCCCAGCACCGAACTTTCCCGCACCGACAAGCTCTGGTCACCGCAATGCGGCGACTCGAGTGTGTCTGGGAAGCGCGTAGCCGTCTGTCTGGTGATCACCTGACAGACGGACCGCCTTCGAGTGAGGGAGAATCGAGCACGGTGTGGACAGCGAGATTCACAGCTCGTCAGAGGAGACGAGACCGTCCTGGATGGCGCGTGCCACCAGTGCCGCCTTCGACGGAGCTGGCCGCCCGACCGCCGCGTATTTCGTACGGATCCGAGCCAGATACGTGTCGACGGTGCCGACGGTCAAGTAGAGCTGCCGGGCGACAAGGGCTTTCGATTCGGTTTGAAACCACAGCAAAAGGACCTCGCGCTCCCGATCCGACAGGCGCGGCCGATTGACCGAGCGTCCCAATTGCATGGCTTTGGCCATGGTCGTGCTCTGATAAGGGCGATCGGTCGCGGCCGCGTGCAGGGCGGCCACTACGCGTTCGCGGTTCTCGCCCTTGGCCAGGTAGGCGACCACGCCACGGTCCAGGCAGTCCAATACGAGGTCGGGTTCGGTGTAGTGCGAGAGGACAACCACTCGATGGCCGTGTGCGCAGATCTGCTGCAGGGCACCCACGTCTGGAGCCGCGTCACCGAACTGGAGGTCGAGTATCACCGCGTCGACCTGGACCGGCGGATCGACGGCGAGGAACTCGCCAGGGCTTTCGCAGGTAACCGCAACGTCGATCGGCGGTTCGCTGTTCCGGCACCACTCCCGGACTCCGTCGTGGATGAGCGGATGGTCATCGACGACGGCGATCCTGATCACCTAATGGCCCCTTCCGAATCCGGGCACGGGCAGCGCAGGCGCAGCCACACCGCCTCGGATTCCTCGTCGACGACCAACTCCGATTCCACCCCGTCACTGAGATCGGTTCCGCGCGATGCGGCCTCGGCCGGCGCGTCAGACACCACGCTGACCACCAATTGCCCGGGTTCCGCAGTCAACACTATCCGGGCGTGTGATCTGCTCGCCGCCAACAAGGTCACCATCGCGGCGCTTACCCCGGTACGCGCCTCGTCGGAGATGTCGGGGAGATCGCTCGCCGCCTCGGCGGTGACGCGCACGCCACGCGCTTCAGCGCGGTCGATCGCCGTGCTCAAATCGTCCAATAGCCAATGGTCCATGCGGTCGGCGCGGTCGAACAGACGCCGGAGCCGGCCGTATTCGACACGCGCGACCGCGATGACGGCCGACGACTTCGGGGACATGCTCCCGTCGGCGAGGCCGCCGAGGATCGGCGCCACGGACCGCAGTTGGTCACGGTAGCGACGCTGGCATTCCTGCCTCAGCACTCGGTCGACGGCCGTGGCCACCTCGATCGTTCGTCGCTCGCGGTCGCGTTCGGCGACGACCTCCACAACCCGGTGGATCGTACCTGCGAACAACGCGATCAGTACCTGGGTGCACAGGATCGTCGCGGTGTGATAACCGAGCAGAATGACCATGTCGGTGCTCGGTGCGCGGGTCAGCACCACGCCCCAGACCAGGAGCCACCATCCGGCCAGCGCGGTGATGGTGACGCTTCGTGACTCGTGCAGCCCGAGCGCGACCACCGTCCAGCCGACTGCCCCGACACTCCAGTTCGTCTCACCGAGCACCTCGCTGGCCGGCAACAACACGTTCAGCGCGACCGACACCGACACCGCGATCGTCATCAGCAACACTGTGGTGACCCGACGCCGTTGCACAGCCAGCATCGCCGGCAGCGTGCATGCGACGACCACCGCGGCCAGCCCCGCATGTGCCCAGCCCGGCGGCGTCGGCGCCGGCAGCGACCAGGCGCGTGAGGACTGCAATGTGACATCGACAATCGCGATACCCGCGAGGGCGAACGCGAGCTTGAGCTCGAGTCGGTTCACCGCGACCACGGTGTCAACCGAGTCCACGCCCTGGGTGGTCTCGGTCGAGCCCGAGGACGAAGTCCAGGTCAGGTCTACCCGCGTGCCTCCGCCCGCGACACCGGACACGGTGCCGGCACCACCGATCGCGCTCATCCGCGCGATAATCGAGCGCCGGATCCCGTGCCTGCCCGCACTCGCGTCCCTCGGGCGGGTGAACCCGATCCCATCGTCGATGATCGCCACGCTGCACCTGCCGACCTCGACCCGCACAGAACGGGCATGGGCGTGTCGGTCGACGTTGGTCAGCGCCTCCCGCACGGCGGCGGTGACCGCCCACGCGACCGCCGGGCGGATCCGCAGAGTCCCGAGGCCGCACATCGAGAGCGACGTGCGGCACTCGCACGCGATGTCCGACAGCAGCACCACCAGATCCACCTCGCCGTCGTCATCGAACACCGGTACCCCGGCCTCGAGAATGGCCAGGTCGCGGCGTGCCTGCGCGGCCAACTGGGCCGCGCCGATCTCGACCCCGGTCCCCACCAGGAGCAACGTCGATGCCGCGGTGTCGTGCATCAACGCCAGCTGCTCGCGTTCGTAGCGTCGTCGCGCCCCCGTCACCGCGGCCCACAGCCGAGTTCGCCTCAACGCCTCGAGGGACGCATCGACACCCTCGGCCGCACGCAACACCATCTGCCGCGCGGCGACCGCCAAAGCCCACAACACGGCCAGGTACAGAACGGCGAACATTCCCAGAAAGCGGCCAAGGTCCAGGTCGGCGACGTTCCGGAACCCCGCGAACAGCGCGGCCAGCACGACCGCGAGGCTGCCCACCGACCACCGTGCGCGCTGCTCGATACCAAACGAGATGACCACCGCCGCAGCCACCTTCACCTGGGTGCTGCCACCGATGGCCGACGCCGAGGTGGCCGCGCTTGCGGGTACCGCGAGGTATGCCACCACCACCAGCAGGTCGACACCTGCCCAGGCCGGCCCGGTGTCTCGACCACGCAGCCGGATAACCGACCACAACATCAACAGCACCGTCGCGATCAGCGTCGGCACCGGCCGAGGCGGCGCGACCAACCACATCACGCCGATCAACAGGCAGATGACATGACGAAAAACGACCGCCAGCGTCGTCCCTTCTCCAAGCACACCGGCATACGTCAGCTTCCTGTCAACGCCCACGGAGTCAACCTAACTAAAGCCATTTACTGCGACACTCGGAACATCGATGCCTGGTCGATGCCTGGTCACCTCACAACGCCACCTGCCCCAGGCTGAGCTTCGACCGTCAACCAGGCGGCCAACTCTTCAGCGGTCCGGAGATGCCGCCCCCTGATCCAACCGTGATGGCAAGAACGCCAATCGGGCCCGTCACGCACCGTGCTCCCACCCGGCACGGACCACCAGCAGGGCACATGACGTCACAGGTTGTTGATCATGATGATCCGCCCGGTTTCCGCCCAGGAGCACCCACGGAGCACCCATCAGACCACAATGGACGATCAGAACGATCATCGGAGGCTTGTCCGAAACCACAAAACCGCAGGTCAGCACGGATGCTGACCTGCGGTCTGTGAGTACGCCGCCAGGGACTCGAACCCCGAACCCGCTGGTTAAGAGCCAGCTGCTCTGCCAGTTGAGCTAGCGGCGCCTGCGTTCGAAACGTTAGCACGCGCCTCCCGGGGTACTGAAACCGGATTCGGTCGGCCGGGTCCGGCGGCGGGGGAGCATCCGGCACACTGTGCTGAGACAGGCACTGGGTGGGCGAGCAAGATCGGGACGGTACGGGATGACTCGGCGTGGACTCGTCGTGGGGGCGTTGCTCGTGTTGGCCGTGACGGGGGTCACGTCGTGTACTACCAGCAGTCCAGCTGAAGAGGCCGGGCCGGCCTCGACCAAGTCGTCGGCGCCGGAGCCGGCGCCCAAGCCCGTGCAGATGGTCGTCACGCCGGCGGACAAGGCCGCTGACGTGCCGCCGGGCTCTCCGATCACCGTGGCCGCGGTCGACGGCAAGGTCACCGAGGTGCTGCTGACCAACGATGCCGGGGAGCCGGTCGCCGGTGTGCTGTCGCCGGACGGGACCACCTGGCAGACGTCCGAGCCGCTCGGGTTCGGGCGGACCTACTCGGCCACGGCGACCGGGGTGGGCACCGACGAGAAGCCGGTGACCGTGACGTCCACGTTCACCACGGCGACGCCACGGGTCAAGTCGGACCTCTCGATGAGCCCGCTGGACGGCGACACGGTGGGCGTGGGGCAGCCGCTGGCGTTCTACTTCGAGGTGCCGATCACCGACAAGGTGGCGGCCGAGCAGGCGATCCAGATCACGTCGACGCCGGCCGTGGAGGGCGCTTTCTACTGGTTCGACGACGAGCAGGTGCACTGGCGGCCGAAGGAGTACTGGCCGGCCGGCACCAAGATCACGATCAACGCGGAGATCTACGGCAAGCACTTCGGCGACGGCGTCTTCGGCGACGACAGCCGGGTGGCGACGATCACCGTGGGCGACGCGATCACCATGGTGGCGGACGGCGCGACCCACCAGATGACGGTGACGGTGAACGGTGCGGTGGCGCGCACGATCCCGATCTCCATGGGCAAGCCGAACCACGAAACCCCGGCGGGCACCTACGTGGTGATGAGCGAGCACACGAACTACACGATGGACTCGAGCACCTACGGCGTCCCCGTGGAATCGGGTGACGGCTACCGCACGCATGTGGCGGTGGCGAGCCGCATGTCGAACAGCGGCATCTTCTACCACTCGGCCCCGTGGTCCGTGGGCGACCAGGGCCAGGACAACGTGAGCCACGGCTGCATCAACATGTCGACGGAGAACGCCAGCTGGCTACAGGAACTGTCCAGGAAGGGCGACGTGGTCGTCGTCCAGAACAGTGGCGGCGAGCCCCTCCCGCACTGGGACGGCCTCGGCGACTGGCAGATCCCGTGGGAGCAGTGGCAGACAGGCAACCGCTAGCCCAAAATGCTGGTCAATGCCGAAATGGACCACGCTGGGTCGGCAGGAGCTCGCACCGGTGGGGGGTTTGGGGGGCTCGGCCCCCAACGTGATGACGAACCCAGGTGGGGAAGGTGGCCCCGAAGGGCCACCAACCACAGAACACCCACGGGTGAGTGACGGGACTTGAACCCGCGACATCCTGGACCACAACAAAGATCCAATCTGCAGGACGGGCCTTGTGGTCGACAGATGCGCAGGTCAGACCCCATGCGCTGAAGTCATTTGGCCGTACCTGACCACCCCTGGCCGCGCTTCTTTGCTCCCATTTTGCTCCCACTGGAGTTGGAGCAACGGCTGAATCCGGTGCCAGGGCCGAGTCCTCCCAGTGCCGGGCCCCAACTCCTCGACGCCGCACGCCACGAGGTGCTGGGTCACCGGCCGTGCTGGACACCAACCCGAAGTACTCAGACCCCTGGTCGACACCGTGCACGGGAACGTCCGGCGGAAGCCGTGTAGGCGGAGTGTCTAAGATTATACCGAGGCGGATCAGCGTCTCAGCTCAACGAGGTTGGTGCCCAGCGAGAAGGGGTCTCAGGCGCGTGAATGGCTGGGAGTTCGTGTCGACGCTCATCGGTCAATTACTGTCGTGGCCAGTCGCCATGATAGTCATCGTGTTGATCCTTCGAAATCCACTCCGCAGTCTGCTGCAGCGAATGAATGAGGCGGAGGGATTCGGGGTAAAAGCAAGCTTTAGGGAACTGGCCGAAACTGTAGACCGCATCGAACTCGAAGCAGATGCGCAGTTCGACCCCGATGGCTACGATGAGGGTGAATCCGATTCAGAGAAAGGGTCGGCTGACAATGGTGCGCCAGAACTCTCGGTGGGTGACGCTAGTGTGATGCGGTTGCAATCTGCTCTTCAGACGGCACGTGCACATCCAAGACTAGCGATTAAGAACGCTCGCGCGCAGTTAGCAGATCGTGTTATCTATTGGACTAGGAGAAATTACCAAGAGCGTCCATTTGACTCGAGTCTCGAAGAAGATTTGCGGTTCCTTCAGTATGTTGGCTATATAACCATGGATCTAAAGGTATCGATCATTAATGCAGATCGGATTGGCAAATCTTGGTCCGGCCGATTTTCGCGGTCGAATGAGGCGGACGCTATGTCCTATATCGCACTTATCAATCGGATCGAACGACTGCTGGATTACGAGGTTCGGCATCACCGGGATCGCAGACATGATGATATCGAATAGTTAGGGCACGCTTCCCGGGTCGGGGGGCCGGACGTTTCGACCTATGCGCCGCCTGCCGGCCGGGGACGACCACGTCTGACTGACGCAACCAGCTTCGCGTCATGGCTCGCGATCCGGCCGGGTCTCACGCCGCACGGATTGCGGCACGGACATCAAACCTGGATGGACGAAGCGGGCATTCCGTACCCGCTCCAGGCAGAGCGCATGGGGCATGAGGTTCCGGGTATGCGAGGCATCTACAGCCACGTCAGCGAGAACATGCGCGCGGCGCTCAGGGTCGAGCTACAGACGATGTGGGAGCAGTCGTTGACTGAGCGGCTGCGGATCTCACCGCACTCAGCAGTGCCCGTCCTGGACCGTCTTCTGCGCGAGCATCCGGGGGCCTGACCTGGGAGTCCGCTCCCATCTCGCTCCCAAAATCGGACACTAAACGGTCAGAGCCTCCCTACTCATGCGAGTAAGGAGGCTCTGACCTGCATAAACCTTGGGGTGAGTGACGGGACTTGAACCCGCGACATCCTGGACCACAACCAGGTGCTCTACCAGCTGAGCTACACCCACCATTGCCCGTCAACGACGGCGCGCATCATCGTAACGTGTGGGCGCCGCGGGCTGATAGTCGGTTAGCTGTTGCCCTCCAGCAGGGCCTCGGCCACGGCTTTCGCCTGCTCGCTGGTCGGTCCTGGCAACGGCACGAACGCCGTGCCCCGGTAGTACGCGAGCTCGCGGATGGACTCCCTGATGTCGGCCAGCGCGCGGTGGGCCAGGCCTTTGTCCGGCTGCGCGTAGTACACCCTCGGGTACCAGCGCCGGCACAGCTCCTTGATGGAGGACACGTCGATCATGCGGTAGTGCAGGTGCCCGTCGAGGGTGGGCATGTCGCGGGCGATGAAACCGCGGTCGGTGGCGATCGAGTTGCCGCACAGCGGCGCGGTTCGCGAGTCGGGGATGTGCCGGCGGACGTAGTCGAGCACCTGCAGCTCGGCGTCCGCGAGGCTGATGGCCGACTGCCGCACGGCTTCGGTGAGCCCGGAGGCGGCGTGCATGTCGCGCACGATGTCGGGCATCGTGTCGAGAACGGCGTCGTCGGCATGGATGACCAGGTCGACGCCGTCGTCGAGGATGTTGAGCTCGGAGTCCGTGACGAGAACGGCGATCTCGATCAGCGCGTCTTTGCTCAGGTCGAGGCCGGTCATCTCACAGTCGATCCACACCAGATTGTCGCTCACCCGAGGCAGCTTAGCCCGGTAGGCTGGTTTGATCTCGGAGCGTGCGGGTACCGGCACCGAGAGCACCGGACCGGGAGGCGAGGCCGATGGGTCAGGATGTCGAGCGGACCGAGTTCACCCGGGCGGACCGGCAGCGGTTCAGGCAGAAGGTCCGCCAGTGTCTCGACGTGTTCGCCCAGATGCTCTCGGAGTCGCGGTTCGACAGTGACCAGCCGATGTCGGGTCTCGAGGTCGAGCTGAACCTGGTCGACGCGGCCGGCGATCCGGCGATGAAGAACTCGGACGTACTGGCGGCGATCGCCGACCCGGCGTTCCAGACCGAGCTCGGCCGGTTCAACATCGAGATCAACCTGCCGCCGCACCGGCTGGAGCCCGACGGGCTCGCCAGGTTCGAGGAGAGCCTGCGGGCGAGCCTGAACGCGGCCGAGGAGAAGGCCGAGTCGGCCGACACGAACATCGTGATGATCGGCATCCTGCCGACGTTGCACCACGAGCACATGAACGCCGAGACGCTGTCGGCCAACCAGCGCTACAAGCTGCTGGACGAACAGATCTTCGCGGCCCGCGGCGAGAACCTCGAGATCAACATCGCGGGCGAGGAGCGGCTGGTCACCCAGGCGGACACGATCGCGCCGGAGAGCGCGTGCACGAGTGTCCAGTACCACCTGCAGGTGGCGCCGGAGATGTTCGCCAACTACTGGAACGCGAGCCAGGTGGTGGCCGGCATCCAGGTGGCGCTGGCCGCCAACTCGCCGTACCTGTTCGGCAAGCAGCTGTGGGCGGAGAGCCGGATCGCGCTGTTCGAACAGTCCACCGACACCCGCCCGGACGAGCTGAAGGCGCAGGGGGTGCGGCCGCGGGTGTGGTTCGGCGACCGGTGGATCACGTCGATCTTCGACCTGTTCGAGGAGAACGTGCGCTACTACTCGGCGCTGCTGCCGCTGTGCGACGACGAGGACCCGGCCGAGGTGCTGGCCAGGGGCGACACTCCGCAGCTGTCGGAGTTGCGGTTGCACAACGGCACGATCTACCGCTGGAACCGGCCGATCTACGACGTGGTGGACAACCGCCCGCACCTGCGGGTGGAGAACCGGGTGCTGCCGGCCGGCCCGACGGTGGTCGACGTGATGGCGAACGCCGCCCTGTACTTCGGGCTGGTGCGGGCGCTGGCCGAGCAGGAGCGTCCGCTGTGGACGCAGATGAGCTTCTCGGCGGCCGAGGAGAACTTCCATTCGGCGGCCAAGGAGGGCATCTCCGCGCGGGTGTACTGGCCGGGGATCGGCGAGGTGCCGGTGACCGAGCTGGTGCTGCGCAGGCTGTTGCCGTTGGCGCACAGTGGGCTCGACGCGTGGGGCGTGGCACCCGACCAGCGCGATCGGCTGCTCGGCGTGATCGAGCAGCGCTGCATCAGCGGGCGCAACGGCGCCACGTGGCAGGTGGACACGGTGCGGTCGCTGGAGTCCACGCGGTCGGTGAACCGGGAGCAGGCGCTGCGGGAGATGACGCGCCGCTACGCGCGGCACATGCACACGAACGAACCGGTGCACACGTGGCCGGGGGTGTGAGCTGGTGTCAGTCCTCCGTCTTCGAGGCGTCGACCACGGCGTCGCGCAGCGCGGCGCGCAGTCGGCCGACGTCGAGTGGGGCGAGTACCGCTGTCTCGCCGGGTGGCGCCACCAGCACCACGCGGCCCTGCCGGACGAACACCGTGAGGTCACGCCGTCGTCCCGCGACGTCGCGACAGGTGATCGACCACTCCTTGTGGTTGCTCACGTCCTCATCCTCCGGCCGTGGTTGTCTGACAATAGGACGCCGAGCCGCCGGGTCCGTGACGCAGGTTTGAAACATCTTCGAGAAGGGCATGAGTCACCATGGTTGATCCGCGTCGCATCGTGATCGTCGGCACGGGCCTCGCCGGGGCCGCGGCCGCCGGCGCGTTGCGTGAACGGGGGTTCGACGGGCAGGTCACGCTGATCGGCGAGCAGCCGTACCGGCCCTACGAGCTGCCGGCGCTGTCGAAGGGCATCCTGCTGGGCG
Organism: uncultured Actinomycetota bacterium; assembly: GCA_963826035.1. Classification (GTDB taxonomy): domain Bacteria; phylum Actinomycetota; class Actinomycetes; order Mycobacteriales; family Pseudonocardiaceae; genus Actinophytocola. The sequence goes on along the minus strand of CAWGVZ010000021.1, from coordinate 198,037 downwards.
AGGCGGAAGACCCGGACTGGGTGCACGAGGAGTCGTTCTACGCCGACCACGACATCGACCTGCGGCTGCGGACCAGGGTGAGCGCCGTGCGGCTCGGTGACCACGAGGTCGACGCGGACGGCACGGCGCTGCCGTTCGACCGGCTGCTGCTCGCCACCGGGTCGGGGCCGCGCCGGCTGCGCGTGCCCGGCGCCGACCTGGACAACGTCCGCCGGCTGCGCCGTCTGGACGACGCGCGCTGGCTGCGCCAGGAGCTGACCGAGGGCAAGCGGGTGGTGGTGGTCGGCGCCGGCTGGATCGGGTGCGAGGTGGCGGCTGCCGCCCGCAAGCACGGGGCCGAGGTCACGGTGGTCGAGCCGCTGCCCCTGCCGCTGCACCGGGTGCTCGGTGACCGCCTCGGTGAGGTGTTCCGGTCGATGCACGAGACGGAGGGCGTGGCGTTCCGGCTGGGTGCCGGGGTCGTCGAGTTCACGGGGACCGACGGCCGGGTGTCCGGGGTATCGCTGTCCGACGGCTCGTCGGTGCCGGCCGACGTGGTGCTGGTGGCCGTCGGGGCGCGGCCCCGCTCGGAGCTGGCGCACGACGCGGGCCTGGAGCTGGCCGAGGACGGCGGCGTCCTGGTCGACGCCGGGCTGCGGACCTCGGCCGCCGACGTGTACGCGGTGGGTGACATCGCCGCGCACTTCCACCCCCGGCTTGGCCGGCGGGTGCGGGTGGAGCACTGGTCGAACGCGAAGGACCAAGGCGCGCACGTGGCGGGCAACCTGCTCGGCGGGTCCGACCCGTACACGGCGAGCCCGTACTTCTTCTCCGACCAGTACGACCTGGGCATGGAGTACCGCGGGCTGGCCGACCCGTTCGCCGACGAGCTGGTGGTGCGCGGTGACCTGGACACGCGGGAGTTCGTGGCGTTCTGGCTGCGGGACGGCGCGGTGACCGCCGCCATGAACGTGAACATGTGGGACGACGGCGACGCGCTGCAGTCCCTTGTGGACAGCCAAGCCCGCGTCGAGCCGGCCAAGCTGGTCGACGCCGACCTGGCGAGCCTCACGGGGTAGCCGGCTCGCTGGGGGAGGGCACATGGCGGAACCCGTCGATCCGGTCGACGCGGCGCTCGTACGCGCCGCGCAGTTGGTCGAGCAAGGGCGGGCACGGGCGGCGGTGGCCGTGCTGGAGGCGCTGGTCACGGCCTATCCGGACCACGCGGGCGTGTGGTGCCGGCTGGCCGCCGCGCGACTGGAGGCGAACGAGCCGCGGGAGTCGCTCGACGCGGCCAAACAGGCGATCACGCTGGGCGAGCCGTCGTGGGCGCACCGGCTGGCGAGCCTCGCTCTCGTGGAGTTGGGCCGCCACGACGAGGCCGTGGTGTCGGCGCGCGAGGCGGTGCGGCGGGATCCGGAGGACTGGCGCTGCCTGGTGACGCTGGCCGAGGCGCTGGCGCACGGGACACCCGAGGACGCGGTGCGGGCCGCGCGGGCGGCCGTGGCGCTGGCGCCGCACGAGCCGAGGGCGCACGAGGTGCTCGGCGACTCGGCCGTGCTCGGCCACGACTGGTCCCTCGCGGAACGCGCGTACGGCGACGCGATCCGGCTGGATCCGGCGGGCGAGGAAGTGGTGGCGAAGCTGTCCAGGCTGGTGCACCGGCCGCCCGAGCACCCGGCGCGGCGGCGGCGTCCCGTGCGGACCAGGGGCGCGCCGCGGTTCGGCCGGGCCGCGCGGGTGGCGCTGCTGCTGGCCGTGCGCCGGGCGGCCGGGTGGCAGGCGGTGGGTACGGTCGTCGCGCTGATCGCCGGGTTGCCGGAGCCGAGCCGGTTGCTCGCGTGGTTCGGGTTCGGTGTGCTGGCGTCGGTGCTGCTGGTGGCCTGGCGCGGATGGCTGCGGCTGCCCCCGGCGGCGCGGGTGCCGGCGTCGACCCTCGCCAGGGAAGAACCGCCGATCGCGCTGTCCATGGTGTTCCTGGCGGTGTCGCTTGTGGCCTTGCTGGCGTGGAACGTGTTGCTGTCGCTCGGTTCCGTGTCCACGTCGATACTGATCGTGGCGATCGCGGGTGCGACGGTCGCAGCAGCAAACAGTTGGTTCGGGTTGTGGCGGATCTGGGCCGCCAGTCGCTAGGGTGCGCGCACGCCGTTCTGGGGAGCGAGGGGACGAGTTTTGTGCGTGGTATCGGCGCTTTGCTCGCGATATACGGGTTCTTGTCGGCCGTGCTCTATTTCTTCGAGTACCACATCAGCATCCTGGCGTGGGCGGATAAATGGCAGCCGGCGTTCGGCCTGATCGTCGGGTGTGCCGGCATGGTGTTCCTCGGCATCTCGTTGTGGACACACAAGGAGGAGCCGGCCGAGCCGCAGCCGGGCGGTCCATACGCGACACCGGGCGGCCCGCCGATGGCCGCACCGATGGCCGGTCCTGGACCCGGTCCCGTGCCGAACCGGGTTCCGCAGCAGGGGCCGCAGTTCGGACCGCGGCCACCGCAGGGACCGCCGCAGCAGGGCCGGCCGCCGCAGTACCCGCCACCGCGGCCCCCGAACCAGTTGCCGCCGGGGGGTCCGACGGGGTTCGGTCCGCAGGGTGGGCCGCCGTACGGGCCGCGGGGCTGACACACTCGAGGCCATGACGAGCACGTTCGGCGGCTACCAGAGCGAGATCTACCTGCAGGGCCTCGCCGAGCAGACGCCCATCTTCACCACCAACGGTGCGGCACTGGAGGACGCGGCCAGGGAGCGGCTCGAGCCGGGGCCGTTCGGGTACGTGGCCGGCGGGGCCGGGGCCGAGTCGACCGTGCGGGCGAACCGCGAGGCGTTCGAGCGCTGGCGGATCGTGCCGCGGATGCTGACCGACGCGACCAGGCGGGACCTCACGACCACCGTGCTCGGCGCGTCGATGCCGGCGCCCGTGTTGTTCGCCCCGGTCGGGGTCCAGTCGATCGTGCATCCGGAGGGCGAGCTGGCCACCGCGCGCGCGGCCGAGGAGCTCGGCCTGACGATGATCCTCTCGAACGCGTCGTCGCACACCATCGAGGACGTGGCGGAGTCCAATGGGGACGGTTCGCGGTGGTTCCAGCTGTACTGGCCCAACGACAATGATGTGACCATCAGCATTCTGCAGCGCGCGCGGGCGGCCGGGTACACGACGCTCGTGGTCACGCTCGACACGTGGACGCTGGCCTGGCGCAGCCGCGATCTCGACCAGGCGTACCTGCCGTTCATCCGCGGGGTGGGGACGGCCATCCCGTTCTCCGACCCGGCGTTCCGCGCGGGGCTCGCGAAGCCGCCGGAGGAGGACCTGACGGCGGCCGTGCTGCGCTGGGTCCCGATGTTCACGGGTACCGACAAGCGCTGGAACCAGCTGCCGTTCCTGCGGGAGCACTGGGACGGGCCGATCGTGCTGAAGGGCATCCAGCACGTCGACGACGCACGCCGGGCGTGCGACGCCGGGATGGACGGCATCGTGGTGTCCAACCACGGCGGCCGCCAGGTGGACGGCGCGATCGCATCACTGGAGGTGCTGCCGGAGATCGTCGCCGCGGTGGGCGAACGCACGGAGATCCTGTTCGACTCGGGTATCCGCACGGGTGCGGACATGCTGAAGGCCCTCGCGCTCGGCGCCAAAGCCGTGCTGATCGGCCGCCCCTACGTGTACGGCCTGGCGCTGGGCGGCCAGGACGGCGTGCGGCACGCGATGCGCAGCCTGCTGGCCGACTTCGACCTCACCCTGGGCCTCTCCGGCCACCGCACCCCCGCCGACCTGTCCCCGGGAACCCTCCGCCGCACCGCATGATGACCGTTCCGGTCGGCCATGATGACCGTTCCGGTCGGCGTGTTGGCCGACGCCAGTCGCCAAGTTCTTCACTCCGGTAACCCGAGTTGGCCGCTCTGGGTCGGGTTGGCCGCTCAGGTAGGTCGCGTTGTCGCTCGAGTCGGCCATTGGGGTGGGGGTCGATTGGCCGTCGGGGTGGGTTGTGTAACCCGTTGCGGTCGGCGTGTTGCCGAGAACGGTCGTCACGCGTCGGGAACGGCCATCATGGCCGACGGGAGTGGTCATCATGCGCGACGGGAATGGTCATCATGCGGGACGGGAGTGGTCATCATGCGGGGTTATTTCGCGTCGGCGTAGCTCGCTACTGTGTTGGCCTGTAAGGGAAAGCGGACCGGGGTGTCGCCGAAGACCAGGGTGCTCGCCTGTTCCGCCGCGCTCGTGACGGCCGCCGTCACCGATTCGGCCACCTCCGTGGGGCAGTGGACGATCACCTCGTCGTGTTGGAAGAAGACCAGTTGTGCGGTCGGGACGGTGGCCGCCAGGTGTTGGCGCAGGGTGGCCAGCACGGTCAACGCCCAGTCGGTGGCGCTTGCCTGCACCACGAAGTTGCGCGTGAACCGGCCCCACTCGCGGGCCGCCTGGGTGGAGCGCTCCTCGCCCGAGACCATCAGCGCCAGGCGGGACTCGCTCGGGGCCGGGCTGGTGCGGCCCAGCCTGGACCGCACGATGCGGCCCTGCTCGCCGGCCCGCGCCGCCTGCTCCACGTACTCGACCGCCTGCGGGAAACGCTTGCGCAGCTTCGCCAGCAGCGGGCCGGCGCCTCCGCTGGTGCCGCCGTACATGGCCGACAGCATGGCGATCTTCGCGTGGCCGCGGTCGCCGTCGAAGGCGTCGGCCGCCAGCGTCTCGTACAGGTCGGTGGCGCCCGACACCTCCGCCAGCCGGTTGTCGCCCGACAGCGCGGCCAGCACCCGCGGCTCCAGCTGCGCCGCGTCGGCCACCACGAGCGACCACCCGGGGTCGGCACGCACGGCCGTCCGCAGCTGGCGCGGCAACTGCAGCGCGGCCCCACCGCGCGTGGCCCACCGGCCCGACACGACCCCGCCCACCACGTACTCCGGCCGGAACCGGCCGTCACGCACCCACGAGTCCAGCCAGGACCACCCGTGCGCCACCCACAGCCTGGCCAGTTCCTTGTACCGCAGCAGCGGCGCCACGGCCGGATGGTCGATCTCCCGCAGCGCGTGCGCCCGGCTGGACGGCACGTCGATGCCCACCCGCCCGAACGCGCGCACCACGCTGGCCGGGTTGTCGGGGTTGACCTGCCGGCTCTCGGGCACGCCCACCAGCCCGAACGCCTCGGTGATCTGCTCGGCCAGCCCCGCCAGCACAGCGGGCCGGGCTCCCACGGCGGGCTTCGGCCCGAGCAGGTCGGTGAGCAGCGCCAGGTGCACGTCGGTCCGCCACGGCAACCCGTGGTGACGCATCTCGGCGGCCGCCAGCCCGCCGGCCGACTCGGCCGCCACCAGCAGGCGTAATCGCTCGCCCGTGGCCATCCGGCGCTGCTGGTCGGCGTAGACGGCGACCGCCGCGTCGAGCGGGTCGGCGCCCGCGGGCAACGGCTCCCGCTCGGCCTCGAACAGCGTGGGCTGCTCCACCCGGACGGACGGGCGCGGGTCGGGCGGCTCCTCGAGCCCGTGCAACCGGGCCCACGCGGCCGCCAGGTTCCTGGGCCGGCCGGGCCGCTCCTCGTGCGCCAGCAGGATCCCCTCGGCGAGTGTGAGGTCGTGGCAGCGCCCGAGCCGGACCCCGGCGGCCAGCAGCTCCGGGTAGAGCGCGTCGGTGGCCGGCAACACCCAGCGCGGCCGGTGCTCCGCCTCGGACCTGGCCATCCAGGCGGCCAGGTCGGGCACCTTCTCGGGCGTGCCGGCAGCGACCGGATCACCGTCCGGGAGCACCCGCACCCGGCCGGCGCCGTCCGCCTCCGGCACCGCCACTATCTGCATGTCCGCCATTCTGGAGGTACCCACCGACAATTCCGCGCTGGACCGGTAGTTAACCCTCCAGTAGGTTCGACGAAACCGACGTCAAGGAGGTCTGGGTGAGCCAGCTGTCCCGGGTTCGAGAGGCCGCGACGCAACTGCCGACCCTGGTCCGCAGCGCCGACGTGCTCCGCCGCTCCGGCCTGGTGCCGGTCACCCGGCCCGACCACGCACTGCGCGCGCTGATCGCCGTGCGCCGCCTCGGGCCGGTCGCCGGCGCGGCGAAGGCGGCGGGCCTGCGCGACAGCCGCGCCATCGGCCTGGTCGACGAGTTGGGGCCCCTGACCTACCAGCAGCTCGACACCCGCTCCAACGCGCTGGCCAGGGCATTCGCCGATCGCGGCCTCGGTCCCGGCTCGGTGATCGCGCTGCTCGCCCGCGACCACCGCGGCGCGGTCGACACGATGGTGGCGGCCGGCAAGCTCGGCGCCCGGCTGCTGCTCATGAACACCGGCTTCGCCAAGCCGCAGCTGGTCGACGTGGCCCGCCGCGAGCAGGTGTCCGCCGTGGTCCACGACGAGGAGTTCACCGACCTGGTGACCGCACTCGACGCGGACCTACCGCGGTTCATCGCCTGGGTGGCCGAGGGCACGCACGACACGGGCCTCCCCACCCTCGACGAGCTGATCACCAGCACGTCCGATCGCCCGGTCCCCGCCCCGCCCAGCCCCGGCGGCATGATCCTGCTGACCAGCGGCACCACCGGCACCCCGAAGGGCGCGCCGCGCACCGTCCGCTCGCCGATGGCCGCCGCCCAGTTCCTCGACCGCATCCCGCTGCGGGCCCGCGAGGCCACGGTGATGGCCGCGCCGCTGTTCCACGGCACCGGCCTGTCCCAGTTCCTGCTGTCGTTCGCGCTCGGCTCCACGGTGGTCCTGCGCCGCCGGTTCGACCCGGCCGAGACGCTGCGCGCCGTCCAGGACAACAAGGCCACCGCGCTCGTGCTCGTGCCGACCATGCTCCGCCGCATCCTCGACGCGGACGTGGCCGGCGACTTCGACACCTCGTCGCTGCGGATCGTCTTCTGCGCGGGCTCGGCTCTGCCGCCCGAGCTGGGCAACCGCGCCACCGAGGCGTTCGGCGACGTCGTCTACAACCTCTACGGCTCGACCGAGGTCGCGGTCGCCACGGTCGCCACCCCGCAGGACTGGCGCGAGGCGCCCGGCACGGTCGGCCGCGCGCCGGTCGGCTGCCGCGTGGCGCTCTACGACGGGAACGACCGGCCGATCACCGAGCCGAACCGCCCCGGCCGGGTGTTCGTCGGCAGCATGCTGAGCTTCGAGGGCTACACCGACGGCCGGCACAAGGAGATCATCGACGGCCTGCTGTCCAGCGGTGACATGGGTCACTTCGACGAGCAGGGTCGCCTGTTCATCGACGGCCGGGACGACGACATGATCGTCTCGGGCGGCGAGAACGTCTTCCCCGGCGAGATCGAGAACCTGCTGCTCGAGCACGACGGTGTGGTGGAGGCGGCGGTCACGGGCGTCCCGGACGACGAGTTCGGCCAGCGCCTCAAGGCCTACCTGGTGCCCCGGCCGGACACCACGCTCGACGCCGAGGAGATCAGGGCGTACGTGAAGGAGAACCTGGCGCGCTACAAGGTGCCCCGGGACGTGGTCTTCCTCGACGAGCTGCCGCGCAACGCGACCGGCAAGCTATTGCGTGATCGCCTCGCCGAATTGGGCTGATATCACGATCACGTATTCGACGCAAGGTTCGATGGTTTGGAACCAGGCGCCCATTACCGTCCATTTCGGAATGTGGGAATATCTCGTGCGTGCGCTTGAGGCGCACCCTGTCACCTCCTAAAACCGCAGCTCAGCGGCACCATGATTACTCCGTTTGGAGTAGTAGTGGCAACTGGCAAGCATTGCTCCGTTTGGCCCTGAGGGGTTCTCCTGATATGTAGGTGCGGATACCGGGAGCACATTTCGAGGGGCATTTTGCCCGGCGCAAACCGCACCACTTGTCGGGGATTAGAAAGGGTTCACACGTTATGACGCGCATGAGTCGGGGCAGGCTGCTCGCCGGCGCCGGTGTCGCGGGAGTGGTGGCCATCGCCGCCGCTGTCGTCGCGATGCCGGCCCAGGCAGAAGAACTGGGAGACATCAGGCTCGCGGACACCGGTGCGGCGGTGGCCGACAGCTACATCGTGGTGTTGAAGGACGACGCCCGCGCCGCCGGTGCCCTCAGCACCGCCGACGCCACCGCTCAGGCGGACAGCCTGGCGTCGAAGTACGGCGCGGACGTCGGCCGCACCTACACGACCGCGCTGCAGGGCTTCTCGGTCGCGGCGACCGAGCTCGAGGCGCAGCGCCTGGCGGCGGACGACTCGGTGGCCTACGTGCAGCAGAACCAGCGGTTCGGCATCACCGACACGCAGCCCGACCCGCCGTCGTGGGGGCTGGACCGCATCGACCAGCACGACCTGCCGCTGGACGCCTCGTACACCTACGCCACGAAGGCCGACAACGTCACGGCGTTCATCATCGACACCGGTGTGATGGCCGACCACCCGACGTTCGAGGGCCGGGCGGCCGGTGGCTTCGACGCGATCGACAACGACGACACCCCGGCGGACGGCCACGGGCACGGCACGCACGTGGCCGGCACGGTCGGCGGCGCCGAGTACGGCGTGGCCAAGGGCGTGAAGATCGTCCCGGTCCGGGTGCTCGACGACAACGGCAGCGGCACCACCGAGCAGGTGGCGGCCGGCATCGACTGGGTGGCGGCCAACCACAGCGGCCCGTCGGTGGCCAACATGAGCCTCGGCGGCCCGGTCGACGACGTGCTCGACCAGGCCACCCAGGGCGCGATCACCTCCGGTGTGACGTTCGCCGTGGCGGCCGGCAACTCGTCGGCCGACGCGTCGGAGTTCTCCCCGGCCCGCGTGGCCGAGGCGATCACGGTCGCCGCGTCCGACGACGCCGACGCCCAGGCAACCTTCTCCAACTTCGGGTCGGTCGTTGACATCTACGCTCCGGGCGTGGACATCACCTCGTCCTGGAACGACGGCGCCACCGACACGATCAGCGGCACGTCGATGGCGTCGCCGCACGTGGCCGGCGCGGCCGCTCTGTACCTGGCGGCCAACCCGGACGCGGCTCCGGCCGACGTGTCGGCCGCGCTGACCGGCGCGGGTACTCCGGACAAGATCACCAACCCGGGTGAGGGCACGCCCAACGTGCTGCTCTACACGGGCGAGTAAGGCCCGTCGAATGCCTGGAAGGCGTCGTTCCTGACGCTCAACGTCAGTAAGGCGTCGTTCCAGGCATGCACTGGGCACAGAGCACAAAAGCCACTTCCGGGCCTCCTCCGTGGCCCGGAAGTGGCTTTTCCGGGGTTAGGGTGCTGGTTGTGGACTTCTCACATTCGGCGACGGCGGCCGACTACCTGCAGCGGGTCAGCGACTTCATTCGCACGGAGATCGAGCCCGTGGAGGCCGAGTACCTCCGCACCCTTCGCGAACGCGACGACCCGTGGGTCGTGCTGCCCGTGGTGGAGGAGCTGAAGGCCAAGGCCCGCGATCAGGGACTGTGGAACCTCTTCCTGCCGGACACCGAGCGCGGCGCCGGGCTGACCAACGTGGAGTACGCGCCGCTGGCCGAGCAGATGGGCCGGTCGGTTCTCGGGCCGGAGGTGTTCAACTGCAACGCACCCGACACGGGCAACTCCGAGGTGCTCGTCCAGTACGGCAGCGAGGAGCAGCGGCAGCGGTGGCTCGAACCCCTGCTGCGCGGGGAGATCCGGTCGGCGTTCTGCATGACCGAGCCGGACGTCGCGTCCTCCGATGCCACGAACATGGCCGCCACGGCCGAGGTGAAGGGCGACGAGATCGTCCTCAACGGACGGAAGTGGTGGAGCACGGGCGTCGGCCATCCGAACTGCGCGTTCGTCATCTTCATGGGGCTGACCGATCCCGATGCCGACCGGCACCGGCGGCACTCGATGGTGCTCGTGCCGATCCACGCCGAGGGCGTGAAGGTCGAGCGGCTGCTGTCGGTGTTCGGCCACCGCGACGAGCCCTACGGCCACGGCGAGGTGAGCTTCTCCGACGTGCGGCTGCCGCTGTCGTCGGTGATCGCCGGCCCCGGCCGCGGTTTCGAGATCGCTCAGGGCCGCCTCGGACCGGGCCGCATCCACCACTGCATGAGGCTGATCGGGCTGTCCGAGCGGTCGCTCGAGCTGGCCTGCGCGCGTGGCAGCAGCCGCACGGCGTTCGGCAAGCCGCTCGTCAACCTGGGCGGCAACCGGGAGCGGATCGCGAAGGCCCGCATCGCCATCAACCAGGCGCGGCTGCTGGTGCTGCACACCGCGTGGCTGCTCGACACCCACGGGCTGGCCGGCGCGCGCAGCGAGGTGTCGCAGATCAAGGTGGCGGTGCCGAGCATGGCGCTCGAAGTGATCGACATGGCCATCCAGCTGCACGGTGCGGCCGGTCTGTCCGAGGACTTCCCACTGGCCGATGCCTACGCGGGCGCCCGCTCGCTGCGGCTGGCCGATGGTCCGGACGAGGTGCACCTGGGTCTGGTCGCCCGCTTCGAACTGGCCAAATACCTGTGAGGATCCTTGTTACCGGCGCGGGTTCCGGGTTTGGCAAGTCCATCGCCGCCCGGTACTCGGCTGCCGGCTGGCAGGTCCTGGTGTCCGATGTGGACCAGGCGGCCGCCGAGGCGGTGGCCAAGGACCTGAACCAGCACGCGCTGGCGCTGGACGTCACCTCCGACGACGACTGGGGCGCGGCCGACGAGTGGTGCCAGCGCGAGTGGGGCGGCCTGGACGTCCTGGTGAACAACGCCGGCGTGGCGGCGGGCGGCCGGTTCGAACGGATCTCCATGTCCGACTGGGACTGGATCTGGGAGATCAACCTGAAGGGCGTGGTGCGCGGCTGCGCCACGTTCGCGCCCCGGTTCAAGGAACAGGGCTCCGGGCACCTGGTGAACATCGCCTCGCTCGCGGGAATCATGAACCTGCCGGCCATGAGTTCCTACAACGTCACGAAGGCCGGCGTGATCTCGCTGTCGGAGACGCTGCGCCACGAGCTGGCGCCCCACGGCATCCACACCACGGTCGTGTGCCCGGCGTTCGTCCGCACCAACCTCGGCGACCGGATGCGCAGCCCCGACCCCGAGGTGACCGTGCTCATGGACCGGCTGATGAAGGCGTCGACCGTGACCCCGGAGGACGTGGCCAACCAGGTGTTCGACGCCGTGGAACGTAAGCAGTTCCTCGTACTGACCCACAAGGACGGTCGCCGGTCGGCGTTCTTCAAGCGGTACCTGCCGAACGTGGTGGACCGGCAGGTGGCGAAATACTGGATCCGACTTCGGTCCACATTGGAGGATGAGTGACAGCGTTGGAGGACCGGCCGGGCAAGGTCCGCGAGGAGGACGCGTTCGACACGGCCGCCGTGTCGGCCTGGCTTTCGGACACTGTGGACGGTCTCGGTGAACTGCGTGAGGTACACCAGTACCCCGGCGGTGCCTCGAACCTGACCTACCTGCTGCGGTTCGCCGACCGGGAGCTGATCCTGCGCCGCCCGCCTGCCGGCAAGAAAGCCGCCTCGGCACACGACATGAAGCGGGAGTTCCGGGTGCAGCAGAAGTTGCGGCCCGTGTACCCGTACGTGCCGAACGTGCTGGCCCTGTGCGAGGACCCGGCGGTGCTCGGGTCGGACTTCTACGTGATGGAGCGGATCGAGGGCATCATCCTGCGCGGCGACCTGCCGGCCGGGCTGGAGCTGCCCCCGGAGCGGGCGCGGTCGCTGGCATTCAGCGTGTTCGACCGGCTGATCGAGCTGCACCAGGTGGATCCGGTGGCCGCCGGCCTCGACGACCTCGGCAAGGGCGCCGGCTACGTCGAGCGCCAGGTGCGAGGCTGGTCCGACCGGTACCGCCGGGCGAGGACCGACGACGTCCCCGACTGTGCCGACGTGATGGACTGGCTCGCCGCGAACCAGCCGGGTGACGTGAAGATCTGCGTGATACACAACGACTTCCGGTTCGACAACGTGGTGCTGAACCCCGATCTCGACGTGGTGGGCGTGCTGGACTGGGAGATGGCCACGCTCGGCGACCCGCTGATGGACCTGGCCGGCAGCATGGCCTACTGGATCCAGGCCGACGACGACGCGACCGCGCAGCTGGTGCGCCGCCAGCCGACCCACCTGCCCGGCATGCCGACCCGCCGCGAGGTGGTCGACTACTACTGCGAGCGGACGGGGCTCTCGGCCGACAACTGGACGTTCTACGAGGTGTTCGGCCGGTTCCGGCTGGCCGTGATCATGCAGCAGATCTACTACCGCTACCGCGAGGGCCAGACGCACAACCAGGCGTTCCGGCATTTCGGCAAGTTCGTCGGGTACCTGGCCGACCGGTGCCGCGAGTCGATCGAGAAGGCCTGACGTGCCGGCCGTCTACCTGCTCCGGCACGGGCAGGCGTCCTTCGGCGGCGCCGACTACGACGTGCTGTCCACGGTGGGCGAACAGCAGGCGAAGGTGTTGGGCGCCGAGCTGAACCGGCGCGAGGTGCCGGTCCACGCCGTGTGGTCGGGCACGTTGCGCCGCCAGGTGGACACGGCCGCCGGGTGTCTGGCCGAGCTGGGCGTCGCGACGCCCGTCCGGCAGGATCCGCGCTGGGACGAGTACGACCACCTCGGTCTAGTGTCCCGCGCCGGAAATCCGGCACATAATTCGGCGGCCCAGCGAGTACCGGGCCGGCGAGACGGCGTTGCCGAACTCTTACATCCTGACTCGTTGGCGGAGCGCCAAGTCGAGTACAACCCGGTACGAGAGACGGATCGGCGCCTTGCCAGCAGAAACCTGGATCCACCGACTTACGCACCCCGTTTCCGGCGCGGGGCACCAGTCGCCGGGGGACACGGGGAGATCGACCCGGCGGATCCCGCCGCCGCCGCGCGGGTCTTCCAGGAGCGGCTCGACGAGGCGCTGCGGTCGTGGCTCACCGACGGCCGGCCGGTGGGCGCCATGGGCACGTGGGCGGAGTTCACCGGCCGGATCACCGCGGCGGTCAGCGACGCGGTGGCCGGCCTGCCCCGCGGCGGCACCGCACTGGTGTTCACCTCGGCCGGCGTGATCAGCGCGGTCTGCGCGGGCCTGCTGCACCTGCCGCCGGCCGGCTACCTGGCGCTGAACCGGACGATGGCCAACGCCAGCATCACGAAGCTGGTCAGCGGCCGCTCGGGCACCACGCTCGTGTCGTTCAACGAGCACGGGCATTTCGAGGGTCCGCACCGGGACCTGTTGACCTACCGGTGAGGCGGGTTGCCGCCAACCGCAGCCTGAGGTACGCAGGGGGCATGACATCCCTTGTGGCAACCTCAGGGCGCTGCCAACCGCACCTAAGGGGAACGGGACGGGACCCAGCCACCGGTACGTGCCGGACTGGAGGCCAACGACGCATGGTGACCACGCGGGAAAAATCCGGGGAGGCGGACTAGCAGATGCGCCGTCCCAAGATCGATCCCGTTGTCTGGCGGCCGTCCAAGGCGGAGCGGCGGCCGGTCAAGGACACCCTGCCGCCGCTGCGCGTGCTGCAGGTCAACGGCTTCGGGACCGAGGACGTGGTGGTCGACAAGGGCCACGTTTTCACGGGTGTCGAGGACGGCCGCATCCTGCGCCTCACCGCCGACGGCCGGCGGCTCGGCACGGTCGCCGACACGGGCGGCCGTCCGCTCGGGCTGGAGCTGCACCCGGACGGGCGCCTGGTGGTCTGCGACTCCGACAGGGGCCTGCTGCTGGTCGACCGCACCTCCGGGCAGGTCGAGGTGCTCGTGAACACCGATCTGCGGGTCTGCAACAACGCGGCCGTCGCGGCGGACGGCACCATCTACTTCACCGACTCGACCAGCCGGTTCGACCTCGAGTACTACCGAGCCGACCTCTTCGAGCACCGCGGCACCGGGCGCCTCCTGCGCCGGACCCCGGACGGCACGGTCGACGTGCTGCGCGAAGGCCTGCACTTCGCCAACGGGGTGGCCCTGTCCGCCGACGAGTCCTTTGTGGTCGTCGCGCAGACCGGTGCCTTCCAGCTCGACCGCGTGTGGCTGACCGGTGACCGCCCGCCCGAGACGTTCGCCGGCGGGCTGCCCGGCTTCCCCGACAACCTCGCCACCGGGTCCGACGGGCTCATCTGGCTCGCCATGGCCAGCCCGCGGGTGCCCGCGTTCGACCTTCTCTGCCGCCTGCACCCGGCGCTGCGCAAGGCGGCCTGGGCGCTGCCACAACAGCTGCAGCCGCGGGAGAAGAAGGTCGTCTGGGTGCGGGCGCTCGACGAGTCGGGAAAGATCGTGCACGATTTTTATGGCAATCACCCCAGATTTCATCTGGTAACGGGTGTACGAGAGGCCGGGGGAACTGTCTATCTGGGCAGTCTGGAGCAACGCGCTATCGCGTATTTCGACCTGCCGTGACCGGAACTGGCCACTTGATCGAAACGTTACAAACGCCGGTCCGGAACCGGTTTCCGCTGCGGTAGCACCGCGCGGAATTGCGGAGTAGACATGACGAATCCGTACTGTTGCCGAAAAGCAACCCATGCGCCCGGCGCCCGCGGGCACGCCGCCGGCCGCCCCCGCTGACGGCCTCCAGGAGGCGTTTCACGAGGCCATTCGGACGCGTCGGTTCCGGCATCCGGGCGTGTTCGGGTGGGGTTCGCACGTGTTCCGCATAGCGAACAGGCGACGCCGGCCATCCCTTCGGGTCGAGCAGGTCCGCCCGGGGTTGACACTCGAGCTGGAGCTGGTCCAGGCTTGGCCGCCATTAACCGATCAAGTCGGCGACAAGTGAGCCACCGGTTTGGCAGTCGCAACGATGCCACGTCCGAAAAGGACAGGTTGAAGGAGTCGAGGATGACTCATCGGTGCATTCGTCGAGTGAAGTCGACGGTTCGCCCGGTGGCGGCTGGTGCCGCGGGTTCTCCGCGTGCCTTTGTTTCAGGAATCCCTTGACCGTGCCCGTTCCACGTGGCCCAGAAGTCCAGGCACGTTCTAGATCCATGGATCGACAGGAGTGACGAAGATGAGTGGTGGAGCAAGGGTGCGCACCGCGGCCCTGCTTGCCGTCGCGGCGCTTGTACTGGCCGGATGCGGTGACGACGCGGGTACGGCGGACGCCAACCCGACCGGTCCGCTTGAGGGTCGCGGCCCGATCAAGTTCGCGACCGGCAAGGACACGTCGGGCAACATGCAGAAGCTCGTGAACGAGTGGAACAGCGCCCACCCCGAGGAAGAGGTGACGATCGTCGAGCTGCCGGAGGCGGCCGACGAGCAGCGCAACCAGATGGTGCAGAACGCCGAGGCGAAGTCCGACGAGTTCACCATCCTGAACCTCGACGTGGTGTGGACGGCCGAGTTCGCCGCCAACCGCTGGGTGATGCAGCTGCCGGAGGACGAGTTCGACTTCGAGAACTTCCTCGAGCCCGCCGTCAACACGGCGCGCTACCGCGACAACCTCTACGCGGCGCCCGTCTACTCCGACGGCGGCCTGCTCTTCTACCGCAAGGACCTGCTCGACGCGAGCGGTCTGGCGGCCCCGAAGACCTGGGACGAGATGCTCGCCGCTTGCGCGACCGTCAAGGCCCAGCCGGCGAACGCCACTCTCGGTTGCTACGCGGGCCAGTTCGACAAGTACGAGGGTCTGACAGTCAACTTCTCCGAGGCCGTGCAGTCGGCGGGCGGCTCGATCCTCGACGACTCCGGCAAGCCGACGGTGAACACCGAGGAAGCCAAGGAAGGCCTGCGGTTCCTGGCCGACGGCGTGACCAACCAGAACATCCCGGCGGCCGCCATCACCTACAAGGAGGAGGAGGGCCGGCGCGCGTTCCAGGAAGGGCAGCTGATCTTCCATCGCCAGTGGCCCTACATCTGGGCGCTGGCCAACGCGACCGACGGGTCCTCCTCGGTGGCCGGCAAGTTCGACGTGGCGCCGCTGCCCGGCAAGGACGGTCCAGGCGTGGGCACCCTGGGCGGGCACAACTTCGCCATCTCGGCGTTCGGGCAGAACAAGGCGACCGCGTTGGACTTCATCAAGTTCTTCACGAGCGAGGAGGCACAGGAGTCGAACCTGCTGGCCACTTCGCAGGCACCGACCCGGTCGGCCCTGTACGACGACCCGGAGCTGCTCCAGCAGTTCCCGTACCTGACCACGCTGAAGGAGTCCATCCTCACGGCGGTGCCGCGGCCCCAGGCCGTGCAGTACGGCGACGTGACCGCGGCCATGCAGGACGCGGCCTACGGTGCGATGAACGGTGAGATGAGCGTGGACGACGCTCTTTCCGAGCTGCAGACCAAGCTCGAAGAGCTGACCGCGGAATAGACGGAGTCGGCCGGCCGGGCGCGTTCGTCGCGTTCGGCCGGCCTCCCCACCGAGCACAACCGGGAGTTCTGTCGTGACCGCGACGCTGACGCCGCCCACCACCGGCGGCGACAAAGCCACCAGCCAGCAGAACCACGGGCGACTCGCCCTGCTGCTGCTCACCCCCACGTTCGCCGTACTCGCCCTGGTGATCGCCTACCCGCTGATCTCGGCGCTGCGGGAGTCGCTGTACCGGCGCGAGTCGGGCCTCGACGAAGCCGGGTTCACGATCGAGGGCGACAGGTTCGTCGGCGTCGAGAACTACACCGACATCTTCGCCGGCGAGACCGGTGAACGATTCTGGAACGCCTTCTACAACACCACGTTCTTCACGATCACCACGGTGCTGCTGGAGATCCTCATCGGCGTGGCCATGGCGCTGGTGATGCACCACGCGCTGCGCGGCAAGGGTCTCGTCCGGGCGGCCATCCTGGTGCCGTGGGCGATCCCGACGGCCGTGTCCGCGCTGATGTGGCAATGGATCTTCCAGGCCGACGGCGTGGCCAACGAGGTGCTGAACGCGCAGATCCTGTGGACGGCCGAGGGTTTCCCGGCGAAGGTCGCGGTGATCCTCGCGGATGTCTGGAAGACCGCGCCGTTCGTCGGCCTGCTGGTGCTCGCGGGCCTGCAGCTGATCTCCACCGACGTGTACGAAGCGGCCAGAGTGGACGGTGCGAGCGCCTGGCGCCAGTTCTGGCGGATCACCCTGCCGCTGGTGAAGCCGGCGCTGATGGTGGCCGTGCTCTTCCGGGTACTCGACGCGCTGCGGATGTTCGACCTGCCGTACGTGATGATCGGCCCACGTAAGCATTCGGTGGAGACGCTGTCGATGCTGGCGGTCGACGAGGCGACCGACGTCCGGTACGGACCGGCCGCCGCCTACGCCACCGTCCTGTTCGTCTATGTGGCCATCGTGGCGTTCGTGTTCGTCAAGCTGCTCGGCGCGGACCTCATCGGTGAGGCCAGGGTGCGGAGCAAGGAAGCCAAGAAGCAGAAGGCCAAGGCCGAGGTGTCATCATGAGTGAGAAGGTGACCGCGCCCGGCGCGCGCCGTTGGCTGCTGTACGTCGGCGTCGCCATCATCGTCCTCTACTGCCTGGTGCCGTTCTACTGGATGGTGGTCTCGGCGCTGCGCCGGCCGAACGACCAGGGCGAGGACACGCTGTTCCCCAACCCGCTGTCGTTGGAGAACTTCGCGGCGGTGTTCGCCCCGGGTGTCGGCTTCGTCAGGTCGCTGCTCAACAGCGTGGTGGTCGCCGGTACCACCACCGTGCTGACCCTGCTCATCGGCACGTTCGCGGCGTACACGCTGGCACGGCTGAACTTCCGGGGCAAGAACCTCGCTGCCGCGCTCATCATCGCCACCTCGATGTTCCCGGGCGTCTCGCTGATCGTCCCGCTGCTGAAGCTGTTCGTGGAGATCGGGTGGATCTCCACCTACCAGTCGATGATCCTGCCGAGCCTCTCGTTCGCGCTGCCGCTCGCCGTGTGGACGCTCGCCACCTTCTTCCGGCAGATGCCGAAGGAGCTGGAGGAGGCGGCCATGGTCGACGGTCTCACGAGGGGCCAGGCGTTCCGCCGGGTCATCCTGCCGCTGGCCGCACCGGGCATGTTCACCACGGCGATCCTCGTGTTCATCTGTGCGTGGAACGAGTACATCATCGCGCTGACGATGGTGAAGGACAACGACATGAAGACCGCCCCGGTACTGATCTCCCAGTTCCACGGCATTACCGGGTTCGACAGTCCCTTTGGAACGAAGATGGCCGCCGGCGTTGTCGTCACGGTGCCACTCGTGATCGTGGTGCTGATCTTCCAACGACGCATCATCGCCGGGCTCACCGCCGGAGGTGTGAAGTGAGGAAACCCGCATTACTGTGCTCCGCGTTGGCACTCGTCGCGACCGCGCTGGCGGTACCGGCCAGCGCGGAGTCCAGATCGGACGGTCCGGCGGGCGGCGCGCTGGGGGACCGGAGCACACCGGAACTGTCCGAGACGACCAGGCTGGCCGACCGGCGGGCGCTGGTCACCGGCGACCGCACGATCGCCATGGGCGACGCCAACGGGTTGTACCCGGCCACCGGCTGGCACATCCGCGGTGAGATGGGTGGCGTCTGGGCGCCGCCCGTGAAGCTGCTCGACGGCATCTGGTTCGCCGTGGAAGACGCGTGGCTCGGTGCGGACGTGCCGGCCGCGTCGTATTCCACCGGCTGGGGCTACCACCGGTTCGACTACGGTGCGCCCGACGGCGTCCAGGTCGACCGGCTGGACCTCGCCCCGGACGGCGCCCGCGCGAACGTGATCGGCCTGACCCTGCGCAGCGACTCGCGGCGCACGGTCCGGCTGGCCATGGACGCGCACTCCGAGCTGATGCCCGCCTACCCGTGGGGCTGGACCACTCCCGGTGCGGCCGAGGTGAACCTGCCGGACACCGGTGGCTACGCGAATGGCACGCTGAACTTCCGTGAGCAGGGGACGTCCCCTGGCACGGGAGCGCACGACTACGCGGCCGTGGTCGGCGCGTCCGCCCGTCCGGTGGGGCACGCGCTCGGGCCGAACCACCGGGGTCCCCAGGACCCGGCCGTGGTCTGCCCGGCCGACGGCCCGGCGCCGCCGCGCTGCGATGACTCGGCGTTCGGCAAGGGCACGGGCGGCCGACTCGACTACGAGATCTCGCTTCGCCCTGGTCGAGCCAGCACCGTGTGGTTCACGGTGGCCGGTTCCGACGAGGGGCCGGCGGCCGCCCGCGCGGAGTACGCGAAGGCGTCGCGGGATCCGGTGGCCGCGCTGCGGTCCAAGGTGGACGCGCGCGCCGCGGTGGCCGGCAACACTCGCGTCGACCTGCCGGGTGACCGGCTGTTGCAGCAGAGCGTCGAGTGGAGCAAGCAGAACCTGGCCGACTCGGTGCAGGAGTCCCACGATATGGCGCTGCGCGACACCGACGAGGGCACCGCTTTCCCGTCACCCGCGGGCACCCTCGATTCGGCGCGCTGGTTCGGCGCCGGCTTCCCCGACTATCCGTGGATGTTCGGCACGGACGGCGAGTACACGGCGTTCGCGGCCGTGGCGGCCGGCCAGTTCGAGCCGATCAAGGCGCACCTGCGAGGGCTGCGGGACATCAGCGAGATCGTGAACTCCCGGAGCGGCAAGCTGGTCCACGAGGTGGTGTCCACCGGCGACGTCTACTTCGGCGCCAACGACGACGCCGGCAACACCGACGAGACCGTGAAGTTCCCGAGCGCGGTCGCACTCGTGTGGCGGTGGAGCGGCGACGACGGCTTCCGCGACGACCTCTACGACTTCACGGTCCGCAACCTGCGCCACGTGGACTCCACTTTGGATGCGGACGGCGACGGCTGGCTCGAGGGGCTCGGCAACGTGGAGCGTCCTGGCATGGGCGAGGAGAAGCTGGACAGCACCGCGTACTTCGTCCGCGGCCTGCTCGATCTGGCGGACATGGCTCTGTCGAAGGGCGACACGGCGACGGCCACCTGGGCTTCGGGGCGGGCCGAGGCGTTGCGCTCGCAGTTCGAGGCCGTGTGGTGGGTCGACGAGGCGAGCGCCTACGCGGAGTCCATCGACGACCCGGCCGACCCGGCGAACGACAATCGCCCGGTCTTCCAGCGGCACTGGACCGGCGTGTCTCCCATGGAGATCGAGCTGCCGGGCGGCACTCCGCTGGCGTCGGTCTCGCATGGTCCGATCGCGTTGGCGCAGCGGGAGAAGGCCTGCTACACGGGCGAGTTCGGGTTGTACCACACGGGTAGCGGCCCGACCTCGGCGCCGGAGGGCAATCCCGGGCCGTCCTGCGACAGCGTGGTGTCGACCGTGAAGAGCGAGCGGTCGACGTACTCGCTGAACACGGCCGTGATGGCGGTGGCGGAAGGTAACTTCGGCCGGCTCGGTCCACAACGGACGTATGTCACGGGCAACGCGCGGATCCAGCTCGACCCGGCCGTGTGGGAGACCCCGGGGGCGATGCCCGAGGTGGCGCCGTCACCGGACTTCGTGGCGAACATCGACCGGCCGTTCTACGACCGTTCGATGTCGCTGCAGGCCTGGGGCGCCTACGGGATCCTGTGGCCGGTGGTGCACCAACACCTCGGCGTGGCCCCGGACCTGGGCAACGACCGGCTGGCCATCGTGCCGCAGCTGCCTTCCGGTCAGAGCGTGATCAGCGGGTCGGACATCCGGCTCGGCGCGCGGGGCGCGGTCGACGTGACGGCCGAGCGGGCGGGCAACGAACTGCGCACGACGTTCCGGGTGGACCACCTGCGGGTCGCACTCACGGTGGGCGCCGTGCTTCCGCCGGGCACCACGCCGTCGTCGGTGAAGCTGAACGGCAAGCCGGTGGAGTTCGAGATGGTGGAGACCGCGCGGGGCAGCGAGGTCCGCGTGGCGAGCAGGAAGTCGTCGGGCAGCCTGACGATTCGCCTGTAGGTCAGTTCCCGCCGGGTACGGCGCCTTCGGGCACGTACTCGGCGGGCACCTGGAATGTCGCGAGGAAGTACTGGGGTGCGTCGCAGTTGGTGTCTTCGCCGCCCGTGAGTTCCGCGCGGAGGGGATGGTCGATCACCAGCACCGCGCTGGTCTCCGCGCAGCCGGCCATCACGAACGCCAACCCGAGGAAGTTGGACGGCACGTCGGCATCGAGTGCCGCCGCCACCTCCGGCAGGTTGTTCGCCCCGGCCGCCTCGAGTTCGCCGTACAGCGGGCCGAACCGCAGTTCGGACGCGGATTCGTCGAGGTCGAGCCCGGCGCCCAGCGGCACGAACGCGGTGAGCTCGCCAGGCTCGGTGGCCTCCGCCGGCGCGAGCCCGTTCACCGAGCGCACGCCTTCCATGTCCGTCGAACGCAGCTCCAGCAGCACCGACGGGGCGTACGGGGCGGCGCAGGTCTCGGGTTCGACGCCGCCCGTGAACTCCACCGACAGGCTGGGACCGGTCCGCGTCACCCGGACGTCCAGCGGCACCCGGCAGCTGGTCGAGGCGGCCACCGCCAGGTATGTCATCCCCGGCTCGCCGGCCACCGGCGCGTCCGCCTTCTCGCGGTACTGGTCGCCCCACATGCCGGCGAACTCCGGCCAGAGGATGGGCTCATCGCTGATCTCCACGGCCCTGATGTCCTTGTTCGCGCCCGGCGCGGCGAACGCCAGTACCTCGGCCGGCAGCAGTTCGCTGCCCGGCGGAGGTACTGACGGACCGCTCTCGGTCCCGCAGCCGGCGAGGACGAGGACCGCGATAACCGGCAAGAGTCGCATGGGGCTAGGACGTGGCCGCCGCCCGTTTCGGTTCCGCCGCAGGTCAGGACGTGCGGCGCTTGAACAGGACGACGGTGGCGGCGATGGAGACGGTGATCAGGCCGGCACACCAGGCCAGCGCGAGCCAGGGGCTGTTGCCGACCGGCTGGTCGAGCAGCAGACCCCGCATCGACTCGATGACCGGCGTGAACGGCTGGTGCTCGGCGAACCCGTGGATCCACGACGGCATGGTCTCGATCGGCACGAACGCGCTGCTCGGGTAAGGCATGAACATCACGAAGAACGTGAAGCCGCTGGCCGCCTCCGGGGTCTTGGCCAGCAGCCCGATGGCGGCCGACGCCCACGAGAACGCCGTCACGAACGCCAGCAGGATGCCGAGTGCGGCGAGCCAGTCGAGCGCGTC
Organism: uncultured Actinomycetota bacterium; assembly: GCA_963826035.1. Taxonomy (GTDB): domain Bacteria; phylum Actinomycetota; class Actinomycetes; order Mycobacteriales; family Pseudonocardiaceae; genus Actinophytocola. Next base: position 176,201 of record CAWGVZ010000021.1, on the reverse strand, counting down.
GGCCTGCGGGCGGAAGCCGATGAGGAACCCGACGGCCAGCACCAGGACGGTCGACATGAGGTTGCGGGCCGTGCTCGCCACCACGTGCCCACTCAGCACGGACGCGCCGCCGATGTCCATCGAGCGGAACCGGTCCATGATCCCGCCGGTCATGTCCATGGTGACCATGACCGCGGTGAGCGAGGAGCCGAAGCCGGCGCACAGCATGATCACGCCGGGCACCACGTAGGTGACGTACTCGGTGCCCGTCTCGATGGCGCCACCGAACAGGTACACGAACAGCAGCATCAGCATGACCGGCAGGAACAGGGCGGTGATCAGGGCGTCCGCGTTGCGCCTGGTCAGTCTCAACGAGCGACCGACCATGACGAGCGCGTCGCCGCCGCGCGACACGGGGCGGGCGGCCAGGGTGAGGTCAGACACCGGCGGTCTCCTTCTCGGTGGTGTGGCCGGTGAGGGCCATGAACACGTCGTCGAGCGTGGCGCTGTGCACGGCGAACCTGGCCACCGCGCGGCGCTGCGGGTCGAGCTCGTCGAGCAGCGCGCGGACGTGCGGGGCGCTGCCGTCGGTGGCGGTCGAGAGGGTCAGCCGGTCGGGGTCGGCCAGCACGGCCCGCCGCCCGAGGACGTCCGCCACGTGCTCGAACGCGGCGCGCTCGGTCATCGTGAGGTCCAGCCGGTGGCCCGCCACCTGCTGCTTCAGCTCGACCGAGGTGCCCTCCGCCACGATCTTGCCGTCGTCCACCACGCCGATCCGGTCGGCCAGCTTGTCGGCCTCCTCCAGGTACTGGGTGGTGAGCAGGATCGACACGCCCGAGCGGACCAGCTCGGCGACCACGTCCCAGACCGCCTGGCGGCTGCGCGGGTCCAGGCCGGTGGTCGGCTCGTCCAGGAAGATCACGGCGGGTCGCACGACCAGGCTGGCGGCCAGGTCGAGGCGCCTGCGCATGCCGCCGGAGTAGGTGACCACCCGGCGCTTGCCGGCCGCCACCAGGTCGAACTGCTCCAGTAGCTGCGCCGCGCGCCGGGTGGCGTCGGCGCGGGAGAGCCGGGACAGCCGGGCCATCATCCGCAGGTTCTCCTCGCCCGTCTGCAGCTCGTCGATGGCCGTGTCCTGGCCGGTCAGGCTGATGCTGCGGCGCACGTTCGCCCGCTCGCGGAGGACGTCGAAGCCGGCGACCCGCGCCGTGCCGGCGTCCGGGCCGATGAGCGTGGTGAGGATGCGCACGGTGGTCGTCTTGCCGGCACCGTTCGGGCCGAGCAGCGCGTACACGCTGCCGCGGCCGACGGCGATGTCGACACCGCGCAGAACCTGCACCGCTCCATAGGATTTCTCGAGGCCGACGGCCTCGATGGCGAGTTCTGACATGCCGGTACCTCTCGACGGAAGTGTGATCGTACTGCGTATCGCGTAAACTGAACTGTACTGCGTAGGACGTAAACAGTAAATCCGGGTGATCCCCGATATGCGGGTCAGGGTTGAATCAGGGTGATGAGCGACGACACCGAGACCGGTCTCCCAGCCAGCTACGAGCAGGTCTGGGGACTGCGGGCCAGCCCGACCAAGGGCCCGAAACGCGCCGTGAGCCTCGAGCAGATCGTCGAGGCGGGCGTGCGGGTGGCGCTGCGCGACGGCGTCGACGCCGTGTCCATGAGCCGGGTGGCCGGCGAGGTCGGCATGTCGGCCATGGCGCTCTACCGCTACGTCGCCTCGAAGAACGAACTACTCGCGCTGATGATCGACCAGGCGATGGGAGTGATGCCCGAGGTGCCCGTCGAGGACGGCTGGCGCGCCGGCCTGGAGCGCTGGTCCAACCTGGAGCTCGGCAAGTACCGCGAGCACGGCTGGGCGCTGCGCGTGCCGATCATGGGGCCGCCGGTCACCCCGAACCAGCTCAGCTGGATGGAACAGGGACTGCGCTGCCTGCGCGACACCGGCCTCGAACCGCACGAGAAGCTGTCGGTGATCCTGATGGTCACCAACTACACCCGCGGCTGGGCGACCGTCAGCTCCGACATCGAGGCGGCGCAGGCGGCCGGCGACGTCACCACGCTGACGGTCATGGCCAACTACGGCGACATCATCAACAAGGTGGCCGACCCCGACCGGTTCGCCGAGCTGCGCCAGGTGGTGGCGGCCGGGGTGTTCGAGGGCGGGGTGGAGGAAGAGGAGGAGCCCGACTTCGACTACCACTTCGGACTGAACAGACTGCTCGATGGCATCGAGCTACTCCTCCGCGAGCGTTCTGCCTGATTTGTCCTAGAGGACGCGCGAATGAGGCTGGTGGCGCCCGCCGCGCCGAGGTGGCCCCTGGCGGCACCGCGCCGGCATCGAAGTACGGTCCAGTACGCCGACGCCGGCGCGGCACCGCCGGGAACCACCTCGATCATGACGGGCATCCACCGACCCCATTCGAGCGCCCTCTCACTTACATCTCTCTAACCTTCGCTCGTTAGCCTCGAAAGCATGTACCCGAGGAAGCTGACGCTGGCGAGCCTGTTCGCGCTGACCGCCGGCGTGGTGCTGATGCTGGCGCTGCACGTGGTGCCGCCCACGAACCAGATCAGCCCGGTGCGCCGCACGATCAGCGAGTATCAGTTGGGTCCCAGCAAGTGGGCCTTCGACCTGTCGGTGCTGCTGATCGCGGCCGGCTCCGCGCTCGTGTTCGCCGAACTGGTGCGGCGCGGGCTGGTTCGCCCGCTGTCCGGCGGCGTCGTCCTCAGTGCACTGTGGACACTGAGCCTGCTGGCCATCGTGACGTTCACGAAGACCGACTGGTCGGTCGGCCCGAGCCTCAGCGGCACCATTCACCGCTATGCCAGCGTCGTCGGGTTCGTCTCGCTGCCGCTCGCCGTGATCGTGGTGGCCGGCAAGGTGTTCCCGGCGGTCGCCGGGTGGCGGTGGTTCGCCAGGGGCATGGGGGCGTTGTCGCTCGGGTGGTTCGGGCTGATCATCGTGGGCGTGGTGAACATGTCGCTGGGCGGCGAGCCGTGGTGGCAGTTCGTGCCGCTCGGCCTGGTGGAACGGATGATGGCCGTCACCGCGGTCCTCGCGATCATCATCGTGTCGGCTGGCCTACTGGCGCGCCCGGCTGTGCTGGTGGCCGAAAAACCAGCTGACCTGGTCGAGCAACCCGCCTAGTGCCCCGCGCCGGAAATGGGGTGCGTAAGTCGGTGGATCCAGGTTTCTGCTGGCAAGGCGCCGATCCGTCCTCGTACCGGGTTGTACTTGGGCGGATCGGCAACGCCGTCAGCAGGGAGCTGGGCCGGCGAATTATGTGCCTGATTTCCGGCGCGGGGCACTAGCCTCGGCCGGGTGGAGGTACTCGCTTTCGCAGGGCTCACGGTGCTGCTCATCCTCGTGCCGGGCCCGAGCGTGCTGTTCACCATCGGCCGGGCACTGACGGTCGGCCGCCGCGAGGCGCTGCTGACCGTGGTGGGCAACGCCATGGGGTGCTACCTGCAGGTGATCGCCGTGGCCGTGGGGGTCGGCGTGATCGTCGAACGCTCGGTCGTGGTGTTCACGGTGATCAAGCTGGTGGGTGCGGCGTACCTCGTCTACCTGGGCGTGCAGGCCATCCGGCACCGCAGGCGCATCACCGACGCGCTGGCCACGGGTGTCCCCACGATGGCTGCGGGCCGCGCCGTCCGCGACGGCCTGGTGGTGGGCTTCCTCAACCCGAAGACCATCGTGTTCTTCGTGGTGGCGCTGCCACAGTTCACCGACCCGGCGGCCGGCAACGCGCCGCTGCAGATGCTCCTGCTGGGCACGCTGTTCCCGCTGTTCGCGCTCGTGCTGGACAGTGTGTGGGCCCTGGCGGCGGCCACCGCGCGGGGCTGGCTGGCCAACTCCCCGCGGCGGCTGGAACTGATCGGCGGCACCGGCGGCCTGGCGATGATCGGCCTCGGCGCGAGCCTGGCGGTCACCGGCCGCCGAGACTGACACCCGCATGTCCCCACGTCCCGACCGCGTGTCGCCATGTCTCGACCGCATGTTCCCACGTCCGGCACGCATGTTCTCGGTTCGGCCCGGCGGTCGCCGCGACTCACTCAGGCCGGCGGCAGGTTCGCCCACGCACTCGCGGCGAGCGTGCGGACGATGGCGCACGGATCCTTGCCGGCCGTCACGGGGACGACCACCCGGACGGCCACGTACTCGCGCAGCCCCTCGCCCAGGCCGAACTCGCCCTGCTCGGTGATGGCGTCGCACACCATGATCTCGCTGGTCCCCGTGTTCGACACCCACGTCTCGCGGCCGGCGATCACCTCACCGGCCGCCGACTCCGCCACGCCGACGTCCGAGCGCGTGGCGCCGACCGGGAAGTCGACCTTGGTGGTCGCCGTGTCGCCGCCCGTGCGGCCCCACCGGCACTGGTGCAGCGCCGGATAGCTGTACACGATGTCCGAGGTGATGCCGAGCTGGCCGGCCACCTGCTCGGCGTCCAGCAGCTCGCACGCCGAGAGCCCGGCGAGTGAGGACTCGGCCGGCTCCCAGTAGCTCACCTTGCCGTCGTCGATGAGGTCGAACGCGCGTCGGGAGGCGGCCTCCGCCATCTCGCACAGCGCGATGTTCGAGACCGTGTCCAGCTCCACCGCCTGCGCGGCCGCCACGAGCGCGACATCGTCGGCGAACACGAGCGCCATCGTGCACAGGCCACTGGACCGCGTGGCCGCCTGCACGATCGTGGTGTTCCGCGACAGATCCGCCACGTCGCGGCGGTCGCCGGCCAGCAGGTCCACCGGCTGCAGCGGTCCCAATCGGACCGTCGCGTCGCCTTCTTCGGTCGCCAGGGTCACCGTGCATTCGTCCATGGTCGGCGCGCCCGGCAGTTCGGCGTCGCCGAAATCCTCGAACGCGGCGGCGTCGGTCAGGCTGCACGGGTCGATCCCGCTGATGTTGTCGAACGCGTTCGCCGAGGTCAGCGGCTCGCGAGCCTGCGCGGTGTCATCCTTGCTCGAGGACGGCGTGCCCGACACGTCGCTCGTGCAGCCTGCGACGAACACGACGGCCACCATGGCGGCAAGCATGGACTTGACTGACAAGGTCGCACTCCTGATCACGTCCGAGGTGTGACAGTCACGCTAGCGTGTCCCTGCTCAGCCCGGCGCCAAATGGCGGATGATGCCGACCCGCCGCACATGCGCATGGGGAACGAGTGTTCTAATGTGGGCTTCCCGCAGCGTTCATCATGTATCGAAGGAGCGTGATGGTGTCTCCGACCACCGACGACACCCCGGCAGCCCCGGAAGCCCCGGCGACGCCGGCGGCGTCGACTTCGCCGGCCGAGTCCACCCCCGCACCGGCTGAGGCGGCCGACGAGCAGCCGCGCAAGCGTGGGCGCAAGCCGAGCACGGCCCGCAAGACCCGCACGGTCGAGCTGACGTTGACGGTCACCGGCACCATGGACGGCGAGTGGCAGGCAGAGCTGTCGCACTCGGGCAGCCGCGTGCTGCAGGGCCTGCAGATCCCGGCGGCCGCCGTCTCGCGTGCCGCCGCCGAGCTGCACGAGGACATCTCGAAGGCCATCGATTCGGTGCTCGACGCCGCCCGCGAGCAGCACCAGAGCCGGCTCGTCGAGCTGGAGGCGGAGCTGTCGAAGGTCAAGCAGGCCCTGGCCGACCTGCAGGAGGGCTAGAGCCCCGCGCCGGAAATCCGCCACATATCTCGCCGGCCCAGCTTCCCGCTGGCAGCGTTGCCGGACCGCCCAAGTACAAACCCGGTATGAGGACGGCCCGGCGCCTTGCCAGCGGAAACCTGGATCCAGCGATATACGCACCCCATTTCCGGCGCGGGGCTCTGGCCGGTATGTGCCGGCGGCACCTCGGGTCCGCCGGCGCATACGATCATCGGTGACCGTCACGTTCCGGACCGAGGAGAGCACGATGGCCACCCCGCCGGCATATGGCGCCGCAGCCGACCGCTACGACCGCATGTCCTACCGCCGCAGCGGGGACAGCGGGCTGGTCCTGCCGGCGGTTTCCCTCGGTCTGTGGCAGAACTTCGGCGGCGACGTGCCGATCGAGCAGTGCCGGGCCATCGTCCGGCGCGCGTTCGACCGCGGGGTCACCCACTTCGACCTGGCGAACAACTACGGCCCGCCGTACGGGTCGGCCGAGTCCACGTTCGGCCGGCTGGTGGCTTCCGACCTGCGGCCCTACCGCGACGAGCTGATCATCTCGACGAAGGCCGGCTACGACATGTGGCCCGGGCCCTACGGCCAGGGCGGCGGGTCGCGCAAGTACGTGCTCGCGAGCCTCGACCAGAGCCTGTCCCGCATGGGCCTGGACTACGTCGACATCTTCTACTCCCACCGGTTCGACCCGGACACCCCGCTGGACGAGACCATGGGCGCGCTGGCGACCGCCGTCGCGCAGGGCAAGGCGCTCTACGCCGGTATTTCGTCCTACTCGCCGGCCAAGACCCGCGAGGCACACGCGCTGCTGGCCGGCATGGGCGTGCGGCTGCTCATCCACCAGCCGTCGTACTCGATGCTCAACCGCTGGATCGAGCCCGACCTGCTCGACACCCTGGGCGAGCTGGGCGTCGGCTGCATCGGGTTCTCCCCGCTGGCGCAGGGCATGCTGACCGACCGCTACCTGAACGGCGTGCCGGAAGGTTCCCGTGCCAGCCGCGGCGGTTCGCTGTCGACATCGATGCTGACCGACGACAACCTGGCGCGGATCCGGGCGCTGAACGAGATCGCGTCGTCGCGCGGCCAGACCCTCGCCCAACTCGCCCTGGCCTGGACCCTGCGCGACGCGCGGATGACGTCCACGCTGATCGGCGCGTCGAGTCTCCAGCAGTTGGACGACAACCTCGACGCGCTCGACACGCTGGAGTTCACCGACAGCGAGCTGGCGGAGATCGACAAGTACGCGGTCGACAGCGGCATCAACCTGTGGGCGAGGTCCAGCGAGGCATGATCGCGGTGGTGGGCAGCTGCAACGTCGACTTCGTGGTCCCGGTGCGCGGCCTGCCCCAGCCGGGTGAGACGGTGCTGGGCCGCGATCACCTGCGCTCGCCGGGCGGCAAGGGCGCCAACCAGGCGGTGGCGGCGGCGCGACTGGGCAGCGAGGTCGGTTTCGTCGGCTGTGTAGGGGAAGACGAACTGGCCGGCACGATAACCGGCGCCCTGACCGACGCCGGCGTCTCGACCACGTGGCTGCGCCGAATCCCGGACGTTCCCAGCGGCCTGGCCCTGATCACCGTGGCGGACGGCGGCGAGAACACGATCGCCGTCAGCCCGGGGGCCAACGCGCGCCTGTCCCCGGCCGACGTGGCAGCCGCGGCCCCGCTGCTCTCGGAGGCGGCGGTAACGTTGGTACAGCTGGAGATCGACCCGTCCACAGTGGCCGCGGCAGTCCACGCGGCGGCCGGGACGGTGGTCCTGAACCCGGCGCCGGCGGCCGTACTGCCGGCGTCGGTCCTGGCGGCCGTGGACGTGCTGGTCCCGAACCGCATGGAACTGGGCGTGCTGGCAGGCGCCGCGACCCCGGCGTCGGTGGCGGCGGCAGCCACCCTGGCGGCGTCCCTGGCGGGCCCCGGCGCGGTGGTGGTAACCCTGGGCGAGGACGGCGCCGTGGTGGTAGCCAACGGCCAGACGACGCACGTCCCAGCGGTAGCGGTGGCGGCGGTGGACGCGACCGGCGCGGGCGACGCGTTCTGCGGAGCGCTGGCCGACGCCCTGTCCCGGGGCGAGCCGCTGGTGGCGGCGGCCCGGTGGGCGGTGCGGGTGGCCGGCATGTCGACGACGAGATGGGGCGCTCAAACAGTTCCCACCCGCGCCGAGGTGGAATTGGGGGATGCTTGACCGATGCCGCCGAACCGCCGCCGTTCAGCTCCGTCGGTCGCGCCGTCGAGGCGCGGTATCCGGCCTCGCCCGGCCGAGAAGCCGCCCCGTGAGTCCCGGTGGAAGCGGCTGGTGCGCAAGCCCGGCACCTGGCTCGGCGCGGTGGTCGTCGGCGCGCTCGCGCTCTTCTTCTCCGACTACATCAGGGCGTTCCTCGGCGTGGTCCTGCCGCTGGACGCGGTGGAGCAGGCCGGCGGACCCGCCATCGAGATCGTCGACGTCCACACGAGCCGGATCGCCTCCGACTTCGTACTGCCCAACGGGGTGACCGACGAGCAACTGGCCGACTGGGACCGCACGAAGGGCCCCCCGGACGACGACTGGCTGGCCGCGCGCGGCGCCGTGAGCGTGGGCACCGCGAAATGGGAGATCACCCTCGAGGGACAGCGCACCGAGCAGGTGGTGGTCACCGACATGACCCCGAAGCTCGTCGGCGCGTGCACCGACCCGCTCACCGGTGACCTGATTGAGAACCGCCCGCAGGGTGAAGGCGAGAAGTTCCACTTCGACGTGGCCATCGACGCGCCGAACCCCCAGTTCCACGTGACCGAACCGGACGGCACCAGCTACCCGTACTTCGAGACGAAGACGATCACGTTGCCCCGCGGGGAGAAGAACGTGATCGCCATCACCGCCAACACAGCCGGTCCACACTGCCGGTGGACGGTCGAGGTCGACTACCTGGCCGACGGCAAGCGCGGTCACCTGTCGATCCTGGCGCCCGACGGCAAGCCGTTCGAGCTGACCGGCCCGGTCGAGCCGTCCGCGCACGACTCGATCTTCGTCCAGTTCGGCTGCGCCGAGCCCTACGCCCGGGTCGCCGGCAGCGACTACGCCGCGCGGGAGGCGGCCGGTTCGTCACCCTGCGGTGCGTAGCCGCGGTGTGCCACCAGCACAGCCAGGCCGGCCAGCCAGCCGTAGAGGGCGCCGAACCGCGTCGACCGGGACAGCGCGTCGATCAGGTTCGCTCCGACGGTGCGCTCGCTCCAGAACTGGCTGACGGTGGCGTCGAGCACCGCCATCAGCACGCAGACGACCATGACCGCGGCCCAGACGGCGATGACGACCGCCGGCCCGCCCACGTGCTGGCCGCGCACGGCGAACCCGGCGACGAACCACCCGAGCAGCGCCCACACGCACAGCAGGAAGACCACCGCGAGAATGGACGGCGGCAGCCACAGTTCGGGGGCCAGCGTGTCGGCGAACGGGCTGGGATCACTCGGTGCCGTCGGCCGCAGCCGCAGGTAGAAGGTGAACCCGACGACCTCCTCGAGCAGCGTGCCCGGTCGGTCGCCCGCGTAGTTCGCCAGGCCGCCACCGAGGAAAGCCAGCAGCGCCAACGGAAGCACGCCCCAGGTGGCGAGCTGGCGCGCCCCGCGGCCGACGAGCCTCCGGTCGGCCACGAACGGCACCCGAGCCGCGGCCAGTTCGGGTTTGAGCAGCGCCAGCGGGGAGATTCGGCGGATCCACCACCAGAACGCCAGCAGAAGCACGGTGGGCAGGGCGAACAGCAGGCCGAAGAACGCGGCGTCGGGTTGCCAGCTCAGGTCGAACGTGTGCAGTGCGGCGGTCCACTCCCAGTCGAGATAGACCACGGCGGCCAGCATCGCGACCACGTCGGCGAGCGCGCCGGCCAGCAGCACGGCCCCGGCGACCGCGACCGCGCCCCGGACCCACCCGCCGGCGACCGCCCGCGTGGCCAGATAGGTGACCGTACCGAGGAACACGAGGAGAGCCAGCACGACGAGCCAGCCCGAGCCGCGATTCTCGAGGCGCACCGACTCACCGGAGACGCCGGGGAGGAACAGGATGACACGAATGAACGCGGTCACCGGCTCCGACTGCGCCGCGAGGGAGTAGGGCGAGAGGACGCGGTCATCGAAGGGGAAGAGCAGCGCCGCCGGGTAGAGCAGCACGAGCCACAGCGCGGCGCCGAAACCGGCGACGAGACTCCAGAAGCGGGTCATGCCACGTACGCCTCCTGAGGTCGATCAGCCGACGATCCGGCCCTGTGCCACCACTCGAGCCAGCCGCGCCCGCCACCACGCCACCCGCTCCGGATCCGTCACCTCGAAGCGAGCCAGCAACTCCGGTTCCGGACTGGGCGGCATCGGCGCCACCGGCAGATAACCGTCCACCGGCCGCAGCGACCGCGACCCCGCCACCAGATCACCCGCCAGCAGCGACATCGTCCCCAACCCGCACGCGAAGTCCAACGACGGCAACGCACCCGCGAGCGCCAGCCCCGCACTCAACCCGACGCTCGTCTCGACGGCCGACGACACCACGCACGGCAGCCCGCACGCCTCCGCCACCCGCAGCGCCCGCCGCACCCCGCCCAGCGGCGCGACCTTCAACACGGCGATGTCCGCCGCCCCCGCGACCGCCACCCGCAGCGGATCCGAAGCCCGGCGGATCGACTCGTCGGCCGCGATCCGCACGGTCACCCGCCGCCGCACGGCCGCCAGCTCCTCGATCGTCCGGCACGGCTGCTCCACGTACTCCAGCCCGCCGGCCGCCCGGTCCAGCCGCGGAATCACGGCGGCCGCCGTGTCGACGTCCCACACCCCGTTCGCATCCACCCGCACCGCGCCGCCCGTCCCGAGCGCGTCCCGCACGGCGGCCACCCGATCGAGGTCCTCGGCCAGCGACGACGGGTGGTCGGCGACCTTCACCTTGGCCGTCCGGCACCCCGACGCGACCGTGATCTCGTGTGCCCGCACCGGATCGACGGCCGGCACGATCGCGTTGATCGGCACCCGCCCGCGCACCGCGTCCGGCCAGCCGACCGTGCCCGACTCGATCGCCGCGGTCAGCCAGGGCGCCGACTCGCGGTCGTCGTACTCGGCGAACGGGCAGAACTCGCCCCACCCCTGCGGACCCTCGATCAGCATCCCCTCACGGGTGCCGATGCCACGAAAGCGCGTGGTCAGCGGTATCGCGTAGACCCGCGCGGTCTCGAAGTCGATCATTTCCTTCATCGGGTATGACGCTAGCTCACCCTGCCAACTCGGCGCCTCGCGTGGGTAAGATCCACCTACTCCCAACGAAGGGAACAGCCGATGGCGAGGCAGCAGACGTCCTCAGTGGTCGATCGATTTCCCACCAAGTACCTGGCCGCGCCCGAGGTCAGACCGCTGCCCGAGCCCCCGAAGTCGACGTGGAAGATCATCGGCCCGGGGATCGTCGGTGCCGGCGTGGGCCTGGCCTCGGGGGAGTTCATCCTCTTCCCCTACATCGCCTCGCAGGTCGGCCTCGTGTTCGTGTGGGCCGCGCTGATCGGCGTGGCCACCCAGTTCTTCCTGAACATGGAGATCGAGCGGTACACGCTTGCCACCGGGGAAACGGCGCTCACCGGGTTCAGCCGGTACTGGCGGCACTGGGGTCTCGTGTTCGGGATCCTGGCGATCTTCGCGAACCTGTGGCCCGGCTGGGCGACCAGCTCGGCGACGCTGATCACCTACCTGTGGGGCGGCAGCGTCAAGTGGATCGCCATCGGCCTGCTGCTGGCGATCGGCCTGATCCTCACGCTCGCGCCGGTCGTCTACATCGCACTCGAACGCGCGGAGATGCTGAAGGTCGCGGCCGTTCTCCTGCTGCTGGTGATCGGCGCGTTCGTCGCCATCTCGGCGGACGCCTGGGGTGACGTGCCGCAGATCGTCACCGAGGCGAGCATCCCCGTGGAGCCGCTCGGCTTCGCCCTGCTCATGGGCGCGCTGGCGTTCGCGGGCGCCGGTGGTGGCCAGAACCTGGTGCAGAGCAACTGGATCCGTGACAAGGGCTTCGGCATGGGCCGCTACGTGCCGCGGATCACGAGCCCGGTGACGGGCCAGCCGGAGGCCGCGCCGAGCACCGGTTTCATCTTCGAACCCACTGACGAACACCTGAGCCGGTGGCGAGCGTGGTGGCGGTTCGCCAACCGTGAGCAGCTCTACACGTTCGTGCTGATCACGTTCGTGTCGATCCTGTTCACGTCACTGCTCGCGTACTCGACGGTGTACGGCCGCGACGACGTGTCCAACAGCATCGACTTCCTCCAGACGGAGGGCGAGGTGCTGAAGGACACGGTAGGCAGCTGGTTCGGGACGTTCTTCTGGGCGGTAGGCGCACTGGCGCTGTTCGCCGCGGCGCTCGGCATCGTCGACTACACGGCCCGCCTGGTGGCCGACGTGCTGAAAACTTCCTATATGCGCCAGGCAAAAGAGAGCAGCATCTACTTCGTTCTGGTGTGGGTCCTGGTGCTGTTCGGCTGCCTGATCATGCTGGCCGACTTCACCCAGCCGCTGGTGCTACTGGTGATCTCCGCGTGCGTGGGCGGCCTGATGATGTTCATCTACTCAGGGCTGCTGATCCTGCTGAACCGGCGGGTCCTGCCCGACGCCATCAAGATCCGCGCAGGCCGAATGGCCGTGCTGTTCTGGTCGATGGGCCTGTTCGGCGTCCTGAGCGTCCTGACGATCATCGACCAGCTGAAGAAGTTCTGAGGAACGCGTCAACCAACTCGGCGACGGGAAGCCGGAAGTCCAGCACGACTCCGGCTTCCCCGTCACCGAGCGGCTCAAGCGCGTCGAACTGCGACCGCACGAGCGACTCGGGCATGAAATGCTCGGTTCGAGAGGCCACCCGATCCCGCACGGTGTCAGGTTCCCCGTGCAAATGCAGGAAGACGACATCGGGCGCGGCCGCACGCAACACGTCCCGATAGGCCCGCTTGAGCGCCGAGCAGGAAGCGACGGCCCCGCGCTCGCCATGCTCGGCCAACCACGCGCCGATGGCCCGCAACCAGGGCGCCCGGTCATCATCGTCGAGCGGCACCCCGGCGGACATCTTGGCAATATTGGCCGGCGGATGAAAGTCGTCAGCATCCCCGTAGGGCACGCCGAGCCGCTCGGCGAGCGCAACCCCCACAGTGGACTTCCCCGACCCGGTAACCCCCATGACCACAACCAACGGCGCACCACTCATGCCATCACGCTAGTGCAACTGCGACCTGTCCTGCGCGTCTGCGATTCGTTGCTCGATGAACCGTTGGACCGTTGCCGGCTCATCGGTAGGGAAGATCCAATCGCCTGCTGGCACTCTGATCCGAACAGCTTGGCCTGACGTCAGAGGGATGCTCATCTCCTCCTCGCCCGGCACCGGATGCGAGCCGTCGGCTGCGATACTCCACGGCTCAACAGAGGTGACATCGACCGTAGGGACGAAGACTCTTCCCTTGGCCGTCGAGTCTGATGCCAGAACCAGTGAGTCGGCATCGACCCACAACCTGCAACTATTCTTGCCGCGTGCCCGGAAAGCCAGCGCCAGACGACCGTCGACGATCTCGCCCGAGAGAAGGGCCGCGACGACCGTGCGCTGGGCACGCCGCGCCGGTATCCAGCCGGCCAGCACCATCGCGCCGCCAATGGCTACGAGGCCGGCGTAGCCAAGCACCGGGTTCGTGCTGATCCTCTCGTGGTACGAGTTCGAGTGAGCGGCGAGGCCGAACAGAGCCGCGGCGACCAGACCGGGGACTGAGCCTGCTGTCCGCCAGGAGCTGGGGGCCGTGCGGGTGGCGAAAAGCGACAACACAGCGACGCCAGCCATCAGCAGTACCGTTCCCCCGAACGCAACGAGGTCCTCAGTGTCGCGCATCCCTTGCTTGAACAGGGTCATCGTGATGATGAAGATCGACAACGACCCGGTGGCGGCAAGGATCAACAACCACCGCGCACGGCTGATCGTTGTAGGCGACCCGGACTCTGCCACGTTGTTCGACGAAGAAGTCACGACAGGGTTCCTCTTCTGGTCCACCAGTCTTCGGTCTCGTACGTCCCGGGATCGCCGAAGTGTCGGTCCCTGGCTTGTTCGGCTTCCTGGTAATTGGGGTCGGCGACCTGTTCGTGCATCTGTTCGGCGCGTTCGCCATCTGCGCCATCCGTCGTGGCAGTCTGCTCGGATCCGACCTTGACTTCTTCCTTAACCAGCTCGAGCGGTGTCTTCAGAATCGGACCGACCGGCACCTTCAGCGCGTTCTTACTCCTGCTCAACGGTATCCCTGCGCCGAGGAGTGAATCGAAGCGCTTCGCGAGAACTTTGATCCTGCCAGTGAGTATCTTGAGGTTGCTCAATAGTCCGCTGAGCTTCTCGCCGATCTGTTTCATGACGGTGCTGGCCCTGATCATGGCATTGGTCAGGAACTCGGTGGCGGTGGCGCCCAGCGTCAACGGTGCGAAGGCGAACTTCGCCACCGCCTTCTGAATAAGCTCCCAGATGAAGTTCGCGGTGATGTCGCGGATGACACTGCGGACACCTGCGATGGTGGCGCCGGCCTCAGCGGTTAGCTGTGCGACCTCGACACACGTCATGGCAGCGCCACGGATCTGATATTCGCGGAAAGTCATCGCGTCCTTGAAGCCCGGGGCTGAAGGGGACATGCCGTTGAGAAACGTCGGAACCTGCGTCCGGAGTGCTTCGGCCTGCTGGTTCGCGATGTCGTCGAGTTCGAGTGCGGTGTCGTTCCACCCCTTGACGGCACTCTGGACGGCGTCCGGGTTGCCCGCGGTGATGTCGAGCGGAAAGCGAAGGAATGCCAGATGGTCGATCAACCAGCCGATGACCGACGTGGCGAGCGAGTCGACCGGGTTGGACAGGAACCCGAGGGTGTCGATACCGACGGAGGCCGTGTTGAGAGCAATACCAGCGACGTTGCCGTCGAAGGCCGCCTTCCCGGCTTCGTAGAGCGAATCGACCGGACCTGCGCCCGAAACCGGACTACTCATGTTCGGCACTCCTGTACTGCTGGGCTTGGGCCCGTTCGTTCTCGTCGTATTCCGTGGCCGCGTCGCTGACAGCAGTCGCATCGATGCTCACGTTCTGGCCCAGGTACATCAGACCCTCCGTGGTTCGGCTCGCTGCGTTCTCAGCGTCGTCGTTCACCATGGAGCCGAACGCTCCGAATGCGTTGACACCATAATCGATTCGTCCGACACGTTCCGACGCTGTTCCGATAGCGTCGCCGCGGTCGCGCATGCCTCCGGCGAAGGCGAACAGCTCACCGGTGTCGACGTCGGTTCCGCCGGTCATGCGCGCCGCCCTGGATGCTTGCGCATGATGGAACTTTGGCCTTCGTCGAGATCAGCATCCGGCCCGCGGGCTGGATCTGGTGGGGCCTGGGGCATGTACTGCCGAACAAAGTTCATGGTGTCCGCACCGTCGAACTGTTCACTGACGGACTGAGCGACTCGTTCGGACACCGCGCGCTGCGCGGTCTGCACGGTTTTCATCACCAGCGCTCCGAGGGTGTCGGGCCGATGATTCGTTGCTTTGTCAGAGAACGAGATGTTCTGTAGGGCACCCGTCTGCGACAAGGTCACGGTCACCGCGCCGTCTGGTGAGGACACGGTGGCACTGGCTGCGGCGAGTTCGTCCTGCAACTTGCGCGCTTTGCTCTCCAGCTGGTCCGCTTCCTGCTTCAGGGCGTGGAGCATGGCATCGGGGTCCATGCCGGCAAACGGGTTCTCCACTGGCTATCTCCCTAGATACTTGTCAGTAGTTCGTCGAGCTGGCGGGCGAGGGCCGCTTCCGTGCCGGGGACCAGGGTGACCCAGTCCTCCTTCCTGGTGAACAGGTATCGGCCCTCCGGGGTGTCGTAGACGCTGACCACGTGGGACGCGCGGCGGCGGGGTTCGCCCGGTGGGGTGTGTGCGGCGCCGAAGTGGGCGAGGCGGATCACGTTGCCCAGGACCTCGGTCACCTTACGGGCCTCCGACTTGCCCATGCCCTGGCCGGCCAGCGTGCGGGTGAACCGTTCGGGGTCCGAGCCAGCCTTGGCGGCGGCCTGGTCCAGCGCGGTGGTCGGGAGGGTGATCGAGCCGCCGGTGCCGGCCGGGTGGATCGGCATCAGGTAGGTCGCCTCGGCGACCACCTCGTCGGCCTTGGCCGACCACAGTCGCAGCTCGTCGTCGTTCAGAACGGCTACGGTGGCGTGCCGCCCGGCGCGCGCGATCAGCACGGTGGTGCGCGGCCCGGTCTGGGTGAGCTGCATCCGCGCGTCCAACTCCCACTCGGGGTGGGCGAGGCGGGTGAACATGCGGACCAGGCGATCGTCGTCCTTGTCGACGCCCTTCGCGGCGAGCGACGCCCACACCTTGGCGCGCAACTCGGCGCGCTCCTCCTCCGTGCGGCCGGGGGAGGGCACGCTGAGGACGGGCTGGAACACGCCGAGCCGCAGGTGCTCCCACAGCACGTCGTACTCCAGCCAGCTCAAGCTGATTCGGCCGGACATCGGTCAGTCGTCGTCCTCGCCGATGACCGGCGGGGCCACGGGCGGGGAGTCGTCCCAGAACTCGTCGTTGTAGTCGCGGAGGTACTCGGCGGACGTGCGCTCCTTGTCCTCGTCCTTCTGCCCTGCCCCGGCGCCACCCATGGGCCCGAAGGCACCGGGCGCCCCACCGCGGCCACCGGCCGCCGGACCACCGCGCGCGGCGGCGCCCTCGGCCGGGAGCGGACCGGTTCCTACCACGCCCCCACGACCAGGTGCTGGTGTTCCGCCGGTACCGGGCGCGCCGCCTCCGCCGGGCAGGCCGCCGCTCCGGCCACCGAAGCCACCGCCACCGCCACCGCCTCCGACCCCGCGCCCGCCGGGCCCACCCCCGCGGCCGGGCTCGTTGAGCACGCCGGTGATGGGTGCGAAGGGATGCGAGGTGGGCGGAGGCGAGGTCGTCGGAACGTGAGGCGTCCCGCCGCCACTGGGGACGATCGGCGCGGGAGGTGCCTGCGCGGCCGCCGCATCGGTGCCGGACTGGCTCCCCGGGCTGGGGCTGCCTCCTGGTTGGCCGCCCGGGTAGGGACTGCTGCTCCCACTCGGTCCGCCGCCCCCGGGCCCGCCACCCCCTGGACCACCGGAGCCGGGACCGCCCGACTCACCGGAGCTGTCATCGCTCGACGACGTCTCGATGGTGTCACCGCCGCTGCGTCCCATACCGCCATCGGCCTGGGCGTTGACCCCGATCGGCTGCGGCTCGACGAACGTACCGATGGAGCTCGCAGACTCCTGCGCGTGCACGTTGTAACCGGTCATGACGTCGATGGCCCGCAGATGCGCCTGCTGGGCCTCCTGGTCGATGGCGTCCTCGTCGGTCTGTCCGGCGATCATCTCGGGGAAGCTGGTGGGAATGCCCTGGGTGGCCTTGGACGGAATCGGCACCGGTTCGGGCATGGCGTTGGCCGCATAGGTGAAGGATTCGGCTACCTGCTGCAAGCTCGCCTGACTCTGTTGGCCAGCGAGCGCCGCCTGATCAGCCCACGCCGCGAGCGGGGACACGCCGGCGGCCATCGACTGCGCGGCGCCACCCTGCCACTCGGCGCCCGCCTCGGCGAGCAGTCGTTCCACCGCGCCACGGGTCTGGGTTACCCCGTCGATGAAAGTCGCCCACGTGGTGGTCGTCGCCTCGAGGGATGAGGTGCCCTGAACATCGCCCTTCACATCGTTATACAGCTTCTCGTGAGAGGAACCTGCCCACCGATAGTTCCCCACACTCGGTACATCACGCATCAATCCACCGGTCATGACTCCACCAACGTTTCCATGGCCGAGGTGGCGAGCTGGTGCACGTACTCACAGACAGGGGGGACCTGGTTCAGGGCGGGTCCGTCGATCCCGGCCGTGGCAATCAACTGCTGACCGTCGGCGACGTCCACCGCAACAAAACAGGCGTTCTCGTCGCCGGACAGTTCGTAGGCGACCGCTCCGAAATCGAGTATCGGATCGACAACTTCCCCTACCACGGTGTAGGTGCCGTCGAGTCGAGTTTCGATGCCTTCGGACACGTCGAGCGTGAAACCGAAGTAGCCGACCTCGGTACCGATCCACGTGCACTCGGCGTTGTTCTCATCGTCCTCGCCGGGCTCGTTCGATGTAGTACTCAGACTCGTCAGCCTGCGGGATCAGCGTGCAGGGATCCACGTCGTCGAGCTGGATTTCGCGTGGCCTGGGCGGCAGGTCTCCCGACTCTGCCGGGCCGCTCGGATCACTGCTGCCGTTCGAGGTCTCCTCCGGTCGCGGATCACCGACGGAGGTCGTGGTGCAGCCGACGACCAGGGCGAGTGCCGCCATGACGCCGAGCGCTGATATTGCGCGGTTCACTCGATCTCCCGGCGAAAATTGTCGGTGTTGTCGTCCTCGATCAGTCCGTAGTCGCGCGCTGAGCTGCGCAACTCAGTGACCACATTGAACAACACGTCCACGTACGCCTGGGCCTTCTCGACGGCCGACTCACCGTTCTGAGCGAAGACGGCGACAGCGTCCTTGCTGCACAGATCACTACCAGGGTGCCTTGATCTCGGTCAACGGCCCTCGATTTGCGATCAGCCATTTGCGTAGGCGGTCGCGCTCGGTCTCTATGCCCTCCATGAGGCGTACCAGCTTGTCCGGCGACACGGTCATGCCCAGTGGCTGACCTGCGTTCTCCCCAGTCTCATCGACGTACATCGCGGCTCCCTCCAGCCCCAGCTAGGAAGGTTAGCGCACGTCTGTGACGGTGGGTGGCGAGTTGGTCCAGCTCCGTCACCACGGGTTCGGCGTCACCCGGATGGAGTAGCGTTATCGCAGGAAGTGACGGACCAGGTTCTGGGCTACTTCTCTGCTGGTCGGGCACAGGTTTCGGACCGATTCGGACGCGTTCGTGGGGATCGCTTCCCCCGTTTCCACGTTCGCCAGATACGTCATGATGCTCACAGTCTGTGGTGCGTTCATATCCACGATCACCGTGCAGGTGCTCGCCTCGTCAGCGCGCAGAATTCGCTCCAACGCGTACTGGCCGTCGATCTTCAGCCAGGACAGATATCTCGCTTCGCCGGTTTCCCGGGCCATGTGGGTGTGGTCCGCCACCTCCTCGGCCATCGGGTCGTTGCTCCATGACGAGATTGTCGTCACGACGCCTTCCGGGGACACCCACATGCAGCCAGCTCTGTCGGTAAGCACCGGTGGGTCCGGGAAACCCGCCTCCGTGACCACAGAGGCCGGGACCATCCGGCACGGTGCGTTTTCGTTCAGTACCGGGTTGCCCGAGGTTGTCAGGGTGTCTACGGGAATTGACATGACCAGTGTGATGCCCGGCGCTAGTTCGGTCGTGCGGCTGGGTTCGGGCTTCGACAGGGATCGGGTCGGGGTCCCGCAGCTTGCCGCCATGGCAACGGCGATGAACGCTGCCAGCATTTGCCTACTGCGCAACGGGGTGCTCCAGAAGAAGTATTTCCGCGAGTATTGTCGCCAGGCGCAGTAGGCGTTCGCGGCGGAAGATTATTGCTATCTGGGCATCCGGCAGACGTAGGTACAGCTCCATTGGGCCCAGGTGCGGCGGTGCGTCCGCCGGGCGCTCGGTCCATGGGATCTCGTTCGGCGGCGTTATCGGGCGCAGGCCCAGCAGGCACGGCCCAGTCATGTTCACCTGGGGTGATCAACATAACGTTGTGTAGCGAGCAATGGGAGTGCTCGTGCGCGGTCTCCTGCAATCCATTCGGTAGCGGCGGTGATGTTGGTGAACCCGGCGATTCGAAGCGCGCCGATTGCGGCGTTCCGTAGTGCCGCTATGTTTTGTGGTCCGTTTCTGGTGCGGGCTTGGTGGAGGTCTTCGCGCCACACGGTGTCGCGGATGTAATGACTTTTGTTTTCGATTCCCCAATGTTTCCGGACGCGCGTGTGGAATCTGATTGCAGTCATATTCGAGTCACTGGTACCGAACAGTGCGAATTCTTTGCTGGTCCACGTGCCGTCCAGCGTGTAGGTGTCTCGGCGAATGCACGCGATTCGTTCGAGGTGTGGGAAGTCGATTGTTCCGGCGTCGGCTGTCCATGTGCGCCAGCGGTTGATCCGTCCGTGGCCACGTTCTGTCGTGTCCCATTCAGGATCGTTGTTCAGTACGGGAATCATGGCGTCGATGACCGCTTGTTGGAACGTGGGCTGGTTCCCTTTGATTGCTGCGATGTAGTCGAAGCCGCGTTTGCCTGCGATGTGTTCGGCGGTGTCGCGTTGCGTGTGGGCGGCGTCCATCGTCACCAATACGGCCTGGCCCTCGTCGATCGGCAGCGCGTCCAGCAGGTTCTCAACCTGGGTGATCTCGTTCGTGTCGCCAGGAACGGCGACCTGTGCGACGGTCACGCCCAGGTCGTGGATCATCGCGGAGAACAGCGTAAACTTCTCGTTCTCGTCGGTCCAGGCGCCGCGCATCACCTTGCCGTCGATGGCCAGCACCAGAAGCTCGTCGTCATCGGCTCGGGCGTTGCCGAACAGCCATACACCGAATATTCGATCCAACTCGCCCGCGTCCAACTCGCTCAACAACATGCGCACCGTCTTCTCTCCCGGAAACCTGTATCCCTGCGAGAAATAACACCATGTGCCACCCAGTTTCGCCATCAACGATGACGGCAGATCCTGGATCCGTCGTTCAATCGCATAGAAATTCTTCGCACCCGCCAATACGGCGACAAACGATGCCGCCAACAGAAACGACAAAACATAGATCCGGCCGCGCGGGCTCCGTGGATCAGTGATCGAGTCCAACATCTTCAACAGGCTGGAGATATCGCATTCATCACTCGACGGATCTGTCGAGTTGGACAACGGCGACGACGTCTGCAAGACTGACAACTTGACGACCTTCTGTCTTGAGGCTATTGGCGTGGTAACCAAATATTCTCAGACAGAAGGTCGTCTCTTTCGCCCGGCCCACCATCTTCAGGCGGACACGCAGGGTGACGATAGTAACTTCACCACGTGATCATGACTGGGCCGTGCCCAGCAGGTGGCTCCCGTGTGTGGGGTGTTCGGCGGGTACCGTGCACGCGTCATCGGATTCCATCGTGTGCATCAGCATTCTCGCGGACCTGCGATTGATGGCGACCGAGTACGTGGTCACGGCCGCCGGATGGATCAGAATCCGATCGTCCTCGCCGGCGGGTAGATCGATGATCGTGGTGCATTCCCAGTGGTCGAGGGTGTGGCCGATGACTGTCCAGCGGCGAGCGATTCCCGGTGGCGCCAGTGACATGTGGACTCCTGAATTGATGAGCGGGCGGCGGCACGGAAACGGGAGGAGAGGTCGAACTCGTGCCGCCTGTTGTGTTGTCGGTTAGATTGGCACCAACTTGAGCTGTTCGTGAATGTCCATTCGGATGAATTCGACTGGCTCGGCAAACGCATTCAGTGAGCCTCTTGTCGAGGTGTGACAAGGAATTGGTGAGGACTGACAATGTCGCGGAAGGCGAAGCCGCCCGGAGGGGTCGGCGAGCGCGGGCTTGGCATGGAGCTGCGGCACCACCGGGAGAAAGCGGGCCTGAGCTTGGAGAAGGTGGGAGCCGTACTGGGGTGGTCGGCCAACACCATGAGCCGGTTGGAACGTGGGCTGCGGCCCGATACGACCACCGACGAGGTCTCCGCCATCCTGGCAGCCATCGGGGTGATGGGCGCCGATCGTGACAGGACCATGCGCATGGCCCGCGGTGAACTCGGGGCTTGGTGGGAGAAGACCAATGCCGACCTCAGCGACCAGGCCCGCACCTACCTCGCGTTCGAGAGACGGGCGAGTCGGGTAATCGATCGTGGAGCCGCTGCTCGTCCCGGGGCTGTTGCAGACTGCCGAGTACACGCATGCGGTGCTGATCGCGCTCGAAGTGAACAAGTCGCAGATCCCGGGACGGATCGCGCGGCGGATGGGTCGGCAGGAGCTACTTGTGCGCCCGCACCCGCCGGAGCTGGTGTTCGTGGTCACCGAGCTATCGCTTCGGCAGCCGGTGGGCGGGCACGGTGTGATGGTCAGGCAGCTTCGCCACATGGCCGACCAGGCGGAGCAACCGCATGTCTCGATTCGTGTGATCCCGAAAAGCGTAGTTACGCATCCGGCGTTGCAAGGCGCGTTCGTAGTGCTGGAATTCGCAGACGAGGCGCCAGTGGTCCTCATAGAGGGCCGAAGATCTGCCATCTTTCCGGACGATCCCGTGGAGGTTGGGGAGTATAAGCTGGCTGCGGAGAGGTCGACGGACTTGGCGCTGGGTGGGCAGGAGTCGCAGGGGCTGCTACGCGCGATCGCCGAGGACATGGAGGAGAGCGGGGTAGCGCGATGTCCGCGCTCATCGAGTTCGGCACCTGGCGCAAGAGCAGCTTCAGTGGAGCAGAGATCAACTGCGTCGAGGTTGCGCGCGGGTCGATGCTCGTAGGGGTGCGGGACAGCAAGAGGCCCGATGGCCCGATCCTCAAGTTCGAGCCGGGCAGCTGGTCTCGGCTTCTCGACCAACTGCCCGGCTGACCCGAACTACCGACCCGACTCGTAGAGCGCCCGGACCTCCGCGTCCGGCAGTGCCCGGTCGTACACGTGCACCTGGTCGATGGCTCCGCGCCAGTGGTCGACCTGGTTGCCGCCGAACTGGGCCCGCCCGATCACCGTGTTGCCCGCCGCCGGTGCGCCGACGCATGCCGACGTGGAGCCGGCCCGCTCACCGTCCACGTACAGCGTCAGCGTGCCCGTCGACGCGTCGCGCACGCCTGTCAAATGATACCAGCGACCCGTCTCCGGGACGGCCGGCGCCAGTGCCCGCGCGCCGACGAAACTGAACGCGAACCTGTTGTCCTGACCCGAGTATTGCAGGAAGTAGCCGCTGTTCACCGCCCCGTCCTGGCTCACGGCCGTCGCGAAGCCGCCCAGACTGTCGAGCTTCACCCACGCCGCCACCGTGTAGTTGTTCGTCGTGGTGTCAACCAACGACGCACCCGTGTCCACATAGGAGTTGTTGAACTGTAGGGCATTGCCGCTGGTACCGGTCGTCCACGTCGGACCGTTGACCAGGGTGGCGTCATGGGAACCCACCTCGTCGGCCGTGGTTGTGCCGGTGCCCTCCGAGAACGGGTAGTACGCGATGCCGTCCGGGCCAGGAGTGCCGGGCGGCGGTTCCACGCCGCTGCCCGTGCCGTCCGCCTCCTCGATGATCTTCTCGTTGATCGCCCGGACCTGCGCGAAGTCCATCTTCTCCACCTGTCGGTCATAGGTGAAGAAGCCGTTGACCTCGTGCTCCACATCCGTTATCTGCGTGTAGATGGCACCGCTGATCCCGCACTCCTGCGCGGCTTTCAGCACATCGGTCTGGTTCTCCACGTACCGCCTGGTGAGCGTGGCCGAGTCGGGCGTCATCTCGTACGCGTGTCCCTCGCCGAACCACATGTGGTCCTCGACCTCCAGGCCGAAGCCGCCGTGCTCGCCGTCCGCCGACACCCGGTCGTCCTCGGGCGCCGGGGATGCCGGGCCAACATACGCGTGGTGATCGATCATGTCGCCGCGGCCGGAGTCGCCCTTGGACGCACAACAGTTCACGCCGCTGTGTGCGTTCACCAGCCGGCTCGGATCCTGTGCCTTCACCGAGTCGGCGATCTCGCCGGTCTCGACCCGGTCCCATTCGCCCCAACCCTCGTTGAACGGCACCCAGACCACAATGGACGTCCAGTCCTTGTGTTCGTCCACCATCGTGCGCAGCTCGGCCTTGAACTGCTCCCGTGCCTCCGGCGGCGGCAACTCGTTCGACGTCTTCATCGACGGCATGTCCTGCCACACCAGCAGACCCAGCTTGTCCGCGTGGTAGTACCAGCGGTCCGGCTCAACCTTGATGTGCTTGCGCACCGTATTGAAGCCGAGCACCTTGTGCTGCTCGAGGTCGAACCGCAGCGCCGCGTCCGTGGGCGCCGTGTGGATGCCGTCCGGCCAGAAGCCCTGGTCCAGTGTGGACATGTGGAACAGGATCTCGCCGTTCAACGTCATGCGCAGCTTGCCGTCCGCGCCTGGCGCGGTGCCGATCTCACGCATGCCGAAGTACGAGCCGACCCGGTCCACCGTGCGGTGACGCTCCACAAGGGACACCCGCAGGTCGTACAGGAACGGCGAGTCCGGCGACCACAGCTTGGCGTTGGGGACCGGCAGGCGCAGCTCCGAGTTCGCCGGGCCGCGCACCTTGCCGACCAGCCAGCCCCGGTCGTACGCGGCCGCCTCCACTGTGCCGCCGCTCGCGTGCGCGGTCAGCGCCAGGCTGCCGTCCGAGATGTCCGGGGTCATGTCCAGCTCGGTGATGTGCTTGGGCGCCACCGGTTCCAGCCACACGGTCTGCCAGATCCCCGAGCTGCCCGTGTAGAAGATGCCGCGGTCGGGAACCTGGCGCTGCTTGCCGACCGGCTGCCAGGTGGCGTCGGTCAGGTCTTCGACGCCGACGATCAACTCCTGGGAACCGTGCCGCTTCAACGCATCCGTGATGTCCACCTGGAACGAGTCGTAGCCGCCGCGGTGCGTGGTCACCTGTTTTCCGTTGACCCACACGGTCGTGTCGTAGTCGACGGCGCCGAAGTTCAGTACCAGCCGGTCCTTCCGCCACGACGACGGCACGTCGAACGTGCGGCGGTACCACATCCGTTCCTCGCTGCGCTGGATGCCCGACAGCGCCGACTCGATCGGATACGGCACGAGCACGCGTTCGTCGAGCGCTTCCCCTACCGGCGGCGCCTCACCCTCGGCGGCGGCCGCGAACTCCCACACTCCGTTCAGGTTCTTCCAGTCCGGCCGCGTCAGCTGCGGGCGCGGGTACTCCGGCAGCGCGTTGTTCGGCCCCACCAGATGGGTCCACGGTGTGGTGAGCGGCGGCGTGCCCGGTGTGTACCCCGGATCAGCGGCCGCCGGCAGCGCTGGCAGGAGCGCCGTCACCAGGGCGCCCGCAGCGAGCGCACCGATCATTCTTCGTCGAACCGACATTGCGGTCAACCTCCCTCACTAGTGCTACCGCCGCAGGTAGGCGCGACTCAGGTACGCCTGCACAGCAACCACGACGGCAAGGAACGTGCCGCTGACCACCATCTGGTAATGCGAGGACAGCGTGCCGATCTGGTTGATCACGTTCTGGATCACGCTCAGCAGCAGCACTCCGGCGAGGGTGCCGCCGACCGTGCCGGCGCCGCCGGTCAACAGGGTGCCGCCGATCACCACGGCCGCGATGGCCTCCAACTCGAGGCCCTCGCCGACGATCGTCACGCCGGACGCCGAGTAGGCGGCGGCCAGCGCGCCGGCGAGTCCCGCGGCCAGCCCGCTGCCCAGGTAGAGCAGCATGGTGTTGCGGGCGACGGGAAGGCCCATCAGCGTGGCGGCCTCGCGGCTGCCGCCGATGGCCACTGTGGACTGTCCGAACCGGGTGCGGTCCAGGACGACGATGCCGCCGGCGAACAGGACCACGGCGATCCACACGGGCAGGCCCAGGCCGAGGAATGTGCCCTGCCCCAGTTCGGTGAGCCACGCGTCGCGCGGCATGATGCGGGTGGTCGAGCCTTCGTCGGTGATCGCCAGCAGCAGGCCGCGGGCGCCGAGCAGGGTGGCGAGCGTGACGATGAACGGGGCGAGCCGGCCGTACGCGACGAGCACCCCGTTGAGCAGCCCGATCGCGCCGCACACCACGAGCGGCAGCAGGAGTCCTACGAGGCTGCCCCACTGGATCCCGTACGCGGCAAGGACTCCGCCGAGCGCGTACACCGAGCCGACCGACAGGTCGATGCCACCCGAGATGATCACGAACGTCATGCCGAGCGCGATGATCGCCAGGAACGAGCTGCGCAGCGCCACGTTCTGCGCGTTGCCGACCGTGGCGAACGACTCGAACGACAACGCCGCCACCACCACGACGAGCACCAGTACGACGATCGAGCCTCGCCGCTGGACCAGGCTGGCGGCGCGCTCCTTGCGGGTCATCACACCGGCGGTCATTGGCCACCACCCGCGCCCGACTGGGGCACCAAGATCGACTTCCACGCGCGCGATGCAGCCCCCACCCTCTCCGGGGGCACCCCGTGCTTCCAGTCTATCGGGGGTTGGTGGGGGGACCTAGCGATGCGCGGGCCTGTGGACAACTTTCCCGAGCGAATGGTCCATTCGTTCGTCATGGGGTTCCCCCTCGCCGGCTGCGCTGCAGGTAGACGGCCACCACGATGATCGCCGCCTGGACGATCTGCGCCGTCGAGTCCGGCAGGTTGTGCTTGATCAGCGTCGCGGTGATCAGTTGCATGAGCAGCGCGCCGGCCACCGTGCCGAGGATGCGGACCCGCCCGCCGGTGAGCGGGGTGCCGCCCACCACGACGGCCGTGATGGCGGACAGCTCGATCAGGTTCCCGACGGCCGACGGGTCGGACGCCGTCAGCCTGGCGGTCGCCAGGATCCCCGCGATCGCGGCGAGCACCCCGGCGATCACGTACGTGGTCAGCAGCACCCGGCGCACCGGCAGCCCGGCCAGCGCACTGGCCGACCGGTTGCCGCCGACCGCCACCAGCTGCCGGCCGAACGTCGTGTACCGCACTAGCAGCCACACGAGTACGGCGAGCACGACGGCGATGAGCACCACGTACGGCACGCCGAACGCCTTGCCGGAGCCCAGATCCAGCAGCTCGGGATTGCGGATGTCCTTCAGCTGCCCGTCGGCCAGGACCAGCGCCAGACCGCGCCCGCCGACCAGCAGCGCGAGCGTCGCGACGATCGGTTGGATGCCGACCACCGCTACGAGCGTCCCGTTCAGCAGACCGCACATGGCGCCCGCGACGAGCGCCAACCCGACGGCCGGCAGGATCCCGTAACCCAGGTACAGCGGAAGGATGGCCGCGGCGATCGCCATCACCGAACCGACCGACAGGTCCACGCCCTCCGTGCCGATCACCAGCGCCATGCCCAGCGCAACGATCAGCACCGGCGCCACCTGCACGAGCTGGGTGTTCAGGTTCGCCACGGTGGCGACGTTCTCCGTGAGAACGAGGTCGTAGCCGACCAGCACGACGATCGCCGCGTAGACCCCGTTGTCCCGCAACCACACCCGCCGGCGCACGGCGACATCTGAAGCATGCTCACTCCGCAAGCTCCGTTCAGCCATCCTCGGCCCCCTCGGCCAGCGCGGCGAGCAGCGCCGCCTCGGTGACGTCGGCGCCGGTCAGCCGGGTGACCACCCGCCCGTCCCGCAGCACGACGATCGAGTCCGAACCCTCGACCACCTCCTCGAACTCCGAGGAGATCAGCACGACGCCCAGGCCTGACGACGCCAGTCCGTCCACAAAGGACTGCGCCTCTGCCTTCGCGCCGACGTCGATCCCACGTGTCGGCTCGTCCAGCAGCAGGATCTTCGGCTCCATGCACAGCAACCTGGCGAGCAGCACCTTCTGCTGGTTGCCGCCGGAGATCTCGCCCACCCGCTGGTCCGGGCTGGCCGCCTTGATCCGCAGCCGCCGCATGAACGTGTCCACCACGGCATTCTGCCGCCGCCGCGACACCAGACCCACGCGGGAGAGCCGGGGGAGCGCGGCCAGCACGATGTTCTCGCGCACCGACAGCTCCGGCAGAATCCCGTCGGCCTTGCGATCCTCGGGCAGCATCACCACGCCGGCCCGCATGGCCACGGCCACCGAACCGCCCCGCAGGCGCCTGCCGTCCACCGTCACCGAGCCGGACTCCACGGGCACCGCGCCCGCGATGGCCATGGCCGTCTCGCTGCGGCCGGCACCCAACAATCCGCCCAGCCCGACGATCTCACCGGGCCGCGCGCTCACGTCCACATCGGAGAGCCGGTGTTTCGCCGTCAGGCCAACGGCTTCCAGCACCGGCACGCGATCGGCCGTGTGGTCACCCTCGAACTTCGTGGCGCCCTCGCGGCGCACCTCCTCCAGGTCGCGGCCGAGCATCATGGCCACCAACCGCAGCCGGGGCAGGTCGGCCATCGGTCCGTTGTGGACAAGCCGGCCGTCGCGCAACACGGTGACCCGGTCGCAGATCCGGTACAGCTCGTCGAGCCGGTGGCTGACGTACAGCACCGCCACGCCGTCCTCGCGCAGCCGCCGCACGATCGAGAACAACGTGTCCACCTCGCGCGCTTCGAGCGAGGACGTCGGTTCGTCGAGGATCACCACGCGGGCGTCGGCCGCCACCGCGCGTGCGACGGCCACCATCTGCTGCACGCCCATGCCGAGCGTACGCAGTGGCCGGGTGACGTCCACCTCGATGCCGTACGAGTCGAGCAGTGCACGCGCCCGCGCCCGCATCGCGCGGAAATCCACGAGACCGAACCGGTTCCGCGGCTCGCGGCCGAGGAAGACGTTGCTGGCCACCGACATCAGCGGCACCAGGTTGACCTCTTGGTAGACGGTGCTGATCCCGGCGGCCTGCGCGTCGAGCGGCCGCGCGAACGCCGCTGGCGCACCGAGGTAGGTCAGCGTGCCGTCGTCCGGCGCGTACACGCCCGTCAGGACCTTGATGAGCGTGGACTTGCCGGCCCCGTTCTCACCGACCAGCGCGTGCACCTCGCCGGCCCGCAGCGTCAGGTCGACGTCAGCCAGCGCGGTCACTCCTGGAAATCGTTTGCCGACCGATGCCGCGGAAAGGACGTCCATCAGTACGCGTTCGCGACCTCGGCCGGGGCGTTGTCCTTGCCGTAGAGCTTGTCGCTGATCACCACGGTCTGCGCGACCGGCTCCCCGGACAGGAACGCGCCGAGCGTCTCGAACGCGAGCGGGCCGAAGCGCGGGTTGGACTCCACGACCGCGAACAGCGCACCGTCGACGATCTTCTGCACGGCGTTGCGGGTGCCGTCGATCGACACCAGCTGGATGTCGGTACCCGGGGTCTTGCCCGCGCCGGTCAGCGCGACCAGGGCGCCGAGCGCCATCTCGTCGTTCTCCGCGCACATGCCGTTCAGGTCGGGCTGGGCCTGGATGAGCTGCTCCATCACCTGCTGGCCCTTCTCGCGGGTGAACTCGCCCGTCTGCTGCGCGGCGATCTCGATCTCCGGCGCGATGGCGGCCAGCTCGTCCACGAAGCCCTTCGTGCGGTCGGTGGTCACGTTGTTGCCGGACGCGCCGAGCAGGATCGCGACCGTGCCCTTGTTGTCCAGCGCCTTGGCCATCTCCTGCGCCGCCCGCTTGCCCTGCTCCACGAAGTCCGAGCCGAGGAAGGAGACGTAGTCCTCGCAGGGCGCGGCGTTCACCTTGCGGTCGATGGTCAGGACGGGGATGTCCTTGGCCCGCGCGGCCGCGAGGGCCGGCTCGAGACCGTCGGAGTTCAGCGGTGCCACGATCAGCGCCTGCGCGCCCTGGTTGATCATGTCCTGAATGTCGGAGATCTGCTTGCTCAGCTGCGAGTTCGAGTTCGTGGTGAGCAGCTGCTTGACGCCGAGCGCCTCGGCCTCGTCCCTGATCGACTGTGTCTCGGCGATCCGAAACGGGTTGGCTTCCTTCTCCGACTGGGAGAAACCGATTGCCGCGTCCTTGAGATCGAGCTTCGCGCAGCCGTACTGCTCCAGGGTGCAGGTGGGCCCGTCGGCGCCGTCCTCGGCGACCTGGGCACCGCCCGTGCCCGGCGTCGACTGACTCCCCGTGTCCTCGGACTTGGTGCACGAGGTCAGCACGAGCGCCGAGCACAGCGCGGCGATGCCGGCCATTCGGGTGACGCGGACGGACTGAACCCTGTGGAATGCCGACATTGGCGCTCCTCTGGCCGATCACGGAGGCCGCCCCCAGACGGCGACCTCAACGATCAAATTCAGTCACATCCGAAAGTAAACTGTCAACACTTTCGGCTAGTGGTATGCCAAAGTCGAACAAGATCGCGCAAGCCCTCACCTCGTCCTGGTCTGCCAGCGGAACTGACCGGTGGCCGCGAGCACCGCGACGAAGGCGCCCATGACCAACCAGCCCGGCCAGCCGTTCAGGCCGACGTGCAACGGATCGAGCGCGTCGCCGGCCACCGACTCGGCGTCCGCCAACAGCCACACGAGCCGGATGTTCACGCTGCTGACCACCGTGTGTGCGAGTACGACCGGCCACACGGAGTCGAACCGCATGCGCAGCCAACAGAAAATGGGCACCAGCAACATGGTGCCGATCAGCATGTAGGCGATCGACTCGAGCAGCGAGTGCCCGGGGTACTGGCCACCGAGGAACAGGGTCGGCAGGTGCCACATGGCCACGATGACCGAGGTGAGCAGCAGCGACCGCAGCGTGCCGAGCGCCGCGAGGCGGGGCAACAGGTAACCCTGCCAGCCCAGTTCCTCGCCGAAGAACATCGGCAGCCACAGCACCATGCCGAGCACGATCGTGCCGAGGAACCCGGCCAGCGCGGCGACGGGAATCCCTTCCTGGCCAATGGTTTCCGGGGCGAACTCGGCGCGGAAGCCCGAGAGGCCGGTCAGGTCGAACTCGTAGCGCCCGGCCGCGGCCGAGATGCAGAGCGCGGCGAGCTGCAGCCCGATGGGCACGGCCAACGCGAGCAGACTCAGCCGGACGAGCCGGCCGATCGGCCGCGGCCGGGTCAGTCCGATGGCCACCCGGATGCCCGGCTGCCGGTGCCGCCAACGCAGCAGCGCCAGCGCGACCAGCGCCGGCACGAGCATCATCACGGCGATACAGACCTGGGTCAGCGTGGTCTGTTCGATGTCGTTGTCCGTCCGCCGGAAGCCGCTGATCACCAGCGGGCTGACGGCCACCCAGGCTCCAAGGTATGCGATGACCGTGAAGACACCGATGGTGCGCCAGTCGACCCTGGTGTTCGGGAGCAGGTTCGTGTGCATGGCCGGAAAGGTATGGATCGGCGAGTCCACAGTCGATGGTGCGCGCACCCGAACGAATGGTGTAGCTGGCACCACTGCCCGCGCGAGCCCGATCCGACAGACTGTCCTCATGCAACGACGGGGGACCATTCGTGCGGCGCGCTACCTGGCCGCGTCACTGTTCATCAGCATGCCACTGGCATTCGTGCCCGGCGTGCTCATCGCCACAGCGGCCACCACCGCGCTCGCCGGTCTGGGCCTGGTGTTGCTGCCCCTCGCCCTGACCGGCCTCCGCCGGGTCACCGACCTGGAACGCCGCCGGGTCGGCACGTTCCTCGGCCGCCCGATCCCACGACGGCATCGCCCGCTGCCGAAGGGAATCGGCGCCAGGTTGCGCCGGGTGTTCCGCGATCCGGTCACCCGGCGGGACATCGGCTAGGTGTTCGTGCAGGTCCTCCTCGGTATCCCGCTCGGCGCGATCGGGTTGGTCTCGGTCGTCGGGCCGCTCGCGACGGTCGCGGTGGTGGGGCTGTGGTGGACGAAGCCGGCCGGTCAACCGATGAACGTCATCGGTGTTCGGCTGGACAGCTGGTCCGACGCGCTGCTGACCGGTGCGGTGCTGGCCGCGGGATGCGCGGTGTTGCTGTGGCTCGTGGTTCCCCTGCTGGCCCGGCTGCACGCCCGACTGGCCGAGAAGCTCCTGTCGCCGCCGGCGACCGAGGCGCTCAGCGACCGCGTCGACACGCTCACCGAGACCCGCGCCGGGGCGCTTGCCGCGCACGCCAACGAACTCCGGCGCATCGAGCGCGACCTCCACGACGGCACCCAGGCCCGCCTGGTGGCGTTCGCCATGCGACTGGGAGTGGCCGAACGCGCGCTCGCCGATGATCCGGCGACCACCGCCCGAATGCTGCGGGAGATGCGGGACGGCAACGAGGAGGCCATGGCCGAGCTGCGGGCGGTGGCCAGGTCGATCTATCCGCCGATCCTCGCCGACCGGGGTCTCGCCGGTGCGATCGGCGCGCTCGCCGCGGGCTGTCCGGTCCCCGTACAGACCACTGTGGACGATCCAGGCGACCTGCCCGCGGCGGTCGAGGCGGCCGCCTACTTCGTGCTGGCCGAGTCGCTCACGAACGTGGCCAAGCACTCGGGCGCGACCGCTGTGGAACTGCGGGTTCGGCGGGAGAACACCGTGCTGTGCCTGGAGATCGTGGACGACGGCCGCGGCGGGATCGACGAGGGCAACGGCACCGGCCTGCTCGGTATCCGGCGCCGGGTGGCCGCCCTGGACGGAACCACCTTCGTCACCAGTCCGGCCGGCGGGCCGACCAGCATCCGGGTGGAGCTGCCGTGCGGGTCGTGATCGCCGAGGACAACGTGATGCTGGCCGAAGGGCTCAACCTGCTCCTGGCCAGCGCGGGCTGGCACCCGGTGGCGACGGTGGTCGACGGACCATCCCTTGTGGACGCGGTGGCCGAACACGAACCGGATGTGGCCATTGTGGACGTCAGGCTGCCGCCCACCTTCCGGGACGAGGGCATCCGTGCGGCGCTGACCATCCGGCGGCGCCGGCCCAGCCTGCCGGTGCTCGTCTTCTCCCAGTACGTCGAGGAGACCTACGCGGCCGAGCTGCTGGCCGACGGCCGGGGCGGTGTCGGTTACCTGCTGAAGGACCGCGTCTCGCGGGTCGAGGAGTTCCTCGACGCGCTGCGCCGGGTCGCCGCCGGCGGCACGGCCATCGACCCGGAGGTCATCGCCCAGGTGCTGGTCCGGCGCGCCGATCCGCTCGCCGCGCTCACCCCGCGTGAGCGCGAGGTCCTGTCACTCATGGCGCAGGGGCACGACAACGCGGGCATCGCCGGCCGGCTGCACGTCACCGAGCGTGCGGTGCACAAACACGTGGGCGCGATCTTCGGCAAGCTCGGGCTCGACCCGGCCGACAGCGGGCATCGCCGGGTTCGCGCTGTTCTCGCCTATCTCGGCGCCGGCTGACGGTACTTGGGTCTGGACGTCCGTGGGGCTCGGTAGGTAGGGTCGGGAAAGCGCTTGCCGGAAAGCGCTTTCCCGACCCTTATCGACCCCCAGGCAGGTGGGCGAGATGTCCAAATCGAGACAATGGCTGGTCACGATTGCCGGTGTGTTCCTTGCCGCCGGACTGGTGGCGCCGCAGCAGGCGGCAGCACAGGCGGACGAACCGATCGCTGATCCCTTACCGGATCCCACGCAGTCGGCCATCGGGCTGACGGTCGAGGAGTTCGCGCAGTTCCCGAAGACGGAGCCGGTGCCGCCGCCGACCGATCCGCGCCTCATGCGACACGCGCGGATCAACTACCTCGGCGAGGTGCCGGACGGCTCCGGCCGCATGTACGTGCCGGACCTCAACGGCAAGATGTACCTGGTGGAGAACGGTTCTCCGCACCTCTACCTGGACATCGGTGAGCGGTTCGCCCCGGACTTCGTCTCCGGGCGCGGCCTCGGCACCGGGTCCGGGTTCATCACCTTCCACCCGGACTTCGCCCGCAACGGCAAGTTCTACACGGTGCACACCGAGTGGGGCGCGGGCCTGGCCGAGCCGACCGACTATCCGGCCCAGCCGAACGCCAGGTTCCACGGCATCGTCACCGAGTGGACGGCCAGCGACCCGGCGGCGGGCACGTTCAGCGGTACCAGTCGCCAGGTGCTGCGACTCGGCCTCAGCGGCCAGATCCACGGCATCCAGCAGATCGACTTCAACCCGACGGCGAGCCGCGGCGACGACGACTACGGCCTGCTGTACCTCGCGGTCGGCGACGGCGGCATCGGTGCGTCGACCACCGACCCGCAGAACGGCGCCACGCCGTACGGCAAGCTGCTGCGGATCGACCCGCTGGGCACCGACGGGGTCAACGGCCGGTACGGCATCCCGCCGGGCAACCCCTTCGTGGATGACGACACCGTGCTCGACGAGATCTACGCGATCGGCATGCGGGACCCGCACCGGTTCAGCTGGGACGCGGTGACCGGGCGGATGTACCTCGGGCACATCGGCGAACACCGGATCGAGGCGGTGTACGAGGTTCGCGCGGGCGACAACTACGGCTGGAGCGAGCGCGAGGGCCCGTTCGTGTTCAAGCGCGGCGACCCCAGCTGCGGGGTCTACCCGCTGCCCGCGGACGACGCGAACAACGGCTACACGTATCCGGTGGCCGCGTTCGACCACAACCCGCCGCCGGGGCACAACCTGTGCTCGGACTCGGGACACGCGATCAGCGGCGGCTTCGTCTACCGCGGCAGCCAGGTGCCGGCGCTGCGCGGAAAGTACGTGTTCACCGACCTGGTCGACGGCCGGATCTTCTACACCGAGGCGAGCGAGATGCGCCGCGGCCGGCCGATGGCCAAGATCCACGAGTTCATGGTCTACAACGCGGCCGGCGAGCGGGTCACCATGCCGCAGCTGGTCGGTCACGCGCGGGTGGACCTGCGGTTCGGCCAGGACGGCGACGGCGAGCTGTACCTCCTGGCGAAGGCCAACGGCAAGGTCTGGAAGGTCACGGGAACCGAGCGGTTCGCGGACTGCCGGGTCGGCCACACCACGGTTTCCGGTACCGGTGGCTCGCGCAGCTGGTCGCCCGTGACGCCGGCAAAGTGGCAGTTCCGCGGCAATGAGGTTGTCCTGGCTGAGGCCGGTGCGGCCCGCCCGGGTCCGCGTCGTCCGTTCGAGTACGCGGTGCTCGACAAGGGTCCGGCGTTCGCCTCGGCCCAGATCGATGCCACGGTACGCCTCGACACGCCCGTGGAAGTGTCCAACCGGGACGTGATCATCGTGTTCGGCTACCGCTCGGACACGGAGTTCTACTACGCGCACCTGTCCACGGACAACACCATCTATCCGCACAACGGGATCTTCGTGGTGAACAACGCGGACCGGGTGCGGCTCGACGACCAGTGGGATCCCACGTTGTCGCGCGGTGCCGAGCCGGCGATCACCGACACGCGGTGGCATGACGTGCGGGTGACGCACTGTGCGGCCACCGGGGAGATCGCGGTCTATGTGGACGGTTCGCGGACGCCGCTGATGACCGCTGTGGACAAGACGTTCGGCAGTGGCCGGATCGGGTTCGGCTCGTTCGACAACGTCGGCCGGGTGCGGAACCTGACGGTCACCGGTACGGCGCAGCGGTGATGACCATGCGACGGTTGACGGTTGCGGCGGCGGTGGCGCTGTTGTCCTTCTCGCTGCTTACCGTGCCCGCTGGGGCGAACCCGGCGGGCACGGGAGCCTTTCCCTCGCTCCGCCCGGACCTGGTGGCCTACTACGACTTCGAGCACCCGATGACCGGAAGTCCTGGCTTGGAACGGGATCTGGGCGCGTCGGGAACCCCCATCGAGTTGATCAACGGAGGCTCGGACATGCGGGTGCGCGACGGCGCCACCCGTCAGTCCCGAGGCTCGATGCAGGTCATGCAGGTCAACCCGGCGGTCGCCGGCAACGACGACTGGAAGGCGGGCGTGTACGCGGCCGGCGGTGTCCAGTCGCTGGGGGCGTTCAACGGTGCCCGGCAGGCGTCCGTGCTCGGCTGGTTCAAGATGACCGGCACGAACCCGAGCCCGAACTCGAACACCGCCAACCCGGACGACCGGTTCAACGCGGTCGGCCTGGCCGGGGTCCTGAGCGGCGGTTCGGACGGGCACGCGGTGCGCGCGCTGCTGGAGATCATCGACGTGAACGGTGAGCTGCGCGTGGTGGCACTGGGCCGCCGGGTCGACGGCGCTTCGTCGCGGACGTTCGCCGCGTCGGCGGACTGGCAGACTGTGTTGCCGCAGAACGAATGGGTGTTCCTGGCGGCGACGTTCGACTACGACCGGGGCACGATGGCGTTGTACCGCAACGGTCGCGCGCTGCCGGGCTTCTACACGGCGACGGGGGATCCCTGGCAGGTCGAGGGACCGCCGGAGCCGGACCTGGCGTCGCCGACGGATCCGGCCGGTATCAAGATCGGGGGCAGCTTTCCGCAGAACACCAGGGAGGGCAACCCCTGTCAGTGCCGGATGGACGAGCTGATGTTCCTTGATCGGGCGCTCTCGCCGCTGGAGGTGTGGCTGCAGTACCAGTGGGCTCGGCGCTGATCTCGGCTCGTGCCCGGCACGGGACCCGACCCCGCGCCGGGCACGACCAACCGACCGCAACCGAGATCAGGGGATGTAGATCCCGAAGTCCCGGTTGGCGGTCGCGAAGTCCTGGAATCCGAGCCGCGGACCGGCGGACCGGGTGACCGTTCCATTGGCGACTACCCCGCCGCTGCCGGCCGAGTAGACCGAACCGCCGCTGTCTCCGCCTCGGGCAGCGGTGCGTCCCTGGGTCTGTTCGGCCTCCACGAGGTCTTCCGCGTCCTGCCAGAAGAAGATGACCTGTAGGTCGCACACCGGCCCGCCGGTGGCCTCGGCGCTGGTCACTCCGGACTGACACAGGTACTTCCCGACGAACACATGGCCCCACCCGGTCACCGGCACGACCGTATTGCTGTCACCGCCACCGATGTACATCTGGTTCGTGGTGTCGGACGTCGGGATGATCGAGATATCGTGGTCGTCACGGGTGGCACCGACGTTGCCGATGAACTCCCCGGTCCGGTCGGCGATCCGGTGGCCGGACTGTCCACAATGCTCGGCGGAGAGCACGAACCGCGCGTTGGCGGCGTTGCGCACGCCGAAACCGGAGGTGCAGATCGTGCCGGCCGTCTGGTTCCAGGTGCCGGCCCCACCGCGCCACGGCGGCGAGTCGTTCTTCCGCGCCGTCGGCGTCATGGGCTCCTCGTGCACCACGGTGACCGCCACGTCCGCGGGAATCCGGGCCGCGGTGGCGGCGCCCGGATGGGCGGCGAGCACGAGACCACTGCCGTCGCCGGGGTTCTTGACCCCATGGACGCCGGCGCCCGGATTGGCCTGACGCCACGCCTCGAGCCGCTCGGCGGCGGCGGTCAGCTCGTCAAGGGAATGCGCGGCGGCACCGACCCGAACGGGGCATGCCGCTCGGCCCGCCGGACCGCGCCGGCGATCGCGGTGGGGACACTACCTTTCCACCACAGCACGACGTCCTCGTCGGCCAGCACGATCCCCGCGAACCCCGGATATTCCCGACGATCCACTTCGGACCGCAAGACCTCGGCGGCAGCCACCAACGGCCGCTGCGCGAGCATGCGTTGGGTGCTGACGCTGTCGGCGGACACGGGCGCCGCGGTAGCCGCACCGCCGGCCATGGTGAACGAGGCCGCCAGCACGGCGGCGAACAGGATACTTCTCGACATGCGCACTTCTCCTCGTCTGCAGGGTTGACGAGGTGACACGTGCCGGCGTGCCGCCCGATGCAAAGTGGTCTAAACCACTATTCGAAGCCGGGGCACGGAAGTCAACGGGTGCGCGCCGGTTTGTCCGGTCTTGTCGACTGATCCACAGCGAGCAATTAGGTGAGCGGCTCCGCGCGCATGCTGAACCGGGGGTGCAGGTGGGCGGTGTCGTTGAACCTGCGGATGATCCACCGGTCACCGTGGATGACCAGCTGCGTGATCGACCCGTTGTCGGCATCGATGAACGCAAACGGTTGCGAGCCGGTGGCCATGGCCACCACCTGGCCGATCACGCCGCCGTGGGTGAACATCGCCACCCGCTGGTCCGGGTGCGCCGCAGCGATCCGGATGAGCGCGGAACGGATCCGGTCCCCGAAGGCCTCGGTCGACTCCGCCCCGGGGATCACGTCCCAGCGCTGCTCGGTCCACATGCGAATGGCCGTCTCGTGCCCCTCGGCCACCCGGATGCGGAACAGTCCGCCCTCCCACTCGCCCAGCATGATCTCGCTCATGCCCGGCTCGACCGACGGCGTCAGCTCCAGCCGCTTGGCCAGCGGCGCGGCCGTCTGGTGCGTGCGCCGCAAGGACGTCACGTAGATGGCGTCGATCGGATCGACCGCGAGCCGCTCACCCACCCGCTCGGCCTGGTGCTCGCCCTCGGGTGCGAGCGGCGGATCGGCCCGGCCGTCGACCAGCGGGAACGGCTGGTCGGCCCGAGCCGGCGCGGACTCGCCGTGGCGGACCAGCAGGAACTCGGTGGCGCCTTCGGGCAGCGTGAATCGGAACTGGCGGTACTCGGTAGGCGTGGTCACGGCGCCCATTCAACACCAGATCCCGGATACTCGACTTCGGATATTTGAGATAAGGTACTCGTCATGGCCAAACGCAAGGTGTCGAACCCGCTGGCACTGGCGGCGCTGTGCCTGCTGACCGAAAAGCCGATGCACCCGTACGAGATCTCCAGCACGCTGCGGGAACGTGCCAAAGAGGAGAGCATCAAGCTGAACTACGGGTCCCTCTATTCGGTCATGGACTCGCTGACCCGCCACGGGCTCGTCGAGGTGCTGGAGACGGTCCGCGAGGGCAAGCGCCCGGAGCGCACGATCTACGCCATCACCGACGCCGGGCGGGTCGAGGTCGTCGACTGGGAAAGTGAGCTGCTCTCCGTCCCGGTCAAGGAGTACACCCAGTTCGAGGCCGCGCTGTCGCTCATGCCGGCGCTGCCCCCGGACGAGGTGGTGCGCCTGCTGGAAACCCGCCGCATCCGCCTGTCCACCGAGGTGGCGAGCCTGGACGCGGTCATGGCGGAGATGGAGAAGGAAGGCATGCCCGAGCTGTTCGCGATCGAGGCCGACTACCTGCGGGAGCTGCGCAAGACCGAGTTGGCGTTCGTCGAGAAGCTGATCGACCGCATCAACGACGACGAGCTGGGCGGGCTGGACATCTGGCGGCGGGCGCACGAGGGCGGCGGGATGCCGGCCGACAGCGACTGGGCGCGGGCCACCACACAGCTGAGGAGCGTGACGTAAAGGGGGAAAGGAGCGAAAAACGCGCTGACCGGGTGCGGCAACACCCGGCCAGCGACCAGAAACCCAGGCTCGACCCGTGACGGCTCAGCACCCAGGCTTGCGTCTCCACCATAGCTGGCCGTCCGGATCGTCCTGGTCGACATCGAAAACCAGGAGATCACGTGAGTAATACGGAGACGGCCATCGACGCCGTCGACTTGGTCAAGACCTACGGGGAGGTCACCGCGCTCGACGGGCTGAGTTTCTCGGTCCCCGCCGGCACGGTGTTCGGCCTGCTCGGCCCCAACGGCGCCGGCAAGTCCACGGCCATCAAGATCCTCACCACGCTGACCGTGCCCACCAGCGGCACGGCCACGGTGGCGGGCATCGACGTGCGGCGCGACCCGCAGCGGGTGCGCCGCTCGATCGGGGTGGTCACGCAGAAGAACGGCACTGACCCGCAGGCCACCGGGCGGGAGAACCTGCTGCTGGCCGGCCGGATCCACGGCATGCGCGGCAGGACGGTGACCGCCAGGGCCGACGAGCTGCTCGAGCGGTTCGGCCTGACCGACGCCGCCCGCCGGGTGGTGCGCACGTACTCGGGTGGCATGCAGCGCAAGCTGGACGTCGCCATGGGGCTCGTGCACCGCCCGCACGTGCTGTTCCTCGACGAGCCGACCACCGGCCTCGACCCGGAGGCCCGCGCCGACATGTGGGCGGAGATCGCCGCGCTGGCCGCCAGTGAGCGGATGACCGTCCTGCTCACCACCCACTACCTGGAGGAGGCCGACCAGTTGGCCGACCGGCTGGTGATCGTCGACCGCGGCCGGCTGGTGGCGCAGGGCGCTCCCGAACAGCTGAAGAGCGAACTGCGCGGCGACGCCGTGGTGGTCGACCTGGCAGCCGGCACCGACCTGGACGCCGCGCGCGCGGCCCTCGAGCGGACCGGCGCACGGGAGATCACCATCACCGACCGCACCGTGCGGTCCAGAGTGGACAACGGGGCGAGCGCGGTGCCCGGTTTGCTGGCGGAGCTGGAGAAGGCGGCCGTGGCGGTCGACGCGGTGACCGTCGCCCGCCCGGCACTCGACGACGTCTACCTGCGCCACACCGGCCGCACGTTCGCGGGGGCCGACCTATGACCACGCTCCTGCCCCAGACGGGCTACCTGACCGGCCGGCTGCTCCGGGCACTCGGCCGCCAGCCGGCGTTCGTACTGATCATGCTGATCCAGCCGATGATCTGGCTGCTCCTGTTCGGACAGTTGTTCAAGCGCGTGGTGGAGCTGCCCGGGTTCGCCGCCGGGTCCTACGTCGACTTCCTCACACCCGGCGTGGTGATCATGACGGTGCTGTTCACCAGCGGCTGGGCGGGGATGGCGTTCATCGACGACATGGAGCGCGGCGTGATGGACCGGATGCTCTCCTCGCCGGTGAGCCGCGGCGCCATGATGGCCGCGTCGATGGCCAACCAGGCGGTCACCATCATCGTGCAGGGCGTGATCGTCGTGGTGGTGGCGCTGCTGATCGGCGCGACGTTGCCGGGCGGCGTGCTCGGCGTGCTGGTGATGCTGCTGGCGGCCGTGTTGCTGGCCGCCGGGTTCGCCTCGTTGTCCAACGGCATGGCGCTGCTCGTGCGGACGGGGGAGTCGCTGATCGGGTTCTCCACCATGCTGACCCTGCCGCTGTCGTTCCTGTCCTCCGCGATGATCGCGCGGGACGCGGCGCCCGAGTGGATTCAGACGGTGTCGGCGTACAACCCGGTGGACTGGGCGGTCGTGGCGAGCCGCGAGGCGCTGTCGGCCGATCCCGACTGGTCGGGCGTGCTGGCGCGGCTCGGCGGACTGCTGGCCGTGGCGCTGGTGATGGGCTGGGTGGCGACCCGGGCGTTCCGGACGTACCAACGTTCCCTGTGACCCATAGCCGCTGGCTATGACGTGGGCTCCCGTTGGTGGCTAGCCGCCGACGGGAGCACCACGCACTCTGGTGAGGTGCTGTTACCCGGGTTGTCGCTGGTGGCCGCCGCGACCGCGGTGGGCACGCTCGTCGGCGCGTTCGTGCCGGCCGCCAGCCCGCTCGTGGTGGGCATCGTCCTGGGGATCCTCTGGCGGTCGGTGTTCGGTCAGGTGGCTCTGGTGGCGCCCGGCCTGCGGTTCGCCGCCACCTGGCTGCTGCGCGCCGGGGTCATGCTGCTCGGCGTGCAGCTGGCGCTGGGCCAGGTTGTCCACTTCGGACTGCCGGTCCTGGCGGTGGTGCTGGTCAGCGTGGCCGTGACGTTCGTGGTGACCCGCCGGCTCGGGGAACTGGCGCGGCTGGGCGAGGCGCGGTCGATGCTGCTGGCGACCGGGGTGTCGATCTGCGGGGCGTCCGCCGTGGCCGCCGCGAACACGGTGGCCGACGGCGACGAGGACGACGTGGCCACGGCCGTCACGTCGGTCACCGTGCTCGGCACGCTCGCGATCGTCGCGCTCCCCCTGCTGGCGCTGGTGCTCGGCCTCGACGACACGGAGTTCGGCATCCTCACGGGCGCGAGCGTGCACGAGGTCGGCCAGGTGGTCGCCATCGGCGGCGCCGCGGGCGCAGTGGTGCTGCACGCGGCCGTGGTGATCAAGCTGACCCGCGTGGTTTTGTTGGCCCCGCTGGTGATGCTGCTCGGCGCGCATCGTCGGCGGTCTGGTGTGGACATGATGGAGCGGCCGCCGGTCATGCCGTGGTTCGTGGCGGGTTTTCTGGTGTTGATGCTGGCCAGGACGGCGGACTTGGTGCCGGTGGACGTGGTGCCGGTGGCGTCCTGGGTTGGTGGTCTGTTGCTGTGTGCCGGCATGTTCGGCCTCGGCGCGGCCGTGGACCTGCGGGCGGTGTTGCGCTCGGGCGGCCGCTCCCTGGCAGTGGCCGCCACAGGCAGCACCCTGCTCATCACCCTGGCAACAACAGGCCTACTCCTGCTCAGGTAACCGACCCCCGGCGAGTCCCACGTTCGGACCCCGCGAGTCCCACGTTCAGAACGGGCGAGTCCCACGTTCGGACCCCGCGAGTCCCCTAATCAGGACTCGCGAGTCTCCTTCGCGGAGCACACGAGTTGGCGGTTCGTGACACGCCTTTCGGTCGCCAACCGCCAACTCGCCCGACACGAGAGAGGGGCTCGCGGGTGTGGAAAGGGGGACTCGCCGGTTCTGAACGTGGGACTCGCCGGTTCTGAACGTGGGACTCGCCGGTTCTGAACGTGGGACTCGCCGGTTCTGAACGTGGGACTCGCGTGTTGTGAACGTGGGACTCGCCGGTTCTGAACGTGGGACTCGCGGGTCAGGTTAGGGCCGCTTGTAGGAGCGTTGCCGCCGGACCGGTCAACCGGCGCCCCTTGGGCCACACGGCCCGCAGCTTCCGGTCCAGGTTCAGATCGGTCACCGTCACCTGGACCAGCACACCCGTCGCCAGTTCGGGCTCCACCGCGTGCAGGCTCAGCACGGCGGGCGCGATGCCCGTGGCGGCCGCGCCCTTCACAGCCGAGTTCGAGCCCAGCGCCAGCTCCGGGGTCACCGGGTCGTACTTGGCCAACAGACGGTCCAGTGTCTCCCGGGTGCCCGAGCCCGACTCGCGCACCACGAGCGGCGTCGCGGCCAGTTCGCTCGCCGGCAGCGGCCGGCGCCGGCGGGCCCACGGGTGCGTCGGCGCGACCACCACGATCAGCCGGTCCGTGCCGACCGTCCGGCTGGCCAGGCCCTCGGTCAGCGACGGGCCCTCGATGAACCCCAGGTCCGTCCCCGAGTCGGCCAGTACCAGCCGCGCCACCTCAGTGGAGTTGGTGACCGTCAGTCCCACCCGGACGTCCGCGTCGAGGCGGCGCAGGTCCCGCAGCCACGTCGGCAGCAGCGCCTCGGCGATCGTCATGCTCGCCGCCACCCGCAGCGTGGCCGCGCGACTCGCCCGCAGCGCTGTGAGCGAACCTTGGAACTCGTCCGCCGCGGCCAGCAGCTTCGTCGCCCACGCGACCACCAGCTTGCCGTCGTTCGTGAGCGCCGAGCCCTGCGGACCCCGCACGAGCAGCGGCAACTTGGCCCGGCGCTCGAGCGCGGCCAGCCGTTTCGTGGCCGACGGCTGCGCGATTCCGGACGCCCGCGCCGCGCGACCGACACTGCCCAGCTCGGCCACCTGGACCAGTAGCCGCAGCGACTCGAGATCAGGTAGACCACTCATGCCCGAAGGATGGCAGCATTGGGCCCCAAACGAGCGGAGGTCAGGTGGAGCTGAACGCGTTGCGCGAGCACCTGCTCGCCGAGGTGCGCGGCCAGGGCGGCGCGACGGACCCAATGGTGGCCGACGCCCTG
Source organism: uncultured Actinomycetota bacterium (assembly GCA_963826035.1). GTDB lineage: Bacteria > Actinomycetota > Actinomycetes > Mycobacteriales > Pseudonocardiaceae > Actinophytocola. The sequence goes on along the minus strand of CAWGVZ010000021.1, from coordinate 133,624 downwards.
CGGGTGGTGCCACGGCACATCTTCCTGCCCGACCTGCCGCCGGACCGCGCCTACCGCGACGAGCCGATCGTGACCAAACGCGACTCGAGCGGCGAGCCGACCAGCTCCTCGTCCCAGCCGACCATCATGGCGATCATGCTGGACCAGCTCCGCGTGGCGCGCGGTCACCGCGTGCTGGAGATCGGCGCCGGTACCGGGTTCAACGCCGCGCTGCTGCACCAGATCGTGGGGCCGAAAGGTCGGGTGACCAGCATCGATCTCGACGAGGACGTGGTCGAGATCGCGCGGGAGAACCTGGACGCCTGCGGTTGCAAGGTCACCGTGCTCCACGGCGACGGCGCGCTCGGCCACCCGGCGGGCGCGCTCTACGACCGGATCATCGCGACGGTCGGCGTGTCCGACCTCGCACCCGCGTGGCTCGAGCAGCTCGCGCCGGACGGCCGCATCGTGGTGCCGCTCGACCTGCGGGGCGTGCAGCGCTCGGTCGCGTTCGAGCGGGACGGGAACCACTGGACCAGCAGTTCGGCCATGCCCTGCGGGTTCATGCGCATGCGCGGCTCGCTCGCCGGCCCCGAGCAGACCTACGTGCTGGACAAGGAGTCCGCGCTCACCCTCAGTGTGCCCGAGGCCCGTGACCTCGACACGGACGCCGTGCGCGAGGTGCTGACCGAGCCGCCGACCGAGCTGGCCACCGGGGTGTCACCGACCATGGCCGAGCTGTTCGACGGGCTCAGCCTCTGGCTCGCCATCCGCGAGCCGCGCTGGTTCACCATGTCCGAGCGGGCCACGGCGACCGCGCCGGTGCTCGGCAGCGCGCCGCTGTCCGCGCCGGACACGGTGGTCACGGCCGGGCTGCTGGACGAGGTCGGGCTCGCATTGCTCACCACCCGCGACGAGGAGCTGGTGGTCGCGTCCCGCGGGAGCGAGGACATCGCGGCCGACCTCGTCAAACAGGTTCGGGCCTGGGACTCCGCCGGGCGCCCCGGCACCCCGGGCCTGCGGATCGACGCCTACCCGGATGGCACCGGCGCCGGCGAGTTCGTCATCGACAAGGGGTACTGCCGGTTCGTGCTGTCCTGGCCGTGACCGGCCCTTTTCGATCGGCCACATCAGACACACTGGACTCGGCGGACCTCACGAACGTAGGGTTTGCGAGCAATGGTGAATATCGCTCATGTTCCGGGCAGTAACAGGCCCAGTGACCGGCTCGGTGTCCGCGTGCGGTTCGGCTACGCGCTCGGCTCACTGTCCACGGGCGCCTTCGGGACGGTGCCGGGTCTGCTCCTGCTGCCGTACCTGACCGACACGCTGGCGGTCTCCGCCTCCGTGGCCGGGCTGCTGATACTGCTGCCGAAGGCCTGGGACGTGCTGTTCAACCCGGTCGCCGGGCGGATCAGCGACCGCACCATCAGCCGGTTCGGGCCCCGGCGCCCGTACCTGCTGGCCGGCGGCGCGGCGCTCGCCGTTTGCTTCGCCGCGCTGTTCGCCGGCCCGAACACCGGCTCGGCCACGGCCGACGCGCTGTACGTGGCCGTCGTGTTCCTGTTGTGCGCCACGGCGTTCGCGTTCTTCCAGGTCCCGTACAACGCGCTGCCGGCCGAGCTGACGGCCGACCCGACCGAGCGGACCCGGCTGACCGCGTGGCGCATCGCCATCCTCGCGGTGGCCATCCTGCTGAGCGGCGCGGGTGCGCCGGCCGTGCGGGACGCGGTCGGCGGCGTCGAGGGCTACCGGGTGATGGGCATCGCCGTCGGCGTGCTGATCCTCATCGGCGCGATCGGCGTCTTCGTCGGTACCGCGCGGACTGCCGTGCGCAAGCCGCTGCCGTCGGTCACCACCTGGCGGGAAACGGCGGCCGCCGTCCGGGACTGCCGGCCGTTCCGGTTGCTGCTCACGGCGTTCGTGCTCCAGTCGATCGGCGTCGGCACCCTGCTCGCCGGCGTCGACTACCTCGGCCGCATCGCGCTCGGCGAGAAGGGCATGCAGCCCGTGCTGTTCGCCGCGTTCGTCGGGCCCGCGCTGCTCGTCATGCCGGTGTGGCAGCGGGTGGCGGCCCGGCTCGGCAAACGCGCCGGCTACGTGGTCGCCACGGTCGTGTTCGCCGCGGGGATCATCGGGCTGCTCGGCGCGCGCGTGCTGCCCGTGTGGCTGGTGATCGCCTGCACGGCGGTCGCGGGCATCGGTTACGCGGGCATCCAGGTGTTCCCGCTGTCGATGCTGCCGGACGTGATCAGTGCGGAGGAGGAACGCACGGGGCAGATCCGTGCGGGGCTGTTCGCCGGTGTGTGGACGGCCGGAGACACGCTCGGGCTCGCTCTGGGGCCCGCGCTCTACGGGATGATCATCGCCATCGGCGGGTACGTGTCGTCGGCCGGCACGGAGGTGGCCCAGCCGTCGAGCGCGGTCACCGCTGTCGTGCTCGGCGTCGCGTTGGTGCCCGCCCTGTTCGCGCTGGCGGCGCTGCCGCTGTTGCGCCGCAAAATTCTGGAGCCCACTGGATGAACCAGACCGCGAGCACTTCGAACTCCACCGGCCTGCCGACGCACGGCGTGCCTGCCGAGGAACTGCTCGCGGAACTGCGGGCCCTGCGTGCCACCGATCTGCCGACGCACGGCGGCCGCACGCTCGCCTACGTCTACGACAGCGGACTCGCCGGGCTCGACGAGCTGGCGGCCGCCGCGCACGCGCTCGCCAGCTCCACCAACGGACTCGACCCGACCGCGTTCCCCAGCCTGCTGCGGATGGAGAACGAGATCGTCGCCGCGGCCGCCACGCTGCTCGGCGGCGGGCCGGAGACGGTCGGCAGCGTCACCTCCGGCGGCACCGAGAGCTGCCTGCTGGCCGTGCACGCGGCGCGCGCCGCCCGGCCCGACATCACCCGTCCCCGGATCGTGCTGCCCGACACGGCGCACGCCGCGTTCCACAAGGCCGCGCACTACTTCGGTATCGAGGTGGTGACCGTCCCGGTCGATCCGGCGACGTTCCTGGCCGACCCGGACGCCATGGCCGCGGCGATCGACGAGGACACGGTGCTGGTGGTGGCGAGCGCGCCGTCCTACGCGCACGGCGTGGTCGACCCGGTCGCCCCGATCGCCGCCGCGGCGGCCGCCAGGGGCGTGCGGTGTCATGTGGACGCGTGCATCGGCGGCTGGGTGCTGCCGTTCTTCCGCCGCCTCGGGGTGACCACGCCCGACTTCGACTTCGCCGTGCCCGGCGTCACCAGCATCTCCGTCGACCTGCACAAGTACGCCTACTGTCCCAAAGGGACGTCGGTGCTCCTGCACGCGAGTGCCGAGCTGCGCCGCCCACAGTTCTTCGCGAGCGCCAACTGGCCCGGCTACACCATGCTGAACTCCACCATCCAGTCGACGCGGTCCGGTGGTCCGCTGGCCGCCGCCTGGGTGGTGCTGCGCCATATCGGCGACCACGGCTACCGGACGCTCGCCGAACGCACACTCACGGCCGTGCGCACCCTGCGCGCCGGCATCGACCGGATCGACGGGCTGCGGGTGCTCGGCGAGCCGAACGCCGCGCTGCTCGCGGTGACCACAGTGGACGCTTCGGATTTCGATGTCTTCACGGTGGCCGACGAGATGACCGCGCGGCGGTGGTACCTGCAGCCGCAGTTCGGCCACCGGGCCTCGCCCGCGAACCTGCATCTCACGGTCACCGCGGCGAACCGCGGGACGGAGGACGAGCTGCTCGACGACCTCGCGGCGGCGGTCGCCGCCGCCCGCGCGGCCGGGCCGGTGAGCGTGCCGGCCGAGCTGACGTCGGCCATCGCCGGACTCGACCCGGAGACGCTGTCGGCCGACCAGTTCGCCGGGCTGCTCGGCGTGGCCGGACTCCGGGGCGACCCCAGCGGCAACGGCGAGACCGTGGTGCCCAAGCGGATGGCCGGCATCAACGCGATGCTCGCGGTCGCGTCGCCCGGACTGCGGGAACGCTTCCTCGTGGAGTTCCTCAGCTCGGTCTATCGACCGGCGGCCGGCTAAAATGTGGTCACGACGGTTGTCAGATTAGCTCGGCCGCCGCTAGTGTCCCCGTATGACCTCGGACAGACCGCCCACGATCGGTGAGCTGAGCGGGTGGGCGGCCGCCCGGTACGGCGACGCCGTCGCGACCCGGCACCCCGTGTTCGGTGCGATGTCCTATGTGGAGCTGGACGCCGCCGTGCGGGAGCTCGCGGCCGGTCTCGCCGCTCTCGGGGTGCGGCGAGGCGACCACGTGGCCATCCTGGCCGAGACGCGTCCGGAGTGGACGGTCTGCGACCTGGCGATCGCCTGGCTCGGCGCCGTGTGTGTGCCGGTCTACCCGACCAACTCGGTCGACGAGTGCGCGTGGGTGCTCGGTGACTCCGGTGCCCGGCTGGTGATCTGCGAGAACGCGGAGCACCTGGCGAAGGTCGCCGCCGTCCAGGACTCGCTGCCGGCGTTGGACCTGGTGGTGGCCATGACCGACGGACTGGGCGTGCCGTCCCTGGCCGACGTGCGCGCCGCCGGCGGCGGCGTGGAACCGGTGTCCGTGGATCCGGCCACTGCCAACACGATCGTCTACACCTCCGGCACGACCGGCCCGCCGAAGGGCTGTGTGCTGTCGCACCGCAACTGGCGCACGTCGCTGGACGCGATCGAGGCGTGCACGACGCTCGGGCCCGGCGACGTGATCTACGTGTACCTGCCGCTCGCGCACCTGTTCGCCCGCATGGTGCAGCTGACCGCGTTCGAGTGCGGCGCGACGCTGCACTACTTCGGTGGGGACATCCGGCAGGTGGTGGCGGAGCTGGCGACCGTGCGCCCGACGCACCTGCCGTCGGTGCCGCTGCTGTTCGAGAAGGTCTACCGCACGGTGCTCGCGTACGCCGCCGGCAGCGAGGAGCGGATGGCGGCCGCCGTCGAGGTGGGCCTGCGGGTGCGCGCCGCTCGCGAGGCCGGCGAACCGGTGTCCGATGTGGACGCCGCCGCCTTCGACCAGGCGGACGAGCGCTTGTTCTCGTTGGTGCGCACGGCGTTCGGCGGTCGGGTACGCGAGGCGCTGACCGGCGCCGCGCCGATCGCGCCGGAGATCCTGGAGTTCTTCTTCGCCTGCGGGGTGCCGATCTACGAGGCGTACGGGATGACCGAGTCGACGGCGCTGATCTCGGCCAACCGCCCGGGGAACGTGCGGTTCGGCTCGGTGGGCCGCCCACTGCCGGGTATCGAGGTACGGACGGCGGCGGACGGCGAGGTACTGGCCCGCGGCCCGAACGTGTTCGCGGGCTACCACAACAACTCCGCGGGAACGGCCGAGATGCTGGCCGGAGGTTGGCTGCACACGGGCGATCTGGGCGTGCTGGATGACGACGGCTACCTGACCATCAACGGCCGCAAGAAGGACATCATCATCACGGCCGGCGGTAAGAACCTGACGCCGGCCAACCTGGAGAACGACCTGCGCCAGTCGAGGTGGATCTCGCACGCGGTGATGCTGGGGGACCGGCGCCCGTACCCGATCGCGTTGATAGCACTGGATCCCGAGGAGATCACCGTGTGGGCGCGGGATCGCGGGCTACCGCCCGATCCCGCGACGCTGGCCGGCGACCCGGACGTACTGGCGATGATCCAGTCGGAGGTCGATCGCGCCAACGACCGGTACGCACCGCCCGAACGAATCCGCCGGTTCGCCGTACTGGAGCGAGAACTGAGCATCGAGTCGGGAGAGCTGACCCCGACGCTGAAGGTCCGCCGCACGGTGGTGAACGAACGGTACGCCGAGCTGATCGACGCCCTGTACGGATAGGAGGCCGCGCGAATAGTGCAGGGAACGACGGCTTCCCTGCATCGAGGCACCCCGGGCTCAGCCCAGTACGGTGCGGAGTTTCTCGGCGAAGGCCGCCGGCTGGCCCTCGTGGCCGAACTCCGGGCCGAGGAAGCCGCCGTGGTGGCTCGGGAAGACCGTGGCCTCCTGGCCGAGGAGCTTGGCAGCTCCGATCGCCGTGCGGCCCGGCATCGCGTCGCGGGACTCCTCACCCACGGCGATCACCACGCGGGCCGACGCGGTGGTCAGGGCCTCGACGTCCAGGTGATAGCCGGTGACCGCCGACGTGCGGCCGGACAGCAACGGGTCGTCGCGCTTCCCGTCGTCCTCCGTCGGCAGGCCGAACATGGCGGGATCGGGTGCGGACTGGGCGAAGTAGTCCTCCGTGAACTCTCCCTGCCACGACGTCAGCCCCAGGAAGGCCGCCATGCCGGCGCCGAACCCCTTGGCCTCGTACGCGTCCCGCACGCCGGCGCGGGCCCGTTCCGCGGCCGCGGCATCGGGCAGCACGGGGATGAGGGGCGGCTCGTGCGCAACCAAGGTGGTCACGTCGTCCGGGTGGGCCGCCACCAGCGCCAGCGCGGTCACCGCGCCGCCGCTGCTCGCGAACATCTCGACCGGGCCGGCGTCCAGCGACTGGACGAGCGCGTGCACGTCCTCAGCCTGGACCTCGGGTACGTGGTCGTCGCGGCCGTCCTTGCGGACGCTGCGCCCGAGACCGCGCGGGTCGTACGTGACGACCGTGCGGTCGGCGAAGTAGGACGCCAGCGTGGTGAAACCGCCGGCGTCCATCGGCTGGCCGATCATGAACAGCAGCGGCCGGCCGTCCGCCGTCGGCAGGGGCCCGTGCAAGTCGTAGACGAGGTCGACCTCGGCGGTCGACATCGTGTGTGTGGTGGGCATACCGGCCTCCCGCGTCGAGTAGCGAGTGGACCTTACGCCATCGTTCACCGTCAGGTTCACCAGCGCTTCGCCGGCCGCCTGCATCGGCAGACCCGCGATCGTCTCCTTGGCCAGCGGGTGCTCGGACACCGTGCCCTCGTCGTTCACCGCCACCCTGGCCCCGAACAACTCCTCGAACACGTCGTCGTCGAGGTGTACCGACACCAGGAGATCGGTGGCGAACGTCAGCGGGTCGACGCCCATCCCGTGGCAGCGCGCCCGAATCCGCCCCGCCGCCAGCGCCGACGTCATGGCCGCCTCGAACGCGGGATCGACCGTCTCCCGCTCCGGCTCGCCCAGCAGCTCCTCCGCGTACTCCCGCAACAGGAACCGCCAGAGGGAGAACGGCTCGCCCTGGAACACCCCCACCGGCACCACCTGGTACAGACCACCGGCGTGCCCGACCTTCGCCGGGTCGCGCCAGTGCAGGAGGAACCGGTCGCGCCGCACGGTCAGCGCGCTGACCGCCAGGTTCACCGGGCGCGCGGCCAGCACCGTCGGGTCGCCGATCGCGTCTCGCAGCGGGGTGGGCGCGCCGGTCAGCTCGGCCGCCGCGTACTCGTGCGCGCTCGCCTCTCCCGTGTCGATGCTGTCGAAGTAGTGCCCCGGACCGAACCGCAGCGCCGGCTCGGACGTCAGTGACGCGGCCAGCAGGCGATAGGTCGGGCGGTTCTCGAACACGGTCGGGGCGTCGAGCGCCGCCATGGTCCGCGCGTAGTCGCTCGCCGGCAGGCCGAACCGCGGGGAGTCGGCCACCAGGTCGATCGCGATGTCCGCCAGCGGCACCGGCTGGGCCGGCACCCACTCCGGCCGCGTGAGCAACGGCGTTCCCGCCAGCTTGGGGACGTCGGGATAGTGCCCGGCGGCCTCGACCGCCAGCCGGTGCCGGTGGGTCCGCAGGTGCGCGCGGACCTCCGTCCAGGACATCACTCGGCCAGCCGCCAGTACTGCTTGCCCTTGTCGTCGCGGACCAGCACGCCGAGCTTGGCCAACTCGCTCCGCAGCTCCCGCGAGTCGTCGGCGTCGGCCTTCTCCCGCGCGGTGAACAGCGCGTTCGCGCCCGCCGGCAGCCCCGGCATGTCCGGCACCCAGCGGCGGTACCGCTCGGCGTGCGGATCGGTGTCGGTCCACGGGTAACCGAGCGCGCGAAAGGCATCCGCCAGCCGCGCGACGTTCAGGTCGTGTGTCTTGCGGGCCAGTTCGCCCGTGTCCGGACCGAGCAGGACCAGCCGGCTCTTGTCGCGGAACACGGCGCTCACCTGGTCCCGCGGGAACGTGCTCGTGCGGTTCTCGCCGTCGGTCAGCGTCACCTGGTGGTCGGCCACGGTCACCGTCAGGCTCTCGCTGTGCGCCGTGAGCGCCAGCAATGTTCCGATGATCAGCCCGATCCCCAGCGCACCCAGCGTGGCGGCCGGCTCGGGAATCGAGTCGATCAGCTCGAGCGGGCCCTGGAACGGCACCCACCGCAGCGTCAGCAGCCAGCCGGCCGCCAGCTTCAGCAGCCACACCACCACCGCGCACCCCGCCGGCAGCCCCACCCACCGGATGAGCTTGGTGCTCACACCCTCGTCGACAACGGTCCCCGTCATGGCTCCCGATTGTGCCGTTTTCCACCTCCGTGAAATAAGCGGGGGTATTGCTGATCGGTGAAATCCCGTGCGTTGACCCCACCCGCGTGCCGCCGAACCATCGAGTCACGGGACCGGACTCGAAGGGGAGCCACCATGAAAGCCGTGCGGCTGCACGAGTACGACAAACGCCCGGTGGTCGAGGAGGTGCCGGAGCCGGAACTCACCGGCCCGCTGGACGTGCTGGTGGAGATCGGCGGCGCCGGGCTGTGCCGAACCGACCTGCACATCGTGGAGGGGCAGTGGGCGGACAAGTCCCAGATCGTCCTGCCGTACACGATCGGACACGAGAACGCCGGCTGGGTAAGGGAAGTCGGCGCGGCGGTGTCTACTGTGGCCCCCGGCGACCCGGTGATCCTGCATCCGCTGGCCACCTGCGGGCTGTGCCGCGCCTGCCGTGCCGGCGACGACGTGCACTGCTCGAACTCACGCTTCCCCGGCATCGACACCGACGGCGGCATGGCCGAACTGCTGCTCGCCAACGCCCGTTCGGTGATCAAACTGGATCCAACATTGCGGCCGGCGGATGTGGCCGCGCTCGCCGACGCCGGGCTGACCGCCTACCACGCGGTGCGCAAGGCCGTGCCGTTGCTGTATCCCGGCACGCGGGTGGTGGTGATCGGCGCGGGCGGCCTCGGGCACATCGGCGTGCAGTGCCTGGCCGCCATGGTGCCCGCCGAGGTCATCGTGGTCGACCGGTCGCCCGCCGCGCTGGCGCTCGCCAAGGACTACGGCGCCGCGCACACGGTGGTGGCGGACGGAAAACACCTGGACGCGGTGGCCGACCTCACGGGCGGCGAGGGCGCGCACGTGGTCCTCGACTTCGTGGGCGAGCAGGGTACGGAGGCCGAGGGCGTGTCGATGTTGCGCCGGGCCGGCTCGTACTTCGTGATCGGCTACGGCGGGCACGTCGACATCCCCACCATCGACATCATCTCCACGGAGATCAACGTGATCGGCAACCTGGTCGGCTCGTACAACGATCTCGACGAGCTGATGACCCTTGCCGCCCAAGGAAAGGTGCGTCTCCACACCAGGACGTACCCGCTCGACGCGGTCAACGAGGCGATGGACGACCTGGACAACGGTCGCCTCCAGGGCCGCGGCATCCTCGTTCCCGAACGGAGCTGACTCGTGTACGAAAAGGACGGTCAGAAGTACTTCATCGTCGACAGCCACATCCACTTCTGGGACGGTCGCCCGTCCAACCAGGCGAACCGGTACGGCGAAGGCTTCATCAACTGCTTCTACGACTACCACCGCAACCTCTCGCCCGAGTCCGAAGTGTGGAGCCTCGAGGAGTTCTGGCAGCAGTCCGAGGAACGGGTGCTGCACGACCTGTTCGAGGTTGGCTACGTCGACAAGGCGATCTTCCAGCCGACCTACCTGACCGACTTCTTCGTCAACGGGTTCAACACCACCGAGCAGGACGGCGTGCTGGCCGAGAAGTACCCGGGCAGGTTCATCGTCAACGGGTCGTTCGACCCGCGCGACGGCGAGGCCGGACTCGACCGGCTGGAGGAGTTGTCGGAGCGGTGGGACCTGCGCGGGGTGAAGCTCTACACGGCCGAATGGAAGGGCGATTCGAAGGGCTGGAAGCTCTCCGACCCGTGGGCGTACCGGTATCTGGAGAAGTGTCAGGAACTGGGGATCCGGAACATCCATGTCCACAAGGGACCGACGATCTACCCGCTGAACCGCGACGCGTTCGACGTGGCCGACGTCGACGAGGCGGCCAGCGCTTTCCCCGGCCTGCGGTTCATCGTGGAGCATGTCGGACTGCCGCGCCTCGAGGACTTCTGCTGGATCGCCACGCAGGAGCCGAACGTCTACGGTGGACTGGCCGTGGCACTGCCGTTCATCCACAGCCGGCCGCGCTACTTCGCCCAGATCATCGGGGAACTGCTGTACTGGCTCGACGAGAACCGGATCACGTTCGCCAGCGACTACGCGATCTGGACGCCGCGCTGGCTGATCGAGCGGTTCGTCGACTTCCAGATCCCCGAGGACCTGACCGAGTACGCGCCGCTCACCACGGACGTCAAGAAGAAGATCCTCGGCCTGAACGCGGCGCGGCTCTACGACATCGAGATCCCGGCGGGGCTGGACGTGGTGGACAGCGGCGACGTCCTCAGGGTGCCGGCGTGAACGTGTGGGCGGCGCTCGGTTCTGTGCTGGATCCCGAGCTGGACCAGCCGATCACCGACCTCGGCTTCGTCAGCGAGGCGGTGGTCGAGCGGGGCCACGCACACGTCCGGTTGCGGCTGCCGACATACTTCTGTGCGCCCAACTTCGCCTACCTCATGGTGGCCGACGCCCACGACGTGGTGCGCGCGCTGCCCGATGTGTCCACTGTGGACGTCCAGTTGGTGGACCACTTCGCGGCGTCGGAGATCAACGCGGGGGTCGCCGGCGATGCGGGATTCGCCGGCTCGTTCCCCGGGGAGGCCGACGCGGAGCTGGGTGAGCTGCGGTTGACGTTCCGCCACAAGGCGTACCTGGCGAGCGTCGACCGCCTGGCGACCAAGCTGCTGGCCGGCGGCCTCGACCCGGTCGGGCTGGTACTCATGGACGTGCCGCTGTCCGCCGAGCTGGACTCGGTGCTGCGCCGGCGCACGGAGTTGGGCCTGCCGTGCGAGCCGGACTCGCCGCTGCTGCTGGACGAGCACGGCGCGCCGATCGGGGCGCTGCGGCTGCGGTTCGCCCGCGCGGTGCGGGTGAGCATCGACGGAAACGCCGGGCTCTGCCGAGGGTTGCTGCACACGAGATATCGGGAGTAGTTCGACAAAACTTTGTATACACGCGAGGCCGGTGTCAGGTCTTCTTTTGGGCTCCCTGATGACGTAGGTTTGCCGGGAGGCCTGCCCTGTTCGGTGCGGGCTGCCGCAGTTCAACGGTGAACCGGTGGAGGTAGGTCGGTGACCGAGCAGACCAGCGGTTTGATCGGGTCCGCGCAACGGGCGCTGCGGGTGCTCGACATCGTGGGCTCCGCGGGCGACGGCATCACGGCCAAGGCCGTGGCCAGGCGCGCCGGCTACAACCTGTCCACCACCTATCACCTGCTCAACACCCTGGTGCACGAGGGATATCTGATCCGGCTGGGCCACGGCCGGGGCTTCGGGCTCGGCTACAAGGTCGGCAACCTCTACCAGCGGCTGTGCGCGGAGCTGGACGTCGGCCAGGAGCTGCAGGACGAGCTGCACCACCTGCACCTGCGTGCCGAGGCGGCCGCGTACTACACGGTGTTCCGGGAGACCGACATCGTGGTGGCGGCGGTGGCCGACTCACCCGAGTTCCCCAGGGCGACCCCGCTCGACTTCGGCTTCCACGAGGCGGCGCACGCCACCGCGTTCGGCAAGGTCCTGCTGGCGTCGATGCCCCGGCGGCAGCGCAAGGAGTATCTGTCGGGCGCGGGTATGCCACGGTTGACCGAGCGGACCACCGTGCGCGCCGTCGACCTGGACACCGAGTTGGACCACGTCGAGCGGGCGGGCATGGCACTGGAGGTCGAGGAGTTCCAACCCGAGCTGGCGTGCCTGTCGGCGCCGGTGCTGGACGCGCAGAACCGCGTGACGGGCGCCGTGGCGTTCTCCGTGCCGGCCGACACGTTCGCCGCGCGCCGCTGGCACTTGGAGCGGGCCGCTCGAGCGGGCGCCGCGCGGTTCGCTCATCTTCTGGCCACTCGTCCGGCCCTGGTAACGGGCGCCTGACCCCCCGCGAGTCCCACGTTCAAAACACGCGAGTCCCACGTTAAGGGCTGGCGAGTCCCACGTTCAAACATGGCGAGTCCCACAGTTGGGACCATGCTCGTAGCTCGCAAGCCGCTCCTTTCACGCCACGCGAGTCTCCCTTGCCAGCTGCGCGAGTCGCCCTCCCCGACCGCGCGAGTTGACTGTTCACACCTCGCATACGGCGTGCACCGAAACGCGAACTCGGCTGTGCCGAGGGGGCGACTCGCCATGCGTGAACGTGGGACTCGCCGGTCCTGAACGTGGGACTCGCTGGGTGTGGGTTGGCGACAGCTTGCCTCCCGGCGGAAACGACTACCGGCCGGCCGCCCAACTATTGACAGAAAAAACTGTCAAATGCATCATGGGTACATGGCGCTGACCTATCTCGAGGAGCCCGAGCGGGTACGCAAGGCCCTCTCACCCCTGAGAAGAGAGCTGCTGCGCCGCCTCCGGGAACCGGCCTCGGCCACCCAGTTGGCCGCCGCACTTGAGCTGCCGCGGCAGCGCGTCAACTACCACCTGCGCGCGCTCGAGGAGGCCGGGCTGGTGGAGCTGGTGGAGGAGCGGCCGCGGCGGGGCTGCGTCGAGCGGATCATGCGCACCAAGCCCGGCGCGTTCATCGTGGACCCGGCCGTCATGAGTGCCGAGTTCACCCAGATCCACGACCAGTACGCGGCCGAGCACCTGGTGGGGGTCGCCGCGGGCACTGTCCGCGACGTGGCCCGCATGCAGGCCAAGGCTGCCGAGGCCGGCAAGCGCCTGCTCACGTTCACCGTCGAGACCGAGGTGCGGTTCGCGCACCCGGGCGACGTCCACGCGTTCACCGACGAGTTGGCCGAGGCGATCGGCGCGGTGGTCGCGCGCTACGACACCCCGGACGGCCGTCCCTACCGGATGGTCGCCGGCGGCCATCCCGCACCCAAGGAGCAGACCCATGAATGAGCCGACGCCTCGGATCGACGTCACGATCGCCGCCCCGCTGGACATCGTGTGGGAGGCGTTGCGGGAGAAGCACAAGATCCAGCACTGGCACGGCTGGGACTTCGACGGCCTGGACAGCGAGATCGACCTCATCTACTTCGCCGAGGCGAAGGAGGACGCCGCGTCCCGCACGCTCGACGTCCAGGGCGGCGACCACATCGCGCTGACCCCCGACGGCACGGGCACCGCGCTCCGGCTCACCCGGGCCCCCCACGGCGACGACCCGGAGTGGGACGCCTACTACGACGACGTGACCGAAGGCTGGATCACCTTCCTGCACCAGCTGAAGTTCCTCCTCGAACGCCGGCCTGCCGGCGAGCGGCGCACCGTCTTCCTGTCCGGGGAGAACCCCGCCGGCCGGTCGGTGGCGGCCGACCTCGGCCTGCCCGACGGCCCGGCGGGCACGCCGGTCGCGCTGAACCTGCTCGGCCAGGACGTGCGGGGCGAGATCTGGTTCCGCTCGGCGCACCAGGTCGGTGTCACGGTCGACGCGTGGGGTGACGGCCTACTGGTCGTGTCGAGCGTGCCGGCGGGCGACGCCAAGCCGAAGGGCGCGGTCATGGCCGTGCTGAGCACGTTCGACCGCCCGGAGAACGAGTTGGCCGACCTCGCCGCGCGCTGGCAGCCGTGGTGGGACGAGCGCTACCCGAGCTGACGGGCCTCGGCCGGCGTCACGAGAAGGTCGACGCCGTGCAGGACGTGCGCCAGCACCTCCGCGCCGCGCACCACGCGCGGCCCGGGGCGGTTGAAGTACGCGGGACCGTCGAGGATCCACACGCGGCCGTCGCGCACGGCCGGCAGGTCCGTCCACCCGGGACGGTCGGTCAGCAGGTGTAGTTCAGCCGCCGTTCGGTCAGGTGGGAAACCGCACGGCAGCAACAGGAGTACCTCCGCCTGGGAGTCCACAACGGACTCCCAGGCCAGCGGCCGGGTGTGCTCGCCGGCCGCGGCCAGCAGCGGCGCGCCACCGGCCAGCTCGATCTGCTCGGGCACCCAGTGGCCGGCCGGCCACACGGGGTCGAGCCACTCGATCGCCGCCACGCGGGGCCGGGGCCGCCCGGCCACCGCCGCCCGCACGGCCGCCAGCCGGTCCCGCAGCTCGGCAACTTGCGCGGAAGCGGACACCCCGAGCGCGTCGCCCACCACGCGCAGGCAGTCGAGCACCTCGGCGATGGTCGCCGGCTCCAGGCTCAGCACCCGCGGGCCGGTCCCGTCCAGCATCCGCACGGCCGCCGACACGCGCTCGAACGACACGGCGCACACGTCACACAGATCCTGGGTGAGCACGACGTCCGGCGCCAGCGAGGCGAGCAGCTCGGCGTCCAGCCCGTACAGCGCCGACCCGCGGTGCGCGGTCGCCAGGGAGATCTCACGGCTCGTCCAGTCGGCCGCGATCTCACTCGACGTCACCACCGGCACGGTCGCCACTTCGGCCGGCCAGTCGCACTCGTGCGTACGGCCCACCAGCTCCGGCAACCGGCCCAGCGCGGCCACCATGTCGGTGGCCGCGGGCAGCAACGAAACGATCCGCACGACGCCAGCCTACGGAGCAGGACCAGCCACTATGCGTGACGGAACGCGTGACGGAAAAATGAGGTGGTCAAGTCACTCTGTCACCCGTTAGTGGGACAGTTTCTACTCACCCGATCGAGGTTGGCGTGGCGAAACCGCAGGTGAACACGCACTAGTCGTATGCATGTGCAGGTGCATGTTCCGCCTTTCGGTCTGAATGAAGCGTTGCTTCCACTCGTCGACCGATACGCACCGTTCATCGCTTCTACGGGGGGTGACGGACGCATTACAAGATCAATAAGCGAAAATGGGAGCGCGCTGTGGGTGACGTTCCGCTCAACCAAACGTGGCCCCCTGCTGACACAGGGAGCCACGTAGACGTCCCTCGCTCCAGGCGAACCGTCCAAGCGTGAACCGACTCGGGAGAGCAAAGAACGGTGACCACTTTACGGCTCGAGACCGCTGCTACACCAGACGGAAACAGACCAATCGACACCAAACCGGTACAACCTAGACGCACCGTGCGCCTCCAGGCCCTGGCCGAGGCGCGGGACGCGGCTGACCAGGTGTCTGTCGAGATACCGGCCGCCCGCCTGCCCGCTCAGGACCAGCCGGTGGTGCGGGTCCGTCCGCGAGCGCGGCACGTCCCGGTCTCGGCCGACGACTGGCTGCGGATCGCCGAGTGGTTGATCGGCGACTGGGCGGCCACGTTGCGCACCGCCCTGCTGGTCGTCGTCCTGTTCGTCGGAGTACTCATAGCTGTCGGGATCGCCTTCGGTCCGGAGTTCGCGATGCTCGGCGGTATCACGGGCGCCGTCGTCTTCCTGGTCGGCCGGCTCGGGGGCGCCGGCCGCCGCTGACACGCGGAAAGGGCACCGCACTCGGATCGAGTGCGCCCTTTGTGTCGGGTCAGCCGTTCGCCTGCGCCAGCCAGCCGGCGAAGGTGTCCTTGTCGACGTCGTCGACCGACGTCAGCCGCACCGAGGCCATCCGCTGCGTACCGGTGGCCCGCAGCCGACCTGTCGGGTCGTCGACGTCCTGGCCCGACCAGAGCATGAACGTCACGTGCTTCGAGTAGGCCTTGTAGCCGGCGACCGGCCTTCCGTCGGGCCACACCGGGTGCCGTGGTAGACGCGGCTGGTGGCGTGGGGAAGGCCGGCGTCGATGATGGCGGTGACCTGCTCGGCGATGGCGCGGAGGCTCTCGGGAACGCTGTCGACGTACTCGGCGACCGTCTTCATGGTCATCTCTCCGGTGGTGATCAGGCTGGTCAGCGAGTGGGCAGGACGGCGGCGCGCAGCGTGGCGTTGCGCAGGTAGAGGCCGGCCCACAGGGTGATTCCCAGATAGACGGGGAACAGCGTGGTGGACAGCAGCGGGTCCTCCACCCGGAAGTGCGCGCTCACCGCGCCGCCCAGGTACCCCGTGAGCAGCATGGCGCCGAGCACCGACGTGCGGGGCACCACGTAGAGCGCCAGGCAGACCAACTCCAGCACCCCGATGGCGACGGCCGACCCGGCGGGGTAGCCCAGATCTCGCATCGCCTCGACCACGGGCTCGATGTACAGGATGTGGATCACGCTGTCGAACAGCAGGAACACGGTGGTGACGGCGCTGAGAACCAGTCCGACGCGGCCGGCGGTGACGCGGGGCTTGGCGGTCGGGGTGGCGGTGATGGTGGTCATCGGTTCGTCCTCTCGGGTGGGCCGCCGTGGTGGCGTCCGGTTCATGTTGGGAGAACCCTCACATCCGACATCTAAAATTGTCAAGACAAAAAAAATTGTCGGTGGATCGAGCGAAGAAACGCCGCCCACCGGCGAGGGTGGGCGGCGCCTGGCGGGAGCGACCAGTACTACAGGGCTAGTTGGCGGGTCACGCGCGGCGTGGGCATGCCTGGAACGACGCCTTCCAGGCATGCCACGGGCCGAACCCAAGCGGATCTAGGCGGGGTTCTGTGCGTGGGTGAGCGTCTGCCAGGAGACGAACAGGTTGTTCGTGCCCTGCGGGCGCCGGCTCTCCGTGTACCACTGGGTGTTGGTCATGGCGATGCCCTGGCGGAAGGCGAGCGCGTTGAAGCCCACCTCGGTGACCGGCCCGAGTCCACGGTCGACCGTGCCGCCGCACAGCCAGGACGGCGGCGCGTTGCGCTCGTAGGTGGCCTGGAAGCCGAGCGCGTGGCGCAGCCGCTCCTGGATCTCCGGGTACAGGCTCTGCCCCTGGATCCGGGTGGTCTCGGCGAAGCTCGCGATCGACGCGATGCCGTACCCGGTGTGCGTGAAGTCCCGGCAGGTCTCCTGGGTCAGGCCGTCGACGAAGGTGGTCTGGCCGTGCCAGTAGTCGATGATCTCGGCGCGGGTGTCGATGCCGCTGCCCGGCGGGGTGCGCGGCAGCGCGCCGTCGCTCGTCAGGTAGACGAACGCGGGCACGCGGGTGCGGTATTTGGCCACCGCGCGGTCGTAGGCGCCGCGGTCCTCCAGGAAGACGGAGATGCCGAGGGAGGCCTCCATCATGGTGAGCTCCCAGTTGCCGTTGGTCGCGGCGCGCCCGTTGATCACCTCGGGTAGGTACACGTCGCGCAGCATGGTGCCGAAGCGGCCGGCGTTCGGCCAGGTGCCGTACGTGTGCCGGATGATCTCCGCGGCCGGGGCCCACGAGGAGGCCGACCACGCCGTCTGCAGTGGGGCGTTGCTGTTCGTGTGATCGCGGATGGTGGCCGACCACGCGTCCATGATCTGGATGGACTTGGTGGCATAGCGGGAATCCCGCGTGATGTACCACATGAGCGCGAGCGTGTAGGCGGCGATCGCGTCCTGCCGCTCGTCGGTGCAGCCGAGGTTCGGGTCGGAGTAGGGGCCGCACTCGACGACCGCGCGCGGGCGGGGTGTCCTGGACAGGGAAGCGTAGGCGCTGCCGGTCATCTGGTTGTAGGCGTTGAGCCATGGCTGCGCGCCGGCGTTGACCCGGCCCCGGACGAAGTCCAGTTGCGGGCGGCTCACCAGGACTCCGGGGTGGGTGAACGTCGGTGGCGCGGCGGTGACGTGAAAGGCGGGCGGGGCTGCCGGTGTCGGGGCCGCCGTCGCGGGCATCGACTGCCCAGTCAGGACGAGCGCCAAACCCATGGCTGCCACGGCGAATTTCTTTGTACGACTGGGCATGGAACCAGTGTTGTGGTCTAGACCATAGTGGTCAATAGGCCGTTCAGGGCATGGGTAAGCGCTTGCCTGACTACCTGCGGTGGCCGGACTGTTCGGGGTAATTGCCCCGAAACAACAGGGTTGGAGTGCCGGGAAGGGGGTACTGCCTCGTCAGGAAGGCCGGTCCAGGCCTCACTAGGAGGTGCGGGAAGCATGCTGATCCTCGGCTTGCTACTGGTGGTGCTCAGTGGCGCGGCGGCGGCGCTGCTCATCGCCTACAACAACGGTGGTGCTGAGCAGACCATCACTTTGTTCGGCCGAGACCTGGTCAACGTCACCGCGATGGAGGCGTTCGTCGCCGGCATCGTGACGGCGCTGGTCTTCGTGCTCGGCGTGTGGATGATCATGTCCGCGGGCCGCAGGGCGCGGGAGAACCGTGCCCGGTACCGCGAGGCACGCAAGGAGGCCAAGGTCGTCGCCAGGGAGCGCGACGAACTGGCCGAGCAGCTGCGTCACGACGAGGAGCAGCGGTACGAGCAGGAGCCAACGGTGGCCATGTCCCGCCCGCCGATGCAGCGGGACGCCATGGGTGGCAACACCGACACCATGATCACCCCGCCACCGGCCGCGCCGTCCGGTGCGCGCCACGCGGCGCCGCCCGAGCGGCAGCAGGTGATCACCAACATCACGCCCGGTCAGTCCCCCACCCGATAGATCGCTGACCGGCTGCCGAACGCGGTCGGTCACGGCATCCGCGAACGCCGGGGTGCGCCCCCCCAGTAACCGGTGTTCGCGACATCCGAGCCATGGCCGACCGCGTTCTATCCTCTCGTGTGACGTTCTCCGACCTGGTCGAGCGATACCGGCGCGAGCTGTTCGCGCACTGCTACCGGATGCTCGGCTCGATCGACGAGGCCGAGGACCTGGTGCAGGAGACGTTCCTGCGGGCGTGGCGCGGGTGGTCCGACTTCGCCGGCCGGTCCTCGGCGCGCACGTGGCTGTATCGCATCGCCACGAACGCCTGCCTGGACGCGCTGGCCCGCGCGGAGCGACGGGTGCTGCCGAGCGACCTCGGGCCCGACGTCAGCGCCGACGTCCAGCGCCCGCCGGCCGACGGAATCGCCTGGCTGCAACCGATCCCCGACGCGATGCTCGATCCCGACACGGCCGCCGTGGCGCGAGAGACCATGGAGATCGCGTTCCTGGCGGCCGTCCAACACCTGCCACCGAGGCAGCGAGCGGCGCTGATCCTGCGGGACGCGGCCGGCTGGACGGCGCGGGAGGTGGCCGACCTGCTGTCGATCAGCGTGCCCGCCGCGAACAGCGCCGTGCAGCGAGCCCGCGCCACCATGCGCTCCCGGTTGCCGGAGCGGTCGGCGTGGGCGGCCGGCGCCGCCGACGAGGCGGAGCGCACGTTGGTCCGGCGCTACCTGGAGGCCGTGGAGAAGGCGGACATGGCCGCCCTGCTCCGCGCCGACGCGGTGGACACCATGCCGCCGTATCCCATGTGGTACTGGGCCGGGACACGATCGTCCGCACGCTGACCGCCGGCATGACCGAGGACTCGCCACACTTCGTCGGCCGCTTCCGCGCGGTGGAAACCGCGGCGAACCGCCAGCCCGCCGTGGCGGTGTACCGGTGCCCACCGGGTGAGCACGTGTTCCGGCCGTTCGCGCTCAACGTGCTGCGAGTGGAGGGAGACCAGCTCGCCGAGATCACGTCGTTCGTGGACGCCGGCCTGTTCGCGAAGTTCGGCCTACCCGAGAGCCGGTGGCGAGCCGGCAGCGCAATGGACCGGCGAGTCCCACGTTCAACCCACGCGAGTCCCCCGTTCGCGACCGGCGAGTCCCCCTCCCACGACACACGAGTTGGCGGTTCATGACCACGGGCTGGTTCGCGAACCGCCAACTCGGAGGTCCTGGGAGGGAGACTCGCGGAGCGTGAACGTGGGACTCGCTGGTCGTGAACGTGGGACTCGCTGGATTTCGGGGGCGGGAGGCGTCCAGCGGCAGTGCGGATCTATCGCTTCGTGGCGAAGAACTCGGTCAGGATCGGTCCGACGAATTCCGGCGGCGCGTCGTGAAAGACGCCGTCCACCTGGTGGTACTCCGCGCCGGGCACGAGTTTCCCGGTGGCCTGCGCGCCGCCGTGCAACCACTCGGGGCTCGCGGAGCTGGCGAACGCGATCGTGGGCACCGGCACGCGCGCCAGTAGCTCCTCGGGCACCGCGCTGTCGCCGAGCACGATGGCGTCGTACGCGAGCGTGTGCGCCATCGCCTCGAACGTCGGCCACATGGGGGACCGCACCAGACCGTCGAACTCCCCGACCGGCATCCCGACCGCCTCGACGATGAACAGCCGCGCGGCGTCGGCCGACCGGCCGGCCGCGCCGAACTCGGTCATCCGCTCGAGATAGCGGTCGGGCGCTGGCGGCCCGCCCGCCACCCGGTATGGCGGCTCGAACACCGCGAGGCCCGTGATCGGTGCGCCAGCGGCGGCCGCCACCAGGCTCAGCGCCGCGCCGGAGGACATCCCGTACACGTACGCCGAGCCGCCGACCGCCTCGATGACCGCCGTCAGGTCCTCGATCTCGCGCTCGACCGCGTAGGGGAGGGTGTCGCCGCTGTCGCCGCGCCCGCGCCGGTCGTAGCTCACGGCCGTGAAGTACTCGCCGAGCCCGGCGGCCTTCTCGGCCACCATCTCCCGGTTGTTGAACGCGCCGTTCACCAGCACGAGCGCCGGGCCCTCGCCCGTCCGGTCGAACGCGATCCGGGTGCCGTCCTTGGACGTGACCTGCTCCATGTGTGACCTCCTGGTTTCTGGATCTCACCACAAGGTCGAACGACGACCACCCGGATCGACAAGGACTCAGTAGGTCTAGTCCTGGGTGTTGTAGTCGCGGGCCACCCGGAGCAGCTCGACCAGGCCGTCGGCGTACTCCTGGGACTCCGCGTGTGCCTCGTCGAACGGTGGCTGGAAGCCCATGCCCTCCCATTGACCGGTCGTCGGGTTCCACCGGTCGTTGCCGACCTCGAAGTCCCAGGCGAACATGCCCAGCTCGTAGTACAGCTGGTCGGCCGAGTTGCCGGCCGCCGAGTACAGGACGTCGGCCACCGGGCCGGTGCGCGACGGCCACGTCACCGTGCCGCGGTGCGCGGAGATGGCGCCGACGATCCGCTCGGCGCTGTCCTGGAACAGCGCCGACTCGGCGGCCGACGGGCGCGGCAGCGTGATCCGGCCGGGCATCGCGTACGCGCCGGGCGGCCACATGAAGTACCCGCCGTAGCTGTGCACGTTCATCACGAACTTGATGTTCGTGTGCGCCTTGGCCAGCTCGATCACGTTGTTGCTCTCCGGTTCGGACAGCTCACCGGGCCCGGCGTAGTTGCCGGACAGGCAGTTCGTGCTGGCGCCGACGAAGCCGTCGAAGAGCGAGCCGACCGTGTAGTTGCGGTTGACGTCAACGCCCCACGAGTTGGCGTTGCGCGGGTCACGCTGGGCGCCCGTGCAGTGGTTCGACAGGTTCTTGCGCTGGAACGGTGCGTCGCCGAAGGAGTAGTTCGCGCCGTCCGGGTTGACCGTGGGGATGACGAACACGTCGACCGCGTCCAGCAGTTCCCTGGTCTCGGGATCGGTCGCGTAGTTGGCCAGCAGCCGCTCGGCGAACTCCAGCGTCACCAACGGAGTAGCCCACTCGCGAGCGTGTTCTTGGCTGTAAGCAAGGACACCGATGCGCGAACCGTCGCGGTGCACGCCGATCCGCAGTGCCTGCACGGTCCACGGCTTGTTCGGCGCGTCGCCGTCCAGGCCGTCGTCGAGCGTGACGGGACCCACCACCGGCATGATCTTGCCGGCCGAGCCCTCCACCACGAAAGCGCTGACCCGCTGCGGGAAGCGCGCGGTGATGAGGCCGGCGATCTGGTCGGTCGTGCTGATGATCTGGCCGTCCCTGTCGGTGGCGAGCGATACGGTCAGCACGCGGTCGCGCCAGGTGGCCTGCGCCGGCCGGTTCGGGCGGCCGGGATCGACCGTGCGCACCTGCCAGCCGTTCGCGCCCTGGTCGCCGAACTTCACCGACTCCACCACGATCGTCGTCGCGGTCACCGGGTCACCCACGTACGCGGTCGCCGTGCGCCGGTAGCCCTGCGTCTCGTGCGGCAGGTCGACCAGGTCGACCAGGTCCGGGTACTGCCTGGCCAGCCGGCCGAGTCGGGTCTTGATGTCCACGGGCGTCATGTACGCGTCGATGAAGTCCTTCTGGTACCCGGCGGGAGGGGCCGGCGGGGTGGGGCCCGGCCAGAGCGTCGGAGTGACGGCGCGGGACGTGCCGCCGAGGCTGGAGGTCGCGGTCAGCGATACCGGCTTCGCGGGCAGCGGCTGCGGTTCGGCCACGTGGTACTGGTACTCACCGGCGTCCTCGAACCGCTGCAGCGGGTAGGACCCGGTGGTGCCGTCGGCCGTGCGCCAGGTGACCGTGATCTCCACGTTCTGGTCGAACACGGCGGTCGTGGTCACCTGCGTCTGCACGAACGTCTGGCCGCTCTCGGTCCACCAGTACGACGTGAGGAAGTGCAGGGTGTCGGCGGCCGCGCGCTGGCCGGCGCCGGTGCGGGCGGCCGCCTCGCGGACGCTCGCCTCGTACCGGGCGGCGCCGTCGCTCTCGGTCTGGATGACCTGGACGACCTCGGCGCCCTGGTCGAGCAGCCCGCCCAATTCCCGGTCGGAGACCACCAGGTCGAGGAGGACCTGGCCGTCATCGGTCTTGGGGCGGGCGGCGACGTCCGCACCGCTGTCGATCAGCTGCTGGGCCATGGCCTCGGTCGGCAACTGGAGCCGCACCAGGGCGAGTCCGCTCTCGGCGACGGTGGATGGCGCGGCGATCGCCGGTCCGGTCGAGCCGATCAGGGTGGTGGAGAACAGAACCACGGCGGCCGCGAGGCCGACTCCGCGCTTCTTCATGGCGCCTCCAGGCGACGAAGTGAGTGAGGTGAATCTTTCTCACGGGGGTTGCGTAGTCAAGGAAGACGCTTTACAACCGGGGATCGACGGGTTCGGACTCCAGGGCCAACACGGCGAACACCGGCTCGTGGACCCGCCACAGCGGCTCGTTGTCGACGAACCGGGCGAGCGCCTCCATGCCGAGGGCGTACTCGCGCAGCGCGAGCGAGCGCTTGCGGCCCAGCGAGCGCTGCCGCAGCCGGGACAGGTTCGCCGGTTCCGTGTAATCCGGCCCGTAGATGATCCGCAGGTACTCCCGGCCGCGGCACTTGATGCCAGGCTGCACGAGCCCGCGCCTGCCCCTGGCGAGGCCGGCGAACGGCTTGACCACCATGCCCTCGCCGCCGGCCGCCGTCAGCTCGGTCCACCAGTCGACGCCGGCCGCGACCGACGCCGGGTCGGCCAGGTCCACCGTGCGTCGCCGGGTGGCGCGCAGCAGGTCCGGGTCGGCCGCCACGAGGCGGTCGAGCAGGTCCGCGTGCCAGCCGCGGTCGCGTTCGGCGTACAGCGTGCCCTCGCCGGCCAAGATGGTGAACGGCGCGAGCGCGATGCCGTCAAGCCCGTTGACCGGCCAGCAGTACCGGCCGTACGCGGCCGTGTAGGACTCGGCGTTCGCGAGCCGGGAACGCTGGCGTGCCACCAGGTCCGCCACGTCGGCGTCGCGCGCGGCGGCCCGCTCGAGTGCATCGACGGCGGCCGGCAGCACCGTGCGGGCGGCCGCGCCGACCGGTGCGTACTGGCGATGCAGCAGCTGCGCCGCCTTCGCCGACCACGGCAGCAGTTCCGCGTCGAGCACCAGCCAGTCGGTGGCCAGCTCGGTCCACAGCCCGGCCTTGTCAACCGCCGTCCTGAGCCGGTCGAGCAGGGCCGTCTCGGTGGCGGGCTCGGCGAAGAACGACCGGCCGGTGCGGGTGTGGATGACCCCGGCGGCGCCATCGGCCACCCCGAACCGGCGGCGCCCGACCGCCGCGTCCCGGCACAGCACGACGACCGCCCGCGAACCCATGTGCTTCTCCTCGCACACCACGTGGGAGATCTCGTCCGCGCGGTAGGCGGCGAACGCCTCGGCCGGGTGCTCCAGCAGATCGTCCACAGTGGATGTGGCGCACGGTGCCATGGTCGGCGGCAGGTAGGGCAGCCAGTGCGGGTCGACGGCGAAGCGGCTCATCACCTCGAGCGCGCCCGCCGCGTTCTCCTCCAGCACCTTCACCCGCCCGAGCAGGCGGGTCTCGATGACCCGGGTGCCGAGGACGTCGTCGATGCGCAGCAGGTCCGCCGCCCGCGTGAGGGCGTGCAGCGGCCGGACCGGTTCGTAGTGCGTGGCTCGTGCCGGCACGGCCACCAGCTCACGCTCCGGCCAGCGCAGCGCGGTCAGCTCGCCGCCGAACACGCAGCCGGTGTCGAGGCAGATGGTGTTGTTCACCCACAACGCCTTCGGCACCGGTGTGTGTCCATACACGACGGTCGCGGCGCCGCGGTAGTCGTCGGCCCAGGGGTGGCGGACGGGCAGGCCGTACTCGTCGGTCTCGCCGGTCGTCTCGCCGTACAGGCAGAACGCGCGGACGCGGCCGGACGAGCGGCCCTGGTACTCCTCCTTCAGCCCTGCGTGGGCGACCACCAGTTTTCCGCCGTCGAGGCGATAGTGGCTGACCAGCCCGTACATGAAGTCCCGCGCGGCCGCGCGGAACTCCTCGGGTTCCGCGGAAAGCTGCGCGAGCGACTCGGCGAGCCCGTTGGCGACCGTGACCTTGCGGCCGTCGAGCGCGCGGGTCAGCTTCTGCTCGTGGTTGCCGGCCACGCACAGCGCGGTGCCGGCGGCCACCATGCCCATCACCACCCGCAGCACGCCGGGCGTGTCCGGGCCGCGGTCGACCAGGTCGCCGACGAACACGGCCGTGCGTCCCTCCGGGTGCCGGGGGCCATCGAGCGGGTATCCCAGGCGGGTCAACAGGTCCACCAGTTCGTCGCGGCAGCCGTGCACGTCGCCGATGATGTCGAACGGCCCGGTCAGCTCGCGGCGGTCGTTGTACGCCTTCTCGTACTCGATCTCGATCTCTTCGTCCACATCGGACAGTACGTGCACCTTGCGGAAGCCGTTCTTCGCGAGGTGGCGCACACTGCGGCGCAGCGCCTCATGCTGGCGGCGCACGACATGGTCGGGCATGCCGCGGTGTCCGGCGTTGCGGTCGCGCAGCACGCCGAGCGGCGGGTTGAGCACGATCGCCACGGGCAGCACATCGTGCGCGCGGGCCAGTTCGACCAGCTGTGCCTGGTCCTCGCGCTGGACGTGGGTGGCGTCGACCACCGTGAGCCGCCCGGCCCGCAGGCGGAGGCCGGCGACGTGGTGCAGCGCGTCGAACGCGTCCGGGGTGGCGGCCTGGTCGTTCTCGTCGTCGGCCACCATCGCGCGGAAGGCGTCGGAGGACAGCACCTGGGTGGGCCGGAAATGCCGGCCGGCGAACGTGGACTTGCCCGACCCGGTGACACCGATGAGGGCCACCAGGCTCAGCTCGGGCACGGCGATGCGGCGCATCAGTCGTTCCTCCTGAACGTCGCGAGCTGGGTGGGCGCACCGACTTCCGGATCGACCTGGCCGACCGGAACATGGCGGACCGTGTAGCCGTGTTCGGCGCAGATCTCCGCCGCCCAGGCGGCGAACTCGGCGCGAGTCCATTCGAAACGGTGGTCGGGATGGCGGACGGTGCCGGCCGGCAGGGTCTCCCAGCGGACGTTGTACTCGACGTTCGGCGTGGTCATGAGGACGTGGGCCGGCCGGGCGGTGCCGAAGACGGCGGCCGCGAGCGCGGGCAGCCGCGGCGGGTCGACATGTTCGACCACTTCGGACAGCACGATCGCGTCGTACCCGGTGAGCCGGTGGTCCGCGTAGGTGACCGAGCCCTGCAGCAGCCGGACCCGGTCGCGCCGGCGGTCGGGCAGCCGCTCGACCCACCGGGCGGCTATACGGAGCGGATGCGCGGCCACGTCGACGCCCACCAGCTCGGTGAACGCCTGGTCGGTGACCAGGTCGCGCAGCAGGCGGCCTTCACCGCAGCCGAGGTCGACCACGCGGGTGGCGCCGGCCGCGCGCAGTCCGGTGTGGATGGCGGTGCGGCGCTGCTCGGCGAGGGTCGGCACCCGCTCCTCGGCCGCGTCGTGGGCGTTCGGCTCCTCCGTGTCGTCGTCCTCCGTCGGCCGGTCGTCCAGCTCGGTCAGCCGGGCGAGCGCCTCGACCGTGAAGCGGCGCTTGTGCGCGAGGTAGCGGGTGGTGATCAGCTCGCGCTCCGGGTGGCCGGCGAGCCAGCCGCCGCCCACGCGGATGAGCTTGTCGACCTCGTCGGCCGCGACCCAGTAGTGCTTGGCGTCGTCCAGGACGGGCAGGAGGACGTAGAGCTGGCTGAGCGCGTCGGCCAGTTTCAGCGTGCCGGTGAGCCTGAGGTCGACATAGCGACTGTCGCCCCACTCGGGGAAGGCCGGGTCGAGGGGGATCCTTGTCGCGTCGACCGTCCAGCCGAGGGGCGTGAACAGCCGCTCGGCGACCGCCGGCCCGCCCCGGCAGGGGAGCACGGGCAGGCGTAATTCGAGGGGGAGCGCGGTCTCGGCCAGCTCCGGCCGGGCGGCGCACCGCCCGTGCATGGCCGACCCGAAGACCTTGCCGATGGCGACCGCGAGCAGCGACCCGGCGGCGTAGGGCCGGTCGTTGACGTACTGCCCGAGGGAGAAGCCCTCGCCTGCGGGGCCGCGCGCGGAACGCACCAGCTCGACCGGGTCGATCTCGAGCAGCAGGCTCGCGGTGGCGCGCTCGTCGGTGACCTCGGGGTAGAAGACGTGCGCCACCCCGGTCGTGACGTCGAATCGCTGCACCCGCTCGGGATGCTTGTGCAGGAGGAATCCGAGATCGCCGGCCGGTCGATGAGTGGTGGTGACGCTCAACAGCATGGCGGCAGTATCGCGGCAAGCACCGACAAAAGCGTTCGATTTGCGCTCACGGAGGCTGCCGAACACCGCAACGCCGATGCCGAAACCGATGGCCAGCAACGGGAACACGATAATCCAGTACGGTGTGGACACGTCCCCCACGGTTGCGGCGAACAGGCCCGCCGCGCCCACGATCAGGCCGATGAGCATGACGGCCCGGGCGGTTTCCCTGCCGCTCACCGACGACGCGGGGGCAGCATCGGATGGTGGCGCCGGTTCTCGGCGCGGATGAACAGGACGGGTGCCCACGACCGCGATGGCCAACGCCACCAGCGCAGGGGAGCGACCCAGCCCTGACCGCCCGCCTCGATCAGCCCGAATGCCAGAGCCGCCAGGCTGACCACGGCGAGAACCTGGGCAGCAGACCGTCCTCGGCCAGCGCGCGGGCCAGCCGGTGGGCGGTGCTCACGACAGCTTCGCCTGCTGGGCCAGTTCGGTGCTGCCGAGACCGTCCTCGGCCGCCTCCACGCAGCGCAGGACGGTCAGCGCGCGTTCGATCGCCTGGGTTCCCGATCGGGGCTGGCTGGTCACGCCCAGTACCGGCCCCAGCCCGGCCGCGACACCCCGAGCGCGATGCCCGCGGCCCGGGTAGCCGGCGTTGATCAGCGCCAGCGAGGTCGGCACCGCCTGATCGGCCTGCCCCGGACACCCGACTCACTCCCGATCCTTCGATGCCGACCCCGGGCGCCGGGGGCCCCCGATTTCCACGCTACCGGTGCGGACCCACGGGGCAGGTCGATGTGGATCTTGGTTGTGGACAGCTCGTCGGCTGTGGACAACTGGGCCGTTGTTGATCTCCGACGGCCGGGACTGTCGGACCCTCTCGGTACGCTGGATTCCGGGGGCCGGAGGCCGCCGTCGCCGGGCCGAAGCGCCATATCCGCTGGTCACAAGACTCATAAAAGATCTTGAGCATCCCTATTGGAATGAAGCGTTCCGTTCTGCTACATTTGCGGAACCAAGCATTCCGTTCCACAACTTCCGGAGTCTTCGATGACCGCGATCCTGGAATCCCCAGCCGCTCCCGCACTGCCGGTGCCGACCGCCCATCCGCGCCGCTGGCTCGGTCTCTTCGCGATCCTCGCCGCGGATCTGCTGAACCTGCTCGACTCGACGGTCGGCACGCTCGCCGCCCCGGCCATCCGCGCCGACCTCGGCGGCTCGGTCTCGACGCTGCAGTGGATCGCCGCCGGCTACACGCTCGCCATGGCGGTCGGGTTGCTGGTCGGTGGGCGGCTCGGCGACATGTACGGCCGCAAGCGAATGATGGTCATCGGCGTGGTCGGCTTCCTGGCCGCGTCGGTGCTGTGCGGGCTGAGCGCCTCGCCGGAGATGCTGCTCGTCTCGCGGGTGTTGCAGGGCGCGTTCGGCGCGGTGATGGTGCCGCAGTCGTTCGGGTTGATCCGGGAGTTGTTCGGCGCCGACGTCGGCAAGGCGTTCGCCGCGCTCGGTCCGGTCATCGGGCTCGCCACCGTGCTCGGCCCGGTCGCCGCGGGGCTGCTGGTCGAGGCCGACCTGTTCGGCACGGGCTGGCGGATGATCTTCCTGATCAACCTGCCGCTCGGGGCGTTCGCGCTGGCCGTCGGTATCCGGGTGCTGCCGTCCAGCGAGCCGACGGCGCGGGGTCAGCGGCTCGACGTGCGCGGCACGGTGCTGGCCGCCGCCGGAATGTTCCTGCTCGTCTACCCGCTGACCCAGGGGCACGAGCTGGGCTGGCCGGCGTGGTCGCTGATCATGCTGGCGGCGTCGGTTCCCGCGCTCGGCCTGTTCACCGTGCACCAGTCGCGGCGGGCGCGGGCCGGCCGGCCGGTGCTGGTCCGGCTGAGCGTCTTCGCCAAGCGGTCCTACAGCTCAGGTGTCGGGTTCGTGGTCGCCTTCTTCGGTGTGATCACCGGGTTCTCGCTGGCCGTCGGGCTGTTCCTGCAGCTGGGGCTCGGTCACACGCCGCTGCAGGCAAGCCTCACCATGGCCCCGTGGGCGGTCGGCGCGTTCGTCGGCTCGGGGGCGGGGGTCGCGATGATGAACCGGCTCGGCCGGCGGATCCTGCACCTCGGGCTCGCCGTGATGGGTGCCGGGCTGGTCGCGCTGTACGTGGTGTTCGCCCAGGTCGGTGCAGCGCTGGGCAGTGGTGACCTGATCGCGCCGCTCGCCGTGTTCGGCCTCGGCATGGGCATGATCTTCGTGCCGCTGTTCGACATCATCGTCGGCGACCTGGATGACGCGGAGGTCGGTTCGGCCTCCGGGATCCTGACGTCGGTGCAGCAGCTCGGCGCCTCGCTCGGTGTGGCGGTGCTCGGCACGGTCTTCTTCAGCGCGGTCGAGTCGCCGCTGCGGGCGGACGTGTCGACGTTCATCGACGGTGCGCAGGTGGTGACGCTGATCGCGATCGGCCTCACGGCCGTGACGTTCGCGCTCGGCTTCCTGCTGCCGAAGAAGTCGAAGGCCGCCGCGCACTGAGGTTGCTCCGGGTAGGGCGTGCGTTCGTCGCACGCCCTACACTGGCATTCAGAACAGAACGCTATGTTCCGAGGAGTAGGTTGTGGCTTCCCGAACCGGGCTCAGCGGCCGCAAGGCCCAGGCGGCCCGCAACGACGAGATCATTCTCGAGTCGGCCCGGCACGTGTTCGTGTCCGACCCCACGGCGCCGATCGCCGCGGTGGCCGAGCACGCGGGCGTCGGGATCAGCGCGTTGTATCGGCGCTACCCGAGCAAGGAGGACCTGCTCCGCAAGATCTGCGGCGACGGTCTGGACACGTACCTGAGCATCGCCGAGACCGCGGCCGCCTCGACGGACGACCCGTGGCCGACGTTCGCGAAGTTCATGCGCGACGTGGTCGACTCGGACACGCACTCGATCACGGTCGCGCTGGCGGGAACGTTCACGCCGTCGCCGGAACTGTATGAGGCGGCAACCCGAGCGGGCCGGTTGAACGTGGAACTGGTCGAGCGTATGCACGACGCGGGGGTGATCCGCCCGGACGTGAGCGACGCCGATCTGGGGGTGATCTTCGAACAGTTGGCGGCCGTGCACACGGATGATGAGAAGCGCACGCGTGAACTGCGGCAGCGCTACCTGACCCTGATCCTGGACGGTCTGCGCAACCCGCCGATGACCACCCCGCTACCGGGCACCGCCCCGACTCCAGAGGAACGCGCTCGCCGCTGGCAGCCGCGGTTCGCCTGAGGCGGCCTCCGGCCCCCGGAATCCACGCCGTTCTGAGCCGGCGAGTTCGCGGTTCCCGCACGCGAGATCGTCGTTCCCGTACGCGAGTTCGCGGTTGCGGCACGCGAGTTCGCGGTTCTGGTGTGTGAGGTCGCGGTTCTGGTGTGTGAGGTCGTCGTTTCTCGGCTGGTGTGTGCGCACCTGGTGGAGCTACTGAGTCAGCACAACGACTGTGACGCAGCCCTACCGCCAGGCCCCGCGGACCGCCCGCCCGGCGCTGACCACTCCAGGACCCCCTCAACCGCGATCTCACCGCCGGGAACCGCGAACTCGCGCACGGGAACCGCGATCTCACCTACGGGAACCACGATCTCGAGCTCCCCGCACGAATCCCTGACACCGGCCATGCTCCTGACCAGGAAGACCAATAGACCCGCAGGTCAAACGATGCCATCAAAATGACGGCTTGCGTACCGCGAGGTCTGACAGTTCTTCGTCCCGAAGATCGACTCCTGTCCGGTTGTCCACAGCCAGCGAGCTGTCCACAGTCAAGATCCACATCGGCCGGTTCCGTGGGTCCGCACTGGTAGCGTGGAAATCGGGGGGCCCCCGGCGCCGCCGTGCGGGATAAAGCGTTGGTGTGACAGGAGATTCGCGGCCCGCCGCCGGGAGTTTGGTTGCTTGGCGGTCCGTGCCGGCCATGCGGGAATCCATCTTGGACGGGACGAGTTTCCAGGTGGCTGGACCGCATTGCGGGCCACCGCGGGGCGATGGCGCCGGTGTCAGCGCAGGACGGGGAGTGGGGAGGTGGTGGAGCGGCCGGTGGCCGTCTCGATGAAGTCCAACGGTGGGGCCATTTCCGCCAGCAGGAGAGCGGTGTCCGTCATCGCCGCGGGTGGCAGATCCGGTGGGAGGTCCAACGCACGCAGCACGTCCAGCAGATGAACCGTCGCTTCCAGGAGTACCACGCGCAGCGCCTCGACCAGTGGCAGAACCGCCACCCCGACCCACGAGATGACCAGCTCGGGCGTGCCGGCGCCCAGTTGGCCGACCGCGCCGGGGCCGTGTGTCACGAACCGCCCCACCAGCTCCGCCTGGGTGTGTCGGGCCGCCTCCTGGACCTCGTAGTCGGCGATCGTCGGTGCCAGTTCGTGGGCCACACCGCCCGGGGCGTTGAACCGGCGTAACAACGTCACCGCCGTGATCGGGTCGCCCGGTGTGTCGGCGGCCGGCAGCGGCGTGTCCAGGGACCGCGCGGCGTTCGAGTGGTGCGCGTACACGGCGGCCACATCCCAGCCGGTGCATCGGGTGGGTGTTCGCCACTGCGTTTCGGTCAAGCTCGTGCCCACCTCGGCCCACAAGCGCCAGGTTTCCTCGATCGCGGCCAGCCGGGTGCGGAACGGCTCAGTCATGCCCACGCCCTCGGACGCTATCGGCATCAGCGGGTTCCGGCCAGCGGCTGTGTTCGCGTGCTCGGACGATCTCGGCGTGGTTGGCCACCGCCCAGTCGGTTACGGCCGACAGCGGCACCAGCAGGCCGCGGCCCAGCGGGGTCAGGCTGTACTCGACGCTCGGTGGCACCGTCGGGAACACCTCTCGGTGCACCAGACCGTCGTCCTCCAGGCCGCGCAGCGTGCGCGTCAGCATGCGCTGGCTGATGCCCTCGATCGACCGGTGCAGCTCGTTGTACCTGTGCGGCCGGCCGCCCAGCAGGATCAGCAGCAGCGTGCTCCATTTGTCGCCGATCCGGCGGAGTACGTCGCCGACCGGGCAGGCGAGGAACTCGTCGACCGGCACCGGTCGCGGCAGTTCGAACGCCAGCACCGAGGGCACATCGCTGTGCGTACCGGACATGCAAGTGCCTTCTTTCGCCGCGGGCGGCCGGCTTCCAGGATTGAGGCCGACCAACTTCGACGTTACTGGAGGCACGCGTGCCGAGAACGGTGATCATCAGCGGCGGCACCGACGGAATGGGCCGCGCCACGGCACTCGCTCGGCTGGCGCGGGGCGACCGGGTGACGGTGCTCGGCAGCAGCGAGCGCAAGGGGCAGGCCCTGGTGGCGGCGGCCGCGAACCCGCGACTCTCGTTCCTGCGCGCCGATCTGTCCTCGGTCGCCGAGGTCGAGCGCGTGGTCCGGGAGATCGCCGCCCGGCACGAGTCCGTCGACGCGCTGGCCTTGTTCGCCAATCGGGTGAGCCCGCGCCGCACGGAAACCCCGGACGGCCTCGAGTCCACCTTCGCGTTGTACTACCTCAGCCGCTACCTCCTCGGTCGTGAGCTGGCGCCGCTGCTCGACGCCAGCCCGGCACCGGTGATCATCAATGTGGCGGGCGTCGGCAACACGGCCGGCCA
Source organism: uncultured Actinomycetota bacterium (assembly GCA_963826035.1). Lineage (GTDB taxonomy): Bacteria > Actinomycetota > Actinomycetes > Mycobacteriales > Pseudonocardiaceae > Actinophytocola. Next base: position 101,412 of record CAWGVZ010000021.1, on the reverse strand, counting down.
GATCCACTGGGACGACCCGCAGCTGACCGCCGACTACGGGCAGATCAAGGCCCAGCTTCAGGCCGGTCGCGCCAACGACCTGCTGGGCGTGGCGGCCACCGGCAGGGCGCGCTACGTCCTGTACCACCCCGGCTTCACCAGAAGCGGCCTCGACGGGCACCCGAACCCGGCGGTTCGCGGCGTGCTGAAGCTGCTGGCCGCGATGTTCGCCAACCCGGTCGACAAGTCGGTGCGGCCCATCATCGACTGGATCGAGACGCCACCGTCCGCACCGCTGACCGCCGTCGACCGGGGCAAGCCGGTCGATCTGGCGCTCAAGACCCTCGACCCCACGGACGCGGCTCGACTGCGGGACTACACGGAGACGCTACTGGACAAGCGGTGACGAACGCCGGGTTGATAGCGCTAACAGTCCATTGTAGACAGTGCGGCGGGCTGTCCGGTTGGTGACGCCGCAGGTGACAGGAGGTGCGGACTTCGATACCGTACGAGGTCGTGCGACCCGCCGATTCCCCGCAGCCGGGCACTATCGGCTGGCTCATTACTGATTTCGTCCGTCAGGTGCCGGGCGTGGCCCACGCCGTGGTGGTATCCACGGACGGGTTGCTCCTGGCCGGCTCACAGGGGTTGCCGCGCGATCGCGCCGAACAGCTCTCCGCCGTCTCCTCCGGTCTGGTCAGCCTCACGCTCGGGGCGGCGCGACTGTTCGAAGCCGGCGACGTGAACCAGACGGTGGTCGAGATGGACCGCGGCTACCTGTTCATCATGTCCGTCTCCGACGGGTCCTGCCTGGCCGTACTGGCGTCGGGGACGTGCGACATCGGGCTCGTCGGCTACGAGATGACCGTGCTGGTCGAGCGGGTGGGACTGCAGATGACGCCGGAACTGCGCAACAAGACGGACGGCTGACTCAGCCGGGCCGGGTCACCTGGTCGGCCAGCTTTCCCGGTGCCAGCAAGCAGAAGCTCTCGGTCAGCAACTCGGCGATCTCGGTCCAGTCGGCGTCGTCCCCGATGACCATGCCCACGATGTCGGGCGCCCACACCGGGCGGAAGAACGGATGGCCGGTGTTGGTCAGCGCGTCCAGCTCCGGCTGCGGCGAGCGGAACGTCAGCACGGTCACCGGCCCGTCGGTCCCGGCGGCTCTGGCGTAGGCGGGCGGATGTCCGTCGGCGATCACGAGCACGTGCGCGAACGTCTTCGTCCGGACGCGCCACCGGATGCCCACCCAGGCCGTCTCCTCGCGGGTCTCGGGCAGCGCGCGGCAGACCGCGCGGAGCCGCTCGAGGACAACGACAGGAACTTCCTCGGCCACCGTGTCCTCCCAGGTCACCTGCGCTGCTGCCGGAGGCTACCCGATTGGTACGGTCGCCGGTCGGATCACGAGACAAGGGGATACCGCGGTGACCACCGAACGCATCGACCCGCCCCGCACGGGCGGCGAACGCGAGATGTTGCGTGCCTATCTGGACTTCCATCGCGCCACGCTCGCCATGAAGTGCGACGGCCTGTCCGACGCCGAGCTGCGCCGCCGGTCGATGCCGCCGTCGACGCTCTCGCTGCTCGGGCTCGTGCGGCACATGGCGGAGGTGGAGCGCACCTGGTTCCGGCGGGTGGTCGACCACCAGGGCATCCCGCTCGTCTGGTCGGACACCGGCGACTTCCAGGCGGCCTACGACGCGCGGGACTCCAGTCGCGCGGAGGCGTTCACCGCGTGGCAGGACGAAGTGGCGCACGCCAGGCGGATCGAGGCGGCCGCCGAGTCGCTCGACGTGACCGGTCACATGGCGCGGTGGGGCGAGGACGTGTCGCTGCGAATGGTGATGCTGCACCTGATCTACGAGTACTCCCGGCACAACGGGCACGCGGACTTCCTGCGGGAAGGGATCGACGGTACGGTCGGCGCCTGAGCCTTCTATGTTACGTTACAAGTCGTAACGAAATATGGGAGGTGGCAATCGTGGTATCTGTCCTCGGGCTCGGCGGGATGGGAGTCGCGCTGGCCGATGCGCTGCTGAAGAACGGGCATGAGGTGACCGTGTGGAACCGGTCGCCGGCGCGGGCCGGTGACCTTGCCGAACGTGGCGCCACGGTGGCGGCCACGGCGGCGGACGCGGCCACCGCGAGCCCGCTGGTTCTGTTGTGTGTCACCGACTTCGCCGCGGTGAGCGCCGTGCTCGACCGGGTCGGCCCGGCGATCGCCGGCCGGGTGCTGGTCAACCTGACGACCGCCACGCCGGTCGAGACCGCCCGGTCGGCCGCGTGGGCGCGCGAACGCGGCGCGGAGTACCTGGGCGGCGCCGTCCAGTCGTTGGCCGCGCAGATCGGCACCGACGAGGCGTCGCTGCTCTACGGCGGCGACCGGGCGGTGTTCGAGCGGCACGCGCCGACGCTGGCCGTATTGGGCGAACCGAGCCTGGTGGGTGCCGATCCGGCCGCGGCCGCCCGGTACGACCTGGCCATGCACGGTCTCTGGTACGACCTGCAGGCCGCGCTGCTGGACACGTTCGCGTTGGTGGGCGGGGATCCGGTCGACTTCGTCCCGTTCGCGAAACGGCAACTGGGCTATGTGGTCGACGACGTGGCCGGCACGGCACGCGAGGTACGCGAGCGCGCCTATGCCGTCGGTCCCGCGCCGCTTCGCGAACACGCCCCCGTTCTCGAGAAGATCGTCGAGATGCGCCGCGCGGACGGCATGGGCCCTGGGCGCCTGGCCGGTCTCGCGTCGATCGCGCGCGACCTGGTGGACCGCGGCCATGGCGACCAGGGCTTCAACCGGGTGGTCGAGGAACTCAGGGCGTGAACGCGGCCGCGTGCTCGCGTGCCCATTGCTCGACGGTGCCCGGTTTGCGGCCGAGGATGTCGGTGACCGTGTCGGTGAGGATCTCGGCGTGCCCGGCGCGCGCCCAGCGCATGCCGAGGCTCGCGGCGGCCACCGCCTCGGGAGTCATGCCCGTGGCGACCAGTTGGGCCTGGCTCTCCTCGACCGACAGGTCGACGTGGCCGACCGGATGGCCGGTGACCCGCGCCAGAATGTCCGCCTGGTCGGCCATGCCCAGCAGTTCCGGTCCGGTCAGCGTGTAGGTCTGTCCGGTGTGGACGGACGTGGTGAGTGCCTCGGCCGCGACCGCGGCGATGTCGCGCGGATCGATGATGCCCTGCCGGCCGGTGCCCGTCAGGTTGGGGAGCGGGTCGCCCGCCCGCACGGCGGCCGCGTACCAGAGCAGGTTGGTCGCGAAGCTCGGCGGCCGCAGGATCGTCCACACCAGACCGCTCGCCCGGACCGCGTCCTCGGCCGCCAGGTGCCACGCGCCGATCACCGCCCCGTCGAACCGCTCGCCCGTACCGATGGCGGACAGCTTCACCACCCGGCGCACGTCGGCCGCCGTGGCCGCGGCGAGCAGCGCGAGGTCGTGGTGCGGGGTGGGGGTCGCCGCCGCGGTGACCAGGTACACGGCCTCGACGCCGGCGACCGCCGCGGCGAGCGACGCCGGGTCGTCGAAGTCGGCGCGCACCACCTCGACGCCGGGCGCCGGGTCGAGGTGGCCGCGGGTCATGGCGCGAACGGCCACTCCGCGTTCGGTCAACTGCTGGACGACGAGGCCGCCGGTGGTGCCGCTGGCACCGGTAACGAGGATCATGCGGCTGACGTTCGCAGCCGAACGCCGTGATCTATAGGAAGTTTCGGCACAGCGTCCGGCGGCGTCCGCGCCTAGGGTGGACAGTGTGACCAGAGACGGGTTGATCGCCGACGTCCGCGTCGCGTCGGCCGACGAGGAGCGGACGGTGCTCAGCGAGCCCGACCACGCCACGTCGATTCTCCTGCGGGACACGGGCGAGCTGGTGGTGCTGGGACCGCGTACCCGCGCCGGCTACTTCGTCGGCGCGCCGGGCCGGTCGTGCCTGCGGGTCCGGCTCGGGCCGGGCGGCGCGCGGCCGCTGCTCGGCAGGTCCGTGCGTGACCTGGTGGATCGCGTGGTCCCGCTGACCGAGCTGTGGGGACGGGCGCCTGCCGAGGAACTGGCGGGCCTGCTGGCCGACGGCGATCTGTCGCAGGTCGGCGAGACGCTGTCGCGGTACCGGCACGGCGACGTGGTCGACCTGGTGCGCGAGGCGGCGACCTTGCTGGCCGGCGGCCGGGACCGGGTGGCGACGACGGCGCGGCGGCTGAACGTCAGCGAGCGGCACCTGCGCACGGTGTTCACCGACGGCGTCGGCCTGTCGCCCAAGCAGTTCGCGCGGATCGACCGGGTGCGCACGGTGCTCGCGACGCCCGCCGACCGGCGTTTCGCGCAGCTCGCGACCGACGCCGGGTACTACGACCAGTCGCACATGACGGCCGAGTTCCGCACGGTCATGGGGGTCGCGCCGCACGCGTTCCGCCGTGGCCGGCTGCCGGCCGCGACCCGGTGCACCGCATGAAGGATATCGACCTGACCGGCCGGGCCGAGGCGCTCGACGGATCCCAGCCACTGCACGGAGTTCTGGCCACACCGGCCGGCGACGGCCCGTGGCCGGGCGTGGTGGTCATCCACGAGGCGTTCGGGCTGGACGAGGTGATGCGGCGGCAGACCGAGCGGATGGCGCAGGCCGGTTACCTGTCGCTCGCCGTCGACCTGTTCAGTGCGGGCGGCGCGCGGCGCTGTCTCGTGTCGACCATGCGGGCCATGCTCACCGGACGCGGCCGCGTGTTCGCCGACATCGAGGCGGCCCGCGGCTGGCTGGTCGACTCGCCCGACTGCGCGGGCAAGGTCGGGGTGATCGGCTTCTGCATGGGTGGCGGCTTCGCGCTGCTGACCGCGGGCGCCGGTTTCGACGCGGCGGCCGCGAACTACGGCAAACTGCCGAGCGACGTGGACAAGGCGGTCGCCGGTGCGTGTCCGGTGGTGGCGAGTTACGGCGGCCGGGACCTGCTGCGCGGCTCGGCTCGAAAGCTGGAGGCGGCGCTGGATCGGGCGGGCGTGGCGCACGACGTGATGGAGTACCCGTCGGCGGGCCACTCGTTCCTGAACGACGCGGAGGTGGGGCCCCGGTTGCTGCGCCCGCTGGCGCGGGTGGCGGGCATTGGGCCGGAGCCGAGGGCCGCGGCGGACGCCTGGCGCCGGATCGACGCGTTCTTCGCGGAGCACTTGAGCTGACGGTGCGCATGAGTGATCCGGATGTCGTGAGGACCGCGCGTCTTCTCGTGCGCCCACCCCCGGGAAGCTGACCCGGGACCGGTTCGTCGAGCTCTTCCGCGACGAGGACTCATGGTGTTCTACCCGGATGTCCTCGCCGAGGAGGACGCCAGGGACCGGTTCGACCACATGGTCGCCGTCTGCCAGACCGTCCCGTTCGGCAAGCAGCCGGTGGTCGAGCTGTCCTCCGGTCTCGTCGTGGGATACACGGGTGTCCACCACATCGACTTCGAGGGCAGGACCTGGCTGGAATGGGGATACCGGCTGGTGCCGGAACGCAGATGCCTCGGATACGCCACCGAGGCGGCCCTGCTGGCCAGAGCTCACCAGACGTATGCGGGTGAGCTGCTGGCCATCATCGCCCCGGAGAACCTCGCCTCGCAGAACGTCTGCCGCAAGCTCGGCTTCCCCTTCTGGAAGCAGGCGCCGGTGGACGGCGACATCCGGAACCTCTATAGGCGCTAGGAGGCCGCTGAATTAGGGGCGTTTTGTGGGCTGACCGTCGCCGCACCGTTGACGTGCGAACTCGCAACTGGGCGGCTGGTTGGGGCGCTGTGGGGGCGTTCGGCGGTCACTGGGCGGGTGACCCGGCGGCCCAGTGCCTTCTGTTTTGGGCTGTTGTGGTCGTATCTTCCTCTCTCAGGTGGCCAGGACCCAGGCACCGGCGGCGCGGGTCAGGCCATGGCCGAGGAGGTTGCGCAGGTTGAGGGCGGCGGTGCGGCGGGTGAGCCAGGCGTGGTTCTTGGTGGTGCCGCGGTAACGAAGTTTCAGGCGTCGGCCGCCCAGGCTGGCGATCTGGGAGATGACCCGTTCGACGTTGGGCCGGAACTTCCGGTACTTCTCCCGCAGCGCGGGCTTCGTGGCCCAGTCACGGCGGGCTTGGCGAAGCAGGTCGTCACGCTCGTGGAGGACGATTTTGCGGCCGGTCTTGGACGTGGTGCACCGCGCCCGCAGGGGGCAGTCGCGGCATAGCGCGCCGAAGGTCGCCACCCGGGTCCTGCTGATCGGGCGGGTGTGACCGGCCGGGCAGTACACCGTGCCCGCCTGCTCGTCCACGGTGAAGTCGTCGACGGTGAACCCGCCCTCCACGGGCGCCTGCACCGGTTTCGGCTTGATCACGGCCTCATCGGCGTCGGTGTCGTCGATCGCGCCGCGTAGATCCCCTGTGCCATATGCGGAATCTCCGTACCACTCGCACGGGTCGTCCTCGGCGTCGAGGAACTCCTCGGCCACCGCCGGATCGGAGTTCTCGCTACCGGCGGCCTTGGTCAGCTTCTCGTCGGTGATGATCCCGGTCTCGGGCTCGGCCGCCACGTGCGCCCGGTACCCGTCGCGTCGGTTCTCCGGCGACTTGCGGGTATGCCGCGCATCCGGATCCACAGTGGACACCACCCGGTCCGGGGCGACCTTCCGGGCGATCCGCCACCGCCCATCAGTGCCATCGCTGCCGTCGGCGGGCTCGACATCCTGCCCGGCGACCAGCGCCAGCAACGCCAACGCGAACTCCGCCTCGCCCTCCAACTCGACGTCGGCCAATGCCGCCACCACCGCGTTGGCGTCGTTGACCAGCGCCGACACCAGCGCGTCCTTGGCGGCCGGGTCGTCCCAGTCGATCCTCGGTTTCCCCGGCGCGGAGTAGTCATGCCCGGTACACACCGCCGCGATCTGCTCGGCCGCACCGGGCACCTGCCGGGCCACCCGCCGGATCGCCGATATCAACTGGGTGACGGTGTCCTGAGTCGCTACCGCATCAGCCAGGATCGTGGAATCCACCGCACGCCTGCGCCGGCCACGCACGATCCCGGTCTGCTCGACGACCTGCCTTACCGCGTCGTTGATCCGATGCGGCCGCACGGACTTCGCCAGCCGCTTGCGCCAGTACACCAGCGTTGAGGCATCGAATCCCTTGTGGTCCAACGCCATCCCAGTGGCGACCTTCCACCGCAGATCACACCGCGCCGCGTCCTCGGTCTCCCGATCCGAGTAGTCATGCAGGGTCTGCAACACCATCACCGAGGCCATCACCGACGCCGGGATCGACGGACGGCCCTTACCCGAAGGGAACAGATCCTCGAACTCCCCATCCGGAAACACCGGCTGGCGGTGCTCGGCCAAGAACGCGAACATGCTCCCGGCCGGGACCAGATGACCCACCAACGCCTGAGCCTCGATCCACCGCCTGGATTGTGTCCGGGAGAGTGTCGTGACAGCAGAAGTGCCCTTTGACCTGGGAGAATGCGGGTTGCTAAGGCTCGCATATCCTGGATCGAAAGGGCACTTCGTAGATGCGATTGTTGCATACCGCGGCGAAGACGCACGCCGCGTTCGATGACCCGAATCTCGTGTCGCATGCCGGGTTGGTGCCGGCGGTGCGGTTGGCTGAGAATGTCGGGTTGGAAGATCTCGTTCGTGAGCATGTGCGGGTGGCCGCGAAGGTTGGTGCGAACCCGGGTCTGAAGGTCGGCGCGCTGGTGGCCGGGATGGTCACGGGCGTGGACACGATCGACGGGATGGACGTGCTGCGACATGGCGCTTTCCCGGCCACGGTCGGCGGGATCCGCGCCCCCTCAACGCTCGGGTCGTTCCTGCGCGCGTTCGACCACGGCAACGTGCGCCAGCTCGCCGCGGTGCACCGCCGGGTACTCGCCGAGCTGGCCGTGCAGGCGCCGCTGTTGCCCGGCGCGGACGCGCTGGCGTATATCGATGTCGACTCGGTGCAGCGGCGGGTGTTCGGCGGCCGCAAGCAGGGTGCGGCGTTCGGACACGCCAAGATCGCGTCGAAGTCGTTGTTGGTGCGCGGGCTCAACGTGCTGGCCGCCACCATCTCCACGCCGATCGCGGCACCGGTGGTGGCGGCGGCGCGGTTGCGGGGCGGCAACGCCGGCTCCGGACGTGGCGCGGCCAGCCTGGTGGCCGAAGCCATCACCACCGCACGCCAAGCCGGCGTGACCGGCATGATCATGGTGCGCGCCGACTCGGCCTACTACGCCGGGGCGTTCGTGGCCGCCTGCCGCCGCGCCGGGGCCCGGTTCTCGGTCACCGTGCGGATGGATCCCAAGGTCAAACGCGCCATCGCCGGTATCGCCGAGGACGCCTGGACCACGATCAAGTATCCCCACGCGATCTACGACGAGGCGACCGACACGTGGATCTCCGACGCCGAGATCGCCGAAGTGCCCTACACCGCGTTCGCCTCCAAGACCAAACATCGCACCGACGCCAGCCTGATCGTGCGGCGCGTCACACGCTTGAACCCCCAGGCCGCCGCCCAAGGCCAAGGCGAGTTGTTCACCACCCACCGGTACCACGCGGTGTTCACCGACAACCCGTTCCCCCTCAACCAGGCCGAGTCCCAGCATCGCGGCCACGCCGTCGTCGAGCAGGTCTTCGCCGACCTCATCAACGGACCATGGGCACACCTGCCCTCCGCCGCGTTCAACGCCAACGCCGCCTGGATCCAACTCGCGGTCACCGCACACGCCCTGACCCGAGCACTGGGCACACTCGCCTCAACCCGACACGCCAAAGCACGCGGCGCGACCATCCGCGCCGAACTCATCAGTGTCGCCGCCCGACCCGCACGCACCGGACGCGACCAGATCACCTGGCACCTACCCGAAACCTGGCCCTGGCAACACGCCTGGCACAACGCCTTCAACGCCACCCACCGCACCACCCACCGCGCCCCACCAGCCCTGGCCGCCTGACCCTGACCACCCCGCCTGCAAGGGCCCGACCGAAGACCACAATGGACACGCCGGACGAGAGACCGGCTGATCCCGCACGCCCACGAACCGAAATCTCCAACTGAAGATCAACTGTCCATCACAGAATGATCAACCGAATTCATGCGGTGGATCCAGGCTGAGCGTCCAACAACTCCCGATCCGCCCGTTCCCTGCCCTGCATGACACTATCCTCCCAGCTCAGTGCCACATTCCACAGAGACACGCCGATTATTCAGCAGCCTCCTAGGCAGGGATGTTCGTGGCCCACCGGCGCTGCCACGGGGTTTCCACCGCGTGGCGATTGTGGTGCTCGCGTGCCCAGGTGACGGCCTCCGCACGGGGATGGCCCGCCAGAATGGCCAGACACGCGATCACCGTGCCCGTGCGGCCGACCCCGCCGCCGCACGCCACCTCCACCCGCGCGCCCGCCAGGGCCCGGTCGTGCAGGTCCCGGATGGCCGTCCGCGCGGCCTCGGGGTCGCGCGGTAGGCGGAAGTCCGGCCAGTCCAGCCACCGCGCCGGCCAGCTCAGGCCCGCCTCGTGGGTTCGCCGCAGCTTCGGCGAACCCAGGTACAGGCCGAACTCGGGCGCCGGGCCCGGCGGCAGCGGGTTGCGCAGGCCCCGCCCCCGGATCCAGGCGCCGTCGGGGAGCTGGATCGCCCCGGTCAGTCGCGTGTCCATGACCGGACCTTGCCACCGCGGCACCCGGCGGTGGGACCTTGTTCGCGGTCGGCTTAGCCGGCCGGCACCGGCTGCTCGGCCGCGCGGCTCGTCTCCTCCCACGCCGCCCACGTCGCCAGCTTCTTGCCCGTCAGGTCCACCGCCAGGTCGTACACCATGCTGCCGAGCAGCAGCCGCAGCGGCGGATCGTCGCTCGCCACCAGCGTCATGATCGCCTCGGCCGCCACCTCCGGCGGGCTGTCGACCGAACCCTCGCTGAACTGCGCCTCCATGTCCGCCCGCAGGCCGGCGTACGCGGGCGACGGCTCGGCCGCCGTCAGGCCCGTCGTGTACAGGTCGGTCCAGTACCCGCCCGGCTCCACGATCGTCACCTTCACGCCGAACCCCGCCGCCTCCGCGGCCAGCGACTCACTCAGGCCCTCCAACGCGAACTTGCTCGCGCTGTACAGCCCGCTCATCGGGAATCCGGCCAGCGCGCCGATGCTCGAGATCTGCACGATGTGCCCCGAACCCTGCGCCCGCAACCGAGGCAGCACCGCCTGGCTCACCCACAGCGCGCCGAAGAAGTTGGTCTCGAACTGGGCTCGGGCCAGCTCCTCGGTGTACTCCTCGACCATGCCCATGGTGAGCGTGCCGGCGTTGTTCACCACTATGTCGAGCCGGCCGAAGTGGCGTATCGCCTCGTCGACCGCGGCGTGCACGGCCGCGCGGTCGGTGACGTCCACCCGCAGCGCGAGCAGTCGGTCGTCCGCCCGCGGCTCGATCGTCCTGGCGACGGCGACCACGCGGTCGCCCGCGGCGAGTGCCGCCTCGGTGAACGCGCGGCCGAGGCCCTTGCTTGCTCCGGTGATGAACCAGACGCGGGTCATGTGTTCTCCCTTAGCTAGACGAGACGGACCGTCTCGATTCATAGGAAACCATCTTCGCCGCACATTTGTCAAGACGGTCCGTCTCGTCTCGGTTAAGGTGAGGCATGACCACGCGCCGCAGCCAGGCCACCCGCCAGGCGATCCTCGACGCCGCACTCGACCTGGTGGGCGAGGTCGGCTACACCCGGCTGAGCATCGAGGGCATCGCCGCCCGGGCCGGCGCCGGCAAGCAGACGATCTACCGCTGGTGGCCGTCCAAGGGCGCCGTTTTGTTCGACGCGCTGCTCGCGTTCGCCGACGGTGCGAGCCCGGACCTGCCCGACACGGGTGATTTGGCGGCCGACCTCAAGGCCGTCCTGCGGGCCACGGTCGACGAGCTGAACGAACCCCGTCTCAGCGAGCCGATGCGCGCGCTGACCGTCGAGATCCTGCTCGATCCGGCGATCGCCGCCGACTACACCGAGCGGCTCGACGAACCGATGAAAGACCTGAAGCGCAAACGGTTGCGCAGCGCGCGGGAAGCTGGGCAGCTCGCCCCCGACGTCGATCTGGACGTCGCGATCGATCTGATCTGGGGACCGGTGCAGCGCCGATGGATGTTCCGCGAGGGCCCGCTGACGGCCGAGTTCGCCGACGCCGTGGTCGACACGGCGCTGCACGGTCTGTTGCCCCGATGAAGGCCGTCGTCTACGCCGAGTACGGGGCGACGCCGGTGCTGGCCGACGTGCCCGAGCCGGAGTGCCCGGCGGCCGGTGCCGTGCTCGCCGTGCGGGCCACCGGGGTGTGCCGGTCGGACTGGCATGCCTGGAAAGGGCACGATCCCGTTGCCCTGCCCCACATTCCGGGACACGAGCTGGCCGGCGTGGTGGTCGAGGTCGGGCCGGCGGTCACCGGCTGGCGGCCCGGTGCCCGCGTGACCGTCCCGTTCGTGTGCGGCTGCGGCATCTGTACGTACTGCCTGGCCGGCGACGCGCAGGTCTGTCCACACCAGACACAGCCGGGCTTCACCGGCCCGGGTTCGTTCGCCGAACGGGTGGCGATCCAGGCAGCGGACGCGAACCTGGTGGCACTGCCCGATTCCGTCGACTTCGGCACGGCCGCGTCGCTCGGCTGCCGGTTCGCCACCGCGTTCCGCGCGCTCACCGCGCACGGGCGCCTCGCGGCCGGCGAGTGGTTGGCGGTCCACGGGTGCGGCGGGGTCGGCCTGTCGGCCGTGCAGATCGGGGTGGCGCTCGGCGCGCGGGTGGTGGCGGTCGACGTGTCCGCCGCTGCCCGGGCCCGCGCCGCCGAACTGGGCGCGGTCGTGCTCGAGCCACCGGCGGCCATCCCGGAGCTGACCGGCGGCGGTGCGCACGTGTCGGTCGACGCGGTCGGCAGGCCCGCGACGGCCGCCGCTTCGGTCGCGTGCCTGCGTCGCCGCGGTCGGCACGTGCAGGTCGGCCTGCTGCTCGGCGACTCGGCGCGGCCGCCGCTGCCGATGGACCTGGTGGTGGCCCACGAGCTGTCGATCCACGGCTCGCACGGTATGGCCGCCCGCGACTACCCGCCGCTGCTGGCGCTGGTGGCGGACCGCACGCTGCGGCCGGACCTGTTGGTGGGCAACAGGATCAGCCTCGACGAGGCCGGCGCCGCGCTTGCCGCCATGGACGAGCCGGTGGCCGCCGCGGGCATGACGATCGTGGAGCTGAGCTAGAAGGCCCGTCGAATGCCTGGAAGGCGTCGTTACTGACGCTCAACGTCGGTAAGGCGTCGTTCCAGGCATGCCCACGCCGCGCGTGACCCGCCCACTAGCGGGTATCCGTGCTCCGCTGCGTGCGGAACACCACGTACAGGAGGCGTAGGCCGAGCATGGCGCTGATCACCAGCAGGTTGTAGCCGAAGACCTGGTTCAGCGTCAGGTCGGTGGCGATCCGCGGGCCGCTCGTACTGGCCAGCAGCAGCACGGCCATGATGCCGGTCGCGGCGCCCGTGAACGCCAGTAGCAGTTCGTGCAGCATGCCCGTGACCACCGCGCGGTCCCGTTCGTCGGCGAACAGGCGCACGTTCACCGACAGCCGGCCCTGCTCCAGCGCCGACGTCACGCGGTCGACCCGGCGGGGCAGCCGGCGCAGCACCGGCAGCACGGCCAGCAGCTCCTGAGTGGCCGTGCGGCGCAACGAGTCCGGATGCATCTTCTCGGTGATGAGACCGGCGGCGAACGCCCGCGACTCGACCAGGATGTTGAACCCCGGCGACAGCAGCGCGAGCGTGCCCTCCACGGTCGCCAGTGCCCGGAACACGGCGGCGATCGGCGGCGGGATGGCCAGCCGGAAGTCGGCCACCACGCGGAACAGGTCGGTGAACATGTCCAGGTCGGGGGCCTGCCCGTGGGACACGTGCTTGGCGACCAGTGCGCCGAGCGCCCGCTCCAGCCGCTGCTCGTCGATCTCGTCCGGCCGGTCGACGATGGCCAGCAGCCCGTCGCGCAGCGCGCCGGGGTCGCCACTGTCCACGGCGGCGAGCACGTCCCGCAGGCCGTCGCGCAGGCTGGTGTCGATGCGGCCGACCGAGCCGAAGTCGAGCAGGCCGAGGCGACCGTCGGTCAGCAGGAGCACGTTGCCCGGGTGCGGGTCGGCGTGGAACACCCCGTGCAGCAACACCTGGCGCAGCACGCAGTCGAGCAGCGCCCGTGCGAGGCCGGCGCGGCGCTCGGGCTCCACCGAGCCGACGGCCGCGCGCATCGGTTCGCCGTCCAACAGGTCCATGACGAGCACCCGCTCGCTGGACAGTTCCATGTGGACGGTCGGGACGGAGATGTCGGCGCCCGTGTCGACGGCGCCGACGGAGGCGATGTTGCGGGCCTCCACGCGGAAGTCCAGCTCCTCGGTGAGCGCGGCGGCGAACCCGTCGGCCAGGTCGACCACGCCCAGCGATCGCGCCCACTTGGCCCGCAGCTGCAACGACCGCGCGACCCGGTAGACGATGTCGAGATCGCGTTCCACCACCCGGTCGATGCCCGGCCGGCGCACCTTCACCACCACGGCCTCGCCCGTGTGCAGGCGGGCGCGGTGCACCTGCGCGATGGACGCGGCACCGAGCGGCTCGCGGTCGAAGTCGGCGAACACCTCGTCGAGCGGGCGGCCGAACTCCTCGGTCAGGTCCCGTTCGATCTCCGTGAACGGTGCTGGCGTGACCTGGTCCTGGAGTTTGCTCAGCTCGTCGATGAACACGGGCGGCAGCAGGTCGGGGCGGGTGGACAGCACCTGGCCGAGCTTCACGAACGTCACGCCGCCGTCCTCCAGCGCCCGGCGCAGCGAGCGCGCGAGCACCGCGTGCCGGGTGATGTCCTCGCCGCGGCGGCCCACCAGGTACTGGCCGATGCCGTGCTTCACGGCGATGCGGGTGACCTGCGAGTACCGCCGGGCGCGGGCCATCCGGCGGCGGACCGAGCGCAGGCGCCCGACCACGCCGAGGCCGCCGCCGCTGGGGAACGCCATCTCCGCGATGAACAGGAAGATCAGCGTGCCGAGGAACGCGCAGCCCGCGATCGGGATGATCAGCCCGACGAACAGCCCGGGCGACGCCTCGATCGAGTGAACCACCGCGAACATCACCCGGCCGGCCACCGCGAAGCCGACGAACGCGCCGATGAGCGCCCGCACGGTTCGGATCCGCACGCCGAGCACCCGCCGCGACGCCACGACCAGCGGCCACAGCATCAGGAGGTAGAACGGAATGCTGAGCAGGACGAAGAACAGGGTGGCCATCGCGATCCGAACGTCGGGGTCTGGTCGCCGCCGATAGAAGCACAGTCGCTCGGCGCGCGTGTGCCGGACGCGACTTCTCGGCGAGTCCCACGTTCAGAACCGGCGAGTCCCACGTTGGGACCGGATGAGTCCCACGTTGGCGACGCGCGAGTGGTTTTCCCGGGGGCCTGAACGTGGGACTCACCCGCGCTGAACGTGGGACTCGCGTGTTCTGAACGTGGGACTCGCGAGGGATTTGTCGTGTTATTTGGCGAGGTTGTGGCGAAACGCGTACGTGACCGCCTGTGCGCGGTCGCGGAGACCGGCCTTCGCGAACAGGTTGTTGACATGGGACTTCACGGTGGCCTGGGTGATGTGCAGGTGTTTCGCGATCTCCAGGTTGGAGCGGCCGTCGGCGATCAGGCGTAGTACGTCCACCTCTCGTGGGGTCAGGCCGTCCGGGACCGGTTTCGTCGTGACGCTGTCGACCAGGCGCCGTTGTACGCCCGGATCGAAGTGGGCGTCGCCCCGGTGGACGGTTTCTATGGCCTGAGCCAACTCGGAGCTGCGGGCGTCCTTCGTCAGGTAGCCGCGAGCACCTGCCCGCAGCGCGGCGAACACCGAGTCGTCGTCGGCGTAGGTGGTCAGGACCACCACGCGAGTCTCCGGATAGGAGGCCTGGATGCGTTTCGTCGACTCCACACCGTCCATGCGCGGCATGCGTAGATCCATGAGCACCACGTCCGGGCGATGCGCGGCCACCAGCCGCAGCGCGTCCTCGCCGTCGCCGCCCGCGCCGACCACCTCCACGTTCGGCAGCAGGTCGAGGATCAGCACCAGGCCCTCGCGGACCACCGTCTGATCGTCGATCACGACCACGCGCGTGGGCTTCATGCCGGCATCCGCAACAACACCCGGAAGCCCGGGCCGTCCGGGCCCGCCGCCAGGGTGCCGCCGATCAGCTCCGCCCGCTCGCGCATGCCCACCAGGCCGTAGCCGCTGCCGGTCGTTGCCAGGTCGCCCGGCTCACCGCCCGTGTCGCGCACGTCCAGTTCGCACTGGTCGCCCTCGCTGGTGAGCGTGATCGTGACGGCGGCGCCGGGCGCGTGTTTGTGGACGTTCGTCAGCGCCTCCTGTGCCGTGCGGACCACCGCCAGTCGTGCCTGCGGGGCCAGGCGGTCCGGGTCGCCGGACACCTCGACCGCGCACGGGTTTCCCGTCACCGCGCGGAACTCCGCCGCCAGGCGGTCGAGCTGTTCGGCCAGTGGGCCCTCGTCGCCGCGCAGGGCGGCCACCGCGCGTTTCGTCTCCTCCAGGCCCGCGCGCGCCAGCTCGCCCGCCCGGATCACCCGGTCGAGCGCCAGCGCCGGGTCGTCGCCCCGCTCCAGCAACAGTCGCGTCCCCTCCAGGTGCACCACCTGCGCGGACAGCGCGTGCGCCAACAGGTCGTGAATCTCCCGCGCCATGCGCTGCCGCTCGGCCAGCACCGCCTCGCCGGCCCGCGCCGCGGCGACCGCCGCCGTCTGCCGCCTGGTCACGGCCAACTGGTGCACGATCGCCGACAGGAACACCGACCACCCGAGCCCGGCGGCGATGCCGAACGTGGCATTGCCCGGCAGCCGGGTCGCCAGTGATATCGCGATGTACCCGCCGGTCGCGATCGCCGTCAGCAGCACCGCCTGCCACAGCCTGCACCGGAACGGCGCGAGCCAGGTGACCAGGAACAGCAGGCCGCTGCCGGCGAACGGGGCCAGCCCGTGGGAGATCAGCCCGGCCGCTGTGACGAACCCGAGCAGCAGCGCGTTGCCGGCCGCGCCCTCCCGGCGCAGCGCGACGAAAGCGGCGGCGAACGCCGAGGCGTACAGCACCAGGTTGACGACCAGGCCACCCGATCCGTGCGCCGCGTACACGGTGAACGAGCCGCCGACCGCACCGGAGAGCAGGTAGCCGACCACCACCGTCCACACGAGATAGACCCACCACGGCCGCGCCATTGTCGCAGGTTACCGCCGTACACCGCGGAAAACCTCCACCCTCGGGTTGGTTCCCTCCACCCATCGGATCCACCCGTCGGCCCAGGTGTTCCGCACCCCTGCGCGGGACAGTGCGGACATGTCAGCACTGACGGTCACCAACCTCACGAAGTCGTTCGGCGCCGTCCGCGCCGTGGACGACCTGTCCTTCACGGTCGAACCCGGCGAGGTCACCGGGTTCCTCGGCCCGAACGGCGCGGGCAAGACGACCACGCTGCGGATGCTGCTGGGGCTCGTGCGCCCCGACTCGGGCAGCGCGCTGGTCGGCGGCGTGCCCTACGCCGAGCTGGCCGAACCCGTCCGATCGGTGGGCGCCGTGCTCGAGGCGACCGCGTTCCACCCGGCCCGCACGGCGCGGGTGCACCTGCGGGCCCTGTGTGTGGCCGCCGGACTCCCGGCCGTCCGGGTCGAGCAGGTTCTCGACGACGTGGACCTGGCGGCGGCCGCGGACCGGCGGGTCGGCGGCTTCTCGCTGGGGATGCGCCAGCGGCTGGCGCTGGCGTCGGCGCTGCTGGGCGACCCGGCCGTGCTGATCCTCGACGAACCGGCCAACGGCCTCGACCCGGTCGGCATCCACTGGCTGCGCGGATTTCTCCGGGCGATGGCGGCCGACGGGCGCACGGTGCTGCTGTCGTCACATCTGCTTGTGGAGATGGAGCAGACGGCGGCGCGGGTACTGATCATCGACGGCGGCCGGTTGGTGGCCGACCGCAGGGTCGCCGAGTTGCCCGACGGTCTGGAGCACACCTACCTCGAGCTGGTGGCGCGATGAACGGCCTCGTGGCGGCGGAACTGCTGAAGGTCAGGGCGACGCGTTCGACATGGGTGCTGGCCGCGCTGGCCGTGGTGTTCTGCCTGGCGTGGGCTTCCGTCGACGTGCTCGTGTTCCCGTTCGACGGGCCGGCCGACCAGCAGGCGGAGGACGCGTACAGCATGGCCCAGCAGGGATATCTGCTGGTGCTGATCCTCGGGGTGCTGGTGGCGGCGGGGGACTACCGCCACCAGACGATCACCTGGGCGATGCTGGTCACGCCGCGCCGAGGCCGGGTGATCACGGGGAAACTGCTGGCGTGCGCGGTGGTCGGCCTGGTGGTGGGCCTCGTGGCGGCGGCGGCGACCGCGGGCCTGACGGCCGTGTCGCTCGCGGTTTCGGGGCGTCCGGTGATGACGGCCGGGGTGCCGCTGGTGCTGCTGGGCTCGGTGCTGGGCACGACGCTGTGGTGCGTGTTCGGCGCGGCGCTGGGGGCGTTGTTGCGCAACCAGGTGCTGGCCGTGGGGGTGGCGTTCGTGTGGTTCCTCTACGCGGAGTGGTTCCTGGTGATGCTGCTGCCCGAGGTCGGCCGCTGGACACCCACCGGCGCGGCCAAGGCGGTGGCGGGCTGGCATCGGACGGGCATGCCGGTGGCCGGTGAGCTGCTGCCCATGTGGGCGGGCGGGGTGGTGTTCCTCGGCTATGCGTTGGTGGCGGCCGCCGTGGCGGGAGCGGTGAGCGTGCGGCGGGACATCACCTGACCCCGGCGCCCGAGGCGCACGGTCCTGAGGACAGGGCTCCGGTTCGAGGCTATCGGTTCACACCGACAATTCCGGTCCGGGGACCCCTGGAATCAATCTTAGTCGCGAGCACCGACAATTTCGGTCCGGGACCCTGGAATCAATCCAGTGGTCGAAATTGGAAGTCTTTCGGGGGTTGACCAGGTGGCGGCGTCCCGAAGGACCCCATCGAGACGTTCAACGCCCCCAATGCGTCCTTCAGGACAGGACCACCGACCCGAAAGCGCCCTTTCGCGACACCGCCCACCGGTACATGCCGGCCAGCGCGGATCGACCCCAGAAAGGACTTCCGATTCTGACCACCTAGTCGCGAGCACCGACAATTCCACGTCGTCCGGCCGCGGGAGCGGTCATCATGCGCGACGGGACTGGTCATCATGCGGGACGGGAGTGGTCATTGTGCGGTGAGGGTGGCTATCACCGCAGCCAGCTGCGGAGGTTCCAGTCTCGTGACGTTGTCCAGGTCGGACACCCACGCGTACTCCAGCAGGGCCGCCTGTTCGTCGGGCAGCAGTCCGGCCCGCGTGGGTTCCGGCCGGGAACCGGGAATGTGGGCCAGGAAGAACTGTTCGGTGCCCACCAGGTGCCGGCCGTTCCACCAGAGGTCCCGCGCCACCGGCACCCCGCGATCGGAGACCAGGGCGGGGTCGAAACCCGTCTCCTCGGCCAACTCCCGCCGCGCGGCCGCCAGGGGTGTCTCGCCCGGCTCGATCCCGCCGCCGGGCGGCTCCCACAGCTTGTCCCCGCCGGACGGGTCCTGCCAGTGCATCAACAGCACCCGCCCGGCGTCGTCCAGACACACGACCCGCGCCGCCGGACGCCAGCTCGCCACGTCAGGTCCCCGGAGGCAGCAGTTGGTTCAGCAGGTCGTGGAGCGTGATCAGCCCGATCAGGTCACCGCCGGCGGTCACCAGCGCCAGGTGATTGCGCGAGTCCCGCATGGTGCCCAGCGCCGCGTAGACCGGGAGCGAAGCGTCCAAAGTAGACACCGGACGCATCAGCTCCCGTGCGGTGACCGAGGAAGCGAGCAGCGCGTCCCGCACGTGCACCACCCCGAGTGCCTGGTCGCCGGACAGGACGACCAGCCGCAGGTGACCGCTCGACCGGCCGGCCGCCCGGATCGCCGCGGCCGACGCCTCTGGTGGAACCGACGCGAGCTCCGCCAGCGGCCGGACGATCGACCGCAGCGGCCGGGAGTTGACCTCCAACGCGATGGCCAGCCGATCATGCCGGGCGGTGTCGAGCGCACCGGCCTTCGCCGAGTGGTCGAGCAGTTGACGCAGCTCGGCCGGCCCCCGGCCGGTGGCCATCTCGTCCACCGGCTGCACGCCGACCCGCCGCAGGCACCAGTTGGCCATGCCGTTCAACGACACGAGCAACGGCCGGGTCAGCCACATGAACCCCCGCATGGGGATGGCGAGCAGCGTGGCCGAGCGTTCCGGGTGCGCGATCGCCCACGACTTGGGCGCCATCTCGCCGACCACCAGGTGCACGAAGGTCACCACGATCAACGCCAGCACGAACGCCGCGACGTCCGCCGCCACCTCCGGCAGGCCGCCCATCAGCGGCACCATCAGATGGTGCACGGCGGGCTTGGTGATGGCACCGAGCGCGACCGTGCACACGGTGATGCCCAGCTGCGACCCGGCGAGCAGCAGCGACAGGTCCCGCGCGCTGGCCAGCGCCGCCCGCGCGGCGACGCTGCGCTCGGCCGCCTCCTCGAGCCGGTGCCGCCGCGCGGCGACCAGCGCGAACTCGATGGCCACGAAGAACGCGCTCAACGCCACGATCCCCGCGGAGATGACGAGAGCGAGCCCCGTGCTCATCCCACTCATCGCGCCACCAGCGTCAGCGACACCTTGGCCGGCACCCGGCGGTCCACCTCGCGCACGGTGATGCTGATCCGGTGGTGCGGCTCGTCATCCTCGGCGCCGGGCGGGCGCGGCAGGTCGACGGACACCGTGTCGCCGGGGGACGGCAGCCGCTGCAGCTCGGTGATCACCAGGCCGGCGACCGTCTCGTAGTCGCCGTCCGGCAGGTCGTGGCCGATCAGTCGTTCCACCTCATCGATGTGCGTGGTGCCGGGCAGGGTCCACCCGTCCGCGAGCACGGTCGGCTGGTCCTCGCCCTCCGGGTCGTGCTCGTCGGTGATCTCGCCGACCAGTTCCTCGGCGATGTCCTCCAGAGTGATCACGCCGGCCAGCCCGCCGTACTCGTCGACCACGCACGCGAACTCCTCGTCCGCCTCGCGCAGCCGCGCCAGCGCCCCGGGCAGCGGCAGCGACGCCGGCACCATGACCGCCGGCCGCACCACGTCCCGCACGGGCGTGGTGGTGTCCTCGAGCGCCAGCACGTCCCGCAGGTGGATCACACCGACCACGTCGTCCACGTCGCCGCCGAGCACCGGCAGCCGCGAGTGCGACGCGGCCATGAGCCTTACGGCTTCACCGACCGGCTCGCCGCCGGAGATCGTCGCGACCCGAGGTCGCGGGATCATCGCGTGGCCGGCGCTGCGCTCGTGCAGGTCCAGCGTGCGGTCCAGCAGGGTCGACAGCTCCACCGGCAGGTCGCCGGACTCCCGCGACGCGGCCACGATGTGCTCCAGGTCCCTGGGCGTGGCCGCGTGTTCCACGTCGTGCACCGGCTCGATCCGCACGGCCTTCAACAGCAGGTTCGACGCGTGGTCGAACAGCCGGATCAGCCAGCCGAACAGCGACAGGTACAGCGCGGTCGACCACGCGAGCCGGCGAGCCACGGGCTCCGGCCGGGCGATCGCCAGGTTCTTCGGGAACAGCTCGCCGAACACCATCTGCACGACCGTGGAGATCAACAGCGCCAGCACGGTGCCGACGGCCACCCCGACGGCCACCGGCACCCCGACGCCGCCGAGCAGCTCACCGATGCCCGCGCCGATCCACGGTTCGGCCACGAAACCGACGAGCAGCCCGGTGACCGTGATGCCCAGCTGCGCGCCGGACAGCATGAAGGAGGTGCGGCGGGTGATGCCGAGCGCGCGCTCGGCGCCCGGGTCGCCGCTCGCGGCGGCGGCCTTGAGCCGGGACCGGTCCACGGCCATGTATCCGAACTCCTGGGCGACGAAGTAACCCGTCAACACGGTGAGCGCGGACACGGCGAACAACCCGAGCAGGATGGAAAGAACGGCGCTCATCGGCCACATCCCGGGATGTGCCCGGTACTTCGGGAGGGGTCCATGATCCTCTCGTCAACAGCTCGACTCGGTGCCACCACAGTAGACGAACCCGCGACGGACGGCCTGGTCACCGGGTCGAACCGTTGCCTCGCACGGTAATCGGCGCGCTGTTAGCCTTGCGCCTGTGAGTCGGCACCTGGTCGGCCGGCGGGCGGAGATCGACCGGCTCGCCGCCGCGGTCACCCGCCTCGACCGCGGTTGCACCACCCTCGTGGAGATCGTCGCCGAACCGGGCATGGGCAAGAGTTCGCTGCTCGCCGCGCTCGGGGACCGGCTCGGCGACCGGCCGGTGCTGCGGGCCCGAGCCACGGAGTTCGAGCAGGCGGTGCCGTGCGGCGTGGTGGCCAAGGCGCTGGCCGGCCGAAGCGACCGGCTGCTGGGTCAGCTCACCGGCCCGGCCAACGGCGTGCCCCGGCACGAGACCTACCGGGCGATCCGGACGCTGCTCGGTGAGCTGGCCGGCCGGACGGGGGTCGCCCTGCTGCTCGACGACCTGCACTGGGCCGACGGCGATTCCCTTGCGCTGCTTGACTATCTGCTGACCACGATGCCGGCCGCCGGCATGCTGGTGGCGGTGGCCTACCGGCCGCGGCCGGCGCCGAACCGGCTGATCAGCGCGTTGTCCGACGTGGTGGCCCAGCACGAGCGGATCGAGCTTGGCCCGCTGACGCCCGCCGACTCGATCACCCTGGTCGACGGTGCCGGCCAGGGCCGGGCGGACGCGATCGTCGCGGCGAGCGGCGGCAACCCGCTGTACCTGCTGGCCCTGGCGGGTGCCACGGACACGGCGGCCGACGTGCCCGGCCGGCTGCGCGCCGCGCTGCTGTCCGATGTGGACTCCGCGTCCACCGTGGCGAAGCACGTGGCCCGCGCCGCCGCCGTGGTGGGAGAACCGTTCGACCCGGACCTGGTGGTCGAGGTGGCCGGTCTCGACCGGCAGGCGTCCGCCGCCGCTCTCGACGAGCTGCGCCGCCGCGACGTGTTCCGGCCGGAAGGAACCGAGCTACGGTTCCGGCATCCTTTGCTGCGCCGCATGATCTACGACGACGCACCGCCGGGCTGGCGCCGGTCGGCGCACCGGTCGGCCATCGCGGCGTTGCGCGACCGGGGCGCGTCGGTGCTCGCGCTGGCCCCGCACCTGGAGCTGTGCGCCGGCAGTGGGGACACCCAGGCGATCGAGGTGCTGCTCGAAGCGGCCGAGCTGGCCGGGTCGCGGGCGCCGGCCGGCGCCGCACGGTGGCTGCGCGGCGCGCTCGCGTTGGTCCCGGAGTTCGACGCGACGGCCGCGCCGTGGCTCGGCCACCACGTGCGGCTGGCCCGGTATCTGGTGCTGGCCGGGCAGTTCGCGCAGGCCAGGGACGCGCTGGACGACGTGGTCGGCCACCTGCCGCCCGCGCCCGACCCGCGCCGGGTGACGGTGGTGGTGCTGCGGGCCACGGTGGAACGGTTGCTGGGCAACCACAACGACGGCCGGCGCATTCTGCTCACCGAGCTGACGATGTCCACTTCGGACACCTGGGCGTACGCGGAGCTGCTCCTCGAGCTGTCCACAGTGGAGCTGATGGAGGGCACGTTCTCCGCCCGCACGGTCGACCTGGCCGACCAGGCGGCCCGCATCGGCGGCCGCCACCGCCTGCTGCGCACGGGTGCCGCGGCGGTGGCCGCCGCCGCGAGCTACCTGATCGGCGACCTGGACGCGGCGATCCGCAACTGTGACAACGCTTCCCGGCTGGTGGACGCGTTGTCCGACGACGAGCTGGCCGGCCGCCTCGACGCGTGTGTCTGGATCGGCTGGGCGGAGAACTCGCTGGAGCGCTACCCGAACGCGGTCGCGCACTTCGACCGCGGGATCGAGCTGGCCGGGCACACCGGTCAGGCGCACCTGCTTTGCCATCTGTTGGTGGGCAGGGCGATCGGGCAGCGGTGGCTGGGCAGGCTGCCCGCCGCGCGGCGCGATGCCGACGAGGCCGCGGACATCGCCAGGCTGTGCCGCAGTGACGAGCTGCTGGCGCTGGCCGTGTGCGTCCGCGCGTGGCTCACGGCGTTCACGGACGTGGCGGCCGCCCGCGCGGACGCCGAGGCGGTGGTGCGGCTGGCCGGCACGGACCCGGGCTGGTGGGCGACCATGGCCGGGTTCGTGGCGGCCACCGTGGAGCCGGACGCGGGGCGGCTGCTCACGGTCGGCGGCGGCGCCGACCTGCCTCGGGTCGATCCGCTCGGCCGGCCGGCGTGGTACGAGGAGTTGGCTCGTGCGGGCGGGCCCCGGGTGGCCGAGTGGGCGCAGCGCGCGGCCGCGGCGGCCGACGGTCGACTGCCCGTCGGGGTTGGTCTTGCCGAGCTGGCGGCCGCGGCCGCCGATCCGGCCGATCCGGCTCCGGCGCGCCGGGCGATCGAGCTGTTCACGGCGGCCGGGACACCGCTGGAGACCGCCCGCGCGACGGTGGCGTTGGCGGATTGTCTTGCGGGGCAGGAAGCACGGCGCCTGCTGGGCGCCGCGGAGGCGGTGTTCGAGCGGTGTGGGGCGATGCGGTTGCGGGACGCGGCGCGGCTGCGGTTGGCGGCGCTCGCGTAGGCCGGCGCGGGGTGGGCATGCCTGGAACGACGCCTTCCAGGCATTGACGGGCCGGAGCGGAGCTAGGCTCCTCGCGTGGTCGACGTCAAGCAGAAGCACCTGGTGTACTGCCGGATCGCGCGGGACGGGGCGGTGCTGTTCGTGCGGCGCCGGGCCGGTGCCTTCCTCGGCGGCCGGTGGGAGCTGCCCGGCGGCACGGTCGAGGCGGGGGAGGCCCCGGAGGTCGCGGCCGTCCGCGAGGTGACCGAGGAGACCGGGCTGCGGGTCCGGCTGCTCGGCGAGCGCGCCACCCACACGTGGATGGATATCGGCGGCAAGGCGATGCGCATCCACGCCCTGGTCTACGACGCGGTCGAGGACACCCCGGGCACCGTGACGCTCAGCCCCGACGAGCACGACGAGTTCGTCTGGCTCGCGCCGGGAGAGACCGGGTCACTCGGGCTTGCCGAGCATTTCCTCGATTAGGCGCCGGCGGCGGATCTCCACGAACACGAAGGCGGCCACCGCCAGGTTCACGCCCAACCACAGCGTGTTCCAGCCGAACCCGGGGAACACGATCTCGCCGGCCGCCACGACCACCCGGACCCGGTACAGGTCCGGCTCCGTGAAGTACAGGTTCCCGTGCCCGTCGAGCGCCAGCTGGTCCGGTGCGTTCCCGACGGTCTCGCCGGCCGGGTGGACGATCGTCTCGATCGTGCCGTCCGTGGCGACCCGGCGGATGCCGTCCGGCGAGCTGACGTAGACGGTGCCGTCGGCCGCCGCCTCGACGTCGTTCGGGGACCACACGACGGCCTCGGTCGCCGGGCCGCCGTCGCCCAGGTCGGTGTCGCTCGACCCCGAGGACTCGCCGGTGCCGGCGAACGTCGTGATCTCGCCGTCGCTGACCTTCAGCACCCGGTTGTCCTCGTAGTCGGCCAGGTAGAGCGTTCCGTCCGGGCCGGCCGCCAGGCCCGACTTGGCCTGGTCCACCACCAGGTCGAGCCTGCCGTCCGCGTCGATCCGGAACACCGTGCTCTCCCCGGCGATGTACAGCTCCCCGTCCGGGCTGATCGCGAGGTCCGTGAGCAGCATGCCCGCGGAGATGGCCGGCTGACCGTCGACCGGTGCCTTCGACGGCCCGTAGCCCATCACCGGCACCACCGTGCCGTCCGGGTAGTGCCGGTCGACCGTCCACAGCCCCGCCACGTAGGTCGAGCCGTCCGGGCCGGTCACCACCTGGGTGCCGGTGACGGCCTCGACGTGGAGCCGGCCGGCCGCGTCCACCGAGTGCAGCTGATCCTGGTCCACCACGACGGAGGGCGAGCCGGCGCCGTCGACGGTGATCGCGCCGACGCGCGGGAGGGCGACCTCGGTGGCCGGGCGACCCTCGCCGGGTGACGCCGCGAACCGGGTGAGCGTGGTGATCGTGCCGGCCGGATCGATGCGGCGGACGGAGCCGCTGACCGGGCTGGTGACGTACACGGTCCCGTCGTGGTGCACGGCGATCCCCGTGGGCTCGAGGAGCGCGGCCTCGGCGGCCGGTCCGTCGTCGCCCTTCTCCGCGGGTTCGCCGGTGCCGGCGAACGTGGTGATCACGCCGTCCGGGGTGACGCGGCGGATCCGGTTGTTGTGCGTGTCGGCGAGGTAGAGCGAGCCGTCCGGTCCGGTCGCCAAACCCTGGGGGTTGTTGATCTCGGCCCGGTTGGCCGGCCCGCCGTCGCCGCCGAACCCGCCGTCGGTGCCGCCGCGGAAGGGGGTGCCGGCAGCCGTGCGCAGGACGCCGTCCGGCCCGACCCGCCAGACCGCCGAGTGCTCGGCGTCGACGAAGTACACGGTGCCGGCCCGGTCCACGGTGATGGCCGTCGGCTCGCCGAGAGCGGCGGCCGCGGCCGGCTGGTTGTCCGCCTCCTCCGCCCAGAGCGTGCCGCCGCCGGCGACGGTCGAGTTGGTGCCGTCGGCGCCGATGCGGCGGACCAGGGGACCACCGGCGATGTTGTCGGTGACGTACAGGCTGCCGGCCGCGTCCACCGCGACGCCCCTCGGCTCCTCCGCCGTCGCGGCCACCGGGTCACCATCGATGCGGTGGATCTCGGCCGTACGGGTCTCGACGACATGGACGCCGCCGTCCGGGCCGACGGCGATCGAGGTCGGCTCCTCCCACTCGCCGGTGAGCACCGAGGTCGCGCCGTCCGGCGACACCGTGCCGACCTGCTGCCGGCTCGTGTCGACGTAGAACACGGTGCCGTCCGGAGCGACCGCCACCTGATCCGGACCGGGCGAGGCGTGGTCCACCACCGGGGTCTCGGCGGCCGGCGCCTCCCCGGTGCCGAACACCGTCTCGACCGTGCCCGGCGCGCGGCCGGCCCAGCGCGACTCGCCGCGCGCCGGCCCGGCCTGCGCGGGCGGCTGGCCGTGGCGCACCAGCCGGTACACGCGAGCGCCGCCGGAGGAGTAGATGTCGCCGTCCGGGCCGACCGCGATGTCGGTCCCGCCCCGCGCCGGACCGACGCTCGTGACCACCCCATCGGGAGCGACCCTGCGGATCTGTCCGTTGGTGAGGTCGTTGACGTAGAGGTTGTCCTCGCCGTCGACCGTGACGCCGCCGTACTGGGCGCCGTCGAGGACGGTGGTGTAGGTCCCGTCCGGCGCGACCTTGCCGATCACCCGGACATCCCCGACGTCGACGCCGTTCGTCGCGAAGTAGAGGGTGCCGGCCGTGTCGACGGCCACGGCGGACACGTCACCGAGGCTGACCTCGGTCGCCGGGCGCCCCGCCGCGGCCACCGGCTGGCTGGTGCCGCCGCCGGCGACCGTGGAGATGGTGCCGTCCGGGTCGATCCGGCGGATGCGGGACGCGTACCGGTCGGCCACGTACACGGTGCCAGCCGCGTCGACCGCCAGGTCGGTCGGGTTGATGAAGTTCACCTCGGTGGCCGGGCCGCCCTCCACGTGGTCGACGATGCCGCCGCCGGCCATCCGGACGACCCGGCCGTCGGGGAAGCGGCGGGTGATGGTCTCGCTGCCGGCGATGTAGAGCGAGCCGTCGGCGCCGATGGCCGTCGCGGTCGGCCGGTCGGACGAGTTGTCGCGCCACTCCCGGAAGGCGGGGTCGTCCTCGTGCGGCCGCCGCGTCACGGTGCCGGGCAGCGTGTCGATGGTGCCGCCGGCCGTCACCGTCCGGACGCGTCCGTGCCAGCGATCGGCCAGGTAGAGGGTGCCGTCCGGGGCGACCGAGAGCGTGACCTCCGAGCCGATCCGGGCGTCGCGGGCCGACCAGCCGTCGCCCGAGTAACCTTCCCGGCCCGTGCCCGCCACGACCACCACCTGGCCGAGCCGGCCGCCGTCGTCCCGCACGGCGCCCAGCACGGCCGTGCCCTGGTCGGCGCCGGCCGGCGGGGCAACGGCTACGGGCATGGCCGCCAGCATGGCGACCACGCCTGCTCCCACCGCTAGTCGACGCGACATCGGTACCCCCGTTCGGCTCAGCTGTCGAGTACTAAGGGGTTCGGGGAGCGGGTTCGGTTCCCGCCAGGTAGTGGTGCAGGTGGCTCGACCCGGCGAGCATGGCCGTGGCCCGGTGGGTCAGCTGGGTCCGGCGGTCGGCGATGGCCGCGCGCAGTGCGTCGCTGCTGCCCGTCCGCCGCAGGCCGTCGAGGACCGACCGGATCTGCGGCAGGGGGTAGCGGCCCTGGCGCAGCATCTTGATCATCCGGGCGTCCCGCACGTCGGTCGGGGTGTAGTGGCGGTACCCGGTGCCCCGCTCGCGCGACGGGGTCAGCAGGCCGGCGCCCTCCCAGACCCGCAGTGCCGACGGGCGCACGCCGAGATGCGCGGCCGCCTCGCCGATCCGCAGGTCGGCGCGCGGTGCCGGGGCCTCGTCCCGGGTGGCGATGGCCTCCAGCGCCTCGCCGATGGTGCGCAGCGACGCGCGCTGCTCGTGCAGAGCCGCGTGTCCGGCGTCCACAAGGGACAATGCGAGCGGCACGTCGTGGTCGTGCACCGCCTGCATGATCGCCCGTGCGGCGTCCCCGCCGTAGCCGGCCGCGAGGGCACGATAGGTGAGGAGCGCGAGACGGTGGCGCTCGCCGAACTGCCGGTACCCGGAGTCCGAGCGGGGTGTCGGCGGGAGGATGCGTGCGTCGGCGTAGTTGCGGATCTGCTGGGTCGAGATCCCCACCAGCCGGGCCAGGTCGACGGGCCGGACCATCCACGCACCTTCCTCGGGATTTGAGGGTTTGGCGAACCGTAACGTAGATCTCCAGGCGATTCCGCGCAGAAGTCTCTACCGGTACTTCAATGAAACACTTGAAGGCATGTCTGTCAGCGAAAACGAACTGATCGTCGAGACCAGTGGACTACGAATGCGATACGGCACGGTCGACGTGCTCCACGGCATCGACCTCCGGCTGCACCGGGGCGAGGTGCTCGCCCTGCTCGGCCCGAACGGTGCCGGCAAGACCACCACCATCGAGATCCTGGCGGGCTTCCGCACGCGGTCGGCCGGCGATGTCCGGGTCCTGGGCGTCGACCCGGACCGCGGCGACGAGGCGTGGCGCGCGCGGCTGGGCATCGTCCTCCGGTCCTGGCGGGACCGCGGCCGCTGGCGCGTGCGGGAGCTGCTGGACCACCTCGGCCGCTACCACCCGAGGCCGCACGACCCGGACGACCTGCTGGCGAAGGTGGGCCTGCGCGACCAGGCGGGGGCGGTGATCGCGACCCTGTCCGGCGGCCAACGACGCCAGTTGGACGTGGCCATCGGGCTGGTGGGCCGCCCGGAACTGCTGTTGCTGGACGAGCCGACCGTCGGCTTCGATCCCCAGGCGCGGCAGGACTTCCACACCCTGGTGCGCGAGCTGGACACCACGATCCTGCTCACCACCCACGATCTGGACGAGGCCGAGTTGCTGGCAGACCGGATCATGATCCTGGCGGGCGGCGAGATCGTGGCCGACGGCTCGGCCGCCCAACTGGCGGCCGAGGTCTCCGGCATGTCCGAGGTCCGCTTCACCTATGACGGCGAGGAGCGGGTGGAGTCGGTCCCCGACGCCACGACCTATGTGCGGGAAATGTTCGAGCAGTACGGCCGCGCGATCGGCGACCTGGAGGTGCGCCGGGCCCGGCTCTCCGAGGTGTACCTGACCATGGTGCGGGTGACCCGATGAGGGTCGATGCAGGGAAAGCGTCGTTCCCCGCGGTCAACGCAGTGAAGGCGTCGTTCCCTGCATCGAGGCGCCCAGGAGCTGGCGTAGCTCGCGGACGGCGGCGCGGCCCGCTCGGTTGGCGCCGACCGTGCTGGCCGACGGGCCGTAGCCGACCAGGTGGACGCGGGGTTCGGCCACCACTCGCGTGCCGTCCATGGTGATGCCGCCACCCGGCCCACGCAGGCCCAGCGGGGCCAGGTGGTCCAGCGCGGCACGCCACCCGGTGCACCACAGGATCACGTCCGCCTCGAGCACCGTCCCGTCGTCCCAGGCCACCCCCGTCGGCGTGATCCGGGAGAACATCGGCTTCCGGTCCAACACCCCACGCCGGCGCAGCTCGCGGACCTGTGGCGTCAGCAGCAGCTCGGTCACGTGCACCACGCTCTGCGGCGGCAGGCCGGCGCGCACCCGCTCGTCCACCCGCGCCACGATCTCGCGGCCATAGTCCTCGGTGAACGGCTCCTCGCGGAACACCGGCGGCCGGCGGGTCACCCACGTGGTGTCGGCGACCTCGGCGATCTCGGTCAGCAGCTGGACGGCCGAGGTCCCGCCGCCGACCACGATCACCCGCTTGCCGGCGAACGGCGCGGGTCCCCGGTAGTCGACCGTGTGCAGCTGTTCGCCGCGAAAGTCCGCCTGGCCGGGGTAGACCGGCCGGAACGGCCGGGTCCAGGTGCCGGTCGCGTTGATCACCGCTCGGGCCGACCAGGTGTCGGAGTCGGTATCCACCAGCAGCCGGTCGTCCGGGCCGTAACGGACGGCTCGGACGGCGACCGGGCGGTGCACGGTCAGCTCGTTCTCCCGCTCGTAGTCGGCGAAGTACGCGGGCACGGCGTCCGAGGCCCGCGCAACCGGATCGGGCGGCTCGAAATGCCGTCCCGGCAGGTCGAAGATCCCGTGCACGGTGGCCATCCGCAACGTCGGCCACCGGTGCTGCCACGCCCCGCCGGGAGCGGGGTTCGCGTCCAGCACCGTGAAGTCGAACCCCGACCGGCGCAGGAAGTACGCGCTGGACAGCCCCGCCTGCCCGGCCCCGATCACCACGACCTCCGTGTCCCGCATATCCCGCACAACACCCCGGCCGGCCGGCACCATCCCGGGACCGGCCTGGATCACATCGGTCGGAGCGTCTTCGACCAGAGGGCGGTGCCCACGCCGTCGCGCAGGTGCACGGTCAGCTCACCGCTGCGGCCGTCGACGTCGATCTCGCCGAAGTGCTGGAAGCCCTCGAGCGGCGACAGGTTCGCCCGCGGCGGCGCGTGGACGAACACCGCCTCCGGCCCGAACGTCGGGTCCAGGGTGTTCGGGCCGAACGCGCCGGCGTGCAGCGGTCCGGACACGAACTCCCAGAACGGGTCGAAGTCGCCGACCGCCGCCCGGTCGGGCGAGTAGTGGTGCGCGGCCGTGTAGTGCACGTCCGCCGTCAGCCACACGACGTTGCGCACGTGCCGCCGCGCGAGGGTCGCCAGCACGCCGGCCAGCTCGTGTTCCCGGCCGCCCGGCGCCCCGGGCAGCCCGTTGGCGATCCCCTCGATGTCCGTGCCGTCCGGGACGGTGAGGCCGATCGGCAGGTCGGCCGCCACGATCTTCCACGTCGCCCGGCTGCGGGACAGCGCGTCGACCAGCCAGCGCGCCTGCCGCGCCCCGAGCACGACGCCCGGCGCGTCCTTGGGCGAGGTGTTCGCGTCCTTGTAGGAGCGCATGTCCACGACGAACACGTCCACGTGCCGGCCGTAGGAGAAACTCCGGTACACCCGGCCGTCCACCGCACGCCGCGCGTCGATCGGCTGCCACTCGTGGAACGCCCGGAACGCGCGCGCCGCCAACACGTCCACCCGCTTCTCCGTGTACTGCGGCAGGTCCAGGATCTCGCCCGGGTACCAGTTGTTGACCACCTCATGGTCGTCCCACTGTGCGATCGTCGGCACCCGCGCGGCGAACTCCCGGACGTTCTGGTCGAGCAGGTTGTAGGCGAACTGGCCGCGGTACTCGGCCAGCGTCTCGGCGACCTTCGACTTCTCGGGCGTCACCACGTTGCGCCACACCCGGCCGTCGGGCAGCGTCACCGACTCGGCCAGCGGGCCGTCGGCGTAGACGGTGTCGCCGCTGTTCAGGAAGAAGTCGGGCCGCCGGGCGAGCATGGCGCGGTAGGCGGTCATGCCACCGAGGTCGGGGTTGATGCCCCAGCCCTGGCCGGCGACGTCGCCCGACCAGGTGAACCGGACGTCGGCGCGCCCGACGGGTGCCGTGCGGAACGAGCCGGTGAGCGCCTCGCCGCGGGTGCGGCCGTCGAGGTCCTCGGCCACCACGCGGTAGTGCACGTCGCAGCCGGGTGGCAGGTGGTCGAGCCGCAGCTTGCCGGTGCCGTCGGTCTCCGGGGTGAGCACCGGGCCGCGGATCCGGCGGGCGTGCTGGAACGACGGGTCTCGCGAGACTTCGACGAGCATGCGGGCCGGCCGGTCGGCTCGGGTCCACAGCATGGCGCCGTCGGTGGTCACGTCGCCGGTCTGCACGCCGTGGGTGAGCACGGGCCGCGCCCGCCCAGCCAGCGCGACGGCCGGCGCGGTCAGCCCGGCCACCGCCACGCCCGCCCCGATCCCGCCGGCCCGCAGCAGCGTCCGCCTTGTCACGTTGGTCATGGAGGTGTTCTACCCGCGTCGGCCGGCGGCCGGACCAACCGGGGTTGACCAGTGGGTGACGTTTGCCCGGGCGCCGGCCGGCGCCCGGGCACGGTCGTCAGGCCGGTGACTCGGGACGGCCCTCGGCTGCCCACGCGGTGTGGAAGGAGCCCTCGCGGTCGACGCGGCGATAGGTGTGCGCGCCGAAGAAGTCCCGCTGTCCCTGCACCAGGGAGGCCGGCAACCGCTCGGCGCGCAGCCCGTCGTAGTAGGCCAGCGCGGTCGAGAAGCCCGGCGTCGGGATGCCCAGCCGCACGGCCGTGGAGATCACCGAGCGCCACGAGTCCTGCGCGTCCTCGACCGCCTTGCGGAACCCTCCCGAGGTGAGCAGGGTCGGCAGGCCCGGCTCGTCGGCGTAGGCCGACGTGATGTCGTTCAGGAACTTCGCCCGGATGATGCAGCCGCCCCGCCAGATGGCGGCCACCCGGCCGAGGTCGATGTCCCAGCCGTACTCGACCGCACCCGCCTGGATCTGGTTGAAGCCCTGCGCGTAGGCGACCACCTTCGACGCGTACAGCGCCTGCTCGACGTCGTCGGCGAACGTCTCCAGCGCCGAGCCGGTCAGTGGTGCGCGGGAAGGCCCGCCGAGCCCGCGGGCGGCCGCCCGCAACCCGGTGGACCCCGACAGCGACCGGGCGAACACGGCCTCCGCGATGCCGCTGATCGGCACCCCGAGGTCGAGCCCGATCTGCACGGTCCAGCGACCGGTGCCCTTCTGCTCGGCCGCGTCCTCCACCACGTCGACGAACGGCGTGCCGTTCGCGTCGACGTGCCGGAGCACCTCGGCCGTGATCTCGATGAGGTAGGAGTCGAGCCGGCCGGTGTTCCACGTGCCGAACACCTCGGCCACCTCGGCCGGCGCGTAGCCGGCCGCGCCGCTCAGCAGGTCGTAGGCCTCGGCGATCAGCTGCATGTCGGCGTACTCGATGCCGTTGTGCACCATCTTCACGAAGTGCCCCGCGCCGTCCGCGCCGACGTGCGCGCAGCACGGCTCGCCGTCGACCTTCGCGGAGATGTCCTCGAACAGCGGTCCGAGCGACGCGTAGGACTCGGGGGACCCGCCGGGCATGATGCTCGGCCCGTGCAGCGCGCCCTCCTCGCCACCGGAGACCCCGGTGCCGACGAAGTGCAGCCCGCGGTCCCGCAGGTCGGCCTCGCGGCGGCGGGTGTCGGCGAAGTGCGCGTTGCCGGCGTCGACGATCACGTCGCCTTCCTCCAGCAGCGGCGCGAACTCCTCGATGACCGCGTCGGTCGGCGCGCCGGCCTTCACCATGATGACGATCTGGCGGGGCCGCTCCAGCGCGTCGACGAACTCCCGCGCGGAGTAGGCCGGCACGAACTCGCCCTCGTCGCCGAACTGGTCGACCAGGGCGCGGGTGCGCTCCGCCGACCGGTTGTGCAGTGCCACGGTGTGACCGTGCCGAGCCAGGTTCCTGGCCAGGTTGCGGCCCATGACCGCCAGACCGGTGACCCCGATGCTCGCCTTCTTGCTCATCAGGCGCCTTCCTGTTTTACGCGACTGTGCCCCGTCAGGCTATGGGCTCACGGGGCCCCGTGCCGAGGGCGTCGATCACACCTCGAGGTCATAATTAGCAAATATGAAGACCACGGTCGACCTTCCCAGCGAGCTCCTCCGCGATGCGCAGGAACTCGCCCGGCGGGAGCAGACGACCCTGAAGGCACTGATCGAAGCCGGGCTGCGCGAAGTGCTGGCACAACGGTCCGGCGGTTCGCGGTTCACGCTCGAAGACGCCAGCGTCGGTGGCAATGGGCGGCTACGCACACCGGCAGGACTCGGAGTTCCATGAGGCCGCCGCGGCAGAGGTCAAGGCGCTCGCCGAGGGACGCGTGAGCTGGGCGATCCCCCTGGCCGTTCCTGCATGAGTTCTTCGCGATCGTGATGCATGACGCACGTATCGCTGCGTTGTGTCTGTCCCATGAGGTCCGGGAACTGTTGAGTGCGGACCGGGACTTCAACCGCTTCGGTTCGCCGCGTACGCGAAACCCGGTGATCTCGGGCTGAGACCAGGACAAGATCGTCTGCGTCTCGTGCCCGGTCCGCACGTAGTGCCTGGCCGAGGCGCTGGACATTGTCACCGGGTGAGCCGGGCGGCTGGTTCGGCTACCTGGTGGCCGACGCGGACCGCACGGCCAACGCGCTGCGCCTGGCCAGGTGGGTGGTGCCGGCGCTCCTCGCGGCACTGGCGCTGGTGGTCGGCGCGGTGGCCATGATCGCGATCACCGCGCCGGCCGGCCTCCTGGGCTGCGCGACCACGGCGACGGCGGCGGGAATGGCCGTGCGGTCCCGCCGCCGCAGGCGCTAGGTTTCGGCGCGTGATCCGCATCCAACACATCACCGTCGACAGCCACCGTCCCTACGAGCTCGCCCAGTTCTGGAGCATGGTCACCGGCTGGCCGATCAGCGACGAGGACGAACCCGACTCGGACGAGGTGCTGCTCGAGCCCCCGGACAAGGCGCTGCCCGAGCTGCTCTTCGTGACCGTGCCGGAGGACCGGGTGAAGAACAGCTGGCACCTGGACCTGATGCCGATGTCGGCCACCCGGGACGAGGAGGTCGAGCGCCTGCTGGCCGCG
Organism: uncultured Actinomycetota bacterium; assembly: GCA_963826035.1. Classification (GTDB taxonomy): domain Bacteria; phylum Actinomycetota; class Actinomycetes; order Mycobacteriales; family Pseudonocardiaceae; genus Actinophytocola. Next base: position 67,412 of record CAWGVZ010000021.1, on the reverse strand, counting down.
GGCGCGACGCTGGTGGCCGACCACCGCGTCCCGGACGGGCGCGGGTGGGTGGTGCTCGCCGACCCGGAGGGAAACCAGTTCTGCGTCGAACGCGGTCAGTCCGAGCGCTAGAGTTGCGCGCATGTTCTGCGTATGCGTAGCCCTGGACTGGTGGGCGCCGTCCGAGTGACGGCTGTCGTGTAACCCACTTCGAGTCGTCTTCGGACGGCTGGTTTCCCGTGTCTGCTCGTTCGGAGACGGCTCCAGTTCATGGAGTCCTTCGTGGAACATTCCGCTGTTGACATCCCTTGGTGCGAGAAAGGTCGTTCGAGGTCTGCCGAGTGGCGCTCGGCGCACGGCCCAGTCATGATCACGTGGTGAAGTTACTATCGTCACCCTGCGTGTCCGCCTGAAGATGGTGGGCCGGGCGAAAGAGACGACCTTCTGTCTGAGAATATTTGGTTACCACGCCAATAGCCTCAAGACAGAAGGTCGTCAAGTTGTCAGTCTTGCAGACGTCGTCGCCGTTGTCCAACTCGACAGATCCGTCGAGTGATGAATGCGATATCTCCAGCCTGTTGAAGATGTTGGACTCGATCACTGATCCACGGAGCCCGCGCGGCCGGATCTATGTTTTGTCGTTTCTGTTGGCGGCATCGTTTGTCGCCGTATTGGCGGGTGCGAAGAATTTCTATGCGATTGAACGACGGATCCAGGATCTGCCGTCATCGTTGATGGCGAAACTGGGTGGCACATGGTGTTATTTCTCGCAGGGATACAGGTTTCCGGGAGAGAAGACGGTGCGCATGTTGTTGAGCGAGTTGGACGCGGGCGAGTTGGATCGAATATTCGGTGTATGGCTGTTCGGCAACGCCCGAGCCGATGACGACGAGCTTCTGGTGCTGGCCATCGACGGCAAGGTGATGCGCGGCGCCTGGACCGACGAGAACGAGAAGTTTACGCTGTTCTCCGCGATGATCCACGACCTGGGCGTGACCGTCGCACAGGTCGCCGTTCCTGGCGACACGAACGAGATCACCCAGGTTGAGAACCTGCTGGACGCGCTGCCGATCGACGAGGGCCAGGCCGTATTGGTGACGATGGACGCCGCCCACACGCAACGCGACACCGCCGAACACATCGCAGGCAAACGCGGCTTCGACTACATCGCAGCAATCAAAGGGAACCAGCCCACGTTCCAACAAGCGGTCATCGACGCCATGATTCCCGTACTGAACAACGATCCTGAATGGGACACGACAGAACGTGGCCACGGACGGATCAACCGCTGGCGCACATGGACAGCCGACGCCGGAACAATCGACTTCCCACACCTCGAACGAATCGCGTGCATTCGCCGAGACACCTACACGCTGGACGGCACGTGGACCAGCAAAGAATTCGCACTGTTCGGTACCAGTGACTCGAATATGACTGCAATCAGATTCCACACGCGCGTCCGGAAACATTGGGGAATCGAAAACAAAAGTCATTACATCCGCGACACCGTGTGGCGCGAAGACCTCCACCAAGCCCGCACCAGAAACGGACCACAAAACATAGCGGCACTACGGAACGCCGCAATCGGCGCGCTTCGAATCGCCGGGTTCACCAACATCACCGCCGCTACCGAATGGATTGCAGGAGACCGCGCACGAGCACTCCCATTGCTCGCTACACAACGTTATGTTGATCACCCCAGGTGAACATGACTGGGCCGTGCGCTCGGCGAGAGGCGCCCGGCCGCCGAAGAAAGTCGTCATCGTGGGGACCGAACTCCGCGCCGGCGTTGCTCTCCGGCAGGCGTCACAGGGTATCGGTATGTTGTGGCGCGCCGATTTCGCGGATGCCCGGCGATTGCTGTCCAGTATGAGCAAACACCTGGGCCGCGGGCAGGCTGAGAGCTTTTACCAGTACCGCCAGGCGCGGAAGAATCGTGCTCGAGTACTGGGAATGGTGCTCGTCGAACTCGGTGCCGGACATGTCGTGGATCTTCCTCGTGCGCCGGACGTGCGTACCGCGTGCCGCGAGGTGTATGGCGACCTGGCGGCACCGTGCGTCGTCTCGCTGCGGGAACTTCTCGGGGTGCTGAGCGCTCATCGGTGGCGGCGGGACGGAATTCCCATTCCGGCGCTGAACGCGAGAATTCATCCGCACTACGGGGGTGTTTCCGCCGACCCGCGACGAATACGTGGATCTCGTCGCGTCGATCGAATTGGCCCGGGTGGGGACGGCGTTCGACATCGGCACCGGAACCGGGGTGCTCGCGGCGGTACTCGCCACGCGCGGCGTCGGGCGAGTCGTCGCCACCGACCTCGAACCGCGGGCCGTGCTGTGCGCGCGCGAGAACATGCGCAGGCTGGGTCTGGCCGACCGGGTGACCGTGACGCAGGCGGATCTGTTCCCACCGGGACGGGCCGACCTGGTGGTCTGCAACCCACCGTGGCTGCCGGCGACACCGAACTCGTCACTCGACGCGGCGGTTTTCGACCGTGGCGGGCGCATGCTGTCCGGTTTCATTCGCGGCGTCGCGGATCACCTGACGGCCGGCGGCGAGGCTTGGCTGGTGCTGTCGGATCTCGCGGAACTGCTCGAACTGCGTACCCGCGCGCGGCTGTTGGCTGAATTCGACGCGGCCGGCCTCGCCGTGCTCGGCCGCATCGACACAAGGCCGCGACATCCCCGGGCGCGCGACCCGCTCGCGCTGGCGCGGGCGGCGGAACGGGTCTCACTGTGGCGCCTCAGGCCGAGCGCAGCTGAACCAGGCCGTCGAGCGAAACGCACGACACCAGGCAGCGTTCCTTCGCGTTGTTCGTCAGCCGCGCGGTCCACCGGGTGAAGCCGCCGTCGCCCAGTTCGACCGTGGTGTCCCCGCTCGCCGCGGTGAGCCGCAGCGCCACGTCCGTGTAGTAGCCGCGCCCGCGGTCCCGGTCCGGTTCCTCGACCACCGGCACGGTGTCGCCCGAGCCGGCCAGCGCGGGCAACACCGTGTCGTGCAGGCGATCGCGGACGGCGCGGCCGCCGAACACCGTGTATCGCAGCGCCGGCGCGGCGGTGGGCACGAGTGCGGCGAGCACCCGGCGCCAGTAGTCGAGGTGCAGCGTGAGCAGCCGTGCCTCGGTGGCGGCCGAGCCCGTGTCGCGGGCACTGGAGACCAGCGCGAACAGGCGGAAGTGCGCGGACATCCCCGCACCGAACCGCTGGGTCCGCAGGTGCCGGTGACTCGCCGCGAGGTGGACAGCCTCGGATTCCCGCCGCCGGACGGCCGCCTCGATGGCGAGCGCGTTGGTGGCGTCGCTCAGCACCTCGGTGCCGCGCATGGTGGTGAGGACCCGATTCTGGCTGACCGGGCCGAGCGCCGAACAGCTCCCGAGCGGCACGACCGGCGACAGCTCCACCGCGTCGACCTCGGCAGGCAGCAGTTCCCACAGCCGGGCCTCCACCGCGCCGAACACCCGGGGATCGGTGGTGGCCGGCCGCACGAACCGGTCCTGTTGCCAGCGCCGCAGCACGTCGGCCGGACGCACCGAACCCGCCCGTGCCCTGGCCACCGCCAGGAGCAGGGTCTGCAGGTCGGAGGCCGGGATTCCGTCGGTGAGCGCGGCTTGCGCCTCCGTCGGCAGCAGCGCCAGCACCCGCCGCTCGGCGGCCGAAAGATCCATGCGGGCGACCATGACATGGACCCCGGCCGACTGTCGACGTGAAAAATCGAGGCCCCCGAGCGGACAGTGCTCGGGGGCCTCGAGGGGTTTAGCGCGTCACCGCGTCCAGCGCGTCGACCACGCCGGCGCCGTAGAAGCCGCGACCCGATCGGCCACCCTGGCAGACGGCCGTCCACTCGCCCGTGCCGTCCGGGTCGTACACGCCCGGCGGGCAGGCGAGCCGGTCGGCGCGGAAGCCGAGCGAGGCCGTGACCAGCGAGGACGGCCAGCGCGGGTGCGTGCTGCGGATCAGCGCGATCACGCCGGCGGCGTGCGGGGACGCCATCGACGTGCCCTGCGAGTAGCCGTAGCCGCCGCCCGGGACGGTCGAGAGCACGCGACCGTTGGCGTCCGGTGTGTCGGCCACCTGCCTGGAGTCACCACCCGGCGCGGTCACCTCGGTCTCCGTGATGCCGTAGTTGGAGAAGAACGACTTGCGCCCCTCCGGGCCGACGGAGGAGACCCCGATGACACCCGGCAGCTCGGCCGGCATGTCGAAGCAGTTGTTGTCGGTCTCCCGCTCGATCGGCGTGCCGTTGTTCGGGCTGCCCGTGTCGACGATGTCGTCCGAGAGGTCCCAGTTGCTGTTGCCGAGTGCGGCGACGTTCACCACGTCCTTGCGGTGCGAGTAGTCCACCGCGCGGCGCACGGCGTCGATGGCCGCCCGCTGGTCCGCGTCGTTCTTGCACCACAGGAACCAGGGGTCGATGAAGTACGAGTTGTTAGTGACGTCCATGCGGTGCTCGGCGGCCCACAGGAACCCGCAGATCGCGTACTCCGGGTAGATGAAGCCGTCGTCGTCGACGACCTTCACCGAGGCCAGGCGCACGTCCGGGGCGACACCCGCCACGCCGATGCCGTTGCGGTCGGCCGCGATGGTGCCGGCCACGTGCGTGCCGTGCGTGCTGGTGGTCGGGGCCCATGCGGCGGGCGAGGTGTCCGGGACGCCCTCGTTCGTGCAGCCGACCGACTTCGAGGCGTCCACGTTGGCCGCGAGGTCGGGGTGGGCGGCGTCGATGCCGGAGTCCAGCACGCCGACCAGGATGTCGCTGCTGCCACCGGAAATGGCGTGGGCCTGGTCGGCCTTGATCTGCCGCAGGCCCCACTGGTTGGCCTCGAGCGGCTCGGCGGCTACGACGGCCGCGCCAGCCGCGGCGGGAGCGGCCGGGGTGACCTGCTCCACGTCCTCGACCTGCGCCGCGGCCGACCGCGCGCCGGTCGCGGCGACGCCGAGCTCGGCCAGGTTCCGTGACGCACCGGCGCCGGAGACGCCGGGCTTTTGCCGCACGGTGGCGGCGAAGTCCGCGTCGGACGAGGTCGCGATGACCACGCCGATCTGGGGCCAACTCTGCAGGACCTGGCCGCCGGCGTCGCGAATGGACCGTTCGGTCCGGTTCAGCGACCCGTGCTGGGGGCCGAGGACAACGAAGTGCGCGGCCGCCGCGGTGTCGTCCTGGGCGGCTGCGGGTACGGCGGCGACGGTGACCATGCTGGCCGCTGCCACGGACGTCACAGTCACCATCGTCATCAACGCGCGTCTGCGGTTGCTTGCTCGCACGAAACTCCTCCATCGATGTGATCGCCGCCCGTGCGCCACCGGTCGGGTGGGCTGCGGAGCCGGCCGAATGCACGCTGCCACCCGGCACGGCCAGGAGCAATGCACCGTTCGGTCGATATCCGAAACGTGATGTTTGCTCATGTGCATCTCGGAGTAACCTATAAAGTAGCCCGGTAGGGTTATTCGAAAGGAGCGTCCGATGACGGAACTGACGGTCAAGCCGCTGGCACCCGACACGTGGGACGACTTCGAGACGGTCATGGGCACCAACGGCGGGGCCCGCGGCTGCTGGTGCATGCACTGGCGGCTGAGCATGGAGCAGTGGATGGCGGGCAAGGGCGACGGCAACAAGGCCGCCATGCGGGACCTCGTCGAACGCGAGACTCCACCGGGCGTCGTGGCGTACCTGGACGACGAACCCATCGCCTGGTGCGGGTACGGGGATCGCTCGGAATACCCGCGCATGCGGCGCTCGTCATTGGTGAAGCCGGTCGACCAGGAGCCGGTCATTTCCCTGACGTGCCTGCTCATCAAGAAGGGCCACCGCGGCGAAGGCCGGTCCGCCGAACTGATCGCCGCCGTGTGCGAATACCTCGCTGAAACGGCCGAGACCCGAACGGTCGAGGCCTATCCCGTGGAACCGATCAAGGGACGCAAAGCCGGCGCGGACAACGCGATGACCGGGATAGCCAGCGCGTTCCTGGCCGCCGGGTTCACCGAGGTCGCTCGTCCCCGAAGCGACCGCCCGGTGATGAGATACTCACTCCGGTGAGCACTGCCTGGAGCGATGACCATTTCATCGCCGGTGAGGTCGCTCTCGACTTCGCGAACACCGTCTACCGCCGCACCCCCGAGGTCGGCGCCGACCTTCTCGACAGCGCCTACTCGCTGACCGCCTGGCTCCATTACGCGAAGCTGCTGCCGGCGCGTTCCGCCGGCTCCCTGGCCGCACTGCGCGAGGCGCGCGGGATACGTGAGCTTTTCTGGGTGATCTTCGAGGCACAGAAGGACGGTCACGAGCTACCGCCGGCCGCCCTCGCCGGTCTCCTCGACACGGCGCGCCGCGGCCTGGGCGGCGACGTCGCCGTGGGCGCGGACGGCTCCACCACCTCCCGCACCGCTCAGGGCGCGCTCACCGTCCTCGCGCTGCGCGGAATCCGGCTGGCACTGAGCCCGTTGTCCCACCCGGTGCGCACGTGCGACCGCTGCGGCTGGTTCTTCATCGACACCTCCCGCAGCCGTCGTCGCCGGTGGTGCAGCATGAAAACCTGCGGGAACCAGGCGAAAGCCGCACGCTTCCGTTCCGCCCACCCCTGAGCCCGCGCCGGCCGGCGAGTCAGGACAGGCCGCCGTCGACCGTGAGGGTCTGGCGCCCGCGTTGTGCACCAACACGTCCACGCCGCCGTAGTGCCGCTCGGCCGTGTCGAGCAGCGTGCCTCCCGTCGCCCATGATGACCGTTCCGGTCGCGCATGATGGCCACTCCCGTCGCGCATGATGGCCACTCCGGTCGCGGGTGATGACCGTTCCGGTGCGGGTGATGGCCGGTCTTGTAAGACCTTGGCCGTAGTTGGCGTCATCTGATGACTAGTCATGGTTGTGGGTGGTGGACCGTGTTTGTCGGTTCTCGTGATTACGCTGGATTACGGGGGGCCGTGGCCGTCGAGTGACCAAGGTGTCGCTCCGGAAGGCGGTCACCGCGGCGATCGAGCGGCGGCTCGCCTCCCTCGCGCGCACCACCTCCGAAACCCTCAGTTCAGGCCGGTGAGGCGGACGACGGCCGCGAACCCGTCGTCGGTGCCGGGCCAGTGCGCTCGGACGGCGTCGAGGCCGGCGCGGCGGACGACGCCGCGCAGGACGGCGGTCACGATGATCGCGTCATCGGCGTAGCCCAGGACGGGGATGAAGTCGGGCACCAGGTCGATCGGGAGCGCCAGGTAGGCCAGCAGCAACCAGACCCGGACACGGACCCCGCGCGGCAGGCTCCGGTCGCCCGCGAGCCGGCGCACGAGGCGCACCACGTCGGGCAACACCCGCAGCGCCTCCCGCAGCGGCCCGTCCTGCGGGCGGATGACCAATAGCACGCCGATCAGCGCGAGCCACGCGAGCAGCAACGCCACGGCGACGCCGATCAGCAAGTCCCACCATGAGGCCATCGCCGGATTCAGCCGGGTGGGCGGCTGACCGTGTCGGTCCGGCGTTCGATGAGGACCGTGTCGTGCCAGGCGCCGTGCAGCTGGGCGATGCGCTCGCGCACGCCGACCGTGCGGTAGCCGGCCTGGTGGTGCAGCGCGATGCTGCCGCGGTTCTCCGTGAAGATCGCGGTCTGGAGCGTCCACAGGCCGGCCTCGTCGGCGGCCACGACCTGTTGGCGGATCAGGGTTTTGCCGATCCCCTGGCCGCGATGGCCCTCGGCGACGTAGATGGAGCTCTCGGCGACACCGCGGTAGCACTCGCGGGCGGACACGGGGGACAGGGCGGTGAAGCCGACGACCTCGCCGTCGCGCTCCGCCACCCAGCGGTGGTGCGGAAGCCACCTGGCGTCCAGCGAGGCGCGGGACGGGACGGTGGCCTCGAACGTGGCGACGCCGGTCGCGATGCCCTCGCCGTAGATGCGGCGGACGGCGGGCCAGTCGTCCCACTCCAGCGCGCGGACGGTGATGCCGGCCGGGGCTTCGTCGGGCGGGCAGCAGGGCCGGGGCGCGAGCAGGCCCATGACCGCGTCGGCCGCGTGCGGAAGGCCCACGCAGCAGGCCTCGTTGACCACGACGCGCGTGGTGGTGCCTTCCTTGTGGAGCTTGAGGAAGCCGACGTCGGCGAGCTTGCGGACGTGGTGGGAGCAGGTGGACTGGCTGATGCCCAGCAGCTCGGTCAGCCTGCCCACCGTGATGCCGCCCGGCGTGGTGGCCACCGTGTGCAGGAGTCGGACCCGGGTCGGCTCGGCCAGGCTCGCGAACCATTCGGCGTAGGTCGCGGCTTCCTGGTCGGGGAGCACCTGGGGCGGCGGCTGGGACGGTCGCGGTCATGGGCTCAAGTATCGACATCGGTCGATGGTCCGTCAAGGATCGATGGAAATCGATGGTTGCATTCATCGAGTTGGGTCGATACAGTCAGCTCAATCAATCGAGCCTGATCGATGAATGGAGACGATGATGTCGGAGCTGCCCGTGGTGGTGGTCGGTGCCGGACCGGTGGGCCTGGCGGCCGCGGCCGAGCTGGTCGAACGTGGTCAGCGGCCCCTGCTGCTGGAGAAGGCGGACCAGGCCGGCGCGGCGGTCGCGCAGTGGCACCACGTCCGGCTGTTCTCGCAGTGGTCCGAGCTGGTTGATCCCGCCGCCGGGCGCCTGCTGGCCGCCACCGGGTGGCAGCGGCCCGCGGCCACCGGGTACCCGACGGGACGGGAGTGGGCGACCCACTACCTGCGGCCGTTGGCCGGCGTACTCGGCGACCACGTCCGGTTCGGGGCCGAGGTCGTCGGCGTCACGCGGCGCGGACGGGACCGGGTGGTCGACGCCGGCCGCGACACCGAGCCGCTGACCGTGCACGTCCGGCGCGCGGACGGCGGCGAGGAGCGGATCACCGCCCGCGCGGTCGTCGACGCGTCCGGCACCTGGGGCAGCCCGAACCCGCTGGGCGGCGACGGTCTGCCGGCGGTCGGCGAGCGCGCGGCCGCCGAGCACATCTCCTACCGTGCACCGGATCTCACCGACCACGACGTCCGGGCGCGGTACGCCGGCCGGCACGTGGTCATCGCCGGCAGCGGGCACTCGGCGCTCACCGCGCTCGTGGCGTTCGCCGACCTGGCCGAGCGGGAACCCGCCACCCGGGTCACCTGGCTGCTGCGGCGCGGCGCCGTCGGGTCGACGTTCGGCGGTGGCGAGTCGGACCAGCTGCCCGCCCGCGGCGCGCTCGGCCTGCGCGCCAGGGCCGCGGTCGACGCCGGGCGGATCGCGGTGGTGACCGGGTTCCGCACGGAACGTATCGACGGCCGGGACCTGTTGTCCGACAACGGACAGCGAGTGTCCGATGTGGACGAGGTGGTCGTGCTCACCGGGTTCCGGCCGGACCTGTCGTGGCTGTCGGAGCTGCGGCTCGACCTGGACGCCACACTGGAGGCGCCGGTCGCGCTCGCGCCGCTGATCGACCCGAACGTCCACTCGTGCGGCACCGTCTACCCGCACGGCGTCACGGAGCTGTCCCACCCCGAGGCGGACGTCTACCTCGCCGGGATGAAGAGCTACGGCCGCGCGCCGACGTTCCTCGCGATGACCGGCTACGAGCAGGTCCGCTCGATCGCCGCCGCGCTCGCCGGCGACCGCGCGTCGGCGGAGCGGGTCGAGTTGGTCCTGCCGGAGACGGGGGTCTGCGGTGGTGCCGGGGTGTTCGACCAAGCCGCCGATGACCAGGACGGCGGTTGCTGCGGCGCGCCCGAGCCGGAGGTGCTGGCACTGTCCGCGCCACCGGCCCGGTGAGCGGGGCGGCGGGTGGTCCTCGTCGCCCTGTGCGTCACCCAGATCACCAGCTGGTACGGCCCCGACCCGGTCCGTGCGCTGACGAGAACGTGGACCGCCGGAGTTTGTCGCACACCAAGAACACGCGAGTCCCACGTTCAGAACGGGTGAGTCCCACGTTCGGGCCGCCCGTGGGAGAGCCACTCGCGTGTCGCCAATGTGGAACTCACCCGATCCCAACGTGGGACTCGCCGGTCTCCAACGTGGGACTCGCGGGTTCGGGCGTGCCGACACCCCACCGCGGCGGGTGGCCCGTAGCCGCCCGTTCGTCCTGCTGGCCGTGGCGCTGAGCCTGGCCGTGCTCGCCACCCACGCGGCCGTCATCAACCTGGTGCCACTGCTGGAAGAACGCGGCATGTCCACCCAGCTAGCGGCGGTCGCGCTCGGCCTCGGCGGCGCGGGAAGGTCGTCGGCCGTCTCGGCTACGCGCGGATCGTCCGCCACACCAACGTGCTCACCCGCACGGCCGCCATCCTGCTCGGTGTGCTGACCACAGCGGTGGCACTGGTCACCGGTGCGATCGTCGCTGGCATGGCGCGCGGGGTGTTCACCCTCGTGCAGGCCACGGCCGTCACCGACCGCTGGGGCCGGCGCCACTACGGCCACCTGACCGGACTGCTGTCCGCCCCCATGACCATCACCATGGCGCTCGCGCCGTTCGCCGGCGCCGCGCTCGCCGAGCTGCTCGGCAGTTACGCCACGGCGTTCCTCGTCCTCGGCGCACTCGCCACGGTCGCGGGTACCCTGTCGTTCGGCACGATTCCCTAGCTCTTGGGCGTTTCGGCGAACGCGTGGAGGAGCTCGGCCAGGCGCCGCGGTTGGTCTTCCGGGACGAAGGCGTAGCTGTCGGGGATCTGTTCAAGAGTCGCGTGCGGGAAGAGCGATGCCAGGCGCTTGGCGTGCTCCAGCGGGAACACCTTGTCCTCGGTGGCCCAGGCGAGGAGTACCGGGCCGGTGAAATTCGCGAGCTTCGTCGCGGCGTCTACGGTGTCGCGGGAGTCGATGGCGCGCAGGAACCGGACCGTGTCGCGGCGGATCGCGGGGTCGGTGAGGAACGGCCGCAGCCAGCCGTCCGAGACTTCCTTTGGCACGGCGCGTTTGCTGAGCCAGCCGAACGCCATGGGGGTACGCCGGAGTAGCTGGAATCGCAGTAGCTGCGCGACCAGGGTGAGCGTGACGGGAAGTCGCGCCGCGTACTGGAGGGGGCGGAACATGGCGGGCAGGAAGTTCTCGAACGCGTCGCACGGGGTGAGCACCAGGCGGGCGACGCGCTCGGGATGTTCCACCACCAGCAGCTGCGCGATCGCCCCGCCGGTGTCATTGGCCACCAGGGTCACATCACGAAGGTCGAGTCGTTCCAGGAACTCGGCGATCATGCGCGCGACGCCGCGGGGGCTCGCATCGGCGTGCGGGGAGAGCGGAGCGGTGTGCGCACCGAGCGGCCAGTCGGGCACGACGCAGCGGAAACGGTCGGTGAGCAGGGGAACGACCTGCCGCCAGAGTGTGCCGTTGGTCAACAGGCCGTGCACGAAGACGATGGTGGAATCTCCCGCGCCGAAATCGCGGTAGCGGATGGTGGCGTCCGCCAGTCGCACCTCGAGCTGCCCGTCGCGCATGATGACCACTCCCGTCGCGCATGATGACCGTTCCCGCCGCACATGATGACCGTTGCCGGCCAGCACTACGACCGGAATGGCCATCATGGCCGACCGGAGTGGTCATCATGGCCGACGGGAATGGTCATCATGCGGTGGTGGCGCGCAGGGTGTCGCGGACGACGGCCAGGTCCGCCATCTTGGCCTCCGCCTCGGACAGCTTGGCCTCGGCCCGGGCGGCGAGCCCCGCCGGCGGCCGCGGGTGCCGGGTGCCGGCCTCGATCAGGTCGGCCACCTCGTCGAGGGTGAACCCGAGGCGCTGCGCGGCCTTGATCACCCGCAGCTTCTCGACGGCTTCCGGCGGGTAGACGCGATGGCCCAGCGTGCGCTCCGGCTCGGCGAGCAGACCCCGTCGCTCGTAGTACCGCAGCGTCTGCGGATTCACGCCGGCCGCGTCGGCCACCTGCCCACTGCGCAACCGGGTCATGACCGCGTCCGGACCGCGGCCGCGCGGTCGGCGAGTGCGGCGAGCACGTCCGTGTGCGGCGGCGCGACCGAGACGTCCAGGTCCAGGCCACCGGCGTTGACGGTCATGGTGAAGGTGAAGAACGAGCAGCACCCGGTCTCCCGCATCAGTAGCCCCGCGGCCGTCGCCGCGACGTCCGCCGTCGGTTCCAGCGAGAACCGCACTCGGGTGGGTTCTGGCCGCTCCTGTGCCAGCACGGCCGCGGCGAACAACTCGTCGAACTCGGCGACCCGCAGCGGTTGTTCGACGGTCGGCAGGGTGCAGCTGTGGGGGACCCATGACTCAGCGCTCATATCACCAAGGTAAGCCTGTACCCAGGTGCCGGATGCAAGCCCGCAGACGATATCATCGTCACATGGCGATCAATAAGGACGCGTGCTGCGAGCCGAGCCTGGACGCGGCCGTGGCGTTGTTCCACAGTCTCTCCGACGGCACCCGGCTGGCCATCACCCAGCGGCTGGCCGCCGGGGAGACCCGGGTGGTGGACCTGGTGAACGAGCTGGGCCTGGCGCAGTCCACGGTCTCCGCGCACGTGGCCTGCCTGCGTGACTGCGGCCTGGTCACCGGGCGACCGGTGGGCCGGCAGGTGTTCTACTCGTTGGCGCGCCCGGAACTGCTCGACCTGCTCGCCGCGGCGGAGACCCTGCTGGCGGCCACGGGCAACGCGGTGGCGCTGTGCCCCAACTACGGCACGGAAACGGTGGTGGCCGGTGACCGCGCCTGAGTCGCGGCCGGCCGCGACCTGCGCCGACGGCTGCTGTGCCGGACCCGTGGCCATCGCCCCCGACCGGCGAGCCCTTCTGTCCCGGCGCGTGCGGCTGCTCGTCGCCGCGACCATCGCCTACAACGTCGTCGAAGCGGTCGTGGCGATCACCGCGGGCACCATCGCCTCGTCCACCGCGCTGATCGGCTTCGGGTTGGACTCGGTCATCGAGGTCGCCTCGGCCACCGCCGTGGCCTGGCAGTTCGCCGGCCGCGACCCGGAAGCCCGCGAGCGGACGGCGCTGCGGGTCATCGCCGTGTCGTTCTACGTGCTGGCCGCCTATGTGACCGTCGAGTCCGTGCGGGCGCTGCTCGGTGCCGAGGCCGCGGACCACTCGACCGTCGGCATCGTCCTGGCGGCCGTCTCGTTGGTGATCATGCCGGTCCTGTCCCACGCCCAGCGCCGCGCCGGCCGGGAGCTCGGGTCGGCCAGCGCGGTCGCCGACTCCAAGCAGACCCTGCTGTGCACCTACCTGTCCGGAGTGCTGCTGGTCGGCCTGCTGCTCAACAGCCTGTTCGGCTGGTCATGGGCGGATCCACTGGTGGCGCTGGTCATCGCGGCGGTCGCGGTGAAGGAAGGCCGCGAGGCCTGGCGCGGCGACCACTGCTGCTGATCAGCTGTCGAGCAGGTCGGTGACCAGTGCGCGGACGCGGCGGTCGATGTCGTCGCGGATGGGGCGGACCGCCTCGACGCTCTGGCCGGCCGGGTCCTCGAGGTCCCAGTCGAGGTAACGCTTGCCGGGGAAGATGGGGCAGGTGTCACCGCAGCCCATGGTGATCACCACGTCGGCCGCCTCGACGTCGGCTGTGGACAGTTTGGCGGGGATCTCGGTCGTGATGTCCAGCCCCCACTCGGCGACGGCCTCGGCGGCCGCCGGGTTGACCTTCTCGGCGGGCTCGGAACCCGCCGAGCGGACGGCGATCCGGCCGAGCGAGTAGTGCTGCAGCAGGGCGGCGGCCATCTGGGAACGTCCGGCGTTGTGGACGCAGACGAACAGGACCTCTGGGGTGTCGGCCACCGTGTACTCCCTGATTCGACATCAGTAGATCCAGTATCATATCATTCGCTCGTGATCTCATTTCGCGGTGATATGTCGTCCGCGGATCTGCTCCGGGTGCTGGCCGACCCGCTCCGGGACCAGATCGTGCGCCTGCTCGCCCGCGAGGCGCTGTGCACCTGCCACCTGGTGGAGGAGACCGGCGCCGGGCAGACGAACGTGTCCAACCACCTGCGGCAACTCCGGCGCGCCGGCCTGGTCACCACCGAGCCGCACGGCCGCTACACCTACTACCGGCTACGGCCCGAGGTGCTCCGCACGCTCGCCGCCGAGATCGCCGACCTGGCGGCCGCCGCCGAGACGAACGCCGCCACCAGGAGGCCCTGCCCGTGACCGTTGCTCCCGCCGAGCCGGACGTCATGCACCGACTGTCCTTTCTGGACCGGTTCCTCCCGGTGTGGATCATCGCGGCCATGGCCGCCGGACTGGCGCTCGGCAGCGTGGTCCCCGGCCTGCAGAGCGCACTGGACGCCGTGAAGATCGGCCAGGTCTCGCTGCCGATCGCGCTCGGGCTCCTGCTGATGATGTACCCGGTGCTGGCCAAGGTCCGCTACGACCGCCTGGACACGGTGACCCGCGACCGCCGCACGATGGCGCTGTCGCTGGTGTTGAACTGGGTGGTGGGCCCGGCGCTGATGTTCGCGCTGGCCTGGCTGATGCTGCCCGACCTGCCCGAGTACCGCACCGGCCTGATCATCGTCGGCTTGGCCCGCTGTATCGCCATGGTGATCATCTGGAACGACCTCGCGCGCGGTGACCGGGAGGCGGCCGCCGTGCTGGTGGCGCTCAACTCGGTGTTCCAGGTGGTCATGTTCGGCGTGCTCGGCTGGTTCTACCTCGACCTGCTGCCCGGCTGGTTGGGCCTGGACACGGAGACGGTCGCGTTCTCGCCGTGGGAGATCGCCCTGTCCGTGGTGATCTTCCTGGGGATCCCGCTGGCAGCCGGCTACCTGACTCGCCGCGCGGGCGAGCGGGCCCGTGGCCGGGACTGGTACGAGGGCACGTTCCTGCCGCGGATCGGTCCGATCGCCCTGTACGGGCTGCTGTTCACGATAGTCGTGCTGTTCGCGCTGCAGGGCGAGACCATCACGTCCCGGCCGCTGGACGTCGCCAGGATCGCGTTGCCGCTGCTGGTCTACTTCGCGATCATGTGGGCCGGTTCCTACGCGCTCGGCAAGGCCGCCGGGCTGAGCTACGCGCGCACCACCACCCTCGCGTTCACCGCCGCCGGCAACAACTTCGAACTGGCCATCGCCGTCGCCATCGGCGTCTTCGGTGTCACCTCCGGCCAGGCGCTCGCCGGAGTGGTCGGCCCGCTCATCGAGGTTCCCGTCCTGGTCGGCCTCGTCTACGTCAGCCTCCGGCTCCGCCGCCGGTGGACGGCTCCGGGAGAATGACGCCATGAGCCGCAAGATCATCCTCGACGTCGACACCGGGACCGACGACGCCGTCGCCATTCTCTTCGCCGCCCTGCACCCCGACCTCGACCTGATCGGCGTCACCACGGTCAACGGCAACGTGCCGGTCGAGAACACCACGGACAACACCTTGCGCGTGCTGGACCTCATCGACCGGTCCGACATCCCGGTGTTCCCCGGGCTGGCGCATCCGATCGCCCGGCGCGGATTCCCCGGGCAACGGCATTTCGAGCGAGGCACGCAGGGCGACATGCACGGTATTTCGCTGCCCCTGCCCGAGGCGCGAACGGCGGCGCGGACGACCAGCGCGGTGGAGTATCTCGTCGAAACGCTTCGGTCCACCACCGAGCAGTTGACGCTGGTCGCGGTCGGGCCGTTGAGCAACGTCGCCACCGCGGTCGCCGTCGATCCGTCCATTCGGGACGCCGTGGACGATCTGGTCGTCATGGGTGGCGCGCACGCCTACGGCAACGTGACCGCGTCCGCGGAGTTCAACGTCTGGGCGGATCCCGAAGCGGCGTACATGGTTTTCTCCGCCGGTTTCCCCCGCCTCACGCTGGTCACGCTGGATGCCACCCACCAGGCGCTGATCACCCGCGAGGACTGCGAAACGTTTGCGGCACTGGGCACACCGGCCGGTCGCGCGGCCGCGGACCTGATCACCCGCAGGATCGACGCGTACAGCGCGAACCACGGAGCGACGATCGACCAGACCGCCCCGGTGCACGACGCGGTGTGCACGGCCTACCTCGTGCACCCGGACATCGTGACGACGCGGCATCTGCACGTCACGGTCGACACCACCAGCCCGGTGACCGTCGGCCAGACCGTGATCGACACCCGCCCGAACGCCACCGGAACGCCCAACGCCCACGTGGCATTCACCGCCGACGCACGCATCCTCGTCGACCTGCTGGCCGAGACCTGGAAATCGCGCGCCGCGTAACCCGAGCCCGCGGACCCGCTTGTACAGGGTGCGCTCGTCACCGGTTGTCTTGAGTTCTTGGCGATGGCCCGTACCCGGCAGCCAGCCAGCTGCGTGCGCTCGACATCGCCCTGGATCACCAAAACCCGGCACCCTCGTCGAGGGTTTCGTGGCGCACCCGGCGGGCCACGGACTGCGCGGCCGCAGGCGCCGCCGCACCGGGGTCCGCAGCATCACCGTGCGACGGAGCCGGTCGTTGAGCTGAGCGGCGTTCCACTCCCCAGCCTTGGCAGCGAGTTCGGCATCTACCCGCGCCGCCACCTCATGGACAAGACCTCCGTGGCACACATGAACCGCTGCGCCTTGTACTCATCAATCACTCCCGCTCGCAGCTGCTCAAACGTACGCGGCAACCGAGTGGTCAACGCCACCGCCAACGCGATCCGACTTTGCGCATAGGACAGTGTCCACCGAAACGCAGCGGCGACCTCCAGGGCCACGAACTCCCCGTCCCGACCGGGATGCAACGCGACAAACCGCGCGATCCGCTCCAACACCTCCGCCGAATGTCGAGCGGCACGACGTTCACACTCGATGCCGTCGGCGAGTAGCTCAGATTCTTCATCGCACATACATTCGATACTAGTCGCCGCAAAGGCAATTCGGGGCGCACGATCGCGTGAAAGAAAATCCGAGGAATGTTACGCATTGTGCGAAACGTAAGTAGCAGGGTCACCCTCGCAGGAGGTGCGTCAGCATGGTCGCCAGGTGAACGCACCGGACAGCTCGTGTTCGCTGGCGTGCTCGAAGATGTTGACCAGGTCGGTGAAGTGGTCGGCGAGCCGGCCGAAGTTCTCCATGGCCCACGGCGGCGGTTCCCCGGAGTACGGCGCGGAGGGCGGGACGGCGGTCACGGTCATGGTCCAGTTCGCGTAGACATCCGGCGATGTTCCAGCTCTTCTCCATGATGTCCTCCCTTGTGGACGGATGGGCGAGCGATACCATGGAACTGCTCCAGTCCGGTAAACAAGTTCCATTCGGGTGAATGTTCTTTCTTGCCAGGGTGGTAAAAGGTCATGGTTGGCGCATGGCTGGGAAACCGGGGCGTCGGTACGGCAGCGGCGGGTGTCCGCCGAGCTGCGATCGCTGTGCGAAGCAAGAGGACTGACCTGCGAGCAGGTGGCCGGCGCGTTGGACTGTTCCATCGCCAAGATCAGCCGGATGGAGACCGGCGTACGCGGCCTCTATCCCGACGACGTGTCCGCGGTGCTGGGCTTCCTCCAGGCCCCCGCCAAGCTTCGCGAGGAACTACTCGCCCTGGTCCGCGACGGCCACAAACCCAACTGGATCCAGGTCGGTGGCAAGCTCCCCATCGCCTGGAAGGACCTGATCCGCTTCGAGGACCAGGCGGCCGCGCTCTACAACTACGAACCGCTGGTGATCCCCGGTCTGCTCCAGACCGGCGACTACGCCCGCGCCGTGATCCACGCTGGCAACGAAGAGCTGACCGAGTCCGAAGCTGACAACCTGGTGCGCACCCGGATGGGCCCCGCCAAGCCCTGCTCAGCCGCTACCAGGGACCGACGCTGGCCGCGGTCGTCGACGAGATGGTGCTCCGCCGCCCCGGTGGGCGAGCCAGGGGTGATGCATGGTCAGCTCCAGCACCTCTTGAACATGGCGAGCAGGCGCAGTATCGACCTCCGCGTGGTGCCGTTCTCGGTCGGCGCGAACCCCGGACTAAAGGGACCATTCATGATCCTGGAGTTTGCCGATCAGCCGACCTTGGTGCACTTGGAGATCCGGGGCGCTACCGGCTTGCTGGAGGAGGCGCCGGTGATACGCAGCGTTAGACTTGCCTGGCGCAAACTTCATTCCATGGCCCTGTCACCGGAGGACTCGAACCGGCTCATTGCCGAGGTCGCCGGCGAGGAGACCTGACGCAAGGAACACGATCATGACCGCCCCAGACCTGTCCCGAGCCGTGTGGCGCAAGAGCAGCTACAGCACCAACGACGGCAACTGCGTCGAAGTCGCCCGCCTCAGCGACCCGACCACCGCCGTTCGTGACTCCAAGAACCCCACCGGCCCCACGCTAAACTTCCCCACCCCCACCTGGACCCACTTCCTCCACCACACCAACTAGCCGCCTGCCCGCTCGCTCCAGTGCGCCAGGCTTCTTCGGGTGCGCAGGGTGTTCGGGTGCGTGGCACCCAACACCCGCTCTAGGATCGGCAGCAGCTCGGCGAACAGATCCCGCGCACGTACCGCATCCCCCGCCTTCCCTGTCCAGGACGCCAAGTTGTTCCGCGTAGTCAGGGTTTCCGGGTGCTCGACACCCAACACCTGCTCGTCGATCGGCAGCAGTTGGGCGTACAGGTCCCGTGCACGTACCGCATCCCCCGCCTGCCCGGTCCAGTACGCCAAGTTGTTTCGGGTGCGCAGGACGTCTGGGTGCGCGGCGCCCAGCACCTGCTCGCGGATCGGCAGCAGCTCGGCGAACAGATCCCGCGCCCCCACTACATCCCCCGCCTCTCCAGTCCAGTACGCCAGGATGTACCTGGTGCTCAGGGTGTCCGGGTGCTCGACACCCAGCATCTGCTCGTAGGTCGGCAGCAGCTCGGCGAACAGATCCCGTGCCCGTACCGCATCCCCCGCCTGCCCGGTCCATTCCGCCAGGTGGTTTCGGGTGTGCAGGGTGTGGGGGTGCGCGGCGCCCAGCACCTGCTCGTAGATCGGCAGCAGCTCAGCAACCAGGTCCCGTGCCTGTACTGCATCCCCCGCCTGCCCAGTCCAGTACGCCAGGTTGTTACGGGTGAGCAGGGCGTTCGAGTGCTTGGTGCCCAACACCCTCTCGCGGATCGGCAGCAGCTCGGCGAACAGGTCCCGTGCCCGTACCGCATCCCCCGCCTGCCCGGTCCATTCCGCCAGGTTGTGCCGCGTACCCAGGGTGTTCGGGTGCTCGGCGCCCAGTACCCGCTCGCGGATCGGCAGCAGCTCAGCGGACAGATCCCGCGCCCCCACCACATCCCCTGCCTCTCCAGTCCAGTACACCAGGTTGTTCCGGGCGGCCAGGGTGTCCGGGTGCTCGGGCGGAAGGTGGTCGAGCAGTGCGTGGATGTGGGTTCGTAGGGCAGCCCAGGTGGCTAAGCTGGTCGCAGCGGCCGGTTCCTCCGGCATCGCGGTGGCGATCAGCTCATGGGCTGTGTCCGCACAGTCGTCTTTGTCCGCGCCGAGTTGGTCTCGGGTGACGGCTTGGATGAGGCGGTGCACGGTGACCGCGTCCGGGCCTGCCTGCGTGACCAGGCTGTAGGCGCACAGTTCGCCGATGGCGCGGTGCTGGGCAAGCTCGTCAGCCAGTGGCCCCTCGTTCACAGAGGTGAGCAGCCGCCGCACGGGGATGGCGTCGGGGGCGTAGAAGGCGAGCAGGTTCAGCAGCGTCCGTGCACGCTCCGAGAGGCGGTCGATGGCCAGTTGCCACGTGGTGGCGACCGTGTGCGGATAGTCGGACGGGCGGCCGTCGGCGTGCAACTCGGTGCCGCGGGCGCGGTACAGCCTGAGGTAGGTGGCCAGGTCGCTGGCGTTGGCGCGAACGAACCCCGCCGCCTGGGTCAGTGCCAGCGGCAATCCGCCCAACTCGGTGGCGAGTGCCTCGGCGGACTCGCGGTCGCCGTCACCGGACCGGCTGGTGAGCAAGTCGATCGCGGCATCCGGATCCAGCGGTTGGATGGTTGTCGAGTCCGGCCATGCGGTGGCGCGGCTGGTGATCAGGACATGGCCGTTGCCCGAGGGAGGGAGTAGGCCGTTCAGCGAAGCGGCGTCGGGCACGTTGTCCAGTACTAGCAGCCAGGGCTCGCTTTGCTTGGCCAGGAGGGCGAATGCCGCCGTGCGGGCGTCGGCGATCTTGGTGGCTTCGCCCGGCGGGAGCAGGACTTCCAACAGCGACCGGAATTCCGCGTCGATGGCGGACGGGTCCTCGGCGCGGACCCACCACACCACGCCGTAGTCGTCCTGGTGCCGCTGGGCGTAGGCGCGGGCCAGGCTGGTCTTGCCGACCCCGCCCATCCCGGCCAGCACTCGCACCTTGTCGACGGCGAACTGAGCGCGAAGGTCTCGGAGTTCGTTCTCGCGCCCGACAATGTGGGTGAGGCCGGCTACCTGCGGGGAGACTGCCCGCCCGGCCCGGAAGGGTCCGGCCGCTCCCCGAACGACACCGAACCACTCACATTCCCGATCACAATGCCGCCCCGCATATCGCCGATCGCCACGCCGTGATCGACGGTCTGGAGCGGGGCCATGGCGTTCTTCAAGTCCGCCGCGAACGCCGGGTCCTGCTCGGCCGCGTCCTCCAACGCCAGGCGAACCCGGTCCTGGGTGCGGGCTCCCGCGTCTCCGGTCTCGGCGGCTTCGATCGCCAACTGCTTCAACGCCGAGTCGCCACCCAGCTTGGCGGTCACGACATCGCACATCCGGTCCACCAACGCGTCGGCCGTGCCGTCCAACCGCCGCACCGCCCGCCCCGCCTTGCGCGCGAACCACGCGATCAGGAACCCCACCGCAACCTCGAGACCCACCACGCACTCCCTCGATTGACGTGTCCCACAGCGTAGAACTGACATCACTCCACTCGCCCCTCGGGCAGGAGGAGCAGGGTGGCGGCGCGTTCGACGCGGGCGTCCAGCCGCTCCCACGCCTCGAGGGAGCCGAGCAGCGCGGCCGAGTCGCCGTGCAACCGGTAGGTGGTCCGGGCGAGACAGGCCGCCGCCCAGTCGTTCTCCTCGGCGTCCGGGGCGGCGGCCGCCAGGCGCTTCGCCGCGTCGGGCAGTCCGGCGACGACCGCCAGCTCGGCGGCGGCCGCCCGAGCGTAGGTGGCGAACGGGTCGCCGGGTGCGCGGTCGGCGAAGGCCAGCGAAACCAGCGCCTCGGCGTCGACGAACTCGGTGGTGTGCAAGGCAAGCCGGGCCTCGACGAACGTCACGACCGCCGGCAGCACCCCACCGTCGGCGACCTCCGTGATCCGCGACCGCCACCGCGCCTGCGACGAACGCTCCCCGAGCAGGCCGTACGCCAGGAAGGTGCACGCCACCGCCGGAGCCATCCAGCGCGGGGCCGGGCGCCCGGCCAGCTCCCACTGGTCCCACATCCGGTCCGCCTGCTCCACCGCCTCGTCCAGCCGGCCGGTCAGCACCAGCGGCGGAACCAGCCGGCTGGCCGTGATGTGCGTGTGGCGCAACAGGTCGTCGTCCAGGCTGGTCCGCGCTGCGGCCAACCCGCCGGGCAGATCCCCGATCATGATCGCGTAGGCGCACACCCGGCCGAGGGTGTTGCAGATCTCCGGCGCGTAGTACGGATCGTCGCGGTCCATCAACGGCAGCAACGCCAACCGCTCCCGGGCGATCCGGTAGGCCTCTCGCGGCCGCCCGGCATGCAGCGCCGCCGTGCCCATGGCGCAGAGCCCGGCGCTGATCAGCACGGGATCACCGGCCGCCCGCGCGGCCCGGACCGCCTCGGCCGCCAGCGCCGCGTCCGGGCTCGCGTCTGTGTTCGCGTCCGAGGCCAGCCACGCGGTCGCCGTGGCCAGTGCCGCCGTGGCCACAAGATCATCGGTGGCGCCGGCCGCGGTCTGCCTCGGCCAGCAGCCCGCGCAGGCGGTCGCGGGGGATCGGCGTCTCGAACGAGTCGGGGTGGCGGGCCGCGGTTTCCACCGCCCGAGCCAGGTCGACCACCCGGTCCGCGCCGTCCTCCTGCGCGGCGGCGGCCAGCAGCAGCTCGAATACCTGCTGGTTGGACGTGGCGCTGACGTGCGCGCAACCGGCCGCCGTGCGCAGGTCGCCAGCCGCCTCGGCGGGCGTGGTCGCCCTGGCCGCGGCGAGCCGGTAGTGCCCGAAGGACTCCATGAGGTACCGCCGCGCGTAGGTCAGGTGCGCCAGCGACGCGGCGAGCCGGTGGGTCACCGGATCGGGCTCGGGTGGCGCCGCGGCGACGGCCGCCCGCAGGTCGGCCGCCGTGGCGTCGAAGTCGTCGCGCCACGTGCCGCCGAGCCGGGCCTCGAGCGCGACCGCCGTCTCGGCCGCCCAGCGCAGATGGCGGGCCCTGGTCGAGGCGTCCTCACCGGCGAGCGCCAGCTGTTCCAGCGCGAACGCCCGGACCGTTTCGAGCAACCGCCACCTGCTCGGCGTGCCCCGCAGGTGCACGGCCAGGCTCTTGTCCACCAGCCGGCCGAGCAGGTCGGTCACCCCGGCCCGGTCGCCGGCGATGGCGACTGCGGCGGCCAGGTCGAACCCCCCGGCGAACGCACCGAGCCGGCGGAACAGCGCCTGCTCGTCGGCGTCGAGCAGCTCGTAGCTCCACGAGATCACCGCGCGCAGCGAACGGTGCCGCTGGTCGCCGCCCCGGCCGCCGGACAGCAGGCGCAGCGCGTCCTCCAGTGCGGCGAGCAACCCGGTGGCGCCCAGCGAGGCGCTGCGCGCGGCGGCCAGCTCGATGGCCAGCGGCATCCCGTCCAGCCGGGCGCACAGCTCGGCGATGACCGCCGGGTCGCCCACGAACTCCGGATCCGCGGCGAGCGCGCGGTCGTGGAAGAGCCGTTCGGCGTCACCGGCCAGCGGCAGCGGCGCGATCGGCACCGTGCGCTCGCCGGGGATGCTCAGCCGCTCACGGCTGGTCACCAGGATCCGGGTTCCCGGGCAGGCGGCCAGGATGCGTTCGGCGAACGCGGCCGCCTCCTCGATCACGTGCTCGCAGTTGTCCAGCACCACCAGCGACCGGCCGCCGCCGAGCCGCGCGGCCACCGCCTCCTCGAGCGGCTGGTGCGAACCCTCGGTCACGCCGAGCGTGGTGGCCACCGCCCGCGCCACGAACCCCTCGCGGACCGGGACCAGATCCACGAACGCCCCACCGGACGGAAACGCCGGCCCGGCCGCCTCGGCCACGGCGACGGCCAGCCGGGTCTTGCCGACGCCGCCCGGGCCGAGCAGGGTCACCAGGCGGGCGTCGTCGATCGCGGCGAGCACCGCCGCACGTTCCGGCTCCCGCCCGACGAACGTGGTGGTCGCCGCCGACGGCAGGCCATCGAGGCGCCCCGGCTCCCGCCCGTCGGCCTGCTGGGCCAGCTCGGCCAGCGCCCACCGGTCGCTGAACCCGTACTTGCGCAGCAGCGACGACACGTGGCTCTCCACCGTGCGCACGGAGATGTGCAGGCGGTTGGCGATCTGGGCGTTGGACAGGCGCGCCCCGATCGCGGCAAGGACCTCGGCCTCCCGCTGCGAGATCCGGCCGGCGCCGGACAGCTCAGCCACAGCCGCATCATCCCCCAACTCGTTCGGCCGACTCCGTGGACCCATCCGTGGTGGACGGCGGCCAGCACGGATGCCCCGGGATCCCGGTCGGACCGATGCTGGTCACACAGTCGAACCCGGAGGAGGGCGTCATGACCACCCTAATGTCGAACCCGCGCACCGAGCTGGACCAGTTGATCGTCGCGGTGCGCCGGGCGGTCGCCCGCAACGCGGACTGGCGGCGGACGGCGGTCCTCGTGGCCGACGCCCTGCGCCAGAACCTGCCGCCGGCCGACGCGCTGCTCACCCCCGAGCAGCGGATCGGTGAGCGCGGCACCTTCAGCAGCCAACGCCTGCACGTCGAGCCGGACGGCTCGTTCTCCATGGTGGCGATCGTGTGGCAGCCGGGGGCGGTGACCAGGATCCACGACCACGTGACCTGGTGTGTGTTCGGCGTGCTGGAGGGCGCCGAGCACGAGGATCTGTACACGCCGTCCGAGGACGGCACCCACCTCCGCGAGGCCGGCATCAACCCCAACCCGACGGGCGACGTCAGCGGGTTCGCGCCTCCCGGCGACATTCACCGGGTGCGCAACGACACCGAGACCACGGCCGTCTCGCTGCACATCTACGGCACCGACCTGTCCCGCATCGGTTCCAGCGTGCGGCGCTGGTACGACTTGCCGGTGCGGCGCTGAGGAATATGTCACGACAACGAGAGGGATGACCGTGCTACCGAACGAGATCACCGAGGTCCTGAACCGGCCGATCAGCCAGGAACTGCTGGCGCGGGACCTGACCCGCCTGGCCTACGTCGCCAAGGACGGCACCCCCCGCAACGTCCCCATCGGGTTCTCCTGGAACGGCTCGACGATCGTCATGTGCACCGCGAAGAACGCCCCGAAGCTCCCGGCCCTGCGCGCGAACCCGGCGGTTGCCCTGACCATCGACACCGAGGTGCACCCGCCCAAGATCCTGCTGATTCGCGGTCGCGCCGAGCTGGACGTCGTCGAGGGCATCCCGGACGAGTACCTCGAGATGAACAGCTCTTACACGATGACGCCCGAGCAACGGGTCGAGTGGGAGGCAGGGGTTCGTTCGCTCTACGACGGCATGGTCCGCATCGTCGTGACCCCGACGTGGGCCAAGTTGATCGACTTCGAGACGACGCTGCCGAGCGCGGTCGAGGAGCTGATCCAGCAGCAGGCCGAGCGTCAGCGCGCCTGAGCGCCGCGTGCGACGTGCCGATGGACCGGTGGACGCCGGAGGAACTTCGGCCCACATGCGGTATGTGCAGGACTTCGCCGACCAGCTCGAGGCGCCACCGTGCTGCGCGTGGCTCTACCTGGTCTTCAACGAGGGCTACTCGGGCGACGTCGACCTCGCGGGTGAGGCGATCCGGCTCACTCGCCAGGATCAACCATGAAGAGGTTGAGCGGCAGGTCAGGGCGCGTCCGTCGGCTGTTCGAGGAGGACGTGCAGGCGCTGCAGGACTCGTAGCTGTGCGGGGTTGTAGAACTCCACCACCGCCTGTGCCAGCGTGCTTTCGGCCAGCTCCGCTCCCAGGGGCGAGTCCGCCGCTGGATTCTTCGACCACGGGTGCTTCTCATGGATCCCGCGGACCACGGGCACCATCCGTTCGGCAAGCCGGTCGATCGCGGCATCGTCGGCGTCCGGGGGAAGGGCATCGAACTCGTCGTCGGTGTCGTCGCGCGCGGCGATCATCTGACGGAACTCGTCCATGCCCTCCTCGCTGAACACCGTCGAATAGACCATGAGCAGGGACCGGTTCACGTCGGAGAGGTTCCGCGCGAGAGGAGCGAACCCGGGCGGCACATGCATCGGTGCGCGATGACGCAGGATGACGGCCAGCTCCGCACGCACCCGATTGAGCCGCTCGATCGTCGCCGCCAACTCGGCATCGAGCACCCGGATCGCCTCGTCCGGCTCCTCGTCGGCCCGCCCCATGGCCGCGACCTGCGACAGCGGCACCCCCAGATCACTCAGCCGCTTGATCTGCAACAGCCGGATCAGATGCGAGATCTTGTACTGCTTGTACCCGTTGGCCGCGCGCTCGGGCACGTCCAGCAACCCGATCTCGTGGTAATGCCGAATAGCCTTCACGGTCGAGCCCGCGAGTTCGGCCAGCTGCCGAGTGCTCCACGCCATTGCCTGCCTCCCCCGTCGAGGTCAGTCGACACCATGCCCCAAGGGCACGGTCAATGACTCACTCCTGACAGGGTGGCGGACGTGACGCGGTCCTTCCTGCCCGGCCTTGAGCTGTCCCAGCTCTTCTATACCGAGGTCGTCGCCCCGATCCTGGCGCAGGCGCTGGACGAGGTGCCGTACTCGGCGGCGCTGATCGGCTGGGGCTCGGAGGTGCAGGGCTTCGACACGGTGCGCTCCACCGACCACGCCTGGGGCCCGCGGCTGCAGCTTTTCCTTGGCGGTGACGATTTCCACACCCGCGTCGACGAGCTGGACGCCCTGTTGGACCGCGAGCTGCCGGTCGAGTTCCGTGGCTACCCGGTCCGCTTCGCGTTCCCATCGGGCGCGCCGGCCCGGCACTGGGTGGACATCACCGATCCGCGGGGCTTCTTCACCGACCAGCTCGGCGCCGACCCGGACGGCGGCCTACCGATTTCGGCCTGGTTGACGGTCCCGACGCAAGTACTGCGTGAACTGACCGGTGGCGCGGTGTTCCACGACGGGCTGGGTCTGCTGGCGCCGTACCGAAGGCGGTTGGCCTGGTACCCGGACGACGTGTGGCGCTATGTCCTGGCCTGTCAGTGGATGCGCCTGTCCCAGGAGGAGCCCTTCGTCGGCCGCTGCGGTGAGGTAGGCGACGATCTGGGCTCGGCCGTGGTCGCCGCGCGCCAGGTCCGTGACCTGATGAAGCTGTGCCTGTTGATGGACCGGGTGTATCCGCCGTACAGCAAGTGGCTGGGTACGGCCTTCGCCGCGCTGCCCTGCGCCCGGGCGCTGACCCCGCACCTGTCCGGCGCGCTGGCCGCGCGAAGCTGGCAGGCACGGGAGCAGCATCTTTCGCCCGCCTACGAGATCGCCGCGCGGCGCCACAACGAGCTCGGCCTCACGGAGCCGCTGGAGGTGACGGTCCGCTACTTCCACGACCGGCCGTTCCGGGTTCTGGACGCGTACCGGTTCACCGACGCCCTTGTCGCGACGATCGGCGACCCGGCCGTCCGGGCGCTGCCGCCGGTCGGCGCGATCGACCAGTACGTCGACAGCACCGACATGACCGACCGGGCGCACGCCGATCTGCGCCGCCGCTACCTCGCCGGCCCCGGTGGCCTCAGCTCCGCTGGTACTGCTCCCACCACGTGAACGGCACCCGATAGGCCGACGGGGTGTTGTCCGGGCCGTTGTTGGCCAGACCGTTGCGGCCGAAGTAGTAGTCGTGCACCTGGTCGCGGGCCGCGCGGGACATGTCCGGGTCGGAGATCCCGCAGGCGTGGATGTGGTAGGCGAAGCCGTCGCTCGGAGTGCGCAGCCACGCGGCGAACCCCACGGTGCGCAACGCCTTCACGGCCTGCCATCGCTGGGTGGTGGACAGGGAGTTGACGCCGATGTCGATGACGCCACCGCCGTCGTGGGTGCCTGCCGACCCGGGGTTGCTGGAGGTGTACGAGCCCTGGGTGAGCGTGATGCTCCACGACAGCATCCCGTCGGCCGCGCGCAGCATGTCCGCCGTGCGGGTGTTGGTCCGCCGGCCGCCGTAGGAGGCGGTGCGCGACCCGGCGGAGACCGGATGGGTCACGCTGACGCCGAGCTCGGTCAGGCTGGTCCGGCCGGGCACGCCGTTGGCGTCCAGCCCGCTGTAGCCCAGGCTGCGCTGCCAGGCGGCGTAGGCGTCGAGCGTGCTGGTGCCGAAGTGCCCGTCGACGAGGCTCGCGGCGAGCAAACCCTTGGCCTGCAACGCCTGCTCGACGACACGCACGTGTGTCTCGGCGCCGGGGGTGGTCCCGGAGCCGGACTTCGGTGGGTCGACCTGGCACCCGAGGAGCACGAGCTCCATGTCCGCGGTGGCGAGGGCGGTGGTGGCCCAGGCGAAGTTGCCGCCCAGCGCGGCCGGCACGGCCACCGCGGCCCCGACGGCCAGACCCCGAGTGAGCAACGACCGCCGTGACAGGCCGGGATTTCTGTGCTCGTTCATGCGCGGAGCGTGGCACCACCGCGTACAAGTTCCGTACAAGTCCGCCTGGGTTCAGGTGTCCGCGCGCGGGGGCGTGGACGCCTGCACGATCTCGAACTCCAGCAACGCCGATCCGGTACCCACCGGCTTGGCCCGCTCCCCGGCGTGCGCGCGCATCCCGGCATCACCGTTCAGCCACGCCTGGAAATCCTCGTCGGACTCCCAACGGGTGCAGACGAAGTATCGGGTCTCACCGGAAACGGGGCGCAACAGCTCGAACCCGAGAAATCCGGGAGCGTCGTCCACCGCGCCCAACCGCGCGGCGAACCGGCGCTCCAGCTCCGGTCCGGCACCCTCGGGGACCTCGATTGCATTGATCTTGAAGACCGCCATGGGCCTATCTTCGCAGGACGCGCCTCATACGGCTCGTACAGCATCCACACGAACGTCACGACCCCGGCCGCACGACCACGGCCCGTGGGTCCGGGCAGGGTTCCGTCGGGTCATGAGGCGGGCATGTGCTTGGAAAGGCGCGTTCGGGGCGGTGGCCATGTCCTGAATGGGCCGTTCGGGACGCTCAACGTCCTCAATGGCCCGTTCGAGGCATCAGCGATGTCCCGACGCGCCTTTCGCGACGGCACTGCTAGTGATTGGAGACCACGCGCGACCGGCTCTGACCAGGGCCTATCCGACTTTGACGGAACCCCTGGGGGGGGTCCGGGGGGCGAAGCCCCGCCGGGCGGGGTGCGGGGGGGTTGCACCCCCACAATCACGACGACCGATTCGGTCCGCGCTTTCCGCGGACACACGTCTGCGGAGGGCGTCCCCCCGGCAGGACTCGAACCTGCGACCCAGAGCTTAGAAGGCTCCTGCTCTTTCCGCTGAGCTACGAGGGGGTGTGCGACCACGCCGCCCCCGGGCAGGGCAGATGGCCGTCCAGTGGGTCTGATCGTTCGCCGCCGCTCAGGCGTTTCCGGATCTGACGAGATCCGGCGAATCTCACACCGATAGGTTCAGCGGCGGGCGGGTCCGGTGGAGCCGCGGACGAGCAGTTCCACCTCGATGGTGACCGGTCTGCCCGGTCTATCGCCGTCGAGCATCCGTAGCGCGAGTTCGCCGGCTTGTCTTCCCTTGGCCACGAGATCCTGGCGCACGGTGGTCAGCGGTGGGTCGCTCCAGCTGGCGGCCGGGGTGTCATCGAAGCCCACGATGGACACCTCTCCCGGCACGGACAGCCCCAGGTCGTAGGCCGCGCGGATGGCGCCGAGGGCGAGCTCGTCGGACATGCAGAGCACCGCTGTCGGCCTCGGTTCGAGTCCGAACAACCACGTGGCGCCCTCCCTCCCGAGCTCCCTGGCGCTTCCGGGCGCCTCCCAACACGGCACCTCAGCTGCGACGATACCGTGTTCGGCCAGGCCTTTCCGGTATCCGATTAACCTGTCGAGCGTCACCCGGAAGTGTGCATCTCGGACGCGGTCGGGCGTGGTGGGGCCGCGCCAGCCGTCCGCGCTCATCTCGAACCCGAGGACGCCGACCCGCCGGTGCCCCAGTTCGGCCACGTGCCGGGCGGCGAGCAGGGCGCCGCCAGCGTCGTCCACCCGCACGTGCGCGGCGCCGGGAAGGGTCGGCTGGTCGATCAGGACCAGCGGCAGCCCGCGTTCGCGGACGGCGGCGATCGCCGGTGCGTCGTCGGGCAGCGAGTACGCCACCACGACGTCGGTCTGCGCGCGGATCACGCTCTCGACCCGTGGGCCGGCGTCGCCGATGCCGGGGAGCAGCAGCAACGCCCGGTCGCCGCTGTCCACTGTGGAGGCGAGGGCGTCCAGCATGATCGACAGCGCGGGGTCGGAGAACGCCGAGGACAGGCCCTCGCACAGCATGAACGCGACCGAGCCGGTGCGGCGCGTGGCGAGGCTCCTGGCCACCGGGTCCGGACCGGCGTAACCGAGCTGCTTGGCCGCCACGATGATCCGCTCGCGCAGCTCGGCGGACAGCTGGTCCGGCCGGTTGTACGCGTTCGACACGGTGGCCCTGGACACACCGACCAGTTGGGCCACGGTGTCCAGGGTGGGGCGACGCGCCCGGTCCGGACTCACGGGCCAAGCCTAGGACCCGGGGTCCCACATAAATTCGTAGCGACCACTGAAGCGCTTCAGTTACGCTGGAATCTCACAACCAGGGGAGGTAGCGGTGCGCTCGGGACGTTGGCCGGTCTTCATCATCTTCGTGCTCAACGGCGTGGCGTTCGGCTCCTGGGCGCCACGCATGCCGGCCATCGCCGAACAGATCGACGCGGACGAGGGCCTGCTCGGTCTCGCGCTGCTCGGCGCCAGCCTCGGCATGATCATCGCCGCCTCGCTGTCCGGCCGCTGGTGTGCCCGTTTCGGCGCTCGCGCGATGTTCCTCGTCTCGTCGTTCACCATGGTGCTCGTGCTGCCGGTTCTCGCCGCCGTCGGCTCGCCGCTCCAACTGGGCCTGACGCTCGTCGTCCTCGGTGCCGCGGGCGGCGTGTTCGACGTGGCCATGAACGTCGCCGCGGTCACCGTCATCCGCCGCACGGAACGTCCGCTCATGCCGGTCTTCCACGCCGGCTTCAGCTTCGGCGCGCTGATCGGCGCCGTGGGCGCCGCGGTCGCCGCCGGCCACGATGTGGGGCTGTTCCCGCACTTCGTGCTGGTCTCGGTGGCGATCATCGGCACGACCGGCGCGGTGCTCAGGCACGTTCCGCGCGAGGCGCCGGTCGTCGACACGGGCGAGCGCCACGGCGCCGGCCGGCGGATGCTGCGCCGGCCGGTGCTCTGGCTACTCGGTCTCATCGCGCTGTTCTCGGCGATCGTCGAAGGTGCCAACGGCGACTGGTCGGCTCTGTTCGCCGTGCGTGAGCGAGGCATGGACGAAGGCGCGGCGGCCGTGACGTTCGCCGTCTTCAGCGTGGCCATGGGCGTCGTGCGGCTGTTCGGGGAGCAGATCGAACGCCGCTTCGGAGGGGTGCGGCTGCTGGTCGGCGGTTCGCTGATCGCCGGGCTCGGCATGCTGCTCACCGCGTTCGTGCCGGTCGCCTGGATGGCTTACGTCGGGTTCGCGATGGCCGGCGGTGGGCTGGCGTTCGCCTTCCCCGTGGCACTCGAGCTGGCCGGCGCGGTCGGCCGGCGGGCCGACGGCACCGGCGGTGAGCGCGAACTCGGCTTCGTCACGACCATCGCCTACAGCGGGTTCCTGCTCGGCCCGCCGATGATCGGCGGCATCGCCCATCTCACCGACCTCGAGGTGGGCCTCGGCTTCGCCGGCGTGATCGCCATGCTGATCGCCCCGGCGGCCCTGGCGGCCGACGCGGCCCGCCGTCGTGAGGACGAACGGAAGCAGCGGACGGTCGTAGCTTCGTCGGTCGGGTAGCGGGCGACTACGCTCGGCTCGTGCCCGTCGACGCCCTGCCGCACAAGCCCGTCCGGGTCAACCCCACCGCAGGGGTGGTGCCGCTGATCCTCATCGGCATCCTGCTGTCCGCGCTGACCGCCGTCGCTCTGCTCAGTCTCACCTCCGGCGAGGACAGTCCGGTCAACATCTACGGCCTGACCATCGTGCGGGTGTTCGCGGAGATCGGCTGCGTGCTGACCGTCGGCTCGCTCATGTTCGCGGCGTTCATGGTGTCGCCCCAGCGTTCCGGGATCCTGCAGGTCGGCGGCTACGCGGCGCTGCGGACGGCGTCCTGGGCGGCCGTGCTGTGGTGCCTCGGCTCGCTGCTGGCCATGGCCTACACGGCAGCCGACTTCATCAACAAGCCGCTGTCCGAGGTGCTGGCCGGCGGCACGTTCGTCGACGTGGTCGGCGGGTTCGAGCAGACGAAGGCGTGGCTGATCACCGCGGTGGTCGCGCTGGCCATCGCGGTCGCCACCCGGATCGTGCTGACCTGGGGTTGGACCACCGCCCTGTTCGGCCTGGCCGTCCTGGGCATCACCCCGGTGGCGGTCACCGGGCACTCGGCCTCCGGTGGCCAGCACGACCTGGCCACGAACAGCCTGCTGTTCCACCTGGTGGCCGCGTCGCTGTGGGTCGGCGGACTGGTGGCTCTGCTGATGTTCGGCAGGCGCATCACGAGCGGCGACCAGCTGCGGGTGGCGGCCACCCGGTTCTCGGCGGTCGCGCTGGTCAGCTGGATCATCATGGCCGCGTCCGGCGTGATCAACGCCTGGATTCGGGTGCCCGTCGACCTGCTGTTCGGCGACCCGTACGGCCTGCTCGTGTTCGCCAAGATCATGGCGCTGGTCGTGCTCGGCGTCTTCGGCTTCTTCCAGCGGCAACGCGGCGTGCGGGCGATCGTGGCCGGCGGGACGAGCAACGCGCTCGTGCGGCTGGCGGCGGTCGAGGTGCTGTTCATGTGCCTCACCATCGGTCTCGCCGCCGCGCTCGCCAGGACCCCGCCGCCGCCGCTCGACTACCGCCCGGACCGCGTGGAACTCCAGCTCGGCTACCCCCTCGACGGACCGCCGACGCTCGGCACGCTGCTGTTCGACTGGCGGTTCGACCTGGTCTTCGGCACGGCGGCGATCGTGCTGGCCGTGCTCTACCTGCTGGGGGTGCGCCGCCTGCGGGCCCGGGGTGACGCCTGGCCGGTCGGCCGCACGATCGCCTGGCTGGCCGGGTGCGCGGTCATCCTCATCGCCACGTCCTCCGGGTTCGGCCGCTACTCGCCCGCCATGTTCAGCATCCACATGGAAACCCACATGATGCTGTCCATGCTGGCGCCGGTCCTGCTGGTGCTCGGCGGGCCGCTGCTGCTCGCGCTGCGGGCGCTGCCGGTGGCCGGCCGCGACGGTGCCCCTGGTCCGCGCGAGTGGCTGCTCGCCATGGTCCGGTCGCCCGTGGCGAAGACGCTGACCCACCCGGTGGTCGCGCTCGCGCTGTTCGTCGGCTCGTTCTACCTGCTGTACTTCTCCGGGCTGTTCGACGCGGCGCTGGAGAAGCACTGGGCGCACCTGCTGATGAACGCCCACTTCCTGCTCGTCGGCTACCTCTTCTACTGGCCGGTGATCGGGCTGGACCCGGCGCCGCGACGCCTGCCGCACGTGGCCCGGCTCGGCATGGTGTTCGCCTCGCTGCCGTTCCACGCGTTCTTCGGCGTGATCCTCATGAGCATGCAGACGGTGATCGGCGAGCAGTTCTACCAGCGTCTCGGCCTGCCGTGGACCGCCGATCTGCTGTCCGACCAGCGGCTCGGCGGCGGCATAGCGTGGGCGGCCGGCGAGCTGCCGCTGCTGCTCGTCCTGGTGGCGCTGCTCGTGCAGTGGTCCCGTGCGGACGACCGGGAGGCACGGCGGGCGGACCGCCGTGCCGACACCGAGGGTGACGCCGATCGTGAGGCCTACAACGCCATGCTGAAGAAGATGGCCGACCGGGATTAAGCGCCGAGCGGCCGCCGGAAGCCGCGGACCGCCGCGATCACCCCGACCAGCAGCAACCCCGCGCTGGCCGCGAGCGCCGCCGCCACACCCGAGCCGACGGGCAGGTCGAGCGCCAGGTTGCGTGACGCGTCGACCGCGTAGGTCAGCGGGTTGATCGTGGCGATCACGCGCAGCCAGCCGGGCAGCCCGTCGATCGGCACGAACGCGCTGGACGCGAACATCAGCGGGAACATGGCCAGGAAGCCGACCGACTGCATGGACTCCGCGTCGCGTACCCAGGCGCCCACCGCCAGGAACACCCACGACAGCGCCCAGCTCACGGCCAGCGCCAGCAGGAACGCGGGCGCCACGCCCAGCAGGCCGCCGGCGGGGGAGAAGTCGAACAGCAGCACCGCGGCGGCCAGCAGGATGACCAGCTGGATGGCCGTGCGGATCAGGTCGGACAGGCTCCTGGCGACCAGCACGGACCCGGGGTTGATGGGCAGCGAACGCAGCCGCGCCAGCACCCCGTTCTTCATGTCCGACACCAGCCCGACGCCGGACTGCAGCGCGGCGCCGACACCGGTGGTGACGAGAATGGCGGGCATCAGGTAGTCGATGTAGCTGACCCCGGCGGGGAAGTTGGCCGAGCTGGCCATGCTGCCGAACACCTGGCTGAACAGCAGCAGCATGATCAGCGGCTGCAGCACGCTGAAGGCGACGAGTTTCGGGTCACCGAGGAGTGCACGCAGCGATCTGCCGGTGAGGATGCCGATCTGCTGGGTGGTTCCCGTGCCCCGCCAGTGGGGTGGCGCGATGGTGGTCATGGGTTGCTCCTTAAGCCGCGGTCTTGTTCTTGGCGAGGGTGAGGTAGACGTCGTCGAGGCTGGGTTCGGTGAGCGCCAGCTCGGTCACCTCGACGTCGACCTCGTCGAGGGCGCGGACCACCACCGCGAGGTCGGTGGACGCGTCGACCGGGGTGCGCAGTTCGCCGCGCGGCTCGTCGAGCACCGGCTGCAGGCCGGCGCGTTCCAGCGAGTCGATGGCCGCGGGCGCGTCCAGCGGGGTGGCCAGCGTGACGTGTACGGCGCGCTTGCCGACCTGGGCCTTCAGCTCGGCCGCCGTCCCCGAGGCGACGACCTTGCCACCGGACAGCACGGTGATCGCGTCGGCCAGCCGGTCGGCCTCCTCCAGATACTGGGTGGTCAGCAGCACGGTGGTGCCGTCGCCCACCAGTTCCTCGACGATCTCCCACATGCCGATCCGGCTGGCCGGGTCGAGCCCGGTGGTCGGCTCGTCCAGGAAGATCACGTCCGGCCGGCCGACCAGGCTCGCGGCCAGGTCGAGACGGCGTCGCATGCCGCCCGAGTAGGTCTTGGCGAGCCGCTTGGCCGCGTCGGTGAGGTCGAACAGGTCCATCAGCTCGTTCGCGCGGGCCGTGGCCTCGCGGCGGCTCGCGCCGAGCAGCCGGCCGATCAGCACGAGGTTATCGGTGCCGGAGAGCTGCTCGTCCACCGAGGCGAACTGGCCGGTGAGGCCGATCCGGCCGCGGACCTCCTGGCCCTCGCGGACCACGTCGAACCCGGCGACGTGCGCGGATCCGCTGGTCGGCGGCAGCATGGTGGTGAGGACGTTGACCAGGGTGGTCTTGCCGGCCCCGTTGTGGCCGAGCAGGCCGAGGACGGTGCCGCGCGGGACGGTGACGCTGACCCCGTCGAGCGCGGTCACGTCGTCGAACGTCCTGGTGACGTTCGTTGCTTCGATCATGACGTCGGTCATGGCTGGTTCCCCTTTTCGGTACGGATGACGCCGTGCAGGAACAGGTCGACGATCTCGGCCGGGTCGTCCATGGCCGCGTCGATGCCCGGCCCCTGCATACGGTTGGAGAAGATGAGGCCGAGCAGCATGCGCACGGCCTTTTCGGAGCTGACCCGCAGTTCTTCGCCCGGCTGGTCGAACAGGCCGGCGAACGTCTGGGAGATGCGGATGATCTGTGCGGGCGGACCGGCGTCCGACTGGCCCCCCTTTTCGTGGATGTGCCGGTGCATCTCCTCCCGGCCGATGCCGGCCGTCTGGAGCGCCTGGCCCACCGTCCAGATCCGCTCGAGGTAGCCGCCGATCGCCTCGACGCCCTCGATGAGCCGCTGACGCAGCGGCAGGGTGCGGTCGATGGCCTTGATGAGGGCGATCTCCGTGTCGGAGTCCAGGCCGGCGCGCATGCACTCGATCAGCAGGTCCTGCTTGTCCTTGAAGGCGCGGAAGACGGTGCCCTCGGCGATTCCAGCGGCGGCGGCGATCTGGCTGGTGGACACGGTGCCGCCGTGCTCGATGAGCAGGGGCAGCGTGGTGCGCACGATCGCTGCCCGCCGCTCTTCCTGGCTCATCGCGGGGGCCCGCCTGCGCTTCTCGTCCTCAACCATGGCACCAGCATATGAGTGAGTGCTCACTCATGTCAATGAGTGAGCACTCACTCACTACCGTGGCCGTCGTCACTACCACCCACCACCGACATTTTTCGGCCACCCGCCACGGCCTCAGGTCGACCTGTCCACAGGCCGGGTACCTGTCCACAACTCGCCGGTAACCACGGCCAACCCCGCCGCCCGCCGGCACGCTGGACCCATCACCCGCGCTTGCCGGAGAGGACACAGAACATGTACGACACGCCCATCACCGCGGTCGGCCGCCTGGTCACCGATGTCCGCTCCCGCGTCACCATGGGCGGCGACAAGGTGGCGAACTTCCGGATCGCGTGCCAGGAGCGCCGCTTCGACAAGGAGAGCGGCGCCTGGGTCGACGGCGACCGCATGTACCTGGGCGTCAGCTGCTGGCGCCGGCTCGCCGACGGTGCGGAGGCTTCGCTGGCCAAGGGCGACCAGGTGATCGTGACCGGGCGGTTCCGGGTCCGGGAGTACACGACCGACGACGGCTCCCGGCGGTCGTCGGCCGAGATCGACGCGCGGTCGGTCGGCCCGGACCTGTCGTGGCAGACGGTGCTGGTCAACCGGTCGGGCTGGGCCACCGCCGATCCACCGCCCGAGGTAGGCGGGCTGGGAGAGGGGGTGGTCACGCACCCGGCGGCGGCGTGACGCGCGGGCCGCCGACCGCTCGCGGGTCGATCGAGGGGTGGTCGTCACCCTTGTTGTGCCACACCGCGCTCAGGGCCGAACACGGACCGCTCTACGATCGCGGCCATGGCCGAGTTCATCTACACCATGAAGAAGGTGCGCAAGGCGCACGGGGACAAGGTCATCCTTGATGACGTCTACATCCAGTTCTACCCCGGGGCGAAGATCGGGGTGGTTGGCCCCAACGGCGCGGGTAAGTCCAGCGTGCTCAAGATCATGGCGGGGTTGGACCAGCCCAACAACGGTGAGGCGTTCCTGTCGCCCGGCTACTCCGTGGGCATCCTTCAGCAGGAGCCGCCCCTCACCGAGGACAAGACGGTCCTCGGCAACGTCGAGGAGGGCGTCGGCGAGATCAAGCAGAAGCTGGACCGCTTCAACGAGATCGCCGAGCTG
This sequence comes from uncultured Actinomycetota bacterium, assembly GCA_963826035.1. Taxonomy (GTDB): domain Bacteria; phylum Actinomycetota; class Actinomycetes; order Mycobacteriales; family Pseudonocardiaceae; genus Actinophytocola. The sequence continues at coordinate 31,055 of CAWGVZ010000021.1, read as the reverse complement.
ATGGCCACCGACTACTCCGACGAGCTCATGGAGGAGATGGGCAAGCTCCAGGAGGATCTGGACCACGCGGACGCCTGGGACCTGGACTCGCAGCTCGAGCAGGCCATGGACGCGCTTCGGTGCCCACCGCCCGATGCGGACGTCACGGTGCTCTCCGGTGGGGAGCGGCGCCGGGTGGCGCTGTGCAAGCTGCTGCTTTCCAAGCCCGACCTGCTGCTGCTGGACGAGCCGACCAACCACCTGGACGCGGAAAGCGTGCTGTGGCTGGAACAGCACCTCGCCCAGTACGCGGGCGCCGTCCTGGCGGTCACCCACGACCGGTACTTCCTGGACAACCTCTCGCAGTGGATCCTCGAGCTGGACCGTGGCCGCGCACATCCGTACGAGGGCAACTACTCCACCTACCTGGAGAAGAAGGCCGAGCGGCTCGCGGTCGCCGGCAAGAAGGACCAGAAGCTCCAGAAGCGACTGAGGGACGAACTGGCCTGGGTGCGGTCCAACGCGAAGGCGCGGCAGACCAAGTCCAGGGCGCGACTCGACCGGTATGAGGAGATGGCCGCCGAGGCCGAGCGCACGCGCAAGCTCGACTTCGAGGAGATCCAGATCCCGGCGGGTCCGCGGCTGGGCAGCATCGTGGTCGAGGTCGACAACCTGAAGAAGGGTTTCGACGACCGGGTGCTGATCGACGGTCTGTCGTTCCAGTTGCCGCGCAACGGGATCATCGGCGTGATCGGCCCGAACGGGGTCGGCAAGACCACGCTGTTCAAGACCATCGTCGGTCTCGAGAAGCCCGACTCGGGCGTGGTCAAGATCGGCGAGACGGTGAAGCTGTCGTACGTCGACCAGGAGCGCGGCGGGATCGACCCGAAGAAGAACGTGTGGGAGGTGGTGTCGGAAGGGCTGGACTACATCCACGTGGGGCAGACCGAGATGCCCTCCCGTGCCTACGTCAGCGCGTTCGGCTTCAAGGGTGCCGACCAGCAGAAGCCGGCGGGCGTGCTGTCCGGCGGCGAGCGCAACCGGCTCAACCTGGCGCTCACGCTCAAGCAGGGCGGAAACCTGATCCTGCTGGACGAGCCGACGAACGACCTGGACGTGGAGACCCTGGGCTCGCTGGAGAACGCGCTCGAACAGTTCCCCGGCTGCGCCGTGGTCATCTCCCACGACCGGTGGTTCCTCGACCGCGTCGCTACTCATATCCTCGCCTGGGAAGGCACCGACGAGAACCCGGCCAAGTGGTTCTGGTTCGAGGGAAACTTCGAGGGGTACGAGAAGAACAAGGTCGAACGTCTCGGCGAGGAAGCCGCGCGTCCGCACCGGGTGACCTATCGCAAGCTGACCCGGGACTAGGTTGGGGGCTCCAGCGTGGCCTGGGACGAACAGTCGGCGTCCACCGGGCTGGACGAGTGCGCCGCACTCGTCCGCTCGGCGGAGGCCCTGTGTTCCGGTGCCCCGGAGCTCGCCGTTCAGCTCGCCCAGCGGGCGCTGGCGATAGGCACGGGGGTCACCGCACGGGACCCCATGGCGTTCGCCGACATCGGTCAGGCTAGGTCGCTGTCGATGCGGGCGCAGGCCGTGCTGGCCGGCGGCCTCGTCCGGATCAGCCACCACGCCGACGCCGTCGAGCCCGCGTTCGCGGCGTTGGCGCTTGCGGAGGTCACCTCGGCCACCGAGTTCGCGGCGGCCGTCCGGCTGGACCTGGCCGTGTGCGCGCGTGAGGTCGGCGAGCCGGTGCTCGGCGGTGCCGTGCTGCGGCCGGTACTGGAGTCGGCCGACGTCCGGCCCTCGATGCGGGCGCTCGCGCTCAGCCGGCTGGTCACCTGCGTCGGGCACCTGGCCCGGCGCGACGACCTGGAGGACGCGCTGAGCGAGGCCGACCGCCTGGTGGCCGCCGACGACCGGCTGAGCCCGGACGCCCGGCGCGTCGAGCGGGCCCGGCTGAGCGTCCGTACGGCCGCCTACCACCGGTGGTACGGCGACACGGAGGACGCGGTCGCCGCGGCCAAGGCCGGGCTCGGCATGCTCAACCGGCTGCGTCGCGAACTGCGGGCGGAGTGCGACCGGCTGCGGGCGCAGTTGGTGCTCGAGCTGGTGTGCGCACTGCTCGACGAGGGTGAGCTGGCGGAAGCGGAGTCGGCGGCCGAGTCGGTGGTGGGCGAGCCGGTGCGAGCCACCTCGGCGGCCGCCGTCGGGCAGCTGATGCTGGCGGTGTCCACGCGGGTGCTGCTGCCGTCCGGTCAGGTCGGTCGTGGCCGGGAGATGCTGGCGCAGTCGGTGTGGATGGCCGAGCGCCACGGCCTCGACGCGCTGCTCGCCGACTCGCTCACCGAACTCTCGCATCTCGACGAGCAGGCCGGCCGCACGACCGACGCGTTGGAGGCGCTGCGTAGCGCACGGGCCGCCGAACAGCGGCGGGTACGGGCGATCGCGCGAGCCAGCCGGCTGGTGCTCACGGAGGTCGGCGCCGCCGACGTCGGCGCCAAGGCGGTGACGTCCCTGCTGCGGCAGGCCTCGCGGTCGGGCCACACGGTGCCCGCACCGCACGCGACGCGGGGTGGCCGCCTCGACTTCGCGGCGGCCGCCGGGAGCCTGTCGGCCCGTTCCGGCGCCGACGAGACGCCGGGCCTGCTCAACCGCGAGGGCCTGTTCCGGCGGCTGCGTTCGGTGCGCAACGGCGAGCGCCCGGTGGCCCTGACCCTGCTGCGCTTCGAGCCGGTGCGCTCGGACGCGCCCTCGGACTTGCCCTCGGACTTGCCCTCGGACTTGCCCTCGGACATTGACCTGGCGAAACTGGCCGGCCGGGTCCGCGCCATAGCGCCGGACAACGCCGAACTGGCCTCCCCGGCCGGCGACGAGCTGGCCGTGCTCCTCCCACACACCACAAGCGACCAGGCGGAACGGTTCGCCGCGACCATCCGGGAATCCGCCCGCGCGACGGACTGGCCGGCCGACCGGAAGGGCAACGACCTGAGCATCAGCACGGGCGTGGTCCAGTCGGCGGCCCCCACCACCGAAGAGGAAACGGTGGACGCGGGCGCCCTACTGACGGCGGCCCGGCACGCACTGGGCGCACCCGAACCCACCGAACACGGCGGCCCCGCGACAGAACCAAGGGCCCCGAGACCAACCCGCCTCCACGTGGCCGGCACCACCGCGGCGGACCGCCAGGACCCAACCCCCCACCCGAGCCACAGCGCGGCGTCCCCGAACACGGCAGGCACCCGAAGCGGCTACTTCGACATCCCAAAAACCCCCGACGCGACACCCGAACCCACCCCCAGGACGGGCACCTACGCGACTGACACCGGCGCAGGCCCAACGCCGCTCGGCCCGGCCCCGACCAGCTCATCTGCGGTGGGCTCGGGTGGCGGCCCGGACTCGACGGGAGCGTCGACCGGTTCGTATGCGGCAGGTGGGAGCGGCGGTCCGGGGACGTCGACCGGCTCCTTCGCCGCGGGCGCGGGCAGCGGCTCCTACGCGGTACCGGGCCCAGCCGAGACCGCGCGGGATGCCGCGGCGAGCGCGAGCGAGGCAGCCGACACGGCACGGGAAGCGGCCGCCCGCTCGACCGGCGCACGGCGGCGTGCGCAGTCCGCGGACACCCCCTTCGGCGACGACGAGGAGCCGACCCGCCCCCTGCCGAACGTGGCGGGCGCGAGCGAGTCACTGACCGTGGGCCGGGCGATCCTCAGCTCGCTGAGCATTCCGAAGGGCAGCGGCGGCAGGCGCCGCGCCCCGGGCGAGCAGACGGCGAACAACCTGGCTCCCCAGGACGAACCCCACCCCGGCGACCCGCAACCCGGCTGGCCGGCCACCCCAGGCCCCCGCACGATGGGCGACCCACCGCAGGGTTGGCCCCAGACCCCCGGCCCCCGAACAGCAGGCCAAACCACCCACGACCGGCCATCGTGGTCGACCACCCCGAACCCGACCGACCCGAACACGGGCTGGCCCCCGAGCACCGCGAACCAGTCCACCACCGATCAGCAACCGGACACCACCGAACCAGCTGCCCCGGCCTCCACCTGGAGCGCCAGCGCCGAACCCGCACCGGCAACGGATTCGGGCACTGATGCGCAGGCCGGCGCGGGTTCCAGCTGGGGGGCGAGCGCCGAGTCCGGGCAGGCAACCGGTTCGGGTGCGGATAGGTCGACCGGCGCGGGTTCCAGCTGGGGGGCGAGCGCCGAGTCCGGACCGGCAACGGGTTCGGACGCTGGTGAGCCGACCGGCGCGGGCCCGGCCTGGGGTTCGAGTCCCACCGACACGTCCGGGCAGGCAGCCGGTTCGGGTGCGGATAGGTCGACCAGCGCGGGTTCCAGCTGGGGAGCGAGCGCCGAGTCCGGGCCGACAACGGGTTCGGGCGCTGGCGCGGCCGGCGCGGGCTCGACCTGGGGATCGGGTCCCACCGACTCGTCCGGGCAGGCCACGGGTGCGGGCACTGGTGAGCCGGCCGATGCGGGCCCTGCTGGGGGATCGCGTCTCACCGACTCGCCCGGTTCGGGCGCGGATAGGTCGACCAGCGCGGACTCCAGCTGGGGGGCGAGCGCCGAGTCCGGACCGGCAACCGGTTCGGGTGCTGATGCGTCAGCCGGTGCACGTTCTGGCTGGGGATCGAGTTCGGCCGACTCGTCCGGGCAGGCAACGGGTACGGGGGTTGACGCACCGGCCGGCGCGGGCTCTGCTTCGGGATCGAGCCCTGCAGAGTCGTCCGCATCCGCCGACACGGGCTCGGCCTGGGGAGTTGGTGCGGCCGAATCCGGTACTGGATGGGGGAGCGGCACAGGCTCGGCCGCATCGACAGGGACGGGTTCCGGCCGGCCGGCCGGGGCGAGCAGCGCCGAGTCCACGGATGCGCAAGGTGGTGTGACCGCCGCCCAGCCTGGAGACGCTGACTCGATGGCTGGGTCCAGCTGGGGAGCCGGCGACCGGGGGCCGGGCGAGTCGGTCGATCAGGCACGCGCCTCGGCCGAGGAGGAGCAGCGCTCGGCCTACGAGCAGACGAAGGCCGAGCTGGCGCGGATGATGTCCGCGTTGACCGCGGGGAGCCTCGAGGTGACACCGGGCGATACGGCCGGCACCGCGAGCATCCCCACCCCGCCGGACTCCGACCCGGTGCCAGCGCCGTCCCGCCGGCCGGAGATCCCCGAACCACCCGAACCGGATCCCATCCCACCCACCCCCGACGAACCGCAACCGGTCGAGCCGGGCCCGCCACCCGCCTCGGAGCCACTCCGCGAGACGGCGACCACCTCGGCCCTGCGCGCGGCACTCGAACCGTTCGGGGGCACCCCCGAGAGGTCCGGGCCGCCTGAGGTCCCCAGAACCTCCAGACCTCCCGGATCGGCCGGATCGGCCCGGCCCGGCTGGTCGGCCGGAACCACCGGGCCGGACAGGTCCGCCGAGATCACCGGGCCTGCCGGATCAAACGAAGTCAGTGGGGCCGGTGAGGCCGCCAAGTCCACTCAGGCCGGCAAGCCGACTGAGTCCGCCGGTTCGGCCAGGGGCGCCAGGTCAGCCGAGGTCGCCAACGCGGCGATCGACTGGTCGGCCGACATCACCAGGTCCCCCGACACCCCCAGCCCCACCCAGGCCGGCAGCTCGGCCAAGCCCGCACTGTCCGATCCGGCTTCCGGGTCCACCCAGGCCGGTAAGTCGGCGCGAGGTGGCTGGCTCGCTAGTCCCGCGGCAAAGCCTGACTCGGTCGGCGAGGCTTCTGGGCCTACCCAGACTGGTAAGTCGGCCTGGCCGGCCGATGCCGCGGCAGAGCCCACCCAATCCGACCCGACTGGTGAGGCTTCTGGGTCTACGCAGGCCGGTAGGTCGGCGCGAGCTGGCTGGCTCGCCAGCCCCGCCCCGTCCGACTCGGCGAGGGGCGCCAACGCGGCGATCGACTGGTCCGCCGACAGTCCCACCCAGACCGGCAGCTCGGTCGGCCCCGAAGCTTCCGGGCCAGCCGGTCCGGCGAGGGTCGCGGCGATCGACTGGTCCGCCGACATCACCAGGTCCCCTGACACCCCGGCTCCGGGTGAGACAAGCGTCACGGCCGAGGAAACGACCGCCGAAGAGCCGATCATCGGGCCTCAGCCCCGTCCGCCCGACACCCCGGGCAGTCGCCGCGAGACCGCTCGCCAGCGGGGCGACCGATCCGATTCCACCACCATCGCCGGCCTCCTCGCCGAGGCCCTGGCCGCCTACCAGTCGACCGCCGACGACGAGGACGACTACCACCCGCCCCGGGCCGAACCCGCTCCCCGGCCGCCACTCGAGCCCTTCGGCGGGTTCGACACCTTCGCCGACCGGCTACACGGCCGCCACCGCTCGCCCGAATGACGCGGTTACGCTTGCCTCGATCCGGGAGCGCGGACAGCTCGGCCCGCCCCGATGATCGCCTATCCTGTGTCCTGCCTGTGGCACACCGCCGTGCCGCCAATCGTGGAGTCGCGTGAGATGACCTCGACCGGAACCCGGACCCGCTCGACCAGCACCCGGACCGGCACACCGCCGGATCCGCGGACTCCCGAACAGATCCGGGACGAACTGATCGAAGCCGCCGCCGCGACGTCACCCGACCTGGCCGACCTGATTCGGCTCTACTTCCGCTACATCCCGCCGGAAGAGGTCCTCGACACCGACCCGGTCGACCTGGTCGGCACCGTCCGCACCCACCGCGCGCTCGCCCAGACGCGGGTTCCCGGGCGCCCGGCCGTCCGGGTCTTCAACCCCGACCCGGACACCGACGGCTGGCGTACGGCCGGCACGGTCGTCCAGCTGGTCACCGATGACATGCCCTACCTGGTCGAATCGGTCTCGGCCGAGCTGGTTCGCAGCGGTCTGCAGGTCCACCGGGTGGTGCACCCGATCGTCGTGGTCAGCCGGGACGTGGCCGGCGGGCTGCGCGACGTCCTCCCGAGCGCCGAGGCCGACGACCCGCCCGGCGACGCCATCGCCGAGTCGTGGATGTCCATCGAGGTCGACCTGATCACCGACACCGACCGCGGCCGGGAGATCGAAGCCGGCCTGCTGTCGGTCCTCAACGACGTGCGCGAGGTCGTGGAGGACACCGACCGGATGGCCGGCACCGCTCGCGCCCTGGCCGACCAGCTGGAGTCGGCGCCGCCGGTGGACGAGGCGCAGGCCCTCGAAGGCGCGGCGCTGCTGCGCTGGCTGGCCGACGGCCACTTCACGTTCCTCGGCTACCGCAACTACGACCTGGTCCGCGACGGCGAGCAGCGCGCCCTGAAGGCCGTCCTCGCCAGCGGCCTCGGCGTGCTGCGCCAGGACAGCCTCAACGCCCGCAACCTGTCCGCCGGCCCGGAGAGCGCCGCCACCGCGCTCTCGCCCGACCTGCTGGTCCTGACCGAGGCGAGCGTCCCCTCGTCGGTCCAGCGCTCGGTCTACCCGTACTACGTGGGCGTCAAGACCTTCGACGACGAGGGCAACGTCACGGGCGAGCACCGCTTCCTCGGCGTGTTCACCATCACCGCCCTGCACGAGGACGTCCTCGACATCCCGGTGGTCGGCCGCCGCGTGCGCGAGGTCATCCACCGCGCGGGCTTCCCGCTGGAGTCCTACACCGGCCAGCGCATGCTCGAGGTCATCCAGAACTGGCCGCGCTCGGAGCTGTTCTCCACGAGCACCGACACGCTGTACCAGACCACCACGGGCGTGATCGCCCTCGCCGACCGCCGCCGGCTGCGGCTGTTCCTGCGCCGTGACCCCTACGGCCGGTTCTTCTCCTGCCTCGTCTTCCTGCCCCGCGACCGGTACACCACCACCTCGCGCATCGCCATGCAGAACGTGCTGCTGGACGAGCTGTCCGGCCGGCACCTGGAGTTCAGCACGCGCATCGGCGAGACCGCGCTCGCGCAGGTGCACTTCACGGTGCACACCGACCCGAGCACCCTCACCGACATCGACATCACCCGGATCCAGGACCGGCTCACGGAAGCCGTGCGTACCTGGGACGACCGGCTGGTGGAGGCCGTGTTCACCGAGCAGCGCGAGAAGGTCGACAGCGGCCGCCCGCGCTCGCGCGACCAGAGCGACACGGTGACCGTCGGCGCCGAGTCCGCCACCGAGCAGGGCCTGCGGTTCGCCGGCGTCTTCCCCGAGGCCTACAAGGAGGACTTCGCCGCTCCCGATGCGCTGGGCGACCTGCGCAAGCTCGAAGGACTCCGGCACGAGGGCGACCTCGACATGTCGTTCTACGTGCCGGCGGACGCCCTGCCCGGCGAGCGCCGCTTCAAGCTCTACCTGGCCGGCCACGGCGTCACGCTCTCCCAGGTGTTGCCGCTGCTGCAGCAGATGGGCATCGAGGTGGTCGACGAGCGGCCCTACGAGCTGCGCCGCGAGGACGGCACCCGGCGGTGGATCTACGACTTCGGCCTGCGGATCGACCCGGCGATCGTCGAGAACCTCACGCCCGAGCAGCGGGCCACCCAGCAGACCCAGTTCCAGGACGCCTTCGCCACCATCTGGCGCGGCGACGCCGAGTCCGACCGGTTCAACTCGCTCGTCCTGCGCGGCGGGCTGAGCTGGCGGCAGGCGGCGCTCCTGCGCGCGTACTCCCGCTACCTGCGCCAGGCCGGCACTCCCTACAGCCAGGAGTACATCGAGGACGCGGTGCTCGCCCACACCGACGTGGCCGTGGCACTGGTGCGGCTGTTCGAGACCAGATTCGACCTGGCGAAGCCGGACGAGGTGCGGGAGCGGGCGGTCGACTCCCAGATCACCGCGATCACCACCATGATCGACGAGGTCACGAGCCTCGACGCGGACCGCATCCTGCGCAGTCTCCTGGCGCTCGTCCGCGCCACCCTGCGGACCAACTACAACTTCCGCGACGCGAACGGCGCGCCCCGGTCGTACCTGGCGATCAAGCTCGACCCGAGCGCGGTGCCCGACCTGCCGGAGCCGCGGCCGCGGTTCGAGATCTTCGTCTACTCACCCCGGGTCGAGGGCGTGCACCTGCGGTTCGGGCCGGTGGCCCGTGGCGGGCTGCGCTGGTCCGACCGCCGGGAGGACTTCCGCACGGAGATCCTCGGCCTGGTCAAGGCCCAGGCCGTGAAGAACGCGGTGATCGTGCCGGTCGGCGCGAAGGGCGGGTTCGTGGTCAAGCGGCCGCCGGCGCCGACCGGTGAGGCCGGCGCCGACCGGGAGGCGTTCCTCGCCGAGGGCATCGCCTGCTACCGCATGTTCATCTCCGGCCTGCTCGACCTGACGGACAACCTGCTGGCGGGCCGGACGGTGCCGGCCAAGGACGTCATCCGCTACGACGCGGACGACAGCTACCTGGTGGTGGCGGCCGACAAGGGCACGGCCACGTTCTCCGACATCGCCAACGAGGTGGCCGCCAGCTACGGGTTCTGGCTGGGCGACGCGTTCGCCTCCGGCGGCTCGGTCGGCTACGACCACAAGGCCATGGGCATCACCGCCCGCGGCGCGTGGGAGAGCGTCCGGCGGCACTTCCGCGAGCTGGGCAAGGACACCCAGACCGAGGACTTCACGGTGGTCGGCATCGGTGACATGGCCGGCGACGTGTTCGGCAACGGCATGCTGCTGTCGGAGCACATTCGCCTGGTGGCCGCGTTCAACCACCTGCACGTGTTCATCGACCCGAACCCGGACCCGGCCGTCTCCTACGCCGAGCGCCGCCGCCTGTTCGAGCTGCCCCGCTCCAGCTGGGACGACTACGACAAGTCGCTGATCAGCGAGGGTGGCGGGATCTGGCCGCGCACGCTCAAGTCCATCCCGGTCAGCGAGCAGGCGCGGGTGGCGCTCGGTCTCGACGAGGGCGTCACCAAGCTGTCGCCCCACGAGCTGATGCACGCGATCCTGCTGGCCGAGGTCGACCTGCTGTGGAACGGCGGCATCGGCACCTACGTGAAGGCGACGGCCGAGACCAACGCCGAGGTCGGCGACAAGGCGAACGACGCGGTCCGGGTGAACGGCGCCGACCTGCGGGTGAAGGTGGTGGGCGAGGGCGGCAACCTCGGGCTCACCCAGCGCGGCCGGATCGAGTTCGCCAAGGCGGGCGGCAAGGTCAACAGCGACGCGCTGGACAACTCGGCCGGTGTCGACTGCTCCGACCACGAGGTCAACATCAAGATCCTGCTCGACCAGCTGGTGTCGCGGGGCGAGCTGGCGCAGGGGCAGCGCAACGAGCTGCTGGCCGAGATGACCGACGAGGTCGCCGACCTGGTGCTGGCCGACAACTACCGGCAGAACGCGGTGCTCGGGGTGAGCCGGGCGCACGCGGTGCCCATGCTGACCGTGCTCGCCCGGCTGGTGGCCTACCTGGAGGAGCGCACGGGCCTGGACCGCGGCCTGGAGGCGTTGCCCACCAAGCAGAAGTTCCGCGAGATGGACAAGGCCGGCGAGGGGCTGACCTCACCGGAGCTGGCGACGCTGCTGGCGCACGTGAAGCTGGCGCTGAAGGAGGAGGTGCTGGCCAGCGAGCTGCCCGACGCCGACGTGTTCGCCCGCAAGCTGCCCGAGTACTTCCCCACCCAGTTGCGCGAGCGGTTCGGCGGTGGCATCGGCGGAGCGATCGGCCAACATCCGCTGAGCCGGCAGATCACCACCACGCTCGTGGTGAACGAGGTGGTCGACGGCGGCGGCGTGTCGTATGCCTTCCGGCTGGCCGAGGAGATGAACGCCACGGCCACGGACGCGGTCCGCGCGTTCACGGCCGTCACCCGGATCTTCGACCTGGACAAGCTGTGGCGGGACATCCACGCGCTGGACAACGTGGTTCCCACCGACGTGGCCGACGAGATGATGCTGGAGACCAGGCGGCTCCTGGACCGCGCGTCGCGCTGGCTGTTGTCCAACCGGCCCCAGCCGCTGGCGGTCGGCGCGGAGATCAACCGGTTCCACCGGGTGGTGGCCGAGTTGGCGCCCGAGGTGTCGAGCATGCTGCGCGGGCGCGAACAGGAGTCGGTGGCCAGGCGCGCGGAGGAGCTGGTCGCCCAGGGCGTGCCGGGCACCCTGGCCGCGCGGGTCGGGTCGCTGCTCGACGGCTACGGGCTGCTCGACGTCATCGAGGTCTCCGAGCTGGCCGAGCGGGACGCGCTGGACACCGAGCGCAGCCCGCGGGAGACGGCCGAGCTGTACTACGCGCTCGGAGACCACCTGAAGATCGACTCGATGCTCACGTCGATCAGCGCGCTGGAACGCGGCAACCGCTGGCACGCGCTGGCCCGCTTGGCGCTGCGCGACGACCTGTACACGTCGCTGCGGGCGATCACTCTCGATGTGTTGCGCCAGAGCGACCCCGGCACCAGCTACGAAGAGAAGATCGCCGCCTGGGAACAGAACAACGTCCGGCGACTGAGCCGGTCGCGGGAGTCCCTCGAGGAGATCCAGCGGGTCGGCAAACTTGATCTGGCGACACTGTCGGTGGCCACCCGACAGGTGCGCAGTATGGTTCGCTGATGGGTGTTCGCTAGTGGGTGTCTTCGTTACCGAGGTGCGGCCGCGCTGGTCCGACATGGACGCCTACGGCCACATCAACCACGCCAACACGGTGACGCTGCTCGAGGAGGCTCGGGTGGCCATGCTGTTCACCGAGGCCGCGCGGCACGGCAACACGGGAATGGCGCGCGGGATGGTGGTGGCGAGGCTGGTGGTGGACTACCACGCGCCGCTCGTGGCCAATGGCACCACCATCAGGGTGGCCATGGCCGTTCGCGAGATGCGACACGCGTCGTTCATGCTGGACTACGAGGTCCACAGTGGACCGTCGGACACGGATCCGGTGGCCGCAACGGCGGCGACCCTGCTCGTGCCCTACGACGTGGCCACCGGGCGGCCGCGCCGCCTGTCCGAACCCGAGCGGGACTTCCTCGCCGCGTACCGCACGGGAGGCAACGGTGCCTGAGCTGAGCTTCGCCGACCGGTCGGAGCGCGACGACCTCGGCGCGTTCGTGGCCCGCGCCGTCCGGCTGGACGGCACGACCGTCGTCCGGCTGCGCAACCGCGACGAGGATCGGGTCGACTCGTGGGTCGCCACCCCGTTCGACGTGCTGGCCACCCGGACCGTGCTCGGCCAGGTCGCGCCGTCGGACGTCACGGTCTCCGGCAACGAGCTGCTCGCGGCACTCGCCGTGTCGCGTGGCGAGCGGGTCGACCCAGGCCGCCCGCAGGACATGCAGTGGCGTTCGGCGCTGCCGCCGCTCGCGCACTGGCAGGTGGTGGAGACGCTCCCCGCGAAGGTGGTGTCCGAGCTGGCCGACCAGGGCCTCGCGGTGGCCAGGGAGAACACCGGCCCCACGGGCAACCCGCCCGCGTCGCTGCTCGACCAGACGGTGCTGACGGTCGCGGGAGACGGCCTGGAGGTCAAGATCCCGCTGCGGTGCCTGTTCGCCATGTCGGGCATGGGCTTCCTCGGCACGGGCGAGGACGAACGGGTGCGGATCACGGCCACCGACGCGTGGCTGCGGATCGACGCCCGGTTCGGCGCGGTGGTCCGCCGACGGCACGCATTGCTCCCGCTGCTCGTCTGAGGTTTGATTCCAAGCCTCGAAGGGAGCAGTCATGTCCGACGACGACCCGACCCGCAACTTCCTCGACCAGACGGTGCCCCGCGACGACGCGTGGGACGGCCGCGAGCCGGAAGACGGCCCGGCCAGACCCAGGCACGTCCAGCACCCCACGGAGCCGGACGAGCCGCTGACCGCCAAGGAACGGCGCAAGGACACGTTCAAGCGCGCGGCGTGGACGCTGGGCCCGAGCGCGGCCGTCGTGGCGGGCGCGGCGCTGTCCGACGACGACACCGAGTCGCGGTTCGTCCGCGCCGAACGCCCGGACCCGGAACCGGTCGAGGACCTGGGCGACTACTCGGGCGGCTACGACGGCGGCGGCTACTGACCCTCGCGAGTCGTACCGTACGGACAGCGAGTCGTACGTTTGGACAGCGAGTCGTACCGTTTGGCCCGGTGCTGTCGGTCAGACGAGCCAGGCGGCGCTGTCCGGTGGCAGGTTCGTGCCGGCCAGCGGGGCGCTGGTCAGCAGGATCTCACCAGACGGCAGGGGGACCGGCACGTCCGAGGTGTTGAGCACGCAGATCAGCCCGCCGCCCTTGCGGCGGTACGCGAAGCACCCGTCGGGCGCGCCGTACCACTCCAGTTCCGTACCGGCGAACGCCGCGTGTGAGCCGCGCAGCTCGAGCGCCTCGCGGTACAGCGACAGCGTCGAGTCGGCGTCCTCCAGTTGGTGCTCGACCGTCAGTTTCGCCCACTCGGGCGGCATGGGCAGCCACGTGTGCTGCCCGGGCGAGAAGCCGAACGGCGGCGCCGTGCCCTCCCACGGGATCGGCACCCGGCAACCGTCCCGGCTGCGGGTCGGGTCGCCCGTGCGGAGGAACTTGGGGTCCTGCAGCGCCCATTCTGGCAGGACGACGTTGGGCAGCCCCAACTCCTCGCCGTTGTACACGAACACCACACCCGGCAGGCCGAGCTCGACCAGCGCCATGGCGCGGGCCCGGCGCTCGCCCAGCTCGCCGTCGCCGTAGCGGCTCACCTCGCGCCACACGTCGTGGTTGGACAGCGTCCACGTGGGCGGCACGCCGGCCGCCGCGGCGGTGGCCATGGACTCGTCGATGGCCGTGCGCACGGCACCCGCGTCGTACGGGGCCAGCACCAGCCGGAAGTTGAACCCCAGGTGCAGCTCGTCCGGACGCAGGTAGCGCGCCAGCCGGTCGTTGTCGGTCACCCAGATCTCGCCGACGGCCATCACGTCCGGGTAGCCGTCGAGCACCTTGCGGACCAGCCGGTGCACGTCGTGCACCCCGTCGTCGTCGAAGCGCGGGTCGAAGAAGTCGTGCTGCCCGATCACGTCGGCCGCGCGCAGGTCCATGTCCGGCAGGTCGGCCGGCTTGGCCATGCCGTGCGCGACGTCGATGCGGAACCCGTCGACGCCCCGGTCCAGCCAGAACCGCAGCGTGCGCTCGAGGTCGAGGCGCACGTCGTCGTTCGCCCAGTTCAGGTCGGGCTGCTCGGGGGCGAACAGGTGCAGGTACCACTGGCCGTCCGGCACCCGCGTCCACGCCGGGCCGCCGAACACGCTCACCCAGTTGTTGGGCGGCTGCGACCCGTCGCCGCGGCCCTCGCGGAACAGATACCGCTCGCGCTCCGCGCTGTAGGGCCCGGACCGCAGCGCCTCCTGGAACCACTCGTGCGCGTCGCTCGTGTGGTTCGGCACCAGGTCGACGGTCACCCGGATGTCGCGGTCGTGGGCCTCGGCCACCAGCCGGTCGAACGCCTCGAGGTCACCGAACAGCGGGTCGACGTCGCGCGGGTCGGCCACGTCGTAGCCGTGGTCGGCCATGGGGGAGCGGAAGAACGGGGTGAGCCACAGCGCGTCGACGCCGAGTAGCTCGAGGTAGCCGAGCCGGGCGCGGATGCCCTCGAGGTCGCCGATGCCGTCACCGTCCGAGTCGGCGAAGGAGCGTACGTAGACCTGGTAGAAGGTCGCGTCGTGCCACCAGTCGGTGCCCACGCTCCCCCTCCGGCTCACCTCGGTTCTGCGCACAGTTGATCATCCTGCCAGTTGTCACCGAGGCGCAGACGGGAAATGACGCGCCCGGCTGACCCGTGCCCCGCGCCGGAAATCCGGCACATCGCTCGGCGGCCCAGCTTCCCGCCGGCCGCGTTGCCGGACCGCCCAAGTACAACCCGGTACGAGGACGGTCCGGCGCCTTGCCAGCGGAAACCTGGATCCACCGATCGACGCACCCCATTTCCGGCGCGGGGCACTAGGTCCAGCTGTTCATGAGGCTGTTGGCGGCCATCTCGAGATAGGCCCACAGCTGGCGCCGATGTTCGTCGGAGAGACCGGCCTCGTCTACCGCTATTCGCATGCATCGCAGCCATGCGTCGCGCTCGATCGGGCCAATGGTGAACGGCGCGTGCCGCATTCGTAGCCGAGGGTGGCCGCGGCGCTCCGAGTAGGTGTGCGGGCCGCCCCAGTACTGCATGAGGAACATCCGGAAGCGCTCCTCCGCCGGCCCGAGGTCCTCCTCGGGATACAGCGGACGCACTACCTCGTCCTTCGCCACCTCTTCGTAGAACCGGGCGACGAGACGGTGAAATACCTGTTCGCCGCCGACGGCTTCGTAAAAGCTCTCGACATTCTCGGGGGTCGCCACAGGTTCCATAGTAGGTAAGGTCACGGCTCCGCTGGAGGGAAGCCCCGTGGCACCGGGCCCTGAATGCCGGCGTCCTCGAACGCCTCCATGATCTTCGCGCGCAGGTTGCGCTGCACCGCCCACTGCCGGCCGGGCCGGACCTTCACGGTGAGCCGCATGGTGATGCCCTCGGCGGCGGACACCCGCTCGACGCCGAGCACCTCGGGCGGCTCCAGCACGTCGGCGGCCACCGGCTCGGTGTCGGCAGCCACGGCCGCCACCCTGCCGAGGACGTCCACCGCCTGGCCCACGTCGGCGCCGTAGCCGATCGGCACGTCCACCACGGCCACGGCGAAGCCCTGGCTGGAGTTGCCGACGCGCAGGATCTCGCCGTTGCGTACGTACCAGACGGTGCCGTTCACGTCGCGCATCGTGGTGATCCGCAGGCCGACCGCCTCGACCGTGCCGGTCGCCTCGCCGACGTCCACCACGTCGCCGACGCCGTACTGGTCCTCCAGCATCATGAAGACGCCGGACAGGAAGTCCTTCACCAGGTTCTGCGCACCGAAACCGATGGCCACCCCGAGGATGCCGGCCGACGCCAGCACGGGCGCGAGGTTCACGCCCAGCTCGGACAGGATCATCATGAACGCCAGGCCGAACACGATGGCCGACACGATCGACTTGAACACCGAGCCGATGGTCTGCGCGCGCTGCGCCCGCCGCTCGGACAGAAGCTGCCCCAAGGCCTGTGGTGCGCGTTCCCGCAGTGGTCGCAGCAGCGCGGGCGTCTTGCCGCCCGTCGCCTTGGTGAGACGGTCGATCAGCCGCCTGGCGAGGAGCCGCACGATCACCGCGCCGAGGAGGATCAGCAGGATGGTGATCGGCTTGGCGATGAGCCAGTTGGCCGACGACGCGAGCCAGTTGTTGTTGGTCAAGTTGAACACCGTCTGGCACCACCCGTCGGTGTCGTCGCAGGCCGGCGCCTGGAGGTCCAGCACCTGGGACGTACGGGCCACATCGGTCACGGCGCGACCATAACCGCGTCGCGTTGATCGGGTGGCGCTGGGCTCGACCAGTGCGGATGCGGTGAAGGCGCAGGTCGTCGGCCCGACCCTGATCGCCGGGACACGTATGGTGCCGTGGCGAGACAGGTCACAAGCGCCGGACACGTTGCGCAACACACGTGCGTTTCGGGGGTGATCTGTGGTCTGCTATTGCTGCCGCACGGTGGAGGTGGTCGCGTGCCCGACCGACATCCGACTCCGATCGGCGCCGCCCGAGGGCAGGCGTCGCGGTCGCACGCGCGCCCGCACCCAGACCCGTCGGATGTCGCTGGATCTGAGCCGTCCAGTGGAGCGCCCTGGGGGCGCCGTCGAGTGTTGTTGCTGAACGCCACGTTCGAACCCCTGACCGCGCTACCGCTGCGTCGCGCGGTGGTGCTCGTCGTGTGTGGCAAGGCCGAGGTCGTGCACGGTGATCCCGCGGGGATGGAGCTGCATTCGGCCACGGCCACCGTGGCCGTGCCCTCGGTGATCAAGCTGAGTACGTACGTGCGCGTGCCCTACCGGGCCAGGGTCCCGCTCACCAGGGCCGGCCTGATGCACCGGGACCGGCATCGCTGCGGGTACTGCGGGGCGCGGGCCGAGACCATCGACCACGTGATCCCGCGCAGCCGCGGTGGCGAGCACTCCTGGCAGAACTGCGTGGCGTGCTGCGTGCGGTGCAACCACCGCAAGGCCGACAAACTGCTGTCCGAGCTGGGCTGGCGGCTGCGAGTGGTGCCAAGAGCGCCGCGAGGGGTGCACTGGCGCCTGCTCGCCGGCATCGTGGACGCCGACCCGCAGTGGCTGCCCTACCTCGGCGAGCCGGCCGCTTGACGCGACCGGCTCGCATTCATTCCGCCTGGTGTTGCTGAGTCGGCTGCCATCCCCGCGGCCGACTCCGGTCAGTCAGGAGGTGGTGACGCGCGTGCCCGCCGTGACTCGGGTGCCGCGGGTGACCCTCGTGCCGCGGGTCACTCGGGTTCCGGCGGTGACCCGGGTGCCGCGGGTGACGCGCGTGCCGGCCGTCACTCGGGTACCGCAGGTCACACGTGTTCCACGAGTCACTCGGGTGCCGCGCCCGTCCAAGATCACCGACTGGTCCGATTGGGTGAAGGTCGACACCGGAATCGTCTCAAAGCTCGTCTGCATGGCGGGTGCTCCTAGGCGATACGGGCACGGAGAGTGCCGAGTGGGGAACCGCAAGGGCCGTACAGGTGAAAGCTAAGAGCTTGAACTGTAACCGACAAGGCGTCAACCGCGACGATGCGATCACGTTCGGCCAGATGAGCCCGTTCGCACTGTTCGGCTGGGCTCAATGCCTCAGTAGACCAGCCGTCCGTCGGCCCAGTTCAACTACCGAGCACGCAGTAGCGATCACTCGAGGTGATCTTGAGCGTCGCTCTGGCTTGCCGACTGTCGGGTAGGCACGGGCGCTCGGTACTCTGTCGCCCGTGAACGTCGTGGAGACAATCCTCGTCTACGCGGCGATCCCGCTGGCCATCTACGGCGTGGTCGCCCTTCTGACGATGCGGGACAAGTTCGCGCGGGCACCGCGCTACCGCCCGGGTCAGTCCTGGGACTACCCGGCCGTGTGGTGGACCGCGAACCCGGCGGGTGCCGAGTCCTCGGCCGTCCCGACCGGTGGCGGCAAGGCACGCCGCACGGCCAAGGGAGGCGCTCGTGGCAGCTGGTGAGCTCGTCGTCCAGTCCGGCACCCCAGGCGAGATGATCGCCGAGGACCCGGACCACGGCTACGGCGTCGCGGTGACCGCCAGCGGGCGGATCTCCGTCGCGCAGGAGCACAACCCGGCGGCCGCCGAGGTCCCGTTCACCTCGGTGCAGCTGGCCCGGCTGGACGAGGCGCTGACGCTGTCGGCGCGGACCACCGGCTTCGGCTTCAGCGTCTACCTGGGCGATCTGGGCGACGACACCAGGGCGATGGCCGAGGAGCTGCACGCCGCCTCCGGCGACCCCGCGGCGGCGGCCGTGCTGATAGCGGTGTCCCCCGGCCAGCGCAGGGTCGAGGTGGTCACCGGTGCGGAGTCCACGCGCCGGCTCCCCGACCGCGCCTGCAACCTGGCGGTCATGAGCATGGTGGCGTCCTTCAAGGAGGGCGACCTGATCGGCGGGCTGGTCTCCGGACTGCGCATGCTGACCGACCAGGCCGGCCCGGCCAAGCGCTAACCAACCGAACGTAGGAGAGGCCCGCCACCCCCACACGGGGCGGCGGGCCTCACCACACCCAGCCCAGAAACCCGCGAGTCCCACGTTCAAACCACGCGAGTCCCACGTTCAAACCGGGCGAGTCCCACGTTCGCGGCACAAGGCACGAATGTGGAACTCGATAGGTTCCAACGTGGGACTCGCTGGACGGGAACGTGGGACTCGCGGGGATTGCTGTTCAGTGCCCGTCGAAGGCGCGAGCCGCCAAGGCCCGCACGATGCCCGCGCGACCTTCGGACACCAGGCGCCGCAGTGCCGGCGGGTGCGCGTCGTCGGCCAGCCAGGCGTCCGCCGCGCCGACCGTGTCCGGGTGCACCGACCACGACGGGAACAACCCGAGCGCCACCAGCTGCGCGCGTTCGCTGGACCGCCGGTCCCACACGTCCGCCACGTCCGCGAAGTACCGCCGCATGTACGGGGCCAGCAGCTCCTTCTGGCTCGCGTGCGCGAAGCCCGTGATGATCGACTCGTTGATCGCGTTCGGCAGCTCGTCGTCGTGTACCGCGCGCCGCCACGCCTCGGCCTTCGCCTCCTCGGTCGGCTGGAGCGCGCGGGCGCGCTCGGACTGCCGCCGCCCGGTGGCCGTCGAGTCGGCGGCCAGCGTGCGGCCGATCTCCTCGTCGCCGGCCGCCCCGTGCGCCACCAGCGCGTGCAGCAACCGCCAGCGCAGGTCGGTGTCGACCGTCAGCCCCTCGAGTACGGCCGAGCCGTCGAACCAGCCCCGCAGCACCTCGAGCTGGTCGGTGGTCAGCATCGAGCCGGTCAGCGCGTTCACCATGGCCAGCTGGTGGTCCGAACCCGGCTCGGACGAAGCCGCCAGCTCGAACAGCCGCTCGGTGAACGTGCGCCAGCCGGTCGGCGCCCACGCCGGGTCGGCGTAGGAGTTGATGGCCGTCTGGGCCTGGAGCAGCAGCCGCTGCACCACGCCGACCTCGGTCTCGGCCGGCAGGCCGTGGCACACGAGCGTGACGAAGTCGCGGGCCTTCAGCTCGGCCTCGCGGGTCATCTCCCACGCGGCCGACCAGCACAGCGTGCGCGGCAGCGGCTCGGTGATGTCGCCGATCCGGTCGATGAGCGTGGTCAGTGAGTCCGGGTCGAGGCGCATGGTGCAGTAGCTCAGGTCGTCGTCGTTGACCAGCACGAGCCGGCCCTTCGCCACGCCCACCAGCTGCGGCACCGGCGTCCGGTCGCCCGTCACGTCGATCTCCACCTGGTGGGACCGGACGAGCTTGCCGTCCTGGTCGCCTGTGTCGTCGTAGATGCCGACGGCCACCCGGTGCGTGCGCAGCTCACCGGCGCCCGGCTTGGCGCCGCCCTGGGTGATGGCGAACGACGTGAACCGCCCGTCCGCGTCGACCTCGAACTGCGGCGAGAGCGAATTGAGGCCGGTGGTCTCCAGCCACTGCGCGCTCCACCACGACAGGTCGCGCCCGGAGGCCTCCTCCAGCGCCGCCAGCAGGTCGGCGAGCGTGGCGTTGCCCCAGGCGTGCTTGCGGAAGTAGACCCGCAGCCCGGACAGAAAGTTCTCCTGCCCGACGTAGGCGACCAGCTGCTTGAGCACGCTGGCGCCCTTGGCGTAGGTGATTCCGTCGAAGTTGACCTCGACCGCCTGCAGGTCCGGGATGTCCGCGGCCACCGGGTGGGTGGAGGGCAGCTGGTCCTGGCGGTAGGCCCACGACTTCTCGATGTTCGCGAAGCTGGTCCACGCGTGCGTGTACTCGGTCACGGCTGCTTGGGCGAGGATGCTGGCGAACGTGGCGAACGACTCGTTCAGCCACAGGTCGTCCCACCAGCGCATGGTCACGAGGTCGCCGAACCACATGTGCGCCATCTCGTGCAGCACGGTCTCGCAGCGGCGCTCGTAGGCGTAGCGGGTGACCCGGCTGCGGAAGACGTAGTCCTCGAGGAAGGTCACGCAGCCGGCGTTCTCCATGGCGCCCGCGTTGAACTCGGGCACGAAGCACTGGTCGTACTTGCCGAACGGGTAGGGCACCCCGAAGTTGCGGTGGAAGAACCCGAAGCCCTGCTTGGTCTCCGTGAAGAGTCGCTCGGCGTCCATGTGCTCGGCGAGCGACGCGCGGCAGTACAGGCCGAGCGGGATGGTGGCCAGGTCGTCGCTGTACTCGTCGCGCCATTCGGTGTACGGGCCGGCGACGAGTGCCACGACGTAGGTCGACATGCGCTTGGTGGTGCTGAAGGTGTGCGCGACGGCGCCGCCATCAGCCGAGTCGGTGTCGCTCGACCGTGCCGTTGGAGATGACCAGCCACGACTCCGGCGCCGTGACCCGCAGCGCGTAGGCGGCCTTGAGGTCGGGTTGGTCGAAACAGGCGAACATTCGCTTGGCGTCGGCCGTCTCGAACTGGGTGTACAGGTACACGCTGCCGTCGACCGGGTCGACGAACCGGTGCAGGCCCTCGCCGGTGTTCGTGTACTGGCAGGTGGCGCGGATGGTCAGCTCGTTCGTGGCGGCGAGCCCCGGCAGCGCGATGCCCTTGTCCTCGCGGTAGCCGGACACGTCCAGTTCCCGCCCGTTGAGCTCCGCATGCTCGACCGACGCGGCCACCAGGTCGATCCACGACTCGGCACCGGGCTCGTGGCTCGCGAACCGCACGGTGGTGATGGAGGAGAACGTCACATCACCTGGTTTGCCCCCGCCGTCGGTCAGGTCCAACGCGATGTCGTAGGACTCGACTTCCAGCAGCGCGGCGCGCCGTTGTGCGTCGTCACGGGTCAGGTTCGGCGGAGCCAAGAGTCACCTCAGGTCAGGTCAAAATTACACGCGTGTTCAGGTTCCACCGCATCCAATCACTGTCCACCCGGGTTTGGCCCGCCAGGCGGGGAAGAACGGCAAGAACTGGTCCGTTGGACCGAACATGACTGCACCCACCAAGACCAAGATCGACTTTTACTTCGACCCGGCGTGCCCCTACGCCTGGATCACGTCCAGGTGGATCCTCGAGGTCGAGCAGCACCGCGAGGTCGACCTGCGGTTCCGCGTGATGAGCCTGTCCGTGCTCAACGAGGGCCGCGACCTCCCCGAGGACTACACGACGTTCCTGGCCAAGGCGTGGGGCCCGGTGCGGGTGGCGATCGCCGCAGCCGAGAAGCACGGCGAGGAGGTGCTGCGCGACCTGTACACCGCGCTCGGCACCCGCATCCACAACCAGGGCAACAAGGACTTCGACCAGGTGATCACCGAGGCGCTGGCCGAGGTGGGCCTGCCGGCCGAGTTGGCGAAGGCGGCGCACTCGACCGACTACGACGAGGCGTTGCGCAAGAGCCACCACGAGGGCATGGACCCGGTGGGCATGGACGTCGGCACCCCCACCATCCACGTGAACGACGTCGCGTTCTTCGGCCCGGTGCTCAACTCCATCCCGCGGGGCGAGGCCGCGCTGAAGGTGTTCGACGGTGCGGTGGCGCTCGCGAGCTTCCCCGAGTTCTTCGAACTCAAGCGCACCCGGACCGGGGAACTGAACTTCGACTGACGTCCACGGGTGTGACACCCTGAAGGCAACCACCGGCACCAGTGTCACATCTGTTGGAGGATCAATGGTCGCGCCGACCGCCCCGAACCAGGTCCGCACCGCGCACTTCATCGGCGGGGCGTTCGTCGCCGCCACCGAGGGCGACCAGATCGAGGTGGTCAACCCGGCCACCGAGGAGGTCATCGCCACGGTGCCGGCCGGCACGACGGTCGAGGTGGACGCGGCCGTCCAGGCGGCGGCCGAGGCGTTCGAGGGCTGGGCCGCGCTGCCGGTGGCCGAGCGGGTGGCGGCGGTTCGCCGGATCAGCGACGGCCTGCGGGCGCGCGCCGACGAGCTGGCCGCCACGATCACCGCCGAGGTCGGCACGCCGATCATGTTCGCTACCAAGGTGCAGGTGCCGAACCCCATCGGGATCACCGAGGGCGTCCTGGAGGAGATCGAGGCCGGCGCGCTCGACCCGGTGACGTTCGGCAACTCGACCGTCCGCCGCGAGCCGATCGGCGTGGTGGCCGCGATCACGCCGTGGAACTTCCCGCTGCAGCAGATGGTCGCCAAGGTCACCCCGGCGCTGGCCGCCGGCTGCACGGTGGTGCTCAAGCCGAGTGAGGTGGCGCCGCTGACGGGCGGGCTGCTCGCCGAGATCATCGAGGCGGCCGGTCTGCCGCCGGGGGTGTTCAACCTGGTGCACGGCACCGGTCCGGTGGTCGGCGAGGCGCTCGCCGGGCACCCGCTGGTGGACATGATGTCGTTCACCGGCTCCACCCGCGCGGGCCGGCGGGTGGCCGCGGTCGGCGCCGAGACGATCAAGCGCGTGGCGCTCGAGCTGGGCGGCAAGTCCGCCTCCGTGGTCCTCGACGACGCCGACCTGGCGCGCGCCGTCAAGATCACTCTCGCCAACTGCTTCATGAACAACGGCCAGGCGTGCAGCGCGCTGACCAGGCTGCTGGTGCCGGCCGACCGGCACGACGAGGCGGTATCCGTTGCCGCGGCGGCGGCAGCCAAGTACGTGCCGGCCGACCCGACGCTGGAGACCACCCGGATCGGGCCGGCGGTGTCGGCGGCGCAGCGGGACCGCGTGGTCGACTACATCCGCCGGGGCGTGGCCGAGGGCGCGACGCTCGCCGCCGGTGGCCCGGAGCCCGTGGAAGGTCGGGGCTTCTACGTGCGGCCCACGGTCTTCGGCGGGGTGACGCCGGACATGACGATCGCGCGGGAGGAGATCTTCGGCCCGGTGCTGTCCGTGCTGCCCTACCGCGACGAGGCCGACGCCGTCCGCATCGCGAACGGCACCCAGTACGGCCTGGCGGCGGGCGTGTTCGGCGCCGACGCCGACCGGGCCCTCGCGGTCGCGGGGAAGCTGCGTGCGGGCCAGGTCGACATCAACGGCGCCGGTTTCAACACGAAGGCCCCCTTCGGCGGCTTCAAGCAGTCGGGCAACGGTCGCGAGTTCGGCCGGTTCGGGCTGGAGGAGTTCACGGAGCTGAAGTCCATCCAGCAGTAGCCGACACCGCTCCGGGTGCCTCGATGCAGGGAAGGCGTCGTTCCCTGCGGTCACCGCAGGGAAGGCGTCGTTCACTGCACGATGGCCCGCCTGGCCAGCTCGTCGCGCTGGGTCAGCACGAACGCCCGGTCGACCGGTTCGCCGTGGCCGGGCACGATCACGGCGGCGCCGAGTGCCAGCACCGCGTCCAGCGCCGCCGGCCACGAGCCGGGCACCGAATCCGGGCCGGCCGAGGGCGGCGCGCCCTGCTCGACCAGGTCGCCGGCGAACACCACGCCCGCGTCGGGCACGTGCACCACCACGTCGTGGTCGGTGTGCCCGGGACCGGGGTGGACGAGCGCCACCTCCCGGCCGCCGAGGTCGAGCGTCACGCGGTCGGTGAACAGGTCGGTGGGCATGACCAGCCGGGCGGCCGCGAGCCGGGCGGCCAGGTCCGGGCGGCCCTGCGCCCGGTAGCGCGCCACCCAGTCCTGGCGGTGCGGCTCGACAGCCAGCAGCGCCGCACAGCAGCGCTCGTGCGCCCACACCGGGCACGCGCCGAACGCGGCCGTGCCGAAGAAGTGGTCGAAGTGCGCGTGGGTCAGCACGACCGTCCATGGCAGCGGCGTCACCTGGCGCACGGCGGCCGTCAACTCGGCGCCGTGCACCTCGTCGGTGCCGGTGTCGATCACCAGGCACCGTTCGCCGCCGACCACCAACCCGATCGTCTGGTCCAGCTCGGTGTGCCGGCGCGCGTAAACGCCGGCCCCGAGGTCCAGCCAGGTCACGCGAACACGCCGTCCCGCAACAGGGGGACGGTGGTGCTGGCGTCCACATCGGACGCGAGCACCACGTCGTCCGGCACCCCGGCGGCGATCAGCTCGCGTCCCGACACCGAGTCGGTGAGCACCTGGCCGATCCGGTCGCGCACGGCGAGGAACGACGTCGCCGCGAGGTCGGCCTCCGGCGACCGCGTACCGGTGAGCGCCGCGCAGATGGCGCCCGCGCCGAGCCAGTCCTCGATGGACGGTCGCAGCGGCTTGTCCTCGCTCGTGCGCCACCGTTCGCCGGCCGGCAGCACTCCGATCGGCTCCCCGTTCGCCGCGGCGACGGCCGCCGCGGCGA
Organism: uncultured Actinomycetota bacterium; assembly: GCA_963826035.1. Taxonomy (GTDB): domain Bacteria; phylum Actinomycetota; class Actinomycetes; order Mycobacteriales; family Pseudonocardiaceae; genus Actinophytocola. The sequence continues at coordinate 6,565 of CAWGVZ010000021.1, read as the reverse complement.
CCGCGCTCGCGTTGCGCAGACAGCCGGCGAACACGGTCGCGCCCGTCTTCGCGGCGGCCGCGGACAGCGTGGCGCCGTTGGGGGAGCTGATGCCCAGGAACTCCCCGGCCGGCAGCGCCACGAGCGACGACGGGCGCAGGCTCCAGCTCTTCGCCGCCGGATCGGCCGTGATCTCGGCCGAGTCCTCGATGCCCGTCAACCCGCTGGGCGTCAGCGTGGCACCGGCGGCGCGGGCGGCCTCCCGGGCGCGTTCGTCCCGCCAGGCCAGCGGCAGCACCCGGCCGCCTCGACCGAGCACGATGTCCACGGACGTGGTGAACACCAGCACGTCGATCACCACCAGCACCGCGCAGCCGGCGCCGAGTGCCGCCACCCCGTCCCGTCCCCACTCGAGCCGTACGTCGTACCCGTCCTGTTCGAAGACCGTCATCCGGCCGATCCTGCCAGAGCTGGCACAATCAGCGGCCGTGCGCGTCTACCTTGGATCCGACCACGCGGGCTTCGAGCTGAAGACCTCGCTCGCGACGCATCTCAGCAAGGCCGGCCACGACGTCGTGGACGTCGGCCCGGCCGTCTACGACGCCGAGGACGACTACCCGGCGTTCTGCGTCGAGGCCGCCCTGCGGGTGGTCGCCGACCCGGGCAGCCTGGGCGTGGTGATCGGCGGGTCGGGCAACGGCGAGCAGATCGCGGCCAACAAGGTGCCCGGCTGCCGCGCCGCGCTCGGCTACGACACCGAGACCGCGCGGCTGGCCCGCCAGCACAACGACGCGCAGGTCCTCGGCATCGGCGCGCGGATGCACACGGCCGAGGGGGCGGCGGACATCGTCGACGCGTTCCTGGCGACCGAGTTCTCCGGACAGGAACGCCACGCCCGGCGGATTCGCCAGCTCATGGAGTACGAACGCACGGGCGAGCCGCCCGCCCTGCCCGGTGCCTGAGGGTCACACGCTGCACCGGCTCGCCCGGCGGCACAAGAAGTTCTTCGGCGGCCGGCCCGTGCGGGTCAGCAGTCCACAGGGGAGGTTCGCGACGGCGGCGTCCGTTGTGGACGGCCGGGTGCTGCGGCGCGCGGAGGCGTACGGCAAGCACCTTTTCCACGTCTACGACCCGGATGCGATCGTCCATGTGCACCTCGGCCTGATCGGCACGTTCTCCGAGCAGGAGCTGCCGGAGACCCCGCCCGTTGGTCAGGTGCGGATGCGGTTGGTGGGCGACACGATGCTCACCGACCTACGCGGCCCCAGCGCGTGCGAGCTGATGAACGCGGCGGAGATGGCGGCCGTCGTGGCCCGGCTGGGCCCGGACCCGCTACGCAGGCGCGCCGACCCGGAGCAGGCGTGGCGTCGGCTGTCCCGGTCGAGGCTTCCGGTGGCGGCGCTGCTGATGGACCAGAAGGTGCTGGCCGGGGTGGGCAACGTGTACCGGGCGGAGATCCTGTTCCGCCACGGGCTCAATCCGCTGGTCCCGGGCCGCGACCTGGACCACGTGCTGTGGCTGGACATGTGGCAGGACCTGGTGACCCTCATGCGCGCCGGCGTGCGGGTCAACCGCATCGACACGGTCCGCGATGAGCACCTCCCGGAGGTGACGGGCCGCGCGCCGCGGCAGGACCGCCACGGCGGCGAGGTGTACGTCTACCGCCGTGCCGGCCTGCCGTGCCTGGTGTGCGGCACTCCGGTGGCGATGTCGGACCTGGCGGGCCGCAACCTCTACTGGTGCCCCACCTGCCAACCCTGACCCGGGGCATCCGACCTTTAGTCATAACTACGGCTGGCCGGCCGTTCTCGTCGGTGCCGCCGACTACGCTGGAAAACGGGGGCCGTGGCCCGCTGTCGATCATGGTTTCGCGTTTCCGGGGTCCGCGCGCCCGGCGGTTTCATCGAAGTCGGGTTGTGCGGGGTCCTGAGCCTCAGCGCGCGAGATCGCGGTTCCCGCGCGCGAGATCGCGGTTCCCGATCGTTCCGCGCGCGAGATCGCGGTTCCCGCGCGCGAGATCGCGGTTCCTGACTGTTGTGCGCGGTGGGAGCTACTGGGTCAGCAGAACGACAGTGACGCAGCCCTGCCGCCAAGAGTCAGGGAGGGACCCGATCACCGGTGGCGGATCACCGCGATCTCCGAGAGTTTGCGGCGATGTTCTCGGATTCCCCGCATGGGTCCCTGAGTGACGACGGGTTTCGCTGGTCAGTGTCCAGTCCCGACATGGTTCGGGGCGGCGGCGGATTTGCCCGCCACCGCCCCGAACCAGCCGACTCAGAAGCCGCCGAAGTCTCCGCCACCGAAGTCGCCGAAGCCGCCATCGCTACCGCCGCCGCCGTAGTCACCGCCGTAGTCACCGCCGGCGTCGCCACCCATGTCCTCGCCGCCGCCCGCGTCCGCCTCCGCGGCGTCGGCCTGGCCGGCGTCGTAGCCGTTCTCCCAGGCCTGCGCGTCGGGGATGCCGTACATCCCGGAGAACATGGCGCTGAACAGCAGCATCGACCCGAGACCCCAGGCACCGGCGACGAGCGCGGGCTTCCACCACGGCTCGCTGTACCAGCCCTGCGGCACCGGCCGCCCGGCCACGCGCCCGCCGGGGTAGTAGTGCGGGGTGTTCTCGCCCGGCTCGGGGGACGCCTCGAACTCGCGGCCCTCCACCGTGACCCGCCGGTCCTCCGTGACCTTGCCGGCCCGCTCGCGCTCGCGGTCGACCGGCAGCTCGGGGCCGGGGTCGAGGTCCATGGCGATGCGCGCGGCGCGCACGTAGTACAGGCCTTCCATGGCCGTGGCGGTCACGAGCCGCGCCTGTTCGGCCGTGTTCGCCTGCTCCATCTGCGACCCGGCCGCCGTGTAGCGCTCGGAGGCGTCGGCCATCGCCTGCTGGGACGCCAGGTTCGTGCCCACCAGGTTCACCACCTGGCCGCCGAGCCGCTCGACCCAGCGCCTGGCCTCGGCCTTCGCGTCTTCTAGGCGGTTCTGCTTGGCGTTCGCCTGGTTCCGCGCGTAGATCATGCCGATGGCCACAACCGCCAGGATCAACGCGATGACCACGATTGTGCCGCCCATGGGACACACCCTCTCAACACCGGACTGTTTACCGGACAACGGGCACGCTACGCCCGGAGTTCCGGCGGGGACCAGTCCGTGATCCACCTCGCGCGGACCGTGACGAAGTAATACGAAAGCGTGAAGTTAGGCCAAACGGGTGTGGACAAAGCAGTGGTGGACGAGCCGCCCGATGGTCTTTCCGGCCCTGAGGGGTTAACTAGGTCGGGTGAATCAGGTCCGGATCACCACGGAGCGGTGGAGGGTTCCAGTGGTCTGACCTATGGTGGGCGGATGCTTCCCACGGTAGGTATCCCGTGGGGTGGTCAATGAGAGTCGACCTGCCCCTGCTCGTCCGCGAGGCGACGCCCGAGGACGCGGGCGCGATCGGGACGGTGCACGCCGAGGCGTGGCGAACGGCGCACCGCGATCTGTTCGAGGGCGGGTGGCTGCGCGAGTTCGTGGCCGAGCGCCGGGACCGGTGGACCGCGCTGATGGCCGGCCGCGACTTCGCCAGGAACACGCTGCTGGTGGCGGAGCGCGGCGACAGCGTCGTCGCGTTCGTCTACTTCGGACCTCACGTCGACGGGGTGCCGGACGCGCAGATCTTCGACTTCTACGCCCATCCGACGGTCTGGGGCACCGGCGTCGCCGGCGCGTTGCTCGACAAGGCGTGGGAGTTGATGCGGGAGGCCAGGTTCTGGCGCGTTCGCCTGTGGACGATGGCCGGCGCCAACCGGGCGCGGCACTTCTACACCTCGTTCGGGTTCGAGGACAGCGGCCGGCGGCGGGAACGCGACTTCGGCGACGGCCGGCCGGTGTTGGAGATCGAGTACGTCCGGCGCACGCGTTCCGCTTGACCTCCAGCGCACTGGAGCATCCAGGCTGGTGGCATGAACGAAACAGTCGAGCAGGTGGTCGCCACCGTCGAGCACGCACAACAGCACGAGGACGTCGAGGAGTTCCTTTCGCTGTTCCACCGGGACGCCACGTGGGGTCACCGGACACGGCCGCCGCCTCATCGGCCGCGACGCGATCGTCGAGTTCACCGGGCAGGTACTGCCGGGCGGGATGACCGACACGACCGCCACCTACCGGGCCGAGCGCGTGGTGTACGTGCGGCCGGACGTCGCGGTCGTGTCCGTGATCCAGCGCGTGGTCCACGCGGTGGACGGGGTGTCCGAGGGCCGGCCCACCTACGTCCTCGCGCGGGGTGATAGCGGCTGGCAGATCGTGGCGGCGCAGAACACGTTGGTGTACAACGGTTAGCGGGACAGCGCGGCTCGAATGTCGTCCGGCATCGGGGTCTTCCGCAGCGTGGCCGGGTCGACGAACACGTGCCGTACCTCACCGTCGGCGATCAGCCGTTCCCCCACGCGGAACACCGGATGGATGATCATGCTGGTGGTGCCGAGGTGCTTCACGTGCATCTCGATGTCCAGTTCCTCGTCGAACCGTGCGCCCGCCCGGAACCGGGTGGTCGCCTCGGCCACCACCACGTCGAACCCGCGCTCGACCATCTCCTGGTAGGGCCCGATGCGGTCGCGCCACAACTCGGTGAGGGCGACGTCGTAGAAGAACAGGTACTGCCCGTTGAAGACCACCCCCTGCGCGTCGCACTCGCTGTAGCGCACCCGCAGCCGGTGGGTGAACGGTGTCGTCCTCAGTAGTCGGTTCGGATCTCCATCCATGCCGCCATTCTGGCATCCGGCTGGCTGTCCTCATCTCGGTAGCAGCTCGGCTACAGGATCGAACGCGACGCCAACGAGGGCGACACCAGGCTGATCGTCACCGATTTCCTGTGTGACGGCCTGGGTTTCGACAAATACGAGGACCTCACCACCGAGTACCAGGTGCGAGGCGAGTTCGCGGACTACGGCATTCGCGTCGACCGGCAGATGATCGCGTTCATCGAGGTCAAGCGCCTGCTGGGCGACGCGCCCCAGTCCGCGAAGAGCGACGCCCTCTTCCACCTCAGCAAGGAAGCGATCAAACACCGCCTGCTGGACGAGTTGTGGCAGGCCAAAAGCGGCCACGTCCCCCCGGCTCACTGGCGCGGATCGTGCTGTCGGAGAACGTGGTCGAGGCGATCCGCAAGGAACTGCGCCGGCAGACCTCGTACAACGGCGACACGGCCGAACTGGCGGCGATCCTGAAGAACGAAGTCCTACGCACGGATCTGGAGAAATAGGATGGCCGGGAAGTTCGAGCTGTACAACGACAAGGCCGACAAGTACCGATTCCGCCTGAAGGCCGCTCACGGCGAGATCATCGCCGTGAGCGAGGCCTACAACCAGAAGTCCTCCGCGGAGAACGGCATCGACTCGGTGCACCGGAACGCCCAGACAGCCCCGATCTCCGATCTGACCTGACTCACCGAGGCGTCAGGCGACAGGCTGTTCACTCTTGACCGCGGCAACTGGTGCGTTGGAACCCTTGCGGGCGAAGTACACGGCGAACAGGGTCGCCGGCAGAAACATCAGCGTCCCGTACACGGCGGCGGGGATGGCCATCTCGGTGTTGTTGAGAGCGGTCGCCGCGACCGTCATTGCGAGGACGGCGTTGTGGATACCGATCTCCATGGCCGACGCGACCGCCTGCGGCCGACCAACGCCGGCCAGCCGCGGCGCCCAGTAGCCGATGGCGAAGCTGCAGACGCTGAGCGCCAGCGCCACCCCGCCCACCGTGGCCATGTTGTCGAAGATCGTCTCGCGGTTCTGGACGATGGTCGCCGTGATCATCAGGGCGAGCACGATGGCCGACGCCTTCCTGACGGGCCCGCGCAGGCGCTTGGTGGCCTGGGGAAACGCCTTGTGCAGCCACATTCCGATGGCCACGGGGATCAGGACCACACCGAAGACCTGGATCACCTTGGCCGGCTGCAAGCCGATGGCGGCGGCGTCGCCGAGGAAGTGGGCCATGGACAGACCCACGACCAGCGGCAGTGTCACGACCGCGATCACCGAGTTGAGCGCGGTCAACGTGACGTTCAGCGCCACGTCACCACGAGCGAGGTGGCTGAACAGGTTCGCGGTGGTCCCGCCGGGCGAGGCGGCGAGAATCATCATGCCCACCGCGAGAACGGGCGGCACCCCGGCGAGCGAGACGAGCCCGAAACAGATGGCGGGCAACACCACGAGCTGGCACACCAACGCGACGACAGCGGCCCGAGGAGCGGCGGCGATCCGCTTGAAGTCGCCGAGGGTCAGGGTGAGGCCAAGCCCGAGCATCACCACGCCAAGCGTGGCCGGCAACAGCACGGTGAGGATGGTTCCCATGGTCGGCGCCTTCCGCGATCAAGGAGCGTTTGCTACCTGACAGTGTCAGCGAGCAAGGCGGGTGAATCTTCCTCCACGTTGCGCAGTAGCCCGGGTGACGGCCGATGTCAGGTGCCGCTGCGTGGATCTGTTCGCGGGCCTGGGATGGCGAAGGAACCGGTCGGTCGCCCCGGCGGAGCTGCCCACGGCGCCGGCATCGGACCTCACCTGAGAGGAGTTCGCCGTTCCCAACGACGACCCGCGGGCATCCAGCCGACCACTAA
>CAWGVZ010000020.1:0-396147 GCA_963826035.1 uncultured Actinomycetota bacterium | reverse complement strand
GATCCGCTGGCGGGCCGTCGGCGCCACCATCCCCGTGGGCCTGCCTGCGGCCGCCGCCGGGGGGTTGCTCGCCGAGGAGGTCCCGGGCGAGGGCCATCTCCTACAGCTGATCACCGCCGGCCTGCTGGGCTTCTCGGCGTGGCGGATGTCGAAGCCGTCACGAGGCCCGGCGCCGGGCGAGGAGCCGCTCGCGGAGTCCGACGCGCCCGAGGCGCCGGCCCGCGAGGCGGCGGTCGAAGTGGCGGCAGCGGCCGTGGCGGCGGGGGCAGCGAAGGAGGCGGCGAACGAGGCGGCGAGCGAGGCCGATCAGACGCCGCTGCCCACCTACGCCGCCATCGGCGCGGTCGCCGGCGTGCTCTCGGGCCTGCTCGGCATCGGCGGCGGGGTCCTCATGGTGCCGGCGTTCGTCCACTTCGCGGGATGGACGTCAAGCCGGCCATCGCCACTTCCCTCGCCTGCGTCGGCCTCTTCGCCGTTCCAGGCACGATCAGCCACGCGTTCGAGGACCACATCGAGTGGGGCGTCGCCGCTGCCCTCATGGTCGGCGTCATCCCCGGCGCCCGGCATCGGCGCCCACCTGGCCATCGTGGCGGCCGACCGCCGCCTCCGCCTCGTCGTCTCCGCGTTCCTTGGGCTGACGGCGCTGCTCTACGCCGCCGGCGAGCTCAGCGAGCTGTTGTCGTAGCCGTGCCGAGGTCGCGGCTCGCTGGAGCACGGCGTCGAGCATGGCCTCGGTGAGCACGCCGGTGAAGGTGTTCTGCTGGCTCACGTGGTAGCTGCCGAGCAGCGCGCGGCCGTCGGGCAGCGCGCGCCTCGGCACCGTGGCCGAACCGGGGCCGGGGGCGCACGCCGAGCGACGAGCACACGACGTCCCAGCCGAACTGGCCCAGGGCGACGCAGCACCCGTGCGCCGCGGCAGCAGCGCCGAGCTCCCGCTCGAGGAACGGCCGGCAGCGCTCCCGCTCGTCGGGCGTCGGCTTGTTGGCCGGCGGGCGCGCACTTGACCGCCGCGGTGACGTAGACGCCGGTGAGGCGCAGGCCGTCGTCGAGGTGGACCGACGTCGGCTGGTTGGCGTAGCCGGCGCGGTGCAGCGCGGCGAAGAGGAAGTCGCCGGACCGGTCGCCGGTGAACACCCGGCCGGTGCGGTTGCCGCCGTGCGCGGCGGGCGCCAGGCCGACGATCACAGGGGGCCTCGGGGTCGCCGAAGCCGGGCACCGGCCGGGCCCAGTAGTCCCCGTCGCGGAACCGGGCCACGCTTCTCGTCGGCGACCTGCTCGCGCCAGGCCACCAGGCGGGGGCACGCCCGGCAGGCGACGACCTCGCTCGGCGCACGGTCGTCGAGGGGTCGCGCGCATCCAGGCCAACGGTAAGTTGGTCGGCTTCCATGGCCCGGACGCCCGCAAGAAGCCCGCCGCCCCCGGCCGCACGCTGCTGCTGCTCGTGCGCCACGGGCAGACGCCCACCACGGGCGCCGTGCTCCCCGGCCGGGCCCCGGGCCTGCACCTCGCCGACGCCGGCCGCGCGCAGGCCGCCGCCGTGGCCGAGCGCATCGCCCCGTTCGCCGACGGTCGCCGCCGTCTACGCGTCGCCGCTCGAGCGGACCCGCGAGACCGCGGCGCCGATCGCCAAGGCCGCTCGGCCGCGGGTCGCGGATCGACAAGGGCCTGCTCGAGGCCGACTTCGGCGAGTGGACCGGCGGCGAGCTGAAGGCGCTCATGAAGCTGCCGGAGTGGAAGGACGGTCCAGCACCGCCCGAGCGCGTTCCGGTTCCCCGGGGCGAGTCCTTCGCCGAGATGCAGCTGCGGATCGTCGGCCGCTCGACCGCCTCGTCGCCGCCCACCCGGGGCGGGTCGTCGTGGCCGTGAGCCACGCCGATCCCATCAAGGCGGCGGTGGCCCAGGCCATGGGCTCCCACCTCGACCTGTTCCAGCGCATCGTCGTGTCGCCGTGCTCGGTCACCGCCATCGCCTACGGCCCGGCGGCCCGGTGGTGCTGTGCGTCAACTCCACCGGCCGCGACCTCACGGCGCTGGCCCCGAGCTGAGGACCGCGCCGTGGCCGGCCTCGAGATGCCCCGACCGGAGCGGTTCACCGCCGGCACCGTCGGCGAGCCCGGGAACCGGGTGTTCTTCCTCCAGGCCCTGGCCGACGGCGAACTGGTCACCCTCAAGTGCGAGAAGCAGCAGGTCGGCGCCCTCGCCGAGTACCTCGCCGGCCTCCTCACCGACCTGCCCACGCCGCCGGACGACGAGATCGTGGCCACCGACGTCGACTTCATCGAGCCGCCGGCCGCCAGCTGGGTGATCGGCCGCATGGGCGTCGCCTGGGACGAAGGCAACGACTCGATGGTGCTGCTGTGCGAGCAGTTCCTCGAGGAGGAGCAGGCCGAGGCCGGCGTCGAGCCGGAGTCCGCCCGGTTCCGCCTGAGCCGGGCCCAGGTGGCGGCGTTCGTCGAGGTCGCCCGCGACCTCATCACCGCCGGCCGCCCCCCGTGCTACCTGTGCGGTCTGCCCATGGAGCCGACCGGCCACCCCTGCCCCCGCCTCAACTGATGGAGGAGGAACCGGTGGGCGGCCGGTGCGGGCGGTGATCGTCGTGCCCGACTACCCCGAGGATCCCGACGCCGCAATCCGGGTCCTCACCACTGGCGACCTCGACGTGCGGGGACGGATGCCGTGGAGCTCCAACGGCACCTTCCTCGTCCACGCCTGCGGGCCCGAGGGCGAGGTGCTCGGCGTCTACAAGCCGGAGCGGGGCGAGCGGCCGCTCTGGGACTTCCCTCCTGGCCTGTGGCGTCGGGAGATCGCCGCCTACCGCCTCGGCCTCGCCCTCGGCTGGGACCTCGTGCCGCCGACCGTGGCCCGCCCCGACGCTCCTCTCGGTGCGGGGTCGGTGCAGCTGTTCATCCCCTTCGACCCCGAGGTCCACTACTTCACCCTGTTCGAGGACGAGGTCAACCACGACGTCCTGCGGCGCCTGTGCGTGTTCGACATCCTCGCCAACAGCACCGATCGCAAAGGCGGTCATGTGCTGCGGGGCGAGGACGGCCGGGTGTGGGCGATCGACAACGGCCTGGCGTTCCACGAGGAGTTCAAGCTGCGCACGGTCATCTGGGAGTTCGGCGGCGACCGCATGGGCCCCGACGTCGTCGAGCCGGTGGAGGCGCTCCTCGACGAAGGCCTCCCCGACGACCTCGCCTGCTGGCTCGACGCCGACGAGCAGGAGGCGCTCCGCCAACGGGCGCGGTCCGTCGTCACCACCCGCCGCTTCCCCATCGACGGCACCGGCCGCCGATATCCCTGGCCCTTGGTCTGAAAGGACGAATCGGGGGTCGGAGGTTGGTCTGAGCGGGCTCAGCGGCGGGCGGCTCGCTTGGCGGCGAGTCCGGCGCCGGTGAGGGTGGTGCCGAGGCCGGCGAGCAGGGCCAGGCCGGCGCCGGTGCGGGGCAGGGCGCCACGGTCCTTCGGTTCGTCGGAGGGCTCGTCACCCGGCTCGTCACCCGGCTCGTCGCCCGGCTCGTCGGTCGGGCAGAACTCGGGGCCACCGATGATCTCGATGCAACCGTCGTTGTCGAGGTCGCCGGCGGTGAAGTCGTCGATGGTCCCGTCCTCGCCGCAGCCATGGATGACCAGGGTGCAGGGGTCGACGCCCAGCTCGTCACCGCCGGGGACCTCCGGGTCCTCGGGATCCTCCTCGGGGAGGCCGATCGGCGGGTCGAACTCGGGGGCCGGGTCGGGACCGGGGTCGGGGAGCGGCTGCTCGAGCGGGAGGTCCTGCTGCGGGCCGGGGTCGGGCTGCGGGTGGGGGTGCGGCTCGGGCATCGGCTGCTCGATGGGCAGGTCGGCCGGCTGGGGCTGGGGCTGCGGCTCCGGATGGGGCGCCGGGATGGCGATGATCGGGCCGGGCTGATGCGGCGCCGGCGCCACGTTGTCGGCGGCGGCGATGCCGCTGAAGCCGGCCAGGGACACCACCGACAGGGCGGTGGCGGCCAAGGCCTTGCGAGCGGCAATCCGGCGGGCGGTGCGAGTCTTCATGTCAGGGGCTCCTAGGTTCGATGACCTGGAGCCCGTTGCTCCACGTCACCGGTAGGAGCACCCCACCCGCTGTGCCTTACAGGTTCTCGGGCCGGAGACCTCGCTCAGCACAGGTTCTCGGGCCGGAGACCTCGCTCAGCCGCCGGAGAGGGCGGTGCACTCCGTGGCCGGGTCGTCCAGGGGGAGGACCGTGAAGCTGAGCTCGGGGAGCGTCGCCGGGTCGACCGGGCCCTGGCCGAAGTCGACGCCGACGAGCTCCAGCACCTCGCCTGGGGCGAACAGGGCCACGAGCGCGACGAACTCGCCGCTCGCGTTGTGGCTCGCCTGCGCAACTCGCTCGGCCGGCGAACCGGGTGCCTGGTTCTCGACCACGCGGAAGGTGAGGGCGAAGTTGCCCGTCGTGGACACCCCGAACAACTGGCCGAACACGCGGGCGTCGGACAATCCGCCGGCGTCGCTGAAGTTGTGGCACGTCAGGGTGGCGTCCTCGTCGAAGCTCGCCAGGCACGGCGACGTCGCCGACTCGTCGCACGCGGAGGTGGCTTCGTCGTCGTCGGCCGGCTCCTCGTCGTCGTCGGCGGAGCTGGCGAGTCCTCGGGATCGTTCGGGTCGGTGCCCTCCTCCTTCTCCTGGCCGTCGTCGGCGCCGTCGTTGTCGGAGTCGGCCACCTTCGGGTCGGTGCCGTCGTCCTTCTCCTGGCCGTCCTCCACCCCGTCGTTGTCGGAGTCGGGGTCGTCGGGGTCGGTGCCGAGCTCCTCCTCCTCCGACTTGGTGAGGCCGTCACCGTCGTCGGCGGCGGTACCGCTCTCCCCCGCGGAGGCCAGGACCAGCAGCGTCGAAGCGAGCAACGCGAGGATCCGCTTCCTCATGGGCCACCCCCCACTCGTTGGGGTGACCCTACGACGCGGGCGTGCTGCTCGACCACGACCGCTTCGCCGCACTGTTCACAGAGGACGGTGTGTGGCGGATCCCCGCGGTCAACGTGTCGTTCGGCAGCCGGGCGGAGATCCGTGCCGGACGGGAACGCCTGGCCGCGGTCTGGCAGTACTTCGTGCAGAACACCCATCCTGGCATGATTCAGCTCGACGGCGACACGGCGACCGGCCGAACCTACGTCGAGGAGTTCGGCCGCTTCCGCGACGGCAGCTCGCACCTGAATTACGCCGTGTACCACGACCGCTACCGCCGCACCCCGGACGGCTGGAAGTTCGCGGAACGCGTCTACGAGGTCAAGTACGTCGACACCACCCCGCTCACGGGAACGGCACCCGAACAAGCAGCGCTCCCGGACCTGTCCACCGCGTGATCAATCAGGAAAGTTCAGCTGCGGGCGACACCCCGACCGGGGTGAGGATGTAGGTCAACCTGCCGGTGTCGACCACCACGATCGTCAGGTCATAGAACGAACCGACTGTAATCGTGGTCCGGCTCTGGTTCAGAACCGCCAGTCGCGGCAACGCGTCACGGCCGAAGGCGGTGACGGCGTCCGTCGACAGTGCGTGCAGTGAGGCGCCGATTCCACTGAGCAGCCGCGTCGGGGTTGAGACCGATCCGGGTGCCCCGGTGGTGCGAACCACGATCGCGGACACGGCCTCGAAGGCGTTGCCCTCAGGAATGAGTCGAATCTCGGTGTCCGTGGTGACCGGACCACCAAACGTCCCATCGGGGGAAATAGTCCCGGGAAGGATGGTCGGCGTCTCATCCTCGATGAGGAGCGGCAACTGCAGGTTGATCTGCGCGATGACATCATTGACCGACGCGGTGAACGGCTCGTCCGGCGGTTGGGTGGTCGTGGTCGGCGATTCCGTCGTGACTTTCGACGCCGGCGACATGGGTGAACCGGCGGTGTTGTCACCGCAGGCGGATCCAAGAAGGACCACCAGGACCGCAAAGACAACGCGTTTGTTCATTCCCACCCCTCAACGGACTCGATGGCCATGGCCCGTCAGTCGCGTTGGGACTGACGTCCGTTACGTCGGGATCTTCTCGGCGGAACTCGCTACCCTTGTCCGCGTTTGAGGGAACACAATGCAACGGGGCTACATCTGGTCAGGGGCCGTGATTCCCAGGAGGTCGAGGCCCCGGGCGAGGACCTGCGCGGTCAGTGCGCACAGTGCCAGGCGGCCGGTGCGGGTGCCGCCGGCGGAGCGCAGCACCGGGCAGTGCTCGTAGAAGGTGGAGAACGCCGAGGCGAGGCCGTAGAGGTAGGCGCACAGGCGGTGGAACTCCAGCGACTGCTCCGCCTCGCGCACCAGGACCTCGAACTCGAGCAACGCGATCGCCAGTTCGCGTTCCGCGGGGGCGTCGATGGCGATCGGGCCGGTCGCGGACCGGGGTTCGAGGCCGGCCTTGCGGAAGATGGACTGGATGCGGGCGTGTGCGTACTGCAGATAGGGCGCCGTGTTGCCGTCTAACGACAGCATCCGGTCGTAGTCGAACGTGTAGTCCTTCGCCCGGTCGGTCGACAGGTCCGCGTACTTGACCGCCCCGATGCCCACCGCGTGGGCGACCGCCTCGGCGATGTCGGCGTCCAGGTCCGGATTCTTCAGCTCGACCTGCTTGGCCGCCCGCGTCACCGCCTCGTCGAGCAGTTCGGTGAGTTTGATCGTCGCGCCCGCTCGGGTGCGGAACATCTTGCCGTCCGGTCCGAGGACCGAGCCGAACCCGATGTGTTCCTCCCGCACCGATTCGGTCGCCCACCCGGCGTCCCGCGCGGCCTGGAAGATCATCTGGAAGTGCTGGCGCTGCGGCAGGCCCACGACGTAGAGCAGCCTGGTGGCCTTCAGGTCGCGGATCCGGTAGCGGATGGCGGCCAGGTCGGTGGTGTCGTAACCGTAACCGCCGTCGCCCTTCTTCACGATCAGCGGCAGCGGGTCGCCCTCGCGGTTGGTGAACCCCGCGGGGAACACGCACAGCGCGCCGTCGCTGTCCCGCAACAGACCCAGCCGATCCAGTTCGGCCGTGACCGACTCGAGCTGGTCGTTGTACATGCTCTCGCCGGCGAAGTCGTCGTCCGTCAGCCGGACGCCGAGCCGCTCGTACACGGTGAGGAAGTACTGTTTGGACTGATCCACCAGCAGGCGCCACAGTCGCAGCGTCGCCGCGTCCCCGCCCTGCAGCAGCACCACCCGCTGCCGCGACCGGGTCTTGAACGCCTCGTCGCTGTCGAACTTGCGGCGCGCAGCCTGGTAGAAGCCGTTGAGGTCGCCGACCGACAGCTCCTGGACGGCCTCGTCCTCGCCGACGTCGAGCAGGTGCTCGATCAACATGCCGAACGGGGTGCCCCACTCGCCGATGTGGTTCTGCCGGATCACCGTGTGCCCGCGCCACTCCAGCAGCCGCACCACGGCGTCGCCGATGATCGAGGAGCGCAGGTGCCCGACGTGCATCTCCTTGGCGGCGTTCGGTGCCGAGTAGTCGACCACCACGGTCTCCGGCGCCTCGGTGGTCGCGACACCCAGCCGCTCGTCGCCGACGATCGAACCCGTCAGCCGCGACAACACGTCGTCGCGCAGCACGAGATTGATGAACCCCGGTCCCGCCACTTCGGTGGTCGCGCAGAGGTCGTCGAGCGGATCGCGCTCCACCACGGCGGCGGCGATCTCCCGCGGGTCGCGTCCCACCTTCCGCGCCAACGGCAGGGCTCCGTCGGCCTGGAAGTCGGCGCGCTGCGATCGGCGCACCATCGGATCGACCGGCTCACCGGCCACCGCGGCGAACGCCGCACCGAGACGTAGACCGAGAACACCCTCGAGATCAGCCACGATCACCGAGGATAACGGCGCACTAGGTTAGTTGTCGGGCTGTTGGGTGGCCAGGAAACGCTCGAGTTCGGCGCCCAGCTCGTCCCCGCTGGGCAGCGGCTCGCCCTCGGCCACCAGCAGGTTCTCCGACGCTTCGGTGAACGCGTCGTACTGCCGTTCCAGTGCCTCGACCACCTGCGCGGCCTCCGCCGATTCCGCCACCTGGCGGGTGATCTCGGCGTCGGTCCGCTCGGCTGCCTTGCGCAGGCCGTCCTTCTGGATGGCCAGGCCCGTCGACGTGGTCAGGGCCTCCAGCAGCCGGAGCGCAGCGCCCGGGTAGGTGCCCTGCGCCAGGTAGTGCGGGACGTAGGCGGCGAAACCCATGGCGTCGTGGCCGGCCTCGCCGAGGCGCAGCTCGAGCAGGGCCGACACGTTGCCCGGGACCTGCACCCGGTTGAACGGCGACTTCTCGGTCACCAGATCGGGCCGGGTGGCGTGGGAGATCACCGACAGCTCACGGGTGTGGGGCACGCCCATGGGGATGCCGTGGAAGCCGACCGCCAGCCGCACGCCCCACCGCTCGATCAGCGCGCGCACGGCCGCCACCACGGCCTCCCACCGCCGGTCCGGCTCCGGGCCGGTCAGCAGGAGGAACGGCGTGCCGGCGTCGTCGTGCAGCAGGTGGACCACCAGCTCGGGGGCGTCGTAGTGCTCCCAGCGGTCGGTCGCGTAGGTCATGGAGGGACGGCGACCGCGGTAGTCGAACAGGTCGTCGATGTCGAACCGGGCGATCACCTGGTGCTCGTGGGCCTCCAGCAGGTGCGCGACCAGCGACGATCCGGCCGATCCGGCGTCCATGAAACCCTCGAAGTAGTGCAGCAGCACCGCCCCGCTCAGGTCGGGCACGTCCGAGTCGACCTCGAACAGCTCCTCCGGGTCCAACGCCACCCGTGCCTCCCAAGTGATATGTGCGGGTCCTTCCACCACTCAACGCGTGATGGCCACCGTGCATTCCTGATTCTCGCCGTCGGAAAGAAACGACGCCAGCTCCCGGCCCTGCTCGATGACCGCCGTGCGGTCGGCTCGCGAGAAGCCGTGCAGCGGCTTGACGATCACGGTGTCGGCCTCGACCGTCCAGGTGGCGGCGACCCGGCCGTCCACCAGGACGACGCGCTCGCCGGCCACCGACAAGCCGCGGTGGGCGGTATCGATGATCCGGCTGCGGTCGTCGTACCCGAGGATCGCGTTGTCGAACGCCGGCAGGAACCGCACCGGGGCTGGGGTGTCCGGGTCGGGGCGCGGTGCGTCGGGGAGGTCCAGCAGTTCCCGGCCGCGTTCGTCGCGGAAGGTGACCAGTTCCCCGCGGACGGCGGCCACGGCGGCCGGCAGTCCGGCGAGGCCGGACCAGGCGCGCAGGTCGGCCGTGGCGGCCGGCCCGTACGCGGCCAGATAGCGCCGCACCAGCGCTTCGCCCACCGGATCGGTGCCCTCCGGTGCGGGCGGGTCGATCTCGCGACCCAGCCAGGAGGACAGCGGAAGGTAGCGCGCGCCCGCCTTCGTGCGCCACAGCCCGCGCGGTGGCAGCTGCGCCGCCGGCAGGACGCCGGCGACCAGCAGCTCGCCGAGCGCCCGCACGCCGGCCGCCGGCCAACGGTCGGCCACCTCCCGCGCGAGCCCGGTCATCGTGCGGGGCTCGCCGTCGGCAAGCACCGCCCGCCCGGCAGCCGCCAGCTCGTCGTGGTCGATCCCCGCCAGTTCGTCGCGGTAGACCCCGAGTACCCGTTGCCGCAGCATCGGGCCGTGGCGGGCGCGCCAGGCCAGGACGTCGTCGGCCGTGACCAGGTGGACCGTGCGGCGCATGAGGTGGGTCCGCACCACGCGCCGCTGGACGAGCGGGTCGGAGAGCGCGGTCGGGTCGAACGCGCGCAACCGGGACCAGAGCCCGACGAACGGTTCCTGCGGTTCCTGTGCCTGGAGGCCGCACAGGTGCGCGACCGCGTCGAGCACCGGCACGTCGGCGCGATCGAGCAGCAGCTGCCGGGCGAGCGTCGCGCGGTTGAGCGACCGGTTGTCGAGAACGGTCATCCGGTCGACTTCCGCCCGTCGAGCGTCTCGCGCAGGAGGTCCGCGTGCCCGGCGTGTTGGGCGGTCTCGGCGATGAGATGCATCAGCACCCGGCGCACGCTACGCACGGCGCCCGGCTCGTGCCACGGCGCCGCCGGCAGCGGGTGGGTGGCCGACAGGTCGGGAACGACGGCGATGACCTCCTCGGTGCGGGCGGCGACCTTCTCGTAGCGGGCGAGGATCCCGGCCAGCGTGTCGTCGGGCAGCATCCGGAAGTCGTTCTGGTGGTCGATCGCCCACTGCTGGAACTCCCGTGCGGTACCGGCCGCGAAATCGGCCCAGGTGACGCCCTCCGGCAGGTCGTAGCGCATGGCCGACGGTCCTTCGACCACGAACCGTAGCCACGTTTCCTCCATGGCCGCCACGTGCTTGATCAGGCCGCCGAGGCACAGCTCGCTGACGGTCGGCCGCTCGCCGAGCTGCTCGTCGGACAGCTCGCGGATGGTCGTGGTCAGGGCCGCTCGCGCGTCGGCGAGGGCGGCGAGCAGCTCGGCCCGCTCTGGGTTGTCGTTCTCCGGCATGCGATCACCGTCCCATGGATATAGGACAGGCAGTGTCCGCTATCCACGGACAGAACCACCAGCGTGCCGAACGGGGCTCCGAGCTGTCGCAACGGCTTCACGACGGTGCGTGACTGGTCCGAACGAAGCCTTTTGCCGGCCTTGCCTTGCTCATACACTCCGGTGGAATGGGGGAGTTCAAGATCGTCGTCTGCTCCGCGCTCGCCGATGGTGGGCGCGTTGAGGGGCGATCGGGTGGCCTTCGCGCCGCGGGCGGCCGCGGGCCCCACACCTTCCCGGCTGAGTACGTCATAAGCGTGCCGTCAGCCGTGCAGTCAACAGTGCTACCAACACTGGGAGGACCCGACCATGTCCGAGCGGCGCCGGAATCTCATCACCGATTACTACGACCGCCTGCCCGCCGTGATCGCGCGGTGTGTCGACGATCCCGACCCGGTCTCCACTCCTGAACGGTTCTCCCCAGGCTTCGCGTTACCCGAACTCGACGACGCCACCCGCCGGTTCTTCGACGTGGCGGGCGCGAGCTGGCGGGAACTCGGCGAACACCGGTCGCACCGGCTCAGCATGCTCGACCTCACGGCCAACCCCGCCACGAACACCACGAAGACCATCGCGTCGCTGCTGATCGTCGCCAGGGCGGTGGCCCACATCCGCCGGACCGGCGAGCGCGTCCTGATCTTCTCGCCGACCTCGGCGAACAAAGGGGGTCGCGCTGCGCGACGCCGTGGCACGCGCCATCGAGACCGGCCTGGCCACTCCCGACCAGCTCCGCATCGTGACCGTGGCGCCGAAGACGGCGCTCGGGAAGCTCCGGGCCAGCTCACTCAGCACGGACCCCGACCTGTGCCGCCGCAACCCGGTGCTCACCTACGACGGCCCGAAGGCAGAGCACGTCAAGGTGTTGGGCCGGGCGTTCGTCGACCGTCACGCGGCCAAGCTCGCCGAGGTCGGCACCCGCGTCTGGTTCACCCTGGAGCTGCGCAACTATCTCATCGCCGACGCCGCCCGCGCGTTCTTCGAGCACGAGGTCGCACCGGCCACGGCGCCCCGCTGGCACGCGCATGCCGTGTCCAGCGCGTTCGGTCTGCTCGGCTACTCCGTGGGCCTCGACCTACTGGCCGAGGCACCCCGTCCCGGCTACCTGCTGGTCCAGCACCTCGGCACCCCCGACATGGTGCTGAACCTGCGCAACGGCGACTTCGACCGCACTCGGCTGCCGGCCTACACGGTCGACCCGGAAACGGGGCTGCACACGCAGGACGGCGACCCGCACTTCCCGCTGGCCACGCATGATCCGGCGGAGATTCTCGACCAGACCTTCTACACCCGCGGGCCCGCCACCTCGCCGGCCATGAACGGGTTGATCGAGCGGTTCGGCGGCGACGGGATCGTGGTCTCGCTGCACGAGTGCCTCGCCCGGTACCCGCGGCTGCGGGCACTGCTCGAGCCGGTGGGCGTGGCGCCTGCCGGCCGACCCGCGACTCGTGCGGGAATGGTCGCTCGTGATGGTGCTGACCGGCGTGCTGAACGCGATCGACCGTGGGCTCGTGCCGGCGGGCCGCGAGGTGGTGGTGCACGGGTCCGGGTTCTACGCGGCGACCGACTACGAACCGCTCGGTGGGGACGCGGTCGTTCCCGTGGCGACCGTGGACGACATCGCCGCGGCGATCGTGACCGACTGACGTGTCCAGGACGCTCCGCATCGAGGGACCGCTCGACGCGGCGGCCCTCGTCGCCCGGTCCCGCCGCCGGCAGACACGAACCAGACGAGGTAAGGGATGAACGACGACATCGATGACATCAACGACATCAACGACATCAACGACATCGACCACATCGGCGACATCGGCGACATCGGCGGCGTGACCGACATCGAGGACGGGATCGCGATCGTCGGGGCCGCCTGCCGGGCACCCGGTGCGGCCGACCTCGACACGTTCTGGCGCAACCTGCTCGACCGCGTCGACGCCGTCCGGACCTACACCGACACCGAGCTGCGGGCGGCCGGGGTGGACGAGGCGCTGCTGGCCGACCCGCGGTACGTGCGGGCCGCCGGGCACCTGGACGGGATCGACCGGTTCGACGCCGAGTTCTTCGGCTACGAACCGGCCGAGGCCGCGCTCATCGACCCGCAGCAGCGGCTGTTCCTCGAGGAGGCGTGGACCGCGTTGGAACACGCGGGACACGCGCCGGGCGGTGACGTCGGCGTGTTCGCCGGCGCCGGGCACAACCGGTACTTCCTGTTCCACCTGCTGAACAACCCGGACGCCTGGCCGCGGGACGGCAAGCTCGACCTCGAGGCGCGGCTGCTGACCGGGATGGCGGCCGACCACCTGCCGGCGCGCGTGTCCTACAAGCTCGGCCTGACCGGCCCCAGCGTCGCCGTGCAGACCACCTGCTCGTCGTCGCTCGTGGCGGTCTGCCTTGCCGCGCAGAGTCTTCTGGACTATCGCTGCGACGTGGCGGTCGCCGGCGGTGTGGCCGTCACTTCGCCGACCGCGGCCGGCTATCTGCCCACAGAGGACGGACTGCGCTCGCCGGACGGGCGGTGCCGTGCGTTCGACGCGGCCGCGAACGGCTCCCCGCCGGCGAGCGCGGTCGGTGTGGTGGTGTTGCGCCGGCTGGCCGACGCGGTGGCCGACGGCGACCACATCGAGGCTGTGATCCGCGGCTGGGCGGTGAACAACGACGGCGGTGACCGCGCCAAATACGGGGCGCCCAGTCGGGCCGGGCAGACGGCCGTCGTGACGGAAGCCCTTGCGGTGGCCGAGATCGAGCCGGACACCATCGGCTACGTCGAGGCCCACGGCAGCGGGACGCCGCTCGGCGACGTGATCGAGGTCGAGGCGCTCACCAGGGTGCTGGGCGACCGGCGAGCGGCCGGCTCGTGCCTGCTCGGGTCGGTGAAGACCAACCTCGGCAACGCGGACGCGGCGGCCGGCGTACTCGGGCTGCTGAAGGCCGCGAGAGCCGTCCGGACCGGACAGGTGCCGGCCACCCTGCACTTCGAACGGGCCCATCCGGAGATGGTCTTCGGACCGTTCCGGGTGAACACGTCCACAACGGACTGGCCGCTGGACGGTGTGCGCCGGGCCGGGGTCAGCTCGTTCGGCCAGGGCGGCACGAACGCGCACGTGATCGTGGAGCAGCCACCAGCGCCCCGCACGCGGGCACCGCACAACGGACCCGTCCTGCTGCCGTTCAGTGCGGCCACCCCGGAGGCACTGGCCGCGCTGGTCGCCGCGACGCGGGCGCATCTCGAGGGCCATCCCGACGTACACCTGGCCGACGTGGGGCACACGCTGTCCGTGGGCCGGCGGCACCTCGCGTATCAGACGGCCGTAGTGGCGAACGACGTTCGCGGTGCGATCGCCGCGCTCTCGCGGTGGACGCCGAACACCGGGGCGCCCGTTACTCCACCGCCGGCGTCCGGACGGCGCATTCCCTTACCCACCTACCCTTTCCAGCGCCGGCGCCACTGGATCGACCCGCGATGAGTCCTCGACGGACGCCCGCCGGGCGTGTAGACATACACGACGACCATGGGGGAGTAATGAACCTGCCCTCGTTAGTGCTTGGCGCAGGCCGGTCGCACCCCGGACGCGGTGGCCGTGCGGCAGTGGGACCGGACGATGACCTACGCCGAACTCGTGGGCGCGGCCGCGCGTCTCGCGGAGACGTTGCGTGTCAAGGGAGTCGGACCGGAGACGACCGTCGGGGTGAGCCTCGCCCGCACGCCCGAACTGGTGGTCGCGGTGCTCGGCGTCCTCATGGCCGGTGGCGCCTACGTGCCCGTGGACCCGGACCTGCCGGCCGAACGGCGCACCCTGTTGCTCCGGGACGCGGACGCGACGATCGTCGTGACGGCCGACCTGATCGAGGCAGGCGGCTCGACGGGTGAGGTGTCGGCCGGACCCGCCGGCCCGGACAACGCCGCCTACGTCATGTACACGTCCGGCTCGACCGGGCAGCCGAAAGGCGTGGTGGTGACCCACCACAGCGTCGTCAACTGGGTGACCGAGTTCGCCAGGGAGACGGGTGCGGACGAGCTGGGGGAGCGCTGCCGCTCCTTCGGTTTCGCCGCCCTCGGGTTCGACGCCTCGGTGATCGACATGTTCGTGCCGCTGTCGGTCGGCGGCGAGATCGAGCTGCTCACCGAGGCCGACCGTACCGACCCGACCCGGCTGCAGGGCCGGGTGATCGCGACCATGTGGTCGGTCGCACTCGGGCTCGCGCCGGTCGGGGCGCTGGTGTCCGGCTTCCTGGCCGAGAACTTCGGCATCCGGGAGGTCATCCTCGTGTCCAGCATCATCGGGGTGGTCGTGCCCGTGCTCCTGCTGACGTTCTCGCCGGTCAGGCGCCTGCGGAAGATGCCGGAGGCCCCCAGCCCGGCATGACCGTGGAACGCTCCGGGGCCGTGGCACGTTGAGGGGTTATGGATGCCATCGGAACGCTGCTCGGGTGGGCGCTGACGGCGTTCATCGTCTTGATGATCGCCCGCATGATTTTCGACTGGACGGGCCTGCTCGGTAGAGGCGGTGGCTCGCCGTGGCTGAGGCGGGCGCGGCGCGTGTCGCACGCCGGCACCGAGCCCGTGATCGCACCCGTGCGCCGGGTGCTGCCCCCGCTGCGCGCGGGCGGAGTGGGGATCGACCTGGCGTTCACCTTGGTGTTCATTCTCGCGCTGATCCTGCGGACGGTCGCGTTCAGCCTCTGACAGCTGGTCGCAGCTGACAATGCGGCGAAATCGTCGTTCGACGCACCCGCCGCCGCTACTTTTATCTATTAAATATTAACTATATTGATGTCCGATAATCTCGATTTTGGCTACGGCGCCGGCAAGCATCGCGCTCCAAAAGACGGCTGTGGACGCGATGGGGGGGTATGCGCCGGTCTACCCGGAGATGGTGTTCGTGCCGTGAGGCCGGGCGTTGTACTCGGCCGCCACCTTCTTCGGGACGCACATGCGCCACGCGTCGGTGATCAGCTCGCGCAGTTCCTGTTCGTCGACCGCCGCCAATCGGAGCTGGACCCATCGGTACCGCAGGTCCGAGGGCTCCGGCATCAGGAACTTGTCGGGTTCGGAGGCGACCAGCTGCTCACGCTCCTCCCTCGGGAAGGCGAATCCCAGAATCTGCTCGTCGCGGGAGAGCGCGAGATACACGATCTGGCCGATGTTGAACTTCACCCGGTCGCGCACCAGCCGCTCCACCGTTCTCGGCAGACCGCTCGCTATTCGCCGCACATCGTCCACTGTCGCCATGCGGACATCTCAGCACGAGGCACCGACAGTTACCGGAACGTGTGGGCCCGACGTGGCTCGCGGATGACCTGAACACCAACGTCGCGGGCGGCGATCTTGCGGGAGTGTCCGCCACGTACGGTCGGACCGATCTGGCGGAGCGACTCGCGACCACCGCCATCGCGGACGCTCGCCGCACCGGCGACCAGTGGAGCGAGGGATGGGCGCTGATCACCGTCGCCGACCTCCGTGCGAGCCGAGGCGACCGTGCCGCAGTGCGCACTTATCGGGATCTGGCGGGAACTGCGGATGCCGACCCGCGTCGCCCAGGTGGGGAAGGCACTCGCGCAGCTCGACCCGTGAATGCCGACACAGCAGCGCGGCCGCCAGTAGGTGCGGGCTCTTATGGTGACCAGTTCCGGCAGGTGCTCGCGCTGCCAGCCCGGTCCTCGGCTGTGTCGGAAGGCTCGGCGGGGACTGACCTGCCGGTGGACGGGATGTGTCGTAGAACGACCGCGGCCAATATGGCCAGCGCGAGAATGGCGGCGCCGATGATGGTGGCGGAGATGTTGAGCCCGGTGGTAAACGCTTCTTTGGCCTCCGCCAGCAGCGCGGGCGGGACCTGGGG
This sequence comes from uncultured Actinomycetota bacterium, assembly GCA_963826035.1. Classification (GTDB taxonomy): domain Bacteria; phylum Actinomycetota; class Actinomycetes; order Mycobacteriales; family Pseudonocardiaceae; genus Actinophytocola. Next base: position 379,855 of record CAWGVZ010000020.1, on the reverse strand, counting down.
TGTGGACATAGCCCCGGCCAAGCTTTCGCTGACCGCTGGGGCAGAGCCAGGCGTCCCATCGGTGGGTGCGGTGAAGCGCATCTGATTGCGGTACACCAGTGTGGTCAGGCTGCCGAGCACGGCCACACCCATGGCGACGCCGAGTTCCTGGACGGTCTCGGACATCGCGGCGGCGGAGCCGGCTCGATGGGCGGGGGTGGTGCTGACCACCAGGTCGGAGCCGAGCGCTCCGACCGATCCGAAGCCGAGGTAGATCAGGGCGAATCCACCCACGAGCAGGCCGATGCTGTTGGGGCCGTGCACCTGGGTGAGCAGCACGTAGCCGATGCTGGACAGGATGAGGGTGCCCGAGACGACGTAGCCGGGTCGCACGCGGCGCGTGAGCAGGGGTGCGCCTATGGCGGCCACGACCATCGCCATGGCGGGTGGGCCCATCCACGCGCCTGCGGCCAGCGGGGACAGCTCTTCGACGAGCTGAAGGTGCTGAGTGACCAGATATAGCGCCCCGCCGACGCCGACGAGTCCCACGAGCAGGACGCCAAGGGCGGTGCCGGAGGCTCGATTTGTGAAGAGCGCGAGGTCGAGCAGCGGGTCGCTCAGGCGGCGCTGACGGCGGACGAAGGCAATGGTGAACACCGCGCTGGCCACCAGGGTGACTGTGGTCTGGGTGTCGAAGCCGTGTGTGGCCGCGTGCTTGATCGCGTAGACGAGGGGAAGGATGGCGCCCAGCGAGAGTGCGACGCTGAGCAGGTCGACCCGCCCACTGTCGGCGGCACGGTACTCCGGCAGCAGCACCGGTGCGGTCAGCAGCACAAGCACGGCGATGGGAAGTGCGAGAAGGAACGCCGAGCCCCACCAGAAGGACTCCAGCAACACGCCGCCGACGAGCGGGCCGGCGGCCATGCCGAGTGCGAAGGTGGTCGCCCACACGCCGATCGCCAGTGCTCGTTGGCGGGCGTCGGCGAACATGTTGGTGATCAGGGCGAGGCAGGAGGGCATGAGCGTCGCGCCCGCCGCGCCCAGCAGGGCTCGTGCCGCGATGAGGGTCTCGGCACTGGGGGCAAAGGCGGCGACGATCGAGACGAGGCCGAACGCCGCGGTGCCGATCATGAGAAGGCGGCGGCGACCGAGACGGTCACCGATCGCGCCCATGGTGACCAGCAGCCCGGCGATCACGAGTCCGTAGGAGTCGAGGATCCACAGCGTTTGGGTGCCGGTGGGCCGCAGGTCGACCGAGAGGGCCGGGAGGGCGAGGTAGAGCAGGGTCACGTCGAGCCCGAGCAACATCGTCGGCAGGGCGAGGACCCCGAGGCCCGTCCATTCCCTCGGCCCGGCCCGGCCCGAGTATGCGGTTGCTGTTTTCCTTGGGTTCTCCGACACGACGGACTCCCTCCTTCGATCAGGTCAACGTTCGTTCTGCGAGGTCATGGGCAGCGCGGCTGCGGGCGCGCCACTCCGGAGGTCAGGCCAGGCCGCGCCGCACGATGACTCGTCCTGGCGAAGGGCGTTGGGTTTCGGTGCCCACACGCCTGGGTCGTCAGGTTCGGCCGGACGCAGGGTCCGGCGCAGCCGCACATACGCAAGGCGCGGCGCTACCGCACACCAACCCACCGGACGCTCGTTGCGGTAGGCCAGTAGCCCGGGCACCTCGCCGTCGCGCACCAGACGGGAGAACTCCGTTCGCGCGGGCGCGCCCTGTAGCGCTCATCGACCTGTTCCTCTCTCTGTCGGCGGCCAGCGGCGGGACCCGTTCATGGCACTGATCTTTCAACGGGACAGTCGGCCTGGGGGCACACGGAGTAGTCGCAGAACCGGCACACGCGATCCGCGTGGGACCGGTCCTTGACCAGCTGAGCGAGCACCGGTTCGACGGCCTCGGCCACGACGACGCGTTGGGCGTCGCTCAGCGGGGCGAGGGCCCGGGCGACCACCTCGCGGCGCCGTGTCACGACATGCGTGGCCGCGGCGCGACCCTGATCGGTCAACCAGAGCGAGACACCACGCTGGTCGCTGATGTCACGGCGCCGTTCAACCAGTTCTGCCGCGACAAGCCGGTCGACAAGGCGCACCGTGCCGGACCCAGTGAGCCCGAGGACCCGGCCAAGGGCATCGACCCGGGCTCCCGGCGCCGACAGCAGTGTCGCGAGGGCGGCCGTGCCGACCGCCGACTGGCCCGCGACGTGCGTGCCGCCCGCCTCGAGCTCGTCGGACAGCGCTACGACGAGCGCAGCGACGAGGTTCGCAGTCCGGTCATCCATAGCCACATCATATATATGACTGACGCAGTCATGCAATTTCAGCGGAGCCACGAGGTGCCGGCGTGTTCTCGATGGTGGGCGCCAGCAGTGGGGAGTCGTGCCGGTTGGCGCCGGCGGCGCGATCCCCAGCGGTACGCCCGTGGCGTCCGTGGTTGCGGACCGTTTCAGGCCGCCTTTGCGGCGATCACCTACGTCCGTGCCTGCGCTTTCCTGGGGCAGAAAAGATCAACCTGCCGGAGCCTCTTAGCGGAACTGCTCGGTGCCCACGACGCGGACAAGTTCGAGTTGGTCGGTGTCCGCCGTGCCGGGTGGTGCGGTGTAGATGAGCAGCCGCTGATCCTCGTTCGGCGTGAACAGCACTTCGCAGTCGAGCACGATCGGGCCGATCGTCGGGTGCAGCACCCGCATCCGGCGTTGTCGCGGCACGGCCACCTCGTGCAGCTCCCACAACGCCGTGAACTCCTCGCTGGACGCGCTGAGCCGGTCGACCAGCACGGTGGAGTCGGCGTCGGAGCCGCGGCGGGCGACGGCCGCCCGCAGGTCGGCCACCAGGCGGTGACTCTGGTGGTCCCATTCGTCGGCCGCATACGCCTCCCGCACGGCCGGGTCGTTGAACCAGCGCCAGAGGACGTTGTGGTCCTGCGCGCAGTCGTGGGTGCGCACGGAGCAGACGGCGCCGAACAGCGTGTGGGCCATCTCGTTCTGCGCGAGCAGGTCGCCGAGGTCGGAGAGGATCTGGGCGGGGGTCTCGACGAGCTGGTCGAGCAGGTGCAGCAGGCCGGGCCGGACGTGGTTGCCGGCCAGCCGCCCGGCGGGTGGCCGATGGCCGGCGAGAACGTACAGGTGGTCGCGTTCGTCCTCGGTCAGCCGTAGCGCGCGGGCCAGCGCGGCGAGCACCTGGGTGGAGGCGTGTGGGCCGCGGGCCTGTTCGAGGCGCATCAGATAGTCGGCGGAGATCCCGGCGAGTTGGGCGACCTCCTCGCGGCGCAGGCCAGGGGTGCGCCGCCGCGGCCCGCTCGGCAGCCCGACCTCGTGCGGGCGCAGCCGCTCCCGCGATCGGCGCAGGAAGTCGGCCAGCTCGGGTCGGTCCATATCCACCATCATCCCGGCGCTGGTCGCGGCCGTCCAAGGATCGCCGGTCCTAGGGTGAACGGTCCGCTGCCGGCGCGTCGCCGCTCGTGCCAGCCTGGTCTTGTCCGACAACGACTGAGAAAGGTCAGGCAAATGCCACAGGCGGTGCGGTTCGACGAGTACGGCGACATCGAGGTACTCAAGGTGGTGGAGGTGCCCCGGCCGGTTCCCGCGGCCGGCCAGGTCCTGGTGGAGGTGCGTGCGGCGGGGATCAACCCGGGCGAGGCGGCCATCCGTACGGGTGTCTTCGCGGAGCAGTGGCCGGCGACGTTCCCCTCGGGGCAGGGCAGCGACCTCGCCGGCGTGGTGGTGGCGGTCGGCCAGGGCGTGACGCTGGCGGCGCCCGGTGACGAGGTGATCGGGTTCTCCGACGACCGCGCCAGCCACGCCCAGTTCGTGCTGGTCGAGGAGACCAACCTGACGCCGCGGCCGGCCGGCGTGCCCTGGGAGGCGGCCGGCTCCCTCTACGTGGCGGGGACCACGGCGTACGCGGCCGTCCGCGAGGTATCCCTGGCCCCGGGCGAGACGGTCGTGGTGTCGGCCGCGGCCGGCGGGGTCGGCTCGGTCGCCGTGCAGTTGGCGAAGGCGGCCGGCACCACGGTCATCGGCCTGGCGAGCCCGGCGAACCACGACTGGCTCACCGACCACGGCGTGCTTCCCGTCGCGTACGGGGACGGGGTGGCCGACCGGATCCGGGTCGCCTCGGGTGGCCGGGTGGACGCGTTCATCGACACGTTCGGTGGCGGCTACGTCGACCTGGCGATCGATCTCGGCGTGCGCCCCGACCGGATCGACACGCTCATCGACTGGGAGGCCGCCGCGAGGCACGGTGTCCGGACGGCGGGCAACAGTGAGGGAGGCAAGGCGGAGGTACTCGCCGAACTCGCCGCACTGATCGACAAGGGTGTCCTCGAGATCCCGATCGCCAACGTGTACCCACTCACCGAGGTTCGTGCCGCGTACCGGGAACTGGCGCACCGACACACGCGCGGCAAGATCGTGCTGCGTCCCTGACCTCTACCCCACGAGCACGCCGGGATTCAGGATGCCGGCCGGGTCGAGGGCCGACTTCGCCGCGCGGAGAGCGACGGCGAACGGGTCGGGCCGCTGACGGTCGTACCACGGTCGGTGGTCGCGGCCGACCGCGTGATGGTGGGTGATCGTCCCGCCGGTGTCGGACAAAGCCGATGACACCGCGATCTTGATCTCGTCCCACTGTTCGACCGTCCGCCCCCAGCGGCCGGCGGCGTAGATGCCGAAGTAGGGCGCGGGACCGTCGGGATACACGTGGGTGAACCGGCAGGTCACCACGCCGACCACCCCGGTCGACGCGAACGCGGCGTTCGCCGCGGCGAGGACGGCGGCGCGCAGCTCGTCGAACCGGTCCCACGTACAGGCGGTCTCGAAGGTCTCGACGATCATCGACTGCGCGGCGAGCGCGTCGCGCTGATAGGGCATCCGCAGGAAGGACGAACGCCACGTGTCGGCCGCGGCCGACACGCCCGACTCGGTCGCCCGGCCACCGTGGTCGGCGCAGATCTCCGTGGCCCGCCGCATCGGTTCCGCCACCGGATGGTCGGCGGACTCGAAGCCCAGCACCAGCACGCCGCCGCTGCTCTGGGTTCCCGCGTTGAGGAACACCTCCATGGGATCGAGCAGGCGACAGTTGGTGGGGAACAGCGCCGACTGCGCGATCAGGCGGGTGGCGGTGACCGCCTGGTCGTAGTCGTCGAACAGCATCGACGCGCCCGCCCGCCAGCGCGGCCGGTCCTGGACCCGCAGCCACGCCTCGGTGATCACGCCGAGGGTGCCTTCGGAACCGAGGAACAGCCGGTCGGGGGAGGGGCCGGCGCCGGACCCGGGCAGCCGGCGGGACTCGCTGATCCCGATCGGGGTCACCACGCGCATCGACTCGACCAGGTCGTCGATGTGCGTGTAGACGGTCGCGTAGTGCCCCCCGGCCCTGGTCGCCAGCCAGCCTCCGAGCGTGGAGAACTCGAACGACTGCGGGAAATGACGCAGTGTCAGCCCGTCCGGCCGCAACCCGTCCTCGAGCGCCGGCCCGTAGATCCCCGCCTGAATGCGTGCCGCTCGGCTGGTCCGGTCGATCTCGACGATCTGGTCCAGCCGTCCCAGGTCCATGGCGACGGTGCCGGCGTAGTCGTCGCCACAGCGTGGTTCCACGCCACCCACCACCGAAGTGCCTCCGCCGAACGGAATCACGGCGATTCCCGCGGCGCCGCACCAGTCCATGATGTCGACCACGTCCCGCTCGGTGCGGGGTCGCAGGACCAGGTCGGGCGCGTGGTCGACGCGGCCGAGCAGATTGCGCACCACGTCACGGAATGCCTGTCCACGTCCGTGTGAGACCCGGTCGGTGAGGTCGTCGGAAGCCAGCGTGGCCAGGGGATCGGGCACCCGCACCCGAGGAGCGGGGACGGTCAGCGCCGCCACCGGGGGCGGCTCGTGCACCGTGAGATCGGCGTCGGGCAGCATGGCCGCCACCCGTTCGGTGAGCGCGGCCCGTTCGGCACCGGTGACCGCGTCCTCGACGTTTCCCCAACCCCACCATGATCTTGTCGCCACCGGCGCAAGGTACCCCATGGTTTGTCACGCTCGGTCGTGTTAGCGACTTGTTAGGGCGGTCGGTGAAGCTTCCTCCGATGGAAGCGTGCTCGCTCTACCAGCGAGGTGGATCGTGGCTTCTCACCCGTTCAGATTCCGGCGCGGACGCCTTGTGCGGGCCGGTTGCCTGGGCCTCGTGGTCGTGTTGGGAGTCGGGCTCGCCGGTGATGCGGTCGAACCGACCTATCCCTTCGGAGCCAACGGGTATCCCTTCCACGAGGCGCCGGATCAGCGGTGGGGCAGTGCTTCCGGACAGGCCCATCTCGAGGTCGGCAGACCCAACCGCACGGTCCCGGCCTCTCAACGCTCCCGCTACCCGCGCAACGAACTCGACGCGGCCGCCGGCAACACCGCGTCCGTGGCGACCGGACCCACGCGGCGCACGGGGTTCGACCGCACCACCAGCCGAGAGAGACCCGATGCCCGTGGCGCGCACGAACGGGTCTACACGAACACCGACGGCACCGAGACCACCGAGTTCTCCGCGACACCGCTGAACTTCCGCGACCGCGACGGGAACTGGCTCCCCATCGACACGAAGCTCACGCCGACCGACACCGGCTGGGTGAACCCCACGAACTCCGCCGCTCTCGAGTTCGCCGCGCGCGCGGACTCCGCCAGGCTCGCCGGGATGCGGTTCGGCGACCACGAACTGGCCTACGGTCTCGAAGGCGCGGCTCCCGCCACCGGCGTGGCCGGCGCGGACTCCGTCACCTATCCCGGGGTCCTGCCGGGCGTCGACCTCCATCTGGCGGCCCGAGCGGGCGGCATCAAGGAAACCCTGGTCCTGCGCAACGCGGACACGTCCCGCACGTTCCGCTTCCCGTTCCGGCTCAGCGGTTTGACACCAACCCTCGCCGACGGCCAGGTCGTGCTCACCGACGCGGCCGGTGACGTCAAAGCCGTGATACCGGCGGGAAACATGGTCGACTCGGCGGCCGCGCTGTCGACGGCCGTCACCTACCGGCTCGACGGCAACACCCTCGAGGTCACGGTCGACGACGCGTGGCTGCGTGACCCGGCCCGCCAGTTCCCCGTGCACGTCGACCCGACCGTGAGCCTCCCGGTCGACAACGACAAGGCCGACGCCGCCATGTACGTGCGCGGCGGGTCGTCGGTGTCGGGTGGGTCGGAGCTGCAGGTCGGTGCCGTGGCCGGCGCGTCCACCGCGTCCTACCTCAAGTTCGGCACGCTCGTGAACCGCCTGCGGTTCAACACGATCTACGGCGCGCAGCTCCAGGTGGTCAACTACGACGCCAACTCGTGCCGGGCCCGCCCGGTCACCGTCCACCCGGTCACCGGCGCGTGGACACCGACCGGCGGCTACTCCTATCCCGGACCGGCGGTGGGCGCGTCGATGGCCAGCCGGTCGTTCGCGCACGGGTGGTTCGCGCAGGGCCAGACCACCTCGGCCTGCCCGACGGCGGCCGAGCTGTTCGACCTCGGCGCCGGTGGCACCCGGCTGGTGCAGGGCTGGGTCGACGGCACCACGGCTAACAACGGCATCTCGCTGCGCGCGAACGTGTCGGACTCGTTGAGCGGCAAGCGGTTCGTCGGGTCGAGCGCGGCCGCCAACCAGCCGAGGCTGTACGTGACGCACAGCCCGTACAACGCCGAGTACTCGATCCCGAACCCGGTGCCCGACCCGCCGGTGCTGCAGAACCAGAGCGGCAAGGCCAAGGTCACGGTCACCAACCGGAGCAAGGACCCGTGGAACCCGGGCGGCTACTACCTCGCCTATCGTGTCTACAAAGCACAGACCGGTGCGGCGGTCGGCCAGTTCCGCGCGGCCGACCTCACCACCACGGTCGCCAGGAACGCGCGGGTGACGTTCGACGCGACGATCAAGCCGTTGCCGCCAGGCCGGTACTTCCTCGACTTCACCATGGTCCGGACCGGCGGGATCGTGTTCACCGACCATCAGGTGGCGCCGGCGCGGATCGTGCTGGAGGTCACCGACCTGCCGCCGGTCGTGCAGGAGCTGTTCCCGCCCAACGGATACCAGGCGCCGACGCTGACCCCCGTGCTGTGGGGACGTGCCCTCGACATCGACGCGCCACCCGGCTCGTCGCTGAGTTTCCGGTTCGAGATCTGCGACCGCGGCCCGGCTGGCGCCCCCGTGTCCTGTACGACCTCCGGCTCCCAGGCGAGTCAGGCGTGGACCGTCCCAGTAGGACGGATGGCGTGGACGAAGGCTTACCTGTGGCGGGTGTTCGTGAAGGACGGCACGACCGAGGTGTCGTCGGACTACTCGACCATTCTCGCCGACGTGCCGCAGCCCGACATCACCTCCCGGATCGCCGGGGCCGCGGAGGCGGCGCAGGAACGCGAGTACGACGCGCAGTCCGGCAACCTTTCCACGGTCGCGGTCGACGCGACGGCCGCCACGGCCGGCCCGGAACTCAATCTCATCCGCACGTACAACAGCCTGGACCCGAGGCGGGACAACGCGTTCGGTGCCGGCTGGACCACCAGGTACGATATGCGGCTCACCACCGACGACGATGGTTCCGGCAACGTGGTGGTGACCTATCCGGACGGCCAGGCCGTGCGGTTCGGCCGCAACGCCGACGGCACGTTCGCCGCACCCTCGGTCCGGTCGGCCGCGCTCACCCTGACGTCCGGCGCGTGGACGCTGGCCGACCGGGCGGGGGTGGTGTACCGGTTCGACTCCGGCGGCCGGCTGATCAGGATCACCGACGCCGCGCAGCGTTCGGTGGTGCTCACCTACGACACGAGCGGCAAGCTCACGAAGGCGCAGGTGTCCAACAGCCAGACCAACACGGCCGGCCGCGCGCTGCGGTTCACCTGGACCGGCGCGCACGTCACGAAGGTGACCACCGACCTCGACACCTCCTGGGACTACACGTACTTCGGTGACGTGCTGACCAAGGTGTGCGCTCCTGGCGCGGTGTGCACCACCTACGAGTACGCGGCGGGCTCGCACTACCGCAGCGCCGTGCTCGACTCGAAGCCGGAGTCGTACTGGCGGCTGGGCGAGGCCGAGGGCGGCAACGCCGGCAGCGAGATCGCCGTCAACCTCGGCGAGGACGCCGCCAAGTACACGTCCGTGACGCTCGGCGGCGCGGGTGCGCTCGCCGGTGCCACCGGTACGGCGGCCACGTTCAACGGCACCTCGTCGCGGGTGGACCTGCCGAAGGGGGTGGTGAAGAAGAGCCGCGACGGCGCGGTCGAGCTGTGGTTCAAGGCGGCCACCACCGGCACCGGCGGGCCGCTGCTCGGCTACCAGGACAAGGCGTTCGGCACGGCACCCGGCCGGGGTGTGCCCGTCCTGTACATCGGCACCGACGGCAAGCTGCGCGGTCAGTTCGGCAACACCACCATCGCACCGGTCACGTCGGCCGGCGCGGTCAACGACGGCCGGTGGCACCACGCGGTGCTGTCCTCCATGGGAACCACGCAGACGCTCTACCTCGACGGTGTCCGGGTAGGACAGACGACCGCCACCCTCGACCACGCGCTGCTGACGTTCAACCAGCTCGGCGCCGCCACCGTGACCACCCCCGGCTCGTGGCCGGGCTGGGGCACGGCGGCCACGCGGTACTTCACGGGCGCCATCGACGAGGTGGCCGTGTACTCGCGGCCGCTCGGCGCGGTGGCGGTCGCCGCGCACCACCGCTACGGCGCGAATGCGGCCGACCAGCTGACGGGCGTGACCATGCCCGGCGGGTCGACGGCGCTGACGGCCACCTACGACGTGAACCTGGACCGGCTGGCCACCTACACCGACCGGGACGGCGGCACCTGGAAGATCGGCGCGCCAGCGGTCTTCGGCGGCGATGACGACCTGCGCCGCAGCGTGCAGGTGATCGACCCGTCCAACCGCGCCAACCTGTACGAGTACGACGCGCTGACCAACCAGCTGCTGCGCTCCGGGCTGCCGATCGGGCTCGAACTCCGCGAGGAGGACCGCCCCGGCTACCCCGACCCGGCGCCGCCGCAGGAGGTCGAGGAGTGCAGCACGCCCGACCCGGGCGACCCGAAGTTCTGCACGGTCATCCCCGGCGGGTCGGGCGGACCGGTGTTCGTGGAGCACCCGCTCGACGGCATGGCCATCCGGACCTACGAGTACAACGACACGGGTGGGCTGGCGAAGGTCACGAACGAGAACGGCGACGCCGTCTCGCTGACCTACGACGCGCGTGGCAACCTCGCGAACCGCACGACGTGTCAGCGCGCGGGCGTGTGCCAGACCGCGTACACCACCTACCCGGCGACCGTCACCAACCCGTTCGACCCGCGCAACGAGTTGCCCATCGAGACGCGTGACCCGCGTTCGGCGAGCGCCACCGACAACACCTACCGCACCACCTACACCTATACACCGCAAGGAGACCTGGCCACGCAGACCGAGCCGGACGGCGCGGTCGTGCGGCACACCTACAGCAACGGCACGGAGTCCGCGGTCGGCGGCGGCTCCATCCCCGCGGGGCTGCTGCTCACCACCACCGACCCGCGCGGCCAGGTCACCCGTCAGCAGTACTACGCGAACGGCGACCTGGCGCAGACGACCGAGCCGTCCGGTCTGGTCACCAAGTACACCTACGACGTGCTCGGCCGGCAGGTCACGGAAACCGAGGTGTCCGACACCTATCCGGCCGGCGTCACCACCACCTTCACCTACGACGCGCTGTCGCGGCCGGTCGGCGTGACCGGGCCGGTGACCACCGACGCGGTGACCGGCGTCAAGCATCAGCAGCTGACGACCACCACCTATGACGTCGACAGCAACGCCACGAAGGTCGAGGAGATCGACAAGCTCGGCGGTGACCCGACCCGCACGACCACCACCGACTACGACGACGCCGGCCGGCCGGTCCGGGTGGTCGACGCCGAGGGCAACGAGACCTCGTCGAGCTACGACCGGTTCGGCAACCTGGTGTCCACGGTGGACGCACTCGGCAACCGCTACGACTACGCCTACACCGCCCGCAACGCGATCGCCGAGGTGCGGCTGCGTGCCTACACGGGCGACGACCAGGGCGGCCTGGTGAACGACTACCTGGTCGTGCGTTCCTACTCCTACGACTTCGCCGGGCGGCGGGCGAGTGAGACCGACGCCATGGGCAGGCGGTACGAGTACCAGTACTACGGCGACGACCGCCTGTGGAAGATCGTCCTGAAGAAGTTCCGCGGTCACGACGGGGTGCCCCGCGACTACGTGGTCGAGGAGAACTTCTACGACAACGCCGGCAACCCGACGAAGAAGGTCACGGGCAACGGCACCATGACGCTGACCCAGGCCTTCGACCGCGGTGGCGACCTCGTGTCCACGGTGGAGGACCCGAGTGGGCTGGCACGGACCACGACCTACACCTACGACCAGGGCGGCAGTGTCACCAGGGTCAGCCGCACCGGCCGGGCGTCGAACGTGCCGTGGCCGATGCCGACGGCCGCGGAGGTCGTCGACTACGTCTATGACGACGCGGGCAACGCCGTGCGGGAGACGACCTCCACGGGTACCGAGTCGCTCGTCACCACCTCGACCTACGACCAGCGCGGCCTGCAACTGTCCACAACGGACCCGCGTGGGAACGTGCCGGGCGCCGACCCGGCGGCCTACACGACGACGTTCGCCTACGACGAGTTGGAGCAGCTGGTCCGGGACATGGGCGCGCCGGTGGCCGCCGAGTCGGGCGGGGCCGCCCCGCAGACCGTCCGGCCGGTCGCCACCTACGGCTACGACACGTTCGGCGAGCAGACGGCCGTGCGCGACGAGGTCGGCAACACCCGCACGTGGACCTACGACAAGCTCGGCAGGCCGGTGACCGAGGCGGAACCGGCCTACCAGGCGCCGGGCGCGGCGAACCCGGTGACCCCGACCACCAAGATCCGCTACGACGGGCTCGGCAATGTCGCCGAGGTCACCGACCCGCGCGGCAACTCGACCCGCTACACCTACGACCAGCTCGGCCGGATGGTGAACCAGGACGAGCCGGCCACCACGAACGACACCCGCGCGGTCACCGCCTACACCTACACCCGCACCGGACAGCCACTGTCCACGACGGACGCCATGGGTGGCCGGGTGGAGGCGACCTACGACGACCTCGACCGCCCGCTCACGGCCACCGAGGTCGAGCGGCACCCGCAGCCGAACAACTTCACCATGTCCATGGTCTACGACGATTCGGGCAACCTCGTCCGCACCGACTCGCCGTCGGGTGCGGTCACCCGGAACATCTACGACTCGCTCGGCCAGCTGAACCGTTCGGTGGACCCGTCGGGGGTGTCGGCGCAGTACGGCTACGACCACAGCGGCCGGAACGTCCGGCAGGCCGACCACATCGGACGGACCACCCAGACCGTCCATGACGCCGCCGGCCGCGCGGTCGCGGTGAACAAGCTGCGTCCGGACGGGACGCTCGCGCAGTCCCGGCGCGCCGCCTACGACCAGGCCGGCAACGTGGTGTCGGCGACCGACGGACTCGGCACCACCACCACCTACACCTACGACGCGGGCGACCAGCTGGTGCGGCAGGTGGAACCGGTGACCGCCACCTCGTCGATCACCACGTCGTTCGGGTACGACGCGGCCGGGCAGCGTACCCGGCTCACCAACGGGTTGGGCAACAGCTTCCTGTACACCTACAACACGTTGGGGCTGCCCGAGTCGGCCATCGAGCCGGCCACCACCGCGCACCCGAACGCCGCGGATCGCACGTGGACGGTCGGCTACGACGCCGGCGCGTACCCCGCGAAGATCTCGGCGCCGGGCGGGGTGACCCGCGCGGCCACCTACGACGCGGGCGGCCGGTTGGTGGAGGAGACCGGTGCGGGCGCGTCGGTCACCACCAGCAGCCGCAAGGTGGGCTACGACCTGCTCGACCAGATCACGTCGGTGAGCGCGCCGGGCGGGACGAACACCTACACCTACGACGACCGGGGCAACCTGCTCACCGCGCGCGGTCCGGGCGGTTCGGCGGACTACGCCTACGACAGTGACGGCAACGAGTCCTCCCGCAAGGACGCGGCCGGCCAGGCCACGTTCACCTACACGAACGGCCGGTTGGCCACGGCGGCCGACGGTCTCTCGGGCACCGTCCAGCGGTACGGCTACGACACGGCCGGTCTGCTCTCCACAGTGGACTTCGGGTCCGGGCGGGTGCGCACGTTCGGCTACGACGACCTGGCCCGCAACACCTCGGACACGCTGAAGAACAGCGCGGGCGCGGTGGTGTCGGCCGTGAACTACACCTACAACGCGAACGACCAGATCGTGGGCAAGTCCACCACCGGGACGGCGGGCGCGGGGAACAACACCTACGCCTACGACCTCGCGGGCCGGCTCACGTCGTGGACCGGACCGACCGGCACGACCGCCTACGAGTGGGACGCGGCCGGCAACCGGACCAGGACCGGGGACAAGACGGCCACCTACGACCAGCGCAACCGCCTGCTGTCCGACGGGGACTACACCTACTCCCATACCGCGCGGGGAACGCGGGCGACGCGCACCAGCTCCGGGCTGACCGAGCGGTTCGACTTCGACGCGTTCGACCGGATGGTCGGCGCGGCCGGACACACCTACACCTACGACGGCGTCGGCCGGCTGGTGTCGCGGGACGGCATGGCCGTCACCTACGCCGGCCTGTCCGCCGAGCCGGTGGCCGACGGCGTGGAGAAGTTCGCGCGGGGCCCGGAGGACGACCTGCTCGCCGTCGGCGATGCGACCGGCACGACGCTCGCGCTGGCCGACGAGCACGGTGACATCGTCGGTGGTTTCGCGGCGGGCGACACCGCGCTCGGCGGGTTGTCCGACTCGACCGCGTACGACCCGTTCGGCGAAGTGCTGACCACGGAGGGCGACACCGGGAACCTCGGCTACCAGGGCGACTGGACCGACCCGGACACCAAGCAGGTCAACATGGGGGCCCGCTGGTACGACCCGAACGCCGGCGCCTTCACCGCACGCGACACGGTCGACCACACCCGCGGCGACTCGATCACCGCGAACCGGTACACCTACGGCAATGGCGACCCGCTCAACGTCACCGACCCGGACGGCCAGTGGGGGTGCGGTTGGTGCAAGAAGGTGACGAACAAGGTCAGCCAGGCCGCGAGCTGGGCGGGGAGCAAGGTTTCCTCGGGCGCGTCGTTCGTCTCCAACCACGTGTCGGCCGGCATCAAGTGGTTCGGCAGCACGGTGTGGAGCGGCGCCAAGTTCGTCGGCAGCAAGGTCGCGTCCGCCGCCAAGTGGGTGGGGAAGAAGGTCAAGTCCGCCGCCAGGTGGGTGGGTAGCAAGGTCTCGAGTGGACTGAAGGCCATCGGGCGCGGGATCAGCAAGGGCGCCAAGTGGCTCTACAAGGGCGCGAAGAACTTCTACAAGAGCGCGAAGAACGTCTACCAACAGAGCCGCAAGGCCGTCCGCGACGCGATCAACTGGACGGCACGCAAAGCCGAACAGGCGCGCAAGGCCGCCGTCGCGAAGGCCAAACAGGTCACCAGGGTGGCGAAGAAGGCGGCCGCGTACGTCGCGAAACACACGCCCGTCCGGGCGGTGCTGGCCGCGGCGAAACCCATGCTCTCGGCGGCGAAGAAGCTCGTGTCGGCGGCCGCGCATCTCCCGGCGAAGGTGGTGCAGACGACGCGGAACGTGGTGGCCGACACCGTGAAGAGCGCGACGGCCATCTACCAGAAGGCGGTCGACGTCGCGGGCGCGGTGGTGGAGAACGTGTCGAAGGCGGCCGAGGCGGTCAACGACTTCGCGCAGGCCGCGGCTCCCTATCTCAAGGCGGCGCTGAAGGTCGCGGCCGACATGTCCGGCGTCACCGACCTCGTCTCCTGCGTCACGAAGGGCGACCTGGAGGCGTGCGCGTGGACGGCCGCCACCATCGGCGGGTACCTGCTCGGCGGCGTCGGCGGCGGTGCCGTGCGCGCGGCGCGGGTCGCCTCGCTCGCCGCTCGGCACTCCGACGACGCGGTGTCCACCGTCCGAACAGGACGGCGGGTGACCGACAACGTGGTGGATGCCGGCAGCTGCGGGAAGAAGAACAGCTTCGCCGGTGACACGCGGGTGCGGATGGCCAACGGCGGCACCAAACGCATCGACCAGGTGAAGCCGGGAGATCTGGTGGTCGCCACCGACCCGACCACCGGGCGGACCGAGCCCATGCCGGTGACCGACCTGATCGTCGGTGACGGGCGCAAGGACCTCGTCGAGGTCTCGACGGGTGCGGGAAAGTTCGTCGCCACCCAGGGACACCCGATGTGGGTGGCCGAGCTGAACCGGTGGGTCGAGGCGGGCGATCTGCTGCCGGGCCACCGGTTCGAGACGGGCGACCACCGTGCGGCGACTGTCGTCGACACTCGCGAGTGGACGGAGGAGCGGCAGGTCTACAACCTGACGGTCGACACCATCCACACCTACTACGTGGTCGCCGGCGGCGTGGATCTACTCGCCCACAACGACTCGTGCCCGAAGCACCGGGACAATGGCGATACCTGGGGCTGGAAGGAATGCAACGGGTCCACCTCGCACTGCGGGGTCATGGAGGGCATCGAGAACCGGCGGACCGGCCAGGAGTCCAGGACGGATCCCTTCGACGGCCTCGCGGACTTCATGGACAAGGCGATGGACGGTTCCATGGGCATCGAAACGATCCCGCTCCTGCTCACCGCCGCCATCATCCCGCTGAAACAGGGGACGAAGAAAGCCGCCCAAGGCATTCGGCGACTGTTCGATCGTTGAGAAGAAAGGGACGTTCGATGCTGGAGACACGAAAGCGCCGGAGACCGGCGTTACGGATGGTGGCCGGGCTGGCGGTGGTCGTCGCGGCGTTGGCCGTGGTGGTGGCGCCCGTCGACCGGCCGGTGGCACAGGCGGACGGGGCCGGGCGGGGCGGGGACTTCGTGCCACTCTCCGCGCCGTACAAGATTTACGACACCCGCACGAACAACGTGAAGCTCAAGGTGGGTGGGACGGCGTCGTTCGCCGCGGTGGGCGTCGGGGGAGTGCCGGCCACCGGCGTGAGCGGGTTGATGGTGCGGGTGATCGCGGCGGCACCGACGGCCAACACGTGGATCACCGTGTACCAGCACAACACCGTGCGGCCGTCCGTGTCGACGGTCTACGCCATGGCCACCGAGCAGCAGTCGAACGTGGCGATCGTGCGGCCAGGCGCCAACGGCCAGCTCACCGTCTACAACGCACACGGCGAAACGCATGTGATCGTCGAGATCCAGGGCTACTTCACCACCTCCACCGGTGGGACCTACGGCGGCCTGGTCCCGATCACGCAGAAGCGGGTGGTCGACACCCGCACCACCGGCGGCGTCATCCTCGCGAACGGCACCCGCACCATCGACCTCGCCCCGGGTGGTATCCCGGTCGGTGCGTCGGCCGCGTTCCTGTCGCTGACCGTGCCGCCGACCTCGACCCAGCCCGGCTACTTCAGCGCGGCGCCGACCGGAGTGGCCATCAGCGTCAACGGAGTGCTGAACTACGAGAACGGCATCGCGTCGTCGAGCGGAACGGTCGTCCCGCTCACCACCGACACCAAGGTGACGTTCAAGAACTGGGGTACTTCCCCCGCGCACCTGATCGTCGACACCATGGCCTACTTCTCGAAGACGGCCACCGTGGGCGCGGGCCTGCGCCCGGCGATCGGGCGGCTCTACGGCGGCTACATCCCGGCCAACGGATTTCTCGACCTCCCGGTCGGCGGCACCTTCGGGCTGCCGACCCGTGGCGTCGCCGGCGCCATGCTGAGCGTGCAGGGCGGCGGCGCCGCGGCCGGCGTGCTGCGGGTGTGGTCGACCGGTGAGGCGACACCGCCCACGTCGCATGCCCAGCACCAGGCCGGGGCGCACCATCGTTCGTCGGTGATCGTGCGGCCGGGGACCGACGGCATGGTGCGGATCCAGAACCAGAGCACCGCGCAGTCGCTGGTCTACGTCGACCTCGAGGGCTGGTTCGCCGAACCGCAGCCGGTGATCCAGACGCCGCAGGACACGCCGCTGCAGGTGCTGCAGGCGAAGGTCCAACCGGGACAGTCGGCCACGGGCGTCGTCTACTCCTATGTGGACAACCTCGGCAAGGTGATGGTCGCCTATCAGGCCGACCCCGAGATCTACAGCGCGCAGTACCAGACGATCTCGGGCAACGAGGCGTTCGCCGGCCCGCCCGCCCTGAGTCACGGCGCCGGTGGCACGGTTCAGGTGTCCGCGCAGTACGGCGACGGCGGCGACGTGTGGACGAGTACCCAGACCGCGCTCAACGCGCCCACGTGGACGCCGTTGCAGGACCTCGGTGGCTCGCTGGCCCACGGGCCGGCGGCGGCGAACCTGGCGGACGGCACGACCGTGGTGTTCGCCGTGGACGTCGACGGCAAGCTGTGGGCGTTCGTGCGGTCGGGGACCGTGCCGTACTGGCGCAACCTCGGCGACCAGGACCTGGTGGGCACTCCGACCACGACCCAGGCCCGCGATGGTGTGCGGGTGTTCGTCCGTGCCGCTTCGGGTGCGGTCAAGTCGCTGGTGTTCCGCAACGACCTGACCGTGTCCCCGTGGCTGGACCTCGGCGGTGACGGGAGTGGCACGGTCGCGGCCGTGACCTATCCCGGTTACCGGTTGGCCGTGTTCGCCCGGTCGGCCGACGGCACCATCGCCACCATGAAGCAGGACACG
Source organism: uncultured Actinomycetota bacterium (assembly GCA_963826035.1). Taxonomy (GTDB): domain Bacteria; phylum Actinomycetota; class Actinomycetes; order Mycobacteriales; family Pseudonocardiaceae; genus Actinophytocola. The sequence continues at coordinate 362,192 of CAWGVZ010000020.1, read as the reverse complement.
GCGGGCGTGTTCCCGTCCACCTGGACCCCGGTCGGTACCGGGGTGTCGGCCGGCGCCCCGGCCGCGATCATCGACCCGAACAACGGCCGGACGTGGGTGGTCCACCGCAAGGCGGACGGTGACTTCTCGATCTGGGCCGAGACCACCGCCGGGTCGGCCACGTACGCGGAGTTCCAGTGGAACGGGTTGGGCGTGGCGTCGGTCATCGACCCGACGGTCGCCCAGATCAGTACGCCGAACAGGCAGTACTGGGTGATCGCCTACCGAACCATCAACGGCTCGCCACGGGTCGTGACCGCGCTCCCGGAGCAGTTCGCCGAGCGGTCGCTACCGGCACGGTGACCATGACCCTGGGGACGCGGGTGACTTCCCGCGTCCCCAGGGTCATTTCTGGTGGGCGCGCCACTTGCCGAGGTAGTGCTGTGTGTACATGGTCAGCCCCGTGATCAGGAGGACGGCGAGCGGGAACAGGGGCACGTAGGACACCCACTCCACGGGGTTCTCCTGTGCCAGGACGACCGCCGTGACGATGGTGGTCACCGTGAAGACGAGGGCCGTCCAGCGGTGGAACTGCCTGATCCGTGCGTTGTTCGTCATGGCTGGAACGCTAGGTGCGGGCGGGGGACGGTTGCTTCTCGATTCCTGGACGGGGCACTAGCATCGGCGCGCATGGGGGACATCTGGCTGGAGCAGTTCGACGAGTCGCCCGGCTATGTGGACTTCGCGCGGGTCGGGCCGCCGTCGCGGGCGGTGGTCGAGGAGAGCGCGGCGTTGCTCGGCAGGCTGGCGACCGCGGGCGCCTCCACAGTGGACGACCTGATGCGCAACGAACTCCGTGCCCGGCAGGCGGTGGCGCGGCTGTGCGGTGCCACCGAGGATCGGGTGGCGCTGCTGCCGCACACGAGCCAGGGCCTGTTCCAGGCGGCGTTCGGCCTGCCGGCCGGTGAGGTGCTGGTGTCGGCGGGGGAGTTCCCGGCCAACACCTACCCGTGGGCTCGCGCCGAGCGGGCGGGCCGGGTGACCGTGCGCCGGCTGCGTACGTCGCGGATGAGCCCGGACGTGGTCGCGGCGGCGCTGACCCCGGACACGACGGCCGTCTCCGTGAGCGCCGTCGACTTCCGTACGGGGTACCGGGCCGATCTCGCGGCGCTGCGCGAGGTCGTGGGGGAGCGGCTGCTGGTGGTGGACGGCATCCAGGGCGTCGGGGTGGTCGACGAGCCGTGGGAGGTGGCCGACGTGCTCGTGTGCGGTGGGCAGAAGTGGCTGCGCTCGGGCTGGGGGATCGCGTTCGCCGTGCTGTCCGACCGTGCGCGCGACCGGATGGAGCCGCTGCTGTCCGGGTGGACCGGCGCCCAGGACCCGGCGGTGTTCGACGACGAGATCCACGACCCGGCGCCCGGTGCCCGGTCGTGGTCGGTGACGAACCTCAGCCCGGTGAACGCGGGCGCACTGGCCAGGGCGCTGGAGCTGGTGGAGGAGATCGGGCCGGCCGTGATCTCCCGGCGGATCGCCGACCGGGTGGCCGAGTTCGACGAGCTGCTGCGGTCGGCCGGCGCGGAGATCGTGTCGGCCACCGACCGGCGGGCGGGCATCCTGTCCTTCCGCCTGCCCGGCCGGACCATCGCGGAGGTGGCGGCCGGCCTGGCCGACGCGGAAGTGGTGGCCACCGTGCGCCCGGACCAGGTGCGGCTGTCCCCGCACGCCTCGACCGGCGCGGCCGCCACCGACCGGCTACGCGCCGCCCTGGCCGATCTCAGGCCTTGACCCCGGTCAGCGCGAAGAACTCCTGCCGGGTGCTCTGGTCCTCGCGGAGCAGTCCGTGCAGGGCCGAGGTGACCGTGTGCGACCCCGCTGCTCGCACGCCGCGCAGGGACATGCACAGGTGCTCGGCCTCGATCACCACACCGACGCCCCGGGGCGACAGGTGTTCCTGGAGCCAGTCCGCCACCTGCTTGGTCAGCCGTTCCTGCACCTGCAGGTCGCGGGCGAACAGCTCGACCACCCTGGCGAGCTTCGACAGGCCGAGGATCCGGGCGCCCGGCAGGTACCCGACATGGGCAACGCCGTGGAACGGCAGCAGGTGGTGCTCACACAACGACTGCACGGGGATGTTCTTGGCGATCACCAGCTCGTCGTAGCCCTCGTCGTTGGGGAACGTGGTCAGCTGGAACTCCCGAGGGCTGAGCAGCTCGGCGTAGGAGTGCGCCACGCGCCGGGGCGTGTCGCGCAGATGCTCGGCGTACGGATCTCGGCCCAGGGCGGTGAGGAGGTCCCGAACCGCCTGTTCCGCCGCGTCCAGGTCCACGGTGCCGCGATCCCGCACGACGCTCAGATGCCGGGCGGCGACGGTGGTGCCGTCCAGGTCGGTCAGGCTCATCGACTGTCTCCATGTGGTGGTCTAAAGTCAACGTCACCCGACCTTAGAAGGGCTCCGGGTTTTCGTCAATCGATGTTTGTTTTAGAGTGGTGTCATGGATGAAGCCCTGGTGGCCGCCGTCGCCGCGCTCGACGAGCCGGCCAGGCGACGGCTCTACGAGCACGTGGTGCGCCAGCCCGCTCCCGTCTGCCGGGACGAGGTGGCCGCCGCGCTCGGCATTCCGCGCGCGACCGTGGCCTTCCATCTGGACAAGCTGGTCGACGAACAGCTGCTCGACGCCACCTACGAACGACGCAACGGCCGCACCGGCCCGGGCGCCGGGCGGCCGGCCAAGCTCTACCGCCGTTCGGGACGCCAGGTGGCCGTGTCCATTCCCGAGCGGCACTACGACCTGGCGGCGCGCCTGCTGGTTGCCGCCGTCGAGGAGGCCGACCGCTCGGGCGAGTCCCCTCGGACGCTTCTCGGGAAGAGCGCGTACCGCCACGGCAAGGAACTCGGCGGTACAGACCTCGGCGGTACGGACCTCGTGACCGTCCTCGAGGAGCAGGGATTCGAACCGCGCACGGACGGCACCCGGGTGCTGCTCGGCAACTGCCCGTTCCACGCCCTGGCGCAGGACCACACGCAACTTGTGTGCGGCATGAATCTCAAGCTGCTGAGAGGGCTCCTCGCCGGCCTCGGGAACACGGAGATGCGGGCCCAGTTGGACGCGGCACCCGACCGCTGTTGCGTCGTCCTGTCACCCCGCGGGTAGGGCTGCCCCCACCGCGGATGCGGGGGCTCACCGCATGGGTCTTGCTCGCGGTGCTCCGTAACGTCGTTCCCCCAACGGATCAAAGGGGATCGTGATGCGGATCGGGGCCGGGATACTGGCGATGTCGTTATGTGCCGGCGCGGTGATGGGTACGGCGGACGCCACGCAGGTGCACGACACCCGTGCGGTGATCGACGGCTTCGTGACGGCGGGTGCGCCGGGGGCGATGGTCTACGTGCGGAACGGCCACGCCACGTGGCACGTGGCGGCCGGTACCCGCGAGCTGGGCACCCACCGGTCGATCCGGCCGCGGGACCGGGGCCGGGTGGCGAGCAACACGAAGATGTTCACGGCCGCCGTGGTGCTGCAACTGGTGGCCGAGGGCCGCGTCGCGCTCGACGACTCGGTGGAGCGGCACCTGCCGGGGCTCGTGGCGGGCAACGGCTACGACGGCGATGCCATCACCGTGCGACAGCTGCTCCAGCACACGAGCGGAATGGCCGACTACATCAAGGATGTGCTGGCCGACCCGGAAGCGGCCGACCATCCCTGGGAAGCGGCCGACGTCGTCCACATCGGACCGAGCCATCCGCCGCTGTTCGCGCCCGGCACGGGTTGGGCGTACTCGAACACCGGATACATCGTGCTCGGCATGCTGGTCGAAGCGGTCACGGGCAACGACATCGGCACGGAGATCACCGAACGACTGATCGAGCCGCTGCGCCTGCACGACGCCAGCTACCCGGAGGCCGGCGACCGGCGCATTCCCGGCCCGCACGCGCACGGTACTTCGCGTTCCCCGGGCAGCCGGTGACCGACGTGACCGACCGGAGCCGAGCATCCCCGGGGCGGCGGCCGGGCTCATCTCCACGGGCCCGGACCTCACCCGCTTCGCGCGTGTCCTGGTGGCCGGCCGGGTGCTGCCGCCGGCACAGCTGGCCGAGATGCGGACGACCGTGCCGGCCGAGGGGCCGAACTACGGGCTGGGGATCCGCGAGCTTCCGTTGCCGTGCGGCTGTGTCGCGTGGGGGCACGCCGGGAACATGCCGGGCTTCGACTCGTTCACCGCGGCCACTGAGGACGGCCGATCGGTGTTCGTGGTGGTGAACGGCCATCTGGCGGACGACGAGGTGGCCGACGTCCGCGAAGCCGCCCTCTGCGAATAGCCGAATGCCCGGAACGACGCCTTCCCTGCGATCACGCAGGGAAGGCGTCGTTCCAGGCATGCCCCGTCAGGCGCCGCGCAGCCGGTCGCGGACGGCGAGCAGGTCGCGGCACGCGGCGGCCAGTTCGGTGGCCCGGAACCCCTCCGCCAGGTGCGGTGCCGGCTCGCGCAGCGCGGCCGCGACGGACGGGGCGAACCGGACCTCTCCGTCGATCACCTGCACACCGTCGGCCACGGCGAACCGCTGATTGCGGGCCACCGCCTCGGCTTCACTGACGCCGTCGGGCAGGCGCAGTTCGACGCGGCCCTCGCGCAGCCACACCGGATACCCGCCGGGGCGAGCGCCGGGGCCCGGCGCGTGCGTCGCCAGCTCGGCGCCGGTCAGCAACGCGTGCAGGAACCGGGCCGCCGTCGCGCCGGTGATCCGGTTGAGTTGGGGCCGGGGGGTGGCCCGCTGGGCGGCGAGCAGCGGGGTGACCGCGGCGACCGGCGTGCCGTCCAGCCAGACCTGCGCCTCGTCCTCCGGTGTGGACGGTTCGTGCAGGTGCGCGTGATGGGCGAGCATCCGCAGCGAACTCTGGTCGGGCAACCCGAGCGCGGCCTGAGCGGACGCGGCGAGCGTGGCGACGTTGCCGATCCCCGCGAGGACCGGGACGTCGAGCTCGGCGAGCAGTGGGTTGACCGCGTCGGGGAAGCAGGCATTCACCAGCCATGCGTCCGGGCAGGTGGCGGCCACCGTGCGACCGACGCGAACGGCCAGGTCGGCGTGCAGTGGCAGGGTGAGGCCGAACCCGGCACGGGCGAGGAGAGCCGTCCAGGCGGACGGTGCGGCACCCGCCTCCCAGGGACTCTGCCGAGAAGCGCAGAGGAACACGCCACTCGGCGCGGCGGACCGGAGCACCCGGGCCAGCTGGTCTTCCGAGTCATAACCGTCGACGGGTGCCGGCCGGAAGGAGACCGGCCGATCGGCGAGCCCGGCCAGCGTGGTGGCGACGTAGCAGAGACTCTCGATCTTCGGGCCGTTCCTGCCGATCACCACGACATCTGTTGGCGTGTCGGCGAGAGTGGCGAGGGCGTCACACGTCGCGTTGGCCAGCGCCCCCGACCCGATCACCACCAGTGACACCGCGCTCATGAAGGCCAGCGGCGGAACTGGAACTCGTCGAGACGGTCGGTCAGCTGCGTGAGGGTCGAGGGCGACGCCGGTGGCATGGTGGCCGCCGCCACCTTGTCCAGCATCCGCCAGCAGACGCGGCGTTGGGGCCAGGTGGTCTCGAGCAGCCAGCGGCGCAGCACGTAGGTCCGCAGCAGCACCCGCACGGCCGGCTCCTCCAGCGTCGTGTCCGGCGTGGTGGCCGCCTCACGGGCTGTGGCCGTGAACACCGGAAGCTCCTCGGTGAGCGCGTTGCGGGCGGCGCGGGCGTGCTGGTAGGCCTCCTTGGCCGAGCGGATCTCCGGCGGCGCGTGCAACGCCGTGCAGACCAGCCCGATCACCTCGGGGCCGAGGTCATGGGTCGGCGCGGCCGCCGCCGTGGCCGAGATGGCCGACACGGCCAACGCGACCGCGCCGATCAGTTCGGCGTGCTCCTCGGGTGCCTCCCGCAGGTGGTCGACCCGGGCGAGCGCGCTGTCACGGTCGAGGTTCGCCTCGGCGGAGTCGGGCAGGTCCAGCAGCGCCAACAGCTCCGGGCGCGGCGCGAAGACCGGCGCGATGTCGTGGATCGCCGTCACCACGTGGTCGAGCAGCTCGTCGTGGTCCACCGGCTCGTCGACCAGGCCCCGGCGCAGCAGCGGCAGAACCGGCCCGCCACCGTCCGGAGGTACGTCCGCCGGCCCGGTCGCCACGGGTTGGGACTGGTCGAGCGGAATCCACCTGGGGTCCGGTGACGAGAGGCTCATGCACCGACGGTACCGCTGTGCGTGGCGTCGCTGCGGTAGTCGGTGTAGGTGTACGGGTTGTCCAGGACCTTCGTCTCCGGGATGTCCGGGTTCATGCCCGTGCGCCAGGCGTCCTCGCCCATGGTGGACCGCAGGTGGTCCACCGTGGACTCGACACCGCGGCGGGCGGCCGCCAGGTCGATGTCCACCAGGCGGTGCTCGTGTTTCACCACCCGGCCGTTGACCAGGACCGTGTGCACGTCGCCGCGTTGGGCCTGGAACGCCACGTGGCCGTAGGGGTTGAGCATGGGGAACGACACGGGGGAGTGGTCGTTCTTGATCAGCACGACGTCCGCCTTCGCCCCCACGGCCAGGGCGCCGAGGTCCGGCCGGCCGATCGCGGACGCGCCGCCCCTGGTGGCCCATTCCACCACCTGCTCGGCGCGCAGCGCGCAGTGCGTGACCGTCCGGTTCTCGGCGTGCGCCGCCAGGTGATCGCGGGAGCGGTCGGCGCCGAGCGTGGTCCGCATGGCCGAGAACAGGTCGCCGCTCCACCACACGCTCGTGTCCATGGACAGCGACACGGGGATGCCGTGCGCACGAATGGTCCACGTGGGCGGGTAACCCTGGCCGGCGCTCTGCTCGCTCTCGGTCGCCACGGAGATCGAACCGCCGGTCGCCGCGATCCGCTGGTAGGAGTCCTCCGACAGCGACGCCGCGTGCACGTAGATGGTCCGGTCGGTCATGAACCCGTTGTCGTACATGAGTTGGATGCCGTCGTCGTTCGTCGCGCCCCACACGCCCGCGTGCGTGGTGACCGGGATGTCCAGCTCACGCGCGACCTCGAAAGCCGGCTTCTCGGGAAACGCCGGATCGCCGGTCACATCGAACGCGAGCTGGAAGCCCAGCATGTCGTCGCCGGTCATCCGGCGGGACACGAAGTCGCGGAACTCCGGCGCGGCCGACCACTGCGCCGGTGGCTCCTGGATGTTGCCGTACGCCAGCACGAACCGGCCGGGGATCGCCTCGAGCGCGTCGACCGCCGCGTCGGCGTGCTCCACCGTCCGCAGGCCGTGTGACCAGTCGACCACCGTGGTCACGCCGGCGTCCAGCGCCTCGATCGCCGCCAACGTGTTGCCGGAATGGATGTCCTCCGGGCGGAACAGCCGGCCGTGGTCGAGGTAGTACCAGACGAAGTACTGGGTCAGCGTCCAGTCCGCGCCGTAGCCGCGCATGGCCGTCTGCCACATGTGCCGGTGCGTGTCGATCATGCCGGGCATGACGATGCCGTCGGTCGCGTCCACCACCAGCGCACCATCCGGCGCCGCCAGCTCCTGGCCCACCGCCGCGATCCGGTCGTCCACCACGAGGACGTCCGCGCCGGTGAGTACCGAGCGCGCGTCGTCCATGGGCAGCACGGTCCCGCCGCGCAGGAGCACGGCGCTGTACTCGTTCATGGTTGAGACTCCTCGACGGTAGCCGGACTACTGTCCGCATGGCGGCTGACTATGGAGTTACTCTTGCTCCGCACTACCGTGAAGTCAATGCCCAGAGACACCTAGGAGCCGCCATGCCACGCGAGGGAGCCGGGCCGGACTTCATCGAGGCGCTCGCTCGCGGGCTCGAGGTGATCGCCGCGTTCGAACCCAACCGGCCGGTCATGTCCCTCGCCGAGGTCGCGGCGGCCACCGGGCTCGCGCGCCCGACCGCCCGCCGCATCCTGCTCACGCTCGCCGAGCTGGGTTACGTCCGCGCGGAGGGCGCCGGGTTCGCGCTCACCCCTCGGGTGCTCGACCTCGGCGTCGCCTACGTGCGGTCCCAGGGCCTGTGGGAGATCGCGCGCCCGCACATGGCCGACCTGTCCGCGCGCACGAACGAGTCGTGCTCGGTCGCCCAGCTCGACGGGTCGGACATCGTCTACGTGGCCCGCGTGGCCGTACCCAAGATCGTCGCGCTGGTCGTGCAGATCGGCACCCGGTTCCCGGCGCTGCAGACCTCGCTCGGCAAGGTGTTGCTCGCCGCCCTCGATCCCTGCGAGGTCGACGCCGTGCTGGCCGAGCCGAGCCGCTCCGGGCTGGTGCCGCGCTGGCGGCCGGACAAGGCCGAGCGCGACGCCGAGCTGCGGGAGGTCCGCGCCCGCGGGTGGGCACTGACCGACGAGCAGCTCACGCTCGGCATCCGCTCGGTCGCCGCACCGCTGCGCGACGGCGCCGGCCGGGTGATCGGCTCGCTGAACGTCAACACCCACGCCGCCGAGACCTCGGTCGAGCACCTGGTCGGCCACCACCTGCCACTGCTCCTGAAGACGGCGGGGGACATCAGCGCCGACTTCGCCCGCCTGGCCGCCGTGCCGCACGTGACCGCCGCCTCTTGACTCGCCTCTTGACTCGCCTCTTGACATTGCCGTGACGTCTGCCAATGATTCGGACAGGTGTCCGCTAACCGGACGGAGGCATATGACAGGGCCGCTCGCCGGCGTTCTGATCGCCGATTTCTCCCGGATCCTCGCCGGGCCCTACGCCACCATGCTCATGGCGGACCTGGGCGCCGAGGTGATCAAGGTGGAGGGGCCGGCCGGCGACGACACCCGCACCTGGACGCCCCCCGTGCGCGACGGCGAGTCGACCTACTACCTGGGTATCAACCGGGGCAAGCGGTCGATCGCGCTGGACCTGCGTGAGGAGGCCGACGCGGCCGCCGCCCGCGAGTTGGCCCGCCGCGCCGACGTCCTCATCGAGAACTTCAAGCCGGGTGGACTCGACCGCTTCGGGCTCGGCTACGACGACGTGCGCGTCGCCAACCCGGGCATCGTCTACACCTCGATCACCGGCTTCGGCGACGGCGCCGGCCGGCACGTGCCCGGCTACGACCTCATGGTGCAGGCCATCTCGGGGCTCATGAGCCTCACGGGCGACCCCGACGGGCCGCCCTACCGCGCGGGTATCTCCGTGTTCGACGTGATGGCCGGCAACCACGCGGTGATCGGCATCCTGGCCGCGCTGCGCCACCGCGACGCGACCGGCGAGGGCCAGCGGGTCGACGTCAACCTGCTGTCCTCGGCGCTCACCGGGCTGGTCAACCACAGCTCGGCGTACGCGGCCGGTGGCGTCGTGCCCTACCGCATGGGCAACGCGCACCCGAGCGTGTTCCCGTACGAGCCGCTGCCGACCGCGGACAACGACCTCATCGTGGCGGCCGCCAACGACGGTCAGTTCCGGAAGCTGTGCGAGGTCCTCGGTATCCCCGGCACGGCCGATGATCCGCGGTTCGCGCGCAATGCCGACCGCACGGCCAACCGCGAGGAACTGCGGCCACTGCTGGTCGACCGCCTCGCCACGCGTGGTGCGGTCGAATGGTTCGACCTGCTGGTGGCGGCCGGTGTCCCGTGTGGACCGATCAACACCATCGACGGGGGGTTCGCCATGGCCGAGCGGTTCGGGCTGGAGCCGGTGGTCGAGGTCGGCGACGGTGACCGGGCCGTACCGACCACCCGCCACCCCATCCGGTTCTCCGCGACGCCCGCGACCTACGCGCTGCCGCCGCCCGCGCTCGACGAGCACGGCGCCGAGATCCGGCAGTGGTTGGAGCGTAAGGATGCCTGAATACCCGACGGCACTCGGTGCGTCCACAAAGGACTCCATCACATTGCTGGGTCAGGATCTCGCCCGTGACGTGATGGGCCGGGTCGGGTTCGGTGAGCTGGCCTTCTGGCTCGCCACCCAACGCCGGCCCACCCCGGGCGAAACCAGGGTGTTCGAGGCGGTGCTCGCCGCACTCGCCGACCACGGGTTCACGCCGACGGCGATCGTCACGCGGCTGACCTACCTGTCCGCGCCGGACTCCGTGCAGGGCGCGCTCGCCGCGGGTCTGCTCGGCGGTGGCTCCCGGTTCCTCGGCGTCACCGAGGACTGCGGCCGCTTCCTGCACGAGCAGCTCCGAGAGACGCAACTGCCGCTGGAGGACGCCGGTTGGGACGAGCTGGCGCGGGACATCCTGACCGCGCGACAGGGTGCGCGCATCCCGGGGCTGGGTCACCACGTGCACAAGGACGGCGACCCGCGCACGCCACGGCTGTTCGAGATCGCGCGCGAGGAGGATCTGTTCGGCCCGCACCTGTCGCTGTTCGCCGCGATCGGCCGGGTGCACCCGGAGATCCTCGGGAAGACGTTGCCGCTCAACGGCGCCGGGGTGTGCGGGGCCGCGCTGGCCGACCTCGGGCTGCCCCTGGAACTGTTGCGGGGCTTCGCCTTGCTGGCGCGGACGGCCGGCCTGATCGGTCAGTTGGCCGAGGAACTGCGCAATCCCGTGGCCAACGAGGTGTTCCTCTCCGTCGATCTCAACAACGTGTCCGTTCCCCCGAGCCCCCACGGAGGTGGCGATGGCTGAGCTGGTCGCGGTGATCGCGTCCACCCACCACCCGTTCTACTACCGCGCCAGCACGGCGACCGGCGAGGACCGGCCGCCGTTCGCCGACGAGTGGGTGCGCAAGGTCGAGGCTTTCCGGGAGACCCTCACCCGGGCACGGCCGGACGTGCTGGTGATGGTCGGGTCGGACCACTTCCACCAGCTGTGGTTGGACAACATGCCGCAGTTCCTGGTGGGCAAGGCACCCTTCTACGACGCCAACTGGTACAACGAGGAACGCGAGTTCGGCCTGCCGCGCATGGTCATGAAGGGGCAGGAAGACCTGTCCGAGTACGTACTGCGCGAGGGCCTGGACGCCGGCTTCGATCTCGCGTTCTCCAACGAGCTGCGCATCGACCACTCGATCACCTGCCCGATCATCACGCTGCGACCGCGGAACGACCTGCCCATCGTGCCCATCTACACGAACATCTTCGCGCCGCCGCTGCCCCAGCCGAAACGGTTCGTCCAGTTGGGACGGACGATCCGGCAGCTGGTCGAGTCGTGGCCGTCGGACCAGCGGGTGGCGGTGATCGGGACCGGCCACCTGTCGCTGGAGCTGGGCGGACCGCGCCAGTTCGGCCCGCACGGTCCCGACCCGGAGTTCGATCAGCGGGCCGTCGAGTGGATCTCCACGGGTGACCTCGACGGCTGCTGCAAAGAGGTCACCCTCGACAGCCTGCACCTGCCGGGCAACGCCACCCACGGGTTCATGGACTTCATGCTCATGATGGGCGTGGCCGGCGAGGGCGCGCGAGCGGACCATGTGGACACCTACGACCTGTTCCACACGATGGAGGCCTACTTCACCTGGTATCCGGGAGGGCAGCCGTGAGCAAGTACCTGCTGAACAAGTTCCTGTTCACCGTGGACCGGGACCCCGAGCTGGTGGAGCGCTACCGCGAGGATCCGGTCGGGATGGTGCGGTGGTGGGAAACCACCCAGGCGAACCGGATCATGGCCTGTCACTCGGGTGAGGCGTCGACGTGGCTGCGGTTCGACGACACCGAGCGGGCCGCACTGTCCACTCACGACTACCCGAGGCTGTTCGAGCTCGGCGCGCACCCGTTCCTCACCCTGACCCTGTTCATCGCGATGTTCGAACGCGATCACGAGCCGCTGGGCTTCCAGCTGGAGTACGCCCGGCGGCTCGTGCACAATTCGCTGCCCTACCCGGACATCGCGACATGACCTGGGCACTCACCATCGAATCCCCTGGCGCACCACCGGTCCTGGCCGACCGGGCACGGCGTTCACCGCGGGAGCCGGCCGAAGGGGAGGTGCTGGTCGAGGTGACGGCGGCGCCGATCACCCCGCTCGACCTGCTGTGCGCGTCGGGGACCTCGTACTTCGGTGTGCCGGCCACCCCGTACGTGCCGGGTGTGCAGGGCGTCGGCAGGTACGACGGCCGTCCCGTGTGGTTTCCCACCGCCGCGGGGATGCGGCCCGGTGACGGGAGCATGGCCGCGTCGGCCGTGGTGGCGGCGGCCGACCTCGTGGCGCTGCCCGAGGACGCGAACCCGGTGCTGGTCGCCGCGCTCGGCCTGTCGGCCGTGGCCGCGTACCAGGCCCTCACCTGGCGCGGTGAGCTGACCAGCGGCGAGCAGGTGATCGTGCTCGGCGGTGGCGGGGTGGTCGGCCAGGCGGCCATCCAGCTGGCCAGGGCCCATGGCGCCCGTCGGGTGGTGGCCGGCGCCCGCTCGTCCGCCGGACGAACCAGGGCGACCGAGGTGGGTGCCGACGCGGTCGTCGCGCTCGACACGTCCGATGTGGACGAGCTGGCGACCCGGTTCCTGGCCGCGGTGGATGGTCCGGCCGATCTCGTGCTCGACCCGCTGTTCGGCGCGCCGGCCGCGGCCGCCGCACGCGCGCTGCGCCCCGGTGGCCGGCTGGTCAACCTGGGCGGCGCGGCCGGCGAGACGACCCCGTTGTCCTCGTCGCTGCTGCGCAGCAAGTCACTGCGGATCCTGGGCTACACGAACAACGAACTGACGGCCGGCCAGCGTGCCGAGGCGATCGGCCTGATCGCCGCCAGGGCGGCGGCCGGCGAGCTGTCCGTGGTCCACGAGACGGTCGACCCGGCGGGCGCCCCGGCCGCGTGGGCCCGCCACGCCGACGGCACGGCCGACCGTCGCACGGTCGTGGTCGGCGGCCATGGCGCGATGCCCTGAATGCTCATTGGAGACGTTGACCCTGGATCCGACGATCATCTCGGCACCCTCGGCGTTGCGGATATACGCCGGGCTGGGCGGATGCGGAGCAGGCCGGCTCGGTCCGGCCGCACCCGCCGAGTGAAGGCCCCAGCGTCCCGAAAGCGAAGCCCGCCGCATGCACCACAAGCTCCGTTCGTCGCGGTCAACGCACCGAACGCGTCGTTCGTCGCACCCAAGAACATCGGTGGATCCAGGATGAACGCCCTGATGGGGTCCTTCAGGGCATGGCCGGCCGGGCGCCGGGGTCAGGTTCGCTGTGGCTCGTTGGCGTGGACGGCGGCGCGGATCTGGTCGATGTTCTCGCGCAGGGTGTCGGAGATCATCTCGTCGGTGCGTGGGTCGGCGAGCATCTCCAGAATGACGCGGATCGCCGTGTCGGTGACCGTGCCGAGGATCTCGTCGTGGAACGGGAGCCTTTTGAACCGGCCGGCCGCCGGGTCCGCCTTGATCTTTTCGAGTACCAGTTCCCGCAGCTCGGTCTGGTTGTCGGCCAGGGCACGGGAGATATTCTGCGCATAACGGCCGGTCTGCAGCACGGCCACCACCTCGTCGAGCACCGCGACCGTGACCGGCTTCTTCAGCACGTCGATGATCGCGACGAGAAAGCGGTTCACCAGCCGTTGGGTCACGGCGTCGCCGATGGTCCGGTCCACCGCGCGGCCGAGCCTGGCGATCAGCACGAAGATCCGGACCAACCGGAACGCGCGCAGCGCCGGATGCGACACGGGGATCATGCCGAGGACCTCGAACCAGTTGCGGCCGAGGAACTTCCAGCCCCAGCCGCCGGCGCGCCACCGCCAGAGGAACTCCACGAGGAACACCGCGCAGATGCCCACGTCGATCTTGAACAGCAGTAGCTGGGTCTCCACCGGCGGGTCGGCCAACCACACCCAGACGAGCAGGCCGACCGAGATGATCGCGAGCGCCACCATCATCCAGTCGATGGCGCGCACCTGGTGGATCCGCCGTGGAACGTCCATGTGTGCGTAGGTCACGCGGGGCACCTCCGAGGAAGATCAGTGCCCAATCCTTCACCACCGGGCGACCGGCCGCTCGATCGCGCCGAAAACCGGATGACGGGTACGCGGGGATGATCTACCCTCGGCGATGTGATGCAGCCACAGATCTACAGCTGAGACGACCTGGTTGAGGCGCCGCTGACGCGGGCGCCTCCTTTGTCGTCCCTTGCTCATCACTTCGAAGGACACCACATGTCCCGCTCCTCTCTTTCGCTTGCCCCTGCCCGCTCGGCGCACGTGCGCGCCACCGACATCCACGTCGCCCGAGGTGGGCAACCGGTCCTGACCGGTGTCGACCTCGTGGCCGCGGCGGGGGACCGGGTCGCCGTGGTCGGCGAGAACGGCCGAGGCAAGACCACCCTGCTGCAGGTGCTCGCCGGCACCCTGCCCGCCGACCGCGGCGAGGTCCGCCGCGCGGGTGGGGTCGGGGTGGCCGACCAGCAACTCCCCCTCGACGGCACTGTGGGTGACTTGATCGACCTGGAACTGAACACCGTCCGCACGGCGCTGCGCCGGCTCGACGACGCCACGACGGCGCTGGCCGAATGCGCTCCCGGCGCGGACGACTCATATGCGGCCGCGTTGGCCGCGGCGGAGACCCTCGACGCCTGGGACGCCGACCGGCGAGTAGAGATCTCCCTGGCCGCGCTCGGCGCCGTCACCGACCGGACCCGGCCGCTCGACACGCTGTCGGTGGGGCACCGCCACCGGGTGCGGCTCGCCTGCCTGCTCGGTGCGGGACATGCGGTGCTGCTGTTGGACGAGCCGACCAACCACCTCGACGCCGCCGGACTCGACCACCTCACCGACCGGCTGCTCGCCCACCCGGGCGTCGTGGTGCTGGTCAGCCACGACCGCGCACTGCTGGCGGACGTGGCGACGTCGGTGGTGGACCTCGACCCGTCCAGCGACGGCCGGCCCCGGGTGTACGGCGGCGGCTACGCGGGTTACGTGGATGGCCGCCGCGCCGAACGTGCGCGCTGGGAGGCGCTGCACGCCGACCAGCTGGCCGAGCGCGCCCGGCTGGCCGACGACCTGTCGGCCGCGCAGAACCGGCTGCGGGACGGGTGGCGGCCGGACAAGGGGACCGGCAAGCACACGCGGGCCACCCGCGCGCCGGCGCTCGTGCGGGCGGTGCACCGCAGGCGGGAGGACCTCGACGCGCACACGGTGGCCGTGCCGCGACCGCCGGCGCGGTTCGAGTTGCCCACGCTGCCCGCCCACGGCGCCGCGACGCTGCTGCGGGCCGACGCGGTGACCGTGGCCGGCCGGCTGTCGTCGCCCTGCGATGTGACGCTCGAGTCCGGCGACCGCCTGGTGGTCACCGGACCGAACGGCGCTGGCAAGTCGACACTGCTGGCCGTGCTGGCGGGCGACCTCGCACCGGACACGGGCACGGTCCGGCGCGCACGCACGGTGCGCGTCGGCAGGCTGGGACAGGAATCCGAGGTCCCCGCCCGGCGCACCGGCCGCGAGATCTACGACGCGTGGGTCGCACGACTGGTGTCGGCCGGTGCGCTCGCCGCCGGCGAGGCGCCGGGGCTCGGGGAGCTGGGCCTGTTGGCCGGGCCGGATCTGCACCGCCCGGTCGGCGGGCTGTCGGTGGGTGCGCAGCGACGGCTCGACCTGGCGCTGGTGCTCGCCGCCCGGCCGCACGTGCTGGTGTTGGACGAGCCGACGAACCACCTGTCGGCGACCCTCGTCGAGGAACTCACCGAGGCACTCGCGGCGACGCCGGCGGCGGTCGTGGTCGCCACCCACGACCGGCAACTGCTGCGGGACACGGGTTCCTGGCCGCGGCTCACACTGGGAGCGTGACCCAGCGGTTCGGGCCGGCCATTCCGGACGCACTGATGTGCGGCATCTGCGCCATGGCGGAGATGGACGAGGTCACCGGGAACCTGAAGAAGCTCGAAGGCAGGATCGTCCGCGAGCTGAACGAGGCGCGAGCGCAGCAGGAAGTGCGTTTCGCCAGGATGCTCGTGGTCATCGCCACGGTCGCGATCTTTCTCGTCATCTCCATGGGGTGGTACGTAGACCTGGATGTCGACGACGACAACAGTCTCGCCAACGCCAGCGGGTGGGATGTCTTCTCGGCGATGGTCAGCTTCAGCTCGGAAGGCGTGTTCGTCTTCGGCGGGTACTACAGCTGGGTGGTGGTGCTGGCGGCACTCGCCGGCGGGGCCGCGGCCCCGCGGCTGACCCGGCGGTGGATCTGCGTCACGCTCTCCACGTTGCTGACGCTCCTCGCCCTCGGGCACCTGGTGATCGCCGCACAGGTCGAGGAGGACTTCGACGGCCAGCAGCTCGCCGGTGGGTGGGCCGCGATCGCGGTGATGCTCTTCGCGGCGACCGTCTGGGGACACCTGTACCGGCAGCTGCGCGAGCATTCGCCGGTCTGAGGACCAGAGGGTGCGTAAATAGGGCTTGGCGGCATCCACCGACCCTATTTACGCACCCTCCTACTGCTCGCCGGGGTGCCGAGCCGGTCGGGCCGGCGAGTAGGCCCGCGCGAACCGGTCGAGGCGGTACGGCGCCAGCCGGGGCTCTTCCTCCCCTGTACAGAGCTCGCGGGCCACCAGTTGGCCGAGCAGCGGCGCCAGCGTCACCCCGCTGTGGGTCACCACCACGTAGCCCCGTCCGCCGACCGGTCCGATGATCGGCAGGCCGTCGGCCGGCAGCGCCCGCTGACCGACGACCGCCGACACCAGGGTCACGGGAATGCCGACGAGATCGGCGATCCTGGCGTACAACGTGGCCAGCACCTCCGCCGGCACCGGCAAGCCGGGCACGGCGAGCGAGTCCTGGTCGAGTGCGTGCGCCAGCAGCGCTCCGCCGCCCGCCGGCCGCACGTTGATGGTGTCCGTGGTGACGAGGCGGGACAGCCGGACCGGCGCGGGCGCGGTTTTCGCGAGCACTCCGATGACGGCGGGCCCCGACGCCATCGGCACCTCCGGGTGCAGTGCCGCCGTGTGCCGACCCACGCAGGTCACCACCCGGTCGGCGCGCACGGTGGTGCCGTCCGCCAGCTCGACACCGGTGTCCGACACGGCCACGGCCGTGCGGCCGGTCGTCACCGTGAGGCCGCCGAGCATGGCCGCGACGAACAGTTCCGGATAGCAGTGCGCCTCGCCGGGGAACCAGCCGACGAGCGCGTCAGGGCACACGCGGAGGTCCGGTTCGAGCGCGGCGGCCGCGGCGGGCTCGAGGAACGACGCCGGGTAGCCCGCCTGGGACAGCCGCGTCACGCGTTCGGTCAGCCGGACCCGGTGGTCGGTGGCGTCCGCGTACTCCAGGTGCCCGTTGGGGACGAGCCACCCGCGTTCGACGCCGCCGATGCGGTGGTGCTCCGCGATGGCTGCGGCGTTCAGCCGCCGGTAGAGCTCCGGGGACTTGTTGTTCCCGTTGACCCAGGCGTAGCTCGTGGCGGACGTGCCGCTCGCGGGGGCGGGCCCGGCCTCCAGCACATGAACGTCGTGCCCCCTGGCGGCGACGCCGGCGGCGACCGCGGACCCGATGACACCGGCGCCAACCACCACGACTCGCACAGTTCCTCCCAGCCGACCAGCGGACGCCGATCCGCTTGACCGACTCAGGCGATGCCGGCAGCGATGAGCTGTTGCCAGATCTCGCCCTGGTCGACGACGTCGACGCCGAGCTTCTCCGCCTTCGTGAGTTTGCTGGCGCCGACGTCGGCGCCGGTGATGAGCAGGTCGGTGTTCGCCGAGACCGAGGTCGCGGTGGTCGCGCCGGCCTTCTCGCACAGCCGCTGGAAGGTGGGGCGGGGGACCTTCTCGCCGGAGCGTGGGTCGTTGATCCCGCCGGTGACCACCACCGTCTTGCCGGCCAGCGGCGCGTCGGACGCCACGACCGGCGGGAGGTCCTCTTCGCGCACGTCCAGGGAGACTCCCAGCTCACGCAGCCGGGACAGTTCTGGCCGCATTCGGGTGAGGTGCTCGGTGAGGGAGGCGGCGACCTTGGGGCCGATGTCCTCGACGGCCACGAGCCGCTCCTCGCCGGCGTCGGCCACCTGCTCGAGAGAGCCGAACCCCGCGCGGCACAGCCGGGTGGCCGTGCCCTCGGAGGCGTTCGGGATGGCGAGCCCGATCAGCGCCCGGCGCAGCCCCACGCCTCGACTCGCGGCGATCGAGTCGATCATGCGGGCGGCCGAGACCTCGCCGATGCGGTCGAACTCCAGCAGCTGCTCCTTGGTCAGGCGGTAGAAGTCCGACGGGTGCTCGAGGATCCCGGCCTCGGCGAGCCGTTCGATCCACACGGGACCGACGGCCTCGATGTCCGCCGCCGCCCGCGACGCCCAGTGGACCAGCCGCCGCACGGTCTGGGCGGGGCAGGCGACGTTGGTGCAGAACAGTTCGCGGCTGTTGCCCTGCTCGGTCAGCGACTGGCCGCACGAGGGGCATCCGTTGGGCGGCACGATCTCCCGTTCCGCGCCCGTCCGTTTGGACGCGTCGAGCACGCCCGCCACGAACGGGATCACGTCGCCCGCGCGGCGCACCAGCACCGTGTCCCCGATCATGATGCCGCGCGCGCGGATCACCTCCTGGTTGGCCAGCGTCGCGCGGGTGACGTTGCCCCCGCCGACGAACACCGACTCCAGATGGGCGACCGGGGCGATCTTGCCGGTCTTGCCGACGTCCCAGACCACGTCGGTGAGCACGGTGGTCTTCTCCTCGGCCGCGAACTTGTACGCCATCGCGCCGCGCGGCGAGCTCGACCGGGTCCCGGCGGCGGCGTAGGCATCGCGGTTGGCCAGCCGCAGCACGGCGCCGTCCAGGTCGTAGTCCAGGTCGTTGCGCCGCAGCTCGATCGCCCCGATCACCTCCTGCGCCGCGGCGGCGTCGGCGCAGTGCCGCATGTCGGCGACCGTGAACCCGAGCGTCCGCAGCCCGTCCTCCAGGTCGGTCGGGGCGCCGTCGGTGGTGTCCAGGTCGAACGCGAAGAACTGCAGCCGCCGCCCGGCGACCGTCGCCGGGTCCTTGGCACGCAACGTCCCCGCGGCGCCGCCGCGCGGGTTGATCAGCGGCCGGTCCGGGTGCGCGGCGTTGTAGGCGGTGAACGTGGAGCGCAGCATGAGCGCCTCGCCGCGCACCTCGACCCGGCCCGGCGCGTCGACCCGCTCCGGTATGCCGTCGCCGAGCGCCCGGATCAGGATGGTCACGTCGTCGCCCGTGGTCCCGTCGCCTCGGGTGATCGCCCGCGCCAGCCGTCCGTCCTCATAGACCAGCGCCAGCGACAGCCCGTCGAGCTTCGGCATGACCACCACCGGTTGGCCGGGGAAGCGGGCGAAGAACGCCGCGACCTGCTCGGGCCGGGTGGCCTTCTCCAGTGACAGCATCGGCCGCGAGTGCCGGATCGGCGCGTGCAGCACGGCGGGCGCACCCACCTGCTCCAACGGGTTCGGGTCGGGCGCCAGCTCCGGATTCGCGGCGACCAACCCTCGCAGTTCGTCCTCGATCGCGTCGTACTCGGCGTCCGCCACCGACGGCGAACCCCGGTAGTAGGCGTCCCGCAGCGCCACGATCTGGTCGGCGAGTTCCTGGATTCGTTCCCTCACGCGCAGCACGGTACCCGGGGGAGGGCGTGCCTCGCCGCTGATCTCGACAAACGTGCGCCCCGGGCCTAAGCCTGGAACCGTGGATCGAGTAGTTAGTTGATCTTTGCTTGGTCGGTGACGGGTTGTGTGAGGTGTCGACCGGGTGAGGACATGGTCGAGTCGCTGGTCTCCCCAGCTCATCCACTGTCGCGTCCTGGTCGGGCCTGCCAAGGCCGGTCGGGCAAGGGGGTCACGCCGCCACTTGTTTGCTTTGGCCAGTGAAGGTGTTGTCCCACAGGGTTTTCCACTGCGCGGCGCGGGGCCAGTGGGCGGGTAGGTGCAGGGTTGGTTTGCCTTGTGGTCGGGCGATTCGAGCGGGGACGTTGACCAGGTGGCGGCGCAGTGTCGCTCCGCGGGCGACGGCGTGGGGGTGGTCGGTGAGGGTTCCGGCGGCGCGGAGCAGGTTGTGGGTGATCGCGGCGAGTATCGCCCAGGCGGCGTTGGCCGCGAAGACCCCGGAGGGCAGGTGGGCCAGCGGTCCGTTGATCAGGTCCGCGAACACCGATTCGATGACCGCGTGCTGGCGGTGGGTGATGTCGGCGTCGGTGACCGGTTCGGTGTTGTTGGTGAAGAACGGGTGGTGCCGCCAGACCGGGAACAGCTCGTCGGGGTGGTTGCGGTCGCGTACTCGCCGGATGATGAGCCGGGCGGTGATCTCGTATTTCGTGCCGGCGAACGCGGTGTAGGAGACTTCGGCGACCTCGGCGTCGGAGATCAGCTCGCCGGTGTCGGGGTCGGTGACGGCGCCGGGGTAGCGCACCGGGGTCCACGCGTCCTCGGGAATAGTGCCGATCGCGCGCAGTACCGATCGGGACTTGGCCAGCACGAAGGAGAACCGGGCGCCGCCGTTGACTACCGCGGCGATGACCTTGCCGTTGCCGAACGCGGAATCACCCCGGCACAGGATGTTCCGCGCGCCGGCGGCCTTCGCGGTGTTGACGGCCTCGGTGATCATGCCGGCCGCGCCTTTGCCGGAACCGGCTTTGCCCGCGCGCAGCCGGATCCCGGCCGCCACCGGGGCGGCGGCGCGGGTGGAGATTGTGGTGGCCAGCGGAGACAATCCCTTGCGCAGCACCTGTTTGTTCGCGATCTTCGTGTGCCCGAACGACGCGCCTTGTTTGGCGTGGCCGTAGACCGGGCGCAGCAGCGAGTCGATGTCCACAAAGGCCTGTTCGGTGATCCCGTCCAGCACGTCGGTCCGCTTCGCCAGGGCCAGCAGGTGACGGCGCAGTACCGAGGCGAGCTGCCGGGTGTGGCCATGGGTGAACTCTCGCAGGAGAATCCCCATCGTGGCCGGCGCGTAGACGGCGCCGAACAGCTTCTTCATGCCACCCGCGCGGATCACGTCCAGATCGTCGATGCTGTCGGCACCGGCGGCCATGCCCGCGATGATCGAGGCCAGTTTCGGACCGGGGTTGGCCGCTCCTGACCGGATCCGCTCGCAGCCGAACACCACGTGCTCCTCGAGCAGGTCGGGCAGTCCGGTCTGCGCGGCCAGTTCCATCACCGGCACCAGTCCCGCGCACGACACCAGGTTCTCGTCATCGAACTCGGCGGTGCCGTGCCGCCAGTTGTGCAACAATCTCACTGAAAGTGTCCTTCCGATCCGCGTCGATCAGGTCCTCAACAAACCCGATTATCGCAGTTCAAAGGACGCTTTCGCTATGCCCGGACCAGCCACGAGCCCCAGTCGGTCCACGGATCCAGGCTAAGTGGTCGGCGCCGGAAGTCCTCCAGGGGTCTCGACGGCCCAGCTTCCCGCTGGACGCACGGCTGATTAGGACCGAGTACAACCAGTACGAGCCGGCGGCCGACCGGGCGGCACCCCGTGGGTCCCGCCCGGTCGGCGTGTTCTCGGACGGCGTGTTCTCAGACCGTGCGGGCCGGCGTCCGGCGCAGTGCCAACCCGATACCGGCCATGCCGATCCCGAGGAACAGGTGCAGCCAGTTGTCCGCGGCGTTGACCGGTACGAAGTTCGCGGCGCTGTCGTGGTCGATGATCAACCCGTAGAGCCACAACACCAGGTACACGGCACCGCCGCCGATCAGGAACCCGCCCGCGCCGGCAACGGTCCGCGCCAGCGCCAGACCGACGATCCCGAACAGCAGGTGGACGATGTTGTGCAGGATCGACACATGGAAGACGCCAAGCAGCATGGCGGTCGACTCGTGCCCGGCGAACGTCATCCCGTCGTACTCGGTGGTGACCCCGGGGATGAACCCGAGAACCCCGACGAGCAGAAACACCGCCGCCACCGCCATGGCGGCCAGCTGTGCCGGATTCTTGGTCGTGACGGTGTTCGGGTTAGCGCTGGTCATAACTTCTCCTCGCGCGCGACGAATGATGGGTGGAACACCGTTATCGAGGTAGCGGCGAGGTGGAGTACCCGTTCTTCCGCGCCACACACGGCGTCGGAACAGGTGGGTTCGTGTTTGTTTTCTCCCGGTGGCGCGGGGTATCCGGCGAACCTGCCGGACGCGATCGTGTTGTTGAAGCAGGACCACAGGGAGATCCGCAGGCTTTCCGAGAGTTCGAGAAAGCGGGCGACCGCGCCGTGAAACAGAAGGGAAAGCTCGTCGACCAGATCATCGAGGCGCTGACCGTGCACACCTATCTGGAGAACGAGTGCGTGTACCCGCGGGTCCGGGAGCTGTTGCCGGACCTGGAAGACGACGTGCTGGAGTAGTACGAGGAGCACCACGTGGCGGACGTGCTGTGCGTCGAGCTGGCCGCCATGGATCCCCAGGACGAGCGGTTCGACGCGAAGACCATCGTCCTCATCGAGAACGTGTCCCACCACATGGACCAGGAGGAACAGGACTGGTTCCCGCAGGTGCGGGCCGGCCTCAGTCGTAAGCAGTTGCAGGAGATCGGCGCGAAGATGATCGAGCCGAGAGAGAAGGCGCCGCGTCGCCCGTCGCAGCCGAGCGCGTTGAAGAAGGCGGCCGACGCGGTGTTGCCCTGACGCTGACCCGGCGGCCGACCCCGAAGTTCGGCGTCCGGCGCCACCGACCATCCTTGAGGAGTGCCACCCGAGCAATTGCCGTCCGAGGAGCCCATCGATGGCCGCTCGCCTCTGGCGGTGCGGCGGATCAGGTACCGGCCGGAGGTGCTCGTCGTAGCGGTCGCCGGTGAGGTCGACCTCGGCACCGCGCCGTTGCTCGATCAGGCCCTGCGGGGAGAGCTGCCGCAGGTGCTGGTGGTGGACCTGTTGGAGGTGGTGTTCCTCGGCGCGGTGGGTCTGCGGGTGCTGGCGGAGACGGCCGTGCGCGCCCGGGAACACAACTGCCGTCTCGGCCTCGTGGCGGACGACCAGCTGGCGCTGCTCATGCTGCGCACCAAGGGGGTCGCGGCCGCGATACCCACGTTCTCCACGTTGTCCGACGCCGTCCTCCAGCTAGTTTCCTAGCTGATGCTCCGGGGTCGTTGCCTCGGTCTCGGCCGCGGTGGTCTCGGCGGTGGCAGCGGGCTCCGCGATGCGCCGAAGGCGTCGTTGGGTGTGCTCAACGCACCGAAGGCGTCGTTCGGTGCACCAGACCCCGCCGCCGGGGGACTTCCGTGACTGGCCGGTTAGCCGGCCCGACGCGGGGTATCAATCCCGTCGTGACGACCTACCCGCACGCCGAGTTGGACCGGGCCGCGCCGCCGGATGTGGGCACGGCGGCCGGCCGGACGATCGGGGTGGAGGAGGAGTTCCTGCTGGTCGACCCGGCTACCGGCGCCACCGTGCCGGCCGCCGGTCAGGTGCTGCGGGCGGCCGAGGCGTTGCCCGGCGCCGCGCCGGACGCCTCGGTGCAGCGGGAGCTGCTGGCCGGTCAGGTCGAGGCGGCGACCGGGCGGTGCCTGTCCATGCGAGAGCTGGCCGGCCAATTGCTGCACGGGCGGCGCCGGCTGGCGGCCGCCGCCGGCGGTCTGCTGGTGGTGCCGAGCGGTACGCCGGTCCTCGGCGGGGCGCCGGAGGTCACCCGGGGTGCGCGGTTCGACCGGATCGCCGCACGCTACGCCGGGGTGGTGGCCGGCTACCAGGCCTGCGGGCTGCACGTCCACGTCGGCGTGCCCGACCTGGACACCGCGGTCGGCGTGGTCAACCACCTCCGGCCGTGGTTGCCCACGTTGCTCGCGCTCTCCGTCAACTCGCCCGTGCACCACGGGGTCGACACCGGCTACGCGAGCTGGCGAATGGTCGAGCAGTCCCGGTTCCCCGGCTCGGGCGTGCCG
The DNA here is from genome assembly GCA_963826035.1 of uncultured Actinomycetota bacterium. Classification (GTDB taxonomy): domain Bacteria; phylum Actinomycetota; class Actinomycetes; order Mycobacteriales; family Pseudonocardiaceae; genus Actinophytocola. The sequence continues at coordinate 338,549 of CAWGVZ010000020.1, read as the reverse complement.
CCGCTGTTCGCCTCGGCGCGCGACTACACGGCGCGGCTCGACCGGCTGGTGTCGGCGGGCGCGCTGGTCGACGAGGCCCAGTCGTTCTGGCTGGTCCGGCCGTCCCCGCGGCTGCCGACCGTGGAGTTCCGGGTGGCCGACGTGCCGATCGACGTCGACGGCGCCGTGCTGCAGGCGGTGTTGTGCCGCGCACTGGTCCGGACGGCGCTCGGATCGCTGTCGCTCGGACGTCCGTTCCCGGTGGTCGACGATCAGCTGGCGGCCGCCGCCGTGTGGTCGGCCGCGCGGTACGGGCTCGCCGGGCCCGCCGTGCATCCGCTGCTCGCGCGGCGGGTTCCGCCTGCCGACCTCGTGGCCGACCTGGTCGACACGGTGCGGCCGGCGTTGCTGGAGACCGTCGAACTGTCCATTGTGGAGGATCTGTTGTCCAGACTCGCCGTGACCGGAACCGGCGCTGACCGGCAGCGCGCGGTGGGAGATCCGCTCGGGATCGTCCGGATGCTCGCCGACTCGGCGACGCGGCCGGGAGCTGTCGATGTCTGAGCTTCCCCGGCCCCGCGGGCCGCTGTCCGAGGCGGTGACCGGCGCGTTGCGTGCGCCGGCGGGCGCCGCGCTGCCCGCCGTGCGCGATCCCGACCCGTACGGGGCGGACCTGGCGGTCGCGCTGCACACCTGTTACGAGCTGCACTACGAGGGTTTCGGCGCGGTGGACCAGGACTGGGAGTGGGAACCCGGACTGCTGGCGTTCCGGCGGTCGCTCGAACGTGTCTTCCTCGCCGCGCTGCGGTCCTCTGTCGACGGTGGTGACGACGTCGAGGGTGTGCTCGACGAGCTGTTGGTCGAGCCGGTGCCCGGCGCCGGGGTGTCGCACCTCCTGCGTGACGAGGGGGAGTGGTGGCAGCTGCGGGAGTATTTCGTGCACCGGTCGATCTACCACCACAAGGAGGCCGACCCGCACGCATGGGTGATCCCACGGCTGCGCGGCGCGGCGAAGGCGGCCCTGGTGGCCGTGGAGTTCGACGAGTTCGGCGGCGGCCACGCCGATCGGGTGCACGCCAAGCTGTACGCGGACCTGCTGCGGGAGTCCGGTTTGGACGATCGGTACCTGCACTACTTCGACGACGTGCCGGCGCCGGTCATCGCCGTGGTGAACCTGATGTCCATGCTCGGCCTGCACCGCGCGCTGCGCGGCGCGATGGTGGGTCACTTCGCGGCGGCCGAGATCACGACCGCACCGAGCGCGGCGCGCATCGCGGCGGCCATCCGCCGCAACGGCGGCACGGCCGCGCACACCCACTTCTTCGACGAGCACATCGAGGCGGACGCGGTACACGAGCAGATCCTGCGCCACGACGTGATCGGCGATCTGCTCGCGCGCGAACCCGAGCTGGCGGCCGATGTGGTGTTCGGTGTTCAGGCCACCGAGCTGTTGGAGGGCAGGTTCGGTGCGCAGGTGCTGGGGGCGTGGCGCGCCGGGCGGACGTCGCTGTTGCGTGCGCTGCCAGGGTGATCAGGTTCGGCGGACCCGGCGGCGGTGGCTGGTGTCGCACAACGGGTAGCGCTTGCTGCGCCGACACGTGCACACGGCCACCACGAACCGGTCGGCGGTCACGGTGGTGCCGTCGGCGCCGGTCAGCTCCACCGGGCCCTCCACGAGCATCGGCCCGTCCGGCACCAGCCGGACCCGCCGGGGTTCAGGCGATCGGCCGGTCACCGCGGATCACCACCAGTTCCTCGGTCTCCTGCCGCGGGGTCAGCAGGCCCTGTGCGCGCAGCAGGTCGACCCGCGCGCGCATCACCGGCCCGAACGGTTCCTCGGCACGGGAAACCACCGACGCCTTCAATCCGCCGCCGCGCAGCTGATGCAGCGTCAGGTCCACTCCGCACAGTGCGGAATGGACGGTGAGCAGCACACCGCCGGGGGCGAGCAGCATCGGTGCCAGGGCACACAGCCGGTCGAGCAGCGCGCGGCCGTCCGTGCCGGCGTCCCACGCGCGGCGCCTGCCCCGGGCGGGGACCTCGGCCACTCCGGGAACATACGGCGGATTCGCGAGGATCAGGTCGAACGTCCGGTCGAGCGTGAGCCCGTCGCCGCGTCGTACCCGCACATCCAGGCCGCGCACGGCCGTATTGAACCGGGTGGTCCACACCGCGCGTCTGGACACGTCGACCGCGGTCACCGACCGCGGTGACAGCTCGGTGACGGCGACCGACAGTGCACCGGTGCCACAGCCGACGTCGAGCACCGCGACACCCGGGCCGATGCCCGCCGTTCGTAAAGCCCTTGCCAGCAACCAGGTATCGCCTTGCGGACGGTAGACCCCGGGGGGACGCAGTAGCCACATGCGAGTGTCTACCTCCAATTCGCGGCCACAAACCACCGGCAGCGCGCGACGTTTGAGCGGGCCTACGCCGTGGAATGGCCTAGGAACTCGACCAACTCGGGAGCTGACGAGGAAGGTTGCCGCGAATGCGATCGACGACGACCTGTGGAACGAGTTTCACCGGGTGTGGCGGCATCGGCTCATGTCGATCGGTCATGATCCATCGAAGGCGCCCCAGGAGTTAACCCGCACGAGGTGTAACGACATCACCTCGATCCGCGACGGTCAGCACGTGACAGACTTGACCGCCGTAGCGGCCCTGAAGTTCCAAGGGGACCCGCTGGCCGACGCCGTGATCGCCGATCTCGTGTCCGGTGACCGGGTCGATGACGTGAACGACGTTCTCGCCCACTTCCGCGCCAATGACCAACCGATCCCCGAGGACCTGCCGGCGTCGGTCCGCGACTATCTCGTGGCGACGGACAACCCGCCGGAGTGGGCGGACCTCGACCGGGTGGCGCGCGCGTACGAGTTCTTCGTCGACGACGGCGTCCACGTCGCCTCCGTGCTCTCCTTCGCCGCCATGGTGAACTGCTATGCCCAGCCCCGCCCGTCCCGGATTCTGGCGCTGACGCACAGGTTGAACCAGCCGCACCGACGGCTGTCCGAGACCGCCCAGTTCGTCATGAACATGATGGGCCGCGACCCGTTCGGCTCCGGCGGGACGTTCGTGCCCACCCTGCAGAAGACCCGGCTGATCCACGCGGCCGTGCGGTACTTCGTGACCCGGTCGGGCAAGTGGGACGTCGAGGCCGACGGTGTTCCCGTGTGCCAGCAGGACGTGCTCGGTGCCATGTTCATCTTCTCCGTGCAGGTCATCGAGGGCATGCGCCGCATGGGTATCTCGGTGAGCGAGGCGGAGGCCGCCGACTACTACTACGTCTGGCGGGTGTCCGGGGCCATGCTCGGCCTTCCCGCCGATACCATGCCGGAGACCCTCGACGAGGCCCGGCAGCTCAACGCCTCGCTCGTCGAGGCCGCCTACGCCCCGTCCCCGGAAGGCGTCGAGCTGACCAGCAACCTCATCGAGCTGTACAAGGGCCTCGTGCCCGGCAGGGCGTTCGACGGCGTCGTCCCGGCCATGGTGCGCCAGGTGGTCGACCCCCACGTCGCCGACTGGATGGGCGTGCCACGCTCGCGCGGCTGGGAACGATTGGTGCGCAACGGAACCCGGCTGATGCGGTTCCTGGAACGTGCCGAGGACCGCGGCGGGATCGCCACGAAGATCCTCGACAAGGCGGGGACCATCCTGCTCGGCGGCAGCGTCCGCACCCTCACCGACGGGCAGTCCACCACGCTGAACATCCCCGAGGACCTGCGCGACAAGTGGCAGGCCGCCGGCATGTGTCCGATGGCGCCGGCACCGGAGAAGGCCACGTCGTAGCCTGAGGCGTGCGCGTCGAGGAGGTCGGTCCGGTGATCGTGCTCGCGAATGCGAGAGTGGTGACGCCGCGGCGGGTGCTGTGGCCGGGCTGGGTGAGCGTCGACGGAACTCGCATCGCCGGGGTGGGCGCCGGAGACCCGCCGTCGCTGGACGGTGTGGTGCACGATCTCGACGGGGCCCACGTCCTGCCCGGCTTCGTCGATCTGCACATGCACGGCGGCGGCGGGGCGCAGATCACCACCGACGACCCGGACGAGATCATCGCCGCCATCCGGTTCCACCAACGCCACGGCACCACCCGCACCCTGGCGAGCCTGGTGACCGACCAGCTCGACCGGATGGCGGCGTCGATCGGCACGATCGCCGAGATCATCGCGGGCGACGGCGCCGACGGCTCGATCGCCGGGGTGCACCTGGAGGGTCCGTTTCTCAACCCCGCGAAGAAGGGTTCGCACCACGCCGAGTACCTGCTGGCGCCGGACCCGGTGGCGTTGCGGCATCTGCTCCGTGCCGGCGCCGGCACGGTCCGGGTGGTCACGCTCGCGCCGGAACTGCCCGGTGGCCTGGACCTCGTGCGCGAGATCGCCGCCGCCGGCGTCATCCCGGCCGTCGGTCACACCGACGCCACGTTCGGGCAGGCCAGGCAGGCGTTCTCGACGGGCGCGCGCCTCGCCACCCACCTGTTCAACGCGATGCGCCCGTTCCACCACCGGGACCCGGGGCCGGCGGGTGCCGCGCTCGCCGACGAGACGGTGGTCTGCGAGCTGATCAACGACGGCGTCCACGTGCACGATGACGCCGTCCGCATCGCCACGGCCGCCGCCGGCCCCGAGCGGATCGCGTTCGTCACCGACGCCACCCCGGCCGCCGGCATGACCGACGGCCAGTTCCACCTCGGCCCGGTACCGGTGTTCGCGCGGGAGGGCAAGGTGACGCTGCGGGACGGCACCATCGCCGGCAGCACCCTCACCATGGACGCGGCCCTCCGGCACGCCGTGCACTGCGTCGGCCTGCCGATCCACCACGCCGCGATCGCCGCCGCCACCACGCCGGCCACTCTGCTCGGCATGGCCGACCGGACGGGCAGCGTGCATCCCGGCAAGGACGCCGACCTGATGGTGCTGGACGCCGGGTTGCGCGTCAAGGCGGTCGTGGTCCGGGGCACCGTCCGCCACGGCACCCTCCACTGAGGACTGCCAGATGGGGATGATCAGTCGAGCTCGATGTCCACAGAGGACGCGCCGCGCAATGGCGCCACCTGCTCGGCCTCATTCCGTAGCGACTTCTTGTCCCGGGCCGGCAGCGAGCCGAACGTCGTGATGGAGATGGTCAGCTTCCGGCCGCTCTTGCGTGGCCGCCAGATTCCGGCGATCTTGCCGTCCGCGAGTACGGTGCCCGGTTCGCCGAGCGTCTTCCACACTTCCTTGTGGTACTTCTTGTCGACGATCGTCTCGCGGTCGCGCAGCTGGGTATAGGGATCACGCGGCGGGAGCAGCCGCACTCCCTTCGGCATCGGCGCCGCCCCCAGTGCGTCGAGGTCGTCGGTGAGCATCCAGGACGTGCCGCCGAAGTCGACCCGCGTCAGTTCGTCCTCGACCAGGCTCCACCAGGGGTCGGTGTCACCGGCCCGGATTCCCACCCACGCGGCGAAGTCTCCGCGTGTCGACGGTCCGTAGCAGCGCAGGTAGCGGCGAAGCAGTTCGGCGCGCGCGAGTTTCGGGTCGATGTCGGGGATCGGGTGACCAAGCCACTCGTCGACCAGGACGAACGGCGCCTTGTTCCCGGTACGCGGCGCGAAGCAGACCAGCCGTCGCAACGTGAGGATGCGGACGCAGAAATGGACGACGCCCTCGCCGAGCGGCTGGCCCGGAGCGTAGGGACCTTCTGCCTCCCAGAGGTCGCGTTGGCGCTTCGGCAGCCGGCGGGCGATCCGCGTGGCGAGCTCCGCGCCCAGCTCGTTGATGGCCAGCTTGCGTCCCGCCAGCACGGCCCCGATCTCGGCACCGGTCAGTTCGACCGCCTCGGTCAGGCTCAGGTCGAGTTTGTCCAACGCCGGTTCCACGCCGGGAATGAGCTGGCGCATCGCGTCCTCGGTCGGCGGAAGCACGCCGGTGGTGAATACCGGCGCGTCCGAGGCCGGGAAGTAGAACGGTGAGCCGCGCATGCACCAGGTCTGCAGCAGGCTCTTCTCCCCGGCGACCGCGTCGGTCACCCGTTCCTGCGTGAGGTTTCGGACCCTGGCGTGCAGGGCGAGCAACGCCGACCCGGGCGGGCTGTTCTGAATCCCGCACCGGCCGGCCGCGTCGAGCAAACCGCGTTCGCCCAACCGTTCGGTGAGCTGGTGGGCACCCAGCCGAAACGCGATGACGTCGCTTTTCGAGATCCTGTCAGCCACCGACCCACGCTATCGCGGTCGCCCGTCCTCGACGCGTCAAGGAACCGTGGACTCTCCGTCAAGGACAGCGTGCGCGTGCGCCGGCATGCTGACAACGCGAGGAGAAATTGTGGAACAGGGGAGAACACGTGCGAAAGACCAGGATGCTTGCGGGAATGGCGGCGATCCCGATGGCGATGATGATGATGCTGGCGCCGACCGCATCGGCCGAAGGTACCGAGATCGCGGCCGAACGCGAACTCGACTTCGCGGTCCGCGGCACGCTGCCGCCGGGGCATGAGCTGACCTGTCGCGCGGTCCAGGAGCCGGCGCCGTTAGAGGTCTGCTACGAAATCAACGGCGACCGCTGGTGGGTGTTGGACCTGCGAGCCGACGGCGCCTCGGCGCTCGTGTACTGGTTCAACTATCGCGGCCCCGGAGCCACCCCTTACCGCGAGGGCTTCTGTGTCAACAGCCTTGGCGAAGGTGTCTGGGGCCAGTGCAACAAGGACTACCACGAGAACAGCGATCTGGAAGGGTACGGGTGCACTTGGGACCGCGACTCGGGTGGAATCGTCGACAATACCAGGTGTAACAACGACAACTGGGTGTTCCAGTAACCAGTCGCGAGCCTGGTCGCGGAGCCGGTCGCCGGCCGCGTGGCGTGGTTGGGATCACTCCAGAGTGGTTCGTCGGTGCCAGACTGTCTCGTATGAAGTACGTGCTGCTGATCTGCGACGACGAGAAGGATCCACCGAGCAACGAGGAGATGGCGGTCGATCCGGTGCATCAGGCCTGGGACGCGGACCTGAAACGGCGCGGCGCCGAGGTCTACGGCCTGCGGTTGCGGCCGGTGGTCGACGCCACGACCGTCCGGGTTCGCCACGGCGAGACGGTCATCTCCGACGGGCCGTACGCCGAGACCAAGGACTTCGTCGGCGGCGTCGTGGTCATCGAGTGCGCCGACCTGGACGAGGCGATCGCGATCGCCGCCGGACACCCCTACGCGCGGCGGGGCGGTGTCGAGATCCGTCCGGTCTGGGAATGGGAATGACCGCGTCCGTCGACGACGTCCGCGCCGCCGTCGACGCGGCGTACCGGGACGAGTGGGGCCAGGTGGTCGCGACGTTGATCGGCCTGACCCGGGACTGGGACCTGGCCGAGGACTGCACGCAGGAGGCGTTCGCGGCCGCGCTGGCGCGCTGGCCGCGCGACGGCATCCCGAGCCGTCCGGGCGCCTGGCTCACCACCACCGCACGCAACCGTGCGACCGACCGGCTGCGGCGCGTCACGGCCGGTCGCACGAAGCTGCGCGAGCTCGCCGTGTTGGCGCGTGACCCGTACGAACCGCCCCTGGACGAGATCCCGGACGAGCGGCTGCGGCTGATCTTCACGTGCTGTCATCCGGCGCTGCCGTTCGAGGCCAGGATCGCCCTCACGCTGCGTACGCTCGCCGGGTTGAGCACCGCCGAGATCGCCAAGGCGTTGCTGACGGCCGAGTCCACGATGGCGCAGCGCCTGGTCCGCGCCAAACGCAAGATCGCCGAGGCCGGTATCCCGTACCGCGTGCCTCCCGTCGAGTTGCTGCCCGAACGGCTGGCGGCGGTCCTCGCGGTGCTCTACCTGATCTTCAACGAGGGCTATGACGAGCAGGACGGCCGCCGGGCGCTGACCGCCGAGGCCATCCACCTCGCCCGGGTACTCACCCGGCTGATGCCCGAGGAACCCGAGCCGCGCGGCCTGCTGGCGTTGATGCTGTTGAACGAAGCCCGGCGCGCGACGCGTACCGATGACGGCGTGCTGGTCACGCTGGAACATCAGGATCGATCGAGGTGGGATCATGCGCTGATCGCCGAAGGGGTCGACGTACTCGACCAGGCGCTGGCCATGCGCCGCGGCGGGCCCTATCAGCTGCAGGCGGCGATCGCCGTCTGCCACGCCACGGCACCCGACACGGCGAGCACCGACTGGCCGCAGATCGCCGTCCTCTACGCGGAACTGGCGCGCCTGACGCCGTCGCCGGTGGTGGACCTCAACCGCGCCGTGGCGATCGCGATGTCCGAGGGCATTCCCGCCGGTCTCGCGCTGGTGGACGAGCTCGCCGAGTCGGGTCGCCTCGGCGGGTACCACCTGCTGCCCGCCACCCGGGCCGACCTGCTCAGGCGGGACGGCCGCGCAGCCGAGGCCAAGGTGGCCTACGAGGAGGCGCTTCGGCTGGCGCCGACCGAGGCGGAACGTCGCTACCTGACCGGTCGCCTTCACGCCCTCTGAAATTTCTTCGCCCGCGCTGTCGATCCCGAGCCGTGCCCTTCGTCGGTGGAGCAAACCGGCCAGACGAGGGGACGACCGATGCAGACAGAAGCACAGCGGATACAAACCCTGCCCAGGACCAGCGAAGCGGCACCGGCCAGGCGGGTCCGACGTGGACTCGTGCTGGCGCTGGCGTGTGCGGCCGGGGGGATCGTGGGTCTCGACACCGCGATCGTCAACGTGGCGCTGCCCTCGATCCAGCACGACCTCGGTGTCGGTCGCAGCGTGTTGCAGTGGATCGTCGTCGCCTACGGCCTGCTGCTCGGCGGCTTCCTCCTCTTCGGCGGACGGATGACCGACCAACTGGGACGCCGGCGCATCTTCGTCGTCGGCGTCGCCGTGTTCACGGTCGCGTCGTTCGTCGCCGGCTCCGCCAACGATGCCGGGCTGTTGATCGCGGCCCGCGCCGTCCAGGGATTCGGTGCCGCGCTCCTCGCGCCGGCGGCCCTGTCGCTGCTGGCCGTCACCTTCGCGGAGGGCCGGGAACGCAACCGCGCGCTCGGCATCTTCGGTGCCGTCGGCGGCGCGGCCGGGTCGGTGGGGGTCGTCGCCAGCGGGCTGCTGGTCGCCGGTCCCGGGTGGCGCTGGGCGTTCTTCATCAACGTCCCGGCCGGCGTGTTGTTCATCGTGCTCGCCATGGCATTTCTCCCCGCCGACCGGCCCGCTGACCGCACCACGCGACTCGACGTCGCCGGGGCGACCACCGTGACGGGTGGGTTGCTGCTGGTTGTCTACGCGCTGCACCACGCCGCCAACCATGGCTGGTTCACCGCGTCCAGCCTCGTGCTGTTCGCGGCGGCCGCCGCGCTGCTGGTGGCGTTCGTGCGGATCGAGGCACGCTCGGCCGCTCCGCTCGTCCCGCCGTCGACAGTGAAGAACCGGACGCTGGTCGCCGCCAACGTCACGGCGTTCCTCGCCTTCAGCGCCCTCCTCTCGTTCATCTTCATCGCGTCCCTGCTGATGCAGGAGGAGCTTGGCTACTCGCCGATCAGGACCGGATTGTCCTGGCTCGCCACGACAGCCACGGTCGTCGCGGCGGCCATGTTCGGGGCCCGGCTCGTCGCCCTGGTGGGGGTGCGGTGGCTGCTGATCGCGGGCCTGTCGCTCGTCACCGCCGGGACGCTGTGGTTGACCAGGATTCCCGCGGACGCCAGCTACCTCACCGATCTGCTGCCGGTCTTCCTGGTGGTCGGGGTCGGCTTCGGACTCTGCGGCCCGGCCGTGCAGATCGGTGCCCTGTCGGGCGTGCCCAGCTCGGCGGCGGGGCTGGCGTCCGGTCTCATGGAGACGATGCGCGAGATCGGCGGCGCCGCCGGTGTGGCCGTGGTGTCCACCGTGCTCGTCACCGGAGCCGGCGGCCTCGCCGGCTTCCACACGGCCTTCGCGGTCATCGGCGTCCTCGCCGCCCTCGGGGTGGTCACCGCCGCCGTCGGCTTCGCCCGCCTTCGCTGAAGGTGGTCGTGCCGGACGTTCGCAGCTCGAACTCGGCCAGCCAGGCCTGCGCCACCGAGCGCAGCGCCGGGCTGGTCCGGGTGTCGGTGGCCAGGGCCGCCTGGAGGGACCGCCGTGCTTCGGTGAACCGGCCGCGCAGGAACCAGTACCAGCCCAGCGCGTTCACCAGCCGCAGCGCGTGGTCGCCGGCGGCCAGGTCCAGGGCGCGCCGCAGGTTGACGGTCTCGGCGTCCAGCCGGGCCAGATACTCGGGCTGGTCCGGGCCGCGCAGCCGCCCGTCCGCGTGTTCGGCCAGCTCGGTGTAACACCGCACGAACCGGTCCCGGATGGTGTCCAGCTCACCCGCCTCGGCCAGGCGTTCGGCGCAGTAGGCGGCAACGGACTCCAGCAGGCGGAAACGTCCCGCGTCGCGGACGACCAGCGACCGGTCCACCAGCCGGGACAGCACGTCCACAGAGGAGTCGCCACAGACGGCCTCGACGGACTCCAGGGTGGCGCCGTCGGCGTGGACGGCCAGCCGCCGCAGCACCGTGCGCTCACTCGGGGTCAGCAACTCCCAGCTCCAGTCGAGCATCGCCCGCAGCGTCTGTTGCCTGGCCGGCAGACCGCGCCCGCGCACGGCGGGCAGGGTGAACCGGTCGGCCAGGCACTCGGCGAGCTCGGCCGGGCTCAGCGTCCGAAGCCGGGGCGCCACGAGTTCCAGCGCCAGCGGGATACCGTCCAGCTGCCGGCAGATGGCGGCCACCGCAGCGGTGTTGTCCGCGTCGAGGGTGAAGCCGGGAACGGCGGCGGCCGCCCGTTCCACGAACAGGTCGACCGCGCTGGAACGGGAGCCCAGGGCCAACGGCCGTACGTGGTGCACCAGCTCGCCCGGGATGGCGAGCGGCTCCTGGCTGGTGACCAGCAGTCGCGCGCCGGGGACGGTCGCCAGGACCGTTCCCGCCAGCTCGGCGACCGCGTCGACCACGTGCTCGCCGTTGTCCAGGACGAGCAGCAGCCGCTTCTCGGCCACCTCCAGGCAGAACCAGTTCACCAGGTCGGCCATGTCCGGCTCCGTGGCCGCCGTGTCGCACAGTCCCAACGTGGTGATGACCCGTTCGGCGATGTCGGCCGCGGTCGACGTGCAGCTGAGACCGGCCAGCTCCACCAGCCACACGCCGTCGCCGAACCGCGCGGCCAGGCCACCGGCCGCGGCGATCGCGAGGCGCGTCTTGCCGACTCCGCCGAGACCCGTGAGCGTGACCAGCCGCGACCCGGAACTCAGCTGCTCCCGCACCTCACCGACCGCCTCCTGCCGGCCGATCAGGGCGGTCAGCGGCGTGGGCAGGTTCGTACGGCGTGCGGGAGGGAGCTCCTGACGCAGGATGGCCTCGTGCAGCGCCGTGACCGCCGGCCCGGGGAGCACCCCGAGCTCCTCCGACAGCCGGCACCGCAGGTCCTGAAAGCCGTGCAGCGCCTCGCCTTGCCGGCCCGCCTGGTGCAACGCTCGCATGTGGGCCATGCGCAGCCGTTCCCGAAGCGGATGCCGCGCCACCAGGTCGCCCAACTCGGCGGCCAGCGACGCGTGCCGGCCCAGCTCCAGGAGGACGTCGGCATGGTCCTCGACGACCGTCAGCCGTAGTTCCTCCAGGCAGGTGATCTCGCCGCGGGCGAACCCGGCATCGGCGACGTTGGCGTACGCCGGTCCTCGCCACATCGCCAACGCCTCGGCGAACAGCCGCTCCTTCACCTCCGGGTCACCGTGCGCACGGGCCCGCTCGGCCAGCTCCTCGAACCGCGGCGCGTCGACCAGGTCGTCGGTCACCAGCAGCCGGTAACCCGCCGGCTCGCGGACCACCTGCTCCCGGCCCAGCACCCGGCGCAGCTGGGAGACCTTGCTCTGCAGCGCGTTCACCGAGCCGTCCGGCGGATCGCCCGCCCAGAGATCCTCGATGAGCCGGTCGGCCGACACCGGACCGCCCCGGTGGATCAGCAGGTCCGCCAGCAGGGCGCGCACCTTCACCTCGGGGACCTTGACCTGCCGTCCCTCGCCGTCCCAGACCACCAACGGGCCGAGCACCCCGTAGCGCATGAGACCCACGTTATCCCCAGTGATGTTGCCGCCAGTGGACCATCAGGAAACCGTGCGTGCCGGTCGGCATCGTGAGCCCATGACCACATCGACCGCACACCGAGCCGGCCCCCGCGAGTGGACCGGGCTGGCCGTACTGGCGTTGCCAACGGTGTTGCTCGGCCTGGACGTCACGGTGCTGTACCTGGTGCTGCCCTCCCTGGCGGAGGACCTGCGTCCCAGCGGCACGGAAACGCTGTGGATCATGGACGCCTACGGGTTCCTGATCGCCGGGTTCCTGATCACCATGGGCACGCTCGGCGACCGGATCGGCCGCCGAAAATTGCTGATGATCGGCGCCGCCGCTTTCGGGACCGTCTCGGTGCTGGCCGCCTACGCCAACAGCACCGAGCTGCTGATCGCCGCGCGTGCCGGCCTGGGGATCGCCGGCGCCACGCTGATGCCCTCCACCCTGGCCCTGATCAGCACCATGTTCGCCGACGTCCGTCAGCGAGCGCTGGCGATCGGGGTCTGGGCCACGAGTTTCGCGCTCGGCATGGCCGCCGGGCCGCTGGTGGGTGGCGCGTTGCTCTCGCATTTCTGGTGGGGTTCGGCGTTCCTGGTGGCGGTCCCGGTGGTCGTCGTCCTGCTGGTAACCGCCCCGGCGCTGATCCCCGAGTACCGCGCTCCACGAACCGGCCGGTTCGACCTGGTCAGCGTGATCCTCTCGCTGACCGCCATCCTCCCGGTGATCTACGCGGTGAAGCGCGTCGCCAAGGACGGGGTCGACCCCGCGACGGTGGTGGCGCTGGTCCTCGGGGTCGGGTTCGCCGTGCTGTTCGTCCGGCGCCAGCGCGGGCTGGCCAGCCCGTTGCTGGACATGGGGTTGTTCGCCAGCCGCACGTTCAGCGCGGCGCTGAGCATCCTGCTCGTCGGGCTGGTCGGCGTCGGCGGTGTCATGTTGCTGGTCACTCAACAGCTTCAGCTCGTGGAAGGGCTCTCGCCGATGGCGGCCGGGGCGTGGATGGGGCCACCGGCGCTGCTGATGTTCGTGGCTGCGATCGGCGCACCGCTGGTGGCGCGCCGCGTGCCGCCGGGGCTCGTGGTGGCCGGCACCCTGGCGCTGTCGACCGTCGGGTACGTGCTGCTCACCCAGGTGGACGCCTCGGGCGGGGTCGTCCTCGTGGTGACCGGCTTCGGGCTGGTGTACCTGGGACTGGGGGCGATCGCCGCGCTGGGCACCGACCTGGTGGTCGGCGCGGCCCCGCCGGAGAAGGCCGGATCGGCCTCGGCCATGTCGGAGACCGTGCAGGAGTTGGGCCTCGCGTTGGGGGTCGCGACGCTGGGCAGCCTGGCGACCGCCGTCTACCGCGCTCGGGTCGACGTGCCCGCCGGAACACCCGTGGGGGACAGCCTCGCCGGTGCGCACTCGGTCCCCGGCGAGCTGCTCCAGCAGGCGAAGGAAGCGGCCACGGCGGGACTGAACGTCGCGACTCTGGTGGCGGGGGTCGGGATCCTGATCCTCTCGGTCGTGTCGGCCGTTGCGTTGCGACACATCGGAACCATCGGCAGCGCCGACGAAGACTAGGGGGCGGTCGACGGGGGCACGGTCGCCGGGTCGATCAGCACGAGTTCGATGTCCCACTGGCCCTCGCACTCGGCGCGTCGCACCAGTGCCTGCCCGGCGGCGTAGGTCCCGGCGGTGAAGAAGACCTCCGCCTCGAAGCCCTCGTTGTCCATCCCGGCCGGGCGGTAGCCGGCGGCCGTCACCGCGTCCTGGATCAGCACGGTGACCTCGTCGATGTGCTTGTCGGTGACCGCCCGTACGGTGATGTGCCCGTCGCTGCTCAGGACCTCCGTGACCGTCCCGACCTCGTCGAACGACAACCCGGCCGGCATCAGCGCGGTTTCCGTGGCCGGCGCGGAACTGGGGGCCGGACACGTGGCCGCCTGGTCGTCGACCCCGGCCGAGCACCCGGCCAGCACGACCGCCAGCACCAGTGACAATCCGTGGCGCCGGCGGGCGTTTTCGACCATGACGGCAACTCTAGGTGCGCGGCCGTCGCCGACCGGTGAACTCGGGCGTTTCGGGTGTTAACGTACCTCCGCGGCGCGCGGGGGCGCCTCTCATCCGGACCCTGCTGGAGGCACGCGTGGCACTGCGCGGTTTGAAACCTGTCCCGATTCTGGCCGCGACGGCCCTCGCCGTGGCGCTCACCGCCAGTGCGGCATCAGTCACTACCCCGGTGAACGACGCGGCCGCCGAGACGACCGCCGCGGCGAACCCCTTGGGTGCCGAGGAATGGATGTTCGTCCAGCGGGCCAACTCCGACGGCTCCATCCCGGACGCCGCGGTCACCGAGGCGATCGCGCAGTCCAACCAGATGGGCACGGCGGCCATGGGCTCGCCGAGCACCGACCAGGTGTGGGGTGAGCTCGGCCCGAGCAACATCGGCGGCCGCATCCGCGACATCGCCGCCGATCCCACGACCAGCGGCGTCGTCTACATCGCCACCGGCACCGGCGGCCTCTGGCGCAGCAACGACGCCGGCGCGACCTTCGGCTCCGCGTGGGACGACCAGCTGCCCCAGTCGATGGGTGCCGTGGCCGTCGACTCCGAGGGCGTCGTCTGGGCCGGCACCGGTGAGCCCGACCACGGCGGCGGCTCCTCGTACTACGGCAAGGGCGTCTACAAGTCCACCGACGGCGGCGCCACCTGGTCCAACGTGGGCCTGCGCAGCGGCGACACGATCGGCCAGATCGTCATCGACCCCCGCGACGACGACCGGGTGTTCGTGGCCGTCATGGGCGCGCTGCACGACACCGAGCCCACCCGCGGCCTGTTCATGACGGAGAACGGCGGCCGCACCTGGACCCGCGTCATCGTCCCGGACAGCAGCTCCACCGGGGCGATCGACGTCACCATCAACAAGGCCAACCCCGACATCATGCTGGCCACGACCTGGGACAAGATCCGTGACGAGAAGTCGCGCATCTACGGCAAGAAGTCCTTCGTCTACCGCTCCACCGACGGTGGTCGCACGTGGACGAACATCCACTCGGCGCCGCTGCCGCAGAGCGTCGACATCGAGGGACAGCCGGTCACCGCGACCTACGTCGGCCGCATGGGCGTCGACTTCAGCGACAGCGACCCCAACCGCGCCTACCTCATCTCGAGCACGGCCGGCGGCAACTTCAACGGCTTCTTCACGAGCACCGACGCCGGCGCCACCTGGACCCCGGTCGGCGCCACGAGCGGCGGCACCCTGCAGAGCATCAGCGGCGGGTTCGCCTGGTGGTTCGGCCGCGTCTACGTCGACCCGGTGGACCCCCAGCACGTGTTCGCGGCGGGCGTGAGCCTGGCCGAGAGCCGCGACGGCGGTCTCACCTGGACGACATCGCAGACCCCGCACGCCGACCAGCACGGTCTCGAGTGGGATCCCTTCACCCCGAACAAGGTCTACCTGGGCAACGACGGCGGCTTCTACTGGTCGACCGAGAACGGCGCCGCCCGCGGCCTGTGGGCGAAGACCCCGCACCTCGCGGTGACGCAGTTCTACTCGATGGACGTGTCCGTCCAGGACGGCGAGCGGGTCAACGCCGGCTCCCAGGACAACGGCTCGCTGAAGTCGTGGGGCGGCGACAACTCGGTCAACGGCGACTGGTTCGGCTACGTCGGCGGCGACGGGATGATGAACCGCATCGACCCGACGAACGACCGGAAGTACTACGGCTGCTCACAAAACGGGGGCTGCCGCGGCTTCGTCGACGGTACCGGCTTCACCATGACCATCCCCGGTCTGCGCAAGAACTGGGTGGCGCCGCTCGAGTTCGCGGCCGACACACGCATCCTGTTCGGCGGCAGCGAGGTCGTCAACCGGATCAACACCGACGCCGGACAGCGCGTGTGGCAGGCGATCAGCCCGGACCTCACGGAGGGCACCGAGCCTCGCGCCCCCGGCTTCGGCACGGTCACGGCCATCGGCACCACGCCGGCCGACCCCAACCTGGTCTACGCCGGCACCGACAGCGGCCTCATGTGGGTCAGCCGCAACGCGATGGCCGCACCCGATCAGGTGACCTGGCAGAAGCTGGAGAGCCCGGTGTTCCCCGGCCGGTGGGTCACTCGCATCACCGTCGATCCGCAGAACCCGGCCGTGGCCTGGGCCAGCTTCTCCGGCTGGCGCTCGGGTGAGGAGTACCCGCACCTGGTCATGACGCGCGACGGCGGCAAGACCTGGGCCGACATCGCCGGCAAGCGCATCCCGCAGGCGCCGATCAACGACGTCATCCGCCACCCGTCCAAGAAGAACTGGCTGTTCATCGCCACCGACGTCGGCGTCTTCCGCACCACCAACCTCGGGAAGACGTGGATCAAGGTGGGCGCGAACCTGCCGCTCGTGCCGATCAACGACATCGACCTGCCGGCCGGCAGCGACACGCTCTACGCCGCCACCTACGGCCGCAGCATCTGGACGACGTCGCTCGCCGATGCGGATTGATACAGCGGACTAGCCGGGAGCGGCACTGGCACGGCAGCACACCATCCGATCACCCCGACGGACCACCATCTGGTGGACCGTCGGGGTGATCGCGCTGTCCGCCGTGTTCCTCGCACCACTCGTCGTCATGGCGCTGGGTTCCCTACAACGCCCGCTGCAGCCGCCGCCCAACGGACTCGACCTGTGGCCCGACCCGGCCGAGTGGCTGAACTACTCGACCGTGTCCCGGTTCATGCCGCTCGGCCGCCTGCTGTTGAACTCCCTGCTGCTCGTGGTCGTCGCGGTCCCGGTCACCGTGGTCGTCACGTCGATGGCCGGCCTCGCGATCGTCACCGCACGCGGCCGGCTGCGGCGCTGGCTCATCGGTGTCTCGGTGCTCACGCTGCTCGTGCCCGCGGCCGCGCTCTGGGTGCCGAGGGTCGTGCTGTTGCGCGGCATCGGTCTCGCGGACACCCCGGTCACGGTCGCGCTGCTCGCCCTCGCCGGCACGACACCGTTCTACGTGCTGCTGTTCGCGCTGGCCTACTCGCGCATCCCGGCGTCGCTGCTCGAGGCGGCCACGCTCGAGGGCCTGAGCCCGTACGCCGTGTGGCGCCGCATCGCGTTCCCGCTCGCCCGGCCGGCCGCGGTGGCCGTCGCGGCGCTGTCCGGGTTGTACTACTGGTCCACGTTCATGGATCCGCTGACCCTCGTGTCGTCGCCCGGCAACTGGCCGGTGGCGCTGGGACTGCGGAACCTCAGTGAGATGGAGGCTGCGCTGTACCCGATCTACCTCGCCGCCGCGGTTGTCGTGACCGCGCCCGCGCTGCTCGCGTTCGGCCTCGCCCAACGGTCCTTCTTCTCGTCGGTGGAGCGATCATGAGGCGCGGCGTGCTGGTGCTCCCCGTGCTTCTCGCGCTGAGCGCCTGCTCCGGTGAGGCGGACGCGGGCAACGCTCAGGCGCCGATCACCGTGCAGATCAAGGCGGAGCCGGAGGAGGCGGTCGTCTACCGCAGCCTCGTGAACGCCTACCGGGAGGCCGGGGGCGGCGAGATCGAGCTTGTCACGGTGGGCCGCGAGGACCACCTCACCCGGCTCTCCACCGCGTTCGCCTCCGGTGACGCGCCGGACGTCTTCCTCCTCAACTACCGCGAGTACGCCCCGTTCGTGCAGCGCGGCGCGGTCGCGCCCGCCGGCCCGCTGCTCGAGCGGGAGGGGATCGACTTCGCCGAGTACTACGAGGAGCCGCTGGCTGCGTTCACCTACGACGACGCGCTGCAGTGCATGCCGCAGAACATCTCCTCGCTCGTCGTCTACTGGAACCGCGGGCTGTTCGCCCAGGCCGGCGTTCCCGCGCCGAGTGCGGACTGGACCTGGGACGACTTCGTGGCGACGGCCACCGCCCTGTCGACCGGCGGCGTCAAAGGGGTGGGCATCGACCCGTCGATCACCAGGATGGCGCCGTTCATCTGGAGCAGCGGCGGCACGATCGTCGACGACGACGCGGCACCCACCCGCACAACCCTGCACGAGCGCGGCGCCCGCGCCGCGCTCGACGCGGTCGTCGCGCTGATCGGTGCCGGTGCGACCCCGGACAAGGAACAGCTCGCCGCGCAGGGACTGCCGGAGCAGTTCATGACGGGGAAGATCGCGATGTTCCTGAGCTCGCGCGTCGAGGTGCCGGCGCTGCGGGAACAGCGCGGCCTCGACTTCGACGTGGCCGCCCTGCCGGTCATGGGCGAGCCCGCGTCGGTGCTGCACTCCGACGCCTACTGCGTGGCCAGCAGCTCCGAGAACCAGGCCGCCGCCGCGAAGTTCATCGCATACGCCGTCGGGCAGCAAGGCCAGACCCTCACGGCTCTCGGCGGGCGCACGGTGCCGTCGCTGCGGTCGGTCGCCACGTCGCCGGCTTTCCTCAGCCCCACTCGCGCGCCCGCGTCGTCGCAGGTGTTCCTCGATGCCATCCCGCACCTGCGGCACACGCCGGTGACGCCTTCGTGGCCCGAGGTCGAGGACGTGATCGGCACCCAGCTGCAACGCGCTTTCGAGGACGGCGTGCCGCTCGACGAGGTCCTCGCGGAGATCCGGAACCAGGCCGATCCGTTGCTGCGCCGATGAGTCTGCGGATCGACGGCGCCCACAAGGTCTTCCGGGCCCGGCGGGGCGCGCACGTGGTGGCCCTCGACGGGGTGGACCTGGAAGCGAAATCCGGCGAGCTGCTGGTCATCGTCGGGCCGTCGGGCTCGGGCAAGTCGACGCTGCTGCGCGCGGTCGCCGGGCTGGAGACGCTCGACTCCGGGCAGGTGGTGATCGACGACCGCGACGTCACCAGCATTCCCGCCGGCCGCCGCGATGTAGCCATGGTGTTCCAGGAAGCGGCGCTCTTCCCGCATCTGGGCGTGGCCGCGAACATCGGGATCGGCGAGCGGGCCCGTGGGTCTCGACGGCGCGACATCGAGACCCGCGTCCGCGAGGTGGCTCGCGTCCTCGACATCGAGGACATCCTGGCGCGGATGCCGGGAGAGCTGAGCGGCGGGGAGCGGCAACGGGTGGCGCTCGCCCGCGCCATGATCCGCTCGCCCCGGGTCTGTCTGCTCGACGAGCCGCTCGCCTCGGTCGACACCGAGCTGCGGCTGCGGATGCGCGGCGAGATCCGGGCGGTGCAGCGCTCGCTGGGCGTGCCGATGGTGCACGTCACCCACGACCAGGTCGAGGCGATGGCCATGGGGGACCGGGTGGCCGTGATGGCCGCCGGCCGCGTGCTCCAGTGCGACACCCCGGCCGCCGTCTACGAGCGGCCCGCCACGACGGCCGTTGCCCGCAACTTCGGTCCGCTGCCCATGAACCTCCTGCCGGCGGTGGACGGGGTGGTGGTGGGAGTTCGGCCGGAGCGGGTGCTGGTCAGCCCGGGGGGCGACGGCTCTGTGGTCGCGGTGGAGCCGGCGGGGGAGGAGTGCCTCGTCCGCATCGGCGGGGCCGACCTGCTCGCGCGCCTGCCGTGGGCCGACGCCCCCCACGCGGGGGACCGGGTGACGGTGACCTGGCGGCCGGAGGACGAGCACCGCTTCGACGCGGCGACGGGTGAGCGCCGGTGAGGAGGTGGCCGCTCGCCGCGCCCTACCTGGTGGGGTCGGTGCTGCTCGTCCTCGCCCCGCTAGCGCTGGCCGCCGCCCTCGCGTTCACCGACTACTTCGGCTTCCGGGCCCCGGAGTTCACGGGCGCCGACAACGTCACGCGCCTCGCCGGGGACGGCACGTTCTGGGACGCGGTCGGCATCAGCGCGCTGGTCGCCGTGGTGGTCGTGCCGCTCCGGCTGCTGCTCGCGGTCGGCGCGGCGCTCCTGCTCGCCCGGCGGCGCGGTGCGCGGACGGCCGTCGGCCGGGCGGCGGCGTACCTGCCGTCGGTCATCCCGGACGCGGCGTGGGCGTTGCTGTGGCTGTGGATTCTCAACCCGCTCTACGGTCCGTTGCCGGCGCTGCTCGGCGCGCTCGGCGTCCCGGACCCCGGCTTCCTCACCACGCCGTGGGGAGCGCGGCTCGGGCTGGTGCTCGTCATGGCGTTCCAGGTGGGGGAGGCGTTCGTGGTCGCCCTCGCCGCGCGCACGGCCATCCCGGCGCGCCTCCACGAGGCGATCGAGGTGGAGGGTGGGTCGGCCTGGTTCGCCATGACCAGGGTGACGTTGCCGCTCATGGCGCCCATCGTGCTGGTCCTGGCGGTGCGGGATGTTGTTGTGGTGGTCCAGAACGCGTTCGTGCCGGCGCTGCTCGTGACCGACGGCGGCCCGGCGAACGCCACCCTCACCGCGCCCCTGCTGATCTATCGCCGAGCGTTCGAGTACGGCGAACTCGGCTACGCGAGCACGCTGTCGGTGGCGCTGCTCGTGCTCACCGGCATCGCGGCCGCCTTCCCGCTGTGGCTGGCCGCCCGGCTGGCCGCACGTCAGCGGACTCGCGCCTGATCTGGGTGGTGCGGGCGCAGCAGGCAATGCACCGAAAGCGTCGTTCGGTGCACAGACCCGGGCGCCTGATCAGGCGCGGATGAGCTCCGACAGCTCGGCGCGAGAGGTGATGCCGAGCTTCGGGTACGCCTTGTACAGGTGATAGGCGACCGTGCGGGGGCTGAGGAACAGCTGCGCCGCGATGTCGCGATTGGACAGTCCCTGCGCGGCGAGCTGGGAGATCTGCAGCTCCTGCGGCGTCAGGTCGGCGAACGCGTCGGGCAGGGCCGACCGTGCCGTCGCAGCTCGGCCGCGGCGGACGCGTCGGGCCCCCGCAGCCGCAGCTCGGTGATTCCGGACGCGGCGACCATGTTTCCGTAGTCCCGCGCGGCGAACAGCATCACCACGCTCTCGCGGTCGAGCCGGCGGGCGGCGAACAGCAGCGCCTCGGCGGTCGCCCGGTCGAGCCAGTGCGCGTCGTCGACCAGGCAGAGCACCGGTCCGTCCTCCGCCACGTCGGCCAGGAGGGACAGCGCGGCGGCACCGAGCATGAACCGGTCCCCGCTCGCCTCGCCCAGCCCGAACGCGCCCTCCAGCACCCGGCGCTGCGGCCCGGGCAGTGCCTCGAGCCGGTCGAGGAACCCGCGCAGCAGCAGGTGCAGGCCGGCGAACGGCACGGTCGCCTCGGACTCGATGCCGCTCGCGCGGAGCACCCGCAGGCCGTCGGCCCGGCCGCGGGCGTACTCCAGCAGCGCCGATTTGCCGATGCCGGGCTCGCCCCTGACCACGAGGGACGCACTCCGGCCGTTCCTGGCTCCGTCGAGGGACTGGTCGATCACCGCCTGCTCGGCGTGGCGACCACGCAACATGGCGGGGACCCTACCTAAGCGGGTCCTGCGAAGTACTGAACCGGCGACGGATTCGGATCCTCCCAACCCGTCGTACGGTCGGCGGCATGCGGCTGACGGGCAGGAACGTGATCGTCCACGGCGCCGGAGGCACTCTCGGCGCCGCGGTCGCGATGTCCTTCGGCCGGCAGGGCGCGGCCGTCTTCCTCACCGGTCGGACGCGTGCCCACGTCGAGGACGTCGCGGCGACGATCACTGCGGCTGGGGGACAGACGCACGTCGCGGTGCTCGACGTGTTCGACGAGCAGGCCGTCGAGGACCACGCCCGAGCGGTCGTCGAGAGCTCCGGCGGCGTCGACGTGTCGATCAACCTGGTCGGCCGCCGCGACATCCAGGGCATCCGGCTGGTCGACATGACGGTGCCGGACTTCACGCGGCCGCTGTTCGCCGGCGTGACGGCCACGTTCATCACCGCGCGGGCCGCCGCGCGGCACATGATCCGGCAGGGCTCCGGCGTGATCCTCGCCCTGACCGGTGATCCGCTCGAAACAACGCCGTTGCGCGGCGGTTCGGGCACGGCCGACGCGGCGACCGGCGCGCTCGTCCGCGACCTCGGCATCGAGGTCGCGCCGCGCGGCGTGCACGTCCTGGGATTCGGTGCCACCGGCACCGATGAGATCTGCGCCGAGGCCGTCGCACTGGCCGCCCGGCACAGCTGACACGAGACATCTGACATGAGAAGGAGCACGAGATGCAGCTCGGCCCGGCACTACCCACGGCGGGCTCGGGTGCGAGCCCGGAGACCATCGCCGGCGTTGCGGAGGCGGCCGAACGCATCGGCCTGGCGTCCGTGTGGACGTTCGAACGGCTGATGCGCCCGGTGCACGGCGCCGCGATGATCGGCGGTGGCGAAGTGCCGCTGCCGGAGGACTACGGCTGCGTGTACGACCCGGTCGAGACGCTGTCCGACGTCGCGGCCCGAACGTCCACCATCACCCTCGGCACGAGCGTCCTCGACGCGCTGCTGCACAGCCCGATCGTGCTCGCGCGGCGGCTGGCCACCCTGGATCGGCTGAGCGGCGGGCGGCTCGTCGCGGGCATCGGCCAGGGGTGGATGGCCGCCGAGTTCGAGGCGGCCGGCGTACCGGAGACACCACGCGGGCCGCGGCTGGCCGAGCACGTCGCCGCCATGCGGGCCGTGTGGGGACCCGACCCGGTCGAGCACGACGGCCGCTTCCACCGGATCGCACGGTCACAGATCGGCCCGAAGCCGGTCGCGTCGGACGGCGTCCCGCTGCTGGTCGGGGCGGTGGCCCCGGCGGCGATCGAGCGGCCCGCGCGGCTGGGCACCGGGCTGAACCCGATCATGATGACCTGGGAGATGCTCGACCACGCGATCACCACGTTCGTCGCGGCCGCGGACAAAGCCGGCCACGACCCGGAGTCGCTGCCGATCGTCGTCCGCGTGAACGGCACGGTCACCACGTCGGCGGTCGACGAGCGAGCGCCGCTCACCGGCGGGGTCGAGCAGGTCCGCGAGGATCTCGCGCGGGTCGGCGCGGCCGGCGCCGACCATGTGTTCTGGACGATGGACACCGAGCCGGAGCAGCAGCTCGAGGTCATGGCGGAGCTGCTGGGATGACCATCATTCGGCTGTACATGACCATGTCCCTGGACGGTTACATCGCCGGGCCGCGAGACAGCGCGGACGCACCGCTCGGCGTCGGCGGGTTCCGCCTGTTCAACTGGCTCGACCGGCGCAACGACCCGGGCCCGAGCGGCCAGGTGTACGCGGAGGCGATGGCCACCCGCGCCATCATCTCCGGCCGCCGCACCTACGAACTGGCCGGCCGCTGGCAGGGTGACCACCACGACGGCGTACCGATCTTCGTCCTCACCCACGAGAATCCCGGACGATCACCCGCCCCTGCCCAATGTCCGCCACGTGACCGACGCGCGCGAGTGTGCGGAGCAGGCCCGCGCGGCGGTCGGCGACGGTGAGGTGATGGTGCACGGTGCGGGGGCGGCGCAGGCGCTGCTGCGGGCCGGGCAGCTCGACGAGCTGGAACTGCACGTCGTGCCGGTCCTGCTCGGCCAGGGCCGGCGGCTCTTCGACAACCTGCCCGCCGAGCACATCGAGCTGGAGCTGGTCCGCCGGCTGAGTACCCCGGCCGAGGAGGAGCCGTCGCGCCAGGTCATGCACCTGCGCTACCGCGTCCGCCGTTGATCATTCCTTCAGGAGGTCGATGTGCACTGGTGGGCGGAGGTGAGCGCGGTACGCAATTCGGGTGAGGTCATGATCGCCAACTCCGGACTTACCGCGCTGAGCGCAGTCTGTTGGGCAGCCGTCCACGCTTCTGCCGCACGCATCTGCGCGTCGACGTCACTGGGAGCGGCCGCGTCCAGTTGAGCCTTTGCCGAGGTGGCCATGTCGCGCGCGGATGTGTACTTTTCCGCGAAGGTCTGTTTCGCTGCCTGCCCTACCGGGTCTGCGACCGGAGGAAGGTCCGCCAAGCGGTTGATCGCCTTGTCCAAGATCGCGGTGTAGTCGCCCAGCATCTTGCTGAGGACCTGTCGGCCATCGTCGATGGAGTCGGTTGTCGGTGCCTGCATCGCGTTGTTGTCGGCCAGGAAACCTTCGATCGCGCCGCAGAAACCATCCATCCAGTGGACAGCATCGGCCTGCTTCACGGTGTCGGAGGGCGATTCTGCCGACACGTCGATGACCGGCGCGCCTTGGCCGCAACCGGTCAACAGCAAGGCAAGGCTCGTTCCGGCTGCTGCGAGCAGCCAGATCGGAAACCGGTTTAGGGGAGGTCTTCGGCCGATCGTCACATTCCGCTGATCACGCATGGATATTCCTCTTGTTCTGGTGTGTTGGATGGGAATTGCGAGCCCTTTGCCTGTACCCCGAATGACTCCAACACGCCTTCTTGCCTGCATCCGTTGCCTCGCGACCGAGAATTACTCAGCGACCACCCGGATGGCCTAACAGATCATCGACAGGAAAGCTGCCTATCGGCGCACCCTCACGGCACGTCGGTGATCAGGTGGTCGAACAGCTCACCGGCCCGCATTCGTTCCCTCGTACCGATTTCTGCCAGGCAGGCACGCGCACTGGCGACATGGTCCTCGGCAGCCGCCTCGTGGCCGATGGCGCGGAGCGACTTGGCCATGGTCAGCAGGTGCTCCGCGCGTTGGTGAGCGTTGCCGAGCAGTTCGTGCTGGGCGAGCACCTCGGGCGCCCGCAGGATCACCTCGTGGTGCTCGTTGAGGGCGGAATAAGCCTGGAGCACGGTGTTCAGGTGGACGGCCAGGTTGACCTGGTGGCCGATCGACCTGCTGATCGCCACCGCCTTCTCGATCAGGGGCAACCCCTCGGCGGGCCGGCCGATGCGGGTGTACGTGTCGCCGATGTTGCTCAGCGCCATGGCCTCCAGCGTGCGGTACCCGGTGCCCTCGACCGTCCGCAGGATCCACTCGAACCGCCGCAGCCCCTTCTCGACGGCGCCCTGGTACACCTCGACGAGTCCCTGCGTGGAGTTGAACAACAGCCGCGTGTAGGTGTCGGCCTCGTCGAGGTGGGCCGCCGCCTTGTCGAGAAACTGTTGCGCCGCCGTGATGTTCGAGCGCTGACCCTCCACAACGGCCAGATTCTTGTACGCAAGTGTCGCACCGGACGGATCGTTGTCGAGCAGCATGGTCGCGAGAGCCGCCCGCTCGGTCCACGGCAAGGCCGAGTTGAAGTAGAACGGCAGGGTGTGCAGGGCGTGGCGCGTCGCGTCGACGCCACCGGGCACTCCCGCGGTGATCGCCTGCCGGAACACGGCCACGATCACCGCGAGTTCCCGGTCCAGCCAGGTGCGGACGTCATCGTACCGGTCGAAGTGGACGGTCACGAGGTCGTCGGTCGGGTGGTCCTGCGGCAGGCCGTAATCGGTCCTGGCGCCGGTGGCCGTGAGACTGCAGCTCCGGATGGCCGCCACGTACCAGTCGGCCGTCCCGGACAGCACCTCCTGTCGTTCGCCGACCGCCTTCTCCTTCGCCAGCAACGCGATCAGGTCGAACAGGACGTAGCGGCCCGGGCCGGGACTGCGGACCATCTGCGTGTCGAGCAACGCTTCCAGGGCGAGCTCGGCCCGGGCCACCGGCCAGCCCGTCAGCCCGGCCACGAGCGCCGGCGTGACGTGCGGAACGTCGAGCAGACCCAGCAGCGGGAACACCTCCGCCGCGTCCCGGTCGGCCGGGACGTCGCTCGTCGCCAGGCCGTCCAGTCCGATCTGGATACTCGCCCGGACGTCGATGTCCTCGTGCCGCAACAGATCCAGCCGCGCGCGTTCGTCGTCGAGCAGCCGGACCCAGCTGTCCAGCGGCCAGTGCGGGCGCAGCGCGGCGCGGGTGGCGATCAGCCGCAGAGCCAGCGGCAGCCGGCCGCACAGCTCGGCGATCCGCGCGGCCGCACCGGACTCGGCCGCCACCTTGCGCACCCCGGCGATGCGGCCGAGCAACTCCACGGCGTGCGGCTCGCGCAACGTGTCCAGGTGGAACACGCTGTCCCGCGTGGTGATGGCCGCGCGACTGGTGACGATCACCGTGCAGCCCGGCTCGTCGGACAGCGCCGGGCGGACCTGCTCTGCGGTCGCCGCGTTGTCCAGGATGATCAGCACCCGGCGGCCACGCAGCCGCGTGCGGTAGGCGCGGACCAGGGTGTCGAGGTCGGCCGTGTGGTCGTACTCGGCGCCGCCGAGGCCGTGGATCAACAGGGCGAGCACCTCGACCGGCGACTTGGTGGGTACGCCGGGGGTGGAACCGCCGAGGTCGACGTAGAGCTGGCCGTCCGGGTGCCGGCCGGCCAGTTCGTGCCCGACGCGAACGGCCAGCGCCGACTTGCCGCACCCGCCCTGCCCGTAGACGAAGCAGCGCACGGGGGAGTTCTGGGCGGTGAGCCGGTCGACCAGCTCGGTGATCTCGTCCTCGCGGCCGAGGAAGAAGGTCGGCAGGGGTGGCAGCTGCGCCGGTGCGTGCGCGCGACCGGGACGCTCGTCGGGCTCGGTCGCACTCGTCAGCAGGTTCCGGTCCTCGCGGAGGATGGCGGCCTCGAGCTGCCGCAGTTCGGCGCTGGGCTCCATGCCCAGCTCACCGATCAGCGTGGTGCGGATCCGGCGGTAGTGCGCCAGGGCGTCCACGGCGCGGCCGCCGCGGTAGAGCGCGAGCATCAGCTGGCGGCACAACCGTTCCCGCAGCGGGTAGCGGCGCGTCAGCTCGATCAGCCCGGCCACCACCTCGACATGCTGACCCTGCCGGAGACGCAGGTCCATCGCGCTTTCCACGGCCGCCAGGTAGGCCTCCTCCCAACGGGGCGCCTGGACGAAGCGGAGCGGCACGTCGCCGACGTTCATCAGGGGTTGACCCCGCCACAGCGCCAACGCCTGGTCGAACAGCTCGGTGGACTGACGCTCGCCGGCCTGTTCGACCAGCGTGGTGAACCGGTGCAGGTCCACCTGCTCCGGCCGGGCGGTCAGCCGGTAGCCGGCCGTGGTGCTCTCCAGCACCGGTTCCGGCAGTACGCCGCGTAGCCGCCGGATGTAGTTCCGCACGGTCATGACCGCGGTCTTCGGCGACGCCGCGCCCCACAGGTCGTCGAGGATGGTGTCGATCGGGACGGCCGTGCCCAGCCTGGTCAGCAAGCTGGCCAGCACGGCTCGCTGCTGTGGTGCGGTGATCGGCAGGCAGGCGCCGTCGTGCCACACCTCCAGCGGACCGAGAAGTCGGAAGTCCACGCCCACCCTTGCCTGCCGCACGTTCCCCAGCGGTCACAGTACTGGGGCTGGCAGGGCTCAGGCGGAGGGCCGGCGCGACACCTCCGTCGGCCAGCCGAGGTTCGCCGCCCGCACGCCGGCCTGGAAGCGGCTGCGGGCGTCGAGCCGGCCCATGAGCGCGGAGATCATCCGGCGGACCGTGCGCACGGACAGCCCGAGTTGGGCGGCCATCGACTCGTCCGTGCGGCCCGCCGACAGCATGACCAACACTTCTCGCTCCCGGGTGGTGAGCCCGGCGACGTCGAACGGTGTGCCCGCCGACCACAGGCTTTCGAACACGCGGATCATGACGGCGTCGGCGGGCGTGCCGCGGCGGTGCTCCGGCAGGACGGCCAGCGATCCGTCGACCACCATCGCGTCGACCGGCACGTCGGGCACGGTGCGTACGTGCGCCCCGGCGCGGGCGAGGTCGGTCAGCCTGGCGGCGGCCGGTCCCGCCGGCCGAACACCCTCGGCCACCAGGATCCGGTAGCGGATGTCGGGCCGCAGGTGCGCCGCACCCAGCGTGGTGCCCATCCTGGTGATCACCAGGACATCACGCCTGGCACGGGCCAGCGTGGGGTGGCTGCCGGGACGCAGGGTCCTCGGCAGCGTCCTCGGTGATGTCTCGGTCGCCCAGTACCCCATGTCACCCCACGTCGGCTTGGGAGAACAAGCTAAGCCGATGGTGGGTAGCGGTCGCATAGCGCGCACATATCTCCGCTGGTCACCAGCTCGTGGATCAAGGGGGTTGACGGCTGGCGCCGGATACTTCACGGTAGACCATGAGAGCGCTCTCATCTCTCTCTCAACCCCTGCTGAGAAACGAGAGCATGATGAAGAGAGCAAGAACAATCGGAGTGGTCTGCGCGCTCCTGGCACTGGGCGCGACCCTGGCCGGCGGCATGCCCGTGGCAGCCGAGGCGCCGCCGGCAACCGGGAACACAATTGGAAACACGCCTGGGAACTCCCTGGTGGCGGCCATGCAGCGCGACCTCGGCCTCACCGAGGCGCAGGCCAGCACGCGGCTGCGTCAGGAATCCGCCGCCATGGCGGTCGAGCCGGCCGCGCGGGCGGCGGCCGGCGCGGCCTTCGGCGGGTCGTGGTTCGACCCGGCTTCGGGGACGTTGGTGGTCGGCCTCGCGGACGCGACCGTGGGCGAGGCGGTCAGTGCGACCGGTGCCCGGGTAGTCCGGGTCGAGCGTTCGCTGGCCGCGCTCGACGCGGCCAAGGCGGCACTCGACGCCCGACCGGCACCGGCGGACGTCGCCGGCTGGCGCGTCGACCCGCGCTCCGGCGGCCTCGTGGTGACCGTGGTCCGCGGCGGTGACGCGACCGAGTTCCTGGCCGCCGCCCGGCGGCTCGCGCCGGTCACGGTCGAGGAGGTCGACGAGCGGCCGCAGCCGTTCGCGGCCGGCACGGTGGGCGGCGACCCGTACTACATCAACGGGAACACGCGCTGCTCCATCGGGTTCTCCGTGCACGGCGGCTTCGTGAGCGCCGGGCACTGCGGTGGTGTCGGCAGCTCGGTGGCCGGCTGGGACGGTTCGTGGATGGGGACTTTCGCGGGCTCGTCCTTCCCCGGCAACGACTACGCGTTCGTCCGGATCGGCGGCGGCTGGTGGACGGCACCGGTCGTGCTCGGGTGGGGCCAGGTGCCCGACCGGTTGGTGCGCGGTTCAGCGGAGGCGCCGGTCGGCTCGTCGATCTGCCGGTCGGGTTCCACCACGCACTGGCACTGCGGCACCGTGCTGGCCAAGAACGAGACGGTCAACTACGCGCAGGGCGCTGTCCACCAGATGACGAAGACCAGCGTGTGCGCCCAGCCGGGCGACTCCGGTGGCTCGTTCATCACCGGTGAGCAGGCCCAGGGCGTGACCTCCGGTGGTTGGGGCAACTGCTCCTCGGGAGGCGAGACCTGGTTCCAGCCGGTCAACGAGATCCTGGCCGTGTACGGCCTCACCCTGGTCACCGCCTGACCGCCGAATGCCTGGAACGACGCCTTCCTGACGCTCAACGTCAGGAAGGCGTCGTTCCAGGCATGCTCAGGCCCGGCCGCTACACCGTCCGCTCCAGACGGGTCGCGAGGCGCTTGACGAAGCCCGACGGATCGGCCAGGTCGCCGCCGTCGGCCAGTAGCGCCATGTCGTGGAGCAGGCGCGCGAGTTCGGCCAGGTCGGTCTCCTCGCCGCGCTCGGCGTGCGCCGCGCGTAGCCCGGTCACCAGCGGGTGTTTCGGGTTGAGCTCCAGGATCCGCTTGATGGGCGGCAGCTCCTGGCCCATGGACCGGTACATCCGCTCGAGCGTGGGGGTCATGTCGTGCGTGTCGCCGACGATGCATGCGGGGGAGGCGGTGAGCCGCGTGGAGAGCCGCACCTCCTTCACGTCCTCGCCGAGCGTCGTGGTGAGCCAGGTGAGCAGCGGACCGAACTCCTCGTCCTTGGTGTCCTCGGCCGTCTCCGCGCCGTCGGTGCCGCCGAGGTCGACCTGCCCCTTGGCGATCGACCGGAGCGTGTGCCCGTTGTACTCGCCCACCGCGTCGACCCACATCTCGTCGATCGGGTCGGTCAGGACGAGCACCTCGAAACCCTTGTCCCGCAGGGCTTCCATGTGCGGTGACTGCTCGATGGCCGCGCGGGACTCGCCGGTCAGGTAGTAGATGTCCTGCTGGCCGTCCTTCATGCGGTCGACGTACGCGCGCAGCGTGGTCGGCTTCTCCTGGTCACCGGTCGAGGCGAACGAGCAGATCTCGACGATCGTCTCGCGGTTCGCCTCGTCGGAGACCAGGCCCTCCTTGACGACGCGGCCGAACTCCTGCCAGAACGTCGTGTAACGGTCGGGGCTGTCGGCCATCATGGTCTTCACGGCCGACAGGACCTTCTTCACCAGGCGGCGGCGGATCAGCTGGATCTGGCGGTCCTGCTGGAGGATCTCGCGGGACACGTTGAGCGAGAGGTCCTGCGCGTCGACCACGCCCTTGATGAAACGCAGGTACTCCGGCACCAGCGCCTCGCAGTCCTCCATGATGAAGACGCGCTTGACGTAGAGCTGGACGCCGCGCTGCCCCTCCCGCATGAACAGGTCCATGGGTGCCCTGGAGGGGATGAACAGCAGCGCCTGGTACTCGAACGTGCCCTCCGCCTGGAGCCGGACGGTCTCCAGCGGCGGGCTCCAGTCGTGGCTGACGTGCCGGTAGAACTCGGTGTTCTCCTCCTCCGTCACCTCGCTCGCCGACCGCGCCCACAGCGCCTTCATGGAGTTGACGGTCTCGAGTTCGTCGCCGCCGTCGTCACTGCTGCTGGCCATCCGGATGGGCCACGTGATGAAGTCGGAGTACCGCTTGACGATCTCGCGCAGCTTGCCGGGCGAGGTGTAGTCGAAGAGGTGGTTCTCGGCGTCCTCCGGCTTGAGGTGCAGGGTGACCGACGTGCCCTGCGGCAGGTCCTCGGCCGGCTCGATGGTGTAGGTGCCCTCGCCGCTGGACTCCCAGCGCACGCCCTCGTCAGTGCCGGCGTGCCGCGTGGTCAGGACGACCTTGTCGGCCACCATGAACGTCGAATAGAAACCGACCCCGAACTGGCCGATCAGGTCCGCCGAGGCCGCCGCGTCCTTGGTCTCCCGAAGCTTCTGGAGCAGTTCGGCCGTCCCGGACTTGGCGATCGTGCCGATGAGGGTGACGACCTCGTCCCTCGTCATGCCGATCCCGTTGTCCCGGATCGTGAGGGTGCGAGCCACCCGGTCGGCCTCGATCCGCACGTGGAGGTCGCTGGTGTCGGCCACCACGTCCTTGTCACGGAATGTCTCGAGCCGCAGCTTGTCCAGCGCGTCGGAGGCGTTGGATACGAGCTCCCTGAGGAACACGTCCTTGTTCGAGTAGATCGAATGGATCATCAGCTGGAGGAGCTGACGCGCCTCGGACTGGAACTCAAGGGTTTCTGTCTGCGTGCTCACGGTGGTCGATAGTATCGCCGGTCACGCCGCCCGATGGGCGAGGGTGATGTCGAGGAACGCCTGGGTGGCGGGCGTGATCGGGCCGGAGCGGTGGACCAGCCACTGGGGCAGTTGCTCGCGCGGCGCGAAGTGGTACACCTCGGCGCCCGCGCGGCCCGCCAGGTCGCGCCAGCCGTCGGGCATGAGGCTCGCCCCGATGCCGCGCAGCACCATGGGCAGCACGACGCTGCGGTCGCCGACCTCAGCCGCGATGGTGAGATCGCCGACGGTCGTCGCCAGCTGGTCGAACAGGGCGCGGACCGCCGTTCCGGGCTTCGTGATCACGAACCGCGTGCCGCGGAGATCCTCCCGGGCGACGGAGCCATCCTTACCGAGCGCCACCCCCGGCGGGGCGACCACCAGGAACTCCTCGTCGCGCAGGTGGTGGGTGAGCAGGCCGCGGCCTGTCGGGCGCTCGCGGCTGGCGCACACCCCGATCTCGCAGCGGCCGTGCAGGACCATCGACACCACCTCGGTGGCCGACAGCGCGGACCGCGTGCTGACCATCACGCCCGGGTGGTGTTCGCGCAGCGCGGCGACCGTGCTGATCACCGGTTCCAGCGCGGAGGACGAGGTGGCGGCCACGTCGACGCGGCCGGCCGCGCTGCTGCCGATCGCCTGCGCCGTGGCACGCAGGGCGTCCATGTCCCGCAGCACCAGCCTGGCGCGCTCGACCATCAGCTCGCCCGCGTTGCTCAGCACCGCGTTGCGGCCGACCCGGTGGAACAGCGCGACGCCCAGCTCGTGTTCCAGGTTGCCGATCGCGCGGGACAGCGACGGCTGCGCGACCCGCAGGGCGCGGGCCGCATGGGTGAAGCCACCGTGCTCGACGATGGCCACGAAGTACTCGAGCTGGCGACGTTCCATAGCCGTACGCTATCGGACTGGTGTCATAGATGTCTTGGACGTGGTGACCGGATGGCCGCGATACTCGGTGGATGTTCACCACGAGGCCGACACTGCGGGGCACGTTCGGGATGGTGTCGTCCACGCACTGGCTGGCCTCGGCCAGCGCGATGGCCGTGCTCGAGGACGACGGCAACGCGTTCGACGCGGCCGTGGCGGCCGCCTTCGTGCTGCACGTGGTGGAACCACACCTGAACGGCCCCGCCGGCGAGGTGCCCATGATCCTCGCGCCCGCGGGCGGTTCACCGACGGTCCTGTGTGGACAGGGACCGGCGCCCGCGGGTGCGACCATCGACCACTACACCTCGCTCGGCCTCGACCTGGTGCCCGGCACCGGGCCGCTCGCCTCGGCCGTGCCGGGAGCGTTCGACGCCTGGCTGCTCCTGCTGCGCGACCACGGCACGAAGACCCTCCGCCAGGTCCTCGGCTACGCCATCGGCTACGCGGAACGCGGGCATCCGGCGGTCGAGCGGGTCGGTGACACGGTGGAGACGGTGCGCGAGCTGTTCGAGACCGAGTGGACCAGCTCGGCCGAGCTGTACCTGCGGGACGGCAGGGCACCCGCACCCGGCGCGCTGCTGCGCAACCCGGCGCTGGCCGCGACCTGGCAGCGGGTGCTGGCCGAGGCGGAGGCGGCCGGCGCGGGCCGGGAGACCCAGATCGACGCCGCCCGCGCCGTGTGGCGGGAAGGTTTCGTGGCCGACGCGATCGTCGGGTTCGCCGCGCGGCCGACCATGGACACCTCCGGCGAGCGGCACGCGGGCACCCTGTCCGGCGCCGACCTCGCCGCTTTCGCCGCCCACTACGAGGATCCCGCGACGTTCACCTGGAACGGGTGGACCGTGGCGAAGGCCGGGCTGTGGAGCCAGGGACCCGTGTTCCTGCAACAGCTCGCGCTGCTGCCGGCCGACCTGGAGTACGGCGGCCCCGACTACCACCACACGCTCATCGAGGGCACGAAGCTCGCGATGGCCGACCGGGAGGCGTGGTACGGCGACAGTGCGGACGTCTCCCTCGACACGCTGCTCTCGCCGGCCTACAACGAGACCCGCCGCGCGCTCATCGGTGAGCGGGCCTCGCGCGAGCTGCGGCCGGGACAGCCGGACGGCCGGCAGCCGAAGCTCAGCAAGCACGCCCAACTGGTGGCGAACGGCGGCGGTACCGGTGGTGTCCCGCTGGGCGCGGGCGAGCCGACGGTCGCGCCGGACGGTCGCACCACGGGCGACACCTGCCACGTCGACGTGGTCGACCGCTGGGGCAACATGATCGCCGCCACCCCCAGCGGTGGCTGGCTGCAGTCCAACCCGGTCATCCCGGCGCTGGGTTTCCCGCTGGGCACGCGGCTGCAGATGACCTGGCTCGAGCCGGGCCTGCCCAACTCCCTGGTCCCCGGCCGCCGCCCCCGCACCACGCTCACGCCGTCGCTCGCGCTGCGCGACGGGGAACCGGTGATGGCGTTCGGCACTCCCGGCGGTGACCAGCAGGACCAGTGGGGCCTGCATTTCCTGCTGGCGCTCGCGCTGCGGGAAAATGGGTCGGACGGTCTCGATCTGCAGGGCGCCATCGATGCGCCGAACTGGCATACCGAGAGTTTTCCCAGCTCGTTCTACCCGCGGGCGATGGTGCCCGGCGCGGTCACCGTGGAATCGCGCGTCGGTGCGTCGGTGGTCGCCGGACTGGAGCATCTGGGTCATGTCGTGACCATCGGAGATCCCTGGTCGGAGGGCAGGTTGTGCGCCGTGTCCCGTGATCCGGAGAGCGGGGTCGTCTCGGCCGCAGCCAACCCTCGGGGGATGCAGGGATATGCCGCCGGAAGATAACTGAGGGCACTCAGGAAATGGCGACCCGGAAAGCGGCGGGCCGCCATTTATCGTGCGTTTCGGCAATTATCACTATTTACTTTCATTAACTGGCTGGAAATAGTGGAATACGCGGAAACCGTCTAGGTTGTCCGCATGTTCATCCGGTTCCAGCGAGTGTTCCTGCCAGTCTTGGCTGCGGCGGTGCTCGGTGCGTGCGTGCCGCTGCAGTACCCGGCCGCCCGCCCGGAGTACCACGACGACTTCGGCACGCCCGTCGGTTCGGATCAGGTCGCCACCGGCGGCGACCTGGTGATGGGGCTGTCGGCCGAGCCGGACCGGCTCGACCCGACGACGTCCACGTCGCTCTACACGCGCTACGTGATGAGCTCCATCTGCGAGAAGCTCTACGACCTCGACTCGGCCGGCGAGATCGTGCCCCAGCTCGCCACCGGCCTGCCCACCATCTCGGCCGACGGGCTGACCGTGACCATCCCCGTCCGCACGGGGATCGTGTTCGCGGACGGCACGCCGTTCGACGCGGCCGCCGTCCGGACCAGCCTCGAGCGGCATCTCACGCACCCGGAGTCCCAACGCTCCAGCGAGTTGGGGCCGATCACCGGCATCGCCACGCCCGACGCGAGCCACGTGGTGATCAGCTACTCCCAGCCGTTCGCGCCGATCACCGCCGCGCTGGCCGACCGGGCCGGCATGATGCTGTCCCCGGCGGCGATCGCCGAGCGGGGCGCCGACTTCGGTGACCACCCGGTGTGCGTCGGACCGTTCTCGTTCGTCCGGCGGGTCCCGCAGACCTCGATCACCGTGGCGAAGGACCCGAGGTACTACGACGCGGAGAACGTCCGCCTCGACACCATCACCTACCGGATCATGTCCGACGCCAACATCCGCGCGGCCAACCTGCGTTCCGGGGACATCCAGGTGGCCGACACGATCTCGACGCAGGACGTGGACGCGCTGTCCAGGGACCCGGACCTGCGGGTGCTGCAGTCGCCGTCGCTCGGGTACCGCGGCATCACCATCAACGTCGGCAACGTCGACGGCGCCGGCGAGCCGGTCAAGGAGATCGACACACCACTGGCGAAGGACCGGCGCGTGCGGCAGGCGTTCACCCACGCCATCGACCGGCGGACGCTCGTGGACACGGTGTTCAACAACTGGTTCGAGCCGGCCTGCTCGCCGATCGCGCCGCAGACGCCGTACGCGTCCGACGCCAGCAACGACTGCCCCGACTTCGATCCGGCGAGATCCCGGGCGCTGCTGGCCGAGGCGGGAGTGTCCATTCCGTACCGGATCGAGCTGCAGGTCTCCAACACGCAGGACGAGCTGCGGTTCGCCCAGGCGCTGCAGGCCAACGTCGCCGAGGGCGGGTTCGACCTGGAGATCGTGCCGGTCGAGTACTCGACGCTGCTGGACGTTCAGCAGCGCGGCTCGTTCGAGGCGCTGATGCTCGGCTGGTCCGGTCGGATCGACCCGGACGGCAACACCTCGCGCTTCCTCGCCACCGGCAAGAGCGCCAACTACGCCGGCTTCTCATCGTCCACAGTGGACGATCTGCTGGCGAAGGCCACCCAGACCACCGACGAGGCCGAACGCGCGGCGCTCTACGGCGAGGTGGTCGGGCACCTCCAGCAGGAGAACCCGCTGGTCTACACGCACCGGATCCGGAACCTGACGGTGCACACGAACGAGGTCGCCGGCGTCGAGGTCTACTCCGACGGCGTCGTGCGGCTCGGGCGGGCCGCGTTCCTACCGGCCCAGGAGGACTGACGTGCTGAGCTACTCGTTACACCGCCTCTGGCAGTCCGCGCTGACCCTCGTGCTCGCGTCGATCGTGGTGTTCATCGGCGTGCGCGCGCTGCCCGGCGACCCGGCGACGGCGATGGCCGGTGAGGAGGCCGACCCGGAGACCCTGGCGGCCGTCCGCGCCCAGCTCGGTCTCGACGACCCGATTCCCGTGCAGTACTTCGCTTTCCTGCGCAACGCACTCGGCGGCGACTTCGGCGAGTCCGTCCGCACCGGCACCCCGGTGAGCGAGATGCTCGGCGCCACCATGCCGGTGACCGTGCAGCTCGCCGTGTACGCCATGCTGATCGCCGTGCTCGCCGGCATGGCGTTCGGCGTGGTGGCCGCCGTGTTCCGCGGTCGCTGGCCGGAGTGGGCGGCCAACGGATTCTCGTTGTTCGCGCTGTCGGTGCCGACGTTCTGGCTCGGCATCCTCGCCGTGCTCTACCTGTCGGTGCAGCTGGACTGGTTCCCCGCGTCCGGCTACGTGTCGCCGTTCGAGGAACCGTTGCGGGGCCTGTACTACCTGACGCTGCCGGCCGTGATCCTCGGTCTGGCGCACGCGGCGGTGGTGGCGCGGCAGACGCGGTCGTCGATGGTCGAGACGCTCACGGCCGACTACGTCCGCACGGCGCGGGCAAAAGGCCTCGGCCGGGGGGCGGTGATCTTCCGGTACGGCCTGCGCAACAGCCTCATCGTCGTCACCACGATCGTCGGCCTGCAGCTCGGCGGGCTGATCGCCGGTGCCGTGGTCACCGAACGGATCTTCGGCCTGCCCGGCATCGGGAAGCTGACGCTCGACTCGGTGTTCACCCGCGACTACCCGGTGATCCAGGCGGTCGTGCTGGTGATCACCGCC
This sequence comes from uncultured Actinomycetota bacterium, assembly GCA_963826035.1. Taxonomy (GTDB): domain Bacteria; phylum Actinomycetota; class Actinomycetes; order Mycobacteriales; family Pseudonocardiaceae; genus Actinophytocola. The sequence continues at coordinate 302,174 of CAWGVZ010000020.1, read as the reverse complement.
GCCTACATCGTGATCAACCTGCTGGTCGACGTGCTCTACACGGTCATCGACCCACGCATGCGAGTCTCCGGGAGGGACCGATGACCACCGCCGACATCCCCGTCCCACCCCTGGCCGGGGTCCGCGGCCGCAGCCTGCGCAAGCTGGCGCGCAACCCGATGGGCCTGGTCGGCGCCGGGCTGCTGCTGATCGTGATCCTCACGGGCGTGCTCGCGCCGCTGGTCGCGCCCTACCAGCCGACCGACGTGCACTTCGACACCCCGTTCCAGCAGCCGGCGACCGTCGGGTTCGCGCTCGGCACCGACGACCTCGGCCGCGACATCCTCTCCCGCGTCATGTACGGCATGCGGGCCTCACTCCAGGTCGGCGTGCTGTCGGTCCTGGTGGCCGTGCTGATCGGGGTGCCGCTCGGCCTGCTGGCCGGCTACTGGCGCTGGGTGGACGCCCTGGTCTCGCGGCTGGCCGACCTGATGCTGGCGTTCCCGTTCCTCGTACTGGCCGTCGGTCTCGCGGCCATCAACGGCGGTGGGCTCACCAACGCGGCGATCGCGCTGGGCATCGCGCAGATCCCCACCATGATCCGGGTGGTGCGGGCGGAGACGCTGCGGCTGAAGGAAAGCGACTTCGTGCAGGCGGCGCACACGATGCACGCGGGCCCGTGGCGGATCCTCGGCCAGCACATCCTGCCCAACGCCATGTCCGCCATCATCGTGCAGGCCACGGTGATCATGCCGACCGTGGTGCTCGGCGAGGCCGTCCTGTCCTTCCTCGGCCTGGGCATCCAGCCGCCCGACCCGAGTCTCGGCATCATGCTGTCCGACGCGCAGCAGTACCTGCTCCGCACACCGTGGCCCGGCATCTTCCCGGGTGTCGCGCTGGCTCTGATCTGCCTTGGCTTCAACCTGTTCGGTGACGCACTGCGCGACGCGCTCGACCCGAGGACGAACTGATGACCGAACTGTTGGAGATAGGCGAACTCGATGTGTCCTATGGGGACACTCCGGCCGTGCGCGGCGTGAGCCTGACCGTGGGACCGGGGGAGCGGGTGGCGGTCGTCGGCCAATCCGGTTCCGGCAAGTCGACGGTCGCGCACGCGGTCATGGGGCTGCTGCCGGCCGCTGGGCGGGTGACCGGCGGGGTGATCCGCTGGCGCGGCGAGGACGTGACCCACGTGGGGGAGAAGCGGCTGCGGCGGTTGCGCGGCCGGGAGGTCGGCCTGGTGCCGCAGGACCCGATGACCAACCTCAACCCGGTGTCGCGGGTCGGCCGGCAGGTGTCGGAAACCCTGGTGGCGCACGGCATGGCCACCCGGCGCCAGGCGTGGCGGCAGGCGATCGAGCTGCTCGGCGAGGCCGGGATCCCCGAGCCGGGCCGGCGGGCCAGGCAGTACCCGCACGAGTTCTCCGGCGGCATGCGCCAGCGGGTGCTCATCGCCATCGGGCTCGCCTGCCGGCCGGACCTGCTGATCGCCGACGAGCCCACGTCGGCGCTGGACGTGACGGTCCAGCGGCAGATCCTCGACCACCTCCAGACGCTGACCGAGGACCTCGGCACCGCACTGCTGCTGGTCACCCACGACCTCGGCCTGGCGGCGGATCGCGCCGACCGGGTGGTGGTGATGTCCGAGGGCGAGGTGGTGGAGACCGGCCCGGCGCTGCGGGTGCTCACCCAGCCGGAGCAGGACTACACGCGTCGGCTGGTAGCGGCCGTCCCGTCGCTCACACCACCGGCACGGCCGCCCGCCGAGGCCGTCGAGCCCGTACTGGAGGTGGCCGGGGTCTCGAAGGACTACCGCATCCGGGGCCGGGGTGGGGTGCTGCGCGCGGTCGACGACGTGTCGTTCACCGTCGGCCGCGGCCGCACCACGGCGATCGTCGGCGAGTCCGGCTCCGGCAAGACCACCCTCGCGCGCATGGTCCTCGGCCTCGCGCGGGCCACGTCCGGCACCATCCGGCTCGACGGCCAGGAGACGGTGGGGCTGCGCGGTGCCCGGCTGAAGGCCGCCCGCAAGACCATGCAGCCGGTGTTCCAGGACCCGTACGCGTCACTGAATCCGATGTGGACGGTGGCGCGGATCGTGGCGGAACCGTTGCGCACGTTCGGTGTCGGCGACCGCGCGTCCCGCCGGGCGGCGGTCGCCGAGCTGCTCGACCAGGTGGCGCTGCCGCCGGCGCTGGCCCACCGCTACCCGAACGAGCTGTCGGGCGGTCAGCGGCAGCGGGTGGCCATCGCGAGGGCTCTCGCGCTCGGTCCCCGCCTGGTGGTGTGCGACGAGCCGGTGTCCGCCCTGGACGTTCTCGTGCAGGACCAGATCCTGCGGCTGCTGGCGAACCTGCAGGAGGAGCTGGGGCTGAGCTACCTGTTCATCTCCCACGACCTCGCGGTGGTGGCGTCCCTCGCCCACGACGTCCTGGTGATGCGGGACGGCAAGGTGGTCGAGCACGGCCCGGTCGAGCGGGTGCTGTCCGCGCCGGCCGAGCCCTACACCCGCCAACTCCTGGACGCCGTCCCCGGCGGTTCGGTGTTCGAGGGAGCGGCCCAGAAGCTCGCCTGATCGCCTCGAACGGACCATCAAATGGCATGATTTGATGGTCCGTTCGGAGTAGGGGGAGGCGGGCTGGTTGGAGGCGTTCGGCGAAGCACTGCGGCAGCTGCGTACCCGGCGCGGGCTGTCCCTGGCGGAGCTGTCGCGGCTCATCCACTACAGCAAGGGCTATCTGAGCAACATCGAGAACGGGCGCAAGCCGCCGACCGTGGACGTGGCGGGGCGGCTGGACGACGTGCTCGGCGGCTCGCTCAGTGACCTGGTGGACAGCCGGTACTGCCCGTATCTGGGTCTGGCCGCCTTCGGCCCGGGGGACACCAAGTGGTTCTTCGGCCGGGAACGCACCACGGCCGCCCTGCTCGGCCGGCTGGCCGATACCCCTGGACAGCGGCCGGCCGCCGGCAAGTCCTCGGTGCTGCACGCCGGTGTGCGGCCCGCGCTGGCCGGTGGTGTGCTGCCGGCGCCCGGCTCCGCCACCTGGCCGGTACTGGTCATGACGCCCACCGCCAATCCCGTGCAGGTGCTCCGCGAGAAGACCGCGGAACTCCTGGGCGGACCGGGGAGTACCCGGCTGGTCATCATGGTCGACCAGTTCGAGGAAGTCTTCACGCTCTGCTCGGACGAGACGCAGCGCCGGGAGTTCATCGCCGCGCTGTGCGACCGGTCCGACGGCAGCCTGGTCGTGCTGGGTGTGCGGGCCGACTTCTACAGCCGGTGCCTCGCCTATCCCGAACTGCTGGCCCCGAAGACCATCCGGAACACGGTCGCCTCGATCAACGCGAAACAGCGAGCAGCAGACCGCGGCACCGACCAACCGCGAATCAGGGGCAGGCCTCGTCAAGTTTGACGACGCCGATGTCGATCAGCGAGGTGGGCGTGACGGCCGCTCCCGGTTCGATGGTCTGCGTGCACACCTTCCAGTTCGCGTCCAGCACCTGGTTGCGGTCCCGGCCGCTGAGGTCGTGAGAGTTCGTGAAGTAGACGGCCCCGCCGGTCAGTGCCTGGATGTGATCCTGCGCGTCCTGCAGGACCATGCCGGCGAGGTTGGGCATCGGCCATTGCTGGGCAGGCGCCTCACCCACCGGCGTCTCCGGCGCGGGCGGTGGCTCGGATTGGCCCGGTTCGTTCGGTGCTGGCTGAGTCGTCGCCGGGGGAGTCGTCGCCGGGGGAGTCGTCGGCGGATCCTGGCCCTGGGATGAGGTGCCGCATCCGGTCGTCGCCAAGATGGAAACGACGCAGGCACCAACTGATGTGATCGTGGCGATGGTTCGCACGACTACCTCCGATGTTCACTGCGCCCATCGCACGTTGCCGCGGTTCTGTTGCGAATGTGGACTTCCTTCAGCCGAACGAGACCCGCCCGATACGGGCCGCCATGCGTGGTGGCGGCCCGTCGGTCGGGATCAGGGGCAGTTGGTCGTGCGCTGCAGGTTCCGCTCACCCCAGTACACCGGGTTGCCGTCACGGAAGGTGACCCGCTGCGCGGAGCCGCTGCGCTTCTGCTCGTAGTGCAGGTGCGGGCCGGTCGAGCCGCCGGTGTTGCCGACCCGGCCGATCATCGTCTTCTCGGTCACGCTCTGGCCGACGGCGACGTTCTGCGCGCTCAGGTGCGCGTAGAGGGTCTGCCACCCGCCGCTGTGGTCGATCACGATGTAGCGGCCGTAGGAGGTGTCGCCCGTGTTCGCGACCCTGGACACCGTGCCCGGCGCCGACGAGTACACCATCCAGCCGTTGTCCTCCGGGTAGTGATTGAAGTCGACGGCGTTGGGCGGGCTGTGGCCGGAGCGGGTGCTGGCCTGCCACGTCTCGCCGCACGGGAACGGCAGCCAGAACATCCCGCCGGTGCCCGGGTTGAACTGGTGCGAGGCGTTGTTGTTCTTCATGGTCGCGTTGAGGTTTGACTTCGCGCCCGCCGCGAGGTCCTGGTGCGTGCCGCCGTAGCCGGAGTTGAAGTAGACCCGCACGGTCGCGCTGCTGCGGTTCCACACCGATGCCGCGTTGTTCTTTATGCACTCGCCCTGACCGGCCCCGACGCCTTTGTAGTCGTAGCACGAGGGCTGGGTGGTGCCGTAGTCGGCGACGGACCCCGTGAAGTCCGAAATGGACCCCGCGTGGTCGCTGTTGTAGAAGTAGCAGAACTCGCCGCCGTCGCAGATACCGTCACGCGCGGCGGCGCTCGCCGGTGCCGCCGTCATTGTGGTGACGCCGGCGGAGGCTAAGCCTGGAACCGTGGATCGAGTAGTTAGTTGATCTTTGCTTGGTCGGTGACGGGTTGTGTGAGGTGTCGACCGGGTGAGGACATGGTCGAGTCGCTGGTCTCCCCAGCTCATCCACTGTCGCGTCCTGGTCGGGCCTGCCAAGGCCGGTCGGGCAAGGGGGTCACGCCGCCACTTGTTTGCTTTGGCCAGTGAAGGTGTTGTCCCACAGGGTTTTCCACTGCGCGGCGCGGGGCCAGTGGGCGGGTAGGTGCAGGGTTGGTTTGCCTTGTGGTCGGGCGATTCGAGCGGGGACGTTGACCAGGTGGCGGCGCAGTGTCGCTCCGCGGGCGACGGCGTGGGGGTGGTCGGTGAGGGTTCCGGCGGCGCGGAGCAGGTTGTGGGTGATCGCGGCGAGTATCGCCCAGGCGGCGTTGGCCGCGAAGACCCCGGAGGGCAGGTGGGCCAGCGGTCCGTTGATCAGGTCCGCGAACACCGATTCGATGACCGCGTGCTGGCGGTGGGTGATGTCGGCGTCGGTGACCGGTTCGGTGTTGTTGGTGAAGAACGGGTGGTGCCGCCAGACCGGGAACAGCTCGTCGGGGTGGTTGCGGTCGCGTACTCGCCGGATGATGAGCCGGGCGGTGATCTCGTATTTCGTGCCGGCGAACGCGGTGTAGGAGACTTCGGCGACCTCGGCGTCGGAGATCAGCTCGCCGGTGTCGGGGTCGGTGACGGCGCCGGGGTAGCGCACCGGGGTCCACGCGTCCTCGGGAATAGTGCCGATCGCGCGCAGTACCGATCGGGACTTGGCCAGCACGAAGGAGAACCGGGCGCCGCCGTTGACTACCGCGGCGATGACCTTGCCGTTGCCGAACGCGGAATCACCCCGGCACAGGATGTTCCGCGCGCCGGCGGCCTTCGCGGTGTTGACGGCCTCGGTGATCATGCCGGCCGCGCCTTTGCCGGAACCGGCTTTGCCCGCGCGCAGCCGGATCCCGGCCGCCACCGGGGCGGCGGCGCGGGTGGAGATTGTGGTGGCCAGCGGAGACAATCCCTTGCGCAGCACCTGTTTGTTCGCGATCTTCGTGTGCCCGAACGACGCGCCTTGTTTGGCGTGGCCGTAGACCGGGCGCAGCAGCGAGTCGATGTCCACAAAGGCCTGTTCGGTGATCCCGTCCAGCACGTCGGTCCGCTTCGCCAGGGCCAGTCACTTAATCCAGGCTAAGACGGCGACCGCGACACCGATGGCGGCGCGCATCCAATTTCTCAGTCGTGGCATCTCAATTCCTTCCGTACTGTTCCCAGGTGGTCTTGGGCACCTGCGGCCCGTCGTCCGGGCGGTCGCCCACCAGCCCGTCGCGGCCGAGGTAGTACAGGCCGACCTGCTTCTGGGCGGGCCTGGACAGGTCGGTGTCGTTCACCGCGATGCCGTGGATGTGCCACGGCCAGTCGGCTTGGCTCGGGTTGCGCAGCCACGCGGCGAACCCGACCCGGCGCATGGCGGTCACCAGGGCCGTCCGCTGCGAGGTGGACAGCTGCTCGGCATCCAGGTCGACGGCGCCGCCGCCGTCGTGGGTGCCCGCCGAAGTGGGGTCCTCCCCGGGCGAGTAGGAGCCCTGCTCGACCACGAGCGGAACCTGAGCGAGCCGCTGGGCCTCGCGGAGCATGGCGACCGTGCGGGTGTTGAACGGGTAGCCCTGGAAGGTCGTGCGGCTCCCCGGCGTGATGGTGCGGGTCACCGAGAACCGGCCCTCGGCCAGGGCGATGAGCGAACCCCTACCGGGAAGCCCGTTGGCTGCCGGCCCGCTGTGCCCGAGCGACTCCTGCCAGCGGCCGTAGGCGGTGCGCGTCACCGTGCCGAAATGACCGTCGACGTACTGCGCCGCCAGCAGCCCTTCGTCGACGAGCGCCTGCTCGACCAGCCGCACGCTCGGCCCGGCTCCCGGCGTGAGACCGGTGTCCGGTTTGACCGGGTCGCACTGGGCGGCCAGCACCACCAGCTCCATGTCGGCGGCCGCGGCCGCCGCGGCGAGGTTCGGCGCCAGCGCGGCCGCCACCGCGACGCCAGGGACAACTGCGAGGAATCCACGACGATCCATGCCCGTAACCATCGGGCACGTCCGTACAATTCGCGCACATTTCCCCTGCCGCTGCCGCCGGATTGCTAGTTGAATAGCCCGGTTGACCGCAGCTCATTTCGTAAACGTAGGGGGCGTTTGATGAGATCTCGGGGATTGCCGCAGGTCCTGGTGACAGTGGGGTTGGTGGCCGGCCTGCTTTCGGTGCCGGTGTCGGCGCAGGCGGCGGAACGACCGCCGGTCGACGCGGCGCGGCAGTACAGCGTCACGCTCGTCACGGGCGACCGGGTGACGGTCGCCGACAGCGGCGGCACCTGGGCGATCCGGGACCTCGAGCCCGGCCGCCGGATCGGTGGCCACGGCGGGTTCCTGCAGCACGCCGGGCCGGACGGGGTCACGGTCATCCCGCGCGACGCGGTGCCGCTGTTGCGCGCCGGCCGGCTCGACGACGCGCTCTTCGACGTCACCGGCCTGATCCGGCAGGGCTACGACGACGCCCGCACCACGGACATCCCGCTGCTCGTGACGGCGGCCGACCGGAACGCCGTGACCTCGCTCGGGACCGTCACCCGCGAACTCCCGGCGGCGGGGCTGACCGCAGTCACCACATCGAAGTCGGCCGCCACGTTCGAAACCCTCACAGCGGCCGGCACTCGAATCTGGCTCAACGGCAAGGCGTTCCCGTCGCTGGACGAGAGCGTGCCGCAGGTCGGCGCGCCCGAGGCGTGGGCGGCCGGGCACACGGGGGCGGGCGCCACCATCGCCGTGCTGGACACCGGCTACGACCCCGGCCACCCCGACCTGGCCGGCGTGGTCACCGGCGAGCGGGACTTCCTCGGCCAGCCGAGCGGAATCCGCGACGAGGACGGCCACGGCACGCACGTCGCGTCGACGGCGGCCGGCCGGGGCACCGCGTCCGGCGGCGCGTACACCGGGGTCGCCAAGGGCACGAACCTGTTGATCGGCAAGGTGTGCGGCCTCGAGGGCTGCCCGTACGACGCGATCCTCGCCGGCATGCGATGGGCCGCGGAGAGCGGCGCGCGGGTGGTGAACATGAGTCTCGGCGGCGGCCCCGGCGACGGCACCGATCCGATCGAGACCGAGCTGAACCGGCTCTCCGCCGAGCACGGCACGCTGTTCGTGGTCGCCGCCGGCAACTCCGGCGGCGACGAGTCGGTGTCCACCCCGTCGACTGCCGACGCCGCGCTCTCCGTCGCGAGCGTGAACAAGCAGGACGTGCTCAGCGAGTTCTCCTCGCGCGGCCCGCGTTACAGCGACGCCGCCCTGAAGCCGGACCTCGCCGCGCCCGGCGAGTCGATCGTCGCGGCCCGCGCCGCCGGCACGCTGGACGACTACGCGGTCGACGAGTACCACGCGCGGCTGGACGGCACCTCCATGTCGACCCCGCACGTGGCCGGCGCGGCCGCCATCCTCGCCGCGCGACACCCGGACTGGACCGGCGCCGAACTCAAGGCGGCGCTCATGAGCACGGCGCACCCGATCGACGCCGGCGTCTACGCGCAGGGCACCGGGCGGCTCGACGTCGCCCGCGCGGTCGCCCAGCCGGTCACCGCGAACCCCGCGAGCCTGTCCATGGGCGCCGTGCGCTGGCCGCACGACGGCCCGGCGCCCGAGCCGAAGACCGTCACCTACCGCAACACCGGCGACACCGACCTGACGCTCCAGCTCGCGCTGACCGCGTGGGACGAGTCGGGCACGCCGGCACCGGCCGGCATGTTCACGGTGGACCGGTCCGAGGTGACCGTGCCGGCCGGCGGCAGCGCGACCGCGACCGTCACGTTCGATCCGGCGGCCGGTCCGGTCGGCACGTACGCCGGCCGCCTCGTGGCGACCGGCGGGGACACGATCGTGCAGACCACCGTCGGCGGGTACAAGGAGCCGGAGAGCTACGACCTCACGCTCCGGATGATCGACCGGAACGGCCGGGAGCTTCCGGCGGGATCGTTCGAGGGCGTCGCGCTCGTGCAGAGCCTGGACGAGCAGGAAGGCTACTTCCCGGTGTTCGCCAACGAGCCGGTGCGGCTGCCGGCCGGGCGCTACGCGGTCATGGGCTCCGTCGACACCGCGATGGCCGGCCACCCGCTGCCGTCGATCACGTTGGCGGCGGAACCGGAACTCGTCCTGGACGACGCCGCCACGGTGACCCTCGACGCACGGCGCGGCACCAAAGTCGGCGTCCGGGTGGACAAGCCGGGCTCGGCGGTGGCCGCCGGCGTGAGCGGGATGCGGGTGACGAGCGGACCGGTGCAGGGTGGCTACCTTGCCGGGACGCTCGAGGACGTCTACGCCGTACCGACCACCGGCGACAACGACGGGTTCGTGTACTACAACCGGGCTCAGGTGGAACAGCCCGTCGTGCGGTTGACGGTCGACGCGCCCGAGTCCTTCGAGGTGCCGGTCGCGTGGGTGCCCGACTCGCCGGAGCAGCACGGTTCGACGGCCTACCAGGCGGTCGACGTCGGCCACGCCACGCCGGCCGAACTCGCCGCCCACGACCTGGCGGGCAGGCTCGCCGTGTTCACGCTCGGCGAGAGTGACGCGGGGGAGTTCGACGCGCGACTGGCGGGCATCGCCGCCGCCGGTGCCTCGGCCGCGCTGTTCCGGTTCTCCGAGCCGATCAGCGTCGGCGTCGGCGACGTGCCGATCCCGGTCGCGTACACACAGCGGCCGGAGGGCGGCCGGCTGGCCGCGCTCGGCACGGCATCGGTGACCCTCACCGGGATCCCTGCCAGCCCGTACCGGTACGAGCTGCTGTTCCCGCACCCCGGCGGTATTCCGTCCACAATGGACTACCGACCGCGCGACCGGGAGCTCGCCACCGTACGGGCGAGCTACCACCGGACGGGCGAGAGCATCGCGTACCTGGACTTCGGCACGCGCGCTCACGGGTCCGACTTCGGCGGCGGGCTGTGGTCCTCGACCTTGCCGCTGCCGTTCGAGCGGACCGAGTACTACACGGCCGGCCCGGCGTCGTGGAGCCTGTCGGTGCGCACGTCACCGGGAGGTGGCGGCGCCGAGCACCAGTTCGACGGTCCCGAGCTCACCTACCGGGCGGGGGAGAAGCGCTCGGTCGACTGGAACAAGGCGGTCATCGGACCGGCGCTGTCCATGGATCAGAGTGCCTTGACCGGCCAGCCGTATCTGGTGGCACGCGACGGTGACACGGTGAGTGCCACGCTTCCGCTGCTGTCCGACGGGGCCAGGCACTCCGGCTACCCGAGGTGGCAGGCGGCCGGCGACACGGCGCTCTACGCCGACGGTGAGCTCGTGTCGCGCAGCGGCCTGCCGGGCGAGGGGACGTTCGAGGTGCCGGCCGAGGCCGCCGACTTCCGGCTGACGTCGGACGTGGCCAGGGACGACCCGGTGTGGCCGCTGTCCACCCACGTCAGTGCCGAGTGGACGTTCCGCTCGGCGCACACGGACGAGCGCACGCCGCTGCCACTGCTGGCCGTCGGCTTCGCCCCGGACGTGGACCTGCTCAACCACGCGCCGGCCGGGCAGCGGATCACCATCCCGGTGACCGTCCACCGCCAGACCGGCGCCACGGGCGGCCGGGTCGCGCTCGACCGCGTGGAGTACTCGGTGGACGACGGCCGGACCTGGCAGCGGGCCCACCCGCGCCGGACGGGTGCCGCCTCCTGGGTGATCTCCGTGCCCAACCCGGCGACGGGCTTCGTGTCCCTGCGGGCGGCCGCCTCGGACCGGGGCGGGAACACGGTCACGCAGACCGTGCTCCGCGCTTACCAGGTGGGGTGATCGCGGGGGTTTGCATGTTCTATGCCATATAGCATAAGTTACCCATTGGTAGCTACATGGCTGGGAGGTGGCCGCGTGAGCCCGCGCAGGAGCGACAGCCGGGAGCGGATGGTGCTCAGTGCCGCCCTGTTGCTGCGGGAGTACGGGGCCGCCGCCACGAGCATCGACCGCGTGCTCGCGCACAGCGGTGCCCCGCGCGGCTCGGTCTACCACCACTTCCCGGCCGGACGTGCGCAGTTGATCGACGAGGCGGTGGCGTTCGCCGGGGACTTCGTCGCCGGAATGATCGAGACCGCCGCGCGGGCCGACGACCCCGTGGTGGCGATCGACGCGTTCTTCGCGATGTGGCGCGGCCAACTGGCCGACAGCGACTTCCGGGCGGGCTGCCCGATCGTGGCGGTGGCCGTGGAGACCAACGACGAAGCCCCGCAGCTCGCCCGCTCGGCGGCCGCGGTCTTCGCTCGCTGGACGGAGGCGCTGGCCACCATGCTCGTCCGGCACGGCCTGCCCGAGACCCGGGGCAGGAGGCTGGCCTCGTTCATCATCGCCGCGGTCGAGGGCGCGGTGGTCATGTGCCGGGCCGAGCAGAACCTCGGCCCGCTGGAGGACACGGCCGAGGAGATCCACGACCTGCTCGCCCAGGCGCTGCGCGCCCAACACTGAGGAGTCACATGCCCACGCTCGACCGCCAGGACGACGTGTTCGTCCTCGACCTCGGTGACACGGAGAACCGGTTCCACCCCGACTGGCTCGCCTCGGTGAACGCGGCGCTGGACGAGGTGGAGCAGGTGGACGGCGCCCGCGCCCTGGTGACCGCCGCGACCGGCAAGTTCTTCTCCAACGGCCTGGACCTTGAGTGGCTGATGTCGCACGGCGACCAGCAGCACGAGTACGTGGTGGCCGTGCACGGGCTGCTCGCGCGGATGCTGTCCCTGCCGCTGATCACCGTGGCCGCCCTGCAGGGACACACCTTCGCCGCCGGGGCGATGCTGTCCCTGGCCCACGACTTCCGTGTGATGCGCGCCGACCGCGGCTTCTGGTGCCTGCCGGAAGCCGACATCAACATCCCGTTCACGCCGGGCATGTCCGCGCTCATCCAGGCCAGGCTGACGCCGCGGGCCGCCCACGAGGCCATGACCACCGCCCGCCGCTACGGCGGCCGGGATGCCCTGGCCGCCGCCATCGTCGACCACGCGGTGGACGAGGACGCCGTCCGGTCGACGGCCGTCGAGCTCGCCGAGGCACAGGCGGGCAAGGCCGGCCCGACGCTGGGCACCATCAAGTCCCGCATGTACGCGCCCGCCCTGGAAGCTCTGCGAGACAAGGACACCCCACTCGGTTAACCCTTCCCCGCGGCTGAAGTCGGGGGATTTCTGGCTCGGACCGCGCCACCCGCGCCCTGGGAAGGAGGCAAGCGGTGTCTTACGTCGTCAACACCAGCACGGTCGGGATCTACCGTGGCCAGGATCGTCCTGGCGGCGTTGCGGTCACGGTCAGCGGTATACCCACACTGGTCGCACCGGAAGATTCGTTCGGCGAGCCCGAGCCGCTGCTTGGCTATCGCGAAGCAGCTCGAACACGTCATCGTCGTGTAAGCGGGCGGCACCAACACCACCCTCCGGCCCGCCCGCACGCCACGCTCAACAAGTTCACGCTTGGCCACACCGATCGCAGCATCAGCCGCTTTCCGAGCCATCGTGGACCTGGTCAGAAACAGCGGCTTGAAATCCTCAACCGCGATGGTGTGATGGGCGTTCACGACCCGCCGCGCCCAGGTCCGCGCAACGTGGATGTTCTGCCGCGCCGCCTTCTTGTGGATCTTCGCCGCTTGCCGCTTGGCCCGCTGGTAGCCCTTCGACGGCGCCTGCCCACGAGCCCGGCGGCGACGGCTCATCCGTCGTTGCGCCTTGGCCAGTTCCGCCGCACTGCGGCGGCGGTGCCCGCCGTAGGGAAGATCGAACGCGGGGTCGGTGGTCGTAGCGGTCGTGGTGACGCCCCAGTCGATCCCGATCGAACCGTCCGCGTCGGATACGGGCTCACGGTCGCGGCGCACCACGAACGAGGCATACCAGTGCCCGACGCTGTCGCGGTAGACACGCACGCTGGAGGGATCGGACGGCAACCGGCGGGACCACACCACGGGCACGGTCACACCACCGGGCAGACGCAACCGGTCATCCCGGAGGGAGAACCCACGGGTGGTGTACTCCAACGACGGCAACGCCTTCTTCCGCGCCTTGAACGTAGGTTTGCCGCGTCCCTTGAGCTTGTACGAGTGGTTGAGCGCGGCAGCGTAGGTACGCAGCGTCTGCTGTTGGGCGACCTGAGATCCGGCGCGCAGCCACGCGAACGCGCCTCGCGCTGCGGTGAGCAGCTTCGACAACTTGCACAGGGTCGGCTTGTTCCCGGATTTCTGCTGGTGCACGGCTTCGTTCCACAAGAACCGGCAGCGGCCCCACTCAGCGAGCAGCGCACGTTCGGCGGTCGCACCGGGCCGCAGCCGGTAGGTGTAGCGCACCGTCTCGAACACACCTTCGATTATACGACCGACCCACAGAGACCACCCACGAGGTGCGCACCGACCGTGATACGCCGATCACGGAGCCGGAAACCATGCCCGACCACGTGCACCTACTTGTCCCGGTTTGACCCGCAGACCAAGTCCTACTTCGTCGCCACCGTCGGCGACACCCTGGAGGTCGTCAAACACTATGTCGAAAACCAACGCAACATCTAGAACACCCCCTTACCTCCCCATGGCTAAAACCAGGGATTTCTCGGGAGTTTTTCGATGACCGAAGCCACCTGGCACAAGAGCGCCTGCATCCTGTGCGAGAACAACTGCGGTATCCAGATCCAGCGCCACGGGCGCCGGTTCACCAAGATCCGCGGCGACAAGGACCACGTCGCCACGGCCGGCTACACCTGCAACAAGGCCCTGCGCCTGGACCACTACCAGAACGGTGGCGTCCGGCTGACCACGCCGCTGCGCCGCGAGGCCGACGGCAGCTTCACGCCCGTCGACTGGGACACGGCGATCAGCGAGATCGCCGCCCGGTTGACGGCCGTGCGCGACACCCACGGCGGGGACAAGATCTTCTTCTACGGCGGCGGCGGGCAGGGCAACCACCTCGGCGGCGCCTACAGCAGCGCTCTCATGCGCGCCCTCGGCGTCCGCTACCGCTCCAACCCGCTGGCCCAGGAGAAGACCGGCGAGGGCTGGGTCGACGCCCACCTGACCGGCGGGCACACCACCGGCGACTTCGAGCACGCCGAGGTCGCCGTCTTCCTCGGCAAGAACCCCTGGCAGTCCCACGGTGTGCCGCGAGCCCGCACGGTGCTCAAGGAGATGGCCAAGGACCCGGCCCGCACCATGATCGTGATCGACCCCGTGCGTACCGAGACCGCCGACCTGGCGGACATCCACCTCCAGGTCCGGCCGGGCACCGACGCCTGGTGCCTGGCCGCCATCCTCGGCGTCCTGGTTCAGGAAGACCTGGTGGACCACGCGTTCCTGCGTGCCCACACCACTGGGGCCGAGGAGGTGATGCCGCGGCTGACGGCCGTGAACGTCGCCCACTGCGTCGAGGTGTGCGGCCTGGACGAGGACCTGCTGCGCACGGCCACCCGGCGGATCGCCACGGCCGCCAGCGTGGCCACCTACGAGGACCTCGGGGTGCAGCAGGGCCCGAACAGCACGCTCGTGTCCTACCTCAACAAGCTCATCTGGCTGCTGACCGGGAACTTCGGCAAACCCGGTGCCATGCAACCGCACTCCTGGATCGCGCCGCTGGTCCGCTACGACACCCGCACCCGCCACACTCCCGTCACCGGCGCCCGCATGCCCGGCGGCCTGGTGCCCTGCAACGTGATCGCCGAGGAGATCCTGGCCGACCACCCCGACCGGTTCCGCGCGATGATCATCGAGTCGGCCAACCCGGCCCACTCCCTGGCCGACTCGACCGCGTTCGGCGAGGCGCTGGCCGCCCTCGACCTGGTGGTGGTCATCGACATCGCCCTGACCGAGACCGGCCGCCAGGCCGACTACGTGCTGCCCGCGTCGTCCCAGTTCGAGAAGTGGGAGGCGACGTTCTTCACCTTCGAGTTCCCCCGCAACACCTTCCACCTGCGCGCACCGGTCCTCGACCAGTTGCCGGGAACCCTGCCGGAGCCCGAGATCTACGCCCGCCTCATCCGGCAGCTGCGTGTCGTTCCCCGGTCCCGGCTGTCGGTGCTGCGGGGTGCGGCCCGCTTGGGCCGCACCCCGTTCAAGCTCGCGTTCGCCGCCCTGGCGGCCGTCGACAAGAACATCCTCGGCCTGGCGCCGTACCTGCTCTACGAAACCCTCGGACCGAGGTTGCCCGACGGCGCCCGGTCGGGTGCCGTGCTGTGGGCGCTCGCCCAGCGCATCGGCAAGGACTACCCGCAGGCCATGCGCCGCGCCGGCCACCCGAACGCCGACGCCCTGTTCGACGCCATGCTCGCCGGCCGCTCCGGTACCACCTTCACCCTCGACGAACCCGAGGACGCCTGGAAGTACGTGCCCCATCCGGAACATCGTGTCCCGCTGCCCATCCCCGAACTGCTGGACCTGCTCGCCACCCTCGAGCAGACCAAGGCCGTGCACACGACCGACGACTTCCCGATCGTCCTGGTGGCCGGGCAGCGGCGGGCGTTCACGGCGAACACCATCTTCCGCGACAGCGCCTGGCGGCTGCGCGACCGCGACGGCACCCTGCGCGTCAACCCGGACGATGCCCACCGACTCGGCCTGACCGACGGCGTACCCGCACAGGTCACCACCCGGCGCGGTACCGCCCGGGCCACGGTCGAGCTAGACGACCGCATGCAGCCCGGCCACGCCGCCCTGCCGAACGGCTTCGGCCTCGACCTGCCTGTCGAGAACGGCACCGAACGTACGGGCGTCGCCCTGAACACCCTCACCGACCTGCACTGGCGCGACCCGATCGCCGGAACCCCGTGGCACAAGCACGTGCCCGCTCGCATCGAGCCCGTCCCGAAGGAGATCTCGTGACCGCACTGGACTTCGCCGCCATGTCCGGCCTCGAGCTGATGCGGTGGGTGCAGACCGAACGGCCCGCCGACATCCCGTCCATCGGCCGCCTGCTGGGCATGCGGTTCGACGACGTGGAGCACGGCCGCATCGTCGTGTCCCTCGACACCCGGCCGGACTTCGCCAACCCGCTCGGCACCGTCCACGGCGGCATCGCGGCAACCCTGCTCGACTCCGCCATGGGCTGTGCCGTGCACACCACCCTCGCGGCGGGCGTCGGCTACACCACCCTCGAACTCAAGGTCAACTACATCCGCGCCGCACACACGGACGGCCGAACCCTCACGGCCGAAGGCACGGTCATCCACACCGGCCGCCGCACGGCCACGGCCGAGGGCAAGGTGACCGACGACCGCGGCAAGCTGATCGCCCACGCCACCACCACCTGCCTCATCACCTGACCCCCGGGTGCGCCGCTGATCACCACCAGGGACAGTGGTGTCCTAGTACGCGGGTAAGGAGCGAGGATGCATCCGTGGGAATTGTCGGGGCCGGAGTTCCTCTGGCTGTACGCCGCCGGCATGGTGGTCGGGATTGTCGTGGTGTTCGGGACGAGCATCGCGGTGCGCAGACCACGACTGGCCGAGCCACCCGGCCCGCTCACCCCCGAGGAGTTGGGTTTCCTCGCAGGCGGACCGCAGCACGCGGTCGGGGTCGCCGTCGCCAGGCTGATGCAGTCCGACCTCGTCCGGATCGACCGCAGCGGCACCGTGACCGCCACGTCGAAGGACGGGCGGACCGGACGCCCGTTCGATGACGCGGTGCTCGCCGAGCTCACCGGATCGCGGAAGGTCGATGCGGTGGCCAAGAAGCTCGCCGGCCACCCGGTGGTGACCGAGATGGGCGAGTCACTGGTCAGTCGGGGCCTGCTGGTCCGGCCGGCCAGCGCGATCCGGGCACTGCGGTACGGGCCGGTCGTGCTGTACGTGGTGCTCGCGGTCGGCGTGGTCCGGTGGATCAACGGGGTCGCCAACGAGCTGCCCATCGGCTACCTGAGCTTTCTGCTTGCCGCCACGGTCGGGGTGATCCTCAGCCGGATCATCGCCAGCCCCACAGCCCGTACGGTGCACGGCGACCGCGTGGTGGACGAGGTCAGGAAGAAGCGCAAGAAGGCCCCTCCGCTTGAGCAGGTCGCGGTGTCCGGCATGCGCGCCTACCCGGACAGGTCACTCGCCTCGGTGCTGTCGACCGGCGCCGTGTTCCTCGGCGCGCCCACGTGGAGCTACGCCTCCGCCGGCTCGTTCGACTCCCACTGGGGCACGGGCGGTTCGGGTTCGTCCGGCGGCAGCTACACCTACACGTCGTCGTCCAGCGACAGTTCGTCCTCCGGCGGTGGCGGTGGTTGCGGCGGCGGTACCTCCTGATGAGACTGGGCATCGGGATCGGCTGGCGGCCGGAGATCGACCTGACGGTGGAGCGGCTGCCGGGCGTCGACTTCGTGGAGGTGCTGGCGGAGAACGTCCACCCGGATCCGCTGCCCGAGTCGCTGACCGTGTTGCGTGCCCGTGGGGTGCCGGTGATCGCGCACGCGGTGTCGCTGTCGCTCGGCGGGGCCGAGCCGGTGGACCGCGCGCGGGTAGCGCACCTGGCGGCCGTGGCGTCGTCGGTCGACGCGCCGCTGGTCAGCGAGCACGTGGCGTTCACGCGTGCGGGCGGGCTCGACTCGGGGCACCTGTTGCCGGTGCCGCGCACCCGTGATGCGCTGGACGTGTTGGTGGACAACGTGAAGCTGGCGCAGGCGGAGCTGCCGGTGCCGCTGGCGCTGGAGAACATCGCGGCGCTGCTCGACTGGCCGGACAACGAGCTGACCGAGGGTCAGTTCCTGGCAGAGTTGGTTGAGCGGACGGACTGCCTGCTGCTGATCGATGTGGCCAACCTGTATGCGAACGCGACCAATCTCGGCTCCGCTCCGGAGGTATTCCTCGACGAGCTGCCGCTGGAGCGGCTGGCTTACGTGCACGTGGCGGGCGGGGTAACCCACGACGGGCTCTACCACGACACGCACGCGCATACGGTGCCGCCGGAGGTGTTGGACACGCTGGCCGCGTTGTGCGCCCGTGTCGATCCGCCGGGGGTGATGCTGGAACGCGACGACGACTATCCGTCGGATGCCGTTCTGGCGGCCGAGCTCGCCGCCATTCGTGCCGTGGTGGAGTCCTGATGCGGGAGGAACTGGCCGCGCGGCAGGTGGAGGTCGTCCGTGCGTTGCTGATGGGTGGTGCGCCGCCGGCCGGGTTCGATCCGGACCGGATCGCGGCCGAGGCTCGGTCGTTGCTGTCCAAACGCCGGTCGGTAGCGGCGAAGTTGCGTCCCGATCTGGTCGAGCGGCTCGGTGCGGAGTTCCGTCCGCTGTTCGACGCGTGGGCCGTGGACCATCCGAAGCCGGTCGCCTTGTCGTTCCGTGCGGACCTGGATCGGTTCTCGTCTTGGCTGCACGCCGCCGGCCGGTTACAGGACCCCGAGCAGGTCGCGTAATAATCTTGTAGGACGCACGCCGTCCCGTCCATGATCGTTCCTGTCCTTCGCAAGTCAGAAACGTAGACGCGGTACGGCGTGCGCCCTAATTGATCATGAAAACCTGCCCACCCGAACGGCAGGAGGCCCTCAGTAACCCACAACGCAACGCAAGCAAACAATCCAACTGGTGAACTCGGATCAACCCCGTGGCCAAAGCTAACACCCAGAAGCCCGACGAATGTGAGCAGCAAGAGAGCGATAGGTCTCGCGGGCGAGATCGTCATCCTTGAGGTCGTACCCATGGTCGGCACCCGCCACCTCGCGGTACTCGACCAACGCCCCCACGCGCTCGAGCCGAGAAGCATAACGGCGAGCCTCGGCACGAAGAATGTCATGCTCGGCAGCGATCACCACGGCGGGCGCGATCCCAGTCAGGTCCGCCGTGTCGGCAGGCCCAGCAGGGGAGATGAGCCGGTCCCCGCGCACGGCGGGGTCAGGGGCATACGAAGTGTCGAAGACATCACCCATCCACGGCCGCAACATCGGCTTCGCGATGACCGACTTCTTGGCACGAGCGGGCACCGTCAGATCCAGCGGCGGATAGTGAAGCACCTGGAGAGCGATCGCCGGCCCGTTCCGCTCGAACGCGAGCCGCGCGGCCGCCGCGGCGAGCGCACCGCCCGCGCTCTGACCGCCAACGGTGAGCACGTCCCAGCGCGCACCGGCCCACTCAAGGACCTCGTACACGTGCTCAGCCGGCGCCGGAAAACGATGCTGCGGGGCGAGCACGTAGTCAACGTTGATCACCACCGACCCGGACTCCTCGGCCAGCACCCGGCACGCCGGATCGTCCATGGCCATCAGACCGATCACGTAGCCACCACCGTGGAGGTTGACGTGCACGGCGGGCGACTCGCCGGACGGAGGCCGGTACAGGGTCGTCCGAGTGGGACCGAGCGAGGCAGGCACCTCGAACTCCTCGACACGCCCCGGATACTCGGGCAGCCGGGCACGTGCGCGTTCCGCGACCCGACGCGCGGCGATCCCGGTGCCCCGCTGGATCACCCGGGCGACAGCGCCGGCAATCGAAGGCCGGGTGAGTAGCGACATCAGACGAAGGTCAATTCAGTGGTCACCGACCGCAGAGTACCGACCACGGCGGCGATCCGCGGATCGCCGCCGTGGTCGGTGCGGATGGCCACCGAGATCGTGCGGGTCAGGTCCATGCCGGCGATCTCGCGCAGCTCAATATCCGCCGACATCGACTCCAGCGCGAGCCGCGGCACGATCGACACGCCGAGACCAGCTTGCACCAGCGCGAAGATCACCGTGTAGTCGGTGCTCGCGAAGTCCAGCCGCGGCACGAATCCTGCTACACGCGCCCGCTCCAGCATCGTGCGCAACGCGTCGTCCTGGTCGGCCGCGATCCACGGCAGGTCGGTGAGCGACGCGAGGTTCAACGGGCCGCCGCCCGACCGCAGGCCGGCCGGCAGCGCGCGATGTACTCGCCACCGCACCCGCACTGCCCAAACGCTGACCGATCAGCGGGCGTGGAACTCGTAGTGCCCGGAGCCGACCGTCAGGGTCAGCACGCCGTCGGCGAAGGTCGCGCCGGTGACGCCGTCCGCCTCGGTCGCCGGTGTACGGCCCTCCGTGACGGCCGCCGCGGCGGACGCGGGGATCTCCACCTGTGCGGTGGTGTTCACCGGGATGTCGACCGTGAGCCGGAAGCCGGTGTCCGTGTCGCGCCAGGATGAGGCGATCGTGCCGTAGGCCGACTCGAACGACGCCGCGCCACGAGTGAGCCCGCCGCCGACCAGTGGCGCGACGCGCGCCTTCCGGTAGCCGGGCTCGAGTGGCGCGATGCCACCGATGTGCTCGTACATCCACTTCCCGACCGCACCGTAGGCGTAGTGGTTGAAGGAGTTCATCCCCGCGTCGCCGAAGCTGCCGTCCGGGTTGATGGAGTTCCACCGCTCCCACATGGTGGTGGCACCCATGGCCACTTCGTAGCCCCACGACGGATACTCCTCGCGCAGGAGCAGCCCGTAGGCCTCGTCGAGGTGCCCGCTGCCGCTCAGCGCCGGCAGTAGCCACGGTGTGCCGAGGAACCCGGTGGTGAGCGCGTTGCCGCTCGCCGCGAGCTTCGCCACGAACTTGTCGGCGACCGCCGCCCGCTGCCCGGCGGGAACGAGGTCCATGCCGAGCGCCATCGCGTAGCCGGTCTGGCTGTTGCCGGACACCGTGCCGTCGGCCGCGACGTAGGCGGCGGCGAACGCCGCGCGCACGTCCTCGGACAGCGCGGCATAGGCGTCCGCGTCGGCGTTCTCACCGATCGCGCGCGCCATCTCCGCCATCATCCGCGCGTCCTCGGCGAAGTAGGCGGTGCCCAGCACGCCGGCCCCCGTCGGATCGTCGAGGTTGAGCCAGTCCCCGTACCGCACCCGGCCGTCGTCGATCAGGTCGGCGCCCGCGCCGACGCGGACGAACTCCATGAACCGGCGCATCGAGGTGTAGTGCTCGCGGACGGTGGCCGTGTCGCCGTAGGCCTGCCACAGGGCGTACGGGACGGTGATCCCCGCGTCGGCCCACCCGATGCCGCCGCCCCCGTCGTCGGTCGGGGTCGGCGCGTAGTTCGGATAGTCGCCGTCGGCCCGCTGGGCGGCCCGCATGTCCCCGAGCCACTTGCGCAGGAACGCCCGGGTGTCCTGGTTGAAGGAGGCGGTCGGCGCGAACACGTTGATGTCACCGGTCCAGCCGAGCCGCTCGTCGCGCGCCGGGGTGTCGGTGGGAATGGACAGGAAGTTGCCGCGCTGACCCCAGACGATGTTGCTCTGCAACTGGTTCAGCATCCGGCTCGACGTGGTGAGCGAGCCGGATGCCCGCAGGTCCGAACCCCAGACGACACCGTGCACGTCCTGGGGCGCCGGCGGTGCCACGCCCGTGATCTCCACGTACCGGAACCCGTGCTGGGTGAACGTCGGCTCGTAGGTGACCGTGCCGTCCGCGGCGAACGTGTAGCGGTCGGTCGCCTTGGCGGCGCGCAGGTTCGCCGTGTACAGCGTGCCGTCGGGGTTGAGCACCTCGCCGTGGCGGATGGTGGCCGTCTGGCCGGCGCGGCCGGACAGCCGCAGCCGGGTCACGCCGACCATGTTCTGCCCGAGGTCGTAGATGAACGTGTCCGCCGTGGGTTCCGTGCGTTCGGTGGCCGTGCGCGTCTCGGTCGCCCGGATCGGCTCGTCCGGTTGGGGTACCAGCAGGTCCGTTGCGCCGGCACCGATTTCCGGCACTGTCCACTCGGCATCGTCGTAGTGGGGCCGGTTCCAGCCCGGCAGCTCCAGCCGGGCGTCGTAGGTCTCGCCCATTTGCAGGTCGCCGAGGACGAACGGGCCGGTGGTCGCTGCCCAGGAGTCGTCCGTGCGGATCCAGTCGTGGCTGCCGTCCGTGTAGTCGACCCGCAGCTGCGCGACGACCGACGGGGTGGGGCCGTAGACGCCGGGACTCGGGTAGTAGCCGACGCGGCCGGCATACCACCCCGGTGCCAGCGCGATGCCGAACGCGTTGGCACCGCCGCGAACCTGGTCGGTCACGTCGTAGGTCTGGTGCTGGACGGTGGTCCGGTAGTCGGTCCAGCCCGGTGCCAGCTCGTGGTCACCGATCTTGCGGCCGTTGAGGCTCAGCTCGTACACCCCGAGCGCCGCGCCGTAGACGCGGGCTCGCTCGATCCGCTTGCCGACCCCGGTCGAGAACTCCTTGCGGAACAAGGGAAGGCTGGTGATCTCGGAGTAGAGCGCCTCGGCCGGGCTCATCAGCTCGAGTCCGTCCGAGCCGATCGTCCCGCCGGTGAACGGGTTGGTCCCGTCGGCGAAGTCGACGTCCGCCAGGGTCGCACCGTCCGCGCCGGTCACGGTCGCGTGGTGCACCACCGCCTGTTCCGGTGACCCGTTCGACGTGTTGGTCCGGTAGCCGAAGGTGCCGGCCGCGAAGTCGGTCATCGTGCGCCGGTCGACCTCGGTGCCGTCGATGGCGGTGGTGACCGTGTCGCCGGTCGCGGCGATCGTGAGGTGGTGGCGGCCGGTGAGCAGCTCATCCGAGGAGATCGTGCCGGAGATGTCGATGGCCTGGAGCAACTGGTAGCCGCCGCGCAGCTTCCGGTGCAGCCGCAGCTTCGGCGCACCGGTGCCGTCGGCCACGTTGAGCTGCCACATGTACGCGTTGTTCGCGTCGGCGGCGCGCAGCAGCACGCCGAACGCGAGCGAGGTCAGCGTGAACTCGGTGTCCACCGTGTAGTCGGTCCAGCGGCGCGCCGCGTCGGTGTCGGTGAGCCACTCGGCTCCTGCCCACTCGGCCGCGTCGAGCAGCCCGGTCTCGAACCAGGCCGGCGCGCTCCACGCGCTGGCCCGGCCGTCGCCGTCCCACACCCGAACCTGCCAGTGGTAGCGGGTGGCCGCCCGCAGTGCCGGGCCGCCGTAGGACACGGCCACCTGGCTCGCCGACGTGACCTTGCCGGAGGACCAGACGTCGGCCGCGCCGCGTGCGCTGCCGACCCGCACCTCGTAGGCGCTCTGCACGACGCCACGGCGACTCGACGTGGACTGCCAGCCGAAGTGCGGGTCGGCGCCGCCGGTGCCCAGCGGATTGACGCGGTCGTTGACGGTCAGGCCACCGACCTGGACGCCGCCGCCGGCCGCTGCGGGCGGCGCGACGGCCAGCAGGGTGGCCAGGAGTGCGAACACCGCGGCGACTGCGCACGCCGGCGGGATCTGTTGGACAGCAGGGAACCCGGCAGGGGACGGGCAGGGGACATGCGAACCTCCGACGCTGGGCGGTCGCTGATTGAAACGATTCAAATCCCACTCAGCGTAAGTGACCTGACACACTCGCGTCAACCGTCGCGATCACCGCGCCGCTCAGCGGAATGTCGGCGTAGGTCCGACATTCCGCTGAGAGCACCGTTGTCAGGCCACCGCCTGCTTCACGAGCGCGCCGATCCTCTTCTCGACGTCGGCCGTCAGCGTGGTCAGCGCGTACGAGGTGGGCCAGACGGCGCCGTCGTCGAGGGATGCCTGGTCGCTGAAGACGATCATCGCGTACCGCGTCTTGAACTTCATGGCCGGCTGAAAGTGGCAGACCACCTTGCCGTCCCGGGCGTAGGCGGGCATCCCGTACCAGAGCTTCGCGGTGAGGACCGGCGCGTTGGCCTTGATCACGGCGTGCAGCCGTTCGGCGATCACGCGGTCGTCCTCCGGGAACTCGGCGATCTTCGCCAGCACCTCGCTCTCGGTGTCGGCCTTGGCGCCCCGCTTGGTGGTCGCCTTCAGTTCCTTGGCACGCTCCTTCATGGCGCTGCGCTCGTCGTCGGTGAAACCGTCGTAGCTCTTCGTGGTCGACATGGTATTTCCTATCTGTGGAAGGGTTTTGATCAGAACCGGGTCTGCTGGCGGGTTGGCGCGTTGAGTCGGTTGAAGGCGTTGGTGATCGCGATGTTGAGCAGCAGCGCGGCCAGCTCCTTCTGGTCGAAGTGCTTGGCGGCCACGTCCCACACCTGATCCGGCACCGGGTCCGTCCGGTCGGCGAGCCGGGTGACGGCCTCGGTCAGGGCCAGCGCGGCGCGCTCCTCGTCGCTGAACCAGGGCGTCTCGCGCCACGCGGCGACGGCGTGCACCTGTTCCGCGGTCGCGCCGTGGTGGCTCGCCTGGTGGACGCCGCCGGCCACGCACGGTCCGCAGCCGTTGATCTGGCTGGCCCGCAGGTGGCTCAGCGCCAGCACCTTGCCGTCGACCCCGGCGCCCGCGATGGCCCTGGTGAGGTCCATCAGGGCGGTCATCGCCTCGGGGACCAGGGCCGCCGGGTTCGGCATCCGCTCGATCGACATCGTGTCTCTCCTCGGTGGTGGGTGTGTCTGACAGGAGCAATCCGACCACCGGCGCACCCCGCTCCGCGTGGTCCGTGGGACACGGTGGGACACGTGGCGTCGCGTCTACCAGCGCAAACGCGGTGGGGATCCGTTTCCGTGGGCCGGGACAGCTACGGTGTTGCACGTGTCCAGCCCCCAGGAGCGACTGGTCGCCCAGCTCGCCCGGATCAAGGAGTTGAGCGGGCTGAGCCTGCGTGCCCTCGCCGCGAAGGCGGGGGTGAGCAGTTCGTCGCTGTCCCGGTACCTGACCGGTCGGCTGGTGCCGCCGTGGGAGGCCGTGGTGGCGCTGTGCCGGGTCGTGGCCCGCGATCCCCGGCCACTGCGCGCCATGTGGGCCGAGGCTGCCAAGGCCGGCGCGGCGCCCACACCGCGTCGCAACGACCTGCCGGCCGACCTGTTCGACTTCACCGGCCGCGAGAGGGAGTCCGCGCTGGTCGGCGAGCTGCTGCGCACCGCGGGGGCGGTCGCCGTCGACGGCATGGCGGGCGTTGGCAAGACCAGCCTGGCCGTGCATGTGGCCCACCGGCTCGCCCCGGCCTATCCCGACGCCGGGCTCTACCTCGACCTGCACGGCTTCACCCCGGGCCAGGAGCCCCTCGAACCGCAGGCCGCGCTCGGCCGGCTGCTTGGCGCCTTGGATGTCACGCACCCACCGGCCGGCACCGCCGAACGTGCGGCGCTCTGGCGATCGGAACTGTCCCGCCGGCGCGTGCTCGTGGTACTCGACAACGCGGTCGACGAGGAGCAGGTGCGCCCGTTGCTCCCCGGCGCCGGGAAGTCCGCCGTCCTGATCACCAGCCGCCGCCGGCTGGTCAGCCTGGACGAGGTGCCGCCGGTGTCGCTGGAACCACTGGCGAACGGCGACGCGGCACACCTGTTCGGCCGCGCGGCCGGGCTCGCGCTCACCGAGGAGGACGCGGTCACCCAGGTGCTGCGGCAATGTGGTGGGCTCCCGCTGGCGCTGCGGATGGCGGGCGCGCGGCTGCGCCACCGTCCAGGTTGGACAGTGGCGGTGCTCGCCGAGCGATTGCGCGACAACGCCGGCCGCTTCGACGCCGTGTTCGGCATGTCGCTTCAGCAGCTGGATTCGGTCCAGCGCCGCGTGTTCCGGTTGTTGGGCGTGCTGCCGGGCACCGACTTCGACGCGGCAGTGGTTGGCGCGCTCGCCGACCTGCTGCCCGAGGCGGTGTTGGAGGAACTGGTGGACGCCCACCTGATCCAGGAGCTGTCGCCCGACCGGTACCGGATGCACGACCTGATCCGGCGGTACGCGGCGGATCTCGCGGCCGAGGAGGAACCGCACGCCGACGCCGCCCTGCGCCGGGTCCTGGACCACTATCTGGCGCAGGCGACCGCGCACGATCAGACCCTGGCCTGGTTCGACCTCGAGTACGTCAACCTGGTCGCCTGTTTCGACGCCGCCGTGCGGCTCGGCGCGGACGAGGTGGTGGCCGAACTGCCGCAGGCCATGCGGGTCTGGTTCTTCCGGCACCGCGGCACCGACGACCAGACGCGCCTGCTCGAAGCCGCGGCGGCCGCCGCCGGGCGTCTCGGTCGCGACCAGCAGCGGGCGTCTCTGCTGGCGGACCTCGGCTTCGCCCGTGCGGCCGCCGGACGCCTGGCCGAGGCGCTCGCCGCCTACGAACTGGCCGAGCGGTCCGGCCTGGATGACGAGCTCGCCGCTGGTTTGGCGCTGCGCATCGGTTTCGTGCGCCGGGATCTCGGCGAGCTGGCGGCAGCGCAGACGCGGTTCCGGCGGGCCCGGGAGCTGTTCGAGAAGACCGGGCATCGCGGCGGGCAGTCCCAGGCGTTGGCCTTCGACGGCTGGGTGACCCTGCACCTCGGGCATCGCGGTGAAGCCGTCGAACTCGCCAGGGCCGCCATCGCCCTGGCCGACGGGCCGGCTCAGGTCACCGGGCTGGTCACCCTCGGCGTCGCGCTTGCGCCTGAGGACCCGGCGGAGTCGCTGCGAGCGCTGCAGGACGCGTTGCGGCTGGCCGAGCAGCACAACCTGCACCACAACCAGGCGTGGTGCCACAACTATCTCGGTGTCGCGCTGCGGATCATGGGTTCACCCGACAAGGCGCTCGACCACCACCGGCGCGCCTTCGAACTGCTGGAACCGCTGGCCGAGGTGCAGCTGGAGATCGACTGCCTGCACACCTACGCCGAGACGTGCCGCGTGGCGGGTCGCTATGACGAGGCGCTGGCACTGCTCGACCGGATCATCGAGCTGGCGGATGAGCTGGGTCGACCACACGACGAGAAGCTCGCTCGCGCGGCGCGGGAGTCCATAGTGGAGAACACGGCCGGTGGCCGCTAGTGCCCCGCGCCGGAAATGCGGTGCGTAAGTCGGTGGATCCAGGTTTCTGCTGGCAAGGCGCCGGTTCGTCCTCGTACTGGACCGTACTTGGGCGGATCGGCAACGCGGCCGGCAGGAAGCTGGGCCGGCGAATTATGTGCCTGATTTCCGGCGCGGGGCACTAGGTCCAGCGGCCTGGCGTCCTCAGGCCTGGATGATCGCGTCGTCCCAGTTCTCGCCGGGGCCAAAGAAGCGCCGAGGCTTGGCGGTGCGGCGGGTTCCCTTCAGCACGTCCAGCGGGACGATCGTGCCGGGTTCGACCGCGTCCACCTCGGTGGGAGCGTCGATGGCTCGGGCCAGCAGGGCGCGCAGGTCGGCTGCCGCGGCGGTCGCGTGGGCCGGCTCCACCTCGATCTGTACCCGCAGCCGGTCGTCGGCCGCCTGGCCGCGCCAGAACAGCACCCCGTACTCGGCCGGCAGCCGGAACACCGACTCCTCGACCTCCGCCGCCGACACCTGGCCGCCGGCGACCACGTAGTCGTGCCCGATCCGGCCGTGCACCTTGAGCGTCGGCAGCTTCCAGCCGCACGGGCAGTCCCGGTGGTACAGCTCGACGATGTCCTCCAGGTCGTAGCGCAGCAGCGGCATGCCCTCCTGGTACAAGGTCGTCACGACCAGCCGCCCGGTGCCCTCCCTGGCGTACTCGCCGGTCTCCGGGTCGTAGATCTCGGGCAGCAGGCGGTCGGCCCAGAAGTGCAGGGTGCCTGCCGGGCAGGTACCGGAGACCGAACCGATCTCGGTCGATCCGTACACGTCCAGCACCGGAACACCGCCCCACAGCTCGGAGATCCGCGCACGCCGGGCCGGGCCGAGCGGTTCGCCGGCGGTGTAGAACGCGCGCAGTGCCGGGAAGTCCCGCTCCGGGCGGTGCCCGGCGAGCCGGGCCGTCGCGGCCCACACCAGGCACTCGAACGGGGTGGACCAGGTGAGGCTCACCTCGGCGTCGCGCATGATCCGGATGAGCGTCGGGTACGGCGAGGTCAGCGTGCGGGCGTCAGCGGCGACGACAGTGGCGCCGGCCGCGAGGCCCGACTGGTGGCCCAGGTGCGCGGCCATCACCAGCGCGTAGGAGATCCGCACCAGCAGCGTGTCGTCGCCAGTCATCGGAATCGGGTTGCGCAGGAACCGGTCGACCATCTCGGCCCAGTCTCCCGACGTGTAGTACGTGGGGGTCGGGACCGGGGCACCCCCGGTGCCGCTGGTCTCGTGGTAGGTAGCCAGTTCGGCCTTCGGCACGGCCAGCATGCCGAACGGGTAGGTGGAGCGCAGGTCGTCCTTGGTGGTGAGCGGGACGTCATCCAGCGACCACAGCCCGGTCTCGCCCGCGCGCTCGGCATAGAAAGGTGCCCGCATCGCGTGCCGCAACGCGGAGTTCAGCAACTTCTCCTGCGCCTCGCGCAGTTCGTCGAAGCTGCGCCAGTGGCTGATCGAGTGGAATTCCTCGCGCACGAATCTCTCCTTCTTCTCAGCGCTTCTCGGGGACGGAGATGAAACCCTCGATCTCCACCAGCAGATCTTCCCGGCAGACGTCCGCGATCGCGTACAGGACTTCAGTGTCCGGCCCGATAACGGATTCGCAGACTCGTCGGACAGCATCGACATCGTGCGGGTGTTTCACGTACACCTTCACGCTGTCGAGATCGCCGAGGGTGATATCAGCATCGATTTCGTGCCGGCGGAGATTGTCTGCGGATACGAGCTCCGCGATGTTCTCCAGAGTCGTTCTGGTCTGCAGTTCCACGTTTCCCGGGTGCGCGGTCTCATGGCCGATGATGCTGGCCGTTCCGGAGATGAACAACGACCGGAAATCGTCGTACGAGCGGACGTGGGCGGCCCGCGCGAACGACGGCGACTGGATGCCGTACCGGTCCGGGTACTCGTAGGCCGGGACCTGTCGGGGGTTCTCGATCCGGGTGATCTCGGCCGCGCGTGCGGCCAGCAGATACACGGTGGTGTGGGCATCCAGGCCGCCGATCCCGGTGGCCGCGGGCATGTCCTCGGCGACAAGTCCACGCTGATCGAAGGCCCGCGCTCGAGCCCGGCAGAACACGCCGTACCGATCGGTGCCCGGCCGTCCGGGCACCGGGTCGGTGATCCCGCCGACGATATTCCACATCCGGGCGACCTCGGGGTAGTCCAACTGCCCGATCAGGTCGTAGGCTTGCAGGTACAGTTTTTCGGTCGCGTCCGCGTAGTTCTCGTCGTGCGTGATCCGACCAGCGCAGAACAGGTACCGACTGTCCTGGGAATACACCAGGTCAGCGTGCTGCCCGGATTCGACCACGCCGTTGGATCGCCACACCTCCACCCGCCCCGGCGACGTCGTCTCCAGCATGGAGAGGTTGAACGCCGGATTTCCCCGACGCAGCGAGGGAGCGTCGCTGAGCGCGGCGTGCACGATTACGCCTAGGATCCCGTTGGACTCTGTCGGTGCGTTGTTCTCGAATGTGCAGGTGAGTCCGGGAATCGTGGAAACGATGGACACCGCGAAGTTCCTTCCTGGACATTGGCGAGTACGCCGATAGGATGAGTCGCCGCCGCGCGACTTACGGTTTCAGGAGAGTTCGACGACTGCCTTGCGGATGATCTCGACCGCCTCGTCGGTCCGGTCGGCGTGGGTGCGGTGGGACAGCACGCAGATCCGCAGGTACACCGAGCCGTCGATGGTGGTGCTGGACAGGAAGATCCGGCCGGAGGAGTTGATCTGGTCCAGCAGCCGCAGCGTGGCCTCGTTCGGGTCGCCGTCCGTCGGCAGGTAGCGGAACGCGACGATGCTCAGGCCCGGCGGCCACGGCAGGTCGAGCCCGGGCACGGTGCCCAACTGATCGTGCACGGCCTGGGCGAGGTCGAGCTTCTCGTCCAGCGCCGTGCGGAACGCAGCCATCCCGTGCAGTTTCACCGGCAGCCACAGCCGCAGGCCGCGGAACTCCCGGCTCAGCTCGGCCGAGTACTCCGCGATGTTCGGGATCTCCGTCTCCTCTGCGATGTCCTGCAGGTAGGCGGCGTCCAGATTGTGCGCCGCACGCAGTAGGGCGCCGTCCCGGACCAGCAGCGCGCCAGTGCCGTACGGGAGGAAGAATCCCTTGTGCGGGTCCAGGGTGACCGAGTCGGCCAGCTCGATCCCACGCATGGCTGCGCGGCCGCGTTCGGTCAGTAGGAACGCGCCGCCGTAGGCACCGTCCACATGCAACCAGAGGTCGTGCCGCGCGCACACCGCGGCCAGCGCCGGCAGCGGGTCGACCGCACCGGTGTTGGTGGTGCCGGCGCTGGCCACCACGCAGAACGGGCGCCGCCCGGCCGCTCGGTCCTCGGCCACCATCCGGTCAAGCGCGTCGGGGTTCATGGTCAGGTCGCCGGTGGTCGGCACCACCCGGACGGCGCGCCGTGGGAACCCGGCCAGCAGGGCGGACTTGACCGCGGCGTGGTGGGTCTCGCCGCTGATGTACAACACGCCGTCGGTGAGATCCTCGCCCAGCTTGGTGACCCGCGCGGTGACCAGTCCGGAGAAGACGGACGTGGTACCGCCCGAGGTGAGCACGCCACGCGCGGATTCGGGATATCCGACCAGATCGGACAGCCAGCGCACCACGGTCGTCTCGATCTGCGCGTACATCGGCGCCGCGGACCATAGTGTCACGTATCGGTTCGTGGCCGCGGCGAGGAACGCGGCGATCGCCGACGTGTACAGGCCACTGCCCGGTACGTAGCCGAACATCCCAGGACCACTGCTGTTGTAGGACCGCAATGCGCCGTCCCGGACGACGCCGAGCGCCACACCGAGCCCGACCCCCTGCTCCGGAGCGGGCTCACGCAGTGCGGCGGCTGCCTCGAGCGCACCTTCGAGATCGTTGCGGCGATTCGGAATACCACCGATGAACTCGGCGGCCAGCGCGACCGCGGCATCACCCAGCTCACGCATCTGCCGGTCATCGGGTTCGAGCGGTAGTTCCACCATAGGGAACGAGCGTAGGGCGAGAACCCGTTCCAGTCCTTACGGGAACGTGCTCTGTTTGCCTCTATCGGGAATAGTGGGGCTCGGTGATCTGAGCAGCGGTCGTGGTGGAGTGCGGCACTACCGCTTGAGCACGGCGGTCAGTTCATTGTGGACGGTGGCGATGTGCGGCATGGTCGCGGTGCCGGTCCGGGTGGCCAGGAAGATCGTGTTGATCGGCGGGACCTCCGGTTCGTGCAGCGTCACCAGATCTCCCCGGTCGAGGGCGGGCGCGCACAGGTAGCGCGGCAGCACGGTGATGCCGGCGCCGGCGACGCTGCTGGCGAGCACACCGCGCAGATCCGGCACGACGATGGTCGCGGTACCCGTGACTCGGGTGCCGAACACCGAGCGCCAGTACCGCCGGATGATCGGAAGGTCCTCCGCGTACGCGATCAGCGGGAGGCCGTGCAGCGCCGCGGCGGGATCCTGGTCGAGCGCGGCCGGGCCGATGCGGTCGAGCCAAGCCGGAGTCGCGACGAGGACGAACTCCTCGTCGACGAGTGGTGTGGCGGTCAGTGCCCTGGCCCGTGGGCGGACGGTCGACACGACGATGTCGAAGCGCCCGGCGCCCAGCCCCGCGAGCAGGTCGTCGGCGAGCCCGAAGGTCACGCGCAGCTTCAGGCCGGTCAGTGCGGGGAGAACGCAGGCGCAGAGAAACTCCGGCGGTCCGGCCAGGTGCACCGGCTTCGCCAACGAATGACGGGGTGACATGCCGCGTTCCACGACCGCGGCCAGCGCGTCGAGGTGCGCGGCGACCTGCGTGGCCAACTCGTCGGCCACCGAGGTGGGCGCCACGCCGCGGGCGAGGCGTTGGAACAGCTGCTGCCCGAGCCGCGTCTCCAGGGATCGGATCTGGGTGGTGACCGTGGGTTGCGACAGCCCGAGAAGTGGTGCGGCGGCGGAGAACGAGCCGGTCCGGTAGACCGCGAGAAAGGTGCGGAAGAGCGTCAGCTCCATACGTCCTCCTGCCATAACTTTCCTGATGGATCGTAGTGGAACTTCTATTGGCTGATGAATGGGCGCGCTGGCTAGTCTCGGGCCGTATCCGAACGGCACAAGGAGAGACATGCCGCATACCAAGACGATCCTGTTCGTGCTCACCAGTCACGACCGACTGGGCGACACGGACGAGGCCACCGGGTTCTACGTCCCGGAGGCCGCCCACCCGTGGCAGGTGTTCACCGAGGCCGGCCACCGGGTGCGGATGGTGTCACCACGTGGCGGCCCGGCACCGCGGACCGGTGCCGACCGGTCGGCACCGGCGCAACGGGCGTTCCTCGACGATCCGGACGTGGCGGCGGCACTGGCCGACACCCTGACCCCCGACCAGGTCGACCCGGTCGACTACGCCGCGATCTACTTCGTCGGTGGCCACGGCACCATGTGGGACTTCCCCGGCAACGAGGCGTTGACGCGGATCACCGCCGCCGTCCACGAGGCCGGTGGGGTGGTGTCGGCCGTGTGCCACGGACCGGCCGGGCTGCTCGATGTCGTCCTGTCCGACGGCCGCCTGCTGGTCGACGGCAGGCAGGTGGCCGCGTTCACCAATTCCGAAGAGGACGCGGTGGGCAAGACCCACATCGTCCCTTTCCTGTTGCAGACCGCGCTGGAGGAACGGGGTGCCAAACACAGCGCCGCCCCGGACTTCGAGTCACACGTCGTGGTGGACGAGCGTCTGGTCACCGGACAGAACCCGGCCTCGGCCGCCGGTGTCGCGCAGGCCGTGGTGCGGATTCTCGCTGCCGGGGACTCCCGGTGAAGCGCATCGGTATCGCACTCGTCACCGTCCTCGCCGTGCTGTCGAGCGGTTCGGCGGCGAGCGCCGAGCTGTTCCCGACCCGCATCGCGTTGCCGGACGGTTTCCGGCCGGAGGGCATCGCGATCGGCCCTGGCCCGGTCGCCTACTTCGGTTCGCAGCGGGACGGCGACATCTACCGGGTCAGCCTGCTGACCGGTCGCGGTTCGGTGATCAGCCAGGGGCCTGGCACACCGTCGCTCGGGATGAAGACCGACCAGCAGGGGCGGCTGTTCGTCGCCGGTGGTCCGGCCGGCGATGCCCGGGTGGTGGACACCCGCACCGGCGTCGTGCTCGCCCGCTACCAGCTTGCCGCCGGCGCGGCGGACACCCCGACCTTCGTCAACGACGTGGTGCTCACTCCACAAGGCGCGTGGTTCACCGACTCGCTGCGGCCGGTGCTGTACCGGCTGCCCGTCGACGGGACCGACGCCGTCGTCACCGTGCCGATCACGGGCGAGTTCGAGTATGAGATCGGCTACAACGCCAACGGCATCGCTCAGGCGCCCGACGGCCGGGGACTGCTCGTGGTGCAGTACAACACGGGCAGGCTGTTCCGGGTCGATCCGGCGACCGGCCACAGCACAGAGGTGGATCTCGGTGGCGAGCGCCTGCCGAACGGCGACGGGTTGGTCGTGCGCGGTACCACGCTCTACGTCGCCCAGAACCGGTCCAATGTGGTGTCCGTGGTACGGATGGCGGCGGACGGGACCACCGGTCGCGTGGTCGAACGGTTGACCGACAACAGCTTCGACGCTCCGGCTACCGCAGCGGCGTTCGGGGCTCGGCTGTACCTGCCGAACGCCCGACCCGATGCGGGGACCGGATCGTCGACTCCGTACTGGGTGACGGCGGTCCCCGCCTCGCGTTAGGGAGTTTGCACTCGAAGGGTCACGGTGCCGACGGTCACCCGGTGATCCGAGCAAGCCTCCTTGTCGACGTTGACGACGCAGTCTTTGGGAACGTCCACCGCGTCGCCGGTGTACGACCCGACGATCTTGCTCTCGCGGGCCATGATCAGGTCGAGCTTCGTCAGATTCTCGGTTGCCGTTCCACAGGGTGGGGCGGTTTCCGGTGTGACACTGGAGGTCTCCTCACCGTAGCCGGGACAGCGCGTGTCGCGGTCGTCGAGTTCGCGGTGGGCACCGGTGTTGTTCCGGTTGACCTCCGTGTTCAGCGACGGGGCGTAGTACCTGTCCAGATGCGTGAAGTGCGGTTGGACGTTGTAGTCACCGGCGACGATGTAGGTCTGGCCGGCGGCGTGAAAGCCGTTCAGGATGTCCAACATGTAGTTCAGCTGCGCCGGCCTGTTGTCGGGAGCGCCTGGCTCGCGGGGACCGGTGGTGATGTGTACGGAACAGAACTTCATGTGTGGCATGGCCTCGAGTGGGGCGCAGAGGAGTTTCCGGGGCGCCGTGCCGTCGTAGGGCAACTCGTATTGTTGCGAGCTGCCGAGGTTGTGCCGGCTGAACAGCGCGTGCCCGAACTCCTCGTTGCCGTTGCAGATGCCCGGTTTCGGCTCCCGGGTGGCCGCGAAACGCGCGAAATCGCTGGACGCCGGCCAGTTCGCCGCGTCGAGGAGGGTAATCAGCTTGTTGTACTGACCCCGGCAGACCTCGTTGAAGGACACCAGGTCCGCCTCGCGGTTGAGGATCGACGTGACGGCGTGCTCCAGGACACCGGTGTTCGTCTTGCCTTCGTGGATCGTGTGGCCGGCGACATTCCAGTGCCAGACGTTGAACGGCACGTTCTCCTCGGCGTGGGCGGACGTGGCGCCCGGCAGCACTGCCACCGAGGCCGCCACGAGCACCGCACCCAATCGCGTCCTCCAACGCATGTTCACGCTCCTCATCCGATGGGCCTGCCTTCGCGGTCGAAGTCGATGGCGATCTCGTCGTGGTAGGTGCGGCGCTCGGTCCGGACCACTGACAGGTCCTCGTCGAGGACCGGGAACAGGTGAACGGGAGTGAGCGTGATCCGGGCGCGGTCACCGCGGACCCGATCGACGTTGATCTCCAGATGGCCGTAGTGCTTGCCACCGGCGACCAGGCGTGGGGCGCCATCAACGACCGTCCACCGCTCGGGTTCGCTCTGGTCGGCCGTCCACTGGCTGTACGGGTTGTAGTTGAGCAGTGCGCTGTCGAGCGTGGGTCCCGCGCGGCGGGCGCCACGAAGGCCGTCTCCGGAAACGCCGACGTCGTAGTACTGGACGCCGGTCCCATCGCCGTTCGAGTCGACGAAGCTGCGTTCGAACATCTCGCTGTGCCCGGAGATCACGGCCGCGACCCCGTGCCGCTCGAACAGCGGGTGGTACACCCTCATGGGAGTGCCGCCCTGCCCCGAGGTGAGCACGTGGTTCAGGGGCAGTCCGTGCTCACCGGAGCTGAAGGGGGCGTGGTGGAACTGGACGAGGACGAGCTGACCGTCGGCCCTGGCGTCGATCAGCTGCCGCTCCACCCAGTTCCACTGCTGGCTGCCCGGGCTGTAGTCCGACAGGTCGGTGCCGCCCGAGTTCTCGTACTGCTGGCGGGTGAAGTTCTCCTGCGTGTCGGTGCCCGGCCCGCTGTACTGCTGTCCGGTCAGCTTCTCCTCGGGCGGGTAGCTCGCCGCGCTGTCGTCCGGTTCGCCGTTGTTGCTGTCCAGCGTGAGGATCGTGAGGGGGCCGTAGTCGATCCGGTAGTAGTTGTCCTGGTGCCGCGGCGTTCCGTTGCCCGGCGCGTCGAAGTAGGCGTGGAACTTCGCGCGCGACCGGACGACCGGCGTCCGGTCGGCCGGGGATCCGTAGCCGCCGTTGATGGCGCCGAAGCTCTCCCAGTTTCCGAAGGCGGGCACCACCGGCACCGATGTCAGCAGGTCGCCGCTGGATCCCGCCATGTGGCGGAAGAACTCGTCCCACCCCGGCTGGTACCCGCCGCCCTGGACGAGGTCACCGGTGAACAGCACGGCATCGGGCGACCGCTGCTCGACGACCGCGAGGTTCCGGCGCAGGCCCTCGTCCTCGGTGAGCGGATATCGCAGAACACGCTGTCCCGACAGGGTGGTCGTCCCGTGGACCTGGTCCCAGGTGGACCCGGGCTCGGCCGAGGGTCGGGCATTCCCACCCGCACCCGGTGCCCATTCTCGTTGCTGCGCGCGGCCCAGCGGTTCGGTCTCCTGGTCCGACATGGCGATCAGCCGGAGATGGCGCCAGTCGTCCGCGGTCGGGGCCGTCCGGAAGTGGCCGGTGAAGGTCGACCGTTCCTGCCGCACGGAATAGCTGTACCGATGGCCGGGCCGGAGACCGTCGATGAGCACGGTGTGCTTGTAGCTGTCCGCCCCGAGTAGCCAGGAACCCGGATCGAGGCCGGGAATCTGTTGGGAGCGTTCGGCATCGGTGTACGCCAGCGTTGGCTGCAACTCGCCGGTGACGTCGTGGGGGCGGCTCCCGCTGATGCCCGGGCCGCGGATGGTCAACCGGCCGGGCTCGCCGTCCTCCGTGAACCACGTGACCCGGATCCCCGAGGCGCTGGGACTCTGGAGATATGGCAGGACCCGGAAGTGCTCCCGTGTCCCAGAAGTTCCGGTGGCAGGCGTCGCCATCCCGACCGGGAGGACGAGCGCCGCGAGGCTCGCGATCACGAGCATTCTGTTGTGGCGCATGTCATCGCCTCAACGTGACATCACCGACGGCGATGCGGTGGTCGGAGAAGGGGGTGGAGATCACCCAGCCGGAGTCCTCGTCGACCTTGAAGTGCCGGCGGTCGACGAAGATGTAGTCGATGTGCCGGTTGCTCGAGTACGGCTTGTCGTAGATGTCCGGCTGGCCTTCCGTGCCCATCGTCCATTCGCCCTGCCGAAGTGGACAGTCCTCGGTGCCGAGGTTGAAGTGGCGGATGTTGCCGATCCAGCGCGGATCCCGGCCGTCGACCTCCTCGAAGACCCCGTGCCCGCCGCACTTCGCGTAGAAGAAGTCGAGGGACGGCAGGAACGGAAGCTCGTTCAGGTCGCCGAGCAGGGCGACGGGCATCCGCTTGGCCATCGGCGTGATCGCCTCGGCGATGACCTCGGCCTGCGCGTAGTTGATGGAACGCCCGTAGTTCGGATCGTTCGTGATGTCCGGGTCGTCCGGGAACGATGCCTCGTTGATCAGTGGCAGCGGCACCTCGGTGTGGGTCACGCAGGCGCGTACGACGGCCGCGCGCGGGACGGTCACGTCGCCACAGACGAGCTTGCGGAATCGTTGCCGGTAGTGGTAACCGAGGTCCAGGTAGGGCGTGTCGCCGAACATGACCCGTTCGGAGTCGTACTTGCTGAGCAGGCCCATGACGTACCACCCCTCGGGGTTGACGACCGGGTCGTGGCAGTTGGGGATGTTGTAGTTGGTGACCACGACCTGCTCGGTCAGGCCCTGGTACCCGCGCTTCGTCTTCAACTGGTCCCGCAGCGCCACCCACTGCGTGTAGCACATCTCGTTGAGGCTGATGATCTCCGCGCGCTGGCTGTAGATCTTCTCGACGGTGTCGGTCACCGGCGCACCGGTGCTGCCTCCGTTGAAGCCGTTGCCCGCGAAGTTGAAGTCCAGGAAGCGGACGCTTCGCTCGTGCGGTGCCGCGGCCTCGGGTGTCGCGGTCGCGGGTGTCGCGGGCGCGGCCAGCGCCGCGCAGGCAACGGCCGCTGCCATGGCCGCCACAAGCCTGATCCTCATCGGGCCTCCCGATGTTCGGTCTAGACCAGTATTTCCGGCCGGACGCTAACACCTCGATGGAGACACTGACAAGATCCCGGGCCAGCTCCAAGGCCGTGAAGTTAGGCCACGTGTTGGTTTGTCAAGCGTGGGTTGCCGATGGCGGGCCGGTGCTCTGAAGGACCACTGGTCGCTCTCGCCGGGAACCACGAACACGCACTTGGCAGACGCCCACAGCCCTCAACTACACGGCCTTGGGACTAGCTCGGCGGACTGCTCACGTGCATTTGGATCTCGTAGCGGTCGCCGCGGTAGAGCGACCGGCCGAACTCGACCACGTTGCCCATGTTGTCGACCGCCACGCGCTCGATGAGGAACGCCGGGTCGTAGTCGGGAACCTCCAGCCGCTTGGCTTCGGCGGGGCTCAGCCGGGCGATCGCCACCGTCTGTTCGGCCGACTCCAGGCGCACCCCGAATGCCCTGCCCAGCACTTCGTACAGGGATTGGTCACGTCCCATCTCGGCGAGCAGGTTCGGGTAGCGATCGGCTGACAGGTTCGTCCGTTCCACGGCCATGGGGATGCCGTCGGCGGTGCGGACCCGCTCGATGGAGTGCACGGGCGCCGCCGGTTCGATGCCGAGTCGCAGCGCGACCTCGCGTGTCGCTGGGCGGGTCCGGGCGCGATAGCTTCGGGAGCCGGGGGACATGCCGCGGTTGCGCATGTCCTCGCTGAAGGACCTGAAGATCTCGGAATGCGTCAGCGTGGGGTGCTGCACGAACGTCCCGCGACCGGCGATGCGACGCACCAGGCCGCGGTCCTCCAGTTCGCCGATGGCCCCTCGGACGGTCATGCGAGCCACCCCGAACCGCTCGGCGAGCACGCGTTCGGAGGGCAGCAGGGAGCCGTCCCGGGACTCGAGCACCAGTTTGGCCAGCACGTCCTTGATGTGCTGGCCTTTCGGGCGGTCCCCTTCCGAGGTGAACACGCCCGGCGCGGCGTCGCTGAGTTCGTGTCTCGGCCTTGGCACGGTGGTGGCTCCCTTTGCTGACCTAGGTGACGTCATCTTACGAACCGACTCCGACGACGCCCACGATCAGCCCGGTCGTTGACAGCGGTATAGACCAGTATTAGCGTACCGCCCAGTGTCATTCCACCCGACTGTCATTCACCCGACGTCATCCACCCGACCAGGAGACCCACATGATCGGCAGACGACGCGGCATGCTCGCCGCCCTCGGGACACTGACTCTCGTCATCGGGGCATGCAGCCCCGGTGCGTCCGAGGGCGATGCCGGTGGCGGCGATGCCACTCTCGAGGTCTGGGGCTGGCGTCAGGAGGACGCGGCCGCCTACGACAGGATCTTCCAGAGCTACGAGGACGCGCACCCGGGCGTGACCGTCGAATACGTGCCGTACAAGGCTGACGAGTACGACACCATCCTGCGCACCGGACTGTCCGATGCGAACGGTCCCGACGTCGCACAGCTGCGCTCGTACGGTCTGCTTCAGCCGCTCGTCGCGTCGGAGAGTCTGGTGGCCCTGGACGGCGAGGTCGAGGCGTTGGCGGAGTTTCCGGAGAAGACCATGGACGGCGCGCGCGGCGTGGCCGACGGGCAGGTCTACGGGGTGCCCTTCGCGCTGCAGACCCTGCACGTGATCTACAACAAGGCGATGTTCGAAGAGCACGGGATCACGGCGCCCGAAACGTGGAGCGACATGATCACAGCGTTCACCACCCTGAAGGAGGCCGGCGTGATCCCGCTGGCCGCGACGGTCACCGACACGTGGATGCTGCCGATCCAGCAGGAGATCTTCGGTGCCGGTACGTACGGGGGATACCCTTATCTCGAGGAGATGCTCGCCGGGCGGGCCTCCTTCACCGACCAGACCTGGGTCGACTCACTGACGGCGTGGAAGGACACCAGTCAGTTCTGGGGTCCCCAGTTCGAAGGCGTGAACTACGCCGACGCACAGGCACTGTTCACCTCCGGTCAGGCCGCCACGTTCCCAGGTGGAGTGTGGGAACTCGCCGTCTTCAACCAGGCGAACCCCGACCTCGAACTCGGCATCTTCAACGTTCCCCCGCCTCCGGGCGCGGCGGCGCAGGAGACTCTCGTGCCCGGCTATGTGGACGGTTCGTTCGGAGTCTCGGCCAAGTCGCCGGATCAGGAGGCCGCCCTCGACCTCGTGCGCTGGATGGCCACGCCCGAGTTCGGGCAGGCCTTCACCGACGAGCTGCGCCAGATCAGTGCCGTGCCGGGCGTCGAGCCAAGTGACGACCTGCTTGCCCAGGCGCTGGAGGCACACCTGGCCAACCCCGGCCCGTATGTCACGTACGCGTACTTCTCCAGCGGTGAACCGACGGCGTGGGACCTCGCCTCGGAGGGACTGTCCAACTTCGTACTCGGCCAGTCGTCGGCCGAGGAGGCCGCCGGCCACATCCAGCAGGGCGTTGACCAGTGGTTCGAACCGAAACCGTAGCGGCGGCGGCAAAACGGCCGAAGTATCGCGCCCATCGCACACCGCTGCGCTGGATCGCCGGATTCTGCCTGCCGGCAATGGTGTTGTACGGCATGCTGATCGTCGTCCCGCTCGGCACCGCCTTCTACTACGGCTTCTTCCGGTGGGAAGGCACGCAGCAAGCGGAGTTCGCCGGGCTGGGCAACTACCAGGAGGTCCTGACCCGGTATCCGCTGGGTGACGAGATCCCGGCTGCCCTGTGGCACAACGTGCTCTTCTTCGTCGGCACCATGGCCATCCAGAACACGGTCGGCCTCGGGCTCGCGTTGTTGCTCTACCGCAACCCGCGCTTCAAGCGGTTCTTCCAGGCGGTCTTCTCGCTGCCGTACCTGATCAGCCCACTGATCGTCGGCTACATCTGGTCGCTGCTGTTGAGCCCGTCGTTCGGCCCAATCAACTACATGTTGGAATCGGTGGGCCTGGAATCGTGGACGCGACCCTGGCTCGGTGATCCCGACACGGCACTCCCCGTCCTGATCCTCGTCAACGCCTGGCAGTGGATCGGCGGGCCGATGCTGATCTTCCTGGCGGCACTCGGTGGCATCCCGAAGGAGCTGGAGGAGGCCGCGTCGCTCGACGGTGCGTCCGCGTCGCGTGCGTTCTGGAGCGTCAGGTTCCCCCTGCTCATGCCCGCCGTCGGCGTGATCACCGTGCTCACCTTCATCGGCTGCTTCAACATCTTCGACCTCGTCTACGCGCTGGGTGGGTCGGACGGCGGTCCGGGCGGTGCCATGGACGTTCTCGGGCTCCTCTACTACCGGACGGCGTTCGAAGGCGGTGCCAACGCGATCGGTGAGTCGTCGGCGCTGGCCATGATGATCTTTGTGCTCATCTTCGGTGTCTCCGTCGCGCTCGAGCGGCTTCTCCGGCGGCGGGAGGTGCGGTCATGAGGCGGTTCGGCGTCCAGCTACTGCTGTGGGCCTACGCCGCGGTCGCGTTCGGTCCGCTCCTGCTCGTGCTGGTGGGTTCGTTCCGGCCGAATGCCGACATCCTGCGCCAGCCCGTCGGCCTGCCGACCGAGCTCAGCCTCGACAACTACCAGCGGGCCTGGGAGACGGCATCGCTGTCGACCTATTTCCTGAACTCTCTCGTCGTCACGGTCGCGTCCGTGGCGTTGTGTGTCGCGGTCGCCGCGATGGCCGCCTACGCGCTGTCCCGGTGGCAGTTCCGAGGCCGGGCGCTGCTGGCGGCGTTCTTCATCTCCGGCCTCATGATCCCGGCCAAGTTGGGACTCCTGCCGGTCTTTTACCTGTATCAGTCCTGGGGGCTCATCGACAGCCGGGTCGGCCTGGTCCTGCTCTACGCGGCAAGCGGCATTCCGTTCTCCATCTTCGTGATCATGGGGTTCATGCGCGGCCTGCCGTCCGAACTCGAAGAGGCGGCGCGGATCGACGGGGCCAACGAGGGGCGGATGTTCACCTCGATCGCGTTGCCGCTCATGCGGCCGGCGCTGGCCGTCGCCACGGTCTTCCAGTTCGCCCCGACCTGGAACGACTTCTTCTATCCGCTGGTGCTGATGCGCAGCGACGAGAAGTACACGGTGCCCGTCGGGCTGACGCGCTTCTTCGGGGAGTTCGCGTCCGACCGGGCAACCCTGTTCGCCGGTCTGGTCATCGCACTGGTGCCGTTGGCGGTCGTCTTCGCGCTGGCGACTCGACACATCATCAGCGGGCTCACGGCGGGGATGTCGAAGTGACCGACACGTTCGTCAGTGTTGATGGCGGCAAGTCCCAGTTGCGTCTGCTGGTAGCCGCGGGGGAGCACCGGCAGGTCGGGATGGGCCCCGGCATGGTCTACCAGCCGGGCGAGGACGGGGTCGATCGCATCGTGGCCTGCGTCGAGCAGGCCGCCGCGACGGTCGAGCTTCCGGCCCGCGTGGCGGGCGTGGTCGCCGGCCTGACGGGAGTCCCCGGCGATCCCGGGCCGCGACGGCAGCTGACCCGGCGGCTCGAAGAACTCCTGCGGGGTCCTGCCCTGGTGATCGACGACGTCTACCCGGCACACGCCGGCGCGCTGAACGGACCCGGCACAGTCCTCTGTGTCGGTACGGGGACGAACGTCCTGGCCGTCGGCGCCACCGGTGCGTACACGCGTATCGATGGCTGGGGCCCGATCCTCGGTGACCGGGGGAGCGGGCATGCCATCGGACTCGCCGGGCTCCGGGCCGCCGCGTCCGCCATCGACGGGACCGGCCGGCGCACGGTTCTCACCGAGGACTTCCCGGAAGCCGTGGGGGGCACGGATTTGGCGAGCCTCCAACGCTTCTACCGCGATCCGCGGGTTGTCGCACGCGTCGCCGGCTTCGCGCGCCCGGTCATCGACGCGGCGACCGAGGACGACGTCGCGCGGGCCATCTGCGAGGCGGCCGTGGCGGACCTCGTGGGCGCCGCGGAAGCCGCGGCGACGCGACAGCCGGACGCGGGCCGGCTCGTCTCCCACACGGGTCGGCTGATCGGCTCCAGTGAATTCCTCAGTGGACGGCTCGGTGACGGACTCCGCGTACGAGGGCTGGAACTCGTGGAACCCATGGGTTCCCCGTTGGAGGGCGGCCTGACGTTGCTGCGGGGCGGCGAGCCGTACCGGTCGATGGTCGCCGCCCTGCGCGGTGATGGTGCGTGAGAGTCGGCCACGGGGTCCAGGTACTCGAGGTCCTTTCCGGTGAACGCATGGGGGGATATGCCGACCGCTCCCAGGGAGTCCGCGGGGTCCTCGACCCACTGGAAGTCCACGTGGTCACGTTCGCCGACCAGGCGCATCGGTTCGCGCTCGTCGTAGCGGACCTGATCTGCGTGAACACCGATGTGGTCGAGCGAATCCGGACGGCCGTCCGCGAGTTGGGGATCGACTCCTGCTGGGTCGCGGCCACCCACACGCACGCCAGCCCGGAAGCCGGTTGCGTGCCGGGCGGCAGCCCGACCCCACCGGGTCTCGGCACCCGCCTGCTCGACACGGCGGTCGGGTCGGCGAAGGCGGCCATCGCGGCCGAGCGGGAGGCATCGCTCGACCACACCCGGGTGTGGGTCGCGGGCCTCGCGGGCCGGCGCAACGCTGGCGCCGCCGCCCCGATCGACATTCCCGTCGACGCGATCGTGGTCTCGACGCACGGGTCGGTCGTCGGTGTCGTCACCGTCTCTCCGGTACATCCCACCGTCCTGCCGGCGGACAACAGCGACGTCAGCGCGGACCTCAACGGGGGAATCCGGCGGGCCCTCGCCACTCCTGGACGATGGGTGGTGGCCGCGACCGGCGCCGGGGGCAACATCAGCACCCGGCACACCCGGCAGGGAAGAAGCCCCGAGGAGACGGATCGGCTCGCGGCCGTGATAGCCGACAGCCTCGATCTCGACGCACCACGACAGTCGCGGCGACAACATGCCGGTCGCCCGGTGTCCCGGCTGATCCGGTTGGCGGCCAAGCCCCCGGCCGAGGTGGTCGCCGGTCCGCCGCCGGAGATCCAGGCGGACGCCCGCAGTCGCCTGGTTTTCGAGCAGGGGCAACGCATCGCCCGGGAACTCGCGACGAGCCGGCGTGCCGAGGCGTATGACGTCGAGATCCAGGCGATCAGCCTCGGCGGCGTCACGCTTGTCGCGATACCGGGGGAGTTGTTCCTGGAACTCGGCGAATCGATCCGCTCGGCGGCCGGTTCGAACGTCGTCGTTCTGGGCTACACCAACGGATATCTCGGCTATCTGCCCACCCGGGGCACGCCGCCCACCTACGAGACCCTGGTCAGTCCGGTGCGGGTGGGAAGCGGCGAGGAAGTGGTCGCCGCCGCGGTGCACGCCGCCGCGTCAAGTGAGGAGCGAACGTGATCGAGTCCGAGTACGCCGCCGGGGCCGAGGGTCTGGTCCGCCGCGTGGTCACCACCCAAATGCCGGTGATTCAGAAGGCCGCCGCGACGGTGGCCGGCTCCATCGCCGCCGGCGGTGTGCTGCAGGCGTTCGGCACCGGGCATTCGCGCATCGTCACACTGGAGCTGGCGGCCCGCGCGGGTGGCCTCGCCCCGGTCGGCATGCTCGCGGTGAAGGACCTGGTGATGTTCGGCGGCGAGGATCCCGCGGCGATCCTCGATCCGTTGTACGAGCGCGAAACCGGCCTGGCCGAACGGATCTACGCACTCGCCGGGCCCCGGCCGGCCGACACGTTCCTCATCGTGTCGAACTCCGGGCTCAACGCCGCCGTCGTGGAGATGGCGGAACTCGTACGCGACCGGGGACACGGCCTGGTGGCCATCACGTCACTCGCCCATACCCGGTCCTCCACCGCGCGAAACGCGACGGGACCACATCTGGCCGACCTGGCGGACGTGGTGATCGACAACTGCGCACCGGCAGGAGATGCCGGCATCGAGATCACTCCGGGTGTGCGCATCGGTGCCGTGTCATCGTTCACCGGTGTACTGGTGGCACAGATCCTCACCGAACTGACGTGTCGCCACCTGCTCGACATGGGGCACGAGGTACCGGTGTTCGTCTCCGCCAAT
The DNA here is from genome assembly GCA_963826035.1 of uncultured Actinomycetota bacterium. Taxonomy (GTDB): domain Bacteria; phylum Actinomycetota; class Actinomycetes; order Mycobacteriales; family Pseudonocardiaceae; genus Actinophytocola. The sequence goes on along the minus strand of CAWGVZ010000020.1, from coordinate 258,310 downwards.
CTGGCGGCGGGCGATGCGCACAACGAAGGGCTCTACGAACGTTACGGCCGGCGAGTACGCCCGATCGAGCCCTAGCCCGCGGTGGCCGCTGCCCGCTGGTTCCGCAGCAGGGCGTAGGCCAGCACGCCGATGCCGAGGCCGATGATGACGACGCCGGGGTTCACGGTGACGTCGGGGAGTACGCCGCGCAAGCCGATCGGGATGGCGCCGAGCAGATAGAGGGCGGCGCCGAGCGCCGGGAGCGAACCCGAACGGGCCAACGCGACCGCGAACACGGTCGCACCGAGCAGGAAGAGCACCTGGGTGATGGTGAACATCGTGCCGGTCGCCCCGTCGATCAGGGCCGTCACCTGTGCCGGCGGCAGGTAGGGGAACACGAAGTTGATCACGTACTCGGCGCCGACCAGGCCGGCCAGCCCGGTCGAGTTCGCCGCGTAGCCGACCAGGCCGAGAGTGCCGGCGCGAGGCCGGATGTGGAGATAGAGCGCGGTCAGCACCGGCAGGCCGAGCAACTGGGCCATCGGTGCCAGGCCGCGGGTGAACTCGTTGGTCGGCAGCAGACCACCCCGGCGGGCGGCGTTGAAGCACAGCGCGAGCGCGCACAGCAGGCCGGCGACGGCGGCGATCCGGTACAGGGTTCTCGTGGACATGGAATCTCCTTGGTTGGTGTGCTGGTGGATTCCTAACCGCCGCAAGGACATCGGCGCCACGATCGGGTCGGGTACCTAACCGACTCCTAAGAACTTAGGAAAGTGTTACGTGTCAAGGTGGCGACGGCGCCGGCTCGTACACTGCGACGGTGACGCCCGATGCCGGTCAGCGGATCCTCGTGGTCGAGGACGACCCGATGGTGGCCGAGGTGCTGGTCGCCTATCTGCGGCGCGCCGGGTTCGTGGTCGAGCACGCGACCGATGGTGTCACGGGACTGCGACTGTTCCGTGTGGACACACCCGACCTGGTGATCCTCGACCTCATGCTGCCTGGGCTGGACGGCCGGGAGGTGTGCCGCCGGATCCGGGACACCAGCGCGGTACCGATCATCATGCTCACCGCGCTCGGCGCGGAACCGAACCGGGTGCTGGGGTTGGAACTCGGCGCCGACGACTACGTGAGCAAGCCGTTCAGCGCGCGGGAGCTGGCCCTGCGGGTCCGGTCCGTGCTGCGCCGAGGCATCCCGGCGCGGGCTTCGGTGCTGCGGGACGCCGACCTGGAGGTGGAGGTGGCCGCGCGGCGGGTCAGCCGGGCGGGCCGCCCGCTGTCGTTGACCGCCCGCGAGTTCGACCTGCTCGTCTTCCTGCTCGGCAACCCCGATCAGGTGTTCACCCGGTCCCAACTGCTGCGCCGGGTCTGGGGTTGGACGGTGGGCGACGAGTCGACCGTGACCGTCCACGTGCGACACCTGCGGGAGAAGGTCGAGGAGGTGGCCGCCCGGCCGCGGCGGCTGGTCACCGTGTGGGGAGTCGGCTACCGGTGGGAGTCGAGTCCGGCATGTTGAGAGATGTCCTTGTGGTGAGCGCGATCGCGGCGTCGTGCAGCGGGCTGGCCGGCGTCATCGGCCTGCTGGTGGTGCCCGCTCTTCGGCGCCGCTCGGTGCGGGTGGCATTCGCCGCGGTCGCATTGCTGAGCACCGTAGCGTTCCTCGCGGGGGTGGTCGGCGCCGGCGCGGCCATGTTCCTCTCCGGCTACGACGTCATGGTGGTGGCGGTGGCCGCCGCGGTCGCCGCCCCGGTGACGCTCGGCATCGCGACTCTGCTGGCCCGCCAGGTGGTCGGCGGCAGCGCCGCGTTGCGCGCGGCCGTGCGGGACCTCTCGCGGGACGGCTCGTTCGTCGCTCCGAGCGCCCCGGCGACCGCCGAACTGGCGGCTCTGTCCGCCGAGCTGACCGAGGCGGTGGCCGCGCTCGACGCGTCCCGGCGGCGGGAACGCGAGCTGGTGGCCTGGGTGTCCCACGATCTGCGCTCACCGCTCGCGAGCCTGCGGGTGATGGCCGAGGCGCTCGAGGACGGCATGGTGACCGATCCTTCGCGCTACCACAAGGAGATCCGGCTGCAGACCGATCGTCTGGCCGGCATGGTCGACGACCTGTTCGAGCTCGCCCGCATCGACGCGGGCGATGCGGTGCTCGCCGCCACCCCGCTGTCGTTGCCGGACTTGGTGAGCGACGCGCTGGCCAGTGCCGACCCCGTGGCCGCAGCCAACGGCGTTCGGTTGACAGGCCGCGCGGCGGCGTTGCCCGGCCAGTTGTGCGGTGACATTCGCGGCCTGTCGCGGGTGGTCGCGAACCTGGTGACCAACGCCATCCAGCACACGCCGGCCGGTGGCACGGTGACCGTCGAGGTGTATGGGGACGGCGACCTGGCCGCGCTCACCGTGTCCGACGGCTGCGGCGGTATCCCCGAGCACGACCTGCCGCGGGTGTTCGACGTCGCCTGGCGCGGCACGCCCGCGCGCACGCCCGCCAGGGAGAACGGCAGCGGTCTCGGTCTCGCCATCGTGCGCGGGCTGGTGCACGCCCACCACGGGACGGTGACCGTCCACAACGCCGGCGCCGGCTGCCGCTTCGAGGTAAGGTTGCCGGTCAGCCTTGCCTGATCCGGGTGCCGCTGTGCGAGTACAGCGAAAGCGACGCGCTCGAACTGCTCGCCGCCACGGCCGGCCGCGCACGAGTCGACGCCGAACCCGGCGCCGCCAACCAGTTGGTCGACCTGTGCGGTCGGCTGCCCAGATCTCGTTCCACCACGCGGAAGTACGGCAGCACGTCGGCGAAACCCAGGCCGGGATTGCCGAGCGCCGCCCACTCGTCGTAGTCGGCGGGCTGGCCGCGAAGCGCCATCGCGTTGTTCGTCGCCGAACTACCGCCGACCACCCGTCCGGCGAACAGGGGAAGGCTCTCGGGATCACTGGTGTACCCCCAGTCGTACGGGGTTTCCGTGAGGTTGTTGATGTCGACGAGCTCTTCGGGTTGATCCTTCGCCGCTGAACCGAAATCCGGCCCCGCCTCGAGCAACAGCACCGAGCGGCGGGGATCCGCGGAGAGACGGTTCGCCAGCACGCCGCCCGCCGATCCGGCGCCGACGATGATCACGTCGTACCCCATCGATGCCCCCTTCGCATCCATCGCAAGTCGGGGGCCTTTACCGGGTTCAGGCCGGCCTAAACGTCAGGTGCGGTCGAGGTGGTCGGCGTGGAACAGGGCCTGTGCGAGCAGGCCTCGTACGTGGTCGTTGGCGGCGGAGTAGTAGACGAAGGTGCCTTCGCGCCGACCCTTGACCAGTCCGGCGAGCCGGAGTTTGGCCAGGTGCTGGCTGACCGCCGTGGGGGCGGCGCCGGCCAGTTCGGCCAGGCAGGCGACCGAGGACTCGCCCTGCAACAACGCCCACAGCACCTTGATCCGGGTCGGGTCGGCCAGTAGCCGGAACGACTCGGCCGCGAGATGGACCTGTTCCTCGTTGGGCATGTCGAAGTCCGGCAACGACGTGTGCATGACATCAGCATAACGTGACTACTCGGCTGCTTGCGTATCTGCGTGACTGCGCAGATATGCTGGTTTGGTGAAACCAGAAATGTGGTCGTTGCCGGAGGTGCGGTGGGCGACCGCGTCGACCGCGCTGTTCGGGCTGGGGTTGGCCACGCAGCTGGGCGGTGGACCGGGCTGGTCGTGGTGGGCGCTGTACCTGGCCTGCTACGTGACCGGCGGATGGGAACCCGGCTGGGCGGGCCTGCGGGCGCTGCGAGAGGGCAAACTCGACGTCGACCTGCTGATGGTCCTGGCCGCGATCGGCGCCGCGGCGATCGGTCAGGTCTTCGACGGCGGTCTGCTCATCGTCATCTTCGCCACCTCCGGGGCGCTGGAGGCCATCGCCACCAAACGCACGGAGGACTCCGTCCGTGGCCTGCTCGACCTGGCGCCCGACCAGGCCACGCGCCTCACCGCAGCGGGGGAGGAGACGGTCGACACCGCTGTACTGGAGGTCGGGGACGTGATCCTCGTGCGCCCGGGAGAGCGGATCGGCGGCGACGGCGAGGTCGTGGACGGCGCGAGCGAGGTCGACCAGGCCACCATCACCGGCGAGCCGCTGCCCGTCGGCAAGGAGGTCGGGGACGAGGTGTTCGCCGGCACCCTCAACGGCACCGGCGCGCTGACCGTGCGGATCACCCGGCCCGCGGGCGACACGGTGATCGCGCGGATCGTGGCGATGGTCGCCGAGGCCAGCGCCACCAAGGCCCGCACCCAGCTGTTCATCGAGAAGATCGAGCAGCGTTATTCGGTGGGCATGGTTGTGGCCACGGTCGCCCTGTTCGTGGTCCCGCTGTTGTTCGGCGCCGAGTTGCAGCCGACCCTGCTGCGCGCCATGACGTTCATGATCGTCGCGTCGCCGTGCGCGGTGGTGCTGGCCACCATGCCGCCCCTGCTGTCGGCGATCGCCAACGCCGGACGCCACGGCGTGCTGGTGAAATCCGCGGTGGTGCTCGAACAACTCGGCACCGCCACCCGGGTCGCCTTCGACAAGACCGGCACGCTCACGGTGGGCACCCCGCGCCTGTCCGAGATCCGTTCGCTGTCCGGGATCGACCACACCGAACTGCTGGCGCTGGCCGCCGCCGCGGAGAACCCGTCGGAGCATCCCCTCGCCCGCGCCGTGGTGGCCGCCGCCCGCGACGCCGGGGTGTCGCCGCGGCCGGCCGAGGACTTCACCTCCACACCAGGACGCGGCGTGAGCGCCCGCGTCGGCAAGCACCACGTCGAGGTCGGCAGCCCGGCCCACCTCCTGGGTGACCACCGGGTGGTCGAGGAACTGGAACAGGCCGGGCACACGGTCGTCGTCGTCCTGGTCGACGGCAGTCCCGCCGGGGTGCTCGGGCTGGCCGACCAGCTCCGCGCCGGCGCCGCCGACACGGTCGCCCGGCTCACCACCCTCACCGGGGCACAGCCGCTGCTACTCACTGGCGACAACCCGCGTGCCGCCGCCCGGCTCGCCGCCGAGGTGGGCATCACCGACGTCCGCGCCGGCCTGCTGCCCCAGGACAAGGTCACGGCCGTGCGTGAACGGGAGGCCGCGGGGGAGAAGGTGGTGCTGGTCGGCGACGGCGTCAACGACGCTCCCGCGCTGGCCGCCGCCCACACGGGCATCGCCATGGGCCGCGCCGGATCCGATCTCGCCCTGGACACGGCCGACGCGGTCATCACCCGCGACGACCTCACCACCCTGCCCACGGTGATCGCTCTCGCCCAGCGCGCCCGCCGACTGGTGATCGCCAACCTGGTGATCGCCGGCGGCTTCATCGGCGTCCTGGTGGCGTGGGACCTGATCGGCACCCTGCCGCTACCGCTCGGCGTGGCCGGTCACGAGGGCTCCACGGTCATCGTCGGCCTCAACGGCCTGCGTCTACTCCGCCGCACCGCCTGGGAGTCTCCACATAGGACACCGGTCTGACCTACCGGGTTGCTCGGTGCAGGGTGGCGCCGAACTCCAGCACGATTCCGCCCTCGGTGTGCATCTGTTCGGCGCCCCTGTCGAATCGTTCCCGGAACGCGGCGGCCCGGTCAGCCGGCAACGTGGCCAGAACGTCCGGAACACCCTGTAACTCCATCCAGTGCCACAACGCGGCAGGGTCCGGCAGTGGTTTCTGGATGTCGATGGAAACCCGGCTCGGGGCGGAGAACCCCGCCGCCACCAGCAGTTCGTCGAGCCGGTCGGCGGTCAGTGGGGTACCCGATCCGCCTCCGAAGAACTCCGTGTTCAGGTCGTGCAGCCAGCCCAGCCGCCCGACAGTGGGTCGTTCCAGCGACAGCGCGATCGTGCCACCGGGGGCGAGCACGCGCCGGAACTCGGCGAGGGCCAGCTCCGGCTCGGTCAACACCTGTACCAGGAAACCAGCGGTCACCACATCGAACGCGCCGGCCGGGAACGCCAACTGGCTGGCATCCTGCTGCCGCGCGGTGATCTTCGGGTGGTCGGCCGCCAGCCGGGACACCATGCCCGCCGACGCGTCGACCGCCGTCACCCGGCAGCTGTGGGCGAGTGCGGCGCGCGCCACCGCGCCCCGTCCGGCGCCGACGTCCAGCAGCCGCGCACCCGCCGCCGGTTCAGCGAAGGACACCAACTGGCGGCCGACGTCGGCGACGTAAAAGTAGATCTCCTCGTAGCGGTCGGCCAGCGCGTCGTACTTGCGCCGCCCCTGCTCGGTACTGGTCAACGGCAACCTCCGACCAACCAGGATAGGAGTCGTGGGTGAGGGCACATACCGCCGAACCGGGTCTCAGACCCGTCCTCGGGCGAGGGCGATGAGCCGGTCGAGGACGTGAGCGCCGTTCGCCCGTAGGCCGTTGTGCTCGTACTCGTTGGTGAGCCACGGCCGCATCCGGGGCAGCAGCCGCGCCGTCTGCTCGGACAGCTGGCGGTCGACGTAGGCGTCCTCCGCGTAGATGGCCGCCGCGCAGGGCACCTCGCAGGTACGCAGCCGATCGGCGTCGTACAGCCGTGGCCATTCGTGTTCGGCCAGGAGGTCGGCCGCGTCGGCCAGCGGCGCCAGTCCCCGGTGGTCGGTGAAGGTCCACGGGTACACGTGCTCCCCGCTGAACAGGGTGATGTCCTCGTCGTACTCGGCCGGCCGGACCCGCGCGGCCGACCAGCGGGTGGCGTGCCCGTCGGCGTAGGACGCCTCGTGGATCACCGCGTAGAGCGGGTTGCGGGCGGAGAAGGGCAGCGCGGCGGCGACGTCGTGCGCGAACGCCGGGGACGCCGGATCGCGTTCGAGCAGGTAGTGCAGGTGTTCGGCGCCGTCGCTCATGCCCAGCACGTTGCCGAGCTGCCGGAAGAGGCGGCTGGTGAGCGGCGACCCGTTCGGCAGCACGACCTCGCCCGCGTCGAGCAGTTGGTGCACCGCACGCACGCGCTCCCGGTCGCTCGGATACCGCCGGTAGTACCGCCGGTTGCGTTCGAGCATGGTCGCGTAGGTCGCGCGATAGACCTCGTCCGGGTGCAGCCCGACCGGCGGCACTCCTCCGGTGAACAGCACCTCACGCAGGCTTTCCGGCGCCGTGGACAGGTAGTTGAGTGCGCAGAAACCGCCGAACGACTGGCCGAGCACACTCCAGGAGTCCACACCGAGTGCGGCGCGGACGAACTCCGCGTCCCGCACGATGGAGTCGGCGCGGAAGTGGGTGAGGTAGTCGGCCTGCTGCCGAGGGGTCAGGCCCGGCAAGGTGCCGACCGGGGTGGATCGGCCGGTTCCGCGCTGGTCGAGCATCAGCACGCGGTAGTCGCGCAGCGCGCGGGCCAGCCAACTGGGCGCGGACGGCGCCCCGGTCGGCCGGGCCGCCTCGTGCCCCGGCCCACCTTGCAGGAACACGAGGAACGGCCGCTCCCTGCCCGCCGGGTCAGCCACCTCCCGCGCGAAGACCGTGATGCGCTCGCCGTCCGGGCGGTCGTGATCGAGCGGAACCTGGAACTCGTGTTCCGTCAGGACCAGTCCGGGGATGTGCGCGGTCTCAGCCATGCACTCGATCCTGCCAGCCTCTCGACGCCGTGTGAGACCAGGTGCCAACCTCACAGTTCGGGGTGCTGCCTTGTCGAACCGGGAGGACACCGATCGGAGATGACCCATGCAATCCGAGCCACGGCACGGCCAGGGCGCGATCATGGGAGAGCGGCGCCGACTGATCAACGTCGCCTACCGGCTCCTCGGCTCCCTGGCCGACGCCGAGGACGCCGTCCAGGAGACCTTCGCCCGCTGGTACGCCCTGTCGCCGCGGCAGCGGGACGCCATCGATTCCCCCGGCGCCTGGCTGACCACGGTCGTCGGCCGCGTCTGCCTCAACCTGCTCGGCTCGGCACGAGTCCGCCGGGAGAGTTACGTGGGCGAATGGGTCCCCGAGCCGCTGCCCGACGCCACCGAATGGCCCGTGGACCCGGTCGACCGGATCACCCTCGACGAGTCGGTGAGCATGGCGTTCCTGGTGGTGCTCGAGTCGATGACCCCGGCCGAGCGCGTGGCGTTCGTCCTGCACGACGTCTTCCGCTACCCGTTCCCGGAGGTGGCCGAGATCGTCGGCCGCACGCCGGCCGCCTGTCGCCAGCTGGCCTCCTCGGCGCGCCGGCGCATTCGGGCGGTGCGGGCGCCGGCGGCCCCGACCGCCCAGTTGGCCGGCATCGTCAGGGACTTCAAGACCGCCTGGGAAGCCAAAGACATCAACGCCCTCATCGGCCTGCTCGACCCCGACGCCACGTCGATCGCCGACAGCGGTGGCCTGGTCATGGCCTTCCTCGACCCGATCCACGGCGGCGAACAGGTCGCGCGTGCCTGTGTGGACATCGCCAACGCGGCGCCCTACCTGACGCTCGTGGAGTGCACGGTCAACGGTCTGCCCGGGCTGGTCGCCCAGCAGGACGACGTCATCGTGACCGTGTACGCGTTCGACATCGCGAGCGACCGGATCAGGAACATCTGGGCAGTCCGCAACCCCGAGAAGCTCAAGCCGTGGACGAGGTTCCCTCCGGGCTGTGCCATGTGACATAGTACTGGCGTGGATGTGCTGGTGATCGGTGCCGGCATGGTGGGCGCCGCCTGTGCTTACTACTGCGGCAAGGCCGGTTTGCGGGTCGGTGTGGTCGAGCGGGGCGCGGTGGCGTCCGGCACGACCAGCTCCGGCGAGGGCAACATCCTCGTCTCGGACAAGGAGCCCGGCGCGGAGCTGGACCTCGCGCTGCTGTCGGTGCGGCTGTGGACGGAACTGGGCCAACGCCTCGGCCACGGGTTCGAGCTGCACGCCAAGGGTGGTGTGGTGGTCGCCCGGACCGGACCGGCGCTCGCCGCACTCGGGGACCTGGCCGATCGGCAGCGCGCGTGCGGGATCGACGTGACCGGTGTCGACGCGACGGAACTGGCCGACCTGGAGCCGAGGCTCACGAGTGACGTGGCCGGCGGTGCGTACTACCCGCAGGACCTGCAGGTTCAGCCGATGCTCGCGGCGGCCGAACTGCTGCGCGCATCGGGCGCGACCGTCCACACGGGCACGGAGGTCCGCGCGTTCCTGCACGACGGGACCGGCGCGGTCACGGGCGTGCGCACCGACGGCGGGGACCTGTCGGCGCGGTGGGTGGTGAACGCGGCCGGCACGTGGGGCGGTGAGATCGCCGCGCTCGCCGGCGCTCCCGTGCCGGTGCTGCCGCGGCGCGGGTTCATCCTGGTCACCGAACCCCTGCCGGCCGACACGATCCGGCACAAGGTCTACACGGCCGATTATGTGGCCAACGTCGCGAGCGACGACGCCGGGCTCGAGACCTCGGTGGTCGTCGAGGGGACGAGGGCCGGCACCGTGCTCATCGGCGCCAGCCGGGAACGGGTCGGGTTCGACCGCACGATGTCGCTGCCGGTGGTGCGCAGGCTCGCCGCGCAGGCGGTCGACCTCTTTCCGTTCCTCGCGGACGTCAGCCTTCTGCGGACCTACCTCGGCTTCCGCCCGTACTGCCCCGACCATCTCCCGGTGATCGGCCCCGACCCGCGGGTGCCGGGGCTGGTGCACGCGTGCGGTCACGAGGGCGCCGGCATCGGCCTGGCCGCCGCCACCGGGCACCTCATCGCGCAGACGCTGACCGGCGCGGCCCCCGACCTGGACCTCACACCCTTCCGCCCGGACCGGTTCGCGGAGGTGGCATGACCACCTTCTCCTTCGCCGGTAAGGACATCGCGGCCGAGCCCGGGCAGAGCGTCGGCGCGGCGCTGATCGCGGCCGGGCACCGGTCGTGGCGGACCACCCGGCACGGCGGCGCGCCGCGCGGGGTCTTCTGCGGCATCGGGATCTGCTTCGACTGCCTGGTGGTCGTGAACGGCCGGCCCAACCAGCGCGCGTGTCTCACCGAGGCGTGCGACGGCGACCGGGTCGAGCCGCAGGAGGGCACCGGTCATGATCTCTGATATCGCCGTTCTCGGCGCGGGACCCGCGGGCCTGGCCGCGGCGGCCGCCGCACAGGGCGCCGGCGCTCATGTCACGGTCATCGACTCGGCACCGCGTCCGGGCGGCCAGTTCTGGCGCCACCGCGCGGGTGAGGCCGGGCCGCGGACCCCGGCGGACTTCCGCCCTGGCCACGCCATCTGGCACGTCGAGCGCTCGGGCGACGGGTTCACCACGCACACGGACAAAGGGGAGATCCGGTCCCGCGCGGTGATCGTGGCGACCGGTGCGTACGACCGGCAGGTGCCGTGGCCCGGTTGGACGCTGCCCGGCGTGTACACGGCCGGCGGCGCGCAGTCGCTCCTCAAAGGACACGGCGTGGTGGTCGGCGACCGGGTGGTCGTGGCCGGCACCGGGCCGTTCCTGCTGCCGGTCGCCACGGGGCTCGCGGAGGCCGGCGCCCGGGTGCTCGGCGTGTTCGAGGCCGGCTCCCCGCTCGGCTTCGCCCGCCACCCGGCCGCTGTCCTGCGCAACACGGCCAAGCTCGCCGAGGGCACCGGGTACCTCCGGGTGCTGCGCCGACACCGGATCCCCTTTCACACCAGGCAGACAGTGGTGGCCGCGCACGGCGACGGCCGGGTCGAGGCGGTGACCGTCGCGACGCTCGACCGGGCGTGGCGGGTCCGCGAGCGCCGGGAGATCGAGTGCGACGCGGTGGCCGTCGGCTACGGTTTCACGCCCCAGCTGGAGATCCCGCTGCAACTCGGCTGCGCCACCCACCTCGACCTCGACGGCAGCCTGGTCGCCACGGCCGACGACCAGCAGCGCGCCTCCGTGTCCGGCGTGTATCTGGCAGGCGAGGTGTGCGGGGTCGGCGGCGTGCAGCTGTCCCTTGTGGAGGGTGAGCTGGCGGGTCGCCACGCCGCCGGGGTGACGCTCCCCAAGGCATTGCTGCGCAGGAGAAACGCCTACCGTGCGTTCGCCGTCGCCATGCATGGGACCTACCCTGTGCTGCCCGGCTGGCAGACGTGGCTCGACGACGACACGCTCGTGTGCCGCTGCGAGGAGGTCCCGGTCCGCGACGTCCGCCGGGTGGTCGAGGACCTCGGCGCCACGGACCCACGCGCGGTCAAACTCCTTGCCCGACCGGGCATGGGCCTGTGCCAGGGGCGGGTGTGCGGCTACGCGACCGCTTGCCTGACCGCGCACGACCGGCCGGTCACGGCCGATGATCTACGCGGGCTCGCGGCTCGCCCCATCGCCCAACCCATCACCCTGGGACATCTTACGGAGGAACCATGACGAATCCCTGGCACGGCGTTCTGGTGGCGACCGCGCTTCCGTTCAGCGACAGCACCGGCGATGACCTCGTGGTCGACTATGACCGGTACGCCGAGCACGTGGCGTGGCTGGCCGCGAACGGCTGCCACGGCGTCGCCTGCAACGGTTCGCTGGGGGAGTACCAGACCCTCACGCCCGAGGAACGGGCCCGCGTGGTGACCACGGCGATAGCGGCCGCGCCGGACGGGTTCACGGTGATGCCGGGCGTCGGCGCGTACGGTGCCACGGAGGCACGCCGCTGGGCCGAACACGCGGCCGAGGCCGGCTGTCCCGTGGTGATGCTGTTGCCCCCCAACGCCTACCGCGCCGACGAGCGGGCTGTACTCGCCCACTACCGCGAGGTCGCGAAGGTAGGCGTGCCGATCGTCGCCTACAACAACCCGGTCGACACGAAGGTCGACCTCGTTCCGGAGCTGCTGGCCGAGCTGTACCAGGAGGGCCTCATCGTCGGCGTCAAGGAGTTCACGGGCGACGTGCGGCGGATCTACCGCATCACCGAGCTGGCGCCCGGACTGGATGTGTTGTGCGGGGCCGATGACGTGGCGCTCGAGTTGGCGGTCGCCGGCTCGCCGGGGTGGATCGCGGGCTTCCCGAACGCGCTGCCCGAGGCATGCGCGACCATGTGGCGCGCTGCGTCGACAGGTGATCTGGCGACGGCCGTACCGCTGTACCGGCTCCTGCATCCGTTGCTGCGCTGGGACTCCCGCACGGAGTTCGTGCAGGCCATCAAGCTCAGCATGGATGTCGTCGGGCGGCACGGTGGCCGGTGCCGCCAGCCGCGCGTGCCGCTGACGCCCGAGCACGACGCGGCCGTGCGGCAGGCGACCGAGCGGGCCCTGGCGGAGGGCCTTTCCTGATGCGTACCAAGAGGGTCTTCCACGCGGTCGACTCCCACACCGAGGGGATGCCGACCCGGGTGATCACCGGCGGCGTCGGCGTGATCCCCGGCGACACGATGTTCGACCGGCGGATGCACTTCATCGAGCACCTGGACGGGTTGCGCAGGCTCCTGATGAACGAGCCGCGCGGGCACTCGGCGATGAGCGGTGCGATCCTGCAGCCGCCGACGCGCGCGGACGCCGACTGGGGCGTGGTGTTCATCGAGGTGTCCGGCTGCCTGCCGATGTGCGGTCACGGCACGATCGGCGTCGCCACCGTGCTCGTGGAGACCGGCATGGTCGAGGTCACCGAGCCCGTCACCACCATCCGCCTCGACACTCCCGCCGGTCTGGTGGTGGCGTCGGTGGCCGTCGAGGACGGGGTGGCCCGGTCGGTCACCATCCAGAACGTGCCGTCGTTCACGCTCGGGCTCGACCGCGTGGTCGACGTGCCCGGCTTCGGCGAGATCACCTACGACCTGGCGTTCGGCGGCAACTTCTACGCCATCCTCGGTCTCGACCAGCTCGGCCTCCCGTTCGACCGCGCGGCGGGCCAGCGCCTGCTCGACGCCGGACTGTCCATCATGGACGCGATCAACTCCGGCGACCGGCCCGTGCACCCGGAGAACCCGGACATCGCCGGCTGCCACCACGTCTACCTCGCCGCGCCGGGGTCGGACGCGCGGCACTCCCGGCACGCCATGGCCATTCACCCCGGCTGGTTCGACCGCTCGCCGTGCGGCACCGGCACGAGCGCGCGGATGGCGCAGTTGCACACGCGCGGCGAACTGGGGCTGCACACGGACTTCCGCAACGAGTCGTTCATCGGGACGCACTTCATCGGCCGGCTGGTGGACGAGACGTCCGTGGGCGGCCTGCCGGCCGTGGTACCGACGATCACCGGTCGTGCGTGGGTGACGGGGACCGCGCAGTACTTCCTCGACCCGGACGATCCGTTCCCCGAGGGGTTCGTCCTGTGATCCTGGGTGAGCGTGCGGCGGTCGAGGCGCTGCGCTGGGACTCCCGCACGGAGTTCGTGCAGGCCATCAAGCTCAGCATGGATGTCGTCGGGCGGCACGGTGGCCGGTGCCGCCAGCCGCGCGTGCCGCTGACGCCCGAGCACGACGCGGCCGTGCGGCAGGCGACCGAGCGGGCCCTGGCGGAGGGCCTTTCCTGATGCGTACCAAGAGGGTCTTCCACGCGGTCGACTCCCACACCGAGGGGATGCCGACCCGGGTGATCACCGGCGGCGTCGGCGTGATCCCCGGCGACACGATGTTCGACCGGCGGATGCACTTCATCGAGCACCTGGACGGGTTGCGCAGGCTCCTGATGAACGAGCCGCGCGGGCACTCGGCGATGAGCGGTGCGATCCTGCAGCCGCCGACGCGCGCGGACGCCGACTGGGGCGTGGTGTTCATCGAGGTGTCCGGCTGCCTGCCGATGTGCGGTCACGGCACGATCGGCGTCGCCACCGTGCTCGTGGAGACCGGCATGGTCGAGGTCACCGAGCCCGTCACCACCATCCGCCTCGACACTCCCGCCGGTCTGGTGGTGGCGTCGGTGGCCGTCGAGGACGGGGTGGCCCGGTCGGTCACCATCCAGAACGTGCCGTCGTTCACGCTCGGGCTCGACCGCGTGGTCGACGTGCCCGGCTTCGGCGAGATCACCTACGACCTGGCGTTCGGCGGCAACTTCTACGCCATCCTCGGTCTCGACCAGCTCGGCCTCCCGTTCGACCGCGCGGCGGGCCAGCGCCTGCTCGACGCCGGACTGTCCATCATGGACGCGATCAACTCCGGCGACCGGCCCGTGCACCCGGAGAACCCGGACATCGCCGGCTGCCACCACGTCTACCTCGCCGCGCCGGGGTCGGACGCGCGGCACTCCCGGCACGCCATGGCCATTCACCCCGGCTGGTTCGACCGCTCGCCGTGCGGCACCGGCACGAGCGCGCGGATGGCGCAGTTGCACACGCGCGGCGAACTGGGGCTGCACACGGACTTCCGCAACGAGTCGTTCATCGGGACGCACTTCATCGGCCGGCTGGTGGACGAGACGTCCGTGGGCGGCCTGCCGGCCGTGGTACCGACGATCACCGGTCGTGCGTGGGTGACGGGGACCGCGCAGTACTTCCTCGACCCGGACGATCCGTTCCCCGAGGGGTTCGTCCTGTGATCCTGGGTGAGCGTGCGGCGGTCGAGGCGCTCCGCGTGGCACTGCGCGACGGGCTGGATCCGGAGGCCGGCCCGGCACGGTCGGTGGTTCCCGTGTCGCACGGGCAGTTGCTGCTGATGCCGGCCGAGTGGGGCCGATACGCGGGGGTCAAGGTCGCGACGGTCGCGCCGGGCAACCCAGCGGCGGGCCACCCGCGCATCCAGGGCACCTTTCTGCTGTTCGACGCCGCGACACTCACTCCACTGGCCACACTGGACGGTCCGGCCCTGACCACGGTTCGCACGGCCGCCGTGTCGGCGCTGGCCGTCGACGTGCTCGCCCCGGTGTCCGCGTCGCGGCTCGTGGTGTTCGGGACCGGGCCGCAGGCGCGCGGCCACATCGCGGCGATCCGCGCGGTACGGTCGGTCTCGTCGGTGGTCGTGGTCGGCCGGTCGGCCTCTCGTGCGGCTTCGTTCGCGTCCTCTGTGGGCGGTCGGGTCGGCGGCCCGGCGGATGTGGCGGAGGCCGACGTGGTGGTGTGCGCGACCACGTCACGGACGCCGGTGTTCGACGGGACCCTGTTGCCCGCCGGGGCGATGGTGGTGGCCGTCGGTTCGCACGAGCCCGAGGCGCGGGAGGTCGACGACGTTGTGGTCGGAGCCTCTACGGTGGTGGTTGAGGCTCGGGCGGCGGCGCTGCGGGAGGCCGGTGAGGTGGTCCAGGCGGTGGCCGCCGGGGTGCTCGAACCGTCCAGACTGGTGGGTCTGGCCGATGTCGTCCGCCGCACGACGGTGGTCGAGCCGGGCCGGCCGGTCTTGTTCAAGAGTGTCGGGATGGCGTGGGAGGATCTGGTAGTCGCCGCGAGCAGCTGGGAGACAACGACATGACCGACCTTTCACTGCCGGCGTTGGGGACGCGGCGCAACCTCCGCGAGGAGATCAAGGAGACCCTGCGGGCCGCGGTGATCTCCGGCGAGTTGCGCCCGGGTGTCGTGTACTCGGCGCCGAGTCTGGCCGGGCAGTTCGGCGTCTCGGCGACGCCGGTCCGGGAGGCGATGCTCGACCTCGCGAACGAGGGTCTCGTGGACATCGTGCGCAACAAGGGTTTCCGGGTGACCGAGCTGTCCGAGGAGGATCTCGACGAGCTGTGCGCGCTGCGGGCGTTGATCGAGGTCCCGACCGTCCGCCGGATCGCCGTGGACGGGGTCCCTCGCCACGTGCTCGACGAGCTGCGCCCGCTGGCCATGGAGATCGAGGCGGCCGCCGCCCGGGGTGACCTCATCGCCCACGTCACCGCCGACATGGAGTTCCACCTGCTGCTCCTCGCGCAGGCCGGCAACCGGCATCTGGTGGAGACGGTGCGGTCACTGCGTGCGCGGTCCCGGATCTATGGCTTGCGCGCGCTGGCCGACCGTGGCGAGTTGGTGCCGTCCGCCCATGAGCACGCGGAGCTGTTGGACCTTCTGGCGGCGGGCGATGCGGCCGGCGCTGAGCAGTTGATGCGCCGTCATATCGGTCACGTTCGTGGTATCTGGGCGGAGTGACTCTGCGTCTGGTTTCGCGGGGACGATCGCGTGCAACCACAGGACCCAAGAAGAACTACGAAGCCTGCGCATCATATGTGTCACGCGCGGATTCGACTTGCTCGATATGAGTCTCCGCCCAACGTTTGACTTCGCGCATCAACGGCAGCAGGCTCTCGCCGAGCGGCGTCAGTGCGTAGTCAACCCTTACCGGCACCGCCGCCGTGACGGTTGAGAACCGGCCAGGTCCGGATCCGGGTCGTGGCCGCCACCCTGGGTGTGGTGGACGAAGTAGGCGCCCGGAGTGGATGGCCTCCGGCAGGGGACCATGGACGAGGCACTGGTCCGGAGCTTCGGAGCCAAGGAATTCGTGCCGCGTCCGACGGAACTGCCGGCAGCGGTCCGTCACGCCATACCCGGCGGCGCGTGTGGCCGACACCGTCCCCCTGGAACAGGTCGCCACAACCACATCCGCCTCGCCAACGGCGGCCTGCGTGGCAGGATCCTTCTGACGACATAACTAGGAGCCCTGACCGGCGAGCCACCGCAGGATGGACGTGTCCTCGTAGGCGGGTCCGAACGCGGCGTGGTAGTCCGGCTCGGAGAACGCACTGTTGTCGTACTCCGTGTAGCGGACCAGTCCCGGCGCCTGGTAGGCGTTCCGCAACAGGGTGGCGGACTCCCGCCCGTAGGCCACAGGAAGCAGGTGGTCGTTGAGCCCGTGGGTGATCCAGACCGGCGTTCGGGCGGTCGCGATTCGAGCCGCCTGATCGGGACTGACGCGGAATCCGCCGGTGATCAGCGCCGCGGTGAACAGTCCCGGATGCGTGGCCATGGCCTCCCACGCGAGGGTCGAGCCGTATGACACGGTGGAAGCGTAGACGCGGTCGGCGTCGACACCGTGGGCACTCATGAACTGCTCCATCAGGGCCACCAGATCCGCCGCCTCCTCGGCCGCGCCGACTCGCTGGTTCTGCGGTGCGAGGACGATGAAGTCCTCGCGGGTCCATTCCGGACGGAGCCAGGCGGTGGCGGGAATGTCGGCCGCGAGCTGGACGCCCACGTTGTCGCCGTCCCAGCCCATGCCGTGCCCGGGCAGGATCACGACGAGCGGGTAGTCACGGCGCGGGTTGTAGTGCCGTGGCAGGTGGTAGGCATAGGGGAGGACGGTGCCACCTCGGGCGAACGTGTCCAGGGTGAAGTCGTCGACCAGAAGATCGATCGTCCCGCCGGTCAGTGGGCGGGCGGTCGGTGAGGCTTCGGCGATGACCTTCCCGTGCCGGGCGCGGATGTCCTCGTTCTGGACGACCTCCGTGAGCAGGTCCGGGTTCACCTTGACCGAGCAGCGCACGCTCGGGCACTTGGACACGATGACCGTGTTGCCGCCGGGATCGGTCGGCGCGAGCTCGACGATGACGAACCGTCCGGGTGTGGACCTGCCGTTCGCGCGCAGGGCGGCGGAGTGGTTCGTGTAGACCTTCGTGACCGTCCGGTCGGCGAGCTTCGGAAGGTGCTCGATCGGGTTGTACCGGAAGTTGTAGATGCTGTCGGACACGGTGAACGTGTCCACGTCGAGCGTACGAGGATCGACCACAGCCGGATACTCGACAGCGA
Source organism: uncultured Actinomycetota bacterium (assembly GCA_963826035.1). Lineage (GTDB taxonomy): Bacteria > Actinomycetota > Actinomycetes > Mycobacteriales > Pseudonocardiaceae > Actinophytocola. Next base: position 240,903 of record CAWGVZ010000020.1, on the reverse strand, counting down.
CGGCTGCGACCTTCTGCCCATACGTGTACACCTGCGTGATCGCGGTGACGCCGCGGATCCCGGGCGGCGTGGCGGAAGCGGGCGTGGCGAGTGTGGCCACGAGTCCGACGGCGATCAGGGACGCGGCGATGCGACTGGTGATCACAAGAGGCTCCATGCTAAATCGGATTAGCATGGAGTGTGAGCGGTCCACAGTAGGTACGTCAAGACTCAGGCGTCCGGCGCGGCCACGGAATCGCGCGTTCGCACGGGCATGGGCACCCGATAGGTCCTGCTCTCCGCGGGTGCGCCCTCGCGTTCCCGGTTGATCTCGGTGAGGAGCACCTCCACCGCCTTGCGCCCGAGTTCGTAGTGGGGCAGGGCGACGGTGGTGAGCTTGGGCCGGATCCACCCGGCGACCGGGTGGTCGTCGAACGAGACGACCGAAACATCGGCGGGGATCTTGAGCCCGAAGTCGTCGAGGGCCTGGTACGCGCCAACGGCGATCCGGTCGTTGAAGCAGATCAGCGCACGCGGTCGTTCGTGTTCCAGTAGGTCACGGGTCGCCTCGTACCCGTACTCCGGCTGCCAGTCCGGGCAGATGCGGCAGCTGGCGATCTTGACCTTCGCCTGGCCGAGAACCTCGCGGATACCGGCGAGCCGTTCGACGCCGGCGAGTGCGTCCGGCGGTATGTCGCGCGCCCGGGGGCCGGCGCCGATGAGGTGGATGCCGTCGTGGTGGCCGGCGTCCAGCAGCACTCGGGCGGCGCTCCGGCCGGCCCCGACCTCGTCCGGCAGGACCGAAGGCAAGGTGGACGGCCGCTTCGGCACGGCGTTGAGCAGCACGGCGGGCCCGGTGGTCAGTCCTGTCGGGACCTTGACCGCCCGCGTGAACATGGACGCGAAGACGATGCCGTCGACCTGGCGGTCGTGCATGGCCTGCAGCAGACCGCGTTCGAGATCCCCTTCGCCCTCGGTCTCGCCGATGAACAGCATCATGCCCTGCTCGCGCGCCGCCTCGAGCGCACCTTTGATCATGTCGCCGGCGAGCCGAGTGGTGGCGACCGTGTCCGAGATGAAGCCCAGCGTCCGCGTGCTGCCCGTGCGCAGGCCGACGGAGACGATGTTGGGCCGGTACTGCAGTTCCTCGGCCGCCTCGATGACCCGCTGCTCGACGCTCAGCGAGATCCGCAACTGCCTGCCCCGCCCAGAAAGCACGAGTGAAGCGGTGGTGGGCGATACGCCCGCTCGCTTCGCCACCTCGGCCAGCGTGACGCGTCGTGGGCTCAACGGGGAGACCTCCAGGGTGCCGAACGAACCGGTCTTGACACCGATCGGCGCTGAGCGTAACACTATTCGCCTGCTAATCCGATTTAGCAATCTAGCGAGGAGAGACGCAATGCCGCGTCACATCAGGACCGCGATCGGACTCGTCCTGCTGGCGGGGACAGTGGTGGCCGGTTGCGGCGGACCGGGCGGTGACGGTCCTCAGTCGACGGACACGGCCGTCGCCCTCACCGAGAAGCCGACCTGTGGCACGGAAGCGGTCACGCTGAGCGGGTACTTCGAGACCGGCTTCCCGATGTCGAAGGCGCTGGCCGACGAGTTCGCCAAGCAGCACCCGAACGTCACGTGGGACATCCGCGAGGACCAGTTCGCGGTGATCACCCAGAACGCGCCACGGGTGCTGGCCGACGACCCGCCGGATCTGATGCGCCTGCCGCAGGTCTCCGAGCTGGTGAAGGACAACCTGCTGAAGAACCTCGACGGGTACGCGGGAGTGTTCGGCTGGGACGACTGGCCCGCCTCGCAGCTGGAGCAGCTGCGGATGAAGCCCGGTGGCGGCCCGCGGGGCGAGGGCTCGCTCTTCGCGATGGGCCTGAACTTCAGCGTGGCCGGTGTCTTCTACAACAAGACGCTCGCCGAGCGGATCGGGATGACCGCCCCGCCGACCACGCTCGCCGAGTTCGACGACGTGCTCGCGAAGGCCAAGGACGCGAACATCACGCCGATCGTCCAGTTCAACGGCGGCGCCACCGGCGGGATCGTGTTCCCGCTGCAGAACCTGATGACGGCCTACGGTGAGCCGGGGCCCATCAACGACTGGATCTTCCAGAAGCCGGACGCCACGATCGACACCCCGTCGAACCTCGAGGCGGCCCAACACCTCCAGGACTGGATCGAGGCGGGCTACTTCCACCAGGACGCCAACTCCTGGGACTACGACAGGATGATGAGCGCGTTCCAGGCCGGCGAGGGCCTGTTCATGTTCAACGGGGACTGGGAGTCCGGCACCCTCGACAAGCAGATGCCCGGTGCGGTCGGCTTCTTCCCGCTGCCGCCCGAGGAAGAGGGCGGTGAGGTCGCCACCATGTCGGCGCCACTGACCTACGGCATCGCGGCGAACGCCGAGCACGCCGACTGCGCGGCCGTCTTCCTCGACTGGGTGGCGACCAACCCGGACGCCCGCAGGATCGCCGTCGAGGAAGGCGGCTCACACCCGATGGGACCGGTCGACGCGCCGATGCCGGAGGTCGCGCAGAACACCGTCACGGCGGAGACCCTCGCCGCCGGGGCCCGGATCTCCGAGGACGACGGGGCCATGGACTTCATCGCCAACGCCACCGGCTCCATCTACGCCAAGAGCTGGACCCCGCAGATACAGCGGCTGTTCGCGGGGGAGCAGACCCCAGAGGGACTGCTGCAGTCGGTGCAGAGTGACTACCAGAGCCAGGTCGGGAGCTGACGTCGATGGCAGGAGCGCGGCGGAGCGGCCAGCGATGGACCGCGTGGCTGTTCGCCGCCCCGGCCGTGGCGTTCTACGCGTTGTTCGTCCTCGTGCCGATGGCCCGGACGGTGCAGTACTCGTTCTACGAGTGGGACGGCATCGGCGCGTCACCGTGGGTCGGGTTCGACAACTACGTTCGGGTGTTCACCGATCCGGAACTGTCCGGCACGATCGTCAACGCGTTCGAGCTGATCGTGTTCTTCAGCGCGATCCCCGTGCTGTTCGGCCTGGCCATCGCGGCCACCATCCGGCGCATCGCCACCAGCCGACTGGCGGTCGTCGCCCGGACGGTGGTGTTCATCCCCCAGGTGATCCCGCTCGTCGCCGCCGGCATCATCTGGAGCTTGCTGTTGTCGTCGAACGGTCTGGTCAACCAGCTGTTGTCCGCCATCGGGCTCGACAGCGTGACGCGCGCCTGGCTGGGCGACTTCGCCACGGCCCTCCCGGCGGTCGGAGTGATCGGCGCGTGGGTGCTGCTGGGCCTGTGCACCCTGTTGCTCCTGTCGGGAATGAGCAAGATCGACCCCGCGCTGTACGAGGCCGCGCGGCTCGACGGCGCCGGGACGCTGCGGGAGTTCTTCTCGATCACCGTGCCGAGCCTGCGGCAGGAGATCGGGGTCTGTGTCACGGTCACGGTGGTCGCCGCGCTGGCCAGCTTCGACATCATCTACATCGCCACGCAGGGCGGGCCGGGCAACACGACCATGGTCCCCGGCCTGGAGATCTACTACCAGGCGTTCGTCGATCGGCAGGTGGGCGTGGCATCGGCGCTCGCCGTGGTTCTCGTGGCTCTGGTGCTCGTGTGCGTGCTGCCGGTCCAGCGGCTCACCAGGGAGGAATCGTGATCGTCGGGCGTCGCGAGGCGTGGACAGGACGGGTCTTCCTCGTCCTGCTGATGGCGGTGACGGTGGTGCCGTTCGTCAGCCTCTTCGTCACCGCGCTGCACCCGTCCGGCACCTATCCGTCCGGTGTGGACTGGCCGAGCGTGCCGCGCTGGGACAACTTCGTGACCGCGTTCCAGGCGGCGCACATGGGTGAGCTGCTGATGTCGAGCGTGCTCATCGTGCTCGGCGTGGTGCCGGTTTCGCTGCTGGTGGCGACGATGGCCGGTTATGCGGTCGGTCAGCTGCGTATGGTCGGGCGGCGCCCGGTGTTCCTCATGTTCGTGCTCGGCCTGACTCTCCCGTTCGAGGGCATCATCACGCCGCTGTACTACCAGATTCGGGACATGGGCCTGCTCAACACCAGGTGGGCGATCATCCTGCCGCTCATCGGGCTGTTCATGCCGTTCGCCGTCTTCTGGATGCGTGCGCACTTCATCAACGTCCCAGGTGACATCTCCGAGGCCGCCCAGATCGACGGCGCTGGTACGTGGCAACAGTTCTGGCGCATCCAGGTGCCATTGGCCATGCCGGCGATCTCGTCATTGGCGATCCTGCTGTTCCTGTGGACGTGGAACCAGTTCCTCCTCGCGATCGTTCTCGTCGACGATCCCGCGAAGCGCACGATGGCCGGCGCGCTCGGCGCCTTCCAGGGCCAGTGGGGGACCGACATCCCACTGCTGTGCGCGGGTTCCCTTCTGGTGCTGACGCCGACCCTCGTCGTCTTCCTGATCTTCCAACGCCGTTTCGTCGCCGCTCTGCTGCAGGGCTCACTGAAGGGTTGACCCCACCATGCTGTGGACCCGTGGCCACCTCGAGCGGCTCATCCAGGACCCCGCGACCACCGCGCCGGTCATCGGCCCGGTGACTCGGGCGCTTCCCGGGCACTACATCTGGGACATGTGGCCGGTCCAGGAGGAGGACGGCACACCCACGGTCGTGCTCGGCGCCGAGCTGTGGATGGCGTTGTCCGCGCCCGCCGTCGGGCACCCGGAGGAACGCCACGACCGCGCTCGGATCCGGTTGCTCGCGAAGACCGGCGACCGGTGGGACGACCTCGGCGACGTGTTCGCCGACGAGGCGTCACCCGGCAGCCGCGAATGGTCGGGGTCCGCGGTCCGGCGGTCCGACGGCACCGTGTCGGTCTTCTACACGGCCGCCGGCATCCGCGGTGAACCCCGTCCGACGTTCCACCAGCGCGTGGTCGAGGCAAGACCGAAGCTCAGCAGGGCTGGAGCCGACCAGAACGCCGAGCACCGGGTGGTCCTGAACCCGGACGGCCACACCTACCTGCCGGCCGACGATGTCGACGGTGGTCTCGGCCGGATCCGGGCGTTCCGCGATCCCTACTGGTTCCGCGATCCCGCCGACGGGCACGAATATCTCCTGGTCGCCGCTTCCGTGCCCTGGCAGGACCGGTTCATGGGCGCCGTCGCCCTGGCGATGGCGGCCTCCGACGGCTGGGCACTGCTGCCCCCGCTGATGTGTGCGGAGGGCGTCAACCATGAGCTCGAACGACCGCACATGGTCGTCCACCGGTCGCGGTACTACCTGTTCTTCTGCGTCACCCGCCAGACCTTCCGCCCGGCCGACTCCGGGCCCACGGGGCTCTACGGCTTCGTCGCGCCGACGCTCACGGGCCCGTACGAACCGCTCAACGGTTCCGGCCTGGTCATCCAGAACCCGCCGGACCGGCCGGACCAGGCCTACGCCTGGCTCGTGCTGCCCGACCTGCGGGTCGAGAGCTTCGTCAACTACCTGTCGCCCGGACTGTTCGGCGGGACGGCCGCTCCCACGCTGAATCTCGTGTTGCACGAGACCAGCTCCGAGCTGCGGTAGCTTGGAACCATGCCGGCCACCGGTTCGGATCCGTACCGACTGCTGCTGGTCGAGGACGACGCCGAGCTCGCGGAGATGCTGGCCGGCGCACTGGGCGATGAGGGCTACTCGGTCGACGTGGCCCGCGACGGGCAGCGGGGCCTGCACCTCGGCCTGACCCGGCAGTACGACGTGATGATCATCGATCGCGGTCTGCCGGTGGTGGACGGGCTCGAGCTGCTGGTTCACCTACGTGCCAAGGCGATCGGGGCCCGCGCGCTGGTGCTGACCGCCATGGGTTCGGTGCACGACCGGATCGACGGCCTCGACGCCGGCGCCGACGACTACCTGGTCAAGCCGTTCGAGCTCGACGAGCTGAGCGCGCGGTTGCGGGCATTGTGCCGCCGCACCCTCGACGCCGTCGACGTGGTGCGGATCGGCGCCGGCCACCTCGACCTGCGGCAGCACGAGGTGGTCCTGCCGGACGGCGGCCGGGTGACCCTCGCGGCGCGTGAGTTCGAGCTGCTGCGGGTGCTCGCGCTGCGGCCCGAGGCCGTGTACACCCGGTCGGAGTTGCGGCGCCGGGTCTTCGAGGACGCGCCGGCTCAGTCCATCGTCGACACCTACGTCTACTACCTCCGCCGGAAACTGGGCCGGCCCGTGGTGCGGACGGTCCGGGGGGCCGGGTACCGCCTGGGCACCCTCTGAACGGCGCGGACCGAACTGTTTGCCCCGTGCGTGCGTAACAACCGCTGTGACGGGATGGGTGAGCGTGGTGCTGGCCCGACGTGGTCGGGCGAGCGTTGGCTCGTCATGGGTGGAGGTCGAGCGGGGCGAGGTCCGGCGCGCGCGCCGGCGGGTGGCCGGGCTGACCGCGCTGATCATCACCGTGCTCGTCACGCTGGTCGGCGGGATCGCCTACGCCATGACGGTGCGGGCGCAGGAGGACCGGGTGCTGCGGGACCTGCGGTACAACGCCGAGCACGTTCAGCCCTCGTCGGATCTGCCGGGGCGCACCTGGCTGTTCGCCCCCGGTGTCGCGGCCAGGTCCGGGGCGCCGGCCGGGTTTCCGCTGCTGTCCGACCTCGACCGGATGCGGGAATCGCGGACGGCCGTGGAAAGCAGGGTCGAACGGGACGGCACGGTCTACCTGGTGCGCACCCAGCCCCGGGCCGCGGGCACGATCCAGGTGGTGTTCGACCTGCGTGACCAGCTGGCCAACCGGCGGCGCCTGCTGGAGGCGCTGGCCGGCGTGGAGTTGCTGGGCCTGGTCGCCGCTGTGGTGACCGGGTTCGTGGTGGGGCAGCGGGCAGTGGCCCCGCTGGCCGAGGCGCTGGCGCGGGAGCGCCGGTTCGTCACCGACGCCAGCCACGAGCTGCGGACGCCGATCACCCAGGCGTACACCCGGGTGCAGCTGCTCGTGCGCCGGGCAGCCGCGGCGGACCTGCCGGCCGATCACCGGGCCGGGCTCGACCTGGTGGCCGTGGCCGTCCGCCGGCTCGGCGAGGTCATCGACGACGTGCTGCGCTCGGCGCGGCTCGCGGCCGGGGCGGAACGCTCGCAGGTCGACCTTGCCGCGCTCGCGGAGGGCGCGGTGGCGGCCGAGACCGAACGGTTGGGCGAGCGGCGGATCACGGTCACGGTCGACCGGCCGTCCGGGCCGCTGCTCGTGGACGGCATCGACTCGGCACTGCGTCGCGCGGTGGGGGAGCTGTTGGCCAACGCGGTCGCGCACACTCCGCCCGGCGGTCGGATCGCGCTGACCCTCGCCCGGTCGCCGTCGGACGGGTTGGTCGAGCTGACCGTGTCCGACACCGGGAACGGGTTCGACCCCGGACGCGCCGACCGTATCTTCGACCGCTTCCACCGTGGGCAGGAACCCTTGGCCGGCAATAACTCCGGCCTGGGATTGGCCTTGCTCCGCGAGGTGGTGACCAGCCACCGCGGCACGGTCGAGGCCGTTGGCCACCCCGGCCGCGGCGCGCGGTTCACCATTCGACTGCCGGAGTCCCGCCTGCCGGAGTCTCACAGTCCGGCAGCCGTGTCGCCGTGAGGAGGTCGGCCGCCGCGCGGACGTCGAGGTCGAGCGGGCGGTCGGGGTCGACCGGCTGGATCACCCCGGCCAGGGCGTCCAGCAGCGCCGCGCACCCCAGCGCCGTGGGTCGGCGGGCGCCGACGTGCACCGCCTGGCGCAGGCCCACGGCGAGCAGTCCGCAGAGCAGGCGAAGCAGGTCGGCCATGTCGTAGGCGCGCAGGGCCGCGTGCGTGCCGAAGGGAACCACGTCCTGGTGGTGCGGCTTGGTCGGCAGGCTCTGCGTGCTGGCGGGCCCGGTGGCGCGGCGGAGCTCGGCGACGAACGCGTTCATGGCGAGCTGGACACCCTGCAGGCCATGCTGGCGGCCGGGTTCGGTGGCGAGCATCGCTGGCAGGCCGCCGTTGCTCGCCGGGTCGACCAGCAGGTCGAGTTGGTGTTCCGCGAGGTTGCCGAGCTGGGCGGTGACCATGGTGAGCACGTCGGCGGCGAACGCCGCCGGCTGGCCGAAGAAGTTGCCGCCATGTACGACCTTCCCCGTGTGACTCGCACTGCCGGGGAAGAAGAGCGGGTTGTCGCTGACACCGCCGAGGTCGGCCGCGACCACGCGGTCGACGTAACGCAGCGCGTCCTCGGCGGCGCCGAGCAGTTGGGGTGCGCAGCGGATGCAGTGCGGCTCCTGGAGGGTGCGGGTGCCGCTCGGAGTGGTGCCGGCCAGCAGCTCACGCATCCGCCCGGCGACGTCGACGGCGCCGGCGTGTCCGTAGGCCTGCAGCAGGTCAGCGTCGAGGAAGCCGGTGTCGCAGCCGAGCAGGTCGGCGAGCAGGCAGGTGAGCGCGCGCAGCGCCCGGTGGGCGGCGCGCACGGCGTCGAGCGCCAGCGAGGTCGCGGCCGTGGTCACGGAGGTGCCGTTCACGAGTGCGAGGGCGTCGCGGCCGTCGAGGTGCAGCGGGGTCAGCCCGGCCAGCCGCAGGGCGTGGGCGGCGTCCGTCCGTCGACCGTCCACATAGGCCTGGCCACGGCCCCGCAGTGCCTGGGTGGCGTAGGCGAGCGGGATCAGGTCGCCCGGCGCACCGTCCGATCCGTGGCGCGGGATGGCCGGGGTGAAGGTGGTGGCGAACATCGCGCCGAGTTTGTCGATCACGTGCGGGGACACACCGGACAACCCCTGCGCCAGGGACCACAGCCGTACGAGCAGCGCCGCCCTGCTCACCTCGACGGGCACGTCCGGCCGTTGCCCGGTACCCAGGTGTGCGAGGGCGTTGTCGCACTGGTCGGCCTCCTCGTCCCGATCGGCGAACCCGACCGGGGTACCGAAGACCGTTGTCGCGCCGTGGACCTGGCGGTCCTGATCGGCGAGGAGGTCGCGGAGGTACTCGCGGCCGCGGGTGACCCGGACGCGGACCTCGTCGCCGACCTCGACGGACACGGGGCCGGCGGCGCGGTGCAGATCGGTGGGCCGCAACGGGGATCCCAGCGCGATGGTGTCGTGGGTGGTGAGCACGCCATCGACGCTAGCCATGGAATCTCAGAGTGCTCTGAGATGGCGTCGGCCGCAAGATCAACGTCGTTGACCGCGCGAACCTTTACCGTTCCGGGGTCGCACTGGTATGGGTGGTATCGGACGTGTTCGGCCTGGATTGTCCACATAGGACGTGGTGAAGGGATGTGATGGCCGGTGAATGACAGCAGCGAGCTGGTGCCGCTGCACACGGGGTTCGACGTGGTGCTGCGTGGCTACCGGCGCGGGCAGGTCCGCCAGTACGTGCGCGCGGTCGAGGAGGAGGTGCGGCTGCTCGCCGCCGACCGGGACGCCAACGCCGACCTCGCCCAGGCACTCGCCGCGGAGGTCGAGGAACTGCGTGCGGAGAACGCCCGGCTCGGTCGGCAGCTCGACGAGGTGTCCCGCACGCCGGTCGTTCCGAGTGCGATGCCCGCCCGGCTGCGGCGGATGGTCGAGCTGGCGAGAGAGGAGGCCGCGGAGATCACCGCGCGGGCCCAGGCCGCGGCCGAGCACAGTTGGGCCAGCGCTGAGGCGGCGGCGAGCCGGTTGCGTGCCCGCTACACGGAGGGCCTGGCCGAGCTGGACCGGGCCCGTCACGAGATGGAGGTCGAGCACCGCACGCTGCTCCACCAGGCGCGGGCCGACGCGGCCGCCATGACCACGGGCGCGGACCGGCTCTGCCAGGAACTGGACGACCGGGCGGCCAAGCGCCGGGACCGGGTGGAGGCGGACTTCGAGCTGGCCATGGCGCGCAGGCGCACGGAGGCGATGTGCGAGCTGGCCGAACAGAAACTCAGGACCCGTGATGAGGGCGAGCGCATCGTCCGCGAGGCGACCGAGGAGGCCGCTCGCCGCATGACGGAGGCGCGGCAGGAGGTGAGGAAGCTGCGCGGCCTGCGGGACACGCTGGCCACACAGGTGCGTGGTGCCCACGAGGTGTTGGTGAGCGCCGGCCCGCTGCTGATGGAGGTCGCCGACGCGGACGAACCGGCCAGACCGGCCGCCATCCCCCGACAGCGAGCTGACGAGCCAGGGGTCAGCCCCCGGCGACCGACGGGATGATCTGCACCTCGGCCGCATCGCGCAGTGGCGCCGAGACGCCACCCAGGTGGCGGCATTCCTCCCCGTCGACGAAGAAGTTCACGTAGCGGCGCAGCCGTCCGCTCTCGTCGCGCAACCGGCGTTCCAGTGCTGGGTACCGGGCGGCCAGCGCGTCCAGCAGGTCACCAAGGGTCGCCGGGTCGGTCAACCGAACGTCCACTGTGGACCGATGGTCGGCGCGCGGATGCAACGTGCTGGGCAGCCGCACGGTCACTTCCACCGCTAGACCTCCACCGCGCGCACGCACAGCACGTCCGGCAGACCGTCGACCACCGGCCGCCAGCTGTCACCGTCGTCGCGGCTCGCGTACACGGAACCGGACCGGCTGCCGAAGTACACGCCGGCGGGATCCGCCGTGTCGACGCACATGGCGTCGCGCGGGACGCCGCTCCAGAAGCCGGTCGGCAGCCCGTCGGTCAGCGCCTTCCACGACGCGCCGGCGTCCTCGCTGCGGTACACGGCACACCGGCCTCCGGCGCGAACCGCATGGCGTCGGCCACGAGCGGGAACGTGTAGATCACGTCCGGCCGGTGCGGGTGCGCGACCATGGGGAAGCCGAAGTCGGCGGGCAGGTCGTCGCCGCGGTACACGCCGTGGTGGTTCTGCAGGAAGAACCGCTCCGGTCGGTCGGGATGCTGGGCGATCTTGTGCACGCACTGGCCGAACTCGGGGTACGGGTCGGGCAGGTGGCGGACCTTGATGCCCTGGTTGCTCGCCCGCCAACTCCCGCCACCGTCGGCCGACCGGAACACGGCCGACGGCTCGACGCCCGCGTACACCACGTCCGGCTCGGCGGCCGGACCCGGCGCGAACTGCCACACCCGGGCGAGCGCCTCACCCGTGTCCGCGGGGAACGCGATCGGCGCGTGGTCGGGCTCGCGCCAGGTCGCGCCGAGATCGTCGCTGACCGCGACGCTGGGGCCGTAGTGCTCGCTCGTGACACCGGCGAGCAGGCGCGGAGCGGGTTGGCGGGTGTCGAACCCGAGCGCGTAGACCTCGGTCATCGGATGGTGTGGACCGGTGATCTCCCAAGTGACGCGGTCGGTACTCGTCGCCAGCCACATGCCCTTGCGGGTACCGATCGCGAGTACGACAGCCATGGCGTACCTCCGCCTCGGGACGCTACTCGCCGACCCGTCACTCGCGCAGGTTGCCGAACGCGGCGATGTCGAATGTCATGAGCGCGACCAGGACGAACCAGCCCAGCGGCGGGGGCACCGGCTGTGGTCTGCGCAGGACGTAGCCCTCGGTGTTGAGCCGGTCGCCGCTCCTGGCGAACTCGGCGAGCTGGGTGCCGTGCTGGTCGGTCACCACGAACGGTCCGGCCATCGATTTGCTGGTGAACCCGCCGATACGTACGCCCTGTGGGGTGGTGAAGCCCCAGGTGATGGTCCGGCCGAACAGCTTCTCGGACTGGGCGAACCCGATCGGGGTGCCGTCGGCCAGGCTGAGCTCGAACAGCGGTCGGGCGGCGGTCTTCACCTGGATCGCCCTGGCGATGTGCACCACGAGTTGCCCGTGCGCGTCGTGCAGCTGGAAGTGCTCGGTCAGGCCGAGGCCCTCCTTCGAACTGCCGGAGAAGATCCGGCCGTGCTGCGCTTCCTCGTCGAGGTCGACCTTCCCCAGGGCGCCGATCCGGGTGCCACGCTCGTCGACCAGTACGGAGGCGAAGCTGCCGAACACTCCGCCGGAGTCGAGGTACTGCTTGTTCACCACGATGACCGGTTCGGTCAACAGCGGTTCGCCCCCGGCCGGGTTCGGTTGGAGGTGCTGGGTCCAGCTCCGGCCGTCCCACCAACGACTGAACCGCTGGTCGTACTGGTCGGGGTACCAACCCGGAGCCGGCATGGTCATGGCGGCCGATCGTATCGGCGCCTACGCGCCATCGCAGTGCGACGAACCCAGGACGTCGTGGAGCAGTCTGTTGATCGAAGCCACGCCGGCACACTACAACCTGTCCATGCCGATGCCTGGAAGGCGTCGTTCCAGGCATGCTGCTCGTCAGACCGCCGCGGCGAGCACCAGTTCCAGCGGGTGGTGGGCGCGGCGCTGGGTGCCGTGGGCGATCTGCTGCCGGCAGGAGACACCCGTCGCCGCGACGACGGTCGTCGCCGGTTCTGCCCGGACGGCCGGGAAGAGGCGGTCCTCGCCGATGGTCATCGACACGTCGTAGTGCTCGGCCTCGAAGCCGAACGAGCCGGCCATGCCGCAGCAGCCGGCGTCCAGCTCGACCACCTCCACGCCGGGGATGCGGCGCAGCAGCGCCATGGTCGCGGCGGTGCCGACGTCGGCCTTCTGGTGGCAGTGACCGTGGAACAGAATCCGGCGGCCGGCCAGCCACGAGTCCGGTGCCAGCGGGAGATCACCGGCGTCGATGGCGTCGGTGATCAGCTCCTCCACCTGGCGCACCCGATCCGCCACGGCGCGGGCGCGGGGATCGTCCGGCAGCAGCGACAGGGTCTCGTCCCGCAGCGTCAGCAGGCACGACGGCTCGCAGCCCACGACCGGGCCTGATCCGTCCAGCTCGGACACCAGCGCGGCGGCCTTGCGGCGGGCGTCGTCCAGCAGGCCCTTCGACAGGCTCGACCGGCCGCAGCAGCCGGCCGACGCGAGCCGGACGCCATATCCCGATCGTTCGAGCAGCTCCACGGCCGCGCGGCCGATCCCCGGCTCCGTGTAGGTGGTGAACGAGTCGGCCAGGAACGTGACCGGCCCGCGCGGCGCGGCCGCGGGTGCGCCCCGCTTGCGGAACCACCTGACCAGGTTGCGGCGCACGTAGCGCGGCAGCGGGCGGCGCGCCGTGATGCCGAGCCGGCGCTCCAGCACGCCGCGCAGGAAACCCGTCCGGTTCGACAGCGGCGCGGTCGCCGACCCGAGCCGGTTCAGGGTGCGGATGCCGCCGAAGATCCGGGAGCGCAGCGGCACGCCGTGCCGGTCGTGATGGTGGGACAGGGCCTCGCTCTTGAGCTTCGCCATGTCGACGCCGAGCGGGCACTCGCTCTTGCACGCCTTGCACATCAGGCACAGGTCGAGCACCTCGTGCAGCCGCTCGTCGCCGAGGGCCTGCTTCGGCTCGGACGCGGACAGCGCGTGCACCAACGCGTTGGCCCGGCCGCGGGTGGAGTCCTCCTCCAGCCGGGTGGCCATGTAGGACGGGCACATGGCGCCGGCGTCGCTCTTGCGGCACAGGCCGATGTTCATGCACCGGTCGGCCGCGCCGCGCATACCGCCGACCACCTCGAACGACAACCGCGTGGTCAGCGGACCGGCCGGGGGCAGCGCCGGGTCGCGGAGGTGGTCGGTCATGGCCGGCGCGTCGACGATCTTGCCGGGGTTCAGCGTGTTCGCCGGGTCGAACAGCCGCTTCACCTGGCGCATCGCCTCGTACAGGTCGTCGCCGAACAGCTCCCGGTTGAACTCACTGCGGGCGAGGCCGTCGCCGTGCTCGCTGGAGTTCACGCCGCCGTACTCGCGGACCAGGTCCTTCACCTCCTCGGCGACCGACCGCATGGTCGCCACAGCGCCGGGCTCCGTGAGGTCGACGAACGGCCGGACGTGCAGACAGCCCACCGAGCAGTGACCGTAGAACCCGGCCCGCAGCCCGCGCCGGGAGAGGATCTCGGCGAACCTCGCCGTGTACTCCGGCAGGTGTCGCGGGTCGACGGCCGTGTCCTCCACGAACGCCAGCGGCCGGCGGGCGCCGACGCTCGCGGCCATGAGCAGCCCGAGGCCGGACTTTCGGACCTTCAGCAGGGCGTTCTGCTGGTCGGGCGTGACGGCCTCGAGCGTGTGGTAGCCGTGGTTGTGCTTGCGCCACAAGGACTTCAGCCGGTCCAGCTGGCCGAGTAGCTGCCGTTCGTCGTCGCCGGTGAAGCTGACGAACAGCAGCGCGTCCGGGTCGCCGTGCAGGATCGTGCCGAGCGCCGCGTACTCGATCTTCTGGCGGGACAGGTCGAGGATGGTGCGGTCCATCAGCTCGACGGCCGCCGGATCGCACGCGAGCGCGTCCTCGGTCGCCGCGATCGCCGCCTGCGTCGAGGTGAAGTGGCCGACCGCGATGACCGTCCGCCGCGGCTTGTCCACCAGGCCGACGACCGCGCTCGTCGCCACCACGAGCGTGCCCTCGGCGCCGACCACGAACTTCGCCAGGTCGAACGGCCCGTCCGCCAGCCGGTCGAGCCGGTAGCCGCCGGCGCGTCGCCAGAACTCGGGGAAGCCGGTGGCGATGGCGTCCCGGTTGGCGTCGACCAGCCGGGGCAGCTCCCGGTACAGCGCGGCCGCCAGGGAGTCCGAGGTGGACGGTCGGGCGCCGGGGGCGAAGGTGGCGACCGACGCGTCGGACAGTACGACGTCCAGCTCGCGGACGTGGTCGATGGTCATGCCGTAACGCACGGAGCCGCTGCCCGCCGAGTTGTTGCCGATCATCCCGCCGATGGTGGCGCGGTTGCTGGTCGACGTGTCCGGACCGAACATCAGCCCGTGCTCGGCCGCCGCGCGGTTGAGCTGATCCTGCACGACCCCCGGCTGGACCCGCGCCAGCTTCGCCTCCGGGTCCAGTTCGAGGATGCGGCTCAGGTGCCGGGACAGGTCCATCACGATGCCCGGCCCGACCGTCTGCCCGGCGAGGCTCGTCCCCGCCCCGCGAGCCACCACGGGCACGTCGTGGTCGCGCGCGGCGGCCACCGCCGCGGCCACGTCCTCGGTGTCGCGCGGGAACACGACGCCCAGCGGGGTGATCGCGTACATGCTCGCGTCCCTGGCGTACAGGTGACGCGTGTAGTCGTCGAACCGGACCTCACCCGACAGGTCGGCGCGCAGCCGGTGCGCAAGCTCCGTCACGCCGCCCCCAGGATGCGCAGCGCGGCCGTGATCCCGTCCGGCTCGATGGGTACCCCGGCCAGCTCGAGACCCATCTGCACGCCGGCGAGCGTGCCGGCCAGCGACACGTCGTTGAGGTGGCCGAGGTGGCCGATGCGGAACACCCGGCCGGCCAGCCTGCCGAGGCCGGTGCCGAGCGACAGGTTGAACCGGTCGAGGATGAGCGCGCGGACCTTGTCGGCGTCGTGCCCGTCCGGTACGAGGACCGCGGTCAGTACGGGGGAGTGCTCGCGCTCGTCGAGGCAGAGCACCTCCAGACCCCAACCCGCCACGGCGGCACGCGTCGCCGCCGCGTGCCGCCGGTGCCGCTCGAACACCGCGTCGAGGCCCTCCTCGGCGAGCATGGCCAGGCTCTCACGCAGGCCGTAGAGGAGGTTCGTCGGTGGCGTGTAGGGAAAGTAGCCGCGCTCGTTCGCCGCGATGATCGGCCGCCAGTCCCAGTAGGACCGGGGAATGCGCGCGGACTCCGCCGCCCGCAGCGCCTTCTCGCTCACCGCGTTGAAGCCGAGGCCCGGCGGCAGCATGAGGCCCTTCTGCGAGCAGGAGACGGTGACGTCGACGCCCCACTCGTCGTGGCGGTAGTCGATCGACCCGAGCGAGGACACCGTGTCGACCAGCAGCAGCGCCGGGTGACCGGCCTCGTCGATCGCGCGCCGTATCTCCGCGATCCGGCTGGTCACCCCGGTCGAGGTCTCGTTGTGCACCACGCAGACCGCCTTGACGCCGGGGTCGAGCCGCTCGCGAACCACGTCCGGGTCGACGCCGTGCCGCCAGTCACCCGGCACGAAGACGACGTCAAGGCCGAGACCTGTCGCCAGGTCCCGCCAGAGCGTGGCGAAGTGGCCGGTCTCGAAGGCCAGCACCCGGTCGCCGGGACTCAGCGTGTTGACCAGGGCCGCCTCCCACGCCCCGGTGCCCGACGACGGGTACGTGACCACCGGACCGATGGTGCCGAAAACGGGCCGCAGTGCGGACAGCACGTCGAAAGTCAGTTTCGGGAAATCCGGTCCGCGGTGGTCGGTCGTCGGTGCGGAAATCGCGCGCAATACCCGGTCCGGCACATTCGTCGGACCGGGAATCTGCAGGAAATGCCGTCCGGCGGGGTATGGCATCGCCAACTCCTGTCGGTTCGTGAAATCTATTGACTGATCGTTGTGAGTCACGTCATAGTTGCACCTTCACGAGTCGTCGTCGCCTCGGGAGCTGCGCATGTCCGACCAAATCATTTCCATTATCGCTCTGGTCCTCATCGTCCTTATCGCCACGATGCGCTCCGTGAATATGGGAGCGATCGCATTCCTCGGTGCGTTCCTGCTCGGCACTCTGGTATTCGGCGAGAGTGAGGACGACCTCTTCTCCGGATTCCCCGGCGACCTGTTCGTCGTGCTGGTCGGCGTGACCCTGCTGTTCGCCATCGCCAAGGCCAACGGCACCGTGGACTGGCTCATCAACCAGGGTGTCCGGGCCGTACGGGGCCGGATCGCGTTCATCCCGTGGGTGATGTTCCTGGTCACCGCCCTGCTGACCACGGTGGGCGCCGTGGTGCCCGGCGCGGTCGCCATCATGGCGCCGATCGGCATGACCTTCGCCCTGCGCCACCGCATCAACCCGATGCTCATGGGCCTGCTCATCATCAACGGCGCCAGCGCCGGTGGCTTCTCGCCGATCGGCGTGTTCGGCGTCATCACCAACGGTGTCGTGGAGCGCAACGAGTTGCCGGGCAACCCGGGCCTGCTGTGGGCGAGCACGTTCCTGTTCAACGCCCTGCTGAGTGTCTTCGTGTTCGTCCTCTTCGGTGGCCGCGAACTGCTGAACAAGCGGGTCGAGGAGCCCGCCGATGACACGTCCGAAGTGGACGGTGCGGCGAGCGGTAGTACTACAACGGGCACCGCGACCGTCACGGCCACCGGGACCACCACCCTCAACGCGCAGCGGGTGGTCACGCTCACCGGGCTGGTCGTGCTGGTGGTCGGCGCGCTCGGGTTCGACATCGACGTCGGCCTGCTGGCGCTGAGCATCGCCACGGTGATCTGCGTGATCTTCCCGAAGGACACGAAGACCGGCGTGGCGCAGGTGGCGTGGCCGACCGTGCTGCTCATCTGCGGCGTGGTGACCTACGTGAGCCTGATGGAGCGGATGGGCACGATCGAGATGCTCGGCGACAGCGTGGCGGACATCGGCGCGCCGCTGCTGGCGGCGTTCGTGATCTGCCTCATCGGTGCGGCCGTGTCCGCCTTCGCGTCCACTACGGGGATTCTGGGCGCGCTGATCCCGCTCGCCGTGCCGTTCCTGCTCACCGGACAGGTGGGCGCGGTCGGCCTGATCATCGCGCTCGCCATCTCCTCGTCGGTCGTCGACTCGTCGCCGTTCTCGACCAGCGGTGCGCTCACCGTGGCGAGCACCCCGGAGGACACCCGGGACCGCATGTTCCGCGGGCTCATGATCTGGGGCATGAGCATGATCGTCGCCGCGCCCGTGCTGGCGTGGGTGATCTTCGTGCTGCCCGGCTGGCTGTAGACCTACACTGCCGAGATGAGCGAGGGGATGCGCACGGTGCTCGCCGCCTTCCGGGTCCTGGAGGAGGTGGCGTTCACCCAGCCGGTCGGCGTGGGGGAGCTGTCCAGGCGGCTGCGGCTGCCGAAGACCACGGTGCAGCGGTCGTTGCGGACACTGTGGACGGCCGGCTGGATCTGTCCGGACGGCGCGGAAACCACGCGCTGGGTGCTGACCACGCGGGCGCTGCACATCGGACAGCATGCGATTCCCGACCTGGGCGTGCGGGACGCCGCGCTGCCGATGATGCGTGAGCTGCGCAAGGAAACGGGCGAGACGGCGCACCTGATGGTCCTGCGGGACAACCACGCCGTGCTGATCGAGCGGGTGGAGACCGACCACCCGGTCCGCGCGGTCATCGAGCTGGGCAGCGCGGTGCCGCTGCACGGATCGTCGAACGGCAAGGCCATGCTCGCGCACCGGTCGCCGGCGGAGGTGCGGACCATCATGGGCGAGCGGCTGGAACGCCACACCGAGCGGACCATTGTGGACTGGGACGACTTCTTCGCCGACCTGGCCACCGTCCGCAAGCGCGGATACGCCACGAATGTGGGGGAGTGGCGGACCGACATCACGGCGGTCGCGTCGCCGATCTTCGACCATGAGGGCCAGGCATTGGCGAGCCTGTCGGTGTCCGCACCCGGCAGCCGGATGCCCGACCAGCTCAGGAGGTCCTACGGGAAGCTGGTGACCGAGGCGGCCGGGCGGGTCAGCGCGACGCTCGGCTACCGGCGCCCGTAGTGCCCCGTCCAGGTGGATTGGGGTGATTATCGGCGGATCCAGGTGTTCGCTGGCAAGGCGCCGAAAGGTCCTCGTACCGGGTTGTACTTGGGCCTTTCGGCAACGCGGCCAGCGGGCAGCTGGGCCGTCGAGAATCATGCCGTATCCGCCTGGACGGGGCACTGGGCCTGACCGCTGCCCGGTCATCAGGTGCCGCGCCAGCGTGGTGGGCGCTTGTCGAGGAACGCGGTGACGCCCTCGCGGAAGTCGTCGCTGCCGTAGCACAGGGAGATCAGGTCCTCGTCCGGCGGCAGGGCGTGCTCGCGCAGCCGGCGCAGTGCGGTCCGGCTGGCCAGCATGGTCAGCGGGGCGTTGTCGGCCAGCCGCGTGCACAGCTCGGCGACGCGGCTGTCGAGCTTGTCGACGTCGACGAGCTCGCCGGCCAGCCCGATCCGAACGGCTTCCGCGCCGTCGACGAAGCCGGCCGTGTGGATCAGGTGCAGGGCTCGCCCGGCGCCGATCAGGGCGACCAGCCGCGCGTAGGCCGCCATGGACAGGCAGTTGCCGAGCGTCCTGGCGATCGGCAGCCCGAACCGCGCGTTCGGGGTGCAGATCCGCAGATCGCACGCGGCCGCGATGCTCAGGCCGCCGCCCGTGGCGTAGCCGTCGATCACCGCGACCGTGGGCACCCGGACATCCTCGAGCCGGGCGAGCACGGTGTCCAGGTGCCGTTCGTACTCGATGCCGGCGCGCGCGCCGGCGAAGTCGCGGAAGTGGGCGATGTCGGTGCCGGACACGAACGCTTTGCCGCCAGCGCCGCGCAGCACGGCGACCCGGACCTCGGGGCTCGAGTCCACGTGTGCGCAGAAGTCGGCGAGCGCGTCGTACATGGCCATGGTCATGGCGTTGCGTGCTTCTGGGCGGGTGAAGGTCGCCGTGGCGACACTCCCGGAGACGTCCACCACCACACTCATGACACGGCCCCTTCCGCGCGCAACGCCGCGATCTCGGCGGCCGAATATCCCACGGCACCAAGGATCTCGTCCGTGTGCTCGCCGAGCCCGGGCGGCGCGCGGCGGATGCTTCCCGCGGTATCGCTGAGTTTGATGGGAATGCCGAGCACGCGGACGCTGCCCTCGATGGGGTGGTCCAGCTCCACCACCATCTCCCGGGCGAGCGTGTGCGGATCGGCGCACGACTGCTGGTAGTCTCGGATCGGTCCGGCCGGCACACCGGCCGTGTTGAGCAGCTCGACCCAGTCATCGGTGTCCCGTGTGGACAGTGACCGGCCCAGCTCCTCGGCCAGTACGTCACGATTGCGCACCCGGTCGGTGTTCGTGGCGAACCGCGGGTCGGCCAGCAGGTCGTGCCGGTCGAGCGCCACGCAGAGCCGCTGCCACAGCCGCCCGTTGTTCGCGCCGATCGTGAGGTAGCCGTCGCGGGTCGGGAATGCCTGGTACGGCGCGTTGACCCGATGCGCGGAACCGAGCCGGGCGGGTGCCTCGCCGGTGGCCCAGAGCTCGGCCGTCTCCCACACGGACATGGCCAGGGCCGCGTCGTAGAGGGAGGTGTCGACCGCCTGGCCGCGGCCGGTGACCGTGCGGGCCAGGCAGGCGCTGAGGATCCCGATCGCGCACAGCAGGCCGGCGGACAGGTCGGCCACCGGGACGCCGCATTTCACGGGCGTGCCCTCGGCGTCGCCGGTCACGCTCATGATCCCGGACATCGCCTGGGCGATCAGGTCGTAGCCCGGCAGGGACGCGTACGGCCCGGTCTGCCCGAAGCCGGAGATGGACGCGTGCACGATCCGCTCGTTGACCACCCGCAGCGCCGGGTAGTCGACGCCGAGCCGGGCGGCCGTTCCCGGCCGGAAGCTGTCGACCACGACGTCGGCCGTCTCGACCAGCCGGTGGAACGCGGCCCGCCCGTCCGTGGTGGACAGGTCGATGGCGATGCCGCGCTTGTTCCGGTTGACCGCCAGGAAAGCGGCGCTCTCCCCGTGCGGCAACCGGTGTCCGGTGGCCTCCCGCGTGGCGTCACCGTGGACCGGCTCGACCTTGATCACGTCCGCACCGAGGTCGCCGAGCAGTTGGCAGCAGAAGGGGCCGGCCATCACCTGGGTCAGGTCGATGACCGTGAGGTGCCCCAGCGCGAGCGTCATCGCACCCCCTGTCCGAGTGGTGTGCCGTGAGACGGAACGGTCTTCGTACAGTGGAACACCGACCATACGATCGCGGTTCGCCGCCGGTCAACCAGACGCTAGGGTTCGTCGGTGCTTTCTGGTGAACTGGAGTCGGGGTGGCCGCTGATGGCGCCGCCGTATCGCGCGCCGGAGCCGGGTGACCCGGCGACCGTGGGGCCCTACCGGATCGAGGGCGTCCTGGGTGAAGGAGGCCTGGGCCGGGTCTATCTGGGACGGACGCCGGCCGGAGTCGCGGTAGCGGTCAAGGTGATGCACCGCGAGTTCGCCGCGGACGGCGAGTTCCGGAAACGGCTGGAGCTCGCGGTGGCGACCGTCCGGCGGGTGCCGGGGTTGTACACGGTGCCGGTGGTGGATGCCGACCCGTGGGCCGAACGGCCGTGGCTGGCGAGCGCCTACGTCGCGGGGCCGTCGTTGCAGCACGCGGTAACCGCGCACGGGCCGGGATCCACGGACACCGTGGTGCGGCTGGTCGCCGGGGTGGCGGAGGCGTTGCAGTCATTGCACTCGGCGGGTGTGGCGCACCGGGATCTCAAGCCGGCCAACGTCCTGCTCACCGCCAACGGGCCGCGGCTGACCGACTGCGGTATTTCGCATGCCGCGGATGCCACGTCGGTGACGCGGACCGGCGCGTCGGCGTACCTGGCGCCGGAATACATCCGGGGCGAGGAGGTCACCGGGGCCGCGGATGTGTTCGCGTTGGGGTTGCTGGCGTATTTCGCGGTGACCGGCCGGCTGGCTTTCGGTGGCGGCCACGAGCACGCGGTGACGTATCGGATCCTGGAGCAGGAACCCGACCTGGCGGGATGTCCGGAACCGCTGCTGGGCATCGTCCTGGCCTGTCTGACCAAGGACCCGCGGCAGCGGCCCACTCCCGCGGAGATCGTCGAACGCTGTCAGGTCGAACGCAGTCAGGCCGCCACGCAAGGCGCCGGTTACCCCGGTCCGCCACCACAACCTCCACCGCCGCCGGCCACGCACCCGCCGCAGTACAGCCCCACCGCGCCGGGTCCGCCAGGTCTCACCCGGCGAGGCCTGCTGTTCGCGGCCGCCGGGTTCGCCGGCGTGGCGGCGCTCGGTATCACCATCCCGATCCTCCTGCCGGACAGTGATAGCGCAGACAACACAGACACCGATTCCCAGCCCAGGGTCAACGGCCCGTTCCGCCTGGCCGCCACCCTCACCGGCCACCCGGCCAGCATCAACGGCCTGGCATTCAGTCCGGACGGCCAGGTGCTCGCAAGCATGAGCGGCGCCGACATCCGGTTGTGGGACGTGGCCAGCCACGAGCAGCGCACCGTCCTCGCCGGAGACGTGAAGTACTACTTCGGACTGGAGTTCAGCCCGGACGGCCGGCTGCTCGCCGCGGCCGACGACCACACGGTGCGACTGTGGGATGTGGCCAGCGAGGAGACCCGGACCATCCTCACCGGCCACACCGGTCCGGTCTACGCCCTGGCGTTCAGCCCGGACGGTCAGCTCCTCGCTTCCGCCGCCGAGGACGAAACGGTGCGGTTGTGGGAAGTGGAAAGCGGCCGGCCAGGTGCGGTCCTCAGTGGACACGGTGCCAATGTCGTCAAGGTGGCTTTCCACCCGGGCGGCCGGCTTCTCGCATCCTGCGCCCGCGAGGCGGCGTTCCTGTGGGACGTGCCCAGCGGGCAGCTTCGCCACGTCTTCGAGGAACACCAAGGAAACGTCGGGGCCGTGACGTTCAGCCCGGACGGCAAGGTGCTGGCCGCCTCGGATGGCGGTAGCGACGGCGAGCGCGTGGTCTTCTGGGACACCGAGGCCATCGGCGAGCAGAAGACCGTGCTCGGCGGCGTCGGTGAGGATCCGATGGACGACCTGGCGTTCAGTCCGGACGGCCGGCTGCTCGCCACCGCCGCCGAGAAACTGAAGATCTGGGATGTGACCAGTGACGAGCCACCCGTCATTCTCGACGGCGGCGAAGAGCTCGGCGTGAACGAGGTGGCCTTCAGTTCGACCGGGATGCTGGCGTCCGGTGGCCTGGACGCCAAGGTGCGGCTGTGGAAGAGGGCGTGACCGACGTCAGCGGAGGTAGGAGGCGCCGTTGACGTCGAGTACGGCACCGGTGGACCAGCACGCGGCCGGTGAGGCCAGGTAGACCACGGCGGCCGCGACCTCCTCCGGGGTGGCGACCCGGCCGTACGGACTCTGCGCGCGGATGGCGGCCCCGTTCTCGCCGTCCAGACGGTCGGCGACCCGGTCGGTCTCGACGAAACCGGGCGCCACCGAGGTCACGGAGATGCCGTGCGGGGCAAGGGACACGGCCAGCGACTGGCCGAGCGCGTGCAGGCCGGCCTTGCTCGCGCCGTACGCCGGCGCGTCCGGCTCGCCGCGAAACGCACCGCGCGAACCGACGTTCACGATGGCGCCCTCGACGCCCCGGTCGATGAGCCGGCGCGCGACGCAGTAGCTCAGGTTGGCCACGCCGAGCAGGTTCACCTCGAGCGTGTCGCGCCAGGCCCGCTGCCAGGTCTCGTAGTCGGCGTCGGCCACCGCGTAGCCGGTCGTGACGACCGCCGCGTTGTTGACCAACACCTCCACGCCGCCGAGCGCGGTGTCCGCCTCCGTGGCAAGGTCCGCCACCCGCAGCGGGTCGGCCAGATCGCCCGACACGAGCGCGTGTCCTTCGCCGGGCAGCCCGGCGAGGGTCCGCTCCGCCTCGGCCACGCGCGTCGAGTAGTGCACGGCCACCCGGTCACCCGCACGCGCGAACGCGACCGCCACCGCCCGCCCGATCCCGCCCGACGCCCCGGTGACCAGGACTCCTCGGCTCACTCGCGCCTCCCATCAACCCGTCCGCAAAGATCGGCCACGGCTCATCGTCGCATGCTGGCCGCATTGGATAGGGTGCGATCCGTGACGAGCCAGTTCAGCGTCCTGCTTCGGCAGTTGCGGCGGCAGACGGCGTTGACACAGGAGGTTCTGGCCGAACGCACCGGTTTGTCGGTCCGGACCATTCGCCGGCTGGAGACGGGCGAAAGCGCCAACCCGCAGCTGGACACCGTGCGGCTGATCGCCGACGCGCTGAGCCTCGAGCCGGACGAACGCACCCAGATGCTGGCCGTCGCGGACGGTCAGGCGGGTTCGCCCAGTGTGCACGAAACCCGGCCGGAGACGGCGTTGGAGCGCAGGCTGGCGGAGGCCACCGACGATCTCGCCCACGCGGTCGGCGCACGCCTGGACCGGGAAGAGGAGCTGCGGCGGATCCAGGATCCGTTCCCGCTGCCCGTCCGATGGCAGCAGGCGCCCGACGACGTCATGGACCACTGGGAGAACGTCCGCCGGGTCCTGCCGGGGGACTCCGCCGCACCGTTGGACCTGGCCGGCCGCCTGCCCGAGATCACCGACGTCTACCGGCGGATCCCGTCAGGACGGCTGGTGGTGCTCGGCCGGGCGGGCTCGGGCAAGTCGGTGTTGGCCGCGCGGTTCGTCCTCGACCTGCTGCGGACTCGCGATCGTGGCGACGCCGTGCCGGTGGTCTTCAGCCTCGGGTCCTGGAACCCGACCATCACCGGGTTCCGGGACTGGCTGGCCCGTCGGCTGGTGCGCGATCACCCCGGGCTGGCGGCGACCGGCGGCGACGGGTCGAACCTGGCGACCGCGCTGATCGAGGCCGGCCGCATCCTGCCGGTGCTGGACGGGTTCGACGAGCTCGCCACGGGGCTGCACCGGGCCGCGCTGGACGCGCTCAACGCCACGACCCTGCCGCTGCTGGTGACCAGCCGCCCCGGTGAGTACGCGACCGTGGCCGGCACCGACGCCCTGACGGCCGCCGCGGCCGTCCGGCTGACCGACCTCACGGTGTCCGACCTGGTCGACTACCTCCCGCGGACCACCCGCAAGAACGGCGGCGCGACCGCGTGGGACCCGGTCCTGACCGAGCTGCGCGACCATCCCGAGCGCCCGGCCAGCGTCAACCTCCGCGCGGTCCTGACCACCCCGCTGATGGTGGGCCTCGCCCGCGCCATCTACAGCGACCCCGCCGGCCACGACCCGTCGGAGCTGCTGGACACCGACCGGTTCGGCAGCCAGTACGAACTCGAGGACCACCTGCTCGGCAGTTTCATCCCCACCGTCTACCGGGACCAACAGTCGCGCTGGGAGCCCGAGCGGGTCCGGGGGTGGCTCGGATACCTCGCTCGGCACCTGGACCGGGTCGGCACCCGTGATCTGACCTGGTGGCAGCTGGGCAGCACCATGCGGCGATGGCAGCGGGGGGTCGTGGTCGGCCTGGTGGCGGGGATCGCCGTTGTGTTCGCCGCGGGATTCGCGGCCGCGCTGATGGGCGTGCTCGGGTTCGGGACGGGAGCCGTCGACGGACTCACGGCCGGTCCCCTGGAAGGGCTCGCCGCTGCGCTGGCCATCGGACTGCTGCGCGTGGTCGGGCCTGCCCTCGGGGGCGCGGCGTTCAAACCGTCCCGCGTGCAGATCCGGTTCCACGGCGGGAACCGGCGGCTGCGGGCGCGGTTCATCCGCAGGTTCACGGTGGTCCTGGTGCTCGGGCTCGCGTTCGCCGGCGGCCTCGGGCTCGCGGGTGTGCTCGGGATCCAGTTCTGGATCGTGGGCCGGCTCGGGCCAGGGCCCGGGTACGGCGTCCTCACCGGGCTGGTGCTCGGCCCGCTGGTCGGGCTGGCCTGGGGGATCATGGCTCGCATCGAGGCACCGATCGACGTGCGAACCGCGATCAGCCCCACGGACCTGTTGATCACCAACCGAGCAACCGTGATCTTCGAGTCATCGGTTCTCGGGCTCGTGTGTGCGGTGGGGTACGGAGTCATGGCCGGGCTCCTGCACGGGCCGCGGTACGGGTTGCTGCACGGGCTCACCTACGGCCTCGTGCTGGGCCTCGCGGTCGGCTTGGGTGTCACGCTCGGCCTGACCGCGTGGGGCCAGTGGTTGGTGTTCGCGCGGGTATGGCTGCCGCTGACCGGGCGGCTGCCCTGGTCGGTGGCCGCCTTCCTGGAGGACGCGTGCCGGCGCGGTGTGCTGCGCCAGGTCGGTGCGGTCTACCAGTTCCGGCACGCCCGCCTCCAGGCTCACCTGACCGATGTGGGGCGCTGACCTGCGGTTTTAGGTAGGCGGACATAAATGGCCGGTTCGAGGCCTGGTCGGGTCACCGGGTTCACGCCACTGTCTGCCACGTGTTCGACACAGTCGCGGGTCTCGCGAGCGCGGTCACCGGGGTACTGAACCCGGACGGGCCGCTCGGGACGCTGACCCAAACCCTGACCGACGCCCTGGACAGCGTGTGGGCCGAGTTCTTCGGTTCGCCGACCCCGCCGGGCGGCACGAACTGGAACTCCTACAGCCACGAACAGCTGTACGAAATGTTGTGGAAGGACGCGGACGTCGGCGACGTCGGCACGGTGGCCGCCGAATGGGGGCGGCACAGCACCGAGCTGACCGAGTACGCGGAGGCGCTGCGCGGTGAGGCGACCGCGCTGCGGTCGAACTGGCAGGGCCGGGCGTCCGAGCTGGCGGCCGACCGGCTGGCGGAGCTGTCCGACCGGGTCTGGAACGCCGGTGCCCGGGCGGGCACCGTCCAGAAGGCGGCCGCCGAAGCCGGCGACGCGCTGGCCCAGGCGCGGAACACCATGCCACCGCCGCCGCCGGACCCGATGACGCTGGCGTCGAGCGCTGTCGGCGCCGGACCGATGCCGCCGCTGAACGCGGTGATCATCGGCGGCGCCCGGATGTTCACGGCCGACGCGGTGGCTGGTGCGTCCAAGGCCGAGGCGGTGCGGGTGATGCAGACCTACGAGTCGAGCCTGCACAACAGCAGCCACCAGGTGGTACCCGCGCAACCCGACGCCACCAGGTCGAGGACGTACGCGGTGGACGGGCTGGGCGCTACCAGTGCTGCCGGGGTCGCCGGCGGCGGGTCATCCGTCGGCGGCGGCGCGGGCGGTGGGGTGCCGTGGAGCCGGCTGGTCGGGGGTGGTCCCTCGCTCGGCCCTGGCGGACGGGTCGGTGCCGGACCTGGGGCCGTGCAGAGCGTGCTCGCCGCCGGCAACGCCGCGCTCTCCGACGCGGCCGCCAGGCGCGGCATGGGCCCCGGTGGGATGTTCGCGCCGGGCATGGCCCCCAGGGGCGACGACGAGCAGGGCAAGCCGTATCGCAGTCGCCTGCCCAACGTGGACAGCGGGATCTTCGCGCTGGACGAGCGCGCCAGCGACTCGGTGATCGGGGACATGACAGACAGGGAGCTCAACGTTGGCCTCTAACCAGTCGTCTCCCGGCGGCTTCGAGGTTTCGTCCGACGAGTTGGCCGGGCAGATCCGGTCGTTGACCGACATCGGCGACCGGACGAGCGGCCTCGTGTCCTCGGCGGGGCGGCTGGCCGAGCGCCAGCCGCTGCTCGGCACCGCGCCACCCGCCATGCACCTGGCCACGCGGCTGCGCGAGGCGGCCGGCCCGACCGGGCTCACGGGCGAGGTCGGCGCGGCCGACGCCGAGCTGAGCAGCTACCACCGGGCGCTGCACGCCACCGTCACGCAGTACGAGGCCGGCGACAGCGAGATCGCCTGGAAGTTGGCCGACCAGGAGACGGCGGAATGACGGCGCCGCCCGTACCGGAGACCAGCACCGGTGTCCACTTCGGACTGGTGGAGCTGGACCTGCTCGCCACGCACGCCGGAGCCCGATTCCCGTTTCCGTTGCGGGTGCCGGAGTTCGGCCGGATCGCGGGGGAGCGAGAGGTGCTGCTGGCCGGCGCCGGCGTGACCCTGCGGGCACGTGGACTGGCCGGCGAGCGCGGGCCGCTCGGCGTCGCGGCCGAGGTGGTCACGGCGTTGCGCGAGTACCGGGGCACGGTCGATCTCGTGCTGACCGGCCCGGACGGGGCGGTCGGTGTGGTGGCCATGGCCTACCGGTCCTGGACGCTGATCTGCCGCCAGCCGCTGACCGGCTCGGGGACGAGCACCGTGCGGATCCGGCGGGTCGCGCAGAACGCGCTGGCCGACGAGCTGATGGAGCTGGTGCCCTCGGTCGAGTCGGCCGTGACCATGCCGATCACGCTTCCCCCGGACGGCGGCGATCCCCTCGTCCTCGACGAACTCGGCAGGTTGCTCCCCGAGCTGACGGGCGCAGGACAGCTCGGGGCGACCCGCCGCGGCACCAGATCCGGCACCGAACTGTCCTGGTTGGACGGTCCGCGGGGCCGGGTACGGGTGAGCCGTGCGGACGACGGGTGGCTCAGTGTCAACTCGTTGCCACCTAACGAAATACGCCTAGCGCTCAACAGTTCGGCCATGATCGCCAGAAGGGAACACGATGGATCCGCAACAGTGGCTCGCGCAATATGACAAGCGGCTCACCGAGGTCGCGACGCGCGCCAAGGAAGCCGGCGCGCGCCTGCGGCAGGTCGGTGGGACGGCGGCCTCGCCCCGCGGCGAAGTCGAGGTACGGGTCAGCGCCAGCGGCACGCTGGAGGATCTCACCCTCACACCCGCGGCCCGCACGCTCGAATCCGATGAGCTGGCGCGGCTCATCCTGGACACGACGCGGAAGGCGCGGCGCGCGGTAGGTGCCCAGGTCGCCGGTATCTCGACCGAGTACTTCGGCGAGGGTCCCGCGCTCGAGGTGATCAAGCAGCACCTGCCGGCCGGTGTGCCCGCGATCAAGAACCCGGACGACGACGACTACTTCACCAACCCACCGGAGATCACCAAATGACCCACTTTGATGTTGATACCGAGCAGCTCCACGGGCATGCCGGCAGCGTCGGCGACGTCGCCGACCAACTGTCCGGCATCGGTGGGCGGCTGCCGAGCGGCCTCGCCGACCTCGCACTCGGCCCGTTCACCCAGTTCCTCACGTCCGGTCTGCAGGGCGCCATGACGCAGGTAGCGAACACGATCACGGACGCGTCGTCGGCGGTGGCCGAGCTGAGCACCGGCATCGCGCGCACCTCGGCCGGTTACGAGTACACCGACGACACGAACGCCACCAACCTGACCCGGGAGCACCCCTGATGACCGACACGAACACCGCCCAGATGGTCGTCGACCTCCAGGCAACCGATGACGCCGTGCGTGCCAAAGGGTGGGTGGCGCCCGGGCTCGGCGTGCCGGGGGCACCGCTGGACCTGCTGGGTTCGACGCTCAACCCGTTGGCCGGCCTCGCCACGGCCGGTCTCGGCTGGTTCATGCCGCTCGTGTCGTTCCTCGGCGACGGGCTCACCCAACTGCAGGGCGGCAACGCGGCGTCGGTCTCGTCGGGGGCGCAGGACTTCGGCACCGCAGGGCAGGACATCACGGGTGTGGCCGACTCGTACCGGGCATCGACCACGGCGCAGACCTCCGGCTGGTCCGGCGCGTCCGCGACCGAATACCGCAACGCCGCCGCCCAGCACGCGGACGGGGTCGCCGGCCTCGGGCAGGCGAGCAACACGACGGCCAGTGCGATCATCGGCGCGGGTCAGGTGGTGGCGCAGGCCGTCGCGGAGATCACCCAGCTGATCTCCGAGGCGGTGGCGGAGATCGTGCCGATCATGACCCAGGCCGTGGCGCGGGCCGGGGAGACCTTCGGCCAGAGCGTGGCGGAGGCCATCCCGCCGTGTGTGGGGATCGCCGTGACGTACGCCGCGAAGATCGCCGCGAAGCTGGCGGCGCTGATGGCCAGCGGGGACAACCTGATGAAGCTCGTCCAGGGCGGGATGGCCGTCGTGGAACTGATCCAGTCGGCCATGTCGAACATCAGCCAGCAGAGCACGAGCGCCGCCGCCGAGCCGCGGGCCGCCGCGGGCGCCGGTGTGGGCGGCGGTGGCGCTGAGCCGCCGCAGGTCGGCGGACCCGAGAGCACGAGGGCCGCGTCGGAGTCCGGGAGCGGCGGGGGCGGCTCCGGTTCGGGGTCACCATCACCGTCGGCCGGCGGATACGGCGGCGCGCCGACACCGGGCACCCCTTCATCCGACGGCGGCACCCGATCGTCCGGTGTGGTTCCACCGGTTTCCAGCGCGGTGCCGGACACGGCCCGATCGGCCGGTGGGGGCGCGGTGTCCACCGGCGCTGGCGTGCCGATGGGCGCGGCCGGCATCGGTGCCCAGACCGGCGCCGGGCGTGGCGCCGACACCGCACGTCAGGACGGTAAGCAGCAGCCGGTCCGCACCTCGTCCGGAAGCGGCGGTGTCGCCCCGGGCGGTCTTCCCATGGGTGGCATGGGTGGCGCTCGGCCGGGCGGCGACACGGACAAGGAACACCAGCGGAAGTACGGCCTGGACGAGAGCCACGAGGAGGATCTCGAGTACGCGCCCGAGGTCATCCACAGCGGAAAGCCGGGGAACTAGCCGGATGGACGGGTACGAGGCTGAGATGGCGGCGTTCGACAGCGCGGTCACCGCGGCGACGTCGGCGGGCGAGCAGGTCGGCGCCGTCGACCTGGAAGGCTCGATGTCCCAAGCCAAAGCCGGGATGCCGGGCTCGCTGAGCGCGCAGTCCATCGGGATGCTCGCCGACTCGTGGGGCTACCAGCGAACGTCCTGGCAACAGTCGGCCAGGGGATATGCCGAGGGGCTGGGCATCAGCAAACGGGAGTACGAGAACAGCGAGCAGGCCGCGGCCGCAGCCTTCAGTGGGTACGGCCGATGACGCTCTCCTACGGCCAGATCCGGCAATGGCGATCCGAACCACTGGACGCGGCTGGCAAGGCGCTCAGGTCGAACAGCGACACGCTCGTGGGTTTGGCCGACGAGTTCAATGCCATGGGCGGTCCGAAGAACTGGATCGGTGAGGCGGCCGGCAACGCCACGACGAAGCGCGGCGAGATCACCGACAAGATGGAGCACTTCGTCGCCGGCATCCGGTCCGCCGTCACCACTCTGACCCAGGGTGCGGACGCCATCACCGGGCTCCGGCGGGGCATCCAGGAAGCGGACGCCCTCGCCACGCAGAACGGGTTCGCCATCGGCGACGACGGCGCGGTGAACGATGTGAACCCGCCGCAGAACGTGCCGGAGGACCGCAAGGACGAGGTCTCCCGCGAGCGCGAGCGGATCAAGGCCGAGCTCGTCGACCGGGTCGAGCAGAACCTGCGCACGGCCAACGATATCGACAAGGACGTCAGTGGTCAGCTGGGCAAGGTGCAAGCCGGCAAGGTCAACGACGGCGGCGCGACCAGCCTCGCCGGTGCGGCCGAGGCCGGTGGGGCACAGGGCGGGATCGACCCGCCGGCGCCGCCGGAGGGCCGAGGCAGCCCCGGCGACAACGCCGGCTGGTGGGATTCACTGTCGGACGCGGAGAAGCAGCGCGTCATCAAGGAGCATCCGGAGTGGATCGGCAACCGGGACGGGGTGGATTTCACCTCTCGTGACCAGGCGAACCGGGCGATGCTGCCGATCGAGAAGCAACGTCTTGAGGGCGAGGTAGACCGGCTCGAGCGCGAGATCGAGCATGGGGAGATCGGCAAGCAGGGCGAGCTCGACCGGGTCAAGGAGAAGCTGGACGCGATTCGCGCTATCGAGGAGACGCTGGCCAAACCGGGCGAGCGGCAGCTGGTTCTGTTCGGCACCTCCTCGGAACGCGCGGAAGCGGCGATAGCGAACGGCAACCTCGACACGGCGAGTAAGGTCGCGGTGTTCACGCCAGGCCTGACGTCGAACGTGCCCGACTCGATCGGCGACTACGACTCGAAGATGGCTGACCTGCAAGCGCGAACCCAGGGTGAGCTCGACCGTTACGGCAAACCGGGTTCGGTAGCGACCGTCACGTGGATCGGCTATCAGGCGCCGCAATGGAGTGAGACGCTCCTGCCCGATCCGAACACGGTGGGAAGCCAGCACGCGGCGGAACGGGGTGCGGAGAACCTGGCGCCGTTCCTGCAGGGAATCGACGCGGCACGGGATTCCGACCCGCATCTCACGGCGATGGGCCACTCGTACGGCTCGACGACCACCGGACTCGCACTGCAGGAGAACACCGGCGTCGACGAGGCGGTCTTCTTCGGCTCGCCCGGCATCGGCACCAGCAACCTCGACGACATACTGGTCGAGGACGGGCACTCCACGTATCTCGAAGCGCAGGGATACCGGGGGTTCGAGACGGACCCGGTCGGCGACCTCGGTGTCTTCGGGGGCGATCCGAGCCATCTCGACGGGATGCGGCACGCGTCCACCAGTGACCACACAATTCCCGGCCCCTATGGTGATCGGCATTTCACCGAGTCGAACGGCCATTCGGAGTACCTGAACTCGGGTACCACGAGCCAGTACAACATGAGCGTCATCGTCGGCGATCTTCCCACCGAGCTGATCGTCAACGGAGACAGCAGGGACTTCGGGGACGCTCTGACGTGGATGCCGTTCAAATGAGCGATGCCGTTCACATGAGCGTTGCGGAACTGTTCGACGAACTCGCCCGGCGGCCGGACATCGAGGTGGTCGACACCCGATACCGGGGGATGCTCGCCGCCATTCGCGACACGCTCGTCGCCGAGATCGGCCTGCACCCGTGGCTTCCGTCGGGTAATTCGGTCAATGCCTCGATCGGCGGCGGCCCTTTCACGCGGCTCGGTGGTGACGGCGAGATCCGCAGATACACGTCGGGGATGTCACCGGGGAACGTGTCCGATGCCGACTGGCCGCGTGCGACCGCGATTGTGGCGGATCTGGTCAGCCAGTACGGTTTCGCCGCGCCGACGGTCGTGGTGGACCGGCCGGGTGACCACGAGGTGTCCTTTCCGGGCGAGTACGGCGGTGAACTGCTCTTCGGCACGGCGGTGAACACGACACTCAGCCTCACCACCGGTTGCCACCTCACTCGGGAGGCGTTTCTGCGTGGCCCCTCCCGTGCCGAGGAGCCGTCCGCGTCGGTCGAGGTCGTGCCTGAGCCGAGCGAACCGGTCCCCACGCCGCGGCCGGCGCGTCCGGTGGTGGACGAGGATTTCGATCAGCTGGACTTCGTCAGCCCGCCGGACATCCAGCGCCGCACGCCTGAGCCGCCGCCGGGGGTACCGCCCGATCCACCAGCGGCGGCGCCGAGACCGCCCGAGCCGCCGAGGCGCCGTCGGCGGAGGGATTCCGTGGAAGAGGACTTCGACCTGATGGACTTCGTCCGCCGGAAGGAGTGACCAGGCCCTCGGCCCGTCGAATGCCTGGAACGACGCCTTCCTGACGCTCAACGTCAGGAAGGCGTCGTTCCAGGCATGAAGACCTCGCGGGCGGCGCGGATCCGCAGCTCCTCCACTCTGTCGATCTGGGAGTCCGCGCGTTCGATCAGGCGCTCCAGCTCGTCGGCCGGGAGGCGGGGTTCGGTCTCGGCCACCTGGCGAAGGGCCCGCCACGCCGCTGCCTTGCCCTCGATACCCAGCCGCAGCAACTCGAGTTCCAGCACGCGGCTCAGCGGGGAACGGGTGAACAGCCTGCGGTTCGTCTTCAGCCGGCCCGCCTTCTCACCCACCCACCCGAGCCAGGTCCGGTAGACCTGTTCGGGCACGGTCAGCTTCGCCATGATCTCCCGCAGTGCGGCGCGATCGGTCTCGATCTCGCCGGCCACGGCCGCGATGTCCGGACCACCCGACCAGTCCCGTTCCGTGTTCGCCAGGCGCCTGGCCAGTTCGACGCCGCCGACGGCCCCCGTCAGGTGGTCGTTGAGGTAGACGCCGAGCAGCTTGTCCGCGTCCGGTGCGTCGGTCATGGCCGCAACAACACCTTGATGGCGCCGTCGCGCTTCTGTTGGAAGATCTCGTATCCGTGTGCCGCGTCGGTGAGCGGCAGGCGGTGGGTGGCCAGGTCCTCGACCCCGAGCGGGTCGCTGTCGCCGGTGAGCAGCGGCATGATGTCGTCGATCCACCTGCGGACGTTCGCCTGTCCCATCCGCAGCTGGATCTGCTTGTCGAACAGCTCCATCATGGGCAACGGGTCGATCATGCCGCCGTACACGCCGGACAGTGACACGGTGCCGCCGCGCCGAACCGTGTCGATCGACGCGAGCAGCGCGCCCAGCCGGTCCACGCCCGCCTTCTCCGTCAGTTTCGCGGCGGCGGGCTTGGGCAGCAGGCTGGTCAGCTGTTGGGCGATCTTTCCGCCGGGTGAGCCGTGCGCCTCCATGCCGACCGCGTCGATCACCGAGTCCGGCCCGCGGCCGGCCGTGAGGTGCCGGATGGTCTCCGCGGCCTCCGCCGGTTCGGCGAGGTCGATGGTCGTGACGCCGTACTTGTCGGCCAGCGCCAGGCGTTCGGCCACCAGGTCGACCCCGATGACCTGGCCGGCACCGCGGTGCCGCGCGATCCGGCAGCACATCTGGCCGATGGGGCCGAGGCCGAACACCGCGATGCTGCCGCCGTCCGGCACGGCCGCGTACTCGACCGCCTGCCACGCGGTCGGCACCACGTCGGACAGGTATACGAATCGCTCGTCCGGGGGGCCCTCGGGCACCTTGATGGGGCCGTAGTGTGCCTGCGGCACCCGCAGGTACTCGGCCTGGCCGCCGTCGACCTGACCGTAGAGCTTCGTGTAGCCGAACAGCGCCGCGCCCTTGCCGCGTTCGCGGACCTGGGTGGTCTCGCACTGCGACTGGAGGCCCTGCGCACACATGAAGCACGAGCCGCACGAGATGTTGAACGGCACCACCACCCGGTCTCCCGGTTTGATGCCCGTCACCTCGACGCCCACCTCCTCGACGATGCCCATCGGCTCGTGGCCGAGCACGTCGCCCTCCTCCATGAACGAGCCGAGCACCTCGTACAGGTGTAGGTCCGAGCCGCAGATCCCGGTGGTGGTGACGCGAACGATGGCATCGGTCGCCTCGCGGATCTCCGGGTCGGGCACCGTCTCCACTCGGACGTCGCGCTTGCCGTGCCAGGTGACTGCCTTCATGGTCGAACTCCTCGGAATCGGTGGGGGATCAGCCGGGGGTGGTCTCGCCGCCGAGCGCCGCGAGCACCTCACCCGTGTAGTAGGACGACAGCTGTCCGGCGGCGAAGAACACGTAGGACGGAGCGAGCTCGTCGGGCTGTGCGGCGCGGCCGTAGGGTGTCTGCTGGCCGAAGGTGGCCGTGCGGTCCGGCGGCATGGTGGCCGGGATCAACGGTGTCCACACCGGACCCGGCGCCACACAGTTCACCCGGATGCCGCGGTCCTGTAGTGCCTGTGCCATGGCGTAGGTCCACGCGTGCACGGCACCCTTGGTGGCCGAGTAGTCGATGAGCGTCTTGTTGCCGCGCAGGCCGTTGACCGAGCCGCTGTTGATGATCGCGCTGCCGTCGCCGAGGTGTCGCAGGGCGGCGGCCGTCACCCGGAAGTAGCTGTGGATGTTCACGTCGAACGTGCGCAGCCACTGGTCCTCAGCCAGGTCGTCCGGTGTGTCGACCGGCTCCTGCGTGGCGATGTTGTTCACCAGGATGTCGAGCCCGCCGAGCGCCGCGACCGTCTGGTCGACGATGTCCGCGCAGTGTTCCCGGTCGGCGAGGTCGCCGGGGAGCAGCATGCAGCGGCGACCCTGCGCACGCACGAGGCCTGCCGTGTGCTGGGCGTCGTCGTGCTCATCGAGGTAGGCGATGGCGACGTCGGCGCCCTCCTTGGCGAAGGCGACGGCCACCGCGCGGCCGATGCCGGAGTCGCCGCCCGTGATGAGGGCGCGGCGGCCCGCCAGGAGTCCCCGGCCCTCGTAGCCGGCCATCTCGTCCTGCGGTTTCGGCCGCATGTCCCCGGTCCTGCCGGGTGGATCCTGTTGCTGGGGCGGCTGGTTCTGCTCGGCCACGCTTCCTCCCACAGTGTGCTGTGGGGGCTGGTTACCCGACCTGTGGTGGCTCAACCACGGCGCATGGTGACCCGGGGCCAGGCGTCCAGACCGCGTTCCGCCTCGTGGGCGCGGATCTGCCGGAGCCCGTCGGTCAGTTCGTCGTCCGCGAGGACCCGGAAGCCGAGCCGCTCGTAGTACGGGGCGTTCCACGGGATGCCGGCGAACGTGGTGAGGGTGAGGCCGGTGAGCCGTCGGTCGGCGGCCCAGGCGTCCAGCGTGTCGATCAGCCGGCGGCCGTGGCCGTGGCCCGAGTGTCCAGGGTGGACGGACACCTGCTCGACGTGGGCGTGGCCGTCGACGACCGCGCCGAGGAGGTAGCCGACCGGCCGGTCGGAGTCGTCGGTGACCACCCAGCACCGACCGTCCTGTTGGAACTCCGTGAGCTCGGCGATGGTGGGCGGTTGGTCGTCGGCCACGGCGGCCATGTCGTGCGCGCGGAACGGTTCGCCCGCCGCGCGCTCGATGTCCTGCAGCACCGGTAGGTCGGTGTCACGGGCAAGGCGGATCATGGGCTGAGGGTAATCAACGCGGTGGCGCCGGCCGCGCCGAGCAGCCCGGCGGCGCGGGCCCGGGTGAGTTTCTCGCGCAGCACGGTGAGGCCGAGCAGCACGGGGATGGCTGGGTAGAGCGACGACAGCACGACGGCCAGCGACACCAGCTGCAGGCGGGTGGCCAGCAGGTAGGCGACGAGCGCCAGCGCCGCGCAGACGCCCGTGAGCCAGGCGCCGACCGGTGCGCGTTCGTCGCGGCGGTACATCGGCAGGATGGTGAGGACGGCGGCGAGTCGTCCGGCGACCACCGCCCAGATGCCGCTCTCCGGTCCGGCCTGGGCGAGTGCGAGGTACTGGAGGGCCACGCCGAGACCGGCCACCAGCCCGTCGAGCGAGCCGTCCGCGCCGGCGCGGCCGGGGGACCAGGACACCAGCCACAGGGCTGGGACGGCGAGCACGATGCCGGCGATCCCCAGTGGCGCCGGCCGTTCCCCGAACAGTGCGATGCCGGCCAGTACCGGGACGGCGAGCCCGCCGACCGCGGTGACCGGCACGACCACGCTCATGGCGCCGCGCGACAGCCCGCGGTAGAGGAACACCATGGCCATCCCCGTGCCCACCCCGGACAGCGCGCCCCACGCCAGGTCGCCGCAAGTGGGGTCGCCCGGCACGAACGGCGCGACGGCCAGCAGGACCACGAACCCGCCGGCCTGGCCGGCGAGCGCCACGGTCACGAAACTCGCCCGGCGCGACAGCAGCCCGCCGGCGAAGTCGGCGATCCCGTAGAGAGTCGCCGACGCGAGCGCGAGCAGCGCGCCCATCAGCGCGCGGCCGCGCCGACCGGGCAGACGGCGTTCGTTGTGCAGGTGTCCCGGTCGCACAGGCGGCAGACGAGGTCGGCGCGGCCCACGCGGGGGAGGATCTTGGTGAGCAGGGCGGTGAGGTCGCCGCGCTCGGCGTCGGTCAGGGGCGCCACCAGCTCGGCCAGGGGTTCGGCGCGCGCGGCGAGCAGCCGATCGGCCGCCGCGACTCCGGCCGTACTGAGGGTGACGGCCACTTCCCGGCCGGTCCCCGGCTCGCGGGTCACCAGCCCGGCGGCCACGAGCGAGTCGGTCATCCGTGCCGCCGCCGACTGGGTCAGCCCGACGCGCCGGCCCAGTTCGGTGACGCTCAGTCCGGGTGCGAACCGCAGGCTGACCAGGGCGGCGGCGCCGCTGGTACTGACTCCCGCCGCACGGGTGGCGGCGACCATCAGGTCCGTGACGGCCAAGGCAGCCGCCCCGAGCAGGTTCACCAGCCTCGCATCATGCATGACTCATGCATAACACACGGCTGGGACGCGCGCAGATCAGTCGCCGGGCCCGCGGAGCACGCAGAACTCGTTGCCCTCCGGGTCGGCCAGGGTGATCCACCGCGGGTCGGCGTCGTCGGACAGCACCCGCGCGCCGAGCTCCACCAGCCGGTCGACCGCCTCGCGCTGGGGGCCGGTCGGGCGGATGTCGAGGTGGACACGGTTCTTCGCGGTCTTCCCCTCGGGAACCGGCTGGAACAGGAGCATGGTGGCGCCCTCGCGGTTCGCCTCCACGTACTCCAGGCCGTGCTCGTCCCGCCAGCGGTCGGTCACCCGGTAGTCCAGCGCGGCGCACCAGAACGCCGCCAGTGCCTCGGCGTCCTCGCAGTCGAACGCGATCGCCTCGATGTGCCCGGTCATGAGCCGAGCCAGCCGTGGCGTTCGGCCAGGACGCCTGCCTGGAAGCGGGTTCTGGCGCCCAGCTCGTCGAGCAGTTCGGCCACCCGGCGGGTCACGGTCCGCGGGCTGATGCCCAGTTGGCGGGCGATGGTCTCGTCCTTCGCGCCGCCCGCCAGCAGTGTCAGCAGGCCCAGGTCGGACGGGTGGGGGTGGTCCGATCCCGCGGGCACCAGCGGTGTCGCCTGCTGCCACAGCAACTCGAACAACGCCACCAGCGCGTCCAGCAGCGCGCACGGCCGGATCACCAGCGCGCTCGCCACCATGTCCTCCAGCACCAGGGGCAGCAGCGCCACCCGCCGGTCGGCGATGGCCAGCTTCATGGGGACCTTCGGGTGCACCCTCGACTGCTCGCCGGCCGCCACCGCCCGCCGTGCGGCCGCCAGCGCGCCCGGGTACTCCAGTGACTCGGGCGCGTACAGGCCGCGGACGTCGAGATGGTCCCGCAGCCGGGCGGTCAGCCCCTGCTCGGCCACCGGGATGTCCGCCGCGTACGGCGGACGGTCGATCACCAGCAGCTCCGCCTCGCAGTCCCGGACGAGCTGGGTGAACCGGTCGGCCACCGCGTGCTGCCCGATGAGGATCTCCAGCAGTTGGTCCGGCTGCCGCTCGGTGGTCATCTCCGCGGCCAGCGCCCTGGCGTTCTGCTGCAGGGTGCTCAGCTCGGCCTGCCGGCGGGCCACCAGCAGGTCGATGGCCGTGTCCGGCCGGGCCGCCAGGAGCCGCACCGGGCGGCCGGGCAGGCGGCTGACCAGGCCCAACTCCTCGAGTTCCGCGATGGCGCGACGGGTGGCGCTCGCCGACCGGTCGAGTTGGCGGGTGACCTCGACGGCAGTACGGCCGGGCGTGGCCAGCAGCTCGCGGTAGACGGTCTCGGTGAACTCGGGCACGCCGAGCACTTCCAGCATGCCGTCCATAGTGGCCAATTCCAGACATGGCGACAATCAGCCACCGGCGTTCGTTCCGTCCGGCCCGGTGGTGCCGTAGGACTGTGCCATGCATCTGGCTCGGATGGTGGCGGCGTTCGGCTCCCTGGCGGTTCTCGTGGCGTTGCCGGTTCCGGCGGCGGTCGCCGTGCCCGCGCCTCCGGCGGCGCCAGGCCGCAGCGAGCCGGTCACCCTGATCACGGGCGACACGGTCACCCTCACCCACGGCGCCACCCCGACCGTGTCGTTGCCGCCCGGCCGATCCTTCGCCACCCTGCGCCAGGGCGACGACCTGTACGTGGTGCCCGACGCGGCCGCCCACCTGGTGCCCGACGTGCTGGACCTCGAGCTGTTCAACGTCACCGGGCTGGCCGACATGGGCTACGGCGCCACCGACACGCTCCCGGTGATCATGCAGGGACCGACCGCATTCGCCGCGGCCGGCGGCGTGGCGCTGCCGAGTATCGGCGCCGTCGCCGTCGACCTGCCCAAACAGGGCGCCGTGACCCTGGCCTCCGGCACGAGGATCTGGCTCGACGGCAAGGTCCGGGCGAGCGAACTCGACCGGAACCTGACGGCCATCGGCGCGCCCGAGGTGTGGGCGGCCGGGCTGACCGGCGCGGGCGTGGACGTCGCCGTGCTCGACACGGGCGTCGACGGCACCCACGCCGACCTGCGCGGCAAGGTGGTGGCGGAGGCCGACTTCACCGAGTCGGGCTCGGCTGCCGACGAGAACGGCCACGGCACGCACGTCGCGTCCATCGTGGCCGGCACGGGTGCGGCGGCCGCCGGCGCGCGCAAGGGCGTGGCCCACGACGCGCGGCTGCTGAACGGACGGGTGCTCGACGCGAGGGGCCGCGGCCAGGCGTCCTGGGTGATCGCCGGCATGGAGTGGGCGGCCGCGCAGGGCGCCGACGTGATCAACATGAGCCTCGGGGGCCAGGCGGCGAAGGGCGACGACCCGCTGGCGCAGGCTCTCGACGCGCTCACCGCCAGCACGGGCGCGCTGTTCGTGGTGGCGGCGGGCAACGACGGCCCCAGCGGCGGCACGATCGGCACACCGGGTGTCGCGGCGAGCGCGCTGACCGTCGGCGCGGCGGCCGTAGAGGGCGGGGTGGCGTACTTCTCCAGCCGCGGCCCGACCCTCGGCACGTTCCGCGGCAAGCCAGACCTGACGGCACCGGGCGTCGGCATCGTCGGCGCCCTGGCCGGCAGCGGTGACGGCTACCTCGCCATGGAGGGCACTTCGCAGGCCGCGCCGCATGTCGCGGGCGCGGCGGCGCTGCTGCGCCAACAGCACCCGGACTGGGACTGGCAGCGGATCAAGACTGTCCTCATGACCACGGCCGACGCGCAGGAGCCGGCGGCCAACGCCTCCTCCGAGGGCGCGGGCATCCTCGACCTGCCCGGCGCCACCACCGACACGGTGCGCCTGGACCGCGGCGCCGTCGACTTCGGCTACCTGCGTTACCCGAACGGCACCGAGCCGCGCACCATCGAGCTGACGATCACCAACGACGGCACGGCGCCGCAGGAACTGTCCTTTTCGGACGCGGCTATCGACATCTATGGTGTCCCGGCGCCCGACGACGTGGTCACCGTCGAACCGGCCGAGCTGACGGTCGACCCGGGCGCCAGCGCCCGGGTCACGGCCACGCTCACCCCGCCGGCCGACCGGCCGGGTGTCTACTCCGGTGCGGTCACCATGACCGGTCCCGGTCGCGAACCCACGAGCCTCCCGCTCGGCTTCTACGCCGAGGCGCCCCGCCACGACATCGCGCTGACCGTGCTCAACCGGCACGGCGAGCCGGACGCGGGCGGCACCGTCTGGCTCGGGAACATGGCCGAACTGCACCCGAGCTCCGGCGGCGGGTTCACCATCGTCCAACTCGACCAGCAGGGCAAGGGCGTCGCCCGGATCGCCCCCGGCCCGGTCAGCATCATCACGAAGATCGAGACGCCGGCCGCCGGCGGCGAACCGGACACGGTCGCGCTCGCCGGTTCACCGGAAGTCATGGTGGACAAGGACATCGCGTTCACCATCGACGCACGACAGACCCGCCGGGTCGATCCGGCCACTGTGGAGGGTCAGCGCACCACCCCACTCGCCGGTTCCATCCACTACGCGCGGCACGACGCGCTGAGCGAAGGGTCGGTGGGCGAGGCCATCTACGCCACGGCCGAGGACCTGGCGGAGGGCCGGATCTTCCTGCAGCCCACGGCGAAGGTCCGCCACGGCACGGCGACGTTCGAGACCCGCTGGCAACTGGCCGGCCGCTCGAACGAGCTGTACTCACTGGTGCTCGGCGGTGCCACGGTGGCCGACCCGCCCGTGTACCGGGTTTCCCGTGCCCAGGCCAGAAACCTCGCCCGGCTGGACAGCGACTACCGCACGCTCGGCGGGCTCGACGAAACCTACGTCGACCAGGTGGAGCCCACCACCGACCTGGTGTTCGGTGGCTTCGCCTTCGGCGGCGACCTGGCGGCACCCACGCGCCGGGTCGAGTTCCGGACGGCGGAGCCGGGCGTCCGGTGGCGGCAGTGCGTAGGTGGCCCGCGTGAGCTGGTGGCCATGTTGTGCGCGCCCACCGAGAGCTACCGGCCGGGGGAGCGGCGCCGCCCGACCTGGTTCCACGCGCCGGCGCCGTCGATGGTCCTCGGCTCGCACAACCCCGAGCGGATCCAGCTGCCCGTCTACCTGAGTGACGGCGAGCAGAAGGGCAGCATCTGGAACCTCGGCGCGGCCGGCAACCAGTCGCTGCGGCTGTTCCGCGACGGCGTGGAACTGCCGCGGTTCCAGGGCAGCGACTACTTCGACTCGCCGCCAGAGCCCGCCATGTTCCGGCTGGAGCACACGTCCACTCCGGACCAGAGTCTGCTGCCGATCGGCTCGCGCACCAGTACCACGTGGACGTTCCCGTCGCAGGCACCGACAGACCCGGACATCTGGGAGACCAGGCCCCGGCTGCTGACCGTCGACTACCAGCCGCACACCGACGCCAAGGGCCGGCTCGCGGCGTGGACGCCGGTCGCCCTCAGCCTCCGTGTCGTGTCCAATGTGGACTCCGAGGACGAGTATCGTCTCGAGCACGGTGGGGTTCGGGTGTGGCTGTCGGCGGATCAGGGCAAGCGGTGGCACGAGGCGTTCGTGGTGCCGAGGGGCAACGGCACCTACGTGGCGGGAACGCCTTGGCTGCTGCCACGGCCGGGTCAGGCGGTGTCGGTCCGGGTGTCGGCAAAGGCGGCCGAGGGCCGGTCGATCGACCAGACGATCATCGACGCGTACCCGGTGCGCTGACCACCTTCGCGGCGGCGCCGAACACCCACTGGTCGGGGTCCTCGCACGCGGTGACGAAGTCGACGGGGAAGCCGACGTCGAACTCCGTTGCGGCGTCGAGGCGGTCGACGGCCGCGGCGGGGAGCGTGAGCCCGACGGCGCCCAGGTTGTCGTCGAGCTGGGCGACCGAGCTGACGCCGATGAGCGGGTGCACCGAACCGGGCCGCGACATCAGCCAGGCGAGGGACACCTGGGCCGGGGTGGCGTCCAGTTCGCCGGCCACCTGCCGGACGGCAGTGGTCACCGCGCGTTCCCGGGCGCCGATGGTCGGGTTTCGGTTGCCCGGCGCGGGGTTCGGCCCGTCGAACCGTCCGGACAGGACACCGCCGGCGAGCGGACCCCAGGCGGCGACGCTGATCCCGAGCGCCTCGGCCATCGGGATGAGGTCGCGCTCCACGTCGCGCTTCAGCAGGTTGTAGGGCACCTGCAGGCCGGCGAACGGGGTCCAGTCCCGCCACTCGGCGAGCGTGTTGGCGCGACTGACCAGCCAGGCCGGCGCGTCGGAGATGCCCGTGTAGAGGATCTTGCCGGCGCGGACGGCGTCGTCCAGCGCGCGCATGGTCTCCTCGATGGGCGTGTGCCGGTCCCACACGTGCACCCAGAACAGGTCGAGGTGGTCGGTGCGCAGCTGCCGCAGGCTGGTTTCCAGCGAGCGGGTGAGGTTGGCGCGGTGGTTGCCGGCCGCGTTGGGGTTGGTGACGTCGCGGGAGCACGTGTACTTGGTGGCCAGCACGAACCGCTCGCGGCGCCCGGCCAGCAGCTCGCCCAGCAGGCGCTCGCTCCCGCCGTCGCCGTAGTTGACGGCCGTGTCGATGACGTTCCCGCCGGCGTCGGCGTACCGGTCGATGATTGCGGCGGCCGTGTCGCGGTCGTCGAAGGTCATGGCGCCGAGGAACAGCTCCGAGACGCGCAGGCCGGTCCGGCCGAGGAGCCGGTAATCCATCACGCGACGTCCCTGGCGTCCAGCGCGAAGGCGTCGCCCGTGAGGCCCCACGAGAGGATTCGCCTCGGCCGGATGCGGAGGTAGGCGGGGTGGAAGTCGAACCCGGCGCCGAGCCGGCGGCCGACCTCGACGCCGCCGTCGTCGAGTGTCTCGGCCACACCACGGACCTCGATGCCGCGCGGCGTCCACGGGTCGACCGTGGCCAGGTCGTCGACCACGATCGCGACATCCGGGTTGCGCCGCGCGTCCCGGAACTTCTTGGAGCGCGGCATGTCCGCTGCGCTGCCGACCACGAGCGCCTCGGTCTCGGGATCGTAGAAGACGCCGACCGGCATCACGTGCGGACGGCCGTCGGCGCCGACCGTGGCCAGGCGGCCGAGGGGCTGGCTCACCAGATAGTCGATCTCGGCGAGGTTGAACAGGCTCATGCCAAATACTCTAGCTTGATTAGTCGTGTTTGACTATTCCGCCCAGTCGGTGTCCGTGAGCTGCTCTCCCGTCCTGGTGGTCAACCGATCCGCCAGCTGCTCGGACCACTCGGCCTCGCTCCGCAGCTGGGCGGCGATGAGGCGGTAGCTCTCGGCCACGTGGGGCGGGATGGCCGAACCGGCGAGGATGTCGGCGCGCATCTCGCCGGCGTCGGCCGCCTGTTTGTGCAGGTCGGCCGCCCGGTGGCGCATGATCTCGATCAGCTCGGTGCGGGGGAGCAGCGGCAGCATGGCCAGCCCGGCGAGCAGCGGATGGTTGGGCTGGGCGCTGTTCCACAGGGTGTCCCGGAGCAGGCGC
Organism: uncultured Actinomycetota bacterium; assembly: GCA_963826035.1. GTDB lineage: Bacteria > Actinomycetota > Actinomycetes > Mycobacteriales > Pseudonocardiaceae > Actinophytocola. Next base: position 197,457 of record CAWGVZ010000020.1, on the reverse strand, counting down.
TGGAACTCGGCCTCACCCGCCTCGGTCAGCTGGAACAGCGTCCGTTCCGGCCGGGCGCCGTCGCGTTCGGCGCCGGTCGTCTCGACCAGGCCCTCCCGCGTCAGCGTCTTGAGCGAGTTGTAGATCGAGCCGGGTGCGTTCGCCCAGCCGCGGGCGAGCATCGTCCGGCGCACGACATACCCGTGCACGGGGCCGCTGTCCCGAACGACCCCGAGCACGAGCAGTCTTGTCGACGTTGACGCCATAGCGCACAGGTTAGAGGCCGCGCGACTAGGGCTGGTGGCGCCCGTCGCGCCGAGGCGGCCCCTGGCGGCACCGCGCCGGCATCGAAGTACGTCCAGTACGACGACGCCGGCGCGGCACCGCCAGGAACCACCTCGATCACGACGGGCATCCACCGCCCCAGTCGCGCGGCCTCTTAGCCGCGCCCCGCCACCAGCCGGGCGTACCGCGCGCCCGCGCCGAGCAGGATCAGCCCGGCGACCAGGAACGCGGCCACGCGGGCCATTCCGTCCAATGAGGACAGATCGAACAGGACGAGCTTGGCCAGCGCCGCCCCCACGAGTGCGAGCCCGGCCACCCGCGCGGCCACCACGTCGATCCCGCGGATCAGCAACACCAGCGCGCCGACCGTCCACGAGACGGTGACGAGCGTGTGGCCCACGAGGAACCCCGTGCGGTCCGGGGAGAACAGCAGTCCGATCGACAGGACGGCCGTGGCGGCACCGTAAAGCACGATCACGGCGGCCGTGGTCCACAGTGGTCGGGAGCGCACGCCGAGCCGGTGCGCGGCCCAGCCGAGCGTCACGGCGGTCGCGGCGATCAGCAGCCCGCCGAGGCAGGTGACCACGTCGACCGTCGACACCCAGACGGGCGCCCGGAACTGCACCTCCGGCTGTGTCGTGGTGCCGAGGGACAGCAGCAGCCCGATGCCGCCGAACGCGGCGGCCGCCATCAGGACCGTGACGTCCCGCAGTCGCATGGCAAGCAGGCCGAGGACCAGCCCGCCGCCGAGCAGTACGAGCGTGCGGACGTCACCGTCGAGCGCTGTGGCCGTCGCCTGGATGGCGGTGAGCGTGCCCAACCCGCCTGCGGCCAGCCCGAATCGCGTCGGCAGGCTCCGGCGTGGCGCCCACACGCTGACCAGCAGCACGGCGGCGATACCCGGCGGCACGGCGGCCGACGCCGACGGCAGCAAGCCGGCGGCGAAGATGGCCGGCAGCGGGGACACGAGCAGCAGCGTGAAGGTCTGGTCGTCGTCGCCGCGCAGGGCGGCGACCGTGGTCAGCCCGATGAGCGCGGCGGTGGTCAGCACGGCCGTGACGGCCACCTCGGTCCCGGCGAACCGGCCGTCGGCGGCGAGCACGATCCGGACGAGTTCCGCCACCACCGGCGGAAGCCCGGACGCCAAGGCGAGCCAGGGCCAGCGGCGGCTCAGGTGCACGGGTGCGGTAGCGATCGTCAGCACCAGCAGGAAACCGAGCAACAGCGGCCCGAACCCCTTGGTGAGAATCGGTGCGGAGACAGCACAGCAGACGACCACGAAGACGGCGAGCTGCTGGGAGGCCCACCGCTGCGCGACCGCGATCCCGAGCCCGGCCACCGCCAGCCCGACGAGCAACCCGGCCCACGGCGGGAGAAACTCGTGGAGCGTGGTGGCGGCGATGACGTCGAGATAGAGCCCGGCGAACCCGGTGGCCACGAGCGCGTTGGCACCGATCTTCGCGGCCGGCGAGCGATGCAGCCGAAGTCCCACCCCGACAAGGGCGAACGCCAACCCGGCGCCGATCAGCACGCGGGGCAGCGGCCCGAGCAACCCACGCTGAATGGCGAGAACGAGCAGCAACACGACCCCAGCGATCGTGACGACGCCGCCGGCCCAGGCGAGCAGCCGGCTGCCGGCGCCGTCCTGGCTCAGCCGATCCCAGAGGGAGGGTGGGGCAGGTGGGGGAGGTGTGTGCGGCGGATACCAGGGCACCTGCTGGCCGGCATGTTGTTGCCCACCAGGCGTGAACCCGGCGGACACGCCAGCCGGCACGCCGGATTGCATGCCTGGCAGCTGGTCACCGGCCGGCACCCCAGGTTGCGCGCCGGCGGGGAACCCAGCGTGTGCACCGGGCATGTGGCCCGGGTGCCCACCGAGCTGCGACTCGGCCGGGCTGGGTGTTGCGCCGGCCGGCATCCCAGGGTGTGCGCCGGCGGGATATCCGGTCTGTGCACCGGGCATGTGGCCCGGGTGCCCACCGGGCAGCACATCTGGCTGCGACTCGGTGGGCGTCGCGCCGGGCTGAGCGGCGGCTGGCATCTGGCTGGGAAGAGTGCCTGTCTCCGCACCGGCGGGGACCTGGCCGGGCCAGCCGGCGGGCACCTGCCCGGGGAACGCACCCGTCGCCGCCGGGGTCGCCGTGGCGGTGTTCTCGTGGATGGTGCGTAGCTCGTCGCTGATGTGTCGCAGTCGGTCGCCGACGTCGCTCAGCGCGTCGGCTAATCGGGGGAGCGCGTCCGTGCTTCCAGTAGCCATGGTTGGAGTATCTGGCGGTACCGGGGCCGCCGTGATCCGTACGACTACTCAGTCTCCATCACGATGGTGTCACTGGCGCGCTGCGGCATTCCCCGAGCCGCCGCCGGGTAGCGTGGGCTGACGCAAACGCGCCGGACCCGCGGGAGGGCTTGCATGGCGGTACCGAACGATCGCAGCGCCGAGCAGGGCGACCGGGTCGGCGGGGTCCGGGACGTCAAGTCGGCGGCCCGGACCCTGGAACTGCTGGAGCTGCTGGCCGCCCGGCGCAACAAGCCGGCCCGGCTGCGGGAGCTCAGCGAGGCGCTCGGGATGCCGCGCAGCAGCTGCTACGCCGTTCTGCGCACACTGACCAAGTACGGCTGGGTCCGCACCGACGCGTCCGGCACGCTGTACGGCATCGGCATCCGGGCGCTGCTCGCCGGTACCACCTACCTGGACACCGACCCGTACGTGCGGATCGCCAAGCACGTCCTCGACAACCTGGGCGAGCACCTGGACGAGACGTTCCACCTCGGCCGGCTCTCCGGCGCGGACGTCGTCTACCTGGTCACCCGCGAGTCCGGCCAGTACCTGCGCGCGCTCAGTCGGGTCGGGCGCAGGCTGCCCGCCCACTCCACCGCACTCGGAAAGGCGGTGCTGGCCGAACAGCCCGAGGCCGAGGTCGCCGACCTGCTGCCGGCCGAGCTGCCGCCGCTCACCCCGCACACGATCACCGACCGCACGGCGCTGCTCGGCGAGCTGGCGCAGGTGCGGGAACGCGGCTACGCGGTGGACCGGCAGGAGAACACGACGGGCGTGCAGTGCTTCGCCGTGCCGCTGCACTACGCGGAGCCGGCGACCGACGCCATCAGCTGTTCGGTGCCGCTCGCCCGGCTTACCCCGGCGCGCGAGGACGACATCGTGGCCGCCCTGCGCAAGGCGGCCAACACCATCGAGCAGGAGTCCATGTCCGTCGAACTGGGCACGCTCGGCGAGTAACTGTCTTTACTTGTGACTGCTGTCTACACATGTAGACTTCGAAGCGTGACCACCGAGCCGCACCGCATTCGGGACATCCGCCTCACGCCGGTCGCCTTCCGCGACCCGCCGCTGCTCAACACGGTCGGCGTGCACCAGCCGTTCGCTCTGCGGGCGATCGTGGAGGTCGTCACCGACTCCGGGATCCTCGGCCTCGGCGAAACCTACGGCGACGCCGCGCACCTGACCCGGTTGCGGCTCGCGGCCGAGGCCCTGACGGGCGTCGACGTCTGGCACCTGCACGAGATCAGCGGCCGAATCACGGCGGCGCTCACGGCCGACGCGTCCACCGGCGGGCACGGTATGAGCGGCATGGTCACCGGCAGCCGCACGGTCGACCGCGTGCTGTCGCCGTTCGAGGTGGCCTGCCTGGACATTCAGGGCAAGGTGCTCGGCCGGCCGGTCAGCGACCTGCTGGGCGGTGCGGTCCGTGACCGCGTCGACTACAGCGCCTACCTGTTCTACAAGTGGGCCGGGCACCCCGGCGCCGAGGACGACTCCTGGGGCGCCGCGCTCGACCCGGACCAACTGGTGGCGCAGGCGCGGCGGATGGTCGACGAGTACGGGTTCAGCGCCATCAAGCTGAAGGGCGGCGTGTTCGCCCCGGAGGTGGAGATCGAGGCGATTCTCGCGCTGCGCAAGGAGTTCCCCGGCCTTCCGCTGCGGCTCGACCCGAACGCCGCGTGGACGGTGGCCACGTCCATCCGGGTCGGCGCGGAGCTGGACGGCGTACTCGAGTACCTGGAGGACCCGACGGCGGGCATCGGTCCGATGGCGCGGGTCGCGCGGGAGGTGCCGATGCCGTTGGCCACCAACATGTGCGTGGTCGCGTTCGACCAGCTGCGCCCGGCGGTCGAGGAGGACGCCGTGCAGGTCGTGTTGTCCGATCACCACTTCTGGGGCGGGCTGTCCCGGTCCCGGTCGCTCGGCCAGATCTGCGACACGTTCCGGCTGGGGCTGTCCATGCACTCCAACTCGCACCTGGGCATCAGCCTCGCGGCCATGACCCAGCTGGCGGCCGCCACCCCGAACCTGACCTACGCGTGCGACACGCACTGGCCGTGGAAGGACCCGGCCGAGGACGTGGTCGCCCCGGGCGCACTGTCCTTCGTGGACGGTGCGGTGCCCGTGCCCACCGGGCCGGGGCTGGGCGTCGAGCTGGACCGCGACGCGCTCGCCCGTCTGCACGAGCAGTACCTGTCGTGCGGCATCACCGAACGCGACGACACCGGGTACTACCGTGAACACGTGCCCGACTTCGACCCGACCGCACCCAGGTGGTGAGCCCGTGCGCATCCTGCTGACCGACCCGCTCATGAGTCGTTTCGTCGCCGAGGCGGCGGGCAATGATGGCCACGAGTGGGTGATGATGCCCGGCGCCCCCGAGGAGGAGATTCTGCGGGAGCTGCCGACCGCCGACGTGCTGGTGGCGTTCCGGGTCACCGAGGAGATGGCGGCCGCCGCGACGAAACTGCGTCTCGTGCACTGCGGTGGGGCGGGGACCGACCAGATCGCGTTCCACGCGTTGGTCCCCGAAGTCACGGTGTGCAACACGTTCCATCATGGACGGTCGATCGCCGAGTACGTGGTGATGGTGTCGATCATGCTGTCGCGCCGGGTGGTGACGGCCGACCGGCTGATGCGCCAGGGCATCTGGCGTTCGGCGGCCGCCGACCCGACCGTGAAGTTCGGCGACACCCTGGCCGGTCGCACGGTCGGCGTGGTCGGGCTGGGGGAGATCGGCACCGAGGTGGTGCGCGCGCTCACCGGGCTCGGCATGCGGGCCCGCGCCGTGCGCCGCAACCCGGCGGCGCCCACGTCCGTCCCGCTCGACCTGGTGGAAGGCATGGACGGCCTCGACGACCTCCTGGCCGGCTCGGACATCGTGGTCCTCACGGTGCCGCTGACCGACGAGACCCGAGGCATGATCGGTGCCCGCGAACTGGCCCTCATGGGCAGCCACGCGCTGCTCGTGAACGTGGCCCGCGGCCAACTGGTCGACGAGGACGCCCTGTACGACGCGCTGTCGTCCGGTCGCATCGCCGGGGCGGGCCTGGACGTGTGGTGGGCCCGCGCCGCCGACGGTGTCCGCGGTTACACCCGCCCGTTCGACCAGCTCGACCAGGTGGTCCTGACCCCACACTTCTCGGGCCACACAACGGAGACGTTCTCAGCACGCGCCCAGGAGATCGTCGCGAACATAGCCCGCCTGGACGCGGGCGAGCCCCTGACCAACGTGGTCCACTAACCCGCGAGTCGTACCCTTTCGACAGCGAGTCGTACCGTTTCGACCTCGCCGGGTGAACGGTTCGGCGGTCCGTACCGTACGGCTCACTGTCCATAACGTACGACTCGGTGTTCGTAACGTACGACTCGCGGTCAGATGAACTGTTGGACCGTCAGGACGGTCGCGCCTGCTAAGGCCAGAGTCATGGCGGCGATGCGGGTGCGGCGTACGTCCAGGCGGCGGCCGACCGGGCGGGCCAGCACCACACCGAGAGCGGCGGCCGGGGCGAGGAACAGCGAGTAACGCAGGTCCTCCAGACGAACCGAGCCGCCGATGGTCAGCGCCACCAGGCTCATCGCCGAGCCCACCAGGAAGAACGCGCCCATGGTGCTGCGCAGCCGGGCGCCGGCGAACTGTGCCCACACCATGGCCATCGGCGGACCGCCGATCGACGTGGCCGTGCCCATCATGCCCGACATCGCACCCGCCACCACCACGGCGCCGCGGGTCGGCCGCGGCCGGAAGCCCCGCACACTCGCCAGCACCCCGATGAACACCATGGCCGCCACCATGAGCGCCAACGGTTGGGTCGGCAGGAACGCGACGAGCGCCGCACCGGCGATCACCCCGGGAACCCGCCCGGTGAGCGCCCACCCGGCGCCCCGCAGATCCAGGTGCGCACCGTCCTGCACGAGCACGGCGGCCGTGATCCCACACGCCAGCACCAGATTCACCACCGGCACCAGCGTCGGGTCGACCAGGGCGATCACCGGCGCGGCGATCAGCCCGAGCCCGAACCCGATGGACACCTGGAGCATCGTGCCGAGCAACACCACCGCACAGAGCAACGCAAACGCCCAGGTACTCAACATTCCCCCTTCACAGGGGATGGTGACACAGGCCGGTGTGTCCCTCCGTCCGGGTGCGTTCGGGTGTGACCCCGGTCGCGCACTGCTCCGTCGCCTTCCAGCAGCGCGTGCGGAAGCGGCACCCCGACGGCGGGTTCAGCGGCGAGGGCAACTCACCACTCAGCAGGATCCGCTCGCCCGGCGGACCGGACAACGTGGGCGCCGCGGACATCAGCGCCGCCGTGTACGGGTGCACCGGGCTGTCGAACACCGCCTCCGTCGGCCCCTGCTCCACCACCTTGCCCAGGTACATCACCGCCACCCGGTCGGCCACGTGCCGCACCACCGACAGGTCGTGCGAGATGAACACATAGGACACCCCGAGCCGCTGTTGCAGATCCGCCAACAGGTTCAGCACCTGCGCCTGCACCGACAGGTCCAAAGCGGACACCGGTTCGTCGCACACGATCAGGTCCGGCTCCAGCGCGAGCGCCCGCGCGATCCCGATCCGCTGCCGCTGCCCGCCGGAGAACTCACCCGGATAGCGGTGCGCGTCGTTCGCTCGCAACCCCACCAGGTCCAGCAGCTCCCGGACCCGCGCCGCGCGGTCGGCCGGCGCCACGTCCCGGTGCGTGCGCCATGGCTCGCCGATGAGATCCGCCGCCGTCATCCGCTCGTTCAGAGACGCGTACGGGTCCTGGAAGACCATCTGCACCCGCCGCCGCCACGCCAGCAACTCCTTGCCCCGCAACGCGAACGGGTCGGTGCCGGCGTACCGTACGGTGCCGGCGTCCGGCGTCTCCAGCCGCAACAACACTCGTGCCAGCGTGGACTTCCCGCACCCCGACTCACCCACCAGCCCGAGCGTCTCCCCGCGGCCCACCCGCAGATCGACCCCGTCCAACGCGGTCAGCCGCCCTCGGCCCACCCGGAACGTCTTACGCAGGCCCGACGCCGTCAAGACATCAGTGGCGATCGCTGTCTCAGACACCGGCAAGCTCCTCGGCGAAATGGCATGCGGTCGACCGGCCTTCGTCAATCGGTCGCAGCGCCGGGCGTTCCTCGGCGCACCGGTCCCGGGCGAGCGGGCACCGCGCCTGGAAAACACAACCGGACGGCACGGCCGACAGCTCGGGCGGACTGCCCGGGACGGCCGGCAGCGGCCGGCCGCGTTGCGCGTGCTCCGGCACGGAATCCAGCAGCCCCTTGGTGTACGGGTGCCGCGGGTGCGCGAACACCTCGGCCACCGGACCCGTCTCCACGACGTTGCCCGCGTACATGACGGCCACGTCGTCCGCCTCCTCGGCCACCATCGCCAGGTCGTGCGTGATCAGGACGAGCGCCATGTCCCCGGACGCCCGCAAGTCTCGCAGCAGCCGCATGATCTGCGCCTGCACGGTGACGTCGAGCGCGGTGGTCGGCTCGTCGGCCAGCAACACGTCCGGGCCGAGCGCCACGGCCATGGCGATCAGCAGCCGCTGGCGCATACCGCCGGAGAACTGGTGCGGGTAGGACCGCGCCCGCGCTCGCGGCTCCGGGATGCCGACGATCTCCATCAGCTCGATCGCCTTCTCCCGCGCCTTGCGCCGCGAGAGCCCCTGATGAATCCGGAACGGCTCACCGAGCTGGCGGCCGACCGGCTGCACCGGGTTGAGCGCGGTGAGCGCGTCCTGGAACACGATGGACAACACCGGTCCCGCGAGCTTCTTGCGCGCGGACTGGCTCAGCGTCAACACGTCCGTGCCGGCCACCCGCACGGCGCCGCCCACCACCTCGGCCACCGGGTCGAGCAACCCGGCGATCGACTGCGCGGTGATGGACTTGCCGCAGCCCGACTCGCCGAGCAACGCGAGCGTCCGTCCCTTCTGGACGGAGAAGCTGACCTTGTTCACCGCCCGCACGGTCCCGTTCACCGTGTGCAGATCCACACAGAGCCTGTCGACTTCCAATGCCGCACTCATACCGTCACCTCCGGAAGGGCGACGCGGCGCCGTTTCGGCAGCGTCAGCCGCCAGCGTTGCGCCGGATCGGTCGCCAGGCGCACCCACGCGGCCAGCACGGTGGCCGACACGGTCGTCACCATGATCGCCACGCCCGGCAGGACGGCGATCCACCACGCTGTCTGCAGATAACCGCGGCCCTGCGCGACCATCAACCCCCAGCTCACGTCGGGCGGCTGGATCCCGATCCCCAGGAACGACAGCGACGACTCGGTGAGCATCACGAAGCAGAAGTCCAATGTGGCCACGGTCAGCAGTGTCGGCATCGCGATCGGCAACAGGTGCCGGTAGATGGTCGGCCACGTGCGGGTCCCGAACGTCCGTGCCGCATCCACGAACAGCCGGCTCCGCAGCTCGGCCGCCTCCGCACGTGCGGTCCGCAGGTAGATGGGAATCCGGGCGAACGCGATGATCAGCACGATGTTCGCCGCACTCGGCGCGAACACGTACAGCACCACCACGGCGAGCAGCAGCGACGGGAAGCTCAGGATCACGTCCGCCACCCGCATGGCCACGCTCTCCCGCCAGCCACCGTGGTACCCGGCCCACAACCCGATGGCCGACCCGATCACCAGCGAACACAGCACCGCCGGGACGGCCACCGACAACGTGGTGCCGGCCGCCTCGATCAGCCGCGCCAACACGCTGCGGCCGAGCACATCGGTGCCGAGCAACCCGGAGATGCCATGGTCGAACGACGGCGGCCGCAGCGACGCCCGCAGGTCCTGGCGCACCGCGCGGTCACCCAGCAGCAGCGGACCGACCAGCGCGACCAGCACCACCAGACCGAGCAGCACGGCCGCGCCCAGCGCGAAGCGATCCTTGCCGAGCAGCGTCCACCAGGGCCGCCGGCGAGCGGCGGTCGCGGTCCCGGTAGGACGGTCGACGGTGGCGGTCATGGAGCCTCCCTCACTCATGCGGGCACCGGCTGCCGCACGCGCGCGTCGATCAGCGCGTAGCAGACGTCGATGACGATGTTCAGAACGAAGATGGTGACGGCCGTCAGCAGCACGGCCGCCTGCAGGACAGCGAAGTCCCGCTGCAGGATCGAGTCGATCATCAGCTTGCCGATGCCCGGCCACCCGAAGATCGTCTCGACCACCACGGCACCGTTCACCAGACCGATGGTCAGGTCACCGGCCACGGTCAGCGCGGGCATGGTGGCGTTGCGCAGCGCGTGCCCGAACACTACCCGTTTCTCGCTTGCCCCCTTGCTGCGCGCGACCTTCACGTACGGCGCGGACAACGCGCCGACCATCGCGCCGCGAACCACCTGGACCAGCACGCCGAACGGGCGGATCAACAAAGTGGCGATCGGCAGGATCCACACCTCGAACCCACCGTCCACACCGGACGTCGGCAGCAGCTCGAGGCTCACCCCGAAGACCAGCACACCCATGATGGCGAACCAGAAATCCGGGATGCTGGCCGCCGTCATCGACAGGAAGCTCGACGTCCGGTCGGCCAGCGAGTTCGGCCGGTACGCGGCCCAGCTGCCGATCAGGACGGCCCCGGCGATCGCGATGAGCATGGTCACGGCGGCCAGCTGCAACGTGGCGGGGAACGCGTCGAGCACCATCTGCCCGGCCGGCTGCCCGGTCCGCAGCGACTCACCGAAGTCCAGCCGCACCACCTGACCGAGGTAGTCCCACAGCTGGGTCAGGATCGGCTGGTCGAAACCGTGCTCGGCGGAGAACGCCGCTCGCTGCTCGGGCGTGGCGGACAGCGGCAGGTACAGGTTGACCGGATTGCCGGTCAGCCGAGCCAGGACGAACACACCGAGCACCACGAACACCAGCGGAATGGCGCTGGAGATGATGCGCTTGCGCAGGAACGTCAGCATCAGCGCACCTCACCGTCGGCCGGGCGGATCTCCGCCAGGCGCAGTTCGTCCCCGCTTGCGGGGTTGGGTTCGTAGTGGACGGACGGGGTGACACCGAGCAGCCCACGCATGTGCGCCAAGTAGGCGTACTGGGCGACCGTCTCGTTCTGGTCGGCGAAGATCCCGGCGAACGCGTCCTGGCGGGCGGTCCCGGACAGTTCGTCCGCGGCCGCGATTCGCACGTCCAACTCGTTCGTGCCGAACGTCGACTGTGGACCGTCGGAGAGCAGGTACTGACTGGTGGTGAACGCCGCGTCGCCCGCCTGGTTGCCGTGCATGATCAGCAGTGCGATCGGGCCGACGTCGGTCGGGAACGGCCGCAGTTGGTACACCAGGTGCGCGGCCGTGTCGGTCATGAGGATCCGTACGTTCAGCCCCACCTGCGCGAGTTGGTACTGGAGCGCCTCGGCCGTCTCGGCCACCCGCGGGAACTGGCCGTTGCGGGCCACCAGCGTGATCTGCCGGTCGACCGGTGTGCCGTCCTCGGCCGCCTCCCGGACCAGTTCGCGTGCGGCGTCCGGGTCGGGTGGCTGGGCGGTGAGGTCCGGGTTGAAGCCGACCACCCCGTCCGGGATGAGTTGCGCGGCCGGATCGGCCAGCCCGTCGAACAGCGTGTCCACAATGGCCCGCCGGTCGACGGCCAGTCCGATGGCCTTGCGCACCCGGATGTCGTCGAGCGGCGCCTGTGTCCCGTCCAGGCGCAACGCGGTCGTCTCGTTGTTCGGGTAGGCGACCGAGTTGTCCTCGGTGGCGTCGACCGGGTCGAGCCCGACCGCCATGTCCGCCTCACCCTTGGCGATCATCGCCGCGCGGACGCTCGACTCGGACCGCCAGACATAGCGCACGCGCGGGTACGCGGGCTCGTCTCCCCAATAGTCGTCGTTGCGGACGAACGTGATCGACACGCCCGTCTGCCAGTTGTCGACCGCGTAGGGACCGGTGCCGATCGGCTCCCGGACCTTGGCCTCCGTACTGGTGGAGCGCGGCACGATCTCCACGAAACTCAGCCGCAGCGGGAGGATCGGGTCCGGCCGCTCGGTGGTGACCGTGAGGCTCGTCGGGCTGGAGACGGCCAGCCCGAGCGGCGCCTCGTCGAACACGTAACCGTCCACATTGCACATGAGGTCGGAGTTCACCGCGCGGTCGATGGAGAACGCCGCGTCCTCGGCCGTGAACGGCTGTCCATCCTGGAACCGGACGCCCGCGCGGGTGTCGAACGTCCAGGTGGTGGGGGAGGTCTGGCGCCACGCGGTGGCGAGCAGCGGTTGTAGGTCCCCGGTCGCCGGGTCACGCTCGATGAGCGGTTCCGTGAGGTTGGACCGGACGAGCATGCCCGTGCCGGTCAACGAGGACTCGCACGGTTCGAGCGTCGACGGCTCCTGCGCCAGCACGATGCGCAGTGTGTTGCCGCCGGCGCCGGCGTCGCCGCCCTCGCTGTTCGCGACCGTGCACGCGCTCGCCACGGCGAGCAACGCCGCTGTCAGGGCCACCCGGGTGGCCCGTCGTCCGATTCGCGGTCGGACGCGCGGTGGTGGGAATGCGGAAGACGGCATCGTCTCTCCGAGCGTCAGGGTTCGGGTCGCTTCCGGACCGCGGCGCGCCAACAGGCGTCGTCTATGAATGCGTATCCGGTCTGCATCTGTAGACGGTGACCGTAAGCGCGGCCCGAACCGGCGTCAAGTGGTCTAGAGGCCGCGCAACTAGGACTGACGGGCATCCACCGCCCTAATTGCGCGGCCTCTTACTCGGTGAGTCGCAGCAACGCGTCGAGTGCGGGGTTCGTGTGCTGGGTCCGCCACACGCAGTGCGTTTCGACGATGTCCGGGCGCAGTCCGTCGATCTCCGTGAACGCCAGGTTGGGCAGCCGCAGCCGCGCCGCCGCGCGGGGGACGAGGCCGACGCCGAGGCCCGCGTCCACCAGCGCGAGCAGGCTGTGGACGTGGCCGACGTGCTGGACGTAGCGGGGCTCGACGCCCGCGCCGTGGAAGACGCTGATCACCAGTTCCTGCAGGTAGCGGGCGGAGACCGGGGCGTAGGAGACGACGTCGTAGCGGCCGATGTCCGCGAGCGCCGGGGGCCGGCCGAGCTCGGTGATCGGGTGGCCGCGCGGGCAGGCGAGGATCAGGCTCTCGGCGTGCACCAGACGTGCGCTGAGCACCTCGGATGCCGGTACGCCGCGCGCGAGACCCACGTGGATGTCGCCGGCCAGGAGCGCGTCCACCTGGTCCCTCGTGACCATCTCGGACAGGGTCAGCTCGACCTCCGGCAGGTGCTTGCCGATGGTGCGGATCCACGTCCCGAGCACGGTCAACGCGGAGATCGCCGTGAACCCGATGCGCAGTGCGCCGGCCGTGCCGCGGGCCGCGTTGCGAGCGGCCATCGGTGCCGCGTCGGCCAGGCTCAACAGCCGCCGCGCCTCGGGCAGGAAGGCCTCGCCCGCCGGGGTCAACAGGATCGCTCGCGGCGTCCGGACCAGCAGTTCCACCTCGAGCGCGCGTTCCAGCTTCTGCACCTGCCGGGACAGCGGCGGCTGGGTGATGCGCAGGCGCGCGGCCGCCCGGCCGAAGTGGCTTTCTTCGGCCACCGCGACGAACCCGCGGAGTTGTTCGAGCGTGAAAGCCATGCCTGAAAAGTATCAGCTCATGCCTTCTTGGCCTTAGACAGGTATCGCTCCTGGCCATACGCTCTCAGTAGTTCCTCCAACAACTCTGGAGCCTGTCTGATGACCCTGCCACCGGATTCCCTGCGCGAGAAACTCGGCGCGGGCCTCCTGTCGTTCCCCGTGACCCACACGACGCCCGACCTGGCGTTCGACGAGGAGCGGTACCGGGAGCACGTGGCGCGGCAGTCGTCGTACCCGGCGGCCGGGCTGTTCGCCGCGGGCGGCACGGGCGAGTTCTTCGCGCTGACACACGACGAGGTGGCTCGCGTGGTCCGCGCGGCGGTCGCCGCGTCGGACAAGCCGGTGCTCGCGCCGGCCGGCTACGGCACCGCGCAGGCCGTGGCGATGGCCGAGGACGCGCAGGCGGCCGACGCCGCCGGGCTCCTGCTGCTCCCGCCGTACCTCACGGAGGTGCCGCAGGACGGGCTCTACCAGCACGTTCGCGCGGTGTGCGCGGCGACCGACCTCGGCGTGATCGTCTACCACCGGGCGAACGCCCGCTTCGCGTTCGACACGGTGGCGCGGCTGGTCGACGAGTGCCCGAATCTCATGGGATTCAAGGACGGCATCGGCGACATCGACCTCATGACCCGCATCAACGTCCGGCTGGGCGAGCGGCTCCTGTCGGTCGGCGGGCTGCCGACGGCCGAGACCTACGCGGCGCCGTACCTGGAGATGGGTGTCACCACCTACTCGTCGGCCATCTTCAACTTCGCGCCTCAGTGGGCGCTCGACTTCTACGACGCCGTCCGCGCCCGGGACACGGCGACCGTGTACCGCAAGCTCGACGAGTTCGTGCTGCCCTACATCGAGATCCGCGACCGGCGCGCGGGCTACGCCGTGGCTATCGTCAAGGCTGGGCTCCGAGCCGTCGGCTACGACCCGGGCCCCGTCCGACCACCGCTCGCCGACCTGACCGACAGCGAGTTCGGTGAGCTGAAGGCACTCGTGGAAAAGGTGAACCTCACGTGACCGCAACACTGTCCCTGACCGGTTCGATGCTGATCGGCGCCACCGAGGTTCGGGGGATCGCCGGCGAGGTCCGTGGCGTCAATCCCGCGACCGGCGCGGCGCTCGACCCGGTGTACGGCCTCGGCGACGAGTCCGATGTGGACCGCGCCGCGGCGCTGGCCGCCGAGGCGTTCCCCATCTACCGGGCGCTGCCGCTCGAGACGCGGGCCCGGTTCCTGGAGTCCGTGGCCGACAACATCGACGCGCTCGGCGACACCCTGATCGACCGCGTGGTGGCCGAGACCGGCATCGTCGCGGCCAGGGTGGCGGGCGAGCGGGCCCGCACCACCAACCAGCTGCGGCTGTTCGCCTCGGTCGTCCGTGACGGCCGGTTCCTCGGCGCCCGGCTGGACACGGCCGACCCGGACCGTGCCCCGCTGCCGAAGCCGGACCTGCGCCAGCGCAAGGTGCCGCTCGGGCCGGTGGTGGTGTTCGCGGCCAGCAACTTCCCGCTGGCGTTCTCCGTGGCCGGCGGTGACACGGCGTCCGCGTTCGCGGCGGGCGCGCCGGTGATCGTGAAAGCGCACAGCGCTCACCCCGGCACGGCCGAGCTTGTCGGTCGCGCTATCCAGGCGGCGGTCGCTGAGCACGGCCTGCCGGAGGGCACGTTCTCCCTGCTGTTCGGCGCGGGATCGAAGCTCGGCACGGCGCTCGTGAAGCACCCGGTGATCGCCGCCGTCGGCTTCACCGGATCCCGCAACGGCGGGCTGGCGCTCGTGGCGGCGGCGGCCGAGCGGCCGGTGCCGATCCCCGTGTACGCCGAGATGTCCAGCGTGAACCCGGTGATCCTGCTGCCCGGCGCGCTCGCCGCCGACCCGGCCGGCATCGCGTCCGCGTTCGTCACCTCGCTCACCACCTCCGCCGGCCAGCTCTGCACGAACCCCGGGCTGATCTTCGCGGTCGGCGACGCCGAGGAGTTCATCGCCGCGGCGGCCGGCGGAGTCGGTGGCGCACCGGCTGCGGCCATGCTGAACACCGGCATCCAGCAGGCCTACGACGAAGAAGCCGCCGCACTCGCCGCTCGCCCTGGCGCGACCGAGGTGGCGAGCGGCGGCACCGACGACGCGATCGTCGCATGTGGACGAGCCCGGCTGTTCGCCACCGACGGCGACACGTTTCTGGCCGACCGGTCGATGCAGGCGGAGATGTTCGGTGCCGCCTCGCTCGTGGTGCGGGTGCGGGATCTCTCGCAACTGCACGCCATTGTGGACACACTGGAAGGGCAGCTGACCGCCACCGTGCACGCCACCGAGGCCGACCACACGGCGGCCGCCGAGCTGCTGCCGAAGCTGGAGCTGATGGCCGGCCGCGTGCTGTTCGGCGGCTGGCCGACGGGTGTCGAGGTCGGGCACGCGGTCGTGCACGGCGGCCCGTTCCCCGCGACGTCCGCGCCGGCCACCACGTCCGTCGGAACCCGTGCCATCGAACGGTTCCTGCGGCCGGTGAGCTACCAGAACGTGCCGGCCGCGCTGCTGCCCGAGGAACTGCGCGACGACAACCCGCTCGGGGTTCCCCGGCTGCGGGACGGGGCCGCCGAGTGACGCCACCGGTGATCGCCGGTTACCGGGTGGTCCCGGTGGCCGGCCGGGACAGCATGCTGCTCAACCTGAGCGGCGCGCACGGCCCGTACTTCACGAGGAACTTGGTGATCCTCACCGACTCCGACGGCCGGACGGGCGTCGGCGAGGTTCCGGGCGGGCCGGCGATCACCACCACGCTCGAGGAGGCCCGCGACCTGGTGGTCGGGGCGCGCGTGGGCGACCACCACGCCGTGCTGCGTGCGGTGGGTGAGCGGTTCGGTGGCCGCGACGCGGATGGGCGCGGGGCGCAGACGTTCGACCTGCGCGTCACCGTGCACGTCCGCACGGCCATCGAGGCGGCGCTGCTCGACCTGCTGGGCCAGCTGCTCGACCTGCCGGTGGCGGCGCTGCTCGGCGATGGGCGGCACCGGTCGCGGGTGCGGGCGCTCGGGTATCTGTTCTTCGTGGGGGACCGGGGAAAGACGGATCTCTCCTATCGCGACGGATCCGCCTCGGACGACCCGTGGCTGCGGGTGCGGGACGCCGAGGCGCTGGACGCGGCGGGGATCGTGGCGCAGGCGTCGGCGGCACGGGATCGGTACGGGTTCACCGACTTCAAGCTGAAGGGCGGCGTGCTGCCCGGGCCCGCCGAGGTCGACGTGATGGTGGCGCTGGGGGAGCGGTTCCCCGACGCGGACCTGACGCTCGACCCGAACGGCGGTTGGCTACTGGCCGACGCGATCCGCTACGGCCGCGACCTGCGGCACGTGCTCGCCTACGCCGAGGACCCGTGCGGCGCCGAGGGTGTCTACTCAGGACGCGAGACCCTCGCCGAGTTCCGCCGTGCCACCGGGTTGCGGACGGCCACGAACATGGTGGCCACCGACTGGCGCCAGCTCGGCCACGCGGTACGGCAGTCCGCTGTGGACATTCCGCTGGCCGATCCACACTTCTGGACCATGGGCGGCTCGGTCCGCGTGGCGCAGCTGTGCGACGCGTGGGGCCTGACCTGGGGTTCTCACTCGAACAACCACTTCGACGTGTCGCTCGCCATGTTCACCCACGTGGCGGCCGCCGCGCCCGGTGACATCACGGCCATCGACACGCACTGGATCTGGCAGGACGGCGAAGGGCTGACGAAGGCGCCGATCCCGCTGGTCGACGGACACCTGACCGTGCCGGCCGCGCCCGGCCTCGGCGTCGAACTGGATCTCGACCGGGTGGACGCCGCGCACGAGCTGTACCAGCGGGCGGCGCTCGGCGCGCGGGATGACACCGTGGCCATGCGGTACCTGGTGCCCGGTTGGCAGTTCAACCCGAAACGTCCAGCGTTGGAGACCGCGTGACCGTTTTTCAGGCCTGTCCGCTGCTGGAGTCCGTCGAATCGGCGCTGCAGGCCTCCTATCAGGTGGTCCGAGAGCCGACCGATGACGCGGTCGCGGCGATCACCAGCTCGCGGTTCGGCGTGACCAACGACCAGATCGACACGTTGCCCAAGCTGCGCGCGATCGTCCACTTCGGAGTCGGCTATGAGACCACCGACGTGGCCTACGCGCGCTCGAAGGGCATCGTGGTGAGCAACACTCCCGACGTGCTCACCGACTGCGTGGCCGACCTGGCGGTGGGCGGGCTGATCGACGTGTTGCGCCGGATGTCGGCCGCCGAGCGGTTCGTGCGCCGCGGCGACTGGTCGCGCGGGCAGTACCCGCTCGCCACGAAGGTCAGCGGCAAGCGGGTCGGCATCCTCGGTCTCGGCCGGATCGGCCAGGCGATCGCGCGCCGGCTGACCGGCTTCGACATGGCGATCAGCTACCACTCGCGGCACCAGGTGCCCGGCGTCCCGTATCCGTACGTCGACTCACCGGTGGCGCTGGCGTCGTCGGTCGACGTGCTGGTGGTGGCGACGTCGGGCGGTGCGGCCACCAGCGGTCTGGTGTCGGCCGAGGTGCTGGCCGCCCTGGGTTCCGCCGGCTACCTGGTGAACATCTCGCGCGGCAGCGTGGTCGACGAGCCGGCGCTGGTGTCGGCACTGGTCGACGGCCGGCTGGCGGGTGCCGCGCTGGACGTGTTCGCCGACGAGCCGACCGTGCCGGCCGAACTGCTGGACCTGGACTCGGTGGTGCTGCTGCCCCACATCGCGAGCGCCACCCACGAGACCCGCCAGGCGATGGGCGACCTGGCGGTGGCCAACCTGCGCCAGTTCCTCACGGACGGCACCCTCCTCACCCCAGTAGTTCCATGATGACCAGTCAGGTCGGCCATGATGACCGTTCCGGTGGGCCATGATGACCGTTCCGGCACGACTTGCCCGGCTAGCATCGGGGCGACGGTGATCGACTGACGCGGGGAGCGACGATGCTGGCCGGCCGGCTGAACATGCAGACCAGGGAGTTCGCCGTGCGGGAGGTGCCGGTGCCCGAGCCGGGGCCCGGCCAGGTGCGGGTGCGGGTTCGGGCGGCCGGCGTGTGCCTGTCCGACGTGCACCTGATCGACGGCAGCCTGTCGCCGAGGTTCCTCCGGGTGCCCGAGGTGACGCTGGGCCACGAGGTGGCTGGGGAGATCGAGGCGCTCGGCGTCGACGTGCCCGACCCATGGCGGCCCGGCGACCGGGTGGTGCTCCAGGCCGGCGAGCGGTGCGGCCGGTGCCCCAACTGTCAGCGGTTCGAGGTGCCCTGCGCGATGACCCAGACCCGCGGCGTCGACTACGACGGCGGCTGGGCCGAGTTCGCGCTGGCCAGCCACCACACGCTCGTGTCCATTCCGGACAGTCTGCCGTTCGAGCAGGCGGCCATCGTGCCGGACGCGGTGTCCACGCCGTGGGGCGCGGTCACCGGCACCGGCCGCGCGGAACCGGGCCGCCCGGCGGGAGTGTGGGGCGTCGGCGGCCTCGGCGCGCACGCCGTCCAGCTGCTCCGGCTCATCGGCGCCGCCCCGATCGTGGCGGTCGACCCACTGCCGGCCGCCCGGGACCGGGCGCTCGAGTTCGGCGCGGACGTCGCCCTCGACCCGGCCGCCCCGGACCTGCGCGAACAGATACTGGCCCACACGGGCGGCGCCGGCCTGGACGTCGCGTTCGACATGGCCGGGGTGGCCGCCGTCCGCGCGCAGGCGTTGCCCTGCCTCGGGTTGCGCGGGCGGTTGGTGCTGGTCGGGCTCACGACCGAGCCGCTGAACCTGGACAGTCTCGGGCTCAGCGTCCGCGGTCAGCAGATCCTCGGCCACTACGGCTCGTCGCCCGCCGCCGTCGAGCAGCTCGTGGCGCTGACCCGCTACGGGCGCCTCGACCTGAGCCGGTCGATCTCCGGCATCCTGCCCCTGGCCGAGGCGGCCGACGCGGTCGCGCGACTGACCACGAAGGACGGCAATCCGATCCGCCTGATGCTCGTGCCGTAGGTGTGTAACTCCTTGTCCGGCGGGTACCTCCCGATCGGACAAGGAGTGAGCGATGACCGCAGCAGCGAGGCGACTGGCCCGGCGGTGCCGCGAACGGTTAGCCGGACCCGAGCCGCCAACGAAAGCCCAACCCGAACAACAGCAGCAGACCAGCACCGACCGGCCGCCCCCGAAGCCGGTCTAACCGCGGACCATCGTCAGCTGGTGGACCCGGCGGCCGTGGTAGCGCAGGCCGGGGACCAGCGGGTTCGGCCCGTGGGCCGCGAAGCCCATACGCTCGAAGAACGTCGTGGCGCGGACGTTCTCCAACAGCGTCTGCAGGTGACACCCGGTCGACCCGAGCTGCTCGAGCCAGGCACGCATGAGTCCGTGGGCCGCGCCCGTGCCGCGCGCCTCGGGAGCGACGTTGATGTGCAGGTGCGCCGGCCACCGCGGGTCGGTGAATTCGCCGGACAGGGGCTGGCGGCGGATCTTCGCCAGCCCCAGATCGGCGATGCTGCGGGCGAAGAAGGCGGCTGGGCCGCGCCTGACCATCAGCCGGTAGCGGCGGATGGCGTCGGTCATGCGGGTGGTCTCGCTCGGGAACGCGGCGGTGTCCGGGCAGCCGGTGAGGTAGCCGACCAGGGCGCCGTCGGCCTGGGCCAGGAACACGGAGTCGGGCAGCAGGTCCAGGTAGGGGTCGAGGTACATGGCCGCTTCGGACTCCGTGTGCCCCCACAGCGATTCGGTCGGGGAGCCCTCGCCGACGCGGGCGAAGAGGGCGCGCAGCTCGACGCGGTCCGCCTCGCGAAATGTCCGGATCGTCACCACCGCGACAGTGTGTCAGGCGCGCCAGTAGCCGCAGAAGTAGATCCGGTTCTTCGCCACGCCCCGGTCGTTCACCAGGTGTCGGCGCACGCCCGTGGCCAGGCGCGACTCGCCGGCCACCCAGACGTACGGGGTGCCGTCGGGCAGGTCGCGGTCCTTCAGGTGGGCGAGCGCGAGCGCGCCCCGGCGGTGGGTGTCCCGGCGGTGCAGCCAGACGGGGGTGACGTTCGGCGGCACGGTGAGCGGCAGCTCGTCCTGCTCGTCGGCCACCTCGATGACCACGACCGCCCTGGTGGTCGCGGGGAGCGACTCGACGATGGCGGCCACGGCCGGCAGCGAGCTCTCGTCGCCCATCAGCAGCTGCCAGTCGGTGTCGGCCGGTGGTGCGTAGTCGGCGCCGTCGCTGAGCATGCCGACCTTCAGGCCGGCGGTGGCGGTCGCCGCCCAGCTCGAGCCGGGACCGGCGTCGGCCGCGTGCAGCACGAAGTCGATGTCCAGCTCGCGCTCGTCCCGGTCGAACCGGCGCACCGTGTAGTTGCGGACCACCGGGCGGATCGACTCGGGCATGGCGCACAGCTCGGGCCACCAGTCGGTGGTGACCGGCAGGACCAGCTCGGCGCCGTCGTCGTTCGGGAGGAACAACCGGGCCAGCTGGTCGGGGCCGTCGTAGGCGAACTGCTCGAGGTCGTCGCCCGCGAACGTCACCCGGGTGAGCCGCGGGGTCAGCGGCATGGTGGCGGTCACGGTGACGAGCACCGGTCGCTGGACGATCATCGGTCCCCTCTCCTCGCCAGGTCAACCCAACTTAGGTTAGCCTCTGCTCACTCGAAGGGCGATGGAGGGGCACATGACCGACGCGCCGAACTACTCGACGTTCGAACAGCTGACCCACAAGGTGCTCAGCAAGGCGACGGCGCTCATCATGGCGCCGACCGAGACGCGGGAGGTCTGGGACCAGTTCACCATGACCGTGCACGCGGTGCGCGAACTGCACCCGCACCTGCGGCGGATCACGTTCCGCGCCGAGAAGTTCGCCACCCTCCGCCAGACCGGCCCCGACGAGTACTTCGCGCTGCTCATGCCGCCGGCCGGCAGCTCGACCGTCACCATGCCGAGCGCCGACCGGCTCAACGTCCGCCAGGCCATCCGCAAGCTCCCGGACGACCAGCAGCCGGAGATGCGCTGGTACACCATCCGCGCGCGGCGCCCGGCCGAGCACGAGATCGACGTGGACTTCGTCCTCCACGGCGCGGGAACCCTCGATGGCCCCGGCTCCCGCTGGGCGAGCGCCGCCGAACCGGGTCAGGTGGTGGGGTTCCGCGCCGGCCACGCCACCTACCGGCCACCCGGTGTCGGGACCTACCTGCTGGTGGCCGACGAGACGGCGCTGCCCGCGCCGTCGGCCATCCTGGAGGCGGGCGTGCCGGCGGAAACCCAGGTATACGTGGAGATCCCTTCGGACGGGTACCGGCTGCCGATCGAGACGGACCTGCCGGTGACGTGGTTGGTGCGCGGGACGGACGCGCCGGGCACGTCGGCGCTGGCGGCCGTCGGGGCGGCCGAACTGTCCGGTGTGGACTATGCCTGGCTGTGCGGGGAGGCCACCCTGGCGACCGGCCTGCGGCGAATCTGGTGAAGGAACGACGCGTCGACCGGCGACGGATCCTGTTCTCCGGCTACTGGCGTCTGGGCCAGGCCCGCCTCTAGCTATCGTGCAGGGAACGACGCTTTCCCTGCGTTGACCGCAGTGAACGACGCCTTCCCTGCATGAGGCACCCGGTACTAGGTCGACTCGATGAGGCGCTTCAACGCGGTGAGCTGACCGCCGTCCGTGCGGCGGATCAGCCTGCGCAGCGCGGGGGCCGCCACGCGCCAGAGGCCGGTGCACTCGCAGTCGGCCGTGAGGGTGGTCCTCGTTCCCTCGCCGGCCGGGGCGATGGTGTACAGGTAGTCGGCGCGGACTCCGCCCTGCACGGACGTCAGCGTGATCGACCGGCCCGGGACGAGGGCGCTGATCCGGCTCGTGCGTTCCTTGCCCCGCGCGCGGAACCGCAGCGTCGTGCCGTCGGCGCGGGCTTGTTCGACGCCGGGCATCCAGTCGGGCGCGCGGTCCCAGTCGGTGAGAATCCCCCACACGGTCTCGACCGGCCGCGCGATGGTCTCGGTCGCCACGAACGCTGTGCTCATGCGCGGCAGCATCGCCGCCGCGTACCCCGGATGTATTGGACGGATTTCACTCGGGCACGAAACCCGGCGCCGCGTCGGCCGGGTCGAACTCGCGGCGCTGCGCCGCCTGGTACTCCGACGGCGTCACCCCCGTGTGCCGCTTGAAGTCGCGGATCAGGTGGGCCTGGTCGAACCAGCCGAGCCGCCCGGCGAGCGCGGTCCACTCGACCTTGCCGTAGACGTCGATGCGTTCGAGCAGCCGTCGCACCCGCAGCGTCCTGGCGAGCACCCGCGGACCGACGCCGACGACGCGCAGGAACTCGCGGTCCAGGTGACCGTGGGAGATCCCCAGCTCGGCGGCCAGGTCGGCGATGCCGCGGGTCGGGTCGGCCTCGAGCGCCGCCACGGCTTTGGCGGCACGGTCGAAACCGGGCACCGGTTGGGGTTCGAGCGCGCCAGCGACCAACGCGATCGCCTCGTCCGGCGTCCGGTCGGTGAGCCGGGTGCGCAGGTGTGCGGCGGGCGGCCAGTCAGTCACCCGGCCCCGGAGCCCGGCCGGGTCGACGCCGAACGCGGCTCGGCAGCCGACGGGCGTCGCCACGATGCCCACGCACCACGTGTCGCCCGTCGGTTCGTTGATGATCGGCCGGTCGTGCGGGCCGATGAGGAACCCGGTGGCGGCGAGGAAGGGCTCGCCGTCGAGCGGGGTCTGCCGGATCGGCGGACCGAGGACGATGCCGGCCACCGTCGACCCGGAGGGCGCGATGCGTTCCCGCCGGTAGCCGATCCGGCCGCGGGCGTACCAGATGGACTCGACGCAGTGGACCAGCGCGGCGGGCGCCGGGCGGGAGACGAACTCGAAGTCCACTACACCAGGCGCAGCCGCGGCCGCTGGTCCGGCAGGCCGATCAGCTCGCGCAGGCGGGGGAGTCCGATGTGGAGCGCGGCTGAGAGTCGCGCCGGCGGCAGCCCGTGGGCGGCCGCCAGCTCGACCGCCTGCGCGAGGAGCGCCGGCTGCTCACCGGGGAAATCCGAGCGGACGGGCTCGTTCTTGCGCCAGCCGAGCCGCGCGATGGTGGCGAGGGTGCGGCGCAGGTCGACGTCGTCGTAGCGACCGAGGTCCTTGCCGCGGTAGGCGAGTGCGGTGACCGAGACGCCGTAGCCGTCGGCCAGGTCCTTGAGCGCGGGGACGTCGTCCGGTGCCGGTAGCTGCTCGCCCAACTCGGCGGCCGGCATGAGGAACTCGGCGGCGAACGCGTTCGCCTCCCGCTCGTGGCGGCCGGACCCCGGCGCGGGTTCGGGATGCAGCAGCAGGTGGCCGACCTCGTGGGCCACGGAGAACCGGCGCCGCATCGGGTTGCCGCGCGCGGACAGCGCGATCATGGGCCGGCCGTGGAGGGCGGCGGAGAAGGCGTCGATGCGTTCGCTGTCCGGGATGCCGGTGATCACGATGCCGCGGGCCTCGAGGTGGCGAACCAGGTGCACGACCGGCCCGGGCGCCAGGTGCCAGGCGTCGCGCAGGCGGCGGGCGGTGGTCGCGGGATCGCCAGGGGGGAGGTCGAGGTCGACCGTTGGCAGCTCGATGACCCGGTCGAGCTGGTCGGTCAGCTCCCAGAGCAGTTCGACGTGTGCGAGAGCCTGCTGCCGCTGGACGGCCGTGGTGGAGCGCAGGGAGCGGAAGTGCGCGCCGGCCGTGTCGAGGCGCAGGTGGGGTCGGCCGGCGGTGAAGAAGGTGATGGAGACGTCGAGGGCGCTGGCACAACGCCGGAGCACGTCGACCGTGGGCCGGGACTGGCCGAGCTCGTACTGGGACACGGCGGCGGCCGGCCGCTCGATCGCGTCGGCCAGCTCCCGCTTGCGCAGGCCGGCCAACTCGCGCGCCATGGTGAGACGCGCGGGCGCGAAGGAGTCGACATACACGGTTGGGCGCTCCCGGGTGTGGGCGAGATCGTGCCATCGTCGTCCAGCACGGAGCGTGGCGCCACCCGACCCCCAACGTGTCGCCCAAGTTCCCCCACCCGACGCCCACAAAAGCCCCGACGCACCCCCCAACAAGCCCAACGGCGGAGGACGCTGCGACGAGCCGGCCACCGGCCAACCCGAGTCCGCCACCGGTCCAGCCCGAGTCGGCCAGCGCGCCAACCCCAGTCCGCCACTGGGTCATGCCGAGTCGGTCACCGGGTCAGCCCGAGTTGGCCATCCAGGCCGAGCACGTCCTGAATGGTCATCATGGCCGACCGGAGTGGTCATCATGGGGTGCTGGAGTGGTCATCATGCGGGCGGCCATGATGACCGTTCCCGTCGCGCATGATGACCGTTCCCGTCAGCTTGTTTCTGCTTGGCGTTCGGTCCTTGGGCGGATCGGGAGTTCCGGCTGGGGCTGGGTGAAGATGTCCGGGCCGAGGTGGGCCGGCAGGGCGCGGTCGCCGCCCAGGTCGGTCAGCTGCAGGCGCCACTCCCAGTCCACGTGGTTGTCGACCAGTTCGCCCTGGCCTATCCACGCACCCGTGAGCCCGCCGTCCTCCGTGCCCGACCACGACAGCAGCAGCATCGCCCGCCCGGCCAGCAGCGCGTCGCGGCGGCTGAACAGTGCGTGCGGGTCGGTGGTGGTGAGCAGTTCCCGGCGTAACTCGCTCGCATCGCCGAGCGAGCCCTCCGGGCCGGCCGGCTGCTGGAACTGATAGACCCCCGCACGAGGCAGCCGCAGCAGCACCGACTGGAAATCCGAGTCGACCTGCAGGTCCGGCAGGTCGGCCGACAGCGACGACGCTGTGTTGCGCAGGTACTGGTGCCGGTCGGTGCCGAAGCTCGTGTTGTTGTGCCACGCGCCGCGATGGTTGTGGCGCCGCAGCGGCTGCAGCTCGGCCGCCGCCTCGTGCGCGTCCTGCAGCCACCGGCACACGGCGGCCGCGAAGTCGGCCACCGGCACGGGATCGATCATGCCGGCCAGGCGGTCGAGGTGAGAGGAGTCCACGGTTACCTCCGGTGCTCGGTCGCCTCCATTCTCCCACCCGACACCGACAATATGTTCGAATCACCCCGTCCGCGCGTGTCAGACGGTGTATCCGCCGTCCACGTCGAGGACCTGGCCGGTGATGAAACCCGCCCGGTCGGACGCCAGGAACGCGACCGCCTCCGCCACATCGGCAGCCGTGCCGAACCGCCGCAGCGGGATGTTCCGCCGGGTGACCTCCAGCGCCGCCGCGTCGAGTGACCCGTCGGCCATCAGCCGCGCGGCCATCCCGTCGGTCAGCATCCCGGGGCCGACGCAGTTGATCCGCACCCCGTACCTGCCCTCCTCTGCCGCCAACCCGCGGGCCACCGCCTCGACCGCGCCCTTCGTGCCGGCCGACAACCCGTCCCGCACGGGAAACCGCCTGGTGGCGGCCGTGGTGACCGCCACGATGCTTCCCCCGAGGGCCCGCAGGAACGGCAGTGCCGGGTGCACCAGGTTGAAGAAAGCCACGGCGTCCGACTCCAACTGCGACCGGTATTGCGCCGGCGTCACCTTGCTGAGATGCGTCATCGGCACGTGCGGGCCCGCCGCGTAGACGAGCGTGTGGATCCCGCCCGGTTCGGCCACCGACGCGACGGCCGCGGCCGTGGCCGACGAGTCCGTGAGATCGACCCGGACCCCGTGGTGCGAACCCGAGTACGAGGACCGATAAGTCAACGCCACCCGCGACCCGCGCGACGCCAGCAGTTCGACCACCGCCGTGCCGATCCCACCCGTGCCACCCGCGACGAGCGCCACGCCGGGCCTGTCCGCGAAGTCCATCCGCTTGTCCATTTCTAGAACGTGTTCTAAGTTTGGGTCCTGATCGTACCCAGGCGGAGGTGGTGCGCGGTGGGCCTGGACGGTGCCGTGGTGCTGGTGACCGGCGGGGTCCGCGGCGTCGGCGCCGGGATCACCCGCGCCTTCCTCGAGGCCGGCGCGACCGTGGTCACCTGCGCGCGACGCACCCCGGACACCTCGCTCGGCGAGTTCCACACCTGCGACGTGCGCGAACCCGACCAGGTCGAGAGCCTGATCGGCACGATCGTCGCCGCGCACGGCCGCCTCGACGTGCTTGTGAACAACGCCGGTGGCAGCCCCTACGCGCCGGCCGCCGACGCGTCCCCCCGCTTCCACGACAAGGTGATCGCCCTGAACCTCTCTGCCCCGCTCCTGGTCGCCCAGCACGCGAACGCCGTCATGCAGGCCAAGGGCGGCTCGATCGTCATGATCAGCAGCGTCAGCGCCACCCGCCCGTCCCCGGGCACCGCCGCCTATGGCGCCGCGAAGGCCGGTCTCGACAGCCTCACGGCGAGCCTCGCCGTCGAGTGGGCGCCGAAAGTGCGGGTCAACGCGCTGAACGTCGGCATGGTCCGCACCGAGCAGGCCCACCTCCACTACGGCGGCGCCGCCGGCATCGAGGCGGTCGGCCGGACGGTGCCCCTCGGCCGGCTGGCCGAACCCGAGGAGATCGGCGCGTGCGCGGTATTCCTCGCCTCGCCCGCGGCCTCCTACGTGTCCGGGGCAACGCTCGCCGTCCACGGCGGCGGCGAGATCCCCGCATTTCTGTCGGCCAGTGAGGTGGACCGGACATGACACTGTGTCAGGACCGCGTAGTGGTGGTCACCGGTGCCGGCCGCGGCATCGGCCGCGCGCACGCGCTGGCGTTCGCCGCCGAGGGCGCGCAGGTGGTGGTGAACGACGTGGGCGTCGCGCTCGACGGCTCGGCCACCACGGACGGTCCGGCCGCCACGGTGGTCGCCGAGATCGAGGCCCTGGGCGGCAAGGCGGTCGCCAACACCGACGACGTGGCCGACTTCGCCGGCGCCGAACGGCTCGTCGACACGGCCGTCGAGCACTTCGGCCGGCTCGACGTGCTCGTCAACAACGCGGGCTTCGTCCGGGACCGCATGCTCGTCAACCTCGGCGAGGACGAGTGGGACGCGGTGATCCGGGTCCACCTGAAAGGCCATTTCGCGCCGCTGCGCCACGCGGCCGACTACTGGCGAACCGAGGCGAAAGCCGGCCGCGCCCGGCAGGCCCGCGTGATCAACACCAGTTCCGGCGCCGGCCTGCTCGGCAGCGTCGGCCAGGCGAACTACTCGGCCGCCAAGGCGGGAATCGCCGGGCTGACCATGGTCGCGGCGGCCGAGTTGGCGCGCTACGGGGTGACGGTGAACGCGATCGCGCCCGCCGCGCGCACCCGCATGACCGAGGAGGTGTTCGCGGCCGACATGGCCCGGCCCGCTGGAGATAACGCAGGCGGTTTTGACGCCATGGCCCCCGAGAACGTGTCGCCGCTCGTGGTCTGGCTCGGCAGCGCGGACTCGGCCGACGTCACCGGTCGCGTGTTCGAGGTCGAGGGCGGCCGGGTGTCGGTGGCCCAGTCCTGGCGCCACGGCCAAGTGGTCGACAACGGTGCCCGCTGGGCGCCGGCCGAGCTGGGCCCGGTCATCAAGCGGCTGCTGGCCGACGCCCCCGCCCCCGAAGCCGTGTATGGAGCGGGCTGATGCCGATCATCGCGAAGCGGATCGACCACGTCGAGGTGGTGACCGTCGACTTCCCGCCGGTCAACGCGATCCCCGTGCAGGGCTGGTTCGACCTGGCGGACACCATCCGCCGGGCCGGCGACGACCCGGACGTCCACGTGGTGGTGCTGCGCGCCGAGGGCCGCGGCTTCAACGCCGGCGTGGACATCAAGGAGATCCAGCGTGACAAGGGTTTCGACGCGATCGTCGGCGCGAACCGCGGCTGCCACGCGGCTTTCGGCGCCGTCTACGACTGCGCCGTGCCGGTGGTCGCGGCCGTGCACGGGTTCTGCCTCGGCGGCGGCATCGGCCTGGTGGGCAACGCCGACGTGGTGATCGCGGCGACCGACGCGACGTTCGGTGTCCCCGAGGTGGAACGCGGCGCGCTCGGCGCGGCCACCCACCTCGCCCGGCTCGTGCCCCAACACCTGATGCGTGCCCTGTACTTCACGGCCCGCACGATCACGGCGGCCGAGTTGCACGCGCACGGCTCGGTGTTCCAGGTGGTGGCGCGGACCGAGCTGGACGAGGCGGCGCTGGCCGTCGCGCGGGACATCGCGGCGAAGGACCCGAGGGTGATCCGCGCGGCCAAGGAGGCGCTCAACGGGATCGACCCGCAGCAGGTGCACCGCAGCTACCGGTACGAGCAGGGCTACACGTTCGAGCTGAACCTGCTCGGCGCGGCCGATCAGGCCCGGCAGGCGTTCCTGGAGGAGAAATCCGATGGCTGACAAGCGGATGACGGCCGACGAGGTGGTCGCCGAGATCACCGACGGGATGACCGTCGGGATCGGTGGCTGGGGTTCGCGCCGCAAACCGATGGCGCTCGTGCGGGCGCTGCTGCGCTCACCTGCGCGAGACCTGACGGTCGTGTCCTACGGCGGACCGGACGTCGGCCTGCTGTGCGCGGCCGGCAAGGTCGCGCGGGTGGTGTTCGGGTTCGTCACGCTCGACTCGGTGGCCTACGACCCGTGGTTCGGCCGCGCCAGACAGGACGGGCTGGCGGTCACCGAGTACGACGAGGGCATGTTCGCCACCGCCCTGTCCGCGGCCGCGCAACGGCTGCCGTTCCTGCCGACGCGCGCCGGGCTCGGCTCCGACGTGCTGCGACTGAACCCGGGCCTGCGAACCGTGCGGTCGCCGTACGACGACGGCGAGGAGCTGGTGGCCGTGCCGGCCATGAAGCTCGACGTGGCACTGGTGCACCTGAACCGGGCGGACAAGCGTGGCAACGCCCAGTATCTCGGCCCCGACCCGTACTTCGACGACCTGTTCTGCCTGGCCGCGGCGAAGCGGTTCGTGTCGGTCGAGCGGGTGGTCGACACGGCCGAGCTGACGGCGACCGCACCCGTGCAGTCGTTGCTGCTCAACAGGTCCGGTGTGGACGGAGTGGTGGAGTCGCCGCGCGGCGCGCACTTCACGACGGCCGTGCCGGACTACGGCCGGGACGAGTCGTTCCAGCGGCATTACGTGGCGGCCGCGAAGGACCTAGCCGCTTGGCCCGGTTTCGTCGACCGATATCTGTCCGGTGACGAGGCGCATTATCTGTCCGAAGTGGATCGGTTCGCGGGGGAGGCGGCCTGATGCGGGCGGACGTGGTGGTCGTCGCGATGGCCGAGGTGTTCCGCGGCGACGGGGAGATCGTGGTCAGCCCGATGGGGCTGATCCCCTCGCTCGGCGCTCGCCTCGCGCGGGCGACCTTCGAACCGGACCTGCTGTTGTCCGACGGCGAGGCGTACCTGGTCGACGCCGACGGCGTGGTCGAGGGCTGGCAGCCGTTCCGGAAGGTGCTGGACACGGTCGTGCCGCACGGGCGGCGGCACGTGGTGATGGGCGCCAACCAACTCGACCGGTTCGGCAACCAGAACATCTCGGCCATCGGCCCGCACGAGCGGCCGACGCGCCAACTGCTGGGGGTGCGGGGCGCACCCGGCAACACGGTCAACCACCGGACCAGCTACTGGGTACCCCGGCACGGGCCGCGGGTGTTCGTGCCGGCCGTGGACGTCGTGTCCGGGGTGGGCTACGACAACGCGGCGAAGGCGGGCGCCACCAGGTTCCACGACGTGTACCGGGTGGTGTCGAACCTGGGTGTGTTCGACTTCGCCGGTCCGGAGCACGCCATGCGGGTGGTGTCGCTGCACCCCGGGGTGACGCTGTCCGAGGTCCGCGAGGCGACGTCGTTCGAACTGTGGGCCGAGAACGTGACCGTGACCCGCGAACCGACGGCCGAGGAGGCTCGGTTGATCGCCGAGCTGGACCCGAAGTCTTTGCGCGGCAAGGAAGTGCCGTAGTGGAGACAGCGCTGACCCGGTTGGTCGGCGTGCGACACCCGGTGGTGCAGACCGGCATGGGTTGGGTCTCCGGTCCGCGGCTGGTGTCGGCCACGGCGGCCGCCGGCGGCCTGGGCATCCTCGGCTCGGCGACCATGACCTACCCGGAGTTGGTGGCCGCGATAGGCGAGGTCCGGCAACGCACGTCCGAGCCGTTCGGGGTGAACCTGCGGGCGGACGCCGACGACGCGGACCAGCGCGTGGACCTGCTGATCAGCGAGGGAGTCCGGGTGGCGTCGTTCGCACTGGCGCCCCGGCCGGAGCTGATCGCGAAACTGCGGGACAACGGCGTGGTGGTGATGCCGTCCGTCGGCGCGGCGCGGCACGCGGAGAAGGTGGCCGCGTGGGGCGCCGACGCGGTGATCGTGCAGGGCGGCGAGGGCGGCGGGCACACCGGGGGAGTGGCGACCACGCTGCTGCTGCCGGCCGTGCTCGACGCGGTGGACATCCCGGTGGTGGCGGCTGGCGGCTTCTTCGACGGCCGGGGACTGGCCGCCGCCCTGGCGTACGGCGCGGCCGGCGTCGCCATGGGCACTCGTTTCCTGCTGACGCGGGACAGCGCGGTGCCGGATGAGGTGAAGCAGTTCTACCTGGCGCGCTCGCTGGCGGACACGGTGGTGACCCGCCGGGTGGACGGCGTGCCCCACCGGGTCCTGCGCACCGACCTGGTGGACCGCCTGGAGAAGACGGGTGCGGCGCGTGGCTTGCTGCAGGCGGTCCGCAACGCGCTGCGGTTCCGGAAACTGACGGGCCTGTCCCTGCCGTCGATGGTGCGCGAGGGCCTGGCCATGCGCCACGGCCGGGAGCTGACCTGGCCCCAGGTGATCATGGCGGCCAACACCCCGATGCTTCTGCGCGCGGGCCTGGTGGAGGGTCGCACGGACGGTGGTGTCCTGGCCTCGGGTCAGGTGGTCGGCCTGCTGAACGACCTACCCAGCGTGGCGGACCTGATCGACGGCATGGTCACCCAGGCCACGGAGATCCTGCGAACCCTGGCGCCGTGAATACTGATGGCCGGCAGCACCATGACCATCGAGGGAGCGACGTGCGGAAGCTGGTGTTCTGGCATGAGGTCGGCCTGTCGGAGTTGGCCGAGGCCGAGAGCCGATACCAGCGCATCCTGAACGATGACGCCACGATCTCGTTCGACGGCCTCGAGGGCACGCTTCGGGATTTGCCTCTCAATTGGCAGAGAGTCATCCGGAGATCGGGACGCGCTTCTCCCGCCACGGCCTGGTCGTTGAACCGAGCAACGCCCTGCCGGGTGACATCGTCGCCAAGGTCTATGCCGTCGCCGACCCGCTGGGGCTGACGATGTACAACCCGCAGGCGGGTTATGGTCTGGGCGTCGACAACGACCTCGGCGTAGCAGTCGACTAAAGGGTCGCCGGGCGGCCCGCCGAATGCCTGCAAGGCGTCGTTGCAGACGCTCAACGTCAGGAAGGCGTCGTTCCAGGCATGCCGCACGCTGTCAGAGACGTTCGATGATCGTCACGTTGGCGGTGCCGCCGCCCTCGCACATGGTTTGCAGTCCGTAGCGGCCGCCGCGGCGCACCAGTTCGTGCAGCAGCGTCGCCAGGAGTTTCGTGCCCGTGGCGCCGATGGGGTGGCCGAGCGCGATCCCACCCCCGTTCACGTTCACCCGCTCCGGGTCCGCACCCGTCTCCGCCAGCCACGCCAGCACCACCGACGCGAACGCCTCGTTCACCTCGAACAGGTCGATGTCCGACACGCTGAGTTCCGCGCGCTCCAAAGCATGCGCCGTCGCGGGGATCGGGCCCGTCAGCATCCACACGGGATCCGCCGCCCGCACGGACAGGTGGTGGATGCGCGCCAGCGGCGTCAGGCCGTGCGCGGCGACGAACCGTCCGGACGCCACCACGGCCGCGCTCGCCCCGTCCGAGATCTGGCTCGCCACGGCCGCCGTCAGCCGGGAGCCCTCGCTCAACGGCGCCAGCCCGGCCATCCGCTCCAGCGACGTGTCCCGGCGCGGGCCCTCGTCGTGGAGAAGGGAACCCACGGCCACCGTTTCCGCCAGGAACCGGCCCTCGTCGATGGCGGCCAGCGCGCGCTGATGGCTGCGGTAGGCGAACTCCTCCATGTCGGACCGGGAGATGTTCCACCGCGAGGCGATCATCTCCGCGCTTTGGAACTGCGACACCTCCACCGAGCCATAACGCCTCCGCCACCCGGCCGAACCCGAGAACGGGTCGGCAAAGCCGTACGGCTGACCGGCGAGCATGGCCGCGCTGATCGGGATCTGGCTCATGTTCTGCACGCCGCCGGCCACCACCAGGTCCATGGTCCCGGACAGCACGGCCTGGGCGGCGAAATGCACCGCCTGCTGACTCGACCCACACTGCCGGTCCACGGTCACGCCGGGCACGTGGTCGGGGAACCCCGCCGCCAGCCACGCCGTTCGCGCGATGTTGCCCGCCTGCCCGCCGAGTGTGTCCGTGCAGCCGAGGATCACGTCGTCCACCAGGGCCGGGTCCACGCCCGTACGGTCGACGGCCGCCACGAGTACGTGTGCCGCCAGATCCGCCGGGTGCACGACGCTCAGCGCACCGCCGCGCCGGCCGACCGGGGTGCGGACCGCGTCGATCAGATATGCCCCGCTCATGGATGCTGACTACTCACGGACACGACCTCACCGGTCAGGTAACCGGCGTAGTCACTGGCAAGGAAAACCATCACGTTCGCGACCTCCCACGGTTCCGCCGCCCTACCGAACGCCTCTCGACCGGCGAGCTCCTGAAGCAGCGAGGCGCTGGTGACCTTCTCCAGGAACGGGTGCATGGCGAGGCTGGGCGCCACCGCGTTCACCCGCACGCCATGCGACGCCGCGTCCAGGGCCGCACATCTGGTCAGCGCCATCACACCGGCCTTCGCGGCCGCGTAGTGCGCCTGTCCGGCCTGCGCACGCCAGCCGACCACGGACGCGTTGTTCACGATCGCGCCGCCACCGCCCTGCGCCACGAACTGCCGCAGCGCCGCGCGCGTGCAGCGGAACGTGCCGTTCAGCGTGACGTCCAGGACCCGCAGCCACTCCTCGTCGGGCATGTCGAGCACCGACCGCGTGCCGCCGAGTCCCGCGTTGTTGATCAGCACGTCGATGCGCCCGAACTCGGCCACCGCGCCGTCGATGAGCGCCTGGACCTGGTCCTCCACCGTGACGTCGCAGACCAGCGCCGGCACACCCAGCTCGGCCGCCTTCTCCGCCAGCCGCCGCTCGTGCCAGTCGCTGATCACCACCTGGGCGCCCTCTTCGAGGCAGCGTTTCGCGGCGGCCGCACCGATTCCCGTGCCGGCGGCCGCCGTGATCACCACGACCTTGCCGGCCAACAGATCGTGGGAGGGTGGGGTCACGGTCGTACCTCTCTTGGCAGCCCGAGCACGCGCTCGGCGATGATGTTGCGTTCGATCTCGTCCGACCCGCCGTAGATGGTGTCGGCGCGCGAGAACAGGTAGAGCCGCTGCCACTCGTCCAGTTCGTACGGCCCGCCGGCGGCCACCAGCGACCGCGCGCCACGAGCTCGCACGGCCAGCTCACCGAGGCCGCGATGCCATTGCGCCCACAGGAGTTTCCCCGCCGCGACCTCCGGGCCGGCGGGTGCGCCGAGCGTGCGCAGCGCGTGGGCGCGCAACACGTGCAACCCCACCCGGGCCCGCGCGAGATCGGCCCGCAGCAGGGGATCGTCGTACGTGCCGGTCCGCCGGGCCTCGGCCACGATGCCGTCCAGCTCGCGGCGGAACTCGATCTGCTGGCCGAGGGTGGACACGCCGCGCTCGAACCCGAGCGTGGCAAGGGCAACCCGCCAGCCGTCACCCGGCTCGCCGACCACGTGGTCCGCGCGGGCGCCGTCGAAGAAGACCTCGTTGAACTCGGACGTGCCGGTCAGCTGGCGGATCGGCCGGACGGTGACGCCGTCCTGGCGCAGCGGCACCAGCAGATAGGACAGCCCGTGGTGGCGGGTCGAGCCCGGTTCGGTCCTGGCCAACACGAAACACCAGTCGGCCACGTGGGCGAGCGAGGTCCACACCTTCTGTCCGGTGACCAGCCAGCCGTCCCCGTCGCGGGTGGCGGTGGTGGACACGGCCGCCAGGTCCGAGCCGGCGCCCGGCTCGGAGTAGCCCTGGCACCACAGCTCCCGGACGGACCTGATCTTCGGCAGGAACCTGTCCTGCTGCGCGGGGGTGCCGAACGCGATGAGCGTCGGCCCCAGCAGTTGCTCGCCCAGGTGGTTCACCCGCGCGGGCGCGCCGGCCGCCGCGTACTCCTCGTGGAAGACCACCTGTTCCTCGACGCCGAGCCCACGACCGCCGAACTCACGCGGCCAGCCCACGCATGTCCAGCCGGCGGCCGCCAGGTGCCGTTCCCAGGAAAGCCGCAGGTCGAACGCCTCGTGCTCACGGCCGGGACCGCCGACGCCACGCAGCGCGGCGAACTCGCCCACCAGGTTGTCCGCGAGCCAGGTCGACACCTCGCGACGGAAGCGCTCGTGCACCCACACCTCCCTTGCTATCGGCTAGCATAATAAGAACACGTTCTACTTTTGTCGTCCAGCGTGGAGGGTCGATGCCCGAGCCAGTTCTCTACGAAAGGCGTGGCCGGGTCGCGCTGGTGACCATGAACCGCCCGGAGTACAGCAACGCCCAGAACTCGGCCATGACCTACGCCCTGGACGACGCGTTCAGCAAGGCGGTCAACGACGCCGAGGTTAAGGTGATCGTCCTGGCCGGTGCGGGGAAGCATTTCTCCGCCGGCCACGACATCGGCAGCCCCGGCCGCGACGTCGACCAGACCTTCGACCGGCGGGCGGTGCTCTGGTGGGACCACACGGACCGGGAGGGCGGCGACTCGCGGTTCGCCCGCGAGTCCGAGGTGTACCTGGGCATGTGCCGGCGGTGGCGGGAGATCCCCAAACCGATGATCGCCGCCGTCCAGGGTGCGTGCATCGCCGGTGGGCTGATGCTCGCGTGGGTGTGCGACCTGATCGTCGCGGCGGAGAACGCGTTCTTCGCCGATCCCGTGGTGCGGATGGGAATCCCAGGGGTGGAGTACTTCGCCCACCCGTGGGTGCTCGGCCCGCGCGCGGCGAAGGAGGTGCTGTTCACGGGTGAGCGGTTCGACGTCCAGCGGGCGCGCGAGTGGGGGATGGTGAGCCACATCGTGCCGGTGGCCGACCTGGAGGAACGGGCGCTGGCGCTCGCCGAGAAGATCGCCGAGATGCCGCAGTTCGGCCTGGCGCTCGCGAAGAAGGCGGTCAACCAGGCGGAGGACCTGATGGGGCAGCGGGCGGGGATGGACTCGGTGTTCGGGCTGCATCACCTGGCGCACGCGCACAACGCGGAGACCTCCACCGACTCGCTCGGCGGGCACTCGGCCAGGTCGATGCGCGACGGGGCCAGCTAGTGGATCTCGACATCGACGCCGAGTCGGCCGCGTTCCGGGACGAGGTGCGGACCTGGCTGGCCGAGCACGTGCCCCGTCCCGCACTGCCGTCCATGGACACGGCCGAGGGGTTCGCCGCGCACCGCGAGTGGGAGGCGACCCTCGCCGACGCGCGCCTGTCGGTCGTCACCTGGCCGGCCGAGTACCTGGGACGGGACGCGTCGCTGCTGCAGTGGGTGCTGTTCGAGGAGGAGTACTATGCGGCCGGCGCGCCGGGGCGGGTGAGCCAGAACGGCATCGCCATGCTCGCGCCGACGTTGTTCGAGTACGGCACGGCCGAGCAGCGGGACCGGGTGCTGCCGGCGATGGCCAGGGGCACGGAGATCTGGGCGCAGGCCTGGTCGGAACCGGAGGCCGGCAGCGACATCGCGGCGCTGCGGGCCCGCGCCGAACCGACGGCCGGCGGGTGGAAGCTGTCCGGGCAGAAGACGTGGAGTTCGCGCGCCAGCTTCGCCGACCGCGCGTTCGGCCTGTTCCGCACCGACCCGGCCGCCACCCGGCACCGGGGGCTGGGGTATTTCATGGTCGACCTGCGCGCACCGGGCGTGACCGTCCGCCCGATCGCCCAGCTGGACGGCGAGGTGGGGTTCGCCGAGATCTTCTTCGACGAGGTGTTCGTGCCGGCCGAGGACGTGATCGGTGATCCGGACAAGGGCTGGTCGGTGGCGATGACCACGGCCAACAACGAACGCGGCC
Organism: uncultured Actinomycetota bacterium; assembly: GCA_963826035.1. Taxonomy (GTDB): domain Bacteria; phylum Actinomycetota; class Actinomycetes; order Mycobacteriales; family Pseudonocardiaceae; genus Actinophytocola. The sequence continues at coordinate 161,396 of CAWGVZ010000020.1, read as the reverse complement.
TGTCACTGCGCAGTCCCGGCCGGTTCCTGGCGGCGGCCGACCGGCTGGTCGCGCTGTGGCGGTCGCAGGGCGAGCCGGAAGCCGTGGCGGACCGGGTGGCGGACGCCTGGCTGGGCGCTCGGGCCTACCAGCTGTACACGTTCGGCACGGTGTCCCGGCTGTCGGAGGGCGGTGCGCTCGGCCCGGAGTCGAGCGTGAACAAGTTGTTCTGGTCGCACCTGGACCTGGCCCTGCACGAGACGGCGCTGGAACTGCTCGGCCCGGCCGGCGAGACTCCGGGCCCGTGGCTGGACGGTTACCTGTTCGCCCTGGCCGGCCCCATCTACGGGGGCACCGACCAGATCCAGCGCAACACGATCGCCGAACGCCTGCTGGGCCTGCCGAGGGAGGCGCGGTCATGAGGTTCGCCGTTTCGGTGGAGCAGCAACGGTTCGCGGACAGCCTCCACGACCTCCTGTCCGGAATGGACACCCCGACCGTGGTGCGGGCCTGGGCGGCAGGGCAGCCCGAGGCCGGGCTCAAGCTCTGGCGGCGGCTGGGGGAACTCGGGGTGCCGGCGTTGCTGGTGCCCGAACGGTTCGGGGGACTGGACGCCACACCCGCCGATCTGGTGGTCGCCTTCGAGGTGCTCGGGTATCACGCGGTGCCGGGGCCGATCGTCGAGTCGGCGGCCGTCGCGCCGGGGTTACTGGCGGACGCACGGCTCGCCACCGGTGAACTGCTGGCCACGGTCGTCGCTCCGCCGCTCGTTCCGCTCGCCCTCGACGCCGACGTCGCGACCCTGCTGGGCGACGGCACGGTGGGTGAGCGGGTGCCGTCGGTCGACGCCGCTCGTCGGCTCTTCCGGGTGACCGGTTCGCCGGCGACCCTGCCGGAGCGTGCCCTTGACCTGGGTGTCCTCGCCGTCTCCGCCCAACTCGTCGGCCTCGGGCGCTGGCTACTCGACGCCGCGGTCGCCCACGCCACCCAACGCAGCCAGTACGGCCGGGTGATCGGCCAGTTCCAGGCGATCAAACACCTGCTGGCCGACGTCGCCACCCAGCTTGAGCTGGCCCGCCCCCTGATCCACGGCGCGGCCGTCACCATGCACCCCCGGGACGTGTCGGCCGCCAAGGTCGCGGCCGGGGAGGCCGCCTACCTCGCCGCCCGCACGGCGCTCCAGGTCCACGGCGCGGTCGGCTACACGGCCGAGCACGATCTCGGCCTATGGTTCACGAAGGTCCGCGCTCTCGTCGGAGCGTGGGGTGGGGCCGCGCACCACCGTCGGCGGCTATTGGGGAGCCTGTCGTGAGTGACGAGTTGCGAGCCCTGCGCGAGTCCGTTCACGCGCTCCTGGCCCGCCACTCCGACCCGGTCGCCGCCGTCGACACCCCGCTCGGCTACGACGACAAGCTGTGGTCCCTGCTGTGCGAACAGATCGGCGTCGGCGCGCTCGCGATCCCCGAACGGTTCGGCGGCCTCGGCGCCGGCATGGCCGAAGTCTGTGTCGTGCAAGAGGAACTCGGCGCCACCCTCACCCCGACCCCACATCTCGGGTCGGCCATCCTGTGTGGACAGGCGCTGCTCGCCACCGGTGACGACGAGGCGTGCGAACGGCTGTTGCCCGGCATCGCCGACGGCACCCGGACGGCCGCGTTCGTGGTCGGCGACGGGTACGTCCTCGACGGCGACACGGCCGACGTGCTGCTGGTCGCGAGCCGCGCCGGCCTGTTCGAGGTCGACCCGGACGACGTGACCCGCACCCGCCTGACCACCATGGACCAGACGATCCGCCTGGCCGACGTGATCCTCGGGGACGCGCCCCTGCGGCGGCTCGGCACCGGGTCGTACCCGCTCAGCCGGGTGCGGGACCTGGCGATCGTGGCGCTCGCGGCCGAGCAGGTGGGTGCCGCCGCCCGCGCGCTGGAGCTGACGGTCGAGTACAGCAAGCAGCGACACCAGTTCGGCCGGCCGATCGGCGGATTCCAGGCACTCAAGCACCGGATGGCCGACATGTTCGTGCGCGTCGAGGCGGCTCGCTCGGCCCTGCACGCGGCGCTGACCTCGGTGTCCTCGGCGTCCTCCGGAGAGGATTTCGCGACGCACGCGGCGGTCGCCCGGATCGTGTGCTCGGAGAGCTTCCAGTACGTGGCGGCCGAGATGATCCAGCTGCACGGTGGCATCGCGATCACCTGGGAACACGATGCGCACCGCTTCTTCAAGCACGCGCACAGCACCGCACACCTGTTCGGCACGCCCGAGTCGTACCTGCCGAGTCTGGAATAGCGGCCGCCGCCGGCTGGTTGCACGGCGCTTGACTTCCTCCCATGCCTAAAGGCGAGGGATTCCAATCTTCACAGGTTGGATTTCCTGTTTCACAGGCGATCGCCCTTCCGGAGCACTCCGATTAGGTCTTACACCGCCTCCACAGGCAGAAACGGTCAGCCCGACCGCCAGAAGGTTCTTCGCCGCGTTCACATCCCGGTCATGGGTGACGCCACAACCACACGTCCACTCGCGGACACGCAACGGCATCTTCTTTCGCAAAGCACCGCAAGCGGAGCACAGTTTGGACGACGGGAAGAAGCGGTCCACAACCACCACATCCCGCCCGTACCACGCGGCTTTGTACTCTACAAGGTTCCGGAACTCGTGCCACGCGGCGTCGCTGATCGCGCGTGCGAGGGAGTGGTTCTTTACCATGTTTCGTACGGTCAAGTCCTCGATCACGAGCGTTTGGTTTTCGCGCACGAGCCGAGTGGTGAGTTGGTGGAGATGGTCACGTCTGCGGTCTGTGATGCGGGCGTGGACACGGGCCATCTTCTGGCGGGCTTTGTTCCGGTTCGCGGAGCCCTTCGTTTTCTTCGCGAGGTTCCGCCCAGCCTTGGCGAGGCGGACGCGGTCCCGCCGTTCGTGTCGGGGGTTGGTGACCTTCTCTCCGGTGGAGAGAGTCAGGAGGTGGTCGAGCCCGACGTCAATACCGACCGCCGTATCTGTCTTCGGGAGTGGCTTCACTCGGGGGTCTTCACACAGCATCGACACGTACCAGCGACCAGCGGCGTCACGGGAGACCGTGACAGTGGATGGTTCGACACCTTCGGGGAGGGGCCGCGACCACACGATGTCGAGCGGTTCGGTCATCTTCGCCAGCACCAACCGGCCGTCGCGGTAGGTAAACGCGGAACGCGTGTACTCGGCGCTGGCTCGAGACTTCCGCTTGGACTTGAACCGCGGATACCTGGCGCGCTTGGCGAAAAAGTTCGCGAACGCGCCTTGAAGATGCCGCAACCCCTGCTGCAGCGGAACCGAGGACACCTCGGACAGGTAGGCCAGGTCGTCTGTTTTCTTCCACTCGGTCAACATGGTGGAGGTGGCGTTGTAGTTGATCCGCTCTTGGCGTGCCCACGCCTCGGTGCGGGCCGCGAGCGCCATGTTGTAGACCTTCCGCACACACCCGAACGTGCGAGACAGCTCGGCTGCCTGCACATCGGTGGGATAGAAGCGGTACTTGAATGCCCGCTTCACGTGGGTGGTGGCCACGTCTCACAAGTTACCATCCATACGCGTGAGCACTTCGCCGACGCCGGCCACGTCAAGATATTCGTTTCCTCCCCACGACCAAAGCCAGAGGTTTCAACGAACAGGAGAGTTGATGAAGCGAACGCTGGCGGTGGTGTCCGCCGGAATCGGGCAACCGTCGTCCACCAGGTTGCTGGCCGACCGGATGGCCGCGGCCACGGTGCGAGAACTCGGTGAGGACGTCGACGTGCGGGTGATCGAGCTGCGCGACCACGCCCACGACCTGGTGAACAACCTGATCAGCGGCTTCCCGTCGCCGGAGCTGAAGGCCGTGCTCGACACGGTCGCGGCAGCCGACGGGCTGATCGCCGTGACGCCGACCTACGCCGCGTCGTTCAGCGGGCTGTTCAAGACGTTCGTGGACGTGCTCGACGACGAGTCGCTGACCGACAAGCCGGTGCTGCTCGGTGCCACCGGCGGCACGGCCCGGCACTCGCTGGTGCTGGAGAACGCCATGCGGCCGGTCTTCACCTATCTGCGCGCGGTCGTGGTGCCGACGTCGGTGTTCGCCGCGCCGGAGGACTGGGCGGGTGCGTCGGTGCCGGCGCAGCTCGCCGGCCGGGTCGACCGGGCGGCCGCGCAGTTGGCCAGGGAGATCTCGTCGCGGGAGACCCCTGTGGTGGCCGACCCGTACGCGAACCCCACGCCGTTCACGGAGCTGCTCGGTCGCTGAGCACCTCGCCCACCAGGTCGACCGCGCTGCGGGACGGGTCGCGCGCGGCGCTGTTGTAGACCTGTTCGGTGGTGTCGATGCTCGTGTGGCCGACGTCGGCCTGGACGTGCACGAGTTGGGCGCCCGCCTCGACGGCCGTGGTGACGTAGAAGTGGCGTAGCGCGTGGGGGTGCATGGCGCCCGCCACGTCACGGAGGGGATCGCCGGCGGCCGCGGCCAGGCGCCGCAGCAGCTGCCACACGGCCTGGCGCTGGTACCGGTTTCCCGTGCGCGTGATCAGCAGCGGGCTGTCGACCGGTGTGCGTCGTGCCGGCACGGTGGCCGTGGGGTCCGCGCTGTCGCGCAGGTGCAGGTAGTCGGTGACCGCGCGCTCGGCGGCCGCGTGCAGGTAGACCACGCGGGTCTTGCCGCCCTTGCCCAGGACGCGCAGCGCGCGGCGCCCGCGGGTCACGTGCAGGTCGGCGCGGTCGAGGCCGCAGAGTTCGGAGACGCGCAGCCCGAGGGTGAACAGCGCGACGACCGCTCGTGAGCGGGCGGTGTCGAGTGGTCCGGCGCCGGGGCGAGGGGTGGCCGCCGTGTCGTACAGGGCCCGGACCTGGGTGGTGGTGAGGACGACCGTACCGGTGGTGGCGCCCGTCGGGGTGACGAGCCCGAGCCGGCGGCGGTTGAGGGCCGCCGGGTTGCTCGTGGCAAGCCCGGTGTCGGCCAGGTGGGTGTAGAGGGCCTTGACGGTGGCGAGCATCCGGTCGCGGGTGGCGACCGCGGCGCCGGCGTCGGCCAGGGCGGCGAGCCAGGCCTTGACGTGCGCGGAGGTCGCGGTCAGCGGGTCGATGCGGTGGCTCGCGCACCAGCGGAACCAGTGCAGAGCGCGCAGTCTGCCGCGCGAGGCCGGGGGAGGGGTGCGCTTCTTCGTGGATTCGGCCGGGGTTCGGATGGCGGCGGCGTAGCGGGCGACGGCTTCGGTCCACGGGCTGTGGGGCTCTCGGGGGTGCTCCACCCAGTCGCGGAGGTCGGCCGGGCTCGTGGGGAGGCCCAGGCCTTCGGCGTAGGTGCGGCGGGTGGCGAGGTTGCCGTAGCCGGTGAGCCAGTCGGCGATCTCCGTGAGCACCTTTTGGGGGTCTCCTACTGCTGGCCACGGCTCGAGCGGGGTCGGTGTGGCCGGTTCGAGGGCACCCATTTCCATGCCGCCCAGCTTAGCTACAAAAGGACAGTTCTGTAGCGAACCTAGGTTTTGGTTACATAACTACAACCGGGGTTAGATAGTTATGAAGCGATCAGCTAAGGTGATGATCGTGGCGGAGATGGTCGAAGAAGCAGTGGGTTTGTGCGGTTTCAGCAGGTGCAGGGCCCCGCTGCCGGGTCCGGGCCCCAAAGGCGGCCGCCCGTACGCCTACTGCCCGGAGCGCCTGTGGCCGGGCGGCAAGTCGTGCAAGCAACTGGCCGCCGCGCAGGACGCACTGGCCGAAGCGCTGGGGGACGAGCCGGTAAACGCCGAACTGGCGCTGGCGAGCAGCACGTTCGCCGAGGCAGCCGACCGGATCACGGGCCCCCTCGGCGAGGTGATGGCCTCAGCCGAGGCGTTGCGGGGAGCGTTGGCGGCGGAGGTGACGGCCGCCGCGGCCCGCGTCGAGGAGGCGCTGTCCATGGCATCCGTGGAACGCGGCCTGCGGGAGGCGGCCGAGGCGGAGACGGAACGGGCGGTCGTCGCCGAGTCGGCGGCGGCCGACTCGGCCGCCAGAGACCGGGCGGAACGCGACGAGGCGGTGGCCGCGGCCCGCGCGGCGAAGGACGCGGCCACGCAGGCGAACCTGGCGAAGGCGAGGGCGGAGGGCATCGCCGCGACCGAGCACCATCGAGCGGAGGAGGCGTTGCGTCAGGCGGCGGGGGAGCAGAAACGCGCGAACGCCGAGCACGCCAGGGCGGAGGCCGCACTGGCAGCGGCCGCGGCCGACCGCGAGACGGCCGCGTCCGCGCTGGCGGCGGCGACAGAACGCCTGGCGGAGCGGAACGCCGAACTGGACGCGCGTACGGAGTCGCTGAGCGAGGTGACCGAGAAACTGGCCACCAGAAGCGCCGAACTGGAAGCGGCGAGGAACGCTCTGCGGGAGTCGGAACGCCGCCACCAGTCGGCACTCACCGAGGCCAGCGAGCGCGTGGAGTCACTGACCCGAGAACGCCAGGAGCTGGAAACGCGCCTGGCCAACGCGGTTTCCGCCAGTGATACGGCTGCCAAGGAGGCGGTCCGAACAAGGACCCAACTGACGGCCATCCGCACCGCCCTCACCACGCAGAACGACACCGACCTCCGCACCCGACTGCTGTCCGCACTGCTGGAACCCGAAACCCCGTCGGCGTGAGGTCAGTGGAAGGATCCGTACCGATGGCTATCGAGATCGTCCAACCCGAAGGCCTGGACAACCCGGAGACCTACAGCCACGTCATCGTGGCGACTGGCAGCCGGATGGCGTTCATCGCCGGGCAGATGTCCGACGACCCCGACGGCAACCTCGTCGGTTCCGGCGACCTGGAGGCACAGGCTCAGCAGGTCTTCGACAACCTCGGCCGGGCTCTCGCCGCCGCCGGCGCGCGACCGGACCAGGTCACCAAGATCACCATCTACGTGGTCGGCCACCGCCGGGAGTACCTGCCCCTCATCGAACGAGCCAGGCTCACCCTCTTCGGTGACCACAAGCCCACCGACGTCCTACTCGGAGTGGAGACCCTGGCCGCGCCCGGCTACCTGATCGAGGTCGACGCGATCGCGGTCCTCGACTAGCCGCGCTGCCCGGTTCTGTAGGTATCGCTGCTCCGGGAGACTGGTGGTGAGCCGCGCGGCTCTTCGGTAGCTGTCGCGCGCCGCGGTCAGGTCGCCCGCCTGTTCCAGCAGATGTGCGCGCACCGCGTGGCGGCGGTGGTGATTCGCCAGGCGATCGTCCACCTCCTTCAGCACGGCCAGGCCCGCCTCCGGGCCGTCGGCCATGCCCACCGCCACCGCTCGGTTCAGCGTGACCATCGGGTTCGGCGCCAGGTCGTCCAGCAGTTGGTACAGCCCAACGATCTGGGGCCAGTCCGTGTCCCGCGACCGGGGCGCCTCCGCGTGTACCGCCGCGATCGCCGCCTGGAGTTGGTACGGGCCGACGCGATGCCCCGACAGCGTGTCCCGCACCAGAGCCAGACCCTCCTCAATGGACGCACGGTCCCAGGTGCCGCGGTCCTGCGCCGCCAGCGGAATCAGGCTCCCGTCGGGCGCCGTGCGGGACCGCCGGCGCGCGTCGGTCAGCAGCATCAACGCCAGCAGGCCGGTGACCTCGCCGTCGTCCGAGGGCAGCTGCGAACGCAGCGTCCGCGTCAGCCGGATCGCTTCCCGTGTCAGGTCGGGGCGATGCAGGTCCGGACCGGAGGACGCCGTGTAGCCCTCGTTGAACATCAGGTACAGCACGTGCAACACGGCCCGCAGCCGGTCCTCGTTCGGCACCTCGAAGCTGACGCCCCTGATCCGCTGCTTGGCGCGGCTGATCCGCTGGCCCATGGTCGTCTCCGGGACCAGGAACGCGGCCGCGATCTCGGCCGTCGTGAGACCGCCGACCGCCCGGAGCGTGAGCGCGATCTGCGACGCCGGCGTGAGCGATGGGTGACAACACAGCAGCAGCAACGTGAGCGTGTCGTCCTCCGACGAGTCGGTGGGTGGGGGAGCCGCGCGCCGCCTGGACGCCTCTTCGCTCCGCAACTGGTCGACCAACCGGCGGGACGCGACCGTGATCAGCCAGGCGAGTGGGTCGTCCGGCCGCCCATCGGCCGGCCACTGGGTGGCGGCCGCCAGCAGTGCTTCCTGCACGGCGTCCTCGGCCGTCTCGAAATGGCCGTACCGCCGCACCAACGCCGCGAGGACCCGCGGCGCCGACTGGCGCAGCAGGTCCTCGAACTCGACGTTCACATCTCCTGACCAGACGTTTCCATGATCGGCCGCAGCTCTATCCCCGTGAGGAGCGCGTCGGGGAACCACGACGCGATCTCGGCCGCTCGCTCGGGCGTCTCGCAGTCGAGCACGAAATAGCCGGCCAGCTGCTCCTTCGCCTCGAGGAAGGGCCCGTCGGTGACGGCCGGCGCACCGTCGCGCGGCCGCACCGTCCGGGAGTTCACGGGATCGGCCAGCGCGTTGCCCACCACGAACTCACCGGACTCGGTGATCTCCTTGAACAGCTCGTCGGCCTGCCTGGTCAACCTCTCCCGGTCGGCCTCCGGGAGCGCGAGGAAACGCGGGTCCCGCAGGTACATCGGGTGCTCCCAGTTCTCCGAGTTGCTGTAGATCAAGAGCAGGTACCTCATCGAAGCCTCCATCTCCGCTGGTTCACGATATTCGCGAGGGGCCGGCCACGCCGACGACGTTGCCCTCCGGGTCGGCGAAGTGCCCGACCGCGAACTCCGCGTCGGCCTTCGGCTCCGGGCCCATCAGCCGGGTCCCGCCGAGGCGTTCGGCCTGGTCGAGGGCCTCGGCCACGTTGGGCACGCCCACGTAGAACAGGACGCGGCGCTCGAACGCCGGACCGCCGGCCACCCCACCCGGGATGCCGGGGAACTCGGCCGCCGGGTCGGCCTCCACGAACCCGTACTGGCCCTGGTCGGACACGGTGTCGGTGGTCGCGTCGCCGACGTTGTACCTCCACCCGAACAACGCGCCGTAGTAGTCGCGCAGCGCCGCCGGATCGGTGCCGATGATCTCGAAGTGCACCACGGGGTTACCCATGACCTCCTCCTCTCCCGACGCCCCCGCTGGGCGTCGCACGGCAGAGGTCGGAGCAGACGGCCGCATCTCGACATCGGCGGGCGAGATTTCTTTCCGGGCTGGTCAGGAGTGCACTGGATCGGGTGATTGTGAGCTCCGTCGGGTTTGCCACCCGCTGGGTCGGGCAGCCTCGCCGCGTCCCACTAGAGAGGAGATCTGTCATGGGTATTTTCGACAAGGCCAAGGACAAGGTTGAGGATCTGGCGAAGGACCGGATGGGCGGCAACGACAACACCGAGCCCGACCAGAACCAGGACGAGAACCAGTCCGGCGGCGGTATGCGGGACAAGGCCGAGGACGCCATGCAGGACGTGCGGGACCGCTTCGGCAACAACTGACGGTCGAGCCGACCGCCGCGCCCCTTACGGCGTGGCGGTCGGCTCGTCCGAGTGGCCGGGGAGCGCGCCGTCCACCATCTCGCGGTGCAGGCGCAGGAACTCCAGGTGCCGCTCGTACTGGTCGAGGATGTCGCCGATCAGCTGGTCGGCCCGGTAGCCGTGGATGTCGTAGCCCTGGCTGCCGTCGGTCAGGTACACCTCGACGCGGAAGTAGGTCTCGTCGGCGCCGACCCGCAGCGGCGCGAAGGACGGCTTCCGCGACTCCAGCGGACACACGCGGTAGGAGAACGGCTCGTCGTCCCCCAACAGAACGGACAGCTCCAGGTACGGCGGCCCGTCCGGACCGGTGTTGCCCTCCCGCAGGGTCGCCTCCGCGCCCTGGGCCTGGAGTTCCTCGGCCACCTCGGTGAGCGCGGGCCGGCACACGTCCTCGATGAACCGGGTCGCGTCCGCCCGATCCGGGTAGGTCATGGACCTGGTGAGCCGCTGGCGCCAGTTCCGGTGCGCGCCACGCGGCTCGATGGCCGTGCGCTCCGACAGCGACGACGGGAGGCTCGTCCGGATCGCGTCCTCGCGGAACCGTTCCACCCGCAATGCCTTGTAGAGCCCCCACATCATCAGGAACATCACGAACGAGAACGGCAGCCCCATGATGATCGTGGCGTTCGTCAGCGCTCCGATCCCGCCGACGAGCAGCATGGCCAGGGTCAGCAGACCGGTGGCGACCGCCCAGAACGCCCGCAGCCACGGCCTCGAGTCGGTGGTGGGCGTCGCCAGCCGCGAGGTGAAGTTGCCCATCACCAGCGCACCGGAGTCGGCCGAGGTGACGTAGAACAGCAGCCCGACGAACGTCGCGAGGCCGACCGAGAACGTGGCACCCGGATACTGCTCGAGCAGGGTGTAGAACCCGCGTTCCGGTTGGTCCCTGGCGATCTCGCCGAACCCTGCGTTGCCGTCGCGCACGATGCCGAGCGCGCTGTTCGCGAAGATCGACAGGAAGGCGAGCGTGAACAGCAGCGGGATGACCAGCGTGGCGGACACGAACTGCCGAATGGTGCGGCCGCGGGAGATCCTGGCCAGGAACAGTCCGACGAAGGGCGCCCAGGCGATCCACCACGCCCAGAAGAACAGCGTCCACGTGTTGAGCCACTCGGTCGGCTGGTCGTAGGCGAACGTGTTGAGCGTCATCCCCGGCAGCCGGCTCACGTAGTCGCCGATGTTGAGGATCAGGCCGTTGAGCAGCCGGACCGGGTCGTCGTACACGGTCACGTAGATCATGAGCACGATGGCCAGGATCACGTTCAGCTCGGACATGAGCCGGATGCCCTTGTCGACCCCGGCGACCGCCGAGCCGGTCGCCATCACCACGGCCAGCGCGATCAGGCCGATCTGGGCGCCGGTACCCTCGGGAATGCCGAACATCAGGTACAGCCCGTAGTTCAGCTGCACCACACCGATCCCCAGGGACACGGCGATGCCGAAGATCGTGCCGAGCACCGCGGCGATGTCCACCGCGTCACCGATCCGGCCGTGCACGCGCTTGCCGATGATCGGGTACAGAGCGGAGCGGATCGACAGCGGCAGCTTGTAGCGGTAGGCGAAGTAGCCGAGCACCATCCCCATGAGCGCGTACATGGCCCAGCCGGTGACCCCGTAGTGGAACAGGGTCCACACCACGCCCTGCCTGGCGGCCTCGACGGTCTCGGCCGCGCCCTCGGGTGGGGCGAGGTAGTGCGACACCGGGCCGGACACCGAGAAGAACATGAGGTCGATGCCGATGCCCGCGGCGAACAGCATGGACGCCCACGCGAACATGCTGAAGTCGGGCTTCGAATGCTGCGGACCGAGCTTGATCTTGCCGTACCGCGAGGCGGCGATGAAGACCACGAACACCAGGAAGACCGTGGCCGCCACGAAGTAGTACCAGCCCATGCCGGCCGAGATCCACCCGACGACCACGCCGATGGTGTTCTCCGCGCCGGTGGGAGTGATGATCGCCCAGAGTGAGACGCCCAGGATGAACGCGGCGGACCCGTAGAACACCAGCGGATTGAGGCGCGCGTTCTTGCCCTTGTCCGGTACGAACCGCTCGGTCACGTCGTCTTCGGTGGTGGTCACGCCGGTCACCTCTCCTGGTCGGCACCGTGCCGGAAGTAGTCCGCTGTGGATGGATCGAGCGGGGTGTTGCCGAGGATGAGGTCGGCCGCCTTCTCGGCCAGCATCATCACCGGCGCGTAGATGTTCCCGTTGGTGACATACGGCATCGCCGACGCGTCGACCACGCGCAGCCCGGTGACGCCGTGCACGGCCATGGACGCCGGGTCCACCACGGACAGCTCGTCGACACCCATCCGCGCGGTGCACGACGGGTGGTACGCGGTCTCCGCGTCGCGCGCCACCCAGGCGAGGATCTCCTCGTCGGTCCGGATCTCGGGACCGGGGGACAGCTCGCCGCCGTCGAACGGGGCGAACGCCGGCTGGCCGAGAATCGCCCTGGCCACGCGGATCGCCTCGACCCATTCCTTGCGGTCGTTGGGAGTGGACAGGTAGTTGAACCGCAGCGCCGGGTGCTGGCGCGGATTGGTCGACCTGATCTTCACCGAGCCGCGGACGTCGGAGTACATCGGTCCGATGTGGACCTGGTAGCCGTGCTCGGCGTCGACGGGGGTGCCGTCGTAGCGGACGGCGATCGGCAGGAAGTGGAACATGAGGTTCGGGTAGCGGACCTCGTCGTTGCCGCGGACGAACCCGCCCGCCTCGAAGTGGTTGGTGGCCGCCGGGCCGCTCTTGCTCAGCAGCCACTGCAGCCCGATCTTCGGGCGGTTGCGCAGCTTCAGCGCCGGGTTGAACGACACGGGCCGCGTGCAGGCGTGCTGCACGTACACCTCGAGGTGGTCCTGCAGGTTCTCACCGACGCCCGGCAGCGCGTGCACCATCTCCACGCCCAGCGGGATCAGCTCCTTCGGGTTCCCGATGCCCGAGAGCTGCAACAGTTGCGGCGTGTTGACCGCACCGCCGCAGAGAATCACCTCGCCCGCGTAGACCCGCCTGGTCATCGGCGTGCCCAGCCTGCGGTACTGGACACCGGTCGCGCTCGTGCCGTCGAACAGCACCCGGTCGACCTGCGCGAGACACCGCACGGTCAGGTTCTTCCGGTCCCGCACGGGATGCAGGTACGCGCGGGCGGCCGACCAGCGGCGGCCGTCGCGGATGTTGCGGTCGAACCGGGCGAAACCCTCCTGCTGGTGGCCGTTCACGTCCGACGTGAGCGGGTAGCCGGCCTCCTTGGCGGCCGCCAGGAACGCGTCGAACAGCGGGTTGTCCGACGGGCCGCGTTCGAGCCACAGCGGGCCGCCCTGGCCGCGCCAGTCGTCGGCGCCGGCCGCGCAGTGTTCCATCTTCTTGAAGTACGGCAGGCAGTGCGCGTAGTCCCAGTCGGACATGCCGGGGTCGGCCGCCCAACGCTCCAGGTCCAGCGGGTTGCCGCGCTGGAAGATCATGCCGTTGATCGAGCTGGAGCCGCCCAGCACCTTGCCCCGGCCGTGGCTGACCCGCCGGCCACCCATGTACGGCTCCGGTTCGGAGTGGTACTTCCAGTCGTAGAACCGGTTGCCGATGACCATGGTGAGCGCGGCCGGCATGTGGATGAAGATGTCCCAGATCCAGTCCGGCCTCCCGGCCTCCAGGACCAGCACGGTGGTGTTCGGGTCGGCGGAGAGCCGGTTGGCCAGCACGCAGCCCGCCGATCCGCCGCCGACGATCACGTAGTCGAACCGCTCGCTGCTCATGAGAACCACCCGGCCGGTGCGGGACTGATGTTGTGGTAGATGTGCTTGGCCTCGCGGTACTCGTCGAGACCGGACGGGCCCAGTTCACGCCCGATGCCGGACTTGCCGAACCCGCCCCACTCCGCCTGCGGGACGTACGGGTGGAAGTCGTTGATCCAGACGGTGCCGTGCCGCAGCGCGTTCGCCACCCGCTGCGCGCGGGACGCGTCGTTGCACCACACAGCACCGGCCAGGCCGTACTCCGTGTCGTTGGCCAGCGCGACGGCCTCGTCCTCCGTGGTGAACCGTTCGACCGTGACCACCGGGCCGAAGACCTCCTCGCGGACAATGGCCATGCTCGCGTCACAGTCCGCGAAGACCGTGGGGCGCAGGAAGAAACCTGCGCCGTCCGGCCTGGTGCCGCCGGTAACCAGTTTCGCTCCCTCGGCGACCGCCCGCGCGATGTGCCGTTCCACCTTGTCGCGGTGCTCGGCCGAGACGAGCGGACCGCATTCGGTGGCGTCGTCGTCGCCGGGGCCGAGGCGGATCAGGTCCGCCCGCCGGGCCAGTTCGGCCACGAACTCGTCGTGGATCGACTCGTGCACGATCAGCCGGGAGCCGGCCGAGCAGACCTGTCCGGAGTGGAGGAACGCGGCCGTGAGCGCGTTGTCGACGGCCGTGTCGAGGTCGACGTCGGCGAACACCACGTTCGGGTTCTTGCCGCCGAGCTCCAGCGCGAGCTTCTTCACGCCGGGCGCGGCGAGCGCCATGATCCGCTGGCCGGTGGCCAGCCCGCCGGTGAACGAGACCAGGTCCACGCCCGGGTGGGCGACCATGGCGGCGCCGACCGTGGCCCCCGCGCCGAGCAGCAGGTTGACCACGCCGGCCGGCACACCCGCCTCGGCGGTGAGGCGTACGAGGTGCACAGTGGACAGTGGGGTGACCTCGCTCGGCTTGCACACCACCGTGTTCCCGGCCGCCAGCGCCGGCGCGAGCTTCCACGACAGCTGCAGCAGCGGGTAGTTCCACGGCGCGATGAGCGCGCACACGCCCACCGGTTCACGCACCACCCGGCTGACCACGTTCGGGTTGCCCGTGTCGACCACCCGCCCGGCGTCGGAGTCGGCGAGGCCCGCGTAGTAGCGGAACACGGCGGCCACGTCGTCGACGTCGATCCGCCCCTCCCGCACGGTCTTGCCCGTGTCGCGGCTCTCCGTGCCGGCCAGTTCCTCGCGGTCGCGGACGAGCAGGTCGGCTATCGCGCGCAGCAGGTCGCCACGCTCCCTGGCCGAGGTGGATCGCCACGGGCCGTGGTCGAACGCCGCGCGCGCCGCCGCGACGGCCGCGTCCACGTCGGCCTCCGTGGCCTCGGCGACCGTCGTCAACTCGGAGCCGTCCGCGGGGTTGACCACCGGGCGTCTCGGCGCCGCTGACGTGGTCCAACGTCCGTTGACGAACAGTTCCGACATGCGACGGCCACCTCGCTCCGAACGGAAATGCGGACAAGCGTACACATTTTGTGTACGAGCGTCCACATTCGCGTACCGTGGCGGCATGGGAGTACCGGGGGTGAAGAAGGGGCGTGGGCCCACCGATCCGGACCGGCGGGCGCGGATCGCCCGTGCGGCCATCGCCGTGGTGTCCGAGCAGGGCATCGAGGGGCTGACGCACCGCAAGGTGGCGGCCGCGGCCGGCGTGCCGCTGGGGTCGACCACCTACCACTTCGCGTCGCTGGACGAGCTGGTGGCCGCGGCGCTCGAGCAGGCGGCCGAGCGCAGCGTCGCGGCGCTGCGGGAGTGGGAGCGCGGCCTGGCACCGGACGCGGACCTGGCGGTCGCGCTGGCCGACTTCGTCATCCGGTCGATCGGGGAGAAGCGGACCGACACGGTCGCCGAGTACAACCTCTACGTCCTGGCCCTGCACCGCCCCCAATTGCGGGCGGCCGCCGTGGCCTGGGACGACGCGCTCGCCGAGGTGCTGTGCGCCCGCACCGACGCGTTGACCGGCCAACTGCTCGGCGTGCTGCTCTGCGGCCTGATCATGCAGGCGGTCCTGCGCGACGACCCCCTGGCACGCGCCGACCTGGAAGCCCAACTCCGCCGCGCCTTAAGGTAGTCCCGCCTCGGCCCGTCGAATGCCTGGAACGACGCCTTACTGACGCTCAACGTCAGCAAGGCGTCGTTCCAGGCATGCCCAGGCGGGCGGCGCGGGCGTGGAGGTAGCGCTGGTGGGGGAGGCTCGTTGCGAGGTCGGCCGCCTTCTCGTAGGCGGCGCGGGCGGCGTCGTGGTCGCCCGCCAGCTCCAGCAGGTGGGCGCGCACCGTGTGGTAGCGGTGATCCTCGGCCAGCCGCGTGTCCTCGGCCAGCCGGGCCAGTGCGGTCGCCGGGCCGTGGACCATCGCGTGCGCCACCGCGTGATTCAGGCTGACCACCGGATTGTCCGAGAGATCCAGGAGCAGGTCGTACAGGGCGAGGATCTGTGGCCAGTCCGTCTCGGCCGCGCTCGGCGCCTCGTCGTGGATCGCCGCGATGGCGGCCTGCAGCTGGTACGGGCCGGTGTCGCCCTTCGGCAGGGCGGCGGACACCAGCGCGACACCCTCGGCTATCTGGTCGGCCTGCCACCGCGACCGGTCCTGCTCGGCCATCGGGACGATCATCCCGTTGGCGTCGGTGCGGGCCGGGCGGCGGGCGTCGGTCAGCAGCATCAGCGCCAGGAGGCCGGCCACCTCACCGTCGTCCGGCAGCACCCGGTGTGCCAGGCGGGTCAGGCGGATCGCCTCGGCCGACAGCTCTTCCCGGTACAGGTTCGGGCCCAGCGTCGCCGCGTAGCCCTCCGTGAAGATCAGGTACAGCACGTGCAGCACGGCGGCGAGCCGGGCGTCGCGGTCGGCCGGCAGGGCGAACGGGATGCCGCTGTCCTTGATCTTCTGTTTCGCGCGCGTGATGCGGCGGGTCATGGTGGCTTCGGGCACGAGGAACGCGCGGGCGATCTCCGCGGTGGTCAGGCCGCCGACCGCGCGGAGGGTGAGCGCGATCTGCGACGCCGGTGCGAGCGCCGGATGGGCGCACATGAACAGCAGGATCAACGTGTCGTCCGCATCGGCTGGTGCGGGTGCCGGCAGCGCCCACTCCTGCGCGACCGTCTCCTCGCGCCGGCGCCGGGCGGCCTCGCTGCGCAGCAGGTCGGTGAGCCGCCGGGACGCCACGGTGATCAGCCAGCCGAGTGGGTTGTCCGGCAGGCCGGCCGGCCATTGATTCGCGGCGGCGAGCAGTGCTTCCTGCGTGGCGTCCTCGGCCGTGTCGAAGTGGCCGTACCGGCGGACCAGCGCGCCGAGGACCTGCGGCGCCAGCGCGCGCAGCAGGTCCTCGATCACGGCTGTCAGTCCAGTTCCTCGTGGCTGGAGACCACCGGACGAATGTCCACGTACTGGCCATCGGCGTCGGGGTCGGCGAACTGCGCGGCGATCTCGGTCGCCCGGTCGAAGCTGTCGCACTCGACGATCGTGAAGCCGGCGAGCACCTCCTCGGTCTCCGCGTACGGTCCGTCGGTGACCACCGGCGCGCCGCGGCTGATCCGCACCCGGCGCCCGTGTACCGGGGCCGAGAGACCCTGGGCGTCGACCAGTTCGCCGGACTCCACCAGCTTCTGGTTGACGCTGCCCAGGTAGTCGTGCATGGCCGAGACCTCTTCCGGCGTCATGGCCGGCTTGTCGGTCGGCCGGCCGGCGAGCACGTCGTAGTCCTGCTGCGATCCGAACAACATGATCATGTACTTCATGGTGGTTCCTCTCTGGGCGGTGCCTTGCACCCGAGACGTCGAGACCGCCACACCGGACCGGACACGCGGAGCGTAAACCTGCGAAGATTCTCGCGATGACTGAACTGTTGGGCACCGACCTGCCGATCGCCGCCGCGCCCATGGCCGGTGGGGCGAGCACGCCCGCGCTGGTGCGGGCGGTCACGGACGCGGGTGGGTTCGCGTTCCTGGCCGCCGGTTACAAGACGGCGACGGCCGTGCGGGCCGAGGTGGACGCGCTGGCCGGCGTCGAGTTCGGCATGAACGTCTTCGTGCCGAGCCCCACCCCGATCGCCGAGCCGGAGTTCCGCCGGTACGCGCGGGAGATCGCGGCCGAGGGCGCGCCGTACGACCTGGACCTGGCCGACGCCCCGCTGGTCCACGACGACGACCACTGGCAGGACAAGATCGACCTGCTGCTGGCGACGCCGTTGCCGGTCGTGAGCTTCACGTTCGGTATCCCGTCGCCGGCGGTCGTCACCGCCCTGCGCCGCGCGGGCACCCGGGTGCTGATCACCGTGACCAACCCGGCCGAGGCGGCCGCCGCACACGAGGCGGGTGCCGACGGGCTGGTGGTGCAGGGTCGCGACGCCGGCGCGCACAGCGGTGTCCACGACCCGGCGACCCCGATCCGGGACGTGCCGCTGCCGGACCTGGTCCGCTCCTGCGCCGTCGGTCCGCCGATGATCGCCACGGGCGGGATCACCGACGCGGCGCGGGTCGCGGACCTGCTGTCCGCCGGAGCCGCGGCCGTCATGGTCGGCACCGTACTGCTGCGCACCGACGAGAGCGGCGCGGCCGAGACCCACAAGAACGCGCTGGCCGACCCGTCGTTCACGGAGACGGTGCTGACGAAGGCCTTCACCGGCCGCCCGGCGCGCGGCCTGCGGAACGGCTTCATCGACCGGCACCAGTCCCAGGCGCCGGACGGCTATCCGGCAGTACACCACCTGACTCGCGGCCTGCGCACGGCGGCCGCGAAGGCCGGCGACACCGACCGTCTGCACCTGTGGGCGGGCACCGGCTTCCGGCAGGCGAACACCGGCCCGGCGGCTGCGGTGGTCACCGCACTGGCCAGCGAGCTGCCCTGACCCGTTTTCCCTGGGCCCGATGGCGTAGGCCGGTGATACCGACCGCTTGCATCTGTGGGCGAGTGCCGGTTCCGGGATGCGAAGCACGGTCCGGCGGCGCGGGTGGTTACCGAGCTGTCCTGATTCGACTCGTTCTCCCTGGGCACGATCGCCGTCGAGCGGTAACAATCGGGGGAACCCAGGACGGGAGACGGTTCCATGGCGGCGCGCAAGCAGTTGAAACGCCTGACCATCGCGATCGCCGGTGGGGCGGTGTTGCTGATCGGCGTGGCGTTGCTGGTGCTGCCGGGCCCTGGGCTGCTGCTGGTGCTGGCCGGCCTGCTGATCCTGGCGGCCGAGTTCCCCGCGTTGGAACGGCACGTCGACCCGGTGCGCGACCGCGCGATGAAGGCGGCGGAGGACAGCGTGTCCTCTCCACTGCGGATAGCCGGTTCGGTGTGCGCGGGCCTCGGCCTGTTCGCGGCGGGCATCGTGTGGGGCACGGTGCCCGGGCTGCCACTGGGCGGCTGGAGTACCGGGTCGAGCCTGATCCTGTCGGGGATCATCCTGTTCGCGCTGCTCATCTGGAGCTACCGCCGAGTGCGCGCCCGCCGGGCACCCGGCACCCGGCCGGCGCCGCCCTGAATGAGGCATTGACGACGCTCACCGTCTCGAATGGGGCATTCAGGGCAGTGCGGCCGGGGCGGCCCGGGCACCCATCAGCAGTCCGGCAGGTAGCGGCAGACCACGACCGAGGGCCGCTCGACCGGGGCGCCGGCGTCGATCGACCAGGCCAGGCGTACGTACTGCGCGTGGGTCCAGGCCAGCGGGGTGGCCGACGTGGTGCCGGTGCCGGCCGGCAGATTCGGTGGGCGGGTGTCCCACACCTGTTCGGGCAGCATGAGACCGCTGTTCGCCGTGGCGGCGATCGTCGCCAGGCGGGTCCTGGCCGACGCCGGGTGGCCGGCCAGCAGGTCGTACTCGCCGCGTTCGCCCGCGAAGATCGGCCACAGCCGGCCGTACGTGCGGGTGGGTTCCGGGGTCGGCCAGTTCACGTTCCACGGGCCGCCGTTCGCCTGTTCGCCGTAGCCGTCGCTCGTGAAGCGGTGCCACAGCCGGCCGGCCGGTGTCCGGTCGCCCAGTTCGCGGTCCACCACGGCGAGGGTGTTCACGATGGCCGGGTCGTCCGGGGCGCGCAGGCCCAGCCGCACCAGTTCCAGGAAGCTCGGGTCGACCACCGCGCGCTGGTCGGTCTCGCCCGGATTGTTGTCGCCCAGGTTGTAGGCGGTGCCCTGATCGGGCTGCCCGTCCTTCGTCAGTCGCAGGTAGTACGGGTCGGGCGACAGCGGGCCCGTGGTGGTGACCGTCCACTGCTCCACCTTCGCCGCCCAGGAGTCGGCGATCGCCAGATACCGCTCGGCGCCGGCCGTGTCGCCCGCCCGGGTCAGCAGGTCGGCCAGGCACACGAGGCCGGCGATCTCCGAGGCGATGGTGGCGGGGGAGTAGCCGCTCTGGTTCTCCCAGCGTTCCTGTTCGGTCCACGGCGCGGTGTTGCCATCCTTCTCGTAGGTCACCATGAACTCCGCCGCGCGCCGCAGACCATCCAGTGTGGACTCGTCGGTGCGGTCGAGAAGCCAGGCGAGGAGCATGGGCGCGGCGGTCTCGTCGAGCTGCACACTCGTCCAGTACGGCGTGCCGTCGACCCGGGTGTTCTGCGCCAGATGGCCGTCGGGCTGCTGTTGCACCTCGATCATGTAGTCCAGCGCCCGCTGCGCGCCCGCCCGGTCGCCGGCCGCGATCAGCCCGGTCGCCACCTGGTACAGGTCCCTCGGCCAGACCAGCGCGTAGGACCCGAACTCCGGCGCGATCGTCCGGTCGAACCCGAACGCCCACGGGAACCCGGGTGCGGCGATGTACGCGCCCGGATGCCGCTTGTCCTCCGTAGCCGCCAGCACCAGCAGCGAGGACCGGTAGACCGCCCGCTCGTGTCGCGTCCGCACGCTCGCCGGTGGCTCGTTCAAGTCGGCCAGGTAGTTGCGCCATCCCTTCGCATACTCGGTCGCGGCCTGCCGGAAGCCGGACTTCAGTGACTGGTTCGCCGTGCGTACCGCCTCGTCGCGGTCGGCGCCGAAGCCGAGGACCAGCGTGTCGTGCTTCGTCCGGACGCCGTCCACCCGCAGCTGCCCGGTCTGGACGACGTTGCCGGGCCCGGCACGGTGGTGTCGCCAGTCCATCCGGTGATCGGCGGCCAGGTCGGTCCAGCCGTCGCTCGTGCCGAGGTAGCCGGTGGACGTGGCGGCGAACCCGCGGCCGGTGACCAGCGCGCTCGCCGCGGCCGCGTCGGACGCCACCAGCTCACGACCACTGATGCCACTGTCGTCGCCGCCCTCCCTGGACAGCGCCGGGTCGTGCAGCACGTAGGCACGCAGCGGCCGGTCGGCCCGCAGCTCCACGTCGACCAGCAGGCTGGCACGGCGCGGGTCGGTGACATAGCTGAGTTCCGCCGTCCAGCCGGTGCCCTTCGCCACCTGCCGGAACGCGAGGTCGCCGACCTGCTCGGTCCGCACGTCCACGTCCTGGGCGCGCTCGGTGAAGCTCCTTCCGTCGGTCACCACCAGTTGCAGTTCGCGGACGGCGGGCGTGCTGAGGTCTGGGTAGAACACCTCGGTCAGCCGGCCGCCGCCGAGCGTGAACCACACGGGACTCTCCGCGCCGCCACGAGCCGTGCCGAACCCCTGCTTGTCGGCCGGTTGGTACACGGCGGGCGCGCCGGGCGCACCCGGTGCGTCGTCCGCGGGTGCGGCAGCGGTCAGGCTCGCCACGACAACGACGGACAGTCCGAACAGGGTTGCTCGCACAGCGTTCCCCTAACTCGGCGGGTGGTATCTACCAACGTGCCCCATCCGAGTGAACCGTGCACGACGAGTCAATCCACTGAGTCAGTCCACTATGGACGCCAATGCGGTCAGGGTGCGCTCCCCGGCGGCATCGCCAGCCGTGGCCGGGAGGACGGCGATCTCGTCGAGCCCGGCGTCCGCGTACTCGGCGATCCGCGCCCGCACGGTGTCGAGATCGCCGACCAGACCGACGGCCCGCGCGGCGTCCTCGGGTAACGCGGCCAGCACCCGGTCGGGTTGGGCGCCGCTCTCGGCCAGCTCGATGGCCGCGCCGAACCCGGCCGCCTGGAACACCTCCCGATATCCGCGCACCGGGAAGTAACCGATGATGCTGCGCAGCAACTGGGTGTTGGACGCCTCGTTCGGGTCGATCGCCGCGGGTAACCACGCGGCCAGCCGCGGTGGCGTGCGACCGAGGCGCGCGGCGGCCGCGTCGAGCTTGGCGCGCAGCTCGCGGACCTGGTCGGTGGTCACCAGATCGAGCAGCATCCGGTCGGCGTAGCGCGCCGCGATCCCGATCGCCTTGTCCCCGAAGGCCGCGATCGTCAGCGGTCCGGTCGCCGGTGCCAGCCGGCGGCGGAACCCGTGATCATCGGTAGCGCCGAACCACTCGCCGCGCCGGTGGGCGACCACCGTCTCGGCACAGGCCCGCAGGTCGCCGACGGGCTTGGTCCGCGACCGCCCGTGCACCCCCTCGACCACCCGGGTGCTGGACGTGCCGAGCGCGACGCCCACCGGGCGATCGATGACCGCCTCGACCCCGGCCGCACCCCGCACGACGGTGGCCGGATCCCGGACGGACACGGGAATCGGTCCGGCCGTTAACGCGATCCGTTCGGTGGCCAGGCCGACCGCCGTGGCCAGCACGAAGGAGTCCCACGTGGGTCCCTCGCCCAACCACACCTCGCCATACCCGAGACGATCGGCCAGCACGGCCGACCGGAGCGCCTCCGCCGCCGGCCGGTCGTCCTCCCTGGCCGCGGCCACCACACTGATCTTCATGCCGCCACGCTACGACAGAGCACCGACAATTCCGACGCGGCTCATGCGAACGCGTTGAGCCCGGTCAGTTCGGCTGACAGGCTCCACAGGCGGGCCGCCTCGGCGGGATCGACCGCATAGTCGCGGATTCCCTCCCAGGCGTCGTCGACCGCGGGCTCGGCGATGTCGCAGTCCAGCAGGTAGACCCCGCCCAGCCCGACCAGCTGCGGTGAGGTCGCGGCCCACACCTGGGTCGCCGCTCCCTGCTCGATCGACTTGACCTCGCCGATCATGTTCCCGTGCTCGTCGACGAACCCGAGCTCGACCATCTCCTCGTGCGCCAGGAACCGGGCCAGGTTGGTCCTGATCTGCCCGGGGTGCAGGGCGAACGCCCGCACGTCGCGGCGCCGGGCGTACCGGTCGAGCTGCACGGCGAACAGGACGTTCGCCGTCTTCGCCTGGCCATAGGCCGCCCACTTGTCATAGCCCTGCTCGAACTGCACGTCGTCCCACCGGATGCCGGAGATGTGGTGGCCCCGCGAGGACACCGACACGACCCGCGCGCCCGGCGCGATGGCCGGCCACAGGCGGTTGACCAGTGCGAAGTGCCCGAGATGGTTGGTGGCGAACTGGGCCTCCCAGCCGGGCCCGACGCGTGTCTCCGGGGCGGCCATGATGCCGGCGCTCGCGATCAGCAGGTCGATCTCCGCGCCGGAGGCGAGGAAGCGGTCGGCGAACGCTCGGACGCTGTCCAGATCACCGAGGTCGAGGTCCTCTATGGACACTCGGTCGATGCCGGCCAGTGCCTCCGCCGCGGTGGCGCGGCGCCGGGCGGGGACCACCACGTTGGCGCCCGACTCGGACAGGACCCGGGTGGTCTCGAGCCCGATTCCCGAGTAGCCACCGGTGACGACGGCGAGCTTGCCGGTCAGATCGACACCAGCCGCGACCTCGGCGGCCGTGCTGGTCGCGCCGAAGCCCGACCCGATCTTGTGTTGCGGAGTGATCGTGTAGTGACCCATGACCCCAAGGTAGGAGCTGGTGTGCGCTCCAGCGCAAGTCAACTGTGTGACCATGCGGGGTACACGCGTCGAAGGAGGCAGCATGGCACGGGTCGCGGTGACCGGGGGCAGCGGCAAGCTGGGCCGGGCGGTGGTGGCCGAGTTGCTCGAGCACGGCTGGGAGGTGCACAACCTCGACCTCGTGGCGCCGGCGCGGCCGCTCTGCCCGCACACGAGGGTCGACCTCACCGACTACGGACAGGTGGTCGAGGCGCTCACCGGGATCGACGACCGGTACGACGGGCTGGACGCGATCGTGCACCTGGCGGCCATCCCCGGCCCCGGCGTCGCGGGCAACGCCGCGACCTTCACGAACAACGTCCCGGCCACGTATCACGTGTTCGCGGCCGCGCGGCTGGCCGGCGTCCGCAACGTGGTGTGGGCGTCGAGCGAGACGGTGCTCGGGCTGCCGTTCGGCACGCCGCCGCCCTACGTTCCCGTCGACGAGGAGTATCCGGGTCGCCCGGAGACGACCTATTCGCTCGGCAAGCTGCTGGACGAGCAGACGGCGGCGCAGTTCAGCCGCTGGGATCCCGACCTGAAGATCATCGGCCTGCGGTTCTCGAACGTGATGGATCCGGAGGACTACGCCGTGTTCCCGTCGTTCGACGCCGATGCCTCCCTCCGCAAGTGGAACCTGTGGTCCTACATCGACGCCCGCGACGGCGCCCAGGCGGTGCGGCTGGCCCTCGCCCACGAGCCGCCCGGGTTCGAGGTGTTCATCATCGCCAACGCGGACAGCGTGATGTCGCGGGACAACCACGAGCTGCTGGCCGAGGTGTTCCCGGACGTGCCGCACAAGCGCGCGTTCGGTCCACACGAGACGCTGCTGTCCATCGACAAGGCGAGGCGGGTCCTGGGTTACGAGCCGCGGCACACCTGGCGCCAGTGAGCGGGAACCTGGTGGTCGTCGGCGCCGGCATCATCGGCGCCTCGGTGGCTTATCACGCCGCTCGGGCCGGCGCCGTCGTGACGCTGGTCGACGTCGGGCGGCCGGGCGCCGGCGTGACGGCGGACTCGTTCGCCTGGATCGGAGCGGCCGGCGTACGCACCGGTCCGTCCGCCGGGCTGCGGGTGACCGCGACGGAGGAGTACCACCGGCTCGAGGTCGAGCTGCCGGGGATCCCCGTGACCTGGTCCGGCTCACTGTCCTGGGGCGCGGACAGCCCGCCGGAGGCCGGGCCCGGGCAGGAGATCGTGGACGCGGCCACCGTGGCGGAGCTCGAGCCCACCCTGCGGCAGCCTCCGGAGTGGGCCGTCTGGGCACCCGGTGACGGCGCCGTCGACCCGGTGGGCGTGACCGAGCGGCTGGTCGCGGGCGCCCGCGACCACGGTGCCCAGATATATCCCGACACCCCGGTCATCGCGGTCCGCCGGGACGCCGCGGGCCGGGTTGCCGGGGTCGAGACGGCCGCGGGACTCCTCGCCGGGTCGACCGTGGTGCTCGCGGCCGGAGTGGCCACGGCCGCGCTGGCCGCGCCGCTCGGCATTCGCGTCCCGGTCGACCCGTCACCGGCGACGCTCATCCGGCTCCGCGCCCCGGCCGGCCTGGTCCGCACGGTGATCCATAACCGGGACTTCGATCTCCGGCAGGTCGCCACGGACGGGCTCCACGCCGCTGCGGACTCGCCCGAACGGACGCTCGCCGCCGTCCGGTCCACCTTCCGCGGCGCCGCGAACGTCGAGCTGCTCAGCGCCCGGGTCGGCGTACGTCCCATGCCGGCCGACGGCGAGCCGATCATCGGCCCGGTCCCCGAGGTGCCCGGCCTCTACCTGGCGGTGACGCACTCGGCGGTCACGCTCGCCCCGGCCGTGGGCCGCCTGGTCGCGCGGGAGCTGGTCGACGGCACCGTCGAGCCGGCGCTGGCGGGCTGCCGCCTCGACCGCTTCTAGAATCCCGTTCCCGGCGCGGTGGTCGACACATGATCGGCGCCGGTGTAGGAATCGGGAGGACGCGGAACCCGGCCCAGGAGGCTTCGATGAAGAAGATCATCAACGATCCGTCGACCGTGGTCGCGGAGTCGTTGCGCGGCTTGGCCCTGGCGCACGCCGACCTGTTGACCGTGGTGCCCGACCCGGCGGTCGTGGTGCGGACGGACGCGCCGGTCCAGGGCAAGGTGGCCGTGATCTCCGGCGGCGGTTCCGGGCACGAGCCCATGCACGGCGGGTTCGTCGGCCCCGGCATGCTCGACGCCGCGTGCCCCGGCGCCGTGTTCACCTCGCCGACGCCCGACCAGGTGCAGGTGGCGATCGAGCGGACCGACGGCGGCGCGGGTGTGCTGCTGATCGTCAAGAACTACACGGGCGACGTGCTGAACTTCGAGACGGCGGCCGAGTTGGCACAGGCCGACGACATCGAGGTCGCCACCATCGTGATCGACGACGACGTCGCCGTGCAGGACTCGCTGTTCACGGCGGGCCGCCGGGGGGTGGGCGGCACGGTGCTGCTGGAGAAGATCGTCGGGGCGGCGGCCGAACGGGGCGACGACCTGGCCGCCTGTCTCGCGCTGGCGCAGCGGGTGGTGGCGAACGTGCGGTCCATGGGCCTGGCCCTGGCGGCGCCGACCGTCCCGCATGTCGGCGAGCCGAGCTTCGACCTCGATGCGGACGAGATCGAGGTGGGCATCGGCATCCACGGCGAGCCCGGCCGGGCGCGGTTACCGCTGGAGCCGGCCGACGCGCTGGTGGCCAGGCTGCTGGAGCCGATCCTGGCGGACCTGCCGTTCGCGGACGGCGATCGGGTGCTGCTGTTCACCAACTCCATGGGCGCGACGCCGCTGCTGGAGCTGTACCTGGCGCACGGCATCGCGGAGGGGCTGCTGGCCGAGCGGGGCATCGCGGTCGAGCGGCGCCTGGTCGGCCCGTTCGTCACCAGCCTGGAGATGCAGGGCATGAGCCTGACGCTGCTGCGCCTGGACGACGAGCTGATCGAGTTGTGGGACGCCCCGGTGCGCACGGCGGCGCTGCGGTGGGGCAGCTGATGGGCTGCACGGCGGCGGACGTGGCCACGGCGATCCGCGCGGCGGCCCAGGTGGTGGCCGCGCACCGCGACGAGCTGGTCCAGCTGGACCGCGCCATCGGCGACGGCGACCACGGCGAGAACCTCAACCGCGGCTTCGCGGCCGTGGTGTCCGCTCTGGACCAGTCCACTCCGGACACTCCGGGTGCCGTGCTGAAACTGGTGGCCACCACGCTGATCTCGAAGGTGGGCGGCGCCGCCGGTCCCTTGTACGGCACGGCGTTCCTGCGCGCGGCCACGTCGGCGGGCGCGGCGACTTCGCTGGGCGCGGCCGAGGTGGCGGCGGCGTTGGCGGCGGCGCTGGGCGGCGTGGTGGCCCGCGGCAGGGCGGAACCCGGCGACAAGACGATGGTCGACGCGCTGGACCCGGCGGTGAAAGCCGCGGCCGGCCACGACACGGTGGCGGCCGTCCTGGCCGCGGCCGCCGCGGCGGCCGAGACCGGCGCGGAGTCCACGGTTCCGCTGGTGGCGCGGAAGGGCCGGGCGTCCTATCTGGGCGAACGCAGCGCCGGCCACCTCGACCCGGGCGCCCGGTCGACCATGCTGCTACTGCGTTCTTTCGCCGACTCGGCGGCGGGTACATGAGCCGGGTCGGGCTGGTGATCGTCTCGCACAGTGCGGGGTTGGCCGCCGGGGTGGTGGAGGTCGCCGCGCAGATGGCGCCCGACGTCACGGTGGTCGCCGCCGGGGGAACGGCCGACGGGGAGATCGGGACCGACTTCGACGCCGTGCTCGCCGCGGTCGAGCGGGCCGAGTCCGGCGCCGGGGTGGCGCTGCTCTACGACCTCGGCAGCGCGCGCATGGTGGCCGACCTGGCGGTCGAGTCCCTGTCCGCGCCGGAGAACGCACTCGTGGTCGACGCTCCGCTCGTCGAGGGAGCGGTGGCGGCGGCGGTCGCCGCCCAGGGTGGGGCCGACCTCGCCGCCGTCGCCCGGGCGGCCGTCGGGCCGGTGGAGGTCACCGACGCCGAGCCGGCCGCCGTGCTGACCGTCCGGCTCACCAACGAACAGGGCCTGCACTCCCGGCCGGCCGCACTGCTGGCCCGCTCACTGTCCGATGTGGACGCCACGGTGACCGTCCGGTTCGGCACGAACAGCGCGGACGCCAGCGGCATCCTGGCGGTCATGGGTCTGGGCACCCGCCGAGGTGACGAGGTGACCTTCTCCGCCACCGGCCCGGCCGCGGACGCCGCTCTGCGACTGGTGACGGACCTGGCGGCGGACGGCTTCGGCGAGGGAGCTACACCGCGAAGCAGTTGAGCCGGACCGGTTGGCCCAGTAGTGCGTCGCGGATGCCGTCGTAGACGGCGCCGTCCAGCGCGAGGTTCAGGTGTTCGATCAGGCGGAACGGGCATTGCGACTGGGTGAGCACGTTCGTCGCGCCGTCGCGCATGGCCGCGTTCTCCACCGGACGGACCAGCTCGTCGAGCGCGGTGTACAGGTTCGTGTACCGGACCGAGCCGATGGTGTCGTCGCCGGCGTTCAGCTCCGCCAGGAAGTCCGAGCCGATGGCCATCTGTTGGCAGGCGACGATCCCGAGGCAGTTGCCGGCGCCGATGAAGTCGATGATGTTGGCCACGGCGGTGCCGTTGTTGGGTGTGCCGAGGGTGACCAGGCTGTCCACGGTGGAGGATCCGCCCTCGTACTTCACGTACTGCCGCGAGACGAGTCCACCCTCCGAGTGGGCGACCAGGTCGACCTTGGCGGCACCGGTCTGGTCGCGCACGCCGGCCACGAAGTCGGCCAGGTCCTCGGCCGTCTCGGCGATGTCGCCCGTGCCGATGTCGGTGAGCTGGAAGACGAACGCCTCGCGGCCGTCGGCACGCAGCCGGTTGGCCAGGGGCTCGTAGAAGAACGCGGGGCCGAACAAGCCGGCCACCACGACCACCGGGTCGTTCGGCGCGGCGGCGGCGCTGGTCGGCGCCAGCGTGAAGGTGGACAGTGCGAAGGCCAGGGCCATGAGCAGGGGACGCTTCATCGAGTCCTCCGTGAGTGCGGGGTGCCTCTCACGGTAAGGAGTACGACGAAGTTACTCAAGAGTAGAGGTGCGCCGGCCGCCACCGGCGCACCCGGTCAACTCAGGCGCCGCCCGGCTGGACGGCCCCGTTGGCCGTCAGCGTGTACGGCGCGTACTGCTGGACCAGCTCGGTGGGCTCGTCGTAGGAGACCACCGCCACCACCTTCGGGAACAACCAGAACGGCAGCAGCTGGAGCGTGCCGAGCTTGATGGTCGACCTGCCGTTGAACTCGGCCTGGAAAGCGACCTTGTTCCGCTCGTCGAAGCCGATCAGCTTCACGTTCCAGTTGGCGACCTCCGTCGGGTTGACCTCGGTCGGCGAGTCGAACGGCTCCAGGCTGGACCCGTCGCTGACCTGCGTCGAACCGACGGTGATGTCGTCGATCAGGACGCCACCCTCGTTGACGCCACCATCGCTGACGTACTGGAAACCGACCAGCACGGTCTGCCCGGCATACGCCGACAGGTCGAACGTGTGTGGTTCGAACCCGACGGTGGTGCCGTTCAGGCTCGGGCCGAGCGGACCGTCGATCGTCTTGTCACCGGCGATCGGCGTGTAGGTCTCGCCGCCGTCGGTGGACACGACCACGTAGCCGTAGTCGTAGCCGAACTCGGCGCCGTACTTCGCCTGGAAGGACAGCGTCGGACCGTCGGCCGGGACCGCGACCGAGGTGACGGCCGTGGCGTTGATGTTGTTGCCGTTGCCCGACCACAGCACCGGATCGCCGGCGCTGTCCGGGTCGTTCGGCACGACCGTCCACGCCAGCGGCAGTGCCGGCAGTGCCGCCGCGCCCTGGAAGTTGAGCGACCGCAGATCGCGCCCGCGCAACTGCTGACCGTCGGCCCGTTGGAGCGGTACGTAGTCGGCACCGTTCGGCGCGGCACCCGGGTCGTCGTTGGCGTGCGGGTTCGCCAGGTTGACCGTCGAGGTCAGGCTCGGCGAGGTGACCCGGCTCTTCTGCGTGCCGAGCATGACGCCGCGCCGGTCGCCGACGATCTTGTCGAGCAGCACCATCGACTGATGGTCGTGGATCACCTTGTACATGTCGGTGACGCCCGCGGCCTCCAACGCCGCGTCGAGGCTCGCGAGCCCCTGCTTGGTGTCGTTGTGCAGGCCCTTCATGAACTCGGTGCCGTAGCGGTCGGCCAGGAACTGCATGAACGAGTAGGCGTGGCCGTAGTCGGCGAGCACCGCGTTGGCGTCACCCTCGCCCCACAGCGTGAGCGAGTTCTCCGGCCCACCGCAGTCCCGCGGGTTGGGGTTGAACTCCGTCTGCACCGGACCGAAGCCCTGGAAGCAGTGCAGGTGGCTGTCGTTGCCCCGCTCGAACACCGTCAGGCTCGTGTCCGCGTAGCCGGTGATCGTCTGGGCGTAGTCCGACAGGCCCTCGTTGATCCAGTTCCCCTCGAACGGGTCCGTGTAGTACATGAGAAGGTGCTGCCACTCGTGGGCGAACGTCTTCTCGTACTGGAACGGCCGCGCCGGGCGGCTGGTGCACAGGTCGCCGGTCGGCTCGTCCGCCGGGTTGGCACCGGTGCGGTGCGCCCAGTCGAACGCGTCGACCGTCATGACGTTCCGGTCGGTCAGCTCGTTGAACTGCGCGGAGAAGAAGCCGGCGATGTAGGTCGGGGCCGCCGGGAACGTGTAGTAGTTGTCGTCGCGGACGTTGTCGATCAGCGCGACCGTCTTGTTGCCCGCACCGGTGAAGTCGAAGTCGGGGAGCTGGGCGTTGGCGCCGTCGCGGTCCGGCGGCGTGCTGAACGCCGCCGTCTCCTTCGGATACATGTTGGTGTCGAACTCGTGGACGAGGCTCGCCACCTGCTCGTCGGTGATGTCCGTCGAGCCCGGGATCTGCGCGCGGCAGTCACCGGCCGGGAAGGAGGTGTCGTTCGCGACCCAGACCTCGATGTTCTGGCCGTCACCGCGGAGCGTGTAGTCCTTGAGGTAGAGCTGACCCAGCTCGTCGTCCAGGGCGAGCCACGGACGAACGGTGCCGACCGGCGGGGTCACGCCGGCCGCGCTCTGCTGCCGCTTGGCCGACGGGGTGTAGTGGTCGGGCACGTCGACGGGTTGGCCGTCGAGGGTGAAATCCGTGCGGGTCAGCTCACGGGTGTCGCTCGGGGTGGCGTCGGGCGGCGGAGCGGCGCTCGCCGGGCTGGACGGTAGTGCCTGGAGCAGGGGAACAAGAAGAACCGCGGCTGCGGCCGAGACTAATCGGCGTCGCATGTAAACCCTTTCGCTCGCGCGCCGGCCGTGGGGGCAAACCGGATCGGCGCCTGGTGCACATATCTCTCGTACATAGGTGGTTCGGTGCGCACCCGACGGTCGTTTCACCCGATGGCATTAACGGTATTACCGGAGGTCACGCACGGTGGTCAGGTAGTCGCCCGCACGGCAACTGGGAAGAACAGGACTCGAACGGCTGTGGTGGTCTCGGCTGGTGAGAGGCACGCTCGCTGTGGTTGTCCTTCTACCCCCTGCTGGAGGCATCGACCATGCGCACTCGCGTGCTCTTCCTGTCCACCCTCACCGCTGGCGCTCTGCTCACCGGCACCCTCACGGCGACCGCCGCACCGCCGGAAACCCTTGCCGCGCCGGATATTCCGGTCGCGGCCGTGCAGGCGCACCTCAACCAGTTCCAGACCCTCGCCACCAACAACGGCGGTAACCGGGCCCACGGGCGCCCCGGATATCGCGCCTCGATCGATTATGTCCAGGGCAGACTCAACGCCGCCGGGTTCACCACCAGCCTGCAGCCCTTCACCTACGGCGGCGCCACCGGCTGGAATCTGACGGCCGAGTGGCCGCGCGGCGACGCCAACAACGTGCTCATGTTCGGTGGGCACCTCGACAGCGTGACCTCGGGACCGGGGATCAACGACAACGGGTCCGGCTCGGCGGGGCTGCTCGAGGTCGCGCTCACCGTTGCCCGCGAGAACCTCAGCCCCACGAAGCGGCTCCGGTTCGGTTGGTGGGGCGCCGAGGAGCGCGGCCTCATCGGGTCGACCCACTACGTCAACAACCTCCCGGCGGCCGAGCGCTCGCGTATCAAGGGCTACCTCAACTTCGACATGATCGGCTCCCCGAACCCCGGCTACTTCGTCTACAGCGCCAGCGGCCAGCCGGCCGGCTCGATCGACCTCCAGCGCGTCCTGGAAGCGCCGTTCGCCACCATGGGCGTGCCCACCGAGCTGACCAGCGTCGGCGGCCGGTCCGACCACGCGGCGTTCGCCCGCGCGGGCATCCCG
Organism: uncultured Actinomycetota bacterium; assembly: GCA_963826035.1. Lineage (GTDB taxonomy): Bacteria > Actinomycetota > Actinomycetes > Mycobacteriales > Pseudonocardiaceae > Actinophytocola. The sequence continues at coordinate 130,189 of CAWGVZ010000020.1, read as the reverse complement.
ATCGGTGGGCTGTTCACCGGCGCCGAAGTGACGAAGACCAGCGCGCAGGCCCAGAAGTGGGGCGGCACGGCCGGTCAGGCGTTCGACCGGTGCTACCACGCCTCCTGCGACACCATCAGCAACATCAACGTCACGGCCCTGGACCGCAACACCGACGCCATCGCCCACGCCGTCTGGACCCTCGCGGCCGGCACGGTCGAACCGCCCGGGCCGCGCTTCGAGAACCAGACCGACGTGGCCATCCCCGACCTGTCGACCGTGGAGAGCCAGATCGCCGTCACCGGTGTACCCGGCAACGCCCCGGCGGACCTCGGCGTCGGCGTCAACATCCTGCACACCTACTCCGGTGACCTGGTGGTCGACCTCCTGGCACCGGACGGCAGCGTCTACAACGTCCACAACCGGTCCGGCGGCAGCGCCGACAACATCGCCACCACCTATTCGGTGAACACCTCGGCCGAGGTGGCCAACGGCACCTGGCGGCTGCGGGTCCGCGACGCGGCCGCGCAGGACACCGGCACCCTCACCGGGTGGAGTCTCCAGTTCTGACGTACCAGGAGGCCCGGATGCCCCGCCGTCGCGCTGGTAGTCGCGGCGGCGTGGTATTCCTACGCCGTGTTCGCCACCTATCTGCTCCCCGTAACCACGGCCGTGTACCTGTTCCCCATACTCGTACTGGTCGTGATGCTGCCGGTGGCGTTCGTCAGCTACCGGCGCCGCGGCCGCGCGGGCGGGTGGACGACGCTGGTCTTCTACGGCTTCCTGTTCTACCTGTTGGCCGCGTTCATGCAGACGGTCATCCCGCTGCCGAGCGACCCGGCCGGCTACTGCGCCGTGCGGTCCTACGCGAGCGACCCGCAGCTGCGGCCGTTCCACTTCATCGAGGTGGTGCAGCGGCGCGGCGGCGGTGACTGGAGCCTGCGCGGGATGCTGGACAACCCGGCGCTGTGGAGCACCGGGTTGAACGCGATCCTGTTGCTGCCACTGGGGTTCTTCGCCAGATACCTGAACGGGATGCGGTTCATGGCGGCCACGGCCGTCGGGTTCGGCACGTCGCTGCTGTTCGAGCTGACGCAGCTGACGGGCCTGTGGTTCATCTACCCGTGCGCCTACCGGTTGTTCAGCGTGGACGACCTCATTCTCAACACGGCCGGCGCGTCGCTCGGCTGGCTGATCGCCGGGCCGCTCACCCGGCTGCTCCCCGCGCTCCAACCGGACCGGGACCGGCGCCGGTACGCGACCAGGGTGACGGCCACCCGCCGGCTGTTCGCGCTGCTCACCGACGCGCTCGGGTTCGCCGTCCTCACCGGGTTCGTGGTCGGCCTGGTGGTCCTGTTCGGTGGTGCGGCCGGTGCGGCCCTGCCGGTCGTGGCGGTCCTCGGGCTCGGCTGGTTCTGGGCGGTGCCCACGCTGACCGGTTCCACCGTGGGGAAGCGCGCGATGCTGCTGCGGATCGAGCGGAGCGACGGCAGGCGCGCCGGACCGTTCGCGTTGCTCGTGCGCTACGGCGTGCTGCTCTCGCCGCTGTGGTTGTTCTGGCTCGCGCTGTCCATCGACGACTGGGACGTCTTCGCCCACCCGGTGCAGCTGCTCGTCCCGCTCGGCGCGGTGCTGTCACTGCTGGTCGTGGGGATCTGGACGCCGCTCGCCGTGCTCTTCGGCGGCGAGGCGGCACCGTACGAGCGGCTGTCCAGAACCGTGAACGTCGCGATCGTCCCGACGGAGGAGCCGGCCGAGGCTAACGAGCGCGCCTCAGCGGTCGATACCTGAGCATGAGATCGGCTTGGCGGGGTGTCGTGGTGGCGGCGCTGGCGGCGCTGGCAGTGGTGACTGTGGCGGCGCCGGCGGAAGCGGCGCCGGCTGGTGGTGTGCCGCCGGCCCGGACCGAGACCGACGTGCAGGTCGTGCACACCGATCCGGCGGCCTGCGGGGACTACGGCGTCGAGTGGAACATCGACCTGCACGCGGTCAACTGGACGTTCTTCGACGACGCCGGCCGCAGGGTGAAGCTGGTGCAGCACATCACCGAGGACAACACCGTCCGCAACACGGTCACCGGCCGCACCCTGCCCGACAGCCCCGTCGACTTCGTGCAGACGTCGACGTTCGATCCGGAAACCGGGCTGCGCCGGCACATCTTCATCGTGGGCACATCGGTGACCGTGCGCCGGGGCCACGAGCACCTGGTCGACCGCGGCCCGATCCTCATCGACGGCCAGTCCGGCCGAATCCTCTGGTCGGCCGGCCCGCACCCGGTCCGCCGGCTCCTGGACGGAAGCTTCGACATCCGCCGCGCGCTGCCCGCGTTCTGCGACATCCTGCGCTGACCGGCCGCTCACGCCAGCCGGTCAGGCCCGCTCAGTCGCGAAAAGTGTCGGTGCTGCACGCTAGGATTGATTCCAGGGGTCCCCGGACCGTTTTTGTCGGTGCAGTCGGCTACCTTGCCAGCGGGTCCCTACGCTCAGCCAACCGTCGTTGAGGCTCTCGCGGCTACGCCTCCTGAACGCCCGGCCGGCGATCCTCCACCACGTAGCTCGCGCGGGTGGTGACCGGCGCGCCCGGGGTGGTGACATACGGCAGCACCCGGAAGTCGCTCTGCCACCGCTCCCGGTTGACGTTCACCCGCACGTAGCCGCGCTGGGCGTTGAAGAACTTCATGTGTGGGTTGGCGGCCAGGAACTTGCGGCCGTCGTCGTTCATGTCCGCGCCGTCGGCGCCGCTGGTGATCGAGGTGCCCACGAACTCCGACGCCACGGTCGGTGAGTCGGGGTTGGTGAAGTCCCGCTTCAGGTCCCAGGCGTAGTTCTGGTGCCGGTCGCCGGTGATCACCACGAGGTTGCGGACCCCGCGGTCCTGCGCGGCCGCCAGCACCCGGTCGCGCTCGGCCACGTAACCGTCCCACGGGTCGTACCAGACGTTCGTGACGTCCGGTGAAGCGTCGTGGTCGGTCTGGCCCATGGGCGCCTGGTTGCCGAGGATCTGCCACCGGGCCCGGGACCGGCTGAACCCGTCGAGCAGCCAGCGGCGCTGCTCCGGACCGAGCAGCGTGCGCTCGCCGGAGAACCGGTCGGCACAGTCGGCGCCCCGCCCGTCGCCGCAGGGCTGGTCGTCGCGGTACTGGCGAGTGTCCAACATGGTCAGGTCGGCGAGCCGGCCGTAGCCGAGCCGCCGGTGCATGCGCATGTCCGGCCCGTCGGGCAGTTGCGCGCGGCGCAGCGGGAGGTTCTCGTACAGCGCCTGGAACGCGTCGGCCCGTCGCTGCCGGAACACGGCCGGGTCCTGGTCGGGTTCGGTGTCGGCCTGGGAGATTTCGTCGGCCCAGTTGTTCTCCACCTCGTGGTCGTCGAACGTCATGATCCACGGGAACTGGGCATGTGCCTGTTGCAACGGCGCTTCCGCCTTGTAGAGCGAGTACTGCAGCCGGTAGCGCGCCAGGTCGACCGTCTCCGTGTGGAACCGGGGGTCGACCGTCACCCCGCGCTTGTTCTCCCCGACGCCGTACTCGTAGAGGTAGTCGCCGAGGTGCACCACGAAGTCGAGGTCCTCGGCCGCCAGGTGGTCATACGCCGTGAAGTACCCGTCCTGCCACGCCTGGCAGGACGCGAACGCGAAGTTCAGCTCGCGCGGGTTCGCCCACTGCGGCGGGGTGGTCCTGGTCCGCCCGACCGGCGAGGTCTCCCCGCCGACGCGGAAGCGGTAGTAGTAGACGTGGTCGGGGGCGAGGCCGCGGATCTCCGGGTGCACCGAGTGGCCGAGCTCCGGGGTGGCCACGACGCTGTCGCGCCGGATCACTGCCCGGAACCGGGAGTCCAGCGCCACCTCGTACTCGACGCGGACGGGCTTGGTCGGCATCCCGGCCGCACCGTCGACGGCGAACGGATCGGGGGCGAGTCGGGTCCAGAGGACGACACCGTCGGCGGACGGGTCGCCCGACGCGACACCGAGGGTGAACGGGTTGGTGGCGGATGTGGGGGCGGCGAACGCGTTGGCCGCGTTCCACGCGCCGGTACCCAGCAGGACGGCGGCGGCGCCACCGAAGCCCAGCAGTTGGCGGCGACTGACGGCGGGGGAGTCGGTTCGAGTCACCGTGACAACGTTGTCGCGTCCGGCATCGATCACATGACGCGCTCGATGCCGGACGGAGAACCGCGGGTGAACTCCTCGCTGGTCAGGACTCCTCGACGGCCTTCTTTATGCGGTTGGCGAAGTCGTCGGCGTCCTTGCGGGCGGCCGTGAGCGCGACGCCGGCGATGACCTTGCCGACGCCGTGGCCCTCGAGCTCGTTGAAGATCCGCACCCGGGTACTGGTGTCCGAGACCGCCTCCAGGTCGTAGCCGCCCTCCACGACCGTCACCAGGTTCTTCGACAGCTCGATCCAGCGGATGGTCGTGGGCTCGACGAACTCGGTGATGCGGAACTGGCGGGTCGACTTCAGCCCCGCGTCCTTCACGGTGCTCGCGTAGACCGTGTCGACGCCCGTGGGGCCGTCGGTCTTCTTCTCCATGTGCAGGACGCGCGGGCTGAACTTCGGGTCGTTCGTGCCGTCGGCCAGGAACGCGAACACCTCCGCGATGGGCCGGTCGATCTCCGCGGTGCCCTCGAACTGACCGGCCATGCTCGCTCCTAGGTGTTCGTGCGCCCCGCGGGTGGCAAGGCAGCAGGTAGAAAGCGTAGCGGCGGCCGGTGGGTGCGCCCGCCGACGGCCTCGGCCGCGGCTTCGACGCCCGCGAGCACGCGTTCTGCCCCGCTTCCTTGCACCCGCACGGAGGGTCTGGGCTTTTTATGGGCGTCGTGCTTGAATCGACACCATGCCCACAAAAAGCCCAGTAGAGGGCGAGGTGGCCGCCGCGATCGGGCGGCTGCTGCGCCGCGGGCTGCCGGTCACCCCGGCCACCGCGGACCCGGTGCTGCTCGATCTGCGCGGGATCGTTGCCAGAGCGATCGATCCCACCGACAAGGCCAGCCGCACCGCGGCGCTGGACGGTACCCTGCGCGGCCTGCTCGCCCGGTTCCCGGACACCCGCTACGCCCCGGCGGCGCGGGCGCTGTTCGGGCTGCCCCCGGCCGAGCCGGGTCAGAACCTCACGGTCCGCCGGGACCTGGCCGCCGAGCAGGCCGGTCACGAGGTGCACCACTTCCGCAAGCGGGTCGAACCGCGGCTGATCGAGAAGATCGCCTGGGAGCTTCTGGCGGATGCCGACCGGTTCACCCGCTCCCCGATGATCGCTCCGCGGCTGGCGCGGGTGACCGAGCGGCAGCCGGTCCAGGCCGACCCGTTCGCCTGGGAGGTCGCCGAGCATGAGGAACAGTTGTCCCGGTTGTGGTCGGCGATCTACGCCGCCCGCGCCGAACTGCTGGCCGCCGAGCGGCTGATCAGCCTGCGTGCGGACCGGATGGACATCCTCCACACGGCGGTGACCGCGGCCTGGCGGTGGGCGGTCGCCCGTGCCGAGGCGATCGGCTACACCACCGCGTTCGCCCCCGACCTTGACGTGGTCGAGTTGGTCGCGCTCGCCGGCTGGACCCCGGCGCTGACCGAAGCACAGGCGTCCCGGCTGACCGAGGCCGCCCTCGGCGGGGCCAGCCGCGAGCAGTTCGTCCACGCCCTGCACGGCGAAACCGGGCTGGGTAACACTTGGACCGAGAGCTTCCTGGCCCGCACCTCATCCCCCGAGCGCATCTCCGAGAAGAACGGACAGTTGTCGTGACCAGCACCAACGCTGCCTTGGCCGCCGCGCTGGAGGCCGCGGCGACCGGCGATCCGCGCCGCTACGTCATCACCGGCGGCCCGAGCTCCGGTAAGGACGACCTGATCGAGGCGGTGCACGCCGCCGGGATTCCTTGTATGGCCGAGGAGCCCGGCCGGGAGATCTACCGCAAGCACCGCCAACGGCTCGGCCGCCACCTGCTGCGCGAGGACCGGCGGGAGTACTCGCTGGAGGTGCTGGAGGCGTTCATCACCGAGTACACCGCGCATACCGGCGGGATCAGGTTCTACAACCGGGGAATCCCGGACGGCTACGGCTGGGAAGGGTTCTTCGGCCTCAAGCCGACCCCGCAGTTGGAGGAGGCGACCCGGACCCACCGGTACGACGCGATCTTCGTGCTCGATCCGCTGGACACCTTCGAGGACCCTGACGACATCGTATGGGCCAAGGACCGTGAGATCCGCCGGGTGCACGAGCTGATCGTGCAGGGCTACTACGACGCCGGCTACGAGCCGGTCTTCGTCCAACCCGACTCCGCCGCCGCCCGGCTGGACTTCATCTGCGCCGATCTACGTCTGCCCAAACCCAGCCGAGGAGCTTGACTGCCTTGCACGCCAACAGGAACCGCAACCGGGGAAAGTGAAAGCGTTGAGCCGCAACGGGAAAACTTCGCTGTTGATCTCGCCGAACAGCGTGCTGGCCAACGCGCTGCTGCGCTCGATCGACCTGCTGCGCCCCAGGGTGCTGGCGGCCCGGCCGACGCGGATCGAGTTCGTGGTCGGCACGCAGATCAACGGCGCCCCGCACCTGGGCACCAACCTGGTACAGACCGCGGCGTTCCTGCTCGCCAAGATTGCCCGCAGGGTGTTCTCCACCGACACCGTCGTCCGGTTCAGTGCGCTGGACAACGCTCCGCACGACGTCGTGCTCGACCCCGAAACCCACCACGCCTATCAGCAGACCTACTACCACGCCCTGGGCAAAGCGAGGATCGGCGAGCTGATCGAGGGCTACTACCAGGCTCTTCGCCTCGCTGTCGGAGGCGACCGACACCGACTACGCGGTGGAAACCTACACCGACCAGCAGGCCACGCCTGGGTTCCGCGCGGAGTTTCTGCGCACCCTGGAACGGCTGGAGGACATCCGCTGGTGGATGGCCCCCTCGCACGGCGTGATCCACGTCCGGGTGCCGTGCCCGGCGTGCGGGTGGGCGGAGAAGCGCGGCGACCGCACCAAGCTCGCGCACCTGGACGAGGACGGCGCCACGTTCACCGCGGTCTGCTTCGACCACGGCCCGTACGAGGCGCACATCGACCCCGAGGACGACGCGCCCTACCTGGATCTCGCGACGCTGTACCGGAACCTGGTAAAGGAGCGTGCGTTTGGCCGCGACGAGCGCACGCTGCACGTGATGATGAAGGGCGGCGACTGGGTGTTCGGCTGCCAGCTCGTCGACGGCGCCCTCGGCGCGCTGGACACCCCGCCGGCGCACATGCCGATCCGGATCTTCACGCCGCAGGTGCTTGCCCCGACCGGGGCGAAGCTGTCCAAGTCTCTGCTGCGCGAGCAGGGCAAGGGCGTGCTCCCGGCCGACGTCGAGCCCTGGATGCTCGACACCACCGTGTGGCCCGGCAGCGTCGACGATTACGTCGACGCACTGTCTGGCTGGTCGGCGAGCTGCTGACCGACCCGAAGCACTTCTTCCGCTCGTTCACCGTCAAGGAGCTAGGCCGCCTGATGACCGTACGTCCCGCCGAACCCGCCGTCCGCGCCCACGAGATGGGCATCTACAAACGCTACTTCGACCTGATCGCCACCGGCCGCAAGACCACCGAGATCCGAGTCAACGACTCCAGTCGCCGCAAGATCAAGGAAGGGTCGTTGATCCGGTTCCGATGCCAGGGAGACCAGGTCCTCACCCGCGTGACGGGCGTCAATCGGTACGCCACCTTCGAGGAGATGTTCGACCACCAGGACGTTGCCTCGGTCAACCCGCTCGCGACCCGCGCCGAGCAGCTGGCCAACATCCGCCAGATCTACCCACCCGAACGCGAAGCCCTCGGCGTCGTGGCCATTGGCATCGAGCTCGTTGACCCGCCCCGGCCTGCCTGACCACGCCCGTGAGCGAGCCTGCGGACCTGGCCGTGACCCGCGCGGCATACGACAAGGTGGCCGAGGGGTACGCCGACCGGTTTCGCGACGAACCGGCCAACCCGTTCGACCGCGCGATGCTCGGGGCGTTCGCCGAGACAGTCCACTCAGGACCGGTCGTGGAACTGGGTTCCGGGCCGGGTAACATCACCGCATACCTGCATTCCCTGGGTGTACCGGTGTCCGGAGTGGACCTGTCGCCGGCCATGGTGGACATCGCCCGGCGCCGGCATCCGGCCGTGCGGTTCGACGAGGGCACCATGACCGACCTGGCGTTCGCGGACGGCGCGCTCGCCGGGGTGGTCGCCTGGTACTCGATCATCCACACGCCGCTGGAGCGGCTGCCCGCCCAGTTCGCCGAGTTCCGCCGTGTGCTGGCGCCCGGCGGCCACCTGCTGCTGGCGTTCCAGGTGGGCGACGAGCCGCTGCACCTGGCCGAGGCGTTCGGGCACCGGATCGAGTTGGACGTCCGCCGGCTGTCCCCGGGCCACGTGACCGCGTTGCTGGTCGACGCGGGGTTCGCGCCGATGGCCCGGCTGGTGCGGGAGCCGGCCGACGGGGAGAAAGTGGCGCAGGCGTACCTGCTGTTGACATGAAACGCTGTTCCAGGAAATCTGCCCGCGTCAGCAATGGATGGTGACAAAGGACGGTGCGCCATGGCTGGGCGGCTCGGACGCGGAACGACGGTCCTACTCGCGGGAGTGAGCGCGGTGGTGCTCGGCGGAGTCGCGCCGCTGAGTCTCGCGGCGCCGCCGGACTCGGTCAGCACGGTCGCGCTGGCCGACGAGCACGTCGTCCACCAGGGGTCGAACCAGCCCATGATCCACGATGCCGTCGAACCGGACGTGGCGTGGGACGCGCAGGCCAACGCCATCGACTCCGGCACGGCGGAGAACCCGCGCCGCGACGTCCTCGGCACCTACGCCAACTACCCCGACTTCGGCCACGGCGAGCTCAAGTACATGAACTCGACCGACGGCGGCGACACGTTCGTCACCGGCTCGGCGCAGGGCCAGCCCGCCCAGGTCATCGCGCGCGCCGCCGACGGCTCACTCATCGCGTTCCGCCGCTCGCCCATGACCCGCAACGCCGACGGCACGGTGCCCATGCACGTCGTCCACTCGTCGACCAACGACTTCCCCACGACCAACGACGGCCCGGACCTCCTGGAGAACTGGCCGGCCGACAGCCCGACCACCGGCTGGAGCCTCATCCCCACCCACATCTCCCACGACCGCGCGGGCAAGCTGCTGATGAGCGCGTACGTGTTCCCCTCCAACGCACCCGGCCGCTGCTCGGGCACCATGCTGGCCCGCAGCATCGACGCGTCGGCCAGCCGCTGGGAGTTCGTCGGCATGTCGTCGGAGTGGGGCGTCACGGGCAACTTCTACGAGGCCGGCGTCGCCCGCACGGCGGACGGCAGCCTGATCGCCGCCATCCGCCACCAGGGCTGCAACGCGACCAGCGGCTACTTTCCGCTGAAGTGGCGCAAGTCCACCGATGACGGCAGGACCTGGTCGGACATCGACGTCGAGTTCCCCGAGTCGTGGCGCGACGGCGGCGACATCGTCCCCCAGGAGAAGGAGGGTCTCGACCCGCGGATCATGCCGCGCCCGGTGTTGCTGCCCAACGGGATGCTCGCCATCCACGCCGGCCGGCCGTGGAACCGGATCGCCGTCGACAACGAGGGCGGCGTCACCAAACCGGGTGAGCCGATCAGCTTCGACAGCGCCATGATCACCCACGCGAACACGTACACGAATCTGCCGACCGACGGCACCATCCCGCTCAAGTACACGTCGTGGTGGAACTACTTCGCGAACGCCGGCACGTCCGGCAACCTCGGTATCGCCGTGACCGACGCCAACCGGGTGGTCACGGTGATGGACAACTGCCACCCGTGGGTGACCGGTGGCGTCCTGGGCGACCAGTGCAACAAGGGTGACGGCACGAACGAGGACCACATCCTCGACGAGGACGACAACAACGACATCTACCGCCGGCAGGTGGACATCGTCACCCCGGGCACCGGAAAGCTCGACCTGCCAACGAAAGTCCGCTCCGGCGCGTTCCGCGTGTCGACCAACCTGGACGACACGTTCCCCGGCCAGCCGCGCACGGGCACGCTCGGCGCGGTCGACGGGAGCGCACTGCCGTGGTCGGGCGCGCTGTCGGACAGCACGACGCCCGGCACGTACACGATCACCTTCGACCGGCCGTACGACCTGTCGAAGGTGGGGCTGCTCGCCGGCTTCGGCCTGAAGTCCGGCGCGAAGGTGGAGTGGCGCGACGGGTCGCGCTGGCGGTCGCTGACGTCGGTCCCCGCGGCGACGTCCTACTCGCTGCGCTACCAGGACGTTCAGGCCCGCGGCGCGACGGCCGTGCGGGTGACGGTCGACCCGATCGCCGGCCCGGCCGAGGGCGCCTGCCCGAACGGTGGCGACCGGTGCGTGCTGCTCAACGAGCTCGAGCTGTTCGCGGCCGACGTCGACACGTTCGACAACGACCCGATCGGCACACCGCCGCGCGGCGTGGAGTACACGGGCGACGGCGTGCGGGTGGTCAAGGGCGATGGCGCCCCGTCGACGCGGGTGCTGTCGGTCGAGTCGTCGGCCGTCACGTTCCCGGCCAGCCGGTTCGGTACGGGCCGGCGCGCCGACGTCGGCGTGGACGTTTCTGGCGGCGCGGCGCGGGTGGAACTGCTCGGCCAGACGAGGTCGGGGCGGTCGGTGTCCGCGTACTCGGTCGATCTGGCGGGCCTGTCGGCGGGCTGGCATCGGGTTCGGGTCCTGGCCGTGGACGCGCGTGGCCCGGCGGCGGTGACGGTGGACGGCCGGTACTTCCGGACCGTATGGCCGATGGCCGGGGTGGACCGGCTGGGTGGCGTACGGATGTCCGGCGAGCACCTGTTGGTCGACGACGTGCAGCAGCGCCATGCGAGCTGATGGCGGGCAGATTCGCTGCGTGTACCCATCCGAGTGGGGGCTGTCACCGTGCGTGTAGCGTCCGCGCAGTACCCTGCTGAGCGCCCGCAGCCCCGCGGGCCGGCGAGGAACTGGGAGCCGCGATGCGCATCCTCATCAGCGGAGTCACCTCGGACCTCGGCCGCGCGTTCGCGCGGGCCGCGCTCGGTGCCGGGCATGAGGTCACGGGTGTCGGCGCCACACCACACCGGTATCTGCCACCTGCGGTGAAGCTGACCGTCGGTGATCCGGCGGCCGCCGCCGCGCTCGTCCCGGATGCCGACGTGGTCGTGCACCTCGCCCCGGTCGAACGGGAGGTGCCCGAGTCCGGCGGCATTCCCGCGCTGCGCACCCTCGCGACCACCGCCGCCCGCCACGGCATCCGGTTCGTGGTGCCGCTCGCGCACGGTCCCGACGTGGGCGACGCCGACCGCGTGGTCCGCGACGCGGGCGGCGAGCACGTGGTCGTGCGGACCGCGCCGCTGGGCGGCCGGCTGCTCGACTGGCAGGCGTGCCGGACCATCGCCACGCTGCTGTCCGCGCCCCGGGACACCCAGTGGCGGTTCGTCCACACCGACGACCTGATCCGCTTCCTCCTGTTCGCGGTGACCGACAGCCGCACGGGCGTCGTGTCCCTGATCGCCGACGGCGTGGTCTTCGCCGGACAGGCGCGGGAGCCGCTTCGGGGCGTGGCCGCGCGCGGCATCCCGCAGTGGCCCGAGATGTCCACATCGGACAAGAAGAACTCCGCGCGGGAGTGGGGTTTCGAGTGCGGTTGGACGACCGCGGAGATCGTGGCCGACCTCGCGCGCGGCGCCCGCGGCCGCAAGCTCGGCGCCGACGGCGCGGTCGACGTGCTCGCCCGGCTGCCCCTGCCGACCGAGACGCTGCCCCGCCGCCGCCCGCCCGAGTCCGGCACCGTGCTGACATCGGTGGCGCTGCCCAGCATGGCCGTCGACAGCGACGACCGGGTCGACCCGCGCTTCCCCGTCTACAGCGCCAGGAGCACGGCCGAGCTGTTCCCCGGCCCGCTCACCCCGCTGTCCATCGACCTGCACACCACCGGTCTGCGGGCGGCCAACCATGTGCTCGGCCGGCTGATGGGCCTGGAGGGCGAGCTGGCCGACGAGTGGGAAGGCCGTGGCCACGCGGTGTTCGGCCACCACGTCTACGCGGGTGTCTCGGTGGCCGTGGCCGTCGCCGCGCTCCTGCCCGGCTGGACGGGCCAGACGGTGACCGACCGGGCGTTCGGGGACGACCGCACGGAGATCGACCTGTTCCCCCTCGACCACCCGTCCCTGCCGACCGGACTTCGCCGCCTGGCCGCCAAACTGGCCGCGCTGTCCCGGTTCGTGGGCGTCGTGCGCCGCTACCGCGCCGCCGCACGGGACTTCGCGGCGACCGCCGTGGCCGAGCACGAGCCCGACCTCTCGGCGCTGAGCGACGCCGCGCTGGCCGCGCGGGCGCTGCTGCTGCGCGACCGGCTCAGCCAGGGCTGGGTCCACTCGCAGGTCGGCGACCTGTTCGCGCACGTGACCGCCGGGCCGCTGCGCAGGCGGGCGAAGAACGGCCCGGCCGCGCTCAACCGGGGCGGCGACGTGGCGAGCGAGCACGCGTTCGTGGCGGTCGGCGGGCTGGCCGAGCTGCTGGCGGCCGACGACGACCTGCGGACGCTCGCCGGCTGGGGCGACCTGGACGCCGTGCGGACCAACCACCCGGAGTTCGCCGCGACGTTCGACGAGACCCTGTCCCGGCTCGGACACCGCGGTCCCGGCGAGGCCGAGCTGAGCAACGACACCTTCTCCCGGCGCGCGGCCCAACTGCTGGCGGCCGCCGCGAACACCGCGGTGAAGCCCGAGCCGGTCAGCACTGAGCCGGACAGCACTGAACCGGACGACGAGCCGGTGCTCACCGACGAGACGGAGAAGGCCGAGGAAGAAACGGCCGAGGAGGAGACACCGAAGCCGGCGGAGGACGCCCCCGTGAAGGTGAAGCGCGGCATCGCCGATCGGCTCGCCATCGCCGGTCAGCGGTCCAGGGAGCTGGCCAGGGACGCGACCATGCGCTACACGGACGAACTGCGCAGGCTGGTCCGCGAATGGGGTCGCCGCCAGGTGGCGGCCGGCCGGTTGGCCGCCGACGACGACGTCTACTTCCTCACCTTCGACGAGCTGTTCACGTTGCCGGCCGACGCGCTCGACCGCCTGGCCCGTCGCCGCGCGGACCACGAACGGCTGCGGAACGTCCGGATGCCGGCCGTGGTCAACGGATCCTGGCGCCCGGAGGCCGAGCACGAGCGGCTGCCGTCCGGCAAGCAGCTGACGGGCATCGGGGTGGCCGAGGGTGTGGTGGAGGGCCGCGTCCGCGTGGTGTCGCCACAGGCCGAGGCCGAGCTGGAACCGGGCGAGATCCTGGTGACGCACGTGGCCGACGTCGGACACACGGCGCTGTTCGGGTACGCGGCGGCCGTGGTCACCGACCTCGGCGAACCCATGTCCCGCGCGGCGATCCTGGCGCGCGAGCGCGGCATCCCGTGCGTGGCGAACACCCGGGACGCGTCGGTGCGGCTGGGAGACGGGGCGATCGTTCGGGTGGACGGCGTGGCCGGCACGGTCGCCGTGCTGGAGCCGGCGCCCGCAATGGCTACAGAACTCTTCACAGACGCATAAGACTTGTAGAATAATCGCCGCGTGGACAAGCTCTACGCGGTCCCGGACATCCGGCGCCGCGACCGGCCGGACGGCACGGTCCTGTTCGAGTCGGCCGCCCCGCTCGGGTCGCCGGCCCGCGGCGTCGCCGAATGGCTGCGGAGCTGGGCGGCCGTCGACGCGCCTGCCGTGCTGGTGGCCGAACGCGGTCCGGACGGCGAGTGGCGGCGGCGGACCTACGGCGAGGTGCGCGCGGCGGCCGACGCCATCGGGCAGGCGCTGCTCGACCAGGGACTGTCCGCCGAGCGGCCGCTGATGATTCTGTCCGGCAACTCGATCGGCCACCTGGAGTTGACGCTCGGCGCGCTGACCGTCGGGGTGCCGGTCGTGCCGGTCAGCGTCGCGTACTCGTTGCAGAGCAAGGATCACGCGCGCATCCGCGCGATCGGCGAACTGGTCCGGCCGGGCGCCGTGTACGTGGAGGACGCCGCCGCGTTCGGTCCGGCGGTCGCCGCGCTCGGCAGCCGGCTGGTGATCGCCGGCGACCATGACCTCCATGACCTCCATGACCTCCATGACCTCCATGACCTCCATGACCTCCATGACCTGCGGGCCACCACCCCGACCGGTGCGGTCGAGGACGCCTTCGCCGCGGTCACCACGGACACGGTCGCGAAGATCCTGTTCACGTCCGGCTCCACCGGCGCGCCCAAGGGTGTGGTCACCACGCACGGCATGCTGTGCGCGAACCAGCAGATGATCAGGCAGGCGTGGCCGTTCCTCGACCGGGAGCGGCCGGTGCTGGTCGACTGGCTGCCGTGGAGCCACACGTTCGGCGGCAACCACAACGTGAACCTGGTGCTGGCGAACGGCGGCACGTTGTACATCGACGACGGGCGTCCGGCGTCCGCGCTGTTCGCCCGCAGCCTCGCGAACTACCGGGACGTCTCGCCGACGCTGTCGTTCAACGTGCCGGCCGCCTACGCGCAGCTGGTGCCCGCCCTGGAAGCCGACCGTTCGCTGGCCGAGCAGTTCTTCGCGCGACTGCGGCTGGTGTTCAACGCGGCCGCCGCGCTGACGCCCGCCCTGCGCACCCGGCTGGCGACGCTCGGCCGCGAGGTGAGCGGCCGGGACGTTCCGGTGACCGGTTCCTGGGGCACCACCGAGACGTCGCCGGCCGCCACGACCGCGCACTACTCGTACGCCGACGCCCGCTGCATCGGGGTGCCGCTGCCCGGTGTCACGCTGAAGTTGGTACCCACCAAGGAGAACACGTACGAGGTACGGGTCCGCGGCCCGCACATCACGCCCGGCTACCACCTGCGGCCGGACCTGACGGCCGCGGCGTTCGACGACGAGGGCTTCTACCGGCCGGGGGACGCGGTCAGCCTGGCCGACCCCGACGACCCGAACGCCGGGCTGTTGTTCCGCGGCCGCCTGGCCGAGGACTTCAAGCTGACCACCGGCACGTTCGTCCACGTGGGCGCGCTGCGGACGGCGTTGCTGTCGGCCGCGCCACTCCTGTCCGACGCGGTGCTGGCGGGGGAGAACCGCGCCACCGTGTGCGCGCTGGCGTGGCTGAACACCGCGGAGACCGAACGCCTCCTGGGCACCCTCCCGGCGCCGACGGGCGAGGTGGTGCACTCCCCAGAACTGGCCGCCGAACTGGCGAACGCCTTGGCACGCCTGAACAAGGGCGCGGGCTCAGCCGCAAGAATCGAGCGCTTGCTCGTCCTGGCGACCCCGGCGAGCCTGGACGAAGGCGAAATCACCGACAAGGGCTACGTCAACCAACGCCGCGTCCTGGCCAACCGCGAACACCTGGTGACCGAGCTGTACCAGGACCCGCCCCCACCCCACGCGATCACCCCACACTGACCCACGAGTCGTATCGTTTCGACACCGAGACGTACGATCCCGACGGCAGAGCTGCGCTGATCTCGTTGCCCCATAAGCTAAAACTCGCTGTCGATAACGTACGACTCGGCGTTCACAACGTACGACTCGCGGGTTATGGGGAGACGATCGCGTTCACTCGTTCCGGGTCCAGAAGGTGTTCCAGGGCCAGGTGGCCGCCGCCCAGAATGCCGGCGCGTGGGCCGCTGCGGGTGGTGGCGATCTGCAGGTGTTCGGTGGCCATTGGCAGACACCGGTCGTAGAGCGCCGAGCGGATGCTCGCCACGAACGCCTCGGCCTGGCTGAACTGACCGCCGATCACCAGTACGTCCGGGTTGAAGAAGTTGACGATCGTGGCGAGGACCTCGCCGGTGGCCCGGCCGGCCTCACGCAGCAGCCGGGTGGTGGTGGGCTCGGCGTCGCGGGCCAGGTCCACGACGGCCGCCGTGTCCGCCACCTCGACGCCCGCGGCCGTCAGGTCGCGAACCAGCGCGGCGCCGCTCGCCACCGTGTCCAGGCAGCCGGTGCGCCCGCACGAGCAGGCGACGCCCTCGTAGCCGTGCACCGCCAGATGGCTGATGTCGCCGGCCGCGCCGACCCCACCCCGGTGCAGCCGCCCGGCGGCGATCACACCGCAGCCGATCCCCGTGCCCGCCTTCACGAACACCAGGTGGTCGGCGGGGGAGGACGTCAGCTCGCCGAGCGCCATGAGGTTCGCGTCGTTGTCGACCAGCACCGGCACGTCGGTCAGTTCGCCGAGCACCGCGGCTACGTCGGTCCCGTGCCAGCCCGGCATCCGCGACGGCGACACCACCCGCCCGGTCCGCGCGTCGACCGGACCGGGCACGCCGACCGTGATGCCGCGCAGTGGGACGCCCGCCGTCTCGACCAGCGCGGTGACCTGCGCGTAGACCCACGCGAGCACGGCGGCCGGCCCGTCGGAGATCAGCACCGGCCGCTGGTGTTCGACCAGTACCCGCCCACCGAGGTCGAGCAGCGCGAGCGTGGCGTGGTGGCTGCCGAGATCGGCGGCCGCGACCACTCCGGCGTCCGTGTGCAGCGCCAGCCGGCGGGGTCGCCGGCCGCCCTGCGACGCGCCGTCACCCGCCTCGCGCACGTACCCGTGGTCGATCAGCGCCTGCACCCGGCCGGCGGCCGTCGAGGCGGAGATCCCCAGCACCCGGGCCACATCGGATCGCGACGCCGCCACCCCTGACCGGATCAGCCGGAGCACGGCCCCGGGTGAGTCCGGTGCGACACCCGAACTTGTCATGGGCACATTCATACCACCTTGCTCCGCGATGTCCTTGACTTGTTACGAATTTTGGACTTACGGTTCCGGCAACTGGTCGAAGGGACACCCCAATGACGCAATCTCTACGCAGCCGAGCGGTCCTCGCGATCGCGATCACGGCCGCCTTCACGCTGTCCGCGTGCGGCGACTCGGGCGGTTCCCCGGCCGTTCCCGGCGCGCCGGACCCGGCGGGCACCGAGGATCTCCTGGCGGACGCGCCGGTGGCCGACGCCGCGCTGATCCTGCCGGACTCGACCATGGCGCGGATCAAGGAGCGGGGAAAGCTGGTGGTCGCGCAGGCGCTCGACGCGCCGCTGCTGTCCCAGCAGAACCCCACCAACCCGGACGAGGTCAGTGGCTTCGATGCAGACCTGGCGAAGCTGCTGGCCGTTTACATCCTCGGTAAGCCCGAGGTGGAGATCGTGCCCCCGGCGACCGAGACGCGGGAGGCACTGCTGGCCAACGAGACGGTGGACGTCGTGTTCAACACCTACACGATCACCCCGGAGCGGGCCCAGCAGGTCGACTTCGCCGGACCGTACTTCGAGTCCGGGCTGGCGGTGGCCGTGAAGACCGGCAACACCGACATCAAGGGAATCGACGATCTCGGCGGCAAGACGGTGATCGTCGGCGCGAACACCCCGGCCGTGACGGCTGTGCCCGAGCGGCACCCGGACGCCGAGGTGCTTCCGTTCGGCACCGACCCGCAGGCGGTGACCGCGCTCGTGCAGGGCCGCGGTGACGCCTACGTGCAGGACCTGACGCTGCTGGCGAGTGCCGCCAAGGCCAACCCGGACATCACGGTGGTGGGCAACCCGTTCACGGTCGAGCCGTACGGGATCGGGCTCAAGCACGGGGACGCGGCCTTCAAGGAGTTCGTGAACACGTGGCTCAAGGAGATCCAGGACGCCGGCCTGTGGGCCAAGGCCTGGGAGAACTCGCTCGGCACGGTCGTCGAGGCCGACCCGCCGACGCCGCCGGCCATCGGCTCGGTTCCCGGGTCCTGAATTGGAAGCACTGCTCGACAACGTCGAACCGCTGCTGCGGGGGCTGCTGACCACCGTGTGGATGGCGGCCCTCGCGGCCGTGGGCTCGCTGGTGCTCGGAATCATCGTCACCGCGCTGCGGGTCAGCCCGATCCCCGTGCTGCGCGGCGTCGCGTTCGCCTACGTGCAGCTGTTCCTGAACGTCCCGCTGCTCGCGCTGCTGGTGCTGTTCGTGTTCGCGCTGCCCGACGCCGGTCTGCTGATGCCGCTGCCGACCACCGCGCTGGTGGTGCTGATCATCTACGAAGCCGCGTACGTGGCCGAGGCGGTGCGCAGCGGCATCAACACGGTGGCCATGGGGCAGGCGGAGGCGGCGCGGGCACTCGGCCTGACCTTCCGCCAGACGCTGACCTCGGTGATCCTGCCGCAGGCGCTGCGCGCGGTCGTGCAGCCGGTGGGCAACGTGATGATCGCGCTCGTGATGAACACGTCGCTGTTCGCGGCGATCGGCGTGGTCGAGCTGACGGCCGCGGCGAACAAGACGAACCTCGTGCACGCCCAGCCGATCCCCATCTTCGTGGGCGCCGGCCTCGCCTACATGGCGTTGGCGTTGCTGGTCGGCACGGGCACCGGATGGCTGGAGCGACGGGTGGCGATCCTGCGATGAGCACCGTTCTCTACGACGCCCCCGGCCCGAGGACCCGCCGCCGGATCCTCATCTGGTCGATCGTGAGCGGGCTCGTGCTGGCGGGCGTGCTCGGTGCCGCGCTGTGGCAGTTCGCGTCCCGCGGGCAGCTCGACGCCGTGCGGTGGCAGCCGTTCACCCAGTGGCCGATCTGGGAGTACCTGCTGGTCGGGCTGCTCGGCACGCTCGAGGCGGCCGGCTACGTGGCGGCGCTGAGCGCGATCGCCGGGATCTTCCTGGCGCTCGGCCGGCTCAGCCCGGTGCGACCCGTGCGCTGGCTGGCCACCGGCTACATCGAGATCGCGCGCACGCTGCCGGTGCTGTTGATGATCTACGTGACGCTGTTCGCGCTGCCGAGCTACGGGATCAACCTGCCGCTGCTGTGGAAGCTCGTGCTGCCGCTGACCGTGGCGAACTCGGCGGCGTTCGCCGAGATCTTCCGCGCCGGCATCCTGAGCCTGCCGCGCGGCCAGTCCGAGGCGGCGCTCTCGCTCGGCCTGTCGCGGGGGCAGACCATGCGGATGATCGTGCTGCCGCAGGCGATCCGGCACGTCACGCCGTCGCTCGTGAGCCAGTTGGTCAGCCTGCTGAAGGACACCTCGCTCGGGTATGTGGTGGCGTTCACCGAGCTGCTCTACCGCGCCCAGGTGCTCTCGGCGTTCAACCATCTGCTGGTGCAGACGTTCCTGGTGGTCACGTTCATCTACTTGGTGTGCAACGGATCCCTGTCCTTCCTCGCCTACCGGCTGCAGGGCCTGACCGGCCGCCGGCGGCGCGGTGGCAAACGAGAGGTGGCTCGTGCCCGGGCTGGCTGAACTGGCGGTGGTCGAGCGGTCGGGTTTCGTGGAGAGCCGGCACTTCGGCTCGCTCGTGGGTATCGCGGCCGACGGGTCGGTGGCCGTGCGCCTCGGTGCCCCGGACGCGCCCATGCTGCCGCGGTCGTCGACCAAACCGTGGCAGGCCGCCGGGGTACGGGCGGCGGGCCTATCGCTGTCCACGGCACGCACGGCGTTGTCGGCCGGCAGTCACACGGGGGAGGACCGCCACGTCGAGGCCGCCCGCGGCATCCTCGCCGACGCCGGGCTGTCCGAGCGGGACCTGCGATGCCCGGCGGACTGGCCGGAGGACGAGGCCACGCGCCACCGCCTGATCCGGGCCGGCGAGGGCCCGAGCCCGATACGGATGAACTGCTCGGGCAAGCACGCGGCCATGCTGGCGTGTGCCGTGCACAACGGGTGGGACGTGGCCGGCTACCTGGACCCGGACCATCCGGTGCAGCAGGTGATCCGGCAGCGCCTCGAGCTGGCGGCCGAGGTTCCGGTGGCCCACGTGGCGGTCGACGGCTGCGGCGCCCCGCTGTTCTCCACCACGGTCACGGGTCTCGCCCGGGCGGCCCGCGCGCTGGCCCTGGCCCCGGCGGACACGCCCGAGGGCGCGGTGGCGGCCGCCATGCGAGCCGAGCCGGAGTTCGTCGGCGGCGCGGGTCACGAGAACAGTGAGTTCATGCGGCTGGTCCCGGGGTCGGTGTGCAAGGGCGGCGCCGAGGGCGTGCTCATGGCGGCCGGCGCCAACGGGGCGTCGGTCGCCATGAAGGTGATCGACGGCAGCCCTCGCGCCACCACGATGCTGGCGCTGGCCGTGCTGGATGCGCTGGGCGTGGACGTCTCCGGGGCCGGCGCGCTCACCCGGCTCCCGATCCTGGGCGGCGGGGTGGCCGTCGGCGCGATCCGGCTGGGTGCCGACCTGACCTGGTAACTGGTAAATGTGGCCCTACTTTCGTAGGGTTGCCCACCATTTCACGCTTCGCGTAGTTTCGGTCACGCTGGGTCGGGGTATTTAGTTTACCGCTCAGTCTAATATCCATCGCATTTGCAATCAGTTACACCCTGCTACTGAATTTTCCGAGCTATTGACGGGAGATGCGATGCTCAGGCTGGCAACAAAATTGATGTTGACCGTTTCCGCCGCGGTCGCGTTCGGTGTGGTGGCGGCTCCGGCCGCCGGTGCGGAAGAAGCGGTGCAGGAACAGGCGCCGCAGGCGTGGTCCTACACCATTCAGCCGTCCTGCGGCGGCTGGGAGTCACCCATCCGCCAGGGCGCGAACTACTGGGGTGATGTCACCGAGGGCGGCGGCACTCCGGTCGAGTGCCAGAACTCGGCGATCACCGACTGCGGATTCCTTGCCGAGCCGGTGGAAATGTTGGACGTGGACGGCCAGTTGATCGTGGTCGGCTGCAATTACGGAATGGGGCAGCTGATCAAGCTGTACCCGGGTGCCGTGAATGACGCCGCACTTCTCGCGGCACACGAATTCGGCCACAACTGGTACGGCCATTCCTTCAACGGCTGCGCCTCCTGGGCGAGCCCGGACGACGTGATGGCCACGACCATGTGCTGACGTGGGAGAGCGGGAGGGGGTGGGCGACGGATCGCCCACCCCCTCCCGCGCGTCGTGGTCAGTCGAACGGCGGGCCGGAGCTGGCCACCACGTGTTTGCTCACGGCGATGTCGGTCGCCTTGACGTCGGTCCCCGGGGCCGGGGCGACCGCCCGCCACGCGTCGAGCTCGGCGGCCGACGCCCAGTGCTCGAAGATGTTCACCCGCCCCGGTTCGAACGGATCGGCCGAGACGGCCACGTCGAGACATCCCGGCTGCGCACGGCAGCGGGTGATGAGGTCGTGGAAGGCCTCGATGTACTGGTCCCGGTCCGCGGGGTCGACGTACGCCTTTCCGGCGATGATCACTGTCACGGCAGTCCTTTCTCTGGGCTCACCGGGTGATACGACGCGGGCCCCGAGAATTCGTCGCCGGCGTCAGTCGGTGCCCTCGCCGGCCATGGAGTCGTAGTCGCGCCACCACTTTTGGCCCGCCTCCGGCAAGGTGGCGATCGGGTCGTAGTACGGGTAGTGCCGGGTCAGGGCCTCCGCGTCCGCCGTCTCGATGCCCGTCCGGTAGTTCTTCGTCCAGTACGAGATCCCGCGTTCCATGTCGTACTCGGCCAGCTGGTGCACCCACCGCTTGCCCACGTACGGCACGTCGCAGATGATGCGCGGCGTCGCGTACCCCGGCAGGTAGCCCATGATCGCGTGCTGGAGCTGCTGGGCCTCCCACACGGCGACCCGCCAGTGCTCGGCGTTGGGGATCATGTCGCACATGTAGAAGTAGTAGGGGAGGATGTTCGCCTCCCCTTGCAGGGCGAAACACAGGTCCAGCAGGTCATCCGGCGTCGCGTTCACGCCGCGCATGAGCACGCCCTGGTTCCGCACGTCCCGCACGCCCACCTCGAGCGCGGTCCGCGCCGCCTCGGCCACCAGCGGGGTCACCGACTGGGCGTGGTTGACGTGCGTGTGGATCGCCAGGTTCACCCCGCGCCGGGCGGCCGTCCGCGCGACCCGCTCCAGCCCCTCGACCACCTTGGGCTGCAGCCAGTGCTGCGGCAGCCCGGCGAGCGCCTTCGTGGCCAGCCGGATGTCCCGCACGGTCGGGATGTCCAGCAGCCGCATGAGGAACGACTCCAGCTGGGGCCACGGCACGTTCGCCACGTCGCCGCCGGACACCACCACGTCGCGCACCCCGGGGGTGCGCTTCAGGTAGTCGATCATCTGGTCCTGTCGGTCCACCGGCTTGAGACCGAGCTTGTGCTTGGCCACCTGCGGTGTGGAGTTGCCGACCAGGTCCATCCGCGTGCAGTGCCCGCAGTACTGGGGACACGTGGACAGCAGCTCGGCCAGCACCTTCGTGGGATAGCGGTGGGTCAACCCCTCGACGACCCACATCTCCGCCTCGTGCAAGGAGTCCCGCGAGGAGTGCGGATGGTTCGGCCACAGTGGATCGCGATCACTCGCGACCGGAACCATGTAGCGGCGGATCGGGTCGGCGAGCATCGCCTTGGTGAACGCCGCCGGCGCGAGGTCCGCGTGGGGGGCCATGGTGTTGAGCATCTGCGGGGGCAGCAGCATCGACATGGTGGCCATGCGCTCCTGGTCGCCCACCAGGTCCTCGTAGAACGACTCCTCGAGCAGATCGCCGACCACGGCACGCAGCTGCTTGATGTTCTTCACACAGTGCACGCGCTGCCACTGAGCGTCACGCCATTGGGCTTCGGTGACCTCGCGCCAGCCGGGGAACCGCCGCCAGTCGGGCTCGACCAGCTCCCGCCGGACGTACTCGTAGGGTTGCCGCGCGGTCTCCTCAACTGCCTCGGAGACCGTCGTGGCGGCTGTCACCGCGTCGCGCACCGCCGTCATCTGTTCTCCTCGCCACTAGTATGACGTAAATATATGCTGCCAGAACGTAGTACAAGCGCAAATCTTACGTAAGACGGGAGTCTCGCGTGTCGTCCCCATACGGCCTGCACCGCGTCGTGGAACCGGCCGGCGTCCTGCCTCAACAAGCGTGGCGGCTCTCGACCGAAGAACAGTCGTGGCCTGATGAAGTCGTGGTCGACGTGGCGTGTCTCAACCTTGACGCCGCGTCGTTCCGGCAGTTAAGGGAGCGGCACGGGACCCCGGACGCCGTGCGCCGAGCGGTCCTGGAGATCGTCGAACAACGGGGCAAAATGCACAATCCGGTCACCGGATCGGGTGGCATGCTGCTCGGCACGGTCCGTCAGGTCGGCCCCGAGTCGCCGCTCGGGCTGGCGGTGGGGGACCGGATCGCCACGCTCGTGTCGCTCACGCTGACCCCGCTGCGTATCGACGACGGCCTGGCCGACTGGAGCGGCGCGACCGAGCAGGTGCCCTGCCGGGGCACGGCCGTCCTCTTCGGACGGTCCATTGCCGCCGTACTGCCCGACGATCTTCCCGACTCGCTCGCACTGTCCGTGTTGGACGTCTGCGGCGCACCCGCGCTCACCGACCGCGTGGTGCGCGAGGCCGGCCCGAAGCCGTCGGTGCTGGTGCTCGGCGGCGGTGGCAAGTCCGGCTCGCTGTCGCTGGCGGCCGCCCGGCGCGCGGGTGCCGGCCGGCTGGTGGCGCTCGTGCCGACGGCCGCCGAGGCCGACGCCGTGCGCGCCGCCGTGCGCGCCGCCGGCCTGGCCGACGAGGTGGTGCTGGCCGATGCGCGGGACCCGGTGGCCGTCGCCGCCGCCGTGGGGGCCCAGGTCGACGTGACCATCGTCTGCGTGGACGTCCCCGGCTGCGAGCACGGCGCCGTCCTGGCCACGGCCGACGGCGGGACCATCGTGTTCTTCTCCATGGCCACGTCGTTCGCCGCGGCCGCGCTCGGCGCCGAGGGCCTGGCGGCCGACGTGCGGATGCTGATCGGAAACGGCTACGTCCCAGGTCACGCCGCCTTCGCCCTTGACCTGATCCGGTCCGAACCAGGGGTTCGCGAGCTGTTCGACAGCCGCGAGCGGCACACTTCCGCCACATGACGACCCTGTACACGGGCGGTTCCGGGACGGCGTTGGCCGTCACGGACGGCGTGATCACCTGGCTGGGTGAGGTGTATCCGGGCACGGCCACCGAGGTGGTGGACCTGGCCGGCGGCCGCGTCCTGCCCGCGTTCGTCGACGCCCACGTGCACGCCACCTCGGCCGGCCTGCTGCGCACCGGCCTCGACCTCACGGGCGTCGACTCGCTCGCCGACCTGCTCGACGCCGTCCGCGCCCGGACCAGGGACCAGCCGGACACGCTGCTGTGGGGCCACGGCTGGGACGAGACGCGGTTCGCGGAGAACCGCCCGCCCACCCGGGCCGAGCTGGACGCGGTCGCCGGCGCCACACCCGTCTACCTGTCGCGAATCGACGTGCACTCGGCACTCGCCTCATCGGCGCTGGTGGACCGGGCGCCGGGGGCGAGGGACGCGGCCGGCTGGTCGGCCGAGGGACCGCTGGCCCGCGACGCGCACCACCACGTGCGGCGGGCGGCCCGCGACTCGATCACCCCGGACCAGCGGCGGGCGGCGCAACTGGCGTTCCTGCGGCATGCGGCGTCGATGGGGATCGCGTGCGTGCACGAGTGCGCCGGCCCGGACATCTCCGGCGCCGAGGACTTCCGGGACCTGCTCGCGCTCACCGGAGACCTCCCCAGGGTGATCGGCTACTGGGGCGAGATCGGCGGCGCGACCCCGGGCGCCCGGGGCCTGGCGGGCGACCTGTTCGTGGACGGCGCGTTCGGCTCCCGCACGGCCGCCCTCAGCGCGCCCTACGCCGACGCTCCACACACGAGCGGCGCCCGCTACCTCGACGCCGAGCAGATCGCTAACCACCTCGTGACCTGCACGGAGGCGGGGATCCAGGCGGGTTTCCACGTGATCGGCGACGCCGCGGTCGCTGCCGTGGTCGCCGGCTTCCGGCACGCGGCGAAGGCGGTGGGGGAGACGGCTCTCGGCGGGGTACGCCACCGGCTCGAACACCTGGAGATGATCACCATGGCGCAGGCGGCCGAGTTGGCCCGGTTCCAGGTGGTCGCCTCGGTGCAGCCGCTGTTCGACGCCCTGTGGGGCGGCCAGGACGGCATGTACGCCCAACGTCTTGGGCGTGACCGGGCGGCGACGCTCAACCCGTTCGCCATGATGGCGGCAGAGGGCCTCACGCTCGCGTTCGGCTCCGACGCGCCGGTCACCGCGGTCGATCCGTGGACCGCCGTGCGAGCGGGCGAGCACCACCAGACGCCGGGTTTCGGCCTGAGTCCGGCGGACGCGTTCGCCGCGCACACGGCGGGCGGCTGGGCCGCGGCCCGCGAGACCGGCGGTTCACTCACGGTCGGCGCACCCGCGACCTTCGCCGTCTGGCGCGACGAGACCTGCCTGCGCACTGTCCTTGACGGAACGACGATCTACCACCGGAGCGAGTAATGGCGTTGCTGGACCTTGATCCCGGCGTGGTGGCCACCGCGCGGCGGCTGGCCGCGCAGGCGGCCGAACCGGTCGTGTCGATGGCGAAGGCGCACACCACGGTGGCCGTGGAACGTGCGACGCTGCGTCTCGCCGGCATCGCGGGCGCCGACTCCACCCACCGGGCCGGTGACGTGCCGTGGGTGAACCGCGTGATCGACACGGTCCGCGAGCACTGCGGCCTGGAGCACGGCGTGGTGCTGCCCGCGTTCCACGCCCTGCGCGGGCACGACCTCGCGACGCTCACCGATCTGGCCGAGGCCACGGCGGCCGGCCAGATCCAGTTCCGGGTGCCGACCGGCCGCGACGCCGACCGCGCGGCCCGCGCCGGCCGGGTGGCCGTGGCGAAGGGACTGCGCACGGTCGACCGGAACCGCGCCCAACGCGACAAGCTGATCACCAGGTTCGGCAACCCGCCGCATCGGCCGTGGATCTACCTGATCGTGGCCACCGGCGACATCGACGAGGACGTGGTGCAGGCGGCGAGCGCCGCGCGGGCCGGTGCGGACATCATCGCCGTCATCCGCTCGACCGGACAGTCGCTGTTGGACTACGTGCCGGAAGGCGCGACGCACCAAGGGTTCGCCGGCACCTACGCGACCCAGGAGAACTTCCGGATCATGCGGGCCGCCATGGACGAGGTGTCCAAAGAGGTCGGCCGCTACGTCCGGGTGACCAACTACGCGTCCGGGCTGTGCATGCCGGAGATCGCCGTGCTGGCCGGGTTGCAGCGGCTGGACATGATGCTCAACGACTCCATGTACGGCATCCTCTTCCGCGACATCAACCCCATCCGGACCTTTGTGGACCAGCGGTTCTCGCGGCAGGTGCACGCCCGCGCCGGCATCATCATCAACACGGGCGAGGACAACTACCTCACCACGGCCGACGCGGTCGACGCGGCGCACACGGTCACCGTGTCGCAGCTGCTGAACGAGCACTTCGCGCACGAGGCCGGGCTGCCCGACGAGCTGCTGGGCCTCGGCCACGCCTTCGAGATCAACCCGAACGTCCCGGACTCGTTCCGGCTCGAGCTGGCGCACGCGCTGCTGGCGCGGGAGCTGTTCCCGGACGCGCCGCTCAAGTGGATGCCGCCCACCAAGCACATGACGGGCGACGTGTTCAACGGCTACCTCCTCGACGGGTTCTTCAACCTGGCGGGTGTCCTCACGGGACAGTCGATCCTGTTGGTGGGCATGATGACCGAGGCGGTGGTGACGCCGTTCCTGTCCGACCGCGACCTCGCGCTGCGCAACGTGCGGTACGTGCTGAACGCGGCGGCCGGGCTGGCCGAGGACTTCCGGCCGGCGCCCGACGGTCTCATTGTGAAACGCGCCCACCAGGTGCTCGGCGAGGCGGTGGACCTGCTCGACCGGATCGTCCGCGACGGCCTGCTCGACGCGATCGCCGACGGCACGTTCGGTCTCATGAAACGCCCGCCGGACAAGGGAAAGGGCGCCGACGGCGTCATCGAGAAGGCCGACGGCTACCGCAACCCGGCAGCCGACCTGCTGGAGACGGGGGAGACGAAGTGAAGCGCCACGTACGTCCCTACGGCGACACCACGGGCGACGGCATGGTGCAGACGTCGTTCACCCTGCCGGTGCCGCCCGGCCCGCGAGCCGAGGGCGCGGCGTTGCAGCTGGCCGCGAAGATGGGCCTCGAACCGGCGATGGTCGTGCACTCCCACGGCATCGGGGAGGAGTTCACGTTCTTCGTGGTCTACGGCTCGGCCAAGCACATCGTGGACCTCGACGAGGTGGTGGTGGTCGAGCGCGAGTACCCGCTGCTGTCGCCGGCCGAGGTGAACGGCGTGGTGCGGAAGATGTTGCGGCGCAAGCTGGTGGTGGTCGGCGGCTGCATCGGCACCGACGCGCACACGGTCGGCATCGACGCGATCCTCAACATCAAGGGCTTCGCCGGCGAAAAGGGCCTCGAGTACTACCGCGAGCTGCGGGTGATCAATCTCGGTGCGCAGGTGACGGTGCCGGAACTGGTGAAGCGGGCCCGCACGGAGAAGGCGGACGCCGTGCTCGTGTCGCAGGTGGTCACGCAGCGGGACGCGCACATCCTCAACACCCAGGAGATGTCCGCCGCGTTCCGCGAGGCCATGGGCGACCGCCGCCCGGTGCTGATCGCCGGCGGTCCGCGGTTCGACCCGCTGATGGCTTCGTCGTTGGGCGTCGACCGGGTCTTCGGCCGGGGCACCACCCCCGGCGAGGTGGCCAGTTATCTTGTGCACGCGATCAAGGGAGTGGCGGCGTGAGCTTGACTGTTGGTTTCTCGGTGACCCACCGGCGATACGTGCCCTACGCACACGCCCACTACGGCGGCAACCTGGTCGACGGCGCCTACGGTCTGGCTCTCTTTGGCGACGTGGCCACGGATCTGGCGATCCACACGGACGGCGACGAGAGCCTGCTGGCCGGGTACTCGAGCGTTGAGTTCCTGGCCCCGATCCAGGCGGGGGATGTCGTCGAGGTGACGGCCACCGTGACCCGTGTTGGCACCCGCTCCCGCGACCTCGACTTCGAGGCGAGGGTGCTCTGCCGGGCCGCGCCCGCCCGGGGTGCCTCGGCCGCGGATGTCTTCTCCCCGCCGCTGGTGGCTACCCGCGCGAAAGCGACGATCGTGGTTCCGGTTGCACAGGTGCCAAACCCGACGGAGAGCTGATCCTTCCGAGTGGACTTCCGCGTGTGAGCATGGGCGATCGGGCCATTCGGTCCTAGCGTTTGCGGACATGGGAAGAAGGACAGCACCGGCCCGCTTCCGCGAACTGGGCGAAGAACTGCGCCGAATACGCGCGAAGGCCAAGCTCACCGGCCAGGAGATGGCGCATCGGACAGGGTGGGGCACGACCAAGGTCTCACGCGTGGAGTCCGGCCACATGAAGCTCAGCGAGGTGGACCTGATCCACTACCTCGGCGCCTGCAGGGTGTTCCCACCCGAGGCCAACGCGCTGCTGGCACTTTGCCAGGACGCTCACCGCTACTCCGACTACTGGATCGAGTCGGGCGATGGGAACCTGTCGGAATCGTTCAAAGCCCTGATCTATCACGAGGGAACCTGCGGTTCGGCCACGACCTACGAACCGCAGGTGATTCCTGGCTTGCTCCAGACGGAGAACTACGCGAGGGCCACGATCGACCACTTCAACCGCGGCCGGCACGTGGAGCAGTCGCTACGTCGGCGGTTGGCCCGCCAGCAGATCCTCCATCGGTCGATCCCACCCCGCTTCGATTTCTTCATCGACGAGGATGCGCTTCGGCGGGAGGTCGACGGGCCGGCGACCATGCACGAGCAGTTGCTGACACTGGCCATCATGAGCGGTCTGCCCACAGTGGTCATTCGAGTCCTGCCGAGATCAGGCGGCATCTCGGCCGCGTTCGGCAGCGCGTTCAAGATGCTTCGGTTCGCTGATCATCACCCGCTGGTCTATCTGGACTCCTACGTCGGTGGTGTGTTCCTCGAGAACCAGCACTTCGTGGCGAGCTACCGGCAGTTGGTGCCCGACATCGCCGACGCCGCGCTGAACGAACACGAGTCACGAGAGTTCCTTGCGGACCTGGCGAGCGAGTACGACCGGGAGAGCGATGGCGCGGCCGCTGGAGAAGACGACGGGTGTCGTCGCGTGACCGCTTGATCGGGAGGCAATGGCGGTAATTCCCTACCGTGGTGACCGGACAGGGCCGAGACTTGTCGCATGGCTGACATGGGGGAGTTCCGGGAGGCGGTCACCGCGTGGGTGGCCGGTGGCCCGGGCGACCCCGCTCGCGAACTGGCGGCACAGCTGCGCGTGCGGACCGCCGTCCTGCTCGAAGGGCCGAGCGACGTCGCGGCGGTGAGTGCGCTGGCCGCGAACCGCGGCCGGGACCTGGCGGCCGAAGGGGTGTGCGTTCTGGCGATGGGCGGGGCGATGAGCGTCGCGCGTTTCGCCGGCCTTCTCGGGCCATCCGGCCTGGGCCTGCGCCTCACGGGACTGTGCGACGAGGGCGAGCGCGACTACTACGTCCGTGGCTGGGAGCAGGCCGGCGCGGCCCAGCACGAGTTCTTCGTCTGCGCGGCGGATCTGGAGGACGAGCTCATCCGCGCGCTCGGCGTGACCCAGGTGGCGGAACTCGTCCGCGCGGAGGGCGACCTGGGCGCCCTGCAGACCTTCCAGCGCCAGCCCGCACAGCGGAGCCGCACCGCACAGCAGCAGTTGCGGCGCTTCCTCGGCACGAGGAGAGGACGCAAGATCCACTACGGCAGCGTCCTGGTCGAGGCCCTCGACCGGATGCCCGCCCCACTCGAGGGCCTGCTCGCCAGCCTGTAAAGGGAGCGTTCACATGGAAATCCGGCGGCTGGAACCGGACGACTGGCGAACTTGGCGGACCGTGCGGCTCGCCGCGCTGGCGGACGCGCCGTACGCGTTCGGGTCCACGCTCGCTCGCGAGGAGGCGTTCGACGAGGCCACGTGGCGGCGCTGGCTGGCGCCGGACAAACTGACGGCCGTCGCGCTCGCCGACGGTGTGCCGCTGGGCGCGATCGGCGCGATCCTGCCGGATCCCGCCGGGCCGCCGATGCTGGTGGCCATGTGGGTGTCGCCGGTACTCCGCGGCCGAGGGGTGGGTGGCCTGCTGGTGGCCGAGGTGGTGGACTGGGCGAGGGAACAGGGGCACCCGGAGGTCGTGCTGCGGGTGGCGGACGGCAACGAGGCCGCGCGGACGTTGTTCCGCCGCCACGGTTTCGCACCGACCGGGCAACGCGAACCGCTGGAGAGCGACCCGAGCATCGGCACCGAGGTGCTGGCCCGCCGGGTGTGAGGCTCAGACGTCGGCTTCGATGGCGAAGGTGTTCCCGTCCGGGTCCTGAAACCACGCGATACGCCCGCTGCCGGCGCGAGCGGTGATCCCCTTGGCGTCGTGTTCCAACTGGTCGTAGCGGACGAACTCGACGCCGGCCGAGGCGAGCTCGTCGACGATCTGGTCGAGGTCGTCGACGTACCAGGTGGCCAGCGTCGCCGGGCTCTTCCCGGCGGTGCCGGACTGGTAGACGTTCAACGCCGGCCCGCCGCCGGATCCATAGACGCGGCTGCCGCCGGCGATGTGGGCACTGGGGCCGGACCGCAACGCCGGTAGGCCGAGCTTGCCCTCGTAGAACGCCACCGCCCGGTCGATGTCCGACACGGCGATCGACGCTCGGACCTGATAAGCACCCAGAGGCATGAGATCACCCTAGTGCCGCGGCCGACCGGTCGGCCGCGGCACAAGAGTCAGAGCCTGGCGCACTGGCCCGTCTTGGCGCCGTTCCCGTCCGTGCCCGCCACGTTCCCGCTGCCGGTCGGCGCTGGCACGTTGTCCACGCAGTCGATGTTGTCGCTCGCGCGCAGGCCGCGTTGGCCAGTATCACCAGTGTGCCCGGCACAGTGACGGCGCCGAATGTCGCTCCACATGTGTGGTTGGGAGTTGACTTGAGGAAGATTCGCGTTGCGGGATGAGCACGTCGTGAGCCACCGGTGAGACGAACCTGATGTTGGGCTGGGCCATTCGGCCGCCCGACACTCCGACAACAGGGGGGTTGGTGACCAACCTGTGACGGAAGTGCTTTCATGGTCGGCGGAGCGAGGCTGGACTTGGGGGAGACGGCCGGCGGCAACGGCGCCGCATGGTGACGCGTGTTCGTGCCGGCGGACACCGTGAGCCGCTCGAGAGTGACCTGACGGTCGGCGTGTACACGTTGGCGCGTCGGGTATAACTTTCCACATTGCGGAACACCGGCCTTGCTCCGAATGGAGCACGACTGCTAGTAAATCTAGCTCTGGGCGTTCGCCCATGCGGACGGAGGAGCATGTCGACCGATCTCGTCGAGGTGACGGAAGTCCTCGACCACTCGCTTGATCGCGTCTGGGCCGTGATGACCGACCTCGAGTCGTACCCGAAGTTCGCTCGCGAGGTCTCGTGGTGCGAACGCGTCGGGGCGGCGCAACCGGGCGCACCCGAGCGCTACGACATGCGCCTGTGTCTCGACCAGGGACCGGTGATCCGCAACGACGTCGAGGTCCTGGTCCGCCGGGAGCCCGAGCACCTGGTGATCGTCAGTGACCAGTGGCCGGGCGGGCACATCTCGTTCCGCTTCGCCGCCGCCGGCCGCGGCCGCACGGAGGTGCACCTCGCGGTGTCGCTGCCGGCGCTGTCAAGCGAGGTCTCCGGATCGTGGCTGCGCAAGCGGGTCCGCAAGGCCCTCACCCTGATCGACGACCATCTGAGCGGCCGCGCCAACACGTCGAGCCCCGGCCGGCTCGACCAGGCGGCGAAGGGCCAGTCGCAGCTGAGCATCGCCCGGGTGCTGACCAAGGCGGGCGTGCTCAGCCCCGGCCGGCCGGACCGGTTGGTCCGCCAGCTCAACGTGCTGGCCAAGTGGGGCGCGACGGTGGCCGGCGGGTACCGCGCGACCGCCGCGCGGTTCCCCAAGGAGTACGCGATCACCGACGAGCTGGGCGCGCTGACCTTCGCCGAGATCGACCAGCGCACCGAACGGCTGGCCAACGGCCTCGCCGAGTACGGCGTCCGCCAGGGCCGCCGGGTGGCGCTGATGTGCCGCAACCACGCGGGAATGGTCGAGGCCATGGTGGCGTGCGGCAAGCTCGGCGCGAGCGTGCTGCTGCTGAACACGGGCCTGTCGTCGAACCAGGTGAACGACGCGGTGCTCACCCACCGGCCGGCGGCCGTGCTGGCCGACGACGAGTTCATGCCGCACATGCGATATCTGCCCAAGGCGCTGCCGCGGATCACCGCCTGGGGCGAGGGCGACATCACGCTGGACGCGCTGATCGAGGACGCGCCGGCGGACAAGCTGAAGGCGCCGACGTCCCCCGGCAAGATCATCGTGTTGACGTCGGGCACCACGAGCAACCCGAAGGGCGCCCAGCGCCGCAATCCGCACGGCATCCGCACGGCGGCCGCCGTGTTGTCCCGGATCCCGCTGCAGGCGGGCGACCGGATGATGATCGCGGCGCCGCTGTTCCACACCTGGGGTCTGGCCGCGCTGCAGCTCGGCATGCCGCTGCACGCGAAGCTGGTGCTGTCGCGCCGGTTCGACGCCGAGGAAACGCTGCGCGCCATCGAGGAGAACCGCTGCACCGCGCTGGTCGCCGTGCCGATCATGCTGCAGCGGATCATGGATCTGCCCCGGCAGGTGATCCGCAACTACGACACGTCGTCGTTGCGGGTGGTGGCCAGCAGCGGCGCGCCGTTGCCGGGGCCGTTCGTCAGCGAGTTCATGGACTTGTTCGGTGACGTGCTCTACAACCTGTACGGCTCGACCGAGGTGTCGTGGGCGAGCATCGCCGACCCGACCGACCTACGCGCGGCGCCCACCACGGCCGGCCGCTGCCCGATCGGCACCCGCGTGGGCATCCTCGACGCCGACGGCAATCCCGTGCCGCCCGGGGTGGTCGGCCAGATCTGCGTGGGCAACGACATGCTGTTCGAGGGCTACACGGAGGGCGGCAGCAACCAGATCTACGACAACCTGATGGTCACCGGCGACAAGGGCTACCTCGACGCCGACGGCCGGCTGTTCGTGTCCGGCCGCGACGACGACATGATCGTCTCCGGTGGTGAGAACGTGTTCCCGCGTCCGGTGGAGGACCTGCTGCTCACGTTGCCGCAGGTGCTCGACGCGGCCGTGGTCGGCGTGCCGGACCGCGAGTTCGGGCAGCGGTTCGCCGCGTATGTGGTGCCCCGGCCGGGAATGGCGCTGAGCCCGGCGCTGGTGCGTGACTACGTGCACGCGCATCTGCCCCGGTTCGCCGTGCCCCGCGACGTGATCTTCGTGGATTCGTTGCCGCGCAACGCGACCGGCAAGATCCTGCGGCGGCGGCTGGTCACCGACGGGTGAGTAGTACCTGGGTATGACGCCGAGGTTGGCTCCTCGGCCCGACGACTCGGGCGGCCGCGCGCCATAGCGTCGTCGACATGAAACGCATCCTCGCCGGCGCTCTCCGGTTCCGCACAGTGCGGTGCGGGTACCTCGCCGCCGCCGTGGCGTTCGGCGCCGCACTCGTGGTGCTCATGGTGACGTGGAGCGGCTGGCTGTACCCGCTGCGGCCGGACGCCATCGGCGCGCTCGGCCACCCGTTCACCGCGGACCCGCTGTTCGACAACTCGTGGGGCGGCCCGACGCTGGCCGGCGCCTGGTTCGTGCACGCTCTCGTCGCCCTGGGCATCCAGGCGGTGTGCGTGGTGGTCGCCTACGAGACCGGGCTGGTCGCGCCGGGCTCTTGATCCGGCCGTCGGTTGCCGCCATGGTGAGACATGAGCAGGCGTGCGGAGTTCTATCGCAGGTTCGCCGAACTCAGCGCGGTGATGGGGCTTGAGCTTCCCGACACGGGAATTCACGACTACGAGGCCGGCGAGGCGCAACGGGCGAGGTTCCGGCAGCTGGTCGCCGCCACGCCACGGTTGCCGGAATCGTGGTTCGGCGCGCTGATGTCCACGCTCGTGGTCGACCCGGATGTGAGTAGCAACCGCCAGCTCATCGAACCGGCGGTGACCGCGTACGGCCGGCGACGCGTACTGGAAACCCTGCTGCGCTACCTGACCACCGGCTCGGCGTACGAACGCGCGGGCGCGGCGAACGCCTGGTACTGGGCCGAAGTACCGGTGGACTACGGCGACGACTGGACTCCGACCCCGCGGAGTGCCACCGAGTACTTCGCCCTGGCGGACCTGCGCGCGCGGTGGCACGAGGCGCTGCTGCGCGAGTACGTCACGAACGACGACACCGAGGTCCGGCACAACCTCCTGCCCGCGCTTCCACTACATCCCGATGCCCATCCGACCGAGTCGCGGGAACTGGTCGATGCCGCCGTGCGCATCGCGACCACCTCGGCCGACGAGTACCAACGCCACCGGGTCCGCCTTCAGGTCAAGATCGACGGCCGGCTGGATTGATGTATCACGTGTTCGAGGTGACGATGGTGAGTGCCTCGGTGAGCAGTTGTCGCAGGCGCTCGAGTCCGGCTGTCGATTTCGGTTGACAGGGGGAGGTGCCGGCCAGCGCGTCCGCGTGCAGTTGGCGCAGTTCCTGACCCGGCTCCGTGCCGAGTTCCTCGCCGAGCCGCCGGTCGGCGTCGTGGTAGGTGGCCAGTGCTTCGGCGTGGCGGCCGGCCCGGGACAGTGCCCGCATCAGCAGTGCCCAGAACCGTTCGCGCAGTGGGTGTTCGGCGACGAGTGCGCGAAGCTCGCCGACCAGGTCGCCGGCGGCGTTGAGTTCGAGGTCCAGTTCGAGGCGTTGTTCCATGGCCCGGCAGCGCAGCTCCAGCAGGTGCGGCACGTCGACGCGGGCGAACGTCGCCGAGGGCACGTCGCTCAGTGGGGCGCCTCGCCATTGGGCGAGTGCCTCTCGCAGGCTGCCCCTGGCCGCCGCCGGATCGCCGGCCACCCGCTGCCTTGTGGCCCGCGCGGTCAGCTCGGCGAATCGGCCGAGGTCCAGCTGCTCCGGGGGTAACTCGATGGCGTACGCCTCGGGGCGGGTGGTGATCAGGCGGCCGGCGGCGCCGAGTTCCCGTCTCAGCCGCATCACGTAGGTCTGCGCCGTGCGCCGCGCCCCCTTGGGTGGCGACGCCGGCCACAGCCGGTCGATGAGCTCGTCGATGTGGACCGGCCGGTTGGCGCGCAGCAGCAGCGACGCCAGCAGGATTCGGTGCTGACGTGCCCCGATAGGCCTGGCCTCGCCGCCGACGACCACTCGAAGTGGGCCCAGAACTCCGAAGTCGAGCACTGTGTGCCTCCCCAGGCGCCAAGTTCACGTCTTTCTGACACTAATTTGCCGAAGGGGTTTATGTCAATCTGACATTTAGGTAGGCTTGGCGACCATGAGCGCGCCGGACCGGGACCCGCGGAGCCGCGTGATCAACCGGCAAGACCCGCGGCCAGGACACCGGTCGCCCGGCCATGCTGTATCCGCCCATCCCACGGGACGGGCGCGCCGGCAGCCGCCATCATTAGCCATGAGCTCTGGGGATTCTCGCGTGGACATTGTCGTGCTGACGGCGCTCGACCTCGAGTACGCGGCCGTCCGAGCCCACCTCACCGGCCTGCGGACGCACACCGATGCCAACGGAACCCGTTACGAGACAGGGCAATCAGGCGCCGGCCGGTGCCGGGTCGCACTGGCCCTTGCCGGTCCGGGCAATCTCGCTGCGGCCGCCGTGACCACCCGCGCGATCGCGCGGTTCCGGCCGAAGGCACTGATCCTCGTCGGCGTGGCCGGCGGGCTCGCTGACGGCGTCGCGCTCGGCGACGTGGTCGTGGCCACTCGGGTACACGCCTACCACGGCGGCAGGGCCGACAGCGGCGGGTTCCGGCCGCGGCCCAAGAGCTGGCCGCTCGCCCACAGTCTCGAGCAGGAGGCACGCGACGTCGCACGTGGGGGTGCCTGGACAAACCTGCTGCCCGTGCCGGCAGTGCACTTCAAGCCAGTCGTCTCCGGCGAGGTGGTGCTCGACACGGGTGACGGACAGATCGCCACGCTGATCAAGCAGCACTACAACGACGCGGCCGCCATCGACATGGAGAGCGCCGGTGTCGCGGAAGCCGCGCACCACAACGACTTTCACCGGACGATCACGGTGCGGGCGATCAGCGACCTGGCGGACGGGACCAAGCGGCACACCGACGCGACCGGCTGGCAGCACCGAGCCGCGACACACGCCGCCGCGTTCGCCATCGCCCTCGCCGAGCGGATCGCCGCCGGCCGCGGCGACACCCGGGTCCTCACCAGCTACCGCAAGCAGGTCGAGGCCATCGCGCCGGAGCAGCTGCTCGACCGCGAGGACGAACTGGCCGAGCTGACCCGCTTCACCGCCGGCGACGTGCCCTACGCGTGGTGGCAGGCCGGTCCGTGGGCGGGCAAGTCCGCTCTCATGTCGTGGTTCGTCCTGCACCCGCCCGAGGGCGTCGACGTGGTGTCGTTCTTCGTCACCGGCCGGCTGGCCGCCCAGGCCGACAGCGACGCGTTCACCAAGGAGTTGACGCTCCAACTGGCCGCTCTATCCGGCGAGCACCTGCCCGACGTCCTCCCACCCGACGGCCGGCAGGGCCAGCTGTGGCGCCTGCTCGACGACGCGGCCCACCGTTCTCGGTGCCTCCTCGTAGTGATCGACGGCCTCGACGAGGACACGGGCCCGACGCACGGCAAGCTGAGTATCGCCTCCCTGCTTCCCCCGCGTCCGCCGCCGAACGTCCGCATCCTGGTCGCCAGCCGCCCCGATCCGCGGGTCCCCGACGACGTCCTCGACGAGGACCACCCGCTGCTCACCTGCATCCGCCGGGACCTCCCGGAGTCCCTACACGCCCGAAGCATGGAGCGTCGGGCCGTCAACGAACTCAACCAGTACCTACGCGGCGACGACCTGCACCGCGACGTGCTCGGGCTGATCACCGCGTCCGGCGGCGGCCTCACCCGCCGCGACCTGGAGGAGCTGACCGGCCGCCCGCCGTACGAGATCGACGGATTACTGGACGGCCCGTTCGGCCGCACCATCGGCAGCCGCCCGGCACCGCTGCGCCCCGAAGCGAACGCGCCGGTCCACCTGTTCGCCCACGAGACACTCGCGCAGGCCGCACGGACCAAGTTCGGCGCATCGGTGCGGCACTACCGGGACCGCCTCCACACCTGGGCGGACAGCTACCGAGACAAGGGCTGGCCGCCGGACACACCGCAGCACCTCCTGCTCGGCTACCCACACGTGCTCGCCGACGCGGGCGACCACGACCGCCTCGTCGCCGTCGCCACCGACCGGACCAGGCACGACCGCATGCTCCACGCCAGCGGCGGCGACGCTCTGGCCGCGAGCGAGGTCCGGCTCGCCCAGGACGTCCTGTGCCGCCAGCCGGCGCCGAACCTGTCCGCCCTCCTGCTTCTCGCCGCCCACAACGACGGACTGGCCGAGCGCAACAGCGACATTCCCGTCCGCCTTCCGGTGGTCTGGATGATGCTCGGCGACACCGCCCGTGCCGAAGCACTCGCCCGCGGCATCACCCACCACGAGTCGCAGGTCCTCAGCTACCTCGAGCTGGCCAGGTTCGCCGCCGGCACCGGCGACCGGGACCGCCTTCACGCGTTCGTCACCGAGGCACGCACCCTCATGCGGGGCACGTCCAGTTCCTTAGCGTGCGATGAGGCGATCACCGAACTCACCAGAGCCGTCGCCGCGGCCGGAGATCTGGACCTCGCCATCTCGCTCGCGCAGGACATCTCCGTGGTCAACACGCGGGAAAGCCTGTTGGCCGACCTGACAGCGACGGGCGAAGACCATGATCTGGCGGAGTCGCAGTTCGAGGTGGCGCTCGAGGACGACCCCCTCGGACGGGCCCGAGCGGCGATTGCCGTGGTGGAGGAGGCGGGGTCAGGGGGTGCTGTTCCGCCCTCGGCCGTTCTGGACGAGGCCAGGGAGATGGTGTTGGCCTTGTCCGGCAAGGATCTGCTCGTGTCGCTGGCGCGGCTGGGCCGGGCGACGGCGTCGGTGGGCGATCAGGACCGGGCTCATGCGCTCTTCGTCAAGTCCGGACAGCTGGTGGATCAGGTCCTCGATTCGCTGACCCGCGATCAGATAACGCTAAAGTGGCTGTTGCCGAGCGCGTTCGCGGCCGGCGAGTACGACTGGGCGTCGGCTCGCATCGACGGGTTCACCGATCACGACGAGAAGGCCTGGGCAACCGCCGAGCTGGTTAAGGCCGCCGCACGCTCGGTCGACCGCGACCGCGTGTCGTCGTTGATCACTGACGCGGTGACGCGCGTCCAGAGCCTGCCCGACACGAATGCCACCGGCTTCGCGCTCGCCCGGGCGGCCGTCGCCGCGGCCACCATCGGCGATCACGAGCGCGCACAGGCGTTGATAAGCGATGTGGCGGACGGCTGGTTCCTGCAAGAGGCGCTGACCGACCTTGCCGAGACGGCCATGGGCGACGGCGACCTGGAAGGCGCGTTGTCGTGGGTGCGGCGCATCGTCGACGAGAACGATCAAAACCAGGCGTTGGCGAAACTGGCGGAGACGGCCACGATCGCCGGCGCCCATGACCGGGCGCTGCGCCTGGTCGACCTGATTCCGGACGTCAGTGAACGGAAGGAGGCCCTGACGACGTTGGCCGAACGGGCAACGAAGACGGGCGAGTACGAGCGGGCACGTGCGCTGGCGTCATCCATCACCGATCGCCACCACCGCACCCGTGTTCAGCGCAGGCTGGGCTCGGCGGCCACCGCCGACGGCGCCTGGGACCAAGCCATAGCCGTCCTCAACGACATGGCTGACGACATGGACAGGACCGCGCTACTGGCCGAACTGGTCGTGGCCATCGCGGCGGCAGGTGATCCCGATCGCGCCCGGAACGTGGCAGTGGAGATCAGCGACCCGCTCCAACTGCCGGAGGTGCTGACCCGGCTGGCGACTGCCGCGGTCTCGGCCGGTGACCGGAGCCGGGTACGGGCGCTGCTCACCGAGGCCGCGACGATCGCCGGCGCGCGTCTCGGCCCGCTGATCCGGTCGTATGTGTTGGCGCTGGCCGTCGAGGTGGCCATCGCGGCGGGGGAGCGCGACCAGGCCGCTGCGCTTGCCCGCGACATCGTCAACCCCTACTCCCAAATAAGCGCGTTCACCCAGCTCGCCGAGGCCGCCGCCGAGGCCGGTGACCACGACACGGCGCGTGAGCTGGCCCTGCGGGTCGAGGTGATCGCACGAAACGAGCTCCACGCCATGGGACCACCCGAGTTCACCGGACTCGCCGTCGCAGCGCTCCTGATCGGCGACCGGGACCGGGCGCACCGGCTCGCCCGGACCATCACCGACGTCGACTGGCGGGTGTGGGCACTGGAACAGCAGGCGCTCGCGGATCCGGAATCGACCCGAGCGCTGCTGACCGACACGATCGCGGACGTCGGCAGCATCCCGCACGGTGCCGAGCGGGCCGGGGCGCTGATCCGGTTGGTCCCCGTCGCCGGGACGGTCGGTCAGCCCGACCTGCTCCGTTCGCTCATCGCCGAGACCGAGGACTCGATCGCCGCGGTCGTCAAGGTCGAGGCCCGCGCTTGTCTGCTCGCCTTCCTGGCGAAGGCTGCGGCCGGCGCCGGCGAGCTCGACGCCGCCCGCGCGCTGTTCGCCGCCGCGGAGTCCCTGGCCGGCGCGGTGTCCGACCCCGGCGGGCAGGTGTACTCCCTTTTCGACATCGCCACGACCCTCGAGTTCGGACTCGACATGACCATCCAGTCCGCACTCGCCACTACGGCCATCGCCATCGGCGA
The DNA here is from genome assembly GCA_963826035.1 of uncultured Actinomycetota bacterium. Lineage (GTDB taxonomy): Bacteria > Actinomycetota > Actinomycetes > Mycobacteriales > Pseudonocardiaceae > Actinophytocola. Next base: position 90,738 of record CAWGVZ010000020.1, on the reverse strand, counting down.
CCTGGCGCGGGCCCAGATCCTCGCCGGCGGCATCGCCGACTCCGACAAACGGCACGAGGTGCTGACCGAGCTGGCGCTGGCGGCGAGCAAGGCTGGTGATCAGGAGCTGACGGTGGCCGTGGTCCGCGGCATCGACAGCGCCTTGCACCGGCACCAGGCGTTGGAAAAACTGATCGAACAGGCCGCCGCCGCGGGGGAACACGATCTGGCGCGATCGCTCGCGTTGGTGACGCCCAGCAGCCACCACCAGGCTGAGATGCTGATCTGGTTGGCCCGGTTCGCGACGGCGACCGGCGACCATACGCGGGCGTCGTCGCTGGTGAGAGCCATCTCAGACACATCCCGCCGCGCCGGCGGCCTGCTCTGGCTGGTGCGAGCCGCGGTCGCGGCCGGCGATCATGAGCGGGCTCGGACACTCGCGGGAGAGCTGTCCAGTAATGATCGGCAGCGCGCCGAGTCGTATCTGAGTGGCGAGATACCAGCGATCCCCGGCTTGTACTCGGACACCTACCGTGCGGAGCCCATGGTCGACCTCCTCATCGCCGCCGGTGACCATGAGTCGGCGTTGGCCCTTGCCGGCGACAATCACGCCTACTGGTCACATATGGAGTTCGATTGGGCTGATCCCGCGCGGGCCAAGCTGGTCGACGCCGAGATCGCGGCCGGTGATCACGAGCGGGCGCTGGCCACCGCTCGCGAAATCACCGCGACCGAGGACCGGGCCGCCGCACTGTCCCGTGTGGTGGAGGCCGTCGCGGCGGCCGGTGACCCCGAGCGGGCCCGGTCGCTGCTGGCCGAGGTGCTGGTGCTGGCTCGTTGGCACGAGTCGGTCAAGCTGGTGGCCAAGGTGGCACCCGACGCGCTGGGGCCGGTGCTGGACGACCTCGAGACGACATGATCCCTCGCCGGCGTCGCCGGTTCGTCGCGGATCCGTCGCCGCCGCCGGTGATGCTCCCTGTGTGGGCACCACTTGGCGGGACAGACTCGACGATTACATCGCACGGATCAACGAGAAGGCGTACGTCCGCCTGACAGAGGAGTGGCTGCCTACCGGGAACGGCGAGCAGGCGGAACGTGAGGCCGAAATGCTCGCTGATATTCGTACGAATTTCATCAGGTTCGCGGACAGCCGGCCAAACGCGTGCGCGCATATGAAGGAAAAACTCGTGAACGTGCGGCAGTCGCTGTCGGCGCACGTTCACGACGACCTCACCGATGTGCGAATCGCAATCGGGGACTGGTACGACCCCGTTGCCAACGCCTTCCGGGACTACCTCGGCGAGTGCGAGACGGCCGTCGAGTGGCATCGCGACTACGTGGATGCCATGTCCGCCATCGCGGACCTCCAGAGGGAGATCGTCGACCGCACCCGCGACGATGTCCGCAGCATCGCCGACACACTGCTCGAGGCGCTGGAACAGCCGGTCGATGATGGCTCCAGCTTCAGTTTGGGCGATGCGCTCAAGGTCGCCGGCGCCGTGGCGGCGGTCGTGGTGCTGATCGCGACTCCGTTACCGGACGAGGCGGTCGCGATCACGCTCCTGAGCCGGGTAATGGGTGCGGCCACCGCCACCGCGGCGGCTGGGGCCGCGGTTCGGCCCCCGGAGATCGAAGGCGAGCGGACCATCGAAATCCTTGAGTCCGCCTTTCGCGCGCTCGACAAGGTCGTGGACGCGGTCGAGCAACAGGAGCGCGCCGTGGTCGAGGCGCTGACGGAGTTGTACAACGGTTTCGTCGAAAACGAGGACACGCTTGTGCCGCAACGTCAACCGGTGGATATCAACTCGGTTTCCCCGAACGAGGTGCGCGCGGCCGATCCGGCGGGAATCCACATCGCCGCTCGGGACAACCTACCCACGGTCGCCGGCGACCACCGGGCTGCCGCACTCCATCTCGCGTCCATCGAGGAGAACGAGCAGTTCGCCTTCGAAGGCGAACTACACGACCGGCCGCTCGTGCGCTGGCGGGCACGACGCGAGGAACTGCAGCGGATTCTCGGCGACAACGCCACCGCACTCGAGGAGATGGCCGGGACACTCGAGTCCATCGCGTCGACGTACGAGGACAACGAAGCGGCACAGGTCGAGGGGTTCAGCCGTATCACAGCCCGGCTGGAGACCTCCTGACATGCGCGACGACTACCGCGCCGAGGTGAACGCGGTGGAGCGGGCGGTGCGAGACGGCCGGACCACCTGGCCCATGGTGATCTCCGGACGGGCCGACCGCCTGCCCGAGGTGACCGAGCTCTACCGGGCCGGCGTGCAACACCTGCTCAACGCCCTACGCGAAGAGCCCAACGACCCGGCACCCCCCAAGCCGGCCACCCCACTCGACGACTGGGACGAGCACGGCCCGCCAGACACCTTCATGCGCCGCGGCTGGTGATCAGCCCCGCGAGTCCCACGTTGAGACTTGGCGAGTCCCACGTTCGAACTCGGCGAGTCCCACGTTCGGTGTCGAGAGTCTCGGGTGTCGAACGTGGAACTCAGCCGTCCTGAACGTGGGACTCGCGGGTGTTGAACGTGGGACTCGCGGGTCAGGATTCGGCTATCTGTTTGATCCTGGTCAGGCGGGTGTCCCACTGGTGGGCCACCTTGGTCATCCAGGCGGCGGTCGCGCCCAGGGGTTCCGGGCGGACCGAGTAGCGCATCTCCCGGCCCAGCTTGTGTCCTTCCACCAGGCCGGCGCGGTCCAGGACCGCCAGGTGCTTCACGACCGCCTGGCGCGACACCGGCAGCCGCTCGGCGAGGGTGGTGGCGGTCGCCTCGCCGTTGGCGGCGAGCGTGTCGAGCAGTTGGCGGCGGGTCCGGTCGGCTAGTGCGGCCAGGACCTCGGCCATCGGATCGGTGGCCGTCCCCGCCAGCGGTACCAGTGGCGCGTTCACGCGATGGTCGGCGCGTAGGTCCGCAACTCCTCCAGCTCATGCAGCCAGCCGTCGGTGTTGTCCGCCACGTGGGCCGCGACCAGTTCCTCGGTCTTGTCCAGCTCGGCGAAGCCGCTCTCCACCACGCGCAACCGGGTGCCGGCGCCCTCGGCGCTGAGCGTGAACTCCACGAGCGTCGCGTTCGACGGCCCGGCGACCTTCTCGTGCGGCCGGGCCCAGCGGAACGCGAACAGGTGCGGCTCGTCGACCTTCTCGACGATAGCGTCGATCGTGTCGACCGTCGTACCGTCGCGCCAGCTGCAGGTCATGGACCCGCCGGGGCGCAGGTCGATCGTGGCGCCGGCGTTGCCGAACCAGGTGCCGATGTGTTCGGCCGTGGTCACGGCCGCCCACACCTTCGCCACCGGTGCGTTGATCAGGACTTCCCGCTCGATCGAGTCGGTCACGGTCATCGGGTTTCTCCTCCAGTTGATGTGCTACCCAAGGGTTGCACATCAAGACCAGAACGCGCAACCCGTGAGTTGCGGGTGATGGGCAACAGGGAGTGAACGGCGCAGGCCGTAGGCTGGCCGGGTGGTCGCACCCGCTGTTTCGTCGGATACGCCGGCGACGCCCGACAATACGTCCGACAAATCGGGCACGCACATCCCACCGGCGCTGCTCCGGGTCGTCCTCGCGACCGCGGCCGGGGTCCTGCTCTACCTGAGCGGCCCGCCGCGCACGCTGTGGTGGTTCGCGCCGATCGCCTTCGCCATCCTCGGCTGGGTCCTCCACGACCGCCGCGCCCGCGCCGGCTTCGGCTACGCCACCTGCTTCGGGCTCGGCTACCTGGTGCCGCTGCTGGCCTGGACCGGCGAGTTCGTCGGTGTCGTCGCCTGGCTGCCGCTCGCTCTCTTCGAGGCCCTGCTCGTCGGCCTGGCGGGCGCCGCGATTGCGGTGGTCAGCCGGCTGCCGGCGTGGCCCGTGTGGGCCGCACTGCTGTGGGTCACGGGGGAGTGGCTGCGCGCCCTCGCCCCGTTCGACGGCTTCCCGTGGGCCAAGATCGCGTTCACCCAGCCGGAGGGGATCTACCTGCCGCTGGCCGCGGTCGCAGGGACCCCGCTCATCGCGCTCGCCGTGTCCCTGACCGGCTTCGGCCTCGCCGCGTTCGTGCTGCGCGCCCGGACCGACCGGCAGCCCCGCCGGCTGCTCGTGCCCGCGCTCGCCGCCCTGCTGCCGATCGCCGCCGCGTTCGGCGCGCTGCCGCTGGTCGGCACCGACGCCAACGACGGCACGGCGGTCGTGGCGGTCGTCCAGGGCAACGTCCCGCGCGCCGGCCTCGACTTCAACGCTCAGCGCCGCGCGGTCCTCGACAACCACTCCGAACGCACCATCCAGCTGGCCGACGACGTGGCCGCCGGCCGCGCCGAGCACCCCGACCTGGTGATCTGGCCGGAGAACTCCTCGGACATCGACCCGTACCGCAACCCGGACGCGCGGGCGGCCATCGACCGTGCGGCCCGCGCCATCGACGCGCCGATCGCCGTCGGCTCGGTGCTCGTTGACGACGACCGCCGGCCCCGCAACACGGTGATCCTGTGGGACCCCCAGCGCGGCCCGATCCTCGAGTACACCAAGCGCCAGCTCCAGCCGTTCGGCGAGACCATGCCCATGCGGTCGTTCTTCCGGCTGTTCACCTCGGCCGTCGACCGCGCGAACAACTTCAAGCCGGGCACCGACCCGGTGGTGTTCCCCATGGCCAACGCGCGCGTCGCCCTCGCCACCTGTTACGAAGTGGCGTTCGACGGGGTGGTCCGCGAGAACGTCGATGGGTCCAACCTGCTGGCCGTGCCCACGAACAACGCCACGTTCGGGCACACGGAGATGACCTACCAGCAACTGGCCATGGACCGCGTGCGCGCGGTCGAGCACGGCCGCGCGGTGGCCGTCGCGGCCACCAGCGGGGTCAGCGCGTTCGTCCTGCCGGATGGCAGCGTCACCCAGCAGACTGGTTTGTTCACCGACGCGGCGCTGGTGCAGGAACTGCCGCTGCGGTCGACGACTACGCTCTCCGATCGACTCGGGTCAGCTCCGGAGTGGGCCATGGTGCTCGCCGGACTCGGCGCGCTCGCCGCCGCGGTGATCATCCGCAGGCGGCAGCGCCGCACCGAGCCGGCCGAATAGGAAGTTCAGTTCGACTGTCAGATCGACCAAGACCGGCGGAAAGGCCGGCGAGGAGGAATTACGCATGGCAGAGCAGCCCGAGCCGGTGCTGGTGGTGATCCCGACCTACAACGAGCGGGACAACCTCGAGCGAATCGTGGACCGGCTGCGCGCCGCACTGCCGAAGGCGCACGCGCTGATCGTGGACGACGGCAGCCCGGACGGCACCGGTGAGATCGCCGACCGGCTGGCGGCCGAGGACGACCGCATCCACGTCATGCACCGCACGGAGAAGAACGGTCTCGGCGCGGCGTACGTCGCCGGCTTCACCTGGGGCCTCGAGCGCGACTACGCGGTGCTCGTGGAGATGGACGCCGACGGCTCGCACGCGCCGGAGGACCTGCCGCGCATGATCGACGCGCTGGCCGACGCGGACCTGGCGATCGGCTCCCGGTACGTGGCGGGCGGCAAGGTGGTGAACTGGCCCAAGCAGCGGTACTTCCTGTCGTGGGGCGCCAACCTGTACGCGCGGCTCGCCCTCGGCGCCAAGGTCAAGGACATGACCGCCGGCTTCCGGGCCTACCGGCGTGAGGCGCTGCAGAAGATCCGCATCGACAACGTCGCCTCCCGCGGCTACTGCTTCCAGATCGACCTGGGCTGGCGCACCATCGAGGCCGGCTTCACGGTGGTCGAGGTGCCGATCACGTTCACCGAGCGTGAGTACGGCGAGTCGAAGATGAGCAGCGACGTGATCCGTGAGGCTCTAATAAGGGTCACGAAGTGGGGTCTGCGCAGGCGGGGCAACCAGGTACTGTCGCTGTTCAATCGCCGATAGGGGGTCTCCACCATGACACATGCCGTAGAGCCGGGGGACTGGCGTTGGGGCGACGAGTTGGACGCGGTCGCCGCGGCGCCGGTGTCACACCGCGTGGTGTTCGAGAACGAGCACGTGCGGGTGCTGGAGGTGGCGGTGCCCGCCGGCACCACCGAGCCGGAGCACACGCACCGCTGGCCGAGCGTGATGATCACCGACCGCAGGGCCCGGATCCGCTACCACATCGGCGACCAGGTGTCCTTCGAGTCACCGGACCCGCTGCCGCCGCCCGGTGAGCTGAAGGGCGCGTGGCTGGGTCCCGAGGGACCGCACGCGATCGAGAACATCGACACCTTCGACTCGCACGCCCTGCGGATCGAGTTCAAGAGCTTGTAGTAGTGCAGGGAACGCGTCGTTCACTGCACCACGCCCAGAGCTGCGCACCCCGCGTCCACGGCGGCCGTGCGCAGCTCCGCGGCCGGTAGGCCCGGGAACTGCAGCACGCAGTCCTGGATCCCGGCGAGCGCCACCACCGCGCGGGCCGCCCGGTCCAGGGGAGCGTCGGGCCCGACCAGCAGCGCGACCAGCCGCTCGCGCCAGGTGTGCACCACCTCGATGAGACCCAGCTCGGTCAGCGTGGCCGTCTCCGCGAGCATCAGCAGCAGCTCGTCGCGGTGCTCGTGCCGGAAGTCGAAGTACCGCTCCAGCAGCGCCCTCGGCTCGACCGAGCCCAGCGCCTCGTGGGCCAGCAGGAAAGCCTCGCCGCCGTCGATGAGCGGCGCCACGATGCCGCGCACCAGGTCCTCGCGTGAGGAGAAGTGGTAGTAGAGCGCCGGCTTGGTGATGCCGAGCGCGTCCGCGATCTCCTGCAGGCTGGTCCGCGCCACCCCGCGCCTGGCGAACAGCTCGCGGGCGGTCTCCCGGATGCGCTGCTTGGTGTCGGTCTGCCTGGGCACATCGCTCAGAGTAACTTACTAACCGATAGGTAAGTGCAGGTGCTTACTTACCGTTCAGTAGGGAGCCGGGGGCACAAAAAACCGGATGCCACCTCCGCGAACGGAGATGGCATCCGGGTGGGGGTAGGCCGAGGGAGTCCTAGGCGCTGCGGCTGCGGCGCACCTTCAGCTCCTGCAGACGCTCGGTCAGCAGGTCCTCGAGCTCGGGAATGGTCCGGCGCTCGAGCAGCATGTCCCAGTGGGTACGCGGCGGCTTGACCTTCTTGGTCTCCGGCTCGGTGCCGTCGATCAGCTTCGAGACAGTGCCGTGCAGCCGGCACTCCCACATGGCCGGCACTTCGGCGTCGTCCGAGAAGGGGACCTCGAACTCGTGGTCCTTCGGGCATGCGTAGCGAATGGTGCGGCGTGGCGCGAGGTCGTGGTTACGATCTGTCTCGTAGCTGACCGCGCCAAGTCGGCTTCCACGGAGTACACGGTCGGCCATCGCGACGTCCTTTCGTTCGGCTCACAGTGGAGCCAGGGTGGTGCTCACCAAGAGCAACGCCTGGGTGGGGTAAATCGTTCCCGCCTGCCACACCTGGTTGCTCAGGGTGACCTGAGTCTGCCCCGCACTTATAGCTTCCACCGTTGAGAGGCGCCATAAACGTGTTCGTGACGCGGCACTCCGGGTATTGATACAAGAAGTCCCCCACTTGGGGGAACTGGTTCGGCAGGATGGCCCTCAGGCCAGGCTGAGCTGGCCTTGCTTCGCCACGCTCGGCCCGAGGTCACCCAGACGGAAGTGTCGACGACACAACACTTGGTAACGAACTGTAGCTGAGAGCGTGTCGTGAGCCTGGTCACCGTCCGTGTAGGTAGTTGCGGTGTCCGCGACCAGGACCGTGTCGCCGGCCCGCACGACCTCCCCGTCGCTCACCCGCGCGTTGAACCGGGCCGGCAGTCCGCACCAGCACAACACGTCCACCTGCACCGGCTCCAGCTCGTCGGCCAGCTCGAACAGCCGCCGCGAGCCGGGGAACAGTTCGCTGCGGAAGTCCGTGGCGATGCCGAAGCAGTACACGTCCACCTGGACGTCGTCGGCCAGCTCGGCCAGCTGGTCGACCTGCCCGGGGGTGAGGAACTGCGCCTCGTCGACGATCAGGTAGTCCACGCGGGCGCCCTCCGCCCAACGCGCCCGAACCAGCTCTCGCAGGTCGATGCCCGCGTGCACCTCGATGGCCGTGCGGGTGATCCCGATGCGGCTGGAGATCTGCGGCTTGCCCGACCGGTCGAAGTGCACCAGCAGCAGGCCCTTGCGGCCCTGTCTCGCCTGGTTGTGGTCGACCTGCAGGGCCAGCGTGGACTTCCCGCAGTCCATCGGCCCGTAGTAGAAGCGCAGGTGCCCGACCACCGGCACAGCGCGGCGCGACCCGGCGGCAGGCACCGAGGACAGTGCGTCGGTCGGATCGAGGTTCGGCGGCGGCGTCTCCAGGGGCTCCACGACTGGCCAGCCTATCCACAGCACTGGCTAGAGGACCGCGGGCTCCGGGTTACCCACCGCCCGGATGGCCTTGCGGACCGGCACGAAGTACATGAGCACCAGCCCGATGAAGAAGAAGACGGCCAACGAGATGATGGCCGGCCGGTACGAGCCGGTGGCTCCGGCCACGATCGCGAACAGCGCCGGACCCATCCACGACGTGGCCCGCTCGCCGATCTCGTACACCGAGAAGTACTGGGCCTCCTTGCCGGGCGGCACCATCTGGCTGAACAGCGACCGCGACAGCGCGTTCGTGCCGCCGAGCACCAGCCCGATGCCCACCGCCAGCGCGTAGAACTGCAGCGCCTGCCCGGCCTGCACGAAGTACGCGGCGCCGATCACCACGACCCACACTCCGAGGCTCATCATGATCGTCCGCTTGGCGCCGAACCGCCGTGCCACCCGCCCGTGCAGCCAGCCGCCGACGAATGCCACGAACTGGACGATGAGGATCGTCGAGATCAGCACGGTGTTCTCGAAGTTCAGCTCCTCGCTGCCGTACTGCGCCGACACGTTCGCCACCGTGGCGATCCCGTCGGTGTAGATCAGGTACGTGCCGAGGAACGCGAGTGTCAACGGATAGGCCCGCGCCGCGCGGAACGTGTCGCGAAGCTCGCGAAAGCCGCCGACGAGCACGGACCCGCCTTGCTCGGGGGCGCGCGGGCGCTGGTGGTTCTTGAGCCGGCGCAGCGGGATGGTGGTGAACGCCGCCCACCAGATACCCGACAACAGGAACGCGATCTGTGCCGCGTTGCCCTCGGTGATGCCCAGCGACTCGTGCATCAGGTACACGACCAGCTGCACGGCGAGCGCGACCCCGCCGCCGAGGTAGCCGAACGCCCAGCCCTTGGTCGACATCCCGTCGCGCTCGTCGGCCGTGGCGATCTCGGGGATGAACGCGTAGTAGATGACCACCGACGTGCCGTAGCCGATGTTGCCGAGGATGAACAACACCACGCCCAACTGGAAGTTGGTACCGCTGACCAGCGACATCAACATGGTCGCGGCGGCGCCGCCGAACGCGAACACGGCGAGCATCCGCTTCTTGTTCTGCGTGCGGTCGGCAATCGCGCCCATCAGCGGCACGATCAGCACCTGGACGACCGTGGCCACGGCCAGCAGGTATCCCCACAGCGAGCCGGCCTGGAAGGTGAGCCCGACGATCTCGACCTGGCAGTCGACCAGCTTGTTGGTGTCGCCGACGCACGGGTCCAGCCCGTTGCGCGCCGTGTCGGCCAGCGCGGCCTCGCCCGCGACCGACGTCAGGTACAGCGAGCCGAAGACCGTGGTCACCGAGGTGGGGAACACGGAGTTGGCCCAGTCGTACCAGACCCAGCCCTTCTGCTCACGCAGCCGGTCTGGCGCGCTGCTGACCGTGCGGTCCCCGCCGTCAACCCCGCTCATCGAACCTCCATCCGCCGCCGGCACGCGGACCCTACCGGTAGGGCCACAGCGGATGATCACATTCGACGACCTGATGCCCGGCCGACGCCAAACCCTTACCCGGTATTGGTGCGGCGGTGGCGGAGTATCAGCCACCCGGCCAGGCCCAGGGTCGCCGCACCGGCCACCAGCACCACCCAGAGCGGCAGCTCCTCGCCGGGCTCGTCGGCCACCACGTTGCCCCGCGGCGCGACCTGCGGCTGCGGAGTGGTGGTCAGGTAGCCCTGGGGAGCGGCGATGCTCGCGTCGTCGGCGGTCGGCGGGAACGTCGGACGCACCGGCCCCCACTCGTACGGGGCGCGCTGGAACACGTCGCTCGGCGCGATCTCCACGCCGCCCGGGACGGTCACGGTCGCCACAAACTCGTCCGGCATCAGCTGGGTGAGCGTCGACCCGATCGTCCAGGCGCCGTCGTGCGGGAACACCACCTCGGCCGAGTAGTGCCCCTCGGTCGCCGACCTCCTGCCGGGGAACAGCGCCTCCTCGCCGTTCTCGTCGATGGCGCGCAGCCCGGTCGGCTCGTTGCTGCCGTGCCGGATGGGATACGACCCGTGCTGGAGCACCCAGTAGCCGAACGTGTAGGTCACGCCCGCCTCCACCCGCGCGGGCGGTGGATCGAGCACGGTTTCCGCCCACCCGCCGGCCTGGGCCGGCTGCGCCGCCAGCAGCCCGGCCGCCAACACCGACAGCAGCACTGATACCAACCCCAGGATGATTCTCTTCATGCTGTGACTACACCGCCGACCTCGCCGCGGTTCCGTGGAACCGTTGCGCGCCGGGCGGTGTATCAGAGGGTGGTCGAGGAGGACACACACGGACAGCACGACAGCCGATGACGAGGCGGTGGCCCGCGCCCGGGCCGGTGACCGGTATGCCTACGCGCTGCTGGTCGCCCGGTACACCGCGCTCGCACACCGGACGGCGTACCTGCTCGGCGCCGGCGGTGAGGCGGAGGACGTGGTGCAGGAGGCGTTCGTGAAGGCGTACCGGGCGCTCGACACGTTCCGCGACGGCGCCTCGTTCCGGCCGTGGCTGCTGCGGATCGTGGCGAACGAGACGAACAACCTGCACCGGTCGTGGCGACGCCGCACCACCCTCGAACTGCGGGTCGCGCTCAACCCCGACGCCACCGATCCGGTCGAGCCCGAGCGGGAGGCGCTCGCGGCCGACGCCCGCGCCACGCTGCTGGCCGCCGTGAACACGTTGCCGCACCGCGACCGGCTCGTCCTCACCTGCCGCTACTTCCTCGACCTGTCCGAGATCGAGACGGCGGAGGTGCTGGCCTGGCCGCGCGGCTCGGTGAAGTCCCGCCTGTCCCGCGCGCTGGTGAAACTGCGCCGCAAGCTCCCGGTCCCGCTGGAGGAGGTGGCCCGTGACGGATGACCTGCGGGCTAGCCTCCGCGACCTCGGGCGCCGGCTCGACGTACCGCCCACCCCGGACGTCACCACGGCCGTCCTCAACCGCCTGGACAGTGCAGCGCCGCCCGCCAGGCGGCGAGTCCCACGCCTGGTCACCGCCGCGATTGCCGCGCTGCTCGCGCTCGCCACGGCCATGGTCGTGTCACCGGCCGTCCGCGCCGCCGTGTTCGACCTGCTGCGCATCGGCGGCGTGGACATCCACCAGAACGAACCGGCGCCGCCCCCGGGCGAGACACCGCCGCTCGGCGACCGCGTCGTCTCCCTGGCCGACGCCCGCACGGCCGTCGACTTCGCCCTGCGCCTCCCCACCGGACTTGGCGAACCCGACGCCGTGCGGGTGACCGACGACCGCGTGGTCACCATGTCCTTCGGGGACATCCGCGTCGACCAGTTCGACGGCGGCCTCGACCCGATGTTCGAGAAGTTCGCCATGGCCGAGGACATCCACCGGGTTTCGGTCGGCGACCGGCCGGGCATCTGGGTGGACCGTCCGCACATCGTCATCTATATCGACGAGGACGGCATCACCCGCGAGGAGAGCGCCCGGCTGGCCGCCAGCACCCTCATCTGGGAGGACGACGGCGTCACCTACCGCGTGGAGGGCGACCTCACCCAACCCGAGGCACTGGCCATCGCCGAGTCCATGAACTAGTGCCACACGCCGACGACCGTGGCGATCACGACCAGCTTCGCCAGCCAGTCTCCCGTGTGGACGGCGGCCAACTGCCACGACACGGAATCCCACAACACCGAGCCGGTCAGGATCAGCGCCGGGAACCCGAGCCACAGCACGAGACCCAGCACCACCGACCCCGACCAGGTGGTCACGTCGAGTTGTCCGGCCAGGTAGGCGGGCCCCAGCCGGTCCCGCAGCAGCTCACCGAGCGGGGTGAGCCGAACCCCGCCGGCTGGTGCGCTCGAACAGCTGCCCACCCACGTACCGCTCCACGGCGCGGATGGTCTGGCTGACCCGGGACTGCGACAGGTACAGCCGCTCGGCCGGTGCGTCCGAAGTGCAGCTCGTCGGCCAGCACGAGGAACGTCTCGATCTCCCGCAGCTCCACGCGCCGATCGTCTCACGCGATGCCTGGAACGACGCCTTGCAGACGTTCAACGCCGGTAAGGCGTCGTTCCAGGCATCAGCCGGCCGCCGCCCACAGGCCGCGCTCCCGCAGCACGTCCCGCAGCACCCCGGGCCGGTCGGTCATGATGCCGTCCACCCCAAGATCGATCAGCTCGCGCATCTGATCGGCCTCGTCGATCGTCCACACGTGAACCTCGATGCCCGTACGCCGTGCCGCCGCGATCAGCCGCTTGTCCACCACGGTCAACCGGCCCTGCCGCACCGGGACCTGCGCGATCCGCTCGTGACCACGCCGGCCGCGGACGAACGCCGGCAACCGGCCCGACGCCCACAACCGGGCGATCGCCCCCATGCCCATCGACGTCAGCAGGCTCTCGCCGGCCGCCGCCCGGCGCACCCGCGCCAGCCGCCCCTCGCTGAACGACGCCACACACACCCGGTGGAACGCGTTCATCCGGCGCAGCGTGCTGATCAACGGCGCCACCGCCGACTCGGCCTTCACGTCGATGTTCAGCAGCGCGCCCGGCAGCTCCTCCAGCACCTCGGACAGGCTGCTGATCGGCTCCCGCCCACCGATCCGCGCCTTGGCCACCTCCCGCCACGGCAACCGCGCTATCGGACCCGTCAGATCAGTGGTGCGGTCCAGCACCGGGTCGTGGTGCACCACGACCACCCCGTCGCTGGTCGCGTGCACATCGGTCTCCAGATACCGGTAGCCCTCGGCGAACGCACGCCGGAACGCCGTCAGGGAGTTCTCCATCCCCGACAGCTCCTCGTAGTGCCACCCCCGGTGAACGAACGCGCGGGGGTACGGACCGGCGAGAAAGGCGTGGTCATGCACACCGTCGAGTGTGCCAAAACGGCGTGGCGGATGAGTGCACGAACTGTGGCGAGATAGCGTCGAGAACATGTCGCACGGAACGTGTATCGGCCGGTGATCGCTCCGGAACGGGTAAAGGTCAGGGTCGAGCCGCGCCACTGCGGCTGGTGCGGACTGCGCCTGCCCGAGGAAGGCAAGGTCGGCCGGCCCCGCCGGTACTGCTCACAGTCCTGCCGGCAACGCGCCTACGAACGCCGGTCCGCCGTTCAACGCGGCGGACTGCCGGAAGACGCGGTCGTCCTGTCCGCCGCCGAACTCGCCGACTTGCAGGACCGGCTGTTCCAGCTACGCTGCGCGGCCGAGGACGTGGTCACCGCCGCGGACGACGGGGCAGCTCCGAGCGAGCTGAGGAATCTGGCAGCTCAGGTCGCGGAGAACGCACATGGCCTGGAGCGGCTGCGCTGAACCCGGTCGGTCGACTACGCTTCGTGCGCACTTGCCACCACAACCGATCGAGGCGTCCTGATGAGCAGCGACCACCCCTCACTCGATGAGGTGTTGGACGCTGCGGACACGGCCTTCGCGGTAACCGACCAACGCTGTCGGGTCCGCTGGTTGAACAGGATGATGGCCGAGCTGCTCGACCTCACGCGCGAACAGGCCCACGGCCGCTCGCTGCCCGCGCTGCTCGCCGGCGCCCCCGACAGCCCCCACGACGGCCTGGTCATCTCCCAACGCTCCGGCGAGGAGACGCTGCGCTGGCTCGAGGTCAAGTGCAGCCAGCTCGACGAGGGCCAGCTCCTCTACCGGGTGGCCGACGTCAGCAAGTGGCACGAACGCACCATCGACGCCCAGCGCGACGAATGGCAGCGCGAGCTCATCCGCATGGCCGACGAGGACCCGCTGACCGGCCTGCTCAACCGGCGCGCGCTCACCAGGGAACTCGAACGCGAGCTGGCCGTCGGCCACCGCGGCGCCCTGCTGCTGCTCGACCTCGACAACTTCAAGGACATCAACGACCTCCGTGGCCACCCGGCCGGCGACCGGGTCATGTGCACCCTGGCCAACGTCCTGCGTGAACGCCTCGGCGCCGGACACGTGATCGGCCGGCTCGGCGGCGACGAGTTCGCCGTGGTCCTCGCCGACGCCGACGAGTACGAGGCCGTCGAGGTGGCCGACCGGCTCCGCAACGCCGTCGCCGCCATCCCGGTCACCGGGGGCGGCGGCACCACCCGCACCACGGTCTCGGCGGGCGTCGCCGGGTTCCAGTCCGGCGAGAGCTGGCAGGCGGTCCTCGCCAACGCCGACCTCGCGCTCTACGCGTCGAAGGCCGCCGGCCGCAACCGCGTCACCGTCTACGAGCAGGGCCACTACACCGACACCGCGCTGCGCGTCACCGTGCTCGACCGCGTCCGCTCCGCGCTCGCTAACGGCGGCCTCGCGCTGCACGCCATGCCGATGGTCAAGCTCGGCAGCAACCGGGTGGTCGGCCACGAACTGTTGCTACGGCTGGAAGACGGCCGCACCCCGCGCCTGGGCCCCGGCGAGTTCCTGCCCGCCGCCGAGCGCAGCGACCTGGTGCTCGACATCGACCGCTGGGTGGTCGGCACGGCCATCGACGCCCTGGTCGCCCACCCGTACCCGGGCCTGCGGTTCAACGTCAACGTCTCCGGCCGCACCCTGGAGGACGAGGACTTCGGCGACTTCGTCCTCGACCGCCTCAACGCCGCCGGTGTCGCCCCCGGCCGCCTCGGCTTCGAGATCACCGAGACCGCCGCGGTCACCAACCTCGCGGCCGCCCGGAGCCTGTCCCAGCAGCTGCGCGCCAGCGGCTGCCGCATCTCCCTCGACGACTTCGGTGCCGGCTTCGGCTCGTTCGTGCACCTCAAGCAGCTGCCGATCACCGGCGTCAAGATCGATGGCGAGTTCATCCGCGGCATCGACTACGGCAGCCACGACACGGTCCTCGTCCAGGGCATCGTGGACATCGCCCGCGGCCTCGGCCTGTCGGTGGTCGCCGAGTGGGTCGAGCGGTCCACCCAGGTCGACGCGCTGTCCCGGCTCGGCGTCCGGGTGGCGCAGGGCTTCCACCTCGGCAAGCCGGAGCCGCTGTCCGATCTGCTGGCCCGCCCGCACGGCAGCTGGATGCGCCGACCGCGACTCATGCGTGATCCGGCCGATACTCCGGTGGCGGAAAATACGCCGTAATACTCCTTGACGACTGGAGTTCCACCGGGCCTCCAGTGGGCCCCGCTACACATACAGGACACGTGGTTTTCCTCGACGTCCCTTTCCGGGGCCTCTGGCGGTGGTGCGCGATGTCCGACTTCGATAACTGCGCCGAGATCAGCGGGTTGCAGATCTGCATCCTGAACACTGACGCCCAGATCGACGCGGCGTTGGACACTGGCGACCGGCGGGCGTTCCGGGTGTGGTGTCTACGACGGGCGTCGCTCATCGCCCGGGTCGAACGGGTGCTCGTCGAAGCCGCCACCGCGAAGGTCGCCTGACGCTATCGTCACGTGACGTAAGTGCCCGAGGGTCAAAGCAAGGCCGAACGTGGGGGAGAGGCGCGGCCCCGAATGACGTGATCGTCGCGCCACGATGCCAGCTGCGCGCGCACCCTGACCGGCCAGGACTGCCGGCCACAAGATCCACACAGTACTCAGTTCCGGTTCACGGCTTGACATATACCCATATCGGCATATGATTGACGCATGGCCCGAGCAGCAACCACCACCGACGCGTTCAACGCGGTGGCCGAACCCCGGCGACGTCAGATCCTCGACGTTCTGGCCGAGGGGGAGCGATCGGTGAACGACCTGGTGGCAGTACTCGAGCTAGCTCAACCACAGGTCTCCAAGCACCTGCGGGTGCTGCGCGAGGTGGGAGCGGTTGCCGTGCGAGACGAAGGACGACAGCGGCTCTACCGGCTGAACGGACACGCGCTCAAACCCATTCACGACTGGGTGAGCAAGTACGAGCGAACGTGGGAGGCGCGGTTCAGTCGGATGGACGCCGTGCTGGAAGAACTCAAGGACCAAGAGGAGAACCGACTGACATGAACGCCACGACCACGACCGGTACCGCCAAGCTCACCCTGATCGGCGACGACCAGTTCCTGATCACGCGCGAGTTCAACGCGCCGAAGCACCTGGTCTACAAGGCGTACACGACCCCGGAGCTCGTCGAACGCTGGTGGGGCGGCGATCAGGGCGGCAAGGTCACCGCGGAGATCGATCTGCGGGTCGGCGGCGGGTGGCGGTACTTCATGGCCGGCGACGGCTGGGAGGTCGGCTTCCACGGCACCTACCGCGAGATCGTGCCGAACGAGCGCCTGGTCTACACAGAGGTCTACGAGGGCATCCCGGACGGTGAGGAGCAGGCCGCCGTCGTCACGACGACGTACACGGAGGTCGACGGCCGCACGACGCTGGAGATTCACGTCCTCCACGCGACACCCGAGGGCCGCACGGCACACATCGAGTCCGGTATGGAGTCGGGGATGCAGTCCTCGCTGGACCACCTGGAGCGGGTGGCCGTCGAGTTGGCGTGAGACGTGCTGATGGCCAGGTGGAGTGTGTGCTCCCCTGGCCATCAGGCGTTATCCAAATGTTCGATAACGATGTTCGATAATCTACATTATGTTAAGTAAAAGGTTTGGAGGTCGCCCCTTCTGGCGAGTTCCCCCTCTATGTGGTGAAGCTGGTGGGCTGTCTGGCATGTCTCAGCTGTACTGGTGAGTGGACCTCGAGACGATCTGGCCGTGTTCCCACAGGAAGAGGCTCACATGACGGTGGACGAGTACGGCAGGTCGGAGTCGCATCGCTCGCTCTGGCGGGAAGCGACCAGCCTGAGCGATCTCGGTGAGCTGATGGCGCAGTGGCTGGAAGGCAAGATCACCTACCAGCCTGCTTACTTCGGGGTCGCTCCGGACGACGAGACCGACGGGCTCGTGGACGTGCTCGGCGTGGTCAACCGAGCCGGCCTGGTCACCACCTTCTCCCAGCCCGGCGTGCCGCTCGTCGCCGGTTCCGGGCAACGAGCGTCGGTCGATGGGTTCTGCACCCAGGACACGCTCATCCCACTGCACGCCGTCACGCGGGGTACTGACCTGGTGGTCATCACTTTTCCACCGGGCTGCGAGTCCGGTGGCCAGGTCGCGGTCACGATGATCGACGGCGGGGAATGCACCTGGCTCGGACTCCCCCTCGACGCGGAGGACATCGACCAGTACTACCAGGAGGACCTGTCCGACCGCGGCTTCCATGCGATTCGCACCGCCTGGCAGGTCCACATCATCGACCCGGTCTGGGGACGCGACGACCTTCTCTGGGACACCCTCCGGCGGATTCAGCCGTGACGCAGTCGGCTGTGTAGATGCATGTCGTGCCAGCCGTCCTCGTGGCGGTGTGCCTGGCGTTGGGCGCCCTCGAGTTCGAAACCCGCCTTCGCCGCCACCCGGCACGACCCGGTGTTCTTCGTCGAGTGCACGAGTGCGAGTCGGTTCAGGTGGACCGTTCCGAACGCCCACTCGACGAGTGCCGTGGCGGCCCTGGCGGCGATGCCGGCACCCCGCGCGGCCGGCAGTACCCAGTACGACAGGTCGGCCGACGCCTCGAACAGCGAGATGTTGCGCAGGCCCACCTGTCCCCTTGGCTGGTCGGTGTCATCGACGATCGCCCAGCTGATTTTCGACTCGATCTTCCAGAACCGCGTCCACGCGGTGGCCCAGGCGCGGGCCTCGGCGTCGGTGTCGAAGCGGCGTAGGTGCCAGCGCTGGATGTCGGGGTCGTCGAACGCCGTGCGCACGGCGGGTGCGTCCGCCGCACGCCACGGGCGCAGCGTCAGTTCGCCGTCCACGGGCAGGATGGGTTGCGGGATCGCCCGCAGGGAGCCGGCCGGCAGGGCCGGCGTACCGAGGTGTGGCATCGGTCCATTCTCACAGCCGCTGGAACAGAACCTGGCCGGGCCAGTCCGCGCCGTTGACCGGCACGGTGAACGGCGCCGACTGGCTGAATCCCTGCTTCTCGTAGTACCGGACGAGGGCGCCGTCCCCGCCGGCGAAGCAGTCCACGCGGAGCAGTTCGACGCCGAGCCCGCGGGCCAGTGCGCGGGCGTGCTCGAGCAGCTCGGTGCCGATGCCGGTCCCCTGTGCCGCGCGGTCGGTCACCAGCAACCTGACGTACAACTCCGGTTCGGTGGCGGGCGGGACGTAAGGCATGGCCTCCCCGACCGCCAGTGCGCCGACGACCTTTCCGTCCGACTCGGCGATCCACAGCCCGTGGTCGTCGGCGGAACCGGTGAGCTGCGCGATCCGGCGCGGGTCGATGGAGTGCGGTTCTGTTCCCCACTGGTCGGTCCGGCCCTGCGCGACCAGCCACTCGGTCGCCAGGTCCAGCAGTCCCAGTACCGCACCCACATCAGCCCGAACCCCGCGCCGGACGGTCAAGGAGGTCACCCGGCAAAAGTAGCGCGTGCCTCGAGGATTTCCACGTAGTGCGGGTTGTACATGACCCCGAGCACGTTGCCGAACGGGTCGATCACCACGGCCGTCACGAAACCCGTGTCGCCGCGCGGGGTGATCGGGTCGTGGAGCGTGGCGCCCAGTTCGACCAGTCGGTCCACCGTCTTCTGGATGTCGTCCACGTGCCACTGCATGATCGCTCCCCCTGGCCGGTCGGTCTGGTGGTTCGGCGGTGCGTACTTGCGGTCGATGAAGCCCAGTTCGTCCTCGTCGTCGCCCACGCGGAACTCCATGTACGCGGGCTGGGTGGCCCCGGGCGGCGTGACGAAGTAGTAGGGCTCGATGCCGAGCAGCTCGGTGTACCAGGCGCGGGTGGCGTCCATGTCGTCGGTGTAGAAGGAGATGGTGGCGAATCCTCGCAACATTTCTGGCTCCTGTTCGTCTTGGTGAAACCCATCCTTCGGCATAAAGTGCTCACCATCTGAGCACTTTGATTGGGACACTTTTCGTATGCGCGCAGACCGCCTCGTGGCCACTCTCCTGTTGATGCAGACGCGCGGCCGGGTGACGGCCGCCGAGCTGGCCGAGGAGCTGGAGATCTCCGTGGCCACCGCGCGGCGCGACCTCGAGGCGCTGTCCTCGGCCGGGGTCCCCGTGTATCCGCAGCCCGGCCGCGGTGGCGGGTGGTCGCTGGTCGGCGGCGCGCGGACGGACCTCAGCGGGTTGACGGCGAGCGAGGCGCAGGCGCTGTTCCTGCTGGCCGGCCCGGCGGCCGGGGTCTCCCCCGAGGTCCGTTCGGCGCTGCGCAAGCTGGTTCGGGCGCTGCCCGGGCCGTTCCGCGCGGACGCCGAGGCGGCCGCGGACGCGGTGGTGATCGATCCGGCGCGGTGGGGTGAGGCGGAGAAGCCTCGGCCGTTGCTGGTGGACGCGTTGCAGGTGGCGGTGGTTCGCCGCCGCAAGGTCCGGCTCGGGTACGCGCGACGCGGGCAGGAGCGGACGGCGCGGCTGGTCGACCCGTGGGGCGTGGTGGACAAGGACGACGTCTGGTATCTGCTGGCCGGCACCGACCGTGGGCAGCGGACGTTCCGGGTCGACCGGATCACCGATCTCGAGGTGACCGACCAGGCTGCCGAGCGGCCGGACGATTTCGAGCTGGTGGACGCCTGGCAGCGAGTGGTCGACCAGATGGAACAGCGGCGCTCGCTCGTGTCGGCCACCGTGCTCATCCCGGAGCGGCTGCTTCCCGTGCTGCGCGGCCACTTCGGCCGCCATTGCGAGCACGAGGAGACCCTGGCCGACGGCCGGGCGCGGGTCCGGATCGCGGCCCACACTCCCCTGTCGGTGGCCGAGCAGGTGGCGGGTTGGGGCGCGACCGTGGAGGTGTTGGAGCCGGCGTCCGTGCGTGCCGAGTTGGCGCGGTTGGGTGCGGAGCTCACGGCCCGGTACGCGGGCTGATGTCGGCCAGTCGCCGCCACGCCAGCACCGTGAGGGCCCCGACCGCGGCGGCCGCGATCCAGAACGGCGCGAGCAGCCCGAACTCCCTGGCCACGAACCCGCCGGCGAGTGCTCCGACGGCCGAGCCGCCGACGGAGGCGAGTTGGTAGACGCTCCCGACCCGGCCGAGCAGTGCCGACGGGGTGGCTCGCTGCCGGACGGTGGTGGCGACCGTCCCCCACACGACGGCGTGCACGCCGAACACCGCCATGGTGAGGCCGGCGAGCAGCGGCTCCCTGGTGAGCGCGAGTGCCGCGTAGGTGAGGGCTTCGACCACCAGCCCGGCGCGCAGGAGCGTGACCTGGCCGAACCTGGTCTCCAGCCGGCCGTAGGTCCAGGCGCCGGCGATCGCGCCGACGGCGCCGACCGCGATGAACAGGCCGTACTGCGTTTCGGTGAGGCCGAGGTGTTCGGTGGCGTAGAGGACCCAGATGGCGAACACGCCCACGCCCGTCAGGTTCATCACGAGGATGCAGGTGGCGAGCACGCGCAGTCCCGGGTGGTGCCAGAGCCAGCGGAGTCCGGCGGCGACGTCGGACCGCAGCGACTCCCCTGTCCTGTCCACTGTGGACTCGACGGCCAGCCTGGCGAAGACGACGACCGCGAGAAACTGTGCGAGGGCGTGGAATCCGATGGGCAGCGCGGCGGCCACGGTGAACAGGAGCGCGCCCAGCGGCGGGCCGAGCAGTTGGTTGTTGAGGGAGAAGGTGAGGTGAAGGCGGGCGTTGGCGCGACCGAGTAGTGGGCCGGGCACCGTGTCGGCCACGAGTGCCCCGTAGGCGGCGTCGGCCAGGGTCTCCCCCACGCCGAGCAGGAACAGCACGGGATAGATGAGCCACAGGCGTGGCTGGTCGACCGTGATGGCGACCGCCAGGAACGTGAGCGCGGCGCCGCGGCCGGCGCTGACCGCCATGACCAGTACGCGGCGTGGCAGCCGGTCGGCGAGCGCGCCGCTGAACAGGGCGAACAGTAGCCAGGGCAGTAGCTGGGCGAACATGCCGGCGGCGACGGCTGCCGGGTCGGTGGTGATCGTGGTGACGAGCAGTGGGCCGGCGGCGAGCATGGCGCCGTCGCCGAGGTTGGTGATGACCGTGGCTACCCAGAGGCGGCTGAACGCGGAGGGCAGGGCTGGACGAGGGCATGACGAAGCTCTCCCGAAATGTGGATATAGCGACAGATCGACAGCGCGTCTGTCCGGCTACCTCGGGAGAGCCGGGGGCGAGTCAGGTGCGGCGTGGGATGCCTGGAACGACGCCTTGCTGACGTTGAACGTCAGGAACGACGCCTTCCAGGCATTCGACCGGCCCAACCGCGCGGCTCCCAGGTGCCGGACGTGGTCGTGCCCATGCCGGTGGATGTCATCCGTCCGCCCTCCTTTTCATGATCGAACTCTCGAATCTAGACGGTGCCGTGCCAGGAGCGCCACAGCTTTTCGTAGGCGCCACCGGCGTTCACCAGATCGTGGTGGCTGCCCAGTTCGGTGATCCGGCCGTCGGCCATGACCGCCACCCGGTCGGCGTAGTGCGCCGTGTGGAGGCGGTGGGCGATGGCGATGACCGTGCGGCCGGTGAGCACGGCGGCCATGGCGCGTTCGGCGTGCCGGGCGGTCGCCGGGTCGAGCAGCGCCGTCGCCTCGTCGAGGATCACCGTGTGGGGGTCGGCCAGGACGACCCTGGCCAGCGCGAGCTGCTGGGCCTGCGGTGCGTCGAGGCGGGTGGCGCCGGAGCCGAGGTCGGTGTCGAGGCCGTCGGGCAGCTCGTGCACCCAGTCGGCGTCGACGGCCGCCAGGGCGCGGAGCATGGCGTCGTCGTCCGCGGTGGGCGAGGCGATCGCGAGGTTGTCGCGGACGCTGCCGATGAAGACGTGGTGTTCCTGGGTGACCAGCACGATGCGGCGGCGCAGCTCGTCGGGTGTGAGGTCGGCGACCGGCACGCCGCCGACCGTGATGTCGCCCGTGCGGGGCGCGTCGACGCCGGCCAGGAGCCGGCCTAGGGTGGACTTGCCGGCGCCGGACGGGCCGACGATCGCGAGCCGCTCCCCCGGCCGCACGGCCAGGTCGACGCCGTGGAGCACGTCGCGCTCGTTGTAGGCGTAGCGGACGTCGGTCACCTCGATGCGGTCGTCGCGGGGTTCGCCGCCGCCTGATGGTTCGGTGCCGGCCAGCCCGACGCCCTTGATGCGGGCCATGGCGGCGCCGCTGCGCTGCAGCTCCTCCATCCACATGAGAATCGCGGTGATCGGGTCGATCAGCTGCATCACGTAGAGGCTGGCGGCGATGACCGCGCCGAGGCTGACCAGATCGTCGAGGTAGCAGACGCCGCCGACCAGGATCATGAGCGCGAGGGCGAGGCTGTGGCTGATCTCGGAGACCGGGAACAGCACACAGCGCAGGAACAGCGTGCGGATGCGCGCGGCGAACGCGGCCCGGACCCGGTCGTCGCCTTCGCCGACGCGCCGGTCGGCCAGGTCGAACGCCTCGACCGTGCGGGCGCCCTCGGCGGTGGCGGCGAGGGTCTCGGACAGTCCGGAGGTGGCCGCACCCTCGGCCAGGTAGGCGGTGCGGGCCCGGCGGAGGTACCAGCGGCCGACCAGCCACAGCCCGGCGGTGCCGGCGATCGCGCACAGGCCGAGCAGCGGGTGGACCACGAACACGGCGACGAACAGGAACAGCGACCGCAGCAGGTTGACGAAGACCTCGGGCGCCGCGTGGCGGACGGCGTTGCCGACCGTCGCGATGTCGCCGGTGGTGCGGGTCATCAGGTCACCCGTGCCCGCGTGTTCGACCACGGCGGTCGGCAGGGCGAGGGTGCGGTCGACGAAGTCCTCGCGCAGTCGGGCGAGGGCGCGTTCGCCGAACCGGTGTGCCAGGTAGCGGGACACGCGGGTGAGCAGCACTTGGGCGACGGCGAACCCGACGATGGCGAGTGCCAGCAGGTCGACCGTGCCGACGTCCGCGTCACCCGATTCGACGTGGTTGACGATCCGGCCGATCAGCCACGGCCCGGCGAGCCCGGCGAGTGCCGCGAGGCTGATGGTGGTGAGGACGACGGCCATGGCGCGGCGGTCGTCGCGGATGATCTGCCAACTCGCCCGCCGAACCGTCGCCGCATCGGCCACCGGCAATCCCGTCATGGGACCAGCTCCTCGTCCGCGCCGCGGAAGGCCAGTGCTCGGTAGCGGGGTTCGGAGACCAGCAGGTCGGCGTGCGTGCCGGTGGCCGCGATGACGCCGTCCTTCAGGAAGGCGACCCGGTCGGCGCGGTCGAGCAGCAACGGGGACGTGCCGACCACGACGGTCGTGTGTCCGTGGCGGGCGTCCCGCAGGCGGTCGGCGATCATGGACTCCGTGTGGGCGTCGACGGCGGACGTGGGCTCCACGAGCAGTAGGATCTCCGGTTCGGCGAGCAGCGCGCGGACCAGGCGCAGTCGTTGCCGCTGGCCGCCGGACACGTCGCGGCCCTGGGCCTGCACGGCCGACTCGAGGCCGTCGGGCAGGCCGGCCACCA
Source organism: uncultured Actinomycetota bacterium (assembly GCA_963826035.1). Classification (GTDB taxonomy): domain Bacteria; phylum Actinomycetota; class Actinomycetes; order Mycobacteriales; family Pseudonocardiaceae; genus Actinophytocola. Next base: position 67,191 of record CAWGVZ010000020.1, on the reverse strand, counting down.
CGTCCTCGGCGAGCGCGGCGTGGATCGCGCGGCCCAGTTCCGTGTCGTCGTGGTCCCGCCGGGTGGCGACCGTGTCGCGGAGCCGGCCGGCGAAGAGGAACGCCTCGTTCTCGGCCACCAGGATCCGGCGTCGCACGTCGTCGAGCGGCATCGTCGCGAGCGGTGTCCCGCCCCAGGTGACGGCCGAGTCGGTGTAGCGGCCGAGGCGGTCGGCCAGCGCGTTCGCCTCGGCCGGGGCGGTGGCGGCGATCGCGAGAAGTTCTCCCGGTCGCACGGTCAGCCCGGAGTCGGGGTCGTGCAGTTCGGCGGGGCGCGGTGGCGTGGGTTCGCTGTCGAGAGTCGTGCGCACGGCCGGTTCGAGTCGCAGGATCCGCACGACGCGGCGCGCGGCGACCAGTCCCCGGCTGACGTCCTGGGCGCCTTCGATGAAGAAGAACACGGGAGTGGCGAGCACGGCCACATAGCCGTAGACGGCCACCATCTCGCCGATCGTGATCTGCCCGGCGGCCGCCATCCGCGCGGCCAGCCAGGTGACGACCGCCAGGAACAGGATGGGCAGGCCGACGGAGACGGACGAGATCCAGCTGGTCACGGCGCCGACGCGGTACCCCTCGTCGCGCAGCGCCCGGGAGCCGGTGCGGTAGCGGGTGGCGAAGCGGTCCTTGCCGCCGATCCCGCAGAGCACCCGCAGGCCGGCCACGATGTCCCCGGCGCGCGCGGCCAGGTCGCCCTGCTGGTCGCGGTAGACGGTCTCCGTGTGGCGGAGCCGGTTGAGCAGCGGGGCCAGGCAGGCGATGAGCAGCGGGACGCCGAGCAGCACGACGATCGCGAGGAGCGGTGAGATGGTGAACAGCACGACGGCCACGGCGGCGTAGGCGATGGCGCCGCCGACGCCCGGTCCGGTCACGGTCATGGTCCGGGCGATCCGCTCGAGGTCGGCGGCGCCGACCGTGACGACCTCGCCGGTGGTGACCTTGCGGGGCAGCACGGCGCCGAGCCGGACCGCGTGCCGCACGACCACCTGCACCGTGCGGTAGGCGGCGTCGAGCCGGATGAACGTCATGGTCCGGTGGCGCATGAGCCCGACCAGCGCGTTGGTCGTCCCGGCCAGGAGGATCGCGGCGACCCAGCCGAGCAGGGCGGCCAGGTCGCCGGCGCGCAGGCCGTCGTCGATGGCGCGCGAGATCAGGTACGGCGGCACCATCAGCAGGAGCATCCAGAGCGTGCCCCAGGTGACGCCGAGCAGCACCCGCCACTGTTGCTTTCTCACCAACCACCAGAGGTAGCGGGCCGGGCCGCGTGCATCGGGCCTCCCCGGATCGCGGTACGGAAGCTTGGGGCGCATGACTACAGCCTATGAACCCATGTCACTCATTTTCCGACTGGTGTTTCACTCAAGGTGAGCATCGGTGTCACACCGGCGGCGGTACCACCTCGCGGCATACTCTGGTGGCGATGGAGGCGAACCCAGACCGGTGCTCGGCCGTCGCCGAGTTGATCGGCGAGCCGCTGGCCGGCACCTCGGCGACAGCCCAGTCCTGGTTGTGCGTCGAGCAGCCGGGACCGTGGGGTCGCGACGCGCTGTCCGCCAGCCACCTCGACATGGGTCTGGCGGCCGAGCTGTCGGCCCTGGCAGCCGGCACCGGGGTGCGGATCGTCCTGATCCGCCGGCCCGGCAGCCACCCCGACCGGCACCGGCCGGTCCCCCGCCACGTCTATCTCGCGCACACCGCGCCCGGGAACACGTGGCTGGAGCGCGCGTCGGTGACCGACCCCAAGGAGCTGCTCGACCTGGACCTGGCGCGTGTCGGCGCCGGTGAGGCCGGGCTGCTCGGCACTCCCGTCACCGCTCCCCTGCTGCTGGTGTGCACGAACGGCCGGCGTGACGTGTGCTGTGCGCTGCTCGGCCGGCCGATCGCCGCGGCGCTGGCCGGTGAGCACGGCAAGGCCGTGTGGGAGTGCACACACATCGGCGGGCACCGGTTCGCGCCGACCGCCCTGCTGCTGCCGACCGGCTACTCCTACGGGCATCTGGACGAGGCTGCCGCGGGTCGGCTGCTCACCGGCGGGCCCGGCGTGGTGGCCGACGGTTGCCGGGGCCGGTCCACGTGGTCGTCGGCCGGACAGGTGGCCGAGCTGGCCGTGCGGGAGTTGACCGGCGAGCGGGACCCGGACACGTTGTCGGTCGGCGCGGTCAGCGAGCCTCTCGGCGGCGGCTGGCTTGCCGAGGTGACGCATGTGGACGGTCGACGATGGCGGGTGGCGATGGGCGAGCGGGAGATCTCCCCCGGGCGGATCGCGAGCTGCACGGCGGCGTTGACTCCGGCGGTCGCGCTGGAGGTCCTGGACGTAGCGGTGCGCTGATCCCGGACCAAGAACTCGACGCAACCCCGGCGAGTCCCACGTTGAGAACACGCGAGTCCCACGTTCGAGCTCCGCGAGTCCCTACCCGGGTTCAATTTCTTGTCGATGTCCGCGGCTAGCCTCGAGCACCTACACCGCTGTGGTCGAGAAATGAGGGCGCGATGACCAAGGTCGACCGCCGGCAGGCGCTGGCGTACCGGATCGCCGCGCACGGGCTGCACCGCGACTCGACCGACCTCGGCGTACTTGACCTGGGCGTGCAGTACGTGTCAGTGCCGGCGACCGCGCAGTCGCTGGCCGCGCGGCTCCCGGCCGGCGCCGGCGAGCCGGCCGACCTGGTGACCGCGTGGTCCTTCCGCGGCGCGCCCCACCTCCTGCGCCGGTCCGATGTGGACTCACTGGCCCGTGAGCTGTGGCCCCGCAGCGACGTCGACGCACTGGCCCGGCTCGGTGGTGAGGCGGCCGTGCTGCGTCGGGCCGGGGTGGCGGGTCTCGACGCGTTCCACACCACGGCCCGCGAGCTGCGCGACATCGTCACCGAGGAGCGCACGAAGGGCGAGGTGAGCGCCGAGCTCACCACCCGGCTGCCGGCCCCGTACAACTACGACTGCCGCGGCTGCGGAACCACCCACGTCTACAACACGCTGTTCCAGTCGATGGGGCTGGCCGCCGGCGTGCAGGTGGTGGCGGGCAGCCGGCCGACGCTGCTCGCGCCGATACCCGACCGGGCGCCGCTGCCCACCGAGTCGGCCGGTGCGCAGCGGGTGATCCTCGCCTACCTGCGGTTGTACGGCCCGGCCACGGTGGCCCAGGCCGCCGGCTACCTCGGCACCACCCAGGCGCAGGCCCGCGAGATGTGGCCGGCGGACGTGGCCGAGGTCGACCTGGACGGCCGGACGGCCTACGTCCCGGCCGACCAGGTGACGGCGCTGCGCCGGCCGCCCGCACCGGACGTGGTGCGGCTGCTGCCGCCGCTCGACCCGTTCCTTCAGCTGCGGGACCGCGAGCTGCTGGTCCCGGACGAGGCGCGGCGCAAGGCCGTGTGGAAGATCCTCGGCAACCCGGGCGCGGTGCTGGCGGGTGGCGAGATCGTCGGCACCTGGCGACCGGGCAAGGCCAGCAAGAAGCGTCTGGAGCTGGTGGTCACGGCGTTCGAGCCGCTGCCGGCTGCCGCCCGTCGCGGGATCGAGGCGGAGGCGGCCGTGGTGGCCGGGCTGCGTGGTTCGGTGGCCGCCGAGGTGACCTTCTCAGGCTGAGTTGTCGATTCCCGTCTCGCTCGTGCGCCGTGAGGGTGAGGGCGTCAGTCGGACGCCTCGACGAGAGGATCACCATGCGCTGACACGTCCCCTGGGCACCCAAACTCCGAACCCGGATGTAGCAGGTCACACCCCATACCCGCCGACCCGAGGACCGCACTCCCCCACTCCGCGAGATCCACCCCCGCACACGGGATCGCGCTTCCCGACCACGAGATCCCACGTCCCGCACACGAGATCCCGGTTCCCGCACACGAGATCGCGGTTCCCGCAGGCATGTCCCCACTTCCCGCACACATGTCCCCGTTCGGTATCGCACGCCCGCCGCATCCAGATCGCATGCCGCCGGTACCGGAGAACCCCGATGCGACCTAATTCGTGGGCCGCCGCGGCCCGCGCGTCGCCAAGCCTGGAGCGACGGCAGCATGCGCCGGCGGGACATCTGTCATCACAGACGCGGTATCGCGCAGCGTCCGCCGGTCACCTTCCACAGGGCTTGGCCGGCAAACTCGGCCGGGCCTACGTGGCGCAGAATTCGTTGCCTTCCGGGTCTCGCATGAGCCACCAGTGTCCGGCCGGCCCCTGGTCCACCTCGCGGACCCGGGTGGCGCCCAGGGTTTCCAGCCGGGCCACCAGGTCGTCGAGCCCGCCGGGCTCGCTGTGGATATCGATGTGCAGGCGATTCTTGACAGTCTTGTCTTCCGGAACGTCCTGGAAGAGCAGCCGGCGGCCACGGCCAATGCCGCTGATCTCGTCGAACGGATCCTCTGGGTGCCGGATCCCCGCGTAGCCACGGAAGATCCGGTGGCCACCGTGTTCGGTGACCGCGTCCTCGCCGACCTGCCCGGCGGCCAGCAGCTGATCGATGAGCGCGCCGGGGTCCTCCACCTCGTACTCCAGCGCGGCAGCCCAGAAGTCCGCGAGCGAGGGCGCGTCCTTGGTGTCGATGATCAACTTCCAGTTCAGTGCCATGTAACCCTTAATACTAGTTACGTGGACTCGTCGACAACCCAGGGCATTACCAGGTCCGCTCCCAGGGGAACGTCAAAGTCAGATATGCCCTGGTCAGAACTGTCACGAAAGGCGCGTTCGGGACATCGTTGATGCCGCGAATGGGCCATTAAGGACGTTGAGCGTCCCGAACGGCCCATTCAGGACATGGCCACCGTCCCGAACGCGCCTTTCAGAGCCCAAGCCCACGCCCTGACCTGCAGAAACGACTTTGACGTTCCCCTGGGTCCGCTCCCCCCGCCGCATTCACCCGATGGGTTGGACACCGATTGAATGGACCATTCAATCGGCCAGGGGCCCCCTGATTTCAACGCTACCAGCGACCACCGACAATTTTGACCGGACACAAACGGTGGGAGGGCGGCGAACCACCCTCCCACCGTCAAGAACGCTCAGTACCGCGGCGGATCATCCGACAGTTCCGTCGACTCCGACGGGCGGGCCGGGAACGGGCCACCAGGCGCCGGGGGCGCGTCCGGCGGCGAGTAGTCGACATCCGGTGCCGGTGGCGAGTAGTCCACCTCCGGCATGGGCGGCGGTGCCTGGATCGAAGGTTGCGGCGGCGCGGGAGGCGGGGCGGCCGCGGCCGCGCGGTCGTCGTCGCCCATGTTGTACGGGGCAGCAGCCTGCCGGCTGCTCTGCATCGGGCTGGGGACCTGTTGCCGGGCCACCGCCTCCGCCGCCCGCACGGCCTCCGCGACCTTCGGGTCGGTCGACGTGTCGAACCACTTCGCGATCTCGTCCTCGTCGTCGTCGCGGTGGGTCGGCGGCTCGTAGGCCGGCGGCTCGTAGCGGAACACGCCGTCATCACCGGGTGCGCCCAGCGCCTTCGCGAAGCCCTCGAGGGCCTTGCCGAAGTCGTTCGGCAGCATCCACACCTTGTTCGAGTCGCCCTGCGCCATCTGCGGCAACGTCTGCAAGTACTGGTAGGCAAGGACTTCCGGCGTCGGCTTACCGGCCTTGATCGCGTCGAACACCTTCTCGATGGCCTTGGCCTGGCCCTGCGCCTGCAGATACCGGGCCGCGCGTTCACCCTGCGCACGCAGGATGCGCGACTGCCGTTCACCCTCCGACGCCAGGATCGCCGCCTGCTTGGCACCCTCGGCCGACAGGATCTGGCTCTGCTTCTGACCTTCGGCGGTCTTGATGGCCGCTTCCCGCGTACCTTCGGCCGTCAGGATCATGGCGCGCTTCTCGCGGTCCGCGCGCATCTGCTTCTCCATCGAGTCCTGAATGGACGGAGGCGGGTCGATCGCCTTCAGCTCGACCCGCGCGACGCGGATGCCCCACCGGCCGGTCGCCTCGTCCAGCACGCCGCGCAGCTGCCCGTTGATCGAGTCACGGGAGGTCAGCGTCCCTTCGAGGCTCATGCCACCGACCACGTTTCGCAGCGTGGTGGTGGTCAGCTGCTCCACACCGATGATGTAGTCGGAGATCTCGTACACCGCGTCGCGCGGATTGGTCACCTGGAAGTACACGACCGTGTCGATGGACACGGTCAGGTTGTCCTGGGTGATCACCGGCTGGGGCGGGAACGAGACGACCTGCTCGCGACGGTCGACCTTGGCGCGCACCCGGTCCAGGAACGGCACCAGGAAGTTCAGCCCCGGCTCCCCCACCGACCGGAACCGACCGAGACGCTCGATCACGGCCGATTCCGCCTGCGGGATCACCAGGATCGACTTCACCACGACGGTGAGTACGAACAAGACGACCACGATGACGATGATGACGACGGTCAACGTGCCTCCACTCCGGATCGGGTTGGCGGGAAGTAGATCACAACTGCCACCCGAAGGTGGTGACCCCCGCAGCGCGTCCCACCGGAAGGTGGACGGCTTTCACTCTGACGCCAGGTAGTCGACATCCGCCAGCACTACCGCGGTCGCGCCGGAGATCTCCACGACCGTGACCTCGTCGCCCGCCGAGATGGTCTGCTTGTCGTCGAACGCGCGAGCCGACCACACCTCGCCGTCGAGCCGTACCTGGCCGCCGTCGGAACTCACGGCGGACACGGCCACCGCCTTGCGGCCGATGAGCGCCTCGGCATTCGTGTGCACCAGCTCGCCGTGCATCCGCCGTTTGAGCCACGGTCTGGCGAACGTCACCAGGCCGATCGACACGAGTGCGAACACCGCGGAGCTGAGCAGCGTGTTGCCGAACACCCACTCGGTCCCCGCACCGGCAAGCGCTCCAACGCCGACCATCAGTAGGAAAAAATCCCCGGACAACATCTCGGCGGCGATCAGCGCGATTCCGCCGATCAGCCAAAACACTGCGGCCATACCCCAATGATCTCAGACCTCGGGCAGCTCGGTCACTACTCTTCACCGATAGTAACGAAATCGATCAACCTTTCCACCGCGCCGATCAACGGCGTCTCGAGATCGCGGTAGCTGCGTACGCCGGACAACACGCGCCGCCACCCGTCGGCCGGCTCGCCCCAGCGCAACGCCGCGCAGATCCCGGTCTTCCAGTCGGTGCCGCGCGGCACGGTCGGCCACTCCCGGATGCCGACGGCCGCCGGCTTCACCGCCTGCCAGATGTCCACGTACGGATGGCCGGTGACCAGCACGTCATCGTCGTTGAGCGCGTCGACGATGCGGGACTCCTTGCTGCCGGCCACCAGGTGGTCGACCAGGACGCCGAGCCGCCGGTGCGGCGCCGTGCCGAACTCGGCCACGCGGCCGGCCAGGTCGTCGATGCCGTGCAGCGGCTCGACCACCACGCCCTCGACGCGCAGGTCGTGGCCCCACACCCGCTCCACCAGCTCGGCGTCGTGAATGCCCTCCACCCACAGCCGGCTGTCCCGCGCGGTGCGCGCCGTGTGGCCCTGCACGCGGACCGACCCGGACGCGGACACCGTGCTCTTCGGCGCGGCTTTCGGCGCGGGCCGGACGAGCGTCACGGGCTTGCCGTCGATCAGGAACCCGGCACGGGTCAACGGGAACAGCCGGTGCTTGCCGTGCCGGTCCTCCAGCACCACGTTCCCCTGCTCGAACCGGACCACCGCGCCGCAGAAGCCGCTCGCCGGGTCCTCCACCACCAGCCCCGGTTCCGCGACCGCCTCGGGGATGGTTTTACGACGCTTGCCGCGGGCCAGGATGTCGTCGCCGTAACTCTCTGCTCGCACGGCAGATCACCCTATCGAGGGTCGGCCGAAAAACTTGGGTATTGACCCGTCGGAGAAGTCGTGTGTCGGACGACGATGAGGATGTGAGCACGCAACCAGGCGTGCGGCCCGATCCGGCGTTCGGGCTGCTGGAGCTGTACGACGAGGCGCTGCCGCACGTCTACGGCTACCTGCTGGCCCGCTGCCGGGACGCCACGCTGGCCGAGGACCTGACGGCCGAGGCGTTCCTCGCCGCGGTCGCCGCGGTCCGCAAGCCCGGCGCGGCCGAGCCGTCCACCCCCTGGCTCATCGGCGTCGCCCGGCACAAGCTGGCCGACCACTGGCGGCGGCTGGCCCGCGAGGAGCGCGGGCTGCGCCTGGTCGACACCGAGGAGGTGGACGACCCGTGGGACTGCGCGATCGACGCGATCCGCGCGCGGGACGTGCTCGGCCGGCTCGGGCCGCACCACCGGGCCGCGCTCACCCTGCGATACCTCGACGGGCTGCCGGTCAACGACGTGGCCGCCTGCCTTGATCGCACCGTGCACGCCACCGAGGCGCTGCTGGTGCGGGCCCGTACCGCGTTCCGCCGGATCTACCAGGGAGAGGAGGGCTCATGATCGACCCGTTCGAGGCGCTGCGTGAGCCCGCCCTCCCGGTCGACCCGGATCCCGACTTCGCCGCGCGGCTGCGGGAACGCCTGACCCGTGCCGTGCTCGATCAAGGAGAGACCATGACCACCCAGGAGACCACCGAGCGGGAGCCGGCCTGGCCGCCGACGCTCAGCCCCTACATCGTCGTGTCCGACGCGCGGCTCGCGCTCGACTGGTACGTCGAGGTGTTCGGCGCCCGCCGGCGCGGTGAGCTGTACGTGAACGACGACGGCACCATCGGCCACGCCGAGGTCGCCATCGGCGACGCGGTCCTCATGTTCGCCGAGGCCTCCGACCTGTGGCCCGATGTGCCGGTCGCCGCGCCCGACGCGCCGACGTCGTACAGCCACACGCTGCATGTCCAGGTCGACGACGTGGACGGCACGGTCGCCACGGCCCGGCGCCGCGGTGCTTCCGTCGAGCGGGAGCCGGCCGACCAGCCGTACGGCCGGAACGCGGTGATCGTCGACCCGTTCGGTCACCGGTGGATGGTGAACAAGCCGCCGGCCAGTGCCACGCGGCTGCGCCAGGGCGACATCGTGCACGTGACCATGGTGACGGCCGATGCCGAACGGGCCCGCGACTTCTACGAGGCCGTGCTGGAGGTGCCGTTCGGTCCGGGCAGCTCGCCGGGGGCGTGGGGCGCCGAGGAGACCAACCCGCAGTTCGGCATGTGGTCCCCGCCCGGCCAGGACCCGCAGGTGCAGCTGTGCTTCCGGGTCGACGACGTCGAGGCGGCCGTGGCGCGGGTCCGGGCGGCCGGCGGGCAGGCGGCCGAGATCGAGCGCAAACCCTACGGTCTGCTGGTCGAGTGCGACGACGACCAGGGCACGCACTTCCAGCTCTGGCAGCCGCCGGCCTAACGAGGGGCGACCGCGGCCAGTTGGTCGACCGAGCCCGACATGACCGTGCGCAGGTGCGCCGTGAGGTGCTCGGTCGGCCAGTCCCACCACGCGAGGTCCAGCAGCCGGGCGACGTCCACCGTGGAGTAGCGGGTGCGGATCAGCCGGGCGGGGTTGCCGCCGACGATGCCGTAGTCGGGCACGTCGTCGACCACCACCGACCCGGACGCGACGATCGCGCCGTGCCCGATCCGCACGCCGGGCATGACGGTGGTGCGGTAGCCGAACCACACGTCGTTGCCCACCACCGTGTCGCCGCGGCCGGGCAGCCCCTGGATCAGGTCGACGTGCTCGGCCCACGCGCCGCCCATGATGGGGAACGGGAACGTCGACGGGCCGTCCATGCGGTGGTTCGCGCCGTTCATGATGAACCGGACGTCGGTGCCGATGGCGCAGAACCTGCCGATCACCAGTCGTTCGGGGCCGTAGTGGTAGAGCACGTTGCGGGTCTCGAACGCCGCCGGGTGCTCCGGGTCGTCGTAGTAGGTGAACTCGCCGACGTCGATGAGGGGCGAGGTGACGAGCGGTTTGAGCAGCACGACCCGCGTTTGGCCGGGGATCGGGTGCAGCACGGTGGGATCGGCCATGGCGCCCAGCTAACCGAACCCGGCGGCGAACCGCGGCGGATATCGAGGCGGCCAACGCGTAGGTGCCCCGACTGGCTGGACTGTCGGACGTCGCGCGGACAGGGCTCCGGTTCGAGGCTATCTGCTCACACCGACAATTCCGGTCCGGGGACCCCTGGTATCAATCCTAGCGGTGAGCACCGACATTTTCGGTCGGCGCGGGCCCGGTCGCCGCGGCCGCTCGAGCCGCGAGTGCGCGGGTCTGTGCCACCAGTTCCGCCGGTCCTTCCACCGTGTACGGCACACCCACCGCGGCGACGGCGCCCGCCAGCCAGGACCACTCGTCCGGAGCGGTGGTGAACCGGCACGACTCATCATCGATCGGTTCGAGCGTGCCCGCCTCGGCCGTCAGCCGCGACGCCACCACCGACACCGGCGCCGCGAACCGCACGGCCGCCCGCCCCACGCCCGCCGGAGCGGTGGACACCATCGTGTCCGGCAGCGGGCCGCGCGGCGCGAACGTGCTGCCCGGCACCTCCACGGATTCAATACGGTCGACCCGGAACGTGCGCCAGCCGGCCCGGTCCAAGTCCCAACCCAGCAGGTACCAGCGGCGGCCGAGCAGCACCTGCCGGTACGGCTCGACGTGCCGCTCGGTCGTCACCCGAGACCGGTCGACATAAGAAAACCGCACGTCCTGGGTGGCGGTCGCCGCGCGTGCGAGGGCCTCCACCACCCGCACGTCGAGCGTCGCCCGCGACACGGCCGTGGTCGAGGCCGACACCGCCGCCATCCGGTCGCGCAGCCGGGGCGGCAGCGCCTGTTCGACCTTGAGCAGCGCTCCCGAAGCGGCATCGTCGGACAGCACCTGCGCCGCGTACCGCAGCCCGACCACCGCGGCGACCGCCTCGTCGTCGGTGAACGTCAGCGGCGGCATCGCACGACCCGCCACCAGCCTGTAGCTGCCGCCGGGCCCACGCGTCGACACCACCGGATAGCCCAGCTCGCGCAGCCGGTCCAGGTCTCGGCGCAGCGTCCGGGGCGTGGTGTCGACCTTCGCGGCCAGCTCGGCCGCCGGCCACGTGCGACCGCCCTGCAGGAGCGACAGCAGCTCCAGCATCCGCACGCTCGGTCCGTTCATGCGATCGAGCATGCCACGAGTAGTGGTCATTATGTGTCCACAACCGCACTTAGCCTGGTCGCATGGACATCACCGTGACCGGCGCCCGCGAGCACAACCTCAAGGACGTCACCGTGACCATTCCGAAGGGACGCCTCACCGTCGTCACCGGCCTGTCGGGCTCGGGCAAGTCGTCGCTCGTGTTCGACACGATCGCCGCCGAGTCCCAACGCCAGTTGAACGAGACGTTCACGACGTTCGCCCGCAACCGGCTGCCGCGCTACGGCCAACCCGACGTCGACGCCATCGACAACCTGCCGGCCGCCATCGTGGTCGACCAGAAGCGGCTCGGCGGCAACAGCCGCTCGACGGTCGGCACGATCACCGACATCCACTCGCTGCTGCGCCTGCTGTGGTCCCGCGCCGGTAGCCCGTTCGTCGGCTACTCGAACGCGTTCTCGTTCAACGACCCGGCCGGCATGTGCCCGCGATGCCAGGGCCTGGGCACCGTGAAGACGATCGACCTCGACGAACTGGTGGACCGCACGAAGTCGCTGAACGAGGGCGCCATCCGCTTCCCCACCTTCCACGTGGGCGGCTGGACCTGGCGCTCGCTCGCCGGGCACGCGCTGTTCGACAACGACACGCCGCTCGCCGAGTTCACCGACCACGAGTGGGACACGCTGCTGCACGGCACCGAGGCGCTGCTGGCGCGCAGTGACTCCCCGGACTCCCCGGACTCCCCGGACTCCCCGGTCGCCACGCCGAAGAACTACGAGGGCCTGCTCCCCCGGTTCGAGCGGATCTGGCTGCCGAAGGACGTCGAGACGCTGCGCGGACCCACCCGGGATGCCTACGAGCGGGTGGTCACCCACGGCGCCTGCCCCGAGTGCGGTGGCACCCGGCTGAGCGAGGCCGCCCGGTCCGTGCTGGTCGGCGGCCGCACGATCACCGAGTGCAGCGCACTGGAAGGCGGTCAGCTGTATGACTTCGTGCGGGACCTCGACGCGCCGGGCGCCGAGCCCGTGGTCGCGGCACTCACCGCGCAACTCGGCCGACTGGTGTCCATCGGGCTCGGCTACCTGGCCATGGACCGCGCCACCGCCACGCTGTCCGGCGGCGAGTCGCAGCGGGTGAAGATGGTGCGCCACCTCGGCAGCAGCCTCACCGAGCTGATCTACATCTTCGACGAACCGAGCGTCGGGCTGCACCCGCAGGACGTCACCCAGCTCACCGGGCTGCTGCGCACACTGCGGGACAAGGGCAACACGGTGCTGGTGGTCGAGCACGACCAGGACGTCATCGCCATGGCCGACCACGTGCTCGACCTGGGCCCCGGCGCGGGTTCGGCCGGCGGGCAGGTCACCTACGAGGGCGACGTCGCCGGGCTGGCTCGCGCGGGCACCCCCACGGGGGACCTCCTCGCCCGGCCCCGGCCGGTCAACGCCAGGCCGCGCACGCCGACCGGCGCCATCGAGATCCGCGGCGCCGACCGGCACAACCTGCACGGCGTGGACGTGGACGTCCCGACCGGCGTGCTGACCGTCGTCACCGGGGTCGCCGGCTCGGGCAAGAGCACCCTCGTGCACGGGTACGTGCCGGACGCCGTGCGGGTCGACCAGCGGGCGGTGCGCAACTCGCGCCGGTCCACCCCCGCCACCTACACCGGGCTGCTCGACGCGCTGCGCACCTGGTTCGCCGGCGCCAACGACGCCAACCCGTCGCTGTTCACCCCGAACGGCGACGGCGGCTGCCCGGAGTGCCACGGCCTCGGCGTCATCTACACCGACCTGGCGTTTCTCGACCCGATGGTCACCACCTGCGAGCGCTGCCGGGGCCGCCGGTTCACCGACGAGGCGCTGCGCCACACCTACCGCGGCCTCGACATCGGCCAGGTGTTCGACCTCGCGGCCGGTGACGCACTGGACGTGTTCGGGGACGACGACCGGGACGGCCGGCTGGCGCGGCTGGTCGAGGTGGGACTCGGGTACCTACCGCTGGGGCAGCCGCTGAGCACGCTGTCGGGAGGAGAGCGGCAGCGGCTGAAGCTCGCGTCGGAACTGCGTAAGCCAAGTCAGGTGTATGTCTTCGACGAGCCGACCACCGGACTGCACCCGGCGGACGTCGACGACCTGGTCACGCTGTTCGACCGGCTGGTGGATGCCGGCAGCACGGTCATCGTGATCGAGCACGACCTCGACGTGATCCGCCGCGCCGACCACGTGATCGACCTGGGCCCTGGCGCCGGCCGCCACGGCGGGCGGGTGCTGTTCGCCGGCCCGCCGGCCGAACTCACCACCGCAGACACGCCAACCGGGCGGCACCTGCGTGAATACATCGCATGACACCGTTCACGCCTTCGTGGCCACCAGCAGCACCATCGGCGGCCAGTGCGTCGGCTGCCGCTCGGTGGGCGCGCCGTGCTTGTCGATCATGGTGACCGTGTCGAACCGGTCCCGCAGATAGGGCACGATGTCGTCGCCCGTGGCCCCCGCGAGCCGGCGGTAGGCGCCGCGCAGCAACCGGATCAGCCCGCCGCCCTACCCCCTGGAACGAGCCGCACGTCCGCCACGAACAGCCGGCCACCCGGCCGCAGCGCCTCGTAGGCCAGCGCCACGGCGGCCGCGATGTCGGGCATCGCGCTGATCGAGTACATGGCGAAGGCGGCGTCGAACCGGCTGGGACCGAGGTCTGCCGGCAGGCTCGGGTCGGTGGCGTCGGCGACCCGCGCCTCCACGTTCGTCCACCCCTCGCGCTCGATCCGCGCCCCGCGTGATCATCGCCGGTGCGACGTCGATGCCCACCAGGTGGCCGTCGGCGCCGATCATCCCCCGCAGTTGACGGAAGAAGCTGCCCGCGCCGCAGCCCAGGTCGAGCACCGTCTCCCCCTCGGTGAGTCCGGTGGCGTTGCGCATGATGGCGGGCCAATGATTGAACGTCGGAATCCGCTCGACCAGCTGCGTCGTGCCGCTGACCCGGTTCCAGTACCGAACGCCCCGCGTGTCTCTCGTGCCCATCGACACACTATCCAATACACTCGTATGACTTAATACTGAGACCATACAGGTGTATTGTAAAATGCCCAAGCAGGTTGATCATCAGGAACGCCGCAAGGTCATCGCCGCGTCGGCGTGGCGGCTGACCGCCGCACACGGTCTGGACTCCGTGTCCATGCGGCAGGTGGCGGCCGACGCGGGCATCTCACTCGGCCAGGTGCAGCACTACTTCGCCAACAAGGACGATCTGCTGGCGTTCGCGTTGGACCTGGTCAGCGAGCGGGTCGAGGCCCGCATCGGCGCCCGGGTGGCCGCACTGGCCGAGCATGACGAGGAACCGGAGCCCCGCGCGCGGGTGCACGCGCTGCTCATCGAGATGCTGCCGCTGGACGAGCAGCGCCACCTCGAGGCCCACGTGGGATTCGCGTTCCTCGCCAGGGCGGCGGTGGAGCCGAAGCTGGCCGAACGGCTGCGGGGATCCTACGGCCAGCTGGAAGGATTCGTGGCCGACCAGGTCCGCCTGGGCCAGCGCTACGGCATGGTCCCGCTCGACGTGCGACCCGAACGCGAGGCCCGCACGCTGCTCGCCATGATCGAGGGACTCACGGCACACGTGCTGATCGGCGACTACCCACCCGCCGAGGCCGAGCTGGCGTTCGACACCCACCTGGACGAGCTGTTCGGCGGCTGACCCTTTTTGTCGGTGCCTCCGACCATAATGCCAGCCATGACCACGCTCAGCCTGCGGGCCGTCAACCGGGCGACCCTCGCGCGCCAACATCTCATCGAGCGCGTCGACTGGTCGGCCGAGGACATGATCACGCACCTGCTCGGCCTCCAGGCGCAGGCCCCGTTCCCGCCCTACACCGGGTTATGGACGCGGCTGGTGGGGTTCCGGCCGGAGCACCTGGCCGACGCGCTGGTCGACCGGCGAGTGGTGCGGATCGTGCTCATGCGGGGCACGGTTCACCTGGTCACGGCGGAAGACGCGGCGTTCCTGCGCCCACTCACCCAGATCATCATGGACCGGGACCTGCGCACCAATGCCGCCCACCGGGCCGCTCTCGCGGACGTGGACCTGGCGAAGGTCGCCGACCTCGCCAGGTCGATCCTGGACGAGAACGCGCTCACCGGCCGCGAGCTGGGCGCCGCGCTGGCCGAACACCTCCCGGACCATCCGCCGGGCTCGCTCACCCACGCGGCCCGCGGACTGCTGCCGCTCGTGCAGATCCCGCCGCGGGCGGTGTGGGGTCGGTCCGGATTGACCCGGTACCGCACGGCGGAGCACTGGCTCGGCCGTGAACTGGACTCGGCACCCGACCCCGCCCGGCTGGTCGAGCGGTACCTGGCCGCGTTCGGCCCGGCCAGCGTGGCCGACCTCCAGGCCTGGTCGGGGCTCACCCGATTACGCGAGGTCGTCGACCCGCTGCGCCCCGCGCTGCGGACCTTCACCGACCCGCAGGGCCGCGAGCTGTTCGACCTGCCCGACGCGCCGCGTCCCGACCCGGACCTCCCGGTGCCCGTGCGGTTCCTGGCGGAGTTCGACAACGTGCTGCTCGGCTATGCCGACCGCACCCGGATGATGACCGAGGAGAACCGCAAGCTGCTGTTCGGCCGCAAGAACGGCGTCTTCCCGGGCACGGTGCTGGTCGACGGCTTCCTGCGCGGCGAGTGGACGATCACCAAGGAGCGCAAGACGGTCGCTCTCACCCTGTTCCTCTACGACCGCCTGACGAAGCGGGACAAGGCGGCACTGGAAAAGGAGGGCACCCGCCTCCTGGAGTGGACCCACCCCACCGCCGAAAGCCACGAAATCCACCACACACAATGACCACTCCGGTCGCGCATGATGACCGTTGCCGCCGCCCATGATGACCATTCCCGGCCTCGGCTGGGGCGCGCAGTTCCGCCTTGGGCGACGCGGGTGGTCATCATGGCCGACCGGAGTGGTCATCATGCGCGACCGGAGTGGTCATCATGCGCGGTTAGAAGGCTGGCCAGGGGATGGCTCGGTAGTCCGTGCCCGGTGAGGGGAACTCGCCGGTCTGGGTCAGGTGCTCGATGCGGCGTCGCAGGGCTCGGATCTCCGTGCGGGTCAGGTGTTCGGCCAGCGCGACCGGCAGGTCACCCTCCATGGCCAGGCGCAGCCGTTCGAGCATCTCCACCACGTCCTCCGGCAGCGGTTCGCCCACCCAGCCCCACAGAACTGTGCGCAGCTTGTGCTCGGTGTGCAGGCAGATGCCGTGGTCGACGCCGTACACCTCGCCGTCCGTGCCGTGCAGTACGTGGCCGCCCTTGCGGTCCGCGTTGTTGATCACCACGTCGAGTGCGGACATCATCCGGACGCTCGGGTGGTCGGCGTGGGCCAGGATGGCCGGCTCACCGAACCGGTCGTGTGCGCGCAGCACCCGGCGCCACCCGGTGGGCACGTCGTCCGGGGCGATCACGTCGACCAGATCGTCACCCTCCTTGGTGTCGATCCACAGCTGCACCATGCCGTCGCCGAACGGCCCGGACCGCAGCACGGTCGGCGGGATCACGTGCACACCGGCGGCCTCGGACACCAGGTACGCGCCGACCTCGCGGCCGGCGAGCGTGCCGTCCGGGAAGTCCCACAGCGCCCGCTCACCGCTCACCGGCTTGTAGACGCAGTGGGCGCTCTCGCCCGCGCCGCTGATCTCGCAGAACAGGGTGGCGTTGGAGGCGTCGACCAGACGCCCCTCGATCTCGATACGCCCTCGGGTGAGCAGCTCGGCCACGGCCGGATCGGACGGCAGCAAGTTACTCAGTCTCGTCCTCGGTGCGCCGGTAGCCGTTCTGCCGGGGGCACACGTGCCCGGCGGGATCGAGCGGCTCGCCGCACAGCGGGCACGGCTTGCGGCCGGCGTTGATCACCCGGTCGGCGCGCTCGGCGAACGCCCGCGCCTCGGCCGGGGTGAGAAACACCCGCACGGCGTCGGGGCCCTCCTCCGTGTCATCGAGTACCACCGACTCGTCGACCTCGCCCTCGGTGATCGCCAGCAGTTCGATCACGACCGCCCGCGTCTCGGAGTCCCAGCCGAGCCCCATGGTGCCGACGCGGAACTCCTCCTCCACCGGGACCTGCAGGGGGTCGGCGTCCACCAGGTTCTCCGGCGTCTCGTCGGGCAGGTCGGCGCCGAAGCGGCGGTGGACCTCCTCGAGCAGCGAGCCGATGCGCTCGGCGAGCACGGCCATCTGCTGCTTCTCCAGCGTGACGCTGATGGTCCGGACGCTCTCGGAGGCCTGGAGGTAGAACGTGCGATCGCCGGGTTGACCGACCGTGCCGGCCACGAAGCGATCGGGTTGGCGGAAGACATGAATGACACGAGCCATGGCACCTCCGACCCTACGGCAAACATCGACTTCGAGCAGGCGGGTATCGCCCCCCGTCAAACCTAGCGGAGCGACCCCGCGGGGGATGGGAATGGTCACGGCCCGGTTAGGGTGCTCCGCGTGGTGAAAATCGCTCAGTTCGGTAGCTGGGAGTCGCCGGTCACGGCGGAACTGGTGGCGGCCGTCGGTGGTGGTCCCCGGTGGGTGGACGTCCACGACGGCCGCGTCTGGTGGGCCGAGAGCCGGTCGGCGGAGGGCGGTCGGGTCACGATCCTCCATGAAGGACCGGACGGTGCGCCGGTCGAGGTGCTTCCCGCGCCGTGGAACGCCCGCAACCGGGTGCACGAGTACGGCGGCCGGCCCTACACGGTGGTCGACGGCCAGCTGGTCTTCACCCACTGGGCCGACCAGCGGCTCTACGCGCTGGACCTCGCCGCGCCGGGCGAGCCGCGGGCGATCGTCCCGGAACCCGAGCGCCACCACGGCCGCCGCTACGCCGACCTGTCCCCCGGTCCGGACGGGACCGTGTTGTGCGTGCGGGAGACGATCACGGGCGACGGGCCGACCGACCTGTGCCGTGATCTCGTGGCCGTGCCGGTCGACGGCAGCGGGCCGCGCTCACTGGTGGCGAGCCACCACTTCATGACCGGCCCCCGGTTGAGCCCGGACGGCACGAAGATCGCCTGGCTCGGCTGGGAGCACCCGCGGATGCCGTGGGACGGCACCGAACTGTGCGTCGCGTCGCTCGCCGAGCCGGCCGCGCACCAGGTGGTGGCCGGTGGGCCGCGGGAGAGCGTGTGCCAGGTCGAGTGGGAGACCGACGACGCGCTGCTGGCCCTGACCGACCCGGACGGCTGGTGGAACCTGTTCCGGTTCGGGCTCGACGGGTCCAGCCGCAACCTCGCGCCGTGCTCGGATGAGCTGGGCGGTCCGATGTGGACGATCGGCCTGCGCTGGTTCGCCCAGCTCGGCGCCGGCCGGTTCGCCGTCCTGCGATCGGGCGGGCTGGCCGTACTCGACGAACACGCGGGCATGGTGACCGATGTGGACACCGACCTGCTCACGTGGAGGGCGGACGTGGTCGTGCGTGACGGCTCGGTGGTGTCCGCGGCCGGGTCGCCGTCCGAGGACCTCGTGGTGGTCACCCTCGACCCGGCCACCGGCGCGACCTCCCGGGTCTCGTCCGCGCCGCCGGACGACCTGGACCCCGCCTATCTGCCGGTGCCGGCCGAGCGAATGTTCGCCGGCCCCGACGGGCGAGGTGTCCCGGCGCTCGTCTTTCCGCCGCGGAACCCCGACTTCGCCGGTCCGGACGGTGTCGCGCCGCCGTTCCTGGTGCACGCCCACGGTGGGCCGACCGAGAAGTCCCGGGTAGTCCGCGACCTGGACATCGCGTACTTCACGAGCCGCGGGATCGGCGTGGTGGCCGTGAACTACGGCGGATCCACCGGCTACGGCCGTGAGTTCCGCGAGTCGCTCAACGGCGGCTGGGGCGTGGTGGACGTCGACGACTGCGCGGCCGTGGCGGCCGCGCTGGCCGGCGAGGCCACGGCCGACCGCACCCGACTCGCCATCCGGGGCGGCAGCGCCGGCGGCTGGACCTCGGCCGCGTCGATGACCTCGGTGGACACCTACCGGTGCGCCACGATCATGTACCCGGTCCTCGACCTGCTCGGCTGGGTCGACGACACCCACGACTTCGAGTCCCGCTACCTCGACGCGCTGGTCGGCACCCTGCCCGAGCACGCCGACCGCTACACCGAGCGCTCCCCCATCAATCGGGTCGCCCGGCTCGCCGGACCGGTCCTGTTGTTACAGGGCCTGGAGGACGAGGTGTGCCCGCCGGATCAGGCGAACCGGTTCGTGGCCGCCCTCGACGGCAGCGGCATCCAGCACGCGTACCTCACCTTCGCGGGCGAGCAGCACGGGTTCCGCATGGCGTCCACCATCCAGGCGGCCCTCGAGGCGGAACTGTCGTTCTACGGCCAGGTGTTCGGCTTCACCCCACCGGGGGTGCCAACCCTGGAGCTCCGTTCATGAGAGCCCGGCCGGCTCGTCTGCGGGTGGGTGACCGGGTCGCGCTCGTCGCGCCCGCCGGTCCCGTTCCTCGGGACCTGTTGGACAAAGGCGTAGCCGTGCTGGAGCAGTGGGGGCTGCGTGTCGAGATCGGCGAGCACGTGCTCGACCGGCATCCCGAGCTGCCCTACCTGGCCGGCCGGGACGAGCACCGCGCGGCCGACCTGCAGCGCGCGTGGTGCGATCCGGACGTCGCGGCCGTGGTGTGCGCGCGGGGCGGCTACGGCACGATGCGGATGCTCGACCTGCTCGACTGGGACGCCATGGCGGCCGCCGGCCCGAAGGTGTTCACCGGGTCGAGCGACATCACGGCGCTGCACGAGGCGATCGGCGCGCGCTTCGACCTGGTGACGCTGTTCGCGCCGATGGTCGCGACCATGGGGTTCGACGACGCGGCCGCCGAGCACCTGCGGGCGACGCTGTTCGAACCGGAGACCGTGCAGCGCATCGCCGGCCCGGACAGCCGCCCGGTGAACGACGGCGTGGCGTCGGGAGTCGTGGTGGGCGGCAACCTCAGCCTGTTGACGGCGTGCGTGGGCGCCGAGGACGCGGTCGTGCCGCCGGACTCCTCGATCGTGCTGCTCGAGGAGGTCAACGAGGAGCCGTACCAGATCGACCGGATGCTCACCCAGTTGATGCGCGCCGGGTGGTTCACCGGGGTCGCCGGCATCGCGCTGGGTTCGTGGACCGACTGCGGCGAACCGGAACCCGTGGCCGACGTGATCACCGACCTGCTGGCCGGGCTCGGCCTGCCGCTGGTGGCCGACCTCGGCTTCGGTCACCTTCCCGGGCAGCTGACCGTCCCGCTGGGAGTCCACGCCCGCCTGGACGCGGACCTCGGTGCCCTCACGCTTACGGAGCCGGCGCTGCGCTGATCCGTCCCGAGTGGACGACCTCGGTCACCCACTCCGCACGCGGCGCGACGTGCAGCCGCCAGTAGCGCTCGGCGATGTCGTCCGGGTCGAAGTCCGTGCCGGGTGCCACCACGCCGGTCACGGTCACGCTCGCGACGTGCACGCCGGCCGCCCGGTACACCTGATCCAGCGCGTCGACCAACGTGCGGACGCCCGCCTTGCCGAGCGAGAGACTCAGGTACTCCGGCTTGGGCTCCGGCATGCCGCCGGTGACGAGGAACGTGCCCCGGCCGCGGCCGGCCATGCCGGGCAGGACGTGTGCGGCGGCCGTGTGCGCGCCGAGCACGTTGACCGCCCACGTGTCGCGGTGCTCGCGGGTCGACAGCTCGCCGGGCGCGTCCGGCCGGATGACCGCGGCGTTGTACACCACCACGTCCGGCGGCCCGAGCCGGTCGGCCGCAGAGTCGAGCGCGGCGCGCAGCGACTCCTCGTCGGCGCTGTCCGCGATCGCCGTCACCACCGGCACCCCGTACGGCTCGACGGCCGCGGCCACCTCGGTCAGGGTGCGCCGCGTGCGCGCCAGCAGCGCGACCGGCAGACCCTCCCGAGCGAACCGCACCGCTACCGACCGGCCGATCCCCGGCCCCGCCCCGATTACCACCACACCAGCCATGTCGCCAGGCTAAAGATTCACATCAGTGTGAAGGTAAGGGGAATGAGAGCCACCTCACGGCAGTACCGCCCGGATGGCCTTGCCGGCATCCGCGAGGACCGGGTCGCCGTGGCCGAAGCACGCCACCCCCGGATCGAGGTCGGCCAGCCGGCGGATCGAGTCCACAGTGGCCTCGTGGTCGAGGTTGAACACACCCACCATCGCCTGAACACCTGGCACGGCCGCCACCGTGTCGCCCGTGAACAGGATCCCGTGGCGCGGCAGGTACACCCCGATGCTGCCGGGCGTGTGACCGACCGCGCCGACCACCACCGCGCCGTCGCCGAAGTCCAGTTCGTCATCGTCGGACAGTTCGACGTCCACGGCGGACGGCGGCGCGGGCGGCAACCCGAGTGCGGACACCCGCGCCCAGATGTCACGGTCGTCGTCGGTGAGCACCGGCGGCGGCACGGGCACCGCACCGGTCACGAACGGCGCGTCCGCGTGGTGCGCGTACACCGGAGCGCCGTCGAACGCGCGAACCTCCGCCGCGCCGCCCGCGTGGTCCTCGTGCCCGTGGGTGAGCACGATCCGGCGGATGGCCGCCGGCCCGAGCCCGAGCGCCCTGGTGGCGTCCGCGATCACCGGACCCGACCCGGCGATCCCGGCGTCGATCAAGGTCAGCTGGTCCCCGTCCCGCCACAGGTACACCTGACCGAACTCCAGCCGCACCAGGTGCAGGCGCGGCACCAACTCGACGATCTCCATGCGCCCCAAGCTAAGCGGACGGTGACCGAGGAGTGGCCCGTTTCGCCGTGAGCGGATCTAGGATTGTCCGATGGATCTGTCCAGACGCGGCCTGTTCGCCGCGGGCGCAGGGCTGGCACTCGCCGGCTGCACCGCGCAACCCGCCCCCACCGTCCGGAACGAGGAGTTCGACCCGCAGGACTGGGCGTCCGTGCGCGCCCAGTTCGCGCTCGACCCCGGCCTGGTCCACCTCGCCGCGTACGTGCTCGCCGGCCAGCCCGAGCCGGTGCGCAGGGCCGTCGAGACCCACCGGCTGGGCCTGGACACCGACACCGCCGGCTACCTCCACGACAACGAGCACCTGGAGGAGGAGGCCCGCGCGGCGGCGGCCGACTACCTCGGCGCACCCGTCACGGAGGTCGCGCTCACCGACAGCACCACCATGGGCCTCGGCCTGCTGTACTCGGGGTTGCGGCTGTCGCCCGGCCAGGACGTGGTCACCACCACCCACGACTTCAACGCCACCCGCGTGGCCCTGCGGCTGCTCGGCGAACGCACGGGCGCCCCGGTCCGCGAGGTCACGCTCTACGACGACCCGCGCACGGCCGACGCCACCGAGATCGTCGCCAGGCTGCGCGGCGCCATCGGCCCCCGGACCCGGATCGTGGCGGTCACCTGGGTGCACTCCAGCACGGGGGTGCGGCTGCCGATCCGCGCGATCGCCGACCTGCTCACCGAGCTGAACGCCGGCCGCGCGGAAGCCGACCAGGCGCTGCTGTGCGTGGACGGGGTGCACGGGTTCGGCGCGGTCGACGCGACGGTGGCGGACCTGGGCTGTGACTTCCTGGCCACCGGCACCCACAAGTGGCTGCACGGTCCGCGCGGCACCGGGCTGCTGTGGGGTCGCCGGTGGGCGGCGCTCGCCCCGCTGATCCCGTCGTTCTCCGGCGACGTCCACCCCGGCGCCGAGTTCACCCCCGGCGGCTACCACACGTTCGAGCACCGGTGGGCGGTGCGCGAGGCGTTCGCGTTCCACCGCGACATCGGCCGCGACCGCGTGGCCGCCCGCATCCGGGAGCAGGCCACCCGGCTGAAGGAGGGCCTGGCCGGCATCCCCACCGTCCGGCTCATCACGCCGGACGATCCCGAACTGTCCGCCGGCATCGTCTGCTGCGAGGTGGACGGCCTCGACGCGTTCACCGCCACCCGGATGCTGCGCGAGGATCACCGGATCGTGGCGAGCGTGACGCCCTACGAGCAGCAGTACCTGCGGTTCGGTCCAGGGCTGGTGACCATGCCCGACCAGATCGAGCAGACGATCGAGGCGGTCGCCAAGCTCAGGGCGTAGGCAGCACGTCGCCGGTCTCCAGCAACGACTTCAGGCTCGACAGGATCGACGGCCAGCCGTCGGTGATCCCCCCGAGCACGGCGCTGTCCTCGGGGAAGTCGTCGTGGACGACCGTGAGCTTCACGGCCGACCCGTACGGTTCGAGCGAGAAGGTCACCTTCGAGCGGGGCTCGGCGGCGAACGCGGCGCGCTGCTCCTCGGGGATGTTGTTGCCGGCCGCCCATTCCGGGGTGAACGTATGCCAGCTGTAGGAGAGCCGGCGGTACGGGTCGGACTCCAGGACCATCTGCTCCGGGTCGGCGATCGGGCCGCCGGGGTCGGTCCAGGTCATGGTCGAGCCCTTGGCCCAGTCGGTGTCGAACGTGACGCCCCAGTACCGCTTGGTGAACGCCGGGTCGGTGAGCGCCTGCCAGAGCCGGTCGGGCGTGGTGTTGATGTAGGTGACGTACACGAACTCGGGCTTGTTCATCGGTGTCTCCAACGCCTGTTTGAGGTCGGCCAGCGCGTGTACGCGGCCGCGGTCGTACCGCCCGATCCAGCGGTCGGCGATGGCGTTGATGGGCTCCGCGTTGACGTGGTGCAGCTTCTCCCGCCCCCGCCACACGGTGGTGACCAGGTTCGCGGACTCGAGCAGCGCGAGGTGCTTGCTGACCGACTGCCGCGCCATGTCCAGCTCGCCGCACAGCTCACGCAGCGTCTGTCCGTTGCGCTCGTTGAGCAGGTCGAGCAGGCGGCGACGACTCGGGTCGGCCAGTGCCTTGAACACCTCGTCCATCGCGGTCCCATCGTTAATGCAGCCATCTGGTTGCCTAACTTAGGCAGCCAGATGGCTGCATGTCAAGCGAGGGCCTTGGCCAGCACGTTGTCGAGGGACCACAGCCGCTGCGGGTCGCCGTGGTGCACCAACAACAGCATGCGGGTGGCGTGGTCGCGCAGCGCGGTCTCGTAGTCCCAGGTCCGCTCCACCAGTCGTCCCGCACCCGACACGATCTCGTCCAGGTCGGCCTCGATCCGCGGCCGGCTCATGGACGGCATCCGCTCGCCGTCGTCCTCGACGGTCGGCGGGTCCTCCGCCATCTGCGTGTAGCTGGGGAACCGGTCGAGATCGGGGATCACCGTGTAGAACGGGACGCCGTTGAAGAAGTACTCCGACCACCGGTTGCCGCCGATGGTCAGCCACGGCGTGCCGACCGCGAGCGCGATCATGCTGAACCCGGAGTGCGGCGAGACGAGCACGTCGCAGGCGTTGACCGCGCCCACCTGGTCGAGCAGCGGCGCGTCGACCACGTCCACCGACCTCGGCATGGCCGCCAGCAGTTGGTCCAGCTCGGCACGGGTGAAGGTGGTGCTCGTGCGTTCGTCCGCGTGCACCTTGCCGACCAGGCAGAACGTGGCGTCCGGATACCGGCGCAGCAGTGCCGCGATGATCAGCTCCCACGACCGGACCGACGGGTAGAACGAGCGGGGCGCGCTGCCGCCGGGCAGGATCGCGATCCGCGGGCCTCCACCGTCGTAGCGCTTGTCCGCCCGCTCCCGGACGTCGTCGGGCAGCCTGAGTCGCAGGTGCTCGCCCGGCGCGTAGCTCGGCGGCAGCTTGAATCCGGTGAGCCCTCTCCCCTGCCGAACCTCGAAGGTGCCGACCGCCTCGTGGTACGCGGCCAGTCCGGGAAACAGTTGCTGCTGGCCGGGATCCACGCTCCGCGAGTCGGTGACGATCCAGTCCCAGGTGGACGGAACGCCGGAGAGGTCGGGTCTCGCGTCGGCGTCGAACAGGTCCACCCCGATCGGGTAGGTCTGCTCGACGAACGGCGCGAGCGCCGCGAGTTCGGTCGCTGTCCTGGCGTTGAGCGCCAGGGAGATTCGTCTGCTCGGATCGGCCACATGATAACCGTGCGCGTAGTGCAGCGCCTCGATCACGTGCCCGACCTGTTGTGCGTAGACGAAGTTGACGAGAAGTGAGTCACCCACGGCCACGAGACTGGCGTGACCGCCCGAACGCGGCAACCCGATTACGGCTTGGCCGTTTCCTTCGCGAGCGCCTCGCGTACGGACGGGGCGATCTCCTGGGCCCAGCGGGCCAGGACGGCGACCTCCGGGGTGCCGTGGCCGGTGGAGAACAGCGTGAAGCCCGACGCGCCGTGCTCCAGCACAGCTCCGGTCAACTCCTCGACCCACTGGCCGACGGACCCGCCGATCCAGCGGCCGTCGCGGTCACGGGTGGCGGGCAGCGGCCGGTCGGTGATGCGTCCGGGGAAGTTGAAGACCGTGCGGATCTCGCGTGGATCGCGGCCCGCGGCGGCCGCCGCTTCGTCGATGACCGGCCGGGACGTCCGGTACCGCTCACTGAGCCAATCCGCCGCGTGGCCAGGGATCCAGCCGTCGGCCACCCGGCCGGTGGCGGCCAGGGACTTGGGGCCGACCGATCCCGTCCACACCGGGGGCGCGGCCACGGGGGCCGGCTCGATCTGGTCCACCTGGTAGTGCCGGCCCTGGTAGGTGACCGGCGGGCCGCCACCCGACAGCATCTTGATCAGGACGATCGCCTCCTCGAAGGCGTCCACGGCAGCGCCCGGCGACAGCCGGGGCACTCCCATGTCGGAGATGCGATCCCACAGCCCGCCCGCGCCCATTCCGAGCACGACGCGGCCGCCGGACAGCGCCGACAGCGACGTCACCGTCCGAGCCAGCACGGGAGCGGGCCGGGTCGGCAGGTTGGTGACGTTGGCGAAGCCGGCGATGTTCTCCGTGCGGCCGAGGAGGAAGCCGAGGGAGGCGTAGGCGTCCAGGCGTTCGCCGAGGTACGGATGGTCCGACAGCGAGAAGATGTCCAGCCCGTCGCGGTCGGCTTGGTGAACCATGCGCAGCAGCCCCGGCACGTCATCGATGCCGGAGTGCGCGCCGAAGCCGAAGACGACTTCTTGTGCGGACAACGTGCTGGCGTTCATTCGAGGAACCCCCAAAGAGTTGTAGTTCGTGTCACGAACCATAGTAGTTCGTATCACGAACTTCAAACCGCTCCGGGCTCCAGGAAGACCACCGGAACCTTATTGCCCAGCACGACCCTGCCAAGGAGTCCGGCGAGGGTGTCGCGTTCGGTGGCGGTGAATCCCGTGATCAGCTGCTCGACGCGCCGGCAGGTCTCGGCATAGAAGTCCTCCGCGAGGCTGCTGCCCCGCCGGGTGAGCGCGACCCGCACCGCACGCGAGTCCTGCGGGTCCGGCCCGCGCTCGACCAGGCCGTTGCGTTCGCTGCGGTCGACCAGGCCGGTCAGGCTCGACTTCGCCAGTCCCAGAATCGCGCCCAGCTCGCTCATGCCGTACGGCTGTGCCATCAGCACGCACAGCAACTGGCCCTGCTGCGCGGTGAGCCCGTACTCCCGGGCCGACTCGGCGTATACGGCATTCACCAAGAACGTGGACCGCACCAGTGCGGCCACCGCCCCGATCTGGCCATTATCATGCTTTGCCACTCGGTCAGAGTAACATTTACGTGCTCGATAATTCGTGAGGCGAACTACTTCGGTAGTACTACGGTGCGCTTGTTCGAGGTGGCGGCCGCGAAGTCGAGCAGCCGGTTCGCCTCGGCCAGCACGGCATCGTGGTCGGCACGGGACAGTCGCTCGAACAGGTCGATCGACAGGGTGGCCGTCTCCGTGCCGCGGGCTTTGTCCCAGCGCAGCTTCCACGTGCCACGCACGGTTCCGTCGACCAGCACGGTGGCCGCGACCATGGCGCCGACGCAGACCCGCTTGCGGTAGTCGTCGGTCATCACCCTCGTGCGGTCGGTATAGGCGATCATGAGGTTGTCGAACTCGGGCAGTAGCCGTACCGGCGCGGGCGTGCCCGGATCGGGACAGGCCATGCCGGGCAGGTCGTACAGCGTGCGACCGTCCTCATCGGACAGGACGACCAGGTCCAGACCGGCGACCACGTCGGCGAGCCCGGTGACCCCGGACCAGGCTTGGACGTCCGCCACACTCGCCGGGCCGTAGCCGGCCAGATAGCGCCGGACCAGCTCGCCCGGGCCCGGCTCGGCGTCGACCGGCACGCCGAGCCAGTCCTCGGCCAGCACGAACGGGGTCGGCCCGCCCCGACGCCACATTCCGTTGGGCGGCGGGTGCAGCACCGGCACCGGCACCAGCGCCTGCACCGACCAGGCGAGCGCCTCGGCGTCGTGCTCCGGCCAGCGCGCGACGAGCAGATCCCGCAACCGCGGCCTGGTGAGTTCTCGCTCGGCCAGAAGGTCACGGCCGAGCTTCGTCAGCTCGGCTAGGTCGAGACCGGCCGTGACCCGGCCCCACGCCGCCTGCCGCCCTCTGGCCAACGCCGGCGCGATCAGCCGGCGCAGCCACGGATAGTCGGCCGCCCGCACCAGGTGCCGGGTCCACAGGCCGACGTACGGCGCGTTCACCTGCTGTGCCTGAAGCCCGACCAGGCGCTCGATCGCGTCCATGGTGGACAGCTCGGACCGGCGCAGCAGCAGCTGCCGGTCGAGGGTAGCGCGGTTCAGGCCACGCCGGTCCAGGCTCCTCATGGTCAGCGGTACCCGGCGAAGAACGTACGCAGGTCGCCGGCCAGCAGCTCCGGTACTTCCAGGCCGGGGAAGTGGCCGCCGCGGTCGAACTCCGACCAGTGCGCCACCGAGCCGGTCGGGTCCTGCCGCGAGCGGATGGTCAGGTCGCCGGCGAACACCGCGACCCCCATGGGCGCGGGACCCGCGGCGATCGTGCCCGCGTCGCCCGCCTGCTCGACGAACGCGCGGTAGGCCTGCATGCCCTCGTAGGTGAAGTGCGCCGACGACGCGCCCGACGCGGTGAACCAGTAGACGCTGACGTGTGCGAGCAGCTGGTCGAGGTCGACCGCGTCCTGCGGCAGTTTGGCGGCCGGGTCGGTCCACTCGGCGAACTTCTCCACCACCCACGCGAGCTGGCCGACCGGCGAGTCGGTGAGCGAGTAGGCCAGGGTCTGCGGGCGGGTGGACTGGAGGTGCAGGTAGCCGAGCCCGTCGGTCCGCATCCGGTTGAACCGGTCCGCGCGCTCCAGGTCCACTCCGGACAGTCCGGCCGGGTCGATCGGCGGGCCGAACGGGTACGCGGCCGGTCCGTTGATGTGCACGGCGACCACCCGGCCGGGAGCCACCATCGCCAGCATCCCGGCGACACCCGAGCCGACGTCGCCGCCGTGCGCACCGAACCGCTCGTAGCCGAGGCGGGTCATCAGCTCGGCGAACGCGCCGGCCACGCGGAAGAGGTTCCCCCAGCCGGTTTCCCGCAGCGGGGTGGAGAAGCCGAAACCGGGCAGCGACGGGATGACCACGTGGAACTCGTCAGTCAGTAGCTCTATGAGATTGACCAGCTCGACGAACGAGCCCGGCCAGCCGTGCAGCAGGAGCAGCGGCAGCGCGTCGGGGTTGGCCGAGCGGACGTGGACGAAGTGGATGTCCTGGCCGTCGATCTCCGTGACGAACTGCGGCAGCTCGTTGAGCTTGGCCTCCTGCGCGCGCCAGTCGAAGCCGGTGCGCCAGTACTCGGCCAGCTCGCGGAGGTAGCCGACCGGCACCCCGCGCTCCCAGCCGATGCCGGGCAGCTCGGCCGGCCAGCGGGTGTTCGCGAGCCGGGCGTTGAGGTCGTCGAGGTCGGCCTGCGGGATGTCGATGTGGAAGCTCTTGATGTTCATAGCATCACGCTAGAAGGCATTGCGGAAAGGTTCGTTCCGCGATCGATGGCAGACTTGCCTCCATGTTGGAAACCTCGGCACGGCTGCTCCGCCTGCTGTCCCTACTGCAGGCGCGGAGTGACTGGACGGGGCCGGCACTGGCGGCCCGCCTCGGCGTGACCACGAGAACGGTCCGCAACGACGTGGAGCGGCTGCGGAACCTGGGTTACCCGGTGGACGCCACCTCCGGCGTGGCGGGCGGCTACCGCCTGGGCGCCGGCGCCGCCCTCCCGCCGCTGCTCCTGGACGACGAGGAAGCGGTGGCCGTGGCCGTGGGCCTGCGCACCGCCAGCTCACTGACCGGCATAGCGGAAACGTCGGTCCGGGCACTGGCGAAGCTGGAACAGGTCCTGCCATCCCGGTTGCGCGGCCGGGTGCAGGCCCTGGCCGCGGCGACCGTGGAGGTCCCGGGTCGAGGCCCGACAGTGGCGGCCGAGGTACTCACCGCGCTGGCCGCCGTCTGCCGGGACCACGAACGCCTGCGGTTCGACTACGAGGGTTCGGAGTTCCCCCGACATGTCGAACCGCACCGCCTGGCGCACGCGCGGGGTCGGTGGTACCTGGTGGCCTACGACCTCGACCGGGACGACTGGCGAACGTTCCGAGTGGACCGCCTGACCCCGAAGATCCCGACGGGCCCACGTTTCGCGCCACGCGAACCCCCGACGGGCGACCTGGCGTCCTACGTGGCCGCCAAGCTGGGCACGGCGACGTGGCGGTACCGGGCGGAGGTGCGGGTCCATGCTTCGGCGGCGGTCCTGGCCGCCCGGCTCCCGCCCGGCGTGGAGATCCTGGAGCCGGGCGAGGAGTCCTGCCTGGTGGCCGTGGGCTCGGACAACCCGGAGATGCTGGCCACCTACATAGGACTGATGGGCGCCGACTTCGAAACCGACGGTCCTCCGGAACTATTGGCCCACTTCGAGGTCCTGGCCCGCCGCTACGCCGACGCCGCGCGCCGTTCATAGCGGCGGCGTGGGATCAGCGGTGGATCAGGCTGTAGTTGCCGCTGCCGACCTTCGCGTGCGCTCCGCCGGCCGGGCACACCGGGTTCGGGTTGCCACCGAAGAACAGGCCCTGGCATTTGTTGCACCAACGCCAGTTCGACTGCTGGCCCGCCGCGGTGCCGGCGTCGTGCAGGAGGCTGTACTTGCCGCTTCCCGCCTTGTCGTGGGCACCGCCCTTCGGGCACACCGAGCCAGGGTTGCCGCCGAAGAACATGCCCTGGCACTTGTTGCACCAACGCCAGTCGGTCTGCCAGCCGGGCATGACCTTCAGGTTGTGCGCCAGGTGGTAGTTGCCGCTGCCGACCTTGCTGTGCTCTCCCCCCGCGGGGCACACGGGGCCGGCGTTGCCGCCGAAGAACAGGCCCTGGCACTTGTTACACCAACGCCAGTCGCCCTGCGCCGGGTACAGCGAGCGGACGCCGCTGAGGTCGTCGGCGGTGAGGGTGCGCTTCACGAAGTTCGAGCTGACCGACGGGAACATCACCGAGCCGGCGACGCTGGAGTGCGCGAGGCCGAGGATGTGTCCGAGTTCGTGCAGGGCGACGGTTTCCACATCGAACTGGTTCGCGACGGCGCCGATCGACCAGCTGTGCTCGGAGTCGTCGAAGTGCACCGGCTTGGGCAGGGTGTTGGTGACGACGCTGCAGCCGGGCGGGAAGTCGGCGTGCGCGAGAACTCCCCCGACCATGCTGTGGTCCGGGTCGGCCGCCGGGCGCCAGCCGATGTTGATGTCCGGCGCGGAGCTGACCTCGGTGAAGGTCAGCGGGACGGCCGCCGCCCAGGTGGCGAACGCGTTGCGGACGGCCTGGAACTCGCCGACGCAGTCCGTTGTGGACACGTCGAACCGGTAGGTCAGGCTCCACTTCGTCCAGGCGCACTGGGTGGCGAAGTCGATGCCGCCGCTGAGGTCCGGCAGGCCGCAGCGGGCGATGATGGCCAGGTCGCGGGTCTGCTCGTCAAAGTCGCCGGTGACGTCCAGGCCGTTGTGCGCCTGGTACTTGCTCAGGGCGACGGAGGTCTCGTCGTCGAGAGTGTCCGCCTCGTACTCGCCGCCCTCGAGGTAGCCGAACCGGATCAGGAAGTTCTGCAGGTTCTCGATCCCGTTTCCGCTGTCTCCCTTGACGTGGGACTTGACCATGGCTAATGGGTGTTCAGACATAGGACTCACCTATCCGGTCTCGATGCTGTCGATGATCCGTCGCGCCGTGCTCTCCTCGTCCGGCCGCTGGTAGCGGACGGTGATCGTCGTGGGAGGGTCGGCGATGTGTGCGGCGAGCACGTGGGTGTCCTCGTCGTCGAACTCGGCGATCCGGGCGCGCGTGCCGGCGAGGTGCCGCACGGTGGCGCCGTGGCGGTCGAGCGGGTCCACCATCGGGCCCTGGTCGGCGAGGACGGTGATGCCGTCGCCGGACCAGGTGCGGACCGCCGAGTCGATCCCGGTGCCGTGATCGGGAGCGAGGGGCACCCTCAGACGGACTCCATTCGCCA
Organism: uncultured Actinomycetota bacterium; assembly: GCA_963826035.1. GTDB lineage: Bacteria > Actinomycetota > Actinomycetes > Mycobacteriales > Pseudonocardiaceae > Actinophytocola. Next base: position 35,974 of record CAWGVZ010000020.1, on the reverse strand, counting down.
AGGTCACCCGGTTCGTATCGTCGCTCACGCATATGTCGTCGTCGGGTGCGGGAGCGTCATGACGTGCGGTCGACGGCTTCTTTGGGCATCGCCCGCTGCCCCTTCGGGCAGTAGCGTCGGCGTGCCCGCTCGTAGGCGGCGCGCAGGAGTTCACGGGTCGTCGCGTCGGTTCGCGGGCCGGGGTTCACCACGGCGAGCCAGCCGCCGTAGACGGGGTGCGCGATCACGGTGTCGGTGACGCTGGGATCGACGTCGGTGGCGTGTTCGGCGACGGCGTCCTTCCCCGGAGCCATGTTGACGCGGAAGGTGTACGGCCGGTCGAGGTGGGAGTCCTCGTCGCCCGGGTAGTTCTTCGTCACGATGGTCGCGAACGGCTGTCCTTTCGGGACGACGCCGGTCGGTGCGTAGTAGAAGAACGTGTCACCCCGGGCGATCTCCGGGGAACCGTCGCCGGGTCCCGGCCGCAGGATGAGAACTCCGTCGAGGCTGCCGAGGTAGTCGATGATCTCGTCGATGACCATGGTTCAAGCGTCGCATTAAAGTGCTTGTGTGGACTTTGAAGATCGACTGCGCACTGTCGACGTCGCGCGACGGTCCGGCTACTCCGTCCAACAGGTCCGCAACCTCGAGCGGACCGGAGTGCTGCCGCCTGCCGTCCGCACGGCCGCGGCCTACCGGGTCTACGGAGAAGTCCACATTCGGTCCGCGCTCGCTTACCGGGCGCTCGCGGCCGGCGTCGGTCCTGTGGCGGCGAAGCGGATCATGCGGACCGTGCACACCGGCCCGGCGCGCGACGTCCTGGCGATGCTCGACGCCGCTCACGCCGACCTGGACCGGGAACGCCGGGAGCTGGCGCTCGCGAAGGACGCGGCCGAGGCCATCTCGCTGGAGGAGATCGACGACGTTCGCCCGTCGGACTCGATGACCGTGTCCGAACTGGCCACAGCGCTCGGAGTGCGCCCGTCGACCCTGCGGCACTGGGACGCCGAGGGTCTCGTGGTGCCCGACCGCGTCGGCACAGCGCGCCGCTACTCCCCCACCCAGGTCCGCGACGCCAGGATCGTCCACCAGCTACGAAGTGCCGGCTACCGCATCGACCCGCTGCGAGCCCTGATGCCGAACCTGCGGGAGGTGCGAACCGCACTGGCCACCCGGGACGCCAGCATCGCCAAGCGCTCCCGGGCGCTGCTAGACGCCGCGGTCTGCCTCAGCGCGGTGCTGTGAACCCAGGCGCAGCGGGTCCGGGCGGACCAGGGACACGGCCGCCAGTACCGACAGCGCCGCGGCCGCGAACATCAGCGGCCACACGTACAACATCGTTTCCCCGTCCGGGGAGTACGGCGCCACCATGAAGGCCGACACGCCCACCATGATCGCCAGCTGACGAGGGCGCCACGGGAGTGCGGCCGCCAGGCACAGGCTCCACGTCAGGTACCACGGCAGCATGGTCGCCGACAGCACGGCCACCGCGAACAGCACCAGCGCCGCCCGGCGCACGGCGTCCGGGCCGCCAGACCGCGCCTGCCACCACTGCCACGCCGCGTAAACCACCAGCACGGCCATGCCCAACACCCTGGTCACCGTGATGAACGGGCCTTTCGGCACGTCCACCACCACGTCCACCAGCGCGTGGATCAACTCCCCGGCCGCCGTCGGCGGGGACAGCCAGTTCACCAGGCGCGAGGACGCGTTGACCGACGTGATCCAGCCCAGGTCCACCCACGCCAGCAGACTCGACGCCGCGAACACCGCAACGAACGTCCCGATGGCGGCGCTCATGGCCCGCGCCACGTTGCGGGCGCGGGTCGACGTCAGGTGACCCGCCCACACCCACACGAGGAACGGCAGCGCCACCACGGCGCTCGCCTTCACGGCCACGGCCAGCGTCACCACGGCGACCCCGGCCACGTGCCGGCGGTCGAGCACCAGCGCGGCCCCGGCCGCCAGAAAACCGATCATCAGCAGGTCGTTGTGGGCGCCGCCGACCAGGTGCACCACGGTGATCGGGCCGGCCACCGCGAGCCACAGGGCGACCGGCAGCCGGCCGCCGAGGTGCCGGACCAGCCGGGGCAGCGCCCACACCAGCAGCACCAGCCCGACCAGCTGCACCAGCCGAGTGAGGAGCACCCCGGCGAGCACGTTGCTGCCGGTCACCCACACGACGCCCTTGATCATCAGGATGAACAGCGGACCGTACGGCGCGGGCGTGCCCTGCCAGAACGGGTGCACGCTCGACAGGAGCTCCGGTGAGTCCAACGCGGTGGGCGCCACCGTGTACGGGTCGAACCCCTGCAACGCGAGCGCGCCCTGCACGAGGTACGAGAACGGGTCCCGGGTGAACAGCGCCGGCGCGAGCATCATCGGTGCGATCCAGCACGCGGAGGCCACCAGTACCGGCCGCGCGCCGATCCGCCCGGCCAGCACCTGCCGGCCGAGTAGCACCCACGCCCACACCATCAGCACACAGCCGCCGTAGAGCACGAGCGACGCGAGTGCCCGGCCGTGCCCGTAGTGCATCCACGAGACGGGGCCGGTGCCGAGGAACGGATCGTTCACGTCACCGGCGGCCGCACCGAGGCTGCCGGCCAACATCAGCACCCCACCGACCGTGCCGAGCACGATCGGACGCCGGGATGACGCCGCTACCTGATCGGTGTCGGTGGTGGACGCTTCAGTGCGCACCGGACGTACCGCCCGCGGCGACCGGCTCCCGCGACAGGAAGAGGTTGAGCGGGTCGGGCCGCAGCAGCGACACACCGGCCAGTACGGACAGGCCGGCGGCGGCCGCCATGAACAGCCAGTCGTAGAGCAGGTCGTCACCGGACGGGGTGTAGGTGAGGACCAGGAACACGGCGAAGGTCACGAGCACGGCCAGGTTCCGCCGCTCCCAACGCAGCCCGGCGGCGAGCACGAAGCCCCACACCAGGTACCACGGCAGCGTGGCCGGCGACAGGATCGCCACGAGGAACAGCGCGAACGCCGCCCGGCGCACGGCGTCCGGGCCGCCGTCGCGAGCGCGCCACCACTGCTTGACCAGCAGCCAGACCAGCAGGATGCCGCCAAGGACGCGCAGCACGGTGACGAACCAGACCTTCGGCGTGTCCACGAAGATGCTGACCAGCGAGTGGATGACCTCGCCGACGCCCGTGGGCACGGACAGCCAGTTCACGATCGCGGTCGGCGCGTCGAGCGCCATGATCCAGCCGAGGTTCACCCCGGACACGAACGTGGCCGCCGCGAACGTCACGGCGAACACGCCGAACCCGCACAGCACCGCCCGGGTGAAGTTCCGCCAGCGGGTGGACTCCAGGTGGTTGGCCCACACCCAGACGAGGAACGGCAGCGCCACCACGGCCGTCGCCTTCACGGCCACCGCCATGGTGACCAGCACGATGCCGAGCACATGTTTTCGGTCGAGTACGAACACCGTGCCGATTGCCAGGAACCCGACCATGAGCAAGTCGTTGTGTGGTCCCCCGATCAGGTGAACCACGGTCATCGGGCCGGCGACCGCCAGCCACATGGCGACCGGCAGCTTGCCGCCCAGGTGGCGCACCAGCCCGGGCAGCGCCCAGATCAGCAGGCCGAGACCGATCAGCAGGCCGAGCCGCATGAGGATCACGCCGGCGATCATGTTCGTGCCGGTGATGGAGATGACGCCCTTGGCCAGCAGGATGAACAGCGGCCCGTACGGCGCGGGCGTGGCCTGCCAGAACGAGTCGACGTTGTCCACCACGGGATCGATCGCCAGGATGCCCGGCCCGGTGGTGTACGGGTCGAAGCCGTGCAGCGGCAGGGTGCCGTACGCGATGTACAGGTAGGCGTCCCGGCTGAACACGGGCGGCGTGAGGATCATCGGGATGATCCAGCACGCGGACGCCAGCAGCACGGGCCGCACGCCGACGCGGCCGGCGAGCACGTGGCGGCCGAGCCGGACCCACGCCCACACCACCAGGCCGAAACCCACGTACAGCACGAAGGTGGCGAGCATGCGGCCGTGGCCGTAGCGAACCCAGGACAGCGGGCCGCGGCCGATCAGTGGATCCTGGGCCAGGATGGCCCCCGCGCCGAGCGCGCTGACGAGAATCAGCAGGCTCCCGATCGTGCCGAGCGCGATCGTGCGCACCGGTAACGGCGATGTGCGGCGCACATCGGAATCCGTGGTGGTGGCGCTGTCGACGGTGCTCACACTGCCTTCTGCGGGTGACGCCCCGTTGGCCGGGTCGGTGGTGGTGAACATGGCGGTCTGAGATTACACAGGGCCGTTGGTCTGTTTGCCGGAACGTGGCGCTTTGGCCCCACCGGGCGTGCCGGGCAGCATACCGGGGGTAGCGATCATGCCTTGTCCGCGCCGGGCACGTCCCGGTAGAGCCAGTGCGGGTCCGGTATCCGGTAGGTGGGCAACGGCGTGTCCAGCCAGGTCGGGTCGGCCTCGACGCCGGTCTGCTGTTCGAGTTGAGCCATGCAGGTCTGCCAGACCACCTTGACGTCGGTCTCAGGACCAATGGCCCAATCGGGCCGGCGTTCCCACCGGTCGCCGGGTTCGGGGAGGAACGGCCAGAGCGGCTCGAAGTTGGACTTGATCACACCGTCCATCGCCTGGGTGACCCTGCCGTACGCGTTGACATTCCAGTAGACGCTGAAGAACTGGCGCCCATCGGCCGAACAGCGCCGGGCGATCTCAGGAAGGCTGCCACTCCAGCCGTTGTTCTCGATGACGACCACATGATCCCCGTGAGGAACAACGTGCACGTAGAAGTCGAGATCTTCGGACTGAGGGCCGCGATGCTCGTCGATGCCGTAGAACGTGAACTCACCGGCCGGCTCGTTCGGATCGCCACCATAGATACCGAGCGCCTCCTCGACGGTGCGCCGCTCGACGACGGCCACGGTCCACGCCTCGAGCTTCGGATCGACCACCCAGTCGTACTTGTGGATCAGCTCATCGGGAACCATTCATCTCCTTAGCACCGGCCCTGCTCTCGAGCGATGTCACTACCGGCGTACGGACTGGTCGCGACCAGATCAGGATGACTGATGACGACGAGGAAGCGCTCTCCATCCGGCGGAAACTGACCCACGATTGGAACCGCCCTGGCACTGGTTCTCGCGGTCGGGGACTTCCTCCACCCGAGCGCCTGCACCGCCCTCGTCCGTACTGGCCATGGGGTACTCGTCGCACTGTCCTCTCGAGTGGATCCGCTTGAACCCGCCGCAGGCGAGTCGGCGATTCTCCCGGTATTTCGGACGGTTCATGGTGAGCACCGCCGGCAGGTCCTCCTCCCACGCCAGTTTCGTGTTACGGGCGATGAACGGCATCCTGGACGCGTCGACGATCACAACGCGCAGGTCACCGCAGCGCTTCTCCGCGACGATCGTCTCAGGTGTGCACACCGCCACCTGAGTACGGACCTCGACCGTGATCATCAGGGCATTGTCGCCCTCCCCCACCACCACGGCATCCGGCGCGCCGGCCACGTTGCTGATGAGTTCGCCGATCTCGTCCAGCGCCTCGGGCGCGAAGTACGAGCCCACGCCCACCAGCGCGACCGCCAACAGCAGGCGGGTCGACGTCATGCTAGCCATCAGTGCCCCAGATACTCAGCGAAAAGTTACACGCTGAGTATCTCAATCAGCACCGACAGTTATGGAATTTCGGACTCCGCAGTTCCCGCCGGCCGGGTGGTCGGCAGTGCGGCCATCAGTGACTTGGTGTACTCGTGCTGCGGATCGCGCAGTACGTCGTCCACCTGACCCACCTCGACCAGCTGACCCTGGTACATCACGGCCACCCGGTCGGCGATGTTCCACGCCAGCCCCAGGTCGTGGGTGATCACCAGGGCCGCCAGGTTCAGCCGGGAGCGCAGCCGCGACTCGAGCGCCAGCACGCTGAGTATGGCGAGAGCCACCGACAGTTATTGGTCCTTGACGGTGGTGAGGAGCGCGTCGAACGCGGATCGGCTCGTCGGGAGGAGCTTTCCGGCCTCGCCGGCCTTGCTGTCGCGCAGGAGGGGACCGTTCGGGCCGAACGCGACCTCCACGCAGTCGCCACCGCCACCGTTGCCGCTGCCGCCGCCACTGCGGCTGGACTTGCGCCAGACCAGAGTCACTGCCATCACCCGTCATGAGCGTTACCGGCCAGTACCGGGAACGAACTCGTCCGCCGCGGCGACAATGAGCGCCTTCGATGCCGGAAGACTCAGCGCCGCGACCCGTTTCCGCTCCCAACTCAGTCTATAGGGCTCGGTGGTGGTCGTTCGATCGCGATAAACGTTGTCCCCGGGGCTGTCGATCTGTACCCGGTCGGTTGTCGGGTCATTGTCGAGTCGCATGAGCGTGAAGGTGGTGCCGATGCCCGGATACATGCCCGCACTGGACGGCTGCACCTGGATTTCGACGTTGTGCAGGTTGGCCACCCCGGCGAGGTGCACCAACTGCTCATGCATAACGTCCGCGCCGCCGATCGGCAGCCGCAGCGCGGTCTCGTGGATGACCGCGCGCACCTTCGGCGGCTTCGGCTGGGTCAAGATGGTCTGCCGGTCCAACCGGACCCGCTTGAGCCGGTCGATCTCGGACTGCGGCAGCCCTTCGCCATTGTTCTCGAACAGCGCCTGCATGTACCGCTCAGTCTGGAAGTGCGCCGGGATCAGGTCGATCGTCACGATCAGCAGGTCGCTCGCTTCGGCTTCCAACTCCAGCAGTGCGCGGGATTTCACGCTGAAGTACGCCGGGAAGACGCCGCGCTTGCCGCGGGTCCGACGCGCCAGCTCCATCAATGCGTCGCGTTCGGGATCGTCGAGGCCATACTTCTCCGCGAGCACGCCGAGGCTGGCGCGGTTGATCGGCGCCTCGCCCTTCTCGATGCGGCCCATGGTCACCGCACTGACGTCAATGAAGTCCGCCGCGTCCTCAACGCGTTCGAAGCCGGCCCGCTTGCGGAAGCTGCGCAGCGCGGCGCCCACCTCTCGCCGATTGCTGCTGACCGTCTTGTCCCTGCCCGCCGCCACGAGGGCTCCCTTCATCGCTGAGTTTCAGCATGAAGTTAATACGGAGCGCGCATGCACCTGCAAGAAGGTCCACCCGATCGGTTAGCGTCCAAATTGAAGTTTCAGTAATACGATGCGAGGTAGGTAAACGGTAACACCAGGAGGGTTGAACACATGACGCACGGGTTCGTGTTGACGCAGCAGCAGGGCGACATCGGTCACCGAGGGTGGGAGCGCACGCAGGCTTTCATCTCGGTCACTGGCTCGGTCGACGAACTGACCGCCCGGCTACGACCGTGGGCACTGGAGATCCTCGGGTGGCTGAAGTACGGCAACGGCATCTACATCGCCTACCTGGTCGAGGTCGACGCCGACGGCACCTACGACACCGACCTCAACGTGGCTGTCGAGGACATCGTCTGGTTCTACGAGCAGGAATACGTGCCGGCGGCGCCCTGATCGAAATGCGCCGAAAGCTCCGTTCGGTGCGTTGAGTGCACCGAAAGCGTCGTTCGGTGCCCCTGACCCTCAGCCCACCGGGCGGGTGGTTGGGAGTGCGGCCATCAGTGAACGGGTGTACTCGTGCTGCGGGTCGCGCAGCACGTCGTCCACCGGGCCCACCTCGACCAGCTGACCCTGGTACATCACGGCCACCCGGTCGGCGATGTTCCACGCCAGCCCCAGGTCGTGGGTGATCACCAGGGCCGCCAGGCCCAGTCGGGAGCGCAGCCGCAGCAGCAGCGCCAGGATCTCCCCGCGCACCGACGCGTCGAGCGAGGCCACCGGCTCGTCGGCCACCAGCAGCCGTGGCTCCAGCGCCAACGCGCCGGCGATGACCACGCGCTGGCGCTGCCCGCCGGAGAGCTGACCGGGCAGCAGCGGCACGTACGTCTCCGGCGGCCGCAGCTCGGCGGCCTCCAGCGCGGCGGCCACGTGCGCACGCTCGTCGCCGGGCACCCGGTGAATCCGCAGCCCCTCGGCCACCGCCTCGTACACGCTGTGCCTCGGGTTCAGCGCACTCGTCGGGTCCTGCAGCACGAGCTGCACCTGCCGCCGGTAGGCCTTCAGCCCCCGACTCGACGTCGGGACGGACTCGCCGTCGAACAGCACGCGGCCCGACGTCGGCCGCTGCAGGCCGAGGATCGTGCGGGCCAGCGTGGTTTTGCCCGAGCCGGACTGGCCGACCAGCGCGACGATCTCGCCCTGCCGGACGGTCAGGTCCACGCCGTTCACCGCCCGCGTGACCTCTCCGCGACTGCGGAACGTCACCTTCAGGTCCTCGGTGCGCAGCAACGGCTCCCCGACGTGATCGGGTGCCAGTGCCACCCGCTCCGGCAGGCCGAGCGGGTTCGTGGTGGCCGGCGCGTACCGGTAGACCGGGTCGCCGACCGTGGGGAACGCCGCGGCCAGTGCCTTCGTGTGCGGGTGTTGCGGGTTCGCGATGACCTCGGTCGAGAGGCCCTCCTCCACCAGCTTCCCCTCGTACATCACGGCGATCCGCCGGCACGTCGACGCGAGCACCGCCAGGTCGTGGCTGATCATGATCAGCCCGATGTCCTGTTCGGCCACGAGCTTGGTGAGCAGGTCCAGCACCTGGGCCTGCACGATCACGTCGAGCGCGGTGGTCGGCTCGTCGGCGATCACCAGGCGCGGGTCGCACGCCAGCGCCATCGCGATCATCACGCGCTGCTTCTGCCCGCCGGACAGCTCGTGCGGATACGCGTTGCCCTTCGCCGCCGGCAGCTCCACCTGCCCGAGCAACTCGTCCACCCGCTTGCGCAGCACGTTCGCCGACGGCGGGTTCTTGCTGTGCTGCAGGATCGGCTCGGCGATCTGGTCGCGCACCCGGCGGACCGGGTTCAGCGCGTGCATGGCGCCCTGGAAGACCACCGACGCGGACGTCCAGCGCACCGCGCGCAGCCGGCCCCACTTCATGGCGGCGATGTTCTCGCCGTCCAGCAGGATCTCGCCGCCGATCGTCGCCGACGACGGCAGCAGCCGCAGCACCGACATGGCCAGGGTGGACTTGCCACAGCCGGACTCGCCCGCCAGGCCCAGGGTCTCGCCGGCGGCGAGCCGCAGGTTCACCCCGCACACGGCCGCCACGTCACGGGCGGCCGACTTGTAGTCGACGGTCACGTCCCGCAGCTCGAGCAGGGTCTCGCTCATTGTCAGCGCTCCCGCAGGTTCGGGTTCAGGACCGTTTCCAACGCGCGGCCGCACATGGTGAACGCGAGCACGACGAGGACGATGGCGAGTCCGGGTGGCAGGAGGTACCACCAGGCGCCGGCGGTCACCGCGCCCGTGTCGAGCGCCGCCTTCAGCATGCCGCCCCACGACACGTTGGTCGTGTCGCCGAGGCCGAGGAACGCGAGCGTCGACTCCAGGATGATCGCGCTGCCGACGGCCAGCGTGGTGTTGGCCAGCACGAGCGGCAGCACGGCCGGCAGCACGTGCTTGCCGAGAATGTGGGTGTGCCCGCCGCCGAGTGCCTGCGCGCGTTCGACGTACGGCCTGGCCTCGATGGTCAGGGTCTGCGCGCGGACCAGGCGGGCCGTCGACGGCCACGATGTCACGCCGATGGCCAGCACGATCGTCCAGATCCCGCGGGTGAGCATGGTGGACAGCACGATCGCCATCACCAGCGAGGGGATCACCAGGAAGAAGTCGGTGAACCGCAGCAGCACGGCCGAGGTCCAGCCGCGGAAGTGCCCGGCGGCCATGCCGACGATCGTGCCGATCCCGACCGACAGCGCCGCCGCCGAGAAGCCCACGAGCAGCGACACCCGTGCGCCGAGCAGGGTCAGTTCGAGCACCGAGCGGCCCGCGTAGTCGGTGCCGAGCCAGAACTCGCCGCTCGGCCCGTCGAGGACGTCGCCGGTCGCCCTGGTGACCGACTGTGCGGCCGTCATGTCCATCCACAGCGGCACGGTGACGGCCATCAGCACGATGCCGACCAGCACCGCGAACCCCACCAGTCCGCCGCGGTTGCGCGCGAACTGGCGAGCCACCCCGCCGAGCGCCTGGCGGCGCCTCGCCCAGGCGATTCCCCGCCTGCTGATCGGCCGGGTCACGTCGACTTCACCCTCGGGTCGATCAGGCGGTAGACGATGTCGGCCAGCACGTTCATCACGATCACCGCGGCCGCCAGCACGATGATCGTGCCCTGCAGCAGCGGGTAGTCCGGCACCTGGATGGCCTCGTAGGTCAGCAGCCCGAGGCCCTGCCAGGAGAACACCTTCTCCACGGTGACCGCACCGGACACCACCAGGCCCATGTGCAGGAAGATGATGGTCACGGTGGGCAGCAGCGCGTTCGGCACCGCGTGCCGCTTGCGTACCTCGTCGTCACGGAGCCCCTTGGCCCGCGCGGTCGTGAGGTAGTCGGCGTTCATCTCCTCCAGCAGCGAGGACCGCATCACCATCAGGTACTGCGCGTAGACGACGGCGGTCATGGTGATCGCCGGCAGCGTCAGGTGGTGCAGGACGTCGAAGATGTGCGGGAAGAACCCGTCGACCCCGCCGGGGGTGGTCATCCCGGCGGTCGGGAACATGTCCAGCCCGACGGCGAAGACCACCAGCATGATCAGGCCGAGCCAGAACGTCGGCACCGACCACAGCACGAGCGCGGTGCCCGTGGAGATCCGGTCGAACCGGCTGCCGTGCCGCCACGCCGCCCGCGAGCCCAGCCACAGGCCGAGCGCCACGGCCAGCACCAGCGCCGTACCGGTCAGCAGGACGGTCCAGCCGATCCGGTCGCCGATCATGTCCAGCACCGGCCTGCGGTACTTGAACGACGTGCCGAGGTCACCGCGCAGCAGGTCACCCAGATAGTCGACGAACTGCCCGAGCAGCGGCTTGTCGAGGCTCCACTCCTCGCGGAGCCGGCGCACCTCGGCGAAGCTGCTCTGCCGGCCGGCGATCAGCGCGCGCACCGGGTTGCCCGGGAGCGCGCGGAACAGGAAGAAGCTCAACACGACGACCAGGAGCAGGCTGATCAGCCCGCCCCCGATCTTGGTGGCGAGGAAGCGGGCGGTGCCCATCGAGCGGCGCCGCCCACCGTCCTCGCTACCGTCGTCGTCGGCTACCTCCGCGACCAGATGGGTCGTGGCGGGTATGTCGACCATCGCTGCGAAACTACCTCGCCTCTTACTCTCGGTCCTCGTCGGTCGCCTTGCGGCGCCGGCCAAGACCCCAGAAGGCCACGGCGATCAACACGATCACACCGGCCACGATGCCGATGATGGCCCCGGTGCTCATGCCCGAGTCCTCACCGGCGGCCTCCTCGACCTGCTGGTTGTCCGGGTTCGCGCCGGCGACCTCTTCCTCGCCGACCGGCACCGCACCGTAGTAACCCCAGTAGCCGCTCTGGTTGTTGATGATGCCGCTGTCGTCCGGCTGGGTCTGGAAGTTCGAGAACCGGTCGGACCGGTAGGCCTCCAGCAGCTGGTCGTAGGTGATGATCAACGCGGACACCTTGTCGTACAGGATCTGCTGCATCTCCTGCACGATCGCCTTGCGCTTCTCGACGTCCAGCTCGGCCTGCTGCTCGGCGAAGAGCCGGTCGTACTCCGGGTCGCAGAAGTTGGTGTCACCCAGGTCGGTGCCCACCACGTCGCACTTCTGCTGCGCGAGCGAGTACTCCGGGTCGGGGCTCACGCTCCAGCCGGTGAACGCCAGATCGAAGTTGCCCGCGTTCTGGTCGTCGCTCGACTGGTTCGACGACTTCATCTCGACCGCGAGGCCGATGCCGATCTGACCGAACCACTCCTTGATGTACTCGGCCGTCTGCTGGTCCTGGGTGCGGTCGGTGTTACCCACGATGCGCAGGTTGATCGGCCTGCCCTGCTTGTCCGTGCGGATGCCGTCGGCGCCGCGCGGGTAGCCGGCCTCGTCGAGCAGCTCGTTCGCCTTGTCCAGGTCGAAGCCGCGCCGCTTGTCGTCCGGGAGATCGAACGTCCAGTCCGGGTAGACCGGCGGGATCAACTGGGTGGCGGGCTTGGCGTAGCCGCCCTTCACCCGCTCGATGATCGTCTCGCGGTCGATGGCGTGGTCCAGTGCCTGGCGGACCTTGACGTCCTTGAGCACCGGGTTGCCGTTGCCGAACGTGGACCCGTCCGCACGAGGGTTGGACGGGTTCATGGTGATCTCGACGTAGCGGCGGTTGTCGCCCGCATGCGTCTCGATGTTCTCCTGCTGGCTCAGCGTCTCGTACTGCGCCGGGTTCAGGTTGAACACCAGATCGACGTCACCGGTGATGAGGCCCTGCACCGCGGCGTCGCTGTTCTCGTACTTGACGATCTGCAGCGTGTCGACCTTCGGTGGCCCGCGCCAGAAGTTCTTGTTCGCCTCCATGGTCACCGACCGGCCCTCTTCGTAGCCGGTGATGACATACGGGCCGCTGCCGACGACCGGCAGGTCCTCGGGGTCGGAGTTCTTGAACCCCTCGAAGTCCGTGACGTCCTTCCACTCGTGCTCGGGCACGATCGGCACGTCGGACGTCAGGATCGACGCCTGCGGCTGCTCGGTCTTGATCACCAGGGTGTGGTCGTCGGTCGCCTCGACCGACTCGTAGTTCGCCACGGCCACGCCGTTGGCGACCGCCGCGTCCTCGTTCGTCATGATCAGGTTGTAGGTGAAGGCAACGTCCTTCGCGGTGATCGGCTTGTCGTCCGACCACTTCATGCCTTCGCGGATCTTGAACGTCCAGGTCCGGTTGTCCTCAGAGGACTCCCACGACTCGGCGAGCCCCGGCACGGGCGACGAGTCGGCCGCACCGCTCATCGTCAGGTACTCGTAGTTCATCCGCAGGGCCTGTGTCGAGACGAGGAACACCGCCTGGAACGGGTTCATCGTGTCGATCTCCTGGGTGACCGCCACCCGCAGTGTTGTATCGTCCTGAGCCTCAGCGGCTCCGGTCGCCGCGCCTGCTGGTACCGACATGGGTACCGTGACCAGGGCGGACACCAGGAGTGTGCCGGCGAATGCGGCACGCCTCGATCTCACGATGATCACCTTCTCCCTCATAGTTGAGAGGAAGTAACCACCTATCGCGGTAAAAAGTCAATCTGTGTCGGGAACGGGTGCCAAGACGTAACGTGGAACCCGTGCGGATCATGATTTCAGCGGACATGGAGGGCGCCACCGGCGTCACCTGGACGGCGGATGTGCAGGTCGGAACCGAGCAGTGGCAACGCTTCCGGCAGATGTTCACGAGCGACGTCAACGCCTGTGTGGCCGGGCTGTGCGCGGGCGGTGCGACCTCCGTGCTGGTGAACGAGGCGCACTCGACCCAGCGCAACCTCCTGCTGGAGGACCTGGACACCCGGGCGCGGATGCTCACCGGCAAGCACAAGCCGCTGTCGATGATGCAGGGCATCGACTCCGGCGTGGACGGGGTGGTGTTCCTCGGCTATCACACCGGGGCGGGTGTCGAGGGCGTCCTGTCCCACACCTACCTGCCGAACCAGATCACCGGCGTGTGGCTCGACGGTGTCCACGCGAGCGAGGGCCGGCTCAACGCGGCGCTGGCCGCCGAACACGGCGTGCCCGTCCTGCTGGTCACGGGCGACGACCTGACCTGCGTCGATGCCGCGTCCTACGTCCCCGACGCCCGCACGGTCGCCGTCAAGGAATGCGTGTCGCGCTACGCCGCCATCTGCACGCCGCCCACGGTCACCGCCGGGCTCATCTCCGAGGCGGCCGAGGCGGGGATGTCGCTGGCCGGACGTTTCGCCGGCACCGCCACCGGGCACCGCATCGAGGTGGAGTTCGACGCGGCGCACCTGGCGGCCGCGGCAGCCGTGGTTCCCACGGTGGAGCAACTCGAAGTGCGGCGAGTGGGCTTCGACGCCGCGACCATGACCGACGCGATGAAGGCGTTCAAGGTGGTCACCGCGATCGCCAGCGGCGCGGTGGAGGGGAGCTATGGGTGAACCCGCGGTAGAGGAGCTGTGCGCGCAGCTGATCAGGTTCGACACCACCAACCTCGGCAACGGCTCGTCGAAGGGCGAACGCGAGGCGGCCGAGTACGTGGCGACGCACCTGACGGACGCCGGCCTGGCCCCCTCCTTACTCGAGCGATCGCCGCGCCGGTCGAACGTGGTGGCACGACTGTCGGGTACGGATGCGTCTCTTCCTCCCTTGCTGGTCCACGCCCACCTGGACGTGGTACCGGCCGACCCGGACGAGTGGACGGTCCCACCGTTCGCCGGCGACATCCGCGACGGCTTCGTGTGGGGTCGCGGTGCCGTCGACATGAAGGACATGTGCGCGACGCTGCTGACGGTGCTGCACCGGTGGTCGGCCGAAGGTCGGCGGCCGCGCCGCGACATCGTCTTCGCCTTCGTGGCCGACGAGGAGGACCGCGGCGAGTGGGGCGCGCACTGGCTGGTCGAGGAGCACCGGTCGCTCTTCGCCGACTGCGGCGCCGCGATCAGCGAATCCGGCGGCTACACGGTCCGCGCGGCGACGGGGACCGGTGAACCCGTGCGGCTCTACCCGGTGGCGGCCGCCGAGCGCGGCACCGCTCACCTGCGACTGTCGGCCACCGGCCGCGCCGGTCACGGCTCCCGCCGCAACGACGACAACGCGGTGGTCACCCTCATCGGAGCGCTGCACCGGCTGGCCGACCATCGCTGGCCGGTGCGACTGACGCCGGCCGTGCGGGCGTTCTTCGACGAGGCGGGTCCCGCGCTGGGGATCGACGTCGACCTGAACGACATCGACGCCACCCTCCGCCGGCTCGGCCCGGCGTCGAAGATCGTGGAGAACACCGTCCGCAACAGCACCACGCCGACCGTGTTGTCCGCCGGCTACAAGGTGAACGTGATCCCGGGGATGGCCGAGGCACAGGTGGACACCCGCGTTCTGCCGGGCACCGAGGACGAGTTGCTGGCCGAGGTGGACCGGCTGATCGGCCCTGGTGTGCGCCGCGAGTTCATCGCCCACCAGGCACCGGTCCAGGCCCCGGTCGACTCGCCGTGGTTCGCGGCCATGCGCGCGGCGTTGCTGGCACACGACCCGGAGGGGATCGTCGTGCCGTTCTGCATGGGTGGCGGCACCGACGCGAAGGCGTTCGCCGCGCTCGGCATCGACTGTTACGGCTTCGCGCCGCTGTGGCTGCCGGAGAACTTCGACCACCGGCTCATGGCGCACGGGGTCGATGAACGGGTGCCGGTGGAGGGACTGCGGTTCGGCGTGAACGTGCTGGACACGTTCCTCAGCTCGGTATAGAGGCCGCGCGACTAGGGCGGTGGATGCCCGTCGTGATCCAGGGGCCGCCTCGGCGCGGCGGGGGCCGCCAGCCCTAGATGATTGATTCCGTGAAGTTGGTGTTAGTGGTCGAAGGCGATCAGCGACCTTTTGCTGGTCACGTCGGTTTGCCAGTTGTGCCAGATACCGGTGGCCATGGCCAGGAGGCGCTGTGCGACGCGGGTGAACACTCCCGTCGGGGTGCGTCCGGCGTGGCGTTCGAGGCCGAGTTGGCTTGTGAGGGTCTGGTTGACCGACTCGATCCACTGCCGTACCCCGCCGAGGTTGCCGTTGCGGTAGGTCTCGTCCTTGCGGTCTGGGCGCAGCAGGCGCAGTGCCATCGTTTCGGTGAGTGCCTTGAACTCCGCACCGGAGAAACCCTTGTCCGCCAACAGAACCTGGCCGTCGCGGATCAGAGGGTGGTTGTTGTCCAGTAACGCTGCGAGCACCTCGCGTTCCCCGATCTTGGGGTCGGCCAGACACCACATGATCGGCATGCCGTCGCCGGTGCACACCAGGTAGAGCTTGAGTCCCCAGTACCACCGGGAGTGTGACGCACAGTAGCCATAGTTGGCGTGCCCGGCCAGATCGGAGCGTTTCACTGTTTCCTTCGACATGCCGCAGGGCACCGGGGTCGCGTCGGTGATCCACAGGTCGTCGAACCAGGACGGGCAGCACGCGGCTAACGCGAGGATCGTCTTGCACAGCAACGGGTACACAGCCCTCAACCGCTTATTGTAGCCGGACTGCTTCGGCAGATAAGGGAACATGTCTCGCCACTGCTGGTCGCTGTGAAGGTGCCGTAGCCAGCGGCGTTCACCGTCAAAGCGAAGTAACACCTGGGCCACGGCGAGACAGATCAGTTCACTGTCAGTCAACTCCGGCCGGCGACCACGACCGACACGAGGTGGGACCACATGGTCATCGACGAACACGTACAGTGCCGTCAGGAGGGTGTCTAGGTCTTTGCTCACACCTTGATCTTGGACACCCTCCTCCCACGACCTGAACCGGGATCACTTCACATGATCTTCACGGAATCAATCATCTAGTCGCGCGGCCTCTTAGTGCGGTAGTGGTAGCGCGCGGCGGGGGTGAAGCCGAGGCGGTCGTACATGGCGCGGGCGGCGTGGTTGTCCGAGCGGACCTGTAGCCAGCAGCGGCTGACGTCGCTCTGCTCGAGGACACCGCGGAGGATGGCGGTCCCGAGCCCGCGCCGCCGAGCGTCCGGCCGCACGGCGACGCAGTAGAGCCCACCCCAGTCCCCCACGACCGCGAGCCGCCCGACAGCCGCCACCCCTGCGTCATCCCGAACGGAGGCGTACCGGGCGGGCCCGGCGGAGAGAATCTTCCCGGCGACGGCCAACGCCTGGTCGTCACCGCGCCCGTCGACGCTCCACCAGAGGTCGAGCCAGTCACCGTCGGGCGCGTCGGACACGTGCACCTCGGCCGCTCGGGTGGCCCGCTCCGTCACGTCGGCGACCTCAGCGGTCCACACCTCGGTAGGCGACCCGAACCGGTACCCGCGCTCCTCGAGCAACTCGTCAAGGCTCCCCGGCCGAACCTGAAAGACGGCGGGCAACCCCCGCTCACGATAGAGCCGCTCAACCCGCTCAACGGCGGCGAGCGGATCACGAGGCTCCCCAACCGTCGCCACGGAGTTGGCCCGCTGCGTCACCCCACCGGCGAACCGAGCAACCCACCCATCGACGTCGACCTCCTCAAGCGCAGGCCACCCCTGTCGCAACAACGACTCGATCTCCACAACGCCAGTCACCAACGAAGCATAACCATGCACTCAACCGAATATCCACTCACTCAGGATGTGACCCCGCTCGCCCACCACCCGCATGATGACCACTCCGGTCACGCATGATGACCGTTCCCGTCGGCCATGATGACCAGTCCCGTCACGCGTGATGACCACTGCGGTCAGCGAGTCGTACCGAACGGACACCGAGTCGTACCGAATCAACGGCGGAATGGTCATCATGGCCGACCGGAATGGTCATCATGCGCTACCGGAGTGGTCATCATGGCCAGCTCAGGTAGCGACCACCGGCTGGTCGAACTGAGTGCGGTAGAGCTCCTCGTACCTCCCCCCTACCGCGAGCAGCTCGGCATGCGTCCCGCGCTCCACGATCCGCCCCTGCTCGACCACCAGAATCTGGTCGGCCGCCCGCACGGTCGACAACCGGTGCGCGATCACCACGGCCGTCCGCCCGGCCAACGCCTCCGACAGCGCGTCCTGCACGGCGGCCTCCGACGTCGAGTCCAGGTGCGCGGTCGCCTCGTCGAGGATCACCACCCGCGGCCGGGCCAGCAGCAGCCTGGCAATCGTCAGCCGCTGCCGCTCCCCGCCCGAGAGCCGGTACCCACGTTCCCCGACCACCGTGTCCAACCCCTCCGGCAGCGAGGCCATCACGTTCTCCAGCCTGGCCCGCCGCAGCACCTCCCACAGATCGGCGTCCGTGGCCTCCGGTCGCGCGAGCAACAGGTTCTCCCGCACCGACTCGTGGAACAGGTGCCCGTCCTGCGTGACCATCCCCACCGAGTCCCGGATGGACGCGGCCGACAGATCGCGAACGTCCACATCGGCCAACCGCACGGCACCGGAGTCGACGTCGTACAGCCGCGACACCAACTGCGCGATCGTCGACTTGCCCGCCCCCGACGAACCCACCAACGCGACCAGCTCACCCGGCTCGGCCCGGAACGACACGTCATGCAGCACCTGCACGCCCCCGCGATCGTCGAGGCGTGCCACCTCCTCCAGCGACGCGAGCGACACCTTGTCGGCCGACGGATAGGCGAACCCGACCCCGTCGAACTCCACGGCCACCGGCCCATCGGGAACGGCGGAGGCGGAATCCTTGTCCTGGATCAGCGGCTTCAGATCGAGCACCTCGAAGACCCGCTCGAACGACACGAGCGCGCTCATCACCTCGACGCGCGCACTGGCCAGCGCCGTCAGCGGCGCGTACAGCCGGGTCAGCAGCAGCGCCAGCGCCACCACGGCACCCGCGTCGAGACTGCCGGTCAGCGCGAAGAACCCGCCCAACCCGTACACCAGCGCCAGGGCCAGCGCCGACACCAGCGTGAGCGCGGTGATGAACACGAACTGCACCATGGCCGTGCGCACCCCGATGTCGCGCACCCGCCGGGCCCGCACGGCGAACTCGGCCGACTCTCGCTCCGGGCGGCCGAACAGCTTCACGAGCGTGGCGCCCGGCGCGGAGAACCGCTCGGTCATCTGTGTGCTCATGGCCGCGTCGTGGCCGGCCGCCTCCCGCTCCAGCCGCGCCAGCTTGGCGCCCATCCGCCGCGCCGGTAAGACGAAGATCGGCAACAACACGAGCGCCAGCAACGTGATCTGCCACGACACCCCGAACATCACGACCAGCGTGAGCACCAGCGTGACCAGGTTGCCGATCACCCCGGACAGCGTGTCGCTGAACGCCCGCTGCGCGCCGATCACGTCGTTGTTCAGCCGGCTGACCAGCGCGCCCGTGCGGGTACGGGTGAAGAACGCGATCGGCATGCGCTGCACGTGGTCGAACACCGCCGTGCGCAGGTCCACGATCAGACCCTCGCCGATGGTGGCCGACAGCCATCTGGCGAACAGCCCGATCCCCGCCTCCGCCACGGCGATCACCGCGATCAGCACGGCGATCGTGACCACCACGCTGACCGCCGCGTCGTCCACGATCGCGTTCATCACCTGACCCGCCAGCACCGGCGTGGCCACCGCGAGCACGCCCGTCACGACGCTCAACAGCAGGAACCAGCCGAGCTGGCGTCGATGCGGACGCGCGAACCGGCCGATCCTGCGCAGGGTCGCCTTGGAGAACGGCCTACGGTCGTCCTGCGCGTTCATCGCGTGATAAAGCGACATCCACGCAGTCGTCTCCATGTCCATGCAGCACCGCCGAGTTCATCCGATTCAGGTCGGTGCGAAGCATCACACACGGCACCGACAGTTTTCGGACCGAACGTAGAAGCTCGACAATGGTCGAGGTCAAGCCCGGAGGACGCCCGTCGGGTTCTGCTCGGGCAGCATCCCGGTCGCGTACACCGCGTCGACCGACGACCCGAGCAGCTCGATCACCTCGGAAATACCGGCCTCACCCAATGAGGCGAGCGCGCCGTCCCATGCCGCCGCGTCGGTGCGCACCTCGATGTCCGCCAGCAACTCCCGGCCCGCGTCGGTCAACGCGGAACCGTCGAGCAACCCCCGTTTCCCCAGCCCAGCCAGCCCGGCGGCCCACTCCTCCGCCGACCAGCCGCGTATCCCGCGCATGCCCTCGGCCGGGTACCGCCCCAACGCCACCTGCAGCTGCTGTGCCTCCAGCCCGGTGAGCCCGGCGGCCACCAGCGCCGCCACGTGCCCGTCACCCCGGTGCTCACGCAGCAACGTGGTCAGCTGCCACATCGCGGCCACCGGATCGCCGGACAACGTCAACGCGGCGTTCGCGGCGAACAGCGCACGGCCGGTCGCGTCCACGGCCGCCATCACCGGCGCCAACAGCGCCACCGCGCGAGCACACGCGTCCTCGTCGACCCGAGCCGACCGCAGCGCCGCCACGGCCGCCGCGAGCCGCGCGTCCAGACACACCTCCGGAGCCGCACGGGTCCACGCGTCCGGCAGCGCCTTCGCCACCATCGACGGGTTGAACCCGGCGAACGTGGCGATCACCGGACCAGGGCCGACCGGGCCGAGCGGCGCCGCGCGATAGGCGAAGTAGGTCATCCAGTACCCGCGCAGACCGATGGCCATTCCGGAGTCCCGGATGCCTGGCGCGAAGTAGATGACGTCGTGGAGCGGTTCCACGGTGGTCCAGAGGCGGCGGGCGCTATGCATCACCGCATTCTCCACGACGAACGACACTTCAATAGGATCACTCGGCAGTCGAGCTGTGCGAGGAGCGTCGCGGATGACCGTTCGGGGTTTCTTCTCGTCCTTCGAGAACACCGACCCGCCGCTGACCTGGATCGACATCGTCGACATCGACCAGGCGGGCACGGCGCGCGCCGTCGGGGCGAGCATGAGTACCCGCGAGGGACGCGGACCGCGGCGGCCACTCACCGGCCGGCCGAACGTCGGGTTCACCGGCCGCCGCGCGCTGCGGTACCAGGGCACCCACGCCGGGCCGGGTGCCGCACACGTGACGAACAAGCTGTTCCTGGTCGACCTGCTGGTCAGCCGGGACACCGAGCTGTCCTACGTGATCTTCCCGGAGCTGAGCGGCGACGACCTGCGCTATCCGAGCACGTACGTGTGCGTCGACCTGGCATTCGACGACGGCACCCACCTGAGCGACCTCGGCCCCACCGACCACCTGGGCTTTCCGCTCTCCGCGCTCGGCCAGGGCAGCTCGAAGGCGCTCATCCCCGGCCAGTGGAACCAGCGCACCGTGCGGATCGGCGCGGCCGCCGAGGGCAGGGTCGTGGCAAAGGTCCTGCTGAGCTACGAGAACCCGGTCGGCCCGGCCGAGTTCGCCGGCTGGGTCGACGATATCGCGCTCGTCGACCGGCCCCGGCCCGCTGCCCACACCCGGCCGGTCGACCATGTGGTCACCACCCGCGGCACCGACTCCACGAAGGCGTACTCGCGGGGCAACACGATCCCCGCGACCGCGGTGCCGCACGGGTTCAACTTCTGGACCCCGGTCACCGACGCCGGGACCAAGGGCTGGCTCTACGCCTACCACCGGCACAACACCGAGGCGAACCTGCCGGCACTGCAGGCGTTCTCCGCCAGCCACATCCCGAGCCCGTGGATGGGCGACCGGCACACGTTCCAGGTGCTGCCGTCGGCCGCCGCCGGCCGGCCGACCGCGAACCGGCGCCGCCGTGCCCTGACCTTCCGGCACGGCAACGAACACGCCCGCCCCCATCACTACGAGGTGCGCTTCACGAACGGCATCCACGCCGAGATCGCGCCGACCAACCACGCGGCCATGTTCCGGTTCACGTTCCCCGGCGAGGACGCGAACCTGGTGTTCGACAACGTGTCCAAGGACGGTCGGCTCACGGTGGATCCGGTGGGCGGCACCGTGTCCGGCTACTCGGATGTCCGGAGTGGACTGTCCGAAGGGGCCGGTCGGATGTTCTTCCACGCCACCTTCGACCGGTCGATCGCCGGCGGCGGGCGGCTGTGGCGCCGGTTGTCGCGCAAGGTCACCGGCTATCTGAAGTTCGAACCCGACTTCACCGGGCCGACGGTCGTCACCATGCGGATCGCCACCTCGCTGATCAGCGTCGCGCAGGCCAAGCGGAACCTGTGGCTGGAGATCGCCGACGACGACACGTTCGAGACCGTGCGGGACCGGGCGGCCGACCTGTGGGACGCGCTGCTGGGCCGGGTGGAGGTCGAGGGCGCCACCGAGGACCAGCTGGTCACGCTCTACTCCAACCTCTACCGGCTGTACCTGTACCCGAACCGCGGGCACGAGAACACCGGCACCGTCGAGTCGCCGAAGTACATGTACGCCAGCCCGTTCGCGCCGCCGGTGAAGAAGGACACCCCGGTGCAGACGGGCGCCGCGCTCGTGCCGGGGCGGGTCTACGTGAACAACGGCTTCTGGGACACCTACCGCACCACCTGGCCCGCCTACGCGCTGCTCACTCCCAACCACTGCGGCGAGCTGGTCAACGGGTTCGTCCAGCAGTACCGCGACAGCGGCTGGATCTCGCGGTGGTCCTCCCCCGGCTACGCCGACCTGATGACCGGCACCAGCTCGGACGTCGCGTTCGCCGACGCCTACCTGAAGGGCGTGCGGAACTTCGACGTCCAGGCCGCCTACGAAGCGGCGCTGTGCAACGCCACGGTGGCCGCGCCGTTCGCCGGCGTCGGCCGCAAGGGGCTCGACCGGTCGATCTTCCTCGGCTACACGCCGACGTCCACCGAGTGGTGTCTGTCGTGGACACTCGAGGGCTGCGTCAACGACTTCGCCATCGCCAACATGGCGAAGGAGCTCGGCGACCTGGAGAACTACGAGTACTTCCTCGACCGCGCACAGAACTACCTGCACTCGTTCGACCCGAGCACCGGATTCTTCCAGGGGCGCAAGGAGAACGGCCGCTGGCGCAAGTCGCCGAACGAGTACGACCCGCGCGCGTGGGGCGGCGACTACGTGGAGACCAACGGCTGGAACATCGCGTTCAGCGTGCCCCACGACGGCGCCGGGCTGGCCAGCCTGCTGGGCGGCCGCACGGCGCTCGCGGCGAAGCTCGACGAGTTCTTCGCCACCCAGGAGACCGGCCGGATGCGGGGCGCGTACTGGCGGCCCATCCACGAGATGGCCGAGGCCCGCGACGTGCGGATGGGCCAGTACGGGCACTCGAACCAGCCGTCGCACCACGTCATCTACATGTACGCCTACGCGGGTGCCGCGTGGAAGGCGCAGGAGAAGGTGCGCGAGGTGCTGTCGCGGCTGTACGCGGGCAGCGAGATCGGCCAGGGCTACCTCGGCGACGAGGACAACGGCGAGATGTCCGCCTGGTGGCTGTTCAGCGCGCTCGGCCTGTACCCGCTGCGGGTGGGCAGCCCCGACTACGTGATCGGGTCGCCGTTGTTCCGCAAGGCGACCGTGCGCACCGACACCGGCGCCGAGCTGGTGGTGAACGCGCCGAACAACTCGCCGGCCAACGTCTATGTGCAGGGGCTCCAGGTCAACGGGCAGCCGTGGGACAAGGTGTACCTGCCGCACTCGGTCGTGGCCGCCGGCGCGGTGCTGGACTTCCAGATGGGCCCATCGCCGTCGCGGTGGGGCTGCGGCCCGGACGCGCTGCCGCCGTCGGTCACCCCGCCGGACACGGTGCCGCGGACCATGTTCGACGTCACCTGCGCGGTCGACGGGCACGCGGAGGGCAGCGACGGGATGAACGTGGCCGCCCTGTTCGACGACACCAGTCGTACCCAGGTGGTGTTCCGGGCGCCCACCGCGTGGGTCGCCTACCGGCTGCCCGGCGAGGGCGCCACCGTGCGGTACTACACGCTGACGTCCGGCACCCGCCGCGACGACCCGCGAAGCTGGACGCTCCGCGGGTCGGACGACGGTGCCAACTGGACGGTGCTGGACGAGCGGACCCACGAGACGTTCCGCTGGCGCCGGCAGACCCGGCCGTTCGCCGTGACCAACCCGGGCGCCTACACCCACTATCGGTTGGACATCACGGAGAACACCGGGGCGCCGACCGTCACGCTGGCTCAGGTGGAGCTGCTCGCGCGTTGAGGTAGCGCGTGGTCGACGACCGGAGTGCCGCGATCAGGCTGATCGCCGGCATAGGCGCGAAGCAGGACCAGACGATCAGGACGAAGGCGATGCTTATCTCACCGACGCCATGATCGGTGAACAGGACCGTGTAGTACCCGCAGATCATCAGCTCCACCGTGCGACCGACGATCAGTGGCCAGCGAGAGCGCCCGGCCAACAGGAGAACTCCGCCACCGACCAGCAGCACGATGCCGACGATCGGTAGCCCCAGCACCAACACCCGGTGCAGCGTCACGGCGAGGCTTACCGGTTCGGGGTCGGTCCCACCGAAGTACAGCGCATAGACGATCAGCACGGCTAAACCCGTGAGGGCCGCCTGCAGGGACGCGCACACCGCCGCCCACCAGACGCTGTCCGGCGAGTCCGTTGGTCTGTCCGCCTCGCGGTCCGTGGCGAGGTTCCTTCCGTCAGCGGACGCGTCGGGATTCCAGGAACTGCGTGGCGCTGCCACCCAGCGACATGATCAGGCTGATGGTCGGCATGGCCGCGAAGAACAGCACGCTGAACACCAGCACGCCCGTAGCCGCGTCGACCAGCTGCTCGTCCACACCTTCCGTCGGCGCCACGAGGAACGCGATCAGGTAGTAGACGCAGATGACCAGCTCGAGTGCACAGCCGACGATCAGCAGCGTGCGGCTCTTGCCGCCGGCGAACTGGACGCCGCCGGTGATGAGCAGCGCGATACCCGCGGTCTGAGCCACGGCCACCAGCAGCGCCACGATCATCGCGCCGTCTTCGAGGTTGCCGCCGCCGAGACCGACGAACGCCAGGATCGTGGTGATCGACGTGATGCCGGCCTGTACGTAGGCGAGCACCGCGGCCGCCATCACCGTGCTGGGCCGCGGGATCGGGCCCTGCATGTACTCCTGCGGCGCCTGCGGCATCGAGCCGTAGCCCGGTGCCTGCGGGTAACCACCAGGTGGGGTGCCCTGCTGCGGGTAGCCACCGGGCGGCATGCCGCCCTGCGGCGGGTAGCCGCCGCCCGGGTTTGGCTGCTGACCGTATGGCTCAGTCATCTTCGCTCCTTGGTGTGCCGCAGCTGACCTGCGGACAGTGCCCCGAATATTGGCACAGATCACCGACCTTTCCCGGCCCACACGCGTATTCGTGCCGGAGAGTTGCGGGATCTCGCCCTCACGGGTGGCGGGACCGCAGGAAAGCCGTGGCCGATCGGCCGCACGCCAGCGCGAGGCTGATGGTCGGCATGATCGCGAAGAAGATCGCGATGAACACCATCGTGCCCCGCGCGACGCCGAGCCCACCGGGCACCTCGTCGAGTTCGTTGGTGGGGTCGATCTCGCTGGCCGACAGCGTCGCGAAGACGACTATGTAGTAGACGCAGATCGCGAACTCCAGCACACACGCCACGACCAGCGGGACACGACCTCTGCCTCCGGTGAGCCGCACACCGCCGGCGATGAGCAGGGCGGCGCCGGTCGCCGTCGCCAGCACCACCAGCACGTCCACCAACAACGCACCGGTGCTCGGGGCCCTCGCGAACAGGCCCACGAACAGGATGAGAGCGATGACCCCGGTGATACCGGCCTGCACGTAGGCGAGCACGGCCGCCGCCGTGACCACGCCCGGCCGCCGCGGCGGGACGTACATCATCGGGGCCGGCATGACCGAATGGCCATAGCCGGCCGGCTCGGGCTGCGGAACGTGGGACTCCGCCGGAAAGACCGGATAGGCGTAACCGGCCGGCTGGCCCGCGTCCGGCCCGTCGTGGGGCTGTGTCATGGTCTCTCTCCTGATGGCACGGTCCGCTGGCCGTGTAGGAAGTCGGTGGCCCTGCGCCCAAGCGCCAGGACCAGGCTGATGGTCGGCATGATCGCGAAGAAGATCGCCATGAACAGCATCGTGTCTCGTGCGACGAGGAGCCCACCGTCCACTTCGCCGAGTTCGTTGATGACGTCGGTCGCCCTGGCCGACAACCTCATGAAGGCGATCAGGTAGTAGGCGCAGATCGCGAGCTCCAGCGCGCATGCCACGACCAGCAGCACACGACTTCCGCCTCTGGTGAGCCACACACCGCCGGCGATGAGCAAGGCGGCGCCGACCCACGTCGCAAGCACCGCCAGCATGTCCATCTGAACCGCACCGGTGCCCGCCTGCCTCACGAACAGGCTCGCGAACAAGACGGGGGTGAGCGTCCCAGTGATACCGGCCTGGACGTAAGCGAGCACGGCCGCCGCCGTGACCACGCCCGGCCGCGGCGGCGGCATCATGGGAGCCGGCATCGCCGGAATGGCGAATCCGGTCGGCTGACCCTCCCGCTGGCCGCGCAGGAAGAAGTCCGTGGCCCTGCGCCCGAGCGCCAGGACCAGGCTGATGATCGGCATGATCGCGAAGACCAGGGCGGTCACCATCATGATGGCCCTGCCGGCCTCGACCATGTTGTCACGCGCGAGCGTGTTCTGTGGGTCGATCGTGCTGTCCGACGCCACGACGGAGAAGAGTACGTAGTACACGGTGAGCATCAGCTGGGACACGCACCCCGCCACCAGCAACCCGCGGCCGCTGCCCCGGGTGAGCGCCACGCCGCCGGCGCTGAGCAGGCCGGCACCGATCGCCTGCGCCGCGGACACCGCCCACTGCAGCGGCACCGGGCCGCCGCTCGACAGGTCCACAGCCAGCGCCCACACTCCGAGCATCGTGCCGAGCGCCGTGACACCGGCTTGGACGAAGGCGAGCACGGCCGCCGCCGTGACCGACCCCGGTCTCGCGGTCGATCGGTCCGGCCACGCGGGTGGACAGGCGTAGCCCGGTGGCTGCGTCATCGTTGCTCCTCGGTGCGCCGCGGCCGAGCCGCGGTCAGATGACCGAATGGTGCCACGGAAGACGCGTACGACCCGGTGTCGCGAACTGATCTTGCCGGAAAGCTGCCGGGGCGAACCTCAGGCGGACCGTCCGGTGACGCCGCCCGGAACCGCGTCGCCGGCGGGCGGGTCGTCCTCGCCGGCCTTCGGGGGCAGCGGCACGATGCTCGCCAACTCGCCGCCGTTGTCGTTCATCCGCAGTACGAACGGGCGCGTGTCCGTGTACTGCACCACCGACACCGACGCCGGGTTCACCACGATCCGCTGGAACGAGTCGAGGTGCTGGCCGAGCGCGTCGGCGAGGATCGCCTTCAGCACGTCGCCGTGGCTGCACAGCAACCACACGGCACCCGGCCCGTGCGCGGCCGTGATCCGCGCGTCGTGCTCGCGGACGGCGGCCACCGCCCTGGTCTGCACGGTCGCCAGCCCCTCGCCCTCGGGGAACACGGCGGCCGACGGGTGCTGCTGCACCACCGACCACAGCTTCTCCTTGAACAGGTCCTTCAGCGCTCGCCCGGTCCAGTCGCCGTAGTCCACTTCGGACAGCCGGTCCTCGATCACGGGCTCCAGTCCGCGGGCCCCGGCGAGCGGGGTGATCGTCTGCCGGCACCGTTGCAGCGGTGAGCACACGATCTCGGCCAGCGGCACGTCGGTGAGCCGCTCCACGAGTGCGGTGGCCTGGCCGCGGCCGGACTCGTCCAGCTCGACGCCCGGCGAGCGCCCGGCGAGCACCCCGGCACCGTTCGCCGTGGACCTGGCATGCCGAAGCAGAACGACTGTTCCCACGCCGCCAGCCTAGTGGGCCACCGCCGGGCCGGCGTCCGGCTCGAGCGCACCCGTGCCGACCAGCACCAGGAGCAGCACACCGAGCGCCAGCCGGTAGACCACGAACGGCATGAAGCTGCGCTTCTTGATGAACGCCATCAACCACGCGATCACCACGTAGCCGACCGCGAACGCCACGATGGTCGCCGCGATCGTCGGGCCCAACGGGGGCGCGTCGGCGCCGCCGATGTCGGCCAGCTTGTAGAAGCCGGACGCGAACACGGCCGGCACGGCCAGCAGGAACGCGTACTCGGCTGCTTCCTCGCGCTTGTAGCCGAGCAGCCGGCCCGCGGTGATCGTGCCGCCCGAGCGGGACACGCCGGGGATCAGCGCGAGAGCCTGGGCCAAGCCGAACCAGATGCCGTGCCGCACGGTCAGGTGGTCGAGATCACGGAATCGGTAGCCGACGAGGTCGGCGATGCCGAGCAGGATGCCGAAGAAGATCAGGGTGAACGCGATCAGGCGCAGATCACGGAACGCGTGGCTGATCTGGTCCTGGAACAGGATGCCGAGAATGGCGATCGGCAGCGTGCCGATGATCACCAGCCAGCCCATCCGCGAGTCCGGGTCGTCCCGCCAGGTCGACGGCCGGCGCAGCGACCGGAACCAGGCGACCAGGATGCGGCCGATCTTCTTGCGGAAGTACAGGACGATGGCCGTCTCGGTGCCGATCTGGGTGACCGCCGTGAACGCCGCCCCTGGGTCGTCCCAGCCGGCGAACGCCGCCGACACACGTAAGTGGGCACTCGAAGAGATGGGAAGGAACTCCGTCAGTCCTTGAATGAGACCGAGAACGAGGGCTTCGAGCCAGCTCAACTACCCACTCCTGCGAGATCAAGAGCCTCCACCGCGACACGCAGGGCCGCGATGCTGTGCTCAAGATCTTGCAGGACCGGGGAGACGGTCAGAGTGGTGACCCCCGAATCGGCGAGCGCACGCATGTGCTCGGCGATCCGTTCCTTCGGCCCCAGCAGGCCCGTCGCGTCCAGGAAGCCCAGCGGAACCTTGGCCGCGGCGCCCGCGTAGTCCCTCGCGAGGTAGGCGTCCTGCACCTCGGCGGCCTCGGCTTCATAGCCCATGCGGCAGGCCAGGTTGTTGTAGAAGTTCTGCTCACGGCTGCCCATGCCGCCGACGTAGAGCGCCGCGTAGGGCCGGACCGTGTCGGCCGCCACCCGCCAGTCGTCGTTCACCACGAGGGGCACGGTCGGCACGACGTCGAAGCCCGCCATGGTCTTGCCGGCCTTCTCGCGCCCCTTGCCGATCAGCTGGAGCGCTTCCGGGCCGAACTCCGGCGAGTAGAAGATGGCCAGCCAGCCGTCGGCGATCTCGCCGGTCAGTTCGAGGTTCTTCGGGCCGATGGACGCCAGGTAGATGGGGATCTGCTCGCGCACCGGGTGGACCGTGAGCTTGAGCGGCTTGCCGGGGCCGTCGGGCAGTGGCAGCGTGAAGTGCTTGCCCTGATAGGAGACCCGGTCGCGCCGCAGCGCGGCCTTCACGATGTCGACGTACTCACGGGTGCGGGCCAGCGGCTTGTCGAACTTGACGCCGTACCAGCCCTCGGAGACCTGCGGGCCGGACACGCCGAGGCCCAGCCGGAAGCGGCCGCCGGACAGCGAGTCGAGGGTGGCGGCGGTCATGGCGGCCATGGTCGGCTGCCGCGCGGGGATCTGCAGGATGGCGCTGCCGACGTCCATCCGCGTGGTCTGCGCGGCGACCCACGCGAGGACCGTGGGCACGTCGGAGCCGTACGCCTCGGCCGCCCAGGCGACCGAGAAACCGAGTCGGTCGGCCTCCCTGGCGAGCTCGAGGTTGTTCGCGTCGTTGCCGGCACCCCAGTAACCGAGGTTCAGTCCGAGTCGCATCGGGAGAGCCTACCGCTAATTGGCTGACCGCCAACTGTGGTTCCGACCACGCCTTCGGGGTGCCTGCCAGCGGCAACGGGGTGATCCGCTTAGGCTTCCCCGGTGGAGCAACGACACCTCGGGCACAGTGGGCTGCGGGTGTCCAGGATCGGCCTGGGCACCATGTCCTGGGGCCAGGACACCGACGCCGATGAGGCAGCCAGCCAGCTCGTCGCGTTCGCCGACCTCGGCGGGACCCTCGTGGACACCGCCGACGTCTTCAACGACGGCGAGGCGGAGCGGATCCTCGGCGGCCTACTCGACGACCTCGTGCCAAGGCAGGACCTCGTCCTCGCGACGAAAGCGGTGGCCCGCCGGGACGACGGCCCGTTCGGCGGCGGCGCCTCCCGTGGCGCGCTGCTGTCCGCGCTCGACGGCTCGTTGCGCCGGCTCGGCGTCGACCACATCGACCTCTGGCAGCTGCACGCCTGGGACGACGGTGTGCCGGTCGAGGAGACCATGAGCGCCGTGGACGCGGCGGTCACCAGCGGCAAGGTCCGCTACGCCGGCGTGTCCAACTACTGCGGTTGGCAGCTCGCGACCGCGGCGACCATGCAGAAGGGGAAGACCGCGCCGCTGGTGAGTACCCAGATGGAGTACTCATTGCTGGAGCGCGGCATCGAGCGCGAGGTCTGCCCGGCGGCGGCGCACCACGGCGTCGGCCTGCTCGCGTGGGCGCCCCTCGGCCGGGGCGTGCTGACCGGCAAGTACCGCGCGGCCACCCCGGCCGACTCGCGCGGCGCCTCCACCCACCTCGCCCCCTACGTCGACCACCACCGCACCGAGCGGGCCGCCCGGATCGTGCAGGCGGTGGTCACGGCGGCCGACGGATTGGCCACCTCTCCCCTGTCCGTGGCGCTGGCCTGGGTCCGCGACCGGCCGGGCGTGGTGTCGGCGATCGTCGGCGCGCGGGACACGGGGCAGCTGCTCGGCTCGCTCGTGTCGGAGGAGCTGACCCTGCCGGCCGCCATCCGTGCGGCGTTGGACGACGTCAGCGACCTCGAGCTGGGTTATCCGGAGCAAGGGCTCGGCTGACTCTCGGTGATCGGACGGTTGCGCAGCCGATTCGATCTGCGAGAAGGTATGCAGTATGGAGTATGCAAAGTTGTCGCGCCGCTCCCTACTGGCCATCGGGACCGCCGCGGTCGCCGGTGTCGCCGCGGGTAGCGGCTCTCAGCTTCTCGCCCAACCCCTGACCGCCGCTCCCGCCTCGGACGTCTGGACCCGGCTGGCCAACGGCAACGCCCGGTTCGCCGCCGGCCGGCCGGAACACCCCCACCAGGACCCGGAATGGCGGGAGGGCCTGGTGTCCGGTCAGCAGCCGTTCGCCTGCGTACTCGGCTGCGCCGACTCCCGGGTGCCGCCGGAGATCATGTTCGACCAGGGCCTCGGCGACCTGTTCACCGTTCGCGCGGTCGGCGAGGTACTCGACGACGCCGTGGTCGGCAGCATCGAGTACGCGGCGGAACACCTGCACGTCCCCGCCGTGGTCGTGCTCGGTCACGCCGAGTGCGGTGCGGTGAAGGCGGCCATCGACCTGGTCCGCGGCACGAGCGAGGTCACCGGCTCGGTCAGCACGGTGGCCAGGGCCATCGAGGCCACCGTGCGGGCCACGCCGCCCGATCCGAACGAGTCCCGGTTCGTCGCGGCCTGCGTGCGCAACCAGGCCACCCGCATCGCGGCCGAGCTGCCGCTGCGGTCGCTCGCCATCCGGACGGCGGTCGAGGAACACGGGCTGCGGATCATCGTGGCGGTCTACGACCTCGCCAGTGGTCTGGTGACGCGACACTGAGTTAGGGGGCCCGAGACACGACACCCCGTAACGGGGGTTAGCGTCCTGAGCAGTCTTGAGGGATGCTGGAGAGATGTTCCGACGGTGCGGCGGGGCCCGGTCCCGGCACCTGCGGGCCACCGGAGGTGTCGGAGGTCGATGTTGCGTCGCAAGGTAGCCGCGTTGCTCATGCTGTGCGCGGCGGTTGGCTCTGGTTGCAGCTCGGGTCAGCCAAGCGACGAGTTGATGGTGACCGACAACCCGACGGCGGCGACGCCGGCCAGGTCCCCGGTCGCGGGTACGCCTGCGGGTGCCGTCCTCCCCCTGGCCGGCTCGCCCACGTCGATGGTGGTCGCCGACGACGTGCTCGCCGTGGCCGTCGACTCGACCATCCTGCTGTACCCGCTGACCGACGACGGCCTGGGCCAGCCGACCACCGTGGCGCTGTCCGCGCCGGCCGACACGCTCAGCGTCGATGGTGACCAGCTCCTCGCGTCGGTCGGCGCCGGCGGTGAGCTGGTGCGGGTCACGCTGCCCGCCGGCACCACCGCACCGGCGGCCATCGACGGCGAGCCGGTCAGCGCCACGGTGTTCGGCGAGCGCACCCTCGTGGCGGTCCGCGACCGGCAGGCGGTGGCCGTGCTCGGCGGCGACCGAATCTTCCGGATGATCAGCGGCGGCCTGCTCAGCGCCGACCAGGTGCTGTCCACCGGTGAGCACGCGGTCGTGTTCGACCGGCTGCGCAACGCCTTGTTCTCACTCGACGTCGGCGCCGGCACGGTCGACGAGGGCCTGCGCGCCGGACAGGGCTCGACGAACGCCGTGACCGACCGGTTCGGCCGGGTGCTGGTGGCCGACACCCGGGGCGGCGCGCTGCTCGCGTTCTCCGTCGATCCTTTGCTGCTGCGGCAGAACTTCCCGGTACCCGGCGCCCCGTACGGGCTGGCCTACGACCGGGAGCGTGACTTGTTGTGGGTGACCCTGACCGAGACCAACGAGGTAGTCGGCTACGACATCGCCGGGGAGGAGCCGCAGGAGCGGCACCGCTTCCCGACGGTCGAGCAGCCGAACACGGTGACGGTGGATGAGAAGAGCGGGCGGGTGATCGTCGCGTCCGCAACCGGTAAGGGAATTCAGGTGATCGCAGTATGAGCAGTACCGACGGGGTGATCGACGGGGACTGGGAGTACCGGCCGTTGCGCCTGCCGCCCGGGGTGTCGCGGCGCGCAGCGGCCACGCAGCTGTCCATCCACGCGGAGTTCGCGGGCTGGGAGCTGTCGAACGTGCGGCTCTACTCGGACGGAACCCGCAAAGTGGTGCTGAAGCGCCGCGTCTCCCGGGGGTTCCTACCGGGCCTCAGTACCTAGCCCCCATTTTGAGTCGGGATGTTCTGGACATCCCCCCAGACCGACCGTGCTCCGGCGTCACCGACACGGTAGGTCTGGATGCCGGTGCCGACCGCGATGCCCACCGTGAGCGCCGCGGCCACGATCGTGATGACCGTCGTGCCCGTTCTTGTTTTCACGGCCACCCCGCCGCCACCGCTCTCGTCGGTCGGCCGGTCGAGCCGGGTGTGCAGCACCATGAACCCGAGCACCACGATGAACAGCGGCACCGCCCACCAGATGAGGCTCTCCCCCAGTTCCTGATGCCGGGCGACCAGCTCGTCGGGCGTGGTCCGGCTCAGCAGGTTCTCACCACTGCTCGTCGCGATCGGCACGAGCAGAGCCCCGACCCCGGCCGCCGCCACGACCAGCCACCCGAAGCGCCGCCGCGCGGCCGGCCACACGGCGATGACGATCGCGCCCAGCACGGACAGTGGCAGAATCACCACCACGAAGTGCACGATCAAAGTGTGCAGTGGCAGGCCGTCGATGAACTCGGGCAAAGGTCCTCCCTGACTTGATCGGTCATCGGAGAGGTACGCACCGCTCCCCCAAATGGTTCAACAGGAACGGAGGAAGCGGTCCAGCACGCGGGTGCCGAAGCGTAGCGCGTCCACCGGGACCCGCTCGTCCACGCCGTGGAACAGGGCGGAGAAGTCCAGGTCGGCGGGCAGGCGCAGCGGCGCGAACCCGAAGCAGCGGATGCCCAGCGTGTGGATCGCCTTGGCGTCCGTACCGCCCGAGAGCATGTACGGAAGCGTCTTGGCCCCGGGGTCCTCGGCGTCGATGGCCGCTGACATGGCCGCCACCAGGTCCCCGTCGAACGTGGTCTCCACCGGCGGCAGCTTGGAGATCCACTCCCGCTCGACGTCCGGCCCGAGGATCTCGTCCAGCTCGCGGAGGAACGCCTCCTCCCGTCCCGGCAGGATGCGGCAGTCGACCACCGCCTCGGCCAGCGATGGGATGACGTTGGCCTTGTAACCCGCGGTGAGCATCGTCGGGTTGGCCGTGTCCCGCAGGGTGGCGCCCACCACCCGCCCGAACGGCCCGAACTTGTCCACCGCGCCCGCCAGATCGGCCAGATCGAACTCGACCCCGGTCAACTCGGTGATCGACGAGAGAAACGCCCGAACAGAGTCGGTCACCACCAGAGGAAACTCGTGCCGCCCAAGCCGGGCCACAGCCTCGGCGAGCTTGGTGACCGCGTTGTCGTCGTGCAGCATCGACCCGTGGCCAGCGCGGCCGCGGACCCGCAACCGCATCCAGGCGATCCCCTTCTCACCGATCTCGATCGTGTAGGCCCGAAGGTCGTCGGCAAGCGAAATCGAGAAGCCACCCACCTCACCGACCGCCTCGGTGATCCCGTCGAACAGGTCCGGCCGGTGCTTGACCAGCCACTGCGACCCGAACGCGCCGCCGGCCTCCTCATCGGCCAGGAACGCGAAGACGATGTCCCGGGGAGGCACCACCCCGTCCCGCTTGAGCCGCCGAGCGGTCGCCAGCGTCATCGCGACCATGTCCTTCATGTCAACGGCGCCCCGCCCCCACACGTACCCGTCCTGGACGGCCCCCGAGAACGGATGAACGGACCACTCGGTCGGGTCGGCCGGCACCACGTCGAGGTGCCCGTGCACGAGCAACGCCCCCCGGCTCGGGTCAGCGCCCGGGAGCCGCACGAAGACGTTGTCCCGGCCAGGCGCCCCGGACTCCACGGAGGTGATTTCGTACCCGACCTCGGAGAGCTTCCCGGCGACGTACTCGGCCGCCGCCCGCTCCCCCACGGTCGTGGCAGGCTCCCCAGTGTTGGTGGTATCGATCCGGATGAGCTCACTGGTCATCTCGACAGCCTCATCCTGGGCCAACGCGATGGAGTCGGTAGGTTCGGTCACGTGGTCTTCCTACCATTGGAGGCACAACCCCGAGGCAAGTTGGGGCCGGGTTCAGGCATCCGATAAGCTGTCGCCCACACAAGTCCGAGTGGCGGAATGGCAGACGCGCTAGCTTGAGGTGCTAGTGCCCTTAGCGGGCGTGGGGGTTCAAGTCCCCCCTCGGACACCGATTCGTAGGAAATCTCCCAGCAGCAGCCAGTATCCCTGGCATCACTCTGCGCTCTTCACCCGTACTCTCCCCGCGTTCATCGTCGGGGGTGGTCGGCGTGGCTGAACGCAAGATCGCCCCGCTGGTCCCGCCCCGCCTGACCCGTGGCTCCGGCCGTCGGCTCCTCGCCACCCGCAGCGCCCAGCTCCGTGTCGTCGACCTGCTCGCCCCGCCCCGTGCCGGGTCGCTCGTCTACGGCATGGGCAAGGTCGACGCACGGCGGCGCGGTGTCCAACCGGGCCACCGTCGACGCGCTGGGCTGGACGGCCGGTGACCGTCTGCACATCGCGCTGGTCGGCGGGTCCGTCGTGGCCCACCGCGACGCGGCCGGCGCGTTCGCGATGGGCCCGAAGCCCTACCTCGTCCTCCCCGCGGCGGTCCGCTACCGCGCCGGCGTCGCGCGCCCGTGACCTCGTGCTCGTGGCCGCCGACCCCAACCACGACGTCCTGGTCGTACACCCGCTCGCCGCGCTGGACACGATGATCACCACCTACCACGCCTCCCTCACCACCGTGGGCACCGGCGACGGGCACCGGGCAGGTGGTCAGCGATGACCACGAACCATGTCCGACACCGACACAGGACCGCGGCCAGTGTCGCGGCGGACCGGGAGCTGGTCGCGGCCGCGCGGATGCTGCTGCAACGCATGGGCGTCGACCCCGCCGACCTGATGACACGACCCGGCCGACCGCCCACCGGTGCCCACCTTCGACGAGTACATCCCCCAGGTCGAGGACGCCGTCTCGCCCGGCACGGCGAAGACCTACGGGTCGTACTGGAAGCGGATCCGCGCGAAGTGGGGATCGCGCAGTCTGCTGGAACCGACGCCGACGGAGATCAAGCAGTTCACGGAGGAGATCAAGGCCAACGCCGTCCAGCGCCGCAACTCACGCGGCGGCCGCGGCACCGCCGAGAACTTCATCGCCGCCCTGCGCTGCATCTACCGGCACGCCGAAGACGACGGGCTGATCAAGCCCGACGAGAACCCCGCCCGCCAGGACCGCCAAGCCCCGACGGCAGGGCTCGGCCCGGCACGCCCTGTCCGACACCCAGATGAGCGAGATCAACTTCTACGCCGGCACCACCGGCGACGACCCGGAACTCGACACGCTGCTGCTGCGGCTGCACACCGAGTCGGCCTGCCGCACCGGCGGCGCCCTGGCCCTGCGCCCGCGGGACCTCAACGAGGACCAGTGCCTGATCTACCTGCGGGAGAAGGACGGCACCGCCCGCTGGCAACCGGTGTCCCGCTCGCTCATGACCGCGCTGCTCGACCACGCCGAGGCACGCGGCGCGGCCGACGACCCAGGTGGTCAGTTGCTGCGGTACCGGAACGGGAACCCGATCACCCACCGCCGCTACGACCACCTCTGGGTCCGCCTCGGCCGCTACCTGCCCTGGATCATCACCTTGAACGTGTCCGCCCACTGGATCCGCCACACCACCCTCACCTGGGTGGAACGCAACTTCGGGTTCGCCATCGCCCACGCCTACGCCGGCCACTTCGACGAAGGAGACACCAAGAACGCCACCCTCACCTACGTCAAAGCCACCGTGCACGACGTCGCCACCGCACTGTCCGCGCTGACCGGCGAACCACACCCGCTCGCCGCCTGACCGACCGCTGGTACTGGTACCGGTACTGGTACCGGTCCCCT
>CAWGVZ010000019.1:0-56144 GCA_963826035.1 uncultured Actinomycetota bacterium | reverse complement strand
GTCGTGGTGAGTCCCACGTTCGGTGCGCGGGCGACTAGGTAACGAACGTGGGACTCGCCGGTCGTGAACGTGGGACTCGCTGGTCGTGAACGTGGGACTCGCGGGACGGGTTAGTCCTCCGAGTCGCCGTCCAGGCCGTCTTCGATGACGTTCGGGTCGACGCTCAGATAGGTGGCCACCTGGTCGACCAGCACGTGGTGGACCAGGTCGGCGAGGTCTGCGCCGTCGCGGGCGCGGGCCTCGAGCGGGCGGCGGAACAGCACGATCCGCGCCTTGGTGGGCATCCCCCGCCGGTCGACGCCGGCCGGGATCAGCCGCGCGAGCGGCACGCCGGCGTCGGTGAGCATGCCTTCGGGCGGCCGCTCCTTGTCCCGCACGTCCGGGACGTCGTCCACGGCGATGTCCAGCCGGGTCAGCTCGGTGCGCCACCGCGCCTCGACCGGTTCGAGGGCGGCCAGGACCAACGCGTCGAAGCGTTCCGCCCGGGTGGAGGCCGCCGGCAGCGACGACGGGTACAGCGAGCCGCGCAGCCCCCGGCCGTGCCGGTCGCGGTTCGCCCGGCGCGGCTGCCTCCGGCGTTCCCGGAAGCCGCGTGTCGTCGTCACCCCCCGAGCGTACTGAGCTGAACTTGGAAAAGCCGCACGGTGTGGCTACCCATGCCGCCGGGTCCGAGGGGCTATCGTCCTCGATCGTGCGAAGCGTGCGGAAGTGTTCGCGGACCGGGTGCACCAACTCGGCAGTCGCGACATTGACCTACGCCTACGCCGACTCGACCGCGGTCGTCGGCCCGCTCGCCACCTACTCCGAACCGCACAGCTACGACCTGTGCGAGGAGCACGCGCTGCGCCTCACGGTCCCGCGCGGTTGGGAGGTCGTCCGGCACGACGGCGAGTTCGCCGCCCCGGAGCCGAGCGTCGACGACCTGACGGCGCTGGCCGAGGCCGTCCGCGAGGCCGGCCGGCCCGACCGCCCCGTCGACCTGCCGGAGGAGCCGGCCGGGACCACCGGGCGCCGCGGTCATCTCCGGGTGCTGCCCACTCCCGAATAACGGCGGTAACACCCCGACTTACCTCTCCCCGACGGTGCCGCCGGTAAGCTGCGGGCCACATCCGCAGACCTTCCCGGGGAGCACTCAGTGCGTGACCTGTCCGCCGTCTTCAAGGCCTATGACATCCGTGGCATCGTCGGCGAACAGCTCGACCGGGACATCGTCCGCGACATCGGTGCGGCCTTCGCCCGCGAGGTGGGCGGTCCGGCGATCGTGATCGGCCACGACATGCGGGCGTCCTCGCCGGGCCTGGCCAGCGCGTTCGCCGACGGCGCCGTCCAGGAGGGCGTCGACGTCATCATGATCGGGCTTGCCAGCACCGACATGCTGTACTACGCCTCCGGGAGCCTCGACCTGCCGGGCGCCATGTTCACGGCGAGTCACAACCCGGCCAAGTACAACGGCATCAAGCTGTGCCGCGCGGGCGCGTCCCCGGTCGGCCAGGACACCGGCCTCACGGCCATCCAGCGCGAGGTCGAGGCCGAGACGCCGCCGTCGACCGGCAAGCCGGCCGGCAAGCTCGAGACCCGCGACCTGCTGGCCGAGTACGTGGCCTACCTGCACAAGCTGGTCGACCTGTCCGGCAGCCGCCCGCTGAAGATCGTGGTCGACGCAGGCAACGGCATGGGCGGGCACACGGTGCCGGCCATGTTCGACGGCCTGCCGATCGACATCGTGCCCATGTACTTCGAGCTGGACGGCACCTTCCCGAACCACGAGGCCAACCCGCTCGACCCGAAGAACATCGTCGACCTGCAGGCCAAGGTGCGTGAGGTCGGCGCGGACGCGGGCGTCGCGTTCGACGGCGACGCCGACCGCTGCTTCGTGGTCGACGAGCGGGGCGAGCCGGTGCCGCCGAGCGCGATCACCGCGCTGGTGGCCGTGCGTGAGCTGAAGAAGGACCCGGGCGGCACGGTGATCCACAATCTCATCACCTCGCACGGGGTGCCGGAGATCGTGGCCGAGCACGGCGGCAAGCCGGTCCGGACCCGCGTCGGCCACTCGTTCATCAAGGCCGAGATGGCCACCACCGGCGCGATCTTCGGCGGCGAGCACTCGGCGCACTACTACTTCCGCGACTTCTGGAAGGCCGACACCGGCATGCTGGCCGCGCTGCACGTGCTGGCCGCGCTGGGCGAGCAGGACGGTCCGCTGTCCGAGCTGACGGCCGAGTACAGCCGCTACGCCGCGTCCGGCGAGATCAACTCGACGGTCGACGACCAGGCGGGGCGGATGGCCGCGGTCAAACAGGCCTTCGCGAGCCGGGACGGGGTACGCACGGACGAGCTGGACGGCCTCACGGTCGAGCTGGCCGACGGCGGCTGGTTCAACCTGCGGCCGTCCAACACCGAACCGCTGCTCCGCCTGAACATCGAGGCGGCTGACGACGCTGCCGTCGCGGCCATCCGCGACGAGGTGCTGGCGATCGTTCGAGGCTAGAGGGAAAGAGGAGTAACGATGGCGGTCCAGCTTGATCCGCAGCTGTTGGAGATCCTTGCCTGCCCGTCGGACGATCACGCCCCGCTGACCGTCGGCAGCCCCACCGATCCGGAGGCCGACGTGCTCACGTGCACGTCCTGCGGCCGTCAGTTCCGGGTGGAGGACGGCATCCCCGTGCTGCTGCTGGACGAGGCGGTCGAACCGCCCACGGGCGAGGTCGCGGAGAAGTGAGTCCCGCGGTTGACGACACGCTGCTCGACGATCGCGGTCGGATAGCGGAGGCCGATTCGGACGGGCTCCTGCACGCCGCGGCGCTCGCCGGGGCGCAGGTGCGCGCCACCGTGGAGGCCGCGCAGGAAGCCGGCCTCGCCCGGCTGGCCGGCACCCGTCCGCGCGCGCTCGTGCTGATCACCCGCCCGGGTCTCGGCCCGTCGGCCGCCGCGACGCTGCTCGCGTTGCTCGGCCGCGCCTGCCCGGTGCCGGTGGTGTTCACCGAGACCGCGCCCAGCTGGCTCGGCCCTCTCGACGTGGTCCTCGCGCACACGGACGACGCCGGCGACGTGGAGCTGGCCGAGGCGGTCGCCCGCGCCTGCCGCTACGGCGCCGAGGTGGTGCTCACCGCTCCGGAGGAAGGCCCGGTGGCCGCCGCGGGCGCCGGCAAGGCCGTGCTGATCAGCCCAAGGGTGCCGGTGCCGCCGGGGTTCGGGTTCCCCCGCGCGCTGACCGCCGGACTGGTCACGGCCACCACGCTCGAGCTGCTGCGCACCGACCTCGGGCTGGTGGCCGACGAGCTGGACCGCGAGGCCGAGCGGGACCACATGCAGCACGAGTCGTTCGTCAACCCGGCCAAGTCGCTCGCGCTGCGCCTGGCCGACCGGACCCCGCTGCTGTGGGGCCTCGACGACGTGGCGACCGCCATCGCCGGCTACGCGGCACAGGTGCTGGCCACCCACGCCGACGTGGTGTGCGACGTCGCCGCCTACCCGCAGGCGGCCAGCCGCACGGCGCTGCACCGGGCGGCCGCGCAGGCGTCGGCCGGGTCGGACATCTTCGCCGATCCCGAGGACCTGGACCCGGCGGAGGTCTCGCCGCTGCGGGCGTTCCTGTTGGCCGTGCGGTCCCAGCCGGGCGACTCGATCAGGCGGCTGGCCGGCGACATGCTGCCCGACGCCGACATCATCGCGCCGGCCGAGGAGATCACGGCCGACGAGACGTCCTGCGCGGCCGTGCTGGCACTGCGCTTCGAGCTGGCCGCGCTGTACCTGGGGCTCGCGTCCGGCACCGCGGGAGCGACCGCCCGCTACGCACCCGCCAGGCCGAGGGAGTGACGGACGTGCAGCCGCTCAGCAATCCGATCCGACCGTATGCCTGGGGGTCGCGCACCACCATCGCCGATCTCGTCGGCCGACCGGTGCCCGCACCGCATCCCGAGGCGGAGCTGTGGATGGGCGCCCACCCCGGCGACCCGTCGAAGGTGGTCGACGCCGGCGGCGCCGAGCGCTCCCTGCTCGACGTGCTGGCCGCCGATCCCGCCGGTCAGCTCGGTGCGGCGATCGTCGAACGCTGGGGCGACCGGCTGCCGTTCCTCGTGAAGATTCTCGCGGCGGACGCGCCGCTGAGCATGCAGGTCCACCCGTCGGCCGCGCAGGCGGCCGAGGGTTACGCGCGTGAGGAGCACGCGGGTATCGCCCGCGACGCCAGCAACCGCAACTATCCGGATCCCACGCCGAAACCCGAGCTGGTGTGCGCGCTCACCGAGTTCCACGCGCTCGCCGGGTTCCGCGACCCGCACCGGACGGTGGAGCTCCTGCGCGCCGTGCAGACCCCGGCGCTCGCCGCGCACGTGGACCTCCTGGCGGCCGAACCCAACCGCGAGGGCCTGCGCGCGCTGTTCACCACGTGGATCACGCTGCCGCAGACGGTCATCGACGCGCTGCTGCCCGACCTGCTCGACAACTGTGTCGTGCACGTCAAGGAGCACGGCCCGTTCGAACTCGAGTGCCGCACCATCCTGGAGCTCGGCGAGAGCTACCCGGGCGACGCGGGGGTGCTGGCCGCGCTGCTGCTCAACCGGCTGGTGCTCGGCCCCGGCGAGGCGATCTTCCTGCCGGCCGGCAACCTGCACGCCTACCTGGGCGGCACGGCGCTCGAGGTGCTCGCCAACTCCGACAACATCCTGCGCTGCGGGCTCACCCCCAAGCACGTGGACGTCCCGGAACTGTTGCGGGTACTGGACTTCACGTGCGGCGACATGGTCGTGTCCGCGGGCGAGGCGGACGGGCAGCGGCGCATCTACCGCACGAGCGCGCCCGAGTTCGAGATGTCCCGGCTCGAGTGGGCACCCGGCGAGCGGGCGGCCGTGAAGCTCGCCGGCGGCACGCCACGCATCCTCGTGTGTGTCGACGGCGCGGCGACCGTGGCCGGTGTGGACGGGCACGAACAGCCGCTGCGGCGCGGCGGGTCGGTGTGGGTGCCGGCGTCCGACCCGGACATCGTGCTCTCCCCGGCCGGCGACGAGCGCGTGCGGGTTTTCGCCGCCACGGTGGGTCCCGACACGGCCGGCCCGTCGAGTCTCTAGGCTGCGCACGACAAATCGGACTTATCGAGGGAGTTGGCCGTGGCAGCAGGGGGCGGAACCAAGGCGATTCTCGCGGCGCTCTTCGCGAATGCCGGGATCGCGGTGTCGAAGTTCGTCGGCTTCCTCATCACGGGGTCGTCGTCGATGCTGGCCGAGTCGGTCCACTCGGTGGCCGACACGTCCAACCAGGGCCTGCTGCTGCTCGGGATGAAGACCTCGCAGCGCAAGGCGACCAAGGAGCACCCGTTCGGCTTCGGCCGGGACCGGTACTTCTACTCGTTCATCGTGGCGCTGGTGCTGTTCACCCTCGGTTCGGCGTTCGCCATCTACGAGGCGATCCACAAGATGCAGCACCCGGAGGACCTGACCTCGCCGATCGTCGCGGTCGTCATCCTGGTGGTGGCGATCATCCTGGAGACGTTCAGTTTCCGCACGGCCATCGTGGAGTCCCGCAAGGTCAAGGGCGACGCCGGCTGGTGGCAGTTCATCCGCCAGTCCCGCACGCCCGAGCTGCCGGTGGTGCTGCTGGAGGACGCGGGCGCGCTGTTCGGCCTGATCTTCGCGCTGTTCGGCGTCGGCCTCTCGGTGATCACCGGCAACGCGGTCTGGGACGGCGTCGGCACGCTGATGATCGGCATCCTGCTCGGTGTCATCGCCATCATCCTGATCATCGAGATGAAGAGCCTGCTGATCGGCGAGGGCGCCACCCCGGTCGAGTTCGAGGCGATCGACACCGCGGTCGTCGGTGGCCGGGTCGAGCGCCTCATCCACATCAAGACCCAGTACATCGGCCCGGACGAGCTGCTGGTGGCGGCGAAGATCGCGCTGGCGCCCGGCCTGCAGCTGACCGAGGTGGCCAGCGAGATCGACGAGGCCGAGGCGCGGATCCGCGCGGCCGTGCCGGCCGCCCGGCTGATCTATCTCGAACCAGACCTCGACCGGACCCGCGCAGCCACCTAGGGTCGAGAGTTGATCAGGTTTCGGCGGCAAGGAGGCTCCCGTGCCAGGTAACGGCCTGTGGCGCACCAAATCGGTCGAACAGTCCATCGCGGACACGGACGAGCCGGGCAGCAGACTCCGCAAGAACCTGAGCACCTGGGATCTGACGGTGTTCGGCGTCGCGGTGGTCATCGGCGCCGGCATCTTCACCCTCACCGCCCGCACGGCCGGTGACCTGACGGGACCGTCGGTGTCGCTGTCGTTCGTGCTGGCGGCGATCGCCTGCGGCCTGGCGGCCATGTGCTACGCCGAGTTCGCCTCGACCGTGCCGGTCGCCGGTAGCGCGTACACGTTCTCGTACGCGACGTTCGGCGAGTTCCTGGCGTGGATCATCGGCTGGGACCTGGTGCTCGAGTTCTCGGTGGCGGCCGCCGCCGTGGCCACCGGCTGGTCGGAGTACCTCCAGGTCGTGCTCGGGTACCTGTTCGGCGACGGCGTGCGGACCTCGTTCGAGGTCGGGTCCATCACCGTGAACTGGGGTTCACTGGTGCTGATCATGATGCTGACCGTGCTGCTCGCCACGGGCACGAAGCTGTCTTCGCGGGTCAGCATGGTGATCACGGCCGTCAAGGTCGGGATCGTGCTGTTCGTGATCGTGCTCGGCCTCACGTACGTGAAGGGCGTGAACTACACCCCGTACATCCCGCCTGCCGAGTCCGGTGGCACCAGCTCGACCGGGGTCGAACAGACGGTGTTCTCGTGGCTGGCCGGCGGTCCGGGCAGCGCGTTCGGCGTCTTCGGCATGCTGGCCGGTGCCTCGCTCGTGTTCTTCGCGTTCATCGGCTTCGACATCGTGGCCACCACGGCCGAGGAGACGAAGGACCCGAAGAAGTCCATCCCGCGGGGCATCATCGGCTCGCTCGCCATCGTCACCGTCCTGTACGTGGCCGTCGCCCTGGTGCTGACCGGCATGGTCAACTACACGGAGCTGGCGACCACCACCAACCCGGACGGCACGACCGACCGCAAGACGCTCGCCACGGCGTTCTCGCTGAACGGCGTCGACTGGGCGGCGAACATTATTTCCGTCGGTGCGCTGGCCGGTCTGACCACGGTCGTCATGGTGCTGATGCTCGGCCAGATCCGCGTGCTGTTCGCCATGTCCCGCGACGGGCTGCTGCCGCGCGGGCTGTCCCACACGGGCGCGCGGGGCACACCGGCGCGCGCCACGTGGCTGGTGGGTGCGCTGGTCGCGGTGTTCGCCACGTTCTTCCCGGCCGGCAAGCTGGAAGAGATGGTCAACGTCGGCACGCTGTTCGCGTTCGTGCTGGTGTCGGCGGGCGTGATGGTGCTGCGGCGCAGGCGGCCGGACCTGCCGCGGTCGTTCAAGGTGCCGGCGCTGCCGGTGGTCGGCGTGCTGGCCATCCTCGCGTGCCTGTGGCTGATGCTGAACCTGACGATCCTCACGTGGCTGCGGTTCTTCGTGTGGATGGCGCTGGGCGTGGTCGTGTACTTCGTCTACGGTCGGCGGCATTCCTTGCTGGGTAAGGATTCTTGAGCTACCTCTGCCTGGACGTCGGTTCCACGTGGACGAAGGGCGCGGTGGTGTCGTCGTCCGGTGAGCTGCTCGGCACCGCGCAGCACCGGACGACCCCGCCGGAGGTTCTTTCCGGTGTGGCCGCCGTGACTTCGGCGCTGGACGCCGGCTCTCTCCCGGTGCTGGCGTGCTCTTCGGCCGGTGGTGGGTTGCGCCTGGCGGTTGTCGGGCAGGAACGGCTGGTGAGTGCCGAGGCCGGGTACCGCGTGGCGCTGTCGGCCGGCGCGAAGGTGGTGCACGTGTCGGCCGGCCCGCTGTCCGGAGCTGGCGTGCGCTCGTTGCGTGCCGCGCGACCGGACGTGCTGCTGCTGGTGGGCGGCACCGACGGTGGCGACGAGAAGGTGTTGCTGCACAACGCGTCCCGGCTCGCGCGGGTGGCCGTGCCGATGGTGCTGGCCGGCAACGTGGCGGCCCGTTGCCAGGCGCTGGCGCTGCTGGCGCGCCGCCAGGTGGTGGCCGTGGACAACGTGCTGCCGGACGTGGGTGAGCTGGCCCCCGACCCGGCCCGTTCGGCCATTCGCCAGGTGTTCCTGTCACACGTGATCGGCGGCAAGGGACTGTCGCGGGGGCCGCGGTTCCGCCGGCTGGTCTCGACGGTCACCCCGGACGCCGTGCTGTCGGCCGTGGCCGCGCTGGCCTCCCCGGGCGGCGCGGTGCTGGTGGTGGACGTCGGCGGTGCGACCACGGACGTCTACTCGGCCGTGTCCGAGGTCTCGGTCTCGAAGCGGGCGGTGGCGCTACCCCCGACCCGCCGCACGGTGGAGGGTGACCTGGGTATGCGGGTGAGTGCCCCGGGCGTGGTGGCCGAGTCGGTGGCGGAACGGCTGATCGAAGCCGCGGAGGCGTCGACCCTCGCCGAGGCGGCGGCCCACCGCCACTCGAATGTGGACTTCGTGCCGACCACGGCGGAGGAGTCCAGAATGGACCTGCGGATCGCCCAACTGGCGGTGACAGTGGCGATCCGCCGCCACCTCCGCATGATCGACAACCAACTGGGCCCGAAGGGCGCGGGCCTGCTGGTCCTGTCGGGCGGCGTCTTCCGCCACGCGGCCGGCGAGATCACCCCACCGGACGACCCGGTACTGCGCCCGATCCTGCGCAGGGCCCGCGTAGTGGTGGACAAGCAAAGCCGCTTGGGCCCAGCGGGTCTACTGACCCAATCGGGCGCCCCGAGTGCGGCGGCAGCACTCCTGACCCCCTTGCACACCCCGTGACCCAAAATCGCCGCCGCGCCGCCCCTACCTTGGGGTAAACCCCCACCCTCTCCGGGGGGCGGCCCAG
The DNA here is from genome assembly GCA_963826035.1 of uncultured Actinomycetota bacterium. Taxonomy (GTDB): domain Bacteria; phylum Actinomycetota; class Actinomycetes; order Mycobacteriales; family Pseudonocardiaceae; genus Actinophytocola. Next base: position 47,261 of record CAWGVZ010000019.1, on the reverse strand, counting down.
TTCCAGTCTATCGGCGGCCACCGACAGAACCGGCCGCGAAGATCCACAAGTGCGGGTTTGTCCACAGGGCCGCGAGTTGTCCACAGATGCGGTCACCGGGGTTGCGGAAACGCGGCCGGCCGGTTTACCGGAGATTCTCGAAGAGGCTCAGCGTCGGCTCTCTCGGGTCGAAGCCGGCGGCCATGGCCACCGCCCGATCCCACTCGGGATCCGCCGCGTAGTTGCCGTGTCGCTGCACCCCGGGCGTCCACCGGCGGCCGGGGAGCGGGCCCGGCCGGGGGTCCGGGAGCCAGTGGTCCATGCCGAGCACGATGGCGCCGTTGGGGCCGGCCGTGGCCGCCTGCAGGAGTCCACTCGTCCCGTCCGGTCGGAAACCCGTGCCCAGCAACGAATCCTTGTACACCTGCCGGTGCCACGTGGTGACCGCGCCACCGAGCGGATCGGTGCCCCGGCACAGCGACCGCCACCGCGTGCCCAGCTCCCCGGCGAGCGTGCCTAGCGCGGCGAACGGCAGCACCGCGGGGAACGCCCGGCAGTACGCCCATTGCAACTGCGAGCCCACGGTCAGCACGCCGATCCGCCTGCGCTCCGGCTCGTTCAGCGAGTTCAGCAGCCGCGCGGCGGCCACGGCCACCAGCAGGCTCCCGTGGCTCTCCCCGATGAGCACCACCCGCGTGCCGGGGTTGCGCAGGTGCTCCACCGTCCTGGCCGCCAGCTCCGGCGCCACCTTCGTGGCATAGCACGGCGGCACGATCGGGTGCGCCTCCTTCGGCCAGAAGCTCGCCAGGTCCGCCAGCACGCCCAGCCGTCTGCCGGACTCCGGCGCCCGCGCCGCGTTGTACACCGCCCGCAGCAGCGCGCCCGCGAGCGCGCCGAGCGTCAGCACGCCGAGCGTCGTCAGCCACGCCGGCAGCGACGTCTCGCTGATCCGCAGGTAGATCGCCACGACCGCGCCGACGCACAGCGCACCGGCCGTCGCCAGTACGGCGTGGTGCACGTGCCGGCGCTGCCAGGCGGCGCTCCGCCACGCCGGCTCGGCCGCCGCCAGGTCCCCATCGCGGTGCAGCAGCGCCATCGTCGGGTCGTCCGGCCTGAACCGGCCGGCCACGGTCACCACGAGCAGGCCGACGAGAACCACCACCACCCCGAGCACCGCGCCCGCACCCCACAGCACGGCCACCGGCTCGTAGCCGGCCGGCATGGCGTCCGTGCCGACCAGTCGCGCCACGGCGATGCCCAGCCCGGCGCCGAACCCGCCGCCGAGCAGCGCGGCCATGGCCAGCACCGGCGCGGACATCCACCCGCCCGCCCACGGCCGCAGCTCCCGCGGCCGGGACTTCCAGTCGTCCCTGGCGATCAGCGCGGCCGGCACCAGCAGCACGCCCAACACCACCACCAGCACGATCAACGCGGCGGCCACCGCCTCGACCGTCACCTCCGTGCCGGTCAGCCGGTCGGGCAGCGGGTCCTGCAGGCCCGCCGCCGCGGCCACCAGCAACCCGCCGACCGCGAACAGCACCCGCCGCGTCCACCGTCCGAACAACGCCCGCAGCCACGCGCCGGCCCGCTGCGGCGCCGCGCCGGTCGGGTCGTCGAGCAGCAGCGCCCCGAGCAGGGCGACCACGAGCAGCGTCACCGCGACCAGCCACAGCACGGCGGGCAGCGGTGACGCCGGCATCCGGAACGGCCCACCGAGCGGCAGCAGCGCGACGGTCGCCAGCGCGGCCAGCAGGTGCAGCGCCCGCAGCGTCGGGGTGTCCGGGTCGGCCATCAGGTTGGTGCCGGGCAGCTGGACCCGCGCGTTGGGCGGCGTCGGCGGCGGATTCGCGGAACCTGCCCGAGCCTCCCACGCCACGCACGACACCCGATGCAGCACATAGATGGTCAACAACACGGGCACGAGCCCGATGAGCGGCCGCACGAGATAGGTCTCCCGCAGCCAGTCGGGCACCGTCCTGGCGAGGCACGGTGAGCCGGGCGCCAGGCACTGCGCGGCGATCAGGTCGAGGCTGACCACGGCCGCCTGCGTGACCAGCAGGACGGTGAGCAGTGCGGCGGCGAGCCGCAACAACGAGCGGCACGCCAGACCCAGCCTGCTAGCCGCCCGATGACCGCTGGGGATCGGTGGCAGCATCCAGTGCGCGACGTTGGCGAGTGAGAACGGGAACAGCAGCGCCCAGGTGGCCTTCGCGGCGCCGCCAGAGGTCATGCCGCCCCACGCGTAACCCTCGACCACCCGTGGGATGGACTGGCCATCGGCCCGCAGCATCGGCCCGGGAGCGGGGCGGAGCAGGCGATCCGCTGGTTGCACGATCCGCCCGACGCCGTCACCCGCGACGTCCACGGCGGCCACCGCGGAAACCAGGGACTCCGGTGTGGTACCCATCACACCGTGCACGCGCAGCTCAACTACACGTGTGTCCGGTCCCGCAGCTAGCACGCCACTCCTTTCGCGCTCCATAGCCACTCGAGTCGATCAACAAGGGGCAACGGTAGTGTTCGGCGAAGCATTGAGTTTGGAGGACGTACGGAATGACCGCAGCAAATACTCAGGACGCGACCATTACCCGGTTCGCGAAGTCGTTTAATGGTCTGGACTTCGCGGTGGCGGACCTGTCGCTGGCTGAGTTCGGCCGCAAGGAGATCCGGCTCGCCGAGCACGAGATGCCCGGCCTGATGGCGTTCCGGCGCGAGTACTCGGAGGTCTACCCGCTGCGCGGGGCCAGGATCTCCGGCTCGCTGCACATGACGGTGCAGACCGCCGTTCTGATCGAGACCCTGGTCTCGCTCGGTGCGGAGGTCCGCTGGGCGTCGTGCAACATCTTCTCCACCCAGGACCACGCCGCGGCGGCGGTCGTGGTGGGTAAGAACGGCACTCCCGAGGAGCCCCAGGGCGTCCCGGTGTTCGCCTGGAAGGGCGAGACGCTGGAGGAGTACTGGTGGTGCACCGAGCAGATGCTCACGTGGCCGGGTGGGGCGGCGCCGAACATGCTGCTCGACGACGGCGGCGACGCGACCCTGCTGGTGCACAAGGGCACCACGTACGAGGCCGCTGGTGTCGTGCCGCAGCCCGAGGACGGCGACCCCGAGGAATGGAAGATCATCCTCGAGACGCTGCGCAATTCTCTGGCGGCGGACGACAAGAAGTGGACCCGCACGGGCGTCGAGCTCAAGGGCGTCACCGAGGAGACCACCACCGGCGTGCTGCGGCTGTACCAGCTGGCTGCCGCGGGTGAGCTGCTCTTCCCGGCGATCAACGTCAACGACTCGGTCACCAAGTCGAAGTTCGACAACCGCTACGGCATCCGGCACTCGCTGATCGACGGCATCAACCGCGGCACGGACGTGCTGATCGGCGGCAAGGTCGCGGTCGTCTGCGGCTACGGCGACGTCGGCAAGGGTTCGGCGGAGTCGCTGCGCGGCCAGGGCGCCCGGGTGATCATCACGGAGATCGACCCGATCTGCGCGCTGCAGGCGGCCATGGACGGCTACGACGTCCAGCGGCTCGAGGACGTCCTCGACAAGGCCGACATCATCATCACGACCACGGGCAACAAGGACGTGGTGATGGCCGAGCACATGGCGCGGATGAAGCACCAGGCGATCCTCGGCAACGTCGGTCACTTCGACAACGAGCTCGACATGGCGGGCCTCGCCCGCTACCCGGGTATCAAGAAGATCAACATCAAGCCGCAGGTCGACGAGTGGGTCTTCCCGGACGGGCACTCGATCATCGTGCTCTCCGAGGGCCGGCTGATGAACCTGGGCAACGCGACCGGCCACCCGTCGTTCGTGATGTCGAACTCCTTCTCGAACCAGGTGATCGCGCAGATCGAGCTGTTCACCAAGAACGACGAGTACGACAAGGAGGTGTACCGGCTGCCCAAGAAGCTGGACGAGAAGGTCGCGCGCATCCACCTGGAGGCGCTCGGCGGCCAGCTCACCAAGCTGTCCAAGGAGCAGGCCGAGTACATCGACGTTGACGTCGACGGTCCGTACAAGTCGGAGCACTACCGCTACTGAGCCGGCCACGACGCCCGGCCCGCTGGCCGACCGACGAGCCAGCCGCGCAGACCCTGCGCGGCTGGCTCTCGTCGTCCGCGCCCGAGTTGTGGGCGCTGGAGCTGGACTTCCGCGGCGCCGATCTCTCGGGCATCGACTTCACGGACTCGTGGTTCTCCGGGTCGAACTTCGCCGGATGCGTGCTGCGCGCGTGCACGCTGCGCAACGCCCACCTGGAGGACGCGGACTTCACGGGTGCGGACCTGCGGGGCGTGGACCTGGACGAGGCGTGTGCCAGGCAGGCGTGCTTCGCGGGCGCTGACCTGCGCGGTTCCCAGTTGTCGACCGCAGACCTGTCCCACGCGCAGTTGGTGGGAGCGGACCTGGCGGGCGTCGACCTGGGTGACTGCACACTGCGTGGCGCCGACCTGTCGGGCGCGGACCTGTCGGGCGGGTGGGCGTCGACGGCCATCCTGCGCGGCTGCGTACTGGACGGCGTGGTGGTCGACGGCTTCTCCGGCACGGTCATCGGCCCGATCACCGTGGCGGACACCCACCTGGACCACGCTCACCTGGAGGAGTGGTTCGCCGACCGAGGCGCACAAGTAACCCGCCACGTCCCCTAACCCGAGATCGCGGTTCCCACACGCGAGATCGCGGTTCTCGACCCCGAGTTCGCGGTTCCCGCACGCGAGATCGCGGATCAGGCCGCATACCGGCGCTTCGCGAACGCGGCCCGCAACGCGGCAATGAGGTTCGCCGGGTTGCGAAGGTCGCTCGCTTTGGCGCGGATCACCAGCCAACCCCGAGCACGTAGGTCGGCCTCTCGACGGGCGTCCGCAGAGGCACGACCCTCGTGGGCCTCATAGCCGTCGTACTCCAGCGCCACCTTCGCGTCCTCCCACGCGAAGTCCAGCCGATATCGCTCAAACCCGCCGATATCGACCACCGGCACCTGGAGGTCGGGCAGCGGCAGACCGGCGTCGAAGAGGATCAACAGGAGAAAGCTCTCGGCGGGCGACTCCGTGATACCCGTCCCGAGGTGGAGCAGGGGTTGCGCTCGACGAGTGCCGCGCCGACTGGTGCGTTCTGCGAGCCTCGCCTCGAGGTCGGCGAGGTACGCCTTCCGGCACCCCGCGTCGATCATCGCGAGGTTCTGGTCGAGACAGGCCAGTGCGACCGGCCGATGGGCTGTGCAGAGCAGTTCGACCATCGCCGCCTCCAGCGACAGCGTCCGCAGGTCGTTGAGCACGACCACGTCGTTCTCGTCGATGCAGGGCTGATGATGCAAGGCAAGTCCAGGCCTGGTCGGTATTCGCCGCTCATAGGGCGACAGCACGTGGACGGTGCCGGTGTCGGCAGAGCTGCAACCGTGAAGAAACGCGGCGGTATGGCTGTTCAATACCGCCTGCGGGCCTACGAGGAGGAGTGCGGCCGCCGCTCTGGTAAGCAAGTCTGCCGATCGTCCCCGAGGGATCAGGATGTGTTTGGCATATCTCGTGAGCTGGCCGTTGTGCAGCATGGATCGCACTCTGGTGTCACCGATCTCGGCCACCAGGTGATCACGCAGGTAGGCGTCGTGGAGGCCGGAGGCCAGCTCGTTCATCCCTCGACCATGCCGCATCGATCCGCTTCGCGGGACCGTGGACGTCGAGCCTGTGGATAACTGACCGGCTGCGAACAACCGGAACCGCGATCTCGCGTGCGGGAACCGCGATCTCGGGGTCGAGAACCGCGATCTCGGGTGTGGGAACCGCGATCTCGCGGGGTTAGGGGTGGATTTTTTCGTTTGCCTCGCACATGGCTACGTACTTGGTTATCCGGCGGGCTCGGGTTTCTTCGCGTTTTGCTTCCTCTACGCGGTGCAGGATCGCGTACCGGTTCCGCGAGTTGAGCGTCTCGAAGAACGCGGTCGCCGCGGGGGACGCGTCCAGTGCGGCGCGCAGATCGTCGGGCACCGTTGCCTGCGAGGCACTCGCGTACGCGGCCTCCCAGCGCCCGTCCGCCCGTGCCGCCGCCACCTCACGCAGCCCGGCGGGCATCATCTCGCCCGCCTCGATCAGCCGTTCCGCGGTCGTCCGGTTGATCTTCGACCAGCGGCTGCGCCGCGCCCGGGGCTTGAACCGCACCCGCCAGAACCGGTCGTCGATGCCGTGACCCTGGCCGTCGATCCACCCGTACCGCAGCGCCACCTCCACGGCCTCGGCGTGCGTGATCGACTCGATGCCGCTGGCCTTCTTCGCGTACTTCAGCCACAGCCCGGGCACCGTCGAATGCGAGGCGTCCAGCCATGCGGCGAACTCCTCCTTCGTGGCGAACCCGACGATGGGCAGTTCGTCACTCGGCATGCAGGCCCAAACTCTTGCCGGACGGGTGTTCCAGCGACAGCTTGTCGGCCGTGATCTCGAATGCCACGGCGCCGGTCAGAACGTCGACCACCGACCGCTCGAGCCGCATCACGTCCTCGGCGCAGGCCTTCATGGTCATGGAGACGCCCTCGAACTTGATGGTCGACCCGGACAGCTCGTACCCGGTGGAGCCGTTGTTGCACCCACCGGCCACGGTCACCCGGTCCACCCCGAACACGAGCGTCGCCTTGGCCCCCGCGGGCACCGACGACGCCATCTGCCCGTCGATCAGCGTGTCGACCACCCACGTGGTCTCGACGAGCGCGACGTCGGGCTCGGCCACCTCGCGCTCGACGAGCGTCAACTCCGTCTGTCCCGAGGTGACCGTCAGCTCCGGACCGTCCAACCGCCAGGCCGGCTGGGCGCCGAGCACCTCGGCCAGCCACTGGTCCTGCGCCATCAGCTCCTGCGCACAGCCCATCTCGGTCATCGCCAGGTCACCGGACAGCTTTCCCTCGGCCACCCGCACCGGCCCGTTCAGCGAGTTGCAGCCGGCGCTCGCGATCAGCCTGCCGTCGTCGGTGAACTGCAACGACACCCTCGTGTCGGCCGCCAGCGGGTGGTCCGCGCCGGCCACCTTGATGGCCGTCGACAGGAACGTGTGTCCACGCAGCGGATCCGCCGGCGGTGGCGCGTCGGCACCCTGGCTCGCGTTCCCGCGCCCACCACACGCGGCTAGCAGCACCATCAGCATGACCAACCCGGCGACTCTCATGACTCAAAGACGTACCCCATATCGCCTCTCGTTGCATTGGCAGCCCCTAGACTCCCGCTCGTGGTGGTTTGTGATCACGTAGAAGGAGTGGTCAGCGCCCCGGCCGGCCCCTTCCACGGGCCGGTGGCGCACGGGTTCGCCTGCGGGGCGCACATCCCGGTCCATGTCTCCGATCCGTGGAACGCGCTGGAGGACCCGGTCCGGGACTACCAGTCCAACCGCGAGTCGCTGGCCGACAGCTGGGGAATCACGACCGCCGAGGACTGGTCCAGGCAGGTCAAGTACCTGCTGGCCGGCCTGAACATCGGCACCGAGACCGACGCCGTGCTCAACGTGCGCCGCATGCTCGTCCGCCAGCAGGGGTTCTTCGACCAGGCCAGCTGGGAGGAGGGCGTGCGGCGCTGGTGCCGGTCGCAGAAGACCGGCGACGACGAAACGGTCGAAATGGTCCGCACGGTCGGCGTGGTGCTCCGCTACGAGGACCGCTTCCGCGCCGACGGCATCCTCGCGCCGAACACCGTCGTCAACTCGGTCTTCGGCTACGACTTCGGCCGCGCGGTCAACATGGCCCGCTGGGGCTTCGGCGGCCGGTTCTGCGACTACCCGACGGCCGAGTCGGTGGTGCTGCGCGCCGGCGAACTGTGCCGCCAGCACTACGCGTCGTGGGCCGACTTCAGCGCCGGCTACGCGCTCGGCAGGGTCATCCGCTTCGACGACGAGCAGTACGGCCACATGTACGTCTCGGTCCGCGGCCCGCACCGGCTGCTCATGACCGACCGGTCCAGCCCGTGGTGGCACGTGCCGTTCCGCTGAACCGTAGGCTGCCGCGCGTGGGACGACTCATCGTGATCGAGGGGATCGACGGCGCCGGCAAGCGAACCCTCGCCGACAAGCTGACGGCCTCGCTGCAGGGCCGGGGCGCGCGGGTGGTCCGGCGGGCGTTCCCGCGCTACGGCGAGAACGTGCACGCCGACCTCATCCGCGACGGGTTGCACGGCCGGCTCGGCGGCTTCGGCGACGAGGCCTACGGGATGGCCATGCTCTACGCGCTCGACCGGCACGCGGCGGCCCCCGGGCTGCGCGCCGATCTCGACGCGAACGACGTGGTGCTGCTCGACCGCTACGTGGCGTCCAACGCCGCGTTCGGCGCCGCCCGGCGGCACGAGGACGCGCGCGGCGAGTTCGTCGACTGGGTCCGCGCCATCGAGATCGACCGGCTCGGCCTGCCGGTCCCGCACGCACAGTTGCTCCTGCGGGTGCCGGTGGACGTGGCGGCCGAGCGGGCGGCGCACCGCGAACGCACGGAGACCGGGCGCGAACGCGACACCTGGGAGTCGGACGGCTCGCTGCAGGCCCGCGTGGCGGCCGTGTACGACGGGCTGGCCGACGACGGCTGGCTCTCGCCGTGGCACATCCTCGACGGGACGTCCACGCCCGACTTCGACCGGCTCGCGGCCGACCTGCTTGGAGGGCGCGCAAACAGGGTCGGTGGATGCCCGTCGTGATCGAGGTGGTTCCGCCAGGGGCCGCCTCGGCGCGGCGGGCGCCGCCAGCCCTGTTCGCGCGTCCTCTACATAGCGCCGACCAGGTCGGCGCCCCATCGCTCGATCTCCGCGTCGATGTCGAGCCGGCCGACGGTGGGCGCCTCGGTCATGTCGGGCGTCACCCGGTCCCTCGGCACGAACCACGACACCTCGAACTCCAGCCCGTCCGGGTCCTTGCCGTACAACGACTTCGACACCGTGTGGTCGGACGAGCCGACCAGCGCGCCCGCGTCGGTGAGCCGGGTGGCGAAGTCGGCCAGCTCCGGCAGCGTGTTCACCGACCAGGCCAGGTGGTAGAGCCCGACCGACGCGCCGGTGCCTCGCGCGACACTGCCCCGCACGCCGAACAGGCCGAGGTCGTGGTCGTTGTCGGAGTCGGCGGCCCGCAGGAACGCCGCGGCCGGCCGCTGGTGGACGACCTTGAAGCCCAGCACCTCGGTGTAGAAGTCGACGCTGCGGCTCACATCGCGCACGTAGAGCACGGCGTGGTTCAGCCTGCGGATGCCCATGTTCGACCTTCCGGTGGCAGTCGACACGATTGGTAGTTGAAACTTATACGTGTAGACCGTTTTCGGGTCCTCCGGCGTTACAAGGGGTCACCCTTTGCGAAGGTATAGCGGGTCCCGGCACGAACAAGCCTTACGAAGTGCGACGATGTAACACATGAAGGCACGTGTGCTGGTAGTGGATGACGACCCGGCCCTGGCCGAGATGCTGACCATCGTGTTGCGGGGCGAAGGCTTCGACACCGCTGTGGTCGCCGAAGGCAACCGGGCGTTGCCCGCGCTGCGGGAGTTGCGGCCCGACCTGGTGCTGCTCGACCTCATGTTGCCCGGTATCAACGGGATCGACGTGTGTAAGGCGATCCGGGCGGAGTCCGGGGTGCCCATCGTGATGTTGACCGCGAAGAGCGACACGGTCGACATCGTCCTCGGGCTCGAGTCCGGGGCCGACGACTATGTGGTCAAGCCGTTCAAACCCAAGGAGCTGGTGGCACGGGTGCGGGCGCGCCTGCGGCGCACCGACTCCGAGCCCGCCGAGATGCTCTCCATCGGCGACCTGACCATCGACGTGCCCGGCCACGAGGTCACCCGCGACGGTGTCGCCATCCAGCTCACTCCGCTGGAGTTCGACCTGCTCGTCGCGCTGGCCCGTAAGCCGCGCCAGGTGTTCACCCGTGAGGTGCTGCTCGAGCAGGTCTGGGGCTACCGGCACGCGGCGGACACCCGGTTGGTGAACGTGCACGTCCAGCGGCTGCGGTCGAAGGTCGAGACGGACCCGGAGCACCCCGAGGTGGTGTTGACGGTGCGTGGAGTCGGCTACAAGGCTGGACCCCCGTGACAGCCAGGATGAGATGGTGAAGCGGTTCTTAGCCGCCCTGGCACGTCTTGGTGCCCGGGCGGTTGCTTTCGGTCACCAGCGGGCCGCCTATTTCGGTGAGCTGTGGCGCCGTCAGCTGCAGGTGCGGGTCGTGGTCAGCACGCTCGCGCTGTCCTCGGCCGTGGTCTTCGTGCTGGGCATGTTCCTGCTGAACCAGATCACCGACCGGCTGCTGGCGACCAAGGAGGAGGCCGCGCTCGCGGCCACCCGCGACGCCGTCCAGGTGGCCGAGCGTGAGCTGCTCGGTGTCACCCCCGACGCCGTCCGCAACCGGTTGACGAGCGCGCTGACCAGGCTGTCCAGCTCCACACCGAACGCCGACACGGCCAACTCGGCCGCCGGCGCGTTCGAGCCGGTCCTGGCGAGCGACTCGCCCGAGCTGGGCGACCGGAACCCGGCGGTCGAGGTCGGTCCCTACTCCGACGTGCCGGAGAACCTGCGGCGCTTCGTGCAGAAGCGCTCGCTGGCCGTGCAGATCCACACGGTCGACCGCGGCGGGGAGCGCACCACGTTCCTGATCGTGGGCGCGCCGTTCGGCACGCTGAACCTGCCGATGCAGCTGTACATGCTGTTCCCGCTGACCGCCGAGCAGGCCACCATCAGCGTCGTGCAGAGCACCCTGATCATCGGTGGTCTGGTGCTGCTACTGCTGCTCGCGGGCATCGCCAACCTGGTCACCAAGCAGGTGGTGCGCCCGGTCCGCATCGCCGCGCAGGCGGCCGAACGGTTCGCGGGCGGTGAGCTGGACGAACGCATGGTGGTGGCCGGCGAGGACGATGTGGCCAGACTCGCCCAGTCGTACAACGAGATGGCCGAGAGCATCGAGAAACAGATCAGCCAGCTCGAGGAGTTCGGCACGCTGCAACGCCGGTTCACCTCGGACGTGAGCCATGAGCTGCGCACCCCGCTCACCACCGTCCGGATGGCGGCCGACGTGCTGCACGCCTCCCGCGAGCAGTTCCCGCCCGGCCTGTCCCGCTCCACCGAGCTGTTGGTCGACGAGCTCGACCGGTTCGAGGCGCTGCTGGCCGACCTGCTGGAGATCTCCCGGCTGGACGCGGGCGTGGAGGAACTGGTGGCCGAGTACACCGACGTGCGGCCGATCGCCGTGCGTGCCGCCCGGTCCGTGTCGACCATCGCCCGCACTGCCGGCACGGAGATCGTGCTCGACCTGCCCGACGAGGAGATGTCGGCGGAGGTCGACGCGCGGCGCATCGAGCGCGTGCTGCGCAACCTGCTGGCCAACGCGGTCGACCACGGCGAACGCCGGCCGGTGCGGCTGCGCATGGCGGTCGACGAGCACGCACTCGCCGTCACCGTGCGGGACTTCGGCATCGGCCTGCGCCAGGGCGAGGCCGACCTGGTGTTCAACCGGTTCTGGCGGGCCGACCCGTCCCGCAACCGCTACACCGGCGGCACCGGGCTCGGGCTCGCCATCAGCGTGGAGGACGCCCGCCTGCACGGCGGCGGACTCGACGCGTGGGGTGAGCCGGGCAAGGGCGCCTGCTTCCGCCTGACGCTGCCGCGCCACCAGGGCGTGGAGTTCACGGAGAGCCCGCTGGTACTGCCGCCGCCGGACGCCGACATGCTGCCGGAGGAGGCAGCCGACGTCGAACCGGAGAGCGAGAGCGAGGCCGTGCGCGTGACCGTGGCCCCGGAGGTCGAAAAGAATGACGGCGCGGGCTCTACCGAACCGGTAGCCGCGCTGCCGCTGGTAAAGGGCTGGGGAGACGCCCCATGAGACGGATCCTGGTGCTGCTCGCGTTGGTGCTGCTCGTAGCCGGCTGCACGAACATCCCGGAGGAGTCGACGCCGCACGCGGTGCACGACGACAAGGTCCAGCCCTCCGGGGGCGTACCCGAGCCGACGCCCAACCTCAAGCCGGACGACCTCGTGCGCGAGTTCATCCACAGCTCCGGCAACCCCGAGGCAGCCGAGAGCTACCTGACCGAGGAGGCCGCCGCCACCTGGGACAGCAACCTCCCGCCGATCCTCATCCACGACACCTACGGCGTCACGCCGCTGCCCGGCGGAGCCGCCAGCAACGGTGAGGACGAGGACGGCCCCGCGACCGTCTCCCTGCTGGTCAACCAGGTCGGCAAGATCGGCGCCGACCGGGCGTTCGTCCCGGCCGGCGAGAAGGAGGAATACCCGATCGGGCTGCGCAAGGTCAACAATCAGTGGCGCATCAACACGCCACCGCCTGACCGGGTTTTCGTGCCGCTCGCCGACTTCCAGGCCGCGTACCTGCCGGTGACCGTCTACTACTTCGACAACGATCTGCGGATCACCGTCCCCGACCTGCGCTACGTCACCAGACAGCCGGCCGCCAGCCTGCCGGCCAGGGTGATCTCGGTGCTGCTGTCCGGACCGTCGGACACCCTGGGCCGGTCGGTTCGCTCGCCGCTGGAAGGCGTCGGAACCAGGACGAACCCGGTGCCCGACCCGGACGGCACGCTGGTGGTCGACCTCAAGCCGCTCGGTGACAAGTCCCGCGAGCAGCGGGAGCTGATCGCCGCGCAGATCGTGCTGACCCTGCAGGACGTCACGTCCAGCAGGCTGCGGCTCAAGGGGGACGGGCAGGACCTGATCGACGGACACGGCGACTGGCGGCGCAGCGACCTCAAGTCCTACGACGCGCTCACCAAGCCCAACCCCGACCAGCCCGGTCTCATGGTGGTGGACGGCAGGCTGCGGTCACTGCGGGACGGCAAGGAGATCGAGGGGCCGGCCGGCAACGGGCAGTACCACGTGATCAGCGCGGCCCAGTCGATCGACGGCGGGCAGCTGGCGGTGGTCACCCAGACCGACGTGGGGCTGCGGCTGCGAGTCGGGCCGTTCGACGGGCCGCTCCAGGAGGTCGACCTGGAGGCGACCGCCATGACCAGGCCGACCTGGCTGGTCAGCACCTCCAGCGAGCAGTCGAGCCGCGAGGTGTGGACGGTCGCGGACGGCAACGTGGTCCGCATCGTGCCGACGGTCGACGAGACGTGGACCTCGATCGGGGTGAACACCACCGCGCTGGAAACGTTCGGCAGGATCACCGAACTCCGGCTTTCCAGGGACGGCACCCGGGTCGCGGTGATCACCGAGGAGGGCCGGCTGGTCGTGGCCTCGGTCGTGCGCGACAACGACTCGGTGAGCCTGCGGATGCCGCGCACGCTGCAGCAGAACGTGCTCAACACGGCCATCGGGGTGGACTGGTACAACCAGCACACGCTGGCGGTGGCCACCAAGCAGGCGACGTTGCCCGTGGTCAACGTGTCGGTGGACGGCATGGATCTCGAGGCCTACGACCGGAGCAACCTGCGGCCGCCGGTCCACGCGATCACCGCGGCGCCCGAGCGGGAGGTGGTGGTCACCGACAACGCGGCGATCTTCGGGGTGCCGGGCATCGGCCAGCTCTGGCGGCAGCTGCCGCACGGTCAGGGCCCGGCCGCCGTGCCGTTCTATCCCGGCTGATCCGTTTTTGTCGGTGCCGCCTGCCATCATTCAGGCATGCGTTCGATACTGATCGACCTCATCCTCCCGAGCCGTTGCGCCGGGTGCGCCCTACCAGGCACGTCGTGGTGCGCCGACTGCCGGCGCCAGCTCTCCGGCCCGTTCCCCGTGGATCGCGACCGGGGCGACCTGCCGCCCACCTACGCGCTGGGCCACTACCGGGGCGCGCCGAGGCGGCTGGTGCTGGCGTACAAGGAGCGCGGCCGCCGCGAACTGGCCGGCGTACTGGGCAGAGCCTTCGCGTCGGCGCTACCCGCGCTGCCGGCCGCGCGTGCCGGCCCGGCCGGCTGGGTCCTGGTGCCCGCCCCGTCGCGCCCGGGCGCCGCCCGGTCGCGGGGCGGCCAACACATGGCCGTGGTGGCCAGACGCTGCGCGGCCGCGCTGACGCGTGCCGGCCAACCGGCGGCCTGCGCGCCGGCGCTCCGGCTGGACGCCCGCGCCCGCGACTCGGTGGGCCTGGACGCGACCGAACGAGCGGCGAACCTGGCGGGCCGGTTGCGCCCGTACCGAGTCCCGCCGCCGGGCACCCCGGTGGTCCTGCTGGACGACGTGGTCACCACGGGAGCGACAGCCGCGGCGTGCACGTCGGTACTGGCGGCAGCGGGTGTCCCGGTGACAGCCGTGTTGGCCTACACAGCCGCGGGCTGAGAGAGGAGGAAACCTGCCGCGCGCGACACCTGGCGTACACACACCCGCGCTCGAGGCATTCAGGGTCCCTGTCGGGCGGCCGCGGGCCGCGTGGCCGGCAGCCCGGTCCTTGGCCCGTGCCCGCGGGCCGGTTTGATCGTCGCGATTCGCTTGCGCCCCGCGACGATCAGGCTCGCCATCCGCTGGCCGCGGCTGAGACGGACTCTCGGGAGGGTCCGCTGGGCGGTGCCGGTCGCGGTGGCCGGTGGGCGTTTGGTGCCGCCTGCCGCGGCCCTTGTTGACCCTGGTTGCTGTCGCGGTCAGGCGGCTGGCCGTGGGGCTCTCGTGCGTTCCGGTTGGGCGGGGCGGGTTGGGTTGCCGCTGATCTTGTCGGCGAGTTCGCGGGCCGCGGTGGCGTCGGTCGCGAAGCGTGTCCGGCTGCTGGTTTCGCCCGTGGCACTCACCTCGGTCGGCCTTGGTGGTTGCCGTGGTCAGTGGCCGGCTGCGGGGCTCGCGCGTCCCGGTTGGGCACGGGCGTCGTGGTGCCCCTGCCGGCGAGTCCGCGCGCCACGAAGGCGTCGGTCGCAAAGCGCGTCCGGCCGCCGGTTTCACCCGCGGCATCCACCTCGGTCGGAGTAACGGCAGTTGCCGTTCTCGCATACAGCACCGCGTCTTGCGGCCGCTGTTTCATCAGGCGGGAGGGAGTTCATACCTCCGTCCGAGTGAATTCGATCCGGGAACCGGAGGCGGCTGATGATCGTTGGTCAGTTATGGAAGGCAGGTACGGAGATCAGGCCGGCATACGGCCGGAGTCTCTCGGTATGCCTGCTACGGCTGGAGGAGTGGGCGTTAGGCAACGCGTCCGGATGACCCCGCGTGCCGGGCGGCGACAGCCGGTCCGCCGGTTGCGCTGCGTGACGCCCGCTAGCCCAGGAAGTTCCCCCGTCGAGGGGGCTTTTGCAAAGGCACAAGCCAAGCTAACGTGCCCGCTATCAGCTATCCCGGTGAGCAGGGAGGAGGCGAGGAGCCCATGACCCTGGCGCCGGAGGAGCTTTGAGGCGGGGAGTCCTCTAGCACCCGTTCTGGCCGTCCACCATCCAGGACCCCAGACATGTCCGGCGCCGCTGTTTTCGACTACTAGCTCGCTGCTGGCGAGGGAGGTCGTGTATGGACATCGTCGTTAAAGGCCGCAACGTCGAGGTGCCCGAGCACTACCGAGTGCACGTCGAGGAGAAGCTGACCCGACTCGAGCGTTACGACCGCAAGGTCATCCGCTTCGACGTCGAGTTGTTTCACGAACCGAATCGCAGGCAGTCGAAGAACTGCCAGCGCGTCGAGATCACCGGTAAGGGAAGGGGACCCGCCGTTCGAGCGGAGGCGACCGCGGGCGACTTCTACGCCGCGCTCGATTCCGCGGTGACCAAGCTCGAGAACAGACTGCGCCGACTGCACGACCGCAGGCGGGTGCACTACGGGCGCCGTAGCCCATCCTCCGTCGCGGAGGCCACCGCCGCATCTGCCGCCACCGACGTCGCCCCGCTCGGCGGGAGCGAGACCAACGGACGTCGTGCCGGGCGTACCGCTGTGTTGCCGGCCAGGACCGAAGAGTCCTATGGCCTCGAAGTACCGGAACAGCGCTGGGACAGCGCCGACGACGACAACCTGCCCGGCCGGATCGTGCGCGAGAAGGAGCACGATGGCGCCCCGATGACCGTCGACCAGGCTCTCTATCAGATGGAACTGGTCGGACACGACTTCTACCTGTTCCACGACAAGGACTCGGACAAGCCGAGCGTCGTCTACCGCCGCAGGGGATTCGACTACGGCGTCATCCGCCTCGTCTGACCAACAAGCCACCAGCGACAGGCCCCCGCGCGTCCAGCCCGGGGGCTTTCGCATGCGTGACATCCGCTGGGATATTGTCACGGCCGAAGATCGACTCGACCATTCGGAGGAACGGCGATCCCATGCGCCCGTATCTACTGCTGACGTCCGTGCTCACGACCGCCGCGCTCGTCGGCCTCACCGGTTGCGGTGACGACGGCGGCGACGGCAACGCCCAGGGCGGCACCGAGCCCACCGCCACGGCGGAGGACAAGACCGAGACCCCGGACGCGCCGGAGCAGGCACCGCGGGAGGACGTCAAGATCACCGCGTGCGAGGGCGACGCCGGGCTCACCGCGACCCTCGAGGTCACGAACTCGTTCGACCGCCCCATCGAGTATCACGGCACGATCCTGTTCAAGGACGCCTCCGGGACCACGATCACCGAGGGCCTTTACAACACCGGCACGCTCGAGCCCGGCGCCACGGGCACCGAGGAGATTCCCGGCGCGAACGTCTACGAGCCCGTGCCCGGGGTCACCTGCGAACTGGGTGAAGCCGAGTTGGACGAGCCCGAGTAGCCCGCGGTTCTGGCAGGCTGGATGCATGGCGGCGGCGAGTATGGCCGACCGCCTACGATGGCGTAGAGGAAGCGTCCGACGCGGGCGCGTGACAATCCAGCTAGCGAGGTTGACCTGATGGTGCTGTCCCGGATCCTGCGTGCCGGCGAGGGCAAAACGCTCAAGCATCTGAAAAGGCTCGTCGACGAGGTCAACGAGCTGGAGGACTCGGTCAAGGACTTGACCGACGCCCAGTTGCGCGCGAAGACCGCGGAGTTCAGGAAGCGCTACGAGGAGGACCGCGACCCGGAGCTCGACGACGACGAGTCGGACTTCGACGCGCTCGGCGAGCTCCTCCCGGAGGCCTTCGCGGTCACCAGGGAGGCCGCCAAGCGGGTGCTCGGCCAGCGCCACTTCGACGTCCAGGTGATGGGCGGGGCCGCGCTGTTCCTCGGCAAGGTCGCGGAGATGCGCACCGGTGAGGGCAAGACGCTCACCGCCGTGCTGCCGTCCTACCTCAACGCGATCGCCGGCAACGGCGTGCACGTGGTCACGGTCAACGACTACCTCGCCAAGCGCGACGCCGAGTGGATGGGCCGGGTGCACCGGTTCCTCGGCCTCGAGGTCGGCGCGATCCTGTCGGAGATGACGCCGGACCAGCGCCGCACGGCCTACCGCGCGGACGTCACCTACGGCACGAACAACGAGTTCGGCTTCGACTACCTGCGCGACAACATGGCGTGGGACCTCGATGCGATGGTCCAGCGCAGGCACAACTTCGCGATCGTCGACGAGGTCGACTCGATCCTCATCGACGAGGCCCGCACGCCGCTGATCATCTCCGGTCCCACCGACCAGTCGTCGCGCTGGTACGCCGAGTTCGCCCGCCTGGCACCGAAGATGGTCGGGGTCGACGTGACCAGGGCGATCGGGAGCCCGCGGGAGAAGGAGCAGCGCGAGTCCGAGGTCGCGAGGGCGCACTACGAGTACGACCTCAAGAAGCGGACGGTCGGCATCACCGAGCGTGGCGTCAAGTTCATCGAGGATCAGCTCGGCATCGACGAGCTGTACGACCGCGACGCGGCCAACACCCCGCTCGTCGGCTTCCTCAACAACGCGCTGAAGGCCGAGAAGCTCTTCACCATCGACAAGGACTACATCGTCCGCAACGGCGAGGTCCTGATCGTCGACGAGTTCACCGGCCGCATCCTCTCCGGCCGCCGCTACAACGAGGGCATGCACCAGGCCATCGAGGCCAAGGAGAAGGTGGAGATCAAGGCGGAGAACCAGACTCTCGCCACGATCACCCTCCAGAACTACTTCCGGCTGTACCGCAGGCTGTCCGGCATGACCGGTACGGCCGAGACCGAGGCCGCCGAGTTCCAGAACACCTACAAGCTCGGCGTGGTCCCGATTCCGACGAACCGGGACATGATCCGCATCGACCGCTCGGACCTCATTTACAAGACCGAGGAGGCGAAGTTCGAGGCGGTCGCCGAGGACATCGCCGAGCGCCACGAGAAGGGCCAGCCGGTCCTGATCGGCACCACCAGCGTGGAGCGGTCGGAGTACCTGTCGAAGCTGCTCGTGAAGATGCGCGTGCCGCACAACGTGCTGAACGCCAAGCACCACGAGAAGGAGTCGGCGATCGTCGCCGAGGCCGGCCACAAGGGCGCGGTCACGGTCGCGACCAACATGGCCGGTCGAGGCACGGACATCGTGCTCGGCGGCAACCCCGACCACCTGGCGGAGAACGCGCTGCGCGAACGCGGCCTCGACCCGGTGGAGACGCCGGAGGAGTGGGCGGCGGCGCTGCCCGCGGCGCTGGAGAAGGCCCGCGACGAGGTCCACGCGGAGGCCGAGGAGGTCCGCGAGGCCGGCGGTCTCTACGTGCTCGGCACCGAGCGCCACGAGTCCCGCCGCATCGACAACCAGCTGCGTGGTCGGTCCGGCCGCCAGGGCGACCCGGGTGAGTCCCGGTTCTACCTGTCCCTCGGCGACGAGCTGATGCGCCGGTTCAACGCGGCGTTCGTCGAGCGGGTCATGGTCACCATGCGGGTGCCCGACGACCAGCCGATCGAGGCGAAGATGGTCACCAGGGCCATCCGCAGCGCGCAGACCCAGGTCGAGCAGCAGAACTTCGAGATCCGCAAGGACGTCCTCAAGTACGACGAGGTGATGAACCAGCAGCGCAAGGTCATCTACGCCCGTCGCATGCGCGCGCTGAAGAACGAGGACCTGCGCGAGCAGGCCACGCAGATGGTCGACGACGTGGTCACCGACTACGTGCGCGGCGAGACCAGCGACGCGTACTCCGAGGACTGGGACCACGTCAAGCTGTGGACGGCGCTCAAGACGCTCTACCCGATCTCCCTGGAGTGGGAGAAGCTGGTCGATGAGATGGAGGGTCGCGGCGACGACCTGACCAGCGAGAACCTGGTGGAGGCCATCCTCGAGGACGCGCGGGCCGCCTACAGGCGCCGCGAGGCCGAGGTGGACGCGGCGGCCGGCCCGGAGGGCATGCGCAGGCTCGAGCGCCAGGTGATGCTGACCGTGCTGGACCGCAAGTGGCGCGAGCACCTCTACGAGATGGACTACCTCAAGCAGGGCATCGGCATGCGGGCCCACGCCCAGCGTGACCCGCTGATCGAGTACCAGCGCGAGGGCTACGACATGTTCGCCACGATGCTCGAGGCGCTGAAGGAGGAGAGCGTCGGCTTCCTGTTCAACATCCCGGTCCAGCAACCGGAACCACAGGACTCCGACGCCGCGTCCGTCCCGGCCGCCGCCACCCAGGCGGCCAGGGCCCAGCGCGCCGCGCGGGTGGCCCAGCAGGCGCAGCCCCAGCGCCCGCCGGCCCAGCAACCGCCGAAGGAGATCCCGCCGGCCCTGCGCGGCGGCCCGCCGCAGCAGCGCCTGACCTACAGCGGCCCCTCGGAGGACGGCAGCGTCGAATCCCGAGGCGGCGGCGAACAGCGCAACGGCCAGTCGGGTCAGGGCGGCAGCAACGCCTCCCGCCGCGAACGCCGAGCAGCAGCCCGAGACGCGGCGAAGAAGGGCAAGAAGGGCCCCCGCCGCTAGATAACACGACAACCCAGCAAGCCGGGCCCCGGTCGCAACCGAGGCCCGGCTTGCCGCATGAAGAGCACGCCCAACACGTCCGACCCACGCACATCCACTCAGCGCCGCCCATGATGACCACTCCGGTCGCGCATGATGACCGATCCGGTCGCGCATGATGACCAGTCCGGTCGCACCTGGGTGGCTGGAGCCCGCTCGAGTGGGTCCCTGGGCGGCCGCGTCGGAGGGCTGGAGGTGGTTCGGGGACGGCGGGCACATCTTGGCGGCGCAAGCCCGCTCGTAGGGCTCGCCACCAGGGGCGGCCGGAGTGGCCGCCCGTAAATCCGCCGCCCCCGACGCCAGGCAGACGCAGGGTGCGATCGCCGCGCCCACCTGCCAGCCCGGTGCTACCGGCCGCGCTCCAGAGCACCAGAGCGCAGCCGATGCAACCAAGGTCGGCAGCACGAGGCGGCACGTGAATCCAGGGATCACAGCATCCGCAGCACCAGGCACCTCCAAGCATCCCGATGCAGCTCAAACCGACCAGCGGCGGCAAAGACCCGGCCCCGCCGCTGCCCGGGCAAGAGCACCTCGACAACCGCCGTCAGCTCGACGGCCACGTCAGAGGGATAACAAGCCCGCAACCGCCGCAACTGGTGACGACCCCCGGGCGTGGCGGTCCGCAGCCGAGTCAACAGAGCCTCGTACGCCTGGTCAGGCAGAAGCGTCCGCAGCTGAGTCACCTGCCGCCGCCCGTCGAGGACCTCGAGCACGATGGCGACCAACCGCCCCAGCGTCTGCGGCGGCACCGGCGCATCCGGCGGCGGCACGAGCTCGAGCTGCGGCCCGACGGCGGGCTGCAGGCTGGACCAACGCAGCAGCCGACCGTCGGGTTCGTCGTCCGGCTCGTAGTCGGGCAGCCGGCGCAGAACGGGCACATCATGCGGAAGTGGAGCTGACATGCCCTACAGAGATCGCGAAGCCCGGAACCCGGACATTGTTCACCCGACGGGTACACGCGATCACTCAGCGTCGGCGAACCAGCTCAAAACAGAGAACGGCCGCCGCGCTGGCCACGTTCAACGACTCGACCCCACCGCTCATCGGGATCGACACGAGCCCGGACACGTGCTGCCGCACAGCCGAACTGACCCCGTCCGTCTCCCCGCCGAGCACGAAGGCCGCCCGGCGCGGCAGTTCGGCGTCGAAGATCGACACGCGGGCCGTGCCGTCCAGCGCGTACAGCGGGTACCCGGCGTCCCGGAGCGCCGAAGCCGCCTCCTCCGCCGTGTAACAGCGCAGCACCGGCGCATGGAACGCCACGCCGGCCGAGGCCTTCACCACCAGGGGATCGATGCTCGCCACGCCCCGGCGCGGCACCACGATCCCGCCGATACCGGCGGCGGTGGCGGTCCGCAGGATCATCCCGACGTTGGCCGGCGTGGTGATGCCGTCGAGCACGAGCACGCTGGCCGGCCGGTCACCGGCGAGCGCGTCGGTCAGCCGGCGCATCCGCGGCGCGACGACGTCGGCGAGCACGCCCTGGTCCTGCTTTCCGTTGCCGGCCAGCACTTTCACCCGGTGCGCGCTGGCCCGCTCGACCCGCACCCCATGCCTGGCGGCCGCGTCGACGATCTCCGGAGCGCGGGCGTTGTCGGCGAGCACGACCTTGTCCACCTCCAGTCGCCCGTCGGCGAGCGCCTCGAGCACCGGCTTGCGACCGAACACGGTCACGAACCTGTCCTTCGGAGATGGGCCGTCCACGCGCGAGAGCATTCCACGTCCAGGGCGCGCCGGTGTGTCAGGATCTAGACCTTGCTCCCGGCAGCAGGGAACGGAGTGCGGTGAGGGTCTACATTCCGGCCACGGTGGCCATGTTGCGTGCACTGAACGCGAAGGGCGAGGTGGCCGCCATCAGCGACACGGCGTTCGCGCTGACCCCGGCGCTGCGCGAGTCGTACGCCACCGGCACCGCCGAGGAACTCGAGTACGCGGCGATGACCGAGGCGGCCCGCGCGTCGCTGCGGCTGCTGGCCGCCGAGGAGGCCGACGACCCGGACGGCCCGCTGCCCCGCCGAGCGGTGATCTCGGCCGACGTCGAGGACGCGACGTTGCGCCCCGACCTGGACTACGCGGTGGTCCGCCTGGCCGGCCCGGTCCCGATCGCCCTGGTGGCGGCGGTGCACCTGGACACGGAGGACGCGGAGCAGGCCGTCCGCGCGGCCGCCGCCGTGATCGACGCGGCCGACCTGGGCGACCCGGACGCGGAATTCACCCTCGGCGACGCCGAGGACCACGAACTGGCCTGGTACGCCACCGAGGAACTCCCGTTCCTGCTGGACCTCCTCTGAGTCAGGCTTCCAGCACGATCTTGCCCGTCGGCTGGCCGTCGATCAGCAGCTGCAGCGCCTCGCCGGCCTTCTCCAGCGGCATCCGGCGGTCGATCGGCGGGTTGAGCTTGCCCGCCGCCACCAGGCGGAACACCTCGGCGAGCGCCGCGTTGAACTTGGCGCCCGCGCGCACCGCGTAGAACGTCGCGCGCCGGCGGCGGCCCCTGCCGGCCAGTGCCGCCAGGCGCCAGCCCGCGAAGCGCCGCAGCGTGCGCAGGTACGGCACCGCCCAGTGATTCTGCTCCCGCAACGTGGTGAGCGACCCGTAGCTGGCCAGCACGCCGCCGTCGGCCAGGAGGCCGTACGACACGGCCAGGCTGTCGCCGCCCAGGTGGTCGAACACCGCGTCCACCCCATCCGGCGCCAGCGCCCGCACCTGGCCAACCACGTCACCTCGGTAGTCGACCGGCGACGCGCCCAGCGCGGAAACGGCCGCGTGCTTCGCCGCCGACGCCGTGCCCAGGACCCTGGCCCCCGCGGCCCGTGCCAGCTGGACGAGCAGCGTGCCCACCCCGCCTGAGGCACCGTGGACCAGCACCGTCTGGCCGGGCCGCACCTTCGCCACCTCGTGCACCAGCTGCCACGCGGTCACGCCGTTCATGGTGGCGGCGGCCGCGACACCGGGGTCGAGCCCGTCGGGCACCGGCACCACGCGATCGGCGTTCACGACCACGTGCGTGCGCCACGCGCCGGTCACCATGAGCGCCGCCACGCGCTGGCCCACCGCCAGGTCGACACCGCCGCCGACCTCGGTGATCGTGCCGACGAAGTCGTATCCGGGCACGAACGGGAACTTCGGCTGCAGGGGATAGCGCCGCCGCAGCATCTGTACCTCGGCGAAGCTCACCCCGCTGGCCTCGACCCGCACGCGGACCTCGCCGTCGCCGGGCAGCGGCGAATCGGTCGCGTCGATGCGGAGCTTCGATGGGCCGCCGGCCTCGGTCAGCACGATCTCCATGTCGTCCTCCTGTTAGAGTGACTTACTTGTGTTAGAAGTTCTAACAATCATTAGAGGGTGTTAGAGTCCCGGTGTCAAGGAGGGGACATGGATCGCAGGCAGCGGTACCGCGAGGAGACTCGCCAGGAGGCCAAGCGCATCGCGCTCGAGCAGCTCGCCGAGGACGGCGTGACCGGCATCTCGGTCAACGCCATCGGCAAACGCATGGGCGTCACCGGTCCGGCGCTGTACCGGTACTTCGCCAACCGCGACGAGTTGCTAACCGAGCTGATTTCCGACGGCTACCACGACCTGGCCGACACGGTCGAGCAGGCGATCACGACAGCACCTACCCCACCGGCCAAGATGCGGGCGGCGGGGAACTCCATGCGGGAGTGGGCGATCGCGGCGCCACACCGCTACCAACTGCTGTTCGGCACGCCGGTCCCCGGCTACCGGGCCCCCGAGCACACGCTGGATGCCGCCAACCGCATCATGTCGGCCGTGCTGGCCACGGTGGGCAGCGACGGCACCGAGCCGCGCCGCTCCACCCTCTACCGGCAGATCGCCACCTGGGGCGAGCGGATGGGCCGCGGCCACCTCACCCCGCGGCAGCTGCACTGGGGCCTGACCGCGTGGACCCGCCTGCACGGGCTGCTCAGCCTGGAGACGGCCGGCCAGTTCGGGCTGATGGCCATCGATCCCGGGCTGCTCTACCGCGCCGAGGTCGAGGCCCTTGTGAGCTGGTGGGACAGCGCGCCAGACGCGTGACAGGATGGCGGCAAGGGCCACAAGCCAGCTAAGAGGGTGCGCAAATGGGGCTTGGCGGCGCCCGCCGCGCCGAGGCGGCCCCTGGCGGCACCGCGCCGGCATCGAAGTACGGTCCAGTACGCCGACGCCGGCGCGGCACCGCCAGGAACCATCTCGATCACGACGGGCATCCACCGACCCTATTCGCGCGCCCTCTGAGACCAGGGAGGCGAACCCCACGATGGACGCCGTTTCGTCCGTGCCAGAGCCGATCAACGAACCCGTGCGCGGGTACGCGCCCGGCAGCCCCGAGCGCGAGTCGCTGCAGCGCCGGATCGCCGAGCTGGAGGGTGAACGCCACGAGTTCACCATGACCATCGGCGGCGAGCGGCGCATGGCCGGCGGCGACCCCATCGACGTCGTGCAGCCCCATGACCACGCGCACGTGTTGGGCACCACCGCCCAGGCCACGGCCAAGGACGTGGCCGACGCGGTGAGCGCCGCCAAGCAGGCGGCCCCCGCGTGGCGCGAGCTGCCGTTCGACGAGCGCGCGGCCGTGCTGCTGCGCGCGGCCGACCTGCTGGCCGGCCCGTGGCGCGACACGCTGAACGCGGCCACCATCCTCGGCCAGTCGAAGTCGGTGCAACAGGCGGAGATCGACGCCGCCTGTGAGCTCATCGACTTCCTGCGGTTCAACGCCAGCTACGCGCGGCGGATCCTCGAGGAGCAGCCGCAGTCGAGCCCGGGTTTCTGGAACCGATTCGACCACCGCCCGCTCGACGGTTTCGTCACGGCCATCACGCCGTTCAACTTCACGGCCATCGCCGGCAACCTGCCGACCGCACCCGCGCTCATGGGCAACACGGTCGTGTGGAAGCCCTCGCCCACCCAGCAGCTGGCCGCGCACCACACCATGCGCCTACTCGAGGCGGCCGGCCTGCCGCCCGGCGTGATCAACCTGGTGACCGGCGACGGCGCGGCGGTCAGCGAGGTCGCCATGGCCGACCCCGAGTTCGCGGGCCTGCACTTCACGGGCTCCACCAAGACGTTCAAGTACCTGTGGCGCACCATGGCCGAGCGCCTCGACACCTACCGCTCCTACCCGCGCATCGTGGGCGAGACGGGCGGCAAGGACTTCGTGGTGGCGCACCGCTCGGCCGACCCGGCGGCCGTGGCCATCGGGCTCGTGCGCGGCGCGTTCGAGTACCAGGGACAGAAGTGCTCGGCCGCCTCGCGCGCGTACATCTCCCGCTCGCTGTGGGAGAACGGCGTCCGCGACCAGCTGGTCGACGTCACCAAGTCGCTGTCGTTCGGCGACGTCACCGACTTCAGCCACTTCGGTGGCGCGGTGATCGACAGCCGCGCGTTCGCCAAGCACAAGGGCGTCATGCTCATGGCGGCCGCCACCTCCTCGCTCGAGATCCTCACGGGCGGCGGCGTCGACGACTCGGTCGGCTACTTCGTCGAGCCCACGGTCATCCTCGGCACCGACCCCACGAACGACGTGTTCACCACCGAGTGGTTCGGCCCGATCCTCGCGGTCCACGTGTTCGACGACGCCGACTACGGCAAGGTGCTCGAGCTGGTCGACAGCTCGTCGCGCTACGCCCTCACGGGTGCCGTGTTCGCCACCGACCGCGCGGCGGTCGAGGAGGCGCACCGCGCGCTGCGGTTCGCGGCCGGCAACTTCTACGTGAACGACAAGCCCACGGGCGCGGTGGTCGGCCAGCAGCCGTTCGGCGGCAGCCGCGGCTCGGGCACGAACGACAAGGCCGGCTCCATCTACAACCTGCAGCGCTGGGTCAGCCCGCGCTCGGTCAAGGAGACGTTCGTCCCGGCGACCGACCACCGGTACCCGCACATGGGCTGACCCTCCGCCGGCCGCGTACCGAGCCGGAGCCGCGATCCACGCAACCTGGTGACCGGCTCCGACGTGATGAGCGGTACGCAGCCGATGGAGGGTGAATGACGCACAAACGAATACGGCACTCTCGCGGGACTCATAGCCGTGGCAGTCGCGGCCGGTGTTGTCGCACCGGTCGCGGCCGCGGCTCCGGTCGCCGCGGGCGCGCCGGCCGGGGTACCGGGAGCCGGTTCGACCGGGACGGTGACCTTGCTGACCGGGGACCGGGTCACGCTCGGCGGGCCGACCGGGGTGGACGTGACGCCGGCTCGGGGGCGCGAGCACGTCGCGTTCAACGCCAGCAAGGATGAGCAGGGGCACGTGAACGTGGTGCCGCGGGACGCGGCCGCGTTGCTGAAGGCCGGCCGGCTCGATCCGAGGTTGTTCGACGTCACCGAGTTGATCAGTACTGGTTACGACGACGTGAGTCGTGCGGAGCTGCCGCTGATCGTGGACTATCCGGGGCGCACGCCGCGGACGGCGAGCGCGCAGGTGGTGCGTGAGCTTTCCAGTGTCGGTGCGACGGTCGTGCACGCGCAGCGGTCGGGGGATTTCTGGGCGAGTGCCCGCAGTCAGGCGACGAAGATCTGGTTGGACGGGCCGGTGGAGGCGAACCTGGATCGCAGTGTCGCGCAGATCGGTGCGCCGGCCGCGTGGGAGGCTGGACACTCGGGTGCGGGCACCACGGTCGCGGTGCTCGACACGGGTATCGACGTGACCCATCCGGATCTTGACGACGCGGTGACCGCGCAGCAGAACTTCACCGGCAGCGACAGCACGGACGACCGGTTGGGTCATGGCACGCATGTGGCGTCGACGATCACCGGTGACAGCGCGAAGTATCGGGGTGTCGCGCCGGACGCGAAGTTGTTGAACGGCAAGGTCCTGAACGACGACGGCGGCGGCGAGGAGTCGTGGATCATCGCCGGGATGGAGTGGGCGGCCGCGAACGGCGCCGATGTGATCAACATGAGCCTCGGGAGTCCGTGGCCGAGTGATGGCAGCGATCCGATGTCGTTGGCGCTCAACAGGATCACCGCCGAGACCGGTGCGCTGTTCGTGGTCTCGGCGGGCAACTCCGGCCCCGACGAGTACTCGATCGGCAGTCCGGCGGCGGCCGACGCGGCGTTGACCGTGGGTGCGGTCGACCGCGAGGACCAGTTGGCCGAGTTCTCCAGTCGGGGTCCGCGGTGGGCGAACGAGGCGATCAAGCCGGACATCACGGCGCCGGGCGTGGGAATCGTGGCGGCGAAGGCGAAGAACGGCTGGATCGGGACGCCGGTCGAGGACGGCTACGTGGCGCTGGACGGCACGTCCATGGCCGCTCCGCACGTCGCGGGAGCTGCGGCGATCGTCGCCGGGCAGCATCCCGAGTGGACGGCCGAGCAGCTGAAGTCGCACCTCATGGGCAGTGCCGTGCCGAACGACTCGCTGTCGGTCTTCGAGCAGGGTGCTGGCCGGGTGGACGTGGCGGCGGCGGTCGCTTCGACGGTCACCGCGACTCCGGCGAGCATCAGCAATGGCGTGGTCCAGTGGCCGCACGACGATGACGAGCCGGTCGCGAAGTCGGTCACCTACACCAACTCCGGCACCGAACCGGTCACCGTCGACCTCACTGTCGACGCCGCCGCACCGCAAGGGATGTTCACGGTGACGCCGGCACAGCTCACGGTCCCGGCCGGCGGGCAGGCGAGCGCGGTGCTCACCACCGACACGAAGGTCGACGGCAAGGACGGCATCTACACGGGAGCGCTCACGGCGACCGCGGGGGACGCCACCGTGCGCACGCCGGTCACCGTGACCCGTGAGGTCGAGAGCTACGACCTGACGCTCTCGTTCATCGACCACAACGGCGCACCGACCACCGAGCACTCGTTCCGGTTCGTCGACGTGGTGAACCCGAAGGCGGTCGTCAGCGACGAGGTGGCGAGCACACTCACCGTCCGCGTCCCGAAGGGCACCTTCTACCTCGACGGCTGGATCCAGACCAAGGTGGGCGAGACGGACTCGCTGACCACCGTGCTCTACGAGCCGGCGATCACGGTCACCGGTGACGGCGAGCTGGTGTTCGACGCGCGGGACGGCAAGCAGACGGGTGTTCGGGTGGACGAACCGAATGCGAAGGCCGGCCATGGCGTGCTGGAAATCGACCGGCGCACCGACTGGGGTAACACCGGCGCCGCCTGGTTCATGAACAACTTCGACGGCATGTTCGCCCGGCCGTCGGACACCTCGGCGCCGGGCAGGTTCACCTACATCACCCAGGGCGAGCTGGCCCGGCCGGACGGCACCGGCACGTACCTGGGGTTCGCGAACAGCCCGTACTTCTACCACCTCCAGTTCTCGGTCGACGGCGCGGTTCCGGCCGACCCCGAGCGGCACTTCGCGAACAGGGACCTGGCGAAGGTCCGGTCGACCCACGCGGTCAGCACGCCCGGCCTGATCGGTGTGCGCAACAACATGGTCACCGGGCAGTTGCCGTTCACGCTCACCGAGTACTACACGCCCGGTGTGGAGTGGCACGACTCGTTCGCCGACACGGCCGACCCGTTCAACGGCCCGTCGGTCAACTACATCACCCAGGTCGACGGCCGCTCATTCAAGAAGGGCACGGTCACCGAGGTTCGGTGGAACGTCGGGGTGCACGGGCCCGCGTTCCCGCCGAGCGACTTCAACCCGTACGAGTACGGGGCGCGGCGCGGTGACGAGCTGCTGATCGCCGTCCCGCTGGGCACCGACCAGGACCCGGGACGGGAGGGCTGGGTGGCCCAGGCCACCGGTGAGTCGGTGCTGCTGCGTGACGGCCAGGAGGTCGCCAAGGGCGACTTCCCGGGCAGCGTGTACGTGCCGGCCATGCCGGCCGAGGAAGCCACGTACACCTACCGGACGAACGCCGACCGGGACTTCGTCGGTCTGTCCACAAAGGTCAGTGGCGAGTGGGCGTTCCGGTCGGGGCACGTAGCTGGTGCGCAGCCGGGGTACCTGCCGCTGCTGGCCGTGCGGTACGCGCCGAAGCTGGACGAGCACAACGCGGCGCCGGCCGGCCGGAAGTTCTGGTTCCCCGTCTACGTGCAGCGCAACGGTGCCGAGACACCGGGCCGGGTGGACACCCCGAAAGTTGAGGTGTCCTACGACGACGGCAGGACCTGGCAGCGGGTTCGGTTGGATAGCAAGGGCTCGGCCTGGCAGGCCACGGTCGATCACCCGCGTGGCGCCGAGTTCGTCTCGCTGCGGTCGACCGTGTCCGACGCGGACGGCAACCGGGCCAGCCAGACGATCATCCGTGCCTATGCGCTGAAGTAGGGCACCATGGGTGCATGAGCAGGTGGGGCGAAGCGGGTCCGCCGGACGAGGCGTACAGCCGGGTGACCGACCCGGCCCGCTTCGCCCCACTCCATGCGCTCGGCACGGCGCTGCTCGACGATCTCGAAGCGCGCTACCGCGTCACCAGGGACTCCTGGACGGAGCCGGATCCGCATTCGCCGGGTGCCACGGCAACAGCGGTCCGGCTCACGCCCGAGGATCCCGGGGCCGCGCCGCTGACCGTGGTGACCACGTCGTTCCCCGGGATCATCGTGCGGTTCGGCGGGCAGGAGCTGCCCCTGCCGGAGTGCGGGTGCGACGCCTGTGACGAGACGGTTCCGGAGCTGTCCGAACTGCTCGACCGGCACCTCGACGCCCTGCTGGCCGGTGCGTTCGGTGAGCGCCTGGTCCATGAGGCGGGGCGGGCGTTCCCGCAGCGGTACCGGGACTCGGACGGCATCGGCGCTCCGGTCCACAAGGCTCAGTGGTGGCACGAGCGGTGGTACCGGGCGTCCGACGGCACCGGGGGTTCGAGCCGCACGGTTCTCGGCGAGGACCAGTTGGCCGAGCTGCGGTCGGCCCTCCCGACCGGCGAACGCACCTGGCACCCCTGGCCCACTCGCCCACGATGACCACTCCGGTCGCCCATGTTGACCGTTCCGGTCACGCATGATGACCGTTGCGGTCACGCATGATGACCACTGCGGTCGCCCATGATGGCCGTTCCGGTCACGAATGTTGACCGCTGCGGACGGCGGCACCGCCCGCAGCGGTCATCGTTCCCGACGGGAGTGGTCATCATGCGGGCGCGGGAGCGCAGGGCTCCGGTTCGAGGTTATGGCACAGCACCGACAATTCCGGTCCAGGGACCCCTGTTTTTAATTCTAGTCCGGAGCACCGACAGTTTCCGGGGTGTGCAACTGCTCCCGGCCGACCAACCCCTGAACGCACGGCGGCCCGCCGGGCACGAAGCCTGGCGGGCCGCCGCGGGTAGAACGGGAACGTCAGCTACCGGAGGGCGCGTCCATCGCCTCGGCGGCGTCGGCCACCTGGTCGGCCGGCGGCACCTCCACGGTGACCTCCTTGCCCCAGTCCGTGTAGTCCACCTGCATGTCGACGTCGGCCGCCTGGCCAGTGGCCGGGTCAGTGGTCGGCATCGACAGCTTGAAGCGCGCCGGCATGCCGTCCTCGTACACCCAGAGCTCGGCCGGGAAGTCCTTGATGGCGCCGCTCTGGACGGCTTCCTCCATGGCCTTCTTCAGCGTCTCGTCGGTCTGCGCCTCGACGAGCTTCTCCACGTCCACGGTGATCGTGTAGTGCGTGCCCTGCGCACCGTTGACCTCGACGTTCTCCTCGGTCGAGGTGATCTCGCCGGCCTCCTCGAACTGCTCGAGCGCCGCCCGCGGATCGGCGTTCTTGGTCATCTGGTCCATCATGGACCCCATCAGCTTCGAGATCGGGTCGTCGCCGGACGGATCGATCTTGAGCCACGGCTTGCCACCGATCTCCTGACCGGCGGGCAGCTTGAGGTAGAGGACCTTGTCGACCAGCAGCATCGACATGTCGCCCTGCGGCGTGGACATGTCCATGGTCATGGTGAGACCGTCCGCGGCGAACTGCATGTCGCCCTCGCCGCTGATGTCCTGGCCGGCCATGGTGCCGGTCAGTGTCATGTGGGCGGAGTTGTCAGCGGTCTTCTCGCCGACGGCCTTGGTCAGGTCGGCCATGCTGGCCGCGACCAGGCCGGTGTTGTCCGTGTTCCCCGAGCTGGAGTTGCCGCCGGCCTTGTCGTCGCTGCCGCACGCGGTGAGCGTGAACGCCAGCGCGAAGGCGGACAGCAGTGCAACTGTCTTGCGCATTGTGCGGATCATCCCCTAAGTACATTTCTGTTCGCGAACGTGAGGGTAGCCAAAGTCAAAATCTGTTTACCCTGCGGGGCAGGTTTCAATCGGCGTACTCGTCGAGCCGGGCCCGGGAGCTGAGCAGGCGCCGTAAGGACTCCAGGCGCCCCGGACTCGCCCGCCCCTCCTCGGTCACCACGTCGAGCATGCAGTCGGGATCCTCGGGCGGCCCCAGGTGTCCGCAACCGGGCGGGCACTCCTCGGCCGGTTCCACGAACTCGTCGAACGCGGCCACGATGTCGTCCGGCCCCACGTGGGCCAGTCCGAACGAACGGATCCCCGGCGTGTCCACCACCCAGCCGCCCTCGGGCAGCGGCAGCGCGACCGCCGTGGTGGACGTGTGCCGGCCCTTGCCGACCGAACTGACCACGGCGGTCGCCCGGAACGCGTTCGGCACCAGCTTGTTGACCAGAGTGGACTTGCCGACCCCGGAATGCCCGACCAGCGCGGAGACCTGGTCGGTCAGCCTGGCCCGGACCTCCTCGGGATCGCGGTCGCTGCGGGTGACGAGCACCGGCAGGTCCAGCTCGGCGTAGGCGGCCATCACCTCGTCCGGGCTCGCCAGGTCGGCCTTCGTCAGGCACAGCACGGGTTTCAGCCCACCGGCGAACGCCGCCACCAGACAGCGGTCGATGAAACCCGTGCGGGGCGGGGGATCGGCGAGTGAACACACGATCAGCAGCTGGCCCGCGTTGGCCACCACCACCCGCTCGAACGGGTCGTTGTCGTCGGCCGTGCGCCGCAGCACGCTGCTCCGGTCGGCCACCCGGACCACCCGCGCCAGGGTGTCCGGCCGGCCGGTCGTGTCGCCCACCAGGTCGACCAGGTCACCGACCACGATCGGGGTGCGGCCGAGCTCCCTCGCCCGCATGGCGATGACCTCGTTGTCGGGCTTGCCGTCCAGCGCGCAGGTCCAGCGGCCGCGGTCCACGCCGACCACCATGGCGGCGCGCGCGTCCGCGTGCTCCGGGCGGCGCTTGCTCCGGGGCCGGGTGCCCTTGCCGGGTCGCACCCGGACGTCCGTCTCGTCCAGCCGGTCCCAGTCGGACTTCCGCCCCCGCCTGCTCACGTCACTTGTCCCCGCCGAGCATCCGGTGCCACCGGTCGGGGAAGTCGGGCATGGTCTTGGCGGTCGTGTCGATGTCGTCGACCTCGACGCCGGACACCACCAGCCCGATGATCGCGCCGGCGGTGGCCATGCGGTGGTCCTCGTAGGCGTGCCAGAGCCCGGCCGACAGCGGCGTCGGACGGATCTCGATGCCGTCCTCGATCTCGTTCGCGTCGCCACCTAGGCCGTTGATCTCGGCGACCAGCGCCGCCAGCCGGTCGGCCTCGTGACCACGCAGGTGGGCGATGCCGCGCAGCACGCTCGGCCCGTCGGCGAGCGCGGCGAGGGCCGCCACGGTCGGGGTCAGCTCACCGACGTCGTGCAGGTCGAGGTCGATGCCGGACAACCGGGCGGGACCGGTGACCGTCAGGCCGGCCGCGCTCCGCTCGACCGAGCAGCCCATCCGCGCGGCGATGTCACCGATCGCGTCACCCGGCTGGGTGGTCTTCGCCGGCCAGCCGCGCACGGCGACCGTGCCGCCGGTGACCGCGGCGGCCGCCAGGAACGCGGTCGCGTTGGACAGGTCCGGCTCCACCTCCCAGGTCCGGGTGGCGATCGGCCCTGGCTCCACCCGCCAGGTGTTCGGCTCGCTGTCGTCCACCGTGACGCCGCCGTCGCGCAGCATCCCCACGGTCATGTCGATGTGCGGCAGCGACGGCACCGGCTTTCCGTCGTGGTGCACGGTCAGGCCCAGGTCGTAGCGTGCGCCGGCGAGCAGTAGGCCGGAGACGAACTGGGAGGACGCGGACGCGTCGATGGTCACGGCGCCGCCGGCGAGGCTGCCCTTGCCGTGCAGCGTGAACGGCAGCGCGTCACCCTCGACGGACGCGCCGAGCGCCCGGAGCGCGTCGAGCACGGTGCCCATGGGCCGCTCGCGGGCCCGCGGGTCGCCGTCGAACCGGATGTCCCCGTCGGCCAGCGCGGCGGCCGGCGGCACGAACCGCATGACCGTGCCGGCCAGGCCGCAGTCGACGGCCGCCGGACCGGCGAGCGTGCCGGGACCGACGGTGACGGTGGTGCCGTCGGCCTCGACCGGCACGCCGAGCGCGCGCAGGGCGGCCATCATGAGGTCGGCGTCCCGGCTGCGCAACGCCCCGGTCACCGTGCCGCCGCCGTCGCTCAGGGCGGACAGCAGCAGCGCCCGGTTGGTGATCGACTTCGAGCCGGGCACGGTGACCGTGGCGTGGACGGGCCCGGCCGCGACAGGCGCTTGCCACTGGTTCATGTGTTGATGATCCCGCACGTCGGTGCAGACTGTCGGTGGGACGTGCCAACTGGGACACTCGAGAAAGGCGTGGAGGTGATGAAACATGTGCGGGAGATACGCGGCGACCAAGGATCCGGCCACGCTGGCCGCCGAGTTCGACGCCTACGACGCGACCGAGGACCACGCACCGGAGGCCGATCACAACGTGGCGCCCACGAAGGACGTGCTGGCCGTGGTCCAGCGCCACCCTCGCGACGAGTCGGGCAAGCCCGACCCCGACACCACGGTGCGCAGCCTGCGGGTCATGCGCTGGGGCCTCATCCCGGCGTGGGCGAAGGACCGGTCGATCGGCGCCAAGATGATCAACGCGCGTTCCGAGACGGCCGCCACCACCAGCGCGTTCCGGACCTCGCTGGCCAAGCGCCGGTGCCTGCTGCCCGCCGACGGCTGGTATGAGTGGCGTCGCGAGGGAAAGCACAAGCAGGCGTACTTCACCACCAGCCCCGACGGCACGAGCCTGGCCATAGCCGGTCTGTGGACCGTGTGGCGCGACCCAAAGGTGAAGGACGGTCCGCCGATCGTGAGCGCCGCCGTGCTGACCACCGAGGCGCAGGGCCAGGTGGCCGACATCCACGACCGGATGCCGTTGCTCATGACGCCCGACCAGTGGGCGGCCTGGCTCGACCCGGACGTCGACCAGGTCGACCAGCTGCTGGTCCCGCCGCCGCTCGACCTGGTGGAGTCCCTCGAGCTGCGCCCGGTGTCGAGCAAGGTGAACAACGTGAACAACAACGGCCCCGAGCTGCTGGAACGCGAGGAACCGAAGATGGATCTCGACGACCCCGCGCTGTTCTGAGACTCCATGACCAAGCGCGAGATCGACACTCCGCACGGCCCCGCCAGGGCCGAGCTGCACTGCGCCGAGGAGGGGCGGGCGGCGTTGCTGCTCGGCCACGGCGCCGGTGGTGGCATCGGCGCGCCCGACCTCGTGGCCGCCACCCGCGGCGCCACCGAGGCGGGCGTGCACGTGGCGCTGGTCGAACAGCCCTACCGGGTGGCCGGCCGGCGTGCCCCGGCACCGGCCACGCAGCTCGACACGGCGTGGCTGGCGGTCGTCGAGAAGCTGTCGGCCGAGTGGTTCCGCGACCTGCCGCTGGTGTTCGGCGGCCGGTCCTCCGGGGCCCGCGTGGCCTGCCGCACGTCGGCCGACGGGCAGTCGGTGGCGGTCGTGTGCCTGGCGTTCCCCGTGCACCCGCCCGGCAGGCCGGAGAAGACCCGGCAGCCGGAGCTGGACGACGTGAGTGTGCCCACGTTGATCGTGCAGGGTGAGTCCGATCCGTTCGGCATGCCGGCGGCCGCGCACCACCGCGAGATCGTCGTCGTACCTGGTGACCACTCGCTCAAACGGGACGTCAGGGCCATTTCCCGGATCGTCTCGGAGTGGCTCGACCGCATCCTGCGGCCGCTCGGCTGAGCGGTCGGGGGAATGCGCCGGGGGTATCCGGCGTTTGTGCGGACGTGCTGACTCAGACTCGCCGCGTATCCTCACAGAGGTTCCATGCGTATCCGACGCTGGGACAGTTCCGACTGGAAGGGAGCACGGTGCCGAGCACCGACACCCAGCCAAACCCCCAGGCTGAGACCGAGGATCAGCGGGCGGTGCGCTTCGAGCGCGACGCCATGCCGATGCTCGACCAGCTGTACTCGGCGGCGCTGCGGATGACCCGCAACCCGGCCGATGCCGAAGACCTGGTCCAGGAGACCTACCTCAAGGCCTATGCCGCGTTCGCGTCGTTCCGCGCCGGCACCAATCTCAAGGCCTGGCTGTACCGGATCCTGACCAACACGTACATCAACGGTTATCGGAAACGGCAGCGGCAGCCTCTTCAACAGCCCACCGAGGAGATCACCGACTGGCAGCTCGCGCAGGCCGAGAGCCACACCTCGAGCGGACTGCGGTCCGCCGAGATCGAGGCCATGGACCGGCTGCCGGACAACGATGTGAAGGAAGCCCTGCAGCAGCTGCCGGAGGAGTTTCGGCTGGCCGTCTACCTCGCCGACGTTGAGGGCTTCGCTTACAAGGAGATCGCGGAGATAATGCACACGCCGATCGGCACGGTGATGTCTCGCCTGCACCGTGGCCGGCGGCAGCTTCGTGACCTACTGGCCGGAGTCGCACGGGATCGAGGGTTCCTGCGGTCGGCCGAGCAAGAGGTGACCGGATCGTGAGCTGCGGCAAACCACACGAGACCGACTGCTCAGAGGTACTCGCCGAGGTGTGGCTGTTCCTCGACCACGAGTGCGACAAGGGCAGGCGCGAGCTGCTCGAACACCATCTCGACGAGTGCAGCCCGTGCCTGGAGCAGTTCGGCATCGACGAGCATCTGAAGGTCCTGCTGGCGCGCAAGTGCGGGGGCGAGCACGCGCCAGAGGCTCTCAAGCAGCGACTACGGGACAAGATTAGGGAAACCGTGGTCGATCAGGGCGGCGTGACGGTGCAGGATAGGTCCGAGAATCCGTGACCGCGGCGCGAGCCGCAGGGGAGGACCGGGCGATGGCCGAGGAGATTCACGCGGAGATGGTGGCCAACGTGCTGCAGGTGGTCGCCACCGAGGGCCAGCCCGTGGCGGACGGGGACACGATCGTGCTCCTCGAGTCCATGAAGATGGAGATCCCGGTCATCTCGGAGTCCCACGGCACGCTCACCAGGATCGCCGTTCGCGCGGGTGACGTGGTGCAGGAACACGACCTCATCGCCGTGGTCGAGTGAGCACACTTTCGGATCTGCTCGCCGAGCACACGAAGCTGTCCGGAGGCGAGGTCGACCACCTGCAGATGGTGGTGGCCGAGTGGCAGTTGCTGTCCGACCTGTCGTTCGCCGACCTGCTGATGTGGGTCCCGGTCGGCGAGCCGAAGGCCGACCTGACGGACGTGGAGTTCATCTGCGTCGCGCAGGCCAGGGCCACGACCGCACCGACCGCGCATCCGCAGGACGTGGTCGGCAGCCAGATCCCCACGAGCGACCACCCGCAGCTGCGCCGGGCGATCCTGGACCGGCGCGTGTGCCGCGAGGAGGAGCCGAGCAGCTACCTGGGTGTGGTCGTGCGCCGCGAGGTCATCCCGATCAGCTATGACGACCGGGTGATCGGCGTGCTGTCCCGGGAGACTGACGTAGCCGCCCCGCGTGTGCCCAGCTCGTTGGAGATCGCGTATCTGGGCATCGCGGCGGACCTGGGCCAGATGGTGGTGGACGGCAGCTTCCCGACGTCCGAGCCGGCGGCCGACGTACACACGAGCCCCCGCGTGGGCGACGGCCTGATCCGGCTCGACCCGACGGGGGCGGTCGTGTTCGCCAGCCCGAACGCGCAGTCCGCCTATCACCGGATGGGTCACAAGGCGGAGATGGTGGGGGTGCGGCTGGCGCCGCTCACCCGAGGCCTGATCGCGGATCCGTTCGACGCCACGGAGATAGCGCAGCGCATCCTCGCCGCGCTGGACGGCCAGCCGAGCATGCGTGCGGAAGCCGAGTCGGGCCGAGGTGCCGCTGTCCTGTTCCGCGCGCTTCCGTTGCGCCCGGGCGGAAAGCCGGCGGGTGCGCTGGTTCTGGTGCGCGACGTGACCGAGGTACGCCGCCGGGACCGTGCCCTGATGTCGAAGGACGCGACCATCCGGGAGATCCACCACCGGGTGAAGAACAACCTGCAGACGGTGGCGGCGCTACTGCGCCTGCAGTCCCGCCGCACGGCGAGCGAGGAAGCGAGAGCCGCCCTGGCCGAGTCGGTCCGCCGGGTGGCGGCGATCGCCATGGTGCACGAGTCCCTGTCCACGTCGGTGGACGAACGAGTGGACCTGAACTCGTTGGTGGACAAGGTGATCCCGGTGGTCGGCGACGTGGCCGTGGCCGAGAACCATGTGCGGGTGCGCCGCACGGGCCAGTTCGGCGTGGTGGCGGCGGAACTGGCCACGCCGTTGGTGATGGTGCTGACAGAGTTGGTCCAGAATGCGGTGGAACACGCCTACCCGCCGGGCGTCTCCGGCGACGTGGAGGTAGCCGCGGAACGCTCGGCCCGCTGGCTGGACGTAGTGGTCTCCGACGACGGCCGAGGCCTGCCGAAGGGCTTCTCCCTGGAACGCTCGAACGGCCTGGGCCTACAAATCGTGCGAACCCTGGTGGAATCGGAACTGCGCGGCTCACTGTCGCTGCGCGGGCGCCCTCGAGGGGGCACGGACGCAGTCCTCCGCGTCCCGTTGTCCCACCGCCGCTGACTCGGGTCGGGCGGAGCGCAGGGCTCCGGTTCGACGGTATCGCCTTGCACCGACAAAAACGGTCCAGGGACCCCTGATTTTAATTGTAGTCGCGAGCACCGACAGTTTTGGTGGCCGCGGCCGGTCCGCAGCGCGGGAGACGCCCGCTGCCGCGGACCCGGGCCCAGGCCGGGGTTCTGAGGTTTGCCGTCGTCCGAGTGGCATTGAGATCATGGCGCCATGACCGCGACCCGAAGGGACCATGCCGCGTAGCCGGCCGTCCCAGTTGCGGAGGCAGACCGAGTGTCCACCCGCCTCGGCGCCTCCCCTGAAGAAGATTCCCTATCTGTCCGTGCGAGTCGCGCGGCGGCTCGCGCTTGCCGAGCACCGGGCCGGGCTGCGGCCGGGCCAGATCGCCGACCTGTTGGTGGCCTGGAGCGGGATCACCCGCCAGCCGGGCTGTCCCTTGTGTCCGCCCGTCCCGGTCTGCTCGTGCTCCGGTTGCGATCCGGTCGGGGCACGCAGGGTTCTCGCCCATCTGCTGGCGCGGTTGCCTCGTCGAGACCGTGCGCTCATCAAGGTTCCGTTGGCCCGCATCGACCGCTGGTATGCGCCTCGGACGTTGCCCGATCCACACTGCCCGTCGACCTACTGGTTCGAGCGACGCTTGATGGAGCAGCAAGGGTGGGGGCGATTCGACAGTTCGTAGTGTGGACGCACGAAGGCCCGGTACCTGTTTCGGTACCGGGCCTTTTGTGGTTCGTCTTTAGTTCAGGCGTTGCTACGCGTCCGCGTCCGCGCGTTCCGACGCTTGAGCGCACGTCGCTCGTCTTCGCTCATCCCGCCCCACACACCTGCATCCTGACCGCTCTGCAGCGCCCAGGTCAGGCAGTTGGAAGCGACGGGGCAGCGATGGCAAACGGATTTGGCCTGGGCGACCTGGAGTATGGCGGGACCGCTGGTTCCCACGGGGAAGAACAGCTCGGGGTCCTCGTCACGGCAGGCCGCGTTGTGACGCCAGTCCATTTCTACCT
Organism: uncultured Actinomycetota bacterium; assembly: GCA_963826035.1. Taxonomy (GTDB): domain Bacteria; phylum Actinomycetota; class Actinomycetes; order Mycobacteriales; family Pseudonocardiaceae; genus Actinophytocola. Next base: position 8,862 of record CAWGVZ010000019.1, on the reverse strand, counting down.
TGCTCCTCGCTTGGGCGCGTTCCGGTGCGCCACTAGTCGTCAACCGGTCGTTTGGGGTGCTTGTGAATGCTTTCACGAACCAGCCATATGTCAAGGGTTCTTCATCAGCCAGTGTGTGAACTCACCCGAAAGCTCGACGTCAGAGGCCCGCAGATGCGTAGAGCAACGATTGGGTCACAGCTGCATCTCGCCCTCCATGACCCTCTGGTGACCAATTTTCAGGTCTTGGAGGGTTACCCGGCGACGGTGAGCGCATGCCTCACGGAAGTGATTTCGACGCAGGTCCGCTCTCCGATGAGGTCTCCGTCGCACTGCACCCGCACCGGTTCCTGACTCGTCACCCGCAGGCTCGGAACGTCGTCGTGGCGGAGAAGCTTGCGGCCGCGGGTCTCACCCTTTCGACTGATCGCCTGACGGAGGTGTCGGAGCACTGTCGGTAGGCGAAGGCTGTGCAGCGCGAACACTCCAAGATCACCTTCGAAGTCGCAACCCCGGTTCAGGTGGATGGGCCGCTTACCCAAGTAGGTCCACGGGTCGGTGTTCGACACGAAAACCAGGCGCAGGCCCGAAACCGCGTCCTCGCCGGGAATCTCGACGGTCAGCCGGGGTCCGCCGTGCGCCGGCTTCAGGTACTGCGTGACCGCGACCCGCGTGTAGAGCGCCGGGCTGGCCTTCTTGCCGCGCTTGCGATCGACCTCCGCGACCACGTCGGCGTCCCAGCCGACGCCCGCCGAGAACGTGAACCAGCGCGCCGGGCTGCCCGGCCCGTCCGGCTCGATCCGGCCGAGACCGACCTGCCGGCTGCGCCGGTCGGCCAGCGCGTGCAGCAGCTGGTACGTGGCGTCCACCGGATCGCGCGGGATGCCGAGCGCGCGGGCGAACACGTTGGCCGAGCCGCCCGGCACGATGCCCAGCATCGGCACAGCGGGGCTCACCCCACCGGCGAGCAGGCCGTTGACCACCTCGTTCACCGTGCCGTCGCCGCCGTGGGCGACCACCAGGTCGGCGCCGTCGACCGCGGCCTGCGCGGCGGCCGCCATCGCGTGGCCCCGGTAGTCGGTTTCCAGGATCTCGAGCTTCACCTGGCTGGCCAGTGCGTGCGCGAGCACGTCCCGGCCGGCCGCCGTGGTCGCGGTCGCCTTGGGGTTCACCACCAGAACTGCTCGCATAACCGCAGGGTAGGCGAGTCCCGCCGAACGAGGGGCTGCGACTACATTCAGGACATCCGTCGCCGTGCCTTGAAGGGGTCTGGAGTGCGCATCGAGTCCGACGCCCCGCCGGCCGTTCGCGGCGCCGGGATTCTGGTGGGCGTGCAGGGGCTGGTCGGCATCGGTTTCGCCGTGGCGCTGCTCGTCCGGGCGCTGTCCGGGGCCGAGACGATCGGCAACCTCTACGGCGAGGCCGCCTACTTCGCGATCATCGGCGCCGCGGTCATCGGCTGCGGTGTCGCGCTCGTGCTCGGCAAGCGCGGGGCGCGGGCGCCGACCACGGTCGTGGAGATCCTGCTGCTCGGCGTCGCCTGGTACGCCACCGGCCCGTCCGGTCGGCCCGAGTACGGGCTGCCGGTCGCCGCGCTGTGCCTCGGGGTGCTGTACCTGCTCTACAACGCCCGGTCCCGCGAGTGGGCGCTGGACCTTGACAATGCGGACAAAGCCGACGTCGAACGGAATCCAGACTAACGGCGGGTAGTGGATCTAACTCGAACGAGTGACCCTTTGGTGGTCCCTTGTCCCTGCTCCGCGACCTCGCGTCGCGGTTTCGAGGTGGTCTGCATGCGTTTCGTTCGTGTCGGGGCGGCGCTGGCCGGAGCGGCGCTCGCCGCTCTCGGAGTTCTTTCGACGACGGCGACTGCCGAACCGACGGAAGATATGCGTCCGGCGATCATCGACGGCGGCAACGCCGAGTCCGGGCCGTGGGCGGCCCGGCTGTTCGTAGACGGTCAGGAGAACTGCTCGGCGACCATCGTCGCGCCGACCTGGATCCTGACGGCCGAGCACTGTGTTGCCGGTGCCGGTACCTACACCTTCAACATCGGCAACCTGGACCAGACCCAGGGTGAGCAGGCGACCGCGGTGGAGATCATCACCCACCCGTCCGCCGACCTCGCGCTGGCGCGACTCGACCGCGAGGTGTCCGCCACGTACTCACCGTTGGGCGACGCGTCGGCCGTGGCTACCGGCCAGACCGTGCAGCTGTACGGCTGGGGCGCGACCTGCACCGACCGGCCGGAGATCCAGTGCCAGTCGCAGCTCCTGAAGGTCGCGAACGTCGAGGTGACCGACACCGCGTGCTCGGACTACCGCGGCGGCACGGCGATCTGCGCCACCAGGGGTGACGGCATCGCGGCCGGCGGCGACTCCGGTGGCCCGATGTTCGCCACCAGCCCGGTCGATGGCAGCTACGTCCAGGTGGGCGTGGCCTCCACGAGCGACCGGCAGTCGTTCACCGCGTACACGAACATCACGCAGTACCGCGACTGGATCGCCGGCATCGCCGGCGTCTGATCGGGCTCGGGCGAAACGCCGCGCCGGCACGTCCGGCGCGGCGTTTCGTCTGCTCGATCTAGGGTTCGGCCCATGTACCTGCGTCTCGGCCGGCTCGTGCTGCGCGGCCACCGGCCGCACGTCATGTGGCTGCCGTCCGGGTACCGGAGCCCGCTCGTCGCCTACCTGGTCGAGTGGACCGACGAGCGAGACGGAAGCACGGCCCAACTGGGCGGGTTCACCACGCGGCGCGAGGCGGAGGCGTGCGTGACGGAGCTGGAATCCGAGGGCTGGCGCGAGTTGCACATCAACGTGGTGGCCGTTCATGAGCGGCACGTCGACTGGCGGTGGGACCGGTAGAGCGCGGTCAGCCTTCGGCCGCGAATGTCCTGAGTGGACCGTCGGTCAGGCGGAAGACCGTCCACTCGTCCATCGGGACGGCGCCCGCCGCCTTGTAGAAGTCGATGGCCGGAGTGTTCCAGTCGAGCACCCACCACTCGAGCCGCGCGTAGCCCTTGTCGACGCACTCCCGCGCGAGAGCCGCGAGCAACGCCTTGCCCAGCCCGCTGCCACGCATGGCCGGCTGCACGTACAGGTCCTCGAGGTAGATGCCGTGCGTGCCGCGCCAGGTGGAGAAGTTGAGGAACCACAAGGCTGAACCCACTACCTGACCGTCCACTTCGGCCACATGGCCGAACAGGGCGGGTGGCGGGCCGAACAGTGCGGCGTGCAGCTGCTCGGCCGTCAGGTGGCATTCCTGCGGTGCGCGTTCGTACTCGGCCAGCTCGTAGGCCAGCCCAACCACGGCGTCCACATCGGACTCCCGGACGCGGCGGATTCGTGGGTCAGTCATCGTGGAATCCCCGTTCCGGTAGCGGTGGCACGTTCAGCCGGCGAATCTGCGGCACGCCGCGTTCGTCGCCGAGCACGGAGATGGCGGCCGCGTCCAGGGCGAAGTGCACGCCCGAGGTCGGCGGCAACCCGAGCCAGGTGGCCACCAGTACCCGGCTGAAGTGCCCGTGCCCCACCAGGACCACGTCGCCCTCGGGCAGCGTGGCCCGCACCCGCTCGACGATCGCGGTGGCGCGGGTACCCACCTGCGCGGCCGTCTCCCCGCCGGGGCAGGGATGGGTCCAGACGGTCCACCCGGGAACGGTCTCGCGGATGGTCGGCGTCGACAGGCCTTCGTAGTCGCCGTAGTCCCACTCGGCGACGTCCTCCGTGACCTCGTCGACCGTGAGCCCGGCCAGCTCCGCCGTGCGCAACGCCCGCGAACGAGGGCTGGACAACACGAGCGCCAGCGGCCGGTCGTCCCGCAACCCGGCGAGCATCACCCCGGCGTCGGCCGCGCGCCGCTCCCCGTTGTCGGTGAGCGGGATGTCCGTGCGGCCGGTGTGCTGCCCGCTGCGCGACCATTCGGTCTCACCGTGGCGCAGCAGGTAGAGCGCGGGCTTGGCGGCCATGAGTCCTCCGTTCCGGTGCCGTCTCGCCCGCCAGCCTGCCCTACGGCACCGACAGCCCGCCCACCCAGCTCAGAAGTCGTCGGGGTTCACTGGCGAGTCGGCAGCACTCGACTCGGCGACGAGCGTGAGCACGAGAATGGCGATGCCCACGATCGCCGGGATCGCAAACAGCACCCATGCCAGGATCATCTTGACCATGCGGACCTGAACCAGCAGTTCGTAGATGAGCTGAGACGTGGCGGAGTTCGGGTCGGCGTCGGCGACAGCCTCCCAACGGCTGGCGATCTCCGGTTTGAACTGGTTCGCGCGGAACGCGCTCTGAATGGCCACCGTGGCTCCTCGGGTCGGCGCTGATGGACGAATTGCCCAGTGCATCGCGCGAACCAGGCTTGCCGTGCCCTCGTTGGTCCAATCGTGACCCGCCAGTCGTCAGCGCAGGGTGGGGATCACCTCCTCTGCCAGGTGGGTCAGGGTGTCGCTGTCCTTTGTGGTCAGCCAGCCCAGTACGAAGTCGTCTATGCCGGCGTCGGTGAAGCGGGCCACCAGGTCGGGCAGGGTGTTGCCCGGCAGGGTGGGGTCCGTGGTGTCCCACAGCAGCAGCGAGCGGCGCAGGGTGGCCGGGTCGCGGCCCGCCGCCAGGCACAGTTCGTCCAGGCGACGGTTCTGCTCTCTCGTCCGTTCCACGATGTCGGCCACCGGCGCGCCGAACAGACCGTTCGTGTTCCAGCCGTCGGCGTACCTGGCGGTGGTGCGCAGGATCGACGGCGCCTGCCCGCCCACGATGATCGGCGGGCGTGGCCGGCGCACCGGGCCGGGGGCGGTCGGCAGGTCCCGCACCCGGTACCACTCGCCCTCGAAGGAGTACGGCTTGCCGTTCGCCCGCAGCGCACCGTCGAGGATCGCCACGTACTCGTCGAACCTCGCCACCCGCTCCCGCACCGACCACGGCTCCGAGCCGACCGCGAAGTGGTCGTACTCGAACACCCCCGCGCCGATGCCGAGCTCGAGCCGGCCGCCGGAGAGCTGGTCGACCGTCAGCGCCTGCTTGGCCAGCACCCCGGGCGCCCGCAGGATCGGGTTGGTCACCAGCGTGCCGATGGCGATCCGCCCGGTCGCCGTGGCGGCTGCCGCCAACAGGCTCCAGCCATCGAGGAAGGTGCCGCCGAGATCGCGGAAGTCACCCATGTGGTCGGCCAGGTAGAGCTGGTCGAACCCCAACGCCTCGATACGTCGGAACCGCTCGGTCAGTTCGGCCGGCTCGGCGTCCTGCATCACCAGCACCCCGAAGCGCCTCACGACAGCGCTTCCGATCGTGCTTCCGATCGTGTCGCCGAGAGCAGCTCGACGATGCTCGGGAAGTCGTCGCCGCCGTACCCCTGCGCCACCCGGCGGGCCATGAGCGCGTGCAGCGGCTCGTACAGCTCCGCGCTGATGCCCTGTGCCCGGCTCACCTCCCCGATACCGTCGTTGGCCACCTGCATCGACAGGTCCGACTCCTTGGCCGTGTAGTCGCCGCTGGCGATCTGCCCGGCCATGTCACCCAGCGCCGGGAACATGGCGCGCAGCCACGGGATCAGCAGCGAGTCCGTGAACTCCGTGACCGGCACGCCCGCGCTGCGGACCAGTGCCGCGGCGTGCGCGAAGCCGCCCAGCATGCCGTACATCCCGGCCAGCATCGCGAGGTCCGACAGCGCCGCCAGGCCCACGTCGGCACCGAGGTACCGCGACGTGCCGAACGCGTCGAGCACCGGCCGGTACCGCTCGAACGCCGCGGCCGAGCCGCTGTACAGCAGCACCGCGTCCGGTGTCGCGATCAGCGACGGGATGGCCATGATCCCGCCGTCGAGGTAGTCGGCGCCGGCCGTCAGTTTCTCGAGCTTCGTTGCCTCCTCAGGGGTTCCGGTGGTCAGGTTGACGATCGTGCGGCCGGTCAGGTCACCGGCCTCGGCCAGCACCTCGGTGACCGACTCGAAGTCGAGCAGGCACAGGATCACCAGCGGGTTGGCGGCCACCGCACCGGCGGCCGTGTCGGCACGGGTCACGGCCAACTCGCCGCCCCGGCCGGGGGTCCGGCTCCAGACGGTGGTCGGGTGGCCGCGTTCCACTAGCGCGGCCGCAAGTGCTCGGCCCATCTTGCCGAGGCCCAGGACGGAAACTCCGTCGACTTTCGTCATGTCCGATGTCATGTCCGGTACTGTCAGGCCTTCGCTTACGATCGGGCAAGTACCTACTTAAAGGTCAGGTACTCACCAAAAAGTAAGGATCCAGCATGACGACACACGGGCCGTACACCTGCGGGCTCGACGCCGCCCTCGACGTGGTCGGTGGCAAGTGGAAGTCGCTCATCCTGTGGGCACTGGGCGACGACGGCCCGCTCCGCTTCGGCGAGCTGCGCCGCGAGGTCCCCGGCATCACCGAGAAGATGCTCATCCAACAGCTGCGCCAACTGGAGGCCGATGGCGTGATCACGCGCGAGGTCTACCAGCAGGTGCCGCCGAAGGTGGAGTACTCGGTGACCGAGTTCGGCGCGTCGCTGAACGAGGCGCTGCGCCCGCTCGGTGACTGGGGCCAGGCCAACATGGATCGCATCGTGCATCGCAAGGCTCAGGTCAGTTCGTAGTCGAACCAGATCCGGTGGGTGCCGTCGGTGTCGACCACCATGCCGCCCGCGCCCGCGATGCCGGCTAACGCGCCGGTGCCGCTGGCCGGCACGATCGTGAAGAATTCGCCCTCGCGGTTGGTGCCCCGCGTGGTGGCCGAGTGGACGAAGTTGAACGTGCCGGAGCGCCCGTCGACCTCGCCCTCGAACGACTCCATGGCCACGTACGTGCCGATACCGCGCTCGGGATCGAACGCGGACGTGAACAGCGTGGCCGACCGGCCGACGATCTCGCCCAGGTAGTTCTTCTCCATGGTGGCGACGCCGACCGGGAGCGCGGTGGTGACCGCGGGGTCCGGGCCGACCGTGGTGGGGGCGAAGGTGGTCACCTCGAAAGTGCCGGATGCTCTCATGGGGCGAACCTAGTCGGCGGGTCCGACATTTTTCGAACGTGTGATCCAGATGGTGATCACGGCCCGCACCACCACCTGACCGTCGCGGTCGAGGATGTCCACCGGTACCGGCAGGTCGAACGGCTGGTCGCCGAACTCGGGCAGCTCGTCGAGCACGGCGATCCCGCGTAGCCCCGACTTCGCCTTCGCCAGGTATTCCACCGTCATGGTCCTGGGGATCCACCGGTGCGTGCCCGGCACGGTGGCCTCGGCCAGCATGCCCATGGCGATCTCGGCGAGGTTGCACGCGGCGATCGCGTGGAAGGTCCTGATGTGGTTGTGGACGCCGATCCACTTGGGCGCGCGCACCTCACAGCGCCCCGGCGCCATCTCGACCACCGTGGGCAGGATCGTGCCGAAGTACGGCACCTTGGCCACCATGGCCGCGGAGAAGATCCGCTTGCCGAGCGGCAGCCGGGACAGCCGGTGCCACATCGAGAGCGTCTGTGTCGCCATCCGCGCCTCCTAAGTTACCCGCGAGTAACCTTAGCGCACAACGACGGCGCCGACCCCGTTCGTGGGGTCGGCGCCGTCGTCGTTACCGGGACGCCGGTTGGTCAGGCTGGATAGATGTCGAGTTCGGCGATGCTGGTCCAGTCGTTGCCGGTGTTGCCGTAACCGACCACGCGCACGTAGCGGGCCGAGGTGTCCGGAAGGTCGTGCGTCTCGGACTGGAGGGTGGTGCCGCCCGTGGTGCCGGAGAACTGGGTGGTCCAGTTGGTCCCGTCGGACGACGTCTGGATGCGGAAGTCCTGCTGCCGGGTATCACCCTTGTGCCAGGCCAGGCCCACCGCGCCGACCGGGCGCGCCGAGCCGAGGTCGTAGCGGATCCACACCCCGTCGCCCTCGTCCGACCAGCGGGTGTTGAGGTCGCCGTCCAGCGTGTTGGCCGGCACGTTGCCGTCGTCCCCGCTCGCGGTCACGGCCGCGACCGGCAGCGGAGCGCTGGGGTTCGGGGCCGGGGCGGGCTCCGGGGCCGGGCTGGGTGTCGGACTCGGCGCTGGGCTCGGCTCTGGGCTGGGGGCCGGCGCGGGCGGCGGAGCGCTGTCGCCCGTGGTCACGGAGTGGATGAGGACCTCGCCGTAGTTGTCGGCGCCGCACGGGCTGGAGTTCTCGCAGTTGGCCTGGGTGTAGGCACCGGCCTTGAAGTATCCGGTGCTGAAGTCCGCGTTCAGCGTGGCCGCCGGTGCCCCGTTGTAGTAGGCGTTGATCGTCCCGTCGGCCACCACGAACTTCACCTGGAACCGGGTGTTCAGCGCGAAGTTGTCGGTCACCAGCTTGTAGTGCGGGTCGTCCCCGTTGGTGACGTAGAGGTTGCGACCCTCGACCCGGAACACCGAGACGTCGTCGTCACCGCCGTGGATCTGGCCGACCACCAGGTGCTGCTTGTCGTTCGGCAACCGGGTGACCGTCTGGTCGATGGTCATGGTGTGCGTTCCGGAGGTGGACGACCAGGCCGCGTTCTCCGTGCCGTTGTTGGTCATCTCCCGCAGTTCCGAGCGCGGGTAGTTGGAGCCGCCGGTGGTCACCCCGTCGACCGCGGACCGGAACTGCACGCCGTCGCAGGTGGAGTTGGCCTTGAACCACGGATCCACCTGATAGGTCGCGAGCTCCGGCTGCTCGACCTCGTCCGGGCTCTCCGCCTCGCCGATCGGCAGCTGGATCTTCCACTCACGCAGATCCAGCACCTGCGCCGGATAGTCACACGCCGCGGCCTTCAGCCCCACGATCTCACCTCTGGGCGCGCCCGCGGTCGATCGGGTGGTTTCGTCGGTGGTCGCGTCGGTGGTCGCCAGCACCTGCACCCCGACTAACCCGGTTGCCACGATCGCGCCGGCGGCCACGATCGTCAACATTCGTCCCCG
>CAWGVZ010000018.1:0-517888 GCA_963826035.1 uncultured Actinomycetota bacterium | reverse complement strand
CGAGTCTCTGGAGCCGACCCGTTGAGTGACGACAAGCCCGACGATCAACCAACGCCCGCAACCAACTCGGAAGCCGCGCCGTCAGACGGACAACGCAGCGGTGGGAAATCGGAACAGGACGCCGCTCCCACGCGTGACCAGGCGCTGAACAACCTGCGTAGCGGTGGGCCGGAGCTGTCCGGCGTTCGCTCCGGCAAGATCGTCGCCGAGGCGAACAGCCGGCTCGAAGGCGTCAGCACGGTCAACATCTTCCATGGTGACTTCTCGGTTGACGGGGACTTCGTCGCGGGCCCAGGCGGGCGGCCCGCGGCACGGGGTGCGACCAAGGTCCGCCTGCCGGCGGACGAGCTCGTCGAGTCGACCGAGTACTTCGTGCCGCCACCCGACTTCGACGCCGGTGTGGCACTACTGGCCGCACCAACCTGCTCGTCCTGTCGGGACCCTCCGGCACCGGCCGCTACACGCGGGCCGTGGCCACCTTGCGGGAGGTCATGCCGGACGCGGACGTGTTCCGGCTCCACGGTTCGGTGCTGGGCAACCCGACCTGGCGGGTGCCGCAGGAGCGAAGCGGGCTGCTGGTGGTCGACTCGCCCGGCGGCAACGGCAAGTACACGGCCGAGAAGGTGACCAACGAGTGGCTCGCGAAGACCTTGGACGGCTTGCCGAAAGCGACAGTTTCCTCGTGGTGGTCACCGGTCCGGTCCAGGGCGAGCTGGCGACCGCCGCGCGGCGCATGGAGTTCGTGCTCGAGGACCTGGAACTGCCGGATCCCATGGACATCATCCGCCGCCGGTTGGCCGGCGAGATTCCCTGGGCGGCCGATGGACTCGACGAGCGCCTGACGACCGCCGGGCTGCCCGAGGTGGTCGGCGTCCGCGACGATCCTCGCTTCGCCGCGCGTGCGGCCACGGCGATCCTCGAGGCGATCCGCGCTGAACGTGACCTCGCCGAGGTCGTGGCGAAGCTGAACGACCCGGAGGAAGAGGTCCGGGCATGGCTGAGCCGCGATCCCGAGCTGTCCGACGTCGCGCTGGTGCTGGCCACCGCCGTGCTGGAGGGAGCGAGCTACCTCAACGTGGCGGATGCCGCGGTCGCCCTCTACCGGGACCTCGGAGGCGGCGCCGCCAGCCTGAACCCGCGCTATCTGCGGAAGCTGATCGCCGAGCGCGGCTGGATCCAGTTGGTGACCGCGTCCGAGGAGCGCGGCGCGCCGCTCCTGAAGTTCACCAGCGCCCGGATGCGCGCTGTCGTACTGGCGGTCATGTGGTTCGAGCTCGACGGAGCGCGAACGAAGACTCTCGGCTGGCTGCGGAAACTGGCCGAACACACGGATGTCGATGTGCGGGCGCGGGCCGCGCAGGCGGCGGGCATTCTGGCGGACAACGACTTCGAGCACGGCGTCCATCACTACCTGCTGCCCTGGGGCACCGCGAGATCCCCACTACTGCGACAGAGCGCGGCACACGGCCTCAACGCGGCCGCAGTACTCGGCCGGCACACCGAGTCCGCCTGGTCCTATGTGGAGCAATGGGCCGAGTTCACCAACGATGGCGTCGAACACAACCTGGCGGCCACCGCGGGTCTCGCGGCCGGCGGCCAGCTGGGCGTGCGGAACCCGCGCCGGGCCCTACGCGTGCTGCGCACGCTCGTCTGTGACGGCGACTGGAGTCTGCTCGCGCCGGTCGCGGTGAGCACCCAGACCCTGCTCGAAGAAGGCCGCGGGGACGAGGTTCTCGGCGCGCTCCTTGAATGGACGGAGCCGGCGGCCGACGAACAAACGGTGGTCAAGGCGCTCACCATGTTCGCGTTCGCCGTGAAACCGGAAGACACGGCCGACGACTGGCCGCTGCTCATGCGTACGGCCAACGCGCATCGCCAGGCCCTGCCGGAGCTGTGGGGCCGCGCACTGGCGAACGGATCGGTGCGGGACCTGGCCATGGACGCGTTGGGTCCTGGGTCCGGATCGCCGACCAGGACGAGAAAGCGGTCGAGATGGTGCTGGACATCGTCGCGGGCATCGCCGACCGGGGTCGCAACGACTTCGACCGCCTGCAGCACGCGCTGCATGGGTGGGCCGTGGATCGCGACGACCCGTCGGACGTCGCGATCGACTTCTACAACGAGCTTGTCGATGCGGAAAGTGAAGCGGAAGTAGGGGCCCGATGAGCCAGACGTACGACCCTATCGTCGAACGCACCGATGATCTGCAACGGCTGCGGATCATCAAGCCGCTGCGCGCACCGGAGTTGGGCACCGCCATCGTGCTCGAACGGGCCGTGGGCGCGCCGGTCGTGGTCGGCCACGGCGACCGGGTACCCGATGCCCGAACCGGGCACTACCGCCGCATGTACCTGGTCGACGTGGCGAACCGCAGCCTCTCCTTCACCGTCAACGCGCCAGCGCCGACGCCGCGTTCCCGTTCACCGTCACCGTCCGGTTCGCCTGCCGGGTGGTCGACCCGGTGGCGGTCGTACGTGACGGCGTGCGCGACATGACCGCCGCGCTGCTCCCGTCGCTGGGTGCCGTCGTCCGGGAGACGGCCGCCATGTTCGACGCCCTTCAGCCGACGGCCGCCGAAAGGGCGATCGCCGACCGGCTGAACTCGGCGTATCCGTCCCGGACCTTGGAGCTCGGTGACTACGCGGTGTCGGTGACCCCCGTGGACACCGAGGAGTTCGTGACCGAGCAGCGGAAGATCCGCGTGCACAAGATGAAGTACGAGGCCATGAAGCCGATCGCCAACGGCAGCCGGGAGGACATGCTCGCGCACGTGATGGCCATCGACGACCGCAACCCGATGGCCATGCTTGACCGGGAACGTGCGGATCGGGAGGCGGAGACACGGGCACAGCTGGATGCGCTGCGGATCCTCATGGACAAGGACGGGATAGAGGACTTCGACGCCGCCGAGGTGCGCAAGCAGGCGCTCGGCGAGTTCTTCCCGGGTGACGGGCCGGCCGGCATCGGCAAGCGGGACAGCGTCCGGGAGCGCCTGGCCCGGCGCCCGTCGGGAGCGATCGAGAAGGGCGAGGTGCTCGAGGGCAACCTGCCCGAGTCCGGCGGGGAACCCGCGGCGAAGGACCCGGGCGGGTCGAACAACGGGCGGGCGAGCCGGCTGCGCGGCTCGATGGCGCCCCGACCCACCGACGACCGGTGAGCGGAGTAGCCACAGTGGACATTCAGCCTGGCGCGCGTGGGCCGGCGCGGTTGTGGCGCCACGTCGAGCCGGGTCTCAGCGCGGTAGCGGTGTGGAGCGAGCGGATCCCCGGCCGGGGCGAGGACGCCGATCCGCTCGTGCTGTTCCACCGGCCCAGCCGCACCGGGCTGCTGGCGGTCTTCGACGGGGTCGGCGGGGCCGGTCGCGCGCCCGCCGGTCGCACGGTGAAAGGCGTCGACCGAACCCAGGCGTGGATCGCGGCCCGGCGGGTGCGCGGCCTGGTCGAGGAGTGGTTCGTCGACAGCGCAACGCGAACCGTCTCCGCGGCGGCGCTGCACGCGCACCTCGACTCTCGGCTGGCCACCGGTGCGCCGCCGCGCGGGCGGATCCGGGGCAGCATCCACCGCGAGTTCCCGACCACGGTGGCCGCGCTCGGCTTCGACGTCACCGACGCCGAGGTGCGTTGGGACGTGCTGTGGGCCGGCGACTCCCGTTGCTACGTGGCCGAACCGGACGCCGGTCTGCAACAGGTCAGCCGCGACGATGTCGAACCGGGAGACGCGCTGGCGCTGCTGGTCCAGGACCCGCCGATGACGAACATGGTCTGTGCCGGCCGGACGTTCCGGCTCAACCACTGGCGGAGCCGTACCGCCCTACCGTGCGTGCTGGTCTGCGCCACGGACGGGTTCTTCGGCTACGTGGACACGCCCGCCCAGTTCGAGCACCTCCTGTGGGACACCTTGATGTCCACACAGGACAGCCAGCACTGGGCTGCCCTACTCGCCGAACGGGTCGGCTCCTACACCGGGGATGACGCGTCACTCGCGGTCGTCGCGCTGGGCTTCGCCGACTTCGACGCGCTGCGGGCGAGCTTCCGCCGGCGGTTCGAACTGCTGCGGGCCGAACACGCCGAGCCGATGAGCCGCGTCCGCCAGGATGACCGGGCCGCGCTCGCCGCCGCCAGGGACCGGTCGTGGCAGGCCTATCGGGGCGATTACGAGCGCAGGTTGCCCAAGGGAGAGCCGGCGTGAAACTGGGCCAGACCGTCAACGGCTACGAGATCGTCACGAGGCCGTCGAACGCCAACGCCGGCAAGTGCCTGTGGGCGTTCGCCCACAAGAACGGCGAAGAGTTCTTCATCAAGGAGTTCCTCGACCCCAAGCGTCCCCGGCCGGACTCCATGGGATCGGTGGCAGACAAGGAACGTCGCCTCGCCGAGTGCGAACGCTTCGTTCGGCGGCAGCGGCAGGTGTCCCGACTGCTGCGCGCCGACCATCCGCGTGCCGGCAACCTGGTGCTGACCAAGGACTTCTTCGTCGACGGCACCCGCTACTACAAGGTGACCGGGCGGATCGACGGCACCGAGGTGCGCCCGCACGAGCTCGACCCCGTGCGGCAGGTCGTTCTGTTGCGGACGCTCGCCGAGAGCCTGGGACTGCTGCACGAATGCGGCATCGTGCATGGCGATCTCAAGCCGGAGAACGTCCTGCTGCACCAACCGGACGGCAGTGATCTCTACACGGCCAAGCTGATCGACTTCGACGACGCCTACCCGGTCGGCGAGCCTCCGCCGCGGGACATCGTCACCGGCAACCCGCTCTACGGTGCGCCGGAGTGGCTTCGATACGTCCGCGGCGACCGAGCGGTCCGCGCGGAGCACCTCACCCAGGCGGTCGACGTGTTCGCCTTCGGGCTGCTCCTGCACACCTACCTCCGCGGTGTGCTGCCGGACTACGGGACCGCCAACGACTCGCCGGCCGCGGCCGTGCTGGCCGGGCAGCCTCTGCGCCTGGATCCGGATCTCGACGGCCGGTTGGCCGGGGTGCTGCGCGCGCTGACGGACGCTGACCCCGCCTGCCGGCCGAGTATCACCGAGGCCATCGAGGAGGTCGTGGCCGTGCTCGCCGGCGGCTCCGTCGCGACGACCCCAGAACCCGTGCCCGGGCGTAGCCGGGTGCGGGTCAATCTCACCGGCCGTGTTCCGGAGCCGCCGCGCCAGTCGCGGCTGCGGATCAACATGCCCGGTGCCGACCGTCGAGAGGAACGAGCCAGGTGAGCATTCGGACCGGTCTCAAGTACGCCGTTGACATCGTCCTGTGCGTCGACGCCACCCTCAGCATGGGACCGATGCTGGACAACGTGAAGCACAGTGCGTTGTCGTTTCCCGGCCGGCTCGCCCAGGAGATGGCCGCCAAGGGACGGGGCATCAGCAGCCTGCGGCTGAAGGTGATCGCATTCCGCGACTTCGGGGATCGCGCCGAGGACGCCTTGGTCGAGGGCCGTTTCCTGAGCCTGCCCAGCGAGCTGACCGAGTTCGAGCGCACGGTGCGAACGCTGATGCCCGCCGGTGGTGGAGACGCGCCGGAGTCCGCCCTCGAGGCGCTGGCCCTGGCGATGGCCTCGGACTGGGAGACCGGTCTCGACCGGCGCCGGCACGTGATCGTGATGTTCACCGACGCGCCCGCCCACGCACTGGGTGACCCGGCGCAGACCCGCGCGCACACCTACCCGCGGTCGATGCCGTCCTCTTTGGACGAACTGTTCGTGCTGTGGGGGCACGCGCAGAGCCAGCACGCGTTGATGGAGAACTCCGCCAAGCGGCTGCTGATCTTCGCGCCGGAGGAGTACCCGTGGCACGACATCGCCGACGACTGGAACAACACCCTCTTCTTTCCGTCGAGCGCCGGGGAGGGACTGGAGGAGTGGGAGATGGACGAGATCGTCGCCACCATCGCGAACAGTCTGTGACCACCATGATCCGGCGGCGTCCGAAGGTGGAGTGGCGGCAGGAGCCGGGGCCGGACTACGACCTGCGTCAGTACCAGGGCGGTCGGCCGACGGGCTTGGTCGCGGTCACCGGCTGGGACCACGGTGCGGTCCGGCCGGCCGGCGCGACCGGGCCGGAGGTGCGGCTGTACCGGACTCTGTCGACGCTCGTGGCCGAGGAGCGCCGCCGCCCGGGTGTCCGGCTCCGACTGCCCATTCAGTCCTGTGTGGAGGCCCGGCTCGCCGGCGAGCCGGGCCTGCCCGGCACCGCACTGCTGCGGCTGACGCTGACCGTCCGTTTCGGGCAGACGACCACTTTCACCGTGTCCCTGTGGTTTCCGCCCCGGAGCCGGCCGTTCCTGCAGGGCATCGTCGACGAGATCGCCGGGCGGAAGGACCGGCCGGACGTGGTCGACGCGCCGGTACTGGCGCCGCTGGAGGTCGCCCAGGCGCCGGACGACAAGGACTGGGTCGTCTTCCGCCCGGCGAACGACGGTGAGGTGCTGCGGCGCCGCGACCGGACGCGAGAAGGCGGTGAGCACCGGTGAGCAGGGCGGCGTGGGTGTGTGACTCCTGCCATACGAACAACCTGGCGGACGCGGCCATCTGCCGGCTGTGCCAACGCACGCCGGGCAGCGCCACCGGCAGAGTCGAAGCGGTCACCCACGTGGAGGTGGCGACCCGGCCGGAGAAGCGGCCCACGTTCGTCCAATCGAGACACACAGAGCTGCCGCGCCCCACCGTCACCCTGGCGCCCGTCCCGTCACGGCTCCCGCACCCGCCGCCACCGACGCGTCCGCCGATGTATCCACCGACGCGTCCGCCGATGCCCCGGCGGACCGGCCGGCGGCTGGCGGCTCTCGCGCTGAGCGGCGTGGCGGTGATCGTCCTGCTGACCAACCTGGATGAGCTCGGCGACCTGCTACCCGACCTGTCGTCGCCCGGCCAGGAGGAGGCGTCGGAGACAGTGCCCGCGTGCCCCGCGGCGGCCGCGCAGTGGCTGCCCCAGGGTGGGCCTGGTTCGACCCTGACGGCGATGTACGAGTCCACCGATCACGTGGTGACCGTGTGCCAGGACACTGCCGGCCAGTTCTACTACGACGGTCAGAAGAAGGGCGTCGAGGCGTCGGACACCACGCACATCGCGCTCATGGCCGCGCAGACCGCGACCGGGTTCACGGCGGACAACGGCGACACCCGGTACGAGATCAACGGTCTCAACCTCACGATCACGACGAACGGCGTGCTCCAGCGCCAGTGGCCACTGACACAGGTCGCGCCCTGACCACCAGCGGGCGCTTCCCGCCGGCCGACGGTGGGGTGACCGTGGTTCCCGAGCTGCCCCGGAGCCTGGAATGCTCGGTGGCCTTCACCGGGCACGCGGTCATCGCCACCGCCCTGCCGGCGGCAGAAGTCCACGCCCACAAACCGGACGGCTTCGGCGCCTCCCTGGCGGGCCGGGGCACCGGCGGAGTCCCGCGCCTGCGACGAGCGGACCTCGACGACCACCCACGCGTGCGTTACGCCCGCGAACTCCGGACCGACGTTCGCGTCTTCGGCGACGAACGCGGCCTGGTCACCCTCGCCGACGGCCTGGCGGGACGACGCGAGCTGAGCATCGAACTCCACCGCGGCGGCCATGGACACGGACGCTCGCTCCTCACCGACGCACTCTCCCTGGTACCCGACGGCGACCCCGTCTTCGCCGCCGTCTCCCCGGGTAACGCCCGCTCACTGCGACTCTTCCTCACGGCCGGCTTCACCCCGGTCGGCGCGGAGGTCCTGCTGCGGCCCGATCGATCTTTCACTGAGTGAAAGTGCGCCTTCTCTGTCCGGGGTGAGTGCCCGATCGTCGGGTCAACCGGGCAAGGGAGGTCGGAGCCATGACGTTCGTTCGCAACCAGTGGTATGTCGCGGCGTACGGGTACGAGGTCGGGCGCGAACTGTTCGCCAGGACGATCCTCGGTGAACCGCTGGTGTTCTACCGGAGCGAGGCCGGCGAGGTGGTGGCGCTGGCCGACCGGTGCGTGCACCGTCGCTTTCCGCTGTCGGAGAGCAGGCTCGAGGGCGACACGATCGTCTGCGGCTACCACGGGTTCACCTACGACCGGACCGGCACGTGTGTGTTCGTGCCGGGGCAGGCCAGGATCCCGCGCACCGCACGCGTCGCGGCCTACCCGGTGGTGGAGCAGGACTCGTTCGTGTGGGTGTGGATCGGCGACCGGGACCGCGCCGACACGACGCCGGTCCCCCGGGCGCCGTGGCTCGCCGACCCCGGCTACACGACCGTGTGCGGGATGGAACCGCTGGCCGCGCGCTACGAACTGCTGGTGGACAACCTGCTGGACCTCTCGCACGAGACGTACCTGCACGGCGGCTACATCGGCACGCCGGAGGTGGCGAACACGCCGATCACCACCGAGGTGGACGAGGACCGCCGGGTCATCTACGTCAGCCGGCACATGGCCGACGCCGCGTGCCCGCCCTTCTACGCCAAGTCCACCGGCATCGAAGGGCGGATCACCCGGTGGCAGGACATCGAGTACCACCCGCCGTGCCTGTACCTGCTGCACAGCCGGATCGCGCCGGCCGGCGTGCTGCCGAACGACGACGGGTCTGACCCGCACGGCTTCCACGTGGAGGTGGTGTACGCCATCACGCCCGAGACCGAGCACAGCACCCACGACTTCTGGGCGGTGGCCAGGGACTTCGCGCTCGACGACCAGGGTGTGTCGGACTTCCTGGCGGAGAGCAACCGCACGGTGGTGCTGCAGGACGTCACCGCGCTGGACATCCTCGAACGGGTGATCCAGTCCGAACCGGACGGCTACCAGGAGCTGTCGATCAACATCGACACCGGCGGCCTGGCCGCGCGGCGCATCCTCGGGGGGATGTCGGCATGACCGAGCGGGTCGCCATGTTGGAGGGCGCCACGGTCTACCGGATCCACTGGAAACTGGGCACCGACCTGCAGATCGGGGTGTGCCACTGCGGCGCCGAGCACGAGTCCGAGGACCCGGTGGAGCTGTGGGAATGGCTACTCGCCCACCCGCACGGGCACCGATGACCATCCTCGAGGTGGCCGGCAAGGACCCGGTGGCCGCCGGCGTGGTCGCGTTGACGCTGCGTCACCCCGACGGTGCCCCGGTGCCCGCGTGGGAGCCGGGCGCGCACGTGGACCTGGTGCTGCGCCCCGGTCTGGTGCGGCAGTACTCGCTGTGCGGCGACCCGGCGGACCGCTCGGCGCTGCGGGTCGCGGTGCTGCGGGAGCCGGACGGGCGCGGCGGGTCGGCGTACGTGCACGACCGGCTCGCGCCCGGGGACCAGGTGGACGTCGCCGGGCCCCGCAACAACTTCGCGTTGGTCGAGGCGAAGCGGTACCTGTTCGTGGCCGGCGGTGTCGGCATCACCCCGATCGTGCCGATGCTGGCCGCCGTCGAGCGGGCCGGCGCCGACTGGCGGCTGGTGTACGGCGGGCGGACCAGGGCGTCGATGGCGTTCCGGGAGCGCCTGTGCCGGGGCTACGGCGACCGGGTGAGCATCCGGCCGCAGGACGAGACCGGGCTGCTGGACCTGGCCGGCCTGCTGGCCGAGCCGGCGGAGGGGACGGCCGTCTACTGCTGCGGCCCGGAGCCCCTGCTCGCCGCCGTGGAGGGGCACTGCGCGAGCTGGCCGGCCGGCGCGCTGCACGTCGAGCGGTTCACCGCGAGACCCGACACCGGCGCGCGGGACTCCTTCGAGGTGGAGCTCGCCCGCACGGGCAGAACCGTGCTGGTGCCCGAGGACCGGTCGATCCTGGAGGTGGTCGAGGACGCCGGGGTGCCGGTCCTGTCGTCGTGCCGGGAGGGGACCTGCGGCACCTGCGAGACCGACGTGCTCGGCGGGACCCCCGACCACCGTGACTCCCTGCTCACGCCCGACGAGCGCGCGGCCGGGGAGACCATGATGATCTGTGTGTCCCGCTCGTGCGGGGGGAAGTTGGTCCTCGACCTGTGACAGGTGGACTCGCGATGGCGCGCTCGGTCACCAGCAAGGTGCTCGCGCTGCTGGACGCGTTCACGCCGGAGACCCCCGAGCTGACCCTCAGCGAGCTGGCCAGGCGGGCCGGCGTGTCGCTGCCGACCGCACATCGCCGCACATCGGAGCTGGTCGCCTGGGGTGCGCTGGAGCGCGGTGCCGACGGCCGGTACCACATCGGCCTGCGGCTGTGGGAGGTCGCGTCGCTCGCGCCCCGCGGGCTGGTCCTGCGCGAGGCCGCCATGCCGTTCCTGGAGGACCTGTACGAGGTCAGCCACGAGAACGTCCAGCTCGCGGTGCGCGAGGGGCTGGAGCTGGTGTTCGTCGAGCGGATCGCCGGGCGGCACGCGGTGCCGGTGCTGACCCGCGTCGGCGGCCGGTTCGCGCTGCACGCCACCGGTGTCGGCCTGGTGCTCCTCGCGCACGCGCCAGCGTCGGTGCAGGAGGAGGTGCTGGGCGCGCCCCTGCACGGCTACAGCCCGAAGACCGTCACCGACCCGGTCCGCCTGCGTGAGGTGCTGGCCGACGTGCGCCGCAACGGCTACTCGGTGAGCGACGGCCAGGTCACCACCGACGCGCTCTCCGTGGCCGCGCCGATCCTCGGCCAGGACCGGTCGGTGGTCGCCGCCGTGTCGCTGGTGGTCCGCGCGGACAGCGCCCAGCCGGGCGCGCTCGCTCCACTCGTGCAGGCGGCCGCGCGCGGCATCAGCCGAGCCCTCGCGCGATGAAGGTGGTGGTGGGGTGGGAGTTCTCCGGCGTGCGCTGCGGATCCTCGACACGTTCGAGGACGCCGAGACGGGCCTGAGCCTGTCGGTGATCAGCCGCCGGTCCGGGGTGCCGCTGACCACGACCCACCGGATCGTCTCCGAGCTGCACGAGTGGGGTGCGCTGGAGCGCAATGAAGCCGGCGACTACCGGATCGGGCTGCGGTTGTGGGAGGTCGCCGCGCTCGCGCCGCGTTCGGTGGGGCTGCAGCGGATCGCGCTGCCGTTCATGCAGGACCTGTACGAGACGACCCGCCGAGGGGTGCACCTGGCGGTGCGGGAGAAGGACGAGGTCGTCTTCGTCGAGCGGTTCGTGAGCCCGGAGACGGTGAGCCAGCGGCCGCGGGTGGGTGGCCGGTATGCGTTGCACGCCACCGCGGTCGGCCTTGTTCTGTTGGCGCACGCGCCGGTGGAGCTGCAGGAGGAGGTGATCGGCGGGCCGCTGCGGGTGTTCACGTCGTGGACCTACTCGAACGCGCGCGAGCTGCGGCAGGTGCTGGCCGATGTCCGGCGCAGTGGGTATGCGATCAGTGACCGGCAGATCAACCCGGAGTACGTGTCGGTGGCGGCGCCCATCTACGGCGAGGACAAAACGGTGGTGGCGGCGTTGTCGCTGATCGTGCCGCACACGGAGCCCCACGGGCCGAGCGTGGCGCACCTGGTCCAGGCCACGGCCCGCGGCATCTCCCGCGCGCTCGGCGCGCGCCCCCGACTCCCGGCGGGGTAGCACGCGTTCAGGACTGGGCTACGCACTGGCGAGTCTCGTTCTCGTGTCCGGCGATGATCCACTGCTCACCCTTCGATTCTGGGATCTTCTCGACAGTGAACGCGCCGAGTGGCGGGCCGCCCTGGATGCCATGTTGGAAGCTGTCCTCGCACGAGCTGATCCGCACGCTGTCGCCGCTCACTGGGGTGGCCGTGGCCGACGGCATCGACTCCGCGTAAGCGTTTCTATCGGTCACCTGACCGGCCAGCCCGCGCACCGCTTGCTCGCAATCCGGATATCCCATGTTGCTGGCGAACTGTTGGCCACGATCCTTGAACCGTAGGCACACCAGGTCATGGTCACCGTCCTGGGCGATGTAGTCGTAGATCTGCCTCACGGCTTCGTAAGGGTTGGTCGCGAACACCAGATTGTCGTCGGTCCTGCGGCCTCCGACTTGCGCTGCCGGGGGTGGACCTCATCGGATGAGGAGCCGAACAACTCCTCGAACCAGGCAGGGTGATTGATGCTGACGATGAGGTAGCTCATCCCCCCGGCGACAACCAGTCCGACTACCACGGCGATGACGATCAGCGAAAGAGCACTGATCCCCCTCTTGTGCGTCGTTCGTCGCCGATCGTGGGTGGTGGAGTTCGTCGACTGATCAATGGTGCCCTGGTTGATCACGGCGTCGTTCAACGAAGCGCCGGGCCCGATGGTTGCGATCAGTTGGCCACCGTTTATCGGGGCCATGTTGGTAGCGGTTTGGATGTTGGGGCTGTTAAGTATCCTGACCTCGTGGACCGCCCGCCGAAGATTGTTCTCGAACTGCGGGTCCCCCCGGCGGAGTCGGCTAACTGAGCCGCCACACATATGCGCCTCCAGGCGATGAGTGTCCACAAATAACGGTCAGGCCCTTAATTCGGTGGACGGTATGTGGTGTCCCCGGCCCCGCCAAGCCCCCGCGACACCACCAAGAGTCTTCCGGTATGCGGAAACACCGCTGGTCTCCGACGCTGCCTGGCACGAGTCTCAGCTGAGCCGGTGACAAGGTGGTGACCGGCCAGACGGGAGAAGACCATGATCAGCCGAAGGTCCTTCCTCAGGCGTTCAGCCGCCACCGTGGCGCTCGCCTCCGCGGGTCCAGCGTTCCTCACCGCGTGCGGGTCGGACACCGCCAGCGCCGGTGACGGCGAGCAGGTCACGTTCCTCAGCTACCTGCCGCTCGAAACGCTCTCACTGGCGCCCGAGCTGCTAGCCGTAGCGGGCGGCCACTTCGCCAAGCACGGCCTCAACGTCACGTTACAGCCGGTCAAGGGCTCACCCCAGGCCATGCAGACGCTGCTCTCGGGCAGCGGGATCGTCACCAGGCTCGGCCAGATCGACGTGATGACCGCGGTCGCCGAGAGTGGCCAACCGCTGGTCAACATCGGCACCCTCACGCGCGGCTCGTCGCTGCGCTTCGTCTACAGCAAGGACAAGCACCCGCTGGAACGGCCGGAGGACTTCCTCGGCCAGACGATGGGCGTCCCGTCCGAGGGCGGGACCAGCGACAAGGTGGTCTCGCTGGTGCTGGCCAACGCCGGGCTGGACCCGGAGGAGACGAAACGCCAGGTCGTCGGGCTCACGCCGGGCACGTTCAACCTGGTCCAGCAGGGCCGGATCGCCGGTTACGTGGTCAGCATCGACACCGCCAACATGGTCGAGTCCCAACAGGACGACGCCGCCAGCTTCGACCCCGGCCAGATCGTCAAGTCGGACTCGCAGGTCTACGTGGCGACAAAGGACGGCATCGCGCAGCACCCGGACACCCTCAAAGCCTTCCTGGCCGGCATCAACGACGCGCTGGCGGCGATCGTGGCCGACGAGTCGCTCGACGAGACCATCGAGCAGCTACGCGCCGAGTACTCCTTCGCCTCGCTCGACGACGACGCGGTCGCCAAGGCGAGCCTGACCACCATGCGCGAGCTGTGGACCGGCGGCGACGCCAGCGCGCCACTGCTCGTCACCGACGGGGCCGCCTGGGCAGCCGGGTACACCGAGCTCACCGACGCGGGCATCGCCAAGACCGGCGGTGACGCCGCCTCCTGGATCGACAACAGCCTGCTGCCGAACAGCCAGAGCCAGCCGAAGGACGCCGGATGACCGCTCGGGAGATGGACATCATCGAGCAAGCCACCACCACGAAGCTCGAGCTGGTCGGGATCGGCAAGGAGTTCCGCACCAAACGGGCACACACCCAGGCACTGTCCGATGTGGATCTCACGATCCGCGACGGCGAGTTCGTGTCGCTGATCGGCCGGTCCGGGTGCGGGAAGACCACGCTGCTGCGCATGCTGGCCGGCCTGCTCAGCCCGTCGACCGGCGAGATCCTGATCGAGGGCCGGCCGCTCTGGCACGGATCCACAGTGGACTCCTCGGTGATGTCCCAGCTGGGCGTGGTGTTCCAGGAGGCGAACCTGTTCCCCTGGTACTCGGTGGCCGACAACATCGCGCTGCCCATGCGGTTGCGCGGCGACGGCAAGGAGGCGCGCCGGGAGCGGGTGGCCGAGCTCGCCGAACTCGTCGGCCTGACCGGCTTCGAAAAGTCTTACCCGAGAGAGCTTTCCGGCGGGATGCGCCAGCGGGTGGCGATCGCCCGCGCGCTGAGCACCCGGCCGAAGCTGCTGCTGATGGACGAGCCGTTCGGCGCGCTGGACGCGCTGACCCGCGAGCGGATGAACCTCGAGCTGCAGCGCATCGCCCTGGCCACCAGCGCGACCGTCGTCTTCGTCACCCACGACATCACCGAGGCGGTCTTCCTCGGCGACCGGGTGGTGCACCTGACCCCCCGGCCCGGCCGCATCCGCCAGATCAGGTCCGTCGACTTCGACCGGCCGCGCAGCATCGACGTGCAGACCGAGCCGGAGTTCGGCGCCGTCGTCCGCGATCTGCGCCACGCCTTGAACGAGGAGGAATAGTGTCCCGGAAACTCCTTCCGTGGATCAGCACACCGCTGATCCTGCTGGCCTTCTTCGTCGCCTGGGACGTGTTCGTTCGCGTCTACGACATCTCCGAACTGGTGCTGCCGCGGCCGATGACCGTGCTGGACAGCCTCGGCGAGGTGGTGGCCGACCCGGAGACCTGGGAGCACGCCCAGGTCACCGCCACCGAGACCATCAGCGGGTTCCTGATCGCGGTCGTGTGCGGGATCGCGGTGGGCGTCGTGCTCGGCAAGGTGGCGTGGCTGGAGCGCAGCCTGCGACCGCTCATCGTCGCCTCCCAGGTGGTGCCCAAGGTGGCGCTGATCCCGCTGTTCGTGATCTGGTTCGGCTTCGGCATGACCACCAAGGTGATCATGTCGGCCATGCTCGCGTTCTTCCCGATCATGCTCAACGTGCAGCTGGGCGTTCGCTCGGTCGAGGCCGGCCAGCGCGACGTGATGAAGAGCCTCAACGCCACCCGCTGGCAGACGTTCAAACACGTGGAGCTGAAGAGCACCATGCCGTACGTGTTCGCCGGCATGGAGGTCGGCATCGTGTTCGCGATCATCGGCACGATCGTCGGCGAGTACCTCGGCGGCAGCGAGGGCCTCGGCTACCTGGTGGTGCGCACCCTCAACGACCTCGACGCGCCCGCGCTGTTCGCCGTGATCATCCTGTTGTCCGTGCTCGGCCTGCTCCTGTACTTCATCGTCCACGGCCTCAAGCGGTTCTTCATCCCGTGGCACGAGTCCGTCTACAGCCAGCAGGACGTGAACGGGTGAGCCTCCGCAGCAACTTCCCGGTCGGCAGCCCGCGTTGGGCCACCCGGCGTGCGCAGTGGCACGCGCTCGGGTTGACCGACGACGACCTCACGAAGCCCAAGATCGCGATCGTCAACTCCTCGTCGGGACTCGCGCCGTGCTTCAGCCATCTCGACCCGATCGCCGCCGCGGTCAAGGAGTCGATCGCGGCGGCGGGCGGTGTCGGGTTCGAGATCCGGACGGTCGCGCCGACCGACTTCATCATGGCCGCCGGCGGTCGCGGCGGGTACGTCCTGTCCAGCCGCGACCTGGTGGCCGCCGACATCGAGGCCGTGGTCGAGGGCGGGCAGCTCGACGGCATGGTCTGCCTCGCCTCGTGTGACAAGACCACCCCCGGCCAGCTGATGGCCGCGGCGCGGGTCGACGTGCCGACGCTGGTGCTCGCGTGCGGCTACCAGAGCTGCGGCCGGCTCGACAACGGCGAGCGCGTCGACATCGAGGAGGTGTTCCTGCAGGCGGGCAAGGTCGCCGCCGGCGGCATCACCGTCGACGCCTTGTGCGACCTGAGTTCGCGCGCGATCACCGGGCCCGGGGTGTGCACGGGGATGGGCACCGCGAACTCCATGCACATCGTGGCCGAGGCGCTCGGGATGACGCTGCCGGGCACGACCCCCGTGCGCGCCAACAGCGAGCCGATGTGGGCGGCCGTCCGAAGGAGCGGCGCGGCGATCGTGGCGGCGGTACGCGCGGAACGCCGGCCGCGCACCATCATGACCCCGGCCGCGTTCGCGAACGCCGTGATGTCCGTGCTCGCGGTCAGCGGCTCGATCAACACGGTCAAGCACCTGCAGGCGATCGCCCGCGAGACGGGCAGCGACCTCGACGTGTACGGGATGTTCGAGTCCTTTTCGGACATAATCCGGCCGCTGTCCGCCGTGCGCCCCAACGGCGAGGACTCGATCGAGGAGTTCGAGGACGCCGGTGGCGCGCTCGCCGTCCTCAAGCAGCTCGGTGACGTCGTGCAAGGCGAGGCGGTCACGATCACTGGGGAGTCCATTTCGGACCGGTTGGCGAGCGCGGTGGTGGCCGACGCGCGGATCATCCGGCCACTGCACAGCCCGCGCGGCGACCATCCGACCGTCGTGGTTGTCCGCGGCTCGCTCGCGCCCTCCTCGGCGATCGTGAAGTTGTCGGTCACCGAGGCCCGGCCGCCGACCTTCGAAGGCCGGGCGCGGGTGTTCACCGACGCCGTCTCCGCGATCGCCGCCATCGAGGGCGGGGTGCTGCGGCCCGGCGACGTGCTCGTGTTGCGCGGGCTCGGTCCGGTCGGCACACCCGGCATGGGAATGGCCTCGCAGACCGTCTTCGCGCTCGGCGGCGCCGGTCTGACCGAGCAGGTGGCGGTCGTGACCGACGGGCAGCTGTCCGGGTTGGTGAACAAGGGCATCGTGGTCGGCGAGGTCCGGCCGGAAGGCGCGCTGCCCGGGCCGCTCGCCCTGGTGGCGGACGGCGACCGGATCTCCATCGACCTGACCACCCGCCGGGTGGACCTGCTGGTCGACCCGGCCGAGCTGGCCGGCCGGCCCGAACCCGACGACATTGACCACTCCGGACAGTCTGGCTGGCTGCCCGTCTACGCGAAAATCGCCAGGGGGAACTGATGCCGCACGAACTCACCGAGCTGAAGATCAACACGGTAAGCAAACCCGCGGGCGACCCGACCGAGCGGCTCACGGCCGACATCTGCGTGGTCGGCGCGGGCATCGCGGGGCTGTCCGCCGCCGTGGAGGCCCGGCGGCTCGGCAAGTCGGTGGTACTGGTCGACGCCCTTCCGGTCCTCGGTGGACAGTGCGTCAACTCGCTCATCGGGCTGTTCTGCGGGGTGTACGGCAATGGGCCGGAGTACCGTCAGCTCACCCACGGGATCTTCGACCCGATGTTCGCCGACCTCGGCGCGACCGGCGACATCCACCGCAACCAGAGCCACACCATCACGGTCAGCTACGACGAGGTGGTGCTGAGCCGGTGGATCGAGAACCTCGTGCGCTCGCTGGGCATTCAGGTCGTCCTCGGCGCGTCGGTGCTGACCGTCGACGCCACCGGCGGGCACCTGCATGCCACCACGTTCGCCACCCGGCACGGCCTGGTTCGGGTGGCGGCGACGGGTTTCGTCGACGCCAGCGGTGACGCCGCGCTGACCTGGGAGACCGGGCTCGCCTGCCGGGTGCCCGAGCGCACCATCTGGGGCTCGCAGCAGATCCGGCTGGAGAACCTGCGTGAGGAGTTCAAGCCGGAGCCGGCCGAGCTGGTCGCCCGGGTCGGCGAGAAGGCGCAGGAGTACGGCCTCGTTCGGCGCGACGGGCTGGCGTTCTTCTTCCCCGGCCGCAACACGGCGGTGATGAACATGACGCACGTCGAGGCGCCGCTGGAGGCGGTCCGGTCGGCGCAGGCCCAGCTCGAGGGACGCGCGCAGGCCGATCGTGTGGTGGCGTTCCTGCGCCGGGAGTTCCCCAAGGCGTTCGGTGAGGCGAAGGTCCGGACCTACGGGTTCCCCGGGCGCCGCCAGACCCGCTGGATCGCCGCCGTGCACCAACTGTCGGCCGAGGAGGTCCGGTCGGGGGTGCGGTTCGAGGACGCGGTCGCCCGCACGGCGTGGCCGATCGAGCTGCATGATCGGGTGGAAGGGTATGTGTGGGAGGTGTTCGACACCGATCACGTGCACTATGTGCCGCTGCGCAGCCTGATCCCGATGACCGCGCACAACCTCGTGGCGGCCGGCCGGTGCGTGGACGGCGACGCCGCCGCGCTGTCCAGCGTGCGGGTGATGGGGCCCTGTGCGGCTATGGGGTTCGGGGCGGCGCACGCGCTCGACCTCGCCGGCGCGGGCTCTGTCCAGGAGATCGACTGGGCTGAGCTGGGCAAGCGGGTCCACGAGAACGTCGACAGCTAGGGAGCGTCCACATGAGACTCGCCGACGACGAGAAGGCCATGCGCGACGGCGCCGAAGGGCCAGCGGTCGCCGCCGCCATGGATCTGCTGATCCGCTACGGCGAGGCACTCGGTGCCGATGCGCTCTGCGACATCCGCAACGTGGCCGGGACCATGACCCAGCCGTCGCCCGTGAAGGCCAAGCTGGTGCGGGAAGGCGGGTGGGACAAGGCGTACTCGGTGATCAACCTGGACAGCGACCACGAGTTCGAGATTCCCACCATGCGCGTGCCGACATGCCAACTGCAGCAGGGGTTCGGCGAGGACTCGGTCGGGATCGCGCCGTATCCCAAGGCCATGGTCGAGCTCCAGACCGACGCGGAGTCCTTCTACGGCAATCACGGCGTCAACATCCTCGCCACGTGCACGCCCTACCAGGTGGGCAACCTTCCGGTGCGGGGCGAGCACTGCGCGTGGATGGAGTCCTCGGCCGTCGTGTACGCCAACTCGGTGCTCGGCGCCCGCACCAACTGCGAGGGCACGGCGTCGACCGGCGCCGCCAGCCTGACCGGCAAGATTCCCTGCTGGGGCAACCATCTCGAGGAGAACCGGTTCGGCACCCACTGGGTCGAGGCATCGGTGCCGGTCGACGGGTTCCTCGACTGGGGCATGTTCGGCTACTTCGTCGGCGACCTCGTGCAGGAGAACCGACCGGTGGTGACCGGCGAGCTGGTCCGGCCCGATCTGGCTGACCTGAAGCACTTCGGCGCGGCCACCGCGTCTTCCGGCGGCGTGGAGCTGTATCACATCCCCGGTATCACCCCGGAAGCGCCGACGCTCGAAGCCGCGTTCGGTGGGCGTGCGGTGCCCGAGCGGGTCGAGTACGGCCCGCGCGAGCGGCGCCAGATGTACGAGAAGCTGAACAGCCAAGGGGAAAGCGCCGACGTCGACTTCATCCTGCTCGGCTGCCCGCACGCCTCACTGGATCAGGTGGCCAGGGCGGCCCGCGCGCTGGAGGGCCGGAAACTCAACCCCGGCACCGAACTGTGGATCATGACACCTCGCGCGCTGCGTACGGTGGCGGACCGCAACGGCTACACCGAGACCATTCGCCAGGCCGGCGGCCGGGTGCTGACCGACTCGTGTCCGGCCATGTCGCGGTCCGCGCCGGAGGGGACCCGGGTATTCGCCACCGACTCGGCCAAGCAGGCGCATTATCTGCCGGCGATCCTGGGGATCGAGGCGTGGTTCGGCACGTTGGAGGACTGTGTGGACGCGGCGGTCACCGGGCGTTGGCGAGGTGAGCTGGCGTGACCGTCGAGATCAAGGGGCGCGGGATCGTGCCGGGCCGGGTCGAGGGCGAGGCCCTGGTCTCGCGGGAGACCATCTCGGGCTGGGGCGGCATCGACCCGGCCACCGGCACGATCATCGAGCGGCGACACGAGCTGTTCGGGGTGTGCTTCACCGGCAAGGTGCTGGTGTTCCCCGGCGCCAAGGGATCGTCGGGCTGGTCGGGTTTCTTCCAGGCCACCCGGCTGCTCGGCACCGCGCCGCTGGCGATGGTGGTCACCACGCTGTCGACCAAGTCGGCGCTGGGCGCGGTGGTGACGCGAGTGCCGACCATTTCGGAGCTGGCCGAGGACCCGGTGCGGATCGTCCGCACCGGCGACCGCGTGATCGTCGACGCCGACCGCGGCGTGGTAACCGTGCACCCGGCGCACCCCCCGCGCGGCATGCCTGGAACGACGCCTTACTGACGTTGAACGTCAGTAAGGCGTCGTTCCAGGCATGCGACCCTAGTACGCGCGGCCGAACAGGACGCGTTTTCCGTAGGCCGACGGTGCGTCGCAGCGCACGCAGGTGCCGGACTCGGCCGCGGCGTCGAGGGGGATGCAGCGCGGGGTGGCCGCGGTCTCCGTCTTGATCTCGGCTTCGCACGCCGGCCGGCCGCAGTGCGGGGCGCCGGCCCAACCGGTGGCGACCGCGTCGGTGAACTCCGGCCACGAGTGCACGGGAACCGTCCGGGACTCCCGGAAGTCGGTGGCGCGCCGGAGCAGGTGGCGCTGAAACGAGTCCAGCTCCGCCTTCAGCACCTCCGGAGCGGTCGCCAGGCTGACGGCGGACCTGCCGCCGAGACGCCCGGCCAGCACAGCGGTGCCGGCCGCGAGGTCCCGTGGCCCGATCTCCAGCCGGAGCGGGACACCACGCAGCTCCCAGTCGTTGAACTTGAAGCCGGGCGAGACCTGGGGACGATCGTCGACATGCGCTCGGATACCGGCGGCCTTCAGCCGGGCGGCGAGGTCGCGCACGGCGTCCATCACCGCGCCCGCCTGCTCGCCACGGGCGATCGGCACGATCACCACCTGGTGTGGCGCCAGGTTCGGCGGCAGTACCAGGCCCTTGTCGTCGCCGTGGGTCATGATGACCGCACCGATCATGCGGGTGGCCATCCCCCACGACGTGGTGTGGCACAGCTCCAACCGCCCGGCGTCGTTCAGGTACTGGATCCCGAAGGCCTTGGCGAAGTTCGTCCCGAGATAGTGCGACGTGCCGGCCTGCAGGGCCTTGCCGTCCCGCATCATGCCCTCGATGGAGAACGTCCGCACGGCGCCGGCGAACCGCTCACCGGGGGTCTTCTCGCCCGGTACCACGGGGATCGCGGCGATGTCGCGGGCGACTTCGGTGTAGACGTCGAGCATCTGCATCGTTTCGCGCATCGCGTCGGCCTCGTCGGCGTGCGCCGTGTGCCCTTCCTGCCACAGGAACTCGGTCGTACGCAGGAACATGCGGGGCCGCAACTCCCAGCGCACCACGTTCGCCCACTGGTTCAGCAGCAGCGGCAGATCCCGGTAGGACGAGATCCACTTGGCCATCATCTCGCCGACGACCGTCTCGGACGTCGGCCGGACGATCAGCGGCTCGTCCAGCTCCTTGCCACCCGCATGGGTGACGACGGCGAGCTCGGGTGAGAAGCCCTCGACGTGCTCGGCCTCGCGCTTGAAGTAGGACTCCGGGATGAGGAGCGGAAAGTAGGCGTTCTCGTGGCCGGTGTCCTTGATGCGACGGTCGAGCTCGGCCTGGATCAGCTCCCAGACCCGGTAGCCGTACGGCCGGATGACCATGGTGCCCTTGGCCGGGCCACGCTCGACCAGCTGGGCCTTGGTGATCAGCTCGTTGTACCAGGAGGAGAAGTCCTCGCTCTGGGGGGTGACCCCGCGCTCGTCGCGTGCCATGACGGGAGGCTAGCCAAACCCTTACGGCACGGCGACTCTATTACGCAGACCACAATGGACTCAGCCGAGGACGAGTGGGAGCTCCGCCGCCAGCTCGCCCAGTTCGGCCTTCTCCGCGTCGGTCGGCGCGCGTCGTCCGGTGCCGATCAGCAGCGCGTCCTTGTCGGAGAACGACGCGGGGAACGTGGCCTCGGCGATCTGCTCGAGCATCTCGCGGGACCGGGCGAGGCTCGCGGCGGGCGGCTCGGGCGCGTCCGGCAGGTGCGCGATCAGGTCGAGGTGGTGCAGCGTCCACTCCATGACGTACACGGAGAGGAAGTCGTGCACCGTGAAGACCTCGTCGCGGGTGCTGACCCGGAGGTCGGGATCGGCCAGTTCGGCGGCCCTGCCGGCGGCCGCGCCGACGTCGTCCAGGTGGAACCTGAGCAGCCCCGGCTTCTCGTACGCGGCGGCCAGCCGGACGGTCAGCGCGTCGAGCGGGTCGTCGCCGAGCGGCGGTGTTCGGCCGATGTGCCAGTAGGTCAGCTCGTTCCTCGTCGGTTCCGTCTCGGCGGGAGACACGAGGGTGATCAGGACGTCCTGAGAGTCGATGATCAGGTGGCACACCAGGTCGCGCACGAGCCAGCCGGTACAGCCGGACGGCCGGGTGAAGTCCTCGTCCGCGAGTTCGGCGACCGCCGTGCGCAACGCCGTCCACGAGAGTGCGAAGAGATCCACTCTCGCACGCTAGCAACGTGCGGAGCGGACCGAGTAGATGACGGCGCCGAGCGCGATGACCACGGCGCCGGTGAGGATCGACAGCCAGGGCAGGGTGCCGGCCAGCAGCAGGCAGCCGAGGAACCCGACCGCGGGAATCACGCGTGGCGGCCGGTTCTCGTCGCGGGTCAGGGTCCAGGCCGACGCGTTGGCGATCGCGTAGTAGAGCAGGACCCCGAACGAGGAGAACCCGATGGCCGAACGCAGATCGGCGAACGCGGCGGCCACGGCGACGATCACGCCGATCGCCAGTTCCGCGCGGTGCGGGACCAGGAACCGGGGATGTACCTGCGCCAGCGCGTGGGGCAGGTGCCGGTCGCGGGCCATGGCCAGGGTCGTGCGGGAGACGCCGAGGATCAGGGCGAGCAGCGACCCCAGCGCCGCGACCGCCGCCGCCACGCGAACGGCCGGTTCGAGCCAGCCGTGGCCGGTGGCGTGCGCCAGTTCCGACAGCGGCGCCGTGGCCTCGGCCAGCCGCCCCGGGCCCAGCACGCTCAGCGCGGCGACGGCGACCGCCGCGTACACCACCAGGGTGATCGCCAGCGCGAGCGGAATCGCGCGGGGGATGGTGCGGGCCGGATCGCGGACCTCCTCGCCGAGGGTGGCGATGCGGGCGTAGCCGGCGAAGGCGAAGAACAGCAACCCGGCGGCCTGCAGGACGCCGGTGGCCGTGATGTCGGTGCCGAGGTCCAGTCGTGCCAGGTCGGAGCCACCGGCGGTGAACGCCGCGGCCACGACGGCGGCGAGCACCGCGAGGACCACCGCGACGATGACCCGGGTCAGCCAGGACGACTTCTGCACGCCGCCGTAGTTCACGGCCGTCAACAACACCACCGCGCCCACGGCGACCGCGTGCGCGTGTCCCGGCCAGACATAGCTGCCGACCGTCAGCGCCATCGCCGCACAGGAGGCGGTCTTGCCGACCACGAAGCTCCAGCCGGCCAGGTAACCCCAGAACGGGCCGAGCCGTTCGCGGCCGTAGACGTAGGTGCCCCCGGAGGCGGGATAGCGGGCCGCCAGCCGCGCCGAGGAGGTCGCGTTGCAGTAGGCGACGACCGCCGCGACCGCCAACCCGAGCAGCAACCCCGATCCGGCCGCGCGCGCGGCGGGCGCCAGGGCGGCGAAGATTCCCGCGCCGATCATCGCGCCCAGGCCGATGACGACGGCGTCGGGGACGCCGAGCCGTCGGCTCAGTTCGGATGGAGCGCTCGTCGAATCACCGGTCCTCACGCGGGTTGGAACAGTTCGATCAGGTTGCCGGCCGGGTCGGCGAGCAGGATCTGGCGGCCGCCGGGACCGGACACGGGCTCACTGCGGAAGGTCAGCCCGGCGGCGCGGTGCCGGTCGATCTCGGCGTCGAGGCCGTCGACCTCCAGGTGGATGCGGTTGCGGCCGGCGCTGGCGGCGTCGGCCGGGGTGGCGCGGGCGCCGGAGGAGGCCGGCCCGGACAGCAGCAGGCGCAGCGCGCCGCGCCGGACGTCGGCGAAGGCGGGTCCGGCGTCGAAGGCGACGGTGAAGCCGAGGTGGGTGGTGTAGAAGTCGACGGCTGCCGGCACGTCGTCGGTGAGGTAGCGGACGCTTGCCAGTTCGGTTGTCATGTGAATTCTCCTTTCACGGGCGGAAATGCGATCCGGGTACCGAGTTCCGCCGCGAGACGGCGGAACTCCGGATAGGACGCTGGATCGGGCAGGCTCCAGTGTGCGGCGGCGGCCGATCCGTGGTCCCGGGGGACCTCGCGGATCTTGTCGCACAACGTGATCACGTAGTCGAAGCGCCGCCCGGCGACCGCGTCGAGTGACTGGGGCTGCCGCGGTTCGAGGTCGATGCCGAAGTCCTCGCGGAGGACCCGCGCGGCGTTCGGATGGAGCCGTGGCTTGGGATGACTGCCCGCGCTCGCCACCTGGACGCCGTCGACGCGGTGGCGCAGGAGCGCCTCGGCCATCGGGGAACGCGCGCTGTTTCCGGTGCACAGGAACAACACCGAGCTGCCGCTCGGCCACTCACGGTTCGTGGGTACGAGCGCTGGATGCAGGGCGGTGGCGGCGTCGGTGAACGCGGTCGCGCACCGGGCGAGGTCGAGGTGGTAGTAGCTGTCCCGGCCGTCGAAACTGCTGCGCCGCGCGGCGACCAGCCCCGCCCCGCGCAACAGCCGCAGGTGGTAGGACACCAGGTTCTGCGGCTCGTCGACGGCCGCGACCAGCTCCCGCACCCGCCGGTCGCTGGCCGCCAGTTCGGTCATCAAGGCCCAGCGCAGCGGATGCGCCGCTATGCGCATCAGCATCGGAACCGCCACACAGCCGACAATACATCAAACTGGTTTGATGTGTTCGACCTGGTCGCGGCCATCAGCAGTTCGTTCAACCGAAGGCCCTCCTCCGGGAAATTCGCGACGCCTATCGAGACGCTCAGCCGGAGATCCTCATACGCGCCGCCGCTTATCGGGTCCGCTATGCGAATCGTTCGGACTCGTTCGCAGATTCGGTTTCCCACTTCAAGACTGTCGGCACGGCCGGCGCCGGCCAGGAGGACCACGAACTCCTCGCCGCACAGGTCGTAGCTGCGAACGGAACCGCGGATGGCGTCCGCCACCGCGCGCTGGCCTGATCGCCGACCAAGTGGTTGTAGCGGTCGTCGACGCGCTTGAAATGGTCGATGTCGATCACGAGCAGACCCAGTTGGCTGCTGTGCCGCCGACCCCTACCAGCTGGGCCGTCTGGTTGGTGATCTGGCGAAGCGCCACCCCGGCGCCCTGAATGCCCCATTCGAGACGGTGAGCGTCATCAACGCCGCATTCAGGCAAGGCCGTGTAGTTAAGGGCTGCGGGCGTCTGTCAAGTGCGTGTTCGTGGCGCCCGGCGAGAGCAACCAGTATCTCGAAGGGGCGGCAGCCGTGCCCTGAAGGCTCACGTCGGGATGATGAGCGTCTCGAAGGGGTCCTTCAGAGCACCGGCCCCGCCGCTGGGCAACCCGCGCTTGACAAACCAACACGTGGCCTAACCTCACGGCCTTGCCCATTCAGGGCATCGCCGGCCGGCGCCAGTTACGGCGCGCTCCTCGTGGTTCTGCGTAGTTTGCCGCGCAGGGCGCGCCTGGCCACCGGGCCGAGGTCGTCGACCACTTCCATGAGCACGGCGAGCCGGTCGAGCGCGTCCAGCGCCGACCGCGCACCCGCGGGGTCGACGCCCTCGTACAGCTCCAGCCCGATGAACCCGGCACTCACGGCGCGCGCGAGACCCGCCGGGTCGATCAGTTCGGCTACCGGTGAGCCGGCCAGCAGCCGCCGCAGTGCCTGCTCGATCGGCGTGATCCACAGTTGCAGCGCGGCCGCCGTGGGTTCCACAAGCTTGGGGTCGGCCTGAGCGCCGGCCAACAGCTGGGCCAGCACCGTGACGTTGCCCCGCGCGCGTTCCTCGTCGTGCAGCGCGCGACCGAGCTCCAGCAGCTGCCGCAGGTCGGTGACCTGATCGAGCCGTTCGGCGAAGGGCTCGACCCGAGCCTGGGTGGCGGCCAGGCACGCGGTCAGCAGCAGGTCGTGGACGCTGCCGAAGTGGTAGAAGACCAGCGCCTGGTTGACGCCCGCGGTGGTCGCGATGGTGCGCGCCGACGTGCCGGCGTAACCGTGTGCGCGGATCGTCTCGATCGCGCCGTCGATCAGTCGCTGTCGGGTGTCGGCCACCGTACCACCGTAGAGCGCTCCCCCGGATGCGGACGCCTCGGTGGCCGCCCTTCCGGCCGGTACTCGAAGTGCCACCATTCGTTGTCGTAGACGCGATACAGGTGATGCCGCGCGCCGTGTCGCTCCAGCCAGCGCGCGCCCTCGACGGGCCGCACGTCGAGCGCGGTCCCACCCACGTGCCGGGACTCCTCCGGCGGCAACACCCGCCGCCGCGCCGCGGCCGGCGAACCGGCGCGCCGGACCTCCCCGGCGAACAGGCGGGCCTGTTCGCCGGCATCCCGGTGGCCGGAGGTGAGGCCGATCAGTTCGCCGTCCCGCCACAGGGCCAGCGAGCGCGCCGCCGTGAACGCCGCCCGGGTCGCGGGTGTCAGCCCGGCGAGATCCTCGGCTGGAAACCGGGCGGCGAGGGCCCACTCGCCGGCCGCCAGTCGGGCCCGCCCGGGTGCGACGGGCCAGGCCGCCGGTAGCAGCACCGCCGCCAGCACCCGGGTGACCAACCGGTACCCGCGATCACGGCGACGACCGGACATGCCACCCACCCCCATCTTGAGCACTCGCTCAAACGGGAGCATAGACCAGAATTGAGCGACTGCTCAAGTGTTCATCGCGCCAGTCGGGCGATCCGGCTCGCATGTGGTGGATGCGTGGCCAGCACCCGCTGCCACGGACCGGAAACCCGCGTCCCCTCCAACGAGATCCACGTCTGCAGCACCCCGGCCAACTCCGCCCCGTACCCCAACCGGGCGGCGATTCGATCCGCCCGGTACTCCCCGACCCGAGCGGCCCAGGCGAGCAGGGGCGACACGAACGGCATGAGAATCAGCCACAGACTCAGATAGGCGAGCCCGGTCAACAGCGCCAACGCCAACAGCACCGCACCGAGCACGCCCACCAGGTCACCCGCCCGCGCGATCGACACCACCAACCGCAACGCCTGTCGTACCAGCCACGCCACCCCGCGAGCCGGCAGCGCGAACCACCACGCGAGCATCGACACTGTCGTGTGCGACGCGAGATGGTGCCCCAACTCGTGCGCGAGCACGGCGGCCAACCGCTCCGGCCGCAACCCCGACGCCGCGGTGGTCACCGCCACCACCCGCCCACCGGCCGCGAACGCGTTGAGATGCTTGGACTCCTGCACGCGCAGCACGTATCCAGCCGGATCCACCCCGGCGGACCGGCACACGGCCTCCCACACCGGCTCGAGCCGGCGCGCCTCGACCGGACCGGGCCGCCGGAACCCGAACACCAGCTGAACCAGCCCGAGTTCGACCGGCCGCACGAACAACACGGCGCCGGCCGCGATCCAGACACCCGGCAGGAGCCAGCCCCACGCCCCGGGGAGCACCAGCTCACCCGCGAGCACCAGCACGAACACCGTGCTGACCAACCCGGGCAACGCGGAAGCGACGGCAAGCACGGTGGAGGCGTCGCGGTGTTGATCGTCCACTGTGGCCTTTCGCTCGGGAGACGCCCCCGAGCCTATCGGTGTGATCGAATGGCCAGATGCGCACACGTGAGGTCCGGATGCCGGACGCGTCCGAAGTCGCCAAGGCCTGGGAGACCGTGTCGGCCCACCTGCGGCCGACCCCACTCGACGTCGCCGCCGCCCCGGCACTGAAACTCGAGTCCGCCCAGCCGGTCGGCTCGTTCAAGGTCCGCGGTGCGCTCACCGCCCTGTCGCTGGTACCGGCCGGCGTCGACGTGGTCACCGCGTCCGCCGGCAACCACGGACTCGGCGTCGCCTACGCCGCCCGCCTGCTCGGCCGGCACGCCACGGTGGTGGTGCCGGGCAACGCGTCGCCGGCGAAGGTGTCGGCGCTGCGCGGCTACGGCGTCGAGCTGGTCGAGGTCGGCACGTCCTACGACGAGGCCGAGGAGCACGCGCTCCGGCTGGCCGACCAGGGCGCGTACTTCCTGTCGCCGTACAACGACCCGGACGTGATCGCCGGGCAGGGCACCATCGGCCACGAGCTGGCCACCCAGACCGACCGCCCGCTGACGGTCGTCTGCGCGGTCGGCGGCGGCGGGCTCGCCGCCGGGCTCGCGCTGTGGGCGTCCACCAGGGACGACGTGCGGGTGGTGGGCGTCGAGGCGGCCGTGTCGACCGCTCTCTCCGCGTCGGTCCGGGCGGGCGGGGACGTCGAGGTGGAGGTGGGCGACAGCATCGCCGACGGGATCCTCGGCAACCTCGAACGCGGCTCGGTCACCGTGGGGATCATCGCCGAGCACGTCGACGCCCTGGTCACGGTCACGGAGGACGAGCTGCGCACGGCCATCCGGTACCTGGTCGCCCAGCGCGGCGTGGTGGCCGAAGGCGCCGGTGCGGCAGCGGTGGCCGCCCTGCTGGCCGGCAAGGTCGAGGTGACGGGTCAGGCGGTGGCCGTGGTGTCCGGCCGCAACATCGCGCTGCCCACCCTGGCGAAGATCCTGGCCTGAACCGCCGCGCCTTGACCGACGAGGCAACGCACGATAGAAACATGCATACATTGCCATGTGACTATCCTTGGAGGCTGACGTGGTCATGGGCGGCGTCGCACTGAGCGCCTACCTGCTGTTCCTGGTGCTGGCATTCGGCGTGCGGGCGGTCGTGCACCGGAGACGGACCGGCTCCACCGGCTTCCGCGGCCTGCGACCCGGCGCCGGGCCCGCCGAAAAGCTCGCCGGCGCGCTGTTCGTTGCGGCCGTCGTGATC
This sequence comes from uncultured Actinomycetota bacterium, assembly GCA_963826035.1. Lineage (GTDB taxonomy): Bacteria > Actinomycetota > Actinomycetes > Mycobacteriales > Pseudonocardiaceae > Actinophytocola. Next base: position 489,470 of record CAWGVZ010000018.1, on the reverse strand, counting down.
GGGTTGGTGGCCCCGGCGCTGCAGCTGTCCGGCGCGGTGACCCCGCTGGTGGACTCCTGGCTCACGCGCACCGCGGGCGCCGTGCTCGCGGCCGCCGGGATCGTCGCCACCCTGTTCGCGCAGGGCACCATGGGTGACTCGTGGCGGGTGGGCGTCGACCCGGCCGAGACCACCGACCTGGTCACCGCCGGCCCGTTCGCGTTCGTGCGCAACCCGATCTTCACGGCCATGACCACAGCCGCCATCGGGCTGACGTTGTTGACCCCCAACGTCGTCGCGATCGTCGGGCTCGCCACTCTGCTGGCCGCCATCGTCCTGCAGGTGCGGGTGGTCGAGGAGCCGTACCTGTTGCGGGTGCACGGCGAGGCGTACCGCGCCTACGGGCGTCGCGTGGGGCGGCTGCTGCCGGGCGTCGGTCGGTTCCACTAGAAAGAAGGGCATGATCGATCCCGGACTGACCGGCCGGTACGTGCTCGTCACGGGCGGCGCCGGCAACAGCGGCCGAGAACCATTTCGGGCCCATTAACGTTCTCGTCAACAATGCCGCGCACTGCGAGACACCGGATGACATCGACCCATTGACCGCCGAGTCGCTCGAACGCCATTACCGGGTCAATACGATCGCGCCCGCGCGGCATCACCGGGCAGGTGGTGCAGGTAGCGGGCGGGCACGCGCTATGACGGCGATCACCATTTCCCGGTCAGTCCTACCAAAGGATTGGGCCGTTCGGCATATCGGAATTGACATTGTCACCAACGGTCGCCGGGTGACTCCGGAACGTTTACGGAGCCCACTTAACGATCGCGTCACGTACACCTCCACGCATTTTTCTCGACACCCGTGCAACTTAGGCTCCGGCAGGTTCGATCCGCCCAATGGAGGCCCGCCAGATGCCAAGTCGCAGACGTGTCCGTTCGGTCCAGGTCGTGGGTGCGCTGACCGCGTTCGCCGCGATCGCGATGGCGAGTGGCTCGACCGCCACCGCCGAGCCGACCGCCCCGTTCCTCAGTGAGATCCACTACGACAACGTCGGGACGGACACCGGGGAGGCCCTGGAGATCGAGGCCCCGGTCGGCTTCGACCTCACCGGGTGGCAGCTCGCCCTGTACAACGGCAACGGCAACGCCACCTACGGCACCACGCGCACGTTGAGCGGCACGGTGCCCGAGGCGGGCGTGGTCGTCGCGACCTACCCGACCGACGGCCTGCAGAACGGCTCGCCGGACGGCGTCGCGCTGGTGCGCCCCGACGGGACGGTCGCCGAGTTCCTCACCTACGAGGGCCCCATGACCGGCGCGAACGGCCCGGCGAGCGGCGTCGTGGGCACCGACATCGGCGTCAGCGAGGGCTCGGCCACCGAGGTCGGCTGGTCGCTGCAGAAGATCGACGGCACCTGGCGTGCGCCCGCGCCCCACACGTTCGGCGTCCGCAACTCGGGTGGCGACCCGGACCCCGACCCCGATCCGGAGGGCTGCGACGACCTCACGGTCGACCGCACGATCGCCGAGGTCCAGGGCACGGGCGACGCCTCGCCGCTGGTCGGCAGCCAGGTGGTGGTCGAGGGCGTGGTGACGGCCGACCACCGCACGGGCGGCTACAACGGCGTCTACGTGCAGACGGCCGGCTCCGGCCAGCGCGCGCCGCAGGCCGGCGTCGCCTCGGACGGCATCTTCGTCTTCCTCACCACCAACCCGGCGAACCACCCGACCGTCGCGATCGGCGACCAGGTCCGGGTCCGCGGCACGATCAGCGAGTACTTCGGCCTCACCGAGCTGTCCATCGGCGCCCGCGCCGACCTGCGGGTCTGCGCGCACGACGCGCCGCTGCCGGCGCCGGTCGCGCTGGAACTGCCGCTCGACCCGGCCGCCCGCGAGTCGGTCGAGTCGATGTCGGTCGCCCCGGTCGGTGGCTACACGGTCTCCGAGGTCTACAACACCAACCGGTTCGGCGAGGTCGTGCTCGCGGCCGGTGACCAGGCCGCGCGGATCCCCACCGACCGGTTCCGGCCGGGCAGCCAGGAGGCACTGGACCTGGCGGCCGCCAACAAGCTCGGGCGGATCCTGCTCGACGACGGCTCGTCGGTGAACCTGTCGTCCTCGGCCACCCCGCCGCCGTACGTCTATCCGGACGCACCGCTGCGGGTCGGCGACTCGGTCGAGACGTTCGGCGCGACCGTCCTGTCCTACGGCTTCGACGAGTGGCGCCTGCAGCCGGCCAAGCCGGTCTCCGCGGCCACGCCGGCATTGGAGCGCGCCACGTTCAAGCCCACCAACCCGCGCACGGCCGCCCCGGAAGCGGTCGGCGGTGACATCAGGCTGGCCAGCTTCAACGTGCTCAACTACTTCGTCCACTTCGGCGGCGACGCCCGTGGCGCGGACGACGAGGCGGCGCTCGCCAAGCAGGAAGCCAAGATCGTCTCGGCGATCTCGGCGCTCGGCGCGGACGTGGTGGCTCTCGAGGAGATCGAGAACTCCGCGCGGTTCGAGACGAACGACCCGCAGCTGGCGCTCAAGCGGCTGGTCGCCGCGCTGAACGCCGAGGACGGTGCCGGCACCTGGGACTATGTCCGGTCGCCGGCCGCGCTCCCGCCGGCCGCACAGCAGGACTTCATCACCACGGCCATCATCTTCAAGCCGGGCGCGGTGACGCCGGCCGGCGAGTCGCGCACGATCAACGACGAGACCGTCTGGTTCAACGCGCGTGAACCGATCGCGCAGACGTTCACGGCGGGCGACGCGACGTTCTCGGTGGTCGTGAACCACCTGAAGTCGAAGAGCAGCTCGGACTCCGCCACCGGCGACAACGCCGACTCGGGCGACGGGCAGGGCGCGTTCAACGGCGACCGGGTCCGGCAGGCGAGCTCGCTCGCCGCGTTCGTCGAGCAGCTGAAGGCCGACAGCGGCAGCGATGACGTGTTGCTGCTCGGTGACTTCAACGCCTACACCCACGAGGACCCGATGAAGGTTCTCTATGATGCGTCCTATGTGGACCTGAACGGGACCGGTGAGGCCAGCTACGTGTTCGGCGGCGAATCCGGTTCGCTCGACCACGCGGTGGCCTCGCCGTCGCTCGCGTCGCGGGTGACCGGGGTCGACGTGTGGCAGATCAACTCGCACGAGTCGTACGCGTTCCAGTACGACGGGCTGCCGAGCTTCTACGCGCCGGATCCGTACCGGGCGAGCGACCACAACCCGGTCGTCGTCGGGTTGTCGACCGCCGCACCGGGACCGGTCGAGCTGCAACTGTTGGGCATCAACGACTTCCACGGCCGGTTGGAGTCGCCGGGCAACGCGCCCGACGGCCGGCCGGTCGGGGGTGCCGCCCAGCTGGCCGGGCTGGTGGACCAGTTGCGCGGGGAGAACCCGAACACGCTGTTCCTGTCGGGCGGCGACAACATCGGCGCGTCGACGTTCGTCTCGGCCATCGACCAGGACAACCCGACGCTCGACGCGCTGAACCTCGTGGGGCTCGACGCGTCCGCCGTGGGCAACCACGAGTTCGACAAGGGCATGGCCGACCTGACCGACCGGGTGATCCCGCGCTCGGAGTTCCCGCAGCTCGGCGCGAACGTGTACCGCGGTGACCAGCGGGCGCTGCCGGCGTACGACGTGCGGACGGTCGGCGGGATCCGGGTCGGCATCGTGGGCGTGGTGACCCAGCAGACGGCGTCGCTGGTCAGCCCGGACGGGATCGCGGGCATCACGTTCCGCGACCCGGTGGACGAGGCCGAAGCCGTGGCCGCCGAGCTGAAGGACGGCGACGACGCCAACGGTGAGGCCGACGTCGTGGTGCTGCTCGCCCACGAGGGCGCGGCCGCGGAGAACATCGGTTCGGTGGAGGAGCTGCGGTCCGACCCGGTGTTCGGCGAGTTCGTGGACATGAGCGCGGACGTCGACGTGATCCTCAGTGGACACACGCACCAGCCGTACGCGTTCGAGGCGCCGATCCCGGGGACCGACCGGCTGCGACCGGTGCTCGAGGCACAGGAGTACGGCCGCAAGCTCGGCCAGGTGACGCTGTCGGTCGACCCGTCGACCGGTTCCATTGTGGACACCAGCGCCGCGCTGATCGACGTGGTCGGTGCTCCCGCCGACCCGGAGATCGCCGCTCTGGTCGCCGCCGCCAAGGCGAACGCCGACGTGCTCGGCCAGCAGCCGCTCGGCTCGATCACCGCGGATGCCAAGCGGGCCACCACGCCGTCGGGCACCGAGGATCGCGGCAGTGAGTCGGTGCTCGGCAACCTCATCGCCGACGTGCAGCTCGCGGGCACGGCGGCACCTGGCCGGGGTGGGGCCCAGATCGCGTTCATGAACCCGGGCGGGTTGCGGGCCGATCTGCTGCGTGGGACCGACGGCGTGATCACCTACGCCGAGGCGTTCTCCGTGCAGCCGTTCGCCAACGACGTCGCGACGCTCACCTACACCGGTACGCAGATCAAGCAGGTGCTGGAGGAGCAGTGGCAGCCGGCCGGGGCTTCGCGGCCGAAGCTGCATCTGGGTGTGTCGAAGGGTTTCGCGTATATGTACCTGCCGGACAACCCGGCCGGGCAGCGGATCACGTCGATGACACTGAACGGCACGCCGCTCGATCCGGCGGCCACGTACCGGGTGACCGTGAACTCGTTCCTCGCGGCGGGTGGGGACAACTTCCTTACTCTGGCGCGGGGCACGGACCGCACGACGCCCGGCGACAACGACCTGACCATGCTGACCGACTACTTCGCCGCCAACTCGCCGGTCACGGCCGACCCGGCGCCGCGGTCGTCGATCGGCTCGCCGGGCCCGTCGTGCGACACGACGATCACCGGCCGGCGGGTGGGTCCGTTGACCGTCTCGAATGGACTGACGTGTCTCGAGGACGCGACGGTCGTCGGTCCGGTGACCGTGCGGGCAGGCGCGTCGCTGCTGGTGACCGGTGGCTCGATCGCCGGGCCGGTGTCGGCCGCGCGGCCGGAGTCGGTGACGCTGTCCGGGACCCGGGTGACCGGTCCCTTTACGGTGACCGGTGCCACCGGTGCGGTGTCGCTGACGGACACGCGGGTGACCGGTCCGGTGACGCTTTCGGGCAACAAGGGTGGCGTGCGGCTCGACGGCGCCACGGTGACCGGCCCGGTGTCGCTGACGAACAACACGGGCGCCGCGACGGTGGTGGCGGGCAACACGGTCACCGGTCCGCTGGCTTGTTCGGGCAACAACCCGGCGCCGGTGAACGAGAATCGGAAGAACACGGTGCGGGGCCCGGCAAGCGGCCAGTGCGCCAAGCTGTGATCTGACGCGAAGGGCCCGCCTGCAACCTGCCGGCGGGCCCTTCGCGCATGATGACCATTCCGGTAACCCATGATGACCACTCCGGTCGCGCATAATGACCACTCCGGTCGCGCATGGTGACCGTTGCGGTCTACCGAATTGACCATCTCCGCGACACGAACCCGCCACATAACAGGCCGACTCGACGCGACTGGTCATCATGGCCGACGGGAGTGGCCATCATGCGCGACGGGAGTGGTCATCATGTGGGGGGGCCGTAGCGGGCCAGGACCCGGGCGCGCAGTTCGGGATCGGTGCGCGGCACCGGTTCCAGGAAGATCTCGTCCAGTTCGGGGAACTCGGCCCTCAACTCGGCCGCCATGCGCACGCACACGTGTTCCAGATCGCCCGACGACAGGCCGTCGGCGAAGTCGATCCGCGCGCACAGCAGGACCTGGTCGGTGCCCGTGACCATGGTGAGCACGTCGACCACCACGTCCACCTCGGGCACGGCCGTCAGAAATCCGCGAATCCTCCGGACCATCACCGGGTCTGCCTGCCGCCCGATCAGCAGCCCCCGGTTGGTGCGGCCGAGGAGGTAGGCGACGAACGCCAGGAGCACGCCGATCAGGACCGACGCCAGCCCGTCCCACACGGCCGAGCCGGTGACGTCGTGCAGCGCCAGCCCGCCGAACGCCAGCAGCAGGCCGACCAGCGCGGCACTGTCCTCGAAGAACACGGTCTTCACCGTCGGATCGTCGGACAGGTTCAGATACTCGCGCAGCCCGCGGTTCTCGGCGGCCGCCTCGGCCCGCACCTGCGTCACCGCGCGCAGCAACGACACGCCCTCGAGCACGAACGCCAGTGCCAGCACCAGGTAGCCGACCCACGGGCTCGTCTGCTCGCGTTCGCCGCCGAAGACTGTCCCGAAACCCTCGTAGAACGCGAACAACGCGCCCGAGGTGAAGATGGAGACGGCGGCCATGAGCGACCAGAAGTACCGCTCTTTCCCGTAGCCGAACGGGTGGCGCCGGTCGGCCGGGCGGCTGGACCGGCGCAGCGCCGTGAGCAGCAGCGCCTCGGTGAGCGTGTCGGCCACCGAGTGCGCCGCCTCCGCCAACATGGCGGCCGAGCCGGTGATGAGCCCGGCGAAGAGCTTGAGCACGGCGATGGTGAGGTTGGCCCCCAGCGCCACCAGGACGGTGAGCGTGCTCTCCGACCGTTCCTCCGCCATGTCCCGCCTCCCGGCTCCCGACCCTAGCGCCGGGAGCGGAAACCCGCCGGTCAGCCGGCTTCGGCGGTGCGGCGGCGGGGCCAGCGCAGGTGGTGGTGCGCCTCGTAGTCGGCGCGGCGGTAGAGCATGGCGAGGAACATGGTGACGAGCGTCAGCAGGTGACCGGCGAGCATGAGGAAGCCGTTGGAGATCACGCCCAGCCACAGCGGTACCAGCAGCACCACGAACGGCAGGTACATGGCGGCCGCCATCTCGACGATCGCGGCCCGTGAACAGGTGCGGAACCACATCCACAAGGACATGCCGATGACCATGCTGGTGGCCATCACCATGGCGGAGACGTCGTCCCGGGCATAGAGGGCACGCAACTAGGGTCGGTGGATGCCCGTCAGCCCTAGTTGCGTGCCCTCTCAGTCCCCGCCCACCCGGTACCGTCGGCCACCAGGCCGAACAGCGGGTGGAACACGAGCATGCCCAGGCCCATGGCCGCCAACATCTCGACGTAGTGCCAGGCGAACCGGCGCTTTGCGGTGGCAGGAGTCATAGTGGAGTAAACCAGGTCAGGCCCGTCCTTCTACCAACCTTCGCGGCGGCTGGGGCTGCGCGCCCAGTGCCCGGCGCGCCACCCCCGGCACGATGTCCGCGTCCGGAGCGCCGACCTCCTCGAGAAGCTTCCTCGACTCCACCGCCGCCTCCGCCGCCTGGGCAGGCGACCCCGGCAACCGGCTGATCAGATACAGCGCCCGCGCCTCACTCAGCCTCGTGCCCCGTTCGCAGGTGACCGTCAGCGCCTTGTGCGCGAGGTCCGCCGCGAGCTCCTGGTCGCCGTGCTCGAGGTGCGCGTGCCCCAACTGCACGAGAGCGTGCGCCTCCAGGTCGAGGTGCCCGGAATTGCGTCCCCGCTCGAGCGCCTGGCCGACCAGTTCGATCGACTGGGCCGGGTCTCCCGCGGCCCGGCGGACGGCGGCGAGCGCGATGAGGGTCGAGATCTCCCCGTAGCTGAAGGAGATCTCGCGAGCCAGTCGCAACGCCTTGCGGTAGGTCCGCTCAACGCCGGCCGTCTGTCCACTTCGGAATCGGGCGGTGGCGACGACCTCCAGCCCACTGACCTGGTGGCGCCGCTCGCCCAGCTCGACGCTCAGCGCCAGGCCCCGCTCGGCGTCGGCGATCGCCCGGTCGAACTCCCCGGTGTCGCACCGGGTCTCGGCCAGCGCGATGCGACTGACCGCCTGGAAGGGCAGGTTGCCCAGCCGCTCGGCCAGCTCGATGTTCTCCTGGTGCAGCGAGACCGCGCCACTCAGGTTGCCGAGCGCCCACTCGACCACGCCGAGCGCGCCGAGCGCGCGGTTGGCGATCGAGTAGTTGTTCGCCCGGCGGGCCAGCCGCATGGCCCGCAGTAGCCACGTGCACGCCTCGGTGAAGTCGCCGCTGCACTGGTAGCTGGCGCCGATGTAGTTGGCGTTGCGGGCCCGTGCGTCGAGATTGTCGATCTGCTCGGCGAGCGTCAACGACTCCGTGTAATAGCGCCGCGCGGCCACCGGCGGCTCCGTCTGGCCCACCGCGCGGCCGATGTGGTGCAGGCTGTCCGACTGGCCGGCGACGTCACCGTGCTCGCGGCTGAGCTCGAGCGCCTGCTGGTGATACCGCCTGGCCAGCTCGAACCGGCTGATCCGGAAGTACACCAACCCCATCAGGTCGATCGCGCTCGCCTCGGCGCGCGTGTCGCCGAGGTCGTGCGCCACGGTTCGGGCCACCTCGGCGACGGCGAGTGCCTCGGGTGCGTTGGCCCGCATCCAGAAGTACCCGCGCAGCGCGTCGGTGATCCACCCGGCGTGCTCGGCGACACCGAGATCCTTCGCGGCGAACACGGCGGCCACCAGGTTGGGACGTTCGGCGTCCAGCCAGTCGAGTGCCGCCGCCTCACTGGCGAACTCCCCGTAGCCCTTCGGATCCACGCGGGGATCCAGTCTGGACATCCCGCGATGGAGCAAGTCGGTCGCCCCCCGCGCGGCGATGAGGTAGTAGTTCCACAGGCGTTCGGTCGCCGCCCGCACGTCGACGTAGTCCTTGGTCTTCGCGGCCGCGTACTCGCGGATGAGGTCGTGGAACTGGTAGCGGCCGGGTCCACTCGCGACGATCAGGTTGACGGCCGCGAGCGAGTCGAGCGCACGGGACGCGGTGGCCGTGTCGGCGTCCATGAGCGCGGCCACGGCGGCCGCCGAGAAGTCGGGGCCGGGCACCACTCCCAGCAGCCGGAACGGTCGCGCGATGGCGGCCGGCAGCCGCAGGTAGGACAGGTCGAACGCCGTGCGGACGGCCGCGTGCTCGTCACCGGGCACGCGCAGCTGCTCGAGCGTGCCGAGCGACCTGAGCTCGGCGATGTAGTCGGCGACCAGCAGATGTGGGTTGGCCGCCAGGTTCGCGCCCGCGATCCGCAGCGCCAGCGGCAGGCCGGCGCAGGAGTAGATCAACTCGGTGACCGGGCCGGGCTCGGCGGAGATCCGGTCGGTGCCGAGGATGTCGGCCAGCACCGCGTGCGAGGCGTTCTCGTCGAGCGGGCCGAGCCGGACGTGCCTGGCGCCGTCGACGGCCAGGCCACGCAGGTCGTCGCGGCTGGTAACCAGTACCCCGCACCCAGCCACCCCGGGCAGCAGCGGGCGGACCTGGTCACTGCCGACCGCGTTGTCGAGCACCACCAGCAGCCGCCGGTCGGCCAGCAGGCTGCGGAACATGCTCGACTGGTCGTCCTGATCGGTCGGGATCTGCTTGAGCGGCACCCCCAGCGCGCGCAGGAACCGGGCGAGCACCACGTGCGGCGCGAGCGGCGCGTCGAGGGAGTAGCCCTGGAGGTTCACGTACAGCTGACCGTCCGGGTAGTCGGCCCGGACGTGGTGGGCGAGGCGCAGCGTGAGCGCGGACTTGCCCACCCCCGGCGCGCCACTGACCACCACGACCGGCGCCGCGTCGGTGGACAGGTGCCGGATGAGCACGCCGGTCTCGGGCTCGCGGCCGGCGAACCCCTTGGGCGCCATCGGCAGCTGCCCCGGCAGGATCCGCGGCGACACCGACTCGGACGCCTCCGCCTGCACGTCGACCAGAGTGCGGTCGGTCGCCAGGATGGACTGGTAGAGCAGCTGGATCTTCTCGTTCGGCTCGATCCCCAGCTCGTCCTGGAACACCTGGCGCATCTCGCGGTAGGCGTCGAGCGCCTCGGCCGTGCGGCCGGCGCGGCTCAGCGCGAGCAGCAGCGTCTCCCACGCCTGCTCCCGCAGCGGGTGACGCCGGGTGAGGGTGAGCAGGTCGGCCACCGCCTGGTGGTAGCGCTCGGCCTGCACGTCGATGGCCGCGCGGCGCTCCACGGCGTGCAGCCGCTGCTCCTCGAGCGAGCGCACCACGCCGTCGGGCAGCGACTCGGGTGCCACGTCGGACAGCACCGGCCCGCGCCACAGCGCGAGCGCGGCGGTCAGCGCGGCCCGCTCGGTGTCCAGGTCGTCGGCCTGCGCGGCGGCCCTGGCCTTGCTGAGCAGCACCTGGAACTCGTTGACGTCGATCAGGCCGGGGTCGATCTCGATGGCGTACCCCGTGGACCGGGTGTGGATGGTCACCTGGTCGCCGAGGGCGCGGCGCAGCCGCATCACGTAGGTGTGGATGGCATTGCGGGCCGAGACCGGTGGTTGTTCCGGCCACAGCACTTCCTCGAGCCGGTCGAACGGCACCACCCGGTTGTCGTTCAACAGTAAGGACACCAACAGCACCCGGAGCTTGCTCGCGGTGAGCGACAGCCGCTCGCCGTCGCGCCGCACCTCCAGGTCACCCAGCAGTCGGAAACGCCACGACACGTAGACCCCCGTCCAATTATCCGTGTACGCCGACCACAATAGCCGAGTCGAGCACCGGTGAATCGTTCTAAACGGAGGCCGAGGGTGGCCTTGTCTACTGCCTTATACCTGTCAGGCGATGGCAGCCGGATGACAGTGACCATCGGTCATGCCAGCGTCGCCAAGCCGGCTTCGGTGATCTCATAGTGCAGCGGCTCGCCCGCCACGTAACGGCCGAGTTCCTCGGCCATCAGCGCGCCGAGCCGGCGGCGCTCGTTGCCGAGCGCGCCCGCCAGGTGCGGCGTGATCACCACGTTCGGCAGCCGGAACAGCGGTGAGCCGTCGACCGGCGGCTCCGGGTCGGTCACGTCGAGCACGGCGAACAGGTCGGTGCGCCGGCTCAGCACGTCGACCAGCGCCGTCTCGTCGACCAGGCCGCCGCGCGCCGTGTTGATCAGCGTGGCGTCCTGCTTCATCGACTCGAGCAGCGCCGTGCCGACCAGATGGCGGGTCTCCGGCAGCAGCGGCGTGTGCAGGCTGACCACATCGGACGTCGCGAACAGTTCCGCCAGACCCACCAGGCGAACGCCGGGAATGTCGGTCGCGTGCGGGTCGTAGGCCTGGACGACCACGTCGTGACGGGCGAGCAACCGCGCGGTCGCCCGCCCGGTGGCGCCGAGCGAGGTCAGCCCCACCACCGTGCCGTACGCGCCCGGCTCCGGGACGCGGGGCGCGGTCGCCGCCTGCTCCCTCGACCGCAGCACGTACCGCCAGCCGTGCTTGAGCGCGTAGATGATCTGCGCGACCGTGAACTCGGCCACCGGGATCGCGTTGGCCGGCGCGGCCGCCGTGATCCGCACGCCCCTGGCCCACGACTCGGGCGTCACCACCGGCTTCACCGAGCCCGCGCCGTACAGCACGAGCGCGAGGTTCGGCGCGGCGGCCAGCAACTCGGCGTCCAGCCGCGGCGCACCCCAGCTGGTGACCAGCACCTCGACGTCGGCCAACAGCTCGGGGGTCACGTCGGCCGCCGCCATGGGCGGCGCCGGCACCCGCAGGTACCGCTCGATGGCCGCCCGCTCGTCGGGCCCGTAGACGTTGTCGAACCTGTGCAGCTGCATGACATACAGACCGTTGCGCAACTCAGTGCTCCTCTGGTTTCGAGGACATCATGCTGGAAACCGGCGCGGCACCGCCCGCACAAACTGGCGCGGCGCGCCGACTTTCGCCCCCGTCATGGCTACGTTCGGTCGCGGACTGCGCTAGATTTCTGCGTGCTCTCTGGGGACGACATGATCGGCCGTCTGCGTGGCTGGAAGCTCTGGGCGTTACCGCGGCCCGCCCTCGGCTTCATCCTGCTCGTAGAAATTGTCGTGGTCGTGGTCGTGACTCTCACGTGCACCGACAATCCGACGAGCGGCGACGACTGGCTGCTGTTCGGGGTACTCGCCGTCACGTCGGCCATCCACCTGCAGCTGAGCCACGCCATCGAGCGCGCCGCCCGCCACCTGCCGCGCACCCCGTACGTCGACCTGTTCAGCGTCTGGCTGCTCGCCGGCGCCGTGCTGCTGCCCGCGCTGCCCGTCACCGTGCTGGTCGTGTGCATGTACGTGCACCGCTGGTACCAGGTCGGCCGGTTGGACGCGAGCCGCCCGCCACACCGCTTGCTCTTCAACATCTCCATGATGACGCTGGCCAGCGTGGCGGCCATCGGTGTGGTCCAGGCGGGCGGGCTGCGGGAGCGGCTGCTGACGGGCGCGCCGCTCGGCCTGCGCGACGGGCTGCTGCTGGCGCTCGCCATGGTGGTGTTGTGGACGGTCAACACCGTGCTGGTGGCCTCCGTGATCCTGCTGACCTCGCCGCCGCCACGGTTCTGGCGATCGATCGGCAGTGGACAGGACAATCTCCTGGAAGCCGGTCAACTGGTGCTCGGCGGGTTCGTGGGGATCTCCATGGTGGTGTGGCCGGGGTTCGCGCCGCTCATGATCCTGCCGGTGGTGGCGCTACACCGGACAGTGCTGTTGAACCAGTTGCAGGAGGCGGCGCGAACCGACGACAAGACGGGGCTGCTCAACGCGTCCACGTGGCAGCAGCAGGCTGTGGAGGAGTTGGAGCGGGCCAGGCAGCGCGGCCTGTCGCTCGCGCTGCTGATGATCGATCTCGACCTGTTCTCGGAGATCAACAATCGGCACGGCCACCTGGCGGGCGACGCGGTGCTGCGCCGGTTCGCCGAGGTGCTCGCCAAGTCGGTCCGCCGGGGCGACTCGGTGGGCCGCTTCGGCGGCGACGAGTTCGCCGTGCTGCTGCCGGGGGTCGACCGCGCGGAGGCACTCGTGGTGGCGGAACGCATCCGCGAGCACATGCACGAGGTCCGGCTCCCCGACAGCAGCGGCCGCACGATCAGCGGCCTGAGCGTCTCCATCGGTGTGGCCCTCTATCCGGCGGCCACTCAGGAGGACACGGTGCACGACCTGCTCTCCACGGCCGACACCGCCTTGTACGCCGCCAAACACGAGGGCCGCGACCGCGTGCACCTGTAACCCCGCGAGTCCCACATTCAGAACCGGCGAGTCCCACATTCAGAACCGGCGAGTCCCACATTCAGAACCGGCGAGTCCCACATTCAGAACGGGTGAGTTCCACGTTCGGGACACTCTGCGCGGGTGCTCGAACGTGGGACTCGCCCGGTTTGAACGTGGGACTCGCCAGGTCTCAACGTGGGACTCGCCAGGTTTGAACGTGGGACTCGCGGGGTTTAGGGGCAGGTGCCTGTGGTGGGGCCGTGACTGTGTTTGGGGCGCCCAGGTCTGTTGGGGCGGGGGTGTTGGCCGTGCAGGACAGTGGGCTGTGGATGGTCACGCCCGCGAGGATCGGCGACCGGTTGGCCCGCAGGGTCACCGGTCCCGTGATGGTGCCGCCTACCAGGGTGGCCGCGCCGCCCTCCAGGGTCACCGAGCCGGTGACCCTGCTGTTCAGCAACGAGACCGACGCCCGCGAGGCCGACACCGGACCCGTGATCGTGGCGTTCGTGGCCACCAGGGTCGCGCCACGGTGGACGGTCACCTGGCCGGACACGGTCGCTCCGGCCAGACACGTCGCGCCGGACCGGATCACCAGCGGACCGTTATGGCGTCCGGTGATCGTGGTGGTGCAGACCGGCGGCGCCGGCAGCAGGGTCACGGCGAACTCCGCCGCCGCGCCGAGGTTGCCGCTCGGGTCGATCGACCGGTACTCCACCGTGTGCCGGCCGTAGCTGGTCGGCACCTCGTCCCACGGCGACAGTCGCGGCACGCCCAGCTTGCCGTACACGAGACTGTCGATCGTCGTTCCCTGTGGGGTGAACAGGAACGGCGCGTCCGGGTCGGTCGGCCAGCCGAAGTATTTGAACCAGCCGTCGCCGTCCGTGCGGAACTCGTGCACCACATGGCCGGGCGTGTCGTCGGTGCCGTCGAGGGCCATGGTGAACGGGCCGTTCACGATGTACTCGGTGCCACCCGGCTTCGGCACGGTCAGCAGCGCGCCCGCCACCGAGTGCGCCACCGACGGGCCCGTCGCGTCGACCTGCCAGCGCAGGATCTGCGAACCGACGGCCGCCGTCAGGATGTGCGTGCCGGACAAGTCCAGTGTGGACAGGTCGACCGCGCGGTCGACATCCGGCAGTGGCGCGCCGTCGAGCGTCCACGTGACGGGCGGCGCCGCGTCGATCGGATGGGTGGTCTCCACGTACACCACGTCCGCGGCGCCCACCGGACGCGTGGTCGGGGTCGAGCCCGTGAACTCGGCCGGTATCGGCTCCACCGGCGTGGTCACCGTGGCATCGACCATCCACATGCGACGCTGCGTCAGCGCGGCCGAGCCCCGGATCGCCGGGTCCCGTACGAACTCCGTGGGATCGGTCACCATCACCTCGAGCCGGTGCGTACCCGTGAGGTCCAGAGTGGACAGATCGACCGAGCGGGCACCGGTCGCCAGTACCGAACCGTCGAGCGTCCACGTCACGTCCAGCCGATGGCTCACCGGGTACGCGGTCTCCACCCACACCACGCGGTCCGCGCCGAGCACCGGTCCCGGCGTGGCGTCCTGCAGAATGGCCGTCTTCGCCGAGATCCGGTGCACCAGCTGCTCCCGGCTGATCTCGTCTAAGTAGTAGCCCAGCGTCTTCATCATCGAGTGCGCGGCCGGGCGCCACACCCCGGATCCGTTGTACAGCCCGCCTTCGTACCGGGCGATCGGCCCGCCGGCCTCGCTCTCCTCGCCGAGCCAGCGCCACCACTTGCGCCGCTCGGCCGCCATCTGCTCCTCGGTGAGCAGCGTGTGGTGCGACGACGTGGGTTCGCCGCCCGTGTACGGCTGGCCCCGCACTCCTCGGGTGAGGTAGTCGTACTCGTCCTGCAACCCGCCGAGCGAGTGGCCCAGTTCGTGCGGGGTGATGAGCGAGGACAACGCGTTGCCGCCCGACGCCGTCGCGTTCGCGCCGCCCGCACCGCCGTAGGTGTCACTGTTGCCGAGCGCCAGCAGCTGGCGGTTGGCCGTGGTGGTACCGGGAACGAGGTCGGCCAGCCGGTTGGCCGCCGCGCCGTCCACGGTCAGCAGGCGCTGCACGCTGTTCGCGTTGCAGCCACCCCAGAAGCCCATGTTCAGCGGAGTGTCCCGGCGCGGCGAGTCCAGGTTCGGCTCACAGTCCACACCGGACTCGGGCGACGGGATCTCCACGGCGTACACGTTCACGTAGCTGCGATAGGACTTGAACGGCTCGATGGTCCACAGCACGTTCAGGTGCTTGTCCACGTGCTCACGGAACCTCGGCAGTTCCGCCGCCGTGTAGCCGTCGCCCATCATCACCAGGTTGAACCGCTTCGCCGGGTCACCGGTCACCTGGATGGGGACGACCGTCGCAGCGTCCGCGGCCGCCACTCCGGGCGCGGCCACGGTAACCGCCAACAAAAGGCCGACCGCGGCCAGCACCCGGCGCATCAGCGGCCGATCACCGTGCAGGTGGCGGTGGACCGCTTCGACGGATCGCTCTCCGACGTGGCGGTCAGCTTCACCTGCGCGACGGGCGCCGCCCCGCTGCCCTTCCTCGCGTGCACCGGCACCTGGACGGTCCGGCCGAAGTCCGCCGTGGCAAGGGCGTTCGGCACGGCCACCGTCCACCCGCGACCGTGCACGGTGGCCGAAACACGGTAGACGTCGCCGTTCAGGTAGGCCCGCACATCCTCCGGGTGCTCCCCCTGCGCGTCGGCCGTCCGGCCGGTGTTGAGCACGGGGAACCGGCAGGTGGACACGCCGTCCTGGCCCGTCTTTCCGGCCGTCGGCAGCGCGAGCACACCGCGCCGCTGCGGGCCGGCACCGTCGAGCGAGCGGATGGCGACCGTGTAGGAGAGCTGGCCGTGGGTGTCGCGGTGCACGTTCAGCACGTAGAAGTGCAGCCGGTTGGCCTCGTCCACGAACTCGTACTCGCTGCCCGAGTCGTTGCCCGCGTGGAACAACGCGTCCGACAGCTGCCGGTAGTCGCCGATCGTGATGGGCACCTCGGTGCCGTCCGGCAGGACGTAGTCGGTCATCCCGATGTCCTGCGGGTTGGCGTCGATCACCCACTCGAACGGCGCGCGGTCCACGTTCTTCGTCTTGGCCAGCAACACTCCGGCGTCCGGCGTGAACGAGTCGGTGCCCATCCGGTCCACCACCTCGAGCGTGTAGTTGTTGTATCCGCCGCCGTCACAGAACGGGTCGGTGTTGACGTCGCAGCTCGGGCTCAGGTCGCCGGTGCCCATGGCGACGTTGATGCCCGCCAACCCGTTCGGCCCCGGTTGGACGGCCCGGGCGGTCACCTCCGCGATCACCGTGCCCGATCGGGCGAGCGCCTCGCGGGACAGCCGCAGCACGTTCCGCTCGTCCACGATCCCGAGGTCGATCTTGTTGCGCAGCATGTGTTGCGCGCCCATCGACGCGCCACCCGTCGCCGGGATCATCCAGCGGCTGTGCGGACCACCCGGCCCGTTGAACGTGCCGCGCGACAACATCTCCCAGATGCCGCTGTAGGCACGTCTCGGCGGCACCCCGTACGGGTTGTTGTAGTTGTCGGCGATGCCCAGGATGTGGCTGAACTCGTGGGCGTAGACCGACATGCCGGAGCTCTCCGCCTGGGTGGACGACCCGCCGCCCGCGTTCGGCCAGATGGTCGAGCCGGCGGCCCACGACGTCCAGTCCACGTAGCGGGTGTCGACCCAGTTCGGCAGGTTCGCGTCCGGCGGGCCGAACTCGTCGGTCACGTCCTCCTTCTCCGGGAACTTCATGGAGCCGAACTCCTGCCAGGTCGACGACTCGTCCTGGCCGGCCGAGAGGAAGAAGACGAAGTCGAAGCCGGCCGGGATCTCGGGTCCGACGTCGGCGACCCACGCGGCCCGCCCGTCGGTCCGCAGGTTCTTGTTGCAGGAGTCGCCGGCCGGGCAGCCGTTGCCGTCCTGTTGCTCCATGGCGTACTCGTGCGACTTGCCCGGCATCTCGTACGGCCCGAACGCCTCCAGCTCGACGCCGAAGCGGCCGCCCGAGTCCTCCATCCAGTACTCGTGGATGGTGTGGCCGCGGTTCAGGTCGTTCGGGGTGTTGAGGAACTCCTGGTAGAACTCGGCGACCTCCGCACGGGGGAGGTCATGCGCTTCCGCGCTCGGGTTGGCGAACACCGTGGAGTTCTGTGGCTGTGTCACCACGAACGGCTGGTTCGGGTAGTCGGTGAGGACGAGCGCGCCGCGGAAGTTGCGCACCGAGCCCTCGACCGACGGGTCGGCCCAGTTGGTGTTCGGGATCGGCCGGTAGTCGTCCCACGTCATGTGGTCCGGGTTCACCCAGTCCTGCGGGTCGACGGGGGCCGGGAAGCCGGGCTGGCCCAGCACCCGGGCGTTGCCGGTCTGCTGCCACGGCTGCTGCTGTGGCCAGTGGTCGTACTGCCAGGGGTTTTCGGGAGGGGCGGGGGCGGCGGAGGCCGGGTTGGCCGACAGACCGGCCGCGAGCGTCGCGGCCGAGAGGAGGGCGGTCACCAGCTTTGCAGGGCGGGTCACGGACTGACGCTAGCTCCGCCGCAGCGGATCGTCGAGACCCCGGCGGCGGCTCGAACGTCCTGCATGATGACCAGTCCGGTCCCGCATGATGACCAGTCCGGTCCCGCATGATGACCACTCCGGTACGCCGAACCCACCCGCGCTGCCACGCAACGGTCATCATGCGCGACCGGAGTGGTCATCATGGGCGACCGGAGTGGTCATCATGCGCTGGGGATTAGGTGGTCAGCACTATGAAGTCGCCGTGGCCGCCGTAGCCCAGTACCGGTTCCGCGTACTGGGTGCCGTCGAACGTGAGCATCCACCAGCGGTCGCGGGCGCGCACCACCATCGGGTGCGGGATGTTCGTGCCGTACGGCGCGTCCAGCGTTCCGTGCAACCGCATCCGCAGGTCGTAAACCTTGTACTGACGCGCGTCGCCGTCGCTGGCCAGCACGTACCACTCGCCGTCGATCTTCTGCAGGATCGTGCCCTCCGTCTGGTCGACCGTCAGGTCGGCGCCCACCAACCGCAGGTCATCGAGCCGCGGTCCGACGGCCAGGGCCGGGTGGAACACGAACGCCGGCGACTGGGCCGGGCTCTCCACGAACGCCACGTGCCAGCGGTCGCCGATGCGGGTCAGCGCCGGGTCCCACGAGCTGACCGACGTGGGCAGCGGCAGTCGGTCGGTCGCCAGCACGTGCACCCCGGACAGCACGTTCGCCGTGGTCGACACGTGTCTGATGTGGACGCCGGCGAACGCGAAGTCGCCCCAGGAACTCATGGCCAGGACGAACCGATTGCCGTCAACCACGATCTGGCCGGCATGGTCGCCCAGCACCACGCCGTCGCGGGCGAAGAACAGCGTGGCCACCTGCTCCAGTCTCGTGGGGTCGGCCAGGTCGAGCGTCCACACCGCCCAGTGCGCCTGCTGGAAGAACCCGAGCCCGGCGTTCGTGAGAGTCAGGTACAGCTTCCCGTCGCGGATGTAGGGCCGCCCGTCGGCGTGCTGCACCACGTGTGGATCTCGCACGCCGGCCTGGCCGAAGTACCCGGCGCGGACCCGGCCGATCAGCACGGAGTCCCGGCCGCCGTAGACGTAGTTGAGCGTCCCGAGCACCTGCGGGTCGCGCAGGTCGATCAGCGCGCGCACGCCGTCCCGCTCGGTGAGCAGCGGCTGCCAGCCGGTTCCCGTGCCGGTGGGGTCGGCCAGCACGGTCACCGCGTTCTCGTTCACCACCACGGCGAACCGGAACGCGCCGGACAGCGCCGCCGTCCCGGACGCGACCACCGTGCCGTTCACCTCGATGGTCACCTGGCCGGTGGCCGAGTACGTGCCCAACACCGGGCCGATGCCGGCGACCACCGTGCCGGCCAGCGACCGGACCTCCACCTCGACCGTCCCGTACGGCGCGCGCGGCCGCACCCCCGTGTCGACCAGGGTGTCGCGGGCGGCGGCCGGGGCGATCGCCGTGTCGTACTGCACGAACCGCGGCGCGATCAGGTCGAACGGCCGGTACTTGTGCCGGATCCGGAACGCCAGATCCAGCGGGTCGGCCGTGGCGAGCCCGGGCAGCGCGAGCGCCGCCCCGCCCGCGAGGCCCAGTCCCTGGAGCATGGTCCGCCGGGTGATGTCCACGTCGTCCTCCCGCGCCAAAGGTCAGGAGATACCCATCTAACGCCGGATCCGGTCGGAAGCCAACCACTCAGCCCGCGAAGTCGAGTACCAGCCGCACGAACAGGTCCGGGTCGAGGTCGATGGCCCGGTGCGCCTGTCCCGGTACCGGCACGATGTCCACCCGCGGCAGCAGCGCGGCGACGGCCTCCGCCGCCGGCCGGAAGTACGGGGGACTCTCGGTACCGAGCAGCAGCCGCACGGGCACGCCGATCGCGGACAGCCGCGCGGAGATGTCGAACGTCTCCACCGTCTCCGACTCCCGCACCAGCGTGTGTGCGGTCGCGAGCCGCGCTGCCCACATGGGGGTCGGCCGCATCGCCGCGATGGTCGCGTCGCTCTCGTGCAGGACGTCCCGGTAGAAGGTCGCCAGCACGGCGTCGCGGTCCCCGCGCGCGAGGTCCGCCCGGAAGCTGTCGATCACCTCGGGCGGGAGGGGATGGTGCCCTTCGGTCGCCGCGGGCGGCTCGTAGAGCAGCAGCCGGCCGATCGCGTCGCTGACCAGCGCGGCCTCGAGCGAGCACAGCGCGCCGTAGGAATGGCCGACCAGGTACACGTCCCGGCCGGCCGCCGAGTTGGCCGCCGCCACGACGGCCGCGACATCCGCGCCCTCCGACCGGACGTCGTACTCACCGCCCGCCTCGGCCGCGCTCATCCCCCGGCCGCGGCGGTCGACCACGTGCAGGGTGAACCGCTCGGCGAGCGCCGGCAGCACCGGCGCCCAGCGGGTGTGGTCGGCCGTGGTGCCGTGCACGAGCACCATCGGCGGTCCGGCACCGAGCCGCTCGTAACCGATGTGGGTCCCGTCCGCCGACTCGACCGTGTTGATCTCGCTCATGCCGACCAGCATGCCGCACTACCGGTACACCCGGATGTAGTCGATCAGCATGTTCTGCGGCAGCTGCGTGCCCGCGCCGGGCGGACCCGGCCAGTCACCGCCCACCGCGTTGTTGATGATCAGGAAGAACGGGTGGTCGTACACCCACGGGCCCCTGGTCTGCTCGAGGACCTCCCGGTCGACCGTGAAGAAGTTGGTGCCGTCGACGAAGAACCGCATCCGCGTCGCGTCCCACTCGACGGCGAACACGTGGAACGCCCCGTTCACGGCCGTACCGAGGTCGAGCGGGGCACCGAAGCCGCCCGCACCGAAGTACGCGGGCGCGTGCAGCGTCGAGTACACGAGGTTCGGCTCGCGACCGATGTGCTCCAGGATGTCGATCTCGCCGCTCGCCGGCCACGGCCTGCCCTGGAAGAAGTTCGCGCCCAGCATCCAGAACGCCGGCCACAGGCCCTGCGTGCTGGACACCCGGATGCGCGCCTCGACCCGGCCGTAGGCGAACTCGAACTTGCCGGCCGTGTTGAGCCGCCCCGACGTGTACTGACACGTGGTCGACCCGCCGCTGTTCGGGTCCGGCGGACAGGCCGAGCCGGGCGTGACCTCCCGCCGGGCCTGGATCACCAGGTTGCCGCCGCCGTCCAGCCGGGCGTTGTCGTTGTTCGCGTAGTACTGCAGTTCGTTGTTCACGCCGGGGCCGACCTCGGGTGTCCACTTGGCAGGGTCCGGAGTGGACCCGTTGGTGCCGTTGAACTCGTCGCTCCACGCGAGCCTCGTGAAGTCCGGCGCGGGCGGCGCGGGCGGCGGGGTCGGGTTGCCACCCGTGCCGTAGACCTGGAACTCCCACAGCGAGTAGCCGTACCCGTTGGACCGCGCGGTGCCGTACATCCGGACGTAGCGGCCGGTGCCGGACACGGTGAGCGTCTCCTTGAAGCCGCGGCCCTGCGTGGTCGAGTAGATGGTCTGCCACGTGGAGTTGTTGGCCGATACCTGGATCTCGTACGCCGTGGCGTAGGCCGGGTCCCACTGCAGCACGACCTTGCTGACGGTCGCCGTGGCCCCGAGGTCGACGGTGATCCAGCCAGGATCGACCCAGCCGTTGGTGGCGCTGGTGGCCCAGCGGGTGGCCGGGTCGAGGTCGGTGGCCCTGGCGGGCACGCAGCCCGAGCACGCGCCGTCGTCCTGGAACGTCGAGGCGGTCGCCGGCTTCCCGTACGACAGCAGACCATCAGCCGTCGACCCGCCGGTGCCGAAGACCTGGAACTCCCAGAGCGAGTAGCCGTACGACGTGGCCCGGGTGGTGAGGTTCAGCCGGACGTAGCGGCCGGTGCCGGTGACCGGAAGCACTTGCACACCACCGGTTCCGGCGCTGGTCGAGTACACAGTGGACCAGTTCTGGGCGTTCGCCGAGATCTGCACGGTGAACGCCGTGCCGTGGGCGGCTTCCCAGTTCAGCCGGACCTCGTCGACCGTGACCGTGGCGCCCAGGTCGACCTGGATCCACTGTGGATCGGCGAACGCGCTCGACCAGCGCGTGCCGGTGTCGCCGTCGACCGCGGCGGTCGCCGGGAAGGCGGCCGACTCGGTCGAGGACGCGGTGACCGGGCGGTTCTGGGACAGCAGCGCACCGGCGGCCTCGGCCGGGCGCGCCGGAGTGATGGCCAGGAACAGGGTGACCGCGAGCGCGGCGGTCAACACCCACACCAGCTTTCCGCGGGATCTCCGGAACGGGTACATGCGTGCTCCTTTGCACGCGACGGGACTGCAGCCGTCGGCGCGACAAGGTCAAAGGGGAACGAGAGGCAAGGCGTGAGAGCGCTCTCTCCGGACAGAGAGTGGCGAGTCGGGCGCGCAACTGTCAAGGGTCAGGACCATTCGGCGTAGCACTTGCGGCCGAACAGCCCCTATTTGTTCCTGCGCAGAACAAAAGCATTGACCGGGTGTGTGACCCACGCCATGCTCGATCGTGAGAGCGCTCTCTCGGTCCCCCGCAGGAATCGTCGAGGGAGTAGGTCTTCAATGGCGAAGCAACGAATGAGATGGCGCGTACTGGCCGAGGTCGGCCTCGTGTGCGCGCTCGTCGCCAGCGCCCTGGTGGGTGGTGGGCTGACCGGAACGCCGAAGGAGGCCGACGCGGTGATCCGCGTGGCCGAGTTCCCGGCCGACTGTCAGCTGAGCCACCGGCTGCCGGACGACCCGATCGTGCTGCCCGGGCTGCCCGGCGCGTCACACTCGCACGACTTCTTCGGAAACCATGCGACGAACGCGCATTCCAACTACCAGCAGCTGGCCGGCGCGACCGGCAACTGCAACCCGGCGTCGGACATCTCGTCGTACTGGGCGCCCACCCTGTACCGCGACAACACGCCGATCCCGCCGACCGGCATCACCTTCTACTACCTGGGTGAAGGCGTGAACAACCCGGGAGCCATCCAACCGACGCCGGTCGGGCTCAAGATCGTGGCGGGCAACGCGAAGGCGACCGGGGACGCGGACAGCATCGCCAGGTGGTCCTGCCTGCACGCCGGCCACGTGCCCCCGTCGAAGAACTTCGTGACCTGCCCGTCGGGCACCATGCTGGAGACCTATCTGGACTTCCCGCAGTGCTGGAACGGCACGAGTCTCGACTCGTCGGATCACAAGAGCCACATGGCCTACCCGGTCGCGGGCAACTGCCCGTCGGCACACCGGGTGTCGGTGCCGAAGCTGCGCATGGTGTTGCGCTATCCCGTTTCCGGGTCGACCGCCGGTCTGCGGCTCGCCTCCGGTGACGGACGCACCATGCATGCCGACTTCTTCAACGTGTGGCCGGCCGCCGAGATGGAGCGGCGGGTACGCAACTGCATCAACCCGGTCGTCAAATGCGGTCACGACGGCAATCCCTTGTGAGGACGCTCGCCGTGGTCCTGCTGGCCCTCGCCCTGGTGGCGTGCGGCCGGCAGGACCCCGCGGCGCCGAGCCCGGTAGCCACCACCGCTTTCGACGACACCGCACGGGCGTTCGTCGAGCTGGCGATCGCCACCGACGACCAGGCGCTGAAGCTGCTCGACCAGGGCGCCGAACGCGCGGTCGACCCGGCGCTGCGTGCGCTGGCCGGCGAGCTGGCGGCCGTCCGGCGCACGGAGCTGCACGAGCTGCACACGCTGCTCGAGACGGCCGGCGTGCCGTACGTGAACAACCACGTGGGCCACGACATGCCCGGCATGCCAACGGATGCGGAGCTGGCCACGCTCACCGCGGCCGCGTTCGACGCTGAGTTCGCCAGGCTCGTACGGGCGCACCTGGAGGAGTCGGCCGTGGTGGCGAAGTCGGCGGCCGAGTCGGTCGAGCACCCGGAGACGAAGGCGGCGGCCCAACGGATGGCCGAGGAACGAGCGGCCGCGCTAACCCGGCTGAGCTGACCGACCTCTAGGATTCCTCGGGTGGGTGAGCTGGAGCGCGCGGTCATGGAGGTCCTCTGGGACCGCGCCGAGCCCGTGGTCGTGCGCGACGTCGCCGCCGCGCTCGCCGGGCGCGACCTCGCCTACACGACCGTCATGACCGTGCTCGACCGGCTGGCGAAGAAGGGGTTCGTCCGCCGGCACCGGGACGGGCGGGCCTGGCGGTACGAGCCGACCAGCAGCCGCGAGGGCTACGTCGCCCAGCTCATGCTCGACGCGCTGGCGCTGACCGGCGACCGCGACGCGGCGCTCACCCGGTTCGCCCAGTCGGTGTCCACTCCGGACGCCGAGATCCTCACCCAGGCCCTGGCCGAGTCCCGGGACGCTGAGATATGAACACAGCGACATGAACGCCACGCTGCACCTGGTGGTGACCATGGTCCTGTGCGCGCTCGCCGTGCACCCGCTGGCCGCGGCCCGCTGGGTGTGGCGCTCGCCGCGCACGGGAATCCTGCTGTGGCAACTACTCGGGCTGACGTTCCTGCTGTGCGCGGGTCGGCGCGGCGCTCACCCACGGCCTCACGCCCTACGACCGGGACGTGCCGACCGCCATGGGCCGCCTGCTGGCCGGCGCCCCGGCTTCCCTTGGCCCGGACCGAATAGCCGCGCTGATCGCGGCGGCCGTGCTCACCGTGGCGCTTCTCGCGATGATCGCCGGATCGTGGCTCGCCGTGTTGCGCACCCGGCGCCGGCACCGGGACGTGCTCAGCATGGTGGCCCACGAGGACCCGGCGGCGCCCGGCGCGCTCATCCTCGACCACCCGGTGACCGTGGCGTATTGCCTGCCCGTCCGGCGATCCACGGTGGTCCTCAGCTCGGGTGCGCTGGCCACACTGTCCCCCGACGAGCTGGCCGCCGTCCTGGCGCACGAACACACCCACGCGCGGGAGCGGCGCGACCTGGTGCTGCTGCCGTTCACGGCGCTGCGCCGGCTGCCGCTCGTCGGCGTGGCGGCCGAGGCCGTGGCGTTGCTCGTGGAGATGCGGGCCGACGAGGGCGCCTGCCGTGCCGGGCGGGCCGGCGAGTTGGCCACCGCCCTGCGCAGGTTCGGTGACGCCGGTCCCCCAGCGGGTGCCATGGCCATGGCCGATCGCGCGGTCGCCGCCCGGCTGCAGCGGCTGACCAGCAGCGAGCCGCTCTCCCGTGGGGTTCGGTACCTGGTGTTGACGGCCGGCGCGGTGCTGGTCTCCACCCCGCTGAGCTTCCTGATGATCTGACCCGTACGATCTACTACGATCTGTAGTAGCAAAGGGGGCACCGTGATCGAGGTTCTTGCGACGACGCTCACCTTCGTCGCCCTGGGTGCCGCCGCCTGGGCGGTGGTGCTGATGATCGTCGGGCGCCCCGTGCTGATCGGGAAGTGGTACGGCCTCGGCCTGCTCGGGCTCGTGGCGCTGCTCGAGCTGGGCCTGCTCGTCCAGGCGGTCGGCGGGATCATCAACCTGACGGCCGCCGACCGCGAGGTCGACGGGTTCTCGTTCGTCGGCTACCTGTTGGCACCGCTGCTGATCCTGCCGCTCGCCGCGTTCTGGTCGCTGGCCGAGCGCACCCGCTGGGGGCCCGGCGTGCTGGTGATCGGCTGCCTGACGGTCCCCGTGTTGATCGTCCGGCTGCGACAGGTCTGGGAAGCGCATGTCTGAGCTCGCCACCCGTACCCGCTCCGGCCCCGGCCGCTTGCTGATCGCCGTGTACGCCGTGTTCGCGCTGGCCGCCACCGCGCGGTCGGCCGTGCAACTGGGTACGAGGTTCACCGAAGCGCCGCTGGCCTACCTGCTGTCCGCGTTCGCCGCGGTCGTGTACGTGGTGGCGACCGTGTGCCTGGCCCGCGGGAACCGCACGTCCCGCCGGGTCGCCACCGTGTCCATCCTGGTCGAGCTGGTGGGGGTGCTCGCCGTCGGCACGCTCAGCCTCGTTGACCCACGGGCGTTCCCGGCCGCCACCGTCTGGTCGGACTACGGCCAGGGCTACGGCTATGTACCGGCCGTGCTGCCGCTGCTCGGCCTGTGGTGGCTGCGCACCACCAGGGAGACGTGATGCCGGCCCCGGCGGAGCTCAGCGACTGGCTGTTCACCAGCGCGGTGGGCGTCTACATGCTGGCCGCGTTGTTGTCCGCGCTGGAGTACCTGGTGGCGCGGCAACCGGCGATGGCCCGCGGGCCGGCGCCGACCCGTCCCGCGGCCGACCGGTTCGGCCGGCTCGGCGTGTCGGTGACCGTGCTCGGCGCGGCGCTGCACCTCGGTTCGGTGGTGCTACGAGGAGTCGCGACGAGCCGGATGCCGCTTGGCAACATGTACGAGTACCTGTCGGCCGTCGGGCTGGTGGCCGTGGTCGCCTGGTTGTCCGTGCTGCGCACCCACCAGGTGCGCAAGGTCGCGGTGTTCGTGCTGCTTCCGGTGGCGCTGCTGCTGTTCCTGGCGGGCAACCTGCTCTACAACGAGGCGGCCGCGCTGCAGCCGGCGCTGCAGTCGTACTGGATCGCCATCCACGTGAGCGCCGCCGTCATGGCGAGCGGGGTGTTCCTGGTGTCCGGCGTGACCAGCGCGCTGCACGTGCTGGCCGAGCACCGGTCGGCCCGCCCCGGAAAGACACGCGGGACTGACCGGTTGCCGGCGCCCGAGTTCCTCGACCGGCTCGCCTACCGCAGCGCCGTGTTCGGCTTCATCACCATCACGTTCGCCGGCATCACGGGCGCCATCTGGGCGGAGTCGGCGTGGGGCCGGTACCGGGGCTGGGATCCGAAGGAGACGGCCGCGTTCGTCACGTGGGTCTGCTACGCCGCCTACCTGCACGCCAGGGCCACCGCCGGCTGGCGCGGCTGGCGCGGCCGCCGCGCCGCCTGGATCAACGTGGTCGGACTGGCCGTCGTGCTGTTCAACCTGTTCTTCGTCAACCTCGTGGTCGCCGGCCTGCACTCCTACGCCAACTGAGCGATCACCACACCACGCCGCTCGATGGCCACCCGCTCGGCCAGACCCTGGCCGGTCAGCACATCCGTCGCCCCCGATGGCACCAGCACCGTGACGGCCGAGTCGTTGTGGTTCAACAGGAACAGCCACCGGCCACCCGCACCGGACCGGATCGACGCCTCCACCCCGGACGGCAACCCCGGCAGGACCGGGGTCACGCCGGCCGCCGCCACCGCGCCGCCGAGCACAGTGTCCATTGTGGTCTGATCAGGCCGCGTGCCGAGGTAGTGGACGACGCCGTCGCCGAAGGTGTGGCGGGTGATGGCCGGCCGCCCGGCCAGCTCGCCGGCCCCGAAGGTCATCAGCGCCGCCGCACCTTCCAGCGTGATCCACTCCGACCAGTAGGTGCCCGTGCCCGCCGGGCTCAGCTCCACCGAACCGCCGGCCGGCAGCGGCCAGAACTCCTCGACGTGCAGGCCGAGCAGCTCCCGGAACGGCGCCGGGTAGCCACCGAGGTGGACCCGGTCGTTGCCGTCCACGATGCCGGAGAAGAACGACATGACCAGGTGCCCGCCGCCACGCACGTACGCCACCAGCGCGGCGGCCGTCGCCTCGTCGACCGCGTACAGGTTCGGCACCACCACCAGCCGGTACCCGGACAGGTCGGCGGTCGCCGGCACCACGTCGGTGGCGATGTTCGCCGCCCACAGCGGCCGGTAGTGCGCGAGGTTCGTCTCCTCGAGCCGCAGGTCGGCCGTGGGCAGCGAGTTGCCCTCCATGGCCCAGCCGCTCGACCAGTCGGTGACCAGCGCGACCTGGGCCTCCACCGTGGACCCGAGGACGCCGTCGAGCAGGCTGAGCTCGGATCCCAGCTCGGCCACCTCGCGGAACGCCCGGGTCTCGGACCCGCCGTGCGGGACCATGGCCGAGTGGAACCGCTCGGCGCCGCCGCGGGACTGCCGCCACTGGAAGTACATGACCGCGTCGGCGCCCCTGGCCACCGCCTGATAGCTCCACAGCCGCATCTGCCCCGGCGACTTGGGGGCGTTGCGCTCCCGCCAGTTCACCGCGCTCGGCGCCTGCTCGAGCAGCAGCCACGGCTCGCCGTGGCGCAGCGAGCGCATGTGGTCGTAGGAGAACGCCGCGGCCAGCACGGTGTCCGGCTCGTTCGGGTCGGGGTAGGAGTCATACGACATCACGTCCAGGTGCGGCGCCCACGACGCGACGTCCACCCGGTGCCAGGCGCCCACGAAGTTGGTGGTGACCGGGACGTCCGGGGTGACGCGGCGCAGGATCTCCTTCTCCATGAGGTAGCAGCCGAGCAGCGCGTCGGAGGAGAACCGCTTGAAGTCCAGGCGCTGCGCCGGGTTGGGGAAGGTCGGGGCCACACGCGGCGGCAGGACTTCGGCGAAGTCGCTGTAGCGCTGGGACCAGAACGTGGTCGACCAGGCGTCGTTGAGCGCGTCGACCGTGCCGTACCGCTCGGCCAGCCAGACCCGGAACGCCGCGGCCGAGGTGTCGCAGTAGCACTCGGGCACGTGGCAGCCGTACTCGTTGCCGACGTGCCACATGGCGAGCGCCGGGTGGGCGGCGTAGCGCTGCGCCAACCGTTCGACCAGCGCGCCGGCCCGCGCCAGGTAGTCCGGACTGGACGGACAGTAGTGCTGGCGCGAGCCCGGCCAGAGCACGGCGCCGTCGGCCCGCACGGGCAACGACTCCGGGTGGCCGGCGGCCAGCCACGGCGGCGGGGAGGCGGTCATGGTCGCCAGGCAGGCGTTGATCCCGTTGGCGGCCAACCGGTCCATCACCCGGTCGAACCAGTCGAAGCCGTACTCGCCGGGGCGCGGCTCCACGGCCGCCCAACTGAAGATGCCGGCCGACACCATGCTCACCCCGGCGCGCTTCATGAGCGCCATGTCCTCGTCCCACACGGACTCTGGCCACTGCTCGGGGTTGTAGTCGGCGCCGAACGCGAACCGTCCGACCCTGGCCCGCACCAACGAAGTCATTGGCGCAGTCAACCACTCGGTCTCGACGGGTCGCAACCTACGTTGGACATTGGACGTAGGATGTCTGCATAGTCACCGCACAGGAGCCCGCGTGCTCTAGTGTCTGGCCAGCAACGAGGGAGGTCGTCTGTGACGGAACCACACCTGCCGGCACGCCTGGCCACCCGGATGGGCCGGACGATCCGCGACGAGATCACGGGTCTCATCCTCGAACGCGGCCTGCGCTCGGGCGACCCGCTGCCCACGGAGACCGAGCTGGTCGAGGCGCTCGGGGTGAGCCGCAACTCGGTCCGCGAGGCGCTCAAGGCGTTGCAGGCGCTGGACATCGTGGAGATCCGGCACGGCCACGGCACCTACGTCGGCCAGCTGTCGCTCGACCCGCTGGCCGACGGCCTCACGTTCCGGGTGCTGCACGGGCTGGGCAGCGACCTGCGCTCGCTGGAGGAGATCCTCGAGGTGCGGGAGGCCCTGGAGAGCGCGCTCATCCGCCGGGTGGCCACCGTCATCCCCGACGAGGACCTGGCGGCCCTCGATGACGTGACCCGCCGGATGACCGAGCGAGCCAAGGCGGACGAGACGTTCGCCGACGAGGACCGCGAGTTCCACCACCTGCTGTACCGCGCGCTGGACAACGCGCTGGTGACCCAGCTGCTGCGGGCGTTCTGGGACGTGTTCCACCGGGTGAACGACCGGTTGGGGGTCACCGACCCGAACCCGCAGCAGACGGCGCGGCGGCACCGGGCGATCGTCACCGCGCTGCGCAAACGGGACATCCCGCGCGCCGAGAAAGCGATGGCCGAGCATTTCCGCAATCTCGACGTGCGGGTCATCCAGCTACGCGATGGCCGATGATCCGGTCACCACTTGTGCGCCACATCCACCACGAACCGATTCGACAAGGTGAACACCCGGAACGGTAGCCGGGCCCGCACGCCCAACCCGACGGTCGTGGATCCCTCGAACGAGCCGGCCCACGCCACCTGCCGGAACGTGCTGTATCCCGTGACAGGCACGAGTTCCCGCCGGTTCGCCGGCGAGTACGTGGCCCGGCCGGCGTCGTCATAGGACGGTGCCTGGACGGTGATCGACAGCTTTGCCCCGCCACGCAACGGAACCACGTTGCCCGTGGGGTCTTCTGTCATGGTGTGCACATAGGACACCCAGTAACCACTGGCCACCCCGCGAATGTCGAACACCAACCGGTCGTAGCAGGCGTGCCGCCCCGCCCGCAGCCCGACCAGATCTCCGTCGGCCACCGGGTTGGCCGACTTTTCCATTGAGCCCCAAGTGATTCCGCAGTACGCGGGCGCCGCCGACGCTGTCGGCACCGCCGGTAAGAGGGCCGCTGCAAACGCGGCCACGAGAGCAATCCGACGTAACATTTCTGACCTCCCCTTCCGAGAAGGATCTGTCTCACTAGAGACGTGCGTCACACCTGAAGGTTGCCAGTGCCCCGTCCAGGCGGGTTCAGCACGGTTCTCCGCGGCCCGGTTGTCCGCTGGCTGCGTTGGCGGAAGGCCCAAGTACAACCCGGTACGAGGACCTTCCGCCGCCTTGCCAGCGAACAACCGGATCCACGGATAACCGCACCAACCCACCTGGACGGGGCACGGCAGACTGGGCGGGTGAACACGATCTCCGAACTGGCCGGCACCCGAGTCCTCACCCACACTCCGGAAGGGGTGACCCTGGCGAGCGAGGCCGACGCGCTCGATCTGATCGGCGAGGCCATGGGCGCGGCGGCCGACGTGGTGACCGTGCCCGCCGACCGGGTGGCCGACGAGTTCTACCGGCTCGGTTCGGGGATCGCCGGTCAGGTGGTGCTGAAGTTCGCCGGCTACCGGGTGCGGCTGGTCGTCCTCGGTGACCAGAGCGAGCGGATCGCGGCCAGCGAGTCGTTCCGGGCGTTCGTGTACGAGATCAACAAGGGCCGGGACATCTGGTTCCTGGCCGATCAGCGGGAGTTGGCCGCCCGGCTAGCCGGCGTGGGCATGCCTGGAACGACGCCTTCCTGACGTTGAGCGTCAGCAACGACGCCTTCCAGGCATTAGGGGCTGGCGGCGAAGGCCAGTAGCTCCTCGCGGGTGCCGTTGAAGACGTCGCCGGCCGGCGTCTGGCGGAACGTGTGGGTGGTCCAGCCCGGCGGCAGCGCCCCGGTTCCCGTGGCCCACAACGGGTTCGCGCCGAACCCGGCGTTGCCGCCCGTGCACTGGTTCCACCAGCCGGTCGGCGTGTAGATCACCGGCGCGCGGCCGGCGGCGGCCGTGTAGGCGTCGCTGAAGTCGCGGATCCAGGCGACCATCGCGGCCGGCGTGAGCCCGTAACAGGGTGCGCCGTAGGGGTTGTGCTCGAGATCGACGGTGGCGGGCAGCGTCCGGCCGTCGGCCGTCCAGTCGCCGCCGTTCGCCACGAGGTGGGCGGCCTGCGCGGCGCCACTGGACCGGTTCGGCAGCGCGAAGTGGTACGCGCCCACCAGCAGCCCGGCGGCCAGCGCCGCGTCACGCTCCGCCACGAAGTCCGGGTCGACGTAGCCGGTGCCCTCGGTGGCCTTCAGGTAGACGAAGCCGCCGGTGTCGGCGGCCGCCGTTCCCTTGAGGGTCACGCCGAACAGGACCAGGGCGAGGAACAGCCCCAGGATCCGCCACAGACAGCCAGCCCCGGTCATACGAGCAGTATGGGGGAGATTCTGGGACGATCAAACGGGCGAACGAAAAGAGGTGCGCGTTGGGCGAGGAAACCCCGGACCGCAAGGTGGTCCACAACGAGGAGAAGCTGCGCTACGAGGTGTACTCGGACGGCAAGCTCGCCGGGTTCACCCAGTACTACCGGTCGGGTGACCGGGTGGTGTTCACCCACACGGAGATCGACAGTGCGTTCGGCGGGCAGGGGCTCGGCAAGGTGCTGGCGGCCGAGGCGCTGGACGACGTCGTGGCGAACGGCAAGGTGATCGTGCCGCAGTGTGAGTTCATCGCCGCGTATCTGAAGAAGAACGTGGACCGCTACGAGGGGCACGTGCAGGCCCAGCCGAAATGAGCAACCTGGACACCACGCCCGACGTGACGCTGTGTCACCCGGCTGCCGACGACCGCGCGGTGGCCCAGCTGTACACGCCCCGGGCCGTGCCGCTCGGTGGGCTGCGCGGCATCCAGGTGGACCGGCTGATGCCGCAGCGGGCGCTGCCGACCGTCGGTGCGTGGTGCTTCCTCGACCATTTCGGCCCGAGCGGCGAGCCGATGCGGGTGCTGCCGCATCCGCACATCGGCCTGCAGACGGTCACCTGGCTGCTCGCCGGGGAGATCCGCCACCGGGACAGCGTGGGCAGCGACGTCATCGTGCGGGCGGGCCAGCTGAACCTGATGACCGCCGGCCGCGGGGTGGTCCACTCGGAGTTCGACACGGACGACCTGCTGCACGGCCTGCAGCTGTGGGTGGCGCTGCCGTCGTCGCACGCGGCGACGGCGCCGGCGTTCGAACAGCACGTCGACCTGCCCAGGTACACGGCCGACGCGCTCGAGGCGACCGTGCTGATCGGCGCGCTCGGCGGGGTCGTGTCACCGGCGTCGGCGTACACCCCGCTGCTGGGTGCGGAGCTGGCCGTCAGCGGTGCGGCGACCGTGCCGCTGCGCCCCGACTTCGAGCACGCGGTGCTGGCCGTCGATGGTGACCTGGACGTGGCGGGCACTCCGGTACCGGCCGGCTCGCTGCTCTACCTGGGCACCGCACGGTCCGAGCTGTCCGTTTCCGGGCAGGCGCGGGCGATGCTGCTCGGCGGCGAGCCGTTCCCCGACGACCTGGTGATGTGGTGGAACTTCGTCGGCCGCGGCCACGAGGAGATCATCGACGCCCGGGAGGCATGGGAGGCGGCCGACACGTCGAGATTCGGCACGGTGGTAGGCCACGGCGACCAACGGATCCCAGCCCCCGCCCTACCCGGGGTCCGCCTGACCCCCCGCCGCCGGCGCTGACTAATGCAGGGAACGACGCTTTCCCCGCATTACTCCCCGCGGGCCTGGCGGTGGGCCTCCTTCACCAGCAGGTGCAGGCGCTCGGGTGGCACGCTCGCCGCGGGTCCGGAGTTGATCTCGCGGATGCGGGCCGGGTCGACCTTGTGCTCACGGGCCTCGGTGAGCAGGCCGTTCACCTCCTGCTCCGTGTCCGTCAGCTGGGTGTAGCAGTAGCCGGCCACCTCCTCGCTCGCCAGCATGGCCGCCACCAGCTCGCCGTAGAGTGAGACCAGTGCGTCGCCGTCGGGGACCGTCCGGTAGCCGAACCAGCGTTCACCGGCCGACGGGACGTAGCTCAGGCCACCGAACTCGCTGATCATCAGCGGCTGACCCGCCCGCACCGGGTCGGCCAGGTGGATCCGGCGCGGGCCTGGCCAGTCCGGGCCCAGCGTGCGCGCGACCGCCTCGGGTGTGCCGTACCGCTCGGCGAGGCCCGACGCGTCCGGGCTGTAGTCGTGCACCGTCCAGATGTCGCTCGTCGCGTGTTCCCAGCCGTCGTTCGAGATCACCGGACGCGTGGCGTCCACCGCGTGGGTCAGGTGGTACAGGCTCTCCAGGAAGTGGCGCTGCCGCGGATCGCCGTCCAGCGCCGGCACGCCCCAGCTCTCGTTGGCCGCCACCCACGTGACCACCGACGGGTGGCTGTAGTCGCGCCGCACGACCGCCAGCCACTCGGCCGTGAACCTCGCCACCCCGTCGGCCGAGTACTCGTACGCGCTGGCCATCTCGCCCCACACGAGCAACCCGAGCCGGTCACACCAGTACAGGAACCGCGGATCCTCGACCTTCTGGTGAATCCGCACCCCGTTGAAACCCAGCTCCTTCACCAGCTCGACCTCGCGCCGCAGCGCCTCGTCGCTCGGCGCCGCCAGATGTGACTCCGGCCAGTAGCCCTGCGCCAGCACCATCCGCACGAACACCCGATCGCCGTTCAGCACGAACCGCCCGTCCTGAACACCCACGTCCCGCAGACCGAAGTAACTGGAGACCGTGTCCACCACGGTGCCGCCGCGGACCAGGTCCAACGTCGCGTCGATCAGCACCGGGTTGTCGGGGCTCCACTGCAGACTGTGGTCCACGCCGTTGCGCGCGGTCGGCAGCGCGACCTGCCGCACCAGGGGCCGGCCGTCGTAGCGGTACCGGTCGTCCGCCAGTTCCCGCTCGCCCACCCGCAGCCGCAGCCGCACCTCCAGATCGTCGGTCGGCCCCGCCACCTCGACCCGGATCCCGACCGACGCGTCCGCCCGCGCCGGCGTCCACGCCAGCGCCGCGACATGCGTGGCCGGCACCGCCTCCAGCCACACGCGCTGCCAGATGCCCGTGGTGCGGTGGTACCAGATGGCCTCGGGCTCGGGCTTCCAGTACTGCTTGCCGCGCGGTTGGGTCAGGTCGTCGAGCCGGTCCTCGGCCCGCACCACCACCACCTGCGTGCCTCCGGCCAACACCGCGGTGATGTCCACTTGGAACGGAACATGGCCGCCGGTGTGGGTGGCCAGCTGGTGGCCGTTCACCCAGACGGTGGCCCGGTAGTCGACGGCGCCGAAGTGCAGGATCACCCGCTCGCCAGCCGGTGCGGTGAACTCCTTGCGGTACCAGACGATCGGGTGCGGCGCCGGGTCGTGCACCCCACTCGCGCGCGACTCGGGCGGGAACGGCACGGTGATCTCGCGGTCGAACGTGCGCTCCCACCATCGTTCGAGAATACCGACGTCACCGTCGTCGTGGGCGAACTCCCACGTGCCGCTCAGGTCCTGCCAGTTCTCTCGGGTCAGCTGGGGGCGTGGATGCATGCGCCGCACGTTACCGCTGAGAGCATCCTCAGCGTCGTCAGCGGCGCGGTCGGGAGTTTCGTAGGCTGGCCCAATGGGGAGACCACCGGCGGCCGATCTGGCACTCGCCGTCGGGTTCACGGCTGCCGTTGCGGTCGGCACCATCCCCGCGGCCACCGAACAGGACGGTGCGGTCCCGGTCGGTGCGTTCGTGCTGATCGTGGTCGCCGGGCTCGGCACCATCGGCCTGCGGCGGGCGGCACCGGGTTGGGCGCTGGCCATCGCCATGGTCACCGTCCCCGCCTACATCTACCTCGGCTACCCGTTCGGCCCGGTCCAGCTGTGCATGGTGGTCGGGATGTTCGAGCTGGCCAGGCAGCGTCCACTCCGGATCTCGTTGCCCGCGTGCGGAATCTCGGCGGTCGTGGCGACCGCCTCGGTCATCTCGCGAGCGCTCGACGAGGCCGACTCACCGGTCCTGTTCGGCCTGGCCTGGACCTCCTGGATCGTGCTGCCCTGGTCGCTCGGCGCGCTCGTGCACGTGGCGGCCGCCGCACGCGACCGGGCCCGCCGCGACCTGGCCGCCAGGGCGGCGCTGGAGGAACGCATGCGGATCGCCGGCGAGGTGCACGACGTCGTCGGGCACGGGCTGGCCGTGGTTTCCATGCAGGCCGGCGTGGCGCTGCTGGTGTTCGACGAGCAGCCGGAGCAGGCCCGCCGGTCCCTGGAGGCCATCCGGACCACCAGCGCCACGTCGCTCACCGAGCTGCGTGGCATGTTGGACGCCGTCCATCCTGGACAGTCCGAGAAGGACGCTGGAATCACCGACCTGGTCGACCGGGTCCGCGCCGGCGGCCTGTCCGTGGAGCTGACGGCCGACCTGGCCGCGGTCGACCGCGACACGGGTGCGATCGCCTACCGGATAGTGCAGGAGTCGCTGACGAACGTGGTGCGCCACGCCGCGACGTCGAGCGCGGAGGTCCAGATCATCAAGCAGGACAACGAGTTGCTGGTACGAGTGCGTGACCGCGGTCGCGGCTTGGCCGGCACCGGCGAGGGCAGGGGGTTGGCGGGTATGCGCAAGAGGGTCGAGGCGGCCGGTGGCACGTTCGAGTCCGGTCCTCGCCATGGCGGCGGCTTCCAAGTGGCGGCAACGCTTCCGCTCGACGGGACGAGCCGGTGACCCGCGTCGCACTGGCCGACGACCAGGAGCTGGTCCGCATGGGCCTGCGGGTGCTGATCGACCGCGAGGACGACCTGACGGTGGTCGGCGAGGCCGACAGCGGCCGGGCGGCACTGGAGCTGGTACGCCGCGAACGGCCCGACGTGTTGCTGCTGGACATCCGAATGCCCGGCATGGACGGCCTGGAGACGTTGCGCCGCCTCATGGCCGACTCGGAGCTGTCGGACACCCGGGTGATCGTGGTGACCACGTTCGAGATCGACCAGTACGTGTTCGAGGCGTTGCAGGCGGGCGCGAACGGCTTCATCCTCAAGGACTCCGCGCCCGAGGAGCTGGTGCGGGCGGTCCGGGTGGTGGCCGCCGGCGAGGCGCTGCTGTCCCCGTCGGTCACCCGCCGGGTCGTGTCGATGTTCGCCAGGCAGGTGGCCGCGGGTCCGGTGGCGGGGCTCGACCAGCTGACCGAGCGGGAGCGGGAGCTGGTCGCGTGGGTGGCCACCGGCCGGTCGAACGACGAGATCGCGAAGGAGCTGTACTTGAGCCCGGCCACCGTGCGCACGCACGTCAGCCGGGCCATGGTCAAACTTCAGGCCCGCTCCCGCGCCCAACTGGTGGTGTTCGCGATCAGAGCGGGCCTGACGGTTGACCGCTGCTGACCGTCAGGTGTGAACGGCCGACGGCGCGCGTTCCTTGCGCAGCGCCACGATGCCCGCGACCGCCGCGAACAGCATGCCGGCCGTCGACACGATCGAGCCGATGGCGATACCGGCGCCCGCGCCGCCCGTGAGGTCGTTGATCCCGTCGTTCGCCAGGGTTCCGATGATCAGGAGCACCCCCAGGATCGGACCGACCACCGGCGCCCAGCGCATCCGCGCCAGCAGGACGAAGATCACGCCGGCCGTCAGGATCAGCATCCCGGGCGGCGGG
This sequence comes from uncultured Actinomycetota bacterium, assembly GCA_963826035.1. Classification (GTDB taxonomy): domain Bacteria; phylum Actinomycetota; class Actinomycetes; order Mycobacteriales; family Pseudonocardiaceae; genus Actinophytocola. The sequence continues at coordinate 453,389 of CAWGVZ010000018.1, read as the reverse complement.
TAGAACGGAAAGACGAGCCCCGCGGCCCAGAGGAGTCCGATTCCAACAGCGGCCACGGCGAGTCCAAGCGCGGTCATCAGACGGGGTGTGTTCATGTTTATCTCCTTTCGTTGTGACCAAGCGTGACCCACTCGGGGCACCATGTCGTCGGGCGAGGGGCGACCATCGACGTACGCTCCCGGGCGTACGTCGTGGGCTGTGCGCAGGCTGAGAAGTGCCTGTGAACTCGGACAACGGGGCACAGACGGGTAGCCCGGCGCGTTGTACCGGTCAGTAGACACCGATGGAGGTGACCGACATGACGACAATGTTCAGCCCGCCCCAGCCGACCAACCTGCCGACCCTGCCGGAAGGCTGGCCGATCGGCTCATATGACACCTACGAGCAGGCCCAGCGGGCCGTCGACCATCTCGCGGACAGCGAGTTCCCCGTGCAGGACGTCACGATCGTCGGCGTGGAACCCATGGTCGTCGAGCGGGTGGCGGCGCGGCTGACGTGGGGCCGGGTGCTCGGCGCGGCCGCCGCGTCCGGTGCCTGGCTCGGCCTGTTCGTCGGCCTGCTGTTGACCATGTTCACGGCCGGGGCCGGCCTGTATCCGCTGGTGATCGGCCTGGTGTCCGGTATCGCGTTCGCCATGGCCGCCGCGGCCTTCCGATACGGCGCGACCAAGGGCAAGCGCGACTTCGTGTCGCACAGCCAGCTGGTGGCCCGGCGCTACGACGTGCTGTGCAAGCCGCGTAACGCCGAACTCGGCCGCACGCTGCTCGTGGGGCTGACCCCGGCTCTCTAAGCGTTCACCAACCGGTGCCCTGGCGTTCGCCGCCAGGGCATTGGTCTGCCGGTAAGCATTCTCGCCCAGTTCAACAACGAGTCGCCGCACGGTCACGCTGCGCTGTTTCGCTCTGTCCATGAACCTGCTGGACCGGCGGCACTTCCTGGTACTCACCGGCGGGGTGGCGACCGCGGCCACGGTCTCGTCGTTCTGGACCGACCCGGCGACCGCCGCGGCGCTCGATCCGGCTCCGTTCACCCTGGGGGTCGCCTCCGGGGACCCCGAGCACGACAGCGTGGTGCTGTGGACCCGGCTCGCCCCCGATCCCGGCGCCGGGGGCGGCATGCCGAACGCGCCCGTGACCGTGCGCTGGGAGGTCGCGCGCGACCAGGAGTTCCGGCACGTGGTGCGCCGCGGCGACGTGGTGGCCCGGCCGGAGTTCGCGCACTCGGTGCACGTGGTGGCCAACCACTTGGCGCCGGATCGCTGGTACTACTACCGGTTCACGGCCGACGGCACGCACAGTCGGGTCGGCCGGACCAGGACGCTGCCCGCGCCGGGCAGCGACGCGAGCGGGCTGCGGTTCGCGTTCGCGTCCTGCCAGGCGTGGGCGGGCGGGCCGTACCCGGCCTACCGGGACATGGCCGCGCAGGATCTCGACTTCGTGGTGCACCTCGGCGACTACATCTACGAGACGTCGAACGGCAGTCTCGCCGAGTTCCGCAGGCTGCACGCGCTCTACAAGTCCTCGCCCGACCTGCGGGAGGCACACGCCCGGTTCCCGTTCATCCAGACCTGGGACGACCATGAGGTCCTGAACAACTGGGCGGCCGACCACGAGCCGAACCCCGACGGGCGCCCGTTCGCCGAGCGCCGCTGGGACGCTTTCCAGGCATACTACGAACATCTGCCGACCAGGACCGCACCGTCCGGTTCGGACTGGCCGATCTACCGCCGGTTCCGCTGGGGCCGCCTGGCCGAGTTCTCCATGCTGGACACCCGGCAGTACCGCGACGCCCAGGCGTGCGGCGACGGGATGAACACCGCGCCGTGCGAGGAGGTGTACGACCCGAACCGCACGATGACCGGGCCGGAGCAGGAAACCTGGCTGCTGGCCGGCCTGCGCCGTTCGACCGCGCGGTGGAACGTCCTGGCACAGCAGACGATCCTGGCGACGTTCGACTACGACCTGGGGCCAGGACTGCGGTACAACCTCGACCAGTGGGACGGCTACCCGGCGGCGCGGCAGCGCATCCTCGACACGATCGTCCGGCACCGGCCGCGCAACCCGGTGGTGCTGTCGGGCGACTGGCATTCCCACTGGGTGAACGACATCCTGGCGGGTGACGCCGTGGTGGCCAGCGAGTTCGTCGGCACCTCCATCTCGTCGGGGATCGGCTGGGACGCGGCCGTGCGCCAGGGCCTGCCCGTGAACCCGCATGTGAAGCTGTACAACGGAAGCTACCGCGGCTACGTCATGTGCGAGGTGGACCGGCAGCGCTGGCGGTCGACGCTGCGGGTGGTGCTGGACGCGGCGACCGTGCGCACGCTGGCGGTGTTCGAGGTGCGCGACGGCGTCCCGGGCGCGCGGCGGGTGGACAGCGGCGACGGCCTCACCGGTCGGGTGACCACAGTGGACGGTGCGGCCATATCGAGCGCGGAGCTGTTGCTGCGGCGCGCGGACGGCACGATCGCGCTGCGCGTGTGGACCGACCCGGCCGGCGACTTCGCCGGCTTCGCACCGGCGGGTGAGTACACGCTGGAGGCGCACGCGGTGGGGCTGGAGCCGCTGCGCCGCCCGCTCACCGTCCGGGAGGTGGGCAACCCGCGGCAGGAACTGGTGCTGGCGCCGCAGTCGGGCGTCTTCGCCGGCACCGGCCGGCGCGTGCCCGGCCCGAACACCGAAGCCACGCAGCAGGATCTGGTGCTGGGCAACGAATTGGTGGCGATGGCCGTGTCCGTGATGTTCGACGACCCGCAGCTACCCGGGGCCACGCGGGGCAAGCCGGTCGACCTGGCGGCTGCCGGACGCCTCGATCAGCTGGACTGGCTGAACCTGCCGTACGTGGCCACCGCCGAGCCGACGGGCACCGAGGCTTGGCAGCAGGGCCTGGTGCGGGCGTCGTCGGTCGAGGTGGCGGGACCCGGCCGGATCCGCACGACGGGCACGGGCGGCGGACTGGCCGTGACCACCGAGTACTCGGTGGAACCCGGCCGGTCGTGGATCGCCGCGGAGAGCGTGTTCACGAATCCCGGCGAGGCGGCGACCGTGTGGATCGGCGACGCGATCGACCACGACGGCCCCGGCCAGCGCAGCGGCGTCGCCGGCCACGGCACGATCACCACGCCGTACGGCAGCCCGGCCGAGTACCGCCCGACCGGCCCGTGGATCGGCATGACCGGCGGCGACGCCCAGACGTACGGCCTGGTCTACGAGGACGCGTCGTTCACCGCGTACGGGAACGGCAACTGGATCCAGAGCCGGTTCCGGGTGACCATTCCGGTCGGCGGGACGTGGACGCTGCGCCGCCGGATCGTGGCGGCCGCGACCACGGGTCCCGACCCCTGGCACGTGCTCACCGGCTCCGACTGACGGTGCGGTCGTCCTCGACATAGGGGCGCAAACCCTGCCGTAGGCCGACTCCGTCCACCGGGCCGGAGGGCGACTCGGAGCCGTCGGCGTCGACCGGCACATAGGGCTGACAGGGTTGCGTCACGCTGTCGACCGTGAAGCTGCCCACCTCGCGCCCGGTCGCGGCCTCGATCACGCGGAACTCGTGTCTTCTGACGAGGTTGTAGGTCGTCGCGCCCATGTAGGTGCAGACCTCTCGGGGGCGTGGACTGTAGCCCGTCTCGCAGGCAACGAGCTGCAGGTCGCCGTCGGCGTCGGCTCGCCAACCGGCCGGGAGTTCGCTTGTCGGATCGCCCCGCTTCGCCGTGGTTCTCGTGAGGAGGACGAGAACCGGGTGTGGTCCGTCGCCGCCGTACGGCGCCGCTTCCGCGTTGTACGGGCTGCGATCGGCGGCCCAGCGGGAGCAGTAGTCCTCCTCGTGGTCGCGGCCGGCGATCAGGGCGGTCGCGATCGTGGCGGCCGTGACGCCGAGGACGACCACCAGCAACGTCATACGAGCCCGCATCGACATGCCTGGCATTCGACCACCACTCCGGCCGGCGTGGGCCGCCGATGACATCAAACGGTCCCCGTGAGCTGGCCGGAACCGGTTACGGAAACCTCTTGTCATGTGGTCTGGACCATGGCACTCTTTGTTGTCAGGGACAACAAAATACGACGTCGGTGGTGACAATGAAGTCCACACGGCTCCTTTCCCAGTTCAGATCCATCGCCCTGCTGACCGCGATGGCGTCGGCGCTCCTCGGTCTCACGGTGGCCGGTCCGGCTGCCGGTACCCCAGATGTCGGGGTCGCGGCGATCACGTTCGCGGATGAGTTCAACTCCCCGGCCGGCACCCCGGTCGACGGCTCCAAATGGCAGTTGGAGACCGGCGACAACGTCAACAACCACGAGCGGCAGTACTACACGAACTCCACGAACAACGCGGTCCACGACGGCCAGGGCAACCTGGTGATCACCGCGCGGCGGGAGAACCCGAACAACTACCAGTGCTGGTACGGCCGGTGTGAGTACACCTCCGCCAGGCTCAACACGGCCGGCAGGTTCACCCAGACCTACGGCACGTTCGAGGCCCGCATCAAGATGTCCCGCGGGCAGGGCATGTGGCCGGCGTTCTGGATGCTCGGCACGGGCGGCGGCTGGCCGGACGCCGGCGAGATCGACATCATGGAGAACGTCGGCTTCGAGCCGAACACCGTGCACGGCACCATCCACGGGCCCGGCTACTCGGGCTCCGGCGGTATCGGCGCCGGATACTCGATCGGCAGCCCGTTCGCCGACGGGTTCCACACGTTCAAGGTCGTCTGGTCGCCGAACCGGCTGGTCTGGTCGGTGGACGGCAACGTCTTCCAGACCAGGACACCCACGGATCTCGGTGGCCGGCGGTGGGTCTTCGACCACCCGTTCTTCATGATCCTCAACCTGGCGGTCGGCGGCTACTGGCCGGGTGACCCCAACGCCAGCACCCCGTTCCCGAACACGCTGGTCATCGACTACGTCCGGGTCACGAACGACACGGGTGGCGGCGGCGGTGGCGGGATCACCGGGCTCGGCGGTAAGTGCATGGACGTGGCCGGCGCCAACAGTGCCAACGGCACCGCGGTCCAACTGTGGGACTGCAACGGCACCGCGGCCCAGCAGTGGACCCGCGGCGCCAACGGCTCGCTGCGCGCACTGGGCAAGTGCCTGGACGTCAGCGGTGGGTCCACCGCCAACGGTGCGGTGCTACAACTGTGGGACTGCAACGGATCCGGCGCGCAGAACTTCGCCGTGAGCGCGGCTCGAGATATCGTGAACGTCGCCGCGAACAAGTGCGTCGACGTCTCAGGCAACAGTTCGGCGAACGGCACCAGACTCCAACTCTGGACCTGTACCGGTGCCGCCAACCAGAAGTGGACCGTCCCGTAACGGATCCACCCACCCGGTGACGATGCCGCCGCGCGCACGGCGGCATCGTCACCGTTCCCTCTCCTCCCCCTGCATTCGAGGAGCGCACGCATGTCGAGAATCCTGAAACGCACCATCATCGGTGTGAGCGCCGTGTTGCTCACGGCGGCCGGCCTGACCATTCCCACCGCCCCCGCACTGGCGGCCGGTGAACAGGTCAACATCTGGCTGACCACCACGAACGACGCCGACGGCCTGAACGTCACGCGCGGCCTGCAGCAGCAGACGCCCGTGAACTTCCAGCCGGGCAGCGGATCCGGCCAGGTCACCATCAACGTCAACGAGAACGCCCAGTACCAGCCGTTCGAGGGCGGCGGCGCGTCGTTCACCGACTCGGCCGCCTGGCTCATGAACTCCAGCAACATCCTGTCCGCCGCCACCCGCAACGACACCATGCGTCGGCTGTTCGACCCGAACACCGGCATCGGGCTGTCGTTCATCCGCAACCCGATGGGCGGCTCGGACCTCGCCCGGTTCAGCTACACCTACAACGACCTGCCGGCCGGGCAGACCGACCCGAACCTCGCGCGGTTCTCCATCGCCCACGACCTGGCCGACGTGGTTCCGCTGACCAGGCAGGCACTCCAGCTCAACCCGCAGATCAGGGTGATGGGCTCGCCGTGGTCCGCGCCGCCGTGGATGAAGGACAACGACAGCTACCTGCTCGGCTGGGTGGAGTCGCAGTACTACCCGGCCCTCGCGCAGTACTTCGTGAAGTACGTCCAAGCGTATGCCGCGCAGGGGATTCCCATCAGCCTCGTGTCGGTGAACAACGAGCCCACGTGCTGCGCGAGCTACCCGTCGACCATGTGGAACGGTTCGGGTCTGCAGTTCTTCACGAAGACCAACCTGCTGCCGGCGTTGCAGAGCGCCGGACTGTCCACAAAGGCGCTGACGCTCGACTGGAACTGGGACCAGTACGCGTCCTTCGGCGCGCCGACCGTGGACGACGCGGCCATCCGCAACCACCCGAACTTCGGTGGCGTGGCGTGGCACGGCTACGGCGGCAACGTCGCGCAGCAGACGGCCGTGCAGAACCAGTATCCCGGCATTCCGCAGTACGGCACGGAGATGTCCGGCGGCACCTGGGTCGGCAACCAGCACACCGACGACATGAACTACATCATCAACACCACGCGCAACTGGGCCCGCACGGTCACCAAGTGGAGCCTGGCCATCGACCAGAATCACAACCCGCACAACGGCGGCTGCGGCACGTGCAACGGACTCATCACCGTCCACAATGGCGACGGCCAGCACGGTCAGGTGGACTTCACCACCGAGTACTACACGATGGGCCACCTGACGAAGTTCGTGAAGCCGGGCGCGCGGCGCATCGAGTCGAACGACAACGGCTCGGTGAAGAACGTGGCGTGGCGCAACCCGGACGGGTCGAAGGCGCTGATCGCGTACAACACCACCGGATCGAGCCAGAGCGTTCGGGTCAACTGGGGCAACCAGTCGTTCACCTACGCGCTGCCGGCGCAGACGTCGGCGACGTTCACGTGGGCCGGCACGCCGGGCGCTGGCGGCGGCGCCGGGCCGATCACCGCGCTCGACGGCAAGTGCGTGGACGTGGCCGGGGCGAACAGCGCCAACGGCACGGCCGTGCAACTGTGGGACTGCAACGGATCCGCGGCCCAGCAGTGGACTCGCGGCACCTACGGCACGCTCCGGGCGCTCGGCAAGTGCCTGGACGTCACCGGGATGTCCACAGCGAACGGTGCGCCGCTACAAATCTGGGACTGCACGGGATCCGGGGCGCAGAACTTCCAGGTGACGGCTGGCGGGGACATCCTGAACGTCGCCGCGAACAAGTGCCTCGACGCCACGAACAACGCCTCGGCCAACGGAACTCGCCTGCAGATCTGGAGCTGTACGGGGGCCGCCAACCAGAAGTGGACGGCACCGGCCGCGTGATCGCCTAGGCTGGACGGCGGCTCCTCGCCGGGGCCGCCGTTCGCAGGTGTGGAGGCAGCCGGTGACCGTTATGCCCGAGACGCAGGCGCCCTGGCCGGGTCGTGACCGGCTGCGGATCACCGGGGTGCGGGCGATCGTGACCGCACCGGAGGGCATCCCGCTGGTGGTCGTGCGGGTGGACACGTCCGAGCCGGGGCTCCACGGCCTCGGCTGTGCCACGTTCACCCAGCGATTCCACGCCGTGGTGGCCGCCGTCGACCAGCACGTGGCACCGCTGCTGATCGGCCGGCACCCGGCCGACATCGAGGACATCAACCGGCTGGTGCACCTGTCGTCGTACTGGCGCAACGGTCCTGTCCTGAACAACGCACTGTCCGGAGTGGACCAGGCACTGTGGGACATCGCGGGCAAGCGCGCCGGGATGCCGGTGTACGAGTTGCTCGGCGGGCGGGTCCGCGCGGCGGCGGACACATATCTGCACGCGGCGGGCGCGACGGTCGAGGAGACCATCGACCATGCGCGGTCGCTGGTGGCCGAGGGCTACCGGCACGTGCGGCTGCAGGCCGGCGGCCCGGGGCTGGGCACGTACGGAGCGCCGGGAACGCCGGATGGTTATCCGCGGTCACCGTATCCCGACGGCTGGGACGTGAACCGCTACCTGGCCGTGACACCGCGTCTGTTCGCCGAGGCGCGCACCGCGCTGGGCGACGAGGTGGAGCTGCTGCACGACGTGCACTCGAGGCTGACCCCGAAGCAGGCGATCGTGCTGGCTCGGTCGCTCGAGCCGCACCGGTTGTTCTTCCTGGAGGACCCGATCGCGCCGGAGCATTACGACAAGCTGGCGTCGGTCACGGCGGCGTCACCCGTGCCGATAGCGTGCGGCGAGCAGCTGTCGTCACTGTCCGACGCGGCCCGCCTGGTGCAGACCGGTGGGGTGGACCTGCTGCGGGTACACGTGTCGACGGTGGGCGGGCTGTCGGCGTGCCGGAAACTGGTGGCACTGTGCGAGTTCACCGGGGTGCGCACGGCATGGCACGGCCCGGGCGACGTGTCGCCGGTGGGGGTGGCGGCGAACCTGGCGCTGGACGTGACCACGTCAGCATTCGGCATCCAGGAGGCCCACGTCTACAACGACGCGACGCGGGAGGTGTTCCCGGGCACGCCGGTGGCTGTCGACGGCTACCTCTACCCGTCGGACGCCCCGGGTTGGGGCGTGGACCTGGACGAGAAGCTGGCGGCGAAGTACCTGCCGGAGACGGGTCTGCACGAGCGCTGGGCGGCGCGAGTCCGCCGCCCGGACGGCGGTCTGGAATCCCCGTGATCTTGGGGAGCTGACGCCTTCGGCCCCCCGGAATCCAGCCTAGTTCCGACCGCCCGACCGCCCGACCTACCGACGATAGAGCGCGTGGACGCGGGCGGAGTCGATTGGTCTGTCGTCAGCTAACGGGAGGAAGTGGTCGAGCTGCCATTTCTGGGTGTCGTTGGCCTGGCGGCTGGTAGTGGCGACCCACGGCGGGTAGACGCGGATTGCCCGTTTACCGCCCGAACCACGGCTTGACACGACGCCCCGTTCGCGGAGCACTTCTCGCGGAAAAACGAACTGACCGAACAGGTTATCGTCGCGGGTACTGATGACGAACAGGTCCACGAGATCGCCAGCGTCGAAGGGCTCGATCGGACCCTGCCCGGACCTCTTCCACAGGGTGACGAACTGGCCAACCTTCTTCGGGGTCGTCTTGGCTGCGCGGAACCTGATCGAGCGGCCATTGACGTTGAATTCGCATGCTCCGTACGCTGCGCTTTCCGCCTCGGGCACCGGTCGCGAACACATGAATCCGCACGGGTCGTACACCTGGAACTTCGCGGCCACAAGGTCGGCGTGAATCGCTCCCGTGTCAGACCAAGAACCTGGATCGGCGACACCGAACTCCGCAACGTCTCTCATGTCCGTCCTCGTTCTCGGCCCTGTGGACAACCACGCCCGGTGTTGATAACCCCGAGTCCGCGCGGCTGTTGTGGACGCTGGCTGTCGGTGGCTTGCCGTGCGCTGGAAATCGGGGGGCCGGAGGCCGCGCCCGGTCAGCCGGACACTGGCGCCAGGTGTAGGTGCAGCCTCGTCTCCCTCAGGAACAGTTGGTACTCCGGCAACGCGCCCGGGCCGCAGGAGCCCGTGCCGATTCCCTGATGACCAGCGTCGATCGTCAGCTCGATCTCATCGCCGGGCACGAGTTCATTGCGATGGCGAGCCGACGCCAGGGCCGCGTCGGTCCAGCGGCGTGCGGTCAACCCGAACCCCTCACCGCTGATCAGCACACCAGTTCCCGACGAGTCGGTGAGAGACACCCGCCGGACATCCGCTCGCCGCCCGTTCTCCTGCGGCCGAATGTACGGCGTCTGCAATTCCGCCACGGTCGCCGTGAACTCGCCGTACCTGGCCGCCATTCCTGTGTCCGGATAGGACTCTGCCGGCCCGCGGCCCACCCACGAGACCCGATCCAGCGCCGCCGGAAGCGTCAGCACCACGGCCACCTTCGCCACGGGATCGGTCCACTCGCCGTCCGGGGTCACGTCCACCACCAGGTCCAGGCCATCACCGGCGGCCGACCAGGTGTACGTGACGAATGCACCCAGCGCCGTGGCCGCGGCCGCCACCCTCGTGCGCACCACCAGGCTCGCGTCGGCCGTCACCGAGTCCACCCGCTGTGTCAGGCGGTGCAGGCCCATCGCCTGCCAGGTCTCGTCGAGCTTCGCGCCCGGGCCGCGGTCGTTGTCCGTCGGCGCCCGCCACAGTTCCAGCCGTGGTGGGCCCACCGGCAGCCCACCGAGGGAACGCAGCCGGCCCGTTCGGTCGAACTCCGCCGGGCCCAGAGAGAAACCCGCACTAGTCCGCTGTGGACGGTCGGCTGTGACCGTCGGCAAAGGCGGCGGAGACGCCAGCTCGTGCTGCGCCCACGCCACTTCGTGTCCCGCCGGCGCCCACGGTTCGTCGGCCGCCAGCACCGCTCGCACGGTCAGCCAGTCACCCGCCACGGCCGGCAGCGCCACCACTCCACCCGCCGGCACGTCCAGCTCACCTGAGGCGGAACCCACCGTCCACTCGAAACGCAGCGCCGGCAGCGGACGCAGCTGCGTCACCGTCAGTTTTCCGTCGCCGAAGGACATCCGCAGCGGCTCGTACACCTTCTTCAGGTCGAGCAGGGCCGGCGACGGCGTCCGGTCGGGGAACAGCAGGCCATCGATCACGAAGTTGCCGTCGTGGATCGGCTCGCCGTAGTCGCCACCGTAAGCATATTCGAACTCCGGATGCCGCAGCCCGTGGTCGATCCACTCCCACACGAAACCGCCGGCGCACCGCGGGTACCGGTCGAACAGCTCGACGTACTCGGCCAGTCCGCCGGGCCCGTTGCCCATGGCGTGCGCGTACTCGCACTGCACGAACGGCATCGCCCGGCGCCGGGCGTCCTGGTCCGCGTCGTCGAGCGGCTTCTCGTCCCGCTGCCCGATGGCGCGCGTCTCCTCGTGCGAGGCGTACATCCGGCTGTACACGTCGACATACGCGCAGTCGAGGTCACCCTCGTAATGGATCTGCCGGGACGGGTCCCGATCCCGGGTCCACGCCGCCATGGCCGCCAGGTTCGCGCCGGTATGGCTTTCGTTGCCGAGCGACCACAGCACGATGCTCGGGTGGTTCTTGTCCCGCTCGACCGTGCGGCGCATCCGGTCCAGATAGGACCCTCGCCACTCCGACACGTCCGACGGGTTCTTCTCCCAGCCGGCGAAGAAGAACCCGTGGGTCTCCAGGTCGCACTCGTCGATCACCCACAGGCCCAGCTCGTCGCACAGGTCGAGGAACCGCGCGTCCGGCGGGTAGTGGCTGGTGCGCACGGCGTTGATGTTGTGCCGCTTCATCAGCAGCACGTCCTCGCGCATGGTCTCGTAGGACACCGCCCGCCCGGTGTCCGAGTGGAACTCGTGCCGGTTGACCCCGCGCAGCGCCAATGGCGAACCGTTCACGAGCAGCACGCCGTCCACGATGGACACCGTGCGGAAGCCGATCCGCAGCGACACGGTCTCCCCGGCCGTGGACACGGTGGCGTCGTACAGCGTCGGCGACTCGGCGCTCCACGGCGAGACGGGCACCGTGACCGTCGAACCGGTCGGCAGGTCGTGCGCACCGAGCGCCGGCACCGACACGGTCGCCGGCACCGACGCGTCCACCCGCAGCTCACCCCGACCGTCCACGTAGGACGCGTGCACGAACACGTCGTCGATCGCCCCGGACGGCCGGCACGCCAACGTCACGCCGCGGAAGATCCCCGGCAGCCACCACATGTCCTGGTCCTCGAGATAGCTCGCGGCCGACCACTGGTGGACCCGGACGGCCAGCACGTTGCGCCCCGGCGCCAACAGTGGCCCGACGTCGAACTCGGCCGGCAGCCGGCTGCCCGTCCAGAAGCCCAACTCCGTGCCGTTGAGCCAGGCCCGCGCGCACGACTCGACACCGTCGAAGCGGAGCACCACGTCGGCGCCCGCCCAGTCGGCCGGCACGTCGAACGCCAGCCGGTGATCACCCGTGGGATTCTCCTCCGGCGGGTGCGGCGGATCGACGGGGAACGGGTAGACCACGTTGGTGTACCACGGTTTCCCGTGTCCGTGCAGCGCCCAGTGCGCGGGCACCGGCAGCGTGTCCCACGACGAGTCGTCGAAGTCGGCGGCCGCGAAGTCCACGGGCACGTCGGCCACCGGCGACAACCGGAACCGCCAGTCACCCGCGAGGTCCAGCGCCGGCGCGTCGGAGTGCAACGCCGCGCGCGGTGCCCGAAGTCCCGAGTGCGGCACGTAGTCGTCGTAATAGGTCATAGCGTCCCCGGTTCGATGTCGTACAGGTGCTTGGGCGTGAACCCGATGAGCTCGGCGGCGGCGGAGGTGTCGATCGGCACCTGACGACCCGGCAGCGCCGCCCGCCGCGGCACGTCCGGCAGGTAGCGGTCGAGCAGCGCCTCGGTCGGGTACGGCGAGAGCGTCTCGGGGGCCGCCAGGTAGAGCGGGTGGGCGCCGGTGACCGGCACGGTCGCCGCGAGCCAGCACGCCTCGGCCGCGTCCCGCAGGTCGAGATAGCTCCACAGCTCGTGTGCGCCCGCCCCCGGCGACGTCCGGTACTCGGCGGCGAACTCCGCGAGGAACTCCGGCGTCCCCAGCTTGGGGAAGCGCAGCGCGACGACCGCCATGCCGTCCCGGCGGGCCACCATCGCGGCGGTCGCCTCGTCGGCCTGTTTGGACAGCGCGTAGGGGTCGGTCACCTGCAACGGCATGGACTCGTCGATCGGCACCCAGTCGGGCACCAGCGGCGTCGGCGCGAACGGCAGGCCGGTGATCGACAGGCTGCTGGCGATCACCGCGCGGCGCACACCCCGGCGGGCCGCCTCGTCGAGCACCACGAACGTGGCCGACGCGTTGCCGACGAACACCTCGACCGGAGTGGCCAGCAGCGGGGACGGGATGGCCGCCAGGTGGATCACCGTGTCGACCCCGGCCATGGCCCGGCGGACCAGGTCGACGTCGGTGGCGCTACCGGCATGGAACGGCGTTTTGCGCCCTGGATCGTGGCGGTCGAGGCCGACAGCGTCGACGCCGTGTGCCGCGAGCACCCGGAGCACCGCACTGCCGAGCCGGCCCGCCGCCCCGGTGACCAGGACCCGGCTCGGTGTGTGGCTCATCGGCGCCAGCATAGATTTTCATCTATTGACAAACACTCTCTTTACGTAAACACTGAGACGCACTATGAAGGATCTCTTGTACGTCGAAGGCTTCGAGCAGGCCGAGGCACTGCTCAAGCCGCAGCGCGTCGAAGTGCTGCGTCACCTGGCCGAACCGCACTCGTGCACCGAGGTCGGCGCGAAGCTGGACCAGACCCCCCAGCGGGTTTACTACCACGTGAAACGGTTGGTGGACGCCGGTCTCGTGACGCAGGTCTCGGAGCGCCGGGTCCGGGGCATCATGGAGGGCATCTACCAGGCGACCGCGCGGTCGTACTGGCTTTCGCCGAAGCTGGTCGGCACGATCGGCGGCCGGCGAGTCCGCGACGAGCTGAGCCTCGGCTACCTGATCGAACTGGTGGAGAACGTGCAGGCCGACCTCGGTTCGCTGGACCGCTCCCGACCCGAGCTGCCGACCCTCGGCGTCAACGGCCAGATCCGACTGCCGGCCGAGCGCCGCAAGGAGTTCTTCGACGAGCTCCGCACCACGCTGCAGGACCTGTTCAGCCGCTACGGCGGCCAGGAGGGTGACGCGTTCCAGCTCGCGATCGCCTGCTATCCCAAGGAGAACGACGATGAATGAGATGTTCGGCCTGCGGGCGGACATCCCGGCGACGCCCGTGCGAGTCTACCGCGCCCTGACCGACGCCCAGGAACTGCGGCGCTGGCTGGCCGAGCACGCCGAGGTCTCCCTCGCCGACGAGCACTACGAGTTCTGGGGCGACACCACCCCGCAGGGCGAGCGCGACCGGCAGCGGCTGCTGGTCGCCGAGCCCGGGCGGCGCGTGCGTTTCCTGTGGACACTCGACGGCGTCAAGACCACTGTGGACATCGAACTGTCCGGCGGGGACACCACCGCGCTGACGCTGCGACACGGGCCGATGCCCACGCTCGACGAGCTGATGGCGCCCACCGGCCGCCGCGACGGCCGGCACACCATGCACACGTTCTGGCCCATGGCGATCGGCAACCTGTCCGAGCACCTGGCCGGCCGCGAGGGCATCGCCGGCTGCGACTTCAGCGCCGGGCGTCCGCGCGAGATCCGGGTCCGGCTGACGGTCGACGCGCCCGCCGACCGGGTGTTCGCGGCGATCACGTCGCCGGCGGTGGTCGAGAAGTGGTGGGGCTACGCGCCCGAGATCGAGCCGCGGGTCGGCGGGTCGGTCACGTTCGGCGCGGAGGGCCGGATCTCCGAGTGGGAGCCGGGCCGGATCTTCGCCTACGACGAGGAGGGCATGACCACCCGGTGGGAGCTCTCCGAGGCGGACGGCACCACCACGCTGACGTTCATCCAAAGTGGCTTCGAGGCCGACGAACTGGACAACGCGGCACAGCACGAGGCCGGCTGGCGCGGCGGTCTGCTGGAGCTGAAGCGAATGCTCAGCCTGGGCGACGACTGGACACCGGTCACCCGCGAACTGCCGGAGTAGCGGAGAGCAGTCGGTCCAGCACCGGTGTGCGCTGCTGCCGTGACCAGGCCAGCGCCATCTCCCACGGCGGCAGGTCCTCCACCAGGGGCCGGTAGACCACGGCCGCCTCATCGGTGTGCGGGGTCGGCGCGATCAGCAGCGACACGCCGAGGTTCGCGGCGACCAGGGCGACGATCGTCTGGACGTCCACCGCCTCCTGGACTATCCGCGGGCGGAACCCGGCGGTCATGCAGTGGCCGACGATCGTGTCGTGCACCGACGGTCCCGAAACCCGTTGGTACAGCACGAAGGCATCGTCGGCCAGGTCCGCGAGCGACACGCGGCGGCGGCCGGCCAACCGGTGGCTCGCCGGCAGCGCGGCGACCAGTGGGTCATGCGACAACGTCCGGGTGGCCAGCGTCGGCTCGTTCACCGGTGGGCGGAGCAGGCCCGCGTCGATCCGGCCGTCGCGGAACGCGTCGAGTTGGCCGAGCGTGGTCATGGCCGTGACCTCGACCGTCACGTCCGGGTAGGCCGCGCGGAACGTGCCGAGCAGCCGGGGCAGGGCCTCGAACGTCGCCGACTGGACGAACCCGATCCGCAGCACGCCCAACTCGCCGCGATGCGCGCGCCGGGTCTCGTCGGTCAGCTCGTCGGCCCGGCGCACCAGTTCGCGGGCGCCGGCCAGGAACACCTCGCCCGCCGGCGTGAGGATGATGCGGCGGCGCACCCTGTCGAACAGCGGCACGCCGACCGCGTGTTCGAGCGCGGCGATCTGCCGGGACAACGTCGGCTGCGTGACGTGCAACCGCTCCGCCGCGCGGCCGACGTGCAGTTCCTCCGCCGTCAGCACGAACGCGCGGACCTGCCGTAGCTCCATGACCCAACATGATGCGTGAGACGCATCAACCATGTCGAGTATTTGCATTGGACGTATCAACCAGCGCCTCCCTACGGTCGGCTCATGCGTACAACGGAACTCGGCCGCACCGGCGAGCAGGTCAGCCAGCTCGCCCTCGGCGCGATGCTCATGGGGACCTCGACCGACGAACCGACCTCGTTCCGGATCCTCGACGCCTACCTCGACGCCGGCGGCGACTTCGTCGACACGGCCGACTGCTACGCGTGGTGGCCGGCGCCGGGCCGCACGGGCGGCGAGAGCGAAACCACGCTCGGCCGGTGGTTCGCTCGCGGCGGCCGGCGGGACCGGGTCTTCCTGTCCACAAAGGGCAGTGCCTGGGTGGCGGACCCCGACGCGGGGCGCGCCTCGGGACGGCCGCGCTACGACGGCGCGGGCGGCGACACGCTGCGCCACGCCCTGGACGGCAGCCTGCGACGGCTGGGCATCGACCACGTGGACCTCTACTACGTGCACGTCGACGACCTGGCCACGCCGCTGGAGGAGACCCTGTCGACGCTCTCCGACCTGGTGACGGCCGGCAAGATCCGGTACGTCGGGTGGTCGAACGTGCGGACCTGGCGGCTGGAACGGATTCTCGGGCTGTGCGAGCGGCACGGCTGGCCGGCGCCGGTCGCGCTGCAGCAGCAGCACTCCTACCTACGCCCGAAGGCCGGCGCCAACGTTCTGTCCATTGTGGACGAAGAGCAGTTGGATCACCTGCGGCACAACCCGAGCGTGAACCTGGTGGCGTACTCCCCCATGTTGAAGGGCATCTACGACGACCCGGCCAAGCGCGCCGGCCACCAGGCGATGGTCGACTACGAGGGAGCGGACGTCGAGGCCCGCCTGGCCGTGCTCAACGAGGTGGCCGGGGAACTGGACGTCCGCCCCAACCAGTTGGTCCTCGCGTGGCTGCTGCACCAGACCGACCCGACGCCGGTCACCCTGGTCGGCCCGCGCACGTTCGAGCAGTACGAGGCCGCCATGTCCGCCCTGGACATCAAACTGACCGACGAGCAACTGACCCGCCTGGACACAGCGAGCGCCTGACGGTCCCACGATGACCGTTCCAGTCACGCACGATGACCACTCCCGTCACGCACGATGACCACTCCGGTCACGCACGATGACCACTCCGGTCACGCATGATGACCTTTGCCGGCGCGCGACGCTCGTTGCCAGTCAGCAGGCCGCCCGCAATGGTCATCATGGCCGACCGGAACGGTCATCATGGCCGACCGGAACGGTCATCATGCGGGACCGGAACGGTCATCATGCGGGACCGGAGTGGTCATCATGCGGGGGAGCATGATGACCACTCCCTCCGGTTACAGGGTTGAGCGGATTTCTCGGGCGGCTGTTACCAGGTTGGCGAGGGCCACGTCCACCTCCGTGTAGCCCCGGGTCTTCAGGCCGCAGTCCGGGTTCACCCACAGGCGGCCGGCCGGCACGGCGCGTAGAGCCTCCCGCAGCAGGGCCTTCAGCTCCTCCACCGGCGGCACGTTCGGCGAGTGGATGTCGTACACCCCCGGCCCCACCTCCCGGCGGAAGCCGATCGCGTCCAGGTCGTCCAGTACCTCCATGCGGGAGCGGGCGGCCTCGATGGTGGTCACGTCCGCGTCCAGGCCGTCGATCGCCTCGATCACGTCGCCGAACTCCGAGTAGCACAGGTGCGTGTGGACCTGGACGAAGCTGGAGGCACCCGCGGTCGCCAGGCGGAACGCCGCCACCGCCCAGTCCACATAGGACTTACGGGCGGCCGCGCGGAGCGGCAGCAGCTCCCGCAGCGCCGGCTCGTCCACCTGCACCACGCCGATGCCCGCCGCCTCCAGGTCGGCTATCTCGTCGCGCAGGGCCAGTGCCACCTGGGTCGCCGTGTCGGGCAGCGGCTGGTCGTCCCGTACGAACGACCACGCGAGAATGGTCACCGGGCCGGTCAGCATTCCCTTCACCGGCTTGTCGGTCAGCGACTGCGCGTACGTCGACCACGGCACGGTCATCGCCGCCGGCCGGGACACGTCGCCGTGCAGGATCGGCGGGCGCACGCACCGCGAACCGTACGACTGCACCCAGCCCAGCTCGGTCGCCGCGAACCCGTCGAGGTGCTCGGCGAAGTACTGCACCATGTCGTTGCGTTCCGGCTCGCCGTGCACCAGCACGTCCAGTCCCAGCCGCTCCTGGTCCCGGATGACCCGCTCGATCTCCGCGCGCATCCGCGCGGTGTAACCGGCCTCGTCGATCCGTCCGGCCCGCAGGTCGGCACGTGCCTTGCGGACGTCGGTGGTCTGCGGGAACGACCCGATGGTGGTGGTCGCCAGCGGCGGCAGCGCGAGGCGCTCCCGTTGCGCGACAACGCGTTCGTCGTACGGCGCGCGGCGGGCGCTCTCCGGGGCCAGCGAACCGATCCTGGCCCGCACCCGTTCGTCACGCAGTGGCGAAACCACGTCGTGGGCGGGCAGCGTGGCCGTCGGGTCGGCCAGCGCCGCACCCAGCGCGACCACCTCCGCCACCTTCTGCTTGGCGAACGCCAGCCGCGCCCGCACGGCCGGGTCGAGCGTGGTCTCGGCGTCCAGGTCATAGGGAACGTGCAGCAGCGAGCACGACGTGCCCACCGAGAGCGTGCCGACCGAGTCCCGCAGCGACCGGCAGACGGCGAGCGCCGCCGTGCGGTCGGTGCGCCAGACGTTGCGACCGTCGACCACCCCGAGCACCACGGTCTTGGTCCGCAGGCCCGGGATCGTGGGGATCTCGTCGACCACCTCCGGTCCGTACACGGCGTCCACGGCCACCGCCTCGATCGCCGTGCCGGCCAGCACCGGCAGCGCGGCGCCGAACCCACCGAAGTATCCGGCCACCAACAACTTCGGGCGATCGGTCAGCGCGGCCAACCGGGCGTACACGGCACCGAGCGCCGCCAGTTCGGCGTCCGTGCGTTCGGCCACGAACGCCGGCTCGTCCAGCTGCACCCACTCCGCGCCGGTGGCGGCCAGCTCGGCCAGCAGCTCGACATAGCGGTCCACCAACGGTTCGAGCAGGTCGAGCGGCGTGAAGTCGGCCGGCGCTCCCGGCGCCGCCTTGGCCAGCAGCAGGAACGTCAGCGGACCGATCAGCACCGGCCGGGTGGCCACGCCCAACTCGGCCGCCTCGGCCAGCTCGGCCAGCGGCTTGTCCCCCACCAGCCGGAACTCCGTGTCGGGCGCCAACTCCGGCACCAGGTAGTGGTAGTTGGTGTCGAACCACTTGGTCAGCTCGAGCGCGGGCACCCCGTCGCGACCGCGGGCCATGGCGAAGTACGTGTCCAGAGCGGACAGATCGAGATCGCTGAACCGGGTGGGCACCGCGTCGAACAGCACCGCCGTGTCCAGCATCTGGTCGTAGTAGGAGAACGTGTTGCCTGGCACCGAAGCCAACCCGGCGGCCGCCAGCTCGCCCCAGGTGTCCGCGCGCAGCACGGCCGCGGTGGCGGCCAGCTCACCGGCGTCGACGCGACCGGCCCAATAGGCCTCCAGGGCGCGCTTCAACTCCCGGCGCGGACCGATCCTCGGGTACCCAAGAACGGTGGTGGACATGTCGTTCACAGCTCTCTCCTCGCGAGCGTGCGGAGCCGGAACGGGACCGGCGCACGGCAAGGAGCGGCGACATCGCGCGAACCCTCCCACGAGGTCCCGGACCGGACGCGCACCGGCGGTGCGCGTACCGGTGGCAGGTCTTCGGACTCACGGGCGGACCGGCCGAGGCCGGCGGACCTACTGGCCGTCGCTTCCCAGGCGTGGCTCGCCCAGTGCGTGATGACGGCGGTCGTTCCCGCTTACCGCTGCGGGGCAGTCCCGGATTCCCACCGGGTTCCCTCTTGCCTCGTCCCGTCCGAGGACGGCACGAACCACCAGCGCCCCCGACAATAGCCGGTATCCCTCGAGTGGTGCTCAGCCCGGCCAGAACAAGCAGGTCAACCTGGTGTTGCCGAACCGCAACCAGCAGACCGAGGGTAGAGCGGCGGACGCCGTCACTAGGCCGTTGAGGTGAAGACACCAAGGCACCTTGATCAGTTCGACCAAAGATCCGACCACCTGGTTGTCGGAGCGACTAGCCCAATTGGAGTAACCGCCGGCGGCCGACGTCGGAAAACTCCCGGCGTTACCACTACCGCGGGTGAAAAACCGCTTTTTTTAGATCCATAAACTCAGCCGGAGCAGTCACTCTCTTGGGCGACTGTGCCTGGTGGGAGGCGATGCTAACTTGCAAACGGCAAAGAAATTCACTTCCCCCACGCTCCCAAAATCTCAGCTCCGCCCCAGCGCGAGTCTATTCAACCTGCCCGAAAGCCCCCGAATTCCGTGTCGATTGATCATCTGTGATTGGTGGTGTGAGTTGTGACGGTGACGGAGCCGGAAGCACCTGAGGTTGCGGCCAACGGCGAACCGCAACAGCAGAGCCTGGCCACGGCGGCCGCCCGAAACCTTGCGACGACGAAGAAATCCGTCCCGCAGATGCAGGGTGTGTCGTCGCGTTGGCTGTTGAAGATGCTGCCCTGGGTGCAGGTGTCCGGCGGTGCGTACCGGGTCAACCGTCGGCTGAGTTATTCGGTCGGCGACGGGCGGGTCACGTTCGTCGGCACGGGCGCCGAAATCCGGGTAATCCCAGCGGAGCTATGCGAACTGCCGGTGCTGCGCGGCTACGACGACACCGAAGTGCTCGACGCGCTGGCCATTCGCTTCGAACAGCGGGAGTTTCAGCCAGGTGACGTCATCGTGGAGTTCGGCCACGAGTCCAACGAGGCATTCCTTGTGGCGCACGGAAAGGTCGACAAGGTCGGCCCCGGCCGATATGGCGACGAGACCGTCCTCGGCACGCTGGCGAACGGCGACCATTTCGGTGACGAGACGCTGGTCGACGACCAGAGCATGTGGGAGTACACGGTCCGCGCGGCCACTCCGACCACCGTCCTCGTGCTCCCCCAACAGGCCTTCGACGAGCTGCGGGGCCGCTCGGAGTCGCTGCGCGACCAGATCGATCGGTTCACCTCCGCCAAGTCCGCGCCGCGCAACCCCCACGGCGAGGCCAACATCGAGCTGGCGTCCGGGCACAGCGGCGAGGCCGAGCTGCCCGGCACGTTCGTCGACTACGAGCTGTCGCCCCGGGAGTTCGAGCTGTCCGTCGCCCAGACGGTGCTGCGGGTGCACAGCAGGGTGTCCGACCTTTACAACCAGCCGATGGACCAGGTGGAGCAGCAGTTGCGCCTGACCATCGAGGCACTGCGCGAGCGCCAGGAGCACGAACTGGTGAACAACCCGGAGTTCGGGCTGCTCACGAACGCCGACCTCGGGCACCGCATCCACACCCGCTCGGGCCCACCCACCCCCGACGACCTCGACGAACTGCTGGCCGTGATCTGGAAGAACCCCGGCTTCTTCCTCGCCCACCCGCGCACGATCGCCGCCTTCGGCCGCGAGTGCAGCAAGCGCGGCATCTACCCGGAGGCCGTCGACGTGAACGGCCACCGGGTGCCCGCCTGGCGCGGGGTCCCGATGTTCCCGTGCAACAAGATCGCCGTGTCCCGCCAGCGGACCAGCTCGGTCATGCTCATGCGGACCGGCGAGCAGCAGCAGGGCGTGATCGGCCTGCATCAGACTGGCATTCCCGACGAGTACCAGCCGAGCCTGTCCGTGCGGTTCATGGGCATCAACGAGAAGGCCATCGTGTCCTACCTGGTGAGCGCCTACTACTCGGCCGCCATCCTCGTGCCGGACGCGCTCGGCGTACTGGAGAACGTCGAGATCGGGCGAGAGGGCTGAATCGGTGACCACAATCGAGACGGATGTCCGGATCGAGGCGACCGTGCGCCAGAGCCTGAGCACCCGGGCGGCGCGCAACCTCAGCACCACCACCAAGTCCAAACCGCAGATGCGCGGCATCACGTCGCGCTGGCTGCTGAAGATGCTGCCGTGGGTGGACGTCGCCGGCGGCACGTACCGGGTGAACCGCCGGCTCACCTACGCGGTCGGCGACGGCCGGCTGTCGTTCATCAGCGAGGGCACGGAAATCCGTGTGGTGCCGGCGGAACTTCGGGAGCTGCCGCTGCTGCGGGAGTTCGATGACGACGCGGCGCTGGCGGCACTGGCCAGCCGGTTCGAGCAACGGCAGTACGACGCCGGCGACCTGATCGTCCAGTCCGGACAGCGGCGCGACGAGTTGTTCCTGCTGGCCCACGGCAAGGCGAACAAGCTGCGGTCCGGTGAGTTCGGCGACGACCAGATCCTCGACGTGCTGGCCGACGGCGCCCACTTCGGCAGCGAGGTACTCACCGGCCGGGAGGAGGCGTGGGACTTCACGGTCAAGGCGATCACGCCGTGCACCGTGCTCGTGCTGCCCGGCCAGTCGTTCCAGCAGATGAACGGCCAGTCCGACGCGCTGCGCGAGCACATCGGCCGGGCGCTCGCGAAGCCCGTGCTGCCGCAGAACAAGGCGGGTGAGGCGGCCATCGACCTGGCCTCCGGGCACGAGGGCGAGGCGTTGCTGCCCAGCACGTTCGTCGACTACGAGGGCTCGCCGCGGGAGTACCAGCTCGACGTGGCGCAGACACTGCTCAAGGTCCACAGCCGGGTGGCCGACCTCTACAACGACCCGATGAACCAGACGGAGGAGCAGCTGCGGCTGACCATCGAGGCGTTGCGTGAACGGCAGGAGTACGAGTTGGTGAACAACCCGAGCTTCGGGTTGCTGCACAATGCGGATCTGTCGCAGCGGATCTTCACCCGCACCGGACCGCCCACTCCGGACGATCTCGACGAGCTGCTGTCCCGGCGGCGCAAGTCGCGGTTCCTGCTGGCGCACCCGCGCACGATCGCCGCGTTCCGCCGGGAGTGCACGCGCCGGTCGATCTACCCGGCCAACATGCCGCTCGAGGGGACCACCGTGCAGACCTGGCGCGGGGTGCCGATGCTGCCGTGCGACAAGATTCCCATCACCGACGGGCACCTGAGCTCGATCCTCGTCATGCGGACGGGCGAGGAGGACGAGGGGGTCATCGGGCTGCACTCGCTCGGCATCGACGACGAGGTGGCGCCGAGCCTGAACGTCCGGTTCATGGGTATCGACGACAAAGCCATCCTGTCCTATTTGGTCAGCGTGTACTTCTCTGCCGCCGTACTGGTTCCGGACGCGCTCGGTGTCCTGGAGAACGTCGAGATCGGACGCTGACATGGCCGCCCCCGACATGACCGACCACCGAACAGCCGGCGAAAGCCTGGCGTGGAGCAGGGACCTGGTGGACCCGGCGCTGCGCGCGGCGGTCGACACGCTGCCCGGGTCCATGCGCCGCATCGCCGGATACCACCTCGGATGGTGGGACCAGCACGGCGGCCGTAACTCGGCCCCGGCGGGCAAGGCCGTGCGGCCGGCGCTGACACTGCTGAGCGCGGGAGCCGCGGGGGGCTCCCCGCGCGAGGCGATCCCGGCGGCCGTCGCCGTGGAGCTGGTGCACAACTTCTCGCTGCTGCACGACGACGTGATGGACGGTGACGTCACCAGGCGGCACCGGCCGACCGCGTGGAGCCTGTTCGGGGTCGGCGCGGCCATCCTGGCGGGCGACTCGCTGCTGACGCTAGCGCTCGACGTGCTCGCCTCCAGCGGGCACCCGGGCGCCGGGCCGGGCATGCGGATGCTCAGCGCGGCCGTGCAGGAACTGGTCGACGGGCAGTGCGCGGATATGGCGTTCGAGCAGCGGTCCACAGTGGAGCTTCCAGAGTGCGAAGGCATGGCCGCGGCGAAGACGGCGGCGCTCATGGGTTGCGCATGCGCGCTCGGTGCGTTCTTCGGCGGTGCCGACCAGGATCGGGTGGCCCGGCTGCGGGCATTCGGCGAGCACCTCGGACTCGCCTACCAGCACGTGGACGACCTGCTCGGCATCTGGGGCGACCCGGGCACCACCGGCAAGCCCGTGTACTCGGATCTGCGCAACCGCAAGAAGTCCCTGCCCGTGGTGGCCGCGCTGACGTCGGGCACCACGGCCGGCGCGGAGCTGGCCGAGCTGTTCGACAGAGAAGGTCCGCTGCCCGAGTACGAGCTGGTCCGCGCGGCCGACCTGGTCGAGCAGTCCGGCGGGCGGGCCCGCAGCCAGGCGCAGGTCGACGGGTTGTACACAGACGCCGTGCGGCTGCTGGATTCCGTCGGCAGCACCCCGGCCGCCGCCGAGCTGGTCGGCCTGGCCCGGCTGGTCACCCGTCGCGATCATTAGGGCGTGTCTCGTGGATCTTGGTCGATGGGATTCGTGATCCAGATGGTTCCTGGCAAGGCGGAGGGAGGCCCTCATACCGGGTTGTATTCGGGCCTTCCGGACAACGCTGCCAGGCGCCATCTGGGCGCGAATACCGCGATCGAAGATCCACGAGACACGCCCTAACCGCCCGATCCCCCCGACCGGACGAGCACAGGAGTACCCGCATGCCCTCCCCAGATCCCCGCACCGTCGTGCTGGCCGCGCCGCGTTCGTTCTGCGCGGGCGTCGAGCGGGCCATCGAGATCGTCGAGCACGCGCTGGTCCAGCGCGGCCGGCCGGTGTACGTGCGCAAGCAGATCGTGCACAACGCGCACGTGGTGGCGGACCTGGAGGAGCGCGGCGCCGTGTTCGTCGACGAGCTGACCGAGGTGCCGCCCGGCGCCACCGTGGTGTTCTCCGCGCACGGTGTCTCACCGGCCGTGCGGGCGCAGGCGCGGCGCCGGGAGCTGCGGGTGATCGACGCGACCTGCCCGCTGGTCACCAAGGTGCACGCCGAGGCGCGCCGGTTCGCCGGCCGCGGCGACACGGTGCTGCTCGTCGGCCACGCGGGGCACGAGGAGGTGGAGGGCACCATGGGCGAGGCGCCCTCGCGCACGATCCTCGTGCCGGACGCCAAGTTCGCGCGGGTGGTCGAGGTGCCCGACCCGACGCGGGTGTCCTACCTGACCCAGACGACGCTCGCCGTGGACGAGACTCGAGAGATCCTCGACGTGCTGCGGCGCCGGTTCCCCGCGCTGCGCGGGCCGGCGTCCGACGACATCTGTTACGCCACCACCAATCGGCAGGACGCGCTGACCGCCATTGCCGCCGAGGCGGATGTGGTGCTGGTGGTCGGCTCGACCAACTCCTCGAACTCGGTCCGGCTGGTGGAGCTGGCCAGACGTGGCGGCACGCCGGCGTACCTGATCGACGATGCCGGTGACATCAGACCGGAATGGCTGGCCGGGGCACGGGTGGTGGGGCTGACAGC
Organism: uncultured Actinomycetota bacterium; assembly: GCA_963826035.1. Classification (GTDB taxonomy): domain Bacteria; phylum Actinomycetota; class Actinomycetes; order Mycobacteriales; family Pseudonocardiaceae; genus Actinophytocola. The sequence goes on along the minus strand of CAWGVZ010000018.1, from coordinate 428,807 downwards.
CGGAGCGTCGGCCCCACCCCGGCTGGTGGACGACGTGCTCGCCGCGCTCGCCCCGGACACCGTGGTGGAGCGGCGAACGGCCACCGAGTTGATCCACTTCACGCTCCCACTCGCCGTGCGGCCGTCATGATCCCACCCGCTGTTCTCACTGAACTGTCCACAGTAGAGCTCGAGGAGCTCGCCGCCGAGATCCGGGCGTTCCTCATCGAGAAGGTCTCCCGCACGGGTGGCCATCTCGGACCGAACCTGGGGGTGGTGGAGCTGACCATCGCGCTGCACCGGGTCTTCGACTCGCCGCGCGATGTGCTGCTGTTCGACACCGGGCACCAGACCTACGTACACAAGGTGCTCACCGGGCGGGGGCCGGGATTCGACGGCCTGCGCCAGTCGGGCGGCGTGTCCGGGTACCCGTCGCGCACGGAGTCCCCGCACGACCTGGTGGAGAACTCGCACGCGTCCACCGCACTGTCCTATGCCGACGGTCTGGCCAAGGCGTTCCAGCTGCGCGGCGAGGACCGGCGGGTGGTCGCGGTGGTCGGGGACGGCGCGCTCACCGGCGGGATGAGCTGGGAGGCGCTCAACAACATCGCCGGCGCACCCGACCGGCCGGTGATCATTGTGCTGAACGACAACACCCGTTCCTACGCGCCGACGGTCGGCGGCATCGCCACCCATCTGGCCAGCCAGGACGGCGGCCCGACGGTGTTCGAGCTGCTCGGGCTCGCCTACCTCGGTCCGATCGACGGCCACGATCTCGTTGCCCTGGAGGAACAGTTCCGCGCGGCGGTCGCGTTGAACCGGCCGGTGGTGATCCACTGCCGGACGGTCAAGGGCAAGGGACACCCGCCGGCCGAGCGGGATGACGCCGACCGCATGCACGCCATCGGTCCCGTGTCCGCCGGCGGCGCACCGAGCTGGACGTCGGTGTTCGAGCGGACCATCGAGGAGATCGGCGCCGAGCGATCCGACGTGGTGTGCCTGACGGCGGCCATGACGCTGCCCGCCGGGCTCGGCCGGTTCGCCGCCCGGTTCCCCGACCGGATGTTCGACGTGGGGATCGCCGAGCAGCACGCGGTGACCTCGGCCGCCGGCCTGGCCATGGGCGGACTGCACCCGGTGGTCGCCATCTACGCGACGTTCCTGTCCCGTGCCTACGACCAGGTCCTCATGGACGTGGCGCTGCACCGGCTGCCCGTCACGTTCGTGCTCGATCGCGCCGGGGTGACCGGTCCGGACGGCGCGAGCCACCACGGCATGTGGGACGCCTCGGTGCTGCCGACCGTGCCGGGCATCCGGATCGCCGCGCCACGGGACCCGGCCACGCTGCGGGAACTGCTGCGCACGGCCGTGAACACCCACGACGGGCCGACCGTGATCCGCTACCCGAAGGCGACGGCCGGGCCTGATCTGCCCGCGCTGCGCCGGACCACCGGGTATGACGTGCTGCACGAACACCCGCTGGCCGACGTGCTGCTCGTGGGGGTCGGCCCGCTGGCCGGCGCGTGCCTGACGGCGGCCGGCGAGCTGGCCCGCCACGGCGTGCCGGTCACCGTGGTCGATCCACAGTGGACCACGCCGCTGGACGCCGGCTTGGTGAAGCTCGCGGCCGAGCATCGGCTGGTGCTGGCCGTGGAGGACACCACCGCGCCGGGCGCGCTCGGCGGCCGGTTGGCCCAGGCGCTCGCCGCCACCGGGGAACGCACCTGCGCGGCCACCTTCGCGCTGCCCAACGCCTTCCTGCCACACGCCGCACGAAACGAGATCCTGCGCGCACACGGCCTCGACCCCAGCGGCATCGCCACCACCGTCCTCAAACGACTCACCAAACTGAGCGCGGAGGTAGCCGGATGACCACCATCAACCTCGGCCTACCAACACCCACCCGCAAACGCCGGCGCTCACGACAGGTCATGGTCGGCTCGGTGCCCGTCGGCGGGGACGCGCCGGTGACCGTGCAGTCGATGACCACCACGCTCACGTCCGATGTGGACGCCACGCTCCAGCAGATCGCCGAGCTGACGGCCGCCGGCTGCCAGATCGTGCGGGTGGCCGTGCCGTCGGCGGACGACGCCGAGGCGTTGCCCCGGATCGCCGCCAAGTCACCCATCCCCGTGATCGCCGACATCCACTTCCAGCCGAGGTACGTGTTCGCCGCGATCGACGCCGGCTGCGCGGCCGTGCGCGTGAATCCTGGAAATATCAAGAAGTTCGACGACAAGGTGGCCGAGATCGCCCGAGCGGCAGGCGATGCGGGGGTGTCCATCCGGATCGGGGTGAACGCGGGGTCGCTCGACGCGCGGCTGCTGGCCAAGTACGGCAAGGCGACTCCCGAGGCGCTGGTCGAGTCGGCGCTGTGGGAGTGCTCGTTGTTCGCCGAGCACGGGTTCGAGGACCTGAAGCTGTCGGTGAAACACCACGACCCGGTGGTGATGATCGCCGCCTACCGGCAGCTGGCCGAGCGGTGCGAGTACCCGCTGCACCTCGGCGTCACGGAGGCCGGACCCCAGTTCCAGGGCACCATCAAGTCGGCCGTCGCGTTCGGGGTGCTGCTGGCCGACGGGATCGGCGACACCATCCGGGTTTCGCTGTCCGCGCCACCGGTCGAGGAGGTGAAGGTCGGCGCGGCTATCCTTGAGTCACTCGGCCTGCGACCTCGACGACTCGAGATCGTGTCCTGCCCGTCGTGCGGACGCGCGCAGGTCGACGTTTACAAGCTTGCCGAGCAGGTCACCGCCGCGTTCGACGGTTTCGAGGTGCCGCTGCGAATCGCGGTCATGGGATGCGTGGTGAACGGGCCCGGCGAGGCGCGCGAGGCCGATCTGGGTGTGTCGTCGGGGAACGGCAAGGGACAGATCTTCGTGCGAGGCAAGGTTATCCGGACGGTGCCGGAGAGCCAGATCGTGGAAACCCTGCTGGACGAAGCGCTCAAGAGGGACTGGACCGAATCAACCGAATAGAGAACTGAATGAGTATCTATGTTAACGGCCTGTTATGGGTCGCCGGCGCCGCGCTCGTTGCGGCGCTGTTCGCGTATCTGGTGCGCCGCATCGGCGCGGCCGAAGGCACGGTGGAGAACAACGAGGCGGCGGGGAACGTCTTCACCCTGGTCGGCGGCCTGCAGGCGGTGCTCGTGGCGTTCGTACTGATTTCCCTGTTCGACGCGGCGGCGGCGGCCGAGGACGGCTCGTACGCGGAGGCGGACAATCTCGTGGCGGCTGTGTGGGCGGCCGAGTCGCTGCCGGAGCCGGCCCGGTCGGACATCGTGCCGCTGGCGCGGGAGTACGCGCAAATCGTGATGTCGGACGAGTGGCCGCACATGCAGGACGGCACGCCGACCGACGGCCACGGCTGGAACCAGCTGGAGGAGCTGCGGCGCCTGGTGGCGACGTCGGTGACCACCGACTCGTGGTCGACTGACCGCAAGATCGAGGCGGCCAATCACCTGTGGCAGGTGTATCAGGAGCGGCAGGAACGACTGAACACCGCGTCCAGTGGCGGGGTCAGCTCGGTCGTGTGGTTCGCCATGGTGGCGGGGGCCGTCATGGCGATCGCGCTGCCGGTGTTGTTCGGTGGGCCCCGGCGCGCGACCCACATCCTCATCGTGACGATCCTGACGGCCACCATGACGCTGCTGCTGTACGCGACTTCGGAGCTGCAGAACCCGTACTCCGGTGGGGCGCAAGTGGATCCGACGGCGTTCCAGTCCGCATTGGACAGACTGGGATGAACTGCTTACTTAAGCTCAACGTGAACCTGCTGATCAGCGTGTGCGTGGCGTTATCGCTGCCGATCCTCGGTGGCGGCGGCGACTGCAAGTGCGGCCCGCCACCGGCTCCCCCACCCACGTCGACCACGCCGCCACCACCGCCCCCCACCACCTCCAACCCGCCGGCGCCTCCTCCGACGTCCCCTCCCGGACCGACCACGATCCCGCCGGCTCCCCCACCTGGCGGCGGATCACCTGACGGTGACCAGCCGCCCGACGACGACCAGCCACCCGACGTGGCGGCGCCGGCTCCGGCGCCGCTCCCCACCGGCGCACAGCCCCCGCCCACCACGGGACCGGCTCCTCCGCCGGGGGCGCAAACCCCCGCGCCGACGGACGCCGCCGGCGGCCGGGACCGCGAGCCGATGGTGGTCACGGGGGCGGGATCGACCAACGACGCCACGGAGGAGAAACGTCGCTGGGGCCTGACCGCGCTGCTCCTGATCCTGGGCGCGGGTGCGGTGGCAGCCCGATCGGCAAGGCACCGCTAGCGAGTCCCACGTTCACGACCAGCGAGTCCCACGTTCAAGACCAGCGAGTCCCACGTTCAAGAACGGTGAGTCCCACGTTCAAGAACGGTGAGTCCCACGTTCGCGACCCGAGTTCACGGGTTCCGAACGTGGGACTCGCCCGGTCCCAACGTGGGACTCGTCCGGTCCCAACGTGGGACTCGCCCGGTCCCAACGTGGGACTCGCCCGGTCCCAACGTGGGACTCGCCCGGTCCCAACGTGGGACTCGCCCGGTCCCAACGTGGGACTCGCCGGCGCCCAACGTGGGACTCGCGGGGTCTGAACGTGGGACTCGCGGGGTTCTGTGGGCTGGATTCCGGGGGCCGGAGGCGTCCTCAGGCCGTGTGCAGCCAGTCCAGGACCACGGTCGCCGTCCATGACTGTTGTTTGCTGCCAAGGGGTTCACCCGTCTGCGGGTGGTAGTACTCGCCGAAGGTGCCGTCCGCCACCAAGCGCAGGCACTCCGTGCGCAGGTGGGCCGCCTGCGTCGTCCAGCCGTGGTGTTCGAACGCCCAGCCGAACAGCCACGCGATCACCGGCCACACCGGGCCCCGCCAGTACTCGTGCGGCCGGAAGCCCGGATCGTTCGGAGAGACCGACGGCGGCACCGCCGCGAACAGGGACGAGTGGCCCGCCCAGTCCGGGCCAGCGAGCTTCGCCAACATCGCCCGTTCGTCGTCGTCCTCCAGGGCACCGCACAGCAGCGGGGCGAAACCCGCGATCGTGGCGGTGGACAGCCACTCGCCCGTACGGAGGTCCCGGTCCCGGGCCAGGCCGGTCGTCGGGTCGTAAGCCGCGGCCACCGCTGCTCGGGAGCGCCGGGCCCAGCCCCGCAACTGCTTGACCTGCCACGCCGGCTGGTCGCACTCCTCGCCGAGCGTGGCCAGCACCTCGCTCGCCAGGGCGAACAGCGCCGTCACGAACACGTCGCCCACCAGGAAGCTCGACGCCCGCACCACGGCATCCGCGTCGTAGCGGACCTTGCGCATCTCCTCCACCAGCCACAGATACCGGTCGTACTCCGCGTCGCTCGGGCGTTCCGCCTCGCCGTGGCCCACCAGGCCGCGGTCCAGTCGCACGTACGGCGGCAGATCCGCGCCAGGGGTCACGGCCGCGTACGGGACATCCCAGCGTGGCGAGTTGTCCATTCCGGACTCCCAGCCGTGCACGATCGCCAGCAGACCGGTGGCGTGCGGGTCCCGGTGGCGCACCAGCCATTCGTGCCAGCGGTACAGTTTCGGCCAGCCCTCGGCCAGCAGCCGTTCCACGGTCGCCACGTCGGTGGCCGAGCCGGTCCGGCCGATGTCCACTATGCGGCGTAGTGCGATCGCGTGCGCCGGCGGCTGGCAGATGCCCGACGTCCGGGGGACATCCGGTGCGTCCGCGTTCAGTTCCGCCGCGCCCCACCGTTGTGGGCCGGGGAAGTAGCCGCCGCCCTCCGAGAACACTATGTGCGGCAGCATTCCCGTGCGCCACTGCGCGGCCAGCAACGTCTCCAGCTCACGCACCGCCCGGCCGACGTTGAGGTGCGCCAGGCCGATCGAGATGAACGCCGTGTCCCAGCTCCACATGTGCGGGTACAGCCGCGGCGCCGCGGTGATCATCGTGCCGATGTCGTTGCCGCCCAGGGTCCAGGCGGCGGAGGCGGCCAGCTGCAACGCGCCCAGCTGCGATCTCACGACGCCTCCAGCAGCAGCGTCGTCTCCGGGTCGTACCAGCGGGTCTGGGTCGGGGCCACGCGCAGCTCGTCGCCGGGTGCCGCGCGGAAGCCGGCGGGGGCCTGCACCTTCACCCGCTGTCCACTCAGGACCGTGGTCAGCAGCACGGCCGAGCCCAGCGGCTCGTACACCTCCACCACGCAGCGCAGCGCCCCGTCGGACGGTTCGTCGGGCGACAGCACCCGCAGCGACTCCGCACGGATGCCCAGGTCCAGCCCGCGACCCCGGTACGACGACAGCGCGGCGGGCACGGGGAACCGTTGGTCCGCCAGCTCCAGACCGTCGTCGGACACGGTACCCGACAGGAAGTTCATGGGCGGGCTACCGAGGAAACCGCCGACGAACTTCGACGCCGGGTTGTCGTAGACGTCCGTCGGGCTGTCGCACTGCGAGATCCGGCCGTCGCGCATGACGGCCACCCGGTCGCCCAGCGACAGCGCCTCCACCTGGTCGTGGGTCACGTAGATGGTGGTCAGGCCAAGCTCGCCGACCAGCTTCTTCAGGTCCGCCCGGAAGGACAGCCGGAGCAACGCGTCCAGGTTGGACAGTGGCTCGTCCATCAGCAGAACGTCCGCCTCCACCACGATCGCCCTGGCCACGGCCACCCGCTGACGTTGCCCGCCGGACAGCTTCGCCGGGTAGCGGTCGAGATAGTCCGACAGCTCGAGCATCTCCGCCGCCCACGCGACCTTGCGGCGGATCTCGTCCTCGGGCACGCCGCGGACCTTCAGCCCGAAGCCGATGTTGTCCCGCACCCGCTTGTGGGGAAACACGGCGTAGGACTGGAACACCATGGACAGGTTGCGGTTCCTGGGTTCGAGATAGGTCACGTCCCGGCCGCCGATCACCACCTGCCCGCTGTCCGGCAACTCCAGGCCGGCCACCACCCGTAGCAGGGTGGTCTTGCCGCAGCCGGACGGACCGAGCAGCACCATGAACTCACCGTCCGCTATGGACAGTGACACGTCGTCGGTGGCCCGCGAGGTGGCTCCCGAGTAGGTCTTGACCAGCGAACGCAACTCGACATCAGCCACGCGAACCCCACATGTTCAACAGGTAACGACGCATCAGGAGGATGAACAGCAGCGCCGGCAGCACCAGCGCCAGGCCGCCGGCGAACCGATAGGACTGCGGCGAGTCGGCGAGCGCGCCCAGCACCTGCGCCGGCAGCGTGCGGTGCCCGATGGTCAGCACGGCCGCGCCGAGCAACTCGTTCCAGGACAACACGAACGTGAACACGGCGGACGCGGCCAACCCGGGAACGGCGAGCGGCAGCACCACCCGCCGCACGGTCTGCCCGCGAGTACAGCCGAACACCCGCGCCGCCTCCTCCAGGTCGACCGGCACGGCCACGAAGATGCTCGCGGTGATCAGCACGGTGGTCGGCATGGCGAGCGCGGTGTGCACGAGCGTCACGCCGATGGCCGTGTCGTACATGTCCGTCCGCAGGAAGATGGTGGCCAGCGGGACGGACAGCACGACGATCGGCAGTGCCCGGACCATGAGCAGGAACACCTGGTAGGCGTCGCGGCCGCGGAAGACCTGCCGGGCGATCGCGTAGCCGGCGGGCGCGCCGATGAGCAGCGACAGGATCACCGTGTACAGCCCGACGAGCACCGAGTTGCCGAACGCCGGCAGCACGCCGGTGCTGGTCACGAACCCGCCGAGCGTGTCGAGCGTGAAGTCCGACGGCACCAGCGACTTCGGGAACTCCGCCAGCTCGTCCGGTGTGGACAGTGCGGCGAACGCGATCAGCATGATCGGCCCGATCATGAACAACGACACCAGCACGCACGCGGTCTGAACGAACGCGCGGCGCACCCGGCGCCTGCGCAGCGGCGCCAGGTCGACCGGTGGCAGCGTGGTCATCGCACCCGCTCCTCGGGCTTGCGCAGCGACCTCAGATACCCGACCGAGACGACCAATGAGATGCCGAGCACCACGAGCGCGAGCGCGCTGGCCACGGCCGCGTTCTGCAGGTTCACGTACCACTCGTAGGTCTCGCCCACCAGCATCGGGAAGTTCCGCCCGGTCAGCGCCTGCGCCACGGCGAACACCTGGATCGCCAGAATGGTCCGGAGAATGAGCGCCACCTGCAGGTTCGGCCGGATCATCGGCAGCGTCACATGCCAGAGCCGCTGCCACGCGCTCGCGCCGAACACCTGCGCCGCCTCGTCGAAGTCCCTCGGCGCCATCTGCAGGCCGGCCACCACGATCACGAACACCAGCGACGTCGCCCGCCACACCTCGGCGATCACCACGGCGAACAGCATCCCCGCCGGGTTGTCGTAGTCGAGCCAGCCGATGCCGTTCTCGCTGATACCGAGCCAGCTGAGGAACGAGTTGGCGTACCCGCGCTGGCTGAAGATCGACAGCCAGACCAGCCCGGCCGCCAGTTCGGACAGGGCGAGCGGGATGGCCCACAGGTAGAAATGCGTGCCGGCGAACTTCGGCCGTGCCTGCAACAGCAGCGCCATGCCGATGGCCAGCACGAACTGGATGGGCACCACGATCACCACGAGCAGCAGCGTGTTCCGCAGCGCCCGCAGGAAGTACGGGTCGGCGAACATCCGCGACCAGTGCTCGAGGGTGAACGCGCCGTCGGACCGGAACGCCACGAGGAAGCCCTGCACCAGAGGCCAGCCGAACAGCAGCAGCATGAACACGATCGAGGGCGCGAGCAGCAGCCACGGCGAGCGGAGCACACGGGGTGCCATCAGGCCACCTCACAAGGTGTGCCGGGCGGATCCGGTGCCCAGCACGGCACCCGCAGGTCCGCCAGCAGCCCGTTCAGCACGGATGCCTGACTGTCCAATGTGGATCTGATATCGGCGCCGTCGAGCACGATCGACCGGAAACAGTCCTGGAACACCTTGGTCACCTCGCCCTCCCGGGTACCCAGACCGACGGGCGGCAGCGCGAGCAACGCGTCCTCGGAAGTGCGCTGCCGCTCGACCGCGTCGGCCTCCAACGTGATCGCCGGCGGCAGATCGGCCGGCAGATCCACCCGCGTAGTGGGGAAGAACGCGTTGGCCCGCAACACGTCCAACTGCGCCCGCGGCTTACTCAACGACGCGATCACCTGATGCGCGGTCTCCGCGTCCGGCGCACCGCGCGGGATGGCCATGCCGAGCAGCACCACCAGGTGACCGCGGGCGACCGGGCCGCGCGGCGACGGCACCATGATCCACTTGTCCGGCTCGGCGGCCGGCGCGTTGATCAGCCGCGCCACGTGGTCCCAGCCGATGGCCGCCTCGCCGGCCGCCAAGGGCTCCTGCATGAAGTCGAAGTTGGTGGACGTCGGCACCACGTTGCGCCACAGCTCCCGGAGGTACTGCCAGGCCTCGGCCGCCTCGCGGGAGCGGAACGTGGTGATCTGTCCGCCGGTGAACGACGGCAGCAGAAACCCTTGCGTGAACCGGTGCAACAGCGCCTTCGGTCCGGCGGGCAGCCCGAGTACCGGGCGGTTGCCGTTCGCCCGGCGCGCGGCGATCGCCCAGTCGAGCAGCTGGTCGTAGGTCAGGTCGCGGACGTCGGCGCCGGCGGGCAGGTGTTCGAGCTGTTCGGTGCGCGCGGCCAGGACATAGCTGGCCTGCGCCCATGGCACGTACCAGATCCGGTCGGTGCCGAGCCGCGCCAGCTCGAGGAACTCGGGCGGCCAGCCGAGATCTCCAAGGCCGGACACCAGGTCCGTCAGGTCGGTGAGGTAGCCGTCGGCCAGCGGCGCCAGGTCGCCGTGCAGCCCGCCGACCAGGCTGGCCCGCACCGAGCCGGCGTCCACCTGGGTGCGGATCTGGGTGTTGAACGGCCCTGGATCCGACGTCACGTAGCTGACCTCGGCGTCGACCGACCGGCCGAGGATCTGGCGGAACCGTTCGGCCTCCTCGACCGGGTGGAACTGCGTGGAGAAGAACGTCATCCCCGCTCCACCGGTGGTGGCGAACCCTTCCAGGGCACCACATCCGCTGAGCACCGACGTGGCGGCACCCGCGGCCGAGGTCGCCAGCAGCCCGCGCAGCACGGATCGCCGCGATATCGGCGCCACTGTGCACCTCCGAACACTTATGTACAATCACTAGACAGAAGTACTGGATAACAACCTAGGCTGGGGTCATGGTCGACGTCAACCGTGGTTCGCCCGGTCATGTTGTCGCCGTGTTACGGGAGTGGGGACCCATGACCCGGCTGCGGCTGCAGGAACAGCTCGGCCTCTCGCGGGCCACGCTGGTCGAACGGCTGGACACGTTGCACCGGCTGCGCCTGGTGCGCACGGCCGGCCACCAGGCCTCCAGCGGCGGGCGCCGCGCCGAGGTGTTGGCGGCCGACCAGTCCAGCCGGGTGGCCGTGGTGGCGTGGCTCGGCGCGAGCCACGCGGCCGTGGGGGTGGCCGACCTGCGCGGCACCGTCCTGGTCGAGCACACCGAACGGCTGCCGCTCGGGCACGAGCCGCGCCACATGCTGCCGTGGCTCCTCGACACGGCGCACGCACAGCTGTCCGACTGCGGCCGGCTGGCCGATCTGGCGGCCGTCGGTCTCGCCGTCCCCGGTCAGATCGACCAGACGACCGGCATCTCCCTGACGCCGCCGACCATGTCCGCGTGGCGCGACCAGCCGCTGCGGGACACCTTCGACGGGCTGGGCGTCCCGGTGCTGCTGGACAACGACGCCAACGCGCTGGCCTACGGCGAGTACCTGGCGGCGGGCGACCGGCGGACGGTACTGGGCGTGGCGGTCGGCACGGGCATCGGCGCGGGCGTGGTGATCGGCGGGCAACCGCATCGGGGCGCCACCGGGTGCGCCGGGGAGATCGGGCACATCCGCATCGAGGACCGCGACGAGCGGTGCAGCTGCGGTCGGCGCGGCTGCGTGGCGGCGCTGGCCAGCGGCAAGGCGCTCATCCGCCAACTGCGCACCGACGGCGTCCGGTCGCTGCCCGACGTGATCCGCCGGGTCACGGCCGGCGACCCGCACGCCGTGCGCCTGGTGACCGACGCCGGGCGGCTGCTCGGCACGGTCCTGGCGACCGTGGTGACCATCATCAACCCGCACCTGGTCCGGGTGGGCGGGGAGATCGGCGGACTGCCCCCGTTCCTCGCGGGCCTGACGGAGACGTTGCGCGAGCAGGCCCACGAGGTGGCGGCCGCCGGGCTCGACATCGGCCCGGCCGTGCTCGGCGACCGCGCGCCGCTGGTCGGCATGGCCGGGTTGGCGGCCGAGGCCGTCTATGCTCCGGCCGCGATAGACGCGGCCGCGTCTGTCCTAAAACCTGGGGAGGTTTGACCGTGACGTTTCGCGCCACCGTCGAACTGGGCAACAAGACCGCCACGGGCATCGAGGTTCCCGAGGAGGTGGTCACCGGGCTCGGCGCGGGGAAGCAGCCGAAGGTGAAGGTCACCGTCGGCCACCACACCTACCGCAGCATGGTGGCCGTCCGGGGCGGGCGGTATCTGGTGCCGCTGAGCGCCGAGAACCGCCATGCTGCCGGAGTGGCGGCCGGCGACGAGGTCGACGTGAGCCTCGAGCTGGACACCGAGGTGCGCGAGGTCGAGGTGCCGGCCGACCTGGCGGCGGCACTCGACGCGGACGGCGCGGCCCGCACGTACTTCGACGGCATCTCCAACAGCAACAAGCGCTGGCACGTGCTCAACGTCGAGGGCGCCAAGACCGCCGAGACCCGGCAGCGGCGGATCGACAAGTCGGTGGCCATGTTGCGCGAGGACCGGGCTCGCTGAATTCCCGCACCCGAGATCTCGGTTCCCGTTCATCCCAGAGCCAAGGCCCGGCACCCGCGCTGGTGCCGGAACCGCGATCTCGCGTGCCGGAACCGCGATCTCGCGTGCCGGAACCGCGATCTCGCGTGCCGGAACCGCGATCTCGCGTGCCGGAACCGCGATCTCGCGTGCGGGAAGCGCGATCTCGCGTGCGGGGAGTGGGGACATGCGCGAGGGCCGGGCTCGCTGAAGTTTTTTTTGCCGGTCGTGTCGAACCGACCGTCCCTGGTTCGACGTGTCTACGTAGCGCGAACCACGAGAGGACGGGCGTCATGACCAGCACACTCACTCCCACAACGGTTACCAGGACCGCGCTGGCCGACGCGCTCGCCGCCGAGGACAACGCCGAGGACACCGGCTGGCTGGACACGCTGGACCGGATGACCTGCCCGGACCACCGCCGGTGGATCCACGAGTGCCTGCACAGCTCGGTGCACGCGGGTTTCCGCCGGTGCCGGCCGTGCCGACGCGACCTGGCGGTCGTCACCGACGAGGTCACCGGCACGGTCACGCTCCACTGCCCCGGCTGCCACCGCGGCCCCCGCACCCGCACCGACGCGCAGCTGGTCTCCGCCTGCACGGCCAGCATGTTCGCCGCCCGCCGCGCGGCCTGACCGTGAAAAACTCGCCGGGCAAGCGATGAGTTTCGGGCCGCCAGCTGGTCTGTACTGGTAGCACCCGCGAGAGAGGACCCCACGTGACCGTCGCCGGTAAGCCGGTCGAGCCCGATTTTCTCAGTCAGGCCGACCAGTACCGCAGGGAGTTGCTCGTGCACTGCTACCGCATGCTCGGGTCGGTGCACGACGCCGAGGACCTGGTCCAGGAGACCTACCTGCGGGCCTGGCGCGCGTTCGACCGGTTCGAAGGCCGGTCGAGCCTGCGGACCTGGCTCTACCGCATCGCCACGAGCGCCTGCCTCACGGCCATCGAAGGGCGTGGCCGGCGGCCGCTGCCCACCGGGCTCGGCGGGCCGAGCGAGGGTGGCGGGCAACCGCTCGAGACACGGGACGACGTGCCCTGGCTCGAGCCGCTGCCCAGCGACGCGGAGGACCCGGCCACCATCGTGGCCTCCCGGGAGAGCATGCGGCTCGCGTTCATCGCCGCCCTGCAGCACCTGCCGGCCAAGCAGCGCGCCGTGCTGATCTTCCGGGACGTGCTCGCGTGGAAGGCGGCCGAGGTGGCCGAGTTGCTCGACACGACGACCGCGGCCGTGAACAGCGCCCTGCAGCGGGCGCGCGCCCAGCTCGACGAGATCGCACCGACGCCGGACGACGTGGTCGAGCCGACCGACGACGACAAGCGCGCCCTGCTGGAGCGCTACATGACGGCGTTCGCGACCAAGGACGTCGACGCGATCGTCGCCCTGCTGGCCGAGGACGCGGTCTGGGAGATGCCGCCGTTCGCCACCTGGTTCCAGGGGCCGGTGCAGGTGGCCCGGCACCTGACCGGGCAGTGCCCCGGCGGCCCCGGCGACTTCCGGTTCGTGATGACCGAGGCGAACGGCGAACCCGCGGTCGGCATGTACCTGCGCGCGGCGGACGGCACCTTCCAGCCGTTCAGCCTCCAGGTGTTCACGGTCGACCACGGCGAGTTCACCCACGTCGTCTCGTTCTTCGACCTGCGGCTGTTCGACACCTTCGGCCTGCCGAGCACCCAGTGACCAGCGCCCCGCTGCTCGGCGGGGTCGGCCTGCTGGAGCGGGCCGTCGACTACGCGCTCGGCAGCCTCGACGCGGTCACCCCCGCCCACCTGTCGTGTCCGACGCCGTGCGCCGACTGGGACCTGCGGGCGCTGCTGGACCATCTGAACGACTCGCTGCTCGCGCTGCACGAGGCGGCCGCCATCGGCCGGGTGTTCCCGGACGGGGGCGACTGGGCGGAAAACCCGCAGGTCGACCCGGTGGCCCTGCTGCGCGACCGGGCCGGCCGGCTGGTGGGCGCGTGGACCGCACCCCGGCCGCGCCGCGAGGTGTCCCTCGGCGAGCTGGAACTGACGACGGCCGTGCTGACCACCACGGGCGCGTTCGAGGTGGCCGTGCACGGCTGGGACGTCGCCGCCGCGTGCGGCCGGACCCGGCCGATCCCGGCGGGGCTGGCCGAGGAGATGCTCGACCTGTCACCGCTGCTGGTGACCGGCGCCGACCGTCCGGAACGGTTCGCCAGGGCCGTCGCTCCGCCCGATGGGGCAACGCCCGGCGACCGTCTGGTCGCCTTTCTGGGCAGACATCCCTGACCCCGTATCTTTCCAGTCCCAGGGCGCCTCTACTCGGGTATGGCGAAAGTGGTGGTGGCGTCTTACAACGTCGAGAACCTGTTCAGCCGGCCGAAGGCGTTCGACACGGCCGACTGGACCGCCGGTGAGCCCGTGCTCGCCGCCTATCACGAGTTCAACGCGCTGATCGCGAAGAGCACCTACACCGATGCCGATCGCGCGAAGATGCGCGACCTGCTGGTGACGCTCGGCATCTACGGCAAGAACGACCGCGGCGTGGTCCGCCGCAAGCAGACGCAGACGCCGAAATGGGCGTGGCTGCGCAAGAACCGGGGCAGCTTCGACAGCGAACCGCAGGACCGGTCGCGCCACGTGGAGATCACGGCCACCGGCCGCGACGACTGGATCGGCTGGGCGGAGCTGGCGACCGAGGCGACCGACGAGGTCGGCACCCGCATGACCGCCAGGGTCATCGGCGATCTCAACGCGGACATCATCGCGATCATCGAGGCCGAGGACCGTCCCGCGCTGGTCCGCCTGAACGCCGAACTGCTCGACGACCGCTACGAGCACGTGATGCTCGTGGACGGCAACGACGACCGCGGCATCGACGTGGGGATCATGACCAAGCGGGGCTTCGAGATCGAGTCCATCAAGTCCAACGTGGACGTGAAGAACGGGAAGAATCCGGTGTTCAGCAGGGACTGCCCGCAGTACGAGATCCGCACCCCGTCCGGCGAACTGGTGCACGTGCTGGTCAACCACTTCAAGTCGCAGTCCGGCGGCGGTGGCGACCGGCGCCGGGCGCAGGCCGACAAGGTCCGCGAGATCGCCGACAAGCTGGTGGCGGAGGACAAGCACGTGGTGGTGCTCGGCGACCTGAACGAAGGCCAGCCGAGCGAGCAGGAACCGCCGCCGAACCTGAAGTCGCTGTTCGACCGCACCGGTCCGCTGCGGTCCTGCTACGACCTGCCCGCCTTCGAGAAGACGCCGAAGCGCCCCGGCACGTTCGACTCGTGCACCATCGGCAACCGGCTCGACTACGTGTTGATGTCGAAGAGCCTCGGCTCCCGCTTCCGCGGCGGTCACCTGTTCCGCAAGGGACTGTGGGGCAGCCGCAAGACCAGGCCGACCGACTGGCCCACCTATGAGGAGCTGACGAGCGGCGAGCACCAGGCATCCGATCACGCCGCCGTGGTGATCGAACTCGACCTCTAGTCTGGATACATGCCTTACGACGTCAGCGCTGTCCGAGCCCACTTCCCCGCGCTGGCCGAAGGTGCCGCGCACTTCGACGGGCCCGGTGGCTCCCAGGTGCCGGACGTGGTGGCGGACGCCGTGGCGTCGACCCTGCGCTCGGCCGTGGCCAACCGCGGCTCGGTGACGGCCGCCGAACGGCGCGCCGAGGACATCGTGCTGGCGGCCCGGCAGGCGGGCGCCGACCTGGTGGCCGGTGCGCCCGAAGGCATCGTGTTCGGCCGCAGCATGACCCAGCTGACCTACGACTTCGCGCGGACGCTCGCCAAGGACTGGGGACCGGGCGACGAAGTGGTGGTGTCCCGGTTGGACCACGACGCCAACATCCGCCCGTGGCTCCAGGCGGCGCGGGCCGTCGGCGCGACCATCCACGTGGCCGAGTTCGACCGGCGCACGGGGATCCTCACCCCGGACGCCGTGGCGCGGGTGCTGTCGCCGCGAACGCGGCTGGTGGCGGTCACGGCCGCATCGAACCTGCTGGGCACCCGCCCGGACCTACCGACCATCGCGGCCACCGCACACGAGATCGGCGCACTGGTCTATGTGGACGGTGTGCACCTGACCCCGCACGCGGTGGTGGACGTGGCCGCGCTGGGGGCGGACTTCTTCGCGTGCTCGCCGTACAAGTTCCTCGGCCCGCACCTCGGTCTGGTGGCCGCCGCTCCGGCGCTGCTCGAGTCGCTGCGCCCGGACAAGCTGCTGCCCGCCTCGGACGCGGTGCCGGAACGGTTCGAGCTGGGCACCCTGCCCTACGAGCTACTGGCCGGCACCACGGCGGCCATCGACTTCCTGGCGAAGCTGGTGCCGGGTACCGGTTCCCGGCGCGAACGGCTGGTGGCGTCGATGACCGAGCTGGAGAAGCACGAGACCGCGATGCTCGCCCGGCTCGACAGCGGGCTCGCCGAGACCACCCGCTACGGCGCCCCCGACCGGCACCGGACGCCGACCGTCCTCTTCGGTCTGGACGGCTGGGCTCCGGTGGAGGTGTGCCGGAAACTGGCCGAGCGCGGGGTGAACGCACCGGCCGGCAGCTTCTACGCGCTGGAATGTGCGCGGGCACTCGGTCTCGGTGACGACGGCGCCGTCCGCGCGGGAATCGCCCCGTACACCGATGAGTCCGATGTGGACCGTCTACTCGAGGCGGTCGGCGACGCGCGGCGTTGATGCAGGGAAGGCGTCGTTCCCTGCACGAGAGTCGTACTACTCGGGATCGGCCGGGGTGCCGGATATCTTGCGGAGCCGGCTGATCAGGTCGACCGTGTCCAGACCACACAGCTCGGCCATCCGTTCCAGCGCGGCGATGTCGAGGCTCACGTCGAGGTGATGGCCGTTGCTCTCCGCCAGTTTGCCCTTGGCCCACCGGCGCAGTGGCCACAGCTCCGGCTGTTCGTCGCGGGCGATCTTGCGGAGATCGAGCTGGATGCGGCCGACCGGGGAGTCGCTGAACACCCGCTGATGCACGCGGCCGAGCAGCTCGTGCGGGACCTCGTCGAGGGCCAGGCAGATCTCCACCAGCCGGACGACCGAGCACTGCCGCGTCCCCAGTTCGTAGGTGGCGAGCGTCTGTAGAGAGATGTCGCTCTGCAGCCGGCGGTTCAGGTCACGACGCGTCCAACCCCGCTGCTTGCGCAGCCTGCGGAGCTCGTCACCGAGAACTCGCTGGTAGGTCGCTGTGTCCAGCTGCACGATCGCCCCTCTCGCCATGGCAGCCGGTTGCCTGACCCGGGATGCCGACATATGAGGAAGCGATGAACTGGCTACTGATTACGCGAGTTTTCATAATTTGCTTTCGGGATTAGCCCGAATGGCTTAACGATGCCTGCTGAACGGCGGATCGCACTGCCATCAGTTGACGCAACCGGCCTCGTCGGGCTGGCTACCACGTGCCTGGGCGGGGTGTTGTCCTGACAGGACCAACGGGCGGTCCCCGGCGAGGCTGTCACCCGACCCGCGGCCGTCGTCCGATTCGGACTCGGCGCTGTCGCCCGAGGGGCTGTCGTAGTCCTCTCCAAGCAGGACGGTGACCGTACCGGCCGGAAGGTTCTCATCGGCCGCCACCTCGGGGTTTCCGCCGATCGCCGCCGCCACTCGGTCGCCGGAACCCTGCTCGCCGGCCGCGAAATGGACCATTGTGGACTCGCGGCCTTCCGCGTTGCCGACCTCACCCTCGCCGAAGCCCTGGTCGGTCAGCGAGGCGGACACGGACGCGGCGAGACCGGCCTGGCCGGACGCGTTACGTACGTTCACGAGAATGTCGCCGTTGTCGACGGACTCGGTGTCGGGACCGCCGCCACCGTCGTCGGCGCCACCGTCGGCCTCCGGGGCCTGTCCGATGAGGCCCTGCACGAACGCCTGCACCTCGTCCGGGTCCACCTCGACCGCGTCACCGTCGTCCGGTGTCTCGAGGCTGAGGCTCCCGACCGGGATGGTCTGGAACTCCATCTTCCCGCCGGTGAAGCCCATCATGTCCTGGGCGAACTCGAGGACGTTCCAGCCGTTGGAGAGGACCACGGACTTCTGCACGGCCTGCCGCAGGGCCTCGAGCGTGTCCGACCCGGGCGTGAGCATGTCCTGCGAGAAGACCTTCTTGGCCATGCCGGCCATGAAGACCTGCTGGCGCACGATCCGGTCCAGGTCGCCGTTGGGCAGCCCGTGGCGCTGGCGGACGAACGCGAGCGCGTTGGTCCCGGCGAGCGTCTGCGGGCCGGCCGGGAAGTTCGCGCCCGAGCGCCAGTCGTCGACCGGCTCCTTCAGGCAGACGTCGATGCCGCCGATCGCGTTCGTGATGTCGTAGAAGCCGAGCAGGTTGACCTCGGCGTAGCGGTCGATCCCGGCGCCGGTCAGCTGCTCGACCGTCTCGATCAGCTTCCGCGCGCCGGCCTGGTTGGACTCGACCTCCACGGCCGCCTTGTCGCCGTTGCCCGCGTCGCGCAGCTCGGTCGCCTTCTCGCTCTTCGCTCGCACGTAGGCAGAGTTGATCTTGTGTTTGTCGTAGCCGGGGATCTCGACGAACGAGTCCCTCGGCAGGGACACCCCGACCGCGCGACCGCCGTCGTTCGGGATCCTGATCATGATGAGCGTGTCGGTGTTCAGCGCGCCGTCGGCCTCCCCGGCGCGGAGCATGGCCAACTGCTCCTCCGACAGCGGGTTGCCCTGCGCGTCGGTGCGGCTGTCCATGCCGACCATGAGGATGTCGATGGCGCCGTCGGCCGGCTTCTCCGTCGGCTCCGTGTCGATGACGTCGGCCGTGGTCATCCCTTCGCCCCACTTGTCGAGCTGGGACCAGTAGTAGCCGGTGGTCACGAGCACGAGCGTGGACAGGAGGGCCAGGAAGACCTTGGGGCCGGTCCGGCGGGGGCGCTCGCGCCGCTGCGGGCGGGCTCGCGGCGGGTCGGGCGGCAGCGGCTGCCAGCGGGCGTCGGAGGTGCGGGGTGCGGGCCGCTGGCTCGCGCCGCGGCCGGCGGTCACCCGGCCGGCGTTCGCCGGCGGCGTCCGCCCGGCGGACCGTGGCGGCGCGGGCCGGCCACGACCCGCGCCGGGGCCCTCTGACCTCGGCGACCGATAGTTCACCCCGGCTCCTCCCGACGGCTCCCGTCCGCATGGGTTCCCCGCAACCCGAGTACCCAGTCCTCAGTAGAGGACGCGTCAGGGTGCCACGAGGTTGTCCCTCGTAGGGTGGCATACGTCGCTCACCGTGACCGCACCGGCGCTAGAGGCTTGCCCCAACGGGTCGCTCAGCGGGCGGATCCGCCGCCCACCGGTACCGGTTGCGCGGTGGCCGGTCGGACCCGTACCGGCTGGGCCACGGCGACCGCCACGGCCAGCGCACCCACCATGGCCAGCACGTGGACGGCCGTCCCGAGCCCGCTCACCGTGGTGAGCATGGGCGGCACGCACGCGATGGCCGTGACCACCCACGGCCCCGGCCGCGCGGCCGTCCGCAGGTGGACGCAGTGCACCAGGTACCAGCCGACCAGCAGGTGGATGAGGTTGGCCATCGGGTCGATGGGCAGACCGAGCAGCGTGGACGTCTCCGTCCAGCCCGAGAGACCGGTCACCGCGAAGCCGAGCACCCCGAGCGCGCCGTAGATCACACCGAGTGACGCGGCCAGCGTGTCGGCCCACGACCGGGGCGACGGCGCCTCGATCGGTGCGACCTGCTCCTCGGCCTCCACGGGCATGGCCGGGGTCGACCGGCGCCGCTCGAACCACAGGAACGCGAGCAGCGTCGGCATGGCGATCAGACCCAACGCGAACACCGTGCGTGGCTCGGCCAGCCAGCCGAGACCGCCGTCCGAGCTCGCCACCCCGGCCAGCCCCGCGACCACCAGCATGGCGCACAGGTACACCAGGTAGACGGTCATGGGCGCGGCCCGCACCACGGCCACCGCCCGCGCCGGCCCGCTGGCGGCGATGGCTCGCAGGCCCGCCTCCCTCGGCAGCGACACCAGGCACAGCTGCGCGATCCCGATGAGCAGCACCCCGGCGAGCGACGGCGCGAACGCCGCGTACCCGGTCGGCTCGGCCAGCTGGAGCAGCGGCTGGCCGCCCAGCGTGGTGACCAGCACCAACCCGGCGAACGCAGTCCCTGCACCGGTGATCAGCGCCCACCTCGGCAACCGCCACAGCGTGCCGTCGGCGTAGTGGAACGCCAGCTGACCGAACAGGAGCGCCACCAGCACCCCGCCCGCGTGGGCGGCGATCGAGCCGCCCACCAGGCTCAGCCCGATCACTCCGGCCAGCAGCACGAGCGGCGTGATGACCGGCAGCCGCTGGTGCAGCCGGAGCATCACGGGCGTCACGGCGACCGCCACCAGGTAGAGGCCGAGCAGCCACAGCGGCTGCACGATCAGCCGGGAGAACGCGGTGACCGCCTCGTCCGGTGCCTGGAGCAGCTCGAGTGACAGCGGGATGATCAGCCAGGCGATGACGAACGCGAGCGCCGGGCGGATCAGCCAGCCGATCTGGCCGACCAGGTAAGTGCCGTAGCTGCCGCCCGTGGCTCTGGCCGCCCGCCAGGCGAGCAGGTTCGAGTGCCCGCCGGCCAGGAAGAACAGGGGCACCAGCTGCAGGAGCCAGGTCAGCGGCCAGACCCAACCCGCCTCGGCGCTGCCGCGCATGGTGAACGCCAGCACCGACTCGGCCAGCACGATGCCCGTGAGGCTGAGGATGCGCAGGAAGCTCAGGTAGTGGGCCTGTGCCGTCTCAGTCGGGTCGAGCCGGGGCGTGGCCACGACGCGGGGCTTGTGCCGCAACCCGCCGCGGCGGGCCATGGCCGGCGCGCGGACGGCGACCAGCAGCATGATCACCACCATGGCCACCGACCACGGTCCGACCGGCTCGTTACGCGGCGGTCCCCAGCGCTGGTGCCACGAGTTGACCACCAGGCCCACCGTGTACAGCGAGGCGACCAGGTCACATGGCCCGGCCGAGTCCCTCGGGTTGTGGACGCACTGGGCGTGCATGTCGATCGAGAGGCGGTCGTCCAGCCGCTCCCGCAGGTCCGGTGCGAGCGGCTGCCCCTTCTCCTGGGCGTAGCGGAGCATGTTGTAGCCGAGGTCGTGGGCCTTGCAGCCGACGCTGTAGTCCCAGCGGGTGTCCCCCCACGGCGACGAGCAGTTGCCCTTCGGGTACACGGCCCGCAGCGTGCCGTCCGGCGCGCGCAGGTGCTCCGGCGCTCCGCCGGTCACCTCGGCGAAGTCGGCGGGCAGCAGCGCGATCGGATCGCGGCCGGACTCGGGGTCCAGCTGCGCCTCGATCGCCTCGGCCACCTTGGCCACGTCTCCGGTCGGAGCGTGGTGGTCCGGCGGATCCGGTCTGGACGCCACGACCGCGAAACCCGCGGCCGCGAGGACGATCGCGATGAGCGCGCTCGCCTTCGGTGCCTGGGACGACCCCCGCCGTCCCCGCACGTGGCCCCTGATCATCGGCACGAAATGTCGCGGATCCCCATGTCAGCTGAGGCTACCCGCCGAGATCATCCTGGCCATCCGGATTGTCCCTGAGGGTTCTCTCAGGGTTGCCGAGCGGTGAACGGTGGCCGCACCGCACCCCCAGCGCGGCGCGACCACCGACGGCAGAACGCTATTGCCGGAGGCCTGCCGCCAGGCTGGAGCAAACCTGGAAGTTTCCTAAGCCAGTCAACTTAGGAAACAATCCGCCGCTGTGGACTGGGGAACGACTCCGTTCGACGAGATGGTGCGTGCTCGTCGGATGGTCGAGCGCGCCGAGGGGCGTGGCGACACGCTGCACATCGGCGTGCTCGGCCGCTTCGAGGTGCGTCGCGCCGACCGGATCATCGAGGTCGGCCCGCTCAAGCAGCGATGCCTGCTGGCGCTGCTCGCGCTGCGCCCGAACGAGGTGGTGTCCCGGGAGGAGATAGTCGACGTCCTGTGGGGCGAGAACCCGCCGGCCAGCTGCCACAACCTCGTGCACACCTATGTCTCCCGCCTGCGCAAGATGCTGGGTGCGGGCCCCGTGTCCTCCGAACGCGGCGGCTACCTCCTGACCGTCGCCACCGACCAGCTGGACCTGCTGCGCTTCGACCGGCTGGTCGACCGGCGGGAACCGGCCGCGCTGGAGGAGGCGCTGCGGCTGTGGCGCGGGCCGGTGCTGGCCGACCTGCCGGACGGGCTGCGCCAGCACCCGGTGGCCGTCGCCGCCGGCAGCAGGCGCCTGGCGGCCGCGCTCGCCTACGGGGACGCGGCCGTGCGGCTCGGCCAGCCGGAGCCGGCCGTGGAGCTGCTCCGGGCGGTCGGCCACACCGAGCCGCTCCACGAAGGGCTGCACGCGCGGATCATGCTGGCCATGGCCGCGTCCGGGCAGCAGGCGGCCGCGCTGCGGCTGTTCACCACGCTGCGCACCCGCCTGGTCGACGATCTGGGTATCGAGCCGGGCACCGAGCTGAGCGCGGCCCACCTGCGGGTGCTCCGCCAGGACGTGCCCCACCCGCCCGGCGAGCAGGGCGCCGAGCCGGTGGGTGAGCACCTGGTGCCGGCGCAGCTGCCGACCGACATCCACGGCTTCGCCGGGCGGGTGGCGCACCTGGCGGAGCTGGACGCGATCGTCCGCGAGGGCCGGGACATCCACGGGCCGGTGGTGATCTCGGCGATCAGCGGCACGGCGGGGGTCGGCAAGACCACGCTGGCCGTGCACTGGGCGCACCGGATCCGCGAGCAGTTCCCGGACGGCCAGCTCTACGTCAACCTGCGTGGGTACGCGCCGACCCCGCCCATGCGGCCCATGGAGGCGCTGTCCCGGTTCCTGCGCGCGCTGGGCGTCCCGCCGGAGCGGGTGCCGACCGACGAGGACGAGGCGGCCGGGCTGTACCGCACGCTGCTGGCCGAACGCCGGGTGCTGGTGGTGCTGGACAACGCGGCCGACGCCGACCAGGTCCGGCGGCTGCTGCCGGGCAGCTCGGGCTGCCTCGCGCTGGTCACCAGCCGCGACCGGCTCGCCGGGCTGATGGCCACCGAGGGCGCGCAGCTGTTGAGCATCGACGTGCTGAACGCGGCCGAGGCGCGGACCCTGCTGGCCGGCCTGCTCGGCGCCGACCGGGTGCGCCTGGAACGCGAGGCGGTCGACGAGCTGGCCAAGGCGTGTGCCCACCTGCCGCTCGCGCTGCGGATCGCGGCGGCCAACCTGAGCACGTCACCGGGCTCCAGCGTCGCCGCCTACACCCGGGCGCTGCGCGAGCGGGGCCGGCTGAACGAGCTGGCGGTCGACGGCGACCGGCGGGCGGCCGTCCGCGGCGCGTTCGACCTGTCCTACTCCCGCCTCGACGCCACCGAGCAGCGGATGTTCCGGCTGCTGGGGCTGGTGCCCGGCGGTGACTTCACGGCGGTCGTGGCGGCCGCCCTGCTCGACGTCCCGACGGGCGAGGCGCGCGCCGTGCTGGCCCGGCTCGTGCGGGGCAGCCTGCTGCACGAGCACGCGACCGGCCGCTACCAGTTCCACGACCTGCTGCGGGAGTACGCGGCCAGCCGGGCGGTGGCCGAGGAGCACGTGGACGCCCGGTACGCCGCGCTGACGCGGTGCTTCGACCAGATGCTGTGGACGGCCGGAGCGGCCGGCGAGCAGGTGTACGCGGACGCGCCGCGCAACTTCCCGCTGGCCGACGCGCCTCCGGTGGCGGGCGCGCCGATCGACTCGGAATCGGCGGCCGTGGCGTGGCTGGACGCCGAGCGCGCCA
Organism: uncultured Actinomycetota bacterium; assembly: GCA_963826035.1. Lineage (GTDB taxonomy): Bacteria > Actinomycetota > Actinomycetes > Mycobacteriales > Pseudonocardiaceae > Actinophytocola. The sequence goes on along the minus strand of CAWGVZ010000018.1, from coordinate 405,383 downwards.
ACCTGGTCGCGTACGCCACCATCGCCGACCGGCGGATGCAGGACTACTCGTGGCGGCTGGCGGACGTGCTGCGCGGGTACTTCGCGAAACGCGGCCACGGCCCGGACGGGTTGACCATCTGCCACGCGGCGCTGGTGGCCGCCACGCGGGTGGCGAAGAAGCCGGCGCAGGCGGCCGTCCACGACGTGCTCGGCCAGATCTACTACAACCTGAGCAGCTACGCCGACGCGGTCACCCACTACGAGCGGGCCCACGCCCTGCGCCGCGAAGGCGGCGACCTGCGGGGCGAGGCACACGCCCTGCACAGCCTCGGGCGGGTGTACTCCCAGCTCGGGCACCCGGCGACGGCCAGCGAACACCACGAGCAGGCGCTCGAGATCAGCCGCCGGATCGGCAACCCCCTCGGTGAGGCGCTGGCGCTCAACTACGTCGGGGTCACCGCGCTGTCCCTCGGTCAGATCGACAAGTCCATGCGGTACTGCGGCCAGGCGTTCGCGCTCGGCCAGGAGCTGGCGAACGACGACATCCGGCTGCGGGCGCTGCACGCGCTGGCGCTCGCCAACTGGGCGGCCGGCGACCTGGTGACCGCCAGGGAGATCCACGCCGAGGTCCTGCGGCTGGGCACGGAGAACGGCTGGCTGCACGTCACGGCCGCCGCCCGGATCACGCTGGCCGAGGCCTGCTGCGACGCCGGTGACTTCGCCGAGGCGACCATCCAGGCTCGCATCGGCCAGCAGCTCAGCCGCGAGCTCGGCGAGCGCCGCCACGACGTGGGCGGCCTGGAGATCCTCGGCACGGTCAGCCTTCGCACCGGGTCCCCCGAGGCGGCCATCCGGTACTACACGGAGGCCCTGCAGGTGGCGCGGACCATCAGCTTCGGCTACGGCGAGACGTCCGTGCTGATCGGCCTGGCGGCCGCGCGCCGGGCGGTCGGCCAGCCGGTCGACGCGATCTCCCTGTGCCGGGAGGCGCTGGGCGTGCTGAAGGCGTCGGGCATGCGGCTGCTGGAGTGCGCGGCGATGGTGGAGCTGGCGGCCGCCCAGCTGGCGAACGGCCAGCCGGAGGACGCGGCGCGGCAGGCGGAGCAGGCGCTCGCGCTGGCCGGTGAGCGCGGTCAACGCCTGGCGGCGGGGCGGGCGCACCGCGTCCTCGGCCACATCCACGAGCACAACGGCGACCACGCCCGAGCGGCCGAACACTGGCACCACGCGGCCGACCTGCTGACGGCGAGCGGCACCACGGAGGCCCACGAGATGAAAGCCCTGCTGACCAGCTGACCGCGCCGGGTGCCTCGATGCAGGGAAAGCGTCGTTCACCGCGGTCAACGCATGGAAAGCGTCGTTCCCTGCACGGTAGCCGGTACTAGCCGGCCAGACACACCTGGTCTCGGCCGTTCTCCTTGGCCTCGTACACGGCCGCGTCCGCTGCCTGCAGCAGGTCGTCCAGCTGGCTCGCGTGCTCCGGGTAGACCGCCACCCCCACCGAGGTGGTCCGGTTGGCGATGGCCACCGGGCCGCCGCGCTTGTCGGTGGTCGGCACGTGCAGGCCGGCGATCGTCTGCCGGATGCGTTCGCCCGCCGCCTTCGCCTCGGCCACGTCCGCGTCCGGCAGCAGCAGCACGAACTCCTCGCCGCCGAACCGGCCGATCACGTCGCTCGGCCGGGTGGCGCTGCGCAGCGCGTGCGCCACGTACTCGAGCACGTCGTCGCCCGCCGGGTGCCCCCACGTGTCGTTGATCGACTTGAAGTGGTCGAGGTCGACCATCAGCAGGGCGCACGGCTGGGCGTCGCGGCCCGCCCGGTTCATCTCCCGCTCGGCCACCTCCCGCCAGCCACGCATGTTGAGCAGGCCGGTCTTGGAGTCGGTACGCACGTCCACCTGGAGTTGGCGGACCTCGGCTATTCGGTTGCCGATGACACTGATCACCACGATGATCACGAGTGCGGCCGGCAGGTTGACCAGCAGGATCGCGGCGACCGTGCCGAGCGCGATGGTGACCGCCTCGAGCTCGTTGTCCCCCTTGGACCCGAGCACGGCCCGCAGGGTCGGCCGGGTGGTGCTGAGCAGGATGGCGCCGATGCCGATGATCACGGCCTGCGCGGTGAAGTACACGACCCCGGCGATCGCCAGGATGCCGAACTCGGTGACCGACTGGGGCACGGTCACCTGCGACCACGTGCGGGTGCCGAACCACGCGAGCAACTCGTGCGTGGCCATCCCGGCCAACAGCACGCTGGCAGTGGAGAACACGAACACGTTCAGCGGCCGCCGCGCGACGAACCACCGCTGCGTCTTGCTCAGCACGATGCTGAGCAGCGCCAGCTGGATGGGCAGCACCACGACCGCGGCGAACGACCAGATGCCCACCAGGTCGATGTGGAGGGTCGGCTTTCTACTTCGGACCCGCTCCTCCTGCCGCCGCGACAGCTGGAGGTGGACGGCCGAGCACAGTGCGAGCGCACCCGCGCGGTACCAGTCGGTGGCGAACGGGGCCGGTGCGGTGACCGTGGTCAGCACGATGCAGGTGATCGCCGCGACGTCGCACACGAGCATGTAGACGATCAGCCGGTTCCGCTGCCGCCACAGCGCCCACAGCCTGGGATGTACTACAAAAAGGCCTCTGCGCTGTCGCGAATCGTCCTGATCATTCACACTTGTAGGTGAAACAGGTATTCGGCCCTGGGTACGCCCGTTCTGCTGGGTCCCCGCGCTGTCGGTACCAGCGTCATCACCGGTGGCACGGTTGTTTTCGGCAGGCGAAACTTGCCCAGGCCCATCGTGAGCGGTGAAACTCATGGGCAAGCGTCCTCCATCCGTGTCACAGGCAAGTGTGCCCCGGATGCGCCGAAAACCAAGGCACGTGGTGAGCGGGTAGCATGCCACGGCACGTTGTTCGGTGTGTCCCCCGGTAACCCCTCAGGTACCTGTCCCGTTCCCCCGCGGGAGGTGAAACGTGATGTCAGACCGTGAACTGTGAACCCCTGCAAGTAGTTGCTCGTCCACAGCTGGCGCTTCGTAACGGTGACGTGGGTCACGAAGGCTGCGTGTTGAGATTGGTAACCCTCTGGGGGTTCGACTCCGTCCGGTTGAGTCGAGCCCAAGCCACGGTCGCGGGGATGGCGATCGCGACACCGAGGACGCCGGCCAACGCGATGGTCTTGCTGGCCGAACCGACTCCCTGAGCGACGGCGCCGCCGACGGCGACGCCGATGCCCTGCGAGACCCGCAGGCCCGTCCGGATCACGCCGAACGCGCCACCGCGGATCTCGTTGGGCACGAGCGTGTTGAAAGTGGCACTGACGGTGATCTGGTAGGCGCCGAAGGCACCCGCCAGTGCGAGCAACGCGAGCGCGAACCCCACGCCAGGCTCGAGTGCGAACGCGATCAGCGCGGCGCAGGAGAGCGTGGCGAGCACACCCATGACCTTGACCCGGTGATGTGCGCCCACGAACCGGGACAGGACGTAGGTGCCGACCACGAACCCCAGCGGGTCGGCGGCCAGCAGCCAGCCGATGGCGGCCGACGGCGCGTTCAGCTCGTCGGCCAGCGGTGCCACCAGGCCCTCGGGGATGACCACGAAGCCGACCAGCCAGGACAGGGTGATCAGGACCCGCATCCTGCTGTTGCCGAAGACCCACCTGGCCGCGCCGAACCAGCCGTCGTCCTTGCCGCCGGCCACCGGGCGGTTCTTGATGAACCGGTGCACGAGGAACGCGCTGATCACGAACGTCACCGCGTTGATCGACAGTGCCCAGGTGGTGCCGATGCCGACCACCAGCAGGCCGCCGAGGCCCAGGCCGAGCAGCATGAGCGTGTTCGTGGTGATGCCGCGCAGGTCCTGGCTGCGCAGGTACAGCTCGTCGTCCGTGAAGACCTCGCGCGTGACCGCGTTCTGCGCGGCCAGCGCGGGCGCCTGCGCGAGCCCGACGGCGAGCACCAGCGCGCACAGCACGAGGATCGGCATGCCGGGGATTGCCATGACACCGACCAGCACGGCCTGCGCGGCCGTGCACGTGACCATCAGCTTGCGGCGCGGGAACCGGTCGGCCAACTGGGACAGCCCGAGGCCGCCGACCAGGGCGGACAGGTACGTGAGCGCGTAGACGACCGCCGCGAGCAGCGGGGAGCCGGTGCGGTCGTAGACGAGAATGGTGAGCGCGACCTTGGCCAACTGGTCGCCGAACACCGACTGGGCCTCGGCCAGCCAGAGCGCACGGAACTCGGGGACCGCCAGAACGGCGGACATGCCCGGTATCCGTTGGCTCAACGTCAACCCCCGTGTCGACCTCATCGGCAGATCTGACTGGGCTGACGAGAGGCCTGCCCTCGCCCAACCACTGACCGCCGAACTCCCGACACTCGTGGTGCCCGGTCAGCTACTTTTCGCCCTCGAGACGATGCTCCATGCGTCATCGCTACGTAGCTCAGAGTACCGGCACCGGCGGAGACCGGCGGCATCGGTGGTTGGTCGGAGGGTGTTCCCAGATACCAGTTATCGCCCGATTGGCCTACGACGATCGGCGTTCCCGCAGCTCAGCAGTGCCCCCGACTGGAGTAGCAGTTATCGTCGCGCAGCGTGGCGGCCTGGTCAACGGTCGCGGAGCAACCGCATCAGGTCATCGGCGATCTCCGAATCCTGTTCACGATAGTGCCCGGCCGTGCCGGCGACGGACTTCGCCAGCTTGTCCGCGTTCGAGCCGATGCCCTTCACCTGGCGCTGCAGCGACTCACCGAACCGGTCGAGCGCCGCGGCGAAACCCGTCTCCTTGCCGATCCGGCCGAAGCTGTCGTCGGCGAGGCCGCGAACGCCGCGCAGCTGCCGGCCGCTGAGCGAGACCAGGTCGTCGGCCATGCTCCTGGCGGTGCGGACGTAACCGGACAACGCGTCGGGATCGACCTGGAACCCGGGTTCTGGCGTCAGCTTGGTCATGCCGGTCAGCGTGGCGCGACCGGCGGGCCGCCGGCCAGGGCGAGTGCACGAGCGGACAGGCGGACTGCACGCCAGGTACACCGCTGGGGTGACGAGCGGGTGGGCGAGATACAACTCCGCGCCGACGAGCGGACCGGCCGATCGTCCTTATGCTGCGGTCATGGTGACGTGGCTCCCGCGCGGGCGGCTCGCGGACGCGCTGGTCGCGGCCGCGACCGGGGTGCTGGTGATCGGTACGACCGTGTGGTCGGCGACCATTGGGGACGGGCGCCTCAACCCGCTCGGCTGGGTGCTGCTCGTCACCGGGTGCGCCGCGCTGCACCTGCGCCGCCAGTACCCGGTGGCCGTCCTCGGTTACACGCTGCTGGCCTGCGGGTTCTACTACCCGCTGGTCGGCGCGGGCAGCCCGATCCTGGTGACGTTCATGATCGCGTTGTTCAGCGCGGCCGCCGCCGGACACCTGACGGTCGCCGTGGTGGCCGTCGTGGTGGCGGCCGCCGGGACCGCGGTCGGCGAGCTGACCAGCCCCATCGAGCACCTCGACAGCATCTCGCTGTTCCTGCTGGCTGGCTGGGCGGTGGCGGTGATCGCCATGGGGGTGGGGGTGCGCACCCGCAAGGCCTACCTGCGCGAGGCCGAGCGGCGGGCGGCCGAGGAGGCCAGGCAGCGGGGCACGGACGAGCGGCTGCGCATGGCTCGGGAGCTGCACGACGTGCTCGGCCACAACATCTCGCTGATCAACGTGCAGGCGAGCGCCGCGCTGCACCGGCTGACGAAGGACCCCAGCGACGACGCGGTGGATGCGCTCACCGCCATCAAGGACACCAGCAAGCAGGCGCTGCGGGAGCTGCGCGCCACGCTCGGCGTGCTGCGCCAGGTCGACGAGGACGCGCCCCTCGAGCCGGCCGCCAGCCTCAGCGGGCTGGACGCGTTGTTCGACCGGGCCCGCTCGACGGGTCTGGCCGTGCGCGGCGAGGTGGCCGGCGACCCGCGGCCCGTGCCGCCGGAGGTGGACCTCGCGGCGTACCGGATCGTGCAGGAGGCGTTGACCAACGTCGCCAGGCACGCGGCCGCGGCCACCGCGGTCGTGCGGATCGGCTACCAGGACGAGGATGTGTGCGTGCAGGTGGACGACGACGGTCGGGGCGGTACGGCGAAGGGCGGGTCCGGCATCCGCGGCATGCGTGAACGGGCACGGGCGCTGGGCGGCGAGCTGTCCACCGGTGCCCGGCCGGAGGGCGGCTTCCGCGTGCTGGCCCGGCTGCCGCTCGGGGAGCGCCCGTGATCGACGTGCTGCTGGCCGACGACCAGAACCTCGTCCGCGCCGGCTTCCGGTCCATCCTGGACGGTGAGCCGGACATCTCCGTGGTGGGCGAGGCCGGCAACGGCACGGCGGCCGTCCGGCTGGCGAACGAGCTGCGCCCGGCCGTGGTGCTGATGGACGTCCGCATGCCCGAGTTGGACGGGCTGGCGGCCACCAGGCAGATCGTGGGCGATCCGCGGCTCGCCGACATCCGGGTGATCATCCTGACCACGTTCGACCTGGACGACTACGTCTACGGCGCGCTGCGGGCCGGCGCCAGCGGGTTCCTCGTGAAGGACACGGAACCGGCCGAGCTGATCCACGGCGTCCGGGTGGTCGCCCGCGGCGACGCGCTGCTCGCGCCCACCGTCACCCGCCGGCTGATCGCCGAGTTCGCCGGCCGGGCGCGCCAGCCCGACCCCAGCCCCCGCCTGAACGCACTCACCGAACGCGAACGCGAGGTGATGACGCTGGTGGCCGAGGGCCTGTCGAACGACGAGATCGCCGCGCGCCTGGTCCTGAGCCCCGCCACCGCCAAGACCCACGTCAGCCGCATCATGACCAAGCTCGCGGTCCGCGACCGCACGCAGCTGGTGATCCTCGCCTACGAGTCGGCCATGATCACCCCCCGCTGGCTCAACTAGCCGCATGATGACCACTCCGGTCGCGCATGATGACCGCTCCCGTCGAGCGTGATGACCATTCGGCGCGCGTCAACTCCAGGTGTACGGGATCGCCCTTAGGGTGCGACCACGGTTGCGACCGAAGTGCCCACTCCGGCATGACGATTCGGCGCGCACCGGGGCCCGACTCTCACCCTCGTGAACACAACCACCTGGGCCCAACGCCACCACTGGCTCGCGCTCGCGCTGTGGCTGGTCCTGCTCGCCGGCATCACCGTCGCCGCGCAGGCGGTCAGCGCCTCCTACAACGACGACCACACCCTGCCGGGCACCGAGTCCCAGCAGGTGAACGACGCCTTCGCCGAGCACGCGCCCGCGCAGGCCGGCGACACCCTCCAGATCGTCCTGCAGGACGCCGACGGGCTGGCCGGACCGCGGCCGGCCGTCGAGGACATGCTGGCCGACGTCGCGGGGCTGCCGCACGTGGCGACCGTGCAGAGCCCCTACGACAACCCTGCGGCCATCGCCGAGGACGGCACCATCGGCTACGCGACCGTCGCGCTCGACGCGCGGTCGCTCGACATCCCGGCCGAGGCGCTCCTCCGAATCATTGGTACGGCGCAGGCAGCCGAGGGTGGCGGTCTGCGGGTCGAGCTGGGCGGCGAACCCGTGCGCGGGGCGGAGGAGTCGGCGGGCGGCGCGGCCGAGGGCGCCGGGCTGCTCGCGGCGCTCGTGATCCTCGTCTTCATGTTCGGCTCGCTGCTGGCGGCCGCCCTGCCCTTGCTCACGGCGGTCTTCGCGGTCGGCAGCACGCTCGGCGTGATCATGTTGGCCAGCAACGTGTTCGACGTGCCGAGCTACGCGCCGCCGCTCATGATGCTCGTCGGCCTGGGGGTGGGGATCGACTACGCACTGCTGATCTTCGCCCGGTACCGCGGCGAGCTGCGCCGCGGCATGCCACGCGATCTCGCCGCGTACAAAGCACTGCGCACGGCCGGCCGGTCGGTGCTGTTCGCCGGTTGCACCGTGATGATCGCGCTGCTCGGGTTGCTCGCGCTGGGTCTCGGGTCGCTGCAGGGCGTGGCGCTCGCCGTGACGCTGACCGTGCTGCTCACCATGATCGCGTCGATCACGCTGCTGCCGGCGCTGCTCACGGTGTTCGGCAAGCGCATCGAGAAGGCCGTGCTCAAGCGACCGAACCGCGGCGACGGCCACCGCTGGCGGCGCTGGGCCGACGTGATCGCCCGGCGTCCGGTGCCGGTACTCGTGGCCTCGCTCGCCGTCCTGCTCGCGTTGTCCGCGCCCGCTCTCGGCATGCACCTGGGCTTCGCCGACTCCGGCACGGAGGACGAGACCACCACCAGCCGGCAGGCGTACGACCTGCTGGCCGACGGCTTCGGGCCCGGTTTCAACGGGCCGCTGGTCGTGGTGTCCGAAGGGGACGATCAGGACACGGCCGCGCTGGCGGACACCCTCGCCGGCGCACGCGGGGTGGCCGGGGTGAGCCCGCCGCAGCAGCTGAGCGGTTCGCTGGGCATGGTGCTCGTGTTCCCCACGACCGCGCCGCAGGACACGGCCACCAACGAGCTCGTGACACACCTGCGGTCGGCGGTGCTGCCGCCGCTGGAGGCCCGGACCGGCGCCACCTACCTGGTGGGCGGCGCGACGGCCGCGGCGGACGACTTCGCCACGGCCGTGAGCGACCGGCTGCCGCTGTTCATCCTCGTGGTGGTCGGCCTGTCGGCGCTGCTGTTGATGGCCGTGTTCCGCTCGGTGCTCATCCCGCTGAAGGCCGCGGTGCTGAACCTCCTGTCGATCGGCGCGGCGCTCGGCGTGATCACGCTCGTGTTCCAGAACGGCTGGTTCGGTGTCCAAACAGGACCGATCGAGGCGTTCGTGCCGGTCATGATCTTCGCGATCGTGTTCGGACTGTCCATGGACTACGAGGTGTTCCTCGTGTCCCGCATGCACGAGGAGTGGGGCCGCACCCGCGACGCGGCGGCCGCCGTCCGCGAGGGCCTGGCCACCACGGGCGGGGTGATCACCGCGGCGGGCGCCATCATGATCGTGGTCTTCGGGGCGTTCCTGTTGAGCCCGGACCGGATGCTGCGCCAGTTCGGCCTCGGCCTGGCGGTGGCCGTCCTGATCGACGCGCTGCTCATCCGCTGCCTGGTGGTGCCGGCCGTCATGCGCCTGCTGGGCACGAGGGCGTGGTGGCTACCCCGCTGGCTGGACCGCGGCCTGCCGAAGGTGGCGCTGGAACCCGCGCACTGACGGGTCGTCGGTGGGTGCGTCAGACAGTCGGGCGCACCCACCGGCGCAACGCGTCCACAGTGGTCTCCGGCGAGGTGTTGAAACAGAACACGACGCCGGGGACGAGCTCGTTGACCAGGTTCAGCAACCGCTCGAACAACACCGTGTGCTCCGGCGCCATCCGCACGCCGGCGCCGATCATCACCACGCCCACCTGGTGGGCGCCCACATACTCGCTGACCGTCGCCTCCGCCTCGTCCGGATCGGCGGACACCAGGCACTGCACGAAGTCGAACCCCGCCTCGCGCAGTGCCGCCTCGCCGGCCGCGATCCGGGCGGTCAGCGTGGCCTCGTCCAGGCCGGGGTAGCGGGAGTAGTCGACAACGCTCGGATGCAGGCCGAGCGACAGGATCACCACGGTACTGTCCCCTTTCGATCGAAGAACCCGCCCGTCGGGCCGTCCGCGCCGACCGTGGCCAGGCGGACGATCGCGTCGGTCCCCTCGGTCACCGTCTGGAATCCCGTGTGGCCGGTGAGATCGGTGGCCGTGTAGCCGGGGTCCACGGCGTTGATCCGGATTCCCGCCAGCGCGCGGGCGTACTGGCCGGTGATCATGTTCAGCGCCGCCTTCGTCGCGGGATAGCCGAGTTGCGGGGGTACGAGGCCGAACCACCTCGGGTCGGTCGCCACGCTGAATGATCCCATCCCGCTGGACACCATGACGATTCTCGGCTGGTCGGCCGCCAGCAGCAGCGGCAGGAAGGCGTTCGTCACGCGAACGGGGCCGAACACGTTCACGTCGAACACGCCGGTCAGCTCGGCGGCCCGGGTCTCGGCCGGCGGGTTCACCGGGCCACCGACGCCCGCGTTGTTCACGAGGACGTCCAGCCGACCGGCCTGGGTCTTCACCACGTCGGCGGCGGCCGCCACGGACGCCTCGGAGGTCACGTCGAGCGGGACGAACCGCACGGCCAGCCCCTCGTCGGCAAGTGCGGCGGCCGCCGCACTGCCGCGATCGGTGTCGCGCGCCGCGAGGAACACGTCCCATCCCATCGCCGCGAGCCGGCGCACGGTCTCGCGTCCCAATCCCTTGTTCGCCCCGGTGACCAGGGCGGTCGTTGTCGCCATGATCGTAGCTTCGGCGCAGGTCAGGATGGGTGCCAGAGACCGCTGACGCATGGGATCGGCGGTACCACCCCGCGCGGCCGGAGTTTCGGCAATATGGGGATCGTGGACAGAGCCGAACTGGCGGCCGTGCTGCGTACCGCGCGGTCCCGCGTCACGCCGGCCGACGTTGGGCTGCCCGCCGGCCCGCGCCGGCAGGTGCCCGGGTTGCGTCGCGAGGAGGTCGCCCACCTGGCCGGCCTCGGCATCGACTACGTGATCCGGCTGGAGCAGGGGCGCGGGCCCCGGCCGTCACCACAGGTGCTCACCGCGCTGGCCAGAGCGCTGCGCCTTGGCGACGACGACCGCGACACGCTGTTCCGGCTCGCCGGGTCCGAGCCGCCGCAGACCGGTCGGGTGCCCATGCTGGTCCGGCCGAGCATGCTGCGGCTGCTGGACCGTATGTCGGACCTGCCGGCGGTCGTGCTGTCGGCCAAGTCCGACATACTCGCGTGGAACCCCCTGGCGGCCGCGCTGTTCGGCGACTTCTCCGAGTTGCCGCCGGCGGGCCGCAACCTCATCCGGCAGCGGTTCCTCGGCACCGGCACCGGCCGCGTCGCGCAGTCCCCGGACTCGGACTCGGCCGCCGACTGTGTCGGCTGCCTGCGGACCGCGCAGGCCCGCTACCCGGACGACCCCGACCTCGCCCGCCTCATCGCCGACCTGCGGGCGGGCAGCGCGCGGTTCGAGAAGCTGTGGCAGGCCGGCCGCTCCGGGCGACCGCGGGCCGGCAGCACCACGGTCACGCACCCGGAACTCGGCCCGCTCACCCTCGACTGCGACAACCTGGTGGAGCCGGAGTCGGAACAGACGGTGCTGGTCTACTCGGCGGCGCCCGGCACACCGGCGGCCTCGGCGTTGGAGCTGCTCCGCGTCACCGGCCTCGAACAGTTCACCTACTGAGCGGCTTGATCAGCGCACCGGACAACCAACGACGCGCGTCCAGCTCGGCCAACATCGTGCGCCACTCCCGCCGACCCCGCCGCCGCACGCATCCGCGCCAACATGCGCGCCACCCGCACGCCCAACCTGCGCCCCCATCGCCCGCGCCATATGCCGAGGCCCGACCCAGCGCACGACCGGTCAGCGCAGGAACGGCGGCAACCGCAGGCAACGCTCGTCCAGCTCCAACTCCGCCAACACCGTGCGCCATTCCCGCTGACACGCGGTCGCCGCCGCGCTGTCGCCCGCCGCACGCAGCACCCGCTCCAGCCGCGCCAGGGTGCGCGCCACCTGGACCCGCACTCCCAGCCTGCGCCAGATCTCCATCGCCCGGTGCAGCGCGCCAATGGCCGCCGTGTTGCGGCCCTGCGCGGCGGCCAGGTCGCCCAGCGCGCGCAGGGTCTCGGCCAGCACGTCGAACGCGCCGAGTTTCTCGCTCGCGCGCAGTGCCTCCTCCAGCAGGTCGCCCGCCGAGCGCCACCGGCCGGCGCGGATGTCCACCGAGGCCTGGATCCACATCAGGTACGCGACCCCCACGTCGTCGCCGATGCGGGTCGCTATCTCGAGGCCCGCATCGGCCGTGGCGGCCGCCTCCGGCAGCCGGTCGACGTCGACCAGCGCCAGCGCCTCCAGGTAGTGGTACAGCGCCGTGCGGGCCGAGCCGCCCTCCCTGGGCACCTTCGCCAGCAGCTCCAGCGCCAGCTCCGGCTCGCCCGTCTTGATCCGCAGCACCACCGCACCCACCAGCGGTTCGGTGGCCGAAGGGGCCAGCTCCATCGCCTCGGCCAGCAGCTCCGCGGCCCGGCGGAACCGGCCGAGGTCACGCAGCGCCTGGCTCCCGTGGCACAAGGCGGTCACCTCGGCCGCCCGGTCGCCGAGCCGGCGCGCGACAGCCAGCTCCTCGGCCGCCACCGCCGGCAGCTCGGCGAGCCGGTCGGCCAGCCGGTGCGCCGCGGACAACGCGCTCAGCAGCCGGAGCAGCAGCTCGTCCAGCCCGGCCGCGCGGACCGACCCGATGGCCAGGTCCAACGCGGCCAGCCAGTCGTCGTACCAGCACCGCAGCGCCAGGTACCCGGACATACGCAACGCCAGGTGCCCGGCCAGGTCCGGCCGGCCGAGCCGGACCGCCTCCGCCACGGCCACCAACAGGCTCGGCCGCTCCTCGTCGAACCACTCGTACGGGTCGGGCACCGGCACCGGCGGCTCCCCGACGGCCACGGGCAGCGCGAACGTCTCGCCGTGGGGCACCTGCTCGTCGGCCGCCACGGCCAGGGCCAGCCACCCCTCCAGCAGCCGGATGGCCGCCGGCTCGTCGTCCGCCAGCAGCTCCCCCGCGAAGACGGCCACGAGGTCGTGCAGCCGGTACCGGGTGCCGACCCGCGCCACCAGGTGGACGTCGACCAGCTCGGCGAGCGCGGCCGGGGCGTCGTCGGCCGCGTCGCCCAACAGCACCCGCGGCACCCACACCGGCCAGTCCTGAGCGGCCACCAGCGCCAGGAGCCGGAGCAGCCGGCGCCCCCGTTCGCTCAGCGAGTGGTAGCTCAGCGCGATGCTCGCGCGCACGTCCAGGTCGCCGACCGCCAGCTCGTCGAGCCGGTCCCGCTCGCGGGCCAGGCGCTGGTGGAACTCCTCGAGTGTCCAGTCGGGACGGACGGCCAGCCGGGCAGCCACGATCGACACGGCGAGCGGCAGCTGCCCGCACAGGGCGGCCAGCGCCGCGGCCGCCTCCGGTTCGGCGGCCGTCCGCTCCCGGCCGATGAGCCGGCCGAGCAGGTCGAGCGCGTCGGCCGGTGCCAGCTCCGGCACCGTCCACCTGGTGGCCCCGGCCAGCGCGCCGAGGTGGCGGCGGGACGTCACGAGCGTCGCGGAGCCACCGCAGTCGGGTTGCAGCGGCCGCACCTGCTCCTCGTCGGCCGCGTCGTCCAGGACGACCAGCATGCGGGACCCGGCGACCAGCCCCCGGTACATGGCCAGCCGCTCGTCGGGATCGCGGGGCAGCTTGGACTGGCGCACGCCCAGCGCGGACAGGAACCGGCCGACCACCGCATGCGGGTCGGCCGGGTTGTCCTGGCTGCCGCGCAGGTCGGCGTACAGCTGGCCGCCGGGGAACGCGTCGGTCACCTCGACGGCCGCGGCCAGCGCCAGCGTCGTCTTGCCGACCCCACCCGGCCCGACGAGTACGGCGACCACCGGCTCGGGCCTGGTCAACTCGGCGCCGATCTCGGCCACCAGCTGGTCGCGGCCGGTGAGCACGGTCGTCATGGGCGGCAGCTGGCGCACGACCACCGGCTCCTCGGGCACCGGCACGTCCCGGTCGGCCAGGATGCGCCGCTCCAGCTCACGCAGCCCCGGGCCCGGCTCGATGCCGAGCCCGTCGACCAGCCGGTGGTGGGCCTGCCGATAGGTCTCGAGCGCCTCCTGGGGGCGGCCGGCACCGAGCAGCGCCAACATCCTCGTCTGGTACAGGTTCTCCCGATACGAGTGCTCGGCGAGCAGCGCGGTCACCTCCTCCAGCACGTCGACGTTGCGGCCGAGCGCGAGCTCCGCGTCCAGCCGTGCCTCGGCGGCCGCCAGCTTCTCCTCGTGCAGCGCCTGGCGGGCGGCCGCCGCCAGCTCGTCGGGGATGTCCGCGAGTGCGGGTCCCCGCCACAGGGCGAGGGCCTCACCGAGCAGGGCGACCGTCAGCGCCGCGTCCCCCTCGGCCCTGGACCGCAGGCCCTGGGCGACCAGCCGGCGGAACTCCAGCAGGTCGAGCGTGTCGGCGCCGAGCCGCAGCTCGTAGCCACCGGTGTTCGTGACGATCAAGCCGTCGCGGCCGGCCAGTGCCCGGCGCAGGCGGCTGATCATGTTGTGCAGCTGGGCCTTGGCCGAGCGCGGCGGGGAGTCCCACAGGGCGTCGATCAGCCGGGCGGCCGACGTGGACCGGCCGGCGCCGAGCAGGAGCATGGCGAGCACGAACCGCTCACGGCCGCCGCCGACCACACGAGGCAACCCGTCGTCGGAGACCTCAACCGGTCCGAGTACCCGGAAGTCCACTCACCGCCCCGATCTCACAGCCGCACCGCTGCGAGCCTACGGGTTGACATCCTCCCTGCCCTGAAAGGTGGGGTTCCACGCGGCCGAACGGCCGACGGGCTCACGGTCAGCCAACTAAGTCGAACGTCTCCGGGTCCACGCGGCGGGTTCGCAGCCAGTACCGCCAGGTGAAGCCCGGCCAGATCGTGCGGTTCACGCCGTGTGCGTCGAGGTACCAGCTCTTGCAGCCGCCCTGGGTCCAGATGCCCTCGATGAGCTTGCGCTGGATGTCGGACTGGAACCGGGCCTGCGCCGCCGGTTTCGTGTCCAGCGCCTCGGCGCCCTCCCGGTCGGCCAGTGCCATGGCGGCCGCCACGTACCGGATCTGCGACTCGATCATGAAGACCACCGAGTTGTGGCCGAGTGCGGTGTTCGGGCCGAGCAGGAAGAACAGGTTGGGGAAGCCGGCGACCGTGATGCCGAGGTGGGTCCGGATGCCGTTGGTGCGCCAGTCCTTGGCCAGGTCGACCCCGTCGACGCCGGTGATGTCCAGGTAGTCGAACGCGTCGGTCACGTGGAAGCCGGTGCCGTAGATGATCACGTCGGCCCGGTGCAGCACGCCGTTCGTGTCGACGATGCCCTCGGGCCGCACCTCGGCGATGCCGTCGGTCACCACGTCGACGTTGTCCCGGTTGAGCGCCGGGTAGTAGTCGTTGGCGATCAGCACCCGCTTGCAGCCCATCACGTAGTCGGGCGTGAGCTTGGCGCGCAGCGCCGGGTCGGCGATGCTCTTGTGCATGTGCCGCAGGGCGATCCGCTGCGCGAGCTTCAGCAGGCCCGGCCGGCCGTTGAAGCCGATGGCGCGCGCCTCGAGCAGCCAGTAGAGGAGGTTGCGGTAGGTCCGCTGTACGCCGGGCACCACGCGGAACAGCCGCTTGGCCCACCCGGGCATCGCGTGATCGGGCTTCGGCATGATCCACGGCGGCGTGCGCTGGAACACGGTCAGCTCCGCCACCTCCGGCACGATCCGCGGGATGAACTGGATGGCGCTCGCCCCGGTGCCGACCACGGCCACCCGCTTGCCCGTCAGGTCGAGGTCGTGGTCCCAGCGCGCCGAGTGGAACGACGGGCCGCCGAAGGTCTCGATGCCGGGCAGCGTCGGAACGCTCGGGATGTGCAGGCCACCGATGCCCGAGACCAGGAACCGCGCGACGTAGATGTCACCCGATCCGGTGGTGATGTGCCAGCGGTTCTCGTCGGCGTCCCAGCGGGCGCCGGTGACCTCAACGCCGACGGTGATGTGGCGGCGCACGTCGTAGTCGTCGGTGACCCGCTCCAGGTACTCGCGGATCTCGGGCTGGTAGGAGAACGACCGCGACCAGTCGGGGTTCTGTGCGAACGAGAACGAGTACATGTGCGACTGGATGTCGCAGGCGCAGCCCGGATAGCTGTTGTCCCGCCAGGTGCCGCCGACGCCTTCGGCCTTCTCCAACACCACGAAGTCCTGGCGACCGTCGCGCTTGAGCTGGATGGCCATGCCCAGTCCGGCGAACCCCGTACCGATCACGACCGTGTGGAAATGCCTGGTCGAGCCCATCTGACGCCCTCCGTGTCCTCGGTTGCCGGCTATCTTACTCGGAGTAGGTTACTTCCGGTAGAGTTGCGCCGTGGAGACCAGGGAGCCCCGCCGGCGGCGGATGCCGAGGGCGGAGCGGGAGCGGCAGATGATGGCCGTCGCGGAGGAGATCTTCGCCGAGCGCGGCTACGCGGCGTCGTCCATGGACGACATCGCCGAGCGGGTGGGCGTGTCCAAACCCATGCTTTACGAGTACTTCGGATCGAAGGAGGGCCTGCTCGTCGCGTGCATCCGCCAGGCTCGGTCCGAGCTGATGAGCGCCACCATGAACGCCGGCATGCATGCCCGGACGGCCGAGGACGCGCTGCGGGTCGGCCTGGTGGCGTTCTTCCGGTTCATCGACTCGCACCGGCGCTCGTGGGAGCTGCTGCGGCAGGAGGCGGCGGTCGCCGGGGCGGCGGCGGTCGACGAGATCGAGGGGGTCCGTCAGCAGCAGACGTCCGTGAACATGACCGTGTTCGCGGAGTTCATGCCCGGACTTTCACACCGCGAACTGGAGGCATACGCGGAAATTCTCGTGGGGGCGTGCGAACGGTTGTCGCTCTGGTACGTGCAACGCGACGACGTGTCCGCGGCCGAGGCGGCGGAACTGATCATGCGAATGGTGTGGCAAGGCCTGCGGCCATAGCCGTTACCACGCACAATGGGAGCAGCAGGGAGCGAGGGGCGGAGCAACTATGGGTGATCCGATCGAAGTGAACTACATCCCCGACGGGGATGACTGGACGGTCACGGCCAAGGGTCGGGGCCAGACGCTGACCGGACGGGCTCCCGGGCTGATCGCCGCGCGGGACCGGGCCGACCAGCTGGTGGAGAAGCTCGCGCCGGACGAGGAGCACCGCACGGTGGTGCACCTACTCGAGGGCGACGCCGTGGAGTTCACCACCGCCTACCTCACCGCGCGGCTCGCGAAACCGGAGCCGGTGGCCGTGGTGGAGGTGCCGGTCGAGGCACCGGTCAACGGGTCGGCGGCCGCGGCCACCGAGCCCCCGAAGGCCGAGCCTGCGAAGGCCGAGCCCGCGAACACGGCGGCCAGACCGCAGGCCGCGGACCCCGCCAAGCCGTCGCCGTCGCCGACACCGCGACCGGGTCCGCGACCCGGACCGCCGCCGTCCGCACCGCAGGCGACACAACAGGCGGCACAGCCGACTCCGCAGCCGGCCGTACAGCCGGGCCCGCAACCGGAGAAGTCCGAGGAGCCCGCCAGCCCCTGAACCGAAACGCGACGAACGACGCCTTCGCGTGGTGAAGGCGTCGTTCGTCGCGTCTGTCGGTCTAGCTGAAGATCTTCCGCACGAGCAGCAGCACGAGCAGCACGCCGAGCCCGATCAGGGGGTACTTCACCTTGGGGCTGGCGAGCGTGTTCGCGGCGCTCTCCTTGGCGTCGGCCGCCAGCTTCTTGGGGCTGGCCTTGGTGCCGAGCTGGTCGAGGGTCGAGGCGAGCGCGTCCCGCGCCTGCTCGATCTCACGCTGAATGGTGTCGGGGTCGCGCGCCACGTGTCCTCCTGGAGCCGATTGCTCCAGCCAAACTTAGATCACGCGCCCATCACGAGCCCACCGACCCACACGGCGAGTCGCGCCAACGGCCAACTCGACCCACCCGAACAGCCGACTCGGCCACCCCGAACGACCAACTCGACCTACGCCAACGGCCAACTCGGCCGACGCGGCGGCACGGCCACCCGAAGCGCGCGAGTCAGCCACCCGAAGTGGCCGAGTTAGCCACTCGGGGCGGCCGAGTCGGCCACTCGGGGCGGGCGAGTCGACCGCTCGAAATGGTCATGATGGCCGACGGGAGTGGTCATCATGGCCGACCGGAACGGTCATCATGGGGGCGCAAGCGGTTGCGTGGCTGGTCAGTACCTGGCCAGGTGGGCGGCCATGCCCTCGCAGCTGCGGACCACCACGCGCGCGGCCTGGCGCTGACCGGCGCCCAGCGTGAGGTTCTCCGCCTGCTCCTGCCAGCGCCGCAGGGCGTCGGACACCGCGTCGTGCAGCTCGTGGCCACTGGCGTCGTGCTCGAAGCCCAGCCGGGCGGTCACGGTGGTGCCCACCCCGCCGACCAGGCGCCGGGCCTCGTCGGCCAGCGGGTCGGGCAGCGCCGTGCGACCGCCGTGCAACGCCGCCAGCAGCCGCAGCTCGCGGAACTCGTGCGCGCTCACCACCAGCTGCTCCAACGACGACACCAGCCGCCGCGCCGCCGGCCGCGGCTCCATCCGCAGCACCACCTCCAGCGCCAGCAGCGCCGAGCGGGCCTTCAGCACGTCGTACCGATCGGTGAAGCACTGCCGGATCGACTCGCGCAGCTCCTCCAGCCCACTGCGCGTCACCAGCTCGGCCGACAGCACGGGCAGCGTGTCGAAACCCTGCCGGATGAGCGTGGTCACCAGCCGGACGCCGAACAGGCCGAACCGTTCGAGCAGCGCCTTGCGGGTGCGGCTGTCCAACCGCACGGGCACGCCGTCACCCACGAACCGGTCCACCGAGACCAGGCACGTCTCCAGCTCGCGGCGGGCGGCGGCCGCCAGCACCGACAGCGCCTCCAGCTCCGCCGCCGTGAGCGTGCGGCCGGCGTGCGCGAGCAGCCCGGACACGGCGATCGCGTTCTGGCACAGGCCCCGCAACCCGATGTCCGTGCGGTAACGCCGGGCGAGCTGCCTGGCCGAGGTGAGCGCGTCGATCCGGCCGCCACCCACCTCGTCGGCGCGGCACAGCACCACGATCGAGTTGACGGGCGTCTCCCTGGCGATCGGGTGATCCTGGATGGAGTGGAGGAAGCCGACGTCCTCGCTGTGCAGGTGCCGCATCAGGTACAGCACGGCATCCGCGTCCAGCGAGATCCGGGAGGCGACGTCGCCGGCCGCGTCACCGCCGATCGGTGGGGTGTCGATGAGCGTGAGCCCGCGCAGCGACCGCGCCGGCCAGTCCACCACCATCCGGTCGAGATCCTCGGCCTTCCAGCCCTCCAGGTCGATGTGGAGGCGGCCGTCGACCCGGGCCACCGGGACGTCCCGGGGCGGTGCCTGCGTGGGATAGGCCTGCACCCGCGGCACGGCGCCGCCGCGATACCAGGCCAGCACCTGCCGCTCCTCCTCCACGAGCAGCGGTGCGATCTCCTCGCCCACCAAGGAGTTCACGAGCGTGGACTTGCCGACACCCGGCAGGCCGGCCACGGCCACGCGCAGTGGCTCGCTTATCCGGTCGACGTGCCGGCGCAGCCAGTTGGTGGCCCGCGGACTGTCCCGGTAGAGCTCCAGGGCGTCCAGCAGCATCGCGCGCGCCCGATCGGCGAGATCGCTGCCGGCCCTCACGCGGTGAGGCTCCGCACTACTGGGACCTCCGAACCCGACCCGACCAGGGCCTGGATCCTCTTGTGCAGCCCCACCAGGCGCTCGACCTCCCGGGTGATCTCCTGACTGCGGCGGGTGCGGTCGGCGAGATCCACCTCGGCCGCCCGCTTGGCCTTCGCCGCCCGCTCGTTGATCCCCGTCTGCAGGTCCTCGACCACGGCCGTGAAGTGGTCGCGCAGGTTGCGCTGGAACAGCCGGGCCGTGTCGCGGCTGGCCTTGTTGTAGGACAGGAAGAAGTCGTCGACGTGGCGCTGGGCCGTGGACTTGGCCAGGGCCTGGCGGCGCTTGAGCCTGCTGCCGCGCTCGTCCCACACGCTCTTCGCGCCGAACGCCACACCCGCGCCGATGGAGATCGGGTTGATGAGCGACATGCCGGCGAGCGTGGTGGCCAGGCCGAACATCAGCAGGCCGCCGTAGGAGCCGCGCAGGCCGACGAACAACTGCTGGCTCACCGTGAACTTCTCCAGCCTGGGCGGCTCGAGGTCGCCGACGTGGTCGAGCAGGCCCTCGGTGGCAAGGGCCTCGGGGATCGCCTCGTCGAGCGCCACCTGTCTGGCGATCTTGTCGGCCACGTGGGCGAACCGCTCGACCAGCCAGGCGAAGTTGATGTCGGCCGTCTCGATGAGCGCATCGCGCAGCCAGTCCTCGAAGTCGTCCCAGGTCTTCGTGGGATCCGCCGAGTCGAAGTACTCGTCGGCGATGCGGTTGATCTTCCTGGTCCGGTCGCGCAGGTCGTACTCGACGTCGGAGATGAGGTCGGCCACCTCGTCGTTCAGCATCGTCTGCCAGCGGGTGGTCCGCTTGCGCAGCAGCTCGATCCGGCGTTGCGCGGCCCGCCACTGGAGCTGCGCGCGGCCCTGCTTGTCGCTCTGGTGCTCGGTGAGCGCCGTGTGCAGCGGGGTGAGCAGCTGCTGGGTGACGTTCGCGGTCATGGCGGCGGTCGCGCCGAGGGCCAGCGCCTCGCCGTTGTCGATCACGTCCTGACGCAGGCTGCGAACCAGGTCGACGAAGCCGGACTCGGCGTTCAGCTGCTTGTCGCCGGCACGCGCGGCGGCCAGCCGGACGGAGGCGGACACGGGGATCACCTTCACCCGCAGGCCGGCCGCCGCGAGGCGGGCACGGTTGCGCTCGGCCACCCGGCGCCAGCGCGGCACCATGTCGATCTTGGTGAGGACCACGGTGACCACCGGGCACACGGCGGCCACCTCCTTGAGCAGGTCCAGCTCGGACGCGCACAGCTCGCAGGTGGCGTCAGAGATCATCAGGACGGCGTCGGCCGTGGCGAGCGCGGCGAACGTGCTGGCCCGGCGCAGGGAGCCGACACCGCCGAGGCCGGGGGTGTCGATCAGGACGAGGCCACCGGCCAGCAGGTCGCGGGGCAGGCCGACCTCGGCGTGGACGTCGCCGCGCTGGCTGACGAGCGCGCGTTTCGCCACCTCGTCGACGGGGATCGGCACGCGGGCGGACTCGCCGGCCGGGCCGATCGCGCGGCGGCCGACCGTGGGAGCGTCGGCCACGAGCGCGGCCGCCGGGGCCTCGGCGTGCTCGATGGATGTTGTCGTGATCGTGGTCACATCGTCGCCCACCGCACACACTTGGGCGTTCACGAGAGCGTTGACCAACTGACTCTTGCCCTGGTTCAGCTCGCCGATCACGGGCACCCGCAACTTGGGATCGAGCAACAGCGACCGCCTGCGCTCCAACTTTCCGGCCAGGTCAGACCGGTGGTGAGCGATACAGGCCGCGATGGTGTCATCCAGAACGGTGAGCCAGGGCGGATTCCTCACCCGGAAGAGTGTGCCGTGTTAACCCATTCGGGCGAAAGAGGGGCCGGGACCCGTGTGTGGTTCGACGGGTCCCGGCCTTGGGGTGGGGCAACCCCCTCAGTGCTGGATCAGAGAAGGTCCAGACCCAGGTCGTCGGTCAGGTCGGTGACCGGGCTGAGCGCCGACTCGGCAACGCCACCGACCGGAGTCGAGCTGACGACGTCCACCACCGGCTCGAGCGGCAGGTTGACCGGCAGCTCCGGCAGCTGGACCGGCAGGTCGTCCACGCCGACGGGCAGGTCGTCCACGCCGACCGGCAGCTCGGGCAGCGCCGGCAGCTCGGGCAGCGCGGGCAGGGCCGGAGCCTCGGGCGTGGCCGGCAGCTCGGCGGCCGGGACGGGCGCGTTGGCCACCTCGTCGGCCACCGCGTGGCCACCGGTGCCGACCGCGTCGGACGCCGTGGCGGCGGTGCCGGTCAGCAGGTCACCCAGCGAGTCCGAGCCATCCGCGATCAGTCCGCCCAGCGCACCGGCGCTGGCGTAGCTCGCCACGGTCCCGGCGACCGAGTCACCGGCACCGCCCAGGGCGTCCGCGTCGAGCATGTCGGCCGGGTTGGCCGGCTCGAAGGTGTAGTCGACGGTGCTGTCGATGCCGAAGGTGCCGAGCGGGGTCTCCGCGCCGACCGCGAGGACCTCCTCGTCGAGGTACAGGCCACCGGACAGCTCACCGGCGGCGCTCTCGACGCCGCCCCAGGCGGACAGGGCGTCCTCCTCGCCGACGACGCCCGCGGCGACCTCACCGAACTCGCCGCTGGCGGACAGTTCACCGGAGAACTCGTCCATGGAGAAGGCGGCCTCGCCGGCGACGGTGCCGAGCGGGGTGTCGAGCGTGGGCAGCTCCGGGATCTCCGGCAGGTCGACCGGAAGGGTCGGCAGCTCGGGCAGCGGGGGGATGACCTCGTGCAGCGTGTCGTCCAGCTGACCCGTCAGGTCGTCGAGCGGGGTGTCGGGCAGGCCCGGGAGACCGTCGACCTCGGGGAGGTGCGGCAGGTTCGGCAGGTTGGCCGCCATCTCGGGCAGCTCCGGCACGCCCGGGAGGTGGTCGAGCGGGAGGCCCTCGCCCGAGCCGCCGTCCAGGCCGGGGATGCTGCTGAGCGGGAGGGCGTCCAGCGGCAGGTCACTGACGACGGGCAGACCGTCGGTCGGCAGCGAGACCGGCAGGGCGTCCAGGCCGGGAAGCTCCGGCAGGCTGGGCAGACCGTCCAGCGGCAGGGCGTCCAGGCCCGGCAGACCGTCAACCGGCAGGTCACCCAGGCCGGGAAGCTCCGGCAGGCTGGGCAGGCTGTCCAGCGGCAGGTCAACCGGCAGATCACCCAGACCGGGCAGGCCGTCGACCGGAAGCGGCAGGTCACCAAGGCCGGGCAGGCCGTCAACCGGGAGGCTGTCGACCGGGAGCGCGACCGGCAGGTCACCGAGACCGGGAAGCTCCGGCAGGCTGGGCAGGCTGTCCAGCGGCAGGTCAACCGGCAGATCACCCAGACCGGGGAGGCCGTCGACCGGCAGCGCGACCGGCAGGTCACCCAGGCCGGGAAGCTCCGGCAGGCTCGGGAGGCCTTCAGCCGACAGGTCGTCCAGGACCGGCAGCGCGGGCAGACTGTCGGTCACGAGCGGGATGACCTCGGCCACGTCGGCTTCGGTGAGGTCACCGAGGCCGGCGTTGGCAAGCACGCCGAGCGGGTCGGCGTTGTACGCGGCCATCGCGGCTTGGTCGTTGACCAGGCTCACCACGAAGTCCTGCAGTGTCTCGAACGAGTAAGACAACGAATTTCTCCTCGCGAATGTTCGATTCGGGGGTCGAGCACGCCGGCGAACGGGCGCCATGCGCTGTGGGTGATGAAGGTAGGGATACTCCAGTCGGGGGACATCGGGGATCACCCACAGTTGTCCGCTGGCCCCATAGGGCGAAGAATCACTCACCCGTTAGGGGGTTAGGGGATCGACCACAACGACTGCGGGGGGTTGCCCTAAGGGGGGCGGTTGCTGGTACTAACTACTGACACCGGTCACGAACCGGTTACGGACGGCGGTCATGGACGGAGGAATCGCCCGCATGCCCTACGCCCTCGGCATTGACCTGGGGACCGCCCGGACCACCGCGGCGATCAGCCGCAACGACCAGGAAGGCTGGCACGAACCGCAGGTCGTACCGCTCGACGGCG
Organism: uncultured Actinomycetota bacterium; assembly: GCA_963826035.1. Classification (GTDB taxonomy): domain Bacteria; phylum Actinomycetota; class Actinomycetes; order Mycobacteriales; family Pseudonocardiaceae; genus Actinophytocola. Next base: position 382,183 of record CAWGVZ010000018.1, on the reverse strand, counting down.
AGCGGGCGGGAGTCGCCTCCGTGCTGCACCTGACCGACCACCACACGGTCGAGGTCGGCTCCGAAGCGTTGCGGCACGCCGCCATGCGCCCGGACCGCGCGGCCCGGTTCTTCCTGGACCGCATCGGCGACGAAGTACCCCTGGCACTCGGCGGCCGGCACTACCCGGCGGAGATGCTCGCGGCCGCACTCGTCGGCTGGGTGGTCGACCGCGCCGAGGAAATCGAGGGCATGCCCGCCGCCCGACTGGTTGTCACCCATCCAGTGGGCTGGGGTGCGCATCGGCGGGCGGCGCTGCTCGGTGCGCTGCGTGAGGCGAACCTGCCCGAACTGACCATGCTGCCGAGGCCGGTGGCGGCCGCCGAGGCGCACGCGGCCGGTGACCGGGTCGAGGTGGGCGAGCAGCTGGCCGTGTACTCGCTGGGCGCCGGCCGGTTCGAGGCGGCCGTGCTGCGGCGCGGCGCGTTCGGGTTCGAACTGTGCGGGCACGCCGACAGCGTCGAGGTGCTCGGCGGCGCGTTGTTCGACGACCTGCTGGCCGAGCACGTGCACGCCGAGCTGGGCGAGGTGGCCGGCGCGTCGCTGGCGGGTCTGCGCGGGGCGTGCGTCGAGGCGAAGGAACGGCTGTCCGCGGAGATCGCCGTGACCATCCCCGCGCCGCCGAACACCCACCGGGCGTCGGTCGCCGTGAGCCGCAGCGCGTTCGAGCAGCTGATCCGGCCGGCCGTGGAGAGCACGGTTGACCTGTTGGTCCGCACGATCAAGGCGGCCGAGCCGAACGAGGCGGACCTGCGCGCCGTGGTCCTGGTGGGCGGCAGCGCGCGGATCCCGCTGGTGGCCGAACTGGTGGCGGCCGCCGTCCGAGCGCGGGTGGTGGCGGCGGCCGACCCGGGCACGGCGATCGCCCGAGGTGCCGCCCTGGCCGCGGCGAAGGTCGCGAAACCAACAGTCCGCGCCCCGGCGCTGGCCGTGACCCCGACCTCATCGGTCACCCAGCACACCGACCTCATGCGCATGGACGAGGAAGACTTCGAGGACGATCTCCCCGACCTGGGCGAGGTGGCGGACATCGGCCCGCCCCCGCCGCGGCCCCCGGTGGAGATCCAGCCCCTGGAGCCGCCACCGAGAGGCCTGGCGAAGATGACCACCCGCATGACTCGCCGAGGCACGGACGTCGACGAAGTGGACCGCCGCCCGAGAGACGAGAACAGAGCGTGGGACTTCGAGGACGACGACGCTGCCAACGACGCCGCCCACGACCGCCACGACAACCGCCCCCGCGACTACGCCGAAGCAACCGAGGACGACCGATGAGGCCGACCCACCCCGCACTCAGCGCGGGCCCGCTCCACCACCCCGGCCCCCGTCTGTCCCGTCACATGAGAACCGCCCTCCCGCCCGCATGTCCCCACCTCCCGACCACATGTTCCCGGTTCCCGCACCCGAGTTCGCACTTCCCGCACGCGAGTTCGCGGTTCCCGCACCCGAGTTCGCGGTTCCCGCACCCGAGTTCGCGGTTCCCGCACCCAAGTTCGCGGTTCCCGCACCCAAGTTCGCGGTTCCCGACCGCATGTCCCCAGCTCCCGCACGCATGTTCGCGGCGCCCGCACGCATGTTCGCGGCTCCGGCACGCATGTTCCCGGTTCCCGCACCCGAGTTCGCACTTCCCGCACTCCAACCGCACGGCCCCGAGCGGCCGGGCTTCCGGCTCGCGGGCGGTCGCGACCACGCTCCGCCAGCCCGACCCGCACCACCTCGACCCGCACAACCGGACGGGAGTCGTCCGATGATGCCGGGCCAGCTGCTTCTCGATGAGGTCGCCGCTAGGCACCTCGACGCCGTCGCCGCCGACACCCGGCCCGGGGCGCACGTCGGCATCGTGGCGGCCGGTGGGTACGGCAAGACCACCCTGCTCGACCACCTGGGCGAGCGCATCCGGGCCGCCGGCCTCGACGTCCGCACCACGCCCGAGCCGGGCGGCGACGTCCTGCTGGTCGACGACGCGCACCTGCTCGACGACGCCGACCTGTGCCACCTCCGCGAGCTCGCCACCGACACCCGCCTGATCGTCGCCGCCCGGCCGTGGCCCAGGAGCACCGGCCTGATCGAGCTGCTCGACCTCCTCACCGACCACGTGCTGCCCGCCCCGTTCACGCTGCCGCAGGTCCGGGCCGCCCTCCCGCAGGCGCGGCGCTCCGACCGGCTGGCCGAGTTCGTGCACACCCAGACGGGCGGCGTGCCCGGGTTCGTCGAGCTGCTGGTCCGCACCATGAGCCCCGGCGAACTGGAGGTGCCGACCACCGCGCTCACCGAGTTCCGCGCCGAGTTCACCCGCGTCGACGACGACGTGCTGCGGTTCCTCATCGCCGCCGACGCGGGCGTCGGCCTGCACCTGGACCTGCTGGTCGACCTGCTCGACCGGGACTCGGCGGCCGTCGGCGACATCGTGGCCGCCGCGCGGTCGACCGGGCTGGTCGCCGCGGCGGGCGCGTTGCTCCCGATCGCGCGCCGGGCCATCCGCGTCCTCGTCCCGGTCGAGCGCCGCGCCTGGATGCGCCAGCGCCTGGCCGAACTCCAGCTGGCCCGCGGCGGGCAGGTGCTCGCGCTCATGCGGCCGCTCGTCGGCACGGGCATCGGCGGGGCGAGCGCGGCCACCGCGTTCGAAGCGGCCGCCGCCGAGGCACTGCCGACCGATCCCGCGCTCGCCGCGAAGATGTACGAGGGCGCGGTCACGGCCGGCCGCCCGCCGCTGGACGTCGGCGCCCGCCGCGCCGAGGCACTCGCCCTGGCCGGCGACCTGGACGGCGCGCTGCGACTGGCCGACCAGGTGATCACCACGGAGTCCGCACCCATGCGCCGGCACGCGGCCGGGGTGGCGGCCGCCGCACTCGCGCACCGGGGACAGCTGGCCCGCAGCGCGCAGCTCTACCGGTGGTCGGGCACCGAGGACGGCGCCAGGTTCGCCGCGCTCGGCCTGGTGGGCGTCGGCGAGCTGACCGAGGCACGGGAACTGCGTGAGAAGTCCACATCGGACGGTCCGCCGACGTCACTGTCCAGCGCGATCGCTTTGATGGCACAGGGTCTGCACGAGTCGGTCACCGGCACCCCGACCACCGCACTGTCCATGATGGTCCGCGCGGCCGGCATGCTCGAACCGGTCGGCCGCGGCGTGCTGCTGCCCGACTCGCCGGCCGCGCTCGGCGCGTTGCTCGGCCTGCACTACGGCGAGCTGACCACCGCCACCTCCCTGCTGGAGCGCGCGGTCGCGGCCGGCACGGGTGGCGTCCCGCTCGCACCGCGGCATCGGCTGCTGCTCACGTGGATCGCCATGGTGCGCGGCTCTCTGCCGCAGGCCGCCGAGCAGCTGGCCGCCGTCCGCCGGTCCAACCCGCGGCTCGAACCGCGCGACTGGCTGTTCGCCGTCGCCATCGAGCTGGGGCTCGCGCGCCGCGCGGGCGATACGGCCACCCTCGGCCGCGCCTGGCTGCACGCCGGGGAGGCGCTGCTGCGCCATCCCATGGACCTGTTCACGTTCCTGCCGCTCGGCGAGCTGACCGTGGCGGCCGCCCGGCTGGGCGACGAGGCGCGGCTGACCGCGCACCTCGACCAGGCCCGGGCGCTGCTCGCCAGCCTCGGGGACCCGCCGCTGTGGGCGATTCCCTTGTGGTGGAACGGATTGCACGCGGCGGTCATCGCCGACCGGCCGGCGGACGCCGAGGCGCACACCGAGGCGATGATCACGGCGGCCGCCCGCGACGAGCAGTTCGGCGCGGTGGCCGACGCGGCCAGGTGCTGGCTGGACCTGATGGCCGGCAAGGTCGACCCGGACGCGGTCGAGGACGCCGCCCGCGCCCTGCACGGCGCCGGCTTCGGCTGGGACGGCGCCCGGCTCGCCGGCCGCGCGGCCACCCGCACGTCGGACCGCAAGGCCATGGTCCGGCTGCTGGACTGCGCGCGGATCCTGCAGGGCAAGCCGGTGACCGCCCGCCGCGCGGCCGAGGTCCCGACCGCCGATGACGCGGTGGCCGAGTTGGCGGCCGAGGTGAGCCTGAGCGAGCGGGAGCTGCAGGTGGCCGAGCTGGTGGTGTCGGGCATGACGTACAAGGACGTCGGCGACCGGTTGTTCATCTCCGCCAAGACGGTCGAGCACCACATGGCCCGTATGCGACAACGACTCGGCGCAACCAGCCGCAGCGAACTACTCTCCCAGTTGCGCGCCATGGTCGGGAGCACCGTTGCTCGCGAGTGAGAGGCCGCGCGGGAGCACCGTTGCCTGAACCCGCACCAGACCGCCGGACGGCCGCCGGAGCGCTCATCGCCGCCGGGCGGCGGCTGGCCGGGGGCGGGCTGGTGACCGGCACGGCCGGCAACCTGTCCGTTCGCATCGGGGACCGCGTGCTGGTCACGGCCTCCGGTAGCCATCTCGGTGCCCTCACGGCAGATCGGCTCTCCCTGGTCGATCTCAACGGGACGGTGCTCGACGGCGCCCGGCCGACCTCCGAGCTGCCCCTGCACCTGGCCGTGTACCGGTCGACCGACGTCACGGCCATCGCGCACGCCCATGCGGTGGCGTCCGTGGCGGTCGGCGTCACGAACGACGTGCTGCCGCCAGTGCACTACCTGACCGTGTTGCTCGGCGGGGTGGTGCATGTGGCCGACTACGCGACGTTCGGCTCGACCGAGCTGGCGGACAACGTGCTGGCCGCGCTCGACGGCCGATTCGCCGCGCTGTTGCGCAACCACGGCAGCGTAGCCACGGGCACCGACATCGGGCAGGCGTGCGACCGGCTCGAGCTGGTCGAATGGCTGGCCGAGGTTTACCGCCAGGCGGCCACCCTCGGCACGCCCAGGCTGCTCACGGCGGCCGAGCTGGCCGAGGCGGCCGCCACCTTCACCCGTCTGGACTATCCTGGCTATTGACCGTTCGCCAATAGATCGGGGAACACCATGCCGTCGGTGCTGATCATCGGAGCCGGGTTCGGCGGCATCGGTATGGCCATCGAGCTGCGGCGCGCCGGGTTCACCGACGTCACGGTCGTCGAGAAGGCGACGGAGCTCGGCGGCGTGTGGCGGGAGAACACCTACCCCGGCGCCGGCTGCGACGTACCGTCGCCGTACTACTCGTTCTCCTACGCGCCGAACCAGCGCTGGCCCATGCGGTACTCGCTGCGGGCCGACATCAAGGCCTACCTCGAACGCACGGCCGCCGAGTACGGGGTGGTGCCGCGCTACGGCGTCGAGGTCACGGGCGCGAGCTTCGAGTCGGGGCGCTGGGTGGTCACGACCGCCGGCGAGACGCTCGAGGCCGACGTCCTGGTGCCCGCGGTCGGCCAGTTGTCCCGCCCGGCCATGCCCGACCTGCCCGGGCTCGACACGTTCACCGGCCCGGCGTTCCACTCGGCGCGCTGGGACCACGACGTCGAGCTGACCGGCAAGCGCGTCGGGGTGATCGGCACGGGTGCGAGTGCCACGCAGTTCGTGCCGCACGTGGCGGCGCGGGCGGCGCGGCTGACCGTGTTCCAGCGAACCCCGCCGTACGTGGTGCCGAAGCTGGATGTGAACTACCGGGACTGGCAGCGCCGGCCGTGGCCGCAGCGGCTCGAGCGGGGGGTCTTCTGGAGCACGGGTGAGCTGGCCACCCTCGGAATCAAAGGCAACGCGGTCGTCACGAAAGTGGTGGAGCGGATCGCCCTGCGGCAGTTGCGCAAGCAGGTGCCCGATCCCGAGCTGCGGGCCAAGCTGACGCCGGACTACCGGATCGGCTGCAAGCGGGTGCTGTTCTCCAACGACTACTACCCCGCGCTGACCCGGCCGAACACCCACGTGGAGACGGCGGGCATCGTCGAGGTCACGCCGCACGGCGTGCGCACCACCGACGGGGAGCACGAGTTCGACGTGCTCGTCTACGGCACGGGCTTCACGGCCACGGACTTCCTCGCCCCCATGGAGATCCGCGGCCGCGAGGGCCGCTTTCTCAGCGAGGCGTGGAAATCCGGCGCGCGGGCGTACCTCGGGATGGCGGTGCCCGACTTTCCCAACATGTTCCTCATGTACGGGCCGAACACGAACCTCGGCGCCGGGTCCATTGTGTACATGATCGAGCGGCAGGCACGCTATATCCGCCAGGCGGTCTCGGCACTGGCCCATTGGTCCACCGTGGAGGTTCAGCCCGAAGTGGCCGACCGGTTCGACGCCGAGGTGCAAGAGCGTCTCGCCAGGTCCGCGTGGATCGGGTGTCGCAGTTGGTACCGCGAGGATTCCGGCCGGGTGAGCACGAACTGGCCGGGCCTGGTGTCCGAGTACGACCGTCGCACGAGGACGTTCGACCTGACCGACTACCGGGTGGGGGACCCGAGATGAGCGCACCCGAGCCGAGATGGCGGCGACTGGAACCCGACCAGCGGCGTGAACAGATCCTGGTCTGTGCGATCACGCTGTTCGGGGAACGCCCGTACGCCGCCGTGTCCACCACGGAGCTGGCGCACCGCGCGGGTGTGGCCCGCGGCCTGATCAACCACTACTTCGGCACGAAACGCGACCTCTACCTCGAGGTGGTGCGCCGGATGGTGACCATCCCACAGGTGGCGGTCGACCGGCTGCCGGACGGGCCACTCGACGAGCGGGTCAGGGTGTCGGTGTCGTGGTTCCTCGACAGCGTCGCGCGACACAGCCGCACGTGGCTGGCCGCGCTGGGCGTCGAGGGGGTCGGCCGGGACCCGGAGGTGGAGAAGATCCTGGCGGAGGCCGACGAGGCGGCGGCCGACCGCGTGCTCGAGGCCGCCGGACTGGCCGAAGTGGTGGCCCACCGTGAGGAACTGCGGGCGATGATCCGCGCGTACGGCGGGATGGTGAAGGCCGCGGCGCGCGAGTGGCTGGTCCGCGAGGCCCTCGACCGCGAGCAGGTCCAGCACCTGCTGACCACCACGCTGCTGTCCCTGATCAACGACGTGGCGCCCCGGGTCACGCGACGAGCAGAACCACACTGATCGCCAGCATCACCGCGGCCGTGGCCCCGTGGACGCCGTAAGCGGCGGCCTTGGGTCCGTTGTTGCGCAGCACGATCAGCGCGTCGCCGGCGGGCATACCGGCGGCGGCCAGCATGAACCAGCCCAGCACCTGGGGTGTCGCCGCGATCATCACGACGAAGACGAGGACCCCCGACCCTATGTCGCGCACGGCTTTGACGGTCAGCCAGGCCTGGAAGGTCGGGTCCTCGACCGGTGTGTCGGGGATGCCGAACCCGGCGGCGAACCGCGGTGCCAAGAACTCGAGCGCGCCAACGACGATGATGCCTACGCCGATCAGTCCGGCGAGCAAGGTGGCGATGGTGATCATGTTTCCTCATTTCTAGCGCTGCTAGGTTCGATAGCGACGGTAGACTACCCTCGACAGGATGTCTAGCGTTGCTAGGATGAGGTCATGTCCGCCATCAACGAGCGCCGTGAACGCGAACGCGCCCAGCGTCATCAGCTGATCGTCACGGCCGCGCGCGAACTCGCGGAGACCGAAGGCTGGGAAGCGGTGACGACGCGGCGGCTGGCCGAACGCGTCGAGTACAGCCAGCCGGTGCTGTACAGCCATTTCGACGGGAAGACGGCCATCGTGAGCGCCGTGGCCATGGACGGCTTCAGCGAACTCGCCGCCGACCTGCGCCGGGCGCGGCTGGCCGGGCCTGAGGCCCTGCGCGGCGTCTGCCGCGCCTATCTGGATTTCGCGACCGAGCGGCCGGCCCTGTACCAGGCCATGTTCGTCCTGCCCACCGACCTGAAGTTCGCGAGCGCCGAGACGCCGCCCCTGCTACGGGCCTGTTTCGACGAGTTCGTCGGCTGCTTCCGCGAGGACAACGACCGGCGCGAACTGTTCGCGGAAGTCATCTGGAGCGCGTTGCACGGCCTGGCCGTGCTCTCGGAAAGCGGGCGCATCCCGCCGGCCGGCCAGGAGGAACGGCTCGACTTCCTCATCACGCGGATCGCCGACAGCGCGCCGACCACGCCATAGGGGGGCCCGTCGAATGCCTGGAAGGCGTCGTTCCTGACGCTCATCGTCAGGAAGGCGTCGTTCCAGGCATGCCCACGCCGCGCCTGACCCGCGCCAAGGCGGCTCGCGCGCGGTGCAGCCCCCACCCCAATCCCGGGGGCACCCCTCAGGTCCAGTGTACCAGCGCCCACCGACAGTTGATCTTCGTTCCGGGGGCACTGTGGACAACTCGCGGTTGTGGACAACTCGCGACGGGGAGCACGGTTTCGCCTGGTAGACCGGGCTATACGCCGACCAGGGGCAGCCATTCTCGGAGGGCCACCACCCGCACGCCCGAAGTTGTGTAATACGGGTCGGCCGCCATCAACTCGTCCACCTCCGCCCGGGAGGCGCGGAACACCAGCAGCGCTCCCGAGTCGTCGGCCAGTGGGCCGGCCAGGACGAGCCTCCCGGTGGCGTGCATGGCCATCAGCAGGTCACGGTGGGCGGGGCGGGCGGCCAGGCGCTCGGGGGAATCATCGAAGGCCAGTTCCAGAACGATCATGGCGGGGACGGTAGGCGCGCCAGGCGGCCCGGCGCTGTATCGCGTGATACTGGCCCCATGGTGCCTCTACTCGCGACCCTCGACCCCGCCCGGCGGGACCGGCTGCTGGCCGCCGCACCCGTCCGCACGGTGGAGGCCGGCACGGTGGTGGCCGTGCGCGGCGAGCCGGCCACCGCGCTGATCCTCGTGGAGACGGGCGGGCTGACGGCCGTCCACGAGACGGCCGGTGGTCAGCGGCGGCGGCTCGGCGAGTTCCCCGCGCCGTGTGCGGTCGACAAGGCAGCCGTGCTCGACGGCGGCGGGCACACGGCCACCTGGCTGGCGACCGCGCGCTCCCGCCTCCGACTGGTCCCGGCGGCCGAGTTGCTGGCGCTGCTCGACGTGCCCGCCGCGCGGCGGCACATACTCACGCACCTGGCCTCCCGGCTGCGCGAACAACAGGACGACCTGGTGGCGGCCAGCTACTCCGACGTGCCGGCCAGGGTGGCCGCGTGGCTGGTCCGCGCGGCCAGCACGAACGGCACCCGGGTCCTCCTGCCCGGCGCGCAGCAAGGCCTTGCCGAGTCGATCGGCGCCACCCGGGTCACGGTGAACCGCGCCCTGCGCTCGCTCGCGGAAGACGGACTGATCACCGTCGAGCCGGGCGCCATCACCATCGAAACTCCCGAGCTTCTGGCCCATCGGGCGTGGCAGAGTGGCAGCCGTGCTGATCAGGCGTGAGAACACCGGGGACATCGAAGCGATCGCGGGCGTGCACACCGCCGCGTTCGACGGAGACCAGCCGATCGAGGTCGGGCTGGTCGACGCGCTGCGGGCGAGCGACGCCTGGCTGCCGGCGTTGTCGCTGGTGGCGCTCGAGGCAGACCTGATCGTCGGGCACGTGGTGTGCACGCGCGCGCACGTCGCCGGCCGGCCGGCGCTCGGGCTCGGCCCGCTCGGCGTGCTGCCCGACACGCAGCGCGGCGGCGTCGGCACGGCCCTCATGCACGCGGTACTCGGCGCGGCCGACGCGCTCGGCGAGCCGCTGGTCGTGTTGCTCGGCCACCAGGACTACTACCCGCGGTTCGGGTTCGAACCCGCCGCGAAGCTCGGGATCATCGCACCGGACGAGGCGTGGGGCGACCATTTCCAGGCCCGCACACTGTCCACCTACGATCCGTCACTCCGCGGCGAGTTCGTCTACGCCGGGCCGTTCAACGACCTTTAGTACTACAGGGACAGAACTGGTCGTGACCTGCGACGACACCCGCGCCGGGTGCCTCGATGCAGGGAAAGCGTCGTTCCCTGCACGATAGCCAGCCTGTGATCTAGCCCTGTAGTACTAGCAGAACGCGTGGTTCATCAGGGGCCGCGGGTCCACGCGCGGCACCGGCGGCCGGTTGTCCAGCTCGGCCGTGATGTCGTACGTGTTCGTGGCCAGCACCAGCTGCCGCTCGTTGTCCTCGGTGGACAGTGCGAGGCTGTTGTAACCGGGGCCACCGCCCGAGTTTCCCCACACCGTCGAGACCGTCCCATCCGGACACAGCATGCTCCTCCGCTCCACCCCCAGGCCGTAGCCCGCCATGGGATCGTCCGGATCGTTGGGCACGGTCGTCTTCAGCTCCGCCAACTGCGCGGGCTCCAGCAGCGTGCCGTCGAACAGCGCTTGGTAGAACTTCGCCAGATCGTCCACTGTGGACACGATGGCGCCGGCCGTCCAGTCGTACGACGGGCTCCACACGGTGACGTCCTCCTCCTTCTTCATGAGGTCGTAGCCACGCAGATGCCGGCCGTACATGCGGGGGTCGGTCGTCGGGAACCGCGTGTCCACCAGATGCAGCGGCACGAGAATCCGGCGGTACACCTGGGAAACCGCGCTCCGTCCGGTGACCTTCTCGATGATGAGCCCGGCCACCAGGTAGTTGGTGTTCGAGTAGTCGTGCCGCGCGCCGGGCTCACCGGCGGGCGGGTGCGCCACGGCCATCGCCACCACGTCACGGGGCCGGTACACGAAGTCCCGGTCACCAGACAGGTACGGCGTCCAGAACGACTTCTCCTTGGTCGGGTCGTACAGTCCCGCCGTGTGGTTGAGCAGCTGACGCACGGTGATCCGGGTGCCGTCGTTGCCGTTGCCGGCGATCACTCCCGGCAGCCAGCGGGACACCGGATCGTCCAGCGACAACCGGCCTTCACCGACCAGCTGCAGCAGTACGGCCGACGTGAACGCCTTGGTGTTGCTGGCGATCCGGAACCGGTGCGCCGGCGTCGCCCGCTCCCCCGTCTCGCGGTCGGCCAGCCCGGCCGCCTCCCGTTCGGCGCGCCAACCCGTTCGCACGTAACCGATGGCGCCGGGGAATCCGCCGTCCACCAGTCCCTGCAACGCGTTGCGCAGCGTCGGCGCCGCGGCGGCCGACGGTGGCGTGTGCACCGTCAGCAGCGCCAGCGCGCACGTCAACCCGACCAGCACTCGCATGTTCGTCCTCCCTTGGATCAACAAGGAAACCCTCGCCGATCCAAGGGAGACACGCCATCCCGCCCGCCGCCGGGTACGGGTGGGGCCAGCCCTACCTCACCGCCCGGTTCGGGTGAACTCGGCGTCCCAGTTGGTCTCCCAGGTCTCCCCCTTGTCGGTCGAGAAGGCCTGCGCCCAGCGCGCGCTCGTGTCGGTGATGTCGAACCACCGGTAGCGCACGACGATCGGCTGGCCTTCCCAGTCCTCCTCGCTGAAGAACTCGCCGACGCCGTTGACGAACCGGCCGACCACGGGCGGCAGGGCGAGGATGCCGTTGCGGGAATTCGCCCAGTAGATCGACCACTCGTCGGTCTCGGGGTTGAGCAGGCGCACCGACACGCCGCTGTAGCCCTTGTCGGGGAAGGTGACCTCGTCGACGTTGGCCGCGCCGTCGAACATGCGATAGCACCGGGTCTTGCCGGTGAACTCGTCCCATTCGCTGCTCCCGGTGAGCGGCTTGACGAGGCGGCGCTGGACGGAGTCCCAGGTGCCGACGAGGAAGTCGAAGTTGTTCATGACGAGAACGCTATGGCCGATCCACTGACATCCAATGTCAGTTGGTTAGGGTTTCTCGTGCGCGCTTCCCGGATCGTCCAGCTGCTGCTCCTGTTGCAGACCAGGGGCCGGTTGACGGCCGCGCAGCTGGCGGCCGAGCTGGAGGTGTCGGTCCGGACGGTGTACCGGGATGTCGACGCGCTGCACGCGGCGGGGGTGCCGCTGTACGGCGAGGCCGGGCATGCGGGCGGCTACCAGCTGGTCGACGGCTACCGGACCAGGTTGACCGGCCTGACGGAGCCCGAGGCCGAGTCACTGTTCCTCACGGGACTGCCGGGCGCGGCGCGAGACCTGGGCCTGGGTTCGGAGGTGGCGGCCGCGTGGCTGAAGCTGACGGCGTCGCTACCCTCCGACCTGAGGGACCGCGCGACCCGCATCCGCGAGCGATTCCACCTGGACGCGCCCGCGTGGTACCACGAACCGGACGACACCCCGGCGCTGGCGGCGGCCGCGGAGGCCGTCTGGCGGGAGCGGCGGATCCGGATCAGGTATCGCCGCTGGCGAGCCCCGACGGACGTGGACCGGACGCTCGACCCCTACGGCCTGGTCCTCAAGTCGGGCCGCTGGTACCTGGTAGGCGCGAGCAAGCGGATCAGCACGTACCGGGTATCGGCGATCCTGTCCCTCACGGTGCTGGACGAGCCGTTCACCCGGCCGACGGGCTTCGATCTCGGTTCCTACTGGCAGTCCTATGTGGACGACTTCGCCGACCGCCGCCACACGGACACCGCGACCGTCCGCCTGTCCCCGGCGCTGTTGGAGGACATGGAGACCATGGTGGAGCCCTCGATCCGGGACGCGGTGACCCGGACGGCGGGCCCGCCGGACGCGGCGGGCTGGGTGCGCGCCGAGATCCCCATCGAGAACGTGCGCCACGCGCGCCGCCTGTTCCTGGGCTTCGGCGCGGACGTGGAGGTCCTCGGCCCACCGGAGCTGCGTGCGGAGATCGCCGAGACGGTCACGAGGTTGGCGACGACATACGCCGGGCGAACCCTCGCAGTACCGCCACCGTGAGCACGCTCAGCACGGCCAACAGCGCGAACGCCAGCGCCGGCTGGTCCACCAGAAGGCCGACCACGGCGGCCACCACCAGCCCGCCGAGGTTGCCGGCCAGCCAGATCAGGCCCGCCGCCGTTCCCTCCGCTTCGCCGGCCCGTCGCTCGGTCAGGCCGAGCACTATCGGCAGCGCGGGCAGGAGCGCGAAGCCGAGCAGCGTCAGCGCCGCGTAGCCGGTGACCACGCCCGGGACCACGGCCAGCGTCACGCACGCGCAGGCCGTGACCAGCAGCGCGACCCCCATGACCGGGATCTCCCGGCGCGTCGCCCAGATGGGCACCACCGCGCAGCCGATCACGCCGGCCACCACGTTCGCCATGAGGATGAGGCCCGCGGTCGACGCCGAGACGCCCGCCGGCTCCAGCAGCGGCTGGGCGAACGTCGTCAACGCGACGAACACCCCGAACGGCACGAACACCAACCCGCACAGCCACCGCAGATAGCTGTCCCCCCACGCGATCCGCAGCGCGCCGAACCCGGCGGGCGCCCGACGGGCGCCGAACTCACCTGGCGTCCGCAGCGCGGCGAACACCACCACCGCCGCCGCCACGGCGAGCGCCGCCTGGACGACCAGCAGCGGCCGCACATCGAGCACCGTGCCGAGGCCGAACCCCACGATGAGACCGGCGAACGTGCTGGCCGACCCGATGGCGATGCCCGCCGGCCGGTCGCGTTCGGCCAGGTACCGCGCGGCGACGCCGGTGATCGCGTTCAGCACGAGCGGCTGCCCGACCGCCACGACCACCTGCCCGGCGAACGCCCAGACGTACGTGTCACCGGCCACCCGCAGCAGCCCGCCAACCGCCACGAGCACGGCGCCCGCGCCGAGCCCGGCCCGGAACCACCGGTCGAGCACCACCCCGGCCGGGATGGCGAGCAGCACGTACAGCAGCGGAAACACGTTCGCCAGCCACCCGATGGCGCCGACCGACACCCCGTAGTACTCGGCCGCCGCGTCGGTGACCGGCGCGAACGTCACCCACAGCACCTGCGTGACGGTCCCGAGCAGCGCGAACGCCACCACCATCGACCAGCGGCTACGCATCACGCCTCCACTGCGTAGGCCTCGATCTCGACCTTCAGGTCCGGCTTCAGGAGCGCCGCGACGCCGACCAGCGTCCCCGCCGGCCGGATGTCGCCGAACATCTCCAGGTGTGCCTTGGCCACCTGGTCGGCGTCGGCCATGTCGGTCACGTAGGTGACCGTGCGCACCACGGCCGCGACGCTCGACCCCAAGTCGGTCAGCGCCTGCTCGATGATCCGCAGCGCCGCGCGGGCCTGGGTGTAGGTGTCCGCACCCGGCGCGGTCGTGCCGGCCACGTGGATCTGGTCGCCCACTCGCACCGCTCGGCAGTAGCCGTAGACGTCCTCGTACGGGTTGCCGGAGGACACGTTCTGTCGTTGCACCGGCTCACCGTAGCGGCCGATCAGGCGACACCGGCCACCCTGACGATCACGAAACAGGGACGGCGTCGCGGGAGCGGCGGTCGCGCGGCGGCGGGTTGCGCAGGACGTTCAGCGGCGCGGTCAACCGGCGCAGCGGGCCGGGTTTCGGCGTGGTGCGGGTGAGGCGGTCGCGGAGGATGGGGACGCCGTCGCCCGTGAGGTCGTTCAGGGCCACCGTTCGGCCGCCCACGGCCAGCAGCAGGCTTTCGGCCGGGCCCTCGACGAGGGCGCCGTCGCCGTGATGCCAGCCGGTGTCCGGGGCATGCAGGCGCAGGCCGGCCAGGCGGGACCCCATGGTGAAGCCGGGCGACGGCTGTTTAGCCAGGTGGTGGAACGCCACCCACAGGCGGTCCTCGTGCGGCGTGCGGGAGATGCCCAGCGGGACGCGGATGTCCAGGTCGTGCAGGACGATGTCGGCCAGTACCGGGTCGTAGCCGGAGCGGGGGATGGTCACGCGGGAGGAGGCGTGCCGGCGCAGGTAGGCGATGATCTCCTCGGTCGAGCGGCGGGCCGCGCGGCGGGTCAGGTACCGGTTGACGCGGTCGAAGTCCGCGGCCGTGGCGGCGATGCCCGCGTACAGCTTGAGCTGGCCGAAGCGCAGGAAGGACGTCACGTGCGCGGCGACGTCGTGCACCGTCCACTCGGTACAGAGGCTCGGCGCGCGGAGCTGGTCGGCGGACAGCGTCGAGAGCAGGTCCGCCAGGTGCCGGCGCTCGTCCACCAGCATGTCGAAGATCCGCATCCTCCGACGGTAGGGGAACTCAGGAGCGTGGGGCTTCTCGCCGATTGCTGGACCTCGGCGATCCCCGGCCGGCGCCTGATTCCGAAGCGAGAGCCCACCTCGCGGACGCTTGGACGCTCCTCGCGCGCGCGGGGCCGCCCCTCAATTTCAACGCTACCGCAACCAAGCGACAGTTCCCGGGCTGGCGAAGGGTGCCTGTGGACAAGTCGGCGCCTGTGGACAACTCGGCCGATGTCGATCTTCGAGGACCGGTTCTGTCGGACCTCGCCGGTACGCAGGCCGTCGTTTGACCTGCGGGTTTGTTGGTCTTCCTGGTGTGGGGAGCGCGAGATCGCGGTTCCCGACGGTGAGATCGCGGTTCCCGCACGCGAGTTCGTGGTTCCCGTAGGTGAGATCGCGGTTGGTGGGGTTCTGGAGTGGTCAGCGCCGGGCGGGGGTTCGCGGGGCCTGGCGGTGGGGCTCGGTCACCGTTGTTCTGCTGACTCCGTAGCTCCACTATGTGCGCACACACCAGCCGAGAAGCGACGACCTCACGCGCCGGAACCGCGATCTCGCGTGCCGCAACCGCGATCTCGCGTGCGGGAACCGCGAACTCGCAGGCTGAGAACGGCGTGGACAAGCCGACGCCTGTGGACAACTCCGCCGATGTCGATCTTCGAGGACCAGGTCTGTCGGACCTCGCCGGTACGCTGGATTCCGGGGGCCGGAGGCCGCGCCTGACCGCGTGACGCAAGGCCGTGACCAGGCGGCTCGCCCGCCTCGATTTCCCGCCGTGCGAGACAAGTCCGGTGGGAACGGTCAGCTCCCCTCAGGCACCGGCTCGTCGGCACACACCGTGTTCGGCGCGGGCAGCGTGCCGTCGACGAGATAGCGCGTGATGATCGCCTGCGAGCACGCGCTCTGATGCCACGCCGTGTGGCTCTCCCCCCGGAAGGTGAGTAGGCGCGCGTTCGTCAGCGTCCTCGACAGAGCGACCGCATCCTTGTACGGCACATCCGGGTCGTACGGTAGTGCCGACCACGAGCGCGGGCGCCGCGTCCGGCGCGGTCACGGACCCGCGTAGCTCGACCGGCGCTCCGCCGGCCACTGCGCACAGGCCTGGGCGTGACCCTGGTCGTAGCTCGGCGGGCCGTAGGCGATGCCGGGGCCGAGCAGCGGCGCGGCCGTGACCGCCGCGGACAGCCGGGTCCGCAGCTCGTTCACGTCCTCGGGAAACCGGCGGTCGGCATACTCGACCGCGGTGTTCGCGTTCATGTAGGCCGTGAACCCGGCCGACACCTCGCGCACGTACCAGCCGCCATGGGTAGTGGCCACCTCCTGGAGGTCGGCGGCGAGCGTCGGCCAGTAGGAGCGGCCGCTGCCAAGATCCATGGCGACCCGCAGCGTCAGCAGCGCGCCGGTCGCGATGATCCGGCCGTCCGGCGCCTGGACCGGGTTGGCGTCCAGATCGGACTGCAGTTGCCGAAACGCCTCCGCCGTCCGGCCGTCGCCGAACGAACACTGTTCTCGCACCACGTGAAGAACCGGTTGAGCGCGGCCTCGCCCGCCACGTACTGGGCGTGGTTGTTCTCGTAGGGCCGGTTCGTGTACGACTCCGGGTCGATCGCGCCGTCGAGCGCGAGCACCCTGGTGCGCTTGGGAAAGAGGTTCGCGTAGACCGTCCCGAGGTAGGTGCCGTAGGAGAAACCGAAGAAGTTCAGCTGCTCGTCGCCGACCGCGGCACGCAGCAGGTCCATGTCCCGCGCCGCGTTCTCGGTGCCCAGGTAGGGCAGCAGCGCGGCGTCGGCGGCGACGCAACCGTCGTCGAACCGCTTGCCGAAAGCCACCGCGCGGTCGAACGCGCCCGGTGACGGGCGACCGGCGGAGGCGGCCCATTGCTCGGCGTAGAGCGGTTGGGACACACAGGAAACCGAGGTGCTGGCGCCGACCCCACGCGGGTCGAATCCGATGATGTCGTACCGCTCGCGGAGCACGGCCGGCGCGCTCTCGCCGAGGTCGCGCACCATGAATGCGGCATCGAGGCCAGGACCGCCGGGACTGGTGAACAGCGAGCCGATCCGCTTCGCCGGATCGGTGGCCGGCTTACGAATCAGCGACAGCGTGACCTGTCGGCCCGCCGGGTCGCGATAGTCCAGCGGCACCTGCGCGGTCGCGCACTCGTAGCCGTCGCCGCTGTCGTCGCACGGCGCCCAGCTCAGCACAGGCGGGAGCGGCGCGGCGGAAGCGGGTGGACCAACAACACCAGGGACGACGCGACGGCCGTGGCCATGGCGAGCCAGGTTCTCTTACGCATGAATCCCTCGATCTGTGTCCGCGCGAGGGCAGCATCACCGGTCGCGGTGATGCTGCCCTCCTTGAGCTACCTCAGCCTCAGCACAGGTGGCCGGCGGAGTGGGCGCCGTTGGTCCGCCACGACAGCTGGCGCTTCTCCCACGGGCCGAAACAGGTGTCCTCCCAGCCGCCGTCGTAGTAGGTGACGTGCACCCACACTCTGGTGCTCGCGCAGTGGCGGTACCAGTAGCTGTACCCGATCAGCCAGTTCCCCGACCGCCAGTAGCCACACGGATCGTCCGCGGCGGTGATGGGCGTGGTGACCGGCGCGATGGCGGGCGCGGTGATGGATGTGTTGGTGGACGCCGTGGGCTGGGCCGCGGTGGCCGCGCCGGTGGTGGCAAGCAATCCCCCGGCGGCGATGGCGACAGTGACCGCCACGCGCGCAAACATTCGAAGCACGGATCTCCCCTATCTGCAACTGATAGTCAGCGCGGAAAGTGTGGCAGCGGACCGCGGACCGGGACCAGACGTTTCAATCCCGGCCGAAACCGGTCACTCACGTTCGTCCATTGTGGACTGATTCTGGGACGCGGCTCGGTAGACGGCAGGCGGCATGTTGTCTACCGTCGTTAGACAACGACGGGAGGCACTGAGGTGCCACGAATCAGGGGCGCCGCGGCCGAGCGAGCCGAGGCACGCGCCGCGCTGCGCGCCGAACTACTGGCCGCCGCCCGCGGCCTGGCCGTGGAGAACGGCGGGTACGACCACGTGACCATCCGCCTGGTGGCCGACCGCGTCGGTTACCGGGCGCCGATCGTGTACGAGTACTTCGCGAGCAAGCACGCCCTACTCCTGGAACTGGTGCGCATCGGCTTCACCGAACTGGCCGACACACTGCGCGCCGGCACCTCGCTGCCCGGGGTCGCGATGGCGTACTGGGACTTCGCGTTCGCCGAACCGACCCTGTACCGGCTCATGCACGGCCTGGTGGACGTCCCGTTCGGCACCCCCGAAGCGCGGGAGTGCTTCCGCATCCTGAAGGCGGCCGTCCCCCGCGATCACCCGGCGGCGACCCACGACGACGACGCCCCCACCGACCTCGTCTGGTCACAACTGCACGGCCTGGTGTCGCTGGCCATGAACGACCGGCTCAAGGGCGGCCCCGTCCGCGGCCGAAACCTGTTGCCGTTCCTCGCTGTTCCAGCACACGGAACGGGACGCTAGGCGCCGGCCGGCGCCGTCAATACGCTCGGAACCGTGATTCCCACGGTTGTCTGGGGCACCGGCAACGTCGGCCGCGCGGCCGTTCGTGCCGTGGCGGCCCATCCCGCGCTCACGCTCGCGGCCGTCATCGTCCACCTCCCCGACAAGGTCGGCCGCGACGCGGGCGCCATCGCCGGACTCGACCACGAACTCGGCGTCCACGCCACCGACGATGTCGAGGCCGTACTCGAAACCGGGCCACGGGCGGTCGTCTACGCCGCGTCCGGCGACGTCCGGCCCATGGAGGCGCTCGACGACATCGTGAAAGCGATCCGCGCCGGCGCGGTGGTCGTCACGCCGTCCCTCTACGCGCTCTACGACCAGCGCAACGCCCCGTCGGAACTGCGGGAACCGGTGCTGACGGCCATCGCGGACGGCGGCGGGTCGCTGTTCGTCTCCGGTGTCGATCCCGGCTGGGGCAACGATGTGCTGCCGCTGCTGATCAGCGGGCTCGGCACCAGGGTGGACGCCATCCGCTGCCAGGAGATCTTCGACTACTCGACCTACGAGCAGCCCGACTCCGTCCGCTACCTGGTCGGCATGGGCCAGCCCATGGACTATGAGCCCCCGATGATCGCGGCCGGCGTCCCGAGCATGGTGTGGGGCGGGCAGATCCGGCTCATGGCCCGCGCGCTCGACGTGAAGCTCGACGAGATCCGCGAAACCCTTGACCGCCGGCCGCTCGACACCACGGTCAGCACCAGGACCATGGGCGAGTTCGAGGCCGGAACCCAAGGGGCCGTGCGGTTCGAGGTGCAGGGGATCGTCGACGGCGAACCCCGCATCGTCATCGAGCACGTGACCCGCATCCACGCCTCGTGCGCGCCGGACTGGCCGACGCCGCCCGGTGGCGACGGCGCACACCGGGTGATCGTCGAGGGTCGCCCGCGGATCGAGGTCACGGTCGAGGCCACCGACGAGGACGAGAACCGGTCGGCCGGCGGGAACGCCACGGCCGTCGGCCGGCTGGTCGGCGCCATCGACTGGCTGGCCGACGCCGCGCCCGGCCTCTACGACGCGCTCGACGTGCCGCTCCGGCCGGCGGCCGGCAAGCTGGGAAGGACATCGCGATGATCATCGACATCCCCGACGGCAAGGACCCCATCGGGTACGTGTGGGGCGAGCTGGTTCCCGGGATCGGCCCGGCCGCGGCGAAGGCCTCGCTCGCCGTCTACGCCCACACCACGTTGGGGCTACGCGAGTTCGAGGCCGCCCGGCTGCGGATCGCGCAGATCAACGGGTGTGTGTTCTGCCTCGACTGGCGCACCGAGCGGGACGGGCGGAAGGTCGAGGAGTCCTTCGCCGACGCGGTCACCGACTGGCGCACGACCGAAGCGTTCGACGACCGGACCCGGCTGGCCGCCGAGTACGCCGAGCGGTACGCGCTGGACCACCACGGCATCGGCCAGGAGTTCTGGACGCGGATGTTCGCGCACTACAGCCAGCGGGAGATCGTGGAGCTGAGCATGAGCATCGGGACGTGGCTGGCGTTCGGCCGACTCAACCACGTTCTTGGCATCGACGCGGTGTGCGTGCTCCAGAGCGCGTCGGTGCCGGGCACCGCTGGGTGAGCGCGCACTCACCCAGCCGGTGCGCATCACAGGTCGGTGGCGATGATGCGCTCGATGTTCCGTTCGGCGAGCGCGGTGATCGTGACGAACGGGTTGACGCTGGTGTTGCCGGGAACGAGGGCACCGTCGATCACGTACAGGCCCGGATATCCGTGCAGGCGCCCATAGTTGTCGGTGGCCTTGTTGAGCACCGCACCGCCCAGCGGGTGGTAGGTGAGGTGGTCGCCCCAGATCTTGTTCGTACCGAACAGATCCGTGCGGTAGATGGTGCCCTCCTTCGCGTTGATCTTGTCGAAGATCGTCTTGGCGGCCGTGATGGACGTCTGCTTCCACGCGGTCTGCCAGTTCAGGTCGACCTTGCCGGTCGCCGCGTTCCAGGAGAACTGGGCGCGGTTGGGGGTCTTGGTGATCGACAGGTAGAACGACGCCCACGTCTCGATCCCTGTCGGCAGCGGCGCGACCTCGGCGAACGCGCCGCCGGCCGCCCAGTTGTCGATGCCGGCCGTGGGAATGGACGACTGCACCGCACCCGTCGGATCCCACAGGTGGTTGGCACGCCCGCACATCACGTTGCCGTTGTCGCCCCAGCCCCGGCCGATCTCGCCGTTCAGCCCGGGTAGCGCGCCGGTCGCCTTCAGTTTGGTCAGCAACTTGCTGGTGCCGACGCTGCCGGCCGCGAAGAACACCCGGTCGGCGGTCACGGTCTTCGTGGCCGTGACGCCGCCCGTGGTGTTCAACTGCTCGATGACCACCGTGTACCGACCGCCCGACGCCGGGGCCACGGAGGTGACCCGGTGCTGGGGCGAGATGGCCACCCGGCCGGTCGCGCGGGCCTGGGCGAGATAGGTCTTCGGCAGCGACTTCTTGCCGTAGTTGTTGCCGTACAACAGTTCCCCGGCAACCGCCGACTTGGGGACGGTGCCGGCCGCCTCCTGCTTCATGTAGTTCATGTCGTAGATGTTGGGCACGAACATGAACGCGAAGTTGGAGCGCTGGGCGTGCTTGCGGCCGACCCGGCCGTACTGGTAGCAGTTGACCGTCTCCCACCACGCCTGGTCGACGTTGTTGACGCCCAGCGTGGAATTTGCGCGCGGGTAATAGATGTTGTACATCTCGTCGGGGTTCACCGATGGGAGCACCGCACCGAAGTTCTCGCGCCGCGGGGTGACCGCCATACCGCCGTTGACCAGCGACCCGCCGCCGACGCCGCGGCCCTGGTAAACGGTGATGCCACTGAAGTCCTCGGCGTCCAGGATGCCCGTGTAGCGCGGGACGTCCTTGTCGATGGGGAAGCCGAGGAAGTTGCTGATCGGCTGCTTCGTCCTGGTGCGCAACCAGAACGAGCGGTAGTCCGGTGCCGTGGTGTTGGCGAAGATCTTGCCGTCCGTGCCGGGGGTCTCCCAGGCCATGCCCATCTCGATCATGTGGACGTCGACGCCCGCCCGGGCTAGCCCCGTGTTCCGCACATGGAGACGGGTGAGTTGATCGGGTAGGTCGAGGGTCGGCTCGGTCGGGGGTCTGCCAGGGTGTTTGGTTGTGGATCAACGTGGACGGCGGCGGGCCCGGTATGTCGCGGCGAGTGTCGAGAAGACGCTGGGTGCGTTGCCGGTGGTGGCTGATTACTGCCATCGGCTGGACCTGGCTGGGATCATCGACCGGGCCTGTCCGATACGTGATCTCGCGGATCTGACCCACGGGCAGGTGATCGAGACACTGATCGCGAACCGGTTGACCTCCCCGGCCCCGTTGGTCCGGGTGACCGACTGGGCGCGCGAGCACGCGGTGAAGGAGGTCTTCGGTATTGATCCCGCGCTGCTCAACGACGACCGGATCGGCCGTGCGCTGGACGCGATCGCCCCCGAGCTCGATCACATCGTGGGATCTGTTGGTGCGCAGGCGATCACGGTGTTCGGGTTGGACACGTCCCGGCTGCATTGGGACATGACCTCGATCTCGCTGTATGGGGCCTACGACCAGCTCGACGAAGAGCACCCGGCACCGAAGTTCGGGCACCCGAAGGACCGCCGCCCCGATTTGAAGCAGATCCAGGCCGGGATGGCGGCCACCGGCGACGGCGGGATACCGGTGTTCCACCGGGCCTACGACGGCGGTGCTGGGGAGGTCGCCCAGGTGGTGGGGGCGATGACCGCGCTGCAGAAGATCGCCAAACCACGGGAGTTTCTGCTGATCGGGGACTCCAAGCTGGTGTCCTACACCAACGTCTCGGCGATGATCGATGCCGGTGTCGGGTTCATCGCCCCCGCGTCGAAAGCCTACACCCCGGCCGCGACGCTGGCCGCGCTGGACCTCGACACTGGCATCGAGGTCGACTACGTCGCGCAACGCGACGCGGGCAAACCCGCCGCCGAACGTGGCCGGTGGCGGGTCACCGAGGACACGATGACCATTGCGGGCAAACGCAAGCGGGACCCGGTGCACACGCTGCGGCGGGTGTTCGTGCACTCCACCGCCCGAGCACACGCCGCGGCCACCGCACGGGCCAAGAAACTCGACCGCGCCACCGACGACCTCGACCGGCTGGTCCGTGGTCTGGGATCCCGGCACTACCCGGACGAGAAAGCGGTGACCGCCCGGATCACCGCGATCACCGCCGCCCGCCGGGTCACCGCCTACCTCGCCACCGCCACCGGCACCGATCCCGCCACCGGCAAACCCACCCTCACGTGGTGGTTCGACCAAGCCGCACTGGACACCGAGACAGCCACCGACGGCTGGTACGCGCTGCTCACCAACCTCGATCCCGCAACGACCGACGCGAGCGAGGTCCTGATCCGCTACAAGGGCCAGGAAGTAGTGGAACGCCGCTACAGCACCATCAAAGGCCCCCTGGCGGTGGCGCCGATGTTCCTCAAGAACAACCGGCGCATCACCGCCCTGATCACCGTGATCTGCCTGGCACTGCTGATCTTCTGCCTGATCGAACGCCAAGCCAGACTGGCGATCGCCCCGCACACCACACTCGACGGCCTCTACGCCGGCAGACCCGCCAAACCCACCGGACGGCTCATCTTCGAAGCACTGGCCCGGCTCCGCCTCATACCCGCCGTCAACGGGCAACCACCAGGCATTCCTCAACCACCACCACTACCAGCCCGACTGCTGGACCTACTCGGTGTCGACCCCACCAGACCACGATGATCAAATAACACCCACTCGTCGATCACCCCGAGTTGATCAATCCCCATGTGCGGAATACCCGGCTAGCCGGAGCGCGGCGACCGAGCCGCCGTAGCCGGTGCCGACCACGAGGGCCGGCACCTGTGCGCCATCGACGATATCTGCTCTCGGGGCAGCGCCCGCCTGACCCGGCGTGACGTGCCCGGCAAGCACCGCGGCGCCCAAAATAGAACCAGTTCCTGTTATGAACCGGCGACGGGATACGAGTCTGGATCCCTTGTTGTGCAGGGTGTAGTCAGTCATCCGAGGTTCCTCACCGTTGAGGGAATGAGAACATGTTATACATGTCACGCGACGTTGCGGAACTCCCTGCGCCTGAGTTATCAGCAGCGAGCGGCCCGGCGTGCCGCGGGGCACCGGGCCGCTGACGCACACCTACCCCGCGGGCGCGCGGCGCCGTCCACAGGAGGCACCACGATCACCGGAACCGGCGGCTCACCGTTAATTAATCGAACTCGCTTGTCCCATACTCATGGCTGGACGTTGGAATTCGTTCAGCCCACGGTCGGATTGTTTCGCCCCAGATGATTTGCCCTGACGGTGTCCACTAATCGCCCAGTCGGACCCACGGCCCAGTCATGATCACGTGGTGAAGTTACTATCGTCACCCTGCGTGTCCGCCTGAAGATGGTGGGCCGGGCGAAAGAGACGACCTTCTGTCTGAGAATATTTGGTTACCACGCCAATAGCCTCAAGACAGAAGGTCGTCAAGTTGTCAGTCTTGCAGACGTCGTCGCCGTTGTCCAACTCGACAGATCCGTCGAGTGATGAATGCGATATCTCCAGCCTGTTGAAGATGTTGGACTCGATCACTGATCCACGGAGCCCGCGCGGCCGGATCTATGTTTTGTCGTTTCTGTTGGCGGCATCGTTTGTCGCCGTATTGGCGGGTGCGAAGAATTTCTATGCGATTGAACGACGGATCCAGGATCTGCCGTCATCGTTGATGGCGAAACTGGGTGGCACATGGTGTTATTTCTCGCAGGGATACAGGTTTCCGGGAGAGAAGACGGTGCGCATGTTGTTGAGCGAGTTGGACGCGGGCGAGTTGGATCGAATATTCGGTGTATGGCTGTTCGGCAACGCCCGAGCCGATGACGACGAGCTTCTGGTGCTGGCCATCGACGGCAAGGTGATGCGCGGCGCCTGGACCGACGAGAACGAGAAGTTTACGCTGTTCTCCGCGATGATCCACGACCTGGGCGTGACCGTCGCACAGGTCGCCGTTCCTGGCGACACGAACGAGATCACCCAGGTTGAGAACCTGCTGGACGCGCTGCCGATCGACGAGGGCCAGGCCGTATTGGTGACGATGGACGCCGCCCACACGCAACGCGACACCGCCGAACACATCGCAGGCAAACGCGGCTTCGACTACATCGCAGCAATCAAAGGGAACCAGCCCACGTTCCAACAAGCGGTCATCGACGCCATGATTCCCGTACTGAACAACGATCCTGAATGGGACACGACAGAACGTGGCCACGGACGGATCAACCGCTGGCGCACATGGACAGCCGACGCCGGAACAATCGACTTCCCACACCTCGAACGAATCGCGTGCATTCGCCGAGACACCTACACGCTGGACGGCACGTGGACCAGCAAAGAATTCGCACTGTTCGGTACCAGTGACTCGAATATGACTGCAATCAGATTCCACACGCGCGTCCGGAAACATTGGGGAATCGAAAACAAAAGTCATTACATCCGCGACACCGTGTGGCGCGAAGACCTCCACCAAGCGCGCACCAGAAACGGACCACAAAACATAGCGGCACTACGGAACGCCGCAATCGGCGCGCTTCGAATCGCCGGGTTCACCAACATCACCGCCGCTACCGAATGGATTGCAGGAGACCGCGCACGAGCACTCCCATTGCTCGCTACACAACGTTATGTTGATCACCCCAGGTGAACATGACTGGGCCGTGAGTCGGACCCGAGAGCATCACCGGACGAAACCCATCACTTGCCACCGCGCCACGATCACGTCCTGGAAACGTGCCCGCTTCGGCCTTGATTCGTGATTAATCCTGCCGCACGATTAATCCTGTCAATCGTCGCTCAGGGGAAGCGAGAAGATCATGGAAACTTCGATGGAATCCGGACGCTGGCGGCGGGCGAGCGCGTGCATACCGGACAACCAGTGCGTCGAGGTTCGGCTCGGTGAAGAGAATGTCGATGTTCGTGACACGAAACAGAAAAACGGCCCTGAACTGCGGTTTTGTCGACCGTCGTGGGCTGCTTTCGTGATCCACTTCGACGCGCTAAGCTGATCTTGTAAGTCGTCGCGCTCACTCTCCCGTGGAGCGAGCGCGACACGAATGCGCACCCCGGATTCCACGAATATGACGCACCTCCCGTATCCTCTCCCGCACGAGTAGCTCCGACGAGTGACGTCCGGGAGATCAAGTGCCCAAGAAGGCCACAGAGGGTGAGCTTCGGTTCGGTACAGCGCTGGCGGACGCCCGGCGGACCGCCGGGTTTACCCAGACACAGGCGGGCAACGCGCTGAACTGGAGTCAGAGCAAGATCCAGAAGATCGAGTCGGCGGCCCAGCGGGTGATCGACCAGGACGTGGACAGACTGCTGAACCTCTACAAGGCTGACGAGGAAACCCGGCGGGCGATCAGCGAGCTGCGCACGCCCGCCGCACCGGGCGCGCCGGCGGGCACCACGCCGAGCCGCCAGTTCCTGGAGCTCAAGGAGTTGGAGCGCAGGCCCGACTGCGTCGAGGTACTCGCCGCGCACCGGGAAGGACTTCCGGTGCCGCTGCAATGCGACCCGTACATTCTTGACCAGTACGAACTCGCCGGCGGCGAGCTGGACCGGACCCGCATTCTGGAGGAGCGCAACACCCGCCGCACGATCTTCTCGCGGGAGAACCCGCCGCATTACCGGGTCGTCCTGAGCGAGTCGTCCCTGCTCCGCGTTCCCGGCGGCTCGGTGACGCGTCAGGAGCAGGCAAAATACCTCCTCACGTCGATCGACGATTACCCCCACCTTTCCGTGCGGATCCTCCCTTTCGAAGCGCAGATCGCGCACATGACGACCGACCTGACGCTGCTGAGGTTCGCCAGCAGCGCGCCGATCGCCTACGTCCCGATCTGGCACTACGGAAAGCTCTTCAAGGAGAAGGCGGACATCGCCGAATTCGAGGCCTACTGGACGACGCTGAACGAGGCGTCCCTGAGCGAGGAAGCGAGCCGGAAGTACCTCAACGACCTGGCCCATTGATCGGCCCCAGTACGCAGATAACGACTAGAAAACGAAACTATACTCTCAGTGGTTTCGACCAATTCCCCGCGTACCATCCCGGTGTCGTCGACAGTTCGTCCGGGAGGCTCCGGTGTTACCAGCGCAAGCGAATCCAGTGCCTCCCCCGGTCAGAAGCCTGGCGAGACCGAGCGTCGCACGGGTCTACGACTACTACCTCGGCGGCACGACCAACTGGATCGTCGATCGAGACTTCGCCGACCAGGTTCTCGACACGTTCCCGCAGATGAGAAAAGTAGCCAGAGCGAACCGGCTTTTCCTCGACCGGGTCGTCCGGTTTCTGACCAAACGCGGAATACGCCAGTTCCTCGACGTCGGCTCCGGTGTCCCCGGCGCCGGCTGCACCCACCGGGTGGCCGACGAACTGGCCGAGTACCACGGGCGCGAGCCGGACGCGCGGGTCGTCTACGTGGACAACGACCCGGTGGCCGTCGCGCACTCCCAGCTGCTCCTCGACCAGGAGGGCGATCCGGACCGCCACGCGATCGTCGGGGCCGACCTGCGCGACCCGCACGACCTGTGGGAGCAGGCGGTCGACACGGACCTGCTGGACCCCGACCAACCCGTGGCGCTGCTGCTCGTCGCGCTGCTGCACATCGAACAACCGGACTCGACCGGCATCGACATCGGACCCGAGTCGGTGGCGCGGCTGTGCGAACGGCTACCCGCGGGTTCCTACGTGGCCGTGTCGCACACGACCACCGACGGCGTGCCGGGCGAGGTGAGCGACAAGCTGCTCGACCTGCGCCACGTGTACGCCCCGACCGGCTTCACCGTGAACTGGCGTTCCCACGCGAAGATCGAGGCCCTGCTCGACCACCTGGAGCTGGTGGAGCCCGGCTGGCAGTGGGTCACCGAGTGGCGCCCGGAGGAGACCGGTCCGAACGCGCAGGCGGTGTCGTTCCCGACGCCCGAACACGCGGCCGTCTGGGCCGGCGTCGCGCAGAAGCCCTATTAGTCGGGAAGTCCCGCGTCGACTCCGGTGAGTTCTTCGACCACACTACCCATGCGAACTCCTTGGGGTCCTTGGCGAATCCTTTCGTCCGCGTTCGGTAGGAAACAGGTAGAAATACCAGTACCCGGGCAACCTGCCGCGTCCCACCCGCCCGTAGCTCGTAACCTGGGCCCGTGCGATTCGGGCTGCTGGGACCGCTCGCCGTGTGGACCGATCACGGCGAGCCCGTCACCGTCCCCGGTCGCAAGGTCCGCGCGCTGCTCGCCGACCTGCTGGTCCACGGGGGACGGCCGGTGTCGGTGGATGAGCTGGTGGAGGACGTGTGGGGCAAGGCGGCACCCGCCGATCCCACGGCCGCGCTGCACGTGCGCGTCTCGCAGCTGCGCCGGGCCCTCGAGAGCGCCGAGCCGGGCGGCCGGGACCTGGTGACGTCCCAGGCTCCCGGGTACGCGCTGCGGGCGAGCACCGACGTCGAGCGGTTCACGACGCTGGTCGAGCAGGCCGCCACGAGCGAGCCGCACGCCCGCGCCGTGCTGCTGGCCGAGGCCCTGGACCTGTGGCGCGGCCCGGCGCTGGCCGACTTCGCGGACGAGGAGTTCGCCCGCGCGGCCGTGACCCGGCTGGAGGAGCAGCGGCTGACCACGGTCGAGGCCTACGCCGAGGCGCGGCTCGACCTCGGCCGGCACCGCGAGCTGGTGGCCGAGCTGGGCGAGGCGGTGACCCGCCACCCGTACCGGGAGCGGCTGCGAGCCGCTCACCTGCGCGCACTGCACCGCAGCGGGCGGACGGGCGAGGCCCTCGACAGCTTCCAGGAGCTGCGGCGCGGGCTGGCCGACGAGCTCGGCCTGGACCCCGGCCCGGAGCTGACGGCCCTGCACCAGGCCATCCTGACCAGCGACTCGGCCGAGGATCCGCCGGCGCCGGGCCCGCGACCGATCGGGCCGGCCACCACCCTGCCGGCGCCGGTGACCGACCTGATCGGCCGGGACCACGCGGTCCGGCGGGTCCGTGAGCTGCTCACCACCGGCCGGCTGGTCACGATCACCGGTTCTGGTGGCGTCGGCAAGACGAGCGTGGCCGTCACGGTCGCCCGTGCCCTGGTCGACGCGTATCCGGACGGCGTGTGGTTGATCGACCTGACGGGGTCCGGTGAGCCGGCCGAGCTGGTCCTGTCCGCGCTGTCCATCCCGGACACCTCGGCCGGGTCGGCCAGGGAACGCCTCGCCACCGCCCTGCGTGAGCGGCGGACGCTGCTGGTGCTGGACA
This sequence comes from uncultured Actinomycetota bacterium, assembly GCA_963826035.1. GTDB lineage: Bacteria > Actinomycetota > Actinomycetes > Mycobacteriales > Pseudonocardiaceae > Actinophytocola. The sequence continues at coordinate 353,567 of CAWGVZ010000018.1, read as the reverse complement.
ACTGCGAGCACGTGATCGAACCGGTGGCCGAGCTCGCCGGGGCGCTGCTGTCCGCCGCGCCCGACCTGCGGGTGCTCGCCACCAGCCGGGAACCACTGCGGCTGCGCGGCGAGGCCCGCTTCGACCTGCCGCCGCTGGACGTCCCCGACACCGACGAACCCGGCCGGCTGGCGCGGTCCGCAGCCGTCCAGTTGTTCCTGGTCAGGGCCGGTCTCGGGCCGGCGGACAGCGCCATTGCGGCTGAGGTGTGCAGAAGGCTCGACGGCATCCCGCTGGCACTCGAGCTGGCCGCCTCCCGGGTCCCGGCGCTCGGCGTGGCCGAGCTGGCGAAGCGGCTGCAGGTGCCGCAGGACCGGTTCCGGCTGCTGGGCACCGGACCGCGCGACGCGCCCGCCCGGCAGCGCACCCTCACCGCGGTGATCGACTGGAGTTGGCGGCTGCTGACCGACGACGAGCGGACGGTGTTGCGCCGGCTGGCCGTGCACTCCGGTGGGTCGACGCTCGACGCGGCCGAGGCCGTGTGCGGTGGTGACGTCCTGGATCTGCTGGTCGACCTGGTGGACCGGTCGCTCGTGGTGCGCGACGGGCCCCGGTTCCGGCTGCTGGAGTCGGTGGCCGCGTACTGCCTGGACCAGCTGCGCCTGGCCGGGGAGGAACCGGAGCTGCGGCGCCGGCACGCCGAGCACTACCTCACGGTGGCCGAACGGGCCGAGCTGCGCGGACCCGGCCAGCGGGAGTGGCTGCGCCGGCTCGACGCCGAGGCCGCCAACCTGCGGGCCGCGTTCGACACGTTCCGCCGCGAGGGCGCGGCCGAGCAGGCGTTGCGGCTGGCCATTTCCCTGGTGTGGCACCGGTTCCTGCGTGGCCGGCTCGACGAGGCGCGCCGGACGCTGGCCGAGGCGCTCGCCGTGCCCGGTGGGGACCCCGAGCTTCGCGCGGCCGCCTGGGCCTGGCACACGGGCCTGGCGATCCGGCAGGGGCAGGGCGGCGCCGAGCGGGCGGCCGAGGTGCTGCGCGACTACGCCGAGCCGCTGGTCGAGTGGTTCCTGGCCGGCGCGTACATCGACCTCGGGGACGCGGCGGCGGCGGCGAAACTGCTGGCGAAGGCGCTGGCCGAGTTCCGCGCCACCGGGGACCGCTGGGGCGAGGCGGCGGCACTCAGCACCCGGGCCATGCTCGGGCATCTGCGGCACGACCTGCCCGCGTTGGAGCACGACGCCCGGCGCAGCGCCGAGCTGTTCGGCGAGTTGGGCGACGAGTGGGGCGTGCTGCAGGCCACGGACTGGCTGATCGGGTGGGCGGATCTGACGGGCGACCAGGCGGAGGGCGTCCGGATGGCACGGTCCGGTCTGCGGACGGCCGAGGAGCTCGGGCTGTGGACCGATGTGGCCGGTCGGCTGGGCTGGCTGGCGTGGTTGTCCATGCAGGTCGGGGACTACTCGCGGGCCCAGGAGTACGGGGAGCAGGCGAAGCGGCTGGCGGCCGGGCAGGGACAGCGGGTGGTCGAGGTGTTCACCACGCTCGGCCTGGCGTTCGCCGCCCGCCGGGACGGGAAGCTCGACCCGGCGGAGGCACACCTGCGGTGGCTGGTGGCCGCCGCCGGTGACGGCCGGCCACCGCACCTGGCGATGGTGGTGGCCGAGCTGGGTCTGCTGGCCGGACAGCGGGGCGACCGGGCGGCGGCGCTGGCCTGGCTCGGTGAGGCCTTCGCCATGTACCGGGAGCAGGAGTCCGACCACGGCATGGCGTGGGCACTGGTGGGGATGGCCGCCGCGCTGGTGCCGGACGGCCGCGCCGCGGAGCTGTTGGGCGCGGCCGACTCCGCACGACGGCGTGGCGGACGCCCACTGTCCAGTTCGGACCGAGACGAGCTGAACCGCATCACCACCGCCGTACGGGCGGCCACTCCGGACTTCGACGCCCGGTTCACCCGCGGCAGCGGACTGACACCCGAACAGGCCTACTTGGGCACGTAGACATGCACGACGATGCCCGACCCGAACTGGTTGACCTCCGCCAGTTTCAGGTGGGTGGTGTCGAACCCGGCGCCCTCGAAGAGGTGGCGGCCGGCGCCCACGATCACGGGGAAGTACCAGAAGTGGAACTCGTCGACCAGACCGTGCTCCACAAGGGTCCTGTCCAGCTCGCCGGTGCCGTACTTGAGGATGTTCTTGCCCGGCTGCTCCTTCAGCTTCGCGACCTCCTCGGCCACGTCACCCTGGATGACCGTGGCGTTCCAGGTCGTCTCGGTGAGCGTCCGGGAGGCCACGTACTTGGGCATGTTGTTCATGTGGTCCGCCTCGGGACCCTCCATCGACCCCCAGGCGGCCGCGAACCCCTCGTAGGTGACGCGGCCGAGCAGAAGCGCATCGGCGGAGCCGCCCAGCTTGCCGGCGTACCCGGAGTGGTCCTCGTCCCAGTAGGGCTGACCCCAGTAGTGCGGCTGGGCGCGCTCCACGGTCCCCGGCACGGTGTCGTCGATGACCCCGTCCAGCGAGACGAACGTCGACTCAATGAGCTTGCGAATGATCCTGCTCCCTTCACGTCAGTTGCCCGCACCCTGCCCGATCCCGCTTACGGTTTCCTTTAGGCTGCCGGTATGCGGCTTTCGGTGCTGGACACGTCACCGATAGTGCATGGCTCCACGCCGAAGCAGGCCCTGGAGAACACAGTGGACCTGGCGGTGCTGGCCGATACGCTCGGCTATCACCGCTACTGGGTGCCCGAACATCACGGCATGCGCGGCGTGGCCAGCTGCGCCCCGGCCGTCCTGGTGGGCCACCTGGCGAACGCCACCCGGCGCATCCGCGTGGGCGCGGGCGGAGTGCTGCTGCCCAACCACGCACCGATGGTGGTGGCCGAACAGTTCGGCACCCTCGCCGCGCTGCACCCCGGCCGGATCGACCTGGGCATCGGCCGAGCGCCGGGCGGCCCCGCGGCGGCCGTGGCAGCGGTTCGCCCCTCGGCGGAGCCGTTCCGCCAGCAACTCGACGAGCTTCTCGGCTACCTGAACGAGGATGCCCACCCAGCGGCGATTCCCGTACTCGGCGGCAACGCCCCGCCGCTGTGGCTGCTCGGCTCCTCTCCCGCCAGCGCAACGCTCGCGGCCGAACTCGACCTGCCGTACGCCTATGCCCACCACCTGACGGGGCGACCCATGCGCGTCGGTCCACATCGGACGCTGGTCAGCGTGTCGGTGATCGCGGCGGAGGACGACGAACGCGCCGAATGGCTGACCGGCTCGACTCGCCTGAAGGTCCTCAGTAGACACCGCGGCACCCGGATCCTTTTGCCCAGCCCGGAAGAAGCGGCGGCGTACCCGTACACGGACGCCGATCGCGCCGAGATCGCGACCCACAAGGTCATCGCCGGCGGCCCAGCCACGGTGACCAAGCACCTGCAGACGATCCTCGACGAGACCCACACCACCGAACTGATGGTCACCACACCGGTGTACGACCACACCGCGCGCCGCCGGTCGTACGAACTGCTCGCCACCATCGCCGACGATCTCCGCTAGTGCCCCGTCAAGTGACGTTGGTGCGTTTATCGGTGGTCCGGGCGTTCGCTGGCAAGGCGGCGAAAGGTCGTGGAGCGGAGCTTGCGGAGCGACCAGGTTCTCGTACCGGGTTGTACTTGGGCCTTTCGCCAACGCAGTCAGCGGGAGTCTGGGCCGCCGAGAAACGTGCTGAACGTTGCTTGACGGGGCGCTAGGACCGCGCGGCGTCGATCACCAGCCCGAATGGCTGACCGTGCCCGGCTCAACCAGCCGCAGCCGCCTCGATCGCGGCGGCGAGGCGCGCGACTGGTTCCGTAAGCGGCCGGGGAACGCGCGCGACCACCATGCGCCGCTGCTCCGCCGGCCCGCCCCGCACCGGCAGGATCCGCACCCCGGGCGGCACGGCGGACATGAACCCGGCCGACACGGTGGTGATGCCACAGCCGGCGGCGACCAGGTGCAGTTTGGCCAGCCAGTCGCGGGCGGTGTGGGCGATCCGGGGCCGCTCGTCCAGGCCCGGCCACACGCCCATCACCCGCTCATCGCCGCCCGGCCCGGCGATCCAGTGTTGGCCGCGCAGGTCGGCGATGTCGATGAAGTCGGCGCGTGCCAACACATGCGTGTCGGGCACGGCCACGCACAGGCTGCGTTCGGTGAGCGTATGGAGTTCCAGCGCGGGCGTTTCCGTGTCGGGCGGGCGAAACGGTGGCACGGACGCAAGCAGCGCGAGGTCCAGAGTGCCGGCGCGCAGGGCCCGGACCAGCGCCGGGGTGCTGCCCTCACGGGTGATCACGGTGATGGCCGGGTGGATCCGGCGCAGCGCGGTCAGCGCCCGGGGCACCAGCCAGGTTCCCGCGCTGGCGAACCAGCCGAGCCGGACCGTGCAGTGTTCCTCGGGCACGCCCGCGAGTTCCCGTGCGGTGGCTTCGACCTGGTCGATCACGGTGGCCGCGCGGCGCACCACGATCCGTCCGGCCGGGGTGAGTCGCACGCCGTCGTAACGCCGCTCCAGCAGCGGCGTGCCCGCCGCACGCTCCAACGACGCGATCTGCCGGGAGACGGCGGACTGGGTGTAGCCGAGCGCCGTGGCCGCGGCGGTGAGCGTGCCGCGCTCGGCCACCTCCCGAAACACCCGCAAGGCGGTGAGGGAGGCGTCGGTGAAGGCCATGACATATACGCATACCACGGTTGAGATTCTCTCGCTGGTGACATGGCCAAGGCCTGCCTAGCGTGACTGATATGAGCACTTCACCGAAGGTCGCCCTGGTCACCGGCGCTACCCAGGGCCTAGGCCCAATGCCGCTGATTTAGGCGGTAGCAGGGCCTGTAGCCTGCCCTCTTGTGGATCTTGAGGTGGATGGTGGGACTGGCCGAAGCTTGGCCGACCAGGCGGCGGTGGGTGTGCTGGCTCGGACGTTTCCGGTCGAGTTGGTGGATCGTGTGATCGATCAGTTCTGGGTGCGGGAACAGCGTGTCCGGAAGTTGCCGGCTCGGTTGGTGTTCTATTTCGTTTTGGTTCTGTGCCTGTTTCCGCAAGAGTCGTACCGGTCGGCGATGAAGATTCTGATGAAGGCTTTTGGTCGAGGTGCGGATGCTTCTTCGGTGCCGACGGCTGAAGCGATCGGGAACGCTCGTCGTCGGTTGGGTGCCGATGCTGTGGAGACGATCGTCCGTCAGGTGATACAGCCTGTCGCGAGTCCGGATACACAGGGTGCCTGGTATCGGGAGTGGCGGTTGGTCGCGTTTGACGGCACTACGTTCACGGTGCCGGACACCACGGAGAACGATGCCCAGTTCGGTCGGCCGGGTACCGGTCGTGGCGATGGGAAAGGCGCGTATCCGCAAACGCAGGCCGCGTGTTTGGTCGAACTGGGCACGCATGCGGTGTTCGACGCTCGTCTCGAGCCGTACCGGGTCTCGGAAAACAAGTTGATCGAGGAGATGTTCACCGCGCTGCGCCCGGGGATGCTGGCGCTCGCCGATCGCGGTATCTACTCGGCCGAGCGCTGGGTGCGTGCGGCAGCGACGGGCGCTGACCTGCTGTGGCGGGTGCCATCGAACCTCGTCCTGCACCCGGTGGAGATCCTGGCCGACGGCTCCTACATCGCCGAGATCACACCGCCCAGGAAATCCGGAGTGGCGCCGTTTCGAGTTCGCGTCATCGAATACAAGCTGCCCGCCGTCACGGACGGCAAAGACGAACTGTATCGACTGGTGACCACCATCCTGGATCCCGCGCAAGCACCGGCGAAGGACCTGGCTATCGTGTATCACGAGCGGTGGGACATCGAAGGGTTCTTCAAGCAGATCAAGAGTGTTCAACTCAACGCCGAAAGGATCTTTCGATCCAAGTCGCCAGACGGTGTCCGACAAGAATTCTGGGCACATCTCGGAGTGCACTTCGCTACGATGCGCATCACGGTGGACGCCGCCCATCAAGCCAAGCTGGACCCCGACCGAATTTCCCACAAAGACACCGTCCGCATCATCCGGTCCAGGATATGGATACCGGACTCTTTCCCCCCTCACCGACCATCATGATCACTACCAGTGCCTCCTTGACGAGGTTGTCCTCGAAGTCAACATCGAGCGTCGAGACCGCAGCTATCCCAGGGTGATCAAGCGGAAGATGAGCAACTTCCCCGCCAAGAGATCCCATCACCGACAGCGGCACCGTCACAGTCGCCCACCCCACACTGCGATCGCGACCACGCCACCGTCCAAGCCCGAGTACCGCAAGCGACCAGCCAAGACAACCTAAATCAGTGGCATTGGGCCTAGGCCTGGCGCTGGTCGAGGGGCTCGCCCAACGCCTGGCGCCCACGGACACCGTGTACCTCACCGGCCGCACCATCGACCGCGTCACCGAGGCCGTGCCGAGCGGCGGGGCCCGAATCCGCGGCGAACTCCTGGACGTCGCCGATCCCGACGCCGCCGCCCGGCTGGCGGCACAACTGAACGACCGACACGGCGGCATCGACATCGTGTTCAACAACGCGGTCATGCGGATCGGCCCCGACGACGACCCGCGCACGATCATGGACAACTACACCGAGGTGAACAACTTCGGCACCACCCGCGTGCTGCGTGCCTTCGCACCCCTGATGCGCGACAACGGCCGCCTCATCGTGGTGGCCAGCACACTGGGCACCCTGCACTACCTGGCCCCCGTACTGCACCGCCACTTCGACGGACTGTCCTCTTTGGACGAAGTGGACAAGCAGGTCGCCACCTGGCGCGACGCCGTCAAGAACGGCCGAGCCGAAGCCTGGCCCGGCTTCGTCAACATCCCGTCGAAGATCGGCCAGGTCGCCGCCGTGCGCGCGCTGGCCCACCAGCGCCGAGAGTCCGACACCGCACGCGGCATCCTGCTCGCCGCCGTCTGCCCTGGAATGATCAACACCCCGACGTCCGCCCTGTGGTGGGACGTCAGCACAGCGGCCACCCCAGCCCAGGCCGCCGTCGCTCTCCTGGACCTGGCACTGGCCCCGGTCAATCCCGACCACTACGGCGAACTGGTCCGCTACGGAGAAGTCCTGCCCTGGTCTCCATAGGCCCACTCCCGAGCCCGCGCGTTGTACAGCAGGGACAACACCAGCCCAACGAGCACGGCAATCGGAATGCCGACCTCAGGCCGGCCCGACGGCCAGGTCGCGTACCAGGCAACCCCCAGGAGGAGAAGCTCCACAACCGCGGCGTGCGCCACGGCGTCACGCACACCGAGCACCAGCGCACCCCCGACGACGATGACCCAGCCCCCGACAAGCACGACGAACGCCGCCTCGAAGTACGGACTGCCGAACATCGCGTGGCCGCCGAACAACCGCACGGCCGCGAACCCGAGCCCGGCCAACCCCTGCAGCCCAACCACCATCCCGGCCGCACGAACGGCGACCGGGGCGGCGAACCTGACAGACACCCCGAGAATCGTAGCCCGGCTCACGAACGTACGCGGTGCTCGCGTCGACGGCGACTGATCCAGCAGATCGGCGTCGACCTCGGCAGCGGTCTCGCGGGCACTCGCTCCGTGGAGATCACTTGTCGTCTGGGAGGCACACAGCTTGGCCCGGCGGACATGACGTCGGCAGATCCGACGGATCGACTTTGCTGCCATCTGGCGGGGTGTTGAAGAACTCCGCGCAGCTGGCGGCGATCGAGAACGACTGAGGGTCCTCCGAGTCACTCAGAGCCACACCGATCGTTCCGGTAACCGACACCGAGGCGCCGTCCCGCGTCACCTTGGCGGTCTGCCCGTCCTTGCCGTGCTCGTATTCGAACAGGTCTGGATCGCCGTCTCGGACACCGATACTGAGGGCCACGTTGTTCTCGTAGTAGTCCATCAGGAAATGCGAGGCATCGGGATCGTCGGCATCGTGCGCCTCGACCATCAGGTGGCCTTCGTAGTCGTAGCACTTCAACGCCGCGTCGGCCAGATCGACCGGTTGGTCGTTCAGGGTCAGGTCCACGGTCGTGACACTGGGCTTGTCGGAGTCTCCCGAAGACTGCCCTGCCGAGTCGGTGGACTCGCTGTCGGAACATCCACTCATGACCAGCATGAGAGCCACGCCGAGGGCGACCGGAACGCTACGTCGAATGATCATCTGAGGTGCCCCCGTGAATCGTGCTCGCATTCGCTCGCGAGCACGCTACCTCCTTCAAGATCGGGGTGGGACCGCTGGGTTGGTCCAACGCTCAGCGCCGGAACAGCAGACGTAGATCGATGGCATCGGCCATGGCGCGGTAGCCCGCGTCCGACGGGTGCAAGTGGTCACCGGAGTCGTACTCCGCCCTGAGCCGCTGAGGATCGGCCGGATCCCGCACCACCGCGTCGAAATCGATGACCGCGTCGAACACCTCACTCGCACGGATGAACTCGTTCACCGCCTGCCGCACACTCTCCCGCTCAGCGTTGTACGAACGCCAACCCTTGAACGGCGTGATAGTCCCACCGATCACCCGCAAACCTTGCGCACGCGCCTGGCCGGCGAGCTGCGCCAGCGCCGCACTCAGCACGGCGGGGTCCGGGTGCTCGAGGTTGCCGATGTCGTTGATGCCCTCGAGCAGGATCACCGTGTGCGCGCCGGTGGGCGTCAGCATGTCCCGCGCGAGGCGGGCGAACGCGTTCGGGCCACCGATCCCGGTGCTGCTGTCCAGCACCCGGTTGCCGCTGATGCCGCTGTTGAGCACGCTCAGCCGGGTCGGCCCCGGCTCGGCCACCAGCCGGTCCGACAGGGCGTCCGGCCACCGCAGGTTGGCGCTGACCGTCGACTTGTCCCCGTCGGTGATCGAGTCGCCGAACGCGACCACCGCCCCGCGCACTGCCGGCGCCCGGACCTCCACGGCCGTGACGTAGTGCCACGCCGTCGTCCGGCCGGTGAACGCGGCGCCGGCCTCGTCGGCCGCGTGATCGCCGTCCGTGGCGAGGAACGAGGTCTGGTACGCCCGCGGGTGCACGGTCACGGGTCCGGACGGCTCCGGCGTGAACACGGTCACGAGCAGGTCGCCGTCGGTCGGCACGGTCAGGGCGACCGGATCGCTGAGCACCTCGGCGCCGGCCGGAATGGTGATGGACGGTGCGCCGCCGAAGGTGACCTCGCGCATGGTGCCGGCGACGGCGTCCGGTGTCTCCGGCCCGGCCGCGACCGCCAGTGTCACCCGTCCCATGAGGACCGGCACCTTTCCGTACACATTGGACAGTCGAACGCGGGCGGCCGAACCGCCGGCACTGGTGTGCACCACGTTCCGGATCGAGTGGTTCGCCAGCCCCTGGTCGGCGCCGGCGGCCGTCTGCGCCATGGCCGTCTGCCAGGTGCCGACCCAGTCGCCGTCCGGACGCGGGCGAAGCGTGTCCAGGCGCACGGCGGCGGCCATCGCCTGGTATCCGGCGTCTTTCGGATGCAGGTGGTCGCCGGAGTCGTACTCGGCCCGCATCCGGTGCGGATCGGCCGGATCCCGGAGAGCGGCGTCGAAGTCGGCCACCGAGTCGAACGCGCCGCCGTGCCGGATGAACTCGTTGACCGCGAGCCGCACCCCTTCCAGTTCCTCGGTGTAGTTGCCGGACCCGCCGAACGGCGTCAGGGTCCCACCGACCACGGTCAACCCCGCCGCCCGCACCTGGGCCGCCACCTGCCGCAGCGCGGCGATGATCGGCGCCGGCTCGTGGTGCTGCGGCTGGCCACCGATGTCGTTGATGCCCAGCAGCACGACCACGGACCGGGCGCCGGTCGCACTCAGCACGTCTCTGTCCAATCGGGACAGTGCGTTCGGGTTCCAGGTGCTGTTGAGCAACCGGTTCGAGCTGATGCCGGCGTTCAGCACACCGAGCCGCGTCGGCCCCGGCTCGGCGATCAGCCGGTCCGCCAGGTAGTCCGGCCACCGGTGGCTGGCGTCCCGCGTCGAGTTGTTGCCGTCGGTGATCGAGTCGCCGAGCAGGACCACCGAGCCGTCCGCGCGGCCCTGCACGTCCACACTGCTGACATACGGCCAGAAGGTGACCTTCTCGGTGAACGCGGAGCCACCCTCGTCGGCGGCGTGGTCACCGCCAGGCGTGAGGAACGAGGTCTGGTTGGCCACCTGGTGGTAGGTCACCGGCCCGGACGGCGTGGGTGTGTACACGCTGACCAGCAGGTCCCCATCCTCAGGCACCGCAAGGGAAACCGGGTCGCTGAGCACCTCGCCACCGGCCGGAATGGTGATCGACGGCCCGCCACTGAAGGTCAGCGCCCGCATCGTGCCGGCGACCGCGTCCGGCGCACCGGCCCGCGCGGCGACCGCGACGGTCACCCCACCCATCAGAACCGGTGCGGTGCCGAGGACGTTCGTGAGGCCGACCCGCACGCGCGACCCGCCGACGCTGGTGTGCACGACATTGCGGATCGTGCGGTTGGGATAGCCGGCGGCAACGTTCGGCACGGTTCCCGAGGCCGCGCTCGCCCAGGTCCCGACCCAGTCCCCGGGCCGGGCCGCGGCCGAACCGGTGGCGCTGGCCGCCGACACCGAGCCGAACAGCAGGGCCACCGCCAACGCCAACCTGCAAAGGTAGGACATCCGACCTCCTCGTGGTCCCGATCAGTGGACCGGCGCACCTCGTTGGAGGTCAAGACTTTGTCCGGTTTTCTGTCCACACGGCAGACACCACGCACGAGCGCTCCACCACCATCCACCAGACTTATCAGTCTGGTTTAATGGACCACCGAGTATGCTGGATGGCATGAAGACCTATGTGATCACGGGCGGCACCGACGGCATCGGTGCGGCACTGGCCCGCGCGTTGTTCCATCGTGGCGACAGGGCCGTCGTGGTCGGGACCAATCCGGAGAAGGGCGAACGGCTGGTGGCTGAGGCCGCCTCGGCGCCGGGAAGCGCGGCGTTCGTCAAGGCAGACCTCAGCCTGGTCTCGAACACCCGCCGCACCGTCGGCAAGCTCGCCGAGGAATACCCGGCCATCGACGGCGTGATCCTGTGCGCGCGGTTCATACGGTCCAACCGGTCGGTGACCGCCGAAGGATTCGAGGACAACTTCGCACTGTTCTACCTCAGCCGCCTGCTCTTCGGTTACGGGCTACTCGGCCCGCTGGCGAAGGCGGACCGGCCGGTGATCGTGAACGTCGCCGGTCCCGGCCACGACACGCCGGTAGCCTGGGACGATCTACAGAGCGCCCGGCAGTACGACCTGGTGCAGGCGATGTTCATGACCGGACGCCTGAACGATCTACTCGGCGTGACCTTCGCCGAGCGGCACGGCGAAGGTCCGGTGCGTTATGTGCTCTTCCACCCCGGTACGACGGCGACCAGTTACGCGGGGGAATTCGACCCGCGGACCGCGGCCTACCTCCAGCAGCAACGGATGATGGCGAAACCGGCGAGCGACGTGGTCCCGTCGCTCCTCCGGTTGCTCGACGCCCCGCCGGCTCCACCGTTGACCGCGTTCAACCTGTTCACCGAACTGAACGTACACACCGAACTGTTCGCGGCCAGGGACGCGGAACGGCTGGCCCGCCTCACGGACGAACTGCTCGCCGGGATGGCCGCGCAATGAGTGGGACCGGCCGGATCGACAAGCGGCAGGCGATCCTGGACGCCGCGTTCACGGTGTTCGCCCGAGAGGGATACGCCCAGGCGGGCATGGACGTGATCGCGGCCGAGGCGAACGTGGCCAAGGCGACGGTGTACAGCCACTTCGGCGACAAGGAGAACCTGCTCCGCGAAGCCATCGCCGCCTCCGCCGACCAGGCGCTGGCGAAGAACCTGGCCGCGGTCGACCAGCTAACCAACCGCGGCGACCTGCGCGCCACGCTGGAACGCGTCGGCCTCCGCCTGCTCCAGTGCTACTGCGACGACCGATCCTGGGCGCTGCGCCGGCTGCTCTCCGCGGAGACCAACCAGTTCCCCGAGCTGCTCGACATCATCCACACCCGCGCCGTCGACCGCGTCACAGAAGCCCTCGCCGACCGACTCGCGCGCCTCACCGTCGCCGGACACCTGCACACTCCGGACCCGCTCCTGGCTGCCGAACAGTTCTTCGCTCTCCTGTGCGGCCCGATGGACAAACGAGCACGCCTGGGCACCCACCATGTCCCCAACGCCGAACTGCGCACTGTCTCACGCGCCGCGGTTCACACCTTCCTACAGGCATTCACGGCGAAACCAACCGAAATCACGTAGTAGTCGTGCGGTACGAACCACGGTGCGAGTTCGTACAAAGACGGGCGCCGCGCGACCGAGACGATCCGCACCCAGGTCGCGCCGGTCGCCTGGCCGGTGAGGCTCACCCTGGTTGACCGCCGAGCGCACTGTGCCCACGATGACTGCGATCGATCCGGCGGTCCGGGCGGTACGGCCCCGCAGAATCAGGCCGACCGCCTCACCCGGCCGCGTCCACACCACACGCGCCGTCACATCGTCACCTCCGGCGCCACGGGATCACCGCATGAGGATCGCTGCCTTCGGCGCTCCTATCGCTGCCGGAGTGTCAGCCTGCGGACACTCCGGACGACACGAGGAGCAACGGGCGAGATGTCAGGGTATCCAGGAGGCGCACCGTATCGAACAAGTGTTTGATATATTGGGAGGATCGAGGCGACCGGGTCGAGATCGTGGTGGACGCCGGTGACACGACGCGCGCCTACGAGGTGGTGGCGACCCGAGCCGGGCGGCGAGTGGAGGGTTCACCATGCGCAACGACGCCGTAGCGCTTCACTACGCCGAGCTTCCCGCCGATGACGTCTCCCAACGCGCGGGATACCGGGTGACCACTCCACTGCGAACGCTCATCGATGTCGCCGCGAACGCTTCCGATGAGGACCAACTTGCCCTCGCCATCGACGACGCGCGGCGCGCCGGCCTCGTCACCACTCGCCGCCTCCGCTCCCGCGCCGAGACCCTTGACCCCCGCGCCGCGCTCTACATCGAACGCGCGATCCAACAAGCGGAGACACCGTGACCTACCAATCGGCGCAGGCACTCCGCACCGCATTGGAGCGCCGGCTACTGGAACGATCCACCGAGACCGGAACGAGCCTGGACCGGCTACGCCGACGTGTGGTGTTCGAACGCATCATCGCCCGCATCCAAGCGGCAGAGCCGGGGCAATGGGTACTCAAAGGTGGTATGGCACTCGAGGTTCGCCCACGCGACGATGCCCGCCTGACCAAGGACCCCGATCTCGGCCTGCGCGATGACGTCAACAGCGCGCCAGACCTCCACGAGCGACTCATCGACATCCTCGCCACCGACCTCGACCATGACCACTTCATCTTCACCACCGGCCCGCCGGAACGGCTACGTGATGACAGCGGCGGAGTCCCCACCTGGCGGGCCAGAGTCAGCGCGCAACTGGCCGACAAACTTTTCGGACGCATCCAACTCGACGTGTCCCCCAGGACTCATGAACTTCATGCCACCGACACGCTCGCCATACCCAGTTCCTTGGCGTTCGCCGGTATCCCAGCAGTTGAGGTCGAAGCGGTCGACATCCACCGACATGCGGCAGAAAAGTTCAACGGCATGCTCCGCGACTTCGGGGAACGCGAGAACTCGCGGGTCCGCGACCTCGTCGACCTCACCATCCTGCTCGAACACGGCCTGCTCGAACCCAAGCAAACCGCAGCCGCGGTCCGATCCGCATAGCTGGAACGCAACAACACCGAACCGCCGGACGACCTCCCGCAGCTGCCAGAGTCGTGGCCGGACCGCTACCAGCGACTTGCTGCCAGCCACGGCATAGAAATCCCGCCGTACCTCGCAGCCGTCGCCCACCTAACCCAGCTATGGCTCAACATGTTCCCCCGCGAGTAGTCGCAAACAGCGATTGCTCAAATCCAGGAAGACCATGCGCGCCCACTTGTCGCTGGTACGGCACGCGGATCCGCAGCGTGGCGACGATGATCCGAGCCCGCTGCCCGACGAGCGCGGCCCCCACTTCCCCATGCTTCGCGACCAGTAGAGCGGCAAGCCGAAGCAACCACGCTGGTTCAGGAACCAACCGCACAGTGGGGAGTGGGAGGGCTCGGCCCCAACATACGACGGCCGACCCGGCGAGTTGCGAAGCAACCGAGCAGGGTCGGCCTGAGGTGGTGGGGCCGAAGGGAGCCGAACCCTCACTGGCTGGAACCTAAATCGACTACATGCCGCAGCACCCTCGGCGACCTGGGAGTAGGCGTAACCGCGAGGAGCGAGACGCAAAGCCCGAGGTAGGAGAGGGCGGACGTTCGTACCCAATCTCGCACCCAGCCGAACACTTGACTGACGCGCACTCGTCACGTTGGGTGATGGTCGGTGCCCGTCACGACTCTTCCCAGCGCCCAGCCCTCGCACCCGCGCAGGCAACCCAAACGGTAAGGTATGACACAATCTAAGTAAGATTTCACCTTACTTAGATTGGAGCGAGCTTTGTGACAGAGTTTCGAGGACGCATCAATGATCTTGCGCTGCTGGACAGGCAGCTGCACCTGGTTCGGCACGCGGTCGCGACAACCCCAGGGCAGGCAGTGATCGTTACCGGCCGTCGGCGGGTGGGTAAGTCCCGGCTGGTCCAGGAGTTCTGCGACCGCTCTGGTGTGCCGTACGTGATACTCCAGGCATCCCGCAGCCGCAATCCGGCTGCCGAGCGCGCCGACTTCACTGCGGCGCTCGCACAGTCCGCCTTGCCCGGCGCAGATCTGGTTGCCGGGGCCGCCGGCACCGACTGGAACCAAACCCTGCGCGCTCTGGCAGTAGCCGTGCCCGAGCAGGCACCCAGCATCGTCGTCCTTGACGAGGTGCCCTGGCTGGTCGAGCAGGACCGCGAGTTCGAAGGCGCATTGCAGACCGTCTGGGATCGGTATCTGTCGTCCAAGCCCGTGCTCCTGCTGCTGGTCGGCAGCGATCTGTCGATGATGGAATCCCTCCAGGAGTACGGCCGCCCCTTCCACGGCCGTGCCGCCCGAATGCTCGTCCGTCCTCTCGACCCCGCCGACGTGCAGGAGATGACCGCCCTCGACCCGGCCGAGGCAATCGACGCGTTCCTGATCACCGGCGGCTTCCCCGAGATCGTCCAACGCTGGATCCCAGGCACCAGCCGCACCGAGTTCCTGCGCGACCAGCTCGCCGACCCACTTTCCCCGCTGCTGATGGCCGGCGAGCTCTCCCTGCTCGGCGAAGTCCCCGAGCCATCGCACAGTCGCTCGGCCCTTGACGCGATCGGTACCGGCGAACGCACCTTCGGCACGATCGCCAACCGGATCGGCGTCGGCAACCCAATCCCCTCCGGCACCCTCGCCCCCATCCTGAACACCCTGACGGCCAAGCGCATCGTCGCCACCGACGCCCCGCTAGCAACCCGCCCGGATACCAAGAACAAGCGCTACCGGATCGAGGACCCGTACCTGCGATTCTGGCTCGCGTTCCTGCAGCGCGGCATCGCCGAGGTTGAGCGCGGTCGTGGCGACTTGGTCGCCGCACGACTCGAACGATCCTGGTCATCCTGGCGCGGCCGCGCCATCGAGCCTGTCATCCGTACCAGCCTCGAACGGCTCCTGCCCGACGACCGACTGCCCGGCGCGGAGGTCGTCGGCGGTTGGTGGAACCGGCAGAACAACCCGGAGATCGACTTGGTCGGCGCGGACCGTGAGCGGCCCGCAGCGACCCGCATCGCCTTCACCGGCTCCATCAAATGGCTGGAGACCCAGCGCTTCGGCCAACGTGAGCTGGAAAGCCTGCTCGCCGGATCCATGTCGGTCCCCGGACGCGACCACACCACCCCGCTGGTCGCCGTCTCCCGCAACGGCGTCGAGGAAGGGCTACCGCTGACCGCGTCCTTCGGCCCCGAAGAGATCATCGCGGCATGGCGCGGGACCGATCGCACCGTGGGGTCTGCGGGGGTCGCCCCCGCAGAATAACAACGACCGACCAGGCGAGGTTGCGCAGCAACCGAGCAGGGGCAGCCCGAGGTCGTGGGGCCGAAGGGAGTCGAACCCTCACTGGCTGGAACCTAAATCGACTACGCACCGACGAGCACGAGGATGACGTGGGGATACGTGGTCATGGAGGGCAGCTTGACCGTCCCTGAGGTACCGATGGGACGTCGTTCATGCCCAATCTCATGCCCAGGTGCATCCGGCCATGGTTCGTCCGCGCAGTGGCCGTGACATGCCGATACTCGAACACTACTCACCTAGCCCCGCTCTCTGAGGCCAGCGACGTCGCCTGGCACCCCGCCCTCCGTGTGTCCACGTGCGAAACGACACCGGTCGTTTGACCGATACGGATCACGAACGGACGAAAGGACGCGCTCAGCCAGCTGAACGCGCCTGTCTGCGCAGTACGGTGACAGGAAGCGACCGTGAGGAGGTGACCGTGCAGGACCCACCAGGGACCCTCGGACGGTTCGACCATGCCTTATGGGAAGGGTTCGCTGAAGGTAGCCTCGCCCCTGACCTTCCTACGGCCGTAGCTGCAGTCGGACTAGACACGTCAGAACACTTGACTGTCGAGACGGTCATTGGTGAGAGCGGAAACCCCCTGGAGTTCCTGCGCCCTCGAACGCAGGCCACCATCCAGTACGGACCCAACCAGACGACTGCACTGCTCCGCGTTCAAGACCGTCGTTGGGGCGATTTTGTATTGGGCGCTTGGCCCACCGCACACCAGAATATCTACCAACTCACGGCAAGCGTTCCCGTGACGGACCCGCGCTGGGACAAAGTAACTAGGTGGATCAGCAACACTACCAACGTGACACCCTGCTTCTTAAACCAGGAGCAATTCTATCAAATTGCGAACGCGACATCCTCTATTGGAGAAGCGGCAGTAAGCAGGCTAACGGCACGAAAGTTTGCAGACTGGTCTTCGATCTCTAGAGGGTGGAACGCCGGCCTAGCAGCCATTCGCCCAACTCCACAACAGGCAATCGATGAAATCGAACAAAGCCAAGCATCCGTCCGCACCATGACGATTCAGGTCGACCGTCGCTTATCCATACACTTGCGAAGGCTAGCTGGTGCTACATTTTATGCTGGAAAATTTGACATATTTGAGCGAGTTATCCTCCGCAGTCTCGCCGATGCAGCAAACCAGCGGCGTGAGCTGTTCAACGATAGACAGCGAAGAGTTGAAAACTCTGCCGAGTCTCCGATATCAATCTATCTACAGGGCTCGATCCTTAAAGACTCTTCGGGAACCGGAGAGGTGGTGTCAGCACTGGCCGATCAATCAGATGTGAACATAGCCGTGCTTCACCGAAATCCGTATCTACATGTTGTAGTAACCGATCACAAAGACGGATCTAATTTCGACGTCTTTGTTACCGATCCGGCAACTATCGAGATTTTTCCAGGATATAGGGCAAGCATCGGCGCTCTGACTCGACTAAGTCAGCATCTCAGCGACCGTTTCTCCGCAGTTGATATCGGAGATTCTCGCCAAGAAGACGTCGTAAGCCTCGACGACTTAGTCATGAACGGCTGACTCCGGTGCCGAGAACTCCCGAGAAGGAGCCAGAGTGCAGACGAAGGCTCCTCGAAGGATTCGGCACATACGATCAGCATGTGGATGTCGTTTCTATCTTCGAGTGGATGTTCACCGAAGTTAAGGAACTGCCCGAGACCGTCGAGCATTTCGAGCGCTTTCCGAAGATACCTATCAATACCGAAACTACGCTAACACCAGACTTCACCGTTCTCTTCAAGGACGGCTCCGCAATCGTCGGAGAGATATCGAAAGTAGCACTCCATGAGGGCAGCTTGGAGAAGCTCTGCAAGCAACTCTTCAGATACGACAAATTGACCGAAGTTCCATCGGGGAACGGCGGCTTCAAATCCATCAAATCTGTTGATGTGCTTCAGCTAGTGCACATGAAGATCGGAAGCCATGTCGTCCGACGACTGATCAAGGAACGACTTGAAAACGAAGCTCATTTCTACAAGCCGACGCGTCGCCCCGTAATCGTTCAATTTGCCCGCGAGAGTCAAACTTATCATCTCCAACGAATCAACGGCGGCCGAAACGGGCGTCTTCTAAAAGGTCGCCGGAAGCCGAATATCGGCGACTACCTTGACAACGTTCTCAACGTTCAAGCATCTATGTTCATTCCTATAAAGTCCAGGCGTGCTTTGATTAATGATCAGGCAGATCGCCTCTACCTCGCAACGCACCTATACTCGAAGACGTGGCCGAGTATGTACGGCGGGAGCGGTTCTGATATGACCGTAAATCCCTCAGACACAGCCTCGGTGCTACGTGAGCATCACGGAGGTGGCCGCGCAGCTGATGTTCGTGCTGCACTCGAACTACTTTCCGATGCGGGTATTGCAAGCCAGTTGAAAAGTGGCTTATGGAGAGTATCGAGGAAACAGCTCGGCAGGTCAGGTGACCGGGACATCCACGAAATCATCGCTCGTCGCGCCTGCGACCGACGAACAAGGTCATCAGTGGCAGTCGAACCCGGACAATCTCCGAGCCAGGCTGAGTTGCAATCCGTTCTGTTCAGTCGCGAGTTTCTCACCTCACCAGAATTGCCCGACACGCCCGCTGCCCGACTGCTTCTTGAACTAGCAGACAAAGTCGAGCCCCGACAACTCACTGGAAGCGTTGAATCAGAAGAATAGTCGCCAAGTCATCCAATTGCGAACCAAGCCGACAACCGATGTTCTTAGAACACTTCTCTCGCCTTTAGTTCTTTTATGCGATTGCTCTGCCTGGCTGAACCGATTTCAACTGCCAATCGTTGGGCTCGCAACACATGGGCGCGCAACTCGGAACGCCTTTCCGTTATAGCAAGCGCGGTTGCCAGATCAACGCGAAGCGACGTTTCGGCTCGAATGAATGTCGGATCAAGCCGCTCAAGCGCGCTAGCGAGCACCTCGACAGCATGGACATCGCCGAGTCTGGCCAGCGCATGTCCACGCCATCGATCTAGGTGCACACCTTCGAGGAATAAAAACGGCAATTTGGGATGCGTTGGGTCTACCGGCAGCAGTGAACCAGCCGAGTCAAAGGCTCGCAACGCTTCATCTCGTTGACCTGCGGCGGCCAAGCCCTCTCCGTGTGCGGCAGCCAGCCACGCCCGAAGAAGGCTCGGCGCGGTTCGCTTGACCAGGTGGCGAGCCTCAGCAAGTTGAGAAACAGCTAGCTTGACTTCACCAATTTCGGATAGCACGAATGCTTGTTGCGCTGAAGCATGGGCCAACAAACCTGGCATGTTCGCTTCTCGAGCTGCTTGCTTGGCAAGTTCGTGGTGTTCCCACCCTTGAGCCAACTCGTACCGGTCAAGAGCTTCCCATCCGGCAAGAGCGCCGAGTTCGGACAGCAGGCCGGCGAGCGCAGCCCGCATGTCCGGAGTGAGGCTGTGGGAGTGCAATTGACGTACTTGTTCCATCTTCGCCCGCACCTCGTCGTACGCGACTATCGCGCCCATCTGACGGTCCAGTCGGCGTAGCGACGCCAGTTGTTCCCGGAGCAGGTCGATCACGGACCAGTCGACATGGCGCGACGCGTTCAGGCGTTGACGTAGTTCAGCGTTCGCGTGGTCATCGGTCCGGTCGCGTGGGTGTGCCAGCAGCTCCGCCACCGGCACGCCGAAGATCCGTTCCAACAGGTTCGCCGTTGCTGGCCTCGGAGTGCCGAGTGGACTTCCGTCCGCTTGTCGACCTGATGCCAGGCGCAACAGGTGGCGGAGGCTGAGCGTCCCCCGGAGACGGTTCCGGCTGGCGAACTCCTCCGCGTACGCGGTGAACTCCTCATACGTCTCGCCTCGCTCGCGGATCAGCTGTTCGAGCAGCGTGCGCGCGGGCACGTTGCGCCTGCTCGACGTCGCATTCCGCGGTTCCATCCCCGTCGCCCTCCGGCTATGTCATCTGTAAGGCATGTCTGTGTCATTGTCGCCGATGTTATGTCGACGAAAGACTGATTTCAGTCTCGCATGCCCAGTGCGCACGTGTGGGGATGTGGGGCACGCCCGGCGGGTGAGCTTCCGTGCCTCCGTGCTCCCCGCCGGGCATCCACCAGTGACCACGAGGGCAGGCCGCAGCATGAACGACACTCCGACGCCGGACGACGCAGCTCTTGACTGGCGCCTCATCCATGAGCTGTGCGTGATCAGCCAGCTCATCGGGCGGTACCTGTTCCGGCACATCGACCCGGAAGACAGGCCGCCGGAGCCCCTCACCCTCGCGGACGAAGTGGCGATTGCGGAGCGGATGGCCTCGGCGGCTGCGGGCATCTGTGCTCGGGTTGCCCGGCGCTCGTCCCAAGGGTCGGGAGTGACCTGATGCCGAAGGTCGTGGAGGCGCTTCTCGCGTCGGCGCCTGTGCTCGCGTTCCTGCTCTGGGCCGCCTGGTGGCTGACCCTCGACGCCTTCGATCAGCGGCGGCGCGCTCGTGCTGCCGCTCAGTTCCACAAGCCGATCCCAAGAGAGTCCATGCTGAACGTTCTCGCCTCGTCGCCTGAATCCGCTCGACCCGTCGTTGTGCCCTACGTGACCGCTTGGACCGGCGAGCAGGACCCGCCGTTGTCGATGACCACTCGGCTCGGTGGCGGTGTCGCCTACGCGGACGAGTCCTGGACCGATCGGGACAGCAACGGTGTCCTCTGGTTCCGCACGCCCTTCCGGCCCGGCGACGGGAGGCCCGACTTCGGTCGGGTCCATCCGATGCGGCAGCGACGGGCGATGCGCCAACTCCTGTGCCAGGTCTGCGCGGAGCCTGCCGACCGTACAGAAGACGGGGTGCTGTGGCTGCTCCAGGATCACCGTGGCGACTGGCCGGAGTGGCCGAACAGGATGGGCGTGACCGAGCCTCCGGTGTGCGTGCCGTGCGTCCGAACGTCGGTGCAGCTGTGTCCCGCGCTCAGGCGCGGTGCGGTCGCTGTTCGTGCCCGCCGCTATCAAGTGGACGGGGTTCACGGCCTGCTCTATCAGGCCGGTTGGCCTCCGGTCGCGGTCGGCGCGGTCTCCGTCTCATTCGATAACCCGGCCGTCCGGTGGGTGCGCGCGGTGAGCCTGGCTCGCGAGCTGCACGGCTGCACCTTCGTTCCGCTCGACGAGCTGGTTCCGTGACAGGTGGGCCGGTCCCACGCGGTGCCGTCCCACCCGTCACGACGGGCGTTCTCCCAGGTAGAGGCCAGTTTGGTGGTGTCCCGAAGCGCGTGACGGCAACACGGGTGCGTGACGGGTGCTGTCACGCCTCCGCCGCCGTGATCGCGGCCCTGACGTCGGCCGTTCGATAGCCCCTGACCTGCCGCACGCGGCCGTCCTCACCGGTCACCCGCTGGCGGGTCGACGAGCACCCGAGTTCCGCCATCGCGCGGCCGAACCAGTTCGCCTCCGCGTCGAGCGCTTCGGCGAGTTCGGCCGTGGGGATGAAGTCACGGCCGTCCTCGTCGAGGTCGTCTCCGAGGTACGCGACGACCGACGCCAGCGGTTCCGGCAGAACGACCGGCGCAGGGGCGCCCGTGCCGATCACCTTCACCACGGCCGCGTGGTCCAGCTCCGGTGCGCTGTCACGGCCGGCGGCGTGCCCGCTGAGCGTGCCAGCGGCCTCGCGGAGAGCACGGCCGCGCTGGCACAGTTCGTGCCAGTCCTCGTTCGGCATGTAGTACGTCCGCACGGTCAGCGCCAGCACATCCGCGCCCGCTTGTGTCTCGCCGTCCGGGCGGAGGATGCCGACGCCCTTGTGGGACGCCAGTAGCCGGCTGCTGTCGTATCCACGGGTGTTCATCTGCTCCCCGAGGACGATGTTCGAGTCTCGCCAGTCCATGACCCGCAGCGCGAACCGTGATCCCAGGACCGCGCGGAGTCCACTCGGGATGGTCTTCGAGTCCGGCCGCTGTGTGGCGAGCACCAGCACGATGCCGGCCGCCGGTCCCTTCTTCGCCAGCCACGTCAGCAACTCACCCACATACTCCCCGGCCGTCAGCTTCTTACCCTCCACCGTGTACGGCGTGCGGTCTTCGAGCGGCACCTGAACCTCATCGAGGAACACGGCCGTGATCGGCATGTTCAGCGCCATGTCGCGCGACATCTCCGGCGTCACCTTCGACTCAGGACACACGGTGTCGTCGAGGTCGCGCATCCGGCGGTAGCGGCCCTGGACCTCACCCACCAACTCGACGAGCCACCCGATCAGCGCCAGCACGTGTTCGGACTCGTCGCCGGACATGAACCGGTGTGCGACCTTCGCCGCAGCGTCCCAGTCCTTCCCCGCCTTGAAGTCGGCCACGTACAGCCGGGTGTGCGGGTCGAGGATCAACCCGGCGGCCGCAAGCCGCGCGGCGAATGTCTTGCCCTGGCGCGGAATCGCACCGACGAGCAGCGACGTCCACACCAACGGCAGGTCGATCTTCCGATCTCGCGCGTCGCGTCCGAATGGGACCGGACGCCACGCATCCCACCGTTGCACCGCGAGCAGCGGTGTCCGAAGTGGAGGCGACGCGTACGGGTCCTCGTCGGCGACCCACATCGCGACTCGGCCGGCGTGACCGCCGTTGCCACGCACCCGCTCCACGATCAACTGAACCTCGTCGACCGCGAGCGCCGACGCCAACGCCTCCCGGTGTTTGATCACGTCCGTAGCCTTGCGCGTCGCCGGCAGGTCGACCGTGATCGCCCACCCGTCGCCGACGCGCGTTGCCCGCTCGACGAGCCGTAGCGATCTCATCCTTGCCGATCAGCTTCGCGTCACGGAAGGCATCCACCAGGACTTGCGGGTCCATGGTCCACGTCAACGACCGTGGGCCGGCCAACACAGCCTTACGGCCTGGTGCACCGTCGCGGCGGCGGCCGACGATCGCCAGTGCCAGCGACACCGCGCCCACCGTTGACCACAATCCGCGGGAGCCGTACAGCAGGTCGATGATCGCCACAGCCAGCGCCGTCGCGGCCGTGACAGCGCCAGTGACCTTCCACCGGAACAGGGTCAGTGCGCGGATCTCGGTGTACTTGTCCGCCAGCTTCTCGGACAGCTCGGCGGCCTCGCGGTAGTCCCGCACCGTCACCCACCGACGCCACCACCGAACAGCCGCCACGAGACCACGCATCACCGCGCGCAGGTACCGCCATGGCGCACGAACGATCGCAGCCGCCGTGTCCTTCGCGGCTTGGCGGGCCTGCTCGCGGGTCTTCAACCAGACCGGCACGCGCGGCGACCGGAGCCACCAGGACGTGAACCGGCCAAGTCGCGGTTGGACGTAGACCGGCTTGGACTCGTCGACCAACTCCGCGTCGTACACGGGATCGATGTTCACGACGTCGCGCGGATCAGCCGGGACAGGAAGTTCGTCGGCGTTCATGACCGCGCCTCCCGTTCATCGGCTAGCGCGGCGGCCACGCGCGAGGACAGGCCGCGCGAGCAGCTCGTCACCTCACGTACCCATGCCGGGGTGATCACGACGGCAGGCGTCCACGCGCGACGAGCGTCGTCGAGGTAGTCCGCGAACGACCGCGCGCGTGGTTCGCCGTGGGCGTTCATGAACCTTCGGGCTCTCGCGGTGAACGGCTTCCGTGAACGCAACGTTCACGGCCTCCGTGAGCTTGTCGCGCAGGTCGGTCACGGCCTCGGCCGCGACGAACACCACGAGCGGCGGCACGGAGTGCAGCACGATGCCCGCGAGTGAGCCGGCCGCGTAGGAAGCCCACGTGTTCATCAGATACGTGGCCGCGAGCGTGAACCACTTCGCGCGCCGCACCCACGGTCCCGTTTGGACCTGGTAGCGAGCGGTCACCTCTTCCGCGCGGAGGATCGCCAGCAGCACCACTGACACGGTCGGATCGAGCAGCCACGCGGACAGCCACGGCAACGACCAGGCCGGCGAACCGGCGGCCGCGAACGTCTGGACGTTGGTCATGGTGAACGCCAGACCGAGCACGATTCCGGCCCAGCAGAGCCGGTCAACCTGCGTGCGGATGCGTTCGACGCGAAGCGCGACCACGTCCGGGTGGGTTTGGTAAGCGCGCAGTTCGGCGGCGTCGGACGCATCCTGCGCGAGCGTTTGCGCGCGGGTCAGCGGGACGTGCCGCGCGTCCTGAGGGCCGGCGGGTGGCCGCCCGGCGGCGGCCACCCCTTCCTCGTTGTGGCTCATCACCGGCCACCCCTCCGGCGTGGACTGTCCACCGTGGTCACCGTCAACGCACGGGTCAGCGCGTAGGAGGCGAACAAGGCCGGCAGACCCGAGCACCGCGAGCAGCAACCACTTGTTGTCCGGGTGCATGACCACCACCCACTGCGCGCCCACGATCAGACCCGCCGTGAACAGCACCCGACCAGCCAGCGACAGCAGCCGCGCGCCGCTGCGGGCGGCGTCGGCCGCAGCCTTCGCCCGGCGCGCACTCGCACGCCAGACCCACAGGAAGACGAGCAGCACACCGACACCGGCCATGATCTGCGTTGGAGTCACGCTGATGTCGTTCACGGCAGCTCACCTCCGTCCTCGTCGTCGAGGTCCAGTGGTTCGGCGCGTTCACCGCGTTGCCGCCAGTGCGGGTACAGGGCGCGACGGTCCCGCTCGTTCAGCGCGCCCCACACCCCGACCGTCTCCTCACCGGCCATGCGCAACTCGAGTTCCAGGCACTCGTCCTGCACCGGGCACCGGTGGCACAACCGCGCCGCCAACTCCCGATCAACCGAGTCGATGCCAGTGAGCTGCGGAGGCTCACCACTGGTGAACTCCTGAACGCACTCCCCGTCTTTCATCACGATCTCGGCCAGCACGTCATGCGGCACCCACCGGAGACGGTCCAGCCGCCACGCGATGCCGACGAACCGCGAGTAGTCGTCACCGGTCACCACGACGCACCTCCACGGAGGCGCTCGACCTCGCGAGCGGTGCGCCGCTCGGCAGCCATCCGGGCCGGGTCGACCCGGCCACCGAACTCGGCGGCCTCGGCGATCAGCTTGTCCAGCACGGCGGACGGGACGACGTAGCGGGTACGGACCTGGACGGCCGGGAAGGCGTCTTCCCTGATCGCCCGGTAGAGGGTTGATGGGTCCACGCGGAGAATCCGCGCGGCTTCTCGAACTGTGTAGAACGCCGGCGGACCGGCATTCGACATAACAGTGCTCATGATTGATTCCTTAAGAATGTGTTGACGAAAGATTGATGAAGTGCCGATATCGGCACTTATGGCGACACGAATGGTCCAATCGCGGACGAACCGGCGCCCGCGGAATGCGGCAGCCCCGCTAATCTCGATGTCGAGGCGGAGCGCGGAGGAATACGTGTCGGAGGACTGGTCGGCGGTCGCGAAGGCGATCAATGAGCGCTTGACCGAGTTGGGGCTGAATCAGCGCGAACTCGCGGAGCGGTCGCACATCGCGCTGTCGATCGTGCGCGAGATCCGGAACAACACTGTGCAGCGCCGCCGCAGCGGCCGAACTCTCGAAGCGCTCTCCGTCGCCCTCGGCTGGCACCCGCGCCACCTGGCCGCAGTGCTGCTCAGGCAGACCCCACCAGCGCCGAACGACCCGATCGACTACGCGGGGGACGGCGTGCCGGCGCGGCTGGCCGCAATCGAGGACCAGCTCAGCGAGATCACCAAGCGCCTCGAAGAGATCAACGCCAACCTGTCGACCGTGGTCGAGCGTGCCAAGCGCAGCGGCGACAACTAGCGGCGTCTTGCTGCCCGGCGGGGTGGCGTTCTGGCGTGCGTTCATGCCTCCAAGAAACGGCATTTACGAGCGCCTATACAGCTGGCTTCGGTTAACCCCAGTGGCGATAACTGGAATTAACTCCGCAGGTCAGAGCGTATATCCGGGGGGAAGATTCAATGACGGTCACGAAGCTCCAGGAGGCTAGGGAGCATCGTCGTTACTCCGCGAACGAGGTCATTCGCTCGCTGATCCATCGCGCGGAGATGCTGGGAATCGGCGTCATGTCGCCGGCCAGCTTGAAGACCAAACTGTCCAGTTGGGAGAACGGACATAGCGCGGTCAGCTCGACGTATCAGCGGCTGTTCCGGGACATCTACGGGCTGACGAACGAGGAACTCGGGTTCCCGTCTGAGCCCGAGAACGACGAGGTGGACGAGCTGCGGTCGCGGCTGGCGATCGCGCGCACGGTCGACGCTGGCACGGTCGAGCTGTTCCGCGAGCAAGTCGAAGCCGCGCGTCACGTGGATCGCCAGTTCGGCGGGGTCACGGTGCTCGACGAGCTACGCGGGCACATCAACAAGATCGGCCGGATGCTCGACTACAGCACCATGCGCGGGCAGCGTCAGGCGCTGGCCGGGGTGATGACCGAGGCGTCCGCGTTGGCCGGCTGGGAAGCGCTGGACCGGAATGCCATCCGGCAGGCGTGGGACCACCACGAGCGCGCGAAGGCCGGCGCGCGGGAGGCCGGGTCGTCGCTGCTGCTGGCGCACTCGATTGCACAGCAGGCGTTCATCCTGATCGACATCGGCGAGATCGAGGCCGCAGTGGGGCAGCTCGACGAGGCGCGGCGGATCGCGGCGGCAGCGCCCGCACTGCTGCAAACGTGGCTTGCGGCGGCGCACGGGGAGGGTCTGGCCGCCGCTGGTCAGCGGGACCAGGCGCTACGGGCGTTCGACCAGGCAGACGCCCTCCTGCCGAACGACCCGGTTGACCCGAGTCTGCCGTTCCTGTTCCTCGGCGGCGGTCACCTCGACCGGTGGCGCGGCAACGCGATGAGCAAGCTGGGCGAACCGGACGCGATCGACCAGCTCAGCCGTGCCCTGCCGCGACTGCCGCGCGACTTCATCCGCGCGCGGGCGGTCATGCTGGTCGACCTGGCGTACGCGCACGCGGCAGCCGGGGACCGGGAGGCCGCGCAGACGCACGCCAGGCAGGCCAAGCGGCTGGCGATGCAGATCAAGTCCGATCGGCAGCTACGCCGGCTCTCCGGGCTCATCTTGCCTACTGGCGGCACCGGCGCCGCGTGAGGCGATGTAGTAGAGCAGCGGGACGAGGGCGCCCGCGCCGAGGATCTGCTGGCGCGCGGCCAGCTCGGGGATGCGGCTGAGCGGCACCCACTCCAGACGGCCGACCTCCTCTGTGTCGGTCGGCTCGCCGACCTTCTCGGCCTCGCGCCAGAGGTAGACGTCCGTGGGCGCCGTTACCTGACCGGGGAGCGGCTCGAAGCTGATCAGATGCTCGGGCTCGCCGATCGGCCGCCAGCCGCTCTCTTCGGCGATCTCGCGCGCGGCAGTCGCGGCGGGCTCCTCACCCTCCTCGACGAGGCCGCCTAGCAGCTCGTAGCCCCATTGATCAGTGGCGAACCGGTACCGCCAGAGCATCAGCACGCGGTCACGCTCATCAATGATGAGTCCGATGGCGATCCGAGCCAGGTGAACGACGTGGTACTCCCAGCGTTCGCCGTTAGGAGCCCTGACATCCACAAGTCCGAGCCTCACCCACTTGTTGTCGTAGACCAGCCTCTCACCGAACGTCTGCCAAGCTCCTGCCTCGTCAACCACCGGGCAAGGGTACCGACCACCCGTCGTGCAGTGGCGCTACGTAACACCTGTGAGCCCACGGCGACTATCAAGTGGCCGAGCGTCGACCGATTGGTACTTGCAATGCGTCATGCGGATGTGTTTTCAGCGATCTTGAATGATATTGATCTCGAAGCGTCTTGCATTCCAGGGAGCAAGAGGAACGACCTCTTGCCCGCTCGGGCCGATGACAACGTAGGTGGCAGTGTTGCGCGAGGGTTTGTTAACGCCTTGAAGATATCCATAAGAGAAGGGTTATACGATCCACGCCCCGCCCATCAAGTACCTGTGCCAAAGTCTCAATACTCAACTCGGCCGGCGGCAATGCTAACGCTGAATGATCGAGTTCTCTACCATGCTCTCATTGCACCATTGCGTCCGCGCATAGAGAGTCGACTGGTGGCAGATACGACTCTTTTGTGGCCCAGGGCCATGGAAACAGAGCCACAATGGAACACGTTTGAGAAACTTCCGACCACCATCCCGGGGCAGTACATCGTGCGAGCCGATATTTCCGGGTTCTACGAAAGCATCGATCATTCCATGCTGCGTAGGATTCTCGTCGTACTCACGGGTCGCATAGAGCTTGTCGACGCACTTGTCGACTTCCTTACAAGAACAATGGGGCAGAGTCGCGGAATTCCACAAGGATTGGCCGCTTCCGACGTTTTAGCGACCGCGTATATTTCAAGCATTGACGCCGCGATGCTTCGAAGCGGCCTCTCTTATTGGCGCCATGGCGACGACGTGAGAATTACTGTTCATACCCATGACGCCGGCAGGCGGGCAGTGTTCATCTTCGAAAATGAGTTGCGAAAACTGCAGCTTCGAGCGAACTCCGAGAAGACCATGGTTCTCAAGAGTGCTACATATGACAAGCAACTAAGAGAGCTTGATATTGAGCGTGAGACAACTCGGTCAGAATTGGCAGAGCTAAAGAAGGATGGCCTACTCGATGCGGACCCGGATGAACTAGAGCGACTTCTTGAAGAGTCTGGAATAGATGAGGATACAGCCTTTCAGATATTTTATCACCATACGATGAGTATCGACGAAATCGCCGACGAACTACGGGACCATCTGGAGCCAAGTCAAGTCGAACTCGCGGCAGCGATGTTTCGGAACGCCGTAAAGCGTGCGCCGAACTCGATGCACCCCAAGAAACTGCAACGGGAACTCTTCCACGGAGCTATCACTAGCTCACTAACTGTCTTGATTGCCGATAGAAGCACTGCCGCTATAGACGGAATCGGACAATTACTGCAAGATTTTCCAGATGAAACGGCGACGATCTGTGCGTACTTGAGGTCTGTCGCATCGAAAGCTCCCGAAGAAGTTAGCTACGAGATCGCCACTGCTATACGCGGAGAGTTTCTCCTAGGCTGGCAGTACGCTTGGCTGTTCAACGTACTATTTGAGATAGTCGAATCTACAGACGAGGACGTCTCGGAAGAACTCACAGGAATGGCCGAGCAAGCTGCGGTTAACGAGTCAATCGATTGGATAGCTCGTGCAGCGTCAATCCGACTACTTGGCAGAATGGCACAACTAGTCCAAGCGGATTTCATTCGCCTTTGGGGAAGTTGTCCTTCTCCGCTTCATCCCGAACTTGCCGATGCAGTGTGCATGCAGGGAGTCCTCTTAGAACAAAGTGATTGGGCACGCCAATTCACCGATAGCCTCGTGTCTGATCCGGTCCTCAAGACGGTCACCGATCAAGCGAGAAATCGATACAAATCCTTGCAGACTCCGGACGACGAAGTGAGCAATAGTTAACCAAGACCAAGAGTTGGCCTACGGCCTTTGATTCCGTTTAGGCATTCTCGCACCCAGAATCTCGGCCGCCTTGCGATCAGACGCCGCTACCCATGCGGCGTAGACCCGGAGGGTGGTTGCTCCCCCGCCGCCATGGCCCAACCTGCCGGCCACAGTCCGAATATCTACACCAGCAGCAAGCAGTTCGGTTGCCGAGTAGTGGCGCAATGCGTGCAGGTGGGTCTTCACACCCAGGCGCGCTGCCATGTCCTTATACCGTTGCGTTACTGCGTTTGGCGAGTACGGCGCGCGATGGTCGGGGGTTTTGGTGCCACTGAAAACGAACAGCTCTGTTGAGAACTCCTGCTCCAACGCCTCTATACGCGCCTTGACGCGATCGCGCTGTTCCCTCAGGAGGACGACGGTCTCTGTGTCTAGCGCTATTCGGCGGTTCTGGTGGGTCTTCGTGTCCTTCTCTTGGCCGTTCACCCAGTTCGATCGGAGGTCGATCACTTCTGCATCGAAGTCGATACGGGAGAAGCGGAGGCCGCACAGTTCGCCCCGGCGAATGCCCGTCGTCATCACCAGCCAGACCAACGTGCCCCAGTCGTCGTCCATTCTGAACGCTTCCTCGGCCAACTTTGCGGCTTCTGCCGGGGTCGGCGGGTCTGGCTCTGGAGGTTTCGGGCTTGGGCGCTTCGCTATGCGGGCCGGGTTGTTGTCGATCCAGCCCCAGCGTTCTGCCGCCGCCAGGGTGCCGCTGATGATGGAGTGAATCTGACGGACGGTCGACTTAGCCAGAGGCTTGCACTTGTGCTCGGCGCACTTGGCCTTCTCGCAGTCGTGGTCACCTTCCTTGCGGTGTTCCACGAACGGTTTCTTGTCGCAGCGGACGCGACAGCGGCGCAACTCCGCGTAGAAGCGCTCCAGCGTGCGTGTGTCCACCTTGCGGACGGGCTGCGTCCCCAGCGTGGGCCGGATGTACCGCTCGATGTAGTTCACGTAGCCGTCGCGGGTACTGTCCACGACCTCGCTGTTCTGCATCCACTCGTTCACCGCCTTGCCGAACGGGACCGAGGACGCGACTGTCCGCTGCTTAAGCACCTGGGCGCGGAACTCCGTCAGCTTGTTCTCGGCCTTGCGCCACGCGGCGTCGTCGGTACCGGGGATCGTGTCGCGTAGGTACGACTGACGGTTGGTGACTGGGTCTATGCCCGCGTACACCCGGACGCGGAGCGCGCCGCCGCGCTCCTCGATGTTGCCCTTCCGGCGGCCTGCATCAGAGCGTGATCGAGCCATGACCCCAGTGTACTCATGCCCAAGGCCATGCCCAATGATCAAGTTGTCCGCTTCGCTGAGCGGTTCCGCTGCTGGTCAGAGGTCGTGGGGCCGAAGGGAGTCGAACCCTCACTGGCTGGAACCTAAATCCAGTGCCTCTGCCTGTTGGGCTACGGCCCCCTGGTGTTCGAGGCACAGCGTATCCGCCCCGTCTGCTCGTCAAATCACGACATCTGCGCCACAGTTGGTTAGGATCTCACCGACAGTGAGCACTCGAACGCAGTCGGGGCGTGGTTGAGATGCGGTTGCGGCAGGTTGGGATCTTGGCGGCACTGATGGTGCTGCTGGTCAGCACGGTGAACGCGGCCGCCGCGGCGCCGCAGCGGGAGTTGCTCATCAACACCGGCGCGGCGTACCCGCGGGTCATCCGGCTCGAGCACTCCGGCGCCGCCAACGGGCGGTTGCTCGCCAGCATCGGTAGCAAGGTCGGCGGGAACGGCGTCGGCCTCATTCTGGAGAGCACTGACGGCGGGGCTTCCTTCCAGAAGGTGGCCACCATCGCCGATCCGGAGGGCGTGGCCGGGCGCGGGATGTGTTGTGGCACGTTGTTCGAGCTGCCTCGGGCGCTCGGGGGGATGCCCGCGGGCACTCTTCTCTGGGCCACCACCACCGGGTGGGAGGTGCCCGAGGCCGACAGGAAAGTCAAGCAGCGGCTCTGGCGCAGCAACGACCTCGGGCGGACCTGGACGTTCCTCGCCGACATGGCCAGTTCTCCGAACCAGTACAACGCCTGGGAACCCGAGCTGAGCATGGCGCGGGACGGCCATCTGGTCGTGCACTGGGCCGACGAGTCGGACAAGCCGAGCCACGACCAGAAGATCGTCCAGGCCCGGTCGGCCGACGGGGTCACCTGGTCGGCGCCGGTGGACACCGTGAAGAACACCGACTTCTTCGTGCGGCCGGGCATGCCGGGCGTACGACAGCTGCCCGACGGCACGTACTTCCTGGTCTACGAGGTCTGCAACCTCGACGAACCGCTGTGCAGCGTCTACTTCCGGACCTCGGCGGACGGCTGGGACTACGGCGACCCGTTCAACCTGGGTACCGGCATCCGCACGGCGGACGGCAAGTACCCGCGCCACACGCCCACCCTCTCGGTCACGCCGCAGGGCGCGATCCTCATGGTGAGCGAGATGCTGGTCAACGCCGACGGGAGCCACGCCGACGGCAACGGGCGCACGATCCTCGTCAACGAGCGGGGCGGTGCCGGCACGTGGCGGGAGATCCCGGCGCCGGTGGAGATCCCGGGCGTGAACAACTCGGGCTGCCGCAACTTCAGTCCGACGCTGCAGGCCTCGCCCGACGGCAGCTCGGTCCTCCAGATCGCCACCGACCTGGACGGAACCGTCTGCAAGGCCTATTACGCCACCGGCCCCATCCCGCCGCCCAGCTAGGATCACGGCGACGGGACAGGAGGCCAGGCCAATGCGGGTACCCCGGCCGATCAGCGCCGTCCTGAAGCTCGTCGACCGGTTCGAGGCCCGCGGCGTCTACGTCCCCGGCGAGGACAACAAGGCCATCTCGCCGTGGCGGGACTTCGGCTGGCTGATCGCCACCTGGCTGGTGGCGGTCGCCGTTTTCGTCCTGTTCTTCGCGCTCGCCGCGTAAGTGGCGGCGATCACGCGGGGTGCCGCTGTGGTCACAGCTCGGCTACGGCACGACACCAGGTGCGACTCAACGGCCCTGCACCAGGTACGGCACGGGAATAGTGCATTCAGACGTACAACCTCCCCGGGAAGGGGTAACCCCCGTGCTGTTGGTCAGACTTGCGGTCGCGGCATGCGTACTGCTGGTCGGGACCGCCTGCGGGGTCGGCCGCTCGTCCTCGGAGGACGTGTCGCTGTCCCTGCGCACGGCCAGCCCGACGGCGGCGGCCGAGCGGTCCGACTACCGCTCGGCGGAGGACGCCGGCACGCGGCTGGGTAACGGCGTCACGCTGATGGTGTCCGCGCCGCGGTCGTTCACCCCGACCGACACCGCCTACCCGCGGGCTGCGCGGGCGGTCGCGTTCGACATGGTCATCGAGAACGAAGGGGACACCGCGTACCGGCCGGCGCAGCTGTCGTTCGTCGCCACGGTCAACGGTGCCGCGGCCGAGCAGGTGATCGACTCCACGCAGGGCTACACCGGCGTGGTCGGCGCCATCGACGAGGTCCTGCCCAACCAGAACCTGCGGTTCGCCGTCGCGTTCGGGGTTCCCGTGCAGCCGTGCGCGGTCCGTGTCGAGGTCCGCCCCGACACGGTGAGCACCGACGCGATCCCCATCTACGACGGGACCGCCTAGCCCGCTACCGTCGGTCCCATGACCGAGCAGCAGCGCCTCGCCGAGGGCGACCAGGCCCCCGATTTCCGCCTTCCCGACAGCGACGGCAACGAGGTCTCGTTGTCCGACTTCCGCGGCAAGAACGTGGTCGTCTACTTCTACCCGGCCGCCGCCACCCCGGGCTGCACGAAGCAGGCCTGCGACTTCCGCGACAACCTGGCCGAGCTGAACGACGCCGGGTTCACGGTGCTCGGCATCTCGCCGGACAAGCCGGCCAAGCTCGCGAAGTTCGTGGCCGACGAGGGGCTGACGTTCCCGCTGCTGTCCGACGAGAACCGCACGGTGCTGACCGAGTGGGGCACCTACGGCGAGAAGAAGAACTACGGCCGCACGATGATGGGCGTGATCCGGTCGACGTTCGTGGTCGACCCGGAGGGCCGGATCGCCAAGGCGCTGTACAACGTCAAGGCGACCGGCCACGTGGCGAAGCTGCGCCGCGACCTCGGGGTCTAGTGCCCCGTCAAGCAACGTTCAGCACGTTTCTCGGCGGCCCAGACGCCCGCTGACTGCGTTGGCGAAAGGCCCAAGTACAACCCGGTACGAGAACCTGGTCGCTCCGCACCACGACCTTTCGCCGCCTTGCCAGCGAACGCCCGGACCACCGATAAACGCACCAACGTCACTTGACGGGGCACTAGAACGAGACGCGGTCGGTGCTGTCCGCGCGCAGCACCGACTCCTGGTCGAACTGGTCCTTGTAGTCGGCGCGGATCTCCTCGATCTCGGCGTTGGCGTCCCGGTCGTCGCGGGGGTAGAGCAGGATCAGGAGGTACGAGTCCTCCTTGCCGCCCATCCACTGGCCGTGCGCCTCGATCCACGTGAGGCCGTCGGGGAACGCCGGCGTGACCTCCTTGTCGAGGAAGAGTTCGAACTCGGCCGGGGTGATCGGGGTGCCGTCCTGCAGGTTGCCGCCGAAGTACAGCTCGGTGCGCTGGTAGGGCTCGCCGGGTGGGCGCGGGGTGTCGGAGGAGGCGGTGCCCGCGGCCGTGACGCCGAGCAGGAGGGCGGCGGTGATGCTGGCGATGGCCGTACGTCGTGTGGTCATGGGCGTCATTCAATCGTGGTGCCGTCGGGCCGTGGGAGGGATCCCACTTCGCGGGCAGTGCCGACCTCGTGGATACGACCGCCGGGAATTGTCGGTGCTCGCGACTAGAATTGATTCCAGGGGTCCCCGGACCGTTTTTGTCGGTGTCAGCAGATAGCCTCGAACCGGAGCCCTGTCCTCAGCTCGCCAGGCCACCGTCGGGCAGGCCGGTCAGCCGGTTAGGCAAGCCGTCGTCAGGTGGGCCGGGCAGGCAGCCGGTAGGCGGACCGGTCGGCCGGTCAGGCAAGCCACAGTCAGCCGGTAGGCAGGCAGACCGATCAGGTAGGCCGCCGTCAGTCAGGCTGGCGGCTAGCGGTCGGTGAGGCTGCGTAGATGTGGGAGGAGCAGGCCGAGTGCGCGGCCGCGGTGGGAGATCGCGTCCTTCTCGGCGGTGAGCAGTTCCGCTGACGTGCGGGTCTCGCCGTCCGGGACGAAGATCGGATCGTAGCCGAAACCGTTCGTGCCTCGGGGTTTGCGGACCAGGGTGCCCGGCCAGACGCCACGCACCACGATCTCCGTGCCGTCCGTCAGAACGAGGGCCGTCGCGCAGACGAAGGCCGCGCCAAGGCGCTCGTCCGGGACGTCCGTCAGCTGGTCCAGCACCAACTCCAGATTGGCCTGATCGTTCTTCTGGCTGCCGGCCCACCTGGCGGACAGCACGCCCGGCATGCCGTTCAGCGCGTCCACCTCCAGGCCCGAGTCGTCGGCCACCGTCGGCAGGCCGGTGGCCGCTACCGCGTCCCTTGCCTTCTCCACCGCGTTGTCCTCGAACGTGGCGGCCGTCTCGGGGGCCTCGTCGAACGGGTCGACCTCGTCCATTCCGATGACGTCGATGCCCTCGATTCCCGCTCCCTGCAGGATTCTCCGCATCTCCTCGAGCTTCTTCGCGTTGCGGCTCGCTACCAGCAGCTTCGTCATGATCGGACCGCCTTCACCGGCTTGGGCTCGGGCAGGGTGCCCGGGTACGGCTCGGCCAGCGCCGCCGTCTGCAGAGCGTGGATCTCGGCGCAGCCGGCCAGCGCCAGGTCCAGCATCCGGTCCAGCGTGGACCGGGTGAACGTCGCGCCCTCGCCCGTGCCCTGCACCTCGATGATCGTGCCGGCGTCCGTGGCGACCACGTTCATGTCGACCTCGGCGCGGGCGTCCTCCTCGTACGGCAGGTCCAGCCGCACGCGACCGTCCACCACGCCCACGCTGATCGCCTGGACCGCGCACGACAGCGGCTGCGGGTCGGCCAGTCGGCCGGCCGCGCCCAGCCACGTGATCGCGTCGGCCAGGGCGACGTACGCACCGGTGATGGCCGCCGTGCGGGTACCGCCGTCGGCCTGGATGACGTCGCAGTCGATGACGATCGTGTTCTCGCCGAGGGCGGCCAGGTCGATGCACGCGCGCAGTGAGCGGCCGATCAGCCGGCTGATCTCGTGGGTACGACCGCCGATGCGGCCCTTCACCGACTCGCGGTCGCCTCGCGTGTTGGTGGCGGACGGCAACATCGCGTACTCGGAGGTGACCCAGCCGAGGCCGGATCCCTTGCGCCATCTCGGCACGCCCTCGGTGACGCTGGCCGCGCACAACACCCTGGTCATCCCGAACTCCACCAGCACCGATCCGGCCGGCCAGACCTGGAATCCGCGGGTGAGCTTGATGTCCCTGAGCTGGTCGTCGTTCCTGCCATCGCTGCGAGCCACGGGCCAACCCTACGACTGTGGTGGAGGACACCCGCGTTCGGCTCGTCGCGCGATTGACCTACCGGCCGGCAGGGAGGAGTATTCATCGTACGATGAAATCGGAGGGGGCCATGTCCTCGACGGCGGAAGTGCGAAGGCGGCGGCCACTGGTCGTCACGCTCCGGATCACCGGCGTGCTCGCCCTTCTGAGCATCGCCTTCCTCACCCTGCACGGCAAGCTGCCGAACCTCGGAGCCGTCACGTCCGCGCTGGGCGACGCCGACCCGAGCTGGCTCGCCGTGGCGGCCGTGGCCGAATTCCTGTCGATGGGCATGTTCGCCCGCCAGCAGCGCCGGCTGCTCACGGCCTTCGGGGTGCGCATGCCGCGCCACCGCGCGCTCGCGCTGGCCTACAGCCGGTCGGCCATCGCCATCAGCCTGCCGGCCGGGTCGGCCATCTCCGCCGCCTACGCGTTCCGCCAGTTCCGCACGGGCGGCGCGAGCAGGCGCACGGCGGCCACCGTGATGGTGCTGTCCGGCCTGCTATCCATCGGCGCGCTCGCCCTGCTCTACGTGACCGGGGTGCTGGCCGCGGCGGCCGTCCAGGTGGGCAACGCCTGGGACGACAAGCCCGCCATCACGCGGGCGTCCGTGGTGCTCACCGTGGTACTGGTGGCGCTCACGGGTTTCTTCGCCTGGCAGGCGCACTGCGCCATCCACCCGACCCACCCGCGCCGGCACCGGTCGCTCGCCGCGCTGGCCCCGCGCTGGCCGCGGCTGACCGCCGTGCTCCAGCCGGTGGCCGACGCGCTGAGCAGTTCCCGCGCGGTCGGCGGCCGGCACTGGGGCCTGGCCCTGGCGGCCGCGCTCACCAACTGGCTCACCGACCTGCTGTGCCTCTACGCCGTCACGCGGGCGTTCGGCCTGCCGGTGGACATCGTGGCGATCGCCGCCGTGTACCTGACCGTGCAGATCGTCCGGCAGATCCCGCTCACGCCCGGCGGCATCGGCGTGATCGAGCTGAGCCTGCTGGCCGGGCTGGTCTCCGCCGGCGCGGGCGAGGCGTCAGCGGCGGCGGCCGTGCTCGTCTACCGGCTGCTGTCCTGCTGGCTGATCATCCCGGTCGGGCTGCTCGGCTGGCTGGTCCTGCGGCACCCGCCGTCGCGGTCACGACCCGGCGACCACGAAGCCATCGAGCACCCTGGCGACATTGACCGCCAGTTCGTCGGCCGCGCCGGTGTCGCCATGCAGATGACCGAGCAGCGCCTGCTGGAACACGCCGTCGAACAGGGCGTAGGCCAGCCGCGACGGCACCGCGAGCGATAGTTCCGACAGCTCCGCGTACCTCGACACGATCCGCCAGATCATCCGCTCGAGGCTCTGGTCGATGTCGCGCACGTCGTCGCGGAAGGACTCCTCGAACAGGCTCTGGTTGCGCAGGTCGTACCACAGCCGGTGCAGTGTGGCGTCCTCGCGCAGCGTGGCCGCCATCCCGGCACCGAACCCGTCGCGCAACTCGGTGGCCGTGTTCGAGACGGCCACGATCTGGTCGTAGCGGGTCACGCACTCGGCCTTGTACTGCCGCACGCAGAACGTGATCAGGTCGACCTTGTCGCGGAAGTAGTAGTGCAGAACCCCGTGGGAGAACTCGGAGTTCTGGGCGATCTCCCGCAGGCTCGTGCGGGCATAACCCAGCTCGGAGAGGGTCAGCAGCGCGGACGCGGCCAGCTGCGAGCGCCGCTCAGCGAACTTGTCTACCTGTCGTCGAGAGATCCGATCCCGGACCTGGGACACGCCTGGTCCTCCACGTTCGTCCCCCCGCCCGCACCGTGCGGGCCGTGATCAGTTTAGCCCGAACCGGCGAATTCTTGACAGTCGTCCAAGAAACTCTTGACGACTGTCCAAAGATAGCTACGCTCAGCACGAGTCCAGCAGCCATCTCAAGGAGGAGAGGCGCGATGACCGTCTTCGACCTGACCGGGCGCAAGGCGCTGGTCACCGGCGGCGCGCAGGGTCTGGGGGCGGGGATGGCGAGTGCTCTGGCCCGCGCCGGCGCGTCCGTCGCCATCGGTGACATCCAGCTCGACGCCGGCAAGGCCACGGCCGAGAGCGTGAACGGCGTGTTCGTGCCGCTGGACGTCACGGACGACGAGAGTTGGGCGTCCGCCGTGTCCGGCGTGGTGTCGGCGCTCGGCGGGTTGGACATCGTGGTGAACAACGCGGGGATCGAGATCTCCGGGTTGATCGCCGACCTCGACGCGGCCGACGTCAGCCGGATGCTCGAGGTGAACGTGCTCGGCACGGCGCTGGGCATCAAGCACGCGTTCCGGGCCACGCGTTCCGGGCCATGCGGCCGGGTGGCGCGGCCGGCCACGGCGGCGCCGTGGTGAACGTGTCCTCCGTGGCCGCGACCATCGCGTTCCCCGGCATCGCCGGCTACTCGGCCACCAAGTCGGCCGTGGACCGGCTGACCAGGGTCGCGACGGCCGAGTCGGGCAAGCTCGGTTACGGCGTACGCGTCAACTGCCTCTACCCCGGCCTCGTGCCGACCGCCATGGGCAACCAGCTGGCCGTGGACATGGCGGAGCTGGGCCTGTGGCCGAGTCCCGAGGCGGCGGTCGGCGACGTCATCGCCCTGACCCCGCTCGGCCGGCTCGGTGAGGTGGCCGACATGGCCGACGCGGTGGTCTTCCTCGCCTCCGACGCCGCCCGGTTCGTCACGGGCGCCGGCCTACCTGTTGATGGCGGAATGGGGATGTGACATGACATCCGTTGTGTCAACTTCAGGTCGCTGTCAACCGCGCCTAAGGGGAACGGGACGCAACCCAGCCACCGGTACGTCCCGAACTGAACGGCGCCAACCCAGGGCGACCAACACTTTTAAATCCGGGGAGGCGGAACAGTCATGACATCCAAGCCCGTCGTCGTCTACGGCGCCTCCGGCTACACCGGCCGTTTGGTCTGTGAGTACCTGCGCGAGCTGAACGTCCCGTTCGTGGCGGCCGGGCGCGACAAGGCCCGCATCCAGGAGGTCCTCGACAAGGTCCCCGGCATCGAGACGGTCGCCTACGAGGTGGTCGAGGTGGACCACGCGGTCGGTCCGCTGACCGAGCTGTTCCGCGGTGCTTCGGTGGTCTGCAACATGGTCGGCCCGTTCATCACCCACGGGTCGGAGGTCGTGCAGGCCGCGCTCGACGCCGGCTGCCACTACCTGGACACCACGGGCGAGCAGGACTGGCTGCTCGACGCGCAGGTGCGGTGGGGCGACGGGTTTGCCGAGCGCGGTCTGCTGCTCGCCCCCGGCGTCGCGCAGATGTACACGACCGGCGAGATCGCCGCGAACATCTGCCTGGAGACTCCCGGCCTCGACACGCTCGACATCCTGGTGCTGTGGAAGGGATTCCCCACCTACTCCTCCACGCAGACGATCTTCACGATCCTCACGGCCGACTGGCACTACCTGGAGGAGAACCAGTACCAGCGCTGGGACCCGCACACGACGTTCGAGGTCACCGTGCCAGGCCAGCACGAGACGGCGCTCGCCCTGCCATGGGGCGGCACCAGCCATCCCGTGTGGTTCAAGAACGATCCGCGCGTGGCCACGTGCAAGGTGGCCGGCGGAGTGTTCGACCGGCAGGTGATGCAGGGCGTGGTCGACACGGTGAAGATGGTCGAGGAGAAGATCAAGCCGCTGCCCGACGACGAGCGGCGCGCCGCGCTCGCCGAGGTGGCCGCGTCCGTGCAGGCCGGTATGCCGCCGCGGGAGAACCCGCGGCTCAACACGTCGCTCGACTCGGTGCACGCGTCCGGTCCGCTGGGCCGCGCGCACTGCGTCATCCACGGCAACTCCAACTACAAGCAGACCGGGCTGCTGCAGGCCTACGCCGCGTACTCGCTGCTGCAGCAGGCGCCGCGGCGGACCGGCCTCGCGTCGGCGTGCCAGGCGTTCGGTCACCGTGAGCTGCTCGGCGTGCTGCGCTCCTTCGGGCTGGTGCTCGAGCCCGAGCTGACCGTACGCGGCTGAGACTCCCGGGCCGTCCGTACACCCCCACTTCGGCGGGCGGCCCGGGCCCGCGGGGTCCGGCGGATTCGTCGCCGCCGGACCCCAGGCTGGGGCTCTTCGCCGCTCGGACGGAGGGCCCCAGGCCGTAACCGGAGGATCTGACGTGCGGCTCACCGAGTACCTCGACAAGGGCGCCTCGCTCGGCGCCGACGCACCCTGTCTGACCATGGCCGGCCGTCACTGAGCTACGGCGAGGTGCGGCTCGCGTCCTGGCAGGTGGGGCGGGCGCTGGCCCGCTCGGGCGTGCGGCCGGGCGACAAGGTGGCGATCCTGTCGGCCAATGATCCGGTGGCCTTCTCATGCGTGTTCGGCATCGCCCGCGCCGGTGCCGTCCGGTGTCCGATCAACCCGCGCAACGAGGCGGCCGAGAACCGGGAGCTGCTCGACTGCACGTGCCTGATCTTCCAGGCGGCGTTCGCGCCGCTGGTGTCGCGGATCCAGGCGGAGTTGCCGAAGCTGAAGACGTTGGTGTGCCTGGACGATTCCGTCGACGGAGCCGTCTCGTTCGCCGTCTGGCTCGCCGGGCTGCCCGTCGACCCGTGGGAGGCCTCGCCGGTCGACGACGTGGCGATGCTCGCGGGTACCGGCGGGACCACCGGGCGGCCGAAGGGCGTTCAGCTCACGGGGCACAACCTCGAGGCCATGACGGCCGTGACGCTCATGAGCTACCCGTTCGACGGGCGG
Source organism: uncultured Actinomycetota bacterium (assembly GCA_963826035.1). Taxonomy (GTDB): domain Bacteria; phylum Actinomycetota; class Actinomycetes; order Mycobacteriales; family Pseudonocardiaceae; genus Actinophytocola. Next base: position 313,238 of record CAWGVZ010000018.1, on the reverse strand, counting down.
CCGGTGTATCTGGCGCTCGCGCCGCTCACGCACGCGGCCGGGGTGTTGTGCCTGCCGGTGCTGACGCTGGGTGGGGAGATCGTGGTGATGCCGGCGCCGGACCTGGGCTCGTTCGTGGAGCTGGTCGCGCGACATCGGGTGACGCACACGTTCCTGCCGCCGACGTTGATCTACCTGTTGCTCGATCATCCCGCGTTGGACGGCGCTTGTTTCGATTCGCTGCAGTGTCTCTGGTACGGCGCGGCGCCCATGTCGGCCACTCGGCTGGCGGAGGCGATTTCGCGGCTCGGGCCGGTGTTGGGTCAGCTGTTCGGGCAGACGGAGGCGCCGATGATGATCTCGACTCTCGCCCCGGCGGAGCATGTGTCGCTTGCGCGCTCGCGGTTTTCGTCGGCCGGGCGGCCGTCGCCGCTGGTGACGGTGGCCATCATGGATGAGTCGGGGAACCTGCTCGGGCCTGGGGAACGCGGCGAGATCGTGGTCCGTGGGCCGTTGGTGATGGCCGGGTACCACAAGGATCCGGTGGCGACCGCGGAGGTGTCGCGGTTCGGCTGGCATCACACGGGCGATATCGGTTATCTCGACGAGGAAAACTATCTGTTCATCGTGGACCGGGCGAAGGACATGATCATCACGGGTGGGTTCAATGTGTATTCGGCGGAGGTGGAGCAGGCGGTGATGGCTCATCCGGCGGTGCGCGATTGTGCGGTGATCGGGTTGCCGGACTCGAAGTGGGGCGAGCGGGTGACCGCTGTGTTGCAGCTGCATGCCGGGCGGTCGGTGAGTTCGGCGGAGCTGCGGGCGTTCGTGCGGGAGCTGGTGGGGAGCGTGAAGGCGCCCAAGCAGGTGGAGGTGTGGGCGGACCTGCCGCGTTCGAAGGTGGGGAAGGTGCTGAAGAAAGAGGTGCGGGAGCCACGGCCCAGTCATGATCACGTGGTGAAGTTACTATCGTCACCCTGCGTGTCCGCCTGAAGATGGTGGGCCGGGCGAAAGAGACGACCTTCTGTCTGAGAATATTTGGTTACCACGCCAATAGCCTCAAGACAGAAGGTCGTCAAGTTGTCAGTCTTGCAGACGTCGTCGCCGTTGTCCAACTCGACAGATCCGTCGAGTGATGAATGCGATATCTCCAGCCTGTTGAAGATGTTGGACTCGATCACTGATCCACGGAGCCCGCGCGGCCGGATCTATGTTTTGTCGTTTCTGTTGGCGGCATCGTTTGTCGCCGTATTGGCGGGTGCGAAGAATTTCTATGCGATTGAACGACGGATCCAGGATCTGCCGTCATCGTTGATGGCGAAACTGGGTGGCACATGGTGTTATTTCTCGCAGGGATACAGGTTTCCGGGAGAGAAGACGGTGCGCATGTTGTTGAGCGAGTTGGACGCGGGCGAGTTGGATCGAATATTCGGTGTATGGCTGTTCGGCAACGCCCGAGCCGATGACGACGAGCTTCTGGTGCTGGCCATCGACGGCAAGGTGATGCGCGGCGCCTGGACCGACGAGAACGAGAAGTTTACGCTGTTCTCCGCGATGATCCACGACCTGGGCGTGACCGTCGCACAGGTCGCCGTTCCTGGCGACACGAACGAGATCACCCAGGTTGAGAACCTGCTGGACGCGCTGCCGATCGACGAGGGCCAGGCCGTATTGGTGACGATGGACGCCGCCCACACGCAACGCGACACCGCCGAACACATCGCAGGCAAACGCGGCTTCGACTACATCGCAGCAATCAAAGGGAACCAGCCCACGTTCCAACAAGCGGTCATCGACGCCATGATTCCCGTGCTGAACAACGATCCTGAATGGGACACGACAGAACGTGGCCACGGACGGATCAACCGCTGGCGCACATGGACAGCCGACGCCGGAACAATCGACTTCCCACACCTCGAACGAATCGCGTGCATTCGCCGAGACACCTACACGCTGGACGGCACGTGGACCAGCAAAGAATTCGCACTGTTCGGTACCAGTGACTCGAATATGACTGCAATCAGATTCCACACGCGCGTCCGGAAACATTGGGGAATCGAAAACAAAAGTCATTACATCCGCGACACCGTGTGGCGCGAAGACCTCCACCAAGCCCGCACCAGAAACGGACCACAAAACATAGCGGCACTACGGAACGCCGCAATCGGCGCGCTTCGAATCGCCGGGTTCACCAACATCACCGCCGCTACCGAATAGATTGCAGGAGACCGCGCACGAGCACTCCCATTGCTCGCTACACAACGTTATGTTGATCACCCCAGGTGAACATGACTGGGCCGTGGTGCGGGAGCAGTTGCTCGCGCTGGAGAACTGAGCCGCGGACAGAGATCCGGTTCGAGCCTAGCGGCTTGCACCGACAAAAACGGTCCAGGGTCCCCTGGCATTAATTATAGTCGCAAGCACCGACAATTTTGGTCCGCACGCGCGTTCATCGTTCTCGGTGCGACCGATCCGGTCGACTGGGGCGAGGTCGAGATCACGGCTGCGGCGGCCCTGGCCTGCGAAGAGATCGCGGCGCGAGGCGAAACGGCCTGCAGCCGCGCTGCGGACAGAGATCCGGTACGAGCTTATCCGCTTACACCGACAAAACCGGTCCGGGGACCCCTGGCATCAATTATAGACTCGACCACCGACAATTCTTCGCCTGCGGCAAGGGCTCAGATCGGGTAGCTCACACCCCGCACCACCAGCTCCGCCGGCCCCCCGAAGGCCTCCTGCGCCTCCGCGAACACCGCCGCCTTGTCCGTCCACGGCGGGACGTGCGTGACCAGCAGCCGACCGACCCCGGCAGCCGCCGCCAGCGCGCCCGCCTCCGTACCCGACAGGTGCAGGGCCAGCGGGCGGTCGGCCGACGACGTCCAGGATGCCTCCGCCAGCAACACATCCGCGCCCGCCGCGAACGGCGCGAGCCCGGCGAACGCGCCCGTGTCCCCGGTGTACACGAGCGTCCGCCCGCCGCACGTGATGCGGAAGCAGTACGCCTCGCACGGGTGCGCGGCCGCCACCGCCCGCACCTCGAACGGGCCGATCTGCCGGGTGCCGATGCCCAGAGCGTGAAACGAGTACACATCGGACAGGTCCGCCGCCAACCGCTCGGCCTCGTCGGGGCTGTACGCGGCGGCGAACCTCGACGGCGCCTCGGTCGGCGCGTACACCGGCAGCTGACCAGCGGGCGCCCCCGGGTGGTAGCGGCGCAGCACGGTCAGCGCGCTGAAATCCGCGCAGTGATCGGGGTGCAGGTGGGAGAACATCAGCGCGTCGAGCGCGAACGGGTCGGGCAACTCGGCGAGCGTGCCGTTGCCCAGTTCGATGCCGAGGCGGTAGCCGTCGGCTTCCAGCAGATAGCCGGAGGCCGGCGCGCCCGGGCCGGGCGCGCTGCCGGAACAACCGAGCACCGTCAGCAGCACACCGAGCAGCTTTACATACGAACGATCACTGTGAGAGCACCGGCGTGAACGCACCGAGGTCCGGGCCGAGAAATCTTCGGGCCAACCGGGCAAAAGGTTCGACCGGCCCCGTGGCCAGCAGCTCGTGACGCGCGTCGAGACCCGAGGCGAACAGGTCCTGCTCGGTCAGCACCCGCACCACGTCCTTGGCCGTCTCCTCGGCACTCGACACGAGCGTCACGTCCGGCCCCATCACGATCTGCAGGACCCCCGTGAGCAGCGGGTAGTGCGTGCAGCCGAGCACGACCGTGTCGACGTCCGCCTGCTGCAGCGGTTCGAGGTAGGCCTGGGCGAGGCCGAGCACCTGCCGGCCCGACGTGATCCCCCGCTCCACGAAGTCGACGAACCGGGGACACGGGGCGCTCGTGAGGGTGATGGCCGGGGCGGCGGCGAACGCGTCGTCGTAGGCGCGGGAGCGGACGGTCCCGACCGTGCCGATCATGCCGACCCGGCCGTTGCGGGTGGTGGCCACCGCCCGGCGCACGGCCGGCACCACCACCTCGACCACCGGGATGTCGTAGCGCTCCCGCGCGTCACGCAGGCACGCGGCCGACGCCGTGTTGCACGCCAGGACCAGCAGTTTCACCCCGCCGGCCACCAGGTCGTCGGCGATGGCCAGCGCGTGGCCGCGCACGTCGGCGATCGGCAGCGGCCCGTACGGGCTGTTGGCCGTGTCGCCCACGTAGCGCAACCGCTCGTTCGGCAGCTGGTCGGCGATGGCCCGCGCGACGGTCAGGCCGCCGACGCCGGAGTCGAGAATCCCGATGGGTGCGTCCGGGCTCACAGCGGCTCGGGCGCGGCCTTGGCCGTCTGCCGGTTGGCGAGCGACACGAACCAGGCGGCGAGCACGCCTGCGATCGCGCCGAACAGGTGACCCTGCCAGGAGATGCTCGGGTCGCCCGGCAGGACGCCGAGCAGCGTCGAACCCCAGTACAGGAACAGCGCCACGGCCACGAGGATCTGTCCGAGCGCGCGGTTGAAGATGCCGCGTACCAGCAGGAACGCGAGCCAGCCGAAGGCCAGGCCGGATGCGCCGACCGTGACTCCGGCACCGCCGGTCAGCCACACCCCGAGGCCGCTGAAGATCCAGATGGTGGCCGTGACGGCGACCCACTGGCCGAGCCCGCTGGACATGGCGAGGAAGCCGAACAGCAGCACCGGCAGCGTGTTCGAGAACAGGTGCGCCCAGCCGTGGTGCAGCAGCGGCGCCCACAGGACGCCGTCGAGCCCGCCGAGCGTGCGCGGCTCGACCCCGAACTGGTCCAGCCGCCCGGACATGGCGGCGTCGACGACCTCGATCAGGTAAAGCAGCACGGTGAACGACGCGATGACGATCGCGGCCTGCGCCAGGTTCGGCGGCAGGATCCGCTTGGCGGGGTTCTTCGGCTTCTCCGTTGGCGCTGGCAGTGTGCTCACACCATCGAGGCTACGTGGACTTCGCGGCCGCGGCTTCCGGTGAAAACCCTGAGAGCGCGTGGTCCACGGCCGCCTCCGCGTGCAGCCGCGTGGTCGGGAACACCGGCACCGGGCTGTCGGCCGGCCCGACCAGCAGCTCGATCTCCGTGCAGCCCAGGATCACGCCCTGCGCGCCCCGGGCCACCAGGGAGTCGATGACCTCGCGGTAGCGCTGCCGGGACGGCTCGGTGACGATGCCCACCACGAGTTCCTCGTAGATGATCCGGTGCACGTCGGCGCGCTCGTCGGCGTCGGGAACCAGCACGTCGAGGCCGTGTTCGGCGAGCCGGCCGGTGTAGAAGTCCTGCTCCATGGTGAACGCCGTGCCGAGCAGTCCGACCCGGTCGAGGCCGGCCGCGCGGACAGCCGCGGCCGTGGTGTCGGCCAGGTGCAGCACGGGGATGTCGAGGCCGTCGATCAGCACGTCGACCACCTTGTGCATGGTGTTCGTGCACAGGACGAGCACCTCGGCGCCGGCCGATTGGAGCGCGGTCGCGGCGGTCAGCAGCCGCTTGCCCGCCTCGTCCCACTGCCCGGCCACCTGCAGGCGCTCGATCTCGGCGAAGTCGAGTGAGTAGAGCACGCAGTGCGCCGAGTGCAGCCCACCGAGCCGCTCGCGTACCCGCTCGTTGACGATCCGGTAGTACTCGACCGACGACTCCCAGCTCATCCCGCCCAGTAACCCGATGATGCGCATGGGGACCTAGCGTAGTGGCGGCCGACCACCCACCTTTTCCGGGAATCTCCGCACCCGCTCTGACCTCGCGAAAGGCCGGCGGCCCAGAATTGTCGGTGTCCGCGACTAAGATTGATTCCAGGGGTCCCCGGACCGTTTTTGTCGGTGTGAAGCGATACCCTCGCCCCGCATCCCTGCCTTCGGCCCGCCGCATGACTGGAAGGCGTCGTTCCAGGCATGCCACGCCGCACGCCGGTCGCGCTAGGCCCAGAGGTGGCCGTCCAGGCGCTGTGCCGCCTCATCGATGGTGCCGCTGTAAGCGCCGGTCGACAGGTACTTCCAGCCGCCGTCCGCCACGATGAACACCACGTCCGCGCGCTCGCCCGCCTCCGTCGCCTTCGCCGCCACGGCCAGAGCCGCGTGCAGGATGGCGCCGGTCGAGATACCCGCGAAGATGCCCTCCGACTCCAGCAACTGCCGGGTGCGGCGCAGCGCGTCGTACGAGCCGACCGAGTAGCGGCCGGTCAGCACCTCGGGGTCGTACAGCTCGGGCACGAACCCCTCGTCGAGGTTGCGCAGGCCGTACACCAGCTCGCCGTAGCGGGGCTCGGCCGCCACGATCTGGATGTCCGGCTTGTGTTCGCGCAGGTACCGGCCGGCGCCGACCAGCGTGCCCGTGGTGCCGAGACCGGCCACGAAATGCGTCACCGAAGGCAGGTCACGCAGGATCTCCGGACCGGTGCCGTGGTAGTGCGCGCCCGCGTTGTTCGGGTTCCCGTACTGGTAGAGCATGACCCAGTCGGGGTTCTCCTTGGCCAGCTCCTTGGCCCGGCGGACGGCCTCGTTCGAGCCCCCGGCCGCCGGCGACGGCACGATCCGCGCGCCGTAGGCCTGAAGCAACTGCCGGCGTTCCTCGGAGGTGTTCTCCGGCATCACGCAGACCAGGCCGTAACCCTTGAGCTTGGCGGCCATGGCGAGCGAGATGCCGGTGTTGCCCGACGTCGGCTCGAGGATCGTGCAGCCCGGCCGCAGCACCCCCTCCTGCTCGGCCACCTCGATCATCCGCAGCGCGACCCGGTCCTTTATGGACCCGGTGGGGTTGCGGTCCTCGAGCTTGGCCCACAGCCGCACGTCGGCGGACGGCGACAGCGTGGGCAGGCCGACGAGCGGGGTGTCGCCCAGCGCGTCGAGCAGGGAGTCGAACCGGGCCACAGGACTCAGCCGCCGACTGATCCGCCGGCCACGGCGGGGAGAATCGTCACGTTGTCCCCGTCGGCGATGGCCGCCTCGAGCCCGCCGGAGAACCGCACGTCCTCGTCGTTCACGTACACGTTCACGAACCGGTGCAGCGTGCCCTCCTTGACCAGGCGGGACTTCAGGCCACCGTGGTTGGCCTCGAGGTTGTCGATCACCTCGGCCAGCGTGGCACCACTGGCCGAGACGGACTTCTCGCCGCCCGTGTGGGTACGCAGGATGGTCGGGATGGAGACGGTGACGGCCATGTGTGCAAACCTCCGCTGAGAGACTTTCCGTTATCCAGAGACGCGTTCGACCGCGGCCGATATTCCCGCGGCAGAGTCAGTCGATGTCCGGCACGTCGTCGGCGCCCGTGTGCGCGAACAGGTACGACTCGACGACCTCGACCGGCTCCTCGGTGATCTCGCCGTCGACGATCCGGAACGAGCGCAGCTCGTGCTCGTCGGGGTCGCGGGTGGAGATCAGCACATAGTGCGGGGACGGCAGCAGCTGGGCGTACTCGCCGGCCGTGCGGACGTCCGTGCGCGACGGGTAGGCCTCGGTCGCCGTGTGCGAGTGGTAGACGACCACCGGCCCCTCGTCGGCCGCGTCCATCGTCCGGTAGACCTGGAGAAACTCCGTCGGGTCGAACCGGTAGCCGGTGGGCGAGCGTTCCGAGTTCAGCATCTCGACGAACCGCTCCGGCTGGTCGGAGCCCTCGGGACCGGCGAGGATGCCGCACGCCTCGTCCGGGTGGTCCCGGCGGGCGTGGGCGACCATCGCGTCGACGAGGTCACGGCGTATCCGAAGCACGTCCCGATCCTACTGGGTGGGCAGGCCGCTCCCAGTTCGTGAGACGCGCTATGCCATCAGCTCCGGCAGGGCGGCCGCGGCCAGCGTGGCCTGCGCGAACTGCAGCCAGCTGACCTTCACCGCCCAGTCCGCGCCCCGCTCGGCCGCCCGGGCGACGTCGGTGACATCACGCTCGACGTAGAGCCAGCGGGCGTGCGCGAGCACGATGAACCAGTCGTCGATGGCGGACTGGTCGAGCACCGGCTTCGAGTGTCCGGCCCAGCCGGCGAGTACCCGCTCGGCCGCGTCGAGGACGGCCTGGTGCATGCCCTGCTCATGGCGTTCGCGGAAGCCGCCGGGATCGGACGAGGCGTCGGGGAGCATGCGCTTGTGAAGTGTCCGGTCGTTCCGGCGGCACCGGTCGGCGAACGTCTGGACGATCGAGTGCAGCGTGCTGGCCGCGTTGTCGGACATCTCCACCTGAACAGGCTGACCAGGGGTCGCCCGGAAGAAGTCCTCCACGTCAGACCTCCGCCAGCGTCGCGTGCAGGCCGAACACCTGCAGGCGGGCGGTGAGCAGCTCCGCGTCGGCCAGCTCGGGAAAACGCCCGACCTCGACGTCGCCACGCTCCATCACGAACAGCGTGAGGTTCACGGCGTCACCGACCGCGATGCCGGCGATCCGGTGCAACGCATAGACGACGCCGTCCATGCTGTTGACGTTGTCGTTATGTACGAATACCGCCCAGCCGGCCATCTCCGTTACCTCGGCCAGACGTCCCGGTAGGCACGCAGGCCGGCGAGTGAGGTGGCCGCCAGCACGCCGTGCACCATCGCCCTGGCGAAGACCTCCGCGGCGGCCGCGCACAGCCGGTCCAACGCGACCGCCCGGCCGAGCGGCTCGGCCGCCGCCAGCGGCTTCGCTCCCGTGGCGACGGCGAACACCGTGTCGCCGTCGAACATGGAGTGCGCCGGGCGGACGGCGCGGGCCAGGCCGTCCTGGGCGGCGACCGCCAGCCGGCGGCACTCGGCCTTCGACAGCTCGGCGTCCACGGCCAGCACGCCGATCGTGGTGTTCAGATCGGTGCGCGGCACGCTCTCGAGGTCGGCCGGCCGGTTGGGCCACGAGCCGCCGAACTCGCCGTCGACCTCATGGTCGGCCGCGAAGGGGACGCCCGTGTCGAGGACGACCGCCTCGCCGGCGGCGTTCACCGTGGCGAGCGCGCCGACCGTGAACCCGTCGACCTCGGCGCTGGCCGTGCCGATGCCGCCCTTCAGCGAGCCGACCTTCGCGCCCGTGCCGGAGCCGACGCAGCCCTGCGCGACCGGCCCGGTGGCCGCGACCTCGCAGGCCAGATGACCGAAGTCGGCGGTCGGCCGGTTGCCCCAGTCGCCGCGGGGCAGGTCGAACACCACGGCGGCCGGCACGATCGGCACCACCTCGTGCTCGTGCTCGCCGACCCGCAGGCCGCGGTTGTGCTCGGCGAGCCAGCGCATGACGCCGTCGGCCGCCGCCAGTCCGTACGCGGAGCCGCCGGAAAGGCAGATGGCGTCGACGCGCTGGACGAGGTTCTCGGGCACCAGCAGGTCGGTCTCGCGGGTGCCGGGCGCGCCGCCACGGCCGTCGACCGCGCCCGTGGCGCCCGCCGGCAGCAGCACGACCGTGGTGCCGGTGGCCCAGCCGTCGCCGATCCGCTGGTGGTGGCCGACCTGGATGCCGGCCACGTCGGTGATCGCGTTAAAACTCATCGCCGGCCAGCGCGGCGATCAGGCTTTCCTGCAGCCAGGTCAGCCAGTGGTAGACGCCGAGGCTGCTGGAGCGCGGGTCGTCGTCGGGCAATTCGTCCGGCATGTCCTCGGTGACCCCGAGGGTGGTGCCGAGCGCCAGCCGGACGTCGTTGACCGCGGAGAGCCACGCGTCGGCCTGTTCGAGCGACAGCTTCACCAGGCCGCCGTTCGGCGGGCAGGTGTCGAGGACGACCGCCGCCACTCCGGTCTTCAGGTCGAGCAGCTCCGGTTCGTGCAGCGACCGCAGCGCGGCGGCCGAGTCCTGGTCGGCGTCGCTGGCGGACTCGTCACCGTCGAGCCGGTGGAAGTCGGGCAGCAGCCGGGACAGGATCGGGTCGTCCGGTGCCGTGGTCGGGCCCGTGCGGATGCCGGTCAGCTCGGCCAGCTCGTCCTGCGGCGAGGCGTCCTGTCGCGACTTCAGCATCTCGCCGATCTGCCCGATCAGTCCACGCAGGACGGCCGCCTCCTGGCGGTCCATCTTCGTGGTGACCGTGTCGGCCACACGTTCCCAGGGGATCACGACTCGTGCTGCATGGTCGCCCAGAGGCCGGCCGCGTGCAGTTTCGCGACGTCGCCCTCGCACTTCTCCTTGGATCCGGACGAGACGATGGCTCTGCCCTTGTGGTGGACGTCCAGCATCAGCTTGGTGGCCTGCTCCCTCGAGTACCCGAACAGCTTCTGGAACACGTAGGTCACGTAGGACATGAGGTTGACCGGGTCGTTCCACACGATGGTCTGCCACGGCTTGTCCTCGGCGGAGAGTTCCGCGCCGATCGACTCGGGCTGCGACTTCTCCTGCTCGACCGGTGTCGACATGTGAACCGACATGTGGCCATGGTGGCACGTCTGGAGCCCCGCGCCGGGAATGGGGTGCGTGTATCGGTGGATCCAGGTTTCCGCTGGCAAGGCGCCGGGCCGTCTCTCGTACCGGGTTGTACTCGGGCGGTCCGGCAACGCCGCCAGCGGGGACCTGGGCCGCCGAGACATGTGCCCGATTCCCGGCGCGGGGTTCTAGGCTCATGCTTCATGACCGGTACCAGCACCGCGCTGCTCACGGACCACTACGAGCTGACCATGGTGGCCGCGTCGCTGACCGGCGGCACCGCCGACCGGCAGTGTGCGTTCGAGACGTTCGCCAGGCGGCTGCCCGGCGGCCGGCGATACGGGATCGTCGGTGGCACGGCCAGGGTGGTCGAGGCCATCAGCAGATTCACGTTCGGTGACGACGAGCTGGCGGAGCTGTCCGCACGGAACGTGGTCGGCTCGGCGACGCTCGACTGGCTGGCGAACTACCGGTTCACCGGCGATGTCGACGGCTACGCGGAGGGTGAGCTGTACTTCCCCGGTTCGCCGCTGCTCACCGTGCGGGGCACGTTCGCCGAGGCGGTGTTGTTGGAGACCCTCGTCCTGTCGATCATGAACCACGACAGCGCGATCGTGTCGGCCGGCGCCCGGATGGTCAGCGCGGCGAACGGCCGCCCGATCATCGAGATGGGCGGGCGGCGCACCCACGAGGACGCGGCCGTCAGCTCGGCCAGGGCTGCTTTTCTAGCCGGTTTCGCCACCACGTCCAATCTGGAGGCCGGGCGTACCTACGGCATTCCCACGGCCGGGACCTGCGCGCACGCGTTCACCCTGCTCCACGACAGCGAGCACGCGGCGTTCACCGCGCAGGTCGCCGCGCTCGGCGTCGACACGACGTTGCTGGTCGACACGTACGACATCACCGCCGGGATCGACACGGCCATCGAGGTCGCCGGGACCGCGCTGGGGGCCGTCCGGATCGACTCGGGTGACGTCGGCGTCCTGGCCAGGCAGGCCCGCGCGCAGCTCGACGCCCTCGGGGCGCGCAACACGCGGATCGTGGTGTCCGGCGACCTCGACGAGTACGCGATCGCCGCGCTGCGCGCCGAGCCGGTGGACGCGTACGGCGTGGGTACCTCCCTGGTGACGGGCTCCGGCAGTCCCACGGCCGGCATGGTCTACAAGCTGGTGGAGGTCGACGGCCGGCCGGTGGCGAAGCGCAGCTCGCACAAGGAGTCGCGGGCCGGGCGCAAGGCGGCGCTGCGTCGTCACAAGCCGACGGGCACGGCGCTGGAGGAGGTCGTGTACGTGGTGGCCGACGGTGTCCCGGAGTCGGGTTCGCATGATCGGGTTTTGCAGACGCCGCTGATGCGTGAAGGTTCGCCGGTCGAGTTGTCTACATTGGACGCGAGTCGACAGCGGGTGCGTGACGGCCTGGTCTCCTTGCCCTGGGAGGGCCTGAAGCTGTCGCAGGGCGAGCCGGCCATCCCGACCGTGTATGTGGAGAAGTGATGAACGCGTTGATCGTGGTGGATGTGCAGAACGACTTCTGTGAGGGCGGTTCGCTGGCCGTCGCCGGGGGTGCGGCCGTGGCTTCCGCCATCACGGCGTTGATGCACGGGGGCTCGTACACGCAGGTGGTGGCGACGCGGGACTACCACCTGGACCCGGGTGCGCACTTCAGCGAGGAGCCGGATTTCGTGGACACGTGGCCGCCGCACTGCCGGGTGAGGACGCCTGGTGCGTCGTTCCATCCGGAGCTGGATGTGGCGGGGGTGGTGGAGGTCTTCTCGAAGGGTCTCCATACGGCGGCGTACTCGGGCTTCGAGGGTGTCTCTTCCGACGGGTCCACGCTGGCCGACTGGTTGCGGGCCCGCGATGTGTCCTCTGTGGACGTCGTGGGTATCGCCACGGATCACTGCGTGCGGGCCACCGCTCTGGACGCGGCGGCGGCGGGCTTCACGACGACCGTGCTGCTGGACCTGACGGCCGGGGTGGCCCGCCCGACGGTGGACGCGGCACTGACCCAGCTGGCGGATGCGGGCGTGCGGCTGACGGGCGAGCCCAGGGTCGCGTAGTTCACGTCGGTCTACGGCCTACTTGACAGCGGAGTTCATCGAGCAAAGAATTAACCATATGACTAATTATCCGCTGGGAAGGAGGACGTCGTGAACGCACGACTCACGTTGGGGCGGGCCGTCTCCAGGCTCGGCATCGCGCCGCGGCCCTCGGCGACACCGGACCACCGGCTCGTCGAACTGGTCTCGGGACCGGACCGGATCACCCCAGGACGGGCGCTCGATCTCGGCACCGGCACCGGCCGCAATGCGCTGTATCTTGCCGAGAACGGTTGGGACACCACGGGCGTCGAGCTTGACGCGCACCAGTTGGCGAAGGCGCGCCACCGATCCTCGGACGTGCGATGGGTCAACGGCGACGTCACCCGACTGTCCGAACTGGACATCGGCACCGGCTACACGCTGCTGATGGACGGCGGCTGCTACCACATGATCCCGCGCGAGCGCCGCGACGCATACGTCGACAGCGTCTCGACGGTGGCCGCACCGGGAGCGTTGCTGGTCATGGTCGGCTTCACGAAGTTCCTCGGGTTCGGCGTGAACCGTGACGAGCTGTCGAAGCGTTTCACCGGCTGGACGATGCTCGCCGCCGAGCCCGTTCCCGGTGAGCAGATGCACCAGTACATCAGCAGCCCCGCACCGATGCGCGCTGCCCTGCGCCGCGGCCGCTTCCACCCCTACCGCTACGAGTTCCGCCGCGTCAGCTGAACGTTCGCGCAGGGTCCGCGACGCGCTCGTGACCAGTCAGTGGGCGCGATCAGGCGGGCGTGCGAACCGCTCAGCCCTGCTGGACCAGCGATTCGTTCAGCCCAACACGCGACAGGCACAACCCGCGGCGCCTGGTGGTTCGTCGGTCTCGGCCGAAGATGGCCGCGGGGCGGGCGGCAGTCAGGATGGGTTCGCCCAGCGATGGAGCCCGCAACAGATCGCGCGCACGCTGCTGTCGCTACCCAACTCAGCGACCGACCCCGCACGACCCTCAACTGGGACACCCGCCGAACGGGCCCGAGCCGGCTACCAAAGATCAACAGCGCCCTACCAGTGGTACACCCCCACCCTCCCGGGGGCGGCCCTGTTCCAGTCTATCGGTGCGGGCCGACAGACCCGGGTCGCGAAGATCCACAACACGTCAGTTGTCCACAGGCGCTCCACTTGTCCACATCAGGAAGCGGAAGACAACGCCACAGCCGGTCTTGTGGTAACCAGCTCAGCGATCGCGGCCACCACCCGCTGTGCGGCGGCCCCGTCCCCGAACGGGTTGCTGTGCAACGGGACCCGCAGCCGCTCCCGTAGAACTCGTTCCGCGGCAACGAGAATCCGCACTCGATCGGTACCCACCAGCCACGCGCACCCGGCCGCCACGGCCTCCATGCGCTCCGTGACCTCTCGCAGCACCAGAACCGGCACTCCGAACGAGGGCGCCTCCTCCTGAATACCCCCGGAGTCGGTCAGCACCAGCGCGGCCCGGCGCAGCACTCGGACCAGGTCCGGGTACGCCAGCGGCGCCGTCAGCGTCACCCGCGGCACCCCGCCCAACACCCGACGCACCTGCGTCCGCACCGCCGGATTGGGATGCACGGGCAACAACACGTGTACATCCGGATGCCGCTCCACCAGCGTCGCCACCGCGCCGAGGACCGAATCCAGCGGCGCGCCCCACGACTCGCGCCGGTGTGCGGTCACCAGGATCAGTCGACCGCCGGCCCGCTCTACCGCCAGCAGGTCCGGATTCACGGCCGGCGCGTCCAAAGAGGCCGTCAGCAGCGCCGCGTCCACCACCGTGTTCCCCGTGACCACGATGCCCGACAGCGCCTCGGCGCGAAGAGCGCTAGCGGCCGCTTCCGTCGGCGCCAGGTGCAGCGCCGCGATGCGCGCCACCAGCTGCCGGTTGGCCTCCTCGGGGAAGGGCGCCGTCAGGTCGCCCGTGCGCAGCCCGGCCTCCAGGTGCACCACCGGCACCCCACGCCAGAACGCGGCCAGCGCGCCGGCGAGCGCGGTCGACGTGTCGCCCTGCACCAGCACGGCCGCGGGCGCGCGACGCGCGATCACCGAGTCCAACTGGGGCAGCAGGCCGGCGAAAAGCTCTGCCTGGCCACCGGTTTCGCGAGAGAGTCGCAGCACCTCGTCGGGTGCCAGGCCGAACGGGGCGAGCGCCTGCTCGACCATGTCGGCGTGCTGGCCGCTGTGCACGAGCGCGGGCCACAGCGTCGGATGCTCGGCAAGGCCCAGCACTACCGGCGCCGCTTTGACGGCCTCCGGTCGCGTCCCGACGAGCAACAGGATCTCTGCCATTACTTCCTAAGACGTAGGAGACAACACACAGGTTGGACGGCGGCCCCGGCGAAACACCGGAGCCGCCGTCGTCGGGACCTCAGTCCGCGGCTGCCCGCCGCCGACGCCGGGCGGAATGCGTCAACAGCAGGCCGGAGACCAGCAGGACGATCCCGAGCGCGATCCACCAGCCGATGTCGCTACCGGTGACCGCCAGCCCACCGGCGCCGCCGATGGCACCTCCGGTCGGTGCTCGGTACACGCTGACTCCCCCGGCTCAGGCGGTCATGGCGCGACGCTTGCGCAGCACCATGCCACCGATCGGGATGGCGGCCAGGCCGAGCAGGCCGAGTCCCAGCCACAGTCCGGCGCCGGAGGCCATCGGAATCGGCGGCGCGGCCGGTCCACACTTGGCGTGCGCCAGGATGATGTCGCCCTTGCCGACCAGCGCGTTGAGCTTCACGTGGACGGCGTTGACCGTCAGGCTGCCGTCGTCGCCGGTGATCTGCTCGTTGAAGATGATGGTCACGAGCGGCAGGTTGATCGTCGTGTTCGGTGCCGGGTTCACCGGTATCGAGACACCTGGCAGGGACACGTTGGCGATGGAGCTGCTGCCCGTGACCCCTTCCTGGGTGGCATCGCACGTGGCGTTGATGGCGCCGATCGTGCCGCCGAGCCCACCGAGAGCGATGCCGACGTTCGCGAGGTCGGCCTGGGCGTGCACGACGCCGGTCTCCTCGTTCAACGTGGCTTCGCTCGTGACCACGCCGGCCGTCACGAGCCCGGCGACGTTCAGGTTCGCCAGCTGGGCCGTGGTCGGCCCGCCGGAGTTCGACGGCGCGAGTGGGCCGACGTTCACCGCGGAAGCGCCGAGCAGCGTCACCGCGACCTTGGCCACATATGCCTCGCCGTCGCCCGGTGCCGCCGAAGCCGGCATGGCACCGAGTACGAGCGATGCCGCCACGACGGTCGCAAGTGCCCCGCCGCGGCGAATCAATCGCATGCGCATAGTGATTTCCTCCGATTGTCCTACTTGGACACGGCCATGCCGTGCGCCTGCTTATCGATTTCCGAAGCCAAAGGGATAACAAAGTCCACACGCGACGACCGGAAAGTGTCTCGTGATCACGAACGTGTCGATCACGGCGCCACAAGGTCTACCGATCGCGATCATCAACGCCGTCGGTTCACCCGATTCAGGGCTTCCGCCGACACGGTGTTGGGACCGATGATCAGTTGCTGGTCCCCGTCCCCGAGAGGAGTCCGCTGGTGGCCGTCGTCGACGCGATGCCCGGCCCGCGCACCGTGTCCTGGCCCAAGGCACTCGCCGTCTTGCTGCTGGTGGTCGCGGCCGCCGTGATCGTGTGGCAGCGCGCGTACCGGACGGTCGAGATGATGCTGGCGGGCGGGCTGATCCGGTTGTTCACCTCCGACGGCGTGTACGTCGCCAGCCAGCGGCAGACCGTCTACTTCGGACTCGGCTCGGAAACCCCGTTCGGGCTGCGGATGTCGCCCGAGTGCACGTCGGCGTTCCTGCTGCTGCCGTTGCTACTGGTCGGCGCGGTGATGATCGCGCTGCGGCCGCGGATCGCGCGGCAGGTGATGATCGCGCTCGGGGTTTCCGCGGTCGCGCTGGTACTGGTCAACCAGATCCGGCTGCTCATGTTGGTGGGGCTCATCGACTGGCTCGGCACCGACCGCGGCTACTACCTGGGACACACGATGTTCGGCTCGCTCATCAGCGTCCTCGGTGGCGCCGCGGCGCTCGTGCTGTTCGTGTGGCTCGCCACCAGGCAACGAAAAGCGAAAGAGAAGGCATGAGCGAGCTTGCGAGCGAATCAATGTCACAGGGCGACCGCGAGCGGCGGATCCGAGCCTGCGAGGAGACGTCATGAGTCTGCCGGTGCTCCTGGGTCTCACCCAGGCCCTGGCGCTCACCATGAGCGTCGCGTTCCTCACCTACGTCTGCCTGATCGTGGTGCCCTACCTGCGGCACACCCCGGCCACCCCGGGCGATCCCGACGCGTTCGACTGGCACTTCCTGGTGCCGTGCCGCGACGAGGAGACGGTGGTCGGCGCCACCGTGCGGTACCTGCTCGACACCTTCCCCCGCGCGCGGGTGTGGGTGATCGACGACGACTCCGACGACGCCACGGCCGCCGTGGTCGACCGCATCGCCGACGTCGAGACCCGGGTGCACCTGGTGCGCCGGCACCGGCCGGACGCCCGCACCGGCAAGGGCGACGCGCTCAACGCCGCCTACCGGGCGCTGACGTCGACCCTCGGCTCCGATGTGGACGGTGTCAGGACGATCGTGGTGGTGGTCGACGCGGACGGCCGCCCGGCCGCCAACTGCCTGGAGGTGTGCGCGGCCGACCACCTCTTCGGCGACGAGACCATCGGCGCCGTGCAGGTCGACGTGTGGATGTCCAACCGCGGCACGCTCCACCCGGGCGGCAGCCGGCTCGGCAAGCGGTTCGGCGCCGGGCTGGTGCGCATGCAGGACCTGGAGTTCCGCACGGCGATCGCCGCCATCCAGACCTCGCGCGGACTGACCGGCACGATCTCCATGGGCGGCAACGGCCAGTTCACCCGGCTCGTCGCGCTGGCGGCGATCGCCGACGAGAACGGCCCGTGGCGCGGCGCACTGCTCGAGGACTTCGAGCTGGGCGTGCACCTGCTGACCGCCGGCTGGCGCACGGGGTTCACCCGCGACACCCACGTGGCGCAGGAAGGCCTGTACAGCCTGCGGCGATTCCTGTCCCAGCGGACGCGGTGGGGCCAGGGGACCATGCAGTGCGCGCGGTACGTGCGGCGCATCTGGGACTCCACGCACCTCTCGACGCTCGGCGCGGCGGAGATGCTGTACTACCTGGCCCAGCCTTGGTTGCAGCTGCTCGGCACGCTCGTGTACCCGATCCCGTTCCTGCTGCTGGGCATCCGGGCCGCGGGTGACCCGAACGAGGTGTGGTCGTGGTTCGCCGACGGGGCGTGGATCCTCTTCGCCGTCTACGGCGCGTTCGGCCTGCTGCCGTTCCTGATCTGGGGGCCGATCTACCGGGCGAAGTGCGAGCCGACCGTGGGCCGCCTGCGCGGGATCGCGTACGGCTTCGTGTACGCGATCTACATCTACACGTTCTACATCACGTCCTGGCGCGCGCTGTACCGCCTGATCCGGCGCCGCAACGGCTGGGTGAAGACGAGACGCAACACGGAGCAGGCGCTGACCCTCGACCATTAGGGCGTGGGCATGCCTGGAACGACGCCTTACTGACGTTGAACGTCTGCAACGACGCCTTCCAGGCATTCGCCGGGCCGAACCGAACTCGCGTGCCGGAACCGCGATCTCGCGTGCCGGAAGCCCGAACTCGCGTGCGGGAACCGCGATCTCGTGTGCTGGAACCGCGAACATGCGTGCCGGACGTGGGGACATGCGAGGTGTTACTTGACTAGTGGGCGGACTTCCTCCGCCACGAAGTGCACCAGGCCCTCCATGTCGGACTCGTCGCCTGTCGGGACCGCCACCACCGTGTCCGCGCCCGCGTCCACCAGTTCGGCCACCGTTTCGGCCACCGTCGCCGCGTCGCCCGCCACGCCGAGGTCCGCTTTCGCGGTGTTGCCCCACTCCTCCTTCTCGGCGCGCAGGCGGGCCGCCGCGTTCGGGCCCGTCGTCACCGTCAGGTACACCACCACGTGGTGCGGATCGGTGCGGCCGGCCACCCCACGACCCTCCTCGATCTGCTCCCGCATGCGCCGCACGGCGGCGGCCGGGTTGCCCGCGTCGATGATCGTGCCGTCGGCCAGTTCGCCCGACAGGCGCATCGACCGCGGACCCGTGGCGCCCACGTACACGGGCGGCGCGGCCGGCGGCGGCCAGTCCAGGGCCACGTCGTCGAGCGTCACGTACCGGCCCTCGGTGGTCACCCGCTCGCCCCGCAACAGCGCCTTCATGGCCACCAGGTGCTCACGCATCAGCGTCAACGGGGACACCGGCCGCACGCCGGACTGAGCCATCCACTCCTGGTTACCGTGACCGACGCCGATCCGCACCCGGCCGGGGAACAGCCGGTGCAGGGTGGCGACCTCCATGGTGGTCATGGCGACGTTGCGCATCGGGAGGGGCAGGACACCCACGCCGACCCGCAGCCGCGACGTCCACGCCAACGCGGCCGCCATGCTGGCGATACCACTCTCGAAGAAACAGTCCTCCCAGAGCCACAGCTCCTCGAGGCCGGCCTCCTCGGCGGCGGCGACGACGGAACGCAACCGCTCGGGCGGCAGCTGCGGGCGGAACACGACACCGAGTGAGGTCATACCTCGATTCGTACCCGGCCGGTCAAGTTCATTCCACCGGCGCGCAGTGCACCGAGCCGACCACGATGTCGCCGCTGTCCGGCCCACCCTGCGGGAACAGCCTGATGTGCATGAGGTTCACGGTCATGCTGCCGTCCGCCGGGCTCGGCACGATCGTCTCGTTCAGCGTGATGGTCGCGAGCGGCGGCTGGCCGGCCTCGCCAGGGATGGTGACCACGTGGTTGGCCGGCAGCTCGGCCGGCACCTCGAACCCGCTCGCCCCGGAGAACTGCACCCACGAGCTGCTGCCGGTCAACGTGGTCTGGCATCGCACCGTATAGCTGGACAGGCGGATCCGCGGCCCGCCGTGGTCGCGCAGCGCGTCGAGGCGGAACCGGCCGCCCGTGACCTCCACGGATGCCAGCTCGCCCGCGTCGTTGACGGTGCATTTGCTGCTGCCGCTGGTGAACGTGATGAACCCGTCGACCGACACCTGGCCGCTGCTGCCCTGCGGCGGCCCCGCGGTGTCGCACGGGGCGATCGGGTCGACCGAGACCGGTTCCCCGGCGACCGTCGCGTCGACCGTGCCGACCGTGCCCTTGGCGATCGCGTCACCCGGGCTGGCCTGGGCGGAAACCGCCCCCGCCGCGAGCGTGAGGAGGACGGCGGCGATGGTCGAGAGCCTGAGTCGAGGGGTCATGAGTCGAGTCGACCTCGCGGACCCGGTGACTCGCCAGACCCGCCACCCCATAGTGGCGGCAAGACAACCCGACCGGGTGGGTGCGTGGCTGTGTCGGTGCTCGGAGGTACCGTCTGCCTGTGCCGGAAACCACCACCGATCTCCCCGGGCTGTCCGAGCTGCTGGCGACTGCGGTGGCGGCGGTCGGTGGTGCCGAACGCCCAGGTCAGGTCGCGATGGCCGAGGCGGTCGCGCGATCGATCCGCACGGGCGACCACCTGGCCGTCCAGGCCGGCACCGGCACCGGCAAGTCGCTCGCGTACCTGGTTCCGGCGCTGCGGCACGCGGTGGCCACGGAGGGCACGGTGGTCGTCTCCACGGCCACCATCGCGCTGCAGCGCCAGCTGGTCGACCGCGACCTGCCCCGGCTGGAGAAGGCCCTGGCCGGACCGCTCGGCCGCAAGCCGACGTTCGCCATCCTCAAGGGCCGGCGCAACTACCTGTGCCTCCACAAGATCGACAGCGGCATCCAGGACGACCCGGAAGAGGACACGCTGTTCGACCCGTTCGCCGTGTCCCGGCTGGGCCGCGAGGTCACCAGGCTGCGCGAGTGGTCGTCGGACACCGAGACCGGCGACCGCGACGAGGTCGTGCCCGGCGTGTCCGAGCAGGCTTGGCGCCAGGTGTCGGTGACGGCCCGCGAGTGCCTCGGCGCGGCGCGCTGCCCCATCGGCACCGACTGCTTCGCCGAGAAGGCCCGGGCCGAGGCCGGCCGGTCCGACCTGATCGTCACCAACCACGCGCTGCTGGCCATCGACGCCATGCAGGGCTACCAGGTGCTTCCCGAGCATGACCTGGTGATCGTCGACGAGGCCCACGACCTGGTCGACCGGGTCACGTCGGTCGCCACGGCGGAGCTGACGTCCGGGGCGATCACCGCGGCCGCGCGCCGCGCCGGCCGGGCGATCGACCAGGAAGTGGCCGACCGGCTGCTGGAGGCGGGCGACGGGTTCACGCTCGTCATCGAGGACCTGCCGACCGGCAAGCTCGACGCCATGCCCGCCGCGCTCGACGGCACGCTCAAGGCGCTGCGCGACGCGGCCCACGCGTGCATCAGTTCACTCGGCCCGGAGCGTTCGTCGGACACGGCCGACATCGAGATGGCCACCACGCGCAAGCTCGCCAGGTCCATGCTCGAGGAGGTGCACGACACGGCCGTGCGCCTGCTCGACGCCTTCGACGAGGACGACGCGCACCGCCGCGACGTGGTCTGGCGCACCGGCGACTCGGGCCTCGGCCCGCCCCGGCCGCCGGCCATCAAGATCGCGCCGCTGGCGGTCGCCGGGCTGCTGCGGGAGCGGCTGTTCGGCCAGACCACCACGGTGCTCACGTCGGCCACGCTCACGCTCGGCGGCACGTTCGACACCATGGCCCGCTCGTGGGGGCTGCCGCCCGAGCAGGGCGAGAGCGCCAAGGTCGAGGGCGCGGCCACCGACAAGACCATCGAGGATCCCCAGTGGAGCGGGCTTGACGTCGGCTCGCCGTTCGACCACGCCCGCAGCGGCATCCTGTACGTGGCCAAGCATTTGCCGCCGCCGGGCCGCGACGGCCTGCAACCGTCCTATCTGGACGAGCTGAGCGAGCTGATGGAGGCGTCCGGCGGGCGGACGCTGGGACTGTTCTCGTCGATGCGCGCGGCCAAGCAGGCCACCGAGGAGCTGCGCAAGCGCACCGACCTGCCGATCCTGTGCCAGGGCGAGGACTCCACGGGGTCTGCTGGTGCGCAAGTTCGCCGAGGACAACGCCACCTGCCTGTTCGGCACGCTGTCGCTGTGGCAGGGCGTCGACGTGCCCGGCCCGTCGCTGCAGCTGGTGGTGGTCGACCGGATCCCGTTCCCCCGGCCGGACGATCCCGCTGGCGTCGGCACGGCAGCGGGCGGTGGAAGCCCGAGGCGGCAACGGTTTTCTCTCGGTAGCGGCCACCCACGCCGCACTGCTGCTGGCGCAGGGCACCGGCCGGCTCCTGCGCAGCATGGACGACCGCGGGGTGGTGGCGATCCTCGACCCCCGGCTGGCCACCGCGCGCTACGGCGGCTTCCTGCGTGCGTCGCTGCCGGCGTACTGGACCACACACGACCCGGAGGTCGTACGGGCAGCCCTGCGCCGGCTCGCCGCGGCCAACTGATCCAATATGTCCGACCTCGTTCCATTGGTAGGGAGACCGCGTGTCCACACAACCCGGTGACGGTGGCATCACCGTCGACGACGACGGCGTGCGCCGGCAGCTCGCCGACGGCACGGAGGAGTCGGTGACCTGGGAGAACCTCGCGGAGGTGGCCATCAGGACGACGCCCGAGGGCCCGTGGAAGGAAGACGTGTTCTTCCTGCTGGTCGCCGCCGGCGGCGGAGGCTGCGCGGTCCCGGCGGGCCACCCGAGCGCCGACGACCTGATGAGCCGGCTCCAGTCCCTCACCGACTTCGACAACGACGCGTTCATCGAGGCGATGACCACCACCGAGGACGGCCTTTTCGTCATCTGGCAGCGCAAGAAGTAGCAGGTAGGACACTGTCGGCCATGGCTGAAGTGCCGGCGTATGTCCTCTTCACGAGCCCGGATCCCCTGAACTGGGAGCTGCTCTGGCCGACCATCCATTCCGCGTTCAACCACGTCGGTGTCCCGGTTTCCGAGGTCACGCACCGAGTCGAACGGCAAGCTGGTCACCGTGCCCGCGTTCACCGAACTCCTCGACGAGTTCCCCACGGCGCTGACGAACTTCCTGGTCGCCGCAAACTCCACGGCTGCGGATCGTCATGCACGCGCGCGAACTCGACACGGCGCTGCTCTATGACCTGGCGTCCGTCGACGTTGACGACGAAGGCGAATACCGACCCATTCTTACCACCGGGTTCGTCGAGACGCTGAACCTGACGCGCCTCCAACTCGCGGGATACGAACGGTTCTCCGCTGCCGGGCTCTCGGGGTGGCGGCGGCGGCCTCAACCCCTCAAGCCGAGCCCCATCCTTTCCCTGGCGATCACCCCGGACAGCAGAGAAGTGGTCACCGGCCACAGCGACGGATACGTGCGCCGGTGGAACGCGGCGTCCGGGACGCACGCCGGCCCGCCCGCGGCGGGGCCCATGGCCGAAGTGAGGGCCGTGGGTGTCACGCCGGACGGCCGGTACGTCGTGGCCGGCGACCGGGCCGGCGTGCTCCATCGCTGGCGTGGTGGCACCCGTGATCGCAAGTTCGAGATCCCGGGTACCAGCATCGCGGCGATCGCCGTGACCCCGGACGGCCGCTACGTGCTGGCCGGGACAACCGATGGCAACCTGGTGATCTGGGATCCCGAGGCGAACTCCTTGTTGCGGGAGTTCCTGGCATCCGCGACAGGCGCCATTTACACCCTCGCGATCTCGCGCGACGGTACGCAGGTCGCCACCGGCGGTCAGTCCGGCCGGATTCGACGGTGGCGACTGCCGTCGGGTGAGGAGATCGACTCCGATCCCCGGCAACGGCCGAAGCGTTCGCGCTCTCGCCTTCGCGGCTGATGACTCCATGCTCATCTCGGGCGTCGGCGACGGCACCATCCGGATATGGGGGCTGCCCGATCTGCATCTGGTTAGGGCCATCGAGACCACGTACCGGGTCCGGACCGTCGCCGTCGCCGGATCGCAGATCGTCCTCGGCGGCTTCGGTGAGCTGCAACGGCTTTCTCTCAGACACCGGCGAGCCCATCGGTGAGGCCCTGACCTGGCACGACGCTGAAGTGTACGCCGTGGCCGTGACGCCCGATGGGCAGCAGATCATCTCCGGCGGTACGGACGGTGTGCTGCGACGGTGGGACGCCTTCACCGGTGCGCCGCTCGTTGGGCCCGTTAGGTCGGTCGAGCAGTTGGCCGAGGTGGTCAGTGATTTGGAGAGTGCCGAGGACGCGCTCAACATCGCCGGGGACGTGCACACTGTTGCCGCCGTGCTGGCCGCGCTCTCCACCAAGCCGCCGCTTTCCGTTGCCCTGCTGGGTGACTGGGGTGCCGGCAAGTCGAGTTTTATGCGGCAGTTGCGGGATCGCATGGAGTTTCTCGCGCGGACCGGTGGTGACGTGTTTGCCGGGAACATTCGGCAGGTCACCTTCAACGCTTGGCACTACAGCGATGATCACCTGTGGGTCGGGATCGTTGAGCATCTCTTTCGCTCTTTGCGTCCGAACCCTCCAGCGACACCGCCGGGTTGCAGGCCAAGCTCGAGAGCGAGGAGGCCGAGCGGGACCAGCTCGAACGTGAGCTGCACGCCGCCGAGCGGCACACCCTGTTCGGGATCCTGGGCAGTCTCGCGGTGTTGCGCGCGGGCTGGCAGGAGCTGCGGCGGGGTGGGTGGCGGCTCTGGGTGTCGCTCGCCGCTGTGGTGGCTGGGGTGGCGGTCGTCGTCCTTGGGTTGCCTTGGGTCGGCGGGATTGTCGCGGTGCTCGGGCCGATCCTTGCTGGGCTCAGTGGGCTTGGGGCTTATGTGGCAGCCGCTCGCTCGCAGCTCACCGCTCGCAAGGCCGTGCTGGATCAGGACATCAAGACCATCTCCGAGAAGCTCGACCGGCTCGACCCCGCCCGGCGGCTCGACCGGCTCCTCGACGAGATCACCGACGAGGACCGATACGCCGGCTTCCGCGGCCTGACCGGGCGCATTCACCACGACCTGCGGCGGCTGTCCGACGATCTCGCCGCCGCGCGGAACCAGATGGGGCCGCCGCCCCTGCAGCGGATCGTGCTCTACGTCGACGACCTCGACCGGTGCACGCCCGACCGCGTCGTCGACGTGCTGCAGGCGGTCAACCTGTTGCTCACCATGGATCTGTTCATGGTGGTCGTGGCCGTGGATCCCCGGTGGCTGTTGCGGTCGTTGAAGAGCCACCATCACGACACGTTCGCCGACGCCGGGCCGGTCGCCTACCTCGACAAGATCTTCCACATCCCCTTCGCGTTGCGGCCCATGGGTGACCATGCGGTCGGCTATCTGCATTCGTTGCTGCCGCCCGAGCCCGAGCTCGAGCCAGAACCGACTGCGCCGCAACCGGAACCGGTCCCGGGCCCGGTCGCGGAACCCGTCCGGCCATGCCGGCGGTGGCAGTGACCGCGCCGGCCCCGGCGCCCGCACCGCCGCCCCCGGACTCCACCGAAGGGCTGCGGATGACCGGGCCCGAGCGGGAGTTCCTCGGCCGGCTCACCCCGCTGCTCGCCACCCCGCGCGCCATCAAGAAGCTCGCCAACCTCTATCGCCTGCTGCGACTGTCGGTCCCGCGCGACCAGCTCGCCTTGTTCCTCGACGGCCGTTACCAGGCGGCCGCGCTCCTGCTCGCCGCGCTGGCCGGCGACCCCAGCCGGGCGCGCGACGCTGCTGGTCGACATCGCTGTCGCTGAAGATGATCTGCTGAAGGTGTTGCGCGCCAACGACCTCGGCTGCCGACTCGCCGACCTGCTCGGCGCGGACCCCTCGATCCACCGCGACCTGGCCACCTACCAGCGCTGGGCCACCGAGGTCGCGCGCTACGGCTTCGAGACCTACGACCTCTACACCAAGTAACCCGATCGGGTGGTGGGATCCCACTTCCGCGATTCCGCCGGAAGAATATGGTCGCGTGGCTTCCCATATCAGTCCGGTCGTCCTGCGCGAGGAGATCGGCCGTCGCATACGCCTTGCCCGGCACGGTGCCGGTCTGACCATCGTCGAAGCCGCCGAACGGTTGGAGATCTCCCGGAGCGTGCTGAACCGCTACGAGACGGGTGAGGGCACCGTCTCCGTGCACATGGTTCGCTCCATGATGGACATCTACGACCAGCGCCTGGATGACGTCCTGGAGATGGTCCGCCAGGCCCGCGCCAAGGGCTGGTGGAAGCAGTACGGCATCTCCGACAAGGACTTCGTGGCGCTGGAGACGGGTGCCAGCCGGGTGCAGCAACTACGAACTCGTATTCGTACCCGGGCTTACTCCAAACCGCCGAGTACGCACGGGCGCATGTTCCACTCGAGTCGCGAACGCACCGGCACAACGAGTGGATCGCCACCAGACTCGCGGTACGCCTGAACTCGCCAGGAGCGGCTCACCGATGAGGAGCATCCGCTCCACTCGATACCGTCGTGCACGAATTCGCGCTCCGGTACCCCATCGGCGGGCCGCCGTCATGCGCGCCCAGCTACAGCACCTCGCGCTGATCGATGAGCTGCCGACAGTGACCCTGCGCGTCCTGCCCGCGACCGTGATGTCGGACGAAGCGATGATCGGCGGGTTCACGATCCTTGACTTCCCGGCCGCTGCCAGCCGAGCATCGGCTACGTGCGACACACTCTGGGCGACGAACGCCAGGACAAGTCCGAACATGTGGAACCGGCTAGAGTGCTGTTCGCCCACCTCCGCTCGCTCGCGCTGGACCCACAGGAGTCAGTCATGGCGTTGATCGATAGGGCGGCCGACGAACTGTGGTCTAGCTGAGATGAGGCGAACTTCATGCCCGCTGTGGACCTATCGGGCGCGCGGTGGCGCAAAAGCAGCCTCAGCGTCGGTGGCGGCGACGACCAGAACTGCGTCGAGGTGGCAGTTCGTCGGGCCGGCGGCCGCGCTGCGGGACTCGAAGAACACCGACGGCCCGGCCCTGGTCGTCCCCACCGCCGGCTGGTGCGCGCTGTTGACCACCACGAAGTGGGCCTAACGCGGCAGATCGGACAGCTCGCCGACCTCGACCTCGCCAGTGTCCGCGTCGAGGACCATCACCCGCACTGTGTAGTCCGAGCCGTCGACCTCGACCGCGCATCTGAACGCCATCCCGGTCTTGACCTTCTCTTCCGACGAACAGTCGGCGTTGGTCACATCGCTCTCCGACCCCGCTCGCCTAACGCCTCGACCACCTGCGGGGCGAAGTAGGACGTGTCGCGGGTCGTCTCCTGCTGCACGTACACCGGAAACCCGGAGATCATGAACCGCACTGTCAGGAACGCGACGCTGACGGCCACCACCAGCGCCGAAGCGGCTATCAGGACCTGGGCCACGTTTCTCGGTCTCGGCATGCGCCATTCATAGCGGATCACCGCTCACCACAGTGGCGGTTCAGGGCAGTTGTGCCAGCACCGTCACCGTTCCCGGGTCCACCTCGGTGAAACCCGCGTCTCGCACGGCCACCACCCGGCGGGAGCGCCAGGCGCCGGCCGGATCGTCGCCGGGGTGCAGCGCGGCCCAGTCGTGGCGTGAGGGAGTGCGTACGGCGCAGCGGTAGTCCAGTGTGGACCACTTGGCGAAGTAGTCCACGTCGCGGATCAGGGCGGCCAGCAGCATCGACGCGTGGCCCACCTGGGCGGCCGCCTTGCCGGCCGTCATCGTCACCGTGGGGTTCAGCCACAGCACCGGGACCCCGGGTGGGAGCGGGCCTGGCTCGTCGGCCGGGAGTTCGCTGCCCGAGATCTGTAGCCGGGTGACCTCTTTCGGGGTCTCCACCACGAGTCCGGGCACCAGAGCGCGAGCTTCGGCGCCGTCCACAGAGATCGTCACGCCTGGTAGCGCCTGGACCGCTTCCCAGTGGGCGCCCCGTGCGCGTCGGGAGACCTTGCGGATCCGGCCGTCCACCCACGCCTGCACCGGGTCGTGCCACTCGGGTTCGTCGGCCAGGCAGGCAGCCACGGCCGCTGCCGCCGCTGCCTCCAGGACGGCGGTCCGCGCAGGCGGGTCCTGGCGTTCTATCCGCAGGATCACCGGCATCGCGCGGACGAGCGCCGGGTCCTCGTCGTCCGTGTCACCCGTCTCGGCGGCGGGCAGCCGCAGCCACTGCGCATAGCGCGCGGCCAGCGGGTCCAGCAGGAACTCACTCACTGTGGCGCAGGGAGTCCAGGCCGTCGGCCGCGTCGGCGGCCTCCACCTCGGCCCTGGTCACACCCAGTACGAACAGCACCACGTCGAGGTAGGGGTGGGACAGCGCGGTGTCGGCCACCTCGCGCAGCGCCGGTTTCGCGTTGAACGCGACGCCGAGGCCGGCGGTGGAGAGCATGTCGATGTCGTTGGCGCCGTCGCCGATGGCCACGCACTGGGCGAGCGGTACGTCGAACTCGGCGGCGAACCGGCGCAGCGCCGTCGCCTTGCCCGGGCGGTCGACGATCTCGCCCAGCACCCGGCCGGTGAGCTTGCCGTCGACGATCTCCAGGTCGTTCGCCATGCTGAAGTCCAGCCCCAGGTCGACCGCCAGCCGGTCGATGATCGGCGTGAACCCGCCGGACACCACCCCGCACCGGAAGCCGAGCCGCTTGAGCGTGCGGACCGTGGTGCGCGCGCCGGGCATGAACTCCAGCGAGTCGGCCACCTCGTCGAGCACCGACTCGGGCAGGCCGGCCAGCGCCGCCACCCGCTGCTCGAGCGACTGGGCGAAGTCCAGCTCGCCGCGCATGGCGGCGTCGGTGATCTCGCGGACCTCGTCCTCGCGGCCGGCCTTGGCCGCGAGCATCTCGATGACCTCGCCCTGGATGAGCGTGGAGTCGACGTCGAACACCACCAGGCGCTTGGCCCGCCTGGTCAGCCCCTCGCGTTCCACGGCCACGTCCAGGCCGACGCGCGCGGACACCTCGGCCAGCGCGGCCCGCAGCGCCGTGTCGGCCTCGGCGTTGTCCTGCGCGACCGAGACCCGCAGCTCCAGGCCGGTGACCGGGTAGTCGGCCACCCGCCGGATGGCATCGATGTTGATGTCCATGGCAGCGAGCCGGCGGGCGACCTCGGCGAACGCGCGTGCGGTGACCGGACGACCGAGCACCACGAGCACGTGGCTGGAACCGAGCCGGGCCGGGGTCAGCGGGTCGGCGCCCACCTCGACCTCGACCTGCACGCCGACCGTGGCCATGGCCTGCTCAACCGACTCCTGCAGGCCCTCCGGGTCGTGGTCGGTGCCGACGAGCACACCGAGCACCAGCTGGCCGCGGATGGTGACCTGCTCGACGTCGAGGATCTCGACGCCGTGCCTGGTCAGCACGGCGAACAGCACCGAGGAGACACCCGGTTTGTCCGGCCCGGTAACGGTGATCAGGACCGGCGTACTGGGCTGGGCGACCAACGGGACCTACCGACTCAGTTCGGGTTCTTGGGGTCGCCCTTGGAGATCTCGTCCGGGTTCATCTTCTCGGCGAGAACCTCGGACGGAGCGGGCGGTGCGGCGACGCCACCACCGTGCTTGGCGCTGAACGGACCGATGTACTTGTCGCGCCTGGCCTCTTCGGCCACGTGCGGATAGTGCAGGTCGAACGCGGGACGCTCGGACCGGATCCGGGGCAGCTCGGTGAAGTTGTGGCGCGGCGGCGGGCTGCTGGTCGCCCATTCGAGCGAGTTGCCGTAACCCCACGGGTCGTCGGCCGTGGTGGTCTCGCCGAAGCGGTAGCTCTTGAACACGTTCCAGATGAACGGCAGCGTGGACGCGCCGAGGATGTACGCACCGATCGTGGAGATCGTGTTCAGCGTGGTGAACCCGTCGGACGCCACGTAGTCGGCGTAGCGGCGCGGCATGCCCTCGTTGCCCAGCCAGTGCTGGACCAGGAACGTGCCGTGGAAGCCCAGGAACGTGGTCCAGAAGTGCAGCTTGCCGAGCGACTCGTCGAGGTAGCGGCCGGTGATCTTCGGGAACCAGAAGTAGATACCGGCGAACGTGGCGAACGCGATCGTGCCGTAGAGGACGTAGTGGAAGTGGGCCACCACGAAGTACGTGTCCGACACGTGGAAGTCGATGGCCGGCGCGGCCAGCAGGATGCCGGTGAGACCGCCGAAGAGGAACGTGACCAGGAAGCCGATGGAGAACAGCATCGGCGTCTCGAAGGTCAGCTGCCCCTTCCACATGGTGCCGATCCAGTTGAAGAACTTCACCCCGGTGGGTACGGCGATGAGGAACGTCATGAACGCGAAGAACGGCAGCAGCACGGCGCCGGTGGCGTACATGTGGTGGGCCCACACGGCCACGGACAGCGCCGCGATCCCCAGCGTCGCGTAGATCAGGCCGCGGTAGCCGAACAGGGGCTTGCGGCTGAACACCGGGAAGATCTCCGACACGATGCCGAAGAACGGCAGCGCGACGATATAGACCTCCGGATGGCCGAAGAACCAGAACAGGTGCTGCCAGAGGATCACGCCGCCGTTGGCCGGGTCGAACACGTGGGCCCCGAACAGCCGGTCCGCCAGCAGGCCGAACAGCGCCGCCGTGAGGATCGGGAAGGCGATCAGGATGAGGATGGCCGTGATCAGGATGTTCCAGGTGAAGATCGGCATCCGGAACATGGTCATGCCGGGAGCGCGCAGGCAGACCACGGTGGTCAGCATGTTCACGCCACCGAGGATCGTGCCGAGACCGGACAGGATCAGGCCGACGATCCACAGGTCACCGCCCACTCCGGGCGAGTGGATCTTGTCCGACAGCGGGGTGTAGGCGAACCAGCCGAAGTCGGCGGCGCCACCCGGGGTCAGGAAGCCGGAGAGCACGATGATCCCGCCGAACAGGAACAGCCAGTACGAGAAGGCGTTCAGCCGGGGGAACGCCACGTCGGGCGCGCCGATCTGGAGCGGCAGGACGAAGTTCGCGAAGCCGAACAGGATCGGCGTCGCGTACAGCAGCAGCATGATCGTGCCGTGCATGGTGAACAGCTGGTTGTACTGCTCGGCCGAGAGGAACTGTTGGCCGGGGAACGCCAGCTCGGAGCGGATGAGCATGGCCATCGCGCCGCCGATCATGAAGAAGGCGAACGCCGTGACCAGGTACATGATCCCGATCTTCTTGGGATCCGTCTCCCGGAACAGCTGCAGGAGGTAAGAACCCTTGGCTGCCGGACGCGCCGGGTACGGGCGCGTGGCGATCGGCTTCGGGGCTACTGCCGTCACTCCATGCCTCCTGGTCCTCGCTTGTTCGATGGGATCGTAGCTCGCTCCGGGTTGGCGAGTGCGGTTGGGCCGGCGGGTCGCGAACTGGGTAAACAGGTGTGATGTAGATCAGTACGCACGCCGGCGTAGGCGCGGCGCGGCGGCCCGGTGCCGACCTGGGGTTCGACCCGACGTCAAGGCACGGTTGAGCAGGCCATCACGCCCCCGCGAGTCCCACGTTCAAAACACGCGAGTCCCACATTCGAGACCCGCGAGTCCCACGTTCAGCGCGGGTGAGTCCCACGTTCGGGCATCCTCGGGAGAGCGGCTCGCGCGTTGCCAACGTGGAACTCACCCGATCCCAACGTGGGACTCGCCTGGTCTGAACGTGGGACTCGCCTGGTCTGAACGTGGGACTCGCCTGGTCTGAACGTGGGACTCGCCTGGTCTGAACGTGGGACTCGCGTGGTCTGAACGTGGGACTCGCGTGGTTTGAACGTGGGACTCGCCGGTCAGCGGAGGAGGGCCCAGATCAGGGCCAAGGGGGCTGTGACCGGCGGGAACACCAGGGCCAGGAGGATCAGGTCCGGGCCGCGGAGCACCTGGACCACCAGTACGGCGGGTACCATGCCGAACGGGGTGGCCACCTCGCCCAGCATGCCGAAGTCCGGCGGTTTCCTGGTCACCGTGCGTACGACGCCCGCCGCGATGATCGGGATCGCGTACAGAACGTCGGCGCCCCGTGTCGCCACGGCGAGCACCGGAAGCACCCACGCCGCCGCCACCCCCGCCAGGACGACCAGGTAGGCGGCCCGCAGCGCCGGGTTCGACAGGCCCACCCAGCGGCGCTTGCCCGGTGACGCCCACAGCTCGCCCAGCGCCGCGCCGAACGGGAGCACCGCCAGGTAGCCGATGATCGTGATCACCACGAGGTCCGGTAGAGCGGTGAAGGTCCGGTACGCGGCGGTCGTGGTGAGGGCGAGCAGCGCGGCCATCGGCACGAGCCGCGCGCGGCCGAGCACGCCCAGCCAGGCGAGCCGCAGCGCGACGGGCCGGCCGAGCCGCCGGGACCGGCCGGGGCGGGCGGCCGGCAGGAGCATCGACAGGTCGAGGAAGTGGGCGCCCATGGTGCGCAGTACGCGGTCCCGCCAGCCGGCCACCAGTTCGGCCCGCCCGGCGGTCGCGGCGATGCGTGGCCGGGTTGGCGGGCCTGAGCCGGCGAGCAGCACGACCGCACCGGCCGCGGCACTCAGGGCCAGGCCGATGAACACTGGTTGTCCCGACTGCGTGAACGTTATTGCGGCGGCGGGCGCGAGCACCACCAGCGCCTCGGCGGGCATGCTCGTACGTTCGCGGCGGATGGCGCCGAGTGCGGCGAGCCCGGTCCCGAGCAGGAGCGCGGCGCCCGTCACCATCGTTTGTTGCGTGTCCGCGATGGCTCCGAGGAGCGCGAGCAGGTAGCCCAGCGCGGCCAGGCGCCGGAGCCAGCCGCCGAGGATCCGCCTGGTGACGAGCCGTTCGCGGTCCGTCTCCTGCCAGGTCAGCACGGCCGGGTCGAGCCACACGAAGCCCCGCGGCAGCATCGACCACCAGGCCACCGCCGCGACGACGGTCACCATGGCGAGCGGCGCGGCGGCCTCGCCGGGGACGCCGAGCGTGCCGCGCAGCGTGTCGAGGCGGAAGAACGCGAAGACGGCCAGGCCCCCGCCGAGCACGAGCCCGAGAGTGCGCTCGTCGCCGCCGAGCCACCGCAGCAGGCAGACCTTCACCGACGGATCCGGGGCATCTGAACTCCAATCGGCGGACCCCGGTACTCACGCCGGGAGGAGCCGGTGCCGGCTCATGATGGTGTCGGTGGTGACTGCCCGGGGAGCCCTCCAGGCGTTGGCCGGGGCGGTGAACCTCAACCCAGGTGGACCTCGTAGTCGGCCACGTCGAGCAGGGCCGGGTGGTGGGTGGCCATGACCACCGTGACGTCACGGTCCCGTTCGGCGTCCACCATGGTGGACAGCCATTTCTTGCCCTGGACGTCCAGCGCGCGCTCCGGTTCGTCGAGCAGCAGGACCTCGTGCGGGCGAGCGATGGCGCCCAGCAGGAGCAGGCGGCGGCGCTGGCCGGCGGACAGGTAGTACGCGTGCACGTCCGCTCGCTCGGCCAGGCCCGCCTCCGCCAGCCAGGTGATCGCCTCGGCGGGGTCGCCGCCGTATGTCTCCAGCAGCAGTTCCAGGTGTTGGCGGGTGGAGAGTTCGGCGAAGAAGTCCGAGTCGTCGAGCAGAACCGACACGCGGCGGCGGAACGTGACGTCCCGTTCGTTCGGTTCCTCGCCCAGCACCTCGACCGTGCCCTCGGTCGGGTGCCTGGTGCCGTACAGGCAGTTCAGCAGGGTCGACTTGCCGCTGCCGTTCGTGCCGGTCAGCGCCAGGCACTCGCCCGCCGCCACCGCCAGGTCCAGCTCGCGGAAGAGCCACTGTTCGCCCGCCTGCACGCCCAGTCCGACCGCCTTGAGGCTCATCGCGGGTAGCCGGGCGGCGGGTAGCCCTGCTGCGGGTAGCCCTGCTGCGGGTACGGCTGGCGGCCGAACAGGTCCGGGCGGTAGCGGCGGATCCACTCCCCCATGGCGCCCCGCGCCCAGTTCGGGTCGATGCCGCCCAGCGGAATGGCCACCTCGGGCCGCCCGTCCACCGGGTTCCTCGGCACGGCCGCCAGCTGTTCACGCATCCACCCGGGGATGTTCGGCGGCGTGATCCGCTCACCCCACCCGATGACGCCCTGCGACTTGATCGACCCGACGCCCACCTGCACGCCGCCGTCCTCGCCGATCTTGTCCGCGCCGGACATCCGGGTGTCGACCTGGCCGATTCGGGTGATGTCCGGCCACAGCAGCCGGATCCGGAACCCCAGCTGGTCGCTCAGCTCGACGCCGTACTCGGAGAACCGCACGACCGTGCCGGTCGCCATCTTCCTGAACTTCGCGAACAGCACACCCACGAGCGCGCCGGTGGCCACGATCGCGATCCCGATCCCGCCCCACAGCCCGGCGAAGATCGACCCGAGCAGCAGCATGATGGCGAAGAAGAACACCAGTACGAACACGTACGGCAGCGCGACGCGACCGAAGCCGCCGGACATCCGGAACTCGCGTGGCAACTGCATCTGATTCGGAAACCCCACGAGGTCGGAGCCTACGTGGAGTACGGCTCGCGGCCGAACAGGTCCGGCCGGTAGTGGCGGACCCACTCACCCATGGGACTCCGCACCCAGTTCGAGTCGATGTCGCCGAGCGGGATGGCCACTCGCGCCGGCCGTCCACGGGGTTCACGGGCGCCGCGGCCAGCCGCTCACGCATCCAGTCGGGGATGTTCAGCGGCGTGATCCGTTCGCCCCAGCCGATGACACCCGGCGCCTCGAGTACACCGTCACTGACCTTCACGCCACGGAACAGTCTGCGATTGTTGTGGGGTCCGGACAGCCGGGTCTCGACCTCGCCGATCCGGGTGATGTCCGGCCACAACAGCTGGACCCGGAACCCCGGCTGATCGCTCAGCTCGACACCCCGCTCGGAGAACCGCACCGTCGTGCCGGTCTTCATCTTCTTGAACTTGCCGAACAGCACGGCCACGACCGCACCGACTGCAAGCGAGGCTGGCGGGTCAGGGTTCGAGCAGATCCGCCGGGTCGAGATCGACCACGAACGGCACGTCGATGGAGAACCGCTGCCCCGCGAGCGCCGAAGCGATCGGCCGGTACTCGTGGCCGGCCAGCTCGAACAGGTGCAGCTCGGCCAATTTGCGCCGACGATCAATCTCCACCCGCAGGTAGTAGGGGATGCCGACCTCAGCCGCCAGCCGCGGCTTGTCGATGCGATCCCTGCGCCGGGAGGACGGCGATACGAACTCGATCGGCATCAGCACCTTGCTCGCCGGCACCCAGGTCAGATCCACCACCGGCTCGACGAGCACCACCAGATCCGGCTCGATCCAGGTGTTCGAACTGAGCTGCACGTTCAGCGCGGAGTACATGGCATGCCCGGCGGCACGCACCGGCGTCCGCAACAGAGAGCCGAGTTCCAGCGTCGCCCAGCTGTTGGCGCTCCCCTCGCGTGGGCTCATGATCAACTTTCCCTCGACGGCCTCGTAGCGAGCCGGAGGGGCACCATCGATCGGCAGGTATCGCTCCGCCAGCTCGGGAGTCCACAGCCCGTTGAAATCGATCAACGGATCGAACGGCGGAACGTGCGCGGGTGCTGCCACAGCAGATCACCTCCTGTCGATACCCCAGAGTACTTGCCAACCGGCTCGAGGCAACAGCGTACGGCCGGAATGCCTGGTCAGGAGGCCGTGACGGCCAGATACGCCCCGATCGTGTCGCGCAGGATCTCTTCGCCCGGACGGGCCCACAACTCGGCGTTGAACACCTCGACCTCGATGGGGCCGGTGTAGCCGGCGGCGTCGACCGCACGCAGGAACCGGGCGAACTCCACGTGCCCGGTGCCCGGCAGGCCCCGCCCGACCAGCACGTCCGCCGGCAGCGGCACCACCCAGTCGGCCAGCTGGAAGCACGCGATCCGGTCACCCGCGCCGGCGATCAGCTCGAACACCCGCTCGTCCCACCACACGTGATAGGTGTCCAGCGCCACGCCGACGGCGGCCGCCGGGAACGGCGCGCACAGCTCCAGCGCCCCGTGCAGGGACGCGACCACGCTGCGGTCCGCACAGAACATGGGGTGCATCGGCTCGACGGCGAGCGTCACCCCGACGTCGAGCGCGTGCGGGGCCAGCGCCTCGAGGCCGCGGGCCACCCGGTCCCGCGCCTGCGCCAGCGGACGGCCGAACAGGCCGCCGCACACCAGCACCAGCGCGGGCGCCCCGAGTTCGGCCGCCTCGTCGAGGGCGCGGCGGTTGTCGTCGTGCCAGTCGTCCGCGCCGAAGAAACCGCCCCGGCACAACGAGGTGACGGACAGGCCGGCGTCGCGGACCAGTGCCGCCGAGCGCGCCAACCCGTACTCGGCAACGGGTTCGCGCCACAGGCCGACGTTCGTGACGCCGGCTTCGGCACAGCCCGCCACGACGTCGACCAGCGGCCAGTACTTGGCGGTCGCCTGGTTGAACGAGAACCGGTTCACTGCCCGACCCCCGCGGTGGCGAAGAACGCCCGCGCCCGCGCGGCCGCCAGGTCGGCGTCCGGGAGCAGGCCCGCCTCGTCGGCCAGGACCAGCAGCTTCGCCAGATGCGCGGGCGAGCGACCGGACTGCAGGCCGCCGACCATCGTGAAGTGGTCCTGGTGACCGGAAAGCCACGCCAGGAACACGATCCCCGTCTTGTAGAACTGGGTCGGCGCGGCGAACAGGTGCCTGGCCAGCGGGACGGTCGGGTCGAGGAGCGCCCGGAAGCCCGCCGTGTCACCGTTGTCCAGTGCCCGCAGGGCCGGGCCGACGGCGGGGGCGATGGCCGCGAACACGCCGAGCAGCGCGTCCGAGTGGCCTTCCGCGTCGCCCTCGATGAGGGCCGGGTAGTTGAAGTCGTCGCCCGTGTACATCCGCACGCCCGCCGGCAGGCGGCGCCGGACCGACACCTCGAAGTCGGCGTCCAGCAGCGACATCTTGATACCGTCCACTGTGGACGAGTGGTCCTTCAGCAGAGTCAGCACGGTCTCGGCGGCCGCCGCCGGGTCCGGCGAACCCCAGTAGCCGGCCAGCGCCGGATCGAACATCTCGCCCAGCCAGTGCAGCAGGACCGGGGAGTCCACATCGGACAGCAGCGAGGAGTACACCGACAGGTAGTCCTCGGGACTGGTCGCCGCGGCCGCCAGGTGCCGGCTGCACATCAGCACGGGCACGGCACCCGCGTCCAGGACGTCGGCCAGCTGCTCGGCGTAGGCGTCGCGGATCTGGGCGAGTGTCGCCGGTCCCGGTGGCAACTGGTCGGTCGCCACCCCAGCCACGATCCGGCCACCCGCTTCGGCCGCACTGCGCCTGATCAACTCACGCACGGCCGGGTAGTCGAGACCCATGCCGCGCTGCGCGGTGTCCATGGCCTCGGCCACCCCGAGCCCGAGGCGCCACAGATGGTGGCGGAACGCCAGCGTCGCGTCCCAGTCCACCACGGCGGGCGCGCCGGGGACGTTCTCGGCCGTCGGATCGGCCACCACATGCGCTGCCGCGTAGGCGATCCGGCTGCGTGGCGGGTCGGTGAACGCCTCGAAAGAGGCCCCGCCACGCAGCCGGTGCAACTGCCCACCGGGCAGCAGAATTTCTGTACTCATCGGCCCAACTCCGGAATCTGGATTCGCCGGCCTTCGGTGGCGGCCTGGATGCCCAGCTCCGCCAGCTGAACGCCGCGCGCCGCCGCCGCGAAGTCCCACGGGAACTCCGCACCCTCGACCACGTGCCGCAGGAACTGCTCCCACTGGACGCGGAACCCGTTGTCGAACTTGTCGTTGTCCGGCACGTCCGACCAGTCGCCGCGCGCGTTCACGTTCGGCGGCAGGTCCGGGTCCCACACGGGCATCGGCGTGGCCGCACGGGACTGGGCCCGGCAGTTCCGCAGCCCGGCCACCGCGCTCCCGTGGGTACCGTCCACCTGGAACTCGACCAGCTCGTCGCGAGCCACTCGCACGCACCACGACGAGTTGAACTGGGCGATCAGCCCGTTGTCCAGCTCGAAGATCGCGTACGCCGCGTCGTCGGCCGTGGCCGCGTACTGCTCGCCGTTCTCGTCCCACCGCTGCGGGATGTGCGTGGCGATCGTGGCCTGCACCGAGCGCACCGGGCCGAACAGGTGCTCGAGTACGTAGTGCCAGTGCGGGAACATGTCCAGCACCACGCCGCCGCCGTCCTCCTTGCGGTAGTTCCACGACGGCCGCTGCGCGCGCTGCCAGTCACCCTCGAAGACCCAGTACCCGAACTCGCACCGGACCGACAGCACCTGGCCGAAGAAACCGCCGTCCACCAGCCGCTTCAGCTTGCGCAGACCCGGCAGGAAGATCTTGTCCGCCACGACCCCGTTGCGGACACCGGCCGCCGTGGCCTGCCGGGACAGCTCCAGCGCCCCGTCGAGGTCCATGGCCAGCGGCTTCTCCGTGTAGATGTGCTTGCCGGCCTCGATGGCCGTGGCGATCGCCTTCTCGCGCCGTTGTGTGGTGAGCGCGTCGAAGTAGATCTCCACGTCGTCCCGGGCCAGCGCCTCGTGCAGGTCGGTGGTCCAGTCGGTCAGCCCGTGCCGCCCGGCGATGTCGGCGAGCTTGCGCTCGTTGCGGCCGACGAGCACCGGCTCCGGCCAGAGCACGGTGCCGTCGCGCAGCGGCAGGCCGCCGTCCTCCCGAATGGCCAGCAGCGACCGCACGAGGTGCTGGCGGTAGCCCATGCGCCCGGTGACGCCGTTGAGCACGATCCCGATCGGCCGTCGGTCCATGTGTGGTTCTCCCCTACAGGAATCAGTGGCTCTCGTGAGAGCCCAGCAACTGGCGGATCTCGCGGGTGAGCGACCCGAAGTTCGGGTGGGTCATCACCTGCGCGTAGTCCCGCGACCGGGGCAGATCCACCTCGAGGGTGCGCATCAGCCGGCCCGGACGCGGGCTCATCACCTCCACCCGGGTGCCCAGGAAGACCGCCTCGGCGATCGAGTGGGTCACCAGGAGGATGGTGGTACCGGTCTCCTGCCAGATCCGGTTCAGCTCGGCGTTGAGCTGTTCACGAGTGAGCGCGTCGAGCGCCCCGAACGGTTCGTCCATCAACAACACCGGCGGTTCGTGCAGCAGCGCGCGGCACAACGCCACCCGCTGCTGCATGCCGCCGGACAGCTCGTGCGGCAGCGACCGCTCGAATCCCTTCAGCCCGGTCAGCTCGATCAGCGCGTCGGCCCGCCGCCCGGCCTCCGCCCGGTCCATGCCGCGCATCTCGGCCTGCAGCAGGATGTTCTTGCGCACCCCACGCCATTCGAGCAGCGCGGCCCGCTGGAACGCGAAGCCGATGTTCTGCTGCGGCTTGGTGACCGCCGCGCCGAACAGGCTGACCGCGCCCGAGGACGGCTTCACCAGTCCGGCGACCACCTTGAGCAGCGTGGACTTCCCGCACCCGGAGGGGCCGACAATCGAGATGAACTCGCCGGCCTCCACGCTCATGGTGACGTCGTCGAGGGCCAGGGTGGTCGACCGCTTGGACTGGAACCGAACACTCAGGTTCTGGACGTCGACAGCCGTGCCGGTGAGTGTCTCCGTCATGACAGGCCCGCCCCCGCCACGGCGTGGGGCATGCCTGGAACGACGCCTTCCAGACGTTGAGCGTCAGGAACGACGCCTTCCAGGCATTGGCGGGGGACATGCGGGGTGGTGGGGGTCATGAGTCGCCGTTCGCGAGGGCGCCGTCCCAGTAGGCCGCCGGGTCGCCCGCGTCCTCGAGGGCCGCGTACTGGGACATCAGGTCGATCGTGCCCTGCCACTGCTCCTCGGTGTTCGCGCCGGGCTGACCGGCCGTGTCCAGCTGCAGCAGCGGCTCCGCCAGCTCGAGCTGCTGGACGAGAACCTCCTCCGGCGGCTCGTTCTCCGCCAGGTCCATCATGGCCTTGGCCGCGCCCGGGATGTCCTTGACCGCCTCGGCCCACGACTTCTGTGTGGCCCGCACGAACTTCGCCACCAGCTCCGGGTTCCCGGACAGCGTCTCGTTGTTCGCCACGATGCCCGTGCCCAGCATGTTCAGGCCGGAGTCGGCGAAGAGGAGATAGTCGACCTCCTTGCCGGTGCGCGCCTCGATGGTCGGGCCCTGGTCGTGGAAGAAGCCCATGATCGCGTCGACCTGACCCTCGGCCAGCTGCGCGATCTTGTTGGCCGGGTCCATGTTCACCACCTGGACGTCGGTTGGCGCCATGCCGTTGGCCGCGAGCCACGCGGGGAACGTCGCGTACATCGCGTCACCCGGCGTGCCGCCGACGGTCTTGCCCTTCAGGTCCTGGGGCGTCGAGATGTTCTGGTCGGACAGGAACTCGATCGACGCCGGGCCCTTCTGCAGGAACACTCCGACGCTCTTCACGGGCATGCCCGAGCTGATCCCCTTGAGCAGCGGCGGCGTGTCCGCCCAGCCGAAGTCCGTCTGTCCCTGCGCGACAGCCTGGATGGTGGTGCCGGAACCGTTGCCCGGCTCGATCGTCAGGTCGATGCCCTCGTCGGCGTAGAAGCCCTTCTCCAGCCCGTAATAGAACGGCGCGTGCTCGCCGTAGGGCACCCAGTTGAGGGTGAGCGTGACCTGCTCGGCGTCGGCCGGTGCGTCGCCTGCGTTGTTGTTGTCGTCCCTGTTCGGCGCACACGCGGCGAGCGCGAGCGTGGCGGCCGCGAAACCGATGAGAACCCGCTTAGCAGTCATTGGTAAGCCTTTCAGGAGGTCGTCAGTGGGGTGGCCGAGCGTCGGCTGGCGTGCCACGGGATCAGCAGCGCCTCCAGCACCTCGATGATCATGAACAGCATGATGCCGATGAGCGACATGAGAATCAGCGCGGCGAACAACTGCGGCGAGTTGAGATTGCCGTTGGCGACCATCAACTGGTAGCCGAGACCTTCGCTTGGCTGCCGACGAACTCGCCGACCACCGCGCCCACCACGGCCAGCGTCACCGCCACCTTCTCCCCGGCCATGAGGTGTGGCAAGGCGTTCGGGAATCGAATCTTGCGGAACGTCTGCCACCGGTTGGCGCCCATGGTGGCAGACAGTTCCAACAGTTCCGGGTCGGTGGAGCGCAACCCGGCCACGCCGGAGACGACCACCGGGAAGAACGCGATCAGCACCGCCAGGATGATCTTCGGGGCGAGGTCGTTGCCAAACCACACCACGACCAGCGGGGCGATCGCGATCTTCGGAATCACCTGTGCGAACAGGACGATCGGGTAGAGCGCCTTCTCCAACGTCCGCGAGTACGCGATCATCACGGCCGTCACCAGGCCGAGCACGCTCGCGATCAGGAACCCGACCACCGTCTCGTACAACGTGACGTACGAGTGGTACATCAGCGACGACCAGTTTTCGATCGTCTAGTCCCAGACCTGGCCCGGCGAGGGCACCAGATAGTTAGCTACCCATTCGTTGGCGGCGACCAGCCACCAGCCGAAGAACAGGATTCGCCAACAGGATCGCCGGCCGCCACGCCGCGTCGAGCAACTTCAGCAGCCGACCGCCGACGTCCAGTCCGGGGCCGCGCGCCGGGCGTCGGGCCGGAGTCCTCCGGCTCGGCCCGCGGGTCCGTCGTCATCATGCTTGACACCTACGTCGCCACCTTTTCCACCATGATCGCGTTGACTCGCCAGTACTGGGCGATGTCGATGCTGAACGTGACATCAACCGTGCGACCACTCACACCACCGTCCACAGTGAACTGATCCCAGCCCCACCTGTTCGTGGCGAGCTGTACGCCGCCGTTGACGACCCGCTGGCCGTCGACGGTGACCACCAATGGCTGCGCGGCGAACTGCGCGTCACCACGCAACACCGAGACAGTGTGGGATCCCGCGGGAATCCGCAAGCGCAGTGTGGCCGGCCCCTGCGAGGTGACCATGTCGCCGAGCAACCCGTCCGGCGCCCCGCGGTCCCGGAACTCGAGCCCCGTGGTGTTCACCCAGCCGAACCCGGTCGTCTCGGAGTACTGCACGGTCGGGTCGAGCCGCTGGTAGCGCGGCTGCAGCGGGCTGGTCGGCGAACCCGCGTCGAGCGCGAACACCGTCCGCTGCGTCGACGGCATCAGGTACGTGGTCGCGCCCGGGGTTCCCGAGATCCGCGCACCCTGCCTGGTGGTGGCGTACGCCGAGACCCGGCCCTCGATCAGCGGCCCGGTCACCGCCCCCGGTTCCGGCGAGGTGAACGGAATCCGCACGGCCGTGGTGCGACCGGGGTCGACCACCACGTCCACCGTCCGCATGGTCCACCCGGCCGGCACGGTCAGCCCGACCGTGGCCCGCACGGTCCGGGCCGACTTGTTGATCACGTCGACCGTGGCGTGCGCGCGGTCGCCCGCGTTGATCGGCGCCGGCACCGTCAGGTTGGCGATGGAGACGGGCGAGCCGAACTCCAGCCAGTCCAGGTTGAACAGGTCGCCGGTGGCCGCCGGGTTCTTCGCCACGAGGAACAGCTCGTGCGCCCCGCCCGGGTCGGTGACCGCAGCCGTGACCTCGGTCCACGTCTGCCCGCCACCGGTCACCGGCACGGCCACACTGCCGAGCAGCGGCCCGTCCGGTGCGTCCTGGTGGATCTCCAGCGTGCCGCCTCCTGCCAGGCTCGCCACCCGGAAACTCAGGGTCGGCACGCCGGCCAGGTTCACGGGTTTCACGCTCAGCCAGTCATTGTGGGAGATCCCGGTGACCAGCCCGAGGCTCGGCCCGCTGGCGTTGCGCACGGTGCGGGTGCCCACCGTGCCGTCGTGGTGCTCGGCATCCTTGCGCCGCGGCTGCAGCGTGGCCGACGCGCTGTCGGACAACCCACCCTCGTCGGTGTAGCTCGACTCGATGACGTAGGTCAGGTCGTCGGCCTGCGTGTGGGTGTCGTCGACGGCCGGCGTGATCCGTCCGGTGCAGCCCGGAAGCTCCTCGACCTCGTGGACCTGCCGGTTGTGGCCGAGCCCGCCGGTGGTGGTGACCTGCGCGCAGTCGACCGTGCCGTCCTCCGGGTCGGTCACCGTTGCCGCGTAGTCGATCGGCGTGCCCCAGTCGAAGATCCGGCCGTCCAACGGCTTGGTGAGCGCGACGTTCGGAGCCGTGTTCCCCACGGTGATCGCGATCTCCGTGGTCGCCGAGCGGCCCGTCGGGTCCTCGACCGTCAGGGTCGTCTCGAAGTCGCCGTTCTCCGAGTAGGTGTGGCTCGGGTTGGCGTCGGTGGAGTCGGTGGTGCCGTCGCCGTCGAAGTCCCAGGCGTAGCTGAGTTCCTGGCCCTCGTCGGGGTCGGCCGAGCGGTCGCCCGTGAACTGGATTTCCAGGGGTGCCTGCCCGGACGTGGGTGTGGCCGAGGCGATCGCGTCGGGTGCGCGCTCACCGGGGCGCAGGTAGTTCAGCCGGGAGATGGACGAGTCCCAGTTGGGATCGCCGCGGCCGGAGCCGCCGTAGTTGCTGCCCCACTCGATGACGTAGAGCGCGCCGTCCGGGCCGATCTCCATGTCCATCGGCCGCAGCAGCGGCAGTTGCGGCAGGAACCGGTTGAGGGACACGGCCGCGCCGTCGTCACCGGACTTCACCTCGAAGATCGCGTTGCGGGTCCACTCGGCGATGAACGTCGTGTCGTCGTAGTACTCCGGCAGCTTCGTCTCGGAGTCGAGGTCGGCGTCGTAGTGGTAGTTGGGGCCGCCGATCGCCAGCCGCCCGCCGGTGCCGAGTTCGGGCCACTCGGGCGACGCGTCGTACGGGTAGGAGATCCACGCCGGCTGGACGGGCGGCAACTGTGTCAACCCGGTGTTGTTGGGCGAGTTGTTCACCGGGGCGGCGCAGTCGTAGGGAGCGCCGGACGTTCCGGTGGCGAAGTCGTGCTCCACATAGGGCTTGTTCGAGCTGATGCAGAGCGGCCAGCCGAAGTTGCCGGCCTTCTTCGCCAGGTTGAACTCGTCGTGGCCCTTGGGGCCGCGCAGCGGGTTGTCCGCCTGCGCGTCCGGGCCGACCTCGCCCCAGTAGAGCCAGTCGGTCTCCGGGTCGATGTGGATGCGGTACGGGTTGCGCAGGCCCATGGCGTAGATCTCCGGGAGGGCCTTCTCGGTGCCCGGCGCGAACAGGTTGCCCTCGGGGATCGTGTAGGTGCCATCGTCCTCCGGGTGGATCCGCAGGATCTTGCCGCGCATGTCGTTCGTGTTGGCCGAGGTGGCCTGCGCGTCCTGGATGATCCGGCCGGGTCGCTCGTCGATCGGGGCGTAGCCGTTGCAGCAGGGCTCGGCGTTGTCGCCCGTGGCGATGTAGAGGTTGCCGGCGCTGTCGAACGCCATGCCGCCGCCCTCGTGGCCGTTGATCTCCCGCTGCGAGAAGAACTCGAACAGGACCGTCTCGCTGGCCGGGTCGATCGTGTTCGTCGCCTCGTCGAACCGCACCCTGGTCACGCGGCTCACCGGCGTCTCGCGTGCCGAGTAGAAGGCGTAGATGAAGCCGTTCTGCTCGAAGTTGGGGTCGAGGACCATGCCGTGCATGCCGGTGGACAGCGTCATGACCGTGTCGAACTGGCCGGCCTCGTGGCTGTAGCCGACCTGCGGGTCGTACACCTTCAGCGCGCCGCCGCGCTGGATGAAGAACACCCGGCCCCGGTCGTCGATCTCCATGACCAGCGGGTCGTCGGTGTCGGCTTCGAGGACCTCCTTCTGCCACCGGTCGTTCTCCGTGGGGCCGCAGTCGCCGGCCGCCGCGCCGGCCGCCCACTCGATGCCGCCGAGCAGGTGGCTGCGGAACAGCGGCTCTGCGTAGGCCGTCGCGTGGTGGCCGAGGCCGGTGTACCAGGAGCGGCCGCCGTCGAAGTCCTGGCACCAGGAGATCGGGTGGTCGGCGCCCATCGTGTGGCCGGTGTAGCTGCGGGTGTCGAGGCTGGCCAGCACGTGCACGTTGCCGCGCGGGTTGGCCACGAAGTCGTAGGGCTCCTCCGTGCGCTGCCAGACC
The DNA here is from genome assembly GCA_963826035.1 of uncultured Actinomycetota bacterium. Taxonomy (GTDB): domain Bacteria; phylum Actinomycetota; class Actinomycetes; order Mycobacteriales; family Pseudonocardiaceae; genus Actinophytocola. The sequence goes on along the minus strand of CAWGVZ010000018.1, from coordinate 269,272 downwards.
TGGGGCAGGTCCTTGGTCGAGGGGTGCGCCTGGTCGTCGACCTGGATGCCCACCGGCTGGATCGCCGGGTGGGACTTGAAGAAGGCGCCCATGAGGTCGCCGTACCAGGGCCAGTCGTATTCGGAGCCGCTCGCCGAGTGGACGCCCGTGAAGCCGCCGCCCGCCCGGATGTAGCGCTCGAACGCGGCGCGCTGGTCGGCGTTGAGGATGACGCCGTCGCGGCTGTTCGTGTTGTTGAAGACCACCGCGTCGAACTCGGCGAGGCCCGCGTCGGTGAACACGGCGGCGTCGTCGGAGACCGTGACGCCGAAGCCGTGTTCGGCACCCAGTTCGGTGATGGCCTGCTTTCCCGCGGGGATCGAGTCGTGGACGTAACCGTTGACCTTGGAGAAGACGAGCACGGTGAAGCGGGGTTGGGCGGATGCGTTCGGCGTGGTCAGAATGCCTAAGACCAGCGCCACGCACGCCGCGACGACGTGAGATCTCTTGCGCACGATGTCCTCCTGCCGGGGGCCACTTTGCCAGGCAAGCGCTTTCCCAGCAGCCTATTTGCCCGAACCTGCTATAGGCAAGGGCTTTCCTGTGGTTACCGTGCGTGGTAGGTGTTCAGGAGCCCGCACATCCCGAGCCGGCCTACTTCGGAGGGCTGCTGAAGTGCGCTGACCGCCGCTTCACTCAGGTGGCTCGCGTCGCCGCGCTGTAGTGCGTCGAGCTGTGCGCCGGTGGCCTCGGCCGCTTTCCGCGCCCCCTGCTGCCAGCGTTCGCGCCAGCTGTCGAGCAGCGGCTGCTTGAGGCGCATGGCGGCTTCGTGGAACTCGGCGAACGCGGCCGGGCCGCCCTGTTTCAACGTGGCGAAGCCCTCGACTGCCAGGTCGCGGCGGCGGTACGCGGTGGTCACGTCGGTGCCGGGCGCGCCGCCGTCCGGCAGGGCGGCGGCGGCCGCGTACCGGTCGGGGTCGGCCAGGATCTCGGGCGGGAAGGTGAACACCGCGTCGCCCGCCTCGGGCAGGCCGCTGTTGCTCATGACCACCACGATCTCCAGGTCACCGTGGTTGATCAGCCGGTGCACGGTGCCGGGGGTGAACCAGAGGACGGTGCCGGTGGTCAGCTCGTTCTCGGCGAAGCCGGTTTTCGAGAGGGTCTGCACGGCGCCCCGGCCGCCGACCACCACGTAGGCCTCACTGCAGGCGAGATGGAGGTGCGGGGAGCCGCCGGGTAGCCCGTCCGGGGTAACGGTGTCGTATACGCACAGTCGGGAGACGCCTACGCCGCCTGGCAGGATGTCATTCATCGCGGCGACTCGCCGTGACGGTTCTTGTGATCGCGGGTGATCGCATTGGACACTTTCGGGTACACGCTGGTCTGCCTCCAGGCGCGAGGAAAGGGCTTTCCTTGTAGCCTGACGCTAGGCGGTGCGGGCCGGGCCCGTCAACGGATGGAGGTGCGTATGGCGACACTTGCCGATGTCGCGCGGCGCGCCGGGGTTTCCGCCGCGACCGTGTCACGGATCGTGAATGGCAGTCCGAAGATTGTCTCCGAGGAGCTGCGCGAACGGGTGCTGCGTGCCGTGCAGGAGCTGCAGTACGTGCCGAACGCGCACGCACAGCTGCTCGCGCGGTCGCACCGGACCACGGTCGGCGTGATCGTGCACGATGTGTCCGATCCGTACTTCGCGGAGATCACCCGAGGGCTGCAGCGGGTGGCGGCCGAGCACGGCCGGCTGGTGATCATCTGCAACTCCTACCGCGACCCGGACCGTGAGCTGGAGTACGTGGAACTGCTGCGCGCGCACCAGGTCGAGGCGATCATCCTGGCCGGCTCGGGGTACCACGACCCGGCGTTCACCAAGTCGCTGAACGCGAAGCTGTCGGCGTACATGGCGACCGGCGGGCGGGTGTCGGTGGTGGGCCGGCACAAGCTGGCGGGCGACGCGGTCATGCCGGCGAACGAGCAGGGCGCCTACCTGATCGGCGACGCGGTGTTCTCGCTGGGGCACCGGCACGTGGGCGTGGTGGCCGCGCCGAAGCAGCTGACCACCACGACCGACCGCCTGGCGGGCCTGCGCCGCGCGGCGCGCGAGCACCACCGCACGCTGCCGGCCAAGCGGATCGAGTACGCGGAGTTCGACCGGGACGGCGGCGCCGCGGCCACCATCGCCCTCCTGGACGCGGACCCCCGTCTGACGGCGATCTTCGCCCTGAACGACCAGATGGCGATCGGCGCTCTGTCCGCCCTGCGCGATCGGGGCCTGTCGGTGCCGGGAGACGTGTCGGTGGTGGGCTTCGACGACATGCCCATCGCCCGGGACGTGACTCCGCCCCTGACGACCGTACGCCTACCGCTGGTGGAGATCGGCTCGCGGGCGATCAGCCTGGCCCTGGAGCCCCAACACCCGCACCCGAGGGTGGAAGAGGTGGCGGCGACCGTCGTCCACCGCGAATCCCTAGCCCCACCCCGCCCCTGACTGGTCATCATGCCCGACGGCAGTGGTCATCATGGCCGACCGCAGTGGTCATCATGCGGTCGCGCATGATGACCGGTCCGGTCAGGCGGGGAGTACTGCGTACTGGCGTAGGCACAGGTCCGGGTACGTGACCGGGCCGCGGGGGCCGGGGACCTTGTCGATGTTGATGCCGGTCTCCGGGACGCCCAGCAGTTTGAAGCCGTCGAGCAGGCGGGTCGAGGCGTTCCAGAACACGCCCGTGCCCGTGTACGCGGTCATGAACTCGTCGGCCGTCGCCTTGTCGGCCGTCACGATGCACGCCGCCAGGCCCGAGGTCTCCTCATTGGACACCCGGGCGGCGTCGAGGGCGTCGGTCACAGGGAGGACCGTCACCCTGGCCTCGCTGTCCGAGTCCAGGGCCCACTCGTAGCCGATCGCGTGGTCGTGGGGCGGTAGCGACGGAGTGATACCCAGGTCGGCCAGAGTCTCCTGGACCATCGGGAGCACGCGCTCGTACAGGCCGGCGTGGATCAGCAGCAGGTTCAGCCGGTTGCACACCCCCAGCCGGTCGAGGCTCCCGCGGATCAGGTCGAGGCCCAGCTCCAGGTCGGCCGCCGCGTCCAGGTACAGCACGCCGCCACCGTCGGCGTGGGCGAGCGTGCGCACGCCGTACTGCGCGGCCAGCTTCCCCAGTTCGCGGGTGCTCTCGCCGCTACCGCGGAGGATCACCAGCGGGACCGAGTCCGGTTGCGACACCAGAGCGCCGGCCGCCGCGCGGTCGGCGCTCGGCACCAGCTGGATCACGTCCGGGCCGATGTCCACTTCGGACAGCGCCGGGGCGATGACCTCGCGGATCAGCGCGGTGGCCGAACGCAAAGCGGCAGACCCGGTGCGCAGGACACCGGCGTTGCGGGACTTGACCAGCTGGGACGCGACGTCGACCGTCACGTTGGGCCGGGCCTCGTAGTTGGCCCCGATCACGCCGACCGGACGCCGGCGCTCGACCAGGCGCAGCCCCTCGGGGAGGGCGCGGATCTCGACCTCGCGCACCGGGTGCGGGGCGTCGGCCAACAACCGCAACGCCGACGCCATCGCGTCGAGCCGCTCGTCGGTGATCCGTAGGCGGTCGAGCAGGCCGGCGCTCATCCCGCCTGCCTCGGCGGCGGCCACGTCGGCGCGGTTCGCCTCGAGGATCGACCCGCGGGCAGCGGTCAACCGGGTGGCCATCCCCTCTAGTGCAGCGTCCACCGCCTCGTCGGACGCGCCCGCGAGTGCCGGCGCGGCGAGTTTGGCGGCCTTCGCGCAGGTGGCGACGGCTTCTTCGACGGAGGTGGTCTCGAGCACGGACATGAGCTAAGTCTGCCTCACCCGAGCAACCAGCTTCCCGCGAGCACCAGCGAACCGAGGTTGATCATCAGGAACATGGCCACCCAGAACACCCCGGGCGCGCCGGTCAGCCGGGCGAGCTGGTCGGCGTCGGAGTCGCGCGCCCGGCGCCGCCAGCGCTTGCGTTGCAGCTCGAACACCGGCCGGATGCCGCCGAGCAGTAGGAACCAGGTGATGACGTAGGCGAAGGCCGACTGCACGTCGTCGGTGGCGAGCCATGAGACGCCGACCAGCACGGCGCCGGTGGCCAGCACGGAGAACACCCCGAAGGCGTTGCGCACCATGATCAGCACGCCGGCCAGCAGCATCGCGCACGCGATCAGCAGCCCGGTGACCCGGTCCGCGCCGACCAGGGCGGCGAACGCGAGCCCGAGCAGCGACGGCGCGACATAGCCGGCGAGCGCCGTGCAGACCATGCCCGGCCCGTGGGGCCTGCCTCGGGTGAGCGTGAGCCCGGAGGTGTCGGAGTGCAGTCGGATGCCGGACAGCCGCCGCCCGGCGAGCAGCGCGACGAGCGCGTGACCGGCCTCGTGCACGATGGTGATCACGTTGCGCGCCGGCCGCCACAGCGCCGACACGAACACCACCACCAGGGCGATCCCCGCCGTCACCAGCACCACCGTGTCCGGCGGCTCACTCTGCGGTCCGAAGATGGTCTCCCACACGCCCCAACCCGATCACACACCCCGTCTGATCCCGGTAACCACCCCCAGACCCCGGCGAGTCCCACGTTCGCGACCAGCGAGTCCCACATTCAGAACCAGCGAGTCCCACGTTCAAACCAGGCGAGTCTCCCTCCCAGAACATCCGAGTTGGCGGTTCGAGACAGGCCCGAGCGGTCACGAACCGCCGACTCGGGTGTCACGAAAGGGAGACTCGCCAGTCGCGAACGTGGGACTCACCCGGTCCCAACGTGGGACTCGCCGGTCTTGAACGGGGGACTCGCGTGTCGTGAACGGGGGACTCGCCTGGTTTGAACGTGGGACTCGCCGGGTCAGATGGGGGTTGGGTGCCAGTTCAGGGGGGCTGTCAGCGACTTCATGAACACCGACCTCGGCACGGCCCGTAGCAGCATGTCCCGGGCAGCGCGGGCCGGCGCCCACGGCAACTGCGCCACGCTGCCACTCATCCGGGACTTGCGACCGAGAGCCTGGGTCCGTGGGCGCCGCAGCCGGTCGTACTGCCGCAGTGCGGTGGCCAGGTCGGGCGTCGCGTCCAGGGTGAGGGTCAGGACGGCCGCGTCCTCTAACGCCTGGCAGCCGCCCTGCCCGAGGTTGGGTGTCATGGCGTGGGCCGCGTCGCCGAGTAGCACCACCGGGCCGGAGACATAGCTGGCCAACGGCGGCAGGTAGTAGATGTCGTTGCGCAGCACGTACTCCTCGCGGGCGGCGGCGAGCACCGTGGGGATCGGCTCGCACCAGTCACCGAAGCGGCGGCGGAACTCCGCCAGCTCGTCCGGCGCTGATCCCCCGGCCGGCACGGTGGCCGTGCCGTAGCAGTACACGCGGTCGTCCGGCATGGGGAACATGCCGAACACCGAGCCGGGGCCCCAGGTCTCGGCCCAGGTCTGGACGCTGTCCAGGCCGGGCGGTCGGGGCAGCACCGTTCGCCACACGGTCCGGCCGGAGTAGCGGGGCTGGTGCGCGTCCGGCCACCGCGCCGCCCGCACCACGCTGCGCAGCCCGTCGGCGCCCACCACCAGGTCGGCCGCCACTTCCCCCTGGTCGTGCTCGACCACCGCGCGGCCACCTTCCAGGCGCACCTCGTGGACGCGGACCCCCGCCTGCCGGCACTCGGCCGGCACCCCCGCCAGCAGGGCAGACAGCAGCTCGGCCCGGTGCGCCACGACCGCCCCGGCCGCCTGCGCGGCGGCCGTCGGGTCGTCGTCCATGCGGACGATCCACCGGCCGCGCCAGTCGCGCAGTCCACCGACCGCGCCGAGCTTCCCGCCGGCGACCTCGACACCGATGACCTCGAGCGCGCGGAACGCATTCGGCCACAGCGACATCCCCGCGCCGACCTCGGTGAACTCGTCCGCCTGCTCCAGCACCCGCACGTCCCAGCCGCGCCGGTGCAGGCCGGCGGCCGCCGCCAGCCCTCCGATTCCCCCACCGACGACCACCACGGTCTTAGCCATGAGACCTCCTCTACACCTGTAGTGGACTCTACATCCGTAGAGTGGCCGTGTGAACCGGCGTACGACAATCACCGATGCGGCCATCGCCACACTCGCGGCGAACGGCATGCGCGGGTTCACCCATCGCGCGGTCGATCGCGCGGCCGCGCTGCCGGAGGGCTCGACCTCGTACTACTTCCGCACGCGGGAGGCGCTGCTGGCCGCGACGCTCGACCGGATGGCCGAGCTGGACGTGAGCGATGCCGGCGAGTTGCCCCACCTCGGTGGCGTCGCCGAGTTGGACGAGCTGACCGATTTGCTGGCCGCCCTGGTGGAACGCTGGGTCACCACCGGCCGGGAGCGGACGCTCGCCCGCTTCGAGCTCAGCCTGGAGACCACCCGTCGCCCGGAGCTGCGCGCCACCATGGCACGGCTGGGTGGCGGGTTCCGGCTGATGGCCGAGAAGCTCCTGCTGGCGGCCGGCGCGGACGAGCCGCAGCGGCGCGGCCGCGCGTTGGTCTCATATTTGGACGGACTGATCTTCCATCAGGTGCTCCAGATCGGCGCCGGCGACTTCAGCTCGGCCGAGCTGCGGGCCGCGTGCCGCGACCTGCTGCGCACCGCGCTCTATTGACCATCCGCCAACAGGCCGCCTAGCGTGACCATGTGGAACACGTGAGCTACGCGGTACAGGACCGGATCGCCACGGTGTCGCTCAACCGGCCGGAAGCACGCAACGGCTACACCGCGCGGATGGCCGACGAGCTGGCCGAGGCGTTCGACACGGCCGACCGTGACGACACCGTCCGGGTGGTGGTCCTGACGGGCGAGGGCAAGGACTTCTGCGTGGGCGCGGACCTGTCGGCCGGCGAGTTGGACGTCGGCGGGGACCTGGCGGACCTGTCGTGGAACGAGCCGGCCGGCCGGTGCTCCATGCGGATCTTCGAGATGAACAAGCCGGTCATCGCGGCGCTGCGCGGCGCGGCGGTCGGTGCGGGCTCGACCATCATCCTGCCGGCCGACTACCGGCTGGCGGCCACGGACACGCGCTTCGGCTACGTGTTCTCCCGGCGCGGGCTGTATCCGGAAGGCGCGTCGACGTGGTTCCTGCCGCGGCTGGTCGGCATGGGCCGGGCCATGGACTGGATGGTGAGCGGCCGGGTGTTCGACGCGGCCGAGGCCCTCGCGGCCGGGCTGGTCCACTCGCTGCACGAGCCGGACGAGGTGCTGGCGAAGGCGTACGAGTTGGCGCGGGAGCTGATCGTGAAGACCGCGCCGGTGCCGGTGGCCGTGATCCGGCAGATGCTGTACCGGATGAGCCCGCTGGATTCCCCGTATCCCGTGCAGCGCCTGGATTCTCGGCTGATCGCGGGCAGCGCGTCGAGCCCGGACATGGTGGAGGGCGTGCTGTCCTTCCTGCAACGCCGGGACCCCGAGTGGTCGGAGACGCCGAACAAGAACCTGCCGGACTACCTGCCCTGGCTGGAGAAGTAGCTGGCGTCAGGGTTGTAGGACCGTGTCGTCGGGGGTGGCGGCGAACAGGGCGTCGATCTCGTGGGCGTACTTCTCCGCTATCGGTTTGCGGCGTAGTTTCATGGTGGGCGTCAACTCGTCGCCGCCCGGGTCCCACGCCGTCGGCAGCAGGCGGACCCGCTTGATCTGTTCCACCCGCGACAGCTTCTCGTTGCCCTCCTTCACGCCGGCCAGCACGGCCGCGCGAATGGCCGGGTGCTCGATCAGCTCGGCCGGCGACGCGTCCGTCACCCCGTGCTTCGCCGCGAAGGCCGCGGCCGCGTCCGGGTCCAGCACGGCGATCGCCGCGATGTACGGGCGGTCGTCGCCGATGGCCACCACCTGGCCGACCAGTGAGGTGGCCGCCTTGATGGCGTTCTCGATGTTCGACGGCGACATGTTCTTGCCGGCCGCGTTGATGATCAGTTCCTTCTTGCGGTCGACGATCTTCACGTAGCCGTCGGCGTCGATCTCCGCGATGTCCCCGGACCGCAGCCAGCCATCCGCGTCGATGGTCTCCGCCGTCTTCTCCGACTCGTTGCGGTAGCCGCGCATGATGGTCGGGCCGCGGACCAACAGCTCACCGTCCTCGCCCAGCTTGGCCTCCATGTTCAACACGACCCGGCCGACCGAGCCGAGCTTCGTGTGGCCCGCCGTGTTGGCGGTGGTGGCGCCGCCGGTCTCGGACATGCCCCACACCTCGTAGATGCGGATTCCCAAGCCCCAGAAGAACTCCAGGATGTCCGCCGAGATGGCCGACGCACCGGAGGCCGGCGTCCGGCACCGGTCCATGCCCAGCTTCGCCCGCAGCTTGGACAGCACCAGCTTGTCCGCGATCCGGTGCTGTGCCGCGAGAAGTGGCGGCATCGGGCGGCCGGCCAGCTCGAGCCTGGCCGCGCGGATGCCGGTCTCGATGGCCCACGCGGCGATCTTCCGCTTGGCGCCGCTCGATTCGGCCGCCAGGCCGGCGTCGATGGCCGCCTTGAACTTCTGCCACACGCGCGGCACGGCGAAGAACGAGTGCGGCTGAGCATCGGTCAGCGCCTCGGCGAGCTTCGTCAGGTCCGCCACGCAGGTCACCTGGATGCCGAACAGGATCGGGAAGTACTGACCTGTCACGCGGTCGGCGATGTGTGCGGCCGGCAGGTACGACATCACCCGGTCGCCCGGCTTCGTGTCGAACAGCAAGCGCATCGCGTCGGCCTCCGCGATCACGTTGGCGTGCGTCAGTTCCACGCCCTTCGGCGGGCCGGTGGTGCCGGACGTGTAGATGATCGTCGCCAGGTCGGACGGCTCGACCGCCCGCCACGCCGCCTCGAAGTCGAAGTCGGGGTCGCCGCGGGACTCCAGGTCGGCCAGCGACAGGACACCATCGCCAGCGCCGTCGTCGTCGGCGCAGACGACGTGCTCGACCGAGCTGGCCGCCTCCTGGATCCGCGGCAGGAACAGCTTGTCGCAGACAACCACCCGGTTGCCGGCGTTGCCGAACAGGTAGGAGATCTGGTCGGGCGCCGAGCTGTTGTAGATCGAGAACGGCACGGCACCCAGATGCAGCGCGGCCGCGTCGACCAGGTGGTACTCCGGCCGGTTGGACAGCATCAGGCCGACCGTGTCACCGCGGCCGACCCCGAGCGTGGCGAGCCCGGCGGCGAGCTTGCGCACCCGGGCGCCCCACTCCCCCCAGGTGACGGTCGTGGTGTCGCCGGGCGTACGGATGATGACGCCACTCGGCGACGTCCGGACGAACTCCTGGAACGACGTGCACAACGTCGAGGCGATCTGGTCCATGTGACAGCTCCGCAACGCCGGGGAGGGCATATCCAACGTTCGGACGCTACAAGACTGTTGGCAACGGTTCAATAACAGACGGGTTGCGGGTCACGCGACAAACGTCCAGGCAGAGCGAGTACCGCCCTCTCCGGCGGAGCGGCGGATTGTCACAGTTCGGACTCGAGACCGTCGACCAACTCTTTCGCGACCGTCGTCAACTGGTCCACGGAACCGGTTGGTGTCACGTCCACCTGCACCTTGTACAGGGCGCCGTCCACGTCGAGCACCGCGAGCACGTGATCTCTGCCGGGACCGACATCCGCATTGCGGTCAGCGAACCCGGCCCCCGCGCCCAGGCCGTCGACCCGCTGGTAGTCAACCGGTTCGCCCCCATCGTAGGCGCGGAAGTGCTCGTCGAGCACGTCCTGCGCCGAGGTGGCGCCTTCGGCAGGACCGATGGCGGCGGTCAACGTGAAGAACTCGCCGGTTTCCTTGGTGGTGTCGGCGTCGGCGTACACACACGAGGCGGTCCACTCCCGCTCCTCGTCGCCGGTGCCGGCGGCCAGCGGATTGAACGGTGTGGCGAGGGCGACGTCGAATGTCTCTTCGATGGTCGCGGGCGCCAGTAGCTCACACATCTTGTTCCCAGCCAGGTTCGCCAGCGACTCGCCGCCATTCTCGATCGAAGGCGCACCGCCGTCATCCGTCGAGCACCCGGCCAGCACAACCGCGACCGCGACCACCACACCCAGGGCGTGTCCCGACATCCTCAACTCAGCTCCTCGGATCACCGCAGCCATGAATCCTGTTCGGAAAAGTCCTCGGAATCGACGGAACTCGGCGCCGAACGGCGACTCGCCTGGGGGCGCCCAACCAGCGAATCGGTCTCCTCGTCATCCTCGAACCCGAACCGCAGGACGCGATTCGGTCGCCCTGTGGCTTCAGACGCATCAGCGGGCTCCGGCGCTGCTGGGCCCGTGGCCTGGCTGTCCAGCCGACTGTCGATCTCGGCCAACGCCTCGTCGTCCGGTTGTGGCAACGTCGCCAACGACCGAAACGCCGCCGCCACGGCGGGATCCGTGTTGGCGCTGGCCAGCACGTCTCGCCAGTCCAGTTTGCCTTGTTCGATCCTGGCCAGCACCTGCCGCCACTCCGGGGTGCGCGCGTGCTCGGAGATATAGGCCGACAGCCGCGCGACCTCCCGGTCGGTCGGGTGAGCGGTCTCGTCCCGCTTGTCCTGGGCCTCGAGTTCGGCCAGCCGCGCCTCGGTCTCCTGTATCGTGCGGATGGCCGTGTCGATTCGTGCGTCCAACTCCCGCTCGGCGTGCACCATGGCCGGTGAGTAGAAGCGTTCGTCGGGTTCGTCGTAGGTCATCTCGTCTCCGTCATCGGCACGCGGGCTCATCAGCCGGCTTGCTCGGCCTTCTCCTCGATTTCATCGAGTGTCTGGTCAGCCTCGGTGACTTTCTGCTCGATCTCCGCCTTCTGCTCGGACATCCCTTGGGTTCCCGACGTGATGTCCTCGCCGATCGCCGCCGCGTCCGCGAGGCTGTCCACTGTTGGTATCCGCTTGACCGCGTCGACCACCTCGGCGAACGCCTGGAAGTAACCTTTCATGGATTCGACAAGCGACTCGATCTGGCCGTAAAGACCTTGGATCTTGTTGTACAGTTCGATCAGTTCGTTGATGTCATCGATGACCGTGTCCAGGACGCCGAAGGCCTTACCTATGAACTCGATAACGGCACGCGCCTGACCCAGAATGGGTATCGCCCTGCTTGCCAAACGGGCGACCACGTTGACGATTCTCCCAATGACCTCGATCGCTTCCTCGGCAAGATCCTTCGAGAACTGGCCAACCCTGTCGAAACCCTTCTTCAGGAACAGGCCGATCTGCTCACCCGCCCACGCAGCGCCATCCTTCCAGTACACCTCGAGGAACCGACCGAACTCCTGGGCCGCAGGACCCTCCCAATGCTCGTTGGCGAGCGTCACAGCATTAGCGCCCATGTTCCCCACCAGGGAACCGAACTGCTTTCCCACCTCGTGCCACGCCGTGCCGTTGGCCTGGATGCTGTTGTAGTTCCCGGCCAATGGCGTAATGATCGTTTCCAGGAATCCCTGGCCACCGGCGATGTCGAACTCTTTCCATACCCAGTCGATGGTGTCCAGCATCGGCCCGGCCACACCCTTTGCCCTGTTTTCAAAGTCGGCAGGTGGTCGGTCAATGGTGGGCATCGTGAGATCGGTGACGTGATAGTTCGACGCGGCGACGCCCTGGTCCCGCTGGTACTGCTCCTCGTCGGGATGAGGCATGAAAAACAGAACCCCCCTTGTTAGTGCCGGACGACAGCTCTGCTACCGACCCTTGTGCGACTCGGGCAGGTAGCGCTTGTAGTCCTTGCGCCACCAGTTCTCCGTACGCTCGAACACCGACCGGTTGTCCTCGTCGACGTAGCCGTACTGCTTGGCGGTGGCGACGAGGCCGTCGCCCAGGTTGCACAACGCCTTTTGCATCAAGTCGAACGCCTCGCTGACCTGAGTGGCCGCCGGCCCTGTGCAGATGTCGCCGAGCGGCTTGAGTAAGCCCTTGAATCCGTCCGCGGAGAGCCCCTCTTCGCAGGCCAGCTTCTCGATCAGGGGCAACGTCAAGCTACCCTCAGCGCCCATGTAGATGCCGAAATCGGCCAACTCGGCCTCATTGATCTTGAACCCCACGGACCCTCCGAGCTCTCGACTCGCCCTGCAATTGGCCGCAACCTTAGTCACGTTCGGCCGAGCCCGCAGTGTTTTGAAGAATCCGGCAACGGCGCCGTTTTGAAGAATCCGGCAACGGCGCCTGGTGACAGGCTGAATTAGCGGCCGCGGGTAGGCGGTGCGGCACAGCTAGGAGGCCTTCGCCTCCCGGGGTGACAACTCGACCGTCTCGCCGGAGCCGGTCAGCAGGTGGGTCGCGCCGGCGCGATGTGCCTCCCGCACGGCCGCCGACTGGTCCGGGCTGCGCCACAGCACCTGCGTCGCGCCGCTGTACACGGCCGTATCGAGGTGGGTCGGGTGGTAGGCGGCCATCGCGTTGAGCACGATCGAGCGGCCGGTGAGGCTGTCGGTGCGCGCGTGCCGCGCGGCCGCCGCCTTCAGCTCGTGGTGGCTCAGCCCCTGCCCGAACACCACGGCCGCCGGCTCGTTCTCGTCCCGGTCGCGCGGCTCGACCAGCAGTCCGCCGCCGGTCGACAGCTCCGCGCACGTCACCGGCGACGCACCGACCGGCGCGTCGAGCAGCACCACCTGCTCCAGCGGGGTGGCGGCGAGCACCGGCCGCACCCGCTCGTACATCGCGCGGTCGAGGATGGCCGCCCGGACCTTCGTGACGGCCAGCAGTTGCGCGAACGCGTCGGCCGGCATGCGTGGGTTGACGGGCACGGACACGTTGCCGCTGCGGGCGATCGCGTAGAACGCCTTGGGAAAGTCGACGCCGAGCGTGGCGGAGAGGGCGACCGTCAGGCCGTCGCCGCCGATGAGCTGGCGCAGCCCGAACGCCAGCCGCGAGATGTCGCGGTCCAGCTCGGCGAAGGTCAGGGTCCGGGTGCCGGTGCGTAACGCCGCCCTGGTGGGCCAGCTGCCGGCCGCCAGCCTCGGCAACACGTCGACCGAGCCGACCGGAACGTCCAGCTGCGACAGCGGATGGGATTCGGGCCTGGGTAATGAAACAGTCATGGCGAGGAAACACCCTTCGCTGTGTCAGATTCGTTGGGTGTCCGATGTGGACGCCCACTGTGTTGCCAGGCAGTCGAACTCCACTGCCCGTCGCAACGCCGTGAGGGTGGCGGTGCTGTTCTCCGTGATCTCGTCGGCCAGCAGGGCCGCCGCGTCGGGGTCGTCGTCGAGCACCCGGTAATAGTGGTCGAGCACGACGATCGAGTCGTTTCTCTTGGGCGCCACCAGCCACAGCCCGCCGAGCGACGCCAGCGGCGCGGCCGGGTCCTCGCGGCGGAACCGCACCTGGAGGCGCTTGGGGGTCAGCTCACGGACGGAGGTCCAGCTCCGCAGTTCGCCGTCGTGCCGGCGCCAGAAGCGGACGCGTTCGCTGGTGCCGGCGAGCCCAAGATGCTCCACCGAGACCAGCGTGTCGAACAGGTCCGGCCACAGGTCCACGTCGGCCAGCAACTGGTAGACCCACTTGGGCGACGCGGCGACCCTGATGGTGTGTCGCGCCGTTCTGATCCTCAGTTCCGCCATGTCCTCGCTCCCTTCGGCAGGCGAGCGGCTTGCTTGTGAGTTTCCTCACCGGCGCTTGAGGGCGGCTCGAACGCCGCTGGACGAGCGGTACGAGTGGGGCTTGCTCGTGGTAAAGGCGCTGGCCGCCGCCGGTCCTCCGGTGATGCGCGACCGAGACTCGAGCGCCTGGTCGCAGGCTGGATGTCCACCGCCACTATGCGGAAGGGGGCGACCCCCATGTCGCCACAGGGATATCGCGCGGTACCGCGCAGCTACTCGCCCGCCATGGTATGCCGGGACGCCGGCAAGCACACCACGATGTCGCCGCGGTTCCACAACCTCGTGGTACGCGTCTGTCGCGAGTGGACCACCGAGCCGGACGAGCCGTCAGCCCACGGTCCAGGTGTCCCCGCCCCGAAGTAGGGACGCGAGGTCGGGCGCCTTCGTCTCGGTGGCCGTGGCCACCTGTTGGCGTGCTTGGTCGTCGTAGGTGGGTCGGGTGATGTTGCGGTAGATGCCGGTGACGGTGTGGGTGAGGTCCTGGGTGGATAGGCGGGACAGGGCGAAGGCGTAGGACGGGTCGTCGATGGTGGCGTCGTGGACGACGATCCGTGTCGTGTCGGCGTCGGCGGCCTTGACGATGTCCATGCCGCCGGTGTCGTTGCGTATGACGACCTGTTCCGCGTCTTCGGCGCCGAAGCGGATGGGTTGGCCGTGTTCGAGGGGGATGAGGCGTTGTTCTTTCTGGCCGGGTTCTTTCAACACGTCGAAGGCGCCGTCGTTGAAGATGGGGCAGTTTTGGTAGATCTCGACCAGGGCTGAGCCGCGGTGGGCGGCTGCGGCGGCGAGGATCTCGGTGAGTTGTGTGCGGTCGTTGTCCAACGTCCGCGCCACGAAGGTGGCCTCCGCGCCGATGGCGAGGGACAGCGGGTTGAACGGGTAGTCCAGTGATCCCATGGGGGTGGACTTGGTGAGCTTCCCGGTCTCCGAGGTGGGCGAGTACTGGCCCTTGGTGAGCCCGTAGATGCGGTTGTTGAACAACAGGATCTTCAGGTTCACGTTCCGCCGCAACGTGTGGATCAGGTGGTTGCCGCCGATCGAGAGCGCGTCACCGTCACCGGTGACCACCCACACCGACAAGTCCGGGCGGGTGACGGCGAGTCCGGTGGCGATGGCGGGGGCCCGGCCGTGGATGGAGTGGATCCCGTAGGTGTTCATGTAGTACGGGAACCGGGACGAACACCCGATCCCCGAGACGAACACGATGTTCTCCCGCTTCAACCCCAACGACGGAAGAAACGCCTGCATCGCGTTCAACACCACATAGTCACCACACCCAGGACACCACCGAACCTCCTGGTCCGACTTGAAATCCTTGGCCGTCAACGTCAGCTCGATGGTCATGCCGCCTCCGCGAGTGTGGTCCCGAGGTGCTCGGCGAACACGTCCGCCAGCTCCTCCTCCATGAACGGCAGACCCGAGACCTTCGTGTGGGACACGGCGTCGACCAGGAACCGGGCCCGCACCAGCATGGCCAGCTGTCCCAGGTTCATCTCCGGCACGATCACCCGGTCGTAGGACCGCAGCACCGCCTCGAGGTTCGCGGGGAACGGGTTCAGGTGCCGCAGGTGCGCGTGCGCGATCCGCAGCCCGCGGTTCCGCACCTGCCGGCACGCCCCGCCGATCGGGCCGTAGCTCGAACCCCAGCCCAGCACCAGGACCCGCGCGCGGCCGGACGGGTCGTCGACCTCCAGGTCCGGCACGGTCACACCGTCTACTTTGGCCTGTCGCAACCGGACCATGCGGTCATGGTTGTCGGGGTCGTAGGAGATGCCGCCCTTGCCGTCGGCCTTCTCCAGCCCACCAATGCGGTGCTGCAACCCGGGCGTGCCCGGGATGGCCCAGTCCCGCGCCAGCGTCTCCGGGTCCCGCACGTACGGCCAGTGCTCGCCGCTGTCGTCGGTCGCGTTCGGCTCGGACGCGAACGTCACCCGCAGGTCGGGCAGCGCCTCGACGTCCGGGATCAGCCACGGCTCCGAACCGTTGGCGATCGCCCCGTCGGACAGCAGCAGCACGGGTGTCCGGTAGGTCAACGCGATCCGCGCCGCGTCGAGCGCCGCCTCGAAGCAGTCGCCCGGCGACCGCGGCGCCACCACGGGCACCGGGGACTCGCCGTTGCGGCCGAACATGGCCTGCAGCAGGTCCGCCTGCTCGGTCTTTGTCGGCAGCCCGGTCGACGGGCCACCGCGCTGCACATCGATCACCAGCAGCGGCAGCTCCGTCATCACGGCCAGACCGATGGTCTCGGACTTGAGCGCGACGCCCGGTCCGGACGTGGTCGTCACCCCCAGCGCGCCACCATAGGACGCACCCAGGGCCGCGCCGACGCCGGCGATCTCGTCCTCCGCCTGCATGGTGGTGACGTTGAAGTTCTTGTGCCGGCTCAGCTCGTGGAGGATGTCCGAGGCCGGCGTGATCGGGTAGCTGCCCAGCAGCACCGGCAGTCCGGAGACCTGCCCGGCCGCCACGATCCCGTATGCCAGGGCGGTGTTCCCGGTGATCTGCCGGTAGGTGCCGGCCGGGAAGGTCGCCGGCGCCACCTGGTAGGTGGTGGCAAACGCTTCCGTGGTCTCGCCGTAGTTCCAGCCGGCGCGGAAGGCCAGCACGTTCGCCTCGGCGATGTCCGGCTTGCGCGCGAACTTCTGCCGCAGGAACCGCTCGGTGCCCTCGGTCGGCCGGTTGTACATCCAGCACAGCAGACCGAGCGCGAACATGTTCTTCGACCGCTCGGCGTCCTTCTTGGACAGCCCGGTCTCCTCGAGCGCGCCCCTGGCCAGCGTGGCCATGGCCACCGGCAGCACCTGGTACCGCTCGAGCGAGCCGTCGTCCAGGGGGTTGGCCGCGTAACCGACCTTCGCGAGGTTCCGCTTGGAGAACTCGTCGGTGTTCACGAGCACCGTGCCGCCCGCCGGGACGTCGCCGAGGTTGGCCATGAGCGCCGCCGGGTTCATGGCCACCAGCACGTCCGGCCGGTCCCCGGGCGTCAGCACGTCGAACTCGGCGAACTGCAGCTGGAACGACGACACCCCGGGCAGCGTGCCCGCCGGCGCGCGGATCTCGGCGGGGAAGTTGGGCAGCGTCGCCAGGTCGTTGCCGAACGCGGCCGCCTCGGAGGTGAACCGATCTCCGGTCAGCTGCATACCGTCGCCGGAGTCACCGGCGAACCTGATCACCACCCGGTCGAGCTGGACCGGCTTTCGGGATGTGGACACCGTCCCAGTCTGCGGAGTCCTCCCGGAGTCTCGGACGAGCCCCGCTGGAACCGGGCCGCCGTCGCCGGCCGTGGCGCCTTGCCCTGAATGCCTCATTCAGGGCATCGCCGGCCGACGCGCTAGCCCTGCCCGCGCTTGACCGACTCGAGGAGCATCTGCGACACGTCGCGGACCTGGACGTCCGTGCCCTTGTCCTCACTCTGCCGCTGGACCAGGCCGTCGGTGATCATCACCCGACAGAACGGGCAACCGGTGACGACCTCCGTCGCGTTCGTGTCCAGCGCCTCGTCCACGCGCTCCAGGTTGATGCGCTTGCCGATGTTCTCTTCCATCCACATCCGCGCACCGCCGGCGCCGCAGCACAGCGAGCGGTCGGCGTGGCGGGGCATCTCCGTGAGCGTCATGCCGGTCGCGCCCACCAGGTCCCGCGGCGCCTCGTAGACCTTGTTGTGCCGGCCGAGGTAGCAGGGGTCGTGGTAAGTGACGGGCGCGCCGCCGTCGGCCGGCTTCACCGGGGTCAGCCTGCCGTCGCGCACGAGCCGGTTCAGCACCTGCGTGTGGTGCAGGACCTCCCAGTGCCCGTTGGTGCCCTCGAAGCTCGGGATCATGCCCTCCAGCTGCGGGTACTCGCGGGCGAGCGTGTTCATGCAGTGCGGGCAGGTGGTGATGATCTTGCGCTTGGTCGGCTCGCGCCCTTCGAAGACGCCGTTCAGCATCTCCGCCGTCTGCTGCGCCATCATCTGGAACAGGAACTCGTTGCCGGAGCGGCGGGCAGGGTCGCCCGTGCACGACTCCTCGTTGCCGAGCACCACGTACTTGACGCCCGCGATGTGCAGCAGCTCGGCCGTGGCGCGGGTGGTCTTCTTGGCGTTGTCGTCGAACGAGCCGGCGCAGCCGATCCAGTACAGGTACTCGACGTCAGTGGCCAGCTCACCGTCGTAGACCGGCACCTCGAAGTCGAGGCCCTTCGTCCAGTCCATCCGCTCGGAGTTGTTCTGGCCCCACGGGTTGCCCTTGTTCTCCAGGTTGCGGAACAGGGTGCCCAGCTCGGTCGGGAACTCCGACTCGATCATCACCTGGTAGCGGCGCATGTCGACGATGTGGTCGACGTGCTCGATGTCCACCGGGCACTGGTCGACGCACGCGCCGCAGGTGGTGCAGGACCACAGCACGTCGGGGTCGATCACGCCGCCCACCTCGGCCGTGCCCACCAGCGGGCGGACCGCCTGCTCGGGGCCGCTGCCCGGCACTCGGCCGAAGCCGGACTCGGGCACGTGGTGACCGCCACCACCGGCGAGCGCCAGCACGTCGACGCCGCTGTGGTCGGGCATCTCCTGGCCGCCGATGAGGTACGGCGCCTTCGCGAACAGGTGGTCGCGCAGGTCCATGATCACGAGCTTGGGCGACAGCGGCTTGCCCGTGTTCCACGCGGGACACTGGCTCTGGCAGCGCCCGCACTCGGTGCACGTGGCGAAGTCGAGCATGCCCTTCCACGTGAAGTCCTCGATCTTGCCGCGACCGAAGACGTCGTCGTCGCCCGGATCCTCGAAGTCGATCGGCTCGCCGTTCGACTCCATGGGCTGCAGCGGGCCGAGGCCGTCCGGCAGCCGCTTGGTGGAGACGTTGATCGGCGCGATGAACACGTGCAGGTGCTTGCTGTGCAGGATGATGATGGTGAACGAGAGCATCACGCCGATGTGCAGCAGCAGGCCGATGGACTCGACCCACTCGAGCGCCGTGTGGTTCATGCCCTCGAACAGCTCGCCGACGCCGAGCGACACCCACGCGCCCGAGTCGTACGGCAGGTAGCCGAGCGCCGAGGCCGCGCCGCGGAACAGGAACATCGTCCAGATGACGTTGAAGATCATGAAGAGGATCAGCCACGCGCCGCCGGTGTGCGAACCGTAGAAGCGGGACTCGCGCTGCTCGCGTTCCGGGTCGTGGCGCATGCGGATGAGCGCGAACGCCACCAGCGACACCAGCACCATCACGGCGATGAAGTCCTGCGCGAAGCCGAGCACCGACCACGTGCCGATGAACGGGATGTGGAAGTCGTGGTCGAACAGGACGCCGTAGGCCTCCAGGTAGACCGAGGCGAGGATGACGAAACCCCAGAACGTGAACGCGTGCGCCGCGCCGGGGATCGACCACTTCAGCAGCTTGCGCTGACCGAAGACCTCCTTGACCTGCGCCCACAGCCGCGACCCCAGGTGGTCGAAGCGATCGACCGGCTGCCCGGACCTGATCAGGTCGAACAGGAACTTCGCGCGGCGTCCGGCGAGGGCGAGCACCACGAAGGTGATCAGCAGGCCGAGAACCAGTCGAACGACCACGTGCTCCTCCGCATCCGGTAGCTGACAGAGGACCGAGGGTGTCAGCTCTGCTTGTTACTCGCCAGTATTTCCGATGGGGGCGCGCCGCGCGCAACGGGGTTGTGACCTTTCCCGCCTTGACCGGTCAGGTAACGGTCTCGGCCGGTGCCTTGCGGCGGGTCAGCAGGTAGGCGAGCACACCCGCCGGCAGGAAGCTCAGCAGTCCGTAGACGGCCGGGGGGATGGCCATCTCCGTGCTGTTCAGCAGCGACGGGCTGAGCGCGATGGTGATGGCGAGAGTGCTGTTGTGCACACCGATCTCGAACGACGACGCGACCGCCTGGCCGCGCGGCACGTTGAACGCGCGCGGCACGTAGTAGCCGATCGCGAGGCTCAGCACGCACAGGGTCAGCGCCACCAGGCCGACGTCACGCATGTAGCCGACCACGTTCTCGCGCTCCTGGTAGACGGCGACCGCGATCACCGCGAACAGGACCACCGCCGAGGCGATCTTGACCGGCTTGTTCAGTCGCTGCGC
The DNA here is from genome assembly GCA_963826035.1 of uncultured Actinomycetota bacterium. GTDB lineage: Bacteria > Actinomycetota > Actinomycetes > Mycobacteriales > Pseudonocardiaceae > Actinophytocola. Next base: position 249,708 of record CAWGVZ010000018.1, on the reverse strand, counting down.
GAACTCGGGCGCGCGGCCGCGGACGACCATGCCGATGGCCACGGGCACCAGCACGATGGCGAAGACCTGGACGAGCTTGGCCGGCTGGAGGCCGATCGCGTCCTCGCCGTCCATGAACCCGTCGAGGGCGAGGTTGACCACGAGCGGCAGTGTCACCACCGCGAGGACCGAGTTGATGGCCGTGAGGGTGATGTTGAGCGCGACGTCACCGCGGGCCAGGTGGCTGAAGAGGTTCGCCGTGGTCCCGCCCGGGGAGGCGGCGAGCAGCATCATCCCGACGGCCAGCGGCGGGGCCAGGTCGAACAGCAGGACCAGGCCCAGGCACAGCGCGGGGAGGACGAGGATCTGGCAAGCGAGCGCGATGGCCGCGGCCTTCGGGTAGCGCGCGACCCGGGTGAAGTCCGCGACGGTCAGCGACAGCCCGAGGCCGAGCATCACCACCCCGAGGGCGATCGGGAGGAAGACCGTGGTGGCGACCGACGAGTTCATTCGCGGACAGTCGCAACAAACGGACACTCCGGTCAATAGTCCGGACGGCCACGATCGCGTAACCCGCTACTCCGCCGCCAGCCGCCGGGACCGGCGGTGCAGCTCGGCGACGAGGTCGTCGCGGCTCCCGGGGCCGACCCGGAGGTGGCGCGGGTCGGATTTGGTGGCCAGTACGCGTCCCTCGGCCGTGTCGACGTACTCCACAGGCTCGTCGTGGGTGAGCCGCGTGCCGCTTTCGTCGCGGACGGCCGCGTACAGTTCGCCGGCGCCCGTGACGGGCAGGCTCATCAGCCACTGGACGTGGCGGACGTCGGGGTCCGCGCGGCGGGCGATGACGCCGCCCTGGGCTCGTACTTGGCCGTTGCGGTTGGCCGCGTGCAGGTCGGCGAGGGCGACGGTTGTCGCGTGCCCGGCCGCCGACGGCAGGTCGGGGAGCTGGGCGACGAGCCGCTCGGCCAGCCGTTTCGCCGGGACCGTGCTGAGCCACACCGAATCGTCGGAGCGCAGGGCCAGTACGGCCTCCCGGCCCGCCGAGGCGGTGACGACCGCGGTGGTCGCACCGTCATGGGTCAGCCAGCCGTAGAACTCGGCGTCGGGCCGACACAGCACGGCGAGCGACGCGGCCACCTCACGGTCGAGGGAGCCGTTCCGCTGCCGCCAGCCGAGCCGGGTCAGGGTGTCGGCCGTCTCGGCGTCGCGGGGGTCCGGACTGCCTGGGGCGCGCCAGGTCGCCGTGGGGGCCAGGGTGTGGTGGAGGTCGCCGAGGTCGGCGGTGATCCTGGCCAGGACCCGAGCCGGAAGGTGGGCGGGGGCGGGCAGCACCACGTCAGTCGTCGTCCTCGTCGCCGATGACGGGCGGGGCGGTGAGCAGTTCGCTGCCGTAGAGGTCCTCGGGGTCGCCGCCCTCCAGGTAGGCGGGGGTTTTGCGCTCGGTGTCCTCTTCCCCACGGCCGCGACCGCCGCCGAGCGGCATCCCGCCCATGCCCGGTGCTCCTGGACGGCCGGAAGCAGCGCTGGTCGCCGGTGCGGGGCGGGCGTTCTGGCCGTGTGGTTCGGAGCCCGTGGCGGGGCCACCCCGGAGCGGCCCACCGGCGACCGGTCCGCCGGCACCGCCGCGCGACCCGCCGCCGTAGCCACCGGATGCGCCACCGCCCCGACGCCGCTCCGGGGAATCCGACGCCGGTCACGAACCCACCACCAGAAGGCGCGGGCCGCAGCTGACCGGGTTCGATGCCCGGGATCGGGGTGAGGCCACCGCCCGGCATCGGGCGTGTACCCGCCCGGCGTGGTGGTGCCGTTACCGGGTGCCGGAGGCGTGCCCGGCGGCGGGGTCGCCCCTCCGGGGCCGCCCACCGGTCCCTGGCTACCGCCCACCGGTCCCGGTCCGCGCACTGCCAGGACCACTACTGCCTGGGCCACCGCTCGCGCCGGTGTCCCCCGGCCGGTCGCGGCGATTCGCCCCCGGGGTCCGTCCCACCGGAGTCGGTCCCACCGCCGGTCGAGCCGATCGAGAAGCCCGCCTGGTCGTCCATCAGCTCGCCGTAGCGGCTGGGCAGGTTCACGGTGTTGTGGTCGCTGGCGTTGCCGTAGCCGGTCATCACGTCGACGTTCTGCTGCGCGGCCGCGTTGTGGTGGCCCAGCCGGTTTTGGTACGTGGCGCCCTCGGGTGAGGCGGAAACCCAGGGCTGGACGGCTTCCGGCTCCGGCGGCACGGGAACAACCGCATTGCGCCCCCGCTCGAACGACCCCGTCTGCCGGGTTGTGAGGTCCTGCGCGTCGAACAGGTGCATCGACGCCTCGCTGTACTCGGAGGCGACGGGCCCCGCACCCCGCCGCGCGGCCCCGGACGCCTCGCCCTGCCAGGCCGACTCCATCTCCGCCCGCAACGCGTACACCTCGTTGGCGATTTCGTCGTAGTAACCGCGCACCTCGTTGAGAATCGCAGCACTGCCCAGCAGACCGTCGGTCCCGTCACCGTCCTGGAAGTTGCGATAGATCTGCTCACCGGTCAACTCGGTCACCGGTCAACCCTCCTGCATCGTCTCGATCACAGCCGCCGCCACCTGCTCAACACGCTCACATGCCCCCACCGCATCCAGATCCCCCTGCACCAATGCCGAGAAGTACAGCGAATCGGACACCCCCACCGCGATCCCGCATGTACCAACGTCCCGGCTGTCGACCGTGTCACTGACCACAGCGGGATAACCGCTCACGGTCGTTTCGTCGAAGTACTCGTACCGGTCCCGGGTGCCGTAGATGTCCGCCAAACCGTTCTCGTTACCAGTCAGATAATTCACCCCGATACTGCCGACTTCTTTGTCGCCCGTGCCCTGCCAAATACACGCCGGGCCCGGCCTGCTCGGCGATCGCCCCCTCCGTCAGCGGCATCCCTGGCCCGGTGAAACCAAACCCGGCCACCTGCTCCTGCGTCAGCGCCGCACACGGATCAGCGATGAACCGATCCGCATCCAGCGGATCACTAACGCTCGGCGCACCGTTGCGGTCCGACTCCTCTGAACTCGGCGGCACCGACCCCGAAGACTCCCTACCACTGCTGGTCGGCCCGGGATTACCGGCGGCAGTCTCCGTACACCCGACCGCCACCGCCATCATCACGGAAGCGGTCGCCGTCGCGACCAACACCGATCCGAACCTGCTCACCGATCCCCATCCTCATCCACGGCCCTGAACTGGTAGGTATTGGCCTGCTCGGTCGCCACGTACTCCGCCCGCACCGCCTCCAACCGCTCCACATAACGCTTCGCATAGCCGAACACCGACTCGTTGTGGTCCCACGCGGCCTGGATCGACGCCACCAACGCCTCCGCCTGACGCTCACTCGCCGGATCCTTCGCCGGCGGATACACCTTCCCGGCCGCAGTCAGGAGGTTCTGACTGTTCGGTTGAATGCGATCACGGACGGACAGCCATCGGGCGATGATTGCGTCCAGGTGCGCCAGATCCGTGAACACGAACTGGCCGCCCGCGCCGCCACCACCGGCGGCGCCGTACGGCTCGTAACCCCGGCCTGGATCTCTCGGTGCACCCTTCTGCGGGTCGTATTCCGGCACGGCTTTCCCTCCCCAGCGTGATCGCGCAGTTATGCACAGTACCGGCCGCCGGGCAGCCCCGAACCCGAACGGCCCGAATCACCCGAACGGGGCAGCGGGCCACACGTCGGCAGCCCGCCGCCCGGTCGGTCAGCGCGTCAGACGGTCCCGCCTGATCGCCTCCAACAACTCCCGAACGCCAGCGACCGGAAGCCGGCTCGCGGGTTCTTGCTGTCCCGCACCGCGTCCAACGTCGACGCCAACTCCACACAGTTTCCTTCGTTGCCGGAGAAACTGGACCTGCGCCAGCGAGGTTCCGTCATCACTCCTGCTCCATCCCGTCCGCCAGTCGGGCGATGAGGTCGGACGTGGCTTCCTCGCTCATCGCGATCTCTCCGAGCGTAGCGATCGCGGACTGGTAATCGGCGACATCCCGGGCGTCGGTGATCGTCGCCGTCGATCGGTAGTGCTCCATCTGCACGACCGGCTTCGTCCGGTCGAACTCGAGCAGGACGAACGGTCCTTCCAGCATCGGCGAGTAGCCGTGACCGAACGGCACAGTCCTGATCGTCACGTTGTCCCTTTCGGCCAGCGCGAGAAGTTGGTGTAGCTGCTCGACCATGACCGGGCCGGCACACGGCGGGTACCTCAGCGCATGTTCACCGATGAACGCGTGGAACTTCACCGGAGCCCGACGAGTTAGCACCTCCCGACGACCCATCCGGGTCACCACGCGCTGCTCGGCCTCGCCTCGTGACTTACCCGCAGTCAGCATGATCGAACGCGCGTACTCGGAGGTCTGCAAGAGACCCGGGAGGACAAGTGGCTCTACGTTGACGATGCGGAGCGCTGTTCGCTCGTATTCCATCAGGACCGCCATGGCCCGGCCGATACCCGGGGCGATCCAGTTGGGATCGGCGGCGTCGCGGGCCAGGGCGAGCAGGCGTTCGCGTTCTTTTCCGATCACGCCGAACACCGCCAGCATGGCGACCATGTCCTTCTCGGTGGGCAGCAGTTTGCCGTTCTCCCACCGGGACACGTGGGCGTGGGTGCGGCCGACCTGAATCCCGAGCTTTGAGGTGGTCAACCCCGACGCCGTGCGCAGCGCCCGGAGTTCGACGCCGAGTTGGCGCACTCGGGGAGTGTCGGCTGTGCTCGCCATGCACTGAATCCTCACTGATATTAGCCCTTTTGCAGGGCATCTTAGACGGTTTGTTGTGTTCTTTTGAACACTCTAGCGTTGTGCATGTACAGCTTTACGGCCGGCGTGGCCTCCTGGTTTCCGGGTGCCGGTCGCACGCGGTGTCCCCGTCCCGGTGTGCTCCCGGACCGCCGCGTGGTCGCGTGCCGCGCGGGCGCACCGGATGAATCCGTCCCTCATCCGCCGCGCGGCCTCCATGAGTAAGGAAAGTCCGATGGTGGAGTGGGGTCGTTCGGTGGTCGAGCCGGAGCGCGGCCATGTCCGCGAGACCGAGAGCGACCTGGTCGACGGCGTGAGCGTGGGTTTCGCGATCTGCGGGGCCTTCCTCGTCGGGGATCTGACCGCACCCGAGGGCACGTTTCCGACGTGCTCGACCTGTACGGCACTGCTCGATGAGTGAGCCCGCGATCTCGACCGCACTCGGCGCCTGGCTGGCGCTGCGCCGGCTGGAACGGGGCCGGGTCACCCGTGCCGACGGGCTGTTCCTCGACGACGGCCGACCGCTGCCGAGCTACCTCGTCGCGCCCGCGCGCGCGCTGTTCGATCAGGGGCTGGCGCGCGCGAACCCACCCCGGCTGTACCTCACCAAGACCGGGCACGCGGCGTACGAGGACCTCTGCAGACAGCGCCGGCGATGGCTCGCCACCGACCGTGCCGTCCCGTTCGGCACCACCGCCCGACCCGCAGGACAGGCCTTGTGCGACGAACTGCGGCTCTCCCCAGCCACCGAATGCACATGAAGAACCGAAACAGAGAAAAGGACTGTCGATGACCTTCGCAACGCCCCGCGCCCACCTGTGGCTCGACGTTCCCGCCGACTGCCGATTCGAATCGTCGGTCCTCTCGGAGAACGAGGTCCGAATGGTGATCGGTCACCCGACCAAGGACGGCCACACCCTCGAAATGGCGCGGGAGGCGCTACGCCGCCTGCACACCGTCACAGGCGACACACTCGAGGCCATGGACGACGGCTCGTGGAGGGACACCACCGCCGCGTGGATAAGTGAGCCGGCCGAGCACGACTGACGCCATGCGATGAAGGCAGCGCCAGGTGCCCCCGGACGGCCAGGCAATGCCGTTCGGGGCCACCTGGCGACGCGCCGCGCGGGAAGGCCTCCGCCTTGTCCGGGGTCGTGAACCAGTGCTCGAAGTCCGCCGGTCGGCGAACCGCCCATCCCGGCCCGAGGAGAACCCGAATGACCGCCACCGCCCGAGTGCTCGTCTGCACCGCGGTCGCCGCCCTGCTCGGCGTCCTGCTGGTCGCGATCCTGCCGGACGTGAACAGGGCCAAGCCACGCCCCAGGCCCCAGCCCACCGAGGAACCGCTTCCCGTCATCGGCGAGCAGAACCTGCTCACCCAGCACCCGGGCGGCGCGCCCGTGACACTCGGCGGCGTGCCGATGTACAACGCCTGCGCGCTGCTTCCGGAGAGCGCGATCGCGGCGGCGGGCCTGCGGCTCCACCGCTACCAGCGCAGCGGCGGTACCCATCTGTCCCGCGACACCACCGATCCCGCGCTGCTCGCCGGTGACGGCACGGACACGAGCCGCTGCTCGTATCACCTCGAGCCGCCGGACGGGATCACCGAGACGGAGGAGGACGACCTGTCCGGGTACACCGCCGGGTGGGTGGGCGTCACCGTGGAACAGGCACCGTTCAGCGACGCCGGGCCGTACGGGTCGCTCAGGGACCGCACCGAGGACTACGCCGAGAAGGGCATCCAGCCGGCGCCGGCAGGCGGGGTGCTCTGGTACCAGGACACCTCGCCGCACGTGGCCGAGGACGATCCGACGTTCTACCTGTTCCGGCCGGACGCCACCGACACGCTCGTCACGCTGTACCTGTCGGACTTCCCCGAGTCCTACGCCGGCCGGTCGAGAGAGCGGATCGCCGAGGGCCTGGTCGCGGTGGTGGCGACGAACCTCGACGCGGGACCGCGGGGTGCGGTGCGCTACGGGTATGCCGCGCCCTACGAGGATCTCCGGCACGCCTGCGACGTGTTCACGCCGGACCTGTTCGAGTATCACCAGGGCGAGCCGGACTCCGGCTTCGTCTCGGCGGACTACTCGCGCGGCGAGCAGTCGTTCAACGAGATGGGCGTGGTCCTCGGTCTGCACGTCGAGTCGTCGTGCGAGCGGGTGACGGCCGCCAAGGCGAACAGGTCGTGGACCGGCGTCGGGATCACCGTGACGTTCGAGTACTACCGCGACCGGCCGCAGGCGGAGCGGTCGCTCATCAGCCTCTGCCGGGCCACCGACGAGAAGCCGGACTCGGTCGTCGTCGAGCACCGGATCGGCGCGGCGACCTGCCTGTTCGCTGGGGACACGCTCTTGTTCAACACCGGCCGGTACAACGTGTGGGTCAGGGTGGACCCGGCAGCGCCGGTCGAGCGACTGGTCCCGCTCGCCGACAGGATCGCGGACCGGCTGCGATGACTCAGGACGCTCGGGAGTTCACCAGTGCCTCCACGCCGTCGAGGATGCGGTCCAGACCGAAGTGGAAGCCGTGGTCGGCGTCGTAGGCCGACTGGTAGGCCTCGCCGTACGCGGCGCCCACCCGGGCGGCCGTCGGGTACCGGACCGGGTCGAAGACCTTCTCCAGCAGGGGCGCGTACGTCTCCCACCACTGCGTGTCCGTCTGCCCGGTGACCTGCTCCGACCCGGCCGCCTCCACGGCCGCCCGCGCCGCGCCCTGCACGAACACCGCCACCGCGCTGACCACCGAATCCATCTCCAGGTCGGTCAGCCCGATGCCGTCGACCGCGCGCAGGTCGCGGTCGTAGTTGGCGATGCTGTTCGGCCCGAGCGGCGGCCGGGCCATGGCCATCACCTGCAGCATCCACGGATGACGCCGGAAGCCGGCGAACGTGTGCTCGGCGATGCGGGCCAGCCGCTCGCGCCAGGTGCCGCTCTCGTCGGCCGGACCACTCAACTCGCCGCAGACCGTGTCGAACATGACGTCCACCAACTCGGCCTTGCCAGGGACATAGGTGTACAGCGACATGGCGCCCACGCCGAGCCGCTCGGCCACGCGGCGCATGGACAGGGCGACCAGCCCGTCGGCGTCCGCGATCTCGATGCCCGCCGCGACGATCCGGTCGACCGTCAGCCCCGGCTTCGGGCCGCGCCCCCTGGGCGGCGCCTCGCCGTCGCGCCACAGCAGCGCCATGCTCCGCGCCGGGTCGCCGCGGCCGCCATAGTGCTTGTCGCTGTGCTTGTCCTCATCTTTTTTCGCCATGGTGGGTAACATCCTAGGCTCTCCGTACGACGTACGGTATTGTCGGAGCTTCTCCGTACAAAGTACGACATTGGAGGACCGGGTTTGACACCCACGATCGTCACCGAGGGGCTGCGCAAGCGGTACGGCGACAAGGTCGCCCTGGACGGGGTCGACCTGACGGTCGCCGCGGGCACTGTCTGCGGCCTGCTCGGCCCGAACGGGGCCGGCAAGACCACCGCCGTACGAATCCTCACCACACTGCTGCGGCCGGACGAGGGCCGCGCCGAGGTCGCCGGCTTCGACGTACGCCGCGAACCGCACCGGGTCCGCGAGAACATCGGGCTGGTCGGCCAGAACGCGGCGGTCGACGAGCTACTGTCCGGACGGCAGAACCTGGAGCTGTTCGGCCGGCTCTACCACCTGGGCGCGGCCGCCGCCCGACAACGCGCCACCGAGTTGCTGGACCAGTTCGGCCTGGCCGACACCGGCAACAAAGCAGCCAAGCAGTACTCCGGCGGCATGCGGCGTCGGCTGGACCTCGCGGCCAGCCTCATCCTCGCACCGCCCGTCCTGTTCCTCGACGAGCCGACCACCGGGCTCGACCCGCGCGGCCGCGCCGAGGTGTGGGAGGCCGTCCGCGGCCTCGTGAAACAGGGCACCACGGTGTTGCTGACCACGCAGTACCTCGACGAGGTCGACCAGTTGGCCGACCAGATCTCCGTGATCGACAACGGCCGGGTGATCGCCGAGGGCAGCCCGACCGCGCTCAAGTCGAAGCTCGGCGGCGACCGGCTGGACGTGGTCCTGCACGACGCGGCCGAGTTGGACCGTGCGGTCGCGGTCGTCCGGACGGTGGCCGGCACCGAGCCGGAGGTGGACCGCGACCGCCGACGGATCAGCGTCACGGTCACCGATCCGCTGGCCGCGCTCGGCGAGACCGCACGGGCGTTGAAGGAGGAAGGGCTGGGTGTGGAGGACGTCGGTCTGCGGCGCCCCACCCTCGACGAGGTCTTCCTCTCCCTGACGGGCCATGGAACGGAGACACCATGACACTCCCTGCACCTGAGACGAGTGGCCGCCAACCGGACCTGAGGGGAACGGGACGCAACCCAGCCACAAGTACGCGCCGAACCGGAACCCGAACAACGATCGGCGACCGCGCGGGAAAATTCCGGGGAGGCGGGACAGCTTGGGCGGTTCGTGACGGGTGGACGGTCACCCGCCGCGACCTTATGCACTGGGCCCGCCAGCCGGGACAGATCATCGTCGGTCTGATGTTCCCCGTGATGATGATGTTGATGTTCGGTTTCCTGCTGGGCGGCGCGTTCGAGATGCCGGGCGGCGGGGACTACCTCGAGTACCTGCTGCCCGGAATGTTCGCCATGACCATGGCGTTCGGCCTGGAAGGAACGATGATCGCGGTCAGCACGGACGCCGCGCGCGGGGTCACCGACCGGTTCCGGTCGATGCCCATGTCGCCGTCGGCCGTGGTGGTCGGGCGGTCTACGGCCGACATGCTCAACTCGGCCGCCGGGCTCGCCGCGATCATCGCGTGCGGATTCGTGGTCGGATGGCGGGTGCACGGCGGCGTCGGCGCGGCGCTCGGCGCGGTCGGGCTGCTGCTCCTGCTGCGTTTCGCGTTGCTGTGGATGGGGATCTACCTTGGACTGGTCATCAAGAACCCGGAAGGGGTGATGGCCGTCCAGATCCTCGTCTGGCCGATCCTGTTCCTGGCGAACACGTTCGTGGCGCCGGGCACCATGCCGGGCTGGCTGGGCACGATCGCCGAATGGAACCCGCTCTCGGCGACGGCCGGGGCGGCGCGGGAACTGTTCGGCAACCCGACCCTGCTCGGTGACTCGTGGGTCGCGCAGCACTCGGTGCTGATGGCGGCCGTCTGGCCGGTGGTCCTGGTGGCGATCTTCTTCCCGCTGTCGGTCCGCCGCTACCAGAACCTCAGTAGGTAAGGAGAGCCAGTGCCCCGCTTCGTGCCAGCAGATCCCCCGCGTGGGGGTCACCTCGTGCTCGGCGCCGATCGGCTGCCCGTCGGTGCCGCGGTCATCCGGCTGCTGGACGCCCACGAACCGGCTCTCGCCGGGTGGACCGCGGCCGCGCTGGCCGCGGTCCGCCTGGTCGCGCGCGGCGCGGTCCACCCGGCCGTGACCGAGGAGGGCCACGACGTGTGGCGCCCCGAACCGTCCGATGTGGAACGGCCACCGGCCGAGCGGGCGTTCGTCGAGGCGGCGGTCGACCACCTGGTCCGCGACCCCGACGGCGACGGGCCCTACGTGGGGCTCGCCGTGCACCGGGTGCCGGAGCTGCGGGAGTGGGCCGAGGCGGCCGGCGGGATCCGCGTGTCGCTGCGGATCGAGGTGACCGGCGGCGACTTCGGGACCGGCACGTTCGCGGCCGTCCTCCAGGTCCACACCGACCAGCTGGTCACCGACGCCGCGGCGCTGTGGACCGGCACCGACCAGCTCGGCGACGAGCACACCCGCGCCGAGGCCATGCTCGCCATCCGGCACGCCGCGCAGGTCTGGACGCCACTCACCCGGCTGCTCGACCTGGCGGTGCCCGACCGCCTGGAGCTGGGCGACGACGAGGTGCGCCACCTGCTCAGCGACCCGTCGCTCGCCGAGGCCGGTATCGGCGTGCACTGGCCGAAGGAACTGAGCCAGGAACTGTCCGCCGTGGCCACGGTCGGCACCCGGGCCGAGCTGCCGGCGTCGTTCGGCGGCGACGGGCTCCTGGAGTTCAACTGGCAGCTGGCGCTCGGCGACCAGCCGCTCACCGGCGCCGAGATGGACCGGCTGGCCGAGGCACACCGGCCGGTCGTGCGACTGCGGGACCGGTGGACGCTCGTCCAACCGGACCTGATCCGCAAGGCCCGCGACCGCGACCTGAAACCGTTGAGTGCCATCGACGCGCTCGGGGCGGCGCTCACCGGAACGGCCGAAGTGGACGGTTCGTGGGTGCCCGTGGCGCCGAGCGAACCTCTTGAGCGGCTACGGGAACGCCTGCGGGTCAACGAGACGGTCGCCCAGCCCGCGGCGCTCGCCGCCACGCTGCGCGACTACCAGCTGCGCGGGTTGCGCTGGCTCGCCAGGATGACCGAGCTGGGCCTCGGCGGCTGCCTGGCCGACGACATGGGTCTCGGCAAGACGATCACGCTGATCGCACTGCACCTGCACCGCGGCGCCGGACCGACGCTCGTGGTGTGCCCGGCATCGCTGCTCGGCAACTGGGAGCGCGAGATCCGCCGGTTCGCCCCGGGCGTGCCGGTGCACCGCTACCACGGCGCCGGCCGGTCCATTCCGGACGCTGTATCGATGCTCGACCCCGCAAGCGGGTCTTCGGCAGGCTTCGTCCTCACCACCTACGGCACCATGCGCGTGGACGCCGACGATCTCGGCACCCGGCACTGGGATCTGCTGGTGGCCGACGAGGCCCAGCACGTGAAGAACCCGCGCTCCGACACGGCGCCGCGCACTGCGCCGGATCCCGTCGACAGCTCGGGTGGCGCTCACCGGCACCCCCGTGGAGAACAGCCTGGCCGAACTGTGGGCGATCCTCGACTGGACCACGCCCGGTCTACTCGGAACGCTCGACACGTTCCGCTCGCGGTGGGCCAAGCCCATCGAGGCGGGCGGCGCGGACGAGACAGACACGGCCGAGTCGCTGTCCCGCCTGGTGCGCCCGTTCCTGTTGCGCAGAAGGAAGAGCGACCCCGGCATCGCACCCGAGCTGCCGCCCAAGACCGAGACCGACCAGCCGGTGGCGCTCACCCCGGAGCAGGCCGGGCTCTACGAGGCGGTGGTGCGCGAGACCATGGCCCAGATCCAGGAGGCGGGCGGCATGCAGCGCCGCGGGTTGGTGCTCAAGCTGCTCACCGGGCTCAAGCAGGTGTGCAACCACCCGGCGCACTATCTCAACGAGACGGACACGCCGCTCACCGGCCGCTCCGGCAAGCTGGAGCTGCTCGATGAGCTGGTCGACACGATCCGCGCCGAGGGCGGCGGATTGCTCGTGTTCACCCAGTACGTGGCCATGGCCCGGCTGCTCGAACGCCACCTGGGCGACCGGGGGCTGCCGACCCAGCTGCTGCACGGCGGCACGCCCGTGCGGCGCCGCGACGAGCTGGTGGCGCGGTTCCAGAACAGCGATGGCGCGGACACGCCGATCTTCCTGCTGTCGCTCAAGGCCGCCGGCACGGGTCTCAACCTGACCCGCGCCGACCACGTCGTGCACTACGACCGATGGTGGAATCCGGCGGTCGAGGCCCAGGCCACCGACCGGGCGCACCGCATCGGCCAGGTCCGGCCGGTGCAGGTCCACCGGCTGATCGCCGAAGGCACCCTCGAGGACCGGATCGCCGCGATGCTCGAGGCGAAGAAGGAGCTGGCCGAGTCCGTACTCGGGCGGCCGGAGGCCGACCTGACCGAACTCACCGAGCTGACCGACAACGAACTGGCCGACCTGGTCGCCCTCCGGAGGCACTCATGACCGACGCCATCGGCTTCGCCGCCTTCCCGGCCACCAAGCGCCGCCCCGGCCGCTTCGCCCGCACCTGGTGGGGCAACGCCTGGCTGCAGGCCATGGAGGACACCTCCCTGGACCTGGGGCAGCTCAAGCGGGGCCGGCGGTTCGCCTACGCCGGCCTGGTCGGGCCTATCACCGCCAGCCCTGGCCGGATCGCCGCGCAGGTGTTCGGCGAGGACGGCTCGCCGCACCACACGGTGGTGTTCGTCGACCGGCTGACCAGCGCGCAGTGGCGCCGGTTCCTCGACGAGGTGGCCGCGAAGGCCGGGCACCTCGCCGCGCTGCTCGACAAGGACATGCCGGCCGACCTGGTGACGGCCGCCGCGGACGCCGACGTGCCGCTCCTGCCGGGCATCGGCGACCTGCAGCCCGAGTGCGACTGCGACGGCTTCGAGCTGCCGTGCCGGCACGCGGCCGCGCTGTGCTTCCAGACGTCATGGCTGCTCGACGCCGACCCGTTCGTGCTCCTGCTGCTGCGCGGGCTCGGCCGGCAGGACCTGACCGACGAGCTGCGGCGCCGCGCCGTCGCCCGCCGGCCGGCGGCCGCCGAGTCCCGGGCGCGGGAGCTGACCGTGCCGGCGGCGCCGGGGATCGACCCGGGGGCTCTCGCGGCGGTCGTCGCGCGGGCCGCCACCCGCGCCAGGGAGCTGTTGGCCGCCCGAGATACGAACACGGAGAGTGACATCGCTGCGGCCGTCGCTACTCGGTTGAACGAGGGGTAGATACACCGCTGGTGATCGGTCGAATTCCCACCGTGTTACTGAGGAAACACTGTGAACACTGGTAAAAACAGCTTGTTTGAGAGCCCTAAAGCCCCTCCGACCTGGCCTGGACGCCCTATCGGGCAGTGGTGTCCGGCAAGCGGACCACCCGGCCTTAACCACTCCCGGGTGGTGTAGGCCATTCGCGGGGTGTCAGGATGAGCGCTGTCGGGATGATTCCCGGGCAGATCGTGTCGGTGGGTAGTGATTACCGAGCGAGACGATCAGCGACGAGGCTGCCGCGTGGCAATTGCCTCCCCGAACGCGGCAGGCGAGACGAAAGGTGCGGCATGACCTGGGCACGACACGCCAGCCCCACGATTGAGCAAGGCCGCTTCGCCGAGGTACGGGCGAGCGAGAAGATCCACTACGCGGTCCAGAACCGCAAGGCAGCGCACACGGTCGCCTTCCACTCCTCGGATGCCCAGGACTGCATGAACCTCCTGGCCATGCTCGGACTGGACAACCTGGACGACAAGCGCGCCACGGACTGACCTGCGCCGTTGTCCCGGCCGGCGCACTGCCCTGAATGCCTCATTCGAGACGTTCAGCGTCGTCAATGCCTCATTCAGGGCATCGCTGGCCGGCGCGAAGGTTGTGCCAGCTGATACTCGACCACGGCGTCGGTCGTGGTGGAAGTGAGTTCGCCGCGTACCACCAGCACGTCCAGGTGCGCGGCGGTCTCACCGGCCGCCAACGTCCGGTTGAACAGGTCGAGGTCGTCGAACCGGCGGTGCCGGCGGGTCCAACCCAGCCGCCGCGCGGCTTCATACGCGGTGCCGGCCCCGTCGCGCACCGCCGCCAGCGTCTCGGCAAGTCGTGCTTCGTGATGGGCGAGCAGTTCGTCGACCCTCGTGTGCACGCTGTCGGTCACCGGCCCGTGCGCCGGTAGCAGCCGCAGGTCCGGATAGGTGCGCATCAGGCGCAGGCTGTCCAGGTAGTCACCGAGCGGCAGTCGCGCCGGCACCGGCTGGAACCCGATGGACGGCGTGATGTGCGGCAACACGTGGTCGCCGGCGAACAGCACGCCCGCCTGCTCGTCCACGAACACCACGTGCCCCTGGGTGTGACCCGGCGTCGGCACGGCCACGAGCGTCCGGTCCCCCAGGTCGAGCTTGGTGGTGCCGTCGAGCCACTCGTCCGGCAGTTCGTAGTGGCTCCTGGCCGCCCGATCGTCGCCCGCGCCGAACTGCTCGATCCACGCCTTGATGAGCGGTTCCGCGCCCCACCGGACCATCTCCCCCGCGTGGCCGTCGACCCGGCCGGCCAGCACGTGCTCGAGCGACGGCTGCTCGCCGAGGCCGAGCGCGATCTTCGAGCCGAACATCCGGCGCAGCGTGATGGCGAGCGTGTAGTGGTCGCGGTGAATGTGGGTGACCAGGAAGCGCCGGATGTCGTCGAAGCCGCGGTCCAGCGTGGCGAGTGCCGCCTCGAGCTGATCCTTCGCCACGTCCAGCGCCCAGCCGGAGTCGACCAGCACGAGTCCGTCGACCGTCTCGATGGCGTAGACGTTGACCGCGCGCAGCCCGTCGGTCGGCAGCGGCAGGGGAATGCGGTGCACGCCGGGCGCCACCTCGAACGTGCCCGGCTCGGTCCACGCGTGCCTGTCCTGGGACATGCTGTTCCGCCTCCCCGGAATTTAACCCTGTTGGTCACCATGGGTTGATGCCGTTCAGTTCGGCACGTACCGGTGGCTGGGTTGTGTCCCGTTCCCCTTAGGTGCGGTTGGCAGCCACAAGGGATCCTGTCCATCAGTTAGTTCGTCGAACGTAGCAAATCTACGTTCACTTCCGCGCGTCTCCGCGACCAGGGTCACCAGTTGCCAGTTGGTCCATACCACTTGACGGGACGTGGTCTAGACCACATAGTTGACAGTGGATCTCACCACAGGCGCTGACCCCCTGCATTCGAGGAGAACGATGTCTGGGATCCGCTGGCGCCTACCTGTATTACTGGTGGCTCTGCTCGCCACCTTGCTCAGCCTCATCGCGATACCCGCGACGAGTGCCGCACCCGAACCCACGGCGAGGGCGGCCGCGAAGAACCTCGGCTACTTCGTCCAGTGGGGTGTCTACCAACGCAACTACCACGTGAAGAACATCCACACGAGCGGCTCGGCCGCCAAGCTGACGCACATCAACTACGCGTTCGGCAATGTCCAGAACGGGCAGTGCACCATCGGCGACGCGTACGCCGACTACGACCGCTTCTACGACGCGGGGTCCAGTGTGGACGGTACGGCCGACACCTGGGAAGCCGGTGCGCTGCGCGGTAACTTCAACCAGTTGCGCAAGCTCAAGCGCATGTACCCCGGCCTCAAGGTGCTGTTCTCGTTCGGCGGCTGGACCTGGTCGGGCGGTTTCGGCCAGGCCGCGCGGAACCCGGCGGCGTTCGCCGAGTCCTGCTACCGCTTGGTGGAGGACCCGCGCTGGGCGGACGTGTTCGACGGCATCGACCTCGACTGGGAGTACCCGAACGCGTGCGGTCTTACCTGTGACACCAGCGGGTTCGGCGCTTTCAAGAACGTGATGGGCGCCATGCGGGCGCGGTTCGGCTCGGGCAACCTGGTCACCGCCGCCATCACGGCCGACGGCTCGAACGGCGGCAAGATCGACGCGGCCGACTACGGCGGCGCCGCGCAGTACGTCGACTGGTACAACGTGATGACGTATGACTTCTTCGGCGCGTGGGCGGCCGCCGGCCCCACCGCGCCGCACTCCCCGCTCAGGTCGTACAACGGCATCCCGGCGGCCGGCTTCAACTCCGACGCGGCCATCCAGAAACTGAAGAGTAAAGGCATCCCGTCGGCGAAACTGTTGCTGGGTATCGGTTTCTACGGCCGGGGCTGGACGGGGGTCACGCAGAGCGCGCCGGGCGGCTCGGCCACGGGCGCCGCGCCGGGCACGTACGAGGCCGGTATCGAGGACTACAAGGTGCTGAAGACCCGCTGCCCGGCGAACGGGACGATCGCGGGGACGGCATACGCGCACTGTGGAAACCAGTGGTGGAGCTACGACACGCCGGCCACCATCGGCGGGAAGATGGCCTACTCCAGGCAACAGGGCCTCGGCGGCGCGTTCTTCTGGGAACTGTCGGGAGACACGTCGAACGGTGAACTGATCACCGCCATGCGCAACGGTTTGCGCCGGTAACCCGAGCACGGGGTGCCGTGTCGCCGACCAAGCCCGCGACGGCACGGCACCCCGACCACCGAGTCGTACGGTCTCGACAGCGAGTCGTACGCGGTCCAGTCGAAGCCCGGTGCCCCAAGGCATCCGTACGGTACGACTCGCTGTCGGTACGGTACGACTCGCGGGCCGCACACGGCGTGGCGGTGCTGGTGACCCTCCGCGCGTCCTGAGGGCAGGGACCCGCTGGCAAGGTAGCCGACCGCACCGACAATTGGCGTCGGGGGACCCCTGGCATCAATCGTAGAGGTGAGCACCGACAGTTTCGGGCGGTGTGGATCTTGCCTGTGGACAGCCGGGCGTCAGGAGACCGGCTGCGCGGTGTGGTGGCGACCCGTGGGGATGATCATCGGGGTGCCGCTCACCGGATCGGTCGTCACCTGGCAGTTCACGTCGAAGACCTCCGCCACCGTGGCCGGGGTGATCACCTCCGCCGGGGCGCCCTGGGCCACGATGCGGCCCGACTTCATGGCGATCACGTGGTCGGCATAGCGGCACGCCTGGTTCAGGTCGTGCAGCACCATCACCACCGTCCGGTTCTCGCGGCGGTTGAGGTCCACCACCAGGTCGAGCACGTCGATCTGGTGGGCCAGGTCGAGGAACGTGGTCGGCTCGTCCAAGAGCAGGATCGGCGTCTCCTGCGCGATGGCCATGGCGATCCACGCGCGTTGCCGCTGCCCGCCCGACAGCTCGTCCACCGGCCGGTCGGCCAGGTCGACCAGTTCGGTGGCCCGCAGCGCCGCCAGCACCGCCTCCTCGTCGTCCGTCGACCACTGCCGCCACCAGCTCTGGTGCGGCGAGCGCCCCCGGGTGACCAGGTCGATCACCGTCAGGCCGTCCGGCGCGGTCGGCGCCTGCGGCAGAATCCCCAGCTCCCTGGCCACCTGCCGGGTCGGCATGCCGTGCACCGACCGGCCGTCCAGCGTCACGGTGCCGGCGCGAGGAGAAAGCAGCCGCGCCAGCGCCCGCAGCAGGGTCGACTTGCCGCACGCGTTGGCGCCGACGATCGCGCTGATCCGCCCCGGCGGGACGAGCAGGTCGAGGTCCTCGACCACCACGCGGGAGTCATAGGCCAGCCGCAGCCCCGTGGCACGCAACTCGGTCATGTCAGCCTCCGGAGCCGGCACGGTTGGCCCTGGTCAACAGCCAGAGCAGGAACGGGGCGCCCAGCACGCCGGTGATCACGCCGACCGGCAGCGGGGTGTCGGGCAACGCGGTCCTGGCGAGCAGGTCGCTGCCGAGCACCACGATCGCCCCGGTGATCCCCGACGCGACCAGCGGCGGCGACGGCGTCCCGGCGAGCCGCTTGGCGATCTGCGGCGCCGCCAGCGCGACGAACGCCACCGGCCCGGCCGCCGCCGTGCCGAACGCCACCAGACCGACGCCGATGAGCAGCAGCACCAGCCGGGCGTGCTGGACGGGCGTGCCGAGGCCGATGGCCACGTCATCGCCGAGGTGCAGCGTGCGCAGCCATCCGCTCAGCACGATCGCGGTCGGCACGAGCACGGCAGAGGCGATCAGCAGCGGCGTGACGCTCGTCCAGGTGGCGTCGTTGAGGTTGCCCACCAGCCAGCCGACGATCTGCTGCGCCTCGTACAGCTTGGCCCTGGCCAGCAGGTAGTTGGTGGCGCTGATGCAGATCCACGACACCCCGACGCCGACCAGGACGATCCGGTATCCCGTGGTGCCGCGCTTCCACGCGAGCACGTAGACCAGCACGGCGGCGCCGATCCCGCCGATCAGCCCGAGCGTCTGGGCGCCGAGTCCGGCGCCGATGCCGAACACGATGCCGAGGACCACGGCCACGGTCGCGCCGCCCGTGATGCCGATCACGTCCGGGCTCGCGAGGGGGTTGCGGGTGATGGTCTGGAACAGCGCCCCGGACATGCCGAACGTGAGTCCGACGAGCAACCCGAGCAGCGCTCTCGGCAGCCGCCAGTCGTAGACCACCACCTGGTCCAGGTACTCGCCCTGGCTGAACAGCGCGGCGATCACCTGCCCGACGCCGAGGTCGTAGTCGCCGATCGTCATGCCGAGGCAGAAGAGCAGGAACCCGACAGCCAGCAGTATCACGCCGACCGTGAGCACCCGGGGCCGCAGCACGCCGGACACTGGCGGCCGGCTGAGCCGGAACGTGGTGTGTCCCTTGAGATCCGTCACAGCTCCGCCAGCCTGCGCCGACGGATCAGCGCGATGAAGAACGGCGCGCCGAGGAACGCCACGATGACTCCCACCGCGGTCTCCCCCGGCGGGTTGATCACCCGCCCGATGATGTCCGCGGCCAGCACCAGGATCGGCGCGAGCACCATGGTGAACGGCAGCAGCCAGCGCTGGTCCGGGCCGGTGATCGCGCGAGCGACGTGGGGTACCACCAGGCCGACGAACACGATCGGCCCGACCACCGCCACGGCCGAGCCGGTGAGCAGCGTGATGGCGAGCGCGCCCTGCAACCGCACGAGCCCGATCCGCCTGCCGAGCGCCTTGGCCACGTCGTCGCCGAGCGCCAGGCTGTTCAGCGACGACGCCGAGGCCAGCGCGAGGACCAGGCCGACCAGCACGAACGGCAGCACTCGGAGCAGCACGTTCGCGTCCTGCCCGGCGAGCGACCCGGCCGCCCAGAACCGGTAGCGGTTCAGTGCCTCCGGGTCGATCAACGTGATGCCGCTGGTGATCGACGTGATCAACGCGGTGATCGCGACACCGGACAGGGCGAGCTTCACGGGGGTGGCGCCGCCGCGGCCGACGCTCGCCAGGACGTAGACGACCGCGCTGGCCGCCAGCGCGCCGGCCAGGGCGAACCAGATGAGGCCGTAGAAGGAGGCGATTCCCATGGTGGCGACCGCGATCACGATGCCGAACGCGGCACCCGCGCTGATGCCGAGCAGCCCCGGGTCGCCGAGCGGGTTGCGGGTGAGCGCCTGCATGATCGCGCCGGCCAGCCCCAACGCCACGGCGACCATCAGCGCGAGCAGCGTGCGTGGCAGCCGGGCGCCCCAGACCACGGCGTCGATGTCCGTGCGGCCGCGGCCGATGAGCGCGTCCAGCACGTCGCCCGGCGGGATCATGCGGGTGCCGATGGCGAGGGACAGCAGGCAGAGCACGGCCAGCACGGCCAGGCAGGCCGACATCATCGCCCAGTGCCGGGATCGCCGAGCACGCTGTGTGCGCGCGTTCACCGGCGCCGGGGCCTCGATCATGTGAGTCACCCTACCTGCGCATACTTAGGGTAGGTATACCTCATTGCCCTATCGCTGTGTTAGGTTCGCCTAACCTTAAGTCCTCACCTCATAAGAGGAGCCCATGTCTCTCGTCCGGCGGCCCCTGGCCGTGCTCATTCCGCTGCTCACCGCCCTTGTCCTCACCGCGTGCGGCGTCGACGAGAACGCGGCCGGCCGGGCGCCGGCCGACCCTCCCAGGCCCGGCTCGGTGTTCCCCGTATCGGTGGGGCACAAGTACGGCACCACGGAGATCCCGTCGAAGCCGGAGCGGATCGTCACCCTCGGCCTGTCGGACCAGGACGTCGTGCTGGCGCTCGGCGTGGTGCCGGTCGGCGCCATCGACTGGTTCCTGGAGCGGCCGTACGGGAAGTTCGCCTGGGCGAAGGAGAGGTGGGGTGACACCCCGCCGGAGATCGTGGGCGAGCGGGACGACTACCTCAACGAGAAGATCCTGACCCTCGACCCGGACCTGATCCTCGCGCAGTACTCCGGCATGACGAAGGCGCAGTACGACGAGCTGTCGAAGTTCGCGCCGGTGGTCGCCCAGCCGGTCGGCTTCGAGGACTACGGCGCGCCCTGGCAGGACATGGCCAGGCTGGCCGGTCAGGCCATGGGGCTCGAGGACGAGACGAACAAGCTGATCTCCGACATCGACGAGCGGTTCGCCGCCGTACGTGAGGCACACCCGGACTGGCAGGGGAAGTCCGTGGCCGTGGTCGACCCGTACGAGCCGGGCAAGTACGCCATCTTCCAGAAGACCGACCCGAAGGCGGCGTTCCTGGAGGAGTTGGGCTTCACCGTGCCGGACACGATCAACGAGGCGGCCGGCACCAACAACGCGGCCGAGGTCAGCACCGAGCGGTCCGACCTCATCGACCAGGACCTGTTGGTGGTGCTGTCCTTCGACCCGGCCGCGGCACAGTCCCAGATGGAGTCCGATCCGATCTACCAGGGTCTCGGGGTGGCACAGGAGAAGCGGGCCATGTTCGTGCCGTACGCGGAGCCCGACCTCGGCGCCGCGCTGTCGTTCAACACCATCCTCAGCATCCCGTACGCGATCGACCAGTTCGTCCCCCTGCTCGAGCAGCAGTGACCGCGCTGCCGCTGACGGGGGCGCAGGCCGGGGTCTGGTACGCGCAACAGATCGACCCGGCCAGCACCGCGTTCACCATCGCCAACTACGTGGAGCTGCGCGGGCCGGTCGACCTCGACCGGTTGCGTGCGGCGGCCGTGTCGTCGATCGCGGCGGCCGAGTGCCTGCACGTGCGGATCGAGGTGCGCGACGACGTTCCCGTGCAGGTGGTCACGCCACCCGCCGAGATCTCTTTGCCAGTACTGGACTTTCGCCGGGAGTCCGATCCGGACGGTGCGGCGCGGGCCTGGATCGACGCGGAGCGGGCCCGGCCGATGGACCTGGCCGGTGGTCCACTGTTCGGTCACGTGCTGATCCGGCTGGCCGACGATCGCCTGTGGTGGTACCAGCAGCATCACCACATCGTCATCGACGCCCTGGGCGTCGACCTGCTCACGCACCGCGTGGCGGCCGCGTACGCCGGTATCGAGTGGACGGTCGACTGGTCGCTCGCCCGGCTCACCGGCGCGGAGGCGGACTACCGGGCGAGCGAGGAGTTCGCGGCCGACCGGGCACACTGGCTGCGGGCGTTCGCCGACCGGCCGGAACCGACCCGGCTGCTCGACCGGCCGGCCACGCCGGCCGAACGGGCCGAGCGACGCCAGTTCGTGTTGCCGGCCGACCTGTACGAGCGGCTGCTGGAGTTCGCCGCGGACAAGGGTGTGCGACCGTCCCGGTTGTACATCGCGGCGGTCGCCGGCTACGTCCACCGGGTGACCGGCGCGTCCGACCTCGTACTCGGGCTGCCCGGCACCGGCCGGAGCGGCGAGGCGGCGCGGGACGTGCCCGGCATGACCTCGAACATCCTGCCGCTGCGGATCCCGGTCAGTAGCGAGTCCACACTGGACTCCCTGCTCGCTTCGGTCGCTGCCGAGGTGCGCGAAGTGGTCGCGCACAACCGGTTCCGGGCGGAGGAACTGGCGCGGGAGCTGGGCGTCGGTCACGAGGCGGGCACGCTCACCGGGCCGACCGTGAACGTGGTCGGCTTCGGCGGCGACCTCGACTTCGGGGGCGGTATCGCTGCCTCGGTCGGCTGGGTGTGGCGCGGCCCCTTGACCGATCTGGCGGTCAGCGTTCTGGAACAGCCCGGCGGTGGCGCGGTTCTCGACCTGGACGCCGACGCCGCCGTCTGCGGGCCGGCGGAGCTCGCCACCCACGAGCACGGCCTGCTCGCCATGCTCGACGCACTGGTCACCACGCCGACCGTGCCGCTCTCCTCGGTGGAGCTGCTGCCGGCCGAGGACCGCGCCCGGCTGACCGGGTTCGGCACGTCCCCCCGCGAGACCGACGACGTCACCTGGCCGGCGGCCGTCGAGCGGCAGGCCCGGCGGGTACCCGACCGCGTCGCGCTGGTCTGCGAGGACCGGACCCTCACTTATGCCGAGCTGAACGGCGCCGCCAACCGGCTGGCCCGCGCGCTCGTCGAGCGTGGGGTGGCGGCCGAGGACGTGGTGGCCGTGGCGCTGCCCCGCACGGCCGACCTGGTGGTGGCGCTGCTCGCGATCATGAAGGCGGGCGCGGCCTATCTGCCGCTCGACCCCGACCACCCGGCGGACCGGCTGGCGTACATGACAGCCGACGCGGGTGCCCGGTTGGTATTGACCACCACCGCACTCGCCGACGACGTCCCCGGCCCGCACCTACCGCTCGACGCTCTTGATCTGTCCACATTCGACTCGTCCGATGTGGACCTGACGATCCCGCTCGCCGGCGCGGCGTACGTGATCTACACGTCCGGCTCGACCGGCCGGCCCAAGGGCGTGGTCGTGACCCACGACGGGATCGGCAGCCTCGTGGCGACCGCCGTCGATCGGCTGGGCGTCACGGAGGACAGCCGGGTGGCGCAGTTCGCGTCGGTCGGGTTCGACGTGGCCGTGTGGGACCTGTGCATGGCGCTCGGCACCGGCGCGCGGGTCGTGTTGGTCCCCGAGCGGCGGCGGGTCGCCGGCCCGGAGCTGACCGAATACCTGGCAGCGCACGGCGTTACGCACATGATCCTGCCGCCGTCGCTGGTGGCGGCCCTGCCGGCCGGGTGCACCCTGCCGGCCGGCGGCGTGCTGGTCGTCGGCACCGAGGCGGTACCCGCGGAACTGGTGGCCCGCTGGTCCCCGACCATGCGGGTGGTGGTCGCCTACGGGCTCACCGAGGCCACCGTGAACTCCACGCTCTGGCTCGCCGAACCCGGCTGGACCGGGCCGGTGCCCGTCGGCGGACCCGACCCGAACACCCGGCTGTACGTGCTCGACGCGGCGCTACGGCCGGTCGGCGTCGGGGTGGTGGGCGAACTGTACGTCGGGGGCCGCGGGCTGGCGCGTGGCTACCACGGCCGGTTCGCGCTGACCGGTGAACGGTTCGTGGCCGATCCCTTCGGGGAGCCGGGCACGCGGATGTACCGGACGGGCGACCGCGTCCGCTGGGCCGAGGACGGGAACCTCCAGTTCCTCGGCCGCTCGGACAGCCAGGTGAAGATCCGCGGTCACCGGGTGGAGCCGGGCGAGATCGAGAGCGTGCTCCTGCGGCACCCATCCGTCGGACAAGCAGCGGTGCTCGCCCGGCCGGACCGGCGCGGCCGGCTGGCGCTGGTGGCGTACGTGGTCGGTACTGCCGACCGGGCCACCGTGCGCGCGTACGCCGGCGAGCACCTGCCCGAGTACCTGGTGCCGTCCGCCGTGGTCACAGTGGACGGTCGACTGCCGTTGACCCCCAACGGAAAGCTCGACACGGCCGCTCTACCGGAGCCGGACTGGGCCGGCCTGGCCGGCGACGCGGCACCGACCACCGACACCGAGCGGGTGCTGGTCGAGGTGTTCGCCGAGGTGCTCGGCCTGCCGTCGGTCGGCGTGCACGACAGCTTCTTCGAACTGGGCGGCGACAGTATCGTGGCCATCCAACTGGTCAGCCGCGCCCGCCGCGCCGGCCTCACGATCACCCCGCGCGAGGTGTTCCGCCGCCGCACGGTCGCCGCACTCGCGGAGGTCGCCGGTGCGCCCGCGCCCGCCACCGCGCCCACCGGAGACGGGCTGGGCATCGTGCCGGTCACACCGATCATCGCCTGGCTGCGAGACCTAGTGGCCTCGGCCCGTCAATGCCTGGAAGGCGTCGTTCCAGACGTTCAACGTCTGGAAGGCGTCGTTCCAGGCATTGACGGGTTCCACCAGTCGATGAGCGTCCGTGTGCCGGCCGGCGTGGACCTCGCCCGGATCACGGAGATCGTGCAGCGGTTGCTCGACCACCACGATCTGCTGCGCGCCCAGCTCACTCCCGAGTGGACACTCGAGGTGCCACCGCCCGGCGCGGTTCGCGCAACCGATATGGTCGAGCCGGCACCCGCCCCCGTCCGGCTGGCGCCGCGCGACGGCGTGATGCTGCACGCCACCTGGAACGCCGCGGCCGGCACGCTCCGGCTGGCCGTGCACCATCTGGTGGTCGACGGCGTGTCCTGGCGGATCCTGCTGGAAGACCTGGCGTCGATCGCGGCGGGCGGCGAGCCCGCCCCGGTCGGCACCTCGTTCCGGCGCTGGGCAACCGAAGCACCGACGGATGCTCCACTGTGGAGCGAACCGCCGGTCGACCCGCCGATCGGCTCCCGGCCGCTGGATCCCGCGGTGGACACGGCGGCCACCGCCCGCTCGCTCACCGTCGCACTGCCGGCCGCGCGGACGACCCCGCTGCTCACGAGGCTGCCGGCCGCCTACCACGGCACGGTCAACGACGTGCTGCTCACCGCGCTCGCGGTCGCCGTCGGTCGCTGGCGCGGCACCACCGGACTACTGGTCGACCTCGAGGGCCACGGCCGCGAGGAACACCTGGTGCCCGGCGCCGACCTGTCCCGCACGGTCGGCTGGTTCACCACCGTCTCCGCCGTCCACCTCGACCCGGGGACGGGCGAGCTCGACACGGCCGTGAAGCGGGTGAAGGAGCGGCAGCGACGCGCCGGCTCACCGACCCCGCAGGTGTTGTTCAACTACCTCGGCCGCTTCGCCGGATCCGACGCCGACTGGGCGCCGGTCGGCGAACTCGACGCCGCCCAGGACCCGAGCATGCCGCTCGGCCACGTCCTCGAACTGAACGCGCTGGTCGGCGCGGACGGTGCGCTGACCACCACCTGGTCGTGGCCTGGCGCGCTTCTCGACGCGGCGGACGTCACCGCGCTCGCGGACGAGTGGCTGACCGCGCTCGCCGAGCTGTCCGCACTGGACGGTGGCGGTCACACGCCGTCGGACTTCCCCCTGGTGTCGCTGTCCCAGGAGGACGTCGACGACCTCGGGCCGGTGGCCGACGTGCTGCCGCTGTCCCCGCTGCAACAGGGCCTGTACTTCCACGCGGGCTTCGACACCGACGACATCTACCAGGTGCAGCAGACGATCGAGCTGCACGGCGAGGTGGACCCGGCGGCCATGCGCCGTGCGGTCGACGGTCTGGTCACCCGGCACGCGGCGCTGCGGGCGTCGTTCCGCGAACTGGCCGACGGGCGGACCGTGCAGTTGGTGCACGACCAGGTGACCGTGCCGTGGCGGGAGTCGGACGACGATCCGGAGATAGTGGCCGAGCAGGAGCGGGCCCAGCGGTTCGACCTGGCGGCGGCGCCGCTGCTGCGGGCCGCGCTGGTCCGCGGCACCGACCGGTCGTGGCTTGTCCTGACGCTGCACCACATCACGTCCGACGGCTGGTCGGTCCCCGTGATGATCCGCGAGCTGCTGGCCATGCACGCGGGCGAGCGGCTGCCGGCGGCCGCGCCCTATCGCGACTACCTGACCTGGCTGTCCACTCGGGACACGGCGGCCACCCACGACCGGTGGCGGGCGGCGCTGCACGGGCTCGAGGAGCCCACGCTGCTCGTGGAACCGGCCGACGGTGCGGTGCAGCCCGAGGACCGGCACGTCGAACTGCCGGCCGAGATCACCGACCGGCTGACGGCGAGGGCCCGCGAGCTGGGGGTCACGCTCAGCACGGTCGTGCAGGGCGCGTGGGGCTTGCTGCTCGGCCATCTGCTCGGTCGCGACGACGTGGTGTTCGGCGCCACCGTGTCCGGCCGAACGTCCGAAGTGGACGGCATGGCCATCATGGTCGGCCTGTTCGCCAACACGCTGCCCGTGCGGGTCCGCTGGCGGCCGGAGCAGTCGCTGGCCGACGTGCTCACCGGGCTGCAGGACGCGCGGGCGGACCTGCTCGACCACCAGCACGTCGGGCTGGCCGACCTGCACCGGCTCGCCGGGATGGGCGACCTGTTCGACACGTTGGTGGTGTTCGAGAACTACCCGACGGGCGACCTGCTGTCGGGCACCGGGCCGCTGCGGGTGGCGGACGTGTCCTTCCACGGCGACACCCACTATCCGCTCGCGCTGACCGTGCTGCCCGGCGACCGGCTGACACTTCAGGTGAGTCACGACCGCACGCGGGTGGACGGCGCCACGGCGGCGTCGATCGCCGACCGGCTGACCCGTGTGCTCGACCTGGTGGCCGCGGATCCCACGGTCCCGGTGGGCCGGCTCGACCTGTTGTCCGACGACGAACGGCGCCTGGTGGCGGAGTTCGGCGCCGACCCGGTCAAGGTCGACGAGGTGACCTGGCCGGCGATGTTCGCCCGGCAGGTCGCGCGCACGCCGGACGCGGTGGCCGTGGTGTGCGAGGACGAGACGCTGACATACGCGGAGCTTGACGCGGCCGCGAACCGCCTGGCCCGGCTGCTGACCTCCCGGGGTGCGGCCGAGGGCGACGTGGTGGCGGTGGCCCTGCCGCGCTCGGCCGACCTGATGGTCGCGGTGCTGGCCGTGCTGCGGACGGGGGCCGCCTACCTGCCGCTGGACCTCGACCATCCGGCGGACCGGTTGGCCTATGTGGTGGCCGACTCGGGTGCGCGACTGGTCGTGTCGGTGCCGTCGCTCGACGCGGAGCTGCCGGCCGGGGTCGAGCGTGTGTGGCTCGACGACGCGGCGACCCTGGACGGGTCCTCCGTAGAGACCGGACCGTTTGGTTTGGATTCTTCGGCGTACCTGATCTACACCTCCGGGTCCACCGGCCGCCCCAAGGGCGTGGTGGTGTCCCATGAAGGCATCGCCAGTCTCGTGGCGACCACGATCCGCCGGCTCGGGGTGACGGCCGAGAGCCGGGTCGCCCAGTTCGCGTCGATCGGCTTCGACGTGTCCGTGTGGGACCTGTGCATGGCGCTGAACACCGGCGCACGACTGGTGATCGTGCCGGCCCACCGCCGGGTGGCCGGGCCGGAGCTGACCGACTACCTCACGGCCCACGGCGTGACGCACCTCGACCTGCCGCCGTCGCTGCTGGCGGCGCTACCGGCCGAGTGCCAGTTGCCACCGGGTGCCGTGCTGACGCTCGGCAACGAGACCGTACCGACCGAGCTGGTCGCCCGGTGGTCCCCGACCTTGCGGGTGGTGGTCGCCTATGGGCTGACCGAGGCCACCGTGAACTCGACGCTCTGGGAGGCCGAGCCGGGCTGGACCGGCCCGGTGCCCATCGGCGGACCCGACCCGAACACCCGGCTTTACGTCCTGGACGCCGCGCTGCGGCCGGTCGGGGTCGGGGTGGTGGGCGAGCTGTACGTCGGCGGCCGCGGCCTCGCCCGCGGCTACCACGGCCGCGCGGATCTGACGGCCGAACGGTTCGTGGCCGACCCGTTCGCCGGTCCCGGTAAACGCATGTACCGCACGGGTGACCTGGTCCGCTGGCGCGGGGACGGCAACCTGGAGTTCCTCGGTCGCACCGATCATCAGCTGAAGATCCGCGGCCATCGCATCGAGCCGGGCGAGGTCGAGACCGTCCTCATGGGACAGTCGGGTGTCGCGCAGGCGGCCGTGGTGCTGCGCCAGGATCAGCGTGGCGCCGCTCGCCTGGTGGCCTACCTGTCCGGCACGGGAATCGACCAGGCCGCCGCGCGGGCCGCGGCGGCCGAGCGGTTGCCGGACTACATGGTGCCGACCGCGACCGTGCTGGTCGACCGGCCGTTGCCGTTGACCCCCAACGGAAAGCTCGACGTCCGGGCGCTGCCGGCGCCGGACTGGGCGGCGCAGGCGGGCGCGGACGCGCCGACGTCCGACGCGGAACGGGTGCTGGCCGAGGTGTTCGCCGACGTGCTCGGCCTGCCGTCGGTCGGCGTCCACGACAGCTTCTTCGAGCTGGGCGGCGACAGCATCATCGCCATCCAGCTGGCCAGCCGGGCGAGAACGGCCGGACTGACCATCACCCCGCGCGAGGTGTTCCTGCACCGGACGGTCGCGGCCCTCGCCGAGGTCGCCGGCCAGCGGGAGACGGCCACCCCGGCCCAGCACGACGACGGGACGGGCAGCGCGCCGGCCACCCCGATCGTGCGGTGGCTGCGGGACCTGGGCACCCCGACCGACGGCTTCTACCAGTCGGCCCTGCTGCGCGTGCCGGCCGACCTGACGGCCGACCGGCTGGCGGACATCCTGCAACGGCTGGTTGCCCACCACGGCGTGCTGCGAGCCCGTCTCACCCCGGCGTGGACCCTCGAGGTGCCGGCGCTTATATCACGAGACACCGACAAAAACGGTCCGGGGACCCCTGGATCTAATTCTAGTCCGGAGCACCGACAGTTTTCGGCGGCCGAGGTCATCGACCAGGTGGACGCCGGAGCGGATGTGCGGCTCCAGGAGCAGCTCGCCGCCGCCCGGCTCGCTCCCGCCGACGGACGGATGCTGCGCGCCGTGTGGTGGCCGGCCGACGGGCGGCTGCTGTTGGTCGCGCACCATCTGGTGGTCGACGGGGTGTCGTGGCGGATCATCGTCGAGGATCTGGCGGCCATCGCCGCCGGGCAGGACCCGCAGCCGGTGGCCACCTCGTTCCGCGCCTGGGCCGACGGGCTCGCCGCGGTCGACCGGGCCGACGAACTCCCACTGTGGCGTGACCAGCTGACAGCCGTCCGTCCACTCGGGACTCGACCGCTGGACAGGCGGACCGACACTGCGGCGAACGCGCGCACGCACACCGTGTCGCTGCCGCCGGAACTGACCGCACCACTGCTGTCCGCCCGCCCGGCCGCCTACCACGGGTCGGTCAACGACGTCCTCCTCGCCGCACTCGCGCTCGCCATCGTCCGCTGGCGCGGCGGCACCGAGGCGCTCGTCGAGTTGGAGGGCCACGGCCGTGAGGAGCAGGTGGTACCCGGCGCCGACCTGTCCCGCACGGTCGGCTGGTTCACCACCACCTTCCCCGTCCGAATCCACCCCGACGTCAAGCGCGTGAAGGAGACCCTGCGTTCCCTGCCGGACAACGGGATCGGCTACGGGCTCGTGCGGGACAAGCTCGACGCGCCGAAACCCGAGGTGCTGTTCAACTACCTCGGCCGGTTCACCACGGGTGACGGCACCGACTGGGCGCCCGATCCCGATGCCGACGCGCTCGGTTCCGGCGCCGACCCGGCCATGCCGTTCGGCCACCTGCTGGAGATCAACGCGCTGGTCCGCGACACCGCGGCGGGACCGACGCTGACCACCACCTTCGCCTGGCCGGCCGGCGCGCTCGACGACGTTGAACAGTTCGCCGAACTGTGGCTGGACGCGCTCGGCGAACTCGCCCGCTCCGACGACGGCGGACACACCCCGTCGGACTTCCCGCTCGTCACACTCGACCAGGCGGCCATCGACCACGTGCGGGAAGTCGCCGCACAACCACTCGACGACATCTGGCCGCTGTCCCCGCTCCAGGAAGGCCTGTTCTTCCACGCCAGCTACGACACGACCGGGCCGGACGTGTACACGGCGCAGAGCGCCATGGACTTCGACCACCGGCTCGACCTGGCCACGCTGCGGGCGGCCGGCCGCGCGCTGCTCGCCCGCAACCCCGGCCTGCGGGCCGGTTTCACCAGCGACGGCGTACCCGCGCCCGTGCAGTTCGTGGCCACCGCGCCCGAGCTTCCCCTGGCGGAGTTCGACCTCACCGGACTGTCCACATCGGAGGCGACGGTCCGCGCGGCCGAGCTGATGGCCGCCGACCGCGCACACCGGTTCGATCTCGCGCGCCCACCGATGTGCCGGATGACCCTCATCCGCCTGCCCGGTGGCACCGACCGGCTGGTCACCAACAGCCACATGATCACGAGCGACGGTTGGTCGGCCGCCCGGTTCACCGAACAACTGCTGTCCCTCTACGAGCAAGGCGACCGCGAACTGCCGGCCCCCGGCAGCTACCGCGACTACCTCGCCTGGCTGTCCACTCAGGACAGCGAGGGCGCGCGGACCGCCTGGCGGGACGCGCTCGCCGCGCTCACCGAACCGACGCTCGTCGGTCGCGCGGACGTGGCCATGCGGCCGACCACGCCGCGCCGCCACCATGTCGAGCTGGACCCGGCCGGGCTCCAGGAGGCGGCCCGGCGCGCCGGAGTCACCATGAACACGCTGCTGAACGCCGCGTGGGCACTCGTGCTGGCCGGCTCGACCGGCCGGGACGACGTGGTGTTCGGCACGACCGTCGCCGGCCGGCCGGCCGAGCTGCCGAACGTGGAGTCCACGATCGGCCTGTTCCTGAACACCGTGCCCGTCCGGGTGGCGCTCGATCCACACGAGACGGTCGCCGAGTTGCTGCGGCGCATCCAGGACGACCGCACGGCGTTGATGCCGCACGAGTACCTCGGCCTCGGCGAGCTGCAGACGCTGGCCGGACACCCGGTGCTCTTCGACACGCTGTACGTGCTGCAGAACTTCGTGGACGCCGAGGCGTACGCGGCGCTCAGCGCACGGCACGGCATCACCGCGTCCGACAGCGAGGACGCGACGCACTACCCGCTGAACCTGGTGATCACCCCGGGCCCGGTGCTGAAGGTCAAGCTCGAGTACCGGCCGGACGTGTTCGACGACCACACGGCTGCCGGGTACCTCACCCGGTTCACCACCGTGCTGACCCGCCTGGCGGCGGACCCGACCGTCCGGGTGGGACAGTTGGACCTGCTGCTGCCGGCGGAGAACGCACTGCTGGCCGACGAGTGGGCGGCCAACCAGCACCCGGTGCCCGACGAGACGGTGGCCGACCTGCTGGCCACGCAGGCCGCTCGCACGCCGGACGACCCGGCGTTGGTGTTCGGCGAGACCACCGTGACCTACGCCGAACTGGACGCGCGCATCAACCAACTGGCCCGGCTGCTGCTCGACATAGGCGCCGCGCCGGAGACCGTGGTGGCGCTCGCGCTGCCGCGGTCGATCGAGATGGTGGTGGCGCTGTTCGCCGTGCTGCGCACCGGCGCCGCGTACCTGCCGCTCGACCTCGACCACCCGGTGGAGCGGCTGCGGCTGATGGTCGACGACACCGATCCCGTGCGCCTGCTCTCGATGTCCACTGTGGACGATGCGCTGTCGACGGGCGCCATGTGCCTCGACGAGGTGCCCGAGCTGGCGTCCTACCCGAACGGCCCACTCGCCGACCACGAACGACCGGCGTTCGCCCACGGGGTGCCGGGCCGGCTCGACCACCCGGCGTACGTGATCTACACCTCCGGCTCGACCGGCCGGCCCAAGGGCGTGGTCACGCCCTATCGCGGGCTGACGAACATGCAGCTCAACCACCGCGCGGAGATCTTCGACCCCACGATCGACTCGGTGTCAATGCTCGACCCTGCAAGCAGGTCTTCGGCGAACCGGCGCCTGCGCATCGCCCACACCGTGTCGTTCGCGTTCGACATGTCGTGGGAGGAACTGCTCTGGCTCATCGAGGGCCACGAGGTGCACGTGTGCGACGAGGAACTGCGTCGCGACGCGGCCGCGCTGGTCGCCTACTGCGAGCGGCACCGGATCGACGTCGTGAACGTCACCCCAACCTACGCGCAGCTGCTGTTCGAGGAAGGCCTGCTCGAGGGGCACGTACCGCCGCTCGTCCTGCTCGGCGGCGAGGCCGTGCCCGACGCCGTGTGGTCGAGACTGCGCGACACCGACGGCACCTACGGCTACAACCTGTACGGGCCGACCGAGTACACGATCAACACACTCGGCGCGTCCACTGTGGACGCCGAGACGCCGACCGTCGGCCGGCCCATCTGGAACACCCGCGGCTACGTGCTCGACGCGCGGCTGCGGCCGGTCCCGCCGGGCGCGCCCGGCGAGCTGTACATCGCCGGCATCGGCCTGGCCCGCGGCTACCAACACCGGCCGGGGCTCACGGCCGACCGCTTCGTGGCCGACCCGTTCGGCCGGCCCGGCGAGCGCATGTACCGCACGGGTGACCTGGTTCGCCGCCGCCAGGATGGCAACCTCGACTTCCTCGGCCGCACGGACGACCAGGTGAAGATCCGCGGCTACCGCGTGGAACTCGGCGAGATCGAGACCGTGCTGGCCGCGCACCCGGACGTCCGGCAGGCGGCCGTGCTCGCGGTCGACACGGGCGCGGCCAAGCGACTCGTGGCCTACGTGGTGTCCACTTCGGACGAACTACGGGAGTACCTGCGCGAGCGGCTGCCCGACTACATGGTGCCGGCCGTGATCATGGCGGTGGACCACCTGCCGCGGACGGTGAACGGCAAGCTCGACGTGCGGGCCCTGCCGGCACCGGAGATCACCGTGGCGGCCGGGCGCGCGCCGGCCACTCCGGCCGAGGAGACGCTCTGCCAACTGTTCGCCGAGGTCCTCCGGGTACCGGCGGTCGGCGTGGCGGACAACTTCTTCGACCTGGGCGGCCATTCGCTGCTGGCCACGCGCCTGATCAGCCGCGCCCGCACGGCACTCGGCGTGGACCTGGCGATCCGTGACCTGTTCGAGGCACCGACCGTGGCGGAACTCGCGGCCCGGGTGGGCGACGCGGCCGCCGCCGCGCGACCGCCACTCGTCCCGGTCGAGCGACCGGCCGCCCTCCCGCTCTCCCACGCCCAGCGTCGCCTGTGGATGATCCAACAGCTCGAAGGCCGGTCCGCCGCCTACAACTTCCCGCTGGTCTTCCGGTTGCGTGGCGCGCTCGATGTGCCGGCGTTCACCGCGGCGTTCGGTGACGTGCTGGACAGGCACGAGGCGCTGCGCACGATGTTCGTCGAGCGGGACGGTCAGCCCTACCAGCGGATCGTGGCGAGCGCCGAGCCCGTGGTCGAGTTGGTGGAGTTCACCGATGCCACGGTGGCCGACGCGGTCGAGCGGCCGTTCGACCTGGCCACCGAGCTGCCGCTGCGGGTGACGATCGCCCGCGTGTCCGACGACGAACACGTGATCGTCGTGCTGCTGCACCACATCACGACCGACGAGTGGTCAGACCGCCCGTTCCTGAGCGACCTGGCGACCGCCTACACCGCCCGCCTCGACGGCCGGGCGCCCGAGTGGACGCCGCTCGCCGTGCAGTACGCGGACTACTCGCTGTGGCAGCAGCAGGTGCTCGGCGATCCATCCGATGTGGATGGTGTGGCCGGCACCCAGCTCGCCTACTGGCGGCGCACGCTCGACGGCGCACCGCAGGAGCTGGAGCTGCCGACCGACCGGAACCGCCCGGCGCACCCGACATTCCGGGGCGACGAGGAGCTGGTGACCGTGCCGGCCGATGTGGCCGCCGGGCTGCGCAAGCTGGCCACCGACACCGGCGCCAGCATGTTCATGCTGCTGCACGCGGCCGTCGCCGCGCTGCTGCACCGCATGGGCGCCGGCCACGACATCCCGCTCGGCGCGCCGATCGCCGGCCGGGTGGACGGTGCGCTGGACGACCTGGTCGGGTTCTTCGTGAACACGCTCGTGCTGCGCACCCCGGTGACCGGCACCGACTCGTTCACCGACCTGGTCACGGTCGTGCGGGAGACCGACCTGGCCGCGTTCTCCAACGCCGACGTGCCGTTCGAGGCGGTGGTCGAGCGGCTCAACCCGACCCGGTCGCTGGCCCGGAATCCGTTGTTCCAGGTGATGGTCGGCTACCACAACGTCGGCGGCGAATGGCCCGGGCTGGCGGGCCTGACGCTCGAGCCGGTGCCGTTCCGCAACCGGACGGCCAAGTTCGACCTGGTGTTCAGCTTCGCCGAACATCCGGCCACCGGGCAGTTGGACTGCCGGCTGGAGTACGCGACCGACCTGTTCGACACGGAGACCGCCGTGCGACTCGGGGACCGGCTGCGGCTGCTGCTGGCCGCCGTGGTCACCGACCCGGCCGCGCCGCTGTCCGATGTGGACCTGCGGATGGCGGACGAGCGACACGATGTGGTCACCGGCTTCAACGACACAGACCGCGTGGTGCCCGAGCTGAGCCTGCCGGAGCTGTTCGCCCGCTGCGTGGCGACCAAGCCGGACGCGGACGCCGTGGTCGACGGGACCACCACGCTCACCTACACCCAGCTCGACCAGCGGTCGAACCGGATCGCACACCTGTTGCGGCGCCACGGGATCGGCGAGGAGGACGTTGTCGGTCTCGCCGTGCCACGCTCGGCCGACATGGTGGCCGCCGTGCTGGCCGTGCTGAAGCTCGGCGCCGCCTACCTCCCGATCGACCTGTCCCACCCGGCCGACCGGATCGCCTACCTGCTGACCGACTCGCGGGCCGGGCTCGTGCTGACCACCGAGACGGTGACCGGCAAGATCCCGGACACCGGCGTGGCCCGCCTGCTGCTCGACGCACCCGACGTGCTGCGGGACTGCCCGGAGTCTTCCGTGGAAAACGGACCGATCGGTTTGGACTCCTCGGCGTACGTGATCTATACGTCCGGCTCGACCGGCCGGCCGAAGGGCGTGATCGTGCCGCACGACGGCATCGCGAGCCTCGCGGCCACGGCCATCGACCGGATGAGCCTGCGGCCCGACAGCCGGGTGCTGCAGTACGCGTCCGTCGGGTTCGACGTGGCGGTGTTCGAGCTGACCATGGCGCTGTGCGTCGGCGGCACGCTTGTCCTGGCACCGGAGGAGGTGCGCACGGCCGGCCGTGAGCTGACCGACTTCCTGGCCGAGCGGCGGGTGACGCACATGATCCTGCCGCCGTCGCTCGTCTCGGCGCTGCCCGACGGCTGCGAGCTGCCGGCCGGCGGCACCATCCTCGTGGGCACGGAGACCGTGCCGCCCGACCTGATCGACCGGTGGGCCGGGCGGCTCGACGTGCTGGCCGCGTACGGCCTGACCGAGGCGACCGTCAACTCGACACTGTGGCCCGCCGTGTCCGGTTGGGACGGTGCGGTGCCGATCGGCGTGCCGGACCCGAACACCCGGGTGTACGTGCTGGACGAGACGCTGCGGCCGGTGCCGCCCGGCGTGGTGGGTGAGCTGTACGTGGCGGGTCGCGGCCTGGCCAGGGGTTACCTCGGCCGGCCGGGGCTGTCGGCCGAACGGTTCGTGGCCTGCCCGTTCGGCGCGCCCGGGTCACGCATGTACCGCACGGGCGACCGGGCGCGGTGGCGGCGCGACGGCAACCTGGACTTCTTCGGCCGGGTGGACGACCAGGTGAAGGTGCGTGGCTTCCGCATCGAACTGGGCGAGATCGAGGCGACCATGACCGGGCACCCGGCGGTGCGGCAGGCGGCCGTGGTGGCCGACCGCGGCGAGACGGTGACCCGGTTGATCGGCTACGTCTACGGCGATGGCGACCCGGCGGAGCTGCGGAGCTATCTCGCGGACTTCCTGCCGGAGCACATGGTGCCGGCCACCGTGGTGCCGCTCGACCACCCGCTGCCGTTGACTCCCAACGGAAAGCTGGACCGCCGCGCGCTGCCGGCCGTCGACTGGGCGGCACTGACCGGCGACGAGGCGCCGACCACGCCGGCACAGCGCCGGGTGGCCGACGTGTTCGCCGAGGTGCTCGGGCTGCCCGCGGTCGGCGTGCACGACAACTTCTTCGCGCTGGGCGGGCATTCGATGGCCGCCATGCGGCTCGTCGGGCGCCTGCGTTCGGTGTTCACGGCCGACCTGTCGATCCGCGACGTGTTCGACGCGCCGACCGTGGCCACGCTGGCTTCGCGGCTCGCCGAGGCGTCGGCCACCCGGCCGGCCCTCACCCGCCGGACCTCGCTGGCCCCGCGACCGGCGCCGGTGCAGGCGCAGTGGACGGGCCGACCCGGACCCGACCACGTGTTCACCGTCTCCTGGCGTGATCGGCCGGCGCTCGAGGCGGCGCTGGCCGACGTGATCGCCCGCCACGAACCGCTGCGCACGCCCGTCGACGGTCGACTGCCGCTCGTGGCGGAATTCGATGACGTTCTTCGGTTGTCGCTCTGGTACACCGGCGTGGACGAGTGGTCGGTGGTCCCGCTGTTCCGCGACCTGCACGCGGCGTACACCGCGCGGGCGGCGGGCGAGGAACCTTCCCTGCCACCACTTCCCGTGTCCTATTTGGACTATGCGGCCTGGGCGCACGACCTGCTCGGCGACCCGGACGACCCGGACAGCGTGTGGTCGCGTCAGCTCCGGTACTGGCGGCGCACGCTGGCCGAGATTCCGCTGACCGAACCGGGCGACCCGGCCGCCGGCTTCCTCGACATAGTCCTGGATTCGGACCTGCACGCGGCCGTCGACGCACTCGCCGAACGCACGGGCACCAGCCTGTTCATGGTGCTCCAGGCGGCACTGGCCACCCTGCTGACCCGGCGCGGCGCGGGGACCGACCTGCCGATCGGCACGCTGGTGGCCGGCCGCACGGAGGTGCAACTGGTCGATCTGGTCGGCTGCTTCTTCAACACGGTCGTCCTGCGGACCAGGACGTTGCCCGACTTCGTCGCCATGCTCGGCGAGATCCGGGAGGCGAACCTGGACGCGCTGGACCACCAGGACCTGCCGTACTCGGCGGTCGCGGACCGCCCGCCGTCGGTGATGCTGATCCACCACGAGCAGGCCACGCTGGCCTCCGGTGACGGCGGCATCACGGCCGAGCCCTACGCAACGGCCACGTCGGATCTGACGCTGGCGTGTTACGAATCCCCGGCCGGCCAACCGGTCCACTGCTCGCTGCTTTACCGGACGGGCCGGTACGACGGCGCTACGATCGAGGCGATGGCCGGGGAACTGGTGGCCATCCTTGAGGAGGAGACCCGATGACCAACCCCTTCGACGACGCGAACGGCCGCTTCGTGGTGCTGGTCAACGACGAGGAGCAGCACTCGCTGTGGCCGTCGTTCGCCGAGATCCCGGCGGGCTGGCGCACGATCTTCGGCGAGGACACCCGCGAGGCGTGCGTCGCCTACGTGGAGGAGCACTGGACCGACCTGCGCCCGAAGTCCCTACGCGACCGTATGGACACCACCAGCTGACAACCTGGAGCGCGCGAGCCGCCGACTCGGGTGCATCCAAAGGGAGACTCGCGGGTTCTGAACGTGGGACTCGCGGGTTCTGAACGTGGGACTCGCGGGTTCTGAACGTGGGACTCGCGGGTTCTGAACGTGGGACTCGCCAGGTTCTGAATACGGGAACTTCGCGAGTCCCACG
The DNA here is from genome assembly GCA_963826035.1 of uncultured Actinomycetota bacterium. Lineage (GTDB taxonomy): Bacteria > Actinomycetota > Actinomycetes > Mycobacteriales > Pseudonocardiaceae > Actinophytocola. The sequence goes on along the minus strand of CAWGVZ010000018.1, from coordinate 212,580 downwards.
TTCGCGCTCGGCGAGTCCCACGTTCCGGCTCAGCGAGTCCCACGTTCGGGCGCGGCTAGGACCTCGTTGATCGCGTGGGCGGCGATGGTCGCCATCACCGGGTTTGTCTCCTGGTAGTACGACAGTTCCAGCAGGGCGATCGACAGTGCCCAGCCGCGGCCGCGCTCCCACGTCGCGTCGTCCGCCTTCGTGGCCGTTCGGAAGATCTCCCGGGTGGGCGGGTCGAACAGGCTCCACGCGGTGATCAGGTCGACGGCGGGCTCGCCGACGCCCATCACGCCGAAGTCGATGACCGCGGTCAGCTGGTCGTCCACCATGAGCAGGTTCCCCGGGGACAGGTCGGCGTGCACCCAGCACGGCCGGCCTGTCCACTCGGGAGCGTCGAGCGCCGCTTCCCAGGCCGCGGTGGCCGCGGCCGTGTCGATGATCCCCGCCAGCAGCCCGATCGCCTTGCGGACGGCCGAGTCGCGGGTCGCCAGCGGCACGCCCCGGCCCGACCGCGGCGCGCCGGCCGTGTCGATCCCGTGCAGGGCATGGAGAAACGCCGCCAGCCCGGCCGGGTCGACCAGACCGCCGATCGTCGGGTTCGCGCCGTCGAGCCAGCGGTAGACCGACCACGGCCACGCGTAACCGTGGCCAGGGCGGCCCGCGCCCACCGGCACGGGGACCGGCAGCGGCAGGTGTGGCGCCAACTCCGGTAGCCAGCGCAGCTCCAGTGCCACATCGTCGACGCCGCCGGGGGTGCGGGGCAGGCGGACACCCAGTTCGGTGCCCAGCCGGTAGATGGCGTTGACCGTCCCCGCAGACTCGACCGCTTCGACCGGCAGGTCCGCCCATTGCGGGAACTGGTCCGCCACCAGCGCGCGAACAAGCGCCGCGTCGATGTCCACCTCGTCGTCGTGCATCCGGCCCATGGGTGCCATGCAAGCACCTCGGTCAACTCGAATAGCTACGCCGGATGCGAAGTCAGGTAGCCGCCCATGGTGCGGAAGTACTCCAGCGCCGGCAGTTCAGTACCGTCGTCGAGCCGGACCCGCTTGATCACCAGGCCGTGGTTGCGGCCGAACCGAGCGTCGGCACCCGCCACGATCACCACGCCGTCGCCCTCCTTGATGAAGATCCGGCCGGGCGTGCCGCCGTACCGTCCACTCGAGACGGACGCCTCCAATACCCGCAGCCGGGTGCCGCGGTGGTAGGTGAACGCGTTCGGGTACGGGTCGGACTGCGCACGCACCAAGCGCTCCAGGTCGGCCGCCGGCCACTGCCAGTCAATCCTGCTGTCCTCAATGGACCGCTTATGGAAGAACGAAGCCTTCGCCGGATCCTGCGTCGCGAAGTCCGTGTCCCCGGCCGCGATCCTGGCCAGCCCGTCCACCACGATCGGGCCGATCAGGTCGACCGTCTTGTGGAACAGATCGGTGGCCGTGTCGGTCGGCAGCACGGGAACCGCGCGCTGCAGCACGATGTCGCCCGCGTCCAGCTCCTCGTTCATCAGGTGCGCGGTGACGCCGACCTCCGCCTCCCCGTTGATGAGCGCCCAGATCACCGGCGCGAAGCCGGCGTAGGCGGGCAGCAGCGAGTCGTGCACGTTCAGCGTGCCGTGCCGGGGCAGGTCGAAGATCTCCGGCGGGATCCAGGTACGCCAGTTGTTCGCCACGATGATGTCGGGGTCGACCTCCTTGAGCGCGCGCACCACGTCCTCGTCCGGGCGGTTGCGCACCACCACGGGAACCCCGTTGGCCTGCGCCAAGTCGGCCACCGAGTCACTCCAGATGGACTCGTAGGCGTGCTCGCTCGCCGGATGCGTCACAGCCAGAACGACCTCGTGCTCACTGCCGAGCAACGCTTCGAGGGTGCGGTATCCCCAGGTCTGATACCCGAACAGGACAACGCGCATTGACTACTCCTCCATCGATGTGACCTGACCGGTGCAGGTGAGCCTACCCTTAGCCTGATCGCTTAGGTTAGGCTTACCTGCGGTCCACGTCGAGGAGAGGACAGCAATGCCAGAGGAACTCGCAGCGGACGCGGCGGTACCCGTCTACGACGTGGTTGGAGTCGGCTTCGGTCCTTCGAACCTCGCGCTGGCGATCGCCATCGCCGAGCAGAACGAGCGCACGGGCGGCGCCGGGCCGGTCACCAGCCTCTTCCTCGAGCGCCAGCGCGAGTTCGGCTGGCACCGCGGAATGCTGATCGATGACGCGACCATGCAGGTGTCCTTCATGAAGGACCTGGTCACCATGCGGAACCCGACCAGCGACTTCAGCTTTCTGTCCTATTTGCACAGTGCCGACCGGCTGTCGGACTTCATCAACCAGAAGTCGTTGTTCCCACTGCGGATCGAGTTCCACGACTACCTGGAATGGGCGGCCCGCCGGATCGACACCGTCCGCTACGGCCACGAGGTGACCACGGTCGACCCGGTCACGCGAGACGGCACGACCGTGGCGTTCGACGTGACCGCGCGCGACGCGAACGGCGGGACGCTGCGGTGCCGGACCAGGAACCTGGTGTTCGGCATGGGTCTCGAGCCGCACCTGCCGCCCGGTGCCCGGCTGTCCGAGCGCGTCTGGCACAACCGCGAACTGCTCGGCCGGGTGGAGCAGTTGGAGCGGTCGACCGCCCACCCGCCGCCCGTCCGGTTCGCCGTGGTCGGCGCCGGACAGAGCGCGGCCGAGGTGACGAAGTTCCTGCACGACAAGTTCCCGCACGCCGAGGTGTGTGGCGTGTTCTCGCGCTACGGCTACAGCCCGTCGGACGACTCGCCGTTCGCCAACCGGGTGTTCGATCCCGAGGCGGTCGACCACTTCTACACGGCGCCGGGCAACGTCAAGCAGATGATCCTCGACTACCACGGCAACACGAACTACTCGGTGGTCGACACCGACCTCATCGAGGAGCTGTACCGGCGCTGCTATCAGCAGAAGGTGCTCGGCACCGAGCGGCTGCGGCTGTTCAACGTCTCCCGGGTGGCCGAGGCGGTGGAGACCGACGAAGGCGTGCGCACGACCGTCGAGTCGCTCACCACGCACGAGAAGACGGTGCTCGACTGCGACGTGCTCGTCTACGCCACCGGCTACCGGCCGGTCGACCCGCTGCGGTTGCTGGGCGACCTGTCCGCACGCTGCCAACGCGACGAGCTGGGCCGGCCGCGGGTGGCGCGCGACTACCGGGTGACCACCGAGCCCGACGTCACCGCCGGGCTCTACCTGCAGGGCAACACCGAGCACTCGCACGGCATCTCGTCGTCGCTGCTGTCCACCACGGCCGTCCGCGCCGGGCAGATCGTCGACTCGATCGTGGGAACGATGGTGACCGAGCAGGCACTCGCCCTGTACGTGGGGAGCAACACATGAGCACCTACTCGCTGTTCCGCGCCGAGGTGGTGCGGACCAGGGACCTGTCGCCACACCTGCGGCGGGTCACGCTCGGCGGACCGGAGCTGGCCGGCACGGTGAGCGCTGGCCACGACCAGCGCGTCAAGCTGTTCTTCCCGCTGGCCGGGCAGACGGAACCGGTGGTGCCGGAGGGCGAGGACTGGTACGCGGAGTACCGCGCGCTGCCCGAGGACGAGCGGCCGCCCATGCGGACGTTCACCCTGCGCGAGCTGCGCCGCGACGCCTGCGAGCTGGACATCGACTTCGTGCTGCACGGCGACACCGGGCCCGCGTCGAGCTGGGCGGGGCGCGCACGACCGGGGCAGCGGCTCGCCATCCTCGCGCCGACGGCCGGCGAGGAGCCGATCGTCGGCTGGGAGTTCCAGCCGCCGGCCGACACCGACTGGGTGCTGCTGGCCGGCGACGAGACCGCGCTGCCGGCCATCTCCGGGATCGTGGAGGCGCTGCCCGCCGGCCTGCGGACCGTGGTGTTCGTGGAGCTCGACTCGCTGGCCGACATGCAGCCCATGGAGACGAAGGCCGACGTGTCCGTCACGTGGGTCCCCCGCGGCCAGGGGCTGGGCCGGACCATCGCCGAGGCCAACCTGCCCGACGGGCTGCCCTACGCCTGGGTGGCGGCCGAGTCGAGCGTCGCCACGGGCCTGCGCCGGCACCTGGTGCGGGACCGCGGCATCGACAAGGCACGTGTCTACTTCTCGGGTTACTGGCTCCTCGGCAGTGCGATCGAGTAGGCATGTGGGGTGCACGACTACTCCACACAGTTCTCGAGCCTGCGATTCGCCGACCTCGGCGACGGGGTTCTCGAGGTAGCCATGTCCGCGCCCGGCCGGCTCAACGCCGTCGGGCACCAGGCACACCGCGAGCTGGCGGCGGTGTGGCAGACCATCGACACCGACCCGGACGTACGGGTGGCCATCATCCGCGGCGAAGGCGGGGTGTTCTCGGCGGGCGGTGACCTCGACCTGGTCAGCGACATGGCCGAGGACTTCGCCGTCCGCGTCCGGGTGCTCCGCGAGGCCCGCGACCTGGTCTACAACGTGATCAACTGCGCGAAGCCGATCGTGTCGGCCATCGAGGGCCCGGCGGTCGGCGCCGGCCTGGTGGTCGGGCTGCTGGCCGACGTGTCGATCGCCGCCCGCGACGCCCGGATCATCGACGGCCACACCCGGCTCGGGGTGGCGGCCGGCGACCACGCGGCCATCGTGTGGCCGCTGCTGTGCGGGCTCGCCAAGGCGAAGTACCACCTGCTGACCTGCGAGCCGCTGTCCGGTGAGGAGGCGGAGCGGATCGGGCTGGTGTCGCTGTGCGTCGACCAAGCCGACCTGCACGACCGGGCGAGGGCGGTGGCCGCCAAGCTGGCGGCCGGCTCGCCGACGGCCATCCGCTGGACGAAGTACGCGCTGAACAACTGGCTGCGCCAGGCGGGCCCGATCTTCGACGCGTCGCTCGGGCTGGAGTTCCTGGGGTTCGGCGGGCCGGACGTCCGCGAGGGCGTGTCGTCCATTCGGGAGAAGCGGAGTCCTCGGTTCGAAGGTCCCGCGTCCGAGTGAACCGCTACGGTGCCCTGACCGCATGAACGTTGTTGGGGGACATCCATGACACACCGCTCTGGAGCGGACGACTCCGGCGGGGGCACCATGCTCGCGGGCGCCGGCCTGTTCATCGTGCTCGGCCTCATCTCGGTCGCCATGGCCGTCGGTGCGGTGGTGCCCGCGGTCCGTGAGTACCTGAACTTCGACGGCGAGGGCATCGGCTACATGCTCGGCTCGCTGTTCGGCACCGCCTTCTTCGGCGTGCCGGGCGTCCTGATGCTGAAGCTGTGGCGCCGCAACCAACGGGCCCGGCCGGCCGACGACTGGGAGCCGTCCGCCAGGCTCGCCGAGCAGCGGGTCATGCCCCTGCCCGACGGACCAGGGCTGCTGGTGCGCTGGCTCACGGCCGTGCCGCTGATGGTCCTGGCGGTCGGGTTGCCGTTCGTCGGGTTCGCCGCGATCACCGCGTGGTCGAGCATGTCGTTCGGCGAGCTGCTGAGCGACTTCGGTGAGCCGAAGCCGTCGTTCTCGGCGGAGTTCGGCGAGAACCTGACGTCCATGTGGCAGACGCTGTTCGTGCCGGCTGCCGTGCTCGTGGGTTTCCTGGTGCGGCGAACCCGGATGGCCGCCTGGCCGACGGCCGTCCTGTGGGTGGCCGGCTGGATGCTGGTCCCGACGGTTCTCATCGGCACCGCCATGAGCGACGCGGCGCTGTCCGACATGGCGTTCGGCGTCGGCCTGTTCTGGCTGAGCTACGAGCTGGCGCGGGCGGCCGTGCGGATCCTGAGCCGGCCGGTGGCCGAGGACATCGTCGGTTCCGAGCTGGAGATCCCGTACCAGCTGCCCGGCAGGCGCATCCGGCTGCGAGTGCAACGCGACCGGCTGGTCCTCGACCGGCTCACCACGAGCAAGGAGAAGAAGAAGCAGCTGGTCATGCGCTGGTCCGACGTGCGCGAGGCGGAGCTGCTCGACCAGCCGAAGGACCTGTCGTGGGAGGCGGGTCCGGCCACCATCGAGGTCCCGGCGGGGCCGGCGCTGCGCATCGTGAGCGCCGAGCAGAAGTGGCTGATCCCGGTCCCCGAGTACCTCGGCGAGTGCCTGACCTCGGTCATCACCCACCGCGCAGCGCGTCGACGACAGAACGTTTAACACCTACCTTCATATGTAGTACACCTGCTATCGTTTGCTAGACACATTCGATAGGAGGTGAGCCGTGGCCGTGGTGGAGGAGACAGGTGTGCCGGTGCGGAACGTGCGACCGGAGGCGGAGAGCGCCGTTCTCGACATCCGTGACCTGCGGATGCGCTATGGCACGACCGATGTGCTCAAGGGGGTGTCGTTCGTCGCGCACCCCGGCGAGGTGCTGGTGCTGCTCGGGCCGAACGGCGCTGGCAAGACGACCACGGTCGAAATTCTGGAGGGGTTCCGGATGCGCTCGGCCGGCGAGGTCCGGGTACTGGGGGTGGATCCGGCACACGGAGACGAGACCTGGCGGGCGGACCTCGGGGTGGTGCTGCAGTCGTGGCGCGACCACGGCAACTGGCGCGTGCGTGACCTGCTGCACCAGTTCGGGCGCTACTACGCGCCCTACTCGACCGACCAGATCGCCAAGCCGTGGGACACCGACGAGTTGGTCGAGGCGGTCGGGCTGACCGAGCACGCGGGCAAGAAGGTCCGGCGCCTGTCCGGGGGGCAGCGCAGGCGGCTGGACGTGGCAATCGGCATCGTCGGGCGGCCGCGACTGTTGTTCCTCGACGAACCGACGGCCGGGTTCGACCCGGAGGCCAGGCGCGACTTCCACGACCTGGTGCACCGGCTGTCCGACAGCAACACGACCATCCTGCTGACCACGCACGACCTGGACGAGGCCGAAAAGCTGGCCGACCGCATCATGATCCTCGCGGGCGGCACGATCATCGCCGACGGTTCGGCCGATGAACTGGCCCGGCGGATGTCCACCGAGTCGGAGATCAAGTGGACGGTCGACGGCCAGCGGTTCGTACACTCCACATTGGACGCGACCGCGTTCGTGCGGGAGCTGTTCGTGGAACACGGCGAGGCGCTCGGCGACCTGGAAGTGCGCCGCGCCAGCCTGGAGGACACCTACATGTCCATGGTCAAGCAGTTCGAGTCCGGCGCCACCGAGGACGCGGTGCGCGAGTTCGCGGCGGTGACGCGATGAATCCGACGGTCAACGCGGCGCGGGCCGGGTTCGCCCGGGGCCGCGAGGAGATCCGGCAGACGTTCACCAACAGCCAGGACCTATGGAACTACATGTTCCCCACGGTGATCTTCCTGGTGGTCATGTTCTTCATGCGCGACGCCACGGTGCCGGGCACCGAGTTCTCGCTCGGCTCGCGGACGCTGCCGAGCGTGGTCGGCATGGGGGTGGCGTTCGGCGGTCTGGTCACCACCATGATGTCGCTGGCGATCGAGCGGGAGGACGGCACGCTCCTGCGTGCCAAGGCCATCCCCACCGGCATGTTCGGTTACCTGATCGGCAAGATCGTGACGGTGGCCGGCATGACACTGGCCGGGCAGGTGCTGGTCATCGTACCCAGCCTGTTCATGCTGGACGGGGTCCAGCTGAACAGCTTCTACGCCTGGTTCACGCTGGCGTGGGTGCTGGTGCTGGGGCTGGTGGCGACGCTGCCGATCGGGGCGGTGTTCGGGTCGCTGTTCGTCAACCCGCGCAACGCGGGCCTGATCATGCTGCCGATCATGGGGCTGGTGGCGATCTCGGGGATCTTCTACCCGATCTCGTCGTTCCCGGAGTGGTTGCAGGGCATCGCGCAGGTGTTCCCCATCTACTGGCTCGGCCTGGGGATGCGCTCGGCCATGCTGCCGGACGGGCTGTCGGCCGTGGAGATCGGCGAGTCGTGGCGGCACCTGGAGATGGTGGGCGTTCTCGGTGCCTGGGCGGTCCTCGGCCTGGTCGTGGCGCCTATGGTGCTGCGGAGAATGGCGCGCCGGGAGTCCGGCTCCTCCATCGCCGAACGTCGGGAGCGGGCAATGCAGCGGGTGACATGAGCAGCAAGAACACCAGCGAGACGATCTACAACCGCATCGCCATGTTGCGGGTGGAGCGGGGTGTGTCCCGTCGGCAGCTGGCCGACGCCCTCGGGGTGCACTACCAGACGATCGGCTACCTGGAACGGGGCGAGTACAGCCCCAGCCTGTATCTCGCGCTGAGCATCGCCGAGTACTTCGAGGTGGCGGTCGAGGTGGTCTTCTCCACCTCGCCGTTCCCTCGGCTCGGCGATTCGGAGCAGACAGCGTAGGTGGCGCTTTTTGTCGGTGCCGTGCGCATAATGGCTGGCATGGTGGACAGCGCGGGCACAGTGACGTTCGGCAGCGTGCCGACCGAGTTGGGCGATGTGCTGGTGGCGGTCACCGATCAGGGCCTGGTGGCCACCGCCTTCACCGACTCGCCCCATATCCGGACCGCCATCGCCGCCCGGCTCGGGCTGCGGGAGGGCGCGGACGAAGAGCCGACGGCGGCCATCCTGGCGCAGGTCAGGGAGTACTTCGCCGGGCGGCTGCGGGAGTTCGACCTGACGGTCGACTGGCAGCTGATGTCCTCCTCGCAGCGCAAGGTGCTCGGCATGCTGTACTCGACCGTTCCTTACGGCAAGGTCGTCACCTATGGCGAGCTGGCGTCCCGGACGGGTATTCCCGCGCGGGGCATCGGTTCGATCATGGGTAGCAACCCCATTCCGATCGTGGTGCCCTGCCACCGGGTGGTGGCGGGCGACGGGCTCGGTGGTTTCAGCGGCAGCACAGGCGTCGAGTCCAAGCGCCGGCTGCTCACGCTCGAGGGATATCTGTCGCCGGGTCTCTGGTAGCTCCTCCGCCGCAATGTAATACTTGTTAATTACGTTGCGGCATAAATGTGGGGAGTGTGCGATGGGTCCGGTGGTCAGCCGCCGGCGGGAGGTCAGCGGTGGTAGCGCACGGTCGCTGCTGACCACGGTGCTCGGTGAGTTCGTGCTGCCTTCCTCCGAGCCAGTATGGACGGCCACGCTGGTCGACGTGCTCGCCCTGTTCGACGTGGAGGAGAAGGCGGCGAGGCAGGCGCTTGCTCGCACGGCCGCCGAGGGCTGGCTCAGCTCGGACCGCGTGGGCCGGCGCGTGCGCTGGAGCCTGACCGCGCCCGGCAGGCGCCTGCTGGCCGAAGGGGCTTCACGGATCTACGGCTTCGGCAGCGGCGACCACCAGTGGGACGGCCGGTGGCTGGTGCTGCTGGTGTCGGTCCCGGAAACCATGCGCGACCTGCGGCACAAGCTGCGTACACGGCTCACGTGGGCAGGCTTCGGTTCGCCCACCGCCGGCGTCTGGATCACCCCGCACCCGTCTGCCGAGACGGACGCGAAGCTCATCCTGGACGAGCTGGAGTTGTCGGGTCAGGCCATGTCGTTCCTGGCCAACTACGGTGCGCTCGGCCAGGAGCGGGACATGGTGGCGAGTGCCTGGCAGCTGACGGAGGTGGCGGCCCGCTACGGGGCGTTCATCGCGGAGTTCGCCGACCTCTCGCCAGACACGCCGGCCGCCTTCCTGCGCGCGCAGACGCTACTGGTGCACGAGTGGCGCCGCTTCCCCTTCCTGGATCCGCAACTACCGTGCGACCTGCTGCCCCCGAAGTGGAGCGGCACCACGGCAACCGCCGTGTTCAACGACAAGCACGCCCGCTGGCGAGCCCCGGCCCAACTCCACTGGTCCACTCTGTCCGCCCCCAGCTGACTCCCCGCGTGCGGGACAGGTGAGAAGGCCGGCCAGAAGCGAGCAGCGGACACCGCGTCCACACCGGACAACGGTGCGCACCAGCACCCGGGCCGGACGCGATTGGGCACACCGTCCCGCACGCCGGACGGTGAGAGGGCCTGGCCACGCGCGACCCACCCGGCAGCACCCAGGCAGGAGCGCAGTCACACACCGCCCGGCGTGCGGGGCGCAGCGGCGACAACGCCGGCCACGCGCCGGCACCGGACGCCGAGCGGCGCCACGGCTCCCTTGCCTGCCCGGCCGGCGAGTGCACTTCGCCGGTCCGGCGGGTTCGCGGTCCGCGCGGAGTCAGTCAGCAGGCTTCCTGATCACATGGGTACTCCTCCTTCACAGTGTCGTAGACGCAGTCGTCGAAGATCTCCGCGTCGTAGGGGCATCGAGGATCGCGTCGACTGGTGGGCCCAGCTCGAACGTCTCCCAGTCATCGGGTTCGGCAAGGTCGTCATCGGGTGCGGCGATGTCTGGCTCGTGCTCAGCCACCAGCGCGAGTCGCTGTCGGCTTGGGCGCGGATCGTCCAGACGGCTCGGACCACTGCCCTCTCGGTCATCGGCCGGTGCGCGTGCCTGGCTGTCAGCCACGCCCGCCTCGGCGTTGGCTATCGAGGCCAGGCGGTCCGAGCGCGCATGTGCTCGCGCGGAGCCCTCAGCCGCTGCCCCGGCAACCTCGCTGTCGGTCACCGCGACCAGACCTCCGCGGGCCGGGTGCGTGCGCGGGGCGGGTTGGTCGGGGCCGGCTGTGCTTCGGCGGCTCGGGCTTCTGCCAGGCGGCGGAATTTCGCCTCCCTTCTCAGGTGTAGGCCGTATCGGCGTTGTTCCTCGAACGCCAGCCGGTCGGCTTCCGGGATGGCTCGGCGGTGGCGGTACTCGTCCAGGCAGGTCGGCGCGCTCATGGCGCCGCCCGCGCGGGGTCAGGCGAGGACGTTCGGCTGGTCGATCGCCCATAACCAGGAGCCGTCGGGCTGGCGGTGGGCGATCTCCACCGTGAGGCCGCCATCGACCAGGCGCGTCGACGTCAGGGCCAGGTCGCCCGAGATCAGTGGGTCGCGCTGGGCACCCGGTTCGAATGTGGGCGCGGCGGCCACCAGGCGCTCGTACGTCTCACGGATCTCGGCATGACCGATGGCCACGGTGCCGTCGAACGACAGCACGGCGTCCGGCTCGTACAGCGCCACCAGGCCGTCGACGTCGCCCGCGTTGGCGCGGTCCACGAAGTATCGGCCCAGGTCGTTGGGGTCGGTGGCGGGCTGGTGGCGAGTCAGGTTCGGCATGCCGCGCACTCTGCCACCGAGCACCGACAAAAACTGACGCCCCGAAATCGGGTGGACAGGTCCGCCGCACCTCTGGTTGGGTTCCCCCGAGCGAGAGGAGGTGAGCGCAGTGTCCGCCATTACGATCATGTGCTCCCGCTCCGACGCTCGGGGTTGAGGAGCACCTCCCCCGAAGGAATCTCATGACTGACCTGCTAGTACGCCCGCTCGTCGCGGGCGAAGCAGACCTGTTCCTGTCCATGCCCGACGACGGCCTCGTCGGTATCCAGATCACCGGCCGCGACTACCGCGCGGTGGCCGACCTCGGCCAGTACCGTCCCGAGTGGACATGGGTGGCTTTGCGCGGCGACAAGGTGGTGGCCCGCGCCGCGTGGTGGGCCGGACCCGATGACGACAAGCCGATCGCCCTCGACTGGTTCGACTTCACCGATGCCGACGCCGCGCTCCAGCTTCTCCGCGAGGCGAACATGACGGCCGAGTACACGCTGATCCTGCCGCCGAACTGGCGCGCCGACCCGGCTGTGCGCGCGGCCGGCGAAGCACGCCGGGACCTCGCACTGCGGTCCGGGATGAAGCCGTTCGTCGAGCGGCTGCGTTACACCTGGACCCCGACCGACGGGCTCCCCGAGCGACCGGGCCGGCTCCGGTACCGGCCAGAACCCGACGACGACGTCATCCTCGACGTGTTGCGGCGCATGATCTCCGGCTCGCTCGACGCGCACCAGCGCCGGATCGGCAACAAAGAGGGCGCGCTCGCCGCGGCTCGCGACGACCTCGACTTCCTCCGCTGGATGCCGTCGCCGCGCGAGTGGTGGCGGCTCGCGTACACAGTGGACGGTGAGGTGGTCGGCCTGACCGTACCCGGCGCCAACTTCAGCGGCCCGGTGATCGGCATCGTCGGCGTGGTGCCCGAACAGCGCGGCCACGGGTACGCCTACGACCTCCTGATCGAGGCCACTCACCTGCTGGTGGAGACGGGCGCCAAGGAGATCACGGCGGAGACCGACGCGACCAACACCCCCATGGCCGCGACGTTCGCGCGCGCCGGCTACCCCATCACCCAGGAAAGGGTCTACCTGCAGTGAATCTCGACGAGTCGCGGTATGCCCGACTGCGGTGGAACACGCCGCTGTCCGAGGACCACGCCGACCTGCTGCTCGACCGGCTCGACCCGACGGGGTCCATTGTGGACCTCGGCTGCGGGTGGGGTGAACTGCTGCTGCGTGCGGTGCACCGGTGGGATAGCACGGGTACCGGTGTCGACACGGATCCGGCCGGGCTCGCCCGCGGCCGGGCGGGCGCCGCGGCTCGCGGGTTGACCGACCGGGTGGCGTTCGTCGAGCAACCGGCGACCGACTGGCGCGGACAGGCGGACCGAGCACTGTGCATCGGCGCGTCGCACGCGTTCGGGGGCAGCCGGGCCATGCTCGAGGCACTCGCCGAGGTGGTGCCGCGTGGCCGGGTGCTCGTCGGGGACGGCTGCTGGCCAACAACGCCGACGCCGGCGGCGCTGGACATCTTCGGCGACTCGGTGCTGCCGCTGCCCGATCTGGTGGACGCGTGCATCGAGGCCGGCTGGCAGATACTCCACCTGAGCACGGCCGACCAGCGCGAATGGGACGACTTCGAGTCCCGCCATCGCGCTGGTCCGCGGGAATGGTTGCTGGCCAACGAGTCCGACCCGCGTACGGCCGGGGTGCGGACCGAGCAGGACCGGCGGCAACGCGAGTACCTCACGGCGTACCGAGGTGTGCTCGGCCTCGCATATCTGGTCCTGGCCCGCTAGCCCAACCCCGGCGAGTCCCACGTTCAGAACCCGCGAGTCCCCCTTTCAGAACCCGCGAGTCTCCTTCGCGGAGCACACGAGTTGGCGGTTCGTGACGCGCCGTCGGTCGCGAACCGCCAACTCGCCTGACGCGAGAGAGGGACTCGCGGGTCTCGAACGTGGGACTCGCCAGGTCTGAACGAGGGACTCGCGGGTCTCGAACGTGGGACTCGCCAGGTCTGAACGTGGGACTCGCTGGGTTTGTTAGATGGCGAGGGTTGGGTAGAGCTTGGCGGCGTTGCCGGACAGGACCGCTTCCACTGTGTCGGGTGGCAGCGGTAGGGCGGCCAGCGCGCGGGCGTTCCGTGCGATGCCGGGGATGCCGGGCCAGTCCGTGCCGAAGATCCACTTCGTGGCCAGGCGGAGCAGGTCGAACTGGGCGTAGTAGGTGGCCAGCCTGCTGGGCGGCAGTCCGGCCAGGTCCAGCCACACGTTCGGTTTCGCCAGCGCCAGGAAGGCGGCCGCGTCGTACCACCAGCCGCGACCGCCGTGCGCGAACACGAAGTTCAGGTCGGGGAAGTCCTCCACCGGGTCGAGCATAAGCTCCGGGTTCCCGTACCTGGCGCGAGAACCCGGAAAGCTCGACGTTCCCGTGTGGACTATCACGGGCACGCCGCGCTCGGCGCAGATCTGGTACGCCGCGTACAGCTCGCGGTCCCCCGGGTCGAACGCGCCGTGCACCGGGTGCAGTTTCAGCGCCACCGCGCCGAGTGCGAGCTGCCGCTCCACTTCGGACGCGATCGGGTGATGCAGGTGCGGGTTCACGTTGGCCACCAATCGGAACCGCACCGGGTTGTGTTCCACCAGAGGCAGGTTGTCCTCGATCGGCTGGATGCCCGTGGCACGTGGGCTGTACTCGCAGAACAGCAGCGCGCGATCCACGCCCTCCGCCTCGAACAGCTCGTCGAGCGCGGCTGGCAGAGGGTCGCCGGCTGGGGAGTACACGGTCCGCCAGTCATAGTCGCCGCCGAACCGCGCGGCCCAGTCCCGCCACGCCGGCTTCAATGTGGACAGTCGCGGCACGTGGACGTGTGCGTCGACCAGGGGCATGCCGTCCAGCATCAGGCGCGCCGACGTACTTTTTCCCGCGGAGGCGCCAATGGATTCAGCACCGTTTCCTGTCGCACCACCAACTCGTCGGCCACCAGCTCCCGCAGCACGTTGCGGCGGATCTTGCCGGTCGCGGTCTTCGGCAGCTCGCTCATCCGCAGGACCGCGCGCGGCCGCTTGTACGCGGCCAGCCCCTCGCGACACCACTGGACGAGTGCCGCCGGGTCGATCGTGCGGCCGGCCACCGGCACCACGCATGCGATCGGTTTGTCCAAACCGGACTCGTCGGTCCCGGCGACCACCGCCACCTCGGCCACGTCCGGGTGCTGGAGCAGCCGCTCCTCCACCTCGGCCGGCGACACCCAGATCCCGCCCGCCTTCAGCATGTCGTTCGACCGGCCGAGGCAAGTGTACGTGCCGTCCTCGTTGCGCACGTACGTGTCGCCCGTGCGCAGCCACTCCCCCTGGAACACCTGCCTGGTGACCTCCGTACGACACCAGTAACCCGTGGCCACCGACGCTCCGCTGAGGAACAAGTCGCCCGGCTGTCCGACCTCCTCGATCGGCGCGCCGTGCTCGTCGCGGATCTCCACTCGGTAGCCGCCGACCGGTATGCCCGACGAGCCCGGGCGCGCCTGGCCCGGCCGGTTGGACAGGAAGATGTGCAGTGCCTCGGTAGAGCCGAGCCCGTCGAGGATCTCCACGCCGAACCGCTCGCGGAACCGGTGAAACAGCACGGATGGCAGCGGCTCGCCGGCCGAGATCCCTTGCCGCACCGACGAGAACGAGTCGTCCGGCACGTCGGAGTTCAGCAGCGCCGAGTAGAACGTGGGCACCCCGAAGAACAACGTCGGCGCCGTGGCGGCCGCCAGCGCGGCGATCGTTGCCGGTGTGGGTCGCGCCCGTTCGAGGATCGTGGTGGCGCCGGCGGCGAGCGGGAAGAACGCGGAGTTGCCCAGCCCGTAGGCGAAGAACAGCTTGGGCACCGACAGGCACCGGTCGTCGGGCCCGACACCGAGCACGCCCGTGCCGTACAGCTCGACCACGTCCCGGATGCTGCCGTGGCGGTGCATGGCGCCCTTCGGCTTGCCGGTGGTCCCGGACGTGTACAGCCACAGCGCGGGCGAGTCCGCCCAGGTCGGGTGCGCGGGTATCGGGTCACCGCGCAGCGCCGGCCACGACGACACGCCGACCCCGGACAGCTCCCCCTCGCCGTCCAGGATCACGCACTCCACCTCGGGTGCGGCGGCCACGGCGATCGTCACCGCGTCGAAGAACTCCATGGAGGCACAGAGCACCCGCGCCCGCGAGTCGATGAGAACGGCCGCCAGCTCGGCCCCGGTGACCATTGTGGACACCGGCACCGGCACGGCCCCCAGTCGCATGGCGCCGAGGATGCCGGTGAGCAGCTCCACGCCGTCGGCCATGCAGAGCATGACCCGCTCCTCCGGCCGCACCCCCATGGCGCGGAGCCCGCCGGCGACCCGGGCGGTCTCGTCGAGCGAGTTCGGTGTAGGTCAGCGATCGGGGGCCGCAGACCACGGCGATCCGGTCGCCGTGACCGACCGCCAACTGCCGGTCGAGTAAGAAGTCGGTGGCGTTGAACGTGGTGGGAGTCATGGAAGTCACCGTTGACCGCCTAGGGCAGATAGACGTACTCGTAGTCGAAGGGCTTGCCGTTGATGCCGTTGCGCGGCGGCGCGACCCAACTGGCGATCTTGCCGCGTTCGTACACCGGGTGCATGAGCGAGCGCACGAACGCCAGGTCCTCGCTGGTCGGCAGCCACTTGTGCTGTGCGGCCGCCCAGGTGGCGTCGTCGATGATCGTGCCGTCCGGTGTGACGTTGAAGTCCGCGCTGACCCCGACCGACCGGTTGAACCCCGGATGCGGCAACGCGAACCGGATGGTTGATCTCCGCCGACTCGAGGATCCGGTTCCATCGTTTGATCCCGGTCTCGCAGTCGGCGATGTACTCCCCGCGCAGGTCCAGGTTCAGCGCGAGCAGTGCCGACATCTCATCCTTGCTCCAGGTGCCGTCGGTGTTGGGCCGGTCGAGGAACACGCCGTCCTCGGTCAGCAGGTGGTCGTCCTTGCGGCGGGTCTCCTGCCACCGTCCTTTGAGGCCGGCCGTGAAGTAGTTGGCCGCGTTCGTGGACGTCTCGCTGCCGAACAGGTCGAGCGAGACCGTGTAGTGGAAGTTGATGTACTTCTGGATCAGGTCGAGCGGGATGCCGCCGCGCGGCCCGATGTCGAGCGTGTCGTGCTCGCGGATGAGCGCGGCGCTGCGCTCCACCACCCGGTCCACCCCGGTGGTGCCCACGAACATGTGGTGCGCCTCTTCCTTCAGCATGAACTCGCAGGTGCGCGAAAGCGGGTCGAACGCCGACTCCTTCAGCGTACCGAGCTGGTACTTGCCGTCCCGGTCGGTGAAGTAGGTGAACATGAAGAACGCCAACCAGTCGGCCGTCTCCTCGTTGAACGCGCCAAGGATACGCGGTGAGTCGGGGCTGCCGGAGTTGCGCAGCAGCAACCCTTCGGCCTCCTCGCGGCCCTCCTTGCCGAAGTACGCGTGCAGCAGGTACACCATGGCCCAGAGGTGCCGGCCCTCCTCCACGTTCACCTGGAACAGGTTGCGTAGGTCGTACAGCGAGGGAGCGGTGAGCCCCAACAGCTTCTGCTGCTCGACCGACGCCGGCTCCGTGTCGCCCTGGATGACGATCAGCCGCTGCAGATCGGCCCGGTACTCGCCGGGCACCTGCTGCCACACCGGTTCGCCCAGGTGCTCACCGAACGTGATCGTCCGGTTGGGATCGCGCTCGGCCAGGAAGATGCCCCACCGGTAGTCCGGCACGTTCACGTGGTCGAAGTGCGCCCAGCCCTCGCGGCCGACGGAGACCGCGGTCCGCAGGTAGACGCCCTGGGTTTCCAGCGTGGGGCCCATCTCGCCCCACCAGTTCATGAACTTCGGCTGCCAGCCCTCGAGCGCACGCTGGAGCCTGCGGTCGGATGACAGGTCGACGTTGTTCGGGATCTTGTCCTCGTAGTTGATCGAACTCGTCATCTCATACCCGCTTCCGGTCGAAAACGGCCTTCTGCCCGGTGCCGTAGCGGCGCAGCGCGCCCTCCTCGCCCGAGGCGTTGGGCCGGTTGAAGATCCAGTTCTGCCAGGCGGACAGCCGGCCGAAGATCTTGGTCTCCATGGTTTCCGGCCCGACGAACCGGTGGTTGGCCTCCATGCCCGTGCACGCGTCCGGGGACAGCGCCGTCCTGCCCTCCACCACGATGCGGATCTCGTCGGCCCAGTCGATGTCGTCGAGCGCGTCGGTGACCAGGCCCAACTCCTTCGCCTCGGCGGGCGCGAGCACGGTGCCGGTCTCCTTGCGCAGGGTGTCCACATGCGACGGTTCGCCCCAGAAGCGCGACTCGAGCCGGGTGATGCCGTTGCCCATCGGGTAGGTGCCGAAGTTCGCCTCGGTGAGCACGATGGTGCCGGCCTCGCCTGCTTCCTCGTCGTCGAGCACGTACTGACGGTCGCACGCGAACGCCAGCTCGGCCAGCATGCCGGCGAAACAGGAGCCGGGTTCGATGAGCGCGATCAGCGAGCGGCTGGTGACGTCGAGCCGTTTCAGCGTGCGCTTGTAGTAGTGGACGATCTCGTTGGCGAACCAGCCATCGGCGAGCAGTCGCTCGTAGCCGAGCACGACCTCGGCGTCGCCCTCGGTCCGGAGAAGCCACGTGCCCAGCTCGGGTTCGTTGGTACGCAACCGAAGGACGAGATCGTCCAGCTCGCGGGTCATGGCGAGCGGCCAGAATTCGGCGTCCCTTCTTTGTTCGACCTGTTCGGGCGCGCGGACGGTGATGGTGACCGTGCCCTCGCCGAGTTCCGCCGTGACGTACCGGTCGCGGACCAGCGGGGTCAGCTCGACGCCTGTATCGGCCTGCCTGGTCGAGCGCGTGGCCAGGTCCTTCGCGCGTTCGGTGACCACCTCGTCGAACCGGCGAGGCGGCGCCAGCTCGTCGACCAGCTTCCAGTCGACGGCCGTGCGGCCCTTCACCCCGTCCGAGCGGGTGGCGAAGACATCGGCCAGGTCCTTGCGGGTGCCGCGTTTGTCGACCACGCGGGTGAGGCCGCCGGTGCCGGGCAGCACGCCGAGCAGGGGCACCTCGGGCAGCGACACGGTCGAGGAGTTGTCGTCGACCAGCACGATGTGGTCGCAGGCCAGCGCCAACTCGTAGCCGCCGCCCGCGCAGGAACCGTTCACGGCGGCCAGGTAGGTCTGGCCGGAGTGCGCGGTGGCGTCCTCCATGCCGTTGCGGGTCTCATTGGTGAACTTGCAGAAGTTGACCTTCCACTCGTGCGCCGACGCGGCCAGCATGCGGATGTTCGCGCCCGCGCAGAACACCTTGTCCTTGCCGCTGGTCACGATCACCGCGCGGACGCCGGGGTGCTCGAAGCGCAGGCGCTGGGTGGCGTCGTAGAGCTCGATGTCCACGCCGAGGTCGTAGGAGTTGAGCTTCAGTTCGTAGCCGGGCACCAGGCCGCCCTGCTCGTCGACGTCGAGCACGAGCCACGCCAGCTCGCCGTCGACCCGCAGCCGCCAGTGCCGGTAGGTGTCCGGATGGGCGTCGAAGGAGACCATCGTTCTATAGTCTACACGATCTTGTCGTTCGTCAACCTTATGTAGAAGATATAAAGTCTTGCCCGGCACGCCCGGTTCTGGACCTACGCGTCCGGAGCGGCCGAGTTGGGACTCGCCGGCCTGCTGGCCGCGCCGCGCACCCGGCGGATCGGCGGGACGCTGGCGGCGGCGTTCTTCGTGGCAGTGTCTCCCGGCAACCTGAAGGCCGTGCGGGTGGTACGCCACCCGCTGGGCAAGGCCGTGGCTATCGCCCGGGTACCGTTGCAGATTCCGCTGGTCACGCAGGCGCTGGCGGCCAGGAACGGCTGACCGCTCTCGTTCGTTGAACGAGCATCGGGTCCATTACCAGGGAGGCACCGCCGTGCCGATTTTCGTGCTCCTGCTGCTGATCATGACGGTTGAGATCACCGTGATCGTGCTGATCGGCCAGGCGATCGGCGCGCTGATCACGATCGCGCTGCTGATCGTCGTGTCGGCCATCGGGGTGTCCATGCTGCGCAAGCAGGGCACCCGCACGCTGACCGCGTTCTCCGACGCGCTGCGCAACCGGCGCGACGCGCAGCCGGAGATGGTCGACGGCATGCTCATCGGGGTGGCCGCGGCGCTCGTGATCCTCCCTGGCTTCGTGAGCGACGTGGTGGCCCTGTTCCTGCTGTTCCCGCCCACGCGTGCCGTGGTTCGGCGCCGGGTGCTGCGCCGCGCCGCCACGCGCCGCCCGCCGCAGGTGGTCGTGGTGGACGGCGAGGTCGTCCACCCGGAGGAACGGACCCCGATCGTGATCGAGTCCTACCGCGAGGACCGCGACTAGCGCTCGACTACCAGCCGATATAATGCCACCATTATCATGGTGGTATGGATGGATGGACTGTCGAGCTGCATGCCGACGTGGAAGCGTGGTTCATACAGCTCGCCGAGCACGAGCCTGTGACGGCTGACTTGATCGAGCAAGCAATCGACCTGCTCGCCGAACGTGGCCCCACGCTCGGCAGACCGCTCGTCGACCGCGTCAAGGGGTCGAAACACCGCAACATGAAGGAACTCCGCCCAGCATCAGCGGGAGCCGGCGAAGTCCGAATCCTGTTTGCCTTCGACCCGGAACGACAGGCCATCCTGCTCACAGCCGGCGACAAGGCGGGAGATTGGAAAGGTTGGTACGTACGGAACATTCCGCTCGCCGACCAGTGTTTCTCCCAGCATCTCGCGGACAACGACGCACCCCAAGGAAAGGAGTGACCATGGCCAGGTCGTGGCAGGAGATCAAGGCCGAGAAGGCTCGGCTCGACGCCGCCAACGGTCGCGACATGGACGCGGCTCAGGCGGATGCCCGCACGCGGACACACGCCTATGTCCTCGGGTTCCGGCTTGCTCAACTCCGCCAGGAAATGGGTCTTTCGCAATCGACGATCGCCCGGCGGATGGGCATCAGCCAGCCTCGGGTCAGCCAACTCGAAACCGGTGATGTCGGCCAGATGGAGGTCGACACGCTCAGCCGTTACGTCATGGCACTGGGCGGACGCCTCAAGCTCGTTGCCGACTTCGAGGATCACGACGTGACCGTCTCCACCAGCGAGGTGGATCGAAGCGGCGAGCACTATTCGAAACAGGCCGACGGATCGGGCTTTGCCAAGGTGAGGGGCATTGCCAACGGAGGTCGGCCGGACTTCTGAATTGTGCTCGAAGTCGACGAGCTCGTCTAGCGCGGGGTACTCCAGCTGTCGATCATCCAGCCGTACACCTGCGCCTCCGTCAGCTCGGGGAACTCCTCGGTGAGCACGTCGATCGTGCGCTGGGCTTCCTCCTGGTCCAGGCCGTGAGCCGCGGCCGCGGCGAAGTAGTCCTGCCGCGCGGCGGAAGGGCGGCCACCGCCCGCACCTCGACCCGGCAGGCCCTCGCGCCAGCGCACCACCTCGCCCACGCGGGTCGCGCGCCAGCCCGGGGCGCCGTCGACCTCCACGTCGGGTTCGGGGAACGGGTGGGCGGAGTCGACCGGGTAGCGGGTGCGCCACTTGTGCACCGCGTGCCTGCTCACGCCCAGTTGCTCGGCCACTCCGACCACACCGAGGTAGCGCGCCGGCCCGCGACTGTCTCTCATGGAGACAATGTTACGTACTCACCGGTGACTCCTGCCGGCGGCAGGCGTCCGCATAGGCGGCGGGAGTCATGCCGATCGCTCGAGTGAAGTCGCGGATGAAGTGCGGCTGGTCGAAGTAGCCCAGGTCAGCGGCCACCTCCGCCCAACCGCGGTCGGTGCCCTCGACCAGGCGCGCGGCCGCCTCGTGCAGCCGGTAGCGGCGCAGGACCCACTTCGGGCTGACGCCCACGTATCGCTGGAACACCCGCTGCAGCGTGCGCGGCGCGATGCCGAACCGCTCCGACACCTCCTCCACCCGCGTGATCGTGCGGTCGTGCAGCAGGGCGTGGACGATCCGGCCCACCTCCGCCACCTCGGGATCGGGCGCCGGCCAGTGCGCCCGCAGGTGCCGTTCGGCCACCACCACCAGCGCGTCGAGGTCGGGGGCCGCGGCGAGATCGGCGGCGAACCGGTCGGCCGCCGAACCCCACAGCGTGGCGAGCGGCCTGGTCTGGTCGGTCAGCTCGGCCACCGGGCGACCGAGGAACGGCCGGAACGCCCCCGGCCGGAACTTGATCCCGAACACGCGACCGCTGCCCGTGTAGGCGTAGGTGAACCGATCGGTGCCCACCCCCGCGATCGCCACCATGCCCCGGTCGAAGACCACGTTCACGCACGGGTGCGGCAGGAGCGTGACCGAGCCGCGGCGGCCGGGCGGCAGGTCCCAGGTGACGAGCCAGTGCCGCTCGACCAGCTCCGCCAGGTCGGCGGCCACCGGCACCCGGTCCAACCGGAACTCGACGTCGCGCACTCCGAGCAGGCCCAGCTCACTGGTCGTAGCCGGCTGTCGGGTTCGTCCAATGCGAGCGTCGTGCATGGCACCAGCATGACCTAGTCCGTCTCCCCGGCTAGTCCGCCTCCCGGCCTTAAAAGTGTTGGTCACCATGCGTTGGTGGCATCGGTTCGGTACGTACTTGTGGCTAGGTTGCGCCCCGGTACCCCTTAGGTGCGGTTGGCAGCCACTCGGGTCATGCGACTTCTCCTCGTCGGCTTCGGTCCCAACCGGACCATGACGTTCTGCGATGACCGAGACGTGCCGGAGGAGGAGATCGCGGCCATCGCGGCGACCTGGGGTTGACGTTCGCATAGCGCACAAGATTGACGAAATCGTCGCGTATGCAGTATTCCAGATGGAGGAGGTCGCCATGGCCAACGATGTCGATGGACGAACCACTGCCCCCACCGAATACCAACTCGGCGTCAGCCGGCCGCCCCTCGCGGTCGGGGACCTGCCGGAACCGGAAGAAGTCTTCAAGGTCAAACGTCTGGGCGTGCTGCAGATCGTGCAGTTCGTCATCGGGCCGAGCCTGATCGCGCTCGGCATCTCCATCGGTAGCGGCGAATGGCTCCTCGGGCCGGACGCCATCGGACAGTTCGGGTTCGTCGGCGTCGGCTGGGTGATCACGGTCTCCGCGATCCTCCAGACGTTCTACAACGTCGAGTGCGCCCGGTACGTGATGGCGACCGGCGAGGTGCCGATCGTCGGGTTCGGCCGGGTGCCACCCGGCTGGAAACTGTGGATTCCCCTCGGCCTGGTCACGTTCTACTTCGCCTTCATCTTCGGCGGATGGGCGGCGGGCGCGGGTCAGGGGCTGTTCGCGCTGATCACCGGCCGCACGCACGAGGCGCACGAGATCGAGTGGGTTCGGCTGCTCGCGATCGGCCTGCTGTTCGTCGTCTTCCTCATCACCGCCCTGGCGCGCAAGGTGTCCCGCACGCTGGAGCTGGCGAACTGGGTGCTGGTCGGCACTCTGCTCATCGTGCTGATCGTGGTGTGCGTGGCGATCGTGCCGTGGGGGATCTGGTGGGAGGGCGTGCGTGGCCTGGTCACGCCCGCCGCGCCGCCGCCAGGCATCACGGCCACCACGCTCGGCGGCCTGGCCGGGTTCACGGCACTCGCCTCCGGGCTCAACTGGTATGCCATGAACCACTATCGCGACAAGGGTTACGGCATGGGGTACCGGGTGGGCTTCCTGTCCGGCATGCGCGGGGAACGGCAGGAGGTCAAGCCGGTCGGCGTGACCTTCAGCGACACCAAGGAGAACGAGTCCCGCTGGCGGCGCTGGTACCGGCTGTTGATGATTGACCTGTGGGCCGTGTTCTTCTGTGGCGCCATGATCGGCATGCTGTTACCGACCGTCCTCATGGCACACGTGGTGCAGTCGACGGGCGAGGCACCCACACCGGAGAACGTGCCGACGTTCACCGCCACGAAGCTCGGCGAACAGTACGGCAGCGGGATGTTCTACCTGATGCTGCTGGTGGGTGTGCTGGTGCTGTTCTCCACGCAGCTCGGCATCTTCGAGGCACTGGTCCGCAACTTCACGGATGCGGCGCACGCCACCAGCTCACGGCTGCGCCGGCTGCTGGAGGGTGACCCTCGCAAGTTCTACTACCCCTACATGCTGGTGGTGCTCGCGATCATCGCGGGCGCGCTGCACCTCGCGTTGCCGACAAAGTTGGTGCAGATCTCGGCGAACATGTCCAACCTCGGCGCGCTGATGTTCCCGTTCGCGTTGATGTACCTGAACTCCAGGCTGCCCAAGGCCGCGAGGCCGAGGCGGCGGCACTACGTCATCCTCGGCCTCAACGTGGTGTTCTTCGGGTTCTTCTTCCTCAACTTCGCCTACGAGTTCATCACCGGCGAGGCGCTGGTCCGCTTCTGACCGCCGTACGTTCGGGCGTCACAGGTCGACCTTGTCGACGCCCGAACGGTCGGCTCGGCAATAGCAGATCACCGCGCGGGCCAGGTGGGCGAATGCGGTGGGCAGCTTTGCGTTCATAGCTGGCATGGCTGTCATGGACCTGTCACGCGCCGACAACGGAGGCGCCAGCGTCGTGACAGCCGCCGCCCCTAGCGTGGCCACCGTCGACTTCACGAGAAAGGAACCACAGAATTGACCAATCGCCTCCTAAGAACCCTGGCATGCGCCACGATGGCCGCATCACTGATCGGTGCGCTTGCGACCCCGTCCCAAGCCGCGCCCGCGGCCAAGACGACCAAAGCAGGGTTCTGGTCTAATTCCTGCGAATATGGGCGTGCCTGCATCAGGGGTAGCGGGTCGCAATTGTGGTGGAACCTCGACGGCTGCGGTTACCACGACATTTATATTCTTCCTGCTTGGGGCAAGGCGCATGGCAACTCATTCCGTGTTGTCTATCGGAATGGCCTCTGGGACGAAGTCGCGGCATGGACCGACCGGCCCCTGGATCACACCACCGAGACCATAGGCGCATGGGTGCCCTGCTGAGAGCCGTGCGGCCCTGATACTCCACCGCTTCTAGCGCAACGGTTTCGGGTAGGCGACCGGGCTTCGGTGGCCGGCTCGGTCGACTGCCCGGACTCCGAAGAACACGTTGTCCTTCGACATGTCCACGCTTGCCTCCGTCACGTCACCGACCCTGATCGCGTCTGTCCACTCCGGAGCCGTGGTCTCCCGCCACACCACCTCGTAGCCCGCCAGGTCCGGCTCCGTTCCCCGCTGCCACACCAGATCCGTGTCGTTCGTCAGCGCGCTCGTGCGTACCCGCACCTCCTTCGGGGTGCCCGGTGCGGTGGCGAGCGACCACAGCGCGGCCGCGTTCACCTTGGCCACCCTCGTGATGTACGCGAAGTCGCAGAACTCCACCAGGTCGCCGAACTGCTGGCCGTCCTCCACGCGGACGTCCTGGTGCTGGTGGGCGTAGTCCTCGTTCGGCTCGGTGAACCGGGCCGCCGGGTAGCCGTTCTCCAGGAAGCCGATGTGGTCGCCGCCGCGCAGGTAACGGTCCCGCCGGTAGATCACCCGCACGTCCATTCCCGTGTGCCGGTTGTCCGCCACCTCGCGGACGAACCTCGCCAGCTGGCGGGGCGGGGAGTCGTTCTCGCCGCCCACCGAACGCCTGGTGGCCGCCTCCTCCGGGGTCTCGGCGGTCGGCACGCCCTCGGCGAACAGTCGCACGGTGTGCGGGTCGCGGGTACCGTCGTCGGCCCGGCTGCTGCCCACGATGTCGTCGGTGAACATCCCCTGCACGTCGACGCCGGCCGCCTTGTACTGCGCCGCCATGTGCCTGGCGCCGTACAGGCCCTGCTCCTCGCCGGCCACCGCGGCGAACACGATCGTCGCCTTCGGCTTTCGCCGCGCCAGCACGCGCGCCAGCTCCATGGACACGGCGACGCCGGACGCGTCGTCGTTGGCGCCGGGCGAGTCGCTCGTGGCGTCCATGATGTCCGTGACGCGCGAGTCGTAGTGGCCGGACACCACGTAGACCCGCTCCGGCGAGACCGAGCCACGCAGCGTGGCCATCACGTTGGTGATCCGGGTGGGCACGGGGATCCGGCCACCGTCGGGTTCCTGGATGTAGGACTGCAGTTCGACGGTCATCCGGCCCTCCGAGGCGGCCGCGTACCGCGACAGCTCCGCGAAGATCCAGTCCCGTGCCGCGCCGATACCATAGTCGGGATCGTCCTGAGTGGACAGTGTGTGCCGGTTACGGAAAGACACCAGCTTGCGCACGATGGCCTCGATACGCCGCTGATCGAGCTCACGCAGGATGGCCCGCAGCTCGGCGTCCGGCTCCCGCGCGAGCGGGGGCCGGTCCGAGCTGCCGGAACCGTGGTCACCGGCAGCGGTCCCCGGCACCCCCACCAGAGACACGCCACCGGCCGCCACCGATGCAGTAAGAAACGTCCGTCTTGTCGGTCGCAGTGTCATGGTTCCTGCCTACACCCGCAGGTCACCGAAAACTAGGGAGCGTCAGGCGGATCCTGGCCGCGCCATTCGCGCCCAGGCGGCCCCTGGCTGCGTTGTCGGAAAGGCCAAGTACAACCCGGTACGAGGCCTTCCCTCCGCCTTGCCAGGAACCACCTGGACACGAATTGCATCGACCGAGATCCGCCTGACGCCCCCTAGAACCTCAGCGCGGCAAGGTGTTCGTAGCTGTTTCGCGCGGTGTCGAGCGGCGCCGGCTGGTCGTCGCGCTCTACCAGCCAGTAGCGCACGCCGGCCCGGGCGGCCTTCTCGAAGATGCGACCGAAGTCGATCACCCCGGAGCCGACATCCGCCCAGTTCCCGGCCTCGTCGTGGTCCTTCACGTGAAGCACGGGGAACCTGGTCGGGTTGTCGGCGAACAGCTGGCGCGCGTCGTGACCCGCCTTGTGCGCCCAGCCGATGTCCAGCTCGAAGTCGACCGTCCGGGGATCGGTCTCGTTCAGCAGGATGTCGTAGAGCAGGACGCCGTCCACCACGCGGAACTCGGAGTCGTGGTTGTGGTGCAGCACGCCCATGCCCAGCTCACGGGCGGCGGCGCCGGCCTCGTTGAGCTGGCGCGCGCCGAGGCGCATCCCCTCGACCGTGTGCATGCTGCCGGGGAAGGACGACAGGACCAGCCACTTCACGCCGATCGTCTTGGCGTCGGCGAGCTTGGCCGCCCAGTTGCCGACCAGGTCACCGTGTCCGACGTGCAGGATCACCGGGTTGAGCCGGGCCTCCGCACACATGTCCCTGATCTCCGCCGCGGGACGCGGGAACGCGCTCACCCCGACGCATTTGTAACCGATCTCGGCCATCGCCTTGAGCGTGCCGAGCGGGTCGGCGGCCAGTAGGTCGCGCACCGTGTACAGGTGCATGCCGATGCCACCGCGGGGAATGCGGCGGCAGCCGCTCTCGGCTGCCTGCGGATCCGCCGACGCCGGTGCGGCGAGCGCCGCCGCGGCCGTGCCGGCCAGTGCCGTGGCACCGAGTAGCTGAAGGATTCGTCGTCTGTCGACATGTGTTCCGTGGTCCATCAAGTGCGCTCCATCGGTCACGTTGGGGACCCCTGCCGAATCGGAAACTACCGGAGAAAGCGCTTTCCCGCTAGATCCTGTCCAGCGGTTGACACGGCGCCAGGTTGCATGGTTCATTAGTTAAGTAACGAACCAACTCACCTCGGCAGGTGTCGATGTTCGACGATCGGAGTCCGATCTACCGGCAGATCGCCGACCAGATCGAGACCGACGTGCTCGGCGGCGCACTGCGCGGGGATGACCAGGTGCCGTCCACGAACAAGTACGCCGCCCACTACCGGATCAACCCGGCGACCGTGGCGAAGGCGTTCAACCAGCTGGTCGACGACGGCGTGCTCTACAAACGGCGTGGCGTCGGCATGTTCGTCAGCCCGAGCGCACCCGAGGCGCTGCGGGCCAGGCGCCGCAAGAACTTCTTCGCCGACGTGGTCGACCCGATGGTCGCCCAGGCAAAGGCGATCGGCATCGAACTGCCCGACATCGTCGAGCGAATCAACTACCTAGCAGGCAAGGAAAGCCGGTGACATTCCTGGTGCCGACCTCAGGCCGCTGCCAACCGCACCTAAGGGGAACGGGACGCAATCCAGCCACAAGTACGTGCCGACCCGCAGCCCGACAACGCTCGGTGACCAACACTTTAAAATCCGGGGAGGCGGGACAGGCATGATCGTGGAAGTGGACCGCATGTCCTTGCGGTACAACGATGTCACGGCGCTCGACGAGGTGAGCTTCGCGCTGACCGGCGGCAAGGTCTACGGGCTGCTCGGCCGCAACGGCGCCGGCAAGTCCAGCCTGCTGGCCGTTCTCGCCGGGTACCGGCGGGAAAGCGGCGGCACCGTGCGGATCGGCGGGCAGCCGGTGTTCGAGAACGCGGCCGTGACCGGCCAGGTGTGCCTGGTGCGCGGGACGGGCGACGCGGCGCCCACGAATCTCAAGGTGACCGACGTACTGCACTACGCCGAACTGTTGCGCCCCAGCTGGGACGGGCCGTACGCGGCCGAGCTGCTCGAGGGGTTCGGGGTGCCGCTCGACAAGAAGGTCGGCTCGCTGTCGCACGGCAAGCAGTGCGCGCTCGGCATCACCATGGGGCTGGCCTCACGCGCCCCGCTCACCCTGTTCGACGAGTCCTACCTGGGCCTCGACGCCCCGTCGCGGTACCGGTTCTACGACGCGCTGCTGGCCGACGTGCTGGCCAACCCGAGGACCGTGGTGCTGTCCACGCACCTGATCGAGGAGGTCAGCGCGCTGTTCGAGGAGGTCCTGATCCTCGACGAGGGCCGGCTGGTGCTGCACGAGGAGGCCGAGACCCTGCGCGGAGCCGGCTCGGCCGTGACCGGCGATGCCGAGCTGGTCGACCGGTTCGTCGACGGGTTGCGGGTGCTCGGCGCGAAGGAGCTGGGGCGCACCAAGTCGGCCATGGTCTTCGGCGAGCTGGATGACGAGTGGCGCGGCCGGGCCCGCGCCGCCGGCCTCGACCTCGGCCCATTGGCACTGCAGGACCTGTTCGTACACCTCACCGAGCCATCGGGAGACCGCTCATGATTTCCCTGGTGTCAACTCGAGTAGCTGCCAACCGCGCCCAAGGGGAACGGGACGTGACCCAGCCACCGGTACGTACCGAACTGAAAGGCGCAAACCCATGGTGACCAACAGGGTTAAATCCGGGGAGGCGGGACAGTGGCCTTTGTTGCGCATCCTGCTCACCTCGCACCTGTCGTTCCTGGCCCTGCTGTGGGTGCTGTTCACCGTCGGCATCGGGCTGGTGATCGGCGGGGTCGCCCTGGCAACCCCCGGCCGGCCGGACAGCATCTGGCACCACGCGGCCGCCCAGGCCCCGCGCTGGCTGTTGTTCGGGCTGGGGATCGACGCGGTCAACACCCATCTGCGGCTGCAGCTCGCACACGGCGGGACCCGGCGGTCCTACCTGGGCCAGACCACCGCGTACACGGTCGTGCTCGGTGGCGCGGCCGCCGCCCTGATCACCGTCGGCTACCTGGCCGAACGCGGGCTCTACGCCCTGCTCGGCTGGCCGCAGCGGCTCTCCGGCGAGAGCCTGTTCGCCACCGCCGGCCAGTACCACGTCATCTTCGGCACCTACTGGCTCACGTTTCTCATGTGGACGGTCGCGGGCACGCTCATCGCGCTCGGTTTCTTCCGCTGGAACATGGGTGGCGTGCTGACCATCCCGATCGGACTGCTGCTCGTGGTTCCGGCGATCGTCGCCGTCGGCAACAGCGGACTGCCGCTGATCAGCCGCGAGGCGGCCGGGCACAACCCGTCGATCGGAGTGCTGCTCATCGCGTTCGCCGCGCTTTTCGCCGCCGGCATCGCACTGATCTGGGCGATCGTGCGGAACGTGCCCATGAAACCTGCCTCCGGGTGAGGGGTTGCGAGGAACTCCGGTCACGTGCGAGGTTGACCGTATGCGCCCACGTCCCCTGCTGGCGCTGGCAGCCGCGACCGCGATGGCGTTCGCGGCCCTCACGGCGCCCGCGCACGCCCAGGTTCCCTCGACAACGTCCGGCTGGCCCACCGTCGACCCGCGACCGAGCAACGCCGCGGTCGGTGCGGAGCTGGCCAAGCTGGCGAAACAGAGCCGTGGCCGGGTCGCCGTCCGGTCCATCGGTGCGTCGAATCTCGGTCAGCCCGTGTGGGCGGCCAGGGTCGGCACCGGGCCCGTACGGATCCAGTACGTCACCCAGCAGCACGGCGACGAACCGCTCGGCACGCCCGCGGCCATCGAGTTCCTGCGCACGGTCGGTGTCGGCAACACGCTGTGGCAGAAGTGGCTGCGCTCGCGGGTCACGGTCGACGTGGTGGTGCGTGCCAACCCCGACGGCCACGACCGGAACTGGCGGTACAACTACGACCCCGACGCGGACCCCGAGTTCGGGGAGGCCGGCAAGGGATTCGACATCAACCGGTACCACAACCCGGGCCTGGCGCCGGACGACAACCCGGCCACCGAGGCCGGCCACATCCAGCGCGCGTTCGGCGCGTTCGCACCACACATCACCATCGACTTCCACATGCAGGGCCGCTACCTCGACGACGACGGCCGGGAGATCACCGCGTCGCTCATGTGGCCGACCCACCCCGGGGTCGCGCCCGCGCTGGTCGACTCGGCCAAGCAGGTGACCGTGGTCGCCCAGCGGACGATCGACCACCTGGCGGGCGGCAACGTCAGCCAGTACCCGGGCGGGGACTACGAGGGCATCGCCCGCAACGGCTACGGCCTGCGCGGCGCCACGAGCGTCCTGCTCGAGCTGAGCGAGATCGACGACCAGCAGTCCCAGATCCGCGGCGCGTACCTGGTCATGCTGGCCGTGGCCCAGACCTCGGCCGACGGCTCGCTCAACCGGATCGACCCGGCGCGGGCAGACGCCATCCCGCCGCGCGGCGACCCGATCGCCGCACGGATGGTCGATTCAGCCGACTGAGGCATCGAGGGCACGCCGATGAGGCCGGCTTGGCTGCCCCATCGGACATGGCTCGCGCTCGACCGTATTTCCCGCTCGTTCCCGGTGCTCTACTGAGGCGTATCCGCTCGCCGACGAAGAGGTGAACCGGCTTGATGAGCAAGGACAACGCGCGTGCCCGGCACCGGCTGAAGGGCCGGCCGATGCGTGGAACGGCGTGGTTGACCGAGCACAATGGAGAGTCGCCGCGCGGTCGGCACCGGTATGTGCGGACGCCGTCCGGTGGGCTGATGGCCGTGAGCGCCGTGCTGCTGGCCGCGTCGGCCGCGTCCTCCGGGGTGACGGCCGAGGTCGACGTCCCTCCCGCGCCGACGCTCGTGGAGGACGAGGGTGCGGGCGGCAACTCGGCGCCGCGAGCCTCGTTCCCGCGCGCCGCCATGCGGTCGAAGACGGCGAGCGACGAGATCGTGCACACCATTCCCGTGTCGTACACGGGCAGCATTCCGTCGACCGTGCTGGACGCCTACCGGCGCGCACACGAGCGGACCAACCTGGTGCAGCCCAACTGTCACATTCCGCTGGAGCTGCTGGCCGCCATCGGCAAGATCGAGTCGGGGCACGCCCGTGGCGGGAAGGTCGACGCCGCCGGCCGGACGATTTCGCTGATTCTCGGGCCGGTGCTCAACGGCGGCGCGTTCGCCGCCATCCGGGACACCGACGGGGGTGCGCTGGACGGCGACACGACGTGGGACCGCGCGGTCGGGCCCATGCAGTTCATCCCGGGCACGTGGGCGCGTTGGGCGGCGGACGGCAACGTCGACGGCCGCACCGATCCGCACAACGTGTACGACGCGAGCCTGGCGGCCGCGAGGTACCTGTGCGCGGCGAACCGTGATCTCGGCACGCCTGCCGGGCTCGACGCGGCCGTGCTCAGCTACAACCACTCGACCAGCTATCTGTCGCTCGTGCGGTCGTGGATGACCGTGTACCGCAACGGCACCGTCGAGGTCGGCGACCTGTCCTTCCCGCTCACCGATCCGGTGGCGCAGGCGGGCATACCGCCGGCACTTCCGCCGATCACGCCGCCGGGGACGCCACCGGTCACGCCGCCTCCCACCGCTCCTCCTGCGACGCCTCCCGCAACTCCGCCGACCACCCCGCCGACGGGACCACCCACGACCCCGCCGACAACCCCGCCGACCGAGCCACCCACGACCCCGCCGACCACACCTCCGACCGAGCCACCCACGACCCCGCCGACCACACCTCCGACCGAGCCCCCGCCGACGCCACCGACGACCGACCCGAACGCGAACTGTGGCCTGGTGGGTGGCTTGCTCGGCACGGTGGGTGGCCTACTCGGCGCGCCCAACCAGTCCTGCTGAGCCGCCCGACCGGGGCCGGCGTGCCAGGAACGACGCCTTCCTGACGTTGAGCGTCAGGAACGACGCCTTCCAGGCATTCGACGGGCCTCCTAGTTCGGGCCTTGCGGGGCGTTCGGGGGGCCGCCTCCGGTGGTGCTCAGCTCGCTGATCGAGGCGGCGGTGGCCGTGTCGCCGTCGAGGGTGGCGATGACCGTCACCGTGTCGCCCTCCTCGATGCCGTCGGTCCGGGTGGTGTCGTCGTCGATGGCGTAGGTGCGGCTGAAGCCGTCCTCGCTCTTCGCGGTGATCGAGGTGTCGCTCAGCTCCGTGACCTCGCCCGTCTGGAACTCGCCGTGCGGGATCTCGAACATCATCAGCGGGCCACCGCCGTCCCCGCCGCCGGGCGGCATGATGTGCAGGCCCGGGCCGCCGGCGTTCGCACCCGCGTTGGCCGAGCCGCTGGCCGCGTAGATGGCCACGCCGCCCGCCGCCGCTATCCCGACCGCCACGCCCGCGGCGACCAGCGTTCGACGCCACGTCCAGTGTGGGCCGGGCGGTGCGGGTGGCGGTGGTGCGCCCCAGCCCTCCGGGGCATCGGTGGGCTGGCTGACGGCCGGCTGCTCGGCCGGGGTGTTCTCACTCATGACGGACTCCCGTTCTGTCGTTGGAGCCCACCATCGACCGGTCACCTGTGTCCCGGCTGTGTGTGCCGTCGGCGGGTGCTGTGACTCGGCGGCGAGCCCGCGCGATCCACAGTGGATACACAGGTTCCCCACAGCCACGTCTCATGGGGGCGGGTAACTATTGCCGGCATGGTGGCGAGGACCGAGCTGCGGCGACCGGACGGCCGGGCGGTCCGCGTCCTGGTGGTGGATGATGAACCGACGTTGGCCGAACTGGTGGTGATGGCCCTGCGGCTGGAGGGGTGGGAGGTGCGTGGCGTGCTGGACGGTCTGGCCGCCGTGCGCGCGGCTCGCGAGTTCCAGCCCGACGCGGTGGTGCTCGACGTGATGCTCCCCGACCTCGACGGGCTCGAGGTGCTCCGCCGCATGCGGGCCGACGCGCCCACCCTTCCCGTCCTGTTCCTGACGGCGAAGGACGCGGTCGAGGACCGCATCGCCGGGCTGACGGCGGGCGGGGACGACTACGTCACCAAGCCGTTCAGCCTGGAGGAGGTGACGTTGCGGCTGCGCGGCCTGATGCGCCGCACGGGCGTCACCGAGGCAAACGACGGCGCCACCCTCGTGGTCGGCGACCTCACTCTCGACGAGGACAGCCGCGAGGTGCACCGCGACGGCGAGCCGGTCGAGCTGACGGCCACCGAGTTCGAGCTGCTGCGGTACCTCATGCGCAACCCGCGGCGGGTGCTGAGCAAGGCGCAGATCCTGGATCGCGTGTGGCACTACGACTTCGGCGGTCAGGCGAACATCGTCGAGCTGTACATCTCGTATCTGCGCAAGAAGATCGACGCCGGGCGGGCGCCGATGATCCACACCATGCGGGGCGCGGGCTATGTCCTCAAACCGGGTCGGTGAGCGCCGCGGGGTGGAGTCGTGGTCGCTGCGCGTCCGGCTGGTGGTCGAGCAGATCGCGCTGCTCACGTTGGTGTGCGTGGTGATCGTCGTGGTGACCGAGTTGGCGCTGCGCGCGTTCCTCGTCGACCAGCTGGACGACCGTCTGGCCGAAGCCCAGGAACGCACGTTCGTGCTTGTCGGCGGCCCAACTCCGCCGCCGGGGATGGAGCCGCCGCCGGGCCCGGCGGCCGGCACGTTCAGCGCGGAGATCCGGGACGGGGTGGTCCGGGCGGCCGCGCAGACCACCAGCGACGGCGGCACCCGGGAGCTGTCGAGGTCGCAGTACGCCGAGCTGCTCGCACTGCCCGTGGACGGCGAGGCCCACACCCTCGATCTCGGTGCGCTCGGGGAGTTCCGGGTGAGCGCGGGCCAGCGGGGCAACGGCCGGGTGATCATCACCGGGCTGCCGACCGCCGACCTGAACGACACGCTGCTGAGCGTCGGGCTCATCCTGGGCGGTGTCACGGTCGCCGGACTGCTCGCCGCGGCGGTCGGCGGCGCGCTCATCGTGCGGCGGGCGCTGGTGCCGCTGCAACGGGTGGCGGCGACCGCCAGCCGAGTGGCCGAGCTGCCGCTCGATCGCGGTGAGGTGGACGACATCGAACGCGTGCCGGCGCGCATCGCCGACCCGCGCACGGAAATCGGGCAGGTGGGGCTCGCGCTGAACCGGATGCTCGGGCACGTGCACAACGCGCTCACCGCGCGGCACGAGAGCGAGACCAGGGTGCGGCAGTTCGTGGCGGACGCGAGCCACGAACTGCGCACGCCGCTGGCCGCCGTGCGCGGGTACGCCGAGCTGGTCCGCCGGAGGGACGACGAGGTGGCACCCGAGGTGGCGCACGCGATCGACCGCGTCGAGTCGGAAGCGCGCCGGATGACGACACTGGTCGAGGACCTGCTGTTGTTGGCACGGCTGGACTCCGGCCGGCCGCTCGAATCCTCCACTGTGGACCTGTCGCGGCTGGTAGTGGACGTGGTGAGCGACGCGCGGGTGGCCGGCCCGGAGCACCACTGGCGGCTGGCGCAGCCGACGTCGCCGGTCACGGTGACGGGCGACGACGCGAGGTTGCACCAAGTGCTGGCGAACCTGCTGTCGAACGCGCGTACGCACACCCCCGCCGGCACGACCGTCACCACTGGACTGTCCACAACAGACCACGCGGTGACGCTCACCGTGACCGACGACGGGCCGGGCGTCCCCGCCGACCTGCTGCCGGAGGTGTTCGAACGCTTCGCCCGCGGCGACTCGTCCCGCTCGCGAGCGGCGGGCAGTACGGGCCTCGGCCTGGCCATAGTGGCGGCCGTGGTGGCGGCCCACGACGGCACGGTCTCGGTCCGCAGCCGACCGGGAAACACGGTCTTCGAGGTGCGCCTCCCCCGCATAGCCCCAACCCGGAACACCACGGCCGACTGACGCACACCACCGCGAGTCGTACCGTCTCGACACCGAGTCGTACGGTTTCGACGCCGAGTCGTACCGTCTCGAGGCCAGCCCGAGGACGCCTCGGCGTGGACAGAGACCCGCTGGCAAGGTAGCCGAAGACACCGACAAAAACGGTCCGGGGACCCCTGGATTTAATCCTAGTCGGCAGGACCGACAGTTTTCGGTCCGCCGGGCACCACTCGCTGTCGGTTCGGTACGACTCGGTGTCGGTTGGGTACGACTCGGTGTCGAAACGGTACGACTCGCGCACAGCTCAGCCACAGGAACAGCACAGCGAGCACCGAGAATTCGTCGCCACGCTGGGCGAATGACTGCCGTCCTGACGCGAATCTCCCTGCCCCGCACCGCCTTCTGGGCGCCGGCCGCGTTACTCGGTGGTACCGCGCTGCTCTATCTCTGGGGGCTCGGCGCCTCCGGCTGGGCCAACGCCTACTACTCGGCCGCCGCGCAGGCCGGGGCACTCAGCTGGCAGGCGCTTCTCTTCGGTGCCACCGATCCCGCCAACTCCATCACCATCGACAAGACGCCGGCCGCCGTGTGGGTGCTGGGGATCTCCGTGCGGCTGTTCGGGCTGAACTCGTGGAGTGTGCTGGTGCCCCAGGCGCTCATGGGCGTGGCGGCCGTCGGGTTGCTCTACGCGACCTTGCGCCGCGGTGCCGGGCGGACGGCCGGGTTGATCGCCGGAGCGATCCTCGCGCTCACGCCCGTGGCCGTGCTCATGTTCCGCTTCAACAACCCCGACGCCCTGCTCGTGCTCCTGCTGGTGGCCGGCGCCTACTGCCTCACGCGCGCGACCGAGCGCGGCAGCCTGCGCTGGCTACTGTTGGCCGGCGCGTGTGTCGGGTTCGCGTTCCTCGCCAAGACGTTGCAGGCGTTCCTCGTGTTGCCGGCGTTCGGGCTCGCCTACCTGGTCGCCGCGCCGATCCCACTCCGGCGCCGGCTGGGACACCTGGCCGCCGCTCTCGGGATGGTGCTCGTGGCCGGCGGTTGGTGGATCGCGCTGGTCGAGTTGTGGCCCGCCGGATCTCGGCCCTACATCGGCGGTTCGCAGACGAACAGCGCGCTCGAGTTGGCGTTCGGCTACAACGGATTCGGCCGCCTCACCGGAGACGAGGTCGGCAGCGTCGGCGCTGGCGGCTGGGGCGAGACCGGCTGGAACCGGCTCTTCACCGGGGAGATGGGCGGCCAGATCGCCTGGCTGCTGCCGGCCGCCGTGGTCCTGCTGATCGCGGCGCTCTGGGTCAACCGGACCGATCCCGCGCTGCTGGCCTGGGGCGGCTGGCTCGTGGTGACGGCCATCGTGTTCAGCTACATGAACGGGATCATCCACGGCTACTACACGGTGGCGCTCGCACCGGCGATCGCTGCGGTCGTGGCCATCGGCGCGGTTACCTTGTGGCGACGGCGAAGCGACCCGGTGGCCGTGGCCGTGTTGGCCGGCGCGCTGGTGCTCACGGTGGTCGAGGCCTACCTGCTCACCCCGTGGGCCTGGCTGCGGGTCTTCGTACTGGTGGCCGGACTCGCCGGCGCCGTCGGCCTGGCGGTGACGGCCGATCTGCCCGACCGGGTCCGCCGGGGCGTGGCCGTGGTCGCGATCGTGGCGGCACTCGCCGGGCCGGCCGCCTACTCGGTCGCCACGGCCGCGACTCCGCACACGGGTGCCATCCCCACGGCCGGTCCCGGCGCCGGCCCGCCGGGCGGTCTTCAACTCGCGGGGCCGGGCAACGGGACGCGGGTGAACATCGGCGGCGGGCTGCTCGACGCCACGCTGCCGGGCGCGGAGCTGGTTTCCCTGCTACGACAGGACAGCGAGGACTACACGTGGGCCGCGGCGGCCGTCGGGTCGAACAACGCGGCCGGGCTCCAACTGGGCAGCGGCGTCCCGGTGATGGCGCTCGGCGGGTTCAACGGCACCGACCCGTCGCCGACGCTCGCCCAGTTCCAGGAGTACGTCCGAAGTGGACAGGTGCACTACTTCGTCGGCGACGCCGGCATGTCCAGCGCCGCCACCGGTGGCAGCGACGCGGCTCGCCAGATCGCCGAGTGGGTGGCCGCCACCTACCCCGCCACCACGTTCGACGGCACGACTGTTTACGACCTCTCACAGCCCCCGCACAGCGACAACACATGAGCCGCCCAGTCCCCGGTCCGACCGTGGTGACCATGACTCTCACGCTGCCCGAACGAGGCGCTATCGACACCGACGGGGACCGGCCGGTGTTGGACGTGGTGGTGCCCGTGTACAACGAGGAGCGCGACCTCGAACGGTGTGTCCGACGCCTGCACCAGCACCTCACCGACGGCTTTCCCTACCGGTTCCGCATCACGGTGGCGGACAACGCGAGCATGGACGGCACGTTCGACGTCGCCACGAGGCTGGCGGCCGAGTTGCTCGAGGTCACGGTCGTCCACCTGCCGGAGAAGGGGCGGGGCCGCGCGCTGCACGCGGTCTGGTCCGCGTCGGACGCACCGGTGCTCGCCTACCTCGACGTCGACCTGTCGACCGACCTGGCCGCGCTGCCACCGCTGATCGCGCCGCTCCTGTCCGGACACTCTGACCTGGCCATCGGCAGCAGGCTCGCCCGTGGCGCGCGAGTAGTGCGCGGGCCACGGCGGGAGCTGATCTCGCGGGCGTACAACCTGTTGCTGCGCGGCACCTTGGCCGCCCGGTTCTCCGACGCGCAGTGCGGTTTCAAGGCCATCCGCGCCGACGTCGCCAAGGAACTGCTGCCGCACGTCGGTGACACCGGCTGGTTCTTCGACACCGAACTGCTGGTGCTGGCCGAGCGGGCGGGGTTGCGTATCCACGAGGTGCCGGTCGACTGGATCGACGACCCGGACAGCCGCGTCAACCTCCTCGCCACGGCGGTCGCCGACCTGCGCGGGATCGCCCGGCTCGCCAGAGGTCTGGCGAGCGGGACCGTGCCGATAGGACAGTTACGCGACCGGTTGGGCCGCGGGCCGATCGAGGGCGTACCGGCCGGGTTGGTGCGACAGCTGGCCCGGTTCGCCGTGGTCGGAGTGGCGAGCACGCTCGCCTACCTGCTGCTGTTCTCCCTGCTGCGCACGGGAATGAGCGCGCAGGCCGCGAACTTCGCCGCCCTTGCCGTGACGGCCGTCGCCAACACGGCGGCCAATCGGCGGTTCACGTTCGGCGTGCGCGGCCGGCACCTGGCCGGACGGCACCAGTTCGAGGGCCTGATCGTGTTCGGGCTGGGCCTCGCGCTCACCAGCGGCGCGCTCGCCGTCCTCCACGGGGCCACGGCGCCGGACCGGGTGCTGGAGCTGGTGGTGCTCGTGGCCGCCAACCTGGCGGCCACCGTGCTTCGCTTCCTTCTATTCCGCGGCTGGGTCTTCAACCCCCGTCGCCAGGGTGGTGCCCGATGACCGACACTCTCACCGCACCGGCAGCCGTCACGGCCGAGCCGAAACCCGTGCGCTCGCACCGGCCGCTCGTGCTGCTCCTGCTGGCCGGCACGGCCGTGCTGTACCTGTGGAACCTCACGGCTTCCGGCTACGGCAACGAGTACTACGCGGCGGCCACCCAGGCGGGCACGCAGAGCTGGCAGGCGTTGCTGTTCGGCTCGCTCGACGCCGGCAACGTGGTCACGGTCGACAAGCCGCCGGCCGCCCTGTGGCTGTCCGGGTTGTTCGCCCGCGTCTTCGGGTTCTCCACGTGGAGCGCGCTCGCGCCGCAGGCGCTGGCCGGGGTCGCGTCCGTCGGCCTGCTGTACGCGACCGTGCGGCGCACCAACGGGCCGGCCGCCGGACTGCTCGCCGGTGCCGCGTTCGCGTTGACCCCGGTGGCCGCGTTGATGTTCCGCTTCAACAATCCGGACGCGCTGCTCACACTGCTGCTCCTGGTGGGTGCCTACGCGACCGTGCGTGCCGTGGAGAAGGCGAGCGTCGGCTGGCTGGCGCTCGCCGGGTCGGCCATCGGGTTCGCGTTTCTCACGAAGATGTTGCAGGCGTTCCTCGTGCTGCCGGCGCTCGGGCTCGCTTACCTGGTGGCCGCGCCGGTCTCCCTCGGCCGCCGCATCTGGCACCTGGGTGTCGCGCTCGGCGCGGTGATCGTCTCCACGGGCTGGTACGTGGTGCTGGTCGCGTTGTGGCCGGCCGGTTCGCGCCCGTACATCGCCGGGTCGACCGACGACAGCGTGCTGGAGCTGGCGCTCGGGTACAACGGGCTCGGCCGGATCTTCGGGGCCGCCGGTCCAGGGGGCGGCGGCGGAGGTGGGAACGTCGCGTTCGGCGGCGAGTCGGGGCTGGGGCGCATGTTCGGCGCGGCGTTCGGCACGGAGGTCTCGTGGCTGCTGCCGGCCGCGCTGATCGCGCTCGGCGCCGGGCTGTGGTTCACGCGGCGGGCCCCGCGCACCGACCGCACGCGGATGGCGTTGCTGCTGTGGGGCGGCTGGCTCGTGGTCACGGCGCTGGTGTTCAGCCTGATGACGGGCATCGTCCACCCGTACTACGCGGTCGCGCTGGCGCCGGCGGTCGCCGCGCTCGTGGCGATCGCCGGGTGCGAGCTGTGGCGCGGGCGGAGTCACCCGCCGGCGCGCGTGGTGCTCGCCGTGCTGGTGGCGGTCACCGGGGTGTGGAGCGTGATCCTGCTCGGCCGTACGTCGTCGTGGTTGCCGCCGCTGCGCTGGGTGATCCTGGCGGCGACCGTGGTGGTGGCGACCGCGCTGGTCTTCGGCGTTCGCCGGGTCGCGGTCGCGGCGGTGGTGACCATGCTCGCCGGCACGGGCGTGTTCACGGTGGTCACGGCCGCGACGCCGCACAACGGGTCCATCCCGCTGTCCGGGCCGGCGTCCGAGGGGGGCGACGCCGTGGGCGGCGGGCTCGGCGACGGCACGGTGAGCGACGAGTTGGTGCGGCTGCTGGTGTCGACCGACACGAGGTGGGCGGCGGCCACCACCAACGCGAACGGCGCGGCGGGTCTCGCGCTGGCGTCCGGGCGGCCGGTCATCGGGATCGGCGGGTGGAGCGGCGGGGACCCCGCACCGACGCTCGCGGAGTTCCAGCAGTATGTCGAAAGTGGACAGATCGGCTACTACGTGGAGGGTGGTGGCGGGGGCGGCCCGCGCGGCGACTCGTCCATCGCCGAATGGGTGGCCGACACCTTCGACGCTCAAACCATCAACGGCCAGACCATCTACGACCTAACCCCATGATGACCACTCCCGTCGCGCATGGCGACCACTCCCGTCGCCCATGGCCGCCTCGGAAACGCCAAGTGGCATTCACGCGCCGGAAACTGTCGGTGCTCCGGACTAGAATTAAATCCAGGGGTCCCCGGACCGTTTTTGTCGGTGTCGTCGGCTACCTTGCCAGCGGGTCTCTGTCCTCACGCGACCGCAACGGCCATCATGCGCGACGCGAGTGGTCATCATGCGCGACCGGAGTGGTCATCATGCGGGGTTACCAGTTGCCTCGGTGGTCGGGGATGGCGAATACCAGGGGGATCGCCGCCACCAGTAGTACGGCCAGCACCACGAACCCGTGCGCCTGGGTCATCGCCGGGTTCGTGCTGCCCGCCATCACTGCGGTCATCACCGACACGGCGACGATCGCACCGCTCTGCCGGAACATCCCCCGCAGCCCGGCGATCGAGGCGATCTGATCGGGCGCCAACTGGAGCCCGGCGTTGTTGGTGGCCGGCACCGACATTCCCATACCCAACCCCGTGACGCCCGCGGCGATCATCAGCCAGACATAACCGGACAGGCCGGGCGGCGGCGTCGCCATCATGGCGAAGCCGACCACGAGGGTGCCGAACCCGACGAGCATCGGCACCCGCGTGCCGAGCCTGCGCAGCGCGAGGACCGCGAGCGCGGCGATGCAGATCATCCCGGCGCCGCGGGCGGTCAGCAGCGTGCCGGCGGACAGCGGGTCGAGGTGGTAGCGCTCCTCCGCGTACAGCGGGACCAGCGCGCCGAACCCGATGGCCGCGCCGCCGAACAGGAGGTTCAGCAGGTTCATGGCGCCGAAGCCGCGACCGCGAAGCAGCGCAAGGGGGATGAACGGCGCCCGGTGCCGCACCGTGTGGCGGACGAACAGCGCGGCCGCGGTCACCGCGCACAGCTCCGGCACCAGGAACCACGGGCTGGTGAAGCCGAGCTTCAGGTTGGTCATCCCGTACATGGCCGTGAGCATGAGCGTGGCCAGCAGGCCAAGGCCGAGAAAGTCCATCCGCGCCGCGGGCCGCCGCTCGGTCTCGCTGATCAGCCGCGCGGCCAGGCACACGATCAGGATCCCGATCGGCACGTTCACCAGGAAGATCGTCCGCCACGACGAGTAGCTCACGATCACGCCGCCGAGGATCGGCCCGAGGATCCCACCGATCGGGAAGATGCTCGTGAACATCCCGATCGCCCGGTCGCGCTGGCGGCCGTACTGCTCGCCGATGATGCCGGTGGCGGTCGGCAGGAACGCGCCGCCGCCCAGCGCCTGCACGGCCCGCAGCGCCACCAGCACGTAGATGTTCTGGGCGAAACCGCAGGCCAGCGAGGCAATGGTGAACACGCCGATGGCCACCAGGAACACCCGCTTACGGCCGAAGTGGTCGCCGAGGCGGCCGGCCAGCGGCATGGCGATGATCTGGCCGAGCGAGTAGACGGTGAGGGTCCAGCCGCTCCAGGTCAGCTCGGCGTCGAGGTCGTCCTGGATCGCGCCGAGCGCTGTCGCCACAATGGTCTGGTCGATCGACGCCATGAACAGCGCGATCGCCACCACCGCGAAGACCAGGTGGCGGCGCGGCTTCGGCTCTGCCTCAACGTCGGGCCGCGAAGTCCCTCCTATGCTTCGCATCCCCATAACACCCACAATAAGTTGCTTGCAGGCAAGCAAACAATACCTTTGTGATCCGGGAGGCTCGAATGGACGCCGAGGCAGTGACCCGGCTACGCCGTGTGATCGGCAAGCTGGCACGGCTGTTCAACGCCTCGTCGGTCAGCGAGGACCTGACCCCCACGCAGGCATCCGTGCTCGGCCTGGTCGCCTTTCGCGGCCCGATCGGCTCGGCCGAGCTGGCGGAACTCGAGGGCCTCAACCCCACGATGCTGTCGCGGGTGGTGTCCAAGCTCGACGCCGACGGCCTGATCCGCCGGCAGTCCCACCCGGCCGACCAGCGCGTCGTCCAGCTCGAAGCCACCGACCACGGCCGCGAGGTGCACCAGCGCATCATCGCCGCACGCACGGAAACGGTCGCGAAGATCCTGGCCGACCTGCCCCCGGACGTGTCCGAGGCACTACGCGAGGCCCTCCCCGCGCTGGAGGCACTCGCCGAAGGCCTGCGTACGAAGCGCCGCTGACCCGGGCACTTCGACCCATCCTTGAGTCCACGTGTAGCCGGCAGGGCGACTCTCGGTCCATCGCACACTGGACCTTAGGAGGATCGCCGTGACCGCAGCCGCTACCGCTGCCGTGACCGCAACCTCAACCGAGCCGGTCGAATGGGTGAGCTGCCGCCAGTGCCGCTCCCTGATCTATGACAAGCGGTTGAGCCGGAGCCTTCGGGTTTGTCCGGACTGTGGGCACCACGGCCGGGTTGGCGCCCGGGACAGGCTCGACCAACTCCTGGACGCGGGCATCATCGAACTCCTGGATCTGCCGGTGCACTCGGCGGATCCCCTGAACTTCACGGACAGCGTGCCCTACCCGAAGCGGCTGGCCGACGCCCGGCGCAAGACCGGCCTCGACGAGGCGGTGGTGTGCGCGAGCGGCACGATCGAAGGCAACCCGCTGGTCGTCGCGGTCATGGACTTCGCCTTCATGGGCGGCAGCCTCGGCGGCGCGGTCGGCGAGCTGATCACACTGGCCGGCGAGACGGCGCTCGAGCGGCGCGTGCCGCTCCTGATCGTGACCGCCTCGGGCGGCGCACGGATGCAGGAGGGCGCGGTCGCGCTCATGCAGATGGCGAAGACCAGCCAGATGCTCGGCCAGCTCGACGAGGCCGGCCTGCTGACCATCTCGCTGGTCACCGACCCGACCTTCGGCGGGGTGGCCGCGTCGTTCGCCACCCTGTGTGACGTGATCATCGCGGAGCCGGGCGCCCGGCTCGGGTTCGCCGGCCGCCGGGTGATCGAGCAGACCATCAAGCAGACCCTGCCGCCGGACTTCCAGACGGCCGAGTTCCTGCTGGCCAACGGCCTGATCGACATCATCCGGCCGCGCCAGGAGCTGCGCGGCACGCTCGCCCGGCTACTGGCCATCGGCGGCGGCGGGAAGCCTCAGGTGCCGCCCGCCACCGAGCGAGCCCACGAACCGGTCACCGCCGGTGAGTACGACCCGTGGCAGGTCGTCCAGCGGGCCAGGGACCTCAAGCGGCCGACCACCACCGACTACCTCGGCCTGCTGCTCGACGACTTCGAGGAGCTGCGCGGCGACCGGCTCGGCGAGGACAACCCGGCGATCGTCGGCGGGCTCGGACGGCTGGCCGGCATCCCGGTGGTGGTGCTCGGTCACCAGAAGGGACACACGCCCGCCGAGCTGACGGCGCGCAACTACGGCATGCCGACCCCGGCCGGCTACCGCAAGGCCGCGCGGCTAATGCGGCTCGGCGCGAAGCTCGGCATTCCCATCATCTCGATCATCGACACGCCCGGCGCCTACCCGGGCAAGGAGGCCGAGCAGCACGGCCAGGCGATCGCCATCGCCGAGAACATTCGGCTCATGGCCGGGCTCCCGGTGCCCGTGATCAGCGTGATCACCGGCGAGGGCGGCAGCGGCGGCGCGCTCGCGCTCGGGGTGGCGAACCGGGTGCTGATCTGCGCGAACGCCGTCTACTCGGTGATCAGCCCGGAGGGGTGCGCGGCGATCCTGTGGAACGATCCGTCGGCCGCGCCGAAGGCCGCGGCGGCGCTGCGGATGACGGCGGCCGAACTGCTGCCGCTCGGCATCGTGGACGAGATCGTCCCCGAGCCGGCGGGCGGCACCCAGACCGACCATGTGGCAGCCGGCCAGAACCTGAAGGACGCACTGCTGGACAACCTGCGCGACCTGTTGCCGCTCGACGGGTCCGCACTGGTCGCCGACCGCCGGGCGAGGTTCCGCGCGTTCGGCGCGGGCCGCTGAGCACCGATCCCGAACATTTGGAAAGGCAGGACCATGAACTACCGACTCCCCCGCGCCGTCAACGGGCACGCCGCTTTCGAGGAACACGGCGAACCGGACGCCGTGGCGGACACGGCCATGCTCGACGCCGTGCGCCGCACGGCCGCCGACCTGCTGGCCAGGTCGCCGCAGCCGCCGAGCACGCTGAACGTGCGGGCCGGCGGGATCTCCGTGGAGATGGCCTGGCAGGCGGTGACCGAGGCGGCGCAGCCGACCGCCGCACCGGCGGCCGCCGCTCCGGTGCCGCTCACGCCCGTGCCGAACGTGCCGGCCGGGGAGACCGTGAAGGCCGCGACCGTCGGGGTTTTCTACCGCTCGCCCTCGCCCGGCGCGCCGCCGTTCGTGTCCGAGGGCGACGAGATCGCGCCTGGACAGCAGGTGGCCATCATCGAGGCCATGAAGCTGATGCTGCCGGTCGAGGCCGACCGCGGCGGGCTGATCGCGGAGGTGCTGGTCGGCGACGGTGAGGCCGTGGAGTTCGGCCAGCCGCTGTTCCGGCTCGCCGCAGCCAGCGAGATCACTGAGATCACCGACCAGGCCGCGTGACGAAACCCAGAGGGTGGACGATGTTCGACACGATTCTGATCGCCAACCGCGGCGAGATCGCCGTGCGGGTGCTGCGGGCGTGCCGTGAGCTCGGCATCCGCACGGTCGCCGTCCATTCGACCGTGGACCGGGACTCGGCGGTGGTGCGGATGGCGGACCGGTCCGTGCAGATCGGGCCGGCGCCGGCAAAGCAGAGCTACCTGAACGTGGCCGCCGTGATCGAGGCGGCCAAGCAGACGGGCGCGCAGGCCATCCACCCGGGCTACGGCTTCCTGTCGGAGGACGCCGACTTCGCCGAGATCTGCGAGTCGAGCGGGATCACGTTCATCGGGCCGCCGGCGTCGGTCATGGCCGTGCTGGGCGACAAGACGTCGGCGCGGGCGGCCATGACCAAGGCCGGACTACCGCTGTTGCCGGGCAGCGTCGAGCCGCTGGCGGACGTCGAGTCGGCCAGGCGGCTGGCCGACGAGATCGGCTACCCGGTGATCATCAAGGCGGCCGCCGGCGGCGGCGGCCGCGGTATGTCCATTGTGGAGTCTGCGGAGGAGTTCTCCCGTACCTACCAGGAGACCAGGGCGACCGCGCTGCAGTTGTTCGGCGACGCCAGGGTGTATGTCGAGCGGTACCTACCATCCGCGCGGCACGTGGAGATCCAGGTGCTGGCCGACCAGTACGGCAACGCCATCCACCTGGGCGAGCGGGACTGCTCGGTGCAGCGGCGGCACCAGAAGCTCGTGGAGGAGACCCCCGCGCCGGGGCTGCCGAAGGAGCTGACCGAGCGGATGGGCGCGGCGGCCGTGCGGGGCGCGCTGGCCACCGGTTACGTCGGCGCCGGCACGTTCGAGTTC
Source organism: uncultured Actinomycetota bacterium (assembly GCA_963826035.1). GTDB lineage: Bacteria > Actinomycetota > Actinomycetes > Mycobacteriales > Pseudonocardiaceae > Actinophytocola. The sequence goes on along the minus strand of CAWGVZ010000018.1, from coordinate 167,877 downwards.
CTGGTGGACACGGAGAACGACTTCTACTTCATGGAGGTCAACTGCCGCATCCAGGTGGAGCACCCGGTGACCGAGGTGGTGACGGGCGTCGACCTGATCGCCGAGCAGCTGCGGGTGGCGGCCGGGGAACCGCTGCGGCTGCGGCAGGAGGACGTGGTGCTCAACGGTGCGGCCATCGAGTGCCGGGTGAACGTGGAGGACCCGAAGCGGAACTTCGCGCCGGCGCCGGGCGTGCTGAGCACGTTCACCCCGCCGGGCGGGCCGTTCGTGCGCGTCGACACCCACGGGTTCACCGGCTACAAGGTGCCGGCGGCGTACGACTCGTTGCTGGCCAAGGTGATCGTGTGGGCGCCCGATCGGACGCAGGCGATCGCCAGGATGCGGCGCGCGCTCGGTGAGTTCGAGGTCGACGGGCCCGGTGTGCACACCACGCGGGAATTCCTCGACCAGGTGCTGGCCGACCCGGAATTCGCGGAGGGCAAGCACGATACCGGCCTCGTGGCGCGGCTGTTGGACTCCTGACCTCGTTGTCCCACGTGCGGCACTGCCAGTAGCCTGGCCGAGGCAACTGGTGTGGGGTCGAACGAGGGGAATCGGATGCCGCGAACGGAGGCCGTCGCGCAACGCACGTACGGGGGCAGATCGGCGGCCGATCGCAGGGCCGAACGGCGGGAGCGGCTGTTGAAGGCCGGACTGGAGTTGTTCGGCACGGAGGGGTATGCGGCAGCGTCCATCGAGAAGTTGTGCACGCATGCCGGCGTCTCGACGCGGAATTTCTACGAGGAATTCACGAGCCGCGAGGATTTGCTGATCGCGCTGCACGTCAAGGTCATCGAGCGGTCGTTCAAGGCGGTGACGCTCGCGTTCGAGAATGCGCGGGACGCGCCGCTGCGGGAGCGCTACGAGTTGGCCGTCCGGGCATTCATCACCACCACGGCCAGCGACCCGCGTTGGGCGCGGCTGTCCTACGTCGAGGTCATCGGCGTGAGCGACGCGGTCGAGCGGCACCGGATCGCCTGGCGGGACCGGTGGTCGGCGTTCCTGGTGGCCGAGGCCAATCGCGCGGTGACGCGCGGCGAGGCGCAGCCCCGCGACTTCCGCCTGGGCGCGGTCGCGCTGATCGGCGCGGTCAACGAGATGGTGCACCATTACTCGATCAGCAACGGGCGGATCACGCTCGACGAAGTGATTGCTGAAATTGTTCGACTGGCGATGGCGACGGTGACCGCTCCATGACTCTTTCAGCACAGACCAGCGCGGCCGAGCTGCTTCGGGTACTCGGCGTGGTCGCCTCGTCCGCGGCCGCCTCGGTCGACGAGGCGGCCGAGCTGTTCGCCGCGTGCATCGCGGCCGACGGCGTGGTCCAGGCGTTCGGCACCGGGCACTCGCAGGGCACGGCCCTCGAGGTGGCCGGCCGGGCGGGTGGTTTCATCCCCACCAACCGGATCGCGCTGACCGACCTGGTGCAGTTCGGCGGCGAGGACCCGGCCGTGCTGGCCGACCCGATGCTGGAGCGCCGCGCCGACGTGGCCGAGCGGCTGTACACGCTGGCCGCGCCCGCGCCGCAGGACCTGTTCGTGATCGCGTCCAGCTCCGGGGTGAACCCGTCGGTGGTCGAGATGGCGCACGTGGTGACGTCGCACGGGCACAAGCTGATCGCCATCACGTCGGTGCAGCACAGCTCGCAGGTGCCGACCAAGCACGAGTCCGGCAAGCGGGTGTCCGACCTGGCGGACGTGGTCCTGGACAACGGCGCACCGTACGGCGACACGCTGTTCACGCTGCCCGACGGGTCGTCGGCCGGTGCCGTGTCGTCGTTGACCGCCGGTCTGCTGGTGCAGATGGTGGTGGCGGAGTCGGTGCGCAAGCTGCTGGACCGCGGCATCGAACCGCCGGTGTACGTGTCGAACAACGTGCCGGGTGGCCACGAGCGCAACCTGGGGCTGGAGGCTCGTTACGAGGGCCGCCTCCGCCGGACCGCTTCCTGATTCCCTAGACCATGTACTGGTCGTGGCCGGCGAGGAAGGCCGCGTACTCCTCGGCGGACAGCTGGCGGCCCGAGTCGACGATCTCGGCCAGCTCGATGAAGAAGCGCTCCCGGGGTGCGCCGGGGGCGAACAGGATGAGCATCGACGCGAACTCGTCGCTGTCGTTGCGGAAGCCGTGGATGCCGCCCTCCGGGACGTACAGGAAGTCGCCCTTCGTCGCTGCCACCCAGTCCTCGCCGTTGTACAGGCTGACCGTGCCGTCCAGCACGAAGAACGACTCCGAGAAGGTCTTGTGGATGTGTGCGGCCGGGCCACCCGCCTTGGCCTGCATGTCCCACTGGAACAGTCCGAACTGTCCGTTCGTGACGCCGCCCGGTGCGACGAACCGGGCGGTCGCCGTCGGGCGTTCGAGTTTCGGCACTCCCGCCACCGGCCGGTAAACCCCGCTGACCTCGCCTGTCTCACCCACGTACGACATGTCTGGGAGGATAGCCCCGATGAGCGTCCGACCCCAGGTTGTACTGAGCTGCGCCACGTCGATCGATGGTTACCTCGACGACGCCAGTGACCGGCGGCTGATCCTGTCGAACGAGGCGGACTTCGACCGGGTCGACTCGTTGCGCGCGAACGCCGACGCGATCCTCGTCGGCGCCAACACCGTGCGCGCGGACAACCCCCGGCTCCAGGTCCGCTCGCCGGCGCGCCGGGCGGCGCGTGAGGCGGCCGGCCGGCCGCCGACGCCGCTGCGGGTCACGCTCTCCCGGTCGGGGAACGTGCCGGCCTCCTTCGTCGATGACAACACGATCGTGTACGGCGATGGTCCGCTCACCGATCTGCTGGCCGACCTCCACGCTCGGGGGGTGCGCCGGCTTCTGGTGGAGGGCGGCGGTTCGGTGCTGACGTCGTTCCTGACGGCGGGACTGGCCGACGAGTTGTGGCTGGCCGTGGCCCCGTTCTTCGTGGGGGACTCACGGGCACCCCGGTTCGTCCATGACGGACAGTTCCCCCGCGCGGTCCTGGCTTCCGTGCGGCAGCTGGGGAACGTGGCGGTGCATCACTACCTGTTGTCGCAGTCTACAGTGGACTCATATTGGCTGACCGAAGCGATCGAGCTGTCCCGCCGGTGCCCGCCGTCGGACACCTTCGCGGTGGGCGCGATCATCGTCGACGCACAAGGCGAGGAACTGTCCCGCGGCTACTCCCGGGAGACCGACGACAAGGTGCACGCCGAAGAGTCGGCGCTGGCCAAGCTGGCGCCGGACGCCTCTCTTGAGGGCGCCACGATCTACAGCTCGCTGGAACCGTGCGGGCAACGGAAATCCCGGCCCCGCACGTGCACGCAGCTCATCCTGGCGGCCGGCATCCGCCGGGTGGTCTTCGCCATGCGCGAGCCGCCGCTGTTCGTCCCGGGCGACGGCGCGGAGAAGCTGGAAGCCGGCGGCGCGACGATCGTAGAACTCCCAGAACTGGCCCCGGCCGTCCGCGCGATCAACAACCACCTACCCCTCTAACCCACACCCGCGAGATCGCGCTTCCCGCACCCGAGATCGCGGTTCCCGCACCCGAAAACGCGGTTCCCGCACGTGAAATCGTGGTTCCCGCACGTGAAATCGTGGTTCCCGCGCATCCCGGAGCGAAGCGCCGGCACCCCGTGCTGGCGCCGGAACGCGATCTCGCGTGCCGGGAAGCGCGATCTCGCGTGCGGGAAGCGCGATCTCGCGTGCGGGAAGCGCGATCTCGCGTGCCCGAAGTGGGGACATGCGCGGGGGTTAGGGGAGGCCCAGGAGGTTTGCCAGGGTTGTGGGGGCTATGCCTGGTTGGGTGAAAGTGCCGGGGAGTTGGGGGGCGGTTGTTTCACCCGGGGGGTGGACCGGTGCCGGGACGTCCGCTGGTTTGCCGCCGTACGGGGCGTTCTGTGAGCCGCGGACGCCGATCGGGCTGCCTGGCGGCTCCGCGCAGTACGCCTGTTGGTTCGGGGGCACGTCGGTCGTGTCGTTCGCCGGGCGTTGCTGGGTCGTCTCGTAGCCTTTGGTGCACGAGAACGGGTCGTTGAACGTCAGGACCAGGCCCAGGTGACCGGTGCCGTCCGGGTTGGCGCCCGGCGAGGTCGCCGTGACCATGGGGAACGCCACCAGCAGGTGTTCCAGCGCGTCGGTGCGAGAGCTCGTCACCTGCGCGGTGGTCAGCAGGTTCGCCAGGATGATGCCGAGCTCCTGACCGGAGTCGCGCAGGATTTCCGTCACCTGGTTGGCCACCTGGGGGGTGGTGGAGATCAGCCGCCGCAGGTCCGGGTTCGACGTCTTCAGCTGCTCGGCCAGCAGGCGCAGATCCGTGCTGTACGCGGAGATCAGCTCCGACTGCTCCGCCTGCGTCGCCAGCACCACCTGGCCGTTGGCCAGCAAGGACGTCGTCTGCGGCAGGTGGGCTGTCGCCAGCGACGTCAGTTCCCCCGCGCTGTCCAGCAGCACCTGCAGCGCAGGGCCCGTGTCCCGGAACGCCTTGTCCAACTCGTCCACCGTGGTGCGCAACGAGTCCTGCGGAACGCTCGTCACCAGGTTGTCCAGGTTGGTCAGCAGGGTGTCCGGGCTCGACGGGATGGACGTGCGCGACCTCGGCACCACCGAACCGTCCTCAAGGTACGGTTCGCCGGCTCCCGCCGGCTGGAGATCAACGTACTGCTCGCCCACGGCCGACCGGTTGGCCACCACGGCCGCCGTGTCCGCCGGGATCGGTGGCGCGTCGTCCTCGATGTCCAGCACCACGTCCACGCCCGTGTCGGACAGTCGCAGCGACTCGACCCGGCCCACGGTCACGCCGCGGTAGGTCACCTCCGCGTTCGCGAAGATCCCACCGGAGTCGGCCAGTTCCACGGTCACGCGATAGCCGCGGGCACCGAACAGGCGGTCCAGCCCGGCGTACGTGCCGCCCACGTAGACGATCCCCACCACGGCGATCAGCGCGAACAGGAACAGCCGGACCTTCGTGCCCCGCAACAACATCAGCGACCACCGCCCAGCAGTGAACCGAGCAGCCCGGCCAGGCCGCCGTCCGCGATCGGCGCCGGCAGCGTCGGGATCGGCAGCAGCGGCGCGTCCTGGGCCGCCGGCGGTTGCGCGCCCGGGATGGTGCCCGGGATCGGCAGCAGCGGGTTGTTCACGTTCTCCAGGTTCTCGAGGATCACACTCAGATCGAGGTCGAACTTCACGTCCACGTTCACGTAGTCGCCCTCGACCGCGTTCAGGAAGTAGTCGGTGAACGGGTAGGTCACCAGGAACTGCAACGAGTTCGGCAGATCGGTGCCGGCCGCCGCCAGCTTCTCGAGCGTCGGCGCCAGCAGCTTCAGGTCGGCCACCAGGTCTTCGCGGCTGCGGTTCACCGTGTCGACCGCGACGGTCGACAGGTTCTCCAGCGCGCCGAGCATGGTCACCAGCGAGTTCCGTTGTTCGTTCAGCACCCGCAGCCCCGGCTCGAGCTGGGTCAGCGCCACCTCGATGTCCGCCGTCTGCGCGGCCAGGTTCGACGACAGCCGGTCCAGCGCGTCGATCGCCTCGACGATGTTGCCCTTCTCGCTGTCGAGGACTCCCACCACCGTGTCTATGTTGGACAGTGCCGACCGCAGCTCCGGCTCGTTGCCCTCCAGCGCGGCGTTCACCTCGGTCACGATGTTCTGCAGCTGCCCGACCCCGCCGCCGTTCAGCAACAGCGACAGCGCGCCGAGCACCTCCTCGATCTCCGGATTCCGGTTCGTGCGGTCGAGGGGGATCACCGCACCGTCCTCAAGGGACCCCGACGGTTCGGCCGGCCCGTACAGCTGCACGAACTTCTCGCCCAGCAGACTCGACTGACGCAGCTCGGCGCCCGCGTTGCCCGGCAGCGCCACGTCACCGTTCACCAGCATGGTCACCACGGCCGTGGTGTTGTCGGCCGCCAACTCGATCCGTTCCACCCGGCCGACCGCCACGTCGTTGACCTTCACGCCGGCCTGCGGCACCAGGTCCAGCACGTCGCCGAAGTGCGCGACCACGCGGTACGGATGGTCGCCCAGCTCGGCACCGCCGGGCAGCGGAACCTGGTACATGCCACCGAAACTGGTCGAACACCCGGTCAACAGAAGCACCAGTACCACGAGCAGCGCTCTCATCGCGGTCCACCGCCCGTCAACGCGCCCGTCAGGTCGACCAGGGGCAGCGGCAGCGGGGGCAGCTCACCGGCCGACAGCGCGGCCAGCGCCTCCGCCGGGGTCGGCAGGCCCAGCGTGCCGTCGAGGTACGGCGCGAGCTGAGAACACAGGTCGCTCAGGGTCTTCGGCAGCTGGGACGGGGTGCCGGCCGCGATCGTGCGGCACAGCATGAGCACCGGCGGGTACGTCAGCTCGTTGAGGTTGCCGCGGATGGTGAACGACGCGGAGGCGGAGTCGTAGGTGGACAGATAGTTGGACATGGCGAGCGGTGCCACGTCGAGGATCTCGGCGATCGCGCCCCGCTGGTCTGCCAGCGCCTGCGTCACGCCCGTCAACTTGTCCACATTGGACGCGATCCGGTCCTTGTGTTCCGCGATGAACCCGTGCACATCGGTGAGCGCCACGCCCAGCGACGACAACGCCAGGCCGAGGTCGTCGCGGTCCTCGGACAGATATCCGGTGACCCCGGCGAGCTTCTCGTTGAAGGAGCGGACCTGCGCGTCGCTTTCGGCCAGTGCCTCGGTGAACCGCGACAGGTTGTCGACCGTGGCGAACAGATCGTCGCCCGAGTCGGCGACCGCGGCCGAGGCCGCGCTCAGCTCGCGGATGGTCTGCCCGAACAGCTCGCCGTTGCCCGCCAGGTTCGCGGCGGCCGTGTCGAGCACGTCCGACAGCGCGCCGTCGGCGTTCGCGCCGTTCGGGCCGAGCGCGGTGGCCAGGTCGTTGACGCTGGCCGTGAGATCGTCCAGCTCGACCGGGGTGGCCGTGCGCTCCAACGGAATGACGGCGCCGTTCTCCAGCAGTGGCCCCGACTCGTAGGCCGGGGTGAGCTGCACGTACCGGTCGCTCACCAGGCTCGGCGCGACCACCACCGCCTCGACGGTCGCCGGGATCTCGATGTCGTCGGACACGGTCAGCTCGACCCGCACCCGGTCGCCCTCGGGCGTCACCTCGTCGATGCGGCCGACGCCGACGCCGAGCACCTTCACCTCGGATCCACTGTAGACACCGACGGCGCGGTCGAAGTACGCGGTGATCCGGGTGCCGGTCGGGGCCATGGTGACCCACCACAGCGCCAGCGTGAGCAGCAGCACGAGCACGCATCCCAGCGCCACGACGGAGGCCGCGTAACGGCCGGCACGCGTCCGGGTTGTCAGTGTCCTCATCGCTGCCCACCGCCCGGGTACGCGAGCGGCGTGGAGCAGCCCTCGGGGTTGATGTCGACTATCCCCAGATCCGTCGGCGGTGGTACCAGGCCGCAGATGTAGCCCTCGAACCAGCGGCCGTTGCCGATGACGTTGTTGAACATCCGCACATACGGCGCCAGCGAACGCAGGCTCTCACTCAGGTTCGCCTGGTTGCGCTCCAGAATGGTGGTCACCTCGTCCAGCTCGGCGAGGGCCGGACCGAGCAGGTCGGCGTTGTCGGCCACCAGCCCGGACAACTGGTCGGCCAGCGACTTGGTGCCGGTGAGCAACGAGCTGACCGCCTCGCGCCGCGCCTCCAACTCGGTGAGCAGCAACGTCGCGTCGGCGAACAACAACTTCAGCTGGGCGTCGCGGTCGGCCACCGTCTCCGACACCCCGGCCGTGTTGGCCAGCAGCCGGGCCAGCTCGTCGTCCCGGGAGGACAGGGTGGTGGACAGTTGGGACAGTCCCGTGAGGGTGTTCTTCAGGTGCTCGGGGCTGTTGGCGAACGTGTCGGCGATGACCTCGAAACTCTGCGCCAGCTGTGCGGTGTCGAGGTCGTCCACGGTCGACGACAGCTCGCTCACGGCGGGCACGATGTCGAACGGCGTGCGCGTGCGGTCCACGGGGATCCGGTCGTTCGGGACCTGCTGCCCGTCGCCCTCGGACGTGATGGCCAGGTACTTGTCGCCGAGCAGGGTCTTGATCTCGATGGCCACCACGCTGCGGTCCCCGAGGCTCACGTCCTGCACCCGGAAGTCCACCACCACCTTGTTGCGCTCCAACTCCACGCCGCGCACGTCGCCGATCTTGACCCCGGCGAGCCGCACCTCGTTGCCCGGCCGCAACCCGGCGGACTCGGCGAACTCGGCCGTGTAGGTGGTGCCGCCGCCGATGATCGGCAGGTCGTCGGCGTTGAACGCGACCAGCACCGACAACAGGATCAGCACGATGGTCACGGCGCCGACCGTCGCCTGGTCCCTTTCCTTCAGCGGCTTCACGGCCCACACCTCTCCACCATGGGGGTGCCGGCGATCGGCAGTACCGGGAGGTCCACGGTGATCCCCAGCTCCGACACCCCGATCCGGCCGGACATGCTGCACAGGTAGTAGTTGAACCAGCCGCCGTAGCTGGAGACGCGGTTGATCGTCTGGATCTTGTGCGGCAGGCCGGCGAGGAACTTGTCCACCGTGTCACCGTGTTCGGACAGCGTCGACGCCAGCACACCGAGGTGGGTGATGTTCTCGGTGAGCGGCGGGCGGACCGAGCCGAGCAGCCCGGCCGTCGACTCGGTCAGCGAGCCGAGCGCGTCGATCGCCTCGCCGATGGGCGCGCGCTGCTCGGCCAGCCCGGTCGACAGCTGCTGCAGCGCGTCGATCAACCCGGACAGCTCGGCCGTCCGATCGTTCACTGTGGACAGCACGGTGTTCAGGTTGTCGATCACTTGGCCGATCACCTGGTCCTTGCCGGCGATCGTGCTGGTGAGCGACGCCGTGTGCTGCAGCACGCTGTCGATCGTGCCGCCCTCTCCCTGCAGCACCTGGATCAGCTCGCCGGCCAGCTTGTTCACGTCCTCCGGGTTGAGCGCCTGGAACAGCGGCTTGAACCCGTTGAACAACACCGTGAGGTTGAGTGCCGGCCGGGTGCGGTCCAGCGGGATGACCTCGCCCGGCTCGAGTGTCGCGTTCGGATCGCCCGAGCCGATGGCGAGCGACACGTAACGCTGGCCGATCAGGTTGCGGTACTTGATGGTGGCGGTCACCGAGTCCGGCAGCTTCCGGTCCGCCTCGACGTCGAACCGCACGTCGGCGTACTTGTCGTCCACCAGCACGATCTCGCTGATCTGTCCTATCCGGACACCGGACATGCGGATGTCATCACCCGGATTGAGACCGGTGACGTCGGTGAACCTGGCCGCGTAGCCCGAGGTCGGGCCGACCGTGGTGTTGGCGATGGTCAGCCCGAGCAGCGCGGTGAGCGTGACGGTGACCGCGGCGAACACGGTCATCTTCACCAGCGGCGCCACGAAGCCCCTCATCGCAACGTCACCTCCGAACCACGGAACAATGAGCCGAGCAGCAGCGATCCCCAGGACGGCACCTGTTCCGGCGACAACTCGAGCCCCGGCGCCAGGAGCACGGACACCAGCTCCCGCTCGGCCGGGCTGTTCGGCAGGTACGGCACGTCGGCCGAGTTGGGCACGGTCGGCTGGAAGTCCTCCGGGCGGTCGGACTCGGGCGCCGGCGGCTTGTACGAGCCGTCGTCGATCGGCCCTTCCGCCGGGTACTGCGGGAACCGCGCGGGCGGCACGGCCACCGGGTAGCAGCGCGGGCCGCGTTTGTCGTTGTACTCCGGGGTGTCCACGCCGGGCAGGTACTTGCCCCGGTTGCCGGTGATCTCGATGGTCACCCTCGTGACGTTCGGATGCGCCGATCCCTTGCCGAACGCGGCGTCCGCCGACGGGATGGAGTCGACCAGCTGGTCGAGCAGGCACGGGTACTCCGGCGCGTACTTCGCCAGTACCTCCAAAGTGGACCGTGCGGTGGACGTCAGGTTGATCAGGTTGTCCTTGTTGACCGCCAGGAAGTTAGCCAGGTCGACCGACGCCGTGGTGAGCGTGCGGTACATGTTCTCCAGGTTCGACCGCTGCTCCACCACCGTCTGCGTGGTGGTGGTCAGGTCGCGCAACGCGGTCAGCAGCTCCGGGCCGGCTTCGGCGTAGGTGTCGGCCACCTCCGTCAGCAGCCGGATGTTCTCGCGCAGCGCCGGCAGCGACGGCTCCAGCTCCTCGAGGTACGCGCCGAGCGACACGATTGTCTCGCCGAACTGCTCGCCGCGGCCCTCCAGCGCCGTGGACATGGCGTGCAGCGTGCTGGCCAGCTTCTCCGGCTGGATCGCCTGGAGCACCGGCATCAGGTTGTCGAGGACCTGCTCCACCTCGATGGCCGCCGCGCTGCGGTCCTGCGGGATGAGGGCGTTCTCGGCGATCGGCTCGGCCGGCTGCTCGGGCACCTGCAGCGCCACGAACCGTTCGCCGAACAGGGTTTTGGGGAGCAGCCGGGCGGACACGTTGGCCGGCACCCGCGCCACGTGGTCGGGATCCAGGGCCAGGTCGAGCACCGCGTGGTCGCCTTCCGGGCTGATGCCCCGCACCTCGCCGACGATCAGCCCGCGCAGTTTCACGTCCGCGCCGACCCGCAGCTGGTTGCCCACGTGGTCGGTGGCCAGCCGTACCGGGACCACGTCGACGAACGTCTTGCGGTAGAAGGCCACCGACAGCAGCACGAACAGCGCGGCGATCACCAGGAACACCAGCCCGTAAAGCTGGTAGCGACGCCGCTCGTGTTTGGTCAGGTCGCCCTGTGACCTTGGTTCGCTCGCAAGCTCGCTCATCCAGCTATCCGCACAGTCGTGGTGGCGCCCCAGATGGCGAGGCTGAGGAAGAAGTCGAGCAGCATCTGCAGCACGATCGCGGCGCGCACGGCGCGGCCGACGGCCATGCCGACGCCGGCCGGTCCGCCGGTGGCCGTGTAGCCGTAGTAGCAGTGCACCATGATCACCACGACGCTGAAGACCATCACCTTGAGGAACGACCAGAGCACGTCCTCCGGCGGTAGGAAGAGATGGAAGTAGTGGTCGTAGGTGCCGGCCGACTGCCCGTAGAACCACACGGTGATCTGTCTGGACGCGATGTAGGAACACAGCAGCCCGACCAGGTACAGCGGGATCACGGCGGCCACCGCGGCGATCACCCGCGTGGTCACCAGGTACGGCAGGCTCGGCACGGCCATGACCTCGAGCGCGTCGACCTCCTCGGAGATCCGCATGGCGCCGAGCTGCGCGGTGAAGCCGCAGCCGACGGTCGCCGACAGCGCGAGCCCGGCGGCCAGCGGCGCGACCTCGCGGGTGTCGAAGTAGGCGGCGATGAAACCGGTGAGCGCGGAGGTGCCGAGCTGGTTGAGCGCCGAGTAGCCCTGGAGGCCGACGATCAGGCCGGTGAAAACGGTCATGCCGATCATCACGCCGAGCGTGCCGCCGATGACCGCGAGCGCGCCGCTGCCGAAGAACACGTCGGACAGCAGCCGCAGCACCTCGCGCGGATAGTGCACGAGCGTGCGCGGCACCGAGGCGAGGACCCGCGCGTAGAAGGCCAGCTGCTGGCCGAGCGTGGCGAGGCCGTCGAACGGCTTGGTCGCGAAGTCGACCGCGCGGCTGGGCGGCAGTGCCGCCCTCGCGTCGTCCTGCTTGGAGTCCACTGTGGTCACTCGCGTCACATTCCCTTCGGGGGAACGATCTGCAGGTAGATGCCGGTGATCACCACGTTGATGAGGAACAGCAACAGGAAGGTGATCACCACCGTCTGGTTCACCGCGTCACCCACACCCTTGGGACCCCGGCCGGGGTTGAGCCCGCGGTAGGCGGCCACGATTCCCGCCACGAACCCGTAGATCACCGCCTTGATCTCGCTGACCCACAGGTCGGGCAGCTGCGCGAGGGCGTTGAACGACGCCAGGTACGCGCCGGGGGTGCCGCCCTGCATGACCACGTTGAAGTAGTAGCCGCCGGCCACGCCGACCACGCTCACCAGGCCGTTGAGCAGCACGGCCACCACGATCACGGCGAGCACGCGCGGCACGATCAGGCGCTGCACGGGAGACACCCCGAGCACCTGGAGCGCGTCGATCTCCTCGCGGATCGTGCGGGAGCCGATGTCCGCGCACATGGCCGAGCCGCCCGCACCGGCCACGAGCAGCGCGGTGATCAGCGGGCTCGCCTGCTGCACGATGGCGAGCGCGCTTGCGGCACCGGTGAACGACTGCGCGCCGATCTGCTGGGTCAGCGACCCGAGCTGCAACGCGATGACCGCGCCGAACGGGATGGACACGAGCGCGGTCGGCAGGATGGTGACACTCGCGAAGAACCAGCACTGCTGGACGAACTCACGGAACTGGAACGGCCGCCGCGGCAGGCACCGCAGCACCTCCCAGGCGAGCGTGGACATCCGCCCTACCTGGGCGAGCGCGCGCGCCGGTGCGGTACGAGCGTCTGTGCTCATAGCCTCACCCACGTTCCTTGGCCCGACTGAACAACGACCGTCCCGGCGCGGGGTTACCCGAAACTGGACAGCGAATGGCCGGCGGTCACCCCGCCGTCCGCCACGAACTCCGCTCCCGTGCAGTAGGAGGCCTCGTCGCTCGCCAGGAACACCGACAGGTCGGCGATCTCCCCCGGCTGCCCGACCCGGCGCATCGGCACCTTCTTCGCGACGTACGCGAGGTCGACCGGGGTGCCGCCGAGCGCGGTCGGCAGCAGGCCGGTCTCGATCATCCCGGGGTGCACGGAGTTGACGCGCACGCCCTTGGCCGCCAGCTCGAGTGCCGCAACCTTCGTCATGCCGCGGATGGCGAACTTCGTTGCCGTGTAAGCGGTCAGCAGCGGCGCCGCCGCCAGACCCTCGACAGAGGACACGTTGATGATCGAGCCGGCACCCGACTCGACCATGCCGGGCACCACCGCGCGCATGCCGAGGAACGTGCCGATCTGGTTCACCCGGACGACCCGTTCGTAGTCGGCCAGCGCGGTCTCGGCCAGCATCGAGAAGTGCAGGATGCCGGCGTTGTTCACGAGCACGGACACCGGCCCGAACGCTTCGTTCGCGGCGGCGATCGCGGTCACCCAGTCGTCCTCATTGGACACGTCGAGGCGCTGGAAGTGCGCCGCGTCACCGAGCCGGTCGGCCAGGCGCTTGCCGTCGTCGACCTCGATGTCGGCGATGACCACTCGCGCGCCCTCGGCGACGAACCGCTCCGCCGCCGCCGCACCCTGACCTCGGGCGGCGCCGGTGATCAGCGCGACCTTTCCCTCCAGCCGTCCCATGTGCCCCGCTCTCCTACATCAGCTCGTCCGTCAGCGGCATCAGTACTGTCTTCAACTCCGTGTAGGCCTCGAACGCGCTCTGGCCACCCTCGCGGCCGAGCCCCGACTGCTTGAAACCACCGAACGGCAGGTGCGGCTCGACCTGGAACCCGTTGATGCCGACCGTGCCGGCACGCAGCTTCCTGGCGAGCCGGAACGCCCGCCGGACATCCGTTGTGTACACACCGGCACCGAGGCCGTACTCGGTGTCATTGGCCAGCCGCACGGCGTCGTCCTCGTCGTCGAACGGGATGATCGCGAGCACCGGGCCGAAGACCTCCTCGCGGGCGATCTCCATGTCGTTCGTGACGTCGGCGAACACGGTCGGCAGCACGAAGTTGCCGCTCGCGAGTTCGCCGTCGGCCCGCTCGCCGCCGCACACCAGCCGCGCGCCGCTCTCCCGGCCGCGGTCGATCAGGCCGGTCACCCGGTCGAACTGCTTGGTGTTGATCAGCGGGCTGGCGAGCGTCGCCGGGTCGAACGGGTCGCCGTACTTGATGATGCCGGCCATCATCTGCGCGCCGGCCACGAACTGGTCGTAGACGTCGCGGTGCACGAGCGCGCGGGTGTGCGAAACGCATGCCTGGCCGGACAGGCCCATGGTGACCGTGCCCATGGTGGTCATGGCCGCCAGCCCCACGTCCGGCGCGTCCGGGAACACGATGGCCGGGCTCTTGCCGCCCAGCTCGAGCGAGACCCGCTTCAGTGTGTCGGCCGACGCCCTGACGATGTGCTTGCCGACCGCGCGGCTGCCCGTGAAGCTGACCTTGTCGACCATCGGGTGGGTGATCAGCGCCTCGCCGGTCGGGTCGCCGGGGCCGGTGACCACGTTCACCACGCCGTCCGGGACGCCCGCCTCGGCCAGCAGCTCCACCATGCGCAGCACGGTGAACGTCGCGTACTCGCTCGGCTTCAGCACGACCGTGCAGCCGGCGGCGAGCGCCGGGCCGAGCTTCTGCGCGAACAGCAGGAACGGCGCGTTCCACGGCAGGATGGCCGCCACCACGCCGAGCGGTTCGCGGAACGTCATGGCCAGGTGGTCACCGCCCTGGTACGGCGGCAGGGTCTGGCCGCCCACCTTGTCGACCCAGCCGGCGTGGTGGTCGAACACGTCGGCCGCCGCGCCCACCGAGGTCGCGTAGATCCCGCCGAACGACAGCGGCACACCGTTGTCCAGTGCCTGCAGGCCGCGCAGCTCGTCCGCGTGCTCGCGGATCAACTGCGCGTAGGTGCGCAGCGCCTGGATGCGCACGGTCGCCCGCGCGGTCGGCCAGGTGCCCTCGTCGAAGGCCCGGCGTGCGGCCCGCACGGCATCGTCCACATCGGACGCCGTGGCGACCGCGAACTGCCCGATGCTCTCGCCGGTGGCCGGGTGCAGGTGGGTCCAGGTGGCGCCGTCGGCCGCCGGCCGCCACTTGCCGTCGACGAGCAGTTGCCCGTCCCGCAGGCCCAACTCGTCGCAGTGGGGTCGCAAGGTCAGCGTCATGGGTTCCTCCTAGAGCGACATCAGCTCGGTGGCGGCGAAGGTCCGTTGTGGATCGCGGTCGGCGAAGTAGCCACCGACCGCCTGGTCCAGTTCCTCGGGTGTCCACTGGGGACTGTCGAACCGCTGTTCGACGGTCGGCGGGGCGAGCAGGGCCACCATGCCGCCGTACACGACGAACACCTGACCGCTGATCCGTTCGGCGGCCGGCGCGGCGAGGTAGGCGACCAGCGGCGCCACGTGTTCCGGCGCCAGCGGGTCGGGTCCCTCGGGCGCGTCCCCGAACACCGTGGCCGTCATGGCCGTACGCGCCCGCGGGCAGATGGCGTTGGCCCGCACGCCATAGCGGGCGAGACCGCGGGCGGTGGCCAGCGTCAGCGCGGTGATGCCCGCCTTGGCCGCCGCGTAGTTCGGCTGCCCCTCGGAGCCGAACAGGAACGCCTCGGACGCCGTGTTCACCACCCGCCCGTAGGTGGTGCCGCCGTTCGCCTTCGCCTGGTCGCGCCAGTAGGCGGCGGCGTTGCGGGACAACAGGAAGTGCCCGCGCAGGTGGACGCGCAGGACCAGGTCCCACTCGTCGTCGGACATGTTGAACAGCATCCGGTCGCGCAGCACGCCCGCGTTGTTCACCACCACGTGCAGGCCGCCGAACCGTTCGGTGGCGGTGGCCACCAGCGCGTCGGCCGTGGCCCGCTCGCCGATGTCACCCTCGACGAACACCGCCTTGCCGCCGGCCGCCTCGATCTCCGCCACCGTGTCGCCCGCGGTCAGGTCGTTCACCACCACGTCGGCACCAGCGCGGGCGAGCGCGAGCGCCTCCGCGCGGCCGAGTCCCGCTCCCGCACCGGTGACGATCGCGACCTTGCCCGCCAGGCTGAGTGAGTCCACTGTGGATCAGCCGAACGTGACGATCTGCCGGATCAGGTTGCCGCCGGCCCGTAGCGCCTGCAACCCGTCGTTGATCTCGTCCAGCTTGATCCGCTTGCTGATCATGCCGTCGAGGTCGAGCCGGCCGGCCCGCCACAGCGACAGCAGCCGCGTGTAGTCCCGGTGGACGTCCGCGCCGCCGTAGAACGAGCCGAGCAGGCGCTTGTCGTGCAGGAACAGCTCCTGCGCGCTGAACTCGACCATCGAGTCCGCGCGACCGGCGCCGACCACCACCACCGTGCCGCCGCGCCGGGCGTTGTCCCAGGCCGACCGGATGGTCGGTGGCGCACCGACCACGTCGAACGTGTAGTCCCAGCCCTGGCTCTCGGTCAGCGACGCGTGCAGCTCGGCCAGCCCGTCCGGGGTGACCGCGTGCGTGGCACCGAAGTGCTTGGCCAACTCGTGCTTGTCCACCACCGGGTCGACCGCGACGATCGTGGCGGCGCCGGCGAGCCGCGCGCCCTGGATGGCCGAGATGCCCACCCCGCCGCAGCCGATCACCAGCACCGTGTCGCCCGGTTGGACCTTCGCGGTGTTGATCACCGCACCGACCCCGGTCATCACCCCGCAGGCGACGAGCGCGGCGATCTCGAACGGCACGTCGTCGGCGATCTTGACGGCTCCGACGGCCGGCACCACCAGCTCCTCGGCGAACGTGCCGGTGCCGGCGTAACCGAAGACGGGGGTGTCGCCGATCAGGAACCGCGGGTTCATGAACGCGGCGATCGCGTGGACGGCGCACAGGTGTGGGCGGCCGCCGCGGCAGTTCCCGCAGGTGCCGCACGGCGGCACGAACGTCAGCGCCACGTGGTCGCCGACCGCCAGGTGGTCGACTCCGGCGCCGACCTCGAGGATCTCGCCGGCACCTTCGTGCCCGACGATCCCCGGCGCCAGCGCGGGCAGCGTCCCGTCCATGGCGGAGAGGTCGCTGTGGCAGACCCCGGTGGCCCGCACCCGGATCCGCACCTCCTGCGGACCCACATCGACCGTGCGGACGTCGTCACGGAGCTCAAGCTTCGTGTCCCCGACCTGGTTGAGTACGGCGGCTCTCATCCGGGACCTCCTTGTTCCGCTGCGGACTCTAGTACATTCTTAGAACGTGTTCTAGTCAGGGAGGGCATGGATGCACATCGCCTACACGCCCCAGCAGGAGCGCCTGCGGCGCGAGCTGGCCGCGTACTTCGCCGACCTCATGACCCCCGAGCGCCGCGAGGCGCTGACCGCCGGGGGCGACTACGGCTCGGGCGAGGTGTACAAGGAGATCGTGCGCCAGATGGGCGCGGACGGCTGGCTGGCCATCGGCTGGCCGCGGGAGTACGGCGGGCAGGCCAGATCGATGCTCGACCAGCTCATCTTCCTCGACGAGGCCGCGGTCGCCGGGGCCCCCGTGCCGTTCCTGACCATCAACACGGTCGGCCCGACGATCATGAAGTTCGGCACGGAAAACCAGAAGGAGTGCTACCTGCCGAAGATCGCGGCCGGCGAGCTCCACTTCGCCATCGGCTACTCCGAACCGGAGGCGGGGACCGACCTCGCGTCGCTGCGCACCCGCGCGGTCCGCGACGGCGACTCCTACGTGATCAACGGCCAGAAGATGTGGACGTCGCTGATCTCCTACGCCGACTACGTGTGGCTCGCGTGCCGCACCGACCAGGACGCGCCGAAGCACAAGGGCCTGTCGATCCTCATCGTGCCGACCGACGCGCCGGGCTTCTCGTGGACGCCCGTGCGCACGGTGTCCGGGCCGACCACGAGCGCCACCTACTACGAGGACGTGCGGGTGCCGGCGTCGTCGCTGGTGGGCGAGGTGAACAAGGGCTGGCCACTGATCACCAACCAGCTCAACCACGAGCGGGTGGCGCTGACCTCGTCCGCGCCGATCCGACAGGCCCTGCACGAGGTCCGCGAGTGGGCCCAGGCGACCAAGCTGCCCGACGGGCGGCGGGTGATCGACCAGGAGTGGGTGCAGGTGCACCTGGCGCGCGTGCACGCGAAGGCCGAGTTCCTGAAGCTCATCAACTGGAAGATCGCGTGGGGGGTCGAGCGGGGGCTGAACCCGGCGGACGCGTCGGCCACCAAGGTCTTCGGCACGGAGTTCGCCACCGAGGCCTACCGGCTGCTCATGGAGGTACTCGGCCCGCAGGCCTACGTCCGGGCCGGCTCGCCGGGCGCGCTGTTGCGGGGCAGGGTCGAGCGGATGCACCGCTCGTCGCTGATCCTCACCTTCGGCGGCGGCACGAACGAGGTGCAGCGCGACATCGTGGCAGCCGTCGGACTCGGCATGCCCCCGGCGAAGCGGTAGGAGCGGGAGTGAAGGAACGGACGCCGTCTGGACTGACGATCGCGCGCAGGCGCGCCAGCGCCGAGCACGTGAGGAGGGAAGACGGTGTGCTAGTGACTGAGCGAAGCGACCAATGAAACAGGTAACCATGGACTTCTCGTTTTCCGACGAGTACGGCGACCTCACCGGGCTGACGCGCGAGATCCTCACCGATCTCGCGACGCCGAGCCGGCTGGCCGAGGTCGAGGCGACCGGCGACCGGTTCGACCGTGCACTGTGGACGAAGCTGGCCGAGGCGGGCGTGCTGTCGGCGGCGCTGCCGGTCGAGGTGGGCGGCAGCGGGCTCGGCCTGATCGAGCAGTGCGGCGTGCTGTCCGAACTGGGCCGGGCGGTGGCACCCGTGCCGTACCTGCCGTCGATCGTCGTTGCCGCCGCGGCGATCGCCGAGTTCGGCACGGCCGCGCAACGCGAGCGGTGGGCTCGGCCGGCGGCCACGGGTGAGTTGGTGGCGACCGCCGCACTCACCGAGGATGTCGGCGACGATCCGGCCGCACTGACCACAATGGCCAATCGTGCAAGTGCATCTGCACGATGGCATCTGCACGGAACGAAAGTCGCCGTGCACGCGGGACCGGTGGCGAACCTTTTTCTGGTGACAGCACAAACCCCCGCCGGACCGGGTGTGTTCCTTGTCACTCCAGAAGATTCCGGGGTCACCGTTCGGCGCCAGGAGATCGTCGACGGCGACTCCGAAGCGGTCCTCGAACTCGATCAGGTCGCCCTCGACGCCGACCGGTTACTCGGCGATCCGGCTGCGGGCGCACGCATTCTCGACTGGCTCGTCGCTCGCCACACGGTCGGCCTGTGTGCTCTCCAACTGGGCGTGTCCGAGGCTGCGCTGCAGATGACGGCCAAATATGCAACTGGCAGAGTGCAGTTTGACCGTCCAATAGCGACGTTTCAAGCAGTGGGACAAAGACTGGCCGATTGTTACGTCGACGTCGAAGCAATCCGGTTGACACTCTGGCAGTCCGCTTGGCGACTGTCCAAAAATCTCCCTTCCCACAACGAGATCGCGACCGCCAAGTACTGGGCGGCGGACGGTGGACACCGAGTGGCACATGCGGCCGTCCACATTCACGGCGGATTGGGTATTGACGTGGACTACCCGCTCCATCGATATTTTGTTGCCGCGAAACGTAACGAGTTCAGCCTTGGCGGTGCCACCACGCAGCTGCGTCGCATCGGTGTCGCCTTGGCCGCGGAGCCCGCCTAGGAGGTTCGCATGACCGCGACAGGGGAGTCTCTCCCCACGGTGACCGAGCTACTGCTGGCACGCGCGGAAGATGCGAACCCCGGTCTGGTCTTCGAGGGAACCCAGTGGTCCTGGGTGGACCATGTGCAGGAGTGCGCCGATCGCGCGGCACTGCTGCGCTCGCTGCGCCGCCCCGGCCCGTTCCACATCGGCGTGCTGCTCGACAACGTCCCCGAGTTCTCGTTCCTCCTCGGCGGCGCGGCACTCGCGGGTGCCGTGCTCGTCGGGCTGAACACCGGCCGCCGCGGCGGGGCGCTGGTCCGTGATATCGAGCTGGCCGAGTGCCAGGTGGTGCTCACCGACAGCCGGTACGTGGAGCTGCTGCAGGGCCTGGAGATCGACGCGCGGGTGCTGGACATCGACTCGGCCGCCTGGCACGTGACCGCCTTCCGCCACCGGCACTCCTCGCTCGACCCGGTGCCGGCCACGCCGGACGACCTGCTGATGTTGATCTTCACCTCGGGGACCAGCGGCGAGCCGAAGGCCGTGCGGTGCACGCACGGCAAGATCGCCGGGCCCGGCCGGATGCTGGCCGAGCGCTTCGGGATCACGGCGCAGGACACGGCGTACGTCTCGATGCCCATGTTCCACTCGAACTCGATCATGGCCGGCTGGGCGGTCGGCCTGGCGGCCGGCGCCCGGCTCGCGCTGCGCCGCCGGTTCTCCGCGTCCGGCTTCCTGCCCGACGTCCGCGCGTACGGCGTCACCTACGCCAACTACGTGGGCAAGCCGCTGGCCTACATCCTCAGCACCCCCGAACAGCCGGACGACGCCGACAACCCGCTGCGGCTGATGTTCGGCAACGAGGCCGCCCCGCGGGACGTCGCCGCGTTCAGTGAACGGTTCGGCTGCTCGGTGGTCGACGCCTACGGCTCCACGGAGGGCGGCATCGTGGTGCCACGCCCGGCCGACCTGCCGGCCGGCGCGCTCGGCCAGCTGGACGACACGCTCGCCGTGCTCGACCCGGAGACGGGCCAGCCGTGCCCGCCCGCCGTCTTCGACCACCGCGGCCGCCTGACCAACGAGCACCAGGCGATCGGCGAGCTGGTCAACACGGCGGGCGCCGGCATGTTCGCCGGCTACTACCACGACGACGACTCCGACGCCGCCCGCCTGCGCGACGGAATGTTCTGGAGCGGCGACCTCGTCTACCGCGACGAGCGTGACTTCGTCTACTTCGTCGGCCGCTCGAGCGAGTGGCTGCGGGTGGACGGGGAGAACCTCGGCGCCGGTCCCATCGAGCGGATCCTGCTGCGCTACCCGGAGTTCGCCGAGGTGGCGGTGTACGCGGTGCCCGATCCCGAGGTCGGCGACCAGGTGATGGCGGCGGTCGTGCTGCGCGGCGAGGCGAGGTTCGACCCGGACGACTTCGCCGAGTTCCTGAAGATCCAACCGGACCTCGGCCCGAAGCAGGTGCCGAGGTTCGTCCGGCTCACCACCCGGCTGCCGAGGACGTCCACGTACAAGGTGCTCAAGCGCACCCTCAGCGCCCAGCGCTGGCGCACGCCGGACCCCGTCTGGTGGCGGGAGGGACGCGAGCTGACCTTCAACCCGCTGACCGAGGCGAGCGACCCAATTCGACTCGACTGGGGTGCCCGATCCGTGCGACGCTGACCGTATGCCTGACACATCGGAGCCAGCCGAGACGACCGAGGACGCCCCCCAGCAGGAGGATGTGAAGAAGGCTTTTCGCGAGGCGCTGGAGCGTAAGCAGGCCAAGACCCGCAGCGGCGAGGAACACGCCGACGCCAGGTCGAAGGTCCAGGACGCACACGGACCGGCCAGCGCGAAGCGCACCTTCCGCCGGAAGAGTGGTTAGTGCGGGGAACGACGCGTTCACTGCGTTGACCGCAGGGAACGACGCCTTCCAGGCATTAGTCCCGCATAGTCAGTAGCAGGTACGCGGCGAGTGTCGAGTCGTCGGTGATCACGCCGGACCTGATCATCCGCTCGACCTCGCCGCGCGGGAACCACTCCTGGCGCATGTCCTGCTCCTCGACCTCCCGCCGGGCCTCGCCGGGGGTCAGGCCGGTGGCCAGGAAGACGTCGTAGCCCTCGCTCGTCAGGCTCTTGGCGCTGTGCAGGTACCCGAGATGGGTGAACGTGGTCGCCGTGAACCCCGTCTCCTCGGCCAGCTCGGCGGCCGCCAGCTCCTCCCGCGTGCCGGTCACCCCGGCCGGGAACGCGCCGGACGGGAACTCCCAGGACCGCTGCCCAGTCGGGTACCGGTACTGCTCGACCAGGTGAAACCCGTCGTTCTCCATGGGGATGACCACCGCGAAGTCCGGCTTGTCGATCACCGCGTAGATGCCGCGCGACCCGTCCTCGCGCTCGATCTCGTCCTCACGCAGCGTCATCCACTTGTTCTCGTAGACGATCCTCGAGGTCAGCGTTTTGATAGGTGGGTTCACTCAGTCAACTTAGCCAACCGGACGCGTGCCTCCTCGACCTCCTCGAGGAGTGTCGACATGACCTCGGCCACCGGGCGGATGTCGTTCATCCGGCCCACGATCTGGCCGACCGGCATGGCCACCACGTCCGGGTCCCCCGCCGCCATCATCCGCTGGTGCGCCTCGCCGACCAGCAGGTTCTGCAGCGGCATGGGCAGCGGCTCCGGGGCGTCGGCGTCGGCCCAGGCCTGGGTCCAGCGGTTGCGCAGCAGGCGCGCCGGCTTGCCCGTGTAGATGCGGGACCGGACGGTGTCGCTCGACCCGGCCGCCACCAGCGCGCGCTGCAGCGTCTCCGGGCCGGTACCCAGGCTGTACTCGGCCGTGGTGAGCCAGTAGGAGCCCATCCACACACCGGACGCGCCGAGCGCCATCGCGGCGAGCACCTGGCGGCCGCTGCCGATGCCGCCCGCCGCGAGCACGGGCGCCCGGTCGCCGACCGCGTCGACCACCTCGGGCACCAGCACCATGGACGCGATCTCGCCCGTGTGCCCGCCCGCCTCGTAGCCCTGGGCGACCACCACGTCGACGCCGTTGTCCACGTGCCGCACGGCGTGCTCGGCCTTGCCGGCCAGCGCCGCCACCGGCACCCCGGCCGCGTGCGCCTGTTCGATCACGTCGACCGGCGGCGAGCCGAGCGCGTTGGCGATCAGGCTGATCCGGTGTCCGAGCGCGACGTCCACATGGGAGCGTGCGACCGAGTGCAGCCAGCCGAGCACACCGGCGTCGGTGGCCGAGTCGCCGGACAGCGGCGGCACGCCGAGCTTGAGCAGCGTGCGTTCGACGAAGTCCTTGTGTCCCTCGGGGATCAGCGAGCCGAGGTCGGTCGGCGTGCCCTCGGTCGGGATCTTCGCGGGCATCACTATGTCCACACCGTACGGTTTGCCGTCGGTGTTCTCGTCCATCCAGGACAGTGCGGCCTCGAGGTCGGCCGGGTCGTTGTACCGCACGCAGCCGAGCACCCCGAGACCACCGGCGCGGCTGATGGCGGCGGCCACGTGCTCGGACGGGGTGAAGCCGAAGATCGGGTGCTCGATGCCGAACATGTCACACAGAGAGCTGCGCATGGGCACCTCCCGGCGCGGCCTGCCAGGCCGGCTCGTGCTCCTCGGTGTACGTCTTCGCCCAGCGATAGTCCGCCTTCGCGCTCGGCATGCGGCCGATCTCCTCGACGATCCACAGGACGCGCGGCGCCTTGTAGCCGGCGATCTGTTGGCGCACATGGGTGTCCAGCGCCGCGAAGTCGACCTTGTGGTCGGGCCGTGGCTGCACGAGGGCGGCCACCCGCTGGCCGAGCCGCTCGTCCGGCACGCCGATCACCAGCGCGTCGAACACGTCCGGATGGGACTTCAGCGCCTCCTCCACCTCCTCGGGGAAGACCTTCTCGCCGCCGGTGTTGACCGACATGTTTCCCCGGCCCAGCAACGTGATCGTGCCGTCCTCCTCGAGCCGGGCGTAGTCGCCGGGCACCACGTAGCGGGCGCCGTCGACCTCCACGAAGATCGTCGCGCTCTTCTCCGGGTCCTTGTAATAGCCGAGCGGGACGTGACCGCCGCGGGCCAGCCGGCCGACCTGGCCGCGCTCGACCGGCCGGTTGTCCTCGTCGATGACGATCGTGCTCGGTCCGGCGTTCACCCGCGGGCCGCCGCTCGACTGCGCCATTCCCCGGACCACCATGCCGATGCCCGTGAACCCGGACTCCGACGAGCCGATCGCGTCGGTGATGACCACGTTGGGCAGCGCTTCGAGGTACTGCTCCTTGACCGACACGGAGAACAGCGCCGCGTGGCTGGAGATCGCGACCAGGCTCGACGCGTCGTAGTCGCCCTGGTGGTAGGCCTCGATGAGTGGCCGGGCCATCGCGTCGCCCACGACCGTCATCACCTTGACCTGGTGCCGCGCGATGGCCCGCCAGATCTCATTCGGTTCGAACTGCGGCATCAGCACCACCGTGTCGCCGGCGAACAGCGCGGGCAGCGCGGCCCATTGCGCCGCGCCGTGGATGAGCGGCGCGCACGCGAGCCGAGTCATCCCGCCGGACTCCTTGCCCCGCTCCGACTGCGCCCACTCGTCCGGGAGCGGCTCGCCCGTGACGAAGTCGATGCCGCCGCCGAGCACGCGCCACACGTCCTCGTGCCGCCACATCACGCCCTTGGGGTAGCCGGTGGTGCCGCCGGTGAACAGGATGTACAGGTCATCGGGGCTGCGCTCGCCGAAGTCCCGCTCGGCCGGCTGGCCGGCGAGTGCCTCCTCGTACGCGGTCCCCGTGAAGTCGGTGCCGCTGCCGTCGTCGACGACCAGCGTGTGCCGCACGCCCGGGGTGTCGGGCAGCACGGCCGTGACCCGCTCGGCGAACTGGCGCTCGTGGACCAGGGCGACCAGGTCCGCGTTGTCGAACAGGTAGCGCAGCTCGTTCTCCACGTAGCGGTAGTTCACATTGACCACGACCGCGCGCAGTTTGTACGCGGCGAGCATCGTCTCGATCGCCTCGATGGAGTTGCGGCTGTACAGCCCGATGTGATCGCCCGGCCCGATGCCATGCGCGGCAAGGTGGTGGGCTAGTTGGTTGGCACGCCCTTCCAGCTCGGCAAAGGTCACCGAACGGTCGCCGCACGCGATGGCGGTCCGCTCTGGAAAGGCGTCGACGGCATGCTCGAAGAGATCCGCGATGTTGACGGCCACGCCCTTAAACTAGAACGTGTTATCGTTTCTGGCAATCCCTGGCCCGAGGAGAATCGATGCCCGACTGCCTGGTGGAACAGGACGGTCACGTTCTGGTGGTCACCATGAACCGTCCGGAGGCACGCAACGCGCTGTCCGGCGAGATGTTGTCGATCATGCGGGAGGCCTGGGACCAGGTCGACTCGGACGACACCGTGCGGTGCTGCGTGCTCACCGGGGCGGGCGGCGCGTTCTGCGCGGGTGCCGATCTGAAGGCCATGACGGCCAACCATCCGAGCGCCGCCACGTTCGACGCGTCGGTCATCGAGCCGCTGCTGAAGGGTCGCCGGCTGACCAAGCCGCTGATCGCCGCCGTGGAGGGTCCGGCCATCGCGGGCGGCACGGAGATCCTGCAGGCGACCGACATCCGGGTGGCGGGCTCGGGTGCGCGGTTCGGGGTGTCGGAGGCGCGGTGGGGCCTGTTCCCGCTGGGCGGCTCGGCCGTGCGGCTGCCTCGCCAGATCCCGTACACGGTGGCCGCCGACCTGTTGCTGACCGGCCGGCACATCCGCGCGGCCGAGGCGTTGCGCATCGGGTTGATCGGCGAGGTGGTCCCCGACGGTCAGGCGCTGCCGCGCGCGCTGGAGATCGCGGCGGCCATCGCGGCGAACGGCCCGCTCGCCGTGCGGGCGATCCTGCGCACCATGCGCGAGACGGAAGGCATGCCGGAGAACGAGGCGTTCAAGGTCGACGCGGAGCTGGGCCTGGCGGTCTTCGCGAGCGCGGACGCCAAGGAGGGCCCCGCCGCCTTCGCCGCGAAGCGCCCCCCACGCTTCGAGGGCCGCTGAGCACAGACTCCCGACGCGAGGCTATCGCCTTGCACCGACAAAACCGGTCCGGGGACCCCTGGAATCAATTCCAGCGGCGAGCACCGACAGTTTTGGTGGCCGCAGCCGGTCGGCAGAAGCCCGCCCGCCGTTGACCTGGGTCCGGCGGAGGACAGGGCTCCGGTTCGACCGTATCGCCTCACACCGACAAAAACGGTCCAGGGACCCCTGGATTTAATTGTAGTCGCGAGCACCGACAATTCCGAGTGACCGCGCCGAGTGCCTCGATGCAGGGAAGGCGTCGTTCCCCGCGGTCAACGCAGTGAAGGCGTCGTTCCCTGCACGGTAGCTAGGCCGGCTTGCGGGCGACGATGGCCACGTACCGCAACGGATCCCCGTTGACCGCCAACCGATGCTGGTACTCGTGCTGCAGTTGCACGAGCAGCCGCCCGTCGGCGATCATCGCGCGGATCAGCCCGGCGAACTCGCTGCCCCCGCCGTTCAGGAACTCGTCCTTTATGTTGAACACCACCCAGCCGCCGGGCGCGACCATCCCGTAAGCCGCCTCGAACGCCGACGGCGGGATGTCCCCGAAGCCGAGCGCCGCGACACACACGAGGCAGTTGATGTCCCGATCGGCCAGGTCGCCCGCCACGTCCGGCGCCAGCCGGCGGATGTCGCCGACGTGGTAGCGGTCGTAGACCTCCGGCCGGTCCCGCGCGGCCGCGTCCGCCGCCTCCTCGAGGATGTCGACCGCGACGATCGAGCGGACCCCGTGGCGGCGCAACGCGTCGCCGACCAGCCCGTTGCCCGCGCCGAGATCGAGCACGCTCAGGTCAGAAGTAGCGAGGTCAGCGCGGCGCAGGCCCGCCACCAGCAGCGACGACACCACCTCTGGCGAGGCGCACCGCAACATCTTGGAGAACACCGTCTCGTACAGGCCGGGAACGGCGAAGATCTTGTCGTAATCATGGAATCTGATGCGCCGAGCAGCGCCGTCCTTCTCCTCCAGCAGGAGGTACTCCTCGGCCTGACTCAGGCCTTGCTCGTGGCTCGGAAGACGGACGGACATGCCGGCTGCCAGCATCGATTCCTCTCCGGGGGCCGGACGAGTACGGCCCCACAGGACCCAACTTAGGGGGATTACGGCGTAACCGGTACCGCCGACCGCGTTTTGTTAGGAAATGTTCAGGTTCAGATCGCCCGTTCACGTCCGGCCCAGTACGGGTCGCGCAGTTTTCTCTTGTACAACTTGCCGTTCGGATCGCGGGGCAACTCCGCCGCGTAGTCGATGGTGCGCGGAAGCTTGAACTTCGCCAGCCGGTCGGCCGCGAAGGCCAGGAGTTCCTCGGTCAGCTCGGCCGAACCCGTCACCCCGGCCGTAGGTTGCACGACCGCCTTGATCTCCTCGCCCCAGTCCGGGTTCGGTACGCCGAACACCGCCACGTCGGCCACCTTCGGGTGACACGCCAGCTCGTTCTCGATCTCCGCGGGATAGATGTTCACGCCGCCCGAGATGATCATGTCACTCTTGCGGTCACACAAGAACAAGTAGCCGTCCTCGTCGAGATAACCGATGTCCCCCAACGTGAACAGGTCGCCGGCCCGCGCCGCACGGGTCTTCTCCTCGTCCTTGTGGTACTCGAACGTCGACGTGCCCATCCGCATGTACACCAGGCCGGGTTCGCCCACCGGCAACTCGGCGCCGGACTCGTCGAGCACCTTCACCACCGAGCCGGGCCACGGCCGGCCGACCGAGCCCGGCTTCGCCAGCCATTCGGTCGCGTCGATCACCGTGCCACCACCCTCGGTGGCCGCGTAGTACTCGGTCACCACCGGGCCCCACCACTCCAGCATCCGCCGCTTGACCTCGTTCGGACACGGTGCGGCGCCGTGGATCATCACGCGCAGCGACGACACGTCGTAACGCGCCCGCACCTCGTCCGGCAGTTCCAGCAGCCGGCGGAACTGGGTCGGCACCATGTGGCTGTGCGTCACCCGGTACTTCTCGATGAGGCGCAGCATCTCCTCCGGCCGCCACCGGTCCATGAGCACGGCCGTATGTCCTAACTGGATGGACAACGCCACGAAGTTCAGCACGGCCGTGTGATACAGCGGGGATCCGCAGATGTGCACGTGGCCGTCGAACGGCTTGATGCCGAAAATGCCGAAGAACCAGGTGGACGTCGGCGGCATGTCGTCCGGGTCGGCGCCGGTCAGCGGCCGGCGCACCCCCTTGGGACGACCGGTGGTGCCGGACGTGTACAGCATGGGCGACCCAGCGGTCCGCACCTCCGGCCGCCCGGACTCGCCGGTACCCAACTCCGACAACGGCGTGAAGCCAGGCACGTCACCCACGGCGAAACTCGCGGCGACCCCCGACCTGGTGGCGGCGTCCACCGCCACGTCCGCGAACCGCTCGTGCGCCACGAAAGCCTTGGCGCCGCTGTCCTCGATGAGGTACGCGACCTCGGCGCCCACCAGGTGCCAGTTGGCCATCACCACGTACAGGCCGGTCTGGAACGCTCCGAAGTAGACGGACGCGAGGTCGATGCCGTTGGGTAGCAACAACACCACCGCGTCACCCGGTCGCAGGCCCATGGCCTGGAAGCCGCGGCCGTACCGGTCGGCCGCGGCGGCCAGTTCGCCATGGGTCACCTGCCGGCCGTCCGGATCGACGACCGCTACCAGGTCCGGCTGCTCCGCGGCGATGTTCCACAATCCGATCGAGGCCACCGACCCAATCTAGAACGTGTTTCAGTCTTGGGCAAGCGCTGTCGCGGCCGCCCGCACCTGATCGGCGTCCCTACAGCCCACCATCAGCATGGTCACGCCGCGGTCGGCCCACTTCTTCGCCATGGCCCGCACCTGCTCGGCCGTACCGATGAGCGCGGTCTCGGCCACCAGCTCGTCCGGCACGGCGGCGGCCGCCTCGGCCTTGCGGCCCTCCCGGAACCGGGCCGTCACCTCGGCGACCACCTCGCCGTAGCCCATGCGCCGGAACAGGTCGGCGTGGAAGTTCTTCTCCTCCGCGCCCATGCCGCCCGCGTAGAGCGCGATGATCGGCCGGTGCTTGTCGTACTCGGCCGCCGGGTCGTCGGTGACCGCCACGCTGGCGCTCGCGGCGATCTCGAAGTCGGCCCGCGACCGGCGCGCCCCCGGCCGGGCGAAACCCTCGTCCAGCCAGGAGTTGTACTGGTCGGCCAGCTTGTCGGAGAAGTAGACGGCCAGCCAGCCGTCGGCGATCTCCCCGGCCAGCGCCACGTTCTTCGGCCCCTCGGCGCCGAGCCAGATCGGCAGGTCGGCGCGCAGCGGATGGGTGATCGGGCGCAGCGGTTTGCCCAGCCCGTCGGCGCCGGGGCCGGTGTAGGGCAGCGGGTAGTGCGGGCCGGCGTTGGTGACCGGCGCCTCGCGGGCCAGCACCT
The DNA here is from genome assembly GCA_963826035.1 of uncultured Actinomycetota bacterium. Classification (GTDB taxonomy): domain Bacteria; phylum Actinomycetota; class Actinomycetes; order Mycobacteriales; family Pseudonocardiaceae; genus Actinophytocola. The sequence goes on along the minus strand of CAWGVZ010000018.1, from coordinate 139,240 downwards.
GCCGCACGATCGAGATGTACTCGCGGGTGCGGGCGAGCGGCTTGCCGAACGGCGCGCCGTACCAGCCCTCCACCACCTGCGGCCCGGACACACCCAACCCGAGGATGGCCCGGCCGCCGGAGAGGTGGTCCAGGGTGAGCGCGGCCATGGCGGCGGCAGTCGGCGCGCGGGCCGACAGCTGCGCCACGGCCGTCCCCAGGCGCACCCGCTCGGTGGCCGAACCCCACCAGGCCAACGGCGTGAAGACGTCCGATCCCCACGACTCAGCGGCGAACACCGCGTCGAAACCGACCTCGTCGGCCGCCACGACCATCTCGGCGGCGTTGGCCGGCACGCCGGCGCCCCAGTACCCGAGCTGCAGTCCAAGTTTCATGCCGAGCATGCTAGATCGTGTTACAACTCGGGATGGATCACCCGTTCGATACCAGGTGACTGTCGGGCCGGTCAGCTATGGTGTTTACATGTCGGCGGAAGCCATCGAACAGCCCCGATCGAGCAACTTTCGGGACGCCTCCCCCGGGAGATCCGGGCCGCTCTGATCCCCGAAGAACAGGCCGATTTCGACGCCACGTGGCGAGCCGCGATGACCAAGGCCGCCGAGACAATGGAGCTCACCGAGGTGTTCGAGACACTGGAGAGCTGGCGAACCCACGCCATCATCACCGAAGAACTCGGCCACAACGGCTACCGTCGGTGGCTGGCGGAAATCGAACAGCGAGCCCGCACGGGCGAATCGCCACCAGGCAGCGTGCCGTGGAGCCAGCTCAAGGCGGAACTCGGCCTGTAGCGTGACCTACAAGATCGATATCGATCCAGTGGCGATGGATCAGATCAAGGCGCTGCCCCCTGGAACCGAACAGGCGATGGCCGAGGTACTGACCGTGCTGGAACTGATCCCTAAGAACGGCGCGCCATACAACAAAGCCAAGCCGGACGGGAACATGCGGGTACTGGTGTCCGGCGCGGGCGGCCGCGGCAAGGTTGTATATCTGATCCTTGAGGAACAGCGACGGGTGGACGTGTTGGAGGTGATCTGGGTCGGCTGACGAGTGCCCCGCAAACTGCGCGTCGAAGCCGACCTCGTCAGCCGCCACCACCATCTCGGCGGCGTTGGCCGACACACCGGCATCCCTCAAACCTTGCTCGGATTGTTCTCCGTGAGGTCGTACAGCTCCAGGAACGTGCTCGGCACTCCGTTCACCGCGTCGCGAACCTTGGCGACGTCGTCCGCGTACGCCTGCTCCGACTCCGCGAGTCCGTTGCACATCGCCTGCACCTCGTCGTACATGGTGTACAGCACCTCGCCGGGGGCGGCCGCCGTGAAGTCGACGGTCTTCACCTCGCTGAGCAGGTTTTCCCCGAGCCAGCCGACGACCGCGCGACGTCGGTCAGGTGAGTGATGGTTTCCAGGTAGTCCTCGAAGATCTGGTAGCAGTCCTCCGCCAGGCCCATCACCGTGTCGATGCTGACGCTGTAGTCGTTCATGGCGCGTTCCTCCTTCGGTGTCGACCGACCACGATGGCGAGCACCACTTACATCGCGCTTTCACGGCACTTGCCGATCAAACTAGAACGTGTTTCACTCGGTGCGTGAGCGTCGATCAGGTGCCGCTGTCCGCACCTCTGGACATCGGGTTCGACTACACCCGGTCGCTCGGCCCCACGCTGAGCCGGTTCGTCACCGGACTCGCGCGGCGGCGGGTGCTGGGTGGCCGGTCGGCCGACGGGCGGGTGCACGTGCCGCCGCCCGAGTTCGACCCGGTCACCGGCGCGCCCGTGACCGAGCTGGTGGAGGTGGCGCACACCGGCACCGTCACCACCTGGACGTGGATGGCGAAACCCCTTGCCGGGCAACCACTCGAGCACCCCTTCGCCTGGGCCATGGTGCTGCTCGACGGCGCCGACACACCCATGCTGCACGCGGTCGACGTGGGCAGCAAGGACCGCATGCACACGGGCCTGCGGGTACGCGTGAGCTGGGCAACGGGCCAGGGCAACGGGATCCGCGACATCGCCTGCTTCGTCCCCGCCGACGACGAGCCGGCCGCCGAGCCCCGTACGGCCGACGAGATCACCATGATCACCACCCCGGTGCAGCTCAGCTATCTGCACTCGGCCTCCCCCGAGGAAAGCCGCTACCTGCGCGGGCTCGCCGACGGCAAGCTGCTCGGCCAACGCTGCCCGGTCTGCCGCAAGGTCTACATCCCGCCGCGCGGCGCGTGCCCCACCGACGGGGTGCCGACCGAGGAGGAGATCGAGCTGCCCGACCGCGGTGTGGTGACCACGTTCTGCATCGTGAACGTGCCGTTCCTCGGCCAGCGCCTCAAGCCGCCGTACGTGGCCGCCTACATCCTCCTCGACGGCGCGGACATCGCGTTCCTGCATCTGGTACTCGGCTGCGACGCGGCCGACGTGCGCATGGGCATGCGGGTCGAGGCGTCGTGGAAACCCCGGGACGAATGGGGCACCACGCTCGAGAACATCGACCACTTCAGGCCGACGGGCGAACCGGACGCGCCCTACGAGACCTACTCGGGACACCTATGACCGACGTTGCGATCGTCGCCTTCGCGCAGGCGCCCAACGTGCGTGAGACCGCCGGCACCACCAACGGGGTCGAGATGCTCGTGCCCATCCTGCGCGAGGCCCTCGACCAGGTATCGCTGACGAAGAAGGACATCGACTTCTGGTGTTCCGGCTCGTCGGACTACCTTGCCGGGCGGGCGTTCTCGTTCATCTCGGCGGTCGACGCGATCGGCGCGTTCCCGCCCATCCACGAGTCCCATGTGGAGGCCGACGCCGCGTGGGCGCTCTACGAGGCCTGGGTGAAGATCCTGACGGGCGAGGCGGAGACCGCGCTGGTGTACGGGTTCGGCAAGTCGTCGGCCGGACACCTGCGCCGGGTGCTGACCATGCAGCTCGACCCGTACACGGTCGCGCCGCTGTGGCCGGACTCCGTGAGCATCGCGGCCATGCAGGCCCGGCTGGGCATCGACGGCGGGCTCTGGGACGAGCGGGCCATGGCCGAGGTCGCCGCGCGCAGCCGCGCCGACGCCACGGCCAACCCCCACGCGCAGGTGGCCGAACACGTGACGGCCGACGAACTGCTGGCCCGCCCCCACGTGGCGGATCCGTTGCGCGCCCACGACTGCGCGCCGATCACCGACGGCGCCGCCGTGGTGGTGCTCGCGTCGACGGCGCGGGCCAGGCAGTTGGTCGAGCGCCCGGCCCGGATCGTGGGGATGGAGCACCGGGTCGAGTCGGCCCACCTGACCGCACGGAACCTCACGGCGTCACCGTCCACAGTGGCCGCCGCGAAGGCGCTGGGCATCGACGGCGTCACGCTCGCCGAGCTGCACGCCCCGTTCACCCACCAGGAACTGTTGCTGCGCCAGGCACTCGGCCTCGGTGACGAGGTCGGGATCAACCCGTCGGGCGGCGTGCTCACGGGCAACCCCATGTTCGCCGCCGGGCTGGCCCGCATCGGCGAGGCGGCCACCCGGGTCAGCGCCGGGGCGGCCGACCGGGCACTCGCCCACGCCACCAGCGGACCCGCGCTGCAACAGAACCTCGTGTGCCTGCTGGAAGGCGGTGACTGATGGCCAAGCAACGGGCCGCCGTGCTCGGCACCGGCCAGACACACCACCGTGCCAAGAGGACGGACGTGTCGATGGCCGGCCTGTGCCGGGAGGCCATCGACCGCGCGCTGGCCGACGCGGACCTCACGTTCGACGACATCGACGCCGTGGTGCTCGGCAAGGCACCCGACCTGTTCGAGGGCGTCATGATGCCCGAGCTGTTCCTGGCCGACGCGATCGGCGCGACCGGGAAACCGTTGCTGCGCGTGCACACGGCGGGTTCGGTCGGCGGGTCGACGGCGAACGTCGCGGCCAGTCTCGTGCAGGGCGGCCGGCACTCGCGGGTGCTCGCCGTGGCGTTCGAGAAGCAGTCCGAGTCCAACGCCATGTGGGCGCTGTCGATCAGCGTCCCGTTCCACATGCCGGTCGGCGCCGGCGCGGGCGGCTACTTCGCCCCGCACGTGCGCTCCTACATCCGCCGGTCGGGCGCGCCCGACCACATCGGCGCGCTCGTCGCCGTGAAGGATCGGCGCAACGGCGCGAAGAACCAGTACGCGCACCTGAAGCAGGCGGACATCACGTTCGAGTCCGTGCAGGCGTCGGCCATGCTGTGGGACCCGATCCGCTACGACGAGACCTGCCCGTCCTCGGACGGCGCCTGCGCGGTGGTGCTCGGCGACGAGCGCGCGGCCGCCGGCCGGCCGGCCGCGTGGATCCACGCGACCGCCATGCGCACGGAGCCGACCACGTTCGCCGGCCGGGACCAGGTCAATCCGCAAGCCGGCCGGGACGCGGCGGCCGCGCTGTGGCGGGAGGCAGGCATCACCGACCCACTGTCCCAGGTGGACGCAGCGGAGATCTATGTGCCGTTCTCCTGGTTCGAGCCGATGTGGCTGGAGAACCTCGGGTTCACCGAGGAGGGCCAGGGCTGGAAGCTCACGGAGGCGGGCGACACGGAGATCGGCGGCCGGCTGCCGGTGAACCCGTCCGGTGGCGTGCTGTCGTCCAACCCCATCGGCGCGTCGGGCATGCTGCGCTTCGCCGAGGCGGCCATGCAGGTGATGGGCCGCGCCGGGGAGCACCAGGTGGACGGCGCGCGTATCGCGCTCGGGCACGCCTATGGCGGCGGCTCACAGTACTTCTCCATGTGGGTCGTCGGATCGGAGATGCCATGAAGTTCACTGTCGGGATCGCGTTGAGCCCGCTGGACCAGCTGACCGAGCTGGCTCGTACGGCCGAGGCATGCGGGTACTCCTCGATCGCGCTGCCGGACTCGCTGTTCTACTCCGAACAGGTGTCGGCGTCCTATCCGTACACTCCGGACGGCAGCCGGTTCTGGGACGCCGACACGCCATGGGCGGACCCGTTCGTCGCGACCGCCGCCATGGGCGCCGTCACCTCGACCATCCGCTACTACACCCAGGTGCTCAAGCTCAACCCGCGCAACCCGGTGCTGCTCGCCCGCCAGATCGGGTCGGTGGCGGCACTCACGGGCAACCGGTTCGGGCTCGGCATCGGGCTCGGCTGGTCGCCCGAGGAGTCCCGCTGGTGCGGCGGTCAGTTCGACCACCGCGGTGCCCGTGCCGACGAGGCGGTCGAGGTGATCCGGCTGATCCTCGGCGGCGGGATGGTGGAGTACCACGGGAAGTTCTACGACTTCGACAAGCTCCAGATGAGCCCCGCGCCCACCGAGCCGGTGCCGGTCTACGTCGGCGGGCACACGGAGGCGGCGCTGCGCCGGGCCGCTCGCACGGGCGACGGCTGGACGTCCGCCATGATCAAGTACGAGGACCTGCGTTCGGTGGTCGCCCGTCTGGCCGAGCTGCGCGCCGAGTACGGCCGGGACCGGGACCCGTTCGAGATCCAGGCGGTCTGCATCGACCGGTTCGGTGTGGACGGATATCGCGCGCAGGCCGAGGCCGGCGTGACCGACGCGATCGTGGTGCCGTGGGTGTTCTACGGCGTCGCGCTGGACGGACCGCTGCAGGATAAGAAGGACGGCATGAAGCGCTTCGCCGAGGACATCATGGGGAAACTGTGACTATCACCTGGACCGCCCCGGAAGCCACCCACCCGGCGCGCACCGCGTCCCGCCGCTCGATGGACGCGGTGTCACGCGGCGCGAAGGACGAATGGATCGCGCTGTTCGCCGAGGACGCCGTGATCGAGGACCCGGTGGGCATCTCGATGTTCGACCCGACGGGCAACGGTCACCACGGCCACGCGGGCATCAGTGCGTTCTGGGACATGACGATCGCCAACGTGGAACGGTTCGTGTTCTCCATAAAGGACTCGTTCGCCGCGGGCGACGAGGTGGCCAACGTCGGCACCATCACGGCGATCCTGGCCGGTGGGGCCACAGTGGACACGGAGGGCGTGTTCGTCTACCGGGTGAACGACGACGGCCTCATCCGGTCGATGCGCGCGTTCTGGGAGACCGACCGTGCGATGGCCACCCTGCGCCGGCCCTGAGGACCTGCGTCCTTACACAGTTTCTCGACCGCCAGCTGGCCGAGGACGCCAAGTACGGCGGGCGGATCGACCTGGATGAGTGTCCGCGGCTGCCTCCCGTGCCCGGCAGTCGGCCGCCCGGCCGCGCGCGAACCAGGAGATCCGGGCCCGCCGCACCGGGTTCGTCCGGCTGCTGGCGTACGCGTACGCCGGGATGCCCGGCTACCGGACCTCCTGGCAGCCGACCTTCACCGAACGCCGCGGCCGCGCCGATCCGGTCGCCGAGCCGTTGCTGGACCGGTGGCGCGGTGAGGAACGCCTGGCTCGCCAGGCCGCCGAGGAAGCCGGTCTGGACTTCAGCTGGCGGGAAGTGGACCGTCAGGACGGCCATGGCCTGGTCATCGACGGTGTCGGTCGTCCCCTCTGGGACGTCGCCGTCCTTCCGGAGGACGGCTTTGTCATCTCCCGCCACGGGCCGGGCCGTGTGTTGCGCGAACTGGCGGCCCGGCGCGAGATGCTGGCCGGCCTCGACCTGTCCGCCGAGGCGGACCGGATCCTCCTCCGCCTCCTCGCCGAACCGGAGGGATAGTAGACCGTCAGCGGGCGATACCGACCGCCTTGCCGAAGGTGTCCGGGTCGTCGACCATGGCCAGCATGGCGTGCGCCACCTCGGCACGTGACGCGAAGTGTCCACGTGGGACGTTCGCGCCGATGGCCGTGCGGTACTCGCCGCGTGGCTTGTCGTGCAGGCGGGGCGGGCGCACGACCGTCCACCGGAGACCGCTGGCCGCCATGTCGGCCTCCATCACCGCCAGGTCACCGTAGATGCGCCGCAGGAGCCGCCGGGTGATGGGATAGAGCAGGCGCCGGTTGAGGAAGCCCTCGTCGTGCGGGGTCGGGCCTACCGGTGCGGCACTCACCGCCAGGAACCGCGCGACGCCCGCGTGGGTCAGCGCCGTCAGGATGGCTCGGGTGGTGCTCGAGGCGACCGTGACGTCCTTGGGTTTACGGGGCCCGATCCCGGAGATCGCCACGTCGCTGCCGGACAGCGCGGCCGTCAGCAGCGGCACGTCCGTGAGGTCCGGGACCGTGGCGACGTGCAACGCCGGGTCCTCCTCGACCGTGAACCTGGCCGGATCGCGCACCACGGCCGTCACCGTGTGGCCCGCGGCCAGCGCCTGGCGCACCACCTGGCCGCCGATTCCTCCGGTCGCGCCGAACACCGTCAGCTTCATCTCTGTGCCACCCTTCAGGTTGACTCGCCATCGATACAATATGAAAGTCATACTATATGAATCGCGAACCAAGCGGGGTTGGGGATCGGCGTGAGCGTCGTCGCACGGCGAACGCCATCCAGACGGAGCTGCGGGACCTGCTCGGACAGCTCTCGATCCTGAACCACTGGGTCAGCGCGCGGCTCGGCCTGAAGGACGCCGACCTGAACTGCCTGGAGCTGATCGGCCGACTGGGCCCGATCAGCCCGAGTGCGCTGGCCAAACGCGCGGGCGTGCACCCGGCGACCCTGACCGGGATGCTCGACCGCCTCGAACGCGACGGGTGGATCGCGCGCGACCGCGACCCGGCCGACCGGCGCGCCGTGCTACTGCGCGTGCTGCCCGACCGGGGCAGCGAGCTGTACCGGCTCTACGCGGGCATGCGCGAGGAGATGAACGAGATCAGCTCGGGCTACGACGCCGGCCAGTTGGCCGTGATCCACGACTTCCTGCGCCGCTGCACGGGCGCGGGCGAACGCGCGGCCAGCGGCCTCGCGGAACCGGACGGTCATGATCAAGGGCGGGCCACGGCCCCCCGTTTCCAGCGTGGGTGAGGTCCCATTTGATGACATGGCTCTGACCTGCGTAGATGCCTGGCAGGCGCCGGGGTGATCGGGTGGTTGTTCACGCCGTTCTCAGTCTGCGAGTTCGCGGTTCCCGCACGCGAGATCGCGGTTCCGGCACACGAGATCGCGGTTCCGCACACGAGATCGCGGTTGCGGCACACGAGATCGCGGTTCCGGCGCGTGAGGTCGTCGTTTCCCGGCTGGTGTGTGCCCACCGGGCGGAACTACTGAGTCAGCAGAAACGACAGTGACGCAGCCCTACCGCCAGACCCCGCGGACCCCCGCCCGACGCTGACCACTCCAGGACCCCACCAACCGCGATCTCACCGTCGGAACCGCGATCTCGCGTGCGGGAACCGCGATCTCACCGTCGGAACCGCGATCTCGCGTGCGGGAACCGCGTTCTCGCGTGCGGGAACCGCGATCTCGCGTGCGGGAAGCTCGATCTCGCGCGCTGAGAAGATAGGCGCCCTCGGGCCGAGGCTCAGGACCCCGCACAACCCGACTTCGATGAAACCCCCACCCTGGCAGGGCGCCGACGGCCGGCACCCACCAGACACCTACACAGCTCAGAGCCATGTCTGCAATTGAGACCTCGCGTAGTCCGCGGCACCGACAACTGGCGGTTAGTAGGTGACCTGCAGCTCCTTGATGCCGTTCAGCCAGCCGGAGCGCAGGCGGCGGGGCGCACCGGCGGCGCGGATGTCCGGCATGTGGTCGGCGATCGCGTTGAAGATCAGGTCTATCTCCACCCGCGCCAGGTTCGCGCCGATGCAGTAGTGCGCGCCCGTGCCGCCGAAGCCCAGGTGCGGGTTGGGGTCGCGGGTGATGTCGAACCGCTCGGGGGCGTCGAACACCTCGGTGTCGAAGTTGGCCGAGCTGTAGAACATGCCGACCCGGTCGCCCTTCTTGATCTCCACGTCGCCCAGCGTGGTGTCGCACATGGCCGTGCGCTGGAACGACATCACCGGCGTGGAGTACCGGACGATCTCGTCGGCCGTGGTGGCCGGACGCTGCGCCTTGTACAGCTCCCACTGGTCGGGGTTGGTGAGGAACGCGTGCATGCCGTGGGAGATCGCGTTGCGCGTGGTCTCGTTGCCGGCCACGGCGAGCAGGAGCACGAAGAAGCCGAACTCGTCGGAGCCGAGCGCGTCGCCGTCGATGTCGGCGTGCACGAGCTTGGTGGCGATGTCGTCCATCGGGCACTTCTTGCGTTCCTCGGCCATGTTCCACGCGTAGCCGAGGAGTTCGGCCGAGGCCGCCTCCGGGTTGATCGAGTACTCGGGGTCGTCGTAGGCGACCATCTGGTTGGACCAGTCGAACACCTTGTGCCGATCGTCCTGCGCGATGCCGAGCAGGTCGGCGATGGCCTGGAGCGGCAGCTCGCAGGCGACCTGGGTGACGAAGTCGCCGCCACCCTGTTCCTTCGCGGCCGTCGCGATCCGCTCGGCACGCTCGGCCAGCTTGTCCCGCAGCCGGTCCACCGACCGCGGGGTGAAGCCGCGCGAGACGATGCCGCGCACCTTCGAGTGGTGCGGCGGGTCGATGTTCAGCATGATCAGCCGCTGCGCCTCGATCTTGTCCCGGGTCATGTCCTCGTTGAACCGGATGATCGCCGTGTTCTCCGCGCTCGAGAAGACCTCGCTGTTGCGCGAGACCTCCTTGACCTCCGCGTGCCTGGTGACCACCCAGAACCCGTCATCATCGAAGCCGGCGAGGTTGTGCGGCTGGGCGTTCCACCACACCGGCGCGGTGCGGCGCAGCTCCGCGAACTCGGCGACGGGGATCCGCTCGGCGTAGAGGTCGGGATCGGTGAAGTCGAAGCCCTCGGGGATGCGCGGCGCGACCACAGGTACCTCCGTAGATGTGGAACACGTTCTATCTCGATTCAAGCACACGGTCCTGTCGGATGTGAAGGGCTGCGACAATTGACCTTGAACACGGCAGGAACACGTTCTATTTTGGACGCATGGGAAACCCGGTGATCGTGGCCGCTGCCCGCACTCCGATCGGCAAGCGCGGCGGCGTACTGTCCGACCGCCACGCGGCCGAACTGCTCGGCGCGGCGCAGCGCGCGGTGCTCGACCGGGCGGGTATCGACCCCGAACTGGTCGAGCAGGCGCACGGCGGCTGCGTCACGCAGGCCGGCGAGCAGTCCAACAACATCACGCGCACCGCCTGGCTGCACGCCGGACTGCCGGAGCAGACCGGGTGCCTGACGATCGACGCGCAGTGCGGCTCCGCCCAGCAGGCCACCCACCTGGTGGCCGGGCTGATCGCGGCCGGCGCCATCGATGTGGGCATCGCCTGCGGGGTCGAGGCCATGAGCCGGGTGCCGCTGCGGACGAACGTCGGCGTCGACGCCGGGCGGCCGCGGCCGGACTCCTGGTCGATCGACCTGCCGAACCAGTTCGTGGCGGCCGAGCGGATCGCCGAGCGGCGCGGGCTGACCAGGGAGGATCTCGACCGGTTCGGCGAGCGCTCGCAGGCGCGGGCCCGCGCGGCCTGGGCGGCCGGGCACTTCGACCGCGAGGTGGTGTCGGTGGGCGATGTCTCCCGGGACCAGGGGCCGCGGGAGACGACCCTGGCCGGGCTCGCCGGCCTGAAGTCCGTGGTGGACGGCGGCCTGCACACGGCGGGCACGTCCTCGCAGATCTCCGACGGGGCCTCGGCCGTGCTGCTCATGGACGCCGATCGGGCCCGCGCGCTCGGCGTGGTGCCGCGGGCGCGGATCGTCGCGCAGTGCCTGGTCGGCGCGGAGCCGTACTTCCATCTCGACGGTCCGGTGCGCGCCACCGAACGGCTGCTGGCCAGGACGGGCATGAAGATCGGCGACCTGGACCTGTTCGAGGTGAACGAGGCCTTCGCGTCGGTGGTCCTGTCGTGGCAGACGGTGTACGAACCGGATCCCGACCTGGTGAACGTCAACGGCGGGGCCATCGCGCTCGGTCACCCGGTCGGCAGCACCGGCACCCGGCTGATCACCACGGCACTGCACGAGCTGGAACGCCGGGACGCGGCCACCGCGCTGATCGCCATGTGCGCCGGCGGCGCCCTGTCCACGGGCACCATCCTGGAACGGGTCTAGGAGACGGGCCCCGCAACGCCGCTGGCAGCGCCCCCTACCGGTAGCACGGCCCCCACCCTCTCCGGCAGGGTTCCGTCAAAGTCGGACATCGCTGATGCCTCGAACGGGCCATTGAGGACGTTGAGCGTCCCGAACGGCCCATTCAGGACATGGCCACCGCCCCGAACGCGCATCATGACCTGCAAAAACGACTTTGGCGGAACCCTGACCCTCCCGGCGGGCGGCGATTCCATTCTACCGGCGGGCACCGACAGTGGCCGCGAAGTGGATCTTGCCTGTGGGCAATCGCCGGGTGTGGACAACTCAGCTCGCGCGAATGGCCACCTCAGCGCTGGAGTGGTCATCATGGCCGACGGGAGTGGTCATTACGGGAGCGTGCCTCCCCCGGGACCAACCCCGCGAGTCGTACCGAACCGACAGCGAACTGACTGATCGCAGGCGGCCCGGAACGTACGACTCGCTGTCGAAACAGTACGACTCGGCGTCGATAACGTACGACTCGCGAAGCGGGCGGGGTGGCTAGGCGACCGCCTTCTCCAGTTCCGTCAGGGACTCCTCCAGTTGTGCGAGCAGTCGCTGCAGGTGGGGGACCGTTCGGCGGCAGCCGGTCAGCCCGAACTCCAGGCTGCCCGCGTAGCTGGTGACCGTGATGTTCAGCGCCTGGCCCTCGTACGGGATGGACAGCGGGTACACGCCCTGCATCCGCGCGCCGTTCCAGTACAGCGGGTGGCGCGGGCCGGGGACGTTCGAGATCAGCACGTTGAAGCTCGGCGGCGTGACCCGCATGAGGCCGGGGATGGTGCCCAGCGCCAGCGGGATCAGCGGCAGCGCGCTCAGCGCCGTGATCTGCAGCCGGCTCATGCCGTGGTAGACCTCCTTGCCCTTGACCATCGACTCGTGGATGGTCTGCAGGCGGGCGCCCGCGTCGGGCAGGTCGGTGGCCAGGTTGCACAGGATGATGCCGATCGCGTTGCCACCGAGCGCGCTCTCCGACTTGGCGGCGCGCAGCGACATGGGGATGGCCGCCACCAGCGGGCGGTCGGGCAGCGCACCGAGGTCGAGCAGGTAGCTGCGCAGGGCACCGGCGCACATGGCCAGCATCACGTCGTTCATGGTGGTGCCGGAAGCCCGGCCGACCGCCTTGATCCGCTCCAGCGGCCAGCCCTGCGCGGCGAACCGCCTTGCCCCGGTGATCGGCACGTTGAAGATCGACTTGGGCGCCTGGAACGAGAGCGTCGCCGACTGCTCCCGGAACGCCTCGTTGACGATCTTGGCGGCGGCCGTGCCGAACCCGGCGACCTCCTTGGCGAACTGGGACACCGCGCGGACCGGGTCGAACGGCTGCTCGTCGGCGCGCTCGGTCCGGTCGAACAGGTCCGTGCGCACCTTGGGCGACCACGGCGGCCGCACGTCCATGTCGTTCGGGTCCTCCGACAGCGAGCTCTGGATGAGCCGCAGCGCGGAAACACCGTCGAGCAGCGCGTGGTGCGCCTTGGTGTAGGTGGCGAACCGGTTGCCCTCGATGCCTTCCACCATGGTGAACTCCCACAGCGGCCGGTGCCGGTCGAGCAGGGTGCCGTGCAGCCGGGACGTCAGCTCGAGCAGCTCGCGCACCCGGCCCGGCCGGGGCAGCCCGGACAGCCGGACGTGGTACTCGAGGTCCAGTTGGTCGTCGTTGCCCCAGGCGAACTGGCCGACGCTGGCCACCGGGCCACGCGGGCGCCGGCGGAACAGCGGGCGCACATCGGGCATGGCGAGCAGGCTGCGGTGGAACTCGTTGACGTAGTCGGGTCCGGCGCCGTCGGGCAGCTCGAACAGCTGGAGCCCGCCGACATGCATGGGATGCTCCCGCGACTCGGCGAGCAGGAACATCGAATCCGTCACCGGCATCATCGCCATGGCCGTGCCTCCTCCACCTGGTCCCCAGCCACCCTAGCCCTGCCGGGGAACGGGCAGATCATTTCGCGTCGGAGTCGATGAGCAGCTGGCCGTTCACCCTGGTGACGCGCAGGACCCGGTGCTGTACGGCCGGACCGCTCGCCGAGGTGTAGGTGACGTCCACCGGCACGTTCACCGACCCGTCCTCGTTCGGGGTCACGCCGGTAGCGTTCTGCGAACTGACATCCGTGTACTGCGCCCAGTACTCGGTGAACGCCTGCTCGCCACCGAACAGCGCCTGCGCGTGCGGAGTGAGCATGGCCCACCGGCCGGCCGCGTTCTCGACGTTGCCGTAGTACCCGATGATCAGGTTGCCGGCCTCGCTGTAACCGATGGCGCCGTCGGCGGGCGAGGTGCCGACGTCCTCGGGGGCCGACTCGCTCGTCTCCCCCTCCGACGACGGTTCCGACGGTGGGTCCTGCTGCTCCTGGCTGGTGGCGCCGCCGCCACCCTCGTTCGCGTTGTTCCCGCCGTCGTCGCCCGGGTCCCTCGAGGTGAGGATGGCCACCACCGTGCCGGCCAGCACGAGCACCGCGACGATCGCCACGACCAGCAGGTTCCGGTTGGACCGGGTCCCCGTGCCGGCCGGCGGGCGGGGCACGGCGGCCGACGGGGTCGGCACGGCCGTCGGGATCACCGGGGCCGGTGGTTGCGGCTGGCTGGGCTTGGTCGGCGCGGAGACCCCGGACGCCGCCGACTGCGCGGCGGCCGCCACCGGGATCGTGAGGACGGGGATACCCGACGGGTCGGTCGGCAGGGCGAGGGCGGTGGCCGCCTGCTCCATGGTCGGCCGCTCGGTCGGCTCGGTGCGCATGAGGCTCATGAGGGTCGGCCCGAGTGGGCCCGCGTTGCGCGGCGGCGGCACGTTACCGGACGCGACCTTGTGCAGCAGGGCGAACGGGTTGGTGTTCGAGCCGAACGGCGGCCGCCCCTCGAGTGCGTGGTAGAGCGTGGAGCCGAGCGAGAACACGTCCGAGGCCCTGGTCGGGTCGCCGCCCCTGGCGATCTCGGGTGCCAGGTAGGCGGGAGTGCCGGCGAGCATGCCGGTCTGGGTGGTCACGGTGCCGTCGTCGAGCGCGCGGGAGATACCGAAGTCGGTGATCTTCACGGTGCCGTTGTCGGCCAACAGGATGTTGCCGGGTTTGACGTCCCGGTGGGCGATGCCGACCGCGTGGGCGGCGGCGAGCGCGGTGGCCACCTGGGCACCGATCTCGGCGACCTCCTCGGGCGGCAGGGTGCCCCGCTCGGCCAGCACGGCCGACAGGCTGCGCGACGGCAGGAACTCCATGATCAGGCACGGGTCGCCCTCGTGCTCGACCACGTCGAACATGGCGATCGCGTTGCGGTGCTGCAGCCTGGCCGCGATCCGCGCCTCACGCATGGCGCGCCGCCGGGTGTCCTCGGTCAGCCCTTCGGACAGCGCGTAGCGGACCAGGAGTCGCTTGACTGCGACGATGCGGCCGAGCCGCTCGTCCTTGGCCTTCCAGACCACACCCATCGCGCCACTGCCCACTTGCTCGAGCAGTCGGTAACGACCGGCGACTACCGCACCCTTCTCGATGACCAAGCACTCCTCGTCAACATTATTCCCGGTCCCCGACCCAGGCTGAGAATAACGAATCCACCCGGACGAGGGTCGCCCAGACGAGGAGTACCTAATTCGCGTCGAAGTGGGCGAGTACCCGCTTGGGTGCGCGGAGGCGCCAGGACTCGGTGAGCAGCTCGGTCAGCTCATCGATGTCGACCGCGCCGAACTTGATCAACACCATGGCGTGGCCGTCGTAGTGCGGGGTGGTGAAGAACTTTTCTGGCTCGGCCGCGATGAGCCCGTGCTTCTCCCCTTCGTCGGCCACGAACACCGCGAGCACGTCGCCCTCCTCACGGATACGGGCGAAAAGTTTGTCCCGTACCCGGAATCCCGGCGTGCCGTAGGACGGTTTCTCTTCGGTCTCCGGCAGGCCGAGTGCTATCCGGCGCACGTCCTCTTCGGTCACCATGGGGCCATGGTGACAGAGTTCGACGGCTTCGCGACGCGCATGACGGCACCGCTGAGCGGGCTGGCGCTGTTGCTCACCGGTGACCGGGACGCGGCCGCCGCCCTCGTGCACACGGCCCTGACCAAGGCGTACACGGATCGGGTACCGAACGAGCGGCGGGCGGTCACGGGACTCGTGCGTGCGTGGCTGGCCGGGGCGACGCCGGTCGGGGAGTCGGCCGAACTGCCCCACGACCTGGAACTACTGCGCCGGAGCCTCGACGCGCTGCCGGAAAAACAACGGGTCGCGGTGGCGCTGCACCACTGGTCGAGCCTGGCGGTGCCGGAGATCGCGGCCGTGCTCCGCCGGCCCGAGCGAGCGGTGGCGGCCGACCTGGCGGCCGGCGAGGCCGAGCTGCACCTGCCCGCACCGACGGAACCGGACGAACCGCCGCCCACCGTGGCGGAACGGCTCGCCGCTCTCGTGGCCGCCGCCGGACCACCACTGGTGGACCTGGCCGACGTGGTCGAGGCGGGGAAGGCACAACGGCGGCACCGGCGCCGCACAGCCATCGCGGCCGCCGCCGTGCTGATCGCCGCCGGGACGGCCGCCGCCCTGCTCACCACCGGTGAACCGGAGCCGGTCACCTCGGAGCGCGCACCCGTACGCGTGGTCGACCGGTTCGAAGACGCTGAACCCGTGGTCGTGGTCGACGACCGGGCCCGCCGGCTGACCGCGCAACTCACCGCCGCCGTGGACGACATCCGGCCGGGCGCCACCGACCTGCAACCCGTCGGCGGCCAACGACCGTTCGAGTTCTTCACCTCCGAGGAGTCCGGCTCGCCCGGCACTTACCACGCCCAAGGGGAGTTCGGCAGCACACTTCTGTTCTTCTTCGTGAATCTCCCCGCCGCGGAGCCGCACGTCCCGTGCGCCGAGCCCGGCGTGGACTGCACGTCTCGCCAGTTCCCGGACGGCACGGTGGCCGACGTGACCGTCATCAGCGACACGGGCATCACGTCAGTCACCCTTCTCTCCCGACGCCCGGACGGCACGACGCTCTATCTGTCCGCCAACGGCACAGGAGAGCCCGGGTCGCCAGAGCTGAGTGTGGAGGACATGTTCCGGTTCGCCACGGTCTTCACTTATTAGGCCACCATGGAGTCATGGTGACCGAGTTCGACGCCTTCGCGACCCGCCTGGCGGCGCCGCTGAGCGGGCTGGCCCTGTTGCTCACCGGTGACCGGGACGCGGCCGCCACCCTCGTCCACACCGCCCTGACCAAGACATACCTGGATCGGGTACCCGACGAGCGGCGTGCCATCGCCGCGCTCGTGCGTGCCTGGCTCGCCGGGCCGCCACCGATCGGAGAACCGGCCGAACTGCCCCACGAGCTGGAACTGCTGCGCCGAAGCCTCGACGCACTGCCCGAAGCACAACGGGTCGCGGTGGCGCTGCACCACTGGTCCGGCCTGTCGACACCGGAGATCGCGGGCCTGGTGCGCCGGCCCGAGCGAGAAGTGGCAGCCGATCTCGAAGCAGGCGAAGCCGAGCTGCACATGCCCGCACCGACCGAACCGGACGAACCACCACCCACCGTGCCGGCACGGCTCGCCGCTCTCGTGGCCGCCGCCGGACCACCACTGGTGGACCTGGCCGACGTGGTCGAGGCGGGGAAGGCGCAACGGCGGCATCGGCGCCGCACGGCGGTCGCGGCCGCCGCCGTGCTGATCGCCGCCGGGACGGCCGCCGCCCTGCTCACCGCCGGTGAACCGGAGCCGGTCGCCTCGGAGCGCGCACCCGTACGCGTGGTCGACCGGGTCGGAGACGCTGAACCCGTGGTCGACGACCGGGCCCGCCGGCTGACCGCGCAACTCGCCGCCGCCATGGACGACGTCCTCCCCGACGTCACCGACCTGCAACCCGTCAGCGGCCAACAACCGCCGCTCGAGTTCTCCATCGCCCAGGCGGGCGGCTCGCCCGCCCCCTACATCGCCGAGGCGCGGTTCAGCAGGACGCTGTTGTTCTTCTTCGTGGATTCCCGCGCCGCGGACACGTACGTCCCGTGCGCCGAGCCCGGCCTGGACTGCACGTCTCGCCAGTTCCCGGACGGCACGGTGGCCGAGGTGACTGTCAACACCGAGACCAGCAACACCTCACTCAGCCTCATCTCACTACGTCCGGACGGCACGATCTTCCACGTGTTCGTCAACGGCACAGGAGAGCCCGGGCCGCCGGAGTTGAGTGTGGAGGACATGTTCCGATTCGCCACGGTCTTCACTTATTAGGTCACCATGGAGACATGGTGGCCGAGTTCGACGCCTTCGCGACCCGCATGGCGGCGCCGCTCACCGGGCTGGCGCTGTTGCTCACCGGTGACCGAGACGCGGCCGCCACCCTCGTGCACACGACCCTGACCAAGGCGTACACCGATCGAACGCCGGACGAGCGGCGGGCGATCGCGGGACTCGTGCGTACCTGGCTCGCCGGAGCGCCGCCGGTCGGGGAACCCGCGGAGCTGTCCTACGACCTGGAGCTGTTGCGCCGGAGCATCGACGCGCTGCCGGAAAAACAAAGGGTCGCGGTGGCGCTGCACCACTGGTCGAGCCTGGCGGTGCCGGAGATCGCGGCCATGCTGCGCCGGCCCGAGCGAGCGGTGGCAGCGGACCTCGAAGCAGACCTGCACGTACCCGCCCCGGCGGAACCGGACGAACCGCCGCCCACCGTGCCGGCCCGGTTGGCCGCTCTCGTGGCCGCCGCCGGACCACCCCTGGTGGACCTGGCCGACGTGGCCGACGCCGGGAGAGCACAGCGGCGGCAGCGACGCCGGACAGCCATCGCCGCCGCCGCGGTGCTGGTCGCCGCCGCGACGGCCGCGACCCTGCTCACCGCCGGTGAACCGGTGGCAGTCACGTGGAAAGCCGGCTGGCCGAACGCCCAGCTCCTCCCGACCGAGCCGGTGATCGACGACCGGGCCCGCCGGCTCACCGCGCAACTCACCGCCGCCATCGACGACCTACTCCCCGGCGTCACCGACCTGCGGTCCGGCTACAACGGACGCCCGCCGCTGGAGTTCGCCATCGGCCCGGAGTTCGGCCCGACCGACATCTACGCCGCCGAGGTGACGTTCGGCTCGACACTGCTGCTCTTCTATGTGGAATCCCGCGCGGCGGACGCGTATGTCCCCTGCTCCGAGCCCAACCTGGTCTGCAGGTACCGCGAGTTCCCGGACGGGACGGTGGCCGAGGTGGTCGCCTACACAGAGGCTGACCACACCGCGCTCAGCCTGCTCTCCCGACGCCCGGACGGCACGTCCTTCTACGTGGACGCCAATGGGGTCGGCGCGTCCGGGACGCCGGAGCTGAGCGTGGAGGACCTGTTCCGGTTCGCCACGCTCTTCACCTACTGACAATGGAGTCACGGTGGCCGAGTTCGACGCCTTCGCCACTCGCCTGGCGGCACCGCTGACCGGGCTGGCCCTGTTGCTCACCGGTGACCGGGAGGCGGCCGCCGCCCTCGTCCACACCGCCCTGACCAAGACGTACCTGGATCGGGTACCCGACGAGCGGCGTGCCATCGCCGCGCTCGTGCGTGCCTGGCTCGCCGGGCCGCCACCGGTCGGGGAACCCGCGGAGCTGTCCTACGACCTGGAACTACTGCGCCGAAGTCTCGACGCACTGCCGGCGGGGCAACGGGTGTCGGTGGTGCTGCACCACTGGTCGGGCCTGTCGGTGCCGGAGATCGCGGCCATGCTGCGCCGGCCCGAACGAACGGTGGCAGCTGACCTCGAAGCAGAACTGCACGTACCCGCACCGACGGAACCGGACGAGCCACCGCCCACTGTGGAGGAACGGCTCGCCGCTCTCGTGGCCGCCGCCGGACCACCACTGGTCGACGTGGCCGAAGTAGTCGAGGCAGGGAAAGCACAACGGCGGCAGCGACGCCGGACAGCCATCGCCGCCGCCGCCGTGCTGATCGCAGCCACGACGGCCGCGACCCTGCTCACCGCCGGCGAACCGGAGCCAGTCGCCTCGGAGCGCGCACCCGTCCGCATAGTCGACCGGTTCGAACAGCCCGAACCCGTGGTCGACGACCGGGCCCGCCGGCTGACCGCGCAACTCGCCGCCGCCATGAACGATCTCCTGCCCGCCGGGGTCCCACCGCCGGAGTTCGCCGTCAACTCGGCGGACGGCCCGCGTGACATCTACGTCGCCAATGCGGGCTTCGGCCGGACGATGCTGATCTTCATCGTGGAATCCCGTGCTGCGGACGCGTTCGTCCCGTGCTCGGAGCCCGGCCAGGACTGCAGGTACCGCCAGTTCCCGGACGGCACGGTGGCCGAGGTGGTCGCCCAAACCGAGGTCGACCGGACCGCGCTCAGCCTCACCGCACGACGACCGGACGGCACGGCGTTTCACATGCTCGCCTACGGCATCGGGGCGCCCGAGCTGACGGTGGAGGACATGTTCCGGTTCGCCACGGTCCTCACCTACTGAGCCACTCCAGGGCCAGTTCGGCCACCTTCGCCGGGTGTTCCAGGTGGAGGAAGTGCCCTGCGTCGGGCAGCACCTCCACCCGGGAACCGTCGGCGAAGCCATGCGGCGCCGTCTCGAACACCTTCGCGTCGATGCAGCCGTCGTCCGCGCCGCCGATGAACATCAACGGCCTGGCGGCCATGGCCTCCGTGCGGACGGCCATGCCGGCCAGCGCCGGATCGTGGCGGCTCGGGTCGAAGTTGGCCCGGTAGATGCGCAGCGCGTTGCGGATGAACCTCGGGTCGCCGTACAGCTCGTGCACCCGCGCGCGGTGGTCGCCGAGCTCGGTGAGACCCGGCGACCAGGTGGCCCACAGGTAGTCGATGAGCCTCCGGTCGGTCTCCAGGATCGCCTCGGCGATCCCCTCGACCTGGAACAGCCACATGTAGAACAATCGCTTCTGCTGCCCGGGATCGGCCAGCGAAGCAACCAAAGTGGACGGTGCGGGCACGGCGAGCGTGACACCGCCTCGCAGTGCCTCCGGCCAACCCGCGGCGATCCGGTGCACCACGCCGGCGCCGATGTCGTGGCCGATCATGTCGACCGGCTCGCCGCCGCCGACGGCCGTGGCCACGGCGACACCGTCGGCCGCGAGGGTGATGGAGTCGGAGAACGTGAGCGCGTCGATCGTGTCCGGGTGGTGGCCGCGCAGGAACGGTGCCACCACACGACGTCCGGCCGCCACGAGATGCTCGGCCAGCGGACCGAACGTGGCCGGATGGTCGGGGAAACCGTGCCAGCACACCACTGGCTCCCCCGAGCCGGCCGCGAGAGCCGGGAAGTCCAGCCGGTCCGTCTCGATCACGATCTCCTCGAACCTCATGCGGGTCACTCTATTCCGGAGAGGCGGACTGGCAAGACCCCGCGATGCCGCCACATCGCGGGGTCTTGCCGTTACCAGTTACCGAGTGCCGACCGGAACAGGTGCGGCGACCGTGATCTCGTCCGCGTTGGACACCGCGACACCGGTGCCCGCGAACGAGTCCGCGACCGTGTAGGTGCCCGCGCCCTGGAACTGCACGGACATCCGCCACGTCCGCGCCGCCCCGGCGGCCACCGACGCGTCGGCCACCACCGTGCCGACCAGCGCGGCACCGTCACGACGCAGTTGGACCCGCTGCCACGCGCCGTCCACCTGCACCCGCAGCACCACGTTCTGCGGTGCCAGCGCGTATCCCGCGGTGACCCGGACGGTCCAGGCCAGCGGCCCGGAGTCGGCCGTGCCGCCGTTGGCCGCCTTCACGTCGTACCGCATGGCCGTGCCAGGCGCGGCCGACCCGGCCCGGGTGTCCGAAATGGACATCGCGGGGGCGGGAACCGGACCGATCCGCAGCGACGTCTCGTCGCTCACCTGGCCGGCGTAGCCACCGGTGGCCACATCCAGCGCGAACCGGTACTCGCCGTTCGGCGCGTTCGGGTCGAACGCGAACGTGTACGGCTGCGCGTTCCAGCCGATCGCCCCGGCCCGCAACGGTTTGCCGGCCGGGTCGAACAGCCGCAGGATCGGCTTCAGCTCGTTCGGCACGGCCGCCCGCAACAACCCTTCGACGCTCTCCAGCGCCACCCGGTCGGGCAGCGTGTAGAACGGCCGCACGTTCGACGCCAGCACCGTCGCGAACGGCAGGCCGTGCGCGTCGGTGACCGACCACGGCACCGTGGCCCGCCCGTCCGCGCCGATCGTGACATCGCCGACCGACACGACCGGCGCACCACCGAAGGAGAAGGTGGTGTCGAACGGGTCGATCCAGTCGAGCCCACCGACCACCCGGCTCGGCAGGAGCCAGTCCTGCTCGAGGTGCAGCACCTCGTGCACGGCCACCGCCTCGTACCGGTCGAGGCTCGCGATCAGCGTGCCCGGCTGGTACCGGTAGCCGTGTGGCGCGGTGCCGGACGGCCGCAGGAACACCGAACCCGAGTGCCGGTCGTCCGCGTTGTCGAGGTCGATCGTGGCCCGCACGGCGAAGTTGTCGCCGATGGTGGTTGCGGTGTGCGCCGAGGAGCCGGCCAGCACGCGGGGCGCGAAGCTGATCGACTCGTCGTCGATGACCGTGATCTCCCGGTGCAGCAGGTAACCCGGGCCACCATCAGCCGGCGTCGGCCTGCGCACCACGAGGGTGTACCGGCCGACCGGGTGGGGGATCTCGAACGCCAGCTTGCCGTCGGCGCCCGTGGTGCCGATCGAGCGCACCTGACCGCCGTCGATCAGCTCGACCGTCGCTCCGGCCAGCGCCCCGACCGCCGTCGCTCCCGGTGCGTCCACTGTGGACGCGGAGAGCTGGACGATCGGTGCGCGCACGCGGAACGTGTCGCTCAGGTGGCCGACCTGGACGGCGTAGGTGCCGAGGTCGTCCCGCGACAGGGTCCACGTGACCGTGGTGGACGCGCCGGCCGCCAGGGTGACGGGCGTGGTCGCCTCGACCGCGCCGTTCACCCGCAGCGCCGCGTTGTAGCTGCCGGCCGTGCCGCCGATGTTCTTCACGTCGACCTGCACCCGCACATCGTCGTCGGCCATCACGAGATCCGGCGTGGTGCGCAGGTTGTGCGGCGCGAAGTACGCCTGGTTCGGCGCCGGCGGCGGGGACGCCCAGGTGATGGCGTCGAGGAACAACTCGGTCGCCTCGACCGTCCAGTCGGCCGGCCCTCTGGTGGCCGACGTTCCGTGGGTCGACAGCAGCACGTGCCGGTTGGTGGCCCGCTCGTCGACGCCGATGCCGCCGCCGAGGACGCCGTCGGCCGTGCGCCCGAGATTGCCGAGAAGCTTGCGCCCCTCGCCTTCGTAGCCGCCGAACCAGGCCACCCACTTCGACGAGGTGGTGTTGTCGATCACGATGCGGTCGCCCACCGAGTAGTCCCCGAGCATCGGGTGTTCCTGGGTGACCTCGTAGTACGACTCGGCCGAGGTGGTGCCAGCGGTGTTCGACCCGTAGGAGACCGGCTGTCCCGTGTGCTCGGACAGCTGCTTGATGCCGCTGCCGGACCCGAAGGCGTGGTCGGTGAAGATCACCCCGGTGCCGTTGGCGTCGGTGGCGTCCAGGAACGCCTGGAAGTCCGCCTGGTCGTAGTCGGTGGACAGGGTGCCGTAGCCGAGGACCACGGTGGCGTGGGCCGCGGCCTGGGGTAGCTGGTTCCAGTTGTAGATGGCGGTTTCGATGCCGCGCGGGGCGAACACCACGTCGCGGTACTGCGCGGCCCGGGTGGCCGAGCTGTCCACGATCGCGACCGCGCGCGCCGGCACGCCGAACCCGAAGTCGGCCCTGGCGGCCGCTTCCGGGGTCACCGTGACCTCGACCGCTTCCGGTGCGCGGAATGTCGGGTGGCTGGCCACGATCTGGTAGGTGCCGGACGGCACCCGCGGGATCGTGTAGGTGCCGTCGGCACCCGTGGTGGCGGACAGGTCGGCCGGCACGCCGGTCACCTGGACCTTGACCCCGGGTAGGCCGTGCCCGCTTTCCGTGAGCACGGCCGTGCCGACCACCTGGCCGCCCGGCGCCGCGTCGAGCGCGACATCCACCGCGGCGAAGGCGTTCTCCGTGACCGTCACGCCGGAGACCGTGGTGGTCTGGTAGCCGAAGGCCTCGACCGTGACCGTGTAGGTGCCCGGGGCGAGGCGACGGTTGAAGGTGCCGTCCGCGCCGGTCGTCACGGTCACGTCGCCCGGTGCCACGGTCACCGTCGCACCGGCCACCGGCGTGCCCGCCGTGTCCGTGACCGCGCCCTCGATGCCGGAGTTGAGCGCCACGAAGCTCGTCGCCTCGAACGCGTTGATCCGGCCGACGCCGAACCGGGTGTCCGGCGGCGCTGCCGCGTACCGGTTGTCCCAGAAGGCGGTGTCGCCCAGGGCGGCCGCGACCTCGTCGACGCTCAGATCGGCCGCCGAACGCATGAGCGCGACCGTGCCCGCCGTGTGCGGTGTGGCCATGGAGGTGCCGGACAGCGTGCGGTAGCCGCCGCCGGGCGAGGCCGACACGACGCCGACGCCAGGGGCGGAGACGTCCGGCTTCACCCAGCTCTCCGGCCATTCGGCCGGCGGGTCGGTCCACTGGTTCTTGCGGACAACGGCGCCGCAGGAGAAGCCGGCGACGTTGTCGCTGGTGTCGGTGGCGCCGACGGAGACCGCCTCGAGCACGTTGCCCGGGCTGGCGGTGCCGAAGGAGCCGCAGTCGTTGCCGATGGCGAAGGCCGGGAAGACGCCGGCCGCCCGCATGGCGCGGGTCGGCTGGATCATCTCCTCGAAGAACCCGTTGCCGCCCAACGACATGTTGACCACGTCGGCCGCCCGGCCGGCCGGGTTGCCGGCCGCGTCGGTGGGCGCGATCGCCCACTGCATGCCGGCCGCCACCTGCGCGAACGTGCCGCCGCCGCCGGGGATCACCAGGCCGTGCATCATCTCGGCGCCAGGGGCGACGCCGATCGCCGTACCCGACGTGGCGTCGCCGTGGATGGTGCCCGACACGTGCGTGCCGTGGTAGGCGGAGTCGCGCGGGGCGGACGCGACGCGCCCGCCGGTGGCGTTGAACTCCATCCAGCCGCCAGGGTGGTTCGGGTCGGCCGGGTTGTCGGTGACCATCTTGCCGGCCAGGTCCGGGTGGCTGATGTCGACGCCGGTGTCCAGCGTCGCGACGCGGACCCCGCTGCCGTCGATCCCCAGTTCGTCCCAGACGCGGGCGGCTTCGATCTTCTGCAGTCCCCAGGTCAGGTCGGCGTTCGGCGCGACCTCGGCCGTGCTCGGGCTCGGTTCGGGCGCCGTGAGTTCGAAGTTCGGGATGACGCGGTCCACGCCGGGGGTGCCGGCGAGCGCGTCGAGGGTCCGGCCGCCGGCCGCGAACTCGACGAGCACCATGTTCGTCAGCCAGAAGCGGTTCAGCACGGTGACGTCGGCGCGTTGCTCGAGGTCGAGTTCCAGCTCGGCCTGGGTGTCGGCCGCGTGCGCGCGCAACGCGTCGAGCACCTCGGTGCGGTCGCCGGCGAGCTCTTCGGTGTTCGGCAACATCAACAACGCCCGCACCGGTTCACCGGAGCGGGCGTTCTCGACCTGGGCGACGAGCTCGGGCGCGACGGGTGCGGCCGGGGCGGCTGCTGTCGTCGTCGCCGACGAGGCGATACCGGAGGTCAGGAGGGTAACGGCGGCCAAGGCGGCCACCATGGGTCTGGCGCCGGGTCTGCGCCGGTCGTGGGATGCGGGACGGGGCATTCAAGCCTCCTCGGGGGCGAAAGATTTCGCTCTATTGAGGATGATCGAAATTTCCCCACCGTCAAGGCGCTACATGGACTAACCCGCACGATGACCACTCCCGTCGGCCATGATGACCGTTGCCGTCGCGCATGATGACCATTGCCGGGTGCTGTAGTGCGCCGGGCAGCCCGGCTCGCCGCGCGGCACTGGTCATCATGCGCGACGGGACTGGTCATCATGCGCGACCGGAGTGGTCATCATGCGGGGTGGGCTAGATCCAGTCGTCGTGGCGGGACCAGGTGATGAGGTTGTCGAGGATGCCCGGGGTCGGTTCGGCGGGTTCGGTGGCCGTGTACGCGCCGCGGTAGAACAGGAGCGGCCGCTCGCCGCGCTGCTCCCCGAGCGTGGTCACCCGGCCGACCACCACGTGGTGGTCGCCGCCGTCGTGAACGGCCTCGATCGCACAGTCCAGCCAGGTCAGGACGCCGGCGAGGATCGGCGCGCCGGACGGCGCCGGGGTCCAGGGCACCGTGGCGAACTTGTCCGCACCCGCACGGCCGAACACCGTGGACACGTCGCGTTGGCCGTGGCCGAGCACGTTGACGCAGAAGTGGCCGTGCCGCTCGATCAGCGGCCAGGTCCGCGAGGTGCGGCCGGGACAGAACAGCACGAGCGGCGGATCGAGCGACAGCGCGGCGAACGACTGGCAGGCGAAGCCGACCGGCTCGGCGTCGTTCATGGCCGTGACCACCGTGACGCCCGTGCAGAAGTGCCCGAGTGCCTTGCGGAACGCGGTGGCGTCGATGGCCTGCGTGATCATCGGGAGCCGATGGAGAAGTCGTGTCCCCACAACGACACGGCCGTCGACTCGCGGGCGATCCAGGACTCGTCGTCGACCTGGCGGCCCTCGCAGCCGAACTCCACGTCGAACCCGCCGGGGGTCTTCATGTAGAAGGACAGCATCAGGTCGTTCACGTGCCGGCCGAGGGTGGCCGACATGGGCACCTTGCGGCGTAGGGCGCGGTCGTGGCAGAGGCCGACGTCGTCGGTGTTCTCCACCTCGACCATCAGGTGCACGATCCCGCTGGGTGTCGGCATGGGCAGGAACGCGAGGCTGTGGTGGCGTGGGTTGCAGCCGAAGAACCGCAGCCAAGCCGGGTCGCCGTCGGCCGGGCGGCCGACCAGTTGCGGCGGCAGGCGCATGGAGTCGCGCAGCCGGAAGCCGAGGACGTCGCGATAGAAGGTCAACGCGGCCGCGTCGTCCTTTGTGGACAGTACGACGTGACCGAGACCCTGCTCGCCCGTGACGAACCGGTGGCCGTAGGGGCTGACCACGCGGCGGTGTTCGAGGGCGGCGCCGTGGAAGACTTCCTGAGGGTTGCCGGACGGGTCGTCGAAGATGATCAGCTGGTCCACCCGCCGGTCGGCACGTTCCTCTTTCGTGCCTTCCTTGTACGGCACGCCGGCCGCCTCGAGCCGCCCGCAGATCTCGCCCAGTTCGCCGACGTTCGCCACCTCCCAGCCGGTGGCCGCCAGCCGGTCGGTCTCGCCGGGCACGATCACCAGGCGGGCGGGAAAGTCGTCCATCCGCAGGTACAGCGCGTCGTCGCGGGCGCCCTTGCCCTCGACCATGCCGAGCACCTTGAGCCCGTAGACCCGCCAGGCGTCCACGTCGGTGGCCTCGATGCGCAGGTAACCAAGGGACCTGATGCCCACGTTCTACTCGCCTCCGAGAAAGTCCATGGTGAGCCTGTTGAATTCGTGGAACTTCTCCAGCTGTGCCCAGTGTCCACACCGGCCGAACACGTGCAGCTGAGCGCGCGGGATCACTTTGAGGGCAACGAAAGCGCCGTCGACCGGGTTGACCCGGTCCTCCCTGCCCCAGACGAGCAGGACCCGCTGCCGCAACCGGTGCGCGTCGCGCCAGAGCATGCTCTCCTCCGGCCACTTGGCGAACGACGCGCCCATGGAGGCCATGGCTTTGAGGGACTCCGGGTCGCTCGCCGTCGCGAACCGTTCGTCCACCAGCTCCTCGGTGACCAGCGTCCCGTCATGAACCAGGGTGTAGAGGAACTCCGCCAGCTTTTCCTTGCTGGGCCCCGGTGGCGCGCCGAAGCGGTAGATCTTCTTCACGCCCTCCGTCGGGTCCGCGCTGAACAGCGACAGGTTGAGTCCGCCGGGCGCCATGAGCACGAGCCGACCGGCGCGGTCGGGATGGCGCAGCGCCAGCCGGACGGCCGTGCCGCCGCCGAGGGAGTTGCCGACGAAGTGGGCCTTCTCGATGCCGAGCTCGTCCATTAGTTTGACGACCGCGTCGGCGGAGAACGTGAAGTACTGGCTGGTGATCTCCGGCTTGTCGGACCCGCCGAAGCCGGGCTGGTCGACCACGAGGGTGCGGAACTGCTTGGCGAACACCGGCAGGTTCGCGGCGAAGTTGCTCATCCCGGACGCGCCGGGACCGCCGCCGTGTAGCAGTACCACGGGTTCGCCGGCACCACTCTCGTGGAAGTGCAGGCCCGCCTTGGTGTCCTCTGTGGTCAGATCCATGCGTCGGTCACCTTGAGGCCGAGCTGGGCCTGGCCGTACATGGCCAGCGCCTTCTCCGGATCGTTGATCGCGTGCACCCGGCCGGCGTGCGCGTCGCGCCAGAACCGCTGGATCGGCGTGCCGACCTTCAGCGCACGGCCGCCCGCGCTCTCGAAGAGCCGGTCCACGGCGGCGATCGCCGAACTGGTGGCGTTCACCTGGTCGCGCCGGGTCTGGACCCGCAGCGGGAACGGGATCTTCTCGCCGGCCGTGGCCAGCCGCAGTTCCTCGTCGATGTCACGCTCGATCTGCAGCATGGCGGCGTCGATCTTGCTGGCCGCCTCGGCGATGCGCACCTGGTTGAAGGAGTCCTCCGCCGCGCGGCCGCCGGTGGAGGCGCGGACCCGCTCGCGGGTGTGGTTCACGTAGGCCTCGTAGGCGCCGGTGGCCATGCCGACCACGGGGACGGCGATCGAGCAGGAGAAGATGGACGCGAACGGGAGCTTGTAGAGCGGGCCGGTGTTGACTTCTTGCCCCGGCCCCTGGCACTTGCCGGTGTCCATGAAGCTGAGCGTGCGGTGCTCGGGGACGAACACGTCCTCCACGATGATGTCGTTGCTGCCGGTGCCCCGCAGGCCGATCGTGTCCCAGACGTCGTCGATCTCGTAGTCCTGTTTTGGCAGGAGAAAGGTACGGAAGTCGGTGGGGTTGCCGTCCTCGCCGAGGACCAGCCCGCCGAGGAAGACCCAGCTCGCGTGGTCGCAGCCGGAGGAGAAGCTCCAGCGGCCGGTGAAGGTGAACCCGCCTTCGGTCGGCGTGGCCCGGCCCATGGGCGCGTAGGAGGAGGAGACGCGCGTGTCGTCGTCGGCGCCCCAGACCTCCTGCTGGGCGCGGTCGTCGAAGAGCCCGAGTTGCCACGGATGGCACCCGAGCACGGCGGCCACCCACCCGGTGGAGCCACAGGCGCTGGCGACGAGTCGCACAGCGCGGTAGAAATCGTTGGGGCTGCTCTCGTGTCCGCCGTATCGCTTGGGCTGCAACAGTTTGAAGAAGCCAGCCTGTTGCAGGGCCTTGATCGACTCCACAGAGATCCGCCGTGCATCCTCGGTGTCCTGAGCCCGCTCCCGGAACCCGGGCAACAGTTCCCGCACCGCCTCGACGACCTGGTCGCTCATGCCAGCAAGACTAGAACACGTTCTCGTTTCTGTCGATGCACGGACCCCCTGTGGACAACTTCGGAGCCTGTGGATAACTTTTTTGGCAGATCCGCGAAGCACCCGGAGGATGTGGGGCAGATGGCTACGCAAGACCGTAGAGAGGGGAACCCCATGACCGAGATCCACGACCGCGTCACCCAACTGGAGCACGACATGGTGGAGGTGCGCTACCTCGCCACCAAGGCGGACCATGAGGCATCCGGCAACACCGCCACCTTGCGAGGTCAAGTCGGCCTCCTCAACGCCCTCAAGGAAACGCAGCGAGAACACGGCGAGACGCTGGCCAAGCACACGAAGATGCTTGCCGACCACGGCAAGCGCCTCGTCAATGTGGAACGCATGGTCGACGCT
Source organism: uncultured Actinomycetota bacterium (assembly GCA_963826035.1). GTDB lineage: Bacteria > Actinomycetota > Actinomycetes > Mycobacteriales > Pseudonocardiaceae > Actinophytocola. The sequence goes on along the minus strand of CAWGVZ010000018.1, from coordinate 110,568 downwards.
GGCTTCGCCCAGGCCGACAAGAACTTCGCCCAGGCCGACAAGAACTTCGCTCAGATTGACGAGAACTTCGCCAAAGTCGAGGACCAGTTCAAGCAGGTTCGCACTGGGATTGCCGAGATCACCGGGCTGCTGACCGACAAGATCGACAAGATCGAGGAGACCTAACGGTCAGAGGGTGCCTGCGGGGAGGTCGAAAACCCCGAGCTTCTGGCCCCTGGTGTGCGACTCCCACTCGGCGAAGGTGAACGACAACGCGCCCGCCTCCGGCCGAGTGGAGTTGCGCACCAGGACCTCGGTCTCGGTCAGCAGAACCTCCACGCAGGTGCTGCCGTTGTCGGAGTACTTGGTCCATACATTGGGCTGCAACGACATGGGGTTCACTCGATTCACTGACGGCTGAGGTCTTCCATCATATCGATGCTCGTCAGTGGATCGAGTGCCTTGTACCGGACGTCGTCGAACTTGGTGATCGCCTCCGACACGGCGGAGTCCCGCTCGAAGAACTGGTCGCCGAGCGTGGTGTCCACGCTGGCGATCTCGGGCATCTTGCTGCCGAAGTTGTAGATGGTGACCGTGGCGCCCACGAAGTAGTGCTCCCGGGCGTTGAGTGGCATGACCTGGACAGTGATGTCGGGTCGGGTCCGGCACAGCTCCACCACGTGCCGTAGCTGACTTCGCATCACGTCCCTACCGCCAAAGTTCTTGTGCAGCGCCGCTTCGCCGATGACGGCCCAGAACCGCAAGGGCTGCTCGTCGCGGGTCAGCACCTCGGCCAGGCCCAACCGGTAACGCAGCCGGGTCTCGAGGACCTGATCCATATGTCCGGTCGGCGCCATGATCGCGCGGGCGTAGTCCTCCTGCTGAAGGAGGCCATGGAAGGCCTCCGGGCAGTAGTAGCGCAACTCCTGGGAGGCCCGGATCAGGTCACCCGTGCGGCGTTGGTGCGGCTGGATGTCGCCACCGCCGCGAACCCGCCGTACCATGCGATGAGCAGCACGGTTGACGTCGATCAGGTCCTCGGCCTGATCGTCGGGCACGCCGTACAGCGTGAGCAGGGCAGCCAGGTCGCCATGAGTGATCTTGGTGCGGCCCTGCTCGATGTTGCCGATGGTCGCGATGGTGCAGCCGACCTTCTCCGCGGCAGTCTCCCTGGTGACCTCGGCGTCGATGCGCATGCGTTTGAGCGTCGCACCGATCTGGATGCGATCCGCCGTGCGGCGTTGCTGATGCGACACATTCACCCTTTCGTGGCTATGCGATTTCTTGTTGCGTAGCTTATGGTCTCCTTTCGGAAGCTTAGCAACACAGAGTGCACGAGCGTGCACTGGACGCACTGCGCCAGGGAGCCACCGATGAGTGAGCTGGACGAGATTCGCGAGGAAATCGACCATTTTGCGAAGCCGCGTCACGTCGCTGGAGTACGACACCGACGCTTCCCACACGTGCGACGCCGCCGCGGCCGCGTCGGTGGCCGAACGTCACCTGTCCTATGCGCGTGGGGAGTGGCACGTGGCGGTGAGGGAACTGAAGGCAGGGTTGCGTCAGGCTGTCTCACTGCTGGCTGCTGACACCGACGCCCCCGCGCGGCGGCCGGAGAACACGCAGTCCGCCAAGGACAAGCCGCTCACGTAGGAGTTCGAACAGAGGCCGACCGCCGTGCGGCCGGCCGCGTACAGGCCCTCGACCCCGGCGACCCGGCCCGTCTCCTCGTCCACCACCAGGCCGCCGAGCGTGAGCATCGGGCAGGGGTAGCCGAGGCGGGGGCCGTACGAGAAGTCGATCAGGCTGTACGGCCCGACGAGCGGCGCGACCAGGTCCGGGTGCTTGCCGAAAGCGTCTTCCGGAACGCCGTACTTCTCGACGGTCGCCGCCAACCCGGCCGGATCGACGCCGGCCTTCTCGGCCACCGAAGCCACCGTCGCACCCCGCACCCGGGCCACCCGCAGCAGGTACTCCGCCTGTAACCGCTGGAACCACAAGGTTTCCGTACGTAGCTGCCGACGGGCGGAATCGACGATCGACTCGTCCACCAAGAGCCACGCCTTCCCGCCGCGCTCGGTCACCAGCTTCGCGCCGATGGCCGCGCCGTAGCTGGACTCGTCGATGAACCGCTCGCCCGACTGATCGACCAGCACCCCACGCAGCAACGCGCTCGGCGGGGTCAGAAACCGCCACGCCGAGACGGCCGACAGCCCAGCCGCCGCACCGCCCGCCGCCACGCCGAGCCGGATGCCGCTGCCGTCGTCGCCCTGCGTGCCCAGCGGCAGGCCGCCGCGGAACTCGGGCGCGTGTTCCCGCATCATCTCCCGGTTGTTCACGAACCCGCCGGCCGCGAGCACCACGCCGCGGCGCGCACGGATCCGCACGGTCCTGCCGTACCGCCGCTCGAGCCGCTCGATCCGGCGGTACAGGATCCGCGCGAGCCCCGGCACGTACAGTCCCGGCTTGGTCGCGTACTTGTGCATGAGCCGGTGCCGCAGCCGGCCGCCGGACAAGGACGTGCACTCCACGCCCACCACTCGACCGTCCTCGACCACCAACTCCTTCGCCGTGGTCCGCGGCCGCACCCGGGCACCCGCCCGCCGCGCGGCCGCCGCGAGCGCGCCGAAGAAGACCTTGCCGGACGTGCCGCGGCCGTGCGCGCGATGCCCGCGTGCCGCCGGCTCGGCTCGCGAGCGGAACGGCCACGCGTTCTCGTTGCCCGAGTAGTAGAGGTAGAACTCGTTCGTCGGATAGGACGTTTTGTACGGGCACGGGCTGGCGTCGAACGGCACGCCGGCCTCGCTCAGCCACTCGATCATGCCGGGGCTCTCCGCGCAGAACCGGCGCAGCGTCGCCGGGGTGACCACGTCACCGACCTCCGCCGACAGGTAGTCGAACATGGCCTCCGGGGTGTCCGAGACACCGGCCTCGCGCTGGGTGGACGTGCCGCCACCTGCGTAAACGACCCCGCCGGACATGGCGGTCGCGCCACCGCCGCCGAACCGGTCGAGCACCAGGACGTCAGCCCCGGCCCGCGCCGCCTCGAGCGCCGCGCACGCGCCCGCGCCGCCGAATCCGACCACCACCACGTCCGCGTGCTCGTCCCAACCAGGAGGCATGTGCAAAACTATAACCTGTTCTAGTATGAGGGAGTGCGGATGAGCGACTTCGACGTGATCGTCGTCGGCAGCGGCGCGGCCGGGATGACCGCGGCGCTGACCGCCGCGCACCACGGCCTGCGCACGGTGCTGATCGAGAAGGCACCGCGCTTCGGCGGCTCGACCGCCCGCTCGGGCGGCGGCGTCTGGATCCCGAACAACCACGTGCTGCTCGCGGCCGGCGTGCCGGACACCCCCGAGCAGGCGGCCACCTACCTGGCGCACATCGTCGGCGCGGACGGCGACCCCGACCTGCAGCGCGCGTTCCTCGACCACGGTCCGGCCATGCTGTCGTTCGTCCTGGCCAACACCCCGCTGCGGCTGCGTTGGGTGCCCGACTACGCCGACTACTACCCCGAGGCGCCCGGCGGCATGCCCATGGGCCGCTCGCTCGAACCACGCCCGTTCGACGCGCGCCGGCTCGGCGCCGAGGTGGCCAACCTGGCCGACCCCTATCTCAAGGCGCCCACGGGAATGGCGGTCACCCAGGCCGACTACCGGTGGATGAACCTCATGGCCAGGCATCCGCGCGGCCTGCTGCGCACGCTCCGGGTCGCCGGGCGCCGCGCGGTCTCGGTCGCCACCCGGCGCCGGCTGCTGACCATGGGCCTCGCGCTGTCCGCCGGCCTGCGGGCCGGCCTCGCCTCGGCCGATGTGCCGGTCTGGCTGTCCACGCCCATGACCGGGCTGCGCACCGACGGCGACCGAGTGGTGGGCGTGGACATCCTGCGCGACGGCCAGCCACAGACGATCCACGCCACCGGCGGGGTGATCCTCGCGGCCGGTGGGTTCGAGCACAACGAGCGGATGCGCAAGGAGTACCAACAGTCCCCCATCGGTACCGAATGGACGGTCGGCGCCGTGGAGAACACGGGCGACGGCATCGAGGCCGGCATACGGCTCGGTGCGGCGACCGATGTCATGGACGACGCGTGGTGGGGGCCGTCCATCCAACTGCCCCGCGGCCCGTACTTCTGTCTGGCCGAACGCACGCTGCCCGGCTGCATCATGGTCAATCAAGATGGAAGGCGGTTCGTGAACGAGGCGGCGCCCTATGTGGACGCCGTGCACGCGATGTATGAGAACCACACGGACGAGGTGAGCCACATCCCGTCCTGGCTGATCGCCGACCAGCGCTACCGCAACCGGTACATCTTCGCGGGTCTCGGTCCACGGCAACCGTTTCCCGGGCGCTGGTACAAGCACGGCGCCGTGCACAAATCGTCCACTTTGGCCGGACTGGCCGAGGCGATCGGCGTACCGGCCGACACATTGCGGACCACGGTCGAGAAGTTCAACGGGTTCGCCGAGTCCGGTGTGGACACCGACTTCGACCGCGGCGCCAGCGCATATGACCGGTACTACGGCGATCCACGCAACCGGCCCAACCCGTGCCTCGCGCCGCTGTCGGTCGCCCCGTTCTACGCCGTCCGGATCGTGCCGGGTGATCTCGGCACGAAGGGCGGGCTGCGAACGGACCCGGCTGCGCGGGTGCTGCGGACCGACGGCGAGCCGATCCCCGGCCTGTACGCGGCCGGCAACGTGAGCGTGCCGGTCATGGGACGGACCTACGCCGGCCCGGGGGCGACCCTCGGCCCGGCCATGGTCTTCGGATACCTGGCCGCACTGGACATAGTGGGAGCGAAGCGATGACTGATGGCGTCCGCACGATCGACGTCGGCACCCCGCGGACCCGGTTCGCGCGCGGCTGGCACTGCCTCGGCCTCGCGAGCACGTATCGGGATGGCAAGCCGCACGCGGTGGAGGCGTTCGGCACGAAGCTGGTGGTGTTCGCCACGGAGGACGGCACGCTCAACGTGCTCGACGCGTACTGCCGGCACATGGGCGGTGACCTGTCGCAGGGCACGATCAAGGGCGACGCGGTCGCCTGCCCGTTCCACGACTGGCGCTGGGCGGGAAATGGCAAGTGCGTGCAGATTCCCTACGCCAAGCGGATTCCACTGCGCGCCCGCACCCGGTCGTGGCTGACGCTCGAGCGCAACCAGCAGCTGTTCGTCTGGAACGACCCGCAGGGCAACCCGCCGCCGGAGAACGTGGTGATCCCCGAGACCCACGGCGCGTCCGGTCCGGAGTGGAGCGACTGGACCTGGGACACCGTGAAGATCGAGGGGTCCAACTGCCGCGAGATCATCGACAACATGGTCGACATGGCGCACTTCTTCTACGTTCACTTCGCCTTCCCCACCTACTTCAAGAACGTCTTCGAGGGCCACGTGGCGACGCAGTACCTGAACTCGCGGGCCCGCCCGGACGTGACGCTCGGGTCGAGCTACTCGGCCGAGGGAGTGACGCTGCGGTCCGAGGCCTCCTACTACGGGCCGTCCTACATGATCAACGATCTGTGGCAGGACTTCCACGGCACCACCATCGAGACCGTGCTCATCAACTGCCACTACCCGGTGACCGCCGACTCGTTCGTGCTGCAGTGGGGCGTGAGCGTGAAGAAGCTGCCCGGCCTGCCGAAGGAGAAGGCGGACAAGGTGGCGCACAAGCTGGCGAAGAGCTTCGGCGTCGGGTTCCTGCAGGACGTGGAGATCTGGCGGAACAAGACCCGGATCGACAACCCGTTGCTGTGCGAGGAGGACGGCCCGGTCTACCAGCTGCGCCGGTGGTACGAGCAGTTCTATGTGGACACCGAGGACGTCACCGACGAGATGACCCAGCGCTTCGAGTTCGAAGTGGACACCACGCGGGCGAACGAGGCGTGGGAGCGCGAGGTCGCTGAGAATCTGGCACGGAACCTGGCCCGCCGGGAAGCGGAGGAGGCGGCGCGATGACCACCTGGGCCAAGGCGCCGCGCGGCGCCGACCCGACCGGCACGGTGGCCGACCGGCACGAGTTCCTCACGGCCGGCCTGACCCCCGTGCGCTGCACCGGCTGCGACACGGAAGTGCTGGTACGCAAGGCGAGCCGGATGCAGACCAGCGTGCAGTGGACCGCCGACCCGGCGTCGAGCTGTCCGGAGTTCGCCCTCCGGGTGGCGGCCGGCGAGGTGAGCGCCCGGATCGACACCTGTCCGGCGCTGCGGGCGGCCATCGAGCACGCGGTGTCCGCCGGGCGGGTGGTGGTACCCGATGGCTGAGGTGCGGTCCTACCGGCTGCGCGTGGCCGAGGTGATCCAGGAGACCGCCGATGCATGCTCGCTGGTGTTCGAGAGCGCGCCGTTCGCCTACCGGCCGGGACAGTTCCTCACCCTGCGGATTCCCAGTGACCGCTGCGGTTCCGTCGCCCGGTGCTACTCGCTGTCCAGCTCGCCCCATGTGGACGGTCGGCTGCAGGTGACGGTCAAGCGCACGGTCGACGGCTACGGCTCGAACTGGATCTGCGACTCGGTGGCGGCCGGCGACGAGCTCGAGTCGCTGGTGCCGGCCGGCATCTTCACCCCCGTCTCGCTCGACGACGACCTCCTGCTGTTCGCCGCCGGCAGCGGCATCACCCCGGTCATCTCGATCGTGAAGTCCGCGCTGGCGCAGGGTTCCGGCCGGGTGGTGCTGGTCTACGCCAACCGCGACGAGCGGTCGGTGATCTTCGCCGGCACGCTGCGGGAGCTGGCGGCGCGCCACCCGGACCGGCTGGTGGTCGTGCACTGGCTGGAGAGCGTCCAGGGCCTGCCGACCGTGTCCGCGCTCGCCGGACTCACCGCACCGTTCACCGGTCACCAGGTGTTCGTCTGCGGCCCGCAGCCGTTCATGGCCGGTGTCCGCGAGGCCCTCACCTCACTCGGCGTGCCACGCCAACGAGTCCATCTGGAACGGTTCAAATCACTCGGCGCGAACCCGTTCGAGGAGGCGGAACCCGCGCCGGCGGAGACCGATGAGGGCAGGGACGCGGCCACCGTGTCCGTGTCGCTGGACGGGGAGACCCACGAACTGGACTGGCCGGCGTCCCAGAAACTGCTCGACAGGCTACTGGCGGCGGGTATCGACGCGCCGTACTCGTGTCGCGAGGGGGCGTGCAGCGCGTGTGCCTGCCGGCTGGTGGCCGGCGAGGTGAAGATGCTCCACAATGACGTGCTGGACGATGAGGACATCGACGAGGGGATCATCCTCGCGTGCCAGTCGATCCCGGTCACCGATCGGGTCGAGATCAGCTACGAGTGAGGTCGCGCATGCCCATCGATCCGGACGTCGCCATCGGTGCGGACCTCGGTTCCGTCGAGTTCTCGTGGACCAGCACCGATGTGCTCCTTTACCACCTGGCCCTCGGCGCGGGCGGGCGGCCGACCGACGACCGGGAACTGCGTTACGTGCTGGAGGACCGGCTGCGGGTGCTGCCGACGTTCGGGGTGGTGGCGCCCGGGTTCCGGACGTTCGAGCCGCCGGCCGTGTCGTTCCCGGGGATCGAGGTCGACCTGGCGAAGGTGTTGCACGGCAGCCAGTCCATCACCGTGCACGCGCCGCTTCCTACCGATGGCAAGGCGGTCGCCCGGTCCCGGATCGCGAACGTGTGGGACAAGGGGAAGGCCGCGGTGATCGTGCAGGAGTCGTCCGTGGTGGACGATTCCGGCCGGCCACTGTGGACCACGTCGTCGAGCATCTTCGCCCGTGGCGAGGGCGGGTTCGGCGGGGACCGGGGCCCGTCCGCGCCGGCGGTAGCCTCGACGGGCGAGCCGGACGCGGTGGTCGAGGTGCCGATCCTGCCGCAGCAGGCGTTGCTGTACCGGTTGTGCGGGGACCGCAACCCACTGCACGCCGACCCGGCCTTCGCCGCGCTGGCCGGCTTCGACCGGCCCATCCTGCACGGGTTGTGCACCTACGGAATGGTGTGCAAGGCCCTGGTGGACACGCTGCTCGACGCCGATGCGTCACTGGTATCGGGGTTCTCAGCGAGATTCGCCGGCGTGGTGTACCCCGGCGACACCCTCCGGGTGCGAGCGTGGCGCACGGACACCGGCTACACCGCCACAGCCACCACCCGCGACGACACCCCAGTCCTGTCCGACATAACCCTCACGATGACCTCTCCCGTCGCCCATGATGACCATTCCGGTACGTCATGATGACCACCGTCCGAGTGCCGAGCGACCGCTGACCTGCCGGAACGGTCATCATGGCCGACGGGAGTGGTCATCATGGGCGACGGGAGTGGTCATTGTGCGGTTGTTAGGACCAGGCCGCTTGTTGGGACGCCTGTGCCTGCTGTCACCACCACGTTTCGTGCGTCCGTTACCTGGTTTGCTGCTGTGCCGCGGAGTTGGCGTACTGCTTCGGCGATGCCGTTCATGCCGTGGATGTACGCCTCGCCCAGTTGGCCGCCGTGCGGATTCAGAGGCAGGCGGCCGTCCAGGTGCAGTGCGTCGTCGGCGATGAAGTCCTTTGCCTCGCCGCGACCACAGAAGCCCAGCTCTTCCAGCTGTACCAGGACGAACGGGGTGAAATGGTCGTACAGGACGGCTGCCGACATGTCCTCCGGCTTCAGGCCGCTCTGACGCCACAGTTGGTTTGCCACCAGCCGCATTTCTGGCAGGCCCGCGATGTCGTCCCGGTAGTAGCTGTTCATGCTGAACTGGTCGGCGCCGCTGCCCTGCGCGGCGGCCGCCACCACGGCCGGCGCGTGCCGCAGGTCCCGTGCCCGCGACGTCGACGTCACCACCAGCGCCACACCGCCGTCGCTCTCCTGGCAGCAGTCCAGCAGCCGCAACGGTTCGGCGATCCAGCGGGACGCCTGGTGGTCGGCCAGCGTGATCGGCCGGCCGTGGAACCAGGCCTTCGGGTTGGTGGCCGCGTGCGCGCGGTCGGCCACCGTGACCCGGCCGAAGTCCTCGCTCGTCGCGCCGAACTCGTGCATGTACCGGCGCGCGAACATGGCCACCGTGGCGGCCGGGGTAGCGATCCCCATCGGGTAATGCCAGCCGTTGTCCACGCCCGCCGACGTCGGTTGGGCGGCGGCCGCCGCCTGCACCCGGCCGAACCGGCTGCCCGACCGCTCGTTGAACGCCCGGTAGCAGACCACCACCTCCGCCACCCCGGTGGCGACGGCCATGGCCGCCTGCTGGACGGTCGCACACGCCGCACCGCCGCCGTAGGAGATGCGGCTGAAGAAGCTCAGCGACGGGATGCCCAGCTCGCGGGCCACGGCGACCTCGGAGTTGGCGTCCATGGTGAACGTCACCAGACCGTCCACATCGGACGGAGTGAGGCCGGCGTCCGCGATCGCGTCGCGGACCGCCTCCGCCGCCAGTTGCAGCTCGCTGCGGCCGGAGTCCTTGGAGAACTCGGTGGCGCCGATACCGGCGATCGCCGTCGTGCGGGACAGCATCACGGCACCTCGATCCGCACGGTTCCGGTCACGTGGTCGCCCAGGCTGTTGCGTCCCGCCACTTCGACCACCACCTCGGTGCCGGCCACCTCGGTCACCCGGCCGGTGAACGTGAGCGTCTCGTAGGCATAACACGGCACGCCGAGGCGGATGGCGATCCGCTTGACCACCGCGTTCGGCCCGGCCCAGTCGGTCACGAACCGTTGCACCAGGCCGGTGTCGGTCAGGATGTTCACGAAGACGTCCTTCGAACCACGCGCCACCGCCAGGTCCCGGTCGTGGTGGACGTCCTGGAAGTCGCGGGTGGCGATGGCCGTGCTCACCACGAACGTGGGCGTCACGTCGATCACCAGCGGCGGCAGCTCGGTGCCCGCGGCGATCACCGCGGCCGCCAGACGGGCATCGTCAGGTGGTCGTCCACCTTGCGGAACGCCGCCCGTACCGACAGTCCGATGTGGACCTCCGCCGGTGGAATGCCCTCCAGCTCCGCCAGCATGCGCACTCCCTCGCTCAACGAAACCAGTGCCACCACGAACGGAAGACGCCGCCCCGGCACCGGCGGGTGGTGGTGGACCACGTAGCTGTAGACCTCGCCATCGCCGGAAGCCACCACGTACTCCGGCTTGGTCTCCCGGCAGGACGGACACATGGGGCCCGGAGGGTGCCGCAACACCCCGCAGCCGCCACACTTCTGGATCCGCAGCTCCCCGGCCGCCGTGCCGGCCCAGAAGAACTCCGTGTCCCTGCTGACCATCGGCCGGATCGGATCACCGACCGGCTCGGCCGGCGCCGGGCGGAACTTGAGGATGCGGAACAGCATCTCCGCCACCGGTTCGTCGCCCACGTACCAGGTGCTGCGGGTGGTGACGAACCAGCCGTCGCCGAGCGCCGTGCGCTTCGGGCCGACCACGTCGGTCAGTTCGGCCGCCACCGCCACGGCCTCGCCCGGCCGGAGGTAGCGGTGGTAGGTCTGCTCGCAGTTGGTGGCCACGACCGACGTGTAGCCCGCCTCGTCGAGCACCGACACCATGGCGCCCAGCGGGTCGTCGGCCGGACGCTCGCCGTGCAGGCCGTACATGGTCCACACCTGCGCCATGGCCGGCGGTGCCACCGGACCGCCGGCCCACTCCTCGGTATAGGCGGGATTCGTGTCCCCGATGGCCTCGGTCCAGTTGCGGATCATCGGCAGGTTCACGGGATCGCGCCCGGCCCGCCGCACGGACTCGCCCCGGGCCGCCACTTCGCGTGCCGCCGCCTCGATGTCGGTCATCGCGGCACCCTCGGCAGGTTCAGCCCGGCGGTGGCGATCAGCTCGCGCTGGATCTCGTTCACCCCGCCGCCGAACGTGAGCACCAGGTTGCGTTTCGCCTGGATGTCCAGCCAGCGCATCAGCTCGGCCGTGTCCGGCTCGGCCGGATCACCGTGCACGCCAACGATCTCCTCGAGCATCCGCCCGATCCACTGTGTCCGGTCCGACGAGAACACCTTGGTGGCCGAGGCATCCGCGATGGACACCGCCCCGTCGGCGCTCGCCACCTGCCAGTTCAGCAGCTCGTTCACCCGGAGATTGGCGAACACCTTGGCCAGGCCGCGCCGGACGTCCGGTTCGCCGAGCAGGTCGTTGGCGCGTGCCCAAGAGTGGACCCGGTCGTACTGGGCGGCCAGCCGGCCAGCCGGGCCGAGCATGACCCGCTCGTGGTTCAGCTGGGTGGTGATCAGCCGCCAGCCGCGGTTCTCCTCGCCGACCAGCATGTCCGCCGGCACCCGGACGTCGCTGTAGTACGTGGCGTTCACGTGGTGCGCGCCGTCGCAGGTGATGATCGGCGTCCAGGAGAAGCCCGGGTCGGTGGTGTCGACGATAAGGATGGAGATTCCCTTGTGACGCGGCGCGTCCGGGTCGGTCCGGCAGGCCAGCCAGATGTAGTCCGCGTCGTGCGCGCCGGTCGTGAAGATCTTCTGGCCGTTGACGACGTACTCGTCCCCGGAGAGGAGGGCGCTCGTCCGCAGGGACGCGAGGTCGGTGCCCGCCTCCGGCTCCGTGTAGCCGATGGCGAAGTGGATCTCCCCGGCCAGGATCTTCGGTAGGAACCGGTCCTTCTGTGCCTGCGTGCCGAACGTCTGCAGCGTGGGTCCGACCGTCTGCAAGGTCACGTACGGCAGCGGCACGTCCGCCCGCGCCGCCTCGTTCACGAAGATCTGCTGTTCCACGGCGCCGAACCCGTGGCCGCCGTACTCCTTCGGCCAGCCCACACCCAACCAGCCGTCCCGGCCCATGCGCGCCACCACGTCGCGAAACACCTCGCCGTGGCGTTCGGTCAGCATGGCCTCGCGTTCCGCGGCGGACAGCAGCCCGGCGAAGTAGGTGCGCAGCTCGGTTTCCAGTGCGCGCTGGGAATCGGTCAACCGCACAGGATCACCTCGTCCAGCCGGTGCGATACGCCACCCAGTAGGCGAACCAGATCCTTGGCCGCCGAGTAGTACCGGTGCATGCCGTAGCCGGCGTCCACGCCGAGCCCGCCGTGCAGGTGATGGCAGATGTGCATGGCGGGCACCAACTCCTCCGTCAGCCAGTACGCGGCCACCGCCAGATCGGACTCGTCCAGCGAACATGCCGCCCACGCGGCCAGGTGCAGGGTGCGCGAGGCGATGTACACGTCCGCTATCTGCTGCGCCACCGCCTGGAACGTGGCCAACGGCTTGCCGAACTGTTCACGGGTGCGGACGTGTTCCGCCGTGAGTGCCAGCGCACCGGCCAGGAGCCCGTCGCCGTACGCGCAGGCACCGGCCACCGCCAGTCTGTGCAGTTCGCCGGCCGGACCAAGGCGAGTGGCCGGCGTGTCGGTGAACTCCACCGTGTACTCCGGGGAACCACTTGCCGAGCGCGTGGCGGTCAGCGTCGCTTCCGTCGGATCCACCAGGTACACGGAGTCGCCGGCCGGGACCAGGACCCGGTGCGCCCGCGCGGCTTCCGGTACGCCCACCGCCTTGCCGGTCAGTCTGTCCACACCGGACACCGAGCCGCGCAGCGCGGCCGTGAACACGTGCTCGCCGGTGAGCAGTTCCGCTCGCTGCGCCGGGGTTCCGCACCGCACGATCGGGAGCACGCCGAAGGCCAGTGTGCTCAACGCGGGCACCGCGGCCGCCGCGTGACCGACCTCCCACAGCACGGCCGCCATCTCCGGGACGCCCAGGTCGTCGCCCAGCAATCCCGCCTGCCCCAGCGCTTTCCACGCGGCATCGGCGTCGGTCTCCTTGGCGAGAACGTCGCGTGTCAGATCGGCCACCGCTCTGCTGGTGTCCACTACCGCTCCCTGGGTAGGCCGAGGATGCGTTCCCCGACGAGATTGCGCAGCACCTGGGTGGTGCCGCCCGCGATGCTCAGACAGCGGGTGAGCAGGAACTCGTGCAGCTGCGGCGAATCCACGGCACCGCCGACGAGGTCCATGGCCGCCTCGGCCACGTCCTGCCGCTGCCGCACGCCCACCAGCTTGCAGACGCTCGACTCCGGCCCTGGCCCGCGCCCGTCGAGCTGCCGCAGTGTCGCCCGCAGGTCCACAAGGGACACCGAGAGTCCCTGTGCCACGAGGAAACCCAGCCGATCCCGGTCGGCGTCCGGCCCGGCGAGGGCGAGCAGCCGCTCGACCGACTCGCCGAGCGAGGAGCCGGCGCCGATCGCCACGCGTTCGTTCGCCAGCGTCGTGCGGGCCAGCCGCCAGCCGCCGTTCACCTCGCCGACCACGCAGTCGTCCGGCACGAACACGGCGTCCAGGAACACCTCGTTGAACCGGGCCTCGCCCGTGATCTCGCGCAGCGGCCGCAAGGTGATGCCCGGCGACAGCATGTCCACCAGGAAGTACGTGATGCCGTCGTGCTTCGGGACGTCCGGGTCGGTGCGGGCCAGGCAGATGCCCCAGTCGGCCGCCACCGCCGCCGACGTCCACACCTTCTGCCCGTCGAGCTGCCAGCCACCGTCCACTCGCGACGCACGGGTGCGCAGCGCCGCCAGGTCCGAGCCGGCGTCCGGCTCGCTGAACAGCTGACACCAGGCGAGCTCGCCCCGCAGCGTCGGCCCGACGAACCGGTCCTGCTGCGCGGCCGACCCGTGGCTCAGGATGGTCGGTACGGCCCACGCGCCGATCACCAGGTCCGGCCGGCGGATCCCGGCGCGGGCCAGTTCCGCGTCGACGGCGAGCTGTTCACGTGGCGACGCGGCGAGCCCGTACGGCTTCGGCCAGTGCGGCATGAGATAGCCCGACTCGGCCAGCCGGGCCCGCCGCTCGGACTCGGGCAGTGCGACCAGTTCGGCGGCGAACGTGCGGGCCCGCTCGTCCGTCTGCTCGGTGACGCCGAGACCGCGCCGCTCGCCGGCCAGCGCCAGCTCGGCCACCCGTCGCCGGGGGACGCCGAACAGCGCCCGGGTGGCGATCGCGCGGCGCAGGTACAGGTGGGCGGGGTGTTCCCAGGTGAACCCGATGCCGCCGAGCACCTGAACGCAGTCCTTGGCGTTCTCCACGGCCGCGTCGAGCGCGAGCACACCAGCGGCCGCCACCGACAGCGGGGCGGCGTCGGACCTGGCCGCATCCCAGGCCAGCGCGGCGGCCTGTTCAGCGCGGCAGAGCATCTCCGCGCACAGGTGCTTGACCGCCTGGAACGACCCGATCGGCCGGTCGAACTGCTCGCGGACCTTGGCGTAGGCGACGGCCGTGTCGAGGCACCACCGGGCGATCCCGGCGGCCTCGGCGGCGGCGAGCGTGCCGGCGAACCCGGCGACCGTCGCCGCCGTGACCCCCGGCAAGGGCCGCGCCGGCACTTGATCGAGGGTCACCCGGGCGAGTGGCCGGGAGAAGTCGGCGGCCGGCAGCGGGGTCACCTCGAGCCCAGGCGTGTGGGGCTCGATCACGAACCAGGCGTCCCCTGCGCCGAGGATCAGCAACGCCTCGGGATGCGCCCCGAGCACCAGCTCGACCGTCCCGCTCAGCCGATCGCCATCGACAACCAGCGCCGCCGGGTCGAGCGCGACACCAGCCGCCAGCCGACCAGCTGCCAGGTCGGCGAGGAGGTCGTCGTCGGTGATCAGGAGGGTGGCCAGCACCGTCGGCAGCACCGGGCCGGGGACCAGGTCCTCGGCCGCCTGCTCGAGAGCCGCGGCCTGGTCGACCAGGGAACCACCGATTCCGCCGAGGCGCTCGGGCACGGTGACCGCGAACAGTCCGAGCGCGGCGAGCGCCGGCCAGTGCGCCGCCCACTCTCCCGGCCGCGTTTCCATGATCCGGACGCAGCCGAGCATTCCGGCGCGGGTGGAGACCTCCCGCAGCGATCCCTGGATCGCCAACTGCTCCTCAGTGATCGCGATGGACACGACCGCTAGTATAGAACGTGTTCTAGTTTCTGTGCAGTGTCCGATGCCTACCCAGGCATTCCGTTAGGTAAGCTATCGACCGCAAGCTGGAACACGTTCCGACTACGGGGGATTTGACCGATGGCCAGACCGCGCACCTCGGGGGCCAACGCGCTGAACGGGCTGACCGACGACGAGCTCGGGTCGGCCGCCCAACGCGACCGTCGCAAACGGATCCTCGACGCCACGATCGCGCTCGCGTCCAAGGGCGGCTTCGAGGCGGTACAGATGCGGGCGGTCGCCGAGAAGGCGGACGTCGCGCTCGGCACGCTCTACCGGTACTTCCCCTCCAAGATCCACCTGCTGGTCTCGGGCCTCGCCCGCGAGCTGGAGCGCGGCCAGGAACGCACCGACCGGGCCACCATCCCCGGCGACACCGCCTACGACCGGCTGCTGTTCGTCCTCGGCCGGATCACCCGCGCCATGCAGCGCGACCCGAACCTGACCGAGGCGATGACCCGCGCGTTCATGTTCGCCGACGCGTCGGTGTCCACCGAGGTCGACACGGTCGGCAAGCTCATGGAGCGCATGTTCACGAAGGCGCTGCACGAGGGCGAGGCCACCGACGAGGATCGCGCGGTCGCCAGGGTGATCAGCGACGTGTGGCTGTCCAACCTGGTCAACTGGGTGACGCGGCGCGCGTCGGCCAGCGACGTGGCCGAACGCCTCGAACTGACCGTCCGGCTGCTCACCGAGCGACGAGAGTTGGACTGAGCTTCCGGCGCCATGCATGCTGGGACGATGGCTAGCGACACCGTGCCCTTCGACCAGATCGGCAAGCGCTACGACGAGTCGTTCACCGAGCGCGACGTTCAGCTCGCCGAGGGCGAATGGCTGCTCTCGCAGCTGGACCGGCCGGCGAGGGTGCTCGACCTCGGGTGCGGCAGCGGCCTGCCGACCGCCCGCCAACTGCTCGACGCGGGCGTCGAGGTGGTCGGCCTCGACGAGTCGCGCATCATGCTCGACCTGGCGGAGGTGCAGGCGCCGAGCGGCCGGTACCTGCACCGGGACCTGCGTGAGGTCGCCGATCTCGGCGAGTTCGACGCGGTGGTCGCCAACTTCTCGCTGATCATGGTGCGCAAGGCCGACGTGCCGCCGCTGTTGAGCCAACTCCGCGCCCAGCTGCGCGGCCCCGGACTGCTCCAGGTCGCCATGGTGCTCGGTGATTTCGACGAGTTGCCCATCGTGTTCCTCGGCGCGCCCGCGAAGGTGACCGCGTATCCCCCGGATGAGTTAACCCGCGTGGTCGAAGCCGCCGGCTTCGAGGTGACAACCCTGCGCGAAATCACGGCGGAGGCGGAGCCGAACCGCACCGAGATTCAGCTCTACCTCCGCGCAAGGGCCGTCTAGACCCATTCGGCGGGTCAGGCGGCGCGGCGGGAGCATGCCTGGAACGACGCCTTCCTGACGTTGAACGTCAGGAACGACGCCTTCCAGGCATGGGCGGGTCCGAACCGGCTAGACCCATTCGGCCGGGACAAGGGCCGCCCGCAGTTTGGCTAGTGCGCGGTGCTGAGTGACGCGCACTGCCGTCGGGGTGAGGCCTACGGCGGTCGCCGTCTCCTGTGCCGAAAGGCCCACGATCAGCCGCAGCCGAAGGATCTCGCGCTGCCGCGGGGCCAGTGTGTTGAGCAGGCCCGCCAGGCGGTCCCGCAGGTCGAAAGCCATGATCTGCTGTTCCGGGCTCGCCCCCATGTCGATGCCGTCCGGAACGTCGGCCGACGGGTCCGACCGGTCGCGGCCGGCACGTCGGTAGTGGTCGGCGACCTTGTGCGCGGCGATCCCGTACACGAAGGGAAGGAACGACTCGGGCTCATCGCCATAGCGGGTCAGTGCGCCGAGCACAGCCACACAGATTTCCTGCGCGACGTCGTCGGCCGACGAGTAAGCCGAGCCACTGCGACCGATCCGTGACCGACAGTAACGGATAATCGCCGGTCGAATCCACGCGAACAAGGTGGCGACCGCCTCCCGGTCACCCGCCATGGATGAGCTGACGAGCTCATGGAAAGCCGCACTCTTCAATCTGGCAAAGATCTCGGTGGTATCCGAGGTCATTAGTTGCGCACTCACGAAGCCTCCACGCCCTGCGACTCCAGCACGTGAGTGATAC
Source organism: uncultured Actinomycetota bacterium (assembly GCA_963826035.1). Lineage (GTDB taxonomy): Bacteria > Actinomycetota > Actinomycetes > Mycobacteriales > Pseudonocardiaceae > Actinophytocola. The sequence goes on along the minus strand of CAWGVZ010000018.1, from coordinate 93,638 downwards.
TCGTAAACGACGGTCGTCGGTAACAGAGTCCAAAGGCCCTGTCCGTGATGAGTTGGTCGGTCAGACCCCCGCTACACCACGACTACGCTGCTAGATGACGTCTTTCGTCACGAATTGAGCACAACGGCCCCGTTCCTCACCAGATTCCAACAATCGGGTGAGTCACGTTTTCCCAAACAACTCTGCGTACCCCTCCACCGATACCGGGCGAGCCCATCGACGCGCTCTCGCGAGCCCCGATCGGCAGAGTCGGCATAACCCGCACCGGTGACCGCCGAATGGAGGCATTCGATAGCCAGCCTTGCCGAACGGTTGCGGTTCACACTCAGTAACGACCCACCGATGGACGCGCTCCGTGACCACGTGAGGGCCCGTCTCTCCATGTGGGAGACACCTTTCGGAGGCCGTCGGCCACCACGTCACGGAACGGTCGCCTTTCGTGACAGATACTCACGACATCTGCGTAAGCCGGGTCCGAATTGATCGACTCGGCCGTAGTCTTACCCGCGTGACGAGCAGGCCGGCCGAAGAGCTGGCGGAAACGTTGGTCGAACTCGCCGACACCCTGGTCGATGAGTTCGATCTTGACGCCTTCCTCAGGCTGCTGGCCGACCGCTGCGTCCACCTGCTCGGCGTGGACGCCGCCGCACTGCTGCTCGTCGAACACGGCGGCAAGGACCCGGTGATCGGCGCCTCCGGCGAGAGTGTGGAACGGCTGGAGCTGCTCGAGGTGGCCAACGACGAGGGCCCCAGCCTGGACAGCTGCCGGGACGGCACGGTGGTCGTCGCGCCGGATCTCGCGGCCGCGGCCGACCGCTGGCCCACGTTCGCGGCCGCGGCGATGGCCGCCGGGTTCGCGGCCGTGCACACCATCCCGCTGCGGCGGCGCAGCGAGGTGATCGGCGCGCTGAACCTGTTCCGCGGGCATCCCGGCGAACTCGACCCGGTCGTCGCGAGGGTCGGCCGGGCGATGGCCGACCTGGCCACCATCGGTCTGCTGCACACGCGCGCGCTGCGCCGTGAGGAGATCCTGTCCGCGCAGCTGCAGCATGCGTTGTCGAGCCGGGTGGTTATCGAGCAGGCCAAGGGTGTGGTCGGCGAGCGGCTCGGCCTGACCATGGACGCCGCGTTCGCCACCCTGCGCGGCTATGCCAGGAGCCACAACGAAAAGCTCGCCGAACTCGCCACGTCCGTTGTGGACGGTTCCTTCGACACTGGTGCCCTGCGCCGGGAATCAGAGGGCTAGACCACAGGCTGGCTGTCGTGCAGGGAACGACGCTTTCCCTGCGTTCTGTCCCTGTGGTACTAGTGCTCAGGCGTGAGACGGTCGATCGACTCGCGCATGTGTGCCTCGATCAGGCGCAGCAACAACTCCTCGTCGCCGTCGGCGATCGCGTCGACCAGCACCTGGTGCTCGGCAAGCAACTCGTCGGGCTCCGGGTAGTGGTCCTGCAGGGCGGCCAGGCACATCCTGGTCTCCACCAACAGGGTCTGCGCCATCCGCTCGAGGCGGGAGTTGCCGGAGCAGCTGACCAGCGCCAGGTGGAACGCCTGGTCGGCGTCGCTCATGGCGTTGCGGTCCCGGGACTCGGCCGCCGTGATCAGGTTGGCGAGCGCCTGGGTGAGGCGCACCACGGCCTCGCCCCGGTTGCCCTGCATGATCAGCTGGCAGGACGTCCGCTCGATGGCCAGGCGCGCAAGGTAGATGTCCCGCACGTCCTCCGGGCGCAGGTCGATGACGAACAGGCCGCGGTGGCGCTCCCCGCGCAGCAGCCCTTCCTGCACCAGCCGCTGCATCGCCTCGCGCAGCGGACCACGGCTCACGGCGAACCGTGCGGCGAGATCGGCCTCCCCGAGCTGTGTCCCCGGCGCGAAGACCCCGTACATGATCGCCGACCGCAACTGGTCCGCGATCAGCTCCGCGGTCGACTGCCTGGCAACGGGTTCCAGCTCGCCGAGTTCACTCAATGTCGTTCCCCCTCAGCTGACGGTGCAGCGAACAACGCGCCGAGCCCGGCCCTTGGTTCCCTGCCACCGATGAGCCGCAGGCCTTCCCACACGCTCACCTGGTTCGCGGTCAGCACCGGCTTGCCCAACCGCTGTTCGAGATCGGTCAACCACGCCACCGTGTGCAGCGCGGTGTCGGGCACCAGCACCGCTTCCGCATCGGCGTGGTCGTTGGCCGCGACGAACTCGAGCACGTCGTCCCTGCCGAGCGTGCCGACCTCGGCGGCGGTGACGATTCCCTTGCAGGACAACGAGACCACCTCGATGTCGGCGGCCGCCAGGAATCCGGCGAACCGGTCGGCCACGTCCTGCGGGTAGGTGGCGGCGACCGCCACGCGGCGCAGACCGAGGTGCTTCGCCGCGTTGACGAAGGCGAAGGAGGTGCTCGACGCGGGCGCGTCGGCCGCCGCACGCACACCGTCCACCTGGACCGTCGCACCGTCCCAACCGAACACGAAGCTGCCGCTCGTGCACGCCCACACGGCGGCCCGGACCCCGAGATCGCGCAGCTGACGGGCGCCGTCGCCGAGCACGTCGTCGCCGCCGATGTCGAGCAGCGCGTCGACCCGGTGGGCATCCTCGCGCATGAGCGTGTGCACGACGGGCAGCTCGACCGCCCGGCCGGACGCGGCCAGCAGCCGTTCCATGGTCGGGTACTCGTCCTCAGCGCTGTAGCCGGGATACAGGAAGCCAATGCTCATGGGTTCGGTGATCCTACCGTTAGGCGGCGTGGGACGAGGAGACCTGTGAGAGCCACTGCCCGGCCGCCATCATGGGCGAGCCGATCGCGTGCAGGGCGGACCACATGGTCACCTGGTTGGCGGTCAGTACCGGCTTGCCGAGCCAGCGCTCGAGCGGGCCGATGATGTCGTAGGTCGGCACGTTGGTACAGCTGATGAACAGCGCGTCGGCCTCGGGCACGTCGACGGCCGTGACCGCCTGGACGATCTCCGCGTAGCCGACCTTCCAGATGTGGTCGAGCAGGCCGAGACCGACGCTCGACACCACCTCGATCCGGTGCTCGCCGAGGAACCCGAGCAGGCGCTCGGTGACGCTGTCGATGTAGGGCGTGACCACCGCGATCCGGTTGAGCCCCAACGCCCGCAGCGCCTGGATCAGCCCGCCGGAGGTCGTGGTGGCCGACGGCGCGCCGGCCGACATCATGCTGGCGTGCAGGGCGGCCTCGCCGGTCGCGCCGCCGACGAAGCTGCCGGACGCGCAGGCGTAGGTGACCACCAGCGGCTCGGGGGCGAGCACGTCCATGGTCGCCCGCCGGACCCGGTCGGGGTCGCTCAGCTCGGTGGCCATCTCGACGGTGACCGGCACCGGCACGAACGGAAGTCTGGTCAGGTACAGGGAGATGTCATCGGGCGCCCAGCGCCACAGCTCGCGGTCGAGCGCGAAGTCGAACGGCGCGACCACGCCGACGCCCCGCTGGCTCACGAGTTCGGGGCCGATGATCTCCAGGGTTCTGTCGGCGTGCATGACCCCCCCGTCAGCTGTCATGCCGCTGGTACAGCAGGCGCTCTCCGACACTGCCGGAGCGCCAGATGTCGTTGCAGGCGTCGGCCATCGCGTCCAGGCCCTCGACGATCGAGGCGTACACGTTGCCGGGCACCCAGCCGACATCGCCGTTCAGCAGGAGGTTGTTGCGCCCGTAGAAGATCGCGAGGTCGATGACGCCCGGCAGCTTCTCCAGGCCCTTCTCCTCCTTGAAGGCGCGATCGAGCATGCCGCCGTGGAAGTCGAAGAACACGACGTCACCCGGGATCGGCGTGACCGTGGGGTTCTCCAGCCCGATCGGCTCGTCCACGAACCGTTCCACCATCGTGTAGATCTCGTTGCGCGCGTACTTCGCGTGGTGGACCGGCCCGGCGTGCGGCAGCGACGCCCAGACCGCGTCGCACGTCCGGGGAGCGTCCTTGTCCAGGAGTTGGGCCACGCAGGAAACGCCCCGCCGTTCGAGCGTGATCGTCATGAAACGCGACATGGGCACCCCAATGCAGCACCGATATGGACGGAGAGGTTGCGGTTGTCTCGCGGGGCTGCGTCGGCCGCGCTGATTGTTGACAATCATACGAGCGGTACTTAGCGTGTCAATCCCATGTCCTCAGGTAAGTCTCCGACAGTCGTCCTGCTCCACTCAGACTCCGGTGACACTGCGCGGCCAGCGGACACTTCGGCGCTGGAAAAGATCGCCAGCGTCCGGTTCGTCACCGAGAACGACCTGGTCACCGCCCTGCCGGGGGCGGACGTCCTGTTCATGTGGGACTTCCGGTCGAACGCGCTGGCCAAGGCCTGGCCGGTCGCTGACCAGCTGCGATGGGTACACGCGGCGAGCGCCGGCGTGAACCACATCCTCTCGCCCGAACTGGTGGCGAGCGACGTGGTCGTGACCAACTCACGAGGCGTGTTCGACGAACCGATGGCCGAGTACGTGCTCGGCCTCGCGCTCGCCATGGCCAAGGACCTGCCCGCCACGCTGCGGCTTCAGGGCGAGACCCGCTGGCGGCACCGGGAGACCGAGCGGATCGGCGGAAAAACCGCGCTCGTGGCAGGAACCGGCCCCATCGGCCGGGCGATCGGCCGCAAGCTGCGCGCCGTGGACATGTCGGTGACCGGGGTCGGCCGCACGGCCCGCGCGTCCGACCCGGACCTGGGGTCGGTGCTGCCGATGTCGGCGCTGCCCGAGGCGCTGCCCGAGACCGACTACCTGGTGCTGGCCGCGCCGCTCACCGACGAGACCCGGGGCATGCTCGACGCGGCCGCGCTGCGCCTGCTGCCGAGGACCGCGCGGGTGATCAACGTGGGCCGCGGGCCGCTGGTGGTGCAGGACGATCTGGTGGCGGCGCTGACCGAGGGCCGGCTGGCGGGCGCCGCGCTGGACGTGTTCGCCGACGAGCCGCTGCCGGCGTCCTCCCCGCTGTGGCGGCTGCCCCAGGTGATCGTGTCGCCGCACATGTCGGGGGACGTGGTCGGGTGGAAGTCGGAGCTGGTGGCACTGTTCACCGACAATCTGACCAGGTTCCTGGACGGTTCCCCGTTGCGTAACGTTGTCGACAAGCACCGCGGTTATGTCCGAGAAGGGACCAGTGCATGACATCGGCCGACTTGACCGGGACCGAACTGTTGGCCGAATACCGGGCCGGGAACCTGTCCCCCGTTGAAGCGACGCGCGACGCGCTGGACCGCATCGAGGCGGCCAACCCGGTGGTCAACGCCTACTGCCTGGTCGACGCCGACTCCGCGCTCGCCACGGCCAAGGCCTCGGCCGACCGGTGGCAGCGCGGCGAGCCGCAGGGCCTGCTCGACGGCGTGCCCGTGTCGATCAAGGACATCCTGCTCAGCCGCGGCTGGCCGACGCTGCGCGGTTCGCGCACCGTCTCGCCCGACCAGGTCTGGGACGTCGACTCCCCGGCGGTCGCCCGCCTCCACGAGCACAACGCCGTGATCCTCGGCAAGACCACCACTCCCGAGCTCGGCTGGAAGGGCGTCACCGACAGCCCGCTCACCGGGGTGACGCGAAACCCTTGGGACACCACGAAAACGGCCGGCGGGTCGAGCGGCGGCGCGTCCGCCGCGGTCGCCGCCGGCATGAGCCCCATCTCGCTCGGCACCGACGGCGGTGGCTCCATCCGCATCCCCGCCTCGTTCAGCGGGGTGTTCGGGCACAAGCCGACCTACGGGCTGGTGCCGATCTTCCCGGCCAGTCCGTACGGGACACTCGCGCACGTCGGCCCGCTCACCTGGAGCGTGGCCGATGCCGCGCTCGCGCTCGACGTACTGTCCGGTTCGGACAGTCGCGACTGGACGGCCGGGCCGGCGCCGGACCGCCCGTTCGGCTCGGCCATCACCACGGGTGTCGCGGGCATGCGCATCGCGTTCAGCGCCACGCTCGGCTTCGCCAAGGTCGACCGCGAGGTCGCGCAACTCGTGGCGGCGGCGGTGCGGACGTTCACCGAACTGGGTGCCGTGGTCCATGTGACCGACCCGGGTTTCGCCGACCCGGTGGAGGCGTTCCACACGCTCTGGTTCGCCGGCGCGGCCGCGTCGACCGCGTCGCTGTCGGCCGAGCAGCTGGACCAGCTGGACCCTGGGCTGCGTGAGATCCGCGACCAGGGGGCCCGCACGTCGGCCGTCGAGTACCTGGCCGCCACCGCACAGCGGGCGGCGCTCGGCGCGACCATGGGTGAGTTCCACGAGCACTACGACCTGCTGGTCACGCCCACCATGCCGATCGCCGCGTTCGAAGCGGGCGTCGAGGTGCCACCCGGTTCGCCGTCGCCGCGGTGGACCAGCTGGACGCCGTTCACCTACCCGTTCAACCTGACCCAGCAGCCGGCGGCGAGCGTGCCGTGCGGGTTCACCTCGGCCGGACTGCCGGTCGGGCTGCAGGTGGTCGGGCCGAGGTTCGCCGACGCCCGCGTGCTCACCGCGTGCCGCGCGTTCGAGGAGGCGCGGCCGTGGCAGGGGCGGCGCCCCACGGTCACCGGGTGACCGGAACCACACGGGAGGGCTCGCCGCGCTACCCTACTCTAAAGTAGGTAACGCTATTTAACTCCCGAGTAGGTAGGGGTGGTTCGGTGTCGAGCAGCGAAGGTCAGCCGCACCGGCGCAACGCCATCGGCACCGCCATGAGCGTGCTGAACCGGGTCGCCGGCGCGCGGGTGGTGTCCCGCCTTGGCCTGTCCGGGCCGGTGAACCGACTGGTGTTCGGCGCGACGAAGGCCGGCTTCCAGGCTGCGGGTGCGACCACCCGAACGTTCACGGCGGCTTCGAAGTTCGCCAAGCCGCGACGGCTGGCGCCCGCCGGCGACAGCGGCGTGTTCGACCTGCGCCCCACCGACGAGCAGCAGCTCATCGTCGACACGGTCCGCGAGTTCGCCGCCGAACAGCTCCGGCCGGCCGCCGCGGGCGCCGACGACAAGTGCGCCGCGCCGCCCGACCTGCTCACCACCGCCGCCTCGCTCGGCGTCACGCTCATCGGCGTTCCCGAGGAACTGGGCGGGGTGGCCACCGAGCGCGCCACCGTGACGAACGTGCTGGTGGCCGAGGCCATGGCGCACGGCGATCTCGGGCTGGCGCTCGCGTGCCTGGCGCCCGCCGCCGTGTCGAACGCGTTGGTGCTGTGGGGAGACGAGACCCAGCAGGCGACCTACCTGCCGGCGTTCACCGGCGAGAACGTCCCGGCGGCCGCGCTCGCCATCCAGGAGGAGCGGCCGCTGTTCGACCCGTTCTCGTTGCGGACGAAGGCTTATCGCACGACCGGCGGGTTCGTGCTGGACGGCGTGAAGTCGCTCGTGCCGCGCGCGGGCGCGGCCGAGCTGTTCGTGGTGGCGGCCGACCTCGACGGGCGCGGACCCGCGTTGTTCATCGTGGAGTCCTCGAGCGTGCGGGTGGAGGCCGAGCCGGCCATGGGGTTGCGGGCGACCAGCACCGGACGGCTGGTGCTGGACAAGGTGGCGCTGCCGGCCGGCGCGCTGCTCACGTCGGCGCCGGAGGACTACGCCGACTGTGTGCGGCTGGCCCGGCTGGGCTGGTGCGCGCTGGCCGTCGGCACGGGTGCTGCTGTATTGGAGTACGTGACCGGCTACGTGAACGACCGGGTGGCGTTCGGCGAGCCGGTCAGTCACCGGCAGGGCGTGGCGTTCAAGGTGGCGGACATCGGCACGGAGCTGGACGGGATGCGGCTGGTGACCTACCGCGCGGCTGCGCGGGCCGAGCGCGGCCAACCGTTCGCCCGTGAGGTGGCGCTCGCCAGGCGGCTCTGTGCGAGCAAGGGCATGACCATCGGCAGCGACGGCGTGCAGTTGTTGGGCGGGCACGGGTTCGTGAAGGAGCATCCGGTCGAGCGGTGGTACCGCGACCTGCGTGCGGTCGGCCTCATGGAAGGCGCGGTGCTGGTGTGATCAACCTCGAGGTTCCCCGCAAGCTGACCACGCTGGTCGACCAGGCGCGGCAGGCGGCCGCCGCGTTCCTGCGGCCGAACTCGCGCAAGTACGACCAGGCGGAGCACACGTACCCGAAGGAACTGGACACCCTGGCCGCGCTGCTCGACGGTCTTTCGGCCTCGGGCGGCGGCGCGGGTGCCGGTGGCGTGCGGCGCTCCTCGCCGTCCGGGTCGACCGCCAACCTGTCGCTCGTGCTCGGCACGATCGAGATGTGCTGGGGCGACGCCGGTCTGCTGCTGTCCATGCCGCGGCAGGGCCTGGGCAACGCGGCCATCGCGTCGGTGGCCGACGAGTCACAACTGGCCCGGTACAAGGGAAAATGGGCGGCCATGGCGATCACCGAGCCGGACACGGGTTCGGACTCGGGAGCCATCCGCACGACGGCCGTCCGCGACGGCGACCACTATGTGCTGAACGGCGAGAAGATCTTCGTGACGTCGGGCGAGCGGGCCGACTGCGTGGTCGTGTGGGCGACGCTGGACCGTTCGCTCGGCAAGGCGGCCATAAAGTCCTTTGTGGTCGATCGGGACACGCCGGGCTTCGAACTCGTGCGCCTGGAACACAAACTGGGCATCCGCGCCTCCGACACGGCCCACTTCCGGCTGGACAACGTTCGCGTGCCGGCGTCAAATCTGTTGGGCAGCCCGGAGATCAAGCCGGACCAGGGCTTCGCGGGCGTGATGCAGACGTTCGACAACACGCGCCCCTTGGTGGCGGCCATGGCGGTCGGGATCGCCCGGGCGGCGCTGGAGGAAACCCGCCGCCTGCTGGAGTCGGCCGGCGTGACCATCGACTACGACCGCCCGGCTTCGGTGCAACCCGCCGCCGCGGCCGCCTTCCTGGACATGGAGGCCGACTACGAGTCGATGTACCTGCTGACCCTCCAGGCGGCATGGATGGCGGACAACCGCAAGCCGAACTCCCTGCAGGCCTCGTACGCGAAGGCCAAGGCGGGCCGAGGAGCCACCGACATCACGCTGCGGTGCGTGGAACTGTGCGGCAGCGTCGGCTACGGGGAGAACGCACTGCTCGAGAAGTGGGCCCGCGACGCCAAGATCATGGACATCTTCGAGGGCACGCAACAGATCCAGCAGCTCATCATCGCGCGCCGCCTGTTGGGAAAGACGTCGGCAGAACTCAAGTGACGCCGTTACGGCGCCGAGCCAGCAAGTCGACCACGGCCACCGCGATCACCGCCAGACCCACGATCACCAGTGCCACGCTGGCTACACCGAAAGCCCGGTCCGTGAGCAGGGCGAAGATGAAGAACGCCGCCGTGGGCAGTGCGACCCAACGCAGTCCGAGCTTCACGTTTCGCATGAGGTCGACCGTAGGTGCCGGGTGGTGATCGAGTTCCCTGATGGCAGCAAGCGGCCGGGGCGAGGCGTGCTCGCCCCGGCGCTTCTGCTCAGTGACCGTGCCCGTGGGCGGCCAGTTGTTCGTGCAGCTGTACCAGTGCCTCGAAGGACTCCGGTGCGGCGGCCGTCACCACCGTCCCGTTAGGACTGGTCGGCGGCTTGCCCGCCGTGTGCAGCCAGGTGTTGAACACGTCGTCCAGCTGCTTGCCCGCCACGTTTTCCGCGTGTGTCACGAACTCCGCGATCGTCGCGTTGCCGCCCTGCTTGAGCTGGTGGTAGCTCTCCAGGATCTCGAAGAACGTGCCGTCGCCGACCGCCTTGCGCAGTGCGTGCAGGGCCATCGCGCCGCGTTCGTACACGGCCGTCGCGAAGATGCCCTTCGGGTCGGACACCACGACCTGCCAGAACGGGTCCCCGGCCGGGTACTTCGCATAGAACGACTCGGCCAGCTGGTCGGCCGTGCCGACGCCGCGGTGCTCCGACCACAGCCACTCGGCGTAGGTCGCGAAGCCCTCGTTCAGCCACATCTGCCGCCAGTCGGCCACCGACACGGAGTCGCCGAACCACTGGTGCGCCACCTCGTGGGCCACCACCCACGACGGGTCGGGGTTGGTCCAGAAACTCTTGCCGTACACCGATCGCGTCTGGTTCTCGATGGCGAAGCCGAACCCGCTGGTGGCCACCCCGCCCATCGCCTTGAACGGGTACGGGCCGAACTTCGTGGCCAGGAAGTCGGTGACCTCCGGGGTGCGCTCGATGTTCTCCTTGGCGATCGGCAGCAGGTCGCCCAGCGCCTCGTCGTACGCGGTGACGTACGGCAGGCCCTGCGGGCTTGTCGACTGGTGCACCTCGAACTTCCCCATGGCGATGAACGCCAGGTAGCTCGCCATCGGCTGGGCGCTGCGCCAGTCCCACCTCGTCCACCCCGGCCGCTGCTGGGTCTTGGCCGTCAGCACGCCGTTCGACAGCGCCGACGTGCCGTCCGGCACCTCGACCGACACGTCGTGGGTGGCCTTGTCGGACGGGTGGTCGTTGGACGGATACCACCACTCGGCCGTCCGCGGCTGGCTCACGGAGATGCCGCCGGTCGACGTCCGGGTCCACGCGGTGATCTTGTCGACCACGACCGTCGACGGGATGTCGGCGTAGGCCACCACCACGAGCAGCTGCGCGCCCTTCGCCACCGGCTGGCTCGGCGTCACCACCAGCTCGCTGGGGTCGGCGGCATCCTTCACGAACGTCGCCGGCGCATTGTTGACCAGCACCGAACTGACCTTCAGCCCGAAATCGAGATTGAACCTGGAAAGGTCCTGCGTGGCCTTCGCCAGAATTGTCGTCCGGCCGGACAGCTCGTCGGTGGCCGGCTGGTAGGTCAGCCGGATGTCGTAGTGGCCGACGTCGTATCCCCCGTTGCCGGCACCGGGGTAGTACGGATCGCCGAGCCCCGGCGCCCCTGGCGACGGTGCCGCGCTGGCGGCGGTGGCGACCAGCACGGTCACCAACCCCGCGGCCACCGCCCCGATTCCGGCACGCTTTCTCAGCCCCATTGTGTGTGCCCTCCTGTGAAGTCATCGGAGGTGAACTTTGGCCGCAAAGGCTGTCGAAACGCTGTCGCGACCCGGGAATTCGCACCTCCGGAATGACAGGCGGCTGACAGGATGGTGACGAGGCGTGGCGCCACCTGACGGTCGTCAGGTACGGTACCTAACCGATGTCAGGTAACGGGCGACGCAAGCGTTTGCGGTTGGCCGATCGACGGGTGGTGATCCTCTCGGCGGCGGCCGAGGTGTTCGCCTCGGCCGGGTACGACCGGGCTTCCATGCGGGCGGTGGCCGGGGCCGCCGGGGTGACCACCCCGGTGCTCTACGACCACTTCGCGTCGAAGGCGGAACTGTTCGCCGCGCTCGTGGAGAGCCAGGCCGACGCGCTCATCGCCCAGTGGGCGCAGGTCACGGGCGACTCGGCCGAGGACCTCTTCCGCCGCACCATCGAGGCGATCTTCGCCTGGGTGGAGACGAACGAGGCCGGCTGGCGAATGATCTTCCTCGACTCGCCGACCGACCCGGCCGTCGCGCGGGTGCACCGCGAGCGCCAGGAGCGGGCCACCCAGGTGTTGGCCGCACACTTCGCCACAGTGGACAGTCTGCGGCTTTCCGTTGCCCTGCCCCGAGACCGCGCCAACGCGTTCCTCGCCGAAGCTGCCAAGTGGACGGTCAACGCCATCGCCGCGTGGTGGTGGAGCAACCGCGACCTCAGCCGCGCGCAGATCGTCCAGCTGACGGCCGACCTCCTCTGGCGCGGCCTTGCCGAGGTCACCACCGATGGAAGGAACACCGCAGATGACTGACCCGATCAGCCGATTCCGCCAGGCGAGTGAGGCCCACGACGTCGAGGCGGCGCTGGCCGAGCTGGCCGACGACGTGGTGATCCACTCGCCGTTGACCGACCGCGTGGCGTTCACCGGGCTCGCCGAGGCGCGGGCGCTTTTCGAGGTGGTGTACGACAAGCTGCGCGACCTCGACTACCACACGGTCATCGGCGATGGCTCCGCCCGCGCGATGATCGGCAAGGGGGTGGTGGGCGGCCAGCACATCGACTCGACGTTCCTGATCACCCTCGACGACCGCGACAAGATCAGTGAGCTGACGCTGTTCGTGCGTCCACTGCCCGGCGTGACCGCGCTGATGGCGGCGCTCGGCCCGCCACTGGCCCGCCGCTACGGGCGGTCCCGGTTCACGGCCGGCCTGCTGCGGGTGATGATCGCGCCGCTCGTCTTCGCCACCAAGGCAGGCGACCGGACGGGCATCCCCCTCGCGCTACCGGCGAAGGGGTCACCCGCGCGGCGCGTGCTCGGCTAGGAACTCGTCGATGTGGCGCCACGTGGTCGCGCGGGCGCCACGGCCGGCCAACACGCCCAGGTGCCCACCCGGCGCGGACTCGAACCGCACCTCGGCCGCGTTCTCCAGCACGTCCACCAGTTTGCGGACCGCGCGCTGCGGGGCGATCGTGTCGCCCTTGCCGGCCACCACCAGCACCGGCGACTTCACCTTCGCCAGCGCGATCCGCCTGCCGCCCAGGTCGACCGCGCCGTCGGACAGGTCGTTCGACCGGAAGAACCGGTGGTACATCTGACCGAACGTGCGACCGGGGTAGGCGATCATGTTGTCGGTAAAGCGATCCACCGCCTCGAGCTGCGCCAGGAAGTCCCGATCGTCCAAATGCGACAGAACGGCGTAGGGCTTGGTGACCATCTTGTCGAACGCGGACAACTGGAACGCGCGCTTCACGAGCGCGCGGGGCGCACCGCCGAGCAACCGGTAGACGGGCGTGAGGATCCAGCCGTTCGTGAGGTCGGCCAGCGGCTTGATCGGCGCGATCAGGGGGATGGCCGTCATGTCGATGGGAGCCGCGATCGTGGCGATCGAGCCGATCGGCAGGTCCGGCTGGTCGGCGTGGGTGAGCAGCGACATGATGCCGCCGAGGCACCACGAGACCAGGTGCACCGGCTTGCCGCCCGCGTCCCTGCTGACCGCGCGGATCGTGCGGGGCAGCACCTCGTCGATCCAGTGCTCGAGGCCGAGCCGGCGGTCGGAGAAGCTGACGGTGCCGTAGTCGACCAGGTAGAGCCGGCGGCCGGCGTCGACCAGATGCTCGGCCACGCTGCAGCCGCGGCGCAGGTCGAAGCACAGGGCGGGCGCGGCGAGCGGGGGCACCAGCAGGACCGGGTCACCAGTCAGGTCGCGGCTGCTCGGGGCGAACCGGTAGACCGAGCGGTTCGGCCCCTTGTCGATCAGCGTCCGGGGCATGGGGCGCAGGTCGGCGATGCCGCCGCGGAGCACCTTGTCGAGGACGTTGGTGGTCGCGGCGGAAATCCAGTCGGTCGGGGAGCTGGTCACCCCGCCATCCTGCGCTGAAGCCGACCACGCTTCAACCTGGGTCCCCTACGATCGGGGTATGCCTACCGATCGCCCGAGCTGGGCTCCGGAGTCGATCGACCTCGAACGGCCGAACGCGGCCCGGATCTATGACTACCTGCTGGGCGGTGCCGCCAACTTCGAGCAGGACCGGGAGTTCGCGAACAAGCTGCTCCAGGTCATGCCCGAGGCGCGCGGAGCGGCCCGGCTGAACCGCGCCTTCCTGCGGCGTGCCGTGCGGTTCTGTGTCGAGGCGGGGGTCCGCCAGTTCATCGACGTCGGGTCGGGGATCCCCACGGCTGGCAACGTGCACGAGATCGCGCAGTCCATGGCGCCCGAGAGCCGGGTGCTGTACGTGGACAACGAGCCGGTGGCCGTGACGCACAGCGAGCTGATGCTGCGGGGCAACGACCGGGCCGGCAGCCTGCACGGTGATCTGTCCACGCCGGAGGCGGTGCTGAGCTCGGAGGCGGCGGCCGAGCTGATCGACTTCTCGGAGCCGGTGGCCGTGCTGATGGTCGCCGTACTCCACTTCATCCCGGACGAGGTCAACCCGCACGACTCGGTGGCCCAGTACGTGGCCACTATGGCGCCGGGCAGTTATCTGGTGCTCTCGCACGGTGTGAGTGACCCGGCCGTACCGGGCGGCGAGGACGTGGTTCAGCTGTACCGGACGACCAGCAGCCCGGGCATCGGCCGCACGCCGGACGAGATAGCCACTTTCTTCGAGGGCACCGAACTGGTGGACCCGGGCCTGGTCTGGACTCCCCAGTGGCGCCCCGACTCACCCGACGACGTGGGCGAACACCCCGAGCGGTCACTGGTCTTCGCCGGAGTGGGCCGCAAGCCCTGAGCGTTTTCAGGGATGTTCCGGATGTGCCGAAGCGGGTCGCGCCGCCATCCTGCGGGGCATGCGGATCTTGAGCATCGCCCTCGTGGGCGTCCTGCTGGCGGCTGCGGGCCGGTTGGCTGGCCGAGGTGTCGAATCGGCTTCCCGTGTCCGATGTGGAGGCTCGGGAACACCTGTCGGCGCGGCTCTTCGACCGGCTCGGCGGTGGTGCGGGGCTCAGCGAGCTGCTCGGCCGGCCGTTCCGGATGACGTCCGTGCGGACCCAACACCTGCGGGCCGACACGAACGCGTTCGCCCTGTTCGACGGCCCGGGTGGGCAGCGGCACGCGGTGCTGGTGGCCGACGGGTCCGAGCCCGGCGTGCTCAGCCGCGGCTATCTCGCGACAACGGCGGACGGTCGCACCTTCGTGGTGTCGATGATGATCAGCGATCCGGCGGCGTCGGTGAGCGACACGGACCACGTGGCCGAGTTGCTCGCGCTGGGCAGCGGCGCGTTCCAGCTGATGGAGTAGTTAGAGGGCGCGTGAATGGGGTCGGCGGATGCCCGTCAGCCCTATTCGCGCGCGCCCTCTTACTCGGCCGGTGGGGTGTTCCAGCCGGAGACGAACATCCGGACCGCTCCGGTCGCCGGGTCGTACATCCGCCGTTCGATGGTGCCGATGTTGTCCCCGTAGACATGGATCCCGACCGTGGGTATATCGCCGACCGCCGCGACCGCGTGGACGTCGTCGTCGGTCGTACAGCACACGGTGACCTGTCCGCGCTCCCACACGTGCTCGCCGGCCTCCCGGAGGGGCTTGTCCGACTCGGCGACCGTGGGCTTGTCGTAGCGGAACTCCCGTTCGGCCCCCGAGTAGATGCCGACGACGCCCCAGGTGTCGTGTCCGTGCACGGGCGTGCGTTGACCCACGTTCCAGACGACCGCGGCCAGTGACCACCGGTTCTCGGGAGCGATGTAGAGCGGATAGTTGACGTGGTGATCGGTCGACGGCCGGGTGAGCTCGGGCGGGAGCCGGTAGTCGCTGTCCAGTAGAGCGGACAACAGCTTCCCGACCCGCTCGGTGATCTCGTACTCGTCGTCGGTGCTGGCGACCACGAGTGCCACGTCGTCGATGAAGGTCTGCAGTTCCATGGTCAGCTCCGCTCAGGCCAGCACGCGATAGATCAGGTGCGTGACCCCGGTCGCGGCTCGCGACTCCACCTGCTCGAGGTTCAGCGGCGGGACACCGTCGAACAACCGCACGCCCGTGCCGAGCATGAGCGGCACGATGTGCAGCCGGATCTCGTCGATCAGGCCGGCGGCCAGGTACTGGTTGACGGTGGTCGTTCCGCCGTGGACGGAGACATCACCGTCGCCGGCTGCTTCGCGCGCACTCTTCAGTGCGACCTCGATTCCCTCGGTGACGAAGTGGAACGTGGTGCCGCCGTCCATCGGCTGCGGCTCGCGCGCGTGATGGGTGAGCACGAAGACCGGGGCGTGGTAGGGCGGATTGTCGCCCCACCAGCCTGTCCACTGCCGGTCCCACTCGCCACGCACCGGGCCGAACATGTTGCGCCCCATGACGAACGCCTTGGCCGTCGTCATCCGGGTGAGCTCGGCCCGGTTCTCCTCGGCATTGGCGTACCAGCCGTGCAGCTTGTCTCCCCAGCCGTCGCCACCGTCGTCGCCGAACGGGCGGTCCTCGGTCTGGTCGTGCCCGGCCGAGTACCCGTCGAGCGAGATCGTGATGTCGCAGGTCACCTTGCCCATGTGGTCCGCCTCCTCGTCAGTGATCTGCCGGTGTCTTCCCGGCGGAATCAGCATGGAGCAGGCATGACACAGCGTCTAATGCCGATCCTGTGGGCCACCCATCGACACCTTCGATAGGTGGCCCACGGCCTCGGTCAGCGCGATCTCACCAGTCCGGGCGCAGGGGCATCTCCGAGTTGATGCCGTTCAGGCGTACGGCCAGGACCTGGTGCAGCTGGATGTTGTTTCGCTCGAAGCCGAGGCGGGAGCCGGCCATGTAGAGGCGCCACACTCTCGCCCGGTCCTCGCCCACTTCCTCCACGGCCTCCGACCAGTGTTCGTCCAGGTTCGCGCACCAGCCGGTCAGGGTGCGGGCGTAGTGCTCCCGCAGGTTCTCCTCGTGGCGAACCTCCAGACCGTTGTCGTGGATGGCCGAGATGATGTGGCCCGGGCCGAGCAGTTCGCCGTCCGGGAAGACGTACCGGTCGAAGAAGCCACCGACCCTCGCCTTCTGGTGGTTGTCCGGGCGGGTGATGCAGTGGTTGAGCAGGCGCCCGCCCGGGCGGAGCTTGTCGTGCAACGAGCGGACATAGGCCGGCAGGGCGGCTCGGCCGATGTGTTCGGTCAGGCCGATCGAGCTGACCGCGTCGAAGCCCGTCTCCGCCACGTCCCGGTAGTCGAGGTGGCGAATCTCCGCCAGTTCGGACAGGCCGGCTTCCGCGATCTTCTTCTGGCCCCACTCCGCCTGGCGCCTCGACAGGGTCACGCCCAGCGCTCGCACGCCGTAGTGGCGCGCCGCGTGCATCACCATCCCGCCCCAGCCGCAACCGACGTCCAGCAGGCGCATGCCCTCCTGTAGGCCGAGCTTGCGCGCCACCAGGTCGTGCTTGGTCCACTGGGCGTGTTCCAGCGTGGCGTCGTCGGTCGGGTACACGGCGCATGTGTACGCCATCGACGGGCCGAGCACCCACTCGTAGAACTTGTTCGACACGTCGTAGTGGTGCGCGATCGCCGCCTGGTCCCGCGCCTTCGAGTGCCGCCGGCCGCGCAGGCGGGACTCCGCGGCCGGCCGGCCCACCGGCCACCACAGCCTCGACGCACCCAGTCGCAGCGCCACCTCCGCGCGGATCTTCGGCGGAATGGTTTCCAGCGTGCTGGCCGCCATGCTCGCCAACGCCAGGTACATGTTCCCGATGATGTCCAGGCTACCGCTGATATACGCCCGCGCGAGCCCCAGCTCACCGGGCGCGGACGCCAGGTGGGACAGGGCCAGCGGGCTCTTCACGGCGACGCGGACCGGTGCGTTCGGGTCGCCCGCCCGGCTTCCGTCGTAGGCCGTGAACTCAAGTGGAGCGTCGCTACCTATCGCGCGCTCGAAGACCTCCGCCAGCCGCATGGTTGTCGCTCCTCCCCGTGTCATTGGTTTCCCACACATTTCTCGTACAGGTCGGGTAGCCGGCCGCCGGGGTCGTAGGTGGCCTTCAGCTTCCGATAGCTGTCCCCGTCGTACCTGCGCCAGAACTCATCCTCGGTGAAGTACGAATCGGAGTACAGCGACTTGTGTCCGCCCAGCTCGGTGACCCTGTTCTCGATCAACCGGTTGTGCGTGCCGGCCAGCTCACCCGGCGCCAGCGCCACGGTCGCCCAGAACCCGACGTTCACGTACAACTCGTGCGGTTCCATCGGGTACAGCGGCCAGCCGTCGTGGTCCCGCAGCCGCAGGGGGCACAGCCACACCGGGCTGATGCCGATCTCGGCGGCGAAGAACTCGAGGAACTCCGGTAGCCGCGCCACCGGGATCTCCACATCCTGGATGACCGGCTCCCGCGGCGGCTGCCGGGTGAGCCGCTCGATCCGGGCGGACAGCTGGTAGCGGCGGTCCAGCGCCACCACCCGACGGTACACATCGGACCGCAGGTACTTCTTCGGCCACAGCGCGCGCAGCACCGGATTCTGCGCACCCAGCGCCTGGGAACACCAGAACCAGTCGGTGTCCCACCGCCACAGATAGTCCCGAATGGACAGATGGTCGGTGATCCGGTCGCGGATGGACCTGTAGTAGATGCGCCGTCCCGTGTAGTCGGACAGGTGCGGCGCCGTGTCGGCGTACCGGCCGAGCGTCACGTACACCTCGTCGGGCCCGAACACCGTGCCGTCCAGGAAGTCGACGGGCTCGTCGTGGTACGCGCGGATGGCGCTGATCTGTTCGATGGCCGCCGTGGCTTCCCGCACGTCCGGGAACCGCACATGCCGGAGCCGGACGAACGGCTTGATCGGTTCGAGCTCGATCCGCAGCCGCAGCGCGTAACCGAGCGTGCCGTACGAGTTGGGAAACCCGCGGAACAGGTCGCGGTGCTCGTTGTCCGGCGTGGCCACCACCACCTCGCCCGACGGGGTGAGAATCTCCATCTCCAGCACCGACTCGTGCGGCATTCCGTTGCGGAACGACGTCGACTCGATGCCGAGTCCGGCCACCGCGCCACCCAGCGTGATGGTCTTGAGCTGCGGTACCACGTGGGGGATCAGCCCATAGGGCAACGTGGCGTCGACCAGTCGCTCATAGGTGGTCATGCCGCCGACCTCGGCGGTGCGCCCGGTGGCGTCGACGTCGAGCACGTCGGCGAAGGCGCTGACATCGAGGGCCGTGCGGCCCGGTGGTTCGCGGAAACGGAACAGGTTCGAGGTGGGCTTGGCCAGCCGGATGGGTGAACCGTCCGGTTGGGCCGCGAGCTGCGCACGCAGCCCGTCCACCGCCTTGTCATGGGCGATCCGTGCAGGTGAGCGGCTCACACTTCGATGTTAACCCTGTAAACGCGCTACGGCTTGTCGCTTTGGGATCGGTACTCGTCGAACAGCTCGGTCACGTACGACAGGAAAAGCCCGGCCGCGCCGAACACGCCGGCGATCGGGTGCAGCTGGGCGAAGCCGTACGCCATCTCGCAGCCCTTGACCGACGGGGCGGACTCGCGGACGTCGGTGAACCAGTCGTAGAACGGCACCCGCGTTTTGGCGAGGTCCGGGTGGATCAGCGGGCCGAACACGGCCAGGAGGTCCAGCGCTACCGGGCGGTTGCGCAGCGCCCAGCGGTAGGTTTCGGAGAACTGGTAGAAGCGCTGCTCCACGCCGGTCGCGAACTGGCCGTTGCGCTCGGCTATCGCGACGCCGTGTTCGGTGGAGGCCTGCTCGGCGACCGCCCAGGCGCGGTCGTGGGCCGCGCGGGTGGTGAAGGTGCCCTCGGCCACGCCGGTCACGTAGTCCGCCCACTTGATGGAGCCGGGGTTGCCGAAGGTGTCGCTCTCGCCCAGCGCGATGGCGATGCCGCGCTCGATCCCCTCGACGATGCCCGCGTCCACATAGGACACCCAGCTGCCCGGGGCGCCGAGTCCCTTGTCGCGGAAGAAGGTGATGACGCCCTCGATGTTGCGCCACCGGTCGGTGACGCCCAGTTGGGCACCGGGCCCGGACTGCATGGCGCGGACGAACTCCAGGCGCTCGGCCATGGTCATGAGGTTGATCTCGGCGGCAGTGCAGTCGAGGGCGGCGGCGCACTCGGCCGGCGAGCGGCGGGTATCGGCGGTGGCCGGGGTTCCTGCCGTGGTCAGCGCGACCAGCAGGGACAGGACGACGGCGGCATGTCGGCGCAGGGACATACATCGGGAGCGTACTTGCTGGTGAGGCCTTTGGGTGGATCCACTCGAGTGATCACACGACACCAGAACCGCTGCGACGGTGCGATACCCGAGACTGTGGAGTGGGGGCAGGGCGGGCGCCAGCGTGCCCGCAGGGCCGCCCGCACAAACCGCCACATCCTGGGCCCCTGACCAGCGCAAACGGTGGCCCCGCGCCCGAGACCACCCGGCTGCGCAAGATCAATGGGCGGCCACGGCCCTCCGAATCCAGCATAGCCACCGGCACCGACAAAACCCGGCCATCGCCCAACACCATGACTAGTCATCAGATGACGCCGACCCCGGCGAGCGTCACCACTCGTCCATCACGGCGAACGACCTGGCCAACCCGGCAAGCCGAAGCGGTCATCACCGACGACGGGAACGGCCATCATGGGACACCGGAGTGGTCATCATGGGGGACCGGAACGGTCATCATGGGCTCACCACCCGGCTGGCCTGCTCTGCCGGCCGGGTGGTTGGGGCCGCGTGGGGTTAGTCTCCGGTCTCTCCTGGCGGGGAGTGCCCTTCCGGGCTGAAAATGGGCGGGCTCCGCCTGCACCTCAGCGGTCCTCGCGTGGTCTGCACGGGGCTGCGGCCACGCACCGCGGGTTAGTAACCAGCGATTTCACCGCCAGCCAGGGTGCGCCGTGGGTCTATTTTCGGATTAGAAGGCTGGGCTGCCTACCAGGGGCAGGGACACCGTGCTCTTCGCTGGGTTCACCGTCAGTTCGGTGCCTGGCAGGGGGCGCAGTGTGAAGTTCATGTCCGTCGACACCACTACCAGGCCGATTCGGTGGCCGGCGGGGAACACGTAGTCGTCTGGTTCCAGGTCCCAGTCGAACGTGTACTCCTGGCCCTGCTGGATGGGCGTGCTCTTCGAGTCGGACTTGCGGTTCTGCACGTCCGTCCACCCTCGGGTCACCATGACCGGCGGTGTGGCCGACCCGACCGGGCCGTAGTCCACCAGTACGGCCGTCAGGTTGGCCGCGTAGCGGTTGTCCACCGAGGCCCGCAGCGACACCGACGGGGTGCCGCTCAGGTGGGCGGCTTGCGCCAGCGGCGCCGACAGGTACGCGAGGCGGTTCGGGTTGGCCGTGTCCGGGTTCGGCAGGAGCGAGACGTCCGTGTCCAGTTCGCGGCCCGCATCCACGAAGGGCTGGCGGGGCCTCGGACCGCCGGCCGGGCGGGGGGTCAGGGTGCCCGGTTCGGTGGCGTTCGTGGCGCCCAGGTGCAGCGTGGTCGGCCTGACACCCGGCGCGGGCCAGTCGGCGTAGGTCTCGTACGCGCCGTCCGGGCGCTGCACGTCCGCCGTCGGCTCGTCCATGATCCCGTTGTCCACCCCGAACAGCCAGTGGTCCATCCACCGGTTCAGCGTGTTCTGGTAGTCACTGGTCCCACGGGGGCCGCCGTGGCCGCCGTTGTGCAGCCAGATCTTGCGCGGCACGTCGTAGCGCTCGAGCTGGTCCCACCACGACGCGAACGCCCTCGGCATCACGTTGTAGTCCTCGAGACCGTGCACCACGAACACGCTGGCCGCCACGCCCTTCGCGCGGTGCAGATAGTCGCGCTCGTGCCAGTAGTTGTTGTAGTCACCGGTGGTCCGGTCGGCGTACTGGAGCAGCGCGTCGGTGATGTGCGCGCACTTCTCGAACCGCGCCTCGCCCTCGATGAAGTACCCGAGCACGTCGAGGTCCTCGCCCTGGAAGCCGTTCTCGCCCTGGCCGGACACGTTCGAGTGCGGCGCGCGGACCAGGCCGTTGGCCCGGTAGTAGTCATACCAACTGGCGATCGCCGACACCGGCACGATCGTGCGCAGCCCGTCGACGCCCGTGGTGGCCACCTGGTTGGGCAGCGTGCCGTTGTACGACACACCCGTCATGCCGACGTCACCGGTGGTCCAGTCGGCGGCGACCGGCTCGCCCGCCTCGTTCCACGCGGCCGCGCGACCGCTCAGCCAGTCGATGACCGCCTTCGTGCCGAGCGTCTCGTTCATGTCGCCGACCGTCGGGCAGCCGTCGGAGAAGCCGGTGCCGACGCTTTCGCCCAGGACCACCGCGTAGCCGCGCGGCACCCAGTAGTTGTCGAGCGAACCCGGCAGGTCGGGGGTCGGGCGGGGTACCGCCGCGGCGGTCGCCGCCCGCGAGTCAGCCGAGTGCGGCTGGATGCCCTCCTGCGGCAGGACGTTGAAGTCCACGTTGTGGTTGGGCCAGTTTGCCGTGTTGTACCGGTAGGGGCTGTGCTCGAAGATCACCGGCACCTTGATGCCCTGCGTCTCGGTCTCCCCCGGCCGGGACAGCCGCACCCGCACCCGGTCGCGCTTGCCGTCCATGTCGCTGTCGACCGTGGTCTGGACGAACAGCGTCTCTTCGACGGCGTCGGCGAGTGCGAACTGCGGCTGGCTGGCCCCGTTCTCCACCTTCAGCCACGACGGCGGCGTCGGTAGGTCGCGGCCGCGCTCGGCGCTCGCGGGTGCGGTGACGAGCACCGCCGCCAGCGGCACCACAGCCACCATGAGCAGGGACAACCGGCGTGACAGCCGCATCGGGGCCTCCGGGTCAGCAGGGCGAAGGAACGTCATCTTAAGCACAGGGCACCGACATTTCCGAGACCGCGAAGAGGTGAACGGCCTTGGTTAGACGACTGAACTCGTCTAGCATTGCCATCGCAAACCCTTTCCTATGGAGAGGGTGGGCGACTGGCCTCGGCGGCCGCCACCGCCGGGGCCCTTTCTGGGTCTAGCGGAGGTCTATCCCAGGCCCAACTCCCGCGCGATGAGCATGCGCTGCACCTCGCTCGTACCCTCCCCGATCTCCAGGATCTTGGCGTCGCGGTAGAAGCGCGCCACCGGGTACTCGTTCATGAAGCCGTAGCCACCAAAGATCTGCGTGGCCTCACGCGCGTTGTCCATGGCCGCGTTGGAGGCCACGAGCTTCGCCATGGCCGCCTCCTTCTTGAACGGCTCGGCGCGCATCATCTTGGCGGCGGCCGCGTAGTAGGCCAACCGCGCCGTGTGCGCCCGCACCTCCATATCGGCGATCTTGAACTGGATCGCTTGGTACGACCCGATCTGATGACCGAAGGCCTCCCGTTCGTGCACGTACCGCACGCACTCGTCGACGCAGCCCTGCGCCAGACCGACCGACAGCGCGGCGATCGCGATCCGGCCTTCGTCCAAAATGGACAGGAACTGGGCATAGCCGCGGCCGCGCTCGCCCAGCAGGTTGGCCCGCGGCACGCGGCAGTCGTCGAACGACAGGCCGTGGGTGTCCGAGGCGTTCCAGCCGACCTTCGAGTACTTCGGCTCCACCGTGAACCCGGGCGTGCCGGACGGTACGATGAACGCCGAGATCTCCTTGCGGCCGTTGGTGCCGCCGGTGACTGCCGTGACCGTGACCAGCCCGGTGATGTCGGTGCCGGAGTTGGTGATGAACGCCTTCGAGCCGTTGATCACCCAGTGGTCGCCGTCCTCGCGCGCCGTGGTGATCGTGGCGCCCGCGTCGGTGCCGCCGCCCGGTTCGGTCAGCCCGAACCCGCCGAGCATCTCGCCCGTGCACAGGCGGGGTAACCACTCCCGCTTCTGCGCCTCGGTCCCGAAGCGGTAGATCGGCATGGCGCCGAGGGAGACGCCGGCCTCCAGTGTGACGGCCACCGACGAGTCGACCCGCGCCAGTTCCTCCAGCGCGACGCACACGGCGAGGAAGTCGCCGCCCATGCCGCCGTACTCCTCGGCGAAGGGCAGCCCGAACAGGCCCATCCGGCCCATCTTCGCGACGATCTTGTACGGAAACTGTTCCCTCATATAGAAGTCGCCGATGACAGGGGCGATCTCCTCATGGGCGAACTCCGCCACCGTCTTGCGGAGCGCGTCGTGCTCTTCGCTCAGCCTGAAGTCGATCATCACTGCTCCTCTTGTGCCCCGCGCCGGAAATGCGGTGCGTGAGTCGGTGGATCCAGGTCTCTGCTGGCAAGGCGCCGATCCGTCTCTCGTACCGGGTTGTCCTCGACTTGGCGCTCCGCCAACGAGTCCGGGTGTAAGAGTTCGGCAACGCCGTCTCGCCGGCCCGGTACTCGCTGGGCCGGCGAATCATGTGCCGGATTTCCGGCGCGGGGCACTGGTGGGGTCACCACGGCAAGGGGTTGGTTCAGCGCGACCTGTTGGCCCGCGCGGACATGTAGCTCGGTGAGCACACCGTCGACCGGTGCGGTCACCGTGTGTTCCATCTTCATGGCCTCCACCACGACCAGCGGCGCGCCGGCGCTCACCCGCTCGCCGACCGTCGCCTTCACCACCAGCACGGTGCCCGGCATGGGGCTGGTCACCGGCCCGCCCGCCGTGGCCGCCGCGGCCTCGTCCTCGAGGATCGAGTGTTCGACGACGCGCCACGTGCTCCCGCCGGTGGACAGCCACAACGTGTCGCCGTCGAGCGCGCGGCGGAACTCGATCACCTGGTCGGGGAGGTTCACCTCCAGGCGCCCGTCGCGCCGGCCGGGCCGCCGCGCCGAGGCCCGAACCGGATCGTCGCCCTCCACCTCGACAATCGCGTTCCCCGGCGCGCCCGTGACGGCCACCGTCACCTGCCGGCCACCGACGGCCAACCGGAACCGGACCGGTGCGGCGCCGCCGAGCCGCCACCCGGTCGCCAGGTCCCACGGGTCGCGCACGGCGCCGCGCGGCTGGAGGTCGATCAGCATGTCGAGCGCGGCGGCGAGGAACACGACGCTCGGCACGGCGTCGCTCACGAGCGTGTCGAGCTTGCGCTCCACCAGTCCCGTGTCGAGCCAGCCGGCGGCCACGTCCGGGTCGGCGAGCAGCGCGCGCAGGAACTCGACGTTGGTGGTGACGCCCAGGACAGCCATGTCGCCGAGCGCGATGGACAGCCTGCGCAGCGCGGACTCCCGGTCCTCGCCCCAGGCGATCACCTTGGCCAGCATGGGATCGTAGTCCGATCCGACGACCATTCCCTTGCGCAGCGCGGAGTCGACGCGCACGTGGCGGCCCGTCGGCTCGGTCAGGCCGAGTACCCGGCCACCCGTGGGGAGGAACCCGTGTGCCGGGTCCTCGGCATAGACGCGCGCCTCGACCGCGTGGCCCAGCAGTTGCACGTCGTACTGGTTTATCGGCAGCGGCTCCCCCGCGGCGACCAGGAGCTGGTGTTCCACCAGGTCGATTCCCGTGACCAGTTCGGTCACCGGGTGCTCGACCTGCAGCCGGGTGTTCATCTCCATGAAGAAGAACTCGTCGGGGCGGTCGGTCGACACGATGAACTCGACGGTGCCGGCGCCCCGGTAGTCGACCGCGCGGGCGGCCTCGACGGCGGCCGCGCCCATGCGCTCGCGCTCGGCCTCCGACAGCAGCGGCGACGGCGCCTCCTCGATGATCTTCTGGTGCCGCCGCTGGAGGCTGCACTCGCGCTCGCCGAAGTGCAGGACCGTGCCGTAGCCGTCGGCCATCACCTGGATCTCGATGTGCCTCGGGTTGGTGACGAACCGCTCGACGAGCAGCGTGTCGTCGCCGAACGCGCCGCGGGCCTCGCGGCGGGCGGACTCGAGCGCGGCGGGCAGGCCGGCCGGCTGGTCGACCAGGCGCATGCCCTTGCCGCCGCCACCGGCGGACGGCTTGACCAGCACCGGATAGCCGATCTCGTCGGCCGCCGCCACCAGGTTCGCGTCGCTCATGCCCGGCTCCGAGCGGCCCGGCACGACCGGGACCCCGGCCGCGGCGACCGTCAGCTTGGCGCGGATCTTGTCACCCATCGCCTCGATCGCCTCGGGCGGCGGGCCGACGAACACCAGCCCGGCCTCGGCGCAGGCCCGCGCGAACGCCGCGTTCTCGGCGAGGAAGCCGTAGCCGGGGTGGACCGCGTCCACCCCGGAACGCTTGGCCGCGTCGATGATCGACGGGATCGACAAGTAGCTGTCGACGCGCACCGCGGCGTCGGCGACGGCCGTGTGCCAGGCGTCGCCGTCGGTGAACACGGCCACCGAGTTGATGCCGAGCCGGTTGAGGGTGTCGCAGATCCGGACGGCGATCTCACCGCGGTTGGCGATCAGTACTGAGCTGAACATGGCCTCACATCCGGAAGACGCCGTAGCGGACGGGTTCCAGCGGTGCGTTCGCCGCGGCGGAGAGCGCCAGCCCGAGCACCATCCGGGTGTCCGCCGGGTCGATCACGCCGTCGTCCCACAGCCGGGCGGTGGAGTAGTACGGGTTGCCCTGGTCCTCGTACTGCTCCCGGATCGGGTTCTTGAACGCCTCTTCGTCGGCGGGCGGCCAGTCCTCGCCGCGTGCCTCGTACTGGTCGCGGCGGACGGTCGCCAGCACGGAGGCCGCCTGCTCGCCGCCCATCACGGAGATCCGCGCGTTCGGCCACATCCACAGGAACCTGGGCGAGTAGGCCCGGCCGCACATGGAGTAGTTGCCGGCGCCGAACGAGCCGCCGATGATCACCGTGAACTTCGGCACCCGAGCGCAGGCCACGGCCGTGACCATCTTGGCGCCGTGCTTGGCGATGCCGCTGACCTCGTAGTCACGGCCGACCATGAACCCCGTGATGTTCTGCAGGAACACCAGCGGGATCGACCGCTGGTCGCACAGCTCGATGAAGTGCGCGCCCTTGACGGCCGACTCACCGAACAGCACGCCGTTGTTCGCCACGATCCCCACCGGATGCCCGTGCAGCCGGGCGAACCCGGTGACCAGGGTGGGCCCGTACTCGCGTTTGAACTCGCGGAACCGGCTGCCGTCGACGAGGCGCGCGATCACCTCGCGGACGTCGTAGGGCGTGCGGGAGTCGGTCGGCACCACGCCGTACAGCTCGGCCGGGTCGACGGCCGGCGCCTCGGTCGGCTCGACGTCCCACGCCCGGGGCGAACGCGGGCCGAGGGTCGACACGATCGAGCGGATGATCCGCAGCGCGTGTGCGTCGTCCTCGGCCAGGTGGTCGGTGACGCCCGACTGCCGGGCGTGCACGTCGCCGCCGCCGAGGTCCTCGGCCGTCACCACCTCGCCCGTCGCCGCCTTCACCAGCGGCGGGCCGCCGAGGAAGATGGTGCCCTGGTTGCGGACGATCACGGCCTCGTCGCTCATGGCCGGCACGTACGCGCCGCCGGCCGTGCAGGAACCGAGGACGGCCGCCAGCTGCGGGATGCCGCGCGCGGACATGGTGGCCTGGTTGAAGAAGATGCGGCCGAAGTGCTCGCGGTCGGGGAACACCTCGTCCTGGCGGGGCAGGAACGCGCCGCCCGAGTCGACCAGGTAGACGCACGGAAGGCTGTTGTGCAGCGCCACTTCCTGCGCGCGCAGGTGCTTCTTCACGGTCATCGGGTAGTAGGTGCCACCCTTGACCGTGGCGTCGTTCGCGACGATCACGCACTCGCGGCCGGACACCCGCCCGACGCCCGTGATGATGCCGGCGGCCGGCGCCTCGTCGTCGTACATGCCGGTGGCGGCCAGCGGCGACAGCTCGAGGAACGGCGAGCCGGGGTCGACCAGCGACTCCACCCGGTCGCGGGGCAGCAGCTTGCCGCGGTCGGTGTGGCGCTGCCTGGCGCGTTCGCCGCCGCCGAGCCGGGCGGCCGCGGACCTGGCGCGCAGGTCGTCGGCGAGCGCCGCGTGCTCCTTGGCGTAGCGCTGGAACGCCGGATCGCTCGGGTCTGCCTCGCTCCGCAGGACGGGCGCGTCCATCTCGCTCCGCTCACACTAGTTAGTCATCGTTAACTTGGGTCAATGTTAGCGCTCGCTAACCTCGTCGTCCACCCGACGGGTCGGTAAGTCGACCCAGGTTCTCCAACGATGACTGACATGACGGAGTCCACCGGCAGAGCCCCCTTGCGCGCACAGAGCAATGGCGGGGTCCGACAATTCGCCGAACCCCGCCACCGCAGGGGACGGTGGCCATGCCCCGAATGGGCCGTTCGAGACGCTCGACGTCCTCAATGGCCCATTCGAGGCACCAGCGGCCGTGACCAGGTCAAACGGAGCCGGCGAGCGCCGCGTAGTAGCCGTCGCGCTGACCGGTCGCGTTCGGGTGGTACGACTCGTCGATCGGCCAGGTGATGCTGTTCAGCCAGACGGCGCCGGCCGCGCAGATCTCGTGGCCGGCGAACGCCGACCGCCCGTCGACGAACGTGAAGCCGAACGAGCCGGCCCTGGCCGAGATGACCTCGGCCAACACGTCCGAAGACTGGTTGATGGCCGCCCGCTTGGTCTCGCTCAGCCCGACCGAGCAGTCACCGTTCAGCACGTAGATGTGCGGGTAGCCGAGCACCACCACCCGCGCGTTCGGCGCCCGGTCGCGGATCTCGGTGTACACGCCGTCCAGCAGGCCGGGCAGCGTGTTCCTGGCGTAGTCCTGCGCCTCCTGGTTGCGGCTCACGCAGCTGTCGTCCGAGCCGAGGTTGCAGTCGGTCATGACGTCGGCGAAGCCGGCGTCGTTGCCGCCGATGTTGATGGTGACCAGTTCGGTGTCGGCCGTGACCGCACCGATCTGGTTGGCGAGAACGTCCCCGGTCCTGGCCCCGGAACAGGCCACGAACGAGAACGCCGACGGTGCGTTGGCGTTGGCCCACAACTGTGCGTAGGCATTGGCGCTGCGCTTGCAGCTACCGCTGTCGCCGTAGCTGCCGGCCCCGGTGCCCGAGGCGTAGGAGTCACCGAGTGCGACGTACTTTCCAGCAGCGGCAACAGGATCGGCCGTCGCGGGGGTGGCGAGACCGACCACCGCGACGGATAACAGGAGGAGGAAGGAACTGGCACGAGCGAGACGCATTTTTAACCTCCGATGGAGGGATTCCCGACGTCAATCATCATTACCAGTAAGTAACCAAACACGGAATCGCTTCGTTAGTGGTTCACGGTTGCCATTTGGCCACTGTTAGCGACCGCTAACACCCGGCTAGGATGTCGCGGTGCCCACCGGTCCGACCCGCCGCGAGCAGATCCTCGCCGCCGCTGCCGAACTCTTCGCCCGGCACGGCTTCCACGGCGTGGGAATCGACGAGATCGGGTCGGCCGTCGGCGTGTCCGGACCGGCGCTGTACCGGCATTTCCGCAGCAAGGACGCCATGCTGGGCGAGATGCTGACCTCGATCAGCGAGCTGCTGCTGGCCGCCGGGCAGGAGCGGGTGGAGCGCACCGACACACCGGCCGACCTGCTCGGCGAGCTCGTGACCTTCCACGTCGACTTCGCCCTGGACAACCCGGCGCTGATCACCGTGCAGGAACGCAACCTGGGCAACCTGACCGAGCCCGACCGCAGGCGGGTACGCGCACTCCAGCGCCGCTACGTCGAGGTGTGGGTGCAGGCCATCCGCCAGACGCTGCCGAACCTGGACGAGCCCCACGCCCGGGCAGCCGCGCACGCCGTGTTCGGTCTCATAAACTCCACGCCCCACAGCCGCCACCTCGGTCGCGCCGGGATGGCCACCATGCTGCGGGAGATGGCCCACGGTGCCCTGGTCAGGGCCTCCGCGCAGGCAACCGGAACGAGCACCGGTGACGGCTCGTCGACGGATCTGCCGGCCGCCATCTGACCGGTCCGGCGTTGCGCCATTCGAGTGACCGCGCAACCACGGCCCGCACACGTTTGAGTAATGTTTCGATCACGGATCCGAACGAGCATGAGGTGTGAGGCGTGGGTCAGCAATCCAACTGGGTTCCTACCTCGGTTGACCTGGAAAAACCAAGCGGGGCACGGATTTACGACTACCTGCTCGGTGGGAGTCACAACTTCGCGGTGGACCGGGAGTTCACGGAGAAGGGTCGCGTGCTCTTTCCCAACGGCAAGCGCCTGGCGCTCATGAACCGCGCCTTCATGCGCCGCGCGGTGGTGTTCATGGTCGAGCAGGGCATCCGCCAGTTCCTCGATCTCGGCTCCGGCATCCCCACGGTCGGCAACGTCCACGAGATCGCTCAGGGAGTCGATCCCGACGCGCGCGTCGTCTACGTCGACTACGAGCACGTGGCGGTCGCACACAGCCAGCTTCTGCTCGAGAGCAACGAGAACGCGGCCATGGTGCACGCCGACATCACCCGCCCGGCCGACGTCCTCGGCGCCCCGGCCACTCAACGGCTGCTCGACTGGGACAAACCCATCGGGCTGCTGGCGGTCACCATCGGTCACTACATCCTCGACGACCAGGACCCGAACGGGGTGTTCGCCGCCTACCGCGAGGCGCTGCCGTCCGGCAGCCACCTCGCCATCACGCACCTCACCGACGACTTCCAGTCGGTCGACGGCGCCGGCATCGCCGAGATCATGAAGAAGTCGCAGAACACCATCCTGCCGAGGACCGGCGCGCAGGTGCGCGCCTTCTTCGGCGACTTCGAGCTGGTCGAGCCGGGCCTGGTGACCACGTCGCAGTGGCGCCCGGAGCGCGCGGCCGACCCGGACGACAACCCGGAGGACGACGGCCTCTACGCGGGCGTCGCACGCAAGAACTGACGAAGCTGGGGTATAGGCGTGGCACAGCAGACCAACTGGATTCCGACCTCGGTCGACCTCGAAAAGGCAAGCGGCGCACGGGTGTACGACTACGTCATCGGCGGCAACCACAACTTCGGGGTCGACCGGCAGCTCGCCGAACAGATGCTGGCCGTCCAACCGCATGTCCGGCGCGCCGCGCTCATGAACCGGGCCTTCCTGCGCCGGGCCGTGCTGCACATGATGGACAACGGGATCCGCCAGTTCCTCGATCTCGGCTCCGGGATCCCGACCGTCGGCAACGTCCACGAGATCGCCCACGCGGTCGATCCGGCCTCTCGGGTGGTCTACGTGGACAACGAGCACGTGGCCGTCGAGCACAGCCAGCTTCTGCTCGAGGGCAACGAGAACGCCGCCATGGTCCACGCCGACATCACCAAACCCGGCCTCGTGCTCGGCGACCCGGCGACGCGGCAGCTGCTCGACTTCTCCCGGCCGATCGGACTGCTGGCCATCACCATCGGCCATTACATCCTCGACGACGCGGTCGGCGTGTTCGATGCCTACCGCGACGTGCTCGCACCCGGCAGCTACCTCGCCATCACCCACCTCACCGACGACTTCGCGGAGACCGATGCCGACGAGCTCGCCGACCTCATGAAGAAGTCGCAGAACAACGTCACGCCGCGCACGAAGGCCGAGGTGGCGGAGCTGTTCGGCGACTTCGAACTGGTCGAGCCGGGCATCGTCACGAGTTCGCAGTGGCGGCCGGCACGCGAGGAGGACGTGACGCGCGATCCAGGTGAGGACGCGGTCCACGCCGGCGTCGCCCGCAAGAACTGAGAGGTGCGAGGTGTCACAGCGGACGAACTGGGTGCCTAGTTCGATCGACCTGGAAAAGCCCAGCGCGGCGCGGATGTATGACTACCTGCTCGGCGGCAACCACAACTTCGAGGTCGACCGCGAGTTCTCCGAGCAGGCACTCAAGATCCAGCCCCAGGCCCGGCGGATCGCGCTCATGAACCGGGCCTTCCTGCGCAGGGCCGTGCTGCACATGATCGAGAACGGGGTCCGGCAGTTCCTCGACCTCGGCTCCGGGATCCCCACGGTGGGCAACGTGCACGAAATCGCCCAGACGGACGACCCCCACGCGCGGATCGTCTACGTGGACAACGAACACGTGGCGGTCGAGCACAGCCACATACTGCTCGAGGGAAATGACAACGCCGCCATGGTCCACGCCGACATCACCAAACCCGGCCTCGTGCTCGGCGACCCGGCGACGCAGCGGCTGCTCGACTTCTCCCAGCCGATCGGGCTCCTGGCCATCACCATCGGCCACTACATCCTCGACGAGCACGATCCGGTGAATGTCTACGCCACTTACCGTGACGTGCTGGCACCGGGAAGCTACCTCGCGTTGACGCACCTCACCTCCGATTTCGCCGTGATCAAACGCGACGAGGTGACCGAGCTGATGAAGAGGTCGCAGAACAACATCAAGGCGCGGACCAGGGCCGAGGTGCTGGAGTTCTTCGGCGACTTCGAGCTGGTCGAGCCGGGGCTGGTGACCACGTCGACCTGGCGGCCCGAGCAGGACGACGATCGGACGGCCAACCCGGAGGAGGACGCGCTCTACGCGGGGGTAGCCCGGAAGGGGTAATCGGACCAACCGGCTGGCGTAAGTACGTCTCCGGCTGGACGATGAGCCTCGCTGCGAACACCAATACGGTCACGGACTGATGGACGAACTGGAGAAGTCGGAGCAACCCGTCAGCTCTCCGCCGGTACACCGGCGCGAAGAGCTGGCGAGGCAATGGTCCCTGTCCGCGTCCTCGGTGGTCTACATCCCGAAGCCGCCGGAAGCCATCGAGGCGATGCTGCTCGGGTTCGTCGACGAGCTGGTCGAATCGCTGATGGCGCCGGAGTTCTCGCTGACCCCGGGCATGCGCGTCGGCGACCGCCTGGTGACCGAGGGCTTCTCCAATCCGGACGCGCTCAGCCGCACGCTCGAGGTGCTCTCCGACGGTCTGCTCAGCGGCGTCGGCACCACGCCGGACACCGAGCTCGCCCGCCGCACGCTGGCCCTGCTCGGCGCGTTGTCCACCGGCTTCGCCGCCAGCCTGCGCCGGCACACGCAGGACCAGCAGGAGACGCTCAACCAGGCGCTGTCCAACGCCGTCCGGCGCGCCGAGACGAACCTGCACGCCATCGAGCAGCGGTTCCAGGAGGTGTTCGCGTCCTCGGCCATCGGCATCGCGATCACCGACCTCGACGGCCTGTGCGTCGAGGCCAACCCGTCGCTCGGGCTGATCCTCGGCCGGGTGCCCGACCGGATCGTGGGCCACCGCCTGGCCGATCTGCTGCACGACGACGACGCGGGTGCGGTGATGGCCGGCTACCGGCGGATCCTCGACGGCACGCTGCCCCGGTTCAGTGAGCAGCGCAAGGTACGGCGGGGGAACGGCGAGGCCGCGTGGGTGCTGCTGGCCGTGTCGCTGTTGCGGGACAGTGACGGCGAGCCCACCTACTTCGTCACCATGGTGCAGGACGTCACCGAGCTGCAGCTGCTGCAGGACCGGCTCGGCCACCAGCTGCTCTACGACGCATTGACCGGGCTGCCCAACCGCCAGTGCTTCCACTCGAAGCTGGAGACCGCGCTCGAGAGTGCGCCGCCGGGCGCGACCGTCACGTTGTGCTGCCTCAACCTCGACGGGTTCGCCGTGCTCAACAACAGCCTCGGCCACACGGTCGGTGACCAGCTGCTGCGTGCTGTCGCGCGGCGCCTGGAGCTGGCGGTGGCCGGCGAGAACGCGCTGGTGGCGCGGATCGGCGGGGACGAGTTCGCCGTGCTGGTGGTCGACTCACCGACGCCGCCGGACATCGGCGAGCTGACCAGCCGGATAAACCAGGAGCTGAGCGAGCCCGAGTACGTCGGCGACCACGGCGTCGCGGTCGGCGCGAGCATCGGAGCGATCCGCAGGCGCGCGAGCGACCTGCCGGCCGTCGAGCTGTTCCGCGCGGCGGACTTCGCGCTGCGCAAGGCGAAGGCCACCGGCCGGCGGCAGTGGTCCGGCTATCACGACGGGGACGATACCCGCGGCGCCCAGCTCGACCGCTACGCCAGCGAACTGCCGGCCGCGTGGGAGGACGGCACGCTGGGCGTCGGGTTCGAGCCGGTGGTCCGGTTGTCCGACCGGACCCCGGTGGCCGCGCGGATCGTGTTGTCGTGGCCGGAGGCCGACCACGCGACGTGTCTGTGGCTCGCCGAACGCACGGGCCTGTCCGTCCACCTCGGACCGTCGATCCTGCGGGTGGCCGCGCTGGAGCTGCCGAGACTGCGGCCGCTGTTCGACGTCACCCATTCGGTACTGCGGTTGCAGCTGACGAGGAACCAGTCGGGCGACGCGGACCTGGTGCGTGCGGTGACCCGAGCGCTCGAGGAATCCGACGCCGTGCCCGCCCACTTCGAGATCTCGCTGGACACTCGAGCCGTGCTCGAAGATTTCGGCGACGCGCGCGACAACCTGGAGGTGCTCACGGATATCGGGGTGAGCACGGGACTGTGCGGCTTCAACGGCGGTCCGCGAGAGTTGGTCCTGGTGGCCGAAACCGGCGTGCGGTCGGTGACGCTGGCCGATGACGGCGTCGGCGCGGCCGGTCATGAGACGGCGAGCCCGTTGCTGCGCAAGGAAACCGCTCAGCTGGTGCCGGCGATCGTGGCGGCCGGCGCGACCTGCTCGGTCCTCGGCGTGGCCGACGAGCCGGAAGCCGAGTACTGGACCGTGGCCGGTGTGGCCACCGCGCAGGGCGGGATGTTCGCGCTGGCAGAACTCGTCGCGACCCACTGAGCGCGTTCCTCATGGAAGATAAGGCCGTGGAGCCGCGACCCGATCCCGAGAACCAGCCCGTCGTCGACACGGTGCGCCAGGCGCTGGCGGCCATGCGCACGGGTCAGGACGACGGCGCCGTGGTGGCCGGCGTGGACCGGGCGCTGGCGCGGGAGGTCATGCTGCTGCTGTTCCACGAGTGCAGCGCCATGGTCGCCACGCTCGGGTCGGGCGGCACGGCGCCCGTGAAGATGCAGGTGGTCGACAACGACGGCCAGGAAGTGTCGATCGACGACGCCGACCCCCCGGTGCGGACGGCCGTGCGCACGCTGCTGGCCGAGGTGCACGGGGACACGGAGGCGGCGAAGACGCACATCGAGATCGCGCTGGCCAACGCCGCCCCCGACGAGATGGCCACATTGCTGGTGCAGGCGCTGCGCTGGACGCTGCGCCTGTCGGACGAGTGCGTCAACCGCGACCTACCCGTAGCCGACTGGATAGCCAACACCCCATGATGACCACTCCCGTCGCGCATGATGACCATTCCCGTACGTCACGATGACCGTTCGGGTCGGCCGAGACGACCGTTCGCGGCGGAACCGCCCGCGCGAGTGGTCATCATGGCCGACCGGAGTGGTCATCATGCGCGACCGGAGTGGTCATCGTGGGACTAGAAGGCGGTGATGTTGGTCGGGGCACGTTCCGCGCGGGACAGGGCGCGCAGGACGGTCGTCGGGCCGTGGCGGCGGGCCGACAGCCGGACCAGCAGGTCGAGGACCGGGTCCAGCACTTCCTGGGGCAGGGCCGGGGTCGGCAGGTCGACGCTCACCGCCAGGTCGTCCGAGTGCACGGCGATCTCCATCATGCGGGTCACCAGCAAGTCGTCGAGCAGCAGCGACCAGTCGCCCCAGAACGCCAGGCGCACCGGGCGGTTGTCCACCCCCGGCAGCACCCCGGCCAGCTCCTCGACCACGGTGTCCAGTTGGGCCACCAACGCCGCCGGGCCCTGCACGGCCGAGGTCTCGCCGGTCTCCCGGATGCGCACGTTGACCTCGTCGTCCAGGCCCGCGTCCACCCACGCGACCCTCTCGTAGTGGCCGAGCACGGGCACCACCGGCTCGGTGGGCACGGGAGCGGCGAGTACGTCCGGCAGCGCCAGCACCTGAAACGCCAGGTGCGCGGCGAGCCCACCGACACTGAACTCCGGCAGCGCACTCGGCCGGGTCCACGCGGCCGCGACCCGAGAGTCACGCACCAGGTCGGCCGCCGAGCGCGCCGCCGTCAGGAAGTCGCTTCTCATACAAGCAGGTTATGCGTCGTTGCCCCACCGTTGGCCCAGTGCGTAGCGCGTGCCGTCCTGGTCGGAGAACATGGACCACCAGCCGAAGAACTGCTTGCTCGGCGGCTCGGGGAACGTGACGCCCTTCGCCACCAGTTCGCGGTGGGTGGCCGCCACGTCGTCGGTGTAGAAGAACACGTTCGAGTGCGGGATGCCGTCCCGGACCTGGCCGACCGTGACGCCCGGCTCGCGCTTGCTCAGTACCAGGCGGGTGGCGCCGTCCGGGGTCCGCACGGCCATCCACCGCTCGTCGCCGTAAGCGTCGTCCTGGACCAGTTCGAAGCCCATCTTCTCGGTCCAGAACCGCTTCGCCTGCTCCTGGTCCTCCACGTAGAGCACCACCTGGTTGACCCCGCTGATCATGACAGACCCTCCAGTTATAACCACATCGGATATATCGAGACTGGACTGTAGAGTGTGGACATGACAGAGGGCAACCCGCCGCCGCTCACCCCGGCCGGCTACCAGGTGCTGCTCGCGCTGGCCGCCGGCTCGGCGCACGGCTACGCGGTCATGCGCTTCATCGACGAGGTCACGGACGGCTCCGTCCAGCTCGGACCGGGCACGCTGTACCGCACGATCGCCCGACTGGTGGCCGACCGCCTGGTGGAGGAGGTGGCGGGCAGCGACGACGAGCCGCACGACGCGCGGCGCCGCTACTACCGGCTGACCGCGCTCGGCCGCACGGCCGCGACCCGGGAGACCGAGCTGCTCGCGCGGCTCGTCTCGGTGGCCACGGAGGCCGGCCTGTTCGAGGAACGCCGCACGGCATGAGCCCCAGCCGGGCGCACGCGCTCACCCCACACCTGTTCGTGCGCGGCGTGACCGACGCGATCGCCTTCTACCGCAAGGCGTTCGGCGCGGTCGAACTGTTCCGCAACGTCCTGCCCGACGGCACCATCCTGTTCATCGAGCTCGCGGTCGGCGACGCGCGGCTGCTGGTGAGCGAGGAAGTCGAGCGACTGAACGCGCTGTCGCCGCTGTCGATCGGCGGCAGCCCTGTGCTACTCCTTCTGGAGACCGACGACGTCGACGACCTGGCCCGCCGCGCGGTCTTCGCCGGCGCGACCGCGGAGATCCCGGTCCAGGAGATGTTCTTCGGCGAGCGGTACGGCGTGGTGGTCGATCCGTTCGGCCACCGCTGGGCGCTGTCGACCCGCCGCGAGCAGCTGACGCCCGACGACATCATCCGGCAGACCCCCGACTCTTGACGCGATGAGCACCCGGCCGAACCCGTGCTGGCGGCGGTCGGAGTCGGC
This sequence comes from uncultured Actinomycetota bacterium, assembly GCA_963826035.1. Taxonomy (GTDB): domain Bacteria; phylum Actinomycetota; class Actinomycetes; order Mycobacteriales; family Pseudonocardiaceae; genus Actinophytocola. The sequence goes on along the minus strand of CAWGVZ010000018.1, from coordinate 57,309 downwards.
GCGGACCTGCTCGAGCTCACTCAACTGGCGTCCGCACCTAGAGCCCGACAACCTTGGCGGCCTCGCTCTTGTAGCCGTCCGGCCAGGCCGGTCCGGGGATGGTGAACGTGGAGGGGAGTTCGAGCACGGTGCCGAGTGCGGTTCGGCGGCCAACCTCGGTGCCGAGCGTGAGGTGCAGTTCGTGGCCGGGCAGTGGCTCGCGGAGAGCGAGGAGGATGAGGTCGACCAGGTCGCGGTAGCGGGTCGACGCGGGCTGGTCGGGCCCGTGCCTCTCGTACATGGCGCAGACTTTGTCCGCTACGTGATCCGTCACGGGATACAGGGCCACCATCGGGTACCCGGCGGGCCACTCCCAGCGGCACGGCTGACTCGAGTTGCATGTGGGTCGGCTTGCCCAGCGGCGCGCGGCCAACGACGACGTCCACGCTGACCGAGTTGGGAATCTCCCGCCCGCCCAGGTGCACCTTGAACTTCAGGCGAGTAGTGCCCCTGCCCTCCACACGGTCGTTGCGGGAGTCCGGGATGAACCGGAGGTGATCGTCGAGGTCGAGCGCGGCGGCCTCGATGAGGTCGGCGACGGCTTCGTCCAGGTTGGTGATGATTCTCCCGCAGAGGTCGATGTCACGAGAATGCCGGGCGTCCGGATAGCGCACCGGCAGCGCCTGGCCCCCTTTGAGCAACCAGCCGGTCGGGCTCCGGTGAAACACTCTGGCCAGGAGCCGGCCGAGATAGAAGCGCAGGATCAACTCCTGGGAGTTCGCTTCTGTCCCTCGGGCAGCACGTTGGGCATGACTTGCCAGAGCTTGGCGTAGCGCCTGCGGTGTCCGGTACTTCACGAGGCCGCCGTGGTTCCGGCGTCGATCTCCCGATCCTCGCCGCCCTGATCGTCGTCGGCGGCCTGATCGTCGTCGGCGTTGCTCGCGTTGCCTTGACCGGAGGTGATGCTCAGGGGCGGCTGCGTCGCGGCGACCTGTGCCGCGATCAGCGTTGCGGCTTGCCGCAGCGACTGGCGCACTTCCTCCGACAGGGCGATCGGGGCCAGCGCGTTCCTGACCTGTTCACTCATCTGGTCGATGACTTGCTGTACGCCCATGCTGTTGCGGATCATCGCCATGATCGGCTCCGTGGCCTCCTGGAGCAGTCGTGGTTCTACCGCGTTTACGGACCTGATCGCCTCCGAGATGCCCGCCAGTTGGGGAGCGGCCAAGCGGGACAGTTGACGAGCGACACGAAGCGCCTCTTGATCGCTGATCTCGGACCGGTGGTCAGGTTCGTAGCCGACCTCCCGCAGCAGCTGCGTGACGAACTGGGTGCCGCGTTGCGAGTGGCGGTCACGGATGCCGTAGGAGAAGGCGTAGGGCGCGAGGTGGGCCGCCAGGACGTTGATGTCGACCAGGCGTCGCTGATGTGCGGTGGCGATGACGTCGCCGAGGTGGCCGCCGTCGGTGCGGGCGGCTGCCAGGTCGGTGATCGTGCGGGTGACCGTGGTGACAGGGAGCCCGTCGACGCGGGTGACGTCGCCCTCGGCCAACTGGGCGACGCGCAGGTGCACATCCGGTTCGCGGGTCCCGCGCCGGCGCGGGACGATGATCTCGACGGCGTCCGTGATCAAGTCGCCGAGGTCGTGCAATGCCGCCGCCGAGCGGTGGGAGAGGACACCGCCGTTGGGATCGAGCGGCTCCCGTTCCCATCCCGGCCGCTCAGGCGCCAGCCGGAGCCAGGCGACGCGCTCAGCCAGGTGATCGGTCGACATCGCGGGGGGGATGCCGTAGACGCCGCGGGACACGTGGGCGAGCAGTCCCGAGTCGACGAGGCGGCGCAGCGTGACACCGTCCACGTCGAGCGCCTTGGCCTGGGCGGCCGTGACCATGCCCCACTGGTCAGCGGCGTAGTCGCTGACCAACCTCAGAGCCTCACCCTGCTTCACGCAACATAGTTTACGTCAACCAACAACGCAAATAACGCCTGAGTGTTACTTTTGTTGCAAACCACCCGCGTGCCGAGCCCTTCCCTGCCGAGAACTCCAGTCATGAAACGACCGTTTCACTCCCGCTACCCGTGTGACTCTTGACGCGATCAGGTTTGCAATGCAAACCTATGTGCATAGCAATCAAGTTTGGGGGGATCATGAACGGATTACAGGCCGTCCCGGCTGGGGGTCGGGATGGCGAGCCGGACGCGGCGGCTTTGCTGTCCGATCTCACGGCCCTGCGCCACCGGACCAGGGCCGACCGGCACGGCTACGCGTTCCCGCTGTTCCTGTTCGGCGGGCTGCTCCTGCTGGCGCCGCTGCTGTACGCGACCGATCAGGTGTACTACGAGTTCGACGACTATGACCCACGGCAGAACGGGAGCAACTTCCTCGTCCGGGTCTTCCGCACGACCGCCGGCCCGGATCCGGTCTCGCCCACTCTCGTGGCCTGGTACTGGCTGGCCACGCTCGTGCTCGGCTCGCTGGCCACCGCCTGGTGGTACCGGCGGCGAGCGGAACGGGCGGGCGTGGAGACCAGCACCAGGGCCTTCCTGGTCGCGGCGGGTGCTGCCTTCGCCGGCTTCATCCTCGGCTCCTATCTGCTCCAGGACCACTCCCTCGCGTTGTACGGCGCCTGGACGGTGAACCTGCCGCTCATCCTCGGCGCGGCCGCCGCGGCCGCGATCGTGACGTTCTGGGGTACTCGGCGGGACCGGACGCCGGCGCAACACACCGTTGCCGTGTTCGTCGCGGCGGTGTTCGCGGCCACGGCGTTCGCCGCGATCGGCGTCTACGCGAACCGCGGCTTCTCCGCGCTGTACGTGATCGCCGCCGGGCTGCTCGTGCTGGCCTGGCTGGAACGAAGCGTCCTGCTCGGGGTGACGGGGGTGCTGTTCACGCTGACCGCCGTCCCGGCAACGTTGCACTGGTCCTTGTTCTCCACGTACATCGACGCGAGGGCGGTGCTTTACCACCTTGGCTTCGGCGCGACCAACCGGCAGCTCGAGGTCCTGCAGGTGCTTCTGGTGCCGGCCGCGATCCTGCTGATCGCGGGGGCCGTTGCCGCGCTGACCCGGAGGAAGACCGGATGAACGCGAACGAACTTCTCGGCGACCTGGACGCACTGCGCCGCAGGACAAGGGCGGACCGGCGCGGCTACGCGTTCCCGCTGTTCCTGTTCGGCGCGCTGATCCTGCTGGCGCCGCTCACCTACGTGACCGAGCCGATTCCGGTGGTGGAGGGCGAGTTCCAGCTGATGGCGGTCGCCGCCGAACGAGGCCCGTTCCCCCAGTTCGTCCCGAGATTCTTCTTCGACCTGTTCGTCTATCCCGAGCTGATCGGCTGGTACTGGGTGCTGACGATCATCGGCGGCCTCGCGGCCACCCACTGGTGGTACCGGCGCCGCGCGCGACGGCTCGGCGTCGAGGGTGACACCCGGCTGCTGGTGGTCGGCACGGGTACCGCGCTGATCGGTTTCCTGTTCTTCTCGACCGTGCTGGAGATCGTCAGCCATGAGCTGACCCGCAACGGCCTCTACTCGTCGCCGGACGTCAACCTCCCGCTGATGTTCGGGAGCGCGGCGGTCGCGGCGGTCGTGCTGGCCTGGGGCAGCAGGCCGAGGCGGACCGAGTGGGCGCGGACCGCCACGGCGGTCACCAGCGGGTTGTTCGCCGCTCTCGCCTTCGCCGCGCTGGCCGTATACATGATCTACGGGTTCTCGGCGCTGCTGGTCATCGCCGTCGCGCTGCTGGCGCTGGCGTGGTCGGAGCGCAGCGTCCTGCTGGGCGTGGTCGGGCTGCTGTTCGCGGGCGTCTCGCTGGTGGTGAACCTGTACAGCGTCGAGAACCTCTACTACGACCTGGGCTGGTACGTCTCGGGCGGGCGGCTCCTGGCGCTGCAGTACCTGCTGGTGCCGGGCCTGGTGCTGCTGGCCGGCGGTGCGGTCGCCGCCCTCTCCCGGCGTGGGGGACGGCAGTGAGCGACCACCCCACCAACGGGCTCAACGACGTCGTCCACCAGAAGCACCGACTCGGGATCCTGACCATCGCGGCCGAGTCCAAGCGGGTCGAGTTCGGCTATCTCAAGGACTCCCTCGAACTGACCGGAGGCAACCTGTCCCGCCACCTGACCGTGCTGGTCGACGCCGGGCTGCTGGACATGGAGAAGGGCTACGACGGGAAACGGCCGAAGACCTGGGTGAGCATCACCCGCGCCGGCCGGCAGGCACTCGCGGACGAGATCGCCGCGCTGCGTGCCCTGATCGCCAGACACGACTGATTCACCACTACTGGGGAGGATTCCGTGCGTATTCGCGCGTTGCTCGTCGCTGCCCTGGCGACGACCACACTGATCGCTGTCCCACCGTCCGCGACCGCCGCACCGGCACCCGGCGGGTCGGTCACGCTCGTCACGGGCGACCGGGTACTGCTCCGCCCGGACGGCCGGGTCATGACCGTCGAACCGGCGCCCGGCCGCGAACACATCCCGATCACCCGCTACTCGAGCGGCGACCACGAGCACGTGGTGCCGCACGACGCGGTGCCGCTGCTCACGGCCGACCGGCTCGACGCCCGGCTGTTCGACATCACGCTGCTGCGGGAATTCGGCTACGACGACCACCGGGCGACCCTGCCGCTGATCCTTCCCGGCAACCGGACGCTCGCCGCCGCCAGGGACGGCTCACGCTGGCCCGCCCTCGCCACGAGCGGCGGCAAGGTGTGGCTGGACGGCAAACGGAAGGCACTGCTCGACGAGAGCGTGCCACGGATCGGCGCGCCCGCCGCGTGGGCGGCCGGGTACACGGGCGAGGGTGTCACGGTCGGTGTGGTCGACTCGGGCGTCGACCAGACCCACCCCGACCTCGCCGGCCGGGAACGGGCGGAGCGCAACTTCGGCGAGTCCCCCGACAACGTGGACCGCGCTGGGCACGGCACGCACGTCGGGGCGACGGTCGCCGGGGTCGCGCCGGGCGCGAAGCTCCTGGACGCCAAGGTCTTCGACGACGACGGCTTCGCCACTGAATCCTCGATCATCGCCGGGATGACGTGGGCGGTCGAACAGGGCGCCGACGTGCTGAACCTCAGCCTCGGCGCCGAGGACCGGCCCGGCGTCGACCCGGTGGAGGCGGCCGTCAACACGCTGTCGGCCGAGCACGGGGTGCTGGTGGTGGCGGCGGCCGGCAACGCGTACCGGCCGGGCACCGTCGGCTCGCCGGCCAGCGCGGACGCGGCACTCGCCGTCGGCGCGGTCGACGGGTCGGACGCGATGGCTCTCTTCTCCAGCCGCGGGCCCCGCGTCGGTGACGGCGCCGTGAAGCCGGAGATCACCGCACCCGGCGTCGGCATCACGGCCGCGCAGCCCGGCGGCGGGTACGCGGAGTGGGACGGCACGTCGATGGCCAGCCCGCACGTGGCCGGCGCGGCCGCGCTGCTCGCCCAGCGGCGGCCGGAGTGGACGGGTGCGCAACTGAAGGCCGCGCTCGTCGCGTCGGCCACTCCCTCGAGTGACGCGAACCCGTTCGACCAGGGTGCCGGGCGGGTCGACGTGCCGGCCGCCATCGGCCAGACGGTCACGGCCGAGCCGGCGACCGTCAACGCGGGGATCGTCGTGTTCCCGCACGCGGAGCCGGTGACCAGGACGCTCACCTACCGCAACGCGGGGCCCGAGGTCACGCTGACGCTCGCCGTCGACAACCCGGTCTTCACGCTGTCGGCCGGACAGGTGACCGTGCCGGCCGGCGGGCAGGCATCGGTGACGGTCACGGCCGATGCGGCCGCCGCTCCCGCCGAGGGCGCGCACGCGGGGACGATCGTCGCCACCGGGCCCGGCGCCTCGGTGCGCACGCCGGTGTCGGTCACGAAGGAGCCGGAGAGCTACGACGTGACGTTCGAGCTGATCGGCCGCGACGGCGCGCCTTCCGAGGACAACGTGGTGAAGGTGCTGCCGCTCGACGGCTCCGGCGGCACGGTGGTCACCGCCCCCGGCGGCTCGCTCACCATGCGGCTGCCGGCCCGCGAGCACCTGGCAGAGTTCAGCATCGGGGATTTCGTCCTGGCCTACCCGGCGCTCGACGTCACGAAGGATCAGACGATCGTGCTGGACGCGCGGGCGGCGAAACCCGTCTCGGTCACCCCGCCCGACCTGACCGCTCGGCTGCTCGGCCTGGACGTCGGCTTCGAGCGGCGCCAGCCGGGTGGGCAGCGCGGCTACATCGCCACCCTCTACCACCGCCAGATCTCGCTCGCCCACGTCGGCCCCGCGCTGCCCGCCCACCGGATGACGGCCTGGGTGAGCACACACTTCGCCGGCGCGGACGCGTTCTACGGGCTGGCGTGGTTCACCCGAGGCAAGGTTCCGACCGGGTTCACCCGCACGGTCGGCCGGCGCGACGTGGCGAAGGTCGTCACGGACGTCGCGGGCGGACCGGCCGAGCGGATGGCCTTCCCGAGCCCGGTCGGCGGGTTCGACCCCGCCTGGGGCCAGGAGGTGACCTGGGGTGTCGGCGCGCCGGTCACCCGCGTCGCGTACTTCAACGCCGACGCCGAGTGGTCGCAGTACCTGCGCCAGGAGTCCGTGGACACGGTGTCGCCGAGCAGGCGGTACCGGGCGGGCAGGGAGTACGTGGAGCGGTTCCAGCACCCGGTGTTCGGACCCGGTGTGCGGGCCACGCACTACCCCACGCCCGGCGCCTTCCGGGACGGCGACTGGCTGGACGTGCGGACGCCGCTGTTCGCCGACTCGGCGGGCAACGCGTCGTGGTCGAGCATCGAGGAGGGGCGGACGGTGCTGTACCGGGGCGACGAGCTGATCGGCGAGTCACCGGCGCCGGGCTACGGCTTGTTCGAGGTGCCGGCCGAAGCGGCCGACTACCGGCTGACCGCGTCGGCCACCAGGCCGGGGGCCAGACTCAGCACGGAGGTAGCCGTGACCTGGACGTTCCGGTCGGCCCACGGCACGGCGCGGCTGCCGCTGTCGACCGTCCGGTTCACACCGGAGCTGACCGACGGCACCGCGCCGGCCGGCCCCTTCCGGGTGCCGGTGACCGTGGAGGGCGGGACGGCCAGGTCGCTCACGATCGAGGTGTCCTACGACGAGGGCACGACCTGGCAGCGCGTGAAGGTCGCGGGCGGCACGGCCCGGCTGGACCATCCGGCGGACGCGGACTCGGTGTCCCTGCGAGCCGGCGTGACCACCGTCGACGGCAGCACGGCCACCCAGACGATCATCCGGGCCTACCTCCTCAACTAGGCAGGACCACGCCCCGCACGGCACGATCACCGCAAGACGACAGGAGTGCGGATGATCACCGTGCGGGGCGTGGTGGACCGGGTGGGTCCCACGCTGCTGCACGTCCGGCAGGACGGGGCGGCCACCCACGTCAGCGACGTGGTGATCGCCGAGCCGGGCCGCAAGGACCAGGTGGGCGACGGCGACCTGGTCCTCGGCGTGTCCGTCCACACGGCGAAGGACGCGGCCGAGCTGGTGCAACGCTGCGGCGCGCAGGGCGCGGCGGCCGTGCTGCTCAAGCCGCCGCACACCACGCGCAGCGCCGTCCGGGCCGCCGCGAAAACCTGCGAGGTCGCGCTCGTGGAGGTCCACGCGAACGCCGCGTGGGCACAGGTCGTGTGGCTGCTGCGGTCGGTGCTGGACGCGGCGGCCGACGAGACGGCGGACGAGACCGAAGCGGGCCGGCAGGGCCTCGGCGATCTGTTCCGGCTGGCGGACGTGGCGGCCGCCGTGGTGGACGCGCCGGTCACCATCGAGGACGCCAACTCCCGCGTGCTCGCCTACTCCTCCCGCCAGGACCGGACCGACCCGGCGCGCGTGTCGACCATCATGGGCCGCCGCGTGCCGGACGACGTGCTGGCCCGGTTCCGTTCCCGCGGCGTGTTCCGGGAGCTGTCCCGGGGCCGCACCACGATCTTCGTGCCGGCGCAGAAGGACGGCACGCTGCCCCGGCTGATCGTGCCTATCCGGATGGGCGGCGAGCTGCTCGGCTCCATGTGGGCGGTGGTGGCCGGGCCGGTGGCCGACGAGCGGGCCGCCGCCTTCGCCGACACGGCACCGGTCGTGGCCTTGCACCTGCTGCGCCGCCGGGCCACGGAGGACGCCGAACGGCGGCGGTCGGCCGAGCTGGTGCGCTCGGTGCTGGCCGGGACCGGCAGCGTCCGGCTGGCGGCGGCCGAGCTGGATCTGGCCGACGAGGCGCACCGGGTGGTGGCCATCGGCAGTCAGGGTCCCGATCCGCTCGGCGCGGAGGGCATGCGGCTGGCGCTGTGGGAGCGGATCACCGCGGGGGTCGGTCCCCGGCCGGCGGTGGCCGAGCTGCACGACGTGCTCTACGCGGTGGTGCCGGACCGGGCGGGCGAGGGCGGCTGGCCGGCGCTGCGGGCCGCGCTGGCGGCCGAGCGGGACCCGGCGCCGCTGGTGGCGGCCGGACCGGCCGTGCGGCTGGCCGACCTGCCGGCCTCGCGGGCGCTGGCCGAGGAGCTGCTCAACCTGCTGCGGGCCGGGTTGGCCGCCGGGCCGGTGATCGACCACGAGCAGGCCTGGTCGGTGCTGGTGCTGCACCGGGCGGCCGTCGCCGCGGCGAACGCGGGCGCCACGGAGTTCGGGCCGCTCCTCGAGCTGCGCACCCAGGACGACCGGGCGGGCACGCACTACGTCCGCACGCTGTACGAGTGGCTGCGCAACCCGGGCGACCCGCGCGCGGCGAGCGCCGCACTCCAGATCCACCCCAACACCCTTCGATACCGGATGGCGAAGCTGACCGAGCTGGCCGGCATCGACCTGGACGATCCCGACGTCCGGTTGGCACTGCTCGTTCAGCTCGCCGTGCTCCAGTGGCGGTAAGGGCGCGGTAGTGCTGGTGGCACTACGAGTCGCGAGAACTCTGGTGCCAGGGGGACGATGACTATTACTGATCGTTACCGCACTGTGGTGTTCGACACCCAGTTGGCCCAGTGCGTCGCAGTCGGGAGGAAGTTGTGAAGGTCGCCGTTCCCCGGGAGATCAAGAACCACGAATACCGGGTCGCGTTGACCCCGGCGGGGGTGCACGAGCTGACGACGCACGGGCACGACGTGTTCGTCGAGGCGGGCGCGGGTCTCGGCTCGTCGATCGCCGACGAGGAGTACCTGGCCGCGGGCGCCAAGATGGTGTCGGTGGACGAGGCGTGGGCCGAGGGCGAACTGGTGCTGAAGGTCAAGGAGCCGATCGCCGAGGAGTACCCGCGGCTGCGGTCCGGCCAGGTCCTGTTCACCTACCTGCACCTGGCGGCCGACGAGGCACTGACCAGGGCGCTGCTGGCGGCCGGCACCACGGCCATCGCGTACGAGACCGTGCAGACCCCGAACCGCGCGCTGCCGCTGCTGGCGCCGATGTCTGAGGTCGCCGGCCGGCTCGCGCCGCAGGTGGGGGCGTACTCGCTGATGCGGCCCTCCGGTGGTCGTGGCGTGCTGCCCGGCGGTGTGCCGGGGGTGGCGCCGGCGCGGGTGGTCGTGATCGGCGGCGGGGTGGCCGGCCTGAACGCCGCCACCATCGCGCTGGGCATGGGCGCCGACGTGCAGGTGCTGGACACGAGCGTGGACCGGCTCCGGCAGATCGACCTGCAGTTCCGCGGTCAGCTCCGCACGCTCACCTCGAACAAGTACGCGGTCGAGCAGGCCGTGCGGCAGGCGGACCTGGTGATCGGCGCGGTCCTGGTGCCGGGTGCCAAGGCACCGAAGCTGGTGAGCAATGAGCTGGTCGCGGACATGAAGCCTGGCTCGGTGCTCGTGGACATCGCCATCGACCAGGGTGGCTGCTTCGCCGACTCGCGGCCGACCACACACGCCGACCCGACCTACGAGGTCCACCAGTCGGTCTTCTACTGCGTGGCGAACATGCCGGGTGCCGTGCCGCGCACGTCGACCTACGCGTTGACCAACGTCACGCTGCCCTACGCGCTGGCGCTGGCCGACCGCGGCTGGGAGCAGGCCCTGCGGGCCGACCACGCGCTGGCGCTCGGCCTGAACACGCACGCGGGTGAGCTGACGAACGCGCCGGTGGCCGAGGCCCACAACCTGCCCTACTCGAGCTTGACCAATTTCCTCAAGTAATCAACTCATTGCGAAAAGCACACTTGTCAGTTAACGCCCATTGACCCACCGATTCGCATAGCGCCGGTCCTCGGTCGACTGATCAAACGTCGATCGGGGCCGGCACTGGTCATTCGGTAACGAGACCGGTCCGATTCGGGTGAGAAGGCGTCGACCGACGTCAAGGCGGCGGCCCGCTCAACCAGCCTGGGGGTCACTGGGAGCGGGCCGCCGATGCAAGCTTAAGCGTATGGGCGCCGTCACGCTGCAATCGGGGTCGGCGAGTTCACGTATGTTCTCCAAGCTGTTGCGTTGGCATCCGAACACGACTCCCGGCGTCACCCGGAGTGAGCACTACTCATAGCGCCACTCGTTCGATACAGAGAACCCTCGATCGAGTGAGAAACAAGGCAATGGAGTGAAGTTCGCCGTTACCACTTTGGTTCGACCATTCGCGGACCGATGTCGTATCCGTGACTGAACCTCGCTGGTCCGTTCGCTGCAACGATCCATTCGGTCGGGACCGGGCGTTGACGGTGTTGGTCGAGAACGAACGAGTCGCCCTCGTGCCCCCGCCGGGTGCCGCCGCGGTGTTGTCCGCGCAGCAGGCCAGGGGCTTGGGGCTCGCACTCGACCAGGCCGCCGTCCGCATCCACGACCACGACCCCACTCCCCACGCCCCACACACCGACGCCGACCGCCGAGCGGGCTGATGCGCCATGTGGCCAGGCACCGACGAGACACTGCGTAGCGCGGTCCTGCACCGGCTCGACACGCTCGACCGAGTGGCCGGGCAGGCCGACCCCACCGTGCTGCTTCCCCTCGCCCGTACCGAACTGCGCAGGCTGGCCGACGGCTGGCGGCTGCTGCTCCGCACGCACCGCCAGGACGAGGACGGCCGTTGCTCCACCTGCCGCGCCGGCATCCGCGCCGGCCGCTGGCCGTGCCCCGTGTGGCGATCGGCCCACGAGCAGTTGATCGGCGAGGGCGTCCCGCACCGCGAGCGGACCCACGCGCTGCGCCACCCGTTCCGGCTCACGGCCCGCTAGATACCAACTAACGACGAACTGTCACGGTCGGCCACACCGCGCATCTGCCATGGGGCAAGATGGCCCGCACAACTCGGCAGCGAGCGGGAGGGTCCGTGCAGGACGGTAGCGGCCGCATTGTGGTGCAGAACCTGAGCAAGAACTTTGGCCAGGTCGCCGCGGTGCAGAACCTCAGTTTCCATGTGGAGCCCGGATCGGTAACCGGGTTCCTCGGTCCCAACGGCGCCGGCAAGACCACCACGCTGCGCATGCTGCTCGGCCTGGTGACGCCGACCGCCGGCTTCACCACCATCAACGGGCAGCCGTTCCACCATCTGGGCAACCCGGCGCGCGTGGTCGGCGCGGTACTGGAGGCGCAGGGCTTCCACCCGAGCCGCTCGGCCCGCAGCCACCTGCTGGTGTACGCGGCCGCCATGGGCGTGCCCGACCAGCGCGCCGACGAGGTGCTCAACCTGGTCGGCCTCGGCGCGGCCGGCGAGCGCGCGGCCGGCGGGTTCTCCCTCGGCATGAAGCAGCGCCTCGCGCTGGCCACCGCGCTGCTCGGCGACCCGCAGGTGCTGGTGCTCGACGAGCCGGCCAACGGGCTGGACCCGGAGGGCATCGCCTGGCTGCGGACGTTCCTCAAGGCCTTCGCCGCGAGCGGGCGCACCGTGCTGATCTCCAGCCACCTGCTGGCCGAGGTCGAGCAGACGATCGACCACCTGGTGGTCATCAGCCGTGGGCAGACCATGTACTCCGGAAGGCTCGACGACCTGCGCAAGCAGCAGCAGAGCCGGGTGATCGTGCAGCCGGCGGACACGGCGAAGCTGGTGGCCGCGCTGCAGGCGGGCGAGATCTCGAACATCACGCCGCTGCCGGACGGCAAGGTGGCCGTGGTCGGCGCCACCGTGCAGCAGATCGGTGACGTGGCCGCGCAGGCCGGCGTCGCGCTGTACGGCGTGCAGGAGGAGAAGGTCGACCTCGAGCAGCTGTTCTTCCAGTTGACCAGCGGGCAGTACGCCGGCGGCCAGTTCGCCGGGGGTCCGCCCGGTGGGTACGCCACGCCGCCCGGCCAGCCCATGGGCGCGCCGCCCGGGTACGCGCCGCAGGGCCACCCCCAGCAGGGCCACCCGCAGCAGGTCCAGCCGGGTTACGCGCCGCAGCAGCCGGGTCAGCCGCCTCAGCAGCAACAGCAGTACGCGACGCCGCCGGGTGGCTGGGGTCCGCCGAGCGGTGGGCAGCAGGTGCCGCCGGGCTACCAGCAGCAGGCACCGCAGACCCCGCCGGGCGGCTACCAGCAGCAGGCGCCCCAGACCCCGCCGGGTGGCTACCAGCAGCAACCGCAGCAGCAGTACTACCAGCAGCCGCCCGAGCAGCAGCAGTTCCAGCAGCAGTACCAGCGGCCACCCGAGCCGCAGCAGCAACCGGCTCCGCCGCTGCAACAACCACCGGCACCGCCGCCCCCAAGCGACCAGCAGCAGCCCGGCCAGGGTGAACACGGAGGTAACGCCTGATGGGCAGGCTGATCAAGGCGGAGTTCCGCAAGATCCTCTCGACGAAGCTGTGGTGGGCGCTGGCCATTCCGGCCGTGTTGCTCGCCATCGGATGGGCGTGGGGAGTCTCGGCGTTCGTCACGGACATCGCCAACGACATCTCCGACTCGGACCTGCTGGAGAACGCCCAGGTCCAGGCCGACGACATGTCCTGGGGCGTGCTCGCGCTGACCAGGGCCATGAACATCGCGACGATCTTCCCCATGGTGTTCGGGGCGCTGGCGCTGGCCAGTGAGATCAGCCGCAAGACCATCACCACGAGCTTCCTGACCGCGCCGAACCGGGCCTCGGTCCTCGGCGCCAAGGCGATCACCTACGTGCTGTGGGGCGGGATCTACGGCCTCGTGGTGGCCGGTGCGGCCAGCCTCGGCACGCTGCTCGGCTCCGACTCGGCCTATCTGCCCGAGGCCGGTGACTGGCTGCTCGTGCTGATGTCCGGCATCCTCGCCTGCATCCTGTGGACGCTGCTCGGCATGGGCGTCGGCGCGCTGCTCGGTTCGCCGGTCGGAGCGCTCGTGATCCTGCTGGTCTACGCGTCCTTCGTCGGCCCGGTGGGCGAGCTGATCCTGTTCGGCGTCACCGAGGGCTCGCACCTGACGGGCTGGATGCCCAACGGGGCGGCCAACGGCCTCACGGGTGCCACGGCCAGCGAGGTGCTGTTCGGCCAGGTGCAGGACATCGTCGGCAACAGCATCCTCGCCGACACCAGCGACATCGAGGACTTCGACATGGCCGTCCGGTTCGCCGCGGGCGCGCCGGGCGCGTACTCGCTGTGGATCAGCGCGCTGATCTTCGCCGGCTGGACCGCCCTGTTCTTCGTCAGCGGTCTGCTGCGCAACCAGAAGCGCGACATTACGTGAGTTAGAGCAGTTCAGCGGGGCCGGCCGAGTTCGTCTCGGGCGGCCCCGTTCTCGTTGTCGAGCGGAACTGTCGGTGCTCGCGCCTAATGTGGATCCTGTGTCGCGAACCTCCCCCGGCTGGATCCGTCGGCTGAGTGCCGCCTGCTGGCAGCACCGCCGGCTGGTGGTGCTGTCTCTCGTGTCCTCGGTCGTCGGCGTCGGTTTCCAGGCGGCCGGACCGGTGTTCGTCAAGCTGGTGGTCGACGACGCGGTGGCCGGTACCACCGAGCGGCTCGGCTGGCTGGTGACGGCGATCCTGCTCATGGAGCTGTCCACGTTCGCCACGGCGTTCGTGCGGCGCTACCTGGGTGGGCGGCTCGCTCTCGACGTCCAGCACGACCTGCGCCAGCAGGTGTTCGCCGCCGTGCAGCGGCTCGACGGCGCCAAGCAGGACACGTTGCGCACCGGGCAGATCGTGTCCCGGTCGATCACCGACCTGCAGGTGGTGCAGGGCCTGCTGATGATGGTGCCGCTGTCGATCGGCACGGTCGTGTTCGCGCTTGCCGCACTCGGCGCCATGCTGTGGCTCTCCCCCCTGCTCACGCTCGTCGCGCTGGTGGTCACCCCGGTGGTGGCGGTGGTCGCCGTGCGCAGCAGGCGGGTGCTGTTCCCCGCGTCCTGGTCGGCCCAGCAGCGCGCGGCCGACCTCGCCCAGCACGTGGAGGAGACGGTCACGGGCGTCCGGGTGGTCAAGGGCTTCGGTCAGGAGGCGCGCGAGATCGGCCGGCTCGAACGGTCGGCACGCATGCTGTTCGGCGAGCGGATGCGGACCGCCGTGCTCACGTCGAAGCCGGCTGCGACACTCGTGGCCATGCCGGCCGCCGGGCAGGTGGCGGTGCTCGCCCTCGGCGGGTACCTGGCGCTGAACGGGCAGCTCACGCTCGGCACGTTCCTGGCGTTCGCCACCTACGTGGCCAACCTCGTCGGACCCACCCGGCTGCTGTCCAGCCTGCTGGTCAACGTGCAGCTGGCCAGGGCTGGGGTGGAGCGGGTCTACGAGCTGATCGACTCGCACCCCACGGTCGCCGACAAGCCGGACGCGGTCGACGTGCCGGCCGGGCCGGTCGAGGTGCGGCTGGAGGGCGTGACGTTCGGGTACACGCGCAGCGAACCCGTGCTGTCGGACGTGTCGCTGCGGGTGCGGCCGGGTGAGACGCTCGCGCTGGTCGGCACGGCCGGATCCGGCAAGTCCACGGTGTCGCTGCTGCTGCCCCGGTTCTACGACGTGCACTCCGGGTCGATCTCGGTCGCCGGGGTCGACATCCGCGACCTGCGGATCGCGTCGCTGCGCGGCACGGTCGGGGTGGTGTTCGAGGAGGCGTTCCTCTTCTCCGACACGGTCCACACGAACATCGCCTACGGCCGGCCGGGTGCCACGGCCGAGGAGGTGCGCGCGGCCGCCAGCGCGGCACAGGCCGACGGGTTCATCAGCGAACTGCCCGACGGGTACGACACGGTGGTCGGCGAGCGCGGGCTCACGCTGTCGGGCGGGCAGCGGCAGCGGGTGGCCCTCGCCAGGGCGCTGCTGTCCGACCCGAGGGTGCTGGTGCTCGACGACGCCACCTCGGCCGTCGACACGACCACCGAGGCGGCCATCCACGACACGCTGCGGGCGGTCACCCGCGACCGCACCACGCTGCTGATCGCGCACCGGCGGTCCACGCTGGCCCTCGCCGACCGGATCGCCGTGCTCGACCGGGGCCGGGTGGTCGACGTCGGCACCCATGAGGAGCTGACCGAGCGCTGCGAGCTGTACCGCGCGCTGCTCGCCGGTCCCGGCGAGGTGATCGAGGACCCGACTCGGCCGTCGGTCGAGGACCTGGTGCCCGGCGAGGAGGGCTACACCCCGGCGCTGTGGCCGGAGGAGCCGCCCGAGCCGGAGACCGATACCGCGCGGGGGATGCCGGCTCGCACCGGTTCCCGCGGCGGCGGCGGCATGGGCAACGCGCTGTTCGGCACCCCGCCGACCCCCGAGCTGCTGGCCCAGGTGAACGCGCTGCCACCGATCACCGAGACCCCGCGGCTTCCCGGCGAGGACCCCACGGCGCCCGACCCCGGCTTCCGGCTGCGGCGACTGCTGACGCCCGTGCGGGCCATGCTGGTGATCGTGGCCGGCCTGGTGATCGGCGACGCGCTGCTGACCATGGCGCTGCCCACGCTGATCCGCCAGGGCATCGACGCCGGGGTGATCACCGGCAACGCCACGGCACTGTGGGTGGTCACGGCGATCGCCGCGGTGGTGGTGGGGATCGGGTTCCTCGACACGGCGCTCACCACGGTGCTCACCGCCAGGGTGGGCGAGCGGCTGCTGTACCTGCTGCGGGTGCGCAGCTACGCGCACCTGCAACGGCTCGGCCTCGACTACTTCGACCGCGAGATGGCCGGCCGGATCATGACCAGGATGACCACCGACGTCGACGCGCTGTCCACGTTCCTGCAGACCGGGCTGGTGAGCGCGCTGGCCGGCCTGCTGACGGTCATCGCCATCACGGTGGCGCTGCTGGCCACGGATCTCGGGCTGGCGCTGGTGGCGCTGGCCGTGCTGCCGGTGGTGGTGCTGGCCACCGTGATCTTCCAGCGACTGTCCTCGGTGGCCTACACGCAGGCCCGCGAGCAGGTGAGCGCGGTCAACGCCGATCTGCAGGAGAACGTGTCGGGTCTGCGGGTGGCGCAGGCGTTCACCCGCGAGGAGCACTCGGCCCGCGAGTTCGCGCGGCGCAGCGACACCTACCGGCGAACCCGGCTGCGGGCCCAGCGCTACGTGGCCACGTACTTCCCGTTCATCGCGCTGCTCGCCGGGATAGCGCAGGCGTCGGTACTCGCGGTGGGCGCCGGGCGGGTGGCGACCGCCGAGCTGACACCGGGCGTGCTGCTGGCGTTCATGCTCTACCTCGGCCTGTTCTTCGCGCCCATCCAGCAGCTGTCCGGGGTGTTCGACGGCTACCAGCAGGCCAGGGTCGGGCTGCGGCGGATCGCCGACCTGCTGCGCACGCCCAGCTCGGTCGAGCCGCCCGAGCATCCGCGGCCGGTGCCGGACAGGCTCGCGGGCGCGGTGGAGCTGCGGGACGTGTCGTTCAGCTACGCGAACACCGACCGGCCGGCCGTCCGGGACCTGTCGCTGTCCGTCGCTCCCGGCGAGACGGTGGCGCTGGTCGGCGCGACCGGCGCCGGCAAGTCCACGGTGGTCAAGCTGATCGCCCGGTTCTACGACCCCACGGCGGGTTCCGTCCTGGTCGACGGGGTCGACGTGCGGGACTACGAGCCGAGCGCGTTCCGCGGCCGGCTGGGGGTCGTGCCCCAGGAGGCGCATCTGTTCAGCGGCGACGTGGCCGACAACGTGGGCTACGGCGCCGGCTCCGGTGACACGGCGCCCGACCGGGCGCGGATCGAGACGGCCGTCCGCGCGGTCGGCGCGCTGCCGATGGTGGCCGACCTGCCGGCCGGCTTCCACCAGCAGGTGGGCGAGCGCGGCCAGGGCCTGTCCGCAGGGCAGCGCCAACTGCTGGCGCTCGCCAGGGCCGAGCTGGTCGACCCGGACGTGCTGCTGCTCGACGAGGCCACGGCCGCGCTCGACCCGGCCACCGAGTCGGTGGTGCTGGCCGCCAGCGAGCGACTGGCCCGGCCGCGGACCACCTTCGTGGTGGCCCACCGTCTCGGCACGGCCGCGCGGGCCGACCGGATCGTGGTGCTCGACGGTGGCCGGATTGTCGAACAGGGCACTCACACCGAGCTGGTCGCCGCCGATGGGTACTACGCGAGGCTCTGGAGACACGGCTCGAACGGTGACCGCCCGGCGACAGGTAACGGCGCGGATACCGCCGCTGGTCTGGACCGCTTGCACGGCGAAAGAGCGGCAGTGCGAGTATCTGCACCTGACCTGGGGTCGGAGTCGTCCGAGTCGGCCACACGCGACTCGACCGGAGGACTAGCCTGAGGGTGCAAGTGCGATTCAGTACAGATTCGAGATAGATAGAGGCGAGTGCCTGCCGTGTCCAGCAGCAGCCCTGCGTCGCAGTTCGGCCCCAATGAGTGGCTCGTAGAGGAGATGTACGAGCAGTTCCTCGCTGACCCGTCGTCAGTGGACTCTGCGTGGCATGACTTCTTCGCCGACTACAAGCCGACCCAGCGCGCGGTCACAACGACCGCCGCGGCCGACGCGGACGGTGCGAAAACCGATTCAGTGGTGAAAACCACAAAACCGACATCAGGGACGACCACCGCGTCCCGGGGCGACGGTTCGACGTCGGCAACGTCCACTGCGGAGGCCAACAACGGCCAGACGCGGCAGGCGAGGGCCAAGGCGTCGGCCACCGCTCAGCAGACGGCCACCAAGCCCGCGCCGGCCAAGCAACCCGAGCCCGACGCGAAGCCGGCCCCCAAACCGGCCGCCGCGAAGGACTCCGCGAAGGACTCCGGCAAGTCCGGCGAGGAGACCAAGCAGCTGCGCGGCGCGGCCGCCGTGATCGCCAAGAACATGGACATCTCGCTGACCATCCCGACCGCCACGAGCGTGCGGGCGGTCCCGGCGAAGCTCCTGTTCGACAACCGCATCGTGATCAACAATCACCTGCGGCGGACGCGCGGCGGCAAGGTGTCGTTCACCCACCTGATCGGCTACGCGCTGGTCCGGGCGCTGGCCGACTACCCGAACATGAACCGGCACTACGTCGAGGCCAACGGCAAGCCGGCCATCGCGACGCCGGAGCACGTGAACCTGGGGCTGGCGATCGACCTGCCGACCAAGGACGGCGGCCGCACGCTGGTGGTCGCGTCGATCAAGAACTGCGAGGGCATGTCCTTCACGCGGTTCTGGCAGGCCTACGAGGAGATCATCCGCAAGGCCCGCAACGGCGCGCTCACCACCGAGGACTTCGCGGGCACCACGATCTCGCTGACCAACCCGGGCACCATCGGCACCAACCACTCGATGCCGAGGCTGACCAAGGGCCAGGGCGCGATCATCGGCGTCGGCGCCATGGAGTACCCGGCGCAGTACCAGGGCACCAGCGAGCGCGCGCTCGTCGACCTGGGCGTCAGCAAGATCATCACGCTGACCTCCACGTACGACCACCGGATCATCCAGGGGGCGGAATCCGGCGAGTTCCTGCGCCGCGTCCACCAGCTGCTGCTCGGCCAGGACGGCTTCTACGACGACATCTTCACGTCGCTGCGGCTGCCCTACGAGCCGGTGCGCTGGGTGGAGGACATCCCCGAGGGTGAGATCGACAAGACCACCCGGGTGATCGGCCTGATCGACACCTACCGCACCCGCGGCCACCTGATGGCCGACGTCGACCCGCTGAACTACCGGCAGCGCAAGCACGAGGACCTCGACATCCTGTCCCACGGGCTGACCCTGTGGGACCTGGACCGCGAGTTCCCGGTCGGCGGGTTCGCCGGCCACAACCGGATGAAGCTGCGCGACGTGCTCGGCGTCCTGCGCGACTCCTACTGCCGCACGGTCGGCGTCGAGTACACCTACATCCTCGACCCGGCCGAGCGCCGCTGGATCCAGGAGCGCGTGGAGATCAAGCACGAGAAGCCGGCGCAGGCCGTACAGAAGTACATCCTGTCGAAGCTGAACGCGGCCGAGGCGTTCGAGACGTTCCTGCAGACCAAGTACGTCGGCCAGAAGCGATTCTCGCTGGAGGGCGGCGAGTCGGTCATCGCGCTGCTCGACACGGTGCTCGACAAGGCGGCCGAGTACGAGCTGGACGAGGTCGTCATCGGCATGCCCCACCGCGGCAGGCTGAACGTGCTCGCCAACATCGTGGGCAAGCCGATCTCGCAGATCTTCCAGGAGTTCGAGGGCAACCTCGACCCCGGTCAGGCGCACGGCTCCGGCGATGTGAAGTACCACCTCGGTGCCGAGGGCAAGTACTTCCGGATGTTCGGCGACGGCGAGACCAAGGTGACGCTGACGGCCAACCCGTCGCACCTGGAGACAGTCGACCCGGTGCTCGAAGGCATCGTCCGCGCCAAGCAGGACCTGCTCGACAAGGGCGGCGAGGGCTTCACCGTGCTGCCGGTCGCGCTCCACGGCGACGCCGCGTTCGCCGGTCAGGGCGTGGTGGCCGAGACGCTGAACCTGGCGCTGCTGCGCGGATACCGCACGGGCGGCACCGTGCACGTGATCATCAACAACCAGGTCGGCTTCACCACCGCACCGGAGCACTCGCGGTCGTCGCAGTACGCGACCGACGTGGCGAAGATGATCCAGGCGCCGGTGTTCCACGTGAACGGCGACGACCCGGAGGCCTGCTACTGGGTCGCCGCGCTCGCCATGGACTACCGGCAGACGTTCAACAAGGACGTCGTGATCGACATGGTCTGCTACCGGCGGCGCGGCCACAACGAGGGCGACGATCCCTCGATGACCCAGCCGGCCATGTACGACATCATCGACACCAAGCGCAGCGTCCGGAAGACCTACACCGAGTCGCTGATCGGCCGTGGCGACATCTCGGTCGACGAGGCGGAGAAGGCACTGCGCGACTTCTCCTCGCAGCTGGAGCACGTCTTCAACGAGGTGCGCGAGCTCGAGAAGCACCCGGTGGCGCCGAGTCCGTCGGTGGAGTCCGAGCAGCAGGTCCCGGCCAAGCTGCCCACGGCCATCACCCGCGAGACGCTCGAGCGGATCGCCGACGCGCACGTCAACCTGCCGGACGGCTTCTCGCCGCACCCGCGGGTCAAGCCCGTGCTGGAGCGGCGGGCGAAGATGGCCCGCGAGGGCGGCATCGACTGGGCGTTCGGGGAGCTGCTGGCGTTCGGTTCGCTGAACCTCGAGGGTCACCTGGTCCGGCTGTCCGGTCAGGACTCGCGGCGCGGCACGTTCGTCCAGCGGCACGCGGTGATCGTGGACCGCAAGAGCGGCAAGGAATACGTGCCGCTGCAGAACCTGTCCGAGGACCAGGGCCGGTTCCTCGCCTACGACTCGGCGCTGTCGGAGTACGCGGCCGTCGGCTTCGAGTACGGCTACTCGGTGGCGAACCCCGACGCGCTGGTCCTGTGGGAGGCGCAGTTCGGTGACTTCGTGAACGGCGCGCAGTCGGTGATCGACGAGTACATCTCCTCCAGCGAGGCCAAGTGGGGCCAGCGCTCGGACGTCGTGATGCTGCTGCCGCACGGGCACGAGGGCCAGGGCCCGGACCACACGTCCGGCCGCATCGAGCGCTGGCTGCAGCTGTGTGCCGAGGGTTCGATGACCGTGGCCGTGCCGTCCACGCCGGCGAACTACTTCCACCTGTTGCGTCGCCACGCGCTCGACGGCGTGGCGCGGCCGCTGGTGGTCTTCACGCCCAAGTCGATGCTGCGCAACAAGGCGGCGACGTCGGACGTGTCGGAGTTCATCGGTGAGTCGCGGTTCAACTCGGTGATCGACGACCCGTCGGCGCCCGACCCGGCCGCCGTGCGCAAGCTGTTGCTGGTCAGCGGCAAGCTCTACTACGAGCTGGTGGCCGAGCGCGAGAAGCGCGGCGGCACGCCGGACGTGGCGATCGTGCGCATGGAGCAGCTCTACCCGGTGCCGGTGAAGCGTCTCGGGGCGATCTTCGAGAAGTACCCGAACGTGACGGATGTCCGCTGGGTGCAGGAAGAGCCGGCCAACCAGGGCGCGTGGCCGTTCTACGGTCTGCACATGCGCGAGATCTACCCGGAGCTGCCGGGCCTGACCAGGGTGTCGCGCCGCGTGATGGCCGCACCGTCGGCGGGTTCGAGCAAGGTCCACGAGGTGGAGCAGCGGGAGATCATCGAGAAGGCGTTCTCCTGACGTGTACTTCACCGATCGAGGCCTCGAAGAGCTCGAGAACCGGAGAGGCGAGGACGAGGTCACGCTGGCCTGGCTGGCGGCCAAGCTGCGTGACTTCGTCGACGCCAACCCGGAGTTCGAAACGGCCGTAGAACGCCTGGCCACCTACCTGGCCCGTGACGACGACGTAGACGACTAGTGCCAGGAACGACGCCTTCCTGACGTTGGGCGTCAGGAACGACGCCTTCCAGGCATTCGACGGGCCGTTAGCGGGAATCCGCTCTTGTAGCGGCGCCGTTCGTTGGTGGCCGGATTCCGCGAGATCCCGTGGTGCGGCGCTGATCAACTGGCGTCATGCCCGACACCACCACACGGACCAGTTGGCTCGCTGTCGTCGCGGTGACCATGGGGATCTTCTCCATCGTCACCACGGAGATCCTGCCGATCGGCCTGCTGACCACCATCGGGGCCGACTACGGCGTCTCGGACGGCACGGCCGGCTGGTTGATGACCATCCCGGGGCTCGTGGCAGCCGTCGCCGCGCCGGCGGTCACGGTGGCCACCGGGAGCATCGACCGCCGCCTGATGCTGGCCGTGCTCATGGGTCTGCTGGCCGCGGCGGACTTCCTCGCGGCCGTCGCGCCCAGCTACTGGCTCCTGCTGGTGTCGCGGGTCCTCGTCGGACTCACGATCGGCGGGTTCTGGTCGATCGGGGCCGGCCTGGCGTCGCGCCTGGTGCCGGCGAAGTCCGTGGGTCGGGCCACCGCCGTGATCTTCTCGGCCGTCCCCCTCGGCTCGGTGCTCGGCGTACCCGCGGGCACGCTGATCGGTGACCTGGCCGGGTGGCGCACGTCGTTCGTGGTGCTGGGAGTGCTGACGGTCGGCGTGCTCGGCGCACTGCTGGTCCTGCTCCCGCCGCTCCCGCCCATGCGGGTGACCAGTCTCAGCGTCCTGCGTGAGCTGCTGCGGCACCGGAACATCCGCCTCGGCCTGCTCGCCACCGTCCTGGTGGTCACCGCGCACTTCGGCACGTACACCTACGTGACGGCTTTCCTGGAGCAGGTCACCGGGATCAGCTCGGTCAGCTGGTTCCTGCTGGCCTTCGGGGTGGCGGGCATCGCCGGCAACATCCTCGCGGGATCCGCCGTGTCCCGCGACGTGCGCGCCGCGTTCCTGGCGAGCGCCGGCCTGCTCGCCCTGGCGACCCTGGCGCTGCCGGTCCTCGGCACGGCGCCGGTGGGCGCGCTCGCGGCGCTGGTCGTGTGGGGTGTCGCCTACGGAGCCGTCCCGGCCTGCTCACAGACCTGGTTCGCCAGGTCGACACCGCACACGGAGGCGGCGACCGTCCTGTTCACGTCGTCGTTCCAGGCCACCATCTCCGTCGGCGCGCTGCTCGGTGGTGTGGTGGTCGACGCGGTGTCGACGTCGGCCGTGATGGTGGCCGGCGGGGTGGTCGCCGTCCTGATGGTGGTGGCGGTGCTGGTGTCGAGCAGGCCGGGCGAGCCCTACCAGGCGTAGGCCTCCGGGGCCGGCTTCGACCCGTTCGGGCCGGGGGCCGGGAACAGCTCGTCCAGGCGGGCGAGGGTGTCGGCGTCCAGCTTCAGGTCCACCGCGCGCAGCGAGCCCTCGAACTGCTCCATGGTGCGCGGGCCGACGATCGGCGCCGTCACGCCCTCCTGGTGCAGCAGCCACGCCACGCCCACGTCCGCCGGGTGGGCACCGAGGTCGGCCGCCAGCTTCTCGTAGGCCTCGATGGCCTCCTGGTGCTCGGCCAGCGAGTCGGCCGCCCGGCCGCTGTTCGACCGCGACGCCGCGCCCTCCCGCTGCTTGCGCAGGACGCCGCCGAGCAGCCCGCCGTGCAGCGGGGACCACGGGATCACGCCGATGCCGTAGTGCCGCGCCGCCGGCAGCACCTCCAGCTCCACCCACCTGGTCATCAGGTTGTAGATCGACTGCTCGCTCACCAGCCCGAGGAAGTGCCTGGCCCGCGCCGCCTCCTGCGCCTGCGCCAGGTGCCAGCCGGCGAAGTTGGACGAGCCGAAGTACAGCACCTTGCCCTGCTGGTGCAGCACGGAGAACGCTTCCCAGATCTCGTCCCACGGCGTGTTCCGGTCGACGTGGTGCATCTGGTACAGGTCGAGGTAGTCGGTGTTCAGCCTGCGCAGCGACGCCTCGGCCGCGCGTCGGATGTTCAGCGCCGACAGCTTGTTCTCGTTCGGCCAGTCACCCATCGAGCCGTACAGCTTGGTGGCCAACACGGTCCGCTCGCGGCGGCCGCCGCCCTGCTCGAACCACCCACCGATGATCTTCTCGGTGATGCCTTCGCCCTTCTCCCAGCCGTAGACGTTGGCCGTGTCGAAGAAGTTGACGCCGCTCTCGTGCGCGCGGTCCATGATCGCGTAACTGTCCTGTTCGGACGTCTCGGGGCCGAAGTTCATGGTGCCGAGCACCAACCTGGATACGGACAGGCCACTGCGGCCAAGCTGTGTGTACTCCATGATTGCCAACCTACGCCCGGAGCTACTCCAGGATGGGATCCATTGAATGAGCCGACTCTTCGTCCACCAGCTCGCCACCGCCGTGTCCGCGCCCGGCGTGGTCCTGTCCGACCGGGACGGTCAACTCCGGCCGGGCGGGCCGCAGGGCTTCCTCACGGCCGACGTGCGGCACCTGTCCGAGCTGACCGTGCTGGTCGACGGCGCACCCCCGGTTGGCCTGGCCGACGTGCGGGACGGGGCGGCCGGCCTGCACTTCGTCGGCGCCGTCCCCGGGCTCGGTGACGATAACGGCGACCAGACGGTCCGGCTCGAGCGGTTCCGCCGGGTGCTGCCCGACCGCCTGCTGGAGACGGTCGAGCTGGTGAACGACGCCCGCACGGAGATCACCACCACGGTCACCGCCCGGTTGGCGGCCGACCTGGCGCCGATCCTCGCCGTCCGCCGCGGCCGGCCGACCACACCCGTGCGGCCGGCGGCGGCGCCCGGTGTGCTCGCCGAGTGGACCGCCGGGTCGGCCGCCACCACGCTCACGGCCGACAGCGAGCCCGACCGGGTGGAGCTGGCGGAGGACCACGTGCTGCTCGCGTGGGACGTGCGGGTGGGGCCGCGCCGGACGGTCGGCGTCACGCTCACCCTCACGGCGACCGCCGTGGCCGAGCACCCGGTGGTGACGGCGCCGGCCGACCGGGACATCGGCCGGCTGCTGGTCGACAGCGCCGACGAGAACCTCGACCAGCTGGTGCACACGGGCATCGCCGACCTGCGGGAACTGCTGCTGGCCGACCCGGCGGCACCGCGCGACCGGTTCGCCGGCGCCGGCACGCCCTGGTACCTGACGCTGTTCGGCCGGGACTCGTTGTGGGCCGCGCGGTTCGCGCTGCCGCTGGGCACCGACCTGGCGCTGGGCACGCTGCGCACCCTCGCCCGCCGCCAGGGCACGAAGCACGACCCGGTCACGGCCGAGGAGCCGGGCAAGATGCCGCACGAGGTCCGGCAGCTGCCGCTCGGCCTCGACCGGCAGCCGGGGTTGCCGCCCACCTACTACGGCACCATCGACGCGACGCCCCTGTGGATCAGCCTGCTGCACGACGCGTGGCGCTGGGGCCTGCCGGCGTCGGACGTCGAGCCGTTGTTGGAGCCGATGCGCCGGGCGCTGGACTGGCTGCTCACCCACGACGGCGGTTTTCTGTCCTATGTGGACGTCACGGGCGCGGGATTGGCCAACCAGGGCTGGAAGGACTCGGTGGACTCCATTCAGGACGGTTCGGGGAACATCGCCGTGGCACCGATCGTGCTGTGTGAGGCGCAGGCGTACGCACACCGCGCGGCGCTCGACGCGGCCGCGCTGCTCACGGCGTTCGACCGGCCGGGCGCTTCCGAAGCGTTGGCGTTCGCCGCCGGGCTGCGCGAACGGTTCCGGGATGCCTTCTGGGTGGACGGTTTCCCGGCCGTCGCGCTGGACGGCGCCGGGCGGCCGGTCGACACGCTGACGTCCAACCTGGGGCACCTGCTCGGCACCGGCCTGCTGGCGACCGTGGAGGAGGCGGCGGTGGCCGAGAGACTGGCGGATCCCGCGCTGGACAGCGGTTTCGGCCTGCGGACCATGGCCGCCACGCACCCGTACTTCAACCCCATCGGCTATCACACGGGCTCGGTGTGGCCGCACGACACGGCCATCGCGGTGGACGGCCTGGCCCGCACGGGTCACCTGGCGGGGGCCGCGTCGCTGGCCGCCGGTCTCGTACGCGCGGGGGCGCGGTTCGGGTACCGGCTGCCCGAGTTGTACGGCGGGTGGTCGGGCCCGCTGCTGGACTACCCGTCGGCGTGCCGCCCGCAGGCGTGGGCGGCCGCGGCGGGTGCGGCGCTGGTCCGTGTCGCGCTGGGCCTGGCGGCCGATGTGCCGGGCGGGGTGCTGACCGTGCGCCCGGCCGCGGAGTTCGCTCGCTGGTTCCCCATGAGCGTCACCGGCCTGAAGGTGGCCGGCCACCCCCTGACCATCGAGGTAGACGCGGCAGGCCACCCAACAGTCCAGACCGACGCCCCCCTGGAGATAGCGACCCACTGACCCCGCATGTCCCCACGTCCCGACAGCGAGATCGCGGTTCCCGCACGCGAGATCGCGGTTCCCGCACGCGAGTTCCCGGTTCCCGCACGCGAGATCGCGGTTCCCGCACGCGAGTTCCCGGTTCGGCACACGTCGCGGCGGTCGGGAACCAAGAACATGCGGTCGGGACGCAGGAACATGCGTGCCGGACGTGGGGACATGCGCCGGTTCACGGACAATGGGCGGATGAGCACGCCCGAGCCTGAACCCGAGCGGGACCCCGAGTGGATCCCACTGGACGAGAACCCCCACGCGGACGACAAGCGCGACGTACTCGACCCGACCCACGAGGGCGAGCCGTTCAAGCGGCTGATCGTCATCGCGCTGGGTATCGGCATGCTGGTTGCCTTTGTGGTGCTGGTGCTGCTGGTGGTCTGACCGGGAAAACCCGGTCCCCCTACCACTAGTACAGCCCCCACCCTCTCCGGGGGGCGGCCCCGATACCAGTATACCGGCGGGGTCTGACAGTCGTGGCGAAGTGGATCTTGCCTGTGGACAGCTCGCCCCTGTGGACAACCGGCCGGTCAGCGGACCCGGTCGCCCGCGCGCCACACCGCGTGGGTCAGTGGGACTCCCGGGCGGTACGCCAGATGCGTCACCGACGGGGCGTTCAGCACGTGCACGTCAGCGCGGGCGCCCGGCCGTAGCACGCCCACGTTCTCCCGCCGCAGCGCTCGCGCGCCGCCCCAAGTCGCTGCCCGTACGGCCTCCGCCACCGACATTCGCATCTGCAGCACGGCCGTCGCGACGCAGTAGGCCATCGACGACGTGTACGACGAGCCCGGGTTGCAGTTCGACGCCAGCGCCACCGTCGCGCCCGCGTCCAGCAGCCGGCGCGCGTCGGGCAGTGGCTGGCGCGTCGACAGGTCGCACGCCGGCAGCAGGGTCGCCACCGTGTCCGAGCCCGCCAGAGCGTCCACATCGGACGAGCTCAGGTACGTGCAGTGGTCCACACTCGCCGCGCCCACCTCCACCGCCAGCCGGACGCCCGGGCCGGGACCCAGCTGGTTCCCGTGCACTCGCAGGCCTAGACCCTTGGCGGCGGCCGCTCCGAGGACCCGCCGCGACGCGTCCTCGTCGAAGGCGCCCGATTCGCAGAACACGTCCGCCCAGCGCACGTGCGGTGCCACCGCGTCGAGCATCTCGCCGATCACCAAGTCGACATAGTCCTCAGTGGACATGTCGGCCGGGACGAGGTGCGCGCCGAGGAACGTGACCTCGTCCACCCCCGAAGCCGCGGCGATCCGCGCCGACCGCAGCTCGTCGGCCACCGTGAGACCGTAGCCCGTCTTCGTCTCCAGGTACGTGGTGCCCTGCGCCACCGCCTCGGCCACGTGCCGGCGGACCCCGGCTCGCAGCGAAGCATCGGTGGCCGCGCGGGTCGCGTCGACCGTGACCGCGATACCGCCTGCCGTGTAAGGCTTTCCGGCCATGCGGGCGGCGAACTCGGTCGTCCGGTCGCCGGCGAACACCAGGTGGGTGTGGCTGTCGACCCAGCCGGGCAGCACGGCGCGTCCCTCGACGTCCACCCGCGAATCCGCGGCCGGCGCCCGGGCGGCCGGTCCCACCCAGGCGACCCGATCCCCGTCCAGGACCAGCGCCGTGCCGGAGACCTGATCGTCATTGGTCGTCAGCTCGCCGATGCCGGTGATCAGCACGCTCTGCGACATTGGTTCGCTCGCAAGCTCGCTCACGCCCAGACCGCCTCGATCGCGTCCCGCAGCAGGGCGCCGACGTCACCGAGCAACTCGTGGTGCCCGTCGACGGCTATCACCCGGCCGCGAGCGACCACCGTGTGCACGTCGGCGGCGGTCGCGGCCATCATGATCTGGTCGGGCCGGCACCCGGCCGTGCGCGGACTGTCCAGCCGGATGGCCACCAGATCGGCCGGCGCGCCCTGCCGGAGACGGCCCGCCTCCGGCCAGCCGAGCGCCGCGTTGCCGGCCGACGTCATGGCCACCATCAGCTCGTCGGGACCGAACCGGCCGCGTTCCCCGCTGCGCAGCCGTTCGTGGTGCTCCAGCGTCCGCGCCTCGACCAGCGGGTCGACCACCGCGTGCTGGTCGCTGCCGAGCGACAGCGGCGACCCCGCGTCGCGCAGTTCGCGGGCCGGACCGATGCCGTCGGCCAGGTCGGCCTCGGTGGTCGGGCAGAAGCACGCGCCGGTCCGCGAGCCGCCGAGCAGCTTGATGTCCGCACTGGTCAGGTGGGTGGCGTGCACGGCGGTCGTGTGCGCACCCAGCGCGCCGGCCTCCGCCAGGAGCTGCACGGGCGTGCGGCCATACGCGGCCAGGCACGCCTCGTTCTCGGCCGGCTGCTCGGACACGTGGACGTGCAACGGGTGCCCGGCCGCCGCCTCGGCGACCACCGCCAGGTCCGCCGGCGGCACCGCCCGGACCGAGTGGATGGCCGCGCCCGCGCGGGCATGCAGCCGGTGGTCACCCGGCCGCGCGCGTTCGGCCCACGCCTCGACCGTGCCGTCGCTGAACCGCTGCTGCTCGGGCGCGAGCGGGGTGTCGATGCCGCCCGCCAGGTAACAGGTGTCGAGCAGGGTCAGGCGAATGCCGGCGGCGAGCGCGGCCGCCCGCAGGGCGTTCCCCATGTCGTCCGGATCGTCGTAGCGGCCGCCGCCGGGCGGGTGATGCAGGTAGTGGAACTCGCCGACCACCGTCACCCCGGCGAGCGCCATCTCCGCGTACGCGGCGGTGGCCAGGCGGTAATAACTGTGCGGGTCGAGCCGGTTCGCCAGCTCGTACATGCCGCGCCGCCAGGTCCAGAACGTACCGCCGTCGGCGTGGGTACGGCCGCGCAGCGCGCGGTGGAAGGCGTGCGAGTGCACGTTGGCGAAGCCCGGGAACACCACGCCGCGCAACACCTCCGCGCCGGCCGGTGGAGTGTCCGCTGTGGACACCCGAGTGATGAGACCGCCATCGGTCTCGACCACCACGCCCGCGGCGCCGACCACGTACTCGCACCAGTAGGACCTCATCCGGCCAGGTGCTCCAGGGTGATCGCGAGCGCGGCGACACCGGCCTCGCAGTCGGCCGCCTCGGCGAACTCGGCCGGCGCGTGGCTCACCCCCGTCGGGTTGCGCACGAACAACATGGCGGTCGGCACGTGCGCCGCGAGGACGCCGGCGTCGTGCCCGGCGCCCGTCGGCAGCGCCGGCACGCCGCCGAGCGCGCCCGCCACCCGGTCGCGCAGCGCCGGGTCGAAGTGCACGGCGTCACCGTAGGACTCCTCGGTGACCGTCAGCTCGCAGCTCTCCCGCTGGGCGGCATCCGTTGCCATGGCGGTGATCCGGTTGACCACCTGGCGGGTGGCGGCGTCATCGCCCGCACGCGCGTCGAGCCAGACGTCCACTGTGGACGCGATGACGTTCGTCCCGCCCGGGTTCGGTTCCAGCCGGCCGATCGTGGCCCGCGAGTCGTCCACTTCGGACGCGGCGATCCGCGCGGCGAGCACCAGCTCGGCGGCCGGCACCATCGGGTCTCGGCGGTCACCGAGCAGCGTGGCGCCCGCGTGGTTTCCCTCGCCCGTGAACCGGAACCGCCAGCGGCCGTGCGCCAGGATCGAGCTGGCCACGCCGATCGGCGCACCCAGGTCGACCAGTCCGCGGCCCTGTTCGACGTGCAGTTCGACGAACGTGCCGATGGCCGCCAGGGCCTCGTCGTCGCGGCCGAGACCGGACGGGTCGAGCCCGGCCTCGACGACCGCCTCGGCGAGCGTGACGCCGTCCGGGTCGTGCAGCCGCAGCGCCGTGTCCGCGTCGATGGAACCTGACAGCAGGCGTGAACCGAGGCACGACACCCCGAACCGGCCACCCTCCTCCTCCACGAAGATCACGATGGCCAGCGGCCGTCGCGGCGTGAAGCCCTTGGCACGCAACAGGTCCACCGCGGCGAGCGCGGTCACCAACCCGAGCGGTCCGTCGAACGCACCGCCGCCGGGCACCGAGTCGAGGTGGCTGCCGGTGACCACCGCGTCCTCGCCGGGCGCACCCCACCATGCCCACAGGTTCCCGTTGCGGTCGCAGCGAACGGCCAGGCCGCGGCGCTGCGCCTCCGCCACGAACCACTCCCGCAGTTCCAGTTCGACGCGGTCGAACCCGTGGCGCGAGTACCCGCCGCGCCGCGGATCGCGCCCGACGTCCTCGATCGCTGCGAGCAAGTCGGTGGCAGTCTCGTTGACAGTCATGGCATGGGCACCGTAACGCCCCGCTCGGCGGCGACCGAGCGGGCCTCGTCGTAGCCGGCGTCCACGTGCCGGATGACCCCCATGCCGGGATCGTTGGTCAACACTCGCAGGATCTTCTGTGCGGCGAGCGGCGTGCCGTCGGCCACCGTGACCTGCCCGGCGTGGATGGACCGGCCCATGCCGACCCCGCCGCCGTGGTGGATCGACACCCAGGTGGCACCCGACGCGGTGTTGACCATCGCGTTGAGCAGCGGCCAGTCGGCGATCGCGTCGGAACCGTCGGCCATCGACTCGGTCTCGCGGTAGGGCGAGGCGACCGAGCCGCAGTCGAGGTGGTCACGGCCGATCACCACGGGCGCGGACAGCTCGCCACTCGCCACCATCTCGTTGAACCGCAGGCCCGCCAGGTGCCGCTCGCCGTAGCCGAGCCAGCAGATCCGGGCGGGAAGTCCTTGGAAGGCAACGCGTTCGCCGGCCATCCGGATCCACCGGGCGAGGGATTCCTTCTCCGGGAACAGGTCCAGGATCGCCCGGTCGGTGGCCGCGATGTCCGCCGGATCGCCGGAGAGCGCGGCCCACCGGAACGGGCCCATGCCCTCGCAGAACATCGGGCGGATGTAGGCGGGCACGAAGCCGGGGAAGTCGAACGCCCGGTCGCAGCCACCGAGCTTCGCCTCGCTCCGGATGGAGTTGCCGTAGTCGAACACTTCCACGCCACCGTCGAGGAAACCGAGCATCGCGTCGACGTGGTCGGCCATCGAGTCGCGGGCGCGGTCGGTGAACTCGTCCGGTTTCTTGGCCGCGTAGTCCGGCCAGTCGTCGACCTCGATTCCCTTGGGCAGGTAGGCGAGCGGGTCGTGCGCGGAGGTCTGGTCGGTGACGATGTCGATGTCCACACCCCGGCGCAGCAGCTCGGGCAGCACCTCGGCCGCGTTGCCGATCACCCCGACCGACAGCGCCCGGCGCTCCCGCTTGGCCGTCTCCACCCGCCGGACGGCATCGTCGAGATCGTCGGCCACCTCATCGAGGTACCGGGTCGCCACGCGCCGGTGCGCGCGCCGCGGGTCGACCTCGACGCACAGCGCGACGCCCTCGTTCATCGTGATGGCAAGGGGTTGCGCGCCGCCCATGCCACCGAGCCCGGCGGTCAGCGTGATCGTCCCTTTGAGACTGCCACCGAACCGCTTGCGGGCGATGGCGGCGAACGTCTCGTAGGTGCCCTGCAGGATGCCCTGGGTGCCGATGTAGATCCACGAACCGGCCGTCATCTGGCCGTACATGGTGAGGCCCAACGCGTCGAGCCGCCGGAACTCCGGCCAGGTGGCCCAGTCGCCCACCAGGTTGGAGTTGGCGATCAGCACGCGCGGCGCCCACTCGTGGGTGCGCATGACGCCCACCGGTTTGCCGGACTGGACAAGCAAAGTCTCGTCCTCGCGCAACGCGGTCAGCTCACGGGTGATGGCCTCGAAACTCGCCCAGTTGCGGGCGGCCTTGCCCGTGCCGCCGTAGACCACCAGGTCGTCGGGCCGTTCGGCCACGTCCGGGTCGAGGTTGTTGTGGAACATGCGCAGCGGGGCCTCGGTCTGCCAACTGCGGGCGGTGAGAGTGGTGCCACGGGCGGCACGCACGGGACGAGGTCCTGGAGTCACGGCAGTTCTCCCGATCGGATGAGTGCCTCGGCGGCGGCGATGTCCGGGGCGAGGTGGCGGTCCGGGCCGGGCCCGGGGACGGTGCGGCGCAGTGCCGCGACGGCCCGCGCGGTCGCGGGCGCCGGGGTCAGCGGGGCGCGCAGGTCCAGCGCCCGCGCGGCGGTGAGCAGCTCGATGGCGAGCACGGTGGTGAGGCCGTCGATCGACTTGCGGAGCTTGCGTGCGGCCGACCAGCCCATGGAGACGTGGTCCTCCTGCATGGCAGAGCTGGGGATCGAGTCCACGGACGCCGGCACGGCCAGCCGCTTCAGCTCCGACACGATGGCCGCCTGGGTGTACTGGGCGATCATGTGGCCGGAGTCGACGCCAGGGTCGTCCGCCAGGAACGGCGGTAGGCCGTGGCTGCGGGTCGCGTCGAGCATCCGGTCGGTGCGCCGCTCGGCCATGCTCGCGACGTCCGCCGCCGGGATGGCCAGGAAGTCCAGCGGGTACGCGACGGGCGCGCCGTGGAAGTTGCCGTTGGACTCGATCCGGCCGTCGGGCAGCACCACCGGATTGTCGATGGCAGCGGCCAGTTCCCGGTCGGCCACGGTCTCCACATAGGACACCGTGTCGCGGGCGGCGCCGTGCACCTGGGGCGCGCAGCGCAGCGAGTAGGCGTCCTGGACGCGGTTGCAGTCGGGGCCGCGGTGGCTCTCGACGATCGCCGAACCGTTGAGCAGCGCGGACATGCGGGCCGCGGAGATCGCCTGACCGGGATGGGGGCGCAGCCGTTGGAGGTCATCGCTGAACACCCGGTCGGTGCCGAGCAGCGCTTCGACGCTCATAGCGGCCGTGAGGTCGGCGACGTCGAGGAGGCGGGTGAGGTCGTGCAGCGCGAGCACCATCATGCCGAGCATGCCGTCGGTGCCGTTGATCAGCGCGAGCCCCTCCTTCTCCGCGAGGGTGAGCGGCGCGATCCCGTGCTCGGCCATCGCGTCGGCGGCCGGCCGGCGGCCGCTCTCGGTGAGCACGTCGCCCTCGCCCATGAGCGTGAGTGCCACGGCGGACAGCGGCGCGAGGTCGCCGGAGCAGCCGAGCGAGCCGTACTCGTGCACCACCGGCACGATGCCCGCGTTGAGCAGCGCGGCCAGTGTTTCGACGGTGACCGGGCGGACGCCCGTGCGGCCGGTGGCGAGGGTGCGCAGGCGCAACAGCATCAGCCCGCGGACCACCTCGGGTTCGACGGGGTCGCCGGCGCCCGCCGCGTGGGAGCGGATGAGCGACCGTTGGAGCGCCGTCCGCCGGTCGCTGGGGATGTGCCGGGTGGCGAGCGCGCCGAAGCCGGTGGACACGCCGTAGGTGGGGGTCGCGGCGCTGGCCAGCCGCTCGACGTGTGCCCTGGTCTTGGCCACCTCGTCGAGTGCCGCAGGCCCGACCTCGACCCGGATACCGCCGCGCACCACGGCGACCACCTGGTCGCGGGTGAGTGGCCCGCCGTCAATCTCCACGGATTGCATGGGCCCCATCCCAGCGTGCCGGGCGGGTTCGCACGACCCGGGATGGCCGGTTCGCGTCTGGTATCCCAGACTGGTGGGCGTGGGAACCAGCTCGGAGGTACCGGCGCTGCGGCGCGGTCTCGCGGTGCTGCGGCTGCTGGCCGGCAAGGCGGGGCCGGTGACCGCCGGCGCCGTGGCACGGGAGCTGGACCTGCCGCGATCGACCACCTACCACCTGCTGAACGAGCTGGTGGCCGGCGGTTTCGTCACCCATCTGCCGGAGGAGCGCCGGTACGGGCTGGGGCTGGCGGCGTTCGAACTGGGCTCGGCGTACCTGCGACACGACCCGCTGGAACGGCTGGCGCGCCCGGTCCTGCGGTCGCTGATCGCGCGCACGGGCCACACGGCGCAGCTCGGCGTGCTGCACGGCCGCGAGACGCTGTACCTGCTTCGGGAACACCCGCCGCACCCGCACCCGACGGTGGTGACGGACGTGGGCGTGCGACTGCCGGCGCACCTGCCGGCGTCGGGTCAGGCGATGCTGGCCCGACTGCCGGCGGCCCAGGTGCGGGTGCTGTTCCCGACGCGGGACGCGTTCGTGAACCGGACGGGCCGGGGTCCCGCGCACCTGCCCGACCTGCGCCGCCTGCTGGCCGAGGGGCGCCGCCGGGGCTGGGCGGTGGAGGACGGCTACGTGACGGAGGGCTTCGCCTCGGTGGCGACCCCGGTGCTGGACCACGGCGGCCGCCCGATCGCGGCCATCAGCACCACGTTCCGCCACTCCTGTACGACCGAATGCGGCGCCACGTGGCCCGACCTGGCGGCGGAGACCGGCCGCGCCGCCGCGGACCTGACCACGAGAATCGGCGGCCCCGCACAATGACCACTCCCGTCACCCATGATGACCGTTCCCGTCGGCCATGATGACCATGCCGCCCACCGCGGTGGTCATCACGGGGTACCGGACTGGTCATCATGCGCGACGGGAACGGTCATCATGCGGGGGTCAGGCCCGCCTCCCGGCCCACGTCCCGCGGGACGCTCTCGTGGAACAGGCCCAGCGCGGACGCCGGCTCGGCGTAGTCGGCCGCGTCGATCTCCGCCGCCACATGCCACCGACGGCCGTTTCGTACAGCGCCGCCAGGTCGACGTCCGTGCCCAGGTGAACCGTGTCGCCGCCCAGGACCTTCAGCGTGTCGACGTTGGCGGCGAACGTGTCCGCCGAGCCCGCGTAGTACAGCAGCGTGTCCGGTTTGCCGACGGCCGACGGGACGTTCTTCACCGCACCGTCCAGGAAGTGGGCGCCCCGGGCGGTCGCCCACGCGGCCATCTCCCGCGCGCCGGTCGGGGTGCCGCTGTTCAGTGTGACCAGGGTGCGGCCGGCGAGGTCGGCCGGCGCCAGGCTCTCCAGCGTGGCGTCGTAGGTGGTCAGGCAGGCGATGATGAGCGGGCTCGCGGCCACGGCGGCCGCGATGTCCTCGTGCTGGGTCGCGCCCCTGGCAACCAGCGGTGCCGCCTTCGCGGGACTGCGGTTCCACACGGTGGTCGGGTGGCCGGCGGCCAGGAACGCCTCGGCCAGGGCGGCGCCCATCGAGCCGAGGCCGACCACGGTAACTGGGGTTTGGATCATGCGGCCGACGCTAGAAGCGCGGCATACCGAACGACAAGTACCTACTAATTTGTCAGGTACTCACCAAAAAGTAAGTAAGGGACGCCCCCGGGAGACCGGGGACGCCCCTTGAGATCAGCTACCGATCTCGGCCAGCCACTCCTCCGCCACGTCGGCGTAGTCCGGCTTGTCCGGCGCGTTCAACCTGGCGTTCAGGTCGAGCAGCGTCTCCGTGTCGAGCTTGGCCGAGATCGCGTTCAGCGCCTCGGTCACCGTCTCGCTCGCCTTGTCCTTGTTGATCAGCGGCACCACGTTCTGCGCCGCGAAGTTGTTCTTCGGGTCCTCCAGCACGACCAGGTCGTTGGCCTCGATCGCCGAGTCGGTGGTGAAGATGTCCGCCGCCTGGATGGTGCCGTCGAGCAGCGCCTTCGTGGTGATGGCACCCGGCTGCAGCGCGCTGAAGCTCTTGAACGTGCAGCCGTAGGTCTCCTTGATGCCCGGGATGCCGTCCGGCCGCTCCTGGATCTCGGTCGGGCCGCCGAAGACCACCTCACCGCAGTGCGGCACCAGGTCCTCGATCGACTTCAGGTCCCACTTGTCGGCCGTGTCCCGCGTGACGACGATGGCGTCCTTGTCCTCGGCCTCGGCCTTGTCGAGCACGATCAGGTTCTCCGGCAGCACCTCCTTGAGCGCTGTGTACACCTCCTCGGACTCGACCTCCGTGGCCTCCTTGTTGATGAACTGCAGCAGCACGCCCGTGTACTCGGGGATCAGGTCGATCGACCCGTCCTCGAGACCGGTGAAGTACTTCTCCCGGCTGCCCAGGTCGAACTCCCGCGTGACCGACACGCCCTTGGTATCCAGGGCCTGGGCGTAGATCTCGGCCAGCAGCTGGCTCTCCGGGAAGTCGGCCGAGCCGATCGAGATGGACTCGTTCGAGCCGGAGCCCGAGTCGTTCCCGGAGTCCTCGGCGAGCGGGTCGCCGCTGCCACACGCGGCCAGGCTGAGCGCCGCCGCGGCCGACGCCACACCGGCGAGTACGCGCTTCATTCCAGGTCTCCTCACGTTTCACTACCTACCAAACTCGGGGTCGGGCGGCGCCAGATGCGCGCCACCCGCTGCCGGGTGGACTTGTCGCGCAGTCCAGGCGAGACCACCATCCACTGGACCAGCGACAGCAGGCCCTCGACGACGAGGGCCAACACGGCGATCGCGATCGCGCCGGCCGCCATCTGCGGATAGCCGTTCGGGCCCGCTCCGGCGTTGTTGCCGTCGATGACGAACCGGCCGAGACCGCCGAGTGACACGTATGCGGCGATCGTGGCCGTGGCGATCACCTGCAACGTGGCCGACCGGATGCCGCCGATGATCAGCGGCAACGCGTTGGGCAGCTCGACCTGCACCAGCACGGTCGACCCGCGCATGCCCATGCCGTGGGCGGCGTCCACCACCGACCGGTCGACGTTGCGGATGCCGGCGTACGTGCCGGCCAGGATCGGTGGCAGGGCCAGGATGACCAGCGAGATCACCACCGGCAGCAGGCCGACGTAGGTCAGCAGCACGAGGAACGTCAGCAGGCCCAGCTCGGGCAGCGCCCGCAGGCCGTTGGACAGGCCGGCCACCAGGAACGTGCCCCGGCCCGTGTGCCCGATGACCGCGCCGAGCGGCACGGCGATGAGCGCGGCGATCAGCACGGTCAGCCCCGTGTAGCCGAGGTGCTCGAGAATTCGCGCGGGGAAGCCGGTCGGCCCGCTCCAGTGGTCCGGGTCGAACAGCCAGTCGAAGGCGGCGTTCACGCGGCCGCCCCCGTCCCCTGCCTGGCCCTGGTCCACGGCGTGATCAGCCGGCCGACCAGCAGCAGCAGCGCGTCGATGATCAGCGCGAGCACCACGATCAGCACGATCGCCACGACCAGCTCGACCCCGTTGTTACGCAGGAAGCCCTCGGTGATCAGGCTGCCGAGACCACCGATGCCGACCAGCGCGCCGACCGCCGTGAGGCTCATGGCCGACACCACGGCCACCCGCAGCCCGGCGACGATCACCGGGATCGCCAGTGGCAGCTCCACCGTGAGGAACTGGCGCAGCGGCCGGTAGCCGACGGCGGTCGCCGCGGCCGAGACGTCGGCCGGCACGGCACGCAGCGCGTCGGACACCGACCGGACGAGCAGCGCGATCGTGTAGATGGCCAGCGGCACCTGCACGTTGAGCGGGTCGATGATCCGCGTGCCGATCAGCAGCGGCACCAGCGTGATCAGCGCGAGCGACGGGATCGTGTAGAGCACCCCGGCCAGCGGCACGAGGATGCCGCGCGCGATCCGCCACCGGCTGGCCGCCCAGCCGAGCGGCAGCGAGATCAACAGCCCGACGAGCACCGGCAGGAGCGCGAGAAACAGGTGCTCACCGGTGGCCACGCCGATGTCGTCGAGGTTGCGTTCGAGCCACGGCCACGGCCAGTCGATGTTCACGTCGGCACCTCACCGGAGCGCCGCGCGGCGGCCAGGGCCGAGAGCACGGTCTCCGCGGTCACACCGCCGACCACCGCGCCGGAGCCGTCGACCGCGATGCCGAGCGCGGACGGCGAACTGAGCGCGGCGTCGAGCGCGTTGCGCAGCGAACCCGCCGTGCCGCCCGACTCGGAGTCCACTTCGTACAGTGAGCCGCCGGACACCACATCGTCGGCGCCGAGCTCGTGCGCGGAGTCCAATGTGGACAAGTCGGCGGCGGAAACCCAGCCGAGCGGCCGCTTGTCGCCGTCGACCACCACCGCCCAGTTGTCCTTGAGCGCGCTCTTGGCCTGACTGACGGCCGTGCCGGCGGGCACCGTGGCCAGCGGCCCGACAGGAACGCCGGCCCCCGTGAGGAACCCGAGCGCACGGTAGCCGCGGTCGCGACCGACGAACGACGACACGAAGTCGTCGGCCGGCTTGGCCAGCAACTCGGACGGGGTGGCGTACTGGGCCAGCCGGCCGCCCACCCGGAACACCGCCACGCGGTCGCCGATCTTGATGGCCTCGTCGATGTCGTGGGTGACGAACACGATCGTCTTGTCCAGTTCGGACTGGAGGCGCAACAGCTGCTGCTGCAGGTCGTCGCGGACGATCGGGTCGACCGCACTGAACGGCTCGTCCATCAGCAGTACCGGCGGGTCGGCGGCCAGCGCCCGCGCCACCCCGACGCGCTGTTGCTGCCCGCCGGAGAGCTGTGTCGGGTAGCGCTTGGCCATGGTGGCCGGCAGCCCGACCAGCTCGAGCAGCTCGCCCGCCCGCAACCGGGCGGCGCGCTTGCTCTGCCCGGTCAGCATGGGCACGGTCGCCACGTTGTCCAGCACCGTGCGGTGCGGAAAAAGCCCGGCGTGCTGGATGACATAACCGATACCGCGACGCAGAAGCGGGGGGTCGGACTCGCGAATGTCCTTACCCTCCAACAAGATGGTGCCGCCGGTCGGGTCGAGCATCCGGTTGATCATGCGCAGCGAGGTCGTCTTCCCACAGCCGGATGGCCCGACGAACACGGTGATCTTGCCGGCCTCGACCGTGAGATCGAGATTGTCCACGGCGACGGTGCCGTCCGGATACTTCTTGGTCACGGCCTGGAACTCGATCACGCTCGAGACTCCTCAGGTCGACACGGCCACCTTCCGGCCGCAGGTCGCCCGACCTTAGCCGGTGACACCGACAGCGGCAGCGCATCTCAGGATCTGGCACCTGCGATCGGCGCAGTCACGCTGCTCCGAACGGCCCAGCCGTTGCCAAGTCGAGACGATCACGTGCCGCGGGGGACGTCCAGCGGACCGAGTCGCAGCAGCTCATGGAAATCGTCGGCCGGGATGGCGCGGGACAGCAGCCACCCCTGGTATGCCTCCACCCCGAAGCTGCGCAGCACGTGGAACTGGGCCTCCTCCTCCACGCCCTCCGCCACGCAGGACCGGCCCATGGCCCGCGCCATGTCGACCAGCGCCCGCACGACCGCGAAGTCGGACGCGTCGGTGGCCACCCCGGACACGAACGCCCGGTCGATCTTGATGATCTGCGCCGGCAGTTCCTTGAGCCGGGCCAACGACGAGTAACCGGTGCCGAAGTCGTCGACCGCGAACCGTACGCCGCGCTCGGTCAGCTCGGCCATGGCCGCGCGGGACCGCGACGGCAGGTCGATCAGGCTGGTCTCCACCAGTTCGAGGACCACCCGGTCCCAGTCGATACCGGTCTCGGCGACCGCGGCCGACACGATGTCCACGAACTCCGGGTCGCTCGGCACCAGCCCGGCCAGGTTCACGGCCACCCCGACCCCGCCGCCGAGCACGCCGCCCGCCAGGATCGGCCACTTGGCCGCCTCGCACAGCGCGGTCCGCAGCACCCACCGGTCCAGCTCGCGCAGCAGGTCGCCCTGCTCGGCGACCGGCAGGAACTCGCCGGGACCGAGCAGCCCGCGCTCCGGGTGCGGCCACCGCACCAGGGCCTCGGCCGAGAGCACGGTGCCGTCCGGGCCGACCACCGGCTGGTAGTGCAGCACCAGGCCGTCGTTGGCGATCGCGTCGCGCAGCTGGCCTTCCAGCATCATCTGGCTGTTGGCCGAAGCGATCAGCGCGGCGTTGGCCAGCGACACCCGGCCGGCACCCTGCGACTTGGCGTTGAACATGGCCGCGTCGGCGAACCGCAGGAGGTCGGCCGCCGTGGTCTCCGGCCCGTTGGGCACGGCCGCACCGATCGCCGCGGACACCCGGACCAGTTGGCCGCGCACCGGCACCGCCGCACGCAACAGCCGCGCGACCCTGGTGGCGAGCGCCTCTACGCCGCCGACCTCGTGCACGTCCGAGCAGATGACCACGTACTCGTCGCCCGACATCCGCGCGGCCGTGCAGCACGGCGGCAGGCCACGCTCCAGCCGGCGGGCCAACGCGATGATCAGCTCGTCGCCCACGTCGTGGCCGAGGGAGTCGTTCACCCGCTTGAAGTTGTCGACGTCGCAGAACAACAGCGCCACGCTGTCGAACTCCGGCCCGCCCAGCAGCTGGCCCAGCAGTT
This sequence comes from uncultured Actinomycetota bacterium, assembly GCA_963826035.1. Taxonomy (GTDB): domain Bacteria; phylum Actinomycetota; class Actinomycetes; order Mycobacteriales; family Pseudonocardiaceae; genus Actinophytocola. The sequence continues at coordinate 17,474 of CAWGVZ010000018.1, read as the reverse complement.
CGTTGACCGCCGCGCGGCCGGGCAGACCGGTCAGCTCGTCGTGGGTGGCCTGGTAGCGCAGCCGTTCCGCCGCCTTGCGCCGGTCGGTGACGTCGGAGAACACCACCAGCCAGAACCGCTGGCCGTCGTCGGCGATCGACACCGTGACGTTCAGCTCGCAGTAGACGGCCTTGCCGGCGGCCGTGACCAGCACCCGCTGCCCGCCGCGCGCGCTGGTGCCGTGGCGCGCGACGTTCTCACCGGCCACCAGCAGCGACTCGCGGCGATCGTTCGAGTGGGCCAGGTCGGCGGCCGCCATTCCGCGCAGCCGCTCCAGGTCCTGCCCGAGCAGCTTGCACAGCGCGTCGTTGGCGTCGACCAGCCGCTCGCTCTCGTCGAACAGGCCGATGCCGACCGGCGCGATCGCCACCAGATCGGAGAACCGCTGGCTGGAGCGCAACATCCGGGTCTCGTTGGACCGCTGCTCGGTGACGTCCTGCGCGGTGCCGATCATGATCAGCCGGCCGTGCTCGGCGTCCATGGCGGCACCTCGGCAGCGGAACACGCGGCGGGTGCCGTCCGGCAGGAGCGCCCGGTGCTCGACCTCGATCGGCCGGCCGATCGACGCCAGCTCCCGCCAGCGCCGGTCGACCATCGCCCGGTCGTCCGGGTGGACCAGGCTCAGGTAGTCGGCGTAGGTGATCGGGGTTTCCGGGTCGACGCCGAACAGCTCGTAGAGCATGGACGACCAGATACACTCGCCGGTGGCGGTGTTCCACTCCCAGGTGCCCAGCCGGGCCACTCGCTGCGCGTCGCCGAACAGCCTGCGGTCCTGGCTCGCGCGGCGCTCCATCACCCGGAACGTGGTGACGTCCTGCACGGTGCCGTTGATGCGCAACAACCGGCCGGCCGCGTCGACCTCGGAGTGCGCGCGAACCTGGAAGGTGCGCTCCCCACTGGTATCGCGGACCTCGACCTCGGCCGACCCGGTGGAGTCCGGCGAGGTCAGCTGGGTGCGGAAGACACCCATGGCGTGCCGGTCGGCCGGGTGGACGAGGGCGAGCGCGTCGCTGGCCCGGCAGTCGGGCGGCAGCCCGCAGAGTGTGCGCAGACCTTCGGAGAAGTAGGCCAGGCCGGCCTCGAGGTCGAAGCACCACACGCCCATCTGGGCGATCCGTTCGGCGTCGGCGAGCAGAGTGCCGTCGGCCTCGACCTCACGGCCGCGTTCACTGCCGACCAGTTCCTCGATCAAGGGTTCGTCGTTGGCACGATTGACTCCGGGCACGGGTAACTCGCCGGTCCGCACCCCGCCAAGGGTACGGCCGGCTCGCACGACATGCTCGGCCACCGCGCCATCCTTCCGCCCGCATGCCGGCGGGTCGGGCGCAGCCGCCGATCTTTCCCGCCGGTGCCCAGGCTACCCCGGCGACGCCACAACACCCATGGGCCAGGCTCGACGCGGGTCAGTCCTGCACGACCCCGTCCTCCACGGCGGCCTTCGCCACAGCGGCCGCGACCTCGGGCGCGACCCGTGGGTCGACCGCGCTCGGCACGATGTAGTCGGCCGACAAATCCTCTTGTGCCACCGCGAAAATCGCGTCGGCCGCGGCCAGCTTCATGTGCTCGGTGATGCGCCGCGCACCCGCGTCCAGCGCACCGCGGAACACACCGGGGAACGCCAGGGAGTTGTTGATCTGGTTGGGGAAGTCGCTGCGCCCGGTGGCCACGACGGCCGCGTGCCGGCGGGCGGCGTCCGGGTGGATCTCCGGGTCCGGGTTGGAGAGCGCGAAGACGATCGAGTTGGGCGCCATGGTGGCGATCAGGTCCTCGGGCACCGTCGAACCGGAGAGCCCCACGAACACGTCGGCGCCCTTGAGCGCCTCGGCCATGCCGCCGCGCAGGCCGGCCGAGTTGGTGCGGGTGGCCAGTTCGGCCTTCACCGGGTTCAGCCCGTCGCGGCCGACGTGGATGATGCCGCGCGAGTCGAGCACCGTGATGTCCCCGGCACCGGCCGCGAGCAGGAAGTTCGCGCACGCCACACCGGACGCGCCGGCACCGGCGATGACGATCCGCTCGTTCTCGATGGGCCGGTCCAGCACCGCGTTCGCGCCGCGCAGCGCGGCCAGCAGGATGATGGCCGTGCCGTGCTGGTCGTCGTGCATGACCGGGCAGTCCAGCGCCTCGATCAACCGGCGCTCCAGCTCGAAGCAACGCGGTGCGGACACGTCCTCCAGGTTCACCGCGCCGAACGACGGCCGCAGGCGAACCAGGGTCTCGACGATCTCGTCCACGTCGGTCGTGTCGAGCACCAGCGGGATCGAGTTCAGCCCGCCGAAGGTGTTGAACAGCGCGGCCTTGCCCTCCATCACGGGCAGTGCGGCGCGGGCGCCGATGTCACCGAGGCCGAGCACCGCGGTGCCGTCGCTGACCACGGCCACCAGTCGGTTCGTCCAGGTGTACTTCTTCGCGAGCGAGGCGTCCTCGGCGATCGCGCGGCTCACCTTGGCCACACCGGGGGTGTAGGCGATCGACAGCGCACGCGAGTCGGTGATCGACCGCGGCACCGCGATGTTGAGCTTGCCGCCCTCGTGGGCGGCGAAGATCTCCTCGTCGGTGATGTTCGACAGATCCGGTTTGGCCAAGGGGTCGTTCACGGCAGTCATTGCGTCCCTCCTGCGGGCCGATGCGGGGGTAGATGCGAAAGTTAGCCCCGCTCGATCGCGGCATGGTCAAACACCGGTCTTGTAACACCGGAGTGCGGTGACCTTCCGGGCCGGACGGCCACTCGACCCGTGGTAGGGCGAGCAGCCGCGGACGCTGCGGTACCCAACAGTGTGCCAGGTCCGCGAGCCGGTGGCCGGTGCGGCCTCGGTAGTGTGCCGTGACATGGAGATTCGGGAACTGGCAATACCCGGCGCGTTCGAGTTCACCCCCAGGGTGTTCCCGGATGCCCGCGGCGTCTTCGTCTCCCCGTACCAGGAGGACAGCTTCGCCAAGGCCGTCGGCCATCCGCTGCGGGTCGCGCAGACCAACCACAGCCGGTCCCGGCGGGGCAGCGTACGCGGTCTGCACTTCGCGGACGTGCCGCCCGGCCAGGCGAAGTACGTGTACTGCCCGCAGGGTGTGCTGGTCGACGTCGTGGTGGACATCCGGGTCGGGTCGCCGACGTTCGGCACGTGGGACGTGGTGACGCTCGACCCTGTGGACTTCCGCGCGGTGTACGTGCCGGAGGGCGTCGGACACGGGTTCGTGGCGCTCGAGGACGACACGGTCATCTCCTACCTGTGCTCCACCGGCTACAACCCGGGCGCCGAGCACGGCATCAACCCGCTCGACCCGGCGCTCGGCCTGCCCTGGCCGGGTGACATCGAGCTGCTGCTGTCCGACAAGGACCGCACGGCGCCGTCGCTGGCCGAGGCCGAGTCGGCCGGCCTGCTGCCTCGGTTCGACGACTGCCAGGCGCGCTACCGGGAGCTGCGGCTCAGCTGATTTTCCGTGGGCGGGGCCACAAGCGCCAGCGGACCACCCCGTGCACTCGTGCCGGTCCGAGCTGTCGCGAGTCGGTGGAGGCGTGGTCGTTGTCGCCGCGCACGTGCCAGCCGGTCTCGTCCCTACTATCGGCCCGCTTGATCGACAACTGTGCCGGCCGGGCGTCCCACGTGACCACCACGACGTCACCCGATCGGGCGGCGTCGGTCCGGCGGGCGAGCACCACGTCGCCGTCGCGCAGGGTCGGCGCCATCGACGGTCCCCGCACGCGGATGCGCCGGTAGGGCAGCCTGCCGAGCCTGTTCACCTGATCACCTCCGTCGTGTCGGCCAAGTCTGCCGGGAGTAGTGTCCGAACCGTCGGAGCGTCAATCTGTATCAGGAGGAAAGATGCGACTCCTGTCGCGCATTCTCGGCCCACGCCTGGAGGCCACCGCACACTGTGACCTCCCTTGCGGCGTGTACGACCCGGCGCAGGCCCGCATCGAGGCCGAGTCGGTCAAGGCGATCCAGCAGAAGTACCAGGACAACGAGGACCCGGAGTTCCGCACGCGCGCGATCCTGATCGCCGAGCAGCGCAGCGAGCTCGTGAAGCACCACCTGTGGGTCCTGTGGACGGACTACTTCAAGCCGCCGCACTTCGAGAAGTACCCCCAGCTGCACGAGCTGGTCAACAAGGCGACCAAGGCCGCCGGCGCGTCCGGCACCAAGGGCTCCATGGACCCCGCCAAGGGCCAGGAGCTGTTGGACTACATCGCCGAGATTGACAAGATCTTCTGGGAGACGAAGCAGGGCTAAGGCCAGACCCTCTGAAACGACGCTGACCAGCGGATACACCTTCCGTTGGTTGGCGTCGTTTCTCGTTGTTGGGGGACGTTTGACGGCCTGGAGACGGCCTGATCTTGGTGGCGCCGCCCACGCCTCGGTGAGTTCGTGGCGCGGCCAGAGCACGAGCTGGTTCGGGCTGACCTGGTGTCTCACGGCGACCTCCTTCGGGCGGAACCTGCTCCCCGCCGTTCCCCTCGCCCTTGCCGCCCGTTAGCGCCGGGTCGCCGGTGTCAAGGGTCGAGCGAAGCGAGATCGCGCCAGCGACGCCGAACGGCGCCCTTGATGCCGGCGGCCCGGCGTTAAACGATCACCGGGCGTCTGAGGGGCCGCTCTGGTGACACGCTGACGGCGCCGGGGACGATGTGACGTTGCGTGATGGCTCTCCGATCGCGCCGCCGGTGGTGGCGCCCCCGCGCGGGCTCCGTGGGCTGCGCCGCGCAGGCCGGCCGGCGTGAGCGGAGCGGCAGCCGGCCGTGCCGCGATGGATGCGGTCCACGTTGCCAACGCGACGGGCCGAGCGCGCCGCCACCGGCGGCGCGCCTTGATCCCATAGAGCCAATTTCATCAACGCTTCGTCATTGACAATGAGCTTTCCAATTTTCCAATATTGTCACCAAACTCATCAACCCATTGAAGCGTTTCGCGCACCACTACACTATCTATGTCCTGGCTGAAGGAAATTATCTGAGATATCTGCACGAACGCAAAGTCCTCCGGAAGCTCTTCTCGCCTAACAGCGTTTATATTGACTCCCTGATATTGAAAAGTCGCAATCATTGGCGCCAATTGTGCTGCGGCACCCATGTATCGCAGCCAGGCGGAGGACATTCCGAACGCACGGTCCGCCGCAATGCAAAGTGCGCCTAAGCCGATGAGGACGTAACCCCAATTATCATAGCCCTGAAAGGACAAAGCCGGACTCACCAAGGGAACCAGCAGTCCAGCGCTTCCTAGAAGAATGGTGCAGAACCGAAGCAACTTCGACCAGCGTGCTTTGCGCGCTTTTTCAATCAAGTACCAACGATGGATGCGCATAGCTCGCGCCTCGGCGATTCTCCGCAGCTCCATTATTGAACTGATTGGATCGTTAACGTCCCAGACATAACCTTCGATCGAGTCCAGATGAATGTCACCCTTAGGGACGTTTCGATCCATCTCTAAATCTCCCGAGGACGCTTGAGTCGATACCCCGATATGTATACGGATTCGCTTCCGTCTGCAGTTTGAACAACGAGCCTGGCATCGCCCTTGTCCGTAAGCTCGAGTTCTTCAAAATTGTCCGCCAGAGTGACTGCGTCGTCACATTTCCACGACGCAATCGCGGCGTCCAATATCAGTGCCGTCGATCCAATCTTGCCCGCGTAATACCACCAATTTCGAGGATTAAACTCGCCATGTTCGATCTGGCCATAATCAGAGAAACGTTCATCTCGCGGACGTTTCAAAATTTCATCCGGAAAGAACCAGTGAGAATACGAGTCAAAGACTATTGCATCATCCGGAAGTAGAATTTGACGCCCGCGCGTTTGATCGACAAATATGGCAGATCCGTCTTCACGATGGAAGATGTGTATCTCGCCGCTGGGTATCATATGGAGTTGCTCACGGGTACCAATGAATGACTTTAGTTCCGCTGCAGTGATTTCTCCAGTGTTAATAAACCCACACGGGAGTAGTGGAACATCTGCACCCACTGACCGAGCGAGATCGCCTGCCCCGTACCGCGTCCTCGCGGTAGCGTACTTGCTTCGGCGAACCAATTCCGCTTGGGATTCGGCCCATTGCTTTAGTTCATCGACACTTGCCAGCGGGAAAGCTGCGAACCTATCAGCTTTCAACGGGGCCCCGGCAAAGGCGCCCAAGCAGTCATAGATGTACGCCGCCCTAAATCCACCGACGTAGACTCGCGCCAGCGGAGAAGGCCACCACCATAGGTCTTTAATTGCCGAAGACTCTAGGCCGGCAGCCAAGATCGCGCGGCCTATGATATCTCCGTTTTTGTCCCGGAGTTCCCTCACGTGTTCTGCGAATACATCCTCATAAGCTTCATACATTTGACGCTCGTAAGGCGCCTGAGTTGCCTTCGGGTAAAGCCGCCTAAACAAGTCGCGGGGAGGAAGCGACTTCCAGTCGTTAGCTACGATTAGTTGGAGAGGATCATCATTGCCAGGTCCGCTGACGTATAGATCCACATCGGCAAGTGCGCATAGTTCCGTTAGCAGGAGCGCCAACATTTCGGTCCGCGATCCATTGGAAACCTCTGTGCGAAACAGTCCCTCCTCAGACAATGGATCGAACTTTAGCTTCGCCCTTACTACCGTACCGCCACCATGCAGAACTTCATCTTCTGTAGCATCCCGAAGGAGCGGGCGCGTGGTTAAACCATTCGGAAATACGAGGATGTGGGTCTCACTCGGATTGTCGAGATACTTGAGACTTTTCACTTCGACATAGTCAGACACCATGAATATCGAGAAGAAACCTATACCAAATTTACCTGTGGACTTGTATCCTTTCGCAACCAATCCTGGATACTCCATGGACATGTCCGTGGACTGCCAGCCCGACAATCCGAAGTCCGTCAAAGACCGGACCATAACATCCGCGCTCATGCCGATGCCTTTGTCTTCGACCACTACCCAATAGCTGTCGTTCTCGAACGTTAGGCGGACGTGCACACCAAAATCGCTTCCGCCATATTGAACTGAACGCGCGCGCACAGCATCCGCTGCGTTTGCAACTAGTTCTCGCAGTGCGACATCTGGCCTGTTCCCGTATAGCTCCTTGCCACCAAGGCGAGAGATTAGTTGGCTCACTTGGGAAACGCGAAGACGTGCATCGATCGGCCTCCACCCTTCAGTAGGAATAAAGGCAGACAGACGATCCGCCGACTCGGCTCCAGCGACGGCTATGGCTTTGAATCTCGGTCTAGCTAGGTCGGCGCATAGTGCATCAACCTTTCTTAGCTCACGATCGATGAGACTGATCGTCTCGAATGCCAGCCACCACGCTGGCGCTTCATCAGCAGAAAACCGATGGGCAGACGTATATTCGAGCCTATCGCCGTTTACTCGCGGTCTTGTCAGTTTTTGTTGAAAGTACCAATGTTCAAAAGATTCCCCGGTCGGGCGGCGGAACGCGTGGAGGTACGTGGGCGCCCGACGGCTATCTATATGCGTTGCGTCGGCAAGGCGAAGAATGCACGCGATTTTTAGCGGGTCGATCTCCCAGTCGCCGGGATGCTCCGCATACGATCCCAGAACTTGCGAGAAATGAGCTGGCAGGTCATCGACGTCAAACCAATGACTATGTGCAATTTTACCGATAGTTGGTCCAAATATTGATCGCAGGGCGGTGTTCTCGAGCAGCTTGAACGCCTGCTTGTCTGCCGTATAAAAGTCCTGACTAATGAGTCTTTCCGCCTGCTTTGCGTGCCTTAGTCGCAAGATAGTTGATGTAGCTTCATTCTCGGCTGCGAGCTTCCGTTCCGCTTCCGAAATTTCGCCTGACTTGCTCGAAAGTCTACTCTTGGAGATCTCGAGAAAATCCCCGTAGAGCGGATCGTTTTCTATACTAGATCGTCCGTCTGGGAATGCCGCCAATCCCATTCCTAGGTCATGGAGCAAGAATGCCCCACCGAGGACGAATGCCTCTGCGGGATTTATCGGAAAGTCTGGACCCATCAGAAGAGATGCTGTGTCCCATAGTGAATCGACATGCTCGATCGAATGATCGGTAAACATTGGCATGGATTGCGCTATTTCGCCAGCTAGACTCTGGACGACGCTTCGAAAGTGTACGTAGGCCGACCTTAACTCTTGCCGCTTGTCATCCCATTGGTCATTCGAGTCTCCGAGTGTCCGGCGCCATAGTAATGACTGTTGATAATCGGTACTCATTTTCTGAAGACTCCCGAATTCCGAACCGGTGATGGCATCCACGTCGAAGGACTTGTAGATTGATCGCTCGGTGTGGCGTGTCCGTTACACATACCTGACACTGGCTTACCCGGGAATCCTGCTCTCGACTCGGAGCTCCAGCGGGTAGCGCAACTAGGGTCGATAGATGGCATAAGTCGCTGCGCCGTGCCTCTCCTGGCGATCAGATACCAATGCCGAGCGGACCTTCGAGTACGACCGCTATCCGGACTCCCACTGCTAGTCTCGGGGTATGCGTGGTGCTGGTGATCCGTTGACGGTTGGGGAGCGTGTTGCGTTCTACCGGCGTCGGCGGGGGCTGGCTCAGGCCACGTTGGCTGGGTTAGTGGGGCGGTCTGAGGACTGGTTGAGCAAGATCGAGCGTGGCGAGCGGGAGATTCGCCGGCTCGACGTGCTCGTCGAGGTCGCCCGGGCCTTGCGGGTCACGCTTGGGGATCTCCTTGGTGAGCCGGTGCTCATGGAGGATGACCACAAGAACGACGACGTTCCCGCTGTCCGGGACGCGCTCATGGCTCCTCAGCGGCTCTCCAAGACGCTGTTCGGTGGCGGGTTCGAGCCCGAGTACGTCGACCCCAAGCCCGTGGCTCAGTGGACCGAGGATGCCTGGTCGGACTACCAGGGTGGGCGGATCGGAAAGGTCGTCGCCGCGCTGCCTCGGTTGATCAAGACGGCTCAGCAGATGGAGTCGGCCGGCGGGGACAGTGCCTACAAGCGTCGGTGCGCTGCGGTGTCCGCGCGCATTCATCACCTGGCCGCGACCACGCTCAGCAAGGTCGGCGAGGCGGATCTCGCCTGGATCGCCGCTGAGCGGGCTATGCAGGCTGCCGATACCGCTGATGACCCGCTCGTGCTGGCCTCTGCTGCTCGGTCTGGGACTCACGCCCTGCTCGCGGTTGGGCGGTTCGATGACGCGCTCCAGCTCGGCGACGCTGCCGCCCGCTGGTTGACGCCTCGGATGAACGACGGGGACGCCTCCGCGCTCAGTCTCTACGGGATGTTGCACCTTCGGTCCGCGACCGCTGCTGCCCGGCGCCAGGATCGGGCCATCGCTAACGAGCTGCTCGCCAAGGCTGAGGCCGCCGCTGACGCGCTCGGGGAGGACGCGAACTACTGGCAGACCGGGTTCGGGCCCACCAACGTGGCCCTGCACCGGATCTCCTCCGGGCTCGACCTCGGGGACGTGCCGTTCGTGGTCCAGCGGTCTGAGGAGATCGACACCTCCGCGATGCCGGTCGAGCGGCAGGTCATGCACATGATCGACTACGCGCGTGCGCTCAGCCTCATCGCCAAGGATGATGACGCGGTGCAGGTACTGCTGACCGCCGAGGAGAAGTCCCCCCAGCTCGTTCGCCACTCCGCCATCGCGCGTGAGGTCGTGCGGACGCTCTACCGGCGCGCGCCGGTCACGGCCGGTAAGAAGTCATCGTTGCTGCTCGCCCTGGCTGAGCGGTGCCGTGCGGTGCGGGAGAGCTGATGGCGCCGGTGCTCGGGCTGGTCGGGTCTGCGGCCGGCGGCCTGGAGAAGATCCTTCCCAACCTTGTCGAGCCCATGATCGAACGTGGGTGGCGGGTGGCTGTCACGCTCACCCCGACCGCCGGCACGTGGCTCGACGCCACCGGCGATATCGAGAAGATTGAGCAGGTCACGGGCCTGCCGGTACGGGTGAATCCGCGGCTGCCTGGCGAGGACAGCCCACACCCGAACGTCGACTGCTACGCCGTTGTGCCTGCCACCTCGAACACCGTGGGCAAGCTCGCGCTCGGCTTGGCCGACAACCAGGCGCTCACGCAGGTCTGTGAGGCCATCGGGCTCGGCGCGGTCCCCATCGTGGTGTTCCCGCGCATCAACGCCGCCCACGCTCGCCAGCCGTCTTGGAGTGGGCACGTCGCCGCCCTCCGGCGGGCCGGCGTGCACCTCGTGATGGGTGACGACGTCTGGCCGCTGCACGAGCCTCGCTCCGCCCCGGGCAAGGAACTGCCCTGGGCCGCGATCATCGACACCATCGTTTCCGCAGGTCAGCGGTAGCCGCTGACGGTACCCGGACAGTTTGTCCGGGTTGATTGCCCCTTCCGCCGGTTTCCTTGGATCACCGCACCCGACCGGGTGCCCCGAGGACGGCGGAAGGCGCATGAGTGTGCACGTAGTCATCCAACCCACAGCCGGATACGGCGCCGAGGTCATCGAACCTCTCCCGGGCGTTCGGCAGCTCATCGCGGGCAACGACGAAGTCGGCATGACCGTCCAGGTCCCCGCTCGCATCGGCGGGCTGTCCGACACCGCCCGCTTCGCCCGTTCCCTGGCCGCTGCCGCCGGCGAGTTCGCCGACTGGTGCGACGCGCAGAACCGCGCCCGCACGTTCGGCGACCGCCCCGCCGGCTGGACCGGCCTCAACCACACCGACGAAGGAGAATGATCATGGCTGTTCCCCACGGCGCACGGTTCCCGATCGCGTTCGATGACCTGTTTCCGCAGGGCGCTTTCCTGATGGGCGACATCCAGCCCCTGACCGAGTACCAGTCCCAGGAGGACAAGGCCCGCAACCGTCCTGTGCGGCCTCGGATCGACGAGCAGACCGGCCGCCGGCTCTACCGCGCGACCATCGCTGACCCGTCGGCGGAGAAGGAGCGCGACAAGTCCATCGCTGTCGAGATCGCCGCTGACGTCCAGCCGGTACCGCCCGAGGCGGTGGGCAATCTGCCGTTCCGGCCTGTCGTGCTGGAGGGGTTGACGGTCCAGCCGCGTGCGGAGATGTCGGGCCAGGCCAAGTGGATCACTTGGGTTGTTCGGGCGACCGGTCTGCGGGCGGTGGAAGCGCCGTCAACAAGCCGTGGCGCGAAGTCGGCCGGTGAGGGGAGGTCGGCGGCATGAATGAGTACAGCACCACTTACCAGGTCGCGTGCGCGCCCGGCCCGAACGCTGCTGCGGCGGTGTCTCGGCTGCCCGGCGGTGCGCCGGTTCTCGTCGTCTACCTGGACCCGGTCAACATGACCATCCAGTGCCCGCCGACCGTCGCCGCGCAACGCGAACTCGCTGCCTTCTGTCGTGAACTGGCCCAGGAAGCCACCCACCTGGCCGACCTCGTCGACCCGACACCGATCCACCCTCGGCACTCGCTCCAAGTGGACGGGCGTGGTCCTGATGATGCGTAGCGCTGGTGTGCTCGACCCGCCGTCGCAGCCGTCGATGCGGCCCGTTGTGGCGCCGTACGTGACGACGTGGAGTGCGGAGCAGGCGCCGCGCTCGGTGCTCGTCGCGCGTCCTGACGGGATCGGCTACGCGGACGAGAGTGTGTACGACCGCGACGAGCACGGTGTGTTGTGGGAGCGGAAGCCGTTGCGGCGGGGAGTGGGTCGACCGCTGTTCGCTGAGGTACATCCGTTGCGACAGCGGCGTGCGATGCGTCGGCTGCTGTGTCAGGTGTGCGGCGGTCCCGCTGACCAGTCCGACTACGGTGTGTTGTGGCTCCTCCAGGATCACCGGGAGGACTGGCCGGGCTGGCCGAACCGGATGGGCGTCACCGAGCCACCCGTGTGCGTGCCCTGCGTGGGGCTGTCGGTGCGCTTGTGCCCGGCGCTGCGTCGCCGCGCGGTGGTGGTCCGTGTCGGAAGCTGCCCAGTCGCCGGAGTCGGCGGCGTCCTCTACGAGCCCGGATTTCCGCCTGTCGCGGTCGGACCGGCGTCGGTGGAGTTGGACGACGAGCCGGCTATCCGGTGGGTCATTGCCGCGCATCTCATCCGCCGGCTTGGCGAGTCCCGCATCGTTCCTATGGAGACAGTCGTCAGCTAAGTCCTAAATAGACAGTTTGAGCGCACGCGGGTCGTGTGGCGATGACGCACGTCCTTGTTGTGCTGCAACAAATCCATAGGCGCAGAAGCGGAACGGCTTCCCAACCATGTATCCGCTCCTGCGCTGTCCACCCTCGCAGGAGTGAACAATGACAAGGCTAGAACCAACTCATGTCTCGGCGCCAGTGGGAGTCACCCGATCGCGCTGCGACAAGTGCCGGCGCTTCGCTCGGCTGCTGCCCGGCGAGACGTGCTGCGCTCGGTGCGCCGGCGTTCTCCCGCTCGTGTTCGGTGAGCGGGGCGAGAAGTGATGGGGCACAACGAATCCCGCTGGGTCGACCCGGCGCCGTTGGAGGTCTCTCGGCCTCGGTTGCCGTGGTGGACCATGCTGCCCGGCTGGGTCAAGCTGGTCCTTTCCCCGGTCGCCCTGGTGATCCTGCTGTGCTGGATCAGCTACCAGGCTGGTCGGGTCGTCTACAGGTATCCGCTCTCGTTGGCGTTGCTCGTGGCCGGTTGGTGGTCGTACTCGGGCCTCGGGCCGTGGTGGTTCTCCGCCGTGGTTACGGTGTTACTCGGGGCGCTGCTGGTGTGGTGGTGGAAGCGGCGGGAGTCCTTCGAGCGGTTCGCACTGCAACGGGTGCGCACCGAGTTCCGACGGCTTGTCGTCTACGCCTTCGGCTGGCGCTCGGTGATGCGACTCTCGGAGTTGGCCAAGGACAAGCGCGGCCGCGAGCACCGGCCCAAGCTCGGCCGAGTGCGGGCTGAGGGTTGGCGCGACCTCGTACGCGTCAAGATGATCAAAGGCCAGGCGCCCGAACAGTGGGAGCTGCACGCCTCCGGCCTGGCGCACTCGTTCAACGCTCAGTCGTGCCGTGTGCGGGTTCGCAAGCCGGGCCGGCTTGAGCTGGACTTCATCCACGCTGATCCGCTGGAGTGCTCGATCCCGGCACCGACGCTGTCCGACGACGCCTCGACAGTGGACCTGCGAAAGGTCGTGATCGGCCGGAGCGAGACCGGCAAGCCCCTACGGCTACGTCTGCTCGGCACGCACGTTCTCACTGTCGGTGTGTCCGGTGCGGGTAAGGGCTCGCTGCTCTGGTCCGTGGCATGGGCTCTGGCGCCGGCTATCAAAGCTGGCCTAGTGAAGCTCTACGGGATCGATCCCAAAGGCGGCATGGAACTCGGGCAGGCACCCGAGGTATTCGAGCGGGTCGTATACGACAACGGCTCGCACGCGGTGACCCTGCTGGAGTGGCTGGCGCAGGAAGTCAAGCGCCGCGCGGAGTCCTACCGTGGCCACCGCCGCATGTGGACAGCAGAGTCCGGTGACCCGTTCATCCTCCTAGTGGTCGACGAGCTGGCCGACGTGATCGCCTACCAGACCGACAAGAACCTCCGCGACCGCGCCACCCGCGCCGTCCAGGCGATCACGAGTCAGGGCCGCGCTCCTGGTGTCTGCGTGCTCGGCCTGCTCCAGGACCCACGTAAGGAGATCATCGCCTTCCGGCATCTGTTCTCCACCCGCATCGCCATGCGCCTCGACGAGCCGGCGCAGGTCGACATGGTGCTCGGCGACGGTGTCCGCAAGCGCGGCGCTGCTGCGCACGAGATCTCCGAGCACACCCCGGGCGTCGCCTGGGTCAAGGAAGACGGCAAGCGCGAACCCGTCCGGGCACGCACGTACCACGTCACCGACGACCACTTGGCCCAACTCGTCACCTACCTGACCGGCCGGCCTCCGCTGCCGCCTGTCTCGGCTGAGGTCGTCGACTTCCCGGCCGGAGGTGCGGCATGACCAGCCACGACATCGCCGTTCGGCTGCTCGGCTCGATCCGGGACCACCTGACCACGTACCCGGTCGACGCGGAGATCTACTCCGTGCAGGCGTACACAGGCCACGGCAGAAGCATCGCCGTACACCTGTCCCACGACGAACTCCCAGAGCTGGCGGCAGGACTTCTCGCCTGGGCCGACACCCTCACCAACGTCAAAGCAACGGCCTGGAGATTCCTCGACGGCGACACCGTCCACCTCCGCATCACCGGCCAACTCCCCGACGGCATTTGGATCGAGGTCTACGGCGCCATCGCCTACACCGACACCCTCCTCGGCGTCGAACTCGAACGGGACAGTCGCCTACACCTCCCCTCCGAGGTCCTGCGGGCCTGGGCGGCTGGCGAGGACCCGGTGACGCCATGACCAACCAGACACGAGCTGAGCGGATGCGGATGCCGCTCGCCATCGACATCGTCACCGCGACAGCCGAACAGCACGGCGTGTGTGTGCGGCCGTTCACCATGGAAGTCGGTGACCTCGACACCGGCGAACTCCGCCACGTCGCCGTCCCGTGCGGGTCCACAGTGGAATCCGTCTGCGGACCGTGTGCACGGAAGGCACGCGCGCTGCGGATCACCCAGTGTCGCGAAGGGTGGCACCTGGTCGACGAACCGGACTTCACCCCGGACCCGCCGACCGAGGACCACACAGCGCTGTTGACGCTGCGGGCTGATCTCGTGGCCGCCTACCGCCAGGCCGACGGCGCCGACCTCGACGAGCTGCGCGACGAGATCCGCTCCGTTGACGACGAGCTGCGGGCACTCGGGATGCGGGGCCGGCTCCCGTCACCTGATGTCCCACCGAAGGTGTCTCCGAAGCGGTCAACCAAGCGGCGCCAGGATGCGCCGAACCTGCCTCGGCGCAAGGTCGAGCGCAGGACGGTGGGCCGTGAGTTCGCGGGCCGGTTCCGGCCGTCCATGTTCGTCACGCTCACCTGCGACAGCTACGGCCGCGTCCGTGAGGACGGAACGCCGGTCGACCCCGCGACGTACGACTACCGCCGGGCCGCGAGGGATGCCGTGCACTTCGCGTCGCTGGTGGACCGGTGGTGGCAGAACCTCCGCCGCTGCGTCGGCTGGGAGGTCCAGTACTTCGCCACCGTCGAGCCACAGAAGCGCGTAGCGCCGCATCTGCATGCCGCAATCCGCGGTTCGATCTCGCACGAGGTGCTGCGAGAGGTCACCGCGGCTACCTACCTCCAAGTCTGGTGGCCGGAGCACAACGAGCTGCGATACGACGGTGACCACCTGCCCGTCTGGGACGGCGGCCAGTTCGTCGACCCCGACACCCGGCAACCGCTGACCGAATGGGCTGACGCCCTCGACCAGGTCGACGAGCCTGCACACGTCGCGATGTTCGGGCGGCAGGTGCACTCCAAGGGGATTCTTGGCGGCTCCGAGGAAGCCGGGCGGCACATCGGGTACCTGACCAAGTACCTCACCAAGTCACTCGGAGAGGTCGTCGAGGCAGAGTCGGAACGGCAACGACGCCACCACGACCGGCTGCACGACGAGCTGGCCGTCACGCCCTGCTCGCCACGCTGCGCGGTCTGGCTGCTCTACGGCGTTCAGCCGCTCGGCGTCACGTCTCGGACCACTCCGGGGCACTGCAAGGGCAGGGCGCACCGCAGGACCACCCTCGGTCTCCCGGGCAGGCGAGTGCTCGTCTCCCGTAAGTGGTCCGGCAAGACGCTCGCCGACCACCGAGCCGACCGACGCACCTTCGTCCTCCAGGCCCTCGCCGACATCGGCATCGACAAGCCCGCCGAGGAACCCCGCCGGCTGGTCTGGCACAAAGTCCAGCCCGGAGACCCCCACGTCCCACCGAGAGCCCACCTACTCATGCACGCCATCGCCGAACGCATCCGATGGCGCGCCGAGTACGACACAGCCCTACTCGCAGCCGGCGAACAACTACCCGATCTTTCAGCAGATCGGACGGTGACCGCTGCATGACCGAGTTCGAGCGCCTGTGGGGCGTCGAGGAGTTGTCCAAGTTCCTCGGCATCCCAGTTCAGACCATCCGTGGCTGGCGGACGAAGAACTACGGCCCGCCGGCTCGCAAGATCGGGAAACACCTCCGATACGACCCGGCGAAGGTGCGCGAGTGGCTGGACCGCGACGTCGCCGCCTGACTTTCAGCAACTCACCACAGGAGTGATCTGTCATGGCCCACATCCAGGACCGCTGGTACAAGACCGTGCCCAACCCGCAGAACCCGAAGAAGCGGAATCGGGTTCCGACGAACCAACACGGCAAGGGACTGCGCTACAAGGTCCGCTGGCTTGATCCCGACGCCGAGGAGCGGTCGAAGTCCTTTCCGGACGGTCAACTCAAGGCCGCCCGCGACTTCAAGGCAGCCCAGGAAGTAGATGTCGCGCGGGGCACGTACGTCGACCCGAAGGCAGGCAAGATCACGGTGGCCGCGTTCGCGAAGAGCTGGCTTGCCGACCTCGATGTCGACGAGCTGTCGCTCCAGAACATGGAGATGCGGTTCCGGAAGCGAGTGACCCCGTACCTGGGCAAGGTCGAGTTGGGCGCTGTGAAGCCATCGGCGATTCGGAACTGGGATCGGATGCTCCGCGAGGACAACCTCTCCGACCGCTACAGGCACACCTTGTTCGGCAACCTGTCCGCCATGTTCACGGCCGCCATAGACGACGGCCTGATCAGCAAGCATCCGTGCCGTGGGAAGTCCGTCAAGCAACCCAAAGCGGCGCAGAAGAAGATCGTTCCGTGGTCGGAGGGCCGAGTGTGGACCGTGCAGGACAAGCTCAAGAAGCGGTTCCGCGTGACCGTCAACCTGGCCGCCGGAATCGGGCTGCGCCAGGGCGAGTGCTTCGGTCTGGCCGTGGAGGACGTCGACTTCCTCCGGGGCGTCGTACATGTCCGGCGGCAGGTGAAGACGGTCCGCTACAAGCAGGTGTTCGCGCTCCCGAAGTACGACAAGACACGCGACGTGCCGCTGTCCGAGCCGGTAAAGCTCGCGCTCGCGGAGCACATCCGCCAGTTCCCACCGAAGGAGATCACGCTGCCGTGGGACACGCCAGGCGGCAGGCCCACGACGGTCCGGCTGATCGTCATGTCGGTCCGGGGCCTGGCCATCGCCGCGAACGACTTCAACCGCAACTACTGGAAGGCCGCGCTCGAGGCGGCGAAGGTGCCACACGGCCGGTACGAGAACGGCATGCACGAGCTGCGGCACTTCTTCGCGTCGGTACTCCTCGACCAGGGCGAGTCGATCAAGGCCGTTGCCGAGTGGCTGGGGCACTCCGACCCGTCGTTCACGCTCAAGATCTACACGCACCTGATGCCGAGCAGCGCCGAGCGCACGAAGAACGTGATCGGCGACCTGTACGGCCGGCGGACAGCCCCAGACGGCCCAGAGACGGCCTCGCGTGATCAACAAGCCGAATAATGGCAGGCCAGAGGCGGTTTCTGGTCAGATTGACAAGATCTTCTGGGAGACGAAGCAGGGCTGAGGTCCAGCGTCCGATAGCGGCGCTCACCGGTGGAACGAGTTCTGTCGGTGAGCGCCGCTTGTCGTTGTCGGGTGACTGGCAGGAAGGCGCCAGCGGGCGATCGGCGGCGTCCGAGGCCAGCAGGATGGCGGCATGAAAC
>CAWGVZ010000017.1:45000-164370 GCA_963826035.1 uncultured Actinomycetota bacterium | reverse complement strand
CCAGGTATCTTGAGTACTCGCGCCCGGCCTATGTCGGGTCGATCCGCGTGCCTGTGCGCGGAGTCCACCCTCGGTGGACACCCGGCAGTAACCGCGGAGTTCCTTCCGAGCCTCGTAGGAATGATTCAATCCTGCGCGTGCGTTGGAGGGAAAGGGCGACACGCCCGACCTCGTGTTACGGCGGGGCCAGGGCGGAGCGCACGAACAGGCAGCAACAACAGAAAAGCAATAAGCAGTACCACCAGCAAAGAAAGCCGGTCCATGCCCACGATCCAGCAGCTGGTCCGTAAGGGCCGCCAGGACAAGGTCGCCAAGCAGAAGACTGCGGCCCTCAAGGGGAGCCCGCAGCGGCGCGGCGTGTGCACCCGCGTGTACACCACCACCCCGAAGAAGCCGAACTCCGCGCTGCGCAAGGTCGCGCGCGTCAAGCTGACCAGCGGCATCGAGGTCACGGCCTACATCCCCGGCGAGGGCCACAACCTGCAGGAGCACTCGATGGTCCTCGTGCGTGGCGGCCGGGTGAAGGACCTTCCTGGTGTCCGCTACAAGATCATCCGCGGCTCGCTGGACACCCAGGGCGTGAAGAACCGCAAGCAGGCTCGCAGCCGGTACGGCGCGAAGAAGGAGAAGAGCTGAGATGCCCCGCAAGGGACCCGCTGCCAAGCGGCCGCTGATCTCCGACCCGGTCTACGCCTCCCCGCTGGTCACCCAGCTGGTGAACAAGGTGCTGCGGGACGGCAAGCGCTCGGTCGCCGAGAAGATCGTGTACCAGGCCCTCGAGGGCGCTCGGGAGAAGTCCGGTACCGACCCGGTGGTCACGCTCAAGCGCGCGCTCGACAACGTGAAGCCCACCATCGAGGTGAAGAGCCGCCGCGTCGGTGGCGCCACCTACCAGGTGCCGATCGAGGTCAAGCCGAACCGCTCGACCACGCTGGCGCTGCGCTGGCTGGTCACCTTCTCCCGCGCCCGTCGCGAGAAGACCATGACCGAGCGGCTCATGAACGAACTCCTCGACGCGAGCAACGGCCTCGGTGCCAGCGTCAAGCGTCGCGAGGACACGCACAAGATGGCGGAGTCGAACAAGGCTTTCGCCCACTACCGCTGGTGACGGCTCGCGGCCACAAGCCAGGCCGCACCAACGCTGATTGAGACAGGGGAAGACACCCGTGGCACAGGACGTGCTCACCGACTTGGCCAAGGTCCGCAACATCGGGATCATGGCCCACATCGACGCGGGCAAGACCACGACGACCGAGCGGATCCTCTTCTACACGGGGATCAGCTACAAGATCGGCGAGGTGCACGACGGCGCCGCCGTCATGGACTGGATGGAGCAGGAGCAGGAGCGCGGCATCACGATCACGTCCGCCGCGACCACCTGCTTCTGGAAGGACCACCAGATCAACCTGATCGACACCCCCGGGCACGTCGACTTCACCGTTGAGGTGGAGCGCAACCTGCGGGTGCTCGACGGCGCGGTCGCGGTGTTCGACGGCAAGGAAGGTGTCGAGCCGCAGTCCGAGCAGGTCTGGCGGCAGGCGACCAAGTACGACGTCCCGCGCATCTGCTTCGTCAACAAGATGGACAAGCTCGGCGCGGACTTCTACTTCACCATCCGCACCATCTCCGAGCGTCTTGGCGCGAAGCCCCTGCCGGTCCAGCTGCCGATCGGCGCCGAGAGTGACTTCATCGGCGTCGTCGACCTGGTGAACATGCGTGCGCTGACCTGGCGTGGTGAGGTCCAGAAGGGCGAGGACTACACGGTCGAGGAGATCCCGGCCGACCTCGTCGAGCGGGCCAAGGAGTACCGCGAGCAGCTGGTGGAGGCCGTCGCCGAGACCGATGACGAGCTCATGGAGCTCTACCTCGGTGGCGAGGAGCTGACCGTCGAGCAGATCAAGACGGGCATCCGCCAGATCGTCAAGGACGGCTCCGCCTACCCGGTGCTGTGCGGCTCCGCGTTCAAGAACAAGGGCGTCCAGCCCATGCTCGACGCGGTGATCGACTACCTGCCGTCGCCGCTGGAGCTGCCGCCCGTCGAGGGCACGCTGCAGGACGGGGAGACCCCGGCCTTCCGCAAGCCGTCGACCGAAGAGCCGTTCGCGGCGCTGGCGTTCAAGATCGCCGTGCACCCGTTCTTCGGCAAGCTGACCTACGTCCGGGTGTACTCGGGCAAGGTGTCGAGCGGCGCCCAGGTCATCAACTCGACCAAGGACCGCAAGGAGCGCATCGGGAAGATCTTCCAGATGCACGCCAACAAGGAGAACCCGGTAACGGAGGCCCTGGCCGGTCACATCTACGCGGTGATCGGGCTGAAGGACACCACCACCGGTGAGACCCTGTGCGACCCGGACAGCCGTATCGTCCTCGAGTCGATGACGTTCCCGGAGCCGGTCATCCAGGTGGCCATCGAGCCGAAGACCAAGGCTGACCAGGAGAAGCTGTCGATCGCGATCCAGAAGCTCGCCGAGGAGGACCCGACGTTCCGGGTTCACCAGGACGACGAGACGGGTCAGACGATCATCGCCGGCATGGGCGAGCTGCACCTGGACATCCTGGTCGACCGTATGCGCCGCGAGTTCAAGGTCGAGGCGAACATCGGCAAGCCGCAGGTGGCCTACCGCGAGACCATCCGCAAGACGGTCGCCAAGCACGACTTCACCCACAAGAAGCAGACCGGTGGGTCGGGCCAGTTCGCGAAGGTCGTCATCAAGCTCGAGCCGCTGGCCACCACGGACGGCGCGCTGTACGAGTTCGAGAACAAGGTCACCGGTGGTCGCATCCCGCGGGAGTACATCCCGTCGGTCGACGCCGGCGCCCAGGACGCCATGCAGTACGGCGTGCTGGCCGGCTACCCGTTGGTCGGACTGAAGCTCACCCTGCTCGACGGCGCCTACCACGAGGTCGACTCTTCGGAGATGGCCTTCAAGGTGGCGGGCTCGATGGCGCTCAAGGAGGCCGCTCGCATGGCGAGTCCGGTCACTCCTCGAGCCGATGATGGCGGTCGAGGTGACCACGCCCGAGACGTACATGGGCGATGTCATCGGTGACCTGAACTCTCGCCGTGGCCAGATCCAGGCCATGGAGGAGCGCAGTGGTGCCCGCATCGTCAAGGCGCTGGTGCCGCTGTCGGAGATGTTCGGCTATGTCGGCGACCTCCGGTCGCGGACCCAGGGCCGGGCGAACTACTCCATGCAGTTCGACTCCTACGCGGAGGTTCCCACGAACGTCGCGAAGGAGATCATCGCCAAGGCAACCGGCGAGTAATTGAATCCGGTGCGGGCTGCATGGGCTCAGTGAGCCCTCTATGGTTCCGCACAACTGACCCCATTTAGCTGCCGTCGCGAACCAAAAGCACGGTGGAGAGATACAAGTCCAGGAGGACGAGAGAAGTGGCGAAGGCGAAGTTCGAGCGGACCAAGCCGCACGTCAACATCGGCACCATCGGTCACATCGACCATGGGAAGACCACGCTGACCGCGGCCATCTCCAAGGTTCTGCACGACAAGTACCCGACCCTGAACCCCTTCACGCCGTTCGACGAGATCGACAAGGCGCCGGAGGAGAAGCAGCGCGGTATCACCATCTCGATCGCGCACATCGAGTACGAGACCGAGAAGCGGCACTACGCGCACGTGGACTGCCCGGGTCACGCGGACTACATCAAGAACATGATCACCGGTGCCGCCCAGATGGACGGCGCGATCCTCGTGGTCGCCGCGACCGATGGTCCGATGCCGCAGACCAAGGAGCACGTGCTTCTTGCTCGCCAGGTCGGTGTGCCGTACATCGTTGTCGCCCTGAACAAGGCCGACATGGTGGACGACGAGGAGATCCTGGAGCTCGTCGAGCTCGAGGTCCGCGAGCTGCTCACCGAGTACGAGTTCCCGGGTGACGACCTGCCGGTCGTCCGCGTCTCCGCGCTGAAGGCGCTGGAGGGCGACGCCGAGTGGGGCTCCAAGGTCATCGAGCTGCTGGACGCGGTGGACGAGAACATCCCGGAGCCGGTGCGCGAGATCGACAAGGCGTTCCTGATGCCGGTCGAGGATGTCTTCACCATCTCCGGCCGTGGCACCGTCGTCACCGGGCGCGTCGAGCGTGGCGTGCTCAAGCCGATGGAAGAGGTCGAGATCGTCGGCATCAAGGAGAAGGCCCAGAAGACCACCGTCACCAGCGTCGAGATGTTCCGCAAGATCCTCGACGACGCGCGTGCAGGTGAGAACGTGGGTCTGCTCCTCCGCGGCATCAAGCGCGAGGACGTCGAGCGCGGCCAGGTCGTCGTGAAGCCCGGCACCACCACGCCGCACACCGAGTTCGAGGCTCAGGTCGTCATCCTGAGCAAGGACGAGGGCGGCCGGCACACGCCGTTCTTCAACAACTACCGTCCGCAGTTCTACTTCCGGACCACCGACGTCACCGGCGTTGTCACGCTGCCGGACGGCACGGAGATGGTCATGCCGGGCGACAGCACGGCCATGACCGTCAACCTCATCCAGCCGATCGCCATGGACGAGGGTCTGCGGTTCGCCATCCGCGAGGGTGGCCGGACGGTGGGCGCGGGTCGCGTCACCAACATCATCAAGTAGCTACCCTCCAGGGGGCCCCAGGTCAAGCACCTGGGGCCCCCCGGTTTGGGGTGCCACACACGCGTGTGGCATCCTTGACAGGTTGCTCGTCGAGGACGATCTTGCGGTCGGCCATGCGCGAGCGGGCTCGCAGTGGTTCACACTGCTGGCGGGCCACAATGACCACTCCCGAAGACATCAGTCACCGGGGCCGGTCTGTGCGAAAGGGCGCGACACACCCGACCGCGTGGACCGGAGCGGCACGAATATTGAGACAAGGACGGCAAGCCACCATGGCGGGACAGAAGATCCGCATCCGGCTCAAGGCCTACGACCACGAGGCGATCGACGCGTCCGCGCGCAAGATCGTGGAGACGGTAACCCGCACGGGCGCTCGTGTTGTCGGGCCGGTGCCGCTGCCCACCGAGAAGAACGTGTACTGCGTCATCCGCTCGCCGCACAAGTACAAGGACTCGCGCGAGCACTTCGAGATGCGCACGCACAAGCGTCTGATCGACATCCTCGACCCGACGCCGAAGACGGTCGACGCTCTCATGCGTATCGACCTCCCGGCCAGCGTCGACGTCAACATTCAGTGAGGCCTGAGCACCAATGTCTGAGCGGCAGATGAAAGGGATTCTGGGCACCAAGCTCGGGATGACCCAGGTCTTCGACGAGAACAACCGGATCGTTCCGGTGACCGTCGTCAAGGCCGGCCCGAACGTGGTCACCCAGATCCGCACCCAGGACAACGACGGGTACGCGGCGGTTCAGCTGGCGTTCGGCGCCATCGACCCGCGCAAGGTCAACAAGCCGAGGACCGGCCACTTCGAGAAGGCCGGCGTCACCCCTCGGCGGTTCCTCGCGGAGCTGCGTACCACCGACGCCGGCGCGTACGAGCTGGGCCAGGAGATCACCGCCGAGGTGTTCGAGCCGGGCACGGTCGTCGACGCCACCGGCACCAGCAAGGGCAAGGGCACGGCGGGTGTCATGAAGCGACACGGCTTCAAGGGCCTGTCCGCCTCCCACGGCACCCAGCGCAAGCACCGGTCACCCGGCTCCATCGGTGGCTGTGCCACCCCGGGCCGCGTGTTCAAGGGCCTGCGCATGGCCGGCCGCATGGGATTCGTCCGGGTCACCACGCAGAACCTGACGGTGCACCTGGTCGACTCCGACGAGGGCCTGATCCTCCTCAAGGGCGCGGTTCCCGGGCCCAAGGGCGGCGTGGTGTTCCTCAAGACCGCCGCGAAGGGTGATGCGAAGTGACCACCGAAGAGTTGCTTGCAGGCTCGAGCATCAACACTGTCGAGATCAAGACCCCGGCCGGCAAGACCGACGGCAAGGTCGAGCTGCCCGCCGAGATCTTCGACGTGCAGGCCAACATCGCGCTGATGCACCAGGTGGTCATCGGCCAGCTGGCCGCCGCGCGTCAGGGCACGCACTCCACCAAGACCCGCGGCGACGTCCGCGGCGGTGGCAGGAAGCCGTACCGGCAGAAGGGCACCGGCCGCGCCCGTCAGGGTTCGACCCGCGCCCCGCAGTTCGCCGGCGGTGGCATCGTGCACGGCCCCCAGCCGCGTGACTACACGCAGCGGACGCCCAAGAAGATGAAGGCCGCCGCTCTGCGTGGCGCTCTCTCCGACCGGGCCCGCGCCAACCAGGTGCACGTGGTGAGCGAGCTTGTCGCCGGCGACGCGCCGTCGACCAAGACCGCCCGCACGGTCCTCGCCGCGGTGAGCCAGGCCAAGAACCTGTTGGTCGTGCTCGACCGGAGCGACGCGATCAGCTGGAAGTCGGTGCGCAACCTGCCGAACATCCACGCGATCGCGCCGGACCAGCTGAACACGTACGACGTGCTGGTCAACGACGACGTGGTGTTCACGAAGGACGCTCTGGAGGCGTTCCTGACTGGACGGCAGCAGGGCCGCACGGGCAAGGCGACCGCCAAGTCCAGCGAGGTTGTCGAGGTAGCTGAAGCGCCGTACGGCAGTGTTGATGGGCCCTACGGCTCTGGCAGCCACGCCGCGCAGGCCGACGGTTCCGAGCCGGAAGGGTTCCCGGTCAAGGGCAACGAGAGCTCCAAGCTCTACCACCTGCCGGGCACCTCGTTCTACAACCGCACGGAGGCCGAGGTCTGGTTCGCCAGTGCCGAGGACGCCGAGGAGGCCGGCTTCCAGTTGCCGCCGTCGCAGCGGAAGTCTGAGGAGGACGACAAGTGATCCCCGACCACCGCGACGTACTGCTCGCGCCGGTGATCTCCGAGAAGTCCTACGGGCTGCTCGAGGAGAACAAGTACACGTTCGTCGTCGCGCCGAACGCCAACAAGACCCAGATCAAGATCGCGGTCGAGAAGGTCTTCGGCGTCCAGGTCGTGAGCGTGAACACGCTGAACCGACAGGGCAAGCGCAAGCGCACCCGCACTGGGTACGGCAAGCGCAAGGACACCAAGCGAGCGATCGTGACGCTCTCCGCGGAGAGCAAGCCGATCGAGATCTTCGGCGGCCCGGCCTAAAGCCGGGCGAGATACAAGGGACTGCGTAGAGATGGGCATTCGCAAGTACAAGCCGACGACGCCAGGGCGTCGCGGCTCGAGCGTGGCCGACTTTGCCGAGATCACCCGATCGACGCCGGAGAAGTCGCTTATTCGTCCGCTGCACGGCAGTGGCGGTCGGAACGTGCACGGCAAGATCACCACTCGGCACAAGGGCGGCGGCCACAAGCGTGCGTACCGGCTGATCGACTTCCGCCGGCACGACAAGGACGGCGTGCCGGCCAAGGTCGCGCACATCGAGTACGACCCCAACCGGACCGCGCGCATCGCGCTGCTGCACTACGCGGACGGCGAGAAGCGCTACATCATCGCGCCGGAGAAGCTGCGGCAGGGTGACCGGATCGAGAACGGGCCGGGCGCGGACATCAAGCCGGGCAACAGCCTGCCGATGCGAAACATCCCGGTCGGCACGGTGATCCACGCGATCGAGCTGCGTCCGGGTGGCGGGGCCAAGATCGCCCGCTCGGCGGGCGCCAAGGTCCAGCTGGTCGCCAAGGAGGGCCGCTTCGCTCAGCTGCGGATGCCCTCCGGGGAGATCCGCAACGTGGACGTACGCTGCCGCGCCACGGTCGGCGAGGTCGGTAACTCCGACCACGCCAACATCAACTGGGGCAAGGCGGGCCGCATGCGGTGGAAGGGCAAGCGCCCGACCGTCCGTGGTGTCGCCATGAACCCCGTGGACCACCCGCACGGTGGCGGTGAGGGCAAGACGTCAGGCGGTCGCCACCCGGTGAACCCGGCCGGTAAGCCAGAGGGCCGCACGCGGCACCGGGGCAAGCCGAGCGACAAGATGATCGTCCGCCGCCGCCGCACCGGCAAGAAGCGCTAAGAGCAGGAGGGAGTGACAGATGCCTAGGAGTTTGAAGAAGGGCCCGTTCGTCGACGACCACCTGCTC
This sequence comes from uncultured Actinomycetota bacterium, assembly GCA_963826035.1. Taxonomy (GTDB): domain Bacteria; phylum Actinomycetota; class Actinomycetes; order Mycobacteriales; family Pseudonocardiaceae; genus Actinophytocola. The sequence continues at coordinate 156,358 of CAWGVZ010000017.1, read as the reverse complement.
AAGAAGGTGGACGCGCTCAACGAGTCCGGCAAGAAGACCGTCATCAAGACGTGGTCCCGCCGGTCCACGATCATTCCGGACATGCTGGGCCACACGATCGCGGTGCACGACGGCCGCAAGCACGTGCCGGTCTTCGTGTCGGAGTCGATGGTCGGGCACAAGCTGGGCGAGTTCGCCCCGACCCGCACCTTCAAGGGTCACGTGAAGGACGACCGCAAGGCGCGCAGGCGCTAGAGATAGGGGATAAAGCGATGAATGCCCGTAATGATGCCCCCGCGCAGGAGGAACTCCCGCGCGCCGTGGCTCGGGCTCGCTACGTCCGCGCCACGCCGATGAAGGTGCGCCGGGTTGTCGAGCTCATCAAGGGTCGCAGTGCCGAGGACGCTCTCGCCGTGCTCCGGTTCTCGCCGCAGGCGGCGACCGAGCCGGTGGCGAAGGTGCTCGCCAGCGCCATGGCCAACGCCGAGAACAACCTCGACCTCGACCCGGAGACCCTCTGGGTCAGCCAGGCGTACGTGGACGAGGGCCCGACGCTCAAGCGGTTCCGGCCGCGAGCACAGGGTCGCGCATACCGGATCCGTAAGCGGACCAGCCACATCACCGTCGAGGTGGAGTCGCGGCCCAAGCGGGAACCGGTGAAGAAGGCGGCTGCCAAGAGCCGCAAGTCCAGTGCGAAGAGGAGTGCCAGCTAGTGGGTCAGAAGATCAACCCGCACGGCTTCCGGCTCGGGATCACCACTGACTGGAAGTCCCGCTGGTATGCCGACAAGCAGTACGCGGAATACGTGGCCGAGGATGTGAAGATCCGCAAGCTCCTGTCCAAGGGCATGGAGCGCGCCGGGATCTCGAAGGTGGAGATCGAGCGCACCCGTGACCGGGTTCGCGTCGACATCCACACCGCCCGCCCGGGCATCGTGATCGGCCGCCGCGGCGCGGAGGCCGACCGCATCCGGGGTGAGCTCGAGAAGCTCTCCGGCAAGCAGGTGCAGCTGAACATCCTCGAGGTGAAGAACCCCGAGGCCGACGCTCAGCTGGTCGCCCAGGTGACCGCCGAGCAGCTGTCGAACCGGGTTTCCTTCCGGCGCGCCATGCGCAAGGCCATTCAGTCGGCCATGCGCAGCCCGCAGGTCAAGGGCATCCGGGTCCAGTGCGGTGGTCGGCTCGGTGGCGCGGAGATGTCGCGCTCCGAGCACTACCGCGAGGGTCGGGTCCCGCTGCACACGCTGCGTGCCGACATCGACTACGGCTTCTTCGAGGCCCGCACCACGTTCGGCCGGATCGGCGTCAAGGTGTGGATCTACAAGGGTGACGTGGTCGGCGGCCGGCGTGAGTCGGACGCCCGCTCGCAGGCGCCGCAGGAGCGCGCGCCGCGCCGGGAGCGGCCCACCAGGGCTCGCCGCTCGGGTGCCACGGGTACCACGGCCACCAGCACCGAGGCCGGCCGTGCGGCCGCCGAGGCGAGCGCTTCCGCGCCCAAGGAGACGGCAGCCGCGCCAGCAGAATCGGCCGCGCCGCAGACCCCGTCGGTGAACGGGAGCGGTGGCGAGGCCCCAGTGTCCAACGCAGGGAACGGGGAGGGCTGAGTAGTGCTCATCCCACGCAAGGTCAAGCACCGCAAGCAGCACCACCCCAAGCGGGGCGGGGCTGCCAAGGGTGGCACGAAGGTCACCTTCGGTGAGTTCGGCATCCAGGCGCTGACTTCGGCCTACGTGACCAACCGGCAGATCGAGTCCGCTCGTATCGCCATCAACCGGCACATCCGTCGTGGCGGCAAGGTGTGGATCAACATCTTCCCCGACCGCCCGCTGACGAAGAAGCCCGCCGAGACCCGCATGGGTTCCGGTAAGGGTTCGCCGGAGTACTGGATCGCGAACGTGAAGCCGGGTCGGGTCATGTTCGAGCTGAGCTTCCCCAACGAGACGGTCGCGCGCGAGGCACTCACGAGGGCCATTCACAAGCTCCCCATGAAGTGCCGCATCGTCACGCGTGAAGGTGGTGACTTCTGATGGCTGCGGGTACCGCTGCGTCCGAGATGCGCGAGCTGAACGACGAGGAGCTCGTGCTGCGTCTGCGTGAGTCGAAGGAAGAGCTGTTCAACCTTCGGTTCCAGATGGCGACCGGGCAGATGGACAACAACCGCCGGCTCCGCACGGTCCGGCACGAGATCGCCCGGATCTACACCGTGATGCGAGAGCGTGAGCTGGGCCTCTCGGTGTCACCTGACGAGGTTTCCAGTGACGAAGGTGCCGCATGAGTGAGACAACTGAGACCGAGACGACCGAGGAACGCAACCGGCGCAAGGTTCGCGAGGGCCTGGTCGTGTCCGAGAAGATGGACAAGACGATCGTGGTCGCGCTCGAGGACCGCAAGAAGCACCGGCGTTACAGCAAGGTGCTGCGGTCCACCACCAAGGTGAAAGCGCACGACGAGGAGAACACCGCCGGCGTCGGCGACCGTGTTCTGCTGATGGAGACCCGCCCGCTGTCGGCGACCAAGCGCTGGCGGCTCGTGGAGATCTTGGAGAAGGCAAAGTGATTCAGCAGGAGTCGCGACTTCGGGTCGCCGACAACACCGGTGCGAAGGAGATCCTCTGCATCCGGGTGCTCGGCGGCTCTGGTCGGCGCTACGCGGGAATCGGCGACATCATCGTCGCCACGGTCAAGGACGCCATGCCTGGCGCCGGGGTGAAGAAGGGTGACGTCGTGAAGGCGGTCATCGTTCGCACCTCCAAGGAGCGCCGGCGGCCGGATGGCTCGTACATCCGGTTCGACGAGAACGCCGCTGTCCTGATCAAGCCGGACAACGAGCCGCGCGGGACGCGCATCTTCGGGCCGGTGGGCCGCGAGCTTCGCGACAAGAAGTTCATGAAGATCATCTCGCTGGCTCCGGAGGTGCTCTGAGATGAAGATCAAGAAGGGCGACACGGTTCTGGTCGTCGCCGGCAAGGACAAGGGCGCGAAGGGCAAGGTCATCCAGGCCTATCCGACCCGCAACAAGGTCCTGGTCGAAGGCGTGAACCGGATCAAGAAGCACACTCGGATCACGCAGACCCAGCGGGGCGCGCAGTCCGGGGGCATCGTCACCCAGGAGGCCGCGATCGATGTCAGCAACGTGATGCTGGTGGTCGACGGGGAAGCGGTTCGGGTCGGCTACAAGATCGGTGAGGACGGCAAGAAGGTCCGCATCGCTCGAGGCAAGGCCGGTCAGGACAAGAACGGCGAGCCGAAGGAAGTTTGATGACTACTGTGCAGAAACTCGACCCTGCAAGCAGGTCTTCGGCCGAGAAGATCGTCCCGCGGCTCAAGACCCGCTACCGCGAGGAGATCGTGCCCGGGTTGCAGGAGGAGTTCACCTTCGCCAACCCGATGCAGGTGCCGCGGGTGGTCAAGGCCGTGGTCAACATGGGTGTTGGCGACGCGGCGCGGGACGGCAAGCTCATCGAGGGTGCCCTCCGCGACCTGGCTCTGATCACCGGTCAGCGCCCGCAGGTCCGCAAGGCGACGAAGTCCATCGCGCAGTTCAAGCTGCGTGAGGGCATGCCGATCGGCGCCAAGGTGACGTTGCGCAACGACCGGATGTGGGAGTTCCTCGACCGGCTGCTGACCATCGCACTGCCGCGTATCCGTGACTTCCGTGGCCTGTCGCCGAAGCAGTTCGACGGCAACGGCAACTACACGTTCGGTCTCAACGAGCAGTCCATGTTCCACGAGATCAACCCGGATGCCATCGACCGGCAGCGGGGGATGGACATCACCGTCGTCACCACCGCGATCAACGACGCGGAGGGCCGAGCGCTGCTGCGGCGCCTGGGCTTCCCGTTCAGGGAGAACTGAGCCAATGGCCAAGAAAGCTCTGGTCCACAAGGCCGCGCAGAAGCCGAAGTTCAAGGTCCGCGGTTACACGCGGTGCCAGCGCTGCGGTCGCCCGCGTGCCGTGTTCCGCAAGTTCGGCCTGTGCCGGATCTGCATGCGGGAGATGGCCCACCGCGGCGAGCTGCCCGGCGTTTCCAAGTCCAGCTGGTAATTCCATCAGGATCGCTAAAGGCCCCACGGGGAACCATGGCGAGAAAGGTTGACAGGTCACCATGACGATGACCGACCCGATCGCAGACTTCTTGACCCGTCTGCGAAACGCCAACTCGGCGTACCACGACGAGGTCGTGCTGCCCCACTCGAAGCTGAAGGCCAACATCGCGGAGATCCTCAAGCGCGAGGGCTACATCGCGAGCTACCGCGATGAGGACGGCGAGAAGGGCAAGAACCTCGTCGTCGAGCTCAAGTACGGCCCGAACCGGGAGCGCAGCATCGCTGGTCTCCGTCGGGTTTCGAAGCCCGGTCTCCGGGTGTACGCGAAGTCGACCGGTTTGCCCAAGGTTCTCGGTGGCCTCGGCGTGGCGATCATCTCCACGTCCGCCGGCCTGCTGACGGACCGGCAGGCAGGCAAGCAGCGGATGGGCGGGGAAGTCCTCGCCTACGTCTGGTAGCGGGAAGGGGAGTAGTTAGATGTCTCGCATCGGAAAGCTGCCGATTCCCGTTCCGTCCGGAGTGGACGTGTCGATCGACGGCCAGCAGATCAGCGTGAAGGGTCCCAAGGGGACACTCGCGCACACGATCGCCGAGCCGATCACGGTCGAGCGTGACGAGGACGGCATTCTGGCCGTCAAGCGTCCGGACGATGAGCGGCGCAGTCGCGCCCTGCACGGTCTGACCCGGTCCCTGGTGAACAACCTGGTGGTCGGCGTCACCGAGGGCTACGAGAAGAAGCTCGAGATCCACGGCGTGGGTTACCGCGTGCTGCTCAAGGGTTCGGACCTGGAGTTCTCGCTCGGCTTCAGCCACCCGGTCAAGATCTCGCCGCCGGAGGGCATCACCTTCGTGGTCGAGGGCCCGACCAAGTTCTCCGTCCAGGGGATCGACAAGCAGCGGGTCGGCGAGGTCGCCGCGAACATTCGCAAGCTGCGCAAGCCCGACCCGTACAAGGGCAAGGGCGTGCGGTACGCGGGCGAGAAGATCCGCCGCAAGGTCGGAAAGACGGGTAAGTGATCATGAGCGAAGCGACTGTTACCAAGCGGAAGTCCGTGGGCCGCGACATCTCGACCAGGCGTCGGGTGTCCAAGGCGCGCCGGCACTTCCGGGTCCGCCGGAAGGTCAGCGGGACCGCGGAGCGGCCGAGGCTCGCGGTCACCAGGTCCGCGCGGCACATCACCGTCCAGGTGGTCGATGACCTCGTCGGCCGCACGCTGGCCTCGGCCTCCACGCTGGAGGCCGACGTCCGCGCCATGGACGGCGACAAGAAGGCCCGCGCGGCCAAGGTTGGCGAGCTGGTTGCGGCCCGCGCGAAGAACGCGGGGATCGACAAGGTCGTGTTCGACCGGGGTGGCAACGACTACCACGGCCGGATCGCGGCGCTCGCTGACGCTGCCCGCGAAGGCGGGCTGGAGTTCTAATCATGAACATGCACACGGGAAGGATCGCCTGATGCCGGGACGTACACGGCAATTCGGCGGCGGCCAGCAAGGTGGCGGCCAGGGCGGTGACAACCGCGGGGACAACCGCGGTGACCGCCGGGACCGTCGGGACCGTCGCGATGGTGGCCGTGGCGGCGCGGCCCAGGACAAGACCCCGCACCTCGAGCGCGTGGTGGCCATCAACCGGGTCGCCAAGGTCGTGAAGGGTGGTCGCCGCTTCAGCTTCACCGCGCTGGTCGTGGTCGGCGACGGCGACGGCATGGTCGGTGTCGGCTACGGCAAGGCCAAGGAGGTGCCGGCCGCGATCGCGAAGGGTGTGGAGGAAGCGAAGAAGAGCTTCTTCCGCGTCCCCCGGATCGCCGGCACCATCCCGCACCCCATCCAGGGTGAGCGGGCCGCTGGCGTCGTGCTGCTCCGTCCGGCCAGTGCCGGTACCGGCGTCATCGCCGGTGGCCCGGTGCGCGCCGTGCTGGAGTGCGCGGGTGTTCACGACGTGCTGTCGAAGTCTCTCGGCAGCGACAACGCGATCAACATCGTGCACGCCACGGTGGCCGCGTTGAAGGGTCTGCAGCGTCCGGAGGAGGTGGCGGCCCGTCGCGGCCTGCCGCTCGAGGACGTGGCGCCCGCGGGCATGCTGCGGGCGCGAGCCGCGGCGGGTCAGGGAGGCTGAGGACATGGCACAGCTCAAGGTGACCCAGGTCCGGAGCACCATCGGGACCAAGCGCAACCACCGGGAGTCGCTGCGCACGCTGGGTCTGCGGAAGATCCGCCAGACCACCGTGCGGGATGACACCCCGCAGGTTCGCGGCCTGATCCACACGGTTCGCCACCTGGTGACCGTCGAGGAGGTCAACGACTGATGGCCATCAAGATCCATCACCTTCGCCCCGCGCCGGGTGCGAAGACGGAGAAGGTCCGCGTCGGTCGCGGTGAAGGCGGCAAGCGCGGCAAGACCGCCGGCCGCGGTACGAAGGGCACCAAGGCACGCAAGAACGTGCCGGCGCGCTTCGAGGGTGGTCAGATGCCCATCCACATGCGGCTGCCCAAGCTGCGTGGCTTCAAGAACCGCTTCCGCACGGAGTACCAGCCCGTGAACGTGGGCGACATCGCCCGCCTGTTCCCCGACGGCGGCAAGGTCGGCGTCGAGGAGCTGGTCGCCAAGGGCTTGGTGCGCAAGAACACTCTGGTGAAGGTGCTCGCCGACGGCGACCTTGACGGCGTCAAGCTGGACCTGACGGCGCACAAGTTCTCCAAGAGCGCCACGGAGAAGCTCACCGAGGCGGGCGGCAGCGCCACCGCGCTGTAAACCCCTCTCGTCTCAGAACGGCCGGCAGGCTAACCTGCCGGCCGTTCTGCCGTCCGCGCACAATGACCGTTCCGGTCGTGCATGATGACCGTTCCGGTCGTGCATGATGACCGTTCCGGTCGTGCATGATGACCGTTTCGCGCCGCAGCTGTTCGCCCTGCGCGAATTGACCGGCTCGGGCGAGTGGCCATCTCGGGGTACGTGAGTGGCAGACTCGGCCTGTGCGAGTGGCCGACTCGGCCTGTTTCATCCCGGTGTTCGCACGTCACCGCCGTGGGCTCCCTGGCGGTGGAGATCATCCCGTCCCGCGACGGGCACGAGGTCCACCTCCGTTGGGTATGGGCCGAACGGACGCACGGCCGATCACGGGAAATCGGAGTGCACCGGGGGTGCAAGTCGTCCTGGCCGTGCTGTTAAAGTCGTGAGCACGCTTCGGGTGGAATGCCCCCCGAAGCGTTCTGGCTTGCCAGTTCCCTGGTGGCCAGGCTCTATTCCGGCCGGTTACCCACCGGCAAAGCCGATCACCGGCGCGAGAGCCGGTGACGCCGAGGAGGTCCTTGCGTGCTCAGCGCTTTCCGCTCGGCTCTCGCGACGCCGGACTTGCGCCGCAAGATCCTGTTCACCCTCGGCATCATCGCCGTCTACCGCGTCGGCGCCACGCTGCCGTCGCCAGGGGTGTCGTACCCGAACATCCAGGCCTGTCTTGACGAAGGCGACAACTCGGGCGTCTTCGGGCTGCTGAACCTGTTCAGCGGCGGCGCATTGCTGCAGTTGACGGTGTTCGCGCTCGGGATCATGCCGTACATCACGGCCAGCATCATCATCCAACTGCTCACCGTGGTCATCCCGCGGTTCGAGCAGTTGAAGAAGGAAGGCCAGTCCGGCCAGGCCAAACTCACCCAGTACACGCGGTACCTGACGATCGCGCTCGGTGTGCTCCAGGCCACCAGCATCATCGCCATGGCCAACAGCGGTCAGCTGTTCGGCGAGTGCGACGAACCGATCATCCCGCAGTCCAACACGTTCACGCTGGCCATCATCGTGCTCACGATGACCGCCGGTACGGCGCTGATCATGTGGTTCGGTGAGCTCATCACCGAACGCGGCGTCGGCAACGGCATGTCGCTGCTGATGTTCGTGAACATCGCCGCCCGCCTGCCGTTCGAGGGCGGCAACATCCTCGAGAACAACGGCCCGCTGGTGTTCGCGGCGGTCTGCGCGTTCGGTCTGCTGATCATCGTGGTGGTCGTGTTCCTCGAGCAGGGGCAACGCCGGATCCCGGTGCAGTACGCCAAGCGCATGGTCGGCCGGCGCATGTACGGCGGCACGTCGACGTACCTGCCGATGAAGGTCAACCAGGCCGGCGTCATCCCGATCATCTTCGCGTCGTCGCTGCTGTACCTGCCCGACCTGATCACCAGGCTCACGGGCAACACGGACAGCTGGTGGACCAGGTTCGTGCAGAACCACCTGGTGAGCCAGTCCGACTGGGTGCACATCACGATCTACTTCGCGATGATCATCTTCTTCACGTACTTCTACATCGGCATTCAGTTCAACCCGACCGAACGTGCCGACGACATGAAGAAGTACGGCGGTTTCATCCCGGGTATCCGACCGGGACGGCCGACCGCCGAGTACCTGCAGTTCGTGCTGAGCCGCATCACGCTGCCCGGTTCGCTCTACCTCGGCATCGTCGCCGTTCTGCCCAACTTCTTCCTGGATCTCACAGGGGAAGGACAGAACCAGAACTTCCCCTTCGGTGGTACAGCGGTGCTCATCATGGTTGGCGTCGGTCTTGACACGGTCAAGCAGATCGAAAGCCAGCTCATGCAGCGCAACTACGAAGGGTTTCTCAAGTGACACGACTCGTTCTCGTCGGTCCGCCAGGTGCGGGCAAGGGCACCCAGGCGGACGCGCTGAGCGAGAAGCTGGGGATTCCCCACATCTCCACGGGCGACCTGTTCCGGGCGCACATCGCCGACGACACCGAGTTGGGCAAGCAGGTCAAGCACATCCTGGACGACGGCAAGCTGGTCCCGGACGAGATCACCAACCAGATGTTGGTGGAGCGGCTGGGCGAGCCCGACACGGCCAACGGGTTCCTGCTCGACGGGTTCCCGCGCAACATCGGCCAGGCCGACGTGCTGGCAAAGGAGCTGGCCGACCTCGACCAGAAGCTGGACGCGGTCGTGCAGCTCCAGGTCGACGAGGACGTGGTGGTCAACCGGCTGCTCTCGCGCGGCCGGACCGACGACAGCGAGGACGTCATCCGGCACCGGCAGCACGTGTACCGGTCCGAGACGGCCCCGCTGCTCGACTACTACCGGGATCTGCTGGTCACGGTCGACGGCGTCGGTGAGGTGGACGAGATCACCGCCCGCGTGCTGGCCGCGCTGCGCGACCGGACGTGACGCGTGGTGGGCTGGCCAGCACACTGCGGCTCACGATCTCGTCGTGGCGCGGCCGGATGATCGAGGTCAAGGCCCCGGCCGAACTCGAGGCGATGCGTGCGGCCGGCCTGGTGGTGGCGCGGGCTCTCGGGGAGGTGCGGGCGGCCATCAAGCCGGGCGTCACCACGGCCGAGCTGGACCAGATCGCCGAGCAGGTGATCCGGGACGCGGGTGCCGTTCCGTCGTTCCTCGGCTACCAGGAGTTCCCGGCCTCCATCTGCGCGTCGGTGAACGAGCAGATCGTGCACGGCATCCCCAGTGACCAGCAGGTGTTGGCGGACGGGGACCTGATCTCCGTCGACTGCGGCGCCATCCTCGACGGCTGGCACGGCGACTCGGCCATCACCGTCCAGGTGGGCACCCCACGCGCGGAGGACACGAAGCTGTCCGAGGCGACCCGGCTGGCCATGCTGGCCGGCATCGCGGCCGTCCGCCCCGGCGGCCGGCTGACCGACATCTCGTACGCCATCGAGACGTCCGTGCACAAGACCGAGCTCGAGCACGGCCGCACGTACGGCATCATCCGCGAGTACGGCGGCCACGGCATCGGCCGGGCCATGCACATGGAGCCGTTCCTGCCCAACCACGGCAAGCCCGGCAAGGGTCCACGCCTTCGGGTGGGCATGGCGATCGCCATCGAGCCGATGCTCACGCTCGGCACCGAGGACACCCTGGAACTGTCCGACGGGTGGACGGTCATCACCACGGACGGTTCGCGAGCGGCCCACTGGGAACACACGGTGGCCATCACCGAAGACGGTCCCTGGGTACTGACGGAGCCCGTCTAGCCCTGTCGGGTTCCTCGTTGTCCCCCGTTCGGGACCCCTTTCCGACCTGTTCGCCGTAGAGGCGTACACTAGATCGGTGGCGCGCTCAGTTGCGCCGGCTCCGTCATGCGTCTCACCCGATAGCTCGGGTTCATGCAGGGCGGCGCGCGATAGGCAAGGCAAGTTCACAGTACTGCACGAAACGCGGAGGACATGGGCAAGAAGGACGGGGCCATCGAGGTCGAAGGCCGTGTGGTCGAGCCGCTCCCCAACGCGATGTTCCGTGTCGAGTTGGAGAACGGACACAAGGTCCTCGCACACATCAGCGGCAAGATGCGGCAGCACTACATCCGCATCCTGCCTGAGGACCGCGTGGTCGTGGAGCTGTCGCCCTACGATCTGTCCCGCGGCCGAATCGTCTACCGCTACAAGTGACCGATCCGGTCCTGCCGGACGCATCAGGAGAACCAAGGACGTGAAGGTCCAGCCAAGCGTCAAGAAGATCTGCGACAAGTGCAAGGTGATCCGCCGTCATGGGCGGGTCATGGTGATCTGCGAGAACCTGCGTCACAAGCAGCGTCAGGGCTGATCGCCGCCGGCTCGCAGCCGACGCGACAACTACAGATGCCCTTCCCGAACCTGCCGGATCACTAGAGGGCGTGCTCGCACGCACGATCCGGTTCACCCCCGGTCTCCAGGCCGGGGCCCGCGCTTTCAGAGTCGGCGCGGGATGGTCGGGGAGCAGACCTGGAGCAAGCGAACAGAGGAGACATGGCACGACTCGCTGGCGTCGATCTTCCCCGCGAAAAGCGGATGGAGATCGCGCTGACCTACATCTTCGGCGTTGGCCGAACCCGCTCGAAGGAGCTGCTCACCGCTACGGGGATCAGCCCTGACTTGCGTGCCAAGGACCTGTCCGACGAGGACCTGGTCAAGCTGCGTGAGTACATCGAGACCAACTACAAGGTCGAGGGCGACCTCCGCCGCGAGGTTAACGCGGACATTCGCCGGAAGATCGAAATCGGCTGCTACGAGGGCCTGCGCTGGCGCCGTGGTCTGCCAGTCCGCGGTCAGCGGACCAAGACCAACGCCCGCACTCGTAAGGGTCCGAAGAAGACGGTCGCCGGCAAGAAGAAGGCTGGAAAGAAGTGAGCACGGTCGTATCGGTCGTCACTCAGCGGCGACGCAACCGTCAGTTCGTGGCCATGCAGGTGGCGCCCAAGAACGCCCGCCCGCAGGCACTTCGCGACCTGTACCGGGATGCCGGCACGGTCAACCGCAACGCGGACCAGGAGTCCGCGACAGCCCAGTCTTCGCGTTAACAGGAGTAGCACGCCAACATGCCACCCAAGGCTCGTACCGGCGCCGGTGTCAAGAAAGTCCGGCGCAAGGAAAAGAAGAACATCTCCCACGGACATGCTCACATCAAGAGCACGTTCAACAACACGATCGTCTCGATCACCGATCCCACCGGGAACGTGATCGCCTGGGCTTCCAGCGGTCACGTCGGCTTCAAGGGCTCGCGTAAGTCCACGCCGTTCGCGGCGCAGATGGCCGCGGAGAACTGCGCCCGCAAGGCTGCCGAGCACGGTGTCCGCAAGGTTGACGTCTTCGTGAAGGGCCCCGGCTCCGGCCGGGAGACCGCGATCCGGTCGCTGCAGGCGGCCGGCCTCGAGGTCGGGACCATCCAGGACGTCACGCCGCAGCCGCACAACGGCTGCCGGCCGCCCAAGCGGCGCCGGGTCTAGGGAACGGGGAGGATCAGAGAACCATGGCTCGTTACACCGGACCGGCCACGCGCAAGTCGCGTCGCCTCAAGGTTGACCTCGTCGGCGGCGACCGCGCGTTCGAGCGCCGCCCGTACCCCCCGGCCAGCACGGCCGCGGGCGGATCAAGGAGAGCGAGTACCTGCTCCAGCTGCAGGAGAAGCAGAAGGCCCGCTTCACCTACGGCATCCTGGAGCGGCAGTTCCGCCGCTACTACGAGCAGGCCGCGCGCACCAAGGGCAAGACCGGTGAGGCGCTGCTGCAGCTGCTCGAGTCCCGGCTGGACAACGTCGTGTACCGGGCGGGCCTCGCCCGTACCCGGCGCCAGGCCCGCCAGCTCGTCAGCCACGGTCACTTCATCGTGAACGGCAAGAAGGTCAACATCCCGAGCTTCCAGGTGTCGAAGTTCGACATCATCGACGTGAAGCCGAAGTCGATGGGGACCCTGCCGTTCGTCGCGGCGAAGGAGTCCTTCGGCGACCGCCCGATCCCGGGCTGGCTGCAGGTCGTCCAGTCGAACCTGCGCATTCTCGTGCACCAGCTGCCCGAGCGGGCGCAGATCGACGTGCCTGTCACCGAACAGCTGATCGTCGAGTTCTACTCCAAGTGATTCGTGCCCGGCGGCGGTGCCTGCACCGCCGCCGGGTCTCATCTCCGGTGGGCGTCAAATAGCGGTCGCCCCTGAGGTAAAGGAAACAAGAAAGTGCTGATTTCACAGCGGCCCTCGCTCGGCGAGGAGCCGGTCAACGAGACGCGCTCCCGGTTCACCATCGAGCCACTGGAGCCCGGCTTCGGTTACACGCTCGGCAACTCCCTGCGCCGGACCCTGCTGTCGTCCATCCCGGGTGCCTCGGTCACGAGCATCCGCATCGACGGCGTGCTGCACGAGTTCACCACCGTGCCCGGCGTGAAGGAAGACGTCACCGACATCATCCTGAACCTCAAGGAGCTGGTGGTCAGCTCCGAAGAGGACGAGCCGGTCACCATGTACCTGCGCAAGCAGGGCCCGGGTGACGTCACCGCGGGTGACATCGTGCCGCCGGCCGGGGTCACCGTGCACAACCCCGATCTGCACATCGCCACGCTGAACGGCAAGGGCAAGCTGGAGATCGAGCTCGTGGTCGAGCGTGGCCGCGGCTACGTCCCGGCCGTGCAGAACAAGCAGGCCGGTGCCGAGATCGGCCGGATCCCGGTCGACTCGATCTACTCGCCGGTGCTGCGGGTCACCTACAAGGTCGAGGCCACGCGTGTCGAGCAGCGCACGGACTTCGACCGGCTGATCCTGGACGTCGAGACCAAGCCGTCGATCACCCCGCGGGACGCCGTCGCGTCGGCCGGCAAGACGCTGGTCGAGCTGTTCGGTCTGGCCCGTGAGCTCAACGTGGACGCCGAGGGGATCGAGATCGGTCCGTCGCCGCAGGAAGCGGACACCATCGCCGCCTACGCGATGCCGATCGAGGACCTCGACCTCACCGTGCGTTCGTACAACTGCCTCAAGCGCGAGGGCATCCACACCGTGGGTGAGCTCGTCTCGCGCAGCGAGGCCGATCTGCTGGACATCCGCAACTTCGGTGCGAAGTCGATCGACGAGGTCAAGATGAAGCTCGTCGGCCTCGGTCTCGCGCTGAAGGACAGCCCGCCCGGGTTCGACCCGACCACCGCCGCCTCGGACTACGCGAGCGAAGGCTGGTCGGACGGTGTTGGCGATGCCGGCAGTGACGACGGTCAGGACTACGCGGAGACGGAGCAGTTGTAATGCCCACGCCTACCAAGGGCGCCCGCCTGGGCGGCTCTCCGGCCCACGAGCGGCTGATGCTGGCGAACCTCGCCACGTCGCTGTTCCAGCACGGCCGGATCACCACCACCCAGGCCAAGGCCAAGAAGTTGCGCCCGTTCGCCGAGCGCCTGATCACCAAGGCCAAGGTCGGTGATCTCCACAACCGCCGAATGATCATGAAGGTCATTCGCGACAAGGAGGTCGTCCACAATCTGGTCACGGAGATCGGTCCGGGCTTCGCCGACCGCAACGGTGGCTACACCCGCATCCTCAAGACGATCCCGCGCAAGGGCGACAACGCCCCCATGGCGATCATCGAGCTGGTGGCCGAGAAGACCGTGACGTCCGAGGCCGAGGCGGCCCGCAAGACCAAGTTCGCCTCGGACAAGAAGGACAGCGCGCCGGCGGCCACCGAGTCCACTGTGGACGAGGACGAGGTGCCGGCCGAGGCCACCGACATCGAGGTCGAGGTCAGCGAGGCCGACGACGACCACCCCTACGGTCCCGCCAGCCACGCCGCGGCGGAGGACGGCTCGGAGCCGGAGGGTTTCCCGGTCAAGGGCAACGCCGACTCGATGCTGTACCACGTGCCGGACAGCGAGTACTACGACCGCACGGTCGCCGAGGTCTGGTTCAAGACCGCGGCGGACGCGGAGGAGGCCGGCTTCAGCCTGCCGCCGTCGCAGGACGAGGACTCCGAGTCCTGAGCGGTTCGACCACGAACGAGCCCGTCATCCCTTCCGGGGGTGGCGGGCTCGTCCGCTTTCGACTGGACATCGCCTACGACGGCACGGACTTCTCCGGCTGGGCCCGTCAGCCCGGCCGGCGCACGGTGTGCGGCGTGCTGGAGGACACGATGGCCATGGTGCTGCGCGAGGACGTGCGGCTGACCGTGGCGGGCCGCACGGACGCCGGGGTGCACGCGAGCGGCCAGGTAGCCCACGTGGACCTGCCGGCCGTGCCGGACGGCTTCCGCGACCGCCTGGCCCGCGCACTGCCCGACGACGTGCGGGTGACGGCCGTGGGCCCGGCCCCGCCGGGCTTCGACGCCCGGTTCTCGGCCGTGCGGCGCCATTACGTCTACCGCGTGTGCGACCGCCAGTGGGCGGCCGATCCCTTGCGGCGCAGGGACACGCTGACCTGGCCGCGAGCCCTCGACGTGGCGGCGTTGAACGAGGCGGCGGCGGCCTTGTTGGGAACGCACGACTTCGCGGCCTTCTGCCGCCGCCGCGAGGGCGCCACCACGATCCGCGAGCTGCAACGCCTGCACTGGACTCGCGCGGCGGACGGCGTCCTGACGGCGGAGGTTTCGGCCGACGCGTTCTGCCACTCGATGGTGCGCAGCCTGGTGGGCGCCCTGCTGGCCGTGGGCGAGGGCCGCAAACCCCTGGCGTGGCCGGCAAGCCTGCTCCCGTCGACAGAACGCACGAGCACGGTCACGGTCGCCCCGGCCCACGGCCTAACCCTGGCGACCGTGGACTACCCCCCGGACGCGGAACTGGCGACACGGGCGCAACAGACCCGAGCCCTGCGCACCCGCCCATAATGACCATTCCGGTAGCGCATGATGACCACTCCGGTCGGCCATGATGACCATTGGCGCTGCCTGATTTGGTGCCCGCACAACGGGAATGGTCATCACGCATGACGGGAGTGGTCATCATGCGCGACGGGAGTGGTCATCATGCGTAACAGCCGAATGGCGCGCTCCCCGAGGGGAACGCGCCGTTCAGGCAGGGTGATTCAGGTTGCTCAGAGGTCGAGCGTCCAGGTGTCGATGAAGCCGACGTCCGCCGAGGCGGCGTCGCGGACCCGGAGGTTCCAGGTGCCGTTCGCTACCTCGCTGGAGAGGTTGCGGGAGTAGGACTGGACGAGGTTGTCAGCGCTGCCACCCGAACGGTTGTGCAGGTTGTAGACGCTGCCGTCCGGAGCGACGAGGTCGACCACCAGGTCACCGCGGTAGGTGTGGACGATGTTCACGGACACGGTGGCCGTCGCGCCGCCGTTGCCCTCACAGCCGGAGATCGTGATCGGGCTGTTCACCGTCGAGTTGTCGTTGATGGTGAAGTTGGCGGCATTGGTCGCGGCCGCGCAGCCGGTCGGCGGGTCGACGACACCGGTACCCGTGTGGAGCAGCACGTTCGGCGAACCGGTGCCCGGGCTGGTGATCTTGCCGGGGGTACCGGCCGCCACCAGGGCGTCGCGGACCGCCTGCGGGGAGGCCGCCGGGTTGGCCGACAGGTACAGCGCCGCCGCGCCGGCCACGTGCGGCGTGGCCATTGAGGTGCCGCTGATGGTGTTCGTGCCGTTGTTCAGCCAGGTCGACGTGATGTTCGAGCCGGGCGCGAAGATGTCGGTGCAGGTGCCGAAGTTGGAGAACGAGGATCGGGCGTCGGAGATGGTGGACGAGTTCACGGTGATCGCCTCGGCGACCCTGGCCGGCGAGAAGTTGCACGCGTTGGCGTTCGAGTTGCCGGACGCGATCGCGTAGGTCACGCCGGAGGTGATCGACCGGCGAACGGCCGCGTCGAGCGCCGTGTCCACGCCGCCGCCGAGGCTCATGTTGGCGGTGGCCGGCTTGACGGCGTTGGCGGTGACCCAGTCGATGCCCGCGACGACCTGCGCCGTGGTGCCGGAGCCGGAGCAGTTCAGCACGCGCACAGCCACGAGCTGGACCTGCTTGGCCACCCCGTGCGCGGTGCCGCCGACCGTGCCGGCGACGTGCGTGCCGTGGCCGTGGCAGTCATCGGCCGTGCCGCCGTCGATGGCGTCGAAGCCGTGCGTGGCGCGGCCGCCGAAGTCCGAGTGTCCGACGGAGATGCCGGTGTCGATGATGTACGCGTGGACGTTGCTGGCACCGGTGGCGTACGAGTAGTTGTTGTTCAGCGGGAGGTCCCGCTGGTCGATGCGGTCCAGCCCCCACGACGGCGGGTTCGGCTGGTCCGCGGAGAGCGTGATGGTCTGGTTCTGCTGCACGAACTCGACAGCCGGGTCGGCGGCGAGCCGCTTGGCCGCCGCTTCGCTCATGCTGCCGGCGAAACCGTTGAGCGCGGCGCTGTAGGTCTGCTCGACCTTCGCCCCGTAACGCTCGGCCGTGCCGGCCGCCGCGACGCCGTCCTTGAACATCACGATGTAGCTGCCGTCGATGGCGGTGGCCGAGTCGGCGCCGAGGATCGTGCCCTCGGCGGCCGATGCTGTGGCGGTGCTCGCCACGGCGAGCCCTACGGCAGCCGCGGTGGCCAGCCCAAGCCCGGCGAGGCGTCTGATCGCCTTCTGTTCCATACCCGCTTCTCCTCTTGATGCAGGGCGCATCCGACCCCAGCCCTCGATGGAGTCGCATGCGTTAGGGAGATGAATTCGTTCGCGAGCGAACAAAGTAAACACTTGTCCGCGAGAGGCGGTCACGCAAGATAGTCGGTCGTGTTCGGTGGGCGACTTATGAACACTTTCGTCCGCAATGGGAACAAGTTGACCCGAATGGCACAGCGAATTACGCCGGATGCCGCGTCCCGTCAGGACCGGCTGATCCACAACGTCCGAATTGGACGCCGGGTGTGCACCACATAGGACCCGAAAACGGGCTCAGTCACCGCGGCGGACGGGCCCCAGGATCTGCTGCTCCTTGGTGGTGGTGAAAAGGTTGAGGCGCTGCCACATGCTGCGCCCGAGGGCGATCGCCTGGTCGTCGGCCAGCGTGGTGAGCTCGTGCATCATGGGCGGCGGCAGCCGCCACACCCGAGCCGCCAGCTGCGCCTGCCCGACGGGAAGCCGCTGCAGGATCACGAGATCGGCCGCGTTGGCCGTCGCGCCCGCCTGCGGGTGCATGTAGGGCAGCACGTACACGGTGGTCTGCCACGCCGCCCGCGGCGGGAACAGCTCCTGCGGCGTCGGTCCGCCGTCGTGGATCACCAGCAGCGGTCCGTCCTCCGACGGTCGCGGCAGCTCGACCGGCGAGAGCCGGCGGATCTGCACGAGCGGCGCCGGCCGCCCGTCCTGGCCGTTCCCCGCGGCCTTCTGCAGGACCTGCCACGCGGCCGGGCGCCCGGTGGCGATGACCACCCATGCGCCGACCGCCATGGCCCGCAGTGCCACCTGACGCGCCATGTACAGCCCGCCGACGAGCACGAGCCGCGTGGGTGCCGGCCGCAGCGCGGAGATGGTCAGCGGTTCCTTGTTCGGCCCGACCCCGAACACCATGCCGCCGCGGTCGCCCGCCGGGCTGATGGCGTCCAGCATGGCCGGGGACACCAGGAACTCCTGGGACAGCCCGTTGCCGCTCTGTGTGTCGAGCAGCCTAGAAGATCCGCTCACGCTGTATCACCTGCCTCGCTCCGCTCGGCGTGCCAGGCATTCGCACGAAGCAAAGTCGAGATTTTGGTCTGTCGGCTCATGCCCGTCCTCCCAGCGGCAGAGTCGCGGCCAGCCCGGCCACCTGCAGACCCCGCAGCGGGGTGAGCGTGATGCCGAGCCGGTCGGAGATCGTGTTCAGCCGGCCGTCCGCGTACTCCAGCTCGCCCGGCGTCCTGGCGCTGACGCGCACAAGTCCGCGCAGGCCGACCTGGTTGTCCTCGCCACCCGGCGAGATCGACATGGCGACCGTGGACGACAGGGCCCGCACACCGGTCAGCGCGTTGAGACTCAGCGCGCCCTTGCCGCGGGACCAGCCGGTGATCGCGTAGCTGGCGTGGCCGACACCGGCGGCCGTGACGCCCGTCCACCGCTCGGTGAGCCGGACCCGGTGCTGCGCACCCGGCTGGCCCTGCGGACCGACCTGCGGCCGCGCCAGCGCGCCCGTCAGTTCGGCCGCCGAGATACCGGCCCTCAGCAGCTCGTCCGGATCGAGCGGACGGGTGGGCACGCCGCGTGACTCGAGCGCGTTGCGCACCCGGGACAGCGCACCGATCAGGGCGCGGTGCGAGCCGATCACGCCGCCGCCCCGCTCGCGGACGGCGGCCGGGCAGCGACGCGGGTCGAGCCGGACGGCCACCCAGGTGGTGCGGCGCGCGGCGGCCGGCAGCGGTCCGAGCACCTCCATGTACGACGCGAGCGCGGGCGAGTTGGCCGGCAGCGCGGCGCTACCCGGGTAGCAGTGCCAGATGACCTGGATGTTGTCGAGGACCACGCCGCGGTCCTCGAGGCACGGCGCGAGCGCGCCGAGGGGCAGGTTGGGGGCGCTGCCGACCTTGCTGACCAACGCGGGCGCCGGGTCGACCAGCAGCACGGCCGTCCAGGTGCCCTCGTGCCAGGCCAGGCCGAGCGGACGCCGCTCGTGGTCGGCGCCGTGCGCGACCACCAGGTCCGGCACGGCCAGGCGCAGCAGGCTCACCCTCGGGTCGTCCGGTCCGGTGACCGGCGTGCCCTCCTCGGCCGCGATGCTCTCGATGCTGATCGGGTTCGTGGGCTTGGTGATCCGGGCGTGGGACCGGAACGCGTACTTGGCGGTCAGACCGATCCACTGGGTGAACCAGCGGCCGCGCCAGCGGATGGCCGCGACGACCAGACCGATCACCGCGATGCCGATGGACACGTAGACGAGGTCGACGTCGACCGCGATCAGCACGAGGCCGATGGCGACCGCTATCTCGAGAACCACCACGTTGGTCACCGGCAGCAGGCCGAGGCTCGCGCCCCGGGTGCGCCTGCGCACGGTCATCGGCGGCCGCGGCGCCGCCGGCGGACCGGCCGGTCGCGGGCCACCGACAGGCGGGCCCCCTGGTCCGCCAGGACCGTTCGGGCCCTTCGGTCCGTTGGGGCCGCCAGGACCTCCGGGACCCCCAGGACCCTTCGGACCGCCGGGTCCACCGGGCCCGCCGGGACCACCAGGCCCGCCGGGACCACCAGGCCCACCGGGACCACCAGGCCCACCGGGACCGCCTGGCCCCCCAGGTCCGCCGGGTCCGTTACCGCCGCCCCGACCGGGTGGTCTCGGTGGCTGGCCCGGCGGCTGCGGTGGCATGCCGTGCCGTGGAGGTGTGCTCACCGACATCCGTTCGATCTTCCCCTCGATCGTCTGCTCCCGCCCAGGACTGCTCCTGCCAGGTCGATTGTGCCGTTAGTGCGGAACCAACGTGCAACCGACGCCAGTAGGGCTATCCTGCGGAACCGTACCGCGAGTGGGGAGCTGCAGAGGCGAGAATGCCATCTACACCGACTACCAAGTCCCAGGTTCAGGCGTACCGCTTCGTGCTGCGCAGGATGCAGTCGGCGCTGGTCCGTAAGGACGCAGTCATGCTGCACGATCCGATGCGCACGCACAGCCGTGCGACG
Organism: uncultured Actinomycetota bacterium; assembly: GCA_963826035.1. Taxonomy (GTDB): domain Bacteria; phylum Actinomycetota; class Actinomycetes; order Mycobacteriales; family Pseudonocardiaceae; genus Actinophytocola. The sequence goes on along the minus strand of CAWGVZ010000017.1, from coordinate 136,556 downwards.
GTCGTGGGCGTCTGCATAGCCGCGATCGGCCTGATCGGGTTCCTGATCTGGGGGATCCTGTCGCCGAAGCCGAAGGCACCGAACGAGGACGGCATCGTCATCGGTAAGCCGTCCGGCCAGGTGTACGTGCTGGTCGCCGAACCGGACAAGAAGCTGATCCCGGTCTTCAACCTGGCCTCGGCCCGGCTGCTGCTGTTCGCGCAGTCGCAGAAGGGGCAGGAAGGCCAACAGGCCGCTCCACCACCGGCGGCGGCCACCGCCGAGGTCGAGGAGCCGTCCGTGATCGACGACAACGAGCTGCGGGACATCCCGAAGGGGCGCAAGGTCGGCATCGCCGACGGCCCCGACCTGCTGCCGAGCGGCGATCAACGGATCGAGCCGTACTGGTCGGTCTGTGATCAGTATCAACTGGACGAGGCCCTCAACGACCCGGCGAAGGAGAACGCGGTCCAGACGACCGTGCTCGCCGGTGTCACCGACCTCGGCGACCAGTTGGAACCGAACCAGTCGCTGCTCGTGCAGACGACGACCGCCGCACAGGCGCGGCAGGCGAACATAGACGCCGGTCTCGAGCCCGGCGAGGAGGGCTACGACGCACGCGGTGCCGAGGCCTATCTCGTCTATCGGACGCCCTCCTCGGCCAGCCTGCCGACCACCAGCGCGGTCCGCGCCAAGCTCAACCTGGACAACACCGCGGTGCTGACCGCCCTGGACCTCAGTGACGACAGTCCACGGGTGATCAGCACGGGAATGCTCAACGCGATCGAGGAGAAGGAAGAGCTGGCCCCGCCGGACATCCCCGGCCAGGGGGAGCCGTCCGGCCTCGATCTCGGTAACCCGGAACTCGAGCGGAACGGCTCGGTGTTCAGCGTCGACCGAAGCGATGGCGTGCAGAACTACGTGGTGTTGGACGGCGCCATCGAACCCGTGAAGAAGACGACGGCCGACCTCATCAGGTACGAGGAGAACCCCGGCGCTCCGACCATCGAGGCGGTCAGTCCCGACCTGGTGGCGTCCATCGACCAGCGCGACGACGTGGACGACTCCACGTTCCCCGAGGAGAGCACCGAGGTGCTGCCACCCGATCCCTACACGGTCGCCTGCTTCGGCTGGCGCGTGGAGGGCACGGGCGACAGCCAGCGAGCGTTCACGTCCGTGCACATCGGCGAGAAGCTGCCGGAGGTCGAGCTGGACTCCACTGGCAAGCCCAAGACCGTGCCGATCTCCACGCCGAGCGCCGACGGCATCCGGATCGATGCCTTCTACATGCCGCCCGGCCGGGGTGCGGTGGTCCGCCAGTCGACCTCGGAGGAGGACTTCAACACCGGACAGATCACGTTGGTGTCCGACCGTGGCGTGAAGTACGGCGTACCGGATCCGGCCACCGCGGGGATCCTGGGCCTGGACAACCCACGGCCGGCGCCGATCGACATCATCAAGCTGTTGCCCGACGGAGCGTCGCTGAGCGCGAAGGACGTGGAGCAGAGCTACGACTCGACGCCGTTCGGTCCCGGCGAGTACCCGACGGAGACCCCGGAGGCGCAGGGCGGCGGTTGATCGACAGGGAACCGTGGCCGGCCGGCCGACGTCGGATCCACTGACGTGTCCCCGCCGAGAGGTGCGCCATGACCGGGATCAAGTTCGACGCCGGCTGGGTAGGTGGCTATGCGAAAGTCGCCGAGTCGAGTGCCGAGGCGCTCGACGAGGGCCTCCGGACGGTGAACTCCGCGCCGCTGACCGAGGAGTCGTTCGGCCGGCTCGGCACGACCGTCCGCACGGACGAGGCGTACGGCCGCGCGGCCGGGCTGCTCCGTGAGCAACTGGCCCGAGGGGTCGAGGCGTTGCGGTCGGCGGCCGAGGGGCTGACGACGGTCACGGCCGGCTACGAGAGCTCCGACGACGACAACGTCGGCACCCTCAAGCGCGGGGAGCAGGTGTGAGGCGCGACGGTCAGGACGTCGAGCGGGACGTCGCGGGTCAGCTCGGTGCGCTGTCCACGATCGCGCGCGATCTCGGGGTGCCCGACCCGGTGGAGGAGTACTTCGGCCCGGTGGTCGGCAGGTGGAGCGACCTGCACGCGGAGGCCGACCGCTGGCGGCTGGTCGGCCAGGCGACGAACGAGGTCACCGAGGCACTGCACCGGCCGCTCGGCAAGCTGGACGCCGCCTGGGACGGCGCGGCCGCCGACTCGTTCATCGCGTACATGCAGCAGGTCGGGCTGGCCGGCCTGGATCTGTCCGACGGCATGGTCGCCATGGCCGACGTGCTCGACCAGACGGGCGACGCCATCCAGGAGATCGTCGAGCAGATGGCCGGCGTGCTGGCCGAGACGGCGGACTCCGCGTCGTCGGCCATGACGCTGATCGAGCGGGACGACCAGCGCACCCGGGAGTTCCTGGACGTCATGCGCCGGCCGGTCGGCGACCTGTTCGAGCAGGTCCGCAAGGTCCTCGAGGCGTTCGTGGGGCTGTGCGAGGGCGTGGACGGGACGCAGGCGTTCCGCGAGGTGACCATCGCCCACCCGATGCCCGGCGACAACTGGTCGTTCACCCCGCCCGCGCCTCCCGCACCACCCGCTGAGCCGCCGGCCGACGAGGTGCCGGCCGAGCCGGCCGCCGCGTCCGCCGGTGGTGGTGGCGGCGGTAGTAGCGGCGGTGGCGGTGGGGGAGCGGCCGGTGGCGTGCCCTCGCCGCCGGAACCAAAGCCGGAGCTGCAACCGGGCATCACGGTCGCCGGGGAGACGTTCCCGCCGGCCCCGCCGGAGCAGGCGGCCGCGGCGAGCGCGAGCCAGCCGGCGTCGAAGGGCGGCCCGAGCGGCGGCATGGGCGGCATGATGCCGATGATGCCCATGGGCGCCGGGGGCGGTCAGGGCGGCGACTCCGAGCACAAGGGGCGGATGAAGCTGGCCGGGGACCAGGAGGAGCTGTTCGGCAAGCCCGGCCAGGCCTCCGCCCCCGTCATCGGCGCCGAGGACGAGAAGCCATCTACCGCATCTGGGCGGGGGTCACCGTAGGTCCCGTTGCGATGAGCACCGTGACGACGGCGATCCAGGTGACGACGAACGCGAGCACCCAGAAGTGGGGGTTGGCGATAAACCGGGACATGGGGAACCTCCCTTGCGGGGAACGGCTGGTTTCCTAACCTGGTTGCGCTGGGCAGCCCGGAGGCCGGCCTACCCAGCTACAGCCATCGGTTCCGCCGGAAGATTCGGTAGAGGATCAGACACCCGCCGAAGATGACGCCCATGACCAGCGGATAGCCGAACTTCCAGTGGGTCTCGGGCATGTAGTCGAAGTTCATCCCGTACACGCCGACCACCATGGTGGGCACGGCGATGATGGCCGCCCACGCGGTGATCTTGCGCATGTCGGAGTTCTGCTGCAGCGACAGCTTGGCGAGCGTGGCGTCGACCAGCGTGGTGAGCAGCTCGTCGAAGTTGGCCACCCGCTCGGACACGGTGGTCAGGTGGTCGTCGACGTCGCGGAAGTACGAGCGCACCTCCTCGGGCACCAGCGGCGTGTAGCCCTCGGCCAGCCGCCGCAGCGGCACGGCCAGGGGCATGACCGCCCGGCGCAGCTCGAGGATCTCCCGCTTCATCAGGTACATCTGCTCGGCGCCGATCGGGCTGCGGGGCGCGAACACGCTCGCCTCGATCACGTCGATGTCGTTCTCGAAGGACTCGCTGACCACCAGGTAGCTGTCGACCACCCGGTCGGCGATGCCGTGCAGCACGGCGGCCGGGCCGATCCGCAGCCGGTCGGGCTCAGCCTCCAGCTCCTCGCGCAGCTGCGCGAGGCCGGAATGGCGGCCGTGCCGGACGGTCACGATGAAGTTCTTGCCGAGGAACGCCATGATCTCGCCTGTCTCGACGATCTCGTTGGCCGAGGTGGGCGACTCGTGCTCGATGTAGCGGACCGTCTTGAGCACCATGAACAGCGTCTCTTCGTAGCGGTCCAGCTTGGGCCGCTGGTGCGCGGTGACCGCGTCCTCCACGGCCAGCTCGTGCAGCCCGAAGGTGTCGGCGATGCCCTGGATCTGCTCCTCGTCCGGCTCGTACAGGCCGATCCAGACGAACCCGTCGCGCCGCCTGCGGACCTCGGCCACCGCCTCGACGTGGGTCCACGCGCCCGGCAGGCGTTCGCCGTCGACGTAGACCGCGCAGTCGATGACGTGCGGGGTGATCTCCGGGGTGGTCGGCGCGGTCGTGCGGGTGTGGCGGCCCCTGCGACCTCTGAGGCCGCCGAGCGAGGGGATGGCAGGCATGTCTGGTCCTCCAGCTGAGCTACGTCATCACGACGCGCCAGAAGAAGATCTCCGGCGCCGGAGCGTCCAGCCGGGAACCACGGGCCTACCTGTTAGCGGCCGACCCAGCCGGCGGGGACGCGGTTGGTACTGCAACCAGTTGCGCCGTCATGGTTATGCGGGTCGCTCACGCGTCCTCACCTCCTCGGGTCGATGGGTGCGGGGTCACTCACACACCAGTTGTCAAGAGTACTCCACCTGGCAGACTCGCCTGCGTCGGGCGATACGGGAGGGCAGCTGTGCAGTTCGGTCGCTACTACGAGGAGTTCGAGGTCGGTGCGGTCTACAAGCACTGGCCCGGCAAGACGGTCACCGAGTACGACGACCACCTGTTCTGCCTGCTCACCATGAACCACCACCCGCTGCACCTCGACGCGAACTACGCGGAGAACACCACCGACTTCGGCAAGAACGTGGTGGTCGGCAACTACATCTACTCGCTGCTGCTCGGCATGTCCGTGCCCGACGTCTCCGGCAAGGCGATAGCGAACCTGGAGATCGAGTCGCTGCGGCACGTGAAGCCCACCTTCCATGGCGACACGATCTACGGCGAGACCGAGGTGCTGGAGAAGACCCCGTCGAAGTCGAAGGACGACCGCGGCGTGGTCTACGTGGAGACACGCGGCTACAAGCAGGACGGCACGGTCGTGTGCATCTTCCGGCGCAAGGTGATGGTGCCGAAACAGTCCTACGGCGACGCCCGCGGCGGCGAACAGCCGGGCCGCCCCGAGCCTCGGGCAGACTAGCTTCATGGGCACGTCGCTGGACGAGATCCGACGTCAGCTGCGGTGGTTCGCCGACACGCAGGCGGCGACCATCTCCCCGCTCTACAGCCACCTGGCCGGGCACGCGGCCGATGACGACGAGGTGGCGGGTCTGCTCACGGCCACGCCGAACCCCGCGGCCGCCAACGCGACCCTGTTGTTCGCGGCCGTGCAGCGGGTCCTGCAGGCCGAGCCGTTCCACGAGCTGACCAACTACTACCCCTCGCTCGGCGGCAGCTACGGCCCGGACGGCGGCCTGTGGCCGATCTTCCGGACGTTCGTGCTGGAGCGGGCGCCGCGGGTGCGGGAGCTGATCGCGTCGCGGGTCACCCAGACGAACGAGGTCCGGCGCGCCGCGCTGCTGTACCCGGCCGTGGGGATCGCCGCGAAGGCGGCTCGCGGTCCGGTGGCGCTGCTGGAGGTCGGCACCAGTGCGGGTCTGCTGCTCGGCATGGACACGTTCTCCTACCGCTACCAGACCGAGCAGTCCGGTCAGGTGGTCGCCGGGCCGACGCGGTCGAGCGTCGGCCTGCACTGCGCGCTCGCGCTGGCGCCGGGCGCCACGCAGCCGGCCATCCCGAAGCGGCTGTCGGTCGGCGCTCGGATCGGCATCGACGCGCACCCGGTCGACCTGGCCGACGAGGACGAGTACGCCTGGCTGGAGGCGTGCGTCTGGCCGGACCAGCCCGAGCGCCTGCGGCTGTTCGGGGCGGCCGCGGCCGCACAGCGCAAGTCACCGCCCGAACTGGTGAAGGGTGACGCGGTCGAGGACCTGGCAGAGGTGGCCGCCCGGCTGCCGGCCGAGCTGCCGGTCGTGGTGATCACGAGCAACGTCATGTGGCTGTTCGACGAGACCCGCCGCGCGGCCTTCCTGGCGGAGCTGGCGGCGTTGGCCGGCCGGCGCACCCTGTGGTGGGTGAGCCACGACGGCTACCAGGCCGCCATGGCGACCCTGGTCCCGGACCGCGCCGACCTGACGCCGACGCCCGGCGAGCCCACATTCGGGGTACTCGGCCTGGTGAACTGGCCGAACGGTGAGCCGGTTGCCCGAGTACTGGCCCGCACGGCCCTGCACGGCGAACGCATGGAGTGGCTCCCCTAACCCCGACACACGCGCATGATGACCGTTCCGGTCGCCCATGATGACCAGTCGCGTCGCGCATGATGACCGTTCCGGTCGCCTGTGACGGCCGTTGCGGTCGGTCGTGGTGACCAGCCCGTTGGGGTGAGGTGGCGTCATCTGATGACTAGTCATGATGGCGGGTGACGGCCGCTAGATGTCGGGGCCCGTGAATACACTGGATTACGGGGGCTGTGGCCGCTGTCGATCTTGGTCGTGCCGCCGGTCGCACCGGGATCGCAGTGGTTGCGGCTTGCTGAGTGGCGGACTCGGCCCGCGCGGGAGGCTGTTTCGCCCTGCGTGAGTGGTGGACCCGCGCTGCGGGACTGGTCATCACGGCGACACGACTGGTCATCATGCGTGACCGGAGTGGTCATCATGGGTGGCGGGAGTGGTCATCATGCGCGGGGGACGGAGTTCCATTCGCGCAGGGTTTCGGCCAGGTCGTCCGTCAGCTGGCCGGCCCGCTCCATAGCCGTGAACTCGGCGGCCGACGCCCAGGTGGCGGCGGCCGCGTCGTCGCCGGCGCGCAACACGCCGCCGGCCACTTCGGCGGAGTAGTCGAAGATCAAGTAGATTCCCGTCCGTGCCGGCCGCTCCACGCTTCCGACCAGCTTGCCCGGCACGACCTCGAGGCCGGTTTCCTCGCGCAGCTCGCGGATCACCGCCTCGGCGTCCGTTTCGCCCGGTTCGACCCGACCGCCGGGCAGCGACCACCGACCGCGACCCGGTTCGGTGGCTCTACGGACCATCAGCAGTCGTCCCGTTGCGTCATGTACGACCGCGCCGACACACCTGATCATCGGAACCTGTCCCTCGGTCATGAACACGGAGCGTAGCCGTAGGCCGGTTAGGGCCCCCTGCTCTGACCCATCAGCGGTACTAGGCTCCCGTTCTGCCGCTCGTTGCGGTACAACGGTTTTCAGGAACACGGCCAGTCGAACCCACTCGCCCCCCATGCGTAGGACACGGAGTAGCCCGCGGTGAATGTCAAGAAGGTCCTGGTTATTTCCGGCGCTGCCTTGCTGGTGTTCTTCCTCGTTACCCAACCGGTCCAGTCCGCAGCCCTGGTGACATCGATCCTCAACACTCTGAAGGACGCGGCGGAGGCCGTGATTACGTTCGTCCGCTCGGTATTCCAGACCTGATCCGAGTACCGTCGAACCATGTTCGCGCCTCGCGATTCCGACGAGTACCTCCTGGACTCCGAACGCCGGGTGATCCGGGTGCGTCTGCACTGGGCGTGCCTCTCCTGGCACATCTTCGAGGCGGTCGCGCTCCTCGCGGTCGCCGTGATGCTGTCGTACCTGCTGCCGCCGTCGATGTGGTTGCTGCAGAACGTTCTCTGGTACGCCGCGCTGTTCGTGGTGCTGCGGTTCGCCTACCTCGTGCTGTCGTGGTGGGTCGAGCGGATCGTGGTCACGGACAAACGGGTGATGATGACCACCGGCATCATCACCACGAAGGTCCTGATGATGCCGATCGGCAAGGTCACCGACCTCACGTACATGCGCACGCTCGGCGGACGCTTGTTCGGCTACGGCACGATGGTCGTCGAGTCGGCCGGCCAGATCCAGGCGCTGAACAAGATCAACTACCTCCCCAAGGCCGAACAGGTCTACGACGCGATCTCCGAGCTCGTCTTCGGCGACAAGGAGGCGCAGAAGCAGCGCTTCTCGATGAGTCGGGCGCAGCGACTCGCCACCCGCGGCGGCAAGGCCAGGTGACGGGCGTTCAATAGACCCCGTGACGATTGATCTACACACGCACTCGACGGCGTCCGACGGCACCGACGCCCCCGCTGAACTGGTGACGAACGCGGCGGCCGCCGGGCTGTCGGCCATCGCCATCACCGACCACGACACGACCGCCGGCTGGGCGGTCGCGGTGGCCGCGCTGCCCCAGGGCCTGCGGCTGGTGCGGGGCGCGGAGCTGTCGTGCGTGAGCCCGGACGGCCGCGGCGGCCACTGCACGGTGCACCTGCTCGCGTACCTGTTCGACCCGGCGGCCGACGCCGTGGTGCGCGAGTACGCGCGGGCCAGGGCCGAGCGGCGGGAGCGCCTGGCGCGGATCGCCGACCTGATGGCGGCCGACGGGTTCCCCATCAACGCCGAGACGCTCATGGCCGAGGTGCCGGAGGACTCGACGGCCGGCCGGCCGCACCTGGCGCAGGCACTCATCCGGGCGGGCGTGGTGTCTTCGGTCGACGAGGCCTTCGCGCGGTTCCTCAACGACCGGGGCCGCTACTACCTGCCCAGCTCCCGCACGCCCATCGAGGACTCGATCGAGATGATCGCGCAGGCCGGCGGCGTGACCGTGCTGGCGCACGCGTTCGCCGCCCACCGCGGCCCGACGGTCACCGGCGAGGTGATCAAGGACTTGGCCGGCCTCGGGCTGACGGGCGTCGAGGTGGATCACCCCGACCACGACGACGACGCACGCACCCGGCTGCGCCGCCTGGCCGACGACCTGGGTCTGGTGACCACCGGCTCCAGCGACTACCACGGCACGAACAAGTCGATCCGCCTCGGCCAGGAGACGACCGCCCCGGAGATGCTGGACGAGATCGCCGCCAGGGCGACCGGCATCGAGATCGTGACCGTCTAGTGCCCCCCGCCGGAAGTTCATCACCTAATTCGGCGGCCCAGCGAGTACTGGGCCGGCGAAACCGCGTTGCCGAACTCTTACATATCGACTCGTTGGCGGAGCGCCAAGTCGAGTGCAACCCGGTACGAGGACGGATCGGCGCCTTGCCAGCGAAAACCTGGATCCACCGACTTAGGCAACGCACTTCCGGCGGGGGGCACTAATGGACTGGCGGCTGTTCGCCGAGGTCACCATCACCCTCGTGGTGATCATGGACCCGCCTGGGACGGTGCCCGTCTTCCTCAGCCTGGTGGGCCGCAAGGCCCGGGCGGCAAGGCTGCGGGCCGCCCGTCAGGCGGTGCTCGTCTCCCTCGGCGTGATCACGCTGTTCGCCGTGGGCGGCGAGGCGATCCTGTCCTACCTGCACATCGGCATCCCGGCGCTCCAGGGCGCCGGCGGCCTGCTCCTGCTGCTGATCGCGTTGGATCTGCTCACCGGCAAGAACGCGAACCAGCCGGAGGCGGTGGACGACGTGAACGTGGCGCTCGTGCCGCTGGGCACACCGTTGCTCGCCGGACCGGGTGCCATCGCCGCCACGATCGTGTTCGTCCGACAGGCTGACGGGGCGGGTGGCTCGTACCTGGCGCTCGGCCTCGCCATCCTGACGGTGCACCTCATCCTGTGGCTGTGCCTGCGTTACTCGGGCGCGCTCATCCGGATCATCAAGGACAGCGGCATCACGCTGCTCGCCAAGATCGCCGGTCTGCTGCTCGCCGCGATCGCCGTGCAGCTCATCGCCGATTCGGTCCGTGGTTTCGTGAGCGGTGGCTGAACTGTCGGACCCCTGCTCTAACGTTTCCCTCGTGCAACTCGGGTTCGACGCCATGCCCCGCAAGCTCATCAAGGTCACTCCGTCCCGGCTCGCCACCTGGATGGACTGTCCGCGACGCTTCCGCATGAACTACCTGGACCGGCCCACGCCGCCGCGCGGCGGCGCCTGGGCGCACAGCACGCTGGGCGCGGTGGTGCACAACGCGTTACGGGCGTTCTTCGACCTGCCGGTCGCCAAGCGCACGCCGGAGGCGGCCACCGCGCTCGTCGGCAAGCACTGGCAGGACGAGGGTTTCGCCGACCCGAAGCAGGCGGCCGTCTACCGCGAGCGGGCCGGCGGCTGGGTGGCCGACTACGTGGCCGAGATCGACACCTCGATCGAGCCGGTGGGGCTGGAGCGTTGGGTGTCGGCACCGGTGGGCACGATCGTGGCCGAGGGTCGGGTCGACCGGATCGACGAGCGCGACGGCGAAGTGGTGATCATCGACTACAAGACCGGCCGCACGGGGCTGACCACCGACGACGCACGGTCGTCGCAAGCGCTTGCGCTGTACGTGCTCGCCGCGCGGCGCACGCTGCGCCGTCCGTGCACCCGGGTCGAGCTGCACCACCTGCCGAGCGGCACGGTCGCCGCGTGGGACCACACGGAGTCCTCGCTCGACCGGCACCGCCAGCGGGCGGAGGAGGCTGCCGAGGAGTATCACCTGGCCACGGATACCCTCAACGCCGGCGGCGACCCCGACGTGCTGTTCCCCGCGCAGGTCGGCCGCCAGTGCACGTGGTGCGACTTCCGCCGCAGTTGCCCGGAGGGGCAGGCCGCCGGTCCGGCCGCCGAGCCATGGGCTTTGCTGGCTCCGTGAGTTAGCCTCACGCGAGGCGGGGGCCGAGAAGGAGTGTGTCTTGACCGAACGTGACACGGTGCGGCTGTCAGCGTCCCAGTCCCCGGGCGCCATGACCGTCGAGCTGGGCATGGCGGCCCCGCCGCCCGCCCGCCAGCACCGCGGCGGTTTCGGCCGCGAACTGGCCGGTGCGCTGTCCGTCGGTCTGTCGGTGCTCGCAGTGGTCGTACTGGTCTTCCAGGTGCTCGCCTGGTTCCGGGACATGCCCGGCCCCGGTGTGGCGATGGTCCTGGGTCACCTCGGCGCGGCCGTGCTGGCCCTGCTGGCGCAGCGCGTGGTCGACCGCACGTCGGGTTGGCTGGCCACGGCCTCGGCCGTGGGCGTAGTGGTCATCACGGGCGCCACCATGTGGCTGCTCTGGTGGGCCTGACCACCTAGTGCGGGCAGTAGGTCCTGCCCCTTGGATCTTTGTGCGAAGGTCTGCGCCTGACCAACAGTTACCTCAGGGGCACCGTGACGGCACCCAGCCACCAACCACCTCGGTACCCGCGCCTGCGCCGGGACGCAACCAACACTTAAAAATACCGGGGAGGCGGACCAGTTCAGGCCAGTTGGTCGGCCATTGCTGTGAGCCAGGAGCGCCAGGTCGGCAGAAGCGTGTCCAGCAGGACTTCCGGGTTCTCTGTGTTCGGCGAGTGTTTCGCCCCGGGGATCACCGCGAAGTCCGAGTCCAGGCGGTCGGCCATGTCGCGCTGGGTGGAGACCGACCACGCGTCGTCGAACTCGCCGCACACCACCAGGGCCGGGATGCCCGCCGTGTGGATCGCCCTTGCCAGTGAACTGACCAGGTCCGGTTCCGAGCGCAGCGCCCTGGCCTTGCCGAGCAGGGCAGCGGGGGTGGACCGCAGGAAGCGCTCCCGCAGGAACGCGGTCAGCGCCGCCGGTCGCGGCGGGCCCAGCGCGTCGAACTGGTCCCGCATCTGCTGAACCGCCGCCAGGCCGTACTGGCGCATGGCCGGCTCGCCGATGTCCAGCACCTGACGGCGCAGCCCCTCGGGCAGCTCGGCCGGGCCGGAGCCCATGAGCGTGAGCCCGGCGACGGGCGCCCCCGCCAGCACGGCCGCCCGCGCCACGAGACCGCCGTAGGAGTGGCCGAGCAGCACCACGGGACTGCCCTCGGCCGCCAACTTTCCGATCAGCTCGGCCAGCACCTGGCCGAGCGCGGCGGACTGGTAGGCGGCCTCGTTATCCGGGCCACCCGACTCGTACTGGCCGGGCAGGTCGATGGCGATCGCGTCGAAGCCGCCCTCGGCGATCGGGTCGAGCAGCGGCGCGAAGTCCTCCTTGGAGCCCGTGTACCCGGGCACCAGCAGCGCGATGGGGCGCGGATCGGGTGCCGACACCGCGCGCCGGCGCAGGGCCGCGATCGGCCCATACCTGGCCTGTAGCGCGACCCGGTCGGCCCGATGCGGGCTCAGCTGCGACGGAAGTGTGGCACTCACCCTTCGAGTGTGCCTCACGACCGCTCGAAAAACTGTGGAGTCCACACGGAGTCACTGCTCAGCAGCGGTCAGTTCAGCGCGACCAGCGTGTCGCCGCGCTGTTCGTAGACCATCGAGCCGAGCGCCGAGGTGGTCACGAGGCCCGTGTAGTCGCCCCGGTCCACGGGGATGGTGCCGATCCGCTCGCCGTCGGTCGGCTGGATCACGGCCAGCCCGTCGGTCACCGGGATCACGATCTTGCCGGCGAAGGCGGTGCCGGGGCCGAGCGCGTCCTCGACCGTCCACAGCGGACTCAGGTCGACCTCGGACAGCGCGATCGTGCGCGACCCGGTGAACCAGTAGATGGCGCCGGTCGTGCGGTTGGTGGCGACCGTGTGGTCGGCCGGCTCGGTACGCAGGTCACCGGGGCCGAGATCCACCTCGTGCTGGGCGATCTGGGTGCCCGTCTGGTCGTACACCACGAGCCGCGCCGGGTTGGGCAGCACGACCGCCGTGCACAGCTCGACCGCCGTCTCCTCGCCGTCCCTGGCCACCCGGCAGTGCTCGCTCATCCCGACCACCTGTGCGCCCTCGCCGACCACCACGCTCGACACGACCACCGGCTTGTCGTCGTCGTTGTCGTCGTGGGTGGCGTTGTAGACGGTCAGCCGCTCGCTCGGGTCGTCCGGGCAGCGCTCGATCACCGCGATCCGGCCGGCCTCCACGGCCATCGTCCCGTAGGTGCAGCCGGTCCTCGGCTGCTTGTCCGGGTTCACGATGGCCGGGAGCTCGCCGTACTCGACCGTCCGCACCAGGTCCGACCGCACGGTGGTGAGCAGCCGCTCGCCCGTGGTGGTGACGTAGGTGCCGTCGGACAGCAGCCGGGTGCCGAGTTCGGCGTCGGAGTTGCGCTGGCCGCCGTCCGGCTTCGCTCGCTCCTCGGTGGGCGACGGCTGGCGGCCGCGCCTGCCGGACCCGGGGTCGAGTGCCGTGAACTCGCTGCAGCCACCGCCCTTGCGCGAGTCGCCGGCCGGCAGCAGGTTGTCCGACTTCTGGTACACGGCCAACGCCATCTGCCAGGACGTCGACACCGTGCACAGCGGCAGGTCGCGCGTGTAGCGCCAGCGCACCTCGCCGGTGAACGGGTCGCGCCCGGCGACCTCGCCGCCCTCACCGGTCACGATCGTCTCGCCCACCGCCACGGGAACGGGCGTCGCCGAACTCCGGGCTCGCCAGGACTCGCCGAGCGACGCCGGGAAGCGGGTGGGCGGCTCCTGGGTGGGCACGGGACCGTCGTAGGGCTGCGACGACGTGTTGCGGGCGTCGCTGGACTGCCACATCAGCAGCGCCGCGACCAGCGCGATCACCGCGATGGCGACGACGGCCAGCACGTCGCGCTTCCGCCGGAACTTCGTCCGTGCGTACGGCAGCAACGGCTCGTCGCCGACCAGCACGTCCTCGTCGCCGATCCCGTTACCGAACGCATCGCTGCGTTCGGCGGCCGGCCAGCCGCCCGAGAGGTCGCCGGATACGTCGCTGCGCGGCCGGCTCTCCTCGCCCTCGCTGTCACCCATGGGGCGTCAGTCTGCCGAAGGCGCTGTTTCGCTCGCGTTCGGTGTCTCCGCGACCTCGACGCCACCGCGCCGCCGACGGCGCTGCCTGGTCGAACGGTCGGAACGGCTGCTCGGCGAGGTGCTGGCCGCGGCGCTCTGCTCGGGCTGTTCGGTGCTGGTGGCGCCCTCGCCACCGGTACGCCGGCGCCGCCGCCGCTTGCGGGTCTCGTCGCCGTCGGCGGTGGGCGCGGGCCTGGCCGGCTCGCGCTCGGCGCTGCCGGCCGGTCGCCGGGCACGGCGGGTGCGGTTGCGGCCGCGCTTCTTGTCGCCGCCCAGGTCCTCCTCCGGCTCGGCCGACAGGCCGGCCCTGGTCCGCTTGGCCAGCGGCAGCCGGCCGGTGGACCCCTCGGGGATGCCGAGGTCGGCGAACAGGTGGGCGGACGTCGAGTACGTCTCGACCGGCTCCGGGATGTCGATGCCGAGCGTGTCGCTGATCAACTTCCAGCGCGGTTCCTCGTCCCAGTCGACGAGCGTGACAGCCACGCCCTCGCGGCCGGCGCGGCCGGTGCGGCCGATCCGGTGCACATAGGCGCCGTCGTCCTCCGGGCACTGGTAGTTGATCACGTGGGTGACGCCCTCGATGTCGATGCCGCGTCCCGCCACGTCGGTGGCGATCAGCACGTCGACCTTGCCGGCGCGGAACGCGCGCAGCGACTGCTCGCGGGCGCCCTGGCCCAGGTCGCCGTGGACGGCGGCCACCGCGAAACCGCGCTCCGCCAGGTCGTCGGCCACCTTCTGTGCCGTGCGCTTGGTACGGCTGAAGATCATGGTGAGCCCACGGTCCTCGGCCTGCAGCGCCCGCGCCACGATCTCGATCTTGTCGAGCGAGTGCGCGCGGTAGACGAACTGCCGGGTGCGCTCATGGATCGCGCCGGCGTCGTTCTCCTCGGCGCGGATGTGCGTCGGCTGCCGCAGGAACGTGCGGGCCAGCGTGATGATCGGGCCGGGCATGGTGGCCGAGAACAGCATGGTCTGCCGGTCGTCGGGGACCATCCGCAGGATGCGCTCGATGTCGGGCAGGAAGCCGAGGTCGAGCATCCGGTCGGCCTCGTCGAGCACGAGCGCGGCCACCTTGCCGAGCACCAGATGGCGCTGTTCGGCAAGGTCGAGCAGGCGGCCGGGGGTGCCGACCACGATGTCCACGCCCTTGCGCAGCGCCTCGATCTGGGGCTCGTACGGGCGGCCGCCGTAGATCGACAGCACGCGCACGCCGAGGTGCTTGCCGGCGTCGGTGAGGTCGTGGGTGACCTGGAGGCACAGCTCGCGGGTCGGAACCACCACGAGCACCTGCGGCGTGCCGTCGCCCGGCAGGTCGAGCCGGTGCAGCAGCGGGACGCCGAAGCCGAGGGTCTTGCCGGTGCCCGTGCGGGCCTGGCCGATGACGTCCTCGCCGCCCATGGCCAGCGGCAGCGTCAGCTCCTGGATGGCGAACGTGCGCTCGATACCGGCCTCGAGCAGGGCCTTGACGATGTCCTCGTGCACGCCGAACTCGGCGAATGTGGGCGAGTCGTCGCGGACCGGCGCGCCACCCTGAAGGGGGTGCGACGGGTCGACATCGGGAACCCCGGCCTCGCTGTGCTCCAGCGTGACCGGGTCGATGGTCGTTGAACTGTCTTGGTTGTTGTTGTCTGATTCGACGGTGATGA
Source organism: uncultured Actinomycetota bacterium (assembly GCA_963826035.1). Taxonomy (GTDB): domain Bacteria; phylum Actinomycetota; class Actinomycetes; order Mycobacteriales; family Pseudonocardiaceae; genus Actinophytocola. Next base: position 121,374 of record CAWGVZ010000017.1, on the reverse strand, counting down.
GTTCTCTCCCTTGTCCAGCGCGCTCCGCCCTGGACGGGCCGCTCGACCGCACCGGCGGTGCGGGAGGGCCGGCGAGGCGCGCACACCCTCTGAACGCGGCTTCGACAAGCTCGCGTCCTGGTCAGTCTACCTGCGGGTCCGGCCGGATACGCTCTGCCCCATGAGCGAGGCAGCTGTGGGGGCCGAAAAAGGTGCCATCGACCCCGGGGTCGTCGATCTGCTCGGAGTACTCGCGTACGGCGAGTTGTCGGCGTTCGACCGGCTGTCCGAGGACGCGCGCTCCGCGCCGACCCTGACCGGGCGCGCCGCGCTGTCGTCGATGGCGGCCGCCGAGATGGGTCACTACGGCCGCATCGAGCGATTCCTCGCGGGGCACGGAATCGATGTACAGGACGCGATGCGGCCGTTCATCGGGCACTTCGACACGTGGCACGCGTCGACCGCGCCGCGGTCGTGGCTGGAGTCGTTGGTCAAGGCGTACGTGGGCGACGGGCTCGCGGCCGACCTGTACCGCGAGATCGCCGCGTGGCTCGACGAGGAGACCAGGCAGCTGGTGACGGACGTCCTGGGTGATACGGGTCACTCGGCGTTCGCCGAGCGCGAAGTGCTGGCCGCCATCGAGCGGGACCGCACCGTCCGGGACCGGCTCACGCTCTGGGGACGGCGGCTGCTCGGCGAGGCGCTCACCCAGGCCCAGTACGTGGTGGCCGAGCGGGACGGACTGGCCGAGCTGATCGTCTCGGGCACGGGCGACCTCGCGGGAATCGCCGCGCTGTTCCGGCGGTTGCAGCAGGCACATGGCAAGCGGATGACCGCGCTCGGTCTCGGCTAGCCTTGGTGAAGTCACATTTTGCAGCGAGCCGGAGGTCAGCGTGGAGGTAAAGGTCGGAGTCGCGGACACCGCGCGGGAGATCGTGCTGAACAGCGCCCAGACTCCTGACGAGATCGAGTCCTTGGTGGCGGACGCGCTGAAGGACTCGACCGGCACGCTCAGCCTGGTCGACGACAAGGGTCGTCGCTTCGTGGTGCCCTCGGGCCGGGTCGCGTACGTGGAGATCGGTTCGGCCGACACCCGCAAGGTGGGTTTCGTCCACTAGGCGGCCGGGGTTCTTCGATGCAGGGAAAGCGTCGTTCACTGCGGTCAACGCAGTGAAGGCGTCGTTCCAGGCATGCCCAGCGCCCCGCGTGTGCTACGCGGGTGTTTCGTCAGCGCGGCGGATGTCGCCGAGCTGAACCACTTTGTTCACCGCAAGAGGCTTGTTCGGGTCCAGGACGATGCCCTGGGCCCGGGTGAAGCCGTCGATGGCCGACCAGATGATCTGGGTCAGGTACTCGACCACCGCGTCGCGGTTCATGGTGCGCCGTTCGAGCCACCACTCGCTCACGTTCTGAACCATGCCGACGATGCCGTGCGCCCACGGCTCGGCGCCGCCCGAGTCCATGTTCAGCGCGCGCAGGTAGTCCCCGAGCAGCGCGGACAGGGCGTTCGCGATCAGCTCCTTGTCCTCCGCCACGATGTCCTGCTCGACCTGCGCCTTGGCGAACGACCGGCGGACCAGCACCCGGTACAGGTGCGGGTGGTCCTCCACGGTCGAGAAGAACGCGTCGAGGCTCTTGCGGATGCGCGGGACCGGGGCCTCTTCGTTGTTCAGCGCGGGGATCAACCGGTCGAACAGGATCTCCGTACCACGCTGGCCGAGGGCGACGAACAGGTCGGCCTTGTCGGCGAAATGCCGGTACAGCACGGGTTTCGTGACGCCCGCCTCGGCCGCGATGTGATCCATGCCGACGTCCGGGCCGTGTTCGGCGAGCGCCCGCATGGCCGCGTCGACGAACTCCGCACGCCGCGCCGCCCGATGTGAACGCCACCGGTCGCGTCTCGCGTCACCGGCACTGCCGTCAGCAGACATCGTCCGAACGTTACTCCCCGTGAGGATGCAGGGGGAACCCGCCGCCGATGCCCCTCCACGCCAGGGTGGAGATGAGGCCGACCGCCTCCTCCTTCGTCATCGTCCGGTCGCTGGCCAGCCACGATCGGGCGGCCACCTGGCTGATGCCCACCAGCCCGACGGCCAGCAGCCGCGCCGGCTCCTCCTCGAGGCCCGCGTCCGCCGCGATGGTCGCGGTGATGGCCTTCACGCAGACGTCCGTGCCCCGGTCGATGGTCGCCTGCACGGCGGGCTCGCCACGCAGGTCGGACTCGAAGACCAGCCGGTACGCCTTGCTCTCGCCGTCCACGAAGTCGAAGTACGCGCTGACCGCGTTGTGCACCCGCAGCTTGTTGTCCGTGGTGGACTCCATGGCGCCGGTGACGCGGGTGATCAGCTCGTCGACGTGCATCTCCAGCAGCGCGAGGTACAGCTCGAGCTTGCCGGGGAAGTGTTGGTAGAGGACCGGCTTGCTGACCCCGGCGCGGTCGGCGATCTCGTCCATGGCCGCCGCGTGGTAGCCGTTGGCGGCGAACACGTCCTGAGCCGCGGCGAGCAGCTGCGCGCGCCTGGCCGTGCGGGGCAGCCGAGCCGCGCGATTGGCCTGCCCGGCCAGCGCGCCGTGCTGGATCGTTTCCGACATACGCCCTCCAGATCCCTTCGGGCCGGGGTCACCAACCCGTGCGGGTGACAACACTACTCGCGGGTAATGCGGCGGGGCTAACTCTTCCGGGTGCTCGATGGGCTGTCAGAGATGGGTAAGCGATCCGTGAGCGCCCGTCAATACCGTCCACGCGACACCACCTGAGAGGGGACTGGGGACATGACAGGACGGTTCCGCGGCTGTCATCGCGGGGATGAGCCTGGTCGCGCTGGTCGCGACCACGCTGCTCGCGGCGACCACCGCGACCGCGGCACCGAACGTGGCAGCCGCCAACTGCCGGCCTGACACCCGCGTCGACCTGCCGGACTTCAAGATCGATTGCCGCTCCCCTGGGGGCGTCTTCATGGGCAGCGGCATCTACTTCGAGCAGTCCGGCAGCTACGAGGTGATCAAGGCCTGCGACGCCAGGACCGACGGCCGGAAAGTGTCGCTGACGATCGAGTGGGACTTCGCCGGGGGCGGCAGCAAGACGGTCTTCGACACGAACGAAGGCGGCGCCGGGTGCGGCCGTGACGCACTCAACCTCCGCGAGGGCTATCAGTACTACATCTACACCTGCGTCCAGACCATGGGCTGCTCAAGCACCTACGGCGTCTGGGGCTGACCTGCCGACCCGGGTGCCGCGATCTGCGTGTAAGCGCGGCACTCGGGTCATCATGGACACTGGACGGATGAGCGCCAGCATCACCTCCCGTTCACCCGTTACTCACGTGCCGCTTTCCGACGCCGTGCTGCCGGCCGTGGACATGTCGATTCCGCCGTGGCCGGGGGCCGACCGGGAGTCCGGCGGGGTGCGGCTGCACGTGCGGGAGACGCCCGGCCCGGACGGGGTGACTGCCGTCTACGTCCACGGGCTCGGCGGCTCGGCCACCAACTGGACCGACCTGGCCGGCCAGCTGAGCGGGTACGTCCCCGGCATCGCGCTCGATCTGCCGGGATTCGGCCGCTCGGAGCCGCCGCGGGAGTTCGACTACTCGATTCCCAACCACGCCGACTCGGTCGCCCGGTTCATCCGCGGCCTCGGCGTCGGCCCGGTGCACCTGTTCGGCAACTCCATGGGCGGCGCCATCAGCATGTACGTGGCGGCCGACCACCCGGACCTGGTCCGCACGCTCACGCTCATCTCGCCGGCCGTGCCCGACCTGCGGCCGCGCACCTCACGGATGTCCGACCCGCGCCTCGCGCTCGCGTTCCTGCCGCTGATCGGCGCGACGTTCCGCCGCAGGCTGGCGGCCGAGCCCATGGAGATGCGGGTCATGCGGCTGCTCAACCTGTGTTTCGCCGACTCGTCCAAGATCCCCGAGTCACGCCGCCGGGAGGCGGGCGAGGAGTTCGCCGAGCGGGCGCGGCAGGCGTGGTCGAACCCGGCGCTCGCCCGGAGCACGATCGGCCTGTTCCGGTCGTGGCTGGTGCCGCGCTCGAAGTCCATGTGGACGCTCGCGCCCCGGATCAAGGCGCCGACGCTGGTGGTCTGGGGGACGGAGGACAAGCTGGTCACCGTGCGCAAGGCACCTCGGACGGCCCAGCTGATCCCGCGCGGGCGGCTGCTCGTGCTGCCGCGCACGGGGCACGTGGCCCAGATGGAACGCCCGGGCACGGTGGCCAGGGCCGTCCTCGGCATGTGGGAGCAGGTCGACGCGGGCAAGTGGTGAACACGGCCATCTGCCACCTTTGTGGCACCCTTGTCGCGTGACGAAGCGGGTCCAGGATCGTTATCGGGCGGGTGAGCGTCGTACCTCGGCGCAGCCACTCGAGGCTTCCTGGCACCCCGCCGGCGAGCCGAGGGCGAAGGAGCGGCCGAGGGGCATCCGCGGCGTGCTCGCCACCTACGGCTGGCGGGTGTACGCCCTGCCCATCCTGGTGGCCGTCACGGTGCTCGTGCTGATCGACACCACCGGCGACGACAGCGGTGGCGCGCGGGCGCAACCGGGTGATCCGGGCGGCCAGGACGGCACGGCACCGCAGGCGCCGCCGGACGTCACCGAGTCGCCCGTGGTGCCGCCGGACCTGAACATCCCGTCGGCCGACCTGCCGGGCGGTGCCGCGTATCCGGAACAGGGCACCGGCGAGTTCGCCGTGCTGCCCGGCCGTGGTGAGCGGGTCGGCACCGGTGGGGAGCTGTACACGTACACGGTCGAGGTCGAGGGCGGCATCGACCTGGCCCCCCTCGGCGGCATCGACTCGTTCGGCGCGCTGATCGACGCCACGCTGGCCGAGCCGCGCGGCTGGGCGGCGAGCGGGCAGGTGTCGGTCCAACGGGTGGACGGCGACGAGGATCCGGACATCCGGATGACGCTCGCCACGCCGAAGACCCTGCAGCACCCCGACTACTGCGGCCGGTCGATCCCGTACGAGTCGTCGTGCTGGCGGGGCAGCGAGAAGCGCGTGATGATCAACCTGGCGCGCTGGATCCGCGGTGCGGTCGCCTATGCCGGCAACATCGGCGACTACCGGATCTACGCCATCAACCACGAGATCGGCCACGCGTTCCGCAAGGGACACGTCGGCTGCGGGGCCGCGGGCGACCTCGCGCCCGTGATGATGCAGCAGACGTTCGGCGTGTCCAACGACTTCGTGGCCCAGCTGAACGACCAGGCGGGCAACTCCGACCCGGTCGAAGCGAACGGTCTCACCTGCCGGCCGAACCCCTGGCCCAACCCGCAGGCCCAACCGCCGGGCTGACCCTCGTCCCGCGATGTGGGAACCCAGGAAGACCGAGTGGGACGAACGCGTTGTCCTGAGGAGACTTGGGGATACGAGACACCGGGTCGCGGACATGCAGCAGGAGTCGAGGAGGAACCCATGGCAGGCAGCTTGCCGCCGCTGGTGGAGCCGGCCGAGGAGCTGACCAAGGACGAGGTCGCGAGGTACAGCCGGCACCTGATCATCCCGGACGTCGGGGTCGACGGGCAGAAGCGCCTGAAGAACGCAAAGGTCCTGGTGGTCGGCGCGGGCGGACTCGGCAGCCCGGCTCTGCTGTACCTGGCGGCCGCCGGGGTCGGCACGCTCGGCGTGGTCGACTTCGACGTGGTCGACGAGTCCAACCTGCAGCGCCAGGTCATCCACGGGGTGTCGGACGTCGGCAAGCCGAAGGCCCAGTCGGCCAAGGAGTCGGTCGCCGAGATCAACCCGTTCGTCACGGTGAACCTCCACCAGGAGCAGCTCACCTCGGACAACGCGCTGGACATCTTCCGCGGCTACGACCTGATCCTCGACGGCACCGACAACTTCGCCACGCGCTATCTGGTGAACGACGCGGCCGTGCTGCTCGGCAAGCCGTACGTGTGGGGCTCGATCTTCCGGTTCGAGGGCCAGGTCAGCGTGTTCTGGGAGGACGCGCCGAACGGGCAGGGCCTGAACTACCGCGACCTGTACCCGGAGCCGCCGCCGCCCGGCATGGTCCCGTCGTGCGCCGAGGGCGGCGTGCTGGGCGTGCTGTGCGCGTCGATCGGATCGGTCATGGTGACCGAGGCGATCAAGCTGCTCACGGGCATCGGCGAGCCGCTGCTCGGCCGGCTGATGGTGTACGACGCGTTGGAGATGTCGTACCGGACCGTCAAGATCCGCAAGGACCCGGAGACCAAGCCGATCGAGGGCCTCATCGACTACGACGCCTTCTGCGGCGTGGTGTCGACCGACGCCGCCGAGGCGGCCGCCGGGCACACGATCACCCCGCGCGAGCTGAAGGACAAGTTCGACCGGGGCGACAACTTCGCGCTGATCGACGTCCGCGAGCCGCACGAGTACGAGATCGTGAAGATCCCGGGCGCCACGCTCATCCCGAAGGACCGGATCCTGTCCGGCGAGGCACTGGCCGAGCTGCCACAGGACAAGCCGATCGTGTTGCACTGCAAGTCCGGGGGCCGGTCGGCCGAGGCACTCGCGGCGCTGCACAAGGCGGGTTTCGCGGACGCCGTACATGTTGGCGGCGGTGTGCTCGGCTGGGCTCGGGACGTGGATCCGAGCCTGCCGACGTACTGAGACATCAAGAGCGACTCGGGTGGCGAAGCGCTGAGACATCAAGAGCGACTCGGGTGGCGAAGCGCCAGCCTACGTCGCGGCGGGGTAGCGTGGCTTGCCGTGAGTCCGTCCCCGCCGCCCCAGCACGTACGTGCCGCGTTCGGTCAGAAGGACAGCGTGCCCGAACTGATCGACGCCGGTCCTCGTTGGCGATGCGGGGAAATCGCCGTGCGGCCGGCCACCAATCCGGCCGAGGCGTCGTGGGTGGCGCAGACGCTGGGTGAGCTGAGCGTGCCGGACCTGCGGATCGCGCGGCCGATCCGGTCGAGCGACGGCCGGCACGTGGTGGGTGGCTGGACGGCCTTCCGGCATCTGGAGGGCCAGCACGAGCCGCGTTACGACGACGTCGTGGCGGTGTCGCTGCGCCTCCACAAGGCGACGGCCGACCTGCCGCGGCCGCGGTTCCTGCACATGCGTGCCGACGTGTTCGCCATGGCCGACCGCGCGGCGTTCGGCGAGGAGGACGCACCGCTCGACCCGGCGCTCGGCGGCCGGCTGTTCGAGGTGTACGCCGGTGGGCGGGTGCCGTTGACCACGCGCCCGCAGGTGGTGCACGGCGACCTGTTCGGCAACGTTTTGTTCGCCGGGGACGCGGCGCCGGGGATCGTGGACTTCACGGCGTTCTACCGGCCGCCCGAGTGGGCGGCCGCCGTGATCGTGGTCGACGCGCTGGCCTGGGGCGGCGCGGACGACGGCATTCTCAAGCGCTGGTCGCATTTGCCGGAGTGGACCCAGGCGCTGCGGCACGCGCTGCTGTTCCGGTTGGCCGTGCACGCTCTGCATCCGCATTCGAGTGATCAGTCGTTGCGCGGGTTGGAGCGAACGGCGTTGCGGATCAGCGAGTTGTAGGTTAGAGGCCGCGCGACTAGGGCTGGCGGCGCCCGCCGCGCGACGCGGCCCCTGGCGGCACCGCGCCGGCATCGAAGTACAACCCGGTACGCCGACGCCGGCGCGGCACCGCCAGGAACCACCTCGATCACGACGGGCATCCACCGCCCTAGTCGCGCGGCCCTCTTAGTCCAGGCGCAGGTCCTCGGACGAGAGGTGTGCGGCGGGGATCTGGCCGAGCCGGCCGGCCTGGAAGTCCTCGTACGCCTGGATGATCTCGGCGCGCGTGTTCATGACGAACGGGCCGTAGCGTGCCACGGGTTCGTTGATCGAAGCCCCGCCGAGCACCAGGACCTCCCAGGATTCGGCCGCCTGCATGACCAGCCCGTCGCCCGGCCCGAACATCGCCAGCTGTCCCTCGGTCAGTGGTCGCTGCTCGGCCCCGACGGTGCCGCGCCCGGACAACACGTAGACGAGCGCGTTGTAGTCGGCCGGCCATGGCGTGGCCAGCCGGGCACCCGCGGCCACGGAGGCGTGCACGTAGGTGATGGGCGTGTGCGTGACACCCGGCCCGTCGTGGCCGGCCAGCGACCCGGCGATCAGCCGGACGAGCGCACCGCCGTCGTCGCTCGACAGCAGCTTCGCGTCGGCCGCGGCGATGTCCTGGTAGCGCGGCGTGGTCATCTTCATGGACCGTGGCAGGTTCACCCACAGCTGCACGCCGTGGAACAGCCCACCCTTGGCCACCATCTCCTGCGGCGGCACCTCGTTGTGCAGGATCCCGGCGCCCGCGGTCATCCACTGCGTCGCGCCGTCGGTGATCAGCCCGCCGCCACCGATCGAGTCGGTGTGCTGCATGGCGCCGTCGATCATGTACGTCACGGTCTCGAAGCCGCGGTGCGGGTGCCAGGGCGCGCCCTTCGCCTCGCCGGGCGCGTACTCGACGGCGCCCATGTGGTCGAGCAGCAGGAACGGATCGGCCAGCGCGAGATCGACGCCGGGGAACGGGCGGCGGACCTGGAAACCCTCGCCCTCGAGGAAGGTCTGGGCCGTCACCACGCGGGACACCCCGCGCCACGCCATGGTGGTGGTCGGCTCCGGCAGACGCGGAAGCGTCAGGGTGTCAGCGGTTACGGCGGGCATCGAAACCTCCAAAGTACGGATATACCCGGAGAACGGTAGTTGCATGTTCAATTATTCCGGCCGGGCGTAGAGTGCTCGCGATCATGGAGGGGGTCGGATGAGAGCCATCCTCGGGCAGCTGGCCGGTGCGTGGGTCGCGGGCTCGGTGCTCATCGGCACGGTCGCGCTCATCCTGACGAGCGACACGAGCACCCTGCCGTTCCGTCCGCTGGACACGCTGTCCGCCGGCTCGCTGCTCGGTGTGCTCCTGTTGGTGGCGTCGCTGTTCCTGGTGCTGTTCGTCCTGTACTGGCGCACGGCGGACGCGTCGTGGCTGCCCGACGGCGCCCGGCCGGCCATCCTGTGGTCCGTGCTGGTCGGTGGCGGCGGGCTGGCCGGCTGGGGCTTCGCGGCCGTCGTGACCTTCACGGCCGAGTTCCCCCTCGAGGTGCAGTTGGTGCTCGCCTATCTCGGTGGCGGGCTGCCGTTCGCGCTGATCGCCGGCATGCTCCAGTACCCGCCACTGATCAACGCAGCCGCCGTCAGCGTCACGGTCGCGGCGCTGGGCATCGGGTACGCGCTGGCCGACAGCAACGAACTCGGCCTCACCCCGCTGCAGCTCTGCACGGTCTACCTACGCCTGCTCATAGGCCCAACCTTCTAATCCGAAAATAGACCCACGGCGCACCCTGGCTGGCGGTGAAATCGCTGGTTACTAACCCGCGGTGCGTGGCCGCAGCCCCGTGCAGACCACGCGAGGACCGCTGAGGGGCAGGCGGAGCCCGCCCATTTTCAGCCCGGAAGGGCACTCCCCGCCAGGAGAGACCGGAGGCTAACCCCCGAGATCGCGGTTCCCGCACGCGAGATCGCGGTTCCGGCAGCCGAGATCGCGGTTCCGGCAGCCGAGATCGTCCTTCCGGCGGGCAAGTCGCGGATCGGGTACGCAACGCCTCCAACGCCGGGCACGCAAATCCCCGGGTTGGGCATGACCATGCGCGCCCGAAGCGCGATCTCGAGTGCGAGAAGCGATCTCGTGTGTGGGAACCGCGATTTCGTGTGTGGGAACCGCGATTTCGTGTGTGGGAACCGCGATCTCGCGGGTGATGGCTAGGGGCGCCAGCGGTACTCGCGCATGTTGATCTTCTGGCCGTCGGCCAGCACGCCCTCGGCGCGCAGTAGCTCCAGCTGCCGGTGCACGAGCGCGGGTGCGGGGGTGCCGTTCGAACGCAGGACCCGGTGCCACGGCAGGTCGTGGCCGTCCTCGCTGAGGATGCGGCCCACCAGCCGCGGGGTCGATGCCCCGGCCATAGCGGCGATGTCGCCGTAGGACGCCACCCGGCCGGGCGGGATCGACATGATGATGTCGCGTACCCGCTCGTGCAGCTCCTCGTCCACGCAGCCAGTATGCCGGCGTGCCGGTGGGGGCGAGCGCCGGCCGACGTGGTTCCATCGTCATCGTGGTCACCCCGGTTCCGCGGCTCGTTCGCCGGCCTGCGGCGGCCCGACCCCCATCCCGCTGGGAGCCGGCCGCCCAGCGGGTGCTGGACGGGGCCGAGGGTTTCGTCCGGGTACTCGGCGGCCCGGGCACCGGCAAGACCCGCCTGCTCGTGGAGATGGCGGCCGACCGCATCCTGCGCGGGGGCGTCGATCCGGAGCACCTGCTGGTGGTCACGGCGAACCGGCGCGCGGCCGTCGAGGTCCGCGCCGGCATCACGGCACTGCTGACCGCCGGGTCGAACGAGCTGAACCCGCGCACGGCCCGCCAGCCGCTGGTCCGCACGGTGCACTCCTACGCGTTCTCCGTGCTCCGCCTGCACGCGGCCATGCGGGACGTCCCGGGGCCGCGGCTGCTGTCCGGGCCCGAGCAGGACGCCGTGGTCCGCGAGCTGCTGGCCGGCGACCTGGAGGACGACGTCGACTACTGGCCCGACCGGCTCTGGCCGGCGCTCGCCGTGCCCGGCTTCGCCGAGGAGCTGCGGGACCTGATGCTGCGGGCGGCCGAGCGCGGGCTCGGGCCGGAGGACCTCATCAAGATCGGCCGGGACGCCAAGCACGAGGAATGGGTCTCGGCCGGCAAGTTCGCCCGGCAGTACGAGCAGGTCACGTTGCTCGCCGGGGCGGCGGACAGCGCAGTGGCGCAGGAGAGCGCGCCCGCGCTGGACGCGGCCGAGCTGGTGGCGAGCGCGCTGCTCGCGTTCGAGACGGACGCCGAGCTGCTGGCCGGCGAGCGGGACCGGGTGCGCTACCTGCTGGTCGACGATGCCCAGCACCTCGACCCGCTCCAGTACCGGCTGCTCGCCCGGCTCGGTTTCGCCGCCAAGGAGTTCGTCCTGGCGGGCGACCCGGACCAGGCCGTGTTCTCCTTCCGTGGCGCCGATCCGCGCCTGCTGGGCGACACCGAGCCGGACGGCGGCACGGTCGTGCTGCGGGAGACGCACCGAATGGCCCCGGTGATCCGCCAGGCGGTCGCCCGGCTGGCCGCGCGCCTGCCCGGCAGCTCGCCGCAACGCCCGCGGGTGGCGGAGGGTGAGCCGGACGGCGGGTCGGTGACCGTCCGGTTGCACACGACCGACGCGGCCGAGGCCGCCTGGGTGGCCGACCAGCTGCGTCGGGCGCACCTGATCGACGGGGTGCCGTGGTCGGACATGGCCGTGCTCGCGCGGTCGGCCACCAACTCGGTGCCCGTGCTGCAGCGCGCGCTGTCGATCGCCGGCGTGCCGGTGCTGACCGACGCGGAGGAGCTGCCGCTGGCCCGCCAGCCGGCCGTGCGCCCGTTCCTGGAGCTGCTGCGTTGCGCGGCCGCGCCGGGGCTCATCGACCCGTCTCGCGCGGAGTTGCTGCTGTCGTGCCACTTCGGTGGCGCCGACCCGTTGGCGCTGCGGCGGTTGCGGCGCGGGTTGCGCCGACTGGAGCTGGCGGCCGGCAGCGACCGGCCGTCCGACGAGCTGCTGGTCGAGGTCCTCCGCGACGACGACACGCTCGCCGCGCTGGAGGACTCCGAGTCGGCCGCCGTGCGGCGGGTGGCCGGACTGCTGGCCACCGCGCGGCAGGCGATCGCCGACGGCGCCGGGCTCGAGCAGGTGCTCTGGTTGGTGTGGCAGCAAAGCGGACTCGAGCCACGGTGGACAGCGCAGTCCGCGCGCGGTGGAACCATTGGCGCGCAGGCGGACCGCGACCTGGACGCGATCGTCGGGCTGTTCCACGCGGCTGCCCGCTATGCCGACCGGCTCCCCGGTGCGGACGTCACCGGATTCGCCGACTTCCTTGCCGCGCAACGGATCGTGGGGGACACGCTGGCGCCGGCCGCGCAGCGCGGCGAGGCGGTCGAGGTGCTCACCGCACACGCCGCCGTCGGTCGCGAGTGGACGGTGGTGGCCGTCATCGGCGTGCAGGAGGGGACCTGGCCGGACCTGCGGTTGCGTGGCTCGCTGCTCGGCGTCGAGCGGCTGGTGGACCGGCTGGCCGGCGTGGACGAGGTCGAGGTGTCCGCCACCGCGCCGCTGCTGGCCGAGGAGCGCCGCCTGTTGCTGGTCGCCGCCAGCCGCGCGCGCCAAACCCTGCTGGTGTCGGCCATCCGCGGCGAGGACGAGCAGCCGTCCCGGTTCCTGGCCGAACTGACCGGCATGGACATCGAGAGCCTGGAGGACGCGGGTCGCGTCAGGGGGCTCGATGGCCCGCGCCGGGCGCTGATCCTGGCCGATCTGGTGGGCGAACTGCGCCGCTCCGTGTGCGACGGCACCGCGGCCCCTGACCGCCGGCGCCGTGCCGCTCGCCAGCTCGCCCGGCTGGCGGAGGCGGGCGTGCCGGGCGCGAGCCCCGACTACTGGTACGGCCTGCCCGAGCTGTCGAGCGTGGAACCGTTGCGCGCCAGGGGTGATCGCGTCTCGGTCTCACCGTCCACAGTGGAGGTTCTGGCGCGGTGCCCACTGCGCTGGGTGGTGGAACGGCACGGCGGCTCCGACCCGGCCGAGCTGGCGTCGGTCACCGGCGTGCTGGTGCACGCGCTGGCGCAGGCGGCGGCCAGCGGTGCCGACGAGGTGCGGCTGCGTGCCGAACTGGACCGGGCCTGGGACGCCGTGGACGCGGGCGCCCCGTGGTTCTCCCGCCGCGAGCGGGCCAGGGTGCACGCGATGATGGACACGTTCCTCGGCTGGCTGCGCGCCACCCGGGGCGACCTGACGCAGGTGGCGGTGGAGCGGGACTTCACGGTCGACCTGCCGGACGTGGAGCCCCCCGTGCGGATCCGCGGCCGGGTGGACCGCCTGGAAACCGACGCCGACGGCCGCCCGGTGGTGGTCGACGTGAAGACCGGCCGCGCCCCGGTCACGGCCGACGAGGCGAAGGAACACCCGCAGCTGGCCGTGTACCAACTGGCGGCGGCCTACGGCGCGTTCACCGAGCTGGGCCTGGACACCGAACCGGGCGGCGCGCGGCTGTTGTACGTTTCGAAGGCGAACCGCAAGACGGTGGCCACGGAACGCAACCAGGACCCGGTGGACGATGAGGGGCTGAAGCACTGGACGGGCGTGGTGGCGGACGCGGCCGCGGCCAGCACGGGCCCGGAGTACCTGGCCAGGCAGAACCCGGACTGTCCCCGCTGCCCCGTCCGGACCGCGTGCCCCATGCACGCCTCCGGGCGGCAGGTGCCCGAATGAGGGATAATCAGTTATTAACTGATGTCGGATCAGATAGTATCTGACTATGGCACTCTTCGTCGCTCCACCGCTCGGCGACAGTGATCGGCGGGTGCTGGACGCTATCCACGACATGCACCGCGAGTTGCGGCACCAGGTCGCCGCTCCGCGTCGGTGGATCGGCCTGCTGCGCAGGGTCGCCATGGCGCGGGCGGTCCGCGGCTCCAACACGATCGAGGGCTTCACGGTCAGCGTCGACGACGCGTTCGCGGCGATGGACGACCAGGAACCGAGAGACGCCGACGAGCTGGCCTGGCAGGCGGTGCGTGGCTACCGGGACGCGATGACCTATGTGCTGCAGCTCGCGAAGCAGGAGCCGTTCTCCCTGAGTCCGGACACCATCCTGGCCCTGCACTTCATGATGCAGCACTACGACCTCGCCAAGTGGCCGGGCCGCTGGCGCCCGGACCAGGTCTACGTCTTCGACGCGGACAACGAGGCCACCGTGTACGTCAGCCCGGAGGCAGAGCACGTCCGCGACCTGGTGGCGGAGCTGACGACGGAGATCAACCGAGCGGATCTCGCGAAGGAGTCGCTCGTCACCGCCGCCATGGCACACCTGAACCTCGTGATGATCCACCCGTTCAAGGACGGTAACGGCCGGATGGCCCGGTGTCTGCAGACCTTGTTACTGGCCGCGGCCGGCACGACGACGGCGCCTGAGTTCGCCTCCATCGAGGAGTACCTCGGCTCCAACGAGCAGGACTATTACCGCGTGTTGGCCGAGGTCGGCGGTGGCGTGTGGAGCCCGCACCGGGACACCCGCCCGTGGATTCGCTTCTGTCTCACGGCGCACTACCGTCAGGCACTGCGCGTCGAGCGCAGGTCGGACCTGGCCGGAAAACTCTGGGTCCATGCCGAGAAGCTGGTGGCCGACCTCGGGTTCCCCGATCGGTGCGTTCAGCCGCTGACCTACTGCATGTCCGGGCGGTATCTGCGCAACAGCACGTACCGTCAGCTCGTGCCGGACATCTCCCAGAACGTCGCGAGCCGGGATCTCAACGAGATGGTCAAGGCCGGCTGGCTCGAGGCCCAGGGCGAGAAGCGAGGTCGCTGGTATCGGCCGTCGGTGGCCCTGCGGAAGGTTGCCGTCGAGTTTCGGGTGGAGGTGAACGGCCGGCTGCCAGCAGCCGGTGATCCGTATGCCTGACCTGATCAGTCCTCGGCTCCTGTCCGCCCACCTGGGACTGCCCGCGCCCACCGAGGAGCAGGCGGCCGTCATCGCGGCGCCCGGCGAGCCCGCGCTCGTCATCGCCGGGGCCGGGGCCGGCAAGACCGAGACCATGGCGGCCCGGGTCGTCTGGTTGGTGGCCAACGGGTTGGTCACGCCCGATCGGGTCCTCGGGCTGACGTTCACCCGCAAGGCCGCCCGGCAGTTGGCCGACCGGGTCCGGTCTCGACTGAGGCGCCTCGCCGGGTCGGGGCTGCTCGAGCGGCTCGACCCGAGCGGGGACCGGCTGGCCGCCGTCTACGCCGGTGAGCCGACCGTCCTCACCTACCACGCCTACGCCGGCCGGCTCGTCGCCGAGCACGGGCTGCGGCTGCCCGTCGAGCCGGGCGCCCGGCTGCTCACCGAGACCGCCTGTTGGCAGCTGGCGCACCGGGTGGTCTCGACGTGGACCCAGGACCTCGACACCGAGCGCGTGCCCGTCACCGTGACCCGGTACCTGCTCGAACTGGCGGGCGAGTTGGCCGAGCACCTGGTCGACGAGGAGGCGCTGGCCCGGTACTCGGAGTCCGTGTGCGAGGCCATCGAGTCCGCGCCGCGGGGGCCGCGCCAGCGGGCCGAGCTGTCGCAGGACTTGAAGGAAGTCGTTGCCACGCAACGGTTCCGGGTCGCCATGCTGCCGCTCGTGCACGCGTACTCCGAACGCAAGCGCAAGGAGGGCGCGCTCGACTTCGCCGAGCAGATGGCCCTGGCCGCGCGTCTGGCGAGCACGCAGCCGGAGGTCGTGCGGATCGAGCGGGAACGCTACGGCGCCGTCCTTCTCGACGAGTACCAGGACACCGGCCACGCGCAACGGATCCTGCTGCGCTCCCTGTTCGGCGGCGGCGGCCGGCTGCCGGTCACGGCCGTCGGCGACCCGGTGCAGGCGATCTACGGCTGGCGCGGCGCGAGCGCCGCCAACCTGCCCCGCTTCGCCACCGACTTCCCCAGGGAGAAAGGCAAACCGGCCACCCGCTACGGGCTGCTCACCAGCTTCCGCAACCCGCCCGAGGTGCTGGCGCTGGCGAACGCGATCTCCGGGCCGCTGCGCACGGCCGGCCTGGACGTCGACGAGCTGCGGGCCCCGCCCGGCGCCGGTCCGGCCGACGTCCGCGTCGCGCTGCACGCGGACGCCGAGGCCGAGGTGGCGTGGCTCGCGGACGCGGTGGCCGAGCGCTGGCGGTCCACTGTGGACGAAACGGGCCGCCCGCCGACGGCCGCCGTCCTCGTCCGCCGTCGCGCGGACATGACAGACCTCGCGACCGCCCTGCGCATCAGGGGGCTGCCGGTCGAGGTGGTGGGCATCGGCGGGCTGCTCGACGAACCCGAGGTACGGGACCTGGTCTCCGCGCTGCGGGTGCTCATCGACCCGCTGGCCGGCACGGCCGCCGCCCGGCTGCTCACCGGCGCCCGCTGGCGGCTCGGCCCGGCCGACCTGGCGGCCATGTGGCGCCGTGCGGCCGAGTTGGGCCAGGCGTTCCGGACGGAAGGCGACGGCACGCTGGCCGACACGGTGCCGGGGGAGGGCGTCGAGCAGGCGGGCCTGGTCGACGCGCTCGACGACCCTGGCGACGCCGAGGCGTACTCGCACGAGGGCTACCGGCGGATCCGCACGCTCGGCATGGAGCTGCGGTCGCTGCGCCGCCGGCTCGACCAGCCGCTGCCGGAGCTGGTGGCCGAGGTCGAGCGGGTGATGCTGCTGGACGTCGAGGCCAAGGCCCGGCCGGGCGGCGCCGGGCGCGCCCACCTGAACAAGTTCGCCGACGTGGTGTCCGACTACGCGCAGACCAGCCCGTCGGCCAGCCTGCCGGCGCTGCTCGACTACCTGGCGGCGGCGGAGGCCGCGGAGGACGGCCTGGAGCCCGGCGAGGTCGAGGTGGCCGAGGACCGTGTGCAGATCCTCACCGTCCACTCGGCCAAGGGCCTCGAGTGGGAGATCGTCGCCGTGCCGCACCTGGTGAACGACGTGTTCCCCAGTCGCAAGCGGACGTCGTGCTGGCTGCGGGCGGTGACCGAGCTGCCGGCCGAACTGCGCGGCGACGCGGCCGACCTGCCGCCGCTGAACCTGGCGGGTGCGGCGAACCGCAAGGAGATCGAGCTGGAGCTGACGGCCCACGCCGAGGCGTTCGCCGAGCGGGACCTGGTGGAGGAGCGGCGGCTCTGTTACGTGGCGCTGACCCGCGTCGAGCGGACCCTGCTGGTGTCGGCGCACTGGTGGGGCCGCACGGGCTCGAAACCCAAGGGCCCGTCCGACTTCTTCAACGAGATCGCGACCGCAACGTCCACAATGGACGATCGGGTGGCGTCGGTCGATCACTGGACCGAGGCGCCGCCGGAGGACGAGGAGAACCCGCTGGCGACGGCCGACCGCACGGCGCGCTGGCCGGCCGACCCGCTCGCCATCGGCCGCCCGCACGTGGCCGAGGGGGCCTCGCTCGTGCGCGAGGAACTGGCCGTGTTGAACGGCGGCGGCGCCCAGATCCTGCTGGAGGAGGATCCGGAGGGCTGGGAGGCCGACACGGACGTGCTGCTGGCCGAGCGAGCGGCCGTCGCCGCGCGCCGCGAAGAGGTGACGCTGCCCGCGTCGATGTCGGTCGTCCAGCTGGTCGAGCTGGCGGCCGACCCCGCGGCGCTGGCCCGCCGCCTGCGCCGGCCGTTGCCGTTCCCGCCGAACCCCACGGCTCGGCGAGGCACGGCCTTCCACGCCTGGCTGGAGAAGCGGTTCGGCTCACGGGCGCTGCTCGACCTGGACGAGCTGCCGGGCTCGGCCGACGAGGACGCGGCCCCGGATGAGGACCTGATCCAGCTGCAGGACGCGTTCCTGGCGAGCGAGTGGGCCGACCGGACGCCGCACGAGGTGGAGGTCCCGTTCACCTGTGACGTGGCCGGCATCTCGCTGCGCGGCCGGATGGACGCCGTGTTCCTCGACCGGGACGGCACCTGGACGGTGATCGACTGGAAGACGGGCGCCATCCCGGCGGACGCCGACCTGCCGGCGCTGACCGTGCAGTTGGCCGCGTACCGCCTCGCGTGGGCGAGCCTGTCGGACACCCCGGTGCGCCAGGTACGCGCCGCGTTCCACTACGTGCGGCACAACCGCACCATCCGCCCGGCCGACCTGATCGACGCGACCGGCTTGAGCGCCCTGTTGAGTGCGGTCCCAATTGGGTAGCGGTCGCTGGCCGGCGATGCCCTGAGATGAGGCATTGATGACGCTCAACGATGCTGTTGGTTTGTCCATGCGCGGGCCTGGGTGGTCGCGGTGGTTCAGCGCACCAACGCCACCGCACGCACGGCTGACGTCGAGAACGTGGAACTGACCGAAGTGGACGCACGGGCCCGGTTCGCGGCGGCTCGGGTGGCGCGGCTGGCCACGGCCGACGCCGCCGGGCAGCCGCATCTGGTGCCCGTGACGTTCGCGCTGCGGGAGGACACCGTGATGATCGCGGTCGACCACAAACCCAAGCGCACCACCGACCTGCGCCGGCTGCGGAACATCGCGGCCAACGACCGGGTGTCCCTGCTGGTCGACCACTACGCGGACGACTGGACCCAGCTGTGGTGGGTGCGCCTCGACGGCCGGGCACGGGTCACGCCGGCCGAACCGGAGCCGGTGGCATGGCTGGCGGCGAAGTACCCGCAGTACACGGAGCACCCACCGGCCGGCCCACTGATCCACATCGCGGTCGACGTCTGGCGGGGCTGGTCGTTCACCGGCTGAGGGGGTCATTCGGACAGCGGCGGCCTCGCGCGGCTAGTCTCGCGCCGTGGCCAGCCCTGATGAGCCTGAACGGCGACTGTCGCGCAAGCTGCGTGCGAAGTTGGCGGCGACGGATCGCCTGACCGATCGGCCGGATCACTCCCTGGTGGGCGTGATCCGAATGCCGGAGAGCACGGTCAGCCCGATGGCCGCGATCCTGCGCCGCGTGATCTGGGCGTTCGTCGCCCTGCTCGCGGCCGTCCTGATCGTCTACCTCGACCGCGACGGCTACCGCGACAACAACGGCGACGGCCTGTCTCTGCTCGACAGCTTCTACTACGCGACCGTGTCGCTGTCCACCACCGGCTACGGTGACATCACCCCGGTCAGCCCGACCGCCCGGCTGGTCAACATCCTGGTGATCACGCCGCTGCGGGTGCTGTTCCTGATCGTCCTGGTCGGTACCACCCTGGCGGTACTGACCGAACGGTCCCGCCAGGCGTACAAGCTGCAACGATGGAGGTCGAAGGTGCGCGATCACGTGGTGGTCATCGGTTACGGCACCAAGGGCCGCTCGGCCGTGACGTCCGTGCTCTCCGACGGCGTCCTGCCCGAGCAGATCGTCGTGGTCGACACCGACCAGACCATGCTCGAGGCCGCGTCCGCGCTGGGCCTGGTGGTCGTGCACGGCTCCGGTACCCGCTCCGACGTCCTTCGCGTCGCGGGGGTGCCGCGTGCGCGCGCGGTCGTGGTGGCCGCCAACCGCGACGACTCGGCCGTCCTGGTCACCCTCACGGCCCGCGAGCTGGCGCCGAAGGCCCAGATCGTGGCGGCCGTGCGCGAGGCCGAGAACGTGCACCTGCTGCGCCAGTCCGGCGCGAACTCGGTGGTGGTCTCCAGCGAGACGGCCGGCCGGCTGCTCGGCATGGCCACCCACACCCCGACCGTGGTCGACATGGTCGAGGACCTGATCACGCCCGAGTCCGGGCTGGCCATCGCCGAGCGCGACGTCGAGGAGAGCGAGATCGGCGGCTCGCCGCGGCACCTGTCCGACATAGTGCTCGGCGTGGTCCGCGAGGGGAAGCTCTTCCGCGTGGACCACCCGGAGGCGGACGCCATCGAGGTGGGCGACCGGCTGCTCTACGTCAAGAAAGTCACCGCAGCGCACGAGGACTAAGAGGGCGCGCGAACAGGGCTGGCGGTGCCCGTCGCGCCGAGGCGGCCCCTGGCGGCACCGCCAGGAACCACCTCGATCACGACGGGCATCCACCGACCCTATTCGCGCGGCCTCTTACCTATCTCTCGGCCCGGCCGGGATGCGACGATCTCCCCGTGCGGATACCCCTCGGGTACCTGCGTTGGGCGGCGGTCGGCACCGGGGTCGTGCTGTTCGGCGCGATCATCGCGGTGCTGGTGAACATGCTCGGCCTGCTCGGCGCCGAGGCGAACGACTCCGGCCGCACGGTGTCCGCCACCGTGGTCACAGGCGCCGCGTGCACGGCCGACGGCGCCTCCGAGACCGTACGGTTCACCCTCGACGGCCGCGAACGCGACGCCCGCTTCGACGGTTGCGGCCACCAGGAGGGCGAGCCGGTGGAGATCGCCGTGCCACCGAACGCCGATGACGACAATCTGGTGGTGCACGCCGCCCAGGCGACCACCGGCACGGACGGTCCCGGCGCGGGCCTGCCCTTCGTGCTGATCATCCTGAGCGGGGTGGCCGGCGCGGGTTACGCGTTCCTCGTCCGCCGCGGCCCCCGCACCAACCGGCTGCCAGCCCCCTTGCGTCTGGCCTGATCAGGCAACGTCTTCCGGCGCCGACAGCCAGGTGTTGCACTGCCAGGTGCGGTTCTGCTGCGCGCCCTGCTCCCACCACGAGGTCGAGTGTTCGTCGGTGCCGTGGTCGCGCGGCAGGCCAGGGTGGTGGTCGCCGCGGTCCTGCGACGTGCGTGCCTCGGTGAGGATGTTGTCGTCGACCGAGCCGAGCGAGTACGTGGCCGCGAAGAACATCCCGGACAGGCACTGCGCCTGCAGCTCGAGCCGCCGGGACAGCTCAAGGCCCGGTTCCGTGTCGGCGCCGGCGTTGTAGCGCTCCTCCGCGTAGGTGGCGAGCACCCCGCTCATGGCCTGCACGTGGTGGCCGTACTCATGCGCCAGCACCGCCAGGTAGACGCCGGGGTGGGCGCCGTACATGTCCGTCTGCAGCCCGGCGAAGGGCATGTACAGGGTGTTGTCCTGGCCGCAGTAGAACGCCGCGACCGCCCCGTTCGAGCCGGAGGTCGACCCGCACGCGCTCGACCACTCGGTGCCTTCGGGGAACTGGAGGCCGGGCGTGAAGAACGGCAGCCCGGCCTGCTCCATGACCGGCGCCCACGCGGCGTCCAGGCAGGGCAGCGCGCTCGTGAAGAAGTTGGCGGCGGCGGCCGGACTCGTGTCCCAGGTGGCGAGGTTGCAGGTGACGGCCGGGGTGCCGATGTCCCCGAGGAACAGGGGATTGTCACCGAGTGCGTAGACCGGCTGCGGACCCGCGGGGGTCGTCTCGGTCTCCGTCTCGTAGGTGGTGTCCTCGGTGGTGGTGGTCTCGGTGGTGGTCGTGGTCTCGGTGGTCGTGGTGGTGGTCTCGGACGTGGTGGTGACCGGCTCGTCGTAGCCGGTGTCCGCCACGTTGTCCTTCTTGTCGGTGGCGGCCAGCACGCCGACCATGCCGACCACGACCACCAGCACGCCGACCAGCACGGTGGTCAGGATGGCGGCGGTATTGGACTTCGGCGGCCCCGGCAGGTGGCCCGGGTAGCTCTCCACCCAGGGCGCCGTGCGCGGCGGCAACTGGTAGCCGGGTGGCGGGTAGCCGGGTGGGCGCTGCCCGTAGACCGGCGGCATGGGCGGGCGCGGCGGGTACCGCTGCTGTGGGTACTGCTGCTGTGGGTACTGCTGCTGTGGGTACTGCTGGGTGGGATACGGCGGCGGGTAGCCGGGCCGGTGCGCGGGCGGCGGCCCGGCCGGCCGGGGCGGCAGCGGACGCGAAACCGGCGGCGGCAACGGGCGGGGGGCAGGAGGCCACTGACCAGGCGGTGACTGCGTCATCCCCAGGCTCCCCAGCTAAGAGGGTGCGCAAATGGGGCTTGGCGGCGCCCGCCGCGCCGAGGCGGCCCCTGGCGGCACCGCGCCGGCATCGAAGTACGGTCCAGTACGACGACGCCGGCGCGGCACCGCCAGGAACCATCTCGATCACGACGGGCATCCACCGACCCCATTTGCGCACCCTCTAACTCGTCGGACCAGCGGTGAGCATATGGGCACTGGACTATCCTCCGCAGGCGTGTTCGCGAAGTGGGGGGCGTCTGCCGCGGTAGTAGCCGCGTGCGCGGTGTTCGGACTGGTCATGCCGGCTGCCGCGCAGCCGTCCGTGCCGCCGCCACCGCCCGGTGGTCCGACGTTCGACTTCCCGGTTCAGCCCGGCCCGACCGGGCTCGAGCCGACGCGTCCGGACGAGACGGAGTCACAGGCGCCCGGCCCGCGGCCGGCGCCGCTGTTGCCCCAGAGCATCAACCTCGCCATGAAGCTGGAGCCCGACGGCGGGCTGACGATCGCCGAGACGGTGTTCGTGCAGGCCCGCCACACCATGACCCGCCGGGCGCCGCTGCGCATCCAGGCGGGCGACAGCCTGGACCGGGTGTTCACCGTCCGCGACGTCCGGGTGGAGGGCGAGGGCACCACGGAGGTCACGGACGACGAGTTCGTCCTGAAGCTCGGCGAGGGTGCCACCACGGTCACGTACACGGTCGACGGCGCGGTGGTCGACGCCGGTGACCACCAGGAGGTCCGCTGGCAGCTGGCCAGCGGCTGGGACGTGCCCGTGCGGATACTGCGCGCGTCGTTCATCGCGCCGCGCCAGCCGGAGTCCATCGTCTGCCTGGCTGGCGCCCACAACACCGACTCGCCGTGCCAGTCGGCGCTCACCGACACCGGTCAGGTGCTGCGGGTGGTGCAGCAGCAGCTGCCGGCCGGTGACCGGATCGACCTGTCGCTGCACCTGCCGGCCGGCACGGTCGGCGCGAACGCCGAGTTCGACGGCGCGAGCGAGCCAGGTCCGTTCTCGCTCACCACGGCCAGCGCCATCGGACTCGGCGTGCTGGCGGTGGTGCTGCTCGGCGGGTTCGTGCTGCTGTGGCTCGCCAGGGGCCGGGACGCGAAGGCGCTCGCCACCGACGTCGGCCCGGTCGACGTGCTGCTGACCGAGCAGGGTCGGGTCTCGTTCGCCTCGCCGGACGGCGTCCTGCCGGGCGAGGTCGGCACGGTGGTCGACGAGCGGGTGGACCTGGCCGACGTGACGGCCACGGTCGTGGACCTGGCGGTGCGCAACTACCTGTCGATCCAGCAGCCCCCCGACGGCGACTGGCGGATCGTGCGCCGCAACGCGCCGGACGAGTCGCTCACCGGCTACGAACGCGCCGTCTACACGGGACTGCTCGGCGGCGGCGACTCGGTGACGCTCGGCGAACTGCGCGGCCGGGGCGTGGACCTGGTGGACATCCGCGACGAGCTGTACGCCCACGTGGTCTCCCGCGACTGGTTCACCAGGCGCCCGGACCACGAGCGGTCGCTGTGGTCGATGACCGGCGTGCTGCTGGCCGTGCTCGGCGGCGCGATCACCGTGGTGCTCGCGCTGACCGTCGGTCACGCGCTGCTCGGCCTGGCGCTCGTGGTCGGCGGGCTCGGGCTGGCGTTCGGCGCGCGGCTCATGCCGGCCAGGACCCGGCGCGGCACGGTGCTCGTCCAGCAGATCCGCGGGCTGCACGGCTACCTGCGGAGCACCGACGCGACCACCATCCCGGCAGCCGACCGCGAGATGGTGCTGTCCAGGTCGCTGCCCTACGCGGTGGTGCTCGGCGAGACCGAGGGCTGGCTCGCCAGGTTCGCCGGCCTCGACGCCGCCGCGGACGGGACCCCGGGCTTGTACTGGTACGAGGGCGAACCGGCCACGTTCGCCGCCGACTTCCCCGGGTTCCTCCGTGCGGTCGACGCGGCACTCGGCCGCGAGCGGCTGGCGACCGCGTGACCGAGGCTCGCCTGGTCGCACAGCGCGCGGCCGAGCAGTGGCTGCGGGGCGACGTCATCCAGGTGATGGCGATGGCGGGCGACCTGGATGCCGAGCGCTACAAGGTGCGGGGCCTCGACGAGAACGGCGACCCGGCGACCCTGTCCGAGCGGGCGTGGGACGCGGTGTTCGAGGACGGCCCTGGCGGGTACGTGGCCGTGCGCGGTGACCACCCGCGCTGTGCGGCGGTCGGCCTCTACCAGGCGACCGGCTTCGACCACGCCTGGTTCGTGATCACCTCCCACCGGATCGCCGTGCTGCGCCTGCGGGACGCGTTGAGCACGGCCGACGCGGCGAAGGCCGAGCTGTTGGCGCAGAGCGACCGGTCCCTCGGCGGCGCGCTGCGCGGGCTGGGCAAGTTCGTGAAGGCGTCGGCCGCGGACTTCGCGCAGAGCATGCGCCGCCCGCCGCTCGCCGAACGCCCGGCCGACGCGGTGCTCGAGTGGCCGTTCGAACGGCCGAGGCAGGAGCTGTACGGAATCGAGCGCTGGAAACAACCGCTCGTCCCGCAGTTCCGGGGCGGTCCGCGCTTCGTGCAGATCCACTTCACGGACGGTTCCTGGGCCCGCCTGAAGACCGACGAGGCGGGTCAGGCCGCCCTCACCGGCGCGGCGGACTGATCGGCCGGACGGGTATCCTGCGGGGGTACCGCACCGGTGGCGGGTCCCCAGTCGGGTCAGCGCGTCCGCGCACAGCCACGGAGGTCCACCATGCCGGTCCGTCCCTTCCACCGAGCCGACCGCGATCAGGTCACGAGGCTCGTCAACGCTCACATCGGCGCGGTCGTGCCGGGCATCTCCGTGTCGGTGCAGGGCCTGCTCAGCCAACTCGAGCGCAACCCGGGCGAGTACGTGGTCGACCCGTGGGTGACCGACCGGCGCACGCTGGTGGCCGAGGAGCGCGGCCGGATCGTGGCGGCCGCGCACCTGCTCCGGTACGGCGCCGGCGAGTCGGTGGGTGAGCACTACCGCGACACCGGTGAGATCGACTGGCTGCTGTGCTGGCCCGACGCCACGGCGGCCGGCGCGGAGCTGGCGGCCGGGTGCCTCGCCCAGCTCGCCGCCTGGCGGGTGGGGCGCGCGTACGCGGGCGGCGGGCTGTCCGCGCCCGGCGTCTACGGCGTGCCCGCACAGTGGCCGCACATCCGGGACCTGCTCCGGCAGGCGGGGTTCACGGCGGGCGCCCGGACGGAGACCGTGTACCTCGCGCGGGTGGCGGACCTGCCGCTCCCCGAGCCGGTGCCCGGCCGGGTGGCCGTGCGGACGGTGGGGGTGAACGGCACCCGGCTCACGGCCGTGGCCGGTGGGACGGTCCTCGGGTACATCGAGGTCGACACCAACCTGGAGACGGCCAACCGGATGTCGCGGACGGGGGATTGGGCCGACGTCGGCAACCTGCACGTCGAGCCGGAGCACCGGCGCCGCGGGGTCGGGACCTGGCTGCTCGGCCAGGCCGCCGAGTGGCTCGCCCTGGCAGGCGTGACCCGGCTGCTCGACTACGCCGACGCGGACGATCAGGGCTATGACGATCAGGGCTATGAGGCGTTCCTTGCGGCGCGGGGCTTCCGGGAGTTGACCACCACCGTCCGCGGTCTCACCACCGAGCGGATCACCACAGCGGCGAGGTGAGACCGTTGCCACGTAGGCTGCGAACATGCCCGCAATTGAGCTGACCAGGTTCACGCTGCCCAACGGCCTGCGTGTGGTGCTCGCTCCGGATCCGACCGCTCCAGTGGTCGGCGTGAGCGTGCACTACGACGTGGGTTTCCGTTCCGAACCCGAAGGTCGTACCGGCTTCGCGCACCTCTTCGAGCACCTGATGTTCCAGGGCAGCGAAAGCCTGGAGAAGCTCGCGCACTTCCGGCACGTGCAGTCGGCCGGCGGCACGTTCAACGGGTCGACCCATCCGGACTACACGGACTACTACGAGATCCTGCCCTCCGCCGGGCTGGAGCTCGCGCTGTTCCTCGAGGCCGACCGGATGCGGGCGCCGAAGCTGACCGAGGAGAACCTGCGCAACCAGGTCGACGTGGTCAAGGAGGAGATCCGCCTCAACGTGCTGAACCGGCCCTACGGCGGGTTCCCGTGGATCCTCCTGCCGCCGGTGCTGTACCGGACCTTCCCCAACGCGCACAACGGCTACGGCGACTTCACGGAGCTGGAGGAGGCCACCCTGGACGACTGCGCGCAGTTCTTCGACACCTACTACGCGCCGGCCAACGCGGTGCTCACGGTGGCCGGCGACCTCGACCCGAACCAGGCCCGCGACCTGATCGAACGGCATTTCGGCGACGTGCCCGCCCGGCCGGCGCCCAACCGCCCGTCCTTCGGCGAGCCCCGGCCCGCCAGTGAGCTGCGCGACGAGCACATCGACGCGCACGCCCCGCTGCCCGCGCTCGCCATCGGCTACCGGATGCCCGACCCGATCGACGAACTCGACGGCTACCTGGCCAACCTCGTGCTGTCGGCCGTGCTGGCCGAGGGCGACGGCTCCCGGCTCCTGCAGCGCCTGGTCCACCGTGAGCCGCTGGTCACCGACGTGAACGCGGCCTGCGGGCTGTTCGGCCCGTTCGAGGCACGCGACCCCGACACGTTCACCATCACGGCCGTCCACTCGGCCGACGTGGCACAGGCCCGGGTCCTGGCCGCGGTCGACGAGGAGCTGGACAAGCTGGCCACCACGCCGCCGAGCGAGCAGGAGCTGGCCAAGGTGACCGCCCGCTGGGTGGCCGGCCTGCACCGCGAGCACGACCGGCTGATCTCCCGCACGCTCGCCTTCGGCTCGTTCGAACTGCTCTACGGCGAGCCGGGCCTGGTCAACCAGCTGGCCGACCGGATCTCCGCGGTCACGCAGGACGCCGTGTCCGCCGCCGCCAAGGCGTTGCGTCCCGACTCGCGCGCGGTACTGACCGTGTCGCCGGCAGGAGGAAACCAGTGAGCACGTTCCGCACGGCCGCGGAGATCGGCCACACGGAGACGGGACCGCGGTCGCTGCCCACCATCGGCGAGCAGCGCTCGGCCACCGACGTGTCCACTGTGGACACCGTGCTGGACAACGGGCTGCGGGTGCTCGCCGTGCACCAGCCGACCGTGCCCTTGGCCGAGGTGCGGCTGCGCATCCCGTTCGCGGGCGAGGACCCCCGCCACGCGGCTGTGGCCGAGGTGCTGGCCGCCAGCATCCTTACGGGCACCGAGCGGCGCGACCGCGTCGCCATGGACACCGATCTCGCGCTGGTCGGTGGCGACCTCGCCGCGGGGGTCGACCCCGAGCGGCTGGCCATCGGCGGCAACGCGCTGGCCAGCGGGCTCGACACGCTGCTCGACGTCCTGGCCGACGCCCTCACCGGCGCCGCCTACCGCGACGAGGAGGTGGCGGGCGAGCGGGCGCGGCTGGTCGAGCGCATCGCGGTCGCCCGGTCGCAGCCGAGCATGATCGCCCGCGAGGCGCTCCAGCGGCACCGCTACGGCGACCACCCGTTCACCCGTGAGACCCCGGACGCGGCCGACGTCGCCACCGTGACCACCGATGAGGTGCGCGCGCTGCACCAGCGTGCGGTGCTGCCCCGCGGCTCCGTCCTGGTGTTCGTCGGCGACCTCGAGCCGAACCGGGCCATCGACAAGATCGCGGCCGCGACCGCCGGCTGGAACTCGGCGGAGACGGCCGCCGAGCTGCCGCCGCTGCCGGACGTCACGGGCGGCGACGTGCTGTTCGTGCCGCGGCCGGGTGCCGTGCAGTCGCAGCTGCGGCTGTCCGCGCAGGCCATCACGCGCACCGACCCGCGCTACGCGGCGCTGCAACTGGCGAACCTGGTGTTCGGCGGGTTTTTCTCCTCCCGGCTGGTGGAGAACATCCGCGAGGAGAAGGGCTACACCTACCACGCGCGCTCGTCGCTCGAGTTCACCCGCCACGGCGCGACGCTGTTGGTCGACGCGGACACGGCCAGCGACGTGACCGCGCCCGCGCTGCTGGAGATGCGCTACGAGCTCGCCCGGCTGGGAGTCGTGCCGCCCACGGCGGACGAAGTGGAGACCGTGCGGCAGTACGCGATCGGCTCGCTGCTGATCTCCACGGCGTCCCAGACGGGGCTCGCCTCGCAGCTCGCTGCCCTGGCCGTGCTCGGCCTCGGCGCCGAGTGGCTGGTCGAGCACCCGGCACGGCTCGCTGCCGTGACGGCCGAGCAGGTGGCCGAGGCGGCGCTGGAGTTCTACAGCCCCACGCGCTACACGGGCGTGGTGGTCGGCGACGAGGCGCAGCTGGCCCTGCTGAAGTCCCTCGGTGGCGTGTCCGCCTGATGACCCAGCCGTTCCGGCTCGCCGGCCTGCCGACCCTCTCCCGGTCCACAGTGGACCGGAACGAGGGCGTGCGCGCAGACCCGGCCCGGCTCGCCAAGCTGTGGACCACCGGGCGGGTCATCCTGCTCGACGACCGCGCCCGCACCCCGGTCGGCGCCGGTGCCACCACACTGGCGACCCGGCCGGCCGTGCGGGTGGCGGAAGAGCTGCCGGCCGACGCCGTGTTGCTCGGCGAGCACGACGGTGTCGGGTACTGGGCCGTGCGGCGGTCGGTGGAACTGCGCGAGGGGGTCCCCTCACCGGACAGCGCGTGGGGGCTGTGGACGGGCGCGGCCGCGGACGGCGAGGAGTGGCACGACCTACGCACGGTCGGCGCGCTGCTCGATGACACCTCGGCCGGGCTGTACACGACGGCCGTCGCGCTCACCAGCTGGCACGCGAAGGCCGGCTTCTGCGGGAACTGCGGGTCGGCGACCGAGCGACGCAACGCCGGCTGGGCGACGCACTGCCCGAACTGCGGCCGCGAGGAGTACCCGCGCACGGACGCGGCGGTGATCTGCCTGGTGCACGACGACGTCGGCGTCAACGGCGAGTCCGTACTGCTGGCGCGGCAACCCATCTGGCCGCCCGAGCGGTACTCGGTGCTCGCGGGTTTCGTCGAGGCGGGCGAGTCCCTGGAAGCGTGTGTGGCGCGGGAGATCGCCGAGGAAGTGGGGGTGTCCGTCACGGGCATCCGCTACCTGGGCAGCCAGCCGTGGCCGTTCCCGCGGTCGATCATGGTGGGCTTCGCGGCGGTGACCGAGCGCGGCGCGACGCTGGTCCCGGCGGACGGCGAGATCGAGGAAGCCCGCTGGGTGACCAGGGACGCGCTGCGGGAGACCCTCGCCGCGGGCGGTGAGCTGCCGGGGTTGAAACTGCCCGGCCCCACGTCCATCGCGCGGCTCATGCTGGCCGGCTGGGCGGCGGCCGAGCAGGGCTAGCCGTTGTGGTTGGTGTCGGGATAGGTGTTCCAACCCGAGCCCAACACGTAGAGCAGGAACGTCCGCACGGGCAGCGGCAGGTCGGCCGACAGGTCACCCGTGATCGTGCCGAAGCCGCTGCGGATGGTGCCGGCCGGTGCGCCGTCGTGCTGGAGTTCCCATGTGCTCCGCCACCGGCTCGTCCTGGTCAAGGTGAACCGCGAGGACTGCCATTCGGCGGTGATCGTCCACCTGGCGGTCCACTCGGCCGTGATGATGGGCCCGTCGTCACCGATCAGCGCGAACGTGTGGTTGGCGCCCCTGGAGAGCCGGTAGGTCGTGCCTTCGATGGTGAACGGGTTGTTCACGAACCTGCCGACTTCCGCGAACGGGGTGCCGTTCTCGCTGAACCGCAGCAGCGCCATGCCCTGCATCTCCATGGTCAACACGCGATCACCCTATAGAAAGGGTCAGCCGCCTCCGCCGGTCACGGCCGCGAAGTGCCCGTCGGCGCGGGACCAGATGATGAGCACCATGTAGAACGCGAACACCTGCAGGGGCTTGGAAAGCTCATTCGGCAGCTCGGCCTTCGACTTGCGGCCACTCTCCCGCGTGACCACGCCGATCTTCCGGCCGCCCGCGTGTACTTCCCAGTCGGAGCGCCAGAACGACTTCTGAACCAGGTCGAACGAGCTGCCCGACGAGCTGATCGTCCACAGCTTGCCGCTCTTGCGTTCCGCCACGGCCAGGTTGCCGCCGGATCCCTTCAGCACGAACCGCTTGTCGCGTTGCCGGTCGATCCGGTACGAGTGCCCGCCCGCCGTGAAGTCGCACCCCTCTTTTTTGATGTCGGCGATGTCGGTGACCCGACTGCCCTTGTGGGTGATCTCATACGAATATTTGAAGAATCCCCGACGCGTCGCATGCATGGGTCCGATTCAACCAGTCGGCTCTCTGGCGTTACGCCAAACGCGAGTGTGCTCAGCCTCCGCCGCCCGAGTTGGCGGCCGCGGCGGCCGCCGCGCGCTCCCACACCATCAGCACGACGTAGTACACGAACACCTGAAGTTCCTTGGGTATCTCGGCCGGCAGCTCGGCCTTCGACGAGCGGCCGAACCCGCCGTCGTGCTCGATCCTGCCGACCGGCTGCCCATTCATGTGCAGCTCCCACGCCGACCGCCAGAACGAGGGTCTGACCAGTTCGAACGAACCCGCCGGTGAGATGATCCGCCACCGGCTGCCGCCGTCGCGTTCGGCGACCGCCGCCTGTCCGCCCGGCCCGTCGAGCAGGAACCGCTTGCTGCGTTCCCTGCTGATCCGGAACGAGTGCCCGCCGACCGTGAAGTCGCAGCTCTCGCGTTTGATGTCCGCCAGGTCGGTCAACCGGCTGCCTCGCTCGGTCAGCTCGTAGCTCCGCTTGAAGAATCCCCGCCTCTGCGCCTGCAGCATGCTTCCGATTCAACCAGCCGGGAGGACGAACGCGAGGGACTCGCGCGCCGGGGCGGCCGGCATGCCCTCGGCGACGGCGAGCAACGCCGCCCGCCACGCGGCCGCGAGCACCGCGCCGCCCGCGGGTAGCCGGTCGGGCAGCAGCCGGCTCAGCTCGGCCGCCACCGGGTCCTGCCTGGCCACGGGCACCGCCTCGGCCAGGATGCGGCAGACCCCGAAGTGGACGGCCGCGTCGAACGCCACGAACAGCGCCGCGCGCACGGCCGGCCGGCCGGTGTCGCCCGCCGCGGCGGCCGCACCCACCATCCGGTCGGTGATCCGGCGTTCCATCTCGTCGCGGACCACCAGGTAGAGGCCCAGCTTCGAGTCGAAGTGGTGGTAGAGCGAGCCGGTGGTGACGCTCGCCTTGGCCGCCAGCTCGGTGACGTTGGCGGCCTCGTAACCGGCCATCTCGAACTGGTGGATGGCGGCGTCGATCAGCCGCGCCTTGGCGCTTCCGGGGACGGGAATCCATTCTCTCATCGAGCGAGAGCGTAACCTGTTGACCGGGATCCGTAAACAGATTATGGTCCCCGCATGAAGTTGACGTTCCTGTACCAGCCGGTGAAAGACATCAACGCCGCCGTGGCCTTCTACCGCGACGTCCTCGGCTTCGACGAGGCGTGGCGCGAGGGGGACGGCACGGTGGCGTTCAAGCTGCCCGGCAGCGACGTCGAGGTGATGCTGGACGTGCCGGTCAGCGACGGACCCCAGAGCCGGGCCGGCGGGTTCTACATCGTCGACAGCGTCGACAAGTTCGTGGCCGAGCACCCGACCATCGACTACGTGGGCGAGGTGCTCGACGTCCCCGGTGGGCGTGCGGTGACGTTCCTCGACCCGGCCGGCAACGCGGTCCACCTGGCCGACCAGGCGGACTGACCGCCGCGCTACCGTGTCGACCGGCCCCGGCATCCGGTCGGGATTCGGTGGGGGTGGAGACGTGGTCAGCGTGGCGCGCGCGGCCGGCTTGTTGCTCGGCGTCGCTGCCGATGGCGCCTTCGGGGATCCTCGAAGACGCCATCCGGTGGCCGGCTTCGGCCAGGTGGCGAAGAAGGTCGAGCGGGTGCTCTACCGCGACGACAAGCTTTCCGGCGTCGTGCACGCGGCCGTTCTGAGCGGCGGCGCGGTGGCCCTTGGCGTGGTTTTTGAACGGGCCGGCCGGCGCCGGCCGGTGCTGCAGCTGCTCAGCACCGCGGCCGCCACGTGGATCGTGCTCGGCGGCCGTTCGCTTGCCGTGCAGGGCGCGGCCATCGGCCGCGAGTTGGACGCCGGTGAGCTGCCCGCCGCCCGGGACCGCCTGCCGAGCCTCTGCGGCCGTGACCCTCGTTCGCTGGACGCCGACGCGCTGGCCAGAGCGGCGGTGGAGTCGGTCGCGGAGAACACGTCGGACGCGGTCGTGGCGCCGCTGTGGTGGGGAGCGATCGCCGGTGTTCCCGGACTGCTCGGCTACCGCGCGGTGAACACCCTGGACGCCATGGTCGGCTACCGCACGCCGAGGTACCGCCGGTTCGGCTGGGCATCGGCGCGGCTGGACGACGTGGTGAACCTGATCCCCGCCCGCCTGGCGGCCGCGCTGACGGTGGTCGGCGCCCCGGTGGTGGGCGGCTCGTGGCGCGGTGCCTGGCAGGCCTGGCAACGCGACGCGGCGGCCCACCCGAGCCCGAATGCCGGACGGGTGGAGGCGGCCTTCGCGGGCGCGCTGGAGATCCGCCTCGGCGGGCGAACGGTGTACGAGCACGGGGTGGAGGAACGCCCCATCCTGGGCGAGGGCCGCGCCCCGGACGCCGGACACGTCACTCGCGCGGTGGAGCTGTCGAGAGTGGTGGGCGGCCTGACCACCGCGGTAGCCGCCCTGATAGCCCTAGCCCGCAAGTAACCCACCCCGCACGAGATCGCGCTTCCGGCACACGAGATCGCGCTTCCGGCACACGAGATCGCGCTTCCGGCACACGAGATCGCGCTTCCGGCACCCGAGATCGCGCTTCCCGCACCCGAGATCGCGCTTCCCGCACACGAGATCGCGCTTCCGGCACGCATGTCCCCACGTCCGGCACACCGATTTGGCGAACTCGCATGCCGGAACCGGCCATGCGTCGGAAACTAGGGACATGCGTCCCTGGACTGGGGATTTGCGTGCCGGAGGTGGCGCGCTGGGCAGGGACCCGCTGGCAAGGTAGCCGACTGCACCGACAAAAACGGTCCGGGGACCCCTGGATTTAATTCTAGTCCGGAGCACCGACAGTGTCCGGCGCGCTGCGCGGCAGGGCCGGCTGTGCCGCGGGTCAGGTGCGGGTGGTCGCGCTCTCGCGGGCCTCGTCGTCGGCTATGCGTTGGGCCACCGACTGTTTGGTCGGTCGGGTGGTGGTGAGCACGCCGCCCGGACGGACTTCCCGCCACGTGAAGTACAGCCACGCCAGCAGGGCCATCGCCCCGAACGTGATCCACTGGAGCGCGTAACCGAGGAAGGGACCGGCGTCGAGGTCCGGCAGCGGCAGCGGGCCGAGCACGCCAGGCGTGCCCTCGTTCAGCTGCAGGTACCCGGCGCGAATGTCCAGGCCCGTCAACCGGGCGACCGCACGCGAGTCGACCGCGTACACCTGCCGGTGCCCGTCCGCGTCCGTCTGGGTCGGGCGGTCGGCCGGGTCGCGCTCGTCGGACCGCATCCGTGCGACCACCTCGACCGTGCCCTCGGGCGGGGCCGCGTAGTCGGGCACCCGCACGCCCTGCGGCCCCTGCTCCGGTCGCACGAAACCGCGGTCGACCAGCACGACCGAGCCGTCGGTCAGCTCGAACGGAGTGAGCACCTCGAACGCCGGCTGCCCGAGCACGGTCCGCAGCCGGACGACGACCTCGTCCTCCGTGCGGAAGGTCCCCGTGAGGCGCACCTGCCGCCACTCGGCCGTCTCCGCCTCGCCGAGAGGAACGGGCGACGCGCCCATGGACCGCGTGACCGCCTCGTTGGTGGCCGACCGCTCCGCGTGCCGGTCGAACTGCCATGGTGCGAGCACGGCGAAACAGGCGATGGCGAAGATGAACACCACCAGCGTCAACGCCAGCCACCCCGGCTGGAGCAGGAACCGCAACCGCACCCCCCAACGGTAGGCCAACCTCAGCGACCCAACACCGCCCGGGCCGCCTGGCTGGCCTGCCGGCCGTACCCGCCGCCGAACAACACGGTGTGGACCAGCAGCGGGAACAGTTGGTGCAGCGGCACCCGCGACCGCCAGCCCGAAGCCAGCGGCGCGATCTCCTCGTACGCGGCGATGATCCGGTCCAGGTGGGGGCACCCGAACAGGGCGAGCATGGCCAGGTCGGTCTCCCGGTGCCCGCCGTGCGCCGCCGGGTCGATCAGCCGCGTGCGCCCGGACGTCCACAGGACGTTGCCGCTCCACAGGTCGCCGTGCAGCCGGGCGGGTGGCTCGGGCGGTCCGGCGAACTCGTGGATCCGTGAGCACACCTCGGCGACCGAGTCGATGGGAGCCGTTTGCAGATAGGGCAACAGGCGATGCGAGACGTACCAGGACGGCCAGTCCGCACCGACCACGTTGTGCATGGGCGCCAGCCCGATCCACGCGTCGACCGGCCCACCTGGTGGCGGCGAGCCGAACGCGGGCGCCCCCGAAGCGTGCAGCCGGGCCAGGTCGCGGCCGAACTCCTCGGCCGCCCGCGCGGTGGGCGCGCCCGGCTCGATGAACTCCACCGTCAAGCTGTCGTCGGAGTGCTCGAGGACGGCCGCCGCGAGCGAGCCCAGCCACCGCAACCCGGCGACCTCGGCGAGCACGGCACTCGAACGGGAGTGACGCTTCACCACGCCCACCCGGCCGTCCGCCAGCACGACCCGGTTCACAGCCGCTCGCGGACCCAGTCCAGCAGGCCGGGGGTGGCCGCCTCGATCATGGCGAGCACCTCGGTGAAGCCATCGTTCGCGCCGTAGTACGGGTCCGGGACGTCCAGGTCGCCGGTGGCCGCCGGGTCGAACGAGCGGAACATCCGCACCCGGTCGGGGTCATCACCCTGGTGCGTCAGCAGGTCGCGCAGCGCCGCCTCGTGGCCGGCGTCCATGGCCAGCAACAGGTCGGCCGACAGGTGGTCCGCGCCGACCTGGGCCGCCACGTGGGACGTCGGGTAGCCGGCCGCCGCCAGGGTGGCGCGCGCCCGCGAGTCGGCGCCCTCGCCCACGTGCCACGGGCCGATACCTGCGCTCGTCACGCGGACCCGGTCGGACAGGCACGCGCGATCCAGGTGCTCCTCGAACACGAGCGCGGCCATGGGGGAGCGGCAGATGTTGCCGGAGCAGACGAACGTCAGGTGCACGCGCCGAGTCTGCCCGATCACGGCCACGCGGTGAGCGCCAGTTCGGCCACCTCGGCCAGTTCCTCCTGGGTCGTGCCGTCGCAGGCCTGCACGGACATGCCCTGGATGGTCGCGCCGAAGTGCCGCGCCAGCGCCACCGGGTCGACCGACGCCGCCAGCGTGCCCGCCTCCTGCGCGCGGCGCAGGTAGTCGGTGACCATGGCCATGGTGGCCGCCCGGTACCTCGCCGGCGCCGCGCCGACCGAGGTCAGGTCGCGGCCCAGGTTCAGCGCGGCCGTCGAGATCATGCAGCCCTTCGGCCGGCCGGGCTGGGTGAACTCCCGCGCGGCCGTCAGCAGGAACTCCCGCGCGCCCGCCCGGCTGGGCGGGTCCTCGCGCAGCGGCGCCACCGGCAGCGCGCCGGGGCCGGTCGCGTAGTGCTCCAGGCAGGCCAGGTACAGGCCCTCCTTCGAGCCGAACGCGTTGTAGATGCTCGGCGGCGTGAGGCCGGTCGCCGCCTGGAGCTGGGTGAGGCTCGCGCCTTCGTACCCGTGTCGCCAGAACACCGCCATGGCCGCCGACAGCACCTCGGCCGTGTCGAACGATCGGGGTCTTCCGGATTTCATAGTGCCCACTATAGTATGTAGTGACCACTACAAAAAGGAGCACGACATGAAGGCATTGGTGACCGGCGGGTCCAGGGGTATCGGGCGGGCCATCGCCGTTGGGCTGGCCGAGGACGGCGCCGACCTGGTCGGCATCCACTACGCCAGCAACCACACGGCCGCCGAGCAGACGGCGAAGCTCGTGGCGGACGCCGGCGCCACCCCGGTGCTCATCGAGGCACCGCTCGACCAGGACGGCGTCGGCGCAGCGCGGACGATCGCCGCCCGGTTCCTCGAGCACGCCGGCGCCATCGACGTGCTCGTGAACAACGCCGGCATCAACGGCAACCAGCCGCTCGGCGAGATCGACGCGGACACCTACCGCCGGGTGATCGAGGTGAACCTGACGGCGCCGCTGTTCCTCATCCAGGAGCTGGCGCCCGCCTTCCGGGAGGGCGGCCGGATCGTCAACATCAGCACCGGCTACACCCGCGTCGCCGCGCCGACCCATCCGGTCTACGCGGCCACGAAGGCCGCGCTGAACAATCTCGGGCTGGCGCTCGCCCCCACGTTCGGGCCGCGCGGCATCACGATCAACGCGGTCGCGCCGGGCATCGTCGACACGGACATGAACGCCGACTGGCTGGTCCACGACGCGGCGCGGACGGGAGCCGCCGCCCATTCGGTCTTCAACCGGATCGGTACGGTCGACGACATCGCCGACCTCGTCCGCCACCTCGCGTCGGATGCCGGGCGCTGGACCACGGGTCAGGTGCTCGACGCCACCGGCGGCTCCGCGCTCTGAACCGGGTGCCACTCGGCGAGCCGGTGTGCCTGCGGTCCCTGCTCGGTGGCCCGCAGCCAGTGCGGATGGGTGACGTACACCAGCTCGGCGTCCTCGTCCGCCTGGTACACGATCTCCTCCCCGTCGCGCAGGAAGATCACCTGGCCGGCCCGCGCGGTGACCGAGTCGGTGGCCGACCGCACGGTGAACACGCCGCGGGTGATCACCAGCGCCTCGTCGTAGCTCATCGTCCACTCGTTCGTCTCGCCCGCCGCGTAGCGGGCGAAGCCGACGGACATGGCCGCGTCGCTCGTGTGGTCCAGCGCGTCGGCCAGGAAGATCCGCTTCTCGCCCGGCTGATGCCAGGTCAGGGGCAGATCGGTGGTGATGAGGTCCATGTCAACTCCTTAAGTGGAAGCTTCTCCACTTAGTCTAATCGGAAAGTCCTCCACTTAGGAAGTGGAATCTGCTCCGCTACCGTGCGGGATGTGGAACGGGCCGACGCCGCGCGCAACCGGCGCAAGATCCTGGCCGCCGCGGCCGAACTGCTGGCCACGCGCGGCGTCGAGAGCCTGACCATGGACGAGGTGGCCGCCGCCGCGGGTGTCGGCGTCGGCACGGTCTACCGGCGGTTCGCCGACCGGGGTGTCCTTGCTCAGGCCCTACTCGACGACCAGGAGCGCGAGTTCCAGGCGTCGTTCATGCACGGCCCGCCGCCGCTGGGGCCGGGCGCGCCGCCGGCCGAGCGGCTCCGGGCGTTCCTGCACGCGTTCGTCGACCGGCTCGAGACGCAGGCGGCCGTGCTCGTGATCGCGGAGACCGCGACCCCGGACGCGCGGCTCGTGTCCGGGGCGTACGGCCTGCACCGCGCGCACCTCGCCGGGCTGCTGGCCGAGCTGCGACCCCACGACGACTCGTGGTTCCTGGCCGACGCCGTGCTCGCGCCGCTCGCCGCCGCCCAGTTCCAGCATCAGCGCGCGTCCGGCATGAGCGTCGAGCGCATCAAGGCCGGTTTCGACCGGCTGCTCCAAGTGTGAACGGAATTACATTCCCCTAATAGCATGATTTGTCCGTCGTGCGGCGATTTGGCTCTGTTGAGCGGGAATAGGGTCGCCACGTGACAAACCACGATGGCGCCGGCGTGACCCGGCGTTCCCTTTTCGGCATCACCGCGGCCACTGCGGCAACGCTCGCCGTCGCCGCCCCGGCGACGGCCTCCACCGGCCGTCGCGCCGACCCGAAGAACACCCCGCTCACGGCCGACCAGGCATGGCGCACGCTGGTCAAGGGCAACAAGCGGTTCGTCGAGGGCCGGCAGCAGCACCCGCACGAGTCGCTCGAGTGGCGGCAGTCCCTGGTGAACGGCCAGCACCCGTTCGCCGTCATCCTCAGCTGCGCCGACTCGCGCGTCTCGCCGGAGCTGGTGTTCGACGAGGGCCTCGGCGACCTGTTCGTCATCCGCTCGGCCGGCGAGGTGCTCGACACGGCCGTGATCGGCAGCATCGAGTACGCGATCGAGCACCTCGGCGTGCCGCTGATCGTGGTGGTCGGGCACGAGAGTTGCGGCGCGGTCGGCGCGGCCATCGAGCTGGTCCACGGCGACGCGGAGGTCAGCGGTGACATCGCCACGCTGGTTCGCACCATCGAGGCGGCCGTTCGCGCGACCCCACCGGCCGACGACCCGAAGGCGTTCTCCGCGGCGTGCGTCGCCGAGCAGGCCCGCCGCAGCGCCGCGTTCCTGCTGGAGCGGTCGAACATCGTGAGCGACGCGGTCGCCCATCACGGCGTCAAGATCATCTCGGCTACGTACGACCTGGACACCGGGCAGGTCGTGACCGTCTAAGGGTGCATCCGCGCACCCTTGACGATCTTGTCCACCGCGTTGCGCGGGCCGTGCACGGCGAGACCGACCAGGTCGAGCGCCGCGCGCGGCACCGCGCGCACGGCCGCCCGGTTGTCCTCGTCGTTGCCCGTGGCGAACAGGTCGGCCGTGAACACGGCCATGGGCAGCCCCCGGGAGTCGGCCCGCGCGTGCGCGTCGGTGAGCGTCTGGGCCGACGCCTCGAACACCATCACCGGCTGGCCGAACATGGGCAGGTACAAGGTGGCGTCGGCGTCGGCGTAGGGCTCGCCGATCAGCTCGGGCACGGTCGCGGCGATGCCGCTCACCAGGAACGCGCACACGTTCAGCCGTTGCCAGCCGAGCAGGTCGTCCCGCAGCACCACGGCGATCTTGGTTGGGAAGCTCACCCGGTCACTGTGGCCGCCGGCGAACGCCCTGGTCTTGTACGTTCCTAACCATGCCGGACATCACCGCGTGGCGGCCCGCCGTGCGGGGCATCCACGAGGTGTTCCACGCTCGGTTCACCTCGCACGCGTACCCGTCGCACACCCATGACGCGTGGACGCTGCTGATCGTCGATGACGGCATGGTCCGCTACGGCCTCGACCGCCACGAGCACGGCGCGCTGCGCTCGCTGGTGACGCTCCTGCCCCCGGGAGTCCCGCACGACGGCCGGTCGGTGCGGCCGGAAGGCTTCCGCAAACGGGTGCTGTACCTGGATTCCGGCGAGCTGGACGCCGGCCTGGTCGGTGCGGCGGTCGACCACCCGGCGCTGGCGGACCCGATGCTGCGAACCCGGATCGACCAGCTGCACCAGGTGCTCGACACCCCCGAGGAGCTTGAGGCGCAGAGCAGGTACGTGCTCATCCGCGAACGTTTGCGCGGACACCTGGACACGGGAGCGGTCCCGCCGCGGACCCCGCCCGGCCTGGCCCGCGACCTGCGTGAGCTGCTCGACGCCCGACTGCCCGACGGGGTGTCGCTCGACGAGGCGGCAACCATTCTCGACTCGCACCCGGCGTCGCTCGTGCGGGCGTTCAGCCGCGAGTTCGGCATCCCGCCGCACCGCTACCTGACCGATAGGAGACTCGAACTGGCGCGGCGGGACCTGCTGGCCGGTCACCCACCGGCCGAGGCGGCCGTCCGCGCGGGCTTCTACGACCAGTCGCACCTGACCCGCCACTTCACCAGGCTGCTGGGTGTCGGACCCGGCTACTACGCTCGCCGGAATGACGGACCTTCGGCACCACGGTGATGTGGACGCCGA
The DNA here is from genome assembly GCA_963826035.1 of uncultured Actinomycetota bacterium. GTDB lineage: Bacteria > Actinomycetota > Actinomycetes > Mycobacteriales > Pseudonocardiaceae > Actinophytocola. The sequence goes on along the minus strand of CAWGVZ010000017.1, from coordinate 82,582 downwards.
GCCCGGTCTGCTCGACTTCGCGGTCAACGTCCGCGGCACCGGCCCGCCCGCCTGGCTGCGCGAGCGCCTGGTCGCGGCACTCGACCGGATCGGCACCTATCCGTCCACTCGCGACGACCAGCGGGCGCGGGCCGCGGTAGCCGCCCGCCACGGCCGCGACCCGGCCGAGGTGCTGGTGCTGGCCGGCGCGGCCGAGGGGTTCGCGCTGCTGCCGGCGCTCGCGCCCCGGAGCGCCGCCATCATGCACCCGTCGTTCACCGAGCCCGAGGTCGCGCTGCGCGACGCGGACATCCCCGTGCACCACGTGTTCGGCTACGACCTCGACCCCGCGCGGGTGCCCGAGGACGCCGACCTGGTGGTGGTCGGCAACCCCACGAACCCGACGTCGGTCCTGCACCCGGCCGAGGCCGTGCGCGCGCTCGCCCGCCCGGGCCGCGTGGTGGTGGTCGACGAGGCGTTCATGGACGCCGTGCCCGGCGAACCCGAGTCGCTGGCGAGCGCGGCGGTGCCCGGGCTCCTGGTGTTCCGCAGCCTCACGAAGACCTGGGCGCTGCCGGGTCTGCGCGCCGGTTACGCGCTGGGCGAGCCCGGCCTGCTGGCCCGCCTGGCCGCGCACCGTCCACACTGGCCGATCGGCACGCTCGTCCTGGAGGCCGTGACCGCGTGCGCCGAGCCGGCGGCCGTGGCGGCGGCCCAGGCGGCGGCGCGCGAGCTGGCCGTCCACCGGGCGTGGCTGGCGGCCGAGCTGACCCGGCTGGGCGTGCACGTCCACACCCCGGCCGCCGCGCCGTTTCTGCTGCTGCGGGTCCCGGACGGCGAGCGGGTGCGGGCGGGGCTGCGCCGCCGAGGGGTGGCCGTCCGGCGGGCCGATACCTTTCCGGGGTTGACCGTTGATCATCTACGGGTGGCGGTGCGTGACCCGGCCGCGTGCGCGCCGTTGTTGGCGGCTCTGGCCGCGGAGTTGAGTGTGGTGAGGACATGACAGAGCAGGTCGACATCGAGGTGGCGACCCGGGAGGATCTCGCCGAGATCGTCGCCATCCGCAACGCGGTCGCGGCGACCTCGATCGCCTCGTTCGACACCCGCCCCACGACGGTCGCCGACCAGCTGCCGTGGTTCGACCGGACGGTGTCCACCCACCCCCACCGGATCCTGGTCGCCCGCCGTGCCGGGCGGGTGCTCGGCTACGCGTCCAGCGGCCGCTACCGCGAGCACGAGGCGTTCGTGCGTACCGTCGAGGTGGGCATCGGGCTGCACGCGGACAGCCGAGGTCAGGGCATCGGCAGCCAGCTCTACCGCGCGCTGTTCGACTACCTCGCCAGCCAACCCGTGCACGTTGCCGTGGCCGGTATCGCGATCCCCAACGACGCTTCCGTTGCCCTGCACCGCGGGTTCGGTTTTCGTGAGGTGGGTGTGTTCCATGAGTACGCGATCAAGAACGGCCAGTACCTCAGCTCACCCTGGCTGGAGAAGCGCTTCACGGAGCCGGTTGTGGAGGTAGCCACGTGACCTCTGTTGGGGATGTGGTCGAGGTGCTCGAGGCGGCCTACCCGCCCGAGCTGGCCGAGTCCTGGGACGCCGTCGGGCTCGTGTGCGGCGACCCGGCAGACCGGGTCTCGCGGATCCTCGTCTGCGTCGACCCGGTCGAGGCGACGATCGCCGAGGCGCTCGCCACCGAGACCGAGCTGGTGCTGGCACACCACCCGCTGCTGCTGCGCGGAGTGCACGGCGTGCCGGCCAGCACGCCGAAGGGCGGCCTCGTGCACCGGCTGGTCCGCGCGGGCGCGGCGCTCTACTGCGCGCACACGAACGCCGACTCGGCCGATCCCGGAGTGTCCGACGCGCTCGCCGAGGCGCTCGGGCTGACGGTCATCGCGCCGCTCGTGCCGAACGACGACGGGCGCACGGGCATCGGCCGGCTGGCCGAACTGGCGCAACCGCTGCCGTTCGCCGACTTCGTGGCGCGGGTGGCCGACGCGCTGCCCGCCACGGCGGCCGGCGTGCGCGGGGCCGGCGACCCCAATCGTCCCATTAGGACGGTCGCGGTCTCCGGCGGCGCCGGAGACTCCTACCTCGACGCCGTGACCAGGGCGGGCGTCGACGCGTACGTCACGGCCGACCTGCGGCACCACCCGGCGAGCGAACACGTGGCGACCGGCGCCGGCCCCGCGCTCGTGGACGTCGCGCACTGGGCGAGCGAGTGGCCCTGGTGCCAGCAGGCGGCGGCCATCCTGCGGGATGCCCTCGGCGGTAACGTCGACATCACCGTGTCAACCCGTTGCACCGATCCCTGGACCGTATCCGCGGCTCCAGGCAGAACCGGGAGGTTCCCAGGGTGAAAGCCGAACCCGCAGTGCAGCGCCGTCTGCTCGAGCTGGCCGACGTCGATGCCGAGCTCAGCCGCGTCGAGCACCGGCGGCGGACGATGCCTGAGCTGGCGGAGGTCGCCGAGGCCGAGCGGGCGGTGCAGGAGAAGCGGGACGCGAAGGTGGCCAACGAGACCGCGCTCGGCGACCTCGACCGCGAGGTGAAGCGGCAGGAGAAGGAGATCGACGCGGTGCGTGCGCGGGAGGACCGCGATCGCGCGCTGCTGGCCGGCGGCACCGTGAACTCCAAGCAGCTCACCGATCTCGAGCACGAGCTGGCCACGTTGCAGCGTCGGCAGAGCACGCTCGAGGACGAGCTGCTCGAGCTGATGGAACGCCGCGAGGCGGTCGAGTTCGACGGCAAGCACGCGGAGGTCGAGCTGGGCAAGGCGGAGGCCACGCTCGCCGAGGCGAGCGGCCGCCGCGACCAGGAGCTGGCCGACCTGGAGTCCACCCAGGCCCGCCGCGACGCCGAGCGGGCGAAGCTCGTGCCGAGCTTCCCCGAACCGCTGCTCGCCCAGTACGAGCGGGTGCGCAGGATCAAGGGGATCGGCGCGGCCCTGCTGCGGGCCCGCCGCTGCGGCGCGTGCCGGATCGAGATGGACCGCAGCGCGATCGCGCGCATCACCGCCTCGCCGGCCGACGAGGTCCTCACCTGCGACGAGTGCGGCGCGATCCTCGTGCGGACGGCGGAGTCCGGCCTGTGAGGGTGGTCGTCGAGGCCGACGGCGGGTCGCGGGGCAACCCCGGGCCCGCCGGCTACGGCGCCGTGGTGTTCGAGGCCGGCACGGGCGAGGTGCTCGCCGAACGTGCCGAGGGGCTCGGCGTGACCACGAACAACGTGGCCGAGTACCGAGGGCTGGTGGCCGGGCTGCGGGTGGCGGCCGAGCTGGGCGCGACCGTGGTCGACGTGCGGATGGACTCGAAGCTCGTGGTCGAGCAGATGTCCGGCCGGTGGCAGATCAAGCACGCGGCGCTCAAGCCGCTCGCGCAGGAGGCACGGGAGGTGTCGGCGGCGTTCGACCGCGTCACCTACGCGTGGATCCCGCGTGCGGAGAACGCACACGCCGACCGGCTGGCCAACGAGGCCATGGACGCGCAGGCGGGCATCAAGCCGGGAAAAGCCACGCGGGCTGAGCAGCCCGCCTTCGCACGCTGGACCGGTGCCACCGGCACGCCCACCAGGCTGTTGCTCCTGCGGCACGGCCAGACCGAGCTGTCGGTCGACCGCCGCTACTCCGGCCGCGGCGAGGTGGTGCTGACGCCGCTGGGGGAGCGGCAGGCGGCCGCCGCGGCCGCAAGGCTGGCAAAACTGGACTTCGCGGCGATCGTGTCCTCCCCGCTCGGCCGCGCCCGGCAGACCGCCCAGGCCGTGGCGGCAGCAACCGGTCACCCGACAGAAATACACGAAGGCCTGACGGAGACCGACTTCGGTGACTGGGAGCGGCTGTCGTTCACGGAGGCCGCCGCCCGCGATCCGGAGCTGCACGCCCGCTGGCTCGCCGACCCGTCGGTGCACGCCCCGAACGGGGAGAGCTTCGACCAGGTGCACCGCCGGGTCCGCCGCACCCGCGATGACCTGATCGCCAGGTTCGGCGGGCAGACGATCCTGGTGGTCAGCCACGTCACGCCCATCAAGTCCCTGCTCAGGATGGGCCTGGACGCCGGTCCGTCGCTGCTGTTCCGCCTCCACCTGGACCTGGCGTCACTGTCGACCGTGGAGTTCTACCCGGACGGCAACGCCTCGGTCCGCCTGGTGAACGACACCTCACACCTGCCGTAGAGCCCGCGCGTCGGGAATGCGATGTAGAAACCCGCGAGTCCCACGTTGGGACCTGGCGAGTCCCACGTTCAAACCACGCGAGTCCCACGTTGGGATCGGGTGAGTTCCACGTTGGCGACGCGCGAGCCGCTCTCCCGAGTTGCCCGAACGTGGGACTCACCCGCGCTGAACGTGGGACTCGCTGGGCTTGAACGTGGGACTCGCGTGTTCTGAACGTGGGACTCGCTGGTCGGGGCGCGATGATCCACTGTGGAGGGCGGCGTTACCCTGGTAAGGCGGACGAGTCGGCAGGGCGGTCGCGGCGGGGAGACTCGTCGAGGAAAGTCCGGACTCCGTAGGGCAGGGTGGTTGCTAACGGCAACCCGGGGTGACCCGCGGGACAGTGCCACAGAAAACAGACCGCCTGGTGCAACCCACCAGGTAAGGGTGAAACGGTGGTGTAAGAGACCACCAGCACCCCGGGTGACCGGGGTGGCTAGGTAAACCCCACCCGGAGCAAGGCCAAGAGGAAGTACCCGTACTTCTGCGCAGGCGTTCGAGGACGGCCCGTCCGAGTCTGCGGGTAGGCCGCTAGAGCCTGCCGGCGACGGCAGGCCCAGATGGATGGCCGCCGGCCGGTGCGCATGCGCGCCGGCACAGGATCCGGCTTACATGCCGACTCGTCCGTCCCAGCTTTCGAGTACGTTTCGATGCCGCCTGTGGACCGAAAGGGTTACGGCGAGCGATCATGGGGCCGGGATGATCTGTGAGCTGCCACACCTAGCGTGAGGGACGGTTCCGCATGTGGGTGAACTATCCAGGCCATTGGGAAAATAGGGTGGTCATCCTGCACGCTCTGGCCTGTTCCCATGATGATGTGTTGTGGTCAGATGGCACTCGACCAGCGCTGGAGGAGACCAGCTTGTAGCAGATGTGGATCTACGGAGAGCGGCACTGCCACTACACATCGTGATACCAACGTGCTCTACTCGTCTACGCACAGCAGATAACAGCCGCGGCGGGGTCGGCCCGCGTCACCGGACCCGCGCAACTTGGAGTAAGACATGACCGCCATGACCACGCTCGAGCTCGCCCAAGAAACCGGACTGGGCACCAGTGGGGTGCGCGACTGGATCCTCAACAACCTCATTCCGCTCCTGCTGCTGGTGGTCGCACTCCTGCTGCTCTGGCTCGGCGGCGGCAAGGGCGACAACGCCGGCGTCATGCGACGACTCGGCGGGGTCATCGTCGCCCTCGCGATCATCGGGTTGGCGGTGACCACGAACGCGGGACAGAACATCGGGACGTGGATCGCCGGTTTGTTCACCGGCTGAGCACACAGAGGGAAATCGCGTGCGCATTCGTACTGACGACGAGGTGTACCGCGTCGACGCGGTGTGGCTCGGACCGCCGAAGGCCACCATGCCGTGGCGGGCTCGCTACGTGGCGTGGGGCGTCGGCGTTGTCGTCTTCCTGGTGGTCCTCACCATCGAACGGCGGTTAGGGGTCTCGCTGTTCTGGTCGATCGCGTGGGGCATCGTCTTCACCATCGTGATCACCAGGATCATCTGCTCGAAGATCAGCCACGAACGACCGCTCGGCGCGGTGGCCGCCATGTGGGCCCGCGAGCTGACCGCACCGCGCGAGGCGACCGCTGGTCAGGGCGGCGCGGTCAGCGCGACGCGAGTCAGGGTCAACGCAACCCTGCCCCAACGCCGTCCAACACGGAGGGAACGGCGGAAGGACCGGCGCGGCCCGGCCGGCCGGAAGGCCACCGGACCCGCCGCACGACGCAGGGAGGTGGGCGGTGTTCGCACGCCGACGCAAACGCGCGGCTGACGCGCCCACGGCGTTTCCCGCCGGCAATGGCGGGCCCGTGCTCGGCGGGCCGCCACAGCCGAACCGGTCGAACGCGTCGAATCGCGGCCGCCACGCCGCCCCCGATCACGAGCCGCCGACACGACCGGCGCTGCCGCCCGAACGGCCCACTCAGCCGGTGCGGGCGCGCCAGGAGCCCGAACCCGCGGCTCCGCAGTATCGCCCGGCCGTCGCGCCCGGCCGGGATCCCAAGCGCAACCGACGTCTGCCAGGAGAACAGTCCATTCCCACGTACACCCCGTCGATCGCCGCGCGGAGCATCGACGGACATCTGCTTCGCAACGGCCACGACGTGTTCGCCTGGTACCGGCTCGCGCCCCAGCGCTGGTCGTTCCGGTCCGACTCGCAACGCCAGGACCTCATCGCCGCGATCGCCGGCCAGTACGCCGAGTTACACGGCCGGTGGATGCACCTGCGGGTGACCACCCGGCCGTACCCGATCCGGATGTGGGCCGAGGCGCACGTGCACAACGCCGTGAACCGGCTGCCCGACGCCCCGGGTGCGCTGTCGTTCGACGACTACCTGATCGGCGAGCAGCAGCAGCTGATGGGCCGCTCGATGGCCGAGAAGGAGGTCTACCTCGGCGTCCAGGTCCAGACCCGCAACATGGTCGACCGGGCGGTCGAGCGGGCCGCCCCGCTGCTGCGCAAGATCTTCCCGGCGGCCGTCGACGCCGAGCTGCTGGCCATCGACTCCGAGGTGGAGCACCTCGACCAGGTGATCTCCTCCGCCGGGCTCGAGGGCCGGCCGGTGACGTCCGAGGAGATGGCCTGGCTGATGCACCGGTCGTGCTCGCTCGGGCTGCCGGCGCCGCGCAACCTGCCGGCCGTGCCGGGGGCCGCGTGGGAGCCGGAGGACCTGGCGTCGTTCACCGACGCCGCCGACTTCCACCAGGAGCCGTACTCGCCGACCGTCACCGTCCGCGGCCGCACCGGCTCCAACGCCGGCACCACCCGGCACGTGGCGGTGCTGACGGTCGGCCAGATGCACGGCCTGCAGATCCCCGAGATCGACGACCCGTGGGTGCAGCACTCCGACCGGCTGGCCGCGTCCGTCGAGTGGTCGGCGCGGATCTACGTCCGCCGGCCGGAAGAGGTCTCGGGCGAGCTGCAGCGGCAGATGAACAAGGTCCGCTCGCAGGTCCGGCACTACACCGACGAGCACGAGCTGGAGCCGCCGCAGTCGCTGGCCAGGCAGGCCTCGCGGGTGTTGGAGATCGACGACGAGATGACGTCGGGCTTCACAGCGCTCGCCACGCGGGTCCGCTCCTGGTGGCGCCTGGCCGTGTCCGGGCCGACCGAGCGCGACGCGTTGCGCCTGGCCCAGCAGCTGCTCGAGCTGTACAAGCCGAAGGTGGCGATCGAGCACCCGGAGGCGCAGTACTCGCTGGCCAGGGAGTTCATCCCCGGCGAGCCGCTCGCGTCGGGCGCGTACATGCGGCGCGGGTCGGTCGTCTGGGCGGCCGCCTCGGTGCCGACCGCGACCGCCGAGGTGGGCGACCGGCGCGGCATCCTGCTCGGCGAGACCTGCACGGCCACCCGCCGGCCGGTCGCCTGGGACCCGTGGATGGCCCAGGAGATCCGCGACGGTTCCGGCCTGACGGCCATGGTCGCCGGCCTCGGTGGCGGCAAGGCGCTCGCTCTGGACACTCCGCTGCCCACGCCGACCGGTTGGACCACTATGGGCGAGGTCAAGGTCGGCGACCACCTGCTGGGGATGGACGGTAAGCCGACCCGTGTGATCGCGGCGACTGACGTCCTGCTCGATCGTCCGTGCTACGACGTGACGTTCTCGGACGGGTCGGTGATTCGCGCGGATGCGCAACATCAGTGGTTGACCCGGACGAGGAAGGACTGGAAGGCGCAGAATCGCCTCGAAGAGCGAATCCATCGGGCGGACGCAACTGTGCCTAGCCCGGTGCCGCCGCCCGGCCGCTGCGCATGTGGTTGTGGTCAGCCAACGACCAGGTGGACCTACCGACGCACGCCAGCCGCACGTAGTGACGGCGCGTTCTACTACTCGCGCTTCGTTCGCGGCCATTGGCGCCGCGGTGTAACCTCGCTTGAGGCCAATCAGCGTCCCACGGTTCACACGACCGCCGAGATCGCTGAGTCCCTCAGGTCCGGCCGCCAGAACAACCACGCGGTTGCCGTCACGTCGCCGTTCGATCTTCCGGATGCCGATCTGCTCATCGATCCGTATCTGTTGGGAGCGTGGCTCGGCGACGGGACGTCCTGCCGAGCCGCCATCACGGTCTTCGATCGAGAGATCGTCGACGAGATCGAGGCAACCGGTCAGGAATGCAGGTATCTGCCGTCGCAGCGGAGTTACAGCCTGCCGGGCACGCTACAGAAGCGGCTGCGGCAGTTGGGTGTGCTGAGCGACAAGCACATCCCTGCCGGCTACCTGCGAGCCTCCGAGGAGCAGCGTCGTGCGCTGCTCGCCGGTTTGCTCGACACGGACGGATACTGCAAGCCGACGGGTGGCATTGAGTTCTCCGTGACGAACGAACGACTTGCCCGTGGCTTCCGCGAACTGGTGTTGAGTCTTGGCTACCAGGCTCGGTTGCGCACGAAGCCGGTGCCAGGGCGGCATCCGCACACGTCGATCGCGTACATCGTCTCGTTCACCACCTCGGACAAGGTGTTCCGGCTCTCCCGGAAGCTGGCGCGGCTCAATCCGAGCAACCGGGATACGAACCGTTATCGCTACATCACCGCCGTCGTGCCGGTGGATTCCGTTCCAGTGCGGTGCGTCCAGGTGGACAACCCCGACCACATGTACCTCGCCGGTGAGGCGTGCGTTCCGACGCACAACTCGTTCCTCGGCGGTGGCGTGGTCTACAAGACGCTGCGGGCCGGCGCGCACTGGACGATCCTCGACCCGTCCGGCCCGCTGTCGAAGCTGTGCGACCTGCCGGAGCTGCGGCCCTACGCGCGGCCGATCAACCTGCTGAACGCCCAGCCCGGCATCCTCAACCCGTACCGGGTGGTGGCCGAGCCGCTCTACGAGCACTTCATGGACGAGGACGACCCCGAGCGGGCCTGGCGGCGGGAGAAGGCCCTGGCCGCGGCTACCAGGCGGCGCCTGGTGCTCGACGTGCTGACCGGCCTGCTGCCCTACGACATCGCCCGCATGCCGCAGACCAGGATCGTGCTGCTGCGGGCCGTGCGGGTGGTCGGCGGCCGGCAGGACGCCGACCCGAGCGTGGTGTTCGAGGCGCTGCGCCGCGACGCGAGCGAGCACCACGAGCACGCGGTCGTGGTGGCCGACTTCCTCGACGAGATGCGCGAGCGGATGCAGCTGCTCATCCCCGAGGAAGACGCGGACCCGTACGACGAGGCACGAGATGACCGGTTGACCGTGCTTACGATGGCCGGGCTGACCCTGCCGAAGGACGGCGTGGGCCGCGAGCACTGGACCGACGCCGAGGCGCTCGGCGTCGAGATGCTCAACCTGGCCGCCTGGCTCACCCAGCGATCGATCTACGAGCGGCCGAAGGACCTCCGCAAGGGCGTCTGGATCGATGAGGCGTTCTTCCTGTCGGAGGTGCCGACCGGCCGGGTCCTGATGAACCGGTTCGCCCGTGACTCCCGCAAGTGGAACGTCCGCGTGATGCTGTCGTCCCAGATCCCCGCGGACTTCCTGCGCATCCAGGGCTTCGTCACGCTGCTGGACTCGGTGTTCGTGGGACGGCTGGACGACGACTCGGCGCAGGCCGACGCGCTGCGGCTGCTGAAGGTGCCGATCGGCGCCGGCTACGAGCAGGTGATCGCGAGCCTCGGCCGCCGTCCCGGCTCACACCGCGACGTCACCAGGGACACCTCGCCGCGCCAGTTCATCTTCGGTGATGGCGCCGGCGGCGTCGAGCGGATCCGGATCGACCTGTCCGGGCCGCACATGGACCACGTCCGCACGGCCATGGACACCACGCCGGACGCCATGCGCGATCCAGGCCCGGGTGCGGTGATGGCCGCCGAACAGCACGCCCCCTACATCCCGGACGAGGAGACCGAACCGCCGACCGACGGCAGCGTGGAGAACCCTGCCGACGTCACTGCCGAGACCGGCGTGGACGAGCACGACGAGTTCGAGATCGCCGCCGACTACGAGCTGGGCCTCACGGACGACGAAGCCCACGCTGAGAACCACCCAGGGGACCACCCCGATTCACCTGGACCGAACGGGGACGGCTCGGGCGGAGGCGGCAACGGCGCGAGTAAGAAACCGCGCGGACGGGTCGACGCCGCATGACGCTGACGATCCTGGTGGTGGTCGCCGCCGTGCTGATCTGGGCGCGGCGGCGGGCAAGACGCAATGCCCCGCTGACGCTTCCCGGCGCTCGTCGCCGGGGCCGGCTCGGCGCGCTCGTCGCCGTGATCGCGATCATCGGTCTCCAGGCAGTCGTCGGCTCGCCGGCCGCCGCTCAGCAGACCGACACCAGTTGCTCCCCGTACCCGGAACGGCCGGGCGCGGGGATGGTCGGCGCCATCGACCCGTCGGACACCCACGGGCTCATGGGCGGGCCGTACACCAGCGATGTCAACGATCCGAACAGCCCGTACCACGACCCGGACTACCCGGACTACACCAAGTACCCGAACAGTCCGTACCTCGACCACGGGTACTCGGGCATGGTCTGGCACACCTACGACCCGAACTGCCAGCAGGCGCTGTCGATCACCAGCCCGAACACCACGATCGACACCTGGCTCGGCAACGAGCTGTTCAACATCGGCAAGAACATCGTCGGCGCCACCAACTCGCTGCACTACACGCTGTACACGGCGAAGGACGACGGCGGCCTGCTCGGCGGGCTGACCAACCAGATCAGCCAGGCGGCCAGCTCGATCTTCGACAACATCTTCGGCCAGCTGTTCAGCGTGGCCATGCTGGTGCTCGCCGTGCTGCTGTTCCGCCAGATCTGGCGCGGTGACCTCGCCTCGGTCAGCAAACGGGCGCTGTTCGCGCTGGCCGGCATGTGGCTGGCGGCCTCGTCGCTGGTCATCGTGAGCAACTACGCGGCCATCGACCGGTTCATCATCGAGACGACCACCGGCATCCAGAACGGCTTCCAGGTGCCGACGGACGACCGCGTGCAGCGCCATGTCCTGCCCTCCGAGCTGCACACGAGGGTGGTCTACGAGAACTGGCTGCGCGGCGAGTTCGGCGCCCCGGACGACCCGAAGGCCAAGGAGTACGGCCGCGCGCTGCTGGCCGCCCAGTCGTGGAAATGGGAGGACCTGCCCACTCTCCAGGACGGCAGCAACGAGGCGGAGGCGGCGAAACGCGCCGAGTACCAGGCCATCTACAACGACCTCGGCCCGGCGCAGGGTTACTTCACCGGTCGCGACGGCAGCCGCGCGGGCGCGGGCTTCCTGTCGATGTTCCAGGGCATCGTGTACTCGTTCTTCCAGTTCCTGGCGAAGCTCGCGGTCCTGCTGGCGCAGGCATTGCTCCGCATCTTCACCCTCGCCGCACCCGTGATCGGCCTGGTGGCGCTGATTCACCACGACGTGTTGCGCAAGGTGGGTCGCGCGGTGGGTGCGGTGGTCCTGAACCTGCTGATCCTGGCCGTGCTGGCCGGCATCCACTTCCGGTTCCTGGAGATGATCTTCGGCCAGGACGTGAACCTCTCGATGCTCACCCAGATGCTGCTCGCCGGCATCGTCACGCTGGTCTTCCTGCTGGTCGGCCGGCCGCTGAAGCGGATGTGGCAGATGGTGGAGCTGTCGGTGAACGCCACGGGCGCCAGCATGCCCAGCGGCGGGCTGTTCTCGAAGTTCCGCCGCCGCAAGGGCGAGGACCGCGGCCCGCAGGACGAGTTCTGGGACCAGCTGCGCGACACGGAGACGGCCGAGGACACGGTGGCCGCCGGCCGTGGGCGCCGCCCCCGGCCAGAAGCCACGGGACCGGTCACCGCCAGGGCCGAGCGGCTGGACACCCGCCGCGCGGTCGGACCCGGGGGAGTCCCCGCGCTCGCGGCCGCCGCCGGCCGCCGCGCGGACGGCGACCCGGCGCTGCTGCCGGCCGGACCGGGCGGCCGCGTCGGACCGACCGGTGCGCTGCTCAACGAACGGACCAGCAGGCTGGTCGACACGGCCCCGGTGAGCGACCGGGGCTGGGACTGGGGCGAGGACGCGGTGGTCGTGCCGTCGCAGGTGCCCAACCGGCGCGGTGAGTCCGCCCGGTTCGAGTCGGCGCCCGTGACGCCCGGCCCCCGGCAGACGCCGCGCCCGGCCGACGTGGAGATGGTGGCCGGCCGGCCCGTGCATGTGGTCTACCGACCGTCTCGTGGCCTGGAGGTGCGGGAACCGGCGCCGCGGCGGATGCCGCTGCGTGACGGTCCCCGCGAGACCGACGCGGTGGTGAGATGACATGCCGATCAGGACCAACCGTGGCCGCGCCGCGGTATACCGGCGGCTGTGGGGCTGGCCCATGCGCTCGCCCAACCATCTGATCGCCGTTCTCGTGGTGGTCGCGATCGTGGTGCTGGCCGTCGGCATCATCGTCCCGCAGGTGACCGGTACCGACGAGAATCCCGGTGCGGCGAACACGGCGGCCGGTGGCACGTCGTCCTCGTCCGTCGCGCCGACGACCGCGCCGCAACTGCCCGAACCGCCGGCCACCGGCTCGGGCACCGAGGACCTGCCCACCAGGCTCCCGTCGGTCACGCAGACCCCCACCTCGGCGGACGCCGACCCCGAGGCGCTCGACGTGGTGGACACGTGGGCCAGGAACTGGGTGAACCACCCGCCCGGCATCACGGCCGAGGAGTGGCTGGAGCCGCTGCGCGCGCTCACCACCGAGGAGTTCCTCACGGAGATGGCCACGGTCGAGCCGGGGAACATCGACGCCACGAAGGTCACCGGGCCGCCCGTGACCACGGCGTCCTACACCAGCTCGCTGGAGGCCACGGTGCCCACCGACGCGGGCCGACTGGCCATCACGGTCATCGAGACGCCAGCGGGCTGGCGGGTCGCGTTCTACGAGCCGGCGGAGTGAGCCATGAAATCGGCGCTGGTGGTCGGTGGTCTGGTGGCGATCGTCACCGTCGCGGTGATCGGTACGAGCGCGGTCTCCACCGTGCTCGAAGAGGAGCGCAAGGCTGAGGCCGCGCAGGTCTCCATGGTGTCGTGCAACGCCACGCTCGGCCCGATCACCAGTGGCCAGGGCGGTAACGGCGAGGAGGACGCGGCCAACCTGTCGGAGGAGGCGCGCTCAACGGTCGCGAAGATCATCCAGATCGGCAAGGAGCGGAACCTGCCGCCGCTGGCCTGGCAGGTGGCCATCCAGGCCGGCATGACCGAGTCGGGGCTGCGCAGCCTCGACTACGGCGACCGGGACTCGCTCGGCATCTTCCAGATGCGCCCGTCCATGGGCTGGGGCACGCCCGCGGAGGTCACCGATCCCACCTACGCCATCAACAAGTTCTACGACGTGCTGGAGGCCGTGCCCGACTGGGAACACCAGCGGCCGGGGGAGTCCGCGCAGGACGTCGAGCGCTCCGCGTTCCCCGAGCGGTACCACCGCTGGGAGCCGATGGCCGCGCACCTGATCGGCAACGTCGGCCTGGTGCCCGACCCCACCGGCTGCGGCACGGGTACGGGCCAGCTGCTGCCGGCGCCGACCGAGGCGGCCGGCCAGGCGATCCAGTGGGCGCTGGCCCAGCAGGGCAAGCCGTACCAGTGGGGGGCGGCGACCACCCACCAGAACTCGTTCGACTGTTCGAGCCTGATGTTGCAGGCCTACCGGTCCGTGGGAATCACTCTCCCGAGGGTTTCTCGCCAGCAGTTCCGGGCCGGCGCCATGCTCCCGAAGGAGCAGGCGCAGCCCGGTGACCTGCTGTTCTGGGCCAACGACACGAGCAACGAGATCACCATCCACCACGTTGCGATGTACCTGGGGGACGGCAGGATCGTGGAAGCACAGCAGACCGGGGTGCCCGTGCACATCAGGCCGGTCCGTTTCACTGAGAAGGGTTTGATGCCCCAGGCCGTTCGGCCGGGCGTCTAGCGGTGTTGATTTTAGACAAAAGGGGTGGCCGATGACCATGTTTACGCCCGAGCCGATTCAGCCGCATCTCGGGCCGCCGGCGTCGAGTACGCCGATGCGCGACTACCTGTCCAGTCCGCACCCGGGGGTGTCCGACGGGTACGTGGTGCTGCCGGCGTCGCTCGTCGAGGCCATGCCGCTGCCGTGGCAGCAGGCGATGACCCAGATCCTGGCGGAGTTCCACCAGACGTTCGGTCACCTGGGGTGGCCCGAGTACAGGGTGGTGCCGTCGCGCCGGGAGCGGTTGGTCAACCTCGACGAGGATCAGCTGGCCGAGGTGGGGCGCATCGTCGAGATCGACGCGGACGGGGAGCTCGTGTACCGGGAGCGCAACGGCAAGCGGATCGACGACCCGGACAACACCGAGGTGCTGGTGTCCTGCCTCGACCCGATCCCGTCGCTGCACATGAACGCCAACCAGGACACCCCGCCGCGGGGCTTTCCCGTGCAGGGCGCGCAACAGTGGTCGGCGCCCGCGTGAGGTGACATGCTCGGTTCATGGCCGACAACAACACGGATCCTGGTTGGTATTACTGCACCAAGCACGGCACCGTCGAGCATGGTGCCGTCTGCCGTGCGGTCGATCGGCTCGGCCCGTACCCGGACCGGGAGACGGCGTCGCAGGCGTTGGAGATCGCCCGCAAACGCACCGAGGCCTGGGACGCCGAGGACAAGAAGTGGAACGCATGATGACCGTTCCGGTCGCCCATGATGACCGTTCCGGTCGGGCATGGTGACCGTTCCGGTCGGGAGCGGACCGGCTAAAGCGTGATCTGGTAGAGGATGAAGCCCCGGTTCACCGCCACCTGGTCGTAGAGCCGGCGCGCGGTGGCGTTGGTCTCGTGGGTCGACCAGTAGACCCGAGAGCACTCCCGGGCGCGGGCCCACTCGGTGACTTCCGCGATCAGCGCCCTGGCCACGCCCTTCCCGCGAACGTCCGGCGCGGTGAACAGGTCCTGCAGGTAGCAGACGTCCGGCGAAGTGGTGCTGGCGTGCACGAGGAAGTGCGCGATGCCGACCAGCCTGCCGTCCAGGCGTGCGCCGAGAGCGTGCATCCGGGTGTCCTCCTGGAACGCGGTCCAGGCGCGGTCGTACAGCTCGGGCGGGAGGGTGCGCTCGTAGAAGGAGTTGTAGCCGCCGAACAGTATTTCCCAGGCGGGGCGGTCCGCCGGGGCGAGCTTGCCGATGCTGATCATGGGTACTTTCTACCGTTGAAAGTTCGATTCCGGTCGCACCTCCCTGACTGTCGGCCGACCCGGCTAAGGTGCGCGGATGGGCGCGATGATGGTCAGGACCGGCGGTGCGGGAATGAGTTTCGCGCGGATCCGCCACGAGTTCGCGCTGCCCGCCCAGTTCCCCGCGGCCGTCCTCGCCGAGGCGGAGCGGGCGGTGTCGGACTTCGGCGCCCGCGCCCGCGCCGGCGCCGGCCGCGACGACGCGACCGACCTGCCGCTCGTGACCATCGATCCGCCCGATGCCAAGGACCTCGACCAGGCGATGTTGGTCGAGCGACGCGCACAAGGCTTCCGCGTGTACTACGCGATCGCCGACCTCGGCGCGTTCATCACGCCCGGCGGCGCGCTCGACACCGAGGTGCGCCGACGCGGCCAGACCCTGTACCTGCCCGACGGCAACGTGCCGCTGCACCCGACCGTGCTGTCCGAGGGGGCCGCGAGCCTGCTGCCCGACCAGGTCAGCCCGGCCGCCCTGTGGACCCTCGACTGCGACGCCGACGGCGAGCTGACCGAGGCGCGGGTGCGCCGCGCGCTGGTCCGCTCGGTCGCCCGGTTCGACTACGACACCGTCCAGGCAGCGCTCACGGCCGGCACGCTCCACCCGTCGATCGCCGAGCTGCCCGCGTTCGGGCGGCTGCGTCGCGAACACGCGGTGGCCCGCGGCGCCGTGGAACTGCAACTGCCGGACCAGGAGGTCGAGGCCGACGCGGGCGGCGGCTGGCAGTTGGTACTGCGCCCCCGCACGGAGGTCGACGCGTGGAACGCGGAGATCTCGTTGCTCACGGGCATGGCCGCCGCGCGGCTGATGCTCGACGCGGGCGTCGGCGTGCTGCGCACCCTGCCCGACCCGGAGAACGGTGCGGTGAAGTGGCTGCGCCGCTCGGCCCGCTCCCTCGGCATCGCCTGGCCGAAGTCCATGGACGCGGCCGAGCTGCTGAACCGCCTCGACCCCGATCGCCCGGAGGCCCTCGCGCTGTACATGGACGCCACCCGGCTGCTGCGCGGTGCCGGCTACACGGTGTTCGACGGCCAGAGCCCGGAGCTGTCCACCCATGCCGGCATCGCCGCGCCGTACGCGCATGTCACGGCGCCGCTGCGCCGGCTGGTCGACCGGTTCGCCACCGAGTCGTGCCTGGCACTGTCGGCCGGGGAGCCGGTGCCCGAGTGGGTCCGCGCCGCGTTACCGGAGCTGCCGGACCTCATGACCGGCTCGGACACCCTGGCCAACAAGGTCGACAAGGCTTGCCTGGACCAGGTCGAGGCGTGGGTCCTCGGCAACCGGATCGGCCACGAGTTCGACACGATCGTCCTTCGTGCGGAGAACAACACGGCGGAGGTGTTCCTCACCGATCCGCCGGTCATCGCCAAGTGCGTTGGCCAGAATCTCCCGGAAGGCGAAACGGTCCGCGTCCGTCTGCTGAGCGCGGACGCCGACCTGCGCAAGGTGACGTTCGAAGTAATCTGAGCGGGACTGCTGGGACTTCTACGGAGGACTTCTTGACCGACGTGACACAGCTGACGGTGGGCGTGCTTGGCGGCACCGGGCCGCAGGGCAAGGGCCTGGCCCTGCGCTGGGCGCTCGGCGGCATCCGGGTGGTGATCGGCTCGCGGAACGCCGAGCGCGCCGAGGCCGCGGCCGCCGAGCTGAACCAGCAGTCGGGCACCGACCTGGTGACCGGGCAGGACAACGCGGGCTGCGCGGCCACGGCCGACGTCGTGCTCGTGGCCGTGCCCTGGGAGGGCCACGGCCAGCTGCTCGACGCCCTGCGCGACCAGCTGGTCGGCAAGATCGTGATCGACTGCGTGAACCCGCTCGGCTTCGACAAGCAGGGCCCGTTCGCGCTGCCGGTCGAGGAGGGCAGCGCGGCCCGGCAGGCGGAGAAGCTGCTGCCCGAGTCGCGGGTCACGGCCGCCTTCCACCACGTGTCGGCCGTGCACCTGGCCGACCTGTCGATCACCGAGATGGCGACCGATGTGCTGGTCCTCGGCGACGACCGCGACGCGACCGACCTGGTCCGCGCGCTGGCCGACGCCGTCCCCGGCATGCGCGGGATCTACGGCGGCCGGCTGCGCAACGCCCACCAGGTCGAGGCGCTCACGGCCAACCTGATCGCCATCAACCGGCGCTACAAGGCACACGCCGGGGTGCGGGTCACCGACGTCTGATGCACGCCCTGCCTCCGGGAGCGGAGAAGTGGTCGGCGGCCGAGCAGGAGCTGGCCGACGCGGTCCTGGACGGCGAGACGATCGTGGTGAACGTCCGCAAGGGCGGCCCGCACCGGCGGCTCGTGCCGTGGCTGGTGGCGGAGGGCCTGCTCACGTACGTGGGTCACGCGGGCACCAGGCACGCGTGGCCGAAGTCCGACTTCGCCAACCCGTTCATCGGCCTGCGGGCCGACCGTGACCAGATGGTCAGCCGCTACCGCGACTGGGTGCTCGGCAGGGCGTCGCTGCTGGAGCGGCTGCGATCAGGCGAGCTGACCGGCCGGGCACTCGGCTGCTGGTGCGCGCCGGAGGGCTGTCACGCGGACGTGCTGGCGGAGCTGGCCGGATGATCGCCGACGACCTGGGCGAACCGGTCCCGCTGTCCGCGCCGCCACACACGGTGGTCAGCCTGGTCCCGTCCCTGACCGACGCCATCGAGGCCAGCCGCCCGGGTCTCGTGACCGGCGCGACCGACTACTGCACGCACCCGGCCTCGCTCGACGTTCCCCGCGTCGGTGGATCCAAGTACCCGAACGTGGACGCCGTGCTGGCGCTGCGCCCGGACCTGGTGGTGGCCAACGCCGAGGAGAACCGCCAGGAGGACGTGGCCCGCATCCGCGCGGACGGCATTCCCGTGTGGGTGACGTCGGCGGCCGCCACGGTCCCGGAGGGCCTCGGCTCGGTCCGCCGCCTGCTGACCCAGGGCCTGTCCCTGCCGGAACCCCGGTGGCTGGTGGAATCCGAGAACCTGTGGCGCGAGATCCCACCGGTCCGCGCGACGGCCGTCATCCCCGTCTGGCGCCGCCCCTGGGTGGTACTGGGCAGGGACACCTTCGCGGGCGACGTCCTGCTGCGCCTGGGCATCGAGAACGCGTACGCCACCCACGAGGACCGCTACCCGCGCCCACCGCTGTCCGAACTCCAGGAGAAGGCCGCCGACCTGGTCATCCTCCCGGACGAACCGTACGAGTTCACGGCCGACGACGGCCCGGAGTCCTTCCCAGGCACCCGGTACACCCTGGTGTCGGGCCGACACCTCACCTGGTGCGGCCCGTCGCTGGTGGAGGCACACGCGGCACTGACGGCAGCGCTCAACCCCGCATGATGACCAGTCCCGTCGGTCATGATGACCGTTCCGGTCGCGCATGATGACCACTGCCGTCGGCCATGGCCGGCACGGCGGTCACCATCACCACGCCACTGGTCATCATGGCGTACGGGACCGGTCATCATGCGCGACCGGAGTGGTCATCGTGCGGTGCTCAGCGAAACTCGTCCGTAGCGTCGATGAGGCCGTCCAGGATGCCCGGGTCGGACACCGCGTGGCCGGCTCGCGGGGCGATGGTCAGCTGCGAACCCGGCCACGCCTGGTGCAGTTCCCACGCCGTGGTCGGCGGGCACACGATGTCGTAGCGGCCCTGCACGATCCGGCCGGGGACGCCGGCCAACTTGCCGGCGTCGCGGATCAGCTGGCCCTCCTCCAGCCAGCCGCCGTTGCAGAAGTAGTGCAGCGCGATCCGCGCGAACGGCAGCGCGAACTCAGGGCTGGCGTAGGACGCCACCAAGCCAGGGTTCGGCACGAGCGACACGGCCGCGCCCTCCCAGTTGCTCCACGCGGCAGCGGCCCGATCCCGGGAAGGGCCCTCCACCAGCCGCCGGTACGCGCCCATCAGGTCGTGGCGCTCGTCCGGCGGCACCATCGACACGAACTCCGCCCACGCCTCGGGAAAGAGCATCCCGGCGCCGCCGCCGTAGATCCAGTCCAGCTCCACCTGGCGGAGCAGGAACACGCCACGCAGCACGATCTCCGTGACCCGCTCCGGATGCCGCTGCGCGTAGGCCATGGCGAGCGTCGCGCCCCACGAGCCGCCGAGCACCTGCCAGCGGTCGATCCCCAGGAACGAGCGCAGCCGTTCGATGTCGGCCACCAGGTGCCAGGTGGTGTTGGTCGAGAGGTCGGTCGCCGGGTCCGACACGTGCGGAGTGCTGCGCCCGCAACCGCGCTGGTCGAACAGGACGATCCGGTAGACGGCCGGGTCGAACAGCCGCCGCTGCGCCGCCACCGAGCCGCTGCCCGGCCCGCCGTGCAGCACGACCGCCGGCTTCCCGGACGGGTTTCCACTGACCTCCCAGTAGATCCGGTGCCCGTCGCCTACGTCGAGCATGCCGTGGTCGTGTGATTCCAGCGGCGGGTAGAGGAAGCGCATGCGAAGAGTGTCCGCGATGAATAGCCTCGAGGTATGGCGACCGTGCAATTTGGCAAGGAAACGTCCAAGCGGGGCGAGTTCGTGCGACAGACGAACCGTTTCACCGACCGGATCACGGCCGACGGGTCGTCGGGCTGGCGCGCCGAGCCAGCCCGGTACCGGCTGGTCGTGAGCCTCGCGTGCCCGTGGGCGCACCGCGCGGTGATCGTGCGCGGGCTGCTCGGCCTGGAGAACGCGATCTCCCTGGCCGTGGTGGACCCGATCCGCGACGACCGTGGCTGGCGGTTCACGCTCGACGACGACAACCGCGACCCCGTGCTCGGCATCGAGTACCTGTCCGAGGCATACCTGGCGTCCGACCCCGAGTTCGCCGGCCGGTTCACCGTGCCGTCGATCGTCGACACCGTGACCGGCAAGGTCGTCACCAACGACTACCCGCAGATCACCCTCGACCTGTCGACCGAATGGCGCGGGTTCCACCGCCCGGGCGCCCCCGACCTGTACCCGGAGGACAAGCGCGCGGAGATCGACGCGCTCATCGAGCCGATCTTCCACAACGTCAACAACGGCGTGTACAAGTGCGGGTTCGCCGGCACGCAGGAGCCGTACGAGGAGGCGTTCGACGCGCTGTTCGGCGAGTTGGACCGGCTCTCGGCTCGTCTGGAAAACCAGCGCTACCTGGTGGGCGACCAGCTCACGGAGGTCGACATCCGCCTGTTCACCACGCTCGTCCGCTTCGACGCCGTCTACCACGGGCACTTCAAGTGCAACCGGCACAAGCTCACCGAGATGCCGGTGCTGTGGGCCTACGCGCGGGACGTCTTCCAGACGCCGGGCATCGGCGAGACGGTCGACTTCGACCACATCAAGCGGCACTACTACGCCACGCACGGCGCCATCAACCCGACGCTGATCGTGCCGAAAGGCCCGGACCTGTCCGGCTGGTCCGAGCCCCACGGCCGCGATTAGAGCGGTGCCGCCGCCGTGACCGTCTGGCGGTGGATGATCACGTCGAACCACTGGGCGAGCGTCCCGCCGGACATGTACGACTCGTACGGGTCGTGTTCCACGAAGCCGCGTGTCTTCGCCGGGCCCCGCAGCCAGTCACGCACCGGCCCGGGGGCGTGCCCGCGGAGGTCCAGCAGGAACTGGTCGTGGCCGGCCTGGCCGAGCGGGTGCTCGAACCAGTCCGGCGCCGGCGGCGGCACGGTGATCGACTCGCCGGTCAGCGTGCCGTGGTCGAACGTGAACCCGATCGACCGGTAGTCCGTGCCGTACCAGCGGTCCAGGTGGGACCCGGCACTCGCGAAGACCGTGTCCGGCTCGGGCGGCGCGGTGATGCGCAGCTCCGGCGCGACCGCCGTGTGCGGGCTCGCCGCCCAGTAGACGATCTTGCGGTGGCCGGTCTCGCGCCACCAGCGCACGTTCTCCGCCGCGTTCGCGTCCCGGAAGGCCGGGATCTCCGGCCAGGGGAGGGCGAAGTGCTCGTAGAAGTTCCGGATCTGCCTGGCGGCGTGCAGCGCCTGCGAGTTCTCCTCGGCCACCTGCGCGACCAGGTCGTAGGCCGCGCGGGCGTTGTCGACATAAGGCTGCTTGTCGGCGACGTCGAAGATGTACCACTGGGCGTGGCCGAACGCGGTGTCGAGGGTCGGCGTCAGCGGCTTGGTGTGCGTCCGCAGCTCCGCCAGCCGCTCCGGAGCGACCTCGGCGACATACGCGTCGACGATCTCGTAGGCCGGCAGCCAGGTCGTGTAGTACTCGACGCCGACGAACTGGACCTGGTCGTAGGCGGGACGACTCGCGTTGAAGTCGCGCACCCAGTTCAGCATGTCCGCCACCTCACGCGTGGCCCAGCCGCCACCCGTGCGGCTCAGAATCTCGTCGAGGTCACCCCGGCCGCTGCGGAGGTATTCGTTGATCTCCAGCCCGAGCGTCCAGTCGTCCTCGAAGGCGATGGACCGGAAACCCATGCGCTCCACCAGGTAGCGCAGCGCGCGGTGCTTGAGGGTGGTCACCTCGGCCACCTCGTGGGCCGGCTCGCCGAGCGCCACGATCGAGGCGTTACCGACCGAACGTCGCAGCGGCGCCAGGTCGTCCGGTGGGGCGGTGGGGTCGATGGTGTCGAGTCGCTCGGCGTTGCGCTCGATCCAGGGCACGACCCCTGGCTCGGCGGCGGCGGGTGTGGCGAGGCCGGCGGTCAGCAGCATCGCGACCGCCGCCACCGTGACGCGTCGTCTCATCGCGGGATCCCTTTCTCGGTGGGGTTGTGCCCGCAATGGTGGTCGTGCGGCAGGGATCCCGCGTCCCGCCGGGGACTACTCCGCCGGTACGCCCGCCGGTGTATGTCCGAAGTGGACGGACGTAGTTGTGGATTCGGGCTGAACCGCCGCTGGCGTGCCCTTGACCGGCGCGCGAGTGGCTGGTGCGGTGGACGGGTGAGCGACCCCATCGCGACCGGCCGGGTGACCATAGCCGCGAGCCCGGCTGAGGTGTACCAGCTCGTCAGCGACCCGACGGTGATGGCAACCCTCGGCGCGGAGATCGTCAGCGCCCGCTGGCTCGACGGCGTGACCACCGCCGCCGTCGGTCGCCGGTTCAGCGGCAGCAACCGCAACGGCTGGCGGCGGTGGGCCACCACCTGCCGGATCACCGAGGCCGAGCCCGGTCGCCGCTTCGCCTACGAGGTGTCGACCCCGTTCCGGGTGCCGATCTCGCGGTGGGAGTACGACCTGCGCCCGGTAGGCGACGCCTGCGAGGTGACGGAGAGCAGCTGGCTGCGCGTGCCGCGCTGGTTCGTCCCCATCGCCATCGCCATCACCGGGGAGCCGGACCGAGCGGGGACGAACAGAGCGAACATCGCCACCACGCTCGGCCGGCTGAAGGCCCGTCTGGAGACCTGACCTACAACGCGTGCGACCCGTAGACCGGGGCGCCGGCCGCCCGGTACACGCCCGCGAAGACCCCGGCATCGGTCGTCTGTGACGACACGAGCGTCAGCCCCGCCGGCACGGCGCCGCCCCCGAACAGCTTCTTGCCGGTGCCGAGCACCACGGGAAAGACGGCGAGCCGGTACTCGTCGACCAGGTTGTGCCTGATCAGCGTCTGCGCGAAGTCGAGGCTGCCGATGACCAGGAGCTCCCCCAGGTCCTTCTCCTTGAGTGCGGTGACGGCCGCCGCGACGTCACCGTCGAGCAGGGTCGACGGCCCCCAGCCGACAGTGTCGAGCGTGGTGGACGCCACGTACTTCGGCAGATCGTTGAGGATCTTCGCGAACGACGCGTGCTCGTGGTCGGCCGGCACAGTGGGCCAGTACGCGCCGAGGATCTCGTAGGTCCGGCGACCGAGCAGCAACGCGTTGGCGCTCGCGTGCCAGGGCCCGATGATCTCGCCCAGCTCCTCGGTGAACAACGGCGCCTGCCAGCCGCCGTGGATGAACCCGTTGGACGGGTCCTCCTCCGGCATGCCGGGCGACTGCGCCACGCCGTCGAGGGTCATGAAGGTGTTGATGGCGATGGTGCTCATGTGTGTCCCCGTCGTCGAGCGGTTGATGTCTACCCGTCGAACGACCCGGCCGCGGATCGACATACTCGACAAAAATCCGCCCGCGACCCGAAGGCCGCGGGCGGATTTACACACAACTCAGTGGAAGACGTGCTCCGGAGCCGGGAACTCGCCGCCCCGGACCTCGGCCGCGAACTGCTCGACCGCGCCCTTCATCACGCCTGCCATGTCGGCGTAGCGCTTCACGAACCGCGGCGCCTTGCCGCGGCGCAGGCCCATCATGTCCTGCCAGACCAGCACCTGGGCGTCACAGTCGGGACCGGCGCCGATGCCGATGGTCGGGATCTCCAGCTCGTGGGTGACCCGCTTGGCGGCCTCGGCCGGCACCATCTCCATGACCACGGAGAAGGCCCCGGCCTCCTGCAGCGCGAGAGCGTCCGCCACCAGGTCGTCGCCCGCGTCGCCGCGGCCCTGGACCCGGTAGCCGCCCAGGTTGTGCTCGCTCTGCGGGGTGAACCCGATGTGACCCATGACCGGCACCCCGGCCTGGGTGATGGCCTTGACGTGCGGCGCGAACGCCCGCCCGCCCTCGAGCTTGACGGCGTGCGCGCGGCCTTCCTTCATGAACCGCACGGCCGTGGCGAGCGCCTGCTCCGGCGACAGCTGGTAGGAGCCGAACGGCAGGTCGGCGACCACCAGCGCTCGCTTGACCGACCGGGTGACGCCGCGGACCAGCGGCATCAGCTCGTCGACCGTCACCGGAAGCGAGGACTCGTAGCCGTAGACGTTGTTGGACGCCGAGTCGCCGACCAGCAGGACCGGGATGCCGGCCTCGTCGAACAGCTCGGCCGTGTACATGTCGTAGGCGGTGAGCATGGGCCACGGCTCGCCGCGCTGCTTGAGCTCCAGCAGGTGGTGGATGCGGACCCGCTTGCCCGGCGTCGCCTGGGCAGTGGATCCGACACCGGTCCCGTAGGGCGCGGCCAGTTCGTGTGACGTCATTGTCGACCGTCCTTCCCTCGAAGCCCACGAGCGTGGGTCCCCGGGTATTTGTGGATGGCTTACCAACCAAGCGTCGCACCAACGGCGGCCGTAGACACGGGCCTGCGACGAGCTTCACACGCGGCACCGCCAGGAACCACCTCGATCACGACGGGCATCCACCGACCCCATTCGCGCGGCCTCTGTGCGATCGCGGCGGGGTCAGCCCGTGACGGATGGCGTTACCGGCGTCGATGCCGTACGCGAATTCGGCGAGAACGGTGCGGATTCGGTGGATGAGGTTTCGCATACCAAACATGTTCCGCCGCACCGCGCCGACTCAAAAGTGGCGTGAACGTCACGCTTCGAAAGATTTACGCCAGCCCTTCGCGCCACGCGTTCGTCATGGGAAGACGCCGGTCGCGGCCGAAGGCCTTGAACGAGATCTTCGTGCCCGGCGGGTACTGGCGGCGCTTGTACTCCGCCCGGTCGACCATGCGCAGCACCTTGTCCACCAGTTCGGCCTCGAAACCGGCGGCCAGCAGGTCCGCGTAGCCGCGGTCGCCCTCCACGTAGTCGTCCAGCACCCGGTCGAGCAGCTCGTAGTCGGGCAGCGAGTCGGAGTCCATCTGGCCGGGCCGCAGCTCGGCCGACGGCGGCTTGGTGATCGAGGCGTTGGGGATCGGGGAGCCGGGGCCGGTCTCGTTGCGCCACCGCGCCAGCTCCCAGACCAGCGTCTTCGGCACGTCCTTGATCGGCGCGAACCCGCCGACCGCGTCGCCGTAGATGGTCGAGTAGCCGACCGCCAGCTCGGTCTTGTTGCCGGTCGCGAGCACCAGGTGGCCGTGCTGGTTCGACAGCCCCATGAGCGTCACGCCCCGGCAGCGGGCCTGCACGTTCTCCTCGGCCAGACCGGTGAGGCCCAGCTGGTCGACGAACACCGCCACCATGTCCGCGATCGGCCGCTCCTGGTAGTGCAGCCCCGTGCGTTCGGCCAGGTCGGCGGCGTCGGAGCGTGAGTGGTCCGACGAGTACACGGACGGCATGGACACGCCGTGGACGCTCGAAGCGCCGAGCGCGTCCACCGACAGCGCGGCACACACGGCCGAGTCGATCCCGCCGGACAGGCCCAGTACCACCGAGGTGAAGCCGTTCTTGCGCACGTAGTCCCGCAGCCCGAGCACCAGCGCCGCCCACATCTCGGCCAGCTCGGGCAGCGGCTCGGCGATCTCGGGCGTGGGCAGTGGCTCGTAGGCCGGCAGCGCCGAGTCGTGCAGCGTCACGCGCCGAACGGTGAACTCGCCGACCAAGCCGTCCTTGGTCGACCCTCCGCCGGGCAGGTCCAGGTCGATGACCGTCAGGTGCTCGACGAACTGCGGCGCCCTGGTCAGCAGCTTCCCGGCCGCGTCGACCACCATCGAGTCGCCGTCGAACACGAGGTCGTCCTGGCCGCCCACCTGGTTCACGTACACGAGCGGCGCGCCCGCCTCCGCCGCCCGCCGCGCGGCGAGCGGTAGCCGGACGTCGTCCTTGTCGCGTTCGTAGGGCGACGCGTTCGGCGCCACCACCAGGTCGACGCCGGCCTCGCCGAGCGCGGCGATCGGCCCGCCCTCCTGCCAGATGTCCTCGCAGATCACCATGCCCACTTCCACGCCGTGGATCCGCACGATGTCCAGGCTCTGGCCGGGCTTGAAGTACCGCCGCTCGTCGAACACCCCGTAGTTGGGGAGGTGGTGCTTGAACTGGGTGGCCACCACGGCGCCGCCGTGCAACACGGCGGCCGCGTCCCTCGGCCCGACCTCGTCGAGGTCGAGGTAACTGACGTAGGCGGCGACGTGCCCGTGTCCGGCGTCGTCGAGCCGCTTGGCCAGGGCGCGCAGCGCGTCCTTCGACGCCTCGGCGAACGACTCCCGCAGCGCCAGATCCTCGACGGGATACCCGGTGAGCACCATCTCGGGAAAGACGACGAGATGCGCGCCCTGCGCCGCCGCGTCGGCGGTCCACGAGGCGACCAGGTCGGCGTTGCCGGCCAGATCCCCGACGGTCGGGTTGACCTGCGCCAGCGCGATGCGAAGTTGGGCCATACCGCCATCCTCGCACAATGTTTCCGCCCGTGAGTCGAAAACTCTCACGCTTGTTCTCTACCTAGGGTCTAGGTAGAGTTCTCGCATGGCCGGACCACGGATGACCCTGCCGACCCAGCTGGTCTTACGCGAGCTGATGGAAGACCCGACCCGCGAGATGTACGGGTTGGAAATCTGCGCGGCGGCTGGGCTGCCGAGCGGCACGATCCACCCGATCCTCGCCCGCCTGGAAAAGTTGGGCTGGCTGCGCTCCAGGTGGGAAGAGGTGGACCCCTCGGAGCAGGGCCGACCCCGGCGGCGCTACTACAGCCTGGACCCCAACAGCATCGCCCTGGTGCAAGCGGCATTGCTCCGCTCCGAGGCATCCGCACAAGCCCTGCTTCGCCTGCGCCCCGGCCTCGCAGAGGAAGTCGGATGAACCCCGGCGGTGGTCTCCTGAACAAACTCGCCAGCGCCGACGACCGAGCTTGCCTGCTCACGATAGACATTTCGCGCCATCTCTTCCGCGCCGACAACCTCGGCGAGGTCCAGGGAACCATCGACCTAGCCAAAGTCTTGGCCATTCTCGTCCGCAAGGCCTTCGATCTCGCCGGATCGGACGACCAGGCCAGCATCGACAGCGTCCGCCGCCTTGCTTGCCTTGTTCGGGACGCTAGGGGAGCCGCCGAAGAACTTGAACGGCGTCTCATCCGCGATTTCGCCCCCGTCAAGAACGGCCGCCACCGCGTCCGCCTTCGAAACCTCGATTCCTCGCTCTCCGACGTTGAGGCCCACATCGCGGTCATGGGCGATGATCTCTACACCGTTCTCGGCGAAGACCGCGAACTCGATCGCGAGACGTCTTCTGAGCGGCCGGCACCGAGTGTCCGCCCGTCGACCCTGTCGGACAGGTTGCTGACAGTGACGGCACGAATTCTGCCCGCGATCGAACGACCGGAGTATGAGGAACTGTTCCGCTCGGAGCTGTTCGACCTCGCCCTGTCCGGCAGCGGCAGGTGGGCTCAGCTCGCCTACGCGCTCCGGGTACTGGTGCGAGCACCCCTCCTGCGCCGAGAACTCCGTGCACCAGCGAGGGAGCGGTCATGGTGACCCGCCAACACTGGATCACCCACGTAGTCTCCGACGATCAGCGGACCACCAACGCCATCCGCCTCGCCCGCTGGGCCACTCTCGCCACCGCACTGGTCGCCGCCGCCGTGATCGCGCTCGCGTTCGTGTCTCCGATCGCGGCCGCCGGGCTCCTCGGCGCCGGCGGCCTGGCGGTCAGGCGCAGGAGATCAGCGCCGTGAGCGACCCTTCACGTTCTTGATCATTGCCCGCACCCGCTGCAGCGCCTGCTCCGCATCAGTGTCGAAGGGGTTGTCGTGGACCATGTACGTCCACGTGGAACTGGGCCGCCGCAACCCGTCCGACGCCAGGTCCACCCCATCGGAAGTGACCTCGATCGTCTTGAACGTCTCGGCCGAGCGCTCCCCGATCTCGTCGGGAATCTTGCGGAACACGGGGATCGCCGTGCGGTGGAACTCGTCGATCGGCGTCTCCTTGGCCAGCGCCCGGAGGTGGATCGTCTCGCGTACGTCCGCCAGGAACGCCAGATGCTCGGTCCAGCGCTGGTCCAGGTGGTACAGCATGATCTGCCGGGCCGCCGTGGCGAGCACGTCCTCGTCGATCGTCTCCAACAGCTCCTCCCACCGCTCCGCGCACAGCGCCGCCAGCTCGGTGGCCGGCAGGTCGGTGGTCAACAGCTCGTCGCGGTGCTGGAGCAGCACCTTGCGCTGGTGCTCGATCAGCCGGGTGTAGCGCCACGTGTTGCGGTGGATCTCCAGCTGAACACCCTCGGAAACCTTCTGCGCGTGGTCGATGTAGCGCCTGGTGGTCGCGTCGGAGAGCCGGCCGGTGTCCTCGTCATCGTCATCGTCATTGACCGGCTCGCTGCCGGCCGCCGCGTCCGGCGCGTACTGGATCACCTGCTCGTCGCCGAGGCTCGCGAACATGACCGAGCCACCGGGGTCGCCCTGGCGTCCGGCCCGGCCGCGAAGCTGTGAGTCGAGCCTGTTCGACGGGTAGTGCCCGGTGCCCATGACCAGCAGCCCACCGAGGTCGGCCACCTTGTCGTGGTCGGCCGAGACCTCCGTACCGCCCAGCCGGATGTCCGTGCCGCGCCCGGCCATCTGCGTGGACACGGTGACCGCGCCGAACGCACCGGCCTCGGCCACGATCGCCGCCTCCTGGGCGTCGTTCTTCGCGTTCAGCACCACGCACGGCACGTCCGCCTCGGCCAGCATCTTCGCCAGCCGCTCGGACTCGGCCACATCCCGCGTGCCGATGAGGATCGGTCGACCATCGGAGTGGGTCTCGGCGATCGCCGCGACGATCGCCTTCTCCTTGTTCTCGACCGTGTCGTACAGCCGGTCGGGCTCGTCCTCCCGCACGCACGGCGTGTTCGGCGGGATCACCGCCACCCGCAGCTCGTAGAACTCGCGCAGTTGCTCGGCCACCGACTCGGCCGTGCCGGTCATGCCGCAAACCCGTTGGTAGCGGCCGATCAGCCCCTGCACGCTGACCGAGTCGAGCACCTCGCCGCTCTCGGTCGGCCGCAGCTTCTCCTTGGCCTCCACGGCCGCCTGCAGCCCGTCCGGCCAACGCTGCTTCAGCGCGATCCGGCCGCGGGAGCTGTTGATCAGGTGCACCTTGCCGTCGCGGACGATGTAGTCGACGTCGCGTTCCAGCAGCGCGTGCGCGTGCAGCGCGGCGTTCACGGCGGCCAGCCGGTCGCTGTGGTCGCCCGAGTACAGGTCGACGTCGCCGAGGGCCTTCTCCACGACCTTCGCGCCACGCGAGGTCAGCCAGGCGTTGCGGCCGTCCTCGTCCTTCTCGTAGTGCTGGCCGGGCCGCAGCGTGCGGACGATCTTGGCGACCTCCGGGTCGCTCTGCCCCTCGTCGGACGAGCCGGCGAGCACCAGCGGCACCTTCGCCTCGTCGATCAGCACCGAGTCGGCCTCGTCGATCAGCACGACGCCGGGCTCGCGCCCGACCATCTCCGACACGTCGGTGCACAGCCGGTCGCGCAGCACGTCGAAGCCGATCTCGCTGACCGACCCGTACGTCACGTCGGCCGCGTAGGCGAGCCTGCGCTCCTCGGGCGTCGAGGTCTGCGAGACCCAGCCGACCGAGACACCCAGCAGCTCATAGACCGGTCCCATCCACTCGGCGTCGCGCCGGGCGAGATAGTCGTTCACCGACATGACGTGCACGGGCTCGCCCTGCAGGGCATAGCCGGCCGCGGCCAGCGCGCCGGCGAGCGTCTTGCCCTCACCGGTGGCCATCTGGACCACGTGACCGGCCAACAGCTCCATGGCGCCGAGCAGCTGCACGTCGAACGGCCGCTCGTCGATGCCCCGCTTGGCCGCCTCACGACCGAGCGCGCACAGCTCGACGAGATCCTTCTCGTCGAAGCCGGACTTCTTGTCGGTCTCGTCTTCGGCCGGCTCCCGACGGAGCTTGACGGCCGCGGCGGTCAACTCCTCGTCGGATAGTTCGCCAACCTTTTTCTCCCGCCACTCGATCGAGGTCAACAACCCCTCGTACCGGGAGATGTCGACGGTGGCCGGCCGATCGAGGAACCGGTTGAACCGGCTCTTCACGCGCCGCATGAACGCCGCCACCGACGCTCACCTCCTCGCTCGCTCTCGTGTCGCCCTGCACGGTAACGGTGGACAGCCCCTTGCGAGTTCCGCCCGGTAATACCGTGAATGGCAGGATCAGGGATGTGACCCGTCCTCGTCTCCGTCCGATGACAGCCTCCATCCTGCTCGCTCTCGTCGCGAGCGGATGCACTACCTCCTTGGCCGGCACGCCTGGACCCGCGTTGCCGTTCGAGGAAGGCCTCGGTCCGGTGGGCCCGGTGCCCGAGGGTCTCGAGAAGTTCTACGGGCAGGCGCTCTCCTGGGAGGGCTGCTCGGACTACGCCATGAGCAGCACCGACGCGCAGGCGATGAGCAGCGACGACCTCCAGTGCGCCCGCCTCACGGTGCCCCTGGACTACGCGGCGCCGGACGGCGCCACGATCACCATCGGCGTTCTGCGCAAGTCCGCCACGTCGAGTTCCGACCGGATCGGGTCACTGCTCATCAATCCCGGCGGGCCCGGCGTGGCCGGCCTGTCGACCGCGGCGAGCCTCGCGGAGGCCAACGAAGACCTGGCCGCCCGGTTCGACTTCGTCGGGTTCGACCCACGCGGTACCGGATCGAGTGAACCGGTGATCGACTGCCTGTCCGACGAGGAGACCGACGAGGATCGGGCCGAGATCGACGAGTTGGACCCGTCCCCGGCCGGCGTGACGGCGGCGGAGGCCGACACGAACGAGTTCGTGCAGGCCTGCGTCGCGAACACCGAACAGGGCGAGGCCATGCTCGCCAACGTCGGCACCCGCGACGTGGTGAAGGACATGGACGTGCTGCGGTCGGTGCTCGGCGACGAGAAACTGACCTACCTCGGCTACTCCTACGGCACCCGCATCGGCAGCACCTACGCGGAAACGTTCCCGCAGAACGTGCGGGCGCTCGTGCTCGACGGCGCGCTCGATCCGGACCAGGACCCGATCGAGGAGGTCGTCGCGCAGGGTGCCGGCTTCCAGAAGGCGTTCGAGGACTTCGTGGCGTGGTGCGTCGAGCGCGAGGACTGCGCGCTCGGGCGCGACCCGAACCAGGCACTCGGCACGTTCCACAGCATGGTCCGGCCGCTGATCGACAGCCCGGTGCCGGGCGCAGACGGGCGGCAGCTGTCGTACGAGGACGCGACCACCGGCGTCGTGCAGGCCCTGTACACCGAGGATCTGTGGGAGCCCCTGAACAGCGGGTTGAGCGAGCTGCGCCAGCACCAGGGTTCGACGCTCATGTCGCTGGCCGACTACTACCTCGGCCGTGACCAGGACGGCACCTACGACTCCACGCAGGAGGCGTTCATCGCCGTCCGTTGCGTCGACGACCCCCGGGTCACCGATCCCGCGACGACGCTCGAGGTGAGCCGGCGGTACAAGGAGGCCGCGCCGTTCCTCGACGACGGCAACCCGCCGAGCGCGGCCCGCGACGCGTGCGCGTTCTGGCCGGTGCCCAACACGAGCGAGCCGCACCTGCCGTCGGTCGACGGGCTGCCGGCCACGCTCGTGATCTCCACGACCGGCGACCCGGCCACCCCGTACGCCGCCGGCGAGGCCCTGGCCGCCGCGCTCGACGGTGCGCTGCTCACCTTCGAGGCGACCCAGCACACGGTGTTCCTGCAGGGCAACGAGTGCGTGGACAGTGCGGGCGTCGCCTACCTGACCGACCTGACCGTTCCCGAGGAAGGCACCCGTTGCCAGTCGTGAGGCAGAACATCCTGATCACCGGTGCGAGCGCCGGCCTCGGCGCGGAGATGGCCAGGCAGTTCGCCGCCATGGGCCGCAATGTGGCGCTGTGCGCCAGGCGGGTCGACGCGCTCGAACGCCTGCGGGACGAGCTGACCGGCGTGAAGGTCGCTGGGAAGGTTGTCGTGAAGGAGCTGGACGTCACCGACCACGATGCGGTGTTCCGGGTCTTCCGCGAATGCGCCGAGGAACTGGGTTCGCTCGATCGAGTGATCGTGAACGCGGGGATGGGCAAGGGCGTGCGGATCGGCACCGGTGGCTTCGCCGCCAACCTGCGCACCGTGGAGACCAACTTCGTCGGCGCGCTCGCCCAGTGCGAGGCCGCCATGGAGATCTTCCGCCAGCAGAACGCCGGGCACCTGGTGGCGATCTCGTCGATGGCGGCGCTGCGCGGACTGCCGGGCACGATTTCCGCCTACACGGCCACGAAGGCGGGCCTGTCCTCGCTGGCCGAAGGCATCCGCGTGGACACCCTCGGCACGCCGATCGAGGTGACGGCCATCCTGCCCGGCTACATCCGCTCGGAGATGAACCCCGAGCCGGGAACCATGATCGCCAACACGGTGCCGGCCGTCCGGTCGATGGTGCGTGCCATCGAGCGGGAACCGGCGCGGGCGATCGTGCCGACGTGGCCGTTCCGGCTGCTCGCCCCGGTCATGCGGGTCATTCCCGCTCGGCTGCTGTCGAAGTTCTTCTAGTTCCGATGGCCAGGGCGACCAAGGCGCCCGCCACACACACGAACGCCGTGATCAGGAAGATCTCGCTGTACTGGGTCAGCAGCGCCTCGTTCACCGCGTACCTGTAGGCGGCCGTCTCGCGCTCGACCTGCTCCGGGGTCTTGCCGAACGGCAGCGGCGTGTCCAGGTCGGCGGTCAGCGCGTGGAACCGGTGCAGGCCCCACGCGGCCAGCGCGGCCACGCCGATGAGCATCCCGGTCATCCGCGCCACGACCACGCCCGCGGCCGCCACGCCGTGCTGGGCGGCCGGCACCACCCGCAGCGCCGCGTCGGACAGTGGTGCGATCACCAGGCCCAGCCCGAGACCGGTGATCGCCAGGTCGGTGTCGAGCCGGGGGAGCGCGACGATTCCCAGGTCGTGGCGTGCGGCCAGGACCTCGATCGGCCAGCCGGAGATCAGCACGAAACCGCCGGCCGCCACCAGCAGCCCGACGAACGCCGGCCAGCGGTTGCCGAACCGGCCGGCCAGCCACCCGCCGAGCAGCGCGCCCACCGGCAGCGCCACGAGGAACCTGACGAGCAGCAGCACGCTGCCGTGGTCGTCGCGGCCGAGCAGGGTCTGGGCGAACAGGTCGACGTTCACGAGCGTGACCATCAGTGCGGCGCCGGCCGCCAGGCTCGCGCCGAGCGCGGCGAGGAACGGCCCGAGCCGCACCCCGCGAGTGTCGATGAGCCGCGTCTTCGCCCGGTACTCCCAGGCGAGGAACGCGACCAGCGCGACGCCGGCGCCGGCCAGCATCGGCGGTCCCCAGCCGGGCAGCACCTGGTTGCGCGGGTCGGGGTTGTACAGCCCGATGACCGCGAGCCCGAGCACCACGGCCAACAGCACGGCGCCGACCACGTCGACCTTGGTCCTGGTCCCGGTGGCGAGTTTTCGGGGCACCGTGAAGTGCACGGCCACCATGGCCGCCACGGCCAGCGGCACGTTCACCCAGAACACGCCCCGCCAGCCGGCCACGGCGGCGATGGCGATGCCGTACAGGGGGCCGAGCACGCTGCCCAACTCCTGGGCGGCGCCGAC
Organism: uncultured Actinomycetota bacterium; assembly: GCA_963826035.1. GTDB lineage: Bacteria > Actinomycetota > Actinomycetes > Mycobacteriales > Pseudonocardiaceae > Actinophytocola. The sequence continues at coordinate 49,145 of CAWGVZ010000017.1, read as the reverse complement.
CGCACCGAGCACGGCCGACCGCCGGTGCTCGGCCCACAGGTCCGCCACCAGCGCCATGGTGACCGGCAGCAGCGCGCCGCTCGCCACGCCCTGGACCACCCGCCCGGCGACCAGCGTCGGGAGATCGCCGGCGACCGCCGTGAGCACCGACCCGGCGATGAACCCCGCCAGGCAGATCTGGAGCAGGAACCGCCGGCCGAACCGGTCGGACGCCTGCCCGAGCAGCGGCATGGCGGCCACGTAACCGAGCAGGTAGCCGGTGACCACCGGGGTGATCCGTTCCAGCCGGTTCACGGGGATCTGCATGTCGTCGATGAGCTGGCGAAGCAGGCTCACCACGACGTAGGTGTCGAGCGCGCCGAGCAGCACGGCGAGCCCGCCGGCCGCGATGGCCACGCGGCGGCCGGTGGCCGCGGCGACGGTGGTCATGGTGCCCTGTCCAGGTGGGTTGGTGCGGTTATCCGTGGATCCAGGTGTTCGCCGGCAAGGCGGCGGAAGGTCGCGGAGCGGAGCTTGCGGAGCGACCATCGTCTCGTACCGGGTTGTACTTGGGCCTTCCGCCAACGCGGCCAGCGGACGGCTGGGCCGCGGAGAACCGTGCTGAACCCGCCTGGACGGGGCACTAGTTGGGCGCCGTGATCTCGACGGGCTGGTCGATGTTCGACAGCGTCACGTCCACCGTGGGGTCGCCCTCGGCCGGCACCGCGACGCTCGCCTTCACCGGCAGGTGCTCGCCCTCCTCGGCGAGCCAGACGGTGATCTCCACGTCCGAGTCGATACCCGGCACCAGGGCGGCCACCACGTCCTTCGCCACCCGGCCCTTCACCCGGTACGCCGAGACGCCCTCGACCTCCTCGGTCGCCTCGGTCTTCGGGTCCTGGATGTTCGACAGCACGTGCGCGACGCCGCGCTCCGGGTCGAGGATGGCCGCCGGGTCGTACAGGCTCGACACCATCGAGGCGGACAGCTCGGTGAAGTCGCCGGTCGGGCCCTTGATGTAGGCGACGTCGTCGACGATCACGAACTCACCCTCGAAGAGCTGGCCGAACAGGTTCATGGAGACCGTGCCCTTGGCCGCGCCCGAAGGGCCGCCCTCCCTGGTCAGGTCGCCCTCGGCGTTCTTCACGTCCAGCCCGGGCACCTCGCCGTTCACGATCAGCGCGAAGTGCGCGCTCGTGATGTCGGCGGTGGCCGCGGCCGCGTCCTCGAGGAGCGCGGCAGCGTCGGGCAGCGACCCGGTATCCGCCGGCTCGTCGGAGGAACAGGCGGTGGCAGCCGCTGCGACGAGCGCGAGCGAGGCGACCAGAATGCGGCGCATCATGCGGGAATCGTAGAGCGCCAGTTCTGAGAGCGGCTCAGCGTGGCCAAAACGTTCCCCAGCACCCCAGCAACGCGACACCAGCGCAGTCCCCACTCCCGCATGTCCCCACCACCCGCACGCGAGTTCGCGGTTCCCGCCCGCGAGTTCGCGGTTCCGGCAGGCGAGTTCGCGGTTCCGGCAGGCGAGTTCGCGGTTCCCGGCGCGCATGTCCCCAGTCCCCGCGCGCAATACCCCCGCTACCGAGCCCGGAACGTTCGCCGGTAAGCCAGCGGCGCGACCCCGAGCGCCGCACGCATGTGCTGCCGCAAGGAAGCCCCCGTGCCGAGCCCCGCCCGCGCCGCCACCACGTCCACCGGCAGGTCGGTCGACTCCAGCAGCCGCTGCGCGTGCCGCACCCGTTGCTGGGTCAGCCACGTCCCCGGCGACATCCCCGTCTCCGCGCGGAACCGCCGCGAGAACGTACGCACACTCATCCGCGCGTGCCCGGCGAGGGTCGCCAGGTCGAGATCGTGCTCCAGCCGGCCCAGCGCCCACGCCCTGGTCGGCGCCGTGCCCTCGGTGCCGGTGGTCGGCACGTTCCTGTCGATGAACTGCGACTGACCACCTTCCCGCCACGGCGGCACCACGCAGTACCGCGCCGCCCGGTTGGCCACCCCGCTGCCGTGGTCGGTGCGGATGACGTGCAGGCAGAGGTCGACGCCCGCGCCAAGACCGGCCGAGGTGAGCACGTCGCCGTCGTCCACGAACAGCACGTCCTCGTCGAGCAGGACCTCGGGGTACAGCTTGCGGAAGTCGTCCGCGTAGGCCCAGTGCGTGGTGGCCCGTCGCCCGTCGAGCAACCCGGCGGCGCCGAGCACGAACGCGCCCGTGCAGATCGACATCATCCTGGTGCCCGGCCGGACGGTGGCCAGCGCTTCGGCGATCTCGGGCGGCATGGTGCCTTGGTAGCGAGGCCCGTCGACCCTGGTGCCCGGCACGATGACCGTGTCCACCTCGGCCAGGATCTCGGCGCCGTGGTCGGGCAAGATCGTGTACCCGGCCGGTGCCCGCACGGGAGAGCGGTCCAGCCCGCAGACCCGCACGTCGTAGAGGCGGTTTCCGGCGTCGTCAAGGGCCTCCGTGAGCACCTGCGGCGGAATGGCCATGTCGTAACCGACCACCGGGGCCAGCGCGAGGACGGCCACGGAATGCGTCATGGCCAGATCCTTTCACATATTGGCGATCAGGTCACTCGCCAGTTGTCTTCCCGTACCCGAGGCTTGATCGCGTGACTCAGGTGGAGCCGCGGGTGCGGCGTGTTCATTGGGCGTGGTTCGTCGCGGTCGGGGCGTTCATCACGCTGATCGGCGCGGCCGGGTTCCGCGCGGTACCGAGCGTCCTGATCGACCCGCTGCACGAGGAGTTCGGCTGGTCACGGGGCACGATCTCGGCCGCCGTGTCGATCAACCTGGTGCTGTACGGGGTGATGTCGCCGTTCGCCGCCGCGCTCATGGACCGGCTCGGCATGCGCCGCGTGGTGGTCGGCGCACTCGTCCTGGTGGCCGCCGGCAGCGGGCTCACGGTCTTCATGACCGCCAGTTGGCAGCTGCTGCTGTGCTGGGGCGTGCTCGTGGGGGTGGGCACGGGATCCATGGCCATGGCGTTCGTCGCCACGGTCACCGGCCGCTGGTTCGTCCGCCACCGCGGCCTGGTCACCGGCGTGCTGACGGCCGCGGGCGCGACCGGCCAACTGGTGTTCCTGCCGCTGGTCGCGACGCTCGCCACCGACCACGGCTGGCGGACACCCTCGCTGGTGGTCGCGCTCGTCGCGCTGGCCGTCGTTCCGCTGATCCTGTTGCTGCTCCGTGACCACCCGAGCGACGTGGGCACCACCGCCTACGGAAGTTCACCGGATCAGGTGACGGTCTCCGGTCCGGTCACGGGCAGCAGCGCCGCTCGTGCCGTCCGCTCGCTCACCGCGGCCGCCCGCACGAAGACGTTCTGGCTGCTGGCCGGCGGCTTCGCCATCTGCGGTGCCTCGACGAACGGCCTGGTCGGGACGCATTTCATCTCCGCCGCACACGACCACGGCATGCCGCACACGACGGCCGCGTCGCTGCTCGCGCTGATCGGGATCTTCGACATCGTCGGCACGGTCTTCTCGGGCTGGTTGACCGATCGGGTGGATCCGCGGCTACTGCTCGCCGGTTACTACACGCTGCGTGGCGCGTCCCTGATGATCCTGCCGTCGCTGTTCGCGCCGGACACCCAGCCGAGCATGTGGGTGTTCATCATCTTCTACGGGCTCGACTGGATCGCCACCGTGCCGCCGACGGTTGCCTTGTGCCGCAACAGATTCGGCGACGACGGGCCGGTGGTGTTCGGCTGGGTGTTCGCCTCGCACCAGGTGGGTGCGGCGATCGCGGCCGTGGGGGCCGGCACCATCCGTGACCAGCACGGGAGCTACGACCTGGCCTGGTTGGTGGCCGGCGGACTGTGCGTGGTCGCCGCCGCGCTCTCCATGGGGATTCGCCCGATCCGGGAACCTGCGCTCCCCGAAACACGCAGTTAACACGATCTACCTAGGCTGCGCCCATGGATCGTCAGCAAGAGTTCGTCCTGCGCACCCTCGAGGAACGCGACATCCGGTTCGTGCGGTTGTGGTTCACCGACGTCCTCGGGTTCCTGAAGTCGGTGGCCGTCGCGCCTGCCGAGCTCGAGGGGGCGTTCGCCGAGGGGATCGGCTTCGACGGCTCGGCGATCGAGGGCTTCGCCAGGGTGTTCGAGTCCGACATGGTGGCCAGGCCCGATCCCGCGACGTTCCAGGTGCTGCCGTGGGAGGACC
>CAWGVZ010000017.1:0-40000 GCA_963826035.1 uncultured Actinomycetota bacterium | reverse complement strand
TGTGGTGGGGGAGCGTGGGACCTGAACCGGTAGTAGCCAAACGATGGGGTGACGCAGGAGGGTAGCTCCGCCAGCTGATGGTGACTGGTGTAAGCGTGTAGGCCGTACCGTAGGCAAATCCGCGGTGCTGTGTTTGATCACAGGGTTGAGACGTGATGCATAGCCGAATGAGGCGAAGTAGAGTGATCCCATGCTGCCGAGAAAAGCCTCTAGTGAGTGTCCATGCGGCCCGTACCCCAAACCGACACAGGTGGTCAGGTAGAGAATACCAAGGCGATCGGGTGAACTGTGGTTAAGGAACTCGGCAAAATGCCCCCGTAACTTCGGGAGAAGGGGGGCCGCAGCGCTTGAAGCCCCGTTGCGGGCTAGGGCGAGGCGGCCGCAGAGACCAGCGAGAAGCGACTGTTTACTAAAAACACAGGTCCGTGCGAAGTCGCAAGACGATGTATACGGACTGACGCCTGCCCGGTGCTGGAACGTTAAGAGGACCGGTTAGTCCCTTCGGGGGCGAAGCTGAGAATTTAAGCGCCAGTAAACGGCGGTGGTAACTATAACCATCCTAAGGTAGCGAAATTCCTTGTCGGGTAAGTTCCGACCTGCACGAATGGCGTAACGACTTCTCGACTGTCTCAACCACAGGCCCGGCGAAATTGCACTACGAGTAAAGATGCTCGTTACGCGCGGCAGGACGGAAAGACCCCGGGACCTTTACTATAGCTTGGTATTGGTGTTTGGTTCGGCTTGTGTAGGATAGGTGGGAGACTGTGAAGCGGCCACGCCAGTGGTTGTGGAGTCATCGTTGAAATACCACTCTGGTCGTACCGGATGTCTAACTTCGGACCGTGATCCGGTCCAGGGACAGTGCCTGGTGGGTAGTTTAACTGGGGCGGTTGCCTCCCAAAGAGTAACGGAGGCGCCCAAAGGTTCCCTCAGCCTGGTTGGCAATCAGGTGTTGAGTGCAAGTGCACAAGGGAGCTTGACTGTGAGACCGACGGGTCGAGCAGGGACGAAAGTCGGGACTAGTGATCCGGCACCACCTGGTGGAAGGGGTGTCGCTCAACGGACAAAAGGTACCCCGGGGATAACAGGCTGATCTTGCCCAAGAGTCCATATCGACGGCATGGTTTGGCACCTCGATGTCGGCTCGTCGCATCCTGGGGCTGGAGTAGGTCCCAAGGGTTGGGCTGTTCGCCCATTAAAGCGGCACGCGAGCTGGGTTTAGAACGTCGTGAGACAGTTCGGTCCCTATCCGCCGCGCGCGCAGGAGACTTGAGGAAGGCTGTCCCTAGTACGAGAGGACCGGGACGGACGAACCTCTGGTGTGCCAGTTGTCCTGCCAAGGGCACGGCTGGTTGGCTACGTTCGGGAGGGATAACCGCTGAAGGCATCTAAGCGGGAAGCCTGTTCCAAGATGAGGTCTCCCACCCCTTTGTGGGTTAAGGCCCCCTACTAGACCATGGGGTTGATAGGCCAGAGATAGAAGCACAGTAATGTGTGGAGTTGACTGGTACTAACAGGCCGAGGACTTACCACAAACGATCAAATTTGTGAATTGAAGTTTGTGATTGAAGATTGTCTGCGCATCCACTATGCAACTCTGAAACACCAACCACACTGTGTGGACCATCCAGTGATGGTGGATAGTTTCATAGAGTTACGGCGGCTATAGCGGTGGGGAAACGCCCGGTCCCATTCCGAACCCGGAAGCTAAGCTCACCAGCGCCGATGGTACTGCACTCGACAGGGTGTGGGAGAGTAGGACACCGCCGAACACACTTTCAAGGAGCCCCTCCGCACGCGGAGGGGCTCCTTGCTATTTGTGGGCCACACCGAGGGCGCGCCCGACGCCTGGTGCTGGCATCGGGTGATTCCGCAACTGCGGGCAACGGGTCACGAGGTGATCGCACCCGGCCTGCCGATGGGCGACCCAACAGCCGATCTACGACGACTACCCGACTCCAGTGGCGCGTGATGACTGTTTCGGTCGGTGATAGTGGCCATTCCGGCGCATGTGATGACGATGTCGTCGGTGATGGCTGCGGTCGGAGTCATGTGGTGACTAGTCATGGTGGCGGAGGACGGGCCGTGTTTTGTCGGTGTTGGTGATTACGCTGGATTACGGGGGCCGTGGCCCGCCGTCGATCTTGGTTTTAGCGATTGCAACCGGGATCGCGATGGTTGGCGCGTGTGCGAGTGGTGGACTCGGCTTGCGGGGAGTGGCCATCATGGGTGACCGCAACGGTCATCATGCGCGACCGCAATGGTCATCGTGGGTTACGAGAATTGACCACTCTGGCAGCTCGTGAAAGGCCGTTTCGGTCGTGGATGAGGACCACGCCGGTGCGCGTGGTGGCCGTTCCGTTGTGTGTGTCGATCGTGCTGGTCTCCGCCGGAGTGGTGGAAAAGTGTTGGACCTGGCCACCTGGGCCGGCCAATCTTGGCCCATGGACGTGCGGCGATACGAGAACCCGGCCGAGTTTCGGGCAGCGATCAGTGCTTTCCTCGGGGCCGATCCCGTGCGGCATACGCTCGCGTTGACCGTGTCGAACCGGTTCCTGGCTGAGCCGCAGCCGCAGGCGCTCAACCCCGTCATGTTCTCCCTGCACCGTGGCGGCGAGCTGGTGGGCGCCGCGCTTCGGACGCCGCCCTGGCCACTCATCGTCAGTGCGCTCCCGATTGACGGCATGGAGGCCGCCGTCGCCGCGCTGGCGCAGGTTGACCCGGACCTGCCCGGGGTCGTCGGGCCGCGGGATCGTGCTGAGCCCTTCGCCGAGGTGTGGGCTGCGGCGACTGGCGCCGGGGTGCGGGAGACCATGGCCAGCCGCCTGTACCGGCTCGGCGAGCTCACCCCGCCGGCGACCGAGGGGCGCCTGTGGTACGCCACCGAGGCGGACCTACCGCAGCTCGTCACCTGGCGGATCGACTTCCAGGTTGAGGCCAGCGGCGGGGAACGCCGGCCCGGCGACTCCGAGTCCATGCTTCGTTGGACGATGGCCATGGGCGATGGCATGCCACTGTGGGAGGTCAACGGCAAAGTAGTGGCCTGGGCAAACGCGTCGGCGCCGATCGACAAGATGTCTCGCATCGGCCCCGTCTATACCCCGCCCGAGCACCGCGGCCGCGGCTACGGCTCGGCCGTCACGGCCGCCGCCAGCCAGTGGGCGCTCGACGCGGGCGCCGAGTACGTCCTGTTGTTCACCGACCTCGCAAACCCCACCTCGAACTCGATCTACCAGAAGATCGGCTACCGGGCGGTGTACGACTCGACCGAGCTGGAGTTCACCCCACCGCGGCCTTGACTACCCTCGAACCTGTGACCGCACCCCGCCTGCTCGTCATCCAGCCGGACGAGCAAGACCCGCTCGGCCCGCTCGGCGACTGGCTCGTCGACGCCGGGGCCGAACTGCACGTCGTCGTCCCGCCCACCCAAAGAATGCCGGAGAACCTCGACGGCTATGCCGGCCTCGTCTGCCTCGGCGGACACATGGGCGCCTACGACGATCTCGACCACCCGTGGCTCGCCGACGTCCGCCGCCTGCTGGCCCAGGCCGTCACCCGGCACCTGCCGACGCTGGCCATCTGCCTCGGCGCCCAACTGCTGGCGGCCGCCACCGGGGGGCGCGTGGTGGTCGCGCCGGACGGGCCCGAGGTCGGCCCGCTGCTGGTCGCCAAGCGCGACCTGGGCTGGAACGACCCGCTGTTCGCCGACCTGCCGTTCATGCCGGACGTCATGCAGTTCCACTCGGACAGCATCGAGGCGTTGCCGCCGAACGCGTCGCTCCTCGCCGCGAGCACGCTCTACCCGAACCAGGCGTTCCGCCTCGGCCGGTGCGTCTACGGGTTCCAGTTCCACATCGAGACCACCACCGACCTGGTGCTCGACTGGGCGCGGAACAGCCCGGACACCGCCGAGTTCGCCCGGCCGGGCGAACTGACCCGCGAACGGCTCGACCAGGCGCACGCCGATCTGGCGGAGACGTGGCAGCCGGTGATCGCCCGTTTCGTCCAGCTCACGGCAGGCGAGCTGGCCCCGGCCGAGGCGCCCCGGCCGCAGCTCCCAGTGATCCAGAACTGACATGGCCGACCGCGTTCGCTCCGTCGTGTCGACGGCCCGGTTCGGGCTCACCGACGACCGCGCCGAGGAGTACCTGCGCGCCGCCGGCTGGTGGGGCGAGGGCGGCCCGGTGGCCGAATACGAGGCCAGCCTCATCGCCGTGTCCCGCAGCGCCGATCCCGACCTGGCGCTGCTCGGCGTCGAGCGGTTGCGCACGGCCGACCCGCAGGGCTGGCCCGGCCTCAACCGTGCGCTCGCCACCGACCGGGGCCTGCGCGGCCGCCTGGTGGCGGTGCTCGGCACGTCCAGCGCGCTCGGTGACTTCGTGATCGCCCGGCCGGGGGAGTGGCGTCGCCTGCTCACCGACCGGCAGACCCCCGCGGTCGACTACCCCGGCGCGCTGCTCGACGCGGTCGGCGCCGAGCGGTCGGCGGACGTACCGGTGGCCGCGCTCACGGGCGGCGACGCCGTCCGTGAGCTGCGCGCCGCCTACCGCGGGCTGCTGCTCGAGCTGGCGGCCGAGGACCTCGGCCACCTCATCGAGCCGGACCTCCCAGTACCCGACTACCAGCAGACCACCGCCCGCCTGACCTGGCTGGCGGAGGCGGGGATCCGCGCCGGGCTCGCCGTGGCGAGGGCCGAGGTGGGTATCGCGCACGAGAAGTGCCGGCTGGCGGTCATCGCCATGGGCAAGACCGGCGGGCGTGAGCTGAACTACGTGAGCGACGTCGACGTACTGTTCGTCGGCTCCAATGACTCAGGCGGCGAGCTGGATGTCGCCACCCGCCTGGCCAGCGCCATGATGCGGGTGGCGAGCCAGGCCTGCTTCGAGGTCGACGCGGCGCTGCGGCCGGAGGGCAAGGCCGGCCCGCTGGTGCGCACCCTCGACGGGCACGCCGCCTACTACCAGCGCTGGGCCCGCACCTGGGAGTTCCAGGCGCTGCTCAAGGCCCGCCCGATCGCCGGCGACGCCGAGCTGGGTGCGAGCTACCTCGACGTCGTGCGGCCGCTCGTGTGGACGGCGGCCGACCGCGACAACTTCGTGGACGACGTGCGGAGCATGCGCCGCCGCGTCGAGGACCACGTGCCGGCCGAACTGATCGAACGCGAGCTGAAGCTGGGCCGCGGCGGACTGCGGGACGTCGAGTTCGCCGTGCAGCTGCTCCAACTGGTGCACGGCCGCAGCGACGAGGCACTGCGGCTCGCCGCCACCACCGACGCGCTCGCCACGCTCGGCGACCGCGGCTACGTCGGTCGCACGGACGCCGCCGAGCTCGGCGAGTCGTACCGGTTCCTGCGGCTGCTCGAACACCGGCTCCAGCTGCAGAAGCTCCGTCGCACCCACCTGTTCCCGGCCGACCAGGACACGGTCGAGCTGCGGTGGCTCGCCCGCGCGTCCGGCATCAAGCCGCAGCGTGGCCGCGCCGAGAGCCAGGTGCTGATCGACGAGTTCCACCGGCACTTGCGTCGCATCCGCCGGCTGCACGAGAAGCTGTTCTATCGGCCGCTGCTCGAAGCCGTGGCCCGCGTTCCCACGAACGCGCTGCGCCTGACCACCAAACAGGCGGAGGCCCGGCTCGCGGCACTGGGCTTCGCGGCGCCCGACGGCGCGCTGCGCCACATCGCCGTGCTGACCACGGGAGTCTCGCGGCGCGCGGCCATCCAAGGCGCGTTGCTACCCGCGCTGCTCGACCTGTTGGCCACCACCCCCGACCCCGACGGCGGACTGCTCGCGTACCGCAAGGTGTCCGAGGCGCTCGCCGAGACTCCCTGGTACCTGCGGGTGTTGCGGGACGAGGCGGCGGTGGTCGAGCGGCTGGCCGCGTTGCTCGGCACGTCGAAGCTGGTGCCTGACCTGATCGTCCGCGCGCCCGAGGTGCTGCGGCTGCTCGGCGACCCGGACAAGCTGGCCGGGCGGGACACGACCGAGGTGGCGCAGTCGCTGCGCCAGGCGGTGAACCGGCAGAGCTATCTCGGCAACGCGGTGACGGCCGCCCGCTCGCTGCGCCGCCACGAGCTGCTGCGGGTGGCGGCCGCCGATCTGTTGGGGTTCATGGACGTCCTGTCCGTGTGCCATGCGTTGTCCAGCGTGTGGGTGGCCGTGCTCCAGTCCACGATGGCCGCGGTCGACCGGGCCGAGGCGGTGGCCGCCGGCTCGCGGATGGCGACCGTCGCGGTGATCGGCATGGGCCGGCTGGGCGGGGCCGAACTGGGCTACGGCTCGGACGCCGACGTGCTGTTCGTGTGCGAGCCGGCGAACGGGGCGAGCGAGGAGGACGCGGTGCGCTACGCGTCCCGGGTCGCGCAGAGTGTGCGCAAGCTGCTGTCCTCGCCGACCCAGGACCCACCGCTGCACGTGGACGTCGACCTGCGGCCCGAGGGGCGGCAGGGCGCGATCGTGCGATCCCTCGAGTCCTACCGCTCCTACTACCGCCAGTGGTCGCAGGTCTGGGAGGCGCAGGCGCTGCTGCGGGCGCGGCCGATCGCCGGCGACCAGGAGCTTGGGGAGCGGTTCATCGCCATGATCGACCCGGTCCGGTACCCGGAAGGCGGGCTCGACGCCGAGCGGATCCGCGAGGTCCGCCGCATCAAGGCCAGGGTCGACAACGAGCGCATGCCGCGCGGCGCCGACCCGGCCACCCACACGAAGCTCGGCCGGGGCGGGCTGGCCGACGTCGAGTGGACCCTGCAGCTGCTGCAGCTGCGGCACGCCCACGAGGTGCCGTCGTTGCGCACCACGTCCACGGTGGACGGACTGCGGGCGGCGACCGAGGCGGGCCTGATCGACGACGTCGACGCGACCGCGCTGCGCGAGGCGTGGCTGCTCGCCACCCGGGTGCGGAACGCGGCCACGCTGGTGCGGGGCAAGTCGACCGACCAGCCGCCGACGTCCGGTCGCGAGTTCGCGGCGGTCGCCGGCGTGCTGCGCTATCCGGCCGTCGCGGATCCCGACGCCGATCCCGGCGAGTTTCTCGACTCCTACCGGCGAACGCTGCGCCGCGCCCGCGGTGTGGTCGAGCGGCTCTTCTACGAGGACTGAGGTGACCGGTGCGCGAACCGTTCAGCATTCGAATCGCCGTGCGCAGCTACGAGCTGGACGCGCTCGGGCACGTCAACCACGCGGTCTACCACCAGTACGCCGAGGTCGCGCGGATGAAGGGTTTCCAGGCGGCCGGCTGTGAGTGGGAGCGGCTGATGGTGGACCGGACGGCGCCCGTCATGCTGAGCACCACCGTCAACTTTCGGCGCGAGCTGCGTGGTGACGACGAGGTCGACGTGTCGTGCGCCGTGAAGTTCGGTACGGGCAAGACGTTCGTCGTCGAGCAGGTGCTCACCAAGCCGGACGGGACGGTGTCCGCCGAGGTGCACGGCGTGTTCGGGCTCATGGATCTGGGCGCCCGCAAGCTGTTCGCCGATCCGCGGTCCGTGCTGGAGTCGGCGGGGTTCGACATCATCGTGCTGAACGGCGAGTAGCGCGGCCGCGGGTCTCCCCGCGGCCGCGTCAGCTCAGCAGTGCTCGGATGGACTGTTGTACGCGGAGCCGCCGGTGGCGCCGCCCCACCTGATGCAGTTCGGTGACACGGCGGTGACCGGGCCGGCGTAGTGGCCGAAACTCCCGGAGTCGGTGACTCTCGTGGCGCCCGCCGGTTCCAGGTAGGCCGAGGTGGCCGTCGGGGTCCCGAGCGAGGTGAACTTCAGCGTCACCACACAGTTGCGGGTGCCGTTCCACAGCAGGTCGACCGCGCCAGCCGTGCCGAGTCGGGCGGTGTCGATGACGTGGTAGCCGGCGCCGCACACGCCGGCCGGGTCGTAGTTGCTGGAGCAGTTGCGCGACGTGACGTTGGCGTCCGGGTAGGCGAACGTGCTGCCGTTGAACACCGCGCGACGGATGTTGCCGGGGTAGCCGGTGCTGCCCTGGCGCACCTCGAAGTGCAGGTGCGGGGTGATGTTGTTGCCGGGCTTACTGGTGTTGCCGAGCGACCCGATCGACTGCCCGCGCGAGACGACCTGCCCGACCGTGACGGCGATCGTGTTCAGGTGGGCGTAGTAGGTGAAGTAGCTCTCCGCGTGCTCGATCTTCACGAGGTTGCCGTACCCGTTGGCGGACCCCTGGTGCGACGCGGTGCGCACGGTACCCGCGGCTGCCGCGACGACCGTGTCACCAAGATCCGACGAGGGCCCGGACCCACGGTTGAAGTCCAGCTCGTAGCTCTCGTGCGCGCTGGAGTTGCTGCTGTTGCCGTGCCAGACCTGGTTGCAGGGGAAGGGAACTTGGAAGGCCGGCGCCGCGGAGGCGGTCGTCGGCGGGATGAAGGCGACGGTAGCGACCGTCAGGACACCTGCTGCGAGTACCGAACGAAGCCGCATGACCGCTCCTAGTCCAGGTGAAGTGTGACAAGAACCTAAGATGTGTCGCACGTCACTGTCAAGAAGTAACCAATAAGAAAGGGACGACGGTCGGGGTTTACCCCTCGACCGTCGTCCCTTGTCCGGGTGAGCGGCTGGATCAGACGTCGTAGTAGAGCGCGAACTCGTACGGGTGCGGACGCAGCCGCAGCGGGTCGATCTCGTTCTCGCGCTTGAACGCGATCCACGTCTCGATCACGTCCGGCGTGAACACGCCGCCTTCCAGCAGGAAGTCGTGGTCCGCCTCGAGGCTGTTCAGCACCGCGTCGAGCGAGGCCGGCACTGTGGCGACATCCTTGGCCTCGTCCGGGGGCAGCTCGTAGAGGTCCTTGTCGATCGGCGTCGGCGGCTCGATCTTGTTCTTGATGCCGTCGAGGCCGGCCATCACCATCGCGGAGAACGCGAGGTACGGGTTGCCGGAGGAGTCGGGGCAGCGGAACTCGATGCGCTTGGCCTTCGGGTTCGAGCCGGTGATCGGGATCCGGACACACGCGGAGCGGTTGCGCTGCGAGTAGACCAGGTTCACCGGAGCCTCGAAGCCGGGCACCAGGCGGTGGTAGGAGTTCACGGTCGGGTTGGTGAACGCCAGCAGGCTCGGCGCGTGGTGCAACAGCCCGCCGATGTAGTGGCGCGCCGTGTCGGACAGGCCCGCGTAGCCGGACTCGTCGTGGAACAGCGGCTCGCCGTCCTTCCACAGCGACTGGTGACAGTGCATGCCCGAGCCGTTGTCACCGAACAGCGGCTTCGGCATGAACGTCGCCGTCTTGCCGGCGTCCCAGGCTGTGCTCTTCACGATGTACTTGAACAGCTGGAGATCGTCGGCCGCGTGCAGCAGCGAGTTGAACTTGTAGTTGATCTCGGCCTGGCCGGCGGTGCCCACCTCGTGGTGCGCGCGCTCGACCGTGAAGCCGGAGTTGATCAGGTTGAGCGAGATCTCGTCGCGCAGGTCGGCGAAGTGGTCGACCGGCGGCACGGGGAAGTAGCCGCTCTTGTACTTCGTCTTGTAGCCGCGGTTGCCGCCCTCTTCGTCGGTGCCGGTGTTCCACCAGCCCTCGATCGAGTCGATCTCGTGGAAGGAGCCGTTCTCCGCGTTGTCGAAGCGCACCGAGTCGAAGATGTAGAACTCCGCCTCCGAGCCGAAGTACGCGGTGTCCGCGATGCCGGACTCGGCCAGGTACTGCTCGGCCTTGCGGGCGATGTTGCGCGGGTCGCGGCTGTAGGCCTCGCGGGTCAGCGGGTCGTGCACGAAGAAGTTCAGGATCAGGGTGTTCTCCACCCGGAACGGGTCGACCCTGGCCGTCGCGAGGTCGGGCAGCAGCAGCATGTCCGACTCGTGGATCTCCTGGAAACCGCGGACCGAGGAACCGTCGAACGCGAGACCCTCGTCGATGGTCTCCGCGGAGAACGACTGCGCCGGCACCGTGAAGTGCTGCATGATCCCCGGCAGGTCACAGAACCGGACGTCGACGAACTTCACGTCTTCGTCGGAGATGAACCTGAGGACCTCGTCGGAAGTGTTGAACACGCTCGTGGGCTCCTTACCTTCTGCTGTGCCGGGGGGCGCTCGCGATGAAAGCTATGAGTGCGGTGTTGCCCGACCATCACCCTCATGTTTCGACGGTGTTAACGACGTGGCACATGGGCTCAGGACGGTTCGAGCATGCCAGTCTCGAGGGCCGGACGCACCTGGTCCTACTCTGGTGGGGTGACCGAGGTGGATCGGCAGCAGTGGCAGGGTGAGCGGCTCGGCCTGCCAGAGAACGGGCCGGGTTCGGTGGCTTCGCGCGGCGCGCGGTTGGTCGCGCTGCTGGTCGATCTGGTGCTGGCGTCGCTGGTGACCAGCCTGTTCGTGCGGTTCGACCTCAACTCACCGGAGGTCATGAGCACGTTCAACCGCTGGGCGCTGCTCGTGTGGTTCGTGATCTCCGTGGTGTCCGTTTCGTTCTTCGGCTTCACGGCCGGCAAGGCGCTGCTCGGCATGCGGGTGGTGCGCCTCGACGGCACGGCGATGGTGGGGCCGCTGCGCGGAATTCCGCGCTCGGTGCTCACCGCACTGTTGCTGCCGGCCGCCATCTGTGACTCGGACGGTCGCGGTCTGCACGACAAACTGTGCGCCACGGTGGTCCTCCGCACTCGTTGACGCCCTTTTGGCCGGTCGGCCGGTACGCGAAGCGGTTGCAACGATCAGGCTTTGCTACCCGTTAGGCCGGTGACTGCGCGCCGTAGAGCGCTTACGATTTCCCTCCGGAATGGCCGAAAACTCAGCCCGAGGAGCCGGACATGCGCAAGCGCCGGCCGGGCGAGCGGGGACCTGGCCGACGGGTGGCCGGCTTCGCCGTCGCGCTCGGTGCGGTCGGCATGCTCACCGGGCTGGCCTCCGCGGTGATCGCGCAGGCGGCCGACTCCTGGCAGTACTCCGGTTACGACCCGGTGCCGCTGAACATCGCGGTGGCCGTGGTCTTCTCGGCCATGGGCGTGCTGGTCACCTGGCACAAGCCGCGCAACGTGCTCGGCTGGACCATGCTGGCGATCGCCGCGTGGGCCGGCGTCGGCGTGCTGCTGACCACCCTGACCGGGGCGCTCGATCCGGCGTCGGTCACCGTCATCGTGGCCATCCAGTCGTGGTGGTGGGCGCCGCCGATCTGGGCGATCTCCACGCTGCTGCCGATGATCTACCCGGACGGCCGGCTGCCGAGCAGGCGCTGGTGGTGGGTGGTGGCGGGCACCGTCGTGGCGCTGCTGGTCTACGACGTGGGGCTCGCGTTCGCCGAAGGTGACTTCGCCGGCCGCCACATCGTCCCCAACCCGCTCGCCTACCCGGAGCTGCAGGACTTCGCCTCCGTGTGCCTGGTGGTCGGCGAGTACGGCCTGCTGGCGGCGACCGTCGTCGCCGTGTGCGGGCTGGTGGCGCGCTGGCTGCGGGCGACCGGCGTGCACCGAAGACGGATCACGCTGCTGCTGTGCGCGTTCGGCTTCGGCGCCGCGCAGGCGGTGCTGCGGGACAGTCTGCCCAGCCAGCTGCCGCTGGTGGCCGACCGCGGCCTGGAGGTGCTGGCGTTCGTGCTGGTGCCGCTCGCCATCGCGGTGGCCGTGACCCGCGACCGGCTCTACGACCTGGACATCGCCGTGCGGCGCGGAGTGGTGGCGGTGGCCGCCACCAGCACGCTGGCCGTGTGCTACCTCGGCGGATACGCGATTCTCGCGGCCGTGCTGCCGGAGCACCTGGTGCCGGGGTCGGTGCTGGCGGTCGGCGTGGCGGGCGTGATGATCTTCCCTGTGGCGCTGCTGCTGATCCGGCGGGTGCGGTCGCTCATCTGGGGGCGCCGGATCGACGCGGTCGAGCTGGCCGTCGGGCTCGGCAACCGGATGCGCAACCAGCTCGACACCGCTGAGGTGCCGGCCGCCGTGTGCGAGCAGATCGTCCGGTCGCTGCGGCTGCGGATGGCGCGGCTGGACCTCGACACGGACACGGGTCTGCGCCGGCTGGCGCAGGTCGGCACGCCGGACCGGTCGGGCGGCGCGGCCGAGTCGACGTTCGAGCTGTGGTACCGCGGTGTGCGGGTCGGGCTGCTGCACGTCCTGCCGAGCGACGGCAACTCCTACCTCGACGAGACGATGGCCCAGGCGCTCGAGTCGCTGGCCGACCAGGTGGCGCCGGTGGTGGCCGCGCTGCGACTGGACGAGGAGTTGTTGCGCAGCCGCGAGCAGGTGGTGACGGCGCGCGAGGAGGAGCGGTCGCGGTTGTCGCGGGAACTGCACGACAACGTCGGCCCCACGCTCGCCGGTACGCGGCTGCAGATCGAGTCGGTGCGCAACGCGCTGCCGGCCGACTTCGCGGGAACGGCCCTGATGGACCGGGCGGTGCAGGGCATCGACGAGGCACTGCGCACGCTGCGGCGCGTGGTGCACGGCCTGCGCCCGCCGGAACTGGACGCGCTCGGACTGTCGGGTGCGCTGCGGGAACTGGCGGTGTTCCTGTCGGGGCCGTCGCTGCGGGTGGAGACGGCGCTGTCGCCGGACATGTCGTCGTTGTCGAAGTCGGTGGAGGTGGCCGCGTACCGAATCGTGGCCGAGGCGCTGACCAACGTGGTGCGCCACGCGCAGGCCACCCGCGCGGAGATCACCGTCCAGGTGGACGGCGCCCGGCTGGTGGTCCAGGTGAGCGACGACGGTGTCGGCGTGCCGCCGGACGCCAACCATCACGGCATGGGCCTGCGCTTCATGGCCCAGCGGGCGCGCGAGATAGCGGGAGAGTTCTCCTACCGGAGCGACGAGGCCGGCACCGCGGTGCGCGCCGTCCTGCCGGTGGTCATCGCAGCAGGCCGAGGCTGACTTCCACGGGAAACGGCACCTCGGTCCGGAACACGCCAGTGGCGACCTGGTCGTCCTGGTAGCCGAACTCCTCGGTCAGGTGGTACGCCACCAACGAGATCGGGTCGTCGATGTCGATGATCCAGTAGTAGGGAATGCCCGCGTCGGCGTAGTCATGCCGTTTGTCCACATGATCGATGCGTCGGGAACTCGGCGACACGATCTCAACCACGATCAACACCTCTGACGCGCGAACCAGGCCACCTTCCCGACCGGTTCGCGCGACCTCCTCGCGATCGAGGACGATCAGATCGGGGCGACGGCTGAAGCCAGGCTTCTCCGGCGGATTCAGCTCGAGATCGATGTCGATGTCCTGGACGACCCGTAGATGATCGGGCACCGCCGATCTGAGCTGTACGAACAGCTCGCCCATCGCGATGTTGTGGATGGGCAGCGGGCTGGGGGACATCAGCAGGTTGCCTTCGATGAGCTCGGTGTAGCTGGACTCGGTTTCGCCGAGTTCGGCGTACTCCGCGATGGTCAGCGGGTGGATCGGATCGGCCGGCTCAGGATGAGGCCTGGGCATTGCTGTCATGGATCCTCCCTTCGGATGCTGACCACGTTCTCACGAGGCACCGACAAATTCTGGCGGCTGCGGCTCAGCGGCGCCGGATGGTGCGCTGCACGTTGCGCATCTTGGCGCCCGCCGGCATGGGGCCCTTCGGCAGCTGAGCACCGCGGGCGGCCAGTGCGGCCAGGCGCTTCTCGATGGTGTCGATCTGCGCGGGCTTCAGGTTGTTCGGGAGCTTCATGATGCTCTGCTGCAGCTTGCGCAGCGGCACCTGGTTCTCCTCGTTGCCCACGATCAGGTCGTAGATCGGGGTGTCGCCGACCACGCGCGCCACGCGCTTCTTCTCCTGCGCGAGCAGCGGCTTGACCCGGTGCGGGGCGCCCTCGGCCACCAGCACCACACCCGGCCGGCCCAGCACGCGGTGCACGGCGTCGAGCTGGGTGTTGCCCGCCACCGTCGGCGTCACGCGCCAGCGGCCGCGCATGTTGTCGAGTGCCCATGCCGCGGCGCCCGGCTGGCCGTCGGCCTTGTTGTAGACGTTCTTCTGCACCCGCCTGCCGAACAGGATCACCGCCGCGAGCAGGCCGAACGCGATGCCGACCGGCAGCAGGAACCACTCGATCCCGATGAGCCAGCCGATCCCGAACACCACGCCGGTCACCACGAGGAGCGCGACCAGCATGAGCGGGATGAGCGCCTTGTCCTCCTTGCGCTGCATGTTGAACGCCTGGAAGATCTGCTTGCGCTTGGCCTTGGACGCGGCCTTGCGCGCCTGCTTCGCCTCTGCGGCGGCCGCCTTGTCCTTCTTCTGAGCCATAACCACCAGGATACGGGGCCGGTCCACGCCCTACTCGGCCCCCGCACCGTGTCCGTCGAACGCATCGGCGAGACGATCTGTCAGGATGCCTGCCATGGGTGCCTTGGGTGTCGTCTCCAGTGACCAACAGCAGGCACCGACGGACACCGAGTTGGACGCCGAACAGCTCGCGGCCATCCACGCACCGAGGGGTCCGGTCTGCGTGCTGGCCGGCGCCGGCACCGGGAAGACCCGCACGATCGTGCACCGCATCGCCCACCTCATCCAGTCGGGGCACGTCTCGGCGGGCCAGGTCCTCGCCGTCACCTTCACGGCGCGGGCCGCCGGTCAGCTGCGCACCCGGTTGCGCGGGCTCGGCGTGCACGGGGCGCAGGCCCGCACGTTCCACGCGGCGGCGCTGCGACAGCTGCGGTACTTCTGGCCGCGTGTGGTCGGCGGCGCGCAGTGGGACCTGCTCGACGGCAAGCTGCGCCTGGTCAGCCAGGCCGCGCACAAGGCGGGGACCGGCACCGAGTCCGAGGTGCTGCGTGACCTGGCCAGCGAGATCGAGTGGGCGAAGGCCTCGCTCGTCACGCCCGACGACTACGCGGCCGCCACTCTCCGCGCGAACCGCCAGCCGCCCGCGCCCGCCGAGCAGGTGGCGCAGGTGTACCGCTGGTACGAGGCGCTGAAGACGAAGGCCAACCAGCTCGACTTCGACGACCTGCTGCTGCACACGGCCGCCGCGCTGGAGGAGCACCCGCTGGTGGCCGACGAGTTCCGGGACCGCTATCGGTGCTTCGTGGTCGACGAGTACCAGGACGTCACCCCGCTGCAGCAGCGCGTACTGGACGCCTGGCTGGGGGAGCGCGACGACCTCACGGTGGTCGGCGACGCGAACCAGACCATCTACTCGTTCGCCGGCGCCTCGCCGCGCCCGCTGCTGGGGTTCACCCGACGCTTCCCGAGCGCGACCGTGGTCCGACTCGAGCGCGACTACCGCTCGACCCCGCAGGTCGTGTCGCTCGCCAACCGGGTGATCGGCGCGGCGCGCGACCGGCCGGCCGGGTCCCGGCTGAACCTGATCGGGCAGCGGCCGAGCGGACCGGAGCCGGCGTTCGGCGAGTACGACGACGAGGCGGCCGAGGCGACGGCCGTGGCCGCGCGGATCGCCGAGCTGCTCGAGGCCGGCACCTCCGCCAGCGAGATCGCCGTCCTCTACCGGGTGAACGCGCAGTCGGAGACCTACGAGCAGGCGCTGTCCGAACTGGACATTCCGTACCTGGTGCGTGGCGGCGAGCGGTTCTTCGCCCGGGTGGAGATCCGGCAGGCGACGGCCGCGCTGCGCACGGCGAGCCTGCGACGGCCGACCGGTGAGCTGCCCAAGCTGGTCCGTGAGCTGCTGGAACCGCTCGGGCTGAGCGCGGATCCGCCGACCGGCGGCGCGGCGCGCGAACGCTGGGAGTCGCTGTTGGCGCTGGTCGAGTTGGCCGAGGAGCTCGCCGGCCAGGTCGAGGGGGCCGACCTGGCGCAGTACGTGGCCGAGCTGGACATGCGGGCCCGCGCGCAACACCCGCCGACGGTCGAGGGCGTCACGCTGGCCTCGCTGCACGCGGCCAAGGGCCTCGAGTGGGACGCCGTGTTCCTGGTCGGCCTGGTCGAGGGCACCGTGCCGATCCAGCACGCCGACGGCAACGAGACGGCGGTGGAGGAGGAACGCCGGCTGCTCTATGTCGGGGTGACCCGCGCGCGGCGGTTCCTGTGGCTGTCGTGGGCGCTGTTCCGGCCGGGCAACAACCGTCGGCGGCGGCGCAGCCGGTTCCTCTACGGACTGGTCCCCGACGATCACCCGGCGTCGCGGCTGGTCCGGGCACGTCAGCGGCCCGGGGTGGAGCCGACCAGGTGCCGGGTGTGCGAGGCGGCGCTGCTGGGGGCGGTGGCCACGAAGCTCGGCCGGTGCCAGAACTGCCCGGCCGACATCGACGAGGCCCTGCTGGCCAAGCTCCGGGACTGGCGCGCGAAGCGGGCGCGGGCATTGAAGGTGCCGGCCTACGTGGTGTTCACCGACGCGACGCTGACGGCCATCGCCGAGCAGCGGCCGACCGACGCCGCCGCGCTGGTCGGGATCGCCGGGATCGGTGCGAGCAAGCTCGAAAAGTTCGGCTCGGAGGTCCTCACGCTCCTCACTTCCGACCGCCCCATCGGGTGATCTGTAACGCATCGAGAAGAAGTCCCGAAAAACCTGTTGCACCCTCGTGGTGTGGGGCAATAGCCTGCAGTAACCGGGTCGAGAGGCCCGAGATCCTTCGGACGAGATGGGGAGGTGGTCCCAGTGGTGAACACGAATCTGATGTGCAACCTCGGCGGCTACCCCATGTCCGGAGGCTTTGGCGCGTTCACGCCCGAAGCGCATGAGGTGAAGTCTGCCCTCGTTGCCGCGAAGCGTCCCGTCACGCAGGCGTTCCGTGTCCGGATCCAGGGCACCGATCTGCCGTCCGACCCGTCCGCTCCACCTCGTGAGTGCAGAACTTGACGCCACGTCAAGTACCTAGGCTCACGAAGGCCGCGGACCCGGAAACGGATCTGCGGCCTTCGTGTTTTTTGGGCTCTACCAACAAGAACCGCGACCAGAAGAACATCAGACAGGAGAAGCACGTCATGTCGACCGCGACTGTCCCACTCGAAAGTGGGGCACTACCGGACCTGCTCAACCCGTCCGAACTCGGCGTGAGCGGACTGCTGGACGTCGCCCCGGCGGCTGGTCTGGACCTGCCATGCCGTTCGGGCAACCCCGACCTGTGGTTCGCCGACACCCCTGCCGACCTCGAGCAGGCCAAGCGGCTCTGCGTGGACTGCCCGGTCCGCTCGGAGTGCCTGGCCAGCGCGTTGGCCCGGCAGGAGCCGTGGGGAGTCTGGGGTGGCGAGATCTTCGAGCGCGGAGCGGTGATCGCTCGCAAGCGGCCCCGTGGTCGTCCGCGCAAGGAGGACGTTGCTCGTGAGGCGGCGGAGCGCGCCGCCCGTGAGACAGCGGATCGCACCGCCCGAGAACAGGAGGCCGCAGCGTGAACACCCCGACGATGCACCCGCAGCTGAACCCGACGAACGAAACTTTCCCGAAGGGATCCAAGTCAATGTTGCTCTATGAACGCCTTGCCAGAGAACGAAATCGAGAGGCGGAACAGGCAGCTCAGCTGAACCTGGTCCGCCGGTTGAACTCGGCCCGACGGTGGCAACGCCTTTCGGCCTGGGCGACCAAGCGCGCGAACCGCGCGCAGGAGCTGCTCTGAGGGGTTTCAACCAGCACTGAGACACCGCTCGCCCCGCCACCCGGCGGGGCGAGCGGTGCTTTTGCTGTCCTGAAAGGATTTCGGGTCACGTTCGTGGAACTGCGCGGAAACATGAACGTCACCGACGGGCGGCGAATCAGTCGTATCGTGTCGGGTTGGTTCGACCCCGACTTCGGGACGGTGTTGTGGCAACACAGGAAGAACACCCAAGACGAACTGCCGGCCGCCGGAAGAAGACCCGCACGTCGGGCGTCGGCCGCACCGGCGCCCGCTTTCCCGCGCTACCGCCGGAACCTGATCCACCGGCTGCCGAGGAGACCGGCGCTCATTCGCTGCCGCCCGCCGAGGTGACTGGCGAGTGGGCCGTAGACAACCGACAGACCGCGGGCGATGTCCAGGACGTCCTGGACGGGCGCCGTGTCATGGCTGTCGCGGATCGGGGGACTGGCGGCCGTTTTGACTCGGAGCCGCGGCACTTCCGTGAGTCGACGGCCGCGGAGTCTGATCGGAGGTCCAGCGGCCGCTCGCTGCTGCCGGAGCAGGCAGAGGGACGTCTCCATTCGCCGCCGGGGTCGGACGGGCTGTCCGGTGGTCGTTTCGATTCGTGGCGGGAGGTCGGCGAGCGGGCCGGTGGTCGTGCCCATTCGTTGCCGGAGCCTGGCATGCAGTCCGGTGGTCGTCTCCATTCGGGCCGGGAGGTCGACGAGCAGTTCGAGGGGCATGCTCATTCGCCGCCGGAGT
Source organism: uncultured Actinomycetota bacterium (assembly GCA_963826035.1). Lineage (GTDB taxonomy): Bacteria > Actinomycetota > Actinomycetes > Mycobacteriales > Pseudonocardiaceae > Actinophytocola. Next base: position 21,833 of record CAWGVZ010000017.1, on the reverse strand, counting down.
CTGGCGAGTGGTCCGGTGGTCGTGTTCATTCGCCGCCGTGGGACGCCGACGAACAGCCCGGGGGTCGTCCCGATTCGCTGCCGCCGGGGTCTGACCGGCAGTCCGGCGGTCGTTTCGATTCGTGGCAGGGAGCCGGCGAGCAGTTCGGTGGTCGTGCCCATTCGTTGCCGTCGGGGTCTGACGGGCTGTCCGGTGGTCGTTTCGATTTGCGGCGGGAGGTCGGCGAACAGCTCGAGGGCCATGCTCATTCGGTGCAGGAGCCTGGCGAGCGGCCCGGCGATCGGTTCGATTCGTGGCGGGAGGTCGGCGAGCAGGCCGGTGGTCGTGCCCATTCGTTGCCGGAGCCTGGCATGCAGTCCGGTGGTCGTCTCCATTCGGGGCGGGAGGTCGGCGAGCAGTTCGAGGGGCATCCCCATTCGCTGCCGGAGTCTGGCGAGGTGCCCGGTGGTCGTGTTCATTCGCCGCCGGGGGAGGTCGACGAACAGTCCGGGGATCGTCTCGATTCGCTGCGGGAAGCTGATGAGCAGCCGGAACCGGAGGTCGGTGGTACGGGCGCCCGATATGGGCCGTACTCCGTGCGCAAAGCCAAGCGCTCCAAGCATTCCGCGGATCGGCCCCCCGCCCGCCCCGCCCCCTCCACCTCCTCCTCCGTTGAGCCGGTCCGGGCTGTGCGTTGGCCGGACGAGGCCTTCAACGAGCTTGCCGAAGAGATCGTCAAGCCCTGGTCTTCGGCCATGGTTCGGCCCTATGCGCACACCGGTGGGCGCACTCGTGCTGATCACGACCTCGCGTTGGAGGCGTTGATCTCGACCAGCGTCGATGCCGATTTCGGGCGGGTGCCGGCCACGCCGCATGGTCGTGCGATCGTCGAGTTGTGCCTGCGGCCTCGGTCGGTCGCCGAGGTTGCCGCGTTGTTGGCCGTGCCGCTCGGTGTGGCCCGGGTTCTGCTGAGCGACCTGGCCACCGCCGGGGTGGTGTTCGTCCACCCGACGGCTGGCGGCGCCACGCCCGACGTCGACTTCATGCACCGAGTGTTGGTCGGCCTCCGTCGTCTGTGAAGTAGGTGGCTGCCCTCCGATCTTGTCTTTGGTTATGGTCCGGGGCCATGGGGAACAGGCATGGCCATGGGCACACGCACGACGGCATCGACTGGCGCACCCGGCTCGTGGCGTTGCGGCGGGCGGACGAACTCGGGGCGCCGGCCAACCAGGACGTCGCCGCCCGGCTGGTCGGGCTGCTCGACAAGCCACGGCCGGTGGTCGTCGACCTCGGGTCCGGCGCCGGCGGGATGAGTGCCGCGCTGGCCGTCGCCCTCGGTGGCCGGGACGGTGGTCGGGTCGTGCCGGCCGACGCCGTGCAGGAGCTGCTCGACGCGGCGACCGCTCACACGGTCACCGTCGCCGCGCGCACGGCGGCGCCCGTCGAGGTCGAACCCGTCCAGGTGGACGCGGCGAGCGAGCAGCTTGCCGAACTGCTGCCGGCCGCCGACCTGGTGTGGGCGTCGCGGGTGGTGCACCACCTGCCCGACCAGCAGCGTGCCATCGAGCGGCTGACCGACGTGCTCGCCCCCGGCGGCTGGTTGGCGCTTGGCGAAGGCGGCCTGCACACCCGGTGTCTGCCGTGGGACCTGGGTGTCGGCGAACCGGGTCTCGCCGACCGGCTCACCGCCGCCCGCGACGAGTGGTTCGTCCGGATGCGGACCGAGATGCCCGACGCCGTGCGACTGCCGGTCGGCTGGAACCGCGCACTGTCCGACGCCGGCCTGACCGAGGTGTCCTCCTTCAGCTACCTCATAGACCTCCCCGCTCCCGCCAGCGAGGCGGTGCGACAGTTCGCTGTGGACTGGTTGACGTGGATGGGCGACGTCGGCGAGGACACACTGAGTGATGCCGATCGCCAGGCCATCACCCGGCTGCTCGACCCGGCTGACGACGCGTACCTCGGCCACCGCGACGACATGTTCCTGCTGGGCGCCAACACCGTCTACCTGGGACGCAAGGCGCGGTGACCCAGAGTTAACAGCGTCGTTCCGCGCTCCGCACGTTCATCGGATTGAATGGTTCACATGGTTGACAGGCCTCCTGTTTCTGATGTCGCCGGCGCGCTGTGTGCGCGCTGCGGCCGCTCCAGAGCCGGCGCCCCACCAGTCGAGGCGTTGGCCTGGGTCATGGAGAACGACCGCCGCGGGCAGAGCTGGCTGTGCCCGACCTGCGCACGCACCCACGTGCGCGACATCGAGGGAAAGCTCCCGGCCGAATACTGGTGATCATGCGTGGATCTCTCGTGAGTTGTGGCTGGTTGGGGCATAGGCGGATTCGCGGCATTTGAGGGATAGCTGCCGGCTGGGTGTTGTTGGTTGAGCGGTTGCTGTTGGGTGAGGTGGCCGGGCCTCGTGGAATGTGCCCGGTCTGTGGGCGCCGACGTCCGCGACATGGAGGAAAGTTGCCGGCCGGGTACTGGTGACTGTGTATGGGTGTGGGTGGGTGTGATCGGTTTGTGTGCGGTCGCGGGTTCGCGATATTGAGGGGCAGTCGCCGGCTGGGTGTTAGTGGGTGGTTGCTGGGCGGGGTGAGGGTGACCGGGGCCTCGTGGAATGCGCCTGGCCTGTGGGCGGATCCGTATCCGTGACACGAAGGAATGCTCCGCTCGAATGCTGGTGTTCGTGTGCGGGGTGGTCGGTTTGGGTGTGGTTGCGGGTTCGCGATATTGAGGGACAGTTGCTGGTCGAGTGTTGGTGATTTTGCGCAGGTCTGGTGGGTTTGTGTGTTGTTGCGGCAGGGGAACGTCAAAGTCGTTTCTGCAGGTCAGGGCGTGGGCTTGGGCTCTGAAAGGCGCGTTCGGGACGGTGGCCATGTCCTGAATGGGCCGTTCGGGACGCTCAACGTCCTTAATGGCCCATTCGCGGCATCAACGATGTCCCGAACGCGCCTTTCGTGACAGTTCTGACCAGGGCATATCTGACTTTGACGTTCCCCTGACTGTTGCGGGATGGGGATATTGGGGACAGCTACTGGTCGAGTATTGGTGGCTGCGCGCAGATGAGTTGTGGTCGGTTTAGACAGGGGTTCGGGTTCGCGGCATTGAGGGGATAGCTGGCGGCTGGTGTTGTTGGTTGAGCGGTTGTCGGGCTGTGTCTGCCTTTGCCGGGAATCTCGGGCGCCCACGTTTTCGGGGATCGGGGTGTGTGCGCGGGCGGAGTCTCCGGTGGGTGTTGGTGTTCATCTTGGGGTTCGGCCTGCTGTTAGTAGGGCGTTGGCCACCTCGGCCATTACCGTGCCTGGATCTGTGTGTAGGCGGGACGGGTCGGTGCGTAGGACGGTGATTCCCGCCGCTCTCAGGCGGGCCTCATCCGTCGAGAGTTCGGTTCCTGGCGGGGAGTGTTCCTCGCCGGTCAGTTCCCACGCCAGGCCGTGATGCGGCCACCACGCGTCGGCCACTCCCAGCGGCTGGCCCTTTCGGTCGTGCAGTGGGAACTGCCACGCCGGCATCGGTAGGTAGGCCTCGCGGATCAGTCTGCGGGCCAGGCCCAGCGCGACCGGGACCACCTTCAGAGCCTCGTCGATCAGTATCGCTCTCACCGCCGCGCTGCCTCGTTGGCTGCCCGCGTCCAGTTCCGCCCGTAGCGCGGCGATCGTGCACCGGCGGGCTCGGACCGGGGCGTGCAGCAGCGTTGCCAAACGTTTGCGGTCCGATTCTCGTCTTGCCGCGTCCAGGGTTGCGCGCACCAACGGGGCCACTGGTAGGCCCGCTGACCACACCGGTTCCGGGGGCCTTGTCGTTCGCTCGACCGTCAGGTATGCCTGGCTGGTCACGCGCCGGCCGGCCGGCGCCAGCACCAGGACACCTTCCGCCACCGGCACGTCCACGCCCTGCGCGCGCATCGCGTCGACGCCACTGAGCACCGCATCCTGACCCGCGTAGACGAGCGCCGCCCGTAACCGTTGCCGCCTGGTGGGTTCGGCACCGCTCAGCAGGATGACCCCCGGCAACAGGCGCTGCCAGGGCCCGGACGGCCGGCATCTGGTCGACATCGCATACGTGGTGACCCCGGCGGTGCGCAGCTGGGCAGCGCTGATGATCCCGTCGGGCACGGTATGTGTCAGGTCGGCGACGCTCGGTTGAGTCATACGACGATCCTGCGTCAGGATCGCGGGAGGTGGAAATGCTGGAGCCGGGTTGTGGACAACTTGACCGAGCGAATGGACCATTCGCTCGGTTCAGGCAGCGAACCCCGGCTGCCAGCGGTCGATCAGCTCGCGGACGGGCAGTTCCGCGTCGAGCTGGCAGAGGATTCCGGTCGACCCGCCGAGCACCCGGTGCAGCAGCAGGTACTGCGGCGGCAGGTTCAGCGAGCGCCCGGTCCGGAAGTCCTGACCACGCATGTTGCTGACCCGCATGGCCTGCTTCTGCATCCACCGCCGCGTGAAGTGGAACGTCTCGGACCTCAGCGGCTCGACGAACGGCGCCAGGTAGGCGTAGACGTGCTCGGCCTCGGGCACCCGCCCGCCCGGCCGGACGAAATGCTCCTTCTGGAGGAGTTCCAGCAGCTCACAGGACCTGCCGTCGAGAGCGAGCCGCATCATTCGGCCGTGGATCTCCGGTAGCCCGCCGGGCAGCTGGGCCACCGCGCCGAAGTCGATGACGCACAGCCGGCCGTCCGCCATGAGCATGAAGTTGCCCGGGTGCGGATCGGAGTGCAGCAGGCCGACCCGCTCGGGCGAGGAGTAGTGGAACTCGGCGAGCAGCAGCCCGGCCCGGTCGCGCTGCTCGCGGTCGCCGTCGCGGATGACCGACGACAGCGGCAACCCCTCGACCCACTCGCTGACCAGCACCTTCGGCGCGCTCGCGACCACTTTCGGCACGAGCACGTGCGGATCCCCGGCGAACGCCTTGGCGAAGGCGCGCTGGCTCGCCGCCTCCGACCGGTAGTCGAGCTCCTCGCTCATCCGGTCGGTCAGCTCCTGCAGCAGCGGCTTCACGTCGGTGCCCGGCACGAGCATCTGGAACAGCTTGCTGAACCGCTGCAACTGCCGCAGATCGGACAGCAGCGCCTGGTCAGCGCCCGGGTACTGCACCTTGACCGCCACCTCGCGGCCGTCGTGCCACACCGCGTGGTGCACCTGGCCGATGCTGGCCGCCGCGGCCGGCTCGTCCTCGAACTCGGAGAACCGGTCGGCCCACGACCTGCCCAACTGCTCGGCGAGCACCCGGTGGGTGGTGGCGCTGCTCATCGGCGGCGCCGCCGACTGCAGCTTGGTCAGCGCCTCGCGGTAGGGCGCGGCCATCTCGTCCGGCACGGCCGCCTCGAACACCGAGAGCGCCTGTCCGAACTTCATGGCCCCGCCCTTGAGCTGGCCGAGAACGGCGAACAACTGTTCAGCGGTTTTCGCGGACAGCTCGGCGCTCACCTGGTCGGCGTTCTGCCCGGCCAGACGCTTCCCCCAACCGCCGACCGCCCGGCCGGCCACTCCGAGAGGGATGCTGGCCAACCGCGCAGTACGTGCCGCGGCCTTACGTGGCATCTCCGTCACCACATGATTGTGTCAACTCAGCGGTGGTGTCCGCAGCAAGTTTGGCTCAGTGTGACGACCTCGCAGCCACACCACACGCACACTTTCTGTGTGCTGACCAGCAGCGACTGTGCGATAACAGCGCGTGCGGATCGAGCTCGACCGTGGCTTCGCACGTGGCCGGCTGCTCGGGCGCGCCGTGCAACCAGGCGAGAGCGTCCAACGCCTGCGCGGCGGCGAACGCCGCCGTGGCCTGCGTGGTCGCCAGATCGGCCAGCTGCACTCGGCCGGCCAGCTGCACGGCCAGCTGCGGCCAGCATTCGTCCCGGTCACAGCGCTGCAGGTCGGCGCAGCGCAGGCAGCTGGTGAGACCGGGCACGACCAGCGGCCCGACGATGCCGGTGCCGTCCCGGAACCGGGCGAGCACGTGGGGCGTGGCGGTCTCGGTCAGCGCCGCCACCCGGTCGGGGTCGGGCACCAGCGCGTCGGTGAGCACCACCAGGTCCGGCACCTGGCCGCCTTGGAACGGGGCGGTGCGCACGTCGGCGTCGGTCCGCCGGATCGCGTCCCTGGCCGCCACCCGCCGCGTGCGGCCGAGGTCCTCCATGCGATAGCCGGTGCCCATGTCCTCCGGGTGGACCGTGCCGTCGGCGACCACGGTCACCCGGCCGACCCCGGCGGCCGCCAGCAGCACGGCCACCGACACGGCCAGCCGGCCGTCCCCCTGCACGGCGACCGAGAAGCCCTGCCGCGCGTCCGGGAGATCCGCGTCGTGCTGGCCGATGCCGGTCCGGACCCGGCGCGCCACGGCCGTGGCCAGCTCCCCGGCGAACCGTCCTGCCGGCGCGGCGGACCGGGCGGCCGCGTCCTCGAGCAGACCGTGGTCGGCGAGCAGGTGGAGCAGCCCGACCATGGCCGGGCGGTCCGCCGGCCGCAGCTCGTCCAGCGCCTGCTCACCCGTGCGGTCGCCGGTGAGCCGGTGGACCGCACCGAGCACCCGGTCGGGGAGGCCGCCGAGCACGGCCGCGTGCCGCGGGTCCAGGCCGATCTGCAGCTCGCCGATGCGACGGCGCAGCAGCGGCAGGCCGCTGACCAGGCGCGGCCGGGCCGGTAGGGACGTGGGCAGCTGAGTCATGTCGACCAGGCTCGCACCGTTCACACCGACCACCAAAAAGTTATCCACAGGCGGATCTGGTGGCCGAGATCACGGCGGCGAAATCGTTATCCAGGCGGCCCCAGGTCACGGGCGTTCGGCCCGCGGATGCCTCCCAGATTGTCGGTGCTTGGTCGTAACGTGACATCCGTGCCCGAACCCCGCGTCGAGGTGCGAAGAAGCAAACGTCGCACCCGCACCGTCACCGCGTATCGCGAAGGCGACACGCTGGTTGTGCTGATCCCTGCCCGCTTGTCGAAGGCCGAGGAGGCCCACTGGGTCGCCGAGATGCAGCGCAAGCTGTTACGCGGCGAGACCAAACGCCGACCCTCCACCAAGTCGTCCGACGCCGCCCTGCTGCGCCGCTGTCAGGAACTGTCCGCCCGACATTTCGGCGGCCGGACCGAGCCGGCGAGCGTGCGCTGGGTGCCGCCCATGCGCACTCGGTGGGCGTCCTGCACGCCGTCCGACGGCAGCATCCGGGTAAGCGAACACCTGCGCCAGGTACCCGGCTGGGTGCTCGACTACGTGCTCGTCCACGAGCTGGCGCACCTGCTGGTGGCCGCGCACAACGCCGAGTTCTGGCGGCTGGTCCGCGACTACCCGCGCACCGACCGCGCCATGGGCTACCTGGAGGGACTGTCGGCGGCAGCGGGCTGGGGGATCGTGGCCGATGATTAGGCCACCTCCCGTGGATCATCACGGTCTTTGTCGACATAGCCTCGCGCCGATCAACGGAACCTCAGGGGCACCGTGACGACACTCAGCCACCAACCACCGGAGGTCCGCCACCTTCGCTGGGACGCGACGAACACTTTTAAGGCCGGGGAGGCGGACTAGTGGCTCGTCGGTAGCGGCGGGACAGCTCGCGGAGGTGCTCGACCAGTTCGGGCGGCCCGGTCACGTCGAAGTCGTGGCCGAGCAGCCCCAGGTGGACGGCCAGGGAGTCGATCGAGTCGGCGCCCGTTTCCAGGGTGCAGGTCCGCTCGGTCAGCGGGGACACCACGCCGACCGCCGGGTTGATGCGCTCGACCACCTCGGCCGCCGGCGCGTGCACGGTCACCGATGCCCGATAGCGCCACGCGGCCGCCGACACCCGCCGGGACACGTACGCCGCCAGGTCCGGTTCCGGCAGCTCACGCGGGGTGAACCGGGGGCCGGCCGGCAGTCGAGGGACCAGGCGGTCCACTCGGAACGTGCGCCAGTCCGCCCGCTCCAGGTCGTAGGCCACCAGGTACCAGCGACGACCCCAGTTGGCCAGGCGGTACGGCTCGGCGATCCGCCGAGTCGTACCGCCGCCGTGGTCGCGGTAGTCGAACCGCAGTGTCTCGCGGTCTCGGCACGCCAGCGCCACGGCCGACAGCACGTCCGGCTCGGCCACCGGGACGTTGTCGTAGCGCGGCACCGGCACCGTGTAGTTCTGCAGGGCGCTGACCCGGCGCCGCAGCCGCGACGGAAGCACCTGCTCGAGCTTCGCGAGCGCTCGCAGCGAGGTCTCCTCGATGCCGGTGATCGCGCCGCCGGCTGCCGTGCGCAGCCCGAGCGCCACGGCCACCGCCTCCTCGTCGTCGAGCAGCAGCGGCGGCAACGAGGCACCGGCACCCATCCGGTATCCGCCGACCGAACCGCGGGTGGCGTCCACCGGGTAGCCGAGGCCGCGCAGCCGCTCGATGTCGTTGCGCACCGTCCGCGCACTCACCGACAGTCGTTCGGCCAGCTCAGCGCCCGTCCAGTCCTGCGGACTCTGCAACAGCGACAGCAGGCGGAGCAGTCTCGCCGACGTTTCCAACATGAACGGAAGTCTGCCGGCTCATTAGGAACGTGCCCTGCCTAATTGACTTCTAACGTTGCCGGTATGACGAACAACAGCGAGATCCGGCCCTTCCGCATCGACGTTCCGCAGGCCGATCTGGACGACCTCCACGAGCGGCTGGCGAGGATCCGGTGGACCGACGAGCTGCCCGACGCCGGGGCGGACTACGGCGTCACGGTCGACTACGTGCGGCGGCTGACCACCCGGTGGCGCGACGAGTACGACTGGCGGTCCTGGGAGGCCAAGCTGAACGGCCACCCGCAGTTCACCACGGAGATCGACGGGCAGAACATCCACTTCCTGCACGTCCGCTCGCCCGAGCCGAACGCCTTCCCGCTGATCCTCACGCACGGCTGGCCGGGCTCGATCGTCGAATACCTCGACGTGATCGGGCCGCTGACCGACCCGAGGGCCCACGGCGGCGACCCGTCGACCGCGTTCGACCTGGTCATCCCGTCGGTGCCGGGCTTCGGGTTCTCCGGCCCGACCACCGAACGCGGCTGGACCATGTACCGGGTCGCGAACGCGTGGGCCGAGTTGATGCGCCGCCTCGGCTACGAGCGGTACGGCGCGGTCGGCAACGACGGCGGCTCGATGATCTCGCCCGAGGTCGGCCGGGTGGATCCCGAGCACGTGGCCGGCGTGCACGTCACGCAGATCTTCTCGTTCCCGAGCGGCGACCCGGCGGCGCTGGTCGACCTGACGGAGGACGAGCAGGCGGCCATGGCGCACCTGCGGTGGTTCCACGAGAACATGGGCGCGTTCGGGCAGCTGCAGGGCCAGCAGCCGCAGACGCTCGCGCACGCGCTCGCCGACTCACCGGCCGGCCTGGTCGGCTGGAACGGGCAGCTGTTCGGCGACGCCGTCGACCCCGACTTCGTCCTCACGAACCTGGCGATCTACTGGTTCACCCGCACGTCGGCGTCCTCGGCGCGCTTCTACTACGAGAACGCGCACGCCGAGGCCCCAACCGAGCCGACGACCGTGCCCATCGGGCTGGCCTCGTTCGCCGGTGACTTCCAGTCGATCCGGCGGTTCGCCGACCGCGACCACAAGAACATCGCGTCGTGGCACACCTACGACGTGGGCGGGCACTACGCGGCGCACCAGGCACCGGCCGAACTGGTCGCCGACCTGCGCCAGTTCTACGGCCCGCTGCGCTGAAGCTGCGATGAAACAGGGGACGAGTGCCCCGTCAAGGACGGTTCAGCACGCTTCTCGGCGGCCCGGTTGCTCGCTGGCCGCGTTGTCGGAAGGCCCGAGTGCAACCCGGTGCGAGGGCCATCCTCCGCCTTGCCAGCGAACAACCGGATCCACCGATAAACGCACCAACCGCCCTTGACGGGGCACACGCGGGCCGCGCGGCCTGCTCAGTCCTCGCTGTCCTTCTTCGACTCGCGCTCGATGGCCGCGATCGGGTCGTCGAGATCGCTCTTCTGCTGACCCAGGCGCGCCGCGAAGTCCAGCGGCTCGTCCAGGTCGTCGGCCGTGGGAACCAGGTCCGGGTGGGCCCAGATGCCGTCGCGGGCCTCGATACCGTGCTGCTCGCCGACGATCTTCCACAGCGCGGCCGCCGCCCGGAGGCGACGCGGCCGCAGCTCCAGCCCGACCAGCGTCGCGAACGTCTGCTCGGCCGGACCACCGCTGGCCCGCCGCCTGCGCAGCGTCTCGCGCATCGCGTCGGCACCGGGCAGCCGTTCGGCCACCGCGTCGCCGACCACCACGTCCACCCAGCCCTCGACCAGCGCGAGCAGCGTCTCCAGCCGCGCGAGCGCCGCCTTCTGCTCGGGCGTCGTCTGCGGCTCGAGCATGCCCGACTTCATGGCCTCCTCGATGGACGCCGGGTTGGCCGGGTCGACCTGGGTGGCCAGCTGCTCGAGCGCCGACGTGTCGACCTTGATGCCGCTCGCGAACTCCTCGACCGTGGCCAGCAACCGCTGCCGCAGCCACGGGACGTGCGCGAACAGCCGATGGTGCGCGGCCTCGCGCGCGGCCAGGAAGACCATCACCTCACTGCTCGGCCGCTCAAGGCCGGTGGTGAACTCCTCGATGTTCGCCGGCAGCAGCGCCGCCGTGTTCGCCGGGCCGAGCGGCAGCCCGATGTCGGTGGAGGTGAGCACCTCGGAGGCGAGCTGCGCGAGCGCGTTGCCCAGCTGCGAGCCGAACGCCATGCCGCCCATCTGGCCGACCATCGACAGCAGCGGGCCGGCCGCCTGCTTCGCCTCGTCCGGCAGCGCGTCGACCCACGCGCCGGAAACCCGCTGGGCCACCGGGTCGCACAGCCGCTGCCACGTGGGCAGCGTGTGCTCGACCCAGTCGCGAGCGGTCCACGCCTTCGCGCTGGTGGCGCCGGCCGGCAGGATGGTCACCGGGTCCAGCCACATCTCGGCCAGGTGCACGGCGTCGGTGACCGCCTTGGGCGAGTCCGACGAAGCGGCGAACCCGATCTCCCCGCCGGATAGCCGCTGCATGGCGATCTGCTTGGCGAGGTCGTAGTTGACCGGGCCGGTGGAGTTGCCTGCCTGGCTGAGCATCTGCCCGAGCTGGCTCAGCATCTGGCCGAGCTGGTTGAACGCCTCGGCCGGGTTTTCCCCGCCCTCCTGCCCGGAGGGATCCTTCTTGCCACGGTCGTCCGGGTTCGGTGGTCCGAAGCCAAACGGGAACTCGGTCATGTGTCCACGGTACGCGGATACGCCACGCAGGTAACGCGCGGTGATTCGCTTCGGGAGAACACGCCGTACCCTTCTCTACCGTGAGTGACTCTCCGACCCCCCAGGTCCAGTCCCCGATCTCCCGGACGGGCGGTGACGAGCCGGGCGAGAACAGCCAGCGCGGCATGAGCAGGCGTGGTTGGACGATCGTGCTCAGTTTCGCGATCGTCGGAGTGATCGGCCTGGTCGGCGGATTCGTGCGGGTGCCGTACGTGTCCATGGGCCCCGGACCGACCTACGACACCCTCGGCGACGTCGACGGCCGGGCGGTGGTCGAGGTCGACGGCCGCGAGACCTTCCCGACCAGCGGTCAGCTGCGGATGACCACCGTGTCCATCGGCGACGACGTCACCCTGTTCGGCGCGCTCGGCATGTGGGTCAGCGGCCGCTACGCGCTCGCGCCGCGCGACGAGTACTACCGCCCCGGTCAGACCCAGGAGGACCTGGAGCGCGAGAACCAGATCATGTTCGCCGACTCGCAGAGCGCCGCCGAGACCGCGGCCCTGCGGTTGCTCGACGAGCCGGTGAAGGTGGTGGTCGCCGAGCTGACGAGGAACGCGCCGGCCGACCAGGTGCTCGAGCCGGGCGACCGGCTGGTCCGGGTGAACAACAAGGACATCGCCGTCCAGGAGGACGTGCGCGACGCGCTGCAGGGGACCAAGCCGGGGGAGACGGTCCAGATCACCTACGAGCGCGAGGGTGTCGCGGCGCAGACGGTCGACGTCGAGCTCGGCAAGGCGTCCGACTTCGGCAGCGACGACCGGACGGAGGGCTTCCTCGGGCTCGTGCCGGCCGACCGCGCGGACGTCGACTTCGAGACCACCATCCACCTCGAAGACGTCGGTGGCCCGTCCGCCGGACTGATCTTCGCGCTGGCCATCGTGGACACGCTGACGCCGGGTGCCATGGAGGAAGGCCGCACGGTCGCCGGCACGGGCGCCATCGACGTGAAGGGCAACGTCGCACCGATCGGCGGCATCCAGTTCAAGCTGGTGGCCGCCGAGGAGGCAGGCGCCACGGAGTTCCTGGTGCCGGCCGACAACTGCGCGGAGGCCGTGTCGAACGCCCCGGAGGGCCTGCGGCTGATCCGGGTGGAGACGCTGGCCGGCGCTGTCGAGGCCCTCGAGGACCTCGACAACGACCGGAACCCGCCTACCTGCTGAATCAGGGCCGCAGGGTCGACAGCAGCGCGTCCGTGAGGTTGGGCGCCAGCTCGGGGTGCTCGACGACGTCATCCTCGGTGTCAGCGCCGCCCCGCAACCGCAGCACGCACGCGGCCGTGCCGTCCCGTAGCACGGCCGCCACCAGCCGGGCCTCCCGCCGGTGCGGGTGCTCGGCGGCGATCCGGCGCATCTCCGCGTCCTGGCCGGCCGGCAGCGCCGACTCGGCCTCCGGCGGCAGCACCACGATCTCCTGGGCGATCGCGCAGCCGTGCACGGCCTCCGGCCACATGATGCCGGCCAGCGCGTCGGCCAGATCGGTCTCGCCCAGCGACTCCTGAGCCACCGGCGTCAGCGGCGCGTCGGCGTCGACCTGACCGGCCAGTTCGGGCTGGGCCTGCACCAACTCGGCCGTCGGGACCAGGGCGAACAGCTGCGGCGGCTGGTCCCAGCCGGCGGTGGACACGAAGTCCTCCACCTCTCTGACGACGGCGGACAGGTGCTTGGCTTGGCTCACGGACATGCGCTCCATCCTCACCCATGGCCGCCCCCGGGCGGTAACCGTAGGCAATTCGGCATACCCGAACGGGAACCTGACAGGGCCGGAATAGAGTTGGACATCTAGGACAGCTCTCAGCTGCCCCGGCCAGAGCTCGTTACAAAGACAGACGAACGCGATCCAGGAGAGTGCACCGTGGCCACACGGCCCCCGATCGGGATGCCAAAGCTATCCCGGCGCGCCAAAGTTCTACTCAGCATCGCGGGTGTGCTCATCCTGGTGTTGATCCTCGGTGCGCGGCTGCTCGATACCTATGTCAACTGGCTGTGGTTCGGCGAGCTGGGCTTCCAGTCGGTGTTCACCACTGTCCTGCTGACCAGGATCTCGCTGTTCTTCATCATCGGGTTGCTGGTGGGCGGCCTGCTGGCGATCAGCCTGATCATCGCCTACCGGACCAGGCCGGTGTTCGTTCCGGTCACCGGTTCGGACGATCCGCTGGCCAAGTACCGGTCGACGATCGTGCAGCGGGTCCGGCTGTTCGGCATCGGCATCCCCGTCGTGGTCGGCGCGATCGCCGGCGCCGCCGGTCAGGGTGACTGGCAGGTCGTGCAGCTGTGGATGAACGGCGTGCCGTTCGGCCAGACCGACCCCGAGTTCGGCAAGGACATCGGGTTCTACGCGTTCACGCTGCCGTTCATCGGCTGGGTGATGACCTGGCTGTTCGTGGCCGTCGCGATCGCCGGCATCGGCGCGCTGATCACCCACTACGTGTTCGGCGGCATCCGGGTCGGCACGAAGGGCGACAACTTCTCGGTGCCCGCCCGGGTGCAGCTGTCGGTCACGGCGGGCATCTTCGTGGTCATCCTGGCGGTCGACTACTTCTTCGAGCGGTACGAACTGCTGTTCTCCACGCGCAACGCATTGTTCGACGGCGCCACCTACACCGACCTGAACGCGGTGTTGCCGGCCAAGCTGATCCTCATGTTCATCGCGGGCTTCTGCGCGGTGGCGTTCTTCGTGGGCGCGTTCATCCGCAACCTGCAGCTGCCGGCCATCGCGATCGTGCTGCTCATCCTGTCGAGCATCCTGGTCGGCTGGGCCTGGCCGACGGTGCTCGAGCAGTTCTCCGTGAAGCCGAACGCGGCGGTGAAGGAAGCCGAGTCGATCAAGCGCGGCATCGAGGCCACCCGGCAGGCGTTCGGGCTCACCGACGACAAGGTGACGACCGAGGAGTACGACACCAGCTCCGGGGTGAGCGCCGAGCAGTCGGCCGAGATCACCGCGGACCAGAACACCATCCCCAACCTGCGGTTGCTGGACCCGAGCCTGCTGTCCAGGACGTTCAAGCAGTTCGAGGGCGAGGACAACTTCTACAACTTCCCGCAGTACCTGGACATCGACCGGTACGAGGTCGACGGCAAGGTTCAGGACTATGTGGTGGCCGCGCGTGAGCTGGATCCGAGCCTGCTGGCCGAGAACCAGACCGCGTGGATCAACCGGCACATGGTCTTCACCCACGGCGACGGGTTCGTCGCGGCTCCGGCGAACCGGATCAACCGGGCGCTCGAGGACGGCGAGACGACCGGCGAGGGCGACGGTGCGGCCGACCAGAGCGGCGGCGGTGGCTATCCGGTGTTCGAGGTGAGCGACCAGGCGGCCGCGAACGCCGACGCCGACATGGCCATTCCGGTGGAGCAGCCCCGGATCTACTACGGCGAGCTGTCCTCGGACTACGCGATCGTCAACGCTCGGCCGGAGTACAACGCGGCCTCCGGTGAGGAGGACTACCGGTACGAGGGCAAGGGCGGGGTGTCGATCGGCAGCTTGTTCAACCAGTTCGTGTTCTTCGCGCACTACGGCGAACGCAACTTCCTCTTCAACTCGGACATCAACGAGAACTCGAAGATCATGTACGACCGGCAGCCGCGGGAACGTGTGCAGAAGGCGGCGCCGTGGCTGACCGTGGACACCGATCCGTATCCCGCGGTCGTGGACGGCCGGGTCGTGTGGATCGTCGACGGGTACACCACGTTGGACAACTACCCGTACTCGAAGGGCACCCAGCTCGGGGAGGCCACGACCGACACGCTCACGGGTACCGCACGGCAGGCGAACCGCGACATCGGCTACATCCGTAACTCGGTGAAGGCGGTCGTGGACGCCTATGACGGCACGGTGAAGCTGTACGCGATCGACGGTCAGGACCCGGTGCTGAAGGCGTGGGAGAACATCTTCCCCGGCACCGTGAGCCACGAGCTGCTCGACGACAAGTCCAGCAAGTTCGACGAGCTGAAGTCGCACTTCCGCTACCCGGAGGACTTGTTCAAGGTCCAACGCGAGCTGCTGACGCGGTATCACGTGAGCAACCCGGGGCAGTTCTACGAGACGAACTCGTTCTGGTCGGTGCCGAAGGATCCGACGGCCGAGTCCGCCGCCGAGAACAGCTCGGCCAAGCAGCCGCCGTACTACATGCTCGCTCAGACACCGGGGCAGGACAAACCGACGTTCCAGCTCACCAGCGGCCTGACGCTGCTGAACAGCAACTTCCTCTCGGCCTGGATGTCGGTGTCGTCCGATCCGGCGGACTACGGGCAGATAACGATGCTCCAACTGACCGAACGGGAGACCGGACCGGTGCAGGTCCAGGACAAGGTGCGAAATACCCCGAGATTCGCCCAGGACCGGACGCTGTTCGGGAGCAACAACAACCAGGTCGACGTCAGATACGGCAACATGCTGACCATTCCGATCGCCGGCGGTCTGCTGTACGTGGAGCCGATCTACATCCAGCAGCGGAGCGAGAACTCGTTCCCCCAACTCGCCCGAGTGATCGTGTACTTCGGCGGTGACAACGACAAGATCGGTGTCGCACCCACGGTCGGTGAGGCGCTGGAACAGGTCTTCGGTGCTGGTGCGGGCGATACAACGCCGGAGCCGGAGGGCGAGCCGCCACCCGAGGGTGAGCAGCCGCCGCCGACCACCGGCTTGGATCCCGAGGTGGAACAGGCAGGTCGCGACGTCCTCGCGGCACGGGCGGCCATCGATGCGGCGCGCACGTCCGGCGACCGTGTGGCGGAGGCGCAGGCCGAGGAGCAGTTGGAGGCCGCGGAAACGCGCCTGTTGGAGGCACTCGGAATCACTCAGGTGCCGGCGGGTAACGGCGGCGGCTGACCGAGCACACGAGAACGGCCCCCTGGCGACAGGGGGCCGTTCTCGTGTGTGTGGGGGATTTGGGTTGCCAGCCGCGGGTTCATGGCGGTCGAGGGAGCCAGGCTGTTCCTGTGGATCTCGGCCGGTCGGCCGGGGCCACTGCGGCTGTCGTGCAGGATGAGGAGGCGCGCCGCCTGAGCCGGGCGGCGTCCACCGGGTTCCGTTGGGCCTCAGCTCTTCTTCGCGCGGGTACGGCGCTTGGCGGGGGCCTTGGCGGCCGGCTTGGGCTCGGCCTGAGCCTCCTTGTACGCCTCGACCACGTGTGAGGGGATCCGGCCGCGGCCGGCGAGCTCGAAGCCGCTCTGGAGCGCCCACTCCCTGATCTGGCCGGCTTCGCTGGAACCGCCGCCTCTACCGGATTGGGCCGGACGGGTGCCGCGCTTGATCCGACCGCCAATCCGACGGGCCGAGTTCACATAGTCGATCAGGCTTTCGCGGAGCCGTTCCGCGTTCGAATCCGACAGGTCGATCTCGTAAGTGACCCCGTCGAGGCCGAACAGGACGGTGGAAACGTCCTCCGAGCTGGTCCCATCGAGATCGTCCACTAGCTGAACTAATACCTTCTGCGCCATCTGGCTGCTCCCTTGGACCGCCATATGCACGATATACGTGCACGTCCGTTGGTTAGTGACGGCACAGTAGCAAATGCTCATGACAAGGGGGAAACGAACCGCCACCAGTCCCAATGTCAGTCAGTCCGAAGGAGACGGACCTCGAAGAACCAGGCAAGAACCACCAGGCCCAACATTTCCATTGTGGAAGCAATCACAATTTTCACGTTTCACGACCGGGCCCACAAATAACACAGCTCAGCCAGGTGGCAAGCCCCACAACTCAGGGACGCCCCCACCGGATGACCAGGTAGGACCACACACTCACCCGGACCCAGCGACGAAGAGGAGCGCGCCCGCCCAACCAGCCGGGAGGCGAGGTCAAGGAGGAGGCGGAGCGGAGAGGAGGCCCAAGAAGGCGAGACGAGAAGGCGAGAGGAGGGCCGAGAAGGGGCGGGGCGAGAAGACCAGAAGGGGAGAGGGGCCGAGAAGGGGCGAGGCGCGACGAGAAGGGGCGAGGCGAGAGGAGAGTAGTCAAACTCGCGGGGCGACAGCCCCAACACAATGCAAAACGAGCCCGTCATCGAAGGCCGAGGCCGGGGCGGGGTCCGGGGGCGGAGCCTCCCGGCTGGGGGTTTGGGGGCTTGGCCCCCAATGTAACGCGAAAGAGCCTTGTCAACGTTCTCCGTTGACAAGGCTCTCCCACTCTGTAGCGGGGACAGGATTCGAACCTGCGACCTCTGGGTTATGAGCCCAGCGAGCTACCGAGCTGCTCCACCCCGCGCTGTTGTAAGACGAACTATACGCGAGGTTTCGGCGGTGTTCACAGGGGGGTACCTAAGGCTGCGGGAGGGGGTCTGACCTGCATGGGAACGATCAACCTGGTGATTGGGGGGCTTGGCGCCGCCGAGGGGAGGTCGGCGAACCGGCTACCTAGGGGTCACACCTAGGTCGATATGTCCCCGTGTCGATCACAGCGCTTTCGCGGCTCGACCGCGCCGACCCGCTCTGCTGATCGTCCGGCGGGCGGGTCATCAGGCGCCGGTTCGTCCGGCGGCACCCCCGTCGAACTGAATGCACCTGTGACAGTCCGAGTTGGACGCGAGCGTGCACGCGGCACATGCACGTGCAGCCGGGATTGTGGTGCGGGGTCCACTCAGGACTCGGTGCCGGACGGCGGATTGCGTCCACTGGCGTATATGACAGCGGTGTGGCAGCGGCAAAGCGGGTATGGCAGCCGTTACTTCGGGTCCGTCGCACAGATTTACCCGGATGGAGTAGCGCCTCTTGTTCCCAGTTATCAGAGGGCGCGGAATGTGGGTCCGCGAGTGAGTCTCGAGTCATTGGGTGGGGACCATTGTCGCTGGTCCGGAACCCGTTGGCCCCCAGCGGGATCGTCGGTCGCGGTGTGTCAACGCCCCGAAAACAGGTCCGCAGAAGGCCGGAAAGACGTCAAGCCACAGTGGACAGATGTCCGGGCCACTGTGGACACCGACGCTTCTTCGTGGCACGGTGGTGACGTGTCTGAACTGAATGCAACCGCCGCGGCCCTGTTGGGCCTGCTGCACGAAGGTCCGGCTACCGGTGGGCAGCTGGTCTCCGCAGCCCGTGACCGATTCGGCTCGTTCTTCAGCGTCACGCGTAGCCAGGTCTACCGTGAGCTGCCGGCGCTCGCCGATGCCGGTTTGGTGCGACTCGGCAAGCAGGGTCCCCGCTCGAGCCAGCAGTACCTCGTGACGGCTGCCGGCAAGAAGGCCTTCAAGACCTGGCTCGGCAGCGAGCCCGGCCCCGATCACCTTCGCAGCCCGCTGATCCTCCGGTTGGTCCACGCGAACGCGTTGACCAACCGCCAGCGAGCCGCGCTGATCGAGTCCGCGAAGAAGGTCTACTCCGACGAGCAGGACTCGGCCCGTGCCGCGTCCAAGTCCGCGGACGACCCGTACGCCAAGGCCGTCGCCGAGTTCGGCGTCGCCAGGGCGAAGGCTGTGCTGAAGCTGCTGGACTCGATCCCGACGGCCTGAATGGGCGGTGGCCGGGTTCACGTTTGACTGTGGGTACATTCTTTAAACGTGAACCCGGACGTCGCAGCTGACCTCAAGGATTTGTCCGACACCCTCGCGAGCGTCGAGGCGGTGACGGACCTCGTTTCTCTGCGCGCTCAGATCGCGGATCTGGAGCAGCAGGCGACGCGACCCGACCTGTGGGACGACCCGGAGGCGGCACAGAAGGTCACCAGCCAGCTCTCCCACAAGCAGAGCGAGCTGCGTCGCATCGAGGAGCTGCGCCAGCGGCTCGACGACCTCGCTGTGATGTACGAGCTCTCCGAGGAGGAGGGCGCGGACGGCGATGAGGCGCGCGCCGAGGCCGAGACCGAGCGCGACCGGCTCCGCGCCGACATCGCCTCCATCGAGGTCCGCACGCTCCTGTCCGGCGAGTACGACGAGCGCGACGCGATCGTCACCATCCGGTCCGAGGCCGGCGGCGTGGACGCCGCCGACTGGGCCGAGATGCTCCTGCGCATGTACCTGCGCTGGGCCGAGCGCCACGGCTACTCGACCGAGGTCTACGACACCTCCTACGCGGAAGAGGCCGGCATCAAGTCGGCCACCTTCAAGGTCGACGCGCCCTACGCCTACGGCACCCTCTCGGTCGAGCAAGGCACCCACCGACTCGTCCGCATCTCCCCGTTCGACAACCAGGGCCGCCGGCAGACGTCGTTCGCCGGCGTCGAGGTGCTGCCCTTCGTCGAGGCGGTCGACAGCGTCGACGTCCCGGAGAAGGACATCCGGATTGACGTGTTCCGATCGTCCGGCCCCGGTGGACAGAGCGTGAACACCACCGACTCGGCCGTCCGCATCACCCACCTGCCGAGCGGCATCGTGGTGTCCTGCCAGAACGAGAAGTCCCAGATCCAGAACCGCGCGGCCGCCATGCGCGTGCTCCAGGCCAAGCTGCTGGCGCGCCAGCGTGAGCAGGAGCGGGCCGAGATGGACGCGCTGAAGGGCGACGGCGGGTCGAGCTGGGGCAACCAGATGCGCTCCTACGTGCTGCACCCGTACCAGATGGTCAAGGACCTGCGGACGGAGTTCGAGGTCGGCAACCCGAGCAACGTGCTCGACGGCGACATCGACGGATTCCTCGAGGCGGGCATCCGCTGGCGACGTACTCACGCGGCTTCCTGATCTTGCCTGGTCAACCCCGACACGCCGGTAGGCAACAGCTCGATAACGGACGCAGGTAGACTCGCCCCTCGTGATCCGGCTCGAACACGTTTCGAAGGTGTACAAGACCTCCACGCGACCCGCGTTGGAGGACGTCTCCGTCGAGGTGGACAAGGGGGAGTTCGTCTTCCTCATCGGTCCATCCGGGTCGGGTAGCTCGACGTTCCTCCGCCTCCTGCTGCGTGAGGACGTGCCGAGCAAGGGCCGCGTCTACGTGGCCAACTTCGACGTGGCACGCATGTCCCGGCGCAGGGTCCCCCGCCTGCGCCAGTCCATCGGCTGCGTCTTCCAGGACTTCCGGCTGCTGAACAACAAGACCGTCGCGGAGAATGTCGCCTTCGCGCTCGAGGTCATCGGCAAGCCGCGCAACACCATCCGCAAGGTGGTGCCGGAGGTGCTGGAGCTGGTCGGCCTAGAGGGCAAGTCGGCGCGGATGCCGCACGAGCTGTCCGGTGGTGAGCAGCAGCGGGTGGCCATCGCCCGTGCGTTCGTGAACCGGCCGCTCATGCTGCTCGCCGACGAGCCGACAGGAAACCTGGACCCCGACACCAGCCAGGACATCAGTTGCTGCTGGAGCGGATCAACCGCACCGGCACGACCGTGCTGATGGCCACCCATGACCACTCGATCGTCGACTCCATGCGGCGTCGCGTGGTCGAGCTGTCACTGGGCCAGGTCGTCCGCGACGACTCACGAGGTGTCTACGGCGTAGGCCGTTAGACACGCTCACCACCCCCGCCCTCCGAACCACAAGGACTGCTTCCCCCGATGCGTGCGAGCTTCGTGTTCAGTGAGGTGCTGACCGGCCTCCGCAGAAACGTCACGATGACCGTAGCGATGATCCTCACCACGATGATCTCGCTCGCGCTGCTCGGCGGCGGTCTCCTGGTCGTCCGGATGATCGACAAGACCCAGCAGGTGTACGAGGAAGAGATCGACGTCAACGTCTATCTCACGAACGACATCAGCGCGAACGACCCCGAGTGCGACGCCGATCCCTGTCGGAGTCTGCTCACCGACCTGGAGAACGACGAGGCCGTCTCGACCGTCAACTTCGAGAGCCGGGACGAGGCGTTCGAGCGGTTCCAGCAGCTGTTCGAGGCCCAGCCCGAGCTGCTGAAGCTCGTGCGGCCGCAGTCGCTGCCGGCGTCGTTCAACGTGACGCTCAAGGAGTCCGACCGGCCCGAGGTGATCACCCAGACCTACTCGGGTCGTGTGGGGGTCGACTCGGTGGTCGACGAGAGCGAGTTCCTCGACCGGCTGTTCGACGCGTTCAACGGCGTCCGGAACCTGACCTTCGCCATCGCGCTGTTCCAGGCGGTCGCGGCGCTGCTGCTGATCTCCAACACCGTCCAGGTCTCGGCGTTCACGAGACGGACGGAAGTCGGGATCATGCGCCTGGTGGGCGCCACCCGCTGGTATACCCAGCTGCCGTTCCTCCTGGAGGCGGTGGTGGCCGGGGTGGTCGGCGCGGTGCTCGCCATCGGGCTGCTGGTCCTGGTGAAACTCTCGTTCCTCGACCGCGTGATGGGCGGGCTCTTCTCCTCCGGGGTGATCAGACCGGTGGACGGCCTGGACATCCTGTTGGTGTCCCCATGGCTGCTGCTCACGGCCATCGGCATCTCGGCGGTCACCGGGTACGTGACGCTGCGCCTGTACGTGCGCCAATAACGGCGTGCGTGGCCACGTAGAGTGGTCATCATGTCGAAGGAACGTGGCCAGAAGATCATCGTGTCGAACCGCAAGGCTCGGCACAATTACGCGATCCTGGACACGTACGAGGCCGGGATCGGCTCTGGTGGGCACCGAGGTCAAGTCGCTGCGGCTCGGCCGGGCGTCGCTCGTGGACGCGTTCGCCACGGTCGGCGATGACGGCGAGGTGTTCCTGCGTAACCTGCACATCCCCGAGTACGTACTGGGAACGTGGACCAACCACACGCCGCGCCGGACCCGCAAGCTGCTCATGCACCGGGGCGAGATCGAGCGGCTGATCGGCAAGACCCGC
>CAWGVZ010000016.1:0-76422 GCA_963826035.1 uncultured Actinomycetota bacterium | reverse complement strand
GACGAGGTGCCGCTCGCGGATGCCTTGCCGAGGACCGCGCCGGCGTTGTTGGTGATCTGTACGGGCAGCGCCCAGTCCAGGTCGATCACGTTGCCGCCCAGGAAACCACCGCTGCCGTCGGTGACGACGGAGTTGGAGTGGCTGGCGGACTGGCTGGAGTCGTTCTCGACCTCGGCCTTGCCGAGCAGCGCGATCGCGTTGCCGGAGATGTCGATCGGCACGACCAGGTCGCCGTTGACGCGGTTGCCCATCAGCGGGTCGGACCCGCCGGGCAGCGCGACCCGGTCGACGATCGGAGCCTTGTCCGTGACCGGCGCGAGTGCGTCGGTTACCGGAGCGGCGGCCGCCTGTGCCTGTCCGACCACCGGAGCGGCGGTCTGCTGCGCCTGCGCCACCGTCGGCGCGACGGGCACTGCCCGGTCGGCCAGCGGCACGGAGCCGAGCACGTCGGCCGGGTTGGCCTGGATCTCCTGGTTGATCCCAGGAAGTTCCTTCTGGCCCAACGGCGTTCCGAGTGCGTTGTTGTCGATGTGGACGGGAACAGTCAACGAACCGTCAAGCGGCGACGCCGGCTTGTCCGGGTTGACGTCCTCGTCGGCAGAAGCGATGCCGGTACCCAGCATCAGCAAACCACCGGTGACTAGCGCGGTCTGGAGTCCGCGCTTCGCCCAGGTTTGCATCGTGTGATGCTCCTTTCGTATCCCTCTAACAGGGTTGGGGCGGGTGATCGGACACGCGGACGTGGAGCGCGTGTCTTGGCGGAGACGACCACCCGGGTCTGAGGTGCGGGAGATTTCCCGCGGCGGGGTCGGGCGCGACGAGTCGGCACACCGAGCGCACAGAAGGGCTCGGGGCGGTCGCGCCGGTCAGTCAGTCAGGGGTGACGCCGGGCTGCGCACCTGCGCGCCCGAAGGAGATGACCTCGGTGGCGGGCAGCGTCTGCCCGGCGGTCAGAGCGGTGAAGCCGTCGTGCCACGGCAGAGCGGCGCTGAGCGCACCGTCCACGTGGTTGCCGGCGTGACCCTGGCCGTTGGGGGCCGGAGTGGTCGGCGCGGCGGGCGCGAACGGCACCGGCCAGGCCGGGAAGTCCGGCAACGCCGGAAGGGACGGCAGTTCCGCGGCGGGCGAGCCGCGCCGGTTCATGCCGTCCGCGTCGGCCCGGCCGGTCGCCGTGGGCTCGGCCAGGAAAATGGGCGTGACGCCGAGGTCGGTACCGGCCACCGGCGCGGCGGCCGGCAGCGTCCCCGGAAGGTCGGAGCGACCGAAGCCGCCATCGCCAGGGAGGTACGAGCCCGGCGCGTCGATCTCGCCGATGTCCTCGAGACCCAGCTCGCAGCCGGACATGTCGCATGTCGGCAGCTGTTCGGCAGCGCGCTCGCCGAAGTGGTCCGCCGCCTCCTTGACCCGGTCGCCGAGCTCCTCGAGGGGGTCCTTGGAGGGCGGCGCCGGGTTCGGGAGCGGTTCGGCCATTCCGGCGAGCGCGTCCGACACGGGGGCGACCAGCTCGGCGACGACCGGGACCTCGGGTCCGCGGGCCACGTCGTCACCGGCCGACTCGGCGGAGGCCGAGGTGGAGGACAGCACCCAGGCGAGGGCGGTGCCGGCGACTGCGCCGCCGACCACCACCAACGCACGGCAGGCCATACGCCGCGCGAACGCGGCAGCCTCCCGGACGTTGTCGCTCGCTTGAGCCACTGAGTGAACCTCGCTGAGTTTGGAGAGTGGGGCCCGACCGCGAACGTTGCGCACATGGGCGATCACGTTCGGTTCAAAGTGGCCGTGCAACCGAGAGGCTTCCATCAGCCGAGGGCGGACCGCACGCTCGACGCGGGTACGCCCCCCGATCGTGTGACGAACACAAAGTGTGTCCACAAGTCACGGAACGTAGCACCCACAGGCCCAGCGACTCACCAGGCCGATTCTGTCCACAGGCCGGGCTTACGGGCCTGCTGCTCCCGAATGTCCGTCTTGGTCGATACGGTCTCACCGTGACCAGTTCCCGAGGCGAGCGGAAGTCCTCGTCGAGAAGCCCCGCCGATGTCACGACTCTGGTGCCTACCGGGCTGCGCGTGAGCGGCGCGCTCGCGTGGCGGTTCATCGTGATCATCGCCGCCCTCTACGTGATCGTCTGGCTCTTCGGTTACTTCTCCCACCTGGTCGTGCCGCTGGCGATCGCCATGCTGCTGGCCGCGCTCATGGCGCCAGGAGTCGAGGCGCTGGTCAAGTGGCGGGTGCCGCGGGGCGTGGCGGCGGCCATCGTGATGGTGGGCGGCATCGGGGTGGTCGGCGGCCTGCTGACGTTCGTGATCATCCAGTTCACGAACGGCCTGCCGCAGCTGACCACTCAGGTGTCCGAGAGCCTCGACCAGATCCAGGACTGGCTCACCACCGGACCGCTGCACCTACGTGACGAACAGATCCAGACGTTCATCGACGACGCGATCACCACGATCCAGGACAACCAGGCGGCCATCACCGAGGGCGCCATCACCACGGCGACCACCATCGGCGAGATCCTCACGGGCTTCCTGCTGACGGTGTTCATCCTGATCTTCTTCCTGTACGACGGCCCCGGCATCTGGCGTTTCGTCACCCGCGGCGTGCCGTCCCGGGTCCGCGAGAAGGTCGACGTCGCGGGTCGTAGGGGCTTCGCCGCGCTGGTCAGCTACGTGCGGGCCACGGCGGCCGTGGCGCTGGTCGACGCGGTGGGCATCGGCATCGGGCTGGCGATCGTCGGCGTCCCCCTGGTGATCCCGTTGTCCGCGCTCGTGTTCCTGGCCGCGTTCATCCCGATCATCGGTGCGGTGGTGGCCGGCACGGTCGCCGTGCTGGTCGCGTTGGTGGCCAACGGCTTCATCTCCGCGCTCATCGTGCTGGCGGTCGTCATCGGCGTCATGCAGCTCGAGAGCCACGTGCTGCAGCCCTGGCTGTTGGGCCGCGCGGTGCGGCTGCACCCGCTGGCCGTGATCCTGGCGATCGCCGGCGGCCTGATCGCCGCCGGCATCGCCGGTGCGCTGTTGTCCGTGCCCCTGCTGGCCGTGCTCAACGCCGGCGTCAAGTCGCTGCTGCACGAGACGGACACGGCGCCCGAGGAGGTCGACGTGCTGCACGACGACGAAGGCAAGCCACCAGTGGAGGGCACACCGGAGAACCCGCCGGAGGACACCAAGTCGTCCTGGCAGCAGCCGTGACGCACCAGGGTGGGCAGGACCCGACGATCCCGCTGTGGCGAGCGGCCGTCCTGCTGCGCGTGCTCACCCTGGTGTTCGCCGTCGTGGTCATCGTCGTGCACCTCGACGAGTACGCCCGGCCGGCGCTCGCCGTGGTGGCGGCCGGCGTGATGACCGTATGGACGGCCGTGGTCGGCTACCGCTACCTGCGCCCGACCGACCGGTTGCTCTGGTTCACGGTGCTCGACCTGGCCGTGTGCTGCGCGGTGATGGCCAGCTCGCGGCTGATCCTCACGCCGGACCAACTGTCCGGCACGCCGGTGCCGCTGATCCCGACCGTGTGGGTCACCGGAGTCGTGGCGGCCGGTGCGGTCGGTTCCGGGGCGCTCGTCGGGGCGGGCTTCGGTGGGGTGGTGGCGGCGTTCAACTTCGCCGTGCGCGGCTACGTCGACACCGACCTCACCCGCGACCTGATGCTGTTGGTGGGGGTCGGCTTCGTGCTTGGCCTGGCCGCGTCGTCGTCCCGCAGGTCGGCCGAGCGGCTGGCCAAGGCGCTGCGGGCGGAGGCCGCGACGGCCGAGCGGGAACGGTTGGCCAGGTCCATCCACGACAGCGTGTTGCAGGTCCTCGCCAGGGTTCGCCGCCGGGGCGCCGAGCTGGGCGGCGACGCGGCCGAACTGGCCCGGCTGGCGGGCGAGCAGGAGATCGCCCTGCGTGCGCTCGTGTCGACGGCGCCCATGACCACGGAGGACGGTTCGGCCGATCTCGGCGCCCGGCTGAAGTTGCTGGTGACCGACCGGGTGTCCGTGTCGGTGCCGGCCACCCCCGTCCTGCTGCCGGTCCACACGGCGACCGAGCTGACCGACGTGGTCCGCGAGGCGCTGGCCAACGTCGGCAAGCACGCGGGATCCGACGCGCGGGCGTGGGTGTTGCTCGAGGACCTCGGTACCGAGATCGTGGTGAGCGTGCGGGACGACGGGGTCGGCATCGCCGGCGGCAGGGTCGAGGAGGCCGCCCAGGAGGGACGCATAGGCATCGCGCGCTCGATGCGTGGCCGCGTGGCCGACCTCGGCGGCAGCGTCGTGCTGGAGACCGAGCCGGGGGCCGGTGTCGAGTGGGAGCTGCGCGTGCCGCGGCCCAAACGGGGAAGGCGCGGGTGAGCCGGTGATCCCGGAAATTTCGGTGATGGTGGTGGACGACCACCCGATGTGGCGCGACGGCGTGGCACGGGACCTGGCCGAGCGCGGCTTCGACGTTCGGGCCACGGCGGGCGACGCGGCGGCCGCCGTGCGGATCGCCCGCACCGTGCGGCCGGACGTGGTGCTCATGGACCTCAATCTCGGCACGGCCTCCGGGGTGGTCGCGACCGGCCAGATCACCGCCGAGTTGGTCGACACCCGGGTGCTGGTGCTGTCGGCCAGCGGCGAGCACGCCGACGTGCTGGAGGCCGTGAAGGCAGGTGCGTCCGGCTATCTGCTCAAGTCCGCGTCGGTCGAGGAGCTGGTCGAGGCGGTCACCAGGACGGCGGCGGGCGACGCGGTGTTCACGCCGGGGCTCGCCGGCCTGGTGCTCGGCGAGTACCGCCGGATGGCGGCCGCCCCCGCCGACTCGAAGCGGGAGACACCGCAGCTCACCTCCCGGGAGACCGACGTGCTGCGGCTGGTGGCCAAAGGGCTGACCGCCCGGCAGATCGCGGACCGGCTCGTGCTGTCGCACCGGACGGTCGAGAACCACGTGCAGTCCACGCTGCGCAAGCTCCAACTGCACAACCGCGTCGAGCTGGCGCGCTACGCCATCGAGCACGGCTTGGACGAGGAATCCGATAGCGCGCCGCAATAAACTTGTTCGCATGCATGACCCCCGCGTTCTGCTCGACCCAGCCACGGATGCGGTGCGCAAGCTCGCCCGCCGTGGCTACGACCTCGACCTGGCGGCGCTGGAGAAGCTCTTCAGCCGGCGCACCGCCACCATCGGGGCGGCGGACGAGTCCCGCGCGGAGTCCAACCGAGCGGCCAAGGAGGTCGGGGCGGCGGCCAAGCGCGGCGAGGACGTCACCGCGTTGCGCGAGCATGCCCGCCAGCTGAAGGCCCGCATCCAGGATCTGGAGGAGCAGCGCCGGCAACTGGCGGCCGAGCTGGAGGAGTTCCTGATCGGTGTGCCGAACCTGCCGGCCGACGAGCTGCCGGACGGCGACTCGGACGCCGACGCCGAGCAGGTCGGCACGTGGGGAACGCCGCAGGAGTTCGACTTCGAGCCGGCCGACCACGTCGACCTCGGCGAGCGGATGGGCATCCTCGACCTGGCAAGGGGCACCAAGCTCTCGGGGCCGCGGTTCGCCGTACTGCGCGGCGTGGGTGCCCGGTTGGAGCGTGGCCTCAGCCAGTTCCTGCTTGAGCTGCACACCGAACGGCACGGGTACACGGAGTTCTCGGTGCCGGCCGTCGTGACCCGGCCGACCATGACCGGGACCGGGCAGCTGCCGAAGTTCGAGGAGGACCTGTTCCGCACGGGCGTGGCCGACCGGGAGTTGTTCCTCATCCCGACGGGCGAGGTGCCGCTCACCAACCTGCACGCGAACGAGACGCTGCCTTTCGAGGACCTGCCGTTCGCGTACACGGCCAGCACTCCGTGCTTCCGTTCGGAGGCCGGTTCGTACGGCAAGGACACCCGGGGCCTCATCCGGCTGCGCCAGTTCCAGAAGGTCGAGCTGGTCCGGTTCTGCGCCCCCGAGCGGGCGGCCGCGGAACTGGAGACGCTGCGCGAGCACGCGGAGACGGCGCTTCGGGAGCTGGGGCTCGTCTACCGCGTGGTGAAGCTCGCGGCGGGCGACATCGGGTTCGCCGCCAGGTTCACCTATGACCTGGAGGTGTGGATGCCCGGCCAGCAGCGCTACCGGGAGATCTCCAGCGTGTCGGACTTCGGCACGTTCCAGGCGCGGCGCGCGAACATCCGGACGAAGGCGAAGGACGGCACCCGGGGGCTGGCGAACACGCTGAACGGTTCCGGTCTGCCCATCGGCCGGACGATGGTGGCGCTCCTCGAGCAGTACCAGCGGGCCGACGGGTCGGTGCTGATGCCGGACGCGCTGGTGCCGCACGTGCGGTTCAGCCGGATCAACCCGGACGGAAGCATCAGCTGACCGGGTGGCATACCGTTGAGGGTGTGAACGAGCAAACGCGACCGGGCCCGGTGAACCCACGCGAGCTGCGCGTGTCCGACGCCGAGCGAGAGCACGTGGTCTCGGTGCTGCAGAAGGCGATCGGGCACGGGATGCTCTCGCTCGAGGAGTTCACCGAGCGGACCGACACCGCGCTCGCCGCGCGGACCAGGGGCGAGCTGAACGCCGTGCTCGTCGACCTGCAGGGCGTGCGGCATCCCGACGGCGTCGGGCCGATGCGCGAGGAGCCGGTCGAGCTGCGGTCCAACATGTCGAGCCTCAAGCGGGACGGCAAGTGGCGGGTGCCGCAGCAGATGCTGATCACCAACCGGCTCGGCTCGACGGACCTCGACTTCACGGAGGCGGTGATCGAGCACGCCGAGGTGAACATCCAGCTGAACGTGAGCGGTGGGTCGGTGAAGCTGTTGCTGCCCGAGCGGGCCTCGGTGAACGCCGACGACATCAAGGTGATGGCCGGCAGCGTGAAGGACAAGAACAAGAAGGGCGGTGGCTCCGGAGGACCGCGGTTCGTGCTCTCCGGGTTCGTCACGGCGGGGTCACTGACCATCCGTCGAGCGAGCTACGTCAGGATCGGCAGCGTCCTGATCCGGTCGCCTTGGAAGCTCAGCTGGGCGAACGACTGACTCTCGCTGGAGGAACTACGTGAAGGCTCTGGTCAAGGTCGCCCAGGGTCCAGGCCTCGAGCTCACGGACGTACCGGAGCCGGAGCCAGGGTCCGGCGAGGTCAAGCTACGCGTGCTGCGGACCGGGATCTGCGGCACCGACCTACACATCGACTCGTGGGACGACTGGGCGGCGAACACCATCAAGCCGCCGCTGGTGCTGGGACACGAGTTCGTCGGCCAGGTCGTCGAGGTCGGCGCGGCCGTCACGAAGGTCAAGGTCGGTGACCTGGTGAGCGGCGAGGGCCACCTGATCTGTGGCACGTGCCGCAACTGCAAGGCCGGCCGGCGGCACCTGTGCGCGAACACCATCGGCCTCGGCGTGCACACGGCCGGCGCGTTCGCCGAGTACGCGGTGCTGCCCGAGCAGAACGCCTGGGTGCACACCCACCAGGTCGATCTGGACGTCGCCGCGATCTTCGATCCGTTCGGCAATGCCGTGCACACGGCGCTGTCGTTCCCCGTGCTCGGCGAGGACGTGCTGATCACCGGCGCCGGCCCGATCGGGCTGATGGCGGCCGCGGTCGCCAAGCACGCGGGTGCGCGGCACGTGGTGATCACCGATGTCAGCGAGCCGCGGCTCGAGCTGGCCCGCAAGCTCGGCGTCGACCTGGCGCTGAACGTGGCCACCATGAAGATCGCGGACACCTACGACGAGTTGCGGATGACCGAGGGCTTCGACGTCGGCATGGAGATGTCCGGCCAGCCGGCGGCACTGCGCGAGATGATCGCCAACCTGACCCACGGCGGCCGGCTCGCCATGCTGGGCCTGCCGGCCGCGGAGATCCCCATCGACTGGTCCCAGGTGGTGCTCAAGATGCTGACCATCAAGGGCATCTACGGCCGGGAGATGTTCGAGACCTGGTACGCGATGTCGGTCCTGCTACAAGCGGGGCTGGACATCTCCCCGGTGATCACCCACCGGTTCCACTACACCGACCACGAGGCCGCGTTCGCCATCGCGCGCGACGGCCGCTGCGGCAAGGTCATTCTCGACTGGACGGAGGAGCACGCCTGATGTTCGGTGCGATGCGGGAGAACCTGGTCAAGGAGCTGGACGAGATCCGCGCGGCCGGACTGTACAAGGCGGAGCGGGTGATCAGCACCCCGCAGAACGCGTCCGTCCGGGTGGGTTCCGAGCCAGCGGTGCTCAACTTCTGCGCGAACAACTACCTCGGGCTGGCCGACCATCCGACGCTGGTGGCCGCCGCCAAGGAGGCGCTCGACCGGTGGGGCTTCGGCATGGCGTCCGTGCGGTTCATCTGCGGTACGCAGGAACCGCACAAGGCGCTCGAGGCCCGGCTGTCCGAGTTTCTCGGCACAGAGGACACGATCCTCTACAGCTCCTGCTTCGACGCGAACGCCGGTCTGTTCGAGACGCTGCTCGGCGCTGACGACGCGGTGATCTCCGACGAGCTGAACCACGCGTCGGTGATCGACGGAATCCGGCTGTGCAAGGCCAAGCGGCTGCGCTACAAGAACCGCGACATGGTCGACCTGGAGCGGCAGCTGAAGGAGGCGGCCGGCGCCCGGTACCGGCTGATCGCCACGGACGGCGTCTTCTCCATGGACGGCTACCTGGCGCCGCTCGACGAGATCTGCGCGCTGGCCGAGAAGTACGACGCGCTCGTGATGGTCGACGACTCCCACGCCGTCGGGTTCGTCGGGCCCACCGGTCGCGGCACCCCGGAGATGTTCGGCGTGACCGACCAGGTCGACGTGGTGACGGGCACGCTCGGCAAGGCGCTCGGCGGAGCGAGCGGCGGCTACACGTCGGGCCGCGCGGAGATCGTCGAACTGCTGCGTCAGCGGTCCCGGCCATATCTGTTCTCCAACTCGCTCGCGCCGTCGATCACCGCGACCGCGCTGGCCGCGCTCGACCTGCTCGACTCGTCGGGAGAGCTGCTGACCCGACTGCGCGACAACACCGCGCTGTTCCGGTCGAAGATGACCGACGCCGGTTTCGACCTGCTGCCCGGCGAGCACCCGATCATCCCCGTGATGATCGGCGACGCGGCGAAGGCCGGCCGGATGGCCGACCTGCTGCTGGCCGAGGGAATCTATGTGATCGGGTTCTCCTATCCGGTGGTGCCACACGGAAAGGCGCGGATCCGGACCCAGATGTCGGCCGCGCATTCGGCGGAGGACGTCGAGCGTGCGGTGGCCGCGTTCATCACCGCACGCAGCCGTCTGACGTGAATACTCTTCGCAATCGGCCAGACACAAAATGAGCGATTCGTGCGCAAGTGCTAACGATTGGTGAGTAGTACCGACCGGTAGTGCCACAATGTTCGTCAACTCTGACACGTGATGATGGCGGCGAACCGCCAGCGTCACGCCAAGAGCCCCAGCGCCGGCGAAGGCCGAGCGTCGGGGTCCGGTCGGCTCAGGCTGACCGGGCTTCGCGCCGCTGGCACCGGTCGCGTAGCCCCCCGAGCGATCGGTGCCAGTGGCGCGGTCCTTTTAGGGATAGAGAGCGCCGGACACCACCCGCGCGACGTCCGCCACCACCGCGTCGTTCGAGACCGATTCCGGTGTCGTGCCGGTCGTGTACACGGCGATGACCAGCGGCGCGGCGTCCGGCGGCCAGGCGACCGCCACGTCGTTGGCCGATCCGTAGTCGCCCGTCCCGGTCTTGTCGCCCACCCGCCACCCGGTCGGCACCCCGGCACGGATCCGCTTGTCACCGGTGGTGTTGCGCACCAGCCAGTCGGTCAACTGCGCCCGGTCCGGCTTGGCGAGCGCCCGGCCGAGAACGAGCTGCTCGAGGTTGTTCGCCATGTCGCCGGGCGTCGTGGTGTCGCGTGGGTCGCCCGGGAGGTTGGTGTTCAGGTCGGTCTCCCAGCGGTCCAGCCGGGTGTGCGGATCACCGAGGCTCCGGGCGAACCGGGTGATGCCCGACGGCCCGCCGAGTTCGCGGAGCAGGAGGTTGCCGGCCGCGTTGTCGCTGTACCGGATGGTCGCGTCGCACAGGGCGGAGACGGTCATGCCGATGTCGACGTGCTGCTCGGTGATCGGCGAATGGGTCACCAGGTCGTCGCGCGTGTACCTGATCAGCCTCGACATCAGTCCCGGGTCGACCTGCCTTGCCCGTCGCAGGATGGCGGCGCCGGCGAGGGCCTTGAACGTGGACAGCAGCGCGAACCGCTCGTCGGCCCGGTAGTTGATCACCGGACCGCGGTCGGTGCGGAATGCGCGCACCCCGATCCGACCGGCGAAGCCCGCCTCGAGTTCTTTCAACTGCCGGATGACCACCCGGTCCGGCCCGGCCGAGGTGGTGGTCGTTGGTCGCGGCCCGGCCGTGGCAACGGCACACGCGGGCAGCGCGGCGAGTGGGGCGGCGGCGAGCACACCGGTGAGGAGAGTGCGGCGGTTCAAGCTGGTCATGTCTCCAGCCAAGCGGGCAGTGTCGGCCGTGTCGAATATCGTATCGTTCACCGACCTGTACTCATCGGGTATCGCCGCAGGTAGGAGAGTTGTGGATCTGCTGCGTCACCTCCAGTACTTCGTGACCATCGCCGAGGAACACCAGTTCGGCCACGCCGCCCGCCGGCTCGGCATCTCCCAGCCGCCCCTGTCCCGAGGGCTGCAGCGCCTCGAATCCGAGCTGGGACTGCGACTGTTCGAACGAGGTCCGCGCGGGGTCTCGCTCACCGACGCCGGTGCCGCCCTGCTGCCGCACGCGCGGAGGCTGCTGCGCACGGAGTCCGCGCTGCGCGAGGCGGCCGAGACCTACGCACCCGCGCGGACCGGAGTGCGGGTGGGCGTGGTGCCGCAACTCCCGGCACGGCAGGCGGCGAACCTGGCCGGCGAATGCGCGGCACTCACCGGGGAGAGCGGGGTCAGCCTGTTCACGGCGTCGACGACGGCGCTGGTGGAGGCCGTGGGTGCGGACCGCTTGGACGTGGCGGTGGTGGTGCACCCAGCGGTGCTGGGAGAGCTGACCGCGGGTCCGGTGGCCCTGTTCCCGACGACGCTGCTGGTGCCGGAGCGGTTGGCCAGGCGCGCGGAGGCCGGCCTGCGGCAGCTGGTGACGGTCCCGCTGGCCGTGCCGCCGAGAGATCACAACCCAGCAGCACATGACCTGGTGGTGGACGCGCTCGCCGAACACGGAGTGACCACGGGAGTGGTGACCGTGGCGGACGAACGAGCGGCACTCGGCCTGGTGGCAACCGAGCAGGCCTGCGCGCTGACCGCGGATCCGGACCTCCACGCGGACGGCGTGACCCGCCATCCACTGCCTGCCGACCTGCTCCCGTTGCGCCTGCGCGTGATCGCCGCACCCACTCTCGCGACCCATCTGCCACCAGAACTACCAGCAGCCCTGGCGGAATCCCTGCGATGAGCGTCGCTGACGAGATCCAGGACCTGTTCGCCGCCGCCGGAGTCCGGGGCCGGCTGCATGCCCGGCCGGTCGATCCGGCCGACGACGCCGAGGCAGCGGTATCCGCGAACGAACCGGTGGTGATGGCGTCGGTCTACAAGCTGCCGCTGCTGGTGGCCTTCTGCCGAGCGGTGGACGACGGTGTGCTCGACCCGGTCGAGCCCGTCCGGCTGGATCCCGCCGGGCGCACGGCCGGGGAGACCGGCGCGTCGATCATGTCCGACCCGGTGACCATGTCCCGGCGCGACCTGGCCCGTTCGATGATCACCGTGTCGGACAGCGCGGCGGCCGACGCCCTGCTCGACGCCATCGGCCTCGACCGGGTGCGGGACATGCTGGCCGCGCTCGGACTGGCCGACACGCATATCGACGGGGGCACCCGGGACGTGCACCGAACTCTGATCCGCGACACGGGCGCCACCGACGTCGGCGAGGCGATGGCGCTGCTGGCCGACAACGACCACCCGGTGGCAACCACCGCGCTGGACCCGCTGCTGTCGAGCGCCACCACCGCGCGCGACATGACCGCGCTGCTGTCGGCCGTGTGGCGGGGAACGGCGGCGTCGGCCGAGCAGTGCCGGTTCATGCGAACCGTGCTGGGCCAACAGGTCTGGCCGCACCGGTTGTCCGCCGGCTTCGCCTATCCGGGCGTGCGGGTGGCCGGCAAGACCGGCACCCTCGGCCCACTACGCCACGAGGTGGGCGTGGTGGAACACCGGCACGAGCCGCCCGTGGCGGTGGCCGTGTTCACCACCGCCGCCCGGGCGGACCGGCACCTGCCGAGGGTGGACGCCGCCATAGGGGCCACCGCCAGACTGGCGGTGACGTCCCTACGGGTTACTGAGACACGGGTCGCTCCGCTCGATCGCTAGCACGCCGTCTTCCCTCGTCGCGTGCTCGGCGCTGGCGCGCCTGCGCGCGCTCTTCTGCGCGGAGCTAGCGGAGCGCCATCATTCCAGT
This sequence comes from uncultured Actinomycetota bacterium, assembly GCA_963826035.1. Lineage (GTDB taxonomy): Bacteria > Actinomycetota > Actinomycetes > Mycobacteriales > Pseudonocardiaceae > Actinophytocola. The sequence goes on along the minus strand of CAWGVZ010000016.1, from coordinate 64,068 downwards.
CCAGACGGCGTCCGCTCCTCGCTCCCACTACAGCACCACGTTGACCAGGCGGCCCGGCACCACGATCACCTTGCGCGGCTCGGCACCACCGGTCAGCGCGACGATCTTCTCCTCGGCCAGGGCGGCGGCTTTGACCGCGTCCTGGTCGGCGTCGGCCGCCACCACCACCCGGGCACGCACCTTGCCGTTGACCTGAATCGGGTACTCGACCGTGTCCTGGACCAGGTACCGCTCGTCGGCCACCGGAAACGGGCCGTGTGCCAGCGAACCGTCGTGGCCCAGCTTCGACCACATCTCCTCGGCGATGTGCGGGCACACCGGCGCCAGCATCAGCACCATCGGCTCGACCACCGCGCGCGGCGCCGGCTTGCCGGCATACGCCTTGGTGACGTGGTTGTTCAGCTCGATCAGCTTGGCGCCCGCCGTGTTGAAGCGCAGGTTCGCGTAGTCGGTGTGTACGCCGTCGATCGCCTTGTGCAGCGCGCGCAGCGTGGCCTCGTCGGGCTCGTCCTCGCTGACCCGGACCTCGCCCGTCTGCTCGTCGACCACGTTGCGCCACAGCCGTTGCAGGAACCGCTGCGCGCCGACCACGTCCTTCGTGGCCCACGGCCGGGACACGTCCATGGGACCCATGGCCATCTCGTAGAACCGGAAGGTGTCCGCGCCGTAGCGATCACACATGTCGTCCGGAGTGACGACGTTCTTCAGGCTCTTGCCCATCTTGCCGTACTCCTGGCGGACGGGCTCACCGTTCCACGTGAAACGGCCGTCCACTTCGGACACCTCTTCGGCAGGCACGTAGCTCCCGCGCGCGTCGGTGTAGGCGTAGGCCTGGATGTAGCCCTGGTTGTACAGCCGGCGGTACGGCTCGGGTGCGGTCACGTGCCCCAGGTCGTACAGGACCTTCTGCCAGAAGCGGGAGTACAGCAGGTGCAGCACGCCGTGCTCGACGCCGCCGATGTACAGGTCCACCCCGCCCGGGTCGGTCGGCCCGTGCAGCTCCGGGCGCGGGCCCAGCCAGTAGGCCTCGTTCTCGGGCTCACAGAAGCGTTCCTCGTCGGTCGGGTCGACGTAGCGCAGCTGGTACCACGACGAGCCTGCCCACTGCGGCATCACGTTGTCGTCCCTGCGGTACTTCTTCTTGCCCGGCGTATCACCGCCCAGATCCAGCTCCACCTCGATCCACTCGGTGGCGCGGGACAGCGGCGGCGACGGGACCGAGTCCGCGTCCTCCGGGTCGAACGTACGGGGGGAGTAGTCGTCGACCTCGGGCAGCTCGACCGGCAGCATGCTCTCCGGCAGCGCGATCGGCATGCCGTCCTCGTCGTAGACCACGGGGAACGGCTCGCCCCAGTACCGCTGCCTGGCGAACAGCCAGTCGCGCAGCTTGTACTGCGTCCGGCCCTCGCCGTGGCCGTGCTGCTCCAGCCACTCGATGATCGTCTTCTTGGCCTCGGCGACGTCCATGCCGTCCAGGAAGCCTGAGTTGACGGCAGGCCCGTCACCGGTGAACGCCTCGCCGTCGAAGCCGTCCGTCGGCTGCACGGTCCGCACGATCGGCAGGCCGAACACCGTGGCGAAGTCCCAGTCGCGCTGGTCCTGGCCGGGCACCGCCATGATCGCGCCGGTGCCGTAGCCCATCAGCACGTAGTCGGCGATGAAGACCGGGATCTCCTTGCCGTTGGCGGGGTTCGTGGCGAACGTACCGACGAAGACGCCCGTCTTCTCCTTGTTCTCCTGACGGTCCAGGTCGGACTTCTGCGCGGCCGCCCGCCGGTAGGCGGCGACCGCCTCGGCCGGGGTGGCCGCACCGCCGGTCCATCGCGCGTCGGTGCCCTCGGGCCACGCGGTCGGCAGGATCCGCTCCACCAGCTCGTGCTCGGGCGCCAGCACCATGTAGGTAGCGCCGAAGACGGTGTCCGGGCGGGTGGTGAAGACCTCGATGTGGTCGTCAGCAACGGGGAACCGGATGCTGGCGCCGGTGGAGCGGCCGATCCAGTTGCGCTGCATCGTCTTGATCTTGTCCGGCCAGTCCAGCAGGTCCAGGTCGTCGATCAGCCGGTCGGAGTACGCGGTGATCCGCATCATCCACTGGCGCAGGTTCTTGCGGAACACGGGGAAGTTGCCGCGGTCGCTGCGACCGTCGGCCGTGACCTCCTCGTTGGCCACCACCGTGCCCAGTCCCGGACACCAGTTCACCGGCGCCTCGGACAGGTACACCAGCCGGTAGGAGTCGATGATCTTGCGCTGCTCCACTCGGGTCAGCTCGCACCAGCCGCGACCGTCCGGAGTGGACCGCTTGTCCTGTGCGAACTCCGCCTCCAGCTCACTGATCGGCCGGGCCTTGTTCTGCCGATCGTCGTACCAGGAGTTGAAGATCTGCAGGAAGATCCACTGTGTCCACTTGTAGTAGGACAGGTCGGTGGTGTTGATGCGGCGGCGCTCGTCGTGGCCCAGACCCAGCCTGCGGATCTGGCTCAGGTAGCGCTTGACGTTCTCCTCGGTGGTCTTGCGCGGGTGCTGCCCGGTCTGCGCCGCGTACTGCTCGGCCGGCAGCCCGAACGCGTCGAACCCCATGGTGTGCAGCACGTTCCGACCGGTCATCCGGTGGTATCTGGCGAACACGTCCGTGCCGATGAATCCCAGCGGGTGCCCGACGTGCAGCCCCGCCCCGGACGGGTACGGGAACATGTCCTGCACGAACAGCTTGTCCGCCGGCACGTCGCCGGCCAGCGGGCCCACGGGGTTCGGCGCGTGGAAAGTGCCGCGTTCCTCCCAGTGCTGCTGCCAGCTCGGCTCGATGGAGTTGGCCAGCTCGGCCGTGTAGCGGTACGCCGGCACCGCCTCCGCTGCGTCACTCATCGTGGATCCCTCCGGTCGCTCGCTCCCTGGACACAACAAAACCCCTCTGCCGAAAACGGGCATGAGGGGCTAGCCGCGCCAACCGGCAGTCGGTCAGCGCGGCTCACTAAGGAGCAGGCGTCGCGTGCTCATAGCATCAGGATACCGCGCACGCCAACCCCGATTCCTCGGGTGGCTCCGACGAGCGCTTACCATCGGTTCGTGCAACTCGTCGCGCTCGTGCCGCTGGTCATCGGTGTGGTCGTCGCCGTCATCGGCGCTCTCGGCTGGCGTGAGCGGCTACCCCGCAACCGCTTCGGTGGCGTACGTACGCCCGCCACGCTGCGGTCGGCCGAGGCCTTCGCGCTGGGGAACCGGGTGGCCGGGCTGCCGATCATGGTGGCCGGACTCGTCGGCGTGGTCAGCGGAGCGGTGGCGTTCGGCCTGGCCGGCAGCGCGGCCATCCTGGTGGTCAGCGTGCTCGGCCTGCTCGGCACGTTGCTGATCGCGACGGCCGGCGGGATGCTCGGGCACCGCGCGGCCGAGGCCATGCCCGACCCGGAGCCCGAGCTGCCGGCGGCGTGCAAGGGCTGCGCGTGCGGCGGCTGTGACCTGGCGAAATCAGTTGGTGCGAACGTCGCCCGGGTGAGTGGCGAGTAGCGCCAGCGGCATTCCCTGCCGGCGCAGCACCCGGCCCCACAGGTCCTCGTCCGCCGGCGCCAGCACGTCGTTGGGCAACGCGGGCACCACGATCCAGTCGCCCCGCTCGATCTCGCCGGCCACCTGGCCGACGTCCCAGCCCGCGTACCCGGCGAACACCCGCAGGCCCTTGAACTTGGGCACCAGCATGTCGGGGTCGGCGTCCAGGTCGACCAGCGCCACCGGCCCGCGGACCCCGATCAGGCCCTTCACGCCCCGCGCCTCCTCGCCCGTGCGCATGGCGGCCAGGCACAACGCGGTCTTCTGCTCGACCGGCCCGCCGACGAACACCGAGCCGGGGTTGGTCACGTGCGGACCCCAGTTGGGCAGCACGTCGTCGACCGGCACCTCGCTCGGCCGGTTGAGGACCACGCCAAGCGTGCCCTCGCCGCGGTGGTCGATGACGAACACGACGGTGCGGCGAAAATTCGAATCGGTGAGGCTGGGCGCTGCGACGAGCAGCGTGCCCGGCTCAACAGCCGCGTCTGGAGCGTCGGATCGCACTCGAACATGATCCCATCCGTTGAAGGGGAATCCAGCAGCGCTATGGCCTTGGGGGGAACAATGGACAGTGTCGGCTCGTTGGAGCTGATGACCGGACACCGCAGTGTCCCCCGGGCTCAACCTAGAACAGCCCTCGTGGAATACCGTTCGGCAGGAGCCACGTTGCGCCATCCGCCGTGAGGCGACCGGGTGTCCAGTCGCCCGAACGGCGGGTGCACTCCAGGTGCACCCGCCGTTCGGTTTCTTCACCTACCCGCCCGTACGCTGGGCCATCGTGAGCACCCAGGCCGATCCTGAGCATGTGCGTGACGCGGACTCCCGTCACCACACGCGTATCGGGGCCCGTCGCCTCCTGGCGATGTCAGGTTTCCGGCGACTGCTGTTCAGCCGCTTCTCCTCGCAGTGGGGTGAGGGCCTGTTCCAGACCGGCCTCGCCGGCGCCGTGGTGTTCAACCCCGAGCGCGCCGTGTCGCCGGGCGAGATCGCCGCCGGGTTCCTCGTGCTCCTGGTGCCGTACTCGATCGTCGGGCCGTTCGCCGGCGCCCTGCTCGACCGCTGGGACCGCCGCCGGGTGCTCGTGGCCGCCAACCTGCTGCGCGGCTCGCTGATCGTGGTGGCCGCCATCTGCGTGGCCGCCGGGGTGGCCGGGGTGCCGCTGCTCATGCTCGCCCTGGTGGTGATGGGGATCAGCCGGTTCGTGGGCGCCGGGCTGTCCGCCTCGCTGCCGCACGTGGTGCCCAACCGCAACCTGGTCGAGGCGAACGCCCTGGCCGTGACGCTGGGCGCGGTCGTGTCGGTTATTGGCGCCGGCTGCGCTGTCGGCCTGCGTGCGGTGTTCGGCGAGGGCAACGTCGGCTCGGGGCTGACCACGGTCGTCGCGGTGGCCGGCTCGGCGCTGGCCGCCATGTTCGCCGTGCGGTTCGCGCGGGGCGCGCTCGGCCCCGACCGGGTGGACGAGCCGGCGACCGCGGTCGCGGCCGTGGCGAACGGCCTGCTCGACGGCGGCCGGGTCGCCACGCGGACGCCCAGCGTGGCCGCCGGGTTCTGCGCGCTGCTCGCGCACCGGGCGTCGTTCGGCATCTCGCTGCTGCTGACCGTGCTGCTCATGCGCTACAGCTTCGAGAACTGGGGTCCGATCGAGGCCGGGCTCGGTGGGCTCGGGGTGCTCATCGGCATGGCCGGGCTCGGCATCTTCGTGGCCGGGCTGACGACCGCCGTGCTGGTCACCCGCCTCGGCCGCAAGCGTTCGGTGTTCCTGTCGCTCGTGCTGGCCGCGGTCGCGCAGCTCACGCTCGGCCTGCCGATGGTCATGCCGACCGCGCTGCTGGCCGCGTTCCTCATCGCCTACGCCGGCCAGGTGGTGAAGCTGTGCGTGGACGCGGCCGTGCAGCGCGACATCGGCGACGAGACCCGCGGCCGGGTGTTCGCCCTCTACGACATGCTCTTCAACATCACGCAGGCGGTGGCCGTGGCCGTGGCCGCGCTGGTCATCCCGGCGAACGGCGAGTCGGTCGGGTTGATCATGGCGGCGACCGTCATCTACCTGGTGGGGATCGCCGGGTTCGAAGTGGTCACCCGGCGGGGCCGGGCGGCGTGACGCCCTCTGCCTCGGCCCACTTGCGCAGCTCGGCGATCGCCTCGTCGTGGTCCAGCGGACCCCGGTCGAGGCGCAGCTCCTTCAGGTAGCGCCACGCCTTGCCGACCAGCGGACCCGGCGGGAGACCGAGCAGCTTCATGATCTCGTTGCCGTCGAGGTCCGGGCGCACCTTCGCCAGGTTCTCCTCGGCAGCGATCCGCGCGATCCGCTCCTCGAGCCCGTCGTAGGTGCGCTGCAGCGCGGCCGCCTTGCGACGGTTGCGGGTGGTGCAGTCGGCGCGCACCAGCTTGTGCAGCCGGGACAGCAGGGGACCGGCGTCGGTGACGTAGCGACGCACGGCCGAGTCGGTCCACTCGCCCTTGCCGTAGCCGTGGAACCGCAGGTGGAGGTACACCAGCTGGGCGACGTCCTCGATGATCTCCTTCGAGTACCGCAGCGTGCGCAAACGCTTGCGAGTCATCTTCGCGCCAACCACCTCGTGGTGGTGGAAGCTCACGCCGCCGCCCTCGATGAACCTGCGGGTGGCCGGCTTGCCGATGTCGTGCAGCAGTGCGGCCAGACGCAGCACGAGGTCCGGTTCGCTGTCCGGCTCCTCGAGCTCGATCGCCTGGTCGAGCACGACCAGGGAATGCTGGTAGACGTCCTTGTGCTGGTGGTGCTCGTCGATCTCCAGGCGCATGGCCGGCAGCTCGGGCAGCACATGGTCGGCCAGCCCCGTGTCGACCAGCAGCTCGATGCCGCGGCGCGGCTCCGCGCCGCACAGCAGCTTGGACAGCTCGGCCTGGATCCGCTCGGCCGTGATCCGGTTGATCTCGCCGTTCATCTCGCCGATCGCGTCGAGCACACGGGGCGCGGGGATGAAGCCGAGCTGGCTGACGAACCGGGCGGCACGCATCATCCGCAGCGGGTCGTCGGCAAAGGACTCCTGTGGCGTGGCCGGCGTGTCCAGCAGCCGCTGGGCCAGCGCGCCCCGGCCGTCATGAGGGTCGACAAATCGCCTTGTCGACAAGTCGATCGCCATGGCGTTGACCGTGAAATCGCGCCTGACCAGGTCTTCCTCGATCGACTGGCCGAACTTCACCGCGGGGTTGCGGCTCTGCCGGTCGTAGGCGTCCGACCGGAAGGTCGTGATCTCGCACGTGGCCCCGCGCTTGGTGGCACCGATCGTGCCGAAGGCGATGCCCGTGTCCCAGATGGCGTCCGCCCAGCCGGTGACCAGCTTGCGCACCTGTTCCGGGCGCGCGTCGGTGGCGAAGTCCAGGTCGGTGCCCAACCGGTCGAGCAGCGCGTCACGCACGCTGCCACCGACCAGATAGAGCTGATGACCGGCGTCGGCGAAGCGTTCGGCCAGCTCCTCGGCGACCGGGAAGCGCACCCTTTCCTCCACAACATGGTGAGACACGGGAAACGAGGGTATCTGGGCGTCATGCGCCACCCGGCCGGCGGCAGGTCCGTTTGCCGACCTTACGGCCGGGTCCACACTACGATCGCGGACATGCCCTCGTCGTCAGGCAGGTCACGTGGCGCCCGGTCAGGGCGTCGCGGACGCAGACGCGGGCGTCGGATGGCGGCGGTCGACGAGACCTCCGCCGGCGGTGTAGTCATCAGCATCGACCGGGACAAGGTCGTGCTCATCGGCCGGCTCGACCGCCGGGGCCGACTGCTGTGGTCGTTGCCGAAAGGCCACATAGAAGAGGGTGAGACCGCCGAGCAGACGGCCGTTCGGGAGGTCGGCGAGGAGACCGGCATCGTGGGCGAGATAATTCGTCCGCTCGGCACCATCGACTACTGGTTCGTCGCGGAACGCCGCCGGATTCACAAGACCGTGCACCACTTCCTCATGGAGGAGCGCGGCGGCGAACTCTCGGACGAGGACGTCGAGGTGACCGAGGTCGCCTGGTTCGCCCTGGACGAGTTGGAGGAGCGACTTGCCTACGCTGACGAGCGTCGCCTCGTGGCCAAGGCTCTCGACCTCCTGGCCGTCGGGCGCGGCGAGGCGGATGGTGGTGCCGACGACCTGCCGGCAAAGGCGGACGGGGGCTGAGTGACCAGGTGGAAGGCGATCACGGCTGTGGTCGCTGCCGCGTTCGTGGGCATGGCCCCAATCGCGGGTGCCGTCCCTCTCGGGCAGCCCGTGCAGCCGGTTCCCGGCGCGCAGACGCTGCTCGAGCTGGAGGTCGACTCACTCGAGCCGAGAGTGGTCACCGCGACCACCGAGCACATCACGGTGACCGGGAAGGTCACCAACACGGGCGACCGGCACATCGACGACGTGCAGGTGCGACTTCAGCGCGGTGAGGCGGTCACCAGTGACCGCGAGCTGCGCGACGTGCAGAACCAGGCGACCGACTCCGGCGGTTCCCCGTTCGTCAAGGTGGCCGACCGGCTCGACCGCGGCGACAGCGCCCCCGTGACGATCACCGTGCCGATCACCGGCGAGGAGTCGCTGCAGCTGACCGAGCCGGGCGTCTACCCGCTGCTCGTGAACGTGAACGGCCTGCCGGACTACGGCGGCCAGGCCCGTCTCGCCGCGGTGGCCATACCGCTGCCGGTGCTGGCTCTGCCCGGCGGAGAACCGACCACCCCGGACCCGACGCCGCCCGGCCTGACCATGCTGTGGCCCCTGCTCGACACCGAGCCGCGCCGGCTGCCCACCACCGACGGACAGGTGGTGCTGGCCGACGACGAGCTCGCCGACTCCCTCGCGGTCGGCGGCCGGCTGTTCGGTCTGGTCAACTCCGTGCACAGGGTCACGTCGACCGGTTCGACGTCGGCCAACGCGTCGCTCATGCGGTCGCTGTGCTTCGCCGTCGATCCCGACCTGCTTGCGACGGTCGCCGCCATGGCCAACGGCTACCGGGTACGCGCGTCCAACGGCCAGCTGGTGGCCGGCAAGGGCGCCGCGGCCGCCACCGACTGGCTGACCAGGGTCCGCGACCTGACGAGGGGCCAGTGCGTGATCGCCGTGCCCTACGCCGACGCCGACCTGGTGGCCCTGTCCCGGTCCGGCGCGGTCGACCTGGCGCAGCTGGCGCTCGCCGGTTCGTCGATCGTGGCCGAGCAGTTGGAGCCCGTGAAGCCGGCGAAGGAGATCTTCTGGCCGGCCGGCGGCACCTTCGACCCGCGCACGCTCGTCGACCTCGCGAGCCTCGGCCCGACCTCCGTGCTCGCCAGCCCCACCCACATCCAGGACATCAACGGCGACGCGCCGTACCTGGTGAACGGCACGCAGACGGCCAACCCGATCAAGGCCCTGCCCATCGACTCGCTCGTGTCCGACGCGCTCGCCGGCCCCTCGGCGCCCCGCACGGAGGGCGGCCCCGACCAGGAGGACGCCGTCCAGAACGGGCTGGCCGCGCTCACCTACCGCGCGGCGTTCGCCGGCGGTGCCGAGGAAAACGGGACCGACCAGGTGCTGGTGGCTCCGCCGCGTCGGTGGTCGGCGCCGACGAACGAGCTGGTCCTGTTCCTCGACATGGCGAAGCAGCTGCTCGAGACCCGGTTCATGACGCCGAGGGCGCTGCTCGAGTCGGTGGCCGAGGAGGACCGGGGGACGGCGAGCGGCTTGGGGTACACGGCCCAGGACAGCGCCGAGGAGATCCCCCCGACCGTCACCACCGAGGTGTCCGGGATCAACGCGGTCACCCGCGACCTGCTGCTGGCCATGCACGCCGACTCGACGAACAACGTCGACCCGTACGCGCTGCTCGCCCCGCTGCATGACGGGCTGCTGCGTGCCACGTCGACCGCCTGGCGCGGGAACGAGGAACGGGCGGCCGACTGGGTCGACCACGTGGACGACCAGCTCGATGGGCTGCGCAACCTCGTGACCGTGATCAACCCCGGGCGGCCCCTGTCGCTCGCGTCCGGCGACAGCCCCATCCCCATCAGCATCTCCAACGGCCTGCCGGTCACCATCGAGGTGCGGGTCAACCTCGTTCCGCCCGCCGGCCTGCGCCCCGAGCCCTACCCGCCGTTCGAGGTCCCGCCGGGCAGCGCCATCAGCCGGTACATCCCGGCCGAGGTGATCCGGGCCGGCCGGTTCACGGTCGACGCTCGCCTGTCGACCCCCGGCGGCACCCCGCTCGGCGACACCGCGCGGCTCGAACTGAACTCCACCACGTACGGCATCATCACCGTCGCCGTCACCGGGACGGCGGGCGGTCTGCTCGTGCTGCTGGTCGTCGTGCGAATCATCCGCAGGATCCGGGCCGCGAAGGCCGGAGTGAACGGCGAGGGCGGCGTTGACGCGTAGCGGCGGTCCTACCCGGAGTGCCTCGGGTACACAATCTGCAGTCGTGGGTAAACGAGCCGAGCAGCCGGCGCAGCCATCGCTCGCGCGAGCGAGTGGCTCGATGGCGATCGCCACGCTCGTCAGCCGGATCACCGGGTTCGCCTGGAAGGTGATCCTCGCCTGGGTGGTCGGCCTCGCCACCATCAACGACTCGTTCACCGTGGCCAACACGCTGCCGAACATCGTCTACGAGCTGCTGCTCGGCGGTGTGCTGGCGAGCGTGGTGGTCCCGCTCCTGGTCCGCGCGCAGGACGACCCGGACGGCGGGCTCGCCTACACGCAGCGGCTGCTGACCGTGGCCATGACCCTGCTGATGGTCGGCACGGTGGTGGCGGTGGCGCTGGCGCCGCTGTTCACCCGGCTCTACATGGACGGCTCCACCGGGGAGGCCAACCCGCAGCTGGCGACGGCCTTCGCGTACCTGCTCCTGCCGGAGATCATCTTCTACGGCCTGTTCGCCATCCTCTCGGCCATCCTGCAGGCCAAGCACATCTTCGGGCCCACCGCCTGGGCGCCGGTGGCGAACAACGTGATCGTCATGCTGACCCTGGGCGTGTACGCGATGATGCCCGGCGAGATCTCGCTCAACCCCGTGCGAATGGGCGACGCGAAGCTGCTGACGCTCGGCATCGGCGTGACGCTCGGCATCGCCGTGCAGGCGTTCATCCTGTTGCCGGCGCTGCGCCGGATCGGCTTCCGGTTCCGCTGGAACTGGGGTCTGGACGCCCGGCTGCGCGAGTTCGGCGGGCTCGCCGCGTGGCTCCTGACCTACACGATGATCAGCCAACTCGGGATGATCTTCACCACCCGCGTGCTGACGGCCGGTGCGACCGGCGGTATGTCGATCTACTCGAACGCCTGGCTGCTGTTCCAGCTGCCCTACGGCGTCATCGGGGTATCGCTGCTCACGGCCATCATGCCGAGGCTGAGCCGGTCGGCGGCCGACGGTGACACGACCAAGCTGATCGGGGACCTGTCGCTCGGCAGCCGGCTGTGCACGGTCATGTTGGTGCCGATCAGCGCGGCACTCACGATCTGTGGGCCCGTCCTGGGCATCGCACTGTTCGCGAACGGCGCCACGCCGGTCGAGACGGGGCAGCGGCTCGGCGAGGCACTGGCGTTCTCCGCGTTCGGCATCCTGCCGTTCACGCTGGTCATGCTTCAGATGCGGGTGTTCTACGCCATGAAGGACACCAGGACGCCCACGTTGATCATGGCGATGATGACCGCCGTGAAAATCCCGCTGCTGTTCCTGAGCGCCGCGCGGCTGAGTCCGGAGGACGTGGTCATCGGCGTGATGCTGGTCCACGCGCTGACCTACATCGTGGGCGCGGTGGTCGGCCAGATGTGGCTGTGGGTGCGGCTCGGACGGCTGCAGAGCATGCGGGTGGTCCGGGTGATCGTGCAGTCGGTGACCGCCGGGTGCGCCGGCGTCCTCGTGGCCTTCGGGTTAGGCCTGCTCATCAAGCTGGTGATGGGGGACGGCGCCAGCGCCAAGCTCACCGCGTGGGTGATGCTCGTGCCCCAGAGCCTGATCACCATCGTGGTGGCCGGAGGCCTGATGGTCCTGTTCAAGGTGCCGGAACTGGAGCCCGCCGTTCGACGAATCACCCGACTGGTGCGTCGCGGCTGACCTCGACGACGCGCAGATCAGGGCCTGGTTCACGTAGGCTCGTTCCGATCGGCAGAACACCGGAGTAGCCGTCGCGCGCGCTCGCGCTTGGGCGCTGGCGGGGAGAGTGCAGTGACCACGAGACGAACCGAGTCGGTGACCGGCGAGTTGACCCCCGGCGGTGTCGGGGACGGTTTCCTGCTGCCCGGAGCCGTGATCGGCGACGGGCGCTACCGCCTGCTCGCCCAGTTCGGCGTCGACCAGCGAGCCGACGCACACCTGTGGCGCGCCCGCGACGGCCAGCTGCGCCGGGACGTGGCGTTGACCGTGCTCATCGGGGACGCCGAGCACACCGACCGGGCGGCCGACGCGCGGCGCACGCTGGAACGCGCCGCTCACGCCGCCCGCTTCACCCACCCGGGCATGGCCAGGGTGCTCGACGTGCTGAGCCTGGGCAACGGCGTCTCGTCCGGTGAGGGACTGCTCGGCATCGTGGTGGCCGACTGGTCGGCCGGCACCGACCTGGTGGACGTGATCTCCGAGCATCCGCTGCCCGCGGCCAACGCGGCCCGCCTGCTGGAGCCGCTGGCCGCCGCGGTCGAGCGCGCCCACAGCGCCGGCCTGGTGCTCGGCGTCGACCACCCGCAGCGGATCCGGGTCACCCCCGAGGGCGCGCTGCGGCTGGCGTTCCCCGGGCCGCTGCCGAAGGCCGAGCTGCGCGACGACGTAAAAGGCCTCGGCGCGATCCTGTACCTGCTGCTCACCGGGCGGTGGCCGCTGCCGGGCGGGCCGGAGGGCATCCCCGCCGCACCCATCGCGCCGGACGGCACGATCGTGCCGCCGCACGTGCTCAACGGACATGTGCCGCCGGGGCTGGCCACGGTCGCCGTGCGCAGCCTGGAAGACACGTCCATCGGCGGCATCCGCACCAGCGCCACCCTGCTGTCCGTGCTCGATGAGGCGGCCCGGTCGGCCGAGGAGACCGAGTTGCTCCGGCCGGTCGCGCAGCCCGGCGACGACGATGGTCTCGGGGGCCCCGTGTGGACCACCCGGCCGCCGGTGCAGGACAAGGACCGCAGGCGCAAGCTCGCCATCGGCGTGACCGCGCTCGCCGTGGCCACGGTGGCCGTACTGGCCTGGGTCGGCATGATGCTGATCGACTTCTTCGGCGACGACTCCGGTCCGCCCGGCAACACGGTGGTGGTCCAGCCGACCGGCGAGAACAACGACACCGAGCAGCCCCCGCCCCAGGCGGCCGAGCCGATCGCGCCCGCCGAGGTCCAGGTCTTCAACATCGAGGGCACCCCCGACAACCCGCGCCGCGTCAGCAACGCGGTCGACGGCGACCCGGAAACCGTCTGGAAGACCGACACCTACAAGCAGCCGTTCCCCGCGCTCAAGCCGGGGATCGGGATCATGGCGTCGTTCGCCGAGTCCGTGCGGTTCGCGACGGTCGCCATCGAGTCGCCGAGCGCCGACACGATCGTCCAGATCCGGGTGGCGCCCTCGCCCGACCCGACGATCGAGGAGACCACGGTCATCGGCGAGGCGACCCTGCAGGGCGGGCGCACGGAGATCCAGCTGACGAACGCCGAACCCTCGCAGTACATCCTGGTGTGGATCACCCAACTGGGTGAAGGGAACAAATCGGAGCTGTCCGAGGTCCAGTTCGTGCGGGCTCAGTAGCGTGTCCCGGCCCACACCTGGGGCGGCCTGTCACCGGCCCGATATCCTCCATCCGTGACCACCGCTGCCAGCTCGGACGCCGACCTCATCGCGGCGCATGCCGCAGGTGACCCGCGTGCCTTTGGTGAGTTGGTCCGCCGGCATCGGGACCGGATGTGGGCCGTCGCCCTGCGTACTCTGCGTGACCCCGAGGAAGCCTCGGACGCGCTGCAGGAGGCGTTCATCTCCGCGTTCCGCGCTGCACACTCGTTCCGGGCAGAGTCGCAGGTCACCACGTGGCTACATCGCATCGTGGTGAACGCCTGCCTCGACCGGGTGCGCCGCCGGCAGGCCAGGCCGACCGTGCCGCTCCCGGAAACCGGGCCCGGCGAACCAGCTACCACCCGTGACTCCATGTCCGAACGGGAGACGAAGCTGGTGGTGCAGAACGCCCTCAGCCAGCTCTCCGAAGACCAACGGGTACCGATCGTCCTCGTCGACGTCGAGGGCTATTCGGTGGCCGAGACCGCGAAGATGCTCGGCATCGCCGAGGGAACGGTGAAGAGCCGGTGTGCGCGGGGTCGCGCCAAACTGGCCAAAGTTCTCGGGCATCTCCGGAACCCCGATGCAGATGCGAACGTCCCAGGTGGCGCAGTTGAAGGGCGAGACGTGCCGGCACGGCGCCGCTGGGAGGGACGATGACAGACAGCACGAGGGGAACGGGAGGCCCACCAGGGCCACCGTGGTCTGTCGATGTGCTTGCCGATCTCCATGCCGGCGCGCTCGACCCGGCGGAGTCAGCGCGGTTGTGGCCGCAGGTGAACGCCGATCCCGAGGCCCGTGCCGTGCTGGACGCACTCGCGTCTGTGCAGGCCGACCTCGGTCAGCTCGGCAACGCACCGGTCGAGGCCATGCCGGCGCAGTACGCGGCCAAGCTGGACGCCGCGCTGCAGGCGGAGATGCGTAGCGGTGGTCGGGTGGCCACGGCGGAGCCGCCGGCGCAACCGTCGGCTCCGGTGATCGACCTGGCAGCGGCCAGGAAGCGGCGTAACCGGCTGGCCGGCTGGGGTGCCGGCGTGCTGGCAGCGGCGGCCGCCGCCATCGCGGTCGCGGTCGTCGTCGTGCCGGACGACTCGACCGGCGGCACACCGCAGGCACAGGATCCGCCCGCGCAGACCGATACGAACAACGACGCCGCACCACCCGAGCAGCCGCTCGCGCTGCACGGCGACAACCTCAACTCGGCGATCGGGGCACTGACCGGCGAGGACGACTACGGCCCGCTGGAGAACCAGGAAGGGTTGGCCGCGTGCCTGGAGGCACTCGACATCCCTGCCGGTGACCCGCTCGGGGTCCGCCAGGTCACCTACGACGGCAAGCCAGGGGTCGCGGCTCTGCTCGGCGCCGGTGAAGGGTCGGATCCCGGTCGATTCCGGCTGGTGGTGGTCGAGCCGACCTGTACGGCCGACAACCCCGGCGAACCGCTCGCCGACGCCCGACTGCCCAGCTAGAAGCACGACTGACCGAAGGCCGTGTGTGGATCTCGATCCGCACACGGCCTTTGGCGTTGAGCGGGGTGCCGGCGGTCACTCCATCGTGACGGAACAACCGGCCCCTACGATCGTGTTAACACCAGTGCGCACCCACACCGCGCCCTTGCACGGAGGTCACATGACTGCCACGCCTGCTGTCCGCGACGTCATCATCGTCGGTTCCGGGCCGGCCGGTTACACAGCGGCCGTGTACGCCGCCCGGGCCCAGCTCGAACCGCTGGTGTTCGAGGGCACCCAGTTCGGCGGCGCGCTGATGACCACCACCGAGGTGGAGAACTACCCCGGGTTCCGCGACGCGATCATGGGTCCGGACCTGATGGAGCAGATGCGTGCCCAGGCCGAGCGCTTCGGCGCCGAGCTGCGCGCCGAGGACGTCGAAGAGGTCGAGCTGACCGGTCCGGTCAAGTACGTGACCGCCAACGGCGTTCGCTACGGCGCGAAGGCGGTCATCCTCGCGATGGGTGCGGCGGCCAGGTACCTGCACGTTCCCGGTGAGCAGGAACTGCTCGGGCGTGGCGTGTCCGCGTGCGCCACATGTGACGGATTCTTCTTCCGTGACCAGGACATCGCCGTGGTCGGCGGTGGAGACTCGGCCATGGAGGAAGCCACGTTCCTCACGAGGTTCGCCCGCTCGGTCACGATCATCCACCGGCGCCAGGAGTTCCGGGCGTCGAGGATCATGCTGGAGCGCGCGAAGGCCAACGAGAAGATCCGCTGGCAGCTGGACTCGGAGATGCTCGAGGTGCTCGGCGACGGTGCGGTGAAGGGCGTCACGCTGAAGGACACGAAGACCGGGGAGATCTCCACGCTAGACGTGACCGGCGTGTTCATGGCCATCGGCCACGATCCGCGCAGCGCGCTGGTCGCCGGCCAGGTGGACCTCGACGACGAGGGCTACGTCCTGACCAAGCAGCAGAGCACTTACACGAACATCGACGGCGTGTTCGCCGCCGGTGACCTGGTTGACCACACCTATCGTCAGGCCATCACGGCCGCCGGTTCCGGCTGTTCGGCCGCGATCGACGCCGAGCGTTGGCTTGCCGAGCAGGGGGAGTCCGAGCAGGCCCACATGGCCCCCGAACTTGTCGGCGGCGGTTACGCCGCTCAGAACTGAAGGAGAGAACATGGCCGGAAACACCGTCGTCGTGACCGACAGCTCGTTCGCCGATGACGTGCTGACCAGCGACAAGCCCGTGCTGGTCGACTTCTGGGCGACCTGGTGCGGTCCGTGCCGGATGGTGGCTCCGGTGCTCGAGGAGATCGCCGCCGAGCACCAGGAAATCACTGTGGCAAAGCTCGACGTCGACGCGAACCCGACGATCGCGCGGGACTACCAGGTCCTGTCGATCCCCACGCTGATCCTGTTCAAGGGCGGCGAGCCGGTGAAGCAGATCGTCGGCGCCAAGCCGAAGGCCGCGCTTCTTTCGGACCTGAAGGATTACCTGTCCTGATCACGGGGCAACCCTGAGCACGGTGTTCAACGTCTAGGTGATGTTCAGACGTTGAGCACCGTGTGTCAGGCGTCACCGGGTGGACGCACCACGTGACCCTGCGCGCCGGGGCTACACGAGCAAGGCACAATAGCCATTACACAGCTAGCAGTCTTGCTGCAGTAGACGTCATCTCGCGCCGGCCTCGCGTCGGTGCCCGACCCGAGCGAGGGGTGCATGCGGGTACTCCGCCGCGGAGATGGTGGGCCGGCCGTAGCCGAGGTCCGTGCCACGCTCGCAGCGCTTGGCCTTTTGCCGGCTGTCGATCCCGCCCAGGAGGCGGTCTACGACGCGGCTTTCGAGCACGCGGTGAGCAACTTTCAACAGCAGCGAGGCCTGATCACCGACGGCGTGGTCGGCCCGGCCACCTACCGAGCCCTGCGCGACGCCACCTACAGCCTGGGTGCCCGCCCGCTCGCCTACATGGTGTCCGCCCCGGTCAGCGGCGACGACGTGCTGGCCCTCCAGGAACGCCTGCTGGAACTGGGTTTCGACGCCGGCCGCCCCAACGGCGTGTTCGGCGCGCAGACCGAGGCGGCGCTCCGCAACTTCCAACGTGACTACGGCATGACGGTCGACGGCATCTGTGGCGCCGAGACGCTTCGTGCGTTGCGTCAGCTGTCACCGCGGGCCCGAGGCGGTTCGCCGGTGCTGCTGCGCGAGCAGGAGCGGGTCCGCCGCGCCGGCCCGCGGCTACGCGGCAAGCGGATCGTGATCGACCCAGGCCATGGTGGCCAGGACGGCGGCGTGATGGTGGCCGGTGTCCGCGAGGCGGACCTCGTGTGGGACCTGGCCCGCCGGCTGGAGGGCCGCATGGCCGCCACCGGTATGCAGGCACTGCTCGCCCGGGGCCGCGACCAGTGCCCGACCGAGGCGGACCGCGCCCACTTCGCGAACGACGTGGGCGGCGACCTGTTCCTCTCCCTGCACTCGGACGCCAACCGATCGCCCCTGGCCCAGGGCGTGGCGAGCTTCCACTTCGGCACGGCCACCGGCAACACGTCCACCATCGGCGAGACCCTGGCGGGCTTCATCCAGCGCGAGCTGGCCGTGCGCACGGGTCTGCGTGACTGCCGGGCCCACCCGAAGACCTGGGACACCCTGCGCCTCACCCGCTGCCCGGCGGTCCGCGTGGAGGTCGGCTACCTCACCAACCCGGACGATCGCCGCCGGCTGGCCGACCCGGCCTTCCGCGACGTGGTGGCCGAGGGCATCGTGGTGGCCGTCAAGCGCCTGTACCTGCTCGGCGAGAACGACCAGCCGACGGGCACGTTCACCTTCGCGGACGTCCTGCGCCACGAGCTGGCCAAGGCCGAATAGTCCTGTACGGCCGTTCTGAGCCCTGATCACCCCCCGGAGTGCGTCCAGCTCTCGGTCGGCCGTCACCGGCCGACTGAGAGCCGTTCCGGGCTAGCGCTGAAGGACCGGGCTCGCCGTCGTGATCGAAACCGTGCCCAGCAGGCGCTCCAGGGCCGCCTCCACGTCTTCCTTCCAGCCAAGCGCACTGCGCAGCTCCAGGCGCAGCCGGGGCCAACGCGGGTGGTGACGGACCGTCTTGAAGCCGACGCTCAGCAGGAAGTCGGCCGGAACGACGCAGGACTTCTCCTCGTCCGGCTTGGTGTCGCCGAACGCCTCGATGGCCTTCACGCCGCGGCGGGTCAGGTCCTTGGCCACCGCCTGCACCAGCATCCGGCCGAGGCCGCCGCCGCGGAACTCCGGCAGCACATGGAAGCCCGTGAGCAGCACGGCGTCCGGGCTGGGTGGCGAGGTGGGAAACGCGGAGGCACGGGGCACGGCCGTTGGCGGTGCGTACAGGACAAATCCGACGGGAAGCTTGTCGCTGTAGACGAGGCGGCCGCACGAACCCCACTCGAGCAGCACGCTCGAAACCCAGGCTTCCTTCTCCAGGTCGGTCGTGCCGAACTCCTCCGCCTGATCCTTCAGGTGGGGCGCGAGTTCCCAGTACACGCAGGTCCTGCTGTGCTTGGGCAGATCCTCGAGGTTGTCCAGTGTGACGCCAACCACGCGTCGCGACACCCTGACCTCCAGCTGGTACATGCCCTCACGATGTCGAAGTACGCGTGCGCGACCGCAACGAGTACCGCTCGCCAGGATAGGCCCGGTAGTGCGCCCGCCGAAACCTGCGGGGGCCGATATTCACGCCAGTTACACTCGATCGATCTACCTGCACCATCCCGTGATGGAGCCCGCGCATGACTCAGGTTGGCCCGCCGCCGGACAAGTCCGGCAGCCGCAGTCTCGACCCGCATCTCCGCAGATATGCGGCACGAGCTGCGGGTATGACTGCCTCCGAGGTGCGCGCGCTGTTCGCCGTGGCCAGCCGGCCCGAGGTGGTGTCGCTCGCCGGGGGCATGCCGAACCTGACGGCGCTGCCACTCGAGTCGCTGGCCGCCGAAGTCGCGGGTCTGATCAGCAGGGACGGCCTGGTCGCGCTGCAGTACGGCTCGGCGCACGGGCTGCCTGAGCTGCGGGATCAGATCTGCGAGGTCATGTCCCTGGAGGGCATCACGGCCCACCCGGACGACGTGGTGGTGACCGTCGGGTCCCAGATGGGCCTGGACATGGTGACCAGGATCTTCTGTGATCCCGGTGACGTGGTGGTGTGCGAGGGACCGTCGTACGTCGGCGCGCTCACCACGTTCGCCTCGTACCAGGCGAAGGTCGTCCACGTGGAGATGGACGACGCCGGGCTGGTGCCCGAGGCGCTGCGGCAGGCGCTCACGGCCGCCGCGGCCGCCGGCCGGCCGGCCAAGTTCCTCTACACGATCCCCAACTTCCACAATCCGGCCGGCATCACGCTCTCCGTCGCCCGCCGCGCCGAGATCCTGGAGATCTGCGCCCAGCACCAGGTGCTGGTGGTCGAGGACAACCCGTACGGGCTGCTCGGTTTCGACGGCCAGACCTACCCCGCGCTGCGGTCGACCGACCCGGACAACGTGGTGTACCTCGGCTCGTTCTCCAAGACCTTCGCCGCCGGTCTGCGGGTCGGCTGGGTGCTGGCGCCGCACGCGGTGCGGGAGAAGCTGATGCTGGCGGCCGAGTCGGCGACGCTCTGCCCGCCGACGCTCAACCAGATGATCGTCTCCCGCTACCTGGCGACACACGACTGGAAGGGCCAGATCAAGACCTTCCAGACCGCGTACCGCGACCGGCGCGACGCCATGCTCACGGCGCTCGAACAGCACCTGCCGGCCGGCTGTTCGTGGACCGTGCCCGCCGGCGGCTTCTTCGTGTGGATGACCGTGCCCGAGGGCGTCGACACGAAGGCCATGCTGCCGAGGGCGGTCACGGCGCGCGTCGCCTACGTGTCCGGCACCGGGTTCTACGCGGGCGGATTCGGCAGCCGGCAGATGCGTCTGTCGTTCTGCTATCCGACCCCCGAACGCATTCAGGAGGGCGTGCGCCGGCTGGCCGCCGTACTCTCCGACGAGATCGAGCTCGCCCGAACCTTCGGGCCGGTCAACCCGCGCATCGGTTCCGGCTCACAGGTACCGGGGCCGGACACCGCCTGACCCAGCGCGGGCCGGCGAACACCGTGTCCGACCACAATGGACTGTCTGTTGTGGAGTTGTGGAGGAGCGTCAGTTGTCCGATCGCAGTGTTGTCGTCCTCTCCGGTGGGCTCTCGCACGAGCGGGACGTGTCGCTGCGGTCCGGCCGGCGGCTGTCGGCCGCGCTGCGCTCGGTGGGGGTAACGGTCGAGGAATGGGACGCCGATTCCGCGCTGCTGCGCCGACTCCGGGAGACCCGGCCCGACGCCGTGGTGATCGCGCTGCACGGCGGTGAGGGAGAGGGCGGCTCGATCCAGGCCGTTCTCGAGATGCTCGACGTGCCGTACGTCGGCGCCGACTCGCACGCGTGTCGCCGGGCCTGGGACAAGCCGACCGCGAAGACCGAACTTGCCCGCGCCGGGCTGAGCACGCCGGACTGGGTGGTGCTGCCGCACAGCACGTTCCGCGAGCTCGGTGCGCAGCCGGTGCTCGACGCCATGGTCGACCGCCTCGGGCTGCCGATGATGCTCAAGCCGGAGCAGGGTGGCTCGGCACTCGGCGCTCAGGTGGTGCGGGACGCTGCCGATCTGCCAACCGCGATGGTCGGCTGCCTCGCGTACGGCGAGACGGTGCTGGCCGAGCGGTTCGTGGCCGGCGTCGAGGTGGCGGTCACGGTGATCGACGGGCCGGACGGACCCGAGGCACTGCCGGCCGTCGAGATCGTGCCGGAGAGTGGGGTCTACGACTACACCGCCCGGTACACCGCCGGGCTCACCAACTTCCACACGCCGGCTCGGCTCGACCCGTTGGCCGCCGGGTCGGTGGCCGCGCTCGCCGTGGCGGCGCACCGGCTGCTCGGACTTCGCGACGTGTCGCGCACCGACGCGATCGTCGACGCGGACGGCACCGTGCACTTCCTCGAAGTGAACTCGTCGCCCGGCCTGACCGAGACTTCGCTGCTGCCGATGGCGGTCGAGGTCGACGGTCGGTCGCTCGGCGACATCTATTCCGGCCTGATCGAGCGCGCGGTTGAGCGCGCACGGTAAGTGTTCAACTAGCTACCAAGCGCCATCGTCACCGTGACGTAAGGGGCCGGTATGATCACTCATCCGAATTCTGAGTCCGATTTGCCCCGTTTTGCGACATTAGTTCGACGATCCGTTCGAGATCGTCGACCGAGCCGAATTCGACCACGATTTTGCCTTTACGGCGGCCGAGTTCGACCTTGACGCGGGTGTCGAACGTGTTGGAGAGCCGGTCGGCCACATCCTGAAGACCCGGCGCCTGCATGGGCTTGCGCGGCGCCTGCTTCGGCTTGGCGGCCGGCGCGTTCTTCGCGAGCAGCACCAGTTCCTCGGTGGCCCGCACGGACAGCCCTTCGGCGATGATGCGCGCGGCCAGGTCTTCCTGAGCACCGGCGTCGTCGAGACCGAGCAGCGCCCGGGCGTGACCGGAGGACAGCACGCCGGCCGCCACCCGCCGCTGGACAGCCAGGGGGAGCCGCAACAACCGGATGGTGTTCGTGATTGCCGGCCGGCTGCGCCCGATGCGCGACGCCAGCTCTTCGTGCGTCACCTCGAACTCCTCGAGCAGCTGCTGGTAGGCGGCCGCCTCTTCGAGCGGGTTGAGCTGAACGCGGTGGATGTTCTCCAAGAGCGCGTCTCGGAGCATGGCGTCGTCGGCCGTCTGGCGAACGATGGCCGGGATCTTGGCCATCTCGGCGCGCTGAGCGGCACGCAGCCGCCGCTCGCCCATGACCAGTTCGTAGGTGTTCTCGCCGAGCTCGCGCACGACGATGGGCTGCATGAGCCCGAACTCCCGGATGGAGTGCTCGAGCTCGGCGAGCGCGTCCTCGTCGAAGACCTGACGAGGCTGCTTCGGGTTGGCCTTGACGGCTTCCGTGGGGATCTCGCGGTACACGGCGCCCGCCACCGAACCACTGGGCGGTGCCGGGGTACCCGCGGCGGCCGGCCTGGGGCGGGTGGCGGTCGGCAGCTTCACCGCTCCGTCCGACCCTGCCGGCCCCTGTGGAATCAGTGCGGCAAGCCCCCTGCCGAGACCACCCTTGCGCTCACTCATGTGTTGCTCTCTACTCCCCGCCGAACCCGCGCTCGGCCATCTCCCGCGCTGCGTCGAGGTAGCTCATCGCACCCCGAGAACCCGGGTCGTACGCGAGTACCGTCTGCCCGAAGCTGGGTGCCTCGGACACCTTCACACTCCTGGGGATCACAGTACGCAAGACCGTCTCGCCGAAGTGCGTCCGAACCTCCTGTGCCACCTGATCGGCTAGTTTCGTGCGCCCGTCGTACATGGTCAGCAGGATGGTCGACACGAGCAGGTTCGGGTTGAGGTGGTTCTGCACCAGTTCGATGTTGCGAAGCAGCTGGGAGAGACCTTCCAGCGCGTAGTACTCACACTGGATCGGGATCAGTACCTCCTCGGCCGCGACCATCGCGTTGACCGTCAGCAGGCCGAGCGAGGGCGGGCAGTCGATGAGGACGTAGTCCGGGTTCAGTTCGTCCATGGCGCCATCCGGCAGCGCCGCCTTGAGCCGCGACTCACGGCCCTCCATGGTGACCAGCTCGATCTCCGCGCCAGCCAGATCGATGGTCGCCGGCACGCAGTAGAGGTTCTCCGACTGGTCGCTGACGGCGGCGGCATCCGCCAGGGACACCTCGCCGAGCAGCACCTCGTAGATGGACGGCACACCGGAGCGGTGGTCGACGCCGAGTGCGGTGCTGGCGTTGCCCTGCGGGTCGAGGTCGATGACCAAAACCTTCAGCCCGTGCATGGCGAGTGCGGCTGCCAGATTGACCGCGCTGGTGGTCTTGCCGACGCCGCCCTTCTGGTTGGCCACGGTCATCACCCGACGGCGGGCCGGCTTGGGGAGGTTGTCCTTTGGATGCAGCACGCGGGTGGCGCGTGCCGCTTCTTCCGCTATCGGCGTCCAGCCGGACACCGCCTCCGCGGCTTCGACGTTCGAGTGCATGGTGGACTCGGGTGACTGTTGAACGTGGCGTCCGCTCATCGGGCGCTGCACCTCGCATAGGTCGGCTTGATCGGCGACACGGAATCGTGCTGTTTCACGTGAAACATCCCTCGCTACTTACGCTTCTTCGCACTGAGGCGCGTCACCACGATCACTGTGGTCGGCACCTCCAGCACGTCAACGCCACACCGCCCAACGTCGGGCATCGAGCCACCCGCCCGTCGAACCTCGGCTCCATCACGCGCTACTTCCGCTTCGGCGCTCTCGCCCTTGAGAGCGACGAGTTGGCCGCCCTGACGAAGCAGGGGAACACTCCACGCCCAGAGTCGAGCCAGTGGAGCGACCGCTCGCGCAGTGACTACATCGGCGCCCGCAAGCTGTTGCTTGACTGCCGACTCTTCGGCGCGGCCCCGCACCACATTTGCGGACAGCGACAGAGTATCGACGACTTCGTTGAGCCACGCCACTCGACGAGCCATGGGCTCCAACATCGTGACGTGAAGATCGGGGCGAACCAGGCAGAGCGGGATTCCGGGGAGTCCGGCTCCGGAGCCGACGTCGACGACCCGGGCACCGTGCGGGATGAGCTCACCGACCACGGCGGAGTTGAGGAGGTGGCGATCCCAGAGCCGATCGACCTCGCGGGGTCCGATCAGGCCGCGCTCTATACCGACGGCGGCGAGCAGTTCAGCGAACTGCACCGCCGCCGGCAAGGCGTCGCCAAAGATGGTCGCTGCGGTCTCCGGGGGCGGAGACGCGGACGGCGTCTCAGCCAACCCGGAAGCCACCTCGTTCTGTCCGATGTTTCACGTGAAACACGCGCGGAGAATCAAGACTGGGGGAAGACCACGACGCGACGCCGCGGGTCCTCACCCTCACTCTCACTGTGCACGCCGTCGACTGACGCCACCGCGTCGTGCACGACCTTGCGCTCGAACGGCGTCATCGGCTGAAGTCGGATCCGCTCGCCATCGGCCAGCACCCGCTCGGCGGTCGCCCGCCCGAGGTCCCTCAGCTCCTGGCGGCGATCCGCTCGCCAACCCGCGATGTCGAGCATGAGCCGGCTGCGTGTGCCGGTCTCCTGCTGAACCGCGAGCCTGGTCAACTCCTGCAGCGACTCGAGCACGTTGCCCCGGGGGCCGACGAGCTTCTCCAGATCGTCGCCACCGTCGATGCTCACCACCGCACGGCCGGCCTCGACATCGAGATCGATGTCACCGTCGTAGTCGACCAGGTCGAGCAGGCGCTCGAGGTAGTCGCCGGCGATGTCGCCCTCGCGAACCAGCAACTCCTCGCCCGAGCTTCGGCTCGAGCCCTCCTCACCGTTCTCCGACTCGGTCGGCTCGGCAGTGGTATCGGCAGTGGTGTCGGTGGCGTCGACAGTGCCATCGGCGGCCGCCCCACCGTCACCGTCGGCACGCTGTGCCAACTCCTCGTCGGCCTGGTCGATCGCCCCAGACTCCTGCACCGTCTCCGGCACGGCTTCTCCTCTCCAGGTCCGGATGAGCCGCGTCAGCGGTTCTTCCGGCCTGTGTTCTTCTTGCGGGAACGGCCTGCGCCCAGGCCGGAAACTGTGGAGTCGCTACCGGCGTCCGCACCCTTGGTGCTGCCGTTGCCGGTCGACTTCGAGGTGTTGCCACCCGGCTTCTTCGCGCTGTTCGCACCGCCGGACTTCGCGCCCTGCTGCCGCCGCTTGACCACGCCGGACGACTGACCGGGGGCCGGCTTCTTCGGCTGGTCGACCTTCGGCTCGTTGGTCTCCGGGTCGATCTCCGGCTCGCTCGCCTTGGCCGCGGGAGTGGCCGGCTTCTTCTTCGCCTGCTGCGGACGCTGACCCGGCTTCGGGGCGAGCGTGTTCCGCTTCTCGACGACGGACGCCTTCTTCTCGGCTTCCTCGCGGTCGATGCGCCGGTAGACGAGACGCTGCTGGGCAAGGGTCCAGGTGTTGTTGGCCAACCAGTAGAGCAGCAGACCGATGGGGAAGAAGAAGCCGAAGATCAGCACACCCAGCGGGAAGATGTACAGGGTCAGCTTGTTCATGATCGCGGTCTGGGCGGTGGCCGACTCCGGGTTCTGCCGGGACACCGAGTGCTTCGCGGTCAGGTGGGTCAGCGCGCTCGCCAGGATCATCAGCGGGATCGACACGATGATGACCGAGGTGCGGTCGCCACCGATGGCCGTCATGGCCGCTTCCGGCTGGGTGATGAAGTTCGACAGGCGAGCACCGAACAGGTTGGCCGCCAGGTAGGAGCTGACGCCGTCCTCGTCGAAGAAGTAGTTCTCGTAGGGCACGTTGCCGAACGACCGCAGCACGTGGAACAGACCGATGAACACCGGGATCTGCATCAGCATCGGCAGGCAGCCACCGAGGGGTGAGAACCCGTGCTCCTTCTGGAGCTTCTGCATCTCCTGCGCCTGGCGCTGCCGGTCGTTCGCGTACTTCTTCTGGATCTTCTTGATCTCGGGCCCGAACTCCTGCATCTGCCGCATCGAGCGGACCTGCTTCACGAAGGGCTTGTACATGATCGCCCGGAGCGTGAAGACCAGGAACATGATGCCGAGCACCCAGGAGATGCCACTGGACTCGCCGAACACGTGCCCGAACACCCAGTGCCAGCACCAGAGAATGAACGACACCGAGTAGTAGATGAAGTCGAGCACGGGAGCTACTCCTTGGCGGATGTGTGGTGAGTCGGGTCTGACTCGGCAGTATCAACGGCGGCAGTATCAACGGCACTACCAGTACGGCGTGGCGGCACCGGGTCGTAGCCCGCCCGGTGCCAGGGTCCGCATCGCAGCAGTCTGCGGAGGGTCAGCCAGGAACCGCGCAGCGCGCCGTGCACCGTCAGTGCTTCTACGGCGTAGGCGCTACAGCTCGGCTCGAACCGGCAGCTGGGGGGAAGCACCGGCGAGATCCACCGCCGGTAGAAGTTGACGGGAACCAGCAGCACCCTGGCGATCGGCCCGGCCTTGCGAGCAGGCGCCTGCTCGGCACGACCTGTGTCGTGGGTGAGGCTCACTTGGCACCGCCGTGGTCGTCAGCCGCGAGCCGCAACCGCCGCAGGGCGGAGTCGATGTCGCTCCCGAGTTCCGCGCTCGCCGCCTCAGCAGCGGGCGGCAACGCACGCACGACCAACGTGCAGCCGGGGCGCACGGTTCCCAACCGATCCCGGACGACGTGGCGAAGCCGACGGGCGACGCGGTGGCGGACCACCGAGTTGCCGACCGCCTTACTCACCACGAACCCCACCCGGGGAACTCCGTTCACGTCCGCCAGCTCGGCGGAGTTACCCGCGCCAAAACCAGCGACCTCCTCGGCCGTGATGGCGTGCACAACAAGTCGGGGACGCCCAGCTCGGCGTCCCCGCCTGGTCACGAGCCGAAAGTTGTCGCTGCCGGTCAGTCGACTGGACGCGGGGAGCAAGCGGCTCAGGCGGACAGTTCTTTGCGACCCTTGCGACGACGAGCCGCGAGGATCGCCCGACCGGCACGGGTGCGCATACGCAGGCGGAACCCGTGGGTCCGCGCACGGCGGCGGTTGTTGGGCTGGAAAGTACGCTTGCTCACGGTCGGATCTCCCGGTACTGGCTCGCCAAGTTCGTCTCGTCCCCGGCCGATGGCGGCGTCCCGGCCAATCGTTCGGGTTTTACCGGCGGACGGCACGCAAAACTCACCCACACTGGCGGGAGACCTTATGAGACTACGCACCCTCGGATCGCCCGACCAAACCGGGTGCCACTTGCCGTCCGCCGGACGCCACTCGGCGACACGCCGGACACGGAGAGATGCTTGCCCACGACCGCATCTTGTGGCATAGCCCAGCGCTTGTTAGCGTGCGTGCTCTTGGTTGGCCAGATGGGAGTGGGAGCCCTACTGAGCCGCGTGAGATATGTCGGTGAGATATGTCGGCCTTGGACGGCTTCAGCTGCGGTACGCCGTACCTTCGTGCACAGTTGTGGACAACCCTGTGGATGCCGCCTGTGTTCAGGCAGTATCGGACGCATCAGGGGCGGGTCGACAGCGAGGGGGACGTCCATGAGTAAGGCCGACGAGGGGAGGGGAGCTCTTAGGTGACCGAACAGCAGCTGAGTCTGAGCGTCGTCTGGGAGCAGGTAGTCCGCGAACTCTCCGCCGGCACCCTCTCCCCGCAACAGCGTGCCTGGATGCGAGTGACCCGTCCGATCGGGTTGCTCGACGGCACCGCACTGCTCGCCGCACCGAGCGACTTCGCGAAGGACGCGATCGAGCGCGCACTGCGCGAGCCGATCACCGACGCACTGTCCCGACGCCTCGGACGCGTGGTCTCGCTCGCCGTCAAGGTCGATCCCATGTCTCCGTCGGCGCCGCCGCCGGCTTCGATGACCGCACCGTCCAATGGGGACACTCCGGTCGACGGCGCGGTGCCCGGCTCGTCGCTCGCCGGTGACGACACCGACTCCGACACGGAAGAAGTGGACGAGGAGGGCGAGGCGCTCGCCACGGTCCACGAGATCTGGCCGACGTTCACCGGTCAGCCCTCGAGCGGGCAGCCGTTCACCGCGCCCGCGCAGCCGCAGACCTCCAAGACGAGGTTGAACGAGAAGTACACGTTCGACACCTTTGTCATCGGTGCGTCCAACCGCTTCGCCCACGCGGCCGCCGTCGCGGTCGCCGAGGCGCCGGCCCGTGCGTACAACCCCTTGTTCATCTGGGGTGAGTCCGGGCTCGGCAAGACACACCTGCTGCACGCGGTCGGCCACTACGCGCAACGACTCTTCCCCGGCATGCGCGTGCGGTACGTGTCGACCGAGGAGTTCACGAACGACTTCATCAACTCGCTGCGTGACGACCGCAAGGTCGCGTTCCAGCGGCGGTACCGCGACATCGACATCCTGTTGGTGGACGACATCCAGTTCCTTGAAGGCAAGGAAGGAACTCAGGAGGAGTTCTTCCACACCTTCAACACGCTGCACAACGCGAACAAGCAGATCGTGGTCTCGTCGGACCGGCCGCCCAAGCGGTTGGAAACACTGGAAGATCGACTGCGCACGCGGTTCGAGTGGGGACTGATCACCGACATCCAGCCGCCGGAGCTGGAGACCCGCATCGCCATCCTGCGCAAGAAGGCCGCGCAGGACCGGCTCGCCGCACCGGCCGAGGTGCTGGAGTTCATCGCCGCACGCATCGAGCACAACATCCGTGAGCTCGAGGGTGCGCTCATCCGCGTCACCGCGTTCGCTTCCCTTAACCAGCAACCGGTCGACGTCGGCCTGGCGGAGATCGTCCTGCGGGACCTGATCCCCGACTCGCAGGTGCCCGAGATCAGCGCCTCGACGATCATGGCGGTCACCGCGGAGTTCTTCACAGTATCTATCGACGACCTCTGCGGCCCCGGCAAGACGAAGGCGCTCGCGCAGGCCCGACAGATCTCTATGTATCTGTGCCGGGAACTCACCGACCTGTCGCTGCCGAAGATCGGGCAGACGTTCGGTGGTCGCGACCACACGACGGTCATGCACGCGGAGAAGAAGATCCGCAAGGAGATGGCCGAGCGTCGCCGGGTCTACGACCAGGTCCAGGAACTCACCTCGAAGATCAAGCAGCGCGCTCGCGGCTGAAGGCCGATCTTCCTTGTATGGCCACGGATCTTCCGTACCCAAGGCGTCACGTCACCCGGAGAGGGGATTCATGACGCTCCCCAACCCTGTGCACGACTTGGGTACGGAGGCCCCGTTTCTGGGGAGCGCCCTGTGGGCAACTGTGGGTCAGGTGTGGACAACCCTGGTGCTCCCGCAAACCATCCACCGGTCGGCCGAGCTGTCCACCGGTTGGGCACCTACGTCATCCCCAGCCCGCCGCACCCTGCGACGTGCGGCGATGAGAGGTATCCACACAATCCACAGGACTTACTACTACTGCTGTTTTTCTCTCTTCAAGGGATCCACAAAGCAAAAACAGGGCTCGCGAGTTTGTGCACGACCGACCGCGCTGCGCCGAACGAACGCACCTAGCCCCGAGTACCGCGTTCGCTCGGCAAGCCGTACGGTGGCGGTCTACGTCGAGTGCTCCTCCGAGCTGGAACCCGGAATCCCGGGGGCTCCTACTCGTGTCTGGAAAGGACAGTCATGAAGATCCGCGTCGAGCGCGACGGTCTCGCTGACGCCGTCGCCTGGGTCGCGCGCAGCCTGCCGTCCCGGCCGCCGGTTCCCGTCCTCGGCGGGATCCTTCTGGACGCAAGTAGTTCCGATGGGCTGACCATCTCCGGTTTCGACTACGAGGTCTCGGCCACCGTCGGAGTCGCGGCGACGATCGCCGACGGCGGACGAACGCTCGTCTCCGGCCGGTTGCTCGCTGACATCACGCGAGCACTGCCCGCACAACCGGTCGAGATCATGGTCGAGGGCTCTCGCGTCTCGATCGCCTGCGGCAGCGCCAAGTTCAGCCTGCCGACCATGCCGGTCGAGGACTACCCGCAGCTGCCGGCCATGCCGCCGCTCGCCGGTGAGCTCACGGGCGAGGTGTTCGGCCAGGCGGTCAGCCAGGTGGCGGTCGCCGCCGGCAAGGACGACACGCTGCCGATGCTCACCGGTGTGCGAGTCGAGATCGACGGCGAGAAGGTCACGCTCGTGGCCACCGACCGGTTCCGCCTCGCCATGCGGGAGTTCAGCTGGAAGCCCGACTCGAACCTGGCCGGCGCCGGTGAGCTCGCCGTGTTGGTCCCGGCGCGCACGCTCGCCGAGGCGGCCAAGGCGCTCGGCACGTCCGGCGCCACGGTCGAGCTCGCGCTCGCACCCGGTGACGGGCTGATCGGTCTGTCCGGTTCCGGGCGGCGCACCACGAGCCGGCTGCTCGACACCGAGTTCCCGCGTTACCGCCAGCTGCTGCCTTCCGAGCAGACGGCCGCCGCGATCATCGACGTGGCGCCGCTCGCCGAGGCGATCAAGCGCGTGTCGCTGGTCGCCGAGCGTGGCACCCAGGTGCGACTCGAGTTCGACGACGGCGGGCTACGACTGTCCGCCGGCGGCGACGACGAGGGCAGCGCCGAGGAAGAGCTGCAGGTCGAGTACTCGGGCGAGCCGGTCACGATCGCGTTCAACCCCGCCTTCCTGCAGGAGGGTCTCGGCGCGCTGCACTCCGACCGCGCGGAGCTGTCGTTCACCACGCCGTCCCGCCCCGCGTTGATCAAGCCGGTCGGCGACGATGGCATCGTGGTTCCTGGGTATCTGCACCTGCTGATGCCGGTGCGCCTGCCCGGCTGACGGGTTTCATTTCGGGAGGACAAGTCACATGCAGCTCGGTCTCGTCGGTCTCGGCAAGATGGGCTTCAACATGCGCGAGCGGTTGCGCGCGGCCGGTCACGAGGTGATCGGTTTCGACCGCAATCCGGATGTGACCGACGCGGGTTCGCTCGCCGAACTGGTGGACGGGCTCGCCGCGCCGCGGGCCGTCTGGGTGATGGTTCCGGCGGGCGACCCGACCAGGCAGACCATCGCGGAACTCGGCGAGCTGCTGTCGGCCGGCGACCTCGTGATCGACGGCGGCAACTCGCGCTTCTCCGACGACACGCACAACTCGCAGGCGTTGGCCGAGAAGCAGATCGGCTACCTCGACTGCGGGGTGTCCGGTGGCGTGTGGGGCAAGGACAACGGCTACGGCCTGATGGTCGGCGGCGCAGCCGAGGACGTCGAGCGGGCGATGCCGATCTTCGACGCGCTCCGCCCGGAGGGTCCGCGCGAGGAGGGCTTCGCCCACGCGGGAGCCGTCGGCGCCGGCCACTACGCGAAGATGATTCACAACGGCATCGAATACGGGCTCATGCAGGCATACGCCGAGGGCTTCGAACTGCTCGAGGCGGCCAAGGTCATCGAGGATGTGCCGTCGGTCATCAAGGCGTGGCAGCGCGGCACGGTCGTCCGGTCCTGGCTGCTCGACCTGCTGGTCCGCGCGCTCGACTCGGACCCGGAGCTCGACGACCTGCGCGGCTACGTCGAGGATTCGGGCGAGGGGCGGTGGACGGTCGAGGAGGCCATCAACCTCGCGGTGCCGGCGCCCGTCATCTCGGCCGCGCTGTTCGCACGCTTCCGCTCGCGGCAGGAGGACTCGCCCGCCATGCGTGCGGTCGCTTCGCTTCGCAACCAGTTCGGCGGACACGCGGTGCAGCAGGCCGGGCCGACCTCGGGTGCGGGCAGCACGCAGGGCTGACTCATGCGGGTGAGGCATCTCCAGGTCAGTGACTTCCGTTCGTGGGAGCGCGCGGACCTGGAGCTGGAGCCGGGCGCGAATGTCCTCATCGGACAGAACGGCCAGGGCAAGACGAACCTGATCGAGGCGATCGGTTACGTGGCAACGCTCGGGTCGCACCGGGTGGCGGTCGACGCGCCGCTCATCCGGCACGGCGCACCGCGGGCGATCGTCCGAACGTCGGTGATCAACGACGGCCGCGAGCTGACGGTCGAGCTGGAGATCACGGCGGGCAAGGCGAACCGCGCGCGCGTCAACCGCTCGCCGGTCACCAGAACCCGGGACGTACTGGGGATCCTGCGCACCGTGTTGTTCGCGCCGGAGGACCTGGCGCTCGTGCGTGGCGACCCGAGCGAACGCCGCCGCTTCCTCGACGATCTGTTGGTACTGCGCGCTCCCCGGTACGCGGGGGTGCGCGCCGACTACGACCGGGTGCTGCGGCAGCGCAACGCGTTGCTCAAGTCATCGATCATGGCGAGGCGGGCCGGGTCGAAGGGTGATATCGGCACGCTCGACGTGTGGGACGGGCACCTCGCCCGGCACGGCGCCGAGCTGCTCGCCGCGCGGCTGGACCTGGTGGCCGATCTGGCCGAGCTGCTGACCGCCGCCTATGCGGGGGTCGCGCCCGAGTCGAAACCCGCGAAGATCCACTACCGGTCGGGCATCGCGGACTCCATCCCGCCGGAGTACGGAACGCCCGCCGCGCGCGCCGACCGCGAGGTGTTGACCGACGCGCTGCTCGCCGCGATGGTCGCCAACCGGGACGCCGAATTGGATCGCGGGGTGAGCCTGGTCGGTCCCCACCGCGACGAGCTCGAGCTGATCCTCGACGACGTGACGGCCAAGGCGTACGCGAGTCACGGCGAGTCGTGGTCGTTCGCGCTCGCGTTACGGCTCGGGTCCTACGAGCTGTTACGCGCCGACGGCAACGAGCCGGTGCTCGTGCTCGACGACGTGTTCGCCGAGTTGGACCGTCGCCGGCGGCAGCGACTCGCCGAAGTGGCGATCGGCGCCGAACAGGTCCTGGTCACGGCCGCCGTGGAGGAAGATGTGCCCAGCGAGCTGGCGGGTGCTCGTTACCTAGTGTCCGACGGGGAGGTCCGCCGTGGTTGACCGGGACTCAAGTGATCATCTGCGAGTTACCCGCAGTGATGTGAGTCGTCCCACAACTGGGGACAAACCTGTGGATAGTGTGGATAAAGCTGTCACCCTCCGCCCTTCAGACGCCCGAAACGGGCGTGAGGCAGCGGCCCTGAACACCCAAAAGGGTGTTGATGATGAACGCTCCGCCGTGTCTAACACGGACAGTGACTATCCACAGCTACGGGGATCGGACCTCGCGCGCGCCGCGCTCCAGGCGGCCAAGGAGGCGTCCGGCGGCGCCGGCCCGAAAAAGAAGAAGCAGGTCACGCGCGGTTCGGGTGGTGGTTCACGACGGCGCAGGCGGTGGTCGGGCGCCGGACCGGACGGTCGCGACCCCCAGCCACTCGGCCGGCTCGCCTCCCGGGTCGCGGTCGACCGCGGTTGGACCGACCAACTCGCCAGCGGCCAGCTGTTCGGCAGGTGGGCGGCCATCGTCGGCGCTGACGTGGCGGAGCACTCGCAGCCCGTCTCGCTGAAAGAGGGCGAGCTGACCATCCAGGCGGAGTCGACCGCGTGGGCCACCCAGCTGCGGCTGCTGCAGCGACAGCTGCTCGTCAAGATCGCCGCCGGCGTGGGAAACGGCGTGGTCACCAAGCTGAAGGTGCACGGTCCGTCCACTCCTAGCTGGCGTTATGGGCCGCGACACGTCCGCGGCCGGGGCCCGCGAGACACCTATGGGTGAATCGAGGGCCGGAAGCTGCCGGAACGGCGGTAGAGGATACTGGTAGGCATCCGTTCTCATGGCGGCTTCCGAGAGCGCGTCTGTGACGGAGCTGGGGGTGTCCTTGGCCCACTTCTGGGGGACCGCACCAGTACAATCGAGACGGGGAGTTTCGAGCCTGTCCTGACAAGGGAGACACCACGCCCGTGGCCAACACCAACCATGAGTACAACGCGTCCTCCATCACCGTCCTGGAAGGTCTCGAAGCCGTCCGCAAGCGGCCCGGCATGTACATCGGATCGACCGGTGAGCGCGGCCTCCACCACCTGATCCAGGAGGTCGTGGACAACTCGGTCGACGAGGCGATGGCCGGGCACGCCACCAAGATCGAAGTCACGCTCCTGGCCGACGGCGGGGTCCGCGTGGTCGACGACGGCCGCGGCATCCCGGTCGAGATGCACCCGGTGCACAACAAACCGACCCTCGAGATCGTGATGACCACGCTGCACGCCGGCGGCAAGTTCGACAGTGACAGCTACGCGGTGTCCGGCGGCCTGCACGGCGTCGGTATCTCGGTGGTCAACGCGCTGTCCACCAAGGTCGACATCGAGGTGCACTACAAGGGCACGATCTACCGGCAGCAGTACACCAACTCCGTGCCGGGCCCCCTCACCGAGCACGGCGAGGCCGACGCCACCGGCACGTCCGTCACCTTCTGGGCCGACGGCACCATCTTCGAGACCACCACGTACAACGCGGAGACGATCGCCCGTCGGCTCCAGGAGATGGCGTTCCTCAACAAGGGCCTCACCATCATCCTGCGCGACGAGCGGGTGTCCGATGAGGACACTGTGGCCGACGCCGACGGCAAGTCGGCCAGGGTCAAGGAGCGCACGTACCACTACCCGGGTGGGCTCGGGGACTTCGTCAAGCACATCAACCACACCCGCGAGGCGATCCACAACAACGTGATCTCCTTCGAGGCCAAGGGCGATGGGCTCGAGGTCGAGGTCGCCATGCAGTGGAACACCGGCTACAGCGAGTCGGTCTACACGTTCGCCAACACCATCAACACGGCCGAGGGTGGCACCCACGAGGAGGGCTTCCGCGCGGCGCTGACCCGAGTGGTCAACGTGTACGCGCGCGAGAAGAAGTTGCTCAAGGAGAAGGACACCAACCTCACGGGTGACGACATCCGCGAGGGTCTCGCGGCGATCATCTCCATCAGGCTGGCCGAGCCACAGTTCGAGGGCCAGACAAAGCAGAAGCTCGGCAACACCGAGGCGAAGACGTTCGTGCAGACCACCTGCAACGAGATGCTCGCCGACTGGTTCGAGCGCAACCCGTCGGACGCGCGGACGATCGTGACCAAGTCGGTCTCCTCGGCGCAGGCCCGGATGGCCGCGCGCAAGGCGCGGGAACTGGTGCGGCGCAAGGGCGCGCTCGACATCGGCGGTCTGCCCGGCAAGTTGAAGGACTGCCGGTCGACCAACCCGGAGGAGTGCGAGCTCTACATCGTGGAGGGTGACTCCGCGGGTGGCTCGGCCAAGGAGGGGCGGGATTCGCGGGTCCAGGCGATCCTCCCGATCCGCGGCAAGATCATCAATGTGGAGAAGGCCCGCATCGACCGGGTGCTCAAGAACACCGAAGTGCAGAGCCTGATCACCGCACTCGGCACGGGCATCCACGAGGACTTCGACGTCTCGAAGCTGCGGTACCACAAGATCGTGCTGATGGCCGACGCCGATGTGGACGGTCAGCACATCCGGACCCTGTTGCTGACCTTCCTCTTCCGGTTCATGCGACCGCTCGTGGAGCACGGTCACGTGTACCTCGCGCAGCCGCCGCTGTACAAGATCAAGTGGCAGCGCACGGAGCCTGAGTTCGCCTACTCCGACCGTGAGCGCGACGGTCTGATGAAGGCGGGCGTCGAGGCTGGCAAGAAGATCAACAAGGATGACGGCATCCAGCGGTACAAGGGTCTCGGCGAGATGAACGCCAACGAGCTGTGGGAAACCACCATGGACCCGGCCCACCGGCTGCTGCTCCAGGTGACTCTCGACGACGCGGCGACGGCCGACGAGCTGTTCAGCGTGCTCATGGGCGAGGACGTCGACGCTCGCCGATCGTTCATCACCCGCAACGCGAAGGACGTCCGCTTCCTGGACGTCTGAGCCCCGGTCGATGGCGGTTCAGGACGAGGGCGCTGACTCTCGCTTCACACGCGGCCGTTTGAAAGGAAACCAGACTTCGTGACCGAAACACTGCCGCCGCCGGAGGGCGACCGGGTCGAACTGGTCGACATCCAGCACGAGATGCAGCGCTCGTACATCGACTACGCGATGAGCGTCATCGTCAGTCGAGCGTTGCCGGATGTCCGGGACGGCCTCAAGCCGGTGCACCGTCGGGTCCTGTACTCGATGTACGACACCGGTTTGCGGCCCGAACGCAGCCACGTCAAGTGCTCGCGCATCGTCGGTGACGTCATGGGTAACTACCACCCCCATGGCGACTCGGCGATCTACGACGCGCTCGTCCGACTCGCCCAGTCGTGGTCCATGCGGTACCCGCTGATCGACGGGCAGGGTAACTTCGGTTCGCCGGGCAACGACCCGCAGGCCGCCATGCGGTACACCGAAGCGCGCATGACGCCGCTCGCCATGGCGATGCTCCAGGACATCACCGAAGAGACTGTCGACTTCGCCGACAACTACGACGGCAAGACGCAGGAACCGACGGTCCTGCCGTCGCGCATCCCCAACCTGCTGGTGAACGGCAGCGGTGGCATCGCGGTCGGCATGGCCACCAACATCCCGCCGCACAACCTGCGCGAGGTGGCCGACGGCGTCGTGTGGGCGCTGGAGAACTGGGACGCGTCCGACGACGAGACGCTCGCCGCCATGATGATGCGGATCAAGGGTCCGGACTTCCCGACCCACGGCCTGATCCTCGGCACCCAGGGCATCGAGGACTGCTACCGGACCGGTCGCGGCTCGATCCGCATGCGCTCGGTGGTCGAGGTCGACGAGGACGCGAAGGGCCGCACCATCCTCATCGTCCGGGAGTTGCCGTACCAGGTGAACCCGGACAACCTCATCGAGAACATCGCGGCGCTCGTGCGGGACGGCAAGATCACCGGCATCGCCGATGTCGACGACGAGTCGAGCAACCGTGCCGGCATGCGGATCGTGATCTCCCTGAAGCGGGACGCGGTCGCCAAGGTCGTGCTGAACAACCTGTACAAGCACACCCAGCTGCAGCACAACTTCGGCGTGAACATGCTCGCCCTGGTGGACCAGGTGCCGCGCACGCTGCGACTCGACCAGATGATCCGACACTATGTGCGCCACCAGGTCGAGGTCATCGTCCGGCGTACCCGCTACCGGCTGCGCAAGGCCCAGGAGCGCGCCCACATCCTGCGCGGTCTGGTCAAGGCACTCGACGCGCTCGACGAGGTCATCGCCCTCATCCGCCGCTCGCCCACCGTGGACGAGGCGCGGACCGGCCTGATCGACCTGCTGGCCGTCGACGAGATCCAGGCGAACGCCATCCTCGAGATGCAGCTGCGCCGGCTGGCCGCGTTGGAGCGGCAGAAGATCGTCGACGAACTGGCGGAGATCGAGACCTACATCGCCGACCTCGAGGACATCCTGGCCAACCCGGAGCGGCAGCGCAGGATCGTCCGCGACGAGATGATGGAGATCGTCGACAAGCACGGCGACGAGCGGCGCACCAAGATCATCCCGTTCGACGGCGACATGTCCCTCGAGGACCTGATCGCCGTCGAGGACGTGGTCGTCACGATCACCCGCACCGGATATGCAAAGCGCACGAAGACGGATCTGTACCGCGCGCAGAAGCGCGGCGGCAAAGGCGTGCAGGGCGCGGGGCTCAAACAGGACGACATCGTGGCGCACTTCTTCGTGTGCTCCACGCATGACTGGATCCTGTTCTTCACGAACAAGGGTCGCGTCTACCGGGCCAAGGCGTACGAGCTGCCGGAGGCCAACCGCAACGCGCGCGGTCAACACGTGGCCAACCTGCTCGCCTTCCAGCCGGACGAGGCCATCGCGCAGGTCATCCAGATCAAGGACTACGAGGTCGCGCCCTATCTGGTCCTCGCGACCAGGAGCGGTCTGGTCAAGAAGAGCAAGCTCACGGATTTCGACAGCAACCGATCCGGTGGTCTGATCGGTATCAACCTCCGTGAGGACGACGAACTCGTCGGCGCCGTGCTGTGCTCGGCCGATGACGACCTGCTGCTGGTGTCCGCCGGCGGCCAGTCCATCCGGTTCCGCGCCACGGACGAGGCGATGCGGCCGATGGGCCGGGCCACATCCGGTGTGCTCGGCATGCGGTTCAACGAGGGCGACGAGCTGCTCACCCTCGGTGTCCTACGGGAAGGGACCTTCCTGCTTGTCGCCACCGACGGTGGTTATGCCAAGCGCACGGCCATCGAGGACTACCCGGTCCAGGGCCGCGGCGGCAAGGGCGTGCTCACCGTTCAGTACGACAGCAAGCGTGGCAGGCTGGTGGGTGCACTCATCGTCGACATGGACGACGAGGTGTACGCCATCACCTCCTCGGGCGGGGTCATCCGTACCTCGGCCAAGGAGGTCCGCAAGGCCGGCCGGCAGACGAAGGGTGTGCGGTTGATGAACCTGGGCGACGGCACCACCCTGGTCGCCATCGCACGGAGTGCGGAAGAACCGAACGGTTCGGCCACCGATGCGGACAGCGCCGACGCCGACGACACTGAGGCGGACGGTACTGAGGTTGACGGCACCGAAGCGGATGTCGTGGTCGTCGCAGAGGACAATGCGGAGACTCCGGAGGACGGTCCGGTCGAGGACGACCAGTCGACGGAGCCACCGCAGTAAATAAACGTAGGGGACGGGGACGCTCGTGACACCACCCGAACAGCACGGACGCACCGGCCAAGGACCGGAGAGCGACGCGGACAGTACGTCCGTGATCGCCTCCGAGGGTCAGGACAAGCCGGTCGAACCGGCCGGTGGAACGCGTGAGGGCGGGTATGACGGCAACGGCAACGCGGGCACCACGCCCGGAACACACGTCGCCAGCGCCGACGACCTGGAGCTGAGTCACGGCACCCCGCCCCCGTGGCAGCGGGTGACGAACGACACCCAGCAGCAGGGCCAGCGCACCACGCCGGCCCAGCCGACCACCAACGCCGGGGAGACCACGGTCACCGTCGAACGGCCCGTGGTCACCGGCTCGGCGGCCAGCCGCCTGTTCGGCGACCCCGCGTCACCGACCACCGTGCACGGCACCCCGCCCCCCGGCATGCCCGGACTCGGCACCCCACCGCAGGGCATCCCGAGCGCGGCCGCACCGCCGCGCACCACCGTGCGCCTCGAAGGCTCCAACCCGTCGACCGGACCGCTGGGCGCGGTCACCCCCGGCGCCGCCGCACCCAGTGCCCTGCGCCGGCCCGGCCGCGGACCACGCCGAGCCAACCTGCAGATCAAGCGCTTCGACCCGTGGTCCGTGCTCAAGCTCTCGCTCGTACTCAGCGTCGCGCTGTTCTTCGTGTGGCTGGTGGCCGTCGGCGTCCTGTACGCGGTACTCGACGGCATGGGCGTGTGGGACAAGCTGAACGGCATCTCCAGTGAGATCCTCGCCCCGGCCGAAGACGGCAGCACCGCGGAACCCCTGATCAGCGCAGGTCGCGTGTTCGGGGTGGCAGCCATCATCGGCGCCGTGAACATCGTGCTGTTCAGTGCGCTGTCCACGGTCGGCGCGTTCATCTACAACGTCTCCGCCGACCTGGCCGGCGGCCTCGAGGTCACCCTCGCCGAGCGCGAGTAGAAGGTGGATACCAGTTTGGGGCAGCGCGACCCCGTGCGGTAATCTCGTCGCGTTGCAGGGGCCTATAGCTCAGGCGGTTAGAGCGCTTCGCTGATAACGAAGAGGTCGAAGGTTCAAGTCCTTCTAGGCCCACACCAGGTCAGGGCTGGTCTCCCGCACGCGAGAAACCGGCACTGGGACACTAACTGGGACTCTAAGATCGTGCGGCCTTCGTCTGCCGAGTGCTGACTGAGGAGTGGGCGGACTTGGGCACAGTTCTTGCGGTCGTCGGGGTGGTCATCGCATTGGCCGCCATCGTGGTGGGTGCTTGGGCGGCCTTTCGGTCAGCCTGGCCTCGCCGCACCTTGTACATCACCGTGGATTCGGCTGTGTCGCTGCTGCGTGCGACACCCGGTCTGGACGGCGATATCGAGGTGCACCACAAGGGGCAGAAGCTGTCGGAACCGTACGTGGTAACGGTGACCGTAACCAGTCGGTGTGACCGTGACATCGACAGTGCCTCGTTCGACGGCAAGCCGCTGGAGTTGCGATTCGGCGCGCCGATTGTGGAGTTGCTGGAGTCGACTGCCGACGCCCGTCGCGTTGGCGTGCGCACTCCACCTGTCGTGATCACTCCTACCGAGCTGCATG
Organism: uncultured Actinomycetota bacterium; assembly: GCA_963826035.1. Classification (GTDB taxonomy): domain Bacteria; phylum Actinomycetota; class Actinomycetes; order Mycobacteriales; family Pseudonocardiaceae; genus Actinophytocola. Next base: position 24,827 of record CAWGVZ010000016.1, on the reverse strand, counting down.
TCGGCCCAGCACCACTCACCCGCCGTCATGTGCTCCGCTATGTCGTGTTGGTCGACGGCCAGCCAAGGTTTCAGCCGGTGGGTGATCTTGTAAACGTCACGATTCGCGAGGGGCAGGGGCAGCCGCTGGGTAGCCGGTGGAAAATACAGCTGATCGGCCTCCTGGGCGGCTTCGTGCTCGGCGTGGTAGTGAACCAAGCCGAACAGATCGTGAACTTTCTGTCGGAGTTGTTTCGCTGACGAGCAGTGAGGCCGTGTGTCATGGACAGAACGCACGGCGTTATCCCCCCGCCCAGGGGGGTCGTGGACTAGCGACGGGTCCACGACCCGGTGTGGGTGCGACGACGTCAGCCGGTCAGGCGCCCAGTGATCTGGATCGGGCCGACTCGAACGTCAATCGGCAAGACCAGAAACACCACGACGACCAGGCCCAACAGGACAGGAGGGGATGAGCCACCTCCGGCGGCGGGGACCGCTCCCAAACTGGGATGGTGCAATGGTCGGGTGAGAGCGGAACGTGTACTCATCCTCTATCAAGGACCTCCTTGGCCTCTGGTCGATGACGGACTCCGTCAGCTCGTCGACCTGGTTGAGCGGAAAGCCAGGGCCAGTCTGGCAGGGGCGGAGATTTCCACGTTGCAGGCGGCTGAGCCAACCGAGGGCAAGGCCCGTGCCATGGTGGTCGAGCTCGAGAGCGCCGGTAGGTTCCCGCCCGACTCTTTGCGGCGTACGACCATCTACACCACCGCATGGATGGCCGAGGGGCGTAGCTGGAAGCGGGTCGTGGCCGTGGTGTGGGAGGACGGTCCCCAGAGCCGGCGCAGCCCGGCTAGTGCTGCACGCGCAGCGCGACAACGACGGCAACGTGGAGATCGCCGGCGCACTGGGCGGCGGAGATAGCCGGGGATACTCCTGACTTGGCCTCCTCGCACGGAGTACTCGTTGAAACCGGGGTACTCATTGAAAGGGGGTAGCGCCGGATGGTCTTGTGGTGTAAGGACCAACGCCAGAGAGCCCTTCCGTCATGTACGGAGGTGCTCTCTGGCGTTGTTGACCCCGACTAGTTCGTACCGTGTTCTGGCTCCGGTGGTTCTGCTGGCGGCAGGTCGAGCAGGGCTGTGATGTCGACCGTCTTGCCAGTAGCAGCCGTGTCGTGGCCACTTCTGGCATTGCTTCCTCCAGCTGTCCGGCAGACGCCAGCCAGCTGCCGTATTCTGATCCACCTTCGCAATCTCGTTCGCGTGGGATCAAGCTGCTTGGTCGTCCTCTGGCCCGCGAAAGATCTGGTCCATCGCTTCGGCACCGTGCTCCACGACTGGCCTGAGCTGGTGGCGGTAGACCAGCTCCGTGACGGCCGTCCCGTTGTGACCCATCAGTCGGGAAATCTTCTCGATGGGCATCCCGCTGTCGGACAGCAACGACACGAAGCTGTGCCGTAGCTCGCGTGGCGTCCAATCCGCCTCGACCAGGCCGGCCTTCTTGACCACCTTCCGGAACGCACGCCGGACGTTGGGCGCGTCCAGCTCGGTCCCGACCACCGACGCGAACACCAGGTCGTTCTCCTGCCACCGGTCCCCGGCGAGCCGCCGCAGGAGCGCGAGCTTGGTCTGGTGCGCCTTCAGCGCGTCGAGGCAACGCTGGGGCAGCGCGAGAGACCGGCGAGACTTCTGGGTCTTCGTGTCGCCACCTTCCCGTACCGACCGCCACACCATGACGTGCGGAGGTACCGGAGGATCGGCGTCCGGCTTGCCGACCAGGTCAACATGCGACCAGGTGAGGGCACGCATCTCCTCCGTCCGCGCACCGGTCAGCAGCGACACCACGATGTAGGCCCGCATGGGCGTTCCCTCAGCGGCCTTCAGGATCGCCTCGGCCTGCTCAAAGGTGAGGGACTTCGATGGTCGCCCTGGCCTGCCCTCGGGCACCTCACACAGGAGCACGACGTTGCGCCTCACCTTGTCTCGTTTCTGTGCCCTCGCGATGGCTCGCCGCAGGATGGAGTGCAGGTCGCGGAGCGTACGGGTAGACAGGATCTTCGCCTTCTTGGCTAGCCACTTGTCCACCTCATCGGCAGTCAGCTCGCGGGCCTTCCGCGCACCGAGATCGGGGACGATGTGGCAGTTGGCCAGGGTCGTCAGCTTGTCCACTGTGCTCCCCGACCGGCGCGGTAGGCCGAACTCCAGGAAGTCGGTCACGGCCTGGCGGACGGTGTACAGCCGATCCTCCGAGGGCAGGCCGTCTTCCAGGTCGCGAAGCATCTCCCTGAGCTTCTGCTGGGCCTCGGTCTTGGTCTTGCAGCTCGCCTTGCGGAAGATCCGCTTCCCGGCGGGGGTGTACCCAACGGTGACCTTGGCCACCCAACGCTCACGATCGTCGTCCCAGTACAGGCTTCCGTCGCCGCGACTACGCCGCTTCGTCATAGCGTGACCTCCGATTCGTCGATGAGCAGTTGGACGTAGGTCTGAATGGCCGTCGCCGGGATGAGTCGGGCGCGTCCCTGCTTGACCGACCGCAGACGGCCGGCGCGAATCTGCTCGTAGATGAACGAGCGGCTCATGGACAGGAGGCTCATGGCCTCCCTGATCCGGTAAAGGTGCCGTTCGGGCACTGCGACCGGCATAGGTATCGAGTACGTCATTGCGCATCCCCTCGCGTGTCGGATACCTCGTCCGCGACCGCCGCGACCCCCGCGACCGTGCAGTTCACAGGGGGTGCGGACGGTTCTCGGCTGCCGCGACCGTCCGCGACCCGCCCCTGAGTCGTGGTCGCGGAGGTCGCGCTTGGTTGCGCGACCGGTTCGGCGTCGCCGGTCCCGTTGACCTGGTCCGTCGCGGCCGTCGCGGAGATCGCGCGGGAGTCGAGGGGCGGGAGGTATCGGCTCCATGCGTCGGACAGACCGCTGTCACCGTCCACGCGGTAGCCCTTCAGAGCCTTCCCGTTGACCTTCACGTCCTTGGGTCGAGCCGAATAGCGGTCCAGCTCCTTGGCCAACCGGCGACTGTCGAGCGGCTTGCCCTGGAGGTCGGTCCACGGTCCGTCTTCGATCGCGTGCAGTTCGCGAATCAGGTCGGCTGTGCCCATGCGATCGGTGTTCTGGACAGTGAAAATGTCGCGGATGTCCGAGAGCAGCCGGACGCCGGTCGAGACGTTCTGCGGTCCGGCCTCGACCACGAAGTGATGACAAGCCTTGCGCGCGGTCTCTGGCCAGTGCCCGCCTGCCTCGTCGGCGATGGCCAACAGCGGACGCCAGATCTCGGCCGCCCGGTCCCGCACACCGTCCGGCCGTTCGGGTCGTGCCCGTGCGATCTTGTCGGCGACACGATGAGTCCACGCTTCGAGGTCAGCGTGGAGGGGTGCGGCTTCCCGTTCCACGTCTTCCTCGATGAACTCTTCGACCACCTCGTCATAGCGCCGCTTGCGCATATGGATCGTGATTGCGCGGGTGGTGATCGTGGCCGGCATACCCCCGGCGATTCCGGCCAGGGCAACAGGGGCGTAGACCGGGAACCGGGTGACGCTCATGCTCTTGGCGTCCCCGACGCACCGGGCGACGGTGGCCGTCCGCTTGTACCCGGCATTGAGCAGGGCGCGGAGGTCTTCATTGTTGCCGCCGGTCTTGGGGTTGAACACGGCGTCGATCTCGTCGAAGAGCAGCGTGATCGGACCTTCGACGAGCATCCGGAAGACGGCGGCCGGCGTGATGCTGATCGTCATCTCTGGTTTGGCCACCAGGTACTGACCGACTTCCAGCACGCGCGTCTTGCCGCTGCCCGGTTCGGCCGAGTCCAGGATGAGACGCGGCGTGACGTAGAGCCGGTCCGCGATGTGGGTGTGGGCGCACCACAGCGCCAGCGTTGGCGCACAGTGCTCGTTCGGGAACGCGGAGAACCGCGACACGAACGTCACGATCGCGTCGAGCACTTCATGACCGTTCAGTTGCGCGCCGGCCGGAGTCGAGCCAAGGGACGCAAGCAGCCGAACAGGTGCCATCTCGGGTAGGTCCGATTCTGTCCTTCGGTGTTGCGCCTATGTGCCTCCGCCGAGAGGACAGCCGTGAGCAGAATCCTCGGACGGCATCCACTACGAGGCCGCCACCTCCAGCCTGGTGCGATCGTCGCCGATCTCGTAGAGCGCGGCTTGGTAGCGACGCCAGAGACTCGTCAACGCGGCTCGTGTCGTCGGTGAGCCTCGTAGAGCTAACCGGTTGACCACCTCGTCGTCATCGCCCGTGCACCAGGCGCAACCCGTGTTCGCGAACGGCCCGTCGCCACGCGTTTTTGAGCACGACGGTCTTGAGCCAAGCTCCGGACGACGCGAGCGGAGCGTGGTGGTAGGTGTCGGCGATCCACAGACTGAGTCGCTGGAGCCGGTCCGGCCCACCGGTCCGTGGTCGCATGTCGGTTGTCTCCCACGCGCGGTCCAGGAGCGCGAGTGGGGTGGGGGCCTGGTCTGCGGCCGCCAGGCCGATAGCGAGCTGGAGCATGTTGGCCGTGACCGGCGATCCGAGATCGGTTGCGCGCATCCCGGCGAGCAACGTGCGGGCCGGGACGGTAGCGAGTTGCATGAGGCAGCCGAGGAACTGTCGTTCCGGGTCAAGGATTGCGGGTGTCATCGAGTGGCCTTTCCAACGAGGGACAGGAGGGCGCGGTCAGCGGTCGTCACGGCGGTTGCGGTCGCGTGCCTCGCGAATGGAGCGGCGGGCACGGACGGCGGCGTTGTAAGCACGGCGGCCGGCGCGAAGCGTGCGGCCGGTGCCGTTGCAGCGACGGCAAAGCCGAATGGCCCGGAGGATCGGCGAGCGGAAGTCGCCACCGCCGCGACACGAGCGGCACGCCTTGTAGGGGTAGACCGCGCATGACCAGGCGTAACCGAGAGCAACAACGATCATCACGAACAGGAAGGGGCCGGTCGGGCCGAGGGTGTTCAAGGGGTGCCTCCTGGGCTGTTTTGGGTGCGTTCGGCCCGCGCCTCTAGGCGCTAGGGCGCTGATCAGGGATGGTTTGGGTGTCTAGGGAGGGCTCTAGGTCTAGAGGGAGAGGGCACTAGACCTAGAGCCCAACGGGGTGCTAGGCGCGACCCCGGTTCGTGTCACGTTCCGTAAGAATTTCGGTGAGCCATTCCCGTTTGATGCCCATGCGGTTGGCTCCCTTGCCGGTCGCCGGGTCGGTGGCCCATACCTGTTTCGTGGAGATGCCGAACGGCTTGAGCGCGCCGGACAGCTGGGTGGCTTTCGCCGTGCCGGTCGGCAACTCGGCCCACGGGCCGTAGGTGGCCGGTCGAAGCTCGGCGAGCCGATCGACGATCGTCTCCGACCACGCCTTCTCTGCGTCGCCGATCGCGGTCAGCACATCCGGCAGCAAGGTGCCGCTGTTGTTCTCGGCCTCATCGGGTGCAAGGTCGAGTCCTGCTGCGTAGCCGGTCAGCCGTCCAGCAGCCACCCGCACCGCGCGGGCGCGCGCCGCGAGCTGCTCTGCGTCCGGGCCTTTGATGTCGACGGTCAGCGTGGTCCGCGGCTCGTCTCCCTCACCGAGCAGGATGCCGATTCCCTTGTCTCGGAAGGAAAACGTGGTGGCCTTGAAGCCATTGCGATGGGCAGACGTGCCCAGCACCATGTCATTCGCCGGCTGACCGGTGACCTTCAAGCAGAACCGCATGACGGCGTTGTCGCTGATCGCGGTCGGGATGCTCTTCGCGTCCGGGCGCTGAGTGGCCAGGATGATGACGATGCCCAGTGCGGGGCCACGCTTGACCAGGTCGGTGCAGATCTCCTCGATCTCGGCCCCGTACTCCGAGTGCTCGAACCACTTCTGACACTCGTCCACGCCGATCACGATGGGGTGCAGGCCGAGCGACTTCTTGCCGGCAAGCTCCGGAGTGACCTTGTTCTCCGGGCACAGATCCTTCGGCAGTTCCCGGATCACCTTCGCGCGCCGCCGCAGCTCGGTGCTCAGAGCGCGGAGGTCTGCCAGGGCATAGGCAATGTCCTCGGGCTCGTCCCCCGCCCGGTAGCGATGCGAGATCGGGGCCAGCGGCGACAGGTCGCCGGTGCCCTTGAGGTCGAAGGCGTGGAGTTCGGCGCGCGGGTCCATTCCGGCGATCAGGAGCAGCTCCCGCAGCGCGAACGTCTTTCCCATGCGAGGGATCGCGCCGATCACCATCGAGATGAACATCAGGGTGATCTCCACCCAACGGCCGCGCTGGTCGGTGCCGAACGGCTGGGGCTTGAACAGGTCAACGCTTCCGGTCTTGCGCAACGGCCACACCGGTTGCCGAGTCTTGGACATGTCCTGGTCACCGACCCACAGCACCATCCGTCCGGGATGCACCTCTGTGTTGCCCTCTGGCCAGACGCAACCGAGGGGACGCCCCAGAGCAGACGCGAGCTTCGCCCGGCGCTCGATCACGTCGGACACGATGACCCCGGGCGGAAGGTCCACGTCCGCGCGCCATCCGGGACCATCCCGTTGAATCGGCGCGGTGAAGCCGATGGCGTCCGGGTTCTTGGCAAGGGCCTGGTTGATGCCCGCGATGCCCAGAACAGACAACGCATGGATGACGTTGTCGCTGGTGAGCTTCTGGACCTTCGAAGACTGCACCGCACGGGTAGCGATGACCGGATTGTCCCTCGTGGTGCCGAGCTTCCCGAGCAGGCCGATTGCCAGCACCCCGCATGCCCAGAGCACCCACCCCGGCAACAGATTGGGCAGAACGAGCACCAGGACCAGCCCGATCGTGGCGACCAGGCCGAGCTGAATCCAGCGCAGCACCACACGCCGGTCCCGCTGTTGTGACAGCTTCAAGTACAGGTCTGCCTGGTCAGCGGTTGCCGTCTCGGCTCGTGCCGGCCGGCCCTCGGCGTCGGTCACGTACCGACCAGTGGCGACGAGCAGGAGCAACAGCCCGCGCGGCGATCGGACGGCGAGCCGCAGCGCGTACAGCGGCGACCGGGCGGCGTGATAGCCGGTCTTGTGGGCGTAGTGCTTGCCCACCCACTTCGCTGCCTCCTTGGCCTCGGCGCGAGACCTGAGGTAGGACGGGATGATCGGCTGGCGTTGCTGAGTTCGCAACCGATCCAACCAGGTCGAACCGTCGGTGGCGGACGTGTCCACCGAAACGGCCGGCGCGCTCTCCTCCGACTCGTCGATCAGTTCAGCGTCGTGGACCTCTGACGCGGGTGAACGTGGCTCCGAGAGGACAGTGGATGGGAACGCGATCACCTTGCCGGGCTCGTCGTCGCGGAATCCGTCAGTTGTGGTCATCAGTTCACCTCCTGGCGTGCGGTGTGGAGAAGGTGGGCGAGAGCGGCTCCGCAGCCGAGTACGACCACGGGCAGGCACGAGACGAGCGTGGTGATCGGCCACGGGGCGTGCGTCACACCGGCGGCGACCATCAGGTGGTAAGCGATCTGCCCCGCCATCCCGAGGGCCAGTGAGCCGACCGTCGACCACTTCGCGAACTCGCGTGCCCGCTCGGACCCGGTCGAGTTGGACAACCAGACCCGCATCGCGAACGCTGCATAGGTCTCGACTCCGATGGGCAGCGTGATCGCCGAGTTGATCGTCAGACCGTCCCAGATGCCCGGAAGTAGTTCGATCGGTCCGAACCCGGTCAGGCGACCCAGACCGACCCAACCGCCCCAGATCGCCACGAACGCGGGCAAGGCCAACAGCAGGAGCGGCCATGACGGGACCGGCCGTGTCCGCATCGGTGCTGGACCCGAGTCCGCGACCGCCGCGACCTGCACCTTTGTGTGTGTTCGCTGCTGATCACTCGGCGTGCCCGTGTCCGGGTCCGCCGGGACGGACCGCAGCGTCCGAACCTGCGCGCTCTCCCCCTCGCTTTCGAGCGCCTCCAAGATGGCGCGCGCTTTGGGCGCACCCACCCGAAACTCGGTCATGATCCGGTTCCGGGACGGGGTTGAACCCAGATCCGCGACCAACTCACGGACTCGAGGCAGCAGCCCTTCCACGGAAGGGGGGTACGCGCTGCCCGTGCTGTTGTTGGGCATGTTGAGCCCTACCATTGGATGTCTCCTGACTTGCTTCGTGATGGTTGGGAGGAACCCGGTCCGGCGACTGGTTCTTGGCGGTTCCGTGCGCCGGGCCGGGGCGAACTCAAGCTGCTGCGTCGTCCGCGTGGTCCGACTCGGCCGGCCGGTCGCGGAGGGCGGCATTGATGGTCTGGCGGTTGAGCCGCCGGACGTGGCGATTGGTCGCCACCCGATCCGAGACGGCGGCCGGCGCCTCGCTGGTCTCGCCGACCGTGAAGTACTCCGCGAGCAGGGCGTCAATGTCCGCCTCGTACAGGCCGTCCGGCGCGTAGCTGAGTGGCGGGATGCGGTCATCCATGAGATTGGCTCCAAGCTGGTTCCTGGGTCTCCCCGTTCGGGAGCGGCCGTTCCGGGCCGAGGCCAAAGTAAATCCTGTCTATCAACTCTGTCAACAGACATGGTGGAACTGACTTAACTGAGTTGCTTCGCCTACTCTTGTCATATGGCCTCTCTGGACCCAGACGATCCGCGCGCGCCGTACCTGCAAGTGGCTGGTGGCCTGCGTGTCGCCATCCGGTCGGGGGAGTACGGCCCTGGTGCGCAGTTGCCGACCTACCAGGAACTTGCCGAGGCCTGGGGCGTGGCGATCAACACGGCTAAGTCCGCCGTGATGCTGTTGCGCGATGAGGGCCTGGTGGTCACCCAGCACGGCAAAGGGTCGTTCGTGCGGACCCAATCGCCTGAGGGCGAGCCGCTGGCCCGCGACAGCGGGGGAGACGAGCGCGTTTGGCAGGCCATTGCCGAGGTCCGTCGCCGGCTTGCCGACATCGAACGGCGGCTTGAGCGCTAGCCGATCAGTGCCCGGAAGAAGCCCACCACACCGTCGATGACGGCTTCCAGGCCACCGAAGAGAGTCTTCGCGAAGTTGGCCGCGTCGTTCGGGTGCTTTACGACCATTACCAGGATGGCCAACACCACCACGGTTCCGATCAATTTCGACAGAATTCCGCCGCCGGTCTTCAGTCCGGGAATTGCATTCCTGGCCATTGTTGCCCCTTCCGCCGTTGTTGCTCATGCATCAACTGTGCGGCCTTACGGGCCTGGCGAGAAGTGTCCCAATAGCCCCCGATCACTGAACTTGCACTGAACCGGGGGCACTGAACTTTCACTGAACTTCGGTCGTTCCGGCATGTCCTCGCGGTTGTCCGCGTGGCAGGCTGACCGACATGCAACTGAACGGCGTGCCCCCCACCATGGACCAGGTCAAGGCTCTGGCGCTGACCAACTACGGTCACTTCACGTCGATGCGGGTGGAGGATGGCCGTGTACGCGGCTTGTCGCTCCACATGCAACGGTTGGCGCGGGATTGCCTCCAGCTCTTCGACGTCGACCTGGACACCGACCGCGTGCGGCACTGCATCCGCCTTGCCCTGGAAGCCGCAGGTCCGCGCACTGTCGCGCGGGTGACGGTCTACGACCCGGCGCTCGAACTCGGCACGATCGGATCGGACGCTGACCCGCACGTCCTGGTGACAACGCGGCCGGCGGCGTCGGGCGCACCCGCTCCGTTGCGGCTGCAAGCCGCCTCGTACCGGCGGGAGATGCCCGCGTTAAAGCACATCGGCCTGTTTGGCGCGCTCCGATGCCGGCGGACCGCCCAACGGGAAGGGTTCGATGACGTCTTGTTCCTGAACCCGGATGGGACGATTTCTGAGATCGCGACGTCGAATATTGGGTTTGTGCGGGATGGGCAAACAATCTGGCCGCGTTCGGAATGGCTGACCGGCATCACGATGACTCTGCTGAACCAGGCATTTGACGAGCCGATACATACTGAGCCCGTGACCCTCTCGGATCTGCCGACGATGGAGTTCGTGTTCGCGACCAACGCGGCGACCGGCATCCGGCCGGTTGCTGCGGTTGATGACCGCTCCTGGCCGGCCGGCCACCCGTCGCTCAAGCAGCTGTGCGACCTCTACGCTGACATTCCTGCTGAGCAACTCTGACGTAGAGCCTGCGTCGCTGCGTAGCGTTCACGCAGGTCAGCGTAGAACGCGGTGTGACGCGATACATAGCGTCCGGTCGCGTACTCACGTTCCGTAGAGATCACTGATTACATACAGTGCGGCTCGTGGGTAAGCTCCCTGACTTCGACCCGGCGACCGTCGGCCCCAGCTACGTGTACGTGGCCATGGCCGACCACATCGCCGCGCGCATCGAGGCCGGGGAGTTGCCGCCCAACACCCGCCTACCGGCGGAACGAGATCTTGCCGACGAGTACGGCGTCAGCCTCGGCACTGCTCGCCGGGCCACGAAGGAGCTGCGCCAACGCGGCCTCGTGGTCACGGTGCCGGTCAAGGGCACGTTCGTGATCGACAGTTCTTAGCGCCTCTTCTGCCGTATCGGGTTACAGCCGGAACCAGACAGAGGGCAGCGAAGTGGCCACAGTTCAACGCTGGACGGGAGTCGAGGTACGGGCACTCCGCGAGGCGAAGCGGATGAGCCTCCGAGATTTCGCGGCGCATTTGGGCGTAAGTGAGCGGATGATCTCGAAGTGGGAGGCGGGTAAGGAGAATATCCGCCCGAGACCGGTCAATCAGGCTGCTCTCGATACGACGTTAGCGCGATGCGATCCCGATACGCAGGCGCGCTTTTCCTTCCTCACTGGTGACTCTCTGGTTCCTGAGGAGTCCAGCGGTGCCGTCACGGAACCCATCGGAGAAGATCACATTCGCCACCCGGTGGATGGTCGATCGATGGCCAAGGTTGCCGGAAGCGTTTTCTTGTTCGGTCCAGGCAATCAGCCCACATGGCTGCCGACTTTCTATATCGACGTCTACCCCGTGACCAACGCGGAATACGCGCGGTTCATTGCCGCCACTGGTCATACTCCGCCCCAGAATTGGGCTGACGGGCTACCCCCTGAGCAACTCGATGACCACCCCGTGGTCTTTGTTACCTGGAATGATGCGACCGCGTACGCCGAGTGGGCGGGCAAGTCGCTGCCGAGCGGTCAGCAATGGGAGAAAGCCGCGCGTGGCACCAGGGGTACCGCCTACCCGTGGGGCGACCAAACCACACCGGCCAAATGCAACGTTCGCGAGAACGGCGTGGGCAGCACGACTGCCGTTGATTGCTACCAAAGTGGGGTAAGCCCGTACGGCGTGTTCGATATGTGCGGAAACATCTGGGAGTGGTGCTCCACCGAGACCAAGCCAGGCCGGCACGAGTTGAAGGGTGGTGCCTGGACCAGCCCATTCCTGCGGGCAACGCCATCGGCCTTCAACGACGCGGCTGCATCCATGTGCGATGACGACACCGGGTTTCGGTGCGTCGTGACGGCCGAAACGGTAGACCGCTGACCTACCAGTTACACGGCGTTGTCGCAGTTCACAGCGACGAGCGGAGAGCGGACGAGCCCGGCTTGGGTGAGCCGGGCTGTCAGGTTGACTCTGCTTAGTCCGCAGACCTCCGCGAGCCGGTCCAGGGTCGGTTCATCGAGCTTCACGGTCGGTTCGCTGGTCGGGTACTCCCTGAGCTTGCACCGTGCCCATGCGCGAATGGGGCCAAGCTGGTCTCGGGTCGTACGAGCGGCCGCCTCGATGTCGAGGCACAGGTCAGCGCTTGGTGTGCTCTCGATGCGTTTACGGACGCGGGGGAATATGTCCTCGACACGCTCACCGAGTACGTTGCACAGGAGGTACAGCCTCTCCGCGGGGATGTGCCGAGTACCCAGTTCCCAGGTCGCGATCGTTTGGAGCGATAGCTCGAACGGGAGACGACGCTGAACGTCCCGGCGAGTCCACTTCCTGCGCTTGCGTACCGCGCGTAGCTCGTCGCCGAGCGCGATCATAAACGTCTGCATCGCTCTGCTCCTTCGCGGTCCAATTGGGACGGATCAAACGCGACGTCGCTGCCGCATAGCACCACCACGTGCGCGCAAACTGGCCTCCGATTCGCTGAGGAGGCGATGAATGAAGCCGTAGGAGCGACCGGTCTGTTCGGCCAACACACGGATGGACGTGCCGCGCTCGTACTGCCGAGCGACTCGGTTGCGGAGCGTCGTTCGATCCTCGCCCGTGATCCAAGCGCGCGCCTTGATGGTGGGTAGCGGCGGCCGAGACATCAGCACACCCCCTGGGGCACGTCGACCAGCTCTGGGAGGTCGGCCTTGAAGTCTTCTGGTAGCTCCAACTTCAAGGCACCGCTGGCGAGCCGCACGAACCGTTCCAGGGCGACTCGTTCGAACACGATGGTCGCGTCATCGTCAGGCGAATTCCCTAGAGTAAACCGGAGTTCGTCATAGAAAGTGAGAGCGACGGTCATCCGGCAGTCGTCAAGGATGTCCATCCAAACGCTGACGTGAGGCGGGTTGTTCATGCGGCTTGATCTCCTAACTTGTGGTGAATAGGACCGGTGGACGTGCCGGGTCGGGGGCGCCGCCACGTCCACCGGAATTTGCGGGGCCGGCTACCGGCCGAACCATCTGCGCATGCGCACCGGGATGCGGTCGCCCTCTACGCCGGTACCAGACGGGGCCGGTCTGAGCGGCGGTAGACCGAGTGGCTCGTCGGGGTGCGGGAGCGTGAGCAGCGCGCGGAGCACCCACACCATGCCGACGTCGTTTGCGCCGTACCACCAGTGGACGTGTGACGGCTGGAAGACATCCTCGATGGGGGTGGGGGTGGGGGTGCGGTAGGCGTGCGAATCGTGATCATCGGTGAGCACCACTACATCCGCGCAGACGTTCCACTGAAACACACCCGCGAGCACCTCTGGCCCGTGCCGGTCGACGCGGAAGTGGTGCCACATGTAGCCGCGCTTGCCGAGTTGCGCGATCAGAGCGTTCAGTTCGTCCACGGCTACGGGCACGCCCATGACTCGCCCTCCGCGTGGTCTGGGAACTCGTCGCTGATCACGATTCGCCCGCCGAGCGCCCGGTGGTCCGAGTACGGGATGTTGGACTCGTCGACCCAGACCGTGTTCGGCGCGGTGACGAGAGCGCCGTAAGTCAGGCCACGGTCGATGATCAGCTCGCCGCCGCGATCGATACCAGGCAGCGTGGTCGGAGTGGTGTTGCCATCGTTGATGGCCTGGCAGACCCATCCGCAGTCGATGAGGTAGTCCAGCGCGCGCGTGTCGGGTGCGGTCTCGCCCCCGGACAGGGTCGCCGGCCAGACGCCCTTGCCGTAGCGCTTCGCGACCGGCATCAACGCGAAGCGGCGCTGCGGCTCCCCATGCTCTGCGGTACGGCGGGACGTGATCGAGTTGAGGTCGCCCGCGATCATTACCCGCTGGTCGGACGGCTTGGCGTGCGCGGCTGCGGCATGGATCTGCTTGGCCTCGGCGAGCCGGACGTCACCGTCGCGCGGGTCGAGGTGAACCGACTTCAACCACAGCGTGCGCCGCTCGTCGCCATCGACGATCACTTCGAGGAACCCGTACAGACCACGCGGTTCGTCGGGGTCCTGGCCGGTCCAGTGGTGCACCGGCTCCAGGCGCGTGGTGTCGATGAAGATCGCTTGGTGGTGATGTGAGCGGTGTGATCGTGTCAGGAACCCGCGATACACGCCGAGCTGCTCGCGCCGGAGTCGCCGCTCTACGTAGTGCAGCAACTCGTCGCCGTAGTGGTCGAACCACTTCGCTTCTTGCAGAAAGATCACATCAGGCCGCTGCGGCGACAACCGCACGATCTCGGGGAAGCGGCGGAGCCACTCGATGTCGAGCGATCCGTGCCGGCGTAGCAATGGGTCAGCGGGCAAGACCGCGATCCCCCCGGACTTGAGATTCACGCAGAACCACGGCGATCTCCTCACTCGTGCTCATGCCAAGCGCCTCCCTCTGCGTCCCTCTGCGTCCTATTGCTACCCTTCGGGACGGTACGCCTCCTTCCCGGGAGGTGCGGAAACTTCCGTAGGAGGGAAGGGGAACGGGCGATGTCGGAGCGAAATCCTCAGGCGCGTGACCGGATGCGAGGAACACGGTTGCGTGCGATACGCACGGAGCGTTGCAAGCTGGCGCTAGAACGAGCCGCAGAGATCGCAGGGTGGCACGGGTCGAAGCTCAGTCGCACCGAGCGCGGACTCCGACCCGTAACCATCGAGGACTTCGCAACTCTGATCACAGCGTGGGGCTTGCCAGCCAAAGAGCGTGAACAGGTACTCGCAGAACTAGTGGCCGGTTCTACGTCTGGTTGGTGGGACCGGCCCATACCTGGCGTACCCGAGGACGTGGGCACACTGGCCGGCTACGAGGCAGAGGCTAACGAGCTGGTCACCGTCGCGACTGTCGCCGTTCCTGGCTTGCTACAGACCTACGAGACTGCCGTGGGGGTTATGGCTGCTGATGGCGTTCCACCTGAGGACATCGAAACGCGCTGGATGGCACGCCTGCGACGGCAACAGATCGTGACCAGAGTCGACTACACGGCGTACATCACCGAGACTGCCCTCCGTACCCCTTGGGGCGGGCAAGACGTGCTGCGACAGCAGTTGGCCCACCTGTTGCGAAGCCAAGAGATCGGTATGGGCGGCATACGTGTCATCCCTCGCGGGCAGACTGATGTCTTGCTGTTGCACACGTGGCATTGGATGCGGTTTCCCCACACGCCTCCAGTGGTCCATGTCGAGCTGTCCTCTGGTGCCGCCTACATCCATGAGGCAGACCGGTACACCACGTTGCTCGGTCGTCTGAACCACCTTGCCCTTCCCAGGGACGGAAGCCGTAAGCTGATCACGGACTTGATGGAGGAGTTGTGACCATGACTTGGCGTAAGTCTTCAAGGTCAGAGACGGGCGGCCAGTGCGTGGAGATGCGCAATGATCTTGCCGCCATCAGGGACAGTAAGAACCCTGAGGTGACCATCCCCGTGAGCCGTGCGGCCGTGGCCCGGTTGACAGCGTTTACCCAGGTCAGGCCGTAGGTCATCGGGGCGCACCGGGTCTCTAACTGGGCCACAACGACCACCCCAACGGGGAGACGTCCATGGACAACTGTGGACGGTGCGGACCAGGCAAACGGTCTTCGGCCAAGGTCAACAACGGCTAGGGTTGGCCTGATAACGAAGAGGTCGAAGGTTCAAGTCCTTCTAGGCCCACGACCTCCGGTCGACCCTGCTCGGTTGCTGCGCAACCTCGCCGGGTCGGCCGTCATTGTGTTAGGGGGCCGAGCCCCCCAAGCCCCCACGGTGCGGTTGGTTGCTGACCCAGCGTGGTTCCGTTCGGCTGGGTGTTGACCCCAGGGTTCGTTGTTTGTGGTTCGCTTGGTTCTTGGCTACCTGTGCCCGTCGGGGGCTCTGTGGGTTGTGGCAGACTTGCTGTGCCGCGCGGGGAATGACAGGGGTCGCGACGGTCGAAGATTTGGTTGTTTGCCGAAGGAGGCAATGGACGTGAAGAAGCTTCTCGCACTGGCGGCTGTGGCTGGTGGCGTTCTCTTTGTAGTGCGCCGCAACAAGTCGGCCAAGGCGCAGGACGACCTGTGGCGCGAGGCTACCGCTCCGGCTGCGGCCAACAACGCCAAGAAGGCCTGACGCACCACAGCACCGAACCCGTGCGGCCTGGCCGCACGGGTCGGGGGACGTAGCTCAATTGGCAGAGCACCGCCTTTGCAAGGCGGGGGTTAGGGGTTCGATTCCCCTCGTCTCCACGAAGGCGAACGCAGTTGAAGGCCAGGTCAGCAGGTGATTCCTGCCGCCTGGGCCGTCGACGCCAACGAGCTGCATCACTCGGCGTGCCCCCCGCGTGCCCCTTCTGGGTTCGACGTGTCCCGCTTGAGGGCACGCTTCTCCTTGGGCTTCCGCGCCTTGGTCACGCTCCGACTGATCTCGGCCGCGATCGCCTGATCACGCTCGCGTGGCCTGCTGGTCGAGAGAGCTACCCACCATTCAATGAGGGTTCAACCGCTGCGGCGCCGCCGACCAGGCGGGTATCGCGGGATGTCAACGACCTGTGCGGCGTCTGGTACATCGAGCACGACGTCACGCACTCGCAGCTTGCGCCAAGTGATCACAAGGCTGAGCAGGGCCTTGTGAACGCCGACCAGACGTTTCTCCGACCGCTCGACGACACCGATCGCGCGGCCGCCGCCGCACTGCTGTAGCGGCTCCTCAGGTCACCGGAAGCATGTGATTGACTCCCGCGCGTGAAACGCCTTTCGCTCCTGCTCGGCCCCCTGCTGCTCGCCGCCGTCGCGTGCACTGCCGAGCCAGTCGACGATCCGACGGTGGTCACCACCAACACCCAGGACGCCACCAGCCCGCCGGCGGTCGCCGCGCCGCCCGCGCCGCAGCCCGCGTCCGAAGGGCCGTGCCCGTACCTCGACGAGGCCGTGGTCGAGGACGCAAACGGGCAGCGGGTCGGCTCGGTGGAGATCTCCGCCGACCAGCCGCCCACCTGCTTCTTCCTCCGGGCGGACGGCAACGTCCAGGCCACCGTGCGGATCTACACGGGCGACGCGGCCGTCGCGAAGGCCATCGTCGACGAGGCGGCTCCCGTGGCGACCGCCAACCCGGCCGAGTTGGCCGGCGGTTGGACGGGCGGCGCCCTGTCCTCCGACGACGGTGCGGTCTACGCGGTCGCCAAGGAGACGTCCGCGGTCGTGGTGGCCACCAACCAGGGCCAGACCATCAAGGCCAAGCTGATCGCCCAGGAGGCGATCACCGCGCTCGGGCTCTAGACACACGTCAGCCCCGCCGCGAGGGCGGGGCTGACGTGACTGAATCAGCTGCGCTTGGTCGACGACTTCTGCGTCGGCTGACCGTTGCGCTGGCCGTTCGAGGCGGCCTGCTCCCTCTTCTCGGCCTCGGCGTCGGTCGACGTCTCCTCGCGCTGCCGGGGCTCCGGCACCGCCTGCGGTGCGCTGGCTGACTTGCTGCGCACCACGTACGCGACACCGGCGGCGATCACCGCGACGAGCATTACCTTCGGCCAGCGGCGCTTGCGCTTCGGAGCGTCGCCCAGCTTCATGGCGACGGCCTCCTCACGCGCCTTCGCCTTCAACTTCTTGGCGTCGGCCTTTACCTGCTTGGCCGACTTCACGGCCCGCTTGGCCGGCTTGCTCTTCTTGGCGTCCTTGCGGGCCTGCTTGGCAGCCTTCGCCAGCTCCTTGCGGGTGTGCTTGGCCGTACGGGCCAACTTCTTGCGTGCCCGCCGGGTGGTCTTGACGACCTCCTGGCGCGCGATCTCCGCACCCTCGGCCAACGCGACGGTCAGCTGCTGCGGTGCGACACCCCGCTCCGTCAGCTTGCGATCGGCGGCGTGGGCGGCTCGGACGGTGGCCTCCGTGCCGGCTTGACCAGCACGTTTGGCATTGCGCCGAACCGAGAGCCAGCCGGAGCCGACGGCCTTGCCGACCGTCTCTCCGGCCCGGGTCATGGCCTTTACATCGTCCATCATCTGCTCCAGGGTGGCTTATCGGACAGTTACCATCCTGCCCCTTCCGGACCGATCTCGCTGCGGATGGCACGATGACCGGGTGGCAGACAGCAATGAGTCCCTCGTCGGAGTGAAGGTATCGGCAACCCTGCACACCACGCAGGGCGACATCCGCATCACTCTTTTCCCTGATCACGCACCTAAGACGGTGTCCAACTTCGTCGGTCTGGCGGAGGGCACCAAGGAATACACCGGCAGGAACGCCTCCGGTGGGGCGTCTGGTCCGTTCTACGACGGCATGCGTTTCCACCGGGTGATCGACGGTTTCATGATTCAGACGGGCGACCCGACCGGCACCGGCCGCGGCGGCCCCGGCTACGAATTCAAGGACGAGTTCCACCCGGAACTGCAGTTCAACAAGCCGTACCTGCTCGGCATGGCGAACCCGGGCGTCAAGGATTCGAACGGCTCCCAGTTCTTCATCACGGTGGCGCCGACGACGTGGCTGAACTTCAAGCACACGATCTTCGGTGAGGTCGCCGACCAGGAGTCGCGCAACGTGGTCGACACCATCGCCCACACTCCGACGGCGCCGCCCAACGACAAGCCCGTCGAGGACATCGTCGTGGAGCGGGTCACCGTCGAGCGCGCCGAGGGCTGAGTGGCGGTACACCGAACACCGGGGCTGCCCTCCTGCGCGCGGCACCCGGACCGGCCGACGGGCCTGCGCTGCGTGCGCTGCGACCGTCCGGCCTGCCCGGACTGCCTGCGGGAGGCATCCGTCGGTTACCAGTGCGTGGACTGCGTGTCCGAAGGACAGAAGTCCACCCGGCCGGCACGCACGGTCGGTGGTGCGCGCACCAGGACCAGTGGTACGAAAACGCTGGTCGTGGTGCCCGCGCTCATCGCCGTCAACGTGCTGGTCTTCGTCGCGACCGTCATCCAGGCGCAGGGCTTCGACAGCCTGCGGTCCGGGCTGTTCGTGGACGGCATGCTCATCCCGTCGGTGGTCGCGAACGGCGAGTGGTGGCGGCTCATCACGTCCGGCTTCCTGCACTACGGGAGCTACGGCGGATTCGGGCCGGTCCACCTGATCTTCAACATGTTCGCGCTGTGGGTGATCGGCCGCGACCTGGAGGTCGCGCTCGGCCGTGCCCGTTTCCTGGCGGTCTACGCGCTCTCTCTGCTCGGCGGCTCCACGGCCGTCATGTTGTTCGGCGACGCGTTCGGCAGTGTCGCGGGTGCCTCCGGCGCGGTCTACGGCCTGTTCGGCGGCATCGCCGTGGTGGTGTTCAAGTCGAAGCTCAACCCGGGGCCCGTGTTGACGCTGCTCGGCATCAACATCTTCCTGAGCGTGGCCCTGCCGGGCATCTCCCTGCTCGGGCACCTCGGCGGGCTCGTGGTGGGCGTCGCGGCGTCGGCGGCCATGGTCTACGCGCCGCGCAAGCGATTGCTCCAGGTCCAGATCGGCGCGTGTGTGGCGCTGGCGGTGGTGATGATCGCGCTCATCACCATTCAGGTGGCCGGCGCGGATATGCGGTGCGAGATCATCCAGGGACGTTTCTTCTGTCCCTTGTCCTGATCTCCGTCAGGTACGCAGCTCGAGCAGTGCGGCGACCACGTCTTCAGGATCGGCGCCGAGGTCCAGCCGGCCCAGGATGACCAGGGCCGGCACCTCGGCGTTGTCCGCGTCCACCTCGACCGCCGCGACATCCCGGCCGAGCCGGCGGGTGTGCGCGAGGCGCACGTTCACCTCGGCCCACGACCAGTGCCGGCTGCCGGTCAGACCGCGCACGGTGACGCCCCGGTGGTCGGCGGCGAGCCGCGGCCTGGCCACCGTGGCGAACAGCGACAGCAAGGCCGCCACCACCGCGACCGCTCCCAGCAACACCCGACCGGGTGGGTCATCCAGGAATACGACCGCCGTGGCCGCGACCGCCGTGAAAATCCACCCCACGGCGGCCAGTTCCGGCTTGGGAGCCCAGGTGAGAGCCTCGTGCGTGGACACGATCGACGTCACGCTCCGGATCCAGGACAGGGGACGATGACGAGTTATCCACAGTAGTTGTCCACAATGGGGATGACTTACACCCGTGTGGTTCAGTCACGCTGCGCTGAACGGGTGTATCCATCGGTATGACAAGTGGACAACGGGTGAATGCGGGGAGTGAACGCAGGTGGGGACGTCAGCGCCACTTCATCGTCATCAGCAGTCCACTGATCATCAATGCGAACCCGATGGCGAAGTTCCAGTTGCCGAGGTCGGCCAGGAACGGGATGTCCTCACCGGCGATGTAGTTCACGACCAGCCAGGCCAAGCCCAGCACCATGACCCCGAGCATCACCGCGACGTAGATCGGGTGGGAGGGGCCAGCCGACTTGACCTTCACCGGAGTACGGCGATCGGTCGGTGGCGTGTAGACCGCCTTCTTGCGGACCTTGGACTTGGGCATCTGAGTCCTCACCTGACGTGTAGCTTTGGACGCAACAGTGTGCTGGCATCCGCACAAATATCACTGTGCAACACGTTAACGTAGCCGAGCTGGTCGGCGAACCCATAGGTCGGGGACCGAGAGGAGCGCGCGTGGGCACCGTGGAGCACATGGGGCGCGGCGCGGGCCGCATCTCCGGTGACCTCGGCGACCTGTTGCCGTCGCCGCGACCCCGGCCACGCACCGCCGGACGCACCGCACCTCCACGCCAGCAGCGCGACCCCGTACGGACCACGGTACGCACGTTCGGCGAGGTTCTCATCACGTTGGGCCTGGTGGTGCTGCTGTTCGTGGTCTACGAGGTGTACTGGACCGACCTCGTGTCCGCCGGCAAGCAGCGGGAAATCACCGCGCAGCTGGACGACCGGTGGAAGCAGAGCGGGGACGACCCGCAGCGCGTCGAGCACTTCGACGGCCTCAACGAGGGCGACGGCTTCGCCAAGATGTACATCCCCGCGTTCGGCGCGGACTTCGCCTTCACGATCGTCGAGGGCTCCTCGGACGCCAGCCTCGCGATCGGCCCCGGCCACTACACGGAAACCGCCTACCCCGGCGCGTTCGGCAACTTCGCGGTCGCCGGCCACCGGACGGGCAAGGGCTCGCCGTTCAACGACATCAACCTGATCAACTCGTGCGACGCGATCATCGTGGAGACCGAGGCCAACTGGTACGTCTACCGGATGATGCCCAAGGCCGACGAGAAGGCCGACTGGGCGAACGCCAAGGGCAAGGACCCGAAGTGTGAGGGCGTCGCGATCGGCGGCCAGTACGCGGACGTGGTCGGCCAGGAGATCGTCAGCCCGACCCAGGGCGAGGTCATCGCACCCGTCCCGAACAACCCGGACGCCGTACTGACGGCGGGCGACCAGGCAGCGCTGATGACGCTGACCACCTGCCACCCGCGCTTCTCCGACAAGCAGCGGCTGATCGTCCACGCCGTGCTCACCAACCAGTACCCCAAGGCGGACGGTCAGCGGCCGCCCGAGTTCGAGGAGATCACCTGATGTACGGGTGGATCTGGCGGAAACTGCCGGGCCCGCTGGCCATGCGACTGTCCATCGCCGTGGTGCTCGTCCTCGGGATCGTGGCGCTGCTGATGTTCATCGTGTTCCCGTGGCTCGAACCGCTGCTGCCGTTCAACAACGTGACGACCACGCAGTAGCCGAAGTACCTTGTCAGTCATGCGGGTACTGGTGGTCGACAACTACGACAGCTTCGTCTACAACCTGGTCCAGTACTTGGCCCAGCTCGGCGCCGAGTGCGTGGTGCGCCGCAACGACGATCCGGAACTCAGCGGGCCGGATGCGCTGACCGGCTTCGACGGCGTGCTGTTGAGCCCCGGACCCAGCACCCCCGAGCGTGCCGGCGCGAGCATCGACGTGGTTCGCCGCAGTGCCGACGCGGAGCTGCCGCTGCTCGGAGTGTGCCTCGGTCACCAGGCCATCGGCGTGGCGTGGGGTGCGACCGTGGACCGGGCACCGGAGCTGCGCCACGGCAAGACCAGCCAGGTGCACCACAAGGGCGTCGGCGTCCTCAGCGGCCTGCCCGACCCGTTCACGGCCACGCGATACCACTCGTTGACCGTGCTGCCGGAGACCATTCCGACCGACGTGTTCGAGGTGACCGGCAACACCGGCGGCGGCGTGGTGATGGCCATGCGCCACCGCGAGTTGCCCATCGAGGGCGTGCAGTTCCACCCGGAGTCGGTGCTGACCGAAGGCGGCCACCGGATGCTGGCCAACTGGCTCGCCGCCGCCGGACACCCGGTCGCCGAGGCGCGGGTGGCCGAACTCGAGTCGGCCATGCGCACCCTGGCGGAGGCCGCCGGGCGTCCCTGACCGCCGGTCAGCCGGGAATGTGCGGGGTGACCTCGTTGACCGCCGCGGTGGCCAGCGACTCGCCGACCGCCGGCGCGTGCTTGAACAGGTTGTTGCCCCAGACCACCGTGACCGGGCCGGTGGTCGCCGTGTGCACCCCGTCGCCCAGGCCGGGTGGATAGTCGCAGTAGACCTCTTCGACGATTTCCTCGCCGACGCCCGGCAACTCTTCACGGACGTATTCGGTCACCAGCTCGCGTGACTCCCGGACCACCCTGTCGCGCCCGCGTTCCCACGCCACCTCGGCCGTGCCGAACGCCATGCCGATCGACCAGCGGCCCCGGCCGGACGGGTGCTGGTAGGTGGTCACCCCGGGTCGCCAACCCTCCGTGCGGTCGATCCAGCACGGCGGCGCCGCGTCCGGGTCCTCCAACTGGAACGTGAAGCGGGCATGGTGGGCCAGCTCGGTCGGCAGGTACACGCCGACCTGAGCGGCCAGCTCCATGGTGCCCCGACCGGCGGCGACCACCACCCGGTCGACGCTGTGCCGGCCGTCCGACGCGTGCACGATCACCTCGTCGTCACGCACCTCGAGGCGATGGACGTGCTCGGACCGCACCCGGTCGCCCACGGCCGCGCGCAGGAAGCGGCCGGTGGCCGCCGCGTCGATCACTCCGCCGCTCGGATCGACCAGTGCCGGCCCCTGCACCGAGCGGATGGGCAGGTCGAGCGAGTCGGTGTCGTCCACCAGCATGTGCTCGACGTCGGCGGCGGCCATGGCGGCCGCCCAGTCCTTCGCCAGGTCACCGGTGACCACCAGGCCCTGCGAGCCGAGCAGCCGGGTACCCGCGCGGTGCGACCAGTCGGCCCACCACTCCCGGGCGGCGGCCGCGTAGCTGACCAGCCCTGGCACACCGTGCGCCAGCCGGAAGATCCGGGAACTGCCGGTCGACCTGGCGGCCATCGGCCGGCCGGTGTCGAAGCAGATCGCCTCCGAGCCGTGGCGCAGCAGCGCGTACGCGGTCGAGAGGCCGATCACCCCGGCCCCGACAACCGCGGTGCGCATGCGGGCCCGCTGGTTAACGACCGCCACCAATCTCTACTTCCGTGGCGACCGTGATACCGATGTCCTGATCCTTGGCTACGTTCTGACCGGGCGGGATCTCCTGGTCGATGATGTCACCGAGGTCCTGTGGGTTCTCGGTGGAGCCTTCGGCCTCGATGAAGTTACCCGTCCAACCGAGTCCACGCAGCTGGTTCTCCGCCTGGTTCGGGGACATGCCCGTCAGGTCGGGCATCTGGAAGCCGGCTTCCTCGCCGGTGGACACGCTGAGCGTCACCACCGTGCCCGGCGGATGCTTACCGCTCTTCGGGTTCTGGTCGACCACGGTGCCCGCCGGCTCGCCGGAGGCCACATCTTCCCTGCGGACCTCGAACCCGAGCCCCTTCAGGTTGGACTCCGCCGTCTCGAACTTCTGACCGGTCTCGTCGGTCACGGTGATGGTCTCCGGGGCCGCGCCGATGGTCAACCGGACGGGCGAGCCCTTGGCGATCGGGGTGTTGGGTGCCGGGTCCTGGGAAATGACCTTCCCGACGTCCGACTCGTCCTCGGCCTCTTCGGTCACATCCGGTTCGACCTGGAAGCCCGCATCCTGGAGGGTCTTCCTGGCGGCGGCCGCGTCCTGACCGGTCACGTCCGGCATCGCCACCTTTTCCGGCTCGGCGCCGACCATGAGGGTCAGGGCGTCCGACTTGCTCATGAGCGTGCCGGACTTGGGGTTGGTGTCGAGGACCTTGCCGATCTTGTCCGGTCCGCAGGGCCCTGGCTGGTTGTCCGGCGTCGGCTGGCACGGGACGTCCTCCAGCCCGACGTTCGTCCAGCCCTCCGTCTCCAGCTTCTGCTGGGCCTGTCCGACCTCCATATCGACCACGTTGGGCACCGGGTCCTGGCCGGCCTGAGGAGTCTCGCCGCCGAACATGTCGGAGGCGAGCCAGGCGATGATGCCGAGCAGCGCCAGAGCGAGCACGGAGACGAGCGCGATCATCCAGCCCTTGCGGCGGCGACGCTTGCGTTCCTCCTCGTCGTCCTCGTACGGGTCGTAGTCCTCGTAGTCGTCGGCGAGCGCCGCCGGGCGGTGCCGGCCGCGCGGCTGCTCCTGGTTCCGGCCGGCCGCCATGATGGTGGTGCGGTCCTCGTCGGTCATCACCATCGGCGCGAGCGGCCGCTGACCGGACAGCACCCGCACCAGGTCGGTGCGCATCTCGGCGGCCGACTGGTAGCGGTTGGGAGCGCCCTTGGACATGGCCTTCAGCACGATGGCGTCCAACGCCGGGTTGACCCGGGGGTTCACGGCCGACGGGGCCCGCGGGTCCTCGCGTACGTGCTGGTAAGCGACCGCCACCGGGGAGTCCCCGGTGAACGGCGGCTCGCCCGTGAGCAGCTCGAACAGCACACAGCCGGCTGCGTAGACGTCGCTTCGCGCGTCCACCTGCTCACCGCGGGCCTGCTCGGGGGACAGGTACTGGGCGGTCCCTATCACCGCCGCGGTCTGCGTGACGGCCGCCTGGCCGTCGTGCACCGCGCGGGCGATACCGAAGTCCATCACCTTGACCGCACCGGTCTTGGTGATCATCACGTTGGCCGGCTTCACGTCGCGGTGGACGATGCCGTGCCGGTGGGAGAAGTCCAGCGCCGCCGAGACGTCGGCCATGATCTCCATGGCGCGCTGGCCGGGCAGCGGACCCTCGGTCTTCACGATGTCGCGCAGCGTCCGCCCGTCCACGTACTCCATGACGATGTAGGGCAGCGGGCCGTGCTCGGTCCTGGTCTCGCCGGTGTCGTACACGGCGACGATAGCCGGGTGGTTCAGCGCGGCAGCGTTCTGCGCCTCGCGGCGGAACCGTTCCTGGAACTGGGGGTCGCGGGCCAGGTCGGCGCGCAACACCTTCACCGCGACATCCCGGCCGAGGCGGACGTCCCGACCCTTGTGCACCTCGGACATGCCGCCATAGCCGAGCGTGTCGCCCAGCTCATACCGGTTGGAGAGCAGTCTCGGAGTGGTCATCGGTTCGTCGTCTCGATCCTCGTCGACGTGTGTGCGGCGCTGACGCCAATCATGCCTGTTTCGTCCATTGAACTTCCGTGAATCATCGCGGCG
>CAWGVZ010000015.1:0-1346129 GCA_963826035.1 uncultured Actinomycetota bacterium | reverse complement strand
TCTGCGCAGCGGACGCTCTCGGCCGGGACGGTGTCGCTGTCGGTGAGCCCGTTTCACCACGGCGCGCTCGACGCCGTTTCGGTCATCGACTGGTGCGCGCTTGGGCGGCGTGCGGGCCGACGCCACCTTGACCGCCCCGTGACGCCGGCCCCATGTTGACGAGGGCGTCAACGCCCGGCGCACGACCAGCGCGGGCTACAGTTTCAGACGCCGGCGGCGCGCGGAGCCGGGACAGCCACCTTCAGCCGGGTGATCATCCGATCCAGCCGCCGTGAGATGTCGGCGGGCTCCGTCCCGAGCGTAGAGGCGATCTCGCCGATCGGGGTGTCGTCGAGGCTCATGCCGAGGATCGGAAGATCGTCCGGATCCAGCCTGTGGGCGGCCGCGTCGAGTAGTTCGCGCGATATCGGCGGGAGGACGCGTTCGCCTCGCGCGACGCGGCGGATCGCCTCGTAGAGCTCGCTCGCGGGCACCGACTTGTTGACGAGAGCGTCGACGCCGGCAAGCCGCGCGGGGATCGTCAGCGTGGCGTCGGCGTACGCCGAGTACAACAGCACCGCGGGCGCGGGCAGCTCGCGCTTGATGCGCCGGCAGACGACGAGACCGTCATCGCCGGGCATGTGGTAGTCGAGCACGACGACGTCGGGTCTTGTGCTGTGCAGGGCGGGCCACAGGTCCTTGACCGACGACGCCGAGTCGAGCGGGACGAGGTCGTGTTCGGCCTGCAGCACCGCTACGAGTCCCGCGCGCATGGCGGGGTGATCGTCGACGACCAGGATAGTGATCATGGCGCGTGGCTCCATTCGTCGGACTGTGTGGGGACCGTGAGCTTGACCTGCGTGCCATGGCCGTCAACGCCGGGGCCGATCGTCAGCGTGGCACCGATCGTTTCGGCGCGGGCGCGCATCGAGCGCAGCCCGTTCGAGCCGGGGCGGCGGATGACGGGGATCCCGCGCCCGTCGTCTGAGACATCGATCGTCGCGCTCGTCCCGTTGCGCGACAACAACACGTCGATGCGCCGGGCGGCGCCGTGGCGGACCGCGTTCGTCAGTGCTTCAGCGCCGATCCGGTAGGCGTGCGCCGCGATGTGCGCCGGCAGCTCCCCGATCGTGCCGCGCACGGCGATCTCGGCGTCGCTTGCGGGGGCGAGCTCGGTCGCGCGCTCACGGAGCATGCGTTCGACCGGGCGTCCCTCGAGCGGCGTGCGCAGCTCGGCGACGCTGGTGTCCATGTCGCCGCCGGCCGCGCGCAGCTCTCGGAGGGCATGGCCGGCGAGCTCGGCCTGCGGACCGCTGAGCTGGCCGGTGAGCGCGCTCAGGACGAGATGAGCCGCGTGCACGCGCTGCTTGGCGGAGTCGTGCAGCTCCCAGGCGATCCGCTGGCGCTCGCTTTCGACCGCGAGGCGCTCGGAGCGCAGTCGTTCGCCGCGTAGGCGTTCGAGGATCTCTGTCGCGTATGCGAGCGCGAGCACGACGACGACGGGGACCATCAGGTGCGTCGCGATCGTCTCCAAGCGGATCGTGCTCCCCAGCGTGTTGGCATCAAGCTCCGTGTACACGGCAACGCCGAAGTACGCGATCGTGAAGCCGCCGCCCCACGCCAGTGCCCGCCGGAACGACAGTCCTGTCGATGGAAGGATCAGCGCCGTCAGCATGAGCACGTAGAACGGGCTGCGCCAGTCCTCAGACGCCGCGACCAGCGCGAGCACGGCGGCGCTGTCCAGCAGCCAGGCCGCGGGCGCGAGCGCGAGCCGCGGAACGGCGCACACGGCGCCAAGCGACACGGCGGCGTAGGCGATGACCGCGACCGTCAGCTCGCCGTCGTGCGCGGTCACCCGATGGACGGCGAGCAGGAGCACCGCGACGGCCGCCGCGAGCAGCCGCGTCGTCAGCAGCAGCGTGATCCAGCGCGACGTCACGGCAGGTCGAGGAAGCGCCCTGCCAGCGCCCTGAAGAAATCTTCGCGCGTGACGACCCCCGTCACCCGGCCGGCGTCGACGATCGGCACGATCAGCACGCGGTGATGCAGGAAGATCTCCCCGAGCTGGGTGTCGGAGAAGTCCTCGCCGACGTCGATGTGGTCGGTGTTGGCGTGCTTGCCGACCGGCTCATCGGCACATGCCGCACGCTTCTGCAGCGCCTCGTCGAGTGAGCGCGGCACGAAGCCCGCGTAGCCCAACGTCGTGAGATAGCCGGGGAAGAACGCGCCGATGAACTCGCGCTCGCCGAAGATCCCGATCAGCGTGCCGTCGCTATCGACGACAGGCAGCGCGGGCGCGTCGGCGTCGATGATCGCCGCGACCGCCTCGCGCAGCGGCATGTCCCGGGCAAGCAGCGGCACTTCGCGGCGGACGGTGCTGGCAATCCTCTGCGGGCTCATCGGTCTCCTCCTCGCTACAGGTAGCGCACTGCGATATAGCCGGTGGCCAGCAGCATCGACACGAGCGTCGCCGGCACCCCGACCTTCAGGAACGTCATGAAGCCGATCGGGCGTCCGGCACGCTCGGCCATGCCGGCCGCCGCGACGTTCGCCGCGGCCGCGATCAACGTGAGGTTGCCGCCGAAGCAGGCGCCGAGCGACAGCGCCCACCAGTACGCGTCGTCGCCCGTCTCGCCACCTTGCAGCTGCTCGACGACGGGGATCATCGTCGCGGTGAACGGGATGTTGTCGATGATCCCCGAGCCGATCGCCGACGACCCACGTGATGCCGAGCAGCTCGGCGCTGCGATCGCCGTTGGTGACGTCGGCGATCGCGTCGGCGACCTGCTTGATCGCGCCGGTCTCCTCGAGCGCGCCGACCATCACGAACAGCCCGACGAAGAAGAACAGCGTCGGCCACTCGATCCCGCGCAGCGCATCCTCGACGCTCTGTCGGGTGACGAGCAGCATCACCGTCGCGCCGGCCAGCGCGACGGTCGCGGGCTCCACGCCGATCGCGCCATGCACGAAGAACGCGAGGATCGTGATCACGAGCACGGGCAGGGTGCGCTTGCAGCTCGGGCAGCATCCTCGATCGAACGTCGCGCATCCAGCTGCATGACGCGTTCGCGCGCCTCCGGCGCGATCTGCAGCCGCTTGCGGAACACGAGGTACAGCATCCCGGTGACGACGACGAATGCGACCGCCGCGATCGGCGCGAGATTCACGAGGAAGTCGCTGAACGTCAAGCCCGTCGCGCCCGCGATGAGGATGTTCGGCGGGTCGCCGATCAGTGTCGCGGTACCGCCGATGTTCGACGCGATGATCTCGATCAACACCAGCGGGATCGGGTCGATGTCCAGCGCGTCGGCCAGCAGGAACGTGATCGGCACCATCAACAGCACCGTCGTGAGGTTGTCCAAGAACGCCGACAGCACCGCCGTCGACAACGCCAGCGACACGACGATCGCCAGCGGGCGGCCACGCGCGAGCTGCCCGGCACGGATCGCCAAGAACGTGAAGACACCCGTCGGCTCGGTCACCCGGACGATCAGCATCATCCCCGCCAGCAACCCGATCGTCTCCCAGTCCACGGACTCGATCGCGTGCTCCTGATCGATCGTCTGCGTCAGCACGACGAGCAGCGCGCCGACCAGCGCGACCTTCGTGCGATCCACCCGTTCGGTCGCGATCACCGCCAGCGCCCCGGCGAACACCAAGACGGCGATCGTCATAGGTGCCCGCCTGCGAGCACGACCGTCCGCGCGTCGTCGGCGACGACGACGTTCGGATGCATCCCCATCAGGCGCAGGTCGCCGAGCAGGCGCGCGCACGCATCGCCGTTGACGACCGTCGCAGCACAAGCGTCGGAGCACACCTCGATCGTGATGAGGTAATCCCACGCGCGGCCCCACGCCGCGGAGGCGCCCGTCAGCGTCGTGACGTGGACCTGCGCGGCCGCGCCGTCAGCCAGCACGCCACCGGCTTGGGCGCGCAGCCACGCCTCCGCGTCATGCGGGCTGAGTCGCATCGGACGGCAGCACAGGACCAGGAGCCGACTCATCGAGACGGTCATGCCGTCCTCCCCGCGCGCCAAGCGGACGCCCGGCCGACGCAGCCGAGGTGTCGCGTTCGGGCTCTGCGAAACGCGACGCGGCGCGGCTGTGCGGCGTAGCGGGAGGTGAGTGGTGTGTGCATCGGGCATCCTCGATTTCGTGCATGGTCAGACCTCGCCGACCAGGCTTCCCGGCACACCGCCATGCACCCTACCGAGCGCGGGGGCGTGCCGCGCCCCGCGGAGGTTCGCGGGCCGCCAGCGTTGGGAGAGCGCGTCAGCGCCGTCCGCGCGATCGGGCCGAAGAGCGCTCGGGCGCAGCGCTGTCGGCGCTGGCCAGGCCGGCGAGCGCGAACACGGCCACCGCGAAGCCGACGACGACGTCGTTCGTGGCGGCGGCGCTGGTCGCGTTGACCCAGAGCGCGGAGGCGATCAGCCACAACCCGATGAGTGCGCACAGCCAGCCGAGCGGCGCGGAGCGGCGCGGCGCAGCGATCTGCACGAGCGAGAGCATCAGGAGCGCCGCCCCGCAAGCCACGTCGTTCCAGATCGGATCCCCGGCGCGGTAGCGCAGCACGAACGGCGCCAGGACGAGCCAGACACCGGCGAGCAGGACGAGCCCGCCGGCGATGACAACGCCGGCGCGCCGGTCGCGTGCCGCTGTCCGGCCGTCGCGGTGGTCCGTCACGTCCTCGACCGGCAGGTGGCTCCAGCTGATCGGACGTCCGTTGGGCGCGCGTTCTCGGACCGTCATTCGTGACTCCTGTCGCCGGGTTCGCCGTCGGCCTTTCACTACCCCCGTCGCCGGCGGCGCCGGGCGCGTTGTCATCCGCCGGACAGCCCGCCTCCTAGCCAGCCACAGGCGCAGGTGCGCGGGCGCCGCACGCATCACCCGCGACGCGCGCGGGTGCCGACGAAACGCCCGCGAAACAGCTGCATCGCGTCGAGTGCGGCGTCGTTGACGACGGCGCAGCGCAGCTCTCGACCGTACGCCGACGCCCGCATGGCGTAACCCGCCCGAGAGCCCGCGGGCGCAAGGATCGTGCCGGTCGGCATGGAGCGCTGGATCGCGGTCAGCTCGCTGACCCGTCCGGGATCGGTCCCGCTGCGGTACTCGATGACGACGATGCGGTCGGCCATCGCCGCCGCACGTTGAGCAGCGTTCAGCGGCGCGCGGCGCACGCCCGCGACGACCGATCCGGCCGCACCATCGCGCGGGAGGCGACGACCGCGCAGGCCGCAGCGCGCGCCGCGCATCGCGGCGGCGAGCGCGGACTGGCGCACGGGCGGTGGTCCTGCGCTCGGCCTCGCCGCGTCGCCACCGTCGATCGTGAGCAGCGCGAGCCCGACGAGGGCCGCGCCGGCGATCAACCACGCGAGCAGGTATGAGATGTGCCCGCGGACACGTCCCGGCGGTCGCGGCGATCGGTTGCTCGAGGTGCCGCTCACACTCACAACCGGTCCCCGCTCACGGGCTTCCCGGTCGCGGGACGTCAGCGCGATGACGTTTCGGGAGATCGCTTGCGTTCACCGGATTGCGATCACCGGACGGACGCCGCGCGTCCCGGAGTGCTTGGTCGTGGGGCGGACCGCCCGAGGTGACACGCCCCCCGGCTTCAGGCGCGCGCGACCTCCTGCAGGGCGGCCGCGTCGTGCATGCGCGCCAATGCACGTCGAACGATCCGGGAGACATGGATCTCGGTCAGGCCGACGGCGACGGCGAGCTGCGCCCACGTCATGCCGTCCACGACGCGCAGGTGCACGACGACCCGCTCAGCGGGACCGAGGACCCCGAGCAGCGTGTCAAGGAGTACGCGCTGCTCGGCGCCTTCCATGTCGCCGTTGGCGTCCTCGCTCCCCCCGTGCCATGACTCCGGCGACGACAGCGTTGCCGCACGTCGGACGTGCAGCGCCTCGAGGACGTCGCTCTCGTCAACGTCGCCGAGCTCGACGGCGACTTCCTCGACCGTGGGCGCGTGTCCGTGTTCGTGTGAGAACTGCCTCACGGCGCTGTCCACGCGCACCGCGCGTTCGACGAGCTCGCGCGGGATGCGGAGCTGAAGCGAGCGATGCTCGAGGAAGTCCTCCAGCTCCCGAGTGATGGTCGGGGCCGCGTATGCCTCAAACGGCCTGCCGCACGAGCGGTCGTAGCGCTCGACGGCCTTGATCAAGCCGAGCGCGGCGACCTGCTCGAGCACGGCGAGGGATCGAAGATCCCGGCCGTGGCGGCCGGCGAGCGCGGACGCCAGCGGCATGAAGCGCTCCACGAGCTGCTCACGTGCGTCGGTGCTCTGAGAGCATCGATAGCGCTCGAGCAGCGCGGCGTCGTCGCAGGCACGCAACGCGTGACGAGTCTGAGCTGCAGTGTTCGCGGCGGTCTGCATGGGCAGGTCGTACCCCTCGCCCCCAGCCGGTCGCGGGTGCGGTCAGCCGCCTGACAGCGACGGGCGAGGGGTCGTGCGCAGACGGCTCCTTGCTCGTGTCGAGCCGTCCGTCGCCCCCCAGTCGCCGTCGCCAGCATGGCGACGGCTTCGTCCGCTATCGCTAGCAGGTGGCGTGCACGTGAAACCCGCGGTCGGCTGCGGTGCCCGAGCCGTCGAAGGTCCGCACGTCCACGGTTGTCGTCTTCTTGTCGGCGGCGACTGCCGGCGTCGTCGTGATCTGCGCGGCGGCCGTGCCGGTCGCCGTGGCCGACAGCGCGCACGTCGAGAGATCGCCGGTGAACTTGACGTCGTAGTCGCCGGTCGCACTGCGGCTCACGCCACTGGCTTCGACGCCGCGGGCGCTGACGGGTGCGCCGTCGGACTTCACCAGCGCCAGCGGGTTGAGCGCCTGCGCAGCGATCGCCGCGTCCTTGACGATGTCCGCGGCGTGCTTGCCGTCGACGCGGTCGGCGTTGAGGCCCGTCGCGACTCCGGTGGCATTGGTGATGAACGGCTTGCTGGCATCGCCGGGCTGCGTCGTGATGGTTCCGGCGACGGTTCCGTTGGTCTTCAGCTCGAAGGCGAGGCCCGTGCTGAGGTTGTTCGAGCGGATGCACGGCTCGTTGTTCGCCGGGGTTCCACCGGGCATCGATCGGCAGCCGTAGATCGCGCCTCCGCCGTTGTTGGACTTGTTGGACTGCCGCGTGCCGTACGTCGGGCTGTTGGCGATGATCTGCGTCTCGCTGCTGTACTCCACGCTCGCGTTCGCCGACGGGTTGCGTGCGCCGCCGTTCAGGGGTCCGCCCTCGCCGGCGCCAAGCGCGATCGGGGCGCTCAGCAGGACGAGCAGTGTTGTGCCGGCCAGCAGCTTGGTGCGCTTATGCATGTAAAGGCTCCTCGTTGGTCAGGTGCCTGGTGCTCTATCCACCGCTGAGCCGGTCGTCACGCCACGCGTCAGGCGCCTGACGAGCGCGGTCCTCAGGGCTCGATGAGGCCGCGCCGGATCGCGTAGCGCGTGAGCGCGACACGATCACGCAGTCCGAGCTTGTCGAGGATGTTGCTGCGGTGGCGCTCGACGGTCTTGTCGCTGATGTGCAACACGCCGGCGATCTCGCGGCTCGTCATGCCCTCGGCGATGAGCTTGACGACCTCTGACTCCCGGAACGAAAGCGGGTCTTCGGGCGCTTCCCCGGTGCCGCGGTCGAGGTAGTCGCGAATCAGCGCCGCGACGCCGCGCGGATACAAGAACGGCTCCCCGCGCATGGCCGCGCGGCAGGCCTGGATGAGGTCTTCGTGGGCCGCGGACTTGAGGATGTAGCCGCAGGCGCCGGCGCGCAGCGCCTCGAAGAAGAACTGCTCGTTGTCGTGCATCGACAAGATCAGCACCCGCACGTCCGGACGGTGCTCGGTGAGCTGGCGGGCCGCCTGGATGCCGGTGAGCCTTGGCATCGCGACGTCCAAGACCGCGAGGCCGATGTCCTCGGACAGGCCGGCGGCGACGGCCTGGAGACCGTCGCTGGCTTCAGCGACGACCTCGAAGTCCGGCTCGGCGTCGAGGATCATCTTCAGCCCGTGTCGCACGAGCGCGTGGTCATCGGCGAGCAGGACTCGGATCACGGCCCGGAGCCATTCTCGCGATGTCCGGCGAGCTGCAGGAGGATGACGGTCCCGCCGGACCTGCCCTCCTCGATCTGCAGGGTTGCGCCGATCGACAGCGCCCGCTCGCGCATGGTGCGGATGCCGCCGCCCGCGCTCGTGGCCGCACGGCCGATCCCGGCACCGTCGTCGCCGACTCGTAGCGAGACCGCACCGTCCACGGATCGCAGCACGAGCTCGACGCGGCGGGGCCGGGCGTGGCGAACGGCATTCGTCAGTCCCTCCTGCGCGACGCGGTAGATGACGAGCTGCTCGTCCTCGCTGAGCTCGGGCAGCTCGCGCTGCAACGTGCGTCCCACGGGGATGCCGGTTCGATGCGCCATGCCGTCGGCGAGGCTCGTGAGCGCGGGCACAAGACCGAGGGTGTCCAGCGCCTCCGGACGCAGATCGCGTGCGAGGCGCCGGACGTCCTCGACGCCCGCCAGCAACCCGTCGCGAGCATTGATGCACTCGTCGCGCAGGTCATCGCCGGCGCGCGCCTGGATGCGGTCCAGCTGCAGCGCTATGGCCGTCATCGTCTGGCCGATCTGGTCATGCAGCTCGTCTGCGACGCGGCGCCGCTCGCGCTCGCGCTCGCTGAGCGCCCGCAGGCCGCTGTCGCGCCGCTCCTGTTCGAGGCGGTCGAGCATGTCGTTGAATGCCTCCGCGAGGACGGTGACCTCCGAGCGCTGCCGCGGGATCGGGATCCGCTCGCCGGGGATCAGCGGGTCGACGGACTGCATGAGGAACGTGAGACGCTCGACGGGCCGCACCGCCCGGGTGATGAGCGCGAAGTTCACCGCGAGCATCACGACCAGCCCACCGACCAGCACCGGCACGCGGCCGTTCGCCGGCTCGACGATGAGCACGACGCAGGCCACCGCGAGCACCGTGACGTTCGGGATGAACAGCCGCCAGAACAGCGACGCGTAGCCGATCTCCATGGCACGACCGTACCCGTCAGCTCGCTGATGTGCCGAGGCCGTGGGTGCGGCTATAGCGCTCAAGGCGCGTCGTCACACGTCGGCGTCGTCGCGCTGACACCTGCGTCCGCGGGCGGTCAGGCGGATCGTTTCACGCCGGCCCACTGCGAGCGCTCCTTCGAGCGTGGCCTCTGTGCGGGTCAGCGCCACCACGACGAACTGCAGATCGCTGACGCCGGCAGCGCGAAGCCGCCGATCCAGCGGCGCGTACACGCCCCTCACCGCGGCCACGCGCGCCTCGGCTGTCCAGAGGCAGAACGCGGCGCGATCGACGCCGACGTAGACGCGGTGACTGCCGGCGGTCGTCGAGATCTGCTGGACGTACAGTGGCGCGCGCTTGAACGCGAAGTCGTCCATCGCGCGCTCATACGGATCGCCGGCAGTGGACGGCGTCGTGGGCGCGGGGTCGCTTCGCGCCAGATGCTGGAGCTGTTGCTGGGCGCGATCAACGCCCAGTCGGTCGCCCGCGACCGCGGCGTGATGCATCGCGCGCAACGCGTCGTCGACGAGGCTGTCGTGACGCTCGGCGGTCGGCAGGTCGCGGGTGACCGTCGCCGGCAGCGGCGCGGGACGGCCGGCAGCCGACCCGCAAGCAGCGGCGCTGGTGACGAGCGCAGCCGCGCATACGATCGCAGCGACACGTCGTGCGGCGCGCATGGCCGGCACTCTAGCCCTGCGTGTGCGCCGTCGCGTCGGGTGTCGCGCGTGACAGGCTCGACCGCCGCCGCTCGGATCAGGGGCGTCCGCGACGTCGTCGCGGTGATGACGTCCTTCGCCCCGGCAAGACCGCTCGGTCACGCGGCTGCGAGCGCATACGGCTGCGTGACACCGCACGTCGGCGGCTCACCGTGGAGGATCCAGCCGCTCCCGGGACCGCGCGACAGCTGACCCCGCTGCGCGAGCTGTCCGAGCGAGGAGCTCACGGTGGGGCGTTGCAGGCAGGTCAGCTCCGCGAGCAGTTGGTGCGTCAGCGGAACGGGGACGACCACACCACGGGGCGTCATCCGGCCCCAGCGATCGGCTAGATGCCAGAGCACGAGAAGCACGCGGGCATCGGCGCTGCGCACATGCGCGATCGTCGCCTGGTGCACCAGCGATCGGCAGCGCCGGGCGCTCCGCGCGAGCAGCGCGGCCGCGATCGTCGGCCACCGGGCGGTACGGGCGGCGAACCCCGCGTCGAGGGACGCCAGGGTCGTTGGCGCGAGGACGCGCCAACGGCATAGCGCGGGTACGGAGTCTCCGAGGTCCTCGCCGTCCCACGGCCGCAGGAGGTCGCCGGGGCCCACGATCTCCGAGCAGTCGCGTCCGACGAGCTGCAGGGTCCGCACCAGCATGCCGTCGACGACGAGCAGGCCGAGATGGCCGGCGAGGTCGGGGCCATCCGTCGGTGGCTGCCACGGGCCGACGCCGAGCCGGATGCGGCGAGTCGCGAGTTGGTGGCGAAGGGTTGACGCTGCCGGCTCGGAGATGTCCTGCAGGAGATCCGGGTCGCGGTCAAAGACACGGATCAGGTCGGGGCGCGAGAAGTTCATGTCCGATCTCTGCCCCGCGCGTTCGCGCGTCAAATGGGGCCGAACCCCCAAACGGCGCCCGTGGAGCCACCAATCCGGTCCGACTGCGTCCTACGGCAACGGCTCGGCGACGACGAAGCCTCGGGGGAGCACCCGGACGTCATGCGCATGACAGCGGCCAACCGGCGCAGGCGCCGGAGGGAACGCTTGGGCCACGACGGAACACCAACAAGGGAGTGTCTGAAATGCGGGGCTGTAACCGTAGGGGCGCCATCGGCGCGTTGATCGCATCGATGGGAGCCGGTGCCGTATGGGCTGCCGCGCCGCAGGCGAAGATCAAGGAGTACCCCCGCGACCCGTCGGCGACGCCGCTGGCGCAGGCGATGGCCCGCGACGCGCGCCTGGTGCGCCGCGCGGTGTTCTCGGCGTTGCCGCCGAGCTCAAAGCCGGCGGCGGTGTCCACCACCCGTCTGGCCGGCTTTCCAACGCGCGGCAACGCGTTCGCGATCCTGTCGACTGGCAACGCCCGGCTCGCCACGCGGCCGAACAGCAGCGGCGATTCGGGTTCGGAGTCCAGGGGACCGTCGATCCGGGGCGCCCGCGATGTCGTGATCATGCGCATCGATCTTCGCGTGCCCGCCGGGGCGAACTGCCTGAGCTTCGACTTTCGCTTCTTGTCGGAGGAGTTCCCCGAGTTCGTCGGAGACGACTTCAACGATGCGTTCATCGCCGAGCTCGGCAACTCCGACTGGACCGCGGCGACCAAGGAGGACCCGACCATCACGTCGCCGCGCAACTTCGCGACCGACACGAAGGGCTCGCCGATCCGCATCAACAAGACCGGCGCGACGGGCATGACGGCGTTTCGCGCGAAGGGCACCACCTACGACGGAGCTACGCGCCTGCTCCGGGCCTCGACCCCGATCAAGCCGGGGAACCGCAAGCTCTACCTGTCGATCTTCGATCAGGGCGATCGCATCTATGACTCCGCGGTGTTCCTGGACAACCTGCGCACAAGCCGGGCTCAGCAGTGCCGGACCGGGGTGCGTGCCGCACCGTCGTGAGCGAGACGATCGCAGCCACACACGGTCAGCGAGCAGTGCTGCGCTACAGCGGCGCCGCGACGGCGAGCATGCGGTTGCTACCCATGCTCGTCGTCGTGGCGCTCATGCTCACCCCTGCGGCGGCTGAGGCCCGGCCGTCGCAGGTCACGATCTTCGAGGCGCCGCGCGAGTTGCTCTCCGACGACGCGGGTCTGAGGACGAGGACGCTGCAGGAGATCGCATCGTTCGGCGTCCAGCGGCTGCGCGTGATCCTCTACTGGCAGTCGGTGGCCCCGTCGCCGGACGCCCGTCGCATTCCTGCCTTCGACGAGCGAGACCCGGGCGCCTATCCGGGTCTCGCGCGCTACGACAGGCTGCTGGCCGAGGCCCGCGCGCATGGCCTGCGGATCCTGCTGACCGTCTCCGGCCCCGTGCCGCGCTGGGCGACCCGGACGCGCACAGACCACCTCACCGAGCCGAGCCCGGTGCGCTTCGAGCGCTTCGTGACCGCCGTGGGCCGGCGCTACCGCGATGTCGTCGACATGTGGGCGATCTGGAACGAGCCCAACCACCCCGGCTTTCTGCTCCCGCAGTTCAGCGGCCACGGCGCCGGCCGGTGGGCACGTTCGCCGGCGCTGTACCGCCGGCTGTTTCAGGCAGGCGAACGCGGCCTGCAGTCCAGCGGCAACGGTCACGACCGGATCCTCATGGGCGAGACGGCGCCACGCGGAACGCGTCGCGTCGTCGCGCCGCTGGCGTTCCTGCGCAGCTCCCTGTGCCTGAGCTCGAGCTACAAGCGCCGCCGGGGCTGCCACCGCCTGCCGGCCGACGGCTACGCGCATCACGCCTACACCACGAGGCTCGGTCCGTTCTTCGTACCGGCGGGCCGTGACGACGTCACGATCGGGGTCCTGGACCGCCTCAACCGGGCGCTGCATCGCGCAGGGCGGGCGGGCGCGATCCGGCGGGCCATGCCGATCTACCTCACCGAGTTCGGGATTCAGTCCAAGCCGGATCCGATCGTCGGCGTGAGCGAGACGCGACAGGCCGAGTACCTCGCCATCTCGGAGCAGATCGCGTACCGCAACCGCAGAGTGGCGAGCTTCTCGCAATACCTCATGCGCGACAGCGAGCCGACCGCCGGCGTGCCGGAAGCGCAACGATACGGCGGGTTCGAATCGGGGCTGCGGCGCGCCGACGGCAAGCGCAAGCGCGCGTACGACGCGTTTCGCCTGCCGCTCGTCGCGAGACGCAGCGGGTCGCGAGGGGCCCGAGTGTCGCTATGGGGCCATGTCCGGCCAGCCCGGGCAGCAACGTCCGTGTCGATCGAAATGCGCGCTCGCGGGTCGCGGCGCTGGCGCTTTCTCAGGCGTGTGCGGACGGATGCCCGCGGCTACTGGTCGACAGCGTCGGGCGACCGCGCGGGCAGGCGCTACCGCATCCGCTGGACGGCGCCCGGCGGCGGCGCGTACACCGGTTCATTGACGCGCATTACGCGGCGATGACGCGCCGCCCCGACGCGCATCGACCGCGGGTGCGCGGCTCGCTGGGAAACCGATGCGCCCAGCGCATCTCTCTGACGCCGCTTGGAGCTTTCTCGCCAGCGACGTCCAATCGGTCATGCAACTCGAGCTCGTCCTCCTCTTGCAACGGGACCCGCGCGTGTCGTGGAGCGCCGCCACGGCGGCGCGGGCACTGCGGGCTTCGGAGATATGGGTGACCGCCCAGCTTGCGGATCTCGCGGCCAAGGGGGTCGTGAGGACGACCGATGAAGGTTCTCGGCGTACCGGTTTCGTGCCGACGGACCGCGGGCGGAGGAGATCGCCGAGATCGCCGATCGATACCCGCAGTGGCGAGCGAGCATCGTCCGCGCGATCCTCGACCCGGCGCCGTCCGAGGGCTAGCGGCTAGCGTGACCTCAAGCGCCCCGGCCGCGGGGTTCGGGATTGCATCCACGAGACAGGTTCGACGTGGACGATCAACGTCGGGCGTGGCGCTCGGACACCGCACCTCGCGAAGCCGCTGCTCCACGAACTCGTCTCCTCGAGCGAGCTCTCGCGCAACCTCGCCGCGGGCACCACGCCAGCCCAGGCCGCTTTCGCGCGCGCTCGAACGCATCGACGGCGTACTGCGGCAAGCGCTGCGGCACCTTCGGTGGGTTGTCGAGTAGCAGCCGCGGGACGGTGACAAGGCCGTAGCCGCGGGCGCGCAGCCGGCGGATGATCTCCGGTAGCGCCGCCACGGTCTGACTGCGGTCGCCGCTGCCGTCGTGCATGAGGATGATCGCACCGGGCGCCGCTTGCCGGAGCGCGTTGCGGACGATCGCGTCTACGCGGGGCCGGCGGTAGTCCTCGCTGTCGACGGACCACAACACCAGCAGCATCCCCCGCTCATGCAGGAGCTTCAGCGTGGTGAAGTCAAACATGCCGTACGGCGGGCGGAACAGGTCCGGGCGTTGGGCGCCGCGAGGCGAACGCGCTCGGTCTGCGCGTCGATCTCGTCGCGCTGGTCCTCCGCGGTCATTGCGGTGAGGTGCGCGTGGCTCTCGGTGTGGTTGGCGATGAGGTACCCGTCGCCGACCGCGGCACGCGTGGAGGCGTGAAAGGCGATCTCCATGGTTCCCACGGCGAAGAAGGTCGCGGGCACTCGCTTGCGACGCAGCACGCACAGGATCGCGGGCGTGTACGGGCCGGGCCCGTCGTCGAACCTCAGCGCGACCTCGCGACGTTACCCGCCCGCGTGCTTGATCCTCGGCGGCCGGGCCGAGACGTTCTGGACCGCCTCCCGCTCTTGAGGCGCCGGCGAGCGGGTCGCGGGTACGGGGGCTGGTAACGTCGGACGCTCCGCTGCACGAACGGCTCCCGCAACCGGCGACGCCGGCACCCTCATACGGCGGTTGGATTCGGGGTGGCCGGTTCGCTCGCCCGATCGCAGCCGCCAGCAGCAACACGATCAAGATCAGTGTCATTATCGCCGCCCGTCGGTGGCGCCGCACGCGCCGAGCGTGGTCGCTTCGGCGACTGGCGTGCGGGTCCACGAAGCTCGTCAAGGCTGCGGTCGCGCTCAGACCGAGGCAGACCGCGACAGGTCGGTGCGGACCTCGAACCGCACCGTTCGCCCCTCGTCTTCGATGTCCCAGCGGTCGGCGAGA
The DNA here is from genome assembly GCA_963826035.1 of uncultured Actinomycetota bacterium. Lineage (GTDB taxonomy): Bacteria > Actinomycetota > Actinomycetes > Mycobacteriales > Pseudonocardiaceae > Actinophytocola. Next base: position 1,331,410 of record CAWGVZ010000015.1, on the reverse strand, counting down.
CGTTCGAGGAGCGGCCGCCCGTCGTCGGCCATTCGCAGCCCTGACGCGCTGTGCAACTGCACCACCAGCAGCCCGGGAGATCGCCACAACCGCAGCTCGATCGGCGCCTGTGCCGGTACGCCGGTCGCGCTGTCAAGCAGTAGGCCGACCAAGCGTGCGCCGGCCGAGCGTCGCTGCGGATGCACGTCACGGAGCACGCGGTGGATCTCCCCGCGCGCACGGAACGCCGCGCGCCCGTCCGCCGGCAGCGTCAGCGCGACATCGGGCGTAGCGTCGCGGATCAACCCGTCCCGCCGACGCGGGGGAGCGCCGGCGGGACGTAGAGACGAGCGCGTCAACTTCTCATGTGTGGTCGCAGGTAGTGATGCCAGCTCATGACGAGCCCGACGACGACGATCGTCGTAGCCAGCCCGAGCAGCGGAGAGTCATTGGCTCGGGCCAGCGCGGCACCGATCGCAGCCGCGAAGATGATCGGCGACCACAGCACCAGTCCCAGCCACGCTGCGGTCAGGCGGGTCGCAACGGTCGGCGCGCTGGCCGCAGCGGCGCGGGTCACGAGGTCCAGGCAGAGCAGGGCGCCGGCGGTCGAGCCGAGCAGCGTCACGATGTCAGGGTCGGCGTGCACCGGGCCGCCGAGCACGACAAACAGCTCGCCGCCGACGAATGCCCCGCCAATCCCCGCGATGACGCAGGAGACTTCCCCGGCGGGAAACGACTCGTGGGCCGCCAACCAGGCGATCGCGACCAGCGCCGCGCCGTTCACGAGCCACAACGCAACGGTCAACGCCACAGTAGTGCGGTCCAGTGCACAAGGACATCCTGCGGCCAGGCTCGGCATCGGGCAATGGGTGTCAGCCCGCAACCTGTCCACCGGGGGCGGTCGCGGCGCCCGTCAGCCCGCGATGATGGGCGGGTGCGTTCGTGGCCCAAGCTGTCGCTGTATTGGAAGGTGTTCGCCGTCAACGCGATCGTCCTGATCGCCGCCGGTGTCACGCTGGCACTGACGCCCGCAACCGTCAGCTCGCCGATCACGCTGCGGGAGACCGCGACGCTCGTGGCGGGGGTCTGCGCGTTGCTGGTCGTCAACCTCGCGTTGATGCGCCGCACGTTCGCGCCGTTGAGCCGCCTGACGGCGGGCATGGCCGATGTCGACCCGCTGAAGCCCGGCCTGCGCTTGGCTGTGGGCGACGATCCCGAACTCGGCGCGCTCGCCGCGAGCTTCAACGCCATGGCCGACCGCCTGGAAAGCGAGCGTCGCGCCAGCAGCGCACGAATGCTCATCGCCCAAGAGGAGGAGCGCAGGCGGATCGCCGCTGAGCTGCACGACGAGGTCGGACAGCAGCTTACCGCGCTGCTGCTCACGCTCGACCGGCTCGCCAGCCGGCGCGAGCCCGACGTTGCGCGCGAGGCGCACGCGGCCCGCGAGCTCGTGCGAGGCAGCCTGGAGCAGCTCCGTGCGCTCGTCCGCGGGCTGCGGCCGCCCGGCCTTGATGAGCTCGGCTTGAGCGCCGCGTTGACCGCACTGACGCGCAACGTCGGCGAGCGAGCCGGCCTGATCGTGACTCGCCGCCTGGGGACGATCCCCGACGACATCGACCCGGCGGTCGCGCTGGTCGTCTACCGCGTCGCGCAGGAATGCCTCACCAACGCTGCGCGCCACGCCCCCGGATCCCGCGTCGAGATGACGCTAAGCGCCACGCCAGGGCGGCTTGAGTTGCGCGTCAGCGATGACGGCCCCGGTCGGGACGCCGCCGGCGCCGCGGACGGCGCCGGGATCCGGTTCATGCGCGAGCGCGCGCTCATGGTCGCCGCGTCACTGGACCTGACGTCCAATCCGGCCGGCGGCACAGCGGTCACACTCACGGTGCCGCTGAGCTCCAACGGCGGCTCGACCCCATGATCTCGATCCTGTTGGCCGACGACCACCAGATCGTGCGCCAGGGCATCCGGCTCGTGCTCGAGCGCGAGCCCGACCTCCGAGTGGTGGCCGAAGCCACCGACGGCATGCAGGCACTCGCACAGGCCGACACCCACCATCCCGACGTCGCCGTGCTTGATGTGAGCATGCCGCGGCTCGGCGGCCTGCAGACCGCCCGCGAGCTCGCGCGACGCGACCGTCCGCCCGCGGTTGTGATGCTGTCGATGCACGACGACGAGCAGTTCTTCTTCGAAGCGCTCAAGGTCGGCGCGCACGGCTACGTCCTGAAATCCGCCGCCGATCAGGACCTCGTCGCCGCGTGCCGCGCGGCAGTTCACGGCGACACGTACATGTATCCCGCGGCAAGCCGGGCGTTGATCAGCGACTACCTCCGCCTGCCACCGGCCGACCGCGAACGCCAAGGGCAGCTGACACCGCGAGAGCTTGAGATCGTGCAGCTCATCGCGCAGGGAAACAGCGCCCGTGAGATCGCCCGCCGGCTGGTCATCAGCGAGAAGACCGTCGATCGTCACCGCTCCAACATCCTCGAGAAACTGCACCTCAAAGACCGGTTGGACCTCGCACGGTACGCGATCCGCCGCGGACTCATCGACGCGTAGGCAAGCGGATTGGTGGGCACTCGGCCACACGCGGAAGCGCCCGGTGAGCATCCTCGTTTGCCGGACTGCGTCTCGTACACGGTGGCGGCCGTCCGAGCGGTGGCCCACTTCGCATGGCGCACGATCCGACCCGCTCTTGCGCTGGTGGCGCCACAGCGCGCTTGCAGCGCCACACTTCAGGGGCCGGCCCGCGCTCGCCGCGGGACGGCCGTGTGATCGTCTCCCCGGAGAAACCCGGGGCTCGACCGCGCGGTCAACCCGGCTCGGGATGGACCGCTGCGGCCTCGCCGGCACCGAGGCGACCGAGGACGTAGGCTGCGGCGGTGCGAGTCAGGCCCGTCGTGCTGGCGACGGTCACGCCGCTGGCGTCGATCTTCGGGTCGGGATTGCTCATCATCGTGCCGATCCTCGAGCGCGAGCTGGGCGCGATGGCCGCGGTCGGGATGGCCGGCGTCTGCGCTGTCGCGTGGATGGTCGGCAGCGCGATCCGTCACAACGTCGGAGTCGTCGAGCCGCTGAGCCAAGCGGGTCGCCTGGACGCAGTCACGGCGCGGATAGAGCGTGCCTCGGACCTCGTCATCGTCGTCGCGTACGTCATCTCCGTCGCGCTCTACGTCCGGATCCTCGCGCAGTTCGTTGTGCAATACGCCTCGGACGGGTCGGGGCAGACCGAGCGCATCGTCGGGGTTGGCGTGATCGTGCTCATCAGCGCCGTCGGCCTCATCCGCGGCCTGTCGGGGCTGGAGCTGCTCGAGCGCTTCGCGCTCGGCGCCGTCTTGGTGCTCGTGGTCGCGATCGGCGCGACGTTCGCCGCCGCCGACATCTCGCGGCTCGCAGGCGCGGGGCTGGCGCTGCCACCGTCGCCGGGATCGTCGGTGGGCTCGGTGCTGCTCGTGCTCGGCGGCATCGTGATCACCGTGCAGGGCTTCGAGACCGTCCGCTACCTGCAGCACATCGACCGCTCGACGCGGATCGCGGCCTGCAAATTGTCCCAAGTGACGTCATCGCTGGTGTACGTGCTGCTCGTCGTGCTCGCGACGCCGCTCATGGGCCTGGGAACCTCGTCCGGCGCCGACCACCAGCTGCTGGAGCTCGTGCAGCGCGTCGCCCCGCTGCTTGCCCTCCCGCTCGTCATATGCGCCGTCCTCAGCCAGTTCAGCGCGGCGACAGCGGACACGGAGGCCAGCGTCGGCAACCTCGACGTGATCGCATGGCAACCGCTGCGGGGCCGGCGACGGTACATGCTCGTCGGTCTCGTTGCCGCGGCGCTCGCCGCGACGCTCGCTACGAGCACCATCATCGTGGTCGCCTCGCGAGCGTTCGCGGCCTACTACGCATTGCAATGTGTCGTCGCCATGCGGACCAGCGGCTCTCCATGGCAGCGCATCGGTTACGGCGCCCTCGCCGTCGTCATGCTGGCGATCACGCTACTGGCCGAGCCCGCGGGATGAGCCGAGAAAGCCGCCGTCCCGGCAGTCGATGCAGCGGCACGCCCCGCGGCACAGCGGCAACGATCGGCTCAGCGGCGGAATGAGCGCAGTCGCGACTTGAAGACGCCGAAGACCGCCCGCGGACTGCCGTCGGCGTCGACCAGACCGGCGTCGAAGCGGCACCTCGTCCCGCACGCGCCGTTCTCGATCCCGAAGAAGTTGTAGGAGTACACGCGCTGGACGCCGCGGGTCCGGTAGCGCGACGCGAAGCTGAACATGTTCTTCATGCGCGACGCCTGCCGGCCCTCGGAGTACCGGAATGAGCGGCCGAAGCTCGCCAACGCGCCCGTTTCGGTGAACCAGAACTTCGCACGCCGGTTGTAGCGACGCACCGTCCGGATGATCTTCGCGGTACCGCTCGAGCGGTTTCGGTTGACGTCGGAGTAGTTGTGGATCCCGACGACGGTCAACCGCTTGCGCCACGTCGGGCTGAGCCGGCGGTAGAACGACCGGATGTAGCGGTCCGAACTCGACTGGTCGAGCACATCGAGCCCTACGACCGCGCACGACCTGCAGCGGCTACGGACGGCGCGGTACATGCTCTTGAAGTACGAGGCCGCGTGGCCGGGGTGATCCCACGTCTCCTGGGTCTTGTGGTTGACCTCGTTCCACGCGCCGAAGTCACGCACGCCGAGCTTGCGGAAGTACGCGACGATCCTTCCCGCGTCGCGGCGGTAGCGCGTGGTCGAGACGAGCTTGCCGCGCTTGGAGCGCAGGTCGGCCGTCGAGATATGCAGCAGCGTCGAGACGCCGGCGCGGCGTGCGGCGATGACGAAAGCGCGAGCCCTCGCGCGTTCGGTGCGGTCGTGCATGACGTCGGCGGCGACGAAGTACCGCGTGCGCTTGATCCCAAGCTGCTGAAAGAGCGATGACTGGAACATCGCCGGGCTCTGGTCTGCAAGGCCCACGCGGACGGAGCTGCGTGCCGTCGCGGACGAGACCGGCAGGAGCACCAGCGTGGCGACGAGCGAGATCAGGATTCGTGAGCGCATCACCCCGACGCTACTCGGAGCGATGCGCGTATCCGTGGAAAACGCGGCTCCCGCCGCCGAGATGTCAGCCGGCTGACGGGCGGCGCCAACCCTTCCCGCGCCGCGCGTAACTCGGGGTGCCATCAGGAACGTGGCACCAGGTGACAAGTAGCCGATCGGACGCGCTGTGCGCGTGCGGTTCAGATCGTGTCGTCGGGGGGGGGGGGGGGGGGGGGGGGGGGGGGTGGGGGATTTGGTGGGGGGAGGGGGGTGTGGGGGGAATGCGTCGAAAAGATGAGGTTTCCACGACTGATCAGTTCAGTCCCTCCGATCTCGCGGTGCAGGTCACGGTCGCGCAGGTAGCGCGCGATGAAGATCGTCTTGTGCGCGCGTCCGAGTTCGAGCATCGCTTGGTAGACGGGGTGTGAGGCGTTGCGGGTGAAGCGGCGCAGGATCGCTTCGGTTGACGCGCTCCCGACGCGGATCGCGGTCGCGTACTTGACGAGCTGGTCGTAGTTGTGCTCGATGATCTCCCAGCGGATCGGGCGGGTCATCGCCGCCTTCAAGCCGGGATACGCGTCGGGTTGGCCGCGGACGGGCCCATGGCGTCGAGGCTGCTCATGCGACGAGATGGGTGGTCAGCTCGATCGGGTTGCGCAGGCAGTACACGCCTGGGCAGTGCTCGTCGGCGATGCGCTTGATTTCCTCGAGGGTCTCGCGCGGGGCGTCGGCGTCGACTTCGAGGTGCCAGTCGATGCGTTGGACGGGAGGGTTGTCGGTCACGCCGAGCGCGCGGGTCATGTCGACGTCGGCTTCGGTGCGGGCCCTGAGGGCGCGGAGCTGTATGCCTTGGCGGGCGGCTTCTTGGGCGTAGGTCATGGCGTAGCAGGCCAGGCCGCCCCAGAAGCAGTAGGCGAGCGGGTTGGGGGCCGATCCGGTGCCGCCCATCGGGGGTGGGAAGTCGGCTTCGAACACGAACGGTTCGCCGTTGGGGACGGGGATGGTCGCGCGAAACTGCGGCTGGCCCTGCTGTGTTTGCCATTCGCCGTCGAAGCTGACGTGCTGCTTGAGCGCGTCTGGGTCCTGCTCGCGCCTTGGCGATCGTCTGTGTTGAGCGCGTCGGTGTTGACGTTGTGCATGTGGCCGGTCCTTTCGGACTTGTTCAGGCGGTCGGTGGGCCGCCGAGGAAGGCGGCGGAGACGAGGAGGTAGACGGCGACGCCGCAGACCAGCACGGCGAAGGCGCGTCCGAGGGTGCGTTGGGGCACCCGGGTCGCAAAGACCGTGCCGGCGAGCGCGCCGACGACGCATGCTGCGGTCATCGTCGTGGTGATCTCGAGGTCGAGGCTGCGTCCGGCGAGCAGGTGCACAGCGAGTCCGATCAGCGACGTCGCGGTGATGATCGCCAGCGAGGTGCCAACGGCGGTGCGCATCGTGAAGGCCAGCGCGATCGCGAGGGTCGGCACGATCAGAAACCCTCCGCCGACGCCGAGGAACCCCGTGAGAAAGCCGACGAGAACGCCGGCGAGGAGGTCGCGCGGCAGGCGTAGCGGCGGGCAGCTGCCGCCGCTCTCCCAGGTGCCGTCGGCGGGCTCGTCGTTGTCGGCCTTGCGCCAGGTCGCGGCGGCGGCCGCGAGCATGATGAGCGCGAACGCACCGAGCAGCGCGGTACCGCTGACGGCCTCGCTGGCGAGAGTGCCGGCGACGAGGCCGGGCACGGCCGCGAGCGTGAAGGAGCCGGCGTGGCGCCAGCACACCCTGCCCGCTCGCGCGTGTCCGAGGCCGCCGGCGACGGCGCCTGCGGTGACGACGACCAGCGACGCCGTCGTGGCTTCGGACACGCTCTGGCCCAGCACGTAGACGAGGACCGGGACGGCAAGCACGGAGCCGCCGCCGCCGAGCATGCCGACCGCGACGCCGATGGCGAGCCCGAACGCGATCGCGAGCAGCACCCGGCGGTCAGGCCTTCGGCCTGGCGGGTGTGTCGATCGGCCAGCCGCGGCGTTGCCACAGGGGCACGCCGCCCTCGACGACGTGGATGACGTCACGGGCGCCGTAGCGCTGCAGCAGGCTGGCGCCGACGGCCGCGCGCTGACCGGAGCCGCAGATCACGGCGACGGGCCGGTCGGGGTCGATGCCCTCGGGCACCTCGCTGATGTCGTGGTATGGCTCGTGGGTCGAGCCGGGGATGTGTCCGGCGTCCCACTCGGCCTGCTCTCGCACATCGAGGACCTGCACGTTGCGCTGGTCGGCCTCCCAGCGGTCGTGCAGCTCGTCGACGGTCAGCCGGGTCAGGCGTTCGACGGGGCGCTTCTCCTCGCGCCAGGACGTCATGCCACCGGCGAGATAGCCGGCGATCTGCGTGATCCCGACGGCGGCGGCGAGCATCACGGCCTGGCGGGCGTCGTCGTCGTCGCGTCCCACGATCACGACCGGTTGCTGCGGGTCGGCGAGCCACGCGAGCTTGGAGCCAAAGCCCGCCCGCAGCGAGGTGATGCAGACGGCGCCGGGGATGTGCGCCTCGTCGAACTGCAGCTCGGTGCGCACGTCGATCACCAGCGCGCCGTCGCGCTGGTGGGAGTCGACCTGGCGGGGGGCCAGCGGATGCGCTTCGATGCTCTCGCGCAGCAGCGGTCCGCGGTTGAGCGCGACGATGTTCTCGAAGTTCGGTGGCTGCGGCCCAAGCGAGGCCGTCGTCTGCGCGACGAACTGCTGCTCGTCGGTGATCGCGAGCAGCTCCTGGTGAGCGCGCTCGTAGCCGATCGTCGAGGAGACCTTCATGTCCATCCCGGGGCCGCCGCACAGCGACCCCCCGAGATGCCCGGGCCACACCTCACAGGAGTCCGGCAGCGCAAGAACCTTCTCCTGCAGCGAGCGAAAGATGCCCTGCGCGCCCTCCTGCTTGTCGACCGCGAGGTCGGGGCGCGCGATGTCCCCTACGAACAGCGTGTCGCCGCTCAGCACGGCCCACGGCTCCGGGCCACGCGCCGCGTCGATCAGCGTGAAGGCCGTGTGCTCGGGGCGGTGTCCGGGGGTGTGCACGGCGCGCACGCGGATCGCGCCGAGCTCGAGCTCCCACCCATCGGCGAACGGCTCGTGCTCGTAGCCGGGGTCCGCGGCTTCGTGGATATGGATCGTGGCGCCGGTCGCGGCGGCGAGGCGGCCGTGCCCGGAGACGTGGTCGGCGTGGTTGTGGGTCTCCAGGATGTGCTCGATGCTCACCGCGAAGTAGCGCGCGAGGCGCAGGTACTCGTCGATGTCGAGCTTCGGGTCGACGACGGCGGCGACGCCGGCGTCCTCGTCGCCGATCAGGTAGCTGGCGCACCCCAGGTCGTCATGGGTGATCTGGCGAAAGATCATGCGGTCCTCCGATCGGAATGGGGCGGGGTGCAACGCGCGGTCGGCAGGTCGGCCGCGATCCAGGCGCTCATGCCGCCGTCGATGCTCGCGACATCTCGGCGGTGCTTGGCCGCGCGACGAGCGGCGAGGGCGCTGCGATGACCCGAGCGACACAGCAGCGCGATCGGCCGGTCGCTGCGCACCTCCGGCAGGCGCCGCGCAGCTGCTCGAGCGGGATGTGCGTTGCGCCCGGAACGCGAGCCTGCGCGAACTCCCGGTGGCTGCGGACATCGACGATCGTCAGACGGCCGGTGAAGAACCGATCCGAGGCGGTCCTCACGCTCACGGTCTCGACGCGATGGCGCAGACCCATCAGGCGTGCCCGAAACGGACGTCAGGCAGGATCCGGTCCAGCGGCTTGGGCAGCCACCACGCCCACCTGCCCATCAGGCGCAGCAGCACCGGAACGAGCAGCAGACGGACCAGGGCAGCGTCGAGCAGGACGGCGATGCCGAGGATGACGCCCATCTCCTTGGGCGGCAGCGGCCCGCTCAACGCGAACGTGAAGAACACCGCGACCATGACGGCGGCGGCGGCGAAGACGACGCGGCCGGAGTGCGCGACAGCGCCGATCATCGCCTCCTTGGGATCGTGGGTGCGGTCCCAGTGCTCCTTGGCACTGGACAGCAAAAAGACCGTGTAGTCCATCGAGATCGCGAACACCATCGCGAAGAAGAACACCGGCGCCCACGCGTCGAGGAAGCCTTGGGGCTCAAAGCCCAGCAGGCCGGAGAGGTGGCCCTGCTGGAAGATGAGCTGCGCGACCCCGAACGCGGCACCGGTCGCCAACAGATTGGTCAGCACGGCCGCTGCGGCCAGCAGCGGTGCCTGCAAGGCGACGAGCAGCAGCAAAAAGCCGAGCGCGAGCACGACGCCGATGACCAGCGGCGTCTTGGCCGACAGCGCCGCCTCGAGGTCATGGTTCTCAGCGACAGCGCCCCCGACGAGCGTTCCCGCCGGCAGCGTCTCGCGGAGACGGTCGATCGTCGCTCCCAATGGCTTGCCCGATGGGTCGCCGGTGGGGATCGCCTGGATCATGCTCCACCCCTGATCGCCGGCCGTCGGCGCCACGACCTGCGCGATCCCGCGCTCGCCTGTCAGCTTCGCCGCGACCGCCCAGGGATTGGTCGTGGCGGGCGTGAGGATCTGCAGCGCGCCGGGTGCACCGGTCCCGAACGCCTGCTGGACCTGGTCATAGCCGGTGCGTGAGCTGTCGCCGGCCGGGACGACCTTGATCGACGGCATCCCGGTCTGCAGGTTCACCACAGGGATCGCGAGCGCAAGCAACGCCACGACGGCGAGCGCGCCGTAGGCGACCGGGCGCTTCCACAGGCGCTCACCCCAGGCGGCAAACCGCCGCGAGCGATGCTCACCAGAGCGCGCCCACGGCAGGCTGCCCTTGTCCACCCTTGGGCCGAGCTTGGCCAGCACCGCCGGAAGCAGGGTCAATGTGGCCGCCAGGATGAAGACGACCGCGAGCATGATCCCCAGCGCCATCGACCGAAACGCCGGGCTTGGGACGAGCATCACCGCGGTCAGCGAGATCAGCACCGTCAGCCCGGAGAACAGCACCGCCTTGCCGGCGGTGTCCATCGTCTCGGCGACCGCCTCCTCGGCTGAGAGCTTCGAGCCGAAGAACGCTGCGCGGAAACGCATCACGAGAAACAGCGCGTAGTCGATGCCCAGCGCGAGCGCGAACATCAGCGCGAAGTTCATCGCCCAGATCGAGATGTCCAGCAGCTGCGTGCCGACGTACAGCGACCCCGCGGACGCGACGAGGCCGAGAATCGTGAGCATCAGCGGCAGCCCCGCGGCGACCAGCGACCCGAACGCCAACACGAGGATGATCATCGTCACCGGCCACGAGATCACCTCGCTCTTGAGCATCGCCGAACGGTTGGCCTCGTTGAAGTCAGACCACATCCCCGACGCCCCCGTCAACGACACCTGCACACCGTCGACGCCCCGCAGCTGAGACTTGAGGTCGTCGGCGGCGCGAACCATCTCGTTCGGGTTCTCCGCCGCGCCGGCCTGGATGACAGCGGTGTGCTCGTCGCGCGAGATCGACAGGCCAGGCTGCGGCGCGATCACGCTGGCGACACGCGGGTCTGCCTTCAGCGTGCGCTGCGCCGACGTGATCGTTCGCTGAAACGCAGGGTCAGACACCGACTTGGTCGGCGAGTGCACGACCACCTGCAGAGCACTGGACGACAAGCCCTGAAAATTGCGGTCGACGAGCTCGCGAGCCTTGACCGACTCCGAACCCGTCGCCTCCCAGCCCGCGCCCGAAAGGGCGTGCTCGACCTTCGGCGCGAGGCCGCCGAGGAAGACGGCGACGACCGCCCACGCGATCGCGACGACACGAAAGTGCGTGGCGGTGTAACGGCCCAGACGGCCGATCGGTCCGACCGAGCTCATCCGATGACCTCCGTGATCCAGCGCAGCCCGAAGACGCGCGCAATCGAAAACGGCGCGCGCTCAAGCGACCAAGCCGTCATGACGCACGCACAGCTCACGCCGCACCGCCGCTCAGGATGCCGCCGCGCTCGGCGAGCTGGTCGCGCAGGCCACCGCAGACCTGCTCGCACAACGCGAACACGGTGTCGTCAGCGATCGCATACCGCACGCTCGTGCCCTCCTTCGCGCGGCTGACGATGCCCGCCTGATGCAAGACACCGAGATGCTTGGAGACGTTCTGCTGCGAGGCGCCGAGCGCCTCGACAAGCTCGCTGACGGTCGCCGAGCCGTCGCGCAGCCGGTCCAGCAGCTTGATGCGCATCGGCTCACCGATCACACGAAAGCGCTGCGCGATCAGCTCGACCAACGGCTCCGGAAGAGGACGAGGAATCTCCATATCCACCACTATACACCAGACTAGTTGTATATTGGCCTTGGGCGGTGCCCTACGCCGCGGTAGCCAGCGCGCGTATCCCGTGCACGATCGTGATGAGGTAATCCCACGCGCGGCCCCACGCCGCGGAGGCGCCCGTCAGCGTCGTGACGTGGACCTGCGCGGCCGCGCCGTCAGCCAGCACGCCACCGGCTTGGGCGCGCAGCCACGCCTCCGCGTCATGCGGGCTGAGTCGCATCGGACGGCAGCGCCAGGACCAGCAGCCGACTCATCGAGACGGTCATGACGTCCTCCCCGCGCGCCAAGCGGACGCCCGGCCGACGCAGCCGAGGTGTCGCGTTCGGGCTCTGCGAAACGCGACGCGGCGCGGCTGTGCGGCGTAGCGGGAGGTGAGTGGTGTGCGCATCGGGCATCCTCGATTTCGTGCATGGTCAGACCTCGCCGACCAGGCTTCCCGGCACACCGCCATGCACCCTACCGAGCGCGGGGGCGTGCCGCGCCCCGCGGAGGTTCGCGGGCCGCCAGCGCTGGGAGAGCGCGTCAGCGCCGTCCGCGCGATCGGCCAAAGAGCGCTCGGGCAGAGCGCTGTCGGCGCCGGCCAAGCCGGCGACCGCGAACACGGCCACGGCGAAACCGACGACGACGTCGTTCGTGACGGCGGCGCTCGTCGCGTTGACCCAGAGCGCGGAGGCGATCAGCCACAACCCGATGAGTGCGCACAGCCAGCCGAGCGGGGCGGAGCGGCGCGGTGCGGCGATCTGCACGAGCGAGAGCATCAGGAGCGCCGCGCCGCAAGCCACGTCGTTCCAGACCGGATCCCCAGCGCGATACGCGTCCCCGGATGATCCGGGTCCGCCCGATACCCGGCCGGTTGCGATCACCGACGCGGACGATGGCGCCCGCATCGGTGATGCAGCAAGCTAGATGGTTGGGTTCCCGCGGCCGGTGCCGCCAGATGGCCACGGCCGCGCGGTCAGCTGGCGGTGCCGATCGTGAAATCAGCGATCTTTAGTCGAGGCTCGCCCCCGACACGCACGGCGTGCGCCGGTTCACCGCGAGCGCATCGAGCACGACCGACGAGTCGTACTCGCGGTCACCCTGATCGAAGATCGAGAAGTAGACCGAATGACGACCGGGGGTGATCCGTCGCGACGCGCGCAGCCTGCGCGTGCCGGCATCGTAGGTCGTGCCGCGCGCACGCGAATTCGTGACGTTGAAGTTGCCCGTGGAGTTCACGGTGATGAGCGTCCTGCTGCGACCGAACGCGAAGTTGTGCGGTGCGTTGACGATCGCGCTCTGCGTGCCGCTGCCAGACCAGGTGTTGCGGTCGAGCTCAGCGACGAAGGCGTCGTTGAAGTCCGTGCCGATGAACTCGTTGTACTCCTCGCTGAGGAAGCGGAACGAGACGACGGAAGGATCGGTGGCCATCGCCTTCGCCACGCGTGTTGCGTCGCGGGTACTCGTGACGGCGGCGCCCGAGGTCGCCGTCCCGGCGAGCCAGCAGACCGCGGCGCACAGGTCGGCATTACGACGAGGTCGGCATAAACGTGCACGGTCGCGTGGTCGTCGAGGCCGGCGGCCGCGGCGATGGCGGTGGGAATCCGGCGGTAAGCAGCCTTTGCGCCAGCCGAGATCTCGGCTGCGACGCTCCTCAGCGACGGCGAATCCGCGTCGTGTGCGGCCGTCAGCGCGGCACCGCGTCCGGGTCCGGGCGGCCCATACCAGCCCTCGCGCGGGCCTGGGCAAACTGCTTCGGAGCGCCACCGCGGACGATCTGTCAGAACACGATCGCCCAGCCGAAGTCGAACTGGTCGATGTCAGCGCGCGATCCATGCAAGACACGGGTCTGGCCTGACAGTCCGATGCCGATCAGGATCTGCGGTGCGAGTGTCCAGCCGGCCTGCGCGCCGGGCAGCAGTCCGAGCGCCGCCAGTCCGCCGGCCAGCGACACCGCACCGGCGCCGGCAAGCCGTCCGCCTGCGCCGAATCGGGCGGCGAGCGTCGCGGTCGCTAGCGCGGCGAGTGGCATCACCGAGACGATCGCGGCGGCGCGCAGCGGCCTGTGGCGCAGTCCTTCCGTCAGCAGGATCACGAGCAGAAACAGCGCTGCGGTGAGGGCGGCCGAGACCAGTGCGAGCGCGGCGGTCGGCGCCGCGGTTGCCGGGCCATGGGGTGTTGCGGGCTGCGGTGCGGGCACACTCGCCGGCGCCGGCACGTCGCGCGATAGCGGTCGCAGCGCCACGACGAGCGCGAGCGGCACCTGCGCGGCGAAGATCGCCTGCCAGGAGAACAGCTCCGTCAGCGCGCCGCCGAGCGCCGGTCCGATCGCGGCTCCCGCGATCCCCGCGGCGACCCATATCCGCGAGCCTGCCCGGTGGCCACGCTGGGTGACGAGCAGCTCCAGTGCCGCCGCGATCACCGCGGCGCCGCCGACCGCCTGTGCGCAGCGCGCGGCGACGAGGATGCCGAGGCTCGGCGCCAGCGCGCAGGCCAGCGAGGCGGCTGCGAAGGCGAGTATCCCGAGCCGCCAAGCGGTGACCGCGCCGGTGCGGCGGACGATCGCGGCGGCGGGCAGCGCGACGAGCGCGAGCACGAGGTTGAACGACGTCAGCACCCAGGCGACGTCGGTGACGTCCGCACGAAACTCGCGCAGGACGCCGGGCAGGCCGAGCGTCACGATCGACGAGTCGGCCAGGACGATCGCGACCGCCAGCGCGACGATCGCGGTTCGCGTGCGGCCATGCGCGTCGTGCGCACGGCCTGGCGGTGACCCGCTCACTGCCTGGATCGTTTCACGCATCGGTGCGCCCCGCCCGTCACGTCGTGGTGGGGATCCGCACGCGGTTGGCGGTCAGGGGTCGCAGTCGCTTGCCGGGCCAGCCGCTGCGGTAGCCGACGAGCGCGATCATCGCCGGGACGAGCACGGTGCGGACGAGGAAGGCGTCGATCAGCAGGCCGGCGGCCATGACGAACGCCAGCTCGCGAAACGCGGCGATCGGGACGAGCGCCATCGCCCCGAAGGACAGCGCGAGTACGATGCCGGCGGCCGAGATCGCGCGTGCGGCGCCCGCGCCGGCGGCGATGATCGCCTGATCGAGCGGCTGGCGCCGTGCCTCGTCCCAGACACGGCCGACGAGGAAGATGTTGTAGTCCGAGCCCAGCGCGACCAGCAGGACGCCCGCCGCGACGGGCACGTAGTACGTCAGCTCGTCGTGACCGAGGACGCCGCGGAAGAACGCGACCGTGAGCCCGAGCGCAGCGAGCGGGCCGAGCGTCGCGACGGCGACGAGATAGAGCGGTGCGACGAGCCCGCGCAGGAAGATGACGAGCACGAGCAGCACCGCCAGCAGCACGGCGGGGATCACGCGCAGCAGGTCGTCGGTGGTGCCGTCGATCGTCTCCTGGGAGAGCGCGCTGTCGCCGGCGAAGCTCGCCTGGGCCTGTGGCAGTCCAGCGCGCGCGAGCAGCCCATCGGTCGCGTCTTGCAGGCGCCGGATGCGCTCCACAGCGCCGGCGCCGAGCGGATCGGCCTTCAGCACGAGCACGTAGCGCGCCGCGTTCCCGTTGTTCGCGAGGACGGCCCCGAGCTCCAGGCGCGTCGGGTTGGATGCCGGACCGACGACCTGAGCGATGCCGGGCTGGGCTTCGAGCAGACGTTGCAGCCGCGCGAGCTCCGTGCGGCGTGAGGCGATCGCGGGCTGCTCGACGATCAGCACCGTGGGCGACAGGATGCCGGGGACGAACCCGCGGCTGGCCTGGGTGTAGGCGACCCGTGCGTCGCTGTCTTCCGGCAGCCCGCGGATCAGCGGGTTGCCGAGATCAAGCCAGCCCAGGCCCGAGCACATCGTCGCCAGCACGATCGCGCATCCGGCGATCGTTCGCCGCGGCGCACGAACCGCGGTCGCAACGACGCGATGCGTGATCGGGCGTCGCGGTCGAGTTCCCGCCGCGCGGCCGGCCGGGGCGGGGACGTGCGGCCAGAACAAGCGCTCGCCCAGCAACGCGAGCGTCGCCGGGATGAACGTCATCGAGACCGCGAGCGCGACGAGGATCGCCATCGCCATGCCGGGCCCGAACGCCTGCAGGAAGCCGAGATCGGCGACGACCAGCGCCGCACAGGCGGCGGCGACCGCCAGCCCGCACGTCAGGATGATCGGCGTCAGCTCGGCGGTCGTGCGGTGTGCTGCAGCAGTGGGCGTGTCACCCGCCTCCAGCCGGCGACGGAAGCGCGACAGGAAGAACAGCGAGTAGTCGGTGACGACGCCGAACAGCAGCGCGACGACGATCGGCTGCACCTCGCTGGGAACCGAGACGCCGACGAGCTTGCCGAGCGTCGCGACGAGCCTGATCGAGATGAGATACGCCAGCGCGACCGTCACGAGGTTGATCAGCGGAGCCAGCAGCGCGCGGAAGTACACGCCGACCGCGCCGAGCACGAGCAGCAGCGTCGCGAGCTCCACGAGCGGCAGGTGCTCCTCGATCACGTCCGCCTGCTGAGCGCGCGCCGCGATCGCGCCCGTGACGCCGACGAACGCGCCGGGCGCGCCCGGCGCGACGTGCTCCTCGGCGAGCCGGCGGGCGGCGCCGATCCTCCCGTTCTGCCCGACGCTCGTCGGGAACAGCAGCGGGATCACGATCGTCGTCGAGCGCTCGCGCACGAACGGCGTCACGCCGATCGCGTTGGAGACCGCGTACCCGCGCGTCTCGCGCAGCAACGGCAGCTCGCCGCGATCGAGCTGCACGACGCTGCGCCCGACGCTGCCCTGCTGCAGCACGGACAGGCCGCCGGCGTCGCGGACGACGACGACCGTGCGGCTCAGCAGCGGGAAGGCAAACAGCTGCGCGGAGCGCTCCTCGGTCGTGATCGCCTGCGCGCCAGCCGGGACGAGATCGCCGAGCGCTCCGACCTGCGCCTCACGGATCGACGGCAACCCCAACGTGACCACGACCGCGACAGTGATCCACCCGACGACGATCGCCCACCGCCCCCGAACGACCGCCCCCGCGAAACGATCCGCGGCCCCGCCACGATGGACGGTGGCGCCCGACGGCGATCGACCGTCGCGTTCGGTGGCCGCCACGGATGCCTCCTCGGCGACCCGCACGCGCAGCGCGGCGACGAGGTCGTCGCGTGACCCGGCGTCGAGGCCGATCTCGTCGGCCAGCCTCGCGAGCAGTGCCCGTCGACGACGCCGGACGCGCCGGACCGGCATGCCCGCAGCCCTCGCGATCGCCTCGTCGTCGAGGCCGTGACGAAGCGCCAGCTCGAGCAGCGCGCGATCGGCCGGGTCCAAGCGCCGAAACTCCGCGTCCAGCGCGGGGACATCGACCATCACGTGGACACTACGGTCTCTGCCCTGGGGCAGCGAGCATCAGCGAGCCCGGCGCAGCGTCAGCGCACAGCAGGCTGAATGAGCGGCGCCCGCAGCGCCGCGACCCGCGCGCGACCTGTCATTGAGCGGTCCAGAAGCGAACGCACGACGATCCGCCGCAATCCCTACGCGGCGATCGGTGGCGGTCAGCTACCGACGACGACGCCGGTCGCGCAACGGGTGCGCCGCGCGATGATGAGCTTGTCGATGAACACCGCCGAGTCGTAGATGCGGTCGCCCTGATCGAAGATCGACAGATACAGATCACGGTTACCTCGCCGATCGGTCATGGGGTCTCCCTTTCGCTTCGTGGATGTTCAGGTACCGGTTGGCGGCAACCGGCGGGATGTCCTGGCACTGATATCCAGCGAGCAAATGCCCCGGGGGCGGACCGAGCTGCTCACCACCCCCATCGAGTCGATCAACCGAAGGTTCCCGAGAGGTCCAGGATGATCCATTGCACATCTTGGGTTAGGTCAGATGTGCGGCAGCAGCCGCATCTGCCCGCGTCAGGCGATGGCGGTTCGGCTAAACATGCTCCCCCTGTCGCTTCTCGTGTTGGTTCTGTCCGGCGGTCGATCTAGTCGGCCTCGCTCGCACCGAGACGCAGCGGTGCTCCTCGCCTGCCTGCTGTCCGTGCTCACCCCGACGGCCGCGCAGGCGTCATCCACGATCACGATCGCATCGGTTCTCCCGTCGCCTGTTGCTGTCGGCAGCACCGGCTTGGCAGGCGAGGTCGTCGTCACCAACCAGAACAGCTCGCCCGACGGGTCGACGACGATCTGCAACGTGGCCACCGCCGGCTGCGCTGGCTTCGGCGGCGTCACGCTCATCCCGTCGTGCAGCATGCCCGACGGGACAGGCTGCGCAGCCGCCGGCGCCGATCCGAACGTCTTTGGCGTCAGCTCGACTGCTACCGGGTCGGGCACGGGCTGCCCTGGCAGAGCGTTCGCGGCCACGGTCATCGACGCCACGTTCGGCACGATCCGCTTCACGCCGGCCACAGGCAGCCTGACGATCCCGTTCGGCGCGTCATGTCACATCAACTTCACGCTGTCGGTCCTCAAGCTCCCGGCCGACGCGCAGCCCGCAGCCGGCCTGCAAACACGCCAGCGCGTCGTGGCAGGCGCGATCTCCGACCAGGAAGAGTTCGCCTCGGCTGTGGGCTCGGGTTCGGTGACCGTGAAACTGCCAGCACCGTCGCTGACCGGCACCGACCCCGCGTCTCCGGCCAACAACAACACGCCCAAGATCAAGGGATCGGCCCCCGCAGGCACGAGCCTCGTGACGTTGTACCACCAGCCCGGCTGCGCCGGGTCAACGGTGACGGGGGCCGCCGCCCTGTTGAACGCGACGGGCATCAGCTTCGCGGTCGCGGATGACTCCAGCACGACGTTCTCGGCGACGGTGACCGACAGCGCCGGCGGCGTCTCCGCATGCTCGGCGAGCACGATCACCTACGTCGAGGACTCCACGCCGCCGGCCACGCCGGCGGCGACCGCGACCGATCCGGCTTCGCCATCGAACGTCAGCACGCCGCGGATCATCGGCAGCGTAGACGCGGGAACCACGGTGGCCATCTACACGACCGCGGACTGCAGCGGGTCGCCAGTCGGCACCGGCAGCGCCGCGACGTTCGCGTCGCCGGGCATCCAAGTAACGGTGCCCGGCGACAGCATGACGACGTTGTACGCGGTCGCGATCGACCAGGCCGCCAACCGCTCGGCCTGCTCGGGCGGCGTGTCCTACGTCGAGGACTCGACGCCGCCCCCGCCCCCGATCCTGCTTGGCAGCACGCCCGCGTCGCCCGCCAACAACAACGCGCCACGCGTCAGCGGCTTGGCGCCCGACTCGATCACCGTGACGCTCTACACCAACCCGGCGTGCACAAGCGCCGTCCAGGCGCAAGGGTCGGCGGCGACGTTCGCATCCCTGGGCTTCACGGTCGTTCTCGCCAACAACTCGACGACGACGTTCTACGTTCGCGCGACCGACGCGGCGGGCAACGTCTCGGACTGCTCGTCGAGCTCGGTGACCTACGTCGAGGACTCCGTCGCGCCGCAGACCTTCATCGACAGCGGCCCAACCGGCAGTGACGCGACGCCGACGTTCACGTTCTCCTCCTCGGAAGCCGACGCGACGTTCGACTGCCGCATCGACAACGCCGAGTTCGCTTCATGCACGTCGCCGTTCACAACGGGCACGGTGGCGGCCGGCGCACACACGTTCGAAGTGCGCTCGCGCGATCGCGCCGGCAACCAGGGCGCGAGCACGAGCCGGCAGTTCACCGTCAGCGCGACAATCGAGCCGCCCCCGCCAGGCCCTCCGCCGGCACCTCCGGGCCCGCCCCCACCGGGTCCGCCACCCCCGCCGCCGCCTGCCGCTCCAGTCGTACCGGCACGCACGGGCTGCACCGGCGTCGTGGGTACGTTGTACGTCGGGACGAACGGCCCGAACGTCCGCACCGGCTCCGCGAAGACCGACATCATGTTCGGCCTCGGCGCCAACGACAGCTTGCGCGGCGCGGGCGGCCTTGACTGCCTGTACGGCGGCGCGGGCAACGATGCCCTGCGCGGCGACAGCCGCGCGGCCCGCCTCTTCGGCGGCACCGGCAACGATCGCCTCGACGGCGGCGCGGGCAACGACCGCTCAGCGGCCAAAGCGGGCACGACCGCCTCAACGGCGGCTCCGGCAACGACCGGGTGTCCGGCGGCGCCGGCAACGACCGCATCGTCGACCGCCGCGGCAACGACCGCCTGTCCGGTGGCTCGGGCAACGACCGGATCGACGCCCGTGACAGCACCCTCACCGGACGCCGCGGCATCGACCGGATCCTGTGCGGCGCCGGCATCGACACGGTCCTCGCCGACCCGGCCGACCATGTCGCGCGCGACTGCGAACGCAGCCGCGTCATCCGACGATCACTGAAGACGATCGCCGCGCGCTGATGCGCCGCTGCGTCTGAGCCGCGACCCGCGCGCCGAATCCGACGCGCTGTGCAAACGCTTCAGATAGCGATCCTCGGCGGCCACGCGCACGCGATCACTGCGAGGCTCAGTGCGACGCCCGGCAAGGCCATGTCCCGCGACGGGACCCGGCGACCGGTCCGAACCAAGCGACCCGCGCCATAGCTCCTAGATCCAGCCGTGCTTGGTTGCGAGCAGTACCGCTTGAGCGCGGTCGGCAGCCCCGAGCTTGTGGTAGATGCGGCGCAGGTGGCTGCGTACGGTGTCGGGTCGAACGGCCAACTCGAGAGCGATCTCCTCATCAGCCATGCCCCGTGCCAGGCAGGCGATGACTTCGGCCTCGCGCGGACTCGGGCGCGGACTGGCCGGTCGCCACGTCTGACGGGCGCCGACGTCCTCGCGCAGATCCGCGGTGGCAGTTCGCAGCTCGATCGCGATCAGCGCATCGACCGTACGATCGACGCGCCCCAGCAACGTGCGCAACACGGCGCCATCGTCAAGCAGCACCGCCTGACAGCTCTCAAGGGCCACCACACGCTTCTTCAGCACATCACACGGGCACGGCGCGCCGGAGCCGATCCCGTCCGGTTCCTCAACGAGCTGCCGGCGTAGACACCGCGGGACGCACGGCTGGCTATCCGTCCTGCTGGCGGTGGCGTTACCGCACGGAGTGGATGGTGGTGGGCCGTCGGCGGATGGCAAGAGCGTCATCGCCATCCGCCCTTGCGACTTGGGTGAGGGCGGTCGCCTCGCGGGAGTTCGGGGACGATCACAGCCGGTAGTCGCGTTGACGCAGACCGTGGACGACGCACGCGATCACACCGACGGTTTCACGCCGTCCGCCGTCAGCGTCGCGTGGTTGCAGGATGGCGCGGGGTCCTGCTGCCGCACGTATCACGGCGACCCTCCACCGCAGCGACATCATCGGCCACAAACGCACCCGCTCATCATCGCCGCAACGCCGCGCCGGGCGCCCGTTTGCGATGCACGATGCGGGCTGACACCCATTGCCCGAAACGGCCGCCGCCCGCACGATGAGCGTGTGCATCGGACCGCACTTGTATGGAATTAACGGTCGCGTTGTGGCTCACCAGCGGAACGGCGCTGGTCGTCATCGCCTGGCTGGCAGCCCCCCTGTCGTTTCCTGCCGGGGAAGCCTCCTGCATCATCGCGGGGGTTGGCGGCGCATTCGTCGGCGGCGAGCTGTTCGTCGTGCTCGGCGGCCCGGTGCACTCCCACCCCGACGTCCTGACGATGCTCGGCTCGATCGCCGGCGGACTGCTGTGCCTGGACCTCGTCATGCAGGCCGCCGCCGCACGGGCACCGATCGCGGAGAACCGCCTGTCGGCGACATGGCTGGCACTGGTGCTGTGGTCGCCGATCATCTTCGCGGTCGCGATCGGTACCGCGCTTGCGCGCGCCAACGACTCGCCGCTGCTCGGCGTGGCCGCGACGGCCGCCGTCGTCGGGTTCGTCGTGTGCTGGCATCAGTACTTGCGGCCGCACATCCGAGACCGATGAGCTCGCGCCCCCGTCCCGCCGGCGCACCCCCCTGCGTCGGCGGGATGCCCGCCCTCGACACCCCGCCCGACGTCGCGCTGACGCTCCCGGCCGACCGGCGCGCGGCGTTCCGCGCGCGCGGGGAGATCCACCGTCTGCTGCGCGACGTGCATCCGCAGCGCCGCGCGGTCGCCGCCCGGCTGGTCGGCGCGCTGCTTGACAGCGCTACCGCCGCCGGAACGCGGGAGGCCATCGAGCTGCGACTGTGGCGATCCCCCGCGCTGCTGCGGGTGCAGTTGCGCAGCGCGGCCCGGCTGCGGGTCGCCGACGAGTCGCGGCTGGTCCTCGAGCGTCTCGCCGACCGCTGGGCGCTTGACCGCACCGGCCGGACGGTGAGCTTCGACGTTCGCACCGACCTGTCCAGACCCGCCGCCACCTGAGCCGGGCCAAGCGTCGTGCCGATCTTCTTGGACCCGGTGGCACGCCGGCGTGCCGAACGCGACCGGCGCATACGCCGCCGCCGGCGGGTCGCGCTGCTCGCCTTGATCGTCGTGGTCGTGCTGGTCGCTGCGGCGATCGGGCGAGCCAACCGCCCTCCCCAACGCCAACGGCCCTACGAAGTCCCGGCTGCAACCGCGGCGCGCACAGCTGCACCGACGTCGCGCCCGACGCCACAGCCCGCCACGCTTCCGACCCGATCGCCGGCGGCCCGAGAGCGGCGACGCCGTGCAGAACGTCCGGGTCCGTGTGCCATGAGTCAAGCACGCCGGCGGGCACCGCTGCGAGGTCGCGCTGACGTTCGACGACGGCCCTGGCCCCTACACCCCCGCGGTCTTGGATGTGCTGCGCCGCCACGACGTCCAAGCAACGTTCTTCGCGGCGGGACGATGGAGATCGCCTTCCACGCAACCACGCGCGCCGCCGTCCAAGCCGGGCACTCCGTCGGCAACCACACCGAAAGCCACGCGCGCCTCACCGCCCTTCCCAGCGACGGTTAGCGCGAGGAGATCGACGCGCAACCCGACCGGCTGCGCCTGGCCGGGGCCCCGGGCCCGGACCTCTTTCGCCCACCGTACGGCCTGTTTGACTTCGACACCCTCAAGCTGCTGCCCGAACGCAGGATGCCGCTCGTGCTGTGGTCCGTCGACAGCGAGGACTACCGTCGGCCCGGCGCCGACACGATCGCCCGCGACGTCCTCACGCACACCCAACCGGGGGCGATCATCCTCATGCACGACGGCGGCGGCGACCGCCGCCAGACCGTCGCGGCGCTCCCTGAGATTATCCGCGGGCTACGCGCCCGCGGCTACAGCCTCGTCACCGTCGCGCGGCTGCTGCTCGACAACCCGCCGGTGCACGCGCAACGGCTGCCGCCGTTCGCGGCCGGCGCGTTCAGGAGCAGCCGGTGAAGGGTGTGGCAGCGACCGGTCGTCGGGGGTTGACCCCACGATCTGCACGCGGTACGCGCTGGCTGGCGGTGTTCGCCGGATACGCCGCGCGAGACCCCGACCGCGCGGCCCGGGGACGAGAACCGCACATCAGACCGCCGCAGCCGCGCGCTCGTCGCACAGCGAACCGCCGCTCATGCGATCGGGCGGCCATCGTGCATCACCGATGCACGACACTGGGGACGCGAGCGGGTTCTGCCACGCCGTGGCGGATGGCTGAACCCGACCCACGTCCCGGTGGCGTGCGCCGGATCGTCGACCCGCTGACGGACTTCCTGCACGACGAGGCCGCCGGAGGGATCGCGCTTGCCGTCGCCACCGTCGTCGCGCTCGTGTGGGCCAACACCGCCGCCGACGGTTACGCGTCGGCGTGGGGGTACCTGCTCATCGTCGGCACGGGCGACGTCGCGCTGCGTCTCGACGCCCGGCACTGGGTCAACGACGCGCTGATGGCCCCTTGGCCCGGGTTGATCGTGGGGCTCATCGCAGTCTGACCGTGGCAGGTCGCCATGTCCGCTCCCACTGACCAGCCTCGGAGGGGATGCGCCGCGTCGCCGCGCAATGGCTGAGCTGGATCCTCGCCCACGCCGCCGTCGAAGTCGTCGCCGAGCTACGTTCCTTCTCGGCGAGAACGCGGGACTGACATCGGCGCGGCGGCGTAACTGGGCGCTGTCGGCGCTGCGCCACACCCGCGCAGCATGCCTCTGCCGTCAGCGATGACGAGCCCCGTCGGACATCTGGGCGTACAACGACCGCTCAAGCCGGGCGTGGCCAACTATCCACTCGTTGGCCATCCAATGGCCAACTACCTTCACAATTGGCCATCTTCAACCGCCCCCCACACTAGGCGTAGCGGTCGGGCGAGGTGTAGTTCAAGAACTTCGGGTACTCCTTGGCGAACGTCAGCTCGACATCGCCGATCGCACCGTTGCGGTGCTTGGCGATGATGATGTCGGCGATCCCGGCGCGCTCGGTCTCCTTGTCGTAGTACTCCTCGCGGAAGATGAACGCGACGAGGTCCGCATCCTGCTCGATCGCGCCGGAGTTGTGCGAGACGATGCCGTCGGCGAGCCAGCACGACGGGCCGGGCACGGTGAGATCGAAGACCTGCTCGGTGCCCGCGTCCTCAATGGCAACGACCCGATCCCAATGCAGGTCGCAGGTCGCCCTCGACGCGAGCTCCGGGTCCTCGAGAAGCGTCGCGTACTCGCCGGCGACCGCGCGGGAGGGTGCGAAACCGTTATGGGCCGAGCCTCCGTAGACGGTGCCTCGCAACGCGGCCATCTCGCGGTGCGTGATGCCACGAGCGATCATGCGCGCGCGGACGTCGCTCCAGACCTCGATCGGCAGCGTGTCGACGTTGGTGTTGGCTTCGACGCCGACGATCTGTGCGCGAAGCGCATCGGCCTGCGCGTCCCTCGGGCCGAACGCGCCCACCGCGTCCAGGAACCGGCGCTGGTCGGTAACCCCTGAGACCGTGACGTTGTAGAGCGGCGTTCCAGTGCTCTGGGTGAGCGTCGAGATCCGCGCGACGATGTCGCATCGAAGCAGCAACGCAGCGACGTCGGCCGCGAGTAGCGCGCTCGCAGTCGCGAACGAGATCCGGGCAAAGCGGCGCCCGCTCGATCGAGTGGCGCACCAGATCGTGCCGTCCGTCGCCCAGAGATGACGCAGCAGCAACGCGATCTGGTCGTCCGGGAGGTTGAACGCAGCCTCCGGTACGCGCTTGTCTGCCGAACGCTGGTTCCAGATGCCGAGCCCGCGCAGCCAGAGCTTCACGCCGGCGGGGTGCCAGCGGTTGCCGTTGCCCGAGATCACGAGCTGGTGCCAGTTCCCTCGTCCCTCGTGGCGGTTGACCGTCGCCTCGAACTCGCGGTCCGCCGCAGCTGCGACCACGGCACTGTTCTCCTCAGAGGCGGTGGTGTAGCGCAGTGGCTGATGCGTCAGATAGCTGCCGTCGCCGATGAGGTGGCCCAACAGGATCACGCGGTCGTCCGGCCACCGCACCGGACGCTTGGGAGCAGGCAGCGTACGAGCTAGAGCGACACGCTCGCCGGCAGCGATCTCGCCCAGCGTTCGCCATCCACCCCACGTCCTGACACGGTGCTCCGGCGTTGCTCGCAACGTCCGGCCCGATGCGAGTCGCATGCGCAGGACCCGCCGGACGCCGACCGGCCACACCTTTTCGCTGCGCGCCGAGACGACACGATCACCGCCATCGACTGCGACGACCTCGGGCGTCATGCCTACCAGGTCGGCGATCGGCAGCCGCCTGCCGTCCGCGAGCACGACGATCGTGTCGCCCGTCACGCACTCGCGCAGATCCGACAGCAGCGGGCGCTTGCTGTCGATCGACTGGCCGCGGGTTTCGACGGCCCGCGAGAGCTGCGACAGGGCGATCACCGGGACGTTGAGCTCGCGAGCGAGGATCTTCAGCCCGCGGCTCATCTCGCTCACCTGTTGCACGCGGGACTCGACGCGCCCGTCGGGCCGCATGAGCTGGAGGTAGTCGATGATGATCAGCCCGAGCGGGTGCTGCTGATGCAGCCGGCGCGCCTTCGCGCGGATCTCGATGATCCCGACGTCCGAGGAGTCGTCGACGAACAGCGGGGCCGCGGCGAGCTTGGCCGACGCTTGGAGAATCTTCGGCCACTTGCCGTCCGGTACGCGCCCCTTGCGCAGCTCGTCGCCCTTGATGCGTCCCTGGGATGCGACGAAGCGCTGCGCGAGCTCGGTCTCGGACATCTCCAACGAGAACAGCGCGACCGGCATGCCGTGGTCGATGGCGGCGTTCTCGGCAATATTGGTGACTAACGCTGACTTTCCCATCGACGGGCGTGCAGCAATAACAATTAAGTTACCGGGCTGAAAGCCGCCCGTGATCTCGTCGAGGTCGCGAAAGCCGGATGGGGTGCCGGTAAGCGACGTGCCCTCGCGCGAGAGCTTCTCCATCTTCTTCAGCTCGTCGTCGAGGATCTCGTCGATCGAGCGGAAGTCCTTCTGGCGGTCGTCGTGGGCGACCTCGAGCATCGCGCGCTCGGCCTGCTCGATGAGCTCGCGCGGGGCGGCGGCGTGGTTGAGGACGGACGCCTGGATCTCGTAGGTCGTCGAGAGCAGGCGACGCATGAGCGCGTGCTCGCGGACGATCTGGGCGTAGCGGCGGATGCCGCCGAGGCCGGGCACGCCGCCCGTGAGCTCGTCGATCGCGGCCTTGCCGCCGGCCTCCTCGAGCTTGCCCGTCGAGCGCAGGTGCTCGGAGACCGTCAGGACGTCGATCGGCTCGCTCTCGCGGTACAGCGCGAGCATCGACTCGTAGATCGCGCGGTGGCGGTCGCGGTAGAAGTCCTCGGGCTTGAGGCCCTCCTCGATGACGAGGCCGTACATCGCGCGGTCCGACAGCAGGATGCCGCCGAGCACCGACTGCTCGGCCTCGAGCGAGTGCGGCGGCGCGACGCCCGTGGAGATCTGGGCGGCCGGGCGCGGAGGGGAGTCGGGGTACGTGCTCACGGCGTCAGCAGCCTATGTCGCCCGGGCCGAGTCGGCCCCGGGCGCGACGAAGGGTCCCGCACCTTGCGCGGACTTTCGGCTCCGAACGAACCACGGGCAACACGTACATATGTTCGCATGGCGCTCGGACGAGCGGGGCGTGCCCGGAGGGAATGTCGACTTGACCCCGTATACCGGGGTCAACTCGACACGCAGGGCTGCCTACGACTCGTCCGGCCAGCGGCCGTGCGCGTCGTAGAAGTCGCGCGCGGCGTCCTCCTCGTCGCGGTCGCGGTGGCCGCGACCGGCGTACCAGGCCAGTGCCGCGATCGATCCGAGGCCGCCGACGACGCCGACGACGCTCCAGATCGTGTCCGCGACCCCTGCGAGCAGAGCTACTTCTTCTCGACGACCATCGTCTTCACCGAGGCGGTGACGCCTTCGGCGACCTCGACGACGACGACGTACGTGCCGACGTTCTTGATCGGTTCGTCGAGGTGGATCTTGCGCCGGTCGACCTTCACGCCGCGCGCCTCTTCGATCGCGTCGGCGATGTCCTGATTGGTGACCGAGCCGAACAGGCGGCCGTCGTCGCCGGCCTGCTGGCTGATCGTCAGCACCGTGCGGTTGAGGACGTCGGCGTCCTCGGTCGCCTTCTGGACGAGCACGCGCGCGGCCTTCTGCGCGACCTCGCCGCGACGCTGCGCCTCGGCAAGCGCGCCCTTCGTCGCGGGCTGCGCGAGCTTGCGCGGGATGAGGTAGTTGCGCAGGTAGCCCTTGGAGACGTCGACGACGGCTCCACGATCGCCGAGGTGCTCGACGTCCTGCAGGAGGATGGCGGAGGGCATGGAGCTAGCGGTCGTCGCGACCGCGCCGGCCGCGGCCGCCGCCTTCGCGCTCGGCGTCGTCGCGTCCGCCCTCGTTGACGTACGGCAGCAGCGCCAACTCACGGGCGCGCTTGACCGCACGGGCGATCTGGCTCTGGTGGCGCCGGCAGGCGCCGGTGATGCGACGCGAGCGGATCTTGCCCTTCTCGGAGATGAACTTGCGCAGCGTGGCCGTGTCCTTGTAGTCGGCCTGCTCGATCTTCTCCTTGCAGTACGGGCACGGCTTGCGCCGGCCGCTGCCGGGCCCGCCCTTCTTGTCACGTCGGCGCGTGGGCTTGCCACGGTTGCGCTGCTTAGCCACTACTCAAGAGTCCTTCGCGTCGTTGCCAGGGGCGCACGCGACGGCGTGCGCGGCCGTCCATTGTGACACGGTGGCGCGAACCGCGTGACGCGGGCCCGGCGGTTCGCCCGAACGCGGCGATCGCGGCGCGCCGCGGCGCGCGGCACGGCCCGACGCCGGCGCCGCGGGCTCGCGCCAGGACGCTGCGAGCGCCGCGCCGCACCGGCGAGACGCCGCTTGGCGCGGCATCCCCACCGGGGTGTGATCAGAACGGGATGTCGTCGTCCGCGGGCGGGCGGCTGCTGCCACCGCCAACGGTCGCGGGCTGCTGCGGGCGAAAGTCGCTCATGTCCGCCGGCACGTCGGAGCGGGCGGCATAGCCGTTGGACTGGCCGCTGACTGGCCACCGCCGCGGCTGTCGCCGTCGCGGACCACGGGGACGACGCTGAACGCCGTGATGTCGACGGCCTGACGCTTCTGGCCCTCCTGCTCCCACTCGCGCCACTTGAGCGCACCAGAGACGACGACCTTCTGGCCCTTGGAGAGGTTGTTGCCCATCCACGTCCCGAGGCCGCCCCAGACCGTGACGTCGAAGTACGACGTGCGATCGGCCCATTCGCCGGACGCGTCCTTGTACCGGTCGTTGTGGGCGATGCGCAGCGAGCACACCGCCGTTCCGGTGGGGAGGGTGCGCACCTCGGGCTCGCGGGTCAGGTTGCCCGAGACGGTCACCGTGTTGATGTCGAATCCGCTCATGTCAAAGTCCTCATCCGCGCGCACGACGGCAGCGGGCACGCTCTCGTGGAGTCATGGACTCCGGTGATCTCCTGAAGCATCCGATCGACGAACGCTCGATGAATCGAGTCTAGAGCGGCGATCGGTCGGTCACGAACGATCACGCCGCTCTCTCCGCGCTTATTTCACAGACTCGTGCGGAAGCGCGCGAGTTTCGCGCAGAAGGCGGCGTCGGACGCAGTCCGGCGCGGCGAGCCCGGCGAACGTTCGGACGGGGGCGCTAGACGTCGAGGGGCGCTGCGGCGACCGGGACCGGCTCTGGCGCGACTGCTTCGCCGATGCCCGTGGGGCGCGGCTCGGGGCGGGTCGACGGCGGGGCGGGGGTGCCCGGCTTGAGCTTGATGATCCGGAAGCGGATGACGCCGTCGGCGATCCGCAGCATGCGCTGCAGGGCCTCGAGGGTCTCGCGGACACCGTGGAACTGGAGGAGGTGGTATTCGGCGTCGGTCTTGTGACCGATCTCGTACGCCGTCTGGCGCACGCCCCAGTCCTGGGTGTTGACGATCCCGATGGGACCGATGATCTGCTCGACGTTCGTGACGATCTTCTGGCGCTGCTCGTCGGGAGCGGCGCTGTCGAGCATCAGGATGAGGTCGTAAAGGGGGTCAGCGGCAGGCATGCGGCGGCGCATGATAGCGACCGGGGGGCGAAAACCACGCCGCCGCGGCCTATAGGAGGTATGGATCACGACCGCCCGGCGCCGCTGAGCGCCCGCATCCGCTGGGGCAACGTCGCACGAGCCGGCGCGCTCGCCGCGCTCGCCGCGGCCGTCGTCGCATGGCCCCGGCTCAGCCCGCGCGAGCCACCGCTGCCGCCGGCCAACCCGGTGCCCGTGGCACCCGCACCCGCGCCACCGCCGGTGAACACGGCGCCGTCGACCACCGAGGCCGCCGCGGCCGCGCTGGCGGAGCGTCGAGCGATCGCGCGCGCCGAGCGGCAGCGGGCCGCCCGCCGAGCGGCGCGGCGCACGCGGCAGCGCGCGGCGGCGCGAGCACGGCGCGCAGAGCGCGCTCGGGGGGCGCGACGCGAGCGGCGCGAGCGGCAGGCGCAACGCGAGCGCGACGCGGCCCGGCGGCCCACCTCGACCGCGGAGAAGCCCGCCGCTCCGCCGCCCAGACGAGCGCCTGCGCCGTCGCCGTCGCCGGAGTTCAGGCCGCGGCCATCAAGCGGCGCGCCCGAGTTTCAACCGCGCTGAGGCGGCCTTGGGTCGATCGCAGCGTGCGCGTCGTTGCTATCCGTGAGCCCGCGCCTCGGCGCCCGACCGCTTGGAGCGGATGTCGGCGAGCTGCTCGTCGATCCAGTCGCCGGGGTCGCGGGCGGTGACGGCAGCCTTGAGCCCCTTCGACCGCCGCGCGCGCTCCTCGGGGCTCATCGTCAGCGCGGCGTGGATCGAGTCGGCCGTCTCCTTGATGTCGAACGGGTTGACGCTCAGGGCGAACTCGCCGAGCTCCTCGTGCGCGCCGGTGTTCTCCGACAGGATCGACACGCCGTCGCGCTCGTTGACCAGCGGGCCCTCCTTGGCGACGAGGTTCATGCCGTCGAACATCGCGTTGACGATCATGAGGTCGTAGTTCTTGTACGCGGCGACGGCCTCCTCGAGGTCGTCGCGCAGCTTGAGCTGGATCGGCATCCAGTCCGGCGTGCCGTGACGATGGTTGACGACCGCGACGAGCGCCTCGATGCGCTGCAGGTACTCGCGGTACTGGTCGACGTCCATCCGCGACGGCATGAGCTGCGCGATGAACGTCACCTTCTCGAGGAACTCCGGGTGCTCGTCGAGGAACTGGTCGAACGCGTTGAAGCCCCGCAGGACGTTCTTCGACAGGTCCGCGCGGTCGACGCGCAGGATGACGTGCTCGCGCCGGCGGCGCTGAGCTCCTTCTCGAACGGCCAGCGTGCGGTCCGACGCCGCGATCCGCCGCGTCGCCTCGTAGTCGATCGGCAGCGGATAGGCGCGCACCCACACCTCGCGCCCGTCGACCTTCACGACGCCGCGCTCGAAGTCGACGTCGAGCTCCATGAGGTCGCGGCAGCACTGCAGGAAGTTCCAGCGGTACGAGCGGGTGTGGAAGCCGACGATGTCGTTGGCCAGCACGCCGTCGTAGATCGCGTCGCGGATGCCGCGCGGCAGCACCCGCCACGCGTCGGGCTGCGTCCACGGGATGTGGATGAAGTGGTGCAGGAAGACGTCCGGGCGCGCCGCGCGCACGACCGCGGGCAGCGTGTACAGGTGGTAGTCGTGGACCATGACGACTGGATCCTTGACCCCCTCGATCTCGCTCGAGGACCGCGCCCGCGAGATCCTCGTTGACGACCATGTAGCCGTGCTCGAAGGCGTCGACCTCGTGCTGGCGGACGTCCGGGGCGTTGGACAGGTCCCAGAGGTAGTGCTGGATGAACCACAGCATCGGGTTGGCGACGACGTTGTAGAAGCGGTCGTAGGCGTCCGGCTCGGAGGTCGACGAGGCGGACCTCGTAGTCGCTGCCGCCGGCGACTCCACCGTGAACGGCTTCCCGCCGGCCTTGCGCGCCTGCTCGGCGTCGCCGTCGGTCATCGCCGACGCGATCCAGACGACCTCGCGATGCGACGCGAGGCCGGTCAGCGCCGTGACCAGGCCGCCGCCGCCGCGCGTGAACGAGCCGTCGACGTCGAACGTCACCGGGCCGCGGTTGGACACGAGGACGAGGGGGGCGCCGTCCGGCACGGCGTCAGCGTACCCGCCGAGCCGCTACGGCAACACGGCGTTCTCGGCCTGCTGCGGACGCGCGCCGAGCGTGACCCTGACGTCGCGCGGCTTGCCGTCGCGGTAGACCCGCAGGACGACCTCGTCGCCCGGCTCGTAGCGCAGCGAGCGCCTCGCCGAGCGTCGCCCTCGTCGCTCGAGCGGCCGGCCGTCGACGGCCGTGATGATGTCGCCGCCGTCGGAGCACCGTCGCGCCTGAAAGCGCGTCGGCTTCGAGCCGCCGCGCAGCCCCGCCTTGGTCGCCGGGCCCGTCCGCGACGACGTCCTGCACCCACGCGCCCTTGTTCACCGGCAGCCCGAAGCGCCGCGCGAGCTGCGGGTAGATCCGCGCCGTCGCGACGCCGAGGTAGGCGTAGCGCACCTTGCCGTCGCGGCGCAGCCGCGGCGAGCGTGCGGCGCGACGGTGTCGACGGGGATCGCGTAGCCGACGCCCTCGCCGCCGCCGCTCGTCGTGCTGGATCTGCGAGTTGATGCCCAGCACCTCGCCCTCGCCGTTGACGAGCGGCCCGCCGGAGTTGCCGCGGTTGATCGCGGCGTCGGTCTGGATCGCGCCCGCGATCTCGAAGCCGGTCAGCGACTTGATCGAGCGCTCGATCGCCGACGACGACCCCGACCGACAGCGACTGCGGCTCGCCGAACGGCGACCCGATCGCCGCGACGGGCGACGCCGACGCGCAGGTCGCGCGCCGTCCCGAGCGGCAGCGGGCGCAGCGTCAGGCCCGCCGGGTCGATCTTCAGCAGCGCGACGTCGGAGTTGGGGTCGAAGCCGACGATCCTCGCCGACACCTCGTTGCCGTCGGCGAACGCGACGTAGACCTCGTCGGCCTGCTCGATCGCGCTGCCCGTGCCGTCGGTGACGACGTGCGCGTTCGTCGCGATCTCGCCGGCGCCGTTGAGCGACGAAGCCCGAGCCGACGCCCTGGCCGTCCGTCGCCGCCGAGCGCGTCCGAGCCGGCGAGCACGCTGAAGACCGTCACGACGCCGGGCGAGTCGCGCGCGTAGATCGCGGCCGGGTCGAAGCCGCGCGCGCCGACGCGCGCGGCGCGCCGCGGACGACCTCGACCGTCGTCACGCGCTCGACGGTCCGCGACCGTCGTCGACCGGCGGCGGAACCGCTGCGTCGCCGTCGTCCTTGCCGCCGCAGCCCGCGAGCGCCAGCGCGCGACGCCGGCGGCGACGGCCATCCAGCGCGGGCGCCTCACGCCGGCAGCTCCAGCGAGAACGTCGTGCGGCCCGGGCGCGGTCTCGACGTCCAGCGAGCCCTCCATCCGCTCGGCGAGCTCGCGCGCGATCGCGAGGCCCAGGCCCGAGCCCTGCGCGTCGTCGGACGTGAAGAACGGCTCGAAGACGCGGGCAGCGGCGTCGTCGGCGGATGCCCGGGCCGTCGTCGCAGACGCCGAGCCGCACGCACGCCGTTGTCGCGCGCGGCGGTGACGACGACGCCGGTCCCCGCGGGCGTGTGCGTGAGCGCGTTGTCGATGAGGATCCGCAGGATCTGGGCCACGCGCTCAGGATCGCAGACGGCCTCGATCGGCTCGCGCCGCGAGCCGCAGCTCGAGCGTGGAGTCGTGCTTGTCGAGCGCGGGCTCGAACTCGCGACGTCACCGCGCCGCGCGAGCTCGCCGAGGTCGGTCGCCTCCGGGCGCAGCTCGAGCGAGCCGGCCTCGAGCTTGGAGAGGTCGAGCAGGTCGGTCGCGAGCTTGCCGAGGCGCGCGACCTGCTCGCGCACGACCGCCGACGAACTCGCGCCGCGTCTCGTCGTCGAGCTCCTCGTCCTCGAGCAGCTCGAGGAAGCCGCCGAGCGAGAAGATCGGCGTGCGCAGCTCGTGCGAGGCGGTCGCGATGAAGCGCCTGCGCGCGCGGTCTCGAGCTCGGCGAGCTGGCGCTGCATGTCGTCCAGCGCGCGGGCGAGCTGGCCGAGCTCGTCGTCGCGGTCGGCGGGGAAGACGCGCGGTGAAGTCGCCCGCGGCGACCTTCTCGGCGCCCTGCTCGAGGCGCTTCGACCCGGCGCGGCGATCGCGCGCGACACGAGGAAGCCGCCGCCGAGCGCGAGCAGCAGCCCGAGCGCGCCGGCGACGAGGACCTGGCGGCGGATGAGCGCGACGTTGTCCTGCACGTCGGTCAGCGGCGTGGAGAAGACGACGACGCGGCTGACGACCGCCCTCGTCGCGGATCGGCTCGGCGACCTGGCCGAGCGAGCACGTCGCCGCGGTACTGCGAGCCGCGCGCCTCGCGCTCCGTGCGCGCGCGCGACGTCGGCGATCGCGACCGGCAGGTCGTCGAGCTGCACCTCGCGTCGTGGAGTCCGAGAAGATCGAGGTCTGCAGGCCGAGCGTCCCGTTGCCGACGATCAGCAGCGTCACGCGCGTGCTCGTCGCGGTCGCCGATCGTCGCGACGAGCTGGTCGACCTGGCGCGCGTGCCGTTGTCGAGCACGAGCGTCGCGTGATCTGCGGCGTGTAGCGCGCGCGCCGTGCGCGCGAGCGAGCGCAGCTTCTGCTCGCGCAGCGAGGACTCGAGCTGCGGCGTGACGTAGAAGAAGACGACGCCGACCGCGACGAGCGTGACGGCGAAGAACAGCAGCGTCAGCCGGGTGCGCAGGGAGCGCAGGCGGCACGGCGCTCAGCGCTCGGGTCGCGGAAGCGGTAGCCGACGCCGCGCACGGTGAAGAGGTACTCGGGCTGCTTGGCGTCGAGCTCGAGCTTCTCGCGCAGGTGGCGGATGTGGACGTCGATCGTGCGCGGGTCGCGGTAGGCCGAGTCGCCCCAGATGCGCGTCAGCAGCATCTCGCGCGTGAACACGCGGCCGGGGTGCGTGGCGAGCGCGCCGAGGATCTCGAACTCGACGAACGTCGTCTGCACGTCCTCGCCGCGGACGCGCACCGCGCGCTTGGCGAAGTCGATCGTCAGGCCGTCGACCTCGAGCGGCCCGTCGGCCGGCGCGACGCCGTCGTCGGCGCCGCATCTCGGCGCGGCGCAGCGCCGCCTTCACGCGGCTGCGGAACTCGCGCATCGAGAACGGCTTGGTGATGTAGTCGTCGGCGCCGAGCTCCAGGCCGACGACCTTGTCGATCTCCTCCGCGCGTGGCCGTGAGCATGATGATCGGCACGGTGCTGCGCGCCCGCATGCGGCGGCAGACCTCGAGGCCGTCGAGCTTGGGCATCATCAGGTCGAGGACGACGAGGTCGTAGCTGCCCTCGCGCGAAGCGCGCGAGCGCCTCGCGGCCGTCGGTCGCCTGCACGACCTCGTAGCCGTCCTTGCGCAGCGGATAGGAGAGCAGGGTCTGGATCGCGTGCTCGTCGTCGACGAGGAGGATGCGGGGGGCGCGGTCCACCATCACCAATAGTGTGACAACGACGATGGCCGACGCCGCCAGCTCCGACGCGCGATGCTCGACCCGCGGCTCTACCGGGCGGCGCTCATCCCCGTCCTCTTCGCGCTCGTGCTGCGTCGCGCTTCTCGCTGGAGAACCGCCCGCGGCCGCTGACGACGACGCTCGCGCCCGACGCGTTCGACGGCGACCGCGCGTTCGACCGCGCCTACGGCCGCCGACGGGCTCGCCGACCGCTTCCCCGACCGCCGGCCCGGCTCGGCCGGCGACGAGCGGCTGGCCGACGCGTCGCCGTCGCGCAGCTGCGCGCAGCGCCGGCTTCCGCGTGCGCACGATCGTCCACGACGGCGAGACGATCGACGGCAAGCGACGCGCTGCGGACCGTCGTCGCCGAGCGCGCCGGGCACCGTCGACGAGCGGGTCGTCGTCGTCGCCCACCGCGACGCGGCGGGCCGCGCGCGCCGCGGCCGAGCTGTCGGGCACCGCGGCGCTGCTCGAGCTCGCCCGCGTCTTCGGCGCGCCGCGCCAGACGCAGCGCACGCTGACGCTCGTCTCGACGAGCGGCGGCAGCGGCGGCGCGGCCGGCGCGCGCGCGCGCTCGCCGACGAGCTCTGCGCGGCCCGTCGCCGGCGTGCTCGTGCTCGGCGACCTCGCGTCGCGCAACGCTCCGCGCGCCGCTGCTCGTCGCCGTGGTCCAACGGGCTGGGCGGCTCGCGCCGCTGCGGCTGCGCGCGCACGGTCCAGGAGGCGCTGCGCCTGGAGACCGGCGCGGCGCCGCGGCCCGCCGCGCGCGCTGAGCCAGTTCGCGCGCTTCGCGCTGCCGGCGACCTACGGCGAGCAGGGCGCGCTGCTCGCCGCGCGGCCTGCCCGCGATCGCTGCTGTCGATCGGCGGCGAGCGCGCCGCCGCGCCGCCGACGCGCCGGTCTCGCGCGAGCGGCTGGAGGCGCTCGGCCGCGCCGCCCTGCGCACGGTCACCGCGCTCGACGGCGCGCCGCGCGGACGGCCCGTCGGCGCGCAGGCCTCCAGCGCGGACCTGCTCATCGAGCCGCAAGGTGCTGCCGGGCTGGGCGGTGCGGCTGTTCACCGGCGCGCTGCTGCTGCGCGCCGCTCGTCGCCGCGATCGACGCGCTCGCGCGCGTGCGCCGCGCGCGCGAGCCGGTCGCTGCGCGTGGCTGCGCTGGACGCTCGGCCGCG
This sequence comes from uncultured Actinomycetota bacterium, assembly GCA_963826035.1. Lineage (GTDB taxonomy): Bacteria > Actinomycetota > Actinomycetes > Mycobacteriales > Pseudonocardiaceae > Actinophytocola. Next base: position 1,296,158 of record CAWGVZ010000015.1, on the reverse strand, counting down.
CGCTGCCGCTCGTCGTCGCCGCGCTGTTCGCGATCGCGCTGGGCGCCGTCGGGCTGCTCGCCGCGACGCCCGGCGCGCCGGTCGCCCCGAGCGCGCTGCCGGCGCAGGCGCCGGCGCTGCTCGGCCGTCGGGCTCGTGCTCGTGCTCGCGCTGGGTGTGGCTGCGGCCCGCCGTGCTGCGCCTCGCCCGCGCTCCGGCGCGCGGCGACCCGGCGAGCCCGGCGGCGGGCGTCGTCGTGCTGCTCGTCGCGCGTCGCGGCGGCGATCGTCGTGTGGATCGCGCAACCCGTACGCCGCCGCGCTGCTCGTGCCCGCGCTGCACCTCTGGCTGTTCGCGCTCGCGCCCGAGCTCGCGCATGCGCCGCGTCGCTGCGGGTCGCGCTCGTCGCGCTCGGGGTCGTGCCGTCGCGCTCGTCGCGGTCGTCGGTCGCCGCGCGCGCTCGGGCTCGGGCCGCTCGACGCCGCGTGGGCGCTGCTGCTGGTCGTCGCCGGCGGCCACGTCTCGTGCGCGGGCGTGCTGCTGTGGAGCCTGCTCGGCGGCTGCGGCGCGCGCGGCCCTGCTCGATCGCCGCGCGCGGCCGCGACGCGAGCGGACGCCGACGCGCTGCCGATCACCGTGCGCGGGCCGCGCAGCTACGCGGGGCCGGCTCGCTCGGCGGCACCGAGTCGGCCCTGCGGCGATGACGGTGACGGCCGATGCGCAGGCCGCTGCGGGCCCTGTCGACGGTCCTGATCGTCGCGGGCGTGCTGATGCTGCTCGACGCCGGCGCTGACGGTCGCGTGGCAGGAGCCGGTCTCCGCGGTCTACGCGCGGATCGTCCAGGACCGCCTCGGCGACGACCTGCGCGAGCTCGAGCTGCGCGCAGCCGAGCGCCGCGCGAGCTCGCCGCGCTGCGCATCGCTGGAGACGCGAGCGCGCGGCGGATGGCGTTCCTGGCGCGGGCGCTGCGGCGCACGGCCGAGCGCGGCGACGCGGTCGGGCGGATCCGCATCCCGCGGATCGGCGCGAGCTACGTCGTCGTCGACGGCACCGACACGGCGTCGCTGCGCAAGGGCCCCGGCATCTACGACGACACGCCGTTCCCCGGCGCGCCCGGGACCGTCGCGATCGCCGGGCACCGCACGACCTACCTGGCGCCGTTCCGCCACATCGACGAGCTGCGAGCCCGGCGACGAGATCTCGGTCGAGATGCCCTACGGGCGCTTCACCTACGCGGTCGAGCGCACGCGGATCGTCGCGCCCGACGCGAGGTCTCGGTCATCAAGCGCGTGGGCTACGACCGGCTCGTGCTGTCGGCGTGCCACCCGCTCTACAGCGCCGACAAGCGCATCGTCGTCTTCGCCCGGCTCGTCGACGCGCGAGCCGCGCGGCGCGGCGCTGCACCGTGACGACGGACGCCACGACACCTGCGGACGCGGCGCGGCCCGGCGCTCAAGCGCGACGCGCCGCAGCGCTCGATGCTGCCGTGCGATGCGAATCCAGGAGCTCAAGGCTGCGCGTCGAGCGCGCCGACTACGTCGTCGACCCCGCGCTCGTCGCCGAGGCGATGTTCCGCCACGCGCTGCAGTCAGAGGCGGTGGTGGAACCCGCTCGCGCGTCTGCTCGCGACCGCCCGCGAGCAGCGGTCGACGCCCGGGCTGCGCCGGCGACGACCGCCCGACCACGTCAGCGGCGCCGCGGCCTCGGCGGCCGCGCGGTCGGCCGGGGCGACGCAGACGCACAGCTCGTAGTCCTCGCCGCGCGCCGCGGCGAGCTCCCACGCCGGCACGCCGAGCTGCGCGGCGACCTCGGCGACGCCGTCGGCGAGCGGCAGCGCGTCGAGGTCGATCTCGAGCCGGACGCGCGCTGGCGCGCGCGACGTGGCCGGCGTCGGAGGCCAGCCCGTCGGAGAGGTCGATCATCGCGTGCGCGCCCGCGCGCGCGAGCGCCCGGCCCTCGGCCAGCCGCGGCTCGGGGCGCAGGTGGCGGCGCGGCGAGCGCGTCGGGCCCGTGCGCGCGGCCCTCGAGGATCGCCAGGCCCGCGCCGACGCGCCGAGCGTGCCCGTCACGCCGACGAGGTCGCCGGGCCGCGCGCCGTCGCGGCCGACGAGCTGCGGCTCGTCGTCGGCCCAGCCGACGACGGTGACCGCGAGCGTCGAGCGCCGGCGCCGAGGTGACGTCGCCGCCGACGATCGCGACGCCGCGGCGCTCGGCGAGGGTCGCCATGCGCGTCGGCGAGCGCGAGCGCGTCCGCGTCGCGCGAACCCGGCGCGGCAGGCCGAGCGACGACGTAGGCCTCGCCGGGCTCGGCGCCCATCGCGGCGAGGTCCGAGAGCGCGCCGGCGAGCGCGCGGTGCCCGGCGTCGGCGGCGCTCGCCGTCGCGCCGAGGCGGAAGTGCACGCCGTCGACCATCGCGTCGGTCGACGTCACGCTGCAGCGCGCGAGCGCGCACGACGGCGGCGTCGTCGCCGCTGCCGACGATCACCCGCTCGGGCGGCGGACCGAAGCGCTCGCGGAACGCAGCGATGAGGTCGAACTCGTCCACCCGGCCCGCCGGTGCCCGGAGCGAGCTACCGGTGGCGGTAGACGATGCGCGCGCGGTCGAGGTCGTAGGGCGACAGCTCGCAGCGCACGCGGTCGCCCGGGAGGATGCGGATGCGGAAGCGGCGCATCTTGCCCGCGACGTGACCGAGCACGATGTGCTCGTTGTCGAGCTTCACGCGGAACATCGCGTTGGGGAGAGCCTCGATGACCTCGCCCTCGAATTCGACTTTCTCTTCCTTGGCCATTGGGCTGCAACGGTAGCAGCGTGGCGCGCGGCCGACTCGCGAAGCCGGCCGGTCCGCTCGGCGGCGGCGTTGCCGTCGGCGGCGGGCGCCGCCTTGCGGGTCGGGCGTCGGATCGACGTTGGCGCCGGGGTCGTAGGCGTCGGGATCGACGCCCCCGCCGCCGGGGGGCGGGGGCGGGGGTCCGACGGGCGGCGGCGGGCGCTGTCGTCTGGCCAGGCGTCGCGCCGCCGGTCTGCGGCTTGTCGGCGCCCTGCTGCGACTTGGGCTTGCCCGTCGTGGGATCGATGTTGGGATCGACCGTCACCGCGTCCTGCGACCTGGCGCCGCTGTGCTTGCCCTTGAAGGCCTTGGACTTGAAGGCGTCGTCGGGCTTGGCGGAACTGGCCGCAGTAGCCGCGCTTGGCGACGCGTCATGTAGCGTGCCCCAGATCTGCGCGGGGAACGTGCCGCCGTCGACGGGCCCGCCGTCGAAGAGGTTGCCCATCGGGATGTTCGCCTTCGGGAAGCCGACCCACACGGCCGTCGCGAGCCGCGGCGTGAAGCCGACGAACCAGGCGTTCTTGTTGTCGTCGGTCGTGCCGGTCTTGCCGCCGGCGGGGCAGCCGATCTCCGCGCGCCGTGCCCGTGCCGCCCTTGATGTTCGCCTGCGAGGATCTTCGTCGACCTCGTACATCGCCGCCGAGTCGAAGACCTTCGTGCGCTGCGGCTTGCCGAGGTCGTCGACCTTGCCGTCGGGGAAGCGCACCTCGGTGATCGCCTTGGGCTTGTTGCGCCAGCCGCCGCTGGCGATCGTCGCGTAGGCGTTGGCCATCTCCAGCGGCGAGCAGCAGCGCCGCAGGCCGCCGAGCGTCTCGGACGGATAGCCCTGCAGGTCGCGACGTGATGCCGAGCTTCGTGGCCGTCTGACGCGCACGTTCTTCGGGCCCGAGGTCGAGCGCGAGGCGGATGTAGACGGTGTTGTCCGAGCGCACGTCGTGGCCGCGACGAGGTTCTTCGAGCCGCTGCCGGAGCACTTGCCGCCGTAGCAGTTGATCGTCGACGTTGCCGTAGCATGCGGGCCGAGCTTCAGCGGCGCCCGACGCGTAGCTCGTCGAGTCGGGGTTGACGCCCTTCGCGCACGGCCGCGACGAGCGCCATGACCTTGAACGTCGAGCCGGGCTGGCGCTTGGCGTCGGCGGCGATGTTGAACTTCGAGTCCTGCGTAGCTTCGCCGAGGACGCCATCGTGAGGATGTAGCCGTTGGACGGGTCGATCGTCACGATCGCCGACGACGGCGCGCCGGGGAAGCTCAGGTCCTTGCGCGATCGCGGCGCGCGCCTTGTGCTGGAGGTCGAGGTCGATCGTCGTCTTGATCGTCAGGCCGCCGCCGCGCACGGTCTTGACGCCGTAGCGCTTGATGAGCTCGTCGGAGACGTAGTCGAAGAAGTAGCTCTCGCGCTTCTCGCGGAAGTAGCTGTTGGGATGCAGCTCGAGCGGCTCGCGGATCGCGGCGCGCGGCGGCCGCGCTCGGATGATGAAGCCGACGTCGGCCATCTTGCGCAGCACCTCGTTGCGGCGCGCCGTCGCGGGTCCCGGCTGGCGGAACGGGTTGTACTGGCTGGGCGCCTGTGGCAGGCCGGCGAGCAGCGCGGACTCGCGCCAGCGTGAGCTGCGACGCGGGCTTGTCGAAGTACGCCCGGGCGGCGGCCTGGACGCCGACCGCGGTCTGGCCGCCGTTGGTCCCGTAGGGCACCGAGTTGAGGTACTTCGTGAGGATCCACGCCTTGCCGCGCCGGCCCGGGTGGACGTTCTCGAGCTCCTCGGCGAGCTTCGCCTCGCGGACCTTGCGCTTGAACGTCTTCTCGCGGCTGCCGGTGTACAGCGTGCGGATGAGCTGCATCGTCAGCGTCGAGCCGCCCTGCAGCGTCTTGCCGGAGCTCGCGTTCTTCAGCGCGGCGCGGACGACGCCCTCGAAGTCCACGCCCTTGTGCTGGTAGAAGCGCTCGTCCTCGATCGCGACGGTCGCGTCCTTCATCGACTGCGGGATCTGCGCCGACGGGACGGTCGTGCGCAGGACGTCGTTCTGGATGAACCCGAGGCGCGAGCCGTCGGCGGCGAGCACGGTCGAGATGCGTCCGGGATCCTGCGGCTTGAGCGTCGCCAGGTCGGGCGCCGAGTTCGCGATGCCGACGACGTAGCCGACCGCGCTGAGCACGCCGATGACGGCGCACGCGACGAGCACCGCGAAGGTCAGGATGATGACGCGGGCGGCGCCGCCTCGGCGGCGCCGTCGACGCTGGCGTTCAAGGCGAGCGGACATCGATGTGGTCTGCGGCCGGAGTGAGACCGCCTGCGGATTCTAGGGGCATGGCGATCTTCGCCATGCCGCACCCGCGCTCCTGCCTGCCCCGAGCTTGCCAAGATCTGTGCATGCAGTCGCGCGTGCCGCTCACTGGCGTGGACTTCGCGCGCGGCCTCGCGCGCGACGCGGCGCTGACGGACGCGTGGCGTGCGCTGTGGGCGTCGCGGCTGCTCGTCTGGGCGGCGGGCGTCGTGGCGGTCTCGCATTCGGCCTCACCGGGCGCGAGGCCGACTTCGACCCTGGCGGGCTGACGTCGCCGTTCGGGGCGACCGGGCGACGTGCTCGTCGCGCCGTTCGCGCGCTGGGACTCGGTCTGGTACCTCGCGATCGCCGACAGCGGCTACGGCGACGGCGCGCGCGAGGCGTTCTTCCCGCTGTATCCGATCGTCGCCGGGCTCGCCGGGCGGCCGTTCGGCTCGGCGCTCGTCGGCGGCGTGCTCGCGTCGACGGCGCTGCTCGGCGTCGCGCTCGTGCTGCTGCACCGGCTCGTCGCGCTCGACCACGACCGGGCGGTCGCGCGCAACGCCGTGCTCGTCGACCGCGCTCGTCCCGATGTCGTTCTTCTTCTCGGCGGTCTACAGCGAGTCGCTGTTCCTCGCGCTGTCGGTCGGGGCGGTCTACGCGGCGCGGCGGGGCAGCTGGGCGCTGGCGGGCGCGCTCGGCGGCCTGGGTGCGCTGACGCGCAGCGCGGGCGTGCGTGCTGCTCGTCCCGCTGCTCGATCCTGTACCTGTGGGACACGCGGTCGCTGCGCTCGAGGCCGGGCGCGTCGCGCCTCGACGTCCTGTGGCTCGGGCTCGTCCCGTGCGGGCTCGCCGCCTACTGCGTGTACCTCGGGCTCTCCGGCGGGGACGCGCTCGCCCCGTTTCACGCGCAGGAGGTCTGGTTCCGCTCCTTCGCGGGTCCCGTTCGTCGGGGCGTGGGACGGGGTCGTCGCGGGCGTGGCAGGGCGCGCGCCAGCTCGCGTCCGGCGCGCGCGACCCCGTGTACTTCACGCGCTGCCGGCGGCGACCCGTTCATCGTGGCGCGCCACAACCTCGAGCTGCTCGTCTGGCTCGGGCTGACGGTCGCGGCGCTGATCGGCGCGCTGCGGCGGCTGCCCGCGGCGTACGGCGCGTACGTCGTCGCGGCGCTTGCGCTGCCGCTCTCCTACCCCGTCGCCCCGCAGCCGCTGATGTCGCTGCCGCGCTTCGTCGCGGTGCTCTTCCCGCTCGCGATCTGGCTGGCGGTGTGGATGACCGGGCGGGTCTGGCGCGAGCGGCTCGTCCTCGGCACGTTCGCCGCGGGGCTCGCCGTCTACACCGCGATCTTCGCGACGTGGCACTGGGTGGCATGAGATGGCGCTGGTGACGCTCGACGCGCTGGGGACGCTCGTCGAGATGCTCGACCCCCGCGCCGCGGCTGTCGCGGCACTCCGCGCGCGCGGCGCGGAGGTCTCCGAGCGCGCGGCCAGGGCGGCGCTCGGCGAGGAGATCGCGTTCTACCGCGCGCACCACGCCCAGGCATCGCGACCCGGCGTCGCTCGCGCTCCTTCGCGAGCGCTGCACGGAGGTGTTGCGCGTGGGGCTGGCGCGGGCCGGCGCGGACGCTCGCCGCCGTGCAGGCGGGAGCCGTGCAGGAGGCGCTGCTCGAGGCGCTGACCTTCCGGCCGTACCCGGACGTCCCCGATGCGCTGCGCGTGCTGCGCGAGGCCGGCCACCGCGTCGTGGTCGTCTCGAACTGGGACGTGTCGCTGCACGACGCGCTGCGCTCGGCAGGGCTCACCGAGCTCCTCGACGGCGCGATCAGCTCGGCCGAGGCGGGGTTCGAGAAGCCCGACCCGCGGATCTTCGCCGCGCGCGCTCGAGCTCGCCGGGACGAGCGCGGACGGCGCGCTGCACGCCGGCGACACGATCGCGCTACGACGTCGCCGGAGCGCGCGCCGCGGGCTGGCGCGCGGTGCTCGTCGCGCGTGGCGGCGCGCCGGCGGCGCCGCCGGAGGGCGTCCCGGTGATCGCGTCGCTGGCGGAGCTGCCGGATCTCGCCGCGTAACCTGGCTCTCCCGTGACGAGCTTCCCGCCCCCTGGTGACGACGCGACGCCGGGCGAACCGCAGGCGGACGCCGCGGCGCCGGCCGATCCGCCGCTCGGGCCCGACCCGGCGCCGGACGACCCGCCCCTCTGGCCCGACCCGGCGCCGGACGACCCGCCCCTCTGGCCCGACCCGGCGCAGCCGCCCGGCGAGCCGCAACCGCCCCGCGAGGGAACGCCCACGGCGTTCGCGCCGACGGGCAGCTCGGCCTGGACTCCCTGGAGCGCGCCACTCGCCCTGATCGCGTGGTTCGGCGTCACGCTGGTGCTCACGGTCGTCATCGCGCTCGTCGCGTCCGTGATGGGCGCCCCGCTCGACGACCCGACGCCGGGCGTGAACATCGCCGGCACCTTCGCGCAGGATCTCGTGATGATCGGCGCGGCGCTGGGGTTCGCGCTACATGGTGTCGCGACCGCGCGCGTCCGACTTCGGGCTCGCTGCCCGCGCCCGTGGGCAAGGCGATCGGCGCGATGATCGCCGTCTGGGTCGGCTTCATCGTGTTCAGCCTCGTCTGGAAGGCCCTGATCTCGCTCGACGACCCGCAGACGCTGCCCGACCAGCTCGGCATCGAGGGCTCGACGGTCAACCTCGTGCTCGTCGTGATCATCATCACGGTCCTCGCGCCGATCAGCGAGGAGCTCCTCTTCCGCGGCTACATCTTCCGCGCGCTGCGCAACTGGCGCGGCTTCGCGCCCGCGGCGATCCTCACCGGGCTGATCTTCGGCGCCGTCCACATCGGCTCCTCGCCGATCGGCTACGCGCTGCCGCTCGCGGCCTTCGGCTTCGGGCTGTGCCTGCTGTACCAGTGGACCGGCTCGCTGTACCCGTGCATCGCGCTGCACGCGGCCAACAACGCGTTCGCCCTCGGGATCGACCGCGGGTGGGGCGCGGAGATCCTCCCCGTCATGGTCGGCGCCGTCGTCGCTTCGCTGACGCTGGCCGCGATGCTCGGCCGCGCGCTCGAGCGCCGGGCCGACACGGTCGCTCGGCCGCTGCCGCAGCCAGCCGGTTGAGCGTCCCCGCGCCGGACCTGTGACCTAACTCACGCCTGCGGCCGGGCCGCATGGCATAGTCCCGCCGATGCGCCAGCTCATCATCCTCTGCGCCGTCGCCGGGTTGGCGTTGGCCCCCGCCGCCGCGCTCGCACAGCAGCCCGCTGCGCCGCCCGCGCCGCAGCCAGTCACGAGCACCCTCGACATCGTGCTCGAGCGGGTCGGCGGCAAGCTCGCGACGGTCCTCGTCGGCGACCGGATCCGCGTCCGCGGCAGCGTCGGATCGTTCGTCGCCAGCCAGAAGGTGAAGCTGCGCTTCTACAGCAGCGACAAGAAGATCGCGGCGAGGACGAAGTCGATCCGGCCCGGTCGCAACGGCCGCGGCTTCTTCGAGCTGTCCTTCCGGCCCGACCGCACCGGCAAGCTCGTCGTGCGCGCCGTCCACGAGGGCACCGAGGCGCTGGGCGCGATGAAGGACACGAGCCGGACGATCGACGTCCTCCCGCGCAGCGTGACGTCTCACGCGCGCAGGAAGGCGATCACCGCGCTGCAGCGCCGGCTCGCGCGGTTCGGGTACGTCGTCGGCGCGCGGGGCCACTTCGACGCGCGCACCGCCCGCGCGGTGCTCGCGTTTCGCAAGATGACCGGGATGTCGCGCACGAGCGAGGCGTCGATCGGCGTCATGCGGCGCATCGCCCAGGGCAAGGGCGCGTTCAAGATCCGCCGCCGCGACCACGGCCGCCACGCCGAGGCGGACCTCACGCGGCAGGTGCTCGCGCTCATCGAGGGCGGCAAGGTCCGGCGGATCTACCCGATCTCCTCGGGCGCGCCCGGCACGCCGACGGTGCTGGGGTCGTTCCGCGTCTACTCCAAGACGCCGGGCACGAACGCCAAGGGCATGGTCGACTCCGCCTACTTCATCCGCGGCTACGCGACGCACGGCTACCCGTCGGTGCCGATCTACCCCGCGAGCCACGGCTGCCTGCGCCTGCCGATCCCCGACGCGCGCACGGTCTTCAACTGGATGCGCATCGGCACGCCCGTGGACGTGTACTACGGGCCGAGGCCGAAGTAGGCCGGCTCAGCCGCGGCCGCGCATGAAGCGCGCGAGGTAGGCGAGCAGGAAGCCGTAGACGAGCAGGGCGAGGAACGTCGGCACGAGGCGCTGGACCCAGCGACCGCCCGAGTTCACGACGCCGGCGAACGGCTTGAGCAGGATGTCGTTGGCGTCGTCGATGTACTCGCGCGCCGTGCTGTGGCGCTTCTCGCGGTCGAGCTCGTCGGCCGGCGTGGGGTCGGCCTGCTCGAAGCCCTGGAGCTGGCTGCGCTGCGCGTTGGACGCGCGGTTGAACTCGTCGACGGCGAACATGGCGAAGCCCGCCGCGATGATGAGGCTGAGGACGATCGCCAGGATGCGTAGTGGCCGTTCGAGCACGGCTCTAAGGTACGCCCTTCGTGAGCGCAACTGGACAACTTGCCGAGGAGCTTCGAGCCCACGCGCTGATCATCGGCGAGGTGACGCTGACCAGCGGCGCGATCGCGTCGTACTACGTCGACGCCAAGCGCGCGATCCTGCGGCCGGCGGGCTTCGCGGCGCTCGGCGAGCTCGTCGCCGAGCAGGCACGCGCGCGGGGCGCGACGGCGGTCGGCGGGATGACGATGGGGGCCGACCCCGTCGCCTGCGCGGCGCTCGCCGGCGGGGCCGATGTGAAGGTCTTCTTCGTGCGCAAAGAGGTCAAGGCACACGGCCTGGCCCGCCGCATCGAAGGGCCGCTGCTCGACGCGGACGACCGCTGCCTCGTCGTCGAGGACGTCGTCAGCACGGGCGGGTCGACGATCAAGGCGATCGAGGCGCTCCAGGAGGCAGGCCATGCGATCTGCGGCGTCGTCAGCGTGCTCGACCGGCTCATGGGCGGGGGCGTGCGCATCGAGGCCGCCGCGGGCGCGCCCTACGTGGCGCTGACGACAATCGACGACGTCTACCCGGAGCGTCCCGAGCGCTGATGGCTGTCGAATAGTGAGCGGATAGCGCGCACTATTCGACATCGACGCCTACGGGTCGAGGTCGACGCGAATCGTCAGCAGGTCGGTGCCCATCGCGCGCACGGTCGCGGCGTTGAGCTTGCTCATGTGATGCTGGCGCGCGCGCGGGTCGTCGTCGGGGAGGATCGTTGCCGAGCCGCTGCGCCAGCGCCGGCCGATCCGCAGGCGGACGCGCGGGTTCGCGGCGATGTTGCGCACGTAGGCGGCCTTGCTGCCCTGCTCGGCGACGATCCAGAACGTGTCGGTCTCGCGGTCCAGGCCCTTGCTGACCGGCGTGCGCCGCGGCTGGCCGCTCTTGCGCCCGACCGTCTCGAGCAGCGACACGGTCGGCACGAGGCCGTGGGCGGCGAGCGCCTTGACCGGCGGGTTGAGCAGCTTGACCTGGAGCTTCGTGATCAGCCGCCGCTTGCGCTCTGACGACGGCATCTACCAGCGAGTGTAGGCCCGGAGCGCTCCGGGCCTACGACCTCACTGCGATCAGGCGGGCTTGACGAGCCAGAACGTGTACGAGCCGCTGCCGCTGTAGGACACGACGCGCCAGCGGTAGGTCCCGGAGGTGCCGCTGTAGGCGATGTCCTCGCTGGAGCTCGTGCTGATCGCCCGCGCGACCTGCGTCCAGCTCCCGGTCAGCGAGCGTTTGTCGAGGTACAGGTCGAAGTCCGCCCCGGACGACGGCCCGCGCAGGCAGCCGCGGTGCGTGCCGGACGTCGCCGACGTGTACGACGTGTTGTTCGGCTGGATCGCCGTCTGACCGGACGTCAGGCTGCCGGTGAAGCTCTGCGCCAACGGGCAGGCGGCCGGTGGCGTGGGCGGCGGCGGTGGCGGCGGCGGTCCGGGCGGCGGGGGCGGCGGGGGCGGCGGCGCCGTGCCGAGCTGCGAGTACAGCAGGCGGTTCGGCGAGCCCGTGCCCGCGCTCGTGACCTTGCCGGTTGTCGCTGTGGAGGTGATCGCGCCTGCGACCGTCGCCGGTGAGGCCGACGTAGCGCCTTGGAGGTACAGCGCGGCGACGCCCGCGACGTGCGGCGTCGCCATCGACGTGCCGCTGATCGTGTTCGTCGCGGTGTCCGACGAGTACCAGCTCGACGTGATGCTCGAGCCCGGGGCGAAGAGGTCCAAGCAGGTGCCGTAGTTCGAGAAGGACGAGCGGGCATCCGACGTCGTCGTCGAGCCCACTGTCAGCGCGTTCGCGACGCGCGAGGGGGAGCCGTTGCACGCGTTCGTGTTCTCGTTGCCGGCCGCGACGGCGTACGTCACGCCGTCGGCGATCGAGTTGGTCACCGCGGTGTCGAGCGACGACGACGCGCCGCCGCCAAGGCTCATGTTCGCGACGGCCGGCTGGCCGGCGGCGTGGTTCGTCGTCACCCAGTTGATGCCGGCGATGACGCCCGAGGTCGCGCCCGAGCCCGAGCAGTTGAGCACGCGCACGGCGACGAGCGAGACGCCCTTGGCGACGCCGTAGGTCGACCCGCCGACCGTCCCGGCGACGTGCGTGCCGTGCCCGTTGCAGTCGTCCGCCGAGCCGCCGTCGACCGCGTCGTAGCCGGAGGTCGCGCGACCGGTGTACTGGCTGTGAGTCAGGCGCATGCCCGTGTCGATGATGTACGCCTTCACCCCGGCGCCCGTGGGGGTGTACGTGTAGGTCCCGTTGAGCGGCAGGCTCGCCTGATCGATGCGGTCAAGGCCCCACGTCGCGCCGGTCTGGGTCGTCGACGCGGTCACCGTCTGGTCGGCCTCGACGTACGCGACGTCGGGATCGGTGCGGACGTCGGCGAGCGCCGCGGCAGGCAGCGATGCCGCATAGCCCTTGAGCACGCGGTCGTAGTTGCGATTGACGCGACCGCCGCGAGCGCGCACCCGTCCCTTCGTGCGCTCCTTGGCCGCCTCGCTGGCGGCGCCCTTCATGACGACGATGTACTGGCCCGGGATGGCGCCGGGCTGGCCGGTGCCGAGGACGGGCGCCGGCACCTGCGCGAGGGCGGCGGCGGGGACCACCGCGAGGGCGGCGAGGGCGGCAGCGAGCGCGATCCCCGAGTTCTTGACGGCGGGTCCTCCATGACGGCTCATGGCGAGGAGCCTAACGACCGCTCACACCGCTTTCCAGTACCTACCGACGGCGCGCGAACGGCGCGCGATGCGGTCAGGTCGGTCGCGTCAGCATGGCCACGACGTCGGCGTGCGCCGCACCGAGACCGGTCCAGTACGCGAGGCCGTCGCGATACAGCTCGTGCGCCTCGATCCGCACGCAAGCCGCGCAGACGGTGAACGGCTCGCTGCCGTGCAACTCGCGCCGGCTCGACGTGTAGCCCGCCGCGAACGCTTCGAGATCGTCGACGTGCCCCGGCCCGCGTTCGCACCGCGCGCACGTCCAATCGGTACTGACCGGCAGCTCTCGTGGCATGTGCATGGCGGTGGTATCCCCTTCGACGCGTGACGACAAGCCCGGCACCGGTGCCGACGTTCGGTCGGCGATCGGTCTACCCGAAGTACGCAATCGAGCGCTTCCTGGCCTCCCCGAGGGTCAGAACCCGTTGCGTCTCCAATGCCCCGAGCTGGATTCGAACCAGCGGCCTTCCCCTTAGGAGGGGGACGCTCTGTCCAGCTGAGCTATCGGGGCGAGCGCGCCGCGACGGAGGATACGTCGAGCAGCGGAAAGTGACAGGCGGCGAGCCCGCCGCCGGGCTTGGCCTCGAGCGGGGGCTCGCGGACGTCGCACTCCCCCTCGACGAACTTCGGGCAGCGCGTGTGGAAGCGACACCCGGCCGGCGGGTTGGTCGGCGACGGCAGGTCGCCCCCGAGGACCTGCGCGCGGCGGGCCTTCGCTCGCACCGGATCGGCGACCGGCACCGCCGACATCAGGGCTGCCGTGTACGGGTGGCGCGGGTGCGCGTACAGCTCGTCGGCGGTCGCGAGCTCGACGATCTTGCCGAGGTACATCACGGCGATCCGGTCGCACATGTGGCGCACGACCGCCAGATCGTGGGCGATGAAGACCATCGTCAGGCCGAGCTCGCGCTGCAGGGAGCGCAGCAGGTTGAGGATCTGCGCCTGGATCGAGACGTCGAGCGCCGACACCGGCTCGTCGGCGATGACGACCTTCGGGCCGAGGGCGAGCGCGCGCGCGACGCCGATCCGCTGGCGCTGGCCGCCGGAGAACTCGTGCGGGTAGCGGTTGTAGTGCTCGGGGTTCAGGCCGACCGACTCCATGAGCTCCTGCACGCGCCGCTTGCGCTCCTCGCGGCCGGGCGCGAGGCCGTGGATCGCAAACGGCTCGCCGATGATCGAGCCGATCGTCCGCCGCGGGTTCAGCGACGAGTACGGGTCCTGGAAGATCATCTGCATCTCGCGCCGCAGCGGCCGCATCTCCGCGGTCGACAGCGTCGCGATCTCGCGGCCGCTGAGCACGATCGAGCCCGACGTCGGATCCAGCAGCCGCAACAGCAACCGCGCGGTCGTCGACTTGCCGCAGCCCGACTCCCCGACGATCCCGAGCGTCTCGCCCTCCAGGACGTCGAACGACACGCCGTCGACGGCGTGCACTGCACCGGCGCGCCGGCCGCCGAACCCCGACCGCAGCGGGAAGTGCTTGACGAGGTCGCGGACCTCGATGAGCGGCGTGCCGCTCACGGCGCGGGCTCCGTGGCCGCCGCGGCCTCGGCGGCCGGCTCGTCCGGCACGCCGGCCGCGCGGCGGGCGTCGTCGGGCGTCGCACCCGCTTCGAGCGCCCGCCACAGCGTGCGCCGCGTGGAGCTGGGAAGCAGGCAGGCCGCGAGGTGGCGCGGGTCGCCGGGGACCGGCTCGAGCGCGGGCTCGACGCGCCGGTGTGCCTCGCGCACGTAGGGGCAGCGCGGATGGAAGCGACAGCCGCCCGGCGGGTTGATGAGGCTCGGCGGGCGGCCGGAGATCGTGACGAGGTCGTCGCCGCGCGGGCGCTCCAGCCGCGGGATCGAGCCGAGCAGGCCCCAGGTGTAGGGGTGCTCGGGAGCCGCGAAGATCGCCGCCGTCGGGGCCCGTTCGACGATCTGCCCCGCGTACATGACCGCGACCTCGTCGGCGAGCTCGGCGACGATCCCGAGGTCGTGGGTGATGATGACGATCGCCATCCCGCGCTCGGCTTGCAGACGGGCCAGGAGCTGCAGGATCTGCGCCTGGACGGTGACGTCGAGCGCGGTCGTCGGCTCGTCGGCGATCAGCAGCCGCGGGTCGTTGACGAGCGCCATCGCGATCATCACCCGCTGGCGCATCCCGCCCGACAGCTCGTGCGGAAAGCCCGCGGCGCGCCGCCGCGCCTCCGGGATGCCGACGAGCTCGAGCAGCTCGACGGCGCGGTCCAGCGCCTCGCCCTTGCTCACGTCGCGATGCGCCTGCACCGCCTCGACGAGCTGGTCGCCGATGCGAAAGAACGGGTGCAGCGACGACAGCGGGTCCTGGAAGATCATCGCGACGTCGTCGCCGCGGATCCGGCGCAGCTCGTCGTCGGAGGCCGTGACGAGCTCGCGCCCGTCGAGGCGGATCGAGCCGGAGATCGTCGTGTTGCGAGCGCGCGTCAGACCCATGACCGACAGGCTCGAGACGGTCTTGCCCGAGCCCGACTCGCCGACGATGCCGAGCGTGCGGCCCGGCGCCACCGTGTAGCTCACGCCGTCGACGGCGCGGACGACCCCGTCGTCCGTCGCGAACGAGACGTGCAGGTCGGAGACCTCGAGCAGCGGGTCGGTCGAGGCCATCAGTAGCGCACCCTCGGGTCGAGGTAGGCGTAGAGGATGTCGACGACGAGGTTCGCCACGACGATGAACAGCGCGCCGAAGAGGACCGTGCCCTGGATCATCGGCAGGTCGGCCTGCGCGATCGCCTCGAACGCCTGGCGGCCGATGCCGGGGATGTTGAAGACGGTCTCGACGAGGATCGACCCGCCGAGCACGATCCCGAGGTCCAGGCCGGCGGCGGTCACGACCGGGGTGATCGCGCCGCGCAACCCGTGGCGCATCACGACGCGCCGCTCGCGCAGCCCCTTCGCCCGCGCCGTGCGGATGTAGTCCTGCGAGAGCGTCTCGATCATCGTCGAGCGCAGCAGGCGCGCGTAGATCGCGGCGTACGCCGACGCCAGCACGATCCAGGGCAGGATCAGGGAGCCGAACCAGCCGGCGGGATCCTCGGTCAGCGGGACGTAGCTGCCCTGCCCCGGCAGGATCTTCAGCACCCCGATGTCGCTCGCGAAGAGATACAGCGACACGAGGCCGAGCCAGTACACCGGCGCGGAGATCGCGACGAGCGCCCCGCCCATCGCAAGGCGGTCAAGCCAGCTGCCGGGCCGCGTCGCGGAGATGATCCCGACCCCGATGCCGACGACGAGCCACAGGACGAGCGCGCCCAGCGCGACCGAGATCGTCGCCGGCAGGCGCTCGAAGATCGCGTCCTTGATGGCGACGTCGTTGTGGAAGCTGAAGCCGAGGTCGAAGTGCAGGACGAGGTTCTTCATGTAGTCGAGGAACTGCACCGGCCACGGCTGGTCGAGACCGAGCTGCTGGCGGATCGCCTCGACGCGCTCGGGGCTCGGGCTGCGCCCGGCGCGCAGGAGCGCCGGGTCCGCCGAGGGGAACAGGTAGAAGACGACGAACGTCAGCAGGCTGACGGCGAACAGCAGCACGACCACCCACAGCGACCGGCGGACGATGTAGCGCGTCATGAGCGCGGCCACGCAGCGGGGACCCCGGCCGGCGGCCGGGGTCCCCGCGTTGCGAGCTGCTGCGCCTGCTCAGACGTGACGGCTCACTTCAGCGACGTGAACGACATGTCCCACGACGAGTTGAACCGGTTCAGCACGCCCTTGACGTCCTCGGAGGCGATGTTGATCTGGTTGTCCCACAGCCACGGGATGACGTAGGCGTTCTCCGTGATCGTGTTGTCGATCTCGCCGTAGGCCTGCGCGCGCTTCTCGGGGTCGGTCTCGCCGACGGCGATGTCGAGCGCGGCGTTGAGCTCGGGATCGTTGACCTCCGCCCAGTTGACGTTGCCCACGGGGACGATGTTCTTGCCGTTGAACACCGGATCCAACAGCGACTGGGCGTCGAAGAAGTCCTTGCCCCAGCCGCCGTTCGGGCAGACCGCGACGTTCGCCTTCGGCGATCCGCAGAACTTCGAGAACGTCGTCGGCCGCGAGACCTGGCGGTAGTTGAACTTGAAGCCGAGCTTCTCCAGCTGGCTTTGGACCGCCTCGCCGGTGTTCGACGCCGGCGGCTGGTTGTCGCCGGCCATGAGCAGCTCCGGGCCGGTGTACTTGCCGCTCGGGAAGCCGCCCTTCTTCATGTACTCCTGCGCGAGCTTCAAGTCGCCCGCCGGGTTCTTCATGAAGTCGAACGTGCCGGCCTCGCCGCCCGCCTCCTCGAAGCCCGGGACGCCGGGCGCGATGTAGTGCGTCGCGATCGGGCCGAGCGTCGCGCCGCCACGCGTGAGCCGCAGCGCGTTGCGATCGATGACGGCCGCCGCGGCGCGGCGGACCTCGACGTTGTCAAACGGCTTGACGGTCGTGTTCAGCGCGATGAAGCGGATGCCCTGGCTGGCGATGATCGCCACCTGGTCCTTGCGCGTGGCCAGCGCGGAGCGCAGGACGTTCACCGGCGGCGCCGCGTAGTCGCCGCTGACGGACTTCTTGCCGCTGAGGATCCGGCGGCTCGCGACGTCGATGTCGTTGCCTCCGAGGAACGAGATCGTGTCGAGGTACGCCGGGCGGTAGTCGGACTTCGCGTCCCAGCTCGGGTTGCGCACGAGGTCGATCCTGCGGCCGGCCTTGTAGCCGGTGATGTTCCCCTTGCCGTCGTTGGAGATCATGTACGGCCCGGTGAAGACCTGGTGCTTGCCGTAGGTCGAGATCTCGGCCTTGTCGTACTTCTGCGCGTAGTCCTTCGGGACGGGGACCGAGGCCGGCAGCGACAGCGACTGGCCGTTGGAGATGACGCCGACCGGCTTTGAGAGCTTGATCACGAGCGTCGTGTCGTCGGGCGTCTCGAGGCCGGTGATCTCCTTCGCCTTGCCGCTCTTGTAGGCGTTCGCCCCCGAGATCTGGCTGTAGTAGACGGCGGAGTACTGGTTCTGAACGGAGGGCAAAAACGAGCGCTCGAGCGCGTACTTGACGTCCGCGCTCGTGACGGCGCGGTCGGCCAGCGGGGGGCTGTACTTGATGTCGGGCTTGATCTTGATCGTGACGGTCTTGCCATCCGCCGAGGTCGTCGGCAGCGCGGCGGCGAGGTCCGGCGAGGGCTTCGTGTCGTTGGGCTTCCAGCCGTACAGCGAGCGCTGGGTCGGGTGGTGCAGCGCCTGGTAGTCGTAGGCGTAGTACCAGTAGCCGGGATCGAGGCTCGTGATGTCGTCGATCGACAGCACGTCGAGATGCCCGCCGCGCTTGCCGGTGGTGTCGGTGAAGTCGGCACCGCCGCCGGAGCCGCCGTTTGAGTCGTTGTCGTCTCCGCCGCAGCCCGACGCGACGAGCGCCGCGCAGCAGATGAGCGCCAGAGCGCCGCTGAACCTATGCATGCCGATCCTTTCCTTCAGTGGCGAGCGCGCGCCCCGGGGAGAGCTGCGCGCTCGGAGCTGTTGCGTTCATCTGTTCGCCCTCGGGTCGAGAGCGTCCTGCAATCCGTCGCCGAGCAGGTTGAAGGCCAGCACGGTCAAGAGCAGCGCCATGCCGGGGAAGGCCATGAACCACCACGCGGAGTCGAAGGTCGGGATCGCCTTCGCGATCATCGCGCCCCAGGACGCGTCGGGCGACTGCACGCCCACCCCGAGGAACGACAGCGCCGCCTCGAGCAGGATGTTCTGCGGGATCAGGAGCGTGCTGTAGACGACGATCGGGGCGACGAGGTTGGGGAGCACGTCGCGCGTGAGGATCCGACGGTCCGAGGCGCCCAGCGAGCGGGCGGCCTCGACGAACTCCTTCTCGCGCAGCGACAGCACCTGCCCGCGGATGATCCGCGCGATGTACGTCCAGTTGACGACCACGATCACGAGGATCACGACGCTCAGGCCGGGCTTGATCGTCCCTCCGAGGCAGCCGTTGCCAAGCGAGCACGCCGACGCGATGCCGACCGCGAGCAGGAGGATCGGAAACGCCAGCACGACGTCGATGACCCGCGACAGCACCGCGTCCTGCCAGCCGCGGTAGTAGCCCGCGATCATCCCGACCGCGACGCCGATGAGCATCGAGAGCAGCGTCGCGAGGAGGGCCACCTCGAGCGATACGCGCGCTCCGTAGACGACGCGCGCGAAGATGTCGCGGCCGAGGTCGTCGACGCCGAGCGGGTGGTCGCCGCTGGGGCCGGTGGGGTTGCCGAACATCGGGTCGAGCGTCGCGGAGTTCTGGACGTTGGGTCCCGGCACCCCGGCGAGCTTGACGACGAGCGGCGCGGCGATCGCGACGACGATCAGCAGCGCGATGATCGCCAGCGCGGCGACGGCGACGCGGTCGCGGCGAAAGCGCCGCCAGAAGAGCTGCAGTGGCGACCGGGCAGCGATGTCGCCGCCCGCGCCTGTCAGGACGGCGACCGCGAGCGGGTCGCCGGGCCCAGGTCGCAACTCCGGCGCCGCTGTGCTCACCGCCATGACCTTACGCCGCGTCGCAGCCGAAGGCGAGGCGCTACCGACCGGCGGCGCTCGGCGTCAGTCGAGGTATTCGAGGATGTCTTGCAGCGGTGCGCGCTCGGGCGGCCTGGGCTCCTGGCGCGGGTGCCCGAGGTGCAGCAGGCCGAGCACGCGCTCGCCGTCGGGGACGCCCACGGCCTCGCGACCGCCCGGCGTGCGGATGATCGCGGGGGTGCGCCAGTAGCCGGCGAGGCCACGGGCGTGCGCCGCGAGCAGCACGGCGTACACGGCCGCCGCCGTCGCGCAGACGTCCTCCTCGTCGACGATCGGGTCGCCGGTCTGCACCGCGGAGACGACGACGAGCGTCGGCGCGCGGTTGAGCTTCGCCGCGGCCATCGGATCGTCGGCGGCCGCCTTCAGGCGCTCGAGCGCGTTCGGGCCGAGGACGCGGAAGCGCCAGGGGTTCGTGAGCTTGTGGTTGGGCGCCCAGCGCGCCAGATCGAAGAGCTCGTCGAGCGTCTCGCGGTCGACGGGCTCGGGGGCGTACGCCTTGTGCGTGCGCCGCGTCCGGATGGCCTCCTCGAGCTCCATCTACTCCTCGTCGTCTTCGCCGTCGTCCTCGTAGAGCGACTCCTGCGCGATCTCCGCTCCGCTGGTGTCGTAGAGCTTGCAGACGAGCGTGTCGCCGCGGTAGCCGTCGGGCGCGAGCAACGTGAAGCGGTCGTCGACGAGCGGGCACTGGTCGACGGTGAGGTCGCCGAGCTCGGCGGTGACGATCGCGCCGCCCTCGACGAGCGGGCGCCCCCAGACGAGCGTCATGTCCGCGCCCTCGCCGTCCTCGCCGCGCCACTCCGCGACGACCTCCTCGCAGAGGTCGAGCTGCCAGTCGGGGTTCTCGGCGGCGGTCTCGGAGGTGAAGTCCGCGACGGCGGAGAACTCGCCCGGCTCGCGCTCCTCCCCGCCGGGCCGGAACGACACGTAGCCGAACAGCTCGTAGCCCGTCGTCGTGTGCGTCGTGGCCGGGACGTACGTGCGCCCGTGCCACGTGCGGTCGGGGTGGAAGGCGACGTCACCGGGCTCGCCGAGGCCTTCCTCCTCCTCGTCGAGCGCGTCGCAGGCGCCGAGGAAGTGGCGGGTCAGGGTCGCGGCCCAGCGGCCCTCGGGAAGCGGCTCTTGCGGCGGCTCGGCGACGAAGCGGCAGACGGGATTCGGATCGGGCGGCATGGGGCCGGAGTCTATGGCGAGCGGTCTACACCTCGAGCAGCAGGGTGACCGGGCCGTCGTTGACGAGCTCGACCTCCATGTGCGCGCCGAAGACGCCGCCCTGTGCGTTCAGGCGCGCGCGGAAGCGCTCGTAGAGCGGCTCGGCGACCTCGCCGGGCGCGGCCGCGACGTACGACGGGCGGTTGCCCTTGCGGGTGTCGCCGTAGAGCGTGAACTGACTGACGACGATGACATCGCGCTCACCCAGCGGCTCGTTCATGCGACCTTGCCCGTCGGGGAAGATTCGCAGCGCGCGGACCTTGCCTGCGAGGCGGTCGGCCTGCGCGCCGGTGTCGTCGTGCGTCACGCCAAGCAGGACGAGCAGCCCCGGCCCGATCTGCGCGACGACGTCGCCGTCGACGCGCACGGCGGCGCGTGTGACCCGTTGGACGAGCGCGCGCACGAGCGTCCGGCTCAGCCGAAGAAGACCTCGGCGGTCGCGTAGAGCTCGGGGTCGAGCAGCTTCGGCTCCTTCAGCGCCTCCTCGAGCGGGACCATCTCGATCGACGTGCCCTTGAGCGCGGTCATCATGCCGTACTGCTCGCTGGACGCCGCGTCGATCGCGGCGACGCCGAAGCGCGAGCCGAGTACGCGGTCGAACGCGACCGGCGCGCCACCGCGCTGGATGTGGCCGAGGACCGTCGCGCGGCTCTCGAAGCCCGTGCGCTCCTCGATCTCCTTCTCGAGCTCGAAGGCGATCCCGCCCAGGCGGGCGTGGCCGAACGAGTCGACCGTGTCGGCGGCCGTGGCCGCGTCGCCGCCGTCGGCGCGCGTCGCGCCCTCGGCGACGACGACGATCGAGAAGTTCTTGCCCGTCGTCTCGTGGCGATGGGTGAGGTGGTTGCAGACGTCCTCGATGTCGAACGGGCGCTCGGGCACGAGGATGACGTCGGCGCCGCCGGCGAGGCCGGCGTAGCACGCGATCCAGCCCGCGTCGCGGCCCATGACCTCGCAGACGATCACGCGGTCGTGCGACTCCGCGGTCGAGTGCAGGCGGTCGATCGCCTCCGTCGCGATCTGCACGGCGGTCTGAAAGCCGAACGTGAAGTCCGTCGCGTCGAGGTCGTTGTCGATCGTCTTCGGCACGCCGACGGTCGGAAAGCCCGCCGCGAAGAGCTTGCGCGCGACGCCGAGCGTGTCGTCGCCGCCGATCGGGATCAGCACGTCGATGCCGCGCTCGCGCAGCGTCGCGAGGACGCGCTCCTCGCCGTTCTCGGTCTTGTAGACGTTCGTGCGCGAGGTGCCGAGGATCGTCCCGCCGCGATGCAGGATGCCGCTCGTGTTCTCGCGCGTCAGCTGGATCGCGTCGTTCTCGAGCACGCCCTTCCAGCCACGCCTGAAGCCGTACAGCTCGTGGCCGTAGGTGTCGATCCCCTTGCGAACGATGCCGCGGATGACGGGGTTGAGTCCGGGGCAGTCTCCGCCGCCCGTGAGAAGTCCGATTCGTGCCATGGGCGCGATCGTATGTCCTGGCGTCGCGGACCGGCTTACCGGCCGCGGCGAGAGGCTCGCCGGCCGCTAGCTGTCAGCTCGCGCAGTTCGCGCGGCGGCCTGCTCGGGCGCGACGGGGTTGTGCGCGAGTCCGGTGCCGAGCTCGAGGCCGCCCGGCTCGACGAGGCGCGGGGCGACGTCGATGCGCCAGCAGAAGCGCTCGGCGCCGCGCGGCGCGGTGCGCACCCAGACGCTCAGCGGCGGGCTCGCGCCGAAGCGCGCTCGCAGCAGGCGCAAGGCGCGATGCAGGAGCGCGGCGCCAGTGGGGCCGTCGTCCTCGAAGCGGTCGCGCCGGCGGCGCGGGGCGAGCATCAGCTGGTACGGGTGCCGCGAGGCGTACGGGCACAGCAGCACGGCCTCGTCGTCGATCGCGACGATCCGCTCGCGGCGGCGGACCTCGTCGGCGACGAGGTCCTCGAGCAGGTTGGCGCCCATCGTCCGGACCGCGTACGCGCTGAAGCGCTCGCGCTCGCGGGCGACCGCCGCGGGGACGAAGTCCAGCGCGTAGAGGTGAGCTTGCGAGCGCACGCCCGGGTCGCTCGTCGACGCTCAGGTGCACGTACGCGACGCCGGCGTGCGCCCGCATCCGCTCGCGCCAGACCTCGACGGCGGCCTGCACCTGCTCGACCGCCAGCTCGGCGAGCGAGCGCGACCGGCTGCTCGGCGTGTGACGATGACCTCGTGGCTGCCGCGGGCCGCCAGCGCGCGCGAAGAGGTCGGGGTTGTCCTGCGGCGGCGGGTCCGGCGCGTCGGGGCGCCAGGAGCGGCTCGGCGGACGGTTCCTCCGCCGAGGCGATCGGGTCGGCGCGACGGTGAAGGTGCGCGCGCCACCGCGCGACGATCGCGCGCAGGCCGGACAGCGGGTCGATGCGGATCTCGGCCATCGTCGGTCGATCGCAGGGCGTAGCGCTCGATGGCGGCGGCGAGCTTCGCCTCGCTCGGGAACTCGCCCTGGTGACGCGTGAGCCGGCCGCGCGCATCGAAGAACGCGGTCGTCGGGAATACCCGCGCGCTGGAAGCGGCCGGTGGCGATGTTCGAGCGCGGGTCCTCGAACGACGGGTAGGGCATCGGCACGCGCGCGAGCAGCTCGACGGCCTTGTCGCGGTCGTCGGTGACGTTGACGCCGAGGAACGCGACGCGCGCGCCGCGCTTGAGCGCCTGGCGCTGGAACAGCGGCAGCTCGCGGCGGCACGGGTCGCACCACGACGCCCACATGTTCACGACGATCGGGTGACCGCGCAGCGCGCGCACCTGCGCGTCGAAGGCCTTGCGGCCGCCGCCGTGCGAGCTCGTTGACGCGGCTGCGCAGCGCGGCGAGCTCGCGGCGGCGCGCCGGCGATCGGCTTGGAGACCTGCGCGAGCGTCAGCGGCGCGGCCGCGGCTCGCGCCGGCGCTGTCGCGCGCCTGGCGCGACCCCGACGACGATCGCCGCCGCCAGCGCGAGCGTGCAGAGCGCGATGCACGGCCTTGCGCATGGCCGACAGCGTGGCAGACGACGCGCCTTTCGCCGGCTGCACCGCCGAACTGTTCGCTATGCTCCGCGGTACGCGGGTAAGGACCCGTCTCTGTCGAGACGCCTCACCGCATCGACCGGGCCAGTCCCGGCGTCCCCGGATCGCGACGGACGTTGTGCGCGATCCGCCTCACGTTCGAGCAGGAAGCCGATCTTGGCTGATCCCACGCCAGTGGCCGCTGTGGCCACGTCCGTTCCCAATCCCAGCGACATCACGCGGGCCGAAGCGTTCACCCGCGAGGCATTCGTGCACGCGGGCGAGACGACCGAGGACGCGCTCGGTCGCGGCAGCGCGCGCCGTCGCGCGCTCGACGCCGCGCTGCTGGAGATCGACGCCGGCGCGAAGATCCCCTCGCCGGAATGGCGCCGGCGCTACTCGCTCATGCTCGGCCTCGAGCGCGTGCTGTCCGACGACGAGCCCAAGCTCGCCGACGGCACGTCGCTGAACCCGCACCAGGTCGACGCCCTGTCGGGCACGCTGACGGCGCTGCTCGCCGAGGCGCAGCGCAACGGCGGCACGCCGCCCGTCGCGTACGCCGCGCCGGTGCTCGCCGTCGACGACGAGCCCGAGGACTACGACGACGACGAGCCTGCGGCAGGCGATCGTCGAGGACGGACGAGGAGCCGACGGCGACGACGACGATGACGACGACGACGAGCCCGAGGACCTCACGCCGCTCGACATCGAGATCGACATCGGCGACGACGAGGACGACGAGGACGAGCCCGAGGAGGAGTCCGACGAGGACGCGCCGGAGGGGCCGTTCGACGAGGACCAGCTCGAGGAGGCGCCCGACGATCCCAACGCCCACAAGCGCTTCTGGTTCGAGCACGCGACCGGCGCCGGCAAGACCGTCGCGGCGATGGGCTTCGTCGACGCGTCGCGCACCGGCGGCATCCTGATCCTCACCCACCGCCGCAACCTCGTCGACCAGTTCCACGGCGAGCTCAAGGACCGCGGCTACGCCAAGCGCATCACGCCCGCGCTGCTGCAGGGCCAGGACAACGCCAACGGCCCGGTCACCGTCGAGACCTACCAGTGGTTCGTGCGCAACGCCGGCAAGATCTCCGAGGCCTACTCGATCGTCATCTGCGACGAGGCCCACACGGCGCTGGGCGAGAAGACGAGCGCCGCGATCCGCGCCTGGACCGGCCCGATCTTCATCGGCATGACCGCGACCGGCGCGCTGATCGCCCGCCACGTCACCGACCTCTTCCCGACGCAGACCTCGCGCTTCGACCTCGCGCAGGCCGCGCGCCGCGGCGTCATCTCGCCGCTGCGCTGCGTGCGCATCCCGCCCGGTCCCGGCGTCCAGCACGATCGCCAAGGTGCCGCTGCGCCGCGGCGAGGTCGACGTCGAGTTCGACCAGGAGATGCTCGCCGAGCTGCTCGACCAGGCGCCGTTCAACTTCGCCGCCGCCGACCTCTACAAGACGCGCTTCAACGGCGTCCCGGGCGTCATCTACGCCGCCGGCGTCAAGCACGCCTACAACCTCGCGGAGGCGTTCCGCGAGCAGGGCGTCAAGGCGATGGCGGTCTCCGGCGAGACGCGCAAGCGCGAGCTCGCGGAGATCCTCGCGCGCTACGAGCGCGGCGAGATCGACGTGCTCGTCAACGCCCAGCTGCTCGCCGAGGGCTGGAACTCGCCGCGCGCGACGGTCTGCATGCACCTCGCGCCGACGGCGTCCAAGCGCATCTACCAGCAGCGCGTCGGCCGCGTGACGCGCCGCAACCCGGGCAAGGAGGCCGGCATCGTCGTCGACTTCGTCTCGCCGGACACGAAGAACGACGACCCCGTCGTGACGCTGCACTCGCTGCTCGATCGCGACGTCTACCGCGGCGGCGCGATCGTCGTCGGGCCGGTGCGCCGCGGCCGCGGCCGGCGGCTGCGCGTCGAGCGCCGCGTGCTGCCGGTGACGTCCGACGAGGAGCGCCGGATCGAGGTCTTCGAGCGCGAGCTGTGGCGGATCGCCGTCGAGCACCTGCCCTACGGCGAGCAGATCCAGTGGGCCGCGCTGGCCGGCGCGCGCGTCGCGCCGTCGGGCTGGCGGCGGGCGCGGGCGATGCTGCACTTCGATCGCGAGGGCGCGATCAAGCGGGCCTTCCTGCTGACCGCCGTGCAGCGCAACAAGAACCCGCAGCTGCGCGTGCGCGCGCTGCAGGAGATCGCGGCGTCGCGCGACGGCGAGGCGTTCGACACGGCGATCGACGAGATCGGCGGCTGGACGCGCGAGGAGCGCCGCGAGGGCACGAAGGTCATGCTGCTGGCGCTCGCCGAGAAGCGCATCGGCCGCCGCGACCAGGCGAACGCGTGGATCTGGCGGCTGGCGTCCTACACGCGCGACGTGCACGAGGAGTACGCCGTGCAGCGCTGGCCGGAGACGAAGCGGCTGCTTGGGGCTGCTGGTGAACTCGTCGGGCGCGGCGCACGCGCGCAACGCGCGCCGGCTCGTGCACGCGGCGCGCAAGCAGGACCGGCGGCTGTCGGCGGCGCTGCTCGCGGCGGCGATCGCGCACTCGCCCGAGGGCGAGGAGATCCTGCGCGGCGCGCGCACGCGGCTGGCCCGCAAGCCGAGCGCGCTGTCGCGCGAGCTGCTGCGCAACTTCCCCAAGTCGCGCGGCCGGCGCGGCTCGCGCCGGCGGCGCAAGAAGGGCGCCGGCGAGGTCGGCGAGAGCACGCTCGCGGCCCAGGCCGCGGGCGAGGCGCCGCGCTCGGGGCACGATCGGCGCGGCCTCGCCGGACGGCTCGTCGCCGGCAGCGCGATCGCTCGCGCCGCTCGCGGTCGCGCAACGGCCGCGCCGCGCGGCTGCCGCCGCGGCCGCGGCCGGCGGCACGGCGCGCCGACGCGGCAGCCGAGTCGGCGCAGCGGCGCGCGGATCGCAGCCGGCGCTCGCGCAACGGCGCGGCCGCGGCGCGCGACGGCGGCGGCCGCCGAGCAGCGCCGCGACCGCGGCGTCGCGGACGCGGCACGCCGCCGGCGACGCTCGCGGCAGCCGACGAGCCCGGCGGACGAGGCCCGCGCCGTCGAGGCGATCGCCGGCGCGGCCGCCGCGCTGGCCGCCGCTCGCGGGCCGACAGGGCCGCGAGGCGAGCCCGACGGCGGACGCGCGCGGTCGCGCACGTCGCGGCGCGGCGGTCCGCGGCCGCCGAAGTCCGACGCCGAGCGCGGCCGTCGACGCCGCACCGGCCGCGCGACGCCGAGCGCCGCCGGACGCGTCTCGACGCAGCCCGAGCCGCGCTCGCGCCGCGCCGCCGCGACGGCCGCGCGAGCGCCGCGCAGCCGGCGAGCCGCCGCCGCCGAAGCCCAGAGCCGACGCGCACGGCGCGCCGCCGACGGCGACCGCGCGCCGAAGCCGCGCGCCGCGCGAAGCCGCCGCCGCGCCGGCAAGCGCCGCGCCGACGCGCCCCGCGCCGAAGCCGCGCCGCGCCGAAGGCCGCCGCGCGGCGACGCAGCGCCGACGCCGCGGCCGAAGCCCCGCGCGCGCGCGAAGCCCGCCGCGGCGGACGACGCCGCCGCCGACGGCCGCCAGCCGCGCCCAAGCCCGCGCCGCGCGCCGAAGCCGCGGCGGCGGCCGAGCCGCGGAGGCGACGGCCGCCGCCGCAGCCCAAGCCACGCACGCGCGCGCACGGCCGCGACGCCCGCGGCCGGCGCCGCGAGGCCCGCGCCGCGCCCGAAGCCGGCTGCGCCGCGCCGAAGGCCGCGCGCCGACGGCGCCGCCGCGGCCGAAGCCCGCGGCCGCGCCAAGGCGACGCGCCGAAGCCGCGGCGCCGCCGCCAAGCGCGCCCGCGACGAAGGCCGCGACGGACGGCCAAGCCGAAGCGCGCCGCGCGCCGCCGGCGCGCCGCGGCGACGGCCGCCGACGCCGCCGACGAGCCGAAGCCGCTCGACGACGGCGTCGAGTCCGCGGCCTGACGTTCCGCCTCGCGCGTCGGCGGCGACGACGCGCCGAGCCCGCCAGCCGATCGCAGCTGCGCAGGCTCGCGGCGCTCAGCGACGCAGCACGCGCGCGAGGCCCGTCGTCAGCGCGACGCCGAGCGCGGCGATCCCGATCGCCGCGAGCAGCGCGATCGGGTGCTCGAGCGACGTCGAGCGTCGTCGTCCGGCGCGACGACGGCGAGCGCGACGCCGCGGCGACCGCAGCCGACGGCGCGAGCAGCGCGAGCGCGGGCGCGGACAGGACCGCGCGGCGGGCGGCCGCCGCCGGCGTCGGCGCGACGCGCGCGGCCAGCGCGCCTCGGCGCCGCCAGCGCCGCCGCCCCGAGCAGCGTGAACGTCGCGGCGACGAGGAAGCCGCCGAGCACGTCGCTCGGGAGGTGGAAGCCGAGCACGACGAGCGAGTAGCCGACCGCGATCGCGTAGCCCGGCGCCGAGCGAGCGCCGCGAGCGGGCGCAGCCGCGGGCCGACGACGAGCACGAGGCACAGCGCGAGCGACATCGCCGCGGTCGAGTGGCCGCTCGGCCACGAGCCCGAGGTACATGGCGTCGTCGCCGCGCAGGTCGACGATCCGCAGGTCGGCGAGCGCCGGCTTGAGCTGCTGCGTGACGACGTTCGCCGCCAGCAGGATCGCGGGCACGACCGCGGCCATCAGCCAGCGCCGGCGGACGCAGCGCGATCGCGACCAGCGCCGGCCGCCGCGACCAGGAACGGCAGCGGGTCGGCGAGCGCCGCGACGCCGAGGATCCGCGGCGTCAGCGGCGGGCGGGCGACGCCGGTGAACGTCTGCAGCGCGCGCTCGTCGAGGCGCGCGCCGCCCGGCATGTGCAACGCGGCGAACCAGACCGCGACCGCGCCGACGGCGCTGCCGCGGCGAGCCCGAGCAGGACGAGCGGCCGGCGCGACATCGGCCCGAGGCTAGACCGCCGGGTGTCGAGCGGTCAGATGTGCGAGAGATCGCGTCGGGGCGAGGTGGACCTCGCCGGCGTCGAGCGCGACGCGCTCGCCGTCCGCGCGGTCGACGAGCAGCCGGCCCGTCGTCGTCGATGCCGGCCGCGACGCCGTGCCCGTGCTGCCAGCGCACCTCGCGGCCGAGCAGCGCGTCGCGCGCGCGGTAGGCGGCGAGGATCGTCGCCGGGTCCTGCGCGAGGCGTCGCTCGAGCGCGGCCAGCAGCGCCGCCAGCATCGGCTCGACGTCGGCCGGCTCGAGGCCGAGCCCGCCGGCGCGGCCGGCGAGCTCGGGCGGCAGGTCCTCCGCGCGCACCGCGACGTTGATCGCCGATCCCGAGCACGACCCAGCCCTCCTGCGGGCGCCCCTCGGCGAGGATCCCGGCGACCTTGCGGCCGTCGACGCAGCACGTCGTTGGGCCACTTGATCGTCGCGCCGTCGCCGACGACGTCCGCCACCGCGACGCGCGCTCGCGCAGCGCGAGCAGCGCCGGCGCGTCGCGCAGCACGAGCGACATGAGCAGCGCCCGCGCCCGGCGGCGCGCTCCAGCGTGCGGCCCTGGCGCCCGCGCCCGGCGAGCTGCTCGCCGGCGGTGACGAGCGTGCCGTGCGGCGCGCCCGCGACCGCGAGCGCGCGCGCGCGGTCGCTCGTCGAGTCGGTCGTGCGCAGGTGCAGCCGCGGCGTCCCGAGCGGCGCGCGGCGTGGGCCGAGCGGTCCGCCGGCTCCGGCGCGCGCACCGGTCAGGCGCGAGCGCGCCGAGCGCGATCTGCGACGCGATCGTCGATCGCCAGGCCGAGCGCGTCGAGCGCCGAGCCGCGGTTGATCGCGAGCGACGGCACGCCGTAGCTGTCCTCGTAGAGCAGCAGCCCGCCGGGCGGGACGTCGGCGAACGTCGTCCGTGTACGCGGCGCGCACGCCGTTGACGATGACGGCGTCGCCGCGGCGCAGGCCGCATGCCGTCGAGGTCCGCCCGCTCGGCGTCGAGCATGACGTTGCCGAAGCCGTCGGCGTGCAGGACGTGCGCGAGCAGGCCCCGCCTCGCGACCTCGGCGCGCGGGAGCTCGAGCGCCGACGAGCCCGGCCGGGTCCAGCGGCTGCCGGCCGCGGCGAGCGGCGCGCCGAGCGGCGAGCTGCGCGGCGACCGGGGCGAACAGGTCGCGGCCGTGGAAGCTCGCCGAGACGGCGCGAGCGCGAACGGCGAAGCGCCGATGTCGACGGCCTCGGCCACGCCGCCGAAGCGCTCGCGCGGCGAGCATCAGCAGCCCGTTGTCGGGCCCGACGAGCAGCGCGCCCCTCGTCGGCGCAGCGCAGCGCGACCGCCCGCCGCTGCGGAGCCGACGCCGGGATCGACGACCGCGAGGTGCACGCCCGCGGGCATGTACGCGCAGCGCGCGCCGCAGCACGAGCGCGCCCGAGCGCACCTCGTGGCGCGCGATCCCGTGCGTGATGTCGATGACCCGCACGTCCGGCGCGATCCGCGCGATCACCCCGTGGCAGACGCCGACGAACTCGTCCTCGAGCCCGTAGTCCGAGAGGAACGTCACCACGGCCATCGGCGGCCGAGTCTAGACGCGCAGAGCGTGCACACCACGATCGGACGCCGGACGGCAAGCGGCCGGGGAGTAGCCTCGCGCATCATC
This sequence comes from uncultured Actinomycetota bacterium, assembly GCA_963826035.1. GTDB lineage: Bacteria > Actinomycetota > Actinomycetes > Mycobacteriales > Pseudonocardiaceae > Actinophytocola. Next base: position 1,266,580 of record CAWGVZ010000015.1, on the reverse strand, counting down.
TCGCCGCCGACCGACGCACATCCCCGCGCCGCTTCGCCGCCTAGCCGGATGGCTCGTCGCCGTGCTCGCCTGCCTGCTCGTCGCCCGCCGCGGCGCCCGCCGCCGAGCGAGACGTACGCCCTGCGCTACGGCCCCGTCGAGCTCGGCGGCTACCGGACGCGTCTTCCCCGAGCCCCGCGTCGCAGACGCCGCAGCAGTCGGGCTACGTCGTGCGGATGAACGCGCGGCTCGTCGACCGCAAGGGCAAGCGGATCCCGCTGGGGCACGTGATGCTGCACCACGTCGTCTTCGTCAACGACGGCTTCGCCGGCAGCGCCGCGAAAGCAGACCACGTGCCCGGGGCGCGATGGCGAGCCGTTCTACGGCACCGGCGAGGAGCGCCAGCGGCTGCTGCTGCCGCCCGGCTACGGCTATCGCGTCGAGGCGCGCGACCGCTGGCGGATGATCACGATGCTCATGAGCCACCGCCTCGAGCCGACGCGGGTCTGGCTCGAGTACCGCGTGACGATCGAGACCGTCGAAGCGGCTGACGCCCGTCCTGCCGCTGTGGCTGCGCGCCAGCGGCTGCGACCCGCGCTCGAGCTACACCGTCGACGGCGGCGGCGCGCCCGGCTCGACCGACGTGCGCTCGGCGCAGTGGCCGATGCCCGATCAGCGGGCGGATCGTCGCCGCCGGGGCGCACCTGCACGGCAGCGCGAAGGACCTCGATCGTCAGCCAGCCGCGCTGCGGCGATCGCACGCTCATCGACCACCGCCCGCGCTACGGCAATGCCCGACGATCCCGTCTACCGCGTGCGACCGCGGCTGCACGAGCCGGGACCGATCGCGACCGGCTACTTCCTCTCGGCGCGCGGGATCCCCGTGCGCCGAGGCGAGCCGCTGACGGTCACCGGGCGCTACGACGCGCAGATCGCGCACCCGGCCGTGATGGCGATCACGCACGTCTACGTCGCGCCCGACGAGAGCGTGCCGGCCGGCTGCGAACCGCTGCCCTCCGACCGGCAGCATCCACTGGTCGCGACGGCTCGGGCGCGAGAGGGTGGCGCCGGCGCAGATCCCGCTCACCGGCCTGGACGCCAGCGCGGCCGCCCGACCGAGATCGCGCGCGCGGCGGGGCCGAGCGTCGCTCGCGCAGGCACGCGCGACTCGTCGACCTCGCGCAGCTCGCTGTTCGGCCCGCCGAACCTCTCGATCGCGCTCGGCGGCACGCGTCACCTGGCGCTCGCTCGACGACGAGCGCCACGTCGTGTTCCTCGCCAACGGGCCGCGCGCCGTCGACGGGCCGCTCATGCGCCAGGGCGCGGTCTACGCGCAGCGCTTCGCCGTGCCCGGCACGCTACAACCTCTTCTGCTACCTGCACCCGGTGACGATGCACCAGACGCTCACCGTGCGGCCCGACCGGCTAGCCGTCGGCGTGCAGGCTTCAGCGTCGCGCGCGGCGGCTTCGAGCAGCGCCGCGACGAGGCCGTCGGGCGTGTGCTCGGTCGCCTCGACGTCGCGGCTCGAGGCCGTGCTCGCGCAGCGCGTCGCTCGTGATCGGGCCGATCGAGACGATCCGCGGACCGTCCGGCCGGCCCGCGGCCTCGACGAAGAAGCGCACCGCCGAGGCCGAGGTGAACGTCACGTAGTCGGCGCCGAGCGCGGCGGCGCGGGCGTCGTCGTCCAGCGGCTCGGCGACCGTCGCGTACAGCGGCGAGGATCTCGACCTCGGCGCCGCGCTCGCGCAGCGCGTCGGGCAGGACGTCGCGCGCCTGCTCGGCGCGGGCGATGAGCGCGCGGCGCACGGGCCGGTCGGCGAGCGCCTCGACGAGCGACTCGGCGACGGCGCGCGCGGGCACGACGTCGGCCTCGATGCCGCCCGCGCGCAGCGCGTCGGCGGTGCCCGGGCCGATCGCGGCGATCGCGGGGCCCGCGCAGGTCGCGCGCGTCGCGGCAGAGCTCGAGCAGCCGGCGCGCGCCGTTGGGGCTCGTGACGCAGAGCAGGTCGAAGCCGGCGAGGTCGGGCAGCGTCGCGTCGAGCGGCTCGATGCGGATCGCGGGCGCCTCGACGACGCTCGCGCCGAGCGCGCGCAGCCGCGCCGCGAGCGGGCTCGCCTGGGCGCGCGCGCGGGTCACCGCGACGCTGCGGCCGGCCAACGGTCCGGCCCCGAACCATGCGATCTCGTCGTGCAGCGCGGCGACGTCGCCGACGACCGTGATCGCCGGCGCCTGCACGCCCGCCTCGGCGGCGACGCGCGGCGATGTCGGCGAGCGTGCCGCTGACCGTGCGCTGGTCGGCGAACGTGCCGCGCTGCACGACCGCGACGGGCTGGCTCGGCGGCCGGCCGCCGGCGACGAGCTGCGCGGCGATGCGGTCGAGGCTGCGCACGCCCATGTAGAAGACGAGCGTGCCGGGGAACGCGGCGAGCGCCGGCCAGTCGATGAGCGTGTCGGGCTTGGCCGGGTCCTCGTGGCCGGTGACGAAGGCGACCGCCGCGGAGACGCCGCGCTGCGTGACCGGGATCCCCGCGTACGCGGGCGCCGCGACGCCCGCCGTCACGCCCGGCACGACCTCGAAGTCCAGGCCGGCGGCGCGCAGCAGCTGCGCCTCCTCGCCGCCGCGGCCGAAGACGAACGGGTCGCCGCCCTTCAGGCGCACGACCTCGCGGCCCGCGCGGGCGTGGCGCAGCAGCAGCTCGTTCGTCGTCTCCTGCGGGACCTGCTGCGCCCCGCCGATCTTGCCGACGTCGACGAGCTCGGCGTCCGCGCGGGCGCCGTCGAGCGCGCCGTCGGGGATGAGCTTGTCGTAGAGGATGACGTCGGCGCGCGCGATGAGCTCGAGCGACCGCGCGGTCATGAGGCCCTTGTCGCCGGGCCCGGCGCCGACGAGGTACGCGGTCATGCGCGTCGCGCGCGGCATCGGGCGAGCTCCTCGGCGCGGCGCAGGAGGTCGGCGGCGCCGGCGCTCAGCAGCCGCTCGGCGGCGAGCTCGCCGGCCTCGCGCGGGCGTCGCGGCCGGCGGGCGTCTCGTCGCGCAGCCACGCCGAGCCGTCGGGCAGGCCGACGAACGTCCGCAGGACGATCCCCTCGGCGCCGATCGTCGCGTGCGCGCCGAGCGGGGTGTTGCAGCTCGCATCGAGGCCGGCGACGAGCGTGCGCTCGGCGCAGCAGCGCGTCCCAGGTCGCGGCGTCGGTGACCGCGCGCGCCGCGGCGCGCGCACCCTCGTCGCCCGCGCGGCCCTCGAGCACGAGCGTGCCCTGCCCGGCGCACGGCACGAGCTCGTCCAGGACGCAGCCGATCTCCGACTCGCGGCCGAGCCGGTGCAGGCCGGCCGCGGCCAGCACGAGCGCGTCGACCTCGCCCTCGGCGAGCTTGCGCAGGCGCGTGTCGACGTTGCCGCGCAGCTCGACGACGTCGAGGTCCTCGCGCAGCGCGCGCAGCTGGGCCGCGCGGCGCGGCGCTCGCGGTCCCGACCCGCGCGCCGTCGGGCAGCGCGGCGAGCGACGCCGCGCCCACGAGCGCGTCGAACGGGTCGCCGCGCGGCGGAGCGCCGACGAGCTCCAAGCCCGTCCGGCAGCTCGCTCGGCACGTCCTTCGCGCTGTGCACCGCGAGGTCGATCTCGCCCGCGAGCAGCGCCAGCTCGAGCTCCTTGACCCAGCGCTCCTTGTCGCTCACGCCGGAGCTCCCGCGACGCCCGGGCGCGATCGCCGGTCGTCGTGATCGGCGACGAGCTCGGCGTCCTCGAAGAGCGCCGGCGACCGTCCGCGCCTGCGCCAGCGCGAGCGGGCTCGCGCGGGTGCCGATCCTCACTGCGAGGCGCGGCGGGCAGCGGACGCACGTTGCCGCGCTCGGCAACGGGCTCGTCCGCGGGCACGGCCTCGTCGGGCGCGCCCTCGAGCCCGAACAGCTCGCGCATGATCTGCAGCCGGCCGTGGCTGCGGCCCTCGCCGAGCGTGCGAAGGTGCAGCGTCGGCTCGTGCAGCAGGCGGTTCATGACCGAACGCGCGACGGCCTCGACGCGCGCGCGGTCGCGCTCGGACACCGCCTCCCAGCGGCCGGCGTTCTCGGCCAGCACCTGCTCGACGATCGCGTCGCCGTACTCGCGCAGCGCGCGGATCGTCGGCTGCACGGCAAGCGACCCGAGCCACTCCGCGAAGCGCGCGATCTCCTCCTCGACGATCCCCTCGGCGCGCAGCGCCTCGGCCTCGCGGATCGAGATCGTGTGCGCGACGCGCGCCTGCAGGTCGTCCATGTCGTAGAGCGTCACGCCCTGCAGGTCGCCGCAGGCCGGCGTCGATGTCGCGCGGCACGGCGATGTCGACGAGCAGCAGCGGCCGCCCGCCGCGGGCGCGCATGACGAGCTCGAGCTCCTCCTCGCCGAGGATCGGGTGCGGCGAGGCCGTCGACGCGACGACGACGTCCGCGCGCTCGAGCTGCGCGGGCAGCTCGTCCAGCGCGACGACGCCGCCGTTGAAGCGCTCGGCCAGCGCCCGCGCGCGATCGGCGTGGCGGTTGGCGACGAAGATCGTGCGCACGCCGCGCGCGGCCAGCGCGCGCGCGGTCAGCTCGCTCGTCTCGCCGGCGCCGATGATGACGACGTGCGGGTCGGGCTTCTCGCCGAGCACGGTCCATCGCGAGCTCGACCGCGACCGACGAGATCGACGCGCGGCCGAGGCCGATCGACGTCTCCGAGCGCACGCGCTTGCCGGTCTGCAGCGCGGCGGTGAAGAGGCGGTTCGTCAGCGGCCCGGTCGTGCCGGCGGCGAGCGCCTCCTCGTAGGCGCGCTTGACCTGGCCCTGGATCTCGGCCTCGCCGACGATCATCGACTCCAGGCCGCTGCAGACGCGGAACAGCTGCCGCGCGGCGTCGCAGTTGCGCGGCGAGTAGATCTTCTCGGCGAGCTCGGTCGGGCGCACGTGCGCGAGCTGGGCGAGCATGCCGAGCACGCCGCTCTCGGCGAGCACGGGGTCGCCGACGACGAGCGACAGCTCGGTGCGGTTGCACGTCGAGATGACGACGGCCTCGTGCGACCTCGGGATGCTCGACGACCTCCTGCAGGAAGCCGCGCATCGCGGGCTGGGTCAGCGCGAGGCGCTCGCGCAGCTGCACGGGCGCGGTCTTGTGCGAGATGCCGAGCGTGATGAGCTCGCTCATGCGACCGGCTCCTTGGCGCGCGCTCGGCGGCGGCGCTCGGCGGCCGCGAGCGCGACTCGACGAGCTCGGAGATCTCGACGACCTCGCGCTCGATGCGGCTGAGCTTGACGGCCATGATCGCGAGGTACGAGAGGACGAGGAAGAGGAAGGCCAGGTACGCCGCGGCGACGTAGCCGTCGCCCGTGGCGGCGATGACGACGCTCATAGCTGGGGAGCGGCGCTACGGCCGGTCGCGGGGGCGAAGTCGTCGTCGCCCGCGAGGCGCGCGGCGCAGTGAGCGCAGCTTGGACGTCGCGTTCTTGGAGGCCATCTCGTAACGCAGAGCGTGACGAACAGCAAGGACATACCTACCAGCGAGAAGAGAAACGTCAGCGTGACGCTGCCGGGCCCGCTCGTGGTCATCGTGCCGGCCTGCGGGTGCGTCAGGTTCTCGGCCATGCGCACCGCGCCGAAGCACAGCGGGACGAACGCGCCCGCCGTGATCGCGAAGACCGACGCGTAGCGCGCCTGCTTCTCCGGATCCTCGATCGAGAAGCGCAGCGGCTGGTAGGTCGCGTACAGCAGGAAGACGATGAGGAAGACGACGAGCATCGGCTCGTCCCAGACGAACCAGTGCCCCCACGACGCGCGCGCCCAGATCGAGCCCGTCACGAGCACGCCGACGGCGAGCACGATCGACAGGTGGATCGTCACGTAGGAGCGCATGTCCCAGCGCCGGTCGCCCGTGCGCAGGTGCTTGATCGCGAAGATCGCGCCGGCGACGAAGCCGCACAGCGCGACGATCGCCATCGGCACGTGGACGTAGAAGATCTTCTGGATGATCCCCTGGTCGGCGTCCGTCGGCGCGTAGAAGAACACGAGCGCGAACGCGGTCGTGAGCACGACGACGGTGGCGATGGACAGGCCCTTCAGGCCCTTGCCGTAGACGATGGGTCAGTCCTCCAGCAGGAAGTCGAAGACCGCGTACGCGATCAGCGCGAAGAGCAGATCATAGAGGCCGAGCAGCGCCAGCCAGTCGCCCGGCAGCGGCCCCGCGCCACCCCCCGCGAAGAGCGGCGCGGTCGCGCTCGACGCGCCGAGGACGACGGGCACGAGCAGCGGCAGCGCGAGCAGCGGGACCATGAGATCGCGCGCCCGCGTCTGGATCGCGAGCGCGGCGACGAGCGTCCCGACGACCGCGATCCCGAGGTTCGCCGCGACGAGCACCCCGATCAGGCCCGGCAGCGCCTGCCCGAGCGACGGTCCCAGCAGCAGGAGCGCGAACGCCGGCACCGCGACGAGCTCGACGGTGCAGAGGAAGGCGAACAGCGAGATCGCCTTGGCGACGAAGAGCGCCGTGCGGTCGACGGGTGCGAGCAGGAAGCCGTCGAAGCCGCCCTGCTCGTGGTCGGCGACGAAGAGGCGGTTGATGCCAAGGATCGCCGCGAAGAGCAGCGTCACCCACAACACGCCCGACGCGAGGTCGCCGTCGACGGAGTCGCGGTCGAGGCCGAAGTGAAAGAGGACGTACGTCGTGACCGTGAAGAGCACCATCGCCGGCACGGCCTCGCGCGTGCGCAGCTCGAGCGCGAGCTCCTTGCGCAGGATCGCGGCGACCGTGCGCCTCATGCGTAGAGCGCGGCGATCTGCGCGGGCGTGATCTCGCCGGCGGGGGCGAGCCACTGCACGCGCGCGGCTCGCAGGCCGAGCGCGACGTCGGCGCCGACGAGGCCGCCGGCGGGGTCGTGGCTCGTCAGGACGCGCGTGCGCCCGCTCGTCGCGCCGATGAGCGGCTGCACCTGCGCGACCGCGGCCGGGTCGAGGTTCGACAGCGGCTCGTCGAGCAGCAGCAGCTCGGGCTCGTGCAGCACGGCGCGCGCGACGGCGAGGCGCTGCACCATCCCGCGCGAGAGCTCGGCGACGGGGTCGTCGGCGCGCAGCGCCATCCCGACGGCGTCGAGCACCGCCTCGACGCGGGCCGCGGCCGCCGGGATGGCGTGCAGGCTCGCGTGGTAGCGCAGGTTCTCGCGGCCGCTCAGCTCGCGGTACAGCAGCGGCTCGTGGCCGAGGAACCCGATCCGGCCGCGAACGGCGTAGCCGTCGTCGGGCAGCTTGCGCCCGAGCACCCACACCTCGCCGGCGTGCGGGCGCAGGAGCGTCGCGAGCAGCCGCAGCAGGGTCGTCTTGCCGGCGCCGTTCGGGCCGAAGACGACGAGCGTCTGGCCCGCGAGGAGGTCGAGCGACACGTCGCGCAGCGCGGCCCGCTCGCCGTAGCGGCGGCCGGCGCCGCGCAGGCTGACGGCTGGTTCTGGGTCCGGCACAGCGTGGACGCTAGATGGTCGCCCGTGGCGGGGTCACGGGGGGTCAGCCGCAGTCGCTGCCCTCGGGGCACTCGCCACGCAGGGACGTCAGGTACGCGACGAGGGCGTCGAGCATCCGGCGTGGCAGGTCGCGGTAGGCCGGCATGAGGCTTGCCGCACCGGAGCTCCCCGCCCGCGGGCTGACGATCGCGCGGCGGATCTCCTCAGCGCTGCGGCGCGCCCCGATCCCGTCGAGGTTGTTGCCGGGGCCGCTGTTTCCGCCCGAGCCGATCTGGTGGCAGGCCAGACAGCCGGCCTCCTCGACGACGCTCCGCCCGTCGACCGGCTCGCCCGCCGGCGGGTCGTAGGTCTCGGGTCGCGGGCTGGTGTACGCGCGCTCGTTCGTAACCACGGTCGACGTCTCGCCCGCGAAGTCCGAGTCGGCCGTGCGCGCCGGCTCGCCACCATCCCCGCAGCCCACGGCCCCGAGGACGAGCGCGCACCCGATCGCCGCGGCGCGGCCCCGCACGTCGATCAGGAGCAGCCTTCGACGTAGTCGATCTCGGGCTTGCGACCGCTCGACATCTGCGTGACGCGCCTGCCGTCGGTCTCGAAGACGAGCCGGCGGTTGCCGACCGTGAGCTTGAAGTAGGAACCGCCGCGCAGGTACTTGTGCGGCGAGCGCGTGACCGCGCGGCCGTAGCGCACGACGACCTTGCGCTCCGAGTCGCCGACGCGGATGTTCGTCCGCGTCGCGTAGCCGCGGGTCGGGACGTAGATCCGCGCGAGGCGGCCCTTGCTGAACAGGCCGTAGACCTTGCTGCCAAGCGCCGCGGTCGCGCAGCCCGCGTTCGCGTCGCCGCCTTCGAACGTGATCTCCCGCTTGCCGGCGGCCTCGACCTGCGCCACGGTCATCGAGAGCTCGATCGGGCCGAGACCCGCGGCCGTCAGCTTCGCGCTGCTCGGCAGCGCGAGCGCGACCGTCGCCGTCCCGATCGCGGCGGCGCCGGCGATCGCCGCGAAGGCCAGCCAGCGTCGCGGCGTCGGCGGGCTTCGACGCAATCGAGCAGGCGCGGGGCGTGACATGCCGCGCAATCTACGCGATCCGGAGCTGCCCGCCGCGCGGTGGCGGCGGGCAGTCCGTGCGGATCGGCGCTCGCCCTCAGGGCTTCGGGTCGTACGTCGTCGCGATGTGCAGACGCGGCGGGTTGAGCCCGATGTCGATCGTGAGCGACGTCTTGTTGCGCTTGCGCGCCGCAGCCAGCGTCTCGCCGCGCGCCACCTCGGTGGGCCGGAACGAGACCTCGACCGGCGCCCCGGTGGAACGCAGGAGCTCCTGGAACCCGTCCTCGTCGCCAGCATGCTGGCGCTTGACGAGCTCTGCGGTGAACTCCTTGTCGGCGGCCACGCGGGTCGCGAGCGACGCGAGCTGGCCGGCTGTGTCGGACAGCATCGCGACCATCTCCTCGTCGCCGCGCGCGCTGTCGAGATCCTGCTTGCCCTTCGTCTTGTCCTTCGCCATGACTTCCTCCTGGTGAGTGGGGTGTGCTGTCCCGCTCCCAGGGCGTGAAGCTCGTCGGGAGATACGCGGTGTGCGTCGTCGCACACTCCGATCGTGGAGGTCGCGATCAGGCCGAAGCGTGCGTGCGCTGCGCGGCGGCGATGAGGTCGAGCACGGCGCCCTCGTCGCCGGCGCGCAGGAGGTCGACCGGGTCGGGCTGGCCGTTGACGATCGACTCGAAGAAGGCCTTGCGGTCCTGGTAGGTCGGCAGCGTGCCCTTCGCCCAGCCGCGCGCGTCGTTGAGCATGATCGCGAGGCGCGCGTACTCCTCGCCGAAGAGCTCGGACACCTCGCGCTTCATGCGCTTGGCGAGCGCCGGCGAGGCGCCGGCCGTCGAGATCGCGATCGCGAGCGGGCCGGTGCGCACGATCGCCGGCAGGATGAAGTTGCACAGCGGCGGTACGTCGACGATGTTGACGAGCATCGCGCGCTGCTCGGCGTCCTCGTAGACGCGGATGTTGATCTCGGTGTCGTCGGTGCAGGCGATCGCCATGAACGTGCCCTCGAGGTCCGGCGGGCCTGCGTACTCGCGCTGCTCCCAGGTGATCGAGCCCTCGCGCGCCAACTCGCGCAGCTCGTCGATCGCCTCGGGCGCGACGAGGTGCACGGTCGCGTCGCAGGCGAGCAGGCCCTCGACCTTCTCGAGGCCGATCTCGCCGCCGCCGACGACGAGGCAGCGCCGGCCCGACAGCTTCAGGCAGGCGATGTAGAACGGGGTGTCTAGCATCCCCTGCACGCAGGACTGGTCGCAGATCCCCTTGCGGAGCTGGCAGACGCAGTCTTTCCCGGCGTAGGCCTGAGCGGGCATGAACTACAGAGCGTAGTGACGCGTAGTTGATACCGATGGACTCGTACTTCACCGATAGCTCGATGCTGCGCCGTGTACACCGCGAGATGGCGGTCGCGTTCTCCGGTCCGCGGGCGCTGCTCATGCAGGCGACCCACCCCGTCGCGTTCGAGGGCTTCTTCGCCCACACCGGCGCGTTCGACGCCCCGTACGAGCGCCTGCGGCGGACCGCCCAGGTCATGGACACGATCGCGTTCGGCTCGCGCGGGGACGCCGACCGCGCGACCCGCCGGGTGCGCGCGATGCACAGGAAGGTGCGCGGCGAGCTCGCCGCTCCCGCGGGGCGCTTCCCGGCCGGCACGCCGTTCGCCGCCGACGACCCCGAGCTCCTGCTCTGGGTGCTCGCGACGCTCGTCGACTCGGCGCTCGTCGTCTACGACCGCTACGTCGCGTCGCTGTCGCACGCCGAGCGCGACGCGTACTGGCAGGACTACCGCGTCGTCGGCGGGCTGTTCGGCCTGAAGGACCGCGAGATGCCCGTCGACATCGACGCGTTCGACGCGTACATGGCGCGGATGCTCCGCGGCGACGACCTCTTCGTGACGTCCGCCGCGCGCGAGCTGGCGATCGAGATCGTCATGCGACCGCCGGTCCCGCTCGCGCGCCGCCCGGTGCTCGAGCTCGTGAACTTCATCACCGTCGGGCTGCTGCCCCCGGGGCTGCGCAAGCAGTACGGCCTGTCGTGGGACCCGCTGCGCGCGCTCGCGCTGCGCGGCGGCGCTGAGTACGCCAAGCGCGTCCTCGTACCGCTCGCGCCCGAGCGGCTGCGGCTCGTGTCAAGCGCGCGAGCGGCGTAGCCGGCGAGTCCTGCTCGGGCGGGGTTCCACCAGCGCGCCCGCGCGCCGCCCCACCTGCCCGGCCAGCGCATCCAGCGCGGTGAGCGCTCGTCGATGCGCACGAGCCTGGCAGCGGTGACGAGCCCGCGCCCGTAGACCGCGGGCCGCCGGTCGCGATCCAGGCCCGGCACCGCGGCGGGCGCGGCCGCGACGGAGGTCAGCGGGAAGCGCTCGTCGGCGTCGTGGACGACGACCGGCGCATGGGCGGCGAGGGCGGCGGCAAGCGCGGCGGCGGTCAGCATCGACGCGCATCATCCTCGCGCGCCGGGCAACCGCCCCGTGCCGGCGCATGGAGGGCGCGAACTGCGCTGCGGCACGCCTGGCGACCGGCGGCGTGCGGCACGCTCAGGGCGGGTGCCGCGCTGCGGGGCGCCTGGCGACCGGCGCCGTGCCGGCACGCTCAGGGCGCGCGCGTCGCCGCCTCCGCGGCGGGCGGCGGCGCCGGCTTCGGCGGACGGCGGACGCGCCACGCGGCCAGCAGCACCGGCAGCAGCGGGATGAGGATGAGCAGCTTGAAGCCCATGACGACGAAGCCGGCGCCGCCCCCGTACTGCAGCGGCACGTCCCACTGCAGGGTGTCGTTGATCGCGAGGCCGGGGATCTGGTCGAAGCTCTGGAAGACGTAGAAGTCCGCGAGCTGGCCGGTGCTCGTGATCTCGGCGCCCTTGGACGTCGTGAACTCGACGACGCCGCGCTCGGCCAGGACGAACGAGAACGCGGACACCCATCCGATCGCCGCGAGCCACAGCCCGGTGACGAACATGAACGGCTGCGACAGCCCGTGGCGGCGAACCGGTGCGAGCGTCTCGTCGGGCTTCTTGGACAGCAGGTAGACGAGCAGCCCGAGCGGCGGGTAGACGAGCGCCAGCACGAGGATCTGCCCGGCGAGCGGGAGCTCCTCCACCGCGAGCCGCACGACGACGTACACCCCGATCCCGAACAACAGGAACGAGAGCCTGCGGACGATCGCGGGCGTCCACGCCTCGAGCGCGCCGGCGGCGGCGCGCAGGCGCTCGGAGACCGGCGTCTGGCTCATCGTTGACGCGTTCGTCTCGCCGCGCGCGATTCCTTCGGCCGCCCGCGGAGACGCGTGGATGTCGTATTGACCCCGAATAGCGGGGTCAATACGACACGATCGCGCTAGACCTGGGCCTGGTAGGAGCTGAAGGCGCGGGTTGCGAGGAGGAGGCAGGCCACGGCGAAGCCCGTCAGCAGGCCGCAGTTGCCGGCGACCGACGCCCAGTCGGGGCTCGCCGCGAGCGCTTCGCGGCCGGCACGGATCGCCCAGTCGACGGGGTTGTACCTCGCCACGGTGCCGATCCAGTCCGGCATCAGCGCCGGCTGCATGAACGCCGTCGACAGGAACGTCAGCGGCAGCTGCAGGAAGCTCACCGCGCCGATCACGCTCTCGCGCTTGCGCGTGAGGAGCGCCAGCGCGTTGGAGAGCGCGCTGAACCCGGTGCCCAGCAGGCCGGCGGCGCAGACGAGGACCGCGACGCCGGCGACGCCACCGTCGAACGAGACGCCGATCGCAAGGGCCAAGGCCACGATGATCAGCGACTGCACCGTCAGGCCCGCGAGGTTCTGCAGCACCCGCCCGCCGATCAGCGGCATGCGGCCGACGGGCGTGACGAGGAAGCGGTCGGTCACGCCGCGGTCGAGGTCCTCGACCATCGACATCCCGCTCCAGCCGCTGGAGAAGAAGGCGGTCATCACGAGCACGCCGGGCGCGAGGTACTCCCGGTAGTCGCCGCCCTGAAAGCCGGGGATCTGGACGGTGCGCTCGAACAGCGCGCCGTACAGCAGCAGCCAGATCACGGGTTGCACGAGCGTCACCGCGACGAACCAGGGCTGGCGCGCGGCGCGCAGCATGTCGCGGACGGTCAGGGCGTACGTGTGGCGGACGGCGATCATCGGACGGGCTCCTCGCGCGGTGCGGCCTCGGCGGCCGCGAACGAGCGGCCGGCGAAGCGCTGGTAGACGTCGTCGAGCGAAGGACGCGCGACGGTGACGGATGCGACGGCGATCGCGCTGGACTCGAGCGCCGCGAGCACTGCAGGCACGGCTCGGGCGCCGTCACCGGAGCGCGCGCGTACGCTGCGTCCGCTGACCTGCACGTCGCGCAGGTCGGCGATCGAGCGCAGCGCGGAGGCGACGTTGCCGTTGACCGCCGCGTCGCCGAGCTCGACGTGCACGGCATCACCGTCGAGGCTCGCCTTGAGCGCTTCGGGCGCACCCTCCGCGACGATGCGCCCGCGATCCATGATCGCCACCGCGGACGCCAGCCGGTCGGCCTCCTCGAGGTAGTGCGTCGTGAGCAGGATCGTCAGGCCCTCCTCGGCGCTGAGCCGCGCGATCTCGGTCCACATCGCCGAGCGGACCTCGGGATCGAGACCCGTCGTCGGCTCGTCGAGGAAGAGCACCTGCGGGCGGTGGACGAGCCCCAAGGCGATGTCCAGCCGTCGCTGCATGCCGCCGGAGTAGCCGCGCGCCACGCGGCGGGCCACGCTGCCCAGCCCGAACTCGGTGAGCAGCGCGTCGGCGCGCCGCCCGAGCTCGCGGCCGCGCAGGCCCTGGAGACGGCCCTGCAGCACGAGGTTCTCGCGCCCCGTCAGGTCCAGGTCGACGCCCGATCGCTGTGCGACGACGCCGATCGCGCTGCGCACCCGCGCCGGCTCGCGCGCCACGTCGTGCCCGGCGACGCGCGCCTCGCCGCCGTCCGCGCGTGCGAGCGTCGTCAGCACCCTGACGGCCGTCGACTTGCCCGCCCCGTTGGGTCCGAGCAGGCCGAAGATCGCGCCGGGGCCGACGGACAGCGTCAGCCCGTCGAGCGCCGTGACATCGCCGTATCGCTTCGTGAGGCCGCGCGCCTCGATCATCTTGCCCTCCGGGGTAGAATATCTAGAATCGCCGATATCTTACGAATCTAGATATTCATATGTCAAGACAATCGAAGCGCGAGCTGATCGCTGCGCTGAGCCTCGAGGTCCGCGCAATGCAGGCGGCCGTCGACCAGCTCGACGAGGCGGCGTGCCGCGTTATGGGCATCAACCGCACGGACGGGCGCTGCCTGGACATCATCGACCGGGAGGGTCCGGTCGCCGCCGGGCGGCTGGCGGAGGCGAGCGGGCTCACGACCGCCGCCGTGACCGCCGTCATCGACCGCCTCGCGAAGGCCGGGTACGCCCGCCGCCGTGACGATCCGAGCGACCGCCGCCGCGTGCTCGTGGAGATCACCCCGCTGGCGCGCGAGCGCGCCGAGGCCATCTGGGGTCCGTTCGACATGTTCCAGACCGCCCTGGCGCACTTCACCGTCGACCAGCTCGAGCTGCTGCTGCGCTTTCACCGCCACGGTCGCGAGCACAACGAGCAGCGCGCCGCCGAGGTCCGCGACCTGCGCTTCTAGTCGGGGCCGAAGCGCAGCCCGTGGCGCTCGAGCAGGCCGGGGATGGAGTCGGGGTCGAACTCGATGCCGTAGCGCTCGCCCAGCGTCGACCGCGGGCGCTCCGCCGTCTCGGGCTCTGTGAGCTCGTCGAAGAACCGCTCGAAGCCGGCCGGCGAGATGATCTCGAGGATCCGCGCGGGCTCGTCGCCGGCGTTCCAGAACGTGTGCCACTGGTTGCGCGGCTTGAAGATCAGGTCGCCGACCTCGCCGAAGACGACCTCGTCGCCGAGCTGGGCTCCGACGCGGCCTTCGAGCACGAAGCTGTACTCGTCCTCGCGGCTGTGGCGATGCATCGGCGCGGCGAGCCCGCGCGGCGGGATGGGATGCTCGACGAGCGCGAACCCGCCGCCGGACTCCGCGCCGCCGATCATGAAGCGGACCCCGAGCGATCCGAGGTCGCCGAGCTTGCCGTCCTGCGGGCCGAGCACCTTCGCTCCCATCTCCACGCTCCTCTCAGATCAGCGCCGTCGCGCGGCTTTCACGGTCCGCGCGGCGACCCGCGCCAGCGGCCGCGTGCCGTCGTGCCAGCCGCGCTCGCGGTCGGAATCGCGGACCGACCGCAGGCGGGCGAGCGCGCGCCAGGCCGCCACGAGCGAGTCGTCGTAGGGGTGCCACCACGCCATTCGCCCCGTCGCCGGGTCGACGGTCACGAGCTTCGGCTCGACCGACGTGCGCAGCGCGACGGCGCCGCGAGCGCGGCCGATGCCCGAGCCGTGGACCGCCCCCCACGGCAGCTGGGGCTCGGCGCGCGAGACGAGGTGGTCGTTCATCCACACCATGCCGGCGCGGATCTCGCGCGCGACGCGCGCCCCCTTGTGCTGGTCGGCGGTCCAGACCGAGGCGCCCAGGCCGCCGACGCCAGCGTTGCAGCGCGCGATGCCCTCCTGCTCGGAGCCCACCCGCGCGATCGCAAGCCACGGCCCCGGCGCGTCCTCGCGCAGCAGGCGCGCGTCCGGCGCGACGTCCGTGAGCACCGCCGGCGAGAAGAACGCGCCGCTCAGCGCGCCGACCTCGACCGGGCCGCCGCAGTGCAACGTCGCGCCGCCGGCGACCGCCTCGTCGATGAGCTCGACGAGCCGCGCGACGCGGTCGGCCGCGAGCAGCGGGCCGATCTCCGTGTGCGGGTCGCGCGGGTGGCCGACGCGCAGCGCCCGCGCCCCCGCGACGACGCCCGCGACGAAGCGGTCGGCGCGCTCCTCCAGCACGTAGGCCCGGGCCGGCGAGCCGCCCGACTGCCCGGCGTTCGCGAACGCGCCCCACACGGCACCGGCGACCGCGCGCGGGATGTTCGCGTCAGCGAGGACGAGCATCGGGTCCTTCCCGCCGACCTCGATCGTCGCGCGCTTGAGCTCGCGCGCGCACGCTTCCCCGACGTCGCGCCCCGCCTGCGACGAGCCCGTGAAGCGGACGTGGGCGATCTCGGGCGCCGCGACCAGCGCGCGCGCCGCGAGCGCCCCGCCGTGGACGATCTGCAGCAGGCCCTCGGGCAGGCCCGCGCGGACGAAGACCCGCGCGATGCGCTCGGCCGCCATCGCCGCCAGCGGCGACGGATGCAACACGACGCCGTTGCCGCCCATGAGCGCGACCGCGACGTCGCCGAGCGGGGTCGCGAACGGCTCGGCGCCCGGCGTCAGCACGGCCACGACGCCGAGCGGCTCGAACGTCAGCCGCGCGCGCTTGACCGGCTGCAGGGAGCGCGACAGGCCGATGCGCTCGGGCGCGAGGATCTGCGGCCCGTCCTCGGCGAGCCAGTGCAGCGTCTCGACGGCGGGCAGCAGCTCCATGGTCTGCGCCTCGGCGATCGGGCGCCCCTGCTCGGCGACGACGAGGGAGACGATCTCGTCCCACTCGTCGATGACCGCCTGCGCCGCGCGCATCAGGTAGCGCGAGCGGTCGCGCAGGCGAAGCTGCGCCCAGAGCCGCTGGACCTCGGCGGCCTCCGCGACGGCGGCCGGGACGTCCGCCGGGTCGGTTGCCTGCAGCGTGGCGAGGTGCGTTCCGTCGATCGGGCTGCGAGCCTCGATCTGCGCGGCAGCGGTTGCCATGGTGGGTGAGCTTAGGGTCCGCGGGAGATGTCGGCGCGGCGTGAAGCGCCTCGGGTACGGTGCCAGTCGCCGGGCGCCGCGACGTTCGTCGCCGGTGCCCGTTCCAACGATCATGCGATGGATGCGCAATCGCGCCGCGCCGCGCCGCTCTCGCGGTGGGCGCCCTCGCGGGTGCGCTGCTCGCGACGCCGGCGAGCGCGAGTGCAGCCGTCTTCGACGGGCGGATCGGCTTCACGAGCCTCCGGGTCGATCCCAGCGCGAGCCTCGAGGTCGGCGGCGACGTCTTCAGCATGAACGCCGACGGCTCGGACGTGCGGCGCCTCACCACCAACCCCGAGCTCGATCGCCAGCCCGACTGGTCGCCGGGCGGCACGCAGATCGCCTACACGATCCACAAGCGGGCGAGCGGGTGAACTTCGAGATCTCGCTGATGACCGCGGACGGCCGCGGCCATCGCCGGTTGACGACGTCCCCGGAGGGAGTGGCCTCGAGCCAGGGCTCGTGGTTTCCCAACGGGCGCGGGATGCTCTTCCGGCGCAGCACCCGCGGCCGCGCCGCGAGCATCTGGCAGATGGGCCGGGTCGGCGAGAACCCGCGCCTACGCCTGCAGCCGCCGCATCCGCCGCTGTACCCGTCGTTCTCGCCGAACATGACGAGGATCGCCTTCGCGGCGATCATGACGCCGCCGGCCGACGTCGACCGCGGGGTGTTCGTCGTCAACGCCGACGGGAGCGGGCTCACCACGCTGTTCGACGTGCCGGGAGCGTTCGACTCGGCGCCGGCCTGGTCGCCGGACGGCAGGCGGATCGCCTTCGAGAGCAATGCGGACGTCGGCGGCGCGAACCCCGAGCACGACATGGAGGTCCGGACGATGGCCGCCGACGGCTCGGGCGCCCGCCAACTGACCCGCAACGCTCCGCACGACGAGGGGCCGGCGTGGTCGCCCGACGGCGGCAGGTTCCTCGCCTACACGAGCGGCCCCGACGACGAGCACGGCGACATCCACGTCATGACCGCGGCCGGCAGGCACCTGCGACGGCTCACGACGTTCGCGGGCCTCGACGAGTCGCCGGACTGGCAGGCGATCCCCGCGCCGAAGACCGCGCGCCGCTGCGACGACGCCGTCCGCAGCGGGCCGGGCGCGCACGACGTGCGCGCGACCGGTCGCGGCGTGACGTGCGAGGTCGCGCTCGACCTGGCGCGGCGCTGGTCGCACGGCCGGCCGAAGGCGATCGGCGGGTTCTCCGTGCGCTCGACCGGCTTCGGCGGGACGCGGCGCGTCGTCCTGACCCGCCGCGCGGAGGGTGACAGGGCCCTGGTCGCGTTCCTCTTCCAGCCACCCGCGCCGCGAAGCGCGGCGGCGCCCTAGCGGGGCTCGGGCGAAGCCCTGGGCCTGCTGCGCCCCGGCCGCGGGCTGCGCCCCGGACGCGGTTCGTGACGCGAGGCCGCGCCCGTGGCCGAGCGCGGAGCGCCCTTAGCGCAGCTGGGCGAGCACCGCCGCGCCCTTCTCGGTCAGCCGCTCGCTGGCCTCCAGGCGCTGGAGGATCGCCCTGGCCTCCTGCCTGCGCGGCAGTGGGTCGGCGTCGACGCCGGCGAGCTGCGCTAGCGAGACGGCCAGGTCAACCGTCGCCGTGGCGCTGTTCGGTTGCTGAGCCGACAGCCAGCGCGCGATGCGCAGGTCGTTGGTGAAGTGCCCGTGCGCGGTGACCGCGTCGCCCACGCCGGCGGCGATCCGTCCGCGACGGCGGTGCGCGCCGGCGAGCTTGCGCTGGGAGTCCGCGTGGTCGGGATCCTGCGCCGCCACGCGCTGGGTGATCTGCAAGCTGCGGGTGGCCGAAGCGAGCGCGCCCTCCCCGTCGCCGAGCGCCTGCTGCAGATCGGCGACCTTCGCGTAGGCGAGCGCGAGCTTGCGCGTGTAGTCCATCCGATCGGGCTCCGACGACGCCAAGCGCCGCGCGATCTCCAAGCTCCGCGTGCGCGACTCGAGCGCCTCCTGGCCCTGACCGAGCGCCAGTTGCGCGTCGCCGAGCTTCGCGTAGGCGGTCGCGAGCTTGCGCTGGTAGTCCATGCGGTAGCGGTCGTCGGCCGTCAGGCGCTGCGCCGCCTGGAGGTCGCGTACGCACTCAGCCAGGGCATCCCCGGTGTCGTTCATCCGCCGATCATCACGCGTGCGTGCGTGCGACGCAAACGGCACTTGCGAGCGCTTTTCCCAACGACCGCCCGCAAGACGGCATGATGCGGGTCATCCGCATACACCGATCACGGACGATCGGGTTCCGATCCCGAGTGGTGCTCGCGGCGCTCGCTGCGGCCAGCGTCTGCCCCGCCGCGCCTGCGCAGGCCGACGTCTTCGACGGGCGCATCGCGTTCACGAGCTACCGCGTCGCCGCGCCCGACGGCGGCGACATCTTCAGCATGAACGCCGACGGCAGCGGCGCTCGCCGGCTCACGTCCAATCCCGAGTCCGACGCCCAGGCCAACTGGTCGCCGGGCGGCACGGCGATCGCCTACCGGATTCGCAAGCCGGGCGAAGCGGTGAACTTCGAGGTCGCCCGCATGACGGCGTCCGGCGGCGACGTGCGGCGGATCACGACGACGCCAGCCGGTCTGGCGTCGTCGCAGCCCGCGTGGCGCCCGGACGGCGGCGCGCTCCTGTTTCGCCGCAGCGCCCCGGGCCAGGACGCGAGCATCTGGCGGATGGGGCCGTTCGGCGAGAGCCCGGCGCTGCTCCTCGACCCACCGCACTCGCCCCTCTACGCGACCTACTCGCCCGACGCGCGGAGGATCCTCTTCGCCGCGGTCCTCTCGCCCACGGGCGATACCGAGCGCGGCATCTTCACCGCGAACGCCGACGGCAGCGGGCTGACCGCCGTCTACCACGTCCCGGGCTCCTACGACTCGGCTCCCGCATGGTCGCCCGACGGGACGCGGATCGCGTTTCAGAGCCGGGCGAACGTCGCCGGCGCGAACCCCGAGGGCGACATGGAGATCTGGACGATGAACGCAGACGGCTCCGGCGCTCGCCAGCTCACGCGCAACGCGCTGCACGACGAAGGCCCGGTCTGGTCGCCGGACGGTGGCACGATGCTCGCCTACTCGAGCGGGTCCGACGAACTGCACGGCGACATCCACGTCATGACCTCGGCCGGCCAGCACCTGCGCCGGCTCACGACGTTCGCCGGCCGCGACGAGTCGCCGGACTGGCAGGCGATCCCCGCCCCCGCGACCTCACGGCGCTGCGGCGACCTCGCCGCGCTCGGCCCGCGCGACATCCGCGCCGGTGGGGGCGCGACGTGCGCGACGGCGACCGCGCTCGCGCTGACGTGGTCGCTGACGAAGGCGCCCTCGGTCGGCGGCTTCGCCGTGGCGGTCACGGACTTCGGCGGTGTCTCGCGCGTCGTGATGACCCGCGCGGCGCAGGTCGTCGCGTTCCTCAGCCGCCCCTAGCGGAGGCCGCGCTTGGCGCGGATCTCCTCGTGGCGGTCGCGCAGCTCCGCCTCCTGCTCGTCGGGCTGCCAGAAGCGCGTCCCGCTGACCTCCTCGGGCATGACGTCGCGGTCCGAGAGGTGGTCGGGGTGGCCGTGCGGGTCGTCGTAGCCGACGCCCCGCCCGAGCTTCTGCGCGCCCGCGTAGCCGCTCGAGCGCAGCGCGGCCGGTGGCGTCGCGGCGCCGTGGTCGCGGACGTGCGCGCGCGCGGCCCACAGCGCGTTCGCCGCGGCCTTGGACTTCGGCGCGAGCGCAAGGTAGATCGTCGCCTGCGAGAGCGCGTAGGCGCACTCGGGCATGCCGACGTGGTCGACCGCCGCCGCCGCGGCCGTGGCGATCGGCAGCGCTTGGGGGTCGGCGTTGCCGATGTCCTCGGACGCGAGCACGATCATCCGCCGGGCGATGTAGCGTGGGTCCTCGCCGGCTTCGAGCATGACCGCGAGGTAGTACAGCCCGGCGTCGGGGTCTGACGCGCGGCACGCCTTGATCCACGCCGAGATCGTGTCGTAGTGCTGGTCGCCGTCCTTGTCGTAGCGGACCGCGTGGCGCTGCAGCGCGTCCTCGGCGGCGGCGAGCGTCACCCGGACGTCGCTGACGGTCGCGGCGGCGAGCTCAAGCGCGGCGAGCGCCGTGCGGGCGTCGCCGCCGGCGCGGTCGGCGAGGAACGTCAGCGCGTCGTCGTCGGCGCTCGCGCCGTGCAGCTCGCCGCGGTCGATCGCGCGCCGCAGGAGCAGCTCGACGTCGTCCGCCGACAGCGCCTTGAGCTCGTAGACCTGCGCGCGTGAGAGCAGGGCGCCGTTGACCTCGAAGTACGGGTTCTCGGTGGTCGCCCCGATGAGCGTCACGAGCCCTTCCTCGACGGCGGGCAGCAGCGTGTCCTGCTGGGCCTTGTTGAAGCGGTGGATCTCGTCGAGGAAGAAGATCGTCGGCTCGCCCGTGGCCTTGCGCCGGTGCGCCGCGCGCTCGAGCACCTTGCGCACCTCGGCGCGGCCCGCCTCGACGGCGGACAGCTCCTCGAACGCCGCGCGCGCGGTCGCGGCAACGAGCCGCGCGAGGGTCGTCTTGCCGGTCCCCGGCGGCCCGTAGAGGATCATCGAGTGCGGCCGGCCGTTGGCGAACGCGCGGCGCAGCGCGGTCCCCTCGCCCAGCAGGTGCTGCTGGCCGACGACCTCGTCGACCGTCGCGGGGCGCATCCGCACGGCGAGCGGCGCCTCGCCCGCCGGAACGCCGGTGCGCGTGCGCGGCGGTCCGCCGTCGTCGGGTGTGAAGAGCTGGCCTTCCATGCGACCAGTATCGCCACCCTGTCGGCGACCCGAGCCCGGCACGCGTGGAGGCGGGGCCGCGCGTTAGGTCCGGCGCACCCGCGTCCGCTTCGTCTGCCTCGTGAGCGGCTGCCTCGCGGCGCTCAACGCCTGCGCCCGCACCGCCATCTGCACGCCGCGCCTGCCCGCTCGCCGGACCCGCCTGGCTTCGGCGCGCGAGAGGCGCAGCCGCACGGTCGCACGTCCGCCCACCAGCCGGACGGTCGCGCGCTGCACGGGCCGGTACGGCGACACGTTCCCACCGAGCTTGCTGCGCGACATCCGCAGGTAGCGCGCGCGGCCGACCACCGACAGCCGGCAGCGGAACGTCACGTACCGGTTCGCGGACAGCGTGGTGACCGGCTTGATGCAGCCCGGGGCGAACCTCGGCTTCGCAGGCGGTGGCGGGGGTGGTGGCGGCGGTGGCGGCGCGCCCGGCGTCGCGCCGCTCAGGGCGACGCTCGGCGCCGCACCGTCGCCATCGCCCGCCAGCACGACCTTCGAGCTGCGCGTCCCACCAGTCGGAGCGTTCGGCGCGAACCGCGCCGTGGCGGTGCACGTCGCGCCGGGGTCGATCGCCGCAGGGCACGTGCTCGTCACGGTGAAGTCGGCGGCATGGCCCGTCGACGGCGCGAGCGGCAACGTCAGGTGCAGCCGCTCCGCCCCGACGTTCGTGACGTCGAACGTCCGCGGCGCCGAGGTGGCGCCGACCGCGGTCGACGGGAACGCGAGCGACGTCGCGGACGCTTGCGCCTTGGGACCGCCGCAGTCGAGGCGGATCTCGAGGTTCAGCGCCGGCGGCGGGATCGGCAGGACCGGCGTGGTCGCGGGGTTCTCGGCCGGGAAGGTGGCGGGGAACGTCCCGGGGGCCGTACCCGGGAACGCGCCGGGGGCGTTGCTCGCCGTCGGCCCGCACCCCGTCTTGGACGCATGGACGACGTAGAAGCCGGCGATGACGTCCCAGCCGAACGCGCCCGTCGCCGACGTCGTGTCAGGGTTGTCGCGGTTAGACGGCGACATGATCGCGTCGCCGTCGGGCACGTATGTGAACCCGGTGGCCGGGAGGTCCGAGCGCAGCAGCCGGACCGTGGCGCCCGCGATCGGCAGGCCGTCGCGCGCCGTGATGACGTTGCCCGACGGATCGATGTAGATGTTGAACTCGATCGGCGTGTTGTCCTGGCAGCCGCTGATCGTGAACGTGATCGTCGCCGCGCCGTGCGCCGGATACGGCGGTGGTGCCGACGCGCTGTACTTCGCCGTCGCGCCGGTGATCGTTCCGCGGGTCATTGGGCCGGTGCTCACGGTGACGCCCTCGACCGTGAGCGTGTACGTCACGCTGCCCTCGGCGCATGCCGTCGTGCTGAGCAGGATCGGGGCGTTCCAGTACACGACCGGCACGCCGTTGACCGACCCCGTCGCGTTGTCGACCGAGCTCCCGGCCGGCACTCCCTGAGCGAAGCCGAGCACGACGTTGCGCGTCGTCGTCTGGCCGTCGGCGACGTTCACCGGCCCGGCCGTCCCCGCGGTGTGCGTCGTGTCGCCGGCCGGGGGGTTCGCCGTGAGCTCGTAGTCGCCGACGGGGATCGACAGGAACACGAAGTGCCCGGTGGCGTCGGTCTGCGTCGTGGCACAGCCGTCCTCGCCGAGTGGTACCGGACAGGCCTCGACCGGCGCGCTCGGCTGCGGGCCGTTCACCGCCCGACCGGCCGGGCCGGGGTTCTCGTCGGTGACGATCCCGGTGAGGTGGCCGGTGCCGGGATCCGGCGGCACGGGGCTCACCACGACGCTCTCGTTCGGAGCGTCGCACGGACCGCTCACCGCGAGGTTGTTCGCGTCGCCGCTGTAGAACGCGCGCCATCGATACGTCCCCGCGGCGGCAGGCGTAAACGGCGCGGACGTGGCGGTCCCCGTCGTGCCCACCAAGGAGACCGGCCTGGCGGAGCTCGTGAAGATCGCTGTCACGCAGTTGGAGTCGGCGGGCCCGTAGAGCCGGAACTCGACGGTCGCGCCGGGGACGGGATTGACGAGCCCGCTGATCGTCGCGCTGTCGGTGAGCGCGCCGGTGCCCAGGACGATGTCGCCGGAGGCGACCGTCGCGAGCGCCGGACCGGTCGATCCGACCGTCGTGCGTGTCGTGCCGACGCCGGCTGCCTGCAGGCCGAGGTGCTCGATCGTCGGCCCGGCGTTCGTCGCCGCGGCCGCCGCCTTCTGCTCGGTCTGGAGGCCCGGCTGGGCAGGGCTCGAGTCGACGCTGGGCGACGCGTTGACGCGGACCGTGAAGTCGATGGTGCAGCGGCTCCCCGTCACGGGGCCGGCCGAGGAGCCGAGCGTCACGGGCGCATCCGGGGCGATCGCGTACTTGCCCTGCGCCACGTCGAGCAGCGCGAACGCGAAGGTGTGGCCGGCGCAGGCGGTCCCCGCCCGGCCGACGCCCGTCGCGGGATCGGGAACGATGACGCCGGGGTCCTGGAAGCCGGGCGCGCAGTCGGCGCCAAAGGCCGCAGAGCCGCAGCTTGGAACGAGCGTGATGGCGTCGATGCTCATGCTGTCGAGCTCGAATCCCGCCTCGCCGGGACCGTTGAAGGCGATGTTCGCGATCGTGACGCTGCTCGCGCACGCCCGTCTCCCCGACGCTCACGTTCGCGGGGACGTCCGGAGCCACGGCCAGTGCCATGCCCGCCGCGGCGACCGCAGGAGCGATCGTGAGACCAAGCGAGTAGAGGAGCGCCGCGCACATCGCACGTCGCAGAGATCGGACCATCGGGGAGGGCGCGCAGCGCCCCCCGGAAGCAGCGTTCATGCCGCGCACGTCCTGTCTCCTTGCACCGCGAGTTTCGCCCCGTCGGCGGCAGTCTGATCGCATCGGACCAGCAGGTGTGGATTTCGCCGTGTGAGTTGCGTCACACATCCCGCCGCCCGCGGGACCGTCGCAGCACGCTCGGAGCGCCGCTATCTTCGATCCTCATGCCCCGCCGACGCCTGCCGATCCTCGGCGCCGCCATGATCCTCGCCGCGCTGCTGTTGACCTCCTGCTCGGGCGACAACGGCGCGTCCCAGGGCGACCCCGTCGCCGGCAAGGAGCTGTTCGCCGCCAACGGCTGCAACGGCTGCCACACGTTCAAGGCGGCGGGCTCGACGGGCACGACCGGCCCCGACCTCGACGCCGCCGGTCCGAACGCCGCGAAGGTCATGCACCAGCTCAACAACCCCGGCGGGCTCATGCCGAGCTTCGCCGACAAGCTCTCCGAAGATGAGAAGCGCAACCTCGCCGCGTTCGTCGGCGCGAGCGGCGAGTCGGGCAAGGCGGTGACCGCGCCGTTCCGGCCGGACTCCAAGCGCCTCGCGGACTGCCGCGACGGCAACTTCGAGTGCCTCGAGCAGGCGTTCGGCAACCTCACCTACAACGAGGGACCCAAGCCGGCGCTCGCCCGGCTGGAGACGATGTCGACCACCGACGCCGCCGTCGCCGGCGACTGCCACCGGATCGCCCACCGGATGGGCTCGGCGGCGCTCTCGCGCTTCAAGGACAAGGTGGCGCCCGCCTTCATCGAGGGCTCGCCGGTCTGCGCGTCGGGCTACTACCACGGCATCGTCGAGCGGGCCTTCCTCGGCCAGCCGACGGACAAGCTCGGCGTCGTGTCGCGCCAGATGTGCACCGACTCGCGGATCACGAGGCAGACGTTCCTGCTCTACCAGTGCATCCACGGCCTCGGCCACGGGCTCATGATCTACACGGGCTATGACCTGCCGCTGTCGCTGACGACGTGCAAGAGCCTCGCGCAGGAGTTCGACAAGATCTCCTGCAGCGGCGGCGTCTTCATGGAGAACTTCAGCTCGTCCTACGGCGTGAACTCGAAGTACCTGCGCAAGAGCGACCCGATCTACCCCTGCAACAACAAGATCTCCGACCCGTACAAGGTCCAGTGCTACGGGCTCGTGACGGCGAATCTGTTGAAGACGACCGGCTACGACCAGAAGAAGACCGCGGCCGGCTGCAAGCGCTCGGAGCCCGAGTGGGTGAGCACGTGCTTTGAGTCCTTCGGGCGCGACGTCTCCGGGATCGCGGGACGCAGCGCATCGAAGGCGCGCGCGAGCTGCGCCCTCACCTCCAACGACACCGACGAGAGCTCCTGCCTCTACGGCGTCGTGCGCGAGATCGTCAACTCCGACGCGGCACCCGAGCGTGGCGGGCGCTTCTGCGAGCAGGTGCAGAAGCGGTTCCGCTCGCGCTGCTTCTCCGGCGTGGGCTCCGTGATGTCGGCGCTCGAGACCGGCGACACCCTGCGGACCACCTGCCGCCGGGTCGCGGGCCGCCACGCGCGGTCGTGCTACGAGGGCGCCGGCCTGGAGACCCCGCAGGCGTGAGCCGGCTCGTCCCGGCAGGCCGGGAGCGACCACTAACCTCCGTGTCGATGGCGAACCTGCAGCAGGAGACCGCGGAGCTCCTCCAGCGCCTCATCCGCTTCAACACGGTCAACCCGCCCGGCAACGAGCGGCCGGCGCAGGAGATGCTCGCCGCGCAGCTGCTCGACGCCGGCTTCGAGGTCGACCTGCTCGGCGCCGAGCCGGAGCGCCCGAACCTCGTCGCGCGCTTGCGTGGCGCCGCCGACGGCCCGACGCTGTGTCTGCTCTCGCACGTCGACACGGTCCTCGCGAACGCCGGCGAATGGACGCACGACCCGTGGTCGGGCGACGTCGCCGACGGCTTCTTGTGGGGGCGCGGCGCGCTGGACATGAAGTCCCAGACGGCGGCCGAGGTCACGGCCGCGCTGTCGCTGGCGCGCGAGGGCTGGCGCCCGGCGCGGGGCGACCTGCTCGTCGTCGTCGTCGTCGACGAGGAGGTCGGCGGCGAGCTCGGCGCGATGTGGACCTGCGAGCACCATCCCGACAAGGTCCGCTGCGACTACCTGCTCAACGAGGGCGCCGGCGCGACGTTCCCGTACGACGGCGCGCGCTACTACGGCGTCTGCGTCGCCGAGAAGGGCGTCTTTCGCTTCCGCCTGACGACCGACGGCGTCGCGGGCCACGCGTCGATCCCGAAGATCGGCGACAACGCGCTGCTGAAGATGGCGCCGCTGCTCGCGGCCATGCAGGCGCGCCAGCCGAGCCTCGACCTCACCGACGGCCCGCGTGCGCTGCTCGAAGGCCTCGGCCTCGAGCCCAACGGCGATCCGGCCGCCGCGCTGGAGCGCCTGCGCGACCGCGACCCCGGCCTCGCGCTGCTCGTCGAGCCGCTGCTCGGCGTGACGCTCGCGCCGACGATCATCTCCGCCTCGCCGAAGATCAACGTCATCCCGTCGAGCGCGGTGCTGAGCGTCGACTGCCGGACCCCGCCCGGGCTGGGCGAGGACGACGCCATCGCGCGCATCCACGAGGTGCTCGGCTCCGAGGGCTACCGCCTGGAGTTCACCGAGCAGGTGGTCGGGAACTCGTCGCCGGTGTCGTCGCCGCTCATGGACGCGATCACCGCCTGGCTCGACGAGCACGACCCCGGCGCGCGTGTCGTCCCGACGGTCCTGCCGGGCTTCACGGACTCGCGCACGTTTCGCGACGCCTTCCCCGAGTGCGTCGCCTACGGCTTCTTCCCCCAGCGCCACATGACCCTCTACGAGACGATGCCGCTCATCCACGCCGCCGACGAGCGCATCGACGTCCGCGACCTCGGCTTCGCGGCGATGTTCTTCCGCGACGTCTGCCTCGAGATGCTCCGATGACCGAGACAAAGCTCCGGCTCGGCGGCATGGCGCTGCGCAACGGCCTGCTCGTCCACGGACCGACGCACTGGGCGGCGGCCGTGCGCCGTGACGACGGCACGATCGCCGCCGCGTCGGGGCACAAGCCGCGGCTGAAGGGCGTCGACAAGCTCGCCGGCGTACGAGGCGTCGTCCGCCTCGGCGAGGCGATGCTCGTCATCCCGCTCGTCAAGCGCGCGCTGCCCGAGGCCAAGCTGCCCTTCCAGGACGTCAAGGTGCTCGGGGCGATGGCCGCCGCCGCCGCGGGCGGACGCGTCCTGCGCGGCACGATGAAGGCCGGCATCGGCTCCGAGACGGTCGTCGCGGTCGTGTCGCTGCTCCCCAGCCTCGTCGCGCTGCGCGGCGGCGAGCTCGCCGAGTACCACGGGGTCGAGCACAAGGCGATCGCCGCCTACGAGACCGATGCCGACGACGCCGCCGACGCCGCCAAGGAGCACGACCGCTGCGGCTCGCACCTCATGGCGCCGCTGCTGGCATCGAACCTCGCGGGCGCGGCGCTGCTGCGCCACACGCTCAAGCGACCGGGGCCGGCCGCGCAGATGGCGGTCGGGATCGCGTCGCTGGGCATCGCCGTCGAGGTCTTCGTGTGGAGCGAGCGACACGCCGGCAGCACCGCCGCGCGCGCGCTGCGCAAGCCGGGCTACGAGCTGCAGCGGCTGCTCGGCACGCGCGAGCCGTCGGAGACGCAGCTCGAGGTCGGGCGCGCCGCGCTCGCCGAGATCCTGCGCGTCGAAGCTCCGCCTGCCTGACGGCTGGCGTCCAGCAACGCTCCAGCGTTAGCGAACCGCTGCCGATGGGGGACTGATGGCAGCCACGACCCCGGTCCCGACGAATCCGATATCGCAGCCCGAGGCGTTTGACCCGGGCTTCTGGGATTCGCTGAAGGACTTCGCGACGCAGTGGTCGCCGCTCTTCACGCTGATCTTCATGTTCCTCATCTGCTTCTTCTTGTGGCGGACGCTGAAGCTCATGCCCAAGACGAAGCCGCTGCAGATCAAGCCGGAGACGAAGTCGTCGATCGGCTGGGAGGACATCGCCGGCGTCGACGAGGCCAAGGACGAGCTGCAGGAGGTCGTCGAGTTCCTGCGCAATCCCGAGCACTTCGCGAAGCTCGGCGCGCGCGTGCCGAAGGGCGTGCTGCTGCACGGCCCGCCCGGCACCGGCAAGACGCTGCTGGCGAAGGCCGTCGCGCACGAGTCCGGCGCGCAGTTCTTCTCGCAGTCGGCCGCCTCGTTCGTCGAGATGTTCGCGGGCCTCGGGGCCGCCCGCATCCGGCGCCTGTTTCGCGAGGCGCGCAAGAACGCGCCGGCGATCATCTTCATCGACGAACTCGACGCCGTCGGCGGACACCGCGGATCGGACTTCTCGGCCGAGCGCGAGCAGACGCTCAACCAGCTGCTCGTCGAGATGGACGGCTTCGACACGAGCGGCGAGCTCGTCGTCATGGCCGCGTCGAACCTGCTCGAGAAGCTCGACACCGCGCTGCTGCGCCCGGGCCGCTTCGACCGCCAGGTCTTCGTCTCGCCGCCCGACGTCGAGGGGCGCGAGCGCATCCTCGAGGTGCACACGCGCGACAAGCCGGTCGTCGACGTCGACCTCGGCAAGGTCGCGGCGCAGACGAGCGGGCTGACCGGCGCCGACCTCGCGAACCTCTGCAACGAGGCGGCGATCCACTGCGGGCGTCGCGACGGCGTGGCGCTGAGCCAGACCGACTTCGACCAGGCGCTCGAGCGCGTCATCGCCGGCGTGCAGTCGCGGCGCGTGCTCAACGCGCACGAGAAGGAGGTCGTCGCCTACCACGAGGCCGGCCACGCGCTGTGCGCGGAGCTGCTGCCGGGCGTCGACCGCGTGCACAAGGTCTCGATCGTCCCCCGCGGCAAGGCGCTCGGCTACACGCTCAACCTGCCCGACGAGGATCGCTACCTCAAGACGCGCGAGGAGCTCATCGACCACATGACGGTCCTGCTCGGCGGCCGCGTCGCGGAGCAGCTCGTCTTCGGCGAGGTGACGACCGGCGCCTCCGACGACCTCAAGCGCGTCGCGGAGGTCGCGCACGCGATGGTCTACCAGTACGCGATGGGCACGCCGACCGCGGCGCAGCGAGCCGTTCCCGAGGGCACCGGCATCCACGACTCCGAGCAGTTTCGCCACGTGCGCGACGAGGAGCAGCAGCACCTCGCCTTCGAGGCGCAGCGCGCGGCGCAGGAGCTCATCAGCGGCCAGCGCAACAAGCTCGAGGAGCTTGCGCTCAAGCTGCTCGAGCACGAGGTGCTCGAGCGCGAGGACATCGACACGATCATGGAGGGCGTCCCGCGGATGGAACGCCGGGCCGGCATCGCCGGGCTGCGCGTCGTCGCCTCGACGGCACACGACGCAAGCGACGACGAGGACCAGCGCCCCGGACGGCGCTCGTCCAAGCCGCCGCCGGTTCCCGGGGTCTGAGCACCGTCAGCGCCGGCGACGACCGATCGATCGTCGCCTACGCGGTCATGCGAGGTCTGGCGGGGTGGCGTCGCGGCCCCTACGACCGCGACGCCTTCCGCGTTCAGGGTGCTACCAGACGACGTAGCCGGTGTCGTCGAGGCTGCGGGCGTGCCCGGCGACCTCGTCGGACCCGGACAGCTTGCCCTTGATGGCGATCAGCGTGTCGACCTCCTCAGCGCTGAGGGCGTTCGACGGCGTCGTCTCCGCCGTCGGGAACGGCGACCCCTGCTTCACGCAGCGTGTCCGCGTTGGACATGCATACCTCCTTGTTGGATTCCGGCCGGACGATCGTCGCCCGGCCATTGACCTTCGTCGCGGTGGCCGTAGCGACCCCCGCGGCAGCGAACTCGTCGCTGTCTGACGAAGCTTCGTGGGGCTCCTCGCCCCGAGGTTCTGCCGCGGCGACCGCCACGTCCGCGGCGTCCTGAAGGCTGACGCCGACGCCGACGGGCACCCGCGCCGCCACGACGGCGAGCCCCAGGGCCGCGAGCGCGCCGCCCGCCACCGCGAAGAGGAAGCCGACGCTCTGCCATTCCGCGATCGCCGCGCCGGCGATCGGCGCGAACATCTGCAGCCCGGTCGGGATCGCGGTCGCGGACGTGCTGACGCGGCCCATGAGCTCGGGCGGCGTCTCCTTCTGGATGATCGTCGGCGACGCCACGAGGATCCCCGCGGACGCGACCCCGACGACCATGAGCACCGGCGTCCAGATCCACGGCGGCGCACCGAGATCCGCGAGCGAGCGCCACGCCGAGGAGCGCCACGCAGCCTCCGACGATCGCCGTTCCCCCGCCGAGCAGCAGGAACGGGTTGACGTCCCCGCCGTAGCGGCCGACCGCGATCGTGCCGAGGACGCCGCCCGCGCCGATTCCCGCGATCGCAAGACCGAACAGCGCCTTGCTGACGCCGAGCTGCTGGAACGCGAGCGCCGACAGCGAGTCGAAGCAGAACAGCAGGAAGATCGTCGCGCCGAAGCCGACGATGCAGAGCACGAGCGCGCGCCGCGCCACGATGTACGCGAGGCCTTCGCGCAGCTCCGACCAGTAGCCGCCCTCGTCCTCGCCGTCTTCCTCTGCGCGGCGCGCCGACGGATCGTCGATCGGGCGCAGCCGGCTGAGGATCGCGGCGGACACGAGGAACGTCACGGCGTCGATGCCGAAGGCCACGCGCGGGCTCGCGACGGCGACGATGAGACCGCCGAGTGCCGGTCCGATGATCTTCGTCGACTGCGTCACGAGCTGCGACAGCGCGTTCGCCTGGTGCAGCTGGGACTCCGGGACGATGATCCGGATCGTCGCCACGTCGGCGGGCGCGAAGAACGTCGCGACGCTCGTCTTGAGGAAGACGAGGATCAGCAGCACGGGCAGGCTCGGAGCGACGATGAGCCCGGCCACGAGCGCGGCGCGCACGAGGTCCGTGCCGACGAGGACGCGCTTCTTCGGCCAGCGGTCGACCCACACGCCGGCGAACGGCGCGACGAAGATCCACGGGACCGCGATCGCGATCGACAGCGCCGCGAGCGCCGACGGCCCCATCTCCCACACGTAGGCGATGAGCACCGTCAGCGCGATGAAGTCCAGCCAGTCTCCGAGGTTCGAGACGCATTGGCCGGAGAACAGCAGCCGGTACTCGCGCAGGCGCAGCGGGGCCGACATGCCCTGCCCGGTCTTCACGGCGCGCTCAGAGCCTCGCGGGCGGGCACGCGAGGCGGCGATCTCCTCGGCGACGTCGATCGCGGCCTGGATCGTGTGCAGGCCGGCGATGCCCATGAGCCGCTCGTGCTCCGGCGTCAGCGGCAGCCGGTCGATGAGCTCGTAGAGCTCGCGCTTGTGCTTGATGTCGAGGCGCTCGTGACGGCGGATCGCGCGGAACGCCTCGCGCGGGTAGCCGGTGAGCTCCTCGAGCCGATCGGCCATCCCGACCGGCGGCGAGTAGCCCTCGACGACGGCCATGTGGCCGAGCAGCGAGACGGGATGGGCGTGGCGCAGCCAGTAGTACTGGGCGCCGACGAGCGTGGCTACGCGCGGCGACGGGATGCGAGCCAGCGCGTCCCGGCGATCGCCGCCGAGCTCCTCGAGATCCTCGAGCAGCCAGACGTCGTGGCCGGCCTCCTCGGGGCCGTGGTGCTCGTAGTAGCCGACCAGCATCGCCGCGACCTCGTCGTCCGGCGCGAGCACGCGCGCACGATCGCGGGCGGCCTCGATGAGCGGCACCGCGGACCGCACGACGCCGTGCCAGATCTCGAGGTACAGGGGATAGACCTCGCGCACGTGCTCTTCGCTCCAGAGCCGCCCCGAGGCGGCCGCGAGCGCCGGGTAGGCGAGGTCGAGCTTGAACCGCAGGCGCGCCGCCGCGCTCATGACGACACCGCGGCGCCCGCCACGAGCGTCGTCGAGATCGCGCCGATGAGCGGGTCGGGCTCCGCGTCGTCCGCGGTGCGGTCGACCATCTTCCAGCAGACGTCGCAGACGCTCGTGAACGGCGTGTCGGCGAGGTCGGCGAAGCGCGGGTGCGCGGTCAGCACGCCGGGCCCGATCGAGCCGATCGCGCGCAGGAGCGGGTCGCCTTCGAGCTCTTGCACCGCGGCGCCGAGCGACTCGCCGTCCGTGGCTCTGCGACGCAGCCCATTCGGGCCCCAGCCCATGATGATCCGCTCGTTGCAGCACGCCGTGACGACGCCGTCGTAGCGGATCGTCTGCGACGTGAGCGCGCGACAGGGGGCGAACGCGCTGCCGGGCTGGTGCTTCGTGCGCATGAAGACGTCGGCACCGCGGCCCGCCGTGAGCGGCGCGAGCGGGTGCAGCTCGGCGTAGTCCTCCCAGCTCGGCCCGAACGCGTCGCGCAGCAGGTCGGCGGCGCGCTGCACCATGTCGTCGACCTCGAGGACCTGCACGACGATCCACGCCCCGGAGCGCTGGATCGCCCGCGCGGCGTTGACGTAGTGGCCGTCGCCGACGCCCTCCTGGTGGAAGGCGTCGGTCGAGAGGAAGACCGTCGTGGAGCGATCGAGCACGTCGGCGATCCACGCCGGCGGGTCGGGCCGCTTCGCCCAGACGCCGCTCGTGTAGACGACGAGCCGCTTGCCCTCCTCGGTGATCCGCCGCGCGGCGAGCGACAGCCCGCGGCGCTCGACGAACGGCTCGCCGCCGGAGATGCCGACGACGTCGTAGTCCGATGCGGCGCAGCCACTCGACGATCTCGCCGAAGAGCTCGAAGTTCGTGATCGTCGGGCTGTCGCGGCGCGAGTCGACCGAGCAGTGCGCGCAGCCGACCGGGCAGCGG
Organism: uncultured Actinomycetota bacterium; assembly: GCA_963826035.1. Taxonomy (GTDB): domain Bacteria; phylum Actinomycetota; class Actinomycetes; order Mycobacteriales; family Pseudonocardiaceae; genus Actinophytocola. The sequence continues at coordinate 1,234,123 of CAWGVZ010000015.1, read as the reverse complement.
TCGGTGATGAAGAGCAGCGTCGAGCGACCGCGCTCGTTTCGGATGTCCTCGATCGCCTGCCAGGTCAGGCGCGTCACGAAGCCACCTCGACGGGTGCGTTCAGCGCCACGAGGTCGGCGTAGCGGCCCATCGCGAACCGGCGCATGAAGGAGGTCACGCCCGTGTGGCGCTCCATCGCGAGGACGTGCTCCTCCATGAGCGCGCCGGACGGCGTGTCCATGTACGTCTCGACCCGCTCGACGAAGCCGGGGTCGTCGGAGAACTGGCGGCACGTCTGGCAGTAGCCGTTGCACGTGATCGTCTCGCTGCCGTGGCGCGCGAGCAGGTATTCGGGGCCGAACGTTCTGATCGCGCGGAGCATGGCCGAGGTCTGAGAGCGGGCACGGATGGCCGGCCAGCCGTCGACGTTCGCGTGGCCGAGGCGCAGGTGCGCGGGCGCCGGGCCGTCGACGACGTCTTCGTTGCCGCACGCGACGACCGTGCCGTCGAACGCGACGAGCGGCCACGCCGCGAGCGTGCACGGGCTCGCCTGCGTGGACGGCTCGGGCGCCTCGTCCTCGTGCCACTCCGCGGCGCGGCCCATCGGCGCTGACGCCGTTGACGAGCATCGGCACGCGGTCGTCGAAGCGCTCGCGGATCTCCTCGGTGCGCTCGACGAGGTACGGGTCGTCGGCGTCCAAGCCGACGAGGTGCAAGCTGACGTCCTTGCCGTCGGCGAGCAGCGTGTCGAGCGCGCGGTAGACGTCGGCCCGCTTGACCTCGCGCTCGTGAAAGACGTCGAGGCTGCAGGAGAAGTGGTCCAGCGCGTCGATCGCGCGCTTGATCGGCGGCGGGATCCGGCGGTCCTTCGCCCAGAACATGCCGGACAGGGCCGCGGTCTTGCAGCCCACGAGGGCCGCACGCTCGGCGAGGTCGCGCAGCAGGGCGGGGCGCAGGAACGCCTCGCCGCCCGAGATCGCGAGCACCTCGGGGTGGTCGTCGACGGTGAACGTGTCGACGAAGCGCACGAACATGTCGGCGGGCGCCTCCTCGCTCGTGAACGTCGAGTTCGTCGCGCAGTGCGCGCAGCTCAGCGGGCAGCGGCGCGTGAGCGCCAGATGAGATCCCCGCCGCGGGGTAAGCCCGCAGGGCGAGGTAGTCGACGAGGTGCAGGGTGGGCCTCCTGTGCCTGGTGCGTATGGGGTGTTTCCGCGATCCCACACCGGCCTGGACGGTGGAGTGTGGAGTGTGGGAGGGGTGCTCCGGCCGGCTTTCTGAGTGTTCCACGCTCCCGCGCGCGGAGCTACTGGACCATTGGCCAGTCAGCCAGCCAGCAGCGTGTCCAACGCCTCGAGCAACTGGGTCGCGGCGGCCCGTTTGGGACCCTCGAGCTGGTCGAAGGTCGTGGCCAGGCGGGCGACGACCGCCCCGTCGCCGTGGCCGTCCTCGAGCATCCGCTTCGCGCGCTTGCCCGCGCGGACGACGGAGAGCGCGATCGACGCCTGGCTCGCGAAGCTGCCGAGCAGGTCCATCTCCTCGACGCTCGAGAACGACCGCTCGCGGCGGTCGAGGACGTTGAGCACGCCGAGCGCCTCCTCGTCGTGCAGCAGCGGGACCGACATCATGTGCTTCGGGACGTAGCCGAGACGCTCGGCGGCGTCGCGGTCGAAGCGCGGGTCGCGCGTGACGTCGTCGATGATCATCGGCTCCTGCGACGAGAGGACCCAGCCCATGATCCCGCTGCCCGCCGAGAGCCGGCGGCCGACGAGCGGCTCCTGGCCCTCGCCGGCGGCGGCCTCGAAGACGAGCTCGTGCGCGTCGACGTCGTAGATGAGGATCGAAGCCGCGCGCGCGGCGAAGATCCGCGCCGCCACCTCGACGATCGACTGCAGCAGGGCGCGGTACGAGGCATCCGCGCCGATGATCCCGACCGCGACCGTCTGGCCGAAGCCCGGGGCTGGTGTGCTCATGGCGTGCTCCTGACGTTGCCGGCCGTGGCTCGCAGGAGGCTCTTCACCTCGAACGGCGTCAGGCCCGGGTGCTTGGAAAGGATGAGGGCGGCGAGCCCTGCGATGTGCGGGGTCGCGAAGCTGTTGCCGGTGGCGCGGATCGTCGCATGCTCGAGCCAGGCCAGTTCCACCTCCACGCCGCACGCGAGGAACTCGACCGGCGGCTTGGGGTTGGCGTAGAACTCGAACGGGTCGGTGCCGGAGTGGCTGCCGACGGAGACGACGGCGGGGAAGCGCCACGGGTAGCTCACGACCGGCATGTTGTGCGCCGCGGCGACGATGAGCGAGCTCTGGAAGTACGCGGCGTCGGCGAGCTCGCGCAGCTGCTCGACGAAGCTCGCCTTCGACATCGAGAGGCTGAGGTTGATGACGTCATAGCCCTCGTCGACCGCCCATCTGAGGCCGGCGAGGAGGACCGCGCCGCGCCCGGTAAGCCGGCGGCCGAGGGTCCGCACGCTGCACAGCTCGCACTTAGGGGCGAACGCGCGGATGATCCCGGCGCAGGCCGTGCCGTGGCCGTAGAGGTCGCCCTCCTCGTCGTCGCCCATGCGCGGCTCGCCGTCGTCGCCCAGCTCGAAGTACACGGCGCGCTGCACGCCGCCGACCGCCGGGTGGGTGCCGTCGATCCCGCTGTCGATGACGCACACCCGCGCGCCCTCCCCGGTCGCCCCGCCCCACGCCCACTCGCGCGCGTCGGTCAGCGGGAACGGCGAGCGGTGGGTGGCCTTCAGCGCCGATTCGCGGTCGAGGCTCCACGCGGGGAGGTCGAGGTCGGGGCCGTCGTGTCCCGCGGCAGGCGCCATGGCTTGCGATCGTAGTCGCGGTTGCGGGTCGGGGCCGAGGAGATGCCCGCGAGGCATCAGGGTGACGGGCCGTTCAGCGCACCCGCACGCATTCACAGTCCTTGCCACGATGTCGCGACGGTCAACGAGCGCGGCGTCCGGGCCGACGCTTGCGCACCGAGGCGCTCCCTACTCGCCCTCGCAGTAGATGCCGTCTCCGTCTCCGTCGCGCTTGCCGCACCAGTTGGTCGTCGATGGCCCCGAGGCAGACGGGGGATCGTTGCGCGGCGCGACGGGTGGTGGCGCGGCCTCGGCGGCTTCGCGCGCCTCGCTCGCTGCCGCCGCGGCACGCCTGTCGGCCACGTAGACGGCGCAGCCTGACCTGATGACACCAGTGTCGCGATAGGCCACCTTCTCGCGCGACGAGCAGAACCTTGCATCGGCGCGCGCTTGGGCACGGCGGTAGGAGCTGCGCGCTTGACGGCTCAGGCTGGTCGACGGGTAGTCCTCGGATCTGATGACCAGAAACCGTGCACGCGAGCGCTCGCCGTCGGTGAGCGCCGCCATCGTGCGGCGGGCAAGCCTGTTTGCGATTCTTCTCGCGACTCGGCGCTCGTCGTCGCTGCCGAGCCGTGCCGCGGCAGCGAGCGCTTCGGCGTAGCGGTCGTCCTCGACCATCGCCTTGAGATCTGCCGGCGTCGGTCCGGTCGAGGCGGGCGTCGTCTGCGTCGAGCCGGCGGGGGCCGCTTGCGTCGATGTGTCGGCAGCCGCCTGCGTGGTGCTGTCGTCGGGGGACTCGGGGTCCGACCCGAGCGCGGCGGCGAGCACGAAGAACAGGACGGCTGCGACCGCCCAGGTGCGCTTCCGCTTGAACCATGAGGTCTCGCCGGAAGCGGTCGCTGCCCGTGCACCCCGAGCCGCAGGGTTGCGAACGACCAGCGGCTGAGTCGTTGCCCCGGAAACCACCTCCAGGCCGGCCGCTTCGATAGCGCGCACGATCTCTGTGCGCTGATGCGCAGTGATGCGCGAGACGCCAAAGATCACCCGCAGTTCGGAGTTGTGAATCGTCCGTTGCTGGCCCGCTGGCAGACGATCGGCCATCGCTTGAGCGTTCGCCGCGTGTTGGGTTGGGCCCATCGGTGCGGTCCCCTTCGTAATCGGACACGTTGAAATGCGTGCGGTTGCAGAGTTAGGCCAGCTGGCGCCCTATCGACGAGCCATGCCATCGGTTTCTTGGCGCCCGGCCCGCGCGTCACACGCGCGATCGGCGGCTTGGGTCGGCGCCGCGCCGCGAGGCACCTTTCTGACCTGGCGGTGGCCCGCTGCGGCCGGCGGCGGGTGGATGCTCGTGCGGCCCCGCGCCCACGAGCTTCCTCCTCTCCGCTGCCCTCGTCAAACGGGCGCTACCGGAAACGGGCCCGTAGCTGCACGGCTCGCTCCTCCGGCGAGCTAGCGCCCGAGGGCATCCGACGTTTCATCCGACAAGCCGGTTACCGTCGTAACGAGTACACCCATGAGCTCGTCGCCGAGATCTACGCTCTGCTCATGTCGCGTCGCCGCCGCGGCCAGACCGTGCAGCCCGCATGGCTTGACGACGAGATCTACGAGCTCGTCGGGAGAGTGAGCGGATGGAGCGAGTAGAACCACCGAAGGGCTATGTCCTCAAACACAAGGCCGCCGCGCAACAGATCATGGCCGTCGAGGCCGAGCTCCTGCGCAGCGAAGGCATCGATCCCGCATGGCCGGGGTTTCCGGAGGCCAAACCAGACCCCGACGACCCGAAGTAGCGACGCGAGAGCTCTCGGAGCGGCTCGCCACAGACAAGCCCCTCTCGTGACTCGGTTTACTAAAACCGTCGTACTGAAGCACTACAGCCGTTCGCGGCTTCAGGCGCTCGCCGTGCTGCACGAGGTCGCCTTCGCCCCCTCCGTATTGCGTTCGCCGAGCGCTCTGCACCATGGCAAGCGTCGCGGCCACTGCGCCAGCCGGTCACCGCTCGCCACCGCGGCCATGCCGCACGGACTCGGGCTGTCAAGGCGTAGCGCCGGTCGGTCGATGTGCTGTGCATGGACGAGCGCAGACACCCGCGGTCGCTGGCGGCGTACATCGCGGTGCTGGCGGTGCTGCTCCCGGGAGCCGCAGCGCACGCAGCGTCGCCGGTCCCGCTGGCCGCGAACCCGTGCGGAGGGGCGCCCGCCACGGCCTCGCTGGCGCTGACGACGAACCGGACCGGGCTGATCGACATCCACTACTTCCGCCCGCTCGGCTTGCCCGTCTCCTTCTACGAGTGCGTCGGCGAGCAGGCGCTTGCGCTGGGCGAGCTTCCGTCCGAGCCCGGCTCGGACCGCACCGTCCTGAATGCGGCGACGACCTGGAGGTGCGACCGCACGACGCGGCGCTTCGCCGCCACGACACCGGCGCCTCTCGGTGGAATCGTCCTCGGCACCGCCAGCGTTCGGACGCGGTCGTGTGCGGACCGCTTCGCGATCGACAGCCCGCGCCGCCTGGCGCCCGGCCGCCTCGCGAGCGTGCACGTGACCGATGGCTGGGGCACCGGCGACATCCGGACCAGGCTGTGCCTCACGTCGCCGGCCGGCGATCGCGACTGCCGCAGCGTCCCGTTCGCCAAGGCCGTCGGGTCGGCCACGCGGCGCTTTCGGCTGCGCACGCGCGGGCGCTGGCGCGTCGAGCTGCGCGCCGGCGGCTCGCGCGTCGTCGACTCGATCGCCGTGGGGGTTCGCGGCCGGCCCGTCTCGCGCGCGGCGCTGCCGACCGTGCTCGCCACGGGCGACTCCACGATGATGGGGGTCGAGAGCTTCCTCTCGGACGAGCTGCGCCCTGTCGCGACGGTCGTCGGCGACGCGCGCCCAGGGCTCGCGCTCAGCGGCTACAACGAGTGGTCGCCGGTCGCCCAGTCTCAGGCCGCGAGCCTGCGGCCGGAGGTGACCGTCCTGTCGATCGGTGCCAACGAGGGCTTCCCCATGGGCGTGCCGGACGGCCCCGTGGTCGTCTGCTGCGACGAGCCCTGGGTGACGGAGTACGCCCGACGCATGCGAGGGGCGCTGCTCACCTACGCGCGCCGTGGCCTCGGTCGCGTGTTCGCGTTGACGATCCCGGCGCCGCGCGATGCCCGGCGCGCGGTCATCACCATCGCCGTCAACACCGCGATCGTGCGCGCCGCGCAGGGCCTTGCGAGTGTGCGCGTCCTGCGGATGGATCTCGTGTTCTCGCCGGACGGCTACCGCGAGGTCATTCGCTACGGCGGTGCGGACGTCGACGTGCGCGAGTCCGACGGCACGCACCTCAACGTGTCCGGCACGGCGATCGAGGCTCGGATCGTGGCGGCGGCGATCCGCGAGCCTCGCGGCTGACCAGACCCGCACCTACCGCGCCGCCCTGAAGCTCCCCGGCGGAGAGCCGCTGCTTGGTACTCGCCCCGGCTCGCCCGCTCAGAGACGGATCGTGCGCGTCGGGGCGCTGCGCGGAAGCAAGCTCGTCGTGCCGGTGAACCGCGCACTGACGCGGAGCCTGGCGCGGCGCCGCACGTTGCGCGGGCGGATCGTCGTGCTGTAGCGGCAGGCGCCCGACCGGGTTCGCAGCGTGGTCTGCTTGCTCGCCACGCGGGTGCTGCCGCGCCTCACGGCGATCGCGATCCGGCCTTGGCAGCGGCTGCCGCGGCGCAGGGTGAGCCGCCCGCTGACCGTGACCCGGCCGCGGCGCGAGCGGGCGCTGAGCGTCAGCGGTCCGGTTGCGACGCGGGCGATCGACGGGGGTGGGGGCGGCGGGGTCACGGCAATCGGCGGAGGCGGCGGAGGCGGCGCCGGCGGTGGGGCGGCGGGCGGCGCTGGAGGACTTGGCACCGCCACGCCCGCGCTCGTCGCGCTCACGGCTCCGGCGGCGTTGGTCGCCGTGATCCGGCACGTCAGCGCGTGGCCCGCGTCGGCGGCGCTGCCGGCGAAGGTCGCGCCCGTGCCGACCGCGGCTCCGTCGCGCAGCCACGTCAGCGCCGTCGTCACCGGGCCGTCCGGGCTGGCGACCGAGGGCACGCTGCACGTCAGCGTCTGGCCGGGCTCGCCAGCACCGGTGATCGCCGGGGCGCCACCAATGCTCGGCGCGGCGAACTCGAAGGCGCCGGCGTCGCATGCCGTGCCTTGCGGGCGCGCGACCGCGCGCTGGTCGCGCGTCACAGGGTTGCCGGGGGCATCCGTGCAGTCCGCGGCCGCGTTGATCGCCGGGCTCGACGGCGCGAGCGCCAGGGTGCTCGACGCGATCGGCGTGGCAGCGAGCGTCCCGAGCAGCGGGTCGGTGCCGAGCTGGTCGCCGGGCATCGGCTGGGGGAAGCACTGGTTCGCGTCCTCGACGTTGCCGCCGTAGGACACGGTCGTCGCGCCCCCGCAGTTCTCCTTTCCGGCGGGCCCGATTCCGTCGGCGATGATCGTGTTCTTCGCGGTGTTGATGCCGAAGAGGTTCCCGCCCTGGCCGCCGGCGCCGACGGTGTTATGAGCCACCGTCGAGCTCGTGAGGTACGTCGTGCCCATCGGGCCGGTGAAGAGCCCGCCTCCGCGAGCCGCGATCCCGCTGGTGTTGCCGGTGACCGTGACGTTCTGCAGCCGCGTGAACACGCCCGTCTCGATCCCGGCCCCGTCGAAGACCGTGGTGTTGTGAGCGATCAGCGAGTCGCGCACGGTGAGCGTCGATCCGGACCCGGAGAACGAGATGCCGCCTCCGCTGGCGGCGAAGTTGTCGACGACGGCGACGTCGCTGAGCGTGAGGTCGAGGGCGGGGCCCACCAAGGTCTTCGAGATCCCGCCCCCCGGAGCGCTACCTGCATGGCCGTCTCTGATCGTCACGCCTGACACCGAGATCGTCTGTGGACCGAGCCCGTCGAGCTCGAAGACGCCGCTCTCGTCGGAGCCGTACACCGTGGTCGTATCCGAGCCCGCGCCGACGACGGAGATGTTCCCGGTGAGATGGAACGCGGCCTCCTGGAAGTTGCGGTAGTTGCCCGCCGGGAGGTTGATGACGTCGGGTGGGTCGGGGTTGCCGGCGGCCGTGGCGAGCGCCGACCGCAGCGTGCAGGTCTGGGCCGGGGGCAGGCAGTTGTACACGGTGGGATCGTCCATGCGGTTCACCGTGTACGTGCGTGCGTGCGCGCCGCTGGCCGCCCCGAGGCCGGCCAGCAGCGCCAGCGTCAGGGCGATGCGCAGCCGGCCCGCCATCCCGATCGGTCGTGTCATGCCGCGTAGTCCGCGCTGGCCGCGCCGCGTTACACACGGGCCGCGATCGCTGCCCGCCCCGCGCGGCCACTACGATGCGCAGCGTGTTCACCCGCGTCGACCACATCGGCATCGCCGTCGAGGACATCGACGCCGCGCTGGCGCTCTACGAGCGCGACTACGCGATGACGCTCGTGCACCGCGAGGTCGTCGAGTCCCAAGGCGTCGAGGCGGTGCTGCTCGACGTCGGCGAGAACCACGTCGAGCTGCTCGCGCCCCTCGGGCCGGACACGCCTGTGGGCAAGTTCCTGGCCAAGCGCGGCGCGGGCATGCACCACGTCGCCTACCAGGTGACCGACATCGAGGCCACGCTCGCGTCGCTGCGCGAGGCCGGCATGCGGCTCATCGACGAGACCCCGCGCACCGGCATCCGCGGCTCGCTCGTCGCCTTCCTGCACCCCAAGTCCTCGGGCGGGGTACTCACCGAGATCGTCCAACCTGCGAAGGGACACTGACACCCACATGGCTCTCCAGCGCGTCACGATCGGCTTCGCCGGCACCCAGGTCCTCGGGGTGCGCCTTGAGGAGCCCGACCTCAACGAGCTGCTCGAGGCGCTCGCGTCCGGCGACTGGCACGACCTCACCGTCGACGACGGCACGATCCGCCTGAACCTCGGTCAGGTCATCTACGTGCGCACGAACCTCGACGAGCACAAGGTCGGCTTCGGCGCCGGGGCGTAGCCCGGTCAGGCGCAGAACCGCGCCGCGAGCGCCACGAGCGCGCGCGCGACCGCGTCGGTGTCCGAGACGCTGACCCACTCCACCGCGGCGTGGGCGCCCGCGCCGCCCGGCCCGAGCATGACCGTCGGGATCCCGGCCGCCGCGATGAACGCCGCGTCGGCCCAGTAGCTCGCTCCGCCCAACGGCGGGGCGGCGCCGAGCGCCTCGGTCGCAGCGGCACGGACGACCCCGACGAACTCGTCGCCGGCGTCGATCTCGAACGGGTCGCGCCCGAGCAGCATGCGTGCGTCGTGCGCAGCTCCGGGTCGGCCGTGCGGCAGCGATCGAGCAGCGCCACGAGCTCCGCCTCGACGTCCGCCGCGCTCTCGCCCGGCAGCGTGCGCCGCTCGAGCTCGATCGCGCACCCGGCGGGGTAGCTCGACGGCTCGTCGCCACCCTCGATCCGCGAGGCGTGCACGGACGCGCGGCCGAGCAGCGGGTGGGTCCGCCCCCCCAGCGCCGCGTCGAGCTCGCCCAGCGCCGTCAGGATCGCGCCCGCCTTGACGATCGCGTCGACGCCGAGGTGCGGGCGCGAGCCGTGCGCGGCGCGCCCCTCGACCTCGATCCGCGACCACTGAAAGCCCTTGTGCGCGACGACGAGCTCGAGCTCGGTCGGCTCGGTGACGACGGCCGCGTCGGCGCGCACCGACGCGAGCACCTCCTGGATGCCGAGGCTTGCGTGCTCCTCGTCGGCGACGGCGGCCACGACGACGTCACCGCGCAGGCCGAGCGTCGCCGCCTCCCGGCACGCGACCAGCGCGGCCGCCACGCCCGCCTTCATGTCGTACGCGCCGCGGCCGTACAGGCGGTCGCCCTCGACGCGCGGATCGTGCGGCGCCTCCATCCCCGCGACCCCGACGGTGTCGATGTGACCGCACAGCAGCAGCGTGCGCCCGCCCCCGGAGCCCGGCGCGCGCACGACGACGCTCGGGCGCCCCGGCGTCGCCTCGAGCACGCAGGCCTCGAGGCTCGCGGCGAGCGCCCAGCCGTCGATGAACGCCGCGATCTCGCGCTCGCCCGCCCCGCCGCCGCCGGCGGCCGCGAGCGCCGGGTTGACCGAGTCGATCGCGACGAGCTCGCGCAGGAGGTCGACGACCCTCTGCACGTCAGCGAGGCAGCGCGCGCATGATGAACGGCCCGAGCGTCGCCGAGAACGCCGGCGTCACGTGCGTCTGGTCGCGGTGCACGAGCGCGCCGCCGATGACCGGAAAGCAGCGCCGCGCGTCGCAGAAGCGGTCCGTCAGGTCGATGAGCTGGACGCGGTCGGAGCGCAGGTCGCGGGCCGCGGCGGCGAGCGGGTCGGGAGTCAGCGCCGCGCGCCGCGACCGTGCGCACGCAGGCCCCGGCGGGTGGTTTGACTGCAGCGCGCGGGTGATGCAGCGCAGGTGGCCGGGCGCGTCGTAGGGCGTGTCGCGGATGACGACGACCCGCCCGACAACCTGCAGCAGCGCCCTGATCTCGTCGCGATAGCCGGCGCGGGCCGTCTCGGCCATCGTCTCGCCCTCCGCCGGCTTGACCTCCGCGCTCGTGTGCGTCGACAGGAACACGGTGTCAACGCCGGGGTGCGCGGCGAACCACGCCAGCACGTCGCGGTTCCACAGCGAGCACGCCGCCGACCGCGCGCGCGTCGGCAGGATCGGCCGCGCTTGCGTCGCGGGGCAGGCCGCCAGCAGGATCGACAGCCCGCGCCAGCGCCGCGCCAGCGTCAGGGTGTGCATGCCGGTCTTCATCGCCGCGGCGTGGCTGTCGCCGATGAGCGCGAACGTCCTGGCGGCCACGTCCGGCCCAGCGCCGAACGCGCAGACGGAGATCGGCCTGATCGTCCGCGTGTCGCAGAACGGGTCGAGGGTGGCGGTGGCCCGGCCCGGCGGAGGCTCGACCGCGAGGCGCAGGTCGGGGTTGCGACACCGCTGCACGCGATCGCGTGCGGCCGCGCCGAAGCACCGCACGACCCCCAGCAGCGTGAGCCTGGCGGGGATCGCGTCCGCGTCGGGGAGGCGATCGATGCACGCGGTCGCGCAGGGGCCCGTGTCCGTCCATTGCGACTGAAGCCACCACGAGTACGACCCCAGTTGCAGGCCGGCGGCGGCCGGCAGGAACGTCATCTCGAGGACGCTCGAGCGGGGGCGCTTGATCGTCGCGCCGATCTTGCGCGTGACGCCCGGCTTGCCGCCCGCGCCCAGCGGCGTGAACGTGAGGGCGGGATGACCCTCGAGGTAGGTCATGCAGACACGTCCGGTCGCGACGGCCGGAACGCCCCGAGCGAGCAGGAGACACACGACCCGACCCGGCATCGCGGCGAGGTCCGCGGCCTTCCACCCGCCGGCCGTCGAGATGCGCAGGAGCATGCGCACGTCGCGCTGGACGAGGGTCGCCTCGAGCATCTCCAGCGGGCTCGACGGCGTGTCCCGCGGGTCGCTGCGCACCTCGGCGCCGACCGTCACGCCCACCGCGCGAGGCTCGATTCGCGCCGCTGCCCCGAGCGTCAGCGCAAGCACCGTCCCGAGCCCGACGGCAAAGAGCAGGACCGCCCAGCGAGCCACCCGCCACGGTCTGATTCCGAATGGCATCGCCGGTGGATTCATAGAAGCCGACCCGGACGGAAGGGACGCGGTGGCCGGGGCTGCGTCACAGCTCCCGTCGCGCGAGGGTCAGCAGGCGCTCGTTGGCCTTCGCGCGCAGCGAGCGCTCGCGCCAGCGGTCGAGGTCGATCTCCTCGGACCGCGCGAGATCGCGCTCGAACTGCTCGTCGAGCGCGTCCGTGAACGACGGCGACGAGATGCACAGCGTCGCCTCGTCCTGGAGCTGGAACGATCGGTTGTCGAAGTTCACCGAGCCGACCGACGCCCAGCGGCCGTCGATCGCGAGCGTCTTGGCGTGCAGCATCGTCGGGCAGAACTCCCAGATCCGCACGCCGCAGCCAAGCAGCTCCTCGTAGGCGCCACGGCCGGCCTTGCGCACGAACTTCTTGTCGATGTGCTCGCCGGGCACGAGCAGCCGCACCTCGACGCCGCGGTCGGCCGCCTCGCAGAGCGCCTCGATGAAGGCGGGACGCGGGGCGAAGTAGGCCGCCGTGAGGTTGAGCCGCTCGTGGGCGCATGCGATCGCGAGGAAGTACAGCGCCTCGACGTTCGTGTCGCCGACGCCGGCCGACGAGCGCACGAGCTGCATCGTGCAGCCACCCTCGAGTGCTTCGAGGTCGGGCAGGTACTTGGGTCCGACCAGGACGTCGCCCGTCGCCTCGAGCCAGTTCTCGGCGAACGCGCCTTGCAGCCCGCGCACGACCGGGCCGCGGACCCGCACGTGGGTGTCGCGCCAGTGGTCGGGATCCTGCGCGTTGCCGGTCCACTCGTCGGCGATGCCGACGCCGCCGATGAGGCCGACGCGGCCGTCGACGATGCACAGCTTGCGGTGCGTGCGGTTGTTCAGGCGGCGAATCGCGTAGGGCTTCGGGGGCCTGAAGACCGCGAGGTTCACGCCCGCCTCGCGCATCTGCCCGGTGAGCTCGCGACCCATCTTCGCGCTGCCGACAGCGTCGAACAGGACGTTGACCTCGACGCCCGACTGCGCGCGCTCGCAGACCGCGTCGGCGATCTCGCGGGCGATGTCGCCATGCCAGTAGACGTAGGTCAGGAGGTTCACGGACTCCTTCGCGCCGGAGATCGTCTCGATGAACGCCGGGAAGATCTCGTCGCCGTTGACGAGGATCTGCGCCCGGTTGCCGGGCGCGATCGGCGAGCTCGTGATCGCCTCGGCCGCGCGCTGGAACTCCGGCGAGCCGACGTCGATCTCGTCGCCGTGCAGGTCGTAGCCGTCGCCCTGCTCGCGGCGGTGGCGCAGCGACTCGCTCGCGTACCAGGTGAGCGCGAACGCGCCGATCGCGGCCGGCCAGCGCTTGTTGATCATCGCGCGACGACCCGAAAGCCGCCGGGACGCAGCGTGAAGTGCGCCGGCTCGCACGGGCAGACCTCCCCGTCGACGTTGAACGTCGGCGAGCGGCCCTGCACGCCGATGTCGATCGTCGCCCCGCGATGGTGGGCGACGTCCTCCTGCTCGGTGAGCCGCCCGCGGCGCATGCCGACGGCGCGGCGCGCGAGCCCCATCCGGGAGCCCGCCGGCACGACGGCGACGTCGAGCTGCCCGTCGCCGGCCTTCGTACCCCCGATCTCGCTGCCGCCGCCGAACGCGCCGGTCGCCCCGACGACGACCTGCCAGGCGGGACCCTCCCAGCAGTCGCTGCCGTCGCAGCACACGGTGTAGCGCAGCGGCTTGGCCGTGGCCGCCGCCTTCAGCGCTCCGAGGGTGTAGGCGAGCGGGCCGAAGCGCGACTTGTGCGGGCGGGCCTCCTTCGCCGCCACGACGGACAACCCCGTGGCCGCGGCGTTGACGAACGGCCGGTCGCCGGCGAGCGCGAGCTCGGCCTGGCGGGTCGGCGCGTCCGGGTCGCGGGCGAGCGCGCAGGCCTCCTCGATGTCGAGCGACAGCCCCTGCGAACGCGCGAAGTCGTTGGCGGTGCCGGCGGCGACGACCGCGAGCGGGACCCCCATCTCGGCGGCGATGAGCGCGACCAGGCCGATCGAGCCGTCGCCGCCCGCGACGACGAGCCGGTCCGGCGCGCCGCCCTCGCTCAGCGCCGCTTGCGCGCGCTCGAGCCCGGCGTCGTCGAGGCCGCCTTCCTCGGACGCGAGGTCCTGGATCGCGGTCACGCCGACGTGCGCGCCGTCGGCGCCCAGCAGCTCGGCGAGGCGCTCCGGCGAAGGCGCCGTGCCCGACTTCGGATTGGCGACGAGGGCGAGACGCACCAGGCAATCATGCCTTGCGCGGGCATCCGCGAAACATTCGCCCCGGCGGGCGGACCGATGTACGGTGCTCGACGTGTCGTGGCGGGCCATCGTCCTCGTCGTCGGGCTCGGCCTCGCGGGCGGGGCCGGCTGCGGGGGCGACGACGAGCGGCTGCCCGCGGGGACCACGAAGAGCCCGGTCAGCGGCGAGGCGCGCTTCGCCAGCGAGGATGCGTCGCTGTCGGCGCTCGTCGTCTCGTCCGCCGGGGCGGCGGTCCCGTTTCGCGCGTCGAGCGGCAGGATCCTCGTGACCTACGAGCTGCGGCTGCTCAACGCGACGCCGTTCGCCCTGACCCCGGGGCGGGTCAGCATCTCCACGCCGGATGGCGCGGTCGTCCGCAGGCTCGAACGCCGCCAGGCGCGGTCGGCGCTGGCGCTGCCGAGCGCGCGGTCGGGCGTCCGCGAGCTGCGCGAGGGGCAGCAGGCCACGCTCTATCTGACCGTCGACTTCGAGGACCGATCGGCGGTCCCGGACCGGCTCGTGCACCGGATCGTCGTCCATGCGCCGCAGCTGCCGGGTGGGCGAGCGGTGAGCAAGCCGGTGAGCGTCCGGCTGCTGCGGGGCTTCGACGTGCCGGTCCTCGGCCCGCCGCTCGAGCGCGGGAGTGGCTACATCGCGGCCGACAGCTGCTGCTCATCGACGCGCCATCGCAGGGCGCTGCTCGCGATCGACGGCCGCCAGTGGCTCGCGCAGCGCTTCGCGGTCGACTGGCAGCAGATCGACTCGACCGGCCGCTTCGTCAGGCGCGGTGGTGACGGCGCTCGCAACGCCGACTACGCGGTCTACGGGCAGCGCGCTGTCGCCGCGGCCGATGCGACGATCGTCAAGGTCGTCGACGGGCTGCGCGCCCAGCGTCCGGGCTCGCTGCCACAGGGGATCGGCGCCCGCGAGACGGACGGCAACAGCGTGATCGCGAGACTCCACAGCGGTCTGTACATGCTCTACGGCCACCTGCAGGCGGGCTCGTTGAGGGTCTCCGAGGGCGACGAGGTCAAGCGTGGCGACGAACTCGGGCTCGTCGGCAACAGCGGGAACACGAGCGCGCCGCACCTGCACTTCCACGTCATGGACGGGCCGTCGCCGCTCACCTCCGAAGGCGTGCCGTACGTGATCGACGCGTTCGCGACGCGTGGACGCCTGCGCTCGACGGCGGAGTTCGACCGCTACGAGAACACGACCCGGCGGTTTGACGTGCTGCCGTTCGAGGGTGACCGCGAGAACGCCGACCAGCTGCCGCTGCACCTGACCGTCGTCGACTTCGGATAGCCGGTGGCGCGCCACGCGGGCGGATCGCGCCGCGCGCGCCCGATCGCCGTCCCGCGAGCCGGCGCGCGCGGGCGTCGCGTCCCGAGCGCCGGCGCGCACGGGCGGCGCGTCCCGAGCGCCGGCACGCGCGGGCGGCGCGTCCCGAGCGCCGGCGCGCGCGGGCGGCGCGTCCCGAGAGCCTGCGCGCGGGCGGCGGCTTCGCGCGCACTATCGTGGGCGCGCGTGTCCGCCGCCCCCACCCCACCGCCCGTCGCCGATCCCGCGGCACGCCGCTCGCTGCGCGCCCGTCTGCGCGGCGGGCCGATCGCGCGTGCGATCGCCCGCGTGGACGTGCGCCTGTACCGCCTGCTGCGCGAGGACGCCCAGAGCGCGCGCTTCGAGCAGCCGATCCGCCGCTTCTCGAGCCTCGGCGAGCACGCCGGGGTCTGGCTCGCGCTCGGCGCGACCGGGGCCGCGGTCGACGGCCCGCGTCGCGAGCGCTGGCTGCGAGCCGCCGGCGCGGTGCTCGTCGCGTACCTGCTCAACACGGCGCTGAAGCTCGTCGTGCGGCGCAAGCGCCCGCACCTCGAGAAGCTGCCCGCGCTCATCGCGACCCCGACCTCGCTGAGCTTCCCGAGCGCGCATGCCTCGTCGTCCTTCGCCGCGGCGCGCGCGTACTCGGCGCTCATGCCGGGCGCGCCCCTCTACGTCGTCGCGACCGCGATGGCGCTGTCGCGCGTCTACCTCGGCGTGCACTACCCGTCGGACATCGCCGCCGGTGCGCTGCTTGGCACCGCCGTCGGCGCGGCGGGTCGCCGATGAAGGTCGGCATCGTCGGCATGCCCAACGCGGGCAAGTCGTCGCTCTTCAACGCGTTGACGAAGGCGGGCGTCGAGGCCGCGAACTATCCGTTCACGACGATCGAGCCGAACGTCGCGGTCGTCGCGGTGGAGGACGAGCGGCTGGATCGCGTCGCCGCGCTGCTCGGCGCGTCGAACATCGTGCCGGACACGATCGACTTCCACGACATCGCCGGGCTCGTCGCGGGCGCGCACACCGGCGAAGGGCTCGGCAACCGCTTTCTCGCGAACATCCGCGAGACCGACGCGCTCGTGCACGTCGTGCGCGCGCACACCGACCCGAACGTCATCCACCCCGACGGCCGCGTCGATCCGATGGCCGACATCGAGACGATCGAGACGGAGCTGATCTTCGCGGACCTCGAGCAGGCCGAGCGGCGCCATGCGCGGGTCGTGCGCGACGCGCGCGGCGGCGAGCGCGCGGCGGTCGCCGAGGAGGCGTGGCTGCGCGAGCTCATCGAGGCGCTGCACGCGGGCAAGCCCGCCCGGACGGTCCCGGCCCCGAAGGACGCCCCGCACGCGCTGCGCGACCTCGGCCCGCTGACCGCCAAGCCGGTGCTGTTCGTCGCCAACGTCAACGAGGGCGACGACGAGGTCCCGGCCGCGGTCGCCGCGCACGCCGCCGCACAGGGCGCCGGCGCAGTGGCGATCTCGAGCCGCATCGAAGCCGAGCTCGCCGAGCTCGAGGACGAGGACGCGGCCGAGATGCGCGCGGACCTCGGTGTGTCGGAATCCAGCCTGCAGCGCGTGGTCGGCGGGGCATTCTCGCTGCTTCAGCTCATCGCGTTCTTCACCGCCGGCGAGGCCAAGCCCGCGCAGTCCTGGCACCTGCGGCGCGGCCTCACCGCGTGGCACGCCGCCGGCCAGATCCACTCGGACATCCAGAAGGGCTTCGTCCGCGCGGAGGTCGTCGGCTGGGACGAGCTGCTCGACGCCGGCGGCTACTCCGGCGCGCGCGACCGCGGCACGCTTCGCCTCGAAGGCCGCGACTACGCGATGCGCGACGGCGACGTCATCACCGTGAAGTTCACGCCGTAGCAGGTGCCCACGCGCCATCGGGCAGCTGCAGGCCATCCGCGACGGGCGCGATCTACGTGCGCACCGCCCACGCCTCCCGGGCGCCACGCGGACGGCTGGCTTACCGGCCCTCGTCGAGCTTCGGGACCGGCGGGACGCTCTTGAGCGGCGTCGACCTGCCGCGCGAGACCCACCGCACCGTGCGTTCGGTCGGCCAGTCGCCGATCTCGAGCAGCTTGCGGTTGGCCGGCGTCGCCGGCAGCGAACGAGCCTCGCCGATCGTCCATACCTCACGGCTGATCGGCGGCGCGCCGGAGCCGCACGGACCCGTGCCGCTCGACTCGACGAACCTGCGCGGCAGCAGCGACCGCGCGTCGAGGACGAGCGCCATCCGCGTACACACGTTGCTGTCGCCGAACGCGATCGTGAAGCGCAGGTCGCCGCGAGCGGTGCGCCCGCTCGGCTTCAGGTCGCCGCTGCGGTAGGCATCGAGGAGCCGGTCGACGAGCGTCACCGGACCGCCACCGATGCCGCCCGGCCCACCGATCTCAAGCTCGCCCCGGCCGCCCCCGTTGGGGTAGTCGTAGTTGTCGCGAGCTCGGACGAACAGCGGCGTCCACGAGCGCTCGTCGACGATGCGGCCGGTGCGGTCCGTGAGGACGGTCGAGTCCTCGTCGGTCGGCGCCTTGTCGAGAGGGCCCTCGCTGATGAGGATGCGCGTCTGCCCCGCTCGACCGGCCCCCGCCAGCGTCCACTGGCGCATCTTGATCGTGCGGTTCGGGTTCACCACGCCGTCACCCGTCGTCGTCGAGCGCACGGTGATCGTGAGATCGACGATGCGATGGGCGCGAACGATCGCCGCCTCGGCGCGCTCGAGCAGCGTCGGCGCGTCGGAGCCCTCGCGGATCGGCACGAGCGCGACGACCAGGCTCACCGCGAGCCCCGCGGCGACGGCCGGTAGCGCCCAGCGCAGCCGGAGCCACCTGCGCGGACGGCGCGGTCCGGGCCGCGCCGCGCGCTCGGCGGAGGCCGGGGCGTCGTGGGCGGAGCTCGCGGCCTCGGCGGGTGGCGCCTGCGCCCGGCGCGCACGTTCGAGGATGCGCTCGGCTGCGCCCTCGGCGGGCCCCGGCTGATCGGCGCGAAACTCGCGCACGAGGTCTTCGACGTTGCTCATGCTTCAGCCCCCGTTTCGTGCGCCACGACCCCAGCCGCTGCGAGATGTCGCGCTGCGACGGCGCGGCCGCGGCTGAGCCACCCCTTGACCGTTCCGACGGGCACGTCCAGCGCGGTCGCGACCTCCTCGTAGGAGAGCTCGGCGAGCGCGTACAGCAGGAGCGCCTCGCGGTGCTCGGTGCGCATCTTCGCCAGCGCACCGGCGAGGACGCGACCGTGGCCGCCGTCCAGGCGTGCGCAATCCTCCGCGGACGGCCCGGCGGGGTCGACGCCGGTGCGCGCGTAGGCGCGGTACATCGCGGCCTCGCGCCGGGCGTGGCCGCGCAGCAGGTTGTTCGCGATGCCAAACAGCCACGGCCGCGCGTCGGGTCCCGCGGCGTGGTAGGCGCCGGCGCGCCGGCACGCGCATTCGAACGTCTCGGCGACGACGTCCTCCGCATCGGCGCCGACGCGGCGCGCGACGAAGCGATGCAGCGCGACGTGATGGCGGGCGATGAGCGGCTCCAGCGCGTTCGTATCGCCTCCGGCGACCGCCGTCAGGAGCTGCGCATCGGTGTGCATGTCGAGCATCTGGTCGTTGACCGCACGAGCGGCGCTCGCGGTTACACCCCGATCAGGACTGCGAGAATGGGAGCGACACGTGGAAGGTCGTGCGGCCCGGCTCGGAGTCGACCGTGAGCGAGCCGTCGTGGCGACCGACGACGATGCGCTTGGCGAGCTCGAGCCCCATGCCGGTCCCCTTCCCGGCCTCCTTCGTCGTGAAGAACGACTCGAAGATGCGCGGGCGGCACTCGGCCGGGATGCCCGGCCCGTCGTCGGACACGTCGACGACGGCGCACTGCCCGTCGCGGCGCGTCGTGATCGTGATCGTGCCCGAGTCGCCGAGCGCGTCGATCGCGTTGTGGATGAGGTTCGTCCAGACCTGGTTGAGCTCCGACCCGTGGATCGTGAGCTTCGGCAGGCTGCGGTCGTAGTCGCGCACGACCTTGATCGCGGTGTGCTTGAGCTTGTGGCCCATGACGGTGATCGTGCTCTCGAGGCCCTCGTGCAGGTCGACCTCGACGAGGCCGCCGCGGTCCATGTAGGCGTAGGTCTTGACGGCGCCGACGAGGTCCGACATCCGCTGCGTGGAGTCCTTGAGCTCGGCGACGAGGCCCTCCGCGGTGAGGGTCGCGGCGACCCACTTCAGCGCCTTCGGCGTCGCCTTCCCCGCAAGCGCCGCGACCTCCGCGAGCCACGCGTCGTCGACCCCCGCCGCCGCCAGCGGCTCCGCGATCCGCCAGGGCTCCGGCACGCCGAGGTCTTCGAGCGCGTCCTGCAGGGCGTCCTCGGCATCGGCGGCATCGAGCGCGGCGAGCGGCGTGTGGGCCGCCGCGCCCTCCATCGCCTGGCGATGGAGCACCAGCAGCCGCTCGGCGTCCACGCGCTCCACGCCCGCCTCGACGAACGCGCGCAGCGCGTAGTTGATGACCGCCAGCGCGTCGGCGAGCTGGGCCGCCGCGCGCTGGGCAGCCGCCGCCGGGTTGTTGAGCTCGTGCGCGAGCCCCGCGGCCATCTTGCCGAGCTCCGCGAGCCGCTCGCGGTTCTGCTCGATGTCGTTGATGCGCCGCACCACGGGCGCGATGTTCCTCATGACGCGGGCATGCACGGGCGGCTGTGAGAGCGCGAGGCGCTTGAAGTCCTCGGGCGCGATGCGCGCCATCCGGCAGTTCGTCTCCGCCCGCATGCGCACGCCCATGGGCGCGTCGGTGAGCGCGGCGATCGCGCCCATCCACGTCGGCGCCTCCTGGCGGCCGACGGGCTCCGCCCGCTCGCCGTCGAGCAGAAACGACCGCGCGCTGCCGGTGAGCAGGAGCTGCAGGCCGGACGGCGGATCGCCCTGCTCCTCGATGAGCTCGCCGGCCGGGACCTTGCGGCACGTGACGACCGCGAGCCAGGGATCCAGCTCGTCGTCGGAGAGGTCGTCGAAGAGGTCGATCGACCGCAGGTCCTCGAGTGTGACGCCGTCGCCCACGTGTCAGGCCTCCAACAGGTACTGGTGGATGAGCGACACCGCCATCGATCCCTCGCCGACCGCGCTGGCGACGCGCTTGATCGAGCGCGCGCGGACGTCGCCGGCCACGAAGACGCCCGGCACGCTGGTCTCCAGCAGGTAGGGGTCGCGCTGCAGCGGCCAGCCGTCGCCCTGGACGTCGGGGCCGGCGAGGATGAAGCCGCGTGCGTCGCGCTTGACGACGTCCGCGAGCCAGTCCGTGCGCGGCGAGGCGCCGATGAAGACGAAGCACGCGTCGCAGTGCAGGTCCTCCTCGGCGCCGTCCGGCCCGCGGACGAGGAGGGTGGCGAGCCGGTCGCCGTCGCCGTCGGCGGAGATCGCCGAGCTGTGAGTGCGGACGTCCACGTTGGGCAGGCCCGCGATCTGCTCGATCAGGTAGTGCGACATCGACTTCTCGAGCGACGGGCCGCGGACGAGCATCGTCACCCGGCTCGCGTAGCCGGCGAAGTGCACCGCGGCCTGGCCCGCCGAGTTCGCGGCGCCGATGATCGCGACGTGCTGCTGCGAGCACGACCGTGCCTCGGTCAGCGCGGCGCCGTAGTAGATGCCCGAGCCGGTCCGTTCGGCGAAACCGGGGGCGTCGTACTGGCGGTAGGAGACGCCCGACGCGATGATGACGCTGCTCGCGCTGAGCTCGCCGCCGCCGCCGAGCTCGACGATCCGCCCGGACCCTCGATGCGCAGCCCGGCCGCGTCCTTGATCGTGAGCAGCTCGGCGCCGAGGCGGCGCGCCTGGTCGGTCGCGCGGCGGGCGAGGTCCGAGCCCGACAGGCCCGCCGGGAAGCCGAGGTAGTTCTCGATCCGGCTGGACTGTCCGGCCTGTCCGCCGGGCGCCTCGCGCTCGATGAGAACGGTCCTGAGGCCCTCGGACGCGCCGTAGACCGCCGCGGCGAGGCCAGCCGGGCCGCCACCGACGATGACGAGGTCATAGTGATCGGACGCCGGGACGGCGCTGACGCCGAGGCGCTCGGCGAGCTCGAGGACCGTCGGGCGCTCGAGCACCGAGCCGTCCTCGAGCAGCGCCACGGGCAGCCCGTCATCGCCGATCCCGGCGACGTGTAGGAGCTCGCGCGCCTCGCTGTCGCGCTCGACGTCCAGCCAGCGAGCGGGGACGCGGTTGCGAGCCAGGAAGTCGCGGAGGTCGTGCGAGTCCTTCGAGAAGCGGTGGCCGATGACGCGCAGGCCGCCCGCTTCGAGCGCCGCGCCCGACTCCCACGTGGTCAGGAGATCCTCGACGACGGGATAGAGCTGCTCCTCGGGCGGGTCCCACGGCTTGAGCAGGTAGTAGTCCAGCGCGACCTCGTTGATGGCGGCGATCGCGGCCTCGGTATCGGCGTAGGCCGTGAGCAGGACGCGCTTGGCGTCGGGGACGATCTTGCGCGCCTCGACGAGGTACTCCGTGCCCGACATGCCCGGCATCCGCTGGTCGGCGACGAGCAGCGCGACCTGGTCGCCGCGGCTGCGCAGCTGGCGCAGGATCTCGAGCGCCTCGGCGCCCGACGGCGCGCGCAGGATCCGGTAGCGCTCGGCGAACGCGCGCCGCAGGTCGCGCGCGACGGCAGCGAGCACGGCGGGCTCGTCGTCGACGGCGACGATCGCCGGGCGCCGCTCGCGTTCGGGTGGCTCGGGCATCGCCGGACATCCTGGCAGCCCGGCGCGTCGGGCTCGGCGCGCGACGTTCGCCGGGCAAGAACCATGTTCGCTTGCAGGTGCGAGGTGTGGTTGCATCGCGCGTCATGGGCCACATGGGCGAATCGCGTCACGCAGGGCCTGCCGATCGATCAGCGGCCTGGTCGCTGCCGTGCTGCTGCTGGCGATGGGCCTCGGGTGCCTCGTCGCCGGCTGGGTGCGACCCGTTGACGCCGGAACGTCGTCGAGCACGGTGGTTGGCCGGCTCCTCCGCGGACGCAGCGTGCTGCTCGTCGTCGGCGGGTTCTTGATCGTGCTCGCGGGCCTGGACGGGGTGTGGGCGTCGCAGCGGACGCAGACCGTGAGGCTGACCGTGGCTCACAAGACCAGCTCGTTCGCGGCCGACATCCGCGTCTACACCGTCGAGGACACCGGCGGCCGCAAGTACGGGACGAGCGGCTCCATTTGGAGCGACCTACGGGTGGGCGACCGCGTGACCTGCGAAGCAGTGAAGCCGCTGCTGCTGGGCGCGTCGCTTGAGCGCTGCGAGCCGGCGGAGCGCTGACGGGCGCGGGTGGCGAGCTGGGTCCAGCCGGCGCCGCCCGAGGAGCTCGGCGTCCTCGGGCGAGGCGGTGCTGCACGGTGCTACACTCGCCTCCGGTGCCGACGTCTCATCCTCGACACTCGATCACGGAGACTCCCGCGCTCGCTGCCGCGCTTGAGCCGCTTCGCCGGCGCTTGGGTGCCCGACGCCCCGACGCTCGCGAGAGCTCGTCATGCGAGGCGCCGAGTCGAAGCTCCGCGAGCTCGAGGCGCAGGATCGGGCGCGGGCGCGGGCGCTTGAGACGTTCGTGGATCGGCTCAGCGAAGCGCCGCAGCCGGACCTCGACGAGGTCGGCCGCATTCGCCACGCCAGCCGCCGGCCGTGAGCGGCGCGCTACTGCTGCTCGACGCCAGCGCGTTCTGGCGACTCGGCAGCCCGCAGCTCGACCCGATCCGGCGCGGCGAGGTGGCCGAATAGATCGCGAGGGATCGTGGCAGCCAGCACGCCGCTGCTGCTCGAGACACGGGCCGGTCGAGACCTGCCACCGGTCGATCCGGCCGAGCTGCCGTTTCTTCCAGATCTCCGAGCGTGCCGAACGCCGCGCCACCGAGCTGCAGGAGCAGCTACGCGCCGCCCATCGACACCTCGGCGTTCCACCGCTCGACTACCTCATCGCCGCGATCGCCGAGGACCACGGCGCATCGATCCTGCACTACGACGCCGACTTCGATCGCCTCGCCACCAGCACCGATCTCGCCGTGACGGTCGAAGCGCTCGCACCGCTCGGGTCCCTCGCCTGACGGGTGGATCGTGGCGTCATGCGCGGGCGCTGAGCGTCGGCGTGTAGGAGCGCTCCTTCCACGCGAGGCTGTCGCACGAACCTGCTGCAAAGGGCGCGTTCTCGTCCGGGGTGCGCGGGACGATGTGCGTGTTCCCGAGCGGCGGCGTGTGTGGTGTCTCAGAACTTCTTGCCGTGTGATCGAGAGCAGGAGTTGTTGTTGCCGCCGAGCATGCGCGACCGGCTCGCGGAGGATCACTTCGCGTGGTTCGTGCCGGACGCCGTCGAGCGCCTGGACCCCGAGGCGTTCTACGCCTCCTATCGCCGTGACGGCTGGGGTCGCGCGGCACAATCCGCAGATGATGGTCGCGCTGCTGGTCTACGCGTACGCGATCGGTGAGCGGTCCTCGCGGGCGATCGAGCGGCGCTGTTGCGAGGACGTCGCGTTCAGGGTGATCGCGGCCAGCGCGCTGCCCGATCACGCCACGATCGCGCGCTTTCGGGTGCGTCACGAGACCGCGCTCGCGGATCTCTTCGGCCAGGTCCTGGCGCTGTGCGCCGACGCCGGCCTGGTCTCGGTCGGGGTGCTCGCAGTCGACGGCAGCAAGTTCGCTGCTGATGCGTCGGACGGCGCGATCCGCACCTATGAGCAGATCGCCGCCGAGATCCTGCAAGAGGCCGCCGCGCTCGACGCGGCCGAGGATGACGTCCACGGTCCGGCGCGCGGCGACGAGCTGCCGGCGCATCTGGCCAAGCGCGAAGGACGTCAGGCGTGGCTGAATGAAGCCAAGGCGCGCCTGGATCGTGAGCGCGCCGAGCGTGCCGAGGCGGTGTCGCGCGACCGTGACGAGCGATTGTCGGTCTGTCAGCGCCGGCTGGTTGAGGACTGGCAGACCGAGCGCTTCGCCAACCGCGACTATGAGGCGCACTACGAGCGCGGCGTGCTTGAGCGTGGCCGCAAGGCGATGGGAGCGGGGCCACGCCCGTTCACGCCTCCGGCGCGACCGGAGGGCAAGCTCAACACGACCGATCCCGACGCCGAGCGGATGAAGCTGGGCCGCACGTTCATCCCGGCCTACAACGCCCAAGCAGTCACGACCGAGGCGCAGATCGTGATCGCGGCCGAGGTCACGACGGACGGCGGCGACTTCATGCAGCTGGAGCCGATGATCGCTGCGGCCGAGCGCGAGCTTGACGATGCCGGGGTCACGGAGCGGCCGGAGATCGTGCTTGCCGATGCCGGCTACTGGTCAAACGGTCACATCGACGCGTTACGCGAGCGCGGGATCATCCCGATCGTCGCGCCCGACAGCAGCCGCGACAAGCCACGCAAGACCAGGCTCGGCGGACCGTATGACTTCATGCGCCGCGTCATCGCGTCCGAGCAGGGCGGCGCGTTGTACTCCCAGCGGCAGTGGATGGTCGAGCCGGTCTTCGGACAGATCAAGGCCAACCGCCGCATCGATCGCTTCAAACGCCGAGGACTCGCTGCCGCCAGCTCGGAATGGCGGCTGATCACCGCCACCCAGAACCTCCTCAAGCTCCACCGCCACCAACAGCAGCCCGCCGCGGGCTGACGGACATCCACGCGCCGCGAATCGCAGCGCGCAAGTCGAGAGCGACCGGGTTCACGGGCAGCGTCGCCCGGCCGACCCGGCCGACCCGGCCGACGTCGCGCGACAGCCTCACGCGATTGCGAAACTGCCGCGCGGCTCAGGCGCTGCCCAGATGCATTGGAAGGGGGTAGTGGCCCGACGGCCGCGCGGCGCGACCGCTCCTCGCGCGAAGAAGGAGCGTGGCGCCAGGCGATAATCGCGCCTGGTCCACCGGCTTCGACTAGCCCCTGGCAGATATTTGTTGCACGGCCCACCCGTTTCCGTCGGGGTCGCTGAAGAAGACGAACCCGACGTTGTCGAGCGGATCTGCCTCTGGGGCGGGGTTTTCGCCCAAGACCTGGATCTCGGTGACCCCCACTCCTCGCTCCGCAAGCTGAGCACGCGCCGCCTGGATATCTGGAACGACCAGCTGCAGACCCCTGAGGGAGCCCGGTTGCATGTCCGCGACAGACGCCTCACGCACCACGATCGAACATCCTGACCCGGGAGGCGTGAGCTGAACGACGCGGCTCCCCTCGATGATCTCGACGTCGTGGTCGACGTTGAAGCCGAGTTGCTCGGCGTAGAAGGCCTTGGCGCGGTCCACGTCCGAAACCGGGACGACGACCACTTCGAGCGTCCAATTCATGAAGCGTCTCCTGTGTTGTCGTGTTGACCCGACAGCGGTGGTCGGGTTGCCTAGGTGACAGTAGACCCGAGGAGCTCGATGAATTCATCGCTAGCCACAATGGGGTCGGGCGCAAGCGAGCATTTCTGCACGGTGTGTTACCGAGCCCCACGAGGAGATCGGGGGATTCGCTACCGCCTTCTTGTAAAGGAGCTCATGGCAGACCGCCGGCAAGTGCTGCTCTTCGGGGCATGAAACTGCTCCTCGGAGGCCGCGTCCGGGCCGGCGGCTACGGTCGGCGGACCTGGCACAGGGGCCTTCTGGGAGAACGCATGTTGGGCAGGCCGTCATTCGTCGATGGGCTGCGAGCCCGAGCTTTTCATTGGCCGCCCCTGCGACTTGCCCGGGTGCGCTGCGAGCGCGTATCCGTCGTTGTCGTTTGCCCTCCGGTTCTCCTGACCGTCAAGCGACGCCAAGGGGGGTTGTGGTGAGGTCGATCGGAATGGATGTGCATCGCGACTTCTGCGAGGTCGCGATCTTCGACCATGTCAGCGGGCGCTGGACGCGGGGTCGCGTCGCGTCGAAGCTTGAGAACCTGCGGCTGTTCGCGCAGAGCCTGGCGCCGGATGATCGCGTGGCGCTGGAGGTCACCGGCAACGCGTGGGAAATCGCGCGGATCCTCGAGCCGCACGTCGCCAGAGTGATCGTTGTCAGCCCCGGCGACACCGGCATTCGTCAGGCGCGCGCGAAGACCGATCGACTCGACGCTCGCGCGCTGGCCAAGCTGCTGGCGGCCGGGTCGCTGGACGCGGTTTGGGTGCCCGATGAGCGCATCCGCGTGATGCGGCGGCGGCTTGCTCGGCGCCGCCAGCTCGTCGCAGCGTGCACGCGCTCCAAGAACGAGATCCACGCGGTGCTGATGCGGCGACTGAAGGGTCGCCCGCCGGCGAGTGACCTGTTTGGCATCAAGGGCCGCAAACGGCTCGCCGAGCAAGAACTCCCGTTGGAGGAGCGCGAGACCGTCGACGCCGGCCTGCGGCACGTCGCGTTCCTGGATGGCGAGATCGCCGAGGTCGAGCGCGTGATCGCACTCGATGCGCTCGCGTGGCCCGACGTACGCAGGCTGATGACCGTCCCCGGCGTGAACGCGATCGTCGCCGCGACGTTCCTCGCCGCGGTCGGCGACATCCGCCGCTTCCCGGGATCACGCCAGCTCGTGGGGTACCTCGGCCTGGACCCGAAGGTCCGCCAATGCGGGAGCGGCCCCGCGACGCACGGCCGGATCTCCAAGCAGGGCTCAAGCACCGCGCGACACGCCCTGGTCGAAGCGTGCTGGAGCACCGTCCGCGCCCCGGGACCGCTGCACGCGTTCTACCAGCGCATTCGCGCGCGCCGCGGCCACCAGGTCGCGATCGTCGCCGCCGCGCGCAAACTGGCATGCCTGTTTTGGTGCATGCTGACCCGCGACGAGGACTACGCCTACGGCCAACCATCACTGACACGCCGAAAGCTGCGCAAGCTCGAGCTCACCGCCGGCGCGCCGCGCCACAAGGGCACGACCGGACTCTGGGCGGCCAACAAGGCGATGGCGCAGGCCGAACGCGAGCTCGCTCAGCAAGCCGAGCTGGCCTACAAGAACACCGTCCGCGACTGGGCCGCCAGCGCACCGGCGAAAGCGGGCGCGAGCGCGACACCGGGGCACGCATCACAAGGGCCCTCGAAGGGCCACGTCGCGCGGCAGACCACAAGCCCCTGACGCCTGCACTTCGACTCGTCGGTCACCCGCGCCCACAACAACTCTGCCACCAGGGAGCCTAAACGGCAACACGACTTGACTTTCTCAGTGAGAGAGTCGTCGACGTCGGGCGGTGGCGTCCGGCACGCCCGGTAGGTCCTCGGGCTGGCGACGGGCTGACTCATTGACTTTCTGTCGACCAGTCGGTCTGACCGACGGATGTTGTGTCGCCCGCCGCCGTCCGAGGATCTCCGGCGTGACTTGATAGGAGCGTGGCATCGCCCCGACTGAGATGTGTCCACCGGCGATCTGTTCGTCAATGATCCCCAACGAAGGGAGCGCTGGAGATGATCGTGATCGGGGCGGACACTCACATGCAGTCGCACACCGCCGGCGCGGTCGACGCCACGACCAGTCGCGTGATCGCCGATCGAACCGTCCGCGCGAAGCGGCGATCCTTCGACGACCTACTCGCCTGGGCGCGGGGCCTGGACGCTGAACGCGTGTGGGCGATCGAGGATTGCCGTCACGTCTCCGGAGCGCTGGAGCGCTTCTTGCTGCGCCGCGGCGAGCAGGTCATTCGTGTCGCACCCAAGCTGACCGCCAGCGGCGCGCAGCACGGCACGCGAGCGCGGCAAGTCCGATGTCATCGATGCCGTCGCGATCGCACGCGTCGCGATCCGCGAAGGCCTCGACACGCTCCCCGATCGCCCGCCTCGCCGGTCCCGAGCTCGACGTACGACTGCTCGTCGATCATCGCGAGCGACTCGTCGCGCCAACGCACCGCGCTGATCAACGACCTGCGCTGGAACCTGCACGACCTCTGGCCCGAGTTTCAGATCCCCAGCCGCGCCCTAATCAGCGCGCGCTGGCAGGAGCGCGTCGCTGGGCGCCTCGCGCGCGCCGAGCAGACCGCCAGGGTCCGGATCGCCCGCGACGAGCTGCGTCGCATCCGCGAGCTCACCAGAACAATCGACGCACTCCACACCGAGCTCGGCGACCCTCGTCGCCGAGCTCGCGCCGCAGCTGCTCGCCGAGCCGCGGATGCGGGGTCCTGATCGCGGCCAAGCTGATCGGCGAGATCGCCGGCATCCAGCCGTTTCACAACAGACGCCAAGCTCGCGCGGATCGCTGGAGTCCGCGCCGATCCCCGCGTCCTCCGGACGCAAGCAGCGCCACCGCCTGGACCGCGGCGGCAACCGCCAGATCAACTGC
The DNA here is from genome assembly GCA_963826035.1 of uncultured Actinomycetota bacterium. Classification (GTDB taxonomy): domain Bacteria; phylum Actinomycetota; class Actinomycetes; order Mycobacteriales; family Pseudonocardiaceae; genus Actinophytocola. The sequence continues at coordinate 1,206,044 of CAWGVZ010000015.1, read as the reverse complement.
GCGCTTCACCGACTCGCCGTCATCAGAGGCCGCCTGGACCCCGCCACTGCCGCCTACCTCGCCCGCAGGCAAGCCGAGGGAAAGACCCGACTCGAAGCGCTGCGTTGCCTCAAACGCCACCTCGCCCGCCGCATCTGGCGACTCTTGCAGCCACCAACCCCGGTCGGCGCCCGCCCCGTCACTCAGCCGGCCACCACGGCCCCGCCATCACGATCCACTGCAACGCGCCCTCACGGCCGCTTCTCCTTGACATAGGAGCAACATCCGTCGACGATAGGGGCGCTCTCGTTCGCGGCGATGAAGTGCCGCCCCTCTGCGACGAATGGTCAGGCGGCTGAGCGGCGGCGCAGCTCGACGACCTCGGCGTCGCGCGGGCGGTTGCGCCAGATGTCGCGCAGACAGATCGCGTCGATGAAGAGCAGCGCTGCGATGCCGCCGAGCACGACGATGATGAGCAGCGAGCGCGTGATGATCGACGTCGACTCCGACAGCTCGGCGCGCACGACCGCGGCCGGGTCGTCGCGGTACAGGGGCGTGCCCTTGAACGCGGCGCGGGTCACGTCGAAGGCGGGCTTCGGCGAGCCGTCGTAGGCGATGAGCGCCTTGTTGTGGATCGAGTCGCGGATGAGCGGGTGCGCGCCGCCGTCCCAGCGCGGCTTGACGGCGAACTCGCGCGACGTCCAGTAGATCGCGCCGCCCATGAAGCCGAGGCGGTCGATGATGTCGAGGTTGGCCTCGATGTAGCGCGACTGAAACGCGTAGGTCTGCTTGATGTCGCCGGGGCCGGGCTCGGTCGCCTCGGCGCCGAACTCCGTCATGACGAGCGCCTTCGTCGGGTACTTCGCGTGCATCGCCCGCAGGTAGGGCTCGAGGTCGGCGAGGTTGGCCGTCGAGCGCTCGGGCTTGCCCTCGTACCAGCCGTAGTACGAGTTGATGCCGAGCACGTCGAACGCGTCGTAGGCCTTCTGCCGGCGGATGCCGGGATAGGAGAGCACGTCGATCGCGACCGGCAGCGTCGGGTCGAGGTCGCGGGCGAGCTCGGCGGCGTTCTGCATCCAGACGCGGGTCGTCTTGACCTCGTCGGGCTGCGGCGTTAGCTCGTTCGCGACGGAGTGCGTGATGACCGCCGGGTGGTTGCGCGCGGAGAGGATCGTGTTGCGCAGCGCGTCGAGCTCGAACGAGCGCTGGCCGGGCGTCTTGAGCATCGCGTCGCGGTGATAGACGGGCGCCTGGCTCCAGACGAGGATCCCCTCCTCGTCGAAGCGGCGCAGCAGGCGCTCGTCGAGCAGGTAGTGGGCGCGGGTGACGTTCGCGCCGAGCGACTTCAGCTCCTCGACCGTCGTCTCGACGTCGGCGTCGGTCAGCGCGGGACCGCGGCCGGGGGTGTCCTCCTGGATCGAGGCGCCCCGCAGGTCGAGCACCTTGTCGTTGAGGCGCAGCGCCCCGTTGACGACCTTGACGGTCCGCAGGCCGATCCGCCGGCGATCGCTCTGGACGACCCGCGCGCCGATCAGCGTGCGCACCGTCGCGGCGTAGAGGTTCGGGTCGTCGGGCTGCCAGAGCTTCGGGTCGCCCTTGACGGCCACCGCGAAGCGCACGCGCACGCGCTCGCCGGGGCGCAGGATGCGCGGGCGGGCGCTGCCCACCGAGATCCTCCCGTCCGGCGCCCGCAAGGTCAGCCGCACGGCGGGCTGCTGCGAGCGTGCGCTGCGGTTCTCCAACCAGCCGTCGACGATCGCGTCCCAGCGGCAGTTCTTGCCGTCGGCGTCGCACGTTCGGGCCGGCAGGACGCCCGCATCGTGCAGGACGACCGGCCCGCGCGGGACCAGCGAGACCGCGCGCGTGATCCCGCCCCAGTTCCACCAGCCCTCGCGCGTGCCGGGTGGCCGGCGGTTGTCGGCGCGCACGACGAGCATGTTCAGCTGGCCGGGCTTCATGCCCTTGGCGGGCAGCTGGAAGGGCGTGTAGGGCTGCGCGTTGGAGCCGATCTCGACCCCGTTGAGCCAGACGCGGGCCTTGCGGCGCACCTGCTCGAAGCGCAGCCACCAGCCGGTGCCGGGCGCCGTCGCCGGGGTCTTGAAGGCGACGCGGTACCAGCCGACCCCGCCCCTGAACAGCGACTCGAGCGGGCGGGCGTCGAAGACGTCCGGCACGGTCGTCGGCTCCCACGTCGCGCCCATGTAGCCGCCCTGCCAGTTGGCGGTCAGCCCCCGGTCGGCGGGGTCGGGCGAGTACTGCCAGCCCTGCGACAGCGGCACGGGGGCAGGTGGGTCGGCGGCGTACGCGCCCGCCGGGCACGCGAACGCGACGACCGCGAGCACGAAGAGCAGGACGCGGGACACCTGGGCGCACATGATGGCGCAAAGGACTACCGCAACGGTCGGTTGGCCGACGAACGTCCGACCGGCGGCGGGTCGACGCGGCAGGCTGGCGCGCCGGCGCTCGCCTTCGCCGGCAGCGCTCGCGGTCCGTTAGGCAGCGCTCCTCGTCTCAAGCTGGCGCGCCGGCGCTCGCCCTCGCCGGCAGCGCTCGCGGTCCGTCAGGCGAGGCGCCTCGCCTCACGCGCGGCTCGCGGTCCGGCATCCGGCGCGCCTCGGCTCGCGGTCCAGCGGGGCGCCTCGCCTCAGGCGCCGACGATCTTCTCGAGCCGCTCGGCGAGGCGGTTCATGCCGCGCTCGCGTGCCGCGGCGGCCGCGGCGGAGCCGTCCGTCGGCGCGTCCGGCGGCCGTGGCAGCTCGACGTCGCGGAGCGTCGCGATGTCCTTGAACGCTCGCAGCGCGCCGGGATCGGTCGTGAGGGCGCCGGCCTGGCGCGGCGTCATCACGCCCGGCTTGCCGGCGGCCGCGATGACCCCGTCGAGCGTGCCGTGCTTTCGCAGCAGGTCGCGCGCGCCCTTCGCGCCGATGCCCTTCGCGCCCGGCAGGCCGTCGGACGGGTCGCCGCGCAGCGCGATGAAGTCGGGGACCTGCGACGGCTCGATCCCGTAGCGCTCGCGGACCTCGGCCGGGCCGATGACCTCGGGGCCGTCCTTGCCGCCGCGCGGGAACAGGACCGTGACGTGGTCGCCGACGCACTGGAACATGTCGCGGTCGCCGGTGAACAGGAGCGCATCGCCGCCGGCGCCGGCCTCGATCTTCGCGAGCGAGCCGAGCAGGTCGTCGGCCTCGAGCTCGGGCGTGTGCAGCGTCGTCCAGCCGAAGGCGCCGAAGAAGGCCGGTGCGTCCGCCCACTGGCGCTCGAGCTCGCCGGGCATCGGCGGGCGGTCGGCGTGGTAGGGCTCGAAGAGCTCGGTGCGGTAGTCGGCGGCCTCGGCGCCGAAGCACAGAACGACCGCGCGCGGAGCATGGCGCTCGACCTCGAAGAGCACGAGGTTCGACATCCCCAGCAGCGCGTTCACGGGATGGCCGTCGTCGTCGGTGATCGTCTTCGGCAGCGCGAAGAACGCGCGGTACAGCAGCGACGGGGCGTCGACGGCAAGCAGCGGGCCGGGCACGGCCCGGAGCCTACGCGGGGCGGCGGCCGCGCCGCGCCGGGCGCTCAGCCGCGAGCGCTGAACGTCCCGCGAATCGCGACCGGCGTGCCGTCGGAGAACTCGCCGCCCATCACGGCGTCGACGCGGAAGCGCAGGTCCAGGCGCTTGCCGCAGCGCACTCTGGTGAACGTGATCTGCCCGCGGGACTCCTCCTCGGCCGTCGAGGCCTCGTTGCGCCCGTCGGCGGCGAAGAGCAGCGCTCGGGTCGGCTTGTCGAACACGAAGCTGTGCGGGAAGCGCACCATGGGTCGGCGGCGGACGTCGGCGACGACGGCGCTCAGCGTCCACAGCCCGCTGCGCGTCCCCGCGCGGACGTGGACCGAGGGCTTGCGCACCTCCGACGACCACGGCCCGCACCACGCGCGGATCGTCGGCTTGACGGCGACCCGGGTCCCGTCCGCTCGCACGAGCACGACGTTGTTGGCGATCCGAACGCCGGCGCTCGCGTCCGCGGCGACGACGGACGTGGCGGCAGCGAGCAGCGCGATCGCAAGGCGGCTCACGTCGCGGGTTGTAGCACGCGTGCCGTCAGCCGGTGCGGCACGCGCGCCGGCACGGCCGGTCGCGAAAGGCGCCGGTCGAGTAGCCGAACGTCGCGGCGGCCTTGCGGGCGAGCGCGCGGTCGGCCTCGGTCGCCGCCGGGCCGCTGACGACCCAGATCGAGAAGCGGTGCCGGCCGGACCGCGTCCCGGCGCGCTCCCAGCGCCGGCCGTCCCGGCGATCGACGAGCTGGAAGTCCGCGGGACGCGGCCAGATCTCGGCAGGCCGCCGCGGGAACGCGGGCGTCTCGGGTCCCCGGGCCTCCTCTCTCACCCAGAGAAGCACCCCGCTCGGCGGCAACTTCGCGGCGGGGATGCGAGCCGGAAGCCGGCGCGAGCGCACGCTCGCCAGCGGCAGGCCGTCCAGGCGCGCGTTGCTCGCGAACAGCAGCGAGCGCGGGCGCGGGTAGCGGCGCGGCGAGCTCGTCGATGAGGCGGTCCACCCCGGCGGGACCCGCAGGCTGTCGCCGAGCTCCTCGGTGACGTGGCGCCAGCCGGCGTACGGGTCGGGCGGGGGCGGCGGCAGCGGCTCGAAGCGCAGGCTGTCGAGCACGCGCAGCACCTGCGCCCGGCGGGCGGCGCTCGCGCGCTTGCCGAGCGCGACGTGCAGCTGAAACGGGCGGTCCGCGTCGCGGAAGCGGATGAGGTAGCTCGGCGCGCGCCAGCACTCGTAGCTGCCGAGGGCGCTGCGGCGCAGGGCGAAGCGAGCCGGCCGGCGGGGGAAGTTGCGCCGCCGGAGGCCGCGCCACGGGTCGCCGACGCTCGGGCGGTACTCCATGAGGTAGACGAGCGCGCCACCGGCGGGCAGGGCGCGGAGCGCGCGATCGGGGCCGCAGTTGCCGCCGCGAGCCGCCCGGTAGGACGTCAGCAGCAACCGCTCGGCGGGTGCGACCAGGCTCGTGATCGGCGGCTCGACGAGGTGCCAGCCCGCCGGTCGCGTCACCGCGAGGCGAGCGTCGCGGTCGATCACGCGGTTGGTCCCGGCACCGCCGGCCTCGGCGCGACCTCCGACCACGACGGCGGCGGCGCCCGCCACGACGGCAAGGGTGGTCAGGCCGGTCGCGGCCAAGAGTGAGCGCATGCATGTCCTACGGGCTCGCGGGCGATCGAGGTCCCGCCGTCAGCAGCACCACAGGACCGAACGCGGGAACGCGGGGCGCAGCGGCGTTCGAGGTCCCGCCGTCAGCAGCACCACAGGACCGAACGCGGGAACGCGGGGCGCAGCGGCGTTCGAGGTCCCGCCGTCAGCAGCACCACAGGACCGAGCGCGGGAACGCGGGGCGCTCGCGGCCGGGGCCGAACTGGTCGGCGATGTTCGCAACCGCGGTCAGCCGCGCGCCGCCCTGCGGGCGCAGGAAGAGCCACTGGTCGGCGTCGCGCCACGGCAGGAGCAGGCGGCTGGCGTCCGGCGACCACGCCAGCGCGCCGAAGCTGCCCGGCCCCGCGAACAGCACGCGCTCCGCGAGGCGGCGCGTCGCGTCGAGGAGCACGAGCTCGCTGCGGTCCCCCGGCGCCGAGTAGCGCACGAGCGCGAGCTCGCCCCCGCGCGGCGACCACTCGGCGGCGTCCACGACGAACGTCGACGGGATCGCGCGCGCTGCGAGCTGCGTCCCGCGACGATCGAACACGATGACGCGGCGTCCCGTCACGACGAGCAGGCGGCGACCGCCCGGCGACCAGGCCAGCGAGCGCACGCCGGCCACGCGCACCCGCCACAGCCGCCGGCGGGCGTCGACCGCGACGACGCTCAGCCGGCCGCGCGCGTCGACGTACGCGAGGACGTGCCTGTCGTCCGGCCGCCAGGCCGGCGCGACGGCGGCCCGCGCGGGGCCGTAGCGGTGATCGCCCGTGCCGTCCCCGTTGACGATGCGCAGCGCCGAGCCGGCGACGTAGGCGATCCGGAACCCGTCGACCGGCGCCCAGCGCGCCGCGCGGACGCGCTCCTGCGACGCGAGCGACCAGCGCACCGCGCCGCCCGGGTCCAGCGCGGTCAGCTCGCGCCCGCGCCAGCCGACGACGAACAGCCCGTTCGGCGACCACGCGGTCCCGCTGTAGGCGCCCAGCCGGCGCTTCGCCCCGTCGCTCGCCACGACCCACGCGCTCGGACCCGCCTGCACGAGCAGCCTGCCACCGCCGGGCACGCGGCCGAGCACGGGCCGCGGGTCGCGCTCGCCGGCGCCCAGCACGCCGAGCACCCAGCGCCCGACGTCGCTCTTCGGCGCGCTCGCGGCGGCGACGCCCGCGATCGCGACCGGTGTCAGCGCGGCGACGACGGCGAGCCACGCCCAGCGCCGGCGCGGTCGCCGCGGCGCGGTCTCGGCGTACGCCGCCTGCACGACGCGCCACGACCGCTCGCGCGCGCCGCCATCCTCGGGAACCGCGCGTCGCAGGGCATCCCGCAGCGCGCGGTCACGCGCTCGCGCGGAGGGGTGTGTAGATCTACTCAGCCCACGACGTAGTAGATCTACACACCCCCCTCGCCACGGCTTGCTCATCGCTCGATGACCTCCTCGAGCGCGTCGAGCCCGCGCCGCAGGCGCGAGTTGACGGTCCCGCGCGGCAGGCCGAGGAGCCGGCCGATCTCGCCGGGCGTGTACTCGAGGACGTAGCGCAGCACGACAACCGCCCGCTGCTCCGCCGGCAGCTCGACGAGCGCGGCCATGACGTCGTCGCCGAAGCCGTCCGCCCCGTCGCCGGCCGCCGCCGTCTCGGCCACGACGTCGGCCCCGACCTCCCGGCGCAGCGCCCGCGAGCGCGACCAGTCGATCGCGCGGTTGACGACGATCCGGTGCAGCCACGGGCGCAGCGGGCGGCGCAGGTCGAAGCTCGGCAGCGCGCGCAGGGCGGCGAGGAACGCCTCCTGGGCGATGTCCTCGGCAGCCGCCCGGTCGCCGGTGACGAGCGCCGCGGCACGGTACGCCGCGTCCCAGTGGCGGTCGAAGAGCTCGGCGACGGCCGACTCCGAGCCGCGCCGGGCGGCCAGGACGAGCGCGGCTTCGCTGACGCGGCCACGAGGCGTCACGGCGCGCCGGTAGCCCTCGAGCGCTTCAACCGCCGTCGTCGACACCGCCACCCGTCTCCTCTCTCGATCCCAGGACGCTCGCAGCCCGTGGTCGGGCACGCAAGCGTTCTGCGCCGCACGCGCCGCACGACCGACATACGAGCGGCGACGCCCGAGAGGTCCCCGACGCGAACCGGCCGCCGGACCGCCCGAACGGCCGAGCGGACCTACACTCCGCCGATGCTCACGATCTCCGACCTCGACGAGCTGCGCGCGAAGGCCGGCGAGGAGCTCGGCGTCAGCGACTGGCACGACGTCACGCAGGACGCGATCGACGCGTTCGCCGCGGTCACGGGCGACGACCAGTGGATCCACGTCGACCCCAAGCGCGCGACGCAGACGCCGTTCGGCGGCACGATCGCCCACGGCTACTACACGCTCTCGCTGCACCCGGTCCTCGCCAGGCAGGTCTTCGCCTTCGAGGGCTTCTCGTTCGCCGTGAACTACGGGTGCAACCGCGTGCGCTTCCCGGCGCCGCTGCCGGTCGGCAATCGCGTGCGCATGCGCGTGAACCTCCTCGCCGTCGAGGACGTCCTCGGCGGCGCGCAGATCACGATGAAGCTCACGTTCGAGGGCGAGGGCGCGCTGAAGCCCGTCTGCGTCGCCGAGTCGCTCACCCGCGTGTACGACTGACGCGCACGGGCGGCCCCGGCTCGCCGGCATAGCGCACGCGGTACAGGCCCGGCGCGCGGACGTTCGCGCGATACCGCCCGCCCGCCCCGAGCGGCGTCTCGAACTGCGCGACCCACGACCCGCCGGCATGGCGCTCGACGACGACCCAGCGGCCCGCCGCCGCCGGCGTGATCCGCCCGGCGATGGCGCCCGCGGCCTGCCCGGCGACCTGCGCCTCCCGCGCGGCGGCGCCCCGCACCGCGGCGCGCGGCTCGGCACCGCCGGCCCCGGTCCCCGGCTCGCCGGACGGCTTCGGCGTGTTGCCGTCGCCGCGAACGGCGCTCGCCGTGATGACCGTGAAGCGCGCCCACGTGTCGTAGAGCCCGAGCTTTGAGCGCAGCTGCGGCCCGGTGACCGACGTGCGCCCGCGCGTGCCGACGATCTGCGCGCGCACGACCCGCGGCGACTGCCCGCGCGTCAGCACGCGGATCTGGCGCAGGTAGCCCTTGACGAGCCCGCCGAGCCGCGCGCTCGCCTGGCCGAGCGTCATCCGGACGGTCCAGCGATGGCGCGGCGACGCCGTGTCGTACGGATCGGCGACGGACTTCAGGTACGGCACGGGCTCGGCGCCGAGGAACGAGTTCTCGACGTTCTCCGTGCGCCCGCCCGACGTCGAGAAGTAGTACGTCACGATCGCCTTGCCGCCGTAGGCGACGACCTCGCCCGCGGTCGCGGCGACCGCGGCGTTCGTGCGCGGGTGCTCGCCCGAGACGCCGGGGTACATCTGCGAGCGCGTGTCCGCGTACTGGTCGAACCCGTCGCCGTTCTTGCTCGTCGCGATCGCGTAGGTCCGCGCGGCGACCGCCTGGGCACGGAGCGCCTCCGGAGGCCAGCTCGCCGGGACCTCGCCCGCGACGACCCCGCGCACGTAGTCCTCGAGGTTCACGGCGTTGATCGCCGACAGGCCCAGCGGACCGGGCCGCAACTCCAGCGAGCCGCGGTAGCGCCCGTCGGTGACGCCGTTGGCGGCCGCGCCGCGAAGGCGAAAGCCGGACGACGCGCCAACCACGCGCAGCGGCGGCTCGTAGGTGCCGAGGTCGCGCCCGCCGGTCGAGCTCAGGAGGACCGCGCCGCCGAGCGCCCGGCTCGCCACGTAGGTCTGCGCGGGATCCAGGCTCCGGCCGCCGTCGACCCCCGTCACGCCGCTGAACGACATGCGCCCCGCGCTGCGCAGCAGCACGCGCGTCTCGCCCGCGCCCTCGAGCTTGCCGATCTGCGTGCCCGAGTAGTAGTGGGCGAGGATGAAGCGGTAGTCGCGGCCGCGCTTGGCGAAGCCGTACGCGCCGTACTGGCTCATCCCGACGCCGTGCCCGAAGCCCGCGCCGCGGATGATCACGCGCGACGCGCCCAGCGCGGGAGCGGCCGTCGCGACGGTCACCAGCACCGCCGCGAGAAGGATCAGGCACGTCCGCATCATCAGGACCGGACACGTCGTCGCAGCCGGAGTTGCGCCCGCAGCGCTGACGGGTAGCTCGCTCACGTGCCTTCCCACCATAAAGACCGATGACCGCTCGCCGCGCCGCCGACGTCTTCGTCGAGTGCCTCGAAGCCGAAGGCGTGCGCTACGTCTTCGGGATCCCCGGCGAGGAGACGCTCGACCTCAACCACGCGCTCGACGGTTCCTCGATCGCGTTCGTCCCGGTCCGCCACGAGCAGGGCGGCGCGTACATGGCCGACATGGTCGGGCGGATCACCGGCCGCGCCGGCGTCTGCCTCGGGACGCTCGGCCCGGGCGCGCTGAACCTCGTCACCGCGGTCGCCGACGCCGACCTCGACCGCGCGCCCCTCGTCGCGCTCACCGGTCAGCGCCCGCTCGCGTGGATGCACAAGGAGGCCCATCAGTTCGTCGACCTCGTCGAGGTCATGCGGCCGATCACGAAGTTCACCGCGCGGGTCTCGGAGCCGGACGTCATCCCCGAGGTCGTGCGCAAGGCGTTCATGCTCGCCGAGGCCGAGAAGCCCGGCGCGACGCATCTCGAGCTGCCCGAGGACGTCATGGCCGCGCCGCTCGATGCGGCGCCGCTGGCGCATCGCGCGCCCGGTGCAGCCCGAGCCGGCGGACCGCGAGCTCGAACGAGCGGCGCAGATCGTGTGCGGTGCCGAGCACCCCGTCGTCGTCGCCGGCAACGGCGTCCTGCGAGCCGGCGCGGCCGGGGCGCTGCGCGAGTTCGCGCGAGCGACCGGCATCGGCGTCGCCGAGACGTTCATGGGCAAGGGCGCGATCGACTTCGAGGATCCGCTCGCGCTCGGCACGATCGGCGCCGCCGATCGCGACTACGAGCTCGCGGGGATCGCCGACGCCGACGTCGTCATCGCCGTCGGCTACGACCTCGTCGAGCAGTCGCCCTCGCACTGGAACCCGCACCGCGACAAGGCGATCGTCGTGCTCGACTCCGTGGCCGCCGAGGTCGACGCGCACTTCACGCCCGCGGTCGAGCTCATCGGCAGCATCGGCCACGTGCTTGCGCGGCTGACCGAGGCATGTCGCGGCAAGCGCGCCGAGCCGGTCGCCTCGCGGCTGCGCGAGGTCATCGCCCGGCGCCTGGAGTCCGGTCGCGACGACGACAGCTTCCCGATGGCACCGCCGCGCGCGCTCTGGGAGCTGCGCGACGCGCTGGGGCGCGAAGACATCCTCGTGTCCGACGTCGGGCTGCACAAGCTGTGGATCGGCCGGATGTTCGGCGCGCATGAGCCGAACACGGTGATGATCGCCAACGGCCTCGCCGGGATGGGGTTCGCGCTCCCGTCCGCCATCGGCGCGAAGCTCGTCGCACCGCAGCGCCACGTCGTCGCGGTCTGCGGCGACGGCGGCTTCCTGATGAACGTCCAGGAGCTCGAGACCGCGATGCGGCTGCGGACCGCGATCGTGTGCGTCGTCTGGGAGGACGGCCGCTTCGGCGCGATCGCCGCCAACCAGCAGCGGCGCTTCGGCACGACGGCCGGCGTCGACTTCACCAACCCCGACTTCGTCGCGCTGGCGAACGCGTTCGGCATGCCGGCGTGGCGCTGCGCGTCGGCCGGCGACTTCGGCCGCCGCCTGCGCGACGCCCTCGCGCTCGACGTACCCTCACTCATCGTGCTGCCGATCGACTACTCCACGGACGTCGCGATCTCCGACGAGCACCCCGAGCAGGCGGTCCTGCGCACATGACCCTCCGAGCGCGCAGCACTCGAAGGGGTCCCCAAGCAGCTCTTCATCGACGGCGCGTGGCGCGACGGCGCGGACGGCGACACCGTCGCCGTCGAGGACCCGGCGACGGGCGAGACGATCGCCACCGTCGCCGACGGCACGGCCGGCGACGCGCTGGACGCGCTCGGCGCGGCGGACCGCGCGTTCGCCGACTGGCGCGAGACGGCGCCGCGCGAGCGCGGGGAGATCCTGCGGCGGGCGTTCGAGGCGATGACCGCGCAGGCCGACGAGCTCGCGCTGCTGATGACGCTCGAGATGGGCAAGCCGGTCGCGGAGTCGCGCGCGGAGGTGACGTACGCGGCGGAGTTCCTGCGCTGGTTCTCCGAGGAGGCCGTTCGCATCGACGGCCGCTTCACGACCGACGCGTCCGGCGGCGCGCGCATGCTGACGATGAAGCAGCCGGTCGGGCCGTGCGTCTTCATCACGCCGTGGAACTTCCCGCTCGCGATGGGCACGCGCAAGATCGGCCCGGCGATCGCCGCGGGCTGCACGATGGTCGTCAAGCCGGCGAAGCTCACGCCGCTGTCGATGCTCGCGCTGACGCAGATCCTCGCCGACGCGGGGCTGCCGGCGGGCGTGCTGAACGTCATCACGTCGTCCTCGTCGGGGCGCGTCATGGAGCCGGTCATCCGCGACCCGCGCACGCGCAAGCTCTCGTTCACCGGGTCGACCGAGGTGGGCCGCAAGCTCATGGAGCAGGCGTCCGAGCAGCTGCTGCGCGTGTCGATGGAGCTCGGCGGCAACGCCCCGTTCGTCGTCTTCGAGGACGCCGACGTCGACGACGCGCTCGAGGGCGCGATGATCGCCAAGATGCGCAACATGGGCGAGGCCTGCACCGCGGCGAACCGCTTCTACGTCCACGAGTCGATCGCGCGAGGAGTTCGCGAGCGGGCTCGCGCGGATCATGGGCGGGCTGAAGGTCGGCCGCGGCACCGAGGACGGCGTCGAGGTCGGTCCGCTGATCGACGCCGAGCAGCTCGACAAGGTCGCCGAGCTCGTCGACGACGCCGTCGGCGCGCGGCGCGCGCGCCCTGTGCGGCGGCTCGCGCATCGAGGGGCCCGGCCACTTCTACGCGCCGACCGTCCTCGTCGACGTCCCCGCCGGTGCGCGCCTGCTGCGCGAGGAGATCTTCGGCCCGGTCGCCCCGATCCGCGAGTTCAGCACCGAGGAGCAGGCGCTTGCGGAGGCCAACGACACGGAGTTCGGACTCGTCGCCTACCTCTACACGGCCGACCTGGCCCGCGCGCTGCGCATGAGCGAGCGCCTCGAGACGGGGATGGTCGGCCTCAACCAGGGGCTCGTCTCCAACGCCGGCGCGCCGTTCGGCGGCATCAAGCACTCCGGGTTCGGGCGCGAGGGCGGCCGCGAGGGCATCGAGGAGTACCTCGAAACGAAGTACGTCGCGATGGCGGCGCCGTGAGCGCGGCGACCGCCGCTGAGTGGGAGGTCGTCGGGGAGCGCTGCGCCGAGGCGATCGTCGCGCTGTGCCGCATTCGCGCCGTGTTCGAGAGCGGCCAGATGGTCTTCGACCACACGCGCCGCACCGCGCAGGTCCTGTCGCGGGACGCGGGCGAGCGCCCGCAGTTTGCGCTGCCCGGACCTCGACGAGCACCGCGACCGTCTGGCGCGGGCGCTGTGGGGCTGCGGCCACGCCTGGCGCCGCGCCTCGCGCGAGGCCGACGGCGTCGCGGCGCCCGAGATCAGCCCGGCCCTGGCCGCGGGCTACGACGAGCACATCGCGGGGGCGGGCGCGCTCGTCGCCGTCGACCCCGCCGCCGGGGGCAACCTGCTGATCAAGCGCGTCGGCGACGTCATGCGCGAGGCGATGCCGGTCATCCGCGCGGCGATCCAGATCCTGCGGCCGGTCGGCGAGCCCGACCTCGTCATCGTCGCCGACGACCTCACGGCCGTCATCCAGGCCCTCGCCGGCGCGCCCGAAGAGGCGTAGCACGGCCCTGGGCCGCCGCGGCGACCCTCGGCCTCACCGCGCCGTCCCTGCGGCGACCCTGCGCCGCGCGCCCGACCGCTCCCTCGGCCTCGCCGCGCCGCCCCTGCGACGACCCTGCGCCGCGCGCCCGACCGCCCCCGCGGACCCTCAGCCGCCGGCGAGTACGACGTCGTAGCCCTCGCCGCGCAGGACCTCGACGACGACGTCGCGATGGTCGCCCTGCAGCTCGATGACGCCGTCCTTCGACGAGCCGCCGACGCCGCAGCGCTTCTTCAGCCGGCCCGCGAGCTCGCGCACGCCGGCGTCGTCGAGCGGCACGCCCGACACCGTCGTGACGGCCTTCCCGCGCCGCCCCGCGGTCTCGCGGCGGACCTTCACGCGCCCGCCCGCGGCAACGCGCTCGGCGACCCGCGGGTCGCGCGCCTTGCGCAGGTCGCCGTCGGAGCTCGACCACACGACCTTCGCGTTGTCGCGCTTGGCCACGGCGCTACCCCTCGCGACGGCTCTACGGCCGGCAGCCCGTCGATGCTGAAGGAGTTCTTCTCGACGATGTAGTCCTCGATCGCGCTCGGGCCACCGGTCCGCAGGCGCTTCTGCGCCGAGAGCGTCGGGTGCGGGCGCTCGCCCTCCAGCGACATGAGCGGCACGCTGTAGCCGCACGAGTCGGCGATCCGCGTCACGGCGACCCGCACGATCGCCCGCCGCGACTCCGGGATCGCGGGATCCTCGAACCGCCGCCTGCTCGACGAGCGCGTCGAACTCCGGATCGCCGGCGCGCACGACCGTGCCCTCGCCGTGCAGGCGCAGGATCCGCGGCGGCCCCTCGAACGCGCAGAACATGACGACGATGCGCCCGTTCTCGCGGATGTGCGCGATCGTCTCCGCGCCGCTGCCCGCGATGTCGAGGTAGGCCACCTCGCGCGGCCCGAGCACGCGCAGCGACCCGATCGGTCCCTTGGGGGAGACGTTGACGTGCCCGTCCGCGGCAAGCGGAGCGCTGCCCACGAAGAACATCGTCTGCGAGGCGATCCAGCGCTCGAGGTGGTCGTCGATCTCGTCGAAGATCTTGGCCATGATCAGTCGCGTCGTGCGGGGAGCGGGGTTGTCTGCGGCGTGTACATCGACATGGAACGCTACATTCCCCGGGCCGCCGTGTTCACGCGGCGATAGTCCTCCGCGCCGGCACTCCTGGGAGCCGAGCGTGCCCGCGGCGCCGGAAAACGTGAGATGACACAGAACAGGGACGAGTGAGCAGGCGCGAGATCGCGGGGATGCTGAGCGTCCTCGGCACGACCGTGCTCGTGGCCGTGGCGTGGTTCGTGGCCACGTCGTCGGCCGCGCCCGACGCTCCCACCAACGCCGTCGTCCTTGCGCCGCACGGCGGCCCGCCGACGATCTACGCCGGACCCGGCAACCGCGAGCAGCTCAGCGGGCTGTGGCGCTTCAAGAAGGACCCCGACGACCTCGGCTACGACAAGGGCTACCAGGCCGGCATGTACGGCGGCGGCGAGCTCGTCAAGACGCCGTTCGTCCCCGACGCGACGAAGATCAACGGCGAGAAGGGCCAGCGCGCGTTCCGCGGCAGCATCGGCTGGTATCGCACGCACGTCGACGTGCCGGTCGACGGGCTCTACGCGATCCGCTTCGAGTCCGTCAACCACCGCGCGCGCGTCTGGGTCGACGGCAAGCTCGAAGCCGAGCACAAGGGCGAGTACCTGCCGTTCGAGGCGCGCGTGCCGCTGACCGCCGGCACGCGCCACAAGCTCGTCGTGCGCGCCGACTGGCGCGGCCCGGCCGCGATGAAGGCCGACGGCTGGCACCGGCTGTGGTTCAACTACGGCGGGATCAACCGCGGGGTCAGCATCCGGCGGATCGGGCCGAGCGAGATCAGCGTTCCGGAGCTGCGGACGAGGCTCGACGACGGCGCCGCCGTCGTCGACCTCGAGATCCACCTGCGCAACAACGTCGACGCGCGGGCGTTCGGCGCGCGGGGCACGCTGACGCGCGGCGACCGGCGCATCGCCTTCGAGTTCCCGGCCGAGCCGATCGCGCGCAGCAGCACCGAGGTCCTCCAGACGCAGGTGCGCGTCCCGAGCCCCGACCTCTGGTCGCCGAGCGCGCCGAACCTGTGGGAGCTCGAGCTCGAGGTCCCGGGCGAGTCGACCTACCGCGCCCGCGTCGGCCTGCGCGAGGTGCGCACCGACGGCGCCGCCCTGCTGCTCAACGGCAAGCGGATCCGGCTGCGCGGCGCGTCGATCCACGAGGACGTGTTCGGGCGCGGCGACGGGCTGCGCCCGATCGACCAGGACCGCATGATCGGCCACCTCAAGGCGATCGACGCGAACGCGACCCGCTCGCAGCATCCGCTGGATCCGGGGCTGCTCGAGCGCCTCGACGCCGCCGGGATCATGATCTGGCAGGGCGTCGGGCCGACCGACGCGCCCGGCGTCCTGGACCTCGCGCGGCGAGAAGCGCGTCCGTGACGCCAAGGCGCGCGTGCGCGCGAGCGTGCGCCAGGGCCAGATGAACCCGTCGATCATCACGTGGAACCTCGCCAACGAGGTCGCCGGCAAGGGCCACCCGGAGGGCCAGATCCCGTACATCGACAGCATGGCGGCCGAGCTCAAGCGCATGGACCCGAGCCGTCCGATCGCGCTCGACATCTGGGGCGCGCACCCGCCGCGCGAGCCCTCGCTGATCTACCGCAACGTCGACATGATCGGCTGGACGAACTACATCGGCTGGTACGAGTCGACGAACGCGAGCGCCGACCAGCTGCGCGCCGAGATCAAGTCCCGCCTGGCACAGATCCGCCGCGTGTTCCCGAACAAGGTCATCGCCGTGACGGAGTTCGGCGCTGAGGCCAACAGCCGCAACGAGACGACCGCGCCCGGCGGCTACGCCTTCCAGGCGCACCTGCTCGACCTGCACCTGTCGACGTACGCGAGCATCCCCAACCTCGCGGGCGCGCTGATCTGGAACCTGCGCGACTTCGCCGTCGCGCCGTCGTTCTTCGGCGGCTCGATCAAGCGCCAGGTGCCGGGCATCATCCTCGTGCGCGGGCTCAACCAGAAGGGCCTGTTCGACGTGCGCTACAAGGCCAAGCCGTCCGTCGAGGTCGTCAACGGCCGCTTCGCCGCGCAGGCCGCCGCCGAGAACCCCTACGCGCTCAGACCTCGAAGACCGCGACCGGTTGCGACCGCAGCCGGTACGCCGGGTCGACCGCCGCCACGTTGGCAAGCTGTGTCTCGCCTCGCCGCCACGCGCCACGGCCCTCGTGGATGTGGCCGAAGACGCAGAGCGCCGGCGTCACACGGTCGATGAGCTCCAGTGCGGCGGTCGAGCCGACGCTGCGTCCGGGCGCCGCGACGTCACCGTAGCCTGCGGGAGGTCCGTGCAGGAGCAGCACTTCCGTGTCCGCCGGGGCGCTCGCGTAGCGCTCCTGCAGGAACGACTCGCCCTCGATCCGGGGCGCGTTGAACGCCCAGTCGTAGAACCACGGCGTCCAGGGCGAGCCCCACAGCTCAAGGCCGGCGACGCGCGCTCCGCCGTCCTCGAGGTAGGTCCAGGGCAGGTCCGGGACGAGGCGCGGTGCCTGCTGGAAGACGAGGTCGTGGTTGCCGGCGATGGCCGCGACTGCGGCTGCCGGCTGCGCGTCGAGCCACGCGCGAAACGGCCCGTCGAGCCACTGCGCATGAACGTCCGGCGCATGGTCGGCCACCGGGCACAGGTCGCCGGCGAGCAGCAGCAGGTCGCACGGTGGCACGTCGGGCAACCAGCCATGAAGATCGGCGACCGCGGCCACGCGCACCGGTTGAACCTACCGCCGCGAATACCCACACCGGCACGACCCGCTCAACTACGCTGCGGGCCTGTGGCACGCGTGAGATCAGTTGGTGGGATCGCCACGATCCAAGCATCGGCCCGCAGCCCGCGCGACGGCGACGACGAGGTCGAGTTCGTCGGCATCTACGTGCGGCTCTTCGCCAAGACCGACAGCGGGCGGCTCGCGATCGACCCGCAGCCGCAGACGTACCTCACCGCGGTCCCGCAGCGTGCGCTGCGCAGCCCGGAGGGGGAGTCGTTCGCCGACCTCCTGCGCGCGCCGGAGTTCCTGCACCCCGAGATCGAGGGCCGCACGCAGGCGCCGTGGCACGGCGTCATCGAGGACCTGCATCGCACCTTCAGCATCGAGACCGACGCGGAGACGCTCCAGTCGCTGGACTTCGAGCTCTTGATGGACGCCGATCTGCGCCGGGCGCTGGGCGAGTTCGCCGAGTAGCTCGGACTACCGCCCGCCCGCGGCCTGGACGAGCAGCGCGATCTGGACGCGGTTGTCGACCTCGAGCTTGTCGAGCAGGCGCGAGACGTGCGCCTTGACGGTCGGGACGGAGAGGTGCAGCGCCGCCGCGATCTCGGCGTTCGCCTGGCCGCGGCCGACCGCAAGCGCGACGTCGCGCTCGCGGGGGCTGAGCGTCGCCAGAAGGCTGCGCGCGTGCTCCGTGCGGGCGCCCGCGTCGGAGTCGCCGGCGACGAGCGAGATCAGCCGGCGCGTGACCGACGGCGAGAGCATGCCCTCGCCGGCGTGGACGAGCTCGATCGCGCGGACGATCTCCGCGCGGCGGCGTGTCCTTGAGCAGGAAGCCGGCAGCGCCGGCCTGCAGTGCGCGCAGGACGAGCTCGTCGGCGTCGAAGGTCGTGAGGACGAGGATCGCCGGCGAGTGCGGCTGCGCGGCGAGCAGCCGGGTCGCGGCGATGCCGTCGAGCTGCGGCATGCGGATGTCCATGAGGACGACGTCGGGCCGGTGGCGGTCGACGGCCCCGAGCACCTCGCGACCGTCGGCGGCCTCGGCGACGACCTCGATGTTCGCCGCCCCGGCGAGCATGAGCCGCAGCCCGGAGCGCACGAGCGCGTCGTCGTCGACGAGCAGGACGCGGATCATCGCGGGAGCCGCGCGCGCAGGACGAACGCGCCCTCGGCGTCGACGCCGTGCTCGAGCTCGCCGCCCGCGAGCGAGACGCGCTCGGCGAGCCCGATCAGGCCGGTCCCGGCGCCGGGCAGCGGCGCTCCCGCCGCGCCCACCCCGACCGACGCCAGGCTGCGAACCTCGACGTGGAGGTCGCCGTCGGGCGCGCGAACGGTGAGCGTCACGGCCGCGCCCGGCGCGTGCTTGCGCGCGTTCGTCAGACCCTCCTGCGCGATCCGGTAGGCGGTGCGGCCGACGGCGGCGGCCGGCGGCGGCTCGTCGAGGTCGATCTGCGCGGTGACGCGCATCCCGGCCGCACGCGACTCCTCGACCAGCGCCTCGACGTCGGCGAGCGTCGGCTGGGGCGGCGCCGTCAGGCCTCGCCGCCATCCTCGCGCAGGACGCCGATCACTCCGCGCAGCTCGTCGAGCGCGGACCGCGCGCTCTCGCGGATCACGCCGGCCGCCTCGGCGACCTCCTCGGCCGGGGCGTCGGGGTTGAACTCGAGCGCGCCCGCGTGCACGGAGAGCAGCGAGAGGCGGTGGGCCAGCACGTCGTGCATCTCGCGCGCGATCCGCCGGCGCTCGGCCGCGCGCGCCTCGTCGCCGGCGCGGTCGGCCTGCGCGCGCAGCGATCGCACGAGCTCGCGGCGCGCGCGGACGAAGAGCCCCCAGCCGATCACGACGCCGGCCATCAGCAGGCTGGCCCCGACGTCGAACCAGTAGCTGCCCCCACGGGCGCGTGGTCGGGGTCGGGGGGTAGAGCAGCGGGTTGGCGAAGGCCCACGCGATCAGGAGGCCGGCGATGATCGCCAGATCGCGCCCGCGAGCCCGGATCGCGGCGTTGAACGCGGCGGCGAGGTTCGCGCCGGAGGCCGAGATGATCACGATCGAGACCGCCGCGACAGAGATCCCCACGGCGGCCGGATGGCGTGCGGCGCCAGCGCAGCGAGACGAGCGCCGCGACCCCGACCACGACGGCGACGACGCGCAGCCACGGGGGATGCAGCGCCCACGTGTCCGCGAGGGTGGCGGCGCCGATCACGAACGCGAGCAGGTACGTGATCGCGTCGACGACGCGGTCGCGGCGGCCGCGCCCCTCGTCCGGGGCGTCGATCACCACAGCGGGCAGTGAGGAGCGCATCCAGTCGGACAGCCCTCGGGTGATCCGACCTGTCGCCACGCGTGCCATCGCTCGGGCACGAAGCCTAGGCGAGCGGCGCGGCGTCGACCCCCTACCAAAGTCGCTGCGTCGCCCCGTCGCAGGGCTCGACGAGCATAGCCCGCAGGCCGTGGTCGGAGGGCCGGCCGACCGCGAGTCTGCCGGCATGATCGAAACCAACGGACTCACCAAGCAGCTCGGCGGACGGACCGTCGTCTCCGACGTCACGTTCCGCTGCGACCCAGGCACCGTCACGGGCTTCCTCGGCCCCAACGGCGCCGGCAAGACCACCACGATGCGGATGCTCGTCGGCCTCTCCGAGCCCGACAGCGGCGAGGCCCGCATCCTCGGCGGCCGCTACCGCGACCTGCCGAACCCCGGCCGCCGCGTCGGCATCCTGCTCGACGCGTCGGCGCAGCACGCCGGGCGCCGCGGCCGCGAGGCGCTCGCCGTCTCCGCGCAGACGATGGGCGTGGACCGCAGCGCGTCGACGCGCTGCTCGAGCTCGTCGGCCTCGACGAGTCGGCCGCGCGGAAGCGGGTCGGGCAGTACTCGCTCGGCATGCGCCAGCGCCTCGGCTTCGCCCACGCGCTGCTCGGCGACCCCGAGGTCCTCATCCTCGACGAGCCCGCCAACGGGCTCGATCCCGAGGGCATGCGCTGGATGCGCGGGCTCCTGCGCGGCTTCGCCGACCGCGGCGGCACGGTGCTGCTCTCCTCGCACCTGCTGGCCGAGGTCGAGGCGGTCGCCGACCGGATGATGATCATCGGCGGCGGGCGGATCCAGGCGCAGGGCACGCGCGCCGAGCTCCTCACCGAGACCGGCACGATCGTCGAGGCGGACGACCTCGCCGGCCTGGATGCCGCGCTGCGGCGCGCCGGCCTCGCCGTGCACCCCGCCGACGGCGGCCGGCGCCTCGTCGAGGCGCAGCCCGCGGACATCGCCCGCGCCGCGATGGCCGGCGGCGTCGTGCTGAGCCGGCTCGCGCCCGCCGAGGACGCCGGGCTCGAGCGCCTCTTCTTCGAGCTGACAGCGGGCGGCGCCGGCGCCGCGCCGCAGGACGCGACCTTCACCCATCCCGAGCTGGCAGGAGCAACCGCATGAGCACCATCGCCCTCTCCCCACCGATCCGCCTGAACACCGCCTCCGTCAACGCACGGCCGGGCCTCGGCCGCCTCGTCGCCGTCGAGCTGCGCAAGATCGTCGACACCCGCGCGGGCTTCTGGCTGCAGGTGGCCACCGTCGCGCTCACGGCCGCCATCGTGATCGTCAGCCTCGTCATCGGCGATGCGGGCGATCACACCTTCGCCGCCCTCCTCGACGTCGCGCTGCAGCCGGCGGCCGTCCTGCTGCCGGTCGCCGGCGTCCTGCTCGTCACCTCCGAGTGGTCCCAGCGCACCGGGCTGATCACGTTCGCGCTGGTCCCGGTGCGCTCGCGCGTCCTCGGCGCCAAGCTCCTCGCGAGCCTCGTGCTCGCCATCGCGATCCTAATCGCGAGCGTCGCCCTCGTCGCCGCCGGCGTGCTCGTCGCATCGCCCGGCGTCGAGGGGACCTGGTCTGACGCCTGGACGCTGATCGGCCAGTCGGCCGTCTTCCTCGGGGCCGGGATGATCACGGCCGTCGCGTTCGGCGCGATCCTGCTCGCCTCGGCGCCCGCCCTCGTCGCGCTGTTCGCGCTGCCGAGCTCGTGGGCCGCGATCGTCTCGCTGTCCTTCTTCGCCGACGTCGCCCCGTGGGTCGACACCGCGCGCGCCCTCGGCCCGATGCACGAGGAGGTCCTGACCGGCGCGCAGTGGGCCCACGCCGGCACCGCGCTCGCGATCTGGATGCTGGTCCCGCTCCTCATCGGCATCTGGCGGATCACCCGGCGCGAGGTCTCGGCGTGAGGAGCCGGCGCGCCGCGGGAACCCCCTCAAGACAACGACCGAGGAGGAACCAGTGGCTACGGCAACCGAGATCGGCAGCGCAGGACTGCAGGGCTGGCGGCGCAAGGTCGGCGACGTGGTCGCCGACCCCGTCGCTCAGCGTACGCCGCTGGACGGCGAGCAGGTCAGGGCGGCGGTCGGAGCGCTCTTCTTCGTGCTCGCCTTGATGTACGTCGTCAAGACCGTGAGCGTCGCGGCGCGCGACCTGCGCTGAGCGAAGCGGCCGGCAGCGGCCGGCCGAGCGGTCAGCTCACTGGTTCGCGCCGGAGTCGGTGTCTCGCTCCTGCGGCGGGCCGCCGTGCCAGTCGACGCACATCGCGGTCGCGTCGTCCTTCAGCTTGCCGTCGGCGGCCTTCAGCAGCGCGAGCACCACGTGCTGCACGGCTTCGCGCGGGTGCAGCTGCGCGCCCTCGACCATCAGCGCGCGCATGTCGACGCTCGCGGCGTTGCGCTCGAGCATCCCGTCGGTGAGGAACATCAGGCGATCACCCGCTCGCAGCGGTAGCTCCTGGACCGTGTACGCGTGCTCGCGGACGAGCCCGAACGGCGGGTCGGCGAGCAGCTCCACGGCTTCGACGCGCCCGTCGCGCAAGCGCAGCGGGGGCTGGTGGCCG
Source organism: uncultured Actinomycetota bacterium (assembly GCA_963826035.1). Classification (GTDB taxonomy): domain Bacteria; phylum Actinomycetota; class Actinomycetes; order Mycobacteriales; family Pseudonocardiaceae; genus Actinophytocola. The sequence continues at coordinate 1,184,434 of CAWGVZ010000015.1, read as the reverse complement.
GCGTTGACGATCATCGCCCTCCCGGTGCGCAGGTCGATGCGGGCGACCTGACCCGTCACGAAGTCGCTCCATCCGACGTACCGCCGAGACCCTCGTTCGCGAGCCGGGCCTGCTCGGCCAGCCCGACCCCGGCTCGCCGCGCGTTGCGCAGCGCGCCGACGAGCAAGGTCGCCAGCACCGACGCGCCGACCGCGTGGCCCCTGGCATCCGACATCGAGAGGTGCAGCGTGTCGCGCTCCATCGCGAAGTCGAAGCTGTCGCCCGCGATCTCGCCCGCGGGCTCGAGCCAGGCCGCGAGCGTGAACTGCCCACCCTCGCACGTGAACGCGCCGGGGAGCAGGCGATGCTGGATCTCCGCGGCGAGCGAGAGGCGAACCGACCGCTGGCCCCACTCGAAGAGGTCGGTGAAGCGGCGGTTGGCGATGACGATGTAGGCGAGCGCGTGCGCAGCGAGGGCGACGTCGGCGTGCGTCTGCTCGTCCGGTGGCGCCGGGAGGCTGAGCTCGAGCACGCCGATCGCCTCGCCGCGATTGGTCACCGGCGCGAACATGCGGGTCTCGCCCTCGATCTCCGCGACCTCGACGGTCTGGTGGCGCAACGACAGCCCGTGCGGGCTGTCCTCGAGCGCGACGCGCTCGGCGGTCTCACGCCCCTGCGTGCGCATGTCCGGCGACGCGCCGGCATGACCGAGCCGGATGAGCGCGCGCCCGCTGAGGTCGACGACGAGAAACGAGACCGCGGACGCGCCGATCGCGTCCGCGAGCCACGCGCCGACGACGTCCGCGGCGCCGACCGGCGGGGCGTTCTCGACCGCCGCGAGGAGCTCCGCGAGGTCCAGCCGCCCCGCTACGCGATGCGTCACGGCGCCCACCCTACGGCGCGAGGGGCGTCCGAGCTCCGACCGTGCGGGCGTCGACCGCCGCAGGGATGCGCGTCGGAGACCGGCGAACCGCCCGCTCGCCGGCTGGGTAGGTCTCGGGCATGCCCCTCGACCACGTAGCCCTCGCAGTCGCCGATCGAGACCGGTCGGCGGCGTTCTACGGCGAGCACTTCGGGCTCACCGAGCGCGTCCACGACGACGACCACCACCTGATCCTCGGCACGGCCGACGGCTCGCTGCTCGCGCTGAAGGAGGCGCCCGTGCCACCCGATCAGCCCCACACGAACCACTTCGGCTTCCAGCTTCCCGACGGCGACGCGGTGCGGCGCGCCCGCGAGCGCTTCGCGGCCGGCGGCGTGACGGAGGCCGAGTGGCAGGACTCGCACGGGTTCGTCCGCGTGCAGGTCTTCGACCCGGACGGCTACCGGGTCGAGCTGTACGCGTTCGGTTAGGCGAACCGGCGCAGGCCGGATCGGGCGAGCAGGCCGAACAGCACGATGAGGCCCGCCAGGTGCGCGAGCGACTGGCCGATGGCCGGGTCCGAGCCGTTGATCGCCGCGTCGATCGCCTGGAGCGTCGGCTTGAACGGGAACAGCGCGGAGATGACCTGGATGATGTCGTAGAGCAGCGGAGACACCCCGCCCGAGGGCACGAGCGCGAGGAACGCGAGCGGCAGCGACAACAGGAACGCCAGCAGCGACGCGGCGCGCACCTCCCGCGCGAGGCAGCCGATCGCCACGCCCATCGCCGCGAACGCCGCCGAGCCGCCGGCGAGCGCGAGAATCCAGAAGACGAAGCGCCCCCAGTCCAACGGGACGAACAGGCTGACCCCCAGCAGCATCACCAGCGTCACCGCGAACGAGCACGCCGCCGCCAAGACGATCTTCTCGGCGAGCAGCACCCCGCCGGGAACGAGGCCGCGGGCAAGGCGCGAGAACGTGTTCTCCTCGCGCTCGAGCGCGAGCAGGCCCGATGCGAGCAGCACGCAGACGAACATCAGCGAGACCGCGACCGCGACGGCCACGGCGAAGGCGTCCAGCGGCGTGCGCCGCCCCGAGAGCACCGTCTCCTGGACCTTGACCGGGTTCTCGACGGTGTTCAGGACGTCCTTGACGCGGTTGGCGTTCGCGACGCCGATCTCCGAGAAGTTCTGCACAGGGCCGAGCAGGCGCTTGAGCTGCGGCGACAGGTTCGGCGACTTGATCGCCGTCTGCAGGCGCTCGTCGGCCTTGCGCAGCCCGAGGAGCTCAAACGACGCGCCGAGCACGTCGATCGTCCCGCCGTCCATGATGATGTCGACGTAGGTCCCCGCGAGCTTGTTGACCTTCTTCGCCAGCGCGGCGTCGGCGGCGGCGAGCTTCGAGGAGATCGTCGAGCGCACGAAGGACTGCTTCAGCGCGTCGCCGTTGTAGACGACCTCGACCTCAGCCGACGAGAAACCGCCGGTCGAGAGCTTGTTCGTGAAGTCCGGCGGGATGATGACCGCCGCGAGTGCCTCGCCCGATCGCACCATCTTCAGCGCCTCGACGCGGTTCGGCACGTCGACCTTGTCGATCGCCGTGAACAGCTCGTCGGTGTACGTGTCGACGTCGATCTTCTCGCCGCCGATGCGGATCGTGTCGCGGTTGTCGGGGACCTGGCTGAGGAACGCGACGCGCGGCTCGTCCGGGCCGCTCGAGAGCGCGAAGCCCATGAGCGTCGCGATCGCGATCGGATAGACGATGAGCAGGCCGACGAGCAGCTTCGAACGCCGCAGGATCTGCAGGTCCTTGAGGAGCATCCAGCGCACGGCTAGTGGCCCCGTGCCTTGAGGAAGCCCACGAACGCCTGCTCGAGGTCCTGTCCCTCTGTGGCCTGCGCCTCGCGCTTGAGCTCCTCCGAGGTGCCGTTGAAGAGCAGGTCACCGTCGGCGAGGACGAGCACGCGGTCGCCGTGGCGCTCGGCCTCGGAGATGTCGTGCGTCGCGAACACGACGCTCGTCCCGCGCTCGGTCAGCGCGTTGATGAAGCCCCACAGACGCTGGCGCTGGCGCGGGTCCAGCGCGCCGGACGGCTCGTCGAGCAGCAGGACCGGCGGGTCGGCGAGCAGGCCCACCGCGATGTTCACCCGCTGGCGGTTGCCGCCCGACAGCGAGCCGAGCTCGTCGTCCGCGCGCTCCTCGAGCGCCGTCTGCTCGAGCATCCGCTGCACGACGGCGTCGGGATCCTCGACGCCCTCGAGCCGCGCGAAGAGCTTCAGGTTCTGCGCGACCGTGAGCTTCATGTAGACGGCCGTCTGCTGCGGGACCCAGCCGATCCGCTTGTCCGCGTTCGGCCCCTGCTGACGGACGCTCCCCGTGTCCGGCACGCGGATCCCGCCGAGGATCGTCAGCAGCGTCGTCTTGCCCGCACCGTTCGGGCCGATGATCGCGAGCAGCTCGCCGGGCGCGACCTCGAAGCTCACGTCGCGGACGGCCGTGCGCTCGCCGAAGCTCTTGGAGACGCCCTCGACGACGAGCGACGGCGCCTCCTGCGCCACGGAGTCGGGCGGCGTCACTTCGTGCCGCGTGCCTTCTCGATGGACTCCTGGAGCGCATCGAGCGTGAGCTGCAGGTCGGCGTCCGAGCCGAGGTCCGACGGGACCTTGATGCTCTGCGGCTCGCCGACCTCGGAGAGGTTGAACTCCGCGACGGCCTTCGCGCTGCGCATGCCACCGAGGATCCTGCGGTCCTTGGCCGCGACGACGACCTCGCCCACGAGCCGGGCCTTGCGCAGCACGTGATCGTCCTTGCCGAAGTAGACGTCGGCCTTCGCGGTCTTCACGGAGCGCACGAGCGCGGCCTGCTGCTTGGCGGTGATCACCGTCGGCAGGCCCGAGATCTCGGTCACGCGCAGCGACGTCAGCAGGTCGATGAGCCTGCCCATGTCGCGGAAGAAGCGGTCCGCGCGGATGCCGGACGTCACATGCGTCGTCGCCTCGCCGGCGGTGTTGGCGTCGCCGACGATCTTCGTGTCCTTCCGCCAGGACTGCGGGTTGATGTAGAACATCCCCGCGGTCTTCGTCATGCCGTTGTCCTTCGCCGGGGCCGGCCCGGCGATGTTCGTCGCGATGGCATCCGACTGGCGGTAGCCGGTCGTCCCGACCTGGATGTACGCCTTGCGATCGACGAGCAGCAGCGCGGCGCCGTAGGCCTGGTCGCGCAGGAGCAGCCCGGCTTCGAGGTTGAAGTCCGGAACGGCCGCGCCCTCGGCGAGGTTGTAGGAGCCGTCGAGCGAGATCTGGATCGGGTCCTTCCAGCGCGGCACGCCCTTGACGTCGATGTCGATCGTCGCGTTGACCACGGCGGAGCTGGCCTTCTCGTTGGGCCCGAACGCCTGCTTGACGAGCTTGTTGACGGCCGCGACGTTGGCCTTCTTGTCGGCGGCCGACTCGCCGCCGCCGCCCGACGAAGAGGACGGGGAGTCGTCGCCACCGCACGCGGCGAGGGCGAGCGCGGCGACGAGCGTGGCGAGGCAGACGGCGACCTTCGACTGGACGGAGGCGGTCATGACGGCGCTGACTGTGACGAACCGCGCGCCATCTTGCGCAGGTCCATCGCGGTGTCGTAGGTCTCGGCGTCGACGCCGTGCTCCAGCGCGACTTCGCGCAGCATGCGTCCCGATGAGGCCGCTTCCTTCACGATCGCCGCTCCCTTGTCGTAGCCGATGTATGGATTGAGTGCCGTTGCCGCCGCGAGCGTCGACTGCGACGAGCGCTCGCAGCCGGCGAGGTTCGCCTCGATCCCAGATACGCAGCGCGCGGCAAACAGCTCACTGGTCGTCGTCAGCAGGTGGATCGACTGCAGCAGGTTGCGCGCGATGAGCGGGATGCGCACGTTGAGCTCGAAGTTGCCTTGCAGCCCACCGATCGTGATCGCCGTGTCGTTGCCGACGACCTGCGCGCCGACCTGCATGACGACCTCGGGGATGACCGGGTTGACCTTCCCGGGCATGATCGACGAGCCCTTCTGCAGCTCGGGCAGGAAGACCTCGCCGATCCCCGCACGCGGGCCGGAGCCCATGAGCGCGAGGTCCATCGCGATCTTCGTGAGCGAGACGGCCACGACCTTCAGCGCGCCCGACAGCTCGACGAGCGCGTCGCGGTTGGCCTGCGCCTCGAAGGGGTCCTCGGGCGGCGAGATCGTCAAGCCGCTGGCCTCGCTCAGCAGCTCCCGGATCTTCTCCGCGAAGTCCGGGTGCGTGTTGAGGCCGTTGCCGACGGCCGTCCCGCCGAGCGGGATCTGCGCGACCTGCGGCAGCGCGTTGCGCACGCGCCGCCCGCCGAGGCGGATCTGCGCCGCGTAGCCGGCGAACTCCTGGCCGAGCGTGACGGGCACGGCGTCCATGAGGTGCGTGCGCCCCGCCTTGACGACGTCCTCGAACTCCGTCGCCTTCGCGGCGAACGCCGCCTCGAGCGTGGCGAGCGCCGGCAGCAGCCGGTTGGTCGCCTCGTCGAGCGCGGCGAGGTGGACCGCGCTCGGGAAGACGTCGTTGGAGGACTGCCCCATGTTGACGTGGTCGTTGGGGTGCGCGCCCTCGCCGGCGAGCGTCGCGATGACCTCGTTGGCGTTCATGTTCGTCGACGTGCCCGAGCCGGTCTGGAAGACGTCGATCGGGAACTGGTCGTCGTGATCGCCGGCGGCGACCGCGTCCGCGGCGACGGCGATGCGCTCCGCGAGCTCCGGGTCGAGCTTGCCGAGCTGCGCGTTGACGCGCGCGGCGGCTCCCTTGATCGCGGCAAGCCAGCGCACGACCCTGACCGGCACGCGCTCCCCCGAGACCGGGAAGTTCGCCACGGCCTTCGTCGTCTCGCCACCCCACAGCTGTCCTTCGACACCGCTCATCTCAACACGTCCCTCGGCTGCATCGCTCACGGTCAGCGCAACGGTATCTGTCCGGCGTCCCGGCGAGCCCGCTCGCCCGTGTCGCTACCCTCGATCGCGTGCCAACTCACCGGCGCTCGAAGCGCACTCGGCGCCGGTCCGGCTCGAAGCTCGAGCTCGTCGGGATCGTCGCCGGCGCCCTGTTCTTCGCCCTCGCGATCCAGGCGTACGCCCTCAAGCCGTACGTCATCCCGTCCGAGTCGATGCTGCCCGCGCTCGAGCCCGGCCAGCGCGTGCTCGTCGATCGCATCTCGCACACGCTCGGCTCGGAGCCCAAGCTCGGCGACATCACGGTCTTCCGCCCGCCGAGCGGTGCCGAGGCCGACGGCGAGGGCGGCCAGTGCGGCACGGTCGGCGAGGGGCCGTCCTACGACTTCGGCCCGCGGAGCACGCAGTCGTGCTCGCATCCGACCGCCGAGCGCGCCGAGCACACGTTCATCAAGCGCCTCGTCGGACTGCCCGGCGACCGCATCGAGATCCGCGACGGGCACGTCATCCGCAACGGACGGCGCGCGTCGGAGCCGTTCGCCAATGCGTGCTCGGACCCGGCCTGCAACCTCGACCCGATCGTCGTCGGCCGGGGCGAGTACTTCCTCATGGGCGACAACCGCGACAACTCCAACGACAGCCGCTTCTGGGGCCCGGTCCCGCGCGCGTGGATCATCGGCAAGGCCTTCGCGACCTACTGGCCGCCCAGCCGCATCGGCGCGCCGTAGCCGTCAGCCGTCAGTTTGCAGCGACCACGGCGTCCTGCGCGGCGACCGGGACGAGCTCGAAGTCCAGCGAGCGCGCGCGCTCGCGGCAGCGCAGGAGAGCCTCCCGCCGGGTCTCCCCGACCTCGTAGAAGATCGCCAGCCGGTAGCTGCAGGGATCGTTGTGTCCCTGCTCGGACAACCGCCGGCCGGGCTCCACGAGGATCTTCACCGGTCCGCGCTCGGGGACGGCGAACTCGATGTTCAGCAGCCCGCCGTCGAAGCTCAGCGCTGCGACGAGGCGCTCGGCGACGTCGATCACCTCGCCTGCCGATCCTCCGGCAGCCGTGTCGGGTACACGATGCACTCGAAGCTGTCAGTGCCCGCGTACTTCACCGAGTCCGTGATGCCGATCGGCGTGAAGCGACCCTCGTGCACGAACCCCTCGAGCGTCACCTCGTCGCCGATCAGCACCTCCTCCATGAGGTGCGCGCGGGCGTCCGCGGGCGCGAGCCCCATCGCAGCCGCGATCGCGGCATAGCGCCGCGCGTGACAGCTGGGGCGCAAGGCGTCGAGTTGATGAAGCGCGTCGAACCGGTGCACGCCTCCCGACAGCGTGCCGAAGGCCGGATTGACGAAGAACGGCGGCTCGAAGGCGGACGCGCGGTCGAAGATCGCGAACCGCGGCACCGCGCTCGGCAGCACGGCCTGCTGGCAACGCCGCGAAGCCGGCTTGTACTGGCAGGCGAAGACCGCCTCAGGCGTGGGGCCGGGCAGCCCGCGCCGCTGCGCCGCCAGCGCGCACAGGGCGCGGCGTTGTCGTGGTCGCCACCACGCCGTCGGCGGGAACGGTCGCCAGGCGCCGCGCTCGCAGGCGCGACCCATGCGCCTCCCGCGCGCCCCACCATAGCCGCATACTGTCAAGAACGGCAAACTTGTTTTCCAACAGTAATTCGCGGTTTCACACCACCCATTGCGCGGCTACACTCGGCGCCCTAGACCGGGGTGACGAGCTCGCGCGGGCGTTCACTCGCGTGGCCGTGCTCGCATGTCGTACTACCTCCTCAACCACGTCTCGACCGAGGTCCTGATCCTCCTCGTCGTCGGTGTCCCGACGCTGATCGCCGTGCTCGCGGTGTACTACGTCGACAAGCGGTTCCCTCGCCTGCGCGACATCGAGATCGGCGACACGGTCCACGAGGTCGTCGGCCTGCTCTTCGGCCTCCTGCTGCGCTCGTCATCGCGAGCATCGTCACGAAGCAGGACAACGCCGAGAGCGCGGCGGCCGCGGAATCGACGTGGGCCTCGCGCTCAGCCACAGAACGCCGTGAGCTCGCGTGCGACGCCGACCGGGTCGTCGTAGGCGATGAGGAAGCCCGTCCCCGGCAGCACGCGCAGCAACGCGTTGGGCAGCAGGTCGCGCGCCTCCTCGGCACCGGCGAGCGGGTGGTAGCGATCGCGGTCGGCCCACAGCAGCAGCACGCTCCCGTGCAGGCGCGGGTACGCCTCGAGCAGGTCGGTCTGCGCGCCCGATGGCCAGCGGCGCACCCAGCGCGCCCACGAGCGCGCGAGGTTCGCGTTGCCGGAGACGTCCGCGGTGGCGTGGCGGATGAGGTCGCGCGCGGCCGGGTTACCGCGAGCGGTGAGCTTCATCCCGTGCTCGGGCCGGTAGGCGAGGCGCACGGTGCGCGACGCGAGCCGGTCCAGCCCAGGCAGCGACGCGGCCAGACCGAACACCCGCACCGGCACGGGGACGCGCGAGCGCTCGGGCGGGCGGTGCAGGCGGTTGGGCATGAGGACGAGCCGCGACGGGGCGAGCTGTCCGGTGACCACGGCTCGCAGCAGGATCTCGGCGCCCGCGCCGTGCCCGCCGACGAGCGGATGGCGCCCGCACGTCTCGCGGCAGAACTCCGCCATGACCTCCGCGAGCCAGTCGATCGTGTACGGGTGGCGCGGGCGGTCCTCGGAGTCGCCGTGCAGCGGCAGGTCCGGGAGCACGAGACGGAACCGATCGGTGAGGTGCTCGACCAGCGGGACGAACTCGCGGTGCGACAGCGCCGCGCTGTGCACGAGGCACAGGCTCGGCCCGACGCCGGCCTCGCGATAGGCGATGCGCGCGCCGTCGCGGTGGTGGTAGAGGCGCAGCTTCATCGCGCGCGCGGGATGGCTCGACTGTCGGGGCTCACCCGTCCTCCTCGCCGAAGGCCACGCCGCGCAGCAGCGCGCCGCGCGTGAGCGCGTCGTCGAAGCTCGCGGTCTGCTCGAGCCGGCGCGCGAGCTGTGCGGCGATCCCGGGCGTCCGTGCCGCGCCGCGCCGCGCGGCGCCGATGAGGTAGCCGAGGCGCTCCGCCGCGCGCAGATCCGTGCGCGCGGCCGCGTGCAGGTCGTCGGTGATCCGCGTGAGCGACGCGCCGAGCGCCTGGAGATCGGCGTCGCGGCGCGCGGCGAGGTGCACGCAGCGCGACAGCGGCGAGCCGTCGGCGAGCCGGACGCGGTCGGGTGCGCGCGTGAGTGCCTTCGCGATCGCCCGGCTCGTCGAGGCAGGCCGCCGGCACGGGGGCCGGGTCCGGCGAGCCGCAGCCCGCGACGAGCAGGGCCCCGACCGCCGCCACGTGAGCCTTCCGGCCGCGCATGGCGCCATCGTAAGGCGCCCGCGCGCATGACTCGCGCCGGGGGCGGCGGCGGGGCCGTGGGGCGGCGGGCCGTGGGGGGGCGGGGCCGTGGGCGCGGCGGCCGGGGGGCGGCGGCGCCGTGGGCGCGGCGGCCGGGGGGCGGCGGCGCCGTGGGCGCGGCGCCCGAGGGGCGGCGACGTGGGCGCGGCGCCAGGGCGGCGGCGACGCCCGGGCGCCCTAGCATCGATGCGGTGCTGCGATCCCCTCACGATCGCGAGATCTGGCGGCTCGCGGTGCCCGCCCTCGGCGCGCTGGCCGCGGAGCCGCTGTACCTGCTCGTCGACACCGCGATCGTCGGCCACCTCGGCACGCCGCAGCTCGCCGCGCTCGCCATCGCCGCGACGATCCTCACGACGCTCGTCTCGCTGTGCATCTTCCTGACGTACGGCACGACGGCGCAGGTCGCGCGGCTGTCCGGAGCGGGCGACGACGCCCGCGCGGGCCAGCTTGCCGCCCAGTCGCTGTGGCTCGCGTGCGCGCTCGGGCTCGTCCTCGCGTTCGTCTGCGTGGCGCTGGCCGGCCCGCTCGTCGCGCTCATCGGCGGGCGCGGCGAGACGGCCGCGATGGCCGAGCGCTACCTGCGCATCAGCGCCGCCGGCCTGCTGCCGGCGCTCGTCGCGCTCGCGGGCCAGGGCTACCTGCGCGGCGTCGCGGACCTGCGCACGCCGCTCTACATCGTCGTGGCGTCGCAGCTCGCGAACGTCGTGCTCGAGCTGTGGTTCGTCTACGGCCTGGGCTGGGGCCTGGACGGCTCGGCCGCCGGCACGGTCCTGGCGCAGGCCGGCATGGGGGCCGCCTTCGCATGGATCCTGCTGCGCCGCCCGGCGCTCGACCGCCGCCCGCGGCTGGAGCTGCTCGCGCCGCTCGTGCGGATCTCCGGCGAGCTCTTCGTGCGCTCGGCGGCGCTGCTCGTCGCCTTCGCGACCGCGAGCGCCGTCCTCGCCAGGATCGGCGAGACGTCGCTCGCCGCACACCAGATCGCGTTCGGGCTCTTCGTCCTGGGCGCGCTCGTGCTGGATGCGATCGCGATCGCCGCGCAGGTGCTCGTCGGGCGGGCGCTGGGCGCCGGCGACGCGCGCGGCGCGCGAGCTGCGGCGCTGCGCACGATCGGCTGGTCGCTCTGCGCGGGCTGCGCGCTGGGCGCGATCCTCCTCGCGCTCGCGGGACCGCTGCCCCGCGCGTTCACCTCAGACCCCGCGGTCCTCGACCGCGCGGCGGCGATCTGGCCGTTGCTCGCGCTCATGCAGCCCGCCGCCGCGGTCGTCTTCGCGCTCGACGGGATCCTCATCGGCGCCGGCGACACGCGCTGGCTCGCGGGCTCGATGCTGCTTGCCGGAATCGGCGTCTACGTCCCCGTCGCGCTGCTCGCACTCCAGCTTGACTGGGGCATCACCGGCGTCTGGGCCGGCCTGCTCGCCTTCGTCCTCGCCCGCCTGGCGACGATCGGCGCGCGCTTCGTGCGCGGCCGCTGGGCGGTCACCGGCGCGGCGGTCGCGCGCGCCTGACGCGCGCGCCGCCCACCCTCACTTCGCGGGCGGCTGAGCCTCCTTGGCGGCGACCGCGCCGAGGCCCGAGCCCGCGACGGAGTCCGTGGACACGGAGTCGGCGATCCTGCTCTGGATCGCGAGCTCGGTGTCGAAGTCCGCGGTGTCGGCGTGGCGGTAGTCCATGCCGCGCCCGGTCAGCAGCGAGGCGAGCGCCTCGACGTAGCTCGAGTCGAGCTGCGTGCCGGCGACGCGGCGCAGCTCGGTGATCGCCTGAAACGAGGTCATCGGGTCGCGGTAGGTGTCCTCGCGCGGTCAAGGTGTCGTAGACCTCGGCGACCGCGACGATCCTCGCGATCGGCGGGATCTCGTCGCCCTTCAGGCGATCGGGGTAGCCGCGCCCGTCGATGCGCTCGTGATGGGCGCGGACGATCTGCGCGACCGGGCCGTAGACGCCGAGGTCCTTGAGCATGTCGGCGCCGAGCTCGGGGTGCTGATGGATCGCATCCCAGTCGTCCTCAGTCAGCGTGCCCTGCCGCTCCATGACGCGATCGGGCAGCGCGAAGCGCCCGATGTCGTGCAGCAGGCCAGCGGTGTGAGCGAGGTCCGCCTCGCGCTTGCTCATCCCGCACTCCAGCGCGATGTCGCGCGCGAAGCCCGCGACCGCGGCACTGTGGCGCGCGGTGCGGCTGTCGCGGCGATCCAGCGACCGCACGAGCGCGGACAGCACCCCCCACGACAGCGCCGCGTACTGGCCGGCGCGCTGGCGGGCGATGACGACGAGGCGCGACATGTAGTTGAACGCGACGATGATGAGGACCACGAACAGGCTCGCCGCGATGTCGAAGCGCGCGCTGACGCCGGCGATCGCCAGCGTCAGGGCCAGCGTCAGGCCCAGCGACGGCAGCAGTTCGCGCGGCGGGATCAGCGCGGAGCGCAGGCCACCGCCCTCGACGAGCGCCTCGAGGGTGCTCGCCAGGGCGAAGTTCAGCGCAAGGAACCCGACGCCCGCAAGCGCGAGGGCCGCGACGTCGCCTGGGCCTCCGTCCTGCAGCCCCCCGGCGAGCTCGTAGAACAGCATGCCTGCCAGGAGGGTCGGCACCGCCTCGGCCGCGAGGTTGAGCGGCAGGACGATGAGGCGGTAGCGCTGGATGAGCCAGGCTCCGACCTCGGCCGCGGCCGCGACGACGAACGCCCCGACCGGACCCACGAACGCGACCGCCAGCATGAAGCACACGAACGCCGCCGAGATCTGCAGCTCGCCGTCCCACTTGGAGGCGTACAGGACGCTCGTCACCGCGCACGCGGCCAGCACTGCCGTCAGCGGAACGAAGACCGCTTCGCGCTGTGCGATGAACAGGACCGGTACGGAGGCCGCGAGCAGCGCCAAGGCGAGCATGACGGCGACGCTGCGGTGGCTCGACGTCTGTACAACCGTCACGGGGAGACCTTACGGCCTCCCCGTATGGCTGTCATCGACGCCGTGGCGTCAGCCGATGCGAAATGCACCGCCGGTCGCGGCGAAGACGCCGATCGCGGCCATGAGGAACGGGTAGACACGCGGCTTGAGGGTGGACATTGGGACCTCCGGGGTGGTGAACGGGCCGCCACCGTAGCCCAGGCCCGCGCGCGCGGAAAATCCAGCGGACGAACATACGCCTCATTTGCTCGCGGGTGCCCTCAAATGCCCGGTTTTCCAGGGCTGAAGCTGAACATTCGTCCATCTCGGTCGCTCCGCCATTGACTGGCGGGCCACCATCTGCATGCCGGCTGAGACGTCGCGTTCACCAGAAACAGGCATGTCGCGGCAGAGGAGGTGATCGGCCGCCGGACCGCGACCTGTAGTCGTACATTCGTCCACTCCGAGGTTCCCGGCGACGGCATGGGCCAGTACCCACGGCGCAAATGCCCAGCTTTGGCACCAGAACGTGTGCAGTTCCCTAGCTTCGGATTTGCAACCGCGGGGCTTTAGGCCGATCATGCTCCCCTCATGCGCACCCTGAAGACCAGCGAGGCTGCGGCGCTGTTGAACGTCAGCCCGAACACGCTGCGCGCGTGGGAGCGCCGGTTCGGCTATCCCAAGCCGCAGCGCTCCGCGGGCCGGCACCGCCTCTACACCCACGGCGAGGTCGCGGCATTGCGCGACGCGCTGCAGCAGGGCCTGTCGATCTCGTCCGCCGTGAGCCGCGCGCGGGAGGCCCTCAGCACCGACACGCACACGCTCGTCGGCGCGCTCACGAGCTTCGAGCTGCAGCGCGCCGACGTCGCGATGGAGTGCGCCCTGGCGCTGCGCTCGGTCGAGCGCTCCGTCGAGGAGGTCTTGCTGCCGTCGCTCGAGGAGCTCGGCGGTCGGTTCGGCACCGACAGCGCGCCCTGGGCGTTCGCGGCCCGCTGGGCCGACGACTGGCTGCGCCGCGCGCAGCGTCTGGCGCCGCCGCCGTCGCGCCCGCTCGCGATCCTCGTCGGCGATGCGACCCGCAACGGGATCGATCCCGACGCGCTCGGCATGCGCGCATTCGAGCTGTTCTGCCTGCGAGCCGGGGCGCGGGTCATGGCCCTTCCCGTCTCGAGCGTCGGGGGCCTGGGCGACGTCGTCGCCGCGCTGTCGCCCGACGCGGTCGTCATCGCGGGCAGCCACGAGTCCGATGACGACGTCGCGCGCTGGGCGTACCGCGTGCGCGCCGCATCCGGGCAGCTGCCCACCGCGCTCTTCCGCCGTGCCCACCGCGGCGCGAACGTGCGCAGCGCAGCGGGCGCGCGCGTCCTTCCGGACACGCCGTTCGGGGCGCAGCGCCAGCTGCTCGCGCTCATCGACGACCGTCGCGAGGAGCGCTACGAAGACGCGGCGCCGCGCACGCTGCGCTCCGCCAAGCTCCCGCGTGAGGCGCAGGCATGAGAAGGCTCCACGCCGTCCGCGCACCGCTGGTGGACGAGCGCGGACTGGCCTTCGTGTCGTTCTGCGGGCACTGCGGCATGCCACCCGCGGCGAGCATGGAGACCACGGGCTCGCGGGTCTGTGGCCACTGCGGGCTCGGTCTCGTGCTGCAGGCGCCGGCCGACGTCGCGCCGCGCGCCGACGAGCCGTTCGTCGTCATCGACTCGACGCTGTCGGTGTGCGCCCTCTCGGCGCGCGCCGAGGCGCTGCTCGGCACAGACGAGACGCTGGCGGTCAACCGGCACATCGCCGACTTCATCGTCCCGGCCGACGCGAACGCGCCCAGCGCCGAGAACCTGCTCGTCCTGCTCGTCGACGCGGCGTCCGGATCCGGCGAGCCGCGAACGGCCGTCGTCCGCCCGCGCAGCGAGTTCGGCGTGCGGTTCCGGGCGCGCATCGGACCGTGCGGCCCCCCGCACGCGGCGCTGCTCGTCCTCGAGGACTAGAAAAGTCGTAACCTTCGGGGTCCGAGCCGGAACGGTGCGGCGAGCGCTGCCGAGCGCACGCGCAACGGACCGGCTTACGCCACCCCACGATGAGCGTCCTCCGAACCCATGCGGCCGCGGCGATGTTGGGCGTCAGCCCCAACACCTTGCGGTCCTGGGAGCGCCGATTCGGGTATCCCAAGCCGCGCCGGACGTCGGGCGGCCATCGCCAGTTCGACCTCGCGGAGGTCGAGGCGCTGCGCCAGGCCTTCGAGGAGACCCACAACGTGTCCTCGGCGATCTCGATCGCCCGCGAGCGCGGCAGCGGTCCGTCGTCGCCGGTGCGCCTGCGATCGGCGCTGCGCCGCTTCGAGGAGCTCGAGGCCGACCGCATCCTCGAGGAGAGCCTCGCCGTACGGTCGGTCGAGCGGACGGTCGAAGAGGTCCTGCTCCCGGCGGTCGACGGGCTCGTCGCGCGCGAGGGCGAGGCGCACTCGGCGGAGCTCGGCTTCGCGCTGCGCTGGGCAACCGGCTGGCTGGCGGCCGCCAAGCGCGTCGCCCCACCGCCGATGCGCTCCGAGACCATCCTCATCTTCGACGCGAGCTGGACCTGTGACCTCGACTCGCTGCACGCGCAAGCGCTCGAGCTCTGCCTGCGGCGCGCCGGCGTGCGGACGCTCGTGCTCGCCGCCGAGCTCGACGCGGCCCGGCTGGCGCACGTGCTGCGCGTGCTGAGCCCGCGCCTCGTCGTGCTCACCGGCCGGCGCACCGCGTGGCTCGCCGCCCTGTCACGGATCGCCTATCAGTCACGGCGCAGCGCAGAGCTCGTCGACGTGCTCGAGTTCCGCGGCGCGCTGACCGAGTGCGACGAGACGGCCGTGCCGCGGCTCGGGACGAGCGCGATCGGCGCTCGCGACATCCTGCTCGCTCGTCTCAACGCCGTCGAGCCCGAGGTCCGCGGGCAGCCGGCGCTCGCGCAGATCTCCTAAGTGGTCGACGGCCTCGTGCCGTCCGGCCTCACCAATACGTTTCGGGGCGAGATGACGCTCGTTCCGGGGGACCCGCTGGCACATCGCGCCCTGGACTCGCTGCTGCGCGCCGAGGCATCCGTCCGGCGCCGGCTGAGCGCCGATCTCGAGCGCGAAGGCCTCTCCGCGACCGGGTTCTCCACGCTCGTCATCCTTACGACCGCCGGCGGCGCGCTCGAGCTGCGCGTCCTGCGCGCGCGGCTGCGCACCTCGAAGGCGAACGCGACGGAGGTCGTCACGACGCTCGAGCAGCGCGCGCTCGTCGTGCGCACGCGACTGCTCTCCGATCGCCGCGCGGCGTCGGTCGCGATCACGGTTCGCGGCAGCGAGATCGTCGACCGGCTGTTCCCCGAGCACTCCGAGCGGGTCGCGCAGGCCTTCGCGGTGCTCGACGAGGACGAGAAGCGCTCCCTGGCGCAGATCTGCCGGAAGCTCGCGGCGTAGGTCCCTTCATACACTGGCCGTGGACATGGCCGGCCTCGACGAAGCGCTTCCCGAGCTCGAGCGGTGCGTGCTGGAGCGCTGGCGCGAGCGGGATGTCGCCGGCGAGGCGAGGCGGCGCCGTGAGGGGGCCCCCGTGCGGGTCATCTGGGAGCGTCCGGCGGCGGCATGCACCGACCCGGCCGGCGAGCTCGGCGCCCGGATCCTCGCCGACGTCTTCGCGCGCTACGCGACGATGCGCGGCTGGCAGGTCGACCGCCGCGGCGCACGCGACTGCCACGACCCCGCGGTCGAGTTCGCCGTCGAGCGCGACCTCGGCATGGCGTCGGCAGCGCACGTCCGGCGCCACGGCGACACCGGCCTCGCAGCGCGCTGTCGCGCCGCAGCCGTCGCGTCGGCCGACGCGCTCGACGACCTGAGCGCGCGGCTCGGCCTGCAAGGCGCGCTCGGCGAACTGCCACGCACGCTTGACCCCGACTACGTCGAGTCGGTCTGGTGGGCGGTCAAGGAGATCGCGGCCCAGGGCCGGCTGCGCGAGCGCATGGCGATCGTCCCGTACTGCCCGCGCTGCTGCACGGGCGTGCCGACCGACGACGTGACGGTGGTTGACGTCGAGGACTGGTCGGCGATCGTGCGGTTCGCGGTCGCGCGCGACGGCGGCCCGCTCCAGGCCGGCGACGACCTGCTCGTCGCGACGTCGGACCCCTGGAAGCTCCTCGGCAACGGTGCGGTCGCGGTCGACCCGGAGCTGACCTACGTGCGCGCGAAGACCGGCACGCTCGACGCGCCGGTGGTCCTCGCCGAGGCGCTCGTCGAGGGCGTGCTCGGCGCGCACGCCAGGGTCCTCGAGCGCTTTCGGGGCGCGGCCATCGACGGGGTGCGCTACGAGCCGCCGATGCACTACCTCCCCGCGGCGGCGTTCGGCGAGCGCGGGCACAGCGTCCTGCTCGCCGGCTTCGTGACCGCGACCGAAGGCACCGGCCTCGTGCCCGTCGCCCCCGCCTTCGGCGAGGACGACCTGCGCCTCGGGACCCGCTACGGCCTCGCGGTCGTCAACCCGCTGGCCGGCGACGGGACGTTCGACCGCCGAGCCGGGCGCTACGCGGGACGACTCGCGCGCGACGCCAGCGCGGGGTTGATCAAGGACCTGAGCGCTCGCGGACGCGTCCTGCACGCGGAGTCGCACACGTCCACGGCGCCGGCGTGCGCCTGCTGCGAGACGCCGCTGCTGCCCTACGCGAAGACGGCGTGGTTCGTCGCCGTCCCCGGACCGCGGGGGGATGCCGACGTGCTGCTGTCTGGAGACCGCTCCTGGGGCACGCCGCTGCCCGTCTGGCGCTGCGAGCACGGGCACGACACGGTCGTGGGCTCGTTCGACGAGCTCGCCCAGCGCGGCGCTGTCCGACTGGCGGACCCGCACCGCCCGCAGGCCGACGACGTGTCGCTTCAGTGCCACTGTGGCGAACCGGCCGCCCGTGTCGCGGCGCTCGTCGCGCCGTGGTTCGACACGGCTGCGATGCCGTTCGCGACGCGCCACGAGCCGTTCGCCGGCGAGCTGACCATCGACGAGCTGTACCCCGCCGACCTGGGCTGCGTGGCGCCGGGCCGGCCGCGCAGCTGGTCCTCCTCGCTGCGCCGGATGTCCGCGCTGCTGCGCGGCGAGCCGGACGCGTGCGACCACCTCGTCGGGGCTCGCGCCGGCGCGGCGCCCGTCGACGGGGAGGCGGGCTCGGATGCTCGGCGCTGGAGCGCCGTCACCGGCGCGGCCGGCGGGCACGAGGTCGTCGAGCGGCTGACGAGCGCGTTCGCCCTCGCGGTGGCGGACGGCGTAGCAGCGCGCACCGGCGACCCGACCGACCTCGACCGCTTCATCCGATCGCGGCTGAACGCCACGATCGAGCGTGCCGGCAAGTGTCTCGACGCGTTCGACGCGCCCGCAGGCGCCGCGGCGGTCGGAGCGTTCGTCGACGACCTCTGCGACTGGTACGTGGCGAGCTCGCGCGAGCGCCTGCTCGACGGCGACGCACACGCGCTGCGGACGTTGCGCGAGTGCCTGGCGACGCTGGCGCACCTGCTCGCACCGTTCGCCCCGTTCCTCGCCGACGAGATCTACGAGCGCATCGACGGCTCCGAGCCGAGCGTGCACGTGTGCGACTGGCCCGTCGCGGGGGTGCGCGACCTGCCGCTGGAGGCCGCCATCGACCACGCCCGCGCCGGCTGACGGCGGCCGTCTCGCCGGGCGGGCCGCCTGCCCGTTGCGATGCGAGCGTCCTTCGGACCGGCCGCCACCCGGGCGGCCGGTTCGGTACGGCTAGGCTGCGGGCTCGAGTTCGAGCTCCGCGAGGATCTTGCGCTTCGGCAGCGCGCCGATGATCTTCTTGGCCTCGACGCCGTTGCGGAAGAGGATCATCGTCGGGATCGACAGGACCTCGTAGCGGGCGGCCGTCTGCTGGTTCTCGTCGACGTTGAGCTTGACGACCTCCAGGTCGTCGCGCTCGGCGGCGATCTCCTCGAGCACGGGGCCCACCAACCGGCACGGCCCGCACCACGGCGCCCAGAAGTCGACCAGGATCGCCGTCTCCGCTTCGATGACCTCGGCCTGGAAGTTTGCGTCGGTGACCTCTGTCAGCTGCGCCATGTCTCGCTCCTTCAGGAAGTTTGGACCGCCCACTATACAAAGTGAAGCGGTCTACCCCGCGAGCGCCCGCAGGACCCCCGGCGTGAAGTAGACCTCGACGAACGCCGACGCGACGAGCACCGGCACGGCGAGCATGACCGTCACGAACGTCGCGGCGAGCAGCTGGTGCCACTGCCCGCGGCGGCTGGCGATGATCCAGGCGGCGAGCGGCAGGAACAGCGCGACGAGCTCGGGCAGGGCGTGCGGCAGGAGCCCGACGAGCAGCAGCCCCGGCGAGATGCCGCCCTGGTCGGCGAGCGTGCTCGTCGCCATGCCGAGCGCGTAGGACTGGGTCAGCAGCGAGAAGGCCGTCGCGGCGCTGACGAAGGCGATCGCCAGCGGGCCGGCCTTGTCGTGGATCCAGCGCCAGACGCCGCTGTAGCGCTCGGCTTCGAGCGGCAGCGAGCTGCCGGCGATGAAGCCCGCGACGCAGGCCATCGCGTGCAGCGCGAGCACGAGGCCGTTGCGGTAGAGGACGTGGCCGACCTGCTCGACGCTCGGATCGCTGTGCAGGCCCGGCAGGAAGAACGGCGTCGCGTCCGGGATCGAGTTGATCGCGACGACCCACACCGCGGTGAGCAGCAGCGCCGTGATCGCCAACGAGCCGGCGAGCCAGCGGCCGAGGACCGGCCAGGGCCGGTCGTTCCATGCGTCGAGCGTCTCGCGCGTGTGCGCGATCCCCCTGACGAGCACGAGATCCGACGCATGCACCCGGCGTGCATCGGCGCGCGGCGCTTCCGTGCCGCTCAGCGGGCGACGGGCTGGCCGGATGTGCGACGGCGACCGAAGCGCAGCCGCGGCACGAGCAGCGCCGCCTCGACGGCGATCCGCGGCGTCATCTTCGAGGTGCCGAGCTGGCGGTCGCGAAAGACGATCGGCAGCTCGACGACGCGAAACCCGGCGTGCACGGCGCGGTTGGTCAGCTCGACCTGGAACGCGTAGCCGCGCGCGCGGATCGTCGGCAGGTCGATGCCCTCCAGTACCTCGCGGCGAAAGCACTTGAAGCCGCCGGTGAGGTCGCGGACCTTCAGCCCGAGGACGATCCGCGAGTACCACGATCCCCCGCGGCTGACGAAGCGGCGGACCGGCCCCCAGTCGACGACGGCTCCGCCCGCGACGTAGCGCGAGCCGAGCACGAGGTCGGCGTCCTCGGCGGCGGCGAGCAGGCGCGCGATGTCGTTGGGGTCGTGGGAGAAGTCGGAGTCCATCTCGAGCACGTACTCGGCGCCCGCGTCGAGCGCGTGGGCGAAGCCCGCGAGGTAGGCGGGGCCGAGGCCTTCGCGGACCTTGCGGTGGAGGACCTCGACGGCAGCGTGGTCGGCGGCCAGCCGATCGGCGATCCTCCCCGTCCCGTCCGGCGAGTCGTCGTCGACGATGAGGATCCGGTGCGCGTCCGGCGCGGCGCGTTCGAGCACGGCAAGGGCCGCGCCGACGACGGCCTCGATGTTCTCGGCCTCGTCGAAGGTGGGAAGGATGAGCCACGCGTGTCCGGACATCGGCCGCGCGTACCCTACGGGCACCGTGGCCTCGGACCCTTCGAACCTCGAGATCGCCGCCGCCTTCGACGAGCTGGCCGACCTCTACGAGCTCGACGGCGCGATCGTGCACCGCATCAACGCGTACCGCTCGGCTGCGAAGGCCGCGCGCGAGGCGACCGTGTCGGTCTCGACGATGACGCGCCAGGGCCGCGTCACGTCCTTGCCCGGGATCGGCAAGACGCTCGAGGAGAAGCTCGTCGCGCTGCTCGACACCGGGACGATCCCGGCCGCCGAGAAGCTCCGCGCGAAGTATCCGGCGGGCCTGCTTCAGATGACGCGCCTGCCCGGCCTGGGGCCCAAGCGCGCGCGCAAGCTCTTCACCGAGCTCGGGATCGACTCGCTCGCGGCGCTGCGCGCGGCGGCCGAGACCCACGAGCTGCGCGACGTCAAGGGCTTCGGGCCGAAGTTCGAGGCCTCGGTGCTGTCGTCGATCGACGCCGGGATCGGCGAGCGGCCGCCGCAACGCGTGCTCCTGCATCGCGCGCTGACCGTCGGCGAGCAGATCGTCGCCGCGCTCCGCGCGCACCCGGCCGCCGAGCGCGTCGAGCTCGCGGGCTCGGCGCGCCGCCAGGCGGACTCGGTCAAGGACCTCGACATCATCGCGACGGCAAGCGATCCGGGCGCGCTCGTCCGCGCGCTCGGCGAGCTCGACCTCGTCGAGTCCGCGTCGGCGCCCAACCAGAACGCCGCGCGCGGGCGCACGCACACGGGCCTGCCGGTCGACCTGCGCGTCGTCGAGCCGGAGAACTTCGGCAACCTCCTGCAGCACTTCACGGGCTCGGCGGCGCACAACATCGCGCTGCGCGAGGCGGCCGTGCGGCGCGGCCTGCACGTGTCGGAGTACGGGATCCTCGACGACGAGACCGGCGAGACGCTGCGCTGCGCGACCGAGGAGGAGGTCTACGAACGGCTCGGCCTGACGTTCCCGGAGCCCGAGCTGCGCGAGAACCGCGGTGAGCTCGCTGCCGGCTTCGTCGCCCCGCGGCTCATCGAGGTGTCGGACCTGCGGGGCGACTTGCACATGCACACGGTCGCCTCGGACGGGCGCAACACGATCGAGGAGATGGCGCGCGCCGCGCAGGCGCGCGGCTACGAGTACCTCGCGATCACCGACCACTCGGCAACCCACGGCTTCGGCGACGACGTCTCGCCCGACGAGCTCGAGCGCCAGATCGAGCGCGTCGCGGAGGTCAACGCGCGGCTGGACGGCATCGAGGTCCTCGCCGGCACCGAGACGAACATCCTGCCCGACGGCTCGCCGGACTACGACGACGACCTGCTCGCCCGGCTGGACTGGGTCGTCGGGTCCGTGCACACGTCGTTCGGGATGCCGGCGGCGGAGATGACGAAGCGCATGGTCGCGGCGATCGAGCACCCGTGGATCGACGCGATCGGCCATCCGACCGGACGCAAGATCGCGTCGCGGCAGCCGTACGCGCTCGACATCGACGCGGTCATCGAGGCTGCGGCTCGCACGCACACGATGCTCGAGATCAACTCCGCGCCGGACCGCCGCGACCTCAACGACGTGCACGCGCGCGCGGCGATGGAGGCCGGCGTGCTGATCCTCATCGACTCCGACGCGCACGGCGCCGAGCGCCTCGAGCACGTGCGCTGGGGCGTCGCGACGGCGCGCCGCGCGTGGCTCGAACCGCGCCACGTCGCAAACACCCGCCCGTGGCCGGAGTTCGCCGCCTTGCGCAAGCGCGCCCGCTCGTCGTAGCCGTCGCTTATATAAGCGCTGCCTGATACACTCGCCGAGTGCATGCGTTCAACGTGCTCGGCGACCCGGTGCGGCGCAGGATCCTCGAGCTCCTCGCCGGCGGCGAGCGGACCTCGGGCGCTGTCTGCGCCGTGATCCAGGAGGAGTTCGGGATCTCCCAGCCCGCCGTCTCCCAGCAGCTCAAGGTGCTGCGCGAGCACGGCTTCGCGACGGTCCGGCCCGAGGGCACGCGACGCCTGTACGCCGTGAAGCACGACCCGCTGCGCGACGTCGACGCGTGGCTCGACCACTTCCGGCGCGCGTGGGCGCAGCCGCTCGACGCGCTGGCGACCGAGCTGGCCCGCGGCAAGCGAGCCGCCCGCGCCCGCGACCACCATCCGACGAAGGGAACGCCCCATGATTGACGTGGACCACCAGATCAGCGCCGTCCGGCGCACCGTGGGCACCCGGGTGCTCGACGCCGGCGAGGCGCGCGTGCTGACCATCAGCCAGCGCTACGACGCGAGCGTCGAGGACGTGTGGGACGCGTGCACGAACCCCGAGCGCATCCCGCGCTGGTTTCTGCCCGTCTCGGGCGACCTGCGCGCCGGCGGCAGCTACCAGCTCGAAGGCAACGCGAGCGGGACGATCGAGCGCTGCGACCCGCCGTCGAGCTTCTTCGCGACGTGGGAGTACGGCGGCGAGGTGAGCTGGATCGAGGTGCGGGTGTCCGAGCAGGACGGCGGGACGCGGTTTCAGATCGAGCACATCGCGCACGTGGACGACACGCGCTGGACCGAGTTCGGACCCGGCGCCGTCGGCGTCGGCTGGGACCTGAGCCTCGCGGGCCTGGCACTGCACCTCTCAAGCGGCGCCGACAACGATCCCGCGGCGTTCGCAGCGTGGATGGGTTCCGACGAGGGCAAGGAGCACATGACCCGCAGCAGCGAGGGCTGGCGCGACGCAAGCGTCGCCGGCGGCGCCGACGAGGACTGGGCGCGGGAGGCCGCCGAGCGGACGACGGCCTTCTACACCGGCGCCGCCGGTTGACGGTCCCCGCCTGATCCGCCGGGGGTGTGGCGGGAAACGACGACATGCTGGACGTTTCCCGCCACACCCCCTCGGGAACCGCGGTGCGGCCAGCGGTGTAGCAGCGTGTGATGACCATCCGCACCCGCGCGCTGACGGCCGGCACGACGA
The DNA here is from genome assembly GCA_963826035.1 of uncultured Actinomycetota bacterium. Taxonomy (GTDB): domain Bacteria; phylum Actinomycetota; class Actinomycetes; order Mycobacteriales; family Pseudonocardiaceae; genus Actinophytocola. The sequence continues at coordinate 1,161,860 of CAWGVZ010000015.1, read as the reverse complement.
CGCTCGCCGCGGTCGCGGCGCTTGGTTTCGTCATCCTCGGGTCCAGCGGCGCCGAGGAGCCCGCCGGAGTCCGCGCCGACTGCGCCCGCCAGTCCAGCCACAACTTCCCCGCGCGCACGTTCAGCGACCCGCGCAACCTCGTCGCAGGGCCATTCGCGCTCGTGGGCGGCGGCACGTTCACGGATGCCGCGACCGCGCGGAAGTACGGTGGCAACAAGTTCCCCCTCATCGTGCGCGCGGGCCACACCGTGACGCTCTCCCTGCCGCGATCGGAGCGGCGCACCGTCTCACTTGGCTACGGACCGCTGCCGCAGGGGGAGGTCGACGTCCACGACGGCCATCCGGCGGTGACGTTCGCAGCGTGCAGCGCGGACAAGTCGCTGAGCACCGCAGGTGGTCGCGCGACGTTCTGGTCGGGCTTCGTCATGACCGACAGCCCGCGCTGCGTCGCCCTCGACATCCGCGTCCACGGCGCGCCGGGCACCATGCGCCGGCGGATCGAGCTCGGCCGCCGCTGCGCGAAGCCCCCGCCGCTGCGCGACTGCGCCTCCCGTGGCGAGGGCGGCAAGCCGCTGACCACGAGACCGCGGTCCGACGACGTCGTCGTCGGCGCGGTGCGCTTCGCGGGCCTGCGGCGCATCGCGAGCCGGCGCGAGTTCGCGGTCGGCCGCTCCGGCCGCTTCTACGCAATCAAGTCCGGCGCCCTCGTGCCCGCCGGCGTCCGCGCGACGCTCGCGATCGGCCGGTCGGCCCGCAGCTGGGCGGCGCTCGACTACTCGCCGCGGCTGCCTGGCGAGCGGAGCAAGACGACTGCCGCGATCCGCTTCCAGGCGTGCGCCGCCGGCGAGCCGGCGTTCAGCTACGAAGGTCCGGTCGGTCCGCTGACCGGGTTCCCCGGAGGCTTCAGGTTGAGCCGCGCCGGGTGCGTCCCGGTCGAGGTTCGCGTCGCCGGCCTACCCGTCGCACGCGCGCGGATCGCGTTCGGCGTCGGGCGGCGCTGCTGAGCGCCGTGGCACTCGAACCGCGACCTCAGGCCAGCAGCCGCGGCAGGAGCTCGTCGCGCACGACGGCATCCACCGCCGCGCGGCGGTACGGCGCCAGCAGCTCGGCCGCACGCTCGGCGTAGCCGGGCATCGGAACGTCGAGGGCGACGCGCAGCGCGGCTCCGAGCCCGCCGGGATGCGTGACGACGAGCCCCGGCGCCAGCGCGCGGGCCAGCGGGAGCGCGACGTACCCACCTGGCGCCGGCGTCGTGACGAGGATGCAGCCGTCGGCGAGCGCCTCGAGCTGGGCGATCCCGTACTCCTCACGCCGGGGCGCGCAGATGAAGACGCGGGCGCGGCGCAGCAGCGCCCGGTACGTCTCGCCGTCGACGTGCCCGACCGAGCGGACGCCTGGCGCGTCGATCGCCAGGTCGGTCCCCGCCACGACGAGCTCCTCGCCCTCGCGATGCGCCTTCCAACCCGCAAGGACGTGATCGAGCCCCTTCTTGTCCGGGTTCGCGGCATAGGTGATCGCGGCGATGTCGCGGCCATCGGCGGCCGGGCCACCGAACCCGGGGATCGGCACCGCGGACCCACCGGCACCGCGCGGCGCGGCGCCGCGCGGCGCCGAGGGCTCCACGGGGATCGGCACGACGAGCGCCTCGGCGTGCGGCTCGGGCGTCTCGGCGAGCGTGCCCGGCGCGACCGGGACGATGAGCGGCGCCGCCTTCAGCCGCCGGCGCTCGAGCGGGCGCTGCCAGGTGCCGTGGCGGCCCGGCCGGTTCGCCGCCGCTGGGGCGTCGTAGCGGATGGCGCCCGGCCGCGGCCACAGCAGCGCCGCCGTGACCGTGTGGTAGAGGATCGCCCGCGGCGCATGCTCGTCGATGCCGGCGATCGCGGCGGCCCGCGCCGCGCGCGCCCACGCGAGGTCGGTGAGCGCGAACGTGCGCACCTCGCGCGGCGGCTGCGCGGCGGCCACCGCGACGTCCGCGCCGGCGCGGCGCATCGCACCCGCGAGCTCCTCGACGTCGGCGCGCAGCCCGATCGTCGAGCCGAGCGAGACGATGAGCACGTCGGCGGCGGGCATCAGCCTGCCATCCTCCCGCATCGCATGGCTCAGACAGAGCTTCACGGCGTGGTGCTGCTGGCCAGCGTCCCCGCCACGGGCACGCTGATCAACGTCGCGGCGGTCCTCGCCGGCACGGCGATCGGGGTCGCGCTCGGCGGCCGCATGCCGCACGGCCTGCAACAGCGCGTGCTCGCCGGCCTCGGGCTCGTGACGGCGGCGCTCGGAATCGATCTTGCGCTCGCGTGGCGCGAGACGAGCGCGCTCTACGTGCTGGGCGCGGTCCTGCTGGGCGGGCTCGTCGGCGAGGCGCTCGACATCGAGGGGCGATTGAGCCGGCTCGGCGATCGCCTGCAGGCCCGCGTGCACCGCCCCGGCGCCGCGCCGTCGACCGTCAGCGAGGCCTTCTTCACCGCGAGCCTGCTGTTCTGCGTCGGGCCGCTGACCGTGATCGGCTCCTTCGAGGACGGCCTCAACGGCAACCTCGAGCCGCTCGCGACGAAGTCGATGCTCGACGGCTTCGCCTCGATCGCGCTCGCCTCGACGCTCGGGATCGGCGTCGCGTTCGCCGCGCTGACCGTGCTCGTCGTGCAGGGCGCGCTGACGCTCGGCGCGGGCCTCTTCGACGATCTCCTGCGCGGCGAGGCGCTCGCCGCGATGACCTCGACGGGCGGCGTCCTCATCATCGGGATCGCGCTGAAGCTGCTCGACCTCAAGGACGTCAAGGTCGGCAACTTCCTGCCGGCGCTCGTGCTCGCGCCGGCGCTCGTCGGGCTCGTCAGCCTGGTGAGCTGATGTCCGCGACGCGTGGCTGGCCGCCGTGCGTCCAGTACGCGTTGACGCCCGCGAGGCGCAGCGACTGCGGTGGAAGCTCGGCGCCGGGTCCGGTGTCGAGGTCGCGCCGGCGGCCGAGCGGATCGAACGTCGCGATCGTCATGCCGCCCGGGCCGGCGATCGCGGCGACGGCCCGCCCGAGCTTCGTGACGAACGCCGCCGGCGCGCCCGTCTGATCGCCGCAGACGGCGCCGGTGATCTCCTCGCAGACGTAGGCGATCGAATAGGCCCGGCCGCTGCGCAGGTCCACCACCCGCGTGCCCTCGCTGTAGGCGTACTGGCTGGAGTAGCTGCTCGACACGAGCACGATCCTGCCCGCGACCTGGCGCAGCCTGTAGCCGTACTGCGTCGTGAACAGGTCCTCGCTCGACGCCACCGTGTAGAGCTTCCCGCGCGGCAGGACGCAGCCGACGAGGTCGGTGCCGTCCTCGTCGTTGGCGCGCGCGACGAGCTTGACGGTCTTCGCCGGCGCGAGATCCGAGCCCTTCAGGCGCTGGCACTTCGAGCGCGTCGCGGCCTGCGCGGAGGCGGGCGCAACGATCAGCAGCGAGAGCAGCGCGGAGACGACGGCGAGACGGCGCATCTGCGAATGACAACGCACCGCGCCCGCGAAAGTGGCGCCTTCAGCGCGCCGCGCCGTTGACTGAGACCACGTCGCGGCGAAAGCCCGGCGCGCGGATGAGCTTGATCGGCTTCATCGCCGAGGTCGGCTCGACGTAGAACGCGACCCCGTCGCGCTCCTCGATCGCCGAGACCGCCGCCTCCTGGCGGCGCCAGGCAAGCGCCGCGATGATCGCGAATCCCGTCGCGATGCCGGGGATCTGCGGCGCGATGAGCCCGAGCGCGAGCGCGAGGATCGTCGAGAGCAACAGCGGCCACAGGCGGTTGACGAGCAGCGCACCTGGACGCTGCTCGGGCAGCGACGACGTGGACTTCGCGCTCGCCAGCAGGCGCGCGATCGGCGAGTTCGTCTGCGCCTGGCGCCCGAGCCACCCGCCGATGAGCGCCGCGCCGAGCCACCAGCCGGCGATGACGAGCACGAGCACGTCGCCGGTCTCGGTCGAGTCCGATGCGAGGACCGTCACGGCGCCGAGCGCGGTCGCGGCGCCCGCGCAGAGCAGGACCGCCGAACGCAGGAAGTCGACGAACCGCACGGCCGCTAGGCGAGCAGCGCGGTCAGCAGCTCGCGCACGCCCTCGGGACCGTCGACGAGCACGTCCGCGGCCTGCTCGAGCTCCGGCGGCGTCTCGTCCGAGCGCACGCCCACGCAGATCGCCTTCCCGAGCTCGCCGCCCTCGACGAGCGCGTGGAGCCCGTCGAAGGCGTCGATGTCGGTGCGGTCGTCGCCGACGTAGAGCGCCGCCGCGAGGTCGCGGCCGCTGAGCAGGCGCCGCACGCCGCGACCCTTGTGGATCTCGACGGGGGGGCGGATCTCGAGGACCTTGCGCCCCCAGTGGATGTACAGGCCTTCCGCCTCGGCCCGCTCGGCGACGGCCCGCACCGCCTCCTCGGCGGCAGCCTCGTCGGGGGCGCCGCGCCAGTGAAAGCCGGCGATCGCGTGCTTGTCCTCCGTCCGCACGCGCAGGCGCTGCAGCTCCCGGGTGTAGGCCTCGTCCGCGAAGCGGCGCACTGCTGGCTGGTGCTCGGCGATCTCCGGATCGATCTCGACGTCGCCGCCGCCCGGCCGCAGGAGCTCGGAGCCGTGGTTGCCGACGTAGGCGATCGTGCCGAGCGCGACGATGCGGCGCGCCACCTGCGCCTGGCGGCCGCTGATGCATCCGACGACCCCGTAGCGCTTCGCCACGGCGATGAGCTGCGCGCGCGTCGGCTCGGGAACGTGGGCGTCGTCGGCGTGGCGGACGATCGGCGCGAGGGTGCCGTCGATGTCCAGCAGGATGCCGGCCCGAGCCGGGTCGGCACGCAGCGGCGCGAGCGCCTCGACGAGCGTGTCGGCGGCGGACATGACTTCTAGTATGCCGCGCATGCGGTCGCGCCGAACGGTCGGGTCCGGACCTCGCCGCGCTCTGACCCTCGCAGCCATCGGCACGCTCGCGGGGCTCTTCAGCGGGCTGTTCGGGGTCGGCGGCGGGATCGTGATGGTCCCGCTGCTCGTCCTCTGGCTGGGATTCGGCGAGCGCGAGGCCACCGGCACGTCGCTGGCGGCGATCGTGATCATCGCGGGCGTCGCGACGGCCGTGCATGGCGCCTACGGCAACCTGCATCTGCGCGAGGGGCTGCTCGTCGGGCTGCCCGCGGTCGCCGGCGTCATCGCCGGCACGGAGCTCCAGCGCCGCATCTCGACGCGTGCGATCTCGCTGGTGTTCGCCGTGATGCTCGCCGCGACGGCGATCGCCCTCCTGCTGCGGTGATCGAGGCGATGGTCATCGGGCTGGCCGCCGGGGTCGTCGCGGGCCTGCTCGGCGTCGGCGGCGGGGCGCTGTTCGTGCCCGCGCTGACGCTCGGGCTCGGCCTGAGCCAGATCGACGCGGAGGCCACGTCGCTGCTCGCGATCATTCCCGTCGCGCTCGTCGGAGCCTGGCGCCAGCACGGCCGCGGCAACGTCGACCTGCGCACGGGCGTCGCGCTCGGGCTGCTCGCCGTCGGCGGGGCCGCGGGCGGCGTCGTGCTTGCCAACGCGGTGCCCCAGCGCGCGCTCGAGGTCGGCTTCGCGCTGCTGATCCTCTTCGTGGCCGGGCAGCTCGTCCGGCGGGCTCTCGCCGTCAGCGACGCAGCCTGAGCGCCACGGAACGGACGGGTCCGTTGTCCACGGACAGCTCAAGAAGCGCCTTCGTCGTGCGGCGGCGCCGGTCGAGCACCCGCAAGCCGAGGCGATGTGTCCCGGGCCCGAACGCGAAGGACCGCGGGTCAAACGGCACGCCCAACACCAGACCCGAGCATCCGATCGGGCACCGCACGCGTACGACGATCCGGTTGCCCCGCACCTGTGCGCTGCGTGTGAGGACCTCGGCGCGGCACGCGGCCAGTACCGAGGTCGGCTCCGGCGAGGACTGAACGACGATCTCCTGCCCGCCAGAGCAGCGCGGCTGCGACCACGCGACGCGCGCGCCCTCCGCGGCGACCCCCTCCGGCTGGCGAAAGCCGCCCCTCACTAGCACGCGGCGGTCGCTGCCATCGGCGCGCACGCTGACGAGCGCCGCCGACTGGGGGTCAAGCCGGCGCGCGACGCCGGCTTGCCGACGAGGGCCACGATCCGGTCGCCCGCCACCACCGGGCTCTCGACGCCGCGCGGACCGATGCTCGACGGCGACTGCAGGCACCCGCCGAGCGGGACGGGACGGCGATCGTTCCCGCCCGGCGCGATCGTGACCAGCCGCTTGTCCGTGTCGCACCCGCTGCCGTCGCCGAGGTCTGACTCGAGGAGGACTCGCGTGCCGTCGGAGAGCACGCCGACCGGCGATACGAGGCGCGCCCGATCAGCCGCCACCGTCGCCCCGAGCCCCGCCGGCGAGAACGTGCGCACGTCGGTGTCGAACCCGAAGAACGATGGCTGCAGCGTTCCGACGAGGCCTGTGTCGCCGGCCCCGAGAACGAGCGCGATCGGCAGCAGCCCGGGAGCGATCGCCACGCGGCGCACGGGCGCCGCAGGGTCGGCGCCGCCGACGACGACCGCGACCGGACTCACGCTGTCCGGGTCTCGCGCGGGCTCGCCGCAGCCCCCTTCTCGCCAGGCGATGCGCGGCCCAGCGACGGCGACGGGCGAGACGATCAGGGCCGACGGGCAGGTGGTGACCTCACGCAGCGGGCCGCTTGCCGGGCCGACCATGACCCGGCTCGTCTCGAACCCCTCGTCGCCGTCGGGCAGCAAGCCGAGTGCGAGGGCGTCCGCCGACGCCGCCAGCGTGAGCTCGTCGTCGTCGTCGTCGAGCGACGTGCTGAGGATCGTCTGCACGGGCGAGCCGGCCGCACGGCGCTCGATCACCAAGCGCTTCTGGGGAGGGACGCGGGCGACGACGAGCGCGTCGCCGCTGAACGCGAGCGCGTGGATCTCGCCGCGCACCGGCGTGACCGTCGCCGCGTCGGACGCCTGGACGCCGGCGATCGCGAGCAGCGCGATCGCGAGGGGCATGGCGACTCGCAGCATGGAGCGCGACCCTAGTCCGATCGCTTTCGCCGCGCCAGCCATCGCGGACCGAGCCCGTGCTCGAGCGCGTCCTTGACGGATTAGTTGTCATGGCCGTTTGGTCACCCGCGGGCAGATGAAATCGGCGATGATCGCGTCGCCTTGGTTTGCGTCTGAGTTCGCGCCACACATCGGCGGTTTGATGAGTCCGCATCTGGCAGCCTTTCGGGCCTGTCCAGAAGGAGTCGATGATGAGCGTGCAGTCCAACGGTACCGGCCCGTCGGGCCGTCGAGCGAAGCGGTTTTTGTCGCCGAGCGAGAAGTACGAGATCTGGCTGTCGCTGGTTCGTGGCGAGTACACGATCAGCGAGGCGGCCGACCGCTCCGGCGTCGATCGCTCGACGGTGATGAAGCTGCGCACGGTCGCCAGGCAGGGGGCGCTGGACGCGTTGGCGGCGTCGAAGCCCGGGGTGCGGGCGGGCGGCGGCACGGATCCGGAGCTGGTTGCAACGCGGGCGGAGATCGCCAGGCTGTCGGAGGCGCTGAAGGAGATGGGCGTGCGGTTGATGCTGGCGGAGGGAAAAGGGCGCTGGGACTGAGTGGTCACGCTGCCGCTGGCGGGAACGCCTCCGTTCCAGGTAGCGGTGTTGGTTCCGACGCTGGATGCCGGCGTGCCGCTGGTGGCGGTGGTGGTAACGAGGGTGAGGCTGGCCGGCAGGACGTCAGTGAGCTCGTTCCCGGCCTGGTCGGCGGTGGCCGAGGCTCCCGAGTTCGAGATGGTGATGGTGTAGGTGACGGTGCCGCCGACGACGAAGCTGCCGCTGACGGTCTTGGTGGCCGCGAGCGTGGCCCCGCCGACCGTGAACGCGGTGGGGTTGTTGGAGCCGGCCACTCCCGGGTCGTCACTGATGGTGGTGGACTCGTTGCTGCCGTTGAGGTCGAAGTCGTACAGGGCGGTGCCCTGATTCGAGATCACCGTTCCGAGCGGGTCGGCGTTGATCGTGGCGGTGATGGCGGTCACACTGCCGCTTCAGGCACGCTCCTTCCGCCAGTCACGGTGTTGCCCACCGTGCTAGCGGTCCCGCTCGACGACGTAGCGCTGACCAGGGTCAGCTCGCCGGCAGGACGTCGGTGAGCTCATCGCCGGCGTTGTCGCCCGATGCGGTGTCGCCGGTGTTGTTGATGGTGATCGTGTAGGTGACGGTGCTGCCCGGCTGGAACGTCCGCTCACCGTCTTCGTGAGTGTGTCGACGGCAAGTCCTGCCGGCGACGATGATCGCCGTTCCGTCGCCTGGGGCGCCCGTGCCCGGATCGTCGGTCACGCCGGTCGACTCGTTGTCGCCGCTGAGATCCGCGTCATAGGCGAAGTCCCCTGGTTCGTGACCGTCGTGCTTGCGGCGCCGGCGTTGATCGTTGCGTTGATGGTGATGGTCACGCTGCCGCCGGCGGGAATGCTGCCGTTCCAGGTGACGGTGTTGCCAGCCGTGCCCGCCGTACCGCTGCTGGCGCTGGCGCCGGTGAGCGTCAGGCCGGCGGGCAGGACGTCGGTGAATTCGTCGCCCGCGTTGTCGAGCGTGGCGGACGAGCCGCTGTTGGTGAGCACGACCGTGTAGGTGATTGCATCACCGACCGCGTACGGCCCCGCGCTGACCGTCTTGGTGCCGGTGACGACAGCGCCCGCGACGACGAAGCTCGTCGGGTCGTCTGCCGCGCCGGTGCCCGGATCGTCCGTCACCGCGGTGGCGTCGTTGGCGTTGTCGTTGTTGCTGTCATACGACGCCGTGCCCTGGTTGCTGATGGTGGCGCCTGCGGTGCCGGCGTTGATCGTGGCCGTGATGGTGATCGTCACGCTGCCGCCGAGCGGTGCGAGCGCGCCGTTCCAGGTCACGGTGTTGCCAGCCGTCCCTGCCGTGCCGCTGCTGGCAACGGCGCTGACGAGGGTCAGGGTGCCCGGGAGGGTGTCGGTGAACTCGTCGCCCGTGTTGTCGAGCTGCGGATCGGTACCGCTGTTGGTGATGGTCATGGTGTAGGTCACCGTGCCGCCGACCACGAACGTGCCGGACACGGTCTTCGTCGGGTTGTCGATGAGGGCCGCCGGTGCGAACGCGACGCAGTCGAAGTGCACGGGCGTGACGAGGATCGACCAGGCATTGAACGTACCGATATCGCCGGCGAATTCGTCCGCGGCGAGAACCGTCCAGGTTCCCAGCGAGCTCTGGCCGTCGAAGCGCGTGAGGCTTCCCACCGGATCGGCGGGGACGCCGAAGACGAGCGGATCCGCCCAGCTCGGCGAGTTGAAGACCGGGATGAAGTCCGCGCCATTCGCCGTCGCGGTCGCATTGGCGGCGGCCATCATGTCTTCGGTGAGAGTGAACGGGAGATCGTCGTTGACGAGGAAGTTCGTGAGATTGTTGCCCGATCCGCCGTCCACGGAGTCGAGACCGATCAGTCCGATCATGTCCGTGCCGATTCCGCTCGGAGCGCGCAGCATGACCAGCAGGTCGTCGATGAACGTGTGCGTCAGGCTGTCGAGGCGGAAGTCGACGTCGGCGATGACGAAGTCGTCGGTAACCGACAACTGATGGAAGACGCCGCGCGAATCCTCATCCGGGATGGACAGATCCGGGGCGGGATTGCCCGTGTAGGTGACCACCGGGTCGGTGCCGTTGGCATTGCCGACGCGCAGGGTGAAGTTCGTCGCCGTCACGCCGAGGCTGGAGGTCGTGGTGAGCGTGAAGTTGATTGCGCTGCCGCAGGTAACGGTGGTGGCGAGCGAGATGAGGAACGAATCGCCGGACGCGGTGCCCTGCGCTGCGATTGCTCCGTAGGTCGAGCTGTTGTCGTGAATCGTGACGCCCGGGGTGGAGGTGCTCAGCACGGCGGTTGCGCTTGCGACGTTCTTGCTGGCCGCGCGCCACGGGTTGGTGAGCGTCACGGTGAGCAGGATCGGCTCGCCCGGATCGATCGCGCCGTTGTTGTTGGAGGCGCTGTCGTTGATGGCGACGTCGGTCGAGGCGTCGACGACGTCGAGGAACGGAAGGCTGAACGACTCGGTGACGCCGGTGTGGGTCGCGAGGAACCCGAGGCCGACGTGGTAGGGCTGCGCCGCCTTGTATCCGAGGCCGCGGTCTGCGAAGCCGTCCCAGATCGACTGTTCGTTCGCGCAGGCGTTCGTCGCGCAGTCGGCGTCGAAGAGGGCGTCACGACCCTCGATGAAGGTCGGATCGTCCGGGGTCATCTTCATGGCGTCGGTGACGAGCTGCAGCATGGTGGCGCTGCCGGTCGGGACGTCGCCGTTGGCACCGGCCGGGTCGGCGATGACGCGGCTGCGGACTTCCCACAGCGTCAGGGCCCAGACTTCGCCGGCGTTGTGGACTTCGAGAGCCGCCGTTGAAGTTGAAGCCGAGCGGCGACTCGGGGATTCCGCCGCTCATGTCGTTGGTGATGTCGTCGACGTCCGCCCAGGTGAGCGGATTGATGGTGTTGTTGTCGAGTAGGGGAAGCGGCGGATGCCGTAGAGGTAGTTGTCGGTCAGCCCGGCGAGGTCGTACGTGGCGTACGCGCCGCTGCTGTACTGAGCGTCGGGGTTGTCCGCGTTGGTGTTGTTGAGCATCGACAGGGCGTAGAAGTCGCTCCAGCCTTCGCCCATGCTGCCACCGACATCCCAGTTCAGACCGGCGCCATTGCCGATGAGACGGTTGCTGGTGCCGTGCGTCAACTCGTGGATGAGGATCTCGGAATCGAGATCGCCGTCACGCTCGACGAGCGGGGAGGTCGAAGACGAACATCTGCATGCGCGTCCGGAGATGCCGTCCGGCGGCGTGGCGAAGTTGGCGTTGTTGAAGCCGTTGCCGTCCTGCGCGTCGGCGAGGACGCGGTCGTTGCCGAGTCCGAATCCGCTGAAGTTCGTGTTCTGGAAGTTCGCGGACGCTTCATCGAAGCCGAGGTTGAACAGTTCGTCGTGGTACCAGTTGGTGACGTAGAAGAGCTGCGTGATCGCGCCGCGGCGGAAGATGGTCTGCGGGACGCCGTTGCCTGTGGGAGTCTGGCCGACGTCGGGCGCGGGATCCGTCGCCCCCGTCAGCAGCTCCACGACCGACTGGTTCAGCACGGTGCCGACCTTCTGGCCATAGTTGGTGTCCAGGAAGTCCGACACGTAGGTCGCCTCGTTGAGGGCTTCGATCATCTGCTTGTCGTAGTCGTTCTTCACCACGTCCTGGGCGTCGACGTGCAGCGGTATCGAACCGAACGCGGTGTAGAAGCTCTCCTGGTTCTGCTCCGAGTTCATCAGCGCGAGGAACTCCCCGCACAGCTCCTTCGGCGCACCGGCCGAGCAGGAGAAGCCGCCCTTGCCGCCCATGAGCGCGGTCGCGTCACCCTGGCCGGACGCCACCTGCGGGAACGGGAACCAACCCAGGTCGGGAAGCGGTTGCTTGTCCGGAGTGAGGTCCTTGACGACGCCGGGCTCCCAGTTGCCCATCAGCTCCATGGCCGCCTCGTGGTTGGCGAGCAGGCCCGCCGAACTGCTGGCACCCTGCTGCGCGGACGTGTTCAGGAAGCCTTCGTTGAACGGCTCGAGGGCAGTCAGGTCGACGACGTCCTTGGCCGCCTTCTCGTAGCACGGGTCGGAGAAGTCCAGCGAGTCGTTCGTCGCCTCGAGGGTGTCCGCCGAGCACTCGCGTAGCGCGAAGAAGTAGTACCAGTGGGCGGCGGGCCAGGCGTCCTTGCCACCGAGCGCGATCGGGGTGATGCCGGCGCCCTTGAGCTTGTCGATCGCGTCGGCCAGGTCGTCGACCGTCTTCGGGATCTCGGTGATGCCTGCCGTGGTGAACAGATCCTTGCTGTACCAGATACCACCGGGCTGCACCAGCTGGGGCGCGCCCAGCAGCTTGCCGTCGACGGTGAGCGTTTCGTACGGCGCGTCGCCGAGCTTTTCGCGCAGTTCGGGAGAGTCGACCGTGCTGCCGGTGAGATCGAGGAGCTGTTTCGCCTCGGCCATGTCCCGCATCTTGCCGCCGCCGCGCTGCAGGAAGATGTCCGGTGCGTCACCGGAGTTCAGCGCCGTCTGGAGCTTTCCGTCCAACTCTTCGTTCTGGATGTGCTGAGCCTTGACCGTGACGTTCTCGTGCGCGGCCTCGAACTCCTTGGCCACGCTGTCGAACCAGGCCAGGCCGGTCTCGCCGGTGTAGTTGGTCCAGACGGTGAGGGTGTACGGATCGCCTTCCTGGTAATCGCTTGCTTCCGGACCTGCCGAACAGGCCGACAGCGCGAGGGCTGTCGCCATCGTGCCCGCCAGAACGCCCAGCGCCCTGGACCGGTATCTGCGTGTCTTCATTGACAACTCCCTTGGTTGGCCGATGTTCGGTATCGGTGCCGCATCGCGGCGCGTCAGGTGAGCTGGAGCTCAGCTGTGAGGTAGGAGTGCGGCGGCAACTCGACGAGCAGGCCGCGCGGATGCTCGCGTACACCGTCGAACGCGGCAGGTGCCACGGCGGACGGAGTTCGCGGGGTGTTGTGCGACGCGGGCGTCGGCGCGGTGAGGATCCGCGCGCCGCGACACCGCGCGGTGCGCCCGCGCAGGTCGAGCACGACCTCGGCGGAGGAGCCGATATCCAGATTGGCCAGCGAGACGAGCGCACTGTCGTCTTGGGTCGAGGCCGTGACCGAGACGAGGCCGAGCTCTCGCCCGTCCGACTCGACGGTCGGAACATCACGCAGGTGGACGTCCAACGACGCCGCGTCATGGTGGCCCGTGCTCATCTCGAACACGTGGTACGTGGGCGTCCGCACGAGCACGCCGGAATCCGGGTCGGTGAGCAGCATCGCCTGAAGCACGTTGATCGTCTGGGCGATGTTGGCCATGACCACCCGGTCGGCGTGCCGGTGAAAAGCGTCGAAATGTACTGCGGCCACCAAGGCATCGCGCAACGTGTTCTGCTGATAGAGGAACCCCGGCTCGGTGCCTGGCTCAACGTTCCACCAGGTGCCCCATTCGTCGACCACGAGCCCGACCTTGCGGTGCGGGTCGTAGCGGTCCATCACGGTGCTGTGCCGAGTGAGGTACTCCTCCATGAGCGAGGCGCGGGACAACGCGACGTACCATTCGTCGTCGGTGAAGCGGGTCGCCGCGCCCTTGTCCGACCAGGAACCGGTCATCGTGTAGTAATGCAACGACAGCGCCTGGAACGGAGCCGCCGGCGCGGCCGGGTCGGCAGCCAGATCATCGAACGAGCGCATCATGGTCTCGGTCCACGCGTAGTCGGAGTCGCTCGGGCCGACGGCGATCCGGTAGACCTCGTTGTCGCCCTGGTCACGCACGAACGTCGAGTAGTGGCGGGCCAGGGACGCGTACTGCTCGGCCCGCATGTTGCCGCCACACCCCCAGGCCTCGTTGCCGATTCCCCAGAACGGGACGCGCCACGGCTCGTCCCGCCCGTGTGCCCGGCGCAACGCGGCCATCGGCGAGTCGTCGGCACGGGTGAGGTATTCGACCCACTCGGCCATCTCCCGCACCGAACCGGAGCCGACATTGCCCGACACGTACGGCTGTGCGCCCAACAGCTCACAGAGATCGAGGAACTCGTGGGTTCCGAAGGAGTTGTCCTCGACGACGTCACCCCAATGGCTGTTCACCATCCGCGGCCGCTGCTCGCGCGACCCGACGCCGTCGCGCCAGTGGTAGGTATCGCCGAAGCAACCCCCTGGCCACCGCAGGTTCGGGATCCGCAGTGCCCGCAGCGCCTCGACGACGTCCGCGCGGATGCCGCGGACGTTCGGAACTCCTCCGTCCTCGCCCACCCAGAACCCGCCGTAGATGCACCTGCCCAGGTGCTCGGCGAACTGGCCGTACACATGCCGGGAGATGACCGGACCAGGCAAGTCCAGATTGATGATCGCCGTAGTCGTCATGTCGCCTTCCGGTATGACGGTCCGCCGCGTTGAACTGCGAAAGTTTCGTAGTTTATCGTTACACTTCGACCGGAAAGAGTTACGACTCGGCACCCCGCCGTCAAGTCGGACACGGCGCATCGTCGCCGTTTCGTGACTGATCGACTTACACCGATACACCCGGGCTGAGAGAGTGACCACTATGAGACGACGCACCGTCACGATGAGCGAAGTGGCACGTGAAGCCGGCGTGTCGGTGATGACCGTGTCGAACGTGCTCAACGACCGGTCGAACGTCGGGGCCGACACTCGACTGCACGTACTCGACGTCGTCGACCGGCTCGGCTACGAGGTCAACCTGACCGCCCGGCGCCTTCGATCGGGGCGGACCGGCACGGTCGGCCTGATCGTGCCGAAATTCGACCTGCACTACTACGGCGAGTTGGCGTCCCTGATCTCGGACGCACTGGCGGCAGACCGCATGCACCTCGTCGTCGAACAGTCGGGCGCGAACCGTGAACGCGAGCTCTCCGCGCTCTCGCTCGCCCGGCTCCAGCAGTATGACGGCGTTCTGCTCGGCGCTGTCGGACTGGACATGGCCGACCTCGATCGGATCCACCCGGACCTGCCGATCGTGCTGCTCGGCGAGCAGGACGTGCCAGACCGCTACCACCGCATCCAAATGAACAACTTCGCCGGAGCGCGACTGGCCACCGAGTACCTGATCACCTGCGGCGCAGGACGAATCGCGGTGCTGGGCGGCAAACTCACCGCACCTCGTCCGGAGATGGCGACCCATCGCGCGAACGGCTGGTCCCGCGCGCTCGCCGACGCGGGTCTGGATCCCCGCCCTGACCTCGTGATTCCACTCCACGACTACTCGATCGCGGAGGCACGAGCCACGATCGCTGATGCGCTGGCCGCTGGACTGAAGATCGACGGCATCTTCGCCGTCACCGACGAGGTGGCGATCGGCGCCCTGGCCGGCCTCCACGATGCCGGGGTGCGCGTACCGGATGACATCCAGCTTGTCGGGTTCGACAACCTCGATATCTCTCAGCACCTCGCCCCCGGTCTGACGACCATCGACCCCGACCGCCCGACAATGGTGGCCGAAGCGCTGCGTTTGCTGCGCCGACAGCTCACGGACGAGAACGCCGCCCCGGAACACATCGTCAGCACCGTCTCACTCGTAACCCGAGGCAGCACCAGAAACGAGACCCGTGCTCGGCGTGGAGGATCGCGCCAACTACCAGCCTGACCTGGTGGTCAACTTTACTGAAGCTGTTCTCGGCCGATCTGATTACACACGGTAGGAACCCTGCCGGTGGCCGCTGCCGCCCAGCTGACCGGCATCGCCGGCGACGACCCGCGTACCGCCGCGGATCGGGTGTGGGCGTCGATCCAGCACGCCGCTGGGGATGTTGCCGTGGACGCGGCTGCCGTATGGGCGGCCGCCGAGTCCCTCGCCGACGCGGACCGGCTGTGGGAGGCGGCGACCCTGTGCATCACCCCCGGGCGGCACCTGCCGAACACAGGTGGAGGGCGCCCCCGAAGAGGCGCCCTCCACGGCAGGTCACCAGGTGGAGTTGTTCAGGCCGGTGCCCATGCGGATTTCGTCGAAGTCGTTGCCGTCGCTGTCGTCGCTGTAGGTCATGGTGATGCGGCCGAAGGGGTCGACAGTCAGGGCGGGCTGGCTCTGCCTGCCCTCGGTCACCGTGTTGGCGCGGATCCTGGGCTGGCGGCCGTTGGTGGTGCCGTCCGGGTTGAGGCCCTGGACGTACACATCCTCGCCGACCGTCCAGTAGGCGACGGCGTAACGCTGGTCGTCGATGCCCACCTGCGGGTCGTTGCCGGGCAGGAACGCCTCGGCGGGGCCTGCGCCGGTTGCGGTGAACGACCGCACGCCCATCTGGTCGGTGCCGATGTGGTCGGTCTCCCAGCCCGCGACGAAGTCACCGTTGAAGTTGGCTGCCACAGTCGCGTTGGTCTGTTGCCCGCCGGTCGCCTCGTTGGCCGCCCGCACCGCGATCTTCGCCGCGCCGGTGTTCGTGAAGCTTGCCAGGCCGACGTTGTAGAAGCCGTTGCCGTCGACGTCCTCGTCCCACACCACGATCGCGTTGCCCGCGGCGCCCATCGCGACGTCGGGGTGTCTGTTGGTACCGCCGGTGGCGTGCACCTGCTTCTCGTAGGTCTTCGACGTGATCGACGCGAACCCGGACACCCGGACCGTCGGCGCCGTGGTGTCCTGGTCGTCCTCGAACACGACCGCGAACGCGGACCCGTCCGGGTCCACGGCCACCTCAGGGTAGACCTGTTGCCCGGTCCCGACGCCGTTGGCGGTGGCCGAACCGGTGTCGGTGCCCGCGGCGTTGAAGGTCCGTACCCGGATCTGGTTGTACCCGTTGCCGTCCGTGTCGTCGGCCCACACGACGACGACACTGCCGTTCGGCCAGACCGCGACATCGGGCTGTACGTGCCGCCAGTTGCCGGTGCCGCCGGTGGAGACCTGCTTCTCGTACACCGAGGTGCCGTCCCGGTACAGGCGTACGAAAACCTCGGTGTGCACACTGTCGTTGGGGTTGGTGGCGTCGCGGTCGTCCTCCCACACGACGGCCGTGTAGCCGCCCCGCGAGGACGCGACCGAGGAGTTGTCCTGGTCGCCGGTGGTCGTGGTGTTCACGGTGGCCCACGTGAGTGTGCCGTCGGCCGTCGCGGCCGGGACGTGCGCGACGAGCAGCCCCAGCATGCTCGCCGCCGAAAGCGCCGTCAGGATGGTGCGTCTCATGGCGTCCGTTCAGGGATTCTGGAGGCCGGGGTTGCCGGCCTGGATGACGTAGCTCTTCGCGGTCTTCACCGGGTAGTCCCGCGCTGTGACCCTGTCGAGCACCCGGAAGTCGACGCTCATCTGGGTCGGGCGGGTGACCGTGCGGACGTAGCCGCGCAGGTGCTTGTTGAACAAGATGTGCGGGTTCACCGGCAACGTGCCGTCGTCGGCGGGGTCGCCGTCGCCGCCGGAGGTGATGGACGTGGTAATCAGCTCGGTGCCGATCACCTTGTCCTGGGTCGTGTAGTTGTTCATGATGTTGTTCGCCCAGTGCTTGTGCACGTCACCGGTCAGCACGACGGTGCTGGTGTTGCCGCGTGCCTGCCAGCCGTCCTGGATCCGCTTGCGGTTGGCGTTGTAGCCGTCCCAGGAGTCCATGCTCCTGTTGCCGGTCGAGGTGAGACGTTGCGCGAAGAACACCTGCTGCCCGATCAGGTCCCAGGTGGCGAGCCGCTGCCCCATACCGGCGAGCAGCCAGTCCTCCTGGGTCTTGCCGGTGATGGTGCGTGCCGGGTCGTCGGCCTCCGGGCAGTCCTTCGTGCCGTCGCCGCACGCCTGGTCCATGCGGTACTGGCGGGTGTCGAGCATGTGGAACGTGGCGAGGCTGCCCCACCGCAAACGCCGGTATAACTGGAGGTTCTCGCCGACGGGCGCCTGTGCCGAGCGCAGCGGCATGTGTTCGTAGTAGGCCTGGTAGGCCGCCGCCCGCCGGACGCGGAAGTCGCCCGCCGGGTCCGGGTTGCCGCGTATCAGGTTGGCGTAGTTGTCCTCGACCTCGTGGTCGTCCCACACGACCACCCAGGGCGCCACCTGATGCGCGGCCTGAAGGTCCACATCGGACTTGTACTGCGCGTGCCGGATCCGGTAGTCGGCCAGGCTGGTGATCTCCCTGGCGGGCGCGTGGGCACGCACATCGGCCGCGCCACTTTCGTAGATGTAGTCGCCGAGGTGCAGGATCAGGTCCGGGTACTCCTCGGCCATCCGCCGGTAGGCGGTGTAGTAGCCGGAGGCGAAGTGCGAGCACGACGCGAAGAGCATCGTCAGTGTCGGGCTGGTGCCTACCGCGGGCGCGGTGCGGGTGCGGCCGACCTGTGAGATATGGCCGTTCGCGCGGAAGCGGTACCAGTACTCGCGCCCGGCGGGGAGGCCCGTGACCCCGATGTGCACGCTGTGTGCGGCGGCCCGCACCGCGCTGGTCGTGCCGGACGCCACGACGGTGCCGAAGTTCTGGTCGGAGACGACCTGCCACTCGACCGCAACGGGTGCGTCGGGCATGCCGCCGAATCCGTCGGATGCCAACGGGTTCGGCGCGAGTCGGGTCCAGAGAACGAAGCCGTCGGCGGACGGTTCTCCCGACGCGACACCGAGCATGAAGGGGTAAGCCGCCGCCGCGGCGCCGGCCGACCCGAAGGCCACGAGCCCCGCTCCGGTACCGGCGAGTCCGCCAATCAGGAACGTTCTTCTTCGCAGGGACATGCCGTTGTTGTACGACACCAAGTTCACACAAGCCATCGATCCGGTGAAACGCCCCCAAATAGCACACAATGAGCCTAGTGACAGTCAGCCATTGGATGTAACGGTAGCTATCGCCCGAAGGTCCACACGGCGCGCGTCGGGCCGACCACGAGCGTCGAGCGGCCGACCTGCCGCTTGTGCGGGACCACCGGGCGGTTGAGCGACATCACGATCTGTCGCAGTCCGACTGCCCCGGCGGCGCGGTCTCGAACCGGAGGGAGGTGCCGCCGGGATCCGGCAGGTTCGGCCGCCAGGTCCGACTCGCACCCGGCGATCCTCGGCATCATCGTGCGGCACTCGATCGCCTCGTCGATCGAGTACGGGGCGAACCCGGTCAGCAGGCGCCCTGCGAGGAAACTGGTCGTCCCGCACGAGCGGCGCCACCCCGCGACCAGGTCGTCGGGCAGTGGGTCGCCCACCAGCGTCGCGACCGGCGGAATCGCGTCTCTGCAGGCAGGCACACCGAGATGTTCTGCGACCTGGTGATCGAAGAGCAGGCCATGCCCGACGTCGAGGCGTTCTTGGACTCGACATCGCTGGCCACCGCGGACCTCGGCGGTGAGCTGAAGCCGTTGCTCTTCGCGTTCCGGGACATCGGTGTGGTGGGCGCCGAGGTGCTCGCAGAGATGGCCCGAGGCGCGGCCAGCGCCGCGTACCGGTTCGCCGACTTCATCGCGCAGACGCATGAGATCGGGCAACTGGCCGAGTGGATACCTCGGACCTTCAGGCGGTCCGGGATCTCGGCGCGGTGCTGGCCAACATGGGCGGCATCCTCGCCGCAGTACTGGGCCCGCCTGGCCACCCTCTGGGCGACCGGCACGTCGAGCTGGCCGAGGACCCGGCACTGCGACCTGTGGGCCAGCAGTACTTCTCCGTCGTCGCCTACATCAAAGCCAACCCTCAATACATCCAGACCTGGATGAAATCCGTTCAATGCATCCCGGCACGGTGGATGCCGATTGAGTGCCGATCGGCATCCACCGTGCACTGCGTGCCGCAGCATCGAGGTGGGACTAGTACTACAGGGCCAGATCAACAAGGCAAGTCGGGGCGGGCTTCGTGCACCGAACGACGCTTTTGGTGCGCTCAGCGCACCGAACGCGTTCGGTGCATCGAGACGCGCCGAGACTCTCGCGCAGCATCGTCGCAGGTCGCGTCCGGTTCTGTCCCTGTAGTACTAGTACTCCTCGGCACTCACTCGGGAAAACATCAACGAGCAGAACGAGTCGCCGGGGAGGCTCTCGAAATACAACGAGGTGGTGTCGCTCCGGGGAATGAACGTGAAAACCCTGGCGGTTCGCCACCGCACATTCGTGGTGTCGGCCACCACTGTGCGATCCCCCAGGACGATGCCGGTGTCCCCGCCATCCCGGGCCGATGCCTTGATCCTCCCCAGCCCGGTGTTGCCTTGGCCTTGGCAGCTGGGGTGCGGTAGCGGGGCGTAGGAGAACTCAACGAAGACCCTCCTGCCGGGCAGGGTGTCCAAGGTCTGAGCCACCGCCCCAGGGGTGTTTCCGCCGGCGGCCGGCGACTGCCACGTGCCCATGTGGAAGGCGCTCTCCTTGTCGTTGCGGGCATTCTCGATCGAAACCATTTGGCCGTAGTGCTTGACCACTCGCCACGGGCTGATCAGCTGCTGGTTCCCGGCAACGACATCCCTCCAGAAGCCCATCAGGTCCGCGTGGTCGGTGAAGGACGGGTTCCGCACGAGATTGACCGCTGCCACTCTGACCGGTGCCTCGGCGCGCACCGGCGTTGTCGCCACCGCTTGTGTGGTCGAGACCAGACCCGAGCCGACCACACACCCAACCAACACTGCCGCCATCCATCGCAGAACATGTCGTCCTCGCATGTCTCCTCCTGTTCCTGTTGCTCACCGTTCCTCGACAAGGTCGAGTTCATTGCGGTACAGGCTCATCGTTGTGTCGAACGGCTTGCACGGTCGACCGCCAGCAGGATGGCCGACCCACACCCGATCGTGACCGAACATATTCATACAGTGATCGACGTTCTGGGTCTTGTGTTAGTGGACTGGGCAACGCTAACGACGCGATATAAGCGCAAGTGCTGACAAACCGGCGTCATTACCGAGGCCGCACGGTGAGGCGGCGTTCACCCGAAAATGGAATCATTAGGTTGATATTTGTCCCGTACCTCCGCGGGCGGTCGCCGGAAGCGTGCTGATGAGTTGTGGTTCAGGCACCTGCGGGCGCATGTTCTCCACTGACGCAAGCGAGCAGTTCGGAGTTGTGGACGACGACGCCGGCGATCGACTGGGCCAGCCACGACAACAGGAACACTCCGGCCATGATCAGGCCGAGCGAGTTGGAGAACAGGGTGGTGCGCCATCCCCCGGCGCGCGCCCACTTGGGTGAGTCCTGGCGGCACGGCCCACGCCAGCAGTCCTCGTCGTCCCGCTACCTGTCGAACACGACCCCGATGGTGACCGTGCCGAGTCGCCCGCCGAGCTGCGCGACCGCACCCGTCGAGCAGGCGCCGAGCGGCCCTGCCGTGGGTCCGCCGCCAGCGTGGCCGTCGCGCTGGCCGGGGGGCGGTGAGCGGGCGAGCGGTCAGGAACCCGCGGTCCCGTCCCGCCTCAGTAACACCGCCACGGCACCGGCGCCGACCGCCATCAGCAGCCCGGCGGCCAGCAGGCTTGCGCTGAACCCCGAGGCGAAGGCCTCGTGGACCCGTGGCACCAGCGCCTCCCCCCTCGGCACCTGCTCGGTCGCGGCGAGAGCGGTCGGCAGGGACGCGGCCGCCTCGGGGGGAATCTCGCGAGGCAGGTCGGCCGCGAACTTGAGCGAGAAGATCACGCCCAGTGCCGCGACCCCGAGCGCGTTGCCGAGCTGCTGGATCGTGGAGCTGACGCCGGTCCCTATCCCGGTGCGGTCCTTCGGCAGCGAGGCGATCAGGGCCGCGTTCGTGAGCGGCGCGCAGATCCCGACGTTGAAGCCGACGAGAACCAGGATCACCAGTACGGCGGGCAGCTCGGCGCTCGGCGACACGAAACCAACACAGCACAGGACGATCGCCGACACCGCGAGACCTCCCGCGATGGTCCGGCCGATGCCGAGCACGCGCGCCAGCCTTGCGCTCACCAGCCCGGCGGCGAGCAGCATCGCCACGGCGAACGGCACCATCGCGAGGCCGACCTGCCACGGGGTGAGCCCGAGCTCGAACTGGAGGTGCTGTGTGACGAGGAACAGCGCACCCGTCACGCTGAAGGCCGGCACGAGACCGCCGAGCAGCGCGCCGGTGAACCGCCTGCGGCGGAACAGCGACAGCTCCATCATGGGGTTGGCCGTGACGCGCTCCCAGCACAGGAACGCCACCAGCAGCGCCAGGCCGAGTCCCAACGCGACCGCGGGCCCACGGGCGAGCCAGCCGAGGGCGGGTGCGTTGATCACGACCCAGATGAGCATCGTGACCGCGGCGATCGAGAGCACCGCGCCGACGAGGTCCGGCTTGTCGCCGCGCCGCAGCTCCGAGGCGGGCACCAACCACCAGCCGGCGACGAACACCACCGCGGTCATCGGCACGACGACCAGATAGATGGAGCCCCACCAGAAGTTCGACAACAGTACTCCACCCAGCAGCGGCGCGAGGGCCTGCATCACGCCGGCCACCATGGCCATCACACCCGTCACGCGCGGGCGCTCCTCGTCGTCGAACATCGCGCCGACGATCGCGAAGGACGACGGGATGACCAGCGCGGTGCTCACTCCGAACCCGGCCCGCGCGATGATGAGCTGCAACGGGCCGACCGCGAGGGTCGCGACCACCGCGCAGACGCCGAACAGCGCGACTCCCACCAACCACGTGGTTCGGTGCCCTTTGCGGTCGGCAAGACCCCCGCAGGTGATGACCAGTCCCCCGAACGCCAGCGGGAAGGCGTTCAACAGCCACTGGATCTCCGCTGTGCTCGCACGGAGGTCCTCGGTGATCGTCGGCACGGCGACCCCGATGAACGCCCCCTCCACCAGCGACAGCAGCATGCCGAGGCAGATCACGACGAGCGTGCCCCAGCGCCTGTCGACCCGTGCCCCCGCCGCGGCCGCCTTCCGTGCGGTCCTCTCGCTCATGGCCGGCCGGAGGCGTCCAGCAGTGGGCGCCCGGCGCTGCAACCAGACCTCGCAGCCACTGGGTCGGCCGAGTCGGGGCGATGGCCGCGGTTCGGAGTCGCCGCGCTCGATGCCGGGGTGCGTGCCATCTTCGCGTTCCCACTGCGGGTCGGCGCCATCCGCGTCGGGGTCCTGGATCTCTACCGCGACACCCCAGGACTGCTCACCGCCGTCGACCTCACCGACGCACTGGCGTTCGGCGACGCCGCGACCGTTGTGGTCCTGGACCTGCAGGACCACAACGGGCACGGTGGGAGCGCCGCGCTGAGCGGGCCGATCGACAGCCAAGCCGAGGTCCACCAAGCGACCGGGATGATCACCATCCAACTCGGCATCAGCCTCGCCGAGGCACTGCTGCGGCTACGCGCGCACGCGTACGCTACCGATCAGACGGTGTCGGCCGTCGCCGCCGACGTGGTCAACCGACGCCTGTCCTTCGACGACAGCGAACCCGGCACCCCGCGGCGCGATCGGCCATGACCCCCAACCAGACACAGGCGGTGGGCTCATGACGAGCCGGAACAACTCCTCGCCAACACCTTCGTGAGCCTGGCCGACACCCTGGTCGCCGACTTCGACGTCATCGACTTCCTCCACACCCTGGCCACCCGCAGCGTCGAGCTGCTCGACGCCGACGCCGCCGGCATCATGCTCGCCGACCAGCGCGGCGGCCTCCGTGTCATGGCCTCCTCCACCGAGGAAGCCCGCCTGCTGGAACTCTACGAACTACAGAACAACGAAGGCCCCTGCTGGACTGCTACCGAACCGGACGCCCCGTGGCCCGCGACGACCTACCCGCGATGCGCACCTCCTGGCCCGCGTTCACCGAACAGCTACAAGGACTCGGGTTCCACTCCGCACAAGCACTCCCCATGCGCCTACGCGACGACACCATCGGCGCGCTCAACCTGTTCCGACTCAAACTCGGCCGACTCACCCAGGCGACCTGAGCATCGGCCAGGCCACGGCCGACGTCGCCACCGTCGGACTGATCCAGGAACGCGCCATCGCCGCCAGCGAACTACTCGCCACCAACTGCAGACCGCCCTCGCCAGCCGCGTCCAACTCGAACAAGCCAAAGGCGTCCTCGCCCAACGCGCCGGCCTGGCAATGGACGAAGCCTTCCAGGTGATGCGCGCCTACGCCCGCAGCCACAACCGCCGCCTCAGCGACCCATGGTGGGCGGTCAGCGGGTGAACACGTCGATCACGCCAGTGGGCTGCAGCGGATGGATACGGAGCGGAGTAGTCGTACCCGGGCGGACACGGTGCGCCGGCGCAGACCACAGAGGACCGGACGTTCCCCGCGGCGCTGTCCGCGCTTGTAGAGCTGGTCCTTCGTCGGCCCGTTCGGGCCCTGCCGATTGCCCCGCCGCTTGCCACCCCGGTGCTGCGGCGACACGTCGCCGACCGACGACTTGCTGGCCGTCTTCGACTCCCCCGACTGCACGCGATTCTTGTTCACCGTGCGCGCCGCGATCTCCTTCGCGCGTTTCGTACTGGTGCCCTGCTCCTTCGCGCCCTCCTTGATGTGCTCGTACTGACGCTCACGTTTCTTGCTCCAGGTCTGCGGCATCAGGTGCTCCTTTCCGTGCGTGACCTGGGGTACCCCGTTCAGATGTGGTCATGTAACGGCGCCGGAGGTTCGCCGCGCTCGCACCCTCGCGGAGACCGGTGCGGACGTGCCACGTTCGAGCCGTTGCGAAGAGGCTTCAGGCGTTAAGGTGCGTGTGCAGAGGTTCTTCGCGCGCGCCGGTCCGACGGTGCGTCACCTTCGTGGCATACCGACCTACGCGGACGATGAGGGGCTTCGCCGTGGGTGGGGTGCAGCACGTTCCTCCTCGTCCAGCAGAGGGCCTGGAAGCAGCCATCCATCTCGACGCTCGGTGTCGCGATGGTGCTCGGTTCGCTACTGCCTCCCACACGTCCCAGGTTCTCGTCGCTCCGCGTGACCGACGGGGAGCTGGTCATGGACCACAAGCGGGACGACGCGTGGCCGGTGGTGCTCGACGAGGTCACCGGGGCACTGGAGACGTTGACCGCCGCCCTGGATGGCGCCGATGACTACACGGTGCTGCTGCGGCAGGTGTGTGAGCAGGTGACCCGGGCGGTGCCCGGTGTCGACGAGGCCACCATCACCCTGCTCACCGACGGCACACCGATGACCGCCGCGACGACCAGTGAGATCGTGGCCGCGCTGGACCTCGACCAGTACACGGTCGGTGACGGTCCCTGTCTGCGGGCCGCGCGAACCGGCAAGCTGGTGCGGGTGTCGATCGCCGACGTCGCCGAGTGCTGGCCGAAATTCGCGGCGGACTCGGCCGCCGCCGGGTTCGGCAGCTTCCTGTCCGCGCCGCTGGCACTCGGCGACGGGAACTCCGGCGCCGTCAACTGCTACAGCACCCGTGGCCACGGTTTCGCCGAGCTGGACGAGAAACTGCTCGACCTCTACACGATCGCCACCGCGTCGATCCTGCGGGTCTACCGCCGCTACCGGCACGCGCACACCACAGCCGAACAGCTGGGCGAGGCGTTGACCAGCCGCGCGGTGATCGACCAGGCCAAGGGCATCCTCATGGCGCTGCACCAGATCTCCGCCGACCAGGCGTTCATCATGCTCGTGGGACAGTCCCAGCGGGAGAACCTCAAGGTTCGCGACCTGGCCACCCGCTTCATCGCTCACGTCACCGGAACGAAGCCCACGAGTTGACCGGCGGGAGGACCATGGGTACATGACCGCGACCGGGCACGACAAGGATCGGACCGCTCTCGCGGCGCGCATGGTCACCGCGCTGTCCCGGCGTACCGCGCTGGAGGAGGCGGTGGGCGTCGTGCGTTGCTGGCATGACTGCGGCACCGCGCAGGCCCGCCGGGATCTGGTCGACCAGGACGGCGTCGCCGGGCAGGACGCCCAAGCGGCTCGAGTGGTCGCGATCGTCGACGCCGATGCCGACGGGCGCGCCGACCCCGACTGGAGTTAGTGCCCGCCGTTCACCATGTGCCGCGGGGACAGCGCGCCGTCGGTGATCGCGCGGACGACGTCGCGCAGCGGTCGGCCACTCGTGGTGACGTACCGGGTGAGGACCAGCAGCGCCGCGCGGGGTTCGACGTCGAGGGTGCCGGCGATCATGCCTACCGCGTGGTCCAGCCACACCCGGTCGTTGAGCACGGTCAGCGTGCGTTCCGCCAGCCGCTCGGCCCGCCGGGTCCCGCGCTCCTGGGTCAGCCCGAGCACCGCCAGGTCTGCCACCACCTGCGCCACCTGCAACTGCCAGCCAGCCAGCACCGTCGGCTCCGCGAACAGCAGGTTCAGCCCACCCACCGCCCGTCCGTCGAGCCGCATCGGCACCGCGACCACCGCACGGAAACCGACAGCCACCGCGGCGGACACGAACGTCGGCCACCGATCCCGGTCGTCCTCCAGATCACCGCTCGTCACGATCGAGGCTTCGGCGACGCACTCCACGCACGGCCCCTCCTCGACCTGACTCTGCAGCAGTTCGACGAACCGCGCCGGTTCGTCCGAGGCGGCCACCACCTCGATCCCGCCCCGCGGATCCACCACCATCACCCCGGTCGCCGCCGCACCGAGCAGCCGGGCACCGGAGTCGGACACCAGCCGCAACACCGTGTCGCTGTCCGGGCCATGGGTAAGGCCGACCGTGATCTCGGCCAGCACCGCTGCCACCTCACGCCCACCGTCGGTCGGGTCAGTCACGATTCCTCCAGGTCAAGGACATCACGGTGGTTCATTCGGCGAACTCATCCAACGGCACCCGGCGCGCCAGCACGTCGCGCGCCAGCTCCACCACCGAACGGCCCCTGCTGAACGCGTGTCCCCGCAACCGGGCGAAGGCATCGTCCAGACCGATGCGTAGTTGCGCGGCCAGCATCCCGGTTGCCACGTTGACGTCACGGAACGAGGTCACGGGTCGCGGGGCGAACTCCCGGCCCGCCCGCTCGGCCGCGTCGGCCTGTTGCAGCAACGCGGCGGTGACCAGCTCGGCCACCAGCGCCACGTCCCCCGCCACCTGCTGGGCCAGCCCACCTGGCCGGCGCCGCAGAAACTCCGCGGTCCCCAGACCGATGCCACCCAACTGCAGCGGGAACGCGAACACCGCACCGGCGCCCAGCCCGAGGGCGGCCTCGGCGAACGCCGGCCACCGCGCCTGCTCGTGGCTCAGATCGGCCACCAACACCGGCTCACGGTTGACGTAGGCCTCGATCCCGGGACCCTCACCCACCGTGTACTGCTGCTCGGCCAGGCTCTCGGCCCAGGTGTCACTGGCCCCGATGATCTCCACGGCCCGGCCGGTCCCCCGCAACGCGACGATCACCGCGTCCACCCCCGGCAAGGCCTCCACACACGCCGTGGACACCGCCTGCGCCCAGCCGTCCGCACCCGGCGCGACGGAACGCTCGGCGATCACCCGCCACAACCGTTCCCGACGCTGCCCGTCCACGTGCACCCTTCCCGCCGGAGTCGAACCCGACCACCCTACGAGAGCGCCGTCAGGGGGACTTCTCCGCCAGCTCGGAGAACGGGCGCACGAGTCCGTCCCGGGCGATTGTGCCGGTCTCCCGGCGATGTCGCACGAGCTGGCCGACAGCCAGCACCGCGTAGAGAGCGGACATCGCGATGATGACCACCTGGTTGGTGTCCGGGGGCAGCACGATGCTCGCGGTGAACTGAACGGCGAACAGCACGAACAGGGTGGTCGCGCCGACGACCGTGAGTCCCAGGTTGACCAGGATGCTCACCGCGAACAGCGACTGCGCGGCGGTGATGAGCAGTTCCAGGCGCTGATGGGCGTCCAGCGGCAGGCCGTGCGTGGAGCCCGAGGAGATGGCGAACACGATCGGGATGGTGCCCACGAGCAGCGTCCACTGGTTGACCTTGCTGGACAGCAACGTGCCCAGCGAGTGGGAGGCCATGAGCCCGGGCGGCGTACAGGCAGGCCACGATCAGCTCCGGTGACTCGCTGGCCAACGGCGCGATCCACTGCACCAGCAGGAACTCGTCCACGCCGAGCGCGCTGCCGGTGTCCACCAGGTTCTCGGCGAAATGCTCGGCCGTGGCGAGGATGAACAGCCCGGCGACCGCGAACATCCCGATCACCAGCGTCCGGCGCCGGCGGCGGGGTTGTTGCCCGCCCAGGCCGACACCCCACGCAGATCGGGGGACTCCACCGGCGCCTTCGACAGTCGCCACGCGTAGCCGACGAAGATCGCGACGAAGACCACCGCGTCGATCATCGTCAGCGAGCTACGCAGCGGAAGGGTGAGCGAGTAGAGGGTCGCCATCCCGAGGAACACGACCTCGGCCGACATCGCCGGCGCCAACTCGACCCGGCCCGGGCTGGTCGAACTGCTCTCCCGGTGGGCGCGCAGGGCGGCGATGCTGGCCACCAGCACGACCAGCGGCCAACCGAAACCCACGAGGATCCGATTGGCACCGGTCATGTTCGCCAGCGCCAGCGAGCACGGGTTCGCCCCTGCGGATTCCGCGACACAACTGCCGTGTTCGGCGAAGACCTGACCGGCCTGGAAGGTGAACACCAGGTCGACCGCGTACTCCGGCAGCACCGCGACGACCGCCAGCACAGCGATCGCCAGCCCCGCGCTGATGTCCACCTGCGCCGCCTCCGCGGCCCACGACAACACGAACGCGGCACCGACGATCGCGATCCCGAAGATCAGTGCCGCCACGGGTGGCGGCGCTCGGGATGGGGCAGACCGCGGTAGTCCGCACCTCCCAGGTAGCAGCCCGGGAGCGCCGCGGCGGCGGCGAGCGGAAGCCGCAAGGGCAACCTGGTCTGGTCGTCGGACACGGGCGCGCCTCCTCGAGGTTCTTCCGAGAACCGCGTACCCCGATCCTCGGCTGGTGACGCTCCGGCCCCCGTCGAGGTTGGTTCAACCGGCCGGGTAGGCGTTGGCTCGCAGCAAACGGGCAAGGTGGACGGCGTTGCGGGCCGCCGTCGCGTTGGTCGATTTGACCGCGTCGGGCGTCTCGTCGAGGTCGGTGAAGTCGGTCCCCTGCATGGCCTCGCCGTTCCAGTAGGTGCAGCCCTGCGCGGGAATGGTGAGGCCGGTGTCGTTGAGGGCCTGGAAGAGATCGGCGACGATCTTGTGCGCGCCGTCCTCGTTGCCGACCACCGCGGCGATCGCGACCTTGTCGAACAGGACCGGCCGGCCCGCGTCGTCGGTGTCGGACAACGCGGCATCGAGTCGTTCGAGCACGCGTTGCGCGACGCTGGACATGTGACCGACCCAGGTGGGGGTGGACAGAATCACGATGTCGGCGTCGACGATCTTCTGCCGGAGCCGTAGCCATTCGTCCCCGTCGCCCATGTCGTTCTCCACGCCCGGACGTACGTCGTGGTCGACCACCCGCACCAGCTCACCCTCCACGTCGTGGGTGGAGAGTTCGTCGAGCAACTGGCGTGCGATCAGTTCGCTGCTGGACGAGGCGGGCGACGGCTTGAGGCTGCACACGAACGCGACGGCTCGCAGCGTCATGAGAACTCCTTGTGACAGAGGACAGGTCCGCGATCAGTTACCCGGCGGTGCCGCGTCCAAAACTCGTCACGTAGCGAGGACACTGTGGACGATGCTCTCGCCAGACCCGATTCGACCTATTCGGGTCGCAGCGCATCCGGTTTGTGGACCGCGTCCTTACCGCTCTTGGCACTGCGGACGCGGTACTGCGGCTCGTCCTCGTGGCCCGCACCGTACGGCCCGCCGCGTGAGTGTCCTCGGTGATCTCCTCCACCACCTCGCCGTGGGCGGTCGATCCATGGCTCGACAATTGGTGACACAGGACAGCCTGCTCCGAAATCAGGGCGCGAGCATGTCGAGCGCGTCGGTGAGGGAGGCGAGACGGTCTGCTCGTCGCCTGGGCGACCAGCCGGGGCCGGCGAGCACCAGGCGCGTGTGCCGGCGGCTGGTGCCACGCGCGAGCGCGGTGTGTGCGGTGCCGGGGCTGTGGGCCCACAGCACGAGGGCGGCCGGTGGCGGGTCGACGCGGCGCAGCGCGTTACGCAGTGCGGCATCCGGCAGGTTCGTTCCGAGGACGTTCGCGGGAACGCTTCGTTCGGCCAGCCCGGCTCGCAGTGCTTCCAGGGGAAGGACATGGTGTTCGTCGGCCGGGCACGCGAGGAGCACCGTCGGCCGCGAAGGTTTCGCCGCCATCGTGACTCGGTGCAGCGACACGGTGATCGCCCAGGACAGCAGGTGCACCACGTCGACGCAGTGGTCGACGTCGGCGTCGGGACCGCCGAGTTCGTTCAGCGCCGGTCCACACAGTCCGTCCCAGGTATCGACCACCCCGTGGACGGCGATGTGGGCGTCGAGTATGCCCACCAGCGCGTCGGTGTCCAGACGCAGCGCGGCCGTCACGACGTCGCCGGGACCGGTCTCGCTGCCGGCGGGGTGAAAAGCCAGATTCGCGGCGGACTGGGCGCCGACGCCCTGCGCGATCAGCGACTTCATCCGGGTCAGGGCCTTGATGTCGGCGTCGCTGTACCGGCGGTGCCGGCCCTCGTCCTCGGCCGGCGGGATGTCGTAGCGGCGGTGCCAACCCCGCAGCGTCGACGGCGGAATCTCCAGCATCCGTGCGACAGCTCCCGCTGACCAGGTGATCGCGGGTGCTGTGCTCATCCGTCCATTGTGACCGATGACGGCCGCGGGGCGTGCCGATACCGCTCCCGACACACCCCGCGGCCGGGCATCTCAGGAACCGGGGCGGTCGACGTCACCGCGCCACGCGCCGGTCTCACGACCGTCGCGGGACCGGGTTTCCTGTGGCCACCCGCTCGTTCCGGCGGAAGCGAGGCCATGCGTTCCCATCGTGAAGCACTGCCACAGCAACACAAAATCGCGAAAAGCGATACCTCGGCCCTCGCAGAACCTTCCAGCGGCCGGCTGATGATCACCACGACCACCTGTCGCGGCGGCACCGTGATCGTGCACGTGACCGGCGAGGTGGACATGGCCAACGTCGGTCAGCTTGACCACCAGCTCGCGCGACTGTCGTCCACGAACACGATCGTGGACCTCGAGGGCACAGAGTTTCTCGCCGTGTCGGGCGTCCGGGTTCTGCTGAACGCCGCCCGCCGAGCCCACGCGTTGAGTCACGTCCTCGCGGTGGCGGCCCCAACCCACGCTGCCGCACGCGTGCTGTGGCTGACCGCGGCCGACGCCGAACTGACGGTGTTCACCTCCATGGCCGAAGCAGTGCACGCACTGCCGTAGACCACACACATCGTCGTCACCGCAGCAGTTCGGTGAGTTTGGTCCGTACACCCTTCGTGACCATGTCCCACGCGTCCGGGTCGCCACGAAGGAGCGCTTCGGTGACCGATTTGATCTGTTCGACCGTCGCGTGTGGTGGGATGGGTGGGATGTTCGGGTCGCAGTACACGTCGAGCACCGTGGGTCGGTCGGCGGACAGCGCGGTGTGCCACGCGTCGCCCAGTTCGGACGGTGTGCGGACGGTGATGCCGCCCAGGCCCACCGACCGGGCGAAGTCCGCATAGGACACGTCCGGCAGCACCTGGGACTCCTCGAACTTGGGTGCGCCGCCCATCGCGCGCAGTTCCCAGGTCACCTGGTTCAGGTCGTTGTTGTGCAGCACGCAGATCACGCATCGCTGGTCGGTCCACTGCTCGCGGTACCGGGCGATGGTGATCAGTTCGGCCATGCCGTTCATCTGCATGGCGCCGTCGCCGACCAGTGCGACCACCGGGCGGTCGGGGTGGGCGAACTTCGCGCCGATCGCATAGGGGACAGCGGGTCCCATGGTCGCGAGCGTGCCGGACAGCGACCCGCGCATGTCGCCGCGCATCCGCAGATGGCGGGCGTACCAGTTGGCGGCCGAGCCGGAGTCGGCCGTGACGATCGCGTCGTCGGGGATGCGTTCGGACAGTTCCCACACGATCCGCATGGGGTTCACCGGATCGGCGTCGACCATGGCCTGGCGCTCCATGGTGTCCCACCACGCGGCCACGTTCTTCTCGACCTTGTCCCGCCAGGACCGGTCGGATTTGTGCTCCAGCAACGGGATCAGGGCGCGCAGGGTAGCGGTGGCGTCACCGACGAGGTTCACCTCGGTCGGATACCGCATGCCGATCAGCTTGGCGTCCAGGTCGATCTGCACGCCGCGCGCGGCGCCCGGCTTGGGGAGGAACTGCGAGTACGGGAAGTTGGAGCCGACGATCAGCAGCGTGTCACAGCCGGTCATCAGCTCGTAGCTCGGGCGGGTGCCCAACAGTCCGATCGAACCGGTCACATAGGATAGATCATCGGGCAGCACGTCCTTACCCAGAAGCGCTTTCGCCACGCCGGCACCGAGCAGGTCGGCGACGTGTCGAACCTCGGCGGCCGCACCACGCGCGCCCTGTCCGACGAGGATCGCGACCTTCTTCCCCGCGTTGAGGACCTCGGCCGCCCGCTCGATCTCGTCCTGTGCGGCGGTCGACACGGTCGAAGGCCGCGACGGCGGGGACGACGGCACGTGCTTGAACGCGTGCTGGGGTGCCTCGTACGGCTCATCCTGCAGGTCCGCCGGGATGATCAACGCGGTCGGGGCCTTCGCGGCGAGCGCCACCCGCATCGCCCGGTCCAGCGCGTTCGGCAGCTGCTCGGCGACGTTCACCTCGACCAGGTAGTCGCTCGCGACGTCCTTGAACAGCGAGTGCAGGTCCACTTCCTGCTGGTAGTGCCCACCCATGGCCGTGCGCGCGGTCTGGCCCACGATCGCCACCACCGGCACGTGGTCGAGCTTCGCGTCGTACAGGCCGTTCAGCAGGTGGATGGCGCCAGGCCCGGACGTGGCGAGACAAACTCCCACGCGGCCGCTGAACTTCGCATATCCGACAGCGGCGAACGCGGCCATCTCCTCGTGCCGTGCCTGTACGAACTGCGGCTGGTTGTCGGCCTTCCCGAACGCGGCGACGATCCCGTTGATGCCGTCACCCGGATAGGCGAACACCTGCTCGACGTCCCACTCCCGCAGCCGGGCGAGCAGGTAGTCACCGACGGTCTGACTCATCAGCCCCCCAGGGCGTTCTGCAGGTACTTCTTGGACATCGAGGAACGGCCCTTGATGTTGCGCCGCCGGGACTCGTTGTAGAGCTGGTCCTTCGCTCCCTCCCTGATGTGCTCGTACCGACGCTCACGCTTCTTGCTCCACGCCTGCGGCATCACATGCTCCTTCCCGCGCCTGACCTCGGAGTACCCCGCTCAGGCGTTCTCCAACGCCGCGGTGATCTCTTTCGCGCTGCGGTAGCCCCGGACGGGAAGTGAGTAGAGCGCCCGGCGGGTTCGCACGTCCGTACCGTGCAGGTCGGCGCACGTGGTGATCTGCCACTTCTCCGCGGGGTAGCGGAGCTCCGGCAGCACCTCCGCGATGGTCTCGGATCCCTCTAACGTGTCCATGGACTACGACTGCCCTCTCGACACCGACACAAACATGAACGGCCCCGAGATCGGGTACCCGGCGGCATGACCAACGACCGGGGACCAGTGGCCTACCGGCGAGCCGCGGACTACCTCGCGGCCGCCATGATCTACCTGCGGGACAACGTCCTGCTCACCGAACCGCTGCGGCGCGAACACCTCAAGCCGCGGCTCCTTGGGCACTGGGGCACCTGTCCCGGCATCACGTTCGTCTACAGCGGACTGAACGGTCTGGTCCGCCGGACCGGGCAACGCACCCTGCTGGTCACCGGACCCGGCCACGGCGCGCCGGCCATCCACGCCAACCTGTGGCTCGAGGGCACCCACGCCCATCACGACCCGGCGCTGGCCCGCGACGGCGACGGCCTGGCCGAACTGGTCCGGCGATTCTCCTGGCCCGGCGGCTTCCCCAGCCACCTCTCCCCCGAAGTACCCGGGGTGATCCACGAGGGCGGCGAGCTGGGGTACGCCCTCGCGACCGCCTACGGCGCCGCGCTGGACGACCCCGGCCTGCTCGTGGCGTGCGTCGTCGGCGACGGGGAGGCCGAGACCGGCCCCACCGCGGGATCCTGGCAGGGCCACAAGTTCCTCGAACCCGCGACGTCCGGCACCGTGCTGCCGGTCCTGCACCTCAACGGGGCGCGCATCTCCTCACCCACTGTGTTCGCCTGCATGAGCGACGACGAACTGCTCTCCTACTTCCGGGGCGCGGGCTGGTCGCCGCGCGTCGTCGATGTGACCGAAGTGGACGATCCGGACACGCTGCTCGCCGAGGTGCTCGACCGGGCCCACGCCGACATCGCGGCCGCCCGCCACGCCAACGCGATCGGGACCACCTGGCCGCTCCTGTTGCTGCGCAGCCCCAAGGGCTGGGGTGTTCCCGCCGCGGACCCGGACGGCGAGCCGCTGGAAGGCACGTTCCACGCCCACCAGGTGCCGCTCGACGACGTGCACGACGACCCCGGCCAGCTGGCGCTGCTCGAGAAGTGGCTGCGGTCCTACCGCCCCGAGGAACTGTTCACATCGGACGGACGACCGCACGCGGAGCTGCTCGCCGAACTCCCACCCGACGACCTCCGGCTCGGCCGCGTACCCCAGGCGAACGGCGGCCGGCTCCGCCGCCACCTCCCGCTCCCGGACCTCAAGGGGTTCTCGGTCGGCGTCGACGCCCCGGGCGCCGCGAACGCCAGCCCGACCGGGACGGCCGGCGAGTGGTTGGCCGAGTTGATGCGTGCCACCGAGGACACCCGCGACTTCCGGGTGGTGTGCCCGGACGAGTTGGAGTCCAACAAGCTCGGCGCGATCCTGGACGCCACCGACCGCGCGTTCGCCTGGCCGATCCGGGGTCACGCGGAGCACCTGGCGCCCGGCGGGCGGGTCATGGAGGTGCTCTCCGAACACCTCTGCCAGGGCTGGCTGCAGGGTTACCTCCTGACCGGCCGCCACGGCCTGTTCCCCTGCTACGAGGCGTTCGCGTCCATTGTGGACAGCATGGTGAACCAGTACGCCAAGTTTCTGAAGATGTCCGGCGAGGTCGGCTGGCGGGCGCCGGTGGCGAGCCTCAACTATCTGCTCACCAGCGAAGGATGGCGCCAGGAGCACAACGGCTACAGCCACCAGGGACCGGGTTTCATCAACAACCTGCTCAGCAAGAAGGCGTCGGTGAGCCGCGTCTACCTGCCGCCCGACGCCAACACGCTGCTCGTCACGCTGCGCCACTGCCTGTCCGACATCGACCACATCAACCTCGTGGTGGCCGGCAAGAACAGCGCCGCGCAGTGGCTCGACCTCGACGCCGCGGAACGGCACTGCCGCGCCGGTGCCGGGGTGTGGGACTGGGCCGGCACGGCGGGCGATCCCAACGTGGTGCTCGCGTGTGCGGGCGGCATCCCGACCGTAGAGACGCTCGCCGCGATCGCCCTGCTGCGCGACCGCGCGCCGGGACTGGCGGTGCGCGTGGTCAACGTGGTCGACCTGCTGACCCTCGCGCATCCCCGGCACCATCCCCACGGCCTGGCCGACGAGGACTTCACCGCGCTGTTCGGCACGGACACCCCGGTGGTGTTCGCGTTCCACGGCTATCCGTCGGCCGTCCACGAGCTGCTGCACGGCCGCCCGTCGCCCGCCCGCTTCCACGTGCACGGTTATCTGGAGGAGGGCACCACGACCACCCCGTACGACCTGCTGGTCAGCAACGCCATGAGCCGCCACGACCTCGCGGCCGACGCGCTGCGGCGAGCTTCCGGCTGGTCGTCGGCCGGCGGTGACCTCGCCGACCACCTGCTGGCCGACCGCGACCGGCTACGCGCCGCCGCGCACCGCGACGGCACCGACCCCGCCGAGATCACCGAGTGGCGGTGGTCTTCGTGACCTGCGTGCTCACGGTGAACGCCGGCTCCGGGAGCCTGAAGGCGCACCTCGTCGACCCGGACACCCGGACCGTCGTCCACGGCGCCGACATCGCTCATGCACCGGACTCGGACGCCGCGTTCGACGCGCTCACCGAAATGGTCGACCGGGCGGATGGACTCGTGGCCGTGGGCCACCGGCTCGTTCACGGCGGCGCGGACCTGCGCTCACCGGCGGTCGTCGACGACCGGGTGCGGGTCGCCGCGGCAGCGGCCGAGTCGCTCGCTCCCCTGCACCTGCCCGCCGCGCTGACCTTGCTGGACCGGCTGCGCGAGCGCCTGCCGAACGTGCCGCACGTGCTCTGCCCGGACACCGCGTTCCACCGCGACCTGCCCGACCACGCGACGACCTACGCACTCCCGGCGGCCTGGCGCGACCGGTTCGACCTGCGTCGCTTCGGCTTCCACGGCCTGTCCTACGCCTGGGCCCTCGATCGCACGGCCACCCTGCTCGACCGGTCGACCGGCGACCTGCAGGTGCTGCTCGCACACCTCGGCGGCGGCAGTTCGGTGTGCGCGGTCCGCGACGGCCGCAGCGTCGACACCTCCATGGGCCTCACCCCGCTCGAGGGTCTGGTGATGGCGAAGCGCGCCGGCACGGTCGACCCCGGCCTGCTGCTGTGGCTGCTCCAGGAAGGCGGCCTGACCGTCACCGAACTGGCCGAGGGCCTCAACACCGCCTCCGGACTGCTCGGCCTGTCGGGCGGCCGGTCCGACGACACCCGCGACCTCGTCGCCTCCGACGATCCCGCGGCGGACCTCGCGCTGCGGGTGTTCACCCACCGTGCCGCCCGCGAGATCGCGGCGGCCGCGACCAGCCTCGACCGCATCGACGCACTGGTCCTCACCGGCGAGATCGGGTGGGACCAACCCGAACTGCGTACCGCCATCACCGCCAGACTCGGCGTGCTCGGCATCGAGCCGGTACCGGAGGCCGTAGTCACATGCGACGGCCCGCTCGGCCCGGCCGACGCGACCACGCCGGTACTGGTCGTCCAACCCCGCGAGGAACTCCAGCTCTGCGTGACCACCATGACCACGGTCAACCGTGAATCACGTCCCCGCGAGGGGCGAGCAGCGCGCTGACGGCCACGATGGCCGCCCCGCCCAGCAACGCCGCGGTCAATGACGTGGTCTCGGCCAGGACTCCGCCGGTGAGGGGGTCCGCAGAGCAGTCCGACACCCTGGGCGCCGGTCGCCGTGGCGACCCTGCCGAGGGCCGGCCGGCGTAGATGCGGGTCGCCCACAGGACCGTCACGGCGACGATCGTGTTGTACGCGGCCCGAACACGGCGGCGGCCACCAGAACGGCCACGAGGTTGTTCGCGGCCACGGCGATGGTGGCGATCGACGCGGCCTCCACCAGCGCGGTGAGCACAAATGTGGCGCGGGCACCGAGGCGGCGGATGACGTCGGCGGCGACCAGCCCGTGAGGCTGGAGACCCCCCGCGACGCCCAGCAGGATCCGACCGGCGGACTGGTCGAGGCCGGCGTCGCGGACCTGGTCGACCGCGAACGTCCAGAACGTCGCGCTCCCGAGCCCCACGAGCAGCGCGGCGACGACCATCGGCAACACCGGCGCACGCCGGATTCCTCGGTCGCGGACACCGCACCGCGGCCGGGAAGCGTGCGCGCGGCCAGCAGCGTGCTCAACACGGCACAGAGGGCGAACCCGACATAGGCCGCCCGCCACGCGTCGGCCGCGAGCAGGGCGATCGGCGCGGCGACCGCGACACCCCACCCCGTGCCACAGCTGATGGTCGCCAGCGTGCGGGCGCGCACGACCGGGGCAGGCGGCGCACGGCCTCGCCGAACGGTGCGAACACGAGTCCGGCGCTGGCACCCGCCACGGCAACCCCGAGCCCGAGCAGCACGGGGCCGTCCGCCGCCGCCACGATCACCGCGCCTACCACGGCCAGCAACCCGCCGGCCACAGCGGTGAGCCGCTCCCCCGCGCGGGCGACGCACCGGCTCACCAGCAGCGTGGCGAGCAGGTAGGTCGCGTAGGCGAGGGAACCGACGGCGCCGAGCGTGCCGACACCGAGGACGAGATCCTCCTGGATGTCGGGCAGCAGCAGACCGTAGCCGTAGCGGGCCATCCCGAACGCGGTCGCCACCGCCGCCGAACCGGCTGCCGCGAGCGCGACCGCCGACGGGCCACGCACCGCGACGGTCATCTGCCCGTGGTGTGGTCGAGCGGGCACCCCGGATCCATCGCGCAGACGGCCCGGTCGCACAGCCGGCACGCCCGCACCGCGCCGGGACGGTCGTCAGCCAGCCCCGCCGCGACCCGGTCGAGCAGCCGCTCCAGGGTCGCCCGGTCACGCGCGGACAGGTCACGCAGCAACGGCGCGAGCGCCTCGGCCCGCGCCAGCAACACGGCGTCCGCCGCCCGCGACCCGGCCTCGGTGAGCACCAACGCGACCGTGCGACGGTCACGTCCGGCATCGCGACGCAGGAGCCCCTGATCGGCCAGCCGATCCACCAACCGCACGGCCGCGGGCTGCGACAACCCCACGACATCCGCCAGATCGCCGACCGAACCACCGGGCCACGCTTGCACATGCACCACCGCGCCCGCGTCGACCTCGCTCAGCCCAACACCCGCCGCGACCCTGGCCCGCAACCGGTCCATCACGCCCAGCGCCGTCACCCCAAGCACCTGGCCGAGACGATCACTCATGACGCGCAATCATATGCGTTCCGCATCAAGTGCGCCATGCATTGATTTACGTCGATCCTGATTCACCGACGGCCGAAGGGGTACTCCGCCACAGACAAGGCAAAGCCACCGAAGGGGACGCCATGATCGGACAGTTGGAGACCGTCGTGCTCGACACCCGGGATCCGGGACGTCTGGCGAGGTTCTACGCCGAACTGCTCGGCGCCACCATCGCCACGGAACGCGAGAACTGGGTGACCATTGTGGACGGAGATGGCCGCAGGGTGTCGTTCCAGACCTCTCCGGACCACGAGCCACCCGAGTTCCCCGACCCGGCCGGCGACCAACAGGCCCACCTGGACATCCGGGTCGACGATGTCGATGAGGCGGAGAAAGCGGTACTCGCGCTCGGGGCCACGCGGGTGCCCGACGCCCACGAGGACAACACCTTCCGCATCTTCCGCGACCCCGCCGGACACACCTTCTGCCTGATCTGGGACTGACGAACACGAAGGAGAATCCCATGTCTGAACGGAAACTCGACCCGAACACCGCCGCCAGCGAACTCGAGGACGCCGACTTCGCCGGCGAACACACCAAGCCGACGTACAGCGACGAGCCGGCCCCCGACGACCCGGACGAATCGGTGCCGTCCGGCGAAGGCGGCATGGACCTGGACCCCGACACCGACCATCCGTAGCTAGGGTGGTTGAGCCGATCCGACCGGGGTAATCGACCCGTCCGAGCATGATCTTTATGATGAGGACTGGAGCAGTGATGAAAGCCGTTACCTGGCAGGGAAAGCGTGAGGTTCGGGTGGAGACCGTCCCCGATCCGGAGATCCGTGAGCCGACCGACCGATCATCCGGGTGACCTCGACCGGCATCTGCGGTTCGGACCTGCACCTGTACGAGGTGCTCGGACCGTTCATCGACCCGGGTGACGTGCTCGGCCACGAGCCCATGGGTGTGGTGGAGGAGGTCGGCGCCGAGGTCAGCCACATCAAGCCGGGCGACCGCGTGGTCGTGCCGTTCAACATCTCCTGTGGACACATGCTTCATGTGCGGCCAGGGCCTGCAGTCCCAGTGCGATACCACACAGGTGCGTGACCAGGGCAAGGGCGCGGCGCTGCTCGGCTACACGAAGCTGTACGGCCAGGTGCCGGGCGGGCAGGCGGAGTGCCTGGGACAGCACCGGGAACCGC
Organism: uncultured Actinomycetota bacterium; assembly: GCA_963826035.1. Taxonomy (GTDB): domain Bacteria; phylum Actinomycetota; class Actinomycetes; order Mycobacteriales; family Pseudonocardiaceae; genus Actinophytocola. The sequence goes on along the minus strand of CAWGVZ010000015.1, from coordinate 1,122,812 downwards.
TCGCGGACCCGCGGATCGGCGGCCAGGTCGCTGTTGGGCACACCGGCGCCGATCCGCAGGCCGCCGTCGCGGTCCTCGATCTTCGTGGAAGTCACAGCCGTGACGTCCACCACCAGTTCGGGAGCGACGACGCCCAGCTACAGGTGGTCCACGAGGTTGGTGCCGCCGCCGAGGAACACGGCACGCGGGTGCCGCGCGACTGTCCGCACGGCGGTCGCCGCGTCCGGCGGGGCGTCGTATTCGAACGGCCTCACCTGGCTTCACCCGCCTCTCGCACGGCTTCCACGATGTTCACGTAGGCCGCACACCGACACAGGTTGCCGCTCATCCGCTCCGCCACCTCGTCGCGATCGAGGGCCGGCGCACCGTCGCCGGTGACCGCGCTCGGCCACCCCCGCTCGTGCTCGTCGAGCATTCCGACGGCCGAGACCACCTGTCCCGGCGTGCAGTAACCGCACTGGAACGCGTCCCGGTCGATGACGGCCTGCTGCCCCGGGTGCAACTCACCGTCCGGGGCCAACCCGTCGGCCGTCGTGACGTCGGCGCCGTCCTGCGCGACGGCGAGCGTGAGGCAGCTCAGCACCCGCAGGCCGCCCACCAATACGGTGCAGGCACCGCACTGGCCGTGGTCACAGCCCTTTCGGGCTCGTCAGGTCGAGCCGTTCCCGCAACGCGTCGAGCAACGTCGTCCGCGTGTCCACCACCAGCCGACGCGGCTTCCCGTCGACCCGCACGGAGATCTCGGTGTTCATGATCCGAGAACTTCCCGATCCGACGCCGTTCACACAATCCCCAGCTCAGTTGGCTCCGCCCCCGCTCAGCCAGCCGCGTCGCTCGGCCAGCACGCCGATCTGGAAGCGGCTGGTGCCGCCCAGCCGTTGGGCCAACTCGGACACCCGGCGGCGGACGGTGCGCACGGAAACACCCAGGTGGTGTGCCATGGCGTCGTCCTTGAGACCACGTGAGAGCAGGACGAGCAGGAGGCGATCCTCCGAGGTCGGCTCGTTGGTCGCCATCGCGGTGTCGCCCATCGCCTCCGGTGGGGCCTGCGCCAGCTGCCAGTAGGTGTCGAACAGGGCGCACAGCGGTTGGATGAGTCCCTCGCCGCGGACGATCCACTTGCTGTCACCCGACGGCATCGTCACCGCGATCCGTCGGTCGAGCATGATCATCCCGGTGGGCGGCTGGGAGATGACGCGCACCTCGGCCCCGCCTGTCTGGTTCGTCCCCACCTGCCAGGAGGGGACCGCCCGTCGGAAGGCCATGTCTGGGCAGATCACCCGAAGTCTTACCCCGCGGCGCACGGCCTCCAGGTGCGCTTCGTGTACCACGCGACTCGCTCGCCCGGCGTTGTCGTCCGTGGATATCTGGGCGATCTCCTGACGGGCTTCCTGTACCAGGAATTTGATGAACCGGACGCCTGCTTCCGGGTCCAGGATCTGGCCCACCGACGGAGCCGAAGCCTGGGCGAGAAGTGAGCGTTCGAGGGGGCTGCTCATCTCATTTTGCAATTCCAGGATATCGGCACACTGACGTGCGTAGTTCTCGTCGGCCAGCGCGCGCAACCTTTCGGCCAGGCGATATGGCCCGTTGGGCCGCACATACAACCGATCATCCGGACCGGAGCCGACCAAACCGCAATTGGCCAACCTGTTCACGCTGGCCTGCAATTCCGACGTAGGCCTGCCGCTGCGCCCGGCCAGCTCGACGGCAGAAAGCGACATCCCGTCGCTCAAGGAGCGATACGTCTCAAAATCCACACCCCGCATGTCCACGCCATGGACATTCACGGATCTCAACAGGTTCTCCAACTCCTCCAGGCCCATGCCCAGACCTCCCACCAGAGTGTTCCCCACATTCTGGAGGAATCCATGACCAAGTCGGAGGGGGCTACCCGTGCTCACGCCGGACAAACAAGCGGGTGGGCCGAATTCTCATCGGATGATCGAATTCCTGACCAACGGCAATTGATCAAGAATGAGGCCCAAGATTCTCGCACCCGAGCAGGCGGGGATTACGGACGTGTCGTGGCGCAAGGTGAGGGTGAGATCATCGTCCAGAATTGCCTCGAGATCCACCGGAACCTGAACCGAGTCCAGCTCCAGAGGTTCATGGGTGACCGTGATGTCCGGCAGCCGGAAGTCGTCACTGCGCCCGTGCTGGAACCCGAGCACCGCGTCGTGCGGAACTCCCAAGCGGGTGCGGCCGGATGGCCGGACGTGTTCCATCAGTGCCTCGAACGGCAGATGATGCTCGTAGGCGTCCAGGCAACGATCACGCACCTGGTCGAGGAGATCAGGCCAGGCGGTGCCGCCCGGGGTCAGGCGCACCAGCAGCATGTCGACCATGCAGCCGACGACGTGCTCGTCGGCCGGGGTGGGTCGGCTGGCCACCGGCATGCCCACCAGCACCTCGTCGCGCCCGAACTCGGTCGCGAGCGCACGCGCGTAGGCGGCCAGCAACACCATGTTCGGGGTGACGCCGTGTTCGCGTGCCTCTACCGCCAGTTCCGCGACGGCCACGGAGTTCACCGTGGCGGAATGAACATGCGCCGGCCGGCCCGGTGCGGGTACCGCCGCCGCGGGGAGCAGTGGCACGGGCGGGTCAGCCAGTTCGTTCCGCCAGAACGTGGTCAGCCGCGCCAGCCGCTCACCGCGCAGCCGCGCCCGCTGTTCGGCAGCCACTTCGCGGAACTGCCGCGGAGCGGCGAGCTTCGGCCGGCGGTCCGCCCGGTACGCGGTGTACAGCTGGGTCAGCTCCCGGGTCAGGACGCCGACGCTGGCCGCGTCCCCCGCGACGTGGTGCAGGCACACGGCGAAGACCGCGTCCCGCGGTCCACGGCGGGCCAGGACGGCTCGGATCACCGGGCCGTGCTCAAGGTCGAACTGTCGCCGGGCGAACTCGGCCAGGAACTCCCGCGGGTCGACCGGTTCCGCCTCGTCGAACATCATTCGGGTGGGTGCGCCGACGCGTTGCACCGGTCCGTCGTCGGTCAGGGTGTACGTGGTGCGCAGGATCTCGTGGCGGTCGACCAGGGCGTCCAACCCGCGACGGAGTGCGGAGACGTCCACGTCGCCGACCAACCGGTAGGCCTTCACGATGTGGTACGACGAGTCGTCGGGGCGCAGCTCGTGGGCGAGCCACAACCCCTGCTGGGCATAGGACAGGAGAAACTCGGTCATCGGACCGGATCCACGGCCGCGCCGCCGTGGTGTACGCGTGGCACCCGTGGGCTGATCCTCGTCAGCACCTCGTAGGCCGTGCTCCCCGAACGTTGGGCGAGTTCCTCGGCACTGACCTCCTCATCGCCCTGACGACCCACCAGCACCACCTCGTCCCCCTCGGACACCTGGTCGGTGCCACAGTCGACCACGATGTGGCTCATCCCGACGGCTCCGGCGATGCGTCTGCGCCGGCCACCGATCAGCACCTCGCCTCGGTTACCGAGCAGTCGCGGAAGACCGTCCCCGTACCCGACCGGCACGGTCGCGACGACGCTGTCCTGGTCGAGCCGGTACTTGTGGCCGTAGGAGACGCGTTCGTCGCGCGCGCAACGCCGTGCCATGGCGACTCGCGAACGCCAGCTCAGCACCGGGTCGAAGTGGTCGGCTCCCGGGATGGCCGCAGCGGGCCGGATGCCGTACAGCAGGGCACCGATCCGGACGGCGTCGAGATGGGTCCGGGAGGTGGCCAGAGCGGCCGCGCTGTTCGCCGTGTGCCGGCAGGGCGCCTGGACACCGGCCCGCTCGATCCGCCGCACCGACTCGGTGAACAGCTCCAACTGCCGGTCGCGGAACGCGCCGTCGGGATCGTCGGCGGTGGCGAAGTGGGTCCACACCCCGCCCAGCCGCAGGCCGCTGCTGCGGATGTGCAGCACCAGGTCGGCCGCCTCGTCCGGTGACGCGCCGAGGCGGTGCAGACCGGTGTCGATCTTCAGCTGGACTTCGGTCTCCCGGCCGAGTCGCCGGGCGGCGGCAGCGAGGCGGTCGATGCCCGCCCTGGTGTAGACGGTCGACGTCAGGTCCGCGGCGACGGTGTCGTCCTCCTCCCCCTTCGCCGGTTCGGTGCAGACGAGGACGCGGACCGAGTCGGTCGGCCGCAGACCCCGGCGCAGGTCCAAGCCCTCCTCGACGAAGGCGACCCCGAACGTACCGACGCCGGCCCGCAGCCCCGCCCGGACCACCGGTCCGAGCCCGTGGCCGTAGGCGTCGGACTTGACCACGGGCAGCACGGTGGCCGGACCGGCCAGGTCCCGGAGCCGCCGGAGGTTCGCGGTGAAGGCGACCAGGCTGACGGTCACGTGCGTGCGTCCTCGGGCAGCGGGCAGGGCCGTGGCGAGGTCATCGATCGTCGCCGGATACGTCGTCATGCGGTCTCCTTCTTGGCGGACGCTCCCCGCACGGTGGCGGCGATCCCCCGGAAGCTGGGGCTCTTGAACAGGTGGCGCAGCGAGAAGCCGGGGTCGATCGCCTCCTGGACGGCGGTCACGAAGCGGACCGCCAGCAGGGAGTGCCCCCCGTCGAAGAAGCTCTGGTCCGGGGAGTCCGGGAGGGCCCCGAGTACCTGCCGCCACAGCTCCGCTATCCCGGCCTCCAACTCGTCCAGTGGCTGAGCGGTCAGCTCCGGAGCGGGATCGGCGGGGTGCCCGCGCGCCGCGAGAGCGCGGTGGTCGACCTTGCCGTTGGACGTCAGCGGCAGCACGTCGGTGACGGCGATGCGCCGCGGGACCATGTGGTCGGGCAGCCGGGCCCGGAGGTGGTCGCGGAGTTCCGGCACGGTGGGCAGCGCGCCCGGTTCGGGAACGACGTAGGCACACAGTTCGCCGGCCACACCGAAAACGGCGGTCTCCCAGACGTCCGCGTGTCCGATGAGGACGGACTCGACCTCGGCGGGCTCCACCCGGTGTCCCCGCAGGTTCAGCTGCCGGTCCCGGCGGCCGACGAACTCCACGGCACCGTCAGGCGCGTACCGCCCGAGGTCACCCGTCCGGTAGATCCGGTCGCTCGGGTCGTCGCGGAAGGGGTTGGCGGTGAACCGTTGGCCGGTCGTGGGTCCTTGGTCCTGGGGATATCCGAGGTATCCGAGTGCGAGGTACGGGGACCGGATGACGACCTCGCCGAGTTCGCCGATCCCGGCGAGCCGGTCGCCCTCCGCCAGGACGAGGGGCTGGGCCTCGGTCGCGCCGTGGCCGATGGGGATCGGCTCGTCCGGGGCGAGCGGCCCCGGTGGGACCACGTGGTACGTCGCCGCCTGCGGGGTTTCCGTCGTGCCGTACAGGTTCACGATCTCCGCGTTCGGGAACAGGGCGCGTGCGTGCGCGACGTGGGTGCCGGTCAGCCGGTCGCCGCCGGAGAAGAGGTGCCGGACCTCGGGCAGGGTCACCGGGTTCGCCGTGCCGATCATCAGCTCGAGGAGGGCCGGCGTGAGGTGGATGGTGGTGATACTGGACGAGGCCAGCCACGCGGTGAGCGCACCGGGGTCGCGGATCGCCTGGCCGGGTGGCCAGTGGACCTCACCGCCGGCGAGCAACCCGCCGAACACGTCGCGGAGCAGGGGGTCGTGCCCGAGACCCGACAGCACGGCCATGCGGTCGTCCCCGCCGAGCCCGAACCGGTCCGCCTGCCAGGCGAGGAACCTGGACAGTGGCCGCGCTCCGCTCACCACTGCTTTGGGGGTGCCTGTGCTGCCGGAGGTGAACAGGACGCAGCGGGCCGCGTCGGGGTCGAGGCTGTCCGGCTCCGCTCCGGCCGCCGGCCGGGCTCCCGGCGGCAGGTCGGCTGGTCGCAGCACAGGGCCCGGCCCGGTGTCGTCCGGCGCGTCGGGTCGGAGGTCGATCAGCGCGTCGGGCCGCAGCACGGCGAGCTGGGCGGCGCGGCGCGGCGCTGGGTCGGACGGCTCGAGAAGCGCGAACGCCGCACCCGTGCGCATGACACCCAGCACGGCACCGGCGAGGGTGCCCGTGCGATGGGCCAGTACGGCGACTCGGCCGCCCGGCGCGATATCCCGTTCCCGTAGCCAGTCGGCGGCGGCGGCGGACACGGTGTCGAGGTCGTGCCAGGTCCAGGTGCGGTCGGGATCGACCATCACGCGGCGGCCCGGGTGCCGGCGGGCCAGCTCCGTGCATCGCGCCACCGGATCGGGAGTGTCGTACGGGTGGATCGGCAGGGTCGGTCGGGGCAGCACCTCGCGGGCGTTGGCGGTCACCAGGGACAGGTCTCGGACCGGCTGGTCCGGTTCGGCGATCGCGAGCTGCTCCAGGAGGTGCAGGTACTGGTCGGCCACCGCGCGCATGCGTTCGGTGGTGAACAGGTCGGCGTTGTGGATGAGGGCGCACTCGAGTGCGCCGGCACCGTCCCAGACGTACAGGCTCACGTCGTACTTCGCCGGCGCGTCGTCCAACTCGAGGCGGGTCCAGCTCAGCCCGCCGTGTTCGACGGTCCGCCCGACCGGCGGGATCAGGTTGAACAGGACCTGGAACAGTGGCGTGCGGTCGAGCCGGCGGTCCGGTTGCGTCAGCGCGACAAGCTCCTCGAACTGCACGTCCTGGTGTGCGTAAGCGCCGAGCGCGGTCCGGCGCACGCGGGCCAGCAGTTCGCGCATCGACGGCTCGCCGGACAGGTCGGTGCGCAGGACCAGTGTGTTGAGCAGGAGCCCGACCAGGCCGGCGGTCTCCTCGCGGCCGCGGTTGGCCACGGGTGAGCCGACCACGACGTCGGGCTGTCCGGTGTGCCGGGCCAACAGGACCTTGAACGCCGCGAGCAGGATCATGTAGCGGGTGACGCGTTCCCTGTGGCCGAGGCCGTCCAGGGCGCCGGCGAGCCGCGCGGGGACGGTGAACCGCACGGTTCGGCCGATGAACGTCTGCGCGGGCGGCCGTGACCGGTCGGCCGGGAAGGTGACGAGGTCGGGGCTGCCGGCGAGCTGCTGTTCCCAGTACCGGACCTGCTCCCGTCGGCCGCCGTCGCGGACGCCTCGCCGCTGCCAGGCCGCGTAGTCGCGGTACCGCACCGGAAGCGCCGGCAGCGGGTCGACGTCGCCGGTGGCCGCGGCCTCGTAGAGGATGGTGAGCTCGGCGAAGAACACGGTCTCCGACCAGCCGTCGAAGACGATGTGATGCGCCACGACGAGCAGCAGGCTCGTGTCGTCGTCGAGACGAAACAGGGTCGCGCGAAGAAGGGGACCGCGGGCGAGGTCGAAGGGATCCCATGCCCTGGCGGCGATCCGCCGTTCGACGTCGTCGGCCGCCAGGCCGTCGAGGTTCTCGACGTCGAACGGCACACCGGCGTCGGGCCGCACGACCTGGTGTGGTTCCCCGTCGTCCCGTTGAAAGGTCGTGCGCACCGCCTCGTGCCGGTCGACCACCGCGGTGAGCGCCCGCCGCAGCGCCTCCTCGTCGACCCGTCCTCGTAGCCGACGCAGCATCGGCAGGTTGTAGGTCGGCGTCCCGGGTGCGAGCTGCTCGAGGAACCAGAACCGCTGCTGTTCGAAGGAGAGCGGAACGCGCTCGTCGTTGTCGAGCCGAGGTATCGCCGAGTAGTGCGTCCGCCGGGTGCCGGCGCGCACCGCGGTGTCCATCTTGGATAGTGTCGAACTCTCGAAGACCGTCCCGAGTGGAATGTCGACGCCGTACCGGCGGTGGATCCTGGCGACCAGGCTCCCGGCCAGCAGGGAGTTCCCACCGAGGGCGAAGAAGTCGTCGTGCTGGCCGATGTCGTCGCCGTCCCGGTCGAGGATCTCTCCCCACAACCGCGCAAGTTCCACCTGTGAGGCCGTCTCCGGGGCTCGGTGTTCCGCCGCCCGCGCCCCGGCGGTGGTCCAGTCGGCGGCCGGCAGGTTCCTGCGGTCGACCTTCCCGCTGCTCGTCAACGGGATCCGCTCCAGCTCGACCCACAGCGCCGGCACCATGGGTGCGGGCAGCCGGCCGCCGACGAACTCCCTGAGGAACTCGTCGAGGGCGTCGGTCCTCTCGGGTGCGCCCGGTGATGTCACCACATAGCCGACCAGTCGCCGGTCCCCCGGCGCCACCTCGTCGGCGATGACGGCCGCGGCGGTGACGGCCGGGTGCTGGAGCAACACGCTCTCCACCTCGCCGAGTTCGACGCGAACGCCGCGGATCTTGACCTGGTTGTCCAGCCGGCCGAGGAACTCGAAAGTGCCGTCGGGCAGCATCCGTGCCCGGTCGCCCGTTCGGTAGAGCCGCTCCCCCGGGCCGCCGTGCGGATCCGGCACGAAGCACCGTTCGGTGAGTTCCGCGCGGTTCAGGTACCCGTCGGCGAGACCGGCGCCGCCGATGAACAGTTCGCCGGCCCCGCCCGCGGGCAGCGGATCGAACCGCTCATCGAGGACGTGCAGCCGCAGGTTGGTGATCGGGCGTCCGATGGGGATGGTGTCGCGGTCGTCCTCGCGCCGGCATTCCCAGGCGGTCACGTCGATCGCGGCCTCGGTGGGTCCGTAGAGGTTGTGCAGTCGCGCGGGGACCAGGTCGAAGAACCGCCGCTGCAGGTCGAGGGTGAGCGCCTCCCCGCTGCAGATCACGTCGCGCAACGACGAGCAGTGCGCCCCGACGTCCGGTGCGTCGAGGAACACGCGGAGCATCGACGGCACGAAGTGGCAGATCGTCACGTGCGCACGCTCGATGAGCCGGGCGAGGTAGCCGGCGTCACGGTGCCCGCCGGGGTCCGCCAGGACCAGCCGGGCGCCGAAGGCCAAGGGCCAGAAGATCTCCCACACGGAGACGTCGAACGTGTACGGGGTCTTCTGCAGGACGGTGTCCGTGGCGGTGAGTCGGTATTCCTGCTGCATCCACTCGATCCGGTTCACGATCGCGCGGTGGCTCGTCAGCACGCCCTTGGGCCGGCCGGTGGAACCGGACGTGTAGATCACGTACGCGGTGTCCGACGGGGTCGCGGACGGGGTCGGCTCGGCCCACGGTTCATCGGCCCACGTCGTCTCGTCGTCCAGGACGAGCCAGGTGGTGCGGTCAGTGGTGTCGTCACAGGCGGGCATCCGGTCCAGGAACCGTTGTTGGACCAGGACTACCTTGGGCGCGATGTCATCGAGCAGGAAACGGACGCGCTCCTCCGGGTCCGCGGGGTCGATCGGCACGTAGGCACCGCCGGCCTTGAGCACTGCCAGGATGCCGGCCACCAGGTCGACGGAACGCTCCGCGACGACCGCCACGCGTTCGCCGGCCACACCCAGGTCCCGCAACCGGTGCGCCATCCGGTTCGCACAGCGGTCCAGCTCGCGGTAGGTGAGCACGTGCTCCGCGTGGACGAGCGCGACCGCGTCGGGCTGTCGCAACGCCGCGGTCTCGAACATCTCGTGCAGGCACCGCTCGGGGATCGGCGCCGTCGCGCCCGTGCCGAGCTTCAGCAGGTGTTCCCGTTCCGACGGCGACAGCACCATCTCGCTCCTCGCTTCCCTCGAGACAGTCGAGACATCCATTCGGAGTTCACACTCCGCCGAGGAGCCGAGCGTCGCCACGGGGTGACCGGAACATGTCGGGTGGCCGTTGGCATAGACCTGTCAACCGACTTTCCGGTCGGGATCGAGCGGGAATTCGGAGTTACGGTGAGGTCGTGACCTACTCTCCCGTGGTTGATTCCGAAATTGGCCGTCTGCGGACTGTGCTACTCCATCGGCCCGGCCCGGAACTGGAACGCGTCACACCCGACTCGGCCGAACACCTGCTCTACGACGAAATCCCGTGGGCGACCGGCGCGGCACGCGAACACCACGAGTTCTCGACGGTGTTGTCGGATTATGGCGTGGAAATTCTGTATTGCGATGACCTGCTCACCACCGCGATGGCGGACGACGAGATGCGGAAGGGAATCGTCGAGCAGACGGTCGCCCGAACCTCGTCCGTTCTGGCCCAGCGACTGCGGGAATGGTTCACCGAGATCCCGGCACGCGAACTGGCCACCCGGCTGATCGCCGGCGTGACTAACGACGAGCTCCCGTTCCGCGTTCCCGGGATCGTCGGCTGCGGGTCCGCGCGCTCGGCGTTCGTCGTGCCACCGGTGCCCAACCAGGTGTTCGTGCGGGACTCCTCCAGCCGGGTGGGTTCGACCTTGGCGATCAACCGGCTGACGCCCAGTGCCCGGCGGCGGGAGCGCGCGCTGATCGAGGCCGTACACGCCGCGGCACCGGCCCCGCACTCCGCCGTACCTGTGGTGAACAGCAACGTCGAGGGCGGAGATATCCTCGTCGCCGGCCGCGGATGTCTGGTGCTCGCCGTCAGTGGACGCAGCACACCGGTGGCCGTGGAGGCGCTCGCGGAGGTCCTGCTCGAACCGGATGTCGAGGGCGTCGACGAGGTCGTGATCACCGAGATTCCGGACGGCCGCCGGTCGCTGCACCTGGACACCGTGCTCGCGATGGTGGACACGGACCGCTTCGTCGTCTCCGGTGACCTCGCCGACCGGCTCGTCGGTCACCGGTTGCGCCGCGGACCTGGCGGACACCTCGAATGCGTCGAGGACGGCCCCTTGTTCGCGATGCTCGCGCGGGCAATGCGCCTGCCCGTCCTGGACGTCATACAAATGGAAGGAAATGGCATCCAGCGGGAACGCGAACAATGGAACGAGGGTGCCAACCTGCTGACCATAGAACCCGGCACCGTCATCGCCTACGAACGCAACACGTGCACCAACGAAACACTGACGAAGGCCGGCATAAACGTCATTACGATGTCCGGTGCGGAACTCAGTCGCGGCCGCGGCGGACCACACTGCATGTCCTGCCCGCTCGATCGGGAACCGGTCGAATGAAACACCTCCGAAACACCACGAAGGAGATGGCATGACCACCAGCTACAACCCGACAAGGACGTCTACAGAGACGTCGACAGGGTCGTCGGCCAACGGAAACGGCACCTCGGCGAAGCGGGCGCACGTGCGCGGCGTCTACGAGAAGATCGCCGATGAGTACGACGAGCGAATTCCCGGGGCGGGCCCCACCGACGAGATCTTCACCGACGCGGAGATCGCGTTCGTCCTGAGCAAGGTCGACCGGAGCGACCACGTGCTGGACATGGGCTGCGGGACCGGGCGGTTCACCGTTCCCATGGCCGAGCGCGCCGCGTCCGTGACCGGGGTCGACATCTCGCCGCACATGCTCGCGGTCAACGGGCGGAAGCTGGCCGAGCACGGACTGCACGCGGATCTTCGTGAGGGCGACATGACGTCCCTGCCGTTCCCGGACGGGAGCTTCGACGTCGTCACCAGCATGCTCGCCCTGATGCACATCCCGATCGAGGACCGGCAACGCGTTTTCTGCGAGGTCGCACGGGTCCTCAAGCCCGGTGGCCGCCTGGTCATCGGCGTGAAGAACGCGGTGTTCGAGCGGTTGTTCACCGGCGACCGCTTCGCGGCGGTGGACATCACCGACGTGGCCGCGGGCGAGCTCGTGTTCACCGAGACCAGTGCCGGTGAGCTGACCGCACCGTGGCACAGCTTCTCGCCGGACCAGCTGTACCGGCTGACCGCGGTCGCCGGGCTGGCCCTGACCCATCTGCGCGGGAACTCGCCGCTGTCGGCCTGGCTCGCCGACAGCGTGCTCGCCCAGAAGTCGATCCGCGACACGGTCCAGGGTCTGGAGAACGCCCTCGCCGACGTCCCACCCCTCAATCACCTGGGCTACCACCTGCTCGTGGAAGCCGTGAAGCCCATCTGACCCAACACGACACCCCGGAGTCTGCCGTGGACCGCACACATCTCGTCCTACCCGTCCGGGAACCGGTGCAGCGGTGCCGGGTCGAGTTCACTACGCAGGGCGGCGGCCGGCCCGTGCTGCATCTCGTGCACCCGGCCGGGGGCTCCGTGCTCTGTTACCGGCGGCTGGCCGCCGCGCTGGCGCCCGAGGTGGCGGTGGCGGCGTTCCAGTCGCCCGGGCTGACGGGCGGCGAGCCGCTCGCCGACGTGCGGTCGGCAGCGGACCGCTACCTGTCGGAGCTGCCCGCTGGACGGGTGGTCGTCGGTGGGTGGTCGTCCGGCGGGATCATCGCGTTCGAGATGGCCCGATGTCTGGCAGCCGCCGGGCATCGGGTCGGACCCGTCGTGCTCGTCGACACGTCTCCTCCTGGCGGCCCGATCCCGGCCGATCACGAGTTGACCGCCGGGTTCGACCGCGACGTGGACCGGCTCGTGCGCGACACGACGGCGATGAGCACCGAGGAACGGTCCACGCGCTTGCGGATGTTCCGGTCCCACGTCCGGGCCGTGGCCGGATACCGGCCGCCCGGGCCGTTTCCCGGTGACGTCCTCCTGCTGACCGGCCGCGACACCCCCGCCGGGACGGAATGGCGGCCACCGGTGACCGGGCGGGTCACCGTCCGCCGCCTCCCGGCCGACCACTACGAGTTGATGGAGCCGCCGCACGTCATCGCCGTGGCGAGCTTCCTGAAGGGCCACCTCGGCGTCCATGGGGAGGTGTGTGATGGACCCACTGCTCAGCGCTGAGCACCTGCGGTTCCGCGAGGAAGTCCGGGCGCTGCTGCACCGGCCGCCGGTCGCCGAGGAGCTGGAGGAGATCCGGGCCCGGCCGCATGTCGACCTGCACGCCGACGGCGTGTACCGGCTGCTGGGCGAGCACCGGGCGCTGGCTCCCGACTGGCCGCGGCGATTCGGCGGACGGAGTGCGCCCGCCAGCTTCACCGCGATCGTCCAGGAGGAGCTCGTCGCGCGGGGCGTGCCGGACACGATCTTCGTCAACACGATCAAGAACGCCGGCGCGCTGCTGCTGTTCGCAGCGGACGACGAACAGCAGGCAAGACAGCTCCCGGCGCTCGCCCGGGGCGAGGCCTCGATGGCCATCCTCTACACCGAGGCGGACGCGGGCTCGGACCTCGCTTCCCTGCGCACACGGGCGGCCCGAGTCCCCGAGGGGTGGCGGATCACCGGGACGAAGCGCTACAGCGTCAAGACGGCCCACGCCGAGCACGCCGTGGTGGCGGCCCGCACCGGCGAGGATGGCCGGCCCGAGGCCGGGATCACCCTGTTCCTCGTTCACCTGCACGACCAACGGGTGCGGCTCCGGCGGCTGGACACCGTCAACGTCGAACCGTTCTACGAGGTCGATCTCGACGGCATGATCGTCGCGGACGACGCCGTACTCGGGCCCGTCGGCGGCGGCTGGCTCGTCCTGTCGGCCGGGTTGGCGATCGAGCGCACCGGCATCGACTACAACGCGAAGGCCCGGCACTGGCTGGCGGTGGCCGCCGACCTCCTCGCCGGCGTACCGAACGAGCCCGTGCTGACCGATCGACTGGTCGACCTTCGAACACGGGCCGCCGCAGGCCGGCTACTGGCCTGGCACCTGCTCGAACGCCTCGACGAGGACGACCTATCGGCCGAGCAGGCGGCTGCCTCGAAGTGGTTCAACGCCGAGCTGGGTGTCCACGCCGCGCGGCTGTGCCTGGACGTCGACAACGCCCTGGCGATCCCGACGCAGAGCCACGCGGTGATGACCGCGCTCCGGGAGGCGCCGGGCCTCACCCTGTCCGGTGGCACCTCCGAGGTCATGCTCCGGCTGATCGCCGACGGGCTCGGGCTGGGAGCACGGTCATGAGTACCGACAACGCGATTCGCCCGCACACCACCGACTTCGAGAACGCCATGCGGGTGGGCGCGGCGGCCGGACGGTACACCGCGATCGAGGCGGCGATCGCCGCGGAGCTGCTCGCCGCCCACCGTCACCCGTCCGCCGGGCCAGGCACGGCATTGCTGCTGCCGCATCTGACGCTGGACGGCGGCGGGGTGTGGTACGACGTCGTCGGCGCTGACGACGCGGTGCGGCTGTTGGCCGTCGGCCCGCCGCTGATCCTGTTCGACGCAAACGAGATGACCCGCCGGCCGCAGCACTCGCTCGCGGGCGAGTTGGGCGCTGTCGAGGCGACGTACGCCGGTCGTGCGCTGTGCGCCCGGCCGGAGTGCCCCGCCTGCCTGGCGGTGCCCGCCGTCCTGCGGCGCAGCACCGCGGGCTACCTGCTGGGACTCGCCGAGGGCGCGGTCAACGCCGCCGTCCACCGCGCTCGGCACCGGGTGCAGTTCGGCCGGCCGATCGGTGACAACCAAGGGGTCGCGTTCCCGCTGGCGGCTCTGTCGGCCCAGCTGACCGCGCTGCGACTCCTCGGCGAACGGATCGCCGGCACCGACGGACCCGAGGCGCCGCGCGACGCGTCGCACCTGCTCGCGGCCTGCGCCGAGCTGGCCATGGACGCCACCGCCACCGCGGTACACCTGCACGGCACCGCGGGCCTGCTCGACGACTCCGAAACCCAGCTGTACTACCGCAAAGCCCACTCCTTCGCCGGTCGGTACGGGACCCCGTCCCGGCTCCGCCGAACGTGACCGGGAGGACCACGATGATCACTGGCCACCACTCGACCGATGCCCGGGAACTCCCCGCCGACCCGCGCACGAGCTCCCTCGCCTCGCTCGTGCGGCGGCAAGCCGAACGCACCCCGGACGCCGTCGCGATCACCGCCCACGACTCGGTGCTGACCTACGCCCAGCTCGCCGAGCACGCGGCGCGGATCGCCGCCGAGCTGGGTCGCCGCGGTGCACGGCCGGGCAACCTCATCGGCATGGCGATCGACCGCTCCGCCGCGGCCGTCGCGGCGATCCTCGGCATCCTCGAGGCCGGTTGCGCGTTCGTGCCGCTGGACCCGAACTACCCGGCCGACAGGCTCCGGTTCATGGTCGCCGACTGCGCCCCGAGCACGGTGATCGGCACCGAGGACGCCCTCCCCGGCGGGTACGACGGGGACCTGGTCGACCTCGACGAGCTACTGGCCGAGCCGGCGGGGTCAGCAGGCCCCGCCGAGGTGAGCGGCGACGACCCCGCCTACGTGCTCTACACCTCCGGGTCGACCGGCCGACCCAAGGGCGTGGTCATCCCGCACCGGGGCATCGTCAACCGCATCCTGTGGGAGAACACCACCTACCCGACCGGCCCCGGTGACGCGATCCTGCTCCGCACCCCGCTGAGCTTCGACATCTCCCTGTGGGAGATCTTCGTTCCGCTGAGCACCGGTGCCCGGCTCGTCGTGGCGGATCCGCTCTACCGCGACGACCCTCGCTACCTCGTCGACCTCGTCCGGGACGAAGGCGTCACGAGCATCGCCCTGGTCCCCTCGCTCCTGCAGGCCCTGCTCGAGGACGAGCCAGGGCTGCGCGAGTGCACCGCCCTCCGTGACGTGTTCTGCGGCGGCGAGGCGCTCTCTCCGGGCCTGGTACGCAAGTTCTTCGACACGGTCGACGCCGGTCTGCACAACATGTACGGACCCACCGAGTACTCGATCGACGCGACCTACTGGGACTGCCGGGTGGATCCGGTCATCCCGATCGGCCACCCGCTGGCGAACACTCGCCTGTACGTCCTCGACGACCAGGGCCGACAGGTCGCCGACGGCGAGGCCGGTGAGCTGCACATCGCCGGCCTCGGGCTGGCGCTGGGATACCTGAACCGGCCCGAGCTGACCCATGAACGGTTCGTGCCGGACCCGTTCCACGACGGCCGGATGTACCGCACCGGTGACCTGGTCCGGCACCGACCCGACGGTGCCCTCGAGTTCCTCGGCAGAACCGACGACCAGGTCAAGCTGCGCGGATTTCGGGTGGAACTCGGCGAGGTGGAACGGGCCGTCC
Source organism: uncultured Actinomycetota bacterium (assembly GCA_963826035.1). GTDB lineage: Bacteria > Actinomycetota > Actinomycetes > Mycobacteriales > Pseudonocardiaceae > Actinophytocola. Next base: position 1,107,159 of record CAWGVZ010000015.1, on the reverse strand, counting down.
TGGCCACGGACGGCGTGGAGAGCGCGGCGGTCACGACCCTGGGGGAAGGTGCCGACACCAACCTCGTGGCCTACGTCGTGCCCGCCGGCGTGACACCGGAGCTGGTCCGCGCGACGGTCGCCGAACGGCTGCCGCACTACATGGTGCCTGCCCAGGTCGTGCCGCTAGACCGGTTTCCGTTGGGCCCCAGCGGGAAAGTGAACAAGGCGGCGTTGCCGCCGCCGGCGTCGGGGCACGCACCCGTCCAGGAGGGGGGCAGCGCCTACGCAGACTCGGAGGAGGCGACCATGGTGGCCGAGGTGTTCACCGAAGTACTGGGTGTCCAGGCCGTTCCGGTGGATGCCGACTTCTTCGAACTGGGCGGCAACTCGCTGCAGGCCGTCCGCCTGATCAACCGGCTACGCAAACGCGTCCGGGGTGGCGTCTCGCTGGCCACGCTCATCGAGCGGCCGACGGTGGCTGGGATCGCCGCCGCGATCCGCGAGGCTCGGCCGGCATGACCGGACCCGCCCTTCGGACCCGATGGGACCGTTCGGTACTCGGACGGTGCGCCGGCCTGCCACGGGTGTCGGCGAGCACCCTCCTGTCCTCGACCGCGGACCAGTTCGGACTCATCGCGCTCATCTGGCTGGTGCTCACGACAACGGGCTCGCCGGCGGCGGTCGGGGCCGTGGTGCTGTGCAACCGTGCCCCCGCCGTGCTGTCGGCGCCGATGTGCGGCGCCATGTTGGACCGCGGGAACCTGCTCCGGCTGATCACCACCGGCTACCTCGTCCGCGCCGCCTGCCTCGTCGCCTTTCCGCTCCTGTTCGCGGTGGACATGCTCGGCCTCACGGCGATCCTGATCATCTCCGCGGTGCTCGGCGCGATCGGTCCACTCGACAACGTCGGGATGCGGGTGATCGTGCCGCGCATCGTCCCCGAACGAGACCTGCCCTCCGCCAACGGTCTGCTGTCGATGGGAGATCAGTTCCCTTACCTCGTCGGCCCTGCGTTGGCGGGTGCCTTCGTTGCCCTGGCCGGCACCTGGTCGCTCCTCCTGCCAGCGGCGGCGTGCGTCCTCGCCGCTCTCCTGGTCCGCGACCTGCCCACGATCGCAGGACAGTGGAAGACCTCGACAGAGGAGACCAGAGAGCCCGAAAAGCACCGGGCGATCTGGTTCGGGTTCCGCCCGCTGCTCATCGATCCCGCACTGCGCGCCATGACCATTCTGACCGTCGTCTACTTCGTCTCCTACGGGCCACTCGAGCCCGCGCTTCCCCTGTACTCCCTCGACCATCTCCAGGCCGGCGCCGTGGGCTACGGCCTGCTCTGGTCAGCCATCGGCGCGGGCGGCCTGGTCGGGCTGGTGACCGTTCCTTGGCTCGCGCGGAAGCGACCGGGCGTGGTCAACGCGCTCGGCGCGATCCTGTGGGGAGCATTCCTGCTGCCGCTCCTGATCGTCGACACCTTGCCACTCGCGGTGGTCGTCCTGTTCGTCGCCGGCTTCGTCTGGGCCCCGTACGTGGCGACCGAAGTCAGCGTCCTCCAACGACGAGTTCCCGCCCACCACCACGGATCAGTTTTCGGAGCCCGCCGCTCCCTCCTCGTCGTGTCCTCCCCCAGCGGCGCCGCCCTCGGCGGCATCCTCCTCGAAACCATGCCGACCATGAGCGTCATCGGACTCTCGGCCGTGACCTGCATCCTGGCGGGCACAATCTGCCTGGCACTGCCTTCCGTACGAGCAATACTCCCGCCAGAGAGATCGAAATCGTAAAGCCGCAGCCGTCGGCCGGCTTCCTCGACCGCACGATTCGGTCCGTGTGGAGCGTCGAAAACCGCACCACGCGCCCCGGCCGCCACGTCGTCCGGGTCGAGCAACGTCTCGTGCTTGGTCCATCGCCCGAAGATGGCGTAACCTGTGTAGCAAGCGTCTCCACAATGGACCGGACAATGCTCCCTGCCACCCGTCCGCGAGCCGATGCGTGTTCTGCTCCGGCCGCCGCGCCGACGGGCACAGCCCGGACCTCCTCGATGACGACACCCTGCGCTGGCTCACCCGCGCCATCTTCGACGAGCAATCCGCCAGGCGCAGCGTCCACGAACCCAACCCCACCGCGATCGCCCTGCCCGACTGGCTGGAGCTGAGCGCCTTTCTGGAGCTCGCGGCCCCCAGCGGCGGCCACGATCCCGGGATGCTCACCGCCGGGCACATGCACAAGTTCGTCGCCGACCAGCGTCAGCGCGAACTCGACGGGCTGACCTCGCTGGGAGCCAGGGGCGTTCACGGCAAGCCGTCGATCGTGACCGCCAACACCAGGCAGGCTGTTTTCAACCGCACCCGACGGCTCCTGCGCGGGGCACTGGAATCCGGTGAGGCAGACAGGCTCGGCTTGGACCGGGGCTTCATCGCCGCGATGCCCGCTCCCGGTCGAGTGGTCCAGCGGACGCGCGCCCCATTCACCGATGGCGGCGTGCAGATCGGTGCACTCCTCGTGGCGGGGCGCGGGGTGGCGCGGTTCGACCCGGTGGCCGGTGTTCCGCACCCGACGGCCATGCTGGGAGGGTGTCCGTGAGTGACCCGAAATCGACAGGCAAGACGACCTCCGTCTTCTCCGTCCGGCCCTTGGACGTGGACACGTGGCACGCGTTCGCCCGGCTGGTCGAAGCGAACAACGGCGTCTGGGGCGGCTGCTGGTGCATGGGTTTCCATGTCAAGGTGGGCAAGGGACGCAGCCCGGCGCTGAACCGGGCCGAGAAGGAGCAGCGCGTCCGCGAGGGCCGCACTCACGCCGCGCTTGTGTTCGACGGCGACCAGTGCCTGGGGTGGTGCCAGTTCGGATCGCCTGCGGAGCTGCCGGAGATCAAGAGCCGGCGCCAGTACGAGAAAGGCCTCACCACACCGCCGGACTGGCGCATCACGTGCTTCTTCACCGGCAAGGGCCTGCGCCGCCGCGGAGTCGCCGACGCCGCGCTCGGCGGAGCGCTGGCCGAGATCGCCCGCCACGGCGGCGGCACGGTCGAGGGTTACCCCGAGGAGACCGACGACCGCACCCTGTCGGGCTCGTTCCTGCATACCGGACCGATGGCAGCCTTCGAGAGCCACGGCTTCACGCGCACCCGCCCGATCTCCCCACACCGCTGGGTCGTCACCCGCACCGTCGATCCTGCCTGACATGGCGTGCGGCGATGCGCTCGCCCAGATCCACCGACCCGAAGCTGCGCACTAACTTGAGCCAAGTCGGGGTCTGAGCCTGCGGTCCGGCCACCGAACCCGGTGGCCGGACCGCTTCGCGAGATCACCCCAACGGGCGACCGTGATCAGCGCCAGGCGCCGTGACGGACATGTAAGCTAAGCATCAGCGCAGGTCAGAGGCACAATCTGGGCATCGCCGGTCGGTAAATTGGTCCACAATCCAGGTCGCCAACAGACGCTCCATCCCCTCCAGGGTCCAGGTCGCGTCGCCCTCCGGGTCGAGGCCGCGGTCGGCGACATCGACACCGCTGTAGCCCAACAGCAACTCCAGCAGCAGGGACCGGAAGCCGCCAAAGGCGCGCTCGCAGGCGGCCTTGTCGGTGGGCCGCATCACCCGGGCTGGCAGCACAATCACACCCAGGGTGCGCGCGACCTGCACCATGTGGTGGTTCTTGTAGACGCTGCCGTGATCGCTGGTCACCGTCTCCGGGGCGAAGAACGGCCGCCCGGCCACCGGGTGGCCGGCGAACTCGGCCACCACCGCAGCCGGAACTCCCGGATAGGGCCACTCCATGTCCTGGCCCCAGCCGAGACGCATCGGCAGCGGCAACATCACATCCCGCAGCAGCATCGCCACATCGACCGAAGAGTCCGTGCCCGGCGTCAACCGGAACGCCACCAACGAATGCGAGTAGGCGTCCAACGCCAGCGTGAGATCAACCGAGATCGGCTCGCAGAACACATCGTCGAGGACCTTCACCGGCGGCGGCGTAGTGTCCAACACGACCACCTGTCCCGGACGGGAGATCACCACCCGAGACGTGCCGGTCTCCACCGCGGCGGCCGACCGCGCATACCGCTGCCGGGCGCCGCCCGACCCGAACCACTCCTTCCATACCTTCATCAAGGTGGTGTAGTGCGGGACGACCACCTCCGGCCCGTACTTCTCCCGCACGTACTGGCAGATCATCCGTTCCTTGGTGCGCATGCTGATCTTCGACCGGTGCAGCGACTCGGCATGCACCGCGTGAATCGCCTCGGCCACCTCCGGCCCGATCGAGAGGTGGCCGCGCAGAATCGGCGTCCACCGCCCATCGCTCAATCCGGCCAGGCCACCCTCCGCCAACTCGGCGGCCATGCGCCGCAACGTGCGCTCGCTGACCCGCGCCAGCCCCAATGCCTGAGCGTCCTGGCCGTTCAACGCACGCAGTTCGGCGACCTTCGCCTGCCGCCGCTGGGTCAGCGTCGTGCGCTGCGGGTCGTACTCCGGCTTCGGCTCGCCCGGCTGCGCCCACAACGGGTTGCCGCTGCGGTAGCCCATCTCAGCCTCCAGCAGATGCGCCAGCCGGATCCGCACCCGCTGCTGATCCGCTGCGTCCAGGTCCTCGATCCGCGACATCTGCCGTTTGCTGGCCATCACCGGCCTCCGGTCGGGTAGATCCAGGTGCCGTCCCCCACCGGCTGGCGCAGATCCATCGTCAGACGCCGGTGCCACAACAGGTTGATGGCATGGGCGCGGGCCACCGCCGGCAGCGGCGTGCCCTCCACCAGGGCCGCCAACCGCAGCGGCCGATCTCGCACGGAATCCATCAACAGAGGTTCCAGACCCACCCTGTCCACCAAAGGCCGACGCTGGGCCGACAGCGTGTCGATGTTCGTCATCACCTGCCGCCGCCACCCAGCGACAACCGAATAGCGCCAGCCCGCCGCGCTCGCCACTCGCTCAGCCGCCGCGAACCGCAGGACATCCTTGGTCTTGATCCGCCCGGCGGGTTTGACGTCCAGCAGCCAGGCCGTCCCCTCGGTCAGCGCCAAGAAATCCGGGATGTGCTCCCCCCAGCTGCTGGCCTGGGCGCCGGATCAGCGATGATGAGAAGCGGAGTGTCAGTTTGTTCGTGACGTTTCAGAGCGGGCTGAGTCGCTTGTACCTGGCGGAAGGGAGGCGTGGACTATGAGCGACGCGCACGGCTCGGCAGGTAGGGGTGATTCATGAAGAAGCCTGGAGTTCGACCCCATTGTGAACGGGGCCGACTTCCTCGACAGCGCGATCTCCCGTCTGGCCGAATCTGATGATCCCCACCGCTTGAAGTACGCCGTCCTGCACCTGCAGGCCGCTATTGAGGTTCTGGTCAAGGTCCGGCTGCAGCGCGAAGGCATCGAGCACATCTTCGAGGACCCATACAGCGCCGATCAGAACAAGTTCAGAAAACGTGCCTACATATCGCTTCCCTTCCGCGTTCTTGGCGCACCTTGAGTTTTTAAGGTCTCATCCGCGCTGCGCGTGACATCGGCGCGAACCGCGAGCAACTCGCCGCCGTGCCGGGCGAGCCGCTCCGGGTCGCGCCCGCACATCGCGACGCGCACCCTCCGTTAGCAGCGTCCGCACGGTCGCGTAACCGAGCCCCTGTGTCCCGCCGGTAACGATGTACACGCGGTCGCGCAACCCGAGATCCACGCCTCACGCCGCCATTCCGGGATCGACGACCACAGTGGACTGTTCGGTGTAGAACGCGAGCGCTTCGGGCCCCAGCTCACGCGGTCCGCTCCCGGAATCCTTGACACCGCCGAACGGGGCGTGGGGTTCGACGCCGGTGGTGGGCAGGTGACGTTGAGCATCCCCGCCCGAACGGTGGCCGTGAACCGCCTGGCCCAAGCCAGGCTCGCGGTGTAGATCCCAGCGCTCAGCCCATACCCGGTGCCGGTCGCGAGCGTCAGCGCCTGTTCCCGGCTCTGCACCGGCACGATCGCCACCGTAGGCCCGAAGACCTCTTCGGTGGCGATGGGCATGTCGGGCGTGACCCCGGTGAGCACCGTGGGCTGGAGGTAGTAGCCGTGGGCGAACGCGTCACCCGCCGGGATGCCGCCACCAGCGGCGACCTCGGCTCCGCCGGCGACCGCGCGTTCGATGGCAGCACGCACGCTGTCCCGGGCTTGCGCGGACACCAGCGGCCCCATGGTCGTCTCGGGCGCGTCCGGCGGTCCGGTGACGATCTCGCTCGTACGCCGGAGCACCAACGAGGTCAGCTCGTCGGCGACCGAGGCCTCGACGAGCACCTTCGCGGTGGAGGTGCACTTCTGCCCTGTTCCGCCGAAGGCGCCGTCCACGACCGCGGCAGCCGCCCGGTCCAGGTCGGCATCGGCGAGCACCACGAGCGGGTTGTGACCACCCTTCTCCACCTGGCAAGGCTTTCCGTAGCGTGCGGCGGCAATGTCGACCTGCCGTCCGACTGCGGTCGATCCGGTGAAGGAAACCGCGGCGACGTCCGGATGCGCGACCAGCCGTTCGCCGATCTCCGCCCGTTCTCCGGTCAGATAACCCAGGACGCCTCCGGCAGACCCGCATCGAGCAGCGCCTGGGTGACCCTGATCCCGGTGAGCGGGGTCGGCTTCCAGATGACCGCGTTCCCGGCCAGCAGCCCGGACGCGATCTTGAACGCGGCCACGAAGGCCGGGAAGTTGAACGGGGTGATCGCCGCGACCGCTCCGAGCGGCCTGCGCACCGTCGACAGCTCCGCGGCCGCCAGCGGCGACGCGAACGTGCACCCGGTGGGCTGCTTGCCAAGGGAGGCCACGTAGTCGAACACGTCGGCGGCCCTGCGCACCTCACCGTCCGCCTCCGGTATCGGCTTGCCCACCTCGCGGGACAGCTCGCCGCCGATCTCAGCCGCACGGTCACGCAACAGATCCGCGGCCGCAGCGAGAACGGCACCGCGACCGACCGGCGAACGACCACCCCACTCGGGTTGCGCGGACAGTGCGACACGCACCGCCAGGTCGACGTCCTCCGGACCCGAATCGGCGAAGTTCCCCACGGTGGTACGGGACGTCGGCCGGACAAGACCTCGGGTAGGACGCCCCTCCGATGGACGGCCGCCAGCCTCCCGCGTGGTTCTGCAAGTCGGCCATGGTCATGCTCCCGTCGGGATCGGGCACCACTCGGTCAGGTCCGACCAGACGACGGGTTCCCCACCGTCCACTGCGGACGTACTCAGTTCACGTGCGGCTTCGAAGGCTGACCGCGGTGCTGCTGAGCCCGCACGTCCCTGGCGGTGGCCTGCACCACAGCGCCGAACGGGCGAACCTGCGCACTCAGCGGCTGCGCCGGGCGATCAACAGCCGGGACGTGCTCAGCCACGCCAAGGGAATGGTGAACCCGGCAGGGCGTCCCCGCATGGAGCAGCGGGGTGTGGTGGTGTCATCAATTCGCCGGGTACGACCACTGCCAGCCTTCGCCCTTCGTCACCGGGTTGGTCTGGATCAGCGTGCCGTTCGCCTCCGGCACGACCAGTGCGACCGTGCCGATGAGCTCCTGGTTCAACTGGTACGGCACCGGAAGAGGTTGGTTGCCAGGCCCTGAAGAAGTGCACAACCAAGGCGACGCCGGGCTCGACTCGCCGTTCTCGCCCGATTCGGCGAACGACGCGGCCTCAAACGCGCCGGGGATCAGCTCTGCGGCGTCTTTGTCCGGACCGCTGTCGGCCCGGACGTGCAGCAGGAGAACATGCCCCGAATCCCGCGGCCCGTCCTGCCCATCGCACTGCGGGTCGACCTCGATCCTCTCGATGGTCCACGTCGCGGGTTCGGTGCCATCGGCCTTAGCGCTCAACTCGGCCGTGTCGCCCAGTTCCAGCGCGACGTAATCGCCAGCGTGGGATTGGCCGCCCGCGCCGGACTGGCCAGTGGTGGGCGTCGTCGACCCCGGTTGCCCGGCGCCGCCGTCGTCATCCCGCGGGGTGGTTGAGCAGCCGGCCAGCAGGAGCGCGATCACGGCAACAGCAAAGTAGTGGCGCACGGTGTTGCCTTCCAGTGGCAGTGGTCGATGCAGCCACCTCGTTCTACCGGATCTCTCCGACGTCGCGCCGGACATCGGCGAACTCCATCGGGTGCTGTTCTCGTCCGCACAATCGCCCTCGCGCGAAACCGTACAAACAGGACCATGCGCATATGCCGCGCACATGACCGGACCGGCAAACCAACGCCCCCAGCCAGAAGTGGACGTACCACCCGCCACGGCCGCCACGCCGGTGAACACGTGGTCGCAGCGGCCCGCGCTATCTACAACCGCGCCATCGCCGACGGACTCATCGACCAGAATGACAGTCCCGCGCACCGTGTCGTCAAACCTCGCCAACTGCCCAATACCCGTCGCGCGCTCACAGACTGGGAACTCGACTGGGGCTGGTTGCACGGAGCCACCCAGCGTTACGCCGTCGCGGTGCCGGCGTTCACCAAGGCCGTCGAGATCACGGAACAGTCCGGGCTGCCAGCCATGCTGACCGAAGCCGTACGCGAGTTGGCCCTCGTCGCGCGCTACCAAGGCGACTTCTCCGGTGCCGACGAATGCCGCCGCTCACCAAGCAGGCACCGCGCGGCCGGCGACGTTCGTCGGGGCGTTCATCGAGATAGCGGGGCTCACGGATCCGCGGTGCCGGAGCCGGGCGCGGACCGGTCCGTCGGGTTCGTCCGGTGCGCAAGGCGATCAACTCCCGGCGCAGGGTCGCGACCGGTTGGGCGTAGACCCACTGGTAGATCGCCTCGTGACTCACCCGACAAGGGTCCCCGGACCGATGCTCACGCGCAACCAGCCCGCGATCGACGCAGGTGACCAGCCCTGACGCAACAACGACCACACCCGCGCCCGCACACGAGCGGACCGGTCGACCGCCATCACCTACGGCCGTGACCGACCCACCACCGCCGCGGCCTCGGCCGACACAGCCCGATAATCGTCCCGACCGCCATGACGGGCCACCTCACGCGACACCACAGAGGCGTCACGACCGATCCGAGCGGCGATGTCCCTGTATTCCAACAAACTCCACCAGACCACGGGAGATCTCCTCCCGATCGGCCAACGTCAACATCCTGCGCACGACAGGGAATCCTTCCCCACCGAACACCAAGATCACATGCTACGACCGCCTGAACCTGCCGCGTGCTCTCGTCCCCAACTCCCACATCTCACCCCGACAGTCGTCACCGAATGCGTTCCGACATGAGACTTCGAGCAGGCACACATGTGACGCGGGGTACCTACCTGATCACTCCCGACACAAAGTCGCGCGCACCCAACCGACGAGATGTCGTCTACCGCCGTTCGACGAAGCGCACGCGGACCTGGGCATCGCCGACGGCGCCTCCTGGAAGACAAGGTCGGCGTGCGGGTCGTGGATCGCATCGCGCTCATGACGAGTTCGACACCGCGCCTCCGACACGAGCGTTCCTTCACCTGAAAGAACGCTGAATCACCAGGGCCAGGCAGACGGCCGGCCACCGTCGACGTACGACCAGTGGAAGGCACTCCAGGGCGATCACGACGACGCCCCGTTCCCGCACGCCAGAAGCTCATGCAGGAAGTCACGGACCGGTTCGATCGCCACGCCCGTGCCGTCGAGCACGACCCACGGCAGATCCACCGCGCCAGTTGGCCGAACCGAGCCGCTGCGCGCGCGACAACGAACCGCGACAGAACGACCGCCGCATCCATCCTCTACGTCCAGTGCCATCATGCCGCTCCTCACGGTCGAGCAAGAGGACATCGGCGTCAGCGCCATCACCGTGCGCTCGGGGGACGACACGCCAGTAGTGCGGTCAACAAGACAAGCCAGAACGTTGCATCAGGCCAGGATCGAACAGGGCAAGCGGGTACTGGAGGTCGGGTCTGGTTGTTGTCAGCCGAGCTGCTCAACCGCGCTTTGAAGCGGCGTCGGTCACAAGCTGCCACATTTCATAGTTCCCGCATTCTGCCGTGATCTCGGCCGTCGCTTGAGCCGCGGCGAAGAAGTCGTCGGCCAGCGGCGAGGTGCGCGACGCCGCCATCGCGACGAATACCTGGTCGGGCGTCAGGTCCGGGACGGGCACGTAGCTGATGTCCGGGCGTGAGTAGAACACGGTCGCCGAGCGCCCCACGAACGAGATGCCCCGGCCGGCCGCGACGTGCTCGAGCGTCTCCTCCATTCCGCGCACCCGGAGCCCGGAGTCGGGGTGCGGGCGCCTGGTGGGCTGCGTGCTCGGGTCGGCATGCCAGATCAGCGGCTCGCCGGCCAGGTCGGCCTCGGTGACCTCCTCCTTGCCGGCCAGTCGGTGATCGGCGGGCAGCACCACCATGAGGGGCTCGGTGTAGAGCGGAGTCAGGCGCAGGCCGGTCTCGTCGATGGGCAGCCGCACGTAGCCGACGTCGACGCGGCCGTCGAGCAGCATCGGGGCCTGGTCGTCCCATTCCATTCGCTGTACGTCCACGACTACGTCCGGATGCTGGGCCTCGAACACCCGCGTCGCCGGGATGACCGGGATGCCGGCTCGGAAGCCGACCACCAGCCGCTGGCCGCCGCGGGCTGCCACGGACACCCGGCGCCGGACCGCGTGCGCGGAGGCGAGCAGCGGACCGGCGTCGGCCAGCAGCTGTCGGCCCGCGTCAGTCAGCGTCACGCCGTGGCTGTCCCTGGTGAACAGGGAGGCGCCGAGATCCTGTTCCAGCGCGCGGATCTGGCGGCTGAGCGCCGGCTGCGCGATGTGCAGCTCATCGGCGGCGCGGCCGAAGTGCAGCCTGTCGGCGACGGCGACGAAGTAGCGCAGCTTGCGCAGGTCCAGATCCATGGGGCCTCCCGGTCCGGCAATGCCTTGAGGGTATCACCGCGGCTGAAACAGGTCTTGGACATCCGCTCAGGCCGGTGGCATCGTTCGTGGGGCCGAGAGAATTCGGTACAAGAATTCGGGATCGGTATTTGATAGCAGGGCCCAAACCAGGATGAGCACATCAAGAATTGGGCCTCTTCCGTTCCTGTTTCGGAAACCTGACAATTCAAAGGTGTGATCGTGGGAAAGCTCGATGGCAAGGTCGCGGTGATCACCGGCGGATCCACCGGCATGGCACTGGCCGGCGCCACGCTGTTCGTCGAGGAAGGAGCGCACGTCTTCATCCAGGCCCGGCGGCAGGAAGCACTGGACGACGCCGTCAAGCTGATCGGCCGCAACGTCACCGCCGTCCAGGGTGACGCGGCCGACCTGGACGACCTGGACCGCTTGTACGACACCGTCAAGCGGGAAAAGGGCTCGATCGACGTGCTGTGGGCCAGCGCCGGGATGGGCGAACCCGCCGTCCTCGGCGAGATCACCGAGGAACAGTTCGACCGCGCCTTCTGGCTCAACGCGCGCGGCACCCTGTTCACCGTGCAGAAGGCACTGCCGCTGATCAACGACAACGGCTCGATCTTCATGACCGGATCCAACGCCTCTCTCGGCGCCTTCCCCGGCTGGAGCCTCTACGCGGGAAGCAAAGCCGTCCAGCAGACCTGGGCCCGCGTCTGGCTCAACGAACTACGCGACCGCAAGATCCGGGTCAACGTCCTGACCCCCGGCCAGGTCGCCACCGCCAAACAGGAAGAACTGTTCGACGAGGCGACAAAAGCCGCCTTCGAGTCCCTCATCCCCCGCGGACAGATGGGCCGCCCCGAAGAGATCGCCACGGTCGCCCTGTTCCTCGCCTCCGACGACTCCAGCTACGTCAACGGCCTGGAACTGGTCGCCGACGGCGGCACCACCGCCATCTGAACCAAACACGAACGAGTCAGAGCGGTGCCTGAAGAACAGGCGCCTCGAGAACAGAAAGAGGCACAGCTCGTGAGCAGCATCACCTTCATTGGTGCGGGGAACATGGCCCGCACGATCGGCACGCTCGCGGTGGCGGGCGGCAACACCGTCGAGGTCATGGGACGCGATCAGGCCAAGGCCGATGACCTGGCCAAGATTCTGGGCGGCGGCACCACGACAGGTAAGTGGGGCGCCGTCCCGGCCGGGGACATCGTCATCACGGCCCTGTTGTACGACAGTGTCGTTCCGGTCGTCGCCGAGTACGGGGACGCCCTCACGGGCAAGATCATCGTCGACATCAGCAACCCCTTCAACGCCACGTTCGACGGACTCGCCCACAGCGAGGAGACCTCGATCGCACAGGAAGTCGCCGAGATCGCCCCGGCCAGCGCCAGCGTGTTCAAGGCCTTCAACACCATCTTCCGTGACGTCCTGGAGAACGGTAAGCCCAACGTATTCTTCGCCGGCGACGATGCGCGGGCCAAGGCGGACGTGGCGGCATTCATCGAGAGCCTCGGGCTGCGCCCGCTGGACGTCGGCGGCCTGAGAATGGCGCACTGGCTGGAAGGAATGGGCGTGGTCACCATGGGCCTCGCCGGCAACGGAGTTGGCCACTGGGACTTCGCCCTCGGCGTCAACGAATTCACCGGCTGAGTCCGAGCAGTCGACGCCCTGACGATGGTTGATGGATCACCGACTCGCTGACGTCGGATATCAATGTTGGCGAACAATCCTGCCCGAGGAGATTCTCGCAATGAAGCTCGGTTTCGTGATTCCCCTTGTCGGGCCCGCCGTCAGCGGCGCCCCGGGCCTGAGCGCGTTCTGCCGTGGACTCGAGGACCTTGGCTACGACACCCTGTGGGTCGGCGATCGCCTGGTCACGCCGGTTGATGTGGGCAGCAGTTATCTGGCCCGAGGGCCGCAGATGACCCGCTCTCTCGATCCGATGCTGCTGTTGACCGTCGCCGCGGCGGCGACCAGCCGGATGCGCCTGAACACCAGCACGCTCAGCACGTTCTACTACGAGCCGCCGCACCTGGCCCGGCTGCTGACCACGCTCGACGTGCTCAGCGACGGCCGCCTCGGTGTTGGTGTGGGGTTGGGGTGGATGAAGCAGGAGTACGACGTCGCCCGCAACGCGGACTGGCAGCGGCGCGGCAAGATGCTCGATGACCTGCTGGCGTTCCTGCACGCGTGGTGGACGACCAATCCCGTGTCCTGGGACAGCGAGTTCTTCATCATGCCACCGGTCCACGCCGACCTGCGTCCGGTCCAGGCGGGTGGGCCACCCATCTGGATCGGCGGTGCCAGCGAGGCCGCGATGCGTCGAGTCGGCCGCAGTGGGGTCGGCTGGCTCGGGGTCGACGGGCCGGCGCCCGCCGCGTCGATCAACAGTCAGGACGAGGGCGCCGACCGCCTGTGGTCGATCGCGCGTCGAGCGGCAGAGGACGCCGGCCGCGATCCCGACGCACTGAAGACGGCCATGCGGATCAACCTCGAGCCGGGCACGTCCGTCGACTCGGTCGCGGACCAGTTGCAGCGGTACGCCGAGTCCGGTGTTGATGAGGCGTACTTCGATGCCTTCGCGATGTTCACCAGCCTTGACCAGCTGCTCGACTTCGCCGGCCAGGTGATCGAGCGTACCGGCCGGTTGTGACCACCGAAGAACGACCACCTGAGGAACGACCCCCCAAAGAAGAGAGCACTCACCATGAGCAGCATCAGTTTCATCGGCCTCGGGGGCATGGCCCACGCCATCGCCGCACGCGCGGTCGCGGGCGGCAACTCCATCGAACTCATCGGCCGCGACCCGGCCAAGGCCAAGGGCCTGGCCGCCGAACTCGGCACCGGGGCCGCGGCGGGAACCTTCGGCACGGTCCCTGTCGGCGACATCGTCGTCCTCGCCGTGCCGTACACCAGCGCCGTGCCGGTCGTCGCCCGGTACGGGGATGCACTGGCCGGCAAGATCATCATCGACATCTCCAACACCTTCAACGCCGACGCCACCGGGCTGCTCACTCCTGAGGGCACCTCCGGTGCGCAGGAGATCGCCAAGGCGGCCCCGGCGAGCGCGTACGTCGTGAAGGCGTTCAACACCGTCTTCGGCCACGTCCTGGTCCAGGAGCGTCCGTTGGACGTGTTCTTCGCCGGAGATGACGCGGGCGCCAAGGCGAGCGTGTCGGTGTTCATCGAGAGCCTCGGACTGCGTCCCCTCGACGTCGGCGGCCTGGAGATGGCTCGCTGGCTGGAAGGGGTCGGGCCGCTGCTGATGGGCCTGGCCCGCCACGGCGCGGGAACCTTCGACGTCGCCCTCGGCGTCGACTTCCCCGCCTGAGCGCACCCCACACCACCAATTCCTCCGCCGCATCACTCACAAGGAGCAGTCGCGTGCGCGTCTTCGTCACTGGCGGGACCGGCCATTCCGGTTCGTACATCATTCCCGAGCTCGTCACCGCCGGGCACGAGGTCACCGGCCTGGCCCGGTCGGACACAGCCGCGGCGGCGCTCTCCGCGCTCGGTGCGAAGGTCCGCCGCGGCGACCTCCAGGACCTCGACGGACTCAAAGAGGCGGCGGCAGACTCGGACGGCGTCATCCACGTCGCGCACAGGCAGGACCTGCTTCCGTCCGGCGGGATCGACGCCGTGGCCGCCGCGGAGCTCCCGATCATGCTCGCGTACGGCGAGGCGCTCGCGGGAACCGGGAAGCCGTTCGTCGCGGCGGGAAGCATCGGCTCGCCCGGGACCGGGCGGGACCTGGGCCGGCCGGCCACCGAGGAGGACCCGGCCCTTCCCGTCGGTGATGAGCACAAGGGCACCCTGCGGGCTCGTAACGTCGTGGAGACCGCCGTCATCGGCCTCGCCGAGCGGGGAGTGCGGTCTTCGGTCGTGCGCATTGCCAATATCGCGCACAGCACGACCGATCGTGCCGGCTTCCTTCCCGCGCTGATCGCCCTGGCGAAGGAGAAGGGCTTCGCCGGTTACCCCGGAGACGGCGCGAACCTGTGGAACGCCGTGCACGTCCGCGATGGGGCCGCCTTGTTCCGCATGGCGCTGGAGAAGGGCCCTGCCGGCAACTACTGGCACGCAGTTGAGGACGGGGGCATTCCGTTCCGCGAGATCGCCGAGGCCATCGGTAGCCGCCTGGGTCTGCCCGCCGTGAGCGTGCCCCTGGACGAACTGATGCTGCCGGGATATTTCGGGTTCCTCGCGAACGTAGCCACGCAGAGCTACCCGACGTCCAACCTCATCACCCGCCGGACCCTCGGCTGGGAACCCGGCCAGCCCAGCCTCCTCGCCGATCTGGACAACGGCCACTACTTCCCCGCCGGCTGACGGCAGGGACCCCAACGCAAACCAGTCCGGCACATGACCAGAACAATGCTCTTCTGGAGGGACGCTGAGAATATGACGACTGTGGGATTCTTCGGTACCCCACATGCAACGCGTGCGGTGTCGATCCCGAGTCAAGTGGTGAAGAGCGTGTTCAGGTTCACCTCTCACGAGCTGAACAAAGTGTTGTGAACATCTTCGGGAGCGCTCCCATATAGTTGCGGATAGTGCTGATAATCCGTCACGTTCAAGCTGCAGTCACGCGCCGGTCGCACTCTGGAACGGGATGGGTCCGGGGCTGGTATCCAGGTTGTGAGGAGTGCTGCCGGCGAGTTCTGCCGAACGCGCTGCCTGCGAGTGTCAACCGTGCGGTGATGATTCCGGACGGGCAATTCATTTTGTCGACGTAGTCCGCGGCGCTCCCGCCGCGGCTTCTCACAAAGGAGTCATCGTGCGTCTGGTATGGCAGCTCTTGGCGGTTGCGGCGGTCTGGATCCTTGGCAATCTGGGCACGGCTGCGGTGAAGGACAACCCCTGGTTGGCGCTCGTCGCCGGCCTGCTGACGGCCGTCGTCGCGGTCCTGGTCTACGGCTGGGTGGTGCGGCGAACCGAGCACCGGGCCCCCGTCGAGGTTTCGCTGAAGGGAGCAGGTGCCGGAATCAGCTGGGGCGCCCTGCTCGGCATCGCGCTGTTCGGGGCAGTCATCGCGAACATCGCCTTCTTCGGTGACTACACGATCAACGGCCTGGGCACGCCGGCGAGCGCCGTCGCCCTGCTCGGTATCATGGCGGGTGCCGCCGTGACCGAGGAGCTGGTCTTCCGCGGTGTCCTGTTCCGGAACGTCGAGCGCTGGACCGGAACCTGGATCGCGCTCGCGCTGACCGGCTCGCTGTTCGGCCTGATCCACCTGCTCAACGCAAACGCCACCCTGTGGGGTGCCATCGCTATCGCCATCGAGGCAGGTGGGATGCTGACCGCCGCGTACATCGCCACCCGCAAGCTGTGGGTGCCGATCGGTCTGCACTTCGGCTGGAACATCGCCGCGAGCGCCATCTTCAGCACCGAGGTGTCCGGCAGCAACACCGCCCAGGGCCTGCTGGACGCGACGATGTCGGGTCCCGCGCTGGTCACGGGCGGCGACTTCGGACCGGAGGGCAGTATCTACGCGGTGGTGTTCGGCGTGCTGGCCACCGGCGTGCTCATGTGGCTGGCCCACCGGCGTGGTCACGTGGTCCCCGTCCGTCGCTCGGCCCGGGCGGACGTGGCCGCCAGCCTCTCCCGGTGACCAAACTCCGGCGGGTCCTGGACCGGTGGCGACAGCTCGACGTCACGGCCCGGGACCTGCCGCTCGCACTCCCGCCGACACGCCTGCGACAAACGGCGAGGCTCCGCAGACATGACGTCCGCGGAGCCGCTCCGACTGCTGCAGGGTCGGTCTCAGCGCAGTTGGCGGAAGAACTCGGTGATGTCGTCGGTGAGCAGTTCGGGCTCTTCGTGGGCGGCGAAGTGTCCACCGCGTGGCATCGACGTGTACCGGGTGATGTTGTAGGTGCGTTCGGCCCAGGAGCGCGGGGGCTGGGTGAGGTCGGCGGGGAAGACGGCGACAACGGTGGGCACTTCGACCTTTTCGACGCGCCGGATCAGGCCGCGGGCGTACTAGTAGTAGTACGGCAGCCGCACTTTGGTGATCTTGGCTGGTCAGGGTTGGTGAGCGACCCCTGTTGATCATGAGAGCAGCCGCCTCGCGATGATCATGGTGTGAAGCAGGAAGATCGTGAGGCGGCTGCGGCTGTCATGGTAGAGGGTGTGCGGGCGGTGGCGAACCTGGACAGGTTGCATCGTCGGTTGAGGCCGTGTTTCGCCCGGTCGAACCCGTTTGAGCAGGCCGGGAAGTATCTGTGTGGGTTGATGAGTGATCTGCCGCGGAAGAACGGGTGGACCCTCGCCGAGCACGTCGGGGACCGGACGCCGGATCGGACCCAGCGGCTGCTCAATGATGCGGTGTGGGACCACGATCGGGCTCAGGGGGTGGTGCGGCGGTTCGTGGTCGAGACCTTTGAGGATCAGCCGTTGCGGGTGGGGGCGTTGGATGAGTCCGGTCAGGAGAAGCAGGGCGGATCGACTGCGGGCACCAAGCGGCAGTACATGGGCCGTGCGGGTCGGGTCGCCAACGGCGTGAACACGGTGTACTGCTCGTATGCGACTCCGGGTGGGCACGCGCTGGTCGGGGCCCGCATCTATGTGCCGGTAGAGCAACTCGCCGACGTCGAACATCGCAGCGCGCTGGGCATCGGCCCGGAGGTGGAGTTCAAGACCAAATCGCAGTTGGCGCAGGACATTCTCGCCGACATGATCGCCGATCAGTCGATCCCGCCGTGGATCGCCGGTGACGAGGTCTACGGCCGGGCCAGCAAACTCCGCACTTTTGTTGAGGACAACGGGATCAGTCAATGGGGTCGCCCTTGACGCTGATGGTCTTCTCCAGGCAGCGGTCGGCGGAGAACACCTTGCCGTCCAGGATCACGTAGGCCAGGCCGTCCTTTTGGCCTGTTCCAGTGCTTCGTGCAGGTCCGGTGCCTGGGCGGCGAGCACCCGGATGGCCTCGTCGTGGTAGCGGTAGGCGGTGGCTCGGCTGATCCCGAATCCGGCGCCCAGCACCGTGATGTCCTCGCGCTTGCGGAACCACACCAGCACGAACAACGCCTGCTTCCCGCAGCTGAGCACCCTGTTGTTGCCGCGGGTTCCCCGAGCCTGGCGCTCGCCGGCCAACAGCCAGGACACGTAGGTGACCAACTCGCGGGGAACGTCAAGCATGGCAGGATAGGCAATCACGTGGAGTCCTCTGGACAGATGGATCTTGTGGTGAGAACTCATCTACCGGGGACTCCACGCCATATCCAGCATCGTCCCATATGGGCGAAACGCCCGTGTCGCGAAGATCAGCTTGGTGAGATCACCTCACTGTAGCCTCGCCGGTCCAGACGCGATCACCAACATCGTGGGCTGGCAACTGCTGGCCACTGCAGATAAAGACGGAGCCGACGCCGCCATCCGACTGCTGCACCGTGTCACCGAGGAGTTCTCCGGTCTCGCCGACAGCACGGCACTCGCCCACATTGCCGCCGGACTAGCGGTCGATCAGTCGGGATTGGAACTGGCAGCGCGATCCCCGCACATCAGGCTGTACGGTACTGACAACGGTCCTGCTTGTGCTCGACGTAGCCGACTGACTCTCATCGACCACAAGCAGGATCCGGTCGCCGAACACAGAGGCCCCAGGTCACCGGATGGTCAGGAGCGCCTGCTGGTGGCGGCGGTGGATGTCGCGAACATGCGGGTGAAGGACGTCACGTGAACCGAGCCGAAACGGGCAGCGCCGTGAACCAGGTGCCGAACTCGTTCGTGCATCCGGCCCTGTTCTACGGCTCCGACGACGAGTACCTCGCCACACTCGTGCCGTTCGTCACCGACGGTCTCACGCTGGGCCAACCGGTAGCGGTAGCGGTTCCCGGCGAGCGGCTGCGGGTACTGCGCGCGGCGTTGAATGGCGCGGCGGACGGGGTGGAGATGGTCGACATGACGGTCGCGGGCCGCAACCCCGGGCGCATCATCCCCGGCGTGCTCCGGCGCTTCGCGGACAGGCACACCGGGGTGCACGTCCGGATCATCGGCGAGCCGGTCTGGGCCGGCCGCACGGACCTCGAGTACCCAGCTTGCGTGCAGCACGAGGCGTTGATCAACAACGCGTTCGCCGGCAGGGATGTCACCATCGTCTGCCCGTACGACACCAAGCGCCTGGATGACCGGGCCCTCGCGGATGCCCATGCGACCCATCCGCTGTTGTGGTCGGCCGACCAGCGCCGCGCCAGCCCGTGGTACGCGCCGGATGTGGTCCTCGACCGCTATAATCAGCCGCTTCAGGATGCGGTGGTCGACGCAGACGGCCTAGCGGTCACCAGCGTCATCGACGTCGGTGCCGCCCGCCAGTTCGCCGCAGAGCGGGCGCGCCACCTCGGCCTCGGTGACGAGCAGATACCCAACCTACAGCTCATCGTCACGGAGTTGGTCACCAACAGCCTCGTACACACCGACGGTGGATGCCGTCTGCGCGTCTGGCACGACCACGGGCACCTGATCTGCGAGGTACGCGACACAGGGTGCATCACAGACCCGCTCGCCGGCCGCCACCCAGCGTTGGAAGGGCAGGGCGGACGCGGCCTGCTGCTGGTCCACATGCTCGCCGACCTCGTCCGCACCCACACGAGCCCGCACGGCACGACCATCCGCGCACTCCTTCGGCTCTGACCGCACCCGACGTCGTCTCTCCCGTGGCCGAGTTGGCCGCAAGAAGGGGGGAGACCCGCGGCGATGAGGGAGACTGTCGTAGTCGGCCACGGGTCCAACGACGAACATTCTCGAGCGGCAGTCGATCATCCAGGCCAGATCTCCCCGCTCTCGCCGGTCGAGTTGTGGCCGATGTCGCCAACACTTTCTCCCGCGCGTCGGCGGCGAATACCAGGTCCACCAGGTCCGAGCGCGGTGTACCGGGCCGCGAGGGGCGGCAGGGCTGTAAGGCCCAGTCACACATCAACTGGAGACCAGATCGTTCGACACGGCTCGCCCGACGGCGCGCACCGCGTGGATGCGCCGATAGTCCTGGCGAAAAGGCGAACCTTCCCCAGCACCCGAGAAGTACGTCCATCTCCCGGCTCTCCACGTGCGCAGAGTCCCCGAACTCACCGGAACGACCTCCAACGAACGAACGGACACGCTCCCTTGGTACCGTTCAGCATCCGGTCCGGTAGTGTCGGTCAGATCCATCAAGATCTGATGAGCTCCCAGACGAGTCTCGATCGAGGCGTCAACCGAGAGAGCGTCATGCGGCCGCGTGCATCGTCATTGCGGTTAAGGAGGCGGCTGGTGAACCAGGACCCGAGCGAGAACAGCAAGGGAGATTCTCTTTCCGACGAAACGCCGCAGGTCATTCGTGTCGAACGCGACGGAAGTGCCGCGATAGTGCACGTCGCGGGCGAGATCGATCTGTCCAACGCGCCGATGCTGGGTGAGTCGATTGCCACGGAGCTGAAGGAGTCGCCATCCCTGCTGATCGTCGACCTCACTAAGGTGAGTTTCCTGGCGTCCGCCGGTCTCAACGAGCTCATCGTCGCGGGCGAGAAGGCTGAACCGCTCACCACTTTGCGAGTTGTCGCGACAGACAGGACCATCCTGCGCACGCTGAACCTGACCGGCCTGGACGACGTACTCGCCATCTGTCCCACCGTCGACGACGCGCTCGCGAACCCGATCGACGAGTAGACGGTGTCCCACGAGTAGCTTGGGGCCGTCGACACACGGGAAAGCCCCGTTCAGGGCGTTGGTCTGTGGGCAAGTCCTGCCGGCCTGCCCGCGCAGGTCCTCTCCGACCTGTCCGGCCAACTGCTCGCCGTACGCCACCCGTGCCCAGCAGAACCCGAGACCGACCGCGTCCACCACCGCTGGGTTCGACGCTGGGTTCGACCAACTCCTCACCCACACTGACACCATCTGCGACCTCGGCTACCAAGGCACAGCTGGAACCGATCAGTTCCCTGGCTGTGGACGCGCCTGCGGCAGTCCTTGTTCTGCGCAACCGCCTGTGAGAGTTCGCACCTCGATTCTCCGCGTCAAATGGTGGCGTCCATCATAAATGTGCTGTTCACTGCGGTGTGCCAGTTTCAGTGTTGGAGGTGACGGGTGATCGACGACGCGCACGGGGAGATGCGGCTACGCGTATTGAAAACGGTCACTGACAATGCGCTGATGGAACTGGACGTCGAAAAGGTCCATGAAGTCCTGCTGCGGAGCGTACGCGATCTGTTCCACGTCGACACCGCCACCATCCTGCTCGTCGACTCCAGCGGCGGACAGCTGCTGGCCAAAGCGTCCGCCGGTCTGGACGAGGAGGTCTTCCAGGGCGTACGGATACCGATCGGCGTCGGCTTCGCTGGCCGGGTGGCCCAGCAACTGACGCCGGTGCAGATACAGCGCGTCGACGAGTCCACAGTGGTCAACCCGCTCCTGTGGGAGCATGGCCTGCGCGTGCTGCTCGGTGTACCGATGGTGGCGCAGGGTGAACTGGTGGGCGTGATACATGTGGGCAGCACCTCGCCCCGACGGTTCACCGACGACGAGATCGAGTTGCTGCAACTAGTTGCCGATCGGGTCGCGACGACAGCGCACATGCACCAGGCCCGTTCCGAGCAGACGGCGGCCGCCATGCTGGTGGGCAGTCTCCTGCCCGCGCAGCTGCCATCCACGACAAGCTGGGAGCTGGCCGCTCGCTACGTGTCCGGCGCTGACAGCGGCGTAGGTGGTGACTGGTATGACGTGTTCCCACTACCCGACCACCGCATCGGCTTGGTGATCGGCGATGTGGTCGGCAGCGGCCTCCGCGCCGCGACGGTCATGGGACGGCTACGCAGCGCGCTACGCGCCTACGCATTGGAGTTCGCCGACCCAGGCGTGGTACTCGGCAAACTCGACCGTAAGGCCAGCCACTTCGAGCACAACACCATGGCCACGGTCGCTTATGCGGTCATCCACACAACCTCCTACCGCATGGACATGGCCCTCGCCGGCCACCTGCCGCCGATCATCGCGCAGCCGGGCAAGGACGCCGAGTTCGCCACCGCACCGCTGGGCCCACCCATCGGACACCACCTGGCCGTGACAGGACGTCGAAGCGCCACCCTCGACCTGCCACCCGATATGCTGTTCGCCTTCTACACCGACGGCCTGGTGGAACGCCGCGGCATGGACCTCGACAGCCGCCTGGAGCAGCTGCGGGCGACCGTTCGGCCAGACCGACCGGAGGTGGTCTGCGCACGCATCATGGCAACCATGGTCGGCACCAGCCCCGCCAACGACGACATCGCGCTCCTGGTGGGCCGCCACACCAAACCCTCCGACCAGCCCGATTAAGTGGTCGGCGGCGGAAGTCCTCCAGGGGTATCGGCGGACTTCCGCCGCCGACCACTAAGCCGCCCCGGGTGCGACAGCGCCGCCGGACGTGTCTGGTGCCTGCTCAGCCGGACAGGCCAATCCACACGGCCGACGGCCGCCGCTCCACGGTCACCCGTGCGTCGTCGCCGTCTCTCCGTTTCGGGTCATCGGACAGGCGACGTGAAACGAATACCTGCGACAGTCACCCTGCCGGTCAGGGCCGGTCAACGTCGCCCCGCCACTCACCGGTTTCCTGGCCATGCTGCTCGATGAACTCCTTGAAGCGCTGCAGGTCGCCCTTGACGCGACTGTTCAGGATGCCGAGCTTGTCGGCCACCTTCTCAACAAAGCCGTCCGGATCGATGTCCATCTGGGCCGTTACGCGGGTGGTGCTGTCGTCCAGGCGGTGGAAGGTGATCACACCGGCGTGGGTGGGACCGTCGTCCGCCTTCCATGCCACCCGTTCGTCGGGGTGTTGTTCGGTGATGGTGGCGTTGAACTCGCGGGTGACTCCACCGATCTTCGTCACCCAATGAGTATGTGTGTCGTCGAGTTGCCGGATCTCCTCGACACCCTCCATGAACGACGGGAAGGTCTCGAACTGCGTCCATTGGTTGTAGGCCCTGGAAATGGGCACCTGCACGTCGACCGACTCGGTGATGGTACTCAACGTATGTCCTCCTTGCTACGCGCGATCGGCAAGTGCTGACGCCGCATCGATTCTCGGTCCTCGGGTACCCGCGCTGCTATGACGTACACATCAGGTAGAGAAATGGCGCAGCGTCTGTCGCGGAAGATTCTCGGCCGTAACGTGCTGCCCGGACGCTGGAAATTCCAAGTCGTCGAGGAGTACGTGTTTCCGGCGCAATCAGCAGCCCGCCCGCCGGCCGCGCCGTCCAGACTCTGGTCGACCACGGGGTGAGACCACCGTCGCAGGAGGGTGAGCATGTCGGGCAGCTCGTAGAAGTTCGCTATGTCGACGGCGGAGCGTGCGCCGAGCTTGGGGTCGGCGCACGCGGTCAGGAGGTGGGTGACGTTGCGCTCGGAGCGACGGAACACCGCCGCTCCGAGCGCGGTCTGACCCGGTCGTTGACCCGCGCCGTGTCGGCTCCCCGGTCGAGCAGCGCGCGCACCGTGTCCGGATGGTCGTGGTACGCGGCCAGGATGAGCAGGGAGTCACCCGCCTCGTTGGTGAGGTTCACCGGCAGCCCCGCGCCGACCGCCTCGTCCAGTCGTGCGGTGTCGCCGGCACGGGCGAGGTCGAACAACGAGCGGAGGAAGGTGAGTTCCTCCTCGGTGAGTGCTTCGGTCACGACCGGGCCCCTCAGGAGATCGTCGCGGGGAAGCGTTCCCACACCCGGTGCGCGCCGAGCAGCGTCGTCAGCTTATCGAGCGCCTTCGACGGATCGTCCTCCAGCACGATCCCCGGCCCGGTGGCGCAGCCGGCCGCCTCCAGTGCGGTGCGTCCGCTCCCCCACGCGCCGACGGCCTTCGCGTGGCGGTAGCACTCCTGGATCATGAGGACCACGCGCGGATCGACGGCACCGCCCGGCGCGCCCGCCTTCGCGACCCTGGACGGCATCGCGTCCGCACCAGGCACCGGGCTGCCCGCGAGCAGCAGCGCGTCGAACTCGACCGACCGGGCGGCGAGGAACGTGCGCTGCGCGACCAGGCCGCTGTCGGCGTCGAGCGGCCCACCGGTGGCCGCGATCAGCAGCGGCACCATGCCGGCGGCCAGAATCGTCTCGCGAACCGTGCGCACCCCGTCGAGCTCGGCCGGGTCGATCACGATCCCGATGACACGTCCGGCAGTCGGCCATTTCTCGCCGAGCTGGGACAGTGCGGGGCTCGGCGTGACCTTCTTCGGCCGGCCGGATGTGGTCGGCGCCGGGAGGCCGAGCCCTTGCGCGACCTCCCGACAGAGCACTGAGTCCACATTGGACAGCACCAACAGCTGCCGTTCCCTGATCGCCTGTTCGTAACACTTGCCGAGCTCGAAGGTGAACGCCCGCACGACGTGCTCCTTCTCGACCGGTGAGAGGCTCTGCCAGAACAGCCTCGGCTGCGTGAAGTGGTCGGCGAACGACGTGGGTGATCGCCGGACCTTCATCGCCTTGGCCAGCGGCTGCGACACCTCGACGAACGCCCGGTCCCCGACGGCCGCCTCGAACGGGTTGCCGCCGTCGAGGGTGTTCGGCTTGTACGGGGCGACCCCGGCGTGCACCGCGTGCTGGTGGAAGCCGTCGCGGAACATGTCGTTGACCGGCGCGAGCGGACGGTTGATGGGAATCTGGTTGAAGTTCGGCCCGGCGAGCCTGGTCAGCTGGGTGTCCAAATAGGAGAACAGCCGTGCCTGGAGCAGCGGGTCGTCCGTGACGTCGATACCCGGCACCAGGTTTCCGACGTGGAACGCGACCTGCTCGGTCTCCGCGAAGTAGTTCAGCGGGTTTCGGTTCAGCGTCAGCATCCCGATCGGCTGCACGGGCGCGAGTTCCTCCGGCACGATCTTGGTCGGGTCGAGCAGGTCGATGCCCTCGAACGTCTGCCTCGGCGTGTCCGGAAAGGCCTGGATGCCGAGCTCCCATTGTGGGTACGTGCCGGATTCGATGGCGTCGGCCAGGTCGCGACGGTGGAAGTCCGGGTCGAAGCCGTTGATCAGCTGGGCCTCTTCCCACACCAGGGAGTGCACGCCCAACTTCGGCTTCCAATGGAACTTCGCGAGGGCGGTCTCTCCCGCGGCGTTGACGAGGCGGAACGTGTGGACCCCGAAGCCCTCCATCATTCGGTAGGACCGGGGAATCCCGCGGTCGGACATGTTCCACATGACGTGGTGGGTGGCCTCGGTGTGGGTCGAGACGAAGTCCCAGAACGTGTCGTGCGCGCTCTGCGCCTGCGGGATCTCCCGGTCCGGCTGCGGTTTGCCGGCGTGGATGACATCGGGGAACTTGATCCCGTCCTGGATGAAGAAGACCGGGATGTTGTTGCCGACCAGATCGAAGTTGCCCTCCTCGGTGTAGAACTTCGTCGCGAACCCCCGGGTGTCGCGGACAGTGTCCGC
This sequence comes from uncultured Actinomycetota bacterium, assembly GCA_963826035.1. Taxonomy (GTDB): domain Bacteria; phylum Actinomycetota; class Actinomycetes; order Mycobacteriales; family Pseudonocardiaceae; genus Actinophytocola. The sequence goes on along the minus strand of CAWGVZ010000015.1, from coordinate 1,082,026 downwards.
CGACCCGCGCGACCCGAGGACCGTCGAGAACCGCACGAACACCGGCGTCTCGACACCGTCACCCAGGAAGGCCGCCGCGCAGACCTTGGCGGCCGAGCCGTAACCCACGAACACGCCGTGCACCCCGTACCCGCGCGCGTGCACCACCCGCTCCGGAATGCGCTCGTGGTCGAAATGCGTGATCTTCTCGCGCAGGTGATGGTCCTGCAGCAGAGCCGGGCCCCGTTCCCCCGCCTTCAGCGAGTGGTCGGTGTCGTAGAGCCGCACCCCCACCGACGTGGTGAGGTAGTCACCCTGCTGCCCGTTCGCCACTTTCGGGGCGCCGGTCGGTGCACCCGTCGGGGACACCGTCTCCGGCCCCGCCTGGTCCGGTTTGGGTGGCAACGGAGCACGCGGCTCGGTCGGCTCGGCAAGGGACGGCGGCTCGCTGCTCGGAGCACCGGGGATCGGTGGGTTCACCATCTCGGCGACCTTCTCCACCGCCTTCTGCAGGGCGGCCTTGACGAGCTCGCCCGGCTTGTTGGGGGCCACTTCATCCTCCTCGTTGTGGGAACGGACCGAGGCATACCCACGCTCCCGCTAACTACTCCCGAACATCTTTCGAGGCCTGGTGGGGATGGTTGGCCGCGGCGCGCAGGGGTAGCCGGAGGCCATGAACGTGGCATCGGTGATCGACTCCGTGCTGAGTCAGTCGATGGTCAGTTGCGGTGCTCTGGCCAACCAGGTTTCGCCCTGGAGACGGTAGACGTCGTAACGGTTGCAGCAATTACATGCCCACCGGCAGCCTCGACAAAGGACTCAAACAGTTCGGTGCGCCAGCGAAGTCACCGCGTAGTCGCCTAAGCGTGCTGGCAGGTCATCATTCTCGTCGGCCTCACGAAAGCCGGGTGGGAGATTTCGAGGCGGAGTGTCCACAAGCCACCGGCGCACGGCACGAGCCACCGCCTCCGGCGCGGGAAGGACCTCCTCGCACAGGTAACCCAGCACGAGCAGCTCCTCCCCCGGGTTCGACTCCACCCCCAGGGACCACCCGTGCTCCTCGTCCCAGAGCAGAGCCGTGTCACAGGCGGGGAACAGTCGTAGCCGCTCGTCCAATGCGAGGTACACATTGGCCGGCGACTCGAGCTGGACCAGCCAACACTGGCCCCGCAGTCCCAACGCGACAGCCACGAGCCGGACGTACTCACGTAACCCACGGGCCGCTGGGGAGTCGAACTCCAGTTCCACGGTCGTCAGCCTTCCACTCGCCACCACACTGGACCAAGCGCCGGCTGCTTGACGCTGGTCCTGGTTGCCCACCAGCGAACGCGGCAAACCCCGCGTTCGACCAACCGCCAGCACACCCGTAGAACCCGGAGATATCAGGACAGCACGGCGTCAGCAGCCTTCTTCAGAGCGCTCGGCTGTGAGGGGCGGTGCGGCGCGTCCTTCCGCAGTTCGATCATCCGCGCGCCGATCTCCTGGAGCTGCTTACGGCTGAGGCCGGCCCGCACCTGGGGGAACCACTCCTGCTCCTCCTCGTCGATATGGTGGGACACGTTCTCGATGAGCACCGTGGTCTTCGCGTCGAACCGCTCGTCCTGGGGATCCATGGCGGCCAGCTCGACGCACAGCACGTCCGCCACGTGGTGCTCCTCGTACGACTCCAGCACGTCGTCCTCCAGGTCCGGCAACAGCTCCCGAACCCTGGGGTACATGCACTCGTTCTCGAGATAGGTGTGCACGGTCAGCGCTTCGAGGATCTGGTCGACGATCTTGCCCTTACGTTTGACCGCGCTGTCGCCCGCTTTCTCGAACTCGCGGAACAGCCTCCGGATCTCCTTGTGGTCCTCTTTCAACAACACGATCGCATCGGTCGACATCTGACGCCCCTTTCGCACGTGGTCAGGCTGCTCACGGGTACCCGGCCCAAGGAGCGGAAAACAACGGAAATACCCGACCCCGCGCGGTGTGTAACCCGGCTCACTGGGGGTATTCCTTGGCGCCATCTTCCCTACAACGGTGTTTCCACGACAACGTCCGGGACGTACGAGGAGGAAAAATGACCAGGCCACATTCGGACACGGTCACGACCAGGCATCCGGTACAGCTGGTCGCCACGGCGGTGGCGGCGGTGTTTCTGCTCGTCGGGGTTCTCGGGTTCATCCCCGGGGTCACCACCGAGTACGACGGGATGACGTTCGCCGGGCACGAGTCGACCGCCATGCTGCTTGGCGTCTTCCATGTGTCGATCCTGCACAACATCGTCCACCTGCTGTTCGGGATCGTCGGTCTGGCGCTGGCGCGGACCGTTGCCGGCGCGGGCGGGTTCCTGATCGGCGGCGGTGCCGTGTACCTGGTGTTGTGGCTCTACGGGTTGATCATCGACCACGACAGCGCCGCGAACTTCGTACCGGTCAACGCCGCGGACAACTGGCTGCACCTGTTCCTCGGGATCGGCATGGCCGGTATCGGGTTGGCACTGCGCCGGGTACCCGCCAAACGGACAGCCTGACGACCGGCCGACCGGGCGGGACCCTGGTGGTCCGCCCGGTCTGTCAGCCCTCGGGCCCGATGGCCTGGGCCACAGAACGCGGCATTTCGACTGGTCAGATGAGATCTCGGGTCGCGCCTAGATCCCAGTTCCGTGAGCGGCGATCACGCCTCTGGTCAACCGGCCGACCACGACGCCGGCCAGTGCGGCGCAGGCGAGAAACACGCCGGCCTTGCGGCGGGCGAAGCGGCGGGCCTCGTCGAGCAGGTCACCGGGCTCGCGCTCCTCCAGACACGATGCGACGGTGCGGGCGCGTTCGAACGCCTGCCGCGCCACCTCCGGCACCATGCCCTTTCCATCGGACTTTCTCCGACATGCCGTGGAGCTGGTCGGCGAGTGCATGCAGCTCGTCTGCGGCCTTGCGCTGCCCCTCCCTGGCCGGCAAGCTGCCCTTACTTTTCCTCGAACAGATTCGCGCCTGATCAGCGGTCTCCGAGCGACTCGGCTCGTCTGCTCGCCAACCGTTGGGGTGACACGATCGTGGAAATGGTGCCAGGCAAGGATGGTGACAACAGGCCAACGCCTGCCGGCTCGAGATCGGGTTCAGTCATTGGCCCGAGTGCTGAACACTGGTTGAACCAACCGGCGTATCTCCGGAGATGGGGACAGGCCGAGTTCGGTGTGCAGGAGCGACTGGTAGCTCGTGTACTGGAGCAGAGCCGCGGCGGCGTTGCCGTCGGCCAGGTGCAGTTCGATCAGACAGCGGTGCGCGCTCTCGCGCAGCGGATCGCCTCGCACCGCGGCGACGGCGGTCTCGTGGGCGTGGAAGTGGTCCCCGCAGGTGCGGAACCGTTCGCTGAGCATCTCGAGCGCGCGCAGGCACATCTGCCGGAACCAGTCGCGTTCGGCGACCACCCACTGCTCGGTCCAGCCGGGGAGTAGATCCGCGCTCAGCGAGGTGACCGACATGGCCACCTCGGGTGCCACGGTTGTGCGCCGGGCCAGGTCGGCGACGAAACGGCGCACCGCGGTCACGTCGACCTCGACGGCAGACCCGATGCGCAGCGTCTCCCGTCGGCTCTCGATCAACACATGCGGCGGTTTGACCAGCCGCCAGAGCGCGGATCGCAGGCACGCAGCCGCTCGCCGGTTCGGCGCACTCGGCCAGAGCATCCCGGCCAACGTGGCTCGGGTCACCGAGCCGCCGTGCAACGCGAGATAGGCCAGCAGCCGTTGTGAGCTCGGAATGATCGACACTGGCTGGTCGCCGACAAGCAATTCGAAGCCGTCGAGAAGGCGCACGGAAACTGCCGGTCTCTCCCAGGCACGGTTCGAGTCGATGGGTGTCATGTGGCGGTCCCGGACGTCGGTGGGATCGATGCGCAGAGCGATTTCCCCGATTGACCCGAATCCCAACCTCCCGGCGTGGTGATTTATTCGTCAGCGCCTGAGCAGGGACGACGATAGCGCGGTGACACTCCGGCACGGTCCGGGTGGTCGCGACGTGGCGAAGCCGTCACTGGCCGTTCCTAGCGTGCTGACCATGTTCACTCACACGAGCCGGTTGCAGTTCGAGGCGAAGCCCGAACGGCCGGACGCGCTCCCCCCGGTCGACCGGCTGGCACACGTCACGCAACCGACGTTGGTGGCGACCGGCGGCATCCCCGACCAGCACATGGGCGGCCTGGCACCCGGCTTCTTCGACGCCGCCGCGGACGCCGTCGCCTCGGCACTCCCGAACGCGGAACGACGCATCGTCGAAGGCCAGCCTCACATCGCCGAACCGACCGTGTTCGCGGCCACCCTGGAACGGTTCTTCAGGAGCCGGTGAAATTGTTTACTGAACTGGATAAGTTGGCACGGAGAGTCCGCCACATAGGGTTTGTTCAGGGCGTTTACTGAAAAAGATAAGGTAACTACTCAGGTCTTGAAGGGGTCCGCGTAACGCTGGCGAGCCCTCTGGGATGATCTTGGGGTGTCGGGGTTTCGAAGGTGTGTTGCTGGAGCGTTTGCTTGCGTGCCTGGAGGAACTGGGGTCTCGTGTCGCCGTGCGGGAAGCGCGTAATGCTGAGCTGGAGCGTGAGAACACCGAGTTGCGGGCGGAGAACGCGGAGCTCAAGCGGCGCCTGGCTCAGACCCGTATCCGCGAGTAGTCGGCTGAGTTGATCTTCAGGGTCTTGGGGGTCGTGTGGTGGGGCGGTTTTCGGGTGTGTGGGCATGCTGGCGGCCCGGGTGTCGCGCCGGGTTCGCGGTTTGGGGTTCCTGGGTCGGGGCCTTGGGGTGGCCGGGTGGTCAGGGCAGTATGGGGGAGTTTCCGGAGTCGGGCGAGGACCTCGGCAAGCAGGTCGTGACCGGACGGCGGGTGCAGGATCACTTGTCCTGGCTGGAAAACGAGGCGGGCGGGGACGCGGATCAGCCGGTGGCGGAGGGTGGCGATCATGGCTTTGCCGTCGCGGGCGCCCCAGCCGGAGAGCTGTCCGGTCGGGCCTTCGGTGCCGGTGAGTTGATGGAGCCAGGCCGCCATGGACGCGGCCAGCAGCGCACCCCACATCCATGCGGTGTTCACCGCGGGATAGCCGGAGGGGAGGTGGCGGAGCGCGGCACCGTGTTTGCTGTCACGGAACAGGTTTTCGATGCTGGTCCGATGACGGTACCAGTGCTCCACCGCCCTGCCTGGCCTGTACGGGTAACGCCCCGAGCGCCCGCCGCAACAGTTCGGCTGCACTTGCGCGGGGATCATCGTTACCCGACAACAACTCCGCAGCCAGCACGGTCTCGACCTCCGCCCAGGACGCCACGTGCACACGTCCCACCCGCTGACCCTCATGGTTGTAGGCGACACCGCGTTTCTTGCGCCCGTAGACCTCGACGTCGCTGGCGTCGAGATCGATCGTCGCCGTCCGGCACAACCGGGTCCGCCGTGTCGCGGGCACCCGCTCCAGCATCCGCTGCGTCACCCGCGCGACCCCGGTCTCCACTGCTATCCACTATGGATCAGTGAACCTGCGGGCCAGCCCCGCGGCCGTGGTCGAGGACAATCCCGGCACCGGCGTGACCACCTGCCCAGCAACATCGGCACGATGGCGATCCACACCGACCAAGAAGTCCTCCCCGGCCACCTGCGCCGCAGCCAACCCGACCAGCACCACACCCGGCCCGAACCCGCGGTCACGCTGCTTGATCGGCCCCACCACCGCATCCAACGCCGAAACCACACCAGATCAAACACGACGAAGCCCGCCGTATCCCCCTGGGACGGCGCGGCGAGCCCGAGGAAGTAGCCACCTGGCTCCTACGTCTGGCCGACCCCGGATCCAGTTGGCTCACTGGCCAAGTCCTCACCATCGATGGCGGGCTCGAACTGCTCTGAAGATCCCTCAACCAGCGTGCTGCGACGTGGCTGGTGCCAGAGCTCGTCGCCAACCGCATCGCCAACCGCGTCGCCGGTCCGCTCCTCCTCACCGATCGGCGTCCCGGCCTCCCCCGGTCGCGCCCACCGACCTCTGCTCGCAGACCGGCCGCAGCCGACTCTCATACGAGCGCGCCGAGTACCTGCTCAAGCAGCACACGCGAACCCTCGACCCCCGTCCGGGACCGGCTACACGCTCCGACAACTCCGCGGGAAGTGCGGGTGAACGCACGGATCACATCGCTGAAGCACAATCGACGCGCGATCTAGCACGGCAGACGACGTGGTGCCGGGTGCCGCGAGCACAGCCGCACCAGTTCGCATCTGCCCAGCTACGCCGTGGCGGTCGAACTCGCGACAGTTGAATCCGCGACGGTGCCAGTAACCGGCACACCATCACCACGCAAACAACAGCAGGCCCGGTCATCCAGGCGTAGATGATCGGCCCGCGATGCGTGAACCCCTACCTGTTCACCGCGTTCGACCTCCCCGCTCGCCTGGGGTGATGCTGCCGTCGACCGGTAACGCGGGCATCGTTCACCGGGCCGCACGCGACGATGCTACGAAGCGTGGTCGGCGATGAGTCGGGTGGCGACGTCGGCGAGATCCTTCCCGGTCACCGTGGGGGCGTCGCCTGCCGCCAGCGGGGTCCGGCCCTCACGAGCCACGAACGCGGTGGTGAGACCGGCGGCGGCCGCGCCGGCGATGTCCCAATCATGCGCAGCGATCAGCACCGCGTCCGCCGGCACGACCTCGTGGGTGTCGACAACGTGGCGGTACGGCTCCGGCGCGGGCTTGAGACGCCGCACCTGGTCGGCGGAGTAGACCGCGTCGAACAGGGGGCGCAGGCCCGCGTTGGCCAGCTGATCCTCGGCGACGGCCAGCACCGAGTTGGTGAGCGCGACGACACCGAACCCGGCCGACCGCAACCGCGCGATCGCCGCACCCACCTCGGGGTGCGCCGGCAGCCCGCGCATCAGCGCCCCGAGTTCCCGGCGATGCTCGTCGGTCACCGTCGCGCCGTGACGGGCGGCGACCTGGGTGAGACAGGCCGCCGCGATCTCCCCGAACGGCCGGTAGCGGCCCGTGGCGGTCACCACGAGCGCGTTGTGGATCATCAGGTTGAACCACTCCGTCCGGACCGCGGTGACCTCGACCGGATCGTCGGTGAGATCAGCGAAGAGGGGGTCAAGGCCCGCCAAGTCCAGCAGGGTCTCGTTGACGTCGAACACACACAGCATGACCGCCTCCATAGGTACGATGGATCTAGTACCAACAAGGTACGATACCCGTCGTACCTGTGTCGAGGAGGGCCCGTGGAGTTTCCGATGCCACCGATCGACGAGGTGGACCTCGGGCAGGTCTTCCGCGCACTGTCCGACCCGTTGCGCCGCGGAGTCATCGCCGAACTCGCCGCCGACCCATCCGACCTCGAACGTGCGTGCTCCTCATTTCCCATGCCGGTGGCGAAATCCACCAAGACCCACCACTGGCGCGCGCTGCGCGAGGCCGGCCTGATCACCCAACGCGATGCCGGCAACGGCACCTTCGTCCGGCTACGCCGCGACGAGTTCGAGAACCGATTTCCCGGACTGCTCGCCACCCTCACGATATTGACCACCATCCACCAGACATAGCGCGCATGGTCCTGCGTGTTGTCAGCAGGGTGCGAACGCCACGGACCACTTGTCCGGTTGTGTCGGTTCGGCCATCAATCGGCGAAGGACGTCGAGGAGGAGGGCGCTGCTCTTGCCGCCTCGGTGAGCAGTTCCCGCACAGCCTCCTACTGCACGAGACCATGCGCCGAGACCCCGCCGCTGTCCATCTGGGATGACGAGACTGAGGAGAGTTGACGCATCGCGAGCCGATCTTTCAGGCTTGGGCGGACAACAACGATGCCGATGTCGCAGTACCCTGTCGGCGGCCAGGCGTCCAGCGGGTCGTCAGGTGCGGGCTCGGCGCCGCGGGCCAACAAGTACTGCCGCTGTGACCAGACCGAAGATGACGTGACCCATCAGGCTCGGCCACTGGTCCTTCTCGATCACGAACACCATGTCGCGCATCATCGGGTCGGCGGTCACGCTCAACCACAACGGCATGATCAGCAGCGCGCCGAGCACCCACCAGGCGACGCCGTAGACAACGCCCACGCCCAGCACCGGCCCGACCTTGTCGGCGATCCCGGAGAACAGCAGCGAAGACCGCGCCGATGACCGCCGAGTTGACCAGGTGCACTCCGAAACCGACGACGGCGTTGTCCACTCCGATGAGCATCCCGACCATGGGCAGCATGTCCGTCATGGCCATGAGGATGCCGAACACGACGCCGCCGACGATTCCGGCGAGTGCCCCGTTCCTGCGCGAGACATCAGTCCTGAGGTGGTGGGGTGTGCGGTTGTGGACACGATCGGATCCTTTCGTTGTGCACCAGCGGGATCAGCAGTGCTGCTTGATACCGGTCTGATGCTGTGGGCTCGGTCGGTTGCTTCGGTTACGTGACAAGGCCGAGGACTCGGCCTGCGGTGAGTGCGTCGCTGTCGGTCGCGGCGATGGCGAGCCAGGAGATGCCGGGCTGGTCGACGCAGAGCATGACGGTGCCGTCGACCTCGGCTGTCCAGCTCCGTGCTGGTGCGATCTCGTGGGCGTCCACGGCGCGGGGAAACCGCTCGGGTGAGGTGATGACGAGCAGCCGGGCCCCGGACGGGGCGGTGTAGGTGTGCTGTTGCGGGGCACCGGTGCGGTACAGGTTCGCGGCTTCGGTGAGCGCTACCGGTTGTGGTCGCGGGGCATCAGGTACGAGCACCACGATCAGCACCAGTACGGCCACTGCGGCGGCGACCAGGGTGTAGGGCCACCACAGCGGACTCGTGCGGCGCGGCCGCGGTGCCGCGGGCAGGGTCGCGACGGCACGGATGCGTTCCCGCAGCGCCGCGGGTGCGGTCTCGCGCAGCGACTCGGCCAGCATGCGGCCGGTTCGGACAGCCTTGGTTTCCCACCAGCAGTCCTCGCAGCCGAGCAGATGACGTTCGAACCGAGTACGGCCTCGGCGATCCAGCTCGCCCGCGAGATATGTGGCCGCGGCCCGCTCAGGGTCATGGCGCACGGCGGTTCACCTCCCGGATCGAATCCACCAACCGTTTCCGGCCGCGGTGCACCCGGGCGAGCACCGTCCCGCGGGGCGCGCCGGTGATGGTGGCGACCTCGGCCGCGGTGAACACGCACAGGTCCGTCAACGTGATCGCGATCCGCTGCTCGTCGGGTAACCGCCGCAACGCCGCGTCGATCACCGCCCGGTCGACCCGGCCCAGGGCCTCAGCCTCAACGTCGGCCGGTCCCGCAGGTAGGTCTCCTGCACCAGGTCCTCGGCGTCCGCCCGACGGTCGGTCAACCGGCGCGCCAGGTTGTGCACCAGATCGGCAGCCGGCATGGTGGCCTCGAGAAACCCGGCCACGAGCCCGTCGTCAGCACGCCGAGCCGACACGGCCCACGACACCCACCGACCCGAAACCTGCGGCCCGCGCATGAAGCTCAGCCATCATTGGCTCCTTCCTCTGGACATCTGCCACCTACGGACGGCCGAACCCCCCAAGTGATTGCACGGACCCGCCCGATTACCGACCTACTGTGTTCCGGACTGGACACGACCAGCCATGGTGTGTCAGCACGCTGACAGTCCCCGCGCGAACAGCTCCCCTGCTGGAATGGACTGGTGACACGAGCGAGAGGAGTGCAGTGGCGACCAGCGAACAGAAACCACCAACCTCGGCGGAACCGGAATCCGGACGGCTGCCGATGTGGCGGATCGGACTGACCGGCGGCCTGGTCGGCATCCTGTGCTGCGTCGGGCCGACCGTGCTGGCCCTGGTGGGCATCGTCAGCGCGGGCACCGCGTTCGCATGGGCCACCAACCTCTACGACAACCACGCCTGGTGGTTCCGCCTCGGCGGTCTGGCCGTGCTCGCCCTGCTCGTGTGGATCTCGCTGCGCCGCCGCAACCAGTGCAGCATCGCGGGCGTCCGACGCTGGCGCTGGCGACTACTCGCCGTCCTCGGGATCGCCGCGGCCACCTACGGAGCCCTGTACGGACTGACCACCTGGCTGGGTACCTTCGCCTGACCTCAAGCCCGAGCGCATCCGCGCTTCACCTGCCACCACGGCCGAATCCGCGTAGGCGTAGCGAGTTGATGACCGCGCTGACCGAGGAGAGCCCATCCCCCGGGCTCGCTACGCAGGGAGCACTTCGCCAGGAGCCGGACCAAGACGCTGTGCCCGTGGAAGGGCCTGGCCAGCTACTATGACCTTACCAGCGAACACGGCACGGCCAAGGAACTGGCGTGGTACTACCCGCACCCCAGTTCCCTGGCACGGCGGATCAAGAACCACGTCGCGTTCTATCCCGATGTCACGGTCGAAGGCGAACCCGAACCGAGATCCACCGACGAACGCGGCTTGCGCGCGGCGCTGGGCCGGTTCCTCAACCCCACCAGAGCGACATGACCGCACAGCAACAGGTCGGCACGGTCTACTGGCGACCCGGCTGCCCGTACTGCTCCCGGCTGCTCGGCGACCTGGACCGGATCGGCCTGCCCATCCACAAGGTCAACATCTGGGAAGACGCCTCCGCGGCCGCGACCGTGCGGTCGATCGCGAACGGCAACGAGACCGTGCCCACCGTCGTCATCGGCGAGCACCGGATGGTCAACCCGCGCGCCGCGGACGTACTCGACGCGGTCCGTGACCATGCACCGGAACTGCTCGACGACCTCGACGAGCACGACGTGGCGGCAGCCTCGACAGGACCGTGGCAGGCCGGACTGCTGGTCGCGGTCGCGGCCGCGGTGATCTGGCACCTGCTGGCCACCGGCAACCCAACCACCACCTACCACGTCGCGCCGGCCCTGGTGACCGCGGCCTGGCCGGTCGCCCGCAGACTGCGAGCAGGGCGGGCACTCCCGGTCCGCATCGCGGCCGCGACCACCGCGGGCAGCACCGTGCTCGCCCTGACCACCACCCTGCTGCTCGCGGCCAGGGACGCACTACACGGCCCCACCTTGTTCGGCATCCCCACCGCACTCACCGAAACCCTCGCCGCGATCGCAACCGGCGCGGCGATCGGCATCGTGCTCGCGATCACCGGTGGCCGGCCGAACCGCTCGTTGTCCTGAGATATACCCGTACCCCGCCCGCGGCCAGCGCACCCGACTCCGCGGCCCGCCCCAGCAGTACGGGGGGATGGTCATGGCCGTGAGTCTGCGTGCGCAATGCGGCCGCGGCGACTCCGGAACGGCTCGTAGTCGACAACCACGATGCTGGGGCGGTCAGGCATCAGCTTCCCCATGCCTGCGGGGTGAACCCGGCGCCGAGGAACTCCTCCACCTCATCCCCGGGCACATTGCCCTGCACGGCGGCCACGACATGGGCGAAGCGCCGCACGGCTTCCAGGCGCGGTCATCCAGAGTGTCCGGCCGCTGACACACCCCGGTCGTCAGGCGGGCAGGGTCTGGTGTGCTTGATGATGAGGGCTGGCTCGACGAGAGGACCAGCGTGACGCGAGGCAGTGAGGTGGCCGACGTTGCTGACCTGGTGATTGTCGGTGGGGGAACCGCGGGCATCATCGCCGCGAAGACCGCGGGCGGGCTCGGCGCGCGGGTGGTGCTTGTCGAGCGGGACCGGACCGGCGGCGACTGTCTGTGGACCGGGTGCGTGCCGAGCAAGTCGCTGATCGCGACCGCGCATGCCGCCCACTCCATGCGGACGGCGGGACGGTTCGGGATCACCCCGGCTGAGCCGAAGGTGGACTTCGCGGCCGTGATGGCCTACGTGCGGCGAGCGATCGCCCGCCTCGAGCCTGTCGACTCCCCCGCGGCCCTGTCCGACGCCGGTGCCGAGGTCATCGCGGGCACGGCGGTGTTCACCGGTCCCGACGAACTCCGGGTCGACGGCCGCTCACTGCGGTTCGGACACGCTGTGATCGCGACCGGCTCGACCCCCGCGCTCCCGCCGGTGCCCGGCCTGGCCGACGTGGAGCCGCTGACCAGCGACACGGTGTGGGACCTGACCGAACTGCCCGCTCGGCTGGCCGTGCTGGGCGGCGGCCCGATCGGTTGCGAGTTCGGGCAGGCGTTCGCCCGGCTTGGCGCCGAGGTGACCATCATCGAGGCCACCGACCGCCTGGTGCCCCGGGAAGAACCCCGAGCCGGGCTCGCACTGTCCGCGGCCCTGTCCGCCGAGGGGATTCGCGTGCTGACCTCGACCACCGTGGCCACAGCGACCCGGCACGCCGACAGGGTGCGTCTGGACCTCACCGGCAGCGACAGCGTGGTCGAGGTCGACCGGGTGCTCGTCGCCACCGGCCGCCGCCCCCACACCACCGGCCTCGGACTGGACACGGCCGGGGTGGACCTGGACCAGCGGGGCCATGTCGTCGTGGACGCCAAGCTGCGCACCAGCAACCGCCGCATCTACGCGGCCGGCGACGTCACCGGGACGCTACCGTTCACCCATGTCGCCGGGATGCACGGCAGCATCGCCGCCACCAACGCGCTACTCGCGCCGGTGCGCCGCATCGACCACGAGCGGATCCCCTGGGTGACCTTCACCGATCCGGAGATCGCCCACGTCGGTCTCACCGAAGAACAGGCCCGAAGGCGCCACGGCGACATCGTCCGGGTTCGGCTGCTGCGGCACGAACACGTTGACCGCGCGATCGTCGAGGACGACGTCGATGGGTTCACCCACGTGGTGCTCGACCAGAAGGGCCGGGTGCTCGGCGCGACCATCCTCGCACCGCGGGCCGGGGAGATGATCGCCGAACTCACCGCGCTCGTCGCGCGCCGCGGGCGGCTGCGCGATCTCGCCTCGATCGTCCACCCCTACCCGGCCTGGTCCGACGGCGTGTGGAACGCCGCCGTCGCCGAGTCGAGCGCAGCGCTGCGGACACCGGCCATGCGCCGCCTCACCGGCGCACTGCGACGCCTCCGCAGAACCCGGTGACCCGCCCCTCCGGTGCGCGTGGCCTGTGAACTCCCTGTCCGATATCGGATTCGGCCGGCTGCTGCCGCAGGGCATACATCCGCGGTGGCGAACCAGCGGCACGGCCAACGGCGGCTCGCTTGGCCCGTGCCCCTGTTCGTTGCCGCGGGTCTATACCTGCCGGTGCGGGAGCGGCGGGTCCGGCGCAGGACAGCACGAACGGCGAGCGCAGCCTGCATCGCCGCCGCCGGACGGACGAGGACCGGGCGCGGCGCGTCGACCATCCGGCCGCGACCGACGCTGGCGGTGGTGACCGCCACGACGGGCACCACCCAGGCCAGCAACGCCGCGGCGCGTATCGCGCGGCTGGGCTCGTGGTGCAGGGCGAACCAGGTCCAGAACGCCGCGTCGGCCAGTGAGTCCGCGGCGGCCCCGAACGGGGAGGTGGTGCCGAGCCCGCGGGCGAGGCGGCCGTCGGCGAGATCGCTGACGAGTGCGCCGACCGGGGCGGCCCATCCGGTGGTGAGCGTGGGCAGGTTGGCCCGGGTCAGGGTGATGACATCGGCCAGGCCGAGCGACCGGCGCTGTTCGAGCATGCCCAGGTGGGTAGCGGCCAGCACCCAGCTCACGATCGTCCACACAGGATGTCTGCGGCGACCTGCCACGGTGAAGACGATGTGCAGCAGGGTGACCTCGCCGAGCGCGCGCGGCCTGCACCGGGCCTGGTGCACCGAGCGCAGGACGGCACGGCGCAGGAACCAGGCCCACGCCGACGGCCGCCACCGGCCCTGCCGCAACCCGACCAGGAGTGCGTCCGTCGCGGCACGGCTGTCCGGTTCGGTGATCACCGGACGACGAGCTCGCGTTCGGTCACGCTCAGCGGTGAGGAGCCGCGCAGCAGGAGACAACGACACCGGATACGGCATCAGATCTCCGTTTCGGGAAGGTGCGCGGTGACCCGGCGCAGCGGGAACGGCAGCCGACGACCCGGCCGCGCCCAGGACGCCAGCGCCGCTCGAGCGGCCTCGATCCGGTCGGCCCCAACGCCGGGCAGATAGAGTCCCTCGACCAGCAGGTCCGCGTCGCGCGGAGTGCAGATGTCGCGCCGGAACACGCGGCGCCGGTTCTGGTCGACGACGAAACCGTGCGCGCGCAGGATCCTGGGAAGCCCGTCGCGGGCGCCGGCATCGGGCCAGGCCTGCGACCGGACATCCAGTGCCCGCATGACCCGCAACCAGCCCGGCAGACCACGGTCGAGGCCCATCCGGGACGGGACCAGGGCCACGAGGATCCCGCCGGGCCGCAGCACCCGCGTCAGCTCGGCGAACACCGCGTCGAGCGGGGTGACCACGGGCAGGCACATGGCCGCGCACACGGCGCCGACGGTGCCGCCGGCGATCGGCAGCCGGTCGCCGAGGGCACGCAGGACCGGGCCGCGCCCGCGGTGCCTGGCCACTGCCAGCTCACCGGGCGAGACGTCGACGCCCAGCCACCGTTCGGTACGCAGCAGGTCGCGGGTGGGTGCCGAACCGCACGCGAGGTCGAGGATCACGTCCGTCCGGCCGCGCAACGGCTCGACCAGCCACTGGTAGGGCCTCTCCTGCCGCCGACCGGTCGCCGGTCCGAGCAGCCGCTCGGTGATCCCCGGCCGATCCTCGTGGTACCCGGCCAGGTATTCCGGCCAGGGCATCATGTCCGGCCGGCCCGGCTGCCTGCGAGACATCGCATGCGGCGACGATAACGGCACCGCGTAGTTCACCGTCCCGCGCGACCAGCAGTGCCGCCGCCGGGCCGCGTCCACGAACACCGCCCCATCCACGTCGTCACCATGATCGTCGGCGTTCCCCGGATCACTGGGCCGCGGGAACAGCAGTGCCGGTGGGCTTCTCGGCGATCACCAGGGCGTACCCGATGAGGCCGTCGGTCACAGCCTGCTTGGCCAGGGTCGTGTAGCGCAGTACCACGTCGACGTCGACTGCCGCGTCGGCGAGACGAGCAGAGGCGGTCATGCGCAGCAGCCGCAGCCGGGCCTCGATCTCGTCGATCATCCGACCGATCGCCGCGTCGTGGGGCTCGGTGTGCACGATGCGCAACCCGGCCTGTGTCAGGATAGTCGTGTACTCGCCCAGGGGGCGGGCGTCGGCGATACAGGCGACCCACGCGGCCAGCGTGGTCAGTTCACCCGGCAGCCCGGCTTCGGTGATCGTGACGTCGGTGAGGCCGACCCGGCCACCGGGCCGCAGGATCCGCGCGAACTCGGCCGCGGCGGCCCGCTTGTCCGGGAAGGTGCAGAAGGCGCACTCGCACACCACGGCGTCACAGGCGTTGTCTGACAACGGAACCCGCTCGGCGTCACCGACATGGAATCGTACCCTGGCAGCCAGTCCGGCATCGGCCGTCGCCGCCCGCGCACGTTCTATGGTGGACTGTCCGAGGTCGACGCCGTCGACGATGACGTCGTGGTCAGCGGCGAGCAGTCGCGCTGTCGTGCCCGGGCCGGTGGCGATGTCGGCGACCCGATAGCCGCTGCGCAACCGCAACCGCTCCGCCAGTCTTCTGGTCAGCGACAGTCCGCCGGGGTGGTAGGACTCGCCCAGCACCAGGGCCACCGCGTCGTTGCCGTAGGTGGCCGCACAGCAGGCCTTGATCTCGGCGCCGCTCTCATACTGATTGCTCACTCCCGCACCGCCCGACGGCCGACGTTGGTGGTGTCCGGCGCGATCACCGACCGGTCCCCGTCGCCGTCCGGGGCACCCGCGATCTTCGAACCGTAGGGTGAGTCGACCAGCAGCGGCCGCAGCTCGGTCGAGTTCGGCACGACGTCGGCGACCGCCACCCCGGACTGCTGTGCACGGACCTGTTCGCGGTAGCCGACGGAGTTGTAGGCGCAGAAGGGGATCAGCCGCCCGTCCGGGGTGATCTCCTCCACGCAGCACTTCATGAGCTGCTTGACGTTGAGCGTGTACGGGTCCTGGAAGTCCTGCACCACGATCATGAACGCTCGCTCGGTGAGGTTGGCGAGCGCGCCGGGCAGGTTCACCCCGCACGCGTCCGCGCAGTCCAGGGCTTCGGCGGTCTGGCGGAGCCGATCTTCTGTGGTGTCGGTGCCCATGAACGCCGACGCGCTCCACAGCTTCTCCAGGGCTTCCCGTACGGCGTAGTCGGGCACGACCCGGTTGGACACGTAGTCCAGGTAGTCCTCCACCCGCAGCAGGCGGGGAATCGGCACCACGCCGAAGTCTGATTGGCCTGGCGTGCCTTCGGTGAGCAGGTAGGTGATCGACCGGCAGGTCGGGAAGCAGCAGGGCACCGGGAAGAAGTCGTCCTTGCCGAACCACTGCGGGCGTTGCGCCGCGATCAGCTCGATGATGTCGGGGTTGGTCAGCCGGGTCAGCGGGTCGAACTCCACGTGCCGCCCGGAGTGGGTGACCGGCTGGAACGACACCGACCGCACCGCCGGATGCGCCAGCCCGAACTCGACGATGTCGCCCAGTTCGTGCTCGTTCAGCCCACGTTCGACCGCCGCGACCAGGGTGACGGTCAGCCCGGCTTCCGCGCAGTTGTCCAGCGCCTGCCGCTTGCGCACCCGCAGGTCCTTACCCCGGATCTCGAGGTGGGTCCGTTCGTCGAACCCGTCGAACTGCAGATAGATGTTGATCGACTTGCCGCCTCGGCCGTTGCGTTCTCCGAGTGCGGCGACGAAACGCTTGTCGGTGGCCAGCCGGATCCCGTTGGTGTTGAGGTTGACGTTGCGGATCCGTTTGGCCTGCGCGAGGTCGATGAAATCCAGGATGTGCTTGTGGATGGTGGGTTCCCCACCGGAGAACATCACCACCTCCGCCTCACCCTCGGACTCGACGAACACGTCCAGCATCCGGTCACACTGCTCCACCGTGATCGAGTACCCGTCGGGTTGGTGGCCGGAGTCGGCGAAACAGATCGGGCAATCCAGATTGCAGTTCGTGTTCACCTCGATGATCCCCAGGCACGCGTGCTGCTTGTGCTCCGGACACAACCCGCAGTCCGACGGACACCCGTCCTTGACCTCGGTCTGGAAGGTCAACGGGATCGTGCCCGGCTTGTTGAACCGCGCCGACGCCAGGTACGCCTGCGCGTCCCCATACACCAGCGCCTCGAACCAGCCGTGCTCCTTGCAGCGCTTGCGCAGATACACCTTGTCCTGCCGGATGTTGACCTGCGCGTCGACCACGACCTTGCACACAGGGCAGATGCTCTTCGTGTACTCCACGAACACCTCGTCCCGATCCCGCTTCCGCTCCGCCACCAGCCGCTCCCAGGTTCGAGGTTCGAGGTTCGAGGTTCGAGGTTCGAGGTTCGAGGTTCGAGGTTCGAGGTTCGTTGATCAGGATGCCGAGCACCAACTCCACCAGACCCCGGCCCTGCCCGCAGCACGAATGTCAGAAGGCCGACTGGTGAGGTCGTGCTCACGGACGTGGCGCTGACCATCCGTCCCGGGGACCGGTTGGCGCTGGTCGGTCCGTCCGGTGCGGGCAAGTCCACGCTTGCGCGGTTGCTGGCGGGAATCGAGGCACCGACGACAGGCAGCGTCACCGTGGGCGGCGTACCCATCGCTGAGCTGTCGCCCGAAGAACTGAAGCGGCGCGTGATCCTGGTGACCCAGGAGCAACATGTCTTCCGCGGCTCACTGCGGGACAACCTGGACATCGCCGCGCGGGAGCCGCTGGACGGGGACGGTCCGATGATCGCGGCGCTGGCCGAGGTTGGGGCGCGGTGGTGGCAGCAGCTGCCCGACGGGCTCGACACGATCCTCGGGCCTGGCGGGACCCTGCTCGAGCCGGGTCGTGAGCAGCAGATCGCCCTTGCCCGGATCCTGCTGGCCAATCCGCGGTTCGTGATCCTGGACGAGGCCACGTCGCGATTGGACCCGACGACGGCGCATCGAACTGAAGGTCGGCTGGCGACGATCCTCAACGGCAGGACCGTGCTTACGATCGCGCACCGGCTTCACAGTGCGCGCGACGCCGATCGGATCGTGGTGATGGTACGCGGACGGGTGGTCGAGACGGGAACGCATGACGAGTTGATCGCTTCCGGCGGCACCTATACCGACCTGTGGCAGGCGCAGAACCGCCCGCAAGGGCGGTCCCTACCGCCCCCGATCGCGTGACCACCCGCCCTCGCCGACCCCGCGTCTCCCAGCCACGCGGCAGGCCCGCAACAATCTTGTCGACGGCGACACTGCCGCCGCCCTCGCCGTGGTGGCGCTGTCCACAAAGGCCACATGGCGGCACCGACGCGGACCGGGGATCTTCGTCAGTTGTCGTCGTCGTCGCCAATGTGCGCGACACTCCGGTGCCCGTCGTGTACATAGTCGACTGGCCGCTGTGCGGAGCCGTGACCTCCCCTGCCCGGGAGCGGCGTGCGCCACACGTTCCAGCACGGCTGTGCTCACCAGATCCTGACGCACCATCCCGTCGACCGAACACGCCAGCGGTGCCTCGGCGAACCGGTAGGTCACCGTCCTCGCGGAACGTTCGGCGACGAGCAGGCCGACACCGGCCAGCGCCGCGAGCTGGTGGGAGACCGAGGCTGGGAGATTCCCATGTCGGTCCCCGAGTCCATCATGATTCGGGCGACATCACGATGTGAGCATGTCAACGTGCGTCACAACCTCGGGTTCACCGGGGAAGGTCCAGTCGCACCTGGATGTCGCCGCGGGGCAGAAGGTTCCGGGACTCCAGCGCCGTGCGGAGGTGTTCGGCGGCGTCGACGTTCAGCGGGCTGGATGTCCACATCGCGAAGGGCAGGTTCAGGAACCGTCCTTCGGCGACGGCGGGCAAGTCCTTGGTGGCGGGATTGGTCCGCAGCACGTTGACCTTGTCCTCGAAGGTCTGCCTGCGGTAGTCGACGAAGGCGATGAAGTCGGGCTGTGCCGCGACGATGCGCTCCCAGGACACCGAGGTCCACGACTCCTGGAGATCGCCGAGGGCGTTGCGGGCTCCGGCGGCCTCGATGACGGCCTGCGGTGCCCCGTAGGCCCCGCTGGAGTAGACGTCCGTGGTTCCCCTGTCGAAGAGGAACACCGTCGGCGGGGTCTGTGGTGTGGGTGCGGCGACCAGCGCGTCGAGCCGTTCGCCGATGTCGGTCACCACGGACTCCGCCTCCCGGTCGTGTCCGGTGATGCGGCCGAGGTTGCGCAGGTCGGTGTACAGGGCCTCCCACGGTTCGGTGGTGCCCCGCGCGTCACCCGGTCCCTGCGGACAGCCCTCGGTGGTCTGGTAGGCCGCGATCGACTGGGTCGCCAGCCGTTCCGGTGTCACGTCGTCCCCGTCGCTGAACCAGGACACCATCACGTCGGTTCGCTGCGCGACGACGTTCTCCAATGACGGTTGGCCCTCCGTGGTGACCGTCAGACCATCGACGACCTCCGGCCCGTAGGCCGCCGCGAGCACGTCCCGGTCGTCACCGAGACTGCTCACCGCCGCCACCTGGTCCGCCGCACCGACGGCGAGCACGGTCGCGACCCGGTTGCCCTGGTTGACGAACAAGCGCTGCGCGGGGCTGGGGAACGGGACCTGCTCGCCGCAGTTGGTCACAGTGACCTGGCTGGACGCGGACTCGGACTGTTCACCACCACACCCGGCGAGCGCGAGACCGGCGATCAAGGTGCCCGCGGCACACACGGCGCGGGGTCGTGCGGTTCGGGTCGTCATGGCATGGCTCTTCTCGTGTCGGGACGGGACGGTGTGAACCCAGGCCCGAGCACCAGGTGCTCGCGGCTGGTGCGGGTATCGGGCAGGTGGGCGGCGGCCACGGCGAAGACCTCCTCGACCGTCGCGGGCGCCAGGGCGATCACCGCCGTGTCGACGGTGCGGAGCCCGCCCTGGTGCAGGACGGCGATTCGGTCGAAGTAGGCGGCGGCGAGCGGAAGGTCGTGCATCGCGGCCACGACGGTCCGGCCGAGGCCACGCAGCGTTTCCAGCAGCCGGGTCTGGTGGCTGATGTCGAGGTGGTTCGTCGGTTCGTCCAGGATCACGAGTTCGGCGCCCTGGGCGAGCGCACGGGCGAGCGTCGCGCGGCGGCGCTCGCCACCGGAGAGCTGGTCGCAGCGCCGGTCCACCGCGTGAGCCAGGTCGACGGCCGCCAGCGCGTCCAGGGTGATCGCGCGTTCCACCCGCCCCAGGGCCCACGGTGGCCGGTGCGGCACGCGGCCCAGCGCGACCATCTCCCCCACCAGCAGGTCCTCCGGAGGCGTCTCCTCCTGCCCGACGTAGGCGATGAGCCGGGCCCGCCGACGGGCCGGGAGCGTGTGCACGTCCTGGTCGTCGACGGTGATCCGGCCGGCGGCCGACGCTCGCAACCCGCAGAGCGCGCGGATCAGGGTCGACTTGCCGCTGCCGTTGATCCCGACCAGCGCGACCATCTCGCCGCGGGGTACCTCGAGGTCGACGTCGGACACGATGGTCCGGCCGCCGATCTCGCAGCGCACTCCGTGGCAGCACAGGTGCGTCATGCGCTGCTTCCCGAGAAGCTGTAGTGCCTGCGGCCCATCAGGATCAGGAACACCGGAGCACCGACCAGCCCTGTCACCACGCTCAGCGGCATCTCCTGCGGCCGGACCAGTACGCGGGCGACCACGTCCACCCACACCAGGAACAGCGCTCCCCCGAGAGCGGCCAGCGGCAGCACCACGGCGTGCCGCGCGCCGACGACGAGCCGGGCCAGGTGCGGCACGACCAGGCCCACGAAACCGATGCCACCCGACACCGCGACGAGCACCCCGACGAGGACCGAGGTCAGCGCGAACAGACCAATCCGCACGCCGCGCACCGGCACGCCCAGGGCGGCGGCCACGTCCGGGCCGCTCGCCAGCGCGTCCAGCCACGTGTGCACCGCCATCAGCAACGCGGTGGACAGGGCCACCGCGATCAGCGCCGGGCCGGTGTTCGCCCACGTCGAACCGGACAGGCTGCCCAGCAGCCAGTGCAGCACCGAACGGGTCGCCTCCGGCTCGTCGCCGACGAAAACCAGGAAGCTGGACACCGACGAGAACGCCGCGGACAGCACGACCCCGGTGAGCACCAGCCGCAACGGCGTCAGCCCGCCCTGAGCGACCGACACCCCGAACACCAGCAACGAAGCCAGGATCGCGCCGGTCAGCGCGCCCGCCGACAACGCCCAGACACCCAGCCCGCCGAGCACGCCCATGACGATGACCAGCGTCGCCCCGACCGCCGCACCGGCAGACACGCCCAGCAGGTACGGATCGGCGAGCGGGTTGCGGACCAGGGTCTGCATCACGGCACCCGCCAACGCAAGACCCGCACCCACCACGGCCGCCATCAGCACCCGTGGCGCCCGCAGGTCCCACACGATCGCGTCGTACACCGGGTCCGGGCCCGTGGCACCGCTCAACCTGGCCTGCACGGTCTCCCACACCCCGGCCAACCGCAACGGTTCCGAGCCCAGCGCCAGTGCGACCACCATGCTGACGACGAGGCAGGCGAACAACGCGAGCAGCAGCGGCAGGACCGGCACCCGGCGGGCGGCGCCGCTACCGGACACGCCACGACACGACGGACATGCGGACCCGCTCTCGCCAGGGGCCCAGACCGCGGAGCCCGATCGGTCGATGAACGAACCAGCAGGTCTTCGGACTCGGGATCAACCCCGGCGGAACGCCTTCCCAGACCTTTCGGTCCAGTGGCACGTGTTCCGCCGGTCACCCTCACCGCTGCGCGACAGTTCCGGATTCGCACCGGATTCCCTTGACTGGCTCAAATGGACGCTAACACGACCGGTTCACGGCAGGGAGACGCGGGCGCGCGCCATGGGCCAGAGATGTGTCTCGCGTCACAGCGGTGAAGCTCAGGAACCGCGCGACCTCCGCCTACGACTCGTCACTTGGCGTCAACGCCCGGTCACGCCTTGGCAACTCGGAGGACCAGATGCGAAACGACCTCGCCCGCGCCGGGAGTAGCCGTTGATCAGCCGTGAGATCGACTTCGTCAAGGCGAGTCCCACGCAGAACATGACCGTCCTCGTGCGGACGGAACACCCGGAGGAGGAGTACCCGGCCGTCGCCCGGCGGGTGATGGCCTACGAGCACGTGCACGCCGAACAGGTGTGCCTGCCGGGCCGCCGCGCGATGCTCCGCAGCCCTTCTCCCAGACCATGCCGCCCACGGACGGCACTCGTGATGGCGGCTGTCGGTCCTGTATCGAGGAGGAGTTCGGGACCTTCGGACTGACTCCGTGCGCCAAAGGTTCTGCTCGTCGGCTCGGGCTCGTTCCCGATGACCCCGCTGTACATCGCCAGGCGAACCGGCGCCAGTGTGGTCGGCGTCGACATCGATCCCGAGGCCGTCGAACTCGGCAGACAGGTCGCGACGATCGTGGCGAGCGACGACCTGGACATCAGACTGGAGAAGACGCCGGTGCAAGACCTGGCCTTCGCCAGGGAGGCCTCGCACGTGATCTTCAGCTCGACAGTCGCGGTCAAGTACGATCTTCTGCACAAGATCCACTCATCGACCCGCGACGACGTCGTCGTGGCCATGCGGTGCGGGGATCACCTGAAATCCCTCTTCAACTACCCCATGCGGGAGGTCGACCGGCGGGAAGTGGAAGCTGGCCGGGAACGTGCTGCGCCCAGAGCATGTCTTCGATATCGCGCTCTACCAGAAGGTGTGACGACGTCTGCGGGTGGATCGGAGCGGGGATGAACGATTTCGACCGGGTTCTGATCGCGGGCAGCGGACCTGCTGCCGTGCAGCTGGCGGTCGTGCTGAAGAACCGACTCGGGTGCGTGGTGGGCATCGCGGGCAGGCAGTCGTCCGGTCGGACGCGTTCTTCTCCGGGCTGCGACCGAGCGGCGGACGGGTCCGTGTGGACGTCCAGAGCGACAAGGACCGCGACGCCGCGGGCGAATGCGTGGTCGACGAACCGTTCCAGGGATACCGGTCGGTCGCCGGCGAGTGGCACACCCTGGTCCTCGCGGTGACCGCGGACGCGTACACCCAGGTCGTGGGTGAGCTCGACCGCCGGGTTCTGGGGCACGTCAGATGCGTCGTACTGGTGTCGCCGACCTTCGGGTCCAACAACCTCATGCGGAACTTCCCCCTCGGCCGCGGCGTGGACGCCGAGGTGATCAGCCTGTCCAGCTATCTCGGCGCCACGCGCTGGCAGGACAAGACGCCGTCGCCCCGCGTGTTCACCGCGGCGGTCAAGAAGCGGGTGTACGTCGGTTCCAGCCGAGGCCGGTCGGACAACCTCGACATGCTGTGCGAGCTCCACCGGCAGCTCGGTGTCGCCACGCCGGTGATGGCCGACCCGATGGAGGCCGAGACCAGGACCAACTCCCTGTTCGTCCACCCCGCGTTGTTCATGAACGACATCTCGCTGAACGCCGTGTTCGCCGAGTCCGGCCCCGTCATGTACGTCTACAAACTGGTGTCCGAAGGACCCATCACGCCCACGCTGATCAGCGAGATGGTCAACCAGTGGAAAGAGCTGACGAACATCGTCGGCAAGATGGGCATACCGGGCGTGAACCTGCTCCAGTTCATGGTCGACGACAGCTACCCGGTACGCGAGGAGAGCCTCGCGCGCCGGGACATCGAGCGGTTCGAGCAGCTGCCCCCATCCACCAGGAGTACCTGGTGTACGTCCGCTACGCCTCGCTCCTGGTCGACCTGTTCTCGGCACGTCCCACCGCCCCGCGCCGTCGACGAAGACGCGGCGGATCGGAGGATGCCCAGAGAGGACTACTACCGAACGAAGATCATCCAAGGAGTCGGGCGGCACCTGGGAGTGGAGTGCCCGACCATCGACATGCTCCTCGCGCGGTACGAACGCGCGCTCGGGGAAGCGGCCAGGGCCCGCGCGGGCACACCGCTGTCGGACGCCTTCACGGTGCGGGACTTCCGGGAGGACCTCGACCTGATCTGCGGCGCGCTGGCGGAGGCGCGGTGACCGCGGACCGCATGGAGGGCAAGGAGACCGACCGCGTGACCCCGGCGGCACCACCGCTCGGCGACTGGCGCATCTCCCGGGCGGTGTTGCCGACCCTGATCGCGTCGGTGGTCGGGCTGATGCCGTTCACCGTGTACAGCACCTACCTCGTGGCGATCACCGACGACGCCGGGGAGAGTGCCTCGGTTGTCGGTGCGCTGCGCGGCCTGGGCGGCATCGGGGCCGTGGTGGTCGGCATCCTCGTCGCACCCCTGATCGGACGGATCGCCCCGGGCAAGGTCGCCGCCTGGTCACTGCTCCTGCTCGCCGCGGCGTCCCTGGTCGGGACCGTCGCCTGGCTCCCCGCCCTGGCGGCCTTCTGCCTGCTCATCGGCGTGTCGAACGCCGTGCTCTACCCCGCCCTGACGACCGCGGCGGCCGATCGGTTCGGGACCAGCCCGAACGCGGCCCGAGCCGCGACCCTGGTGTCGGCGACCCGGACACTGGCCGCCACGCTGGTCGTACCCGTGCTCGCCTTTCCCGCGCTGTTCTGGGGATGGCGCGGGGACATGGTCGCGATCGCGGTGATCGCGGTCGCGCTGATGCCGGTCCTGCTCCGGTACGGACGGGAAGGACACGACGACACGGCACCGCGCCACGGCTACTTCGCGGCCTTCCGGGCGCTCGCGGCCGTGCCGGGTGCCCGCGCCATCATCATCCTGTCGTTCGGGCAGTCCGCGGCGTTCCAGGGATACCAGGCGTACATGGCCGTGTACTACAACGACGAGTTCGGCCTGACGCCCGGCGTGTTCGCGTTCGTGTGGACCCTGAGCGGCGCGGCATTCTTCCTCGGCAACCTGTTCACCGGCCGCCTGGTGAACACCACGGAGTCGGACCGGCGGGCCTGCCGCGCGCTGCACATCTGCCTGGTAGTGGCACTGGTCTCGCTGTTCGGGGTGTTCCTGGCACCCAGCCTGCCACTGGCGTTGATCTCCTCCGCGGTCCTGTCCGCAAGCCACGCGGTGGGGGTGGCGGCCTCGGTGACACTGCTGGTCCGCCGCTGCGACACTCTGCGGGGCACCGCACTGTCCCTCAAGGCTTCCGCCATGAGCCTGGGCCTGTTCCTCGGTGCGGCCGCCGGGGGCGCCGGCCTGGCGGCCGGCGGTTACCTGGGCGCGGCCGCTGTCTTCGGCGTGTTCACCGCGCTGTCCATCGTCGCCGCCACCGCTGTGCGGAGCCGCGGGAACCGGGACATGCACAGAACCGACCTATAGGACGTTGCTGATCACCAACCGTGGAGGGTTGTCGATGACTGATCGCCGCGATACGCGGGTCGTGGACCCGCGTCGCACCAGGTCGGGGATGGCGGCGCTACTGCTCGTGCCCGTCCTGGTGAGCGGATGCGCCCAGAGCGGCGGTGCGCCGGAGACGAACGACGCCGCCGGCGCATCGGACCACTACCCGGTCACCGTCGAGAACTGCGGTCGCCAGGTCACGTTCGAGAAGAAGCCCGGCCGCGTCTACCTCGGGTTCCAGTCCGCCGCCGAACTCTTCTTCGGCCTGGGACTGGCCGACCAGGCGATCGCCCAGATCAAGCCCATGGACACTCCCCTGCCGGACCAGGCCACGGACTTCGAACGCGTCCCGGACGAATCGCCCGACGCCTACGTCCCGGTCGGCAAGGAACAGATGCTCGGGCTGCGACCCGACATGCTCTTCGCCTACGTCAACTCCGAGTACGGCGGCCCGCACCAGCTCGCCCCGGGACTCGCCACGCTCGAGGACCTCCAGAACATCGGCGCCAACGTGTACGCCCTCGTGTGCCCGGAGGACAAGCAGGTCAAGATCGACTTCACCTACCGCGCCATCACCGACCTCGGCGCCATCTTCGACATCGAGGACCGCGCGAAACAGGTCGTCGATGACATGAAGGCGCGCATCGCCGACGTGCAACGGCGGGTCGCGGGCCGGGAACCGGTGCCGGTCCTCTACTACTACGGCGGCGAGGGACCGATCATGACCGGCTCCCGCGACGCCTTCGTCGACGAGGTGATCCGCATGGCGGGCGGCGAGAACGTCTTCGGGGACGTCGACGGAGGTCGCCGGGGCTTCCTCAACGTTCCGATCGAAGAGGTGGCGGCCACCGATCCCGCGGTCTTCCTGGTGGGCGCGAGCCCCAACGACGACACGGACGTCGAGGAGAGCACGAACTACCTCTACCGCGCGTTCCCGGAGATGAAGGCCAGCAAGGACCGGAAGTACGTGCTGACCACGGACTCCGCCAACACACCGGGGTGGCGTTTCGTCGGCGTCATCGAGGACCTCGCCCGGACCCTGCACCCGGACGCCTTCGCGGACGTGCCCGCCTCGTCCCCGACGACCGCGCCGAGCCGGTGACCACGCAGAGGACCAGCGAAGCCGGCGAGATGACGGCCGCCCCGGTGGTGCGCCGCCGGTTCGGTCAC
Organism: uncultured Actinomycetota bacterium; assembly: GCA_963826035.1. GTDB lineage: Bacteria > Actinomycetota > Actinomycetes > Mycobacteriales > Pseudonocardiaceae > Actinophytocola. Next base: position 1,055,773 of record CAWGVZ010000015.1, on the reverse strand, counting down.
GCCGCGGTGCTGGCCGCTCTGAGCGCCGCGGTGCTGGTCGCCATCCTGTTGGCGACAGGTCTCGGACCGGTGATGGTGCCGGTCCGGGACACCGTGCAGGTAGTGCTCTACAAGATCTCCTCGGACTGGTTCGCCCCACCCGGCGACCCGGTGTTCGCCTACATCGTGTGGGAGTTCCGGCTCCCCCGCGCGCTGCTGGGCGCGGTGGTCGGCGGCGGCCTGGCCGCGGTCGGTGTCGTGCTGCAAGCAGTGGTGCGCAACCCGCTCGCGGACCCCTACCTGCTCGGGGTCTCCTCCGGGGCCTCCTTCGGCGCAGTGCTGGTGCTGGTGCTCGGCGCCTCGGCTGCCGGAGGGCTCGGGCTGTCGTCCGCCGCGTTCGCCGGCGCGCTGATCGCGACCATGCTGGTGTACGTGCTGGCCCAGCGCGCCGGGCGGGTGACCCCGTTCCGGCTGATCCTCGCCGGGGTGTCGCTGGCGTACCTGTTCCAGGCCCTCTACGGCCTGTTGTTGCTGCGCGCCAACCCGCACGACGTGCAAGGTGTGCTGATCTGGCTGTTCGGCAGCCTCGGCTCCACCACGTGGAGCGACGTGGGCATCCCCGCGGTGGCCGTGGTGGCGGGCGTGCTCTACCTGATCACCCAGGCCCGGCCGCTGAACTCCCTGCTCGCCGGGGAGGAGACCGCGGTCGCCCTTGGCCTCGACGTCGGCCGGTTCCGGATCCGGATGCTGGTGGTCACCTCGCTGATGGTCGGCGTGATGGTGGCCGTCAGCGGCGCGATCGCGTTCGTCGGGCTGATCATCCCGCACCTGTGCCGGATGCTCGTCGGCTCCGACCACCGGCGGTTGCTGCCGGTGGCGGCGTTGACCGGGGCGGTGTTCCTGGTGTTGATGGACCTGGCCGCCCGCACGGTGCTGACCGCGACCGAACTGCCGCTCTCCATCGTGACGGCGGTGTTCGGGGTGCCGTTCTTCATCTGGCTGCTGCGCCAGCGCGAGGTGGGACGGGAGGCACGGTTCGGATGACCGGGACATCGAACGGCGAGGTCATGCCGCCGCAGGTCGTGGTCGACGGGGTGTCGGTCACGCTCGACGACAACCCGATCGTGTCCGAAGCGGCGCTCACCGTGGACGACGGGGAGATGGTCGGCATCGTCGGCCCGAACGGCAGCGGGAAATCCACGCTGCTACGGGTGATCTACCGCGCCCTGCGGCCCGCGGCCGGTGCGGTGCGGATCGAAGGCCACGACGTGTGGCAGCTGACCGCGCGCCAGTCCGCACAGCGAACCGCCGCGGTGGTGCAGGAGAGCGGAAGCGACTTCTCCCTCAAGGTCGCCGACGTGGTCGCGATGGGCCGCAACCCGCACAAGGGGCCACTGGACCGCGACACCGCCGCCGACCACCAGATCTGCGCGCAGGCCCTCGCCAGGACCGGCACCACGGCCCTGGCCGGGCGCGACTTCGACACCCTCTCCGGCGGGGAGAAGCAGCGGGTGCTGCTGGCCAGGGCCCTGACCCAGCAGCCCCGGCTGCTGGTGCTCGACGAACCGACCAACCACCTGGACATCCGGTACCAGTTGGAGTTGCTCGACCTGATCCGCACGCTCGGCGTCACCACGCTGACGGTCATGCACGACCTCACGCACGCGGTCTCCTACTGCGACCGCGTGTACGTGCTGCACCAGGGCCGGGTCGTCGCGGACGGGCCACCGGCCGACGTGCTCACCCCGGAACTGGTGGCCGAGGTCTTCGGGGTCCGGTCATGCTCGTGGGTCGACCCCGACACCGGACACGTCCACCTCGGTTTCTCCCGCCTCCCCGGCACAATGAACGACGCCGTCCTCTCGGACACACCCCTGACCTCAGCCAGTAAGGAAGGCCTGTGACCACGACCAATCTGACCGCCCCGTGGTCGGACCTGCTCGCCCGCTGGGACAAGCAGCAGACCGTCTACATCAAGGCTCGGGACCGCCTGTACGACGCGATGTTCGAGATACTCACCCACCTGCGCCCGGCCGAGAACCTCGTGGTGCTCGACCTCGCCTGCGGCCCCGGCGCGATCAGCAGCCGCCTGCTCCGGCAACTGTCCGGGGCGAGGTCGGTGGCCGTCGACATCGACCCCGTGCTCCTGGCGATCGGGCAGGGCGCGCTCGGCGACCAGGACGGTCGCCTGCGCTGGATCCAGGCCGACCTACGCGACCCGGGCTGGACCGCCGCGCTGGGCACCGACGGAGCGCCGGGGACCTTCGACGCGGTGCTGTCCAGCACGGCGCTGCACTGGCTCGACCCGGCCACCCTTGTCGCGACCTACCGCCACGCGTACCAGCTCCTGCGCCCCGGCGGAGTCCTGCTCAACGCCGATTACCTCCCGCACCCCGACGGCAGCAGGCTGCGCGCGGCCTGCGATGAGATCGCCCTCGAACGGCGCAACGGCGCCCTGACCGACGGCGGTGAATCGTGGGAAGCGTGGTGGGAGGCCGTGAGCGCCGAGCCCGCACTGGCCGACGCACTCGCCCAACGCGCCACGCTATGGCCCGAGGGCGCACGGGACTGGACCGGCGCCACACACCACTTCCAGGAAAGCGCGCTACGCGAGGCCGGATTCACAGAGGCAGGCATCGTCTGGCAGGACCTCCAAACGGGCATCATCGCCGGACTCCGGTGACGACACCGCTCCACCTCCCCCGCTCATCTGATCACAGTGAACAATGCCGAACGCTCAGACGCCGGGTGGGACCCGCCCGGCGCAGCGTCCAGCACAGCCCACGCACGCGCGATCCGGCGTGGGCCCCAGCTGGTGTCCGGCGTGGGCCCGGATAAGGCGAGCCTCGGTCACATCGTTCTCCAGTCGAACACCGGCCCGCGCACCCCTCGAGTCGTCGCTCGGGTAGCAGAGCAGGCCGGTGTCCGGTCAGGAGCGTCATCCGTGCCCGCCCTGGTCAGGTCAGCTCGGGTTGAACGGCAGCCGCAACTGTGCGTCGGAGAAGTTCCCGAGGATCACCTGTCCGAACTCGGTCGGAAGACGAGTTGCACGCAGTCGTCGTCGTCGAGGACGCGAACCGAGACGTGGTAGACGGGTTCGAGGACTTCGGGAGTGAGCACGTCGGCGGTGGGGCCGGCCTTGGCCACGCTGCCCCGGTCGAGCAGGACGAGGTGGTCGCAGTAGCGGGCGGCCAGGTTCAGGTCGTGCAGAACCACGACCGTGGTGACCTCGAGGCCGCGGACCAGGTTGAGGACCTCGTGCTGGTAGTGGATGTCCAGGTGGTTGGTCGGCTCGTCGAGCAGGAGATGGCCGGCCTGCTGGGCGATGGCGCGGGCGATCAGGGCACGCTGCTTCTCCCCGCCGGACAACGTGGTGACGTCACGGTCGGCGAGGTCGCGGACACCGACCCGGCGCAGCGCCGCGGCGGCGATACGGTGGTCCTCGGCGGTGTAGGCCTGCAGCGATGAGCGATGGGGCGCGCGGCCGAGCAGCACCAGGTCGGCGACGGTGACCGGAAGTTCGGTCGGCGCCTCCTGCGCGACGACGGCGATCCGGCGGGGCAGTTCCCGACCGGCGAGGGAGGCGACCGGCCGGTCGTCGACCAGGACGGCGCCGCCGCGCGGGGTGAGTGCCGCGTACAGGATCCGCAGCAGCGTGGTCTTCCCACTGCCGTTGGGACCGATCAGGCCGACGACACGGCCGGTGTGCGCGTCGAGGCCGACACCGGCGAGGACCGGAGTTCCGTTGTAGGCGAACGTCACGTCCGCTGCGCTGATCACGTCCGCTCCTTCCGTGTCGCGCCGGTGACGAAGAAGTCCCGGCTGTCCTGCCGCATCCACCCGGGGAGCAGGTCCCCGAACTGTCGTGGTGGCCCGAACCCGGCGGAGCGGAGCAGCGCCGCCGCCCGGGTCGCGGTGAGGCCGCGCCAGTACGGCAGTTTCCGGCCCATGGCCAGGTAGTCGCGAACAGCACCGGGAACCAGCTCGGGTTGGCGGAGCAGTTGGCGGACGGTGTGCCAACGGCTGTCGGCGACCAGGACCGCACCGCCGGGCCGCAGTGCCCGCGCCCAGGCGGCCAGCGCCGCCGCGGGCGCGGGCAGCGTCCACAGCACATAGCGGCAGGTGATGAGGTCGTACCCACCACCAGGCGGACCGTGCCCGTCGCCGTGCCGCCACCGGACGGTGACGCCGCGCCGCGCGGCCTCGGCGCGAGCCAGCTCCAGCATCTGGGTGGAGGCATCCATGCCGGTGACGTCGTAGCCCAGCTCGGCGAGCAGCACGGCGGCGAACCCGGTTCCGGTACCCACGTCGAGCACCCGCAGCGGTGGCCCGGCCGGGCCGAGCAGTGTGTGGATCGCCTCGCGGTACAGCGTCCGCCAGGCATCGCGCCCGGCTTCCGGATAGGCGCGGTAGCACCGGTCGTAGTCCGCGGCCCGCCCGTTCCAGGTGCGGGCGACGGCGGCCACGGCTGCCTCGCGGGTCACCGCTGCACCTCCGCCGATCGCACCGTGCGGGGATCGGTGAGCCGGTCCGCGCCCGGTATGGCGAGTGCGCCGAGCGCCGCGACGACCGTCAGTACTCCGCAGGCGATCAGTACGGGTGTCTGCCCGAGGCCGGTGAGCGCGTGCGGCAGCAGGATCAGACCGAGCGGCGCGACGCCGTGGGAGACCATGAAGTCGAAGGAGAACAGCCGTCCCATCCGTTCCGGCGGGACTTCTCGCTGGATGGCGCTGAACCAGGGGATGTTGAACGCCTCGATGCCCACTCCGCCGAGGAAGTAGGCGAGCAGCACCAGGACCGCGCCGAGTGGCGCCGACAGCTGTGGCACGGTGAGTGCCAGCGGGACCAGGCCGTAGAGGCTCAGCCCGACGAACGCGACCAGCCCGGGCCGGCGCGGGGTCCAGCGCGCCATCAGCAGCGCGGCGGCCACCGCGCCGGCCGAGTAGCAGCCCAGCGCCACGCCGAGGAACGCGTTGCCGCCCAGTTCGTCCCGGCTGACCAGGGGCAGGGTCAGCTGTTGCACCGCGAACCCGAGCGCCAGCCAGACCACCAGTGAGCCGAGTCCCGCGATGAACCAGCGGTGCCGGCCGACTTCGCGGAGCACCTCCGCGTAGTCGGCGAACGGCCGGCGCCGGGCCTCGTTGGACGGGGCCGGCTCGCCGCGTGGCAGCCGCAGCGCCAACCCTGCCGACAACAGCCAGAGCAGGCCGGCGCCCAGCAGCGTGGCCGAACCGCCCACCACCGCGTACAACAGCGCCGCCGCTGTCGGACCGCCGACCAGCAGCAGGCGGTTGCTCAGGGTGGACAGCGCGTTGGCCCGCTGCCGGTCCGGCTCGGCGACGACCTCGCCGACCAGGGCCTGGTAGGCGCCACGGAACACGCCTTCACCGATCCCCGCCACGAGGATGGCCGCGCAGACCGCCGGGACCGAGACGGTGAACGCGACGACGGACGCGAGGATCGCCGTGCCCCGCACGGCGCTCGCGACGGTGAGCACCGTACGGCGCGGGTAGCCGTCGGTGACCACCCCACCGAGCACGGCGCCCAGCACTAATCCCAGGGTGCGGGAGCCGAGCACCAATCCGAGTGCGGTCACCCCACCGTGCGTGTCGAGCAGGAACAGGGTCAGCGCCACCGGGGTGAGCGAGGTCGCGGCGCCGGACGCCGTATAGCTCAGCCAGGCCAGCCGAAACCGTGGGTTGCGCAGGATCGCCAGCATGCGTCAGAACACGCGGGACGGGCGCCACTCGCGGCGTGCGCCGTCGAAGTCACGGGCAGCGGCCACCAGGAAGGACGCGAACTCGAGCAGCGGCACGGGATCAGCGCCGAGCTCACCGAAGGTGGCGCTGCAGGTGGGGCAGGTGTTGACCTCGTAGACCCGCAGCTCGCCCGTACGCTCGTCCCGCGCGACGTCCACGCCGGCGAACAGGGCGTCCATCGCCTCAGCGGCCTGCTCGGCGACCGCGCGGAGGTCGTCGGTGAGCTCGGCGCGGTGTCGGGTGTTGCCCGGGGCGTTGGAGATCCACGTGCCCTCCGGCGCGACCCGCGTCACGGCGGCCACCGCCTGGTAGTTCACGCACAACACGCGGGTGTCCCGAGCGGCGGCCGGGACGTAGGGCTGCACGTAGTACTGCTCGGGTCCCGGACCGAGGTCGCGGACGTAGGCCCGCACCGACGCCTCGTCGGTCAGGCGGTGCATGCCGCGACCCCGGGAGCTCATCAGGGGTTTGGTCACCACCGGATAGCCACGCTCCTCCGTCCACGCCGCCAGGGTCCCCTCGTCCCGGCCCCACAGCACCGGCAGGTGCGGCACCCCGGCACGGTGCAGCAGCGCGGAGTTGAGGTACTTGGACTGGCCGCGCATCAACGTCAGCGCGGAGTTGACCACGGGGATGCCGGCCAGGCGAGCGGTCTCCAGCTGGTTCATGCCCAGGATCAGGTAGTCCTCGTAGACCCAGCCGAACATCAGGTCCGGCACCAGCTCGCGACCGTCGGTGAAGAACCGGGTGGACTTGTCGGTCACCTCGGTCACCAGCTCGTCCGGATGCACTCGCCTGGCTTCGCCGCCGAGCCGGTGGATCTCCGCGAACAGCACGCGGTGGTCGTCGTCGTCATCGTCGTTGCCGAGCAGGACGATCAGCGGAGCCACGGTCACGATCTCCCTTGGGGTCAGGCCGTCGACCGCAGTCGGCGGACCAGGATGAACAGGAACGGTGCACCCACCACAGCGGTGACGATGCCGATCGGCAGCTCGCGTGGCGTGAACGCCATACGCGCCACCACGTCGGCCCAGACCAGGAACGCCGCCCCGAGCAACGCCGAGACGGGCACGAGCCGCCGGTGCACGCCGCCGACGCACAGTCGGGCAACGTGCGGCACCACCAGGCCGACGAACCCGATCCCGCCGGACACCGCGACAGCGCCGGCCACGCACAACGCCACCACCAGCAACGCCTGGGCCCGCAACCGGGTGGGCGGAGTACCCAGCGCGTGTGCCGTGTCGTCGCCCAGGGTCAGCGCGTCGAGCTTGCGCGCCCACAGCAGCAGCACCGCGAACGTCAGCAGCGTCAACGACCCCGCGACCAGCACCGCGGACCAGTCGGCGCGGGCGAGCGAACCGAGCAACCAGTGCAGCACCGCACGGGCGCCTTCCGGAGTGTCCGAGGCGAAGACCAGGAAACTGGTGGCGGCGTTGAGCACGTACATCACCGCGACCCCGGCCAGCAGTAACCGCACGGAGGTGATCCGCCCGCCGCCGCGGGCCAGCGCGAAGACCACCGCCATCGCGGCCAGCGCACCGACGAAAGCGCTACCGGTCAGCGAACTCGCGCCCATCGCGCCGCCGACGCCGAACAGGAGGGTCAGCGCCGCCCCGGTCGACGCGCCGGCCGTGACGCCGAGCAGGTAGGGCTCGGCGAGCACGTTGCGCACCAAGGCCTGCAGCGCCAGCCCGGTGATCGCCAGCGCCGCCCCGACCACGGCGGCGAGCAGCACCCGAGGCGCCCGCACCAACCACACGATGCTGTCCTCGGACCGCGTCCAGGTCATCTCCGGCCAGCCGACCAGGTGGTGGGACACGATCCCGGCGACGGTGCCGGGCGGGATCGACACCGGTCCCATCCCGATCGTCACCGGGACGCTGGCCAGGAGCAGCAGTCCGAGACCGCCGACCCACAGCGTCGTCCGCCGGCCACGGCGGCCGCGATCGAGGTCGTCGACAGGCGCGCCGGCCTCGAGGTCGTCCGTGCGCTTCGCGGCCACCGTCATCGCCCCTCCTCGCGATCGTCGGGCAGCCAGGTGAGGACGTAGAAGCGGGGCAACAGCCCGGCCAGCCGCCAGCGCACCGGCGCCGTCGCGCGGTGCGCCGCCGCCACCTCGTCCAACCACCCGATCCGCACCCCGGTCAGCCCCGCGGCGGCGAACTGGCTCGCGGGTTCGTCCACCGACCGCCAGCCGCTGCCCGGGGTGGCGGGGCGCGTCGGGGCCGTGGTGGCGCCGCGGCGGCGGTCGAACCGGCCGACAACGGTCCAGAACACTCGGCCCACCAGGTGCCGGGCACGGTCCGCCGCCGACGTGGGTGCGGCGAAGTGCAGTGCGTCGATCACTACAACCCGGCCACCAGGGGCGAGCATCCGCCGCCACTCCCGCAGCGCCGCCACCGGGTCGGGCAGCGCCCAGAACGACATCCGGCTGATCACCAGGTCGACCGAGCCCTCGGCGAGCGGCAGGCTCCCGGACTCGGCCCGCTCCACCGCCGCGGTCCCCGCCAGTGGGCCCGCGGCGGCGATGGCCGCCCACGCGCGGTCGAGCATGCCGGGAGCGATGTCGTAGCCGGTGACCCGGTGCCCCATGGCCGCCAGCAGGAGCGCCAGCTCACCGGTGCCACAGCCCACGTCGGCGACCCGCCGAGGGCCGCTGCCGTCGCGGGCGGGGTGGCCGGCGAGCCGACCAAGGACGTCGGTCCACGCCTCCCGGTAGACCGGGTGCCCGTGCGCCAGGTCGCCCCACCGCTGGTACCGGTCGGCCTGCGAACTCCAGTACGCCGCCGCCCGGTCGACCTCGACCGCCCGCACGGCCTCAGCCACGGATCTGCGCGGACAGCTGCTCCAGGCCGTCCACGGCGAGCGTGCCGTGCCCGGAGTAGAAGAATTCCAGCACCAGGACCTCACCGGTGCTGATCGCCGGGATCTCCCCCAGCTCCGGCCGGCCGGTCAACGAGGTCCGCACGGCCTCCTCGTCGGTGTCGCCGGGCTCGTAGAGCGCGATCAGCCGCTGCGGCGCGGCCTCGATCAGCGACTCGGTGCTCACGTCGAAGTACCGCTCGTCGGTGTCGGTGAACACGTTGGACAGACCGAGGTGGCTCATCTGCTCGTGAACCATGCTGCGCTTGCCGTAGGCACCGAGTGCGCCGTCCGGCCCGGGGAAGAACACCGCGGCGGTACTCCCCGACGGCGGCGGAGTCTGCTCGGCCTCCTCACGGACCTCCGCCACCCGCTCCCGCAGGTCGGTGACCGAGCGCTCGGCGTGGTCCTCGGTGCCCAGGATCCGACCGAGGGTCTCGACGTCGTCGTAGATCCCCTGGATCGGCTCCTCCACGTCGGACTGACCAGCACCGAATCCGCCGCAGTAGCCACTGATCACCAACGTCGGGATGCCCGACGACTCGAGGTCCTCCGGGCTGAAGTCGTTGAGCCCGAAGGTCACCACCAGGTCGGGTGACGCGCCGATGATCGCCTCGCGGGAGATGTCGGTGGAGGTCTTGATCGGTGCCTGCTCGCGCTCGCCGAGCGGGCCCGCCGCATCGCCGAGCGGTTCGCCGACCAGCGGCGAGAACGTGCTGATCCGGTCGGTGCCGCCCGCGGCGTGCACGAGCGTGCCGGCCTCACCGCCGATCACGTACAGCCGCTCCGGCCGCTGCTCGAAAGTCACCTCCCGGCCGCAGTTCTCCACCGTGAGCGGGAAGCCCTCGGTGGCGCCGGCGGTGTCCTGGCCGCCGGCGCCGCAGGCCGTGGTGGCCAGCGTGGTGGCCAGCAGCACGACCGGTACGGCGGCACGCATGGGGTGTCGCATCAGGTTCGTTCGTCCTTTCGACTCTGTGAATTGGCGCGGTAGCGGTAGAGCACCGTGGGGTCCGCGCTGAACTGGGAGAACGGGAACGGCTCCGCGGACAACGCGGTCACACCGCTGCCGAGGAACTCCCGGGCGACGGCGGCGCCGGTCTGCGCGTACGCCACCAGTGGCACGGCCCGTTCCCGGCAGCGGGCCAGGATGGTGTCGAACGTGCCGTTGCCGATGGTCATCCCGGTCGCCACGACCGCGTCGGCGACGTCGAGGACCTCGGCCATGTCCGTGGCCACCGGGTCTCCCCAGCTGGTGGTGCGCAGGTTCAGGTCGCACGGCAACGGCTCGGCGCCGCGCTCCCGGATCGCGGCGACCAGCGGGTTCACCACGCCGATCAACGCGACCTTCGCCCCGGCCGGCACGTCCAGCAGACCGGCCACCGCCGCGTCCCGCGCCTCGGCCCGGACCTCCGGGGTGCCCATCGGCAGTTCCACCGGGCGAGCCCGCGGATCGGTGCGGTGCGGGGTGATCGCGCCGAGGTAGGCGTCCAGCGCGGCGACCCGTAGCGCGGGGACCTCGGTCCGCAACAGTGTGGCCACCGAGCGGCCCGACCACTCGCCACAGATCTCCGGGTCCACCTCGCCGGCCTCGAACGCGCAGGCTCCGAATGCGGCACCCACCCGCACCAGCACGTACTGGTTGCGGTACGTGACGTTCCCGCCGGCCAGCCGGGTGCCGTGGTGCAGCCAGAACACGCTCGTCGCCACCACGCCGGCCGGGTCGGGACCCCGCCCGGCGTCGAGTACATCGTCGACCAGTTCGGCGACCGTCATGACCGCCGCTCCGGCACGCCGCACGCGAGCGGGGACGAGCGCCGCTGCGCCGGGAGGTCCGCCCAGTCGGTCACCGACCACGGCAACGTCACCTCGTCACAGCCGGCCACCTCCGTCGGCGCGAGCCCGGCCATCCCGGGCACCTCGGCGTGCGCGGCGAACGTCGACGCCACATAGCGGTGCCCGGTGTCCGGCGCGACGAAAACCACCGTGCGCCCCGGCCGGCGGTCGCGCTCCCACCTGGCCGCCAGGTACGCCGCACCGGAGGACAGCCCAGCGAAGATCCCGGTGTCGCGCAGCAGCGCCACCGCTCCGGCCCGCGCGTAGCCGAAGGACACCCAGTGAATCCGGTCGTACAGGTCGTGGCGCACGTTGCGGAACTCGATAGAGCTCCCGATCCCCGCGATGATCATCTCCGGATCGGCGGTGTGTCCCGCACCGAACGTGACGCTGCCGAACGGCTGGATCCCGACCAGCAGGACGTCCCGACCCGCCGCGCGCAGGTACTCGGCCAGCGCGCCGGTCGACGCGCCCGTGCCCACCCCGCCCAGGACGGTGAGGGGCCCGTCCGGCACCTCCTTGTCGACCTGCTCGGCCACCTCGCGGTACCCGGCGTAGTGGATCGCGTCGTGGTACTGGCGCATCCAGTGGTAGCCCGGGTTCTCCAGGAGCAGTTGGCCGACCCGTGCCACCCGCAGGTTCTGGTCCAGCATCAGGTCCATGGACGGAGGCATGCGCTCGAGCGTCGCGCCAAGGACCTCCAGCTGGATCCCCAAGGTTTCGTCGACCGTCGTCGATCCGACGATGTGGCACCGCATCCCGTACCGGTGACATGCCAACGCCAGCGCCAAGGCGTAGAGCCCGCTGGAACTGTCCACCAACGTGTCACCGGGACGCACGGCGCCCGTGTCCAGCAGGTGCCGTACCGCGCCGAGCGCGGAACGCACCTTCATCACCTCGAACCGCAGGCACACCAGGTCGGGTGCGAGGCGGATGTGGTCGGGATCAGCGATGGCGTCCGCGTAGTGCTCGTGCACCGCGCCTCAGTCCTGCCCGTCCTGCCGATGTAACGCGAACAGATAGGTCTGCACGTCGTCGCCTTCCCAGTCCTCCACGTGCAGGACCTCGGCGCCGAACCCGGCCTGCAGCGCCAATGCCACGATGTCGCGCAGCGGCGCGGTGTTCGACAGGATCAGGTACACCACCCCGCCCGGCGCGAGTAGGTCCCTGGCCACCAGTTGGTCGAAGAACCGGGCCGCGATGTCCCGGCCGAGACACAGGTTGCGGACGATCTCCGGGTCGTCGGACAGCGGCAGCTCGATGGCCGGTGGGTTGAACGTCACTACGTCCACCTGCTCACCGTCCGGGAAGCCTTCCCATACGTCCGCCACCAGCGGCACCAACGGCGGGCCGGCGGGCCCGACGAACCGCTCGTAGTGCCGCGCGGTAGTGCGCACACTCTCCGGATGCACGTCCAGCGCGTACACCGTCCCCGCACTCCGCACGCCGGCCGCGACCGCCTCCACACCCAGCCCGCACCCCATGGCGGCGTACCGCAGATCGGCCACCGGCAGGGTGCCGTCCAGCAGCCGGGTGTGCACCAACCGGCTGGTCTCCCCCGGGTGAAACACCCCCGGCGGCAGCTCGAACTCCCACCCGTTCCAGCTGTACGTGCGGTGGTCGTGAATCGCCCGGCTCGGCTTGTTGATCGCTCGGATCTCCTCGGCCGGCAAGGTGTGCGGCAACCGGGCGTGCAGGTCCCACCCGCTCGCCGTGCCGGGCAGAACGGGCGCGCCAGGTCGAGCACTGGCGGTGGGCGGCTGGTGCACCGTCAACGTCCCCTTCGGTCGAGTCACTGACGCAAACGATTGTCATTATTAACACACCGCCGCCAGAGTTACCACCATCGAGTGGCCGCGTTCACCCGCGGTTAACACATCACCCGTTGCGAAGGCGAGGTGCCACGGCGAACGGGACGTCGAGCACGATCCGAGGCTGCCGAACCCCAGCGATGCCGAGCGTCTGTCGTTCAGGCGAGCGTCCTCATTGGACCTCCTGTCGGACGGCCGGACGCGCGCGTCGGCGCTTGGCCAGGGCGAGGACGGCGTCGAGGACCAGGAAGGCGATCAGGCTCCGGCCGAGCAGCGGGATGGCCCAGCCGAGCACGACCACCACGGGGACACCGACGACAAGCACGGCGGGCTGCACATGGCGCCAGGTGCCGCGGGCCGGCGGGTCACCCAGTGGTCGGCGTCGGTCGGCTCTGGCGGGGCGACGTTGCCACCACATCCGGTAGGCCCACGCGATCATGCAGAGCAGGCCGATCGCGGTCGCGGCGAGGACGATCTGGTTGACCGGCCCGAACAGGATGCCCAGGTGAGCCTGGACACCGAGAGCCGAGAGCTGGGCCAGCAGAGGCTGATCCGCCCACTGAACGTGGTCGGTTGCCGTACCGGTGCTCGGGTCGACCGCGACCACATCCCGGCGGACCGGCCACACGTTGTCGACCTGGGCGACCGTCCAGGCCTCCCCCGCCGTCGCGGCAGGCGTGACCTAGGGCCCGTCCAACCCGCGCGCCCGTGCCGCTGCCAGCACAGTGTCCACATCAGACACTCCAGCCCGTGGCAGATCCGGCCGGCCGCAGCAGGTGACATCCTTCCAGTCCACGGTGGACACCCCTTCGCGCTTCAGCAGGTTCTGCTTCTTGCGCGCCGGATCTCGGTGCGGCTTGATCATCGTCGCCTCACCAGCTCGACTTGTGAACACCGGGCAGCTCGCCCCGGTGTGCCATCTCACGCAGCCGGATCCGGGACAGTCCGAACGCTCGCAGGTAGGCGCGCGGGCGGCCGTCCACGGTGTCGCGGTTGCGAATCCTCGTCGCGCTTGCGTCCCTCGGCTGTCGCCGCAGCTCCGCGACCGCGACCACGCGCTGCTCGTCGGTGGAGCGCGAGGAGCGGATGATCTCCTTCAGTTCCGCGCGCCGCTCGGCGTAGCGGGCGACGATCTCGCGCCGCCGTTCGTTTTTGACGATCTTCGATGTCTTCGCCATCAGTGCCTCCGGTTCGCTCCGCAAGCTCCGCTCAACATCTCCGGTTCGCTCCGCAAGCTCCGCTCAACATCTCCGGTTCGCTCCGCAAGCTCCGCTCAGCATCTCCGGTTCGCTCCGCAAGCTCCGCTCAGCGGTCCTCCCGGAACTCGACATGCCGGCGCGCGATCGGGTCGAACTTGCGCAGCACCAGCCGGTCCGGGTCGTTGCGCCGGTTCTTGCGGGTGACATAGGTGTAACCGGTCCCGGCCGTCGACCGCATCTTCACGATCGGCCGGATGTCGTTGCGAGCCATCAGATTTTCTGCCCCTTCGCGCGCAGCTCGGCCACCACCGACTCGATGCCGCGCTTGTCGATCGCCTTCATGCCCTTGGTGGACACCCGTAGCCGGATCCACCGGTTCTCACTCGCGAGCCAGTACCGGCGGCGCTGCAGGTTCGGCTCCCAGCGCCGCGACGTGCGCCGGTGCGAGTGCGAGACCTGCTTGCCGTACCCGGGTTTCCGGCCAGTCACCTGGCAGACCGCGGACATCCACCCTCCTCGTTATTGAGATCCGTTGCCAACTAGCCTACCGTCTAGATGGAAACGTTTGTCAACAAGAGTGAGGTATTCGTGGAGGACGGCGAGCACACCCGTCTCGTGGTGGTCTCGGGCCTGGTCCGGGAGGCAACGACCGCCGCGGCCGACCAGTTGATGCGGCCCGGCCCGGAAGTGGTGGTCGTGCACCAAGACCTGCGCGCGATCGGTGAGGGTGTGGTGCACCGGCGAGTGCGGTCCACCGCCGGCGAGACGACCGAGGTGCTCGAACTGGCGCACGGCTGTGTGTCCTGCACCCTGCGCGAGGACGTTCTCCCATTGCTACGGCGGCTGGCGGACAGGCCCGACGTACGCGACGTCGTGTTGCACCTGGACCCGGTGATGGAGCCGGAGCAGGTGTGCTGGACGCTCGCCAGCGTCCTGGTCGGGGACACCACGATCACCGACCTCGTCGACATTCAGGCGGTGCTGACCGTGGTCGACGAGGCCACGTGGCTCGCCGACGCCACCAGCGACGAGACCCTGGACGAGCTTGTCCGGACGGGGCCTGGGTGCCCCACCGGACGACGACCGCACGCTCGCGCAGGTCGCCGTCGGCCAGGTCGCGTTCGCCGACGCGATCGTCGTCTCGGGCCGGGCGGGTGACGTCTGGACGGCCGCGCGGGTCGCCGCGGTGCGGTGCTGTTGTGGGCTCGGTGTTCGTGGATCTGGCTGTGGTGGTCGGCGACCCAGGTGATCAGGGATGTGACGATGTGGTGGAGGCTGCGGCCCAGGGGCGTGAGGGCGTACTCCACACGTGGTGGCACCTCGGCGTGGGCGGTCCGGGTCACCAGGCCGTCCTCGTGGAGTTGGCGCACCGTGAGGGTGAGCATCCGCTGGGAGATGCCGGGGACTTCGCGCTGTAGGTCGGTGTAGCGCAAGGGGCCGGCCTCCAGTACGGCGATCACGAGCATGCTCCACTTGTCGCCGATCCGGTCCAGTATCTGCCGGACGAACCCCATCTGCTCAGCGGGGATGGCGGCGCACGGCCCTCGGCGAGCGGCGGCATCGGGTCGGTCCGCGGTGTCCATGGCGCACAGTCCTCTCCGGTACAGACATCGATGTGCCTTTTGTACGACCTTCCATACTGGTCCATCATGGCGTTACGCACAAACAGTAGGAATTGGACCACACGACTGCCGGGCATCGACATGTCCCGGCGGTCACGACATGGAAGAGATCTGACTGTGCCTACTCTCGCCATCATCGGCGCCGGCTCCGGCATGGGCCTGGCCATCGCCCGCACCTTCGGCGGCCGGGGCTTCGACGTCGCCCTGATCGCCCGCACCAAGGAGAAGCTGGACACCCTGGTCGACCAGCTCGGCCAGGAAGGCATCAAGGCCGCCGCCTTCCCCGCCGACGTCCTCGACCGCACCGCACTGACCGATGCCCTGAACGGTGCGCGGACCCACTTCGGCGGCATCGACGTACTGGAGTACTCGCCGGCCCCGCACTCCCCCGTACCCGGCTTCACCCTGGCCACTCCCTCGGAGGTCACCGTGGACAACCTGCAACCGCAGGTCGAGTACAGCTTCTACGGCGCCGTCGCCGCGACCAGGGCCGTACTGCCCGCCATGCGGGAGGCCGGCGCCGGGACCCTGCTGTTCACCACCGGCGGCGGCTCCGTGGACCCGGTGCCGATGCTCGGCAACATCAACGCCGCCCAAGCAGCGCTGCGCAACTGGGTGCTCAACCTCAACAAGGAGCTGACCGGCAGCGGCGTGTACGCCGCCCACGTGGCGATCAACGTCTGGATCGGCGGAGGCGGCCCCGAGGGCTCCCCGACAGCCACGCCCGAGCAGATCGCCCCCCTGTACTGGGACCTGCACGACCACCGCGACCGCGCCGAGGCCGTCTTCAACGCCTGACACTCCGAAACATCGAGCACTCCAGCGATGTCGCCCGGATCATCGGCAGCTGGGCCAGGCCCGTCCGGAGGCACCCGGGCTCGATCGGAGATCAGCAGTTCTCACAGCCGGCCGAGGTCTGACCGCGGGCACTTCCCAAACCGGATACGCTCGGCCTACACTTCTGGGAGCGCTCCCAGGGCAATGATGGATCTCCGGCAACCCTCGCCGAGGAGGACCCGTGTCAGACCGTCTTTCCGTTCTGGCTGCCTTGGCCGTGGCCGCCGGCGTGCTCGTGGCACCGGTGGACCGCGCGGCTGCCGCGCCCGCGTTCAACTACGGCGAGGCGTTGCAGAAGTCGATCTGGTTCTACGACGCGCAGCGTTCCGGCGCGCTCGGCGCGGGCAACCGCGTCAGTTGGCGCGGCGACTCGGGCATGGCCGACGGCCGTGACGTCGGGCTCGACCTCACCGGTGGGTTCTACGACGCCGGTGACCACGTCAAGTTCGGGCTTCCGTTCAGCGCCAGCATGACCATGCTCGCCTGGGGCGCCATCGAGGAGTCGGATGCCTACCGCAGGTCCGGCCAGCTCGCGCCGTTGAAGGCGAACCTGCGCTGGGGTATGGACTGGCTGATCAAGGCACACCCGCAGCCCCAGGTGTTGTACGGCCAGGTCGGCCAGGGCGACGCCGACCACCGCTGGTGGGGACCGGCCGAGGTGATGTCGATGCCGCGGCCGGCCTACAAGATCGACGCGAGCTGCCCGGGCTCGGACCTCGCCGGTGAGTCGGCCGCCTCGATGGCCGCCGCCTCGATGGTGTTCGCCGACGACCCGGCGTATGCGAACACCCTGCTGACCCACGCCAAGCAGCTGTACACCTTCGCCGATCAGCGGCGTGGCCGCTACAGCGACTGCATCACCGACGCCGCGAACTTCTACCGCTCGTGGAGCGGCTACGTCGACGAGCTGGTGTGGGGTGCGATCTGGCTCTACCGCGCCACGGGCGATCCCACCTACCTGGCGAAGGCCGAGGCGGAGTACGCCAACCTGGCCACCGAACCGCAGACCAGCACGAAGTCCTACCGGTGGACCATCGCGTGGGACGACAAGTCCTACGGCGCCTACGTGCTGTTGGCCGAGCTGACCGGCAAGGCGGAGTACGTCACCGACGCCAACCGCTGGCTCGACTACTGGACGGTCGGCCACAACGGACAGCGGATCCGCTACTCACCCGGCGGCCAGGCGGTACTCGACAGCTGGGGCTCGCTCCGGTACGCGGCCAACACCGCGTTCGTCGCGCTCGTGCACAGCGAGAACGTCACCGATCCCGCGCTCAGGGCCCGATACCACGACTTCGGCGTCCGGCAGATCAACTACACCCTCGGTGAGAACCCACGCAACGCCAGCTACCTGGTGGGCTTCGGGCAGAACCCACCGCGCAACCCGCACCACCGCACGGCACACGGCAGCTGGACCGACAACATCCAACAACCGACGCAAAGCCGGCACGTGCTCTACGGCGCCCTCGTCGGCGGCCCGGACGCGCCCGATGACGCCTATGCGGACAATCGGCAGGACTACGTCGCCAACGAGGTGGCCCTGGACTACAACGCCGCGTACACCGGCGCGCTCGCCAAGCTGTACGCCGAGTTCGGCGGCACGCCACTCGCCGACTTCCCCCAGGTGGAGACGCCCGACGGCCCGGAAACCTATCTCCAGGGCGCGGCGACGCAGCAGAGCGCCACGTTCACCGAGGTGAAGATGTACGTGGTCAACACCTCCGCGTGGCCCGCGCGGGCGGTGACCGGGGGCCGGGTGCGCTACTACTTCACCCTCGACGGCACGACCACACCCGGACAGCTGACGGTCACCACGAACTACAGCCAGTGCGGCACCCCGTCGACACCGGTCCAGCACAATAACGCGGTCCACTACGTCGAGGTGCCGTGCCCGGACCCGATCGCCCCCGCCGGACAGAGCCAGCACCGCAAGGAGATCCAGCTCCGCGTGACCAGCCAGGGCACATGGGACCCCACCAACGACTGGTCCTACACCGGCCCGCCCTCCGGTGGCACCCAACCAGCGACCACCGACCACATCGTCCTGACCGACGCGACCGGCACCGTTCTCTGGGGAAGCACGCCGCCGCTGTCAGCACCCGGCAGTCCCTCCGGGTCCTGACAGCGGCGGATCTCCTGTTGCCGAGTCGCGGCAGACGGCGGTGGCCCGTCGCGGCCGAGGAAGCTGCGGGTGTCGGCGCAGTTTGTGTGGCCGCTCGGCGTCGCGATGGACGCGCATGCTGATCACCTCGCTCGCATCCGATGACCCCACGTAGGAGAGTTCCGTCCTCGAAGGTCAGCGATGAAGTACCAGCACAACCCGAACGTCGGCGGCTCTTGCGCCGCGGCCGGCACGTGCGTGCCCACCGCACCAGCTGAGGTCCAAGGTCGCTGAGAGTCGCCACCGACAGCCATCGATAAGTGCTACTCGAGCCGGTGACGATAAGTCCTACTCTTGCGGATGTGAGAGGGTCACCTTAGGCTCATTGGGAGCGCTCCCAGAAGGCTCGTCAACCGTCAGCGCAGACGGAGGAGATGTCAGTCCCATGAGATCGCTGTTCCCTGCTCGTCGGCGCCGTTACGCCACCGCCGCCCTTGTCGTGGCCGCTGCGGCGGCCGCGTTCGTCACCGTCCCTGCCCATGCCGCCGGCTACGAACGGATCCTCAACGGTTCCTTCAGCGCGGGTGCGGCCGATCCGTGGTGGGCGAGCGCCGGGGTGACCAACCGGGTCGTCAACGGTGAGCTGTGCGCGTCGGTCACCGGCGGCACGACGAACCCGTGGGACGCCTTGATCGGCCAGAACGGCGTGCCATTCGAGGCCGGTCAGCAGTACACGATGTCCTTCGACGCCTACGCCACCACGCCCCAGCGCATCGCGGCCAACGCGGCTGAAGGGGTCAGCCCGTACCAGGGGATCGCCCGGCACGAGGTCGCGCTCACCACGAGCAAGCAGAGGTACACCTTCACCTTCACCTCCCAGCTGAGCTTCCCGGACTCGGGCAACGGCCAGATCACGTTCCAGCTCGGCGGTCACACGGCGAACAACACCATCTGCGTGGACAACGTCTCTTTGGTCGGCGGTGTGCTCCCGCCCGGCGGTCCCGGGGCGCCGACGAAGAAGGTCCAGGTCGACCAGGTCGGGTACGTGCCGGGTCTGCCGAAGCACGCCACCCTCGTGTCCGACGCGACCACCGCGCAGACCTGGGTCCTGAAGAACCCCGCCGGAACGGCCGTGGCCACCGGCCAGACCACGCCGAAGGGCGTCGACGTGCTGTCCGGCGACCCGGTGCACCTGATCGACTTCTCCTCCTACGACACGGCCGGCACCGCCTACACGCTGACCGTCGGTGCGGAGGCCAGTTTCCCGTTCGCCATCTCCGCCGACCCGATCAGGAAGCTGCGCTACGACTCGCTCGCGTTCTTCTACCACCAGCGCAGTGGCACCGCGATCGACGCGCAGTACGTCGGCGCCACGTACGCGAGGCCGGCAGGCCACCTCAACGTCGCGCCCAACCAGGGCGACAACAACGTGCCCTGCCGGTCCGACCTGAACTGTGGCTACACACTGGACGTACGCGGCGGCTGGTACGACGCGGGCGACCACGGCAAGTACGTCGTCAACGGCGGCATCTCGGCGTGGCAGGTGCTCAACACCTACGAGCGCGCCAAGCTGATCGGCGACGCCGCCGCACTGGGCGACGGCAAGCTCGCCATCCCGGAGAAGGCCAACGGGGTTCCCGACGTCCTCGACGAGGCCCGCTGGGAGGTCGAGTTCCTGCTGAAGATGCAGGCGCCGGACGGCATGGTGCACCACAAGATCCACGACGCCAACTGGACCGGGCTGCCCACACTTCCCCACCTGGACAGCCAGGCCCGCAGGCTCTCGGCGACCAGCACCGCGGCGACGCTGAACACGGCGGCGGTCGCCGCACAGGCGGCCCGCATCTGGAAGACCATCGACCCGGCGTTCTCGGCCAGGGCGCTGACCGCGGCGACGAAGGCGTACGCGGCGGCGAAGGCGAACCCCAACAAGATCGCCGACCCGAACGACGGCACCGGCGGCGGTTCGTACTCCGACGCCACCCTGACCGACGAGTTCTACTGGGCGGCCGCTGAGCTGTACGCGACCACCGCCGAGACCGCCTACCGCGCGGACGTGACCGGGTCGGCCCTCTACAAGGGACAGTCGATCACCGACCGCGGCTACGACTGGGGTTCCACCGGTCCGCTCGGTGACATCACGCTCGCGCTGGTGCCCACCGGTCTGCCGGCGGCGGACGTGGCGGCGACCAAGGCGGCGTTCGTGGCCGTCGCCGACAAGCACCTCAACCAGATGTCGTCGCAGGGCTACCCCGCGCCGTACCGCGAGCCCGACGGCAGCTACGTCTGGGGCTCGAACGGCCTGGTCGCCAACAACGCCTCGGTGCTCGCGCTCGCACACGACTTCACCGGCGCGGCCAAGTACCGCGAGGGCGTGTTCGAGGCGCTGCACTACCTGTTCGGCCGCAACCCGGTGAGCTACTCCTACGTCAGCGGATACGGCGGGCAGCCGGTGCGCAACGTCCACCACCGACACTGGGCCAACCAACTCGATCCGACCCTGCCCATCGCGCCACCCGGTGTGCTCTCCGGCGGCCCGAACAGCGCGTTGCAGGACCCCGTCGCGGAACGCATGCTCCAGGGCTGCAAGCCGCAGAAGTGCTTCGTGGACCACATCGAGGCCTACTCGCTCAACGAGGTCACGGTCAACTGGAACTCGGCGCTGGCGTGGATCGCCAACTGGGCGGCGGAAAAGTCGGGCGCGCCGATCGCACCCGACAACACTCCCCCGACCACGCCGGGCACCCCGGTGGCAGCCAACGTCACCGCGACGGGCGCGACGCTGACCTGGACCGCGTCCAGCGACCCGGAGAGCGGCGTCAGGAACTACGACGTCATCTCGATCGAGGGTGACACGCCGCGGGTGGTCACCACCGTCACCGGCACGTCCGCGACGCTGACCGGGTTGCGGCCGAACACCGCGTACCGGCTCGTCGTGCAGGCCCGCAACGGGGCAGGACTCACGTCCGCGCTCTCCGGTGCGGTCCCGATAACCACCCAACCCGACGGCCAGACGTACTGCAAGATCGCCTACCAGGCGCACGGGTGGAACACCGGGCTGACCGCGAATATCACCATCACCAACACCAGCGGCGCGGAGTGGGGCTCGTGGACGCTCCGGTTCACCTGGCCCGGTAACCAGAGGATCACCGAGGGATGGGCGGCGACCTGGACGCAGACCGGCACCGCGGTGTCCGCGACCTCCCCGTCGTGGAGCCGCGTGCCGGCCGGCGGTTCGGTGCAGGTCGGGTTCAACGCCTCGTCGTCTCCCCCGCACCAGGAGCCGACCGAGTTCACGGTCAACGGACAGCCCTGCTCGAGGGGCTGACCTGAGATGTCCGGAGAGAGCTGATCCTCGAGGCCAGATGGGCTGTACGGACCAGCCGCTCCGGCGCGATAAATCTGACTCATTTGCCTGAAGACTGGACAACAATCCGCCGCTGCCTTCAACGACGAAGGAGAATCATGACCCTGCAGATCCATTCCGCCCGACGGCGACGCCGACTGCACCACTTCGGCCGGTGGTGGACACCGATCGCCGCCGCCGCGCTGGTTCTCGTCAGCGTCGGTGTGGCCGACGCCCGGCCTGCGCCCACTCCCACGGACACCGGCACGCTTGCCGCGTCCCCAGGCTGTGGCAAGGCTCCGACACTGACCAGCGGTACACACACCATTCAGAGCAGCGGCCAGAACCGCTCCTTCATCCTGAGGCTGCCCGACAACTACAACAACAACACCCAGTACCGACTGATCTTCGGGTATCACTGGCGGGGCGGCACCGCGAACGACGTCGACTCGGGCGGAACCGACGGCTACAACTGGTCCTACTACGGACTGCGGCGGCTCTCCAACAACGGCGCGATCTTCGTGGCGCCCCAGGGCAACGGCAACGGCTGGGCCAACCCCGGCGGCCAGGACGTCACCTTCACCGACGACATGATCAGCCGGATCGAGAACGACCTGTGCGTCGACACGACACAGCGCTTCGCACTGGGCTTCAGCTACGGCGGCGGCATGAGCTATGCACTCGCCTGCAGCCGGGCGACCATGTTCCGTGCGGTCGCGGTCTACTCCGGCGCGCAGCTGAGCGGGTGCAGCGGCGGCACGCAGCCCGTCGCGTACATGGGTATCCACGGCATCAGCGACTCGGTGCTCAACATCTCGGCGGGACGTTCGTTGCGTGACACGTTCGTCAGGAACAACGGCTGCACCGCCCAGAGCCCGCGTGAGCCCGCGGCGGGCAGCCGCACCCACATCACCACCACCTATTCAGGGTGCCGTGCCGGCTATCCGGTCGTCTGGGCCGCTTTCGACGGAGGTCATGGCCCGGGTCCCATCGACGGGGGTGGCGAGGGCTGGCGGACCTGGACGTCCGGCGAAGTGTGGATGTTCTTCACCGGAGACACGCCACCGACCCCGACCACGTTCCGGTTGCGCGGCGAGTCCTCCGGCCGCTGCATGGACGTCACCGGCGCGAACTCGGCGAACGGCACCCAGCTGATCATCTGGGACTGCCACACCAACGCCAACCAGCAGTTCGCGCAGAGCGGGCAGGCCCTGCAGGTGCTGGGCAAATGCCTGGACGCACCCAACAACGCCACATCCGGCACCCGGGTGCAGATCTGGGACTGCCACGGCGGCACCAACCAACAGTGGAACGTCAACACCAACGGCACCATCACCAGCGTCCAAACAGGACTCTGCCTCACTGTCACCGGAACCGCGAACAACGCGGCCGTGAACGTGACGACTTGCAACAACTCCGCCAACCAACCCTGGGCCAAGGCCTGACCGGGCCGGGGTGAGGACAGCCGCCACCGCTGCGCGGCCGTCCTCACCCACCAGCAACGTCATCGAAGGGTCTTCATCGCTGTCTCATGAGAACGGTCGGTGTCATGTTCACCAACAGATACAGGTTCGCGGTGTCGCTCCGCCGCGTGTTGTGCGTACTGACCACAGTGGCCCTGACGTTGGTTGGCGTGGTCGTCAGCACGTCACCCGCCAGCGCTGACACGAGCCAGTTCCGGGGTATGAACTGGGCTGTGAAAGGCGACAACTTCACGACCGGCACCCTCGTCCTGGACGGGTTGAACGCATCCGACAGCTACACGACCGTCCGCGCCAAGGCCGACGCCGTCTACGCCAGCATGACGAGCCAGCTCGGCGTCAACACCGTCCGGCTGCCCGTCAACACCCACACCGTCGGCTCGTCCTGGTGGAACTCCTACCGCGGCACCATCGACGCCGCGACCGACCGCGGGTTCAAGGTCATCCTCGCCTACTGGGAGGACGGGGCAGCCTCGGGTGGCCGGATCACCAACATGGCCGCGTTCAACTCGATGTGGAACACCGTGGTCGCCCAGTACGGCGCCAACGACCTGGTCCACTTCGAGCCGATGAACGAACCGCACGGCTACAGCGCGAGCGAATGGCTGAACGTCGCCGCCAACTGGATCAGTGCCCGCCCGTCGGTGCCGAAGGGGCGGATTCTCGTCGGCGGCACGGGCTTCAGCCAGGATCTCCGGCCCGTGTGCGACGACGGCCGTTTCACCGGCACGCTGCTGTCGTTCCACTTCTACGCGTTCTTCTACGGGCAGCACGACTACGCCGGCTGGCGCAACATCGCCGCGACCAATCTGGGCAACTGCGCCTCCCGCGCGGTCGTGACCGAGTTCGGTGCGCCGATGGACACCGGTCTCGACTACGGGAACCCGAACAGTTCCGACAACTTCGTCCGGTACATCCGCGCCATCACCGACGTCATGCGCGAAAACGACATGGGCGGGACCTACTGGCCGGCGCTCGGCGGCAAGGTCACCGCCGGGCAGGACTATGACTGGTACTCCATGTTCGCGCTCAACGGCAGCGGCACCAACCTCTCCCTGAGCACCCGCAACACCAGCGGCGCCGACCGGCTCCGGCACGCATGGGGTGACGAGGGAGGCCCTGGTGGACAGGTCAGCACCATCACGAACCGGAACTCCGGAAAGTGCGTCGACGTGGTGAGTGCCTCGAGCGCCGACGGCGCCGAGATCATCCAGTGGGACTGCCACGACGGCACCAACCAGCAGTGGGAGGCGCGCGCCGCCGCCGACGGCCGCGTTCAGCTCGTCTCCCGGCACTCCGGCAAGTGCCTCGACATCGACGGCGCCTCGACCGCCAACAACGCCAGAGCCATTCTCTGGTCATGCCACGGCGGCATCAACCAGCAGTGGCAACTGCGCGACACCGGCGGCGGCTACCTGGAGATCGTCGCCCGCCACTCCGGCAGGTGCCTGGACGTGATCGGCTCCTCGACCACGAACGGCACCCGGCTCCAGCAGTCCGACTGCCGGGGCGCCACCAGCCAGCAATGGAGCCGCTGACCTGACCACTCCCTGGTCGCACCGCTCGAGCACGACCGGTGGCCGGCGCGCCGGCCACCGTCCAGGGCCGAGGCATCACCGCAGAACCTGGGACGGAAGACGCTCCGCTATGTGCGCCGCAGATGCTCTACGAGTTGGAAGAACTCATCCGGGGGGAAGTCCGATCCAGTTCTCCGTTGTTCCCATCGGCGTGGAATGGATGCAGGCGGCCCTGGTGATACCAGAACACGTCGAGGCTGAGCCGGTCCGAAGCCGGCGAGCCGACGTCGTGGACCAGCTTTAGCAGCGGCACCATGGTGTTGATGTCGCGGTGCTGCCGGATCGGCACCGCGACGATCTGGCGATCAGGATGGCGGTGGAGGTGAGCAGGCCCGAGCCTGCAGGACAGCGGTGAAACGGAGCGTCGCGGCGATGTTCGCGACTCCGTGCGCGCGCCAGCTTCACCGACTTTCTCGACATGTAACTGTCCGGGGACAGTAGAATGCGCAGAGTGCGCACTGGGGACATGATTGCCGGACGTTACCGGCTAGAGGACGCGTGCGGTTGGGGATCCGGTGGAATCGTTTGGACCGCCTTCGACCAGAAGCTTAAACGGCTGGTGGCACTCAAGAAACCGCACCTGATAGCCAGCCAGGGCGACCGGCTCCGCTTCCGCCGGGAGGCAGAGACCGCAGCACAGGTGCACCACCCAAACGCCGTCTCAGTGTTCGACGTGGTGGACGACCACGAGTGCTGGCTCGTGATGGAGTATGCGCCGGCGGCGAGCCTGGAGGCGGTGCTGGCGAACAATGGCCAGCTGCCACCGGATCGGGTCGCGCGGATCGGCGCACAGATCGCGGCCGCGCTGGTCGCCGTGCACGCCCGGAGCATCGTGCATCGGGACGTGAAGCCCAGCAACATCCTGGTCGACGAGGGCGACTTCGCGAAGCTCACGGACTTCGGCATCTCGCTGTGGCGGGAGGTGACGCTGACCCACGACGGGACGTTCAGTGGCACCGCTGGTTACGCAGCGCCAGAGGTCGCCGACGGTCGGGGAGCGACAGCGGCCTCGGACGTGTTCTCGCTGGGCGCGACGCTGTTCGCCGCAGTGGAGGGCACGCCACCGTTCGGCACCGGCGAACCGGAGGAGGTGCTCGACCGGGTACGCCGGGGTGAGCGGCACCCGATGCGAAACGCGGGTCCGCTCGCCGCACCGCTCACGGAGATGCTGGAGCCGCGTTCGGAACGGCGCCCCACCGCGGACCAGGTGCGGCAGTGGCTCGGCGGCGATGTCGATGCCGCGACGCCCGTATCGCCGATCCGGGCCGCGGTACCGAGCCGACCGAGCCGACCCATCTGGCGCCGTCCGGTGTATCAGCTGGGCGCCACCGCGGTGTTGACCGCGGTGGTGTTGACGGTTGTCGCACTCCCGCCGACCTCGTCGGACGCGCCGCCCGAGACATCGGCGTCGGATCTCATCGGCGACGAGCGGACCGCCGATCCGTGCGCGTTGCTGGACAGCAAGGCGTTGGAGGATCAGTTCGGTACCGCCGCGTTGGACACCAATGTCGGCAACTTCAACCGTTGCGACGTTCTGGTCGGCGTTCGGGCCGCGGAACCCGTGGACGTCGAGATCCAGCTCGTCACCCAGATGTCCCACTCGATGCGCGGCGAACCGTTCGACGTCGTCAACAAAGCCTCGGACACGGACTCGTGCGACAGCACGGTGGTGGTCGATGACATGTACGGGGTTCGGGTCACGGCGACGCAAGGAGCACTCTCGAGGAACTCGGGGGATCTGCTGTGCGACATAGCCGATGTCGCGGTGGACACCGTGCTGGAGGCGCTTCGCCGCGGTCCGGTTCCCCGGCGGGACACACCGTTCCCCCCGGACTCCCTGGCCCACGTCAACGCCTGTGAACTCCTCGACAACCGCGCGTTGGCCGTACTGTCCGCGGTCGACACGGACCCGGAGCCCGGATTCGGTCGTTGGGCGTGCGAGTGGTACAGCCCGGTCGACGAGGTCAAGGTCCGCATCCGCTACGACCAGCACGCAACGGCGGAGTCGCTCCAGACAGAGAAGACTCAGTTGGGCGACCATGTCGCGTTCGTCGACGCGGACACGGACACCAGTTGCACAGTCCGCATACTCCACCAAGCCGGCGGAACCCAGCAGGGCACGGTGGACCTGACGGTGGGTGGTGACAGCGGCGACGAAGACTATTGCGCCACGGCAAAGGACCTCGCGACGGCCGCGGCCGTGCGCCTGCCGCGCTGACCCGCTGGTTTGCGCCACACGACCCAAGCGCGCTCATTCCACCCAAGCACTTTGGGAGTGGATCGCGACCCCAGTCCGAGGTCGAAACCGCGCCACGGTCCTCGCTGTTTGACACCCCTCCCGCAGCTGATCCGGCAACTCCGGCCGACCTGAACGACCGGATCGACGAGTTGCTGCTGGAGCACGGACGCGGCATTGCACGCCGGGCCGAGGTTCGTCGCCGGAGCCCGTGTCGCGCACCCGGGGAACACTGATCATCGATCCGACGTCGCTGGTCGTCGGCAACAGGGTCGTAGTGCCGGACCTTGCGCCCGGCGACGGCAGTGCGGCACTGACCTCCGTCATGTCCGCGCCGGTCGACGTCGTGACAGCCGCCCTCAACCAGGCATTCGACGTGTGCGTCGAGGCCGCACACCGCGGGCTACGACACCTACCTGCCAGGTTCGGACCGAGGGTCGACGCGGCCGCCGACGCCCTCCGTGGCGCCGGCCTGCCGACCACCGCGGTCGTGCTGACCCGCTTCGCCGCCGCGCTAACCGACCCGACGGCGGCAGTCGACACCTGGGTCGACGCGCAGATCCGACTGACAACCACCGCCGATCTCCGATGAAACCCGCACTGGCCGACTGCTTGGTCGACCACGCCAGCTGGCCCACGATCCACAGTGGACGGAGTGGTCGTATGACGACGACGTTCTCGTGGACGCGCTTCTACGCGATGTGCGGCGCCCGTGGGTTTCGGTGGCGCAACAGGGTTGGCGCGCGTACCAACGAGTAGGACATCGAACCGTCACAGGAATCGGTTGAAACGTCAACGAGGCTCTACTTCGCCACCACGTCTGAAGTGGAGTCCTCATGACACCCATCGTGACGCGCCGGACCCTGCTCCGGTCCATCGGGGTGACCGGCGGCGCGGGAGTGATGTTCGAGTCCATGCGGGCCCTCGGACTCGCCGCCTCCCCGGAAGCCCTCGCCGCACCGGCCTACGAACCACCAGCGTCCGCCGACCTCGCCGAACGCAAGCGCGGCAAGAAGGTCGTGATCCTCGGCGCCGGCGTCGCCGGCCTCACGACCGCCTACGAACTCGGCAAGGCCGGCTACGACTGCACGATCCTCGAGGCGAAGGATCGCGTCGGCGGTCGCAACTGGACGGTCCGGGGCGGCACCACGATGACCGACCTCGACGGGCACACCCAGACCGCGCGGTTCTCCCGCGGTCAGTACATGAACGCGGGCCCGGCCCGGCTCCCGCAGTCCCACATCACGCTCGACTACTGCCGCGAGCTCGGCATCCCGGTCGAGACGTTCATCAACCAGAACGCCAACGCCCTCATCTACAACGAGCAGTCCGGCGTCGCCCCGCAGCAGTACCGCACGGCGAAGGCGGACATGTACGGCTACGTGTCCGAACTGCTCGCCAAGGCGCTCGACCAGGGCGCACTGGACCAGCGTCTGTCCACTGAGGACAAAGACCGATTACTCACGTTCCTGTCGAGCTTCGGCGCGATCGGCAACCGGACACAGGGTTTCGCCTATACCGGCACCAGCAGGCGGGGCTACTCGGTCGAACCGGGCGCGGCCGACCAGCCCGGTGTGGTTCTCGGCCCGCCGCCCGCCCTGGAGGACGTCCTGGCGAGCCAGATCGGCCGCTACTTCTCCTTCGAGTTCGGCTACGACCAGGCGATGACCATGATGCAGCCGTTCGGCGGCATGGACGCCGTCCCGATGGCTCTCTACCGCGCGATCGGCAGCCATCGCGTGAAGCTGAACACGGCGGTCACCAGGCTCACCGACACGGCGGACGGCGTCGAGGTGGCCTACAAGGACAGGCAGGGTAGGGAACGACTCGTCAAGGCCGACTTCTGCGTCGCGGCCCTGCCGCCGCACGTCATGGCCAGGGTGCCGACGAATCTCGACCCCAAGGTCGCCGCCGCGCTCAGGTTCCCGACCATCACCTCGAGCGGCAAGATCGGCCTCGAGTACCGCCGCCGCTGGTGGGAGCAGGAGGACCGCATCTACGGCGGCATCACCGAGACAGACATGGACCTCCAGCACATCTGGTACCCGTCGGCCGGCTTCCACGGCGACCGCGGTGTCGTCATCGGCTACTACAACACCGGCTCGGCCGCCAACACCTACGCGGCGCTCTCCCCCGCGGCCCGGACCGAACGCGCCGTCGCGCAGGGCGTGAAGATCCACGGCGAGAAGTACCGCACCCACCTCGCCGGCGCGTTCTCGGTCGCGTGGACCCGGGTGCCCCACATCGAGGGCGCCTGGGTCGGCTGGCCGTCGCGCACGAGCGGCGAGTACGCGCTTCTCAACCAGCCCGCCGGGCACGTCTACTTCGCCGGCGACTGGCTCAGCTACTTCATCGCCTGGCAGGCGGGCGCCATCGACTCGGCCCGCCACGTCGTCACCTCCCTCCACCAGCGCGTCATCGCCGAAAGGTAGACACATGAACCGGTTCTCCCGTCGCAGGCTCGGTGTCGTCGCGGGTGGTGCCGCGGCGGCACTCGGCGTCGGCGCAGGTACGGCGGCGGCCACGCCGTCCCGCCACGGCAAGGGGCCGCGGCCCACCGAGGTCCGCTTCGCCATGCCCACCGGCAACAACCCGTCGATCGCGAACGGTGTCGCGGTCGGCGCCATGGTCGCCGTCTGCACCAGCAGCGGTCTCGGCCCGGCGTCGGCGAACCCGTCCGCGCCACCAGGCACACCCGAACAGTTCGTCGACCTGTCGCTGTTCCCCGGCGGCGTGCTGCCGGCCGGGGTGACGATCACCGAGGCGCAGGCCTGGAACACGCTGACCCGGATCGTCGACAGCCAACGCCGTCTGGCCTTGAGGACTTGACACAGAAGTGATCCCCCTTGGAGCTTCTTGCCGGAGTTCCTGCCCCTGATGTGTGCACGCGATCTGTAGCCGTCGATGACGGAGGACCTCTACCGGATCCGGCGCGGGTCCACTCGGGAACGGGCCAGCCCCGATGTCCTCGCTGCCACCGAGCAAGCCGGGCAGGACCTCGAGGAGGCGGTCTTCGCGCACGTACACGTTGCGTGGCGCGTCCGCCGGGCGAGGTGCTGCGCTGTTGTACCCGTGACGGCAGCGGTACCCGGCTCGGCCGTGCACCCAGTGCGCGTCCATCCGCCGGCCGCGCACGCCACACCCCACCAACCCTGCCAACGCATACTGCCGGGTCTCGCCGTCCTTGGTGGTCCTGCCCGTACGCGTCCCCTGCACCGCCAAGAACGTGGCATCGTCGACCAACGGGCGATGCGTCAAGTGTTCGGAGACCTCCCATTCCTCTGCTGGGTTCCACCGCACCGCACCGGAACCACGACCGCTAACGCGGCCTCCGGATCCGTGTCCCTGGGTGCTCTGCCGGTTCCACACCTGCCGGCCCGTGTACCGCAGGTTCTCCAAGATCATGGCCACCGTGCGCACGATCCACCGTTCCCCCGAACGATGGCCGTTCCGACTTGGATCCACGCTCGACGGACACGGCACGCCACGGTCATTCAGCTCTCGCACCAGCGACGCCACAGTCCGACCACCCGCACGCTCGGTGAAGATCCACTCCACCCACGGCGCCGTAACTGGGTCAGGCTCCAACATGTGCAACCGCCGGCCCCACCGCGCGTGGATGGCGTTCGGATGCGGGCCAGCATCAGCGAGACGGTACCCATACGGCGGACGACCACCCAGAAACCGGCCCTGCACCCGCGCCTGAACCCGCATCGCAGCCAACACTCGATGCCGAGCACGCACCACCTCACGCTGCGCCTGCGCACCCAACAACACCATCAACGCCTGATGCACCGGGCTGTCCAACTCCACCGGCCCCCCTGCCTCCGGCAACCACACCTGCACGCCTGCAGCCTTCAACCGGGCAACAACCTGTTCAAACCGGTCACCGTAGAACGCGCGCTCGTACTCCCCTACCACCACCGCATCAAATCCACGACCCGGACTCTCAGCGGCCGCCAACAACGCCGACGCAGCCGGACGATCCGACCACGACCACCGACGCGAACACCCCTCATCGAAGAACTCCACCACGATGGCACCGAAACCCTCAACCAACTCCTCCGACACCGACCGCTGCCACGCCCGCGACGTCACCGCATCCTGAAACTCACTCGTCGACATCCGCCCATAGAACGCGAAACGCAACCCAACCTGCTCCACCGCACCGGTGTCCAGCCGAGAGCCGCGACGCCGTCCGCGACTGCCGACACGAACGCCCTACCACCCAACGCCGCCATCCCGACTCCTTCAACTGGACACGTCACCGAGACCGCCCGAGGTCGGAGGTCCCGACGCCACAGGGAACGGCAACCACCCGAACAGACCAGTCCGAACGGCACCGCGCCGGTTGGACAGAAATGTGACCCGTGGATCTCGGCTGTGAGATCGCCGGGGCCGTTGCGCTGGCGTGTTCTCGGGAACTCGGCGCCAGCGGCAACCGACCTCCATTCGGGAGATGTGTGTCGGCACGCTGAGTGGAGGTTGGGACCAGGTGGATCACGCGGACGTGGCTGCTCCGGACAAGCGGGCGGGGCGGCGTTTCGACTGGCGCGGGTTGGGAGCGGACCTTCGTGCCGCGGTGCCGGACGCCAGTCTGGGGCTGGTGATCACCGGCCTGATCTTCTGGTGGTTGTACGCCCGGATCGAGAATGGCACGTCGCCCAGCCTCGAGATCATGCCCCCGTTCGACGACGCGTCCGAGTACTGGTGGTATTGGTTGTGTCAGGCTTTCGGCTGGTCGGCGCTGCTGTGGGCGTATGTCACGGTCGTCTTCGGCCTGCTCAGGTCGGGCACGCGACCACCATGGCGCTGGCTGTCGGCCGCCCGGGTGGAGAAGTGGCACCGGACGACGAGCCTGACCACGATCGGGCTGACGTTCCTGCACATGGTGTCGTTCTTCGCGGCGGAACTGCAGACGAACTTCGACGACCAGCCGAGCGGTGAACTGGTGCGTGACACCCTGGTCAAGGTGTTCGTCCCCGGGGGCTACCCGACCGGGACAGGCCGGGTCGCCATCTTCCTGGGTCTGATCGCCTTCTACCTGGCGATCGTCCTGGGGCTCGCCTTCTACCTGCGTCAGGCGACCGGCGCCCGGTTGTGGCGTGCCCTGCACCGGTTCGTCATCATCGTCTACGTGCTCAGCGCGTGGCACACGCTGCTGTACGGCACGAACGTCTGGTTCGACGGGTCGTTCCGCACGGTGGTGTGGGCGCTGCAGATGCCCTTGGCCGGGTTGCTTCTGCTCCGGCTGCTCACTCCGGCCCGCCCCAGCGAGCGCCTGCGGTTGCGCGGCTATCGATCCCGCGGGGAATTATGGTCGCTGCCGCTGACCGCGCGACTCGCGGGGCGGCTCGCGGTCGTGGCGACGATCGCCTGTCTGCTCGCCGTCATCATCTCCGGCGCTGACGGAGGCCGGACCGAGCACGGCCATTCGTCTCCGCCGTGGCCCGACCGATGGATCATCTGGACCGGGCTGCTGGTGCTGACGCTCGTCCTGGTGGCCGTGGTACACCGACTACGCACCGCACCCCCGGCACGGCGGCGATAGATCGAACGTGACACGCCCCTCGAACTCTCCTGAATCGGTGCGGCCTCGGCCTTGTCCGCCGGTGTGCTGGCCACGGGTGTGCCGACCGCGGCGGCAGCTGCACCGCCCCTGCGTGTCCACGTCCTGGCCTACGACGGTGTCGAGGAGCTCGATTTCATCACCCCGTTGGATGTCCTGGCGAAGGCCGCATTCAAAGGTGGCGCGGTTGACGACCACTCTCGTCTCCCCCGACAGGCCCGGAATCATCACGACCCTGAAGGGTCTGCGGATGGAGATCCCAGTCGGCTGGTCACCGCAGGACGCGGACGTCCTCGTGGTCCCCGGCGGCGGGCCGCACGACCTGCCCGGCTCCGGCCTGCACCGACTCATCAACGACGCGGCCTTCATGCGGCGCCTGGCCAGGGTCAGGGCGGACAAGGTCGGCGTCTGCACCGGCGTGATGGCACTGTCCACCGCCGGGTTCACCCGCGGACGTCCTGCCACCACGCACGCGATTGCCAAGGCCGCCCTCGCCGCGCAGGGTGCGACCGTGATCAACGCACGCGTCGTCGACGACGGCGACCTCGTCACCTGCGGCGGCATCACCTCCGCCTGGACCTCGGGCTGTGGCTGGTCGAACGCCACCTCGGCCCCCGACTCGCCACCGAGATCGAGACGATGCTGGAGTACGAACGCAGAGGCACCGTCTGGCGGACCTGAGCAGGGGAAGGGAGGCCGAGCCGGTCAGGCGGGACTCGATGGGGTTGGAGGGCAGGCGGCCAACTCGGTCAACGCCGTGCGGTCGATCTTGCCCGCGGCGCCGAGTGGTAGTGCCGGGAGCAGCAGCAGGCGTTCCGGGAGTTTGTACGGTTCCAGGCCCTGTTCGGTCAGATGCGCCGTGAGCTCTGCCAGGGTCGGTTCCTGGTCGGTGGCGACGCAGGCGCACATCCGGTCGCCGAACACCGGGTCCGGTACCGCCACGCAGGCCGCGTCGCGTACGGCCCGGTGGGTCAGCAGCAGCGCCTCGACCTCGGCCGGGCTGATGTTCTTGCCGCCGCGGATGATCACGTCCTTGCGGCGGCCGATGATGTTGAGATATCCGTCCTCGTCGATGCTGCCTAGGTCGCCGAGCCGGACCCAGCCGTCCTCGAGCCGGTAGCGGGCGTCAAGGCCGGGTGCGGCGAGGTAGCTCATCGGGCTCATCGGGCCGCGCGCGAGGATCTCGCCGGACTCGCCGGTCGGGACCGGCCGGAGGGTGTCGTCGACGATCCTGATCTCGCAGACCGCCGGGTTGGGGCGGCCGGCGGTGTGGACCTTGCTCGGTGGGTCGGTCAGCGCGGTGTGGCAGTTGACGCCGTCGGCCGAACCGTAGACGTTGATGACCGTGGCGGTCAGTTTCTCGCTGACGTGCTGGGCGGTTTCCCCGTCGAGCGCGGAACCACCGAGGACGACGGCGCGAACGCTGGAGAAGTCGGTGGCCGCCAGGTCCGGGCTGTCGATGATCTTGCGGAACATCGTTGGCACGCCGAAGACATGGGTCGGGTGGGCGCGTTCGATCATGGTCAGCGTTGAGGCGACGTCGAAGCGGGGCTGGACCAGCAGGGTGCCGCCGTTCGCGGCCATCGTGGCCGGCGTGGCATTGCTGCCGAAGGCGGTTCCCAGAGGCATCAGGAACAGCGCTCGGTACTCGTCCTCACCGCGGATGGCCGCGATGAACCTGCCGCGACCGCCGACCAGGGCGTTGTGGGAGTACAGGACCATCTTGGGCTCGGCCTCCGACCCGGAGGAGACCAGGATCCGTGCCGCGTCGTCGGGGTCCGGTCGCACGGGGGTGAAGTCGCCGTGGTCGGCCGCCAGCAACAACGACATCGGCACGCACCCAGGTGTCGAACCGCCCACCGTGACCACGGAGCGCAGGGCGGGCAGCTCGCCGACGAGTTCGAGGGTCTTCCGGCCACAGGGGAAATCGCCATAGCAGTCGGCGGTGACGGCCACGACGGCGTCGGACTTGCCGAGCAGACGGACAATGTCCCGTGCGCCGCGGCTGATCGGGAACGGCATCACGACCGCGCCGACGGCCGCGACCGCGAAGTCCAGCGCACAGCTGAGCCTGCTGTTGGGCAGTTGCACCGCGACCACGTCGCTGGGAAGCACGTCGAGTGCGGTCAGGCCGGCGGCAAGTTTGCGCACCAGCACGTCGAACTGGGCGTAGTCGATCTCGCCGTCGACGTCGACCACGGCGAGCCGGTCCGGGCGTCGTTGCGCGTGCTGTTCGAGCAGGGTGTAGAGGTCGGCGTCCTGGTAGCGGCCGGTGGCCGCCCAGGACCTGCGTAAGGATGACGGGACGAGGTCGCGGTACACCCGCGTCGCGGGCCGCGCGTGGAGGGTAGGCACGTGAACAAGAGTCGGATCGGGCCCGGGCTCGGTTCCCGTCATCGTGCCGCCACTGTGTCAGGAACTCGACCGGTCGACGAACCGACTAATGAGCGACGAGAGGAGCGTTGTGACGACCCCATCGGGCACGACTCCGCAGGGGGCGCCGTCCCTCGATCGCCGGACCTGGGCGACGACGACGTTGTTGACCGCGGCGATGGCGTTCTCGATGTTGCCGTTGTTCCTCCTCGGTGCGCTGGCCCCCGCGCTGGTCGCCGAGTTCGGCCTCGCCCGGCCGATGCTCGGTGTCCTGGTCACGGCGGGGTTCGGGGTCGCCGCGGTGTTGTCACTGGTGATCGGGCCGGTCGTGGACGCGGTCGGTGCCCGCCGGTCGGCCGGCGCGCTGTTCGGGATCAGCACGGTC
This sequence comes from uncultured Actinomycetota bacterium, assembly GCA_963826035.1. Lineage (GTDB taxonomy): Bacteria > Actinomycetota > Actinomycetes > Mycobacteriales > Pseudonocardiaceae > Actinophytocola. The sequence goes on along the minus strand of CAWGVZ010000015.1, from coordinate 1,020,803 downwards.
GCGCTCACGCTGTTCGCGCTGGCGCCGCATTACCTGGTCCTGGTACTGACCGTCGCGCTCGGCGGAGTCCCCCAGGCGCTGGCGAACCCGTCGACCAACAAGATCATCGGTCGGACGGTGCCCGGGCCGAAGCGCGGCCTGGTGATCGGGATCAAGCAGTCGGGTGTGCAGCTCGGTGCGTTCGCCGCCGGGCTTCCCTTGGCGGGGTTGGCCGAGTGGGTCGACTGGCGGCTGGCGGTCGGTGTCGCCGCCGGGTGCGCGGCCCTCGCGACGGTGGCGAGCCTTCTGCTGCCCGTGGATCCCGAACCCGCGCGACGGCCACGGATGCGCGTCACCTTCTCGGCCGAACCGGCGGTGTGGTGGTTGCTCGGCTTCTCGGTGTTGCTGGGAGCGGGCCTCTCGTCGGTGAACACGTACTCAGCCTTGTACGCCACCCAGGAGCTGGGACTGGGCGCGCAGCCCGCTGCGGCCCTGGTCGCCGCGCTGGGGGTGACCGGAATCCTCGGTCGCATCGGCTGGTCGCGTCTGGTGTCGCCGCGCCGCCCGCCTGCGGTGCTCCTCGGTCCGCTCGCCGCCGGCGCGGTTCTCGCGGCCGGCGCGTTGCTGGCCGCCCAGTTCCTCGGCTGGGGCTGGGCCTGGGTCGGCGTGCTGGGCATCGGCGCGTTCGCGGTAGCCGCGAACGCCGTGTCGATGCTGGCGGTGATGGGGGTGTCCACTCCGGAACAGACGGGCCGCAACTCGGCGCTGGTGTCGGCCGGGTTCTTCGGTGGATTCAGCGTGGGATCCCCCTTGTTCGGTCTCATGGCGGAACTCGGTGGCTACCCGCTCGGGTGGGGCCTGGTCGCCGCCGAGTTCGCCGCCGCCGCGCTCGTCGTCAAGCTGTGGCGGCGAACGTGACCGCCGATCGTGTGGCGTCGATCCTGAGCACCGTGGGGGAACGGTTTCCGCTGTACGCGGACGCCGCCGGCACGTGGCGTACGACCCGGCGCGGCTCCTGGACGGCGGGATTCTGGGTCGGTCTGCTGCGCCTGCACGGCGAACCGTCCGTCGCCGAGCGGTGGACCAGGAGGCTCGCCGGCTGGACCGAGACCGACACCGCGGCCCAGGGGCTGATCTTCTGGTACGGCACCCACCCGTTCAGCGACGGCGCCGACCTGGCCCGCCGGGCGGCGAAGGCCATGGCGTCGCGGTTCGACCACGAAGCCGGTGTCGTGCCGTGGGGTAGCGCGTTCGGCGACAGCGGTGGCCCGCGCGCCCGCGTCGACGGTGTGGCCGGAACCGTTCCCCTGCTGGCGTGGGCGGGCGAGGAGGGGATCGCCGCCGCGCACCTGCGCACCCACCTCGGGCTGGCCGAGCACCCGAGCTGGGAACGCCGCGACGGCGAGTGGTATTCGCTCAACGAGCCACCGCCTGGCTGGACGCGCGGCGACGCCTGGCTGCTGCTGGCCGCCGCCGACGCGACCCGGTGGCTCGGCGACGAGTTCGTCGAACCTGCGCGCCGACTGGCACTACGCTGGCTGGACCGGAACGGGACCGGGGCACCGCCGGCCGTGACAACCGGCGGCCCGGTGGACACCTCGGCGGCGGCCATCGCGGCGGTGGCGTTGCTGAAGCTGGGCCACACCATCGAGGGTGCGACGATACTGCGCCGGTTGACGACCGAGCACATGGTCGACGGCCGGCTGATGGACGGCTGCTACGACCTACCGGGCGGTGTCGCCACCTGCCACGAGCTGATCTGGGGTACCTACTTCCACGCCCTCGGCCTGGAACTGCTTGAGGATCCGACGGGCCGTTGCGCTGACGTGTAGCTCGTCGGGCCCGTCGAGGATCCGGGCGGCCCGGCCCAGCCGCGCCAGCATCGGCAACGGCGTGTCCGAGGTGAGCCCTTCCGCGCCGTACACCTGGGTCGCCGCGTCGGCCACCTGCTGCAGCGCCCGGGCGGCGGCGACCTTGGCCAGGCCGATCTCGGTCCTCGCGGGTCGCCCGGCGGCGACCAGGTCAGCGGCCTGGCCGACGAGTGCTCGCGCCGACCGGACGGCCAGCGCGGCGTCGAACACCAGCTGCTGCACCAGTTGGTGGCTGCCCAGCGGGCCCGAGGGAACGTGCCGGTCGTTGGCGCGGCGGCACATCAGCTCGAACGCCCGCTGTGCCTGCCCGACCCAGCGCAGGCAGCGCAGGGTCCGTCCCAACGCCAGGCGGGTGCCCGCGATGGCCAGTCCGTCGCCCGGTGAGCCGAGCAGATGGTCGTCCGGGACGTGCGCGTCGGCGAGCTCGATCTCGAACTGGCCGGCCGCACCCAGCACCGGAAGATCCCGCACCACACGGAAACCGGGCTGGTCGGTCGGCACCAGCAGCAGCGACAGCTCCTCCGGTGCCGTGCGGGCGAGGACCGTCACATAGCTGGCCGTCCTGGCGCCGCTGGTGAACCACTTCCGGCCGGCGACGGTCCAGCCGCCATCCACCCGTCGCGCGGTGGTGCGGATCGCGGCGGGTGCCGATCCGGCGACGCCGGGCTCAGTCATCGCGTAGCTCCCGGTGATCTCGCCGGCCACGAGCGGCCGCAGGTACCGCTCGCGCACCGCGGGACCGCCGTACGCGGTGATCATGCGAACGTCGAGCAGGGAGGCCGAGCCCAGCGCGGCCGGACCGTGGTCACTGCCGCCCTCGGCCTCCGCTTCCGCGAAGTAGTCGCGCAGGCCGATACCTCCACCGCCGAGCTCGCTCGGCAACGGCAACGCCCACAGACCGGCGGCACGTGCCTTTTCCTGCACCTCACACAGGACACGAGCGGCTTCGGGACCGCCGGCGTCGAGGACCGGCTCGACCGGGATGACGTGGCGCCGGACGAACTCCGCGACATCGGACATGCCGGGAACCATACGGGGAGCGCATCCGACTGGTGGGGCATGACGACAGGCGTGCGGGCTTCGATCGATCCCCTGTTACCCCGCGCCGAGGTGGCGCCCGAGGTGACTGCCGAGATCGACTGGGCCGGTCCGGTCAGCGGCGGTGAGGTCGTCGACGAGGTCACCGCGCAGGCGGTGTGCGGGGTGATGCACGTGCACGGTCGCGGCCGGGGTGAACCGTCCGGCATGGGGGTGGACTACGCGACCACCGCGGCACGGGTGCTGGCCGGCGCCGGGATACTGGCCGGATTGGTCGCCCGCGCCAGGGGCGGAGCGGTCCACGCGGTGCGGACCAGCGTCGCCCAGGCCGCGCTGTTGACCGTGTCGCAGTACCTGGCCGCGACCAGCGCCGAGGAGGACGAGGCCGTCCCCCTCGCTCCCGGCGGGCCGCCGTTCGTCAGCGGCGACGGCGTCTGGTTCGAGGTCGACACCCTGGATCCGGTGGTCTGGCGCGACTTCTGGGTCGAGGCCGGGGCAGCCGCGAAGCTCGCCGGCTCGGCCTGGCGCCCGTTCCAGTTCCGCTACGCGACCGCCACCGCGGCCCTGCCTCCGGCACTGCACGACCACACCGCCGCATACACCTACGCCGCGCTGAGCGCGATGGCGGACCGGACCGGCATGAGCATCTGCCCGCTCACCCCGCTGCGGCAACGCGCCGATGAGCTCGGTGGCACGATCCCTGAACCGTGGCAGGTGCTTCCCCTGCCCGGTCACGGCTCCCCCACCCCGGTGGCCGCGGATGCGTTGCCCCTCAACGGAATGCTCGTGCTGGAGGCCGGCCGGCGAGTGCAGGCACCGCTCGCCGCGCACCTGCTCAGCCTGCTGGGCGCCCGGGTGGTCCGCATCGAACCACCCGGCGGCGACCCGTTGCGCGGCATGCCCCCGATGTGCGGCGACACATCGGCCCGGTGGCTCGCGCTCAACCGCCACAAGACGGCCGAGCAGGTCGACATCAAGAGCCCGTCCGGCCGCGACGAGCTGCGCGACCTGGTCACGGGTGCGGACGTGTTCCTGCACAACTGGGCACCGGGCAAGGCCGAACAGCTCGACCTCGGACCGGACGACCTGGCCGCCGTGCGCCCCGGCCTGGTGTACGCCTATACCTCGGGTTACGCCGGGCGGATCGAGAACCCGCCGCTGGGCACGGACTTCATGGTCCAGGCCCGTACCGGCCTCGGCGAGGCGATCCGGCCCGCGGACCAGCCGCCCGCGCCGTCGCTGATGGCGCTGGTGGACGTCCTGGGCGGCATGCTGGGCGCGCACGCCATCCTGGGCGCACTGCTGCACCGGGAACGCACCGGGCAGTCCTGCCGGGTGGAGTCGTCGTTGGTGGCCGCGACGGACCTGCTGCTGGCGGACACGATCGGCGACGGCTGTGTCCGACGCCCCGGCGGCTTCCGGCGTCCGCTGCGCACGGCCGACGGCTGGTGCACGTCCCCGACCGAAGATCACGCCGACACGGTCCGTGACCTGTCCACCATGGACGCCATCGCTCTGCTGGCGCGGCACGGGGTGCACTCCGCGCCGGTCACGGACGATCTCGCCGACCTGCCCCGTGACCCGCGGTTCGGCCAGGCGATCCAGCCCGACGAGAACGGGTGTCCCGCCGTGCTGACCCCGTGGAGCTTCACATGACGGTCTCCGCCCCGACCGACCTCGTTCCCGCCGAGCTGCGCGGCCACTGGGCGCGGATCGGCTGCTACGCCGGCCGGGACATCTACACGCTGTTCAGCGACCACGTCCACGCCCGACCCGACCACGTGGCCGTCGTCGACGACGACGGCGAGCTCACCTATGCCCAGCTCGACCACCAGGTCCGGCGGCTGGCCGTCGGACTGGCCCGGTTGGGCGTGTCCCCCGGGGTCACCGTCGCCACCCAGCTGCCCAACGGCCGTGACACCTGCGTCGTCGACCTCGCCGTCGCGGCGGTCGGCGGCGTCGTGCTGCCCTACCCCGTGGGCCGTGGCGCGAAGGAAGCCCGGTCCGTGCTCGGCCGGTCGGACGCGTTCGCCGCCATCGTGGCACCGGAGTTCGGTGACCAGACCACGGCCCTGAGGGAGGATCTGCCCGCGCTACGGCACGTGATCACCTCCCTGGCCCCGGTTCTCGGCCCCGTCGAGGACTTCCACCCGGTGGTGAGCGACCCGGACGGTCCCGCCAGGATGCTGGTGTCGTCCGGCTCGGAGTCCGAGCCCAAGCTGGTCCTGTACTCCCACAACGCTCTCGCCTGTGGACGCGGCGCCTTCATCCAGCGGCTCATCCCCCCGGACGGCGAGCTGCGCGCCCTGTTCCTGCTCCCGCTGGCGTCATCGTTCGGCAGCAACGGCACCACGGTCACCCTGGCCAGGCACGGTGGCACGCTCGTGCTGCGGTCCCGCTTCGACGCCGGCGCCACACTCCGGCTGGTCGAACGCGCCCGCCCGACCCATCTGATCGGGGTGCCGACGATGTTCCGGATGATGATCGACCATCCCGCGCGCGCCTCGACCGACCTGTCGAGCCTGCGCGTCGTGGCACCGGGTGGCGCACAGCTCGACGCCCCCACGGCCGACGCGTGCCGGGCGGCGTTCGGTTGCGCGGTGGTCAACGTCTACGGCTCCGCGGACGGCGTGAACTGCCACACCGCGCTCGACGACCCGCCCTCCCGCGTGACCTCGGCCGGCCGACCCAACCCCGCGGTGGCCGAGATCCAGGTCGTGGACGACGACCTGCGGCCGCGACCGGTCGGCTCCCCCGGTGAGATCATCGCGCGCGGGCCGATGAGCCCGATGCGTTACGTCGGCGACGAGGACCTCAACGCCCGGTACCGCACGCCCGACGGCTGGGTGCGCACCGGTGACCTCGGGGTGTTCGACGAGGACGGCTACCTGACCGTCGTCGGCCGCCGCAAGGACGTCGTCATCCGTGGTGGCGCGAACATCAGCCCGTCCGAGGTCGAGCAGGTGATCGCCGCGCATCCCCTGGTCCGGGATGTCGCCTGTGTCGGGATACCCGACCCGTTGATGGGCGAACGGCTCTGCGCCTGTGTCGTGGCCGGCCAGCCGATCACCCTCGACGGCCTCACGGCGTTCCTCACCAGCCACGGCCTCGACCAGTTCAAACACCCGGAACGGTTGCTGCTGCTGGATTCCCTCCCACTCAGCCCGGCCGGCAAGGTGGCCAAGGATGTACTCCGGGCTCGCGCCACGGCCTCGTAGTCAGCCTCGGCCGAGGATCTCGCGCACCGACCGCAGCAGCATCGGTGCGGGCACCGCGGCACCGCGCCACCCGACATGACCGTCGGGCCGGACCAGAACCGCGCCCTCCGGTCCCGTGCCGTAGCTCTCCGCGAAGGCCTCGACGGTGTGCGCGGTCACCGGGATGCCGTCGCGCCGCAACGCGCTTACCGCCTCCGCCGCCCACCCGGCTCCCGGAGTGCCGGTCAGCAGTACCAGCCCCTCATCCACGAGGTCCAATGTGGACACCGAGTCGTCGAGCCACACGTGTGGTGCCCGATGTCCCGGCCGGGCCGTCGGGACGTAGTCGGCCACCGGGTCCGCGTCCGGTGGCTCGGTGCCGTCCCCGGCGACCGCGCCGGAGACGTAGTGGTAGCCCAGCACCAGACCTTCGCTGGGGCGTCCACGCGCCGGGGCACCGGTGCGATGGGCTTCGATCGCCTCCAGCAGCCGCCGGTGGCTCTCCGCCGCGCTGGCCACGGCGACCGGGTGGCGTTCCTCCTCGTAGGAGTCCAGCAGCGGCGCCGCCGCCCAGCCGTGGTGGACCGCGGCGAGCTTCCACGCCAGGTTGTCGGCGTCGGCGATCCCGCAGTTCATCCCGAACCCGCCGTAGGGCGTGGTGACGTGCGCCGCGTCGCCGGCGAGGAACACCCGGCCGCGCCGGTAGCGGTCGGCGACCTGCGCGGCGGCGTGCCACGTCTGGCGGTCCACCAGCGTGACCGGCAGCTCGGGGAGACCCGCCGCCCGCCGGATCAGGCGGGTGCAGGTGTCGTCGTCGAACGCGGCCAACCCGGGATCCTCGCCGTCGTGGACGACGTTGAACAGCCACCGGCTGTCGTTGTCCACGGCCAGGAACGTGCCGTGCAGGTCCCGGTCGACGATCGTGTAGACGGCGGACAGCCGGTCGGCCACGTGCGGGCGTAGGGCGGCCTCGAAGAGGATGTTGAGGTTGTGCGAGACCTCGCTCGGCCCGGCCATCGCGATGCCGAGCGCGTCGCGCACACCGCTGCGGGCACCGTCGCAGGCGACCAGGTAGTCGATCACCACGGTCTCCTCCCGGCCGGTATGGTGATTCCGCAGCTCCACCGTGACCTGGCTGTCGGTGCTGTCGAACCCGACCAGCTCGACCCCGAACCGCACCCCGGCCGGGTCGAGCCGCTCGGCGTGGGAGCGCAGCAGCGGCTCCAACCGGTCCTGCGAGCACAGCAACGTGTAGGTCGGGCTGGGAACCGGAGGCCGGGACGCCGGGTCGGTGGCGATGCGCACGTGGTCCTCGGCGACCAGCGTCGCCGAGGTCGTGAAGGCCAGGTTGTCCCGAGACAGCCCGGCCGCGGTGATCGCGGCCTCCAGCCCCCAGCGCCGGTAGATCTCCATGCTGCGGATGGACAGCGCCCGACCCTTCGGGAAAGCGGCGGTGTCGTCGTGCCGTTCGACGAGAACGGCCGGCACACCGAGCTGCCCCAGCCTGATGAAGAGGCTCAGACCGACCGGCCCACCGCCGACGACCAGCACCGCCGCCATCTCATGCCCCTCTCAGCCCTGCAGCGCCTTGGTGATCTCCTCGGCGTTGGTGGTGAAGACGCTGAGGAGATCGAGGTCGTCTCCCGGATAGTTGATGATCTTCACCTGGGTGGCCGACGACTGCGGGAGCACGGTTCCGGTGGACATGTGGACGTTGTCGAAGACCAGGTCCGGCTGCTTGGCGGCCAGGTCGGCGAGCTGGGCGGGGGTGACCGGCTCGGGACCGTAGGTGCCCACCAGTTCGACATCGGCGATGGTGGCCATGTAGGCGACGAACGCCTGGCTGACAACCTTGGGCGCCGCACCGTCCTGCGATGCGCCCGTGACCTGCTCCTTGACCCGTGCGAGGGTGTTGTCGAACTCGGTGAGCCACTTCTCGGCGGCCTCGGTGGTCTCCAGTACGGCGGCGAGCCTGCGGACCTCGGAGCGGACCACGTCCGGGGCGTTGTCCAGCTGCACGGCCTCGACCTTCGCGTCGCCGCCGGCCGCCTCCTTGAGCTTGCCGGCGAAGCCCTCGAACTCCGCGTACAGCACGAGATCCGCGTCCGCGACCGCCACCAGGTCCGACGGTTTGGGGTCGTAGTCGGCGGCGTGGACCACCGATGCCGGCACGATCACCGTGATGTCGGTGGCACCCGCCGCCTTGGCGAGCGCGCCCTCCCACGCCGTGGCCGCGACCACCTTCTTGCCGTCCGATGCCGACCCGCCGGAGTCGCCGCCGGAGTCGCCGCCGCAGGCGGCGGTCAGCGCGAGCAAGGTGCCGAGCAGCGGAAGCACCAGCAGGCGTCGGGTGTTCATCGTCAGGTTCTCCTTGTTGTCGTACGAGTCGGAACGAGTTGGGCCAGCAGTGCGATGACACCCGCCAGCAGGACGAGCACCGGACCAGGTGGCTGGTCCAGCACGAGCGCGAGCAGCAGACCGGCGACCGCCACCACCAGGCCGATGCCGATGGAGGCGACGACCATGCCGGTCAGGCCGCGTCCGAGGCGTCGCGCGGCCAGCGCCGGCAGCAGGGTCAGCGCGTCCACCAGCAGGGCACCGGTCAGCTTGATCGCGCCCGCCATGGACACCGCGATCACCACCAGCAACGCCGCGGTCAACGGTCCGGTGCTGACGCCGGAGGAGGCGGCCAGCTCACGGTCGTGCAGCAGCAACGCCAGGTCATGCCGCCGCCACCAGAACAGCGCCGGGATGATCACCGCCAGCACGGCGAGCACCACCAGGTCCACCGGTCTCGTGGAGAGGATGGAGCCCCACAGCAGTTCGAACGCGCCGTTGGCGTTGACCCCGGAGATCGACAGCACGAGCAGCGCGACCGCGATCGCCAGGCTCATCAGCAGCCCCATCGCGCCGCTCAGCCCGCCCGGCGTGGTCGCGAACGGTGCCAGACCGCCGCCCGCGAGAGCACACAGCAGCAGTGCCCACAACAGAGGGTCGCTTCCGGTGAGCAGGCCGATCGCGCTGCCCAGCAGCGCCACGTGCATGATCGCGAACCGCACGGGGTAGATGTCCAGCCCCACGATCAGCACCCCGACCGGTGGCAGCGCCACCGCTCCCAGCAGCAGTCCGAGACCCGCGCGCTGGACCGGCTCCATTCCCAGCAGCTCGTTCAGGGGCACCGACGCGATCACGCCACGTCCCTCAGCCGTCCGGCGGCCATCTCCACCACGCGGTCGCACGCCTGCACCACCGCGCGGTCGTGCGTGGCCACCAACAGCGTCACCGGCAGCCCCGCCAGCACGGCGGCGGCGGCCTCCTGACCGGCGAAGTCCAGCGCCGCGGTCGGCTCGTCGGCCAACAGCACCCCCGCGCCCGCGGCGACACACCCCAGCGCCCTGGCCAGCCACGCCCGCTGCGTCTGCCCGCCGGACAGCGTGTGCACGCCGCGTCGCTCCAGCCCGGCCAGCCCCAGCCGGACGGCGGCGTCCCGCGCGGCGCGACCGTCACCGCTGCTGTCCAGCAACTCTCCCAGCAGGAGAGGGAATCGGCCGGCCGACCGCAACTGCGGGATCCACGCCACCTGACGGCGCCGTGCGCGCCACTGCGCCGAGGTGCTCGCGCGGCTGCCCCCGATCTCGATCACGCCGTCGGTCACCGGCTGGAAGCCCAGCGCCGCGCGCAACAGGGTGGACTTGCCCGACCCGTTCGTGCCGACCAGCGCCACCCGCTGACCGGCGGACACGTCCAGGTCGACCTCGTGCACGGCCAGGTGCCTGCCATAGCGGCAGTGCACGTCCTTGAACAGCACGGACAACGCTGTCACGAAAGCCTCTCCGGTCAACGGGCCGCGGCGCACACACCGCACTCGACCACAGGTCGGTTTCCCAGCCGGGTTGGTTCCCGGGAGTTCCAGGGAATTGACACCCACGCGGCCAGGCGTGAGCCGGACGGTGGCCTGGGCCCAGATCGGCCGTGAGGGTCGCGTCCTGCTGCCCGGCGGCCGTCGTCTCGCTCTCGACCCGGCTCCGGGTGACCAGGACGGCGGTGGTGGCGACCACGGCGACCAGCAGCACGGCCTCCACACGCACGGTGCGGCGCAACGTCGGCCACGCCGAACCAGCCGCGGCCGTCGACCAGGGCGTTGTGGGAGTACAAGACCATCTTGGGCTCGGCCTCCGACCCGGAGGAGAGGTTCCCGTACGACACCTGCGCCCCGGGGTGGTCGTCGGTCAGCCGGTGCCTTCGCGGCGGGAGCCGTCGGCAGTCAGGAGGTCCTCGCGGGCGCGGGCGACTCGGGAGCGGATGGTGCCGATCGGGACATGGCAGACCTCGGCGGCCTCGGCGTAGGGCAGGCCGAGTACCTGGGTCACCACCAATGCCTCCCGACGCGCTGGATCCAGATTGTCGAGCAGCAGGTTCACCTCGACCAGGTCCTCGAAGCCGGCGGCGTCGCCGCGGGAGGCGGCACGCTGCCGGTCCGACACCTCGGTCCAGTCGACCCCGGCCGTGGTGCGCGGCCGAGTGGTGACCATGCGAATGTGGTCGACCACGGCCCGGCGGGCGATCGACAGCAACCACGACCTGGCCGACGAACGACCCGCGAACCGGGACAGGCTGGGCAACGCACGCAGGTAGGTCTCCTGCGTCAGGTCATCCGCCTGGGCGACCCCCGCCAGGTGGGCGACCAGCCGCCAGACGTCGCGTTGCGTGCCACGGACGAACCGTTCCAGCGCCGACCGGTCACCACGTCCAGCCGCAAGGGCTAACACCGTGATCTCATCGTCATGGCGCGGGGTCACAAACTCACAGCTTAATCGACAAAGAGCCGTTGGGAACTATCCCGCCGGAATCCGCGACAAACTGACCCACGGAGTATGCGAACTGACGGGAATCGCTGTCCGCCCGCCTCGACGGGGAGGACGAGCCCCGTCCCGCGGCCCGTGGCCCTGCTCGCAGCCGGCGGCATCGGCGTCGCCCAGATCGGTCTCGCCTACACGCAGTTCCTCGGCCAGCACGACGCCGTTCCCGTGGCCAGCCGGCCTGCTCCTTCTCGTCCCACGTACCGCACCGCGAGATCGGGCGCCCGCAGATGATCACGAGCACACGAAAACCTTTCGGTGACCTTCACCGAGGATGACGGGAACTTCGGCGGACGTCTCGACGACCCATGTGTACGAGGTGCCGCCCTGCTGCGTGACGTGCCGCCGCGGGGCTCCGACGACCGAAGGATCACGATGCCGACAGAAACGTCTCCGGGTACAGGACATGGCCGCCGCCCGTTCGCGGTGCTCGCCAGGGTGTGCCGCCCATGATGGCGGTCGTGGCGGGAGTGCTCGCGTTGGTCCTCGTGGCGGGCTGTGGCTGGGCGCTGGCCATGGGTGGTGTCGGTGAACTGACGTCCCGGCTGAACCCGGTGGCGAAGCTGGCCGTGTTCGGGGTCGTGCTGGTGTCGGTGGCGGCCTCCGGGTGGACGATCGGCTCGGCGGTGGGACCTCTCGGCGACCAACCGGCGTCGGTTGTTCCGGAACCCGTCCACACCGGCGACGGTGGGCACGGCGGGTGAAGGCCGTACCGGTGTTCGCCGAGGTCGAGCTGGCCATCGGTGGGATGACCTGCGCCGCCTGCGCGATGCGCGTCGAAAGGACGCTGAACAAGCTCGGTGGCGTGACCGCGACGGTCAACTACGCCACCGAGAAAGCTGCCGTCACCTTCCCGGCGGACCTCGACCCGCGGCAGCTGGTGGAACAGGTCGAGTCAGCGGGGTATTCGGCGAGCCTGCCAGCGCCCGAGGCGGCGGACGAACCGGTCAGCGATGCCGAGTCCGGTGTGGACGACGTGCTGCTCTCCTTGCGGCAGCGGCTGATCGGCGCAGCGGTGCTGTCCGTGCCGGTGATCGTGCTGGCCATGGTCCCGGTGCTGCAGTTCCCGAACTGGCAGTGGCTCTCGCTCACGCTGGCGGGGCCCGTCGTGGTGTGGGCGGCGTGGCCGTTCCACCGCTCGGCGTGGCTGAACCTCCGCCACGGCGCGGCGAGCATGGACACGCTCATCTCGATCGGCACCCTGGCCGCGTTCGGCTGGTCGCTGTACGCGCTGTTCCTCGGCACCGCCGGGACCACGGGAATGAAGCACCCGTTCGAGCTGACCGTCCAGCCCGTCGATGGCAGCGGTGCGATCTACCTCGAGGTGGCCGCCGGGGTCACCACCTTCATCCTCGCCGGCCGGTTCTTCGAGGCACGCGCCAAACGCCGCGCGGGAGCGGCGTTGCGGGCGCTGCTGGAGTTGGGCGCGAAGGACGTCGCGGTCCTGCGCGATGGACGGGAACGGCGGATCACGGCCACCGAGTTGGTGGTAGGTGACCGGTTCGTGGTCCGTCCCGGCGAGAAGATCGCGACCGACGGTGTGGTCGAGGAAGGAAGCTCGGCGGTCGACGCGAGCATGCTGACCGGCGAGTCCGTCCCCATCGAAGTGTCCATGGGGGACACCGTGGTCGGCGCGACGGTGAACGCCGGCGGCCGGTTGGTCGTACGGGCGACCCGGATCGGAGCCGACACCCAGCTGGCGCGGATGGCGAAGCTGGTGACCGACGCACAGACGGGCAAGGCTCGGGTCCAACGGTTGGCCGACCGGGTGGCGGCGGTGTTCGTGCCGGCCGTGATCGCCTTGTCGGTCGGCACCCTCGGCTTCTGGCTCGGCGTCGACGAGCCTGGGTCGGTTTCGACGGCGTTCACCGCCGCGGTCGCCGTGCTGATCATCGCCTGTCCGTGCGCACTCGGCCTGGCGACACCGACGGCGTTGCTGGTCGGCACCGGCCGCGGCGCGCGCATCGGGATCCTGATCAAAGGACCGGAGATCCTGGAGTCGACCCGCCGGGTGGACACCATCGTCCTGGACAAGACGGGCACCGTCACCACCGGTCAGATGTCCCTCGTGGAGGTGCACACCCTCGACGGCGTCGACGACATCGAGGCCCTACGACTCGCGGGTGCGGCGGAGAACGCCTCCGAGCACCCGATCGCCCTGGCCATCACCGCCGCCGCCCGGGACAAGGTCGGTGACCTGCCCCCGGTCGAGGCGTTCGCGAACCGGGAAGGTCTCGGCGTGCGGGGAATCGTCGACGGCGACGCCGTCGTCGTCGGCAAATCGGCGCTCCTGGGATCGGCAGTCCTGCCGCGGACGTTGGCCGACGCCAAGACAGCGGCCGAGGAACGCGGCCACACCGCGGTCGTCGTCGCCTGGGACGGACAGCCCCGAGCCGTCCTGGTGGTCGCCGACACGATCAAACCCACCTCGGCCGAGGCCGTCTCCCAGCTGCACCGGCTCGGCCTGACCCCCGTTCTGCTCACCGGCGACAACGAGGCCGTCGCCCGCTGGGTAGCCCGGGAGGTCGGCATCGAACAGGTGATCGCCGAAGCGCTGCCCGCCGACAAGGTAGAAGTGATCAGACGTCTGCAAGCCGACGGCAAGGTCGTCGCCATGGTCGGGGATGGGATCAACGACGCACCCGCCCTCTCCCAAGCCGACCTCGGGCTCGCCATGGGCACCGGCACCGACATCGCCATCGAGGCCGCCGACCTCACGCTCGTCCGCGGCGACCTACGCGCCGCCGCGGACGCCATCCGCCTGTCCCGCCGGACCCTGGCCACCATCAGGACCAACCTGTTCTGGGCGTTCGGCTACAACGTCGCCGCCCTCCCCCTGGCCGCGGCCGGCCTGCTCAACCCCATGATCGCCGGCGCCACCATGGCGCTCAGCTCCGTGTTCGTCGTCTCCAACAGCCTGCGACTGCACCGCTTCCGCTGAACCGCTTCCACCGACCGAAAGGACCCAACCCGAGATGACCGAGTCCACCTACACCGTCGACGGCATGACCTGCGGACACTGCGCGGCCTCGGTGACCGAGGAAGTCGGCAAACTCCAGGGCGTGCACAACGTCAACGTCGACGTGGAAGCCCGCCTCGTGATCGTCACCAGCGAGTCACCCCTACCCGTCGATCAGGTCACCCACGCGATACAGGAGGCGGGCTACGCCCTGGTTCCGTGAACCCGTGGTTGGACCAGGTGAAGTCGGCACGGCGCGAAGCGTACGGACAGACCGCCGGGAACTATGGTCCTGCGTTTCACGACAATGAGACTGTGGATTGTCTGACTTGTCGCGAAGCGCTGTCGGCCCGGATCGATGGCGAGACCGAACCGGTGCCTGCGGATCGGACCGACGAGCATCTGCGTACCTGCGCCGCGTGCCAGGTCTGGCAGGTTCGTGTCAGCGAGCAGGCGAGGTCGCTGCGTGTGCGTGCCGCGGTCGAGGTGCCCGACCTGAGCCGGGTGATCCTCGAGAACGCCGTGGTACCGGCCTCCGCTCGGGGCTCGTGGGCGAGGGTCGCGCTGGCGGGCGTCTCCGTCGCCCAGCTCGCGCTCGGCCTCGCCCAACTCCTCGGTGGCGGGACCACCGCGGCGCACGCGGTGCACGACGGTCCCTCGGTGGCGAGCCACCTGTTCAACGAGAGCACCGCGTGGAACGTCGCGCTGGGCATCGGCCTGTTCTGGGCGGCATTCCGGCCGAGGGCCACGTCCGGGCTGATCCCGGTGACGGCCGGGTTCGTCGTACTCGTGTTCGCGTACTCGACCCACGACCTGATCACCGACTCCGTCCCGGTATCCAGAGTGGTCGGGCACGGGCTGCTCGTGGCGGGCCTGTGCCTGATGATCGTCGTCAACCGGGTGTGCGGCGAGCCGACACCGGAGGGCGCCGACGGTGCCGGCACGGAGAGTCGCCGGGCCACGTCGAGCGACGAACCCGCCGAGTCACCCGTCCCGGTCGACGGCAGCCAGTCGTCCCGCCGACCGCATCTGCGTCCCGCGAGCCGGCACCGCGCCGCCTGATCACCTGGTGGAGCGCGGCCGTCGCATGCACAGCAGGCTCGTCACCAGTGCCAGGATGACGAGAACACCGATGGCCGCCGAGTAGGCCCGCACGTGTTCCGATAGCACGGACGGGGCGTCGCCGAGTATTAGGCGGTACCAGCTGCCGACTGCCGCGAAGCCCAACGCGAGTCCGAACTGGGTGACGGTGGCCGCCGCTCCGGACGCCGCACCCGCGTCGTCAGGGGCGACCTGGTCGAAGATGCCCGCGATGAGCGGGGACACCACCAGGCCCTCGGCGAGTCCGACCAGCCCGATGGCCACGCCGAGCAGGACGGTCTGCGCTGCTGGCGGGGGGTGTGCACGACCGCGAGGTGCCCCAGCAGCGCCACGGCGAGGAAACCGCAGCCGGCGACCGGCAGGCGGGGCCCGAAGCGGGCGACGAGCCTGCCGCTCGCGGCCGAGCCGACCGCGAATCCCAGACCGAGCGGCACGAACATCAGGCCGGCGGCGAGCGGATCGTGGTCGAGCCCGGTCTGCGTGTAGTAGGTGAACACCAGGAACAGGCCGGCGTTGCCGCCGAAGAAGGTCATGATCGCGGCGAGCCCGGCCGGCATCCCGCGAGCTGTGAGCACGTGTGGCGGGAACAGCGGCGCCCCACCCCGTGCCGCGGCGGCACGCTGCTGGCGCACCAACACTCCCACCGCCACGACCCCGAGCACCGCGGACAGCCAGAGCCAGCCCGGTGCGCCGCGTTCGTGTCCAAGGATGACCGGGAGGAGCAGCGCCGGTAGCGCGACTCCCGTCAGCGCGGCACCGACCAGGTCGAGCGTGGGTGCCTGGCTGGACCGGCTCTCGGCGATCGCGGCCCGTCCCAGCAGGACGATCGCCACGCCGATGGGCACGTTGATCAGGAACGCCGAGCGCCAGCCGAGCCCCGCCACATCCAGTGCACCAGGAAACCACCGCCGGCCAGACCGAAGATGACCCCGAGCCCAACGACGACGCCGTAGGTCGAGATCGCTCGCGCGCGCCGGGCGTCGTCGGTGAACATCGTCCGGATCAGCGCCAGCTCCTGCGGGATCAGCGCCGCGGCCGCCGCGCCCTGCACGAACCGGGCCGCGATCAGCACCTCGGCGTTCGGCGCGATCCCGCAGATCAGGGAGGCGAGGGTGAACACGGCGACGCCGGCGAGGAACATGCGGCGCCGGCCGTAGCGGTCACCGAGCCGGCCGCCGGTGATCAGGCCCGCGGCGGCGGCGAGCACGTAACTCGCACCGACGAGTTGGACCTCGCCGAACGTGGCGGGCAGTCGCGCTGCAGCGACGGCGCGGCGACGGTGACGATGAACCCGTCGACCTGTCCCATGAACGTGGCGGCGAGGACGGCGGCCAGCCCCACCCGGTCCCGCGTGGTCACGCCGGCCGTGCGTAGGTCGGTCATAGTCGCCTTCCTGTTGCCACACCGGGTAGGAACCCGGAGTCGACGAGATGGTCGAGGTAGGCGTCGAGCACACTGTGTCGATCTCCGACCCGGCGAACAGCGCGGCCGGGAGTGCGGCACGGAGGTTGTCCCGGCCGAACATGAGCGGCGCGGTGGCCCCGACCTGGCCATGGAAGTGCGCAGCCGCGATCGACAGCGCCGGGTCGTCCCCGGTCGCGGCCCGATCGGTCAGGAGGTCGGTCCACTCCGCGGCGGGTACGACCGCCAGGAGTGTCCTCGGGCGCGGAGCCGATCGAGGACGTCGGCGACCGCGAGCGGCCGAGGGCTGGTCAGGTGGAACGTTGCCCCGGTGCGCCCGGTGGCCAGCAGGCCTACCACCGCCGCGGCCACCCAGTCGACAGCACGGGCACTGGAGAACTCTCCTTCTCAGTTGACCTTGCGGTCCTGATGGGCCCAGAAGCGGTCCCGCAGCGCGCGGCGCAGGATCTTGCCGCTTGGGTTGCGCGGGACCTTCTCGACCAGCTCGAACCGGGACGGGATCTTGATCCCGGCGAGGCGGGTTCGGCAGAACAGCAGGAGGTCCCGTGGCCGGAGGTCGGAGCCGGACGTGGGGCGACGAATGCGTGGACGGCCTCGCCGAACGCGTCGTCGGGCACGCCGATGACAGCGGCATCGGCGACGTCGGGGTGCTTGGCGAGCACGTTCTCGATCTCGTTGGGGTAGACGTTCTTCCCACCCACGATGATCACGTCCTTGATCCGGTCGTGGATGAACAGATAGCCGTCCTCGTCGAGACAGCCGGCGTCACCGGTGTGCACCCAGCCGTCGACGAGCGTGGCGGCCGTGGCCTCGGGCAGGGCCCAGTACTCCACCATGTGCGCGGGCGTACGCAGGCACACCTCGCCAATCTCCCCCGGCCCCAACGGGTCGCCGCCCTCCCCGAGCACCGTGCAGTCGACGCCGGGATAGGGACGCCCGGCCGCACGCAGCCGCGGACTGCCGGGGACGTGGTCGGCGGGGGGCAGACAGACCGCGGTGTCGCCGGTCTCGGTGAGGCCGTAGATCTGCGCGAAGTGGCAGTCGAGCACCGGCAGCGCCTCCTCCAGCAACGCCTCCGCGATCGGCGAGCCGCCGTAGACGATCTTGCGAAGCGTGCCGAACGCGGCCTTGTCCGCGCCGGGCTCGGCCAGCAGCAGCCGCAGCATGGACGCCACGACGCACGCGGTCGTGACGCCCAGGTCGGTGATCAGCCGCAGCGCGCCGGCCGGGTCGAACCTGGGCATCGCGACGTTGGTGACACCGGCCGCGAAGCCCTGCGCCGACCACCACACACCGCCGACATGGAAGCCGGGGATGCCGAACAGGCTGCGCTGGGCCAGCACGACGCCTTTGGGCAACCCGTTGGTACCGCTGGTGTACACCTGCACCACCGGGGCCTCGTAGCCCGACGCGCTCGCCGGATTCCGGTCGGGCACGCCGTCGGTCCACACGGCGAAGTCCGCCGCGCCGGCGCCCCGCACCCGCAGGCCGGGCAGTTCGGCCACGACCGGCTCGATTCCGGTCCGCAGGTCGTCGTCGACGATCAGCAGCGCGCTGCGCGAGTCGCGCAGGATGTGGTCGACCTCTGGCGGGGCGAGCCGGAAGTTGACCGGCACCAGCACAAGGCCCGCCTTGGCGCAGGCGAACATCGTGTCGTAGTACTCGACGGACTCCTGGCCGAGGTAGGCGAGGCGGTCGCCGGGGCGCAGGCCGTCGGCGAGCGCGGCATTGGCGATCCGGGTGCTCTCCCTGTACAGGCCCGCGTAGTCCAGTGACCGTCCGGCGCAGACGATCGCCGGCACATCGGACTGCCGCTCCGCGTGCGCGGCGGCGACGTCCGACAGCGTCCGCAACTCGGGGAACCAGCGACGCTCAGTCAAAGCCACCGTCCACAACGGCTACTCGAGCGGTACCGGAGGCCGTGCCACCGCGCTCGTCCCAGAACCGGAAACTCGTGTCGATCGACACGAACGGGCCGGCGTCCGGGCGTAGTCGCCTGGCCACCACCCTGTCGACGGTCAGCTCGCCGTGGAACGACCTGGGGTCGATCGGCCGCCGGAACTCGCTGGTGATACTGGCGATGAGGATGTCCGGCAGGCGCCGGCGCCAGAACTCGGCCATCGTCCACGTGGCGAACGCCGGCTCCGTCCCGTCCCGCACCACTGTGGCGATCGTGGCGTACAACAGCTGGTTGTAGCAGATGTTGACCTCGACGGCGTTGAGGTGGCCGGTGTCGACGATGTAGCAGGACTTGGGGATCGCGAACGTGCCGGTGACGCGCCTGTCGTCGGCCGTCAGTGCGGTGAGGTAGCGGCAGTGTGGCTTGTGGCAGGCGAGCACCCCGGTCAGCAGCTCGACCGGACTGTCCACCATGGACGCCGTCACCGTGTGGTCGCCGGCTCGTCGTAGACGGTGACGCGGTAGGAGACGACGGGGTTCCGGTGTGGCGGTGTGCAGTGCGCGGTGCGCCATGCTTCGGTTGTCCCACAACAGCAGGTCGCCCTTCTCGAACGTCTGCAGGTGGATCGCCGGATGGCTGAACGTGGTGTCGAGCTGGCCGGTGTGTTCGAGTAGGGCACGCAGCAGGTCGGGCTGGTCGCGTCCGTCGCTGTCGGTGATCGACAGTGTGAAGCCCTCGCTGACGTACAGGATGGCCTGGTCGGTGTGGCGGTGCTGGTGCGCGGTGGGCATGCGCACCGGCGGAGTCTTCGCGTCGACCTCGTCGATGATCTCCGAGATCGGCCGGTACACGTCACTGGGCCGGATCTTGAAGAACCGCCGGACGCTGTGGGTGGCGGTGGTCGCCTTCACCGCGACCTTGAGGTCCTCGGGCAGGGTTTCGTAGGCCTTGCAGAGGTCGATGAAGTAGGTACCGCGGTTCTTCGCGGGTACGACCTGCGGGTAGATCAGCGTCATGTCGAACGGACGCGGCATGAACTGGTAGTCCGAGTGCCAGAACTTGCCGGTCTTCGGCACCCCGACCTGCTTCTCGCCGTTGCCGTGGTTACTGGACACGTTGGAGGAGACGAAGATCTCCTTCACCTCGGGGTGGTGGTAGATCGGCTCGTAGTAGGCCGCCGGCTCGCCGAACCTGCGGCCGAGGGCCAGAAAACCGTGCGGGTCGAGGTCCTGTCCCTTGAGGACCACGATCTTCTCGCGATACACGGCCTGTTTGAGGCCGCGCACGTCATCGTCGGAGGTCGAGTCGAAATCCTCGACAACCACACCTGAACCATCTTACGAGGTGATCCGCATCGGCATTCCTCTCAGCTGACGGTTTCGGCGGTCACGTAGGCGACGAGGTCCCCACGGTGGTGATCCGGGGCAGGTCTCGTCGGGGATCGAGATGTCGAACTCGCGCTCGAGCTTGAACAACAGGTCGACCAGACTCATCGAGTCGATTCCGGCGGCATCCAAAGTAGACAGCGGAAGCAGTGGGGTGGCTGGTTCGTCCGGGTGGAGGTCTTGGACGAAGTCGCGCACGAGCGCATGCACCTGTTCTTGTTTCACAGCAAGGATTCCCTTCCAGTACGGGGTGTGGCGGTCAGCTCGGGCCACCTGAGCGCGGCGGCTCCCCAGGTGGCGCCGCCGCCGAACGCGGAGATCAGCACGCGGTCCCCCGCTCGCAGCTCGCCATCGGCCGCCGCGTCGGCGAGGGCGAGCGGAATCGACGCGGCGACGGTATTGCCGACCCCTGCGATGTTGGCGTACACACGATCCGCATGACGTTGCGGGCAGCGGCCGTCATACGGATCACCGCGTGGCGGTAGACCGCCTGCCCGCGCATGGCGAACCACCGGTCGGCCGGATCGGAACTGTCCCGGTCCGGGTGGCGGGTCCCGCCGGCGGACACCGTGATCAGGTCGGCGAGGTCGCCGTCGCTGCCCAGGTCGTGGCCGAGCACCGCACCTGGTTCACCGGGCTCACCGGCTCGCAGCACGACCGCGCCCGCGCCGTCGCCGAACACCGCCGCGGTCGTGCGGTCGGCCGGGTTGAGGATGGTGGAGAACGCGTCCGCGCCGATCAGCAGGATCCGCCGTGCCGCGCCGGACGCGATCATGCCGTCCGCGACGGCAAGCCCGTAGACGAACCCCCGAGCACACCGCGGCGAGGTCGAACGCCGGCACCTCACCGAGCCCGAGCCGCCGCGCGACGAGCGGTGCCGTGGCCGGGCACGGGTGGTCCGGTGTCTGGGTCGCCAGGATCACCAGGTCCACCACTCGATCCACGTCGGCATCCGAATCGCCGTCCGCGTCGGCGCGTGCCGATGCCAGCGCCGCACGTCCCGCGGCCACCGCGAGGTCCGAAGTGGCCTCACCCGCACGGACCCGTCGCCGACTGGCGATGCCGGTGCGGGACCGGATCCACTCGCTGGTCGTGTCGTACATCGTGGACAGTTCCGCGTTGGTCACGGTCCCATCCGGAACGTGTCCACCGACTCCTGCCACCACCGCCACTGAGCGCACGGCCAACTCGGTCGGACCGGTGCCGCGCAAAGTTCCCCGGAGATCGCCGGAACTTTCCCGCACCGCGAGCCGACTGTTGGGCCATGTCGTTCCACACCCGTCCCCGAACCGCCACGGTCGCGGCCGTGCTGACCGCGTTGACCCTGGCTTCCGGCTGCGCGGCGCAGAACGGGCCAGGTGGCGCGCGCGAAGAGCCGACCAGCACGCCGGCCCCGGCCACCGCTGCCGCCACGACGTACCCGCTGACCATCGACAACTGCGGCCGTGAGGTCACCTTCGAGGAGGCGCCGAGCCGGGTCGTGCTCCTCAACGGCACCTCGGTCGCGGAGGTGGAGAGCTTCATCACACTCGGCATCGCCGACCGGATTCTCGCCAACAGCCAGTCCTACGGCGTCTCCGACGACCCCGAAATGGTCGACAAGGTCGCGGCGGTGTCCACCGGAGGGCTCACGCTGAACGAGAACTTCGAGGTCCCCCGCGAGCAGGTCCTCGCGCTGAAGCCGGACCTGGTGATCTCCACGTGGGCCGGCGGATTCGACGAGAACATCGGCTCGATCAGCCGCGACCAACTCGACACCGCCGGCATCAACAGCTTCGTCACACCGGTCAACTGTGCCTTCGGCGCGTCCGACGCCCGGCCCGAGGATCAACAGCGCTACGACAACCAGTCCGTCGAGTCCTCCTTCGAACTGCTGCTCACCCTCGGCGAGATCTTCGACGTCCAGCAGGCCGCCGCCGACCACGTCAACGAGGCCCGCGTGGAATTCGCCGAGATCGCCGAACAGGTGGCGGGCAGGGAACCCAAGAATGTGCTGGTGGCCTATCCCGGCATGGCCATGATGAACAACAACGGCCTACCCGCGGTGTTCGGTGGCGGCATCTACGACGACATCATCGAACGAGCGGGCAGCACGAACACCTTCGCCGGCAAGGACATCGCCGAACTGGCCGAGATCAACGCCGAAGCGCTGGCGTCGGCCGACGTCGATGTGCTGGTGATCGGGTTGTTCCAGCCGAACGAGGACGGCGAACTCCTGGCGAACGATCTGTTCGAGAAGTTCCCCGGATGGGAGGCCTCGAAGACAAAGACGTTCACGACCGTCTCGGACGGCTTCTACCTCGGCCCGCTCAACACCGTCGCCGTACGGAAGATCGCGGATGCCGCGCACGGAATCGGCTAGCCCGGTGTCCACCGACACCGGTGGGCCCCGGGCCGGCTCGCCGCATCTGGTCTCCGGCAGCGGGTACGTCCTGCTGGTTCTCGCGCTGGGCGTAGCGCTGGTCGCCGCGATCGCGTTCGCGATCGGCACCGGCACCGTCGCCGTCCCGGTGGACCAGGTCATCGACGTGATCGCGGCGCACCTGCGTGGCGACCTCACCGGACTCGACCCGCTGACCAACCAGATCGTGTGGGACTTCCGCACACCTCGGGTTCTGCTCGCCGCCGTCGCGGGCGCCGGGCTGAGCCTGGCCGGAGTGTGCCTGCAGACGCTGGTGCGCAACCCGCTCGCGGACCCGTACCTGTTCGGCGTGTCCGCGGGCGCGTCGCTCGGCGCGGTGATCGCCCTGACCGCCGGCGGCGGTGCGGTCGCCGCGATCGGCGTCGCCGGGTCGGCGTTCGCCGGCTCCCTGGCCAGCATGCTGATCGTGTTCGCCATGGCCCAGCGCGGCGGCCGGCTGATCGGCTCCAGCCTGGTGCTCGCCGGCGTCGCGATCGCCTACCTCGGCACCGCGCTCACCAACTACATCCAGCTCCAGTCCAACCCGTCGGAGTTGCGCGGCGTGATGTTCTGGCTGCTCGGCTCCGTGGCGGGCGCGTCGTGGTCGTCGCTGATCGTGCCGGTGCTCGCCACCGCCCTCTGCGCACTGGTACTGGCGACCCAGGCACGGCCCATGAACGCCCTCGCCACCGGGGACGACTCGGCCGCCGGGCTGGGAGTCGGCGTCAACCAGCTGCGGATCCTGCTGCTCGTGGCCTCGTCGCTGCTCACCGCGGCCGTGGTCAGCTCGGCGGGCGGAATCGGCTTCGTCGGACTGATCGTGCCGCACGCCGTGCGGCTCGTGGTCGGCCCCGACCACCGCAAGGTGATCCCGATGTCACTGCTCACCGGCGCGGCCTTCCTCGTGCTGGTCGACCTCGTCACCCGCACGATCGATCGCCCGAACGAGATGCCCATCGGCATCTTCACCGCCGCGCTCGGCGCGCCGTTCTTCCTCATCCTGCTGCGCGGCCGAAAGCGAGCCATGCGATGAGGATCGACATCCGCGGCGTGTCCGTGGTCATCGACGCCAACCCGATCCTCGGCGACGCGCACCTGACCGTCGAACCAGGGACCATCACCGGACTGATCGGCCCCAACGGATCCGGCAAGAGCACCCTGCTGCGCTGCGTCTACCGCGCCCTGCGGCCGATCGCCGGCACCATCCACATCGGACCGGACGACGTATGGCGGTCGAGTGCGCGAACGGCCGGCAAGCGCACCGCGGTCCTCACCCAGGACCACGACCTGGACAACGACTTCTCCGTCGCCGAAACCGTCGCCATGGGACGCCTGCCACACAAGGGGTTCCTCGCCCGCGACACCGAAGACGACCACGACATCGTCCACACCGCACTGGCCAGGGTGGGCATGGACTGGGCCAAGCACCGCGTCTTCGCGCGCCTCTCCGGCGGAGAACGACAACGCGTGCTGGTCGCGCGCGCACTGGCCCAACAAACCCCCGTGCTCCTGCTCGACGAGCCGACCAACCACCTCGACGTCGGCGCCCAACTCGACCTGCTGGACCTCGTACGTGGACTCGGCCTCACCACCGTCGCAGCACTGCACGACCTCGACCACGCCACCGCGTACTGCGACCAACTGGTGCTTCTCCACAAAGGAACGGTCATCGCCACGGGCGAGCCGACGACCGTCCTCACCTCCGACCGAGTCGCAGACGTGTTCGGCGTCCACAGCACGATCGTCCCCCACCCCATCACCGGCCGGCCCCACTTCGTCACCGCCAGCACCGCGAACGTCGACAGTGGACAATCGCCGGCGGACTGACGGAACGACACCCTGGGACCACGGTGCTGGCGGCGACGATCGCGTCACCGGGTCCAGACGGTGCCGCGGATCTGGTATTCGAGCATGTTCTCCAAGCCGACCGCGGCGTCGGCGCCGAGTTCGCGTTTCACCAGCCACAGCCCGAGATCGAGACCACTGGTGATACCGCCGGCGGTGACGACGTCCCGGTCGTCCACCACCCGCGCGTTCTTGAGGATCCCGCCCTGCGCCTGCAGGTCGGTGACCGCGCCGTGATGCGTGGTGCACGGCCGGCCACGCAACAGACCTGCCGCACCGAGGATCAACGCCCCCGTACACAGCGAGGCGAGCGTGAGACCACGCCGTCGCGCGGCGGCCAGCGCGGCCGGCAGCGTGCCGCGGTTGATCTCGGCCCAGATACCCGGTCCCTGCCGGCGGCCGTACCCACCGCCCGGCACCACGATCACGTCCGCCCGCTCAGGCGCCCACCCGTTCGCCACCTGCACCGTCGTGCCGTACGACGCACGCACCACACCCGGCCCGTCCACCCGCACGTACGAGGTCTCGACCCCACGAGGGGTGTGCATGGCGGCGGCCGAGAACACCTCGTACGGACCGGCGAAGTCCTGCTCCTCGACCCCGTCGAACATCACCACCTGCACCCGCAGCGGCCCGGCCGGGCCACTGTCCGCCGCCGCGGGGGCCACCCCGGCCAGACCCACTCCCACTGTCGCTGTCGCTGTCGCTGTCGCCGAGCCACGCAGGAAGTCCCGTCGTCGCATGACATACCCCAATCTGCCCGGATCGCGCTCCGTGCCAAGACAGTCGCGAACGAGCACCCCGAAGTTCCCCGCGGGACACATGTTCGGCCGGCAGGACCGTGTGGCGGCGGGACAGCGCGGTGCGGACGCGCCGTCCGGCGGTAGCGCACCGCGTCGGTGGCGCGCGGCGACGTGAGTTCCTCACTGGGTTCTCTTCTTCGTCCCCGACATGACCGCCGCACCGAACGGCACATCGGTCTGACCCGGCCGGGCGTCCGGCTCTTCGACCGGATCAACCAGCCTGACAGCTACGCAGCCTGGCCGACCGAACGCGGCCTGGCCGACGTGACTGGTTGTGATCCCCGGCTCTGGTTACCGGGAGCAATCGCCACCCTCGATTCCGACACCGTCCACTCCGCGCGGGGAACGCTATCTCGAGCCCCTCCACGCCGAGGGCATCACCGAACTTGACGCCACCACACTCATCGGCACACGGCTCGTTTCGTTCAGCGGCTGAGCTTTACGACGACCCTGGGGGAGCGCGGGCACAAGACCGTTGCTCCCTCGTCTGCAGCCGATGTCAGCGCGTCGTGGACACCGATGCGGTCGACGTGGCGCGGTGGGCCGCGACAACCGCCGCCCCGCATGGGCTCGTCGACGTCCCGGTGAGCCGGTCATGACGTACGGTGTGCCGGACCGACAGAGAGGTCGGCCGGTCTGGCACACCTTTCAGGAGCTGCCGGTTGTCTAGGCCGGCATGAGTAACAGTCGTTCGGGAGACCCGCTTGGTTCCCGGCGGTCGTCATCGGTTCGCAGGCGAGTCGGGTGGTGCGGGGCGGATGAGGAATCGGCCGAGTACGGCGGCGGCCGCGGCGATGGCGCCGAGGGTGAGGGCGAGGCTGGCACCGCCTTCACCTTCCGCGGGCGCGGGAGTCGCGGACTGCGGTTGTGCGGCCAGGACGGCGCTGGTGGCGACCATGGTGGGTGCGGGTTGCTCGTCGTCGGGCCGGGGGCCGGTCCATTCGTAGGAGTCGCCGTTGTCGCAGCGTTGGACGGTGGGGGAACTGGAAGGTCTGCCCGACGGTGCCGACGATGCGGGTCACGACCGCGAACTCCGCCTGGTGGTGTCCGGTGGTGACGCCCGGCCCGGTCCAGCTGACCTGGTCGGTGGTGGCCTGCGCGGACCAGCCGGGCGGCTGGATCGTGGCCGCGGTGGTGACCGCGGTGATGCCGCTGGGTAGCGAGACGGCCAGCTCGGTCGTGGGTGCCGTCCCGCAGCCGTGGTCGAAGGTGAAGGTCAGGGTCGTGGTGCCGTCGCCGTTGGGCTGGGCCGTGGCGAGCAGGACGTGCGCCGAAGCCGGTGTGCAAGGCGAACACCGCTCATCCCGGCCATCCGGATGGTGCTCAAAGCCTGGCTTGCCGAACGCGCCGGTGCTCCCGG
The DNA here is from genome assembly GCA_963826035.1 of uncultured Actinomycetota bacterium. Lineage (GTDB taxonomy): Bacteria > Actinomycetota > Actinomycetes > Mycobacteriales > Pseudonocardiaceae > Actinophytocola. The sequence goes on along the minus strand of CAWGVZ010000015.1, from coordinate 994,683 downwards.
CGATCCGCTGTTCCCGACCAGCACCGGCAGACGACTCAGCCGCGACGCGCTCGAACACCGACTCGCGCTCCACCTCAAGGCCGCCGCGGCCAACTGCCCTTCGATCGCTGCCAAGCACATCACGATGCACACGCTCCGCCACACCGCCGCGATGCGACTTCTCCTTGCAGGCAACGACATCACCGTGATCGCCCTCTGGCTGACACAGACTGGTCATACGAGCCTGACCGGTCCGGCGTCGATCGGCGGTCGGACCAGGAGGTAGGGCTTGCGGCGCAGGTCCTTGCCCTCGTGGAAGGGCGACAGCCGGTTGAGCTGGTTGGCGATGGCGTACAGGTGCCGTCCGAGGCGACGGACAGGGGTGTCGACCCAGAGCAGGTCGCGCCCTGTTGCGGTTCATGGGATGTCCGCCTGTTCGGCGGCGCTGATCGTGGCGTCGGCGTCCGCGCGGACCAGGTAGCCGTCACGCACGTTCTGCGCGGTGACCTCACGGACCGCCCTGACATAGCTCGCGTGGCTGGGATAACGGGAGCGCAACGTGGTGTCGTCGAAGGGGATCCAGGTACCGCCCTGCGCACAGGCGCTGTCCCGGTCGGGCGTGAGCCCGGTGTTCCAGCCGGTGTTGCGTTCGGTGGGGACGGCGACGGCGGCGATCCGGATGCCGCCCTGGACGATCTGGTAGATGTCCCGGGTCGCGATGGCCGGCCGGGTGGTCGAGTCGGTGATCTCGATCTTGGGGGCCGCGGGTGGTTGGGTCCCTTGTCTTGCCCAGCGCACGATGTGGTCGAACATCGCGTCCAGGACGTACTCGTAGGGCACGTTGCTGCGGGCCGGGGCGACGCATGGCGCGGTGGGGCCGGCGATCAGGCCGGACACGCCGGCGTCGCGAAGGCGGATCGGGTTGTTCACCAGGTAGGCATGGCGGTCGGAGTGGGACGCGCCGGCGATCTCCCAGTACACGAAGCGGTCGGTGTCGGGTTGGCGGCGGGCGGCCTGGTTGCTCAGCACGTCGTACTCGCTGGCCGTCTTGAAGATCTTCGTGGTGAGGTCGGTGCGGAGTTGCACGCCGCCGTCGATGATCGCGATGGCGTCATAGATCGGTGCGATGGGATGAACGGAGTTGGCGTAGGTGGTCAGCCGGGATGCGGACTGGGACTGCCCGGTCGCGATCAGGGTCCTGACATCGAGGCCGGGCACCGGGTTGGCACCACGGGGATGGCGGAGTGCCAGCGCCGCCTGGCTGAACACGTCGTAGCTGAGTGAGTCGTCCGTCACGGTGCCGCCATCGGTGAGGTCCAGGCCGCCGTAGCGGCGGGGATTCCAGGCCTTCAGGCCGCGTCCGGAGTGCACACCGCTGGCCTGGGCACTGACACCGACCCAGACGTAGCCGGCGTCGAGCATGTGCCGGAACGACCTGCTCCAGACGACCTCGTAGTCGAAGGTGTTGGTGACGTTGTACCACTCGACAATGGCTGTGCCGTTGAACTTCCTTGGCGAGACCGGACGGCGGACCACGATGCGCGTGCGATACTCGTGGCCGCCGTCGATGACCGTGCCGGTGGCCGCATCCGTTGTCGTGTAACGGTTTGCAGTGCCCTCGATGAAGTACTCCTCCTCGACGTACCCATGGGCCCGCAGACCCTGGTCCGTGGCGAAGAACGGATAGTCGCGGGAAGGGTCGCCGGGTGGCGCTGTGGCCGCTATCGGCCCGGTCACCAACGGGCTGGGCACACTCGTGGGCGCCGCTGGTGCGCCGGACGTCGCCTCGGTGGCGGCGGCGGGGCCGGTGAGCGTGCCGACCAGCAGTGTCCCGGCCAGAAGGACGGTGGGAGTACGCATGCGGATTCTCCTCAGTGGCAGGACATGTGGGCGGATTGGCTGATGCCTACTTCGACAGCCCCGCTACGGCGCCTGCCGCGGCGCACTCGGCCGCGGTGGTGATGATGATGATGATGATGTAGCCCTGCACCGAATCCTCGCCGACCCACGGATTCGGGTCTCCCGGTTGCCGTGCGTCGCGGGCGGCGATGTTGGCGTAGGTGTTGTCGAGCACGGGATGGTTCGCGATCAGAACGTCCGCGTGAGCCGCGGCCGCAAGACGCCGGAATCGGGTGGCCGACGCGTGGTAGATCTCGAACCACCGCTGCTTCTCCTTCGGCGCCGCCGAAGCCGAAGCCGGTCCCGCCCCACTGGGCCGCGACGTGCCGGACACCGCGGTCGTGGACCGGGAAGTGGAACGAGAGGGTTCCGGGCGTGTGCCCCGGCGCCACGTAGAACGTGACGGTCTCCCCACCAAGCGTCAGGATCTGACCGTCCGTCAACTCGAGGTCCCTTACCGGGCGCTGCTCAGCGGGCGTCGTCGACTCCATGTAGTCCCAGTCCTCCGTGGACATGGCGACCCGGGGGGTCGTACTTCTCCTGCAGGTACCGCGCACCGCCGAAGTGGTCTTTGTGCGCATGACTCAGAACCACGTACTTGATCCGGCTCGGGTCGAGTCCGAATTCCTGAAGGCCTTTCTCAATCAAGATCGGACCCGAATCGGGGTTCAGCGTGTCAAGGACGATGATCCCATCAGGAGTGTCGATCGCCCATGCACCGGCAGAGCTCTCCCACGCGTCCTTCTCGCCGACGTAGTACAGATTGTCGAACACACGGGCCGCACGCGCCTGTTCGATCGAATCCTTCCTCACGTCAGGCGGCGCCGCGATCTTTCCGGCGCTGGAGTTCTCGATCCGCGGGGCCAACATGTTGTACAGCCAGTACCACTGGGTTCCCGACGCCGCATAGGCGGCGGCGAAGTGCGACATCACGGTGCCGTGGATCTTCTCGCCGGCACCCTCCGCGTGTGCCGCAACTGCCGGAACAAGTGCGGCGCCGCCCACAAACGCGGCCGCCGTAAGCGCTGACCTTCGCGACAGAGCATGATCCCCGGACTCCATGTTCCCTCCATGGGAACTCGCCGAGGTCCTGACGAGCGCGGTCGCGGAGGTCACCAACGGCAGTCGTGATCGACCTGCCGTTGCCCACATCCGTTCGCCCTCTCAACCCCGAACCGAGAGGTCCGCCAGGCGGACCAGCTGAACCGCGTGACGGACGCAGCATAAGCACAGACGCAACACAGAGGCAACACATCAATCGGGGTGTTACGGGCCTGTCCCCCGGTGCGCCGCTGGACGCACTGGCCGGACCGGCACCGTTCCCCATCCCGGTGGACCACCTGCGGTACTGGGTCGAGCAGGATCCCGACCTGACCGGGTTCCGCGCGAGCGGCGGCCGTCTGCTGGTCTGGCACGGGTGGAACGACCAGCTCATCTTCCCCGAGGGCTCCATCGACTACCACGAGCGCGTACTGGACCGGATGGGCGGCGCGCACCGGGTGGGCGAGTTCGCGCGGCTGTTCATGGCACCAGGCCCGCGAAGCGCACGATGGTGCGGGTGGATCAGCATGACCGCGCCGGGCGGGACCAGGATGATCTTGTCGTCGCTCCACCGGTCGAGACGCGGGCCGAGCGTGACCGGCACCAGGTCGATTTCCTTCGCCTCGTGTATGCCGAAGCCCAGCTCGATCCGGCCGGGGTCGATGAGGCCGTCGAAATCGTTGACGGCGTTGTGGACCGGCTCGAACGCCGCTTGGTAGGTCCAGGCGCACCGATGGACGGCGTCTGTGCTCGGCACCGTCTCACCGGTCGTCATGTCGACGAGCTGATACCTGTCACTGTCGGGCGTCCACAGGAAGCCGACCTCACCCACGAGCAGCCGCACCGGCTCGGTGATGAACGGGAGCGCGTCACCGGGGGCTATCTCTGCGACTGACCCACCTAACGCGTGCCGGGCGTGATGCCGAGGTTCTCCCGCACCTCGCCGACGTTCGGCGGGCCGTTGAACCCGAGATCGTTCGCGCCGACGCCGATCGAACCGTCCTCGGTGACGTACTCCTGCGGGGTCCCCCAGCCGTCCTCGAGGTCGGGCGACGCGGCGAAGGCGCGCAGGACGGCCTCCATCACCGCGATGGCCTCGTCCTCCGTGGTCGCCTCTATCACCACGTCGGAACGCACCCAGCCACCGCCGAACTGGAAGCTGCAGTCCCACTCCGCGGAAACCACCCCGTCGACCGACGTCGCCACCGCCGTGAACCCCTCCTCACATCTGGTGGCCCTGTCGGACGAACACGCCGAGACCGGCAACACCAACACCGCCACCGCGGCGGGCAACCACCGTCGCATCGCCGGGTCAGCCCTCCGCCGGGGTGATGCCGTAGTGCTCACGCACTTCACGGATCGTCGGCGTACCCGAGAACGCGGCGCGTGGCGCCCCCACGACGACCGACCCGTCCTCGTTCCGGTACTGCTGCGGCGCGGACCATCGGGGCTCGAGCCGCGGCTCGGCGGCGAACGCCCGCAACAACGCGTTCACGACACGCTCCCCCTCCGCACGGGACGACACCCGCAGGACCACGTTGCCCCGCTGCCAGCCGCCACCGAACATGTCGCTGCAGTCGAACTCGGCCGACACCACACCGTCGACGGCGAGCGCCGTCTCCCGGAACGCGTCCTCACAGTCGTAGTTCCTCGCCTTGTTCAGGCTGAGCAGCGCGGCGAGTATGCCACCGACAGGCCCTGCCTCGGCCATCCTCCGCACGAGCCGACGCCTCCGGCGCGCCCACCTTCGGCACACCAAAGCCTCCCGGTCGATATGGCGAATGCCACGACGCGCTACGGGCGCCCACTTGCACGCCGCTGCCCGTACTCCGCCCGTACTTTCGCTGTGTGTCGACGGAACGGGCCCGAAAGTCGGTGTGATAGACCTTTCCCACGGCACCACCGGAGTCGCGATCGGACTCCTCGGCCGGCTTCCATCCGATGTGGACTGTCGACGCCGTGACGAGCAGGAGGGCACTATGACCGTCGCCAACTCCGGCAGGCCACTGAGCCCACTGGACATCGCCAGGCAGCACGTGGAACGCGCGTTCGGCCCGAAGGTCGCGAAGCGGCTCGACACGTTCAAGGACGGGACCTTCTACATCACGGCGGGTGACCTGGCTCGGCTGCTGTCCTGGTTGGTGGACTTCGGCGTCTTCGTGCTCCTCGCGGGTGGCGGCTTCATGGCGACCGCGGTTGCCTACTCCGACGAGGCGGTCTCCGGGAACGTGGTCGCGCTGATCATGCTCGGGCTGCTCGTCGGCGTGCCGGTGCTCTACGGCCTGTGCTACGGCAACGGCCGCGCGCTCGGCGCGGTGCTCACCGGCACCCGGCTCGTCCGCTTCAAGAACGGCCACCGGCTCGGTGCGGGAGCGTGCTGGGCCATGGTCGTGCGCACGGTGCTGTGCCCCCCGATTCTCCTCGCGATCTCGCTCGGCCAGATACCGAGTGTGGGCTCGGCCAGGAGGATCAGCATCGACGACGCCGCCACCCGGCAACTGCACGCCGCCGGGTTCCTGCGCCTCGACACGCCCGGCTCGGACGCCCAGCGGCGGTAGCAGGCCGGCGGCACTCCCGCCGCTGGTCAGCGATGGTCCTGCCCTACCATTGCCAAGTGTCTCCGACAGCGCGGAACAGCGGACCGACCACCCGGCGCGGACGCGAGTGACGGCGGCCGGTTTCGGCGAGTTGCTCCGCGCCCACCGTCGGCGCGCGGGCCTGACGCAACGAGAGCTGGCCGACCGGGCCGGGGTGAGCGCCGGCACGATCCGCGACCTGGAACAGGGCAGGACACGAAGCCCGAAACGTAGCTCAGCGCAGGCCGTCGTCATCGCGCTCGGCGCGACCGGGCAGGATGCCGAACGGCTCTATGCCGCGGCCGAGACCGATGGGCAGCCCGCCGGCGCCGATCCGGTCGATGTCGGACCGCTGCGCATTCGCGTGCTCGGCCCGGTCGAGGTCTGGCACGGCGACGTCCAGGCGGCCGTCGGCTCCGGTCTGCAACGCACGCTGCTCGCACGGCTCGCGCTCGGCGCTGGCGCCGCCGTCGGTCAGGACGAGCTCATCGAACTCCTGTGGAGACAGGGCGAGACGCCGAACGCGGTCGGTCCACTGCATACCCAGGTCACCAGGTTGCGGCGGCTCCTGGACGCCGGGGTGCGAACACGAAGCGTAATCATCGGTGGTCAGACTGGCTATCAGCTCGCGGTCGGCGCCGAACACCTGGACTTGCTGGCGTTCCGCGATCTCGTCGCGCGGGCGGCCTACGACGCACCGGAGGACGCGCTGGTCCGGCTCGCCGGCGCCCTTGCTCTGTGGCGCGGTGAGATCGACGCGGCGGGGGTGGTGTCGAGCCCGGTCCACATCGCGCTGCAGGCCGAGCACGCCACGGTCGTGCAGACCTACGCGGCGCTGGCGCGCGGTCTCGGCAAACCGGACCGGGCGCTGGACCCTTTGCGGGAGCTCGCGAACCGGCGGGAGCTGGACGAGCCGCTGCACGTGGAACTGGTACTGACCCTGGCCGCGAGCGGCAGGCAGGTGGAGGCGCTCGCGGCCTACGACCGGATCCGATCGGCGCTCGCCAGCCAGCTCGGCGTCGACCCCAGCGAGCGGCTGCGATCGGCTCAACTCGCGGTGCTCCGCCAGCAGGAATGGGACACGCGACGGGCGACGGAGCACGTCGCGATCCAGCAGGCACCCGCCGCGCCACCGGACTTCGTCGGCAGGGCGGCCGAGTTGGCCACGATCGAGGCGGCACTGGCTCGACCCGCCCAGGGGTCCGCCCCCCGAGTGGTCCTGATCGACGGCATCGCCGGGGTCGGCAAGACCACGCTCGCGCTCGCTGCCGCGCACCGGCTGCGCGCCCGTTACCCCGACGGGCAGCTGTACGCCGATCTGCGCGGCGCCGCCACCACCGCACCGGACCCGATGCAGGTGCTCGGCCGGTTCCTGCGCGCGCTCGGCGTGCCGGGCAGGCGGATCGGAACCGACGAGACCGAGGCGGCCGCGCTGTTGCGCAGCGAACTCGCCGACCGGACGATGCTCGTGCTGCTCGACAACGCGCGTGACGCGGACCAGGTCCGGCCGCTGCTGCCCGGTGCAGGCGGCAGCGACGTGATCGTGACCAGCCGGCGCAGGATGCCGGGTCTCGCCGGAGTGAGCGTCGTCGACCTCGAACCGCTTACTCCCCCGGAGTCGGTTGCCCTGATCGCCGCGATCGCGGGAACGCACCGGACAGACGCCGATCCCGACGCGGCGGGTGCGCTGGCCGAGGCATGTGCCCGGCTGCCGCTGGCGTTGCGCATAGCGAGCGCGCGACTGGCCACCCGGCGGGCGTGGACCGTCGACGACCTCACCCGCCGGTTGCTCGACGACAACCAGCGGCTCACCGAACTGTCGATCGGTGAGTCGAGCGTGCTGAACAGTTTCCAGCTCAGCTACGCCGATCTGAGTCCCTCGGCGCAGCGCGCGTTCCGGTTGTGCGGCCTGCACCCGAGTGACGACTTCGGCGTCGACAGCACGGGTGCGCTGCTGGGCGTGTCGGCGGCCGAGGCCGATCGCGTGCTCGAGGACCTGCTCGAGGCGAACATGCTGTTGCAGTACGCGGCTGACCGCTACCGGTTCCACGACCTGCTCGGCCTGTACGCCCGCGGGCTGCTCGCCGACGACGCCGAGCGCGAGGCCGCGCGTTCTCGGCTGTACACCTGGTACACCGACGCGGTGACCGCCGCGATGGAGTGGATGCACCCGAAGCCCCTGCGGCTCGACACGTACTCGGCGCGGGAGACGGTCTTCGCCACCGAGGCCGCGGCGGTCGCGTGGCTGGACGTCGAGCTGCCCGCGTTGGGCGCCGTCGTCATGGACACCGCCGAGGCCGCCGAGCCCGCGCCGTCCTGGCGGATCGTCGACCAACTCCGCGGCTACTACATGATCCGCAGGCGCGTCGACGGCTGGCTACCCGCGGTGGAGGCAGGGCTGGCGGCCGCCACCAGGGCGGGTGACGATCTCGCACGGACCGCGATGTTGAGCAGCCGCGCCCAGGCGTTGTGGTCGCTCAGCCGGGACGACGAGGCGCTCGCCGACGTCCTGGCAGCTGAACGGCTCGCCGATGCCGCCGGCTGGACGACGGCCGTTGCGTACCTGTCCCACCAGGTCGCCTGGATCGACCTGGAGCAGGGCAGGCTCGCCGACGCCGAGGAGCGGCTGCACCGCGCGCTCGAGCGGACCGAGGACGACGAGTTCAGTCACGCTCGGGCGATCGCGTTCAACGCGCTCGGCGTGATACGTCTGAACCAGGGCGAGTTGCGGGACGCGGCCGACCTGCTCGGCGCGGCGCTGGCGATCAACGAGGCGACCGGCGGGGAGACCACGGCGCTGGCGAACCGGGGCAACCTGGCGAGCGCGCTACGCCAGCTCGGCGAAGAGGAACGCGCCGCCGAACTACTCACCGACGTACTCTCGGCCTACCGCAAGACCAACAACCCGCGCGGCGAGCTGTCCACTCTGGACGAATGGAGCGAGCTGCACCGTCAGCGCGGCGACGCCGGCACCGCGCTGACGGTGGCGCAGCAGGCACACGACATGGCGGTCGCGCTTCGCGACAGGAAGATCACGGCCCAGACCGCGGCCACCGTGGCACAGGCCCACCTCGCGCTCGGCGACACGACGGCCGCCGCCCAGTGGTACGAGGACTGCCTGATCATCGCCCGCGAGTCCTACCCGTACATCGAGGCACGAGCCCTGGCCGGCCTCGCCGCCACCCGACTGTCCACAGGCGACCCGACGTCGGCACGCCACACGGCGGAACAGGCCGCCAAGATCGCCGGCTCCCGCGGCTACCGCCTCCTCGAAGAGCAGGCGCTGGCGACACTGCGGGCAGCGGCCAAGGAGCAGAACCGACCGGCGAGACACTGAACCGGCGTCATCCACAACCCGGTGCGATGGCCTCCGGATCAGCCGGGCCGGGTCGATGGCGGCGAACATCAACCGCGCCGAACTGTTCGTCGTGGTCCGCCGGCCGGCGATCTGACTGCTGCTGGCCACCGCCGCCGTGCTCACGGTGGCCTTCGCCTACGTCGTCCCGTACGCCGGATACCGAGGCGGGACCGGCCAGCAGGCACTTGACCCGCCGCTCACCGCCGACTTCGCCGGCGCCCTGGCCCTGATCCTCGGCGTACTGGTCGCGGGCAGCGAGTACGCCCTCGACACCTGGAAGACCATCCTGGTGCAACGACCATCGCGGATCGCGGTGTTCTCCGGAAAACTCGCCGCCTTGGCGGTCGCATGCCTAGTCCTGGTGGTCACCCTGCTGGCGGTCAGCGCCGCCTCGAGCGTGGTCGTGACCGCCATCGAGGGTGCGGCCGCGACCTGGCCGCCGGCAACGGAAATCCTCGCCGATCTCGCCGCCGGCTGGTTGATCGGCTTCATGTGGGCCGCACTCGGCGTCGCCCTGGCCATTGGGCTGCGCGCGGTGGCCCTCCCGGTCGGCATCGGTCTGGTGTGGATCCTGGCGATCCAGAACCTCATCACCGGCCTAGCCGCTCCCCTGCTGACCTGGGTCGACGCCGCACAGGCGTGGCTGCCCGGCCCGGCGGCCGGATCCCTGATCACCGCGCTGGGCGCCCGCCGAGACACCCCCGGCGTCACCGAGCTGATCGGCTCGACACAGGCGACGTTGATCATCGCCGGCTATCTCGTCGCGTTCGCTGTGTTCGCCAGAACCCTTATGCGGCAACGGGATCTCACGTGATCAGCGCGCCGGAGGACGAGCTGGCCCGGGAACTTCGCCTGTTGAAGGACAAAGCCGGCCTGAGCCTCACCAGAATCGTGGCCCGTTGCTGGTCAAGCAGGTCGGCACTCGAGCGCTACCTCAACGGAAAGGTCTTTCCGCCATGGGACAGGGTCCAGCCATCAGCGATGCCTGCGAGGGTGACAACCGCCGCCGTCCTCGCGCTGTGGGAACGTGCCTGGACGGCCCGGGAACGAGAGCGCGGTGTCAGCCGAGGCGGTGCTGGATGACGCTTGCCGGGGCCGGGTTCGTCACGTTGGCCGATTGCTCGGACCTTGGATAGAACTGCCCGTGATCGGTGAGGTCACCGCCTCGGCCGCCTCGCCGATCAAGGTGTTCGACGTTTGCAGGTAGGCATCCGCGACGTCGGCGTGGTTGGCCGCCGGCGAGGTCGACGTCGATGCTCCCGGTGGCGCCGGCCACCATGGTGGTGAGGGCCGGCAGCGCGGCGCCACCGGTAGCCAGGCCGATGGCCATCCGGTGAGCCCGGTAAGGTCGTGATCGCCGCCTTGGTGCCGGCCGCCTGCTTCTGCTCGCTCACCGCAGTCCACCCGTTCACGCAGGCTCCCATGAGGTCGTTGAGACCCCGGCACGCCTCCTCGATGATCGCCGCGTAAACGGCAGGGCCGTGCGCGATCATTTCCAGGTATCGAAGCTCGTCGTGGACGAACTCAACGAGGCTTCCCTTGTAGGCGGCGCAGTTGCCGGCAGCCGTGCCATCCCAGTGGCTCAGCAGGTAGTCCATGCGGAAGTCAAAGACCTCGACGCTTTCATCTGGCGACATCCAGAGCTGGTTGATCTTGGCGTGGAGTTCCTCGATCAAGCCGAGATCCTGCTGGTGGACACACCAGCGGCAGTCAGCGATGGCCGCATCCTGGGCTTCGACACCGAGATCCGCAAGGTCATCTGCACCACCAACGCCATCGAGAGCATCAACTCCCGGCTCCGCCGGGCGGTCAACGCCCGCGGGCACTTCCCCACCGAGCAGGCCGCGCTCAAGTGCCTCTACCTCGCACTCATGGGCCTGGACCCCACCGGCAAGGGCCGCGGACGCTGGACCATGCGCTGGAAAGCCGCACTCAACGCCTTCGACCGACGCCTGTCCGCCGGCCGAAACTGACCTAATCAAGATCCAGTTACACCGTTAATTTGACAGCCCCTCGCGATATCTCTTGCAGGGGGCCGCGGTAGGTGATGGCGAGGTGGCCGAGTTCGTCTCGGCTGATGTGCGCGTCCACTTCGTACACCTCGCGCAGCCGGTCGGTGGTGAGCACCTCGTCCGGTGGTCCGTCGGCCACCAGTTCCCCGTGGCTGAGCAGGACGAGGCGGTCGCAGTAGCGGGCGGCGAGGGCGAGGTCGTGCAGGGCGACGAGCACGGTCTGGTCGGTGCCGGCGAGCAATCGCATGAGTTCGAGTTGGTGGCGGATGTCGAGGTGGTTGGTCGGTTCGTCGAGCAGGATCGCCCATGGCCGTTGGGCGAAGGCGCGGGCGATGTGGGCTCGTTGGCGTTCGCCGCCGGAGAGGGTGTTCCAGTGCCGGTCCCGCAACGTGGTGAGGTCGAGATGGTCGAGGGCGGCGTCGATGACGGCGTGGTCGGCGGCGGTCAGGCCGCGCCAGCGGTCGCGGAACGGGGTGCGGCCGAGTGATACCACGTCGGTGACGCGGAGGTCGCTGTCGCTTTCGCTGGCCTGTTCGACGAAGGCGAGGTGTTGGGCGATGCGCCGGTTGTCCCAACCGGTGATGTCCTCGTCGTCGTAACGGACGGCGCCGGACATCGGGGTGCGCAGGCCGGCGAGGCAGCGCAGTAGCGAGGACTTGCCGGAGCCGTTGGGCCCGATGAGGCCGACCGTCTGGCCGGAACCGATCGCCATGGTGATGTCGCGGATGATCGCGCGGCCGTTCGCGCCCCAGGTCAGGTTGTCGGTGGCGATCTTCACAGTTCACCTCGCCTGCGCAGCACCAGCAGGAAGATCGGCACGCCGACCAGTGCGGTGAACACGCCGACCGGCACTTCCCGTGGTGCGAACGCGATCCGGGCCAGTGCGTCGACCCATACGAGGAAGATCGCGCCGGCCAGTGCGCTGGCGGGCAGCAGGAGCCGGTGCAGTGGGCCGATCAGGAACCGGACGGTGTGCGGCACGATCAGGCCGACGAACGCGATCGCGCCGACCGAGGCCACCACTACCGAGACCAGTAGTGCGGTCGTGATGAGCAGCACGACTCTGGTCTTGCGCACGTTGATGCCGAGTGACGAAGCGGTGTCGGTGCCGAAGGCGAACCCGTCCAGGGCGGTCGAATGCAGCCACAGCAGCACCAGCCCCACCGCGCCGACGATCGCGGTCACCACCAGCGCGTCCCAGCGGGCGGAGCCCATCGAGCCGAGCAGCCAGGAAAGGATCGCCCGGGTGGTGTCGGCGTCGCTGGAGGCCATCAGGATCAGGTAGGTGATCGCCTCGAACAGCAGGCCGATGACGATCCCGGTGAGCACCACCCGCACCGAGCCCAGCCCACGTTTGCCGAGCAGGACCAGCAGCAGGGCCAACGAGCCGAGCGCGCCGATCAGCGCGCCGCCGGAAACGCTGAGCGCACCCCCACCGACGCCGAGCACCACGACCAGCACCGCGCCGGTGGACGCGCCGTGCGAGACGCCGAGCAGGTAGGGCTCGGCGAGCGCGTTGCGGGTCACCGCCTGCAGCACCGCGCCACAGACCCCCAGCGCGGCACCCACGACCGCGGCCATCAGCACCCGCGGGACACGCAGGTTCCAGATCAGCGAGTCGAGCAGCCGGGGCAACGGCTCGACGTCGAACCCGATATGTCCAGCCCACACCTGAGCCAGCTCGCCGAAGCCGATGTCGCCGCTGCCGATCACCATGGCGGCCACGAGCGAGACCATCAGCGCCACCACGCCGAAAACGAACAGCAGCCCGGCCGGCACCCGCGCACCGCGCCGTGTGTCCGGTGGCGTCGCGCGCGCTGCCGGCAGGTTCGCGGTGGCCGGGTGGAGCACCGAGGGCAACCCACCCGCGTCAGTCTCGGTGTCCGCCAGCCGGTCCCCGGTGGTGCTACTTGACATAGCCGAGATCCCGCATGCCCTTCGCGAACAGGTCGAGTGTGTTGACCGACCGCACCGAGGGGTCCATCTCGATGCCCGGCACTTCGATGATCTTGTTGTCCCGCACGGCGGTCAGCTGCGACATCGTGGGGTGCTCACGCATCATAGTGAGCTTCTCCGCGGCGCTGTCGCCGGGTGTGCCGCGTTCGGACAGGTCACCGACGACGATCACGTCCGGGTTCCGTTCGGCGATGCGTTCCCAGGAGACCTCCGGCCAGGCCTCGGACACGTCGTCGAACACGTTCTTCGCGCCGAGCAGCCGGCTCATCTCGGACGGCACACCGATCTCGCCCGCGACGTAGGGCGTGCCGTTGAACGTCGAGTACAGCCAGAGCACGGTCGGCTCCCCGGACACACCCTTCCCGGTCTCGCCGGCCTCGGTCACCACCGCCCGCTGTGCCTCGACGAGCGTGGCCACACGGTCGGAGATGCCGAAGATCTTGCCCAGCGCCTCGTAGTCGGCGAACAGCAGCTCGAACGGCGTCATGCCGGACCTGTTGTCCTCCGGGCAGTCCGTGGCGCTCACGAACGAGGGCAGGCCCAGCTCGGCCAGTTCCTCGCGGGTGCCGGACCGGTCCGCGGTGTACTGCGCGTTGAACGAGGAGATGACGAAGTCCGGGGTCGCGGCCAGCACCTGCTCGCTGGTGGCGTTCTTGGGGTTCAGCACCGGGATCTTGGCGTAGTCCGCCGCGTACTGAGGCGCGATCTTGGTCTTCAGGTTCGCTGTGCCCACCATCTTCTCGGCCAACCCCAGCTCAAGCAACGTCTCCGTGGAGGACTGGTCAAGCGTGACCACCCGCTCCGGCGGAGCGCCGAAGGTCAGCTTCTGGCCGCAGCTGGTCACCGTGACCGCGTCACTACCGGACTCGGCGGACGGCGCGGTCGGATCCGCGCATCCGGTGACGCCAAGCATCAGGACGACCATCAGGCCCGCCAGGCCTGGCAGGACACGGTGTGTCATCGGTTCTCCACTCGACGTACTCGATCGGGGTTGACCCTAGCGTTACGTTAATGAAAATCAATATCGGTAGATGATCGGGTGCGGGTCTTGGGGCGGGGGTGTCACGGTCTGATGGTCGTACGTCGGCGGTCGTCGGTTCCGGCGAATCTGATCGAGTTCGGGAACTTCGGGGTTCGGCTCGCCGACTCTGGACCCGTGGAGGGGCGGGGATGGACTCGTCCCCCGGATGAGTGGGGGTTCGTCATGCAAGAAGACCTCGCGACCACGCCGTTCCCGCCCGGCCCGCCGGTCCTGCCCGGCACCGCGTCGGGTTGGGGCCTACACGCGCGGCTCCCGCGCACGGTGCCGGCAGCGGAGATCCGGGCGATCAACAAGCCGAACCCGGCCATCCACACTCACCGCACTTACAGCTGGAACGGGTGGGACTTCGACCTGCCGCCGGGTGTGTTCAACCCAGGTGAGACCAGCCGGCTGGTGCACACCCGACTGCTGGACGGCACCCTGCCGGTCGCCGGTTTCCGTTACGCCGCAATGGGTTGCGGGCTCGGCGTGGAGGCCGTGGCGGCCGGCGTGAAGAGCGCCCGGACGGTGTACGCGCTCGACGTACACCCCGAAAGCGTGCGCACCACGGTCCGGCACTACGAGAAGATCGTCGGACCCGACGGGCCACCACTGATCCCGCTGGTGGCCGACGTGTGGGACGGCTTCCCGGACGGAGAGCAGGTGGACGTGGTGACCTTCAACCCACCGACCATCGACCTGCCGCTGACCGATGACCCGGACATCGTGCGCAACCTGTGCGTCGGTCCCGGTCTCGCGGCCCGCTTCTTCGACCAACTGGTGACCAGGGACCTGCTCGCCCCGGGCGGTGTGGTCTATCTGGTTCTGTCGAACACCGCGCCGCTGCGCGATGTGGTGGCTATGGCGCTGAATGCGGGGTTCGGTGCCGAGGTGGTGCACGTCGAGGACTGGGCGGGCGACAACGTGCAGACGTACTTGTTCGAGATGCGGCGCGGGGGCTGAGCGCGGTGCACGAGCACTATGCGGACGCGATCGCCGATCCCGACCATGTCCGCGTCGCGCCGGACCTGGTGTGCCTGCGGTTCGAGGTGATGAAGGTGCGTTCCGCGCTCGGCGCGGTGGGCCACCTGTTATCCACCGGCGCTGTCCGGCCCGGTGACACGCTGGTGGACAGCTCCAGCGGGATCTACGCGCTGGCACTGGCCTTGGCGTGTCACCGGCACGGGATGCGGTGCCACATCGTGGGTTCCACGACGGTGGACGAGACGTTGCGGGTACAGCTGGAGATCCTCGGCGCGACACTGGAACGCATGCCCCCGTCCGATGACCTGCGGCTGGACCAGAACCGGCGGGTCCGGCGGGTCGGTGAGCTACTGCTGGAGAACCCCGGCTATCACTGGATGCGCCAGTACCACGACGCGATCCACTACGCCGGCTACCGCGAGGTGGCAGAGCAGGTCGACCGGGAAGTGCCGGCCGGGCCCCTCACGGTCGTCGGCGGGGTAGGCACCGGCGCGTCGACCGGTGCGCTCGCAGAGTACCTGCGAGCCGCCGGCCGGGACGTGGCACTGGTCGGGATCCAGCCGTTCGGCAGCGTCACCTTCGGCGCCGAACACACCCGCGACCCAGACATGATCATCGCTGGGATCGGCAGCTCCATCGAGTTCCAGAACGTGCGTCACGAGCTGTACGACCGGGTTCACTGGGTGTCCTTCGACTACGCCAGGGCCGGGGCGGTGGCGCTGCTGCGCGACACCGGGATCTTCGCCGGCCTGTCCTCGGGAGCCGCCTACCTGGCCGCCGGGTGGGAACGGGACAGGGCTACCGGGCGCACGGTGGTGTTCGTGGCCCCGGACACCGGACACCGTTACGTGCCAACGGTGTTCGCCGACCACCCCGAGGTCCCGGACCTCGCCGGGCTCACACCGCACGAGGTGGCCGGCAGCGACGATGTCACGCTGCCCTGGTCGGTCGCCCAACGACCGGCAGCACCGTTCCCGCGACGGCCCGACGTGCACGCCCTGCGCACCGAGGCAGGTGTCACCGCATGACGACTCTCGAGGATCTGACCGCGGTGGTGCTCGCCGGCGACCGGGGCCCGAACCCGGCCGGGATGGTGGCGACGAGCGTGTTCTGGTGCCACCACGGCACCCGGCTGGCGGGCGGGAACGTGACCTACCGCAACCAGTACCTGCTGGCACGCGTAGGCACCGCGTTCGGGGCGTGCGCGTTCGAGGCCGGCGAGGTGGATCCGGGGATCTGCGCGGCGGCGTCGGGCAGTGCGCTGGCCGACCTGCTGCGCGCGGAAACCGAGGCGCTGCGGGTCGCGGCGCTGGACGCCTACCTCGGCGCGCTCACCCCACACCGCACGGATTCCCGCGCCAGCCGGGTCGAACTCCCTGTCGGCACACCGGAAGTGCGGGCCGCTGCCCGTGACGCGGCGGTGGCCGGGCTGCTCGATGTGCCTGCCGGGGCGAAGGTCGCGCTGATCGGGGTGGTGAACCCGCTCGTGGCCGCGATCCGGGAACGCGGGGCCGAGCCGCTGCCGTGCGACCTGAACCTGCGCCTGACCGCCTCCGGTGACCCGGTCACCGCCGACATGACCGAGGTTCTCGACGTCGCCGACGCGGTGGTGGCGACCGGCATGACCATCGGCAACGGCACGTTCGACACGATCCTGGCCCGCTGCCGGGAACGGGAGGTGCCGCTGGTGGTGTACGCACAGACCGGCGCCGCGATCGCCCGGGAGTTCCTCGGTGCCGGGGTCACCGCGCTGTCCGCGGAACCGTTCCCGTTCTCCCAGTTCAGCGCCGACCCCACGGCGCTGTACGTCTACCGGGCCTAGCGGGCCTCGAGTCGCCACCCCTGGGTGCCGGTTGGACGCACTGGACGAGCACCGCGTCCTCGTCCAGGCACCACACCGAGTTCCTGCGCGGTCATCGGACCGTCCCGGTCCGGGCGAAGTGCCGGGCGCTGGGGACGAGTGCCGCGGCGGCCGGGGCGAGGAAGCACACGGCGGCGCAGACGGCGAGCACGGTCGTCACCCCGAACGCGGCCATGGCCGGGGCGATCAGCGCGTATCCGAGCGGGGCGAGCCCATAGGACATCAGGAAGTCCAAAGAGGACACCCGAGCCAGCTTGTCCGGCTCGACCTCCCGCTGGGTCGCGGTGAACCACGGCACGTTGAACAACTCGATCCCCAGCCCGGCGATCACGTAGGCGACGACGATGACGAACCAGTGCACCGGCAGCAGCAATGCCAGCGGCGCGAACCCGTAACAGCCCAACGCCGCGAGCGCGACCCACCCCTGCGCACGAGGCCGCCACCGGGTCACCACCAGCGCACCGAGCAACCCACCGACCGTGTAGGCGGTCATCGCCGCGGCCAGCACCACCTCCGCGTCGTACCGGTCCCGGCTGATCAACGGCAACGCCACGCCCGTCGCGGCATACCCGGTGGCGATCACCGCGGTCAACGCGCCCAACCCCGCGAGGAACCACGGGTGCCGCCGCGCTTCGGCCACCCCGTCGGCGAACTCCCGCAGGAACGGCTCGCGGGCCGCACGGGTCACGGGCGCGGGCCGGCCCTTCGGCGGGATCAGCGCGGCACCCAACCAGACCACGCCAAGGCCCAACAACAACGCCCGCGTGTCGAACACGATCGCCAGCAACGCGGTCAACCCGGGTGCGACCAGCGTCGTGGTCCGCGTGGCCAACGCCATCGCGGCGTTGGCCGTCTGCCGCCGCTCGGCGTCCACGACCTCGGCCACCAGCGCCTGGAACGCCGGCCGGCACGCGCCCTGCCCCGCACCCATCACCACCGCCGCGACCACCATCACCGGCACCGACCACCCCAGCCCCACCGCGATCACCGGCGCGCCCGCCGCTGCCGCGAGCCCGGCCCACAACACCACGCCACGGCGGGAGTGCCGGTCCGCCAGCACCCCACTCACCGGGACCGCGGCCAGGAACCCCACCGTGCGCGCGGCCAGCACCACACCCAGCTCGACCGCGCTCAACTCCCGCGTCAGCACCCCCAGCCCGAGGACGAACGGCAACGCCCACGTGGCCAGCCCGGACGCTGTGGTCCCCGCCCACAACCGGACGAAGCTCGACTCCCGCAGGATCGACCGGGGTCGCGAGCCCTCTCCCAGCGCGGTCGACGTCGATGACGTGGTCACTCGAACTCCCCCGTGTCACTTATTGGCCTGCCAGCTCTCACCACATACTGGCAACTACCAACAACGTGCACCAGTCCCGGGTCATACGGGTGATGATAATCGTTGCCAATTATGTGTGGACACGTGTGGGCGGCAAGCTCGACGAGTTGGCTCCGCCGCTGCCCGTCCGAGGGAACTTCCGGGGAACTCTCGACCCGCTTCCTACGACCAGTTGTGCCAAGAACGGCAATGGGCCGGTCGAGGAGTTCCTGGAGCCCCACATGTCGACGACCGCACAAATCCCACCCGCCAAGCAGCCGGCTGAAACCGACACCACCACCGAGGCGCCAACAGGCAGGCGGCGTGGCGGCTCGATCGAGCCGCTGCTGCGCCGCCTGCACTTCTACGTGGGTGTGCTCGTCGCCCCCTTCCTGCTGGTCGCGGCACTGACCGGGCTGCTTTACACGATCACCCCACAGCTTGACCAGATCGCCTACGGTGACCAGCTCCACGTCGCCCAGGTCGGGACGTCGACCGTGCCGCTGGCCGACCAGGTCGCCGCCGCCCAGGAGATCGTGCCGGACGGCACGGTCACCGTGGTGGCACCGCCCGACGCGCCGGACGCCACCACCAAAGTGACCTTCGCCGTCCCCGATCTCACCGACGACCGGGACCGCACCGTCTACGTCGACCCCTACACCGGCCAGATCCGCGGCCAGCTCACCACCTGGTTCGGCTCGACCCCGATCACCACCTGGCTCGACGGCCTGCACCGTCACCTCAACCTCGGCGAAACGGGGCGGCTCTACACCGAACTCGCCGCGAGCTGGCTGTGGGTCCTCGTACTCGGCGGACTGTTCCTGTGGTGGCGCCGCCAACGCGGCCGCCGCCAGGTACGCCGCATGATCCGCCCCGAACTCTCCGCCGCCCCAGGGGTTCGCCGAACCCGGAGCTGGCACGCCAGCACCGGGGTATGGATCGCGATCGTGCTGCTCATCCTGTCCGCCACGGGCCTCACCTGGTCCACCTACGCCGGCGCGCGGTTCGACATCGTGCAGGAAGCGTTCAACGCCAACAGCGCGGCGCCGGACACCACCCTCACCGGTGGCCCGTCGTCCGGCGAGGGTGGCGGTGACCACAGCGGCCACACCGGCAGCGACGCCACCGCCGACGTCACTGTGTCCGATGTGGACACGGTGCTGGCCGCCGCCCGCACCGCAGGTCTGGACGGGCCGGTGGAGATCACCCCCGCCGCCGAGCCCGGGCAGGCGTGGACGGTCGCCCAGGGCGACAACGTGTGGCCGGTCCGGTACGACGCGGTCGCCGTGGACCCCGGCAGCGGCGCGGTGACCGACCACGTCCACTGGGCGGACCAGCCGCTGCTGGCCCAACTCTCCAAGCTCGGCGTGCAGGCCCACATGGCCGTGCTGTTCGGCCCGGTCAACCAGATCATCCTCGCCCTGACCGCGATCGGCCTGCTCACCATGGTCGTGTGGGGCTACCGGATGTGGTGGCAACGCCGCCCCACCCGGGCCGACCGCCGCCGGCCGCTGGGCGACCCGCCGGCGCGCGGCACCTGGCGACACCTGCCGCGCGGCCTACTCATCGGCGGGATCCTCGTCGTGATCGCGCTGTGCTGGGCCATCCCCCTGCTCGGCTGGAGCTTGATCGCCTTCCTGGTCATCGACGCCGTCGCCGGCCTGATCCACCGCCGGCGCGCGACCCGGACCGTCACCGAACCGGCTGTCTGAACACGCGCTACGGGCAGTCACAAACCTGTGGAGGATCTTGATGGATGTTCGACGGCTCGCGGCCGCGTTGCTGCTCAGCGGCGTGGCGGTGGTCGCCACGGCGACCCCGGCCTTCGCGCATGCCGAACTCATCGCCAGCGACCCAGCCCAGGGCGCGGCTCTCCCCGCACCACCCCAGCAGGTTGCGCTGACCTTCAACGAGCCGGTGACACCGGCCGCGGATCCGGTCACGATCACCGGACCGGAAGGCGCGTCGTGGACGGTCGGGACACCGTCGATCGCCGGTGCCATGGTCACCGCTCCGGTGCAGCCCAGCGGACCGGCCGGCGCGTACACGCTCACCTACCGGGTGGTCTCCGACGACGGTGACGAGGTCACCGGGACCGTCGCGTTCACGCTTACCACCGCCGCGACCACCACAACCAACCCAACTACCGCCGCCCCGACCACCACGGCACCCGCCGCCGCGCCCACAAGCGATACGGACGACGGGGTGCCGGCGTGGGTGTGGATTCTCGGCGCGGCCGTGCTGCTCGCCATCGGTGTGCTGGTAGCACTCCGGCTGGCACGGCGTACACGTGCCTGAAGCCCGCCCCTTTCGGGAACTCAAGCGTGGTGCCGCACGACTGTCTGTCTTGTCCGGCCGTTGTGGGGCCGGACAAGTCCACGGCCACGCCGCGCCGGTCCGGTTCGCACCGGCGCGGCGTCCCGTGATGAGGTCAGCCGGTGACGTCGCGGCGCTGCTCGCCGGCCACCAGGAGGTCGAGGTCGTCCCGGGCCCGGGCGACGCGGGAGCGGATGGTGCCCACCGGGCAACCGCACACCGCAGCGGCCTCGGCATAGGACAGGCCCAGAACGCGGGTCAGCACCAACGCCTCCCGCCGTTCCGGCTCGATCTGGTCGAGCAGCACGTTGAGCTCCACCAAGTCCTCGAACCCGGCCGCGGCACGGTGAGCGGCGGCCCGACGCTGGTCGGCCACCTCCGTCCAGTCCACCGACCTGGTCGTCCTCGGCCGGGACCGGGCGGCACGGATGTGGTCGACCACCACCCGCCGAGCAATGGACAACAGCCAGGTCCGCGCGGTGGAGCGACCCGCGAACCGGCCCAGGCTGGGAATCGCCCGCAGATAGGTTTCCTGCGTCAGGTCGTCGGCGAGACCCACTCCGGCCAGGTGCGCGACCAGCCGCCACACCTCCCGCTGCGAAGCCCGGACGAACCGGTCCAGCGCGGGCCGGTCACCCCGTCCGGCGGCAAGCGCGAGCGCGGTCAACTCATCAATGTCCGGCAGGGTCGGCACAAAACGAAATGGTAACGACGCCCGGACCCGGGGGACATACCCCTAGGAACTTTTAACCTCACGGGACCGACAATGACACACGTGGACTGCCTTACCTGTCACGAAGCGCTCTCCGCCCGCATGGACGGCGAGGACGAACCCGTGCCCGCCGAACTGACCGACCAGCACCTGGCCTCATGCCAGGCATGCCGGTCCTGGCAAGAGCGGGTCGAACAGACCTCCCGCGCGCTGCGGGTCCGGGAGGCAACCCCGGTGCCCGACCTGTCCGCCGCCATCCTCGATATGGCGGTGCCACCACACCCCACACGGGGCTGGTGGGCCCGCATCGCGTTGATCGTGGTGGCGGTCGCGCAGCTCGGTCTCGCCCTGTCCCAACTGTTCGGGGTCGTGACGCACGTCGGGTTCGACTCGCACGGGTCCGGCCACCTGCTCAACGAAAGCACCGCATGGAACGTGGCCCTCGGCGTCGGCCTGCTCTGGGCGGCGTTCCGCTCGCGAGTCACCACCGGACTGATCCCCGTCCTGGCCGGATTCGTGCTGATCCTCGCGCCCTACTCGATACACGACCTGGCCACCGGCGCCGTCGCCGGCTCCCGCGTGGCCGAACACGGCCTGCTCGCCCTCGCACTCGCCCTGCTGATCGTGATCAATCGCCGCTACCACGACCCGGCCCCACGCCACGGCGTGGCACTCGACGACGCCGACGACACCATCCACACCAGCACCGACGAAACCGCCGGCCCCGCGGCCGACACGGCCGGCGGACCGGCACAGCGGCCCCCACTTCGACCAGCCGGCCGCCACCACGCTGCCTGACCAGCCGCACACGAAGGTCGTTGGCGAGTCGGCGGGCGAGGATGTCGGAGAGGTCGTTGCGGCAGACCAGGCGAACGATGGTGAGATCGGTTCGGTTGGCGGGCAGCGTGTAGGCAGGCACGAGCCAACCGCGCTGGCGCAGGCGCTCGGCGAGGTCGGTCACGGTGAAGGCGGCGTGGTCGCGGGTGGTGAACGCGACGACCGGCAGGTTGTCGCCGGCGGCGAGCACACGTAGGTCGTCGATGTCGTCGAGGTGGGCGGCGAGCGCGCGGGCGTGGTCGCGGCAGCGCTGGACGGTGGTCCGATAGCCCTCGACGCCCAGTCGGAGGAACTGGTAGTACTGCGCGATGATCGGTGCGGCGGGCTGGGTGAACGTGAGCGTCTGGGTGGACAGGCGTCCCCTGAGGCAGTCGACCTCGAACCCAACTCGGCGGGCACGACACCAGGGTCACGCCACACCAGCCACCCAAACCCGGAGTGGTCAAGCCGTACTTGTGTCCGGAGGTGTTGATCGAGACCACCTGGGGCAGCCGGAAGTCCCACATCAGTTGGGGGTCCAGGAACGGTGCCACCAATCCGCCCGAGGCCGCGTCGACGTGCACCGGCACGTTCACGCCATCCCGGGATTGCAGCTGGGTCCAGCGCGGCGCACACCGCCTGCACCGGTTCGTAGGAGCCGTCGAAGGTGCTGCCCAGCACCGTGACCACGCCGATGGTGTTCTCGTCGCACCATTCGGCCGCGGTGTGCGGATCAATGCCGAACCGGTCGCCCTCCAGGGGGACCTGCCGTGCCTCGACGTCCCGGTAAGCGCAGAACTTGGCCCAGCAAACGTGCACGGCGGCCCCATGACCAGGTTCGGCCGTGCCCCTGGCGCGGTCGGTGTGCGGGAGCGCCAGCGCGCTTCCGGCTCCATCCGTGTGGTGATGAATGTCGCCAGATTCAACTGCGGGTCCACGTCGGGGCGCAGTTCGTCCCGCACCGCCTGGTAGGCCACCTCGGCGGGGATCGACTCCTTGGGCAACCGCCAACCGGACAAGTCGGACACAGTTTCTACTCCAAACCTCCAGCAAGATCAACAGGCCTGGAAATCTATGGCACGGGGCGATAAGCAGGCCCGACGCGCGGCCGTGCCGGCTCGAACATCCCTCGATGGAATGATCGCGCCGGGGAAAGGATGACCACCATGCGACCGAGCGTTGAGGAACTGCGGCAGTTGTGGCAGATGACGAAGTTGCCGCAGGAGGATGTGCTGTTCACACCAACCTATGAGTCGGCGTGCCGGGGTGTGGACGGGAAGCCGCTGTGTACCGCGATGGTGGCCATGTTCACGGCCGAACCGGGGTCGTTCTCGGACATGCACCGGTTGCCGACCGACGAGATTTGGCATTTCTACCTGGGCGATGCGATTGAACTGCTCCTGCTCCATCCGGCCGGTCGCGATGAGCTGATCATTCTCGGTGCCGATGTGCTCGGCGGGCAGCGCGTGCAGGTCACGGTCCCGAATGCCACGTGGATGGGTGCACGTCTACGGCCGGGCGGGGAGTACGGGGTCTATGGCAACACCATGGCTCCCGGGTTCGTGCCCAGTGACTTCGAGCCCGGTGATCCGGCCGAACTCACCCGACGCTGGCCACACCGAGCCGAACTGATCACAGCGCTCACGCGTTGAGTCCGCTGGACGGGGATTCGCTGTCCTGATGGGGGCCGGTCGAATGCCGGGAAGGCGTCGTTCATGGCATTCCCCGCGGGTGGAGCCGATTCAGAGGCCGGTGAGTTCCACGTCGATGGGCCTTGGAGTTGGGCGAGGCCGCCGGGCTGGTCGCAGGCGTTCAGGCTGTCGGCGGCGACCACCTGTTCCTGGGTGCCGGAGCCTTCACCCAGCAGGGTCAGGCACGAGCGTTGGGCGGTGCCGGCGAACGGCCCGATGAACGAGTGGAGTCGCGGATGGGTGGGGCTGCCGCGGACATCGGTGGTTTCCTGGCCGCTGACGGCCACCCGAAAACATAACTACCCACGACAAAAGCGGTAAGAGCCATTCGGGTGACAAGCGTTCACTCTATCGGCAACGGATTTATCATGTAACGGGCGCGACCGCAGAACAAGCAATAAATCACCGAGTTGGCGGATTGGCTCTGTCCCGGCCAGCGAGGCAGGTTTATGGAACCTGTACCCGAGAGTCTGGTGCGATGATGAAACGTGTCATGTTGTCCATTGCCGGCGTGGTTGCCCTGATCTCGCCCAACCTGATAATTCCCGGTTCCACCGCCGGCGCCAGCACCCTGCTCACATGTGTGGGCACGGAGACAACGCGGTACGATCCACCGCTAACTTTGACGAACAAGCCCACCGACATCCACGCCGACGCCACCTACGTCCTCTGCCTTGGCGGACCGACATCGGCGACCGGAGAGGTCGACGGGATCTCCCCGTCCGCGTCCTGTGTCGCGATCAGCACGCCCGCGGTCACCGAGGTCGTGAAGTTCAGCACCAACCAGACCGACGTGATTGTCTACACCACGGCGGCGGCCGCACGGGTCGGCGGATTCAACATCGTCACGCTCACCGGCACCGTGACCAGCGGCCCACACCAGGGCAGGACAGCGGTCAAAACCGTGCAGCTGACGCCAATTCCAGAGCCGACGGCGTGCCTGGGTGACGGTTTGGATCTGGCCACCGGGATCACGGAACTGGAGATTGTCGGCTGATTCGGTCGCATGCCTGGAATGCGTCGTTCCAGGCATGCGGTGCTGGCCATGCCACCACAACGACCCCTAGAATGTGGCCGCGGTCACACACGCAGGGGGAGAGCCAGTGGCGGATGAACCGGGCCGGATCGACGTTCTCGGCCTCAGCAAGAACTTCGGTCCCGTCAAGGCCGTCGACAACCTGAGCTTCACGGTGCCCGCGGGCACGATCACCGGGTTCCTCGGGCCGAACGGGGCCGGGAAGACCACGACGCTGCGGTGCCTGCTCGGGCTGGTCAGTCCGACGAGCGGCACCGCGACCATCGGCGGGCGGGCGTACGCCGACCTGCCACACCCGTCGGCCACAGTCGGCGCGATGCTCGAGGCGTCGAGCTTCCATCCGGCGCGCAGCGGGCGCGACCACCTGCTCGTCTACTGCACTGTCAACGGTTTCCCGGACCGGCGCGCCGACGAGGTTCTCGACGTCGTGGGGCTGGTCAAGGCAGCGGGCCAGAAGGTTCGCGGCTACTCGATGGGTATGCGCCAGCGACTCGGGCTCGCCGCCGCGTTGCTCGGCGACCCGCGCGTGCTGATCCTCGACGAGCCGGCGAACGGGCTCGACCCGGAGGGCATCGCGTGGTTGCGGCGGTTCCTGCGCCGGATGGCGGAGGACGGGCGCACGGTCCTCGTGTCGAGCCACGTGCTGAGCGAGGTCGAGCAGACCGTCGACAACGTGCTGATCATCAACCGCGGCAGCCTGGTCCGCCAGGGCAGCATCGAGGAGCTTGTCGAGCACGAGGGGCTGACCGTGCTGGTCCGCGGGCCCGACCTGGACCGGCTCGCCGCCGTGCTCCCTGAGCCAGCGACGGCACAACGCCAGGACTCGACGCTGCGGATCACCGGCCTGACCACCGACGAGGTCGGACACCTCGCGTTCACCGAGCGGGTCGAGCTGCACGAGCTGACCACCGAGCGCAGCGACCTCGAACAGGTCTTCTTCGCGCTCACCGGCGAAGCGGGCCCGGTCGAGCACTTCCGCGTCGAGGACGGTGACCGATGACCCGCCTCGTCCGCGGCGAGTTCCGCAAGCTGTTCACCACGAAACTGTGGCTGTGGCTACTGCTCGGCGCTATCGCGGTCACCGCGATGTTCCTGGGTTTCACGATCGCGCTGGACGGCACCGACGGGAACCCCCAGCCGCCACTGTCCACTCCGGAGGGTCAGCGCAACCTGTTCAGTGTGGCCGCCGCGTCCGGCGTGTTCGCACTGATCCTCGGCATCATCGCGATCACCGGCGAGTTCCGCCACCAGACGGTCACGCCGACATTCCTGGCCACCCCGCACCGGGGACGGGTGGTGTTCGCGAAGCTGGTCACCTACGCCGCTACCGGCATCGGCTACGGCGTGGTGGTGGTCGCCTTCGCGATCGCCATGGCCCTGCCGTGGCTGTCCGCCAAGGACGTGAACATCTCGTTGGCGGACAACGGAATCCCGGGTGCGATGGCGGGCACGATCGCGGGCGTCGCGGTGTACGCGATGCTCGGGGTGGGCGTCGGCGCGCTGGTACGCAACCAGATCGCCGCCGTCGTCGGCTCGCTCGTGTACCTGTTCGTCATCGAGGCGTTCGCATCGACACTCCCCACGATCCGCGACTACTACCAGTACCTTCCTGGCGGCGCGAACTCCGCACTGACCGGCGCGTCCCAGCCCGGTACGACACTGCTGGAGCCCTGGCAGGGCGGCCTGCTGCTGGTCGCGTACGGCGTCGTGTTCGCCGTCGCGGGCACCCGGCTGGCGGTCCACAGAGACGTGTCCTGACCCCCGATCCCGCAGCCGAGCCAGCGGACACGCAGGGTCTTGCTGACCACTTCGCGCTCCTTGCCGGCACTCGGCCGGAATGGTTCCGGCCGAGGAATCGTGTGTGCATCGTGTCGCGGCGTTGCCGTGTGCGATGCGTTCGAGGTCGGCAGGGGCGTAGGGGGCCGAACGGGTCCTGCGGCTGTGAAGTCGCCGGGCACTGAAAGGATCGGCGGTGCGCAGGAACTCGACCGCCTCGGCGCTGGACTCGAAGGGGTGGTCGATGGCGAACAGCACCCGGTCGATGCCGACCGCGTGGGTGGCACCGAGCAGCGCGGCGTGCGACATGACGCCGCTGGTGGTGATGTAGACGTTGTTCCGCAGGTAGTGCGAGGGCAGCCGCCGCGTCCGGTGTTCGGGTTCCACCTGCTCGAAGCGGCTGTCGAGCCGGGCCGTCTGGAACGGCAGCAGCTCCCCCATGTGCCCCAGCGTCAGCGACGCACCGGGGAACTCGTCGAACACGCCGCTGTAGATCACCCGGAGCGCGTGGGCGGCCACCCTGTCCGGCCCCGCCACCGCCCTCTCCGCCGTCAACGACCCCGACCAGGTCATCGCCGACACCGTCGCCCATCTACTCGAACCCTCCACCGCGCCCGGCGAACCGGCCATCGCCGCGGCCACCACGGAAACCGTCCTCGCCCTACGCCCGATTCAGGACGCGTTGCTAGGCCTCATCGAACGCAGCCAGAGCGTCCATCAGTAAGCACTCAGGCGGGTTCGGAAGGGGGAAGTGAAATGCCCTCTCCACACGTGAGGACGCCCTTTAAAGCCAACGCCGTCTGGCCTTGAGGACTTGACACAGAAGTGATCCCTTCGCGGCTTCTTGCCAGAGTGTCCACCACGATCGCGCCGGCCCTGCGCCACCGCACCGGCTTTGCACATGCTGTGCACATGCGTTCAAAGTGGGCCGGGGTGTCAGTCGTCGCGTACGCCGGCCTGACCACCGCCGCCGTGGTCAACGAACCATTCCTCGCAGTCGACGACACCGCATTCTGACGAGAACACCGATCCCACGCTGGCTCACCATCAACGCGAGCACAGGATCAGGTCGCCCCGTACCGCGGTCCTCGGTGTAGTGCCGGAAAACTGCTGTTGACAGTCGCAATCGCGGTCGACAATGCTCACGACGCCCAGCAGTACCGATGTGTCCATGACCAGGATGAAGGTCCCTGTCACCGAATGCGAAGAACACTGACACTGTCCGTGCTGTCCTGGCCATGGCCGTCGGCGCGACGATCGCTGTCGCGCATTCCAACTCGGACTGACGCGCTGGGCGTAACGCCGAACGCTCGGTACGCGAGGTGTTCTATCGGAAGCATATCAAACGCTGCGGATGCGCGCGATGACGTCGCGCGACGATCGGCCCCACCCCCTATTTCTGGTAGAGCGAGGTTCCACACCGTGGTTGCGCCGACTGAGGTAACGGATCGTCTGATGGCCGGCCAGCCGTCGGTACTGCGTGAGTTCGATGACCGGGTGCGGGAAAACCCGCAGGCGCCCGCCGTTCTCACCGCCACCGACTCGTTCAGCTACGCACAGCTCAACGCCACCGCGGACGCGCTCGCCAGCCGACTGGCCGCCATGGGCGCCGTGCCAGGCCGCATCGTCGCCGTGGTCGCCGACCTCTCCCCCACGCTCGTCGCCGGGGAACTGGCGGCGCTGAAGCTGGGTTGCTCGTTCCTGCCGATCCTGCCGACCGACCCGATCCCGCGCACCAGCGCGACACTGGCCGAGGCGGACGTCGCCGCCGTGGTCGCCGACCGGCACCTTGACCTGCCCGGCGCACTCGTGCCGGACCTCACCGAACGGTCGGCGACCGGCTTCACCTACGACGCGCATCCGGAGCAGATCGCTTACGTCATCTACACCTCGGGTTCGTCCGGACGGCCGAAAGGTGTGCAGGTTCCGCACCGCGGGCTGAGCAACACGACGACGTGGTCCGCACGCGAGTGGCAGCAGGGACCGGACGACCGGGTGGCGTTGTTCGCGAGCCCCGCGTTCGACTACAGCGTGCTGGAGATCTGGCGGACCCTGGCGAGCGGGGGTGCGCTGGTCGTGCCAGGCCCGGACGACCGTGGCTCGATGACCGCGTTACGTGATTGGCTGATCCGCCGGGGTGTCGCCCACTGCGCCGTGCCCACCGCCGTCGGCGAGGCGCTGGTCAAGCTGGACTGGCCCGCGGACACCCCGCTTCGCGTGCTGCGCTCCGGCGGTGACCGGCTGACCACGTTCACGCCGCCCGGGCTGCCCTTCCTGTTCGTCAACGAATACGGGCCCACCGAGTGCAGCATCGTCTCCACCTTCGCCGAGGTGCCCGCCGCGGACGCCGGTGACCTGCTGCTGCTGCCATCGACGTTGCCACCGATCGGGTCCGCTGTGGACGGCACCGAGGCGCTCGTGCTCGACGAGCATCTCGACCCGGCGCGGGAAGGCGAGATCTACCTCGGCGGTCCGGGGCTCGCTCGCGGGTACCTCGGCAGACCGGGCCTGACCGCCCAACGGTTCGTGCCGGATCCGCGTGGCGGCGGCGCCCGGCTCTACCGGACCGGCGACCGGGCCGAGGTGCGCGACGACGGGCACCTCGGCTTCCTCGGTCGCATCGACAACCAGGTGAAGATCCGCGGGTTCCGGATCGAGCTGGGCGAGATCGAGACCGTGCTCAACGGTCACCCGGCGGTGCGCAAGGCGGCTGTACTGGCCCGCGACGATCAGCCCGGGCACAAGGATCTGGTCGGCTACGTCGCGCTCGAGCCGGGCGCCGAGCCGGACCTCGCCGCCTACCTGCGCGCCGCGTTGCCCGAGTACATGGTGCCCGCCCGCTACGTGGTGCTGGACCAGCTGCCGGTGACCGTGAACGGCAAGGTGGATCGCAAAGCACTGCCCGCGCCGCGAGGATCCGGCGGGGACGTGGCCGCTGCCACTACCCCCACCGAGCACGCGCTGATTCGATTATGGTGCGCGGAGCTGGGGCCGGACACCCTCGGCGTGCACGATGACTTCCTCGCGCTCGGCGGCCAGTCGCTGATGGCGATGCGCATCGCCACCCGGATCGAGCAGGAGCTGGGCAAGCCTGTCCGCGCGCACCACATTCTGAGTAGCCGGACCGTCGCCGCGCTGGCCGAGGTCGTCGACGGTCTACCTCGCACTTCTGTCGCTGACCCGGTCGCGGACGACCAGGTCGTGTCGTCGGCGCAGCTTCGCCTCTGGTTCACCGAACAACTGCAACCGGGCACGACACGCAACACCGAGACGATGGTGTTCGGGCTCGACGGGCCACTGGACCGTGCCACGCTGGCGGCGGCCGTCCGCGAAATCGTGCGCCGCCACGTACCGTTGCGCACCGGATTCGCCACCCGCGATGGCCTACCGGTGCCGCTCGTCACCGACGACATCGACGACGTGCACCTCCCCTACGTCGACCTGCCGGCCGCGCGGGACGAGATGATCGCGTCGTTCGCCGGCACCACGTTCGACCTCGGCCGGCCGCCGTTGGTCAAGTTCGGCTTGCTGCGGTTGGCCGAGGACAAGCACGAGTTGCTGTGCGCCGTGCACCACATCGCCTTCGACGGGTGGTCCGCGCGGGTGATGGTGCACGAGCTGGCGGTGCTGTACCGCGCGTTCGTGAACGGGCGCCCGTCGCCGCTGCCGCCGATCGACGTGTCCTACCAGGACATCGCACGCCGCCACGCCGGACGCGCGGAGCTGGACGAGGGTCTCGCCTACTGGCAGCGGCTTCTCGAGCCACCACCCGCGCCGCAGGCGTTGCCCGTGGACCGGCCGCGACCGGCCGAACGCAGCAACGCGGGCGCCCGCATGGACCGCGTGGTGCCCGCTGACCTGTGGGATGCCATCGAACGGCTCAGCCGTGCACGAGGCGCGACGAACTTCATGGTGCTCTTCACCGTGTTCCAGGCGGTCCTGCGGCGCTACACCGGCCAGGACGACCTGGTGACGGCGATCGCCGCGGCCGGCCGGGAGCACCCCGATTCGGCTCCGCTGGTGGGCTTCTTCGTGAACACCCTGCCGATTCGTACCGACCTGTCCGCCGATCCGTCGTTCGACGAGCTGCTCGGCCGGGTGCGGGAGGTGCTGCTCGCGGCTACCCGACACAGCGAGGTGCCGTTGGAGCGCATCGTCGAGCGCGTCGGCGCCGACCGCGACGTGAGTACGCACCCGTTGTTCCAGACCATGTTGGTCGTGCAGGACACGATCCCGCCGGTGACGGCGGGCGAGCTGACGGTCAGCCTCGGCCCCGGATTCGACAGCGGCATGGCCAAGCTCGACCTGCTGATGAACGTCAACTTTCCCTACGGCACGCCAACTCTGACCGCCGAGTACGCCACCGAGTTGTTCGACCCGGCCACGGCCGAACGGATCCTCGCGCACTACGAGGCCGCGTTGCGCGCGGTGACCGAAGACCCCGGTGTGCGGCTGTCGCAGCTCCCGCTCGGTCACGACCAGCTCGGTTGCCTTGTGCCGCAACCGGTCGAGTGCCTGCACACGCTCGTTGCGCGGCAGGTGGCGAGCACACCGGATGCCGTCGCCGTGGAATGCGACGGGGTCAGGCTCACCTACGCCGAGCTGGACCGGCGGGCGAACGCCGTCGCGCACCGGCTGACCGGCCTTGGCGTCGGACCCGACGTGCCGGTCGCCATCCACGTCCGGCGCACCCTCGAACTGGTCGCCGGCATCCTCGGCGTGCTCAAGGCGGGTGGCGCCTACCTGCCGCTGAGCACCACTGACCCGCACGCGCGACAGTCGACGATCCTGGCCGACGCCAAGGCGACCGTGCTGCTGACCGACGGCTCGCACCATGACGGGATCACCCCGGCGCTGTCCCACGTGGTGCACCTGGACGATGTGCCCGCAGATGCCGATGGTTCGCTCCGCAAGCTGCGCTCAGAAGCGGACCGGCCTCCGTCGGTCGCCGTGGACGCCGAGAACCTGGCCTGCCTGCTGTACACGTCAGGCTCCACCGGCAAGCCCAAGGGCTGCGCGATGCCGCACCGGGCGCTGGTGAACCTGCTGAACTGGCAGGCCACCGACGGCGGACTC
The DNA here is from genome assembly GCA_963826035.1 of uncultured Actinomycetota bacterium. Lineage (GTDB taxonomy): Bacteria > Actinomycetota > Actinomycetes > Mycobacteriales > Pseudonocardiaceae > Actinophytocola. The sequence goes on along the minus strand of CAWGVZ010000015.1, from coordinate 963,258 downwards.
GGTGCACCCGCGCGGGTTCTGCAGTTCACCGCCCTGACCTTCGACGTGTCCGTTCAGGAGATCTTCGGCACGCTCGCGGTCGGTGGCACGGTGGTGTTGGTCGACGACCAGGTGTGCCGGGATCCGGTGTCCTTGCTGGACTTCCTGTGCTCGGCCCGGGTCGAGCGGCTGTTCCAGCCGTTCGTCGCGCTCAACGAACTCGCCGTGACCTGCACGCGAACCGCGAAGGTGCCGACCGAGCTGCGGGACGTGATCACCGCGGGCGAGCAGTTGCAGGCCAACGACCACCTCGTCGCGATGTTCCGTGCCATGCCGGATGCCAGCCTGCACAACCATTACGGCCCCACCGAGACGCATGTGGTGGTCGCGCACACACTGGCGAAGGATCCGGCCGCCTGGTCGCCGCTGCCGCCGATCGGCACCCCCGTGACCGGCGTGCGCGTGAAGGTGCTCGACGCCTACGGTGCGGCCGTGCCGACCGGGGTGGTCGGCGAGCTCTGCGTCGGCGGGCACGCGGTCTCCCGGGGGTATCTGCGCCGGCCGGGCCAGACGGCGCACCGGTTCGTGCCCGACGTCAACGGGCAACGGCTCTACCGCACCGGCGATCTCGCGCGCTGCGACGCCGACGGCGTGCTCTGGTTCGTCGGCCGCGCCGACGACCAGGTCAAGATCCGCGGCCATCGCGTCGAACTCGGTGAGATCGAGGTGGCGCTGACCGAGCACCCGGCCGTCCAGGCAGCGGCCGCGGTGTACGACCGGGAGGCGGGCAGGCTGACCGGCTACGTGCTCGCCGAGGAGTCGGCCGAGTTGGTCGCGTCGGTGCGGGAGCTGCTGACCGAGCGGCTGCCGGCGTACATGGTGCCGTCGGTGATCATGCCGGTGACCGCCTTTCCGCGTGGCGCCACGGGAAAGCTCGACCGAGGGAGCCTCCCCGCTCCCGTCGTGGTGACAAGGGCGACCCCGCCGGGGAACGCACTGGAGGCGGTCGCGGTCGCCGCGTTCGCCGAAGCGCTCGACCTCGACTCGGTCGGTGTCGACGACGACTTCTTCGACCTCGGCGGGCATTCGCTGGTCGCCACCAGGCTCGTGGCGATGCTCGGGGAGGCGCTCGGTGTCACGGTGCCGGTGCGGGCACTGTTCACCCACCACACCCCGGGTGCGCTGGCGGCGTGGTTGCGCGGCGAACACGGGACGACGGTGGAAACCACGGCGGCGGAACTGGTCGGCATGAGCACGGAGGGCGCTCGATGAGCGGAGCTTGCGGAGCGAATCAGAAAACACAGGGCGACCGCGAGCGGCGTGACCGAGCCTGCGAGGGGGCGTCGTGAGCGTGGACGAAGGCGTCACCCCGATCGACCTGCCCGCGTTACGCAGGACGCTGTTGTCGAAAACCCCTGCGGCCAACCGGATCCCGCGGCGTGCTGCGACCGGCCCAGCGCCGATGTCGTTCGCGCAGCAGCGGATGTGGTACCTGGACCAGCAGACGCCCGGGTCCACGCGATACCTGCTGCCGCTGGTGTACCGGCTCCGCGGGCCACTCGACGTCGACGAGTTGCGGCGTGCGCTGACCACGCTCGCCGCCCGGCATGACAGCCTGCGCACCACCTACACCGGCGACGACGGTGGCGACGGTGGCGACGACGCTGGCAGGCAGATCGTCGCCGAACCGGGCGACGTGCCGTTGCCGGTCGAGCAGGTGGGTGAGGACACGCTGTCCGCGCGGCTCGCCGCGGAACTGGCCCGTCCGATGGACCTGACCACCGAGCCGCCGATGCGGGCGCGGTTGTTCCGGGTCGACACGGTGGACCACGTGCTCGCGGTGACCGTGCACCACATCGCCACCGACGCGCGGTCGATGGACATCCTGATCACCGAGCTGGGCGCCCTCTACCGCGGCGACCGGGTGCTCGCGCAGCCGGAGCTGCGGTACCCGGACTTCGCGGTGTGGCAGCGGGCACGGTTCGCGGGCCCCGAGCGGGACCGGCAGCTGGCGTACTGGCGCGCGACCCTCGACGGCGTGCCGACCGTGCTCGACCTGCCGACCACGCGGGTGCGCCCGGCGACCCAGTCCGACGCGGGCGCCATCCTGTCGGTCGACCTGCCGATCCCCGACGGGCTCGCCGCCCTGTGCAAGCGGCACCTGGCGAGCAAGGCGATGGTGTTGTTCGCCGCGTTCCAGGTGGTGCTCGGCCGCTACGCCGGCCGGACCGATCTGCTCACCGGCATCCCGATCGCCAACCGGCAAAGGTCGGAGACCGCAGGACTGGTCGGGCTTTTCCTGAACACCCTGGCTATCCGGACGTCGCTTTCCGGCGAGCCGGACTTCGGCACCGTCGTGGACCGGGTACGCGAAGCGATGCTGGGTGCCTTCGAGCACCAGGACCTGCCGTTCGAGCACGTGGTCGAGGCGGTCCGGCCGCAGCGTCAGCCGGGCCGGAGCCCGTTGGTCCAGGTGCGCTTCGCCTATGAGGAAGGCGACGCGCCGCTGCCCGACTTCGGTGACGTCGCGGCCGAGACGGTGGCCACCGAGGGCCACACCACGAAGGCCGACCTCACCCTGATCATCCGCGGTGGGCAGACGTGGTTGCAGTACAGCACCGACTTGTTCGATGAGGCCACGATCCGCGGGCTGGCCGGGCACTTCAGCACGCTCCTGTGCGCCGCGGTCGCCGAGCCGGACCGGCCGGTGCACACGCTCCCGATGGTCGCCGACCACGAGGTGGCGCCCGGCATCGGCGCCCCGGAGCCGCCGGATTCGCCGTCGCTGACCGAGTTGTTCGCGGCCGCCGTGGCCCAGGTGCCGGACGAGGTCGCGGTGACCGCCGGCGACCGCGCGCTGACCTACGCGGAACTGGCCGCCGCGACCGACAGGTGGGCAAGGGCGATCCGTGCCAGGGGCGTCGGCCGGGGCGATGTGGTCGCCCTGTGTCTCGACCGCGGGATCGACCAGGTGGTCGCGATGCTCGCGGTGGCCCGCACCGGCGCGGCGTACCTGCCGTTGGACCCGGCCCATCCCGCCGACCGGCTGCGCTGGGTCGAGCAGGACAGCGCGCCCGCGCTGATTCTGGCAGGGCAACGCGCCACGTCCGTCTTCGCGGGCCCGGTCGTCGACGTCGACGACCCGGGCTGGCCCGGTACCGCCGAACCGTTCGAGCCTCCCGCCACCGGACCGGACGACCTGGTGTACGTGATCTACACGTCCGGGTCGACCGGCAAGCCGAAAGGCGTGCTGGTCACCCAGCGCGGCGTCGCCAACTACATCGGCTGGGCGCGTGGCACCTACCCGCTCGATGGCGGCTCGCCCGTGCACTCGTCCGCGGCGTTCGACATCACGGTGACGAGCCTGCTGGTGCCGTTGCTCGCCGGGCACGGGGTGCACCTGCTGCCCGACGGCCGGGACGGCGCGGCGGCACTCGGTGAACTGCTGCGGCAGCGGCGGGAACCGTACGGACTCATGAAGATCACGCCCGCGCACCTGGACCTGCTTGCCGGACAGCTGGACCCGGCGCAGGCGGTCGGCCGGGTACGGGCGATCGTGGTCGGCGGCGAACAGTTGACCGCCGAGCGACTGCGGTTCTGGCGTGCACACGCACCGGAAACCAAGCTGTACAACCATTACGGCCCAACGGAAACCGTCGTCGGCTGTGCCGGCTACCCGGTGCCCGCCGACTTCCCGGACGCCGGGCCGGTGCCGATCGGCAGGCCGATCACCGGTGCGCGGCTGTACGTGCTGGACGGTGCGTTGCAGCCGTTGCCGGCCGGGGTGCCAGGAGAGTTGTACGTCAGCGGCGCCGGCGTGGCTCGGGGCTACCTGAACCGGCCGGGCCTGACCGCACAGCGGTTCGTGCCCGACCCGTTCGCCGGTGACGGGCGGCGCATGTACGCGACCGGGGACCTGGTGCGCTGGCGGCCGGACGGGACGCTGGAGTACCTGGGCCGCATCGACCGTCAGGTCAAGCTGAACGGGTACCGGATCGAACTCGGCGAGATCGAGCACGCGCTGACCGCGCAGCCGTCTGTGACCGCGTGTGTGGTGCGGGTCCGTGAGGACGAACCCGGCGATCGCCGTCTGGTCGCCTACGTGGTGTCCTCCGGCAAGGAAACGGTGCTGCGGCAAGCACTTGCCGAGAACCTGCCCGCGTACATGGTGCCCGCGAACTTCGTGTTCCTCGACGCGCTGCCGCTGACCGCGAACGGCAAGGTCGACTACCACGGCCTGCCGACACCGGAGGAACGGGTGGCCGCGACTCCCCCGGCAGGCCGGGTCGCGGAGCTGATCACCCGGATCTGGCGCGAGTTGCTCGGTCACGACAACTTCGGTCCGCACGACAACTTCTTCGACGTCGGCGGGCATTCGTTGCTGCTACTGAAGATGCACCGGCTCCTCAAGGAGGAGATCGGCGACCGGTTCACGGTCACCCACCTGTTCCAGTACACGACGATCAGCGCCCTGGCCGCCTTCCTGGACGAGCCGGCGCCCGCGCCGGCACCCGGTGGCCTCACCGAGGTGATCTCGCGGATCTGGTGTCAGTTGCTCGGCCGGGACCGGGTTGGCCTGCACGACAACTTCTTCGACGTCGGCGGGCATTCGTTGCTGCTACTGAAGATGCACCGGCTCCTCAAGGAGGAGATCGGCGACCGGTTCACGGTCACCCACCTGTTCCAGTACACGACGATCAGCGCGCTCGCCGCCTTCCTGGACGAACCGGCACCCGCGCCGGCCCCGAAAGCCACGCCGAAAACCACTGTCAGCACCGGCGACATCGCCATCATCGGGATGGCGTGCCGCTACCCCGGCGCCACCAACCCGGCCGAATTCTGGGACAACATCGTCGGTGGCGCCGACCTGGTCCGCCCGTTCAGCATCGACGAGATGATCGCCGACGGCGCCGACCCGGCCTCGGTCACCGACCCGGACTATGTCGCCGCCGGCACCGTGCTCGCCGGGATCGACCAGTTCGACGCCGCCTTCTTCGGGATCAGCCCGCGCGAAGCCGAGATCCTCGACCCGCAACACCGGATCTTCCTCGAATGCTGTTGGGAGGCACTGGAAACCGCTGCCCACGCGCCGGAACAGAGCGGTCGCAAGGTCGGCGTGTTCGCGGGCGCGAGCCGCAGCGTCTACCTGACCGAGAACATCGCCTCCGCGCCGGAGATCGCCCGCGCGGTCGGTGACTACCAACTGCAACTGGCCACCGACAAGGACTTCCTGCCGATCCGGGTGTCCTACAAGCTCGACCTGCGTGGCCCGAGCATCAACGTCAACACCGCGTGCTCCACCGGTCTGGTCGCGGTGCACATGGCCCGCCGCGCCCTGATCGCGGGTGAGTGCGAGGTCGCCATCGCGGGCGGGGCCAGCATCGACCCGCAGCAGCGCCGCGGCTACCGGTACGACCCGGGCGGTGTCGTGTCGCCGGACGGTCACTGCCGGCCGTTCGACGCCGACGCGCGCGGCACCATCGGCTCCAGCGGCGTCGGCGCGGTCGTGCTGAAGCGGCTGGCCGACGCCCTTCGTGACGGTGACCCCATCCGCGCGGTCATCCGTGGCTCCGCGGTGAACAACGACGGCGCCGCCCGTGCCGGGTTCAGCGCACCCGGCGTCGAAGGTCAGGTCGAGGTGATCAGCGACGCGCTGGCCGACGCCGGCGTCCCGGCCCGCTCGATCAGTTACGTCGAGGCCCACGGCACCGGCACCGCACTCGGCGACCCCATCGAGGTCAGCGCACTGACCCAGGCTTACCGGACAAGCACTGCCGACACGGAGTTCTGTGTGCTCGGCTCGGTCAAGGGCAGCATCGGGCACACCAACGCCGCCGCCGGCATCGCCGGGCTGATCAAAACCGTCCTCGCCCTGGAACACCGAATGCTCCCACCCAGCGTCAACCTGGTGACGCCCAACCCGGCCGCCGACTTCGCGGCAAGCCCGTTCCGGTTCACCACCTCGCCCGTGCCATGGGACGCGGACGGGCCGCTGCGAGCCGGAGTCAGCGCCTTCGGCATGGGTGGCACGAACGCCCATGTGATCGTCGAGCAGGCGCCGCGGGCAGAGCAGCCACTGCGGTCCGACCAGCCGCAGTTGCTCGTGTTGTCCGCCAAGACACCCAGCGCGCTGGACGCGATGTCGAGCGGGCTGGCCGACCACCTCGCGACGGCGTCGACCGATCTCGCGGACGTGGCCGCGACGCTGCGGCAAGGCCGGACCCGCCTGCCATGGCGCCGGTTCGTCACCGGTGACCGTGAGTCCACAGTGGACGCGCTGCGCAGGCTCGACGACGCCCGCACCGGCACCGACCGGGACGTCGCGTTCGTGTTTCCCGGTCAGGGCGCGCAGTATCGCGGCATGGGCGCCGGGCTGTACCGCGAGCCCGGCGAGTTCCGGGACGTCGTCGACACCTGCGCCACGATCCTGCGACCGCTGCTCGGCGTCGACCTGCGCGAGGCCGTCTACGCCGAGGGGCATGACCTCGACGAGACCTGGCTGACCCAGCCCGCTCTGTTCGTCACCGAGTACGCGCTGGCCCGCGAGCTGATCGCGCGCGGCGTGACCCCGGCGGCCTACGCCGGGCACAGCATCGGCGAGTACGTCGCGGCGTGCCTGGCCGGGGTGTTCTCGCTGGCGGACGGCCTGCGCCTGGTCGCGGCCCGCGGCAGGCTGATGCAGGAGCTGCCTGCCGGGGCCATGCTCGCGGTCGCGCTGCCCGAGCGCGACGTCGTCGACCTGCTCGGTCCGGACGTGTCACTGGCGGCGGCGAACGGTCCGTCGGCGTGCGTACTCGCCGGCCCGCGCGCCGCACTGGAAACCGTCGCACGGCGACTGAAGGGCCGCGACACGGCCTGCCGGTGGCTGCGTACCTCGCATGCCTTCCACTCGGCGATGGTCGAACCGGCGGTGGCGAGCCTGCTGACCGAGGCACGCCGGGTCACCTGGCACGCACCGCAACGGCCGTACCTGTCCAACACCACCGGCACGTGGATCACCGAAAAGCAGGCCACCGACCCGCACTACTGGGCGGCGCACCTGCGTGAGCCGGTCCGCTTCGCCGACTGCGCCACCGAACTGGTGCGGGCCGGGCTGATCACGGCCGAGGTCGGCCCTGGCACCACGCTGAGCAAGCTGATCCGGCGCGGCGGCGGCGACGCGGTGCCGACGATGCGCGCGAGCACCACCGATACCGACGACACCACCACGTTGCTGTCGGGCATCGGCGGGCTCTGGGCGGCGGGCGCGGCCGTCGACTGGGCCACGTTCAACGCCGGCGCACCGGGGCGGCGCGTGCCGCTGCCGACCTATCCGTTCGAGCGCAAGCGGTTCTGGATCGCGGCGGGCACGTCCCGGTCGGCCGGCGCCCTGGCTGCCGAAGCACCGGTGGCGAGCGGGACCGGGCTGACCGATGACGAGTCGCGCATCGCCGCCGTCTGGACGGAACTGCTCGGCGTCCAGGACATCAAGCCGACGGCCAACTTCTTCGAGTTGGGCGGCGATTCGCTGCTCGCCACGCAGTTGGTGGCCCGGCTGCGGGCCCGGTTCGGCATGACCGTGCCGATCGAGGCGGTGTTCGAGCACCCGACCCTGCATGGCATGACCGCGGCGGCCACACAGGACCGCCCGGTTGCCGCACCCGCGCCGGCGCGCCGTACGGGCCCCCTGCCCGCGACGCCGGTGCAGCGGCGGATGTGGTTCCTCGACCAGGCACACGAGCAGCCGGCCGCTTACACCGTGCTGAACGCCATGGACGTGCGCGGCGACCTCGACGTGACCGCACTGCACAACGCGTTGCGTGGGGTCGTGCACCGGCACGAGGCGCTGCGCACGGTGTTCCACGCGCCCGACGGCGAACCGCTGCAGGTGATCCGCGACGAGCTGCCGGTCGAACTGGCCGTCGCCGAGGTGCCCGAGGCAAGAATCGACGACGTGCTGCGGGCGAGTGCGCGCGAGCCGTTCGACCTCACCGAGGGGCCACTGTTCCGGTTCAGCCTGCTGCGGGTGGCCGACGGGCACCACGTGCTGGCGTTGTGCCTGCACCACATCGTGTGCGACAGCTGGTCGTTCTCGGTGCTGCACTCCGATCTCGGCCAGCTGTACGACGCCTACCGCGCCGGTCGGCCGTCACCCCTGACAGAGCCAACGACGAACCCGCCGGTGCAGTACGCCGACTGCGCGGAGTCCGACTACCTGGTGTCCGATCTGGACTACTGGCGCAAGCAGCTGACCGGTGCGCCATCGGGTCTCGACCTGCCGACCACCGGCGCCCGGCCGCCGGTGCAGACCTTCGACGGCGCCATCGTCACCCGCGTGCTGGACCCGGAACTGACGGGCAGGCTCCGCACGCTCGCGGGCGGCCACGGCGCCACCATGTACATGGCCGTGCTCACCGCGCTCCAGACGGTCCTCTACCGGTACACCGGCGAGACCGACATCTGCGTCGGCTCCCCGGTGGCCGGGCGCACCCGGGACGAGCAGGCGCGCGCGATCGGCTGCTTCCTGAACACGCTCGTGCTGCGCAACCAGGTCGACGGCGCCGCGCCGTTCACCGACCACCTGGCCGCGGTACGGGCCACCGCACTCGGCGCGTTCGCCCACCAGGCGGCGCCGTTCCAGCGGATCGTCGAGGAACTCGACCCGCGCAAGGACCCCAGCCGAAACCCACTGTTCCAGGTGCTGTTCAACCTGCTCAACACCCCGGGCGAGGGGCTGGCGCTCACCGGGGCGTCGACCACCCACCGGACCGTGCACCTCGGGGTGTCGCAGCTGGACCTGAGCCTGATCGTCGTGGACGCCAACAAAGACACCGACGGCGGGCTGGAGTGCCGTCTGGAGTACAACACCGACCTGTTCGCCGCGCCGACCGCGGCCCGGATGCTCGGCCACCTGGAGCGGGTGCTGACGGCCGTCACGGACGACCCGGCGATCACGCTCGACGACATCGACCTGCTCACCGAGGCCGAGTCGCGGCCGGTATCGAGCGCCACGGACGCCACAGAGCACTCGCCGCCGGACCTCCCGATCCACGAACTGGTGCGGCGCCAGGTGATCGCGACCCCGGACCAGATCGCGGTGACGTGCGGATCGACGTCGTTGACCTACCGCGAACTCGACGACCGCGCCGAACGCATCGCCGCGTCGCTTTCTGCCGAGGGCGTCGGGCCGGAGTCGCTGGTCGCGGTCGCGCTGGAGCGGTCGGTGGCGTTGCCGGTCGCGTTGCTCGCCGTGCTCAAGGCCGGTGCCGCGTACCTGCCGCTGGACGTGGACTACCCGGCCGAGCGGCAGCGGCACGTCCTGGCCGACTCCGGCACCGCCGTGCTGTTGACCGAGCGGACGGTGGCCGAGAAGTACCGCGAGTTCGACGTGCGGGTCCTGCTCACCGATGACGAGCACACCGCATCGGCGGCCGAACTGCCCACTGTGGACGGTGACGACCTCGCGTACGTGATCTACACGTCGGGCTCGACCGGCAAGCCGAAGGGCGTACGGGTCCAGCACGGGTCGGTCGTCAACTTCCTGCACGGCATGCGCAACAGGTTGGGCATCGGCCCTTCCGACTCGCTGGTCGCGGTGACCACGGTCGCGTTCGACATCTCCGTGCTGGAACTGTTCCTGCCGCTGATCTGCGGCGCGCGAGTCGTGCTGGCCACTCGCGAGGTCGCGCACGACCCGGCGGACCTGGCGGCCTTGCTGGTCGCGGAGCGGGCGACCGTGTTGCAGGCGACACCGGCGACCTGGCAGTTGCTGGTGTCCGACGGCTGGCCGGGGCTGGCCGGCCTCACCGCCGTGTGCGGCGGGGAGGCGTTGCCTACCGCGCTCGCACGGCAGCTGGTTCCGTTGGTGGACAAGCTGTACAACCTCTACGGCCCGACCGAGGCGACGATCTGGGCGACCATGGCCGAGATCGACTCGGGTACGGACCCGATCACCATCGGCCGGCCGCTGGCGGGGGTGACCGCGGCCGTGCTCGACAAGCGGCTGCGCCCCGTCCCGGTCGGCGTGCCGGGCGAGCTGTACCTGGGTGGCGCCTGCCTCGCGCGGGACTACCTCGGCGGGCCGGCCGAGACGGCGAAGAGGTTCGTGCCGGATCCGTCCGGCGCCCCGGGCAGCCGTCGTTACCGGACCGGTGACCTCGCCCGGTTCCGCGAGGACGGCAGCCTGGAGTTCCTGGGGCGCAACGACAACCAGGTGAAGGTGCGTGGCCACCGGATCGAGCTCGGCGAGATCGAGTCCAGGCTCGCCGAGCATTCGGCGGTCGACCAGGCGGTCGTGGTGGTGCATGGCGACGGCGCGGACAAGGCGATCGTCGCGTACGTGACAGTGGCGCCCGGCAGTGACATCGGCGCCGACGAACCGGAGACCGGGCAGTGGCGTGCGCACCTGCGCGCCAGCCTGCCCGACTACATGCTGCCCTCGGCGTTCGTCACGCTGCCGTCCTTCCCGTTGACCCCCAACGGAAAAGTGGACCGCAAGGCACTGCCCGCGCCACCCAGGCCGACGGCGGAGCCGTCCGGCGCCGGGCCGCGGGACGCCTTCGAGACGATGCTCGTGCAACGCTGGTCGGAGCTGCTCGGCGTGCCGTCGCTCGGGATCGACGACGACTTCTTCGAACTCGGTGGCGACTCCTTCAAGGCGCTGCGCGCGGTGCGTGACCTCGGCGTGCCCGCGACGGTGATGGACCTGTTCACCAATCCGACGATCCGTGCGTTCAGCACGCACGTCGGCGGCGCCAGGACAGGGACACGGATACAGGCACGAGGCCTGCTGCACGAGCTCACCAGCCCGCGGCAGGCCGAGCTGTCGATCGTCGCCGTGCCACTGGCGGCCGCGGGTGCCTTGAACTACAAGGAACTCGCGACGGCGCTGCCGAAGCGTCTCTCGCTGTTCGCGATCGAGCCACCCGGCCACGACCTGAGCAACCAGACCGAGGCGACCATACCCTTCGACGACCTGGTCGAGCGGGTGGTCGACGAGGTGAAGGCCAAGGTCACCGGGCCCATGGCGCTCTACGGCCACTGCATGGGTGGCGCACTGACCATGGCGATCGCCCGACGACTGGAGGACGAGGGCGTCGACCTGGTGCGCGTGTACATCGGCGGACACTTCCCGGCGCCGCGGATTCCGGGCAAGGTCCACCAGCTCCTGCGCAAGCTCATGCCGATGCGGAAGTTCATGTCCAAGCGGCGGGCGATGGAGTTCCTGCGGGCCACCGGGTTGTTCACCGAGGTGCTCGACGAGCAGGAGCAGGACTTCCTGATGCGGGTGTTCATCGACGACACCCAGGCGGGCGAGGACTTCTACACCGACGCGTTCCACGGCGGTGGCTTCCGCAAGCTGAACGCGCCGATCGTGGTCGTGGTCGGCGACGGCGACCGGGCCACCGAGCTCTACCTGGAACGCACGTCGGAGTGGACGCACTTCTCGGACTCGGTGTCGCTGCATGTGATCCCGAACGCCGGGCACTACTTCCACCAGCACCAGGCCGACCAGCTGGCGGCGCTGATCGACGAAGGACCGGGCGCCCCGGTCGGGCCGCCGCCACCGGCGGACATGCGCGCGTTCCTGCTCGTGGCGCTCGGCCAGTTCGCGTCGCTCATCGGGTCCGGGCTGACCACCTTCGCACTCGGCGTGTGGGTGTACCAGCAGACCGGATCGGTGTCGCTTTTCGCGCTGGTGAGCGTGATGGCGTTGCTGCCAGCGGTGGCGCTCGCCCCGATCACCGGGGCCGTGGCCGACCGGTGGGACCGGCGCAAGATCATGATCGCGGCCGACTGCCTGTCCGCGGTGACCTCGCTGTCCCTGGTCGGTCTGTTGTGGACGGACACGTTGCGGAACTGGCAGATCTATCCGCTGATCGCGCTGAGCGCGGTGGCCGTGGCATTCCAGCAACCGGCGTACCGGGCCGCGGTCAGCCAGCTGGTGCCGAAGCGGTACTACGGCAAGGCGAACGGCCTCGCCCAGCTGGGCGGCGCGACCGGGAACGTGCTCGCGCCGATGCTCGGTGGTGCGCTCGCGGTCGGCATCGGGCTGACCGGGATCGTCGTCATCGACCTGCTGACCTTCGGCTTCGCACTGGTCACGCTGGTCACGGTCCGGTTCCCGAACCGGTTGTTCCGCAAGCGGGACGAGCCGTTCGGCAAGGAGGTCACCGGCGGCTGGCGATACCTGCTGCACAGGCCGGGCCTGCTCGGCATCATCGTCTTCACCTCGGCGCTGAACTTCATGTTCGCCATCGTCAGCGTGGTGGCCACGCCGCTGGTGCTGGAACTCGGGTCGGTGCCCATGCTCGGCCTGGTCATGTCGGCGGGCGGCGTCGGCCTGTTGGTCGGCAGTGTGCTGATGAGCGTGTGGGGCGGTTTCCGGCGGCGCACCACGGGCATTCTCGGCTGCTTCGGCCTGATCGGCGGGTCGATGGTCGTACTCGGGCTCGCCCCGCACCCGCTGTTCCCCGCGCTCGGCCTGTTCGGCATGGGATTCGGCACCGCCGTGCTCAACGTGCACTGGGCGGCCATCGTGCAGACGAAGGTCGGCATCGACCTGCAGGGCCGGGTGTTCGCGGCCAACATGATGATCAGCTGGCTGATGGTCCCGGTCGGCTTCGTGCTTGCCGGGCCACTGATCTCCGGCGTGTTCGAGCCGCTCGCGCAGGCCGCGGGGCTCCCGGGCCGGGGCATGGCGTGGCTCGTGATGACCGCCGGCGTGCTTGCCGTGCTGACCGGTGTCGCCGCGTGGCGCACCCACCGGGTGCGGTTGCTGGAAGACGAACTGCCGGACGCGATCCCCGATCCGGTGGTGCTCAAGGACAAGGACCTGATCCAACAAAGGGTGACAGCATGAATTCTGACCGATTCACCGTGGTGCTCAACCACGAGGAGCAGTACTCGATCTGGCCGGACGGCCGGGAACTCCCGGACGGCTGGCGGGCGGCCGGCAAGACCGGCACCGAGCAGGAGTGCCTGGACCACATCGACGAGGTGTGGACGGACATGCGCCCGCTGAGTCTGCGCGGACAGCAGGACGCGTCATGAGCGGAGCTTGCGGAGCTGTGAGTGGAGCTTGCGGAACGAACCATCGAGCAGAGCATCAGGGCTGGGCGACCCGCGAGCGGACGCTCGGAGCCTGCGAGGAGCGGTCATGAGCTGGACGCCACTGGTGATCACCCCGGACACCGCGGAACAACAGGCGTCCGCGGCGGGCCTGCTGGCGGTGGTGGCCGACACGGACGTGATCGACAAGCTGATCCTCGAGCACAAGGCGCTGGTGTTCCGCGGGTTCGGGCTCGGCGCCGACCGGCTGGACGAGGCGATCGACCAGCTGTTGTCCACGCGGCTGGCCTACGTGCACGGCAACTCACCACGGACGAAGGTCGGGAGCAACCTCTACACCTCGACCGAGTACCCGGCCGAGTTCACCATCTCGATGCACAACGAGCTGTCCTACTCACACACCTGGCCGGCACGGCTGCTGTTCTACTGCCAGCTGGCCGCACAGACCGGTGGGGCGACCCCCGTGGTCGACGCGGCGGCCTGGCTGGCGTCGCTGGACCCGGAGGTACGCGACGCGTACCGGGGCGGCGTGCGGTACATGCAGAACATGCACGGCGGGCGCGGGTTCGGCAAGAGCTGGCAGGACACCTTCGAAACCGGCGACCGGGCGGCCGTCGAGGCGTTCCTGACCGACGCCGGGGCGACGTGGGAATGGAAGGCCGACGGCGGGTTGCGCGTGATTCAGGTCCGGCCGTCGACCACCAGGCACCCGGTGACCGGCGACGAGGTGTGGTTCAACCAGTCCGACCAGTGGCACCCGGCCGCGCTGGAGGACGAGATGGGCATCGCCCTGCGCGACGCGCTACCCGAGGACGAGCTCCCGCAGTCGGTGACGTTCGCCGAGGGCACCCCGATCCCGGCCGAGTACGTGACACAGGTCCGCGACCGCGGCCTGGAACTCGCGGTGGACGTCGACTGGCAGGAGGGCGACCTGTTGGTCATCGACAACGTGCTGGTCGCGCACGGACGCCGCCCGTTCACCGGCCCGCGGCGGGTGCTGGTCGCGATGTCGGCATGACGGCAGCCACATTGGACCTCGGCCGCGTTCACGGGGTGAACCCGCACGAGACGAAGTTCTTGCACGAGGAGATCTTCGGCGCGCGGGCGTACCTGCGTGGTGGCCTGTCGATCCCGCCGGGCGCCGTGGTGGTGGATGCCGGCGCGAACATCGGCATGTTCACGTTGTTCGCGCACGCCGAAGCCCCGGACGCGACCGTGCTGGCGTTCGAGCCGCTGCTACCGCTGGCCGAGAAGCTGCGGCAGAACGTCGCCGAGTTCGGCCTGTCCGTCGAAGTCTTCTCCTGTGGCTTGTCCGATGTCGAGCGGGACGTCTCGTTCACCTATTACCCGGGCTACACCACGATGTCGACGCTGAGCGCCTACGCGGATCCAGTGGGAGACAAGGAAGCCGTCGGCCGCCAGGTCCGGTCGGAGCCGGGGATCGACCCGGACATGGTGGAACACCTGGACGAGATCCTGGCCTTTCGGCTCCGACCGGTTACCCAACCTGGCCGGTTACGCCGGCTGTCATCGGTTATCGACGAGCGTGGGATCGACCGCGTGGACCTGCTCAAGATCGACGTCCAGCGCGCCGAACTGGACGTGCTACGCGGTATCGACGACAGGCACTGGGGACTGGTGAGTCAGGTAGCCATGGAGGTGCACGACGCACCGGGCACGGACACCGCCGGGCACCTCGACAAAGCCATGGAGATCCTGACACGGCACGGTTTCCGGGTCAGCACGCACGATGCCCTGTCCGACCGGTATACCGTGTCCGCTCAGCGATAAAGACCAGCGTGACCTCAGTATACCAGGATTGACTTATATAAGTGGAGACCGGTATACATCCTGTTCATGCAGGCGCTCGAGGGACCGTGACATGAAAGACGTACTGGACGAGCTGGCCGCCGCGCACCGGGCAATGGGCAATGGGCAAGTGCCCGCCGGCGACGCGTACACCATCGAGGTGCGTCGTCGATACCAAGTGCGGATCGACGACGTCTGGGACGCCCTTACCAGCCCCGAGCGGCTGAGTCGCTGGTTGAAACCGGTCACCGGGGATCTGCGGCTCGGCGGGAAGTTCGAGTTGGACGGTGGCGAGCACGGCGAGATCCTCCGGTGCGAGCCGCCGCGTCTGCTCAAGGTGTCCTGGCTCTACGGTCCGGACGCCGACGCCTGGCCCGGCACGAGCGAGGTGGAAGTGCGCCTGGTGGCGGGCCCGGCCGGCGACACCGAATTCGAGCTGATCCATGCGGCGGTCGTCGAGGAGCCTCTGTTCCCGACCTACGGCCCCGGTGCCGGCGGTGTTGGCTGGGACCTGGCTCTCCTCGCCCTGACCCGGCTGTTGGCCGGTGGCGAGACCGCCGACCACGAGGTGATCCAGAGGTCGCCAGAGGGGCGCGAGTTCATCCGGCGCAGCGCCGCGGCCTGGGGACAGGCACACCTGGCCGCCGGTGGCGAACCGGAGCACGTCGCTGCCGCGGTCGAGGCCACCACCAGGTTCTACGCACCCGACCCGACCTGACGAGAAGGAATGCGCGATGAAGTACACCAACTCGATCGAGATCGCGCTGCCGCGGGAGAGGGTGGCGCAGCTGCTGGCCGACCCGGCACACCTGCCGACGTGGCTGCGGGGTTTGGTGCTGCACGAGCCGGTGAATGGGATACACGGGCAGCTCGGTACCACGTCGCGGATCGTGATGCGGTCGGGGAAGCGGACGATCGAGTGCACCGAAACGATCACCCGGCGGGAGCCGGCGGACCTGCACGGGATCCCCACCGAGATCGTCGTTCACTTCGACCGCGAGATCGTCGCCGCGAGCATGTGGAGCGTCGTGCGCGATCGGCTGACCGAAGCCGATCCGAAGACGACGCTCTGGGAACAGGAGAGCGAATACCGGTTCAGCGGCCTGCTGATGCGGCTGGTGGGGCTTCTCATGCCCGGTGCCTTCCACAAGCAGTCGCAACAGCACATGCAGGATTTCAAGGCGTTCGCCGAACAGGGGAAGGACGTCCGCGACGAGCAGGTTCAGGGTGCGCAGGGGAACGGCGACTCCTGAGCCTCAGCCGTTCAGCGTGCAGGTGACGACGACGCCCCGCACGTCGCCCCCGCCGCCTTCCATGAACCCGGCGGCCCACACGTCGCGGGCGCCGGGAACGAGCTTCACGTCGTTCGCCTGGAACTGACCGGTCGGGGCACCCGCGTGCGCGTTCGCCGGTGGCGGCGCCGGATAGCCGATCACCCGCGGTGTGCCGTCCCGGCCACCGTGCTGGTATCCGGCCAGCACGAACCCGCCCGCGCCGTCCCCGGCCGCCACCATGTCGGGGAACGGATGAATGTCCACAGTGTACTCGGGGGCACGGGCGGCCGTCCGCCACGCCGAGCCGTCCCAGTGCAGCACGCGGATGGTGTGATCGCTGGCGGCCGGGTCGTCGTCGTGGACGCCGAAGGCCCAGACGTCGTCCGGGGACACGGCGACGACCTCCTCAGCGTGGAACTCGCCTTGGCCGCGGAGGTGGGCGGGTCGTCCGGGGTCGGCACGGACTGCCAGTCCCTGCCGTCGAAGCGCATCGTGGCCGGTTGCGCCTGGGTCCGGCCGGTGGGGTCGTCGCGCCAGCCGACCGCCCAGACGTTCCGCGGTCCGGAGGCGGACAGCGCCTCGGCCGGATCGGGCAGCACGTGCGCGGTCCAGCCATGGCCGTCCCAGTGCTGGGTGACCGGACGGCCGTCGCTTAGTGGTCAGCGCCGGAAGTCCTTCGTGGGGTATCGGCGGATCCAGGTTTTCGCTGGGCGTGCGGCCGGAAGGTCGCCGAGCGGAGCTTGCGGAGCGACCATCGTCTCGTACCGGGTTGTACTCGGGCCTTTCGGCCGTGCGTCCAGCGGGAAGCTGGGCCGTCGAGACCCTGGAGGACTTCCGGCGCCGACCACTTAGTCCTACCGAACGGTGATCGGGCGGTAGCGCACGTTGAGGGTGGTCGCCGTGAAGGTGACGAGCTGCGGATCACCCAGCTCGCCGCGAGAGGTCTGTCCAACCGGGACATCGCGGCCCACCTCTTCCTCAGCCCACGCACGGTCGCCTACCACCTGTACAAGGCCTACCCCAAGCTCGGAATCAACTCCCGAGGCGAACTCGCGGGCCTCACCCGCCACCCCATGGGTTCAGTCCCACACCGGTGACAGGCGACGGTCACGTCCTGTGTGGACCACGTCGCCGATGTCATGCGTGCGAGGCGGCTCCGAGGACCAGGCGTCGGTGCTCCAGACGGATCAGGTCCCACCCGTCGGTCACGCGGCCACCGCAAGGAAACCGCAAGCTCCGCCCGCATAGCGTCCCGTCGTCGGTTCGGCGGCGGGAAGGAGATGCCCATGTGGCGCCGGTCATGGGGTTGGGCCAGCTCGGCTGTTCTGCTGCTCGCGACCCTCACGGTGCCCGCGCGGGCCGCGACCGTCGACCCGGCGCCGGCGACTCCGGCCGGCGTGCCGGTCACGGTCACGCTCGTGACCGGGGACGTGGTCACGTACGTGTCCGACCCGGTGGGCAGGGACACGGTGTCCGTGGTGTCACCGCCGCGACCGGACATCGGGTACGAGGTGTACGACCGCGCCGACGGCTGGTATGTGCTGCCGAGCGACGCCGCCGACGCGGTGCGCGACGGACAGGTCGACGAGGACCTGTTCAACGTGACCTACCTGGCGACCAACGGCTACGGCGAGCGGCCCACCCTGCCGGTGATCATGGACTACGAGCCGGGCCGCGTGGAGGCCGCGGCGGCGCTGCCCGCCTCCACCCCGACCCGGCAGCTGTCCAGTGTGGACGCCGTCGCTCTCGAGGTCGACAAGGCGAACACCGGCCAGCTGTGGCAGGCCCTCCTCCAGCAGCGCGGCGAGGGCACCCTGCTGCTGGACCGGGTGGTGACGGCGAACCTCGCGGAGAGCGTCGCCCAGGTGAAGGCACCCCAGGCCTGGGCAGGCGGCCTGGACGGCGGCGGAGTCCGGGTGGCCGTCCTGGACACCGGCTACGACTCCGCCCACCCCGACCTGGCGGGCAAGGTGGTCGAGGAGAAGAGCTTCATCCCCTACGAGACCGACCTGGTGGACCGACACGGGCACGGCACGCACGTGGCCTCCACCATCGCCGGGTCCGGCGCCGCGTCGGGCGGCGCCGAGAAGGGCGTGGCCCCCGGCGCAGGCCTGGTCGTGGGCAAGGTCCTCGACCGGAGCGGCATGAGCTATGGCTCGTCCGTCCTCGCCGGCATGGAGTGGGCGGCCACCCGCGCCGACGTGGTGAACATGAGCCTCGGCGGCCCGCCGCCGATCGACACGAAGGACCTGCTCGCCGAAGCCGTCACCCGGCTCACCGCCGAGACCGGGACGCTGTTCGTCGTCGCGGCGGGCAACTCCGGCCCCAACATCAACTCCGTCAGCAGTCCCGGAGTGGCACCGGAGGCACTCACCGTCGGCGCCGTGGACAGCGCGGACACGGTCGCCGGCTTCAGCGGCCGCGGACCCACCGACACCGGGGCGGTCAAGCCCGAGATCACCGCACCCGGTGTGGCCATCACCGCCGCCCGGTCCGCCACCGGCACGCACGGCACACCTGTCGACCAGTACTACTCGGCGATGAGCGGCACCTCCATGGCCACCCCACACGTCGCGGGGGCCGCCGCCATCCTCGCCCAGCAACACCCCGACTGGTCAGCCGCGGCGCTCAAGTCCGCGCTCATCGCGTCCACCGAGGACACCGGCGCACCGGTCAACGACCAGGGCGCGGGACGGCTCGATGTCGAGGCGGCCACCACCCAGGAGGTCACGGCGGATCCCCCGGTCGTCAACTTCGGCGAACTCGCGGCGCCGCACGGGACCTCGGAGAAGTCCACGCTCACCTACCACAACTCGGCCGGCGAGGAGCTGACGCTCGACCTCGCGACCCGCATGACCAACGCGTCCGGTGAGCCGATCGACGGCGTTCTCACCACGAGCACCGACACCGTCACGGTCCCGGCGCACGGCAGCGCCACGGTCGACGTCACCATCCATCCGGGCAAGGCACCCACGAACGACAGCTACCAGGGTCTGGTCACCGCCACCGGCGGCGCGACCACCGTGACCACCCCCGTCGGATTCGCCAACGGCGAGGTCGCGCATGTGGTGACCTTCCACGTCATCGGGTTCGACGGAAAGCCGCTGGACTTCTCGACGGGCGGCAAGCGGCGGCTCACCGTGCTGCCACTCGACCTGCCGAGCAACGACAGGACGTTGTACGACGTGCCCGCCACCCCCAGCATGCTGAAGCTGCCGGTGGGCAAGTACTTCCTCGCCCTCACTCTCACCGGGGAGAAAGCCGGCGGGATCAGCGCCTCGGCGCTCCTGGTCGATCAGGAGGTCGCCGTCTCGAAGGCCACCGACGTCACGTTCGACCTCCGCGCCACGAAACGCGTCGAACTCGGGACCCAGGACCCGGTGCACACCGACTCGAGTGTCTTCGGGTTCACCCGCACCAGCGCCACCGGTATGTCCGCCAGCTGGAAGGGCGGCGTCGGGCTGTTCGACGAGAACCTCTACGTCAGTCCGACACCGGCAGCGAGGATCGGCACGTTCTCGTTCGAGTACGGGACGCACGCCGTCCGCGCACCGCTGGACGTCACGGTCGGGCGGGTGACCGTGCACCCGAGGTATGACAGCCAGCCCATCAGCGGCGCCCCGGTGCCCGTCGCGAAGTTCACGGGGAGGAGCAAGCGCGACCTCGTCCACGTGGGCGCGGGCACCGCCGCCGACTTCGCGGCGGCGGGCGACCTTCGCGGCAAGCTCGTCCTCGCGCGGTCCACTCCCGGCCCGGCGTACGCGCAGGTCGCGGTCCTGGCCCACCAGGCGAACGCGGCCGGTCTCCTGCTGTTCACCGACGCCGGTCCGCCGTCCCCGCCCACCATCTCCAGCGATCTGCTGCCGATCGGATTTCTCGAACGCCCGGACGGGCTGCGGCTGCTCGACGCGCTCTCCGGCGGCCGAGGTAGGGCGACGCTGTCCGGCCAACCGGCCAGCCCCTACGCCTACCACCTCTCGTTCACCACCCCCACGATCGCGAAGGCGCCGACCTATGCGGTACGCACCAAGGACCTGACCCGCTTCGACACGACCTACCACTCGTCGGCGGACCAGGTCGTCGGCACGGGATTCACCAAGGGCGGCAACCAGTTGGTGCCCGCCGTTGCGGAGGTGGAGGTGCCCGCCACCCGGACCGAGTACTTCGGACCGACCACCGACCACGCGACCTGGATGCGCCTGGTGACAATCTGGCAGGACGGCCGCTACGAGGCATACACGGCGCCTGCCGCGGACCTGGCCGCCGGCCGCCGGTACACCGAGGAGTGGTTCGAGGCCCCGGCGCGCTACGGCCAGGGTGACCATTTCAACATTCCCACCCAGCCCGCGCCGTACCTGGCGACGAGGACGACCGGCGCCATCCACGTCCTCCCGTGGCTGCTCGACAGCGGCGGACACGTGTCCGCCATGGCGCCCAACGCGAAGGTCGTCTCGACCACACTGCGCCGCGACGGAATCACGCTTCCCGGGGTCAGCGGCAAGCTCGGCACCACCTATGCGGTTCCCCCGGGCGGCGGCAGCTACCAGCTGGACCTCAGTTACCGGCCGGGCGGCGACCACCGGGTGGACACCACGTGGAAGGTCACCTCGCCGGCACCGGACGGCGCACCCTCCGCACCCGACCACCAGTGCGCGAGCCTGACGTCGGTCAACACCTCGCCGAAGCCCTGTGAACCGCTGCCGACCATCTCCATGGACTACGACCTCGACCTGTCCGACCGGAACACCGCGCCCGCGCCGGGGAAGCAGACGATCCGGGTGCTGCCGCACCACACGGGCGGCACGGACACCGCGATCACCTCCGCCGCACTGTCCGTCTCCTACGACGGCGGCACCACCTGGACGAAGGTCAAGACGAAGCGCGACCGGGACGGGTGGCTCACCGGCACCATCGCCCACCACCGGCCAGGACAGACCGTGTCCCTGCGCGTCGAGGCACGCGACGCCGCCGGGAACACGGTCACCCAGACGACGCTCAACGCCTACCGGACCACGGCCAGGGGCTGACCCCTCTCCCCTGCGCCGACGAGAACCCGGTCGGGTCGGACCACCCCGACCCGACCGGGTGCCCCACGCACCCCACCGACTCATCCGGAGACCGGCTGTGAGAAGACGATCCCTGTGGTTGCCCGCACTGGCCGTGGCCCTCGCCGCCGTGCTCAGCGGTCCCGCCCCCGCCCCTGCCCCCGCGACGGCCGACCCGGAGGTCTCCGCCGACGTTGAATCGGCCGAGGAGCCGACCAAGGAGGCGGCGATCGCGCACGCCGACCGCGCGATCGCCGCCTACCCGGAGGCCGTGCGGCACGCTCCCGGTGACACGTTCACCGCACTCCGCGCGGAGATCGACCCCGACGGCACCACCCACGTGCATTACGAACGACTCCACAAAGGACTCCGCGTCCTCGGTGGCGACGTCATCGTCCACAACGCACCGGACGGCACCTTCGAGGGAGCAAACCTCGGCCTGGGCATCCCCATCGCGGTCGACCTGACCCCCTCGGTGGCGCCGGGTACGGCGGCGAGCACGTCCCTGTCCCGCTTCTCCGGCGCCATCGAGGCGGCCGCGAAGCCCGAACTGGTGCTCGACGCCACCTCCGGCACCGCCGTTCTCGCCTGGGAGACCGTGGTTTCCGGAACGCGGGCGGACAGCCCCATCCCGAGTCGCCTGCACGTCCTGGTGGACGCCACGACCGGCGAGCCGCGCGGCACCTTCGACGAGGTCAGGTCGGCCGACGGCAAGGGGGTCGGCGCCCACTCGGGGCCGGTGTCCATCGAAACCACGAAGCTGCCCGGCGACAACTGGTTCACCCTGCACGACAGCACCCGGGGCGGTAGCCGCACCTGCGACATGCTTTACACCACTCATCTTTGCGAGCCGATGACCTCCATGGACAACACGAAATGGGGCGACGGCACCGCGAACGATCCCAACACGACCGGCGTGGACGCGCACTACGGCATGGCCATGGCCTGGGACTACTTCAAGTTCACGCACGGCAGGGAAGGCGTGTCCGGCGTCGGTGCGAGCCTCACCGCAAGAGTGCACCTCGTCGAGCCGGGCGTGCCGCCGAACGCGTATTGGACCGGCAGCGAGATGTGGTTCGGGGTCAGCGCGGACAAGAAGACGTCGCTGGCCACCCTGGAGGTCGTGGGACACGAGTTCACCCACGGCGTGGTCATGACATCGGCCATGCTCGGCTTCGGGGAGGCGGACGCGATCGACGAGTCCACATCGGACATCTTCGGCTCGATGATCAAGTTCTATGCGAAGAACCCGCTGAACCCGCCGGACTACAAGATCGCCACGAAAACCAAGGTCTTCGAACGCACGATGTTCAACCCCGCCGCGAACGGCGATCACTCCTGCTGGTTCCCCACCATCGGCGAGCACGTGTTCGAGTCGCCGCACGCGGTCGGCGGAGTCAGCAATCACTTCTTCTTCATGCTCGCCGAGGGCAGCGGGGCGACCCCGTACGGGTACAGCCCGGTCTGCGACGAGGCCGCCAAGGTCCCCGGAATCGGGCCGGACAAGGCGGCCGCCATCTGGTACCGGGCGCTCACCAGGTACTTCACGTCGAACACCGGTTACACGGGCGACAACAACGTGCGGAAGACCAGCCTGAAGGCGACCGAGGACCTCTACGGCCTCTGCAGCGTCGAGTACAAGTCCGTCCAACTTGCCTGGAACGCGGTCAACGTGCCCTCGGCGGGGGACACGCCGTGTCAGTCGCCGTACCCCACGAAGTGCCCGGCACCGGCCACCAACGGCGACAACCTGGCCATTCCGGACGGCACGAACACCGGTCCTGGACCATCGGTGACCAGCACCGTCCAGGTCGCCGACTGCCCTGGCAACGGCACCCCCGGCATCAAGGTCGACGTCACCATCGCACACACCTTCCGCGGCGACCTCGGCATCAGGCTGCTCGGACCGGACGGATTCACGACAGAGCTGAAGGCACCGGATCCCGACGACGGACTACCCGACCTCCTGACCTTCTACGTGGCCGACGCCTCGCAAGTCAGCGCGAACGGCACCTGGACGCTCCAGATCACCGACCACGCCCGCCTCGACACCGGCACGCTCGACAAATGGGCCGTCACCATCTGACTCCGGAAGGACTTTCGATGTCACAACCCGGAAATCCCGAGAAACCATTGTCCCGACGGCTTTTTCTCAGCGCCACCGGCGTGGCGGGCACGGTGCTGGTCCTCGGCGCCGGACCCGCCGTCTCCACCCCGGGGCTCTCGAACGCCCACCAGGCCGTGGTGTCCAGGATCGCCGCCGTCGGATCCGTCCTCCCCTACCGCCTGCCCGGGCTCGGCACACCGGGTTCCGGTGTGGAGGGCCATTCCGCGGAGCGGATCACCGCCCAGCTCGGCATGGCGAGCGCCGAGCAGGTCGCGCTCGTCCAATCCGGTGCCGAGACCCTGGCCGCCACCGGCGTGCTGACGGGCGACGACGAGGCCGTCGCGCGCGGCATCGGCGAACTCGTGGCGGCCGTCGGTGGCCCCACGCCCGAACTCGTGGCGACCGTCGCGCTCGCCGTCGCCACCGTGTCCAGCCGCCTCGCGCCGCACGCCGACGACGCTGCCGCGCTGTGGCTCGACCACCTCCACCGAACCCATGGGAAGGCCGCACGGTGATCCTCGACGACCCCCGCATCAACCCCCACCTGGACGCCCTGACGAAGGGACGGGAACGCCTGTACCAGGAACGCCTGGCCGACCCGAACATCGTCGGCACCGGCATCGGTATGCGGATGCGGAACGGCCGGCTCACCGAGGAGCCCGCCATCATCGCCATGGTCGTCAAGAAGCGCCCGGCCGCTCATGTCGCGGCGTCGGCCATGCTGCCCAGCACCATGGCGATCGACGGCCGGGACTACGGAGTGGACGTGATCGAGACCGGTGCCATCTACGCCGGTGGGCCGCCGGTACAGGAAAAAGCATCGCCGACCGAGATCTGGGACAAGTTCCGCCCCGCCGTGCAGGGCGCGCAGATCGGCAACATCAACGCCGTCGCCACCCCTCCCCTGACGGGCTACTACATCGGCACGCTCGGCTGCTTCGTCCGGGACAAGACGGACGACACCATCTGCATCCTGTCCAACAACCACGTCCTCGCCCGAGGCAACAGGGGCCAACCCGGCGAGAAGATCTTCCAACCGTATCCCTCCACAGGCAACCAGAACGTGATCGGTGAGCTGAAGCGCGCCGTCCCGTTGAAGTTCTGGAACGGCCCGGCCAATCCGAACGTCGTCGACGGGGCGATCGCCTCCATCAGCGAGCCGCTGGCCAGCAAGGCGATCGCAAACAATCTCATGAACCCGATCTCCGCAGAGCATCCGGTGATCGGCCTCGGCTACGGAGGGAGCACCATGTGGTCCTTCATCTGCCCCATCGAGTCCACGCTCACCAGTCTCAACATCGAGCTCGTGGCGAAGAACGCCGTGCAGTCGAAGGTCACGCTCGGCATGAACATGGACAAGGTCGGGCGCACGACCGGTTACACGTCCTCGTTCGTCTGGGGCATAGGGGGGATCGACATCAACTACGGCACCAAGCAAGAGCCGCTGATCGCGCACTTCTATCCCACCATTTTCACGTTCTCGATGATGTTGGGTGGCGATTCCGGCTCGATCATCTGCCGGGGCGGCCCTGGCAACATCCTGGCGCCCGTCAGCGGCTTCGGCGGCGTCTGTGGGGTCTCCGGTTCGATCGGCGCCATGTACGACCTGCCGCTGGAACACCAGCTCCCGCACATCGACCGGCTCCGCGACGAGGTGCTCGCCCTCAGTCCGCTGGGCCGGATGGCCATCGCGCTCACCTACATCAACCAGCCGCAGATCGAAGCCCGCGCGAAGGAGATCGGGGAGGCGACCAAGGTCGAGAAGGACAACGCCCGCGCGATGTACGACAAGTACCGCGACTTCGTTGTCGCCGCGCTCGACGACCCGCACAAGCCGGGCCTGACGTTCACCGCGGAGCACATGCAGGACCTCCACTGGGGACTCACGGCGTTCGCCTACCACGCGACCCCCGAGGAACTCGCGGCCGCCGACACCTTGTTCCAGGAGTTCGTGCCCGGCGCGGTCGGCAAGAACTACAAGGAACTACTGGCCTTGGCGCACGACAAGGACGTGATCAAACGGGTCGCCGAGATCCTCCAGCAGGTCCCCACGCTGGAACTGCACGGTGGTCCCGTCGATGCCGGCTGAGGTCGACGGTTACCTGCGGGTGCTGGCCGGCGGGCTGGCGGAGCCGTTGCGGGGGCTGGTGCTGGAACTGGTGTCCCACCCCGGTAAACGGTTACGTTCCCGGCTGCTCGTCGCCTGCGCGGGGACGCGGGCGGACACCGCGCTGCTCGCCAGGCTGGGGGCGGTCGTCGAACTCGTGCACCTGGCATCCCTGCTCCACGACGACATCATCGACGACGCCGCCACGCGCCGGGGCAGGCCGGCCACGCACGCGGTCGCGGGCGCCGAGTTCGCCACGCTGGCGGGAATCGCCTGCCTCGCCCTCGCGAGCAAGGAGGCGGCCGACCTGGGCCCCGCGGTGAGCGCCGCCGTGTCGGACGCGGTGGCCGACCTGACGGTCGGCGAACTCCTTGACGTGGAACGGGCCTACGACATCGCGCTGCCCGTCGAGGACTACGTGGATCTCGTCGCCCGCAAGACCGGCGCGCTCTTCGGTCTCGCCTGCGCCCTCGGCGCGCTCACCAGCGGAGGCGCGGACCGTGCCACCGTCGAGCTTTTCGGAACGGAGTGGGGAATCGCGTTCCAGATCCTCGACGACTGCCTGGACCTCGATCCGTCCATGATGGACAAACCGGCGGGCACCGACCACGTCCTCGGCCTGTTCGGTGCCCCCACGCTGATCGCGCTCCGGGCCGACCACGACGGGGCACTCGCACGGCTCCTGCTGTCCGCGTCGTTCACGGAGGCCGATCTCCCCGTGGTCCGCGCCATGGTCGTCGACCGCGCCGGGTTGACCGGCGCCGCCGCCCTGGCCCGGCACCACCGCGACCGCGCCAGAGCGGCTCTCGCCGACGTTCCGGACGCGGATGTCCGCGCCGCGCTCGACGCCGAGCTGACCGCGTTCTGGCGGAAGGTCGCGTGAGGGACGTGGATGTTCTCGTGGCGGGCGCGGGCATCGCGGGCACCACGGCGGCCGACCTGCTCGCCGGGACCGGCCTGCGGGTACTGGTGGTCGACGACTCCCGGACCGTGCCAGCGGTGGGCCCGCACGTCCTGCTCACCAGATCCGACCGCGCCACCCTGGCGCACTCCGGCGTGCCGACGTGGCCCTCCCCCGGCCTGGAGATCCAGCTCGGTCCGGGAGACCGTCAGGTGGTCGCCGAACCGGACCTCCACGTCTGCGACGCGAACCAGCTCCGTGTCGCGCGACGGAACGTGCTCACCTGCGACGTGATGACCGGGCGCGTGACCTCCGTCGCCACGTCCGCGAACGGCAGGCGCGTCACCGTGCGGACGGCGGACGAGTCCGATGTGGAGGTGCTGGCGCGGCACGTGGTGGTCGCCACCGGTGTGGGCGGTTCCCGCGCCAACGGCACCACCGTCGCCCGCCGCTATCGCCTCACCTGGCCCGGTCCCGCCCGGCTCGCGCTGGTCCGCCCGTCCTCCCGGCGACTCCGGCCGAGCTTCGCGCGGCTGGTGCCCGGTGCCGACGGAACCGTCACGGTCAGCCGCACCGTCCTCGCGGACGGCCAGGACGGCGACTCGCTTTCCGAATCACTGCGCGCCCTCGGCCTGGACGACCTGGAACCAGCGGGACCGCCGTGGCGCGGCCGGATCGACACCCGCTTCACACCGGGCCACGCCGCGCGGGACGGGCTCCTCCGGATCGGCGACGCCGCCGGCCTCGTCAACCCGTTCACCGGTGACGGCATCGCCTACGCCCTGGACAGCGCCGTGCTCGCCGCCAGAGCCATCGCCGACAACCCGGACGCGCCGGCCACCGCGGCCGCCGCCTACGAGCGACGGCTCACGTCGGCGTTCGTCGGCTGTTTCGAGACCGCGCGCCACGGCGCCCAGCGCTACCACCTCGCCTGGCGGGTGCTCGAATCCACCACGGCCGAGGACGGGCCGCTGTTCACCAAGGGCCGCCGCGCCATCCTCGTTCCCGGCGGACTCCGCGACGGCATCGACGAACGCCTCCGGCTGTCCACTGTGGAGTCGCTCTGGCTCGTGCCGTTCCTCGCGGCCACCGACGAGATCGTCGTCTCGGCCATCCGGCGCGAGTGGCCCTTCCTCGCCCGACTGATGATCAGCGAGGGGTCCGGCATGGGCCGGCACCTACGGCCGGCCGTGCTGTTCGCCGGTTCCGCCGCCGCGGCTGGTACCACGCTCACGGCCGACCACGCGGTCGTCGCCGCCGCCGTGGACCTGGCGACTCTCGCGACGTTCGCCTTCCTCGACCCGAACACCGCTTCCCGCCACGTCGGCCGCCGGTCCATCGACTGGGCCCGCACCACCAGCCTGCTGGCAGGCGACTTCCTGCTGGGTCAGGCCAGCAGGCTGGTCACCACCGGCGCGCCGGACCTCGCGTGGATGTTCGCCGACTGGCTCGCCGAGCTGACCGACCTCCGCGCCGGCCGTCTGGACGGGCGAGTGCCGGCCACCGCGCTCTTCGCCGCGCTGTTCGAGTTCCCCGCACGGCTCGGCGGCGCGGTCACGGACTGTTCCCCGGAGATCACGGCCTCTCTCCGGGAAGTCGGCCGGCGCTGCGGCCAGGCGTTCCTGTACGCGGAGGACGCGCTCGCCCTCCGCGGATCACCCACGCGACTCGAAGACACCGCCGCCGGAATGGCCGCCCGTGGCATCTCCACCGTGCCGGACCTGGGCGTGCCACTCCGCGATATCCCCGCGACACTCGCCGCCGCGCGCGCCGCCGCCCTTCGCGGTGCACACGAAGCCATCGACACCCTCCCCGCCGGGGGCGGCCGAGCCATCCTCCACCGCTTCGCCACCGCAACAGCCGAACCGGTCGCGCCGTGACACAGTCAGCCGCGCAGCCTGCCGCCGGATCACCCACGCGACTCGACGACACCGCCGGGATGGCCGCCCGTGGCGCGGCCCTTCGCGGTACGCGCGAGGCCATCGACACCCTCCCCGTGGGGGCGGCCGAGCCATCCTCCACCGCTACGGCCGAACCGGTCGTGCCGTGACACAGTCAGCCGCGCAGCTTGCCGCGGATCTTCTCGGCCGCCGGATGGTTCACGCGGTCGAGGACCTCGGCGGCCGCCGACCAGCTCGCGGCAGCCGCGTCCACCCGACCGGCGGCCAGGTGGGTGTCACCCTGCCGCTCGAGCGACTCCGCCTCGTCGAGCGAGTCGCCCGCCGCCCGGTAGAGCTCGGCCGCCCGCCGGTAGCAGTCGACAGCCCGGTCGTGGTCCCCGAGCAGGTGGTGGATATAGCCGAGACTGTCCCAGGCGGCGGCCTGTCCGTGTTCGTGGCCGTGTGCCCGCTGCAGGTCGAGCGCGCGTTCACAATAGGACAGTCCGGTCACCGGGTCGCCGAGGTTCGCGTGGTTCCAGCCGGTTCCGTTGAGCGCGTGGGCGAACCCGACCTGGTTGTCCACCGACTCGTAGAGCTCGGCCGCCCGCTGCGAGTGGGTGAGCGCGGCGCGGAGATTTCCGCGCTGTCCGTGCACGTAGCTGAGGCCGTGGTGGGAGCGCGCCTGCCCCGCCACGTCCCCGACCTCGGCGAACAGGGCGAGGGCCCGCTCGTAGTGCCTCTCGGCCTCCTCGGTCGGCCCGACCCGCGCGTGCGCCCGGCCGAGGCCGCGGTGCGCGTGTGCCTGACCGACCACGTCACCGGCGAGCTGGGTCGCTTCGAGAGCCAGCGTCCCGACGACGTGCAGGTCCCGCCAGTGGCCCTGCCGGTCGAGGTAGTCACCCAGGGTCCACGTCAGCTGCCAGGCGTGCCCGGCCCGACCGTCCCGCGCCGCCTGCCGCACGGTCGCGAGCAGGACGTCGTGCTCCGTGGCGAACCACCGCGTCGCCTCGAGGTGGGAGCCCGGTGCGTGGTGGACGACGCCGGGCCGCGGCGGCGTCAGCTCGATGGGATGCCGCTGCGACACGAACGTCAGCGCGGCCGCGTGGGCGACGTGGAGGTAGTGGTCGGCCAGCCGGTACGCCGCTTCCGCCCCGTCCTCGTCGTCCCGCGCCAGTTCGAACGCGTACGCGCGCACCAGGTCGTGCATGGCGAACCGGCCACCTGCCCGTTCGATCACCAGGTGACCGTCGACGAGGTCGGCGAGCAGCCCGCGGACCACCGCGACCGGGTCGCCGAGCAGGCTCGCGGCCGCTTCCTGGCTCACCTCCGGTCCCGGATGACGGCCGAGCAGCCGGAACAGCCTGCCCGCCGCGGGGGCCAGCGCCTGGTAGGACCACGAGAACACCGTCCGCAGGCTCAGCTCCGCCTCGCCGAGATCGAGCACGTCGAGCGTCGCCCGCTCGTCGCACAGTTCGTCGGCAAGCACGGCGAGCGGCAGTCCCGGACGGATCACCGCGCGCGCGGCGACGATGCTCAGCGCCAGCGGCAGCCCGGCGCAGCGGCGGACCACCTCGGCCGTGGCCGCCGATTCGGCCGCGAGCCGCTCCCGCCCCAGCCGGACGGCCAGCATGCCGCGGGCGGCGTCGTCGGAGAACGGACCGAGTTCGACCGAACGCGCGCCCTGCGTCGCCACCAACCCGGGCAGCGACCGCCGGCTCGTGACCACCACCGAGCACGTCTGGCCGCCCGGGAGCAACACGGTGACCTGTGCGGAATCAGCGGCATTGTCGAGCACCACGAGCATCCGCCTGCCCGCCACGAGACTGCGGTAGAGGCCCACCTGGGCGTCGAGGT
This sequence comes from uncultured Actinomycetota bacterium, assembly GCA_963826035.1. Taxonomy (GTDB): domain Bacteria; phylum Actinomycetota; class Actinomycetes; order Mycobacteriales; family Pseudonocardiaceae; genus Actinophytocola. Next base: position 933,252 of record CAWGVZ010000015.1, on the reverse strand, counting down.
CGCGCGGCATCGCCTCGGGATCGACACCCAGCGTCTGGAGGAAGCCGCGGACCACCGTCGACTGCGGGGTCGGCGTCCCCGACAGGTCGAACCCCCGCAGGTTCACATACAGCTGGCCGTCGGGGAAGTCGTCGAGCCGCCGGTGCGCCCACCGCACGGCCAACCAGGTCTTGCCGACGCCACCGGGCCCGGTGATCACCACCACGGCGGCCGGCGTCGCGCTGTCGAGCGCCACCAGTTCCACCTCGCGACCGGTGAACGCGCTCGGTGCGGCGGGCAACTGCCGCGGCACGACGCCCCCCGGCACCGGTTCGTGTGCCGACAGCCGCGTGTCACCGGTGAGGATGCGCTCGTGCAGCCGCCGCAGACCGGTCCCGGGGTCGGTGCCCAGTTCGTCGGCGAGCCGGCGACGAATCTTGTGGTAGTGCGCGAGCGCGTCGGCACTCCGGCCGACGCGGTGCAGAGCCAGCAGGTACTGCCCGGCCAGGCGCTCGTCCAGCGGGTGCTCGACCGTGCTGGCGGCCAGTTCCCCGAGCACCTCGGCGTGCCGGCCGAGTCGCAACAGCGCGTCCGCCCGCGCCAGTTGGGCGGCGAACCGCTCGGCCGCCAGGTCGGCACGCTCCCGGTCGGCCCAGCGCGTCTCGATGCCGGCGAAGGGGGCCCCCCGCCACAGGCCGAGGGCAGCGGTCAGCGTGGCCGCCGCGGACGCCGGATCCCGGTCCACCCTGGCGTCGGCCACCCACCGGCGGAACCGGAACAGGTCGACTGTCTGCTCGTCGACCACCAGCCGGTAGCCACCTGCCGCGCTGAGCAACTCCACGCCGTGGGCACCCAGGCCGCGACGCAGTCGGGACAGGTGGCTGTAGACGGTCTGCCGCAGCCGCGGCGACGCGTCGTCACCCCACACTCGCTGGATCAGCTCGTCGACCGCCACGACCCTGTTCGGATACCGCAGCAGGACGGCCAGCACGTGCCGCTGCTTCGGGTGACCGAGAAGGACCCCTTCGCGACCGTCCACCGCCGTGACCGGACCAAGCACCGTGAAGACCAGTTCCATGGCACTCCCCTCACCGTCGGTCCGAATACTCGGTCACGCACCTTTCGCTTCCCTGTCATCTCCGGGTCCGCGTGCCAGAAGGCCGACCCCCTGGCACTGTGACGTGGCCGGTCAACCGCTCCCAGTTGCCGGATCCGATGGCGGCCTTCTCGTCCTCGGTGAAGGGCGCGTTCCCGAGGAAGGACCTGGCCACGCCGCCGCTGGTGTCCAGGTAGGGGAAGCCGCCGGGCCGGGTGCCGAAGGTGTACGGGTAGTCGGTCGAGTAGAGCATGCGGTCGGTCCCGACGACCTCGGCCGTCCAGCGCAGGTAGCGTTCGCTGACCGTGCCGCTGCCGGCCACCCAGAAGTTCTGGCGAAAGTAGTCGGCCAACGGCCGCGGCAACTCGGCCATGCCCTGCAGGACGCCGACGTGATCCAGGTAGAACAGGACGACCTCGCCCCAGTGTCCGGCGATCACCTGCAGGTCGGGATGACGGTCGAACACCCCGGAGAAGATCATCCGCAGGTACTGCACACCGAGGTCGTAGTACCAGCCCAGCCCGGCGGTCGCCAGCGCCGGACCCAGTCCGTTGGGCAGTCCCGAGTAGTACGCCTCCTGGACCGCCCGCACCGGGGCCCTGGGGTGGAAGTGCAGCGGGACGCGAAGCCGTTCGGCGGTCGCGTAGAGGTCGTCGAACTCGGGCGTGTCGGCCAGTGTGTCGCCGGTGCGGCCGTACAGCATCGCGCCGCGGAAGCCGAGCCCGCTGACCACGCGCTCCAACTCCGCCGCGGCGGCTTCGGGCGCGGACGTCGGGATGGCCGCGAATGCTCGTGCTGAAGCTGGAACCGGTCACCGCCATCGCCGTCGGCGGGCTGCTGGTGTTCGCCGGCATGGCCGGCTTCGCGACCGCCGGCTCGCTCTGGGGATTCGTCGCCGCCATGGCCGTGTTCAGCGTCGGCGAGGTCTTCATCGTGCCGTCGGAGTTCGCGATCATCGACCGGATCGCCCCGGACAACCGGCGGGGCAGCTACTTCGGCGCGCAGAGCTTCACCCAACTCGGCGGCTTCGTCGGGCCCTACGTCGGCGGTGTCCTGCTTTCCGTGTGGAACGGCACGGTCATGTTCCCCGGCGTCAGCTCCCTCGCCCTGCTCAGCGTTGTGTTCTACCTCCTCGTCGGCCGGCGGGTGCCCGGCCTCACCCACCGGACACGAGTAAAGGAAGAAGCGCGGCTCTGACATCGGCACAGCACGTCAGCGCTCGCCGGGAACGACGACGGTATGCGGGCCCAGTCGGCCCTTCGCCGGCTCTCTGCTGATCGCGCCCGCTGAGGCCGCCGAGGTCAGCACCCCGATGGCGTCCGCGGGGCGGTAGATCGTCTCCAACAGCGTGTGCCGCTGCAACTCGGCGACGGTGCAGCGGCCCCGTCGGGCCACCTCCGCCACCAGCGCCCGGCGCAACGGCAGGAGCTGCGGGTTGAGCGAGATGTCAACCGCCGTGCGCTCGGTGTCGTGCGGATCGCGGTAGCGGATCCCCGCGAACTCGTCCGCCGCCCACATCTCGTTCTTGAACGTCGCCAGGTGCTTGCTGTCCCCGGTGGCGAACATGATCAGCTCGACTCGCCCGTCGTCGTCGGTGAGCTCGACGGCGGCCGCGTACGCCAGGCCCGCCCCACGCAGCCGGTCCCGGCAGTCCGCTGCCTGTCCGGCCGCCGGCAACGTGAGCAGTACCTCGCGCGCCTTGCCCCGCGCGAGCGACGCCACCAGCCGCCACGCGTCCGGCTCGGTGAGCGCGCCGGCCACGACGTCCAGGTGCGCCAGCATCGGCCCGTCCACCGTGACGTCCGCGGGATCGGCCACCGACCGCACGGACAGCCCCTGCGGCGCGCCCCGCAACGCCGCGGTGTCCACGGCCGCCCCGAGAAGCACCACCTCCAGGCGATGCCCGGCGAGCCGGTCGGCGAACTCACCGAACACGCGCAGCGCGTCCGTCACAGCATCGCCGGACTCGACGTAGGTGGCGGCGCGGTGTGACCGCAACACTGCTGGAGTCCACGCATCGAGATACCGCACCAGCAGCTCACGCTTGACCGCGGTGTGTGGGTCACGACGCCCGACGTGCCCGGACATACATTGGTTGTACCCGTTCAGTCGCCGCAGGCCAAGGCGACCGGATGTCCGGAATGGGCAACGGCGAGGTCCCGTTTGGGAAAGACACCCCTCGGTCGCGGCGGGTTCACTGGCGCGTGAGCACCAACGAAGGGAGTGCGCGATGCCCGAGGACGCGGTCACCGAGTTCTGGAAGGACCTCAAACCGATCGAGAACTCGTCCCGGCCGGACGCCCTGCCCGAGGTCTACCTCCCTCAGGTGGCCACCGACGACGACCGGTACTACGTGCCGTTCACCGAGACGGTCGGTTCGCGTCCACTGTGGATCAACGTGAAGGACAACTCCTGGTCGGACATCCTGCGGGCCAAGGAGGCCGGGCTGGTCAACCGGCACTATCACCCGCACGACGTGTTCGCGTACGTAGCGGCACTGGTCGCGGCAGCCGCACCGAGACAGAGCACGCCCACGGTCAGTCCACGAGAGTCCAGAACTGGTTGAGGCCGTACCGGGCGACACGCTTGCCGAGAAGCACACCGACCTCGTCGGCGGTGCGGGTGTGGATGCCGGACCCAACGACGCTTTCGGTGCATTGGTCTGCTGCGCGCCACCCGAGACACCGCGCCGGGCGGTTGTGAGAAGGTCCTCAATAGAGGGTCGGGTAAGCACACTGTCGCGGACGGCGCGGGTGGCCAGTGCCCGCGTCGCCGAGCCCACCGGTACATGACCGGTCGTCGACCCCGCTGATATGCGAAAATGCCGGCGTGCCCGAGCAACCCAGCCAACCACGGTCCGGCGCCCAGGCGGTCGAACGCGCACTCGCCGTCCTGCGGTGCGTCGAGGCCGAAGAGGATTCCCGCGGCGGTGTGGGCGTCACGGAGCTCGCCCAACGGACGGGCCTCACCGTGAGCACCGCCCATCGCCTCGCCCGCACCCTCACCGAGGCCGGCCTGCTCCACCAGGACCCGCGTACCGAGCGTTACCTGCTCGGCCCCACACTCGTCGTGCTTGGCGAGAAGGCGGCGAGGCTGCTGGGCTACCAGCACGCCCTCCCCCTACTGGAAGAGCTCGCCGCCGAGACCGGCGAGTCGATCAACCTCGGCATCCGCGCCGGCAACGAGGTCCACATCGTGCTCGACGTCGTCTCCCGCCAACCACTGCGCTTCAACCAGGAGCCGGGCAGCCGGGTCCCCATGCACGTCTCGGCGATGGGCAAGTGCCTGCTGGCCTTCGGCGGTGACATCAACGCGCAGATCGCCGGCCTCGGTGACCTCGTCCAGGCCACGCACCGCACGATCACCGACCGCGACCAGCTTCGCGCCGAGCTCGAGCTGGTCCGCGAGCGCGGTTGGGCCCTCAACGACGAGGAACGCAACCCTGGCGTCCGCGCCGTCGCCGCACCCATACCCCGACATGGCGGCGGCGTGCTGGGTGCCGTCGCGATCCAGGGCCCCACAGTCCGCGTCACCGACGACCGGCTACCCGAACTCGCCGCCCTGCTGGACAAGACCACCCACCGGATCGCTCCCCTGCTCACCACCGCACCACCTGGTGTGCCTGGAACGACGCCTTCCTGACACTCAACGTCAGGAAGGCGTCGTTCCAGGCATTCGACGGGCCGAGCCGTCGACGACGAGGTGTTCTCGCAACGTGGTGCCCGTGTACTCGGTGCGGAAAGCGCCGCGTTCCTGCAGCAGTGGCACGACCGTGTCGGCGAAGGTGTCCAGGCCGCCCGGAGTGATGTGCGGGACGAGGATGAACCCGTCACTCGCGTCCGCCTGCACCAGCTCGTCGATCGCCCGCGCGACGGTCGCCGGAGAGCCTACGAACGTCTGGCGCGCACCGGTCTCGATCATCAGCTCACGGATGGACACGTTCTTCGCCGCCGCCAAGTCCCGCCACTGGTTGGCGACCGCCAGCGGGTCGCGGTTCATCCGCACGCTCGCCCGGCCCCGCGCGATGTGGTCCCCGCTGACCCGCGGGTCCTCCTCGGGCAGCGGACCGTCCGGATCGTAAGCGGACAGGTCCCGGTTCCACACCTGCTCCATCAGCTTGATCGCGGTCTGCCCGCTGACCTGCTGGCGGCGCACGACCGCCGCTCGCTCGCGGGCGTCCGCGTCGGTGTCGCCGAGCACGAACGTCGCGGCCGGCAACACCTTCAGCGACTCGGGTTCGCGGCCGTGGCGAGCGAGACGGCCCTTGACGTCGGCGTAGAACGCCTGCCCTGCCTCGAGTGTGCCGTGCCGGGAGAAGATCGCGTCAGCGGTGGCGGCGGCGAACTCGCGGCCCTCGTCGGAGTCGCCGGCCTGGAAGATCACCGGCCGGCCCTGCGGGCTGCGCGGCACCGGGAAGTGCCCGGCGATGTCGAAGTGGTCGTCCTCATGCGCGAACCCTCCTGGCCGTGGCACGGCGAGAAAACGGCCGGACTCCTCGTCCGCCAGGATCTCGTCCCCACGCCACGAGTCGAACAGCGTCCACGTCGTGCGCAGGAACTGTTCGGCACGGGCGTACCGGTCGGCCTCGGCGAGGAACCCGCCGCGGCGGAAGTTCTGTCCGGTGAACGCGTCCCATGAGGTGACCACGTTCCATGCCGCCCGCCCATCGGACAGGTGGTCGAGGGTGGCGAACTGGCGCGCCACCTCGAACGGCTCGTTGAACGTCGAGTTGATCGTGCCAGCGAGACCGAGCCGCTCGGTCACCGCGGACAGCGCGGCCAGCACCGTGAACGTGTCCGGACGCCCCATGACGTCCAGGTCGTAGATCTGCCCGCCCTGTTCCCGCAACCGCAGGCCCTCGGCCAGGAACAGGAAGTCGAACTTCGCCCGCTCCGCGGTCTGCGCGAAGTGCCGGAACGACTCGAACTCACTGTGGCTGCCGCCCTGGGATCGCTCCACACCGTCGTGTTGTTCACGCCGGGGAAGTGCGCGGCGAGATGGATCTCCTTGCGTGGCTTACTCATCAGAGCGCCTCGGCGTAGCGGTTGGCCGGCCGGGCGAGAACGAGCCGGGCCCGCAAGGTCTTCTCACCGTACGCGCGGCGGAACACTCCCCCTGGCCTGTAGCCGAGGGACGAGCGTTCTGGTGATCGCGACCAGGTCGTGCGGCAACGCGCCGGGACGCAGCCGGAACCCGGTCAGCCCGGCGGCGTGCAACTCCAGCAGGAGATCAGCCAGATCGTCCACCGTGCCAACGAAAACCGCCGCGTCGGAGGCGAACTCGGCGCCATCGCGCTCGTCGAGCCGCGCCAACCGGTCCGCGGCCTTCGCGCCGGTCTCGTCGAGGAACACCACCAGCTCGCCGAACACGTGCAACGGCTCGGACCGTTCCGCCTCCTCGGCCCGCACCTCGGCCAGGATTTCCTTGGCGTTGGCGGTGTCCCGTGGGGTCACGAAGACCACGTCGGCGGCACGGGCGGCGAGCCGGTACACCGGTGCCGCGTGTGCGAGCAGCACCACCGGCGGCCGGCCCTGCGGCGGGCGTGGGGTGATCGACGGGCCTTTGACGCTGAACCAGCGCCCGGTGAAGTCGATGTAGTGCAGCTTGTCCCGGTCGACGAACCGGCCGGTCGCCGCGTCGCGGATCTCGGCGTCGTCCTCCCAGCTGTCCCACAACCGGCGCACCACCTCGACATGGTCGGCCGCCTCGTCCAGCAGGTCGGCCACCTCGCCGGCCGCGCGCCGGCCCACGTGGGCGAACTCGGTGGGCCGGGTGGAGATTCGCACGCGGTAGCCGGCCCTGCCGGTACTGGCGTAGTCGAGGGTGGCGATCACCTTCGAGACGTGGAACGGCTCGGTGTGCGTCGCGACCACCGTGGGCACCAGGCCGATCCCGCTGGTGCGCGGCGCCACCGCGGACGCGACCAACGTGGCGTCGAGCCGGCCGTACACCCGATCGAGCCGATCATCCACTGTGGACTGAGCGCTGAACGAGTCCTCGATCGTGACGAAGTCGAGGAACCCGAACTCGGCCTCGCGGATCAGGTCCGTCCAGTACCCGGCGGTGAACAGTTCGGCCGGCCGGGCGTCCGGTTCCCGCCACGCCGCAGGATGCCATCCCGCGCCGTCCAGCGCCACGGCGAGGTGCGGCAGTGCTGGCGTCATCGCCGCACCTGCGCCGTGACGAGTGGGGCGGCTCCGGTGAGCAGCGGCAGAACCTCCTTGGACGACACCGAAACCTCCGATCAGACCGTTCGAACCAGGCGCGTCAGGACGTGGCGAACCGCAGCGCCGCCCAGGCATCCACCTCGAAGCGGGCCAGCGAGCAGAGCAGGCGAACACCGCGTCGAAGCCGAGCCATGGGCAACCCACCCTTCCTGGTTCCTCGCCATTCATCCATCCACATGGATCCGAGCACGACAACGCCAGATCACAATGTGAGACCCACTTCCACAGTGTTGCGCGGCGCACTGCCACCGCGTAGACGTCGAACTGGCGAAAAGGGGTAAGCCAGTGAGAACAGCGCCGCCGGACGTCGAGGTCCGGCATACGACGATGGACCACGCGCCGGCGGCGCCGATGTTCGTCCAGCTGGCCGAGTACTATTACCTCCGCTACGGCGGCATCTCCGAGTTGCGCCGTTACCCCGGCCACCGAGTTCGCACGCCCGCAGGGTGCCCTGCTCCTGCTACTCGAACACGGACGACCGGTCGCGGGTGGTGCGTTCCGCCGCCTTGATCCCGCCACCGCCGAGATCAAGCGGATGTGGACGCACTCGGCGCACCGGCGCCGGGGGCTCGGCCGGCGCGTGCTCACCGAGTTGGAGGCGGAGGCCACGGCCCGCGGCTACTGCCGGCTGTACCTGACCACCGGGTGGCGCCTTTCCGACGCCGCCGCGCTGTACCAGGGCGCCGGGTACACGTCCCTGCCCGAGCGGACCGACGAGGCAACCGGTGCACGGCTGCTCGCCTTCGAGAAGCACCTCACCGCAGGATGGTCAGGATCTCCCTGGGCACAGCGTCGTTCTGCCGGAACCCGACCGCGTTGGTCCGCGGCCGGGTGAACGCACCCGGCGAGCGGGAGTTGGTGTGCGGGCCACCTGTCGGAGACCGTCCTCAATAGACACGGACCAGCATGTGGGCGCGATTGACAGTGAGCATGTGGTTCCGGTCCGATGAGTGCGTGCCTCCCGTCGGGCTGACCAAGCGACGCCACGTGGACTGTGCGCTCGTGGCGGCCCAGGGATGTTCCGGAACCCGGACCACTCCCCCGACCGATGCGAGGAACCCATGCAGTCCTACCAGCAACCACCGGCCACCAGGTTCACGCTCCAGCTGAACATCGACCTTCCCCACACCTCGGCCGCACTCAGCGCACTCGCCGACCTGCTCAGCACCGTGGCCGGCGTTCCCGGCGCGGTCCTCACACACGACGACGCACCCACCGCCCTGCTCCCCAGCCCGCGAAGTGCCGAACCGGACGACCGGCTGCATATCGATCCCCAGTCACGCAGGGTCCTTCGGCAGGGCGTCGCCGTCGACCTCACCAGGCTCGAGTTCGACCTGCTGCTGTACATGTCGGCACGGCCGAACCGGGTACACCGGCGCAACACACTGATGGCCCAGGTGTGGGGCATCACCGAACCGCTCAACAGCCGGACCGTCGACGTCCACATTCGCCGGCTACGCGAAAAACTCGGCCCGCACGGCACACTGATCACGACCATCCGCGGTGTGGGCTACCGGTTCGACAACTCGCACCGGGTGGTGATCGAGTCCGCGTGATCCTGCGGTCAGGGACCTCAGCGAGCGGGTAGACCTCCGATATCGGGGCTTCATGGGGATGCTGAACAATTCTGGCCGCCGGGGGCATAATCCAAGATGGCACTGCCCACCCCGAGAAAGGAACACCCGGATGAACCGACGCTGGGGTCGCCGCACCAGCGGTGGGCTCCTCGTGGCAGCCAGCGCTATGACAGTGGTCATGCTGGCCGCCGCACCCGCTATGGCCAGCCCACTCTTCTGTGGCGCCGGTCGCGGCCTGACCGCGGAGAACGCGATCCAGGGCGCGCTCGACGACGCGCAGAATTCCGCACAATCCGAAGGCTTCTACGGCGCTTGCACACTGTCTGGGGAGCCGCAGATCTTCGAAACATTTGATGATCCCAACTTCGGGCACATCTTCCGCGCCCAGGTCAACGTCACCTGCGAGGCGTAGGGCGCCAGGACCCGTCCGATCGTGACGACAATGCCCTGTCCGATCGCCTCGGACAGGGCATTGTCCGGTAGGCCACCACCACGTACCTCAAAGCACGTCGTAGATCTGCTGCACGCTGCGTGCCATCTCCTGATGGGACCACCGTCCGGCGGTTGCCTTCGCCAGCGCGGCCAGTTTGTCGCGCAGCATGCGGTCGTCGGCTAGTCGAGTGATCGCGGTCGCCGTCGCGGTGTACTGGTTGGGCGGCACCAGCAATCCGGTCACCTCGTGCTGAATCAGCGAGGGCACGCCGCCGACCGCTGACGCCACGACCGACACTCCGCGTAGTTGGGCCTCCTGCACCACTCGGGACGTACCTTCCGTGTCGGAGGGCAGGACCAGCACGTCAAGCGCGCTGTACAGCAACTCGACGTCGTCCCACAGGCCGCCGAAGCGGACGTTCCCGGTGGTGGCCGCGGCGGCGCGGATCTCCGCCTCTATCGCGCCGCCGCCGATGAGAGCGAACCGCAGCCGGTCGTTTCGCGGGGCCAGCACCTTGGCGGCCTGCAGGAACAAGTCCGGCCGATTCTCGCGGGACAGGCGGCCCACGTATCCCACGAGAAGGTCGTCCTCGGACGCACCCAGTCCCGACCTGGCGGCGCTGACGGCTGTGGCGTCCGGTGACATGGCCGGGGGACGTACGCCGTTGCGGATCGAATGCACCGGCACCCCGGGCACGGCTCGTCGCAGCGCATCGGCGCTGGAGTCGGCCACGGCGATGAGCGCGCGGGCACGCCGCATGGCCCGCAGGTCGGCCCCGCTCATCACCCGGTGCCGCAGATCGGGCGCGATGAGACCGTGGCAGGTCATGACCACGGGCACACCCCGCCAGCCCGGAGCCAGCGAGGTCGCCAGCGCGGCGAAGTAGTCCGCCTCGTACCCATGGGAGTGCACGAGGTCCGCGCCGTGGCCGCGGAGTGCGGCCGCCATCCTGGCCCACTTGGCCGAGCCGCGGGGCGTCGCCGCGTGCACCACCACGCCGGCGGCCGCCGCAGAGGTGACCACATTGTTCGCGTAATCACCTAGGGATTACCCCTGAATGGGCAGGTGTGATCCCAACAACCACAAAACGAAAGCCCCCGCTCCCCCTTTTTCTCTCACGATCCGAACCAGATCAGGGTCCCTGCTCACCCGACAGAGAGCGCCCACCATAACCACTCCGACACGACGAGCCGCAAGCCGCCATTCGGGTGAACACACTCGACTCATTAGTCTCAAATAGACCGTCGCATCCAGACGTATGGTCGGATCGGACGGTGCAGCCCCGAGGGAAACCATTGGTAGCGGCCGGATTCTCTTGACAAGTGACGGCCTTGTCCGTTTAAGGTTCTGCGACTCGTCTCCACCTCGACCCCAAGGGGGCCAGACACGTGTCTGACGGCGGAGCCGGCGCGGACTTGGCGGACTTAGCGGACTTAGATGTGGTGGGGGCCGGTTTGGGGCCCTGCAACCTGAGCCTGGCGGCTCTGCTTGCGCCAACATCAGGGGTCCGAGCGCGTTTCTTCGAAGCACGGTCATCGTTCCAGTGGCACTGCGGGATCATGGTTCCCGGTGCTCAGTTGCAGGTGTCTTTCCTCAAGGACCTGGTGACTCTCGTCGATCCCTGTAACCCCTTCTCGTTTCTCAATTATCTTGCCACCGAGGGACTGCTACACCGATTCCTTATCGCCCACACCGACCGCTGCTCACGCCAGGAGTTCGAGCGGTACTACCAGTGGGCGGCCGGACGGCTCGAGAGTGTCCGATGGGACCACGCGGTCGAGCGGGTGGAGCTGCGCGGTGACCTCCTGGAGGTGACCTGCGCCGGGCAGGAGCCGGTGACCACCCGGAACCTGGTGCTCGGGTCCGGACGCACACCGTCTCTCCCGCCGTTCGTCAAGCGGTTGGCCGGGGCGAACGTCCTGCACTCCGCCGACTACCGGATCGTGCGCCCGGCGCTGGCCGGGCGGGACGTGATGGTGGTCGGTGCCGGCCAGAGCGGCGCGGAGGTCGTCAACCACCTGCTGAGCGGCGAACTCGGGATGCCCAAGTCGCTGACCTGGGTGTCCAGCCGGGTTGGGTTCCTGCCCATGGACGACTCCGCCTTCAGCAACGAGTGGTTCCAACCGGCCTACGTCGACCACTTCTACGGGTTGTCGGCCGAGCGGCGACGGGTACTGCTGGAACGGCAGCGGCTGGCCAGCGACGGGGTGTCGGAATCCCTGCTGCGCGACATCTACCGCCGGCTCTACGAGCTCGACGTTCTGGATCCGGGCCGCTTGCCCCGACGGTTGATGGTGTGCCGCCGGGTGACCGACCTCGTCCAGGAGGGTGACCGGCTCCGCGCGGTCATCCGGGACGACGACACCGGCGAGTTCGAGTCCTGCGGCACCGATGTGGCGATCTTCGCCACCGGGTACCGCAGCGAGTTCCCGGACTACCTCGAACCGCTGCGCGAACGGCTGCTCGAGGGCGGGGAGTTCCAGGTGCGACGGGACTACTCGCTGGACTGGGACGGGCCCGACCACCTCGGCATCTACGTGCAGAACTCCGCGGAGAACACGCACGGCATCGCCGACCCGAACCTCAGCCTCGCCGCGTGGCGTAGCGGACGGATCGCCAACGCGATCTGCGGCCGCACCGTCTACCAGACCGAGCACGCCGCCTCGACCATCTCCTGGGACGGCGTCGCGCAGCCCGACCGCACGACAACCTCCGACCGAGTAGGGGTGCCCCTGCCATGACCCCGCCAGCACACATCGAGTACCAGATCCCGGAGCGCTCCGAGTCCGGCATGGTGGTGGAGGAGGCCACGCCGGCGGCCGGGTGGCCCTTCACGGCGGCCCGGTTCGAGGTGCCGCCCGGCGCGACGACGGAGCTGGACGTACACGACGTCGTCGAGCTGTGGATGGTGCGCAACGGGACCGGGCGGGTCACCTCCGGGGACACGACCATGGAGATCGCGCCGGGCGCGATGGTGTACTTCGCCAGCCGGGTGCCGCACATGGTCACCAACACCGGCATCGACCAGCTCCAGCTGTTCTCGGTGTGGTGGCGGGAGCCGGGTTCGTGACCGTCGAGGCGGACCTGGTGGTCGTCGGTGGCGGGATCATCGGGTGCTTCGCCGCCCACCGTGCCGCGCGCGACCAGCGCGTGGTGCTCCTCGAACGGGCCGAGATCGGCGGCGGGGCGACCGCCTGGTCGGCGGGGGTGAGCTTCCCGCTCGCGGCCACCTCGGCGCACCGGCCGCTCGTGCGGGACAGCGCGGTGCGCTACGAGTCGCTGCGGGGCACCGAGGCCGCGCGGTTCCTGCGGCCGGTGCCGATGGTGTACGTCGTCGGTGACCACGGGTTCCGTGGCCGCGTGGTGGACACCGGGTTGCGAACGGTCACCGCCGAGGAGCGGCGGCGGGTGGAACGGATGCTGCCCGGCCTGCGGATCGCGCGGGGCGAGGAGCTGCTCACCCACGACGGACACGGGTTCGCGGTCGACGCGCACGGGCTCGCGCGCTGGCTGGTGGCGGACGGCGTGACCGTCCACACCGGACACGAGGTCGCCGGCGTCCACCCCGACGGCGACGGCTACCTGGTAAGTGCCGAGGGCACCGAGTGGTTCGTGCGGCGGGTCGTCGTGGCCACCGGGCCATGGGCAGGGCCGCGGCCGGTGGAGCCGGTCGTGCGCACCAAGTGGGTCGCGGCGCTGCACGCCGACCTGGACACCGAGCCCGGCGACCCGCTCGTCTACGTCGTCGACGACGACCTGTTCTTCCTGCCCCGGCCCACGGGCGAGACGCTCGTGAGCTTCTACCGCGATGTCTGGGACGTCGACCCCGCCGCGGCGACCGGCCGGCCCGACAGCGAGGACCTGCGCGTGGGCACCGAGGCCGTGCGCCGCCGCTGCCCCGCCGCTGCGGAGGCGGTGACCGGGGGCCAGGCCTTCTGCGATTCCTACGCGCCGGACCGGCTGCCGCTGGTCACCACGCACCGCCCCGGCCTGGTGTCCGTCCGCGGCGGCTCCGGGTCGGGCGTCCGGCTCGCACCCGCGCTCGCCGCCTCGGCACTCCGCGCCATCGACCACGCGACCGCAGGCCGCTGAGCCGCTCACGGAGGTACAGATGACCACCCGGCCCGTCTTCGTGTTCTCCACCCCGCCGACCCCCAACGGCGATCTCCACCTCGGCCACCTGTCCGGCCCGTACCTCGGCGCCGACGCGTTCGTGCGGTTCCAGCGCATGAACGGCGTCGCCGCGTGGCACCTGACCGGCAGCGACGACTACCAGAGCTACGTCGTGGAGTGCGCCCGGCGCGAGGGCACCACACCCGCGCGGACGGCGGCGCACTACGGCACCGAAATCGCCGCTACCCTGCGGCTGCTGGACATCGAACCCGACCAGTTCACGGTGACCAGCACGGCCCCGGACTACGCCGACGGGCTGCGGGCGTTCTTCAGCCGGCTCGTCGCGTCCGGCCGGGTCACGCCCCGTGCGGACGCCGCGCTGTTCGACGGCGAGACCGGTGACTACCTGTACGAGGTCGACGTGAGCGGGCGCTGTCCGGCCTGTGACGCGGCGGCCGGCGGCAACATCTGCGAGGACTGCGGCGAGCCGAACTTCTGCGCCGACCTGGTCGCACCGAGATCCGGGCGCTCCGACGCGCCGCCCACGGCGGGCACGGCGACCCGCTACTCCCTGCCGCTGCACGAGTTCCGCGACGACCTCGCCGCCCATCACGACCGAGGGCGGACACCGGAGCGGTTGCGGGAGCTGGCCGAGCGGCTGTTCCGGCGCGAGCGACTCGACATCCCGGTCAGCCACCCGTCGGCCTGGGGCGTTCCGCCCGCCGAGGGGCTCGGCGACGAGCAGGTGATCTGGGTGTGGCCGGAGATGTCGTGGGGCTTCCTGTACGGCGTCGAGGCGCTCGGCCGGCAGCTCGGCCGGGACTGGCGGGCGAGCACGCCGGAGCCCGACTGGAAGATCGTGCACTTCTTCGGCTACGACAACAGCTTCTACCACTCCGTGCTGTACCCGGCGCTCTACCGGCTGGCGTACCCCGAGTGGGAGTGCGACATCGACTACCACGTCAATGAGTTCTACCTGCTGGAGGACACCAAGTTTTCCACCAGCCGCCGGCACGCGGTGTGGGGAAAGGACTTCGTCGGCCCGCACAACGTCGACGCGGTGCGGTTCTTCCTGTCCCGCACCCGCCCCGAGGGCAGGCGGACCAGCTTCCGGCACGAGGACTACGCGGCGGCGGTGAAGGACGTCCTGGTCGGCACCTGGCAGCGGTGGCTCGACGACCTGGGCGCACGGGTCCGGGACACCTGCGACGGCCGGGCGCCGGAGCCCCGGCCGGACACCGCGTTCCGGGCCCGGCTCGACGAACGCCTGGCCGCGCTCACCGACGCGCTGGGCGGTGCGGACTTCTCGCTCAACCGGGCCGCCGAGACGCTGGCCGGCATCGTCGAGGACACCGTCCGGTTCCGCGAGGAGACCGGCGGCCGCGCCGTCGCCGACGAGCTGGCCGCCGCCTGGCTGCTGGCGCGCGGCGCCACGCCGGTGATGCCGCGCTTCGCCGCCAACCTCGCCGACGCGCTCGGTATGCCGGCCCCGGACAGCTGGCCGACGGCGGCCGAGGACCTGCCCGTCGGCACCCCGATCGACCTGGCCGGCCGGGAGTTCCTCACCGCACCCGCACTCCCGACCGGGGACGAGCCCGTGCTGTTGCCGTGGTTGCGCGAGCTGGTGGTGAGCACCGTCGCACTGGCCGACGAGTCCGGTGTGGACACCAGCACTCTGGTCGAACTGGGCGTCGGCTCGCTGCACGCGGTGGCCCTGCAGTTCCAGGTCCTCGAGCAGCTCGACGTGGACGTCACGGTCGAGGAACTGCTCGGCGAGCGGGACGTGACCGCGATCGCCCGGCTGCTGGAGGAGAAGGCGACACCAGAGGCTGTGGCCGAGGTCACCGAGGAGGTCGTCGCGTGTTAGCACCAACCTCCCTTGACGGTGCACTGGAGGTCATCCGTGAGATCGAGGCACGGGGACTGCGGATCAGCGCGGCCGGCAGCGAGCTGCGGTTGCGGGGTCCGAAAGAGAGGATGGACGCCGAGCTGATCGCGAAGATCCGCACGCACAAGGCCGACCTGCTCGCGCACCTGGCCGCGCTGCCCGAGGACCGGCTCGGTGCCGGCTTCCCGCTGACCCCGCTGCAGCGCAGCTACCTGCTCGGTCGGGGCGACGACTTCGAGATCGGTAACGTCGCCGCGTACGTGTACCAGGAGGTCGAGGGCGTCTGGGACCTCGACCGGCTGGAGACGGCGCTGCGCGCGGTCGTGGCCAGGCACGGCATGCTGCGCACCCGGATCGCCGGCGACCGACAGGTCGAACGGGCCACTGTGGACGTCCAACTGGGACGGACGGACCTGCGTCATCTCCCGGTGGCCGACCGCGAACCGGAGTGGCATCGGCTGCGCGCCGAGCGGTCGCACCTGATGCTGCCGGCCGACCGGGCGCCGCTGATGGATGCCGGGGTCACGGTCCTCGCCGACGACCGAATGATCCTGCACACCGGCTTCGACGGGCTGGCCGCCGACGCGGTCAGCGGGTTCCTGATCTTCCGCGACTGGTGGCGCGCCTATAACGGGGAGACGCTCCCCGAACCCGAGGAGGGCGCGTCGTTCCAGGCGTTCGTGGCCGCCATGGAGTCGGCCAGGACGAAGGCACCCGCCCGGCGGTCCCGCGCCTACTGGCTGGACCGCCTCGACGACCTGCCGCCCGCGCCCGCGCTGCCGCTGCGCGTCGCCCCCTCGGCCGTCGAACACCCCCGGTTCACCCCGCGGGTACTGCGGCTGGAGCCCGAGCCGTGGGCGCGGCTGCGGGCGCGCTGCACGGAACTGGGCCTGACCCCGTCGACCGTGCTGCTCGCCGCCTACGCGGAGACGCTGTCGGCGTGGGGCGGCGGGAACCGGTTCACGCTCAACAGCACCATCGCCAACCGCCCGCCCATCCACCCCCGCATCGCCGACACGGTCGGCAACTTCACCGACATCGTGCTGGTCGAGATCGACCTCGACCGCACGCTCGGGTTCGCCGACCGCGCCCGCGCGCTGCAGGCACGCCTGCACCGCGACCTGGACAACCGGCACTTCTCCGGGATCGAGGTGCTGCGGGAGCTGGGCCGCCACCGTGGCGACCCGTCGGCCGCGCGAATGCCGTACACGTTCACCAGCACGGTCGGCTACCTCCAGCAGGACCTGGACTACACGGCCCGCGAGCTGTTCGGGCCCAGGGTCTTCGCGGTCACCGAGACCCCGCAGGTGTGGATCAACGCCTTCGTGGCCGAACTGCACGACGGACTGGTGGTGACCATCGACGGCGTCGAGGAGCTGTTCGGCGAGGACGTGCTCGACGACCTGTCCGCCGGCTACCTGGCCATGCTGGAGCGGCTCGGCGGCGACAACAGCGACGATGCGTGGTCGGCGACCGTGTTCGACCTGCTCCCGCCGGCCCAGCGGGCGCGCCGGGTGGCCGCCAACGACACGAGCACCCCGGTGCCGGAGGTGTCGGCGACCGACGCCTTCGTGGCGAACGCCGAGCGGGCCCCGGCCGCGCCGGCGGTGGTGACCTCGCGCGGCACGATGGACTACGGCGAGCTGTACCGGCGGGCCAGGGCCGCCGCGGTGTGGTTACGGGACAACGGTGTTCGGCCGGACGACCTGGTCGGGCTGGTCATGACCCGCGGTCCGGAGCAGGTGGTCGGCATCCTCGCGACCCTGCTCGCCGGCGCCGCCTACCTGCCCGTGGACGCCGACCTGCCAGCGGCGCGGCAGGAGTTCCTGCTCCGCGACGGCGGCGTGCGGTGCGTGCTCACCAACACCGACCAGACCTCCGGCACGCACGCCGTGCTGCGGCTGGACACCGCCGCGCCCGTCCCGGCGGACGTGCCCCTCTCCCCCGCCGGCACGAAACCCGACGACCTCGCCTACGTGCTCTACACCTCGGGCACCACCGGGGAGCCCAAGGGCGTGATGATCACCCACCGCGCGATGGTCAACGTGGTGGCCGACTGCAACGCGCGGTTCGGGATCACCGCGGCGGACCGATTCTTCGGCGTCAGTGCCTTCACCTTCGACCTGTCGGTCTACGACGTGCTCGGGGCGCTGTCGGCGGGTGCGGCGCTCGTGCTGCCGGACGCGGAGCAGGCGGCGGACGCCGCGCACTGGCTCGCGCTGTGCTCCTCGGCCGGGGTGACCGTATGGAACTCGGTGCCCGCGATCGTGTCGCTGCTGCACGACCAGGCCGCAGCGGACGGCGCGCTGCCGGCGACGTTGCGGCTGGTGATGATGAGCGGGGACCGGATCCCGGCGGCGCTGCCGCCCGCGTTGCGCGCGCTGGCGCCGGAGCTACGCATGGTGTCACTGGGCGGGCCGACCGAGACCACCGTGTGGAACATCGTGCATCCGATCGAGGACCCGGACGGCCGCACCGTCCCCTATGGACGTCCGAACGCGAACAACCGGGCCTACGTGCTCGATGCGGACGGCCGGGACGCACCGGACCGGGTGGTCGGCGAGATCTGCGCGGCCGGGGTCGGCCTGGCCCGCGGGTACTGGGGTGACGCCGCCCGCACGGCGGCGAAGTTCACCGACGACCCGGTGCGCGGGCGCCTGTACCGGACCGGGGACCTCGGCCGCTATCTGCCGGACGGCACGATCGACATCGTCGGCCGGGCCGACCACCAGCTCAAGGTCAACGGCTACCGGATCGAGGCGGGTGAGATCGAGACCCACCTGGCTGCGCTCGACGCGGTGACCCAGGCGGTGGTGCTGCGGCAGGAGTCGCCGGGCGGCGACCGGCTGGTCGCGCACCTCACCGGTGCGGATCGTCCCGACG
Organism: uncultured Actinomycetota bacterium; assembly: GCA_963826035.1. Lineage (GTDB taxonomy): Bacteria > Actinomycetota > Actinomycetes > Mycobacteriales > Pseudonocardiaceae > Actinophytocola. Next base: position 915,056 of record CAWGVZ010000015.1, on the reverse strand, counting down.
ACGGCGACCTGCGCGCGCACCTTGGCGCGCGGCTGCCGGCGTACATGGTTCCCTCGGAGTTCGTGTGGCACCCGCGGCTACCGTTGACCCGCAACAACAAGGTCGACCGCGCGGCGCTGGCCGACCGGACCGCGTCCACCCGGACCGCGCCGCGCAGCGACGGACCGGCACCCGAATCCGCGCACGCGATGGCCCGGCTGTGGGCGTCGGTACTGCGGCTGGACGAGGTCGGTGTGGACGACAACTTCTTCGAGCTCGGTGGGCACTCGGTCGCCGCGGCACGGATCATCACGGCCGTGCGCAAGGAGTTCGGCGCGAGCGTGCCCCTGCAACGGCTGCCCGAGGTGGTCACCCCGCGGGCGATGGCGGAGTTCGTGGAGGCCAGCTCGTGAGTGTGCTCAACAGGTTGGTAACCGGGCCGCCCGAGGCCGGGCACCGGATCTCGGTGGTGCGGCTGGACGGCACCGAGACCGTGGCGCTGCCCGAGCTGTGGGCGATGGCCGGCCGCGTGGCGGCAGGCCTGCGGGAGCGCGGGATCGGGCCGGGCGACCGGATCGGCGTGGTCGCGCGGAACTGCCTGGAATGGGTGCTGCTGGACCTGGCCGCGTTGCGGCTCAAGGCGGTCAGCGCCGGGTTCGAGCCCGGCAGTGTGAAGCCCGGCAGTGCGCTGGCGGCCGACTACGAGCTGCGGCTGGTGTTCACCGACGAGCCCGCGGGCGAGCCCGGTGTGCTGCCGATGGCCGCGGTGCGCGCGATGGCGGCCACACAGGCCACACCGTCCACACCGGACATAGAGCCGGTGACCTATGCCCCGGACGAGGTGACCACGCTGAAGTTCACCTCCGGCAGCACCGGGCGCCCCAAGGGCCTCGCCGCGACCGTCGGCAGCATCGACTCGTCCCTGCGGGCGGTACAGGAGATGTTCCACCACGGCGCGGACGACGACCTGTTCGTGTTCCTGCCGCTGTCGCTGCTGCAGCAACGATACTGGGTGTACTCGGCGCTGGTGTTCGGACACGACGTCACGGTCAGCACCTACGAGGCGGCATTCGTCGCGTTGGGACGGACGCGGCCGACCGTGGTGATGGGTGTGCCCGCGTTCTTCGAGACCGCCATGAAGCAGGTCCGGGCCAAGGCACGCGATGCTCCGCTGACCGAGGCCGCCCGGGTGGTGTTCGGCGACCGTATCCGGTACCTGTGGACCGGCTCCGCGCCGGCCAGCGCCGCCGTGCTGCAGTTCTTCACCGAGGCCGGCCTGCCGATCTACGAGGGTTACGGGCTCAACGAGACGTGCATCGTGACCAAGAACCACCCCGGTGCGCACCGCGTGGGCAGCGTGGGGAAGGTGTTGCCGGGCAAGGAGGTGCTCATCGACGCGGACGGCGTGATCAGCGTGCGCGGCGAGCACCCGGTGAACACCCGCTACGCCTACGCCGCGCCCGGCGACTCGGAGCGGGTGTTCGGTCCCGGTGGGGTGGTCCGCACCGGCGACCTCGGCCACTTCGACGAGGACGGGTTCCTCTACGTCCGCGGCCGGGCCGACGACGTGATCGTTCTGGACAACGCGAAGAAGGTCGTGGTCCGGCCGATCGAGGAGCACCTGAAGACCAGCCCGGCGATCGAGGAGTGCGTGGTGCTCAGCGCCGACCGGGCGCACCTGGTGGCGGTGGTGTCGCCCGCGGCCGAGCCGGCCGACGAGCCGGCCATCGCCGAGCAGTTGGCGCGTACCAACGCCGCGTTCGGCCGGGACGAGCAGCTCCGCAAGGTGGTTGTGGCCAGCCCGCGGTTCAGTGTGGACGACGACACGCTCACCTCGCAGTTCAAACCGCGCCGCAACCGGATAATGGCGCGTTACCGGGCGGAGATCGCCGACAGCACGGGAGGAATTCATGCCGGGTGAGACGACGGTGCGGGCGGACCTCGATCGGGCGGCGCGGGAGAGCCTGGCGCTGGTCCTCGACGACGTCGCGCCCGATGACCTCGCCCCCGACCGGGACATGGTCCGGGAGTACGGGTTGACCTCGCTGAACAAGGTGCTGTTCATGACCGATGTCTGTGAGCGGACCGGGGTGTCGGTATCGCACTTCACCGAGCAGGACCTCGCCGCCATGCGCACGCTCGACGACGTGGTCGCGGCGCTGGCGCGACACGCGCAACCGATCGGAGAGGGGTCACCACGATGAGCTGGGCCGAGAACGCACCGTCCACTTTGGAGAACGAGGTGCTGCTGCTGCGGCCGATCTCGTCGGCGGACCGGGACGGGCTGCACGCGGTCGCCATGGACCCGGGGATCTGGCGCTACTTCGTGTCGTTGGTGGAGACCGACGAGGACTACCACGCGTGGTTCGAGGCCTCTCTCGCCGACTACGAGGCCGGTCGTCGCGTGGTGTTCGTGATCACCGACAGGGAGTCGGGCCGGGTCGCCGGCAGCATGAGCTACGGCAACCTCGCCGAGGCCGACGCCCGGATCGAGATCGGCTGGTCCTGGCTGGGTGCGGACTTCCGCGGCCGGGGCCTGAACCGCTGGGCGAAGTACCTGCTGATGGAGCACGCGTTCGAGCGACTCGGCGCGGAACGGGTCGAGTTCAAGACCGACCAGCTCAACGAGCAGGCCCGCCACGCGCTGCGCAACATCGGCGCGACCGAGGAGGGCACCCTGCGCAGCTTCAACTACATGCCGGGCGGCCGGCGCCGGGACGCGGTCTTCTACAGCGTGCTGAGCGCCGAGTGGCCGGAGGTGAAGCGGCAGCTCGAGGCCGGGCCGAAAGTGCGGGCCGGGGTACGAGCGCCGGCATGAGCCGACAGGTCAACGCAACCACTTTGCTTCGTGCGAATGCCTGGCACGCCGAGCGGAGCGAGGCAGGTGTCACAGCATGAGCCGACAGGTCAACGCAACCACTTTGCTTCGTGCGAATGCCTGGCACGCCGAGCGGAGCGAGGCAGGTGTCACAGCATGAGCACCCGTGCGACCGCGTTCGTGCGGGCCGAGGGCGAGCCGTTCGAGCTCGGCCGTGCGCACGGCGCGGCTCGGGCGGACGCACTGCGGGCGTTCGTCGGCGACGGGTTGTGCCGGCTCGACCGGCTCCGGCAGCCGGCGGTCCCGCTGGCGGCGCTGCGACCGGTGATCCGGGCGCACGGCGAGGTGATCTCCTCGGCCACCCCGGACCTCGCCGAGGAGGTCCGGGGGCTGGCGGCCGGGGCCGGGCTCACCGACGAGGAGGCGTTGCTGCTGCAGCTGCGCCGCGAGGTCCTCGGGTACCGGCGGATCCGGCCGGCCGGCGACTGCACCACCTACGCGTGGCTCGGCGACGACCCGGCGCTGGCGCAGACCGTCGACCTCAACGGCGGCCTCGACGACCAGATCGCCGTGCTGGACCTCGGGTCGTCGCGGCGGTCACTCGTGCTCAGCTTCGCCGGGCTGCTCGGCTACCTCGGGGTGAACTCCGACGGTCTGGCGGTCGGGCTGAACCTGGTGCTGGGCGGCGGGTGGCGGGCGGGTGTGCCACCGTACCTGGCGATCCGGCACCTGCTGGACACCGCGCACGACGTGGACGAGGCGATAGCGGTGCTGCGCGGCCTGCCACTGGCCAGCTCCCGCTCGGTCATGCTGTGCGACCCGGAACGGGCGGCGTACGTGGAGGTGCTGGAAGGTGAGCACCGGGTCGTGCGCGGTACCGCTTCGACCCCGTGGTTGGCGCACACCAACCACTACCTGCACGCGGACCTCGTACCGCACGACGAGCTGAACGTGTTCGCGCGGAACTCCTCGACCCGCAGGCTGGACGCGTGCCGGGAGCGGCTGGCCGCGCTGCCGGCCGGCGCCGGGGCCGGTGAGCACCTCGCACTGCTGGCCGAACCGCCGATCCGGGTTCCGTCCACAGGGGACGTCACGGTGGAGCGCACCGTGGCGACCGTGGTGCTGCTGCCGGCCCGCGGCGAGCTGTACGTACGGCCAGGGGACGGCGCCGCCGGCTCACCGGTCGAGCGCTTCTCGCTGCGCGCGGGCGTACCGGGTTAGGGAGGGCGTATGACACTGACCATCCCGTCCACCGAACCGGGTGACACCACCGGTGACGACGTCGAGCGGGCGTTGCTCTCCGCCAGGGCACTGGTCGACGCGGCGATCTCCAACCACCGCAGGCTGGCCACCTCGCCGCCGATCGTGGAGCTGCCGGCGGACGAGGACACCGTGTCGACGACCGTGCGACGACTGGTGGCGCTGACCCGCACCGAGTTGATCTGCGTGCCGTCGCCGGTCCGCTACCGGTCCCGGCTGGCGCTGGCCGAGATGGGCACGCTGCCCCCGCGCGGGATCGCGGTCCGGATGCTCTGCGCACCGGACACCATGCTGACCGAGGACGGCGCCGAGTTCGTCGAACACGCCGTGGCGAACGGCATCGAGGCCAGGGTGAGCGAGTCCCCGCTGCCGGAGCTGCTGATGGTCGACGACCGGGTGGCGCTGGTGCGGCCGGACCCCGACGGCCCGGCACCCGCGACGGTCGCCTACGCCCCGTCGATCCTGCACACGTTGCGTGCGTTGTTCACGAGCACCTGGCGGTCGGCACTACCGGCACTGGACCGGCCCGCGGTCGGCCACCAGGTGCCGTCGGGCGGACCGCTGACGCGAGCCATCCTGGACTGCCTCAACGCGGGCCACAAGGACGACGCCGCCGCGCGCAAACTCGGTCTGTCGGTGCGGACCTACCGACGACACGTGGCGGAGATCCTGCGGGACATGGGTGCGGCGTCCCGGTTCCAGGCCGGTGTGCGGGCGGCGGAGCTGCGGCTGCTCCCGGCTCAGCCGAACGCACCGTCCACTTGCAACACCGCGCCGCTGATGTAGGAGGCCCGGTCCGAGGCCAGGAAAGCGACCACCTCGGCGACCTCCTCGGGACGGCCGAGCCGGCCGAGCGGGACGCGTTGCGTGGCACGGTCCAGCGCGCCGGCGTCCATGCCGTCGGTCATGGCCGTGTCGATGTACCCGGGGGCGACGACGTTGGCCCGGATGCCGTAGCGGCCAACCTCCTTGGCCAGCGCGCGGGTGAAGCCTATGACGCCTGCCTTGGCGGCGGAGTAGTTGGTCTGGCCCGCGTTGCCGTGCACGCCGGCGATCGAGGAGATCGTGACCACGCAGCCCGCCTTGCGCTTCATCATCTCGAACACGGCCGCCCGGCAGACATGGAACGTACCGCCCAGGCTGGTGTCGACCACGCGGTTCCAGTCCTGGCCGCCCATCATCACCAGCGGCTTGTCCGCGAGCACCCCGGCGGAGGTGACGACCGTGGCCACCGGGCCGAGCTCGCGCTGGGTCTCGGTGACCCACTCCCCGACGGCGTCCTGGTTGGTGACGTCGACCTGCGCGGCCGTCACGCGGACACCGTGTTCCGCCGCCTCCTTGGCCAGGTCGCGGGCGGCGTCGGCCTGCGACCGGTAGCAGAACGCCACGTCGTACCCGTCCTGGGCCAGGCGCAGCACCACCGCGCGACCGATGCCCCGGGAACCCCCGGTCACCAGCGCTACCCCGTGTTCCGTCATCGGATCTCCTCCCGCACGGCCACCACCACCCGGCGCACCCGCATCACCACCCGTCCGTCCACACATGACTGTCCGCTGAGGACCGTGGCACCGGGGTCGGCGCGGTCGCGCCGGACCCGATGCTCAACCGTCGCCCCGGGTGGCACCGGGCCGACCAGCTCCGCGCCCAGCAGGGCGCCCAGCAGGAGCACCCGGCGCGGGTCGGGGCCCGCGCCGTGCACGGTCAGCACACCCGCGGCCTGGCACCAGGACTCGACCAGCAGGGGCACACTCCACTCCGCGCGGTGGTGGGTGGCGACGAGCCGGGTTCCCGGCTCCAGCCCGGTGACCTCGTCGAGCAGCAGCAGCGGCGACCGGTGCGGGATCAGGCCGGTGATCTCGTTCCGGCCCAGCCGCGCGCCGGGTTCCGCGGGGTCGGCCGCCTCGGGCTCCGGCGGGTCCGGGGAGTATCGCAGGCGGACCGTGGCGACCCGTCCGCCGGCCGCGTGGACCTCGGCCCGGCAGGTCCACACCGGACCGTCGGCCGACCAGGTCAGCTCGGCGGTCAGCTCGGCGCCGGGCCGGACCGGACCGAGGAAGCGGGCCGAGTCGACGGCGGCCAGCACCAGACCGTGCGCCGGTAGGCTCGCCTGCGCGGCCCGCTGTACGCACTCCACCACGCCGACGCCGGGCAGCACCGGGAAAGCCGGGTAGTGGCCGGCGAACACCGGTTCGTCGGCGCGGACCGCCTGCACGGCGGTCACCGTGGTCCCGGTCCGGGTGATCGCGACGGGTGCGCGGAGCACGTACGGTTCGGTCATCCGGTCCCCGCCAGGCGCAGCAACGCGGCGCCGACCGTGCCGTCCCGATCGGTCGCGGTCACCAGCGCGGTCCGACCGGCCGCCGCCGGGTCGGTCGCGGCCAGTGCCAGCACGGCAGCGACGCCGAGCGCGGCGGAGGCGGCGTGGGTGTCACCGAGCAGCTCGGTCATCGGCAGCCGCACCGGTACGTCCGGTGCGGGGTCCACATCGGACAGCACGGGGTCGTGCGCGGCGGCGTGTGCCCAGACCGGCTCCCCGTCGGGGAGGACGCGGCGCACGCAGCCGGCGAGCGCGGGGCCCGCTTCGGCCGGGTCGCGGAACACCGCGAACGCACAGCCGAGCAGCTCCGCCAGCTCGGTGCGCCCGTGTCGCGCCGGGCGGCCCGGTGGTTCGAGCAGCAGCATCGCGCAGCCCTCCCCCAGCGGTGAACCGTCGGGCTCGGCGTGGTGTGCGAACCAGGCCCTGGCCGGGGAGAACTCCTCGGCTGCTCCGCACAGGACGGCCTCGGCCCGTCCGGCACGCTGCATCCGGCTCGCGTAACGCAGGGCGATCAGCCCCGAGGTGCGTCCGGCGGCGACCGTCGCGTTCGGACCGCGCAGCTGGTGCCAGATGGCGCACTGCGCGGCGGCGGCGTTCATGAGCGTGTTGGGAAACTGCGCCGGCTTCACGAACTCGGGCCGTGCCTTGAGCATCGAGTCCCGGGTGAGCTCCACCATGCTCTGTACGCTGCCGTTGTTCACGCCGAGCACCAGGCCGGCGTCCTCGCCCGATGAACCTTCGGCGAGGTGGCCCGACGTCAGCACGGCGAGCGCGGAAACCCGGTCCATCGACCGCGTGCCCTTCATGCCGAGCAGCTCTCGAGCGTCGAACCCGGGGACCACGCACGCGGACCAGTCGTCCACTGTGGATACCGTGTCCGGCCGGTCACGCAGGCCGGCGCTGAACGCGGGCGCGCCGATCCCGTACGCCGAGACCGCCGACCACGCCGAGATGACCGTCATGCGTACCGTCCGAAGAGGACGACGGCGTTGTTGCCGCCGAAGGCCAGCGCGTTGTTCTGCACCACTCGCAGGTCCGCTTCGACCGCCGTGTTGGGCACGCAGTCGAGGTCGCACTCGGGGTCGGTCTCGCGGTGGTTGATCGTGGGTGGCACGAACCCGCCCGTGATGGCCAGTACGCAGGCCACCGCGCCCAGCGCGGCCGACGCACCGAGGGAGTGGCCGATCATCGACTTGATCCCCACGGTCCGCGGTGGGGATCCGCCGAACACGGCGTGGATCGCGCGCGCCTCGGTGAGGTCGTTGGCCTGGGTCGCCGTTCCGTGCGCGGAGACCAGCTCGACCTCCGCCGGCTCGACACCCGCGTCCCGCAGCGCCAGCCGCATGGACCGGGCCACACCCTCCTCGGCGGGAGCCACCGGGTGTGCGGCGTCGCAGCTGAGGCCGTAGCCGAGCACCTCGGCGTGGATGCGCGCGCCGCGGTGCAGCGCGTGCTCCAGCTCCTCCAGCAGCAGCACGCCCGAGCCCTCGCCGGCGAGCATGCCCGCGCGGTCGCGGTCGAACGGCCGGCAGCGGTCCGGGGCCATCGCGCCCAGCCTGGTGAAGCCGGCCATCGTCTTGCGGCACAACGCGTCCGCGCCGCCGCAGAGGGCGAAGTCGGCGTCGCCGGCCCGGATGGCGTCCACGCCGTAGCCGGTCGCGTAGTTGCCGGCCGAGCACGCGGTCGGCACGGTCACCGCCTCGGTGTCGGACAGCCCCAGCTCGTGGGCGATGGTCGTCGCCAGCCGGCCCGCGTTCACCCGCCGGGCGAGCTCGGGGTCCATCCCGGCCGGTCCGCGGGTGATCTCCTGTTCCACCAACCGGTCCAGGTCGGTCGACGCCTCACCGTAGGCCGTGCCCATGGCGACCACGCCCGGCCGCCCGCGCAGGACGTCGGGGGGAATGCCGGCGACCGCCATCCGCGCGGCGGCGAGCCCGAACCGCGCCGCCAGGCCCAGCTCGGCCGGGTCGAGGGTCCGAATCCACCGCGCGGGGTCGAAGTCGGTGACCTCGCAGGCGTTGGCGTGGCCGAAGTCCTTGAGCGCGGGCGAGCTCACCGGTCGCGCCGGGTCACGGCCGGCGCGCAGCCCGGCCGCGTACTCGTCCGCGCCGATGCCGATGGCGGTGACCGCCCCGAGGCCGGTGACCACGACGCGGCGGCGGGGCGCTGCGGTGCTCACGTCCGGTCGTACGCCTCGGACACCACGGCGTACACGCCGGCGAGGTCGACCATTCGGCTCAGCTCGCTCTGGTCGATCTTGATGCCCAACTCCTCCTCGAGCGCGGCCACGATCTCGATGGCACGCAGCGAGTCGGCGTCGTGGTCATCGCGGAACGAACTGGTGTCGGTCAGCTCGTCGGGGTCGATCTCCAAGGTCTCGCAGACGATCCGGCGGATCTCCTGCTTTCGGGACTCGAGGGTCGAGGTCACAGTCGTCGACCTCCTTCGCCGTTAGGGGCTGGAGTCGCTGGAGTCTACGTCGCCGAACGGTGCTCTCGACCCCGTCGCGGGCTGTTGCAGGAAGCTGCCAGCCGCCACCGCGCTGACAGCTTCCTGCCAGCGCGAACACCGGGGATCGGTGGCGGCGCGGGCTAGCCTGACCCGACCAACGGCACTGGAGTGGGGATCCGTCCACATGAGCCAGACATCCGCGAAGGAGACCGGCGGGCCGCCGTGGGCCCTCGTGGCCATCGGCGTGACCATGCTGCTCTGGGCCTCGGCGTTCGTCGGCATCCGCGCCGCGGCACCGCACTTCTCCTCGGGCGCGCTCGCCCTCGGCCGGCTGCTGGTCGCCTCGGCGGTGCTGGTCACGATCCTGTTGCTGCGCAAGGAAGGTCTGCCGCCGCGCTCGGCCTGGCCCGCCATCGTCGGCTCCGGTGTGCTCTGGTTCGCGCTCTACCAGGTCGGGCTGAACTGGGGCGAGGAGGAAGTGGACGCCGGCACCGCCGCGATGCTCGTCGGCGTGGCACCGATCCTGGTCGCCGCGCTCAGCGGGACACTGCTCGGCGAGCGGGTCTCCCGCCACCTCGTCGCCGGACTGGGCGTCGCCGTGGCCGGTACCCTCCTCATCGGACTGTCCGTGTCCGGCAGCACCGACGACTCCCTCGGTGGCGTGCTCCTGTGTGTCCTGGCGGCGGTGGCCGCCGCGGGCGGGGTGCTGCTGCAGAAACCCGCGCTGCGCAAGGCGTCCGCGGCCCAGGTGACCACATTCGGTTGCGTGGTCGGGACGATCGCCTGCCTGCCGTTCACCGGCAGTCTGATCAGCGATGTCGCCGCCGCGGAGCCCGCCGCGATCCTCAACGTGGTGTACCTGGGCGTGTTCCCCACCGCGGTGGCGTTCTCCACCTGGGCCTACGCTCTGGCCCGCACACCCGCGAGCACCATGGGCATCACCACGTTCCTGGTGCCGGTACTGGCCATCGCCATGTCCTGGGTCCTACTCGGCGAGGTGCCCACCTGGTTGGCGATCGCCGGCGGTGTGCTCTGCCTCGCCGGTGTCGGCGTCTCGCGGAAGCGGGACCGGGTGTCGACGCCCCCCGAAGCCGGTGTCCGGCGATGACCGGATGGTTCTTGACCGACGGTGAGGGGCGGCCGGACACCCCCGCCGTGGTGTGCTTCCCGCACGCCGGCGGCGACCCGCGCGCCTACCTGGCCTGGCAACGGGAGCTGGGCTCGGCGGCGACCGTACTCGCGGTCTGCTTGCCGGGGCGGGCGACCCGCTTCGCCGAGCCGCCGTCCGCGAACCTGGACGAGCTGGCCGACGGCGCCGCCGAGGCGGTCCGCGGCCTCCGCGAGTCCTCGATCTGCCTGGTCGGTCACAGCCTCGGCGGCCTCGTGGCCTTCGAGGTGGCCCGGCGGCTGCGCGACCACCCGGCGGTCCGCCACCTCGTGGTGTCCGGCTGCGCCGCGCCTTCTCTGCTGCCGACCGAGTACATCGTCTGGGCGGCCGGCCTGCCGTGGGACGAGTTCGTCGAGGCGACCGCCAAGCACGAGGGCCTCGCACCGGAGATCGTCGAGGACCCCGAGCTGGCCGAGCTGCTGCTGCCCGGGCTGCGCGCGGACGTGCGGCTGTTCGCCGGCTACCGCTACCGGGCGGCCGACCCGCTGCAGATCCCGGTGTCACTGGTCAACGGCGCCGACGACTGGCGGGTGAGCGGCGGCGTGCTGCACCCGTGGGAGCAGGAGGTCACCACCGTGCCGGAGTACCACTGGCGGGAGGGCGGGCACTTCTACTTCACCGACCGGCCCGCCTCGGTCACCGACGTGCTCAGCGACGCGCTGCGCCGCGAGTCCGCCCCGTCCGCCGACCACGTCGAAGTGATCTAGCCGTGCCCACCGTCACCCTGACCGCACCCCACTACGTGCTGGGCGAGCTGGTCGAGGACCACACCTCGATCGCCGGGTTCGCCGAGCGGGTCGCCGAGTTCCGGATGAAGCCGAAGGCGAGCCTGTGGGGCTGGGGCACGATCCGCCGCACCGAACGGAGCATCGAGGAGCTGGCCGTGGAGTGCGGGGCGGTGACCCTGTCCGCCGCCGGCCTCGATCCGGCGGCCGTCGACTCGGTCGTGCTGTGCTCGACCGGGTTCCCGGTGGGCACCGGCGTGCACGGGGCGTTCGTGGAGCGCATCCTCGCCGGGCTCGGCATCGCCGACGCGGACTTCCTCGGCCTCGGCCTCAACCGGTGCACGAACCTGCTGGCCGGCCTGCAGGTGGCCGACGCGTTCGTCCGAAGTGGACGGCACCGGCGCGTGCTGGTGGTCACCACCGACCGGGTGCGGGACGAGACCACCCGGATGGACAAGTTCGCCCTGTTCAGCGATGGCGCGGCGAGTTGCCTGGTCACCGACGACCACCCGGACGGCTACGAGCTGCTGGCCTGCGCCTCGGCCAACCGGGCCGCGGAGCTGGACTGGTCGAACGAGATCAACCCCGAGCTCGCCACCCGGGTCAACGAACAGCTGCTCAAGCCGTTCGACCTGGAGCTCACCGACGTCGCCGCGCTCATGCACACCAACGTGTACAAGCCGGTCGTCTATCTCAAGGAGATGCAGGCCGGCTTCGCCGCGAGCCAGCTCTACGTCGACAACATCACCCGAATCGGGCACTGCTTCGCCGCCGATCCGCTGATCAACCTGGTCGACCGCGAGGCCGCCGGGCAGCTGCGGGAAGGCGACCACCACCTGCTCGCGGCGAGCGTGCCCGGATCGCGAGCAGGTGTGCTGCTGCGCGGTCGACCGAACGGCCAGTGACGGGAGGTAGTCATGGAACTTCCGGACCGCACCACGTCCTCGGCACTGACCGGGTTCGAGTTCAGTCCCGGCGCCAGGGAGCAGGCGGACGCGATCCTCGCCGGTGGCCCGGACGCGGTGTTCCGCAGGCTCGTCCGCGACCAGGAGTCCGAGGCGGTGCTGCTGGCCGCCCGTCGCATCCTGCACGCCGCACTCCCCGCCGACGGGGACGGTGCCGCCACCGCCGAGGTCATGGTCGAGCGGGTAGCCGCGGCCCGCGCGGAGATCCACCACCTGCTCGACACCCTGTCCCGGCACGAGCAGCACACGGCCGCCGTGCGGGAACGGGCGGTGCTCGGCCAGGTCTCCGGCTGCTGGCTGGACACGGTGTCCGCTCCCGCCACCCAGCCGGCGGTGATCGTCAACCGCCTGCTGCGCGACCACTTCGCGCTCAAGGGCGAGGGCAACCCGCAGCGCTCGGTGCACCACCTCCGGCGGCGCGCGCTCGAGGCGGGCGGGGTCTTCCTGCCGGAGGTGACCGCCGAGGCCTTCCTCACGGCGGCCAGGACCCGGCCGCTCACCACCTGGCACGCCTGCTTCTACCTCGCGTTGTCCCGGCTCGCCGCGAGCTTCCTGCCGGAGGTCGTGGGTGTGCATTACGCCTTCCATGCGCTGGGGGTCGACGACACGCTCGCCGGCCTGCCGGCCACGCTGTCCGAGCCGGAGCTGCGCGAGTCGCTGGCCGGGTACCTGTCGATGACCCGCGACTCCGTGCGCGGGCCGGCCGAGCGGGCGCGGCTGCACGCGGCCATCACCCGCACCGTGGAGCTGGAACTGGCGCAGGTGCGGTTGCTCGTGGAGCTGGCGGAGTTCCACAAGGGACGGTCGCTGCACTCCCGGGTGGCGGAGGTCATCGCCCGGCACGCCCCGTTCGCCGGGCGCCACCACGGCAGCGTCACCATCCGCGGCACGCGGCTCACCGAGTCCCTCGCCGACCCCGACCTCGACCTCGGCCGGTTCCTCGACGAGTTGCGCCGCTCCCGGCAGGTCAAGCCGCTGCCCGCGGGTGGTTGCCGGTTGCTCGACGCACTGCGGTTCGGCGGGCCGATGTTCGGCATCTTCGACGCCGAGGAGGCCGAGACCCTCACCGCCTGGGTGCAGCTGGCCCAGTCCGGTGACCGGTCACCGATCGAGATCGACGTCAACCGGGTCGGCGACGGCGAGGCCGCGCGGTGGGATGCAGCGGTCACCGCGGCAGAACCAGCCGACCTGCGCTACGCCGAGCCGGCACCGGGCGACGAGCGGGAGCTGCTGTACCGGCTGGTGAACGTCGAGCACTTCGCGAACCTGCTGCCGTTGGCCAAGCAGCGCGCGATCCGCGGCTTCATCGAGGCGGAGGTCATGTTCACCCACGGCGCGCGTGGCCGGTACACCGACGCGAGCTGGTTCGACTACTCCCCCGAGGCGTTGAACGCGCGGGTCGACCGAATCTACTGGGAGAAGCTCGTCGAGCCGTACCGTCCGCTGGCCGGGATCCCCGACCGCGACGAGGTCCGCTTCGGGCAGGCGGACCTCGCGCTGGGCAACATGATCGACGGCACCTGGGCGCACCGGATCGGCAACGTGGGCCGGTACCGGCGGCGCAGCGACGGTCTGCTGTTCTCGATCTACGTCGACGAGATGGGTCGCGGCGAGCTGCACAAGAACCACCTGACCCTGATCTACCAGGTGTTGGCCAGCATGGGTTTCGTGTTGCCGCACATCCGGGAGGAGGCGTTCCGCGGGCAGGACCAGCTCTCGGAGAGCCACCGGCAGTACGAGTCGGCGAACCATCAGCTGAGCATGTCGCTGTTCCCGGACACGTTCTACAACGAGATCCTCGGTTACAACCTCGGCATCGAGATGTACGGGCTCGGGGAGATGCGGATGAACGAGATCCAACGGTTGCGCCACCACGGTTTCGACACCGCGTACGAGGAGGCGCACCTGACGATCGACAACTTCTCCGCCGGGCACTCCCGCCAGGCCGTCGACGCGATCGTGACCTACCTGGACGATGTCCGCAGCGATATCGGTCCATCCACTGTAGACGGAGAATGGCGCCGGATCTGGCGGGGCTACGCCTCCTTCGCGTACTTCGCCGAGCCGCAGCTGATGGCCGAGCTGACCGGCGCCGATGCCCCTTCTTCTTCCGCCTCCGCCGCCACCGACGAGTTGGTGATCTGATGACCGTGTCGTTCGACCGCGAGATCCTCGGGCTGCCGTTCTACGAGCCGCGACACGTGGCGTTCGCCGAACGGATCGACCAGTGGTGTGGCACCAACGGCCACTTGTGGGACATTCCGTCCGAGCAGGACCCGTTCCGGGAGCAGGCCGTCCGGCGGGTCCTGCGCGCGCTCGGCGATGACGGCTGGTTCGGCTTCCTCGACCCGGACACCGACCAGGCGGCGGGCGACTTCCGGTCGCTGTGCCTGGGCCGCGAGGCGTTCGCATATACCGACGACACCCTGGACAACTGCTTCGCCGTGCACACGCTGGCCGCCCGCCCGATCATGCGCTTCGGCAGCGCCGAACAGAAACGCCGGTACCTTCCGGGAATGGCGAAGGGCACGGTGGTCGCCTCGTTCGCACTGTCCGAAAAGGACCGTGGCTCGGACATCGCCGGCCTGGAACTGCGCGCCGACCGCGACGGCGACGGGTACCGGCTGACCGGCGACAAGGCGTGGATCGCCCACGGCAGCATCGCCGACGTGCTGTGCGTGATCGCGCGGACCGGGGAGGGCCCGGGCGCGCTCGGCCTGACCGCGTTCCTGGTACCCGGTGACGCGCCGGGCCTGCGGGTGCGGGAGCGCATCGCCGCCATCTCCCCGAGGGCGTTCTCGCATCTGTCCTTCGAGGACTGTTATGTGCCCGCGGACCGCGTGCTCGGCCGTCCGGGCCAGGGTTTCGTGGTGGCCATGGACATGCTGGACCGCTTCCGCATGACGGTCGGGGCGGCTGCCGTCGGCTACGCCCGCCGGGCCGCCGACGCGGCGCTCTCCTGGGCCAGGAACCGTCCCATGGGCGAAGGCAAGCTGTTCGACCTCCCCACGATCAGGACGACGTTCGCCGACATGGAGATCAAGCTCAACGCCGCCGCCCTGCTGGTGGCCAGGGCGGCGTGGGAGACCGACAACGGCAGCCGCCGCTTCTCGAAGCACTCCAGCATCGCCAAGGTCCACGCCACCGAGTCGGCACAGGAGATCGTCGACGCCGCCGTACAGATCTTCGGCGCGGCCGGCCTGGTCCGCGACAGCGTCCCCGAGCGCCTGTACCGCCAGGTTCGGGCGTTGCGAATCTACGAGGGCACCACGGAGGTCCAGAAGACGGTCATCGCCGCGGCCCTCGATCTCCGCCGCGCCAAGGCGGCCGAGGAACGCGCCACCGCCGCGGCATCTCCATCGCGCTGACCGGTACCCGCCCCAGCGGATTCGAGTCTTCGACAGATAAGTGGGATGTGCAGAATTGATATGCAAGATCGCGTCAGGGCGAATTCCGTAACCCCTGCGCGTCGCAGCTGACGCTACGCTTGCTGACAGTCACCCGCAATACTCCGATGAGTGGATACCGTTGCGCGGGGCGGTAATGCGTGGTCTGAATGGCTGAACTCTCCGTGAGTTGCCTATTTGTTGGACACGCTCGGGTGCGTTCCGGCGACGCTTCGAACATGGATGCTCATCGTGGCGATGTGTCAGGTAATCCAGTGCGCAGGCGCTCGTTCCTTGCCGGTGCGGGTGCGGTGGCGAGTGTTCCGTTGTTGGTCCCGGGCCGGGCGGAGGCGGCGCCCGCGCGTGACGCCGCTCGGTGGGAGACGTGCCAGCGGCTGGCGCGGGATCTGCTCCTGGTCGGCCCGGACGGCGAGGACCTGAAGTTGCGGTACCTCAAGGTTCTGATCGACCAGGGGCTGCCGAGGGCGACCCGGCCGAAACGGGTGCTGATCGTGGGGGCGGGGATCGCCGGCCTCGTGGCGGGGGCGTTGCTCAAGCGGGCCGGCCACCACGTGACGATCATCGAAGCGAACGGCAACCGCATCGGCGGACGGATCAAGACGTTCCGACAGGGCCCGGAAAGTCCGCGGCCGCCGTTCCGTGACGCAGGGTTGTACGCGGAGGCCGGTGCCATGCGGTTGCCGGACTTCTTCCCGATGACGGTGGCGCTGGTGGACAAGCTCGGTCTGCGGCGCCGGCTGTTCTACAACGTGGACGTGGATCCGGCCACCGGCAACCAGAACGCACCGGTGCCCGCAGTGACCTACAGGTCGTTCACCGGCGAGGTGTGGCGCAACGGTCCCGCGGACACCGATTTCCGCGCCCCGAACCAGACCAACCGCACCTGGATCGCGGCGAACGGACTACGCACCCGCCGCGCGGACTACGCCGGCGACCCGAGGGAGATCAACAGCGGGTTCGGTTTCACCGCGGGACAAACCGCGGGGCAGGTGCTCGATGCCGCGCTGCAACCGGTGTACGACTACTTCTCCTACCGCGACGCGTCCGGGGTGCGGGTCAACAAGCCGGTGCCGGAGTGGATCGACGGCTGGGCCCGCCTGATCTACGACCACGACAGCCTGTCGATGGCGAACTTCCTGACCGACCGGGCCGGCCTACCGACCGGGGCCGTCGATGCCATCGGCACACTGGAGAACCTCACCTCCCGCGCGCCGCTGTCGTTCATGCACAGCTTCCTCGGCCGCAGCTTCATCAGCCCTGGCGCCACCTACTGGGAGATCGAAGGAGGCTCGGCACAACTGCCCTACGCGTTGCTGCCGGAGCTCCGCGACGAGATCCGCATGAACCGCAGGATGATCCGGATGGAGTACTGGGATCCCGAGCGGGACTGTTCGTCATGCACGCATGTGAGCCGCAACGGACCCCGGGTGTGGGTGGAGACCACGAGCGAACGCGGCGGCGACGACGCGGACTCGGGCACCCCGAACCCCAGGACCGAGACGTTCACCGCGGACGTCGCCATCGTGACCATCCCGTTCACCGCGCTGCGGCACGTCGCCGTCGAACCCCTGATGTCCTACCCCAAGCGGCGCGCGATCATCGAACTGCACTACGACTCCGCCACCAAGGTGCTGCTGGAGTTCAGCAGACGCTGGTGGGAGTTCACCGAACAGGACTGGCGACGCGAACTCAACGCGATCAAGCCCGGGCTCTACGAGCACTACCGCGCCGACAAGGGCCGCGCCGACAACCTCTTCGGCGGCGGCTCACTGACCGACTGGCCGAACCGATTCGTCTACTACCCCTCCCACCAGATCGGCGACAGCCAGGGCGGCGTGCTGCTGGCCAGCTACAGCTGGGCCGACGACGCCAGCCGGTGGGACTCACTCGACGACGAGGAACGGTACGGGTTCGCGCTGCGCGGCCTGCGGTCCATCCACGGCAACCGGGTCGAGGCCTTCTACACCGGACGAGGACAAACCCAGAGCTGGCTGCGCAACCGCTACGCCCTGGGTGAGGCCGCCGTGTTCCTTCCCGCACAGCTCACCGAGGTCCACCCCGCCGTCAGCACGCCGGAAGGCCCCGTGCACTTCGCCGGCGAACACGCCTCACTCAAACACTCCTGGATCGAAGGATCCCTCGAGTCCGCCGTCCGCACCGCACTCGAAGTCACCGGTAGCTAAGTGGTCGGCATTGGAAGTTCTTCGGGGGTCGGTCCGCGCTGGCCGGCGTGGAGCGGCGGGCGGTATCGCGAAGGGCGCTTTCGGGGCGGTGGCTGTGTCCCGAAGGACCCCTTGGGGCGTTGAACGTCTCGAAGGACGCCTTCGAGACATCGACCATGCCCCGAAGGCGTCCTTCGGGGCATCGCCGCCCGATCAACCCCGAAGGACTTCCAGCGCCGACCACTAAGCCGGTATGCGGTGAATTGTGTACCCGGAAAGGAATGTCATGGGCAAGGTGCGGATCGGGTTGTCGCTGCTTGCCGTCTGCCTCCTGAGCGTGGTGGTGCCGGGTGCGGTCGCCGCGCCCGCGCAGGCGGATCCGGGCGGCGAGGTCGGAGTTGAGCGCTATCTGAACTCGGTGCGGCACGATCCGGCTCGGTTGCGGTCGTTCCTGTTGGGGTTGCCCAAGGGCGGTGATCTGCACAGTCACCTGTCCGGGGCGGCGTCGACCGAGCTGCTGATCTCCCTGGCCGCGCAGGACGGGATGTGCATCGACACCACGACGTTCGTCGCGGCGGGTGGGCCGTGTGGTGCGGGTCAGCGTCCCGCGACGGACGCCTCGACGGATCCGGCGTTCTATCGTGCCGTGTTGATGTCGTGGTCGATGGAGGGTTTCCAGCCGGGACAGGGTGAGTCCGGGCATGACCACTTCTTCGCCACGTTCGGCAAGTTCGGCGCGGTCACCGGCGCGCACCGGGTCGAGTTGCTGGCCGACGTGCTGGACCGCGCCGGCCGGCAGAACGAGCAATACATGGAGTCGATGCTGACCCGGCAGGGCGGCGCCCTGTTCGCCCTGTCCCAAGGTGTCACGTTCACCGAGGACTTCGCCGCGATGCGGGCACAGGTGCTGGCCGGCGGCACCACGGCCGGCATCGTCGCCACCGCCGGCACGGAGATCACCACCGACGAGGGCCGCTACCGCACGCTGCTGGGCTGCGGAACCCCGGCGGCATCGCCGGGATGCGCGGTGACCCTGCGCTACATCCAGCAGGTCAACCGCAACAGTCCACCCAACGTGGTGTTCACCTACCTGGTGTCCGCCTTCGAACTGGCCACCGCCGACCACCGCACGGTCGCCCTCAACCTGGTCTCGCCGGAGGAAGGCGAGGTGTCCATTCGGGACTATCGGCTACACATGCGGATGCTGGAGTACCTGCGCGGTGTCTACCCCGCCGGGCACATCACCCTGCACGCCGGCGAACTCGTCCCCGGGCTGGTCAAGCCGGAGGAACTGACCTACCACATCCGCGAGGCCGTGCTCACCGGTCAGGCCGAGCGGATCGGGCACGGCACCGACGTACTCGGCGAGGACGACTGGCCGGGCCTGATGCGCACCATGGCCGACCGGAACGTGATGGTGGAGGTCAACCTCACCAGCAACGAGCAGATCCTCGAGGTCTCCGGCCGGGACCACCCGTTCCCGGTCTACCGCGCGTTCCGGGTGCCGGTCACGCTGTCCACCGACGACGAGGGCGTCTCCCGGATCGACCTCACCCACGAGTACCAGCGCGCGACCACCGACTACCACCTGCGCTACCGCGACCTGAAAGCCCTGGCCCGCACCAGCCTGGAGCATGCCTTCCTCGACGGCGCGTCGCTGTGGCGCGACCCGGGCAGGTTCCGGCCGGCCACACCGTGCGCCCGGGACCGGCTGGGCGCACCCCGCCCCAGCCCCAGTTGCCAGGCGCTGCTCGACAGTAGTCCGAAAGCCAGCCTGCAATGGCGGCAGGAAGCCAAGTTCACCGCGTTCGAACACCGTTACGGCTGATCGAAAGGAAGTCCTATGTCTTCATGGCGGCGTGGTATTTCGGTGCTGTCGTTGTTGGCACTCGGTTCCGTAGGTCTGGCATCGCCGGCCCAGGCGGTGGAGGCGTCCCACCGCGTGTCCATCGCACAGGCACGAACCCTGCCGCTGGGCACGGTGGTCACGGTCGACGGGGTGGCGACGACGCCGTCGGGTGCGTTCGAATCCAGCTTCTTCGACAAGGGTTTCGGCCTACAGGACCGTAGCGCCGGGATCTATGTCAGCATCGCGGTCGACCTGAACATCACTCCCGGCACCCAGGTGCGGGTGACCGGTACGCTGCGTGACAGCTCCGGGTTGCTCATCCTCGTTCCCGCTGATCCGGCCGCCGTCGTCGTGTGCGGCAAGGGCCTCAAGGTCCGTCCACGGCTGCTCGCCACCGGCGCCGTCGACGAGAGCTCCGAAGGCCGGCTGGTGCGGGTGGTCGCCACGATCACCCAGGCACCGGCGTCAGATCTGCCGTACGGGTTCAAGTTCTTCGTCGACGACGGCTCGGGCGAGCTCACGATCTTCGTCAACACCCAGACCACCATCGACCTCACCGGTCTCGCAGTGGGGCAGACCGTCAGCGTGACCGGCTTCAGCAGCCAGTACACCACCCACTACGAAATCGACCCACGATTCCCCGCCGACATCACCAGGCACCACCGATAGCCTGCAACGAAAGGAAGAGCGCATGAGAGCTGGATTATCCGACCAAACCGATCAGGATTTCCTGAATACCATGGTGGCCAGCATCAACCAGTATCGGGCGAAGCACGGAGTTCCACCCGTAGCACTCGACCCGGAGCTCGTCGACTATGCCAAGGCCCGCGCCGAGCATGTCGCGGACAAGGAAGCCCTCGTCCACGACGGGGCCGGAGGGTACGGAGAGAACCTCTCCTCGGGGAGCTCGTCCGTATCGACCACCCCCGTGGGGTCGGCCACGGACGCGGCCGGCAGATGGTAGGACGAGATCAAGGACTACAACTATGAGACCTTTGCCTCGAACGAACCGAGCAAGGCGATCGGACACTTCACCCAGCTGGTCTGGAAGGGAAGCACCAAAATCGGCGCGGGCCGCGTGTACGGCAAAAGCACGGACGGAAAGTGGTTCGACACCTACATCGCCGTGAACTTCGCCCCAGCCGGAAACATGACAGGCGCGTACAAGGACAACGTCCTCCCCCCACAGTAGCCACCGGAACACAAGAGAACGACATCACCTGGTCCGGGGTCGGCGTCTGGCCGGTGGCGCGGGGCGGAGGCCCGCCACGAGTAGTCCGGCGGCGCCGACCTCGACGGTCGACACGACGATGGCGGCGAGCAACGGGAAGTCCTGGTAGAGAGTGAGGCCGAACACCGCACCGGCGAACCAGAGGCTCGGAATGGCCAGAGTTGCCGCGATTCCGAGCATCAGTTCCACTCGGGACTGTCCGAAGTAGATGATCGCGGTGAGCAGGCCGAGGACGGCGGCGGCGAAGATGTGGGCCAGGCCGCGGACAGGCGCGGCCGGCCATTCGATCAGGGCCGCGGTGAGGTGGCCGATTTCCGCGGTCAGCGTGACCGCGGTCAGGAGTGGCCGAGTGACGAGCCGCCGTCGCTTCCGTTTGGGTGCGGCCGCGCGCTGGTAGAGCCGGGCGGTGTAGGTCTTGGCACCGCCCGGCCGAGGTCTGGATCGCGGTCTGTTGCGGGTGGTCACTGGATTTCCATGTTGGCCATCATCCCGGCGTCCTCGTGTTCGAGGTTGTGGCAGTGGAAGACGTATTTGCCGCGGTGTCCCGTGAAGGTGACCGCCAGGCGCATCGAACCGGTGGGGACGAACACGGTGTCCTTCCAGCCACCGTCCTGTGGTTCGGGTGGTTGGCCGTTGCGTTTGAGGATGCGGAAGTGGGCGCCATGCAGGTGCACGGGGTGGATGGGATCGGCGTTGAAGTCCCAGATCTCGGTGGTGCCGAGGATCGGGTCGGCGTCGATACGGGTGAGATCGAAGATCTGGCCGTTGGTCATGGCGGGGCCGCGGACGCCTTGCGGGCCGATGAAGAAGCTGAACCGGCGATCCGCGCTCCCCTCGGTACGTGGCGGCGGGGGCGGGGCTTCGGTCAGTGTGTCGGGGATGCTGGCGTCGTCGCGGGCACGGCGGGCGATGTCGAAGCGCATGACGTGGGCGCCGTCGCCCTCGCCGATGTTGTTGCGCAGCACGACCCGGGTGCCGGGCCGGTAGCGGGAGAAGTCGATGAGGATGTCGTAGCGCTCGCCCGGGGAGATGACGAACATGTCGTAGGCCACCGGTGTGGGTAGCAGCCCGACGTCGCTGCCGATCTGGACGAAGCCGTTGCCGCCCGGCGGGGGCGGGTCGAGTTCGAGTCGGTAGGGCTGGGCGTTGGAGGCATTGAGGAACCGCAACCGGTACAGCGCGGCGTCCACCTCGAGGAAGGGCCAGGCGACGCCGTTGACGGTGATGGTTTCGGAAACCATGCCGCTGTGGTGGTACTGCACGGAAACCCCTGGTGTGCGCTTGGTGGGGTCCTCCCAGGGATAGAACAGGGATCCGTCCTCGTCGACCTGCCGGTCGGCGATCATCAGCGGGATGTCCCGCTCCCCACCCGGTAGCGGCAGGGCGTCCTCGACGTCGTCCCGGATGAGGTAGAAGCCGGCCAGCCCCATGTACAGCTGCGGGCCGGTGAACTCCATCCGGTGGTCGTGGTACCACAGCGTCGCGGCGGCCTGGTCGTTGGCGTAGACGTAGTCGCGGCTACCGATGGCGATGCCGGCCACGCCATGGCGGGCGTGTTCGGCGAGTGCCGGGTCGGCCGCCGGGGTGAGAAAGTCCACCGGATAACCGTCCGCCTCCGGTGGGATCACCCCGCCGTGCAGGTGCGCCACGGTTGGCACGGTGAGCTCGTTGCGATGGGTCATCACCACCGGTCGGCCGCGGCGGGCTTCGATGGTCGAGCCGGGGAATGTCCCGTTGTATCCCCAGATCTCGGTCGGGGTGTCGGGCAGGAACTGCTGGGTTCCCACGGCTTGGCGGATCTCGTAGTGGTCCACACCGTCCTGTGTGGACGTCGGGCGCAACACCGCCGGTATCGGCAGCGGCCGGGTGAACGCCCACGCGGGCGGTCCGACTGGAGCGGCGTCCGGGGTGGTCGTCCGGCGGGGTCGCTGGCTGGCGAGCACGGCGGTGCCGACCGGCAACACCGCCCCGAGGACGCCTGCCGTCCCCCACCGCAACACCGAACGTCGGTCGACCACTGATCAATGGTGTGGGCCAAGGGGATGGTGATCAACCGCCGTTGAGCCGTGCCTAGGCGCACCCAATCGGCTCTACCTAGGGGGTGGCACTGTCATGCCGTCGTTGCGAGCCCGGCGATGAGGCCCTCGATCCGGTACGCCTGGTCACTGTCCGGGCCGTACCGTTTCGTCCACTCCCGACGCACGATCTCGAACTGCTCGGCCGCCAGATCGAGCCGGCCGGCGCCGCGAGCCACGATCCCGAGGCGGAAGCGGATCGACAACGTGTGCGGGTGGTGCTCACCCAGCACCCGGGTGCTGTCGGGCAGCAGCTCGGTGAACAGCTCGATGGTGCGGTCCACGCTGTCGGTCCACACGGCGATGTAGAAGCGGGTGCTGAGCGTGTTCGCGTGGTCGGGGCCCTGCACCCGCAGCCGGTCGGCGAGCAGGGCCGTGAACAGCTCCAACGCACACGACCGGTCACCACCCCGGCCCACCCAGGTGGCATGCAGGTGCCGGGCCCGCAGCGTCTCGTGGTGGTCGGGTCCGAGCGCACGCGTGTTGTCCTCGACCAGTTCGGCGAGCCGACGCACGGCCTCGTCGTGTGACTTGCCCTCGCCGAGCTGGACGGCCGCCTGCAGCCGGTTCTCCAACGTGTCGGGGTGATCCGGGCCGAGCCGGGCGTGGCAGTCGGTGAGCAGCTCGGCGAACATCCGGCCGGCCTTGCGTGTCCTGCCGCTCTTGTGGGTGAAACGGGCGAGCATGCCGCGCAGCCGCAAGGTCTCCCGATCGTCCGGACTCATGCCCCGCAGTGCCTCGGTCACCAGGTCGACCGCCCGCCCCAGCTCATGGCCGGAGCCGATCACCTCGGCGAGGGCGGCCGTCGCACCAGGCACGTCCGCCGAGGCGGCCTTCTCGAACGCCGCCTCCGCCACCTCGAACCGGGCGATCCGGCGGGCCGTGATGCCAACACCCAGCGCCTGCTCGGGCGAGCACCAGGCCACGACGCCGAGCCACACGGGCACGGGCACCGGGTCGGTCGCGAGGTCGATGAGGTAGTCGAACGCGAGGACGCGGTCGTCGCCGGCGGGGATCAGCAGGCTGCTGGCGCCGCGAGCCGGCTTCCGCGCCCAGCTGGTGGCGTCGGCCAAGCCTTCCGGGCGCAGGGTGTCGCCGCCGCGGGCGTCGAGGTAGTGCTCGGCCAGTTCGGCGAGCAGCTCGACCGGCACCGGGTCGCTGACTCCGGCGCGGCGGCAGTCGACCGCCGCCGCGACGAGGGAAGCGCCACGCGGGTGGCCACCTGGCCGCCACCCGTTCTGCCAGTCGCGTGCCAGCTCCGGCCCGTCGGCGAGCAGCTCGGCGAGCCCGAACGTGCCGGTCATGCGCAACGCGGAGCGCACGCGTTGGTCGGTTGACCTGCTGGCCCGGTCCAGCTCCGGCCCGCTCCACCGCCTCGGCAGCGGGATCTCGACGGCCCGCCGCAACACCTCGCGGGCCGCCCGCCAGCCGTCCCGGTCGTCGCTGTCGGCCTCGTGGCGGGCGCCGAACCGGTCCAGCTCACCGACGCGAATCGTGCCGATGACCACGGCGTCCGCGGCGAGCATCCGGTCCAGCAGCGGCACGGTCAGCCCGTGCGCACCGAAGAACCGCTCCACATCGTCCAGCCACACGACACACCGCCGCTGGTCGACGACCGTCTCCACCACCGTCCGCACGGCCTCACGCGACACGGGCGCGACCAAGTGGTGATCGGGCAGCACCCGCCGCATCGCCTCGTAGGCCACGCGCGTCTTCCCCGCGGTCGACTCACCGGACAACAACACGAACCCGCCGGCCCGCACGGCCTCGTCGACCCGGTCGTCCACATCGCGTGCCACATACGTCGGCACCTGGCCACTCCCGTCCCACGCGGCGGGATGCGCGCCCAGCAACACAGGATCCCTCAGCTCACGGACACGCTGTAGCCGGCCGCCGAGCACCTGGTCCGGCAACGCCGTCCGGACCTCGGCCCCACGGTCGACCAGCACCCGCCCACGAGCACCGAACACCCCAAGCACCACGAGCACCACACCCGTGACCGCGCCGGCCAGCCGGTCGCCGAACATAAAGCCGGCCAGCACCCCGACCGCCCCGCCCACGACAGCGACACCGGCGACCAGCAGCCACCCCTTCGTCCGGCGAGACACCATGCCCCTGACGCTATCGGGTCAGGCCCGCGGTCCAGCAGATACCGCGCACGCTTCGCGGGGCCCGGGCCCCGCGAAGCGTGCGATGGTGCGATCAGCAGTTCGGTGCGCTCCACGTGCGAATGGGATCGTTCGCCACATGGGTGTGGGTGCTGTGGCCCGGGTAGCCCGGGCCGAGGATCTCCTCGAAACCGGACGTCTTGGCCGCGTGGTACATCTGACACAGTGTCGGACCACTGGCGGTGCTGAAGTCCGTGGCCTGTCCGTACACGTGCCTACTGTCCGGATGGCCATTCACCGACTCGTTACAGGACACGCTCCGGAACGAGATGCTGACGACCATCGACCGGTCGCCCAGCTTGTGGCGCATCGCTTCCAACTGCCACATCATGCGCAGCGTGTTCCGCTTCGCGGCCGCCGCGGACACCCTGCCGCCGTTGAAGTTGTTCGCGCCGCAGTTGTCGTCCATCTCGCTGTACGCAAAGTGAATCGGCGTACAGTCATTGTCCTGCAACGCATAGATCTTCTCGAACACGTCAGGCCCCGCGACACCGTCACTGTTCAGACCGTAGGCATCCTTGAACCGCTCCACCGCCCGAGCAGTAGCCTGTCCGAACTCACCGTCGAGCACCAGGTTCTCACCCGACGCGACCCAGCCAGCCACACGGATCTGCAGCTCGGTCACGTCACTGCCGCGCATACCCTCCCGGAGCGTCCGTTCCCAGGTGTAGCAACCATCGGCCGCGGCTACTGCCGGGCTGACCATGCTCGCGGTCACCGTGCCCGCGATGGCCAACACCAAGGCGGATAACAGGTACAACAGTCTTCGCATGTGATGTGCCCTCTCCATGAGACTGCGGGGATCGTTGCAGTGCCACAAACATGCGTCAACGAACTGTTGGGAAATTCCCCACTTGAACAACACTTGACAAGGAGGCCCTTGCGGCGGACGCCCGTCGACGTATCACAGCGGTCAGTGGATTATTTCGGCACGCACTCGCTCGTTCGGGGTTGCGATGTCCCAGAAGCGGACAGTGCCCCGCGCGTTACGGTATGCGCCGGTACCGCCGGTGACGGCCATGTCGAGTGGGCTTGCGCCTCTTGTCCACTGGGACTGCAGTGTTACGGATCCGCGCTCCAGTTCCATGGTGAGCAAGCACTGCATGGTGACGTTGTCGCCATCGACATGCGTGACCTGGCAGGAGCCGCCACCGTGTCCCACTCGGCGTCCGTCCATTATCGCGTTACCGGAGTAGACGTCCGTGTCACCTAGGCTCACCCCCGCTTGGTTGAGATCGAGAGCCGCGTACTGATTGTTCTCCACCTTGAGCTCGAGGACTTCGACCTGGC
Organism: uncultured Actinomycetota bacterium; assembly: GCA_963826035.1. GTDB lineage: Bacteria > Actinomycetota > Actinomycetes > Mycobacteriales > Pseudonocardiaceae > Actinophytocola. The sequence continues at coordinate 889,191 of CAWGVZ010000015.1, read as the reverse complement.
CTTCTGCGTGTGTCTCTGGTTCGATCCAGCCGAGCTCGACTGCCCGCTCGCGCATGGCGTCGTCGACCGCGGGCAGCGTCAGGATCGAACCTGCGTACAGGACGACGAGGAGCCCGATCGACACGGCCCAAGCGCGAGAACCTGCCCCATCCTGTCCAGCGTCGGCGGCGCGGTCCCGACGCGGCCGCGTCTGCGGCAGCCGGCGGTCGGCCGGCCTCAGCGCCCACGACACGATGGCGCACACCGCGAACCCCAGCGGCGGTCCCCACATCGAAGGTCCGTCTCCGACGGTCAGGTGCGAGGCCACCGCGCCCGACCACAGGAAGAAACCACCGACGTACGCCCATTCCTTGATCAGCGGGAACCCGGGCACGATGATCGCGACCGCCGCGGCGACCTGCCACGCGCCGAGAATGTAGGCGAAGAAGTCCGGGTATCCCAGATGGCGCAACTGGGCGTCGATCCAGTCGATCGGCACGAGGTTCCACACCGATCCGGCGACCAGCTCGACGACGATGGCGAACGTGGTGGCCCAGAAGACGATGGGGCGGATCCGACTCCAGCCGGTTCGTGCGACGGTGGCCGGCTTCTCGCCGGTCACGTGCTGGAGAGTTTCGGTCGTTTGAGTGAGCATCTCGGTTTCCCGTCAGTCGAAGATTTGGCGCTACCGGCTGATCCGGCGTGGCACCGTCACAGCGAGGAGCTTGTCCGGGTTGCGGACGGCGTAGAGGTTGGTGATCTCGCCGTCGCTGATCTCGATCAGGAAGACGCCTTCCAGGTGGTCGCCGCGGTAGGCGACCAGCGCGGGTGCGTTGTTGCAGTTGACCATCTCGATCCGCAGGTCCGGAATCCGTTGCCCCGTACGGAAAAGACCCACGATGCACGCGGCCACCGCGTCCGCGCCCACCACCGGCCGGCGCGCCGCGGTGGTCTTGCCGCCGCCGTCGGCTGTCCAGGTGGCGTCCTGCGCCAACAGCGCCAGCAGGCCTTCCAGGTCACCCGTGGTGGCCGCGGTCATGAACTGGTCGGTGATCCGTGCGGTCGTCGCGAGGTCGGAGGGCTCGAAGCGCCTGCGCCGCGCCCGCACATGCGCACGGGCGCGGTGGGCCACCTGCCGTACGGTCGCCACGGGTTTTCCCACCGCGGCGGCGATGTCGCCGTGTTCGAAGCCGAACACCTCACGCAGCACGAACACCGCACGCTCGTCGGGGGTGAGTGTTTCGAGCAGCACGAGCATCGCCATGGACACCGACTCGGCCAGCACCAGATCGGTCGACGGGTCGTGCTCGTCGAGCAGCAGCGGCTCGGGCAACCACGGGCCGACGTAGTCCTCACGCCGGCGCGAGTTCGCCCGCACCGCGTTGAGCGCCTGCCGGGTCACCAGCCGCGCGAGATACGACTTGGTGTCCCGCACCGTCGCGAGGTCCACCCCGGCCCACCGCAGATAGCTGTCCTGCAGCACGTCGTCGGCTTCGGTCGCCGAGCCGAGGATCTCGTAGACGATCGTGAACAACAGCGGCCGCAACAGGGTGAACCGCTCGGCGTGCTCGTCCGTGGTCACAGCGACGTGCCTCCGGGCTCGGCGGTGGCCGGCTGCTCGGGACGCGGGCCGCCCTTGGGCCAGATCAGCGAACCCGGCTTGCGGGCCTCGCGGCGAACCTTCAACACGCCGAGCTTGCAGGTCAACTCCTTGATCGCCGCGCCTGCCCGGCCGCCGATGTAGACGTTCACCGGGCTGTCGTCCTTGCCGGCGAGTTGGCGGACGGCGCTGCGCCGCCCCAGGCTGACGCACGCCCCCGAGAACGCCAGGCGCAGCACCGCCGGCTCGGTCCCCGCCATGCGGCTCAGCACGGTGTCGGCAGCCTGCGCGCCCAGTGGCCCGGCGGCATAGCAGCTCATCCGCAGCGCCTGGCCCGACGGCGCCGCGGCGTCGCCCGCCGCGACGACACGGTCGTCGTCGACGCTGGTCAGCGTCTCGTCGGTGAGCAGCCGACCGAGCGCGTCGGTGCGCAACCCGCTGACCCGAGCCAGCTCGGGCACGCCGAATCCCGTCGCCCAGATGGTGAGTGCGCTCGGCCGCACGGCGCCGCCGGCGAGCACGATCGCGTCCGTCCGGACCTCGGTCACCCCGTCGGCCTCGAGCACGGTGACACCGTGCCGGGACAGCCACTTGGCGATGGACCGGCGACCCCGTGATCCGAACGTCGGCACCAGGGTCGTGCCACACACCAGCGTGACCGCGCGTCCTCGCTCGGCCAGCTCGGCCGCGGTCTCGATGCCGGTCAACCCGCCGCCGACCACGGTGACCGGAGCATCGGGTGGCAGTTCCGCCAGCCTGGTGCGCAGCCGCCGCGCGAACTCGAACTCGGCCACAGGAAACGCGAACTCGGCCGCACCGGGCACCGACGGCGTCGCCCCGGTACTGCCGACCCCGTAGATGACGTAGTCGTAGTCCAGCGCGCTGCCCGACCCCAGCTCCACCAGGCGGGCGGACGTGTCGATACGCGTGGCGCTGTCGACGACCAACCGGACACCCTCGCCGAGCAGCGTGCCGTAGTCCACCTCGGCCTCACCGGTGCCGGCCACGAACTGGTGCAACCGGACCCGATCGACAAACGTCGGGCGGGGATTGACCAGCGTGATGTCCACGTCGGTTCGCAACCGCAGCCGGTTGGCCGCGACTGTTCCGGCGTAACCACCACCGATTACGACAACCTTGCTGCGTGGCGTGCTGTGCTCAGACATACCTCCCAAGACACCGCGCACCCGCCGAAACGTGACACCACGCGACGTGACGCGACACACATGCCCGACGTCAGGTCGTCGGCTTACGGCCCCATGCGGTGATCATCGGTGCGAGCATGAGGTGTAGGTCGCCGCCGGCGAGGTTCGCGAGGTGTGTCTCGATCTCCTCGGGGGTCGCCAGTTCGGCGGCCAGCAGCTGGTCGCGAACGTGCTGGATCGTGGCCGCTTCCAGAATGGTGCAGGCGCGTGATCCGATCGGGAAGTAAGCCTCCGCGCTGACGTCCGCCAGGTCCGACTCACGCAGCAGCCGGTGCAGCGTGCGACCGTACGCGAGGTCCGCACCACGCTCGGCCATCAGCGAGCGGATTCGAGTACGCAGCCGGTTCGCCAGCTCCTCGGCGGGGCCGCGCTCGTCCGGACAGGCAAGCGGCTGCAGCGAGGGGTCCGCATCCTCGATCACCAGCCAGCCGCCAGGCCGGAGCGCATCGATCATGACCCGCAGCGCGGCCGCGCGATCCTTCAGGTGGACCAGCACCAGCCGAGCGTGGACCAGGTCGAACGTCTCCGCCGGCGGCGGGTCGGTTGTCACGTCGTGCCGACGTACTTCCAGCACACCGCCTGCCGCAGGCTCGGTCCACGATACGTCGATGTCGGTGGCCAGCACCCGGCCGCTGGGTTCCACGCGCTTCGCCAGGCCGTGCGGTACCGAGACGCCGCCGGCACCGACCTCCCAACACCGCCATCCGTCGCCGAGTCCTAAGTCGTCCAGGTGGCGGAACGTCCATGGATCGAACAGTTCGGCGAGCGCCGCGAACCTTTCGCCCGCTTCCGGGCGGCGGTTGTCGAGCAGATAACGGTTCACCGCAACAGCATGACCCCGTCACCGTCGCGCGAGTAACTGACGTTGACCAACATCACGCGGTCCCCGCCGCCACCGGCAGGTCCGATGTGGACACGGTGGCGGCGAGTTCCTCGGCGTACCGGCGAATCAGGTCGGACATGGCGTAGTGGTGCGACGGCCGCCGCACCACCAGGTGCTCCGCCACGAGTTGGTCGAGCGCCGCCGCGACCGGCACGCCCGCGGCGGCCGCCCTCGCCTCCACCTCGCCCGCCGGGTACGAGCCGAGCACCCGGAACATCGTCGCGGCCTCGGTTCCGAGCACCCGGTAGGACCACGACAGCGCGGCCCGCACGTCGCTGTGGGGATCGTCGTCGCCGCTGGTGAGCGCGTCCAGTCGCGCCCCCTCCAGCGCGGCGGCGACCTCGGCGAGGGTGTCGGCCCGGTGCACGCGTTCCGCCGCGATCGCCAGCGCCAGCGGCACGTGGTCGCACAGTTCCGCCAGCCGCCGTGCCGCGCGGGGCTCCGCGGCCACCCGCGCGGCGCCGACGGCCGACGCGAGCAGCTCCAGCGACTCCTCGGGGGCCAGCCCGCCGACGGTCACCCGGTGCGCGCCGTTCCGCACGGACAGCCCGCGCAGCTGGTTGCGGCTCGTGACCACCACGAGCGCGGACGTGCCGGGCAGCAGCGGACGGACCTGGTCGGAGTCACGGGCGCCGTCGAGCAGGACCAGCACCCGCCGTCCGGCCATGGCGGTCCGCAGCGCGGCGTACCGCGCCTCGGGGTCGTCCGGCACCAGGTCGCTGTGCACGCCAAGTGCGCGCAGCAGCGCCTCGGCCGCTTCGGCCGGCGCGACCGGCTCCCCCGGGCCGTGCCCGCGAAGGTCCAGGTAGAGCTCCCCGTCGGGGCACCGGTGGGCGACCCGGTGCGCCCAGTGCACGGCCAGCGCGGTCTTGCCGACCCCCGGTGGGCCGCCGATCGAGACGATGACCGGCGCGGTCCCGTCGAGCCGGTCGAGCGCCGTGTCGAGGGCGGCCAGCTCGGTGGCGCGGCCGGTGAGCACCGGCACCGCGTGCGGGAGCTGGCGTGGGGCGGGGACGACCGCGCCGCCGTCGGTTCCGTCGAGCAGGACCGTCCGCTGCAGGGCCACCAACTGCTCGCTCGGGTCGATGCCGAGCTCGTCCGACAGCACCCTGCGGACGTGCTGGTAGGCCGCGAGTGCCTCGGCCCGCCGGCCGGCGAGGTGCAGAGCCGTGATCAGCCGCAGCCACAGTGCCTCCCTGGTCGGGAAGCGGCTGGTGAGGCCGCGCAGCTCGGCCACGAGTCGCTCCGGGCGGCCGGCGGCCAGCTCAAGGTCGATGCGGCGGCCGGTGGCGGCGAACCAGTCCTCGGTGAGTCGGGGCAGCACCTCCCGGTTGAGCCACGTGTCGTGCATGTCCGCGAACGGCCTGCCCCGCCAGAGTGCCAACGCCTCCCGCAGCGACGTCAGCTCGGTCACCGCGTCGTCGGCGGCGTCCGCCCTGGCCAGCAGGTCGCGGAACCGGTGCACGTCGACCGTCACCTGCGCGGCGTCGAGCAGGTAGCCGCCGGCCGGGTGGGTGCGCAGGACGCCGGGCCCGAGCAACTTGCGCAGCCTGCCGAGGTAGGTGTGCAGGGTGTTCCGCGCCCGGACCGGCGGCCGCTCGGGCCAGAGCTGCTCGGTCAGCAGGTCGAGCCCGACGGGTGTGCCGGCGGTCAGCGCGAGCGAGGTGAGCAGCGCGCGCAACCGGCCGGCGGGCACGACTACGGGCCGGTCCTCCGCGTTGACCTCCCACGGCCCGAGCAACCTGACGACCACACTCCGCACGCCGACCTCCCTCCGTCCCGGCGGGATTGTCGAACGCCGTCCGGTGATCGGAAAGGGTTGGCACAGTCAGGATGTGCGGTGCCGTCCAGGGCGACATCCTGCGCACGACGACACCGAGGAGGGTGTCGGCGCGGAAGTAGCCGGCCTGCCGCGAGTCGAAGCTCGCGCGGGGGTTGTCGCCGAGCACGACCAGCGAACCGGCCGGCACGACGGACTCCTCGGCGCCGGCGAGCGCGGGCACCCGCGGCACCGTGTCGCCGGGCACCGCCACCGCCCGCTTGATCAACCACGGTGGGTCGCCCGGCTGATTCCCGGTGCTCGTACCGGCCAACATTCAAACCCAGCGAGTCCCACGTTCAAACCCAGCGAGTCCCACGTTCAGAACCAGCGAGTCCCACGTTCAGAACCAGCGAGTCCCACGTTCAGAACCAACGAGTCCCACGTTCATGGCATACCGAGCGGCGCCGCTCCAGGACTCGAACGTGGGACTCGCCCAGTCCGAATGTGGGACTCGCGTGTCGTGAACGTGGAAGTCACCCGCTCCGAACGTGGGACTCGCGGGGGTTAGTGCGTCGGAATGTGGCCAACAGGGTGTGCGCGTCGTGAGGGCGATGTGAGGGTCCGGTGTCATACGCCGCTTGTTCGAATCGGGTGCCGCCGAAGTCGACGATGAAGGAGAACTCATGAGAAGGACGTTGAACGTGCTGGCGGACCGGCTGGTCAGCCTGGTGGTCCCGAAGACGACAGCCGGCGCGTGTGCCTGCAACGGCTGCGAGCCGGAGTGCGTGCCGAGCACGGTCTGCACGACGCGCTGCGCACGCGTCTGTCGTAACTGCGACTGCAGCCGAGTGCTGAGCCGCTCCTGCCTGACCGCCGCCGGCTGCGGCTACCGCTGCTAACTGGGCGTGACCTGCGCTGACACCGGGCCGGGTGCCTCATGCAGGGAAAGCGTCGTTCCCTGCGGTCAACGCAGGGAACGACGCTTTCCCTGCACGATAGCCAGCCTTGTGATCTAGCCACCACAGAAAGGAACTGACATGGCAGCACTGGTTGCCGCCGTCGTGCTCCTCGGCGTGTTCTGCGTCGTCAACTTGGTGTTCTGCTTCGGCATCGTCCGCAGGCTCCGCGAGCACACCGAAGTACTGAACAAGATGTCGAGCCAGGGGTCGGACCTGATCCGGTCGGCCGGCGAGCTGGTCGACGACTTCGAGGCGTCCACTGTGGACGGCAGGCCGGTCTCGCGTGGCTCGCTCGCCGGGCCGACGCTCGTCGCCTTCTTCTCCCCCGGCTGCGCTCCGTGCAAGGACGAGCTGCCGAAGTTCGTCACGCTGGCCGGCGCCCACCCCGGTGGTCGTGCGCAGGTGCTCGCGGTGCTGGCCGGGGGCGACGACAACGTCGCGACGCCCATGGCCGCCACGCTCGCCGACGTCGCTCAGGTGGTGCGCGAGGACGAGCTCGGTCCGGTGCAGCAGGCGTTCGACCTCCGCGGCTATCCCGCGTTCGCGGTGCTCGAACAGGACGGCGTGATCCGTGCGACGGAGAATCGGGTCGAGCGGCTGTCGGCGCCGATCCCGGTGTGACCGCTCTCCGTGGCGTGTGGCCCGCCATGCGGCTCGCCTGGCGGGCCGCGCCGGGGTGGCTGACCTGTCAGCTGGCCGGCACGGTCGTCGCGGCGGTGCTGCCGGCCGCGGGCGTGTGGCTGCTCAGGTCGGTGCTCGACGCGCTCGCCGCCGACGGGCACCCCGGCCTCGTGCCGAGCGCGGTCGGGCTCGTGGTCACCGGTCTCGCGACGGCGGCCGTCCCGTCGGTGACGGGCTACGTGCGTGCCGAGGTCGGCAGGGCGGTCGGGCGGCGTGCTTCCTCGGACCTGTACCTGGCGACCGCCCGGATGCCGGGGCTCGGACGGCTGGAGAACCCGGAGTTCCACGACCGGCTGCGGGTGGCGGCGCACGCCGGCCGGGTCAGCCCCGGCGGCGTGGTGGACGGCACGCTCGCGCTGACACAGGGGCTTCTGACCCTCGCCGGTCTCGTGCTCGTGCTCGCCGCGATCAGTCCCGTGGTCGCCGGCGTCGCCGCGCTCGGGGTGGTGCCGGCGCTCGCCGCGGAGACCGCGCTCGGCAGGGCACGGATGCGGATGCTCATGCGCGTCAGCCCGGCCGAGCGCCGGGAGCACTTCTACGCCGACCTGCAGACCAACCTCACGGCGGCGAAGGAGCTGCGGCTGTTCGGGCTGTTCGACCTGTTCCGCGTGCGGATGATCGCGGAGCTGACGGGCGCGGACCGTCACCGCAGGCGCATGGACCTCCACGAGATGCGCGCGCAGCTCGGCCTCGGGTTGCTGTCGGCGGTCGTGCTCGGCGGCGGTCTGGTGTGGGCGATCACGGCGGCGGGACGCGGTGAGCTGGGGGTGGGGGCCGTGTCGGCGTTCATCGTCGGGGTGACCGGCCTGCAGGGCGGCATCACGGCGGTCGTGCACCAGGTGTCGTCGGTCTACGAGTCGCTGCTGATGTACGACCACTACCGCGCCGTGCTGGCCGCGGAGCCCGACCTGCCGCTCGCGGCGGAGCCCCGGCCCGTGCCGCCGCTGCGGAACGGGATCGAGCTGCGGGACGTGTGGTTCCGCTACGGCGAGGACCAGCCGTGGGTGCTGCGTGGGGTGGATCTGCGTGTCCCGAGTGGGAGCGCGGTCGCGCTGGTCGGGCTGAACGGCGCCGGCAAGAGCACGCTCGTGAAGCTGCTGTGCCGGTTCCACGACCCGACGCGGGGCTCGATCCGGTGGGACGGCGTCGATCTGCGGGATATGTCGGTGACCGAGCTGCGTGCGCGGATCGGCGCGGTGTTCCAGGACTACGTCACCTACGACCTGTCCGCGGCGGAGAACATCGGCGTCGGCGACGTCGGTGCGCTGACCGACCGCGACCGGATCACCTCGGCGGCCACCCGCGCCGGCGTCGACCGGGTGCTGTCGGCGCTGCCGAGGGGCTACGACACGCTGCTGTCGCGGGAGTTCGCCGACCTGGAGGCCGACGAGGACGGTGTGCTGCTCTCCGGCGGTCAGTGGCAGCGGGTGGCGCTGGCACGCAGCTTCATGCGCGACGGCCGCGACCTCCTCATCCTCGACGAGCCGTCGTCGGGCCTCGACGCGGCGGCCGAGCACGAGATCCACCAGAGCCTGCGCCGGCACCGCGCGGGCGCCACGAGCGTGCTGATCTCCCACCGCCTCGGCGCGATCCGCGACGCCGACCAGATCGTCGTGCTCGGTGCGGGGCGGGTGGTGGAGCAGGGCACGCACGGCGAGCTGCTCGCGTGCGGCGGTGAGTACGCGCGCCTGTTCCACCTCCAGGCGGCCGGCTACCGCGCGGCGGACGAGAGCGTGCCGGCCGGCGACCACTGACGCGATGCCGGGAGCAGGTTCAGACCTTCTTCCGCCTGCCGCGCGCACCCACGATGATCATCGCCAGGCCGGCGGCCGCGACCACGAGCCCGATCACCAGCCAGGTCGGCGAGCTCGACATGAAACTCCCGCCGATGATCCCCATCCCCTGCAGCGCCCACACGCCACCGACCAGAACACACACGACACCGACCGTCAGCACCACGAAGCCCGTCACACACCAAGTCTCGCCTGTTCCGGTCCATCAGGCCAGTGCCGTTTCGGATCGATCCAGTTTCGACGCCCTCGGGAGCGCTCCAGTGTTCCACCAATGCAGGTTACTGAACTGGATAAGTTGGCACGGAGAGCTCGCCACGTAGGGTTTGTTCAGGGCGTTTACTGAAAAAGATAAGTTCTGGAAACAGTTGACGCTGAACCGGTTCGGTGCTGTCATCGAGAGATTCCACCACGCGGCAGCGTCGTCCCTGGAGGTCGTTCGATGCGAGGCCTGGTCTCAAGATTCACGGTCCTGACGCTTTCTCTGGCACTGGTCACTACCGGAAGCCCGGCCTCGGCATCGACCGCTCCCCCAGCCGCCGCCGAAACGCTCGTGCCCATTCCGCCGATGGGCTTCAACAACTGGAATGCGTTCGGCTGCGATGTGAACGAAACGCTTATCAAGGAAACGGCCGACGCCCTGATCTCGTCCGGACTCGCCGAGCGCGGCTATGAGTACGTGAACATCGATGACTGCTGGTCGACGCGGGAGCGCGGCGCGGACGGCCGACTGGTCCCCGACCCGGTCAAGTTTCCCAACGGAATCGCCGGGCTCGCGGACTATGTGCACGGCAAGGGCCTGAAGCTGGGGATCTACGGCGACGCCGGCACCAGAACCTGCGCCGGCTTCCCCGGCAGCCTCGGCAAGGAGGAGCTGGACGCGCAGACCTGGGCCGACTGGGGTGTCGACTATCTGAAGTACGACAACTGCCACAACCAGTCCGACGGCTCACAGGCCGACTTCATCAGGCGCTACACGGCGATGCGCGACGCGCTGGACAAGACCGGCAAGCCCATCGTCTACGCGATCTGCGAGTGGGGTCAGTCCCAGCCGTGGCAGTGGGCCGCCGACGTGGGCGACCTGTGGCGGACCACCGGCGATATCAGCGACAACTGGCCCAGCCTCCGCTCGATCATCGCGCAGAACGCGCCGCTGTACCCGTACGCCGGCCCTGGCAACTGGAACGACCCCGACATGATGGAGATCGGCAACGGGGGCATGACCGACACCGAATACCGGACCCACATGAGCATGTGGGCCATGATGGCCGCACCGCTGCTCATCGGCACCGACGTGCGCACCGCGTCACCGGAGACGTTGGCGATCCTGGGGAACGAGGAGATCATCGCCATCGACCAGGACCGGCTCGGCGTTCAGGGGGCGGTGGTCTCCGACCGGGACGGGCTGATGGTCCTCGACAAACCACTGGCGGGCGGAGAACGGGCGATCGCGCTGTACAACTCGACCGACGCCCTGGCGACCGTCGACGTCCCGGCGAGCGAGACCGGGCTTCCACAAGCGCGTGGCTATCGCCTGCGCGACGTGTGGACGGGGGACGTGCGGCAGGCAAGGTCCACGATCTCGGCCGCCGTGCCGGCGCACGGCACCGTGGTCTACCGGGTGCGGCCGCTGCGTGACGCCACCGCTGTCCCACCGTTGGTGACCGTGGGGGCGGCCCTCGGCACGCTCGTTCCCGGCACGGGCGGCACGTTGACCACGGCCGCGACCAACCGCGGCGCCGGCGCTATCCGGAACGTCAGGGTCGGCGTGCGGGCGCCGGACGGATGGACGGTCACCGCCTCGACGGACCCGCGACGACGCAGGCTGGCGACGGACGAGGCACTCCGGACGGAATGGACGGTCACGGTTCCCGAAGGCACCGCCGCCGGCCGCTACCCCATCGCGGTCACCGCCGACTACTCCTGGGGGCCCGGCCGGGCCGGGACCTCGTCGAGCGAGGTCGTGTCCGCCGTGGTGACCGCCCCCGAGGACGGCAGGAGACACCTCAGCACCCTCCTGCCCGTCAGCACCGACAACGCCCGCGGCCCGGTGGAGACCGACCTGAGCAACGGTGGTGACTCCGACGGCGACGGGTCGCTCCTCACCATCGGCGGCCGGGTGTACACCAGGGGCTTCGGCACCACCGCACCCAGCGAGATCGTCTACTACCTAGGCGGCCGGTGTTCGAACCTGACCACCGACGTGGGGCTCGACGACGAGACCACGGCGGCCGTGCCGGCATCGTTCACCGTCTACGCCGACGACACGGCGGCGGCCGCGGCCTCCGACGTCGTTGCCGGCGAACCACCGCGCACGCTCACCGCCGACCTCACCGGCGCCAGGTGGCTGCGCATGGTCACCACGGGAAGCGGTGCCGCACCGGACGGAACCACCATCCACGACCACGCCGACTGGGCGTCGCCGATCCTTACCTGCGGCGCCAGCACACCGAGCGATCCCGTGCTGCCGACCGAACAGACCCTGTTCTCCTTCGAGTCGGGCACCGAGGACTGGACGATCGCGAACCCGGGCGACGGGGGAACCATGGCGCGGTCGGCCGTCTTCCACACCGACGGCGAGCAGGGGCTCGAGGTGCACACTCCGTTGTCCGGCAACTGGTTCGGGCGACCCCTGACCGAGCCGTTGGATCTCACGGGGCGCTCGGCGCTCAAGTTCGACGTGAAGGGCGGCCCGACGGCCGGCACCTCCGGCGAGATCGCCGTGCAGGTCGGTCCCGGCATGGCCTGGTGCCAGGGGGGCCGCTGGGCGTGGGTCGCCCAGGGCACCGCCCGCACGATCACCGAGTCCTTCGACGAGATCGAGTGCCCCGCCGGGGTGACCCTCGACCTCAGCCAGATCACCGCCGTCTGGGTCTTCCTCAACGGCGGTGACCAGGTCCACATCGACAACGTCCGCGCCGAGTAACGACACGCGTCCCGCTAGCGGACCGGGCTGGCGTCAGGGGGTCGACGTGATCGCGTATCCCCCACTGGAACCGCTGCCGAGCCCGGTGGCACCGGACAGGGACTGGACCTGTACCGGCACCGTCGTGTGGTGGGTCACCGTGTCGTTGCCGAGGGTGCCCTGGAGGTTCAAGCCCCACGACCACACCGTGCCGTCCGCCCGGAGCGCGTAGCCGCCGCCGTAGAAGCCGGCCAGCGCGGTGACGTCGTCGAGGTCGGCCACCTGCGACGGGGTCGCGCTGGAGCAGGTTTCCGGTGCCCCGGACTCGCACTCGACGCCGTTGCCGAGGGCGCCATCGCCGTTGGTGCCCCACATCCACACCGTGCCGTCGGCGCGGAGCGCGAGGCCGTTGTAGACACCGCTGCGCACCGCGGTCACGTCGGTCAGCCCGGTCACCCGCACCGGGACGCGGGACAGGCAGGGCACGCCCGGGTCGCAGTACTCGCCGGTGCCCAGCGCTCCCAGGGAGTTGTAGCCCCACGACCAGACCGTGCCGTCCTCGGCCAGCGCGTACGTGCCGTTGCTGTGGCCGCCGCCGGCGACCTCGACGATACCGCTGAGCGCCGTGACCCGGACCGGCGTCGTCGAGCGCTCGGCGGTCGAGCCGGTGCCCAGGTGACCGCCGCCGTTGCTGCCCCACGCCCACAGGGTGCCGTCCGCGCGCACCGCGTACCCGGTGACGTCGCCCGCCCCGATCGCGGTCACGTCGGTCAACCCGGACACCCGCACCGGCACCGCCGACGAGACCAGGGTGCCGTTGCCAAGCTGTCCGGAGTAGTTCTCCCCCCACGCCCAGACCGTGCCGTCCGCGCGCAACGCGTACGCGCTGGAGCCGCGTGCCTCGATCGCCGTGACGTCGGTCAGCCCGACGACCGGCACCGGTACCGCCGAGTGGCCGTACGAGTCGCTGCCCCAGCCGTTGCCGAGCCTGCCGGACTGGTTGCTGCCCCACGCCCGCACCGTGCCGTCGGCCAGCAGCGCGTACCCGGTGCCACTGCTGCCGGTGACCTCCCGGACCCCGGACAGCGACACCACCGGCCGAGGAACCGACGAGTACTCGTCGATGTCGCCGTTGCCGAGCCCCCGGTCGTAGTTGGCGCCCCAGCCGTACGCGCAGTCGCTCCCGCACGGGGCGGTGTCCGCCACGACGAACACCCCGGCCAGATCGCCAAGAAGGTGTACCGACCCCGCGTTGTTGTGGAACGAGACCATGCGGGAGGAGCCGAAGGCGATGACCGCCGCGTTCGGGATGGCCCGCCCCGGCACGAGGTTCAGTGTCGACGCGAGCGGAACGTCGCCGGCGGCCTCCCAGGCGGTGACGACCGTGGGAGCGGTCGCGCCGAGGCCGGTGAGGTTCATGGCGACGCCGGTCGCGGCTGCCGGAACCTTCCCGGCGAGGTCGAGGACCACGGCCTGGTCCGGTCCGACCGGACCTGCCCGTACGCCGGTGCCGTTGCGGGTGTCGAGCACTCGCTCGGGGGCCAGCGGGAGGAACGCGGCGCCGTACTCGGGGGTGTAGAAGCCGGTCACGTCCACGATGAGGTGGGTGGAACCGGAGTCGTTGTACAGGCTGACCTGCTGACCGGGACCGACGGCGACGGTGACCAGGTTGGGCCGCGTCTCGCCGGCGGGCAGGTTGACGTTGGACGACGTGGGCCGGGCCGATCCGGTGGGCCAGGCCGTCACGTAGGTCGGGGCGGTGGGCCCGACGGCCGTGAGATTGAAGGTCACGGCGGTGGCGGACTCGGGAACCTGACCGGTGAGGTCGACCACGCGGGTGGTGCCCGGGCCGGGCCTGGGGCCGGACTGGCGGGTGTCGAGCACCCGGTTCGGCGGCAGCGCGGTGAACCCGGCGCCAGTGCCGGTTCCGTAGTACCCGGCGAGGTCGGCCACCAGGTGGGTGTTGCCGGCCTCGTTGTACAGGCTGAGCCGGCGGTCCGTGCCGAGGGTGACCGTGACCTGGTTGGCCCGGGTGTCCCCGGCCGGCAGGTTCAGGCTCGAGGTCGCCGGCCGGGTGAGCCCGGCCGGGAAAACGGTGACGTAGGTGTTCGCCGACAGGCTCACGCCGGTCACGTTCAGCACCACGGCGGTCGCGTTTGCCGGCACCTGCGCGGCGAGGCTCACCGAGATGGTGCTCCGCGCGGGAACCGCCCCGGAGACGCCGCCGACGCCGGTGCGGGTGTCCAGCACCCGAACCGGGGAACGCGGCGTGAACGTCGAGGCGGCGGCCGCGGCCGCGGGCTCGGCGCCGGCGGGCGCCGCACCGGCCGGTGCGCCGGCGATCAGGACACCCGCGGTGAGCACCGCGGTCAGGACAGCAGGAAATACCCTCAACAAGGCTTGTTCAACCCCCAGAAAACCCCACGACTCCCCGAGCCACGGCAGAGCGTAAAGATCACCTACGAGCCCAACGACCGCCATTCGGCTCAACGCGGAGTGCCCTGTGCGGCGGCTGTGCGCCGACGGCACCGCACGGGATCCGTTCGCCCGTATCGTCTGCGGCCGGGCCAGGGTGGACGAGCGAAGGCAGGGGTTGTGGTGAGCGAGCGGATGAAGACCACGCGGCGGCGGTTGCTCAAGGCCGGTGCGGTGGGCGCGGTCGCGGTCGGGTCCTCGTTTCTGGTGACGGGACAGGCTGCCGCGGACGGCTACGGTTCCGGCGCGCTCGGACCGTGGGAGAACAGTTCCAAGCGGATCTCCACACTCACCCAGATCCGGCCGGTCCTCGCGAACGACGGGCTGTTCATGTTCGGTGACAGCATCTCCGTGCAGGACGGGTACTCCCTCGCGCAGCGGCTGCAGGACCGGACCGGTGACCTGCTCGCCGTGCACAACTGGTCCGGCAGACCGACGGCGCCCGCCGTCGACGCGCTGGCCGAGTGGGCCCAGGCCTACGGTCTGCCGGGCCGCATCCTGATGGCGACCGGGTCGAACGACATCTTCACGCCACCCGTCTTCGCGGCGCAGGTGGACCGCACGATGAGCATCGTGGGGTCCACGCGGACGGTGATCTGGGTCAACGTCCAGGTCTCCAGGACCAGCCAGCCCGCCGCCGTGCAGTTGGCCGACCAGCGCAACAGCGCCTGGATCAACCTCCAGCTCGCCGACGCCCAGAAGCGCCACCCGAACCTGCGCATCGTCCGCTGGGCCGAGTTCCTCGCCGCGAAGCCGTCCCGGCTCACCATGTACCTCAGTGACGGTGTCCACACCGAGGTACCGCTGGGCCAGGACGCCCGCAACGAGCTCATCGTCCAGACGATCGCGGCGACCTGAGTGGTCGGCACCGGGTCTGGTGCACCGAACGACGCTTTCGGTGCATTGACCGCACCCAACGACGCCTTCGGTGCATTGGCCTGCGGTGCCGGCACCCACCCGGTGGACCGCGTCGTCAGGTGGGGAGTGCCTCGGTCACGCCGCGGTAGGGCCGCATCGCTTCGATGTGCTGTCCGTCCGGGGTGAACGTCAGGACCGTTCGCCACAGTTGACGAACTCGGTGATCGGTCCAGAGGGCCTCCACCGGGTCGATCCGGAAGAACGCCTGTCGTGTCGTCCCGGTGGGCGGCTGGACGTTGTCGTACAGCCGGGTGTCGCGCAGCCAGGCGAACTGCTCGCGGCTCACCGTGACCGCCCGCTCGACCTCCTCGGACGTGGTGACCAGTGTCGCTCGTCCCTTGACCTGTACCGAACGGATGAGCCTGCGGTCCTCGAAGCCGCCGGTCGGCACATGCGACGCGACGTAGCCGACGTGCGGGTCACGCAGCATCTCGCCGTACTTGCGGGTGTCGGTGAACGTGTGCACGTAGACGACGAACCGGTCGGCGGCGATGTGCATGGCGGACACCGAGGGGAACCCCTCCGGCGCCTGCGTGGCGAGCGCCGCCACCTCCTCGTCGACCAGCAGCTGCCGCACCGAGGCGGCCACCGACTCGAGATCTGGCTCAACGATCGCCATCGGAGGCCTCCAGCCGCGCGAACACCGTGCCGTCGTCCAGCCCGAGGTCGCCGAGGATCGCGACGGCCGCGCCGCGCGCGCCGCCGGTGACACCCTGGCCCGGGTGGGTCGACGGCCCGACGAGATAGAACCGGTCGGCGGGCAGCCGGTAGCCCATGTTCGGCAGGGGGCGGTAGCCGAGGAACTGGTGGAGCTGGCACCCGAAGTGTCCCGGGTCGCCACCCGGCCACGACGTGTTGAACTCCGCCGCGTCGACCGGACTGTGCACGACGCGCGCCAACACCTTGTCCCTGCTCATGTTGGTGGTCTGCGCGCAGAACGTGTCGAAGGCCGCGTCGAAGATCTCGTCCTTGCGGTCCTGCCACTCCCCCTCGGCGAGTGTCGCCGGCGCATAGGTGAGCAGGTACAGCGTGTGCTTCCCGGCCGGCGCCCGCGTCGGGTCCCAGACACTGGCGACCGCGACACTCGGCATGTTGCTGATCGGCAGGCCGTACTTGAGCCGGTCGAAGCTCTGTCGCAGCTCCGGCAGATCCACGGCGAACTCCTGGAAACCGGCGTTGGTCACGTCCGGGCCGGCCGTGAACACCGGGGCCTCGCTCAGCGCGAGGTGCCCGGCCAGCAACGTGAAACTGGCCGGCTTCAACCGCGTCACCTTGCGCTCCCACTCCGCGCCGAACCGGTTCGCGGTCAGCTCGGGCAGCTGTTTGACGTTCAGGTTGGCGACCACGGCCCGGCGGGCCGTCAGCCGCTCACCGGACGCCAGCCGCACACCGGTGGCCGCCTCGCCGGTGAAGTCGAACTCCTCGACCGGCGAGGCCGTGCGAATCGTGCCGCCGAAGCGGGTCACCGCGTCGGACAACGCGGTGGTCAGCCTGCCGGAGCCGCCGACCGGGAAGCCGAGCCCGTACCGGTGGATGAACGGCACCATCATCAGCAGGAACGCACCGGTCCCGCCCTCCTCCGGCGCGACCAGCAGCTCCGATACCCAGCGCACCAGGGCGGCACGGACCTTCGGGTGGGTGAACCACTCGTTGCAGACGTCCAGGTGGCTCATCATCAGGATGCGCAGCATCTCCTGGCCGGCCTCGGACTGGTCGAGCCCGGCGAGCAGCGCGCCCATCGGCGCGGGCGGGGCGAAGAACGCGGGCAACAACATGTCGAGCATCGGACTCGCGAACTCGTGGAACCGCAGGTAGCTCTCCGCGTCCCGCGGCGAGATCCGCGCTATCGTCTCGGCGGTCTTGTGCACGTCGGTGAAGAAGGCGATGTGGTCGCCGTCCGGGAACACCACGGACATGCTCGGCTCCGGGTACACGTACTCCAGTCCGTGTCGCGACCGCAGTCCGAGCTCGTCGTCGAGGAGCATCGGGTTGCCCTGGATGAAGATGTGCGCGATGGCGTGCAGGTCGTGGTGGAAGCCAGGGAGCGTCACCTCCTCGGTGACCACACCGCCGCCCACCTCGTCCTTCGCCTCGAGCACCACCACGTCCAGCCCGGCCTTGGCGAGGTAGGCCGCCGCCGTGAGTCCATTGTGGCCACCGCCGGCCACGATCACGTCGTACTCCGTCTTACGCGGCATGCGAATCCCTCCGGTAACCACCGTCGAAGTCCCAGATGGACCCGGTCACGTAGCCGCTGTCGCGCCGGTCGAGCAGGGTCAGCACGGGTTGGGCGACCTCGTCGGCCGTGGCGATTCGCTTGATCAGGTTGGTGGCGATCACCATCTCCGTCATGCCCGGCATCGCTTCGGCGCCGGCCCGCAACCCGGGCGTGTCGGTGATGCCGACGCACAACGCGTTGACCCGGATGCCCAGTGGCGCCAGCTCGATCGCCCACGTCGGCACCAGGTAGTGCAACGCGGCCTTGGTCGCGCCGTAGACGCCCATCCCGGCGGCCGGCTGACGACCGATCGAGGAGGAGATCACGACGACCGCCGTGTCACCTTGTTTGGCCAACGCGGCGTTCGCGGTCCGCACACACGCGATCGTGCCGCGCAGGTTGACGTCGATCACCCGGTCGATCTCGGCGAGCGGCTGGTCGGCGATCCCGCCGGGCACCATGATCCCGGCGTTGCACACCAACAGATCCAGGCCGCCGTTGCGTTCGACGGCGGCGGCGACCGCCCGTTCCGACGTGTCGGCGCATGCCATGTCACCGACCACATAGGACGCTCGGGGACCGAGCTGGGCGACCGCGTCGGCCAGGGCCTGCTCCCGGCGTGCCGTCAGCACCACGCTCGCGCCCTCGGCGACCAGTGCCTTGGCCACGGCGAAGCCGATGCCTTCGCTCGCGCCCGTGACGATGGCGGTTCTGCCTTCGAATCGCATTGTGGCTCCTAGACTTTCTGGTCGCACAGGTGGCCGACCAGCTGGTGGAACGACATTCCGTTCGCGTCCTCCGGTAACTTCGTGACGCCGTGTTGGGTCAGCAGCACGACACCGAGCTCGACCTGCGCCATCGAGTCGAGGCCGAGGTCGGCGAGGGTCGCTTCCGGCTGACCATGCACCGCGTCGGCGTCGATGCCGACCTCGGTCACGAGAATGTCGAGCAGGCCGTCAGACGTGAGGGTGTTGGTGGACAGGTCGGTCATGGCGTCAGCGCTCCTCGCGGACTGGATCCGCTCGACGAGATCGGTGGTGTGCCGGGCGGATCGGAACAATGGGTGGTCGATGATCTCGGCGGCGAAGGCGGCCGTCGTGCGGATGGAGGGCCCCGCGAGGTCCAGTTCGGACAGTGCGCGGGCCATGCGTGCGGTCGCCCGCTCCCGCGTGGGCGCCCAGACCACGACCTTCGCCAGCAGACTGTCGTAGTCGGGTGGCACCGCGTAGCCGGCGAACACGTGGGTGTCGACCCGGACGAACGGTCCGCCAGGGAACTCGACGCGGTCGAGCGTGCCGGGGGTGGGCCGGAAGTCGCGTTCGGCGTCCTCGGCGTTGATCCGGCACTCGATGGCCGAACCGCGCAGCACGACGTCGGACTGCTTCAGCCGCAACGGCTCGCCCTGCGCCACCAGCAACTGCTCCTCCACCAGGTCGAGACCGGTGACCAGCTCGGTGACGGGATGCTCCACCTGGAGCCGCGCGTTCATCTCCATGAGGTAGAAGCTCTCGTCGGCGTCGACGAGGAACTCCATGGTTCCGGCGCCGGTGAAGCCGACAGCGAGCGCGCCGGCCACCGCGGCGGCGCCCATCTCGGCCCTGGTCCGGTCGGACAGGTTGGGCGCGGGTGCCTCCTCCACGAGCTTCTGGTGCCTGCGCTGCGTCGAGCAGTCCCGGTCGCCGAGCGATATTCCGTTGCCGTGCTCGTCGCACAGCACCTGGACCTCGACGTGCCGGGCACTGGGCAGGTACCGCTCGAGATAGAGCCGGCCGTCGCGGAACACGGCTGCCGCCGCCGCCCTGGTCTGGTGGAACGCGGTGGGCAGGCGCTCGCGGTCGTGCACGATGGTCATGCCCCGGCCGCCGCCCCCGGCGACCGCCTTGAGGATCACCGGGAACCCGACAGCCGTCGCCGCGACCAGCGCCGCCGCCTCGGTCAGCACCGGCTCGACGGTGCCGGGCAACAGCGGCAGCCCCGCTTCGCTCATCAGCCGCCGGGTCGTGGCCTTGTCGCCGAGCGCCTTCATGACCTCGGCGCTCGGCCCGACGAACACCAACCCGTTGCTGGCACAGACCTCCGCGAAATCGGGATTCTCCGACAGGAAGCCGTAACCGGGATGGATCGCCTGCGCGCCGGTGATCCTGGCCGCCTCGATGACGGCCGGCACCGACAGGTAGCTGCGGCGCGACGCGGCGGGTCCGATGTGGACGGACTCGTCGGCGAACCGGACGACCGCGGAGTCACGGTCCACCGTGGAGTACACGGCGACCGTGGCGATGCCGAGCTCGCGGCAGGAGCGGGCCACCCGAAGGGCGATCTCGCCCCGGTTGGCGATCAGCAGCTTGGTGAACCTCATCCGTTCCGCCAGCCGTGCTCCGGGACCGGGTCGAGCACGAGCAACGGTTGCTCGAACTCCACCGCGCGACCGTCGGCCACCAGCACGTCGCGCACCACGCCCGACTGGTCGGCGGTGATCCGGTTCATGAGCTTCATGGCCTCCACGATCCCGATGACCGTGTCCTGCTCGACGACGACGCCGACCGACACGAAAGGCGGCTCACCGGGCGTCGGTGAGTGGTAGAAGGTGCCGACCATGGGCGACCGCACCAACACCTGGTCGGTCTGCTCGGTCGCCGCCTCCTCCTCGATGCGCGCGGTGGCGGGCCGGGGGGCGGTGTCGCCCACGTCGCCCGCGTCGTCCCATTCCAGGTCGACCGCGGCATCGGCTAGGCGCAGCCGTAGTCTGCGCAGCGGTCCGCCGACATCGCGAGCCAACCGCAGCGCTTCCTCGTTGAGCGCGCGTAACTGTTCCCTGTCACTCATGCGACCTCATTCATCCACTGTGGAGCGCCGATCCGGCGCAGTCGATCACGCCGGCGGCCTACCAACAGGTCCGCCGGTTGTCCCACCAGGTCCGCGAGACTGCTTCGGAGTCCGGCGCCGATCAGGTTCGCCGCGGCCACCGGGTCGGTGTGCGTGCCCTCCCCCGGTTCCTCGATCACGCCGTCGACCACACCGAGCCGGAGCAGGTCCGGCGCGGTGATCCGCAGGCGGGACGCGGCCAGCGGCGCGGCGGTCGCGTCCCAGAGGATCGCCGCGCAACCCTCCGGCGAGATCACCGAGTAGACGCTGTTGGCCAGCATGAGCACGCGGTCGCCGACGGCGAGCGCGAGCGCGCCGCCACTGCCGCCCTCACCGGTGATCACGGAGATCACCGGCACGCGGAGTCCGGTCAACGCGAGGATGTTCGTCGCGATCGCGGCGGCCTGCCCGTGTTCCTCCGCCGCGACGCCCGGATAGGCGCCCGGGGTGTCGATCAGGGTGACCACCGGCAGACCGAGCTTCTCGGCCAACCTGAACAGCCGCAACGACTTCCGATAGCCCTCCGGGCCCGCCATGCCGAAGTTCGTGGCGATCAGCTCGCGGGTGGTGTGGCCCTTCTGGGTGGCCACGATCATCACCCGCACGTCGCCGAGGTCGGCGATCCCGCCGACGATGCTCGGCGAGTCCGCCGTCAGCCGGTCGCCGTGCAGCTCGAGGAAGGAGTCGGCGAGCAGGTTGATGTACTCCCGGCCGGTCGGCCGGTCCACGTGCCGGGCGATCGCCACCACGTCCCACCCCGGTCGGTCCGGCAGCCGGGCGGCGTCGACGACGAGTCCGGAGTGGACGGTCCGGGTGACCGGCGACCGGCCCGTCACACCGGTGGTGGCGCGCAACACCTCGGCCAGTGCCGCACGCAGCTCGCCACGTTCGCGGATCAGGTCGATCGCGCCGTGGGCCAGCAGGAACTCGGCGGTCTGGAACCCGGCGGGCAGCTCCTGGCCGACGGTGTCGCGGATGACCCGCGGGCCGGCGAAACCCAGCCGGGCGCCGGGTTCGGCGATGATCACGTCGGCCTGGGTGGCGAAGGACGCGGCCACCCCGCCGTAGGTCGGATCGGTGATCAGCGTGACATAGAGCAGCCCCGCTTCGTTCAGCCCGGCGATCGCCTGGCTGACCTTCGCCATCTGCAGCAGGGACAACGCGCCCTCCTGCATTCGGGCGCCGCCGGACGCCGTCACCACCAGCAACGGCAACCGCTCCCGCAGCGCGTGCTCCGCGGCCAGCACCAGCAGTTCGCCGACACCCGCGCCGAGGCTCCCGCCGAGGAAACGGAAGTCCATCACGGCGAGGACGAGTCGCCGGCCGTCCACGGTGCACTCACCGCAGATCACCGCCTCCTGCTCACCGGTTCGGGCCCGTGCCGCCCGCATCCGTTCCGGATACGGCAGGCTGTCGACGAACTCGAGCGGGTCGGTGTCCGGGAGCCACACGCTCAGCTCGGCGAAGGACCCGGCGTCGACCAGTTGCTCGATCCGGTCCCTGGCCGGCACCCGTCCGTGTGCGCCGCACTCCGGGCACACGCCGAGGTTGCGGTTCCAGCGCTTGACGTAGATCAACTCGGCACACGCCGGACACGCCGACCAGTCCAGTGGATCGGATGTGTCCGACGAGGACTCGTGAATAGCCGCCATCGCTCACCTCACGGTTGTCGTCGAATGTTTCGAGCGGACGTCCACATCTGACAATGGCCCACGGTCGCTGTCAACGAGCCTTGTCGAAAACGCCAAAGATGCCGAGATTTATTGTTGTTATCCACAAATGCGCAGGTCAACGCCTACAAGCCAAGGTGTCACACTCAATTTTGTGCGCTCGTCCATATCTTTGTCGACAGCGTGCTGGATAACGTCTGAGCCGTCAAGTTCCGGAGACCTTTCAGGTGCGAGAGGAACAATATGGATGAGGTCGACCTCGCCACGAAATCACGCGGACATATCGGGACCACCGCCGCGCGCCGCCGGGTGGCGATCACCGGAGTAGGTGTCGTGTCGCCGGCCGGACCGGAGTCCAAGGCGCATCTGTCCGGCCTGCTGGCCGGCCGATCACTCGCCACTCGACTGACCGAGCCCTGGTTCTCCTCGTTCGCCTCAGCGGTGGGCGTTCCGGTCCGCGACTTCCCGGACGTGCCGGGACTGCCGAAGCACGTCGGGTTCGCCGACTCGGCGATCGCGGAGGCGTTGGCCGAGTCCGGTCTGGACGCGGCGGAGCGCCTGAGCACCAACGTGGTGACCTCGACCGCGATCGGCGCGTCGGTCGAGCTGGAGTCGGCGTTTCGGGACGGTTCCCGCTTACCCGCGGGCAGCTTCGGCTTCGACCTGGTCACCCAGCTCGCCCGTACCGCGCACGGCGTCGGCCGCGACGGCTGGTCGCTGACACTGTCGACCGGGTGCACCGCGGGTCTCGACGCGCTCGGCGCCGGCTACGACGCCGTCACGAGCGGACGCGCCGAACGGGTGCTCGTCGTGTCGGCGGAGGCCACCATGTGCCCGATCGTGCTGGCCGCGTTCCAGAAGATCGGCGCGCTGTCCGATCGGGACGTCGAGCCACACCTGGCCTCCTGCCCGTTCTCGACGCAACGGGACGGTTTCGTACTGGGTGAAGGCGCCGCGGCCGTCGTGCTGGAGCACGTGCCCGCCGCGCTGGCGCGGGGCGCCACCCCGCTGGTCGAGGTGCTCGGCTGGGCCTCGGTGTCCAGCGCGTACCACATGACCCGCATCCGGACGACCGGCGAGGACATCGCCGCGTCGGTCCGTCAGGCACTCGCCGACGCCGACCTCCCGGCCGACGCGATCGAGGCGTTGGACGCGCACGGCACCTCGACGCCCCTCAACGACGCCAGCGAGAGTGCCGCCTACCACGAGGTGTTCGGCCGCCGGGCGACCACCTTGCCGGTGGTCGCGCAGAAAGGTGTCACCGGCCACGCCCTGGGCGCCTCGAACCTGCTGGAGATCGCCGGGCTCACCCGGTACCTCACCAGCGGCGTGCTGCCGCCGACCGCCAACACCACGGCGGCCACGTTGGACGTCGACCTGGACATCGTGCTCGACGAGCCGCGGCTGGCCGAGCCCGAGATCGTGCTGAAGACCAGTAGCGGGTTCTCCGGCATCCACACGGCCGCCGTGCTGAGGAGACTGTCGTGAGAACACTGCTGAACGAGCTGTCGGTCGTGGCGGCGTCGACATGGCTGCCGGCTGCAGGCGAGTCCGCCCGGATCACGCTCGGCCACTCGGGCCCACGCGGCCGCGGCGACGCCATCGACCTGCCGGCGTTCGACGCGGACCCCAGGCTCCACGCTGGCGTGCCGAGGAGTCTACGCAAACGGATCGACCGGTTCTCCGCGGTCGCCCATCTGGCTGTCGCACAGACCTTGTCGGCGATCCCCGAGGACCAACGCCCGGAACGCGACCGCATCGGTGTGTTCCTGGCCAACACCAGGGCCGGCTGGGCCTACGGCGAGCCGGAGCTGGAGCGGTTGGTGCGCGACGGCGCCGCGGCGATGCACGCCTACCAGGCCACCGCGTGGTTCCCGGCCGCCGCACAGGGCGAGGTCACCATCGACCTCGACCTCCGCGGGTGCGCCAAGACCACGGCCGGCCGCGAATCCGGTTTCGGCGAGGCGTTGTGGTTGGCGCGCGACGCGCTGGAGCGCGGCGTGCTCGACCTCGCCGTGGTCGGCGCCGCCGAGTCGCTCGTCAACGGGTTCGTACTGCGCGACTGGCCGGACGACGAACCGTTGCCGGCACAAGGTCCCGCCGAGGGCGCCGTCGTCTTCGCCCTGGGCCGGGTGACCGACAAGTCCGCGGCCGTGTTGAGCGACCTGCGGCACTCGGGCCGGGCCGAGCGGCCCGACGCCGACTGGGTGCCCACCCTGTCGGCCGCCATCCGGCTGCACGAGGCGGTCACCACCGCCGACACCGAATCGACCGTCGCAATCGGCGGAAGTTACTGGATCACCGTCACACCAGCGAAGGAGAACTTGTGAGCACCGTCCTGAGTGAGTTCACGCCGAACGGCGACCTGGCCGCCGTGGCCCGTCACGAACTGGTCATCCCCGGCCAGGTGGCCGACGTCTTCGAGATGACCAGGGACGTGACCCGCTGGCACGAGTACATGCCCGCGGTGACCACCGCCACCTTCCTCGCCGAGGACGGCGACGGGGACGTCGTGCAGATCTCGGCCGAGGCCAACGACCAGAAGCACACCTGGCGATCGCGACGGGTCATCGACCGTTCCCAGTGGACGATCGACTTCTCCCGGGTCGACGCCGTCGCGCCGCTGGTCCACATGGCCGGCCGCTGGGAGTTCACGCCCGACCCCGCCGGCACCCGCGCGGTACTGACCCACGAGTTCGCGACCGCGAGCCACGCGGCCCTCGACTTCTTCCGCAACGCCACCAGGTCCAACGCGACGCGTGACCTCGAAGGCCTCGCGGCACACTTCGCCAAGGAGAGCACCCGATGAACGCACCACTGTCAGGCAAGATCGCACTGGTCACCGGCGGTACCCGGGGCATCGGCCTCGCGAGCGCGACGAAGCTCGGTGAGCTCGGCGCCACCGTGGTGATCACCGGCACGTCCACCGAGACCGTCGACGCGGGCGTCAGCGCCCTCAAGGACGCCGGCGTCGCGCAGGCCGTCGGTCATCGGGTCGACGTCCGCGACCAGGACAGCATCGACGCGCTCTTCGATGTCGTGCTCGCCGACCACGGCAAGGTCGACGTGCTGCTCAACAACGCGGGCGTCGGCGGCGGCGGCTGGACCCACGAGATCGAGTACGAGGTGTGGGAGCGGCTGATCGACATCAACCTCAACGGCACCTTCCGCATGACCCGTACGTGGTTGCTCCGTTCCGGCGCCAAGGACCGCGGCTGGGGTCGCGTGATCAACATCGCGTCGACCGGCGGCAAGCAGGGCGTCCAGCTCGCGGTGGCCTACACGGCGAGCAAGCACGGCGTGGTCGGGCTGTCCAAGTCGCTCGCCATCGAACTGGCCAAGCACGGCATCACGGTCAACGCGGTATGCCCCGGTTTCGTGGAGACCGAGCTGTCACAGGGCGCCCGCGCGCGATACGCCGCAGCGTGGGACATCACGCCGGAAGAAGTGCTGACCCGACAGAACACGCGCATCCCGCTCGGCAGGCACGTGCGGCCCGACGAGGTCGCCCGGCTCGTCGGTTTCCTGGCCGACCCCGCGGCGGAAGCGATCACCGGACAGGCGATCAACGTCTGTGGCGGCCTCGGTCTGTACTGAGAGGACTCAACGCATGAAAACCGTAGTCAACACCGCCGTGATCAACGGGTCGATCGACCGGGTGTACCGCTCGTGCACGAATGTCGCGGCGTGGCCCGACATCTTCGACACCGTCCGCGCGGTCACGCAGACCGCGGTCGCGCCAAGCGAGGTGATCATGGACATGACCGTCTCCAACGCGCTGGGCGACAACACCGTGCGTTCCCACCGTCGCTACGACCACACCCGCAACCGGATCGAGTTCTCCATGTCCACGCTGCCACCGACCATCGCCAAGATGGACGGCACCTGGACGGTCGAGCCCGATGAGCTCGGCACCCGATTGGAGATCGTGCACAACTTCGACGCGAAGGACGGCACCGACCCCACCGCGCTCGCCGCGACGCTGCGCCAGACCACCGACAACGTCCTCGCCGAGCTGAAGAGCTGGATCGAGACCGACCAGGCGTTGGCTGATCTCTACGCCGAGATGCGGGCGTCGACCAGCAAGGTCTCCCCCGAGATGTTCCAGGTCTGCGAGCTGTTCTTCAGCCGGTTGGGGCTCTGCGGCCTCGACTGGGGCGACATCGTCATGGTGTGCAAGGACCTGGTCAAGCGCAGCACGCACGAGGACTGGGCCGACTGGCACCTGCGCTGGTCCGCGCTCGGCCGGCACTACGAGCGGCGCGCCGAGGAATGCTTCGCCGACGGCCGGGACGAGACGGGGCGCCTGTTCATCGAGCGGGCCGCGTCGTGCTTCCACTTCGCCGAGTTCTTCTACTTCGAGGAGCCCGCGACCAAGAACGTGACCCGCGCCAAGGTCACCTCGGCCTTCGACTACGGCCTGCGGCACTACCCGCAACCCGTGCGGCCGCTGCGGATCCCGTACGAGGACCTGGAGCTGCCCGGCTACCTGTTCACGCCGGAGGGCACGGGCCCGTGGCCCTGCGTCGTCCTGATCAACGGTCTCGACTCGGCCAAGGAGGTCGAGCTGAAGGCGTTCGCCGAGGCGTTCGTGGCACGCGGCATGTGCGCGCTGGTGTTCGACGGACCGGGCCAGGGCGAGCTCGCCGGGCACACCCCGATGATCGTCGACTTCCAGAACGTCGTGGCCGCCGTGCTGCGGGCGGCCGACGACATGTCCGATGTGGACACCGAGCGGGTCGGCCTGTTCGGGGTGAGCTTCGGCGGCTATCTGGCGCCGAGGGCCGCTGCCTACCTGCCGCAGGTCCGCGCGTGCGTGAGTCTCTCCGGCGGCTGTGACCACGATGGCTACGAGGACCTGAACGTCATGGTGCGGGAGGACTTCAAGTTCGTGTTCGGAGTGGACTCGGACGAGGAGATGGCCGAGCTGAGCCGCACGTCGCTGAACCTGCGCAACGTGCCGCCGATGACCGCGCCGCTGCTGTCCGTGCACCCGGA
Source organism: uncultured Actinomycetota bacterium (assembly GCA_963826035.1). Classification (GTDB taxonomy): domain Bacteria; phylum Actinomycetota; class Actinomycetes; order Mycobacteriales; family Pseudonocardiaceae; genus Actinophytocola. The sequence continues at coordinate 862,286 of CAWGVZ010000015.1, read as the reverse complement.
GGAAGACAAGATCATCCCGTTCGCGTCGTGCGAGCGCCTCCTGGCGTGGGCCGGAGGCGAGACGGAACTGCTCAGGTACCCGGGGGCGCGGCACGTGGCGCCGGAGCACTTCGGCGAGTACATCCCCTACGTCAGCGACTGGATGGCCAAGCGACTGGCGGCGGACGCGGCATGACCCGGACCGTCTCGAAGATCGTGGACCTCAGTGTGTCCGTCGATCCGGCCCACTGGGAGCCCGAACCCATCCGCCGCAAGGTGATCGACCACCGCACGGGAGCGGACCTGCTCGGCAAGTCCTTCGCCTACCTCAGCGCGCCCAACCGGTTCGCCAGGTGGTTCCGGCTCGCCCAGCACCGCCTCGGCAAAGGCGTCACGCATCGCGACTTTCCGGAGGGAAAGGCGCTGTCCCTGATGCACTACACGCTGACCACGCACACCGGCACCCACATGGACGCGCCGTGGCACTACGGCGACCGCACCTCGGCGGGGACCACCGCACGGACCATCTGCGAGGTGCCGCTCGAGTGGTGCCACGCCGACGGGGTACTGCTCGACCTGCGGGACGGGCCGGCGGACCAGGTGGTGACGGGCAAGGAGATCGAGGCCGCACTGGCCGCGATCGACTACGAGCTCAAGCCGTTGGACATCGTGCTGCTGTGGACCGCGGGCGACGGTGAGATCGGTACCAAGGGCTACTTCCAGCGGTTCCGTGGCATCAGCCGGGAGGCGACCGCCTACCTGGTGGAGCGCGGCGTGCGGGTCATCGGCGTGGACAGCTTCGGCTTCGACGCGCCGTTCCTGCGCATGCTGTCGGACTACGAGCGCACGGGCAAGGCCGAGCACCTCTGGCCGGCGCACCTGTACGGTCGGGAGCACGAGTACTGCCAGCTCGAGCGGCTGACCAACCTCGGTGAGATCGGCCGGCCGCACGGGTTCCGGGTGAGCTGCTTCCCGGTAAAGCTCGCCGGCGGCGACGCGAGCTGGTCCAGAGTGGTCGCCCATCTGGACTGACCCACGCACTGAACCCCGAATCGCCCTGAAGGAATTCCTTCAGGGCGATTCGGGGTTAGCGGCCACCGCAGGCCGATGCACCGAAGGCGAGTTCACGGGGTCGTCGCAACGCCGGTTGTGGTCGGAGGTTGTGATGGTTGGTCGGGTGCGGTTGCCGCGTGTGGTGCAGGTGCGGTTTTGGGAGGAGGTTCGGGGGTTGATCGGGCCGGCGGCTTCCCGAAGGACGCCTTCGGGGCATGTCGATGTCTCGAAGGCGTCCTTCGAGACGTTCAACGCCTCCAATGGGTCCTTCGGGACACGGCCACCGTCCCGAAAGCGCCCTTCGCGACACCGCCCGCTGCTCCATGCCGGCCGGCGCAGACCGACCCCCGAAGAAACTTCCAATTTCGCCCAAGCCTTAGTGCGGTCGCGGCCGGCGCGGTTCGCTCGCCGGTTCTCGGTGTTCGAGTGCCCACAGGACCTCGAAGACCACCGTCGAGCTGCCACGCAGACTGACCCCCGTCAGCTCCTCGAACCGCTTGATCCGGTACCGCACGGTGTTCGGATGCACGAACAGATGCTCGGCGGTCCGCCCCACATGCCGGTCCGCCACCAGATAGGCGCGCAACGTATCGGCGATCTCGGCGGCGGACTCGGAGCTGCCCAGCGGCGCGAGATAGCGGCGGTGCAGCGCCTCGCTGACCGCGGCGTCCGAGGAGATCGCCGGCAGCAGCCCGAGTTCGGTGAACTCGTGCACACCGGTGGCGCCGAGCCGGTCGGCGGCGTCGAGCGCCCTCGTCGCCATCCGGAAGGAGTCCGCGAGCCGCCCCGGTGGACGGGGCGGTCCGACGCCGCAGACACCACCGTCGAACGCCGTGGGAACCGCGGACAGGATGCCCACGAGATCCGCGCCGATGGACGCGTGCAGGCTGCCGGCTCGTCGGAACATCGGCAGGCCGGCCAGCTCGCCGGTCGTGACTCCGTTGACCGGGCGCGCCCGGAAGGCCAGGTACTCGCGGCCGGCGTCGAGCCCGTGGTGGACCAGTCGCGGGACCAGTTCGGCGGCGTCGAGCCCACCGAACAGCAGTTCGCGGAGGAACTCGGCGCGCGCGCGATGGTGCTCGGTCCGGTGGTAGCCGTCGGCGACCGCGCCCGCCACGGTGTTGCACGCGTCGAGCAGCACGTGAATGGTGCCGATCATCTCGGCGGGCCGGCGCCCGATCTCGACCCCGACCTTGCGCACGTGGTCGACGATCACCCGCAGCGGCACCCGGTAGGCGACCGCGAGATCGGCGGACCGGTAGCTCTTCCTCGCGAGGGTGGCGCCGATCTCGGCCAGCCTGCGGTCCTCCTCCGTCGACGTGCCCACGACCTTTCCGTTGGCACGCCTGAGCAACAGCGACAACAGGTAGCCGGCATCGCGATCGGTGACGAGCCAGGCCGTCCGGTGGTCTCGCCGCACCGCGTCGACGATGCGCGACCGGAGCGTGTCCGTGCTGCCGACCAGCGCGGCGACCATTGCCGGGTCCGCGGTCATCATCACGCGGCCCGGCATACGAAGGAGTCGTGTTGCAGTGCCCACCAGACCTCCATGGCGCTGGCCGGCGTGCGCAGCGTCGCGCCCGTCAGCTCCTCGAACCTCGCGATCCGGTAGCGCAGTGTGTTGGCGTGCAGGAACAGTGCTTTCGCCGTCCGCTCGACGTGCATACCGCACGCGAAGTACATACGGATGGTGCGCAACAGGTCCGGCTGTGACTCGAGCCCCGCCGCCGGTCGCACGTAGCGGCGCCGCAACGACTCCCCCACATCGGTGTCGGCCACGATCGCCGGCAGCAGCCCGAGCGTGTCGAAGCCCTGCACACCGGTCAGTCCGAACGCGATCGCGCACTCCACCGCCCTGCTCGCGAGGTGGAACGACTCGGCGAGGCGGTCCGGCCTCCTCGGTGGCCCGAGGCCGAGCACCCCGGTGCGGACCTCGGTCGGCGCCACGGCGAGAAAGCCCACCAGCTCGGGGTGCGCCCACACCATCAGACCGTCGGAGGACGAATCGGTGGCCAACTCGGCCAGGAGATCGTCCCGACCGTGCCCGGCGCTCGGCCGGGCACGGAAGGCCAGGTAGTCCCGGTCGGTGTCGATCCCGTGGACGGTCGCCTGGTCGCGGACCGCCGCCGTCCGCGGGAGGCCGAGCAGCAGGGCGCGCACCAAACCGGGAGCCAGCTCGGGATCCCGGCCCGGCCCGGGCGGTTCCGCGCCCCCGCCGGCCGACATCAGACTGGTGGCGGAGGCCTCGGCGACCGCGCTCAGGAAGTCGATCAGCACATCCGGATCGCTGTCGGTCCGCTCACCGAGTGCCCGCAGGTGGTCGATGGTCTCGGTGACCGTCGCCCGCCCGCCGCCGGGGGCCGTCGACACCAGGGGGTCGGCGATCCCCCGAACCGCGCCGAGGATCTCCTCGTGGCGCCGGTCGAACGCCGCGTCGATGGCGGCGTCGATCGCGGCGTCCGCCGTGGACCCGAGGCCCGGGGCCACGCGCCGGACCCGATTCCGGGCACGGTCGCGCACGACGTCGATCAAGGTGCCGAGGTTGGCGGCGGAGGTCCCTGTCGAGTTCGATAAATCGGGGCCGTTCATTGTGCTCCGTATGTCGAATGAATCGTCCGATGGGGACGGTCAGGCCACCGGCGCGGCGGGAACCTTGCTCCGCGCTCGCTTGAGCCGACCGCTGAGCAGCATGCCGTCCCGCATGTTGAGGCCCAGCAGCGTGATGTTGACCGCGCCCGCAATGAGTTCGACCGCCTGGATCAGATAGAACGAGCCGCCGAAGTCACCGGCCGCCGACAGGTTTCGCAGCACGACCGCGCACGGGGCGAGGACGCCGAGCCCGATGATCGCGATCGCGATCATGCGGCGTTGCTTGACACGCAGCAGTACGCCGCGGTGCCGGACGATCAGTGCCCTGCCGCTGGCGCCGGTGACGATCATGGCCGGAATGAGCAGTGCCAGACCGTAGAAGATCCACTGCTTGACCGTGGTGATCGCATTGTCGTCGCCCACCAGCTCGACGGCGACGGAGGAGGTGAGGAACAGGGCGACGATGGTCAGGGCGACCATACCGGCGATCATGTGAACGCGCTTCTTCATGACGTGGTCCTCTCGGTGGAGCGTTTCGTTGCCGGGGTGGGAATCTCAGGCCGCCGCATGGCAGCGGGCACAGGTGTACTCCTCCTGACCGGGCACCTTGCCGGCCTGCAGGATCGCGCGGTGCACGTTCTGCACCTGGTAGGACGGTTCGATGCCGAGCTCGCCGACGAGCGTGCTGCGAAGCGTCCGAAAGGTCTCGAGTGCACGCACCGTCATGCCGGAGGCGTACAACGCGGTCATGTACTGCTCGCACAGCTTCTCGTGCAACGGGTTGCGGACCGTCAGCTCGGCCAGTTCGCCCAGCAGCCGGTGATGTCGCCCCAATCGCAGATCCGCGTCGATCCGGGACTCCAGCACCCCGAGCCGGTGCTGCTCGAGCCGGGTGACCTCCATGGCGAGCAACGGCCCGACGTGGATGTCGACCAGTACCGGACCGCGCCAGATCTCCAGGGCCTCACCGAACAGGTTGGCCGCGGACTCGAACTCGCTGGCCTCCAGTGCCCGCTCGCCCGCGACGGACAACCGCTCGTAGCGGTGGACGTCGACGTCGTCCTCGGGGATGTCCAGCACGTATCCGCCCGGCCGGGTGGCCAGCATCGCCTTGCCGGCGCCGGTGCTGCCGGGCGGCGCGGTGTCCTGGATGTACCTCCGTAATCGCATGATGTAGGTCTGCAGGGTCTGCAGGGCGGTCCGGGGTGCCGCCGAGTCCCACACTTCCTCGACCAGTGCCGGCACCGTGACCAGCTTGCCCGCGTTGATCGCCAGCAGCGCGAAGACCTTCCGGACCTTCGTCGCCGTCGGATCGATCATCCGGCCGTTCTGACCGACTTCCATCGTGCCGAGCAACTTGACGTCCATGCTGTTTTCTCCTCATCTCTCCAGTGTTTTCCCGGACCGGCCGGGCTTTTCAGGTACGGGCCGGTGCGTTCTCCGCCGACAACGTCCACAACGCGTGTGCCACCGAGACCAGCGTCAGGTGGTGATGCCAGCCCGCGAACGACCGGCCCTCGAAATGCCCGAGACCGAAGTCGTCGCGCAATCTCGGCAGCCCTTCCTGCTTCGCCCGGCGCGCCGACGTGACCAGTTCCGCGAGCGCACCCGGGTGCGCCGAGACGAGGTTGGTGAGCCACACCTGGCCGGTGCCCGGCGACGACCCGGCGAGCACCGGGTGGGTTCTGAGATCGGGGTGCGCGGGTCCGACGTGCTCGGGAACCCTGAGGACGAAAGGCAGTCCGCGTTCGCGGAGACCGCGCAGCAGTGGCCGCACGTCATCGTCCTCACCCGCGTCCAGCACCACCGGCGCCGTGCGGAGACCCCAGCCGACCGTCATCTCGTCGACCATGTCCAGCAGATGCCGCCACCGAGGGCGATGCCGTTCCTCGGCCGGCAGTCGCGCACGGTTGCGGCGACCGGGGTCCTCGTCCCAACTCCTTGGCAGCCTCAGCCGCCAGTTGACCGCATAGCCGACGTGCCGGTTCACGAGGAAGCCCGCGAGACCGAGCTGGCAGTTGAGCGTCCGGCCGGCCGACTTGGCGTACTGCCTGGCCACCCCGACCGAGCTGTCGCCGTTCTTCGGGAAGACCGTGTCCAGGATGACCACAGCCTTCGGCCGCGGGTCGGCGACCCGCCGGGCCAGTGCCCGCCGGACGGGTTCCCATTTCCACGGGCTCTGGTTCACGAACTGTTGCAGACCTTGCTGAGTCGGTGCGCCAATCGCCTGGTCGCAGATTCGGCGAATTGATTTCCGGCCGGACACGCCGAGCAGTCCACGCACGTAGACCTCGCCCCATTTCCGCTGATCGGATCGAGGAATCGACCCGAACAGTTCGGCGCAGAATTCCGTGAGGCCGGCCGCGCCATCGCGAATGTCCGAAGCGGCTTCGAGGCATGGCGTCGTCATCTTCTTGCTCCCGTATTCTCGTTGCACGCCATCAGCCGAGCGCCGATGAGATCGATGTGCGGGGCGTACTGAATTCGCGCCCGTTGGAATGTGGCCGTCGCACGGTCCAGGTCGTTCTCGACCTCGAATCCCGAGTCGATGACCAGTTGCATGGTCGTGGCGAAAGCGCGGTTCTCCCGGCCCTGGAGGCTGACGGTCACGGCCGGGACCACGATCCCCAGCTGCTCGGTCAGCCGCTGCACACAGGCGGAGCCGGAGTCGAGCAGCGCCCTGGCGTTGGCCGGCGCCCAGCTGGGTGCCAGCGCTTCCACCAGTGCCGCGACGTCCATGACGATGAGCGCCGCCCTCGACCAGGACAGGTCCCCGCTCGAGCGCAGGTACACCAGTCCGGGAAAGCGCGCGTGACTGTCGTTGATGTCGGCGAGCCAGTCGGCCCACTCGGCGAGGTAGTCGTCGAACTCGACCCGCGATCCCGTGCGCAGGCGTTCCACGGTCAACGCGTCGGCGTCGGTGGCCACCCGCATTCGCGAAGCCGACCGGCCGACCAGCCGTTCCCGGTCGTGATAGGCGGCCATGAGATCGGTGAGGTGCGCGGCGAACGCCGCGATCACCAGGCCCGCCGACACCGTGGCGGTCGCCACCAGCACCGCCGCCACACCATCGGTCGCGACCGCGACCAGGGCGAACCCCGCGGTGAGGCCGGCCAACCAGCCGACGACCATGGCGGACAGCCCGAGCGGCGCACACAGCCCCATCACCCGTTCGTGACGCCTGCTGGGCAACCGGCGCGCGATCGCCACACAGGTCCCGGCGGTCACCCACATGGTCCATCGCGCCATTCGCGAGGACGACCTTGACGGGACGACCGTGGTGCGCAAAACGCTCAGCCACACCAACACCACGAGCACGATCCCGCCGATCGTCGTCATCACTGTGAACATGGCCCGACAGCTCCTACTCGATTTCTTAACCAGGACTTCGTCGTTTCGTCATCCGGGCGGCAGATCGAGATCCTTGTTCGCTCAGCGTGCGCCGCCGTGGAGCCGGGTGGGTAGGTCCTGTTCATGCGGTACTGGCAGTTCCAGGCTCGGACGACCGACGGAGGAACCCGCGCGGCGTAAAGTGGCCTGCGCGCGAGGTTCAGCACTTCGCCGAATTGAGGATGGGGGTTGTGCGAAACCCGTGGCCGACGACAGCAAGCACGAACTCGCGCGTTTCCTGCGGAGCCGCCGGGAGCGGATCATGCCGGCGGACGTCGGGCTGCCGGCCGGTCAACGCAGACGGGCAACCGGCCTGCGCCGCGAGGAGGTCGCCGTGCTCGCCGGCCTGTCACCGACCTGGTACGCGTACCTGGAGCAGGGCCGCGACATTCACCCGTCCGCCGAGGTGCTGGACAGTTTGGCGCGCGTTCTCCTGCTCACGGAGGACGAAAGACGCTACCTGCACATGCTGGCCTACGGCCACGTGCGTAAACCGAGGGCGCTCGGCGACGAGCAGTCGGCAGATCAACTGGTCGAGCAGCTCGTCTCGACAGCGGAACTCAGCCCGAACCCGGTGTATGGGGTCAATCTGTTCTGCGATCTTATCGCGTGGAATCCGGCCACCGTCGCCTACTACACGGATTTCGCTCGACTACCCGGCGGTCGGCAGAACCTGATGCGCTGGATACTCGAAGCCCCGGAGGCCAGGACCCAGCTCCCGGACTGGACCGAGGACGCCCGCGATCTCGTCGCGCGCTGGCGCGCGATGGTGGCCAACCACGAGGACAGCGATCGCCTGCAGGACCTCATCGCGGAATTCACCCGGGTCAACCCGGAGTTCGGCGATTGGTGGGCGCTGCACGACGTGCAGGAACACCGCAGCCGGATCCGCCGTTTGCGCCACCCGCGCCTGGGCATTCAGAGTATGCGCCTGATCGTTGTCCAGGCGGCTGACTTCGCGCCGTGTGTCGTTGTGTTTCATCTACCGGTTCCCGGGAACGACACAGAGCCCACCAATCCGTGATAAAAGCACTTCACGCACTCCGTTAACTCAGCGTTGACGATGCCCGAGGGCCCTGCCAATACTTGACGCAGTTCCCCGCGAACAATGCATTTCCCGCAAACTCTCCTTGGAGTGGACCGTGCCCGAGTCAATGCGTGACCCGATCGCCATCGTTGGTGCGGCCTGCCGATTACCCGGTGCGGCAGACCTCTCGGAATTCTGGAATGTGCTCGAGCACGGACGGGACACGGTCGACGAGCTGCCGGCCGGTCGACGCGCGGCGCACCCCGGTGGTGCCGTGCCCCCAGGTGGCTTCCTCGAACGGATCGACTCCTTCGACGCGCGGTTCTTCGGCATGTCCCCGCACGAGGCCATCCGGCTGGACCCCCACCACCGGTTGCTGCTGGAGACGGTGTGGGAGGCGATGGAGGACGCCGGGCTGTCCGAGGACCGGTTGGCGGGCACCCGCACCGGCGTCTACACGAGCTGCTTCACCTCCCACTACTGGAACATGTTGATCGACGCCGGCATCCAGGACATGCACGCCATCCTCGGCGCGCACCGGTGGGCGGTGCCCGCCGGCCGGATCAGTCACCTGCTCGACCTGCGCGGTCCCAGCATCGGCGCGGAGTCGACGTGTGCGTCATCCCTCGTCGCCGTGCACCTCGCGTGCCAGGCGATCCGGCAGGGCGAGATCACCACGGCGATCGTCGGCGGGGTGAACCTGCTGCTGAGCCATCAGGATCGGGACGGCATGGCCGAGGCCGGGCTGCTCTCCCCCACCGCCCGCTGCCGCTTCGGCGACGAGAACGCGGACGGCTACGTGCCGGCCGAGGGCGCGGTGACCATCATCCTCAAACCCCTGGCCGACGCGCTCGCCGCCGGCGACCGGGTCTACGCCACGATCATCGGCAGCGGCGTCAACAGCAACGGCAGGCAGGCGGACTCGGCGGGTGGCACCGGCAAGGCCGGGCAGGTGGATCTGCTGCGGCTCGCCTTCCACGACGCGGGCGTCACGCCGGACGACGTGGACTACATCGAGGCCCACGGTCCGGGCACCCCGCTCGGCGACGCCGTCGAACTCGCGGCGCTCGGCGAGGTCATGGGCGAGCGCGACACCGAACAGCGGTGCCTGGTCGGCTCCGCCAAGTCGAACTTCGGGCACACCGAAGCGGCCGCGGGACTCGTGGGACTGCTGAAGACCGCACTGTCGGTGTACCACCGCACCATCCCCAGAACGCTGCACGTGGCGCGACCCAACCCGGTGCTGTACGCCGACACGCCGCTGGATCTCGCCGAGGCGACCCGACCTTGGCCGGACCTCGGCCGTCCGGCCGTCGCTGGCGTCACCGCACTCGGCCTGTTCGGCACCGGCGCGCACATCGTGTTGTCCGAGGCTCCGGACCGCACCCCCGTGGCACGGCCCGCGCGAGCCGAGCGGGCACAGCTCCTTCCGCTGTCCACGAAGGATCGCCGGTCGTTGGTGCCGCTGGCGGCCGCGTACGCGGACACGCTGGCGCACTCGTCGGACCCCTCGGACGTCTGCTTCAGCGCCGGGACCCGGCGCACCCATCTCGCACACCGGGTCGCCGTGGTCGGCGCCGACCGCGACGCTCTGGTCGGCGCACTCCGCAAGATCGCCGGCGGCGACCCGATGCGCGCGGGCCAGCACCGGCCGATCCAGCCCGTTCAGGTCGCCTTCGTCTTCTCCGGACAGGGTTCCCAGTGGCACGGCATGGCGCGCGAGCTGCTCACGTCCAGTCCGGTCTTCGCGCGACGTCTGCACGAGTGCGACGCGGCGGTCCGCGCGGAAGCCGGTTGGTCGCCGATCGACCGGCTGCACGGCGACCGGGTGTTGGTCGCCGACCACGAGATCCAGCCGGTCCTGTGGGCAATTCAGGTGAGTCTGGCGGCGCACTGGCGGCACGTCGGCATCGAGCCCGACGTGGTCATCGGCCACAGCATGGGCGAGATCGCGGCGGCCACCACGGCCGGCGCACTGTCCCTTCGAGACGGTGCGGCCGTGGTGTGCCGGCGGAGCCTCCTGGTGGGCACGCTCGACCAGCCAGGCGCCATGGTCGCCGTACGACTCGGCGAACGTGAGTCGATCAAGGCCATCGGCGGGCTGGCCGACCGGGTGAGCATCGCGGTGGTCAACGGACCACATTCGACGGTGCTGGCCGGCGATCCGGCGGCACTCGCCGAGATCGTCGCCCGGCTCGAGGCACGTGGGGTCTTCTGTCGACCCATCCGGGCCGGCTATGCCTCGCACTCCCCGTACGTCGAGCCGCTGCGCACCGACTTGCTGCGAGGTCTGGCCGATCTGCGCCCGAGGACCGGTCAGGTCCCCATGCACTCCACCGCGCTCGGCCGCGTAGTGCCCGGCGATGCGCTCGACGCCGAGTACTGGATGGCCAACCTCCGTGAACCGGTGCGGTTCTCCGCCGCTGTGGCGGCCACGCTCCAACTCGGCTCGACGTTGTTCATCGAGATCAGCCCGCACCCGCTGTTGGTACCGGCGATCGAGGACGTCGTCGAGGAGTGCCGCTCCGCCTCGGTCGCCGTGCCGTCGCTGCTGCGGGGCCAGCCGGAATGGGAGTCGCTACTGACCAGCCTCGGCACCGTGTACACGCACGGCGGCACGCCGGACTGGACGAAGCTGCACGACGACGACGGGCGGTTCGTCCCGCTACCCAGCTATCCGTGGCGACGCAGGCGGTTCTGGGTCGACATGCCCGAGCTGGTGGTCGTGCGGCCCACCAGCGGCGTCGAGGACCGCCGATACCCGACCACCGGGTCGGTCGCGGCGCTGGCCGAACGCCTCGCCCATTGCGCGGCCATGACTCTCGGCGCGCGACCGGAGTCGATCGATCCGGCCGTGCCGCTGACCATGGCCGGTATGGACTCACTGCTCGCGGCCCGCCTACGTACCACGATCGAGGACGACCTGGACCTGCGCGTGTCGATCACCGATCTGCTCGGCGACCGTCCGCTGACCGAGCTGGCCACCCGGTTGTGTGCCAGCGCCTGAGGATGTCGCTCTGTTTCCCTTGAGCGACGTGGACGGAACTCGCTGTCAGACCGAGGTATCGCCTCGACCTGACAGCGAGTTTCGTCGTCCCGGTTACCTGATTTACTGAACGTCGGGGAACGTCCACACCGCACGCGCACCCGGGCCGACCACGAGTTTCGACTGGCCGATCTGTTCAACGTGCCGGTGGTGCACGAACCGGTTCAGTGAGAACTCCACCTGCCGCAGGCCGGTCTGGTCGAGCGGAACGGTGTCGAAGTGCAATGTCGTCCCGCCGCCCTGGGCGACGGCGCCGCCGGGGGTCGAACGGATCCGGAAGCCGCCCGCCTCCAGCAGTGGCAGGGTGTTCGCGAGGTCCCGGGCCGTCAGTGCCATGTGGACGCCGGTAACGTCCCGCATCAGGTGCTCGCGGTAGCCGTCGTTCAGGTAGCGCTCCCGGCCGACATCCCCCGGGTGGGCCGGCGGCTCGGTCTTGCCGCGCGGGTCGGCGAAGTACTCGTCCCGCCACTCCATCCCCCACGCGAAGAACCTGTCGAGCTCCTCGGTCGTGTAGAGGATGTCGAACCACGGCACGGGGATCCCGTCGCCGAAGTCCCGCGTCTGCACGCCGGTGAGCGGGTCGTCCAGCCGCTGCTCGACCGTCGCCAGGTCACCGTCGTTCTCGACCGACACCGCGATCCCGGACTGTCCGTACGGGTAGCCGGGCAGGTCACCGACCCCGAACAGCTCGAAGTAGGTCTCGCGGCCGTACAGGTAGCGGCCCGTCCAGGTCTCCCCGCCGGACCCGGTGGTGGTCCGCACCTCGAAGTTGGCGAACGTACGGAGGTAGTCCGAGTGCTCGATGGCGTCGGCGGTGACGCGGTCGATCACCCCGTAGCCATGATTGAAGTACAGCGTCTGTGGGTCGTGCCCCGGCTCTGCCAGCGCGACACCGCCGCTCGCCAACCCCATGGCGGCGAGGACCACGGCCATCCTACGAATCTGCATGCGCGAGAGCATAAGACCGCTCCCACACCTGTCCAGTGCCCAAACGGGGTGACACCGCACGTCGCGGGCGTACCCCGGCCGGCGCGTGCGTAGTTCCCGATCTTCCAGCCGGCCCCGGTGCAGAACGTAGCGAAAGTTTCGGCGACCGCCGAATAGGTCCAGCAATTTCGTGTGAGCGTTCACCTAGGCCACGAACCGCCACTAACGCACCATCAGAGCAGCCAGTTCGCCATCGACGGGCACCCATCCCCAGCCTGCTCACCAAGGTCGTCCCACAGAGGCGATCACACCCAGCAAACCACCTGACCAGTTATGTGACAGTGCGTGTCGGATCCGAGCGTTGTGAGCGCTCCCAAGGTTGCCCCTTGAAGAGTCGGAAACATTCTGGCAATCTCAGGAAGCAGCGATGTTCATCGTTCCTTCCTATTTGATGCGAGCACGTTTCCGTGGACATGAATGTTAGCGCTAACACAACTGGCGCCGTCCCGGGTCACCGCGTTCGCCTCGACACACGCGTATCGGGCCTCCTGCGGCCCTGACGGTAAGGAGAACCATCATGAGTTCGATGGGTCGAACGCCACCGACCGTGCCAACCCGGGCGGCACCCCGCCGTAGGGATCGCGTCCGGCGAAGCCGTGGGGTGCGCGCGCTGATCGCCCTTCTCGCGACCGCCCTCGCGGCTACCGCGGCGGTCGCGCTCAACACCAGTGTGGCGACGGCGGCCACCGTGGATCCGACGGCTTGGTACGTGTTGGTGAACCGGGGCAGCGGCAAGGTACTCGACGTGTCCGGGGTGTCCACGGCGGATGGCGCACAGCTGCAGCAGTGGGCGCGTACGGATGGGAACAACCAGCAGTTCCAGTTCGTGGACTCGGGTGGTGGGTACTACCGGGTGAAGGCGCGGCATTCGGGCAAGGTCCTGGATGTCTACGGTGCCTCCACCGCCAATGGTGCGAACATCGTGCAGTGGCCCGACCACACCGGCACCAACCAGCAGTTCCGGCTGGCGGACTCCCCGGACGGGTACGTGCGGTTGATCAACCGGAACAGCAACAAGGCCGTCGAGGTCCAGAACGCGGCCACCGCGGACGGTGGCCGGGTCGTGCAGAACACCGATCAGAGTGCCAACAACCAGCAGTGGCAGCTCGTCCCCGTGGACTCCACTCCTCCCGGCCAGTGCTCTCTTCCGTCGACGTACCGCTGGTCATCGACGGGCGTGCTGGCGAACCCGAGGCAGGGGTGGGTCTCGCTCAAGGACTTCACCTACGTCCCCTACAACGGCAAGCACCTGGTCTACGGGACGACGCACGACACGGGAACGAGCTGGGGCTCGATGAACTTCACCACGTTCACGAACTGGTCCGACATGGCCTCGGCCAGCCAGAACGCGATGAATTCCGGCACCGTCGCACCCACGCTCCTCTACTTCGCCCCGAAGAACATCTGGGTACTCGCCTACCAGTGGGGTGGAACCGCTTTCAGCTACCGGACGTCGACCGACCCCACCAACCCGAATGGGTGGTCAGCGCAGCAGACGCTCTCCACGGCGAGCATCACCGGCTCCGGCACGGGACCCATCGACCAGACCCTCATCGGTGACGGTACGAACATGTACCTGTTCTTCGCCGGTGACAACGGCAAGATCTACCGGTCCAGCATGCCCCTCGGGAACTTCCCGAGCAGCTTCGGCTCGTCCTACACGACGATCATGAGCGACACGACGAACAACTTGTTCGAAGCGGTCGAGGTCTACAAGGTCCAGGGCCAGAACCAGTACCTGATGATCGTCGAGGCAATCGGAGCCAACGGGCGCTACTTCCGCTCGTTCACGTCCAACAGCCTGGGCGGTTCGTGGACACCGCAGGCCGCCACCGAGAGCAACCCCTTCGCCGGCAAGGCCAACAGCGGCGCCACCTGGACCAACGACATCAGCCACGGCGACCTGATCCGCAGCAACCCCGACCAGACAAAGACCATCGATCCCTGCAACCTGCAGTTCCTCTACCAGGGCCGTAACCCCAACTCGGGCGGCGACTACGGCCTCCTGCCCTACCGACCGGGCGTGCTGACGCTGCAGCGCTGATCGCCTGACACACGTCCACCCCAACCGGGCCGGCGCTCTCACCCCTCGCGGGTGCGGGCGCCGGCCCAGTCTTGTTTCAACTCGGGGGAACGCGGTACTGGCGCCCACGTCGGACCATGCGTCCAGCACCGCGAGCCGGTGTACGGACGCGGCGAGCTGCGCGCCCCCGCGGTGACCTTCGAGCGGCTCGCCGCGCCAGACCGCCAGTGCCGCCGCCATCCTGGCCGCGGCCGTGCACTTGTCGCCTGCCTCTTCGGCCTCCGATACCCGCTGTTCGAACGTGACGACGTCCAGTTCGTCGTCGGCCACGGCCAGCAGATAGCCGTTCCTGCGGGTCGCGAGGCGAACTTCCGGTCCGAGCCGCTTCCGCAGGTTCGCGACGTAGGTGCGAAGGTTGGTCTCGGGCGACGCGGGCGGCTGGTCCCACACCGCGTCAACCAGGTACGGGACGGTCGCCACCTCGTTGCGCCGCAACACAAGCGCGGCCAGCACCGCACTCTCCCGCGGCCCGCCCAGCTCGACCCGCGCGCCGTCGCGCCACAACTCCAGCGGCCCCAACAGCCGAAACTCCATGGCCAGTCCATCTGTGGCGGTTCCAGACCCAGTGTCACAGTACGCGGAGTTTCGCGGACCCTCGCCGACCGCCGCTATCCGAGTGCGCCGGTCGACTCCCGCACGTTCAGCGCCGGCGAGATCAGCACCCGGTGCGGCGGCCGGTCCGGTTCGGCCAGCCGAGCGGCGAGCAGGGACAGCGCCGCGCGGCCGATGGCGCGCCTGGGTGGCCGGACCGCCGTGAGCCTGGGCGTGAACAGCCCGGCGACCTCGTCGTCGTAGGCGACGAGGGACAGGTCGGCCGGCACGTGCACGTCGTGCATCTCCAGGTACTGGACCAACGCGATGGCCTCGGCGTCGGCGTGCACCAGCACCGCGGTCGCCGACGTCGCGCGGAGCCCGTCGAGCAGTTCGGCCGCCTTGGTGTCCCAGCCGGCCGTTCCCGGGGACGGCAGCATCACGTCGATCATGTCGGGCACCGGAACCGCCTCCCGCCAGCCCCGCTGGATGTGCGGCGAGGTCGGGCTCTGCGCGCTGGTCGCCAGGGCGATCCGCCGATGCCCGAGCTCGGCGAGATGACCGACGGCCATCGCGGCGCCGAGGGCGTGGTCGGTCGCCACGGACTCCAGTGTCGACCGCTGCGGCCCGGTCGCCGCCCGTTCGACCAGCACCACCGGGACGTCGACACCGGCCAGCCAGCTGATCGTGGCGCCCGCGGTCGGCGCGTCCAGGTTCGGCGCCACGACGAGACCGCGCACGTCCTCGGCGGCGAGCAGCCGTTCCAGCTGCGGCCGGTCGTCGGTGGTCTCGTAGGACGAGCCGCGGAAGCGCACTCGTAGCCCGTGGTTCGCCGCCTCCTCCTCGGCGCCGCGGATGACCTCCGGCCAGTAGTAGGACAGTGACGGCACCAGCATCCCCGCGTACCCTGCATCGGCGGGTCGGGTGACCGTGTCGTGGTCGTGCAGGGTCGCGCCGCCGTGGACCCGGCGTAACAGGCCCTCGTCGGCGAGGTGTGCGATGTCCCGGCGCAGCGTCACGGCGGCGACCCCCAGCGTGACGCTGAGCTCGGAGACGCGCACGGTGCCG
The DNA here is from genome assembly GCA_963826035.1 of uncultured Actinomycetota bacterium. Classification (GTDB taxonomy): domain Bacteria; phylum Actinomycetota; class Actinomycetes; order Mycobacteriales; family Pseudonocardiaceae; genus Actinophytocola. The sequence continues at coordinate 846,533 of CAWGVZ010000015.1, read as the reverse complement.
CTGCGGTGCAGCGCCCGCAGGATCGTCGCGTGTCTGCTCGCCGCGAGTTCGCGAGACTCGGTCATCAGGCGGCCTCCGTGCTTCGGATAGTCAGCGTGCCCAGTACACCCACGAACATCCGGCCTCCGCGCGCTTGATCACGGTTTGCTCATCACCGATACGGGCCTCTTGACTCGATCATAAATGACCGACTTAACTGCCCGCAGGCAAAATCGATCAAAGAACAACTAAAGCGGACATCTTCGACGGCGAGGAACGCGACGGATGGGGCCAGGACCCGGGTGGACCAGGCAGCGGTGGGCCGATGTGGCGGACGGGATGTTGGGCGCGGTCCGGCCCTACGCCTCGCCCGGCCACGCCGGGATCTCGCTGCCCGGTAAGCCGGGCGGCTACGGCGCGGCCGTCGACGCGCTGGAGGGCTTCGCCAGGACGTTCCTGCTCGCCGCGTTCCGCATGGCGGGCGAACGCGGCGCGGACCCGGACAACCTCGCCGAGTGGTACGCCGCGGGCATCGCCGCCGGCACCGACCCCGGGTCACCGGAGCGCTGGGTCCGGCTCGACGAGCACCCGCAGGCCAAGGTCGAGGCCGCGTCGCTGTCCCTCGCCCTGGACCTCACCAGGGAATGGCTGTGGGACCGGTTGCCGCCCGGGGTCCAGGAGCGGACGGTCGCGTACCTGGCGCCTGCGGTCGGCGACCAGACGTACCCGAGGATCAACTGGGTCTGGTTCCGGCTCGTGACACAGACGTTCCTGCGTTCGGTGGGCGGCCCGTTCTCCCTCGACGACATGCGGGCGGACCTGGCCACGCACGACTCGTTCACCCGCGCGGACGGCTGGTTGGCCGACGGCGACGAGCGCGCGTTCGACCACTACACCGGTTGGGCACTGCACGTGTACCCGACGTTGTGGGCGAGGATGGCCGGCGCCACCGACCTCGCCGCGCCACGCCGGGACTCCGACGTCGCGCTTCTCGACCGGTTTCTCACCGACGCCGTCGCGCTGGTCGGCGCGGACGGGTCACCGTTGCTGCAGGGCCGCAGCCTGATCTACCGCTTCGCCGCGGCCGCCCCGTTCTGGGTCGGCGCGCTCGCCGACGTGCCGTCCACCTCGGCCGGGGTGTTGCGCCGCGCCGCCTCGCTCGTGGTGGCGCACTTCATGGACAACGGCGCGCTGGACGAGCGCGGCCTGCTGACCGTCGGCTGGCACGGGCCGTGGCACCCGCTCGCGCAGGCCTACTCCGGGCCCGGATCACCGTACTGGGCGGTCAAGGGAATGCTCGGCCTCGCGCTGCCCTCGGACCATCCACTGTGGACGGCCGAGGAGCAGCCGCTGCCGGTGGAGCGGGGCGACGTAATCCGGGTGGTACGCGCGCCGGGCTGGCTGGTCAGCGGCACGGCGTCGGACGGCATCGTGCGCGTGGTCAACCACGGCACCGACCACGCGCACGCCGGGACACCACGCGGCGACTCGCCGCTGTACGCCCGGCTCGGCTACTCGACCGCCACCTGCCCGCCGCTCGACGACGCCAGTTGGGCCGACCCGCCGGACCAGACGGTGACACCGCTGGACGCGCACGGCCGCGCGGCGCACCGCAGCGGCATGCGCACCGGCGACCTGCGCGTCATCGAGACCACGGCAGGGCCGGTCGCGGCCGGCACCTCGTCCGGCATGACGTACTGGCTCGACCCCGACGCCGAGCAACAGCACCACGGCTCCGGCTGGACCGGCCGGTACCGCGCGGCGGGTGTGGTCACCGTCGTCTCCTACCTGCGTGGCCCGTGGGAACTCCGTCTGTCCATGGTGGACAGCGAGGTGCCGCTGCGGATCAGCGGCTGGCCGGCCGGCCCCGGCGGTACGGTCTCGCGGCTGGTGCCGGTGCTGGGTGAGCCGGTGGCCGGCGGCACGGACGTGCGCGAGGACGCCAGCCCGCTCGGCCAGCACGTGGCGGTGCCATGGTTGCGCTACGACGCGGCGCCGGGCGAGTGGATAGGCGTGCTCGTCGAACTCACCCGTGACACGCACAACGCGTGTGACCCTTCCGTCCACATCGGACAGGACGGAAACCAGGCCGTGGCCACCATCCAGTGGCCGGACGGCGCGCTCACCGGCGTGCCGATGCTCGCCCCGTCCTACCCGTAGAGCCAGAAAGAAAAGGAACATCATGCGACGAAGGATGATCACTTCCGCCGGGGCGGCCGGCATGGCGCTCGCGCTCGTGCTCACCGCGTGCGGCGGCGAGGAACAGGCGGCGGACGGTCCGGTCACGCTCACCATGAGCGCGTGGAGCCTGGACACCACACCGGAGTTCAAGACACTCGCCGACGCGTTCCACGCGGCGAACCCGGACATCACGGTCGAGCTCAAGGAATACGACCCGGACAACTACGACACCCAGCTCACGGCCGACCTGTCCGCGGGCAACGCACCGGACGTGTACGTGCTGAAGAACCTGAAGCACTTCGTCACCTACCAGGCCGGCGAACAGCTGCTCGACGTCTCCGACATGGCCGGCAACCTCGGCGACGAGGTGAACGGCAAGGACTTCTACACGGTGGACGGGGCCACCTTCGCCGTGCCGTACCGGCAGGACTCCTGGTTCCTGTTCTACAACAAGGACCTTCTCACCAAGGCCGGTGTCCCGCTGCCGGACGGCTCGTGGACCTGGGACGACTACACCGAGGCCGCCGAGCAGGTCGCCACGAAGGCCGCGCCGGCCAAGGGCGCCTACACGCACATCTGGCAGTCGGTGGTACAGGGCTTCGCGCTCGCGCAGAGCGACGGAGCCGACCTGGCGAGCGCGGACTACGACTTCTTCGCCCCGTACTACGAGCGCGCGCTGGCCATGCAGGACGCGGGGACGCAGGTCGACTTCGGCACCGCGACCACGAACAAGCTGCAGTACCAGGCGGAGTTCGGCACCCAGAAGGCCGGCATGATGCTGATGGGCTCCTGGTACGTCGCCACGCTGATCGCCCAGCAGGCTTCGGGTGAGGCGCAGCCCTTCGAGTGGGGCATCGCCCCGGCCCCGCAGGCCGACGAGTCCACGAAGGACAATCCGGTGACCTTCGGCGATCCGACCGGGCTCGGCGTCAACGCCGCCATCGACGAGACGAAGATCGACGCCGCGAAGAAGTTCCTCGAGTTCGCCGCGAGTGAGCAGGGCGCTCTCGAGCTGGCCGAGATCGGTGTCACGCCGGCAGCCGTGACCGACGCGGTGACCGACGCGTACTTCTCGGTCGAGGGCGCGCCGGGCGACGAGTTGGCCAGGATCGCGTTCGCCAAGCACGACACCCGCCCGGAGAACCCGGTCGCCGTGTCGACCGCCGCCGTGCAGAACATCCTGCTCGAGATGCACACCGCGATCATGTCCGGGTCGACCCCGGTGGACGAGGCGATCACCGAGGCGGAGGAACGCGCCAAGAGCGAGGTTGACATCGGCTAGCAGGCACGGCGTGGGACATGCCTGGAACGACGCCTTCCTGGCGTTGAGCGTCAGGAACGACGCCTTCCAGGCATTGACGGGCCGAACCGGCGCGAGCCAGCAGAACACCAGGACCTCGGAGAGTTCTTTGACTACACCGGTTGACGTGCGGAAGAAACCACGGAGTCGGCGGCCGCGCGGCGCGCTGGTCGGGTTTTCCTTCGTCCTGCCGAACTTCATCGGGTTCGCGCTGCTGACGCTGGTTCCGGTGGCCGTGCTGTTCTACCTCTCGCTCACCAGTTGGAACGCGTTCGGCACCGCGAAATGGAAAGGCCTCGACAACTTCACCCGACTGTTCGGGGACAAGAGCTTCCACACGGCGTTCCTGAACACCATGTACTACGCGGCCCTCCACATCCCGCTGACCATGGCGGCCGCGCTCGGTCTCGCCGTCCTGCTGAACAGCAGGTTGCGCGGTCTCGGACTGTTCCGGACCGTCGCGTTCCTGCCGTACGTGACCTCGATCGTGACCATCGCGATCGCCTGGAACCTGTTGTTCAGCAGGGATACCGGTCCGATCAACCAGTTGCTCGGCATGGCCGGCGTCGACTCCGCGCCGGGGTGGACGACCGACAAGAACTGGGCGATGCCGGCGGTGATCATCGTCAGCGTGTGGCGGGACATGGGGTACTACATGCTGCTCTTCCTCGCCGGGCTGCAGACGATCCCGAAGCAGCTGTACGAGGCGGCCACCATCGACGGCGCGAACGCGTGGCAGCGTTTCCGCAACGTCACCCTGCCTGGCCTGCGCCACACCACCTTCTTCGTGCTCGTGATGCTCACCATCAGCAGCTTCAAGGTGTTCGACCTCATTCTCGTGCTCACCGACGGCGGGCCGGGCCAGGCGACGTTGGTCCTGGCCCAGCTGATCTACCAGCGTGGGTTCGAGGAGAACCAGTTCGGTTACGCCTCCGCGATCTCCGTGGTGTTGTTCTTCCTGTGTCTGCTGGTCACCATCGTCCAGTTCGCCATCAACCGCAGGAGGGACGCGTGAGGCTCTCCGCCCGCCGGGTCGCGCTGTACCTCGTGCTGGCCGTGGCCGCGGCCGCGGTGCTGCTGCCGTTCTTCTGGATCGTGGTCTCGTCGCTGAAGACCGACAACACGGTGTTCACCGTCCCGCCGCGGTGGTGGCCGGAGACTCCGCAGTGGCAGAACTACGAGCGCATCTGGGCCGCCTCGGACATTCTGACCTGGTTCAAGAACTCCGCCGTTCTCGCCGTACTGATCACCTTCCTGCAGGTGCTCACCGGGAGCTTCGCCGCGTACGGGTTCGCGAAGGGCCGCTTCCCCGGACGCAACGCCTTGTTCCTCACCTATGTCGCGACCATCGCGGTGCCCTGGCCGGCGTACATGATCCCGCAGTTCATCATGCTGTCCGAGGTCGGCCTGACGAACACGTTGTGGTCGATCGTCGCGTTGCAGGCGTTCGGCGCGTTCGGCGTGTTCCTGATGAAGCAGTACTACGAGACGATCCCGGACGAACTGGTCGAGGCGGCCAGAATCGACGGGCTCTCCGAGTACGGCATCTACGCCAGGATCGTGCTGCCGCTTTCCGTGCCCGCACTGGCCAGCCTCGGCCTGATCTCGTTCGTCACCGCGTGGAACGACTATCTCGGCCCGTTGATCTATCTGCGGGATCGTGACGTGTGGACGATCCAGATTGGACTGGACAGGTTCGTCGACCAGTACCAGGCGCAGTTCTCTCTGGTGATGACCGGCGCTGTGCTGGCCATCGTGCCGATCGTCGTGCTGTTCCTGATCGGTCAGCGCCATTTCGTGCAAGGCATCGCGAGTACCGGGTTGAAGGGCTGATCCGATGCGCTACGAAGCCTACAACCGGGTTTTCGGCACCGTTTACCTGCTGCTGGTGACCGGTGTGCTCGCCGCTCTTTCCTGCGCCCCGTTCGTCGCGGTGGCGCTGTTCACCCCGATATCGGAGACCTGGGCGGTGTTGGCGTTGACCGCGCCGCTGCTCGGGCCGGCGGTCGCGGCGGCGAGCACGGTGTTCGGCGAGTACGCCGAGGACGGAACCGCCGGCGTGGCAAGGGTTTTCGTGCGCGCCTGGCGCCGGCATGCCCGCCGCGCGGTCGCCGTGTCCGGCGCGACGACCGCCGCGGTCGTGGTGCTGGCCGTGGACGCGGTCGCCGCGTTCGGCACCCCGATCGGCGCGGTGGCCATCCCGGTGCTGGTCGTGCTGACCGTGCTGGTCGTGTCCTCCGCGCTGGTCCTGCTGACGGCGCTGACCGTTCGGCCGGACGTGCCGGTGTTCCGGCTCTGGCCGGCCTGCCTCGTGCTCACCGTCCGCAGACCGTGGCACGTGCTGCTGGCGCTCGCGGCCTGGGGATCGCTAGCCGCCGCCATCGGATTCGCCCCGGCGTTGGCGCCGGCACTACTCGCCGGCCCGGTGCTGTACCTCTGCTGGGCAGGCGCCACCGCCACCATGCGCCCCGCCGCCGCGGCCGGCTAATGCCTGGAACGACGCCTTACTGACGTTCAACGTCTGCAAGGCGTCGTTCCAGGCATCGCGTGAGTCAGACGGCCGTGCGCGACCACTGCTGATTGGTGCCCGTGCCGCACGTGTACTGCTTGAGGATCACGCCGTCCGCGGTCGATGCGGTCGGCACGTCGACGCATTTGCCGCTGTGTCGTGCCCGGAGCTGGAAGTAGCTGCCGTTGGCGACCATCTGGAACTGCTGGTTGGTGCCGCTACCACAGGTGTACTGGACGAGGTCCGCGCCGTCGGCGGTCGAGGCACTCACCACATCGAGGCACTTTCCGCTGTGGCGGCTGATGATGCGCCAGTAGCCGCTGCCGGCGTCGGAGAACTGCCACTGCTGCCACGGGTTGCCGCTGTAGGTGTACTGACCGACGCGCGCTCCGTTGTCGGTGTTCGGTGCCTGGACGTCCATGGCCTTGCCGCTGTGGCGCACCTCGATCCGGTAGGCCGTGGGCGGCGGGTTCGTGGAGCCGTCGCCCCAGGCGTACCGGAGCCGGTCGGCGCCGGAGGTGTTGCGGATGGTCAGGTTGAGATTGGTGCCGCTGCCGCTCATGGCGTACATCGAGTACCAGTCGTAGCCGATGTTGCCGGGCTTGCCGCCGACGGCGGGCCAGTAGGTGCCGCCCATCTGGTTGTCACGCATGACCTGGGCCATGGCGCGGATGTGCCGCACGAAGTTGTCGGAGCTGTTCGCGTCGGCGTAGTTGAGGCCGGTGGACATCGGCGCGCCGAACTCGGTCGCGACCGCGCGGGAGGCGCAGTTGCCCAGACGCGTCTGGATGTGGCTCCGGAATGCGTCGTAGGTCATCGGGTTGTAGAAGAAGGCGTAGTGGTGGAAGGACAGCAGCGTCGAGTTGAAACGGCTGTCGTTGCAGATGTCCCGCAGGTCCTGGCTGAAGCCGGTGCCGCCGATGAGCACCCTGCCGGGCACCGCCGAGGTGTGATAGCCGAGCCAGTTCGCCGCGACGGTGCGCCAGTCCGTCGATGAGTAGCCGTGCGGCTCGTTCATCGGTTCGAAGTAGACGTTGCTGTTCGAGCCGTACGTGTTCGTCACGCTGGACCACATGGTGTTCCACGCGGCCATGTTCGTGATCCTGCCGCCGGAGGCAGCGCCGTCCTCCCAGTAGGCGAGGATGACCTTGAACCCACGTTCGGTGGCGGCGTCGATGGCGCCGCGGTAGGCGTTCCACCAGGTCGTGTTGGCCACCGTGTGCGTGTTGATGGGCAGCCGGACGGTGTTGACCCCCATGGTGGAAGCCATGTCGTCGTAGAGGGCGTTGGCTTTGGCGCGCACTGTCGCGTTGCTGTCGGACTGGCTCAGGCCCTGCACGACGAGAGGGCTGGTGCTGAAGTTGTCGCCCAGCACGGCCCAGTTCATGCCTCGGAACTGGTTGGTGGCGGCACTGGCCGGCGACGCGGTGACCACGAGACTCGCCGCCGCGGTGAGCGCGGTCGCCACAAGGGCGATCAGCAACCGGCGCGACAATCGAATGCGTGTCATGAAATGTCCAATCACTAGGTCAGGCTCAGCTCTGAGTGCGGCTCCACTGCTGGTTGTTGGCGCTGCCGCAGGTGTACTGCTGGATGTCGGCGCCGTCGCCGGTGCCGGAGTTGACGACGTCGAGGCATTTGCCGCTGTGCCGTGCGACGATCCGGAAGTAGCTTCCGGCGGCCTGCCACTGCCATTGCTGGTTGGTGCCGCCGCCGCAGGTGTACTGGATGATGTTGGCTCCGTCGGCCGTGGAGCCGCTCGGCACGTCCAGGCACTTGCCGCTGTTCTGGTTGACGATGCGGAAGTAGCCGCCGCCGGCGTCCTGGAACGCCCACTTCTGGTTGCCGCCACCGTTCCAGGTCCACTGCTTGATCTCGGCGTTGTTCGCCGTGGCGGCCGACACGACGTCCATCACCCTGCCGCTGTTGCGGTTGGTCACGCGGTAGGCCGGCGCCGAGCCGGGCAGGTCGGCCACCGGCAGGATGGTGCCGTGGCGGCAATCGGGGCACGTGATCTGGCTCAGGCCCGACCAGGAGTCCAGGTTCGAGCTGGTGGCCGTCCAGATGCCGCCGTTGGTGTACTTGTCGATCCAGATGCGCCAGGAGCCGTCGCTCATCCGCAACACGGCCGGTCCCTCGTAGCCCGAGCTCCACAACTGGCCCCGGTTGCTCCACCCGCTGGTGAGGCTCGTGCTGGTCCAGTGCTCGATGTACTTGGAGGTCTCGTTCTTGGTGAAGGCGTGGTAGGTGCTGCCCGACTTCACCACGTAGGTGTCGATGTAGTTGTAGCCGAGGCCACCCATCTGCGCCGGTCCGCTCCAGGAGGTCAGCCCGGCGTTCTGGGCGGTGAAGATGTAGGGACGGAAACAGTTGGAGCACGTGGTCTGGGCGATGCTCACGATGATCCGGACGGTGCCGCCCTCGACGTGGAACTCGGGCGCCCACGTGAATCGCGTGTTGGCGACGCCCGAGTTGACGCTGGTCACGTGCGTCCAGTTGACCAGGTCGGGGCTGGCGGCGATGTTGAAGTGTGTTGAGTTCGTGGTCCACGACTGGACGGTGTGGGCGATGTAGTAGAGCCCGTTGTGCTGGATGATGCTGGGGTCGCGCAGCACGCCGGACGGGCCGCGGTAGTTGGTGTCGGCCAGCACGCCGAAGTTCGTGCCGTTGGACGACGAGTAGACCCAGAGCTCCTGATCGGCGGCGGCGTCTCCCTTGAACGTGGTGTAGACGTAGCCGGGGGCGACTTGTGCCGGTGATGCGACGGCCACCGCGGTGCCGGCAGCGGTGAGCGCCACGAGGCTGAGTCGGGCCAGCCAGCGTCTGACCCTCAGCTGTCTGTTCACGGACGATCTCCTCGCAGGTGAAATGCCGGCGGAAGTCGGTGCGGTGACGCTGTCGCGGAGGGCACTGCCTGTCGGTGTGACGGGCGCCACCTCTGTGTGAACGCTAACAGAATGGTCCTTGACCGCTCAAGAGGACATTTCCGTTATTCGGAGAATGAACTCATGGCGAGGTTGCCGAAGTGGACTTCCCTATCGCTGTTATCGCTAACAGACCGACTACGCGATCAGCCTTACGCGAAGTGGCGGCTATCCGGCCGTCGGGTGGCCGGGTGCGGGACTCGGCGTGGTCGCGTCGAATCGCTCGAGTGCCGCCCGCGCCACGAGCCGGCCAGCGTGACGGAAGCCCAGCTCGTTGGAGTCGACCGGGTGGAGCACCAACCGTCGCAGGATCACCTTGGTGCGCACGTCGAGGTCCGGCCGCGTGCCCAACTCCTCGGTGACGCCCCACACCAGCCCTTCGAGGTACCTGAACAGGGACTGGTAGTCCCACTCGAATTCATCGAACTCGAGGCGCACGTCGCCCGGGATGGTCAGGTCGATGCCGTAGGTCGTCGGCTCGAAGTCGACGGTCAGGATCGCGAACGCGCCGGCGCCGGCGGTCTGCCTGACGTACCGGACCTGGACGTCGCGGATCGGCTGAGACGGAAACACCTGTTGTGTCACATCGACACCGTACAGGGTGGTCTTCTCGTCGCGAGGGGCACCAGCAGCCCATCGCCCCGGCACGACCGACCATCCCATGAAGGCCGGTGCCAATATGGCCGGTGGGGTGTCCAACAAACTCCCGGCGCTGGCGTGGGGAGATCCCGTGCTCTATTCCTGACCCGCCGTCGCATTCGGCGTTCGGGCGTGTGGTCGTTCGGCTACGGTGAGCCGCGTCCCAACCTGGCAGGGGGTAGATCGTGGGTCGTCGCGGCATTGTGGTGCTCGTCCTGCTGCTGCTCGCCGCGTGCGCCCAGCCGGATGACGTGACCACGGAAGACGTCTCCGGCCAGGCTCACCCGGTGGCCGCCGACGTGCCCGGCGCCACCTCGCCCGGCGCCACCACACCGCCCGTGAGCGCCCCGCCGACCAGTGCCTCCACCACGCTGACCGACACGCCGGAGACGCCGGCGGACAGCCCGGTGCCGGACCCGGCGCCACCCGGCGCCACCGAACAGGCGCCGCAGCCGGGGCCGCACCGGCAGCTGGCGTCCGCGCTCCACGGTCTCTGCCTCAACCTGCACACGGCGGGTAAAGAGGACGGGGTGGCGGTGATCCAGTGGCCGTGCGAGGACACGCCGCAGGGACGCTGGGGCTGGGCGGGCGGCTACGGCACGGACGTCTACAAGATCGTCAGCGAGCGCAGCGGCAAGTGCGTCGACCTCTCCGGCGACGCCACGGGGGTCGGTGCGCGGGTGGTTCAAATGCCGTGCCGCGACTCCGGCGGCAGCCAGTTGTGGCAGCGGACCTGGTTCGCCACGGACAACGGGTGGAACTACTGGCGTCTGAAGAACGTACGGTCCGGGTTCTGCCTCGACGTGCCGGAGGAGTCGAAGGAATGGGGTCAGCAGCTGTGGCAGTTCACCTGCCATCAGGGACCGGCCCAACAGTTCCGCACGCCGGCCTAGCCCATGTATTTCCGCATCACTTTGCGGCCTTCGTGGATCCGCATTTTCACCGTGCTCAACGGCAGTCCCAACAGCTCGGCGATCTCGGGATAGGTGGGTCTTCGAAGTTAACCGGGCTTGGCTCGTCGCGAGGCCGCCCGGACGCTCGCGCAGCGTGACCGGAGGCGTTGATTGGCCGGGTTTCGGAAACCGAAGGCGTTGCGGGCTTCCAACTTGATCAACCGGTTGACGCCCTCGCTGGCCGCGTTGGTGACACCGGTAAGGATGAACGCCTCGATCTGTGGCCACCACGCCTCGACGGTGCCGGCCAGCCGATGTAGCTCAGGGATGTCGGTGTCGGCGCACCACCGATAGAAGGCCCACAGTCGCTGGGAAATCCGGTGACCAGACGCGCCGGTACGAGCCAAGGCCAGCAGGGCGCGCAGTTCTTCCTTCGCGATCCACGCGGCCAGGATCTGTTCCCCGGCCGCGCCCAGGTCGACCAGCCGGTTCCACATGTCGGTGAACTTCTCGACAGTCAGGTCTTCGCGGTTGCGCAGCAACCGTCGACGCAGCCCATATTCGGGATCATCCTTGCGGACCCGACGTCCTCGCAGCGCCGCGGTCACCCGACGACGCACCGCGGACACCATCTGGTTGGCCAGTTGCACGACGTGAAAATGGTCGACCACCAGCGTCGCGTCAGGTAAATGCTCGGTCACCGCGGCCCGGTAGGCGGCGCACATGTCGATCGCCACGATCTGAACGCTCTCGCGCCACTGCTGAGTTCTGGCGGCCAGCCACGACCCGACATCGCGGCTGGAGCGGCCTTCGACCTGCCCCAGCAGGCCCTGATCACCAGTCAGGTCAACGAATCCGGTGTGCCAGCGGTCAACGACCTGTTCCACCTTCCCGGTCTCGGCATTCACAGCGAACTGCGGTATGCCCCGGCGCGTCTCGTCGATCCCCAGTGCCACCACCGGTTCCGGTTCCGTGGGCAGCATCGCGGTGGCGTGCTCAACGAAGGCCGCGTGGACCACCGGCCAGGACAGGCCCACCTCGCGCGTGGCCTGGGACACCGTCTGGCCCAAGACCACCGTGCGTCCGGCCGCGTCCCGCAGCCGACTGGTCACCCGCTTGCGGGAGGGAATCTGGGGTATCGACTCGGTGAACGAGGACCGCCGACACGTCACGGCCTGGCAGCGCCACCGGCCTTTGCGCCACACCAACCGTGTCGGCACGGGAAAGGACAGATCGCGTGGCTGGGTCGAGACCCAGCCCTTCACCGAGGTCGAGGGGGTCGCGCACGAGGGACACACCGGCGACGCGTTCGCCGTGGTCACGTGCACCACCCGACAGCCGTCCGGATCCAGATCGACCCGATCCACCACCACATCGTCCAGCCCTAACAACAACGTCGTATCGTGATGCACGCCCGTAGCTCTTCTTGATCGACTGCGTAGACAACAGTCATGATCACGAAGGGCTGCGGGCGTCTCGCATCCGGGCCCCCACCCCCAGATCCGGCTACAGTGCGTCACCGGCGACGCGGGTCAAAACCGCCCCTGCCCGGTTAACTTCGAAGACCCGGATAGGTCAGCTGAGAAAGGTCGCGCAGCACAACCGCCGCGACCAGTTGGGGATTAATCCGTTCGAGTTTGTCGAGCGCCTCGAGCAGGTCGATGCGGGACCCGGCGATGACACTGGTGGTACGCGCATCCGCGATCTCCGGCGCGACCGTCCAACTCTGTTCCGCGCCACGTCGCTTCAACACTCGGTAGGTCTGGCGTGCGCAGTTCGACACCACCGGGTAGAGCCAGGTGCTGAACTTCGACCGGCCGGCGAAGCCCATGATATTGCGGGCCACCTGCATGAGCGCGTCCTGGCAGGCCTCTTCCGCGTCCTGCCGATATGGCAGCAACCGGCCGCAGCGCCGCAGCACCTCGGGTTGAATTTCACGCAGCAAGGCGTCGAGTGCGGCGTGGTCGCCGTTGGCCGCGTGCGTGGCCAAAGTTTCCACGTCCACAAAGTCCGCCCTTCGCAAAGCCGCTCGGGTAGTTGGTCCATGATAGGGACGTGTCCGTTCCCCACCGCATCGGCCGATACGTCGTCGAGCGTCCGCTCGGCTCCGGGGCGTTCGCGATGGTGTGGCTCGGGCACGACCACGAACTCGACGACCAAGTGGCGATCAAGGTGCTGTCCGAGAACTGGACGCACCAACTCGATATCCGCGAGCGGTTCCTCGAAGAGGCGCGGGTGCTTCGGCGCGCGCGGTCGGAGCGAGTGGTGCAGGTATTCGACATCGGACAGTTGCCGGACGGCCGGCCCTACTTCGTGATGTCGTTCGCCGACCGGGGCAGCCTGGCCGACCGCCGGGCGACCACCGGGGTGGCGACAGCGCTGCGGTACGGCGCCGACATCGCGCTCGGTGTCGCCGACCTGCACCGCGCCGGCATCATGCACCGCGACATCAAGCCGTCGAACGTATTGTTCCGGGCCGACGTCGGCGGCATCGACCGGCTGGTGATCGCCGACCTCGGCCTGTCCAAGCGATTGGCGGAGGCGTCCGGGTTCACGCTCGCCGCCGGCACGCCCGGGTACATGGCGCCGGAGCAGTCGTCCGGCCTGGATCTCGATCACCGGGTGGATGTGTACGGCGTCGCCGCGACCGTGTACGACCTGTTGACCGGGGAGAAGCCGGCCGTGACCGGGGCAGCGCCACCGAGCACCACCCGGCCCGGCCTGCCGATGGGCACGGACGAGGTTCTGCTGCGGGGGCTGGCCCCCGACCGCGACGACCGGTGGCCCACCGCCCTCGACCTGGCCAGGGAACTGGCCGCGCTGGCCGCCGCACGACCCGGCGGAACCCCTCGACCGCAGGCGATCGCCGACGCCGAGGTGACCACTCAACTGCCGGCCGCGCCCCCTCCCGTCGCTGCCACGAGTCCGCGTCGGCGGCCGTGGGTGCGGTGGGTGGCCGGCGCGGCGGCCGTCCTCGTGGTCGCCGGGGCTGCTGTGGTGGTGGCAGCGCCCTGGGAGCGGGACGCCGCTGCGGACCTGGTCGACGTCAGCGACGACGATGGCCGGATCACGCTCACCGTGCCCGCCGCGTGGGCCGGGCAGCGGCAGGGCGGCGGCTGGTTGCCCACCGACATCGGGCTCGCCGCCGCCGATCCGAGCCCGGCGGTCGCCGTGGCGGGGGATCTCGAGCAGTGGCGGGACCACGCGAGCCGGGAGCCCGGGGTGTTCGTCGGGCTCAGCGGGAACGCGGAACTGGTGGACAAGGCGCTCGCCCTGCGTCATGACGGTTGCCAGGACGGCACGCCCACCAAACGGCAGGGCGCGCTCACCGGTCACATCGTCCGCTGGACGTGCCCGAACGACGTCACCTTCGACGAGGCCGGGCTGCGCACCTCGGGCGGCACCTCCGTGTACGTCCAGATCAAGCAGCCGACCGGCGAGCAGGACCGCGCCGAGGAAATCCTGGCGAGTATCCGGGTCCGCTAGGCGCGGCGTTATAGGCCTGTTACTAACCGTCTTTCCTACCGGCTCATCTCACCTGACGTGACCACTCCAGAGCCGAACTTCGGTCAACCCCGTCAGGAGAGCGACATGCACTACCCCTCAGCGCCCGGTTACCAGTCGATGCCGTATCAGCCGATGTTCCAGCCCGGGCCGCCGCCGGGACCGGTCCACGCCCCCGGGCCGGTCACGACGGTGTCGGTGCTCTTGTACGTCTTCGCCGGGTTCAGCCTGATCGGCGCGATGATCATGGCGGTTGGTGGGGCACTCGGCAGTTGGGTGGGCGACACACCCGTCGTCGGGATGTTCACGGTGTCCGACGTACCCGGCGTCGGCATGTACACGGACCGGGCGGTGCTGGTCGGCTTCGGCGGCGCGGTCCTGTTGGCGCTGCTGGCTACCGCGGACATCGTTCTGGGCATCGGGCTTTCCCGTGGCCGCAGGTGGGCCCGGTTCGGCACGGTGGCGCTGTCGGTCGTCGTCGCCCTGGGCTCCCTGGCCACACCATTCGGCCCGTTCTGCGTCATCGCCGGGCTCGTGCTGAGCGTGCTGGTCACGGCCCCCAGGACCACTCGGCGGTTCTTCGCCTCGCGGCGTCTGTAGTGCTAGCGCCGGAGGAAGGCGGCGAAACTGGCGGCCGGGAACGCGAGCGGCGACGCGGTGGGGTTCTTGGAGTCGCGCACGGCGACGGCCGGGCCGGCGAAGGCGACCTCGACGCAGTTGCCGTTGTCGCCGCCGGCTGTGCTGCGGCTGCTCTTGCGCCAGGCCTCGGCGAAGGCGACCTCGACGCAGTTGCCGTTATCGCCAGCGCCTGAACTGCGGCTGCTCTTGCGCCAGGCCAGCCGCGATAGGTCCACTGTGGACACTGTGATCGCCTCTTTCACGATGGTGTGGGCGGCGCTGTGGCGAGTCGCTCGATCAGCGCGACCGAGTCGTCGTGGTTGAGTGCCTCGCCGCGCAGCGCGTCGAACACCAGTCTAGCCTCCCGGACCTCCGCCTCGTCCTCGATATGCAGCGCGCCGGTCATGTACTCGTGGTAGAGCAACTCCGGCTCGTCCGGCTCGGGGAAGTCGAGCAGGGTGAACCCGCCTTCCAGGGCGCGGGGCGGGAACCCGACCCGCGGCAGCACGTGCAGGGTGACCGTGGGCATCTCGGCCGACTCCACCAGATGGGTGAGCTGGTCGCGCATGATCTCCGGGGCGGCGATCTCGCGGGTCAGCGCGGCCTCGTCGACGATCGCCACCAGCTCGAGCGGGTCGTCCTCGCTGGTGAGCCGCCGCTGCCGGATCTGCCGCACGGCGACCTGGTTGTGCACCTGCGCGGGGCTGCGGCGCCGGTGTGCACGCTCGAACACCGCGCGCATGTAGGGCTCGGTGTGCAGCAGGCCGGGCAGGTGCATGCCCGGGTAGTCGAAGACCCGGCACGCCTCGGTCTCCGCGTCGGTGTAGCCAAGATCCTGCACGCCGTAGGCGGTGAACCAGCTCGGCTTGAGGGCGGCGCGGACCGTGTCGAGCAGGCCCTCCTCGAACCGGTCGTACAGGTCCATCATGGACCGGACCAGGTGCACGGTGGCGCGCGTCTCGCCGCTCTCGACGCGGAACAGCGAGCTGCGGCTCAGGTCCAGCCTCGGCGCGGCGGCCTCCAGGGTCAGGCCGGTCGACTCGCGCATGACGCGCAGCCGCCGGCCGAGGCGGCGCCGGCGAAACGGCGGCTTGGTGTGCTTCACGTGGACTCTCCGGGGTGGTGACTGTGCGTGCGCTCATGATCGCACTGGGAAATCCGGTCCCGTGTTTCCCTGGCCGGTAACCGGTTACGCTCAACGACCGAACCCACCAGGGAGGTGACGCGAGTGTCCGCGACCATGCGCGATGTCGCACGGCTGGCCAAGGTGTCGGTCAAGACCGTGTCCAATGTGGTCAACGACTTCCCGCATGTGAGCGTCGCGACCAGGGAGCGGGTGCTCGCCGCGATCGCCACACTCGGGTACCAGATGAACTTCTCGGCGCGGAACCTGAGCCGAGGGCGCACCGGGATGATCACACTGGCGGTGCCCGAGCTGCGACTGCCCTACTTCGCCGAGCTCACCGACGAGGTGATCGTCGCGGCGGCGGCGCGCGGCCACACCGTGCTGGTCGAGCAGACGGGCGGCGTGCACGAGCGGGAGCTGGAGGTGCTCCGCAGCGACCGGCGCCGGATGACCGACGGGCTGATCCTCTCCCCCCTCGGCCTGCGCGCCGGCGACGCGCCCCAGCTCGAGGTCGACTACCCGCTGGTGCTGCTCGGCGAGCGCGCCCTGCACGGCGATGTCCACCATGTCGCGATGGCCAACGTGGCCGGGGCGCGGGCCGTCGCCGAGCACCTGCTGGCGCGGGGGCGACGGAGGATCGCGCTCATCGGCTCGTACGACGCACGCGGTACCGGCGCCGGCTGGCTGCGCACGCAGGGCTTCCTCGAGGCACTCGACGCCGCCGGCCTGCGGCACGACCCGGCCCGCACCGGCGAGGCGCTGGACTGGACCCGCGCCACGGGCGCCGACGCGATGCGCCGGCTGCTCGCCCGCGGGGTGAAGCTCGACGCCGTCTTCGGCCTCAACGACGCGCTCGCGCTCGGCGCCATGCGGGTCCTGTTCGAGCGCGGACTGCGGGTGCCGGAGGACATCGCGGTCGCCGGCTTCGACGACATCGAGGACGGGCGCTACGCCCGCCCGAGCCTGACCACCGTGCAACCCGGCCGGTCCGAGATCGCCCGCGTCGCCGTCGGGCTGCTCGTGGACCGCCTCGCCGGCGCGCCGTCCGCGGGCGAGGAAGTGGTGGTGGCGCACGAACTCCGGGTGCGCGAGTCAACCGGCGATTGACGACCGCGTGGTTCACATGCTCCACTTACACCGGTGTAAATCCCAACCTCAATGGCGAGGGAGCAGGCCGTATGCACATCGAACGACGCGCAATCCGCTTGGGTACTGCCATGCTCGGAGTCGCCATGCTGGCCACCGCATGCGGCGGTGACTCGGGAGACGGCTCGGTGACCATCCGGTTCTCCTGGTGGGGCAACGAGGACCGCGCGAAGATCACCAACCAGGCCGTCGACGCCTTCGAGAAGGCCAACCCCGGCATCACGGTCGAGACGGAGTCGATCGACTTCAACGGCTACTTCGACCGCCTGTCCACATCGGTCGCGGCCGGCGACGAGCCCGACGTGATCACGATGGGCGGCGCCTATCCCCGCGAGTACGCCGATCGTGGCGTCCTGCTCGATCTGGCAGAGGTGTCCGACGACCTGGACCTCGGCGTGCTGGACGAGAGCGCGCTGGCCAACGGGAACTTCGACGACACCCAGTACGGCGTGCCGACCGGGGTGAACACGTTCGGCGTCGTCGCCAATCCGGCGATCTTCGCGCAGGCCGGGGTTCCGCTGCCGGATGACAACACGTGGAGCTGGGACGACTATGTCCGGATCGCGACCGAGATCTCGGCCAGGAGTCCGGAAGGGACGTTCGGCTCGGAGGACCCGACGGCGCCGGACGCGCTCGACCTCTACGCGAACCAGCAGACCGGTCTCGGTCTCTACAGCCCCGACGGCGGGATCGCGATCGAGCGCGAGACCGTGCGGGAGTGGTTCGACCTGACCACGGAGCTGATGTCGGAAGGCGCCACGCCCTCGGCCAGCCAGACGGCCGAGCTCGCCGGCCAGCCCGCGCCCGAGCAAACCCTTCTCGGGCAAGGGAAGGCGGCCATGAGGTTCGGCTGGTCCAACCTGCTCACGGCCTACCGGCAGGCCTCCGGCGCTCCCCTGGTCATGCTGCGCGCCCCGGGCGAGACCACGGCGGAGGGCACCGGCATGTGGCTCCAGGCCTCACAGCTCTACACGATCAGCAGGCGCAGCGAGCATCGCGACGCGGCGGCCAAGCTCATCGACTTCCTGGTCTCCGACCCGGGTACGGCCGACCTCATCAAGGCGGACCGCGGCATCCCGGCCAACCCCGAGATCCGCGCGCACCTGGAGAGCGGCCTCGACGAGAGCGGCAAGGTGGAGTTCGAGTTCGTCGACCGGATGAGCGGCCTCGTGGACGGGGACTTCGTGATCGGCCCGACCGGCTCGACCGAGTCGGTGGAGATCATGACCCGGGTCAACGACGCGGTGCTGTTCGGACAGTTGTCACCGGAGGACGGCGCCGAGCAGTTCGTCACCGAGCTCACCGATGCCGTCGCTTGACCGAAGGGCGGTGGTGGCCCGGCACGCCGTGGAGGTGACCGGTATCGACCCCGGCGCGGCGCTGTCGGTCGGCAACGGCGAGCTGTGCCTGACCGTGGATGTCACGGGCCTGCAGACCTTTCCCGACCGGTACCCGGTGGCCGATCCGGGTGGTGGGGCGCCGGGCACGCTGCTCGGCACCCAGGCCCAGTGGGGCTGGCACAGTCTGCCGCGCCCGGACGGGGCCGACCTGACGCGGACGTCTCCGATGCGCCGTATCGCACGGAGCGCGGCGAGGTTCCGCTACGTCGACTCCGCGCCGCTGTCCGGTTCGGACGACTCCGCGCTGGACGAGGGCACCCGGTGGCTGCGAGCCAACCCGCACCGCCTGGATCTGGCCCGGATCGGCCTGGTGTTCGTCGATGGGCGGCGGCTTTCGGTGGCCGACCTCGGCCCCGGCCGGCAGGTGCTGGACCTGTGGACCGGGGTGATCAGCAGCGAGCTGACCCTCGCCGGCCGGCCGCTGCGGGTCACGACGGCGTGCCATCCCGGCGAGGACGCGGTCGCGGTACGGATCGAGTCCGCGCCCGGCGAGTTCGGCGTGCGACTCGTCTTTCCGTACGGGTCGGCATCGTGGAGCAACGCCGCCGACTGGTCCCACTCTGACGCGCACGAGAGCGACGTCGAGGCACGACCGGACGGCGTGCTCGTCCGGCGATACTTCGACGGGACAACGGATCCCGCGTATCAGCTCCGGGTGCGGACGAACGGCGTCGTCCGGCGGGCGGGCCCGCACGAGCTCATCGTGACCGCCACCGGTCCGGCGCTGGAGCTGGCCGTGTCGATGGGCTTGCGCAGACCGTCCGATGTGGACTGCGAGACCGTGTTCACGGCCAGCCGGGCACAGTGGCCGCGCTTCTGGGAAAGCGGTGCGGCGCTCGACCTCTCGGGCAGCACCGACCCGCGGGCGGCGGAGTTGGAGCGGCGGGCGGTGCTGTCCCAGTACCTCACGGCGATCCAGTGCGCCGGTTCCCTTCCGCCGCAGGAGACGGGGCTGACCACCAACAGCTGGCGTGGCCGGTTCCATCTGGAGATGCACTGGTGGCACGCGGCGCACTTCGCCCTGTGGGGCCGGCCGGCGTTGTTGCGACGCAGCATGGACTTCTACCGGCGGATTCTCGCCACCGCCCAGCACACGGCCGCGGCGCAGGGCTATCAGGGGGCGCGCTGGCCCAAGCAGGTCGGTCCCGACGGCCGCGAGAGTCCCAGCCACATCGGCCCGTTCCTGCTGTGGCAGCAGCCGCACGTCATCCACCTCGCCGAGCTGCTGCGCCGCGCGGGCGACACCACCGACTACGGCGAGCTGGTGGAGCAGACGGCGCACTTCATGGCCGACGTCGCCGAGCCGGCACCCGACGGATTCACGCTCGGTCCCCCGCTGGTGCCAGCACAGGAGTCCTATGCGGACATCCGCGACCGGGTCCGCAATCCCCCGTTCGAACTTGCTTACTGGGCTTGGGGGTTGGGTGTCGCGCAGGAGTGGCGGGTGCGGTCCGGGCGGCCACCCGAGCCACGCTGGGACGAGGTCCGGAAGGGAATGGCGCGGCCGCTCATTCGCGACGGCCGCTATGCCGCGATCGCGGTCGAGCCGTTCACGGTCCGCGAGGACCACCCGTCGATGGTCTACGCGCTGGGGCCCGTGCCCGCTACCGAGCTCATCGAACCCGAGGTGATCCAGGCGACCCTGCACGACGTGCTCGGCGACTGGGACTGGACCAGTACCTGGGGCTGGGACTACCCCGCGCTGGCCATGACCGCCACCCGCCTGCGGGAACCCGAGACGGCGATCGGTGTCCTGTTGGGGGACAGTCCCAAGAACGTATTACTCCACAATGGACACAACTATCAGACCGACAGCCTGCCGCTCTACCTGCCGGGCAACGGTGGGCTGCTCGCCGCACTAGCGCTGATGGTGGCGGGCTGGGACGGCGGCGAACCCTGCCCGGGATTCCCCCGCGACGGAACGTGGCTGGTCCGGCACGAGGGTTTCGTCCGATCACCATAGGAGCGAGAGCGAAGGAGCGAACGCCGACTGGACTGAGGAACGCGCGCAGGCGCGCCAGCGCCGAGCACGCGACGAGGGAAGGAGGCGTCCTAGCGGATGAGCGAAGCGACCAGTCCAACACAGGAGACAGCATGATCAGGTACGGAGTGGTCGGCACGGGCGCCAGGGCGCAGATGTTCATCACCGCCCTGGCGGGCGAGTTCACCGACGTCGCCGAGCTGGTCGCGTGGTGCGAGCCCAACCCGGCCCGGATGGACCACGCGGATCGGCTGGTGGCCGCGGCGAGACCGGCGACACCCGCACCGGCGCGCTACTCCCCCGCCGACCTCGAGCGCATGATCACCGAGGAGCGGCTCGACGCCGTGGTCGTCACGAGTCCTGATTGGACGCACGCCGAGATGGCCACGCGGGCCATGCGGGCGGGTGCCGATGTCGTGTTGGAGAAGCCACTGACCACGTCCCTGGACGGCTGCCGGGCGATCGTCGCGGCCGTCGAGGAGACCGGCCGGTCGCTGGTGCTGACCTTCAACTACCGGTACTCACCACGCAACACCGCGCTCAAGGACGTGCTCGCGTCGGGAGAGCTCGGCGAGGTCACGTCCGTCCACTTCGAATGGGCGCTCGACACGATGCACGGGGCCGACTACTTCCGCCGGTGGCATCGGGACAAGGAACGCTCGGCCGGTTTGGCCGTACACAAGGCTTCCCACCACTTCGACCTGATGAACTGGTGGCTGGCCGACCGTCCCGAGTGGGTGTTCGCGAGTGGCGGCCTCCGCTTCTACGGTGACGAGAACGCCCGCGCCCGAGGGGTGGGCGAGCGCCCGGAACGGGGCACGGTCGACCCGCCGAGCACGGACCCGTTCGCGCTCGACCTGCGTGCCGACCCGGTGCTGCGGTCGCTGTACTGGGAGGCCGAGAAGCATGACGGCTACCTGCGGGACCGGGACGTGTTCACGGCGGGCATCACGATCGAGGACAACCTCGCGGTCATGGTCGGGTACGGCCGTGGTGCGGTCATGACCTATTCGCTCAACGCGCACAGCCCCTGGGAGGGCTATCGCGTGACGGTCAACGGAACCGGCGGGCGGGCCGAGCTCGAGGTGGTGGAGCGGGCCGCCGTCCTGCCCGGTCCGGACGGCCGGATCGTGCTCGACGCGAGTTCGGTCGAGGACCCCGGCAACGGGGCGCGGCTCACCGTGCAGCGGCACTGGGAGACGGCGCGGGAGGTGCCGATCGGGGGTGGCGGCGGCGGGCATGGCGGCGGCGACGCGCTGATGCTGTCGGACGTGTTCCGTGGCGCCTCCGCTGACCGGCTCGGCAGGCAGGCCGGGTATCGCGACGGCCTCGCCTCCGTCGCCGTCGGCCTGGCGGCCAACGTTTCCATGACCACCGGCCAACCCGTGCGCGTCGCGGAACTCGAGCTTCCCTGGCTCGGCACGAACACGGTGGCCGCCCCATGACGGCGGTCGGTGAGCTGGCGGCGCTGCGCCGCACGAAACATGTTCGCGAGAAGCCGAAGCCAGCGGAGCGCGGGGACAACAAGGCGGCGATCCTCTTCCTGGCGCCGTGGTTCGTCGGCCTCGGCCTGATCACCGCCGGGCCGTTGATCGCCTCGCTCTACCTGTCGTTCACCGACTACAGCCTGCTGGACTCGCCACAGTGGATCGGCCTGGGCAACTTCGTGGAGATGCTCGGCGACGAGCGGTTGCTCACATCGCTGCGGGTCACGTTCGTCTACGTCTTCGTGTCGGTGCCCGTGCAACTGGCGGTGGCGCTGGCGCTCGCGTTGTTCCTCGACCGCGGGTTGCGTGGCCTGGCGATCTACCGGTCGGTGTTCTACCTGCCGTCGCTGCTCGGTGGGAGCGTGGCGATCGCGATCCTGTGGCGGCAGATCTTCGGTAACGAGGGGCTGATCAACCAGATCCTGTCCTGGTTCGGCATCGAGGGCGCGGGCTGGATCTCGGATCCGCGGTTCGCGCTCGGCACCCTGATCGTGCTCAACGTGTGGACGTTCGGTTCGCCGATGATCATCTTCCTGGCGGGGCTGCGGCAGATCCCGGCGTCGCTCTACGAGGCGGCGGCGATCGACGGGGCGGGCAAGGTCCGGCAGTTCCGCAGCATCACGGTCCCGCTGCTCACGCCGATCATCTTCTTCAACCTCGTGTTGCAGATCATTTACGCGTTCCAGTCGTTCACGCAGGCTTTCGTGGTCAGCGGCGGCAACGGCGGGCCGGTCGACTCGACGCTGTTCTACACGCTGTACCTCTACAAGGAGGGCTTCACCAACCTGAACATGGGCTACGCGTCGGCCATGGCCTGGCTGCTCGTGGTGATCGTCGGCGGGCTGACCGGACTCAACTTCTTCCTGTCCAGGTATTGGGTTTTCTACGATGACTGAACTGCGGCGGCTCGTGAAGCACGCCTTCCTGATCGTCGCCGGGTTCGTCATGCTTTATCCGCTGCTGTGGATGATCGCGAGCTCCATCAAGCCGAACGCGCTGATCTTCCGCGATCCGTCGTTGATCCCCAACGAGATCGATCTCAGCAACTACCCGAACGGCTGGAACGCGCTCGCTCATCCGTTCACGCATTACCTGCTGAACTCGGTCGTCGTCGTGGCCGGCGCGGTGCTGGGGAACCTGGTGTCGTGCTCGCTGGCCGCCTATGCCTTCGCCCGGCTCAACTTCCGTGGCCGCAGGATCTGGTTCGCCGTGATGCTGATGTCCATCATGCTGCCGATCCACGTGGTGATCGTCCCGCAGTACATCCTGTTCTCGCAGCTGGAGTGGATCAACACGTACCTGCCGCTGGTCGTGCCGAAGATGCTCGCCACGGACGCGTTCTTCGTGTTCCTCATGGTGCAGTTCTTCCGAAGCATCCCACGGGAGCTGAGCGAGGCGGCCAACATCGACGGCGCCGGACACGGGCGGATCTTCTTCCAGGTCATGCTGCCCCTGTCCATGCCGGCCCTGGCCACCACCGCGATCTTCACGTTCATCTGGACCTGGAACGACTTCTTCAGCCAGCTCATCTTCCTCACCGACCCGGACATGTACACGGTGCCGGTGGCGCTGCGCACCTTCGTCGACTCGACCGCCGACAGCTCGTGGGGCTCTCTGTTCGCGAACTCGGTGGTGTCCCTGATCCCGATCTTCGTGATCTTCCTGCTCGGCCAGAAGTATCTGGTCAAGGGAATATCCACGACCGGCCTGAAATAGCCGCCCAGACGGACGTAGCGCTGCTCGACAACGGCACTAGGGTGGGACGTGCGGGCATTTGAGGATGGACCAAAGGCGGTTCACCATCATGAGGGACGCGCATCGGCTAGAGCCCACGTCGGCGAACCTGGGCAGCGGCACCGTACTCGCGGCGTGGGAACGGTTCGTGCAGGGCGACGATCAAGTTCCGGGTGTCCGGCCCTTGATAGCGATCTCCTGGCACCGGTGCCGGGAGCAGTACCGCATCGACCCGCACCTCACCGAGGTTCCGGTGGCCGTCGCGGAGATCGACCACACGCCCGAGCATGATGTCGTGTTCGCCGAGCTGGGTTTTCGGGCCGCCTCCGTGGCACATGACGTGGGCAACCTCGGTGGCGTCGTCACGGTCACCGATGCCACCGGCCGGATCCTGGCCGAGTGGGGTGATCACGCTACGCTCACCCGAGCCAGGGACGCCAACCTGGCGCCCTGGTTCTGCTGGTCCGAGTACGCGGCGGGCACGAACGGCATGGGCACCGCGCTCGAGGCGCACGGCCCGGTCCTGATCAGGGGCGCCGAACACTGGTGCCAGGCGTTCCACAACTGGGTCTGCGCGGGCATCGCGGTGCGTGACGTGGTGACCAGGGAGCCGATCGCCGTACTGAACATCTCCTGCTGGCGCAGCCAACTGCCGGCGAATGTCGGAAGCTGGCTGGCCACCGCGGCCACCATGACCCAGCGCACGCTGAAGAGGCACGCCCGGGACAGCGGCGCCGAACTGGTCACGGCCTACACCCAGGCCAGGGCCCGCTCCAGCACGACGCTCGCCGCGGTGGACACGGCGGGCCAGGTGGTGATCGCCGACGACATGGCAAGCGTGCTCCTGGGCGTGCCGGCGTCCACCCCGGCGGTCGACCCGACGCTGCGCTGGAACCCCGGGCTGCCGGAGCTGATCGCGGCCGCCCGGTATGCCAGCAGACGGGCGGCCCGCAATCCCGACTGGGTCGGCTCGACGCAGATCTTCACCCACCTGGCCGACGGGCCGACGTCCATCAACATCCGGCCCGTCTTCGGCTCCGGTCGCCTGATCGGGCACCTGGTCGCGTTCGGCGCCTCGGACGGGGCACGGTTGCCGGAGACGGAACGGGCCGCGCACCCTCGGGTGCACGGACGCCGGCTGGTCGCGGTGCGCGACAACCGGATGGTGCTGCTGCGGCTGCCGGAAGTCTCCTTCGCAGAGTCGCAGGGAAACGACGTGTGGCTCTCCACCGATCAGGGGCGGTTGCGCGCCGCCTCGCTGAGCCTCGACAAGCTCGACAGCGAGCTGGCGACCGCCGGCTTCCTCCGCGTGCACCGCCGGTATGTGGTCAACCTCAGCCGGATCCGGGAGATCGAGCGCGGCCCCAAGGGCGAGCTGTCCCTGGTCATGGACGGCGGGACGAACGAGATGGTGCCGGTCTCCCGGCGGAACGCACCGGCCGTGCGTCGTGCGCTGGACATCTGAGATGGCCGTCGACTGGTGGCCGGACCGGCTCAACCTGGCCATTCTCCGCAGGCACAACCCGGTGGCCGACCCCATGGACCGGGACTTCGACTACGCCGCCGAGTTCCGGACACTCGACCTCGACGCCGTGGCCAGAGATATCGACGAGGTGCTCACGACGTCGCAGGAGTGGTGGCCCGCCGACTTCGGTCACTACGGGCCGCTCGTCATCCGGATGGTCTGGCACTGCGCCGGGACCTACCGCATCGTCGACGGCCGCGGCGGGGCCGGTGCGGGCATGCAGCGGTTCGCGCCGCTGAACAGCTGGCCCGACAATCGCAACCTCGACAAGGCGCGCCGGCTGCTGTGGCCGGTGAAGAAGAAGTACGGCCGCAAGATCTCCTGGGCCGACCTGATGATCTTCGCCGGCAACCGGGCCCTGGAGACCATGGGGCTCAAGACCTTCGGCTTCGCCGGTGGCCGCCCGGACGTCTGGGAGCCCGACGAAGACGTCTACTGGGGCCCCGAACGCACCTGGCTAGGCGACGAGCGCCACGGCGGCGTCCGGGAACTGGCGAACCCCCTTGCCGCCGACCAGATGGGCCTCATCTACGTCAACCCCGAGGGCCCGAACACCGTCCCGGACCCGCTCACCTCGGCCCGCGACATCCGCGAGACGTTCCGCCGCATGGCCATGAACGACGAGGAGACGGTCGCGCTGATCGCCGGCGGCCACACGTTCGGCAAGACCCACGGCGCCGCGGATCCGGACGCCTACCTCGGCCCCGAACCCGAGGGCGCCCCCATGGCGCAGCAGGGTCTTGGCTGGAAGAACCGCCACGGCACGGGAAAGGGCGCGGACGCCGTCTCCAGCGGCCTCGAGGGTACGTGGACGCCCACGCCGACCAAGTGGGACAACAGCTTCCTCGAGACACTCTTCCGCTACGAGTGGGACCTGGAGCTGAGCCCCGCCGGTCTGTGGCAGTGGATCCCGAGAAACGGCGGCGGCGCCGGCACCGTGCCGGACGCCCACGACCCGTCGGCGACCCACGCCCCGACGATTCTCACGACCGACCTCGCGCTGCGGGTCGACCCGAGCTACGAGCCGATCTCGCGGCGCTTCCTGGCCCACCCGGAGGAACTGGCGGACGCGTTCGCCCGGGTCTGGTTCAAGCTGACCCACCTCGACATGGGTCCGATCCAGCGATACCTCGGGCCACTGGTCCCCCGCGAGACGCTGATCTGGCAGGACCCGGTGCCCGCCGTGGACCACGAACTCGTCGACGTGACCGACATCGCCACGCTCAAGAGCCTGATCCTCGGCTCGGGCCTGTCCATCGCCCAGCTCGTGTCCACCGCGTGGGCGTCGGCCTCGACGTTCCGGATCAGCGACAAGCGCGGCGGCGCGAACGGCGCACGCATCCGCCTCGAACCGCAACGGAGCTGGGAGGTCAACGAACCGGACAAGCTGGCGACCGTGCTGAACACGCTGAGGGGCATCCAGGCGTCGTTCGGGAAGAAGATCTCCCTCGCCGACCTGATCGTGCTCGGCGGCGCCGCGGCCATCGAGCAGGCCGCCGGCTATGACGTGACAGTCCCGTTCACCCCAGGACGCACGGACGCCACGCCGGAGTGGACCGACGTGGAGTCCTTCGCCGCGTTGGAGCCGACGGCGGACGGGTTCCGCAACTACTACTCGAAGAGGGCCAACCGGGTGCCGCCCGAGCACCTGCTGATCGACCGGGCGAATCTGCTGGACCTGCGAGCACCCGAGCTGACCGTCCTCGTGGGTGGCCTGCGGGTGCTCGGGGCGAACTACCAGCAGTCCACGCTGGGTGTCTTCACCCGCGCGCCAGGGTCGCTGACCAACGACTTCTTCGTGAACCTGCTCGACCCGGGCACCGAATGGCTGCCGACGTCCGCGGACACCTTCGAGGGCCGTGACCACGCCACCGGCGAGGTCAGGTGGACCGGCAGCCGCGTCGACCTCGTGTTCGGCGCCAACACCGAACTACGAGCCGTCGCCGAGGTCTACGCCAGCAACGACGCACGGGAGAAGTTCCTGCACGACTTCGTGTCCGCGTGGCACAAGGTCATGAACCTTGATCGGTACTGAGCCACTCCGGATCTTCCCTGCGGTGGCAGATCCGGTGCGAGCGGTAGCTGTTCGCGGACGAACGGCATAAGCCGGCCCCGCCCTTGTTGGGGTGATTTATCCAGCGTAGCGTCATTTTGACGACTACTTGCGCCGGCAACAATTTTCGCAACAAGGAGAGTGAAGCCCGATGACGACCGCGCAGGAGCGATCCGACCTGCTGAGTCAGGCTCGGATTGGACGCGCAGAACAAAGCATCGATAGGTCGAGTACTGGGAATCGGAAACATTGGACAGGCCACGGAGAGCGCCGATGGTCGAATGACGGCGACAATCCGGATCCGGCCTGATGAGATTGGCTGGGATCCCTCGATCCTGGTCATGCCCCATGGGGGTGATATCGAGCTCGAACTCATCAATGACGACCTGAACACACACTGCGCGCTCCTGCCGAGCAATGGCGACCGGAAATTCATCTGGTTGGTCAACCACTCGCGCGGACGCGCGACCCTCAACCTGGACGGGCCGGGCTACTACTGGTTCAGCTCTCCCACCGGCAACGACGAGGGCCGGGGACTGACCGGCGCCATCGTCGTACTGGGGGACGTCCCGCCCGAGGCCCGCCTCGACCGACCGGACCAGCCACGGCCGTAGAAGGGAGCAGGCCAATGACCGTCGACTACGTGGACGCGGGCGAGGCGATCGACCAGGGCACGCTGAGCGGCAAGACCGGAACCGCACCGCCGGTGGTCGCGAACGTCACCTATGAACGCATTCTCGATGCCCGCTCGGAGCCCGAGAACTGGCTCACCTACTACGGCGCCTACAACGGGCAGCGATACAGCCCGCTGAACCAGATCAACACGGAGAACGTCAAGCGCATCGGGCCCGTCTGGATGTTCCAGGCCGGCACGAGCGGCATGATCGCGGGCGCGTCGACCTACGCGTTCGAGGCCGCCCCGATCGTCGTGGACGGGGTCATGTTCGTCGCCGGCTGGGACGGCTGGCTCTGGGCGCTCGACGCGAAAACCGGTCAGGAGTTCTGGCGGTACAAGCACGCGGTCCCCTACGACGTGTCGCTGTGCTGCGGGAACGTGAACCGTGGTGTCGCCGTGGCCAACGGGAAAGTCTTCATGGTCACCGGAAACGCCCACCTACTCGCGCTCGACGCCACCACCGGCAAACGCGTCTGGGACAAGACCTATGGCGATGTCCGGGCCGGGGAGAGCGCCACGGTCGCTCCGCTGGTCGTGAAGAACATGGTCATCGTCGGGAGTTCCGGCGGGGAGTTCGGGGTGCGCGGCCACCTCGACGCGTTCGACCTCGACACGGGCGAGCACCAGTGGCGCTGCTACACCGTGCCGAAGCCCGGCGAGCCCGGCTCCGAGACGTGGCCCGCCGACGGCGAAGCATGGGCACGAGGTGGCGGGAACTGTTGGCTCACCGGCACTTTCGACCCGGAGACGAACCTGCTGTACGTCGGCACCGGCAACCCGGCGCCCGACTTCGACGGCGGCGTCCGCGAGGGCGACAACCTCTACACCGACAGCATCATCGCCGTCGACGTGGACAGCGGTCAGATCCGCTGGCACTACCAGTGCACCCCGCACGACCTGTGGGACTACGACAGCATCGGCGAGTGCATCCTGTTCGAGCTGGACGGCCGTAAACTGCTCGGGCACTTCGACAAGAACGGCTACTTCTTCGTCGTCGACCGCACGGACGGCTCGCTGGTCCAGATCACTCCCTTCGTGGACCGCATCGACTGGGGCGCGATCACGAGGGACGGCAAGGTGACGCCGAGGCGGTACCCCGACAAGGAGGGCGACCCGGTCCACTTCTACCCGGGACCGGCCGGTGCCAAGGAATGGACGCACGCGGCCTACAGCCCGAAGACCGGGTTGTTCTACGTCCCCGTCCAGGATGTCGGGGCGACGGCCACGCGCCGGCGTCGGGAGTTCAAGGAGAGCATCCCGTACTGGGGCGCGGGCGTTCAGGTCGACGCCGAGGACATGACCGGGTCGGTCAGCGCGTTCGACGGCAGCGGCGAGGAGAAGTGGCGCTGGCGCAACGAAGTACCGATGTGCGCGTCGGTGCTCGCCACCGGCGGCGATCTGGTGTTCGCCGGTGAACCCACCGGGGAGTTCAACGCACTCGACGCCCGCACCGGGGAGCAGCTGTGGCAGTTCCAGTGCGGAAGCGGTCACCACAGCAGCCCGACCACATACATGGTCGACGGCAGGCAGTACATCGCCGTACCGGTCGGCTGGGGCGGCTGGATCGAGGGTTTCCTTCCCGGCATGCTCGGCGCCGGACACGGCAGCGCCTTGATCGTCTTCGCCCTCCCGGACTAGCCCAAGAGGAGGTGAATCCATGGACTGGGAGACGCCCGAGTTCGACGAGATCGCCGTCGCACCCGAGGTGACCATGTACGTCGATCAGTTGGCGGACTGACGGATATGGGGCGGCGCCGGATTCCCGTCCGGCGCCGCCCGGCATGGAGGTGGCCGTGACGGCAACAAGAACCGACGGTTTCGTCGACACGTTGCGGGCGCACTCGCGGCGATACCACGACCAGCACCCGTTCCACGTCCGGATGAACGCGGGCCGGCTGAGCCGCCGGCAGCTCCAGGGTTGGGTGGCCAACCGCTTCTACTACCAGGAGAACATTCCCCGCAAGGACGCGGCGATCCTGTCCAACTGCCCCGACCTCGAGGTCCGCCGCCGCTGGCTCCGACGGATCGTCGACCACGACGGCACTTCGGCGGGCGAAGGCGGCATCGAGGCGTGGCTGCGGCTCGGCGAGGCCGCCGGGCTGACCCGCGAGGAGGTCCGGGACCACCGGCATCTGGTGCCGGGCGTGCGGTTCGCCGTCGACGCCTACGTGACCTTCACCCGGACCCGCCCGTGGGTGGAGGCGGTGGCGTCCTCGCTCACCGAACTGTTCGCGCCCGACCTGATGGCCGAGCGGCTGGCCGCGTTCGAGCGGTGGTACCCGTGGATCGACCCCGCGGGCCTCGCCTACTTCCGCGCCCGTCTTGAGCAGGCCCCCCGCGACTGCGAACACGCCCTGGAGGTGGTCACCGCACACTGCCTGTCCGCCGAGTCACAGGCGCGCGCCATCGAGGCGCTGTCGTTCAAGTGCGACGTCCTGTGGAGCCTGATGGACGCCATCGACCGGGCCTACCCGGCGTGACGGCCATGTCCACTTCGGACCGTCCCCGGTTGGCGCGTCATGTCCGGTTGACCTACGACCGGGTCCGGCAGCAGCACATCCTGCTGCACCCGGAAACGGTGGTGGTGCTGAACGGCAGTGGTGCGGCCATCATCGAGCTGTGCGACGGGAAGCGCACGGTGGCCGAGATCGTGGCCGAGCTGGGCGCGCGGTACCGGAGCGTTCCCGACGACGAGGTGCGGCTGTTCCTGACCCGGCTCGCCGCCCGGCGCTGCGTGGAGCTCGCCCATGGATAGCCCCTTCGGGTTGCTCGCCGAGCTCACCTACCGCTGCCCACTGGCCTGCGCGTACTGCTCCAACCCGCTGAACCTGGCCGACTACTCCGACGAGCTGACCACCGCCGAGTGGCGGCGGGTACTGGTCGAGGCCAGCGACCTCGGGGTGCTGCAGTGCCACCTGTCCGGCGGGGAACCGTTGCTGCGGCGCGATGTGGTGGAGATCGTGACGGCGGCCCACGACCTCGGCCTCTACACCAACCTGGTGACCAGCGCCGTCGGACTCTCGCGGCGCAGGGCCGAGCAGTTGCGGGCCGCCGGCCTGGACCATGTGCAGATCAGCATCCAGGCCGGCGAGCCGGCCGCGTCCGACCGGATGGCCGGCACCCGGTCCTTCGCACGGAAGATCACGGCGATGGGCGTGGTGAAGGAGTTGGGCTGGCCGCTCACCGTGAACGTGGTGCTGCACCGGCACAACATCGACCGCGTCGCCGAGGTGCTCGGGCTGGCCGAGGAGGTGGGCGCCGACCGGGTGGAGCTGGCCAACACCCAGTACTACGGCTGGGCCTGGCGCAACCGGGACGCGCTGCTGCCGAGCCGGGCCCAGCTCGAAGCGGCCGAGGTCGTGGTGCGGGCCGCCCGCGAACGGCTGCGGGACCGCATGGACGTCATCTATGTCATCCCCGACTACTACAGCCGTTACCCGAAGCCCTGCATGGGCGGCTGGGCCGCCCGGCAGCTGACCGTGACGCCGAACGGCGACGTCCTCCCCTGCCCCGCCGCCCAGTCGCTGCCGTTGCCGCGGGCCAGCGTGCGGGCGGATCCGCTGGCACGGATCTGGGCGGAGTCCCCGGTGATGAACGCGTTCCGGGGGACGGACTGGATGCCGGATCCCTGCCGGAGCTGCGAGCGCAGGGAGGTGGATTTCGGGGGCTGCCGCTGCCAGGCGTTCCAGCTCACGGGCGACGCGGCCCGCACCGACCCGGTCTGCCAGCTGTCGCCCGACCACCACCTGGTCGCCGGGGCCGTTCGGGCCGCCAACACCGAGTCGCGGGATCTTCCGCTGGTTCCCCGCGGGTTCAACCACCGAACATCAACGGGAAGGCCGCGGCGGCGATGATCAGAGTGACCCCGCTCAGCAGGTCCGCACGGATCCGGACCAGGCGCGCCGCCGCCCGCCCGAGCTGCAGCCCGACCAGCGACAGCACCGCCGTCATGACGCCGAAGACTGCGGCCGACAACCACGGCGAGAGCCCGAGGAGCCCCAGGCTCGCCCCGGCGAACAGGTTGTCCAGGCTCAGCGTCAGCGGGATGCCGAACAGTGCCCACGGGTGGTCCAGCTCCTCCGGCTCGGGGTTCCGGAGAGCCGAGATGACGAGGAAGAGACCGTACCCGCCGAGCGCGGCCGCACCCACCAATTCGGCGACATCCCCGACGGACTCCCCGATCCGGCGACCGATCAACAATCCGATCAACGGCATGACCGCGTCCCACAGTCCGAAGGTCAGCGCGACCTGCACCGCGCGCTTCAGACCGAATGGGACGGTGCCGAGCGCGATCGCGACCCGGAAATTGTCGAGACTGAGGACGAAACCGAGAACCAGTATTTCCCAGATCATGGCGACGCTCTGTCGCAGCTAACATCCGCCATAGTTTGATGATATCCCAGGTGGCCCATGAACTGAATACGACAAACAGATTTCCCACTGTTCCGATGCTGCTACGGAATGGTGGTTGCAACCTGCTCCCGCGTCTAAGGAATTTCACCGGAGAGCCGGTCGCCAGCGAATTCCAGCCGAGAATAAGAGGCTGTCTCACGTGGCAAGTTCCGCGAGCTTCTTCAGTAGCTCGGGGCGGTGGCCATGGCCGGGCTTCGGCTCTGCCGGTCGTTGCGGTCCACGTACGGGATCTTGAGGCCACGAGTAGCCATGGCAGGCTCATGCCGCATGATCGATGAATTCGCGAAGAACAGCCTGCAGGGGCGACTGCGGCGGGACCGCGAGGCGCTGCTCTGGAAGCTCGAGGGCCTGTCCGAATACGATGTCCGCCGACCTTTGACGGTGACCGGGACCAACCTCCTCGGCCTGGTCAAACACGTGGCCAGCGTCGAGGCCAGGTACTTCGGCGAGGTCTTCGACCGTCCTTCCCCGGAACCGCTGCCCCGGTGGCAGGACCACGACGGCAGCGATCTGTGGGCGGCTGAGGACGAGACCCGCGATCAGATCGTCGAGTCCTACCGGCGCACGTGGGAACACTCAGGCGCGACGATCGACGAGCTTCCCCTCGACGCCCCCGGCCACGTGCCGTGGTGGCCGGAGCCTCATTCCAACACGAACCTGTTCGCCATCATGGTCCACGTTCTCGGCGAGACCAACCGGCATGCCGGGCACGCCGACATCCTGCGCGAAAACGTCGATGGCCGAACCGGGATGCGGCCCGAACACGAGATGCAGATCGATGAGGAAGCCCGCACCGCCTACTACGCGAAGATCGAGCAGGCCGCCAGATCGGCCGCATCAGTCAAGGCATAGAAGGCCGTCCCACGTGACTTGACGTTCGAGCGGCATGATGCCGGCTGTGAGTGCTGATCTGTCGAAGCGTCTGGTTCCTGATGAACTCTGGGAGCTGGTCGCCCCGCTACTGCCGTCGTTCGCGGCTCGACCGCAAGGCGGGCGGGACCGCTCCGCGTGACGAGCGGGCCGTGTTCACCGCAGTGGTGTACGTGCTGACCAGCATCTGTACCTGGCGGCATCTGCCGCCGACCTTCGGCACGTCCTCCGCCACCGCACATCGCCGCTTCACGGTATGGACCGAGGTCGGCCTGTGGCGTCGGCTGCATCGGGCGGTGCTGGACGAACTCGGGGTCCGGGGCGAGGTGGACTGGACCTCGGCGATCGTCGACGCGGCCTCCGTTCGCGCCAAAAGGGGGGATCGCTGACGGGGCCGAACCCGGTCGATCGCGGCAAGAAGGGCAGCAAGCTGCACGTGCTGTCCGATGCCCAGGGCATCCCGCTCGCCGTCGCCATGTCAGGTGCGAACATGCACGACAGTCTCGCCCTCAAGCCGCTCATCCTCGGCATCCCCGCCGTCCGGTCCCGCCGGGGACCACGGCGGCGCCGGCCCGTCAAACTCCGTGCGGACAAGGCGTACTTCTCCACCGAACACCTCAGCAAAACGTGCCACGTGAGACGCCTTCTAAGATTCCACCATGACCAGCCCGGTCCCCATGGCCTCCGGCCGCGACGCGGACGTCTATGCCCTCGACTCCCACCGCGTCCTGCGCCGCTATCGCGATGGCGCGGACGCGACAGCCGAGGCCGCGGTCATGAGGCACCTGGGCGCACTCGGGTACCCCGTTCCACGCGTCTATTCAGTCGACCGCACCGACATGGTGCTGGAACGGCTCGACGGACCGACCATGCTTCGGGCACTGGCTACCGGGCACCTCGGCCCGCACGACGGCGGCCGCCAACTCGCCGACCTGCAGACGCGCCTGCACGCACTGCCACCCCGGACATCGACGGTTCCCCGATCCCGCATACTGCACGGCGACTTTCACCCGGACAACGTCGTACTCACCCAACGAGGCCCCGTCGTCATCGACTGGCGCAACACCACCGAAGGCCCACCGGAACTGGAGGTCGCGCTCTCGGCCGTGATCCTGGCTCAGGTGGCGGTCGACGACGTGCACGAAATGTCCGGGCCAGCCCGCGCAGTCCTCACCGCCTTCCTGTCCCACTCCAGCCGCAATCCCCTGGCGATGCTGGCCGAGGCCGTCTCGACGCGGCGCGGCGACCCCAACCTCAGCGAGACCGAGATCAGCCGGCTCGAGCAGGCAGCCTCCCTGATCGAAGTCCTCAGCGGCGGCCGGTGGCCAGGATGACCAGGAACTGGCCGCCGCCCGCCTCGACGGTGGCGGTCACCGGCAGCCCTGGTACCAGTCGGGAGAACCGGTCCACCAGCCAGTCCGCCGCCTCTTGGGCGTCCTGCTTGGTCGGGCAGCGGGCCACCAGCTCGCGGCCGCCCTTGCGCTCCAGCCTGCCGGCAACGGTGATCAGCGGCGCGGGTTCGACCACGTGCAGGCGGTCCGGCCAGGCGATGACCACCTTGACCGCGCCCTTGCGGGTGTTGCACCCGCGGTGCGCGAGCCGCTCGGCGACCTTGGCCTTCCGGTCGGCGGTGCGGCTGTCGACGCTGGGCCCCCGCGGGTCGTTCACCGACATGTCGGGGTCGACCGGTTCGTCGCACACCCAGCATCGCCAGCCGTCGCGCTCGGCCACATCATCGAGGAGACTCACCTGGGCAAACTAGCGTAGGACTGACGGGAGGTGGCGCAGTGGCAGGTCTTCATGTCGGCTGCGCGATGTGGACCCACAAGGCGTGGACCGGGCGGTTCCTACCGACGCTGCCGGCCAAGGAGCGCCTGCGGGCCTACGCCGGCTGGTGCAACGCGGTCGAGGGCAACACCACCTTCTACGCGACCCCCGCCCGGAACACCGTCGCCACCTGGGCACAGCAGACCGACCCCGGCTTCCGGTTCGTGGTCAAGCTGCCCAAGGTCGTCACGCACGAGCGCCGGTTCGCCGGGGTCGAGGCCGACATGCGCGCGTTCCTGGACGCGATCGAACCCCTCGGCGAACGGGCGGTCCTCTGGACCCAGCTACCCGCCTCGTTCGGCCCCTCGGACGTCGACGCCCTCGGCCGCTTCCTGCGCCGGCTTCCCTCCGACCGCCGACGCGCCGTGGAGGTGCGCCACCCCGGGTTCTTCACCGACGCCGGCTCGACGTCGCTGCTGGAGCGGACGCTCACCGACGCGGACGCCGAGTGGGTGCCCTTCGACACCACCGTCTTCTTCCAGAGCCCGCCGACCAGCCAGGCCGCGCAGGACGCCTGGACCAAGAAACCACGGCTGCCGCGGCGCACGCGGGCACTGACCGACCGGCCGATCGTCCGCTACCTGGGCCGGGACTCGGTCGAGGAGACCGTCGCGGGGTGGCGGCCGTGGACCGAGGTGGTCGCCGACTGGCTGCGCGAGGGCCGATCGCCAACGGTCTTCGTGCACACTCCCGACAACGACCACGCGCCGGCGCTCGCCCGCCGGTTCCACGACCACGTGCGCGCGCTGGTGCCCGACCTCGACGCGCTGCCCGAGCCGGAACCGGTCGAGCCCGCGACGCTGTTCTGAGCGGCCGCCCCTACAGCTGCCTCCGTTGCCACTGCTTACTGGTGGCGGCGTCACAGGTCGACTGGGTGACCTCGGCGCCGTCGGTGGTGGCGGCGCCCCGCACCTCGAGACACTTGTTGCTGTGCCGGGCGACGAGCCGGACGAACCCGGTGCCGAGGTCCTCCACGCGCCAGTGCTGGTTGGGGTTGCTGTGACAGGCCCACTGCACCACCCGAGCGCCGTCGGCCGTCGAGGATCCGTAGACGTCGAGACACTTGCCGCTGTTGACGCTGACCACGTTCACGAAGCCGCCGCCCGCGTCACGGAACTGCCACTGCTGGTTGGCCTGCCCGTTCGCCGCCCACTGCACCACGGTGGCGTCGTCGGCGGTCGAGGCGTTGAACACGTCCAGCAGTTTGCCGCTGTGCCGGGCGGCGACCGTGTAGCGCACCGGCGGTGGCACCGTCGTCTCGGGGTCGAGCCGGTACAGGCCGGCGCCGTGCGTGGGAAGCGAGCGGGTGAAGGTGCCGGTCGCCGTGCCCAGGTTGGTGCCGGACCACACGTCGGTGACGGTGGCCGAGCCGATCCCGAGCTCGGCCAGGTTGACCGAGACGGTGGCCGCGGCGCCTTCCCGGTTGAACAGGGCGACGTACTTGTGGTCGGTGCCCGGCACGTCGGCTGTCCACACCGGACGGTTGCCGCCGGTCAGCTGCCGGTTGCCGGCGCTGTTCTGGTCGACGGCGAGCACGGCGGCGTTGGTCATCAGGGCGAGCTCGGCCGCTCGGTTCTCGACCAGGTTGCCGCCCCACATCAGCGGTGATCGGCTGATCGACCACAGGGTCATCAGGGTGCGTTGCTCGTCGGCCGTCAGGTTGGAGTAGCGGGGCGCGCCGACCGGGCCGAACTTGGACAGCCGGCCGATCGGGATCATGTCCGGGTCCGGCCAGGCGCCGGTGGACCGGTGGGGCGTCCAGTCACGCAGCACCTCGAACAGCGCGTTCACGCTCGACCAGTTGTCCCACAGGTCGTTGACCGTCCGCCACATGTGCGCGTTCGCCCGGACGTGCGTACCGGCGGACTGCGGGGTGGGGCCGGGCGAGAGGCTGAGCACCATCGGCCGCCCGCTGCGTTCGATCGCCGTCCGGTACCCCTCGACCTCGGCCTGCCGGTAGGTGGGTGCGGCGATGTCGTCGACCTTGACGTAGTCCACACCCCAACTCGCCAACATCTGGAACATCGAGTCCAGGTACGCCTGCGCGCACGAGTTGGACATGTTCAGGCCCCACATGAGGTTGAGCCAGGCCGCCGTGGTGTCGTTGTTGATCTGGTTGGCACGACAGGAAGTGCCGAGGATCGGCACGTTGTCCGCGACCGCCTGGCGCGGGATCCCCCGCATCAGGTGCACCCCGAACTTCAGTCCCTGAGCGTGGACGTAGTCGGCGAGCGGCTTGAACCCGTTGCCGCCGGCGGCGGACGGGAAGCGCGTGGTGTCCGGCAGCAGCCGCCCGTTGCCGTCCATGCGCAGCCGTGGCTGGAGATTGGCGTCCTGGTTGGGGCTGTTGTTGTGCCGGCCCGGGTAGTACCAGGCCCAGTCGATCACGATGTACTGCCAACCATGCTGGCGCAGGTTGGCGCCCATGTAGTCGGCGTTGGCCCGCACGTCGGCCTCGGTGACGCTCCAGTTGAACGAGTCGTAGCTGTTCCACCCCATCGGCGGGGTGTCGGCCACCCCGTTGTCCCACGCGGGTGCCGGCGACTCGTCGTCAACCGCGCGTGCCGGCCCCACCTGCAGCAGCAGCGCCACAACCATGGCGATGCCCACTGTTCTCTTCGCGAACAGGGCAGCGTGACGTGGCACGGTGGACCTCCCGGATCGGCTAACGGACGGACGCCGCGGCGCCGCGCAGGAAGCGCAGCCCCCCGGTGGCAAGAGCATCCGGAGAACTGGCCAGCGGCCGCCAGATCGAGGCGGCGACCGCGATCGTGGCGTTGTCCGGCGTGAACGACTCGATACACAACGGGCCGCGGTAGCCGGCATCGGCCAGGGCGCCCAACAACGCGGGCCAGTCCTGGTGGTCGGCGCCCGGCGTGCCACGGTCGTTGGCGCACACCTGAACATGCGCGATGCGCGCGCCGGCGGACCGGATGGCCTTCGCCGGCGCGGACTCCTCGATGTTCATGTGGTAAGTGTCCAGCGCGAGGCCGCAACCTTCCAGAGGCAGTCCGTCCAGTACCTCCAATGCCTGCTCGACAGTGTT
The DNA here is from genome assembly GCA_963826035.1 of uncultured Actinomycetota bacterium. Lineage (GTDB taxonomy): Bacteria > Actinomycetota > Actinomycetes > Mycobacteriales > Pseudonocardiaceae > Actinophytocola. Next base: position 808,702 of record CAWGVZ010000015.1, on the reverse strand, counting down.
GATCACGCTGGTCTCGTAGCGGTTCAACGGCTCCACGGCGATGCGGACGTTGTGCGCGGCCGCGTACTCGACCACCGGCGCGAGGTTCTCCCGCAACTCGGCGTAGACCTTGGGCCGGTCCCTGATCTGCCAAGTGCGGCCGACCGAGGCGTAGGCCGGGCCCGCCGCCACCGGGCTGCCGACCGTCACGGCCACGTCCACCGCGTGCCGCAGGTAGTCCTGCGTTTCGGCGACCGTGTCCGCGGCCACCAGTTCCCGGCCGGGCCCCATGGCCAGGACGACCGTGGCTTTCAATCCCAGGGCGGCCAGCAGGTCCGCGGCGCGGTGCGGATCCCAGTCGCCCGGGTTCTCCACCGGCAGCTCGATGACGTCGAAGCCCCACTCGCGCACTTTCGGCGCGAGCTCGGCGAGCCGGTCATCGGTCAGCGGGGAGGTCCACACCCACGTGTTGACGCCGATTTCCCACATCTGGTCGCACCTTTCATCGGATTGGTCGGTCAACGCAGGTTCCACTGCTGGTTCGTGCCGCCGTGACATGACCAGAGGTGGATGAGGGTGCCGTTCGTAATGGTGTTGCCGCTGGCGTCCAGGCAGAGTCCGGAGTGGACGCCGGTGATGGTGCCGTTGGTGTTGAGGTTCCACTGTTGGTTGGTGCCGCCGTGGCAGTCCCAGATCACCGCCTTGGTGCCGTTGGCGGTTCCCGCGCCGGACGCGTCGAGGCACTTGGTGCCGTTGGTGAGTGTCTTGCTCGCCGTGTAGGTCCACCGCTGGTTGGTGCTGCCGTTGCAGTCCCACAGCCGGGCCTGCGTGCCGTTGGTTGTGTTCGCGAGATCGACGCAGCGACCCGACTGGCCACCCACGATCGTGCCGGCCTGCGGGTTGGTGCCGCCGCCCTGCCGCCGAACGAGCGAGGTCGACTCCGGCGACCGAGTCCCCTGCGCGTCCACGATGTAGAGCCGGTAGTCACCGGACGCCGTCGGCACGTCGATGGTTGCCGCGCTGCCACTTGCCCTGGTCATGGTCGGGCCGACCACGAAGTTGGTCGTACCTAACGGAGCCAGCCAGACCGTCCTGGTCGCATCGCCGGCGCTGCGGATCGGAATCGAGGTCCCGCCAGCACCGACGAACGTGCTGGCCGGCAGGACGTGGTTCGGCAGCGAAAGGTTGCCCTGCGGGACGATGTCCCGGTACGCATCCTCAAGTCCGGAGTTCACGGCGATGCTGTAGGCCGCCGCCGGCCAGACATAGTCGGAAGAGACGAGGATGTCCTCGATGACGCTGTTCGGCAGAACCTTGTTGGAGACCTTGTTGATCGGCCCGTAGGTCCGCGTGATGCTCAGGTCGTGCTTGCGCCCGAAGTCGTCGGAGTTGATCAGCCACGTGACGTCCTTGCTCACGCTCAGGATGTTGTCGCGGAAGGTGATATGCCCCGACCCTTCGTCCGGGTGAAGTCCGTACTTGTGGCCGGCTGGAACACCATGAAGATAGTTGTTGGTGATGGTGGTTCCCGGCTGATCACCCAGCGTGTAGATGGGGGCCGTGTCGTTGAGGCTCTGCACCGTGTCGATGATGTGGTTGTGGCTGATGGTGTTGTTCCGTGCCGTGGTGGTCGGCCGGCCGGGCACGATAGAGCCGGAAGATCCATCGAAGTTCCACCAGCCCCACCCGAGCGTTATGCCCGACCAGGGAGCTTTCTCGATCCGGTTGTGCTGAATCGTCAGAGTGTCGGCGAAGTATGCCGAGATGGGACTGTGCGAGTTGAACAACACCCCGGTGTCGTAGAGGTAGTTGTTCTTGATCTCGATGTTCTTGGGAAGTCCTTCGACCTGGACGGGATACTTCTCGCGATTCGTCGCGGTGTGGTCCCCGATGTAGACATGCTGCGGATGGCCGACAACGATAGCGGAGCCACCGATGTCGTTCGTGTGGTTTCCGATCAACTTCGTGTTCTGCACGTCGTTGACCATGCTGATCCCGTCGACGCCGGTGTGCTGGATCCGATTGCGATGCAGTTCGATTCCGTCGGCGTTCTCGAGCTGGACGATACCCGGCGGAGTGTCGACGTTGCGGTAGTAGTAGACGTGGAAGTTTCCCTTGACGTACGCGGAGTTGCCGAGATTGCCCTGCTGAGCCTGCTTGAACGAGGAGCCGGCCACGGTGAACAGGTTCCAGTCGGAATGCTGCACCGTGAGGCCGGAGAACGTCAGGTTCCGCACGTGGTTGCTCGTGGACGTGCCGGCGACCCGGAGAACGGTAGACACGTTGTTCGGCGCGTGAACCGTCGCCGTGGTCATGTCCTCGGAGTTGGCCTTGTAGTAGTACACCACTCGGCTTGACTTGTCGAAGTAGAACTCGCCAGGTGAGTCCAGGAACTCGTAGGCGTTCATGAGCTTGTGACTGCCGCCGATCTGGAAGTTGCCGTTGAACGCGCCCGCGGCGATGGCCCCGCCAGGTTGCTGGAACAGCGCCACGCGGTTCGCGCCGTCACTGCTCGTCGCGATCTGGCGGACTCCCACGATGGACGTCGTCCACGTCGTTCTCGTTTCGATTTCCAGATCGTCGTGATTACCGGCGATGGCGGGCAACTCGGCCAGGTTGTACTTGGCCCCGTCACACTGTGAACCCGATTCCCACGCCCAGGGAGCCTGCCCCGCGGTGACGTTGTACGTGCCGTAGCACCCTTGTGAGTTGATCGTCTTGGTTGCCATGAACGCTCGCTTGTCATTGACATAGAGCGCCCGCAGCTTGTTGGCACGATTGAGCGGCGCCTTCCAGATGCTGCCGTTGTGCTGCGTCCAGCCGGTTACCTGAACGCCGGCGCTCAGCACCGGCTTCTCGTCCTGGTACGCGGCATAGGTGACCCGGTACCCGTTCGTGCCCGAGTCACTCGGCGTGAATTGAATCGTGTTGCTTACCGGATAGTTCCCCCCACGCAGGTAGACCTGGATGTCGCCGGACATGTCCGCGTTGATCGTGCGAACGGCGTCCCGAGCGCGCTGCACCGTCTTGAACGGCGCCGCCATCGTCCCGGGATTGGCGTCGTCGCCGCCCGGAGCGACGTAATAGGTGGCCTGCACGGCGGCCGATGCCGGGATGGGAGCCGAGAAGGTCAGCAGCGCGGCGAACACCGCGAGCGCCACCAACGATCTTCCAGCGATAACGATGGGTTTCACTACTGCTCCTTCGTGGTTACGAGAGACAGGCCTGGATCCACCGATGGCGTTGCTTGCGTGGGCGGCTCGAAACGGGCCGCGTTCCCTGTCCTGAAGGCTCCCTTCGGGTCACTGGGCGCCCTGAAGAACGCCTTCGAGACACGCCCTCCCTGGGTGGCCGACCCCCTGCCCTGAAGGACGCTTTCGGGACGTCCACTGCCCTGAATGCGTCCTTCAGAGCACCACCGACCAGACCAGCGGTGGATCCAGGACAGGGGTCAGGAAAGACAGGTGCGGGCGGCCGCATAGTTCCGCGGCCGCCCTCACCTGTCTTTCGTCTTATGCCCTTGCCCAGCGTTGGTTGGCGCCGGTGTGACAGCTCCAGACGTTCACGGCCGTGCCGTTGGCCGTGCCGGCGCCGCTGACATCCAGGCACAGTCCACTCTGGACGTTGCTGACCGTGCCGTTGGTGTTGATGGTCCATTGCTGGTTGGCACTGCTGTTACAGTCCCAGATCCGGGCCCGGGTACCGGCGGCCGCGCCGCTGGGGACCTCGAGGCATTTGCCCATGACCTGTAGTGCCTGTCCGGTCAGGGTGAACTGCTGGTTGGCGTTGACGTGACAGTCCCAGATGATCATCTGGGAGCCGTTGGCCGAGGCCGCGCCGTTGACGTCCAGGCACCGGCCGGAAGCCTCGCCGCGCAGCCGGAACGTGGGCGGCGGCGGGGGCGGGGCCTCTCCGGTGAAGAACCGCCACACCTCGTTCTTGACCCAGCTCCGCGCGCCACTCTCACAACCCGCGCACCCATCCACCGGGCCTTGTTGGTGACCACCGTCGAACGGCGCCCAGACAACCGGATATCCGGTCCGGCACCCCGAGTAGGCCGTGCTGATGTGGGTCTGGCTACCCCCCGATGGTTCTGGCGGGTTCTGGGCGGTACAGCCGTTGTTCCGGACGAACCTGTCCCGCAGCGCCCGCCCGGACCCGATGTTGTCGTTGATGCCGTGGATCCCCATGTACGCGATGGGCTGCGTGCCACCGCTACACCCACTGAGCTCCCGGGGCGCGCCGATGACCGCGACCGCACGGAACGCGGTCGCCCGCGCGCACGCGATCGCGTAGCTCATCGCGCCGCCGTAGCTGAAGCCGAGAGCGAAGCGCTGCGTCGTGTCGACACAGAGACCGTCCTCGATCCTGCGCATCATGTCGTCGACGAAGGTCAGATCCTCGCCACCGGAGTTGGCCCAGCCGTTGTTGAGGCCCTGGGGCGCCACGAAGATGGCGGTGTCGTTCGCCAACCGCCGCAGCCCGTAGTGGGCGTAGACATCTCCGTCGCTTCCGCCGCCGGCCACCTGTTGCATGGTGCCGCCCAGCCAGTGGAACCCGAACACCAGCCGGTGCTGGCGCGTGTTGTCGTAGTTGGCGGGAACGCTCAGGATGAACTGCCGACTCTTACCGCCGCTTTGAATCGTGTGCGTACCACTCTGCAACGTCGGCGCCTGACCACAACCAGCCGACGCGGCGAGCGTGCCGGCATCCATGGCCGTGGGGGCCGGCCCGGCCTCCGCCACACTCGCACCGGTGAGTGCCAACGTGGCGGCGGCGACCAGCGTCCACCACCGCCGTGAACGGTTACTGCCGTGTCTCATGGGTTCTCCTTCGTCGTTGAAGGCATCTCGATTTTGGGAGCGCTCCCAGACAGACGCGCGGAGCACCCCGGGCGCCAACGGGAGACTCCCGAACAGCGTCGAAGCGGTTCGATCCATTGATTACCGTACGGGACCGGCCGCTGACAGCGCAATGCTTCAGTCTTATCGCGAGTTGGATGTTTCCGACTTATCGGTGTCCGAAAGCGGCTCGACGCCGAGATAGCGTTTCTGCGCCCCTGGGTCGGCCAACAGCTCGGCCGAGGTGGTCTCGGTCGCGACCATCCCCGACTGCATCACGATCACGCGATCCGCGAGCGTCGTGGCGACGCCGAGGTTCTGTTCCACCACGAGCAGCCCCATCCCGCCGGCCGCGAGATCCTTGATCGTCTCGATGAGCGTCTCCACCACGGTCGGCGCCAAGCCTTCCGATGGCTCGTCCATGATGAGCAGCTTCGGGTTGGTGAGCAGCGCGCGTCCGATCGAGAGCATCTCCTGCTCGCCGCCGGAGAGCGCCGTTCCCGAGACGTTCTTGCGCTCGGCCAGCCGCGGGAACAGCTCGTAGACGCGCGCCGGCGTCCAGGCGGCCTTGGCCGGCGCCCCGACGATCTGGAGGTGCTCATCCGTGGTGAGCGACTGGAACAGCCGCCGGCCCTGTGGGACATAACCGATCCCGGCCTTCGCGATCCTGTGCGGCGGCTTGCCCCGCAACTCCACCCCGGCGAGCCTGGCCGACCCGGTCGACCGCCCGGTGACCCCGAGCACCCCGGCAAGCGCCTTGCACAACGTCGTCTTGCCCATGCCGTTGCGGCCGATGAGCGCCACGGGTTCCGCGCCCATGGTCAGTGACACGCCCTGCAGGACATGCGCCGGGCCGTAGTACGCGTCGAGGTTCTCGACCACCAGCAGTGGATCACTCATGCGAGATCAGCCCCGATCCCAGGTACAGGTCGTGCACCGTCTGGTTGGCGCGGATCTCCTCCGGCGTGCCCTCCACGATCACCCGCCCGTCGTGCATCATGGTGATCCATCTCGCCACGCGCAGGGCGACGTCCATGTCGTGCTCGATCAGGACGAGCGTGATCGACTCGTCGAGTTCGAGCAGCATCTCCGTGAGCCGCACGCGCTCGGCACGCGAGAGCCCGGCCGCCGGCTCGTCGAGCATCAGCAGCTTGGGGTCGGCGGCGAGCGCCATGCCGACCTCCAACTGCCGCTGCTCGCCGTGCGAGAGGTCCATCACCAGGTCGGGCAGCCGATCGGTCAGCCCCACGGTGGCGGCCACGGGCCGCACCTTCTCGCGCAGCTCGTCGTCCTTCGCCGACGGCGTCATCCGCAGCCGGCCCGCACCGACGCCGAGTGCCGCCAGGAAAAGGTTGTCCGCCACGGAGAGCCCGGCGAACAGCCGCGACGTCTGGAACGTCCGGGACAGACCCAGGCGGGCGCGCTTGCGGGCGGGCAGCTCCGTCACGTCGCGACCGAAGAGCTCGACCCGACCGCCGCTCGGCGCGAACTCTCCGGAGATCAGGTTGAACACGGTCGTCTTGCCGGCGCCGTTGGGTCCGAGGACGGCCCGGCGCTCGCCGGGCCGCACCTCGAGGTCCACGCCGCGCACGGCGTGGACGCCGCCGAACCGCTGGTCGATCCCCCGAAGCCGCAGGATCGGGTCCGCTGCCGAGTCAGTCACTCGCACACCCGCTACCCGGAGAACTTCACCGGCTCGGCCTTGCCGACCCACGGCGGAGCGGCGCCGCTCACGCACTCCGGGTTGTCGCGGTCCGGCGCCGGCGTGTCCGCCGAGAAGACACCGTTGAACGTCTGCTCGGTGTCCGGAATCCGGGCGAACGTCTCGACGTCCGGCACGCCGTCGCCCGTGTTGTCGGCGACGATCTTCTTCAGGTACACGTCCGCGATGGCCTGGCGGTTGCCGTCGAGCTTGACCTCGCCCCACGGGGCCTCCTCGACGGTCAGCGTCATCTTCGCGAGCGCGGCCTGCAGCTTGCTCTGGTCGGCGACGTCGCCGTCGACCTCCTCGAGCGCCTTGATCAGCGCCGTCATGCCCGTGTAGTAGCCGTAGGTGAAGATCGACGTGCCGAGGCCCGCGATCTCGTCACCGTAGGCGTCCTTGAGGTCCTTCAGGTACGCCGCGACCTCGGGAGCGTCGGAGTCGGCCGCCGTCATGGCCGCGGTGGTGCCGCCGATGAGCGACTCGCCGATCTCCTTCAGCACGAGCGGGTCGTCCCAGAAGATGTTGCCCAGCATGCGTTCGGTGTCGAACCGGCCGCGCAGTTCCTGGTACTGCTTGATGAACGAGATCAGACCGGTGCCGCCGACGCCCACGTACAGGCCGTCGACGTCCTGCGGAAGCTGGGAGATGTGAGAGGAGTAGTCCTTCTCCCCCAGCGGCGCCCAGACTCGTTTGGAGACCTTGCCACCGAGCGCGCAGAACTCGGCGACGAAGCCCGACAGCGAGGTGTACGGGAACGAGTAGTCGTCGCCGATGATCGCGGCGGTGCGCCAGCCGAGCGTGTTGTAGGCGTAGTCACCGAGACCCGCGGACCACTGCGCGCCGTCCGGATGGAAGCGGAAGAAGTTCGGCGCCTGGACCTTGAGAGTCGCGTCCTGCGCGCCGGAAATGCCGTTCACGAAGGTCTTGTCCGGGTGCTGCTTCGCGTAGTTCGCCACCGCGATGCCCTCGTCGCCGGAGAACGGGCCGACCATGACGTCGGCGTCGTTCTGCTCCATCAGGCGGCGGGTCTCCTCGATCGCCTTGTCGGCCGTGTCGTCGGCGCAGCCGTAGCTGACGATCTCCACGTCCTTGCCGGCGATCTTGGCGCCGGACACGCCGTCGGTCGGCCGCTCGCCGTTGGGCGTGGCCCCGGCGTACTTGATGAGCGCGAGGTTCGCACCCGACGCGGTCGGCTCGAAGAACGATCCGAACGCGCCCTCGCAGTCCGACAGGAAACCGATTTTGATCGTCCCGGCGGAGGGTGCGCCCCCACTGTCTCCACCGTCTCCTCCGCAGCCCGATAACGCGAGCGCCCCGACAAGGCCGAGCACGACATAACGAGGTCGTGGCATTTCCTTCACCTCTCCTGGTGAACCAGCTTGGCCTTGACCCGGTCCCAGATACCGACGATGCCTCCGGGCGAGGCCAGGACGATGATCAGGAACAGCACGCCGATGAGCGTGTTGAACCGAGCGGGCCCGAGGACGTTGCCGACCTCCGGCACCCACTCCCGCGAGTAGTTGTCGATCAGCGCGTACGTGAGCGCACCGATCCACGCCCCTTCGAGTCGATGGAGACCGCCGATGACGGCGATGATCAGAATGTCGATCGCCTGCGCCAGGTTGATCGAGCCGGGCGCGATGCGGCCGTTGTAGAAGACGGACAGCACACCGGCGACGCCGGCCACGAAGGCCGCGATGCCGAACGCGAGGGTCCGGTGCAGCTGAACGTTGAAGCCGAGCGCGCGCATGCGGGCCGGCTCGTCCCGGACTCCTTGGAGGCCAAGCCCGAAGGCGGTGCGCGACAACGCGGCCAGCCCGAGGAAGACCAGGACCGCGACGACGAGCGTCAGGAAGTAGCGGGGCACGGGATCGCTCTCCGGGCTCCCGGCGACGCCCGGCAGCTCGACGCTGTTGATGCCGCCGAAGCCGGAGAGCCCGGTGACCTGCGAGAAGAAGTAGAAGACGAGCACACTGAACGCCAGCGTGATCATCAGGAAGTAGATGCCCTCGCTGCGGGCCGCGATCCAGCCGAACCCGAGCCCCACTCCCGTCGCGACGATCAGCGCGACGACGAGCGCGAGGTACGGGTTCCAGGCCGCCGCGGCGCCGCCGTCGGCCAGGACGAGGTTGGCGTAGGTCATGCCGGCGATGCCGTAGAGCCCGACCTGCGCGAGCGACACCATGCCCCCGTAGGCCGTCAGGAAGATCAGGCTCGACGCGGCGATACCGAGCCACAGGGCCTTCGTGAGGATCACGTTCAGGAAGAAGCCCGAGACGAACAGCGGCGTGATCGCCGCGAGTACGACGACCACGCCCAGTACCGGCCACGCGAGCCGGGTCGTGCTGACCGTCGGGGTCACGCCGGCCTCCCGAAGATTCCCAGTGGCCGCACCGCGAGCACGCCGACGAGCAGCGCGAACGTCACGATGATCGAGTAGTTGGTCAGATCCGTCCCGCCGAAGACGAGGTAGACGTCCGCGTACGAGTCGACCAGGCCGAGCGCCAGCGCGCCGATGGCCGCGCCGCCCAGCGACCCCATCCCGCCGATGATCACGACGATCAGCGAGTTGAGGAGGAACGCCGTGTCGTGGCCCGGCGCGAGCGAGATCATCGTTCCGCCGAGGACGCCGCCGAAGCCGGCCAGTGCCGCGCCGAGGAAGAACGCGCCGACGAAGACGAGGTTCACGTTGATGCCGAGCGCCGACACCATGTCGCGGTCGTCGACGCCGGCCCGCACGATCTTGCCGAAGCGGGTGCGCTTGATGATCAGCCACAGCGCCAGCCCGATCAGGAGCGCCGCGCCGAGCACGATGACGCCTCGGAAGAACCCGAACCGCACCTCACCCGGCAGCGTGATGCTCGTCGGCCACCAGGACGGCACCGCGATGTCCTTCGAGACGCCGCCGAACGCGGCCAGCATCTGGTCGGCGATGATCACGCTCAGCGCGATCGTGATCAGCGCCTGGCGCAGATCCTGCCCCTGGTTGTGGCGCAGGAAGATCTGCTGGAGCGCGACCCCCAGGAACCCGATCACGAGCGTGGCGACGACCAGCGGGACGAGCCAGCCGAGCAGTCCGTACTCGACGCCCGCGTTGCCGCTGAGTGAGATCCCGAGCCCCTCCTCTTCCTTGAACCACCGGGCCTGGACCTCGAGCGCCAGGTATCCACCGAGCAGGAACAGCGACCCATGCGCCATGTTGACGACGCGCATGAGCCCGAAGATCAGCGTGAATCCGCTGGCCACCACGAAGTACAGCGCGGCGAGCGTCAGCCCGCTGAGGGTGACGGTCGTGAACTGGCGGAGGTCTGCCGCGGCCTTGACCACCAGAAAGATCGCCACGACGGCGGCCCCGGCGACGAGCACGATTCGCTTGGCCGGCCACGCGGTGCGCGTGGCGACCGGCGGCCGACTCATCGCAGGGTGAACTCGGGCAGGCGCACGAGCTCACCGCCCTTGAGCGCGGACTCGTGCGCGCAGAGGCCGACGCACGTCCAGTTGGCCGCGCGGCGGGCGTTCGGGAACGGCTCGCGCTGCTCGACGAGGGCGCTGACGAACTCGTGCACCAGGTGCGGATGCGAGCCGCCGTGGCCGGCGCCCTGCGTGAAGCTGAGATGCGTCTCCTCTTCGTCGTAGACGCCCTTTGTGGTGAAGCGCCGGATCGGCTCGGGCAGGCGCTCGGCGAAGTCGGGGACCTCGATCTTCTCGGGGATCTCCGGCTCGGGGCGCTTGGCCGTGTGCAGCACGTGCTGCCCGCCCTCGACGAGGGTCCACTCGAACGACCGCTCGGAGCCGTAGATGTCGATGCTCTCGCGGTACTGGCGCGCCACGTCGAACAGCGATCGGTGGACGTGCGCGGTGAGGTCGCTGTCGAGGATCTTCACGTGCGCCGTCTCGACCGCGAACGGCGATCCGTAGTGCTCGATCAGCTCCTCGCGAATCGTGCCGGAGCCGAAACACGAGACGACCTCGGCGCTCGCGTCGGTGAGCGCGAGGACCGGGCCGACGCAGTGCGTCGCATACCACATCGGTGGCAGCCCGGGCCAGTAGCCGGGCCAGCCGTCCATGTCCTGCAGATGGCTGGCCTGAAGGAACTGGAGCTTGCCGAGCGCGCCCGAGTCGTGGAGTTGCTTGAGGTACAGGTATTCGCGGGCGTAGACGACCGTCTCCATCATCATGTACCGGAGACCGGTCCGCTCGACCGCGGCCACGATCCGCCCGCAGTCCTCGATGCTCGTCGCCATCGGCACTGTGCAGGCGACGTGCTTGCCGGCCCCCAGGGCCTCGATGGCCATCCACGCGTGGTCCGGGATCGGCGAGTTGATATGGACCGCGTCGACGTCCGGGTCCCTGAGCAGTTCTCGGTAGTCTGTGTAGCGCTTCTCGACGCCGAACTGGTCGCCCACCTCGTCGAGGCCCGCGCGATCCCGCCGGCAGATGGCGGCCAGCTCGGCCTGCGGGTGACGTTGATAGATCGGGATGAACTCGGCGCCGAAGCCGAGGCCGATCATCGCTACGCGGACGGGCCGGCCGGGCATCACCCACGCTCCTCTCCACCTCAGCGTTGTGGCGGCGGTCCGCTGGACAAGCCAGTCTCTGCAGGATGTGTGCGATTCATCTCGCGGCGCAAGCCGCTGTTGCCGAACAACGCATTTGCTCGGCTGTCACTGGGCATCGGAGACGAACTACGAGGTGAGTGCCTAACTTCAGTGGTCAATGAGAGCAGCAGGGACGGTCACGCGTCAAGCGATTGAGCGGGCTTATCCACGGCAATCCGTTGAGATGCGGTAGGGATAGGGGAAATTAGTCGTACTTTTATGTGTGGTCGCCCCCTCGGTCACCGGGAGATCGCCGCCGCGCTCGTCGTCGAGGAGTCGACGGCGAGAACCCACGTCAAACGCATCCTCATGAAACTCGACCTCCGGGACCGCGTGCAGGCCGTGGTCTTCGCCTACGAGACCGGCCTGAACCTCCGCCGCCTGATCGGTCACGGCCGGGCCTCGACCAGCGTGGTCAGCCGAAGACGCGGCGCTGGATCTCGTGCCGGTAGTCCTCGAGGGTGTTGTCCAGGTGGGTGGCCGTGGCCTGGGCAGCGATGTCCGGGTCGCCGTCGCGGACGGCCTTGAGGATCGCCGCGTGCTCCTCGACCGCTTCCGCCGCGTGGCCGCCGACGGTGCCGTGCATGCCGATGATGTTGGACTGACGTTGCAGGAGGCGGGCCTCACGCACCGCCGCCACCAGGAACTGGTTGTGCGAAGCCGCCGCGACCGCGAGGTGGAACTCGTCGTCACCGCGGTCGAACAGCGCCGCCTCCCCCGTCACATGACCCTGGCGGCACATCTCGACCGCCGCCTCGATCGCCCGCAGCTCCGCCGGCGTCGCGTGGATCGCCGCCAGCCGGCTCGCCGCCGTCTCCTGGACCCGGCGGAACTCGAACAACATGTAGACGTGGTCCAGATCGGTCGGCAGGAAGAACCCACCCCACCGCGAGGAACCCAGCATCCCCTCGTCGTCGGCGACGTACAGGCCACGACCCTTCTGCGCCCGCACCCGCCCGATCGCCGACAGGATCTTCACCGCCTCACGCACCATGCTCCGACTGGTACCCAACCGCGCGGCCAACTCGTTCTCCGTCGGCATCCGATCCCCCGGCCGCAACCCCGACTCGGAGATCAACAGCAGAACCCGCTCGGCCACCAACTCATAACCAGGCCGGTACGCGTCCGCTGCCGGCACGTCTCCCTCGTCGTGGGTCACACCGGAAGAGTACGGCTGGGCCTCCGGTCACACCGAAGGGTCTTAGAACCGGGATAAGTCGGATCTATTTTCGCTGTGAGGCTTGACGACCCAGCTATGGACCAGGCTATCGTGAGAGCCTGGGAGCGCTCCCAGTGGTCTCGAGCAGACCTTCCCGAGGAGCAGAACAATGAAGTTCTCATCCGATCGGCGGCTGGGCCGCACAACCCGTGCGCGAGCGGCGCTGTTGACGCTGGCCCTGGTGCCCGCGGCCACGTTGGCGTTATCGGCACCCGCGCCGGCATCGACACCGGCACCGGCGGCCGGCACCGGGCCGTGCGACATCTACGCCACGGGCGGCACGCCCTGTGTGGCCGCGCACAGTACGGTGCGGGCGCTCTACGGTTCGTACGCCGGAAACCTGTACCAGGTCCGACGTTCGTCGGACAACACGACCAGAGACATCGGACTGCTCGCCGAGGGCGGCGTGGCCAACGGGGCGGCCCAGGACTCGTTCTGCGCCGGCACCTCCTGCGTCATCACCGTCGTGTACGACCAGTCCGGTCGAGGGAACAACCTGTGGTACCAGGGGTCGAGCGAGGTGCCCGGGTCGACCCAGAGCAGGCCCGCGAGCGCGACCTCCGAGTCGTTGACCGTCGGCGGCAGCAAGGCGTACTCGCTCTACATCAACCCGGGCAACAGCTACTGGCGCGACGGCCACCTGACCGGCGTGCCCACCGGCAGCGCGCCGGAAGGCATGTACATGGTCACCAGCGGCACGCACGTGAACAACGGCTGCTGCTTCGACTACGGCAACAGTGAGACGACCAGGAGCGCCGACGCCGCCGGCGCGATGGACGCGATCAACTTCAGCACCCAGTGTTGGTTCGGCGGGTGCTCCGGAACCGGCCCATGGGTCCAGGCGGACCTCGAATGGGGGCTATTCTCCGGCGGGAGCCAGTCCTGGAACCCGAACCAGCGGGCGTTCTCCCACCGGTTCGTCACGGCCACGCTGAAGAACAACGGAACGACCCGATTCGCCATCAAGGGCAGCAACGCACAGTCCGGCAACCTGTTCACGCTGTGGGACGGCGCGCTTCCTCCCGGCTACAGCCCCATGAAGAAGCAGGGCGCCATCATCCTGGGCAGTGGCGGTGACTGCTGCAAGCCCGGCGGCGGCGCCAACCTCAGCGCTGGCACCTTCTACGAGGGCGCCATGGTCGCCGGCTACCCGTCCGACGCGACCGAGAACGCGGTGCAGGCCAACATCATCGCCGCCGGCTACGGCGGCGGCACCAGCCCGACCGGTGCGGTGCGCGCGGTGGGCGCGGGCAAGTGCCTGGACGTCCCGAACACCTCGGTTGGCACGCGGGCGCGAATCTGGGACTGTGGCGGCGGCACCGGCCAGACCTGGAACCGCACCTCGTCGGGACAACTGACCGTCAACAACGGCGCCGGCTGCCTGGACGCGAACGGCCAGGGCACCAGCGCGGGCACCAGCGTGATCATCTGGTCGTGCAACGGGCAGCCGAACCAGCAGTGGAACGTCAACGCGAACGGCACGATCACCGGCGCGCAGTCCGGGCTGTGCCTGGACGTGTCCGGGGCGTCCACCGCCAACGGGGCCCTGGTTCAGCTGTGGACGTGCCACGGCGGTAGCAACCAGCAGTGGAACCTGAGCTGAGTGACCATGAGAACACATCTTCGACGGCTCGTGGCGGCCACTCTGGCCATGGTGGCCGGTGCGACAGTGGCCAGTGCGACGCTGCACAGCGGCCCGGTCGCCGCGGAATCCAACGGTGGCGTCCGCGTCATGCCGCTGGGTGACTCGATCACCGAAGGGACGCAGGTCCCCGGCGGCTACCGGATCGGGCTCTGGCAGCGGTTCACGGGAGCCGGATACCGCGTGGACCTCGTCGGCTCGCAGTTCAACGGTCCCACCGGACTCGGCGACCACGACCACGAGGGGCACCCCGGGTGGCGCATCGACCAGATCGACGCGCGCGTCGACGCCTGGGTGCGCGCCACCACCCCGCGCACGGTGCTGCTGCACATCGGCACCAACGACATCCTGCAGAACTTCAACGTCGCGGGAGCGCCGGCCCGACTGTCCACATTGGTCGACCACATCACCGCGGCCGCACCTACGGCCGAGGTGTTCGTCGCCACCATCACCCCGCTGGCCAACTCCGGGCAGGAGGCGGCCGTCCGCACCTTCAACGCCACGATCCCCGGCATGGTGCAGAGCAAGGTCAACGCCGGCAAACATGTGCACCTGGTGGACATGCACGCCGCGCTGACCACCGCCGACCTCATCGACGGCGTCCATCCCACGGCCACCGGCTACGACAAGATGGCGGCCACCTGGTTCGCCGCACTGCGCTCCGTTCCCGGAAGCATCGGCGATCCCGGCGGCACGCCGGGCCAGCGAATCGTCGGCACGCAGTCGGGTCGCTGTGTGGACGTGCCGAACGGGACGACCGCCAACGGCACCCAGGTGCAGCTGTGGGACTGCGCCGGTGGCGCCAACCAGTCCTGGACCCGCACCCCGAACCGGCAACTGTTGTTCAACGGCACCAAATGCCTCGACGCCTCCGGCCGCGGAACGACCAACGGCACCCAGGTGATCATCTGGGACTGCAGCGGACAGGCCAACCAGCAATGGAACGTCAACGCCGACGGCACCATCACCGGCGTGCAGTCCAACCTGTGCCTGGACGCCAACGGACAAGCCACCGGCAACGGCACGAAGCTCGTCCTGTGGACCTGCAACGGCCAGGCCAACCAGCGGTGGACGCTGCTCTAGCGGATCGTCGGGACGTTCGGTACGCCACGAAGTGGAACTGTCCGGCAGACCGGACGAGTTGGCGGGTCACGCACGGCGTGGCATGCCTGGAACGACGCCTTGCTGACGTTGAGCGTCAGGAATGACGCCTTCCAGGCATTCGACGGGCCGGACCAAGGTGGGTCAGGCGGTGACCACCACGTCGATTCCCTTGCCACGCAACCGTTCCACCACGTCGCCGTCCGCCGCGCTCTCGGTGACCAGCGTCCACGGCAACGGCAAGGTCGCCCACGCGTGGAACGGGCGGTGGTTGAGCTTCGCGGCGTGGGCCAGCACGTAGACCTTGTCGGCGCGGCGGGCCATCAGTTCCTTGAGACGGGTCTGGCGCAGGTCGGCCTCGCAGATGTCGCCGTCCGCGTTGATGCCGTCGGTGCCGAGGAACACCCGGTCGAAGGTCATCCGCTCCAGTGCCGACTCGGTCAGTGGCCCGACGAATCCCTGGCTCAGCGGGCGCAGGGTGCCACCCAGGCATTCCACGTGTACCGACTCGACGTCCGCGAGTTCCTGTAGCGCGGTCATGCCGGTGGTCGCCACGGTCAGCAGCTCGGCCGTGCGCAGCTCGTGGGCGAGTGCGCCGACCGTGGAGCCGGCGTCCAGCAGGATGGTCTCCCCCGTCTGGATCTGCTTGGCCGCCCACGCGGCGATCGCGCGCTTGGCGTCGAAGCTCTCGCCGATGCGTTGCCGCAGCGACGATTCCGGATGGGCGTTCACGGCGATCGCGCCGCCGTAGGTCCGGGCCAGCCGGCCCTCGCTGGTCAGCAGCGCCAGGTCGCGCCGGATGGTCGACGGCGTGACGCCGAACATGGTGGACAGCTCGTCGACGCTCGCCAGCCCGGCCTCGGTGGCCAGGCGCACGATCTGGTCGCGGCGCTCCCGCGAGCCGACAGCACTTGTCATGCGGGCCCCGCCGCCAGTTCGGCCGCCTGCCGCAGCGCCTCCACCATGCTCTGCGGATCCGCCTTCCCGGTGCCGGCGATGTCGAACGCGGTGCCGTGGTCGACCGACGTGCGGATCACCGGCAGCCCGACCGTCAGGTTCACCCCGGCCTCGATGCCCAGCACCTTGACCGGACCGTGCCCCTGGTCGTGGTACATCGCGACGATCAGGTCGTAGTCGCCGCGGCCGGCGAGGAAGAACGCCGTGTCGGCGGGCAGCGGGCCCCGCGCGTCGATCCCTTGTGCACGAAGGGACTCCAACGCCGGCACGATCTTCTCCTCCTCCTCGCCGTAGCCGAACAGACCGTTCTCCCCCGCGTGCGGGTTGATCCCGCACACGCCGATCACCGGCCGCGGGTTACCCGCCCGCACCAGCGCCTCGTGCCCCCGCCGGACGGTGCGCTCGACCAGTCCCGGCTCGATCCGGGCGATGGCGTCGATCAGCCCGAGGTGAGTGGTCACGTGGATGACCTTAACCCTGGGCGTGGACAGCATCATCGAAACCTCGTCGACGCCCGTGAGGTGGGCCAGCAGCTCGGTGTGGCCCGGGTACCGGTGCCCGGCCGCGTGCAGCGCCTCCTTGTTGAGCGGGGCGGTGCAGATGCCGTGGACCGCGCCGGACAGCGCCAGTTCGGCGGCCACCCGGACGTATTGGTAGGCCGCTTCTCCCGCGACGGCCGAGAGTTCGCCCCACGGCAGGTCGGTGGGCAGCAGGCCGAGGTCGAGCACGTTGACCCGGCGATCATCGAAGACGGCCGCCGCGGGTTCGATGACCGGCACGACGTCCGCGTCGGCGCCCACGATGTCGGCGGCCTGTCGCAGCCGCCGCGCGTCCCCGATCACGACCGGGCGGCACACGGCCAAGGTGGCGGGGTCGAGCACCGCCGGCACGATCACCTCCGGGCCGATACCGGCCCCGTCGCCCATGGTGAGCGCGACGATCGGGAGGGCAGGGGGCTGGCCGGGCGCGCTGACGGAGTTCACAGGAGCTGCCTTTCGGTTTCGGGAGCAAGCAGTGCGCGCACGATCCGCACCAGGGAGTCGGGCCCGCCGAAGCTGCCGGGGCGGGTGACGACCGTGCCGCCACCCGGCAGCCGGGAACGGACGGCGCCATGGTGAATCTGGTCGAGGGGTTCGATCAGGTCGACGCCGAGCGCGTCCAGGACACGGCGCGCGGTCTCCCCGCCGATGAGGACCAGCTCCAGGGGACCGGGCAAGGCCGCCACCGTGGCGGCCAACCCTTCGGACACGGCACGACCCCGGCCGGGATCGACGTGGTCGCCCGGATCGACGCGGAGCACCGAGGGCCCGGAGATCGGCGGGACCGGCACCGGCCCCTCGGCGAGACCGCCGGCCGGCAGTGAGTGCACGGTGAACCCGTCGAGCAGGGAGACCTGTTCCGCCGCAACGGGTTCTGCGGTACCCACAACGACGAGCACGGGCGCGGCCGGTCCAGCAGGCAATGCACCGAAAGCGTCGTTCGGTGCACCAGGCCCGCCGGGGGGCCGCGCTCGGCCCACTGCGGCCGCGAGACCACCCGAGCCGGCCAGCGCCAGGCCTGGCGACGCGGCGGCGAGTGCGATGGCGTCGAGGTCGGCGTCCGTCTCCGCGTCACAGACCACGATCCGCCCGGTGCCCGCCACCCCGGCGAACGTCTCGGCGAGTCCGGGGCCGCGCACCTCGTCGATACCAAGAGAAAGGACCGAGGCGGGTGCCAATACGGAAGCGACCGACCGCGGTGGTGCCGCGCGTTCCGCGCGCCAGGCGTCGGTTTCGTGCAGCGGCACCCCGTCCACGTGCGGCACGCCGGCCGTGACCGTGCGCCGGGCGACGGGGAGCGCGGGAGTCAGCACCACGCCGTAGCCCGCGTCCGCCAGCGCGCCGACCTCGGCCGCCACGTTGCCGCGCAGCAGCGAATCGATCTTCTTGAACACCCGGTCCCCCGGCCGGGCGTGCGCAAGGGCGTCGGCCACGGCACGGGCGGCCATCGCGGGTGGCTGGGCGCGGGTGTCGAGGTCGACCACGACCACGTCGGCGGGATGAGGGCGCGGTGCCAGGAGCACTACACTGCGCGTTCCACGCATACTTAGCGCCATCGCCGTCTCGGCCGCGCCAGATAGGTCGTCGGCCACCGCGAACTGCCCAAAGTCACCGTCAATGCTCATGGTCACCTCCTTACCCACAGTTCGACTATGGCATACGCCGCGCGTTTCGCGCGAACTGGTTGCGCATTTCGCGCAGCGATGCCAGTGTGTCTCTCACAACGCTGGACACGGGAGAGGTCGACGATGACCCGTTTCGGAAGCGGTGCCGCACTCAGCCGCCGTTCTCTGCTCCGCGCCGGGCTCGCGGTCGGGGCCGGTGCCGCACTGGCGCCACTCACCGCCTGCGCGGGGCCGACCGGCGCGGCGAGCCCGGGTTCACTGACCCTAGGCCTGAACCGGTCGCTCGTCAGCCTCGACAACAAGCTCAACCAGTTCGACGCCGCCGTCACCGTGCAGCGCGGGGTACGCCAGGCGCTGACCCGGATCGACACGGAGATGAACGCGAAACTGGTGCTCGCGGAACGGTTCGAACGGACCGCCCCCACCCAGTGGACCGTGCGGTTGCGGCCGGACGTGCACTACTCCGACGGCAGCCCGGTGACGGTCGAGGACGTCGCCACCGCGCTGCGGATGTACGGACAGGTCAACGGGTCCTTCATCCTCGGCCTGTTTCCCGAGCTGCCCACCGTGTCCCCAGTGGACGACCGGAGTTTCCTCCTGGAGACGGCGCGCCCGGTGCCGATCCTCGACCTGCTGATGGCCAACATCCTCATCACGCCGGCCGCCGCCAACCGCCCGGAGGAGCTGTCCGACGGGCTGGGCTCCGGCCCCTACGTGGTCACCGCGGCCAACGGCGGCACCGGCGACTACACGTTGGAGCGCAACGAGAACTACTGGGGACGGCCGACGCCGGTGCGCGCCGTCCGCGTGCGGTTCGTGCCGGAGGAGTCCAGCCGCGTGATCTCCATCCGCAGCGGCGAACTGGACGTCATCGACTCCATCACCCCCGACTCGGCCGACCAGCTGACCGGGCTGCCCGGAGTCGCGATCGAGCGCGTTCCGGGCACGCGGATCAACCAGCTGTTCTTCAACTTCCGCAAGCCAAGAGGACATCCGCTCGCCGATGCGCGGGTGCGGCAGGCGCTGTCGTACGCGATCGACGGCGACGCGCTGATCGACGTGCTCGCCGGCTCGGCGGCCCCGGCCGAGGGCGTCGTCCCGATGGCGCTGTCCGGCGCGGTCCGCACCGGCACCTACGCCTACGACCCTGGCAAGTCCCGCGCGCTGCTGGACTCGCTCGGCGTCCGCGATCTCAAGCTCAAGATCATCTGGGAGTCCGGCGAGTTCCCGGCGGACACCTCGGTCATGGAGGCCGTGCTGGAGATGCTCCGCACGGTGGGAGTGAACGCCGAGCTGCAGCAGTTCGAGCCCGGCGGCAACATCCTGCAGTGGCGGCAGGGCCGCGGCGGCGACTGGGACGTGCTCGGCAACGGCTACCCCGGCCCCACCGGGCAGGCGATCACCTCGCTGATCGGCATGTACGGCGGCACGCCGGAGAAGGAAGTCAACCGCGACACCTACCAGGGGTACGTGGTGCCGGAGGTCGCCGAGCTGGTCGCGTCGGCCGCCGCCGAGATCGACCCGGCACGCGGCACCCAGCTGATCACCGAAGCCCAGCAGGCCATCTGGGACACGTGGCCGTGCCTGTGGGCGTTCGTGCCGACCGTGGTGCTCGCGCGGCGGACCCGGGTGCACGGCGTGCGCCTCGAGTCCATCAACTCCTACGACCTCGACACCGTGCGCGTGGAGGACTGAGCCGTGACCCGCTACCTCACGCGCCGCATCGGCCAGAGCCTGCTCACCATCTTCCTGACGATCTCCGCGGTGTTCGTGCTGGTCCGGCTCGCGCCGGGCGACCCGGCCGCGGCCTACGCGGGCCCGGCCGCGTCCCCGGAGGAGCTCGACCGCGTCCGCGAACAGTTGGGGCTGGGCGAATCGGTGCTGTCCCAGTACTGGGTCTTCCTGCGCGGCCTGCTGGAGGGAGACCTCGGGACCAGCTACTCGTTCCGCCAGCCCGCGCTCGACGTCGTGCTCGGCCGGCTGCCGTACACCATGACCCTGGCGATCACCGCGATCCTGCTGACCACGGTGATCGCCATCCCGCTCGGCGCGTGGATGGCGCGACGGGCCGACACCCGCCGCGAGATCGGCGTCAACGTGGCGACCATCGCCGGGCAGTCCATGCCGGACTTCTGGACCGGCGTCATGCTGCTGACCGGGTTCGCGGTCGTGCTGCCGGTCCTGCCCGCGTCCGGGTTCACCACGTGGGGCGGTCTCGTGCTGCCGGCGATCACCGTGGCGATCCTGCAGATCGCGCTGATCTCCCGGTTGGTGCGACGCGAGATGGGAACGGCGCTCGCGGCGCCCTACCTCACGGTGGCCCGGTCGCGCGGGATCTCCGAACGTGCCCTCGTCTGGCGCTACGGCATGGGCAACTCGATCATCCCCGTGCTGACCGCGCTCGGCACCCGCTTCGCCGCACTGCTCAACGGTGTGGTCGTGGTGGAGGTCGTCTTCGCGTGGCCCGGGGTCGGCTCGCTCGTGGTGCGGGCGCTCGAGACCCGCGACTACCCGCTCATCCAGGCGACCGTGCTGGTCACCGCCGCCCTGGCCATCCTCGTCCAGCTCCTCATCGACATCTCCTACCCGCTGCTGGATCCGCGGGTGCGTCTCGGAAAGGCGGTGACCACATGACCACGGTGGCGGACCGCCCCAGTGCGGTCACCAGGAAGACACTGGCCGCGGCGACCGCGACCCGGCGCAGGCGGGCCATTCGGCTCAAGCTCTGGGTCGGCTCCCTCTGCACCCTGGTGGTGGTCCTGCCGATCCTGCTCGCCGGCTGGCTCCCCCTCGCCGGTCCCGACGACCAGGACCTCGGGAACCGCCGGCTGCCGCCGCTGACCGACGGCCACCTGTTCGGCACCGACCAACTCGGCCGCGACCTGCTGTCCCGGGTGCTGCACGGCGGTCAGGTGTCGCTCACCATCGGCGTGCTGGCGGTGCTGGTGTCCGGCGTCATCGGCATCCTCGCCGGCTCGGCGGCCGGTTACTTCGGCGGCTGGGTCGACGCGGTGGTGTCCCGGTTGCTGGAAGCCCAGCTTTCCTTGCCACTGCTCATGATGCTGCTGCTCGTGGTGGCGCTGTTCGGCCCGTCGGTCCCGGTGATCACCTTCGTGATCGCGATCGCCCAGTGGCCGGAGGTCGCCCGGCTGACCCGCTCGCTGGTACTGGTGGAACGGGAGAAACCCTATGTGGCCGCCGCACGCGTACTCGGCCTGCGCCACCTCGGGATCCTCGCCCGGCACGTCCTGCCGAACGTGGTGCGTCCCGCCAGCCTGGTCGTGTTGCTCCTGCTGGCACAGGCGGTCCTGCTCGAAAGCGCGCTGAGCTACCTGGGCGCCGGACCGCAGCGCCCGTTCGCCACCTGGGGCCGGATCATCTCCGACGGCCAGGACTACATCACCACGTCGTGGTGGCTGATCACGTTGCCCGGCCTCGTCATCGTGCTCCTCGTGGTCGGGGTCAACCTCCTGGGCGACGCCCTGCGGGACCGGACCCGCCGCGGCAGGAAGGCGGAGAACTGATGCCGTTGCTTGAAATACCACTGCTCGAAGTCGAGGATCTGCGCATCGAGCTGATCACGCCCGCGGGCATCGTGCGGGCGGTCGACGGGGTCGACTTCACGGTCGACCGGGGCGAGACGGTCACCCTGATCGGCGAGTCCGGCTCGGGAAAGTCGACGACCGCCATGGGACTGCTGCGGCTGCTGCCCGAAGGCCTTGCCGTCATGTCCGGTTCGGTGCGGTTCGAAGGCACTGACGTCGTCGCTGAGCCTGCCGCTGCCAAGCTGGTACGCGGGCGCCTCGCCTCGCTGGTGCCGCAGGACCCGATGACCGCGCTCAGCCCGGTGCACACGATCGGCCGGCAGCTCGGTGAGGCGGTGCGGCTGCGGCACCGGGGGCTGTCCAGGACCGAGGCCCGCGAGCGCGGAGTCGCGCTGCTGCGCCAGGTTCAGCTCGCCGAGCCGGACCGCCGCTGGCGTGCCTACCCGCACCAGCTTTCCGGCGGCCAGCTGCAGCGGGTGCTGATCGCGATCGCGCTGGCGGCCGAGCCGGCGCTGCTGGTGGCCGACGAACCGACGTCGGCACTCGACGTGACGGTCCAGGCGGGCATCCTCGACCTG
This sequence comes from uncultured Actinomycetota bacterium, assembly GCA_963826035.1. GTDB lineage: Bacteria > Actinomycetota > Actinomycetes > Mycobacteriales > Pseudonocardiaceae > Actinophytocola. The sequence continues at coordinate 786,373 of CAWGVZ010000015.1, read as the reverse complement.
TTGCTGGACCTCCAGGAACGCACGGGCATCGGCATCCTGATGATCACCCACGACCTCGGCGTCGCCCGGTTGGTCTCCGACCGGATCCACGTCATGCGCGACGGCCGGTTCGTCGAGTCCGGCGAGGTCGAGCAGATCGCCGAGCATCCCCGCGACCCCTACACGCGGGCGTTGCTCGACGCCGTGCCCGAACTCGGCCCGTGGGACGAGACGCACCCCGTGTCGGCGGTGACCCCATGACGGACGCGCTGCTGTCGGTCGAGGACCTGGTGGTGGAGTACGGCACTTTCCGTGCGGTGGACGGAGTGAGCTTCTCCGTGGCCCGCGGCACGACGCTCGCCGTGGTCGGCGAGTCCGGGTCCGGCAAGTCCACCATCGCCGCCGCGATCGTGCGGCTGATCCGTCCCGCGTCGGGCCGAATCCTGTTGGACGGCACCGACATCGCCACACTGCCGGAGAAGCGGCTGCGACCGCTGCGGCACAAGGTGCAGATGATCTTCCAGGACCCGTACGGCTCGCTGGACCCGCACCTCACGGCGCAGGAGATCGTGGCCGAACCGCTCCGCCTGCGTGGGCGCGACCGCGCCACGCGAGGGCGGGAGGCCGCGGCGTTGCTCGACCGGGTCGGGCTGCCGGCCAGTGCCCGCGACCGCCGGCCGGCGGAGTTCTCCGGCGGGCAGCGTCAGCGGATCGGTATCGCGCGAGCGCTGGCCAGTGGGCCGGAACTGCTCGTGTGCGACGAGGCGACCAGCGCGCTCGACGTCTCGGTGCAGGCCCAGGTGCTCGACCTGCTCCGGGAACTCCAGCGGGAGACCGGGGTGGCGTACGTGTTCATCTCGCACAACCTCGGTGTGGTGCGGGAGATCAGCAACGACGTCGTGGTGCTGCGGGACGGCCGGGTGGTCGAGTCCGGCCCCACCGACCGGGTCCTCGCCGCCCCCGAGCAGCCCTACACCCGCGCGCTGCGCCGCGCCGCGCTCGACCCCGCCACCATGAAAGGCCGCAAACCGCGAACGCTCGTGGCCGCAGCACGACAAGGAGAACAACCGTGAAGCTGCCCGGTGTGCCCGTGGCACTGTCCCATCTCGTGCTCGGCACCATGACCTTCGGTGACACGGTCGACGCCGCCGGCGCGGCCACCATGGTCGACGCGGCGCTCGATGCCGGCATCACCGGGATCGACACGGCGAACGCCTACGCGAGCGGGCGAACCGAGCCGATGCTCGCCGAACTGCTGCGCGGCCGCCGCGACCGCGTCGTGCTGGCCACGAAGGCCGGCATGCCGCACCCCGACGCCGGTGACCACAGCCCGCTGTCGCCCACCGCGCTCCGGGCGTCGCTGGAGGGCAGTCTCCGCCGGCTGGACACCGACCGGATCGACCTCTTCTACCTGCACCAGCCCGACCGCGCCACGCCGATCGCGGACACCCTGGCCACGGTCGCCGAGTTCGTGGCCGAGGGCAAGGTGCTCGCGCTCGGGGTGTCCAACTACGCCGCCTGGCAGATCGCCGAGCTGACGCACACGGCGGACGTCCTCGGCGCGCCCCGCCCGGTGCTCGCCCAGCAGCTGTACAACCTGCTGGCCCGGCGCGTAGAAGAGGAATACCTGGAGTATGCAAGGACTTCCGGCCTGACGACCATGGTCTACAACCCGCTCGGCGGCGGCCTGCTGACCGGTCGGCACCGGTTCGGCGACGAGCCCGGCACCGGCCGGTTCGGCGACTCGGCGCTCGCCGGCATGTACCGCCAGCGGTACTGGGACGCCCGGCTGTTCGCGGCGGTCGAGCGGCTGGCCGGCATCGCCGAGGGCGCCGGCATCGGGCTGGCCGAGCTGTCGTTGCGGTGGCTGCTGGGTAAGGAAGACGTCGGCGCGCTCCTGCTCGGCGGCTCCCGTGAGGCGCAACTCCATGCCAACCTGGCCGCCGCCGCGGCCGGCGCACTGCCCGCCGACGTCCGTACCGCCTGTGACGAGGTGGGCGCCGACCTGCGCGGCCCGATGCCCGCCTACAACCGGTAAAGGAGTTCCATGAGTTTCGCCGCCCGTCTCCGCAACCGCGAACGGATCCTCGGCTACTGGTCGGTGCTGGACGCACCGGTCGCCACCGAGCGGATCGCGCGTCTCGGCTACGACTACGTGTGCCTTGACGGGCAACACGGTCTGCTCGGCTATGCGGGGCTGCTCGCCTCCCTCACGGCCATCGACGCGGGCGGCGCGTCGGTCGGCCTCGTGCGGGTCGAGGAGAACGACCCGGTCCCGATCGGGCGGGCGCTCGACGCCGGTGCCACCGGGGTGATCGTGCCGCTGGTGGACACGGCCGAGGACGCGGCGAAGGCGGTCGAGGCGGCCCGGTACCCACCGCTCGGCCGCCGCTCCTACGGCCCCATGCGCTCCGGGCTGCGGATCGGGCCGGCGCCGGAGGAAGCGCACGCCGCGACGGTCGTGCTCGCCATGATCGAGACCCCGGACGGCCTGGCCAACGTGGACAAGATCTGCGCGACGCCCGGCCTGGACGGCGTGTATGTCGGCCCGTCGGACCTGCGTCTCGCGGTCGGCGGCGCGCATACGGCGGACCGGTCGGTCGACGCGGTGTTCGAGGAGGCGGTCCGCACGGTCTGCGCGACGGCCGCGGCGGCGGGTGTCGCGGCCGGCATCCACACCCCCGACGGGGCGACCGCCGCACGACGGCTGGCGGAGGGCTACACGTTCGCCTCCATCGCCTCGGACGTCATCCACCTGGAACAGGCCGCCCGCGCGCACCTGGACGCGGCGCGATGAACCCGGTGGAAACCTTTCTGCCCGCGCCCGCCGTGCAGAACCACGCGGCGAACCTCGCCGTGCTGCCCGACGGCGACCTCGGCTGCGTGTGGTTCGGCGGCACGCAGGAAGGCGTGCCGGACATCTCGATCTGGTTCTCGCGCCTGTCTCCCGACGCGGCAGCGTGGAGTGCGCCGGTGCGACTGTCGGCCGACGACACGCGGTCCGAACAGAACCCGGTGCTCGCGATCGCGCCGGACGGCGACCTGTGGCTGTTCTACACGGCTCAGCGGGCGGGTCACCAGGACACGGCCGAGGTACGCCTGCGGGTGTCCGGCGACAGCGGTGTCAGCTGGTCGGCACCACGCACCCTGTTCCCGGCCAACGACAGTGGCGGCGTCTTCGTCCGCCAGCCACCGGTGACGCTGCCGTCCGGCCGCTGGCTGCTGCCGGTGTTCCACTGCGTCGCCACGCCGGGCCGCGCGTGGGTCGGCGACCAGGACACCAGCTCGGTGATGATCTCCGACGACGGCGGCGCGACGTGGCGGGAACGTCCGGTGCCGGGCAGCACCGGGTGCGTGCACATGAACGTCCACCGGCTCCCGGACGGCACGCTGCTCGCGTTGTTCCGCAGCCGCTGGGCCGACCACGTCTACCGCAGCGTCTCCACCGACGACGGGTGGACGTGGACCGAACCGGAACCGACCGAGCTGCCGAACAACAACTCCTCGATCCAGTACGTGCCGCTGCTCGACGGCACGCTGGCGCTGGTCTACAACCACAGCAGCAAGGCGGACGCGACCGGCCGCCGGGTCTCGCTGTACGACGAGATCGACGATGACGGCGTCGCCGCGGCGCCGGTATCCTCCCCCGCGCCCGACGACGGGGCGTTCTGGGGCGCCCCGCGCGCGCCGATGAGCCTGGCCCTGTCCACGGACGGCGGACGGACATGGCGCCGGCGGGACCTCGAGGTCGGCGACGGCCACTGCATGACCAACAACTCCCGCGACAAGCTCAACCGCGAGCTGTCGTACCCGTCGGTCACGCAGACGGCGGACGGTGCCCTGCACATCGCGTACACGCATTTCCGCCAGGCCATCAAGTACGTCCGAGTCGGACAGGAGTGGGTCGATGGCTGAGCACGCGATCGTCACCGGCGCCAGCTCGGGCATCGGCGCCGCCGTCTGCGACCGCCTCCTGCGCGACGGCTGGCGGGTGACCGGCATCGGCCGCCGCCCGCCCGCCGACGGGATCACGTGGCTCCAGGCCGACCTCGCCCAGCCCGACTCGCTCCGTGCACAGCTGGACGACCTGCCCGCGCCCCGCGCGGTGGTGCACGCGGCCGGCCTCCAGCGGCCGGGCCCGCTCGGCCAACTGTCCACAGCGGACGGTGAGCGGATGTGGCGCGTGCACGTCCTGGCCGCCACCGTTCTCCTGGACACCCTCGCCGCCCGCCTCCCCGACGGCGCGCGCGTCGTGCTCATGGGCAGCCGCACGATGACCGGGGTGGCCGGCAAGAGTCAGTACGCGGCGACCAAGGCCGCACTGCTCGCGCTGGCCCGCTCCTGGGCCGCGGAGCTGGTGGGCCGCCGCATCACGGTGAACGTCGTCGCACCCGGTCCGACCGACACTCCAATGCTGTCCGACCCCAACCGGGCACACACTCCCCCGGCGCTGCCACCGTTCGGCCGGCTCGTCACTCCCGAGGAGGTCGCCGGGCTGACCGCCTTTCTCCTCGGCCCCGATGCGGGCGCGATCACCGGGCAGCAGGTCATCCAGTGTGCGGGTACCTCGCTGTAGCCCTTATCGCGGCAGGCGAGGACCCAGGCTTCGAGCCACCGCCACCCACCAGGGGACCGGCGGATCCCCGTCCCGGACGTCGTTGACGAACGGCTCGAAGGCCGACGTGTCCCCGCCGGTCTCTCGGCGGACGTAGTAGTCGGCGACTATGTCGCCCTGCTGTTCGTAGTTGAACTGGCTGAAGGTCTTCCCCTGCGCCGACGCCTCCCGAAGGCCCTGGTCCCCGCCGTATTCGTAATGGGTGCGGTCAATGCCGCCGTGGATGGCATCCGGGAGCAGGTCGATCACGCGGTGACCACGCTGGTACTGCCACACGTGGGTCAACTCGTGAATCAGCCACCTGTTGAACTCGAGCGACGGTGTCGTCGAGGTGTCATCGGGAAAGGTGATGTGATCGGGGAGCGTGCGTGCGAAGCCGCCGAGGCCGAGAGGTCCGCCGATGGACAGCTCGATCTGGTTGGTATCCAGCGTGTCGCCGAACACCGAGCGCGCGAGCGCGATCTCGTCGGGAGTCAACTTGCGGGTGTTCGTGGGCAGAAACTCAGGGGCGGGTATCAGTATCGCGGAGGGCTGTTGCTCCCAAGCGGCGTTCACGATCTGCTGCCAGCCGAGCACGGCGGCACGAGCCTGGTGGTTCATGAGCGGCTCCTCGGGTTCCCATGGTCCCGTGTTCCCGAGGATCCGGCAGCGAAGTCCATTCGCTCTCCACCGGGAGTACAACCGATCACCCCCGCTTACGGCCCGGCTGTCAGCACATCGGCGGCTTCCGCCAAGACGGCGACGATCTCGTCGATGGGTAGCGCCACCGTCCCTTCGCGGTCGCCGACACCGTCGATCCGTGAGCGCAGCCGGTACTGGAGCGTGCCGTCCGGGTGTAACTCCGCCACCAGGTGCTGCGAGGTGGCGGTGTCCGGACCGGTCGACATCCGATTCGGCGGCTCGGTGCCGGCACGCTGTCGATCACGAAGGTGGCGCAGGACGGCGTGGACATCACTGTCGCCCTGGACAACGGTGGTGGCGGCAACGGCACCCTCAAACCCGGCTGCTCCTCGTTCGCCTTCGGCGGCGGCGGTGGTTCCGGCTCCTTCGGCGGGCCGGACAGCGACTGCGCGCAGCCACCCGCCGCCCAGCCCGGCTCGGTCACACTGCAGATGCCGGCCATGACCGACGGCACCGCGATCCTGCGGATCGTGACCGGCTGAACCGCCGGCTGTCCGCTGCGTCCACGACGCCTCAGGTCACGGCTTCTTCGTCGCCCCGAACTCCAAACCTGCCAGCCCCGGCCGGCCAGCCAGAGCGCGTCGCCTCCCGCTCCGCAGCCGAGGTCCAGCGCGGTGCCCGGGGGCAGCGGCCCGGCGATCTCGGCCAGCCTCGGGTTCACGTCCGCCGTCGGCTCGGCGGCGCGCCGGCTGTAGTGCTCGTCCCAGAAGTGGGCGGCTTCGTGGTGCGTACTCATGCCCGCCACCCTGCCGCCGAGCTACCGGAACCGGCACGGAAGCTTGCCGAACTGGCAAGGTCTTGTACGAGATAGCGAAGCAGCTTGCGCCGTTCGGAGGCGTTGTCCGGTCGGGGGTTGAAGACGGCGTCGGGCAGATGAGGGCCAGGGTGCCGCCGGCGCGGGCGAGGGTGGTCATGGGGATGCGCCGTACGGTCGGTCGCAGGCCGAGCCGGTCGATCAGGTGCGCGGGTCCGCACGCCGCAGTTGCGCACGAGGCGCTGGATGGCACGGAGTCGGGGATGGGCAGGGTGGCGAACGGTGATGTCCTCGAGGATCTCCTCGGTGGTCACCTTGTGATCCGGCAGAACGATGTGCGGGCGCGCGAAGGCTGTCGTCGGCCTGGCACTCAGGTTGTCACGGCGATCTCGTCGCTCAGGGTCGCGCCGTCGGTGAGAGGAAGCTCGTCGCCGCTCCAGAAACGGCCGGGGTCATACCAGTTCGCCCGGCGTCTGGTGGGCAGCAGGCCCATGTCCTGGTAGGTGATCGCCACGACCTCGGCGCAGTACGCGGTCTCCAGTTTCGCCTCGGTCGTCCTGGTGCGCGGAATCGGCGCGCGGCCGTAGAGCCACCGGGTGAACAGCCGCGCGGTCGACGGGAACGGGGTGCCGTCGAGGCGGGCGACGGTCCGCAGCACGGCGTCCTCCATCGCCCGGTCCGCCGGTGGCTCGAGCTGGCGCAGCCACGCGCGCTGGTGATATCTGGTCGTCCACTGGACCACCGCCTCACGCAGATCGTGCAGCTGCACGCCGCGCTGGTGGGTGCCGGCCCACACGTCCCGCAGGGACCGGCCCAACTCGGCGTGCCACATCAGCGGCGGAAGGTCTTCCAGCACCACGGCCATTCCCACGTGGTTGACCGGGCTGTTCGTGGTCAACCGGATGGTCCGGTCGGCCGCCGAGCTGCCGCGGAAGAGCCACACGTCGCCCGTGCGGGTCAGTTCCAGTGCCTCGTTCAGTGAAACGGCCACCCCGGTAGCCTAGGCGGATGCGCTGGTGGAAGATCGTCGGTCTGGCCGGACTCGCCGGCGTCGCCGCGACGGGGGTCGCGATCGCGCGGGGTGAGCGCAAGCGGCGCGCCTACACGCCCGACGAGGTCCGCGCGCGGCTCCACGCCCGCGCCGCCGAGGCCGGCGCCAAGGACGGCTGAGTAGAGAACATGCATAGGCCGCGGTAGGCGCCGAACCTCGCGATCACCTCCACCGCCTCGCCCGGGCGCAGGTCGACCGTGTCCTTGCGGCCCGCGTCATACGGTCCGGGTTCGCGGCCGCCGCGGGAAGTGCACCAGGTGCAGGTGGATCGTGTGGTGCAGGTCCGCGGAAGGAGTCCCTGATCGCGGTCGAGTGACTCGCTCTCACCGCGCCGGTCCGGGATGTGGCTGTCCTCCGTGGCGTGCCGGGTGACGCGGAACCGCATCACGTCGGCCGTGCTGCCGGTGCCAAGCCGGTTGTCGATCCCGGGCCCGGCCCCGATTGTGTATAACAGTCCTCGTGTCCCGAACCTCCCGCCTCAGCGCGGTCGTGCTGGCCCTCCTCTCCTGCGTGGCTCTCGCCTCACCCGCCGCCGCGCGCGGCAAGGACGACGCGCCACCCGAGTTCGTCGCCCTGAACGACGTCGACCCGACGATCCGGTACGACATCCGCTACTTCGGGCGGCACAACTTCGTCGGTGACCGCATCGACGGCTACCGGCAGCCGCAGTGCATCCTCACCCGGCACGCCGCGACCGCCCTGCGCACCGCACAACGCACACTGCTGAGGCAGGGCTACACGCTCAAGGTCTACGACTGCTACCGCCCGCAGCGCGCGGTCGACCACTTCGTCCGCTGGGCCGAAGACCTCGACGACGAACGGATGAAGGCCGAGTTCTACCCCAACGTCGACAAGACGCGGCTGTTCGCCGACGGCTACATCGCGGCGAAGTCCGGCCACAGCCGTGGCAGCACCCTCGACGTCACGCTGGTCAAGCTGCCGGCAGGCCCCCAACGGCCGTACCACCCCGGCGAACCGCTGGTCGCCTGCTTCGCCCCGGTCGGGCAGCGCTTCCCCGACAACGGCGTCGACATGGGCACCGGCTACGACTGCTTCGACCCGTTGTCCCACACGGACAACCCGGCCATCACCGGTTCCGCCCGCCACCACCGCAACCTGCTCCGCTCCACCCTCGCGGACGTCGGGTTCCGCAACCTAGCCGAGGAGTGGTGGCACTTCACGCTCAACAACGAACCCTTCCCCGACACGTACTTCGACTTCCCCGTCAGCCGAGGTGCACTGAACTGACAACGCATGGGGTTCCACCGGCACACGACGGCCATGTCCGCCTTTCGCAGGCACCAAGACTTCTGGCGAGCCGGCCTACGAGGTCGTCCCGGCGATGTGGGTCACTGAGACCGTGTGCGAGATCCTTGGCAGTCCAGCACTAGCGGATGGCTGCGCCGCGGGCGATCGGGTTCGGCTCCACGCGGACGGGCGGTTCGAGATCGTGACAAGAGGCGGCAACGTCTGCGTCGCGATCTATCCCCGTACACCGCCCGGCCACGATGCGGTCGCGGTGTTACGTGAAGCCTTCGGGGCGCTCGCAGGGCTGGTCGAGGCGCCGGCGGACCTGCGGTTCATCGTGATTACGGTGCCCATCAGCGTCGGGTTTCCGGCGATCGAGGCCGTTGTCATCGAGTGGACGTCCCGAAACAACGCCGACTGGTATTACGGCAACGTCTACGACGAGGATGACCGTCCAATCGGCTGGTGGGAGAACTGACCGTGCCGGCGCGGCAGGATGTGATCAGGATCGTCGACCACGACCCCGGTTGGGCTTCCGACTTCGACGTGCAGAGACGACGGCTGGAGCCGGTACTCGCGCCCTGGCTCACCGGCTCGATCGAGCACATCGGCAGCACCGCGGTTCAGGGGCTTCCCGCCAAGCCGATCATCGACATGCTCGCCGTCATCACGGACCGGGATGCCTTCGCCGATGCGATCGACATCGTGGGCGAACTGGGTTGGGTGCACGCCCCCGAACCCGCCGACGAGGCGGACCGCAAGTGGTCGTTGTGCTTTCCTTCCATCGCGCACAGAACGCACCACCTACACGTCGTCGAGCAGGGGTCACCCGACTGGCCTCAATGGATCGCGTTCCGAGACCACCTCCGCCGGGCTCCGGACGTCGCTGCCGAATACGCGCGGATCAAAACACAGCTCGCCGACGACGACGCGCGAGACCGCGTCCGGTACCGAGCCGGGAAAGCACCGTTCATCGAACACGTGCTCAGAACTCTCGAAACGACCGACTCGCCACCTGACTGAAAGCGCTTGTCAGGACTGGGCGGACCAGTAGCGAAAGACTCGCTGGACATCGGCGTGCCAAGGCTCACCGTTGCCGTGCCATCCTGCGCCAGGTGCTCCGGTCTGAGCGTTCACCACCAGCGCCCTCATCGGAGGTTCTCCGACGTTGTAGCACTCGTTGGCCAGCTGGTCGAGCACGTGACGCATCTCGTTGCGCAGCTCGATGTCCTTCAGCCCGATCGCGAACCCGAGTTCCTTGTACGTGACGATCGACCGCCGCAAGGCCGCCATGATCAGTGCGGCACGTGCCTGCAAGACCAAGACGTCTCTGTTCTCCCTACCCATGGTCATACCTTCGCCGAGCGAGCTGCTCATGTTTCTGAGCAACTGTCGGCCAGGTGGTTGCGCTTGACCCTGGCCCAGGGAGTCAGCGTTTGTGGCGCTGGCCTTCGGCGAGCTGGGCGGTGATCTTGTCCCCGCCCATGCGGCGTTGCACGGCGGCGGCCAGGCTGGGCGCGGCGCTGCCGATCAGGGCGGCCAGGCGCAGACCCAACGGCGCCACGTCCACCTCGGCGACGTTGTTCTCGATGGCGCGTGCGGTCGCCCGCGCCACGTCCTCCGGCGTCCGGGTGCCGACCCCGCGAGGCAGGGTCGCACCGGAGTCGGCGAACATGCCCGCATCCCTGATGAAGCCAGGGAACACCGTGGAGACACCGACGTTGTGCGGGCGCATGTCCTCGCGGAGCGCGAGGGCGAAGCCGCGCATCCCGAACTTGGTGGCGTTGTAGAGGGATGCCTGCCCGGACGCGGTCTTCCCGGACAGTGAGGAGATGAAGACCAGGTGGCCGCGGCGGCGGGCGGCCATGCCTTCGGTGGCCAGCTTGGCCATCACGATGGGCACGCGGAGGTTGACCTCCAGCGCGCGGTCGATCTCGTCGAGGGAGTAGTCGGCGAGCAAGCCTGACGCCGGCAGTGCGGCGTTGGCCACGAGCACGTCGAGCTCGTCCGCCGAGTTCAGCAGTTCTTCGATCGCGTCCCGGTCGGCCAGATCGGTGGGGATGGCCCGGCCGCCCAGTTTCTCGGCCAGCGGCTCGAGCACCTCCGCGCGGCGCCCGGTGAGTACCACCTCGCCACCGCGGGCGGCCAGTTCAACCGCCAACGCCCGCCCGATCCCCCCGGTGGCACCCGTCACCAGTACCTTCGCGCCGCGCAACTCCATGTCACACACTCCTGTCCTGACCCCATGCTACGACCGGCCGAAGCACGTCAAGGTGTAGCAGGGTGGTCGGGCGGGGGTTGGAGCGAGGTCCAGGTGAGTTCGGGTAGCGAGCCGCTGGTGATGCCGAGGTCCGCACGAGCGTGGGCGTAGAACTCGTTGCGTAGCCGCATGGCGTTCCGGTAGGTGTCGATGAACGGGGACGCGTCGGGGTGGTCGTCGCGCAGGAGGCGCTCCAGCCGCCATGCCTGCTCGCTCCATGCTCGGGCGGCGGAGATCGTCGCCGGCTCGCCGAGGAGCAGGACGGTTTCCCATCGGGCGGCTCGTTGGGTCTCCGCCTCGGCGAGGTCGGTGAACGCGGAGTCGAGGTCGATGGGCTGGCCGGTGGACAGCAGACCCTTGGTCTCCGCGATCCGGCGGCACAGCCGGACCATGTGCTTGACCGCGTTGGCGTACTCCGAATACGCGAGGAGGCGTTTGTCGTCCCACCGGGCGGACTGCGCCCGCCGCCAACGGGTTCGCTCGGTGCTGGAGGTGACGACGAACGTGGCGGCCGCGCCGAGCAGGACACCGGCGATGGTCAACACCTGCGCGACGATCGGGTTCACAGCTCGCAGCCTGCCATCTGTGCCACTCCGCTGTCTCGGCTATGTCCTGGTGAGCACCGCCCTGGCGACGTCAGCACCGAGTCGCTGTCCTGCCGCGTGGTCGAGTCTGGTGTGGACACCGCCGAGGAACCGGGAGAAGCCTGCCTCGTCGGCGGCGTCCTGGAGCCGGTCGAAGGTTCGCACGACGCCCGGCAGGACCTCGGACGTCACGACCAGCCGGTGCCGTTGCCCGGTGCAGGCGGCCAGGACGGTCGCGCCGGCCTGGCCGATCACGCTGTGCCCACCGGGATAGCTGGGATCGTTGGAGGTGAGCAGACCGTTCCACGTGGGATCGGCGGTCGTCGCGGGGTTTCCATCGGTGTCGGCCATTCGGATGGCGGTGACCGGCCGCCAGATCCGGTGGTGGTACTTGGCGTCGTAGAAGGCGATCGCCGCGTCGGCGAAGGTCAGGTTCAGCTTGGCGAACACCCTGGTGGCGCTCATCAGCCCGGTGGAGTGCAGCACCGACTGGGCGATCTCGTTCCAGTAGTTCTGGATCGGGCCGGGCCAGAACCGGGCCTGGACCGTCTGATCGGCCGTGCGGGTGGTGCTGGTGTCCCTGCCGAAGCTGGCTGCCTCGTTGACGGCGCCGGCATAACGCGAGCTCCTGAGGTCGGGATACGGCGCCGGACGGAACTGGTCGGCCCGGTCCAGCACGAACGGCGTGACGGCGGCCCAGTGGGTGAACACGGGCGGGTTGAAGGCCGGCGGAGTCGGCCGGTACTGGCCCGGCTCGGTGCCCGGCGGGATCGCCGGAGGCGTGGCGGCCGAGCCGTCGGCGGCCCGGAGCTCGATCATCCGGCGGGCCGCCGTTCGCCCGATCCGAATGCCTCGCTCGGTGTCGTGGGCGTTCGCGAGTTGGGCCTGCAGCAACGCGTCCAGGTCCGGGACCGCCGTGGGGTAGAGGACGGCGAGGACGTCATGGCCGGCCTGGGCCACGGCGGCGATGAGCGCGGTCGAGGGACTGACGCTGGCCGCCCGGTACATGGCGGCGTGCATCATCGCGAAGCTCCGGGTCGGGTGCACGGTCGGTGGCTGGGCGCCGGGCGTTCGCACGATCCGCAGCAGGGCCTGGTTCCACTCGAGCACCGTTGACGGGTCGGCCTCCCGCGGCGCGGCGACCGCCGCGGCCGGGGCGGCGAGGGCCACTACGGTGCCGGTGAGCAGTGTTCTTCGGGACAAGGTGGTCATGTCGGCTCCCCAGGGTGGGTTTTTTCCAGGCAGCAGACCAGGTTACGCCCCGGCGAGGTCGTTGGCGGCGATGTAGCCGAAGGTCATGGCGGGACCGATGGTGGAACCGGCACCGGCGTAGCCGCGGCCCATGACCGCGGCGCTGGCGTTGCCCGCCGCGTACAGGCCCGGGATGACCGTGCCGTCGGGACGAAGCACCCGTGCCCGCGCGTCCGTGCGCATCCCGCCCTTCGTACCGAGATCGCCGGGAACGATCTTGAACGCGTAGTACGGCGGCAGCCAGAGATGCGTCAGGCACGAGTTCGGGCGCACGGCGGGATCGGTGTAGTAGTGGTCATAGGCGCTCCGGCCGCGGGCGAAGTCGGCGTCGGTCCCGGTGCGCGCGAACCCGTTGAACCGGGAGACGGTCGCCCGCAGAGCCTGTGACGGCACGCCGATGGCGGAGGCCAGGCCGTCCACGGTGGCCGAGCGGTACACGGCTCCGGACGTGTACCACGAGTTGGGCAGGGCGAAGGTCGCCACGATGTCCTTGAACAGGTACTTGTTGCGGTAGTACTGGTCCACGATCAGCCACGCGGGAATGCACGGATCGGTCGGGTGGCGGTCGTACATGACGTGCACGACATCGCCGTAAGGTGCCGCCTCGTTGACGAACCGCTCCCCCGCCGCGTCGACGATCAGGCCACCGGGCAGCGTGCGTTCGGCGAGGCAGAAGTAGGGCTCGCCGGGCAACGGAATGGCCGGACCCCACCAGGCGTCGTCCATCAGGTCCAGGGCCGCGCCGGCCCGCGCGCCCGCGCGGATACCGTCACCGGTGTTCTCCCGCGCACCGACCGTCCACTGTGTACCGGTCGGCTGCTGCTGGTACTGGTTGCGCATGGCCGCGTTGTGCTCGAACCCACCCGAACCGACGATCACCCCGCGCCGTGCCCTGACCATGCCGGTGGTACCGCCCCGCGACACCAGCACGCCGGTGACCCTGCCGCCCTCCACCACCAGGTCCAGCAGCGGGGTGGTCAACCACACGGGCACGTTCGCCGCCAACAACCCCGCCCGCAGACCACCGGCGAGCGACTGCCCCATGGTCAGCGGCTTCTCCCCACGGAAAGCCGCGGCCGTACCCCGAGCGAGACACTCGGCGGCGACCGCCGCACCCCGGGCGTTGACCGCGGCCAGGGCGAGCCACTTGTAGTCGGCACTGAACACGACCATGCCGGCCGGGGTGGTGAGGTATGGCGGGTTCAGCCGGGCGAGCTCCGCACCGAGAACGTTACCGTCCAACTGATCCGGCTCGATGGAGCGACCGTTCGGCAAGCCGCCGGGCAGCTCGGGGTAGTAGTCGCTGTACCCCTCCATCCAGCGGAACCGCAGCGGACTGTTGGCCATGACGAAGGAGAGCATCGCCGGCCCGTTGTCGAGAAAAGCCTGCCGCCGAGCGGCTGGCACACTGGGCCCGACCACGGCCGCGAGGTAGTCGGCCGCCTTCCGGGGTGTGTCCGGAACACCGGCGGCGAGCAGAACCTCGTTGTTGGGTATCCAGATGCCCGCACCGGACCGGGCGGCCGATCCGCCGAACGTGGCCGCCTTCTCCACCACCACACAGGAAAGCCCCCGACGGGCGGCGGTCAACGCGGCCGTCATACCCGCGGCGCCGGCACCGACCACCACGACGTCGTACTCGCCGATGACCGGCTCGGCCGCGGCGGCGAGAGGATCGACCATGCCGGAAGCCAGAGCGATCGTGGCACCGGCCGCGGTGCCGCGCAGAACCTGCCGGCGGGACAGCTGCCCGCCGGGTCTCATGGTGTCGGACATGCCGACAAATCTAGAACGTGTTATAGCTCACATGCAATCACTTCATCCATGTATGACAAGAATTTCGACGAACCAACTGAAATATGTTCTATCGCGATTAGGCGCGGGCCAGGGTGTCGCCGAGCGGGGTGCGGCTGTGCAGTACCTGATGGCCCGTGCGGCGGCTGGTGATCAACGCGGCGCCGCGTAGGGTTCGCGGCGTCGGTGATGCAGTCGCTGTAGCGGCCACGCCGCTGATCGGCGAAGGTGTACAGCTGCTTGGCGTGGGTCAGCAGGGTGTTCGCATACGCCGGGTCGTCGGCGAACACCATCGAGGCGGCGGCCATCGAGGCGGCCGACTCACCGGCGAGGTCCGAGCCCGGGCAGCTCGCGTCGATCTTGTAGGCCGGCCGCGGCATCGACATCACCTCGGCCGGTCCCCACCAGCGGTGGTCGGCGTCGCCCTGGCCGACCTGGCCGTACAACACCTGGGGCTGCGGGTGTGCCTTGATCAGCCAGTCCATACCCCAGCGCAGGTTCGCCTTCAACGGCGCGAGCTGGCCGGACCTGCGGTAGGCATCCGACTCCTCGATGGCGCCCCAGGCGAGCATGGTCATGCTGGCGCTGAACGGAAGCCCGAACTTGACGTGGTCACCGGCGTCGTAGAACCCACCGGTGAGGTCGAGCCCGACGTCACGGCCGTCGGCCATGCCCGAGTCGCCGCGCCAACTGACGCGGTTGCCCGCGCCGAGCGCGCCGGAACGCTGCGCGTCGTAGAACCAGATCGACTTCTGCAACGCCTCGCCGTAGTTGAACGCGGGCGCGGCAGCCGCGCGGTCCACCGGTGCCACGAGCACGCCGGCGGCCACGGCCAAGGCCGCCAGAACGGAAAGACGGTCTGACACGGGTCCTCCTCGGCGAGGGTTGCCGGAGATCCATCATTGCCCTGGGAGCGCTCCCAGACATGTAGGCCGAGGGTGTCCGACTTGGGAAGGGTGGAATGCCTGGAAGGCGTCGTTCCTGACGCTCAACGTCAGCAAGGCGTCGTTCCAGGCATTCCCCCGGTCAGGCCGAGAGGGCTCGTTCGGTTTCCAGGCGCAGGTCCAGCTGGGCGTAGTCGGCGTTCGCCAGGGCCACGGCCTCGTCGAGACCGCGTACCGTCGGAAGGTCGAACAGGTCGACGATCGTGGCGAGCCGGTCGGTGAACGAGCCGCTCACCACGTGCACGGGAATCCGCAGTTCGTCGAGGGTGCTCAGCAGCATCTCGTCGATCGTCGTGCGGAACTTCTCGTTCATCGGCCGGTGGCCGTCGTCGGTGATCGGCAGCTCGTGTCGCAAGTGGACGAACGCGTCGTACGTCTGCTTCACGTGTTGCTTGAACGCGAAGCCGAACTGGGCAACCACCTCCTCGAAGAACGCCATGCCCGCCGGCACCTCGACAGTGGGCTCGCTCGGGTTCATGCCGTGCAGCACCCGCGCCGCGCCGTAGAGCCACTCCTGCAGCGACGATCCGTCGGACACGAAGTTGTCGCCGAGCTTGGCCTCGGCCACCGCGCGTCCGACGTGCCGGCGCATCATGAGCTGCACGAACTCCGCGGGCGTGACGTCCGCCAGCTTCTTGCCGGGCACCGCGTCCGGCATGATCTCGCGGATCGCCTTGGCAAGGGTGCGAGGGACTCCGGTGTAGTGGGACAACGCCATCACCGTGCGGGTCTTGCCCGACGAGTAGGTGCCGGAGATCGCCAGTTTCATCAGGATGCCTTTTCGGTCAGGGTAGCGGGAAGCTCGTGCGCGAAGGAGGACCGCATGGTCACCCCCGCGCACTCGCCGTGGAGATCGACGTTGCGCCACACGGCGCCGCGCAGCGGCACCTGGTGCTTGCCCGTGATCGCCACGCTCGAGACCTGCGGTGGCGACCAGGGCCGGTACGGGCTCGAGGTCTCGAGCACGGTCTTGAGCATCCACAGCGTGTTGCTGTCCTGCCGCCGGATCGAGTCCAGCTCGTACATCAGGATCTGGGCCAGCTGCAGGTTGGTCACGAAGCAGTCCACAAGGGACACCGACGGCTGGCCGGCGCCGTCGATGCCCTCGGCCGGCACGGCACCGGTCGGCTCGATCGACACATCGCCGGACGCCCGCAGGTTCACCAGGTCGACCCCGACATCGGAGATCCGGTGCCGCTGCGTGGTGAAACCCGTGCCGTAGTACCGGGTGGCGGCGTCGTCGAGCACGTCGTCGATCGACCCGAACGCGGCGGTGCCGGTCGCCGCGCGCCCGACGGGATGCTGGATCTCGCACCGGGCGCGCATCGCGCCGATCACGCAGTCGTACGTGGAGACGAAGTCCCCGCCGGCGGCCGGCGTCATCTCACGCAGCCCGGCGGTTCCCTCCATACCGACGAGGTCCTCCTGCGGTGCGGTGCCGGCGCGCAACGTCACCTTCCGCAGCCAGCAGTCCCGGCGCGCCGCCGCGTCGAGCCCGTGGGCGTGTGTGAGGTGGGCCTCGCTGAGCTGCACGCCCAGCACGAGCATGTCGACCGTGCTGAGGTGCGGACGCAGATCCACACCGTCCTTCTTCTTCGACCAGTCGGCCGGGTAGCGGATGCTGATCGTCGAACGGGTGCCGGTCAGCGGCGTTACCACGACGTCGCTGACGTGGTACTCCGCCCGCCGGTACCCGCTGCCGAAGAACCGGCCGTCGGCCGGGCCGAGATAGTCGTCGATCGACTCGAACGCCAGCGCGGTCATCGCCGCACCGCGCCCTCGTACGCGGCCACCAGGTCGTTCACCGACCGCATGTCCGAGATCACCAGGTCTCCGCTGGTGAACGGGTCGACGCCGAACGACGACTCCAGCACGATGATCAGCCGGGCGAGCGAGAGCGAGTTGAGCGCCAGCTCGGCCACCGTCTCGGCGCCGGTCAACGTCACCGGCTCGTCGTTGTCCTCGAGCAGCAGGCTCTCGATCTCCTCCAGCACGGTTGCCCTGGCCTCGGTATTGGTCAGCATGTGATTCCCCCATCGACTACGAGTGTCTGTCCGGTAATGAACGAGGACGCCGGCGAGCAAAGAAACAGCGTCGCGTCGGCCACCTCGTTGATGTCCGCCAGCCGGCCGAGCGGCGTGCGGCGTTGAATGCGTTCCCGGTTGTTCTCGGTGACGTCCTCGGTCATCTCCGTGTCGAAGAAGCCGGGCACCACCGAGTTGACCCGGATGTTGAGCGGGCCGAGCTCACGGGCGAGGCTGCGGCTGAAGCCGTCCAGGCCCGCCTTGGCGGCCGAGTAGACGGCGACGCCGCGATGGCCGCGGATCGCGTTGATCGACGACACGGTGACGATCGCGCCGCCGGTGCCGGTCATCGCCCTCGCACAGGCCTGGGCGAGCGTGATCGGCGCGACCAGGTTCGCGGCGAGCAACGTGTCGATCTTCTTGACCGAGGTCGTCAACAACAGCTCCTGGTGCAGGACGCCCGCATTGTTGATCAGCAGGTCGACCCGCCCGAACGTACGCCGCACGGTCGCCACGAACTCCCGCAGCGACTGGGGATCGCAGAGATCCGCCTGCCGCCACAGGAAGTTCTCCCCCGCGTTCGCCGCGACCCGCTCCACGAACGGGTTCGTGCTCCGGCTGAACGTCGCGACCCGCCACCCGTCCTTCAGCAGGCGCTCCACGAGCACCGCACCCAGCCCCCGGCTGCCGCCGCTCACCACGGCCACCCGGTCGGTGCCGGTCATGCCGCACCCCGGATCTTCTTGAAGCGGTCCGAGTGCTGGGCCCGCGTCGACACCTCGACCACCACGGGCACCTTGAACCGCTCCAGCCGACCCTTGCAGTACTCGCGCACGCGCCGGCGCACCGCCCACTCGTCCTCGGGATCCGCGAGCCGCACGATCGCCTTCACGACCATCCCCGTCACCGGGCTCGCGTGGCCGGACACGGTCGCCTCGGCGATGTTCGGGATCTCCAGCAGGACGTTCTCCACCTCGGTCGGGTAGACCTTCTCGCCGCCGACGTTGATGATCTCCGAGCGCCGCCCGAGGATCCGGACGTACTCGCCGTCGGTCTCCACCATGTCCTGGGTGTTGAAGAACCCGTCCTCGTCGAACGGCGCCGGCGCGTTCAGGTACCCGAGCATCGCCATGTCCGACCGGATCCACAGCACGCCGTCGACGATCTTGTGCTCGAACCCCGCGTTCCCCAGCTTGATCCACAGCTCCCCGTCACTCCTCGACCGGGTCGGCAGGATGCCCAGTTCGGACAGTCCGTAGGTCTGCTTCAGCCGGATGCCGGGCAGGGTCTCGGCCAGCCGCTGGAGCGTCAGCGGCGGCATGGGCTCGGTGCCGTAGGTGATCAGCTTCAACGAGTCGGTGGCGTACCGGTCCAGGACACCGGAGATCAACACCATGTTGAGGAACGTGGGCGTGGTCGGCAGCACGTCGACCCGGTGCTCGGCGATCGCGGCGAACACGCTGTCCGGCGTGCGGTCGGCCACCGTGACCACCGCACCGCCCTGGCCGAGCGTGTGGAACAACGTGTTGATGCCACCGATGTGGTCCAGGTTCAGGAAGGACAGAATGCGTTGCGGCCGCTTCGGCTCACCGTATTTCGCGAGAACCTTGGTGAAATCGAGAACAGATGCCTTGCTACGTCCGGATGTACCGGAGCTGAACAACACGAGACCGGGCCGGTCCGCCGCGCGAAGCCGGGAATACAGTTCGTGTTCGGCCCACCGCCCGGTGTGCTCACACCGGCGATTTCCGTGCTCATCCACGGTGATTGTCACTTCAACTTCTGCCACCTCGTGGAATTCCACGCGCTTGACGTCGGGCAGTACGGAAAGTGGCACGGCGATCACGCCGTGGTCGATCAGCGCGAGCAGACCCGCGCAGGCGTACGGCGACGACGGGCCCTCCAGCGTCACCACCTGACCAGGCATGACTCCGTTGCCGGCAAGGAACTCCCGCCAGGTCTCGACCTCCGCCAGCAGGTCCACGTAGCTGTGCGTACGCGCGTTGAAGATGACCGCAGCGGCAGCGCCGAAACGTTTCATCCGATCCAGAAAAAAATGACTCACAACAAGATCCCCCATGTTGGTTCGGGCAGCATCGACCCAGACTGGCAAGCACGATAAAACTACAATCGCGATGCGAACCCGCCAATGCCTCAGTGGAGTGCGACTTGTGCTACCCCCAGTGGAGATGACCAGATGGCCAGGCTTCGAGTAATTACGGAGAGTAAAGAGCGGTGAAATGGACTGTGCCCCGCGTCGGCGACGCGGGGCACGGCGATTGTCCGGTCGGTCAGCCGTCGAGAAATTCCATCATTGGCGCGGGATAACGGGCGCCCGCCGCCACGCCCGGCGGAAAGGCCTCGTCGAGGACCTGCTTTTCCTCGCCGGTGAGCTCGACCTCGAGCGCGGCCGCGTTCTCCCCCACCCGCGCCGGCCTGGTGGTGCCGGGAATCGGCACGGCGCCCGGCACCGAGGCGAGCACCCAAGCGAGCGCCACCTGCGCGGCGGTGGTGCCCCTCGCGGTCGCGATCGAGCGAACCAGGTCCACCAGCACGGTGTTGCGGTCGAAGTTCTCGGCCGAGAACCGCGGTGCGATACGCCGGAAGTCGTTCGCCGCCAGGTCGTCGACCGAGGAGATCGCCCCGGTGAGGAAACCCCGCCCCAACGGGCTGTACGGGACGAACCCGATGCCCAGCTCCGCCAGGGTGGGGATCACCTCCGCCTCCATGTCCCTGCTCCACAGCGAGTACTCGCTCTGCACGGCCGAGATGGGGTGCGTCGCGTGCGCGCGCCGGATGGTCCGCGCCGAGGCCTCGCTCAGGCCCAGGTATCGAACCTTGCCGGCCGCCACCAGCTCGCCCATCGCGCCGACCGTCTCCTCGATCGGTACCTTCGGGTCCACCCGGTGCTGGTAGTACAGATCGACGTGGTCGGCCCCGAGCCGGCGCAGCGAAGCGTCCAGCGCCCGTCGGACATGCTCCGGCCTGCCGTCCGGCACGCGGGGTGGATCGTCCGGCGAGTAGGAGCCGAACTTGGTCGCCAACTCGACACCGTCGCGGCGACCGGCCAGCGCCCTGCCGAGCAGTTCCTCGTTCGTCTTCGGTCCATAGAGGTCGGACGTGTCGAGGAAGGTGACGCCCAGTTCGAGCGCCCGGTCGATCGTGGCGATCGCCCGCCCCTCCTCGACCGCGCCGTAGCCGAACGACATTCCCATGCAGCCCAGGCCGACGGCCGAGACCTCCAGGCCCTGGCTGCCCAGCGCGCGCCGTTCTACCGCCATCTCGTGGGTCTCCCTCAGATCGTGACGGTGGTGCCGTCGAAGCGGGTGATGGTGAAGCCGCCGTCCTCGATGTGGGTCGCCTTCTGCTCGCGCAGCATCCGGATGGCGATCGTCTCGCCGAGCGTGTACGCCTCGGTGTTGTCGCTCCGGTAGTGCACGCCCGCCATCGCCCGGCCGGCACCGATGTTCGCGGCGAGCTTGTTCAGCTCGCCACCGACGGTCACGCGGCCGGCGTCGGCGCCGGTGTAGGGAACCAGCTCGGTCCCGTCCTTGCTCGGCGTGACCGGGTCGGGTATCACGGCCGACTCGTTGAACCAGGCCTTGAGCACGGTGACGCACGCGCCCGCGACCGTCGAGTGTCCACTCTGGTACGCCGGGCTCATGGGCGAGCCCTCGGGGAACCCCTGGGGCAGCAGGGCGGTGCCGTACCTGGTCCGGATCCGGTCGAGCACGGCTGAGTCGAGGATGTCGTCGTGGATCATCCCGTCGTAACGGTGTGGGTCCCGCGCCAGCTGGACCTCGATGCGTCCGGCCAGCTCCTCCGGCCGCAGCCTGCGGTGCACGAAGAACTGCTGGAACTCCGTGTGCTTGATCGCGCGAAGGGCCACCTCGGCCAGCGCGCTGACCAGGTGCGGCGTACCGAACGTGGGAAAGCCCACCTGGTTGGCCGAGGTCAGGTACGGATTGCCGCGGTCCTGCAGCTCGGCCGGGTAGCCCGGCTTGCCGAGCAGGATGAGCGCGGCGTACAGGTACGGCTGGTAGAGCACGTCGAAGTGGGTGTAGTGGCCCATGTCCCTCGGCGTCTGGATGTATCGGGTGTTGACGAAGTCCCGCCGGGTCGGGCGCGGCGCGCCGCGCTGAAGGGCGAGCCACTCGGTGTAGGTCGCGCCGTAGTCGAGCTCCGTCTCGACCGTGTCCAGCCGCTGCGGAATGCTCGAGCACCCGTACTGCACGGTCTGCAGCAGGAACTGGGAGATGAACGGACCGACGCGGTCGCCGCGGGCGTCGCCGCGGAAGAGCACGCGCGGCGTGACCTTCCCGTTCTCCTTCGGCCCGGCGTAACCGTCGTAGGTGGACAGGTCGGCCGCCGCCTCCGCCGCCAGGGGCGAGCTCTCGAGTTCGGCGAAGTCCACATCGCGCAGCAGTGCCATCCAGTACAGCTCGGCCATCTCCGCCGCCGTGCGCTCGCCGTCGATCCGCGGTGCCGGCGGCACGACCAGCGCGTGCGAGTCGGGGCCCATGAGGTCGAGCGCGAGGCCACCCTGCGGACCGAGCAGCTTGCGCGCGTTGGGCATGCCGAGTGGGATCTTGTCGAAGTCACGGGGCCGCCCGGAGCTGAACGCGCGCAGCATCGCGCGGAACGCCGGCCTGTCCATCTCGCCGAACTCGTTGTGCGGTAACCCCTTCGAGTAACTGGCCAGGTATGGATAGTCGGACTCGTCACCGTTGGTGGGGTGCTCCGGCATGAAGGTCGGGTAGTCGCGGCGGCTCGCCTCCAGGCGGACCTCCCGGCCGGCACGGGACCGTTCGTTCGTGTGATCCTGTTCCTCGGTGAGGACGGTCGTTGTTGCTTCTGTCATCAGTTTCTCCCCAGTGGTGTAACGGTTTCCGTGCGAGAACGGGCGAACCAGAGGACGGCGGCGACGGCCGGCAGGGCGAACCCGAGCACGCTCACGCCGGTCCAGCCGAAGACCGGATAGGTCAGCGCCGACAACCCGCTGCCCAGCGATCCCGCGATGAAGTAGAAGGTCATGTACGCGGTGTTGATCCGGTTCCGGGCCTGCGGCCGCAGCGCGTAGATGACGCTCTGGTTGCTGATGTGCACGCCCTGGGCGCCCAGGTCCATGATCGCGACGCCGATGACCAGGGCCACCAGCCAGTCCTGGCCGAGCACGATCAGGCCGTAGGACAGCGCCGTGGCGACCAGAAAACCCGCCGTGGCGGCATGTCCCCGGCCGCGGTCGGCCAGCCGGCCGGCGAACCGCGCGCCGAGCGCGCCGGCCACCCCGACGAGTGCGAACAGGCCGATGGCCGACGGGGACCAGCGGTACGGCCCGTCGGCCAGCATGAAGCCCGACGCCGTCCAGAACGCGTTGAAGGAGGCGAAACACAGGCCGCCGTAGAGCATCCGCAGCCGCAGCACCGGTTCGTCGCGCACCAGCGCGAGCACGGAGCCGAGCAGCGAGGGGTACCGCATGGTGACCCGAGGGGCGACCACGGGAAGGCGCAGCCACAGCAGCACGGTGATCGCCGCCGTCAGCACCGCGGCGAACCAGAACACCGCCCGCCAGCCGGCGAGGTCGGAGATCAGCCCGGCCACCGTGCGGGACACCAGCACGCCGATGAGCAGGCCGCTCATGACCGTGCTGATGACGCGTCCGCGCCGGTCCGGCGGCGCCAGCTCGGCCGCGAACGGCACCATCACCTGCACCGCCACCGAGGTCACGCCGACCACCCCGGCGGCCACGAGGAACAGCGGGTACCAGGGCGCCACCGCCATCCCGACGAGGCCGGCCACGTTGCACGCCAGCATCGGGACCATCAGCCGGCGGCGTTCCAGCAGGTCACCGAGCGGGACGAGCGTGGCGAGGCCGATCGCGTAACCCACGAGGATGAGGGTGACCGCGAGGCCGATGGAGCGGTCGGACACCTCGAACGCCCGCGCCAGCGTGTGCTCGAGCGGCTGGGCGTAGTAGAGGTTCGCGACGACCGCCCCGACCGCCGCGGTGAGCAGCACGATCGTCGTTCTGGGCAGGGTCGGTTCCACGGCGAGTGCCGGGCCGGTGGTGGTCTCGGTCATCGGATGCCCCCTGTCGATCCAACTCCACCGTTGGAGTTGAGGTTAGAGAGGCTCGAGTGCATCGTCAACGCTTTGGTTGGAGTTATGCTTCTGCCATGGCGTGGAACACCGAGGAAACCCGGCGCAGGCTCAAAGCCGCCGCGACCGAAGAGTTCGCGGCCCACGGGCTCAGCGGCACCACGGTCGACCGCATCGCGCGGCGCGCCTCGGTCAACAAGGAGCGCCTGTACCACTACTTCGGGGACAAGGAGAGCCTGTTCGCGGCGGTCCTGGAGGACGAGCTCATCCGGATCGCCGAGGCCGTTCCCCTCACGTCGCTGCGCGAGGCGGACGTCGGCGAGTTCGCCGGGCTCGTGTTCGACTACCACGCCGAGCATCCGCACCTGGCCCGGCTGCTGCACTGGGAGGGGCTGTCCTTCGCGGACCGGGTGCCCGACCCGCAGCGGCGCGCCGTGCACTACCGCGCCAAGGTCGACGCGTTCACGGCGGCCCAGCGCGACGGCGCGCTCGCCGACGACCTGGACGCCGACCACCTGGTGTTCCTGGTCATCGCGCTGGCCGCGTGGTGGTTCGCCGTGCCCCAGGTCGTGCGGATGCTCACCGGCCGCGCCGACGACGGTGCCGACGAGCGCGCCAGGCAGCGCAGCGCCGTGGTCCACGCGGCGCGCCGGCTCGCCGCGCCGACGGCCACCGGGGCTCTCAACTCGTAGCGCTTTCATTCCTCGTCCAACTCGTGGAGGCCTTCACGCAATGCCTTCGCCACGGCGAGAGTCCGGTTAGCGACGTCGAGTTTCGCCAGGATATTGGCGACATGGCGCTTGGCACCGTGATCGGAAACCCGGAGCCGGCGGGCGATCTGCTTGTTGCTCATGCCCTCGACCATGAGCCCGAGCACTTCGCTTTCCCGCGGGGTCAACCGGGGCCGGGCCGACGCCGCGGCGGGGTTCTGCTCGGCCAGCGCGAGCAGGTTCCTGGCGAGCCCGGCCGGAATGGGAACCTCGCCGTTTTCCATTCTCGATAACGCGTCGTACAGGTCGGCCTGGCCGAGGCCGTCGACCGTCAGGAATCCCGCGCCGCGAATTCCCAGCGCACGGATTCTGGACAGCTCGGCGACGTCACCGTTCCCCGACAGCAGTAGCAGGACCCTGGTCCCCGCCTCCTCGGCGGCACGCAGCTCCGGAGCGGCCGCCGCGTCGATCTCGCTGACCAGCGCGACCAGGATCCGGCTCCCGTCGGCGGGCCCGCCGAGCTCACGTCGCGTGTGCACCCCGGTCACGCCCAGCGCCTGCAGCATCCGCTCGACCCCGCCACGCACCAGGTCGTTCCGCATGGCGACGATGACAGCGGAGGTGGGTTCCCTGCCGGCCATCAGGCCGGGATTCGAGAACATGATCCCCCTTCGTGTACCAACTGTGCGCCGAACCCCCTCGGCACTGGCACCGCCGTCCAGCGGTAACCCCGTTGGTACTTCGCCCCGCTGCCCCAGTACTTCACTAGAGCGCGGACGCGTCACTCCACGTACAACACAACCTCAGATACATGTGTGATTTGGACCACATATTGCTATATGTATGTGGTCCAAAAACGCGCCGTCGCGGCCGGTCACCGGCTTTGAATAATCGCGTCGTATCGGTTCTCGCTCGTTTTGTCGATCAGGCCGACTCGCGGACGACGAGCTCGGTCGGCAGGATCACGGTGGCCGGCCCTTCGCCGTCGATCTGGGCCAGCAGCTGGCGCACCATCATCTCGCTGACGCGGTCCCACGGCTGGCGGATCGTGGTCAGCGGGGGACGGGTGGTGGCCGCGACCGGTGAGTCGTCGAAGCCGCCGACGGCGATGTCGTCGGGCACGCGGCGACCGGCGCGATCGATCGCCGCCAGCGCACCCTCGGCCATCAGGTCCGACGCCACGAACACCGCGTCGACTTCCGGGACACGGGTGAGCAGCTCGTGCATGCACGACTCGCCACTCCCCCTGCTGTAGTCACCGGTCGCCACCAACCGCTCGTCGTAGGCGACGCCGTACTCGGCGAGCATCTCGCGGTAGCCGGCCAGCCGCTCCGGCCCGCCGGGGGTGTCCTGCGGACCGGCGATGGTCGCGACACGTGTGCGGCCGGACTCGATCAGGTGGCGCACCATGTTCCTGGCGCCCTCACGGTCGTCGGCCGCCACATAGGACAACGCACCGCGCTCGCCGAGCGGCTTGCCGCAGCACACGAACGGCAACTCGGCCCGCCGGAGATGGTCGATCATCGGGTTGCCGCGGTGCGAGGAGATCAGCAGCACGCCGTCGACGTGGTGCGCCGACAGGTACGGGGCGATGCGGCGGCGTTCCGCCTCGGTGCCGGCCGTGATCAGGATGAGCGGGAGGTCCTGCTCGGCCAGGGCCGTGGTGCAACCACGCAGCAGGGTGGTGAAGTTGGGGTCCTCGAAGAACCGGTCCTGCGTCTCCGACAGCAGGAACGCCACCGAGCCGGCGCGCTGGGTCACCAGGCTGCGCGCCGCCCGGTTCACCACATAGCCCAGCTTGCGGATCGCGGCGTTGACCGCCTCCTGGGAAGCCGGGCTGACATTGTGCCCGCCCTGCAGGACACGCGAGACGGTGCCACGGGAGACGCCGGAGTGCGCGGCGACGTCGTGAATGGTCGGCGGTCGCTGGCTCCGTGCTCGCGCACGCGCGGTGTCCGTCATCGATCCTCATCTACTGCGATCACCCAGGGCTGTGCACGTTCACAGTAGAGACGCACACTTGGCCGTTTCAACAGACGTTATGTACCTGCGGTGAACCGGGTCGTCCTGGGGCGCGTATGAGGTGTGCACCCCCTCGTAAGGAGGCAGCACACTCATGACCAGACAAAGACGTCTGTTGGTAGTCGCGGTCACGGTTGGCGCCGTGGTGGCGATCACGACCACGGGAAGTGCGGCGACGGATGTGGAGACTCGGGGCCAGGGCGTGGTCCGCGAGCAGCTGTCGGGCTATGCGGAGACACCCCTGGCGGTCTCCACGGGCGCGACCGGCCAGTTCCGCGCGCAGATCAACGACTCGGCCCAGGAGATCTCCTGGCGGCTCAGCTACGCAGACCTCGAGGGAGACGTCACGCAGGCACACGTCCACTTCGGCAGCCCGGCCCAGACCGGTGGTATCAGCGTCTTCCTCTGCACGAACCAGGGCAACGGACCGGCGGGCACCCAGGCCTGTCCACCCGCTCCGGCCTCGATCTCCGGGACCATCACGGCCACCGACATCATCGGCCCGACGGCACAGGGCATCGCGCCCGGTGAGTTCGCCGAGCTGGTCGACGCGACCCGCGCGGGCTCGATGTACGTGAACGTCCACAGCACGTCGTTCCCGATCGGCGAGATCCGAGCCCAACTCGGGCACCGGCACTGACCTCAACCGCCGCTGACCTGCCCGCAGGTCAGCGGCGGATCACCGGTCGAACGGGTCGGCCAAGGGTCAGCCATTCGGCGGCTTCGCGGAGCGCGACCACGGCATAGCGTCGGACCGGTCATCGAGCACCGTCCGAGCTGGGGGTGCGGCATGTCGCGTCCGTCTCGTCTGCTGACCATGTTCGCCGCCGTCGCGAGCGCGGCGTTGCTCCTGTCCCCCACCGCCGGCGCGGCCGAACCGGTGGCGCCCCCCGACTACCGGCCGGTGCGCGGGCCGTCGGCTCCCGCCGAGCACCGATTCCTGCAGAAGACCCTCGCCGGTCAGGAACTTCCCCGGCACGCCTACGACATCGCGGCGGCCGAGGCCGGCCGAGTGCCGGTGACCGGTGCGCGCTGGCGGTCCCTCGGACCCACCAACATCGGCGGTCGGATCGTGGACCTGGCGCTGGATCCCCGCAAGGCCGACACCCTGTACGTCGCCGCCGCGTCCGGTGGACTGTGGCGCTCGACCGACGCCGGCGCCACCTTCGCACCGGCGTGGCCGAACGACGCCACCCAGGCGATGGGCTCGGTGGCCGTCGCGGTGGACGGCACCATCTACGCCGGCACGGGCGAGGCCAACCCGGGTGGCGGCAGCCTGACCTACACCGGCACCGGCGTGTACAAGTCCACCGACCAGGGCCGCCGCTGGACCAACATCGGACTGCGCGACTCCGGCGCGGTCGGCAAGATCATCGTCGATCCGCGCGACTCCCGGCGGCTCTTCGTGGCGGCCACGGGCTCGCTGTTCAATCCCGGCGGTGACCGCGGTGTGTACGGCTCCACCGACGGCGGCCGCAGCTGGACCAGGGTGCTCGCCGGGGTCAACGACACCACCGGCGCGTCGGAGGTGATGTTCGACCCGACCGATTCCCGCCGGTTGTACGCGGTGATGTGGGACCACCTCAGGCAGCCCGACCGGCGCTCCTACAGCGGCGTCGGCTCCGGCGTGTACCGCTCGGTCGACGGCGGCGCGACATGGCAGCGGCTCGACGGCCCGGTGCCCGCCGCGGCCGACCTCGGCCGCATCGGGCTCGGCGTCGCGCCGTCGGAGCCGAACCGGCTGTACGCCATCGTCGGCCGCGGCGCCACGTCGGCGCAGGCCTTCGACGGCTTCTACACGTCGGCGGACCACGGCGACACCTGGCAGCGGCTGCCGGACAACGCCGAACTGGCCGCCTCGCAGTCCAGCTTCGCCTGGTGGTTCGGCAAGGTCTGGGTGGATCCGCGGGCCGCCGAGCATGTGCACGTGGCCGGAGTCGCGTTGCTGACCACGCACGACGGCGGGCGGACCTGGTCGACCGACGGCGACGCCGTGCACGTCGACCAGCACGCGATGACCTGGGATCCCCGGTATCCCGCGCGGGTGTACCTGGGCAACGACGGCGGTACGTACCGGTCGGACCTCGACGGCGACGGCGGCTGGGTGAAGGCGACCCACGAGCCGTACACCCAGTTCTACAGCGTCGCGATCAGCCCGCAGGACACCTCGCGGATCTCCGGCGGGACGCAGGACAACGGCTCGCTGCGATCCTGGGGGCCGGTGCGGTTCAACGAGTACCTCGGCGGTGACGGTGAGGAAAACCTGATCAACCCGACCAATGTGGACAACGTCTTCGCCTGCTACCAGTACGGCAACTGCTTCCGGTCGACCGACGGCGGCGACACGATGACCATGTTCTCCGACCGCACCACGGCCGACCGGCGCAACTGGTTCGCCCCGGTCCAGTTCGACCCGAACGACACGAACGTCCTCTACTACGGCGGGAACCGGCTCAACCGGTCCACCGACAACGGGGTGAGCTGGACACCGATCAGCCCGGACCTCACCAGTGGTCCCGGCCAGGACACCTATCCGTTCGGCACCATCACCACGGTCGCCGCGGCGCCGTCGGACGCCCGCACCATCTATGTCGGCACCGACGACGGGCGGCTGTGGCGCACCGGTGACCTCGGTGCGACCTGGACGCTGCTGCGCGACGACGACCAATGGGTGACCCGGATCGCCGTCGACCCGCGTCGTTCGTCCACTGTGTACGCGACGCTGTCGGGATATCGGACCGGTTCGTACCAACCGTACGTGCTCGTCTCCCGCAACGGCGGGGCGTCCTGGACCGACCTGTCCGGCAACCTGCCGCAGGCACCGGTGAACGACGTGGTGCTGGGCCGTGGGCGCATGCTGTACGTGGCCACCGACCAGGGTGTGTTCGTGTCACCGGCCGGGACCGCCCGATGGTGGCGACTCGGGCACGGCATGCCACTGGTCCCGGTCGATGACATCGAATACGACCCCGCCCACCACCGGGTGGTCGCGGCGACCTTCGGCCGTGGCCTTTACCAGGTGTTCGCGCCATGACCCCGTGGGAGGTTGCGATGAACAACCGTATCCGCACGCTGGCCATTTTCGTCGTCCTGTTGTTCCTGACGTCCGTGACGGCCGTGCCGGCGCGCGGAGCACCGCCGCCGCTCACCGACGGGGTGACGGTGGCGGGGATCGACCTGGAACGGGCCACGATCCCCGACCTGCAGCGCGCCATGGACTCCGGTCGCCTGTCCTCCGCCCGGCTGACAGTGTTCTACCTGCAGCGCATCCGGCGGCTCGACCACCGGCTGAACGCGGTCATCACCACGAACCCGGATGCGCTACGGCTGGCCGTGGCCAGCGACGTGCGCCGGCGCACGCATGGCGCCCGTGGCCCGATGGAGGGCATCCCCGTGTTGTTGAAGGACAACATCGACACGGCCGACCGGCAGGCGACCACGGCCGGCTCGCTCGCGCTGGTCGACGCCCGGCCGGCCGACGACGCCCACCTGGCCGGCCGGCTCCGGGCGGCCGGCGCGATCATCCTCGGCAAGGCGAACCTGTCGGAGTGGGCGAACTTCCGCTCGACCAACTCCTCGAGCGGCTGGAGCGCGGTGGGTGGGCAGACGGCCAACCCCTACGTGCTCGACCGCAACCCGTGCGGCTCGTCGAGCGGCTCGGCGGTCGCGGTGTCCGCACACCTGGCCACCGTCGCCATCGGCACCGAGACCGACGGCTCGATCGTCTGCCCGGCCGGCGCGAACGGGATCGTCGGGGTGAAGCCGAGCATCGGCCTGGTCAGCCGTAGCGGCGTGGTGCCGATCTCGGCCGAGCAGGACACGGCCGGTCCGATGGCGCGCAACGTCATCGACGCCGCCATCGTCCTCGCCACGATCAACGGTCCGGACCCGGACGATCCGGCCACTGTGGACGGTGCGGGGCACGCGTTGACCGACTACACGAAGTTCCTGCGCCCGAACGCGTTGCGCGGCAAGCGGATCGGGGTGTGGCGAGAGGCCACCGGGGGCGCCAGCCCGGAGACGGACGCGGCGTTCGCGCGAGCGGTGGCACGGCTCGAGCGGCTCGGCGCGTCCACTGTAGACATTACGATCCCGTACCTGGACATCGTGGATGACAACGAGTTCCCGGCGCTCCTGCACGAGTTCAAGCACGACATCAACGCCTACCTCGCGGCGACACCGGGCGAGCATCCGGCCGACCTCGCCGGCCTGATCGAGTTCAACCAGGCCAACGCCGAGGCCGAGATGCCGTTCTTCGGCCAGGAGCTGTTCGAGCAGGCGCAGGCCACCAGCGGCGACCTGTCCGACCCGGAGTACCGGCGAACCCGGCAGGCGGCCACCGGAGCGGCCCAGCGCGGGCTGGACGAGGTGCTGGGCGAGCACCGGCTCGACGCGATCGTGGCACCCACCAACAGCCCGGCGTGGCGGACCACCCTCGGTTCCGGCGACGCCTTCCTGTTCGGCTCGTCCAGCCCGGCCGCCGTGTCCGGCTATACCAACGTGACCGTCCCCATGGCGTTCGCCGGTCCGCTCCCGCTCGGCATGTCGATCATGGCTGGCCGGTTCAGCGAACCGACCGTCCTGGCGCTGGCCTACGCGTTCGAACAGGACACCCACGCCCGCCAACCCCCACGGTTCCTGCCAACCATCGGCTAGCAGGGCTAGATCAACTCGGCGATTCGGCCGGGCTTGGTGCACCGAACGACGCATTTGGTGCGTTGAGCCTGGATTCACCGTTGATCTTGGTTGGTGATCTTGGCTTGAGTTGATCTTGTTTGGGGGGTTGGGGGTTCTGGTGTGGGCGCGCGGGAGTCGCTGGTCTGCCCAGCTTTCCACGTGGTCTTTCGGTTGGTCTGGGATGGCGGGTGGTCAGGTCTTCATGGTGGGGTGGGTAGGGCGTGGGTGCGGTGGGTGGTGGTGAAGATGTGTTGCCAGCCGGTGTCCCAGGTCCAGTTCTGGGGCAGGTGCAGGGTGATCCGGCGGGCGGAGCGGGTGCGGCGGGCGGCGACGGTGATGAACCGTCGGCGCAGGGTGGGGTGCGGGCGCGCGTGCGGGCCGCCGGCCAGACGGCCCAGGGCGCGCAGCAGGTTGTGGGCCGGCGCGGCGAGGGTGAGCCAGGCGGCGTTGGCCTGGAAGTCCGCGGAGGGGAAGTGGGCCTGGGCGCCGGCTTGCAGGTCGGCGAAGACGTGCTCGATGGCGCCGGCCCGGTCGCGGTGCTGGACGTCGGCCGTGACGCTGTCGAACGGGCTGTTGGTGAAGAAGGCGTGGTAGCGGTAGACGGTGATCAGCTTGTACACGTGATCCACATCAGTTCTCCGTCGGCATCCGATCCCCCGGCCGCAACCAATAACCAGGCCGCGGGCGGCTCCTATTCTTGTTTGTGTCCGGTGGTGATCCGGGAGAGTGTGAGGGCGATGAGGATGATCGCGCCGTTGAGGGCGCCGGTCCACTGTGCTGGTACGCCGGCGAGGGTGAGTACGTTCTGGATGAGGTAAAGCAGCAGGATGCCGGTGAACGCGCCGAATACGGTGCCGCGGCCGCCGGTCAGGCTGACGCCGCCGATCACGGCGGCGGCGAAGACGGTGAAGATGGCGCCGTTGCCCTGTGCGGCGGCAACCGATGCGAGCCGGCCGGACAGCAGCAGTCCACCGAGCGCGGCGAGCAGGCTCGCGACGACCAGCACGCCGATCAGTACGCGGCCGGTGCGGATGCCGGCGGCCTTCGCCGCGTCGAGGTTGCCGCCGATCGCGTACAGCGACCGGCCGACGCTGGTGAACCCGAGCACCACGACACCGGTGGCGAACAGCGCCAGGCAGATCCAGATGGACGCCGGGACGCCGAACCAGATGGCGCTACCGAGGTAGGTCATGGACGGTGGCAGGTCGAAGAACGTCTGGCCGCCGCTGATCCCGGTGAGGAGTCCTCTCAGGACGATCAGCATGCCGAGCGTGACGATGAAGCCGTTGAGCCCGAACCGGACGATCAGCGCGGCGTTCACCGCGCCGATGAGCACGCCGACAAGCAGGGTGACCGGGATGGCCCAGCCGCCGGACAGTAGGCCCAACCCCTGTCCGCCGGCGATGGTGAGGTAGGCGGCGATACCGGGTGCGAGGCCGAACGTGGACTCGAGCGACAGGTCCATCTTGCCCACGATCAGCACGAGCGCCTGCGCGAGCACGAGCAGCGCGATCTCCGACATGGTCTGCAGGACGTTGATGATGTTGTCGTAGCGCAGGAACACCGGGTTGACGAACTGCCCGATCACACAGATCACCGCGATGGCGGGAACGAGCGCGATGTCCCGCAGCCTCGCGAGCGCGATGCGGCCACCCTTCGGCGACGCGGGCGCGGGCGCGACCGGCTGCGCCAGTTCGGTGGTCTCAGGCACGAAGGTCCACTCCTTCCATAGCGGCCACCAAGGCGTTGTCGACCCAGCCACGCGAGAACCGGGCGACGATCCGGCCCTGGAACATCACCAGCACGCGGTCACAGCCACGCAGGTCGTCGAGTTCGTCGGAGGCGATCACCACACCGGCACCCCGGTCGGCGACGCCGCCGACCTTGGCCAGGAGGAACTCCTTGGACCGCACGTCGACACCGGCGGTCGGGGTGATGAGCACCAGCAGCCGGGGGTCGTTGGCGAGTGCCCGCGCCATCACGACCTTCTGCTGGTTGCCGCCGGACAGGCTGGCGACCGGCAGGCCGGGCCCGGGTGTCTTGATCGCCAGGTTGTCGATCATCGTGCGGGTGATCCCGTCGCGGCGGGCGCCGCTGACGAACCCGGCCGGGCCGAGTCGGCGCGGGATGGTGAGCGTGGCGTTGTCCGCGATCGACATGCCGCCGATCAGTCCCTGGCGGTGGCGGTCCTGCGGGACGAACCCGACCCCGGCGGCCAGCGCGGCGGGCACGTCGCCGGGCCGCAGCGGCCGGCCGGCGACGGTGATCGTGCCGGTGCCGGCGGGACGCAGGCCGACGATCGTCTCGGCCAGCTCGGTCTTGCCGCTGCCGCCCGCGCCGGCCAGGCCGACGATCTCCCCGGCGCGGACCTCGAAGTCGACGTCGGCATACCGGTCGGCGTAGGACAGGCCGGTCACCGCGAGAACCGGTTCCCCGGCGGTCCGGTCCGCGGCGCGGTCGATGGCCGCGCCGGGTCGGGCCTCACCGGTCATCGCGGTGACCAGGTCCGAGCGGGTCAGCTCGGCCACCGGCGCGGTGACGATGTGCCGCGCGTCCCGGTACACCGTGACCTTGTCGCAGATCTCGTAGATCTCCTGCAGGTGGTGGCTGATGAACAGGAACGTCACGCCCTGCGCCTTCAGCCCCCGCATCCGGTCGAACAGCCGGCTGATGGCGGCAGCGTCGAGCTGGGCGGTCGGCTCGTCGAGGATGATGAACCGGGCGCCGAACGACAGCGCCCGCGCGATCTCCACGAACTGCCGGTCCTCGACACCCAGCTCACGGGCCGGCAACCGCGGGTCGACGTCGACCGACCACTCGGCCAGCAGCCGCGCGGCCTCGCGGCGCAGCCTCGGCCAGCTGATCAGCCCGGCCCGTCCACGCTGGTGCCGGTTGAGGAACAGGTTCTCCGCCACGGTCAGCTCACCGATCACGGTGGACCGCTGGTACACGCAGGCGACCCGGCGTCGCCAACCGTCCCGATCGGACAGTCGCGGGGCCGGCGCACCGTCGAACAGCACGGAGCCGCGGTCCTGCTCCTGCAGTCCGGTGAGGACGGACACGAGCGTGGACTTGCCGGCGCCGTTGCGGCCCACCAACGCGTGGGTCTCCCCCGGCCGGACGCTGATGCCGACGTCGTCGAGCGCCACGGTGGAGCCGAACCGCTTGCTCACCCCGACCGCCTCGACCACCGGAGGCTCGCTCATCTCAGCCGGCATCGGTGTTGTTGCCCCACAGCGAGCTGTCGTCATATTTCACGGTCGGCATGTCACCGACCGTGGCACCGTCGAGGGTGACCAGCGGGGCGGCGAGCTGGTCCTCGAGCACGCCGGGCCGCACCTCGACGATCGTGCTGTCGTGGTCGGTCGGCCCGGCGGTGTACTTCTTGCCGGCGATGGCGTCCTTCACGTACTGGAGGGCCCATTTCGCGTAGAGGTCGGCCGGCTGGGACACGGTGGCGTCGATGTTGCCTTCGGCGATCTTCTCCAGTTCCTCGGGGATCCCGTCGTTGGACACCACGAACACGTGCCTCGGATCGTCCGGCGGCACCAGCAGGCCGCGCTGGCGCAGGATCTGCAGGGTGCCGGGCAGCGCGAAGCTGGACTGCATGTACACGCCCTTGATATCCGGATGCGCGGTCAGGTCGGTCTGCAGCTTCTGCGACGCGATGTTGGCGTCCCAGTTCGCGGCCTCACCGAACACCCGAATCCTCGGGAAGTCCTTCTCCATACAGTCGTTGAACGCCTCGGTGCGGTCCCTGCCGTTGATCGATGCCAGGTCGCCCTGCAACATCACGACCTTGCCCTCACCACCCAGCTTCGCGCCGAGGAACTGGCACGCCTTCTCGCCGTAGGCCCGGTTGTCGGCGCGCACCACCATGTACACGTCGCCGGTCTCCGGGCGGGTGTCCACACTGACGACCGGGATGTTCTTGCTGGCCAACTGTTTCAGCGTCGGCGCGATGGCCGCGGTGTCCTGCGGTGCCATCACCACGCCCTTGACGCCCTGGCTGATGAACGTCTGCACGTTCGAGGTCAACGCGGACACGTCGTTCTGGGAGTTGGTGGTCTTCAGCTCCAGGTCCAACTCGTCGCCGTAGCGCGGGACGTAGCTGATGTAGGAGTTCCAGAAGTCGGTGTCCGACCGGGGATAGTCGACGCCCACGACGTCCCCGCCGGATCCGCTGCTCGCGCCACACGCGGTCAGCGCCGCGGTCGCCGCCAACACGAGCAGGCTCGCGCCGATACTCGTGCCGATGTTACGGAGGCCCATCCCGCACACTCCTTTGTGCTCCAGGTGCTGTGATTCGCTGTCATCCGGCCCCCGCCACGGACCATTCGGCACCGTCCGGGAACCCGAAACGGGTCACCGACTCCGGGTGCAGGCGCGCGCCAAGGCCCGGCTCCGTCGGGGCCAGGTAATGGCCGGCGCGGATCTGGACCGGGTCGACGAACTGCTCGTGCAGGTGGTCGACGTACTCGATCATCCGGTCGTCGGTGCTGCCGCTGACCGCCACGTAGTCGAACATCGCCAGGTGCTGCACCATCTCGCACAAGCCGACCCCACCGGCGTGCGGGCATACGGGCACGCCGAACCTGGCCGCCAGCAACAGGATCGCGACGTTCTCGGTCACCCCGGCGACCCGGCTCGCGTCCAACTGCAGCACGTCGATGGCACCCGCCTGCAGCATTTGCTTGAACATCACCGCGTTGTGGACGTGCTCGCCGGCCGCGACCTTGATCGGCGCGACCGCCTTGCGGATCACGACGTGCCCGAGCACGTCGTCGGGTGAGGTCGGTTCCTCGATCCAGTACGGATCGTACGGCGCGAGCGGGCGCAACCACTCGATGGCCTGCTCGACGCCCCAGGCCTGGTTGGCATCGATCGCGATCCGCACGTCCGGCCCGACCGCGGCCCGGGCGAGCCGCAACCGGTGCTCGTCGTCGGCCGGGTCGGCCCCGACCTTGAGCTTGATCTGCCGGAAGCCGTCGGCCACCGCCTCCTTGGCCAGCCGCACCAGCTTGTCGTCGGTGTAGCCGAGCCAGCCGGGAGTCGTCGTATACGCCGGGTAACCCGTGGCCAGGAGCCGCTCCCGGCGCTCGGCACGCCCCGGCACCGCCGCACGCAGGATCGTCAGTGCCTCGTCGGGCGTGAGCACGTCCGCTATGTACCGGAAGTCGATGAGGGACACCAGCTCCTCCGGTGACAGGTCGGCGAGCAACTGCCACACCGGCTTGCCCACCGACCGCGCCCGCAGGTCCCAGACGGCGTTGACCACGGCGGCCGCCGCCATGTGGATCACGCCCTTCTCCGGGCCGAGCCAACGCAGCTGGCTGTCCCGGGTGAGGCGGGCCGAGAACGAGCCCAGATCCGCGAACGTCTCCGCGACCGGCAACCCGACCACCAGCGGCGCGAGCGAACGAACCGCCGCCACCGTGATCTCGTTACCCCGCCCCACGGTGAACGCGAGACCGAAACCTTCCCGCCCGTCACTCGTGCGCACGGTGACGTAGGTCGCCGAGTAGTCCGGCTCCGGGTTCATCGCATCCGACCCGTCCAGCTCCCGGGACGTCGGGAAGCGCACGTCTGCCACGTCCACTGCGATGATCAGCTCAGTCACAGGCTGGCCACCTCGCCTCGCTGGAACCGTCAAACAACATACGTATGTATAGAGGACATACGTGGAATCGTCTAGACATAGTCTGATCTGAGGCCAAATTCTGCAATCAAGGCATATACATATGATGTCTCTGGTTCGGCCCATTGCAGACATCTCATGTCTCGCGTACGGTCGGCTCGTGTCACGCACCGACGAGGCCATCGCCCGCATCCGGACACTGGTCCAGTCCGGCAAACTGCCACCCGGCGCGAAGCTGCCACCCGAACACCAGCTCGCGGCCGAACTGGGCATCTCCCGCAGCCCGATGCGCGAGGCCGTGAAGGCCCTGGCCGTCGCCCGGGTCCTCGACGTGCGCCGCGGCGACGGCACCTACGTCACCAGCCTCGCCCCCGCCGTGCTGCTCGAAGGGCTCGGCTTGGCCGTGGAACTCATGCAGGGCAACACGTTGCTCGAACTCACCGAAGTGCGCCGGCTGTTCGAGCCGGTCGCCACCGGGCTCGCCGCCACCCGGGCGACACCCGAGCATCTCGCCGAGATCCGCGGCCACCTCGACGCGATGCACACGGTGAGCGAGGACGTCGAACTGCTCAACAAGCACGACGCCGCCTTTCACCGCGCGGTCGTCGCGGCAACCGGCAACGAAGCGCTGACCACCCTTATCGACGGCATCTCCAGCAGCACGCTGCGCGCGCGAGTGTGGCGCGGAATGGTCGAGGCCAACGCCGCCGACCGCACCCTCGCCGAACACGAGGCGATCTACGCCGCCCTCGCCGGCGGCGACGCCACCCTCGCCCAGGCGGCGGCCCTCATGCACATCAGCACCACCGAGCAATGGCTGCGCCGGGTCCACGGCGCCGCCAGCGACGACGAAGCCGGTTCATGAAGGCGGCTCGGTGAAGGTCCACCTGGCGTACGGCGAATCCGGCCTGGATGTCGATTTCGACGCCCGACGCACCACCGTGATCGAGCCGGTCCACCACGAGGCGGCGCCCGACCAGTACGCCGAGATCGTCGACGCACTGCGCCATCCGGTGGCCGGGCCGCCGCTCCGCGAGCGTGTCCACAAGGGACAGACGGTGGCCATCTCGGCGTGTGACGGCACCCGGCCGCAGCCGCGAGACCTGATGATCCCGGCGATCCTGGCCGAACTGGACGGCGTGGTCGACCTCGACGACGTGGTGGTGCTGGTCGCCACCGGCACCCACCGCGGCAACTCGCCCGCGGAGCTGCGCACCATGTTCGGCGCCGCGGTGGTCGACTCGGTGCGGATCGTCAACCACGACGCCCGCGACCCGGCGTCACTGCGCTGGGTCGGCCGGCACGGCAAGGACGTCCCGGTGTGGCTCAACCGCGAGTGGCTGGACGCCGACGTCCGGATCACCACCGGGTTCGTCGAGCCGCACTTCTTCGCCGGCTTCTCCGGCGGTCCCAAACTCGTGGCGCCCGGCCTCGCGGGCCTGGACACCGTGCTCGTGCTGCACGACGCCGCACGGATCGGCGACCCGCGGGCCACCTGGGGCGTCATCGGTGGCAACCCGGTGCACGACGACGTACGGGCCATCGCCGCGGCCACCGGCGTCACCTTCGCGCTGGACGTGGTTCTCAATCGGGACAAGGACGTCGTCGCCGCGTTCGGCGGCGACCTGCAGGCCATGCACGCCGCCGCGACCGGCACGGCGCGGGAGACGGCCATGTGTCCGGTGCCCGACCGGTTCGACGTCGTGGTCACCACGAACTCCGGCTTCCCACTCGACCAGAACCTCTACCAGGCCGTGAAAGGCATGTCTGCCGCCTATCAGGTGACCCGGCCGGGCGGGCTGATCGTGTGCGCCGCGGAATGCCGCGACGGCTTCCCCGACCACGGCTCGTACCG
The DNA here is from genome assembly GCA_963826035.1 of uncultured Actinomycetota bacterium. Taxonomy (GTDB): domain Bacteria; phylum Actinomycetota; class Actinomycetes; order Mycobacteriales; family Pseudonocardiaceae; genus Actinophytocola. Next base: position 748,187 of record CAWGVZ010000015.1, on the reverse strand, counting down.
GGAGGTGCTGGCCGGCGCGCCGTCCCCGCACGAGCTGTTGGCGGAGATCACCGCCCGCCCGCACACCGTCCCCGACCAGTGGCAGGTGCAGATCCAGGCCCGCATCCAGGCCGACTGCCGGGTAGTGGTGCACAGCTCCTACCTGTCCGAGGTGGACCTCGCCGGTGCGCATCTGGGACACACCAGCGACATCGCCGGGACCGTCGCACGGGCACTGGCCGAGGCGGGTTCGGACGCGCGGGTGTGCGTGCTGCCGGACGGACCGCAGACGATCCCGTACGTGGCGGCGTGACATGGATTTCGCCACGCTCGACCTCGACCGGGAGGCGCGGCAGGGACTGCCCGAGATCGTGTACGGGCCGGGCAAGACGCGCCCGCAGCTCACCGCGATCGGGCGTGCCCTGCTGGCGAACAACACCGGCCCCGTGCTGATCACCCGGATCGGCGCGGCGGACGCGACGTCGGTGCTCACCGAAGTGCCCGGCGGACGGTACGAGCCGGACGCGCGGCTCCTGTCGTGGCGGCCGGCACCCGCCCGCGGCTTCACCATGGCCGTCGTGACCGCCGGCACCGCCGACGGACCGGTGGCCGCCGAGGCCGCGGCCGTGGCGCGGGCCATCGGCCTCGGCGTGACCATGGTGTTCGACGTCGGGGTGGCGGGGATTCACCGACTGCTGTCCGTTGTGGACACGTTGCGGGCGGCGGACTGCGTGGTCGTCGTGGCCGGCATGGAGGCGGCGCTGGCGAGCGTCGTCGGTGGACTGGTGGCGACGCCGGTGATCGCGGTACCCACGTCCGTCGGGTACGGCGCCGCGTTCGAGGGCGTGACCGCGCTGCTCGGCATGCTCAGCTCCTGCGCGGCCGGGCTCACCGTGGTCAACATCGACTCCGGGTTCGCCGCCGCGCTGGCCGCCCACCGGATGGCGCGATGATCTGCTGGCTGAACCCCTCGTCCGGCCTCGCCGGGGACATGCTGCTGGCCGGGCTGCTCGACGCGGGCGCCCCGGCCGACGCGGTGCGGGCGGCCGTGGCGAGCACCGGACTGACCGGCTGGGAACTGGCCGTCGAGCGGGTGGTCGACCACGGCCTGGCCGCGACCCGAGTGGACGTGCGCGTGACCGACCACGCGACCTCCCGGCTCGCGACGGAGCTGATCGAGCTGGCCGGCCGGGCCCGGCCGGCGCCGGTCGCGACGCTGGCGGTCCGCGCCCTGAGGTTGATCGCGGAGACCGAGGCCCGGCTGCACGACGCCGACCCCGACGACGTACATCTGCACGAACTGGGCGGCCACGACACCGTCGTCGACGTCGTCGGAGTGGCGGCGGCACTGCACGAGCTGAACGTCGACGAGGTGTACTCCGCCCCGCTCCCACTCGGGACGGGCACCGTGCGGACCGCGCACGGCGTGCTGCCCTGTCCGGCGCCGGCCACGCTCGCGCTGCTCGCCGGCGCGGTCACCGTGGGATCGGACCTGCCGGGTGAGACCGTGACGCCGACCGCGGCGGCACTCGTGCGGGCGATCCCCGCCGAGTTCGCCCCGCCACCGGCGATGTCGCCCGTGCGGACGGGATACGGCGCGGGCCACCGCGAGCTGGCCGACCGCCCGAACGTCGTGTCGGTGACGGTGGCGACACGCTCGGCCGCGACGCCGTCCGCCGTGGTGCTGGAGACCACTGTGGACGATGTCACCGGCGAGACGGTGGCTCACGTACTGGTCCGTGTCCTCGCCGAGGGCGCGCTGGACGCGTGGATCACGCCGGTGATCATGAAGAAGGGCCGGCCGGGTCAGGTGCTCACCGTCCTCGCCCCGCCGGCTCGTGCCGACGCGCTCGCCGGTCTGCTGCTGGCCGAGACCGGCTCTCTCGGCCTCCGCCGGTCCACAGTGGACCGTCAAGTGCTGCCCCGCCGGTTCACCACGGTCGACGTGTCGGGCTACCCGGTGCGGATCAAACTAGGGCCACACGGCGCGAAACCCGAACACGAGGACGTAGCCGCCGCGGCGGCGGCGCTCACACTGCCACTGCGCGCGGTCGCCGCCCTGGCCATGGCGAAGCTGGAGACCGACCATGACTGACCCGCACGCCACCCGGCTGTTGGACCGGCTCATCGGGATCGGCCCGGTGGCGGTGGCGTACTCCGGCGGCGCCGACTCCGCCCTCGTCCTCGCCGCCGCGGTCCGCGTACTCGGGCCCGCGCGGGTGCTGGCCGTCACCGCCGTGTCGCCCAGCCTCGCCGCCGGCGAACTGGCTCCGGCCGCGCGACTGGCCGCCGCACTGGGCGTCCGGCACCTGACCCCGCACACCGACGAACTCGCCGACGCCGGCTACCGGGCCAATGGCCGCGACCGGTGCTACTTCTGCAAGTCCACCGTCCTCACCGCGATCATCGCGCTGGCCGGCGAACACGGGTTCGCCACCGTCGCCACCGGCACCAACGCCGACGACGCCACCGACCCGTTCCGCCCCGGAATCCGGGCCGGCGACGAGCGCGGCGCGCACACCCCGTTGCGCGACGCGGGCCTGACGAAGGCAGCTGTGCGGGCGGTCAGCCGGAAGTGGGGACTGTCCACCTGGGACAAGCCGGCCACGCCGTGCCTGGCCAGCCGCATCCGCTACGGCATCCCGGTCACCTCGCACCGCCTCGCCCGCGTCGACCGCGCCGAACAGGCCGTGCGCGTCCTCCTGCCGGTCACCGACCTGCGCGTCCGCGACCTCGGCGACTCCGTCCGCGTGGAAGTGGACACCGGCCACGCCGATCCCGCCGCGGTCGCGGACGCCGTCCACGCGGCCGGCTTTCCGGCCGGCCTGCCGGTAGAGATCGGCCCGTACCGGCCGGGCTCCCTCAACCACCGCGACTAAGTGGTCGATTTCGGAAGTCCTCGGGGTGGTGCGAGCGCAGCAGACCAATGCACCGAAGGCGTCGTTGGGTGTGCTCAACGCACCGAAAGCGTCGTTCGGTGCACCAGACCCGCCGCCGGGGAGAGTGACGAGGAAGCGTCCTTCATCACACAGGATCCCCGAGCAGACCCCCGAAGAACTTCCGAAACCGACCACTAAAGGCCTGTCCCTTGGATCTTTGTGCGAAGGTCTGCGCCTGACCAACACTTGAAATCCGGGGAGGCGGACTAGAACGCGCGCCCCTCGGTCAGGAGGGGCGCGCGTCAGGGCCGGTACGGGTTCAGCCGCAAGATGCTCCGTTCAGGGTCGGCGAGAGGAACGGTTGGCTGCCGCCGTTGTGGCTCGCGTTGTAGCCGATGGTCGCGGTGCCACCGGTAACCAGCCGGCCGTTCCACGACGCGTTCGTGACCCGCACGGTGTCCCCCGTGTCGGTCCACGTCCCGGCCCAACCCTGGATCACGGTGACGTTGGGCGCGGCGAACGTGAGCGCCCACTCGTCGATCAACGATCCCCGGTTCTCGATGACGATCTCGGCGGTGTAACCGGTTTGCCACGTATCGACCATCCGTTGCGTCACCCGGCACGAACCGGTCCCCGGGGTCCCTGGGTCGGGCGTCCAGTTGGCGGCGGCCGCCAACTCGTACGCGCGCTGCGGCACGAACTGGCCCGCCTGGGCGATACATCCGTCGGCCTCACCCGGCAACTTGATCCACAGGAACGCGGCGATCTGCCCGTCACCCGTCTGGTCCGTGCTCGGCGTGCCGACGGCCCGACCCGCCGGGTCGCACCACTCGCTGCCCAACGGCCCCTTGCCGTTGCGGCTGGTGTCGACCACCGCGCGCAGCCGCGAGTCACCGACCCCGTTCAGCACCGCCTTGGCGAAGGCCACCTCATCAGCGGTCGACCGGTAGTTCGACACGTTGGTGGAGATGCCGTCGGCGCTGTTCGAGATGTCCGCGGCGCGCAGTCGCGACGCGGCCTCCGCCGGCGAGAGCCATGCGGAGTGGCCGATGTCGAAGTACACCTTCGCCTGCGATGACCCGGACTTGAGCTTCTTGCCCGCGTAGGCCATCGACGCCTTCGTCTGGTTCTGCTGGTCGGTCGACTGGCAGCTCGTCATGATCGGCAGCACGTCCGGCTCGAGCACGATCGCCGCCGGCCGGCCTCCCAAGCCCGCCGCCACCTGGTCGACCCACGCCCGGTAGGCGTCGTGGGACGGTGCTCCGCCGCCACTGGGACCACCGCAGTCGCGGTTCGGGACGTTGTACACGACCATGATCGGGATCTTGCCCTGCGCCGCGGCGGCCCCGACGAACGCGTCGACCTCGCCCCGCACGGTGGAGGTGTTGGTGGTGGTGAACCACTTCCCCTGCGGCGTGGCCGCGATGCGGTCCCGGATCATCGGCGTCCGGGAGTCGTTCGGGTTCGCCGCCACCCATCTCGCCGCGCCGGTGTTCGGATCAACGTAGAACGGGGATGCGGCGGCCTGGGCGCTTCCTCCGGCGGCGACGGTGACGGCGCTCGCAAGGAGCACCGCCACCACGCCGCCGGCAACAACGTTGTTGCGCATGCGGATTCCCATCAGAGGGGCGGGTAGGCATTCTGGACGAGCATCGTGAACTGTGCCGGGAACCAGACGCCCGCGTGTGGCGCGGCCGGCAGCGCACCGGTCAGGTTGCCGCCGTTGGCCTGCTCGTCGCCCCGGAAGGCGGGATCGCACATCGGGTCGTGCTGCTTGCCGTCCGGGTTCGGGCCGCCGGGGGTCGGGGTCGCGATGCCGTCGGACTCACCCGGCGGCTTGATCCAGACGTAGGCGTCGAAGTTCGGCCGAGGCGCGGCCTGCGGGCGCTGGCCGATGCCCGCACCGGACTGGTTGCACCAGTTGCCGCGGTGCAGCCGACGGTCGACACGGCCGGAGTTCGTCCATTCGTCCACAGTGGACCCACTGGCGCCGGTGGGCCGGCCCGAGCCACCCCAACCGTTGCGGGAGGTGTCGATCAGCATGCCGATGCCGCTCGAGAAGCCCGCCGCGACGAGCCGCCGGTACAGTTCGGCGCCGAAGTCGGCCTCGTCGAAGTACGGGTTCCACTGGTAGTACTTCGACGACCGCAGCTGCTGGCCGCCGACCGTCAGGTTCGAGTCGGGCAGGTTCGGCTCCTCGGTCGGCGTGTAGTTCGCCGTGTTGGACACGAAACCGTCGACGCTGGCGAAGCCCTTCGTCGTTGCCCTGACCGTGTCGGCGAACAACTGCACGGCCGGACCCATGTTGCTGTCCCAGCCGAGCCAGCCGGAGTGCGCGATGTCCAGGTAACTGTAGACGTTCGGGATCGCGCCCAGCTTGTTCAGCGAGTACTGGATGCCCTGCACGTAGGCGCCGCTGGACTTCGCCTCGGCGCACGACGGCTTGGCGGCGTTGGTGACCAGGTTCGGCAGCGAGTCCGGCTCGACGATCGCGACGATCCGCAGGTCCGCGTACTTCGGATCGGCAAGGATCGCGGTGAGTGGGTCGACGTACTCCGCCTTGTAGCGCGCCAGACCGTTCTCGCTGATCTTCAGCTCACCGCTGGAGGCCAACGCCGCGCAGTCGCGGTTGGGCAGGTTGTAGACGACCACCTGGAAGACCAGCGGTTGCGCGGCGGCCGCCTGCTGAACCAACGCCTGGTCGAGGTGTCCGCGCAGGCCACGGCCGGCGGTGATCGCACCGATGTTGTCCATCCACACGGCCGTGGAGTTCTGCGCCACCTTGCGCATGGCCTCGCCGGTGGCGCCGCCCGTTGAGTCGGCCAGGGTGTTGACCTGGGCGACGTAGTCCGGGTTCAGGTAGCCCTTGGCGCCGACGTAGGGGTTCGCCTGATCGCCAGGATCGGGATCCGGGTCCGGATCGGGATCGGGGTCGGGGTCGGGGATCGTCACACCGGTGCACGCGGCGCCGTTGAGCTTGAAGCCCGTCGGCTTGTCGTTCGTGCCCGAGAAGGTGGCCTGGAAGCCCACGGTGGCCGACGCGTTGCTGGCCAACGTCCTCGACCACTCGGGGTTCTCGGCTGTCACATGCTGGCCGGACTGGGTGATACGGCTGAGCCAGTGGCCGGTGATCTTCTGGTTGCCGGCGAAGTCCCACTCCAACTTCCAGCCATCGGAGATCGCGTCGCCGATGTTCTTCACCGTGACATTCGCGGTGAATCCGGTGTCCCACTGGTTGGTCTGGTAGTCCACCGAACACCCGGCGGCCGCGCTGGCCTGATTGCCCCCCAGGACCAGCAGACTCGAACAGAGCATCGCGACGGCTAACCCGCCACCTACCGGATTTCTTGATCGCATAAGGGTTCCTCGCAGCGTCGTCGGTGCCGGCTAACAGCTGGGAGCGCTCCCAGACCCATTCGAACTGTAACCGGCCGCGACGAAAAGTACGACTAATTTCTTCAGATTTCCCAAACGAGCAGGTCGATAAGCTTGACTCGCGGGTGCCTACGCGGGATGGTTCGCATACATCCTCAGGCCAGGTCAGGCGGTCCGTAGCCGGATCATGTTCCACGACAACGCGGGCAGTACGGCGGTGACCGAGCCGTCGGCGGCCTTCACGTCGGGTAGCCGGGTCGGGGTGACGCGGTCCGGGTGGTCGGCCGTGTTCGTCGCCTCCGGGTCGTCGTCGGACAGCGTCACGTGCTCGCCGATCGCCAGTTTCGGCAGCGACCGCACGTCCACGTCCAGTGCCACCTGCTCGTGCTGGTCCCGGTTCACGGCGAACAGCGTGACGTCGCCGGACTCCTCGTCGTACACGGCCGTCGCGTCGACGACCGGCACCTCGCCCATCCACGACGTCTCATACGTCGGACCGGTGGGTTCCGTCCGCAGCACGGCGCCCCGGCCGTGCCGGGACGTCAGCGCGAACGGGTGGAACGTCGTCTGCCGCCACGCCGGGCCGTCCGGTTCGGACCGGATCGGGGCGATGACGTTGACCAGCTGAGCAAGACAGGCGATCTTGACCCGGTCGGCGTGGCGCAGCAGCGAGATCAGCAGACTCCCGACCACGACCGCGTCGACCACCGAGTACTGGTCCTCGATGAGCCGCGGCTGCTCCGCCCACTCCAAGTTGGACTCACCGGCGAACTTGCTCTGGTACCAGACGTTCCACTCGTCGAACGACAGGTTGATCCGCTTCTTGTGCTGCCCCACCCCACGAACGTGGTCGCACGTCGCGATGACCGACTCGATGAACAGGTCCATGTTGACCCCGCTGGCCAGGAAGCTACCCCGGTCGTCACCGCGCTGCTCGTAGTAGCTGTGCAGGGAGACGTAGTCGACCAGGTCGTACGTCTCGCGGAGCACGGTCGCCTCCCAGTCGCCGAAGGTCGGCATCCGCTGGTGCGAGCTGCCGCACGCGACCAGCTCGATCGACGGGTCGACCCGTCGCATGGCCCGTGCCGTCTCGACCGCCAGCCGCGCGTACTCCTCCGCCGTCTTGTGGCCGATCTGCCACGGGCCGTCCATCTCGTTGCCGAGGCACCACAGCTTGATGCCGTGCGGCTCGGCGGTTCCGTTGCGGCGCCGGAGATCCGACCAGTACGTGCCGCCCGGGTGGTTGGTGTACTCGACGAGGTTGCGCGCCGCGTCGATGCCGCGGGTGCCGAGGTTGACCGCCATCATCGGCTCGCTGCCCATCCGGCGGGTCCACTTCGTGAACTCGTCGACGCCGACCAGGTTGGGTTCCAGCGACCGCCAGGCGAGGTCCAGCCTCCTCGGCCGATCCGCACGCGGGCCGATGCCGTCCTCCCACTGGTAGCCGGACACGAAGTTCCCGCCCGGGTACCGAAGGACCGGTGTGTCCAGCTCCCGGACCAGCGAGGCGACATCGCCCCGGAACCCGTCGCCGTCCGCGGTCGTGTGACCCGGCTCGTAGATTCCCGTGTAGACACACCGGCCCATGTGCTCCACAAAGGACCCATAGAGGCGCGGGTCCACGTCGGCGATGCGGAACGCCGGGTCGATGGTCAGTGCGACGTGCTGCATGAACTATCCCTTCAAGCCGGTGCTGGTGAAACCTTCGACGATACGGCGCTGGAACAGCAGGAACACCAGCACCAACGGCAGTGCGCCGAGGATGGCCGACGCCATCGTGTCGGCATAACGGATCCCGTACGTGCCCTGCACAGTGGCCAGGCCGACCGGGATGGTCATGATCTCCGGGTTGCTCAGCGCCAGCAACGGCCACAGCAGTTCGTTCCACGTCCACACGAAGCTGAAGATGGCCACGGCCGACACCGCCGGTCGCGCGAGGGGGAACACGACCTGGCTGTAGATACGGAAGAAACCCGCCCCGTCGATGCGCGCCGCCTCGTCGAGGTCCTTCGGGATGCCGTCGAAGAACTGCTTGAAGACGAACACCGCGATCGCGATGGGGATCGACGGCAGGATCACCGCCCAGTACGTGTTCAGCATGCCGAGACCACCGAACTCCCGGAACCGCGGCACGATCAGCACCTGGTTGGGGATCATGATGCCGATGAGGATGAACCAGAACGTCAGCCAGCGGAACCGGAACCGCATGCGGGACAACGCATAGGCGGCCAGGCTCGCGGTGAACACCGTGCCGGCCGCGGCCAGCGTCGAGGTGATGAAGCTCGCGGCGTACCAGTTGAGGATGTCGCCCTGGGCGATCAGCGCGCGGAACGACTCGAACGTCGGACTGTCGATGAGCCAGGTCCCGTTCAGGGTCTCGCTGTTGGGTTTGAGCGCCGTGTCGAGCGCCCACGCCAGCGGCACCAGCCACAGCAGCGCGAACGCGATGAGCACGCCCGTGCAGCACCGGTTGAACAGGCGGGTGCGGCGGTCGACGGAAGCGGTCTGGCGGAGCGCCTCGGCAGCGGTGAGCTTTCGCCGTTCCGGGGTTTCGTAAGCGAGGATGGACATGGCTCAGATCTCCGGTTCCTGGCGGCGGGTCATCATGATCCATCCGGTCGACACGGCGAGCACCGCGAGGAAGAACAAGGTCGTCGCGGCCGCGGCGTAGCCGCTGCGGAAGTCGGTGAACCCGACGTCGAAGATGTACTGCAGTACCGAGCGGGTGGCGAAGTTCGGCCCGCCCTGGGTCATGACGTACATCTGGTCGAACACCTTCATCGACGCGATGATCTGCAGCACCACCACCAGCGACGTGGTGCGCTTCAGCAGCGGCACGGTGATCATGCGGATCTGCTGCCACGAGCTGGCGCCGTCGATGGCCGACGCCTCGTACAGGTCGCGTGGGATCTCCTGCAGGCCGGCGAGATACAGCACGAAGTTGAAGCCGAGCGTCCACCACACGGTGGTGATGGCCAGCGACACCATCGCCAGGTTCGGGTCGCCGAGCCAGTTGGGTTCCGCGAAGCCCAGTGCCGTCATCGTGCGGCTGAGCAGGCCGAGCGCCGGGGTGTACATCCAGATCCAGATGAGCGCGACCACCGCCGACGGCAGGACGTAGGGCAGGAAGAACGCCAGCCGGAAGAACCACCGCGCCCGGCTGGCCCGCTCGGCGAGCAGCGCGAACACGAGGGAGAGCACGATCAGTGGCGGCGTGGTGAGGATCGTGAACCAGATCGTGTGCCACAGCGCCGACCAGAAGTCGCTGCTGGTGAGGGCCTCCGCGTAGTTGCTGAAGCCGGCGAACTCACCGAGCCCCGAGGAGACCATGCTGGTGTGGAAGAAGCTCATCACCAGGCCGTAGAGGGCCGGCCCGATGACGAACAGCACGTACAGGCCCAGGAACGGGGCGAGGAACAACAGCGCGGGCCGGCCGTGTCCGGCCAGCCGGCTCTCGCGCTTCTTCACGGTCGTCGGGCGGGTGGTGGGTGGTTCCGCCGTCCGCGCCGGTGCGGGATCGGTTGTTTCGGTGCTGGCCACGGCCAACCTCCTCGATGAGGGTCACACCGGTGAAGCGGTCCTGGCGAGTTCGGACAGCTTCGAGCGGATCTGCGCGATCGCGGCCGCGGCCGACATGGTGCCGGCCTCGACGGCGCCGACTGCGGCGCCCATGACGATTTCGAAGTTCGAACCCGAGCCGGAGTACCAGCCCGGCGGGTCGTACACGGCGGCGTCGGCGGCCGCCGCGTACTGGGACTGCGGAGTCAGGTCCTTGTACCGGGTACTGGTGGCGAACGGCTGCCACGCCGGCACATGCCCGCCCTCGGCCCAGGTGAGGCTCTGGTCGAGCATCGACCGGACGAAGCCGAGTGCGCGGTCGAGCCTGGCCGGGTCCTGATCCTCCCGCACCGGCAGCACGAGCGTGTGCGAGTCGGCCTGCACCGCGTACGAACCGCCGAAGATGTTGGGCACCAACGTCATGCTGAACGGCATCTCGGCCGTCTGGAACGTGGAGATCTCCCACTCACCGTTGAGGTGGAACCCGGCCGCGCCGCTGGCGAACAACGCGATCGAGCCCTGGTAGTCGACGCTGCCCGGTATCAGTCCTTTCTCGACGGTCAGCTCCCGGAGGTAGTCCAGTACCTGCGTCGCCTTGGCGTCGTCGAGCACGACCCGGGTGCCGTCGTCGGCCAGCACCTCGCCGCCCAGCTGGGCGTACAGGGTCTGGAACAGCCGCCACGGCGTTGCGGTGTCGGTGTTTCCGCCGTGGGTGGCGCCGTACTGTCCCGTCACCTCCTTGGCCTTGCTCAGCGCGTCCAGGAACGCGTCCGGGCCCTTGATGGGTTTGAGGTTGCCGCTGCCGTCGAGGAGCCCGGCCTCGTCGCAGATCTTCGTGTTGTAGAACAGGACGAACGGGTGGGTGTCGATGGGGATCGCGTAGACCTTCCCGTCGACGAGGCCGGCCTCCCAGGCCCGCTGGTTGAAGTCCTCGGCCGTCATGCCGTGCCGCTCGAGGTCCTCGGGACGCAGCTCCTGCAACAGGTTTCCCTGCACCATGGTCTTCATCCGGGTCAGGTGTGCCGCCGCGACGTCGGGCGGCCGGTCGCCGACCGTGGAGAGCGCCAGCTTGGTGTAGTACGGGTTGCCCCACGTGAGCGTGACGGACTGCAGCTCCATGTCCGGGTTCGCCTGGCGGTAGCCGTTTTCCATCTGTTGCATGCGGACACCGTCGCCGCCGCCGAAGAGGTTCCAGTACGCCACGGTGCCGTCGTCGGGTGGCGTGTTGAGCAGCCCGGCGCCGATCGAGGAGCAACCGGTCAGGGTCATCGCGCCGGCACCGAGCAAGGTGGCGCGGAGTAGGTCGCGGCGGGTGAGTTCGGGGGGACCGTTCATGTTTCACCGTCCTAATGGGAGCAGTGGCCGCTACTCGATCGGCGGGGGTGCCGTCGACTCGCGGACGACCAGCTCGACGGGCAACAGGTCGCGACTGGGGATCTCCTTGCCGCCGATACGGTCCAGGAGCAGGGTCGCCGCCCGCTCTCCGGTCTCCTGGAAGGGGATGCGCACGGTGGTCAGCGGCGGCACGAGGTAGCCGGCGAAGGACAGGTCGTCGCAGCCGACGACGGAACAGGCATCGGGTAGTTTCACACCGCGCTCGTGGAGTGCCTTGAGCGCGCCCATGGCCATGCTGTCGTTGTGGACGAAGATGGCCGTGACGGTCGGGTCGGCGTCCAGCAGGCGGTGGGTGGCGGACCAGCCGCCGTCAAAGGTCCAGTCTCCCTCGACGATCCTCCGTTCTGGTAGTGGCTGGCCGGCGGCACGCAGCGCCGCCCGGAAGCCCCGCATCCGGGCCTGCACCACCTGCCGACCCTTGGGGCCGGTGACCGTGCCGATCCGCCGGTGTCCGAGCTCGAGCAGGTGTTCGGCGGCCAGGCTCGCGGTGACCTTATGGTCGGACCCGATCGTCGGCACGCCGCCGCCGTGGATCCGGTTGATGCTCACCACGGGGAGCGGACCGCGAAGCGCGACACCGAGGCTCGGCTCGTCCTCCATGGTCGGCGCCGCCACGAGGATCCCGTCGACCCGGTACTCCAGCAGCTTGCGCACGGCCAGTTCGACGTTGATGTCGGCGTGGACGCTGCTGATCAGCGCGCCATGGCCACGGCTGGCCGCGGCCCGCTGTGCGGCCAGCACGAACTGCGAGACCGCGAGGTCGGCGAAGTCGTCCGCGAGCACCCCGATGGTGACCGACGCCTGCCGGACCAGCCCGCGGGCCATCGCGTTGGGCACGTAGCCGAGCTCGGCGGCCGCTCGCATGATGCGCTCGCGGGTGCTGGGCGCCACCACCCCTGGGCGACCGTTGAGCACCTTGCTCGCCGTCTGGAAGCTCACGCCCGAACGCGCCGCCACATCCTTCAGCGACACGTACACGACGGACCTCCGCGGCGAGGGCGAACGTTCGCCTAACTCTGACTCCGACGTCGCCCGTCGTCAAGCGTTGATCTGTTAGAGGCCGCGCAACCAGGGCGGTGGATGCCCGTCAGCCCTGGTTGCGCGGCCTCTTAGGTGCGTGTGGTGGCGGCACCCCATTCGTGGGCGAGTGCGGCAGCTTCGCCGCGTGAGCCGACGCCGAGTTTGTCCAGGATGTTGGCTACGTGGAACTTCACGGTGGATTCGCTGATGTGCAGTTCGTTGGCGATGTCGCGGTTGCGGCGGCCGCGGGCCAGTTGACCCAGCACCTCCAGCTCCCGCGCGCCCAGCACGGTCAGCGGGTCTTCGCGTGGGGTGTCGGGTGGTCCGAGTGGGACGTTGATGGTCACGGTCGTGCCCCAGCCCGGTACCGAGTCCATGTCCAGTTGTCCGCCGAGCGGGCTCAGTCGTTCGGTGACCCGGCGCGCGTCGAGGGCGCCGCGGGACAGTGTGCCGGGGCCGTCGTCGCGGACGGTGGCGTGCAGGTCGGTCGCGCCGATCTGCCAGCCGATCTGCCAGCCGATGTGGATCCGTCGCACCTGCCGCTGGTCGTCCAGCATCGCGTGCACGACGGCCCGGACCACCGCGCGGGCCGTGGCGGCGACGTCGGCGGGCAGCACCCGGTCCGCGCCTTCCTCCGCGCCGGGTGTGCCCAGTTCCAGCAGCACCCCGCGGGGGCGTAGGACACTGTTCAGGGACTCGGCGAGCCGGTCGAACGCGTCGCCGAGGCGTTCCTCGGCCATCGCGTGGTCCAGCTCGGCTCGGGAGCGCAGCGCGACCAGCGCGGTGACGGCGAGGTCGACGGCGCGGGTCCGGGCGTCCTCGGCGCCCAGGGAACGGTCGCGGAGGACGCCGAGCAGGGCGGTCAGCGCGGCCCCGTGCGCGTCGCCGAGGTCGGAGATGGCCACGGCGCGTGCTGCCGCGGCGGCCCGGGACGCGGCCAGCCATTGGGGTGCGGCCTCGTTCCGCAGGCCCTCGCGGTGGGCGGTCACCAGGTCCCACACGGCCAGTGCGTGCTGCTGGTCCTCCGCCGGCACCGGGGTGTCGGTGGTCAGCACGAGAACGAGCAGCGCGCCCTGCTCGGTGGCGTCGCTGGCCAGGGCCAGAACGGGGACCTCGACGCCGGCCATCGTGGCCCGGCCCTGCCAGGTACCTCGTGTGGGCACGAGTGGGCGGAGCGCGGCGAGGTCGGCGACCGTGACCGGCGTCCCCGGGGCGCCGGGTGACGTGCCGTGGGTCTTGAACGGCGCGAACGGGCAGTTGGCGGCCAGCTGGGCCAGCGTCCGGTGGGGGATCGCCTCGGCGAAGGTCGCGGACAGCCGCATCTGGGTCTCACTCAACGGCGCCCGGATCACCTCGACGGCCGACGTCAGGTCCATGACGTCGAGCATAGCCAGCGCGCCGTATCTGCCGGCTGGTCTTTCGACCAGGGCGAACCGGCCGAACGACCGGCCACAGTGGAGCCGATGGTCGTCCACGATGGAGTCATCACCAGATCAGGGGAGGCCGAGATGAAGGCGATCGTGTACGGCGAGTACGGCGGCCCGGACGTCCTGCGGCTGGCCGACGTCGACGAGCCGCACGCCGGGCCGGGGCAGGTGCGGCTGAAGGTGGTGGCCGGCGGCGTCAACCCGGTGGACTACAAGATCCGCAACGGCTGGATGCCGGACATGGCGCCCGCGTCCTGGCCGGCGATCCCCGGCCTGGAAGCGGCCGGGGTGGTCGACGAGGTCGGGGCGGGCGTCACCGGTGTCGCGGTGGGCGACGAGGTGATGGCCCCGACCGTGACCGGCTCCTACGCCGAGTACGCCCTGGCCACCGACTTCGCCCCCAAACCGGCCGGCCTCGGCTGGGAGACCGCCGCCGCGCTGCCGGTAGCCCTGGAGACCGCCGACCGCGTGCTCGACACCCTCGGCGTGACAGCCGGGGAGACACTGCTGGTGCACGGCGCCGCCGGCGCGGTGGGCGCGTTCGGTGTCCAGCTCGCGGTCGCCCGTGACGTCACCGTCATCGGCACCGCCTCACCACGCAACCACGACTACCTGCGCTCGCTCGGCGCCATCCCGGTCACCTACGGCGACGGACTCGCCGACCGGGTCCGGGCCCTCGCGCCACAGGGCGTGGACGCGGTCTTCGACGTCGCCGGACAGAACGCCCTGGACGTGTCGATCGAGCTACGCGGCGGCACCGACCGGATCGTGACCATCACCGACCTGCGGGCCTTCGACCTGGGCATCACGTTCTCCGGCGACAGCCGCCGGTTCGGAGCGCGGCTCGCCGACCACGCCCAGCTCGTGGCCGACGACACGCTCGACGTGCGCATCGCCGCGAGCCTCGCGCTGGCCGACGCCGACCGAGCACACGAGCTCAGCGAGACCGGCCACGCCGGCGGAAAAGTAATCCTGATCCCGTAGCTTCGGCGGCGGCCGACTCTTCACCAACGTCGAGGAAAGCGGCCAACCCGTCGGCTACGTGTGTCCTCCACAAGAGCGACTCATCGACGAGATCGCGCTGCTCCCCCACGCACAAGGTCGTGGCATCGGCACCAAAGTCGATGCAACGGACCCCAGGCGGTGCCCGGTCTGTCGGTGTCCAGCCAGTTCAGCCACGGCCTGTTTCGCCGAGATCACCCTGCCGATCGGCCGGTAAACCTGGCGACGTCGGTGGTCATCGTCGCGATAATGGCCGGCGTGGAAGAGGTCGAGGTCGTCGTCGCCCATCACGACTGCGCGACCCTGCGCGTCGGCGACGTGTTCCTGAAGATCGACGCCGATCAGACGCGCACCGACGTCGAGGTCGAGGCGATGGCTCTGGCGCCGATCCCGACGCCGAAGGTCCTGTGGCGCAAGCCGCCCGTGCTCGCGCTCGCCGCCCTCCCTGGCACGGCACTCGGTCGCCTCGGCCAGCCGTCGGCCGCGTCGCCGGCGGCGTGGGCCGCGGCGGGTGCCGCCGTACGGAAGCTGCACGACGCACCACTGCCGCCACGGCCCGGCCGGAGCCCCGACGAGATCGCCTCCCACCTCGACGGCGAATGCGAGTGGCTGATCACCAACGGCGTCCTCCCCACCGACCTGGTCACGCGCAACCGCCAGGTGGCCGAGGCCGCGCTCCGCCCGTGGACACCGGTGTTCACGCACGGCGACCTGCAGGTGGCCCACGTGTTCGTCGACGGTGACGAGATCACCGGCGTGATCGACTGGTCCGAGGCGGCCCAGGGCGACGCCCTGTTCGACCTCGCCATCCTCACGCTCGGACACGAGGAGCACCTCGACGACGTCCTCGCCGGCTACGGCACCGATGCCGACCTCGACGTGATCCGCGCGTGGTGGTCGTTGCGCAGCCTGCAGGCGATCCGCTGGCTGGTCGAGCACGGCTTCGACCCGTTCTCGGCCGGCTGCGAGGTCGACGTGTTGAAATCCCGGATGTGAGGCTGCCGTTACACGAACCGCCACCGGTTGTCGGTGCTGCCGTTGTCGGAGTCCTGGACGGCCTGCGCACCCGCCGTGGTGGACCCGTTCAGGATGCCGAGCAGTTTCGAACTGTTGGCGTTGCGGAGCTTGTAGGTGCCGTCGCCGTTGTCGACGACCGTCCAGCGGTGGTCGGCCGTGCCGTTGTCGCTCCACTGGAGAACCCTGGCGTTGTCGGCCGTGGACATGTTCTCCACGCCGAGCACCTTGCCGCTGTGGGCGTTGCGCAGCCGGACCGCGTTCCCGTCCGGCACCATGACCCAGGTGTGGTCGGCGGTCCCGGTGTCGTGCCACTGGACGGCGAGCCCACCGTCCGATGTGGACATGTTCTGCACGCCGAGCACGAGCCCGCTGGCCACGTTGACCAGCCGGTGCCCGGCGGCAGCTCCGGTGTTCCAGTAGACGGTGTAGTTGTGGCCGTGGGCGTCGTGGAACGCGCCGAGGTTGACGGTCGCGCCGTTGGCGGTCGCGGTGAACGCCAGTGACGAGGTGCTGGTGCGGGTGATCGAGTTGACGTTCAGGGACGGCGGTGCGGACAGCGACGCGTTGCCGTAGTTGCCGGCCAGGACCACCGGGCCGTAGGTGATGGCCACGACGCCGGGGTTGTCGTTGGCCGGCTGCGTGACCACCCGCATGGGGAGCCGCACGGTGACCACGTCGCCGGAGGTCCACGACCGGGTCAGGTTGGCGTAGGTGCCGGGCGTGGCGGCAACGGCGTTGACACCATTGACACTCACGGTCGCGCCGCTCGTCCACGCGGGGATACGCACCCGCATGGTCCACGAGCCGCCCACATTGCCGGTGACGGTCAGCGTCGTGGTGTCCGAGGCCGGGTAGGTGGTCGTCTGGGTGACCGTGATCCCGCGCTCCGTCCAGGTCAGCACCGACGGGGTGAACAGGTTCACGGTCAGCGTGGTGCCGTTGTGGAAGTAGATGGAGTCGGCGAGCTTGGTGTTCGTCTCGATTCCGGTGCCCTGGCAGCACCAGAACGTGGTGTAGTCGGTGCTCCAGGTGCCACCGCCCCACGCCGGTCCCTGGGTCCCGCGGCGGTGGCCGGGGTTGAGGCCGGTGAAGTAGCAGATGTGCCCGTGCCCGTCGGCCGGGTTCTGCTGGCCGATCAGGTGGTTGAGCAGCGCCCGCTCGTAGTAGTCGAAATAGGACACTCGGTTGTCGAGCAGCCACAGCTCGCGGGTGAGCTTGAGCATGTTGTAGGTATTGCACGCCTCCGCCGTGTCGGTCCGCAGGTGCGCGGCGATCGCGTTGGGGGCGCGGAAGTGCTCGGCCTGGCTGTTGCCGCCGATGACGTAGGTGTGCGCGCCGACCGTGATGTCCCACGCGTTGACGGCGATGTCGCGGTAGCGGGTGGTGCCGGTCGCCTTGTACTCGCGGGCCGCGCCCACCCACTTGGGCACCTGGGTGTTGGCGTGCAGGCCGTTCAGCCGGTCCTGCCGCGCGGCCAGCGGGTCGAACACGGCGGCGTGGTCGAACCGCTGCGCCGCCGCGAGCCACCGGGCGTCGCCCGTCTGCTGGTACAGGTCGGTCAACACGGCGTTCATACCACCGAACTCGGTGCCCAGCACGCGTTGCATGGTGCTGTAGGACAGCCTGCCGGTGCGCCAGTCCACCCAGCCGGCGAACCGCAGCAGCACGTCCCTGGCCTGGGTACTGCCTAGGTAGCGCCACACGTCGAGCAGGCCGGCCAGGGTCTTGTGCAGCGAGTACCACGACACCGACCGCGGCGAGCCGGCCTCCATGGCGTCGAAGTCGGCCTCCGGGAAGCCCGACAGGTAGCCGGTGTTGAACCCGGCGGCCGCGTTGTTCGCCTGGCACTTGGCCAACTCGGCCACCAGATAGTTGGCCCGGTCGCGGCAGGTGGTGTCGCCGAGCACGGCGTAGGCGTAGGCCCACGCGGTCAGGAAGTGCCCCTGGCTGTGCGTGCGGAACGGGAAGTCCGGCGCCTCCCACCCGCCCAGCGCCTGCGCGCCGTTCGTGGCCAGCCGGTGGTTGGCCCGGAAGTTGTACAGCAGCCGGTCGGTGTTCACGAACCGCAGGTACGACAGCGTCCGGTTCTGGTTGTCCAGCCATCGGCCCGCCGTCAGCCGGACCTGCCCCAGGTCGAAGGGATGGGCCGTGACACCGAGATCCGGCCGCACCGGGGCCACCGACGCCTCGGCGGATCCACTGAGGACGGTGGGCATCGCGGTCGCGACGGCGGCGACCCCCGCCGCCTGCAGAACCCGGCGGCGACTGAAGGAGGACATGGCTGGCTCCCAAAACGGTTCGGCCGTCGAATGCCTGGAAGGCGTCGTTGCTGACACTCAACGTCAGGAAGGCGTCGTTCCTGGCATTGCTAGGGCGTGGTGAGGTCGAAGCGGCGTACGGTCACCGCGCCACCGAGGGACTGCGTGGCGTAGTTGAAGATCCCGAAGCGGTAGCCCATGAAGAACTGCCAGGTGTTGTTCAGCGTCAGCGCGCTGCCGAGCGGGGTGAAGGTGGTTCCGTCGGTGCTGTAGGAGAAGCGGGCCTGCCTGCCGGAGCCGGGTCGGATGTCGGCGTTGACCCGGAGCCAGATCCTGCTGCCCGTGATCGCCGCGCTCGCCACCTCGGTGCCGGTGTTCGTGGTGTTCCAGTTGCCGTCCATGGCCAGACCGTTCGTCATCACGACTCGGGTGGTGCCGTTGTCGCGCTTGACGCCGACCCAGGCCGAGGACTGGCGCAGCATGGCGAGCCCGGCCCGGTCACCGTCGCGCATCGCGCCGTGGTCGAGTTCGATGGTCGCCGTGGAGGTGGGACCCTGGATGCGGTGGGTGAGGGTGTTGCGGGCCGCGTACAGGTCGTTGGTGACGGTCGCCGTCTGCAGGGTCAGGCCGTTGTTCACCGCGTACCGGCTGGTGTCCGGGTCGTGGTTCCACTCCCACTGCGGGCCGAGAGCGGTGCCGGCGAAGGTGTCCGTGCCGATGAGCGGTTTCACCGGCCGGGCCGGCAGCGGCAACGGGTAGTTCACGCCCCACCGGCCGTTGACCGTCTGCAGCACCGGCCAGCCGTCGGCCGTCCAGGTGATCGGCGCGAGCGCGGGCACCCGGCCGCCGGGGTAGGCGTCGACGAAGGCCATGTAGTACCAGGAACCGTTGGGCAGCTGGACGAGCCCGCCCTGGTGCGGCACGCCGCCGCCGCTGATCGGGCCGGGCAGGTCGAGCAGGACCTGGCGCACGGTGTACGGGCCGAACGGGCCGTTGTCGGACTTGAGCACGTACTGCCCGTTGGCCGGGCGGGTCAGCCAGATGTAGTAGCTGCCATTGCGCTTGTAGAACCGGGCGCCCTCCAGCGTCCCGATGTTCGACGGGGTCTGGAAGACCTGCTGCGCGCGGACCTGGCTGCGGCCGTCGGCGGAGAGCTGGGCCACGCTGATCGTGGTGTTGCCGTAGGCGACGTACATGGTGTCGTTGTCGTCGATCAGCATGCCCGCGTCGTAGTAGCAGTTGTCGATCTGGGCGTGCCGGTTCCACGGGCCTTCCACACCGGACGCGGTGTAGATGAACGTGTCGTTGAACTCGATGCAGCCCGCCCAGTAGTAGGTCCGGTTGCTCGGCCGGTACGCCAGCGTCGATGCCCAGATGCCTTTGACGTAGGCGCGTTGACCGCCCGTCAGGTCGTACTTCGTGCCGAAGTCCAGCGACGGCACCGAGTGGCCGGCGAACTCCCAGTTGACCAGGTCGTAGGACCGCAGGATCGGCGCGCCCGGCGAGTAGTGCATGGTCGACGCGGTCATGTAGTACACCTCGCCGACCCGGATCACCTCAACGTCGGCGAAGTCCTGCCACACCACGGGGTTCGTGAACTGGTCGGCCGGCTGCTGACCGCCGTCGACCCGGACCAGCTGCCACTGCTGGTTCGCGCCACCATGGTCGGTGTACTGCACGATGTTCGCACCGTCCGAAGTGGACGAGTTCTGTACCTCGACGGCCTTGCCGCTGTTGCGGTTGACCAGCCGGACGTGGCCGCCGTCGGAGTCGGCCAGCCGGAACTGCTGGTTGGTCCCGTTCCCGTCGGCCCACTGCACGATCGCGCCGCCGTCGGCCGTGGAGAAGTTGTGGACGTCGAGGACCTTGCCGGAGTGGCGGGACTTCAGCCGGTAGTAGCCGCCGCCGGAATCGACGAACTGCCACTGCTGGTTCGCGCCGTCGTTGCGGGCCCACTGCGCGATCCGCCCACCGTCGGTCGTGGCGAGGTTGTAGACGTCCAGGGCCTTGCCACTGTTGCGGTTCACCAGCACGTACCACGCGCTCGGGTCCACGGTCGCCGCCGCGCTCGGCGCCGGGTTGACGGCCATCGCGGCGGCGCTCAGCAGCGCGGCCACCATCAGGGTCACTATTCCGGTCAGCCGACCGGGCCTGCGTCTCGTGAAGACCATGTCCGGCGCGCTCCCCAGTTCGGGTGACGAGTGGTGTTAGCGCAAACACGAGTCGGCGGCACCAGCGGAGGGCGCTCACATCCGAGGAATCCCAAGCGGAGACGTTAACTCGCAGTTCACATGAAAGCACCGCGTGCACACTCGGGTCAACAGGCAGGAGCAAGAATGTTAACGCTAACGCGGCGAGCTCTCAGCCGAAGAGGCGGCGCTGGATCTCGCGGCGGTAGTCCTCGAGGGTGTTGTCCAGGTGCACGCCGGCGGCCGCGGCCGCCTCGTCCGGCTTCCCGTCGCGGATCGCCAGGTGGATGGCCGAATGCTCCTCGACCGCCTCCGCCGCGTGCCCGCCGACCGTGCCGTGCAGGCCGATCGTGCTGGACTGGCGCTGCAGGGCGCGCGCCTCGCGCACGGACGCCACCAGGAACTGGTTGTGCGAAGCGATGGCGACCGCGAGGTGGAAGTCGTCGTCACCGCGCTCGAACAAGGCCGCCTCCCCGGTCACGTGCCCCTGCCTGCAGACCTCGACCGCCGCCTCGATCGCGCGCAGCTCGGCCGGGGTGGCGTTGGTCGCGGCGAGCCTGCTCGCGGCGACCTCCTGGACGCGGCGGAACTCGAACAGCATGTACACGTGGTCGAGGTCGGTCGGCAGGAAGAAACCGCCCCAGCGGGTGGAACCGAGCATCCCGTTGTCGTCGGCCACGTAGAGGCCGCGGCCCTTGTGCGCCCGGACCCGCCCGATGGCCGAGAGGATCTTGACCGCCTCGCGGACCATGCCGCGACTGGTCTCCAGCCGCGTGGCCAGCTCTTTCTCGGTCGGCATCCGGTCCCCCGGCCGCAGCTCCGACTCGGCGATGAGCTGGAGAATCCGCTCGGCGATCACCTCGTACCCGGGCCGGTACGAGGAATGTGACTGGACCTCCACCATGCAGGGAGATGCTACCGGAACACATGATCAGCTCGAATAAGTCGTACTTATCTGCCGTCCACTCTTGACTACTCCCGTCAACAGCCAGCTATGGTGTGATCCGGGCAACACGCCTGGTAACACTCTCGAGTCCGAACACAGTGGTCCCTCGGACTGTCGCGGCCCTCCTTCTCGAGTATCGGCAGGCGACAATCGCGTAGCGGGCTGGGAGCGCTCCCAATGGAGGTGAGCGAGCAGATCTGAACCCGGCTCCACGCGATTGCCTCTCCCCTGCCTTCGGAGGCCCCCGTGCGATTCGCACTCGGCAAGTTCCTGACCGCGCTCGCCTGCGTCCTGCTGGTGAGCATGCTGACCGCGTCCACCACCCCCGCCGCCCCGGCGGCCGGCGAGAAAGTACTGCTGTTCACCAAGACCACGGGCTTCCGCCACGACTCCATCCCGGCCGGCGTCGCGATGTTCCAGCAGATGGCCACCGAGAACAGTTGGCAGCTCACGCACACCGAGGACTCGGCCGTCTTCACCGACGCCTCACTGTCCACCTACGACGTCGTCATCATGTTCCAGACCTCCGGCATGGTCTGGACGACGGCGGCGCAGCGGACGGCGTTCCAGAACTACCTGCGGGGCGGCGGCGGCATCGTCGCGATCCACAACGCGACGGATATGAACATCGAGGCCGAGTTCCCGTGGTGGGACCAGGTGCTCGGGATGACCATGACCCAGCACTCGGCCATCGTGGCCGGCACGGCGAAGGTCGCCGACCAGGCGCACCCGTCCTCGCAAGGACTTCCGCATCGGTGGAACCGCACCGAGGAGTGGTACAACTTCAACCGCAGCGCCCGCGGTGACGTGCACGTGCTGGTCACCGCCGACGAGACGACCTACAACCCCGGCTCGTCCGGCATGGGCCACGACCACCCGATCTCCTGGTGCCGCAACATCGAGGGCGGCCGGCTGTGGGCGACGGCCATGGGGCACCAGTCCTCCGCGTACTCCGAACCCCTGCTCCGCTCGCACATCCTCGGCGGCGTGCGGTCCGCCGCCGGCACCGCCCCGGCCGACTGCGGCCCGACCGTGTGGACGAACTACGACAGGGTCGAACTGGACACCAATACGGTGGCGCCCGGCACGCTCGACATCGCACCGGACGGCCGGGTGTTCTACACCCAGTACGGCGGGCAGCTGAAGGTCTACAAGCCGAGCACCAACAGCACGGTCACGGCCGGCACGCTCTCCGTCTACGCCGGCGGCGAGGACGGCCTGGCCGGTGTGGCGCTCGACCCGAACTTCGCCACCAACGGCTGGGTCTACCTGTTCTACTCCCCCGCCGGTTCGCAGGAGGTCAACCGGGTGTCGCGCTTCACGATCAGCGGCGACTCGCTGGTGTCCGGCAGCGAGCAGGTGCTGCTGTCCTTCCCGGCCGCGCGGCAGTCCGAGCCCGGTCACACGGGCGGCTACCTCACGTTCGGGCCGGGCGGGAACCTCTACGTCGGTGTCGGCGACGACACCAACCCGCACGAGTCCAGCGGCTACACGCCGATCGACGAGCGATCAGGGCGCACCCTGTTCGACGCGCAGAAGACCTCGGCCAACACCAATGACCTGCGCGGCAAGATCCTGCGCATCCACCCGGAGTCGAACGGCACCTACACGGTCCCGAGCGGCAACATGTTCGCGCCCGGCACCGCGCAGACCCGGGCGGAGATCTACGCCATGGGCTTCCGCAACCCGTTCCGGTTCACCGTGGACACCGACGGCACGATCTACGTGGCCGACTACGGCCCGGACGCGGGCGCCGACAACGCCAACCGCGGTCCCGGCGGACTGGTCGAGTGGAACGTGATCGAGTCCCCCGGTTTCTACGGCTGGCCGTACTGCGTCGCGAACAACATCCCGTTCAACGACTTCAACTTCGCGAACAACACCTCCGGCGCCAAGTTCAACTGCGCCGCGCCGGTCAACACCTCCCCCAACAACACCGGGCTCACCAGCCTGCCCGCGGCCCGAGCGGCCGCCGTCTGGTACGGCGCCGGCAGCAACGGCAACGCCTTCCCCGAGATGGGTAGCGGCGGCGAAGCCCCGATGGCCTTCCCCGTGTACCACTACGACCCGAACAACCCGTCGCCCACCAAGTTCCCGCAGTACTTCGACAAGACGGCGTTCTTCGGCGAGTGGACACGCAACACGATGCACGAGTTCCGGCTCGACGGCTCGGGGAACCTGTTGAAGATAAACAGGTTCCTGGCCAACCTGGCCTTCAAGTCGCCGATGGACGCCAAGTTCGGTCCGGACGGCTCGCTCTACCTGCTGGAGTGGGGCACCGGGTTCGGCCGGGACAACCCCGACTCCGCGCTCTCCCGGATCGACTACATCTCCGGCGACCGCGCCCCGATCGCCCGCGCGACCGCCACCCCGTCGTCCGGTGGCACGCCGCTGGCCGTGAGCTTCTCCAGCGCCGGATCGTCCGACCCGGCAGGCGGCGCGCTGACCTACCGGTGGACCTTCGGCGACGGCGGCACGTCCACGGCCGCCAACCCGTCGCACACCTACACCACGCGCGGCCAGTTCAACGCGCAGCTCACGGTGACCGCCACGAACGGACGGACCGGCGTGGCCAACCTGGCGGTGACCTCCGGCAACACCGCGCCGACGGTCCGGTTCACCGGGCCCGCACACGGCGGGATGTTCGCCTTCGGGGACACCGTGCCGTACGGCGTGACCGTCACCGACCCAGAGGACGCGACGATCGACTGCGCCCGGGTGGTCACCACCCCGGCGCTCGGCCACGACGGGCACGCGCACCCGCTGGACCCGAGGACCGGCTGCTCGGGGACGATCACGACCGGCTCGGACGGGGGCCACGGAGCGGACGCGAACCTGTTCTACGTGGCCGACGCCGTGTACACCGACGGCGGCGCCACCGGCGTGCCCGCGTTGACCGGACGCGCCCAGGTTCTGTTGCAGCCCAAACACAAGCAGGCCGAGCACTTCACCGGCTCGTCCGGCATCCGGGTCGTGTCCCAGGCCGGCGCGGAGGCCGGCGCGCGCATCGGGGACATCAGCAACAACGACTGGATCTCGTTCACGCCCATGAACCTGACCAACATCAACCAGGTCTCGTTCCGGGTGTCCTCCCCCGGCCCGGGCGGCACGATCGAGCTGCGCGCCGGCTCGCCCACCGGACAGCTGGTGGCCACGGCGACCGTGGGCAGCACGGGTGGGTGGGACAACTACGCGAGCCTGGCGCCGGTGACCGTGACGCGGCCGGCCGGCACGGTCGAGTTGTTCGTGGTGTTCAAGTCCTCCGCGAACAACGCGTTCGACCTGGACTCGATGACGTTCGTCGGACCCGGCGTGGGCACCCCCGCCACCAGCACCGGCGGCCCGATCACCGGTGCCGGCAGCAAATGCGTCGATGTCAACGGTTCCAGCACCGCCGACGGCACCAAGATCCAGCTCTGGACCTGCAGCGGCGGCACCAATCAGCAGTGGACCCGCAGCGGGAACACGCTGCGGGCGTTCGACAAATGCATGACGGCCAATGGCACCGCGGACGGCGCCCTCGTCCAACTGTCCACCTGCAACGGCGGAGCCGGGCAGAACTGGACCGCCGGCGCGAACGGGTCGCTGACCAACTCCGGCAAGTGCCTGGACGCCAACGGCGCCAGCACCGCCGACGGCACCCAACTGATCATCTGGACCTGCCACGGCGGCGCCAACCAGCGCTGGACCGTGCCCTCGTGACTGGAGAAGGCGTGAGAAGAGTGGGCGTGAAGAAACTGCTCGTGGCGGCCGCGCTGATCGCGGCGAGCGTCACCGTGCCGGTGTTCACCTCGGCGGCGCCGGCGGTGGCGCACGCGGTGAACCCGGCCGACTTCCAACAGGTCGAGCTGGC
Source organism: uncultured Actinomycetota bacterium (assembly GCA_963826035.1). Taxonomy (GTDB): domain Bacteria; phylum Actinomycetota; class Actinomycetes; order Mycobacteriales; family Pseudonocardiaceae; genus Actinophytocola. The sequence continues at coordinate 723,289 of CAWGVZ010000015.1, read as the reverse complement.
GCGCGGCGTCGGCGAGCTCGGCGAGCCCATGTCGATGGCCGTGCTGCCGGACCGCTCGGTGGTACACACCGCGCGCAACGGGACGCTGCGCAGGACCACCGCCACGGGCGTCACCAGCGCGATCGGCACCCTGCCCGTCTACACCCACGACGAGGAGGGCCTGCAGGGCGTCGGCGTGGACCCTGGCTTCGCCACCAACCGGTTCATCTACCTCTTCTACGCGCCCCCACTGTCCACTCCGGGCGGTGACGCGCCGGCCAACGGCACGAACTTCTCCGCGTGGAACGGTGTGAACCGGCTGTCCCGGTTCACCCTGAACGCCGACTTCACGCTGAACATGGCCAGCCAGGTGACCGTGCTCGACGTGCCGACCAGCCGGGGCATGTGCTGCCACGTCGGCGGCGACATCGACTTCGACGCGGCCGGCAACCTCTACCTGTCCACGGGCGACGACACCAACCCGTTCGACTCGGCCGGCTACACCCCGATCGACGAGCGCGCCGACCGCAACCCCGCCTACGACGCGCAACGCAGCGCGGGCAACACGAACGACCTGCGCGGCAAGGTGCTGCGGATCAAGGTGAACGCCAACGGGACGTACACGAACCCGGCCGGCAACCTGTTCCCGCCCGGCACCGCGAACACCCGGCCCGAGATCTACGCGATGGGCCTGCGCAACCCGTTCCGCTTCGGCGTGGACAAGGCCACCGGGACGCTCTACCTCGGTGACTACGGGCCGGACGCGGGCTCGGCGAACAACAGCAGAGGGCCCGGCGGGCAGGTGGAGTTCAACCGGATCACCTCGGCCGGGAACTACGGCTGGCCGTACTGCACCGGCAAGAACACCAGCGCCGAGACCTATGTGGACTACACGTTCCCGTCCGGGCCGTCCGGGAGCCGGTTCAACTGCGCGGCGCCGGTCAACAACTCCCGCAACAACACCGGGCAGACCACCCTGCCGGCCGCCCGCGCGGCGTGGATCAACTACGACAACTGCTCGGTCTCGGCGTTCGGCTGCGGCTCCGAGTCCCCGATGGGCGGTGTGGTGTACCGCTACGACGCGTCGAACCCGTCGACCGTCAAGTTCCCCGCCGCGCTGGACGGGCACGTCTTCCTGTCCGAGTTCGGCAGGCGCTGGCTGAAGGTGGTCGACGTCAACGCGGACGGCTCCCCCGGGCAGATCAACGAGTTCCCGTGGCGCGGCACCCAGGTCATGGACACCGCGTTCGGTCCGGACGGCGCGCTGTACGTGCTGGACTACGGCAGCGGCTGGGGTGCCGGCAGCGCCGACTCGGCGCTCTACCGCATCGAGCACAACCCGGCCGGCAACCAGGCGCCGATCGCACGAGCAGCCGCCAACCGCACGTCCGGACACGCGCCGCTGGCGGTCACCTTCTCGTCGTCCGGCTCGTCGGACCCGGAGGGCACCGCGCTCTCGTACAACTGGAACTTCGGGGACGGGAGCACGTCCACCTCGGCGAACCCGAGCCACACCTACACGAGCAACGGCCAGTACACGGCCAGCCTCACGGTGACCGACGGCGCCGGCCGCCCCGCCACCGCGAACGTGGTGATCACGGTGGGCAACACCGCACCCACGGTCACCCTGACCACGCCGGTCCAGGGGACCCTGTTCAACTTCGGCGACGGGGTGCCGTACACGATCAACGTGACCGACCCCGAGGACCCGACGATCGACTGCAGCCGGGTGAAGCTGACCTACAAGCTCGGCCACGACGACCACGGCCACGAGCTCACCGTGCTCAACGGCTGTACGGGAACGATGCCGATCTCGAAGGACGGTGAGCACGACACGGCGGCGAACCTGTACGCGGGCTTCATCGCCGAGTACACCGACGCCGGCGCCAACGGCGTGCCGGCGCTGACGACAACCGCGGAGCACGTCCTGCAGCCCCGGCACCGTCAGGCCGAGCACCGCGGCACCCAGTCGGGCACCGCCCTGTTCGACAAGACGCCCGCCGAGGGTGGGCGAACGGTCGGCGACATCCACAACGGCGACTGGATCGCGTTCCAGCCCTACGCACTCGGCACGGAAACCCGGTTCACCGCCCGGGTGTCCTCCGGCGGCTCCGGCGGGACCCTGTCCGTGCGGGCCGGATCGCCGACCGGGACCGTGCTCGGCTCCGTCGCCGTGCCGGTGACCGGCGGCTGGGACACCTTCACAAACGTCTCCACCACCCTGGCCGGCGTTCCGGCCGGAACCATCACGCTGTACCTGACGTTCTCCGGCGGCAGCGGCTTCCTGTTCGACCTGGACTCGTTCACGTTGGGCACGCCGCCGGCGAACGGCGGCACCACGCGGATCACCGGTCTCGGCGGCAAATGCGTCGACGTCAGCGGCGCGAGCAGTGCCGACGGCACCAAGATCCAGCTGTGGACCTGCACCACCGGCACCAACCAGCAATGGACGGTCAGCGGGAGCACGCTGCGGTCGCTGAGCAAGTGCATGACCGCCACGGGCACCGCGGACGGCAGCCTGGTGCAGCTGTCGACCTGCAACGGCAGCGCGGCACAGAACTGGTCCGTGCAGCCCGACGGCACCATCCGCAACGGCACCAAGTGCCTGGACGCCAACGGCGCCAGCTCGGCCGACGGCACTCAGCTGATCATCTGGACGTGCTCCGGTGCCACCAACCAGAGATGGAATCTCCTCATGAGCCAGGCGCACCAATCTCACCCGCACCAACCCCACCCGCACGGCAGCGACCCTGCTTCGGCGCACTCCCACGGAGGCTGAGATGAAGCACTCGTTCACCAGACGTGCGCTCGGCGTGACCGCCGCCGCGCTCGTCGCCACGGCGATAGGTTCCGGTCCACCCGCCAGCGCCGCCGACGCGCCGTATGACGTGCTGGTGTTCTCCAAGACCGCGGGCTTCCGGCACGACTCCATCCCGCAAGGCATCGCGATGATCCGGGAGCTGGGTGCGGCCAACAGCTTCACGGTGACCGCGACCGAGGACGCGAACGCGTTCAGCACCAGCAACCTGGCCCAGTTCGAGGCGGTGGTCTTCCTCAACACCACCGGCGACGTACTCAACGCCACCCAGCAGACGGCGCTCGAGTCCTACATCCGGGGCGGCGGCGGATACGCCGGCATCCACTCGGCGGCCGACACCGAGCATGACTGGCCGTTCTACGGCGAGTTGGTCGGCGCGTACTTCGTCTCGCACCCGGCCATCCAGCAAGCCACCGGGCGAGTCGAGAGCCGGGCACACGCGGCCACCGCGCATCTCGGCCAAACCGTGGTCCGCACCGACGAGTGGTACAACTTCCGCACCAACCCCCGCACCACGGCCAAAGTCCTCGCCACGTTGGACGAGTCGACGTACTCCGGTGGGTCCATGGGCGGCGATCACCCGATCACCTGGTGCAAGAACGTCCAAAGTGGGCGGTCGTTCTACACCGGAAACGGCCACACCCAGGCCACCTACGCCGAACCGGCATTCCGGTCGATGATCCTCGGCGGCATCCGGTACGCGGCCAACCGGACCAAGGCCGACTGCCGGCCCGAGACCGGCTACACCACCCTCTACAACGGCTCGACCACCGGCTGGTCCCAGACCGGTCCCGGCAGTTTCACGAACAGCAACGGCACGCTGACCTCCACGGGCGGCATGGGCATGCTCTGGTACAGCGCCAAGGAGTACCGCTCCTACTCCCTCAAGCTGGACTGGATGATGCCCGGTGACGACAACTCCGGGGTGGTCATCGGGTTCCCGGCGGGCAGCGATCCGAACTCGGCCCTGGCCAACGGCCACGAGGTACAGATCGACGCCACCGACACGGCGGACAAGACCACCGGCTCGGTCTACGGCTTCAAAGCCGCCGACCAGGCCGCCCGCGACGCCGCACTCAACCCGCCCGGCGAATGGAACACCTACGAGCTGCTCGTCGAGGGCGAGCGCCTGCAGGTGTTCCTGAACGGGGTGAAGATCAACGACTTCACCAACACCGAACCGGCTCGCTCGTTGACCTCCGGCCACATCGGTATCCAGAACCACGGCACCGGCGACGACGTCTCTTTCCGCAACATCCGGATCAAGGAACTGGGCGTCATCTCACCCACCCCGGGTCCGATCGTGGGCGCGGCCAGCAAGTGCGTCGACGTCAGTGGCGCCAGCTCCGCGGACGGCACGAAGATCCAGCTCTGGACCTGCACCGGTGGCACCAACCAGCAGTGGACCCGCGAAGGCAACACCTTGCGCGCGCTGGGCAAGTGCATGACCGCCACCGGCACGAACAACGGGGCCAACGTCCAGCTGTCCACCTGTAACGGCGGTGCCGGGCAGAACTGGACCACCGGCGCGAACGGGTCACTGACCAACTCCGGCAGGTGCCTCGACGCCAACGGCGGTAGCACGGCCAACGGCACCCAGCTCATAATCTGGAGCTGCCACGGTGGCACGAACCAGCGCTGGACACTCTCCTGATCGTGAAAGGAACAACATGGCACGCGTGCTGATACTGACCGGCGACGCCGCGGAGGAACTGGACTCCATGTATCCCGTGTTCCGCCTGCGGGAGGGTGGGCACGAGGCGGTGGTGACCGCGCCGACCACCCGCCCGGTGAAGCTGGTGGTGCACGACTTCGAGCCGGACTGCGACGCCTACACCGAGAAACCCGGTCACCTCCTGCCGGTCGACCTGGCATTCGCCGACGTGGTCCCCGAGGACTACGACGGACTCGTCATCCCGGGCGGCCGCGCCCCGGAGTACATCCGCACGGACCCGGACGTGGCGAGCATCGTCCGGCACTTCTTCGACAAGGGGCTCCCGGTCGGCACCATCTGCCACGGCCCGCAGGTGCCGGCCGCGCTGGGACTCCTGCGCGGGCGCACCACGGCGGCCTTCCCGCCGCTGAAGACGGACATGGAACTCGCCGGCGCGATGTTCGTCGACGGGCCGGACGTGGTGGACGGCGCCATGGTGTCGTGCCGGGGCTGGCCGGATCTGCCGGAGTGGTCACGCGCGTTCATGCAGGTGCTGGAAATGTCGAAGGTGCCGGTCTGACGCCGAAACTTTCGGTGGCCGTAGTCGATCAATTTCTTTGAATTACCTGCTCTTATCTCTTGGACGCAAACAGAGCACGCGATAGCGTTGATAGCCCCAATCATGATCCGGCCCCGAAAGTTTCGGAGTCAAGGAGCAGTAATGATCGAGGCTATTTCGCTTTCTCGTAGAACATTTCTCGGGACGCTCGGCGTCGCCGCGCTCGCGCTCAGCGCGTGCGGCGACGACGAGGCCGGGGACGGCGACGCCATCAGCTGGTGGCACATCGCGAACGTGGACCCGATGCTGCCCGTCTGGGCGGACATGGCGGAGCGGTACCAGCGCGACAACTCCGGTGTCACGTTCGACGTCCAGCCGATCGAGAACGAGGCGTTCAAGGCGCGGCTGACCACGGTGACCCAGTCCGGTGAGGCGCCGGACATCTTCCACACCTGGGGCGGTGGAGTGCTGCGCCAGCAGGTCGAGGCGGGGCTGGTCAAGGACATCAGCGCGGACGTCCGGTCATTACAGGACACGCTGGTGCCCATCTCGATCGAGCCGTACCAGGTCGACGGCAAGACCTACGCCGTGCCGAACGACATGGGCATGGTGGGCTTCTGGTACAACAAGACGCTGTTCACGCAGGCCGGCATCACCGCGCCGCCGGAGACGTGGGCGGACTTCCTCGACGCCGTGCGGGCGCTCAAGTCCTCGGGTGTCACGCCGATCGCGCTCGCCGGCGGCGCCAAGTGGCCGGGTCACTACTACTGGACCTATCTGGCCATGCGGGTCGCGGGTGTCGACGGGCTCAAGAAGGCCGAGGCCGACAAGGACTTCAGTGGCGAGGAGTTCGTCCAGGCCGGCGCGCTGCTCAAGGAACTCGTCGACCTGCAACCGTTCCAGAACGGCTTCCTCGGCGCCAACTACGACGGCCCGGACGGGCAGGCGGCGATCATGGGCAACGGTCAGGCCGCCATGGAGCTGATGGGACAATGGGCGCCGAGCCAGCAGCTTGAGCAGTCGGGCAAGGGGCTGGGCGATGACGTCGCGTTCTTCTCGTTCCCGGCGGTCGACGACGGCCGCGGGTTGACTACCGACATCATGGGTGGCGGCGGCGGGTTCGCCATCGGCCGCGATGCGCCACCCGAAGCGGTCGACTTCCTGAAGTTCCTGATGACGGTGGAAAACCACCGCACGGCGGTGGCCACCGGCGCGCTCCTGCCGGTGGTCGAGGGCGCCGAGGACGCGATCACCGACGCGAACCAGCGGGTGGTGGCGGACACGGTGGCCGAGGCGACCGGATTCCAGCTGTACCTGGACCAGGCGTACGCGCCGTCCGTCGGACAGACGGTGAACGACAGCGTCGCGGCCCTGATGGCGGGCGAGATGAGCGCGCAAGACGTCGCGGCCGCCGTCACCGAGTCCGCGCAGAATGCTTAGCGCACAACAGATCCAGCGGGAACAGCACCGGACCGGACCCGAGGAGAAGCGGGTCCGGTCCGCCCACGGCAGGAACCGGTTGTGGGCCATCGCGTTGTTCCTGCTGCCCGCCGTGGTGCTGTTCGGCCTGCTGGTGCTCGCGCCGATCCTGATCGCCATGTACACCAGCACGTTCAAGTGGAACGGCCTGGGCGGCCCGCCGACCGACTTCATCGGGTTCGACAACTTCACCCGTCTGATCGCCGACCCGGTGTTCCTCGGCGACCTGCGCCGCGGCCTGATTCTCATCGTGCTGACACTGGTCATCCAGCTGCCGCTCGCACTCGGCATCGCTTTGCTGCTCCACCAGCGCTTCCGCGGGCGGGCGGTGTTCCGGGTGCTGTTCTTCGCACCGTTCGTGCTGTCCGAGGTGATCGCCGGCGTCCTGTTCACCATGGTCTTCTCCCCCAACCGCGGCCTGGCGAACCGGCTCCTCGAGCTCATCGGACTCGAGGCCCTCGGCGGTTGGCTCGCCGACCCGAAGACCGTGCTGTACTCGCTGTTCTTCGTGATGACGTGGAAGTACTTCGGCTTCCACATGATCCTCTACCTCGCCGGGCGGCAGGCCATCCCGGCCGAGCTGCTCGAGGCGGCCACGGTGGACGGTGCGACGCCGTGGCAGGTGTTCCGCCACATCACCCTGCCGCTGCTCGGACCGACCATCCGGATCAGCGTGTTCCTGTCGGTCATCGGCACGATCCAGCTGTTCGACCTGGTCTGGGTGCTCACCAGAGGTGGCCCCGTGCACGGCTCGGAGACGATGGCCGTGACCATGTTCGAGTACGGCTACGCGCGGTCCGAGGTCGGCTACGGCACCGCGATCAGCGTCGTCATGTTCATGCTCAGCCTGGTGTTCGCGCTGGTGTACCAGCGATTCGTGATGCGCCGTGACATCGAGGGAGCCGTAACCACCATGCAGGACCGCCGATGAACCGCAAGCCGGCGACCACCCGCGGGGCACCGCTCCTCGCGGTGCTCCGCTACCTCCTGGTCACCGTGATCGGGCTGTTCGTGCTGGTGCCGATCGCGTTCGGGATCATCGGCGGGTTCAAGGACAACGGCCAGCTCTCCAACAACCCGTTCGGGCTGCCGTCCCCGTGGGTCGTCGAGAACTACGGCGGCATCCTCACCTCGCCGGAGTTCTGGCGTCCGCTGTGGAACAGTACGTTCATCGCGGTGGCCAGCACGTTCGCGGTGGTCGCGGTGGCGGCCATGGCCGCGTACGTGTTCGCCCGCTTCGCCTTCCGTGGCCGGGAACTGCTGGCCACCATGTTCGCGATCGGCCTGATGTTCCCGTTCGCCATCGCGATCCTGCCGCTGTACGTGCTGCTGCGCGAGCTGGACCTGCTGGACAACCCGCTCGGGGTGATCCTCCCCCAGGCCGCGTTCGGGCTGCCGGTGACGATCATCATCCTGCGGGCGTTCTTCCGCGCCATCCCGGCGGAGCTGGAGGAGTCGGCGACCCTCGACGGCTGCGGCCCGTTCGGGTTCTTCTGGCGAATCCTGCTCCCCATGGCGCGTCCGGCGCTCGCCACCGTGTCCGTGCTCGCGATCGTGACCAGCTGGAACAACTTCATGCTGCCGCTGATCGTGTTCAACGACCCGGACTCGTGGACCATCCCGGTCGCCGTCACGCAGTTCAACAGCCAGTACGGGGTGGACACCGCACGGGTGCTCGCCTACGTCTCGCTCGCCATGGTCCCCGCGCTCGCGTTCTACGCGGTCGCCGAACGCCAACTCGTCGGCGGACTGGCGTCCGGCGCCATCAAGGGCTGACCATGATGACCACTCCCGTCACGCATGATGACCACTCCGGTCACGCATGATGACCACTCCGGTCACGCACGATGACCGCTGCGGTCACGCATGATGACCGCTGCGGACGGCCGTACCGACCGCAGCGGTCATCATGGGCGACGGGAGTGGTCATCATGACCGACGGGAGTGGTCATCATGCGTGTCAGGCGATGGTGCAGGATGCGCCGTTCAGTGTGAACGAGGTTGGCGCACCGGTGTTGCCGGTGTGCGTGGCCTGGAAACCGATACTGACCGACGCGCCGGCCGCGATGCCCAGGTTGTGCATCACGTTCTTCGCCGTCACCTGCCCCGACCTGGGTGCGTAGTCCGCGTTCCACCCGGAGGTGATCGTCTGGCCCGCCGGGAGGGTGAAGACCAGCGACCAGCCGTTCACCGGAGCGGTGCCGGTGTTGGTGATCGTGATCTCCGAGGTGAGGCCGTTGTTCCAGGAGTTGACCTTGTCGCTGACCTTGCAGGCGCCCGGCTCGGGATCCGGGTCGGGGTCGGGGTCGGGGTCGGTGGTCTGGAACTGGGTGATGAACTTCCACACCTCGCCCGAGGTCCACGTCCGCCAGCCCTCACCGCCGCCGTCGATCGGGCCAGGGCCGTGTCCGCCGTCGAACGCCGCCCACGTGACCGGGTACCCGGCTCGGCATCCCGAGTAGGTGGTGACGATGTGCGTTCGACTGCCCTGTGCCGGCTCCGGCGGGTTCTGTGCGGTGCAGCCGTTGTTGCGGACGAACGTGTCCCGCAGACCCCGGCCGAGGGAGATGCCGAGCACGTTGTCGGTGAGGCCGTGGATGCCCATGTACGCGATCGGCTGGGTGCCACCGGAACACCCGCTCAGCTGCGCACCCGAGTAGACGGCCACCGCGCGGAAGACGCTCGCCCTCGAACAGGCCAGCGAGTAGCTCATGCCGCCGCCGTAGCTGAACCCGCCGGCGAAGATCTGCGTGGTGTCGATACACAGCCCCGCCTGCAGCTGCCGGAGAATGTCGTCGGTGAGCGTCACGTCCTGACCACCCGGGTTGGCCCAGCCGTTGCCGTTGCCCTGCGGCGCCACGAAGATCGTGCCGTTGCTCGCGCCGTCCGCCAGCCGCCGCAGCCCGTAGTAGGACCAGTTGTACCCGTCGGACCCGCCCGAGTCGACGTCGTTCGCCGTGCCGCCTCGCCAGTGGAATCCGAAGAACAGCCGGTACTGGCGGTTCTGGTCGTAGTTCGCGGGGAGCCGCAGGATGTAGTTGCGGTTCTGCCCGCCGCTCTGGATCGTGTGGTTGCCGCTCGCCAACGTGGGCGCCGACCCGCAGCCGGCGGACGCCGCGGCCGTGCCGACATCGTCCTCCTGCGCGGCGACCGCACCACCCCCGGTCAGGAGAAGCAGCGCCGCGGCCGCTCCCAGGATGAACCCTCGCTTGAACATCAGAACTCCTCTGCTGTCGCACTACACGCGTTGCAGCTGGAAGCGTTGGTTGGCCGCGCCGGTGATCGTCCACTGTGAGATGCGGGTGCCGTCGGTGCTCGCCGCCGACCACACGTCCATGGCCAGCCCGCTCTGCCGGTTGACGAGGCTGACCGCGCCACTGCCCTGGTCGACCACCTGCCACTGCTGGCTCGTGGCACCGGTGTCGGCCTGCTGGGTGATGTTGGCGCCGGTGCTCACACTCGCGACCTGCAGCACGAGACCGCTGTGCCGCGCCCGGATCCGGTAGTAGCCACCGCCGGAGTCGAGGAAGTCGAACTGCTGGTTGGTCCCGCCGGTGGCCGGCCACTGTTGTAGGAGCGCACCGGCCGAAGTGGACACCCCGCTGATGTCCGCGAGCTTCCCGCTGTGCGCCGCGACCAGCCGGTAGTAGACACCGGTCTCCACCACCGAGCCGGACCCGCCCTGGCCGGTGGCCTGGTAGGTGTGTCCGGCCTGGACGGTGAACTCGACCAGGTCGCTCTCCGGCTTCGTCGGCGTCACCACGGTTCCGGCCGTCGTGTCGCGCAGTTCGTAGGTGCCGGTGAACATGCGGCTGCGGACCCGGACGGTGCCGGCCCGGTCGGGCGTGACGGTCAGCTGGGTGATCCCGCCGCTCGCCCACGCCGCGCCAACGGTGTGGCCGCCGCGGCCGCGCAGGCCCGTGACGCGCCCCGCCGGCCAGGCCGGCGGCAGCGCGGGAAGCACGTGCAGCTCGCCGTTGTGGCTCTGCAGCAGCATCTCCGCGATCCCGGAGGTCGCACCGAAGTTGCCGTCGATCTGGAACGGCGGGTGCAGGTCGAACATGTTGGGCGCCAACCGGTCCGTCCGCACCAGAAGGCGGACCAGGTCATGGGCCTTGCGCCCCTCCTCCATCCGCGCCCAGTAGTTGATCTTCCAGGCGAGTGACCAGCCGGTGCCGTCGTCCCCACGCAGCTCGAGGGTGCGGCGGGCGGCGGTGAACAGTGCCGGCGTGCCGCGCCTGGTGATCTGGTTGCTGGGGTGCAGGCCGTACAGGTGCGAGATGTGCCGGTGGTTCGGCTCGGTCTCCACCCAGTCGTGCAGCCACTCCATGATGTTCCCGCGCGAACCGACCTTCATCGGCGCCAACCGGGTCCTGGCCGCCCGGACCTGGTCGCGGAACCCGGCGTCCACCCCGAGCACCTCGCTGGCGGCCGCGCAGCCGTCGAACAGGTCACGCAGGATCTGCATGTCCATGGTCGGTCCCGCGCACACGCTCGCGTTCGCGTGGTGGAGACACTCCGGCGAGTTGGACGGGTTGGTGACCAGCGTCCCCTGGGTCGGTTCGGTCACCAGGGTGTCGAGGAAGAACTGGGCACAGCCCTTCATGGCCGCGTAGTTCGCGCGGAGGAACTCGACGTCACCGGTGAACCGGTAGTGGTCCCAGATCATCGTGGACAGCCACGCGCCGCCGGTCTGCCACATGCCCCAGACCGCCCCGTCGACGACCGAGGACCCCCGCCACCCGTCGGTGTTGTGGTGGGTGACCCAGCCCCGCGCGCCGTACTGCGAGGTGGCCGTACGCGCGCCGGTGACCGTGAGGTCGCTGATCATCTTGAACACCGGCGCGAAGCACTCGGGGAGGTTGGTCGTGTCGGTCGGCCAGTAGTTCATCGGCAGGTTCGCGTTGATCGTGTACTTCGAGTCCCACGACGGGGCCATCTGGTCGTTCCAGATGCCCTGCAGGTTCGCCGGCTGGGTGCCAGGCCGTGACGACGAGATCAGCAGATATCGGCCGTACTGGAACAGCAGCGCGGAGAACTGCGGGTCGTTGGTGCTGTTGTGCTGGGCGATCCGGACGTCGGTGGTCTGGTCGGCCGCCGGGGTGCGGCCGACGTCGAGGGTGACCCGCCCGAACAACGCCTGGTAGTCGGCGACGTGGCGGGTTCGGAGCGCGTCGAACGCTGGGGCGGCGCCCAGGTGTCTTCGCGCGATCCCCTGGTAGTCGCCGTTCACGGTCCGGTAGTCCACATAGCTCGTACCGATCGACACCAGCAGGGTCACGCTGTTGGCGTTCGTCACCCGCAGCGTGCCGCCGGAGCTGGTGGTGCTCCCACCGTCGGCCACCGCCTTCGCCAACGTGAGGAACCGGACCGTGCCCGCGATCCCCCGGTGCGTGCCCGAAATACCGTCCAGCCCGATGGTCGTGCTGTCCGGGCTGGACACCGTCACCCGCTGCGGGCTGGTGAACGAAGCCGTGAACGAGATCGAACCCGGCGTCTCCGCCGTCAGGCGCATGACGATCACCTGATCCGGCGCACTGGCGAACACCTCGCGCCGGTACCGCACGTTGTTCGCGGTATAGGTGACGACCGTCGTGGCGGTGGTCAGGTCGAGCCACCGCTCATACCCCGACACCCCACCGGCGGGAAGGGTCAACCGCAGGTCGCCGACGGGCTGGTACGCCAGCTGGCCGGCGGGGTTGCCGAGCATCGTCTGGTTGATGCGGTCCTGCGCCTGAGTCCACTGGCTGTTGAACACCATTTGCCGGATCTGCGCGAGAGCGCCGGCACCCTGCGGGTTGTCGTAGTTGTGCGGACCGCCTGCCCAGACGGTGTCCTCGTTGAGCTGCAACCGTTCGGTGTCGGTGTTGCCGAACACCATGGCACCGAGGCGGCCGTTGCCGATCGGCAGCGCACGCAGCCAGTCCGCGCCGGCCGACTCGTCGTACCACAGCGCGAGGTCACCGGCCGCCCGCACGTCCGCGGGGGCGACCGAGTCGGCGCGGGCGGTCGCTGTCCACCCGGCTTGCGTGAGCATCGCGCCCGCGCCGACCGCACCGAGCCGCCGCATTGCCTGCCGTCTGGTCAGGTCCGGCATCGGGAGGCTCCGTCCGTGTGTAGCTGAATCACTGAGAGGCCCATTGCTGGTTCGTCCCGCTGCTGCAGGACCACAGCTGCACCAGTGCGCCGTTGGCCGTCGAGGAACCGACGACCTCCATGCACAGTCCGGACTGGGCGTTGGTGATCGTGCCGTTCGAGTTCCGGTTCCACTTCTGGTTGGCGCCGCCGTGGCAGGTCCAGATGATCACCTGGGTGCCGTTGGCGGTGCCGGCGCCGGACGCGTCGAGGCAGCGCCGCGAGCTTCCCGTGTAGACGGACAGCTCATTGGCCGACGAGTAGGTCCACTGCTGGTTGCTCCCCGTGTGGCAGTCCCAGATCTGCGCCCTGGTCCCGTTCGTGGTGGTCGAGTTGGGGATGTCCAGGCACTTGTTCGCGGTGACCGCGCGCACCGGCGTGGTCGTGGGGTCTGGGCCAGGGCCGGGGCCGCCGCCGTTGAGCACGTCGAGGACGGCCTGGTAGGCCTGCTTCTTCTGGTAGTTGGTGTCGAACAGCAGCGGCGTGTCCTGGGGGCGCCACGTGTGCCGGTCGGTGATGCCCCACGTGGTGATGCCGGTGCAGCGGGCGACGTTCATGCACGCCTGGGTGACCTGGCGGTACACGTCGGCCTGGCCCGATCCGGAGCCACCGACGTCGAGCTCGGTGATCTGCAGGTCGACGCCGAGGTCGGCGAAGCGCTGCAGGTTGGCCTGGTAGCTGCTGAGGTTGGCGCCGGAGCTGAGGTGGCTCTGGATACCGACGCAGTCGATCGGCACGCCGCGGGCCTTGAAGTCCCGCACCATGTTGTAGATGCCGGTGCTCTTCGCGTTGATGCCGTCGGTGTTGTAGTCGTTGTAGCAGAGCTTGGCGTTGGGGTCGGCCGTGCGGGCGGCGCGGAACGCGGCCTCGATCCAGTCGTTGCCGGTGCGCTGCAGGTTCGAATCGCGCCGGCCGCCGCTGTTGCCGTCGGCGAAGGCCTCGTTGACCACGTCCCACGAGTGGATCTGACCGCGGTAGTGGGTGGCGACCTGGGTGACGTGGTTGATTGCCGCCGAACGCAGGTCACTGCCCTGCAGACCCTGCGCCCAACCGGGCTGCTGTGCGTGCCAGAGCAGGGCGTGACCGCGCACGGTCATACCGCGGGCGCGGGCGTAGTTGACGATCTGGTCGCCGCCGCCGTAGCTGAACTGGTTCCGCTGGGGCTCGGTGGCGTCCCACTTCATCGCGTTCTCGGCCACCACGCTGTTGAACTCGCGGCTCAGCGTGCCGCCGTAGTTGGCATCGTTGAGGAGGTTCGGCACGACCGCCGCGCCGAAGTACCGGCCGGTCTGTGCGGCGGCCGCACCCAGCGTGTCCGCCGCGCTCGCGGGCGTGGCGGACAGCATGAGTCCGGCTGCCGCGAGGCCCGCGGTGGTGATGACAGCGGCGAAAGACCTGATGCGCCCGCGCCGCACGGATGTTCTGTTGCTCATCGCAACCCTCGTTTCGTCGTTGAAGCTTCGGGTGTCGTAAAAGGCGGCCGCCGCCCCAGCGCTCCCAGAGAGGGGCGGCGGCCGGGCTCAGCAGGGTGAGTTGGCTTCTTGGGTCATGCGCGCGACCACCGCTGGTTGGCTTGTCCGTTGCAGGTCCACAGGACCATGGTCGTTCCGTTCGCGGTGCCCCCGGCGTTGGCGTCCAGGCAGAGCCCGGAACCCGTGTTCGTGATGGATCCGTTCGAGTTGAGGGTCCACTTCTGGTTGTTCTGGCCGTTGCAGGACCAGATGATCACCCGGGTTCCGTTGGTGGTGCCCTGGTTGTTGGCATCAAGGCACTTGTCACCGAACACCCGGATCTCGCCACCGGCCCAGGTGGTCCAGGACTGGTTCGCCGCGGTGTGACAGTCCCAGATCACCGCGTTCGAACCACCGGCGGTCGAGGCATTGTTGACATCCAGGCAACGGTTCGAGCCCGCCCCACGCAGTCGGGACGTCGTCGCGGCGAGCGGCGAGCCACCGACCACTCGGTACGCCGCCACCCCGTGCGCCGGCACACTCGCACTGATCTGCCCGGACGTGGTCGACGTGCCCCCGGTCCACAGGTCGGTGAGCGTGAAGGACCCGCCGGACAGGCCGAGCTGGGCGGGCGTGGTGCTGACGGTGGCCGTGCCACTCCCGCGGTTGAACAAGCCGACCGCGACCGACCCGTCGGCCAGCGGCTTGGCGAACACCTCGACGTTGCCGTCGTCACGGACTCGGCGCCCACCGGCGCCGAGCGCGTCCTGGTTCACCGCGAGCAGCCGCGAGTTGGTCAGGATCGTCCGCACGTCGGCCGACATCGTGCGGATGTCGTTGCCCGCCATCAACGGCGCGGCCATCAGCGTCCACAGCGCGAAGTGCGCCCGTGACTCGGTCAGGGTCAGCCCCGGCCGGCCGACCACGAGCATGTCGGGGTCGTTCCAGTGCGTCGGCCCGGCCTGCGCGGCGAGGGGCGCGTTGACGTCCACGACGTTGCCGACGCCCATGGGGTAGCTGTTGGTGTTGCCGTTCTGCCAGATGTCGAGGAGGTCCTCCGTGGTCCGCCACAGGTCGGCGACCTCGCCCCAGTTGTACTTGTCGCCGGTGATGGCGTGGAAACTGTTCGGGTTGATGCTGTAGACGATGGGCCGCCCGGTCGCCCGCAGCGCGTCGCGCATCAGCGTGAACCGGGCCACCTGCTGGTCCCGCGTCCCGTCCGGAGAGCACCAGTCGTACTTCAGGTAGTCCACGCCCCAGGACGCGAACGCGTTCGCGTCCTGCACCTCGTGGCCGAGGCTGCCGGTCGAGCCGGGGTGGTTGCCGACCCGCTGGGCACAGGTCCGTTCGGTGGGCACCTGGTAGATGCCGAACTTCAGACCGCGGGCGTGGATGTAGTCACCGAGGGCCTTCATGCCGCTGGGGAACTTGGTCGGATGCGCTCGCAGGTTGCCCTGCCCGTCACGCTGGGGGTCGAACCAGCAGTCGTCGACCACCACGTACTGGTAGCCCGCGTCCCGCATCCCCGAACTGACCATCGCGTCCGCCGCCTGACGGACCGACGACTCGGTCACCCCACAGCCGAAGCTGTTCCAGCTGTTCCACCCCAACGGCGGGGTCACGGCCGGGCTCCCCGGGGCTGCCCTGGCGACCGGCAGGTGCTGCTCGGCGGAGAGCACCGCCAGTCCGACCGCCATCACCACGGTGAGCGCGGCGGAGAGGAGTCTCCTCGCCGACCACCGAACGCGCCCTCGCGTTTTACCACACATAAAGAAACCTCATCGTCTTTGACGGCGGACGTACGACTCATCGGCGAGTCGGGCCCGATCAGGTTCCCGAAATGAAATAATAGTGCTGATGTGAACGCTAACACGTACTTCGCGCCGCAACAACCCCACTACAGCGAGCTATTTGTAGCGAAAGTTTCGAAGGCGGCGTCAACAAAGTGATCGCCAACAACGCGCAAGCGAAAAGGGTCGAAGAAAGCATCAATCAGCTATCTGGAGCGCTCCCAGCACAGGCCGAATCGCCATTCCGCCGCGTAGGCGCCGGAACGGGACCTGGGAATGTCGCGCCTTGCCTCGCCGCAGCAGGGCACCGGGCGTGACGAGGTCATGAGTCCGACCCATCGTGTGCGGCCGGTCACTCAGCCAACACCATACCGCTGGCCGATGCGCCGTCGTCAAGGGACACCCGCTCGATGAGTCGCATCCATTTACGACGAGTAACCCCGGAAAGATCAAGACATCACTTGTCATACGTATGCCCCGTATGCTGACCAGTGGCTGAGCCCGGCCGCGTGCACACCCGGAGGAACGATGACGACAGCGAGTCACCAGCCCGCCGGGAGCCCGGACTGGGCGCGCCGGCCCACCAACCTGGCCAGGGCGGTCACGGCCGAGCTGGTGCAACGCATCGTGCGCGGCGTCCACCCCGCCGGCACCGTCCTCCCGCCGGAACCGGCACTGTGCGAGACGTTCTCGGTGAGCCGGACGGTCATCCGCGAGGCGGTGAAGGTCCTGCAGGAGAAGGGCCTGGTCCAGGTCCGCCAGGGCGCGGGCACCATGGTCACCCCGTCGACCACGTGGAACATGCTCGACGAGCTCGTCCTCGCGGCCACCGTCGCCGAAGACGACTCCCTGGCCGTCCTCGACGACATCGTGGTCACCCGCAGGCTGCTCGAGTCGGACATGGCGCATGTCGCCGCCACGGCGGCGGACCAGGAGGTCATCGACCGGCTACGCGCCCTCGTCGACCGGATGGACGAGCTCGTCGACGACCCTGTCGCCTACCGCGAGCAGGACCGCATCTTCCACGACACGGTCATGCGGGCGTCCGGGAACAGCATCGCACGCGCCGTCGTGCGCGCGCTGGAGAGCCAGGTCATCAACACCGCGAGCTACCTGGGCCGCAGCGAACCGGCCCTGTGCGTCGCGTCCAACCGAGGACACCGCGCCGTCTACGAACGGGTCGCCGCGCACGACCCCGCGGGTGCCGCGTCGGCGATGTTCACCCACATCACCGAGGCGTGGCTCGTCCGCCGCGCCGGCGCCGGAGACCACGGCCGCCTGGCGCGGTAAAGCCTCATTGCGGATACGTCATTCGTATGATGAACTGACCTCGAGTGCATCGACGCCTCGGCGGGGGCGTTCGCCGGATCCGTTCCAGATGAGGAGATCCCGTGTTCGCGTCCACCATCGCCCGTGTCGCCGCAGTGGTCACGTCGGTCATCGCGTTCTTCGCGGTGGCCCAGGCACCGGTCGCCCTCGCGGCGGTGACCACCCTGCACGTCTCCCCCACCGGCACCGGAACCGCCTGCACCGCCACAAGTCCGTGCTCGCTGTCCGCCGCGCAGACCGCCGTGCGGTCGCTCAACGACACCATGTCCGACGACATCGTGGTGGAGCTGGCGGGCGGGGTGTACCGGCTGTCGGCGCCGCTGCGGTTGACCGCCGAGGACTCCGGGAGCAACGGACATCAGGTGATGTGGCAGGCCGCCCCGTCGGCACGTCCGGTCCTGAGTGGAGCCCGCGCGGTCACCGGCTGGTCGGTCGCCGACGCCGGCAAGAACATCTGGCAGGCGAACGTGGGCACCGGGATCGAGTCCCGGCAGCTGTACGTCGACGGCGCGATCGCCACCCGGGCGCGTACCCAGGTGAACCGGTCCTTGTTCACTTTCACCAGCGGGGGCATGACGTTCTCCAACTCCTCGCTGAACTACCTGAACAACCTGGCCAACAAGAACCGTGTCGAGGTGGAGAGCGTCAACTCGTTCACCGACCGGTACTCGCCCGTACAGAGCATCAGCGGGAACACCATCACCATGCAGCAACCCGCGTGGAACAACAACACCTTCGGGTACGACACGCTCACGGCGCCGCACCGCGCGGGTCCGTTCTACCTGGCCAACGCGTACGAGTTCCTCGACGCGCCCGGCGAGTGGTACATCAACCCGGGAACCGGTGCCCTGTACTACATCCCGCTCTCCGGACAGAACATGAGCACCGTCAGCGTGGAGCTCCCGGTGAACCAGTCGCTGGTGAACGTCGGCGGCACCTATGACGCGCCCGCACACGACATCACGTTCACCGGGATCACGTTCACCGGCACGAGCTGGCTCGGCCCCAGTAGCAACCAGGGCTTCGCGGACCAGCAGACCGGCGCCTACATGGCAGGCAACTGGAACTGGCCGGCCGATCGGTTGACGTCCTGCCAGAACGGCTGCCAGCAGTTCGAGGCGGCTCGCCCGCACTGGCACCAGATGCCCGCCGCCGTCCAGGTCTCCGCCGCCCGCGCCATCACCTTCACCGACTCCGCGTTCCTCAACTTCGGACAGACGGCCATCGGCATCGGCAACGACCCCAACGCCCACGCCAGCGGCGTCGGCCTCGGCGCCAGCGACATCACGATCACGAGGTCCGAGATCGCCCGCGGCTCCGCCGGCGGCGTCATCGTCGGCGGTGTCCGCGCCGACGCCCACCACCCGAGCGACCAGCGGATGGTCAACCGGAACATCACGGTCAGCAACAACCGCATCCACGACCTCGGCATCGAGTACCGGGGCAACGTCTCCGTGCTGACGACCTACGTCACGACCACCAACGTGGCCCACAACGAGATCTACAACATGCCGTACTCCGGCATGTCCATCGGTTACGGCTGGGGCAGCAACGACGCGGGCGGCAGCGACCACTACGCGGGCCGCGGCCTGTACAACTTCCAGCCGCGTTACTCGACGCCGACCACCGCGTCGGGCAACAAGCTCATCAACAACTACGTCCACGACGTCATGCAGCAGATGAACGACGGCGGCTGCATCTACACGCTGGGGTGGAACCCGAGCGCGATGATCAGCGGCAACTACTGCCTGCGGACCAACGGCTACTTCGGCACCTACTTCGACGAGGGCTCGAAGTACTACACCTCAACCAACAACGTGTTCTCCAACACCGGCACCTGGGCCACCGCCAACTACTGGGGCGGCGAGAACATGGGCAACTGGACGGTCACCAACAACTGGTCCACCAACGGCAGCACCAACATCACCAACGGGGACCGGGGCAACGTCGTCAGCGGCAACGTCACCGTCACGAACGGAAACTGGCCGTCCGGCGCCCAGGCCGTGATCGCGAACGCCGGGCCGCAGGGCAGCACCAACCCGCAGGCCGGCACGATCGTGGGTGGCCAGTCGGGTCGTTGCGTCGATCTCGCGAACACGACGAACGGCACGCAGGCCCGGCTGTGGGACTGCAACGGCAGTGCCAACCAGCGGTGGACCTACACGGCGAGCAAGACACTCACCAACGGCACCAAGTGCCTCGACGCCTCCGGGCAGGGCACCGCCAACGGCACCAGGACGGTCATCTGGGACTGCCACGGCGGCACCAACCAACAGTGGAACCTCAACACCAACGGCACCATCACCGGCGTCCATTCCGGGCTATGCCTGGACGCCAGCGGCAACGCGACCGCGAACGGCACATTGATCCACCTCTGGTCGTGCCACGGAGGAACGAACCAGCAGTGGAGCGTACGTTGAACCAACGGGCATTATGGACGGTCGCCCTGGCCGCGGGATTGGTACTGACCGGTTGCGGGAGCGCCGCCGGACCGGACTCGTCGTCCGGCGGCGACGCGGACAAACTGGTGGTGTGGGACTGGAAGTCGGGCGACGACGCCGCGGCCGCCTACATCGAGGCGGCGAAGGCCGACTTCGCGGAGAAACACCCGGACGTCGAGGTCGAGTTCGTGGCCCAACCGTTCGACCAGTACTACACCCTGCTCGGGGCGGCCATCCAGTCGGGCAAGGGGCCGGACGTCATGCTGTTCAACGGTGGCGGCCAGCTCCGCGACCGGGTGGACGCGCTCGTGCCGCTGGACTCCCACGTGGCCGAGGACCGGGAGCGCCTGGTTGGCTGGGACGCGTTCACCGAGGACGGCAAGACCTATGCCGCGCCGGTCACGTTGCAGGGTCACCCGATCTACTACAACAAGAAGCTGTACGAACAGGCGGGCCTCGACCCGGACAGTCCGCCCACGACCTGGACCGAGTTCGTCAACGGCTGCGCCACGATCATGGAGAAGACCGACGCCAAGTGCGTCGCGCTCGGCAACAAGGAGGGCATCGGCATCGAGTTCTTCCTCTCCGGTCTGGGTTCCGGCGTGCTCACCGACCAGGAGTACGACGACTGGATCGCCGGAAAGCGGAACTGGACCTCGCCGAACGTGAAGCGGATCTTCGAGATGTGGACGGAGGCCGACCGCGCGGGCCTCAACAACGAGGGGGCCAACTCGACGGCCATGTTCAACGACGCCTTCGCGATCTTCTCCTCCGGCGAGGCCGCCCACGTCATCGGGCTGATGTCGGACGTCGGGCACTGGAAGGACTTCGGCGAGTTCCTCGATCCCGCCGACCTCGGCGTCATGCGGGCGCCGGTCAGCACCACCGGGGCGACGCCGAGCCTGCCCTACGACGGTGGCATCGGCTACGCGGTCGCCAAGTGGACCGCTGACCCCGAGGTCGCCGCCGACCTGGTCCGCTCGTTGTCCTCAAAGGATGCGCTGGAGGCGTTCTACGCCGACGCGGGCGCGATCGCCGCCGACACCACCATCGACGTGTCGACGGCCGGCCCGTCCGTGGCCGAGATCGTCGCCGGGATCGAAACCGGCGAACCCGCCCTGCACGTGGCACTGTCCTCGGAGACCATCGACCTGATGCATCGGCTGTCCCAGCAGTTGCTGAGCGGCTCGGTCACCGTCGACGACACACTGTCCCAATTGGCCGCCGCGGACCAGGGAAGCTGATCGGTGCCGACCGGGAGCACGCTGGTCCGCCCGGCACCGGCCACGCGTCCCGCGCCGCGCAAGGCGACCCGCCGCCGGAACGCGGACCGGCTCGCGCCGTACGTGCTGGTGGCCCCGGCCGTGCTGGTCCTCGTGGCGTTGCGGCTGTACCCGCTGGTGCTCGGCGTCAACTTCTCCTTCACCGGGGACGGCGACCGCGACGGAATGGCCGTGGGGCTGGACAACTACGTGACGCTGCTGAGCGACCCGCTCTTCCTCGGCGCGCTGCGGAATGTCGGGCTGCTGGTGCTGCTGCTCCCGGTGGCGGTCGCCATTCCCGGACTGCTCGCGACGTTCATCTACCTGCGGGTGCCGGGACACCGGTTCTTCCGGAGCGTCTACTTCTTCCCGGCCGTGCTGTCGCCGGTGATCGTCGGTGCGATCTTCAACCTCCTGCTGGCCTTCGACGGCCCGGTCAACTCGCTCCTCGACACCGTCGGTCTCGGTCCGGTCGACTGGCTGGGCGACCCGGACGTCGCGATCTTCACGGTCGTCGGCGTCCACGTCTGGGCGACGTTCGGGATGGCGCTGGTGGTGTTCCTCGCCGGATTCTCCACTTTGGACTCCTCCCTGCTGGACGCCGCGCGGATCGACGGGGCGGCGCTCCCCCGGATCATCTGGCACGTGATCATCCCGGGACTGTCCCGCACCATCCAGTTCGTCTTCGTGACCACGATGATCGGGATGCTGACGTCGATGTTCGGCCTGCTGTACGTGATGACCAGTGGCGGGCCCGGCGGGGCCACGTACCTGCCGGAGTACTACATCTGGATCCAGCAGGGCCAGATGAACCAGCCCGCGCTCGCCTCGGCCGCGTCCACCGTCCTGTTCCTGGTCATGGTGGTGGTGGGGCTGCTGCAGATCAGCGTGCTCCGCCGCTCCGGCAGGGCGGACTGATGTCGCGAGCACGGTGGCTGGTCGCCGTCCCGATGGCGGCGCTCGCGCTGGCCACGATCTACCCGCTGGTGTTCACCACGAACGTGGCGTTGAAGACGCGGCGCGAGTACGTGCTCGACCGCTTCTCCCCCGCGGACTCCGCGCGTACCGACAATCTCACGACCGCCTGGAACAGCGTCGGGATGGCGCGCTACTTCGCGAACTCGCTCATCGTCGTGCTGTGCGCGGTCGCGCTGCTGCTCCTGATCGGGTCGATGGCGGGCTTCGCGCTGGGGCGGCTGCGGTTCCGCGGTTCGCGGGTACTGTTCCTCGGCTGTCTCGCCGCGTTGTTCGTCCCGTTCCAGGTCATCATGGTCCCGCTCGCCAGGACGATGACCACCCTCGGCCTGATCGACACCTACCCCGGACTGATTCTCGCGTACGTGGCGCAGTTCCTGCCGTTCACCATCTTCCTCATGGCGAGCTACTACGCGCACGTGCCGGCGGAGATCGTCGACGCGGCCAGGATCGACGGCAACACGCTCTTCGGCGTGTACCGCAGGGTCATGCTGCCACTCGGAACCCCCGCGCTGATCTCGGTCGGCATCCTGAACACGTTGTTCTGCTGGAACGACGTGCTCATCGCACTGCTGGTGATGCCGTCGGCCGAGAACCGCACCCTCATGGTCGGCGTCACGTCGCTGCGCGGTCAGTACTCGGACAACATCCCGACGTTCGCCGCGGGCGTGCTGATCGCGGCCGTGCCCATGCTGGTGATCTACCTGTTCTTCCAGCGCCAGATCGCAGAAGGCGTCACGGCCGGCGCCACGAAGGGCTGAACATGGAAATCACCGGGTTCCGCACGCTGACCACGATCCTGGACTGGGGCCGTCCGGTCGGTGACGCCAACGGCGTGCTCGCCGACGGGCACACCCCGGTGCCGATCGTCCTGGTGGACACCGACGAGGGGATCACGGGCGTCGGCCTCGGCCCGCACGTCGACGCCGAGACCGTCTTCGCGGCGCTCGAAGGCGAGGACCCGCGCGGCGTCACCGCCCTCTACGACCGCATGCTGCGGCGAACGTTCAAGGCCGGGCACGCCGGGACGGTGTTCGGCACGATCGGCGCGTTCGACACGGCACTGTGGGACATCAAGGCGAAGGCCGCCGGGGAGCCGCTCTGGCGGCTGCTCGGCGGCCGGGACCGGCGGGTGCCCGCGTACGCCTCGGCCCTCGACATCGCACTGACCGACGACGAGTTGGTGGCCGTGTACCAGACCTACGCCGAACACGGCCTGCGCGCGGCGAAGCTCAAGGGCGGCCTCGACGTCGACCGGGACCGGCACCGACTCGCACTGGTACGGGACATACTGGCCGGACGGGGATCGCGTCCAGCGCTGATGCTCGACGCGAACGAGTCGTGGACGCGCAAGCAGGCCGTCCGCCACGTGTGCGAGCTGGAACGGACGCTCGACCTCACGTGGGTGGAGGAGCCCGTCCGGCGGTGGGACGCCGAGGGAATGGCCATGGTGGGTAGGGGAATCCGGGCGTCGGTGGCCACCGGGGAGAACCTCACGGGACTCGAACAGTTCCGGCCACTGCTGGCGGCGGGCGCGATCGACATCGTCCAGACGAGCGCGGTCTGGGGAGTCACCCACTTCCTGCGGGTCGCCGCCTTAGCCCACGCCCACGACCTGCCGGTCAGCCCGATCGGCAACACCCTGGCCGGGCTGCTCCACGCGGCCGCCTCGATACCGAACCACCTGGCCGCCGAGCTGCAGGACCTCGAGCCACCGGTCGGCGTACACCTTGCCCACCACGTCGACGACGGCGCGTTCATCCTCGGGGACGCGCCAGGCCTCGGCCTCCACGTCGACGAGCACACCATCCAGACGGCACTCCAGCGACCCGTGTCCCAGAACGGCGACGGTCCGCACGTACGCCCGTCCTCAGCCGGCCGGCGACTGCTCGCCGTACCCGACGGCCGGTGGCGGGACCGGACGTGAACGCGGATCGCGGGAAAAAGTTCGGCCGCGGTGTCGATTCGGCGCCGGTGACTTCGACGTGTCTGTGTAAGGCGGAAACGGCACAGATCGGAGAGTCCCGTGTCTCACTCACTCGGCCCGCTCGCTGACAACCTCGCCACCTACGCGATCTACGCCACCGCGCAGTCCGAGATGCGGCACGCCTACTCCCTGATCGAGGCCGGCGACTTCCTCTCGGCGGCCGCCGAGATCTCCTCGGCCGCCCGCGCCGCGCAGGTGCTCGCCAACGCGTCCGCGTCGCTGGACGCCGGACGCGCCGCGCACTGGCGGCGGGTGGTCGTGGCCCGCAACCAGTTCGCCGAGCAGGCCCGCGAACGAGCGGCCGAGCAGGCCGCCCGGTACGCCTACGAGTCCCTGCCGACCGCCGCCTGACCTGGCCCATTCATATCGGGTGTGCGTCGCCTTGCTCCTGCCGTAATGCCGGATGGGCCGTTCAGGTTCTTGACCAAGCTCCTCCCGCTTCGAACCTCCCACGGAGTAGGAAAGGAAGTGGCCCAAGGCACTCCGGGAGGCTCAAGTGGGTAGAAGGATCGGTGGTGCCGGCGGGGGTTCCGATCCCGGTTCGGGCAAGAGCGGGCAGGTTGTAGTCGCCGCCGCGGCCGCGCTGGCGGTCGCAGCGGGCGGTGGGGGCGTCATCGGTGGTGGCGCGGGCTCGTCGGCTGGGACCGCGGCAGAGTCCGCCCTGGCGAGGAACCTCGGCACGAAGAAGGCGGACGCGAAGAACGCGGCGCGCCGCGGCGACACCAGCGGCGCCTGGCAGCGCATGGGCCTACGTGCCCTCAAGCAGCACGCCGAGCGATACGCCGAGTGCGTCGCACACTCCGTCGGCCAGGTGCAGGAGTTCCTCGCCCGTACACCGTGTCGACGGCTCGACCGGATGCTCTTCGCTGTCACCGACGGCAACGGGAACGTCGCCGTAATCGCGGTCTCGTGGGTGGAGTTCCGTGGCAGGACCGCCGCCCGAGGACTGCTCGACATCAGCGACACCTGGGGCACCGGCTACGTCGAACCCGTGGCCGGTGCGGCACTCGCCATGGCCGACTTCCGACTCACCGGCCAGCATTACGCGTCGAGACTGTCCGGCGCCGTTGTCGTGGCCGCCGAAGCCGAACCCGCCACCGGCCAGTTCGACGACGAAGTGCTCGACGCCATCGCCGAAGTCGCCATCTGGTCCCCCCGACCGTGATCCGTGCGGCTGTTCGGGTCGGGCGCAACCTGGATCCGGTGTCGCTACGCGCCGGTGACCTGGGTGACTCGTAGGTGGGGCACGTCGGCCGGATCGCCGGGTTCGGCGGGGAAGTCGAAGAGTCCGAGGATGAGCATCATGGGGTAGTCGGGTCGGCCACGCGGGTCGTGGTGCCGTCGATGCGGAACTCGACCCGGCCGGGCGCCCACTCGACGGAGTACGTGTGCGATCGGGAGGTGTCGAGTCGGCGGGGCTCGGCGGAGAAGTCCTCGCGCAGCGCGGGATCGCGGAACGGGTGGATGCCCTGGCCGACGCTCGCCTCGCCGTCGCGAACGGTGGTGCCGAACACTTCCATGAGGCAGATCCCGCCCGACCGGTCCGGCAGGTCCTCCAGGCCGACCATCCACGCGGAGAACATCGACCGCTGGTTCAGATGCGCGGCGCAGGTGACCGCGATGGTGCCGTGGTGCGGCACGAAACCCAGTGCCCCGTCCGGGTGGGGTGGGTCGGTTATCCGTGGATCCAGGTGGTCGCTGGCAAGGCGCCGGAAAGTCGCTCGTACCGGGTTGTACTTGGGCTTTTCGGCAACGCGGCCAGCGGCCGCCTGGGCCGCGGAGAACCGTGCCCACTCCACCCGGACGGGGCAATAGCA
This sequence comes from uncultured Actinomycetota bacterium, assembly GCA_963826035.1. Lineage (GTDB taxonomy): Bacteria > Actinomycetota > Actinomycetes > Mycobacteriales > Pseudonocardiaceae > Actinophytocola. The sequence continues at coordinate 697,613 of CAWGVZ010000015.1, read as the reverse complement.
TGGTGGGTTGCCGCTCGCGAACGGTGAGCCCACTCCGGAAGGGTTGCGGGGTGTCGGTCGACCCGACCGGGCCGGAGCGGTTGGCGCTGTGGATGGCGGACACCCGCAACGGCGGCTCGTGCAGCTCGGGACACCACAGCGGCTGGTCCTCGGGAATGGACAGATCGAGCCCCTCGGCACCGGTCGTCAGCGTCGCGGCGGCCGCGGTCCGTGAGCTCCACGCCGGCAGGTAGGCGTCGGTCCACCTGTCCGGGTCGAGACGATCGAATCTCTCGATGAACCGCACGCGCGGACCTTAACGCTCGCGGTCGCTGTTGGTTTGACGCGATGGCGATCCTGGGGATCTTCGAGAACGACTACTACTCCCGGAGTCGAGCACGCTCATCCTCCGTGACGTCGGCGCTTACGAGAAGCGAGGCCCGTTCAGCCGGCGCGGTTCGGAGACGCAGCCGTGCGGCACCATCGTGCGCACCGGCAACGGCTGGTTGGAGGGCGCGGCGGGTCCCGGCCCGGACGTGGTGCGCATCGAGGTACACGATTCGGCCCCGGCGGACGACACCGCCGACTGGGCCGATGTCGTCGACATCCCGTATCGGAGCCTGTCCGGCAAGGTGCGGCTCGACTATGTGACCGGCGGGTCCGGCGCGGACGCCTTCGCGCTCCCCGGTCCGGATGCCTATCGCGTGCGGGTGACCCGGCGACGCGTCGACGAGGGTGCGTGGGGTGATCGCTGGCTGCTTCGCTTCTGGTCCGCCGAGCCGGCCCCGCCCCGGTGGTGGAAACGGCGCGAAACCGCTGTGCGTCCCGCCGAACCGGGGTGGGACAACATGTTCAGCTTCGAGTTCACAGATCTGCTGCGAGCCGTGGAGCGCGCGGTGGACGAGACCGGCGGCGCGACGATCGAGTCGTTGCGGCAGTGGGGTGTCCGGTGGAAGCGGCGGGACGGCTGGCTGGAGCAGTCGGTGTCGGACCGGGTTCCGGTCCTGATGCACCCGTCGGATGTCGCCAGGCAGCTCGGCATGCCGGAGCCAGCCACCCTGGTCGACACGCTGGACGTGTTCGTCGCCGTCGGGGCGCTGGTCGAGGAGGGCGGCAGCTACCGCAAGCCGGCCGTGCAGCCGAACCCGGAGGACGTGATCGACATGTCCGCCAGGCACCGGGATCGGCTCGTCTCACAGCGCGACCACGACCGGTTCTGCGACTACGCCACGGACCTGGTGTCCGTCGCATTGTGGAACGGTTCGACACAGACACTCGCCGATCGCGCCGACCGCACCCTCGTTCCCGGGGACGACGTCCGCGCCGCGCTCGAGTGGGCCGAGCGTCAGAACCTCCTGCACGTCGCGGGCTCCCTCGACGCAACGTTCACCATGACGCTGTAACTCGCCGAGATTGGGACCCGCGCGGGAGGTACTGCTCCAGATGGTCCCTTGCGTCCTGGTTACCGTCGGGTAATTTAGCGCCCATCGCTCATGCTTCGACAAGGAGGTCCGTTGCGTCGCATCGTCGGCTTCGTCCTGCTGGGACTGGGGGTGTTCGCGGTGGCGCTCGGGCTGCTGCTGCGCTTCTATGCCTACCCTCAGCTGGCGAAAGCGCCCCTGGACAACGAGTCCACGTCGGTCGCCCAGGGCAGCGGCATCACCGCGCTCGTGGTCGAGACGGTGGACGGCGCACCCTCGCCCGAGATCCGGGAGGATCTGGACCTCACCTCGACCACCTACGTCACCGGTGACCTCACCCGTCCCGAGGTCCAGGAGGACGGCGACGTCGCCGTGTACGTCGAGGCGATCGAGATCGTCGATGACGCCAGCGGGACCACCGTGAGCGGCTCGCTGCGCTCGCTGTGCGTCGACCGGCACACGGCGGCGGCCGTCGCGCCCTGCGTCGGGCAGTACATCGAGCAGCAGAAGGATGATCGCCAGGAAGGCAACCGCAGCAAGGTGCAGCAGCCGGGTCTGTCGTTCAAGTTCCCGTTCGGCACCGAGCAGCAGGACTACGACTACTACGACCTGTCGGTCCGCAAGGCGGTCACCGCGCGGTTCGAGGGCGAGGAGAACATCCGCGGCCTGGACCTCTACCGGTTCACCATGTCCGTGTCGCCCACCAAGATCGCCGACCGTGAGGTGCCCGGTTCGCTCATCGGGCAGCCGGACGAGCCGAGCGTCGAGGCCGAGCTCTACTACGAGGTCAAGCGGACCGTGTGGGTGGAGCCGGCGACCGGGATCATCGTGATCGGCGAGCAGGAGGGCAAGCAGGAACTCCGCGTCGACGACGAGCGCTCCGGCGAGGGCACCACGGTCTTCGAGGGCAAGCTCCGGTTCAACGAGAAGACGATCAGCGACAACGTGGCGCGGGCCGAGGACGGCCGGTCCCAGCTGAGCCTGCTGACCACCTGGCCGATCGTGGCCTGGATCGGTGGCGCCCTGCTGATCGCCGCCGGGATCTTCCTCCTGCTCCGCGACCCGGGCCGCGGTGGGCACCGCGCGGTCGGCGGAACCCCGCCGCGCAGCCGCGAACCCGTGGGGGCGCGCTAGCGCCTGCGGAGCACGAGAACCAGGTTCCAGGAGGCGAACTCGCGCAGCAGCGGGACGTGCACAATCCACGTCGCCCACCACGGGTGATATCTCGGGAGGGCGCGGACGAGTACGGCGTGCTCGGTTTTCCGCGCCCACCGGAGCGCTTCTCCGACCGACAGCGAGAACAGGGTCTCGCCGAACCTGTTCTTCGGTTCCCGGCCGTTCTTCCGCAGAAAACGGCGCCGCGCGAAATGGCCGCCCAGAAAATGCCACGGCGCGGTCTCGTGACCGCCCCACGGCGAGAACCACGGCGTGAACGACACGAAAACGGTGCCGCCGGGTTTCGTCACGCGGGCCATCTCGTCGAGCATGCGGACCGGGTCGGCCACGTGCTCGAGCACGTTGGAGGAGTAGCAGACGTCGACCGACTCGGTACGTATGGGCAGCTCAGTGCCGCTGGCACGGACCATGTCCGCATCCGGCTCGCCGCGCGCGGACAGTTCGCCCACGTCCGGGTCGACACCGAAGTAGCAGGCGCCCGCGGCGCGGAACGCATCGGCGAAGTACCCGGGACCGCCACCGACGTCCAGGACGATACGACCATTCAGCGCAACGTAGTCCGATATTTGCCGGACCGAGTCAGCGGCCAGCACCGAGTAGAAGTGGTCCGGGTCGGACTGCTCTTTCAGAAAAGCGCGGAACAGGCGAACCGATCTGGTCAGCGTCGCGTTTCCTGAATCGGTTCGACCTACCATCGGGGGTATCGTTCCCGTCATTTTTCTGATCCACTGTACCGGCCGGTAACCTATCACCCACGGAGCATCATGAGCCGTCTCACCGTAGTGCTGGTGAACTGGCGCGACACCCGGCACCCGGAGGGCGGCGGCTCGGAGCACTACGTCGAGCGGATGGCCGAGGGTCTCGCCCGGCGCGGCCACCGCGTGACCATCCTGTGCGCGGCACACGGCGCCGCACCGGCCGACGAGGTGGTCGACGGTGTGCGATACCGCAGGCGCGGCGGCCGGTTCTCCGTGTACCCGCTGGCACTGCTCGCGCTCGCCACCATGCGCGCGGACGTGGTCGTGGACGTGCAGAACGGCATGCCCTTCTTCTCCCGGCTGGTGGCAAGGTGTCCCGTGCTGGTGCTGGTCCACCACGTGCACCGCGAGCAGTGGCGGGCCGTGCTCGGCCCGGTGCTCGGCAGGCTGGGCTGGTGGGTGGAGTCCCGGGTCGCGCCGCGGCTGTACCGCGGGTGCCGCTACCTGACCGTGTCCGAGGTGACCAGGGCCGAACTCGCCGGGCTCGGCGTGGCCCCGGCCCGCACGACAGTTGTGCACAACGGCCTGGACCCGGTGCCCCACGCCCGGGCCGAGCGCGATCAGGACCCGACCCTCGTGCTGGTCGGCAGGCTGGTGCCGCACAAGCAGGTCGAGCACGCGATCGACGCGGTGGCGCTCCTGTCGCGCCGGTGGCCGAAGCTGCGGCTCGAGGTGGTCGGGCAGGGCTGGTGGCTCGAGAACCTGCGCCGGTATGCCGCGCGGCGCGACGTGCTCGATCGCGTGACGTTGCACGGCTGGGTCGACGAGCAGGACAAGCACGAGATCATCGCCCGCTCCTGGGTGCACCTGTGCCCCTCGCTCAAGGAGGGCTGGGGCATCGCGATCATGGAGGCGGCCGCGCACGGTGTCCCGTCGGTGGCCTACCGGGCGGCGGGCGGGGTGAGTGAGTCCGTCGTGGACGGTGAGACCGGCTTGCTGGCGAACGACTTCGACGACTTCGTGCGCAAGGTTGACCTGCTGCTGAGCGCCGACCGCCGGCGCGCGGAGATGGGCGCGGCCGGCCGGGCACGGGCGAGGACCTTCAGCTGGGACGGCAGCGTCGACGCGTTCGAGGACCTGGTGCGAACGATGGTGTTCTAATACGTCCCGTGAGTTTCGAGGAGGTGCGCCGGGACTGGATCCGGCTCGGCGAGCACGACCCGCTCTGGGCCGTGTACGTCGCGGCGGACAAGCGCGGCGGACGGTGGGACCGCGACCAGTTCCTGGCGACCGGCCGCAGGGATGTGGCGGCCGCCCACCAGTGGTTGTCCGAGCTGGGTCTCGGGCCCCGCTGGTCGCGCGTCCTCGACTTCGGCTGCGGGGCCGGCCGGTTGTCCCAGGCGCTGGCCGACCACGCCGACGAGGTCGTCGGGGTGGACGTGTCGCCTCCGATGGTCGCGGTCGCCCGCGAACTGGACCCCGCGGGACGCTGCCGGTTCGTGCTGAACGAGACGGCCGACCTCGCTTGCTTCGCCGACGGCCAGTTCGACCTCGTCTACTCGGAACTGGTGCTGCAACATCTACCCGCGCCGGTGATCGACCGCTATCTCGCGGAGTTCGTACGCGTGCTGCGGCCGGGCGGGGTGGCGCTGCTGCAATGCACGACCCGTCCTCTGTGGACGTTCAAGGGCGCCGTGTGGCGGCTGGCACCGGGCAGGCTGGTACGCCTGGCACAGCGGAAACTGCTGCGTTACCCCGCGCCGATGCGCATGACCGCCTACCCGCCGGCACGGCTGCGGACCGTGGTGTCCGAAGCGGGCGGCGCGGTCGTCGCGACGCGCACGGTCGACGACCGGGCGACGCACTGGCGCTCGACGCGCTACGTGATCAGCGCGACCCGTAGTTGACCACGGCGGCGGAGCCACCGTCGGGCGTGGCACCGTTGGGCGTGGCCGGATTCTCCAGCTCGACATCCTTGTCGGGTGCCGCGCCGTTCGCGACCGCGTACGTGACACCGGATGCGAGCGCGAGCCCGACCAGCACCGAGACGATCACGCCGACCAGTTTCGCCACGTCATTCTCCTTGCCGCCGGTGCAGGGCTGTCACCCTACCGACCGGTAATGCCAGCCACAACAAGCAGATCAGGATCAGGCCCCCCGCGGCGACGATCGCCACGACGACAGGTGCACGTGATGGGCCATCCGGCGCAGCGGCGACTGCTCCCGGCACGCGGTAGAGATCGAGCCACTCCCCCGCGTAGACCCGCTCCAGCCCTGCGGTGTCGGCGTGCCCCGGCGTCCCGTGTTCGACGAGCACCCAGCCGATCCCCAACTCGGGCAGCGGGCGCCCGGCGCGCACGGCCGCGGCCCTCGGGTCCTCCCCGGCGACCGGCCGCCCGCCGACGTAGAGGGTGTCGTCGATGACCGTCGCCCTCGGGAGGAAGCGGGGCGCGGGGTCGAGCTGCGTGCGGTCGTCGTTCCAGCCGAACTGCCGGAACGCGCCGAACGGCTGGGTGAGGACGTCGCCGGGCCGGGGGTCGTGCTCGAGGATGTCGCGTACGGCGTACCAGTCGGCCGGGTACCGCACGGCGTCCAGTCGTCCCCCGGCGGCGAGGGCGAAGTCGGGCAGCATCGCGACGGGAACGACGACCGCGGCGGCGATCGCGAGCCCACGCACCGACCCCTTCACGCGGTCGACCGCCACCGCGACGCCCAGCGCCAACGGCAGCGCCCACCAGGCCACCCATTTCTGGGAGTCCCGCAGCAGACCGCCGCCCGGCACGTGCGTCACCACCCAGCCGAGCAGGTCCGCTCCACCGGGCAGGGTGGGCAGCGCGGCGAGCACGACACCCGCCGCGCCGAGCAGCGTGAGCCGCCGCGCGAGCCGTCCCCACCGCCGTGCCAGCTCGGCGAGCCCGAAGAACGCGACCGCCACGACGGCGACGGCGAGCACGGGCAGGATGGGATTGCCGCGGCTGGCGGGCACGGTCTCGCCGTTCCAGATGCCGCCCAGTCCCAGCAGGCCGACCACCGGTCCGGCCCAGTTCTCCCCGGTCGCACCGAACGCGTCCGCGCCGTCCGATGTGGACAGTCCGGCGCCGGGGTGGAGGACGGCCGGCACCCACCACGGCGCGTTCAGCACGAGCGCGATCGGCACCGTCACCCGCAGGCGCCGCGGCCCGGCGGCCACCATCGCCATCACGGACACCAGGATTCCGCCGCTGGGCGTGAGGATGCCGGGCACGCAGGCGAGCACCAGCGCCGGTGTCCGGCGCGCGGTCAGCACGACCCAGGGCAGGGCGGCGTAGGCGAGCAGGTAGGGCCAGTGTCCGATGAGCAGCCGTTCCGCGAGGTAGGCGGTCCAGCCGTAGCTGACCGCCGCGACCACCCGGACCCCGAGCGAGCCGGTCGGCACGAGCCGGGCGGCGCCGAGCGGGCCGAGGAACAGGGCGCCGAGCAGGATGAGCTGCTGGAGCAGGTCCCCCCGCACGATGGTGGTGAGCACCCCGACGACGGCGTCCGCCGGCACGGACCGGGGCAGCGCGGACCCCAACCCGAACGAGTCGGGCAGCAGGTACTGCCGGGGCGCGAACACCATGTCGTAGGTGAGGACGAACCCGCGCCCGAGCACGGGGGCGAGGACGAGCACGGCCATGCCCAGGCACACGGCGGGCACGACCAGACCTCGTGCCACGCGCTCCGTCACGGAGGCATCCCACCACACCGCGCGAGTCCCACGTTCAGACCCGGCGAGTCCCACGTTCAGACCCCGCGAGTCCCACGTTCAGACCCCGCGAGTCCCACGTTCAGACCCCGCGAGTCCCACGTTCACACCCGGCGAGTCCCACACTCGCGACCGGCGAGTCCCTCCCCGGAGCCACGAGTGGCAGGTTCACGCTCGCGACAGTGGTCACGAACCGCCATCTCGCTGGGCGAGAGAGGGAGACTCGCCGGTCGCCAACGTGGGACTCGCCGGTCGCCAACGGGGGACTCGCGCGGTGTGAACGTGGGACTCGCCGGGGGTGGGTTACAGTCCGCACCCGTGACGGGCAGCATCCCGGCGCCAGCGCCGACCACTGCACCGACCAAGCTGTCGGCCTTGTTCCTGTCCGCCGGCGTCGCGAGCAACCAGCTCGTCTCCTACCTCCTCAACATCCTCGCCGCGCGGCTGCTCGTGCCCGCCGCGTTCGGGGAGCTCGGCTCGCTGCTCGCCGTGCTGGTGATCGGCGCGGTGCCGGCCATGGGGCTGCAGACCGTAACCGCGCTGCGAGTGGCCCGGCACCGGGACGGGACGCGGGAGCTGGTCGCGCTCGGGCTGGTCACCGCGGGTGCTGTCACGGCGGTCGCGCTGCTCGCCGTGCCGCTGCTCATGCCCCTCCTGCACCTGGCCTCGCCCACGCCCGCGATCCTCCTCGCGCTCGCGTTGGCCGGCATGACGGTCACCGGCCTCTGCTACGGCCTCCTTCAGGGCACGCACCGGTTCCGGACCATGTCCGCGCTGCTGCTGGCCGACGCACTCCTCCGGGTGGGCGGCACCCTGGCGGGGCTCGCGGTCACCCGCACGGCCACCGGGGCCCTCGCCGGCGCCGCGATCGGCGCGGCGGTCGTCGCCGCGGTCGGGTGGGTGCTGGCGGGAAGGCCACGGCCACGGCGGCACGGCTCGGCCCATGTCCGGGACGTCCTGCACGCGGTCAGCGCCATGCTCGCCCTGGTCCTGCTCGTGAACCTCGACCTCGTCCTGGCCCGCCACCACCTGCCGGCGGACGAGGCGGGTCAGTACGCGGTCGGCGCGATCATCGCGAAGATCGCCTACTGGCTGCCGCAGGCCGTCGCGATCCTCGTGCTGCCGCACCTCGCGAGCGAGCGGGGCCGTCGCAAGGCCCTGCCCGTCGCGCTCGCCGTGTGCGTAGCGCTGGATCTCCTGGTGGTCGCGGGTGCGTTGTTCATGGGACCGACGGTCGTGGCGCTCGTCGGTGGCGCGGGGTACGCGGCCTTCCCCGTGTGGCCGTTCGCGCTGATCGGCTCCCTGCTCTCGGTCACGCAGATCCTGCTGTACTCCCGCATCGCGAGCAACGACCGGTGGTCGACGCTCGTGATCTGGCTGGCCGTCGCGGTCGAGATCGTGCTCGTCACCGCGTGGCTGCACGGCGGGCTCACCGAGGTGGTCACCGCCGCCGTCGTCGCCACCGGGCTACTCGTCTGCGCGGGCGCGGTGGTTGAGCTCCGGTCGCGGCGCGAACCACTCGAGGCAGCTCGCGACGACGGCGGTCGCGGCGAGTAGCAGCAGGCCCTGCGACACCGTACTGTACGCCCACTCCTGCCCGTTGCCGAGCACCCGGCCGCTCACGGCCACCAGGCACGCGAGCCCAGCTCCGCCGACGGCCAGCCAGCGCGGCGCGGGTGGCCACAGCGCCCGTGCCAGCAGGGACACGATCAGCAGCACGACCGCGGGCATCCCACCGAGCACCGGCAGCAGCACCACCAGCGCCACCGGCACCCACCGCGTCCCGCCCGGCGAGGTGTCGACCGGCCGTCGCCGCACCGGCACCAGCAGCGACCCCGCCAGCAGGACCACCGCGAGCCCGCCGATCAGGAGCCCCTGCCGGTACTGCGCGTCGGGAGTGAAGGTCAGCTCCACGGTCCCGCCCGCCCCCGCGGGGACGAGCCACGCCTGCTGCCACCCGTCGACCCGCACCCGCGGCAACGGTTTCCCGTCCAAGGTCGCCGCCCAGCCGCTGTTCGCGTTCTCCGGCACCGACAGCACCGCCTGCTCCCCGGCCCGACCCGCACGGACCGGTCCGCCACGTCCCAAGTGGACACCTCGGCCGACCGGGCGGCCGCGGGCTCGGGAGCCGAAGATTCGGGCAGCACCCACAGGTCCTGCACCACGAACGCGGCCGAGCGGTCGGTGCGCACCTCGTGCGTGCCCGCTGCCAGGTCGAGCCCGTCCGCCAGGTCCGGGCAGGTCTCGAACCGCATCGGCTCGTGCGCCAGGTAGTCGGACAGCGTGCCGGACACCGACGTGTCGTAGGTGACGCCGTCGACCGTCAGCACCGGTCCCTGTCCACACGGGACGGTGAACACGCCGGGCGGCGGTGGCAGATCGGCGCCGGACAGCTGCAGCTCGCTGATCGAGCCCGAGCCACCGAGGAGGCGGATCTCGATCGAGTCGGTGGTCAGCGCGAACTCCGCCACCCCGTCGCGCACCGGCACCGTCTGGGTGCCCTTGGGCACGGTGATCTCGACGTCGGTCGGCAGGTTCGCGCCGGTCAGCCGCAGCCCGGTCAGCTCCTGCGGCGTTGGCCAGGACAGCCGCAGCGTCGGCCGTGGGTCCCGCACGTCGGGCCGCCACGCGGTCTCGGGAGTCCCGTCCACAGCGGACAGCGGGCCGGCCGCCGGGTCCCCGGCCAACTGCGACGACGCGGACACGGCCACCCCGGGCGGCGACACGGGGACCGTGCCGCCCGCGGCGGGCAGCACGGTCCCGGCGACGCGATAGGTAGCCTCCGACTCGGTGGTGAACAGGCGGTGCACGCCACCCGGCTCCTCGCCGGTCCTGGTGAGCGCCGCATCGCACTCCGCGCCCACGCACGCGTACCTCGGCTGCGAACCGCGGGAGAACACGAAGCTCGTCCGCCGGTCCCCCGGCGCCACATCGGCCGGTACGCGCAGCGCCCGCTGCGGGGTCACGCCCGGGATCGACAGCTCGAAGATGCCGACGTTGCCGTTGTCCCGGTCGGCCGCGACCGCGAGCACGGTCACCCGCACCCGGCTCGTCACGCCGGGCGGCACGGTGAACCGCTGGGGCGGCTCCCCCGCCGCCACCTCGTGTTCGGTCGAGCCCGCGTCGGTGGTGATCCGGATCCGGGTCACCGGCCACCCGACCCGCAGGTCGTCCACAATGGACAGCGACAAGGCCGAGATGTCGCGCGGGGTGTCCAACTCCACCTCGAGCCACTGCCCCGCCGGCCCGGTGAAGCTCGACGACCGCCACGCGGTCGACGGATCGCCGTCGAGCGCGGCGAAGGGCAGGCCGGACTGGTCGCTGCCGCCGACGGCGTCGGCGAACGCGATCGACGTCGACGCGTCCACGCCGCGGATCCCCCGGTAGGCGGCCGTCGTGAGGTGATCGTTACCCGGGAAGGGCAGCACGTCGGTCGACGGCCGCCGCTGTCTCGGTGTCTCGTCGGCCGTCAACGTCTGGCTCAGGTTGTCCCGTACCCGCCCCACGTTGCGCTCGCGGTGCCGCAGCCCGTCGGTGACGAGCCACTCCCGGGATCCGGGCAGGGCACCGTCGCCCGCGAGCACGGTCGGGGTGGCCGGGTCGAGCGCACCGGACTCCAGCAACGGGAGCAGCGACTCCGGTCCGCCGCTCACCACCGGCACGTCCTGAGCGGACACCACGGACACCCTGGGCACGTCCCGCGCCGCCTCGTAGACCTCGAGCGGTCCGAACGACGCCACCCGCGACACCCCGGCCGAGCGGTCGAGGCCCGCACGGATCACGTCGGTGGGCGGCGCGTTCCCGGACTGCCGGTCGATGTCGTCGCGCAGCAGCAGGAACCGGTACCCGGCGCGGGCGAGGAAGTCGGCGAGCGCGGGTGAGCCGCGGCCGTCGCCCAGCACGTCCTCGACCGCGTCCATCAGCCGGGTGTTGCCCTCGGAGCCGAGCGGGATCTGGCTGCGCACCGCCCACGGCGACCGGGCGAGCGGCTGCGCCGGCTCGTCGATCGTGCGGCCCCACGTGTAGTCGCCGAACCCGGTCGCGGGCAGCAACAGCGTGCGGGCGTGCGCGTCCTCCTCCGCCAGCCACGTCATGGCCGACCGCCAGTACTCCGGCACGTCGTCCCAGCCCGGTCCCGGCCGCAACGTGAACAGCCACGCGGGCGCCGCCATGACCGCGACCAGCAGCACGCCGACCGCGAGCCGAGCCCTGGTCGCGACCACCGGGGTGGCCGCCCGCGCGAGGCCCGGCAGCCGTCCGGTGATCGCGTGGGCGAACGCCAGCATCAGCGGGAGCCGCAGCACCGGCTCGAACTTGTGCACGTTGCGTAGCGGCGCGAGCGGCCCGTCGAGCAGGCCGCGGGCGGTCTCCGCGAGCGGGCTGTCGAGCGCGCCGACGTAGCCGATGGTCAGCAGCATCAGCCCGGTGAGCACACCGAGGACGAGGAACCGCCGTTCCGGCAGTCCGCCGCGGGCGAGCCCGAACAGCCCGACGGCCGGCGACCGTGCCGGTAGCGAGCATCAGCAGCGGGTTGTCGATCAGCAGGAAGCCGGACGGCCACCAGGGCGTGCCCTCGACGACGTAGGCCACCCACTGGTTGGTGCCGCGCAGCACCTCGAACAGCGACATCGGTGCGGTCGTGTTGGTCGCCGACTCGATGTAGTCAAGGAACGGCAGGCTGTACTCGCCGAGCAGCACCAGCGGCAGGATCCACCACAGGCACACGGCCACGACCGACCCGCACCACCACAGGACGAGCTTCACGTGCTCGCGCGTCCACCGCCGCGTCAGGAGCCACAGCCCCGGCAGCACCAGCGACATGAGCACCATGGCGCCGTTGACCCCGCCCATGCCGAACACGGCCAGCGCCGACAGGCCGGCCGCACGCCGCGGCGAGCCCAGCCGGCCGGCCTTGACCAGCGGCAGCAGCACCCACGGCAGCAGCGCGGCCGGCAGCATCTCCGCGGACAGCGGCCCGATCTCGGTGAGCATGCGCGGCGCGAGCGCGTACCCGAGCGCACCGCGTACCGGGCGGGCTCCGACCCGATGCGCAGTGCGCGGGCGAGCGCGAGCATGCCGGCGAACGCGAGGCACAGCACGAGCGCGCACCACAGCCGCTGCACGACCCACGGCGGCAGCCCGAGGAGCTGACCGGCCGCGAAGAACGGGCCCATCGGGAACAGGTAGCCGTAGGCCTGGTTCTGCAGCTCCCCGCCGGTCGCCTCGGGGTTCCACAGGTGCAGCGCGCGGCCGAGGAACGCGATCGGGTCGACGACGAGGTCGAGCTTCGTGTCGAACGTGGTCCGGCCGGGCCGCTGCAGCGAACGAGACCACCGTCAGGCAGGGCCATGACCCATAGCGCTGGGTTGCGGAGCCGGCGCTTCACGGTGGTTAACACCCGCCGCATCCTAGGGCCGGTTCGGTCCGCCAATGCCTGGAAGGCGTCGTTCCTGACGTTCAACGTCAGTAAGGCGTCGTTCCAGGCATGCCCCACGCCGCGCCTGACCCGCCAACTGTCGTAGTACTAGGGTGGCGCGGCGGAAGTCCGGCTTCGTGAGGCAGGTGTTGAGGTGACCCAGGCGCCGACCGGGTTCGACTCGGTATGGGCGCACGCGTCGTCCGTGCCGGGCTGGCTGTCCCAGGACCAGGCTCGCGCGCTGTGGGACGCGGCGTGCCGGCTGCCGACCGGCGCCACGGTGGTGGAGATCGGCAGCCACCAGGGCCGCTCGACGATCGTGCTGGGACACGCGGCCCGCACGGTCGGTGCCAAGGTCGTCGCCATCGACGCCTTCGTCGACGGCCGGCTGTTCGGCGGCGCGTCAACCAGGGACCGGTTCGAGACGAACATCGCCGAGGCCGGCCTCGGCGACGTGGTGGAGCTGGTGGTCGGCTACTCGACCAAGCTGCGGCCGGCGTGGACGCGGAGCTTCGACCTGCTGTACATCGACGGCAAGCACGACTACTGGACCTATGTGGACGATCTGAAGTGGTCCAAACACCTGCCGGACGGCGGCGAGATCCTGGTCCACGACTGCTTCTCCTCGATCGGTGTCACGGCGGGGACGCTGGTGAAGGTGCTGTGCGGGAACCGGTACACCTACCTCGACCGCAGCCGCTCGCTGGCCCGGTTCACCGTCCGCGCGCCGGGCCTCGGCGACCGGTGGCGGGTCGTCGCGCAGCTGCCCTGGTTCCTCGGCAACGTGTTCCTGAAGGTGTTGCTACGACTGCGGTTGCGTCGGGTGGCGGGCTGGTTCGGCCACCACGGGTCCTACGACCCCTTCTGAGTCACCTGGGTAGTCCGATCTCGACGTCGGTGACGCACAGCGGCGCGAGGTTGAGGTTGCGTTCGACCTCGACGTGCGTGTAGTCGCCGGTGACCACGACGTGCAGCACGTGCAGGCCTTCCTCGAAGCTGACCGGCACGCGGCTGTCGCCGACCGTGACGGTGCCGTCGCCCGTGTCCGCCGTGAAGTAGCCGACCTTGAGCACCCGGCGACCGAACGAGGGCCTCTCCAGGGGGATGCTGACCGGCTCGGTGTCGACCAGGTGACCGCAGTCCGGTGCCGGGCCGCGCTCCCCGTGGACGGAGTCGGTCAGCTCGGTGATCGGGTGCGGCTGCCCGGTCGTCGAGCCGGTACAGAGTCTCGGCGGGCCGGTCGAAGCGGGGCGCCTCGGGCACGAGGCCCACCACCCGCGAGGTGAACGCGTCGAAGATGAACCAGTCGAGCATGATCTCCCGAGGCACGCCGGTGTCGTACAGGACCATGCCGGGCCGCTCGGCCAACGCGGCGCGGGCGGTGGCCACGTAGTCGCGGGCCTTCCGGAACTGCAGCGCGGGCGCGACCCGCAGGAAGCTGACCACCCCGCCGACCACCAGCAGGACGGCCACCGCGACCACCGGCGCCTTCCCCGGGCGATGGCCGCGCAGGGCGAACCCGGCGCAGAGCACCGCCACCGGTACGGCGTCGGCGAGGTAGCGCGGGTCGGCGCCGATCGCGGGTCCCACCAGCGAGAGCCGGGTGACGGCGACGAGCGCGAGGTCGACCAGGAGGTAGCCGCCGAGCAGCACCCAGGCGACGGTCGCCTGCCGCCGGTTCCGCAGCACCGTGGCGACCACGAGCACCACGGTGATCGCGACGGCCGCGACCCGTACGGCGAGCGGCGGGGTGGCCCAGGTGGCGCCGCCGCCGGGTGCCGCGAGCGGTCCGCCGAGGAGCCCTGGCAGGAACGTGTCGACGATCGCGCGGTAGACGTACTCGGCGACCTCCTGCGCCGGCACGGGTTCGCCGTCGGTCTGGCTGCTGGTGAGTGCGAAGTAGGCGGTCGCGTAGCAGGCGAGCAACGCGAGGTGCGCGGTCCACACACGCCAGTGCCGGACCAGCGCTTCGCCGACCGTGTCTCCGCGTAGAAGGGTCACACCGAACAGGACCACGGCGAACAGGGCGGCCTTCTCGTAGAAGAGCATCCCGGCGACGGTCCATGCGATGGCGTACACGGCGTGGCGGGTCTCGCCACGCTCGAGATAGGTCAGGTGCGCGAGCAGGGCGGCGGCCATCGCGACGAACACGGGGAGGAACTGCATCCCGTACGCCCACCACAGCGTCGGGAAGAGCAGGAGCGGCGATGCGCTGAGCACCGCGAGGAGCGGCAGGAGCGCCCACCGCGCGCCGAGGCACCGGGTGAGGACCCGCCAGAACAGGAGCAGCGCGACGCCGTGCAGCACCAGGAGCGGCACGGTGGCGACCGCGTGGTTCAGTGGCGCGACGGCCGTCTCGACCCACGCGAGGAGGAAGTTCCCCGGCGCGACGTGCCCGCTGTAGTCCTGGAAGAGGTAGCCGAGGTCGAGGGGGTTCGCGTTCGCCGCGCGGTAGGTGATGACGAAGTCGTCCTGCCCGAAGTACCCCAGCAGCGCGACCCAGGCGTGCACGAGGAACGGCACCCCGCCGACGACGAGCGCCGCCAGCGACAGTCCGGACGGCGCCACCGGCCGGCCCGGCAGTGGGCGCGGGCGGTCGGCGGGAGCGACGACGGTCAAGGGAGTGCTCCTCGTAACGGGGCCCCGACCTCGCCTCCTTATCGGGGACGAGGAGCGATCGTTACGGTGGTCACCCGCCGGGCGGCCGGCACTCCGGCGGCTGGCACAACAGCGTGGACAGCGCGGTGTAGAAGATCTCGCCGATCCTGGCCGGGTCCGGGGTGGTGAACCCGTGACCGCCGGTCGCGCCCGCGATGGCCTGCAGTTCCGCGACGTCGATGTCCGGCCCGATCCCGATGCCGATGATCGGGATGGGGCGGCGCGGGTCCTGCAGCTTCGCGAGTTCGGCCAGCAGGGCCTCGCGGGTGATGCTGTTGGCGTCGTCGTTGCGCCCGTCGGTCAGCACGATCACCGTGTTGATGCGGCCGGGTTCGAAGTTCTGCCGCGCCGACCGGTACGCGGCGAGCGTGCTGTCGTAGAGGCCGGTGTCGCCGGCCGGGATGGCCTCGACCGCGCGCAGCTCCTGCAACGCCCCCGCGGCCACGTGGTCGCCGATCGGGGCCACCGGCAGCAGTTCCCGGTGGTCGCGGTCGCCGTCGAGCTTGGTGGAGAAGAGCCAGACACCGATCTTCGTGGTCGGCTTCATGAGCCCGATGCCCAGCTCGGCGGCTTCGAGCGTCACGGCCATGCGGGTGCGCCCGGTGCCCGGCACCGACTCGTCCATCGAACCCGACACGTCGAGCAGCACCTGCACCCGGCCGCTGAGGTTCACCCCCGCCCACTCGTTCAGCAGCTGGTCCACCTCGTCGTCGGGCGGCAGCGCGACCGGCGGCATCCGCGCCGAGGACGTGTGCTCGTCGGGGCGCTCGCGGCCCGTCCCACCGTCGGCCGTGCGCAGGCCGGCGTCGGACAGGGCACCCGCCGTCGAGGGGGACAGCAGTGCGGTGAGGAACTCGGCGGCCGCCGCGCGCCGGTCGTCCGGGGTCTCGGGCAGCACCACGTACGGGTAGTCGAGCGCGGGCACCGCCGGGTCCGCGTACGACGCCACCAGCCGCTGGTTGTCCAGCCCGGCGTTCTGGCGCAGCACCGCGTTCTCCGACAACGGGAACGCGTCCAGCGGGGGCTCCGGGGACGCGGTGCCGGGCAGCCGGGTGAACAGGTCCGCGACCGTGGGCACCGTCTCCCGCGACAACGCGCTCAGCTCCGAGGTGACCGCGGCGCCGGGATCCGGTGCGTCGCCGCGCAGCGCCCGCACCCCGAACAGCAGGGAGACCCCCACGGGCTCGCGGGCGGGGTCCGGCATGCCGACAGTCAGTGGAGCGTCGAGCACCTGCCGCCACGTCGGCCGGGTCGCGGGCCAACCGAGCCTGGTCGCCGCGTTCTCGGTGACCGCCAGCACCACGGGCGAGCTCGCGATCGACGTGCCCGACGCCGGAACGTCCCACGCGCCGCGGGCCTGCGCCCGCCGCAGCCACACGGTCGACTCCGGGAGCCACACGTCGGGCCGCTCGGTTCCGCCGGACACCAGCGACTCGGCCGTCAGCACCGACTCCTCCTCGGAAACCCGCACCTTGTAACAGGTTCCCGCCGAGTCCACCTGCCGGGCCGCCCGCGCGACCACGGGAGCGACGTCCGGCGAGGCGGTCACGTTCAGCGTCACCGTGGTGTCGCACCCGGACGCGCCGATCCGGTCGGCGAGGTAGTCGTAGGCGCCCCAGCCCACCAGGGTGACCACCAGCAGCACGCTGAGCACGATCACGGGCGACCTGCGACGCGACTTGGCCGAGTAGTGCCTCCCCACGGCCGTCGACCTCCAAGCCTGCTAGATCCGGGTGGCGCGACCCTACCTGGCGAGTGCGCCCCTCTGGCCGCCGTACGCTGACGACGTTCCGTCCGGTGGTCGAGAGGGCGCCCCATGCTGAAGGTGTTTCTCGTCGACGATCACGAGATGGTGCGCCGGGGAGTGGCCGACCTCTTCGGCGAGGAGCCGGACCTGACGGTGGTCGGGCAGGCGTCGTCGGTTGCCGAGGCGTTGGTGCGGGTGCCCGCTCTCATGCCGGACCTCGTGGTGGTCGACGTGCGGTTGCCGGACGGCAACGGCGTCGAACTGTGCCGCGAGCTCCGCTCCAGGCAGCCCACGCTGAACTGCCTGATGCTCACGTCCTACACCGACGAGGACGCGATGCTGGAGGCGGTCCTCGCCGGGGCCGGCGGCTACGTGATCAAGGACATCAAGGGGTCGGCGCTGCTCTCCGCCGTGCGCACGGTCGGATCGGGCCACTCGCTGCTGGATAATCGGGCCGCAACGGCGCTGATCAGCCGGCTGCGCCCAAACACGGTGGAGTCCGGACCGCTGGCCGGATTGACCGACCAGGAACGGGTGCTGCTGGGCCTCATCGGCGAGGGACTGACCAACCGGCAGATCGCCGAGCGGATGTCCCTGTCCGAGAAAACGGTGAAGAACTACGTGTCACGCCTACTCGGCAAACTCGGCATGCAACGGCGCACCCAGGCCGCCATACTCGCCACCGAACTCCGGGACCAGGGCCACCGCACGCCCTAGTACTGCAGGGACAGAACCGGACGTGACCTGCGACGACACCGCGCCGGGTGCCTCGATGCAGGGAAGGCGTCGTTCACTGCGGTCAACGCAGGGAAAGCGTCGTTCCCTGCACGATAGCCAGCCTGTGATCTAGCGATAGCCGAATCGCAGCACCACCTGCGGCCACAACCCGCCGACCACCAGCGCTCGCAGCAGTTGGCGCCTTGCGGGCACCACCACGACCTGGGACAGGAAGGACGCGGACAACCCGGCGACCGTGGCCGCGAGCAGCACCCGCTGCATGGCCAGGCCGGCCTGAAGCCGGGCCAGCGGCGAATCGTGGAAGGTGCCGACGATCGCGACCAGCGGATGGAGGTCCTGGGCCTGGTCGATCAGGTCGCGCAGGGTCGGCAGCTGCGCCGCCGTGAGGGTGAGCAGCCAGGCCCGTTCGGTCCTGGCCGCCTGGCGCAGGCCGGCCACCACCGGCAAGGGCACGGCCGTGTGCTGAAACGGTCCGTGGTCGGTGCCACAACGGAAGATGGCGTCGGCCAACTCCCGGTCAACGGGACCGACCGCGAGGTGACCTCGTGGCCGGAGGATGGCGAGCAGGTTCGGTCGGTGCGGATCCGGAAGCAGCTGAACCGCGGGATGCACCCCGAGCGCACGGATCGCGAGGCGCAGATTCAGCAGGGCCGCCCCGCAGGAGATCACCAGTTCGCGGTGCCCGGGGTCGACCGCGGGCACGGCGAGCTGGTGACAGTCGGCATGCAGCTCGATCGTCGTGGCGGTGCAGTGGAACTCCCAGGGGCGGCTGTCGTGCAGTGACGGAGCGGCCATGGCCGCGTGCAGCACCGACCGGACCTGGTCCTCGTCGAGGTGGCCCACCGGGATGGCGCGCGGCATCATGGGACTACCTCCCTCGGGGAGTTCCTGGGCCACTGTTCCGTGGGGCGAGCCCCGGCCCCAGAGGCCAAAGTCACCACCCGGAGAACATCCGGGGTATCCGCGGGTTCCGGTCTACAAACGGATCCGTCACAGTGAACCTGTGACGGATCCGGACAAACCGCTGGCGGACGACGACGGAGCGCCCAGGGTGGCGCAGACGTTGTCCCAGCGGCGGCTGCGGGCGCTACTGGTTGAGGTTCAGGAACGGATCGAGGAGATCGTCGGCACCCGGGATCGGATGGACGGGCTGCTTGAGGCGGTGCTGGCCGTCTCGTCGGGCCTCGAACTGGACGAGACGTTGCGGCAGATCGTGCGGGCGGCCGTCGAGCTGGTCGACGCCCGCTACGGCGCCCTGGGAGTGCTCGGCGATGACGGGATGCTGACCGAGTTCGTCCATGTCGGCATCGATGACGCCACCAGGAAGTTGATCGGGCCGCTGCCGACCGGCCACGGCGTGCTGGGAGTGGTGCTCGAGGGCGCCGAGCCGTTGCGTCTGTCGGACCTGTCGCGGCATCCGGCGTCGGTGGGCTTTCCGGCCAACCATCCTCCGATGGGTTCCTTCCTCGGCGTCGCGATCCGGGCAGGTGGTGAGGTCTTCGGCCGGCTCTACCTGACCGAGAAGAACACTGGCTCCGGATTCACCGAGGACGATGAGATGGTGCTGCGGGCGCTGGCCGCCGCCGCTGGCATCGCCGTGCACAACGCGCGGCTGTACGAGGAGGTCCGTAGCCGCCAGCGGTGGTTGGAGGCCATCGGTGAGGTCACCTCCGAGCTGCTCGGTGCCAGTGACCCGACCGAGGCGCTCCGCCTCATCGCCATCCGTGCCCTGGAGCTGACCGGGGCCGACTACACGTTCATCGCCGTGCCACCGGATCAGGACGTGGCGGCATCGGAGGTCACCGAGCTGACGGTGGCCGTGTGCGCCGGCGTGGACTCCGACCAGGTGACCGGCAGCACGATCCCGATCGCGGGATCGACCTTGGGCGAGGTGTTCATCGACCAAGTGCCACGCAACGTGGCCGGCCTCGGGCTCGACTTCGCCGTGGGAGTCGAGTTCGGCCCGGCGCTGGTGCTACCGGTGGGCGCGGGTGAGTCGATCTCGGGTGTGTTGCTGGCCGTCCGCGCGGCGGGCTCGACCGGGTTCGACGACCTGCACTTCCAGGTCGGTTCTTCCTTCGCCGACCAGGCCACGCTGGCACTGCAACGGGCCGAGAGCCAGTCTGCGCGCCGTGAGTTGGAGGTGTTGGCCGACCGGGAACGGATCGCCCGGGACCTGCACGATCAGGTCATCCAGCGGTTGTTCGCGATCGGGCTGGGCATGCAGCGCACCTACCGCCGTGCTGAGTCCACCGTGGTGGCCGACCGGCTCACCGAGCACATCGACCAACTGCAGGAAGTCATTCACGACATTCGGACGGCGATCTTCAACCTCCAGGCGGACCCCGAGACGACCCCCAGGCTCCGCACGGCGCTGCACGACGTGATCACCACACTGACCACCGAGACCTCGCTGCGGACCACTGTCCGCATGTCCGGCCCGGTGAGTGTCGTGTTCGGCGACCTGGCCGAGCACGCTGGAGCCGTTGTGCGGGAAGCGGTCAGCAACGTGGTCCGCCACGCGGGCGCCGACGAGTTGGTGGTCACGATCTCGGTCGACGACGACCTGGTCATCGACGTCACCGACAACGGGGTCGGTCTCCCGGACACGGTCGCCCGCAGCGGCCTGCACAACCTGGCGCAGCGGGCGACGGACGCGGGCGGCGCGTTCACCGTGCGACGGCGGGAGCGGGGCGGGACCAGACTCGTGTGGACGGCTCCCCTGCCGTAGCGCGGAGTCGGTGTGCTTGACACCCACCTGACGTCATTCATACATTTGATGCCCATCTGTATGAATGACGAGAGTTGGTCGGCGATGAAGCTCGGCAGGACTGCCGTCGTCCTCGGTGGGAGCGCCGCCGGTCTCTGTGCGGCGGGCGCGCTCGCCCCGCACTTCGGCCAGGTGCTGGTGCTGGAACGTGACGAGCTTCCGGCGGAGCTCGGGCACCGGCGTGGCGTGCCGCAGAGCAAGCACCCGCACTTCCTGTTGAACTCGGGCCGGCGCGCGATCGGGGAGCTGTTCCCCGGCTTCGAGGACGAACTCGTCGCCGCGGGCGGGCTGCTCCTCATGCCGTCGATGGACGCCGCCTACCTCGACGGGGAGGGCTGGTCGGCGCGCAAGCGCAGCGCCATGACCATGCTCTACAGCTCGCGGGTCCTCATCGAGCGGGTGCTGCGCGACAAGGTACGCGGACTGGCCAACGTGACCATCCGCGATCGTGTCACGGTGACCGGCCTGACCACGCAAGGCGGCGAGGTCACCGGGGTCGACCTCGCCGGCGACGACCATGTTGACGCCGACTTCGTGGTGGACGCGATGGGGCGCGGCTCCCCGGTCGGCAACTGGCTGGTGGCGGCGGGCTGGCCCAAGCTCGAGGTGCGGACGCTCGACGCCAAGGTCACCTACACCTCGCGGTGGTACGAGCTGCCCGCGGCGCCACCACCGTCCTGGTGGTGGCGGCACATCGTGGTCATGCCGACCCGCGACAAGGGCGCGCACCCCGACGAGCACGAGTACCTGGTGAACTTCTTCCCTGTCGAGGGCAACCGCGTCATCGCCTGCATGGGCTCGTGGGGACACGACATGCCACGCACCGACGACACGTTCGTCGCATCGGCCCGCCGGGTGCGGACGCCGCTGTTCGCGGCCGCCATGGACCTGTGCACCCCCACCTCGGACGTCCATTTGACACGGTCGACCGGTAACACCTGGCGCCGCTACGACCGGTGGGCGACGCCACCCAGGGGCCTGGTCTTCGTCGGCGACTCGATCTGCGCGTTCAACCCGTTCTACGCCCAGGGCATCAGTTCCGCGTCGAGCTCGGCGCTGCTGCTGCGCGACCATCTCGCCCGCACCGAACACCTCGACCCGGCGTTCTCCTCGCGATTCCTTGCGGCACAACGCAAGCTGCTCGGCGTGCCGTGGCGGCTGGCGATGGCACGGGACCAGGCCTACGCGTGCGCGGTGGGCACGGAGAAGCCGCCCGAGTGGCGGCGTCGCCTGCTCGCGGCCGTGTCCGACCCCGCGTTCAGCTTCATCGTCGGCGCCGCCCGGGAGGACCCGGTGATCGACGAGCACTTCGCCAAGGTGTTCAACCTCGACGAGTCACTCGGCGACATGCTGGGCAACCCGGGTGTGCTCGCCCGGCTCGTGCGCCACGGCATCCGGGCGGCGCTGGGTCGGCGCCGGGTGCCCTTCGGGTTCGACCCGCACGCCGAGCCACCGGCCACGGACTACTCACCAGCGACAGCATCCGCGCCGTGAGTGCCGAGTGCGGGCCCGGCGCGGAGACCGTCACCCGCGACCTCGGTTTCGACTGCCACGACGTCTCCCCCGTGGTCTCGGTCCGCTTCCCGTGGGAGCTCGCCCACTGGACGATGCCGCTCCTCGAGGTGATCATCATCGGAGGTGCGGTCTTCGCGCTGGTGCACGCCGTCCGCCGCCTCCGGGCGGGCGACCCGACCAACCTGTCGCTGTGGTTCGCCTCGCTGGTCTACCTGTTCGTGACCGAGCCGCCGCTGTACTTCCCGGAATGGTTCGGTCTCGACGAGCTGTACGGCTTCATCTTCGCGCACAACCAGTTCAGCGTGCAGTTCATGTGGGACCGGTTGCCGCTCTACATCGTGGCGTTCTACCCGGCGTTCAGCCAGCTCGCCTACGAGCTCGTGCGGTCCCTCGGGATCTTCCGGCGCGGCGCGCTGACCGGGTCGGTGGCCGTCGCCTTCACCTGCCAGCTGTTCTACGAGGTGTTCGACCACATCGGACCCCAGCTGAGGTGGTGGGCGTGGAACATGGACAACCACATGGTCAACCACCCGGCGCTGGCGTCGGTGCCCATGAACAGCATGCTGCTGTTCGCCTCGGTCTCGATGGGGGCCATGACCTACCTCGTCGTGCGCCTGACCGGCGGCGCGCGGCGGGGATGGCCGCTGGTGCCGCGCATCCTGGTGGCCGGTGTGCTGACACCACCGACCATGGCGATCGCCGGCATCCCCTCGAGTTTCTTCCAGGGGAACGTTACGGCGCAGGCCTGGGTCCTGGGCGTCGAACTCGCCCTGCTCTGGCTCGCGGGTACCTGGATCGTCGTGTCGCATCTGCGGTCAGCGGACCGCGAACCCTTGTCGGCCTTCGCACGGTTCTACCCCACCGTCTACCTGGGAGGGATGGCGGTGATCTGGCTCAGCGCCCTCCCGGCGTACTTCGCGGCCGAGGACGGCACCCCGATCGGAAGCGGGCTCTACGCACTCGCCTGCTTCGCCGGTGCCGGCCTGCTGCTCACCGCGCTCTACCGTCGCACGGCCCCTGCCACCGTCTGACGTGCGGCGCTCGGGGAAGATGGCACACATGGGGTACCACGGCTGGCAGGGCAACCCGCCCGGCACCGAGAACGCGGCACGCCGCCGGATCGTCGAGGCGGCGACCGCGTGCATCGACCGCGCCGGGCTCGCCAAGACCAGCCTCTCCGACATCGCCACCGAGGCCGGGGTGACCCGGCAGACCGTCTACCGCTACTTCCCGAGCCTGAAGGACATCCTCACGGCCGTCGCCGTGGCGGGGGCCGAGGAGTTCGCCGAGCGGATGGAACACCACCTGACCTCCTTCGGCAGTGCGGAAGAAGTCGCCGTGGAGTCCGTGGTGTTCGCCGTCCGGACACTGCCCGACGAGCCGTACATGGGCCTGCTCCTGCGGGCCGGCGAGACCGACTCCTTCACCGCCGGGGTTACCTCTCCTCTCGCCTTCTCCCTCGGTGCTCGGATCCTCCGCAGCCTGCCCGTCGATTGGTCCGCCGTCGGTGTCAAGACCGACGACGACCTCCGAGGCCTCGCCGAAATCCTCATGCGACTGTTCATCTCGTTTCTGCGGTACCCCTCGACGCCACCTCTCACCGACGACCAGTTGCGCGCCCTCGTGCGGCGCTGGATCGGACCGGCCCTAAGCGGCTGACGCGGCGTCATGAGGGACGTAGGTCAACAGCTCTGCCAAATGCTCACGCCGCCAAGTCCCATACCAGCGGCGCCCAACGCGGCACCGCCCCATGTGATTGGCCCACCCATAGCGATACCGACGGCGGTCACACCAGTACTTGCCACCGAGACCGCGCAGCTCCACCCTCCACCAGAGCTGTCCTGCCCTGCCTCGTACCCCTGGTCATATCCGGCGTCGTATCGCTCCTGGCCGTACCTCCACGTCTCATTCGCCTCCATCTCAATGGACGAGAACATGGCCAGCCCGATGCCGCCCGTGATTTGCATCTCGGATGCGCCCGCGGCGCGGTTCTCGTGGATCCAGTCCCACGCTTCCTGCCGGACCATGCCTCCGTCGGTCACTGCCCGGATGTCGGCACGCAGAGTTGCGTTCTGTGCTTGCAGTACGCTGATCTGGTCGAAGGCGAAGGCGCCTTCTGGGATCCCACGGCCCGAGTGAATGCTTGCCGCGATGCCACGGGAGATATATTCCTCCCCCCAGAGCCGTCCGCCGAGTTGGTCGACAATTCCGGCGTAGTACATCGCCCGGCCCTGCCAGTACGTTGCCTGACCCCGCCAGTAGTAGGCCTGGCGTCGCCAGTACATGGCCTGGCCTTTCCAGTAGGCCACCTGCTGCTCGAGGTGACGAACCCTGGCCTCCAGCTTGGCGATGTAGGCCTGCTGCTCGCGGACGATGGCTTCGAGGCTCGAGATGTAGGTGTACAGCTCGTTGATGTGGCGTTGTTGCTCGCGGATGACGTCTTGGAGTTTGGCAATGGTAGCGCCCTGTTGCTTGATGATGTCCCGCAAGGATTTGTTCGTGGCTTTGAGCGCGGCGTTTTCCTTCTCCAGGCCGTAGGTGTAGTTGGACATGGTGCCGGCGGGGTCGGCGAAGGTGGTCGGGTTGTTGAACCCGTACTGGTAGGGGTTCAACGACTTGACGTTCGTCGTGTCGTACAGCGGGTCGGTCGACATGAAGATCCCGATCGACGTGTCGTAATAGCGTGCGCCGAGGTAGGACAGGTTCGTCGACGAGTCCTCGATCTGGCCGACGAAACCACGGTCCGAGGCCGGTTCGGCGCCCGTCTGGTGGCGACCGTCGCCGTACGGGTCGTACAGCCGGGTCGTCGTCGGCCGCGACGAACTCGACGCGGCCGCCTGCTCGACCGAACCCGAGCCGTCCGCGTCGACGTAGTCCACGCCCGTTGTGGACCGCACGGCGACCAGCTCACCGTCCAAACTGTACGGACGGGTCGACTTCACCAGGCTGCCGTCGGCGGCCACCGTCACCTCGTGGCCCGCCCAGTACAGGGTCGACCGGCCACCGGCCCGCCGCAGCAACCGCTCGCCCGACGCCGCGTACACGAAGCTCGTCGTACCCGACAGCCCGCTCACCGAGGACAGCCGGCGCAACGCGTCCCAGGCGAACGTCTCGGTCGCGCCGTCCACCGTCCGCTCGGTGAGGTTTCCGTTGGCGTCCCAGGCGTAGGTGTCCCCGGAGGCCGCGTAGAGATCCTTGACCTGCGTCGGCGCATGTGGCCGGTCCGCGCCGGCCGCCGGGTACTCGTAGACGTCGAGGTCCTCCCAGTCCGGGTTGATCACGTCGGAGCGAACGTGGAGGCGGCCGTCCGGGTGGTAGGCGTACGTCCGCTGGAACGGCTGGTCGCCGGTGCCCCGCTCGGCAGGCTGGTCGGCGTCGGCGCAGGTCAGCGAGCGGGTCGTGGAGAAGGCGTTTGTGAGCCGGTGCCGGGCGTCGTACACGTAGCACTCCCGCCAGCTCTTCCCGTCGTAGGTCGGCACGTCCCGCTCCACCAGGTTCCCGGCAGCGTCGAACTTCGCCTCCCAGCGGTAGACGAGGTTCGACGACACGTCCGGGTCGGTGGTTCGCAGGTAGGTCTCGACCTGGTTCATCCGCTGGTCGGCGTCGTAGTACCAGAGCTTGCCCTTCATGGCCCGCCCCGGGTACACGGTCGGGCCCATGTTGGCGAACGTGCGCCGGCCGCGGTCGTCGTAGGTCACGTTCTGCACGTACGGTTCCAGGCCCGACGACAGCCTGGTCGGCATGCCGAGGCTGTTGTAGGTCGTGGTCACCGTCTCCGCGGGCAGCCCGCCGAGCGCGGGCAGGGTCACCGCGGTCGTCTGGTCCGACCGGTTGTAGGCCTGGGTCGCCGTGTAGGTCCCGGAGAGCCCGGGCAACCCGGCGGGCACCGTCAGACGCCCGCCAGTGGCCCGTCCTTTGTGGTCATAGCCGAGAACCTCCGCGGTCCACGCCCCGGTGGCGTCGTAGCTGATCTCCTTGTGCGGCGCGCCCACCCCACCGGGCGCCGTGTCGTACTGCCACGCGGCGAGCAGCCGCCCGGTCGGTGAGTCCTCGCGGAGCTCCACCTGTCGGCCGATGGCGTCATACCTGCTGTGCACCGCCTGACCGAGCGCGTCGGTCACGCTGAGCCGCTGACCGGCGTCGTCGTAGGTGAACGAGGCCGTGCCGCGGTTCGGGTCGTCCTGCCCGGTGCGCCACCCCGCCTTGTTGGTCGTGTACGAGGTCACGTTCCCTGCCGGGTCCGTGATCGTCGACAGGCGGTCGGCCAGGTCGTAGGTGTAGCCGCTCGACACCCAGCCACCCTGGCCGTCGGACTCCTCGACCTTGATCTTGCGGCCGAGCCCGTCGAGCTGCTCGCGCACCTTGCGCCCGTCCGGTCCGGTGACCGCCACCGCGTCCAGGCCGTACTCGGTCGTGGTGGCGTGGGCGACCGCCTGGCCGCGCCACCACTCCGCCCGCACGGCGCGACCGAGCTCGTCGTGGACGGTCCTTGTCCGGTTCGCCCAGCCGTTGGTGCCTGGCCGGTAGACCCCGGGCGTCCCCGGCTGGACCTGTTCGGCGGTCTGATCCTGCACCAGGCCACGGTTGTCGTAGGTCGTCTCGGCGACCAGGGCATTGGTCGTCGTCGGCGAGATCGTCTGGGTCTGGCGGGGGCGCAGGAACCCGTCGTGGATCACCCAGGTGTCGTCGAAGGTGACCGTGTCCCCCGTGCGTGCCTGCGAGGTGAGCATTCTGGTGCGCACCGCACGGTTGGGGATGTCGTAGGCGTACCGCCACGACGGCTCGGCGAACGCGATGGGCGCGTCCGGCAGCCACACCGCGACCAGCCGGCCGACGCTGTCGTAGCTGTACTCCGTGAGGTTGCCGTTGGGGTCCTTCTCCCGCTTCGGCACACCGAACTCGGGGTAGATCTCGGTCTCGGCGACATGCCCCAGCGGGTTCGTGGTGGTCGTCTTCGTCGGGATGTCACCGGCCCATCCACCGGCGGCCACCGAGTACACGGTCGTGGCGGCGTTGCCGTTCGGATCAAAGACCTTGACGGGCCGGCCGAGGTCGTCGAACTCGGTGCGGGTGGTGCTCCACCGGCCGTCCTCGACCATGGTCCGTTGCATCGTGGGGTTGCCCCTGGCCGGCAACGCCTTCAGCGTGGTCGAGTTGTCGTAGAAGGTCTGCGACATGGACAGCACGTCGGTGCCGGAGCACCCGCCGGCCACCAGCTTGTTGACCGCCGGGTAGACGAACATCCAGCGCGCGGCGTCCTCGGCGAACTCGGTGACCGAACAGCGCTCGTCGCCCTGGACGTCCACCCAGCCCTCCTCCAGCGTCGAGGACGGCTGGAACGGCCGGCTGTGCGCCGGCTGCGCGGTCGAGTATGTGGTGACGCTGCGGCGTTCCCGGTACTGCGTCGCCGAGGAGTAGACCCTGGTCGTCGTCGATTTCAGGCCAACCCAGGTGGCGTCGAAGGTGAACTGGGGCAGCAGGTCGGCGCCGCGCACGGTGACCCGCTGCTCGTAGTCGTTGCGCTTGGACTCGACCGCCTGGTCGGCCTGCCCGCCGACAACGCCGAGCTGCTGCTCTTCCAGCACCTGACCGGCGAGGGCCGCGTGGTCGGGCACCGCGACCCCGTCGAAGGTCGTGACGTCATGCACCCGCACGCCACGTTCGGCTTCCCAGTTGCCGCCCTCGTTCTGCCGCAGCGCGAAGTCACCGTGCAGCCCTCGGTACAGGCGGCTGCGGGACTTGGACGCCCCCTTCGCGATCGTGACCGTGTCGTAGCCGCGCCAGACCGCGAACCCGTACTGGTCCTGGTCTCCGCGGGCGAAGGTGTTCGGGTCGTAGGCCCAGGCGGCGTTCCCGCCGTAGGTGTACCGGGTGACGACGTCCGGTGAGCCCAGGCCCGGTTTCTCGGTCACGGTGCCGACCAGCCACTTGTAGAACAGGCCGAGGCCGATGTGGGTGGCGCCGCTGTTCTTGTACCACTGGGGGAAGCAGTCCTTGGTGTTCTGGTCCCAGTGCGGGTCGGTGTTGGCCTCGTCGGCCGCCACACAGAGCCGGTTGTTGTTGTAGGTCACCTCCGTGACACCGCCGTAGGGGTTGGTGATACTGGCGAGGCGGTTGTGCCGCATGGCCTTGGGAATGTTGGCCTCGTGGTCGACCCGGTTGTCCTTGCGGGTGTAGCCGAACCTCGTCGGCTCGTAGGGCACGTCGAAGCTGTCCGCGTCGCCGTCGCCGTCGGAGTCCTTGAACGCGAACCCGATCTGGTGGATGTCCTTGATCCGCAGCTTCTTGGCGACCCCGGCCTCGCTGTCGTCCGGCCACTCGTGGTTGATGTTGTAGCGGCCGACATCCGTCCACTTCCCGCCGATCCGCACCTGGGTCTGGACCCAGGTGTAGCGAAGACCGCTGAAGAACGACGGCGAGTTGTTCGTGCACGCCGCCGTGGCGCTGTCGCAGATCAGGTCATTGGGGACGTCCCAGAAACCGGGGCCGTTGGCGGACGTGGCCGCCGGACATTCCTGGACCAGGAACACGCACCGCCACTGGGTGCCGAACAACACCCGCGCCGAGTACTGGTTCGGGTCCCAATTCCGCCCGCCGTAGACGATCTCGCTCAGCACGGCGGCGCGGTGGTAGGCATTGTTCCTGCCGTTGCCGCCGGGCAGGTCGGCCAGAACGGAGTGGTAGTAGTTCGTTTCCCGGCGATAGACGTAGGAGGTGGCATTGCCGTCCGGGTCGACCACGCGGTCCAGATACCATCGCCATCCCTGCTCGCAGCCCGGGGCACACGGCTCGCCGCCGTTGTCCGAGATCACCTCGACGCCGAGGGTCGCGTTCGTCTGCCGGCCGGGCATGTGGCCGTAGCCGAAGAAGTACTGGGTGCCGTCAGGTCCGGTCACCCGCCAGTACTGCTGCTCATGGATGTTCGTATACGGGGCGCCGGTGAGCCGCTCGATCTTCCAGCCCGGGTCGGACTTGACCCGCCACTCCGTGCGCTCGCTGTTCACGGGGATCAACGGGCCGGAGATCCCGTTGAGGGAGATCGTGGCGTTGTCGGACTTCCAGCACAGGTCGGCGAGCCCGGTCAGGGTCCCCATGTAGCACGGTTCGTAGCTGCGTTCGATGAAGGCACCCGCGAAGTCCGACCAACCCATCCCGCTCGGCGTGCCCTGCGTGTTCGACGCGAAGGTCATGCCGTCGACCGCGCCGGAGGAGTAGCCCAACGACACGCTCGGCGCGGTGCCCGCGCCCGGTGCGGGCACCGCGAAGGGGTAGGAGTAGCTGAACTCGCCGGTACCCGACGACACGTTCCAACTCCCGGTCACCGACAACGACGTCGCCTGGAAGTTCGTCGTCTCACTGGTCGCGCTCGACACCACCGCGATCGTCACCGCCGACGCGTCCGCGGTCGGCACGTCTGCCTCTCCGGAGTCCGAAGCGGCCAGGTGCGCCAGATCGGCGGCGTCCACGACGAGCCGCTCGCCTTCGAGGTCATTGCGCGTCGGCAGCGGCACGCCCGACTTCGCGCAACGGGCAGGAACTCGTTCGGCCAGCGCGCATTCCGGGACCACGACCGCCTTCAGCCGGCTGCCGTATCCGGCGCCGTACGCTTCGGCGAAACCCGAGTAGTCGATCTCCAACTCCGCGGGCAGTCCGCCCGTGTCCCGGGGAGCAATCCCGGACAGCGTGAACACGAACCCGGACGCGCCAAGCTTGTTCGCCAGTTCGCGCCCGTGCACCTGGGCGCGCAGCTCGTCGCCGCGCGGGTCGCCATGCTTGGCACGAACCCGAACCGGGCGATCGGCCGTGGTCGTCGCCCCGGTGTCCGCCAGGTCGAGATCCCAGCTTGCGGGACTGGGAAAGACGGGTGCGGACGGGTCCGTTCCCCGACTCTGGCTCAACTGAGCCGATGACGATTCCTTCCACGGAATGGGATCGGGTACCGCCTGAGGGGATGGCGGGTCCTCTCCATCGCCGGGATCCGCGCCGGCGGCAGAACCGGACGCGCCAGGCGCGACCACCGTACTCGCCAACAGAGTCCAGATCAGGAGGACCAGCGTCACCGCTCGGAGGCTTCCGCGCCGCTCCCGCATTCGATCACCTACTCGAGGCTACGAATTCCTGGCGCGGCGGACCCCACATATCAGTGAAGGACCTGGCGGTTGGGAAGTCAACAACCAAGTGGATTAATCGTATGTTGTTCGCGGCCCGCGCACTGGCGCAGGACGGCATGCCGGGGCTGGGGTGGAGCGGTGACTGCGGGATGATGGTCAACCAACGGTGTCGTCGAAGGGATCTCCATGGCGTGGCTCGACCGAGATCGAACACCGGCGTTGTTCGCGATAACGACCTCCGTGTCGAGCAGCCTCATCTCGTTGATACTGGGCAACATCTTCCTGACCGATACCCCGAAGAATGTGCTGCTGACCTGGGTTGCCGCCGTTCTGGTCGGCGTCGCGCTCATCTCGTGGACCACGATCTACGCGATCCGCCGCGCCCGCAGGCGCTCGCAGCGTGCCTTCCTGATCGTTTCGGCGTTCGAGCAGAAATACTACGTGGCATCCTTCGTGCGGCAGGTGCACGACGCACTGGACCGGGACAACATCGACCTGGTGCTCAAGGTGCCGGGCCGCGACTATGACGCGAGTGCGCAGTCCCACCATCTCGGCCGAGTGTTGGACAGGAAACGCGACTACATCGGCGGAGTCGTCTTCGGCGGCGAGGTACAGCTACTTCGCGACGATCTGAGGGACTTCTGCCGGAAGTCGAGGCTCCCGGTGGTGTTCACCGACCTGGAACCCTTCAGCCAGGCCGAGTACCCCGACACCAGTGCTTTCGTCGGCTACGACACGGGACAACTCGGAGAGCTGGCAGGACGGTGGCTGGTCAAGCATCTCCGAGGCGTCCGACGCCCCCGAATCCTCATCATCGCGAGCCGCGAGCACAGCGATCGACAACAAGAATGCGCCAGGATACTGCGTGCGGAATTCAAGGACGCGACGATCACCATCGACGACAGTTGTGACTTCGTACGGTCGCGGGCATACGACGCCGTCCTGAACCACGTCAAAGGTCTGGATGCTCGACGATGTCTCCATGCCGTCTTCTGCACCAACGACGAGATGGGTCTTGGCGCCGTCGACGCACTGTCGACACCGTCGCCCGCGACGGTGTCGACAGTCGTGATCGGCATCGACTGCGTGGCGGAGGCCAAGGCGCTGATCGACAGTGGCACCAGCCCCTTTCGTGCGTCCGTCATCCAGAACACGCACCAACTCGCGCTGAGCGTCGTCGACCACCTGGTCAAGATGCATCGCGGGCGCAAGCCGCCCAAGCGGAAAATCCTGGATTCCGCCGTTTATGAAGGCGGCCGATAGGGCCGGTCAGCAACCCTCCGATTCGCCGAAGATGCTGCACGTGTCCTGGTTGTACGGGGCCGCCACCCATTGGTCGATCGACAGCCGGCGGGAGGTGTCGTGCGCGACGAAGGTCCAGGGGCCGTAGTACTTGTTGTCGTACCACCGGTTGTCCTGCCGAAACGTGATGGCGTCCGAGACCACGTTCGCCCGGTACGGCGACCACGCGGGGAACGTTCCGTAGTTCGACAGCACGGCCATCCGTCCGCACATGGTCGTCTCGCAGCCCGGGGTGTCCGGGTCGAACTCGAAGGTGTTGTCGTGCACCGACACCCGCTGCGTCTTCCACCGGCAGTCGTCGTACAGCGGCGGTAACGCGATGCCCGGTTGGACGCACGTGCCGACTGCCGGCACCAGCGGCGTGCAGGACAACGACGACGTGTTCGCCGGGCTGTTGCAGAACCGGTCGGCGTTCTCCCACAACGTGATGCCCGACCAGTTGTCGGAGAACATGTTGCCGCGGATGTCGATCAGGTCGGTCCTGGCGTCCAGCCGTGGCTCGCCGCCGGACTCGCTGAGATAAATCGACGCCACCGGGAAATTGTCGCCCAGCAGGGCCCGCCGCCGGCCCTGGATCAACGCATTGCGGCGGAATGTGTTACCACTCACCACGAGGTTGTAGGAGATCTCGTAGAAGATCGCCTCCGCCGCGTTGTCCTCGATCAGGTTGTCCTCGATGACGAAGTCGTTGTTGTTCGTGTCGGCCCACAGGCCCGCGCCGTGGTTGTGGTGCACCCAGTTGCCGATGATGTCCGCGCCGTCCACGGCCCAGAACTTCACACCGCCGGTGCAGCCGCAGCCCGGGATCTGGGCTTCCCAGTCGTCGGTGTTGTTGCCGGAGATCTCGTTTCCCTCGATGAGCAGGTCGGTGATTCCGCCGACGCGGTACGCGTTGATCCCGTACTGACCGTTGTTCCGCAGGCAGTTCCCCACCACCCGCTGTCCGGGGCCGGCCATCAGCCCGGCGCCGTCGTTCTCCTCGATCTTGTTGCCCTCGATCACCCAACCCGGCGCGGAGTCGTGGTTGACGACGCCCTGGTTGTGGTCGGCGACAAATCCACGGATGGTCAGCCCTCGGATAACCACGTCGGTGGCATTCTGGGTGAACGCCGCCCGGTTGATTCCACGGCCGTCCAGCACCGCGCCGGGCGCGCCGAGGTAGACGTTGCCAGTCTTCGGCATCACCTGCCCGAACAGGTCCGGCGCCAGCGTGTGCGTGCCGGGGCTGAGCCAGAATGTCGTGCCGGCCGGTTTGCTGGAGGTCTGTGCCGTCAGATCGGTGCCGGGCGCCACGATGACGGCGCCTTCTGGTGCGTCGACCACCCCGACGACCGTGTCACAAACGCCGAAACTGGACTCCTCTTCCTCGCTCGGCGCCGCCCCTGGGGCAGCAACCTGAAGGATCAGCAAGCAAATCGCCATCGACAGAGCACGCCCTGAGCGGGAGAACCTGTTCATTTGTGACTCCGAAGCTGGGTTTTCTGATCGAATACTGGCTCTCGAGGGGTCGTGTTCGCCGGACGATCTGTTTCGCGGTTGTTGGGCGTTTGTGACTAATGCGTGGTGACCTTCAGGGCAGCAGGCCGGTGTCGATGACGTGCTGGAGCCGCTTCGTGTCGCGGATGGCGTGCTCGGCGGGGATCTGGCCGTCGACGACCAGCGAGGCAAGGCCGTGTATCGCGCAGCGAAGCGTGAGCATGACGTCGTCCGCGGCCAGCGGTGTCAGCCGTCCGGTCCGCTGCGCGGCGTGCACGGCGGCGGCGAACACGTCGGCGAGCCGCCGTTCCGCGGCCGCGAGGTCCGCGTGCCGGCGACGGTCCGGCACCGCGGGCCCGAACATGAAGCGGTACAGCTCCGGCTCACCGACGGCGAAGTCCAGGTAGCGGAAGCCGATCTCGTGCAGGTCCGCCACGGCGTCGCCGGTGCCCGTCGGGGTGATCGCGTCGGCGAGCTCACCGAACCCGGCGGACGCGACCGCGGCCAGCAACGCCTCCTTGCTCGCGAAGTGCCGGTACGGCGCGGCGGCGGAGACCCCCGCACGCGCGGCGACGGCCCGCAGCGTCACCTTCGCCGGTCCGAGCTCGCCGACCAGCTCCCGCGCGGCGGTCATCAACGCGAGCCGGAGATCGCCGTGGTGGTAGGCGTTGCGACCAGATGTGGACATAGTTAACATCCTAGATGTGAACAATGACAACATCCAGTTGGTCGACAGTTTCTACGCGGCCATGCACGCAATGGACGTGGCCGGCCTCGTGACCGTGCTCGACCAGGGATTCGTGCTGCGAGTGTCCGCCGGCATGCCGGGCGGCTACGGCGGCAGCTACAAGGGCGCGGACCAGGCGCTCGCCAAGGTGTGGGGACCGGTGCACGCCGCGTATGGCGCCATGCCGTATCCCGATGAGCTGATCGACACCGGACCGGATCGGGTGGTGGCCGTCGGCGAGTACCGCGGACCGGCGTTCAGCGCGGCGTTCGCGCACATCGTCCGGCTGCGGGACGGGCGGCTGGCGGAACTGCACCAGATCACCGACACCGGGAGCTGGCCCCGGACCTGATCCCGAACCTGATCCTCAATCCGGTTCGGGTTCCGGGTTGGCCCGCAGCGAGCCGGCGTGGGCCTTGGCGGCGGGGTCGCGGCTGGTCCTGATCAGGCTGGCCACGGTCACGATCACGAGGATGGTCACGATCACGCCGAGGCTCACCGGGGTCGGCACCTCGGGCACGCGCTCGGAGATGTCGACGTGGGCCCAGTGCAGGATCAGCTTGGCGCCGATGAACCCCAGGATGACCGCGAGCCCGGCCGAGAGATACACCAGCCGGTCGAGCAGACCCTTCACCAGGAAGAACAACTCGCGCAGCCCGAGCAGGGCGAACGCGTTGGCCACGAACACGATGTAGGGCTCCTCGGTGACCCCGAACACCGCGGGAATGGAGTCCAGCGCGAACAGCAGGTCGACCCCGCCGATGGCCACCAGCACGACGAACAGCGGGGTCGCCACCCGCCGGCCGTCGATCCGAGTGAGGATCCTGCCGCCCATGTACTCGTCGGTGACCGGCAGGATCCGCCGCGCGGCACGCACGATGACGTTGTTCTCGACGTCTGGGTCCTCGTCGCGGTGCCGGAACAACTGCACGCCCGTGTAGATCAGCAGCAGGCCGAACAGCAGGAACATGAACGAGAACAACGTCAGCAGCGTGGCGCCGACCGCGATGAAGATCGCGCGCATGATCAGGGCGAGCACGATGCCGAAGGTCAGCACCTTGTGCTGGTGCTCCTCCGGCACGGCGAACGTCGTCATGATGATCACGAAGACGAACAGGTTGTCGACCGACAGGCTCTTCTCCACGATGTAACCGGCGAAGTACTCCGCACCGAACCCGCCACCGTGGACACTCGCGAACCACACCCCGAAGCCGACGGCCACCAGGATGTAGAACACCGACCAGGCACTCGCCTCACGAAACCCCACCCGATGCGGGCGCACCGCGGCGAGCACCAGATCCACCACCAGCAGCACCACGATCAGGCCGATCGTGGCCGCCCACGTCACTCCACTGATCTCGAGCACAAGCCTTCCCCGATCCGCTTAGAGGCCGCGCAACTGGGGCGGTGGATGCCCGTCGTGATCGAGGTGGTTCCTGGCGGTGCCGCGCAGGCTTCGGCGTACTGGACGTACTTCGATGCCTGCGCGGTGCCGCCAGGGGCCGCCTCGGCGCGGCGGGCGCCGCCAGTCCCAGTTGCGCGGCCTCTTGGTCCTAACTGGACCTACCGTAGGTCATGCGGTCACACCACGCGGAATCACGAACGGGTGGCGAGGGTGATGGTGAAGGTGGTGGCGCCGGGCCGGCTGGTCAGGTCGATCGTGCCGCCGTGGGCCTGGATGAGGGAGCGGGCCACGGCCAGGCCGAGGCCGCTGCCGCCGCGGTCGCGGCTGCGGGCCTTGTCGATCCGGTAGAAGCGGTCGAAGATGCGGGCCTGGTCGGCCTCGGGAATGCCGGGACCGGCATCGGTGATCCGTACCTCGGCCGTACCGGATGTCACCGACACCGTCATGGACACCGGGGTGCCGGCCGGGGTGTGGATCGCGGCGTTGGTCAGCAGATTGTCCAGTACCTGCCGGACGCGCAGCGGGTCCAGCCGCAGCCGCACCTGGTCGGGGTCGACCGTCACGGCGAGCGGGTGATCGGCATGGCGCGCCCGGAATGCGCCAGCTGCCTGGTCGACCAGCTCCACCAGGTCGGTGTCGGCCGGCCGCAGTGGAGATTCCGCCTCCGCGCCGTCCAGGCGGGCGAGCAGCAGCAGGTCGTCGACCAGCATGCTCATCCTGGTCGCCTCGGCCCGCAGCTGGGCCAGGTGTCCGTCCCGCTCCTCCGGCGCGTTCGCCGCCGCGTATCCGAACAGGTCCGCGTAACCGCGGATCGACGTCAGCGGGGTGCGCAGCTCATGTGAGGCGTCCGCGATGAACCGGCGCAGGCGCTGCTCGGCCTCGGTGCGCGCGGCCAGCGAGTCGTCGATGTGCGTGAGCATGGTGTTGAACGCGGTACGCAGCTCTTCGACCTCCGCGCCGCCGCCGGTCCCGTCCCGGACGCGCACCGGTAGCCGCGCCGAGTCGGTCAGGTCGTGTGAGGTGATGTCGTGCGCGGTGTGTGCCATGTCGCTCAACGGTTTCAGGCCGCGGCGCAGCACCGCCCGGCCACCGGCCACCAGCGCGAGCAACGCGAGCGCGAACGCGATGACCTCGACCGTGACCAGCTCGCCCACCGTGTTCTCGATCTCGTCCATGGGCGCGGCGCTGACCAGCACCACACCGGACTCGACCGCGCAGGCGCGGATCCGGTACGAGCCCTCCCCCCTCAGGTACACGGTGCGGTAGATGTCGGGCTCGCCTTCGACCGCGAGGGCCGCGTCGGCCAGCTCGGGCAACCCGTCCGCCACGCGAGGCCTGGCCACCCCGTCGGACACGTCGTAGACGGCGGTGTACCAGCCATAGGTACCGCTGGTCAGCCCGCCGTGCTCCTTGACATCGCTGGTCTGGTCCAGCTGCGCACCGCGCAGTTCGTCGTCGAGCTGCCGTTCCAGGTAGTGCTCCATGCGGTAGATCAGGATCGCACCGACGACGGCGAACACCACCAGCGCCAGTACGCCGATACCGAGCGCCAACCGGGTGCCCAGGCCCAGACCGCGGTAGGCGCGCCTGAATCGGGTGATCACCGGGAGACCCGGCGCAGCACGTAACCGACGCCGCGGACGGTGTGGATCAGCGGTTCGCCGCCGGCTTCGTCACCGCTCTCGAGCTTGCGGCGCAGGTGCGACACGACCAGTTCGACCACATTGGACCGGCCGCCGAAGTCGTAATCCCACACGTGGTCGAGGATCTGTGCCTTGGTGAGCACGGTCGGCGACTTGCGCATCAGGTACCGGAGCAGCTCGTACTCGGTCCGGGTGAGCGTGATCAGCCGCCCGTCGTGGCGCACCTCGCGAGTGTCCTCGTCCATGGTCAGGTTCGCGACCCGGAGCACGGACCGCCTGGCGCCGGCGCTGCGCCGCAGCACGGCTCGCAGCCGGGCCATGAGCTCCTCCACGGCGAACGGCTTGACCAGGTAGTCGTCGCCGCCCCGGGTGAGGCCCGCCACCCGGTCGGCCGTGCCGTCGCGCGCGGTCAGGAACACGACCGGAACCATCGTCCCGGACGAGCGGAGCCGGTCCAGCACGGTGAACCCGTCCAGGTCGGGCAGCATCACGTCGAGCACAACGATGTCCGGGTGGAACTCGGCCGCCCGCCGCAGCGCCTGCTCGCCCGTGTGCGCGACGGCCGCCTGCCAGCCCTCGTACCGGGCGACCGTCGCGACGAGGTCGGCGATGGGCGGTTCGTCGTCGACGACCAGCAGGCGAACGTTCTCCACCTGCCCATCGTGCGCCATCGGCCGGGGATCTGTCCGTCCGGGTGGGATCGACAGCGACTCGACAGGTTGGTAACAGGAACACCTCAGCTTCGGCCAGCAGGCTCGAAGGAGTCCACCTAAGAGGCCGCGCGACTAGGGCGGTGGATGCCCGTCGTGATCGAGGTGGTTCCTGGCGGTGCCGCCAGGGGCCGCCTCGGCGCGGCGGGCGCCGCCAGTCCTAGTCGCGCGGCCTCTAAGTCCATTGAGGAGCTTGCCGCAGTGACGACCACTCAACCGACGACCGCCCCGCGGAGCACTCCGGTGGTACGCCCGAGGGTGGTGGCCCGCACCGGCGTCCACGCCGTGCTGGCCGTGAACCTGGTGGTGGTGACCGCGTTCTTCGCCCAAGGGGGCTTCGACGCGAACGCCCTCATCCTGCGCGGGCGGCTGGCCGGGCTGTACGGCGCGCTGCTCATGGCCTGCCAGCTGCTGCTGGTCGCCCGGCTGCCCTGGTTCGACCGCCGGATCGGCATGGACCGGCTGACCTCATGGCACCGCTGGGTCGGCTTCACCCTGCTGTGGCTGCTCCTGGCGCACGCGGTGTTCATCACGTTCGGCTACGCGCGGCTCTCGTCACTGTCGCCGGTGGACCAACTGGTCGACCTGGCGACGACGCTCGAGGGCGTGTTGCAGGCGGTCGTGGCGCTGCTGTTGATCATGGTGGTCGGCGCGTTCTCCGCGCGGTTCGCCCGGCGCCGGCTGGCGTACGAGTCGTGGCATTTCATCCATCTCTACACCTACCTCGCCGTGGTGCTGGCGTTCTCACATCAGGTGGCGGTCGGCACGACCTTCACGTCCTCGCCCACCGCGACCGCCTACTGGTGGGGACTGTGGACGGTCGCGCTCGGCTCCGTGGCGGTCGGGCGGCTGATCCTGCCGCTGTGGCGCAATCTCCGGCACCGGCTGCGGGTGGAGGCCGTGGTGCCGGAGTCCGACAACGTCGTGTCGATCTACGTCACCGGTCGCGGGTTGGACAAGCTGCCCGCGCGTGCCGGCCAGTTCTTCCTGTGGCGGTT
The DNA here is from genome assembly GCA_963826035.1 of uncultured Actinomycetota bacterium. Classification (GTDB taxonomy): domain Bacteria; phylum Actinomycetota; class Actinomycetes; order Mycobacteriales; family Pseudonocardiaceae; genus Actinophytocola. The sequence goes on along the minus strand of CAWGVZ010000015.1, from coordinate 659,399 downwards.
CCTCACCCGCGACCGTTGGTGGCAGGCCAACCCGTTCTCGCTGTCCGCCGCGCCGGACGGCCGAACGTTGCGGCTGACCGCCAAGTCGCTCGGCGACGGCAGCGCGGGGCTGCGGCACCTGAAGCCGGGTACCCGGGTGTTCGTGGAAGGTCCCTACGGCGCCTTCACGGCCATGCACCGGACCCGGCCGAGCACGCTGCTCATCGCCGGCGGTGTGGGGATCACGCCGATCCGGGCGCTGCTCGAGGAGTTGGACGGCCATGCCGTGGTCATCTACCGGGTCGCCACCGCGCAGGACGCGGTGCTGCTGGAGGAACTGCGGGCACTCGCACACGCCAAGGGCGCGCGGCTGCACCTGGTGACCGGACCGGCCACACCGGACAAGCTGGCGCCGGAGGCGATCGCGGGCCTCGTGCCGGATGTGCGCGAGCGGGACGTCTTCGTGTGCGGGCCACCCGGTATGTCCAGCGCCGTGCGGCGGAACCTGCGCGCACTAGGGGTGCCCAAGACCCAGATCCACGCCGAGCGATTCAGCCTGGCCGCGTAAGGGAGACGTCATGAAGCGAGCTCTACCCCTGCTGGTGCTGACGGTCGCGGCGCTGATCCCGCTGCTCCGGTTCGAACCGGAGGTCAACACGGAAACCAGCGTGGTCGCCGAACCCGCCCCTTCGATCACCGCGGAAGGCGGCACCGGCACGGAGGTGGTCGCCGGCCCGAACGTCAGCACCCGCTACGGCGACGTGCAGGTCGAGGTGACCTTCGCCGGGGACCGGATCACCGCCGTGCGGATGCTCCGCCAGCCGGACAGTGGCCCGACGAGCATGGCCGTGCCACGGCTCCTCGAGACGACCCTGCAGGTGCAGAGCGCCGAGGTGGACTCGGTGTCCGGAGCCACCACGACCAGCGGGGCGTACGTCGAGTCGTTGCAGGCCGCGATCGACGCGAAGGCGTCCTGATCGTGCCAAGGGTCGAGCACATCATGGGGTTCCCGATCTCGATCCGGATCGACGAGGGCGCCCCGGCCGGCCTGGAACGCGCCTTCGCCTGGCTGCGCGAGGTCGACGCCCGGTTCAGCCCGTTCCGGCCCGACAGCGAGGTCTCCCGGCTCGACCGCGGCGAGCTCCTGCCGCACGAGATCAGCGTGGAACTGGCGGAGATCCTCGAGCTGTGCGAGCGCTACCGGGCGGCGAGCGACGGCGCGTTCGACCATCGCCTACCCGGCCGCGGCCTCGATCCGTGCGCCGTGGTGAAGGGCTGGGCCGTGCAGCGGGCAGCGGAGCTGCTGGCCGCGGCCGGCGCGGAGCGGTACTGCGTCAACGCCGGCGGTGACGTGGTCGTGGCCGCCGGCGTCGACGCGGTGCCATGGCGCGTCGGCGTGCGCCACCCCGAACGACCCGACCGGTTGTGCGCGGTGCTCGAGCTCACCGGCGGCGCGGTCGCCACCTCGGCGCGGTACGAACGCGGCGACCACATCATCGACGGCCGCACCGGCCGCCCGGCGACGCGCCTACTCAGCCTCACGGTCGTGGCGCCGTCCCTGACCGAAGCGGACGCGACCGCCACGGCGGCGTTCGCCATGGGAGAGGCCGGGATCGAGTGGGCCGCCGCCCGGGACGGCTGTGAGGTGTTCGCGGTGGACGCACGGCAGCGCGTGTTCCGCACGCCGCGCTTCCCCGTCGCCGCTGATCTCCCCCGTCAGAGGGGAACGGCGACTCCGTTGAACGTCGTCTCGGGTAGTTGGGGGCTGGTGAAGCGGGCGTTGACGAGGTAGAGGCGGTCGCGGAAGCGGGCGGCCGTGGTGGGGACGTCGAAGCGGGGGTCGGTGATCGTGCGGCGCAGGGTGGCGGTGGTGGCGTGCGCGTCGAGGTCGAACACGCTGATGAGGTTCTGCCGGTTCTGCACGACATACAGGGTGCGGCCGATGCGGACGAGACCGTCGCCGTTGGTGACGTTGTCCGCGCCGGTCAGCGTGATGGTCGTGGCATGCCCGGTCCTGAGGCTCACGCGGTAGAGCTTGCCGGTGGACACGACGATCAGGTCGCGGCCGTCGGGGGTGCCGACGATGCCGTTGGCGTTGTTCACGTCGGGCGTCTGCACCCAGTCGCCGGACAGCGGCAGAGCGCGGACCGTGCCGGCCCGGCCGCGCGGGACGCCGTAGAGGACCGCGTCGCGTGAGTCGGTGAACCAGGCGCGGTCGTCCAGCAGGACGCAGTCGTTGATGAACGGGGCCGCGTTCGTCGTGAGTTGGTGGGTGGTGACGAGCCTTCCGGTGCGGGAGTCGATGATCCGCGCCGAACCTCCCGCGCCTCCGGAGACGTAGAGCAGGCCGTCGCGGTCCAGCTTGAGCCCGATGGACGCCAGGCCGGTGGCACCTTCGTGAATGACCCGGCCGTCGCCGGTGCGCAGGTCGGTGCGGAAGATGGCGCCGTTGGCGCGCGAACCCATGTAGGCGAACGGCTCGCTGCCGATGGTGATGCCTTCGGGGAGGAAACCGTTGGGCAGTGGGAACTCCGTCGGCCAGCCGGCTCTCTCGGCGCTCGCCGTGCCGGCGCCGGCCGCCACGGCGACGGCGGTGAGGGCGGCACCGCCGAGAACGGTGCGCCGGGAGAGCTGCGGGTGCTGCTGGTTCATGGGTCCGTGCCTCCGTGAGAAGTAGGAGAACCAGTTGTATGTACTCATTCTCGTCGGCCGGCCGGACCGACGCTTGCCGATCAACGCTGCCTTGTCGGACGGACGATGATCTCGTTCACGTCGACACCCTCGGGCTGGCCGATGGCGAAGCTCACCGCTCCGGCGATGGCGTCGGCGGGGATGCTGACGGCGCGGTAGGTCGTCATCGCCTCGGCGGCGTAGCGGTCGGAGATGTGCTCGGCGAGCTCGGACTCGACGACTCCCGGGGAGATGGTGGTGACCCGGATGCCGGGGTCGGACTCCTGCCGCAGGCCTTCGGTCAGTGCCCACGCGGCGTACTTGGTGGCCGAGTAGATCGCGGAAGTCGGTACGACCTGGTGCGCGCCGATCGAGGCCACGGTGACCACGTGACCGGCGCCGCGGTCCCGGAAGTGCGGCAGCACAGCGGCAATCCCGTTGTAGAGGCCGCGGACGTTCACGTCGAACATCCGGTCCCACTCGTCGGTGAGGAGCGAGCCCAGCCGCGAGAGGAGCATGACCCCCGCATTGCCCACGAGCACGTCGAGCCGCCCGTGATCGACGAGCACGGCTTCGACGAGTTCCTGGAACGCCGCCCGGTCGGTCACGTCAAGGGCGCGGGCCTCGGCGCCGTACCCGCTCTTCCGCAAGTCGGCCACGATGGTGTCGAGGCGGTCGACGCGGCGGGCGGCCAGCACCACGTGGTACCCCTCGGCCGCCAACCGCCGCGACGTCGCCTCGCCGATGCCACTGCTGGCGCCGGTCACCAGGACCACCTTGCGCGACTCGATCTGGTCGTTGTTCGTCATGGCCACCACATTCCGCGCCCCCGGAGGAACGAGGCAGGCTCTCCTCTGCCTGGGTGCGCCACACCCAGGCGGCCGCCCCGGCGCCGACCTACGATCACGACATGGCCACCACTCCCCTCGGCGACTACCTCCGTGCCAGGCGCGCGCAGGTGACGCCCGACGCGGCCGGGGTGCCCACCTACGGCGTCCGCCGCGTGCCGGGCCTGCGCCGCGAGGAGGTCGCGATGCTCGCCCGGATGAGCGTCGACTACTACGTACGCCTCGAGCAGGGCCGGGAGCAGAGCCCGTCGGCGCAGGTCCTCGAGGCACTGAGCGACGCGCTGCGGCTGGACGACGACGCCCGCCTCCACCTCTACCGAATCGCTGGGCTCACCCCCAGCCCGCGCCGCCCCACGGCGCCCGAGCGGGTGGACCCGGAGTTGCGCAGGCTCATGGACATGTGGCCCGACAACCCCGCCATCGTGCTGGGACACGCCTACGACGTGATCGCCGGCAACCAGCTGGCCTTCGCCCTGTTCGACGGCTTCAAACAGGGTCCGAATTTGCTGCTCAAGGTCTTCCTCGACCCCGACGCGCGCTCCTTCTACCCCGACTGGGAGCTGGTCGCGGCCAACACGGTCGCCGGCTTCCGGCTGCTCCAGGGGGCCACGCCCCACGACCCCCGCATCTGTGAGGTGCTCGAAACCGTGAGCAGTCGGAGCCCCGAGTTCGCCCGGATGTGGGAACGCCACGATGCCCGCGGGAAGCGCTTGGAGAACAAGCGTTTCCACCACCCGCAGGTGGGGGCGCTCACGCTTCGCATGCACTCGTTCGACGTGCGTTCCGCCCCAGGCCAGGAACTGGTCGTCTACCACGCCGAACCAGGCTCCCGCAGCGCCGAGGCCCTCGCCCTGCTCGGCACACTCGCCGCCACCACCAGAACACTCTGATCAATAGCGGGTTCCGGTCAGGCGCGCGGCGGGATCAGGAAGGCTGCCGTGCTCCAGCTCCGTGCGCTGCACCGGCGAGCGACACCACCTGACCCCGATACGGAACCGGCGCCCATGGTGCATGGTCATGAGGACAGGGCTCCGGTTCGAGGCTATCGGTTCACACCGACAAAAACGGTCCGGGGACCCCTGGAATCAATCCTAGTCGCGAGCACCGACAATTCCGCGTCGTTCGGCCGCGGGACGCCGCCGCCACGTCAGGCCGACCGCGCACCACCGACTCGGCACCAGCAGAACACACCGATCATTAGCGGGTTCCGGTCAGGCACGCGGCAAGGGCCGCGGCGGGATCCGAAAGACTGCCGTGCACCAGCTCCGTGCGATGCACCGGCGCCGGCGCAGCGAGAGACACCGCCACCACGTCAGACTGGCCGCACGCCACCGACTCCGGCAGCAGCGCGAGCCCGGCCCCGGCCGCCACCAACGTCAGCAGCATGGACCGCTCCGCGCCGTCGTACTCGAAGCCGGGGCGGAAGCCGTCGGCGCGGGCCAGCGCCCGGAGCTGGGCGAGCGGGGTGGCGGCGTCCGGGGCGTCGATCCACCGGGCGTCCGCGAGGTCGTCCAGACGCAGCGTGGCTCGAGTGGCCAGCGGGTGGCCGGCCGGCAGCGCGACCGCGAGCGGGCCCTCGCTGACCACGACGGTGGTCAGCGTGCCGAGGTCGACCACCCGCAGCGGGTCGTTGGGCGCCGTCACGCCGTCGACCAGGCCGACGTCCAGCTCACCTCGGGCGACGCCGGCGACGACCTCGTTCCGGCCGAGCTGCGCCAGCGCGGCCGACACACGCGGCATCGAGCGCTGTACCTCGACCAGTGCCTGGATGAGACGGCCGGCGTCCGCCAGTGGCGAGGTGCCCGCTCGCAGATGGGCAGGCGGCGCGCCGGAGACTCGGCGAATGTCGGCGCGGGCCGCGTCCAGCCGCAGCAGGATCGGCGCGGCGTGCTCGAGCAGCCGGTGACCGGCGTCGGTGGCTGCCACCGGCCGTCGGCGCAGCAGTGGCACACCGAGATCGGTCTCCAGCGCGGCGATCTGCTGGGACACGGCGGACTGGGTGTACCCCAGCTCGTCAGCGGCGATGGAAAAGGAGGCGTGACGGGCCACGGTCACGAACGTCCGGAGCAGGCGTGGGTCCACCACATCAGTATCGCTAATGCATTCAGGACGAACAGTCGTTGGCCTTACCCGTGCTGCTCCACCACGATGAAAGCCATGACCTTCCCCGCACGGGTGGCCCTCGTGGGAGACCGCTCTCCGCACGTTCGCTCGCACACCCGGATCCCCCACCTGGTCGAGACGCTGCGCGCCCGCGACGGGCTCGCGCTGGACGCGTACTGGGTGGCCACCGACGACGTGCCGCACACTCGCATCGAGGACTTCGACGGCGTGTGGGTGCTGCCCGGCAGCCCGTATCGCAGCGAAGGGGGAGCGCTCTCCGCCATCCGGACCGCCCGTGAGCGTGGTGTCCCGCTGCTCGGCACCTGCGGCGGGTTCCAACATGCCCTGCTGGAATACGCCCGCCACGTCTGCGGCCTCGCCGATGCCAGCCACGCGGAGAACGCACCGGACGCCGGCCAGCAGATCGTCGTCCCGCTGACCTGCTCACTGGTCGGCCACGAGGGCGTGGTGCGGGCCGAGCCGGGCTCGATGGTGGAGCGGATTCTCGGCGCCGAGCGCTCCGTCGAGCGTTACCACTGCGCGTACGGCCTGAACGACTCGTACGCCGAGACGCTGCGCGCGCACGGAATGCGCTTCACCGGGCACGACGACGAGGGCGCGATCCGGGTCGCCGAGCTTCCGGAGCATCCGTTCTACCTGGTGACGCTCTTCCAGCCGGAACTGGCGGACGACGGCGGCCAGTGCCACCCCATCGTGCGGGCGTTCGCGGCCGCGGCCGTCGCCCACACCGACAGTGTCCAAACGGGATCTGTCCAAACGGGATCTGTCCAAACGGGATCTGTCCAAACGGGATAGTCACCGCCAAGAACGCTCAGCCACAACGACGCCGTCGACACGCACACTGCCAACCACCGACGTGGCGTTCGACGTGCTGTGCAGGTCGATCCGGACCTCCACCCGCTCCCCGGATCCCATGTGGACGGTAGTGATCGACCGGCCGAGAACGACCGCCGCCGAGGGCGCGTCCCGCCGAACAGTGGCGCGCAACTCGGAATCCAGCTCCACCAGGTGTTCCCGCGTGGGATCGTGACACCTGGCCGTGCCACCCATGACCACGGTCGTCCCCTCGTTGATCAGCGAACGGCGGATCTCCCAGCGCGGCTGGTTGCTGATCCACAGGCTCCCGGCGGGCGAACCCGGCGCCGGCAACGACGTGGGCTCACCTTCCGACGCGGAGGTCACGGGCAGCGCGAGCGTCAGGTGGTCGAGACGGAGCGTGGAACCAGCCGCCACCGGCCACAACCGGGGAAAGGCACCGTCGGCGACCGTGACCCGCAACCGGTGCCCGGCCGGCACGCGATAGCAGGTCGGATCCAGCTCCACGGCCGGCGCGGCGCCGGGCGCGACCACCGCGCCGGTGATCATGGTGGACCGGCCGGCCGGGTCGACGTCGGTGAGGCGGACGACGAGCCGGCGCCGCCCACGCACGCCGACGGTGACCGCTGGCCGGCCGATGATCAGGAGGGACCGCGGGAGCGGGTGGCCGGTGACCGCGAGGCTCGCCAGGTCGTCACCGTGCTGGTCGAGCGGCAGACCGTAGCTGCCCGTGGGAATCCCCCACATCCCGCTGAGCGCACCGACCGTCGGGTCGATCCGGGCCGCCACGCCGACCTGGTCCCCCGCGCCCGGTGCGAGCGAGACGCCGGCGTACCGCTCGACCTTCGCGGGAGGCGGCCACGACTCGAAGTGCCGCCAGCCCGGCGCGTCCCCCTGCACGTACACGGTCACCGGCGGCTCGCTGTCCACGCCGTTGTGCACCCCGGACAACCACCGGTCCCACCATCGCAGCGCCAGCCGGCAGAAGTCGACCGGGCTCACCGGCGCCTGGTGCGGCATGCTGTGCAGCCACGGTCCCATCAGGAGTTTCTTCGGCGCGCCCAGCCGCTCGTACGCACGGACGGCACCGGCGCAGAACACGTCACGCCAGCCGCCCACGCACAGCGCCGGGACCTCGACATCCGCCAGGTCGATCTTCCGCGACCGCCAGACCTCGTGCCCAGGGCCGTGCCGGCGCAGGTCCACCAGGTACGGATCGGCGTGGTCGACGCGGTGCCGCCAGCGGCGCCGCTCGGCCGGGTCAGCGCGGTTGTCCAGCGGCGGCAGGAGGAGGTCGAGCACCGTGCCTAGGGTCCAGATCCCCAGCGGGGCAAGGCAACCGGGCACGCCGTCGGGGTGGATGAAGTCTTGCTCCGGATCGGCGAACCCCATAACCGGTATGACGGCCTTCAGGTGCGGCGGACGCAGGCTGGCCGTCCGCAACGCGAGCGCGGCCGAGTAGGAAAACCCCCACATGCCAACCGCCCCGGTGCACCACGGCTGGCCCGCCGCCCACTCCACCACGGCCGCACCGTCGGCACCCTCGGCCGGATCGAACGGCGGGTGGGCGACACCGTCCGACGAGCCGGTGCCGCGCAGATCGACCAGCACCCCGGCGTAACCGTGGGCGGCGAACCACCGCACGGTGTCCGCCGCACCGACCCCGCCAAGCGCGTCCTTGCGGTACGGCAACATGGTCACGAGGGCGGGTACCGGGCCGGCACCGAGCGGCAGGAACAGATCGGCCGCCAGATCCGCGCCAGGCTCACCCGTCGGGATCCGCACCCCACGCACCACCCGGACCTCGTACTCCATCAGGGCTCCCCTCAGGTGGTATCGCGAGCCACGAGCTCCAGCCCGAGCACGATGCGCTGAACAGGAGTCGACGCATCGGCCAACCGCTCGTCCAACAGCCGGATGCCGATCCGCCCGGACTCCTCGAAATGCTGGCGGATGGTGGTCAGCCCGGCCGCCTCCGCGATGTCCGCGTCGTCGAAGCCCACGATCGCCAGGTCGTCCGGCACCCGCACACCCTGGGCGCGGCACTCCAGCAACACCCCGGCGGCCAACATGTCGTGGTGCGCGAACACGGCGGTCGGCGCCGGTTTCCTCGACAGCACGTCGTGCAGTGCCTTGCGCCCGCCCGCGATGTCGTTGGTGGCCAACACCGTGTGCACCCGATCCTCGCCGAACCCCGCGTCGCTCATGGCGGCCAGGAACCCGATGTTGCGCCGCTGTCCCTGCGAGACGAACGCGAACGACTCCTGCGGTTCCTGCACGAACGCGAAACACGTGTGGCCGCGCTCGAGCAGGTGTCGCGCGGCGATGGCGCCGCCCTCCTCGTCGTCGATGTTCACCGAGCTGAACTCGGGACGGCTGCTGTCGATCAGGACGGTCGGCTGCCGGCGTCGCGTGAGGTGCTCGGCCAGTTCGTCATCCACCGGCAGACCCATGATCAGCAGGCCGTCGAGCCGCCCGGTGACCGGCAGGGTACGCAGCAGCGGCGCCTCGCTCGCGGCCGCGGACTCGTTGTCGTACACCACGATGTCTCGCGTGGCCGCCGTGGAACCGGCCAGCACGCCCATCAGCCGGCGCCGGTAGGAGTCATAGGAGGAGAAGGGCGCGAGCACGCCGAGCCGGCCGACCCCGCCGCGCGCCTGGTTGGCGGCCGTCGCGTTCGGCACGTACCCGAGTTGCTCGATGGCCTCCAGAACCCGGGCTCTGGTCACCGAGTTCACCCGATCGGGACGGTTGAGCGTCTGCGACACCGTGGAGATGCTCACGCCGGCGACCTTCGCCACGTCGTAGATCGTCACGTTGCTCACGGGCCGAGTCCCCCTCGGGTCAGTGCGGGTTGCGCCGGGGTATCACGGTCTGGAATGTCACCGTAGGCACGCCGCCTCGCTCGTTGCTCGACGGGGTCGGGGTCCGGGACCGCCGCGAGCAACGCCTGCGTGTACTGGTGCCGCGGGTCGTCGCAGACCTGACCGGTCGGCCCGGACTCGACAACCCTCCCCCGGTACAGCACCACTACCCGGTGCGCGATGTGCCGCACCACCGCGAGGTCGTGGGTGATGAACAGATAGCCGAGACCTTCCTCCCGCTGCAGTCGGAGCAACAGGTTGAGCACCTGCGCCTGGATCGACAGGTCGAGCGAGCTGGTCGGCTCGTCGCAGATGACCAGCTTCGGGCCGACGATCAGCGCGCGGGCGATCGCCACGCGCTGGCGCTGCCCGCCGGAGAACTGACCCGGATACCGGGCGGCCGCGTCGGCCGGCAGTCCCACCCGCTCGAGCGCCTCGGCCACCCGCGCCTGCTGGTCGCTCACCGGGATCCGGTGCGCGCGCAAGGGTTCCACCAGAGTCTGCCCGATGGTGCGCATCGGGTTCAGCGAGCCGTACGGGTCCTGGAAGATCGCCTGGATCTCCTTGGTGAGCGCTCTACGCCGCGCGGTGGTGGCGTGCGTGACGTCCTCGCCGTCGAACACGATCCGGCCCCCGGCGGGCGGCACCAGCCCGAGAACGGCGTTGCCGATTGTCGACTTGCCGGAGCCGCTCTCGCCCACCAGCGCGACCGTCTCACCCGGACCGATCGTGAGGTCCACATCGGACACCGCGGGTGCCAGCAGGTGGCGACCCCGACGATAGCGGACGGTCAGCTCCGCGACGCTGAGCAACGTCATGGCGCCACCAGCTCCTCCACGTGGATACACCGGGACTCTCGAGCTGGCGCCGGAACCACCAGCGGGATCGGGCCGGCGCCACATTCGGCGGTCGCCAGGTCACAGCGGGGCTGGAAGTGGCAGCCGGCCGGCCACCGGGACGGCGGCGGGACGCTGCCGGGGATCACGGGCAGCCCGTCGGCCACGGGCGCGACGTGCGGGTTGGCGGCCAGCAGTCCCCGCGTGTACGGATGCCGGGGCGACCGGTACAGCTCGTCCACAGTGGCCTGTTCGACCACCTCGCCCGCGTACATGACCATGGCACGATCGCACAGGTCCGCGAGCGCGCCCCAGTCGTGGGTCACCAGGATCACCGCCATCCCCAGCTCGGAGCGCAGCTCCCGCAACAGGCCGAGGATCTCCGCCTGCACGGTCACGTCGAGCGCCGTGGTCGGCTCGTCGGCGATCAGCAGGTCCGGGTTGCCGGCCAGCGCCAGCGCGACGACCACCCGCTGGGCCATGCCGCCGGACAGCTCGTGCGGGTAGCGGCGCGCCACCTGCGCGGGCAGGTGCACCAGGGTGAGCAGTTCGGCCGCGCGGGCCCGTGCGGCGCGCCGCGACATGGGGTCGTGCCGGCGGATCACCTCGACCAACTGGCCGCCCACGCGGAACGACGGGTCGAGGCCGCTCATGGGTTCCTGTGCCACCAGGCCGATGCGGGACCCGCGGATGGCCCGGAAGTCCTTTTCGGACATCCCGGCGAGATCCCGGCCGTCGAACACGGCGGAGCCCGAGCTGACGTACCCGCCGTCGGCCAGCAGCCCGAGGAGACTCCGGGCGGTGACCGTCTTGCCGCACCCGGACTCACCGACGATCCCGAACGCCTCACCCGCGCGGACGTCGAAGCTGACGTCACGTACGACGGTCACATCCCCGAACGCGATCGTCAAGTCCCGCACGGAAAGCAGCGCGTCCCCGTCCGGGACCGCCGCACTCGCGGCGGGCGTCGGGCGGCGCCGAGGACGCGCCGGTTGACCGGACAGAGCCCGGCCGACCGTGAGGTCGCGGACCGTGTCGCCCAGCAGTCCCAACGCCAGGACCGTGATCACCAGGATGCCGCCGGTCGGGACCATCAGCCAGCTGTCCCTGCTGATCACCTCGGCCGCCGACCCGACCATGTTGCCCCAGCTGGGTCCCTCGGTCTCCGGGGTGCTGAGGCCGAGGAACGACAGGGCCGCCTGCACTAGCACGGCGGTGGCGGCGAACAGCGAGACCTGCACGATGATCGGTCCGGAGAGCCGGGGCAGGATGTGGCGCCACATGATCCGGCCGCCCGTGAGCCCGGACAGGCGGGCGGCCTTCACGTACAGCTCCTGGCGCAACGCCATGGTCTGCCCGCGCACCACGCGCAGCAGCGTCGGGCAGCTGATCACGCCGAGCGCGATCATGGTGGCCAGGTCGTTGCCGGGGAACACCGACAGGACCATGAGCAGCACGATGATGCCTGGCAACGCGAGCAGCAGGTCGCCGAGGCGGGCGATCAGCCGGTCCGCCCAGCCGCCGAGGAATCCGGCGGTGAGCCCGAGCGTCACGCCGAGCAGCGTGAACACGAGCGCCGCCTCCACCACGCTCACCAGCGTGACCTGCCCGCCGTACAGCAGGCGGCTCAGCACGTCGCGGCCCAGCCGGTCGGTGCCGAGCCAGTGCACGGCACTCGGCCCGGAGAGCGCGTTCCCCAGGTCCTGCGCCTCGGGATCGCTCGGCGCCACCCACGGCGCGCCGGTCGTGACGATCACCAGTAGCAGCAGGTAAAGAGCGGACACCAGGCCGAGCGGCCGGCGCACGAGTCCACGGAGGGTCGTCATGAGCCGCGCACCTTCGGGTTGAGGAGCCGGTAGGACAGATCGACCAGCAGGTTGGCGACGATGACCACCACCGTGAAGTAGAACGCGACACCAGCGATCAGCGGCAGGTTGTGGCTACCGGTCGCGTTCACCGCTTCCTGACCGAGACCGGGGATGGAGAACACGCTCTCCACCAGCACCGTCCCACTGAGCAGGCTGACCAGCAGCAGGCCGAGCATGGTCACCACGGGGATCGAGGCGTTGCGCAGCGCGTGCTTCACGAGGATCGAACGGGTCGAGAGCCCGCGGGCCCGCAGCATGGTGACGAACTCGCGAGACAGCACGTCGGCCATCGAGTCCCTCGTCTGCTTGGCCACGAAGGCGACGGCGCCCGCCGACAGCGTGATGACCGGCAGCGCGATGCTCGCCAGCCACGCACCCGGGTCGGTGGCGAAGTCGGTGTAGCCGCCGGCCGGGAACATGGTCAGCCGCACGGCAAGCAGCTCGACCAGCACCAGCGCCAGCCAGAAGTTCGGCACGGCGAAGCCGACGAGCGACACCGTGTCGACCACCCGGCCGAGCCACCCGCCGCGCCACGCGCTGAGGATGCCGAGCCCCACCCCGAGCACGGCCGAGACCAGCACCGTGCCCAGGATGATCGACAGGCTCGGCCCGATCCGGCCGGCCAGCACCTCGGTGACTTCCTGACCACTGAACAGGTCCTGGCCGAGGCTGCCGTGCGCCAGGTTGGTGAGCCACGTCCAGTACTGCTCGTGCAACGGCTGGTCGATACCGAGCAGCACCCGCATGTTCTCGTACTGCTCCTGGGTGTACGTGCTGGTCTGGCCGGCCAGGATCGACTTGGCCGCGTCGCCGGGCGCCAGCGACACCAGGACGAACGTCAGCCCGCTCACCACGAACAGCAGGATCAGCGAGGACACCAACCAGCGCACGGCTTCCCGGACCATGACCCGTCCCCCTACGCGGCCGGTTGTATCTCGTACAGCGACAGCACCGGCGCCTTGGGCGAGGTCGCGAGGCCGGTGACCGTCTTGCGGGCGTAGTAGGGCAGGCCCGTGGTGACCACCGGGACGAACCACGCCTCGTTCACCAGGTGGGCCTGGATCTCCTTGTCCAGCTCGGTTTTCTCGTCACCCGTGGCCCGTGCCGCGCGGTCGAACAGCGCGACCAGGTCGGGGTCGGCCGCCTTGAACGGGTTGAACGCGGCGGTCGGCAGGAACAGCGACGGGCCCTCCATCCAGATGGGGATCTGGCCGAAGGAGGTCATGAACGCCGGGAACTTCCCACCGAACGCGTCGGAGGAGAACTGGTTCGGGTTGGCGTGGTCGGTGACGTCCAACTCGACGCCGACCTTGCGCCACTGGTCGGCCAGCGCCGAGGCCAGCAGGTTCAGCTGCTGGTAGCGCGGGGTGACCAGGCGCAGGGTGAAGCCGTCCGGATAGCCGGCCTCGGCCAGCAGGGCGCGGGCCTTGGCCTCGTCGTACGGATAGGTGTCGTTGAGCGCCTCGTCATAGCCGTACCCGTCGGGCACGGTCAACTGGTTGGTCGGTTCGCCGATGCCGGGGAACAACGCGTCGGCGATGCTCTGCCGGTCGGTGGCGAAGTTGAGCGCCTGGCGGACCCGGACGTCGGCCAGTTGTTCGGCCATGGTGCCCTCGCGGTCGGCCAGCACCACGCCGCTCCACAGGAACGGGGTGGAGACGACCGTCAGCCCGGCCTGCTCGGCGGCCGGCGCGGTCGACGGGTCGCCCACCGCCACGTCGGCCTGGCCGGTCTTCAGCGCGTTGAGGACCGCCTGGGAGTTGGTGATGATGCGGACCACGACCTTGCGCCAGTGCACGGCTTCCTGGTCGTAGAAGTTCGGATTGGCCACGAAGGTGTAGTGGTCGCCGGCCACCGTCTCGTCGGGATCGAGCTGGTAGGGACCAGCGCCGAAGGTGTTCGTGCCCAGCTCGTCCGGCGCGGCGAGCCCGGCCTGGCTGATCACGCCGCCCACCACGTAGTCCTGGGAGAGGATCTCCGGGAAGTTCGGGTTCGGTGCGCCGGCCGTGATCGTCACGGTGAGTGAATCGGTGGCGGTGAACGTGTTGTTCGCGAGCATGGGCGCCATTTGTCCGCCCGATGCCACAACGTACTCCAAATGGTCTACGACATTCTGTGCCGTGAGTTCACTACCGTCCGCGAAAGTGACTCCGGACCGTAGTTTCATTTCAAAGATCGTGTTCTCCGGGCCCGTGTACTCCCAGGACTCGGCGAGCCCGGGGGTGAGCGTGCCGTCGGACTTGCGCACGATCAGCGGTTGGTAGGCGAGTTCCGCCAGCCAGGCGTTGTTCTGTGCGGTCTTCGCCGGATCAAGGGTTTGCGGCGGGATGACGGACACGACGGTCAGCGTGTCGCCGACCTGTCCGCTCGCTTCCGGTTGATCACCGGCGGATGTCTGTCCCCCGCCGCCGCAGGCGGTGGTCACCAGCGCGACGGCGGTCAGGAGAACAGCTAATCGGGATTTCACGGCGGAACCAACCACGCCTGCCTCCTCGGGTCGGCCGGTTGAATTAACCAACAGGAAACACCGGGGAATTTCTCATGTCAAGCCCTTCGCTCGAAGCGCTTTACATGGTTAGTATCGGCGGATGATCTGCGATGTCGAGGTGGTCCGCGACGTCCGGATACCGACGGCGGACCCACGGATCACCCTGTCCGCCGATCTGTACCGGCCGATCACGACCGAGCGGGTGCCGGCGCTGGTCACGGTTGTGCCGTACCGCAAGGACTTCGTCGGCGGCCTGGCACACGACGGGCCCGCGCGCTGGTTCGCCGAACGCGGGTACGCCGGGCTCCTGGTCGACCTGCGGGGCATCGGCTCGTCCGACGGCGTCCGCCGGCCCGAATTCGACCCGGGTGAAGCGGACGACGCGGTGGCCGCTATCGACTGGGCCACCGCGCAGGACTGGTGCGACGGCGCGGTCGGCATGTGGGGCCACTCCTACGGTGCGACCGTCACCATGCGCGCCGCGAGTCGCCGGCCATCGGGATTGCGCGCCATCATCCCGCTGATGCACGGGCTCGACCCCGGCCGCGACACCGTGCACCCGGACGGCGCGCGCGGCGATCTGCACGCGCTGGTCAACCGGGGCACTTCCATGCTCGTGCAGCAACTGCTGCCGCCGCTCGGCCAGAACTCGACGGTCGAACTGCACCGGTGGCACACCCGGCTGCACGACACGGAACCGATCTTCCTGGACTTCGCTCGGTACGGACCCGGCGATCCGGTGTGGCGCGACCGGGCGATCGACGGGGAGGCGATCGTGGTACCGGCGCTGTGCGTCGGCGGCTGGCGCGACGCGTTCCCCGACGGGCTCATCCAGGCGTACGAACGGATGCGCGGGCCGAAGAAGCTGATGGTCGGCCCGTGGGGGCACGTGCTGCCGCAGGACTCGGGTGTCGCGCCCATCGACTTCCTGTCGCTCGCGCTGCGCTGGTGGGACCACTGGCTGCGCGACGTCGACACGGGTGTCATGACCGAGCCGCCGGTTACGTTGTACGTGGAGGGCGCCAGACCAATGTGGCGCGGCTACGAGACTTGGCCGCCGGCAAGGGATATCGCGCCGGTGGCGGCGACCATGGACGACATGGTGGAGTTCCTCCCGGACCCGACGGCGGGCGCGCTGCGGGGCTTGCCCGGCCTGTGCCTCGGCGAGTCCTGCCCACCCCACGACCAGCACGACGACGACGTCCGGTCGGTATGTGCCACCAGCGATCCACTGCGTGCCGATCTCGTGATCACCGGGCGTACGGAGGTGCTGGTGAAACTCGCGGGCGACCAGGACGGCCGCGTCGACGCGGTGCGGCGGCTGGTGGTGCGACTGACCGAAGTGGACGATTCCGGACGGTCCACTTTGGTCACGGCGGGCGTGCTTCGGCCGACCACGGCGAGCGCCAGCCACCGGGTGGTGCTGCGTCCGGTGGCGTACCGGGTGCCAGCCGGGCGGCGACTGCGGGTGGCCATCAGCGACGCCGACTTCCCGCGCCTCACCCCGCTGGCTTCGCCTTCACCTCTGCGTGTGGTGGGGGTGGAACTGTCGGTGCCGACCACGAACCCGGCGGCCGGCGCTCCGGTCGACGTAGCTGCGTTGCCTGTGCCGCGGGCGCCGCAGGAGCGCCCGACCGACTGGACGATCACCAGGGACCAGGCGCGCGACGGTGTGGAGGTGGCGGTCGAGTCGAAGGCGCAGGGCCAGAACCCGTGGTACGGCTATCGTTTCGAGACCACCGGCTCGCTGTCGGCCTCGGTGCGCCGAACGGCCCCGGAGTCGGTGGTGATGCGCGGCGCCAACAGTGCGGTCGTGTGGCTGGGCACGGGCGACAAGATCGTGGCGACCGCGACGCTGCGCTGCACTCAGACCACCCTGTGGGCAAGGGGCGAGGTCACGGTCGACGATCTGGTGGTCTACTCCCGCACTTGGGAAGCCAGGATCCCGCCATGCGCCGACTAATCCGAAAGTACACCCACGGCGCACCCTGGCTGGCGGTGAAATCGCAGGTTACTAACCCGCGGTGCGTGGCCGCAGCCCCGTACAGACCACGCGAGGACCGCTGAGGGGCAGGCGGAGCCCGCCCATTTTCAGCCCGGAAGGGCACTCCCCGCCAGGGGAGACCGGAGACTAACCCCGCGAGTCGTACCGTTTCGACACCGACTCGTACGGTTTCGACGTCGTACCTTCCCGCAGACCCGAGGCTCGCCCGGGGACGCCTGGGCGTGGGCAGGGACCCGCTGGCAAGGTAGCCGAAGACACCGACAAAACCGGTCCGGGGACCCCTGGTTTTAATGGATCTACTGCCGTATGTGTGGGTGAGTTTGGTGTTAGTCCTTTGAGGATCGTGCGGGTAGTGGTGGGCAGAGGCCGCTTCGGGTGAGCATGGCCATGGTGATGAGTGCTTCGGGTGTGCGGAAGCCGTAGGCGCGTCGGGTGAGGACGCGTAGGTGGGTGTTGGTGGATTCGCTGCGGGCGTTGGACAGTTCGTGGTCGAGGGTGTTGCGGATCAGCGGCAGGTAGTGGCGGATCGTTTTGGCCAGCTTGACGAACTCGGGGATGCGGCAGCGGGCGGCCCAGGCGAGCCAGCCAGCGAGCAGGGCGCGTCCGGGTGTGCCGCGGGCGGTGAACACCGCGCGGAGTTGCTCTTTGAGCAGGTAGGCGCGGTAGAGCCGGTTGTTGGTCTTGGCGATGACGCTGATGGTGGTGCGTTGCTCGCCGGTGAGGTTCTCGGGATTCTTCAACACGGCCCAGCGCATTCCCTTGACGTCACTGGCCGTTGTGGTGTTTCCCTCGCCGCGCAGGGTGTTCCACAGGCTGCGGCGCACCTGGTCGACAGCGTCCGTGGCCCACACGACGACGTGAAACGGGTCCAGACACAGCACCGCCTGCGGCGCCCGGTCCTTGACCGGGGAGTGGATCCACTCGGCGCCGTCGGCGGACACGTGTGTGAGTTCCTTCGAGCGCTCGGCACCCAGAGCGTCGAAGAAGGCCAGTACCGTCTCGGAGTTACGGCCTTGGGCCGCCCACACCAGCCGGCCGGTGTCGTGATCGACCACGCACGTCAGGTACCGCTGTCCTTTGCGGTAGGCGATCTCGTCGATCCCGATACGACGCAGCCCAGACAGCAGATCGGTCTCGCCGGCCCGCTCGGTCACCACTCGCTCCACGATGGCCTGCACCGTCCGCCAGGTGGTGCGCAGGAACTCGGCCACCACCGAGGACGCGGCGCGCGCGGTCCACCAGGCCACAGTGTCCTCGAAGGCGTGCGTGTGCCGAGCTGCCGGCCGCGCCCAGGGCACGTGCGCGACCACGACCCCATGCTCGGGACACGACACCCGAGCGACGTCGGCTTCCAGAAACACCATCGTGGTGCCCCAGTCCAGACCACGCCACCGCCGTGGCCCACCGCGCCGGTCGTAGCCCGGACACCGCCGCAGGCAACGTGAACACCGCCCCCGCTGGCCTGCTCTGGGCCGAACTCGCAGGACCAGGTCCCACTGGCCGTCCCCGCCCACGCTCTCCTGACAGGTCGACTCGACCACCGTGTCCTCGACCCCGAGCAAGTCCCGTAATAGTCTTGTAGGGCGCACGCCGTCCCGTCCATGATCGTTCCTGTGCTTCGCAACTCAGAAACGTAGACGCGGTACGGCGTGCGCCCTAATCGATCATGAAACCCCACCCACACATACGGCAGAAGAGCCGTTTTAATCCTAGTCGGCGGCACCGACAGTTTTCGGCCCGCCGGGTACCACTCGCGGGTGGTTCGGTACGCGACCCCGCCACAGATGTGCCGTACCCTCCCTCCCGACTGCTGGCCCGCTGATCTAGTGTCATGCCAGTTCAGCGGGCCTTGGTGCCTCGAAACCGCATGACCGGAGGAGTCGGCTGGGATGACGGCAGAGCGACCGATGCCCACACAGGACGACGTGCTCGGGTATTTCGACACACTGTCGAACTGGGGACGGTGGGGCGACGACGATGAGCTCGGCACTCTGAACCACATCACGGACGACGTCCGGCTGGCGGCGGCGCGGACCGTGCGCCACGGCAGGAGCGTGTCGTGCGGATGGGAGGTCGCGGTGCCGGCGGAGATGGAGCGGTCGACGAATACGTGCCCGTGCGCCGCCGACATGCCGGGTGCCGAGAACATGCCGGATCTCTTCCGCAACGACCGACATTGGGGCTTCTCGAACGAGCAGCTCGGCATCATGTTCCACGGCAACACCATCACCCACCTCGACTCGCCGTGCCACATCTACTGGGACGGCATGATGTACAACGGGCGGTCGCACTCGTTGGTCGACGCCGCGACCGGATCGGCGTGGGGAGCGGTCACGGCCGCGGCGAACGGGATCGTCACGCGTGGTGTCCTGCTGGACGTCGCCGGAGCCCGCGACGTGCCGTGGCTGGAACCGGGGCAGGGTGTGTTTCCCGACGATCTCGAGGAGGCCGAGCGTCGCCAGGGCGTGCGGGTGCGATCCGGCGATGCGGTACTCCTGCGGACCGGCTTTGGCCGCGTCCGGCACGAGACCGGTGAGGCCAGCGGTTTCACACAGGCCGGCTGGCACGCGTCCTGCCTGCCGTGGCTGCAGGAACGGGAGGTCGCGCTGATCGGCGCTGACACCCCTCAAGACGTTCAGCCGTCGGGGTACGACGACGTGTTGATGCCGGTTCACGCCGTGAGCCTCGTCGCGATGGGTCTGTGGATGCTCGACAACTGCGACCTGGAGCTGTGCACGACGACGGCCGCCGAGCTCGACCAGTGGGCCTTTCAGCTCGCAGTCGCGCCGGTCCGCTTCGCCGGTACATCCGGCAGCCCGATCAACCCGATCGCCACCTTCTGACCGCGGGACTCGCGCCCGACAGTTGCCGCCACGCGCATCCGGTGCGGATCGCGTCCACCAGCACGCGGCGGGAATGCTTCTCCAGCTCGACACCGACTCGTAGGGTTCGCCGCCGAGTCGTACCGTCTCGCCGGCTGGAGGCACGCTCGGGGACGCCTGGTCGTTGGGGCAGGGACCCGCTGGCAAGGTGCACCGAACTCGCCACGCTTTCGGTGCGTTGAGCACACCCAACGACGCATTCGGTGCATTGGTCTGCTGCGCTCGCACCACCCCGGACGCTGTGTCCCCCGAAAGACTTCCGAAACCGACCACTTAGGGGTTGCAGATAATTAACACGTTGTTTTGGTCTTGATGAGGTTGGTCAGGGAGACGGGCGGTGTGGCTGGTTCGATTGTGGTGTCGTGTGGTCGAGGAGTGGTCGGATCTGCTCGATCGCGCGTTGAATGGTGCTGCGGTGGCGGGCGAACAGGCTGGCCAGGGTGTTCCGGGTGAGGGTCAGTCGCGTGTGGAGGATGGTGGCCAGGACCTGATCGGGGAACGGCAGGCGTGGTGGTCGGCCTGAGCGGGGGGGCGTGTGGGCGGAGTCCTTGCTCGGCGCGGCGTTGCTGGTGTGTGTGGTGATGGGCGTCTGTGTCTGCCTGTCGCAGGGTGTCCAGTGTTGTGGTCAGGGTGTCCAGTTCGGGGTGGGACATGCCGGTGAGGACGGGATCGGACAGGATGGCCGTGTCCACCGGGGTGGGTGCTGGGGCAGGTGGGGGCTGGTCGGATTCGCTGGTGTGGCCACCGGTTTCGGGGTGCAGGGTGTAGTTCCAGTCGCCGTGCCAGTCGTGGCGGGTGATCGACAGGGTGGCCATCTGCTTGTCGGTGACGGTGACTCCGGTGGGGTAAGTGCCGGTGTCGAGTTCGGAGTGGACGGTCAGCCCGGTGCGGGTGGTGGTGGCCGCGATCGTGTTGACGACGACTTCGTGGCTGGTCAAGGGACGGCCGCGCCAGTTCATGGTGATGTGGGAGAACAGCCGGTGTTCGATGGTGTTCCACTTGGAGGTGCCGGGCGGGAAGTGGCAGACGGTGATGGTCAGGCCGGTCTGCGCGGCCAGGGCGGCAAGCTCGGTTTTCCAGGCGCGGGTGCGGTAGCTGTTGGAGCCGCCCGCGTCGGCGGTGATCAGCAGCCGGTGGGCCTGTGGATAGGCGATCGTGGCCCGGCGGCGTTCCACCAGCGGCGCACTGATTCCACGGCGAACGCGGCGGTGTCGTGGTCAGTGCCGACGTTGACCCAGCCGGTGTTCGCGGCCAAGTCGTAGATGCCGTAGGGCATCGCCTTGCCCAGGCTGTCGCTGGGAAGGTCGTGGGTGTTGACCTCGACCGGTTGTCCGGCCGGGCGCCACTCCCGGCCCGCGTTCTTGAACTCGCCCACGAGTTCTTTCTTCTTGGTGTCCACGCTGACCACCGGCTGGGCATCGGCCTGATACTGCTTGACCTGCTCGTTGATATACCGGAACTGAGCGTCCCGGTCCGGGTTCTGCTTCCCCTCCACGGTCTTGGCGTTGCTCTGCAGACTGAACCCCTCCGCACGCAACAGGTCCGCGACCGTGTCCGCGCCGACCTGATGCCCTGCGGCAGTGAGCGTGTCAGCGAGCTTGCGCGTCGACTTCGTCGTCCACCGCAGCGGCGACATCGGATCACCCCGCACGTCCGGCTCCACCAGAGCCAACAACGCCGGCACCAGACCCGGATCGGTCACAGTGACGGGTTTGCGGCCACCGCCCGGTCGGCGGACCCGGTCGAGCGGGGCAACACCTGCGTCCAGTTCCGCCACCCCCGCCGAGACCGTGGCCTCGCGCACACCCGCGGCGCGGGCGACGCGCCTGATCCCGCCATGCCCCAGCGCCCTGGCCTCCGCGGCCAGCACCAGACGCCGCTGACGCTCGTCCAGGTGCGGCAGCACCACCTCGAACTTCGCCGCCAGTGCCGCCTCGACATCCTCCGCCGCGCCCATAGCACAAGCATGACAGGCGAACCCGAAATCTACGGGTTATTCATCGACGTGTCCTAAGTAGGCAGCACCGACAGTTTTCGGCCCGCCGGGCACCACTCGCGGGCAGTTGGGTACGACTCGCTGTTCGTTCGGTACGACTCGCAGTCGGTTCGGTACGACTCGGGGGTGGGCCGGGCGGCCTCAGCATGATCGACAGCGGGCCACGGCCCCCCGTTAACCAGCGTACCGAGCAGCACCGACAGAAACCGCGGAAGACCTATCTCTGGGTCTGGGAAAAGACCACCGGCCGAGCAGCTGAGCGAGCGCGGACCAGGACCAGCACCGCCCCCACCACCAACGCCAGAGCGCCCGCCACGAAAGCCCAGCCGCGCCACGGAAGGTCCACACCGGACACCCGGCCCGCCAGCACACCGAGACCGACCAACCCGAGACCGCCGCCAAGCTGTCCGGCCGTCTGGTACACGGCCGCCGCCAGCGCCTGGTCACCGCGCACCGCCGTGGCCAGCGCGCAGATCGGCACCGACTGGAGACCGAAGCCGACCGCCAGCACCACCAGCGCGGGCACCAGGTCAACCGCCGCGAGCCGGGTCGGCAGCGACGCGAGCAGCAGCATGCCCACGGCTGCCACCGCCAGGCCCACCACCGCGACCGTCGGCGCGGCCACCCACCGCAGCACGCGTGGCGCCAGCGCCGCGCCGAGCAGGATGCCCAGGCTCAGCGGGAGAAAGACCAGTCCCGTGGCCATCGGACCGTGGCCGAGCACCGACTGCAGCCACAGCGTGCACGTGTAGCAGGCGGCCACCATGGCCGCGGAACCCAGCGCCAGCACCAGGTTCGGCGTCGCCGGGAGCCGACCACCGAGCCGCCGGACTGGCGCGACCGCCGGCAGCCAGCGCGCCGCCACCACGGCCGCGCCGACGCACACGGGCACCGGCACCAGGAACACGGCCGGCCACGACCACGCGGCGGTCAACGCCCCGCCTACCAGCGGGCCAACGGCCAGCGCCGCGGCACCGGCCGCACTCCAGCCGGCCAGCGCGCGGGCCCGGTCGGCGCCGGTGAACGTCACGGTGATCGCGGCGAGCGCGGCCGGACACACGAACGCGCCGCCAACGCCCTGCAGCACCCGCCCGGCCACCAGGAGTTCGGCGGTACCGGCCAGCCCGCACACCACCGAACCGATGGCGAAGACCGTCATCCCCGCCACGAACACCGGCTTCGGGCCGAGCCGGTCGGCCACCCACCCGCCGAGCAGCAGGCAGCCACCGAACGCGAAACTGTAGCTGTTCACCACCCACGGCAGGCCGGACTCCGTGAAACCCAGTCCACTTCGGATGGACGGCAGCGCGACGTTGACGATCGTCGCGTCCACCATCACCAGGAAGTGCGCCAAGGACATGACCACCAGCACGCGGTTCATCGCACCCCAACCCGCGAGCCGTGCAGCACGTCCACCAGGTCCGCGGCGAGCGAGTGCAGCTGGTCACGCGAGAACATGGTGTCCGGTCCGCAGATCTCCCCCGCCAGCCGTCCGTCCGGATCCTGACGGAGCACATAGGACAGTGGCAGCACCTCGGGGTGTTCCTCCGTGTGCCTGGGCGAAACACTCGTCGCCGGAACACTCCGCGGCGTGATCGACAGTGGCCCGGCGTCGCCCGACCGCGCGGCCGCCCTCGGCAGGTAGTTGAACCTGGTGTCGTACAGCCGCCCACCCCGCGCGGTCAGGTCCTCGTCCAGCACGTCACGGATCCGGCCGAGCGGCAGTTGGTGTGTGACCGCCGCCCGGTAGGAATCGTGCACGTGCGCCAGCAGCCCACCGGCCGTCGTCGGGTTCACCCGCACGGGCACATGGTCGAGCACCGGACCGAGAACCCGTTGCAACTGTGGACGTTCCCGGCGCGAGCGGGTCACGCCCACCACCAGATCGTCGCCGCCGCGTGCCGCGCACACCGCGGCGAGCAATGCCGAGCTGCTCTCCGGAGCCACGTCGGCGGGAACGGGAGGCACGGGCACCGACACGAACCGGCCGCCCAGCGGCGGTGGCGGCAGGATCGGTGGCAGCGCGGCGAGTTCGGCGCGCCACCACCGTTCCAGCGCGGAGTCCCGGCGCTGGCGCTCCCACCGCGCGAAGTCGCCGGGCGTCACACTCAGCCGCGGCAGCCTGGGCGTGCGGCCGGCGACCAGCGCGCGGTAGCAGCGAACCAACTCGTCGTGCAGCACCCCGTGCGACCAGCCATCGAACACGAGGTGGTGCACGAACAGGGCGAGGACGTGCCGGTGGCGGCCGAGCCGATGGAGCAGCCCGTGCCACAGGGGAGCCACCGACACGAGCCGTGGCCGCTCGGTCTCCAGCGCGATCCGTGCGTCGACCTCGCCCTCACTCGCCACGTCTACAATGGACACGTCCGGTTCGACCGAAGGCGCCACGACCTGCCACACGTCGCCACCGTCCACATGGAACGCCGTACGCAGCGACTCGTGCCGGTCGGTCAGGGAGCGCAGGACGGTCCGCAGCACATCGGCGTCCAGTTCCCCGTCGAGGTTCCAGGCGAGCGGCGTGGTGAAATGCGACCGCCCGTCCCGACAGGCCAGCACCCAGTCCCGCTGGTAATAGGTGGCCGGCGCCATCACTGGGCCCGCACGGTCGCGGTCAGCTCGCTCAGGCGCAGGCCCGGCACCTCGGCCACCGTCTGGAGCAGCGACGAGAACCGTTCGCCGAACCAGGAGACGGTCCCGGCGTCGTGCACGCCGGCGTCGCCCTCGATCTCGCCGGTCAGCCCGTACCGGTCGATCCGCGGCCGGTAGTCGAGCACCGCCTCCCCCAGCCACCACGGGTCGGGCCGGGTCTTCACCAGCCCGGTCGGGAAGGCCATGTCCACCACCTGAAGGTCACCGGAACCACGTGGCTGCGGGATCACCTGGCCTGGCGGCAGGAAGTTGAGGTTGAGGGTGAACACCGGCGCCGAGAAACGCCCGAGAATCGGCAACAATGCGCCGAGCGGTGCCCGGTGGTCGAAGGCGTCGAGCATCGACTCCCGCACCCGGCCGACGAAATCGCCGAACGTCGGATTGCCGGCCACGTCGACCACGAGCGGCAGCTGATCGGCAAGACACCCGACGGTCGACCGGAGCCGGGGGTGATCCCGGTTGCTCTTCGTGAGCCCCACGAGCACCCGGTCCTCCGCAGCCTCCGGTGCGTGCGCCGCGACCATGGCGGCCACGAGGACCGCGGTGATGGTGGTCCGCTGTTCGGTGGCCAGCAGGGAAAGCGAGTCGACCACCGCGTTGGACAGCCTCGGCAGCGCCGGCCGGATCCCGCGATGGGTGCGCCCGGCGGGCCTCCGCACCCCGAGCCGCCGGTCGACCGAGGCGAGCGCGCCGCTCCAGTACCGCCACAGCTCGGGCGGGATGGTGACCGCCCGTTCCTGTTCGGCGAACCGGCTCGACTGATACCGGACAGGTCCCGGGTCGGTGCCCAGGAACAGATTCCGGAGGTCGTCGACCACCACCTGGCTCGACGCGAGGTCGGAGATCGTGTGGTGCAGCCACACGATCAGGACGTGGTCGAGCGTCCCGAACGAGTGCAGTTCGGCCAGCGCCAGCGGGCCACCGTCCACAGAGAACGGTCGCTCGGCGCCGGCCAGCAACAGCGCCGGGAACCGCTCGTCCGCGTCGCCGTCGTGCTCGACCGCCACCAGATCCAGCCAGCCGCTCCGCGCGACCCACTGGCGCAAGATGCCGCCGCGGTCCGTAGCGAGGACCGTACGGAAGGCGTCGTGCCTGGCGCACAACGTGTTCAGCACGTCCCGCACCTGGCTCAGCCGCACGGCGCCGCGCAGGCGCACCACGGCGGGTACGTTGATGGCCGATAGTCCGGACGCCGTCCACAGGGACTCCTGGCCGTAGGACGCCGGGTAGATGTCCACTTCGGTCAGTCCCATCAGGACACCACGTTCACGAAGGCCGGCTCGTCGTCCTCGGCCGGTGGCGCGTCGTCCACGCGGCGGGCGAACTCGCGGAGGCTCTGGCTGTCCATCAGGTCGCGGACGCGAACCGCGCGGCCGAGGCGTTCGGCCACCTGACCGACCACCTCCATGGCACTCAGCGACGACCCGCCGATGCGCAGGAAGTCGGCGGACGCGGAGACCGTGTCCATGTCGAGCGCCGTCGCCCAGATCTCGGCCACTGTCTCCTCCGTCGGGGTCTCGGGCAGGTCCGGCACGGCCTCGGCCGTGAGGATCTCGCGCAGCGCCCGCTTGTCGATCTTGCCGAGCAGGTTGCGCGGCAGCTCGGCCACCACGACCACGCGGTGTGGCGCGGCGACCCCCCGACGTTCGCGCAGGTAGTCGTGCAGTGCCTCGACGTCGACGCCCGGCGCGATCCGCACGGCCGCCATGACGCACTCGGTCAGCACCGGGTGCGGGACGCCGCAGACGGCGGCCTCGATCACGCCCGGGTAGTCCATGACCGTGGCCTCGATGTCCAGTGTGGACACGTTCATGCCGCCCGTGTTGATGAGGTCGGGATGCCGGTCCACCAGGTAGAAGTAGCCGTCCTCGTCGACCAGTCCGATGTCGCCGGTCCGCGTCCAGCCACCGTCGAGGAAGACGCCGGCGCTCGCCTCGACGCCGTCGTAGCGGCGTTGCGGGGCGTCGCTGCGGAGTTGGACGTCGCCCGGCAGTCCACGCGGGACCTCGGCGCCGTCCGAGCCGACGATGCGCACCTCGGCGCCCGTGGTCGGCCGCCCGAGCGACTTCGGCCGGGACGGGTCGTAGGTGGTGGCCATGCGGCGGGGCCAGCACTCGGTCGTCGAGTACACGTTGCGCACCCGGGCGTTCGCGAACCTCCGGGACAGCTGATCGAGCGTCGCCGGGTGGATCGGTGCACTCGTAGTCCGCACCTGGCGCACGGAGGACACGTCGAACTCGTCGCGGGTGCCGACCAGCGCGATGGCCATGGCCGGCACGAGGACCACGTGCGACGGCCGGTGCTCCTCGACCGCGCGCAGGAATGACATCGGCTCGAAACGCGGCACGGTCAGGGTGGCGTGCGGGCTGGGCCCGAGCGGCTGGATGAGCAGCCCCTGGCCGACCGTGGTGGCCGGCGGGAGCGCGTGCATGGCCGTGCTCTGCCGGTTCGAGGTCGACCGCAGCACCGGGTAGAGCAGGTTGGCATGTGAGGCGACCACGCCCTTGGGCACGCCCGTGGTCCCCGAGGTGTAGATGATCTCGGCATCGTGTTCGGGACGCACGTCGACGTACACGGGTGCGGTGGACCCGGCCGTCAACTCGGCCACCGAGACCGCCCATCCGCCGACCCGGTCGGCGAAGTCCGGCCCGACGAGGCCGACGGCTTTGGCGGCCGCGAAGGTGCGCGCCAGGTGGACGGTCCCGCTGGCCTCGGACACGGGCACGGCGACCGCGCCGGCCTTGAGCACTCCCGCCCAGGCGACGGCGTAGGAGATCCACGCGTCGGTGGAGCAGGGCAGCACGATCCGGTCGCCCGGCCGTACCCCGCGCCCGAGGAGCCCGCGCGCGACGGCGTTGGACTGCTCGTCCCAGCCGCCGAAGGTCAGATCGGCCACGCCGACCAGCCGATGGGCGAGTTCCTCCGGGCGCTCCATCGCCCGTCTCCGCAGCTGCGCCGCGACTGTCCACTCCGTTTGGTTCGAAGGCAATGCACTCAGTCCCCGAGTAGTCGTGTTTGGACAAACCGAGGATCAATACTGAGCGGTAACCCGCACCGCGATCATCCAGCGAACGACAG
Organism: uncultured Actinomycetota bacterium; assembly: GCA_963826035.1. Classification (GTDB taxonomy): domain Bacteria; phylum Actinomycetota; class Actinomycetes; order Mycobacteriales; family Pseudonocardiaceae; genus Actinophytocola. The sequence goes on along the minus strand of CAWGVZ010000015.1, from coordinate 632,296 downwards.
ATTCAGATCACTTTGCGACAGTCGGAGAGCTACGGTGACTGACCGTGATGCTTCCCAAGCCCGAGTTCCGGCGGCGGGTCCGCGAGCTCGCCGAGAGCCAGTGGCGCGAACCGGTGACCGTGATCTGTCTGTACGAGATCAAACCCCGGTTCGACGTGCCCGGCCGGCGCAAGGACGGCACGGTCAAGGGAGCCCGGCTCATCCGGCGCTTCTTCTGGAACCTCCTGCGCGGCACGGTCGGCGGCATCGCCAGCGCCTTCCTGTCGATCGCCGGCGGAGGCTTGGCGAACGTCTTCGAACGGAGCGGCAGGGTGACCGGGCCGGAGAACGCCCAGGTGCTCGGGATGGTCGACGCGGCAAGGAAAGCCTCGGGCGCCTGGCTCGTGTACACACCATCCCTCGTCGGGGTGATCGACTCCGGGGCGACCTTCGTCGACCCGGCGGACGCCGAGCCACCGGTGTTCCTCTGGCAGGGCGCCGGGCCACGGGTCAACGCCAAGAAGCGGCGCATCACGTGGCCCGACGGCTCCGAGTACCAGTACGACGTCAGCAGCGAGGAAACCGAGTACCTCAGGCAGCCAGACGCGCAGTGACCGGCGCTGGTGCCCCGTCAAGTGACGTTGGTGCGTCTATCGGTGGTCCAGGCGTTCGCTGGCAAGGCGGCGGGAAGTCCTCGTACCGGGTTGTACTTGGGCTTTCCGCCAACGCAGTCAGCGGGCGCCTGGGCCGCCGAGAAACGTGCTGAACGTTGCTTGACGGGGCACTAGGTTCTTCGCCAGCCCGAACGTGTTGTCCGGGTCGTAGGCGGCCTTCAGGTCGCGCAGCCGGGCGAGGTCGGTGGCCGTGTACGCGCGGTCCGCGCGCGACCCGTCGTGCTCCCAGTTCAGGAACGAGCCGCCCATGGCGTGGGCGCTGATCGCCGGGTCGGCCGGGCCGTCGATCACCACGGAGAACGGGACGTCACGGTGGCCGATCGGGCCGGCGTCGACACCCGGGCGGGCCAGCGCGCCGCCCCACAGCCGCACCTCGACCGCGTTGGCCGGGCCGTTGACCGCCTCGATCGACGCGGCGATCACGGCGTCCGGCAGGTCGGGCAGCAGGTTGAACTGGCGCGGCGCGGTCCCGCCGATGGTGCCGCTCTCCGTGTACGGCATGGTGCGCCAGCCGTCCGTGACCGGCGTGCCCGCCACCCGCCACAGCGGGGCGAGCGCGCACCGGGCGGCCTCGGCCGGCCCGACGTACATGCCGCGGATGGCCAGCGAGTCCTTCGTGACCACGATGTTCGCCGTCAGCTCGTCGGGCCGCGCGTCCGCCGAGTCCCGGTAGTACGCCAGGACGTCGGCCGCACGGTCGAGCGAGAACGTCGCCACCCCGGCGTACACGGTGCTGACCGGGTGCAGCCGGAACTCCAGCCCGGTGACCGCGCCGAAGTTGGCGCCGGCGCCGCGCAGCGCCCAGAACAGGTCGGCGTCGTGGTCGGCGGACACCGTGCGCGACTCGCCGTCGGCCGTCACGACCTCGGCCCGCACGACGCTGTCGGCCGCGAACCCGTACCGGCGCGACAGCCACCCCATGCCGCCGCCGAGGGTGTAGCCGATGACGCCGACGGTCGGCGACGTGCCCGCCAGCGGGGCCAGCCCGAACGGCGCGGCGGCTTCGATGACCTCGCCCCAGCGGGTGCCGGGGCCGACCCATGCGGTACGCCGGTCGGGGTCGACCAGGACGCCGCCCATGGTGGACGTCCGCGCCACGACCACACCGTCGCCCTCGGGCAGCGCGCCCCCGTGGCCGGTGGCGTACACGGCGAACGGCACGCCCAACTCGCGGGCCGTGACGACCGCTTTCCGCACGTCGGCGGGGGTGGTGGCTTCGACGATCATGATGTGCTCCTTGGGCGTTTTCCGTCGCTCTCACACCTGCGTCGTATGGGCGCGCGCCGGATCGACAACCCGGCCGAACTTTTTTTCGCCGGGCCGCCGTGGGCCCATGACCAGCGGCTCATGGCATAGCCTTGTGGGTACAAGCCCACCCGGGGGTCACCATGCGGGTCGAGGAACTGTTGACCGAGCGCGATCACGTTCTGGTGGCGCTTGATGGACCGGTAGCCGAGTTGCCAGCGCTCGGGCCGACCGCCGATCGACTGCGCGTGATGGTGGCTGATGGGCCGCTGCCGCGCAAAGTGGCGCGAACCGACGATCCGTTCGTCGTTCTCGACTACGCGGCGACCATCGGCCCAGCCACCGAGCGGGCGGTACACGCGCAACTGTGCCGGATCGAGTTCGATGTGGTGGCCGCCGCGCGGCTCACCCCAGGCGTCCGGGATGCCTTTGCCGCGATGGCCGCCGCGGGCACTCAGCTCACGGTGGTCGCCAGCCTGGCAGCCGCAGCGGTCCGGATGTTCTTGGCAACGCACGGGCTGGAGGAGTATGCGCGACACCTCGTCGGACGTACCCGTCCAGACCGGTCCGTCCTGCCGCCGGCCCCGAACTTCATCACCGCGGCGCTCCACGAGCGCGCCGTCCCGATCGAGTCGTGCCTGTTCGTCGGCAGCACGGACATCGACCTCAAGGCCGCCCGTGCGGCGGGTGTCGACACCATCCGCCACCGCCGTCCGACCACCTCGGCTACCGAACCGGCAGCGCAGCCACCCAATCCCTGGTTCGACGCACTGTCCAACCGGCAAAGAGATGACGGCCCCGGTACGTAACAACGGTGCCACGCCGAGCGACGCTCGGAGCACGTCAAGTCCGCGATTCGGTGCTGGCAAAGGGAGTTCACGGATGCCGGAGAAATTCGAGGTCGATCGCGTCGACCGTATCGCCGACATCCTGTTCGGCGTCGCCAGTGGCGAGGGGACAATCGGATACGGGCCGTTGGCTCGTAGGGTTGGCACGCAGCCGAATTTTCTGAGTCATCCGCTCGACCAGGTGTCACGGCGGGCGGCTGAGCGCGGGGAACCGATGTGGAGCGCACTCGTCGTCGCCAGGGACAGTGGCCACCCCAACCCCGGGTTCTACGGCATGGCCAGGCGCCTACGGCCCGAGTACGCATCGCTCGACGACGAGACCGTGTGGCAGCAGGAACTCCAGCGCTGTTACGACAGCGCGCGGCGGTAGGCAACCTGCGGCTGTCCGCTCGGGCGGGTGCCGCCGCCACAGACTGTTGACGCAACCGGCTCGATAGGTGACCATGAGCGAGCACTTATCTACCCGTGAGTAGGTGCGCCCACCGTCATCGATGCCGGGGAGAGAACCATGCCGCGTCGCCTGCTCGCGTCCGCCGCCGCGACGATCGCCGTGCTCGGCCTCAGCGCTCCGAGCGCCCAGGCCGAGGAACCGCTGACCTACGTCGCGCTCGGGGACTCCTACAGCGCCGCGTCCGGGGTGCTGCCCGTGAACCTCGCGGCACCCCTCGTGTGCCTGCAGTCGACCCGCAACTATCCGCACGTGATCGCCGCCGAGACGGGTTCCCGGCTGCACGACGTGACCTGCGGCGGCGCCGACACCGCCGACTTCACGGCCGCCCAGTACCCGGGCGTCCCACCGCAGCTCGACGCGGTCGGCGCGGACACCGACCTCATCACCATGACCATCGGCGGCAACGACAGTGGCGTGTTCGCCGACGCGATCGTCGCCTGCGGCTCGGCCGGGCTCCTCACGCTCGGCCAGGGCAGCCCCTGCAAGGACCAGAACGGCTCCCGGTTCGAGGACACGGTTCGCACCACCACCTACCCCGCGCTGGTGGCCGCACTCCGGGCCACCAGCGCGAAGGCACCGCAGGCGGAAATCGCCATCCTCGGCTACCCGTGGATCGTCCCCGCGTCGGGCGGCTGCTTCCTCAAGCTGCCGATCGCCACGGGTGACGTCCCCTACCTGCGGTCGCTGCAGGCCACGCTGAACGACGCGGTCCGCCGCGCGGCGGCCGAGACCGGCGCCACCTACGTCGACCTCAGCGTCGCATCCGACGGCCACGACGCCTGCCAGCCCCTGGGTGTCCGCTGGATCGAGCCGGTCCTGACGACCACGAACCCCGTGGTCGTGCACCCGAACGCGCTCGGCGAGGCGAAGATGGCGGCCGAGACCATGCGAGTGCTATCGCTACAGGGTTAGGCCCGGCGAATGCCTGGAAGGCGTCGTTCACGGCGCTCAACGCCTGGAAGGCGTCGTTCCAGGCATGCCCCGGTGCTATTCGTTGTGTAGGACCTCGGCGATGGTCGTCCGCGCCGCGCTCCTCGCCGGGATGACCGCGCCGAGCACGGCGATGGCGATCCCCGCGAGTGCCAGCAGCACCAGCACATAGGGCTGGTAGACGTCGATCACGAAGTCGAACACGTCGGACTGGCCGGCCTCGAGCATGGCCGGGCCGACCACCCCGTGCACCGCGACCCCGAGCGGCACCCCGATCACCCCGCCGACCACGCCCAGCACGCCCATCGACGTCACCATCATCACCATCACCTGGCGGGGCGTCATCCCGATCGACTTGAGCATGCCCAGGTCGCGGCGGCGTTCGCGAGCGTTCAGGACGACCGTGTTGAACACCCCGAGAGCCGCGACCGCCGTCAGCACGAGCGTCAGGAGGGTGGCCGTGCTGATGATGACCACCCCCTGCGACGAGCTGTTGTCGCCCTGCGGCACGTTGTGCAGACCGGGTTCCTCGGCCGCCACCCCGTCCAGATAGCCCTGCTGGTCGGTGCCCGGTTCGAGGAGGACCTGGTAGGAGCCGGCCCGGGTGTCCGGGGCGAGCCGCTCGAGCACCGACCAGTCGGCGAAGAGTTGCTCGGGGCTGTTGGTCACGGAGATGCCCACGATCCGCAGCTGGACGCGCTCGCCGTCCACCTCCGCGGTGATCGTGTCGCCCACCGCGAGCCCGCGCTGGTTGAGGAACCGCGACGGCACGGCCACCTCGTCCGGCCCGGTCGGCCAGCGTCCGTTCACCACCCGGGGGCCGAGAATCTCGCCGTCACCACGGAAGAAGTGGACCTCGACCGTCTCCTTCCCGCCGGCCAGCTGGACCGGCAGGCCGGCCACGGCCGCCACGTGCGTCGCGCCGGGCAGCGACCGCAGCAGCGCCTCGTCCGCCGCGTCGCTCAGCGACGGCTCGGCGTCTTCCGCCGGTTCGCCGGGCGCCACGGGCCGGGGCGGACCGTCCAACCCTCCCGCCGCCAGCTCGAGCCGGTCGGTGTAGGTGGGGTCGACCGCGTTCCGGTAGGCGGTCACCGACATGGTCACGCCGATCGCCAGCGTCACGGTCATGACACCGAGCACGACGGCCGCCAGGGTCAGTCCGCTGCGTGCCGGCCGGGCGAACGGGACGCCGAGCCCGAGGCTGACCGACCGCGGCAGGCGGGTCCCGCCCAGCCAGCGCTGCACGGTGAGCGCGCGCCCGAGCCGGGGAGCGCTTCCCGCGCTGATGGCCGCGGCGGCCGGCAGCCGGCGTGCCCGAAGCGCCGAGACCAGGGCGGCCAGCGCGACCACGGCCGGCATGGCCAGCAGCGCGGCACCGTTCACCCAGAGGTCGACGCCGATGTCGGACGCGCCGAAGCGTTCGAACGCCTCCGCCAGCAGCGGCCGGGCGACCACGTTGCCGAGTACGGCGCCGAGCAGGCAGCCGATGACCGACGGGACGATGACCATCACCAGGTACACGGCCATCACCTGGTTCGGCGTGAAGCCAAGTGCCTTGAGCATCCCGATGTTGCGGAACCCCGCCACCACCGCGCCACTGACCACGTTGGCGACGATCAGGATCGACACGACCAGCGCGAGCACGCCGAACACCACGAGAAACGGGATGTAGACGGCCGACTCGGACGTGATGTCCTGCTTGAGCACCAAGTAGGACTGCGCACCGAGCAGTGGCAGGCCGGCGGTCACCGTGTCCTGCGCCGCGCTGACCTCGGCGGCCGTCGCGGCCTTGGTGAACCGGTAGAGCATCTGGGTGGCGTTCGGTTCCAGCTCGGCCACCTGGTCCGGGCTCACCCAGGCGTCGGCCGAGCCGGTCACCGAGTAGGCGAAGCCGACGACCGTCAGGTCCGGTTGCCCGGCAACGGTGATCCGGTCGCCGATGTCCCCATCGGTCGCGGGGTTACCGGGGATGTAGTTCAGGACGATCTCGCCCGGCCCGGTGGCCCACCGGCCCTCCCAGAGGTTGAGCCGGTCCACCGGCCCGGCCGGGTCCGGCCGGCCGACCACCGTCATGGGCGGCAGCTGCCCCGACCAACCGGGCTCGGCCGGCCGGTCCACCGTGGCCTGGCCGAACGGTCCGGCCGCCGCCTCGACCACCGACCGGCCGGCCGTGCCGGCGAGTCGGGAGTCGGATACGGCGGTGCCGTCGAACGCGGCCACCAGATGCGCGCCGCTCTGCTGGGCGTGGGCCCGGTCGAACGGGGCCGACGCCGAGGTCAGCAACCCGAGCGCCAGCACCATGGTCGCCGTGGAGACCCCCACCACCACGCCGATCACGACCGTCTGGAACATGCGCCGCCGCAACGCGGCCCGCGCGACCCGCCACACGGCGGTCACGGTGTGCGCTCCAGGCTGGTCTCGCGCGCCACCCGGCCGTCGACGACCTCCACCAGCCGGCTGGCGCAGCGGGTGGCCAACCCCTCGTCGTGGGTCACCAACAGGAGGGTCTGCCCGATCTCGTTGAGGTCGAGCAGCAGGTCCATCACCTGCTCCCCCGCGCGGCTGTCGAGCGCCCCCGTCGGTTCGTCGGCCAGCAGCAGCGCCGGCCGGTTCATGAGCGCCCTGGCGACCGCCACCCGCTGCCGCTCCCCGCCGCTGAGCTGGGCCGGGTAGATGTTGCGCCGGCCGGCGATGCCCAACTCGTCCAGCAGTTCCAGCGCACGCGTGCGGGCCTGGGCGGACGAGGTGCCGGTCAGCTGCGCGGCCAGCGCGACGTTGTCGAGCGCCGGGAGGTCGTCCAGGAGGTTGAAGAACTGGAAGATCATGCCGATCCGGCGGCGGCGGAACAGCGCGAGGCCAGTCTCATTGAGAGACCCTAGGTCCTCGCCGTTCACCACCACCGACCCGCCGGTCGGCCGGTCGAGCCCGGCCACCATGTTCAGCAACGTGGACTTGCCGCTGCCCGACGGCCCCATCACGGCCACCGCCTCGCCCGCCCGGATCTCGAGCGAGACGCCGTCCAGGGCGACCGAGTCGCTGTACTCCTTGCGCACGTCGGTCAGTTCGACGACCACCTGGGTCGTGCTTTCATCGCTTGTCACAGTGCTTGTCACAGTGGGCAATCCTGGGGCTTGAAAGCGGTCCGGACATCGCTCCTCGGAGGTAACCACACGGAGGGGTCATCCCGGGGATGTAGTCCCGTGGCCCATGGGGATGATGCGGCCCGGTGGGTGCCCTGGGACAGTTGACCCGTGTGGGATCTCGGAGTGGGCTGGCTGGTCACGGCGGTGGTGACCCTTGTCGTGGCCGTGGTCCTGGCCGTCCGGCTCCGCGCCGCCCGCCGCGCCTCGGCACGGGCGCTCGAGGAGCGCGGCTGGCTGCTCGAGCGGGAACGGGAGAGCGCCGCACAGCACGCGGTCGACGCCGAGCGGGCCCGGATCGCGCGCGAACTGCACGACATCGTCAGCCACAACGTGAGCGTCATGCTGGTCCAGGCGGGCGCCGCCCGGCGGGTGCTCGACGCGGCACCCGAGGACGCGGCCGCCGCGCTGCTGGCCGTCGAGGCGGCCGGGCGGGACACGATGACCGAGCTGCGGCACCTGCTGGGCGTGCTCGCGCCGCCGCCCGACGGCTCCGAGCCGGCCGAGCTGTCGCCGCAGCCCAGCCTGAGCAGGCTCAGCCCGCTCATCGATCGCATCGCGTTCGCCGGGCTGCCGGTGGAGGTCCGCATCTCCGGTGAGCCGCGGCCGCTGCCGTCCGGAGTGGACCTGACCGCGTACCGGATCATCCAGGAGGCACTGACCAACGCGCTGAAGCACGGCGCCGGACAGAAGGCAGAGGTGACGGTGCGCTACGCCGACCGCTATCTCCGGGTGGAGGTGCTGAACAGCGGGCCGAGCGTGCTGTCCAGCGGCGCTCGTCCGGACCCCGCCGACACCGACGAGGGCCGCGGCCTGCTGGGGCTCCAGCAACGGGTCCGGGTGTTCGGCGGCGACCTCGACGCCCGGCGTCGGCTCGGTGGCGGGTTCCGGGTCCGGGCGCGGATCCCGCTGGCGCGGCCATGACCGGGGTCCGGGTGGTGATCGCCGACGACCAGGCGCTCGTGCGGACGGGTTTCCGCATGATCCTCGCCTCGGGCGGGATCGACGTGGTCGGCGAGGCGGCCGACGGCGTCGAGGCGGTGGGGGCTGTCCGCGACCTGCGGCCGGACGTGGTGCTCATGGACATCCGCATGCCGAACCTCGACGGGGTGACGGCCGCACGTCGCATCCTGGAACAGGATCCCGCGTGCCGGGTGATCATGCTGACCACGTTCGACCTCGACCGCTACGTGTACGACGCGCTCGCCGCCGGCGCCAGCGGCTTCCTGCTGAAGGACGTCACGCCCGAGCACCTGGTCGCCGCCGTTCGCCTGGTCAGCACGGGCGACGCACTGCTCGCCCCGTCGATCACCCGCCGGCTCGTCAACCGCTTCGCCACCGGTGAAACCAAGCGCCCAGCGATCCACCGCGACCTCACCGCGCTGACGCCACGAGAGCTGGAGGTACTGACCCTGTTGGGCCGCGGCCGGTCCAACGCCGAACTGGCGAACGACCTCACGCTGAGCGAGGCGACCGTGAAAACCCACGTCGCCCGCATCTTCGCCAAACTCGCCCTCCGCGACCGGGCGCAAGCGGTCATCCTCGCCTACGAGACCGGCCTCATCGCACCCGGCGACGGGCAGGGATAGCGCCAAGGCCGGGTAGTTGAGGGCTGCGGGCGTCTGTCAAGGGCGAGTTCGTGGCGCGCGGCGAGAGCGACCAGTGTCTCGAAGGGGTCCTTCAGAGCACCGGCCCCACCGCTGGCAACCCGCGCTTGACAAACCAACACGTGGCCCAACTACACGGCCTTGGGGATAGCGCGGGGCGGGCGCCGGTGTTCGGCGCCCGCCCCGGTTCCCCGGTCAGGCTCAGCGGAGGCGCACCACCTCGAGCGTCTCGTAGAAGTTGCAGCCGAGCAGGTTGCAGCCGACGGTCAGCGCGATGGTCGCCGCCTGGCCACGCTTGAACTTGCCGCTGTCCGGCACGACCTCGATCTTCCAGTCGGCCGTGCCGCCACACGTGAGGTCCAACTGCTCGAACAGGCCCGAGATCTGGGCGTCACCCTGCTCCTGCTGCAGCTTGCCCGAGAGCTGGACCACGTCGGCCGTCCCGATGCACGTGTAGGTGCCCGAGATCGTGGCGGTGCCGGTCGCCCTGTTGACCTTGCCGACGTTGTCGACCGTCATCGACACCTTCGGCGCCGGCTCGGACTCGACCACCGAGAAGGCCAGCTGACCGCCGACCACGGCCGGGTCATCGCTGAACGCCATCAAGTAGTACGTCTCGCCCGGGGTGGCCTCGAATCCGACCGCGTCGGGACCACAGTTGACGAGGGAAAGATTGCCCGGCGTTCCCGTCGCCACGATCACGCCGGCGAAGAAGTCGGACCCCGCGACGTCCACGACATACGCGGGTGCGGCCCCCGCCACCATGGAATACCAGACGCTGCCGTTGGTGGCCGGTGCGCCGCAGTTGGTGTTGACGGCCGCGTCCTCCGCGTCGGTCGTCGCCTCGGTCGTGTCGACCGTCTCGCTGAACGGAAACGCGGTGATCGCCGTCGCCCCGGCGATGGTGTCGTTGGACGGTGGTGCCGCCGCGCTCGCGGGTATAGCGCTCACCAGGACCATGGCGGTGGTCGCCGTCAGCAGGCCGAGCAGTCTGCCGGATCTCGCCAGCAATGTGGTGTCCAAAGGAATCCCCTTCCCCAGTTGTGGTCGCGTGCCCAGGTCACGCGATCCACCCGTATAGACGTGCCACCAACGCCAGGCGTTGTCTCCATTCCGGCATCGCCAAATGTGAACATGGGAATTAGTGGAAGCGGTTGGCCCGGTTTGCAGTCTTGTGGGGACGGTCCGCCGCCGGGTGAGATCAAGGAAGTTCAACCATCGGCCCTGCTAGACCGCCGTGCGGCGGGCAGTTCCCACCATTCCGACGACATCCCCTGCGTCCATTCGGACGGTCGAAAGGAACCATTGTGAGCAAAATCGACTGGCGTACGACCATGCGAAGAGCGGCTGTGCTGGCTGCCGGCACCGCCACGGCGATCGGCCTCATGTCCGCACCGGCGGTCGCCGCACCGCCACCGGACGACGTCTCGCCACAGGTCGTCGGTGGCACGCGTGCCGCCACGGGCGAGTTCCCGTTCATGGTCCGGCTGTCGATGGGCTGCGGCGGTGCGCTGTACACACCGTCGCTTGTGCTCACCGCGGCGCACTGCCTCCCGGCGACCGGCAACAACACGAGCATCGGCGTGACGGCCGGCGCGGTCGACCTCCAGGACCCGGCGCGGATCACCCGCACCTCGACCTACGTCTACCGCGCGCCCGGCTACAACAACCCGAGCGGTGACGACTGGGGGCTCGTCAGGCTCAACGCCCCGATCACCAACCAGGCCCTTCTGCCGATCGCCACGACCACCGCGTACGACAGCGGCACGTTCACGGTCGCCGGCTGGGGTGCGGCCACCGAGGGCGGCGGCCAGCAGCGTTACCTGCTGAAGGCCCAGGTCCCGTTCATCACCGACGCCCAGTGCGGCTCGGCGTACAGCGAACTCGTGCCGGCCGAGGAGATCTGCGCGGGCAACTGGTCCGCCGGTGGCGTCGACACCTGCCAGGGTGACTCGGGTGGTCCCATGTTCCGCCGGGACAACGCGAACAACTGGATCCAGGTGGGCATCGTCAGCTGGGGCTACGGCTGTGCCAGGCCGGAGAACCCGGGCGTTTACACCCAGGTGAGCACCTACGCCGCGGCGATCGCCGCCGCGGCCTCGACCATCGGCAACCCGCCCGCCGGTCGCACCTTCCAGAACCAGAACAACTACAACATCCCCGACCAGGGCACCGTGAGCAGCCCGATCGCCGTGTCCAACGCGGCCGGCGCGGCGTCGGCCACGGCGAGCGTCGACGTGAACATCGTCCACACCTACCGGGGCGATCTGGTGGTGGACCTGGTGGCCCCCGACGGGTCGGTCTACAACCTGCTGAACCGCTCGGGCGGCAGCGCGGACAACGTCATCCAGGCGTTCCCGAGGAACCTGTCCAGCGAGACCGCCAACGGCACGTGGAACCTCCGCGTCCGGGACGCGGCCGCCCAGGACGTCGGCTACGTCAACGGGTGGTCGATCACCCTGTAGACCTCGCGCACTGACCGGGAACCGAGGGCCATCTCCCCGCTGGGGAGGTGGCCCTCATCCGTGTAGTTGAGTGGAATGATCGAAAGCATGCCTCGGTCGCAGGGTCGTGTCGCGCTGGTAACGGGTAGCTCGCGAGGGCTGGGCAGCGTCATCGCCAGGCGCCTCGCTCGCGACGGCCTCGCCGTCGCCGTGAACGGCCCACCCGGTGAGACGCAAGCGCTCGATGTCGCCCAGGCCATCCGCGACGACGGCGGGACCGCCGAGGCATTCCTCGCCGATGTGACCGACGATCGGCAGGTCGTCGACCTCGTGGCCGCGGTCGCGCGCGGGCTGGGTCCCGTCGATGTGCTGGTGCTGAACGCGACCGGACCGCAGCCGGAAGCCCCGCTCACCGACGTGATGTGGGAAGACCACGTCGCTCAGCTGAACTTCTCCGTCAAGAGCCCGGTCCTCCTTGGGCGCGCGGTACTTCCCGCGATGCGGGCGCGCGAGTTCGGCCGGATCGTGCAGATCGACTCCGAGGTCGCGGACCGGCCGCCTCCTGGCAGATCGGCTTACGTCACCGCGAAGAACGCGCAGATCGGTCTCACTCTCGGCTGGGCGCGCGAACTCGCCCCGTTCGGCGTCACCGTGAACACGGTCGCGCCGGGTTTCATCCCGGTCGAGCGCCACGCGGACGCACCCATGGAGATCAGAAACGCCTACCTCGCTTCAGTGCCCGTCGGTCGGATGGGGATTCCCGAGGATGTCGCCCACGCGGTGAGTTTCCTTGCCTCGGAGGGCGCGGGCTTCATCACCGGACAACGCATCGTCGTCGACGGCGGCCGCGGTCTCGGCAGCTGAACGGGCCTCCCTCTGGACATGGCACGTTGTTTCATGACTCCGAACGGAGTATGGAATAACGTTTCAAACGGGGCTATTGTCGCGTCAGCCCGTGTCCCCGATCGAGGAGCTCCGATGAGCTGGAACAAGTACTGGGGAGCCGGGGTCCTCACGTCGATCACCATGCTCGCCGCGGGAATCATGATCGGGTCGACCATCACGGCACCCACGGCACCCGAGAAGGCCGCGGGAACCACCGGGCCGCCCGCGTTGGCCGACGGCGTCCCCGCCGGCTCGCCGTCACTCTCGGCCGGCGCGCAGTGGTACCCCTGGGCCCCGGGCCCGGGTGAACTGGGCGCCGGGCCGATGGCCTTCTCCGTCGACCACGTGGTCGACGGGCGCACGGTGAAGAAGGTCGTCACGTCCTGGAACCAGAACGAGGACAGCCCGAACGCGCCACTGCGCAACGGGCGCGCGGTGGCCGACGACAACGGCCAGGTCTTCGTGCCGTACACGGCGCTGCCGCCGGAGTTCACCATGGTCGGCACCGCCCGCCTGCGCGACGGTTCGGTGCTGTCCATGAGCTTCGTGCCCACCACGGCACCCGCGCCGAACCGGGTCGGCATCTCCATGGCCCGCTCGACCGACGTGGCGAAGTCGTGGACCACGTGGACCGCGCCGCTCGTCGAGAACCTGTGGAAGCTCGACTGGTACCGCATCCACCGCGACATCATCGAACTGCCCGACGGCACCATCCTCATCGGCGCCTACGGTAAGGGCACCATCGGCGGCGTCTTCAAGGAGTACAGCCTCGTCCTCGAGTCGACCGACGGCGGGCAGAGCTTCCGCCAGCGCTCGGCGGTCAACGCGGGCTCCGGCTTCGCCACGAACGAGCTGGGCATGGCGCGCACCAGTGACGGCAGGCTGATCGCCGTGATGCGCGGCGCCGAGGTCGTGGCGCGGCCGCCGTCGATGCCGCTGACCGTCTCGTTCTCCAGCGACAACGGGATCACCTGGGAGCCACTGAAGGAGTACGTGCCGCCGGCCGGCCTGCCGAACAACGGCATCCTCCCCAAGCTTTTGTTGCAGGGCAACGGTCAACTGGTGATGGCCTACGGCCGCCCGGACAACAACATCGCCGTGTCGCTCGACGGCACCGGCCGCACCTGGGACACGGGCGAGGTCATCTACGAGCGCCACCCGGGCGAGGAACCGCTGCGCCGCTGGATGGGCAGCAGCGGCAACATGGATCTGGTGGCGCTGAACAACGGCTCGTCGCTCGCGTTCGGCGACACTTGTCACAACATCTGGTGGTGCCGCGAATACGGTCACGACAACAAGATCTGGACCCGCAAGGTCGACGCGCTCGCATCCGGCGCCGGCAAGCTCGACCTCGCCACGAAGGTCGCCGCCGGCACCGTGGCGCTCAGCGGCAAGGTGGTTCCGGCCGACCAGCGGTTCGCCGAGCAGCGCCTCGAAGGCACGGTCGACGGCAGCACCGAGTACCACGCGGCCGCACGGTTCGGTGACAAGCAGACCCTGACCATCAAGCTCGATCACACCTACACGCTCGACCAAATCGGCCTGATGATGGGCAAGGGCGAGTCGAACAGCGCGAAGATCGAGGTGTCGACCGACGGCCGGGCGTGGGGCCGGCCGGTGGCGCGCACGGGCGTGCGGACCGACTACGCCATGCGCTACACCGATATCAAGCCGGTACGGGCGAGCTATGTGCGGATCTCGTCGACCACCGACGCGCCGCTGTCCGCGGTCACCGAGCTGGAGCTGTACGCCAAGGAACTGCTGACGTTCGAGAACGACGCGATCAACTCGGTGCCGCGGTCGGTCGAGGACACCCGATACGCGTTGGTGGCCAACACGATCGTGCCCGGCGTGGACAACTCGTCGGCGCACCTGGTGCTGATCGACGCCGACACCACGGCCAAGGCGACCGCCCGGTTCCGCGCCGAGTCGCCGGCCAGATCGCAGCGGATCTCCATGGGCTACGAGGGTTACGGCTACGGCTCGGGGGCCATCTGGGACATCCTCGGCACCGACGCGTCCGGTCGCGAGGTGACGGCGTTCAAGCTCCACTTCGCACCCGACTGGGCGAACAACCGCATGCAGGTGCGGGCGTGGGACGGCGAGAACTGGCAGGTGGTCGGCGGCGTCGGCCCCGTGCCACCGAACAAGCAGTGGATGACCGTGACCATCGACAGCACGGCCGAGGCGACCACGGTCAGCGTCAACGGCACGGTGGCCGGCGCCACCGAGCTGGCAGTGGCGACGGCCCGCCGCTTCGACGGCTTCCGCGCGGAGACCGGCCTGGTTCCCGCCGACGTCGGCAACCTGGAACACGGCTACGACGACGTGGCGATCACGCCCATCCCGTGATCCCGGTCCTCCGTAGGATGGCTGCCATGAGTCGATCGGGCGACGCGGTCGCCGCCTACGGGGACCGGCTTTGGGACGTGGCGCTGTCGCTGCACGGCGATCCCGAGCTCTCGTTCGCCGAGCACCGGGCGGCCGACCGGCTGTGTGCCGAGCTGGCCGGGTTCACGGTCGAGCGCGGGGTTGCGGGCCTGCCCACGGCGTTCACCGCCCGGCACGGCACGGGCGCCGGGCCGACCGTGGCGCTGCTGCTCGAGTACGACGCGCTGCCCGGGCTCGGCCACGCCTGCGGGCACAACCTCATCGCCGCCGCCGGACTCGGTGCGGCGCTGGCGGTCCGCGACCTGCTGCCCGAGCCGGCCGGCACGCTGTTGGTGGTCGGGACGCCCGCCGAGGAGACCACCGGCGGAAAGATCATCGAGCTGGCCCACGGCGTGTTCGACGGCGTCGACGCGGCGCTCATGTTCCACCCCGGCGCCCAGGACTGGACCTCGGCGCCGCTGACCGCGCAGGTGGGGCTGACCGTCACGTTCCACGGCCGCGCCGCCCATCCCACGAGCAACCCCACGGAGGGCATCGACGCGCTGGCCGCGCTGATCCAGCTGTTCAACACGATCACCGCCATCCGCCCCCGCCTGCCGGTCGGCTCGCACGTCCAGGGCATCATCACCGAGGGCGGCGAGGCGCCGAACATCGTCCCCGCCCTGGCGACCGGCCGGTTCAGCCTGCGCGGGCTGACCGTGTCCGCGCTGGAGGACCTGGCCGCCCAGCTCACCACGGCGGCCGAGGCCACGGCGACCGCCACCGGCACCACCACGACCATCACCCGGGCGAGCGAGCCCCTGCACCACTTCCACAACAACACGGTGCTCGCCGACCGCTTCGCCGCACACGTGGCCGACGCGGGCGTCACGCTGACCGAGCCGACGCCGGGTGTGTTCCTCGGCTCCTCCGACATCGGCAACGTCAGCACCGCGATGCCCGCCATCCACCCGTTCCTGGCGATCGTGGACCCCGACGGTGCCGACCACACCCCGGCGTTCGCCGCCGCGGCGGCCAGCGAACGCGGCCGGAAGGCCATGCTCGCGGCGGCCCACGCACTGGCCGGCACCGCGCTGGACCTACTGACCGACCCGACCCTGCGAGACCGAGCCTGGGCGGAGTTCCACGGATGACCACAGTGCGGTACGTGCTCGTCGGTGGTGGCGTGGCCGCGGCCACCACGGCCGCCGGGCTGCGGCGGCGGGGATACGACGGCGAGCTGGTGCTCGTCGGCGAGGAGCCGGAACCGCCGTATGAGCGGCCGCCCCTGTCCAAGGCGTTTCTCGGTGGCGCGGACGTGGCGCCCGCCCGCAAGGCCGACTGGTACGCCGACAACGGTGTCGAGTTGCGGCTCGGCACCCGGGCAACGGCCGTGGACACGGCCGCTCGCACGGTCCAGCTCGACGGCGAACTCGGAGGCGAGATCGGCTACGACGCGCTCGTACTCGCCACCGGGCTGCGGCCGCGCCGGCTGCCCGGGTTCGCCGGCGACCGGGTCCACTACCTGCGCACGGCGGCCGACGCCCGGCGGCTGCGGGAAGCGCTCGCCGGGGCGGAACACCTGGTGATCCTCGGTGCCGGGTTCATCGGCTGCGAGGTGGCGGCGTCGGCCGTGGCACTCGGCAAGACGGTGACGATCTTCGAACCCGAGCCGGCACCGCTGGCCCGCGCTCTCGGTGTGCTGATCGGTACGGCGCTGCTGGACGTCCACCGCGCGCGTGGGGTCGAGGTGCGGACCGGCGAGTACGTCGAGTCGTGCACGCCCGAGGGAGTGCTCACTTCCAACCTCGGCCACCGCGTGGAAGCCGACCTCGTGCTGGTCGGGGTCGGCGCCCAACCGAACGTGGAGCTGGCGGTCGCCGCGGGAATCGAGACGGGCAACGGAATCCTGGTCGACGAGTGCGGCCGGACCTCCGCGCCGGACGTCTACGCCCTCGGCGACGTGGCCGCCCAGCTGCACCACGGCCGGCGGATCCGGGTCGAGCACCACGACAACGCACTGCGGCAGGGCATGTCGCTGGCCGCCACCCTCACCGGCGACCCGGTGCCCCACACCGACCCCCACTGGTTCTGGTCCGACCAGTACGAGCACAAGCTCCAGTCGGTCGGCCACGCCCGCGACCTCGACGACCTGATCGTCCGCGGCTCGATCGAGGACCAGCGGTTCGCCGCGTTCTCCCTGACCGACGGCCGGATCGACGCGGTGATCGCGCTCAACCGGCCGGGCGACGTGCTGGCCGTGCGCCGGGCGCTGTACTCACCGCATCAGGTGACGGCCGACCAACTGCGCGACGAGTCGGTGCCACTCAAGGAACTGCTCAGCTGACCAGTCGTGGAATGGCCGGCTGGTCAGCGCCGGCCTCGATGGCCGTCACGCCCGCGCGGGCCCAGCGGACCAGGCCGGCCACGTCGATGCCGTGCGGCGGGTGTTCCGCGTAGGGCTCGATGTGGTCGGCGCCGCGGTTGAGCAGGTTCACCGCGCCGGTCGGGTTGCCGCGCGCGGCGTGCGTGACGCCCACGGCCAGCTGCGCCATGCCCTTCCACAGCGCGCGATGCTCGTCGGGAGAGGACTTCCAGGCGTCCTCCAACACCTCATGGGCATGGAACGGCAGGCCCTCGTCGAGCAGCCGCTGCGCGTCGGCGAGCGTCTGGGCCGGCGGGCGGACCACTCCCTCGGGCTGCCGCGCGACGCCGGGCGCACCGTGCGGCAACGGCCGGCCGAGCCCGTCGCGGGGGCGGGCGTTGCGGGCGCGCCCGGTCTCATCACGGTCGCGATCGGTGTCCACGCGGTCATCATCCCACCAATCACTATTGACACCATGTTGTCATCATGACAACATGTTACCTATGACACGGACCGCTTATCTCGCCGTTTACGACACCCTCGCCGACTGGGAATTCGGATACCTCATCGCCGAACTGCGCTCGGGCCGCTTCACCGGCACGCCCTACCAGGTCACCACGGTCGCCGCGTCCCTCGAGCCGGTGACCACCATGGGCGGTCTGCGGGTCCTGCCGGACACCCTGCTCGACACGGCCTCCCCCGAAGACGCCGACCTGCTGATCCTCCCCGGCGCGGACCTCTGGGACGAGGGCGGCGGCGCCGAGTTCGCGGCGCTCGCCGCCCGGTTCCTGGCGGCCGGCAAGCCGGTCGCGGCGATCTGCGGCGCCACGCTCGGCCTCGCGCGGGCCGGCCTGCTCGACAACCGGCGGCACACGAGCGCCGCGCCCGAGTACCTCGCCATGAGCGGCTACGCGGGCGGCGCGCGCTACGAGGACGCGCGGGTCGTGGTGGACGACGACCGGCGGCTCGTCACGGCCGGGCCCGACAGCCCGGTGCAGTTCGCCACCGCCGCGCTCGGCGTACTCGGTCTGGTCGACCGGACGACCATCGACGCCTACGAAGGCGTCTTCCACCGCTCCGACGCGTCCGCCTTCCCCGCTCTCATGCAGGCCGCGAGCGCGTGACCGCCGAGTCGAGGCGGGAGTGGCCGGTCGCGCAGCCGGAAACTCCCGCCGGCACCGCGCTCACCACCCTGGTCATGACCAGCTTCCGGCTCAACGGGCTGCTCATGGCGGCCGCCCAACGGATGGCGGCCGCCGGCGACATGACGGCCGCCTGGTGGCAGGTACTCGGCGGGGTTCTCGACCAACCGCGCACGGTGGCCGACATCGGTCGCAAGATGGGCATGACCCGCCAGGGCGTCCAACGCATCGCCGACCTACTGGTCGATCGCGGTCTCGCCGAGTACCGCGAGAACCAGGCCCACCGCCGCGCGAAGCTCCTCGCCTGCACGGAGGCCGGCTACCTGGCGATCCGCCGCATCGCGGTGGTCCAACACCCGTGGGCGGACCAGATCGGCACAGCCGTGGGAGTAGACGACCTACACGAAGCGACAGCCATCCTGCGGCGACTGGTCGAAGTCCTGGAGAAAGCCGATTAGAGCCCCGCGAGGGACAGCTCGCTCGTGCGTTGCCGGGTCCTCGCCGCGCGGGCTGGCAGGTCACCCGGGTGGGGCAGCCGGGCGGCCACCGCCACCGCACGGTCCGCGGCCGCCTTCGCCTCGACCGCCCTGCCCATGTCCGCCAGTCGCTCGGCCAGTTCGATCAGCATGGTGACGAGACCGGGCAAGGCGGTGGCCGGATAGACGTCGGCGCGTCGTTCGTACGCCTCCACCAGGCTTTGCGCCAGCAGGACCGGGAACTCGCCCAGCACGGTGGCGCCGGCCGGGATGGCCTCCAGCAGGTCGGCCGGCAGCGCGGCGTTGTGGGCCAACGAGGTCAGCGCGTCGGCCAGCGGTTCGGGGTAGCCGCCGTGCACGGCCGCGTCGACCGCCGCCGGGGAGACGCCCGGGAGCACGGACAGCAGCTCGGTCAAGCAGTCCCGCAGGGCCGGCCGGGTGGCCGCCGCCCGCGCCAGGACGGTCAGCGCGCGGCGCTCCTGCGCCGGTGTGGTGTCCATGAACAGGTTCATGAGGAACTTCGGGCTGACGACGGCGGCCACCAGCGACTCGTCCGGCGCACCGGGCAGGGGTTCGTTCGCATCGCACAGGATGGCGGTGACCGCCGCGCTGTGGCGCTGGGGGTTCAGCAGCTCCGGAGGCGACACCACGGATGTCAGCTCCTCGCTCGTGTCCACTTCGGACAGGACAGGTCGACGAGCGAGCAGCAGCACGCACACGTCCCGTCCCTGTGCCGCCCGCACGAGCCGGGTCACCTGTGCCGCACGGGTTTCCGCATCGTCCACAATCACCAGAAGGGGCCGCTCGCAGTCCGGCAGGTCCTCGTCCGGCGCCAGGAACGTCACGTCCCGCGCCACCCGGCCGGCCAGCTCCAACGCCAGCCGGGTCTTGCCCACCCCGGCGGGCCCGGACACCAGATGGGTCCGCGGTCCCGTGCCCGCACACCAGTCGACCAGGCGCGCCAACTCCGTGTCGCGAGAACGGAACGGCGCGGGGACTGGTCGCGGCACCGGGTCACCAAGTGGCTCGGCCGCCGCTCGCGGCCGGGTCCGGGTGGTGCCGGCCAGTAGCTGGGCGGCGATGCGTGGCAGGGCCTCCCCGAGCGGATCGCGGATGAGCTCCGTGGCGATGCCGTCGTACGGCGTCGGGTCCCAGTTCACGATGACGAGCGTCGCGCCGGCATGGACGGCGCTCGCGGCTAGGGAACCGGCCGGCTCGACCGTGAGCGTCGTGCCGACCGCGAGCACCAGGTCGCACGAGATGACCGCCCGCTCGGCACGCGCGAACACGGCGGGCGCCATGGTCTGCCCGAACATGGTGCTCGCAGTCTTGATGATCCCACCGCAGCGCGAGCAGTCCGGCACCGCCTCGCCCGCCTCGATCCGCGCCAGCACGTCGGTCGTGGCCGACCGGTGTCCACAGTCGACACAGAGGACCTCGTGCATCGTCCCGTGCAGCTCGACCACCTGATCAGCCGGCGTACCGGCCCGTTGGTGCAGACCGTCGGTGTTCTGCGTGACCACCGTCGTCTCGAGCTCCGAGCTGGTCAGGCCGGCCACCGCGAGGTGCCCCGCGTTGGGCTCGGCCCGCCAGACCGGATGCTCGTAGCGCGACCGCCAGTAACTGCCGCGCAGCTCGGGATCGGTGATGAACGCCTGATAGGTCGACTTCTTCGGCGCCGTCGGATTCAGGGTCCAGATTCCCCCTGGACCGCGGAAATCCTGGATGCCCGAGTCGGTGGAGAGTCCAGCGCCGCTGAGCACCACCAGGTTTCGTACTCCGTAAGCCCAGTCGGGCAGGTCAGTCACCGCACCAGTTCATCACACGGGCGGCCGAACATAGGTCAGCGAATAGGGATTGCCGTGGATGACGAACGGCAGGTTGCCGCCCGCCGACTGGACGTAGGCGTTGACCTTCCACGTACCGCACCCACCGGCCGGCAACGTGACGGTCAACTGTTGGGAGATCCGGCGGTGGTGGACGTACCTGTCGACGTCGACGGTCGCCGACGGGGTCGCCTGCGCGACGCAGCCCGACGCCGTCGAGCTGGGCGTGGCCACCACCCGGTACCGCACGGTGGCCGTGCCGCTCGTGGGATACGGGCCGTCCGGGCAGGCGTTCCCGCCGTCGCCGTAGCAGCTGGTGGCGTACATGTCCGAGGTGGCGAGGAAGGACGTGGCACCCGGCAGCGGCGTGTAGGTGGGCACCACGTGCAGCTGCTTGCCCGCGCCACCGACGGCGAAGTAGTTGGACGCGCCCGACCCGAAGACCTGCGCCACCCCGGCCGGGCCGATGGGCCCATCGATGTCGGCCACGAAGCCGCTCCGCAGGCTCGCGGTCTCGTAGCCGCCCGCCAGACCGTCGTTCAGGTACACCCGCAGCAGGCACTCGTAGTTGCCGGTGACGGCCGGCTTGAACAGCATCCGCACGGTGAGCTTCACATCGGGGGCGCTCGCCAGGAGGTTCTGGCCGCTCCACACGTGCCCGTGCTGGGACGCGGTGTTCGGCAGCGTCGTGCCGCCCACCGCCTGGCAGGTGATCTTGTGCCCGACCGCGACTCGCGATGGTGCGCCGTCGTTGCGACCGTTGCCCATCACGATCTCGCTGCGCAGGTTGTGGGATACACCGGCCGCGACCGTGCCGAGCTGCAGCCGTGCCCGGACCTCGCCCTCACCACCGGCCGACTGGGCGATGGTCATGGGTGTCGCGTACGCGATCTTCACGTACGCCTGGGCGGTGGTGGCGGAGACCAACGGGAAGAGGATCACACCGGACAACAAGGTCAACAGGGTACGGCGCAGGGTTCGCATTCCGGTCTCATCTCAGGACGACGGGTGTAGAAGCATTCGATTCTGCCCTGGTCGCGCACATTTTTCGCCCATTGCCGTAAAGATCCCTACCTGGTGGCGCGCCACTCCGGCGCGAGCACCGACCAGACCTCGACGTCGTACCGCTTCCCGCGGTGCGGGTTGTAGTCGCGCAGCACGCCTTCCTTGGTCATCCCGAGGCGCCGGGCGACCGCCGAACTGGCCGTGTTCCCGGTCGACAGCAGCCATTCCACGCGGTGGATGCCGCGCTCCTCGACCGCCCAGTCGATGATCACGCGCGCGGCCCTGGTGACCAGTCCCCTGCCCACGGCCGCGGGTTCCAGCCAGCACCCGGCCTCGGCGTTGCCGGCCGGGACGTCCATCGTGCGGAACAGGACCCCGCCGACCAGCGTGCCGGCCGTCCAGATGCCGTAGATCCGTCCGGCGTCGGCCGCCGCCTTGTCCGCGTAGGACTGGAGAAACGCGCGGCTCGACGCCAGATCCGTGACGGCGTCGGCCAGTTTGATGTACTGGCCGATGAACTCCCGGCCACGGTCCATGTGCGCCAGGAGCTCCTCCGCATGCCACGGCTCCAGCGGACGCAGCACCGCGTCATCGGTGATGGACACCTCGAACACTGTCAAACTCCCATGGCCTCTCTGGCGATCTGGTGCAGCCGGCCGGCGATGGCCGTCGCCGGTTCGGCCGAGCGGCGACCGTCCACCACGAACGGCGTGCCGTAGCGCTTCCGCAGCGAGCGGGCCCGCCAGTGCGCACCGCCCGCGAAGAGGCCATCCCCCTGCCGGCTCAGGATCCGGATGGCCGGGCCCCGCGGGCTCACGTCGATGCCCTCCACGGCGGGCCACGCCAGGAACACCACCTCCGGCTTGGACCCCAGCCCCGTGCGCACCCACACGCCGGACCGGTCGGCCGCCAGCTGCGGTCCCAGCAGCCCCTGGTACTCACGCACGATCAACACGGAGAACCACAGTTGGACGCCCAGCGGAGCCACCGCCACCATCAGTACCGGCGTGACGCCCGACCACGCGACCACCGTCGGGACGGCCGCTATCAATACCAACAGGAGCATCACGGACACCAGCATCACCACGTACAGCGCCCGCGTGCGCCGGTTGCTGCGCACCACCAGCTGCGCATCTGCCGGGACGGCCGGCGCGAACGACACGGGGTGCATCACTCAAAACTAGCCGATCTTGGGAGACCCCTCGGTGAGGGCGGCGACCAGCGCCTTGATCACGCCCTGCCAGTGCCCCCGCTGGTGTTCGCGCTCGGCCGCGTCGGCCAGGCGTTCCTGGTGGACCCCCAACCGCGTCCGCCCCTCCCCCGCGGACGACACGGTCAGCTGCAACGTCGTGTCGTGCGCCCAGTCGGCCGGCTGCCAGGTGAGCCGAATCCGGTCCAGCTCACGGAAGCTGCGCGTCTCGCCGCGGACCCCGTCCGTGGTGTCGTAACCGACGCCCGGCTCGGACAGGTGGGTGACACCGTCGCCCAGCCAGATGGCCATTCCCTCGGGCGAGGTGATGAAGTCCCACACCTCGCCGACCGGGCGGTCGACGGTCTTGGACACCCCGATCTGCCAACCCGCGTCCTTCGTGCGCCCGACCGGGCTCATGACGTCACCGCCGCGACCGCACTGACCTCGACGAGCGCACCCGGCACGGCCAGTCCGGCCACCCGCAGCACGGCCACCGGCGGCGCGGCCCCGGCCAGCGAGGCGGCGGCCACGGGATAGGCGGCGGCCAGGTCGACCCCGTCGACCACCAGGATTGTCATCATCACCAGATCCTGAACGCCGGCGCCGGCCGCCGCCAGCGCGACGTGCAGATTGGCCATCACCTTCGTGGTCTGCGCGGCGACGTCATCACCCCCGACGAGCTCACCGGCACCATCGACGGCGTTCTGCCCGGCGACGTAGATGGTGGTCGCCCCGGGCGGCACGACCGCCACATGGCTGAAGGCGGGAGATTGCACGAGTCCTTCTGGACCGAGTAGCTGAGTCATGAATCCAGGATGATCCGATACCCGGTCAGCTAGTGTCCGGGTATGCAGATTGGTACGGCGAATCGTCGCCTGGAGACGCTCTCCCTGCTGCAGACCCACCCGGGCATCTCCGCCATCCGGCTGGCCGAGCGCCTGGGCGTCACCGAGCGAACCACTCGCCGGGACGTGGCTCAGCTGCGCGAACTGGGCTACCGCATCGACGCGGAGCCGGGCCGGACCGGTGGATACCGCCTGGCACACGGCCGCACCATGCCGCCACTCCTGCTGGACGCGGACGAGGCGGCCGCCGTGGCCGTGGGCCTGCGGACGGCCGTGGCGGTCGAAGGACTGGAAACGGCGGCGGTCACCGCGCTGGCCAAGCTCACCCAGGTGGTGCCCGCCCGGTGGCACGCACGCCTGGCCGCGCTGGCCGACATCCAGGCTCTGCCGGGTTCCAACCGCCGCCAGGCCGGCCGCGAGGTGCTCATCCCGGCGGCGCTCGCCTGCCGCACGAGAGAGGCGATCCGCATCCGCCACCGCCGCGAAGAGCTGGCGGCAGCCAAACCCGTGGACGTGCAGCCACACCGCCTGGTGACCCTGCGCCGCAGGTGGTACCTGGTCGCCTGCCCCCGAGGATCGGCGGACTGGCTGACCTACGCGGTGGACCGCATCGATCACGTCCAGCCGCTCGGCACCCGCCTCCCGGCGCCCGAACCACCGATCGACGCCGCCGCCCTGGTGGCCGACACGCTGGCCCACGGTCCATGGCGCCACCGCGTCCGCGTCCGGGTCCACACGGAAGCGGACCTGGTCCGCGAACTGGTGGACCCGAGCGTGGCCAGCGTGGTGGAAATCGAGGACGAGTGCGAACTCCACTTCGGCACGGACGACCTGGACTGGGCCGCCCGCTGGCTCGCCTACCTGAACATCGACCTGGACATCATCGAACCGAACGCACTGAACGACCAGCTACACACGTTCGGTCGATGGCTGGCCGGCCGCTACGAGTGAGGGGCCCGCCGCCGAGGCCGGCCCAGCAACCGCCGAGCAGCGTCCACGAGAAACCGCCGAAGACTCTCGTCATCCAGCGAAGCAAGAGCGGGCGACCGGCCGGCCATGGCAATCCCGGACAACGCGACATGCGCGGCCACCAGAGCCGACGGCGAAGGATCCTCCCCCATCAACAGCGCCGGCAACCGCACCATCACATTCTCGTCCCCGTGCAACAACCGCTCCACGGCACGAGCGATCCCCGGATCACTGCAGAACACGGCGACCAGCACCCGATTCCGCACGATCAGATCGACGAGCCCGTCCAGCACATGATCGACCTGCGCACCGGGCCGGCGCAGCCGAGCCGCCTCATCCAGCATGGCCGCCAGCTCGGCGACGGCGGGCTCAGCCACGGCCTCGGTGATCTCGTCCTTCGTCTTGAAGTGGTAGTACACGGCCGCCTTGGTGACGCCCAAGGCATCGGCGATCATCTGCAGCGAGGTGCCTTCGACACCGTGCTCGGTGAACAACCGCAGCGCGGTCGACAGCAATCGCGTCCTGGTATCCACCGCGACGGCAACCATCGCCCACCTCCTCACTGAGAGTTTCACCCTACGCTCTCAGCTAGCCGTCCGGCAAGTTGACCACTAGCCGTGCGGCTAGTCACATACTTGCCGATCGGCTTGGCACCTACTTGTCGTTCGGCTAGCTTCTGAGAGGAGCGCACACCGAACAACGGAGCACCACGTGGCGACATTCCTCTACCGACTCGGCCGGATCTCGTTCCGGCGCCGCTGGCTGGTCACCGGCGTCTGGGCGGCCCTCCTGATCGCGTTCGGCCTGGGCGCGGTGACGCTGTCCGGCCAACTGACCAACGCCGTGTCCATTCCCGGCACCGAGTCCCAGCAGGCGATCGACCACCTGAAGACCACGTTCCCCGAGGCGGGCGTCGGCGGGGGCACCGCGCGCGTCGCCATCGAGGCGCCCGAGGGCCAGACCTTCGCCGAGCCGGCCACCAAGGCCGCCACCGAGCGGGTGATCGCCGCGCTGCACGACGTGCCGGAGGTCGCGCGGGTGTCCGACCCGTTCCAGACCCAGGCCATCTCCCCGGACGGCCGGCTCGCGCTCGTCCAGGTCGGCTACGACCAGCAGGCCTTCGAGCTCACGGAGGCCGATCGCGAGGCGCTCCTGCACACGGCCACCATCGGCGAGCAGGCCGGCCTGACCGTCGAGTTCGGCGGTGACGCGGTCGTCGGCGCGCCGGAGACCGGCGCCACCGAGATCTTGGGCGTCGCGGTCGCCGCGATCGTCCTGCTCATCACGTTCGGCTCGGTGGTCGCCGCCGGGCTGCCGCTGCTCACCGCGCTCATCGGCGTCGGCGTCGGGATGGCCGGCATCACCCTGGCGTCCGGCTTCATGGACCTCAACGCCAACACTCCCGTGCTCGCGCTGATGATCGGGCTGGCGGTCGGCATCGACTACGCCCTGTTCATAGTCTCGCGCTACCGCAACGAACTGGCCCGCGGCCTCGACCCGGAACACGCGGCGGGCCGCGCGGTCGGCACCGCCGGGTCGGCCGTCGTCTTCGCCGGCCTCACGGTGATCATCGCCCTGGCCGGGCTGACCGTGGTCGGCATCCCGTTCCTCGGCGAGATGGGCGTGGCCGCCGCGATCACCGCGGGCGTCGCCGTGCTCATCGCGATCACCCTGCTGCCCGCCGTGCTCAGCTTCGCCGGCGACCGGATCCGCGCCCGCGAACCGAAGAACCCGAGCAGGACCCCCATGGGCGAACGCTGGGCCCGCTTCGTCGGCCGGCACCGGATCGCCGTACTCGGCACCGCGCTCGCCGGGCTGATCGTCCTGGCGGTCCCCGCGGCCAGCATGCAGCTCGGCCTGCCCAACGACGCCACGGCCGCACCCGAGTCGACCCAGCACCGGGCCTACGAGCTGGTGAGCGACGCGTTCGGGCCAGGCGCCAACGGGCCGCTCACCGTGGTGGTGGACACGGCCGGCAGCGGTGACCCGCAGGCGGCGGTCGCACAGGCGGCCGAGCGGATCGGCGGGCTGGACAACGTCGCGGCCGTCACCCCGCCGCAGTTCAACAGCACCGGCACCACGGCCATCCTGTCGGTCATCCCCGACACCGGGCCGAGCGACGCGGCGACCGAGACCCTGGTCGGCGCCATCCGCGACGCGGCCGGCCCGATCGAGGCCAGCTCGGGCATCGACCTGTCGGTCACCGGCCAGACGGCCGCCAACATCGACGTGTCCGACACGCTCTCCGATGCGATGATCCCCTACCTGGCGCTGATCGTCGGCCTCGCGTTCCTGTTGCTGATGCTGGTGTTCCGCTCGGTCGTGGTGCCGCTCAAGGCCACCATCGGCTTCCTCGCCTCGGTGGCCGCCACCTTCGGCGCGGTGGTCGCGGTCTTCCAGTGGGGCTGGCTCACCGACCTGCTCGGGGTGGAGAGCACCGGGCCGATCATGAGCATGCTGCCGATCCTGCTGATCGGTGTCCTCTTCGGACTCGCCATGGACTACCAGGTGTTCCTGGTGACCAGGATGCGCGAGGAGTACGTGCACGGCGCACCGGCCGAGGAGGCGGTGGTGACCGGGTTCCGGCACGGCGCCCGGGTGGTGACGGCCGCGGCCCTCATCATGATCAGTGTGTTCGCCGGGTTCATCCTGGCCGAGAACACGCTCATCCAGTCGATCGGGTTCGCGCTGGCCGTCGGGGTGGCGGTGGACGCCTTCCTGGTCCGGATGACCATCGTGCCGGCGGCCATGGCGCTGCTCGGAAAGGGCGCCTGGTGGCTGCCGCGCTGGCTGGACCGGATCCTGCCGAACGTGGACGTCGAGGGTGAGCGGCTGGTCGAGCAGGACGGCCGCCTCGATGACCGAGAGCCGGTCCCCGTCTAATGCCAGGAACGACGCCTTGCAGACGTTGAGCGTCAGGAACGACGCCTTCCAGGCATTCGACGGTTCTAGTCCAGGCTGGCACGCAGGGCGTTGAGCCTGGCCAGCGCCTCGCCGAAGGCACCGGAATCCAAGGTGCCGTCGGCGAGTGCGTTGGCCAGGGCGTTCGCCGCCTCGTCACCCTGGTTCACGTCCCGCGCCGACGCGAGGATGAGGTCCATCCCGGCCCCGGCCGCCAGCACCGCCTTGTTGCCGGTCGAGCCGAAGTCCCGCAGGGCGCCCGCCTCGATCGCGTCGGTGATCGTCACGCCGGTGAAACCGTTGCGGGACCGCAGTTCCTGCTGCACCACCACGGACGACAGGCCGGCCGGACGCGCCCCGTCCAGCGCCGGGTACACCGCCCACGACAGCATCACGAGCTTCGCCCCGGCCGCGATGGCGTCCTGGTAGGGCGCCTCGTGCACGGTCCGCAACGCCGACAGCGACACCGGCAGCGTGACCGGCCGCAGGTCGGTGTTGTTCGTGGCGGTCGCGGTGCCCAGCCCCGGGAAGTGCTTGACCGTGGCGGCCACGCCGGTGTTCTGGTGCGCCGCCGTGAAGTTCGCGCCGAGATCGCCCACCACGGTGTGGTCCATGCTGTAGGACCGCTCGTACTGGTCCATCAGGTCGCCCGGCGCGTGGTAGACGTCCAGCACGGGCGCCAGGTTCACGTTCATGTCGACCCCGGCCAGGTTGTTGCCCGCGCCCGCACCGGTGCTGGTGGCCGCCGCACCCGGGTTGACCGACTGGCCGACATCCTTGTGCGACAACGCCGGTTCGCCCGGCAGCCGGCGGACCTGCCCGCCCTCCTGGTCGGTCATCAGCAGCAGCGGGTGCTGCATCGGGCTCTGCGCGGCGGCGGCACGCAGCTGCGCCACCACGTCCGCGATCTGCTGCAAGCTGGATACGTTCTCGCCGAAGAAGATCACCCCGGCGGCTTCGCCAGCACGGATGCGGGCCAGCAGACTCTGCGGCGGCACCAGGCCGGGATAGGAGTAGATCACCCGCTGCCCGGCGGCCTGCCTGGCCAGGGCCTGAGCACTGAGGTCGTCAGCCGCGCCGGCCGTCCCGCCCACGAATCCCAGTGCCAGCACCAGGATTCCCGCGATCGCCCGAAACCGACGCCGCATGTCGACCTCCTCGCACAGAGTAGGTCAACCATAACGCGTAGTGGCGACAGATTGAAAGTTTCTAACAGAATCAGGGCACCACGAGCACCGGCCAGTGCCCGGCGCGGATCAGCCGGGTGGCCACCGACCCGGCGATCCGGTGGCCCGCGCTGGTCGACGCGCCCACCACGACCACGTCCACCTGGTTGGTGTCCGCCGCCTCGCGCAGGGTCGAGTACGGGTCGCCGTGGACCTTCATGAACGTCACCGGCACCCCCAACTCCTCGGCGTTCGACCGCATCTCCGCCCGCAGTTCGGTGTAGAGCTTCTGCAGCGCCTCGGTTTCCGCGGTCACTGCGGCCGACGGCCCGATCCCGCTCAGCGCCGAGCGGGCCGCCACGAACGTGACCAGCAGCCGGCAGTTCTGCCGACGCGCCATACCGAACGCGAACGACGCCGCACGCATGGCCGTGGCCGAGCCGTCGATCCCCACGAGGATCGTGCGGGTCGCCCCGGAATCGGGCGGCCCGAACTGCTCCACAGTGGACTCAAAAGCACTTTCCATACGGCTACCCCACTGTGCCCATTGTTCGCTCCGCTCGGTCACAAGCGCGCCGTCTTCCCTCGTCGCGTGCTCGGCGCTGGCGCGCCTGCGCGCGCTCTTCCGAGCGGAGCTTGCGGAGCGAGCATCGTTTCAGTCCGGACGGCGTCCGCTCCCTCACTCCCGCTCACCCAACGATCGGGTCGTTGACCACCTTGTCCTGCTCCTCCAGGTCGATCGTGCTACGCAACCGGGTCGGGCGCAGCAGCACGGCCGCCACCACTCCGACCACGGCGACCGCCGCGGAGATCAGGAAGACGTGCGCGGTCGCGTCGCCGTAGACCTCGCGCACCGCCACCTGCACCTCCGGCGGCAGCGCGTGCAGGTTGAGTGCGCTGACCCCGTCGCCGCCGGGTGCCGCATGCCCGCCGAGCTTCGCCGTGAGGTCGGCCGCCACCCGGTTGGCCAGCACGGCACCCAGGACCGACACCCCGATGGTCCCGCCGAGCGAACGGAAGAACGTGACCGACGCGCTGGCCGACCCGAGATCGCGCAGCGGCACCGTGTTCTGCACGGCCAGGACCAGGTTCTGCAACGTCATGCCGACGCCGATACCCGCCAGCAGCATGGCCGCCGAGACGTAGCCGAGCGACGTGTCGTGGTCGACGAAACCCAGCCCGAGGAAGCCGATCACCAGGATCACCGAACCGGCCACGATGTACGGCTTGACGGCGCCGGACCTGCTGATGAGCCGGCCGGTGACGGTGGACGACCCGAGCACGCCGGCCATCAGCGGGATGGTCAGCAGACCGGCCTCGGTCGGCGAGTAGCCGCGGCCGATCTGGAAGTACTGGCCGAGGAACACCGCGCCGCCGAACATGGCCATGCCGACCGCGAGGCTCGCGATGATCGCCAGCGCCGGCGTTCGGCTGACCACGATCTTCAGCGGCACCACGGGTTCGGCCACCCGCGACTCCACCCACACGGCGACCGCCAGCACCACCAGCCCGCCGGCCACCATGAGCGCCGTCTGCCAGGACAACCACGCGAACGAGTTGCCCACGAACGACACCCAGATCAGCAGCACGCTCACGCCGGCCGCGATGAGCGCGGCCCCCAGGTAGTCGACCTTCGCGTCCTCGCGGCGGACGGTCTCCAGCCGCAGCGTCCGCTGCAGCACGATGAACGCCAGCAGCCCGATCGGCACGCCCACGAAGAAACACCAGCGCCAGCCCAGCCACGGCACGTCCACGATCAGGCCGCCGAGCAGCGGTCCCCCGACCGTGGCGACCGCCATCACACCGCCGAGGTAGCCGTTGTACTTGCCGCGCTCGCGTGGCGGGATGATCGCCGCGATCACCACCTGGACCAACGCCTGCAGCCCGCCGACGCCGATGCCCTGGAACGCCCGCGCGGCGATCAGCTGGCCGGTGTCCTGCGAGATGCCCGCGAGCACCGAGCCGATCACGAAGAGCACGATCGCGATCTGCACGAGCGTCTTCTTGTTGAACAGGTCGGCCAGCTTGCCCCACACGGGTGTGGTGGCGGTCGCGGTCAGCAGCGTGGCCGTGACCACCCACGTGTACTGCGTCTGCGTGCCGTTGAGCGAACCGATGATCAGCGGCAGCGCCGTGGACACCACGGTCGAGCTGATCATCGCCACGAACAGGGCCAGGAGCAGTCCGCTGAGCGACTCCAGCACCTGCCGTCGTGGCATCTCCTGCGCTGTCACGGATTCCTACCCACCACCACATAATTGCCCACTGGGCAAACTTGCACAACTGGAAGGTTACTCCCGGATAGAGTGATGCGTGATGGAGATCGTCGACACACTGCGCGACCGGAAGAAGGCGGCTACCCGGCAGTCGCTGCACGAGGCCGCGCTGCGCCTCGCGTTGGCCGGCGGCCTGGACGGCGTGACGGTCGTGGACATCGCCGACGAGGTGGGCGTGTCCCGGCGTACGTTCTCCAACTACTTCGCCAACAAGGAGGACGCGGTCCTCCACGCCGACCGCGAGCGCATGAAGACGCTGCTCCGGTTGGTGCGGGACCGGCCGGCGAGCGAGCGGCCGTGGCTCGCCGCGCGGCGGGCGGCCACCGGGATGTTCCGGGAGACGCCGCCGGACCTCGAGTGGGTCAAGCAGCTGCGGCTGCTGCGCCGGCACCCGTCACTGCTCGCCAGGCAGGCGGCCGACCAGATCGCCATGGAGCGGGACCTGGCGGCCGTCCTCGTCGAGCGCGGCCACGACGTGGACGCCGAGCTGGCTCGGCTGATGGCCGCGACGTTCCTCGCCACGCTGCGCACGACGGCCGTGCTGTGGCTGGAGCAGTCGGGCAGTGAACCCTTCCCCGAGCTGCTGGAGCGCCTGCTCGGCCGGGTGCACCCCCGCTAGATCACAGGCTGGCTATCGTGCAGGGAACGACGCTTTCCCTGCGTCGAGGCCTCCCGTACTACCCGGACGTCACCGGCCGGAATGCGGAGTACGCCGTCGCACGGGGTGTTGGTGAGCAGCTCGGTGCCGGTCGCCGGGAGTTTGGCGTCGTGGTCGGCGTGGTTGACGGCGATCAGGAACTGGCCGCGGCGCACGACTTCCAGGCCCTCGGGCAGGGCGTCGGCCGGCGAGATACCGGCATCGGCGCAGGCGCGGCGCAGGACCGCGCCGAGATCGTCGCCGTGCAGGCGGGTGGAGACATACCAGGCGACACCGTCACCGACCTGATGCCGGGTGACCGCGGGCTCGCCCGCGGCGGGCCCGTCCCGGTAGCGGTGCACGGCCTCGGCGCCGCGGAGCCCGACCAGCTCGGTCCACATGTCGCCGGTCGCGCCGTTGTCCAGTTCGACCGACTCGCCGGCGCGCAGCGGCCGGAACTCCTCGACCGTCAGGCCGAGCAGATCACGCAGGGCGCCGGGGTGCCCGCCGGGATGGATGGTGTCGTTCTCGTCGACGATGCCGGAGAAGTACGACACGAGCAGTGTCCCGCCGCTTTCGACGTACCGGGTCAGGTTGGCCGCCGCGTCGGCCGTGACCAGGTAGAGACTCGGCACGATCAGCAGCGGATGCCGGCTCGCGCCCGCGCGGACGAAGTCGACGGTCAGGTGCGCTCGCCACAGCTGCTCGTAGTGGGCCAGGACGCGTTCCCGGTAGTCGAGGTCCACCGACGGGCGCCAGTCCAGCTCCATGGCCCACCAGGACTCCCAGTCCCAGACCATGCCGACATCGGCGACCACCGGCGTGCCGCGCACCGGGTCGAGCGCGTCGAGCGCGGCGCCGAGTTCGACCACGTCGCGCCAGATCCGGGTGTCCGTGCCGCCGTGGGGCAGCATGGCCGAGTGGAACTTCTCCGCGCCGAAGCGAGCCGCCCGCCACTGGAAGAACAGCAGACCGTCGGCGCCGCGCGCCAGGTGCGCGAGGGTGTTGCGGCGCAGTTCGCCCGGTCGCTTGGCGACGTTGCGGGGCTGCCAGGAGACCGCGCTCGTCGAATGTTCCATGAGCAGCCACGGCCGGTTGCCGGCTACCGCGCGGGTCAGGTCGGCGGCCATGGCCAACTCGATGTGGTTGTCGTCGAGCTCGGCCCGTAGGTAGTGGTCGTTGGACACCACGTCGACCTCGTCCGCCCAACGCCAGTAGTCCATCGTCCTGCAGTTGGCGATCATGAAGTTCGTGGTGACCGGAACTCCGGGCGACAGCCGGTGCAGGATGTCGCGCTCGGCCCGGAAGCAGTCCAGGTGCTCGTCGGCCGAGAACCGCAGGAAGTCCAGCTGCTGTGCGGGGTTGCCCGTGGTCGGCGCGGGCCGGGGCGGCTCGATCTCGGCCCAGTCGCCGTACCGCTGGCTCCAGAACGTGGTGCCCCAGGCGTTGTTGAGCGTGATCAGGTCGCCGTACCGCCGGGCCAGCCACTCGCGGAACGCCGCGGCCGAGGTGGCGCA
Source organism: uncultured Actinomycetota bacterium (assembly GCA_963826035.1). GTDB lineage: Bacteria > Actinomycetota > Actinomycetes > Mycobacteriales > Pseudonocardiaceae > Actinophytocola. The sequence goes on along the minus strand of CAWGVZ010000015.1, from coordinate 599,406 downwards.
GTAGCAGAACGGGTTGGCGCCGCCGTATTCGTTGTGCGCATGCCACAGCGTCAGTGCCGGGTGGCCGGCGTACCGCACGGCGAGCTGTTCGGTGATCCGGGCGGCGGCCGCGCGGTAGTCCGGTGAGCTCGGGCAGTACGCCTGGCGGGCGCCGAAACCGAGCGACTGGCCCTCCCGGTTGACCAGGCGGCTGTCCGGGTACCGGTGGGTGAACCAGGCGGGTGGTCCCGCGGTCGGCGTCGCCAGGTCGACCGCGATGCCACTGTCGTGCAGCAGCCCGAGCACCCGGTCCAGCCAGTCGAACCGGTACTCCCCCTCGGCCGGTTCGAGCTCCGCCCAGCTGAAGATGCCGACCGTGACCAGGTTGACGCCGGCCTCCCGCATCAGGCGGACGTCCTCCGGCCAGACCGCCGCCGGCCATTGCTCCGGGTTGTAGTCGCCGCCGTAGGCGATCCGGTCGAGCCTCGGGATGATCATGCGGCCCTTTCTTGACCAGGACTGTGAGCGTGCACAGTCACGATAACCGTGATGTCGCAGCGGATTCACCTATTGACAGGATTGCATGCGACGGCGAAAACTGTGAGCGCTCACAGTCCCCTCAGCCAACCGCAACGAAGCGAAATGAGGCCGTGTGATGCGATCTGCGTTAGAGGGCGCGCAAATAGGGTCGGTGGATGCCCGTCGTGATCGAGGTGGTTCCTGGCGGTGCCGCGCCGGCGTCGGCGTACTGGACGTACTTCGATGCCGGCGCGGTGCCGCCAGGGGCCGCCTCGGCGCGGCGGGCGCCGCCAAGCCCTGTTCGCGCGCCCTCTCAGTCCTGGCGGCGGTCCTGCTCGCCGGCTGCTCGTCCGGCGAGTCGCCCGAGTCCAGTGGCCCGATCGAGCTCTCGTACTGGGCCTGGGCGCCCAACATCGAACAGGTGGTCGAGGAGTGGAACAGCACCCACCCGGACGTCCAGGTCAAGGTCAGCCGGCAGGCCGGGGGCGACGAGCTGGTCACCAAGGTGTTGACCGCGGCGAAGGCCGGCAACGCGCCGGATCTGCTGCAGGCGGAGTACCAGGCGCTGCCGACCCTGGTCAGCAACGGCGTGACCGCCGATATCGAAGCACTCGCCGGCGACGCGAAGAGCGAGTTCGCCGAAGGTGTCTGGGAGCAGGTCACCCTGGGCACCGAGGCGGTCTACGCGATCCCGCAGGACAGCGGTCCGATGATGCTCTACTACCGCAAGGATCTCTTCCAGCAGTACGGCCTGACCGTGCCGACCACCTGGGAGGAGTTCGCGCAGACCGCCCGCGCGCTGCGTGCGCGGACCACGAGCAGCTACCTCTCCACGTTCTCCAGCGCCGACCCCGGCTGGTTCGCCGGGCTCGCCCAACAGGCCGGCGGGCAGTGGTGGAGCATCGAGGGCGAGACCTGGACGGTCGGCATCGACGACGATGCGACGCGGCAGGTGGCCGACTACTGGGGTGGCCTGGTCACCGAGGGCGTCATCGACGACCAGCCGATGTACACGCCCGAGTGGAACAAGGCGCTCGGCGACGGCACGGTGCTCGCCTGGCCGAGCGCGATCTGGGCCCCCGCCGTGCTGGCCGATCTCGCGGCAGCGACGAAGGGCCTGTGGGCGATGGCGCCGATGCCACAGTGGGCGGCCGGCGACAACCGCACGGGCAACTGGGGCGGGTCGTCCGTCGCGGTCTCGGCCGACTCGGAGCACGCCGAAGCGGCCGCCGAGTTCGCCATCTGGCTGAACACCGACCCGGTGGCGACCGAGGCTCTGGTCACCGGCAGCTCGCTCTACCCGGCATCACGGGACGCGCAGGACGGTCCGGCGCTCGAGCAGCCACCGGCGTTCCTGCCCGACCAGGCCACCTTCTACGCCGAGGCGAAGGAGATCGCGGACACGGCCGTCGGCTGGGTCTGGGGCCCCAACGTCAACGTGACGTACCAGTCCTACAAGGACTTCTTCGGCAAGGCGATCACCGATCGGACGCCGTTCGCCGACGCGGTCGAGGGCATGCAGGAGTCCACTGTGGAGGACATGCGCAAGAACGGCTTCCAGGTCGAGGGCTGATGACTGCGGCCAGGCCGGGTCGGCGTGCGGTGCCGTACGCGTTTCTCGCACCGGCGATCGTGCTGTTCACCCTCCTCGTACTGCTGCCGATCGGGTACACCGTCTACCTGAGCCTGCACCGGGCGAAGGTGTCCGGGCTCGGGCTCGGCGTCGGCGCGCGCACCGAGGTCTTCGCGGGGCTCGACACCTACCGGGAGGCCCTGGCGAACCCGGAGTTCTGGGGCGGGGTGCTGCGGGTGCTCGGCTACGGCGCGATCCTGGTGCCGACCATGCTCGGCCTCGCGCTGCTGTTCGCGCTGCTACTGGACCGGCCGAAGGTACGGTTCGCCCGGTTCAGCCGGATCGCGATCTTCCTGCCGTACGCGGTGCCCGGCGTGGTGGCGACCGTGCTGTGGGGCTTTCTCTATCTTCCGGCGCTCACCCCGCTCCCCATGCCGGCGAACCTCCTGGAACCGGACCTGCTGCTGTTCGCCGTGCTCAACATCGGCCTGTGGGGCGGAGTCGGCTTCAACATGATGGTGATCGTGACCGCGTTGCGGGCGATCCCGGCCGAGATCTATGAGTCGGCCAGGCTGGATGGCGCCAGCGAGTGGCAGGTCGCGTTGCGGATAAAGACACCGCTCGTCATGCCGGCGCTGATCATGGCGGGCATCTTCACGGTCATCGCCACGCTGCAGGTCTACACGGAGCCCACCACGCTCGCACCGCTGACGAACGCCATGCCGTCGACCTGGACGCCGCTCATGAAGGTCTACAGCGACGCGTTCGCCCGCGGCGACATCTACGCGGCCTCCGCCACCTCGATCGTCATCGCGGCCGCCACCCTGATCTTCTCGTTGATCTTCCTTCGGGTGGTCGGCAAGCGGGCGTTCGCCGGGGAGGAGCTGTGACCGCCACCCGCACCCCCGCCCGCCCCGCCGTGTCAACCAGGGGGCCGTCCCGGCAGGGCCCGGTGCGGCCGGGCCGGCTGCCGATGATCGTGCTGCTGATCGGCGCGGCCTACTGCCTGCTGCCGGTGGTCTGGGTGATCGTCGCGGCCACCAAGAGCAGCTCGGCGCTGTTCAGCACGTCCACCTTCGTGCCTGGCTTCGCTTTCCTGGACAACCTCACCGAGCTGGCCGCGTACCGGGACGGGCTGTTCTGGCGGTGGGCGGCCAACACCGCGCTCTACGCGGGTGTCGGCGCCGCACTGTCCGCGCTGCTGTCCGTCCTGACCGGCTATGCCCTCGCCAAGTACACCTTCCCCGGCCGGACGCTGATCTTCAACGTGTTGCTGGCCGGGGTGCTCATCCCGGGCGTGATCCTGGCGGTACCGCAATATCTGATGCTGGCCGAGGTGGGGCTCGCCGACACCTATGCCTCGGTGCTGCTGCCCAGCATCGTCAGCCCGTTCGGCATCTACCTGGCACGCGTCTACGCCGCCGCGGCCGTGCCCGACTCGGTCATCGAGGTGGCCAGAACCGATGGCGCCGGGGAGTTCCGGATCTTCGCGACGGTCGCGCTGCCGATGATGGTGCCGGGCATGGTGACCGTGTTCCTGTTCCAGTTCGTCGCCATCTGGAACAACTTCCTGCTGCCCTATCTCATGCTCGGCGATGACCAGAAGTTCCCGCTGACCGTCGGCCTGGTCACCATGCTCGAGCAGGGCACCTACCAGCCGGCGCTGTACAACCTGGTCCTGGTCGGCGCACTGCTGTCGATCCTGCCGCTGGTGGCACTTTTCCTTTCCCTGCAACGGTACTGGCGGATCGATCTGATGACGGGGACGGTTCGGGGGTGATCATGGCCAAGCGCAGAAGACCCACGATGGAGGATGTGGCCACTGTCGCGGGGGTCTCCCGGGGTACCGTCTCATGCGCGCTCAACGGCGGGCGCAACGTGAGCCGGCCGGCGCGCTCGGCCATCGACAAGGCCATCCGCAAGACCGGTTACGTGGTCAACCAGCACGCCAGAAGCCTGGTCACGCAGCGCTCGAAGTCGGTGGCGTTCATCCTCTGCGAGCCGCAGGACCGGCTGTTCGAGGACCCGAACTTCAACATCCTGTTGCACGGCTGCACGCAGGCGTTGGCGGACAACGACATCACCGTGCTGCTGACCCTGGCCGGCACGCCGGACGAGCGCAAGTGGGTGAGCCGGTTCGTGACCGCCGGCCATGTCGACGGCGCGCTGCTGGTGTCGACCCACACCGGCAGCCCGCTGATCGACGAGTTGGAGGCCGCGCAACTAGGACTGGCGGCGCCCGCCGCGCCGAGGCGGACATCCACCGCCCTAGCTGCGCGGCCTCTTAATTGCCCAGGACGTGCCGGTGGTCGCCTGCGGCCGGCCGTTGGGGCACGACATCTCCTACGTGGCGGCCGACGACCGGGACGGTGCCCGGCAGAAGGTCGGCCATCTCCTCTCCCGCGGCTACCGGCGGATCGGGACGATCACCGGTCCGCTAGACACACCGGGCGGTGTCGACCGGCTGGCCGGCTACCACGACGTGGTCGGCCCTGGTGCGAAAGACCTGGTCGTGCACGGCGACTACACCCAGGCGAGCGGCTCGGTCGCCATGGAGCGGCTGCTGGCGCGGGCACCCGACGTCGACGCGGTGTTCGTCGCCTCCGACCTGATGGCCGCGGGTGCGCTCGCCGCCCTGCGCCGGGCCGGTCGCCGCGTGCCGGATGACGTGGCGGTGGCCGGCTTCGACGACTCGACGATCGCCGCCACGTGTCACCCGCCCCTCACCACCGTTCGCCAGCCGTGGGGGCGGATCAGCACGGAGATGGTGCGGTTGCTGCTGCGGCTCCTGGAGGGGGAGGCGAACGCGGCGGTCATCCTGCCGACCGAGCTCGTGATCAGAGAGTCAGCGTGATCGACAGTCCACAAAGGAGTGAGTCATGCGCAGACGCACCATCCTCGCCGCCCCGCTCGCCGCCGCTTTCGCGGCCCGCTTCCCCGCTTCGGCAGCGACTCGGGCCGCCGGGCCGCGAGTCCGGGGTGCCGACATCTCGTTCACCCTGCAGGAGGAGGCAGCCGGTAAGTCCTATCGGGACGGTGGGGTGGTGCGGCCGATCGAGCGCATCCTCGCCGACCGCGGCGCCAACTACGTCCGGTTGCGGGTCTGGACCGCGCCGCCGGCCGGATACAGCACCCTGAACTCGGCGCTGACGCTGGCCCGACGCGCCCATGCGGTGGGCCTGCGGGTGTTGCTGGACCTGCACTACTGCGACTTCTGGGCCGATCCGGGCAAGCAGCCGACCCCGGCCGCGTGGGCCGGCCAGAACCTGTCGACGCTCGCCAACACCGTCCGCACGTACACCCGCGACGCGGTGACCGCCTTCGCCAGGCAGGGCACCCCTGTGGCGATGATCCAGGTGGGCAACGAGATCACCAACGGGATGCTGTGGCCGCTCGGTCAGATCTACCGGTCCGACGGCGAGCACTGGGCGGAGTTCGCCACGCTGCTGAAGGCCGGCATCGCCGGGGCGCGGGAAGGCAATCCGGGGCTTCAGGTGATGGTCCACATCGACCGGGGCGGGGACAACGGCGGCTCCCGCTACTTCTTCGACCGCGTGCTCGCGCAGGGTGTCCAGTTCGACGTGATCGGCCAGTCCTACTATCCGTTCTGGCACGGATCGCTCGCGGCGTTGCGGACCAACCTCAACGACCTGTCCAACCGGTACCGCAAGGATCTGATCGTCGCCGAGGCCTCCTACCCGTGGACGCTGAACAACGGCGACCAGTTGGGGAACTTCATCACCACGCCCGGGCAGCTTCCCGACGGTGGCGCCTTCCCGGCGACGCAGGCTGGACAGGCCGCCTACTTCGAGGAGTTGCGCACCGTGCTCGCCGCGGTGCCCGGCGGTCGTGGCGCCGGCTTCTTCGTCTGGGAACCCGGGTGGCTGCCCGGCGTCGGTTGGGCGCCCGGCGAGGGCAACCCCAACGACAACCTCACCATGTTCGACTGGTCGGGGAACGCGCTGCCCTCACTGCGTGCTTTCCGCGCATCCACTAGGCGCTCTCCGGACGCCGGTGGTAGGAGTCCACATACTCCTGCTGAGACAGCTCACGGATAGCGCCCATGACCTCATCGGTCACCGCGCGGCGGACCCGCAGCGTGTTCTCACCGGCGTAAGTCAACGGACGGCCGAACCGGACGGTGATCGGCGTGCGACGCGGGATACGGACACCGTCGGGCCGGAGCCCCTCGGTCCCGGACAACCCGACCGGGACGACCGGCGCACCCGTGGTCAGCGCGAGCACGGCCACCCCCGTGTGCCCCCGATGCAGCCGCCCGTCGAGCGACCGAGTGCCCTCCGGATAGATGCCGAACGCCCCACCCGCGTTGAGCACCTGCTGCGCGGCGCCGAGCGCGGCCAGACCGGCATGCGCGTTGCCACGCTCGACCGGGATGTAACCGAGGGCGTCCACGAAGTTCGCCATCAGCCGCCCCCGCGGGCCCTTGCCCGTGAAGTACTCGGCCTTCCCGAGGAACCGGATCCGCCGATGCGGCAGGACGAACGAGATGACCGCCGTGTCGAGCGCCGCCCGGTGGTTGGCCGCGAAGATCACCGGGCCGCGGGCCGGCACGTTCGCCGCTCCTTCCACCGTCGGGCGGTAGACCGCGCGGGCGGTAGGCGCCAGGACGAATCGGACAAACGGTTGCAGCACGGACGTTCTCCCCGGTCGTCGAGTTCCGCACTGCACAATACGTGTCGTGATCGACCTGCGAACCGCACACACCGCTGACCTCGGCCCCGACACGCTGACGGCCATCCGCGAGCTGCTCGACCACGCTTTCGACGACTTCGCCGACGAGGACTGGGACCACGCCCTCGGCGGCATGCACGTCACCGCCTGGGAGCACGACGAACTGGTCGGCCACGGATCCGTCGTCCAGCGACGACTACTGCACGGCGGCCGCGCGCTGCGCGCCGGCTACGTGGAGGCGGTGGCCGTGCGGGCCGACCGGCGACGCCGGGGCGTGGCCGACGCGGTGATGGCCGAGCTGGAACGCGTGATCCGCGGCTCCTACGACCTGGGCGCGCTCGGCTCGTCCGAAGATGGGCTCCCGTTCTACGCGGCCCGAGGCTGGCAGCTCTGGCGGGGCCCCTTGGCCGCGCTCACGCCGACCGGGACCGTCCCGACGCCCGACGAGGACGGGTCGATCTTCGTGCTGCCGGTGGTGGACGTGGACCTGTCACGCCAGCTGACCTGCGACTGGCGTGACGGCGACGTCTGGTAATTACTCGTCGGCGGGAGCCTCGTCCTCATCGGCGGGGACCGGGCGCTGCTGGTCCCGCACATCGGCCGGGTCGGCCTCGCCCGCCTCCACCTCGGCCGGCTCGACGTCCTCCGGAACCACGTCGGCCCGCTGTTCGAGCAGGTCCGCCTCGTTCACCGATTCGGTCACGTGTCCCCCTGGCTCCAGCTGAGCACCCCGACGGTCATGGTCAGGGCGCGACGGACCGTCTCCAGCCCGGTCAGCGGGTCGACCCGCTGAACTGCGAGGTCCAGCTGGATCGACGCGTCCTGCTGGCTGCCGTTCAGCTCGGCCAGCATGGCGCGGGCGGTCGCGCGGGCCGGTGGGTCCAGGTCGTCGATCGACACCTGGTCGTTCGTGCCGTCGCGCAGGTCGATGGTGTATGCCGTCCGGTCGGTCGGGTCCCCGCTGCTGAACCGGACGGCCGTGGCGGCCACCCTGATCAGTTCGGCCACGACCGCGCGGACGTATTCTCGCAGGTCGTCCCCCGTCCGCTCGACCACCGTCTCCAGTTCCCGACCGAGGCCGTCCTCGTCGCCGTCGAGTACACAGTGGACCATCCGGTGCGCGGTCAGGTGCGCTCGGCTGGCCGGTCCGTCGGTGAGCATCGCGCCACGCTCCCTTCCCAGTCACGACGAGGCTTCCCACGCACGCCGTGGGCCAAACAAGCGAAACGGCGACCGGGGGAAACCCCGGCCGCCGCGCCGAGTGCTACGACTACCAGCGATACCAACGCCCGACGCCGCCCCCGACCGGCCGCCGCACCACGAAACCGAGCAGCCACACCACGAGCAGCACGCCCGCGACGATCCACAGCACGTCCCAGGCGAAACCGGCGCCGGCAAGCGCGAGCACGAGTAACAGAACCACGATAAGCGGGAGCATTGATCAGCCTTTCGTTGCTGTATAGGGAACCGGACCCTTATGCCCTACCCGGCACCGCGACCGCGAAACGGGCCAAATGGCCGGTTTCCTGGCCTCGAGCACGGGGTATCCCGGACGGGTAGAACGGACGAAGGGTGTATGCCGTGGATACCAACAGCTATTTGGCGTTCCTCCTGATCGGAACCCTGCTGGTACTGATCGACGGCCAGATCATCTACCGGAACGGCCGCAGGTTCCTCAAACAGGCGACGCCGAACGCCCCTGCGGAATCGCTGGTCAGGCTCGTGACCACACTGTTCCACCTCGGCGCGCTCGGGGTGCTGGCCTTGCTCTCCACCATCAACTTCTCAGCCGACAACTCGACCGAGGGTGTGGTCATCCGACTGGGCATCATCCTGCTGGTCATCGGGATCGCGCACTGGATCGCGCTCTCGGCGCTGTCGCGGATCCGCGACCGCGAGGAGTTCGAGGAGATCACGGCGGAGCGCGACGCCAGGCGACAGGCACACGATGCCGCGCACCGGGCGCAGCGCACGATCGTCAGCGAGCCGACCGTCCATCCCGCCTACACGGGCGAGAGCGCGACCGAGCTGAACCGGCCCCACAACCCGGAGCGGTACTGAACACGGGGCTTTCTGGAGTATCAGGACTCCGTGTCCGACGACTACTCATTTCTCAGGGTGCGTCGAACAGCGCGCTGACCGACTCTCCATTGTGGATCCGACGCATGGCCTCGGCCAGCGCGGGCGCGATGGAGAGCTCGGTCAGCTTCGGCGTGCGGTCGGCCGCGGCGATCGGCACGGTGTTGGTGCACACGATCTCCGCGACCTCGGCCGCCGCGCCGATGCGTTCGATGGCACGGTCGGCGAACAACCCGTGGGTGCACGCCACTCGAACCGACTTGGCGCCGCGGTCCCGCAGCCGGGCGAGCAACTCGATCACCGTGCTGCCCTTGGCGATCTCGTCGTCCAGCACGATCACGTCGCGGCCGCCGACGTCGCCGATGATCGAGGTGATCTCCACCCGATCGTCGGCGAACCGCTGCTTCGCCCCGGCCGCCACCGGCACCCCCAGCAGGCGCGCGAAGTGCGACGCCTCCTTGGCATTGCCCAGATCCGGGGACACGACGATCGTGTTCTCCAGGTCGTAGCGCCGGAAGTACGCGGCCAGCTCCCGCAACGCGTGCAGGTGGTCGACCGGCACGCTGAAGAACCCGTGCACCTGCGGCGAGTGCAGCGTCATGGCCAGCACCCGGCTCGCGCCCGCCGCCACCAGCAGGTCGGCCACCAGCCGCCCGCCGATGGAGATCCGCGGCGCGTCCTTCTTGTCCGACCGGGCGTAGGCGTAGTGCGGCAGCACGACCGTGGTCCGCGCGGCCGACGCTCCCCTGGCCGCGTCGAGCATCAGCAGCAGCTCCACCAGGTTCTCCTGAACCGGCGTGACGAGCGGCTGGATGAGGAACACGTCCCGCTCGCGGCAGTTCGCCTGCAGCTGCACCTCGAGACAGTCGTTCGCGAAGCGTGTCACGCGGACCGGACGCAGCGGCACCTCGAGGTGCCGGCAGATCTCCTCGGCCAACTTCGGGTGCGCACTACCACTGAAGACGGCGATCTCCCGCACGAACTCCCCCTGCTACTCCTACTCGGCCCCGACCAGGCGAGTGGGAATGCTACGGGGTGAGACCGCCGATAACGGCGGCCACCACCTGCACTGTTCCGATGGAGGTCAGTACGAACACGCAGACCACGAGGATCTTGAGCAGGGTGCGCCACCAGGCAAGCACCATGAGGGCCAGGATGACGACAACGATCAGGGTCGATGTGGCGATGGCGGACATGCGGATCCTCCCTAGGTGGTGGACAGGAAGAACTCCGAGCAACCTCGACTGTGCATAGTTAGTCATGATCGTTGTTCACTTACACATCATTATGACCTGCAACACATGGTCATCACCGATGTCTGAGCAATTTCGTTGCACAACCGTTCCCTCTTCTGAGTGAACGGGCCTGGAAAACGATGTGCTCTTGTTCTATGTTGAGCGCGTGGCGACCAAGATCGGTGAGGACGGTCCGTCGACTCGGACAGCCATGCGCATAGCGGTGCGCAGGCTCCTCGACGAGCTGAACATCTCGCAGTCCGAGCTGGCTAGACAACTCACCCAAGCCGCCCGCGAGCATGTCTTCAGGCGCGGCGACACCGACAAGGACATGCGGTACGACCCGGCGATGATCAATCGCTGGAGTGACGGCAAACTCGTGATGAGCAGGCATGCCGCGTGGCTGATCGACCATCTCCATCCCGGCCGCGCCGGGGTGAGCTTCCAGGACCTACGCGACAGCTACCTACTCGCCACCGATCGGCAACAGCTACCCGACGCGGCGTCGGTCTCGGCGAAGACGCTGCTCGGCGGGGCGACCTGCGGCGCGGAGGCGCCCGCCAACCGACTCCCCCACCGCTCGCTCGACCTCGGCGCCGACGAGATCATGGCGATCCTGCTGCTGTCCGTCGTGGATGTCGAAGAGGCCCGCCTACTCATCGACCAACTGGTGACGGCGAATCCGGACGTGCACGTGATCGCGATATACGACATGCTCGGCCATTGGGACGTTGCGGTGAAATTGGCCGCACCCACCGGGTTCGACATCGAGACCTTATACACCCACGTGCACGCGGAATTGGCCGCCAACGAGATCACCGAGTTCACCGGCCACCGCTTCCTCAACACCGATGCGGCCCGAATCCGACGCCCTGGCTCCACGCTGGCCCCCAGTTTTGTCGTGCTCGACACGGCGGATGACTATGACCTGTACCTGGTGCAACGAGCTTTCGTCTTCATCGAGCTCAGGGCAGTGCCGGAGACCAGTCGCGCGATCGCCATGAGAAGGATCGAAAAATCGATCTGCGAAGACCTTTCTGAATCCTGCCAGCGCATTGTAGAAGCTATTACATTCAGCGACGACGCCATCATTATCGACATTGCCATGACCTGCGCGAACGACATTCGCCATCTCAACCAGTTCAATCGAATTATTGGTCGAGAGCTAACTATTTTCAAAGCACAGAAGTACAACTTAACGGTCTTTGAAACAGATGAAAGCGGGTGGCTCGCCAGGACGAATACGACTTGATCAAACCCGCCGTCGGCATCGACGATGCTGTCAGATCGTACGCACCGAACAACTGTGGATTGTATAGGTGATCAATGTTGAGCGACTCTGCTTCGGCCACCGAATCCGTGATACGCGCGGCCGTCGGTGACGCGCTCAAGTCCCTGCTCAACCATCATGGGCTCAGCCGAAAAGCGCTGGCAAACCTCCTCTCAGAACAGGCCATTGAGCGCGATCTTCGGGGTAAGGACAAGGAGGAGGCAGTCAAGTACGACCCGGCCATGATCGCTCGCTGGTTGAGCGGCAGCCTCGCCATGAGCAGGCAGGCTGCTTGGCTTCTCGACGAGCTGTACCCAAACGCGGTCGGGGAGGCCGATTTCCAAGCCATGCGCGACCGCTACATCCTGGCCCATGACCGAAGTCAGGTCCCCGGGCCGGCGCGGGGAGACGACGGAGCGTTCGCCCAGGACGGCGCCGACAGGCGGTTTCCTCGCCGCGAATTGCCGTTGGACGACACGGAGGCAATGGCGTTCGCCTGCTACTCGGTCGTCGACTGCGAGCAGGCCAGATCGATCATCGGCGAAGTCACGGCCACCGCAACGGGCGTTCGCGCCGTCGCGATGTATGAGGTAATGGGTCACTGGGACCTCGCCGTGAAGTTCGCCATTCCTGCCGGCTTCGATATTGTTCCATTTCACCAGCGGGTACACGAGGAACTTGTCGCGAACGGTATGGCCGGCGCATCACAGAGCGCCACCGGCGAGCTCTCGGAGTTCATCGAGCACCGAATTGTTACGACCGACAGGACGAGAATCCATCGGGCGGGCTCCGACGAACGACCGGAGTTCCTTGTGCTCGATTCCGCCGAGGATTACGACGAGCTCCGGCTGCAGCGCACCTTTCTGTTCGTGGAGCTCAGAGCCTTGAGCGATGTCGGTCGAAAGGCGGCACAGCGAAGTGTGCGAAGACTGCTCGACGTGGAGATTCCGCACAGTTGGCAGGAGATCATCGAGGCGGTCACGGTGAGCGACGACGCCATGATCGTAGAGATCATCATGAGCAGTGACCAGTCACCGTACCTTCACAGGTTGAACCGACAACTGGGCCAGGCACTCACCAGGTTCAAGGCGCAGAAGACGAATCTTCTTGTCTTCACCACCGACGAGAGCGGCTGGCTCGAGCACTGTTCCCTCACTCGCTAGAAGGAGGTGGGAATGCTCGGGTGGCGCTGCACCTGGAACGCGCTGCGCACCACCATCTCCTTGTAGACGGCGGCCGCCCGCCCGGTCAGCACGGTTTCCTTCGGCCGGTCGTACCGGTCGACGTACTGGATGAGCCCGTCGCGGCGGCCGAGGCTGATGCACTGGTTGACGTACCGGAACCGGAACGGCTTGGGTGCGCGCCCGGCGCGCCTGGCGTTGATCGCGCGCACCGCCTGCTGCGCGGCCGGCAGCCCGGTGGCGCACGCCATCCGCAGCTCCTGCCCGCCCGGCATCCGCACGGCGGCCGCGTCGCCGACGCCGTAGACGTCGGGGTGCGAGATCGACCGCAGCGTCTCGTCCACCACCAGCCTGCCGTGCTCGTCGACCGCGAACCCGGCCTCGGCGGCGAGGTCCGACACGCGGAACCCGGTGGTCCACACGACCGCGTCCGACCGGACGTGCTCCCCGTCGGCCAGCACGATGCCGTCGGCGCGGACCTCGGTCACGGCCACGTGTTCGCGCAGCTCGATGCCCAGCCGGCCGAACACGCGGTGGAGGTACCGCCGCGCCTTCGCGGACAGCCGTTCGCCGAGCGCGTCGCCGGTCACCAGGCGGACCTTCAGCCCGGGCCGCGACTCGGCCAGCTCGGTGGCCGCCTCGATGCCCGTGAGACCGCCGCCCACCACCGTCACCACGCCGCCGCCGTCGTTGTCACCGCGGAGCTTCTCCCGCAGCCGCGCGGCCTGCTCGGCGCCGGCCACCGTGTCCGCGTGCTCGGCCACCCCGGGCACCGACTCGAGGTCGGCGCGGCTGCCGAGCGCGTAGATCAGCATGTCGTAGCCGACCGACTCGCCGCCCGCCAGCACGACCTCCTTGTGCTGGTGGTCGATGGCGGTCACGCGGTCCACCACCAGCCGGATTCCGGTGCCGGCCACCATGTCCTTGATCGGCCGCTCGCGCAGCTCCTGCCCGGCCGCCAACTGGTGCAGCCGCACCCGCTCGACGAACCGGTCCCGGTCGTTCACCAGGGTGACCGTGACGTCCTTCGCCCGCGCGGCGGCCCTGGCGGCGAGCTGTCCCGCGTACCCGGCCCCGAGGACGACCACCTGTTCGGTCATGATGTGCTCCTCTCCCCGTTGTCCTTGTCAGAAGGACTGGCGGGCCGCTCGTTTCGTGACAGCTTCGGGGACAGTGCCGAACGCGATTCAAGTCACACGGCGTAGCGTTGAGGTTGGTCGCGAACTGTTCACCAAGGAGGATCCCGACATGCGAGTGGTCACGGACACCGGGCGCTGCGTCGGCGCCGGGCAGTGCGCGCTCACCGAGCCGGCCGTGTTCGACCAGAGCGACGAGGACGGCACGGTCGTGCTGCTCACCGAGCACGTCGAGGGTGACATCGTCCCGAACGTCGAAGAGGCCGCGGACCTCTGCCCCAGCCAGGCGATCTCACTGGTCAAGGACTGAGAACCCGCTCGGGCCGCCGTACCCGTACGGCCGCGAGCACCGCGCCGGCCGCCGCCGCTGCCGTGGTGAGCAGGAACGCCGCGCGGAAGTCCGGTTGACCGGGGGTCGGCCCGAGTACGAGCGTCAGCACGGCCAGCGTCACCGCACCGGACAGGTACTGCGACGTGGTCAGCAGCGCGCCGGAGGTGCCCTGCCGCGCGTCCGGCACGTCGTGGGTGCCGATCACGAACATCGACGTGTAGATCACGCCGTGGCCGAGTCCGCTGAGCACCAGACCAGGTAGCAGGTCGGCCGCGTAGTCGGTGCCGGCCAGCGTGATCGACAGCCAGGCGAGGCCGACCGTGGCGAGCGCGAAACCGCCGAGCAGGACGGCCGGCGCGCCTAGTGGTCGGCGCCGGAAGTCCTCCAGGGGTCTCGACGGCCCAGCTTCCCGCTGGACGCACGGCCGAAAGGCCCGAGTACAACCAGTACGAGGACCTTCCGGCCGCACGCCCAGCGAAAACCTGGATCCGCCGATACCCACGAAGGACTTCCGGCGCCGACCACTTGGGTATCGCAGCGCCCGCCCGGCCAGGAGGTTGCCGGCCGTCACCGCGACGGCGAGCGGCAGGAAGGCGAGTCCCGCGCCGAGCGGGTCGTAGCCCTTCAACTGCTGGAGCAGCAACGTGAGCAGGTAGAACTCGGAGCCGACGCTCGCCATGTAGAGCGCGGTCGCCGCCGCTCCGGTGCGCAGTGACGCGGTGGCCCGCAGCGCCGGTTCGATGAGGACGGCGCGTGCCGTGCGTTCGGTGTGCACGAACGCCACGAGGAGCGCGGCCGCCAGGCCGACGGTCACGAGCGTCGCCGGGTCGCGCCAGCCGCGGTCGGCGCCGAGGGTGAGGCCGAGCACCAGGCTCAGCACGGCGGCCGTGCCGAGGACGGCCGCGCGGACGGGGATGCGCTCGGTGCCGGTCGGGCGGGCCGCGGTGAACCAGCGCAGCGCGGCGAGCGCGCACGCGAGCGTGAGCGGGACGTTGATGAAGAACGTGAGCCGCCACGACGCCGTGGTGAGGACGCCGCCGAGGATGGCGCCCGCCGCGAGCCCGGCTGCCCCGACCGCGCTCCAGACGGCCAGCGCCGCACCCCGCCGAGCGCCCGCGGCGAACGTGCTGCCGATCAGGCCGAGGATGGCGGGCTGCATGAGCGCGGCGGCCAGACCCTGTGCGCCGCGGGCGGCCAGCAGGGTGGCGCCGTCGCCGGCGATCCCACCGACCGCGCTGGCCACCCCGAAGGCGACGATCGCGACCGTGAACATCCGCCCGGCCCCCACCCGGTCGGACAGCCGCCCGCCGACCACCAGGAACCCGGCGAACAGCACGGCGTAGGCGCTCACCACCCACTGCGCGGTGGCCGGCTCGAGGTCGAGATCGGCGGCCACGCTCGGCAGCGCGATGTAGATGATGGAGTAGTCGAGCGCGATCAGGAACTGGGCGATCGACAGCACCGCGAGGATCATGCGCCTATGCTCAAACCTTGACACTAGTGTGATGGAAAGGCGTCTCACCATGCGGATCGGCGAACTGTCGGCACGCACGAACGTGCCGACGCGCCTGCTGCGCTACTACGAGGAGCAGGGTCTCCTCGAACCCGACCGCGCGGCCAACGGCTACCGCGACTACGCGGAGTCCCTGGTAGAGCGTGTGGTGCAGATCCGGGGGCTGCTCGACGCCGGGGTGCCGACCAGGATCATCGCGCAGATCCTGCCCTGCCTGGACGACCCGTGCTCCATCCACGTCTCGGACGCCACGCCCGAACTGCTGGCCGACCTGGAACACCACGAGGCGCAGATGACCGCCAAGATCAACTGTCTGGCGAGGAACCGGGACGCGATCAGCTCCTATCTGGCGGCCGTCCGCCGTCCCCGCGTCGGTGGTTGACCGTAGGCGCGGGTCTCCGGTTCTACGGTGACGTGCTTGGTCATCGGCTGAAGTGGCGGAACGACGGTCGGGCAGGCGGGGCTCGAACTCCCGAACGGGGACAGCGAGCTGGTGTTGACCACCCGGCCGAACTACGAACCGAACTGGCTGGTCCAGCACGTCGACGAGAGCATCGCGGCCTTCCGCGGTCACGGCGGCGAGCTCGTCACCGCACCGTTCGACATCCCGGTCGGGCGGGTCGCCGTGGTTCGGGATCCCTTCGGGAACACGCTGGTCCTCGTCGATCTGTCGAAAGGTGTCTACACAACCGATGCCGCCGGCACCGTCACCGGTGTGGACCCGGACGCCACCCGCGATCACTGAGGCAGCCGGGCGTTCACGCGATCAGCTCCTACCTGGCAGCCGTCCGGTCCCGCTAGGATCCTCCCGCGCGGGGAATCCATAGTGGACAGGAGACCGTCATGGTCGGTGTGTCGGTCGCTTCGGAATCCGAATTACGCCCCTTGGCCACGCGCGGGGTCGGGGTGGTCGTCGCGATCCAGGTGGCGGTCCTGACGGCGTTGTCGGGACGCTACGGCTTCCACCGCGACGAGCTGTACTTCATCGCCGCGGGCAAGCGACCGGACTGGGGTTACGTCGATCAGCCTCCGCTCACGCCGATTCTGGCGCGGCTGTCCACCGCCGTGTTCGGCGAGACACCCATGGGGCTGCGGGTGGTGGCCACGCTGCTCGGCGCCGCCCTCGTGGTGGTGGTCGCGCTCGTGGCCCGCGAGCTCGGTGGCGACCGGCGCACCCAGACGGTGGCCGCGGCGATCACCGCGCTGTCGTCGCTCGTCATGGTGGTCTCGCACATGCTCGCCACCAACACGGCCGACACGGTGCTGTGGGCGCTCATCGGCCTCTTCGCCCTGAAACTGTTCCGCACCAACGATCCCCGCTGGTGGCTCGCGCTCGGTGTGGCCATCGGCGTCGGCATCGAGAACAAGTGGCTCGTCCTGCTGCTGGTGTTCGCGCTCGGCGTCGGGGTGTTGCTCGCCGGGCCGCGGTCGGTCCTGCGGTCCTGGTGGCTGGGCGCGGGTGTGGTGGTGGCGCTGGTGATCGCCGGGCCCAGCCTGGTGTGGCAGGCCACGCACGACTGGCCGCTGCTGACCGTGGCCGGGGGCATCAGCGCGGACGACGGCGCGGAGAACCGCATCCTGTTCGTCCCCATGCAGCTGGTCTACCTGTCCCCCGTGCTTGTTCCCGTGTGGCTCGCCGGGATCGTCCGGCTGTGGCGTGATCCGGATGTGCGCTGGGCACGCTCGTTCGCCGTCGCCTATCCGGTCCTGTGCGTGGTGCTGCTGGTGCTCGGCGGCAAGCCGTACTACTCGATCCCGCTGCTGTTGCTGCTGACGGCGGCCGGGGTGGCGCCGTCGCTGCGTTGGCTGAACACCCGCGCCCGGCGTCAGGGTGCGGTGGTCGCGGCCGTCTTCGGCGTGGTCACGAACGCGATCGCCGGTCTGCCCGTGTTCCCCGTCTCGGCGCTCGGCCCGTCCATGGCGCTCAACGCCGAGCAGGGCGAGCAGGTCGGCTGGCGCGAGTTCACGGCGACCGTGGCGGGCGTGTGGGATTCGTTGCCCGACCCGGATACCGCCACGATCTTCACGAGCAACTACGGCCAGGCGGGCGCGATCGAGCACTACCGCCACGAGTTCGGGCTGCCCCAACCGTTCTCCGGCCACATGTCCTACTACGACTGGGGTCCGCCCGCCGATACGCAAACCGGTTCGGTCGTGTTGGTCGGCGCGATCGACCCGGCCGGCTCCTTCGACGGCTGCGAGCGCGTCACCCAGCACGACAGTGTGGTGGACAACGACGAGCACGGCACTGATGTTGTCGTCTGCTCGGGCCCGACGCGGCCGTGGTCGCAGTTGTGGCCCGACCTACGCCGCTTCTACTGACCGAACCGCACGATCGTGCGACCACCCTGCCCGAGCGTCTCGAACGCGTCGTTCACCCCGGCCAGGTCGGTGCTGCCAGTGGTGAGCGCCGCCAGGTCGAGCTTGCCGTCGCGGACCAGGTCGACCAGGCGCGGCACGTCGACGTCCGGGTCGCTCGACCCGTAGACACAACCGCGCAGCGTGCGGGCGAACCAGTACAGCTCGAGCGCGTTGAACTCCACGATCTTCGACTTGCCGCCGATGCCCACCACCGTCACCTCGCCGCCGCGCCGGGTGGCCGACCACGACATCCGGACGGTGGCCGGCAGGCCGACGCAGTCGAAGGCGTGGTCGGCGCCCCGGCCGCTCGTGAGCTTGCGGACCGCGCGGGCCGCCGTGCGCATGTCGTCACTGGCCGGCACGAAGTCCGTGGCACCGTGGGCGAGCGCCAGTTCCGCCTTCTCCTCAGCCAGGTCGATGCCGATGACCGGGCCGGCGCCGGCCGCCCTGGCCGCCTGCAGCGCCGAGAGCCCGACGCCACCGAGCCCCACGACCACCACCGACTGACCGGCCCGCACCTGGGCGGTGTTCAGCACGGCGCCGGCACCCGTGAGCACCGCGCAGCCGAGCACGGCCGCCTGGTCGAGCGGGATGTCGTCGGGCAACCGGACCACCGCACCCTGGGACACGACCGTCTCCTCGGCGAACGCGCCCGTGCCGAGACCGGGGTAGAGGGGGGTGCCGTCGTCGAGCGTGCCGTAGGGCTCGCGCGCCCGTTCCTCCGCGTGCACGCACAGGTAGGGCTCGCCGTTCTCGCAGAACCAGCACTCACGACAAGCCGGCGCCCAGTTCAACACCACCCGGTTGCCGACCGCCACACGGTCCACGCCCGGCCCGACGGCGATCACCTCGCCGGCGCCCTCGTGGCCCAGCACCGCCGGCACCTCCTGGGCGAGCGTGCCGTTCGCGAGCGACAGGTCCGAGTGACACACCCCGGCGGCCGCCACCCGGACCCGCACCTGACCAGGGCCCGGGTCGGCGAGCTCCACCTCTCGCACCTCGAGGGGTCCACCCTGTCGCATCAGCACAGCCGCCCTGACCATCGAACTCCCTCACGCCGTCCCGACATTTGACCTCGACCTTACTGGAGGTAGAAAGCTGGGCCCATGATGGAGATCCTGGTGACGCGGTTCGGCGACGTGGACGTGCTGGTTCCGCACGAGGCACCGGAGCCGGCGGTGGGGCCGGGACAGGTGGTGGTCGAGGTGGCCGTCGCGCCGGTGCTGATGTTGGACGTCGCCGTGCGCGCCGGCCGTGGGCCGTTTCCCCTCGAACCGCCGTACGTGCCGGGCGCCGGGGTCGCCGGCCGCGTGCGGTCGGTCGGACCGGACGTGCCACAGGGCTGGATCGGCCGGACGGTCGTGGCGGACGCGAACGGCGGGTACGCGCAGCGGGTGGCGGTCGACGTCGCGGCCATGGTGCCGGTGCCCGACGGGCTCGGGGTGGCCGACGCGGCCGCGCTGCTGCACGACGGCCGGACGGCCGCGCGGCTCATGGAGGTGGTGCCGGTCCGGGCCGGGCAGCGCGTACTGGTCACCGGTGCCGGCGGGGCACTCGGGCTGCTGCTCGTGCAACAGGCGGCGGCCGCGGGTGCCCAGGTGATCGCCGCGGCCGGTTCCCCGCGCAAGCTCGACGCGGCGGCCGAGCAGGGCGCGTCGGCCGTGTTCTCCTACACCGATCCGGACTGGCCGGCGCGAGTCCGCGAGGCGACGGCCGGTGCCGGGGTGGACGTCGTGTTCGACGGGGTGGGCGGCCCGATCGGCGCGGCCGCGTTCGACCTGACCGCGCCAGGTGGCCGGTTCTCCGCGCACGGCGCCGCGAGCAGTGCGTTCACGGCCATCGACCCCGAGGAGGCGACGCGGCGGCGGATCACGGTCTTCGGCATCGACCGGGTCCAACTGCACGGCGGCGAGCTGCGCCGGGTGGTGGCCCTGGCGCTGGCAGAAGCCGCCGTCGGGCGCATCCACCCGGTCATCGGCCAGACCTATCCGCTGGAGCAGGCGGCCGACGCCCATCGCGCCATCGAGGCCCGCACAGCCATCGGCAAAACCCTCCTACTCACCTGACCCCCACGAGTCGTACCGTCCCGCCACCGAGTCGTACGTTCTCGACACCGACTCGTAGGGTTTCGCCGCTGAGTCGTACGTTCTCGCCGACTCGAGGTACGCCCGAGGACGCCTGGGCGTGGGCAGGGACCCGCTGGCAAGGTAGCCGACTGCACCGACAAAAACGGTCCGGGGACCCCTGGCTTTAATCCTAGTCGGCAGCACCGACAGTTTTCGGCCCGTCGCGTGCGACCTCGGTGTCGGTTGGGTACAACTCGCTGTCGGTTCGGTACGAATCGCCGTTCGTTCGGTACGACTCGCGGGTCAGGCGGCGTCGTGGAAGACCAGGCCGAGGGTGTGCCGGCGACCCGACCGGATCACTGACACCCCGTGCCGCACGGGCGAGGCCGACCAGCCACGCGCCGAACGCACCGGACGGTCGCGGGTGGTGAACACCAGCCCGTGCCCCCGCGGGATCAGCACCGACGTACCCCGCGACTGAGCCCTCGGCCGCTGCTCCACCATGAGAAACTCGCCACCCGCGTGATCGCCGCCCGGGTCGTTCAGGTTGATCACCACCTGGAGCGGGAAAACTTTCTCACCGTAGAGATCCCGATGCAGCGCGTTCCAGTCGCCCTCGTCGTAGCGCAGCAGGATCGGCGTCGGCCGGGTCTGGCCGGCCGCGTGGCACTCCTCGAGCCATTCGGCCAGGGTGTCCGGCCACCGGTCGTCCCGGCCGAGCTTGTCCGCCCAGTCCCTGGCGATCGGCAGCAGCCGCGGATACAGCGCCTCCCGCAGCGCGGCCACCGGATCGGGGAACGGCTCGGCGAAGTACCGGTACTCGCCCTGCCCGAACCGGTGCCGGGCCATGGAAATCGTCGCCCGGAACCGTTCCGGCGAGTCGTACAGCGCGGCGATCGTCGAGCACTCCCGGTCGGTCAGCAGCCGGGGCAGCAGCGTGCAACCATGAGTGTTCACCTCGTCGGTCACCGACGCCCAGTCGATGTCGGGTAGCCGATTCACGCCGCCTCCAGCGTCAGCAGGGTGCGCTTGGCCGCCGGGCCGCCCGCGTAGCCGCCCGACGAACCGTCGGACCGGACCACCCGGTGGCACGGGATCACCACGGGCACCGGGTTCAGCGCGCAGGCCGTACCGACCGCGCGGACCGCGCGCGGGCTGCCCGCCGCGGCCGCCACCTCCGCGTAGGACTCCGTGCGGCCGTAGCCGATGTCGCGCAGATGGTCGAGCACGGCACGGCGGAACCCGGCGGCCAGCCGCAGGTCGAGTGGCACGTCGAACGCCGTGCGCCGGCCGGCGAAATATTCGTCGAGCTGGCGACCGACGACGTCGAGCCGGGCAGGTGCGTGCAGGATTCGCGGGCTGACGGCCGTGGCCAGCGCGTCGAGCGCGGCGTCGTGGCCGACCGTCTCGTAGGCCACCCGCACCAGGCCGACCGGGGTCGCGGCGAGCAGCAGCGAGCCGACCGGGGTGTCGATGGTCCGGTAGGCGACGTCGAGCAGTCCCTCGCGGTCGGCCGCTTCGGCGAGCCGGGCGTGCAGTCTGGCCGCCGTGTCCTCGTCGGTGACGGGCAGCGCGTCGAACAGGTCGTTCATGGCTCTTCCCTCGGGTAGGTGGTGCGCAGTCGCTTGATCCCGTCCGCCGCCGCGCGGCGCGCCGCGTCGACCGTGCCGCCGGTGATCTCCGCGATCTCCCGGTAGGGCAGGCCGGCCAGGTGGTGGTAGGCCACGGCGAGCCGCTGCTTGTGCGGCAGCTCGCGCAGCGCCGCCCACAGCTCGCCGTGCCACTCGCGTGGCGCGGCCGGCCGCTCGGGCACCTCCTCGACGGCCACCGGGCGGCGCGCGTCGGCCCGCCGCACGTCGATGGCCTTGCGGTGCGCGACGGTCACCAGCCACGCCTCGACGTTCGCGTCCGCCGGCAGCTCGGGATACGCCTTGAGCGCGGCGAGAAACGTCTCCGACCAGGCGTCCTCGGCGTCCACCGGACCGAGCACGGCCCGGCACACGCGCAACACCATCGGCCCGTACCGGCGCACGATCTCCTCGAACGGTCTCACGGAAGGTAGACGCACCGGACCCACGGAACGTGAGATTGCCACGTGACGGGTTTCTACAAGCGACCGCACGGCCGGCACGCCAGGATGATCGCGTGACGAAGTTCGGTTATCTCGCGACCATGCGAACCAAGCCCGGCAATCGGGACGAGGTGGTACAGCTCCTGCTCACCGACCCCGAGGCGCTGCGTGCCCACGGCTGCCGCGTCTACGCGGTCGGGGTGTCGGACAGCGACCCCGACCTGATCTGGGTGAACGAGGTGTGGGACAGCAAGGAGCACCACCAGGCGTCCCTCCAGCTGCCCGAGACGAAGGCCTCGATCGCCGCGGCCATGCCCATGCTCACCGGTGAGTTCACCGGCCAGGAGCTGACCGTGCCGGGTGGCCTCGGAGTGGGTTAGCGTCGAGCCATGCGAATCGGGTTCATCGGGCTCGGGATCATGGGACTGCCCATGGCCGTCAACCTGGTGCGGGACGGGCACGAGGTGAGCGGCTACAACCGGAGCAGCGCCAAGGCCGAGAGACTCGCGGCGGAAGGCGGGCACGCGGCCGGGTCGGTGGCCGAGGCCGTCCGCCACGCCGACGTGGTGATCACCATGCTGCCCGACTCCCCCGACGTCGAGGCCGTGGTGCTCGGTGAAGACGGCGTGCTGGCGAACACCGACGCCCTGCTCATCGACATGAGCACCGTCTCCCCCACCACCGCCCGCGCGATCGCCGAGCGGCACGAGCGCAGCCTCGACGCCCCGGTGAGCGGCGGTGAGCAGGGCGCGGTCGACGGCTCACTGTCGATCATGGTGGGTGGCCGGGCGGACGACTTCGACGCCGCGCTGCCGGTCCTGCGTGCCATGGGCAAGACCATCGTCCACGTTGGACCGGCCGGAGCCGGGCAGACGGTGAAGGCCGCCAACCAGCTGATCGTGGCCGGCACCATCGAGCTGGTGGCCGAGGCGCTCACGTTCGTCGACGCGCACGGCGTCGATCTGAAGGCGGCGGTCGAGGTGTTGTCCGGCGGCCTGGCCGGCAGCACGGTGCTCGACCGCAAGGCCGACGCCATGCTCCGCCACGAGTTCGAGCCCGGCTTCCGGGTCGACCTGCACCACAAGGACCTGGGCATCGCGCTGGAGGCGGCGCGGCAGGCGGGGGTGGTGGTCCCGCTCGGCGCGGTGGTGGCGCAGTTGATGGCCGCGCTGCGCGCGCAGGGCGACGGCGGGCTCGACCACTCGGCACTGCTGCGCGGCGTAGAACGGCTGTCCGGCCGAGCTAACTGAACGCCGCCGTGTTCTCCCTGGCCCACTCGGCGAAGGAGCGCGCCGGCCGGCCGGTCACCGCCTCGACCGTGTCGAGCACCCCGGGGCTGTCCAGATCGCTCACGCCCGCCATGCGCACGGCGGCCAGCACCTCGTCGCCGGCCGGCGGGTCGTCCGCGTGGACCGTGTAGCTCAGGTGCCGGCCGAGCGCGGCGGTCAGGGCGTCGAGCTTGTTCAGGACGGTCAGCTCGGCCGGTCCGGTCAGCGCATAGTCGCGGCCGGCGTGGCCGTCCTCGGTCAGCACCCGCGCCGCCACCGCGGCGATGTCCGCCGGGTCGATCGCCGGGGACGGCTTCCCGAGCAGCGGTCCGGTCACCAGGCCGCCCGCCCGGATGGCCGGTGCCCAGGACAACGTGTTCGAGAAGAACTCCCACGGCCGCAGGATGGTCACGGCCGGGATGTGCGCGCGGACCAGTTCCTCGGCGCGGCGGATCTCCTTGCCTGGCACCGAGTCCGGGTACAGCTGGCCGACCAGCGAGGTGACCAGCACCGCGCGCCGGACATGCCGCGCGCGGGCGAGCCAGTCGGCGTCCGGCAGCGCGTCGCCGGCCAACAGGAACAGGCCACTCGCGTCGGCAGGTGACGACGCCGGGCCCACCACGGGGACCGGCACCAGGTCCCGGGCCCTGCCCTGATCACGCGCCACGACGCGGACGTCGTGCCCGCCGGCCACCAGGGTGGCGGCCAACGGCCTACCGATGTTCCCGCTCGCTCCACACGCAACGATCAAGGCAGGGCCCTTCGACTCGACGCTCCGACCCCACCACCCTGCAACCTCGACCAAACTAGAGGTCAACCAGAGTGGCCAACTCGGCATATCCGAGTGGTGGTGCCACTCACGCAGGCCGAGTCGTCCACTCGGTACGACAGTCAGCGGGCCGCGCGGCGGACCTCGGCCAGCAGTGCGGTGGCCGCCGCGCTCGCCGGGTCGGTGCTCACGGTCACCGTCTCCCAGCGGGCGGCCGGGTCGGCCAGTGCCACGAACCGCACCCGGTCGGTCTTCACGGAGAACGACCGCGGCACCAGCGCCACCCCGAGTCCGCACGCGATCAGGTCGAGCAGCGAGTGCACGTCGTTGACCTCCAGCGCCACCCGCCGCTCCACGCCCGCCGCGGCCAGCAGCGCGTCGACCACGTCGCGGGTGCCCCAGTCCCGCTGGAAGTCCACGAACCGGTCCGCCCGCAGATCGGTCACGTCCACCCGGGCGCGCGCGGCGAGCGGATGGTCGGGCCCGCACGCCAGCACCAGCGGCTCGCTCACCAGCGGCGTGACCACCACCTGCTCGGGGCAGTGCCGCGGGCGCGACACGAACGCGAGATCCAACTTGCCGTGCGCCACCTGCTCGGTCAGCTCGCCGGACCCGCCGTGCCGCAGCCCGATCTCCAGGCCCGGGTAGGTGTCGAGGAACCCGGCGAGCACGCTCGGCAGGTTCACCGCGTGCAGGCACTGCACCGTGCCGACCGCGATGCTGCCCTGCAACAAACCCTGCACGGCGGCCACCGCGTCGCGCGCCGAGACGGCCGCCGCCACCGTGCGCCGAGCCTCGGCCAGCAACGCCGTCCCGGCCGCCGTGAGCCGCACCTGCCTGGTGTTGCGCACGAACAGCGCGGCGCCCAGCTCCCGCTCGAGCGACCGCACCGACGCCGAGAGCCCGGACTGCGCGACGTGCAGCTGCTTGGCCGCTCTGGTGAAGTGCCGTTCCTCGGCGACCGCGATGAAGTACCTGAGCTGTCGCAACTCCACGATTAATCGCCTTCACTGCTTAACCCGATCGGGATCTTCTGTTGGACAGCTTAATCAGGAGCTGGGAGATTGGGAGAAAGGAAAGGGAGGCCCCATGCAGAACCGCCGCATCGGCGACACGGAGGTCAGCGCCATCGGACTCGGCGGCATGCCGATGTCCATCGAGGGCCGCCCCGACGAGCAGCGCTCGGTGGCCACGATCCACGCGGCGCTGGAGGCCGGTGTCACGCTCATCGACACGGCGGACGCGTACCACCTCGATGCCTCCGACGCCGGCCACAACGAGTCGCTGATCGCCGGGGCGCTCGCGAGCTTCGGCGGTGACACCTCGGCCGTGCTGATCGCCACGAAGGGCGGCCACACCCGGCCGGCCGACGGCTCGTGGGGTCTCGACGGCTCGCCCGAGTACCTGAAGAAGGCCTGCGACGCCTCGCTCAAGCGGCTCGGCGTGGAGGCCATCGGCCTCTACCAGTTCCACCGGCCCGACCCGACGGTCGACTACGCCGACTCGATCGGCGCGCTGCGCGACCTGCTCGACGCCGGCAAGATCCGCCACGCCGGCATCTCCAACGCGAACCCCGCGCAGATCCGGCAGGCGAACGAGATCCTCGGCGGCCGGCTGGCGGCCGTGCAGAACGAGTTCTCGCCGACCTACCGGTCCAGCGAACCCGAGCTGGAGCTGTGTGCCGAGCTGGGCATCGCGTTCCTGCCGTGGAGTCCGCTCGGCGGTATCGCGAAGGCCGGCGAGCTGGGGTCGCGGTTCGCCCCGTTCGCCGAGGTGGCCGGCCGCCACGGGATCAGCCCGCAGCAAGCGTGCCTCGCGTGGATGCTGGCCAAGGCGCCGGTGGTCATCCCGATCCCCGGCTCGTCGCGGCCGGAAACGATTCGCGATTCCGCGAAGGCTGTTCATGTTCAGCTCTCCGAGGCGGAACTGGCCGAGTTGAACGCCGCAGGTTAGACCTGTTCTGCCAGACTCGGCCGCGTGGAGTTCGGTGTGCTCGGTCCGGTCGTGGTCCGACACGACGGGCAGTCTCTGACGGTCGGCAGCGGCCGGGAGCGGTTCGTGTTGGCCACGCTCCTTCTCAACGCGGGCCGCCTGACCACGGTCGACCGGCTGCTCGACGCGTTATGGCCGGATCCGCCCAACACCGCTCGCGCCCAGCTGCACAACATGATCAGCAACGTGCGGCGGCGGCTGCGGCCCCACGGCGGCGACCTGATCGTCACCCGGCCCGAGGGTTACGTGCTGCGGCTCGGTGAGCACCAGCTGGACCTGACCCGGTTCCGCGAGCTCACCGAACGCGGCCGGCTGGCCGGTGCGGCCGGCCACCACGATCGGGCGGCCGACCTGTTCGCCGAGGCGCTGGCCCTGTGGCGGGGCCCGGCGCTGTCCGACGTGACCGACGACCTCGCCTCGACCACCCGGCAACTGCTGCACGAGGAGCGGGTGGCGGCGGCCGAGGCCCGCATCGACGCGCAGCTCGCGCTCGGCCGCTTCGACGACGTGCTGCGCGACCTGGACACGCTGCTGATCGAGCACCCGTACCGCGAGCGGCTCCACGAGATCAGGATGACGGCACTCGCCGACACCGGCCGCCGCGCCGAGGCGCTCGCCGCGTACCGGCAGCTGTACCGGCACTTCGCCCACGACCTGGGTGTCGAGCCCGGCCCCGCACTGCGTGACCTGGAACAGCGGATCCTGCGGGGTGAACCGGCCGCCCACGTCCCGCCGGCCGACACGCCGCGCCAGCTGCCGACCGCCACGCCCGCCCTCACCGGCCGCGACGAGCTGATCGACGAGATCTGCGCCGAGCTGGGCACCGACGACGACTCGGCAGCGCAGGTCCGGGTGCTCGTCGGCCCCGGCGGGATCGGTAAGACGTCCGTGGCGCTGGCGGTCGCCCAGCGGCTCGACAAGGCGTTCCCGGACGGCCAGCTCTACGCCGACCTGCGCGGCACCCATGACACCCCGGCCGACCCGCACGCGGTGCTCGCCCGGCTGCTGCGCACCCTGTCCGCCGGTCCCGGCGACCAGGCCCTGCCGGACGACCTGGACGAGCGCGTGGCCATGTACCGCAGCGCGCTCGCCGGGCGCCGCGTGCTGATCGTGCTCGACGACGTGGCGGCCGAGGAACAGGTGCGGCCGCTGCTGCCGGGCAGCGCCACCTGCCGGGTGCTCGTCACCTCACGCCGAAGGCTCGGGGCACTGCTCGGCGCCACCCGGTGGTCGGTCCCCGTGCTCGCTCCCGACGCGGCCGTCCGGCTGCTCGGCACGGTGATCGGCACCCAACGGGTCGCGGCCGCACCGGAGGCGGCGGCCGCGGTGGTCGAGCTGTGCGGGCGGCTGCCGCTGGCCGTGCGGGTGGCCGCCGCCCGGCTGGCCGTCCATCCCGAGTGGACACTCGAGGACTTCCGCAGCCGGCTGGCCGACCAGTGGGGCCGACTCGACGAGCTGGCGGTCGGCGACCTCGACGTGCGGGCCAGCATCGAGCTGAGCTACCAGGTGCTCGACGAGCGGCTTCGGTTGCTGCTGCGCCGGATCGGGCTGTCGCTGGCCGACGACTGGCCCACCTGGGTGGCGCAGGAACTCATCGGCGAGGATTCCTTCTCCCGGGTCGAGCGGATGCTGGACCGGCTGGCCGAGGTGCACCTGATCGAGCCGCTCGGGCGTGACGCGGTCGGCCAGTCCCGCTATCGCCTGCATGGGCTCATCCGCGACTTCGCCGCCGAACGCGCGGCCGAGGAGGACGACGAGGACGAGCGCGCGGAGGCCGTGTCGCGGGTGCTGTCGTGTTGGCTCGCGCTGGCCACGGAGGCCGACCAGCGGGCCGACCACCACAACACCCTGTACCCCAGCGGGCTCGACGCGGTGGCCGCGCCGCAGGTGGCGGTCCGCGCGACCCGCGACCGGCCGCGAGCGTGGCTCGAGGTCGAACGGCACTCGCTCGCCACGGCGCTCGAACAAGCCGGCGCGCAAGGACATCCGGAGCTGGCCGGGCTCCTCGCGCTGCGCATGTCGGGCTTCCTCGCTTTGCGTGCCTACGACGACGAACGCAGGCACGCGCTCGACCTCGCGGCCGCCGTGCTGCGCGAAACCGGCCCGGACGACCTGCTGCTCAAGATCCTGCAGGCGCAGTTCGCCGTGTACGCCCAGCAGGCGCAGTGCGCGGAGATGCCGGCGCTGGCGGCCGAGGCGCTGGCGCTGGCCCGCAAACTCGGCGACGACTCCAGTACCGCCCGCGCGCTGCTGCACGCCGGGCTCGCCGCCCGCCGGCTCGGCCGGCTGCGGGAGGCGGCCGAGATGCTCGACGGCGCCATCGCCGACGCGGACCCGCACCTGCCTGGCTCGCTGTTGCCGTCCCTGCTCATCAATCGCGCGGAGGTGCACCGGGACCTTGGCGAGCCGGCGCGGGCGATCCCCGTGATCGAGCAGGCGCTGGCCCTGCGCCGCAAGGTCGGCAACCAACGACTCACGGCCATGAACCTGATCATCTACGCGTACGCGCTGATCGACGACGACCGCCTGTCCGATGCCGAACGCGCACTCGCCGAGGCGCAGGAGCTGACCGAGGAGATCGGCGACACCCTGCACGCGACGTACGTGGCGCAGACGCTGGCGGACGTCGACACCCGGCGTGGCCGGTGGCGCCGCGCGGCGAGCAGGCTGGACCGCGCGCTGCCGGAGTTCGAGGCGGTCAGCAACGACGACGGCGTCGCCGAGGTGTACCGCACCCGGGGCGAACTGGCCGTGGCGACCGGCGACCCGGCGGCGGCCATCGAGCCACTGCGGGCCGCACTCGCCATCTGGCGCCAACTCAGCGCACCCCTGGAAGCCGCCCGGCTCCTCGCCCGCCTCGCCCACGCCCACGACGCGGCCGGCCAACCCGAAGCAGCCGCCACCTGCCGCGCCGAGTACCAGGCCATTCTCGCCGACCTCGAGTTGCCGGAAGCCTGCCTGCGCCTCCCGCCTTGGTAGGCAGGAAGCGGTCAGGTGTATTGCCGCTGTGTGCGCGACCGGTGACGCTCGGTGCCGATCCGTTCGTCAGTCGGGAGGAAGTCACATGCAGCATCCATGGCGCGGCCTGCTCGTCGGACTCGGAGCCGCGGCACTGGTCACCGGTCTCACCTCGGCCATCGGGTCGGCCGCCCCCGCGGCGAACCCGGACACGGCCGCGGCCGTCCACGGCTGGGGCGACCCGCTGCCCGAGTGGTCCGACGAGTTCGACTACGGCTCCGAGGAGAGCCCCGCCGTGCCGGACGTGGCGAAATGGAGCCTGGCCGGCGGTGGGGTCGGCCAGTGCTGGCCGGGGCACGCGGGCAACGGCCGGCGGTGCGACGAGAACACCCGCGTGGTCGGCGGCGTGCTGCGGCAGGTCGGCGAGGCGAACGGCGACTCCGGGTGGCTCGCGTCGAAGTTCGGCCAGCAGTACGGCCGCTGGGAGGCGCGCGTCCGGTCCCGGGCAACGGGCCCCGACAGTCCTGACACCGCTGGCCGGACCTACCATCCGCTGTTGATCCTGTGGCCGGACTCGAACCGGTGGCCGGAGGACGGCGAGTACGACTACCTGGAGAACGGCGCGCCGGGCGAGGACTGCGCGGAGGCGTTCATCCACTACCCGCATGACGCGGACGCCGACGTGCAGCAGGAGTTCGCCCAACGCTGCGGCGTCGACCTGACGCAGTGGCACAACGTGGCGATCGAGTGGACGCCCGACCACGTGAAGGGCTTCATCGACGGCACCGAGTGGTTCAGCTTCTCGGGCGGCGCCAACGACATCCGCCAGTGCATCCAGTGCGCCCCGTCGATGCACCAGACCATCCAACTGGACAACTTCCACGGCAACGACCTGCAGCCGGCCGCCTACGAGATCGACTGGGCGCGGGTCTACGCCCCCGGCTCATAACGCACCACAACCTGCGAAGCGCTGATGCGAGCCCCAACTTGGTGAGCCCCGCGCGGGCCTGCACCAGCGCCTGCCGGGCAGCCGCCGCGTGCGCCGCCGCCAGACTGTCCACACCAGACCATCCAACAGGACAACTTCCACGGCGCCGACCTGCAACTGGGCGCGGGTCTATGCCCCCGGCTCGTAACGCACCACGGCCTGCGAAGCGCTGATGCGGGCCCGCAGCTCGGTGAGACCCCCGTCCACCCCACCGAGCGCGCGGGCCTGCACCAGCACGTTCCCCAACGCCGTGGCCTCCACCGGGCCCGCCACCACCGGCACTCCACACGCGTCCGCCGTCAGTTGGCACAGCAACGCGTTTCGCGCACCGCCGCCGACCACGTGCACCACCTCGACCTCCTGGCCGGACAACACCTGCGCCTGCCGGACGGTCGCCGCGTGCGCCGCCGCCAGACTGTCCACAATGCACCGGACGGTGGCCGCCCGGGAGTCCGGCACCGGTTCACCCGCCCGCCGGCACGCTTCGGCGATGCGGGTCGGCATGTCGCCGGGTGGCAGGAACTCCGGGAGGTCCGGGTCGATCATCGACCTGGTGGGCAGCCGGGCAGCCTCGGCCAGCAGCGGGCCCACCTCCGGGTCCCCCCACGTACGCAGGCACTCCTGCAGCAGCCACAGCCCCATCACGTTGCGCAGGTAGCGCACGGTGCCGTCGACACCCAGCTCGTTCGTGAAGTTCGCCGCCCGGCTCTCCTCGGTCAGCACCGGGCGGTCCAGCTCCACACCCACGAGCGACCAGGTGCCGCACGAGATGTAGGCGAACCGGGACGACGACGCCGGCACCCCGACCACCGCCGAGGCCGTGTCGTGCGACCCGACGGCGATCACCGGGACCCCGGACAGGTCCTCCGCCGGACCGATGACCGTGCCCGGTTCACACAGCGGCGGGAACAGAGCTGGGTCGACGCCGATGGCCGCCATGAGCGAGGTCGACCATCGGCGGTCGCGCACGTCGAGCAGCTGCGTGGTGGACGCGTTCGTCAGTTCCGCGCCCACCTCGCCGGTCAGCCAGTACGCCAGCAGGTCCGGCACGAGCAGCAGACGGCGCGCCACCCCCAGCCGCGCGCCGTCCCGCTCGGCCGCCAACTGGTGAATCGTGTTGAACGGCAGGAACTGCAGCCCGGTGGTCGCGTACAGCTCCGCCGCACCGAGCCGGTCCACCGTCGCCCGCGCCACCGTGTCGGTTCGACGGTCGCGGTAGTGCACCGGGTTCCCGAGCAGTCCACCGTCGGCGTCGAGCAGGCCGTAGTCGACCGCCCACGAGTCGATGCCCACGCCGTCGATCTGGCCGGCGGCCGCGATCCCGTCCAGCACGTTCCGGTACAGATCAAGGATGTCCCAGTGCAGCGTGCCCGCCACCCGCACCGGCCGGTTGGCGAACCGGTGGACCTCGGTCAGCTCGACGCCGTCCGAGTCCACCCGGCCGACCATCACCCGACCGCTGGACGCGCCCAGGTCAACGGCGGCGACCGTGACGCTCACCGGAGGAACGCCCCCGTGACGCCGGCGTCCACCGGCACATGCAGCCCCGTGGTCAGCGACAGCTCCCCGGCGGTCAGCGCCACCACCGCGGCGGCCACGTGCTCGGGCAGCACCTCGCGGCCCAGCAGCGTGCGCTTCGCGTAGAACGCGCCGAGATCCTCCTCGGCCACCCCGTACACGGCCGCCCGCTGCGCGCCCCAGCCGCCGGCGAAGATCCCCGACCCGCGGACCACGCCGTCGGGGTTGATGCCGTTGACCCGGATGCCGTGCTCGCCCAGCTCGGCCGCCAGCAGCCGGACCTGGTGGGCCTGGTCGGCCTTCGCCGCGCCGTAGGCGACGTTGTTCGGCCCGGCGAACACGGCGTTCTTGCTGCACACGTAGACCAGGTCGCCGCCGAGGCCTTGCTCGACCATGACCCGCGCAGCCTCCCTGGACACGAGGAACGAGCCCTTGGCCATCACGTCGTGTTGGAGGTCCCAGTCGGCCTCGGTCGTCTCCAGCAGCGGCTTGGACACCGACAGGCCGGCGTTGTTCACCACCAGGTCCACGCCGCCGAACGCGAGTGCGGCCGCCCGGAACGCGGCGGCGATCGCGTGCTCGTCGGTCACGTCGACCGTCACCGCCACGGCCGTCTCGCCGAGCTCGGCGGCCACCTCCTCGGCCGCCGCGCCGTCGCGGTCGGCCACCACCACGCAGGCGCCCTCGGCCGACAGCCTGCGCGCGGTGGCCCGGCCGATGCCCGACCCGCCGCCCGTCACCAGTGCCACTCGGGTGGCGAGCGGGCGCGGCGGGGGCAATCTGCGCAGCTTCGCCTCCTCCAGTGCCCAGTACTCGATGCGGAACTTCTCCCTCTCGTCGATCGGCGCGTACCGGGACACCGACTCGGCGCCGCGCATCACGTTGATGGCGTTGACGTAGAACTCGCCGGCCACGCGTGCGGTCTGCTTGTCGCGGCCGAAGCTGAACATGCCGATGCCGGGCAGCAGCACGATGGCCGGGTCGGCGCCGCGCATGGGCGGCGAGTCCGGCTCGGCGTGCCGGTCGTAGTAGGCGCGGTAGTCGTCGCGGTAGGCCTCGTGCAGTTCGCGGAGCCGCGCCAGCAACTGCTCGACGGGCGCGGTCGGCGGCAGGTCGAGCACGAGCGGCCGGACCTTCGTGCGCAGGAAGTGGTCCGGACAGGACGTGCCAAGTGCCGCCAGCTCGCCGAGCCGCTCCCGCGCCAGGAAGTCCAGCACACCGGCCGAGTCGGTGAAGTGGCCGATCTGGGGCTGGTCGGTGGAGGCGAGGCCGCGGACGGCGGGCGCGAGTCGGGCGGCCAACAGCTGCCGCGCGACGGGGTCCAACGGCTCGACCACGATCGCGCCGAACGGATCCGGGCGGCCGTGCTCATCGAGGTAGCGCTGTGCGGTCTCGATGATCTCGCGCGAGTTGGCCTCACACTCCTCGCTGGTCGCCCCCCACGCGGTGATGCCGTGCCCGCCGAGGACCACGCCGATGGCCTGCGGATTCGCCGAGCGGATGGCCGCGATGTCCAGGCCGAGCTGGAAGCCCGGCCGCCGCCACGGCACCCACCGCACCCGGTCGCCGAAGCACCGCTCGGTCAGCGCCGGGCCGTCGGCCGCGGTGGCGAACGCGATCCCCGCATCGGGATGTAGGTGATCAACGTGTGCCGCGTCGACCAGGCCGTGCATGGCAGTGTCGATCGAAGGTGCCGCACCGCCGCGGCCATGGAGGCAGAAGTCGAACGCGGCAACCATCTCGTCTTCGCGGTCGACACCCGGGTAGACCCCGGTGAGCGCGCGGAGCCGCTCGAGGCGCAACACGGCGAGGCCCTGTTCGGTGAGCGTGCCCAGGTCGCCGCCCGAGCCCTTGACATAGAGCAGTTCGACGTCAGCGCCCGTGACCGGGTCGACCGCCGTCGCCTTGGCCGAGGTGTTGCCGCCCGCGTAGTTGGTCGTGGTCGGGTCCGCTCCGAGGCTGTTGCTACGGCGGAGCAGCTCCGTGATGGCGTCCGAGGAGGTGTCATGCATGGAGATTAACCCCGCAAAAATTGAACGTTTCAATCCAGGCGGGCCCAGCATGAGGGAGTCGCCCTCAGCGTGTCAAGGCGACCCCGGTGGACGCACGGACCACCAGCTGCGGGCTGAACCGGATCTGCTGGTGCTCATGGTCGGGATCGCCGGAGGACTCCTCGAACAGCAGCCTCGCGGCCGTGCGGCCGAGCAGTTCGCGGGGCTGGCGGACCGAGGTGAGCGGTACGGCCGCGGCCTCGGCGAACTCGATGTCGTCGTAGCCGACCACCGCCAGGTCGCCCGGCACGTCGAGGCCGAGCCGGGTCATGGTCTGCAGCAGGCCGAGCGCAAGCAGGTCGTTGGCGCAGAACGCGGCCGTCGGGCGTTGTTCCATGGCCACCAGCCGCTCTCCCGCGCGGCGGCCTTCGGCCACCGTCAGCGCGGTGGTCTCCACGCTGACCAGCTCGGTCGGTGCGTCCCAGCGCTCGGTCGCCAGACGCGCGCCGGCGTGCCGGTCCCGCACCTGCTGAACGGTCATGGGCCCCCCGACGAACGCGATGCGCTCGTGCCCGGTCTCCAGCAGGTGCTGGGCGGCGAGCCGACCGCCCAGGATGTCGTCGACGGCCACCGAGCACATCGTGTCGTCCCTGGCCGGGCAGTCGACCAACACCACCGGCGTGCCGCGGGCGGGCATCTCGGCCAGCCGTTCGCCGGTCGGGTCGATGGGCGTGATCAGGACGCCCTGGACGCGCTGCTCACGCAGCCGTTCGAGGTACTCCCGCTCGCGCTCGGCGTCCTGGTTGCTGTTGCAGAGGTAAACGGCCATGCCCTCGGCGCGGGCGGCGTCCTCCACCCCGCGGGCGACGTCGTTGAAGAAGGGGTTGGCCGCGTCCATCACCACGTAGGCGATGGTGCGGCTGCGGCCGGCGCGCAGTTGGCGGGCGGTCTCGTTGCGAACGAACCCCAGCTCGTCGATGGCCGCCCGGACCCGCAACCGGGTCGCCTCGCTCACCAGCTCGGGTCGGTTCAGCACGTTGGACACGGTGCCGATGGAGACGCCGGCCACCGCGGCCACGTCCTTCATCCCCGGCGCACTATCGCCCATCCGCTCCTCCACCCGGCCTGTGTCTGGGTTGAGGCTAGATCAACGAGCGCTTACAGGCCTCTCCCCCTGCACCTTCGCGATCGTGTCGGGACAGGGATTCGGCGCGACATTAGCCGACAACACCGACAAAACCGGCCCAGGGACCCCTAGTTCAACTCTAGCGACGAGCACCGACATTTCCGGCGCTCGCCCAGCGGACCGGCCGAGCGCAGAGACCCGCTGGCAAGGTAGCCGAAGACACCGACAAAATGGTCCAGGGACCCCTGATCTAATTCTAACGGGGCTTCGCCCCAGCCCGACGAGGCATGTGGTCGCTGGCTTCCGACCTGAGCGCAGGCTTGCGCAGGGACCTGCGGTCAGAATCGCCGACCGCCGCCACTCGCTTCGCCTAGATGTGGTGACCGTGACGCGAAGTGCGTGTGTGCAGGTCAGGTGCGCTGTCGTTGGCGCTGTGGAGCGAGCACAAGCCACGTTACGCCGACCAACGCGACCCGAAAACACCAAACCTGACTCGATCTTCACAGCTTCGCCGGACCTAGCCTTCTGGACCGGCACACCGACAGTTCCGGCTCACCGCAGGCACTCGGCCGCGCGTTCGAGCAGCAGAGTCCGCTCGCGCTCGTTGCGGGTCAGCGTCGCCGCGCGGGTGAACTCCTCGTGCGCCTCCTCCGCACGACCGAGCTTCACCAGCAGGTCACCGCGCACGCTGGGCAGCAGGTGGTAGTTCTTCAGCGACGGCTCCTGGTTCAGCTCGTCCACGATCTCCAGGCCCGTCTCCGGCCCAAAAGCACGCGACAGCGCGACCGCCCGGTTCAACTCCACCACCGGCGAGGGCACCAGCTGCACGAGCCGCGCGTAGAGCGCCGCGATCCGCGGCCAGTCGGTGTCCTCCGGGGTGCGCGCTCGGGCGTGGCAGGCGGCGATCGAGGCCTGCAGCACGTACGGGCCCATCGGCTGCTCCAACTTCGCCGCCCGGTCCAGTGCCGCCAGGCCGCGGCGGATGAGCAGCCGGTCCCACCGCGTCCGGTCCTGGTCGAACAGCAGCACCGGCTCACCACCAGGACCGATCCGGGCGCGCGCCCGCGACGCCTGGATCTCCATGAGCGCGATCAGCCCGTGCACCTCGGGCTCGGCCGGCGCGAGCTCGGCGAGCATCCGGCCGAGGCGCATCGCGTCGTCGCACAGCGCCGGGCGCATCCAGTCCTCGCCCGCGGTCGCCGAGTAGCCCTCGTTGAACACCAGGTACACGACCTCGCACACGGACGCCAGCCGTTCGGGCAGTTCGTCGGCGTTCGGCACCTCGAACGGGATCTTCTTCTGCGCCAGGGTCTTCTTCGCCCGCACGATGCGCTGGGCGATCGTCACCTCCGGGGTGAGGAACGCCCGCGCGATCTCGTCGGTGGTCAGGCCGCCCAGCAGCCGCAGGGTGAGCGCCACGCGCGCCTCGGTGGACAGCACCGGGTGACAGGAGATGAACACCAGCCGCAGCAGGTCGTCGCTGATGTTGCTGTCGATCGCGTCGAAGTCGGGCTCCGCCGACGGACCCTCCTGGGTCTCCAGGTCGCGGCCGATCTCCGTGACCTTGCGGTCGAGGGTCTCGCGGCGGCGGAACTGGTCGATGGCGCGGCGCTTGGCGATGGCCATGAGCCAGGCGCCCGGGTTGTCCGGGACGCCCGACTCCGGCCACTGTTCCAGCGCGGCGACCAGCGCGTCCTGCGCCAGCTCCTCGGCGAGACCGACGTCGTGCACCATCCTGGTGAGCCCGGCGATCAGCCGCGCCGACTCGATCCGCCACACGGCGTCTATCGCTCGATGCGTCTCCAGGGTCGCCATGCGCCTATCAAAGCAGTTACCGCACTTCGAATTCCTCGGGCTCGAAGACCTGGCGGATCTCCACGTGGGACGGCTCGTCGGTGGTGCACGGGATCCGCTTCATCCACTCGATGGCCTCCTCCTTCGACTTCACGTCGATCAGCCAGAAGCCCGCCACCAGCTCCTTCGCCTCGGCGAACGGCCCGTCGATGACCGTCGGGGTGCCGCCGGAGAACCGCACCCTGGCACCCTTGCTCGAGTCGAGCAGACCCTCGCCGGCCAGCAGCACACCCGCCTTGACCAGCTCCTCGTTGTAGCGGCCCATGGCCTCGAGGTCCTCGGCGGTCGGGATGGCGCCCGCATCGGTCCGCTCGTCCGACTTGATCATGACCATGAACCTCATGCCTGGCCTCCCCTGCTGTCGGTGAGGGTGCGCAGCTTCTCGGCGTCCTCCCGGACCTGCGGGGTGGCCGCGTCGCCGAAGTCCTCGACCTCCGCCACCTGCCGGATCTCGATCTCCACGTCGCCGTCCTCCGGCGGCCAGCCCTTGACCAGCTCGATGGCGTGCTCCAGCGAGTCGACCTCCCACAGGGAGAAGCCGGCGATCAGCTCCTTCGCCTCGGCGAACGGGCCGTCCGTGACCGACTTCGTGGTCCGGGTCAGCTCCAACCGAGCGCCCCGCTCGGACGGGTGGAGACCCATGCCGTCGAGCATGACGCCGGCCTTGATCAGTTCCTCGTTGTACCGCCCCATGGCCTCGAGCAGCTCGGCGCTCGGCATGACGCCGGCCTCCGTCTGCTCGTCGGCCTTCCTGATGATCATGAAACGCACGGGTTAGTCCTCCCAATCGGTCCAGCGGCAAGAAACCTAGCCGCTGGACACGCGTCGGACGAGTGGGAGCCGAATCGACAGCTCAGCCGGAATTTGTCGCCCGGGCCGCGCGCCCCGACAGCGCGGCCACGTACTCGACCAGCTCAGGCGGTTCGTGCACCTCGAACTCGCACCCGGCCGCGCAGAACCGGAACGCCAGCCATTCCACGGTGTCGGCGCCGGCACGCACCAGGCTGCGGTGCTCGTCGATCGGCTCGACCTCGCCGAGGTGGGCCGGCACGGCCGCGGCCGGCAGGTGGACGGTGACCACCGCGTCGTAGGTGGGCGCGAGCGAGTAGAGCTTGCTCGTGACGAACGCCGCCGGGTCGCTCTCGGGCAGCTCCCTCGGCGTGAACCGGGCGCCGGTCCCGAACGCGTTGGCAATACGGTCGACCCGGAACAGGCGCCAGTCGTCCCGCTCGACGTCGTAAGCCACCAGGTACCAGCGCCGGCCGGCCGACACCAGCCGGTAGGGCTCGGTGTGCCGGCGGGACTCGGTGCCGTCATTGGACTCGTAGGCGAACCGCAGCCGCTCGTGGTTGGTGATGGCGGCCGCGATACCGGTCAACTGACTTGGATCGACCACCGGCTGGTCGCCCGTGATCACCGGGGTGGTGGCGGCGTTCAGCGCGCCCACCCGGTACCGCAGCCGTGCCGGCAGCACCCGCTCGAGCTTGGTCAACGCGCGAACGGCCGCCTCCTCGATGCCGGCCACCGACTGCCCGGCCGCCGTCCGCAGCCCGACCGTGATGGCCACCGCCTCCTCGTCGTCGAGCAGCAGCGGCGGCAGCGCTCTCCCGGCCACCAGCCGGTAGCCGCCCTCCGCACCCATGGTCGCCTCGACCGGGTACCCGAGTTCGCGCAGCCGGTCGACGTCACGCCGCACGGTCCGCGGGCTGACCTCGAGTCGGCGCGCCAACTCGCTGCCCGGCCACTCGCGCGGCGTCTGGAGCAGCGACAGCAACGTGAGGAGACGACCGGCGCTCATGGGTCAAGAATGCCATCCAACTAGGACCGGTCCCGACCTAGATGGTCGCTAACGTTGCCGCTATGACCGACTTGACCTGGACCCAGGTGTGCGCCCGCCGGCTGCGCCGGCACGGCCTGACCGAGCCGTTCACCGGCGGCCCGGCCGACGTGGCCGCCGCCGTGGCCGGCACGCACGCGCAGGTGATGTCCGCGGCCGAACTGTCGATCGGCCTGCGCCTGCCCGGCGCGACGCGCCAGACCGTGCGCGACGCGCTGTGGGACACCCACGACCTGGTGAAGACGTTCGGGCCGCGCGGCACCGTGCACCTGCTGCCCACGGCCGACCTGCCGAACTGGATCGGCGTGCTGACCGCCGCACCGGCGCTCCCGACCGGGCACCCCGCCGACGTGCGGATGTCCGACGAGCAGACCGAACAGGTGTTCGACGCGATCGAGCACGCGGTCGCCGGCCGTGCTGACGGTCGCGAGCTGACGGTCGACGAACTGACCGACGCGATCGTCGCGGCCGTCGGCTCCTGGGCGGGCGACCCGGTGATGGAGGCGTTTCAGGGCAAGTGGCCACGCTGGCGGCAGGTCCAGCACCTGGCCGCCAGGCGCGGCGTCATGTGTTTCGGGCCGGACCGCGACCGCAAGGCCACCTACACGAGCCCGCGTCGCTGGCTGCCCGATCTCGCGCCCGCACCGGACGCGGTCGAGTGGGCGTTGCACGCGTACCTGCGCGTGTTCGGCCCGTCGACGCCCGCCCGGTTCGCGAACTGGCTGGCCACGACGCCGGCGTGGGCGAAGGAGGTTTTCCGGTCAGTTGACTTGGAACGGGTGGAGGTGGACGGCGAGGAGGCCTGGGTGTCGCCGGGTGACGCCGACCTGCCCGACGAGCGGCCGACGGGGTTGCGGCTGCTCCCCTACTTCGACACCTATGCCTACGCGGTCGGCAACGACCGCGCCCGCCTGAACCCAGGCCGAGCGGCGACGCGCGCGAAGGGCAACTTCCAGGTGCTGCTGGTCGACGGCGTGGTCGGCGGCATCTGGCACCAGAAACGGTCCGGCCGCAAGGTCAAGCTGACGGTCGAACCGTTCACGACGCTCACCGGGGCCAGGCGCCGTGAGCTGGACGAACAGGTGGACCGGGTCGGCCAGATCCTCGAAGCCACCCCGGACCTCACGATCGGCGAAGTGACGGTCGGCGGCCACGCCTGAGCGAAACTGTCGGTGGGCGCCCCTAGAATCGCCGCCGTGACCGCACCCGACACCGTTACCCTGCCCGCGCTCGACACGCTGCGCCGGGTGTTCGGCTACGACGCGTTCCGGGGTAACCAGCAGGAGATCATCGACCACATGGTGACCGGCGGCGACGCGCTGGTCCTCATGCCCACGGGCGGCGGCAAGTCGCTCTGCTACCAGATCCCGGCGCTCGTCCGGCCGGGCACGGGCATCGTCGTCTCGCCGCTCATCGCGCTCATGCAGGACCAGGTCGACGCGCTGACCGCGCTCGGCGTACGTGCCGGCTTCCTCAACTCCACCCAGGATTTCGGGCAGCGCCACCAGGTCGAGGAGGCGTTCCTCGCCGGCGACCTCGACCTGCTCTACCTCGCGCCGGAACGGCTGAAGGTCGACTCCACGCTGCGCCTGCTCGACCGGGGCACCATCTCGCTGTTCGCCATCGACGAGGCCCACTGTGTCGCCCAGTGGGGCCACGACTTCCGGCCCGACTACCTGGCGCTCTCGGCGCTGCACGAGCGCTGGCCGACCGTGCCGCGCATCGCGCTGACCGCCACGGCCACCGACGCCACGCGCAAGGAGATCGCCCACCGGCTCAACCTGACCGAGGCGCGGCACTTCGTGTCGAGCTTCGACCGGCCCAACATCCAGTACCGGATCGTCGCCAAGAACAAGCCGGAGCAGCAGCTGCTCGATTTGCTGCGCGCCGAGCACGATGGCGACGCCGGCATCGTCTACTGCCTGTCCCGCGCGTCGGTCGAGCGCACGGCCGCGTTCCTCGTGCAGAACGGGATCAAGGCGCTGCCCTACCACGCCGGCCTCGACTCGCGGACCCGCGCGACCAACCAGTCGCGGTTCCTGCGCGAAGACTCGATGGTGATCGTCGCGACCATCGCGTTCGGCATGGGCATCGACAAGCCGGACGTGCGGTTCGTCGCCCACCTCGACCTGCCGAAGTCGGTCGAGGGCTACTACCAGGAGACCGGCCGCGCCGGGCGCGACGGGCTCGCGTCCACCGCCTGGCTCGCCTACGGCCTGCAGGACGTGGTGCAGCAGCGCAAGATGATCGCCACCTCCGAGGGCGACGACGCGCACCGCCGCCGGCTCGGCGTCCACCTCGACGCCATGCTCGCGCTGTGCGAGACGGTCGAGTGCCGGCGGGTGCAGCTGCTCAACTACTTCAGCCAGGACGGCGAGCCGTGCGGCAACTGCGACACGTGCCTGGCGCCGCCCGAGTCGTGGGACGGCACGATTCCCGCGCAGAAGGTGCTGTCCACCGTGTTCCGGCTCGACAAGGAACGCCGGCAGAAGTTCGGCGTCGGGCACGTGGTCGACATTCTGTTGGGACGCACCACGGCCAAGATGACGCAGTTCAACCACCAGACGCTCACGGTGTTCGGAATCGGCACCGAGCTGGGTGAGTCCGAGTGGCGGGGCGTGGTGCGCCAGCTTCTCGCTCAGGGCCTGCTGACGGTCGAGGGCGACCACGGCACGCTGGTGCTGACCGACGCGAGCGCCGACGTGCTCGGCCGCACGCGCGAGGTCCGGCTGCGCCACGAGCCGAAACGCGCGTCCAAGTCGTCGAGCCGGGCCAAGGCGGGCGCCGCGGTGGCCGAGCTGCCGGCCGAGGCCAAGCCGGTGTTCGAGCGGCTGCGCGCCTGGCGGGCGGCCATGGCCAAGGAACAGGGCGTGCCGGCATACGTGATCTTCCACGACGCGACGCTGCGGCAGATCGCCACCGACCCCCCCACCACGCTCGACCAACTGGGCTCGGTGAACGGCGTCGGTGAGAACAAGCTGGCCAAGTACGGCCAGCAGATCCTCGACACCCTGGCCGCCTGACACCCCGGCGGTCGCTGTGTGACCATGGAGGCGGCCGCGGCGGGAGGGCGACATGGCGAGGTCCGACTCGGACGGCGAGGCCGCCGCCGCACTGCTGACCGACTGGATGCGGCAGCTGCTGGCGGGAGCCCGGCACCGGCCGATCACGGCCGAGGACCTGGTGTTCCGCGACCTGCACGCGCTGGTCGCCGGCCATCCGGACACGGCCGACCCGCTGGCCGTGCTGACCGACGAGATCAGCAGGTACGGGGCCGCGTCGGACGACACCGGGCTGGCGCTGAGCGGCGCTGTCGACCGAGTGGCCGGCGCGGACGAGGCGTTCGCGCTCCCGCTGGCCGAGCTGGTGCGCATCCTCCGGCCGCTGCTGGACGCCGAGTCGCGGCACGTGGGGCGGCGCTTCACCGACGACCTGCCCATCGTGCCCGCCACCGGGCACGATGCCCCGGGGTGGATGGAGGGGTGGACGGATCAGTCCCTTCCGCCAGACGCCATCCAGTCCGGCTACGCGCCGCCGTTCGAACTCGAGCACCACGCGCCGTTCGATGCCGGAGCGGCCCGGGCGGCCCCGGGATGGGCGGATACCCGCTCCGCTGACTCCGGACCCGTCCGGCCCACCGCACCGCCGGCCGCCATCCCGGTGACCGTCTACCTGTCCGACGCGGCCGGCAGCCAGCGGGTCGAGGCCGCCGTCGAGCTACTGCTCGCCTCGGCCGGCGTTCAAATCACCGAACGGGACGACCCGGTCCACGGCTCCTGGTTCCGCCGCATGGGCGCCCGGTTCACCGGCTCGCCGGCCGCCCAAGACCTCGCGGCGACCGCCATGCACGCGGTCGAGTCACAGCTGGTCCACGCCCAGGACGCGACCATCACCGCGAACCTCATGCAGAACCTCGGCCCCACGATCGCCGCGCTCCAGGACTACGACGAGGCCGTGATCCGCGCCGGCGCGCTGCTGATCGTCAAGATCGGCCCCCGGCTGACGGTCCACCAGCTCACCCCCGCACAGCAGTTCCGCCTGGACCACCAGCCCGAGCTGGCCTGGTCGCCCCATCAGGTGCTCACCGCACTCGAGTCGACCGAGACCGGGCACCAGGACCGGCTCGCCTGAACCCGGGTTTCACAGCCGCTGCGTAGGCTCCCGGCAACGGGAGGGGCTGGCACGTGATCGTCAACATCCTGGGCGTGATTCTGTTCGCGCTCTGCATCTGCCTTTCGCTGGCGTTGCACGAGGCCGGTCACCTGGGGGTGGCCAAGATCTTCGGCATGAAGGTCCGGCGCTACTTCGTCGGCCGGGGGCCCACGGTCTTCTCCTTCCGCCGCGGCGAGACCGAGTACGGGCTCAAGGCGCTGCCGATCGGCGGGTTCTGTGACATCGCCGGCCTCACCAACCTCGACGAGCTGACGCCTGACGAGGAGCGCCGCGCCATGTGGCGCTACAAGACGTGGAAGCGCAGCGCGGTCATGCTGGCCGGGCCGATCTCGCACTTCGCGCTGGCGTTCCTGCTGCTCTACGCCATGGCCGTGACGCTCGGGCTGCCGAACCTGAGCGAGAAGCCCGTGGTGTCGACCGTGTCGTCCTGCGTCACGGACGCGCGGACGGCCGAGGAACTGGCCGCCGCCCCCACGTGCGAACCCGGCACGGTCGGCCCGGCGGAGGCCGCCGGTATCCGGCCGGGCGACCAGGTGCTGGCCGTCGACGGCACCGCCACCCCCACCTGGACGGACATGGTGGCCGCGGTCCGCGAGGCGGGCGGCCCGACGGTGTTCGACGTCCAGCGAGGCGACGAGCGGCTGCGGCTGACGGTCGACGTGCCGCGGGTGGACCGCCCGGTCACCACGACCGACGGCCAGGAAGAGGTGGCGGCGGTCGGCGTGGCCGGCGTCTCGGTGGCCACCGAGTTCGACTACGGCCCGCTCGCCGGGGTCGGCGCCACCGCGTCGTTCTCCGGTGACATGTTCAGCCAGACCATCGCGCGGCTCATCGAGTTCCCGGAGCGCATTCCCGCCGTGGTGACCGCCATCTTCGGCGGCGAGCGCGACGAGAACACGCCGATCAGCGTGGTCGGCGCCAGCCGCATCGGCGGCGAGGCGGTCGAGGCCGGGCTGTGGCAGCTGTTCTTCCTGATGCTCGCCAGCCTCAACTTCTTCCTCGGCGTGTTCAACCTGCTGCCGCTGCTGCCCATGGACGGCGGTCACCTGGCGGTCATCTGGTACGAGCGGGTCCGCAA
This sequence comes from uncultured Actinomycetota bacterium, assembly GCA_963826035.1. Lineage (GTDB taxonomy): Bacteria > Actinomycetota > Actinomycetes > Mycobacteriales > Pseudonocardiaceae > Actinophytocola. Next base: position 555,848 of record CAWGVZ010000015.1, on the reverse strand, counting down.
CTGGCTGCGCCAACGCCGGGGCAAGACGGCCGCGGCGCCGGTCGACTACACGAGGCTGACCACCGTCACGCTCGTACTGGTGCTGCTCGGCGGCGCGGTCATGCTGCTGACCATCACGGCCGACATCGTCAACCCCATCCGCCTCACCCAGTAGCACAACCAAAACCCCGCGAGTCCCACGTTCAGAACACGCGAGTCCCACGTTCAGAACCGGCGAGTCCCACGTTCAGAACCGGCGAGTCCCACCTTCGGCGCCCCGCGAGGTGTGTCCGCGAACCTCAACTCGCCAGGTCCCAACGTGGGACTCGCCAGGTCCCAACGTGGGACTCGCCAGGTCCCAACGTGGGACTCGCCAGGTCCCAACGTGGGACTCGCCAGGTCCCAACGTGGGACTCGCCAGGTCCCAACGTGGGACTCGCGTGGCGTGAACGTGGGACTCGCCGGATGGAGGTGTGACTCCGTCAGCCGTAGGTTGCGCGGATCGCCGGGGCGAACGGGCTGTAGTCGACGGCCGCCAGGTAGGCGGACAGCATGGTGCCGTGGTTGGCCTTCCCGGTGCCGGCGATGTCGAACGCCGTGCCGTGGTCGACCGACGTGCGCAGGATCGGCAGGCCGACGGTGACCGAGATGGTGCCGTCGAAGTCGTAGGTCTTCGCCGGGATGTGACCCTGGTCGTGGAACTGGGACAGCACGCCGTCGAAGCGGCCGGTCAGCCCCTGGTGGAACACGGAGTCGGCCGGCACCGGTCCGTACACGTCGAGCCCCTCGGTGCGCGCGTCGTCACACGCGGGTCCGATGTGGACGATCTCCTCGTCGCCGAACGCGCCGTTCTCGCCGCCGTGCGGGTTGATGGCCGCGACCGCCAGCCGTGGCGCGTCGACCCCGAACACGCGCAGCGCGGTGACCGCCTCGCGGATGGACCGGCCAACCGACTCGCGGGTGATCTGGTCGAGCGCCCTGCGCAGCGACACGTGCCGGGTGGTGAAGAAGATCCGCAGATGGTGGCCCTCGACCGCCGTGTTGCGCACGACGAACATGGTGTCCTGGCGGGTGACGCCGGTCAGCTCGCCGAGCATCTCCGTGTGCCCGAGGTGCTTCGAACCGGCCTGCCAGATGGCCTCCTTGTTGATCGGCCCGGTGACGATGCCGGCCGCCGCGCCGGACATGGCCGTCTTTGTGGCCACCTCGATGGCCGCGACCGCGGCCCGGCCGGCCCGCGCGTCCACCGCGCCCCAGGCGGGCAGGTCGGCACCGAGCACGCCCGTGTCCAGGACGTCGATCACGCCGGGGCCGGCCGGCGCCACCCCGAGGTCGGCCACCTCCCGCACCTCGACGTCGAGCCCGGCCGACTCGGCCCCGCGGCGCAGCGCGGCCGCGTCGCCGACCGCGACACCGTGGTGGCCCGGCTGCCCGGCCACCTCGGCGAGGGTGCGGGCGGTGATCTCCGGGCCGATACCGGCCGGGTCGCCGAGAGTCACGGCGAGGACGGGGTTGCTCATCTCTCCTCCTGGTGCGCGGTGCGGGATTAAGAGGGCACGCCTCTAGATCGACCGGACGTGGCGACGGGTCGCGTCGGCCATCCGGCGCAGGTACTCGAGGCAGACGACGGTCGTGCCGGCGTCGCCGACCAGCCCGCCCTTCGTGGCGACCGGCAGGCCGGCCCACGGGCCACTGACGAAGGTACCGGCCACGGCCAGCGGAACGATCTCGTCGGCCACGTCCACGCCGCCGGCCTCGAGCTCGGCGAACAGCGCGGCGCTGACGTCGCCGCCGGTGGCGAACAGGCCGTCGACCGGATGTCGTTCCAGCACCCGGCGGACCGCGCGGGCCAGCTCGGTGGGCAGCCGCTCGGCGTCGCGCCCGCTGATCGGCACCACGTCACCGTCGGCCAGCACGGTGGCCAGCAGCACGACGTCACCGGCGCCGGCCGCCGCCATCGCCCGGTCGAGTGCGTCGGCCGTCGCGCCGACGTCGGGCACCACCCCGCCAACCACCGGGACGACCGTCACCGGGTGCTCGGCGCGGAGCCGGGCGAGCTGGGTCCTGGTGAGCTGGGTGACCGAGCCGGACACGGCGAGCAGCGGTGCGCCGGTGGCCCGGCCGGTCAGCCCCAGGGCACCGGCCAGCGCGACCGAGCCCGGCCCCGAGTCCACGCCGACCAGGGTGATCTCCGTGCCGGCCGCGGCCACCGCGGCGGCCGCCGCGCGGCCGAGGTGACCGGCCGTCAGTGCGTCGGCCACCACCACGTCGACCTCGTCGGCGAGGACGGCGCGGACCAGCCGGGCCAGCTCGGCGGGATCCCCGGTGACGGCCGACAGCGGCAGGTGCCCCACCCGCAACTCGGCCTGCGCGGTGAGCCGGGCGCCGACGTCGGAGGTGGTGACCGGCGCTCGCGGGTCGACGGCCAGCTCGGTCTCCTCCAACCGGATGCCGTCGAGCAGTTGGTGGCCCTCGACCGTCTGCCGGCCGGCCGCCGGGTGGGCCGGCGCGCACAGCGCCACCGCCCGCCGGCCCGACAGCTCCCGCACGGCGCGCAGCACGGCGGCGGTCGACGCGCCGACGTTGCCACGCAGCGTGGAGTCGATCCGGTTGCAGACGAGCGACGCGGGCCAGCCGGCCCGCACGAGTGCGTCGATCCGGCCGGCCGCATCCCGCGGCGGGTGGTGGCGCCCGTCCGTGCTCACCACCACCACGTCGAACCGCGCGGCGAACCCGGCCGGGTCCTGCCCGGCGCCGACCGTCACGGCCCGCAGACCCGCCCGCGCGAACCCGGCGGCCGTCGCGTTCGCGCCGGTCAGGTCGTCGGCAATCACGAGTACCGCAGTGTTGAATGGTTCGCTCCGCTCCTCCGCTAGCACGCCGTCTTCCCTCCTCACGTGCTCGGCGCTGGCGCGCCTGCGCGCGCTTCGTCAGTCCAGACGGCGTCCGCTCCGTCACTCCCGCTCACGCTCACTACCGAACCGGGGTCTCGTCGTCGTAGATGCGGGTCACGACGCGGCCGTCTCGGGTGAGGTAGGCGTTGATCAGGCCGTTGGTGCTGTGCGGGGTGGCCAGGACGCCACGCGGGTCGAGGGCGATCGCGCCGCCCGTCGCGCCCAGTGCCGGGATCTTCTCCGTGATCACCCTCGCCGCCGCGCGTTGCACGGGCGCGCGGGTGTACTCCATGAGCGCCGAGATGTCGTATGCCGCCACGCCGCGGATGAACACCTCACCCGTGCCCGTGCAGGAGATCGCCAGGGTCCGGTTGTTCGCGTACGTGCCGGCGCCGACGATCGGTGAGTCGCCCACCCGGCCGACCAGCTTGTTCGTCAACCCGCCGGTCGACGTGGCGGCCGCGACGTTGCGGGATCCGTCCACGGCCACCGCCCCGACCGTGCCGCCGCCCTCGGTCGCCGCGGCGTCCGGGTTCTTCGCGTCCAGCAACGCCTTCCAGCGCCGCTCGGTGAAGAAGTAGTCCTGCGTGGTGAACGGGACACCGTTCTCCAGCGCGAACTGGTCGGCGCCCTCCCCGGCCATCAGCACGTGCCTCGACTTCTCCATCACCATGCGTGCCAACGAGATCGGGTTCTTCGTGTTGTGCACCCCGGCGACCGCGCCGGATCGCAGGTCGGCGCCGTTCATGATCGACGCGTCCAGTTCGTGCTCGGCGTCGGTGTTGAACACCGCGCCCTTGCCGGCGTTGAAGTTCGGGTCGTCCTCCAGCACCCGGACCGCCGCCTCCACGGCGTCCAGGCTCGGCCGGCCCTGCGCGAGCGCCTCTCCCCCGGCCCGCAGCGCGGCGGTCAACCCGTCGCGGTAGGCCTTCTCCTGTTCCGGCGAGATGCTGCCGCGCGGCAGCGATCCCGCGCCGCCGTGCACGGCGAGCACGACATCACGGATGGCCGAGTCACCGGCGGGCGGCACGGCGGCGGCCGACGATCCGAACAACCCGACAGCGGTGCCGGCGGCCAGCGCCGTGGCCACCAGCCGGATCCCACGAGACGGCAGGGACGACATGGGACGAACCTCCTCGACAACGACGAAAGGTCATTCCACCTTCGACCCCTCGCCGCAGCGAGACAACCCGAACGGTCCTACGCTTCGTACATGTTGCTGCGCCAGCTGGAGTACCTGAGCGCGCTCGCGCGGGAGGGGCACTTCGGTCGGGCGGCGGAAGCGTGCCACGTCTCCCAGCCGGCGCTCTCCGCCGCCATCCGCAAGCTCGAGGCCGAGCTCGACGTCCAGATCGTTCAACGCGGGCAACGGTTCGAGGGCTTCACCCCCGAGGGCAAACAGGTGCTGCTGTGGGCGCACCGCATCCTGGCCGAGCAGGACGCGCTGCGCCACGAGCTGGCGAGCATGCGCGGCGGGCTGTCCGGGGTGCTGCGGATCGGCGCCATCCCCACGGCGCTCACGGTGGCGTCGCTGCTGACCGCGCCGCTGGTGGAGGACCACCCGCAGGTCCGGATCTCCATCGAGTCCCTGTCGTCGCGGGAGATCGTGCACCGGCTGGCGGAGTTCGACCTCGACATCGGGCTCACCTACGTCGACGGCGAGCCGCTCGGCACCGTTCGGGTGGTGCCTCTCTACCGCGAGCGGTACCTGCTGCTCACGCCGGCCACCAGCAAGTTCGCCGATCGCGAGTCGGTCGGCTGGAGCGAGTTGGTCGACGAGCCGCTGTGCCTGCTGGCGGCCTCCATGCAGAACCGGCGGATCCTGGACCGCAACTTCGCCGAGGCCGGCGTGACCGTCACAGCCGCGGTCGAGACCGACACGGTGTCGGCCATCTACGCGCACGTCGCGACCGGCAAGTGGTCGAGCGTCGTGGCGCACGCCTGGCTCTACCTGTTCGGCGTGCCGGATGGGCTCACCATCGTGCCGCTCAACCGGCCCCGGCTGACCAACCAGGTGGGCCTCGTCCTGGCCGATCGCGACCCGGAACCCATGCTCGCCCGCGCCATGTTGGACGCGTCCCACAGGGTGAACATGCAGGCCGAGCTGGACCAATTGCTCAAGAAGTTCCTATAACGGACTCGATAAATATCAGTTATGACGTCATTCACCAGAATGCTTTGACCCTCAACCACTTTGCTCAGTACGGTCTCGCTAGCTTGCGCACGAGACGCGGCATCTCGGCGCGTCCGGTCCACTCAGGACTCATGCGTGGCATGCTCTACCGGACGGCACACGGAGGTGCGTCTTGGCGCTGTCGTTCCTCGACCGCGAACACACGGTGGCAACGCCCGGGTACAGCCGCTGGCTGATTCCCCCGGCCGCACTGGCCATTCACCTGTGCATCGGTCAGGCCTACGCGACCAGTGTTTACAAGAGCGCGCTCGTCGCGCACTTCGACACCAGCCTCACGGCCATCGGGATCATCTTCTCGATCGCCATCGTGATGCTCGGGGTCGCAGCCGCCGTGATGGGCACCTGGGTCGAACGGGTCGGGCCCCGCGCCGCCATGTTCACGTCCGCGTGCTTCTGGGCGTCCGGCTTCCTGATCGGCTCGCTCGGAATCGCCACCACCCAGCTGTGGCTCGTGTACCTCGGCTACGGGTTCATCGGCGGCATCGGCCTGGGCATCGGCTACATCTCGCCGGTGTCCACGCTGATCAAGTGGTTCCCCGACCGGCCCGGCCTCGCCACCGGCATGGCCATCATGGGCTTCGGCGGCGGCGCGCTGGTGGCCTCGCCGCTGTCCCGGCAGCTGATGTCCCTGTACGACCCGAACTACGACGCCTCGGTGTCCACTTCGGTCGCTTCGGGCGACGCCGTGGCGAAGCTGTTCCTCACGCTCGGCATCGTCTACTTCCTGGTGATGATGCTCGGCGTGTTCAACGTGAAGGTCCCCGCGCCCGGGTGGACGCCGGCCGGGTTCGACCCGGCGAAGCTCAAGGCCAAGCCGCTTGTGACCACGTCGAACGTCTCCGCGGCGAACGCGATCAAGACACCGCAGTTCTGGATGCTGTGGACAGTGCTGTTCTGCAACGTGACGGCCGGCATCGGCATCCTCGAGCAGGCCAGCCCGATGATCCAGGACTTCTTCCGCGACGGCGGCACGTCGACCGTGGCGGCGACCGCGGCCACCGCGTTCGTCGGCCTGCTGTCGATCTTCAACATGGCCGGCCGGTTCGTCTGGTCGTCCACATCGGACTTCATCGGCCGCAAGCCCACGTACATGATGTACCTAGGTGTCGGCATGGTCCTCTACGCGCTGCTCGCCGTCGTCGGCAGCACGTCGACCGCGATCTTCGTGCTGCTCGCCGCTGTGATCCTCTCCTTCTACGGCGGGGGTTTCGCGACGGTCCCCGCGTACCTGCGCGACCTGTTCGGCACCTACCAGGTCGGTGCGATCCACGGCCGGCTGCTGACCGCGTGGTCGGCCGCCGGCATCGCCGGGCCGCTGATCATCAACGGCTTCCTCGACGCGCAGGGCACGCCCGGCGAGCTGGTCGCCGAGAACTACCGTCCGGCGCTGTTCACCATGGTCGGCGTCCTGGCCGTCGGCTTCGTGGCGAACCTGCTGGTGCGCCCGGTGGCCGCGCGCTTCCATGAGAGCGGCCACACCGACGCGTTCGCCGAGGCGGCCGCAGAAGCGGACGGGTCCAGCTCGTCCGGGAGGAGGTAACCGTGACCCAGCCCGAGTCCGCTCCGGCCGGTCAGTCGGCCAGGTTGGCCGTCTCCTGGCTGATCGTCGGCATCCCGCTGGTCTACGCGCTGTACCAGACGATCAAGTCGATACTGCCCCTGTTCGGCGGCTAGTACCAAAGGTCCCGCGGCGGTTCGGCCCCTCAATGCCTGGAAGGCGTCCTTCCTGACGCCGAACGTCAGGAAGGCGTCGTTCCAGGCATGGCCCCCACGCCGCGCCCGACTGTCCCTGTAGAACGCGCGACCTGCACGGTGGTCGTCGGCACGTGGCGCGATGCCTGAATGCCCCCTTCGGGACGGTGAGCGTCGTCAATGCCTCATTCAGGGCATCGCCAGCTGTCAGCGTGACCGACCTGGCGGGCCAGCGCCGTACTGGCCGCGCAGCTCACCACAGCGTCCACAGTGGACACGGCGGTGAACATCGCCGCAATCGACGCAGGGTCGACCAGGTCCACTCGAACGGCGCCCGACCGCGACGCGGCCACGACCTCATGGCCGTTGACCGTGAGCGCCTCGGTCACGGCGCGACCGACGGTGCCGGTCGCGCCGATCACGACGATCCTCATCAGACGGTCACGCCCTCGATCTTCACCTCGCCGAACGTGACGCCGCGAGTCAACGGGCGGGCCAGGAACTCGTGCGGGAAGCCGAGGTCGACCGCACTCGCCTGCGCCAGGGTGGCGAGCTGGTCGTCGGTGAACCGCACGTCCAGCGCCCCCAGGTTGTCCTCCAGCTGGGCCAGCGTGCGCGCGCCGATGATCGGCGCCGTGACCGCCGGGTTCACGAGCGTCCACGCGATCGCCGCCTGCGACGGCGTGACACCCAGCTCGGCGGCCACCTCCTTCACCACCTCGGCGATGCCGAGGCCGCGGGCGGTGAGTGAGCCGTTGCCCGCGGCCACGTCCTTGCGGGTCCCTTCGGCCGATCCGCCGCCGTCATGGTTCAGGTCGGCCTGGCTGTACTTGCCCACCAGCACCCCGCTCGCCAGCGGGGACCACGGGATCACGCCGAGGCCCATCTCCGCGGCCATCGGGATGAGGTCGCGTTCGACCGTCCGCTCGATGAGGCTGTACTCGATCTGCAGCGCCACGAGCGGGGACCAGCCGCGCAGGTCGGCGATCGCCTGCATGCGCGAGACCTGCCAGGCGGGCGTGTCGGAGATCCCGACGTAGAGCACCTTGCCCGCGCGGACCAGGTCGTCCATGGCCCGGAGCACCTCCTCGACGGGCGTCGTGCCGTCCCAGGCGTGCAGGTAGAGCAGGTCGAGGTATTCGGTGTTCAGCCGGCGCAGGCTCGCCTCGACCGAGGCGACCATGCTCTTGCGGTGGTTGCCGCCCGAGTTCGGGTCGCCCGGCCGGCGCGTGAGTGTGTACTTGGTGGCGATGACCAGCTGCTCGCGCTTGTCGGCCGCGAACTCGCCGACCAACTGCTCGGACGTGCCGTTGGTGTACTGGTTGGCCGTGTCGACGAAGTTGCCGCCCCGGTCGACGTAGGTGTCGAACATCCGGCGCGACTCGTCTCGATCGGCGCCCCAGCCCCAGTCGCTGCCGAACGTCATCGTCCCGAGCGACAACGGCGACACGCGCAGCCCGGAGCGGCCGAGCAGCCGGTAGGTGTCGAGTGATCTCTGAGTCATGCCACCAGCCTGGGCCGGCACCGCGTCGCGCATCAGGGAGAGCTCATCATGGGACGGCCGGTCCCACCCAGCCGTAAGATCGGCGATGATGAGTGCGACGGTGGATGCGACCCAGGAACTGGCGGCCTTCCTGCGGACCCGCCGGGAGCGGCTGACCCCCGGCGACGTCGGCCTGCCCGACCGCGGCCGGCAGCGGCGAACCCCCGGCCTGCGCCGGGAGGAGGTGGCGGAGCTCGCGAGCGTCAGCGTCGACTACGTGGTCCGGCTGGAGCAGGGCCGCGGCCTGCGTCCGTCGGCCGACGTCCTGGCCGCGCTCGCGAACGCGCTGCGCCTCAGCGAGGACGAACGCGACTACCTGTTCGACCTGGCCCGGCAGCGGCCGGCGAACCGGGTGGCCAAGACCCAGCTCGCCGCCCCGCTGGCGCAGTTGGTGCACGACCTGTCGCCGCTGCCCGCCATCGTGATCAACCACCGCAACGACATCCTCGCGTGGAACACCGAGATGGTCGGGCTGATGCTCGACTACGACGACGTGCCCGACGAGCAGCGCAACGGGATCTGGCTATGCCTGCTGCATCCGTGGATGCGCACGTTCTACCTGGACCGCGAGCAGGTGATCCGCGAGGGCATCGCCGACCTGCGCGCCGCGTGGGCGGCCCACCCGGACGACACGGCCCTGGCCGAGCTGATCGACTCGCTGCTCGCACAGAGCGAGGAGTTCGCCCGACTGTGGGCGCTGCGGGACGTGAAGCTGAACGGGCGCGGGGACAAGCGGCTGCTGCACCCGGACGTCGGCCCGCTCACCATCCAGTACGAAGTGCTCTCCTCGTTGCAGAACCCGGACTGCCGCCTGGTGATCTACCGAGCGGCGGATCCCGACTCACAGGCCGCGCTCGACGCGCTCACAGCAGCGCGGTGACGCCGGCCCGCAACCCGGCCTCGTCCAGCGGTTCGCCGGTGACCAGGGCCTGGAGCAGGGCACCGTCGATCAGAGCGGCGAGCGCGAACCCGCGGTCCGGGCCGGCGAAGCGGGCGCAGATGCCGCGCAGGCCGTCGATCCACAGCCGGGCCACCGGTCGCAGTTCCGGGGTGCGCGCGGCCGCCAGGTAGACCTCGTACTCGAGGAGTGCCTGGTCCCGGTCGGCCACGTAGCGGCCGGCCAGGTCGACGACCGTGGCCGGCAGGTCCCGGCTGACCGTCAACTCCTCGGCCCAAGCCTCCAGGCCCGCGCGGGCCGACTCGGTCGCCTCCCGCAGGGCCGCGGTCACCAGGTCGTCGAGGGTCGGGAAGTAATAGGTGGTCGAGCCGAGCGGGACACCCGCCGCCGCGGCGATCCGCCGGTGGGTCACATTGCCGACGCCGACCTCGGCGATCGCCCGCATGGCAGCCTCGACGATGACGCGCCGCCGGCCTTCCGGATCCCGTCGCGCGGTCAATGCGCACCGCCCGCGTTGAGCAGCACCACGCCACCGATCACCAGGGCCACCCCGACCACCTTGCCGACGCTCAGTGACTCGCCGAGGAAGACGACGCCGATCGCCACGATGGCCGCCGTGCCGATGCCCGACCACATGGCGTACGCGACGCCGACCGGCACCTGCCGGACGGCCACCGAGAGCGCGGCGAACGACCCGGCGTAGGCGCCGAGGCAGGCGAGCGTCGGCCACAGGCGGCTGAACCCGTCGGTGGACTTCAGGAGGCTGGTGGCCACCACCTCGAACGCGATGGCCACGAGCAGGGACAAATACGGCATGCGCACCTCTCTTGTACGTTTGTACATGTACGAATGTACACCACGGTAGAGTTGATCGTGTGCGCATAGACAGGGTCCGACTTTCGTTGATCTTCCTCCCCCTCGCCAAGCCCATCAGCGACGCGAAGGTGCTCACCGGACGGCAGCGGCCGCTGACCGAGGTGGCATTCCTGTTCGCCGAGATCGGCACATCCGACGGGCACGAGGGCTTCGGTTTCAGCTACTCGAAACGGGCGGGTGGGCCCGCCCTGTTCGCCCACGCCAAGGAGATCGCGCCGCTGCTGCTCGGCGAGAACCCGAACGACACCGGCAAGATCTGGGAGAAGCTCGTGTGGGCGGGCGCGTCGGTCGGCCGCAGCGGGCTGGCGACGCAGGCCATCGCCGCGCTCGACGTGGCGCTGTGGGACCTGAAGGCCAAGCGCGCGGGGCTGCCGCTGGCCAAGCTGCTCGGCTCCTACCGGGACTCGGTGTCCTGCTACAACACCTCCGGCGGATTCCTGTCCACGCCGCTGCCCGAGGTGATCGACAACGCTCAGCGCGCGCTGGCGCAGGGCATCGGCGGCATCAAGATCAAGGTGGGTCAGCCGGACACGGCCGCCGACCTCGAACGGCTCGGCGCCATCCGCAGCCGGCTCGGCGACAGCGTCCCCCTGATGGTCGACGCCAACCAGCAGTGGGACCGCCCCACCGCGATCCGCGTCGGACGGGTCCTGGAGCGGTTCAACCTCGTGTGGATCGAGGAGCCGCTCGACGCCTACGACGCCGAGGGCCACGCCGCGCTCGCCGCGGCCCTCGACACGCCGATCGCGACCGGCGAGATGCTGACCAGCGTCGCCGAGCACTGGCGCCTGATGGAACTGGACGCGAGCGACTTCATCCAGCCGGACGCGCCACGGGTCGGTGGCATCACACCGTTCCTGCGGGTCGCCGCGCTGGCCGACCACAAAGGACTGGCCATGGCGCCGCACTTCGCCATGGAGCTGCACGTCCACCTGGCGGCCGCCTACCCCCGCACCGCTTGGGTCGAACACTTCGACTGGCTGGAGCCGCTGTTCAACGAACGCCTGGAGGTCCGTGAGGGGCGCATGGTGGTCCCCGACCGACCGGGCATCGGCCTGACGCCGACCGAGCAGGCAGCCGCCTGGACCACCGAACACATGGAGTTCACCGAGTCTGCCTGACGCTCAACCTGCGTGCCCTGGATGCCTGGATGCCTGGATGCCTGGAACGACGCCTTCCAGACGTTGGGCGCCAGGAACGACGCCTTCCAGGCATGACAGGCCCTAGCCGAGTTGCCGGGGCCGCAGACGCCCTGCCGTGCCTCGGCGCCCGGCCGTGCGGAATTGTCGGTGCTCGCGACTACAATTAAATCCAGGGGTCCCAGGACCGTTTTTGTCGGTGCTAGGTGACACCATCGAACCGAAGCCCTGACCACGCTCAGCCGGCCGCCTCCGCGAGGGCCGGCAGCACCCGGGTCTTCGCGAACTCGAGGAACCCGTCCTGTGCTCGGTCATGAGGGTTTGACATCCTCTCCACCCCAAGGACGGAGATTCCCTCCACTCCGCGTGTGGATCGCGCGGCGTCTGAGTGGGTTACCGCTTCGTCGCGCGGTGCCAGCATGATTGCTGGCCTTACCTGCACTCCACGGTCGTTTGAGTTGTCCGCCTGTCCGGCGGCCAACACGTTGCGGGCGGCGTTGAGGTCCCGGTCGTGGTGGCTGCCACAGAGGCAATCCCACGACCGGATTGACGACAGATCGATCTTGTCGCTGACCCGACCGCAGGCCGAGCACATCCGGGTCGACGGGAAGAACCGGCCTACCCGGGCGAAGGTGCGACCGTACCGGACCGCCTTGTACTCCAGCATGCCCACGAACGATGCCCATCCGGCGTCGTGGACGGACTTCGCCAGCCTGGTCCGGCCGAGGCCAACCACGCACAGGTCCTCGACGTACACCGCTTGGTTGTCGCGGATAATCTGAGTCGAGAGCTTGTGATGGAAATCCCGGCGGGTGCCAGCCACCTGGGCGTGCGCCCTGGCGACCTTCACAACGGCTTTCTCGCGGCGGTTAGATCCCTTGGTCTTGCGGGACAGGGCTTTCTGCAACCGACGCAGCTTCCGCGCGGCCTGTCGCAGGAACTTCGGCGCAACCACCTTCGTGCCGTCCGAGAAGACCGCGAAGTGGGTCAGGCCCAGGTCGATACCGACCTCCGAGTCGACCTCCGACTCATTCGATGGCAGTGTTTCGTCCTGGGTGGTCTGCACGACGAACGAGGCGAAGTAGCGGCCCGCCGCATCCCGGATCACCGTCACCGACGACGGTTCGGCAGGGAGCCTGTGTGACCAACGAACCGGCACATCGCCGATCTTCGGCAGCCGCAGCCGACCGTTGCCCAGCACCGCGAACCGGGCGTTCCTGGTGAACCGAATGGCCTGCCGGTTGTCCTTGCGCGACCGAAACCGCGGCGGCGCGACCTTGCGGCCCTTGCGTTTGCCAGTGATCGAGGCGAGGAAGTTGCGGTACGCGGTGTTCAGATCGGCCAGGGCCTGCTGCAAACGCCACCGCCGACACCTCGCACAGCCATCCCCGCTCCGGCGTGCCCTTGGCCCGGGTGATCACCTGCTTGGACAACTCACCGTCCGACAGGTACGGCAGCCCGGCCTCGCGGGCGTCCTGCCGTGCGCGCAACCCACCTCGCCCGGATGCATGGGGGCGGTGTGCTCTGACTTCGAGACCGAACTGGTCGAGTTCATGCGTCAGTACATCGAGCAACAAATCACCCGATATTGAGGCACTGCCCGGGCCTCGGCAGCCCCAACGCGGGCCTACACCCCCGGCACTGAGGGGCAGAGCACTGGCCCGCAACCCGGTAGCCGAAGCTGACCATCAGGCGTGCACGCCCTCCGCGATCTCCTCGACCGCCTTGGCGCAGAACGCGTCCAGGTCGCCGGGGTTGCGGCTGGAGACCAGCCCGTTGTCGGTCACGACCTCCTCGTCGACCCACGTGGCGCCCGCGTTGCGCAGGTCGGTCCGCAGGCTGGGCCACGACGTCATCGTCCTGCCCCGCACCACATCCGCCTCCGCCAACACCCAGCCGCCGTGGCAGATCACGGCGATCGGCTTGCCGGCGTCGGCGAAGCCCTTCACGAACCGGACGGCGCGGTCGTCGGCGCGGACGAAGTCACCGTTGGCCACTCCGCCGGGCAGCACGAGCGCGTCGAACGAACCATGGTCGACCTCGCCGACCGTGCTGTCGACCCGCTTGCGGTCACTCTTGTCCAGGTGGTTGAACGCCTGGATCTCGCCGGCCTCAAGGGAAACCAGCTCGGGCCGGCCGCCGGCGTCGGTGACCGCCTGCCAAGGGCGGTCCAGCTCGACCTGCTCGACCCCGTCTGTCGCCAGGAAGGCGACCCGCTTGCCGTCGATGGACGATGGCATCTCCCGCTCCCCTCTCTCGATCTACGAACGCGACTACCCCTTGGCTCGATCGGCCAAACTCGGTGCCACCCGGTCGGTCTCGGCGAGGCTCACCCCCTGGCCCGGCACGAGTCCGAAGTGGACCAACTGGCGTCTGGTGAGCAGATCCGCCGTCCAGTCGAGGGCGACCCGCAGCCGGTTGGCCGGCATGGCCAGCAGGTGATACCCGCGGGTGACGACCTTCGCCGGCCAGCCCGACAGCGGCACGTGCAGCGGATCGGCCACCGCCTTGGCGCCCGCCAGGTCCACCACGAAACCCAGGTCGCGATGTCTGTACCGTCGGCGTTCCCCGAAACCGAGGGCGGCCGCCACGTTGATCCCCGCGACCCGCCCCTGGCGCTGCGCGTGCTGCGCGGTCATCGGGGTGATCTCCCCGGGATTCACCAGATCGGGGACGGCGGCCACGTCGCCGGCCGCCAGCACGTCCGGCTGGCCGGGCACCGTCAGAAACTCGTCGACGTTCAGCCGGCCCTGGGTGGTCGGCAGCTCCAGCGGTTCGACCAGCGGGTCCGGCCGCACCCCGACGCACCAGGCGACGGTCCTCGCGGGGATCTCCGTGTCGTCCGTCAGGCGCACGCAGTTCTCCGTGACCTCGGCGACGCTGGTCTTCAGGCGCACCTCGATACCGCGCTCGCGCAGGATCTTCAGCGCGGGACCGGAGAGGCGCTCGGACAGGTTCGGCAGCACGCGCTCGGCCATGTCCACGAGGATCCAGCGGACGTCCTCGGAACGCCGTCCCTTGCGGTGCGCGAGCGCGGCGCGGGTCAGTAGGTGCCCCTGGGCCACCAGTTCGGTGCCCGTGTATCCGGCGCCGACCACCACGAACGTGGTCCGCGCGCGGCGTTCGGCCGGGTCGTCGGCCTGCTCGGCCAGCTCCAGCTGGCGCAGTATGTGGTCGCGGAGGTAGATGCTCTCGGCCACCGACTTGAAGCCCTTGGCGTGCTTCGCGACGCCCGGGATGGACAGCAGGCGGGTGACGCTGCCCGAGGTGATCACGAGCTTGTCCCACGCCAGTTGGCCGCTGTGGCCCTCGACGTCGACCACCGTGCAGGTCTTCGCCGCGAGGTCGATGCCGCCGACCGTGCCGAGCACGGCCCGCGTGCGCGGCAGCTTGGTGCGCAGCGGCACCGCCACCCGCCGCGGGTCGAGCGTGCCGCCGACCACTTCGGGCAGCAGTGGCACGTAGAGCATGTAGTCGGTGGGGTTCACGGCCACCAGCTCGGCCGCGTCGGGCGGCAACCGGCGTTCCAGCGCCCGCAGGCAGTGGTACCCCGCGAAGCCCGTTCCGACCACGACCACACGGGGCCGCTTACCTGCGGAAACACGGTCAGCCATCAGGTTTCTCGCTCCTTCGTCGACGTCATCGCGTCAGGGTGTACCCGTCGAGCCGGAGCGCGAACCACGGGGGATCTTTTGAAATTCTTGGGCCAACTTCTGTGCAACGTGGGCAAAAGTCTCTACTGTGCGAGACGGCTCAATTGCCCTCCGCGCATGAAGATCCACGACCGCGAGGGCGTCGTGGAACTTTCGGCCCCGAACTGAACGGAGAGTCGGTCGTGGGCAGGCACCCGGGCGCGGTGCTCGTCGCGCTCGCTATCGTGGCGGTCGTGCCCGGGTGCTCGGAGACATCGCAGTCATCGCAGTCATCGCAGTCATCGCAGTCATCGCAGTCATCGCTCGAGTTGTTCGACGGCCGGACGCTCGCCGGCTGGTCCCAGGCGGGTCCCGGTGGTTTCGACGTGGTCGACGGAACGCTGCGCACTCGCGACGGCATGGGCCTGCTCTGGTACTCGGAGCGCGAGTTCACGGACTTCGAGCTGCGGCTGGAGTGGCGCGTGAGCGCGGCGACCGACAACTCCGGGGTGTTCCTGCGGTTCCCCGATCCCGGCGACGACCCGTGGGTGGGGGTCGACCAGGGCTACGAGGTCCAGATCAACGACAACCCGGACGGCGACCCGCAGAAGACCTCGGCCATCTACAACTTCGCCGAGCCGCTCGCGGCGGCATCCCGCCCGGTCGGTGAGTGGAACGACTTCCGGATCCGCGTGGTCGGGCAGCGCTACGAGATGTGGCTCAACGGCACGCTGGTGAACGACTTCACGAGCACGGATCCGGCGCGCGGCCCGCGCGGTCACGTGGGCCTGCAGAACCACGACCCGGGCACGAGGACCCAGTTCCGCGCGATCACGGTCACCGACCTGTGACCGTTGCCCGGTCGCTGCTGCTGTTCGCCCTCGCCGCGCTGGCGGAGATCGGCGGGGCGTGGCTCGTGTGGCAGGGCTGGCGCGAGGAGCGCGGGCTCTGGTGGATCGCCGCCGGGGTGCTCGCCCTGGGTGCGTACGGGTTCGTGGCCACGTTCCAGCCGGAGCCCAACTTCGGGCGAGTGCTCGCCGCCTACGGTGGGGTCTTCGTGGCCGGGTCACTGGCCTGGGGCGTGGTGGTCGACAAGTTCCAGCCCGACCGGTGGGACTACGCCGGCGCCGGGCTGTGCCTACTGGGTGTCGCGGTCATCATGTACGCCCCGCGAGCTTAGCTCACCTGTTCGAATCAGGGTGTATTGTTGCCGCCATGCAAGCCTCACTCCTGGATCTCGACGACGCTCTCGGCCTGCGTCCCCTGGCCCCGATCCGCCGCACCGAACTGAGCCACGGCGCCTGGGTCGACGTCCGACCGGGCTGGCTCACGGGCGCGGGTTCGCTGTTCGAGAAGCTGGTCCGCGAGGTCCCGTGGCAGGCCGAACGCCGGCAGATGTACGACCGGGTGGTCGACGTGCCGCGGTTACTGTCGTTCTACGACGAGTCGGCCAGGCTGCCCGACCCGGTCCTGGACCAGGCACGGACGGAGTTGTCGAGGCACTACGCCGACGAACTCGGCGAGCCCTTCCGCACGGCCGGCCTGTGCTACTACCGCGACGGACGCGACAGCGTGGCCTGGCACGGCGACACCATCGGCCGGGGCAGCACCGAGGACACCATGGTGGCGATCGTCTCGGTCGGCGCGCCGCGGGCGCTGTTGTTACGCCCGCGCGGGGGCGGCGGCAAGACGCTGCGGTACGCGCTCGGCCTCGGCGACCTGATCGTGATGGGCGGGTCCTGCCAGCGCACCTGGGAACACGCGGTGCCCAAAACGGCGAAACCCGTCGGCCCGCGGATCAGCATCCAGTTCCGCCCCCGTGGGGTGCGCTAGCGCCCCGCGCCGGAAATGCGGTGCGTAAGAGGCCGCGCAAACCAGGGCGGTGGATGCCCGTCGTGATCGAGGTGGTTCCTGGCAGTGCCGCGCCGGCGTCGGCGTACTGACCGTACTTGGGCTGGCCGGCAACGCAGTGTCGCCGGCCCGGCACTCGCTGGACCGGCGAACTATGTGCCTGATTTCCGGCGCGGAGCGCTAGCTCTTGACGAGCCTGGCGATGGCCTCGCTGGCCTCGCGGATCTTCTCGTCGGCGTCCTTGCCGCCGTCGGTCAGGGCCTGGGCCACACAGTGCCGGAGGTGTTCGTCCATCAGGCCGAGCGACACGGCCTGCAACGCCTTGGTGGCCGCCGAGATCTGGGTGAGCACGTCGATGCAGTAGTCGTCGTTCTCGACCATCCGCTGCAGGCCACGCACCTGCCCCTCGATGCGGCGAAGACGCTTGAGGTAGCCGTCCTTGTCGTTCGTGTATCCCCGCATCCCAGTGCCCTTTCGCCATGTTCAGCCCCGCCAACCGCCCAGTATACCCGTAGGGGGTAGTAGACGCCGTAATCAGCGGGAACCGGATAACGTGTCCGGGTGTTTACCACACGCCCGGAGTTGGCCGGCACGTTCGGCATGGTGGCGTCCACCCACTGGCTCGCCTCCGCCGCCGGGATGGCGATGCTCGAGCGCGGCGGCAACGCCTTCGACGCGGCCGTGGCGGCCGGCTTCACGCTGCAGGTCGTCGAGCCGCACATGAACGGCCCGGGCGGCGAGGTGCCGCTGATCTTGGCGACGGCCGGCGACCCGACGCCCACCGTCCTCTGTGGACAGGGCACGGCGCCGGCGGCCGCGACCATCGAGCACTTCCGCGACCTCGGCCTGCCGCTGGTCCCCGGCACCGGCCTGTTGGCCGCCGCGGTCCCGGGCGCGGTGGGCGCGTGGCTGACGCTGCTGCGCGACCACGGCACCATGCCGCTGCGCGACGTGCTGGACCTCGCCATCGGCTATGCCGAGCACGGCCACCCGATCGCCCAGCCGGCGGCCGCGACCATCGAGACGGTCGAGGAGCTGTTCACCCGTTACTGGCCCAGCTCCGCGCGTCTGTGGCTGCCGGTCCCCCGCGCCGGCCGGCTGTTCCGCAACCCGGCGCTGGCGAACACCTACCGCCGGCTGGTCGACGAGTCGGAGGCGGCGCCCGGCGACCGCGAGGCGAAGCTCGACGCGGCCATCGCCGCCTGGTACCAAGGCTTCGTCGCCGAGGAGATCGACCGGTTCTGCCGGAACACGGTGTTCGACGACACGGACGAGCCGCACAGTGGCCTGCTCACCGGCGCGGACTGCGCGGGCTGGCGGCCGAGCTACGAGCCGACCGCGCGGCTCGAGGCGTTCGGCTGGCAGGTGCACAAGGTCGGCGCGTGGAGCCAGGGACCGGTGCTGCTGCAGCAACTGGCCGCGCTGCGGGCGATGGGCGACCTGCCGGCGCCGGGCAGCGCCGAGCTGATCCACCGGATGACCGAGGTCGCGAAGCTGTCGTTCGCCGACCGCGACGCCAACTACGGCGACCACCCGGACGTGCCGCTGGCCGAGCTGCTCTCCGCCGAGTACGCGGCCGCCCGCGCCGCCCTGGTGACCGACCGGGCGGGCGAGCCGCTGTCCCCGGGGCGCGGCCGGCTGCCCACGCTGGTCCTGGAGGGCGGCATCGTCCCGCCCGGCACGGGCCTGGGCATCGGCGAGCCGACGCTGTCCCCGCGGGGCACCACCCGCGGCGACACGTGTCACCTGGACGTGGCCGACCGGTTCGGCAACGTCGTCTCGGCGACGCCGTCCGGCGGCTGGCTGCAGAGTTCGCCGGCCATCGAGTCGCTCGGCTTCTGCCTGGGCACCCGGGCGCAGATGTTCTGGCTGGAGGAGGGCCTGCCGAACTCGCTCGCGCCGGGCAAGCGCCCCCGCTCCACGCTCAGCCCGTCGATGGCCGTGCGCGACGGGCGACTGCTGTCGTTCGGCACCCCCGGCGGCGACCAGCAGGACCAGTGGCAGCTGGGCTTCTTCCTCAACCACGCGGCGCACGGGATGAACCTCCAGGAGGCGATCGACGCACCGGCGTGGCACACCACGGCGTTCCCGTCGTCGTTCTACCCGAGGACGACCGGCACGGAGCTGGTGCTCGAGCCCAGCGTGGCGGCCGACGTGCGGGCCGCCCTGACCGCCCGCGGCCACCACGTCACGGTGGCCGAACCATGGTCGCTCGGCCGCCTGTCAGCCGTCTCCATCGACACCACCACCGGCATCCTCCGCGCGGCCGCCGACCCGAGGGGCCAGCAGGGCTACGCCACCGGCCGGTAAGCACGCGCGACGAGTCACCACAGGTCTGACAGGCGGCGCAAGCCCGGCTCGATGCTCGACAGGCGCACCGAGCCATAACCCAGCACCAGACCTGCCACCGGCTCATCGAAGCCGTAGTAGTCGCCGAGGCTCTCCACCGACACGCCCGCCGCGACCGCCCGCGCCACCAGAGCCGGCACAACGACCGAATCCAGCGGGCGCACGGTCAGATGCAGACCGGCGGTCGCGGGCAACACGGTCAACCGAGTGGCGAAGTCGCGGGCCAGGACCGACAGGATCAGGTTCCGCCGCGCCGCGTACGCCCGCGCGGACCGGCGCACGTGGCGCGTGAACAGCCCGTCCGCCATGAAGCGGGCCAGAGCGCCCTGCGTGGCGAGGTCGCCGTGCCGGTCGGTCAGCAGCTTGGCCGCCCGCAGCGACGTGCGCAGCGACGCCGGCGCCACCAGGAAACCCAGTCGCAGCATCGGGAGCATGGTCTTCGAGAACGAGCCCACGTACAGCACCCGGTCGCCACGATCCAAGGCGTGCAGCGGTTCGAGCGGCCGGTCGGCGAAGCGGAACTCGCTGTCGTAGTCATCCTCGATCACCATCGCGTCGCGGCCGTGTGCCCGGTCGAGCAGGGCGGCCCGCCGGTCCAGCGACATCGGCATGCCCAGCGGGAACTGGTGCGACGGCGTCGTGTACACCAGCCGCGCGGCCGCCGGGATGGCCGACACCACCAGGCCTTCGGCGTCCACCGGCACACCCACCACCTCGGCGCCGAGCGAGGCGAACAGCTCCCGCGCGGGCGGGTAGCCCGGCTCCTCGACCGCCACCACGTCACCCGGCGCCACCAGCACCCGGCCGACCAGGTCGAGCGCCTGCTGCGCGCCCTGCGTGACGATCAGGTCCGCCGGGTCGGCCCGCACCGACCGCGACACCCCGATCCGCCGCGCGATCTCCACCCGCAGCCCGGCGTGCCCGGCCGGCTCGCCGTAGCCGGCCGAAGACGGGGGCAGCTCCCGCAGCTCCCGCATGAGCACCCGCCGCCAGACGGCCATGGGGAACTCGTGCAGGTCGGGGATGCCGACCCGGAAGTCGAACTCCGGCGTCCCCGACACCCCGGAAGGCGCCCACACTCCCTGCCACAAGGCGCGGGCGGCGGCCGGTTGCGCCGAGGCCGGCGCGGGCGGGGTGGCGCACACGAACGTCCCGGCACCCACCCGCCCCACGAGAAAGCCCTCGGCCGTGAGCCGTTCGTAGGCCAGCGCGACCGTGTTGCGCGAAACGGCCAGCTGTTTCGCGAGCTCACGGGTGGGTGGCAACCGCTCCCCCGCCCGGAGTCGGCCGTCGATGACCGCCTCGTGCAGCTGCCGGTAGATCCGCGCGCCCAGGTCGCCCGGCCCGGCCAGGCTCACGTGGAAGTCCACCGGCCGACCCTAACATTGGCCCAGCCGAGTTGTTCTGAATTGGCATTGGTGCTCGGCCAATCCGCTCCCTAGATTTGCCCCATGAGATTCGTGCCCCCTGCCGGACCGCCGCGGGTGCTGGCCATCGCACAGCTCACCGACTCCATCGGGCTCGGCGGCTACCTGGTCTGCTCGGCGCTGTACTTCACGCGCATCGTCGACCTGTCCGCCACGCAGGTCGGGTTCGGTCTCACGGTCGGCTGGGCCGTGGGGTTCCTGGCCGGCGTCCCGCTCGGCCACCTGGCCGACCGCAGGGGCCCGCGCGGCGTGGCCATGCTCCTCGCGCTGGCCACGGCGAGCGCGCTCGTCCTGTTCCTGTTCGTCCGGTCGTTCGTGCCGTTCGTGCTGGTGGCGAGCCTGTACGGGGCGAGCCAGTGCGGGCTGACGGCGGCGCGGCAGGCACTGCTCGCCGGACTGGTGGAGGCGGCCGAGCGGACGAAGGTGCGGGCCGTGCTGGCGGCGGCCATCAACGGCGGCATCGCGATCGGCGCGGCACTCGGCGGGCTCGCGTTGCAGGTGGACACGGAAGCCGGCTACCTGGCGGTGTTCGCGCTGGACGCCGTGAGCTTCGTGGCCTCCGCGCTGGTCCTGCTGCGACTGCCGGTGGTCGCGCCGACACCGCGCGGACCGAAGGGCGAGCCCGCGCTGGCCGTGCTGCGCGACCGGCCGTACGCAGTGATCTCGTTGCTGAACATGGTGCTTCAGCTGCACATCCCGATGATCACGCTCGCCATTCCACTGTGGATCGTGTCACGAACGGACGCTCCCGGGTGGACGGTGTCGGCGCTGCTCGTGCTGAACACCATGTCGATCGTCGTGTTCCAGGTGCGGGTCGCCCGCCGGGTGACCGATCTGGACAGTGCCACCCGGTCGGTGCGGGCCGCCGGTGCGGTCCTGCTGTTGACCTGCCTGGTGTTCGCCGCGTCCGAGCTCGGCTCGTCGGCGCTGCTCGCCGTGACCGTCCTCCTCGGCGCGGCGGCGTTGCAGTCGCTGGCCGAGATGATGCAGGCGGGCGGCGCCTGGGAGATCAGCTTCGGCCTCGCCCCGGACGGCCGGCACGGCCAGTACCAGGGCTTCTTCACCTCCGGGTTCACGGTGGCGAGGATGCTCGGCCCGCTGCTCGTCACTACACTGATCCTCGGTTGGGGCACGGCGGGCTGGCTACTGCTCGGTGGGCTGTTCCTGGTCGCCGGCCTGGCCATGGGGCCCGCTGTGCGTTGGGCGGAGCGTGATCGGGTGATCACCGGCGCTCCCGATGTGACGGTTGTGCCGTCGCCCACCGCGAGTACCGTCCCATAGCAGAACTCTTTTGCGTAACGAAACACGTTAGTGGCACCGAATGGATCACATAGCGCAACAACGCCGCTCGCGGTCGTTGACCCACGGTTTAGGCTCCCGCTCAACCTGTACGGACGAGCCGAACTGAGTCGGAGGGAGGCGTCGCGCCGACGGTTATGACGGCGCGTGCTTATGGCTATGGATACGCAGGACGACAAGCCGGACCACAACGTCGTGGCGGCTGATGACGCCGGCGCCAACGCCCCGGAGGAAACCGGGCCGGGCGTGGCGTCGAAAGAAACCCTTGAGGTATCCGGAGAATCGGTCGTCGGGAAGGCAGATCGCCCGCCCGTGACCGACTACGTCGTGTTCGGGGTGGCCGCGTTCCTGACGCTGGCTTTCCTGATATGGGGCGTGTTCTGGACGGACTCGCTCACCAGCACCGCGAGCAAGGTGTTGAACGAGGGCATCATTCCCTACGGTGGCTGGGCATTCGTGCTCGTCGCCAGTGGCTTCGTGGTGTTCGCGATAGGACTGGCGATCAGCCGGTACGGCCGGATCCCGCTCGGCGCGGACAAGGAGAAACCGGAGTTCCGCACGGTCTCCTGGATCGCCATGATGTTCAGCGCCGGCATGGGCATCGGCCTGATGTTCTTCGGTGTGGTCGAGCCGGTGAGCCATCTCATGAGCCCGCCGCCGGGCAGCGACCTGCCGGCGTCGGACGAGGCCGTGCACACGGCCATGGCCACCACCCTGTTCCACTGGACCATCCACCCGTGGGCCATCTACGCGGTGGTGGGCCTGGCGATCGCGTACAGCACGTTCCGCCGCGGCCGCCGCCAACTGTTCAGTTCGGTGTTCGCACCGCTGCTCGGCACCCGGCGCAGCGAGGGCCCGATCGGCAAGGCCATCGACATCATGGCGATCTTCGCCACGCTGTTCGGTTCGGCCGCCTCACTCGGGCTCGGTGCGCTGCAGGTCGGCGCCGGCATGGAGTACGTCGGCTGGATCGGCGAAGCCGGCAAGTTCCTGCTGGTGTGTGTGATCGCGGTGCTCACCATCGCGTTCGTCGCGTCGGCCGTGTCCGGGGTGGCCAAGGGCATCCAGTATCTGTCGAACATCAACATGGTGCTCGCCGCGATCCTCGCGTTCTTCGTGTTCGTGGTCGGCCCGACCGTGCTGATCCTCAACCTGGTGCCCGGCGCCATCGGTGACTACGTCCGGGAGTTCGCCGAGATGTCCGGCCGCACGGGCGCGACCGGCGGCGAGGAGATGCAGGCCTGGCTCGGTGGCTGGACGATCTTCTACTGGGCCTGGTGGATCTCGTGGACGCCGTTCGTCGGCATGTTCATCGCACGCATCAGCCGCGGCCGGTCCATCCGGCAGTTCGTGGCCGGCGTGATCCTCGTGCCGAGTGTGGTGAGCCTGTTCTGGTTCGCGATCTTCGGCGGGGCGGCGATCTCGCAGCAGCGGGAGGCGCTCGCCGCGCAGAACATCAGCCCGACGGAGCTGTCCGAACGAACGGCCGACGGCACGCTGGCCGACGTGTTCAACCCGAGCACCTGGGTGTTCGACCCGACGGACGGAGCCTCGTCCGAGGCCATGACGTTCGCGTTCCTCGAACACCTGCCGCTGTCCGGGTTGGCCGCGGTCATCGTGATCATCCTGGTGGCGATCTTCTTCGTGTCCGGAGCGGACGCCGCGTCGGTGGTCATGGGCACGCTCTCCCAGAGCGGATCGATCCACCCGAAACGGGGTGGCGTCATCTTCTGGGGTGTCCTCACGGGAGCGGTGGCCATCGTGATGCTGCTCGTGGGAACCGACGGCGACGCGTTGACCGGCCTACGAAATATCACGATCATCGTCGCGGCGCCGTTCGCCCTGGTGATGATCGGGTTGTGTTGGTCGCTCTTCCGGGATCTGCGTAGCGATCCGTTGGTGCTCAAGGAGAACGAGATGCTCAAGGCACTGCGGGACAGCCCTGACGGCGCGGCGGAAGGCCGTCGCCGGATCAGGCTGGGCCGCAAGTAACAGCCGGCGAAGGGTGGCCTCCCCGCGCGGGGAGGCCACCCTTCGTCATGCCTCGGGAACACTTCTCCGGAGAAAGTTCGGCCGCGTGTCGATCCCCGGTGGACGCCGTTCGACCTTGGGGTGAGAGGGTCCGGAAGGGACCTGACAAGCCAGGGAGAAGAACCATGAAGTACATGCTGATCATGCGCTCCAACGAGGACTGGGCCGCCAACATGCCCGAGGACTTCGACTTCAACGAGATGCTCGAGACGGTCGGCAAGTTCAACGACGAGCTGATCAGGGCCGGCGTGCTGGTCGCCGCGGAGGGGCTAGACGAGGCGGCCGCCGGGGTGGTGATCGACCACTCCTCGGAGGTGCCGGTGGTCACCGACGGCCCCTACGGCGAGACGAAGGAGTTGTTCGGCGGGTACTACATCCTGAACGTGGCGTCCCTGGAGGAGGCCGTCGAGTGGGCGAAGCGGATGCCCTTCACCGGCCCCGGGATCAAGACCGAGATCCGGCGCGTCACCACGATCGACGAGCTGCCGCAGGACAACGAATGGATCAAGAAGGAGCGGGCGTGGCGCGAGTCGACGGGTCAGCTCTGACCTATGGCTGACCCCACCGGCCGTGAGGCCGTCGCCGCCGTCTGGCGGATCGAGTCGGCGCGGATAGTCGGTGCGCTGGCGCGCTACACCGGCGACTTCGCACTGGCCGAGGACCTCGCGCAGGAGGCGCTGGCCGAGGCACTGGTGAACTGGCCGCGCGACGGCATGCCCCGCAACCCGGCGGGCTGGCTGCTCACGGTCGGCAGGCGCCGCGCCATCGACGCGTTCCGCCGGCGCTCCGCCCTCGACGAGCGGTACGCCGCCCTCGCCCACGAGCTGGGCGAGGGCGGTGCCCACTCGGGAGCGGGACCTGTCGAGGATGAGGCCTGGGACCCGGACCAGATCGACGACGACGTGCTCGCGTTGATGTTCGTCTCCTGCCACCCGGTCCTGTCGAGGGAGGCGCGGGTGGCGCTCACCCTGCGGGTGGTCGGCGGTCTGACGAGCGACGAGATCGCCAAGGCGTTCCTCGTCCCGGCGGCCACCGTGCAGGCCAGGATCACCCGGGCGAAGAAGACCATCGGCGCGGCCAGGGTGCCGTTCGCCGTGCCGCCGCCCGAGGAGCGGGCCGAGCGGCTCGGCTCGGTGCTCAGCGCCATCTACCTGATCTTCACGGAGGGCTCGTCGGCCAGTTCGGGCGACAACCTCATCCGGTTCGATCTGGCGGGCGAGGCACAGCGCCTGGCGCGGGTGCTGAGCCGGTTGATGCCCAACGAACCCGAGGTCCACGGGCTGCTGGCGCTGCTCGAGCTGACGGCCGCGCGCTTTCCCGCCCGCACCGGGCCGGACGGCGAACCGGTGTTGTTGGAGCAGCAGGACCGGCGCCGCTGGGACCGTGCCGCCATTCGCCGAGGGCGAGCGGCTCTGGCCCAAGCGGAACGGGCCGGCCGGGGCCTGGGCGCGTACGGCCTCCAGGCGGCGATCGCCGAGTGCCATGCGGTCGCTCCGTCGGTCGAGGAGACCAACTGGGAGCAGGTGGTGGTCCTCTACGAGGCGCTCGGCCAGCTGGCGTCGTCACCGGTGGTCGACCTGAACCGGGCGGTGGCCGTCTCCATGGCCCGCGGCCCGGCCGCCGCACTGCCGATCGTGGACGACCTGGTGGCCGCCGGCGCGCTGGCCAACTCGCACCTGCTGCCCAGCGTTCGCGGTGAGCTGCTCACGCGCCTGAACCGCACGGACGACGCACGCGCCGAACTGGAGCGTGCCGTCGGCCTGTGCGGCAACGAGCGCGAACGGGCATTGCTGGCCCGGAAGATCGCCGCGCTCGGGTGATCGGGAACCACCGCGTCGATCATGCCGTTACGTGGGTGGGACCAAGCCCCTCAGTCCACGACAAGGCGGCGACCGTGATCCAGGCCAGGGACCTCCCCCTCGCACCCGGACAGTTCCGTTACGTCCGAACCGACACGACCATGCTGAGCCACACGGGACGCCGCGCGTACCGCCAGCACGACACCGACGAGGTCTGGATCCCCGCGGATCCCGAGGCCGAGTGGCTGCTCCGTCGGGACCTCGGCCGGGTCGAGTGGCTGAGCGGCGAGGACCCGGACTCGACCAGCCTGCCCAGGGCGGTCCGGCGCGAGTACCGCGCCAGGTACGGCACCTTCGACCAGGACGGCGGGCCGGAGCCGAGCTGGTACCACCTGACGCCGGAGTTCCTGGCCGGTCTGCCGCGCGACCCTCTGGCGTTGCTGACGCTGATCGAACAGGAGTACGCGAAGGCCGCCGACCCGAGCAAGGCCTACTTCCTGCACGCCACACAGCTGCTGGTCGGCGCCGCGCTGCCGGCCGACCTGCGGACGGCCCTCTACCAGGCGATGACCCATATCCCGGGGGTGGAGATCACCGACGAGGTCACCCTCGACGGCCGGACGGGCACGGCCATCGGGTTGAGCATGGGCAGGGCCGGGCGTGAGGAGATCGTCATCGACCCGGAGGACGGTTCCCTGATCGGCCGTCGTTGGCTCGGTCCGGACGGCTCGCTCGACGGCACCGCGGTGATCGGTGGCGGGATCACCGAGCAGCTCGGCGAGGCGCCCGTCGACTGACTGTCACTCAGGCGGCCTCTTAAGCGATGATGCGGCGGATCACGGCGATCGGCTCGATGCGGTCGATCTTCGAGATCTTCACGACGTCGCCGAAGCTCGGGGCGTGCACCGCGTACGTCGAGTCGATGGCGATGACCACGTGGTGCACCGGGTTGCCGTAGAACACCAGGTCGCCGGGCCGGACGTTCGCCCGTTCGACCCGCATGCCGACGGTCGCCTGCTGCCTGGACACCCGCGGCATTCGCACCCCGGCCGCCCGGAACGCCGTCTGGACCAGCCCGGAGCAGTCGTAGGTGTCGGGACCGACGGCACCCCAGAGGTACGGCTTGCCTCGCTGGGCGAGGGCGAACTCGAGCATCGCGCCGATGTCGCCGGCCGGGATGACCACGTCGCCCGAGTAGTCCTCGATGCCCGTGAGCAACTCGCGCTGCTCGGGGGTGAGGTTCTCCAGCGCCTCGCTGACCTGGCTGATCTGCGCCTCGAGCTCACCCCGCCGGCGCTCGACGTCGGCCGCGCTCGCGACGGCCGTCGCCTCGGCCGCCTCGGCCGCGCCCTTCGACTCGAGCGCCAGGGCTTCCGCCGCCTCCGCCTCGGCCAGCGCGGCGTCACCCTTGGGCGGGCCGCCGGTCAGGTGCGCGGCGAGGCTCGCCGCCTCCAGCTTGCCGAGCAGTTCCTCGGGGCTGGTGCTCGAGGTGAACGCGGCCAACGCGTTGAGGTCGCGCCGGGACGACAGTGCGGCGGCCACCTGGTCCAGGTTCTGCGCGGCGTTCACCCGGGACCGGGCGGCGTTCGCCACTTCCTGTGCCTCGGCCGCCTCGGTCACGGCGGCGGCGGACGCGGTCTGCTGGGCCTTGAGCTGCTCCTGGACGAGGAGGAGTTCCTCGTTCACCACCTCGGCGGCCTTGCTGAGGTCGTGGTAATGCGCGAGCAGGCCGGCAACCGTGGTCGGCTGGGCCGACACGGACACGGGCGCCAGCAGCGTGGCGGTCAAGGCCACGACGCCGGCGAGCGAGGCGAGCGGTCCGCGCACTGGAGGGACTCCTTGTCAGCAGGATCGAGCTACCTCGTCATTGTTCAACAAAGATCGCCCTGGTGGCGGTATTTCTCACCGACGGGCACGAACCTCTGCACGATCGGACGGTAGGGCAACGGGGATAACGCGACCGTTAGGGTTCGGGCTTGTGAGCAGTCTGACCGCCGTGAGCGACCTACACGTCTCCTACGCGGAGAACCGCGACGTCGTCGAGAGCCTGCGGCCGACCTCGGCCGACGACTGGCTCCTCGTGGCCGGTGACGTGGGCGAACGCATGGCCGACGTGGAGTGGACGCTGCGGACGCTGCGCGAGAACTTCGCCACGGTCGTGTGGGCACCGGGGAACCACGAGCTGTGGACCACGCCGGACGACCCGACCGGGCCGCGCGGGGTCGCGCGGTACGAGGCGCTGGTGGACATGTGCCGGCGGCTCGGGGTGCACACGCCCGAGGATCCGTACCCCGTGTGGACGGGGCCGGCCGGCCCGGTGACGGTCGCGCCGCTGTTCCTGCTCTACGACTACACGTTCCGCCCGGCCGGCTGCGCCACGAAGGAGGAGGGCCTGGCCTACGCGCACTCGACGGGCGTGGTGTGCACCGACGAGTTCATGCTGCATCCCGACCCGTACCCGACGAGGGACGACTGGTGCCGGGCCAGGGTCGCCGAGACCGAGCGCAGGCTCGCCGAGTGCGACCCGGACGTGCCGCTGGTGTTGCTGAACCACTACCCGCTGGTCCGCACGCCCACCGACGTGTTGCGCTACCCGGAGTTCGCGCAGTGGTGCGGCACCGAGCTGACGGCCGACTGGCACCGCCGGTTCAACACGGCCGCCATGGTCTACGGCCACCTGCACATCCCGAGGAGCACGGTCTACGACGGTGTCCCCTTCGAGGAAGTCTCATTGGGCTACCCACGCGAGTGGAAACCCCGCGCGAAACCCCCGAACCTCCCGCGCAAAATCCTCCCCCGCCCCACACGATGACCAGTCCCGTCGCGCATGATGACCACTCCCGTCGGGCACGATGACCACTCCGGTCGCGACCAAGCGTGGAACTGGTCATCACAGGTGATTGGAACGGTCATCATGCGCGACCGGAACGGTCATCATGGGGTACTGGAATGGTCATCATGGGTGGGTGCTTTCGAAGATTGCGGCCATGCCCTGGCCGCCGCCAACGCACATGGTGACCATGCCGTGGCGGGCCTGCTGGCGGTCCAGCTCGTGGAGCAGGGTGGCCAGTTGGCGGGCGCCAGTGGCGGCGATCGGGTGGCCCAGTGAGATGCCGGAGCCGTTCGGGTTCAGCCGGTCGTGATCCTCGAATCCCCAGCCCTTGAGGACGCCGAGCACCTGGGCGGCGAACGCCTCGTTCAACTCCACCACGGACAGGTCGTCGAAGCTCAACCCCGTGCGGACGAACAGCTTCGACGCGGCCGGGACCGGGCCGAGGCCCATGGTGGCCGGGTCGCAGCCGGCGGCCGACCAGCCGACCAGGAAGCCGAGCGGCGTGAGGCCGAGCTCGTCCAGCTTGTCCTCCGCCACCACCAGGCACGCGGCGGCCGCGTCGTTCTGCTGGCTCGCGTTGCCGGCCGTGACCGTGCCGCCCGGCATGATGGTGCGCAGCTTCGCCAGGGTCTCGGGGGTCGAGTCCGGGCGCACGCCCTCATCCCGCGAGAACAGCACCGGCTCGCCGCGACGCTGGGGCACCTCGACCGGCACCACCTCGGCCGCGAACTTCCCCGCCTCCCACGCGGCGGCCGCACGCTGGTGGCTGCGGGCCGCATAGGAATCGGCCTCCTCGCGGGTGATCCCGTACCGCGACGCGACGTTCTCGGCCGTCTCGACCATCCCGGAGATCTTGCCGAACCGCCATTCCGGCTGGGACCGCTCGCGGCCCCGGTCGAGCCGGTCGTAGAGCTGCGTGCCGCCCGAGCGGCTTCCCCACCGGACGCCGGTCGTGTAGTGCTCGGCGTTGCTCATGCTCTCGACCCCGCCGGCCAGCACCACGTCCGCCGCGCCGGTCTGCACCATCATGGCCGCCGTCACCACCGCCTGCAGCCCGCCGGCACAGCGTCGGTCCAGCTGCAGGCCCGGCACGTCCACCGGCAGCCCCGCGTGCAGTGCCGCCCACCGGCCGACGCACGGCGTCTCGGCGTTCGCGTAGGACTGCGCGAGCACCACGTCGTCCACCCGCGCCGGGTCGACACCCGACCTCGCCACCACGGCCTTGACCACCGTGGCGGCGAGGTCCTCGACCGGCACCGGGCGCAGGGTTCCGCCGAACGCGCCGACGGGGGTCCGCAGTGGAGCGACGATCGCAGCTCGTTTCATGCTTGCAGTATTACTCGGTGGCGATGGCGTTCAACACGTCGGTCCGGCTCGCCCGGCGCGCCGGCCACACGGCCGCCAGCACCCCGACCAGCACCATCCCGACGAGCGCGATCCCGATCTCCAGGTACGGCACGGTGATCGCCAGCAGTGGTTGGCCCAGCATGGCGTGCTGCATGACCGCGCCGAACAGCAACCCGACGGCGATGCCGAGCACCCCGCCGTACCCGCAGATCACCACGCTCTCCCACCGCACGGCCCGCCGCACCAGCCGGCGACTCGCGCCGATCGCCCGCAGCACCCCGATCTCCCGACGGCGCTCCATCACCGAGAGCGCCAGCGTGTTCACCACCCCGAAGATCGCGATCACGACGGCCGCGCCGAACATCGCGTACATCACCGACAGGATCAGCTGGAACTCCCCCATCTCCGCCTCGATCACGCCCTCGCGGTCGGTGACCGCCACGTCCGGCCGGTCGCGGAACGCCGTGTCGAGGCCGGCGCGCACCGTGTCATCTCCTCGGGCGTACACGGTGGTGACCTGGTCGGAGAACCAGGCGGGTGCCTTCGCCACGTCCAGGTAGAACAGCGGCTGCCCCTCGACCGTCTCGTACAGCCCGACGATCCGCTGCCGCACCGGTGCCGACCCCTCGAACTCCAGCGACACCTCGTCACCCAGCCCGACACCCTGCATGGCCGCCTCGTTGCTCCCGACCACAACGCCCTGCCGCAGATCCGCCGACCCCTCGACCAGCGCCGGGGTGAGTACCTCGGTGAACCCGTCCGGCTCGATGGCCGACACCGTGCTGGTACCGCTGCCGCCCGCGTGGCGCACGCCGATCCGCCCGTACCGGTCGGCCGCGACCGCGTCGACGCCGGGCGCCGCGGCGACCCGGTCGAGCACGTCGGTGCCGAGCGGCTCGTCGCCGGCCGCCGAGCGCACGACCGTCACCTCCGCCGGCACCCGGCCGCGCACGGCGTCGCCGAACAGCGACACCATCGTCTGGCCGAGTGTGGCGAACGCGCACACCAGTGCCAACCCGACGAGCAGCGCCGACGACGTGGCGGCCGTCCGCCGCGGGTCGCGGACCGCGTTGCGGGTGGCGAGCCGGACGGCCGGCCCACCGCGCCGAGCGGGCCGGGCCACCGGCCGCAGGAACGCGGCGGCGAGCACCGGCGCCAGCAGCAGCACGCCGAGCCAGCCGACCACGCCGCCCGCCATGCCCAGCACCCGTTGACCCGTGCCGAGATCGGCACCGGCCGTGACGATCACCATCAGCACCCCGGCGGCGAGCACCACCGCACCGGCGACCGTCCGCACCACGGTGTTGCGTTTCGGTGGCGTGGCGTCGGTCCGCAGCGCGGCGACGGGCGCGACGGCGGCCGCGCGCCGGGCCGAGCCGTAGGCCGCCACGACCGTCACCCCGACCCCCACCAGGTAGCCGATCCCGATGGCGAGCGGGGTCACCGCGTACGACACGGTCTCGCCCGCCGGCGCGAAGGCCCACATGGCCAGCAGACCGAGGCCGACCCCCAGCGCGGCCCCGATGGTGGCGCCGAGCAGACCGAGCACGGTCGCCTCGAGGAGCACCGCCCGGCGCACCTGACGGCGGCCGGCGCCGACCGCGCGCAGCAGCGCGAACTGCCGCACCCGCTGGGTGACGAGCATGGTGAACGTGTTGGCGATGACGAACATGCCGACCAGCAGGGCGACCGCGGCGAAGGCCAGCAACGATTCCCGGGTGGACTGTGCCGAGTCGACCAGTTCGTCGCGGGCCTCGGCGTCCAGTGCCGCTCCCGTATCCACCCGCAGGTCGGGGAAGGCGGCTGCCACGGCGGCAGGATCACCGCCCACCACCTCGATCCGGTCGAACTTGTCGCCCAGCAGGGTCGTGGTGGGATCGAACGCGACGGCAGACGCGGTCTCCACGCCGAGCGTGCGGTAGTCGTAGATCCCCACCACTCGCGAGCGGACGTCGCCGCCGTCGTCCAGCAGGATCCGTGCCGTGTCACCGATCCCGAGGCCCGCGCGGTTGGCCGACGACTCGGCCAGCACCACCTCCCCCGGTGCCGGAGCACGGCCGTCGAGCAGCTCGAACCGGCCGGTGTCGTCCCAGCCGGTGCCGGCGTCGGCGTGCCGGCCGGGAATCACCTTGCCGTCACTGCCGACGAGCGCGGCGCGGCCGGCCAGCACGCCGGTCGCCCGGTCCACATCGGACAGCGCGGCCAGCCGGGTCCGGTCGGCCTCCGTGAGCACGGGGCCGTGTTCGGGACCGCGCACGGCGACCGTCACGTTGTTCCTTGTCCCGGCGCCGGAGACCGACGCGGCCGTCGAGTCCGACACCACCCAGGTGGCCACGACGAACGCCACACCCAGCACGATCGCCACGAGCGTCATGGCGATCCGGCCCCGGTGCGCGCGCAGGTCGCGCAACATCGCGCGCAACATCAGACCGTCACCTTCTCGAGGTTCTTCATCCGGTCGAGCACGGTCGCCGCGGTCGGCCGGGCCAACTCGTCGACCACCCGGCCGTCGGCGAGGAACAGCACCCGGTCGGCGTAGGCCGCGGCGGCCGGCTCGTGGGTCACCATCACGACCGTCTGGCCGAAACCGTCGACAGTGCCATCGACGCTGTCGCGCAGCAGGCCGAGCAGGTCGGCCGACGCCTTCGAGTCGAGTGCCCCGGTCGGTTCGTCGGCGAACACGACGTCCGGCCGGGTGATCAGCGCGCGGGCACAGGCCACCCGCTGCTGCTGGCCGCCGGAGAGCTGGTTCGGGCGGTGGTGCAGCCGCTCGCCGAGCCCGACGGCGTCGATGATCGCGTCCGCGCGGGCGCGGTCCGGCTCGCGGCCGGCGAGGTCGAGTGGCAGCGTGATGTTCTCCCACGCGGTGAGCGTCGGCAGCAGGTTGAACGCCTGGAAGACGAACCCGACGCGGTCGCGGCGCAGCGCCGTCAACTCGTTGTCGGACAGGCCGGACAGCTCGGCGTCGCCGAGCCAAACCCGCCCGGAGGTCGGCTCGTCGAGGCCGGCCACACAGTGCATGAGCGTCGACTTGCCGGAGCCCGACGGGCCCATGATCGCGGTGAACCGTCCGGTGTGGAACTCGACGGAGACGTTGTCCAGCGCGACAACCCGGGAGTCACCGGTGCCGTAGATCTTGGACAGCTCGTGGGCCATGGCGGCCGGTTGTGTTGTGTTCACGGGACAACGGTGCTGGACCGGCCGCCTCCGCACATCGGACCGGGGACCGGATCCTCGGCTCCACCCGGGGTGGCACCCCGCGGTCCCCGGGCGGTCCGGTCCACCCTGGGTATGACCTCCCTCGGCCCGACGCGCGGTCGGCGTACCTCGCGTTACGGTCACCGAGTGCACCTGCTCAGCGGCAAGCCCCGCGCCAGACTGTTGCTCGCCGTGGACGTGGTGATCGCGCTCGTGCTGGGCGTGATCGTCGGGTACTCGGCGCTGGACGCGGATCAGCCGGGCGGGTGGACCGAGCCGTTGTGGCTGTCGATCGTGGCCGTCGTGCTGATCTCCGCGCCGGTCGCCGTGCGGCGGCTGTGGCCGGTGCCGGCGCTGGCGGTCGAGTTGGGTGCGGTGCTGGCGTCCCTCGCGTCCGGGGTGATCCCCGTGGTCGCCCTCGGCGCGCCGCTGTCCGCCACGGCATTCGTGATCTACCTGGTGGCCGCCACCCAGTCGCGCCGGGAGTC
Organism: uncultured Actinomycetota bacterium; assembly: GCA_963826035.1. GTDB lineage: Bacteria > Actinomycetota > Actinomycetes > Mycobacteriales > Pseudonocardiaceae > Actinophytocola. The sequence goes on along the minus strand of CAWGVZ010000015.1, from coordinate 522,379 downwards.
GGTGATCACGCTCGTGGTGTCCCTGGCCGGACTGTCGGCCACCGTGCTGGTCAACCGGCCGTACGAGTCGTGGGAGGACAGCCTGTTCGGGCTCGTGTTCGGCTGGCTGGTGGTGACCGGCGGGTGGACGATCGGGCTCACCACGCGGGAACGGCGGCTGTTCGTCGAGCAGACGGCTGCCCAGCGCGCACAGCAGGCGGTCGCCGAGGAGCGGCTGCGGATCGCCAGGGAACTGCACGACATCGTGGCGCACAGTATGAGCCTGATCGCCGTGAAGGCGGGCATCGGCAATCATGTGGCGCGGCAGCGCCCGGAGGAGGCGCGGGACGCGCTGCGGGTGATCGAGGCGACCAGCCGCAGCTCCCTCACGGAGATGCGTCACCTGCTCGGCGTGCTCCGCTCCGAAGTGGACGGTCCGATGCTCGCGCCGGCGCCCGGGGTGGCCGGGATTCCCGATCTGGCCGAGCGGGCGCGGTCGGCGGGGGTGGTCGTGTCGGTGGAGCTGGCCGACCTGTCGGCGCTGCCCGAGGGGATGGGCCTGTCGGTGTACCGGATCGTGCAGGAGGCACTGACCAATGTGGTCAGACATGCCGGGCGGGCCCGGTGCGTGGTGCGGGTGTCGATGGCCGACGGCGAGGTGCGTATCGCGGTGACGAATGATGGCCCCAAGGTCACCGAACCTGGGACGGGACACGGATTGATCGGGATGCGGGAGCGGGTTGCGGTGTACGGCGGGACGTTCGAGGCGGGGCCGCGGCCCGAGGGTGGGTTCGCCGTGACGGCGGTGCTGCCGGTGGCGGCGTCGTGATCCGGGTACTGGTGGCCGACGACCAGGCGCTCGTGCGCGGCAGCTTCCGGGTTCTCGTGGAGAGCGCGCCCAACCTGACGGCCGTCGGCGAGGCGGCGACCGGCGCGGAGGCGGTGGCGCTGGCCACGCGCACCCAGCCGGACGTGGTGCTCATGGACGTCCGCATGCCGCAGATGGACGGTATCGAGGCGACCCGCCGGATCTGCGGCACGCCCGAGACGGCGTCGGTGCGGGTGCTGATCCTCACGACGTTCGACCTCGACGACTACGTGTACTCGGCGCTGCGCGCGGGGGCGAGCGGCTTCCTGCTGAAGGACACGCCGCCCGCCGACCTGTTGAGCGCCATCGAGGTGGTGGCGGCCGGCGACGCGTTGCTCGCGCCGAGCATCACGCGGCGGTTGATCGCGGAGTTCAGCCGGCGGCCGGAGCCCGCCGCCGCGCCGGCCGCCGGTCTGGCCGGGATCACCGACCGCGAGCGTGACGTGTTGCTGCTCATCGCCCGCGGCCTGTCGAACACGGAGATCGCCACACACCTGCACCTGGGCCTGGCCACCGTGAAGACCCACATCGGCCGGCTGCTGAGCAAGCTCCACGCCCGCGACCGCGCACAGTTGGTGATCGCCGCCTACGAGTCCGGCCTGGTCACGCCCGCCTGACCGGCGAGTCCCACGTTCAGAACCAGCGAGTCCCACGTTCGGAGTGGGTGAGTTCCACGTTCGGTGCGCCACGTGGTGTGTCGCGAACGTGGGACTCACCGTTCCTGAACGTGGGACTCGCCAGTCGCGAACGTGGGACTCGCGTGGTTTGAACGTGGGACTCGCCGGGGTGTGTTAGTGCGGGCGGCGGATGGTGCGGTAGGCGGTCGCGCCCGCAAGGGCCACGGCTCCCAGCACGAGGATCCCCGTCTCCGTCAACTGGAACCGCCAGTACCGGCTCTCCGGGTGGTAGTAGGTGTAATAGCGGTCGTAACCCTTCTCCTCCAAGCAACCCACCGGCAGGCCGACGCACAGCGCGCCCATGTCGTTCATGTCGACCATCGCGCCGGCGGAGTTCATCCAGCCGTGGGACACGGTCATCGCGTTGGGCGGCACCGGATCCCCGCCCCCCGAGAGCGACCCCACCGCCAGTTCCGGCTCCGCGTAGTAGGGCCGGGCGAGGAACGCGCCGACCACGAGGGCCGCGAACACCGCGATGGTCACGGCCATGGCCGGCAACATGCGGCGCAGGAACGCACCGGCCGCCGCGCCGAGCGCGAACAGGAACAGGAACCACCCGGCCGGCGCGATCCCCGTCGTCCCGAACAGGTCACTGGAGAAACTGGAGAACCGGTACGGATCCGGCTGGTTCGCCGTGAACGCGGTCACCACCGCACCTACGGCCAGGCCGGCGAGCGCCACCGCCGCGCCGAGCAGGCCGAACTTCACGGCCAGCCAGCGGCGGCGAGTGACCGCCTGCGTCCACACCACCTTGTAGGTCCCACGCTCGTACTCCTTGACGAGCAACGGAACTCCCCAGAACAGTCCAATGAGGACCGGCGCCCACGGCAACAACTTCACCACGTCGGTCGGTAGTGCGTCGGCCAGCAGGAGCACCGCGGCCACGACGAGCAACGCCACCGTGACCACCAGCTGCATCCGGTGCTGCCGCCAGGTCAACCAGATCATGCCGAAGCTCCCCGCCGCGCGACCCGGTAGACGACCACCGCGCCGAGCATCAGCGACGCCCCGAGGAGGATCCCCGCCTCCGTCCACTGGAACTGCCAGTACCGGGTCTCGGGCTGCAGGTAGATGACCGACTTGTAGCCGGAGTTCTCCACACAGGGCAGATAGCTGTCACGGGTCTCGTTCGCGCATTCGGGCACCTGCGCCACTTCGGCGCCGTCCGGTGCGATCCAGGCACTACCGGTCGCCAGTCCGGCCGGGATGGTCTGCGGATCCACCACCCGCACCGGCTCCGCGTACTCCCCGCGAAAGTCGAAGAACAGGTACATGGTCACGAAGTACAGCGCGGCCGTCACGGCGAGCGCCGGCAACAGCTTGCGGGACGCCGCACCGGCCGCCGCGCCCAGCATGAACGCGAAGAGCCACCACGCGCCCGACGCCACCCCGGAGCCGCCGAACAGCGCCGCGTCACCGATCCGTTCGCTGAACTGGGTTCCCTCCAAGGTGGACAACCACGAGTTGACCATGAAGCCGACCGCGAGTCCGCCGGCCGCGGCCACCAGGCCGAGCCCGCCCAGCTTCGCCGCCAGCCAGTGGCGCCGGGTGACCGACTGGGTCCAGGCGAGCCGGTGGGTACCTTGCTCCAGCTCGCGGGACACGAGCGGCGCACCCCAGAACAGCCCGACGATCCCCGGCAGTACCGGCAGCCAGCCCAAGACCTGGTACGCCGACTGGAAGTGGTCACCGACCGCGTTGTCGAGGTCGGACCCGGACAGGCCGGCCCGCAGGTCGGCCGTGCCGAGTCCGTGCACGAGCAGCCCCGTGCCGATCAGGAGCAGCAGCGCCGCTGTGGTCAGCAGCTGCGCGCGATGCTGCCGCCAGGTCAACCAGATCATGCCGAAGCTCCCCGTCGTGCCACCCGGTACGCGAGCGCGCAACCGAGCAGAGTCGTTGCCACCAAAAGAATTCCGGCCTCGGTCCACTGGAACCGCCAGTACTGGTCGGCCGAATGGAACTCGGCGAACCAGCGGTTGCCCGCCTCCCGCATGCACCCGAGGTAGTCGGTGGATTCGCCGCACGCCCACACCTCGTCGCCCACGAGGGTCAGCCCGGTCCGGTCGACCCAGCCGTGGTCGACCACCAGCGCGCCGGGTGGGGTGTTCCACCCGATCCCGCCGGGCGTGTTGATCGCCCACGGGTCACCGGCCGCCACCGGTGCCGTCAGCTCCACCCGCTCGGGCGTCGCATAGCTCTCCCGGACGTCGAAGATGAACACCGAGCCGTACGCGGCCAGGAACACGGCGAGCGTCACGACCATGGCGGGCAGCAGCCGGCGCACGAGCGCGCCCGCCGTCGTGCCGAGCACGAACGCGAACAGCCACCACGCGGCCGGCACCACCCCGGTCACGGCGAACAGGCTCTGGACCCGCAGCCGACCGGAATCGGCGGCCGGCGCGAAGGCCGCCGACCACGCGTTCAGCATCACGCCGAACGCCAACCCGGCCAGCACCACCGCCCCGCCCAGCTCACCGAGCTTGATCACGAGCCAGGCGCGCCTGGTCCGCGACTGCGTCCACGCGAGCCGGTAGGTCCCCTGCTCGTACTCACGGGACAGCAGCGGCGCACCCCAGAACAGCCCGATCATGGCCGGCACCACGGCGAGCCACGGCAGCACCACCTCCGCCTGTCCCCACAGCGACGCCAGCCTGCCGAGCCGGCCCGCCTCGTCCGAGGCGAACCCGGCGAGCTGGTCGGACATGATGACCGAGTGGGCGAGCAGCACCGTGCCGAGCACCGCGAGAAAGCCGGCGGTCACCAACAACTGGCCGCGGTGCTGGCGCCACGTCAGCCAGGTCATGACGTGCTCGCCAACGCCGGCCGGGGCAGGGACGCGGCGTCCGGGCGGCGCAGGTAGGCGAGCACCAACTCCTCCAGACCGATGCCGCGTGTCGTCCACCGCGGGTCGAGCGCCACCGCCTCGGCGCCGGTGTGGGCCAGGAGCGTCGCCTGCCGGTCGGTCCGGGTGTCGCCGACCACCGGCAGCCGCGCGGCCACCCCGTCGGCCAGTTCGACCGGCCCGGTCAGCAGCCGGTGCGCGCCGATGAGTTCCTCGATGTCGCCGCTCACCTGGACCCGGCCGCCGTTGAGCACGACCAGCCAGTCACACGTGTTCTCCAGGTCGGACACCACGTGCGAGGACAGCACCACGGTCATCCCCGTCTCGGCCACGGCGGCCATCAGCCCGCGCATGACCTCGTGGCGCGCCAACGGGTCCAGGTTCGACAGCGGCTCATCGAGCACCAGCAGGTCCGGGCGCTTGGCGAGTGCCACGGTGAGCGCCACCTGCGCCTGCTGGCCGCCGGAGAGCTTGCCGACCTTGCGGTCGAGCGGGATCTCCAGCTCGCCCAGCCGATTCTGCGCGTACTCCTGGTCCCAGCGCGGGTTCAGGTGCCGGCCGAACCGCAGCATGTCGGCCACCGTGAAGCCGTCGTAGAGCGGCTTGTCCTGCGCCAGGAACGCCACGCGGGACAGGGTCTCCGCGTCGCCGGCCACTTCCCGGCCGAACACCCGCACGGTCCCGGTGGTCGGCGCCAGCAGGCCGACCACCAGGTGCAGCAGCGTCGTCTTGCCGGCGCCGTTCGGTCCGACGAGCGCCACCACCCTGCCGGCCGGCAGGGTCAGCGAACAATCCCGCAGCGCCCAGGTTCGCCGGTACCGCTTCCCCAGTCCGGTAGCCGTCAGTACCCCTCCGGTCATGCCGTCTCCTCCCCTACGCGAAACGAATCCAGCACCACCGCCGAGAACAGCGCCTCCAGGTCCTCGGCCGCGAGGCCTGCCGTGCGGGCGTCACGCACCCAGCCGGCGAGCGACTCGCGCAACCGGGCGTGCTCGGTGACCGAGGCGCCGGCGAGCGAGCGCTCAACGAACGTCCCCAGCCCGGGCCGGCCGGTGACCAGCCCCTCCCTTTCCAGCTCCCGGTACGCCTTCAGCACGGTGTTCGGGTTGATGGCCAACTGATCCACGACCTCCTTCGCCGTTGGCAGCCGGTCGCCGGGTCGCAGCACCTCCAGTCGGAGCGCCTGCTTCACCTGATGGACCAGCTGTAGATAGGTGGCGACGCCGGAGCCACGGTCGAGACGGAACTCGATCACCAGCAACACCCTTTCACTAATGAAGTAGTGAAATAGTGGAGGCCGGACCGATCCGTTGTCAAGCCGGAATCCGGTCCCGGCCAAAACCGCCCAATCCATGCGGTTCCATGACTAGGCTGGCGATCACCGTCGGGGGGACGGGATTGGCGGAAAGGGTGCGGAGCATTGCTGATCGGCACTGACCTGGGGAGAGCGCTGCCATGAGCACCTCCACGACCACCTCCCCGGCGGTCCGCCGCGACCAGGTCGGCGACCCGCGGTCCAAGCGGCTGACCGAGTTGAACGAGTTGGCCAGAACCACGCCCGGCGTGCTCACGATCCTCTCCGCCGCACTGGTGCTGTTCAGCGTCCTCATCGGGGTCCTCACGGCGCTGACCGTGCAGGGCAAGGCCCAGGCACTCGACGACCTGACCACTCGCAGCGGCCCGCTCAGCGTCGCCTCCCAGGACATCTACCGTGCGCTGTCCGACGCCGACGCCTCGGCCACCAGCGCGTTCCTGTCCGGCGGGCTGGAGCCGGTCGACCTGCGGGCACGCTACGAGTCCGACATCGCGCGGGCCGAGGCCGCGCTGGCGATCGCGATCGCCGCGCGGGAGCCGGCCGACGTCGCCACCGGCCCGCTCGCCACCCTGTCCGGCCAGCTGTCCGTCTACACCGGACTGGTGGAGACCGCCCGGGCCACCAACCGCTTGGGGCTGCCGGTCGGCGCCGCCTACCAGCGCGAGGCTTCGTACCTCATGCGCACGGCGCTGCTCCCGGCCGCCAACGACCTGTACCGGGCCGAGACCACCCAGGTGGCCGACGACCAGGACAGCGCCGGATCGTTCCCCATCGTCGCCGTGCTGCTCGGCCTGATCGGGCTCGCGGTGCTGGTCGCCGCCCAGCTGTTCCTGCGGCGGCGCACGAACCGCGTGTTCAACGTCGGGATGCTCATGGCCACGGGCGCCGCGCTCGTCTCCCTGGTGTGGGTGGTGATCGCGAGCCTCGGCGTGAGCGCGAACGTCGACGCCAGCCGCGAGGACGGCTCCGCGCAGGTGGAGGTGCTCGCGCAGGCCCGCATCACGGCACTCGCCGCCCGCTCCGAGGAGACGCTCACCCTCGTGGCGCGCGGCAGCGGCGCGGCGTTCGAGGAGCAGTACAACGCCACCCGCGTGGAGCTCGGCGCCCTGCTCGATGACGCCGCCGAACTCGCCACGAGCGACGCCGTGCGTGCCGAGATCGACTCGGCGGCCGGCCTCCAGCAGGACTGGCACGCGGTGCACGAGCAGATCCGCACGGCCGACGACGGCGGCGACTACGACACGGCCGTGAACCTGGCCATCGGCGCCGACGAGAACGGCGCGGCCGCCCGGTTCGACCAGCTCGACACCGACCTGCGCGAAGCGATCGAAGCGACCACCGCCACGTTCGACGACGAGGTGTCCCAGGCGTCCAACGCGGTCACGGGCGCGGTGGTCGGCGTGATCCTGCTGGCCATCCTGATGGCCGTCGGTTCGGCCGCCGGCATCTGGCAGCGGCTCAAGGAGTACCGATGAACAGGCGCACGGGCGTCCTCGCCGCACTGCTCACCGCACTGCTGGTGGTCACCGGCTGCACCACCGACTCGGGCGTCCCGCCCGATGAGGCGGGGGCCGTTGTGCCGAGTCCCGAGGGAGCGGTCGAGCTGACCGAGCCCCCCGAGGCACCGCCCGCACAGGACTGCGGCGACCCGACGGCCAGCCTCCGGCCCCAGGGCGCGCCGCCCGCCCCGACCGCTCTGCCGGCCGGGTCGACCATGGCCCAGATCCGCGCCAGGGGCACCCTGATCGCCGGCGTCAACCAGAACACCTACAACTTCGGCTACCGCGACCCGTTCACCGGCCAGATCGCCGGCTTCGAGGTCGAGATCGCGAAACGACTCGCCCAGGCCATCTTCGGCACGGCGGACGCGCTCCAGCTGCGCGTCCTCACCTCCGCGCAACGCATCCCCGCGCTGGAGGCGAAAGAGGTCGACCTGGTCATCAGCACCATGACCATCAACTGCGAGCGGCTCGAGCAGATCGAGTTCTCCTCCGTGTACTACGAGGCGATCCAGCAGGTGCTGGTGAAGACGGACTCCGAGTACACGGGGCTCGACTCGCTCGGCGGCAAGAAGGTCTGCGCGGCCGAGGGTTCCACGTCGCTGCGCCGGATAGCGGAGGCGCCGTCCGAGCCCGTGGCCGTCCAGGTGCGCGACTGGACCGACTGCCTGGTGATGTTGCAGCAGAACCAGGTCGAGGCGGTCTCGACCGACGACACCATCCTCGCCGGGTTCAAGGCCCAGGACCCGTTCACGAAGATCGTCGGTGATGCGCTGGCCGCCGAGCCGTACGGGATCGGCGTGAACAAGGAGCAGACCGACCTCGTGCGCTTCGTGAACGCCGTGCTCGAGCAGATGCGTGCCGACGGCAGTTGGCGAGACCTGTACGGCATCTGGGTCGCCGACCTGCTCGACCGCGCGATACCCGCACCGCCCGCCGCGCGGTACCGGGACTGAGACGTGACGCCCATGAGCGGAGCACTGCTGACCAAGGAGCGAGCCGACGCCGCCCTGGCGCGCCTGGCCACCGACAGCGACCGGATCGCCGAGTCGCTCGTGGCCATGGACGCCCACGCCGGGCATCAACTGCTGCGCGGCGCCACTCCCACCGGGCTGACCGCGCAGCGCTGGACCGAGGCGAGCGCGGCCATGGCCACGCTGTGGGAGCAGTTCGCCACCTACCGGGCCACGCTCGACCGGGCCCGCGCCGTGCGGGACCGGCGGTCCAAGCCGGGTGACGAGGAACTGGCCGAGCTGACCGAGCTGCTGACCGGCCCGGTGGTCGAGCTGGACGCCCAGCACGTGCCCATCGAGCGCCGCGGTCTAACGGGCCCGGCGCACGTGGTCGAGCGGATCACCCTGGACCAGCTGCTCCACCGCATGCAGGCGTCGTTCGACCTGGTGACCGGCGTGCTGGCGGCGGCGGAGTCCGCGTGGTCGGCGGTGATCGGCCGGCTCGACCCGCTCGACGGCGAGCTGCACGCGGTGTCGGTGCTGGCCGAGTCGGTAGCCGCGGGCGACAAGTCGGTGGCGGCCACCGTGAACCGGATCCGGCGGGGCCTCGAGCGGGTGCGCGAGCAGTTGATCACCGACCTGCTCACCGTGCACCGCGACGACCCGCTGCCCGGGCTGACCACCGAACTGGCCGAGCTGCGGGCACGGTTGGTGGAGTTGGAGAGCGTCCGCGCGACGTTCGACCAGCGGCTCGCCGCGCTCGACCGTGCGGTGTCCGATGTGGAGGGTGTGGAGGCGACCGCCCGGCAGACCTACGCGGCCGTCCAGGAGAAGATCGCGAACCCGGGCCTGCCCGAACCGACCGACCACGTCTCGTCCGGGTTGCGGGACCGGCTGCGCCGGCTGGCAGCCGGTGACACAGACGACTGGCAGGCCCGCGCGGCCGAGGCGGCGGCGCTCGACCGGGCCACCACCGCCGCGCTGCGGGACGCCCGCCACGCGCTCGGCGCCATCACCGGGCTGCTCGACCGGCGCGCGGAACTGCGCGGCCGGCTGGAGGCGTTCCAGGTGAAGGCCGCCCGGCTTGGCTTCGCCGAGGACCTCGACCTGCAGACCGTGCACGGCGACGCACAGAAGCTGCTGTTCACCGCGCCGTGCGACCTGCCGGCCGCCACCCGCGCGCTCAACCGCTACCAGCAGGCACTTCAGGACCGGGAGCGCGCGCGGCGCGGCGAGATCCACGGGGAGAACACATGAGCACCTGCCCCCGCCCCGGCTGCGGCGGAGCCATCGACGAGGACGGGTTCTGCGACACCTGCGGACTGGAGGCCCCGGCGGGCGCAGCGACGCCCACGCCGGCACCCACTCCGGCAGCTCCGGCTCCGGCACCGGCCGCGGCGAGCGCCCCGGTCGCCGGTTCCTCCTGCCCCCGGCCGAACTGCGACGGCACCCTCGACGACGACGCGTTCTGCGACACCTGCGGTCTCGAGGCCCCGGTCGGCTCCGGTCCGGTGGCCCCGGCCGCCGCCGCACCCGACGGTGACACGGCCAGTGATCCGAGCAGCACCCGCACGGCCAGGACCGGCAGCGTCGCCACCTCGTGGACCACGCCGACCGGCGCCGTCACCACCAGCTCCCGGCGCGGCTCCACCCGGTCCGCCAACCGCGGCCTGCTCGGCGCCGGCCTCGTGGAGATCCCCCGGGTGCCCTACCGCGACCCGAAGTCCGCGGTGATGGCGAACCCGCAGGTGCCCGAGGCGAAACGGTTCTGCAGCAACTGCGGGGAGAAGGTCGGCCGCGGCCGCGACGGCAAGCCCGGGCGGCCCGAAGGTTTCTGCACCAAGTGCGGCAACAGGTTCTCGTTCACCCCGAAGCTCGCCCCCGGCGAGGTCCTGCACGACCAGTACGAGGTGCTCGGCTGCCTCGCCCACGGCGGTCTCGGCTGGATCTACCTGGCGCTCGACCGCGCGGTGGCCGACCGCTGGGTGGTGCTGAAGGGCCTGCTGGACACCGGTGACGCCGACGCCATGGCCGCCGCGGTGGCCGAGCGGCGGTTCCTGGCCGAGGTCGAGCACCCGAACATCGTCAAGATCCACAACTTCGTGCAGCACTTCGACGCCGACACGAAGACCACGGTCGGCTACATCGTGATGGAGTACGTGGGCGGTCAGTCCATCAAGGACATGATCAAGCAGCTGCGCTCGATCGAGGGCCAGCAGGCGTGCCTGCCGCTCGACCGGGCCATCGCCTACGTGCTGGAGATGCTGCCGCCACTCGGCTACCTGCACAGCCTCGGGTTGCTGTTCTGCGACTTCAAGCCGGACAACGTGATCCAGACGGAGGAACAGCTCAAGCTGATCGACCTCGGCGCCGTGCGGCACGTGGACGACGAGGACAGCGCGGTCTACGGCACGGTCGGCTACCAGGCACCAGAGGTTTCGTCCGTCGGCCCGTCGGCGGCGGCCGACGTCTACACGGTCGGCCGGACGCTCGCCGTGATGACGTTCCCGTTCGACTTCCAGCGTGACTACGCCGACCGGCTGCCGAACCCGGCCGAGGAGCCGCTGCTCGCCGACTTCGACTCCTACTACCGGCTGTTGAAGCGGTCCACGGCGCTCGACCCGAACTCCCGGTTCTCCTCGGCCGAGGAGATGAAGGACCAGCTCACCGGCGTGCTGCGCGAGGTGCTGGCCGCGCAGGACGGTGCACCCCGGCCGGGGCAGTCCACGGAGTTCACCCCCGAACGGCGCACGTTCGACGTCCGCATCGACTGGTCGAACGCGCCCGACCTGCGGGCCATCGTGCCGCTGCTGCCGGTCCCCCGGATCGACGGCGCCGACCCGGCGGCCGCGTTCCTCGCGTCGGTCACGGCGACCGAACCGGCCGCGCTGCTCGACGAGCTGCGCACGGCGCCGAAGTACACGATGGAGGTGCGGCTGCGGATGGTCCGCGCGCACATCGAGCGCGGGGACGTGAAGACCGCCAAGGTCGAGCTGCACAAGGTGGCGCTGGCCGAGCACCAGAACGACCGCGCGTGGCTGTTCGACTGGCACCGCGGGCTGGCCGCGCTGATGGCCGGCGACCCGGAGCAGGCCCGCGAGGCGTTCGACCGGGTGTACTCGGCCGTGCCGGGCGAGGCGGCGCCCAAGCTGGCGATCGCGCTGTGCGCCGAGGTCACCAGGGACTGGGTGGGCGCCGACCGCTACTACCGCCAGGTGTGGCGCACCGACCGCGCCTACGTGAGCGCGGCTTTCGGGCTGGCCAGGGCGTTGCTGGCCCGGGGCGAGCGGCTGGAGGCGGTCGACGTGCTCAGCTCGGTGCCGGAGACGTCGAGCCACTACCTGCCGGCGCAGCTCGCGGCCGTCCGGGCGCGGATCGGGGTCCACAACCCGGCCGAGCTGACGGAGAACGACCTGGTGCTGGCCGGCGACCAACTGGCGCGGCTCGACGAGGACACGAAGCTGGACTCCGAGCGCCGGGCCCAGGCGTCCAGCCGGGTGCTGGACGCCGCGCTGCGCTGGGTGAACACGACGTCCAATGGCGGGCGGGGCACGGTGCTGGGGTGCGCGCTGACCGAGCCCGACCTGCGGTTGGGCCTCGAGCGCTGTTACCGGACCATGGCCAGGCATGCTGACGACATGAGGGAGCGCATCGCGTTGGTGGACACGGCGAACCGGATCCGTCCCAGGACGTGGGTCTGATGGGCGAACCGGCAGCCGTCCGCTGCGGCAGCTGCGGCGAGGAGGTGGGTCGCGAGGACCGCTTCTGCGAGAGCTGCGGACACAGTCTTCTTGTGCAACGGACCCCGGTCGGCGGGGCGCTCGGCACCCCGCCCGAGTCGCCGGCCTGTGTGGCGTGCGGCGGACCGAACTTGGGCGCCGAGGGGTTCTGCGAGGACTGCGGCCGGGCGCAGCCGGCGGGCCGCGACCGCATGGAGGCCGAGTTCGGCGCGGTGGTCGGGGTGTGCGACAAGGGCAAGCGGCGTGCGCGCAACGAGGACTCCATGGCGTTCGGCGTGGTCGGTGGCACTGTCAACGGCGCTGTCACTGGCGAGCCGACCGTGGTGGCCGTGGTGTGCGACGGGGTCGCGACCTCCGACCGGGCCGACAGCGCGTCGCAGGCGGCCGTGGACGAGGCGACCGACGTGCTGCTGAACGCGGTACTCGACGGCGGTGACCTGGAGGCCGCCACGAAGGCGGCGGTCGCCAAGGCCATCCAGGTGGTCTCCGCGCTCGCCGATCCGGCGGTCCCCGGCACGGCGCCGTCGTGCACCTACGTGTCCACGGTGGTCACGCAGGAGGCGGCGGTGGTCGGCTGGGTCGGTGACAGCCGGATCTACTGGCTGGGGTTGGGTGACGAAGCCACCGACTCCACGATGCTCACCAGCGACGACACGGTGGCGGCCGAGCTGATCGCCGAGGGCATGAACGAGACCGAGGCGCTGGCCGTGCACCAGGCCCACGCGCTGTCCAAGTGGATCGGCGCCGACGCCGGCGAGATCGAGCCGGGCGTGCGGATGTTCAAGCCGACCGGTCCCGGGCTGATCCTGCTGTGCAGCGACGGCCTGTGGAACTACCTGCCGGAGGCGCGAGCGCTGACCGACGCGCTGCCGGCCGACGTGCTGACCGACCCGATGAGCGCGGCGAAGGAGCTGACCGACCTCGCGCTGCGGCTCGGCGGCCACGACAACATCACGACGGTCCTCGTACCGTTCCCGCCACAGTCCGAACCCAGGAGCGAGTGATGAGCGGCCAGCCAGAGTTCGAGGTCGAGGTCTACCAGAACGAGTACCTCTCCCAGGGCTCCACCGAGGTCAACGCGATCGTCACGGTGACAGCGTCCGGTGGCCCGACCGCCGCGGCCGGCGCGTCGCTCGGCCCGGCGACCGCCGCGGCCGAGGTGATCATCGTCGACTGCTCGGGGTCGATGCACGTACCGCGCACCAAGCTGACGGCCGCCAAGCAGGCCACGGCCGCCGCGATCGACGCGCTGCGCGACGGGGTGGCGTTCGCCGTGATCGCCGGCACCGACGAGGCCCGCCTGGTGTTCCCGTACCAGCACGGAATGGTGGCGGCCACCCCGCAGTCCCGCGCCGAGGCCAAGCAGGCGGTCTCACGGTTGACGGCGAACGGCGGCACGGCCATCGGCAAGTGGCTGGCGCTGGCCAACGACCTGTTCCTCAACCACCCGGCCGTCATGCGGCACGCGATCCTGCTGACCGACGGCCAGAACATGCACGAGACGCCGCGCCAGCTCGACCGGACGGTCAAGGAGGTGACCGGGCACTTCGTGTGTGACTGCCGCGGCATCGGCACCGACTGGGAGGTCAAGGAGCTGCGCATGATCGCCGACGCGCTCCTCGGCACGGTCGACATCGTGGCCGAGCCGGAGGACCTGGAGGCCGACTTCCGCGCGATGGCCGTGAGCGCCATGGGCAAGGCCGTGTCGGACGTGTCGCTGCGGCTCTGGACCCCGCAGGGGGCGACCGTGAAGTTCGTGAAGCAGGTGGAGCCGACGCTCGCCGACCTGACCGCGCGACGCACGGAGATCCCGCCCCGCAGCGGCGACTACCCCACCGGCTCGTGGGGTTCGGAGACCCGCGACTACCACATCTGCATTCAGGTGCCGGCGGCCGCCACCGGCGAGAAGATGCTCGCCGGGCGGGTCAGCCTCGTCCTCCCCGGGACGCCGGAAACGGTGCTGGGCAAGGGAAAGATCATCGCGACGTGGACCGACGACACCGCGCTGTCCACCCGGATCAACCGCGAGGTCGCGCACTACACGGGCCAGGCCGAGCTGGCCGACGCCATCCAGGAGGGGCTGGAGGCCCGCAAGGCCGGTGACGTGGAGACGGCCACCGCCAAGCTCGGTCGCGCGGTGAAGCTCGCCACCGAGTCCGGGCACTCGGACACGGCCAAGCTCCTGGCGAAGGTGGTCGACATCGAGGACCCGAAGACCGGCACCGTGCGGCTCAAGCGCAAGGTGGCGGCCGTCGACGAGATGACCCTGGACACCCGCTCCAGCAAGACCATGCGGGTGCGCAAGAAGACCACCGACGAGAGCTGAGGCCATGGCGACCTGCCCACTCGGCCACGAGTCGGCCGACGACGAGTTCTGCGACGTGTGCGGTCGCGAGATGGGTGGCGCACCGGCCGCCGAGCCTTCGCCGGCGCCCGCCGCCGAGGCCACGGCGCCGGCACCGCCGCCCGCCGGGGCCACGTGTGTGGTCTGCAATGCGGCGCTCGCGGGCCGGTTCTGTGAGGAGTGCGGGCACGACTCGATGGCCGCTGTTCCTTCGGCTCCGGCTGTTCCGGCCGTGCCGCAGGTCCGTCTGCCGGACGCGGTCGACTGGACGGCCACGGTCACGGCCGACCGGGCGTACTACGACTCGGTGATGGCGGTCGACGGCCCGGACGCCGCCGCCATCACGTTCCCCGTGTTCTGCCCGGACCGGCACTTCCCGTTGCAAGGGTCGCAAATCAGCATCGGCCGGCAGAGCCGCTCGCGAGGCATCCAGCCGGACATCGACCTGATCGGACCGCCGGAGGATCCGGGCATCTCCCACCTGCACGCCGTGCTGCTGTCCCAGCCGGACGGCTCGTGGGCGGTGGCGGACCTGGACTCGGCCAACGGCACCGTACTGAACGACGGCCCGAACCCGTTGCCGCCCAACACCCCGCACCCGCTGGCGGACGGCGACCGCCTCTACCTAGGCGCCTGGACCCTGATCACCGTCCGCCGAACCCCACAATGACCACTCCGGTCGCGCATGATGACCGTTCCCGTCGGCCATGATGACCGGTCAGCCCACTGACACGGTCCCGTCCCCGCCCCGCACGCACGCGACCGAACGGGCGCCGGTGGCCGCCGCGCCGCTCAGGCACTGCCCGAGCACGCCGTACCCGTTCGCGTTGGGGTGCCACGATTCCTGGCAGGTCTGGAAGTACGTGACGCAGCTGTTGGCGATGCGCTGGATCGCGATCTTGTCCCGCCCGGCGAGGCTCGTGACGAAGACTCCGCTCGGCCCGTCCTGCAGGCGGATGGGGGTGGCGAGCGCGTTGTCCGGGCTGCCGTCCTGTTCGCACAGCCGAGCGCCGTTGAAGGCCTGCTGCACGTTCAGGTAGACGAGGTCGGCGCTCGGGAACTCGGTCGACAGCGTGCCGTGCGCGGACCGCACGATGTTCCCGAGCCCTTGGGAGAACAGGTGCCCGGCCGCGAGGCTGGCCCGGTGCGCCGGGCAGCCGGCGGCGTACCGTTCGGCGCCGAGGTCTCGGAACTTGTCGCGGTCGTCCGCCCGACCGTCCTCCTCGTGGTAGCGCTGGGCGTAGTCGGTGGGCAGCGGGTTCGTGTAGTCCTGGAACACGATCCGGTGCTGCCCGTCGGCGTCGACCTGGGCCAGGGTGGTCAGCAGCTCGCGCAGGGCGTTCGTGGTCTCGGTGGTGGCCGCCGCGAGCTCCGCGTCGGTGGCGAGGTCGGAGCTGCTGCACGGCGCCTGCGGGACATCCCCGCCCAGGTAGGCCCAGAACTCCCACCAGCCGGTC
Organism: uncultured Actinomycetota bacterium; assembly: GCA_963826035.1. Classification (GTDB taxonomy): domain Bacteria; phylum Actinomycetota; class Actinomycetes; order Mycobacteriales; family Pseudonocardiaceae; genus Actinophytocola. The sequence continues at coordinate 506,705 of CAWGVZ010000015.1, read as the reverse complement.
CACGCGTCGGCGATGAACCGGTTGGCGCACACGGAAGCCGCGTCCCCGAAGGTGAACGAGCTGTTGTTCGACCCGAGGCCCACGAGCACGAGGTCGATGTCGTGGGTCTGCGCGACGGCCCGGACCTGGTCCAGCTGCGCCGGCACCGTCCGCCCCTTCTCCCGGTTGGCCGAGGCGTTCACGATGTCGTGGGGCTGGCCGCCGGAACAGGCAAGATTGAACCGGTCCTGGATACCGTTGAGCGTCGCCCGGTTGATGGACGCATTGGGCGACCGGTGACAGAAGTAGGCGTTCGAGTTGGCGGCCGACCATCCGGGAAACCCTTGCGAGACCCCGTTGAGGTCGATGACGGCCGAGTAGTCCCCGCCTCCTTCCCCACTGATGAAACTGTCCCCGAGCGCGACAGCGGCGGTGGGCAGAGCGGTGGGCTGGACAGCGGCGGCGGGCACAACGGCCACCGAAACGACAGCGGCAACCAACCCGGCAGCCACCAGAGAACGACGAAGCAGGGACATCACGGCCTCCCGACCGGCCAGAATATGAATTTTCTTCAATTCTGGTCATCGGTTCCAGGCCCGTCAAGGTCCACCAGTAGGTACCTGTCCGTGGGCTCCTCGGGTGGCGCGTCCCTCGGTTCGGCAGCTCATGGCACCATCAAGGGACCATGACTCTCACTGACGTGCTGCCCACCGATGCCGATCCGGACACCCTCTTCGACGTGTTCAACACCTGGGCCGAGGAGCAGGGCATCACGCTCTACCCCGCGCAGCAGGAGGCGATGATCGAGATCGTCTCCGGGTCGAACGTCATCCTCTCCACCCCCACCGGGTCGGGGAAGAGCATGGTGGCCGTCGGGGCGCATTTCGCGGCCATGGCGGCCGGGCAGCGCAGCTTCTACACCGCGCCGATCAAGGCGCTCGTGTCGGAGAAGTTCTTCGCCCTGTGTGACATCTTCGGCGCCGAGCAGGTCGGCATGATCACCGGCGACTCCGCCGTCAACGCCGGCGCGCCGATCATCTGCTGCACAGCCGAGATCCTCGCCAACATCGCGCTCCGCGAGGGCGAGGCGGCCGACGTCGGCCAGGTGGTCATGGACGAGTTCCACTTCTACGCCGAGCCCGACCGCGGCTGGGCCTGGCAGGTACCGCTGCTGGAACTCACAAAAGCGCAGTTCCTGCTCATGTCCGCCACCCTGGGCGAGGTCACCCGCTTCGAGAAGGACCTCACCCGGCGCACCGGACGGTCGACCGCCGTGGTCACCTCCGCGCAACGCCCGGTGCCGCTGTTCTACTCCTTCGTGCTCACCCCGCTGCACGAGACGATCGAGGAGCTGCTCTCCACCAACCAGGCCCCGATCTACGTCGTCCACTTCACCCAGGCCTCGGCGCTGGAGCGGGCGCAGTCGCTGATGAGCATCAACGTCTGCACCCGCGAGGAGAAGGACCGGATCGCCGCGCTGATCGGCAACTTCCGGTTCACCGCCGGGTTCGGCAAGACGCTGTCCCGGCTGGTGCGCCACGGCATCGGCGTGCACCACGCCGGCATGCTGCCCAAGTACCGCCGCCTGGTCGAACGTCTCGCGCAGGCCGGGCTCATGAAGATCGTCTGCGGCACCGACACCCTCGGCGTCGGCATCAACGTTCCCATCAGGACGGTCGTGTTCACCGCGCTGTCCAAATACGACGGTCAGAAGGTGCGGCTGCTCAAGGCCCGCGAGTTCCACCAGATCGCGGGCCGGGCTGGCCGCGCCGGCTACGACACGGTCGGCAACGTGGTGGTGGAGGCGCCCGAGCACGTCATCGATAACGAGAAGGCGCTCGCCAAGGCCGGCGACGACCCGAAGAAGCGCCGCAAGGTGGTGCGCAAGAAGCCGCCGGAGGGCTCGATCGGTTGGGGCAAGCCGACGTTCGAACGGCTGGTGGAGGCCGAGCCGGAACCGCTCACGTCGAGCTTCCAGGTGAGCCACGCGATGCTGCTGAACGTGATCGGCCGGCCGGGCGACGCGTTCACCGCCATGCGCAAGCTCCTGGAGGACAACCACGAGGAACGCCCGGCGCAGCGCCGGCTCATCCGCCGCGCGATCGCCATCTACCGGGCGCTGCTCGCCGCGGGTGTGGTCGAGAAGCTCGACGAGCCGGACGAGACCGGGCGGTCGATCCGCCTGACGGTCGACCTGCAGCTGGACTTCGCGCTGAACCAGCCGCTGTCGCCGCTGGCCCTCGCGACCATCGAGTTGCTCGACCGCGAGGACCCGAGCTACGCGCTCGACGTGCTGTCGGTCATCGAGTCCACTTTGGAGGATCCGCGCCAGGTGCTGTCCGCGCAGCAGTTCAAGGCGCGCGGCGAGGCCGTCCAGGCGATGAAGGCCGAGGGCATCGAGTACGACGACCGGATGGTGCTGCTGGAGGAGGTCTCGCACCCGAAGCCGCTGGCCGAGCTACTGAACGCCGCGTACGAGACCTACCGGCGCGGGCACCCGTGGGTCGCCGACTACCACCTGTCGCCCAAGTCGGTGGCACGCGACATGTACGAGCGAGCCATGACGTTCGTCGAGTACGTCAGCTTCTACCAGCTGGCCCGCAGTGAGGGCATGGTGCTGCGCTACCTGGCCGATGCGTACAAGGCGCTGCGCCAGACGGTGCCGGAGGAGGCGAAGACCGAGGAGCTCGGCGATCTCCAGGAGTGGCTCGGCGAACTGGTGCGGCAGGTGGACTCGAGCCTGCTGGACGAGTGGGAGAAGCTGACCAACCCGACCGACGAGCCGGAGCAGCCGGAGGACGAGCGGGTGCCGGCCGTCACCACGAACGTCCGCGCGTTCCGCGTGCTGGTCCGCAACGCGCTGTTCTACCGCGTGCAGCTGGCGGCGCGCCGGCGCTACGCCGAGCTCGGCGAGCTGGACGCTCATTCCGGTTGGGACGCCGAGGAGTGGCGCGAGGCGCTGGAGCCGTACTTCGAGCTGCACGGCGAGATCGGCACGGGCCCGGACGCGCGCGGGCCGAAGTACCTGATCGTGTCCGAGCAGGCCGACCGCTGGGAGGTGCGCCAGATCTTCGCCGACCCGGCGGGCGACCTGGACTGGGGCTTCACGGCGGAGGTGGACCTGGCCGCCTCGGACGAGTTGGGCGCCGCCGCGGTCACGATCACCAACGCAGGCCAGCTCTAACCACCCCGCCCGGCCGAACCTCCCCAGCCGGCCCGCGAGATCCGGTTCCCGACCGCGAGATCGCGGTTCCCGACCGCGAAATCCCGGTTCCCGACCGCGAAATCGCGGTTCCCGACCGCGAAATCGCGGTTCCCGACCGCGAAATCCCGGTTCCCGACCGCGAAATCCCGGTTCTCCACCGCGAGATCGCGGTTCCGACCGCACGCGAGTTCGGTTCCGACCGCAGGTCCGCGGTTCCGGCATGTTCTCCCGGCAGAACCCCCCCCAGTACCGGCGAGTGCGAAGCATCCAGACCACGCGGAAGTGTGAACGTGCGGTCGGGAACCGGGAACATGCGGTCGGGACGTGGGGACATGCGTGCCGGCGGTGGGGACACGCGCGGGGCCGGCACCTGCGGCGCCAGGTTCGGTTCAGCGAGTGTCCACCTGGGATCGGACTAGCAGGTCGCGCACCTGTTCGTCGGTCACCTGGGTGAAATCGTCGAACCACTGGCCTACCGAGTTGAACCTCATGGGCGCGTGGGCGCACACCACCTCGTCGGCCACCTCTTCCAGGCGGTCCACCGCGTCGGCCGGGGCGACCGGTACGGCCAGCACGATCCGCGCGGCACCCAGTCGCCGCACCACCCGGATCGCCGCCAGCACCGTCGCTCCCGTGGCGATGCCGTCGTCGACCACCACCACCGTGCGTTCCCGCAGGCTCAGCCGCGGCCCGCCCGGCCGCAGTGACACCGCGCGCCGCGTGATCTCCGCCCGCTCGTAGGCCACCTGACCGTGCAGGTCCTCCCACGTCAGCCCAAGATCCCGCAGCAGCTCGCCGTTCCGGACGGTCACCCCGTCCTCGCCGACCGCGCCGACCGCCAACTCCGCCCGGCCCGGCGCGCCGATCTTGCGCACCAGCACGATGTCCAGCGGCGACCGCAGCACGGCGGCGATCTCCGCGGCCACCGGCACCCCACCGCGCGGCAGCCCCACCACGATCGGACACTCGTCGGCCAGATGGATGAGCCGCCTGGCGAGCCGGCGGCCCGCGTGGACCCGGTCCTGGAAGTGCATGGCGTCACCTCGAAGACCAGTGTCCCCCGGACGCCCCCGTGATAGTATCGAACAAGTGAGCGATACCGAAATCTGTGCCGGTTGCGGTCCCGCGCGTGCCCGGCGCGCCGACCACGTCGCACCCAACCCCGAGGAGGGCCATGCGGCCAATCTCAGCCCCATCCGGCGGACCGCACGATCGTCCACCGTGGACTATTCGGGCTTGCGCGCCTCGATCAGGAACCGCGAGGAGTGAGCGATGAACGGGCCTTCCGTGGTGATCAGCTCATGCAGGTCGGCCAACCGGGACTGGTAGGCGTCGACCGTGAAGCCCGGCACCATCCAGATCACCTTGCGCAGAAAGTAGATCACCGCGCCCACGTCGTGGAACTCCATGCGCAGCCGGGCGGTCCGCAGATCGACCACCCGCAGCCCGGCCTGCTCGGCCGCCGCCCGCGCGTCCGACGGGCGGCGCCCGTCCCAGTCCTGCGGCCCCAGGAAGAAGTCGACCACCTCGGCCCCGCTGCGCGGGCCGACCTGTTGGGACAGATAGGCACCGCCGGGCGCCAACACCCGCGCCACGTCCGCCCACCACGTGCTGACCGGGTGCCGGCAGGTGACCAGGTCGAACGTGCCGTCCCGGAACGGCAGCGGCGCGGAGTCGGCGGCGGCCACCACCGTGGCACGCGACCCGAGCAGCGCGGCGGCCCGCGCCCGGTTGGGCAGCCACGACTCGGTGGCCACGGTCAACGCGGGCAGCCGGGGTGCGGTGGCCAGCACCTCCCCGCCGCCGGTCTGCACGTCGAGCGCCACCGAGGCCCGCCCGAGCCGCTCCCCCATGAGCCGCGCGTACCCCCACGGCGGCCGCTCCTCGCTCGCCCGGCCGGCCAGCCACGAGAAGTCCCAGCCGTCGACGGACACCTCGGCCGCCTCGGTCACCAACGCGTCGAAGTCCATACGGAAATGTTGCCAGGCGGCGCAACCGTATTGACCTCCACCATGGTCGAGGTCGCAGACTCGCCCGTGTGACAGTAGAGATCTGGTTCGACTTCGTGTGCCCGTGGTGCTATCTGGACAGCCGCCGGTGGTCCGACGCGACCGCGGGCACCGTCCCCACCCGCTGGCGGTCCTTCGAACTCGGGGTGGACGCGCCGACCACCCCCGGCAAACCGGTGAGCGACCTGATGCGCACCGAGTGGGGCATGTCCGACGCCCAGGCCGACGCCGCCCTCGCCCGGATCCACGGGGCGGGCACGGCGGCCGGCGTGCCGCTGCGCACCGGCGAGGCGCGGCCGGTGAGCACCCGCGACGCGCACCGGCTGGTGCACCTGGCGGCCGGCCACGACGCGGCGCCGGACGTGATCGCGCAGGTGTTCGCCGCCTATCACGTTGAGCTGCGTGACATCGCCGACCACGCGGTGCTCACCGACCTGGCCACCACGGCCGGCCTGCCGGAACGCGAGGTCACCGCGCTGTGGCAGGGCACCGAGCACCTCGAGGCGGTGCGGACCGACGAGGCGCTCGGCAAGGAGGTCGGCGTCACGGCCGTCCCGTCCTACCGCGTCGACGGCCGGCTCGTGTCCGGCGCGCTGTCGGTCGACGAACTGCGCGCGCTGGTCAGCCCTCGCTGAGCCACGTCCCGATCAGGTGCGACTCGATCGAGTCCGGCCGGGAACGACCGGACTCGATCATCGCGCGCACCTCGTCCGGGGTGAACCAGCGTGCCTCGATCAGCTCGTCCTGGTCGACCGCCACGTCGTCGGTGACGGCGACCGCCCGGAAGCCGATCATCATCCCGGACGGGAACGGCCACGCCTGGGACGCCTGGTAGCGCACGGACGACACCCGCACGCCGGCTTCCTCCACCAGTTCGCGGCGCACCGCGTCCTCCAGGCTCTCGCCGATCTCCACGAACCCGGCGAGCGTCGAGAACGCGCCCTCGGCCGCACCCCGGTGCCGCGCGAGCAGGCAGCGGCGCTCCGGTCCCGGGGCCTCGACCAGCATGATCACGGCCGGTTCGATGCGGGGGAACAGCAGCTTGCCGCAGTCCCGGCACACGAGCAGGTGCCCGGCGTTACGGATCTCCACGCCACCACCGCAGGCGCCGCAGAACCGCTGGTTGCGGTGCCAGTGCAGCATGCCGCGGGCGTAGGCGAGCGTCGCCGCCAGCTGCGGGTCGACGGTCGGGAAGAGCTTGCGGATGTCGACCGCCTGGTCGGCGCCCGCACGACGCAGCGCGTCCGGCTCGTCCACATCGGACAGATCGGTGGCGAACACGCCCGCCGCACCGTCGAGGCCGAGGAACACGGCGTGCACGGTATTCTCAGGGTCCGGCACGGACACGGGTTGACCGGCCGCCACCAGGCAGGTGTCGCGCCAGAAGGCAAGGACCCGGGTGGAGGGGTGGGCCCGGGTCTCGGTGATCCACGCCTGGTCGGCGCGCCGGGCACCGGCCCGGTCGAGAGTCAGTCCGTTGTACGGCAATGTGACGTTCGTTGGCACGCGTGCCACCCTAGAACTCATGGCCATCGATGACCCGAGTTGTGCGGTAGCGCACGGCGACGACCCCGCGCCGGCCCGGACCAGGACGCTCGTCGCCGTGTTCGCCTCACCGGTCGCCGACCACCTGCTCCGCTATGGCCACGACCTCGGGTACCGCACGGTGCTGGTCGAGCCGGAGCGCGGCCGGGTGACCAACGCGGAGGAGTCGGTGACGCCGGTGTCGCCCACCATGCCCACCGACCTGGACGACAACACCGACATCGTGGTCACCGACCACCACCGGATGGAGATCGGCCCGCTGCTGCGTGACGCGCTGGCGCTGCCCGTGCGGTGGATCGGGATCATGGGCAATCCCCGGCACCCGGGCCCGCACGTCGCCGCGCTCACCGACCTCGGCGTCGCGGAGGCCGACATCGCGCGGGTGCACCGCCCGATCGGCCTGAACATCGGCTCGCGCACGCCGCCGGAGATCGCGATCGCCACGCTGGCCGGCCTGGTGGCCGATCGGAACGGCAAACCGGGCGGCTTCGAGTTCTGATCCCACAAGATCATCAGCGCGCCACGGCCCCCGAATCCAGCGTACGCAAGCCGTCGTTTGATGACGTCGGTTGACCTGTGGGTTGGTCTTCCTGGTCAGGAGCATGGGATTCGTGTGGGGAGTGCGAGATCGCGGTTCCCGACGGTGAGATCGCGGTTCCCGCGTGCGAGTTCGTGGTTGTCGTCGGTGAGATCGCGGTTGATGGGGATCCTGGAGTGGTCAGCTCCGGGCAGGGGTCCGCGGGGCCCGGAACCACGAACTCGCGTGCCGCAACCACGAACTCGCGTGCGAGAACCGCGAACTCGCATACTGAGAACGGCGTGGACAACCCCACCCCGGCGCCTGCCAGGCACCTACGCAGGTCAAAGCCATACCCTCGAATCGGACCTCGCGTAGTGGCGAGCACCGACTCTTTCGGCCGATGTCGATCTTGGCGGTGGACAACTCGCGCGCTGTGGACAACCGGCCGGATCGTCGCTGCCGCCGGCCGGTTCTGTCGTACCCGTGCCGTAGCGTTGAACCCGGGGGCCGGAGGCCGACCCCTCAGCCGAGTCAATACACGTAGCGACTGACGGCCTCCGGGTGGATGACGAGGCGAACCTGGTCCGTGGCCAGGATTTCGGCGAGGTCGGCCGCGCGGGTCGGGTCGTCGAGGTCCCAGTAGCGAGCGGCCAGGCGGGTGGCCAGGTCGTGTGCTCCGTCGGGTTCCACGACCACGCGGCCCACGACCGACACCCAGCGCTCGCGCTCACCCACCGGGGCGGCGACGACGATCGAGGCACGCGGGTCCTCGCGTAGGCGCCGCACTTTGCGCGTGTCCGGGCCCGTGAACAGGTGGATCGTGCCCTCGGCCGTGGCCTCGAACCACACCGGCCGGGGCGGTCCCGCGGCCACGGACAGGAACCCGTGCAGTGGGCGCCGGAGGAACTCGAGGTCCTGGGTGGTCAGCGCGCTGGTGCTCATGACCCCGATTCGAACACGGCCGGCCCGGCCGAGCCCATGGGCGAGAAGCCGGATCGCCTGTGTCTTCGTCCACCTCAGCGACGGAGTTCGGCGTCCAGCAGGCGGATCAACTCACCCACCCGCCCACCGCCGCCCGGTGCCGCCGGAAAGCGGCTGAGCACGTCGACCACCACCGGCGTCGCACGACGCACCGCTTGCTCGACGTGCTCGGCGCCCACCGTCCGATCGTCACCGGCCACCAGCTCGGCCGCCCTGGCCGCGTACGCACCCGCGCCGAGAATGTGTTTGACCTGGGTGGCCTTGGCCAACGGATGCAGGTAGGCGGCCCCCGCCGCGGACATCGCCGCCCGTACCCCCTCGCCCGCGGCCTCCGTGCCCACGTCCTTGGCCGCCCGGAGCGCCGCCCACGCCGTGTCGCGCAGCGCCTTCCCCCGCGCACCACCCCGAGCGAACTCCCACGCGGCATCGATCGCGTCCCGAGCCCGCGAGTCGTCCGGCTGATCGGCCTCGAAGATCCCGAGCACCACCTCCGCGCACCCCGCGGCGAACGCGGTGACCTCACGAAGATCCTGCGTGCTCACAACGATCTCGCTCGCCATGGCCCCATCTTGCCGGAGCACGACCGGCCAGGTAGCTTACTAAGCGCTTGCTTACCTCAAGGAGGAACACAGTGACCCGTGTCGCGATCGTCACCGGTGCCGCCCGTGGCATCGGTGCGGCCATCGCCAAGCGTCTCGCCGACGACGGTTTCGCCGTCGGGGTGGTCGACCTCACGGAGGACAACTGCGCCGCCACGGTCGCCGCGATCGCCGACCAGGGTGGCACGGCACTGGCGGTCGGCGCCGACGTCTCGAACGCCGAGCAGGTGACGGCTGCGGTCGCCAAGGTGGCCGACCGGCTCGGCCCGCCGACCGTGTTGGTGAACAACGCCGGCATCCTGCGCGACAACCTGCTGTTCAAGATGTCCGAGGACGACTGGGACATGGTGCTGAACGTGCACCTGCGCGGCGCGTTCCTCATGACCCGCGAGGTGCAGAAGCACCAGACCGAGCAGAGCTGGGGCCGGGTGGTCAATCTGTCCAGCACCTCCGCGCTCGGCAACCGGGGCCAGGTCAACTACTCGGCCGCCAAGGCCGGCATGCAGGGCTTCACGAAGACCGTGGCCATCGAGCTGGGCAAGTTCGGCGTCACGGCCAACGCGATCGCGCCCGGGTTCATCGAGACCGACATGACCGCGGCCACCGCGGCCCGCGTCGGCGCCGACTTCCAGCAGTTCAAGGACGCGGCGGCGGCCGCCATCCCCGTGCGCCGGGTCGGGCAGCCGGAGGACATCGCGGCGCTCGCGTCGTTCCTGGTGAGCGAGGAGGCCGGGTTCGTGTCCGGCCAGGTGATCTACGTGGCCGGCGGGCCACAGGACTGAGGACGCCATGCGGATCTTCGCCAACCTCGACGAGTTCGCGGCCGCCAAGGGCGAGGTGCTCGGCCACGGCGACTGGCACACGGTCACCCAGGAGCAGGTGAACACGTTCGCCGACGCCACGGGCGACCACCAGTGGATCCACGTGGACACCGAGCGCGCCGCCGGCGGCCCGTTCGGTGCCACCATCGCCCACGGCTACCTCACGCTGTCGCTGATCCCCTTCCTGGGCAAGGAGGTCTACCGCGTCGACGGCCTCACCATGGGCATCAACTACGGGCTCGGCAAGGTCCGGTTCCCGTCGGTCGTCCCGGTCGGCTCGCGCATCCGCGCCGGCGCCGAGCTGGTGGACGTCACCGACCGGCCGCAGGGCAAGCAGGCCACCCTGCGCTGGACCGTCGAGATCGACGGCGCCGAGAAACCGGCCTGCGTCGCGGAGACGATTGTGGTGTACGTGCCGTGAACGCCGACGAGCTGCGCACGCTGGCCCGGGACTTCCTGAGCGACAACGATCCGGCGACCACCGACCGTCTCGAGTTCCTGCGCGCCCGGTTCGACGCCGGGCTCGCCTGGGTGCACTTCCCGGCGGGCCTCGGCGGGCTGGATCTGCCGCGCGCCATGCAGTCCATTGTGGACGAGGAGCTGGCCGGCGCGCCGGACAACGACCCGCGCCAGATCGGCATCGGGCTCGGCATGGCCGCACCGACCATCCTCGCCTTCGGCACGGACGAACAGAAGCAGCGTTTCCTGCGTCCACTGTGGACCGGCGAGGAGGTGTGGTGCCAGCTGTTCTCCGAGCCGGGCGCGGGCTCCGACCTCGCGGCCGCGGGCACCCGCGCCGTACGCGAAGGATCCGACTGGCTGGTCACCGGCCAGAAGGTGTGGACCTCCAGCGCGCACAACGCCCGCTGGGCGATTCTGTTGGCCCGCACCGACCCGGACGTCCCCAAGCACGTCGGGCTGTCGTACTTCGTGTGCGACATGACCGATCCCGGCGTGGAGGTCCGGCCGCTGCGCCAGATCACGGGCGAGGCCGAGTTCAACGAGGTCTTCCTGACCGATGCACGGATCCCGGATGACAACCGGCTCGGCGAGGTCGGCGACGGCTGGCGGGTCGCACAGACCACGCTGATGAACGAGCGTGTGGCCATCGGCAGCCGGCCGGCGCCGCGGGACGGCGGCATGCCGGGCGTGGTTTCCCGTACCTGGCGGGAGAATCCGGACCGCCACACCCCGGAGCTGCACGACCGGCTGCTGGAGCTGGTGACCCAGGCGGAGGCGCTGCGGCTGGCGGGTGTCCGGCTGCGCCAGCAACTCGCCGTCGGCTCGCCGGGGCCCGAGGGTTCGGCCATGAAGCTCGCGTTCGCCCGGCTGGCCCAGGAGCTGTCCGGCCTCGAGGTCGAACTGCTCGGCGAGGATGGCCTGCGCTACGACGACTGGACGCTGCGCCGGCCGGAGATGGTCGACTTCACCGGCCGCGGCGCCGGCTACCGGTACCTGCGCGCGAAGGGCAACTCCATCGAGGGCGGCACGTCCGAGGTGCTGCGCAACATCATCGCCGAGCGCGTGCTCGGCCTGCCCGCCGAGCCACGCACGGACGTGAAAGTCCCCTGGAAGGACCTGCCGCGATGAACCTGCTCTACACGGACATCGAGGACCAACTCCGGGCGAGCGTCAAGGATCTGCTGACCGACCGCGCGCAGCCGGCGACCGTCATCGCCCGCTGCGAGAGCGACCAGCCCTACGACCTCGAGCTGTGGCGCTCGCTCACCGGCCTGGGTGCCACGGCGCTGCACGTGCCGGAGGACCTGGGCGGGCAGGGCGCCTCGGTGCGGGAGACGGCCGTGGTGCTGGAGGAGTTGGGCCGGTTCGTCGCGCCCGTGCCGTTCCTCGGCAGCGCCGTGCTCGCCACCACCGCGCTGCTCGGCTGCAAGGCTGGCACGGAGGTGCGGGAGCTGCTCGACGCGCTCGGCTCGGGTGAGCGGATCGGCACGCTCGCCGTGTCGCTGGCCACCGCACCGGGTTCGGCGTTCCCCGGTGCCGTGCGCGCGGACGCCGACGGCCTGCACGGTCGCGTGCGGACGGTGGCCGACGCCGGGCCGGCCGACGTGTTCCTCGTACCCGCCACCGGACCGGACGGCCCGCAGCTGCATGCGGTGGCCGCCGACCAGGTGACCGTCACGCCGGTCGTGTCGCTCGACCTGACCCGGCCGGTGGCCGATCTTGAGCTGGCCGGTGCCGCCTCGACCCAGCTCGCCGGCCCGGACACGGCGGCGGCCGCCGTGGACGGCGCACTGTGGACGGCCGCCGGGTTGCTGGCGTCCGAACAGCTCGGGGTGGCCGAGTGGTGCCTGGACACCACGGTCGCGTACCTGAAGGAGCGTCACCAGTTCGGCCGCCCGGTCGGGTCGTTCCAGGCGCTGAAGCACCGGCTGGCGGACGTGTGGCAGGACCTGGTGCTCGCGCGCGCCACCGCCCGCAACGCGGCCGACGATCCGTCGCCTCGGACGGCCAGCATCGCGAAGTCGCTCGGATCTTCGGTCGCCGTGCACGCCGCCGAGGAGGCCGTCCAGCTACACGGTGGGATCGGGATGACCTGGGAGCACCCGGCACACCTGTACCTGAAGCGCGCCAAGGCGGACGCGATCGCGCTCGGGACGGCGGGGCGGCACCGGCAGCTGCTGGCGCCGCTGATAGACCTACCCGCGTGACCCAGGTGGAACTCCCGGACGATCTCTGGCCGGACGTGCGGCCGGCGGCGGCTCGTCGGTTGATGGCGGCGGCAGTTCAGTCGTTCTCCGTTCGTGGATATCACGCCACCACGACCCGGGATATCGCCACGGCCGCCGGGATGAGTCCCGCGGCATTGTACGTGCACTTCCCGGCCAAGTCGGCTGTGTTGTTCGCCATCAGCCGGTCCGGGCACGCCGGCACGCTGGCCATGGTGGAGGCGGCGGTCGCCGCCGCGCCCGATCCGGTGGAGGCGATGCGGTCGGTGGTCGAGAAGTTCGTGGCCTGGCACGCCAAGCGGCATGTGGTGGCCAGGGTCGTGCAGTACGAGTTGGGGGCGCTCACGCCGGAGGATTACGAGGTGGTGATCGACCTGCGGCGGCGGACCGAGCAGCTGGTGCGGGATGTGATCACTCGGGGGGTTCAGGAGGGTTGCTTCCAGGTTCCGGATGTGCGGACGGCCGCTCGTGCCGCGCTGTCCATGGGGATTGACGTGGCTCGCTGGTATTCGCCCACCAGTCGGCAGTCGCCTGCTGTATTAGGGCGTCAGTACGCCGAACTGGTCCTACGCATGCTCGGCCACTAGCCCACAGCGGGCAGTGTCTCGCAGAGCGCGGCCGGAAAGTCCGGTCGCTCGGCGTGCACCGCGGCGCAGCCGGCGTCCCGGGTACTAGCCACCGTGTCCCATCCGTACTGTCCGAAGTAGAGGAACAGGCGCCTGGTCTCCGCCGTGCTCGCGCAGGGCTGGTCGGGCGGACAGTTGCCGGCGCCGCGGTTCAGCTCGAGCACGAGCCAGGTGCCGTCGCAGGCCACGACGTTGCTCACGGCGCCGGTACGCTTGACCGGGAGATCCATGGAGTACAGCGCCGTGTCGATCCAGGCGCGGTCGCAGTGGTCGGCAGGCGGCTGACAGCCGAGGATCTCGTCGCACGTGCGGTACCGCGCTCCGTCGGGCGACCACGCGGGGGCCGTCGAGTTGAACAGCAACTCCCGGTCGCCAAGCGGCTGGGACACCGGCAGCGTGACCTCGGCGGGTGCCCGGTCCGGGCAGGCGCCCGCCACGCCCGTGCCGGCCGAGGAGAAGACGATGTTCGCGTAGATGACGGTCGGCCGGTCGGGGAGCTGGTCCTCGACCATCTCGACGCGTAGGTCACGGGCGCAGTCGGCGCGACCGGCGGGCAGCTCCACCTCGACGATGGCCGTGCGCTCGTCGCCCCGCCGCACGCCCACCACCTCGGCGGCGAAGGTCGTCCACGCGGGGGTGTCGGTGGTCGGCGGGGACCCGCTGCCCGATCCATGCGACGACACCACCACCACCAACGCGACCACGACGGCCACCCCGGCGGTCACCACCACCAGCCAGTTCCGAAGTCTCGACATCGCCATCCCCCAGTTCCGCCGCCATGCTCCCACGAGCAGGGGGTCACTAGACCGTCTCGACGGTCACGCCCTCCGCCTCGAAGGCGGCCACCAGCTCGGCGGGTGCGGCGGCGTCGGTGATCAGCAGGTCGATCGCCGACGCCGGGCAGATCTGGGCGAACGCGTGCCGGCCCAGCTTGGAGCTGTCGGCCGCCACCACGATCCGGCGGGCGCGTTCGGTCATCAGCCGGTTGATGCTGGCCTCGCCCTCGTGGTGGGCGTACGCGCCGTGGACCGGGTCGACCGCGTCCACCCCGAGGAACACGACGTCCATGGTGATCTCGCCGAGGATCCGGGTGGCCAACGGGCCGGTCAGCTCGAACGACGACGGCCGGGCCACTCCCCCGGTCACCACGATCTTCACCTGCGGACGCACGGCCAGCTCGCTCGCGATGTTCAGCGCGTTGGTCACCACGGTCAGCCCTGGCTCGTCGCCGCCGTTCAGCTCCGGGCGCAGGGCCAACGCTCTGGCGATCTCCGTGGTGGTGGTGCCGCCGTTCAGGCCGACCACGCTGCCTCGGTCCACCAGCGCGGCCGCGCCTCGGCCGATCCGTTCCTTCTCCGAGGCGTGCCGCGCCGTTTTGTAGCGCAGCGGCAGGTCGTAGGCCACGTTGTTGGCCACCGCCCCGCCCCGAGTCCTGGTGAGCAGCTGCTGCTCGGCCAGGTGGTCCAGGTCACGGCGGATGGTGGCGGCCGACACCGCCAGCTCCCCGGACAGGTCGTCCACATCGACCTTGCCGCGCTGCCCGAGCAGGTCGAGGAGGGTGCTCAGCCGTTCGTAGCGATCCACATGATGCAATGTAAGAGGTCGCGCAAGTGGGTCGGTGGATGGCCGCCTCGGCGCGGCGGGCGCCACCAGCCCCACTTGCGCGACCTCTAGCCCCGTGATCCCCAGAGACCTGCGAAGGCGGTGACATGGACCGGCTCGTGGCGGCCATCGACGTCGGCGGCACGTCGATCAAGTCGGCACTCGTGGCCGAGGACCTGACGGTGGTGCACACGCTGCGCACCCCGACCAGGCGGATCGACGAATCAGTGGACGTCGACCAGATCCGGGAGCTGATCGAGCAACTGCGCGCCCAGGCGGGCTCCGCATCGCTCGTCGGCGTCGGCCTCGCTGTTCCCGGCATCGTCGACGAGCGGCTCGGCATCGCCCGCAACGCCGTGAACCTCGGCTGGCGGGACCTGCCGCTGCGCCAGACGCTGGCCGACGCGGTCGGCCTGCCGGTCGCACTCGGGCACGACGTCCGCACCGGCGGGTTGGCCGAGTTCACGGTCGGCGCGGCCACCGGCGTGCGCAACGCCATGTTCATGCCGATCGGCACGGGTATCGCGGCCGCCGTGCTGGTCGACGGCAACCGGCTCGACGCCGACGGCTACGCGGGCGAGATCGGCCACGTGGTGGTCGATCCACAGGGGACGGTCTGCGGCTGCGGCATCCGCGGCTGCCTCGAGACGGTCGCGTCGGCCGCGTTCATCGCCCGCAACTACGCGGCCCGCAGCGGCCGGCCGGTGACCAGGGCGGCCGAGGTGGCGGCGGCCGTGGCCGCCGGCGACCCCGACGCGGTCGCCGTGTGGGAGCGGGCGATCGACGGGTTGGCGACCGCGCTGACCACGGCGATCACGTTGCTGGCACCCGAGGTCATCGCCGTCGGCGGCGGGCTCGCCGAGTCGGGCGACGCGCTGCTCGTGCCGCTGCGGAAGTCACTCGTGGGGCGCACGACGTTCCAGCGTGTGCCGACACTCGTGCGCGCGGCACTCGGCGACAACGCCGGCTGCATCGGAGCCGGCATCCTCGCGTGGCGGGCGGCCGCATGATCCTCACGGTCACGCTCAACGCCGCACTCGACGTGACCCACGAGGTGGCGTCGCTGCGGGTGGGCGAGTCGCACCGGTCCTCGGCGGGTGCCGTCCGCGCGGGCGGCAAAGGTGTCAACGTGTCGCGGGTGCTGCACGCGCTCGGGCACGAGACCATGGTGACCGGGCTGGTGGGCGGCGAGACGGGTGCGGCGATTCGCGCCGACGTGCTGATGTCGGGGCTGCGGGAGGCGCTGTTCGAGATGGCCGGGCCGTCCCGCCGGACGGTCACCATCGTGTCCACACAGGACGGTACGGCCACCGCCGTGAACGAGCCGGGCCCACCGGTGTCCATTTCGGACTGGGCGGACTTCGTGGGCGGCTACCACGCGCTGGCCGCGCGGGCATCGATGGTGGTGCTGTCCGGCAGCCTGCCGCCCACCCTGCCGGCCGACGCGTACGCGCAGCTGATCCGCGCCACCCCCACCCCGACCATCCTCGACACCTCCGGCGACGCGCTGCTCGCCGGACTCGCCGCCCGGCCGGACGTGATCAAGCCCAACGCGGACGAGTTGCTGGCCGCCACCGGAGAAGCCGACCCCGTGCGGGCGGCGCGGGCACTGCACTCGCGAGGGGTCGGCGCGGTTGTCGCATCGCTCGGGCCGGCCGGCCTGGTGGCGGTCACCGACACCGGCGCCTGGCGGGCGGGCCTGCCGAAACCTGTGCACGGCAACCCGACCGGCGCCGGCGACGCGTGTGTGGCCGCGCTCGCCGCCGGGCGCGAGCTGCCGTGGCCCGAACGACTGGCCGAGGCGGTCGCCGTCGGCGCCGCCGCCGTCGCCTGCCCGCTGGCCGGTGACATCGACCTGGACACCTACCAGCGGCTGCGGCCCCTGATCACCTTGGAGGAGTTGGATGCTCACGCCGACCGGTGAGATCGTCGGGGCGGCGGCCAAAGCGGGCCGCGGCGTCGGCGCCTTCAACGTCATCCAGCTGGAGCACGCGGAGGCGCTGGTAGCCGGCGCGGAGGCGGCCGGGGCACCGGTCGTGCTGCAGATCAGCGAGAACGCCGTGCGCTACCACGGCGCGCTGGAACCGTTGGGGTTGGCCACGTTGGCCGTGGCCAGGGCCTCGACCACGGACGTGGCCATCCATCTCGACCATGCGACCGACGTGGCGCTCGTGCACGAGGCCGTGCGGCTGGGATTCGGTTCGGTCATGTACGACGCGTCCACCATGTCCTATGTGGACAACGTGGCGGCCACGGCGTCGGTCGTGGCGCACTGCCGGGCGCACGGTGTGTACGTGGAGGCCGAACTGGGTGAGGTCGGCGGCAAGGACGGGGTGCACGCGCCCGGCGCTCGCACCGACCCGGACGAGGCACGCGAGTACGTGACGGCCACCGGGATCGACGCACTGGCGGTCGCGGTGGGCACGTCGCACGCGATGCTCACCCGGAACGCGTCGGTCGACCTGGACCTGATCGCCCGGCTGCACGCGGCCGTGCCCGTGCCGCTGGTGCTGCACGGGTCGTCCGGGGTGCCGGACGCCTCGCTGGCGGAGGCCGTGTCCGCCGGGATGACCAAGATCAATATCGCGACGCAGTTGAACAAGGTGTTCACGGGGGCGGTCCGCGACTTCCTGGCGGCCAACCCGTCCGTCGTGGACACCCGCAAGTACCTGCGGGCCGGCCGGGACGCGACCGCCGCCGAGGTCACCCGCCTGCTGGGCGTCCTCTCGGCTTGACAGTCAATATGCTATGTGGGCTATATTGCTGTGATGGCATCTACGTTCGAGGTACTCGCCGAGCCGAGACGCAGGGAGATCCTCGATCTGCTGCGGGACGGTGAACGGCTGGTGGGCGACCTGGTCGACCAGCTGGCACTGACCCAACCGACCGTGTCCAAACACCTGAAGGTACTCAGGGGCGCGGGCCTGGTAGACGTCCGAAACGACGCCCAACGCCGCTGGTACCGCCTGCGACCAGCCCCACTGGCCGAGATCGACGAGTGGCTGGATCCCTACCGTCGCATGTGGACGTCCAGTTTGGACACCCTGGAACGACACCTGGAGACGATGGATGAGTAACGAAGCGACGCTGCACACCGTTAACGGCCAGCCCACCCTGCGGTTCGAGCGACGGCTGGCGCACTCACCGGCCAAGGTGTGGCGGGCGGTGAGCGACCCGGCGGAGATGGCGCACTGGTTCCCGGCGGCGGTCGAGACCGAGCTGCGGCCAGGTGCGCCCATGCGTTTCGTGTTCCCGGACGAGGCGGTGGTACCCGGCGTGTGGGACGGCGAGGTGCTGGAGGTGGACCCGCCCCGCGTGTACATGTTCCGCTGGAGCCAGGATGTCCTGCGGTTCGAACTGCTCCCGGACGGCGACGGCTGCCTCCTGGTCTTCACCCAGACGGTGAGCGGCGGCCGGGTGGGCCTGCTGGGCGCGGGCCGCACGGCCGCCGGGTGGGACGGGTGCCTGGACCAACTGGCGGGCCAGCTCGACGGCCGGGAAGTACCGCCGGTCGAGAACTGGCTCGCGCCGATGGAGGCCTACATCAACCGGTTCGGCCTTGCCGACGGCGAGGTCCGCCCGGTCGACGGTGGCTACGAAGTGCGCTTCATGCGGGACCTCGTGTGGAAGCCGCCCGCCGAGGTGTGGCACACCCTGACCGACGGCGCGATAGGCGATCTGCTCCCCGAGCAGACGAAGAACCCCCACTTCCCGGCCGGCACGACCGTGGCTGCGGAGGCACCGAGGCTGCTGGAGTACACCTGGCTGCACGCGGGCGAACCGGCGGGCACCGTGCGGTGGGAGGTCGTGTCGGACCCGAAAATGGGCGTGCGGGTGGAACTGACGCAGACGCTGCCGGCCGAACTGGCCGCGCTCCGAGCCGAAGCCCTCGCGTCGTGGCAGGTCCACTTGGAACTGTTCTTCGCCGCCGCGCAGGGTGACGTGCGGTGCGCCTGGTCGGAGGAACGAGTGTCCGAACTGACCAAACACTACGAGTCGACCCTCACCTGACCCGGCGGGCTTGTCAAGATCGACAGCGGTCACCGGCGAGTCCCACGTTCACGACCGGCGAGTCCCACGTTCGCGGCACACCTGGTGGCGCACCGAACGTGGACTCACCACTCCGAACGTGGGACTCGCCGGTTCCGAACGTGGGACTCGCCGGTTCCGAACGTGGGACTCGCCGGTTCCGAACGTGGAACTCACCCACTCCCAACGTGGGACTCGCCGGTTCCGAACGTGGGACTCGCCGGTCGTGAACTCGCGTCACACCGCGGTTACCGCTTCGCGCCAGAGGGTCAGGCCCTCGTCGATCTGGGACTCGGTCACCACGAGCGGCGGGATCATCCGCACCACGTTGCCCGCCGAGCCGCACGTCAACAGCAACAGGCCGGCCGCCGAGGCTGCCTGCTGGACCCTCGCCGCCGCGGCCGCGTCCGGGTTGCCCTCCCGGTCGACGAACTCGTTGCCCAGCATCAGGCCCAGACCGCGCACATCGCCGATCGCCGGCACGTCGGCCGCCACCTTCGCCAGGCCCTCACGCAGCCGGGCGCCCATGGCGTCGGCATTCGCCACCAGACCCTCCGACTGCACGACGTCCAGCGTTGCCAACGCCGCGGCGCACGCGACCGCGTTGCCGCCGTACGTGCCGCCCTGCGAACCCGGCCACGCCTTCGCCATCAGGTCCTTCGGCGCCGCGATGGCCGACAGCGGGAAGCCGCTCGCCAGACCCTTCGCCGTGATCACCACGTCCGGACGTACGTCGAAGTGATCGTGGCCCCAGAAGCGGCCCGTGCGGCCGAAACCCGTCTGCACCTCGTCGAGGATCAGCAGGATCCCGTGCCGGTCGGCGCGCTCTCGCAGGCCCTGCATGAACTCCGTGTTGGCCGGCACGTAGCCACCCTCACCGAGCACCGGCTCCACGAAGATCGCGGCCGTCTCGGCCGGCGACGTCAGCGTGGCCAGCACGTAGTCCAGCTCCCGCAGCGCGAACCGGGTGGCCTCCCGCTCACTCCAGCCGTACCGGTACGCCGTCGGGAACGGCGACACCACCACCCCACCCATGAGCGGCGCGAACCCGGCCCGGAACTTGGTGGCCGACGTGGTCATCGACGCCGCGCCGATGGTCCGGCCGTGGAACGACCCGTGGAACACCACCACGTTCGGCCGGCCGGTCGCGTGCCTGGCCAGCCGCAGCGCCGCCTCGACCGCCTCACTGCCCGAGTTCACGTAGAACAGCGCGTCCAGCCCGGCCGGCAGCACCTCACCGAGCCGTTCGGACAGCGTCAGCAGCGGCCGGTGCATGACGGTCGTGTACTGGCCGTGGATCAGCTTCGCCGCCTGGTCCTGCACGGCCTTGACCACCGTGGGATGGCAGTGTCCGGTGCTGGTCACCCCGATCCCGGCCGTGAAGTCCAGATACCGGCGCCCGTCCTCGCCGTAGAGGTACACGCCCTCGCCGCGCTCCGCGAGCACGGGCGTCGCCTGCTTGAGAATCGGGGACAGCTCAGCCATCACACAACACCCCTCCTGTAGATTGTCGACAATCCTACGGAACGATGTCCAGAAGGGCTAGTGACCCCGAGCGATCCATTCTTCGAGGTGAGGCGCCTCGACCCCGATCGTGGTGTCGTCACCGTGCCCCGTGTGCACGACCGTCTCGGCCGGCAGCGTGAGCAGCCGGTCCCGGATCGAGTCGACGATCGTCGGGAAGTCCGAGTACGACCGGCCGGTGGCGCCCGGGCCGCCGTTGAACAGCGTGTCCCCCGTGAACACCACGCCCAGCGCCGGCACGTGCAGGCACACCGCACCCGGCGCGTGGCCGGGCGTGTGCAGCACGCGGACCTCGACACCGGCGATGCGCAGCACGTCACCGTCGGCCAGCTCGCCGGTCGGGCGGGCGTCGGCGTGCGCGAGCCGCCACAGCACGTCGTCCGCCGGGTGCAGCAGCACGGGTGCGTCCACCATGGTCGACAGCGCGGGCGCGGCGTTCACGTGATCGTCGTGGCCGTGCGTGCAGACGATCGCCACGACCTCCCGCTCCCCCACGGCCGCGGCGACGGCGGCCGCGTCGTGCGCGGCGTCGATCACCATCACCTGCTCGTCGTCACCCAGGAGCCAGACGTTGTTGTCGACCTCCCAGCTGCCGCCGTCGAGGTTGAACGTCCCCGACGTGACCACCCGCTCGATCATCAGAAGATCACCACCGAACGCAGCACGTCGCCGTGATGCATCTTCGTGAACGCCTCCTCCACCTGGTCCAGCGCGATCCGCTCGGTGACGAACGCGTCGAGGTCGAGCCGGCCCTGCTGGTAGAGGTCGACCAGGAACGGGAAGTCGCGCGAGGGCAGGCAGTCGCCGTACCAGCTGGACTTGAGCGAGCCGCCCCGGGAGAAGAAGTCGATCATCGGCATCTCGAGGCGCATGTCCGGCGTCGGGACGCCCACCAGTACGACCGTGCCCGCCAGGTCGCGCGCGTAGAACGCCTGCTTCCACGTCTCCGGCCGGCCGACCGCCTCGATCACCACGTCGGCGCCGAACCCGCCGGTCAACTCCTGGACCGCCGCCACCACGTCGCCCGCACCGGCGTTGATCGTGTGCGTGGCGCCGAACTTCTTGGCCCACGCGAGCTTCCGGTCGTCCAGGTCGATCGCGATGATCTTCGTGGCGCCCGCGATGGCAGCGCCCGCGACGGCCGCATTGCCCACCCCGCCGCAGCCGATGACGGCGACGCTGTCGCCGCGGGTGACCCCGCCGGTGTTCACGGCGGCGCCGATGCCCGCCATGATTCCGCAGCCCAGGAGCCCGACGGCGGCCGGCGACGCCTTCGGGTCCACTTTCGTACATTGTCCACTGTGGACCAGCGTCTTCTCGGCGAACGCACCGATGCCGAGCGCCGGGGACAGCTTGGTGCCGTCGGTGAGCGTCATGGGTTGGGTCGCGTTGAACGTGGTGAAGCAGTACCAGGGCCGGCCCCGCAGGCAGGCGCGGCACGTGCCGCAGACGGCGCGCCAGTTGAGGATCACGAAGTCGCCCGGTTCGAGATCGGTCACGCCGTCGCCCACGGACTCGACCACACCGGCCGCCTCGTGCCCGAGCAGGAACGGATACTCGTCGTTGATCCCACCCTCGCGGTAGTGCAGGTCGGTGTGGCAGACGCCGCAGGCCCGGACCGCGACCACCGCCTCGCCCGGACCGGGATCGGGCACCACGATCGTCTCGATCTCGACCGGCGCGCCCTTCGACCTGGCGATGACGCCCCGAACCTGCTGAGCCATGTGCCGTCCTCTCATGCGCCGTTGCTTATAGGTGTTGTACCAGCCGGGGCGGTGCCCGCGCCGAATTGAGTTTCGCGATAGGCCGGAATTCATTGCGGACCGAACCTGTCCGCAACGGTTGGGAGGCTGATGCCATGACGACCTTGCACACCTACCTCAGCTACCGCGACGCCGCCGCTGCCCTCGACTGGCTCGGCCGGGCGTTCGGCTTCGAGACCACCATGCGCTACGACAACGAGTCCGGAGTCGTGGCCCACGCGGAGGCCCGCCTCGGCGACGCGGCGATCGTCGTGTTCGCCGACGACGCGGGCTACGACCGGCTCAGCCAACGCGGGGACACGGTCGGCTACGGCGCCTACCTGGCGGTGGCGGACGAGGCGGCGGTGGACGCCATCTGGGCGCGCGCACTGACCGCCGACGCCACCCCCGTGTGGAAGCCGGAAGCCACCGAGTGGGGCAACTACCGCTGCCGGGTACTCGACCCGGAGGGCTACGAGTGGACCTTCGGCACCCACAAACCGGGCGAACCGGCCGGCGACTGGTGATCGCGCACTGTATCTGGGCGGGCTGACCGCGTTCTTGTTCTCATGACGCGGGTGCTGGATCAACGGCTCGGTCCGGTCGGCCCGCTCGTCGGCCGCACGGCCGAACGCGCCCGCCTGGCCGCGCTGATGACCCAGGTGGGTCAAGCGCGGGGCGGCGCGCTCGTCATCAGCGGAGAGCCGGGGATCGGCAAGTCCGCGCTGTTGTTCGACGCCGTCGGACGTCCACACGGGCATCGGGTGGTCGTCGTTCGCGGCGTGGAGTCCGAAGTCGAGTTGGCCGGTTCCGGGCTCGGTGAGCTCATCGGCGCGTTCGTCGACTCGGTGGAGTTGCTGCCGGAATCGCAGGCCGCGGTGTTGCGCGCGGTACTGGGGTTGGCTGGTCAGCCGGCGGTGGCCAGCCCGTACGCGATCTTCGTGGCCGTACACAGCCTCGTCACACTGGTCGCGGAGGACCACCCGCTGGTGATCGCGGTCGACGACGCGCACTGGCTCGACCCGATGTCACGTGACGCGCTGATGTTCGTCGGCAGACGGCTCGCGGAGCACGCGGTGCTGCTGCTGATGACAACACGCACTCATGAACCGGCGTTCGACCGGCGCCTGATGGGACTGCCGGTTCTGGGGTTGCGGCGGCTGACGATGACCGAGAGCCGCGCCTTGCTGGCCATGCTGACCGGCGAGACCGGCATCGAGCCGCGGGTGGCGGCCGAGCTCGCGTCCACGGCCGACGGCAACCCGCTCGCGGTCCGCGAGTTGCTCGCGGCGCTGTCCCCGGGTCAGCTACGTGGCCATTCGCCGCTGCCCGAACCGCTCGCCGGGAGTGCCCTTCGCGGGCTGATGTCCGGCCGGGTCGCCCACCTCGACGCGGCCACCCGCGCCGCACTCCTGGTAGCCGCCGTGTCCGTCGACGACGACCTGGCCGCCATCGGTGCGGCCGTGACCGCCGCGGGTGGCACACCGGGCAGTCTTGACCACGCCGCCACCGCCGGACTGATCAGCTTCTTCGGCGGGCGGGTCGAGTTCAGCCACCCGCTGCTGCGTTCGGCCCTCATCGACGCAGCGTCGCCGCTGGCCCGTTCGCGTGCTTTCGACGCCCTGGCCACCACGGCCGCCCCCGAGGTCAGAGTGCTCTATCAAGCGGTAGGTGCGCGGGCGCCGGATGAGACGGTCGCCGCCGGCCTGCATCAGGCAGCCGACCGGGCGCGCCACGCGGGCGGCCATCTCACCGCGGCGCGCACCCTCTTACGCGCCGCCAAGCTCTCGATGTCCAGCGACCTGCGCGCCCAACGAATCCTGCTCGCCGCCGCCGACGCACGCGTCGCCGGGCGGCTCGACCTGGTCGAGGCCTGGGCGCGCGACGCCTACGCGGCGACGGACAGTCCCACGCTGCGAGCCGACGCGCACGCCGAGTACGCCCGTGCGGCCATGTGGTCGGGGCGGATCGGTGAAGCCCGCACCGGGTTCGCCGATGCGCTGGGACAACTCGCGGAGGCCGATCGAGTCCGTGCGGCGGAGATCCACCTGGAAACGGCGCTGCTGGAAACCATGGGCGGCCACCCGCGCGACGCGGCTCGTGCCGTCGACCGCGCCTTGGCACAGCTGACCATCGACGAGATGCGTGAGCATCGCCTGCTGTGGCCCAACGCCGCGCACGTCATGATCCTCAACGGGAACATCGCCGGCGGCCTGGACATTCTCGACCACGGCGTCCTCGACCTGACTCCCAGCAAGAACCTGCTCGCACTGCCCACGCTGTGCCATGCGGCGCAGTCGCTCACCTGGTGCGAACGGTTCGGCCACGCAACCGAACTGGTCGACCGGATCATCGACACCGCGCGGGATGCCGGGGCGCCGATGGCACTCCCCGACGCACTCGCACACCGCAGCGAGATCGGCCTGTGGACAGGGTCCTGGACGCTCGCCGCCGCCGACGCGGCCGAGGGCATCCGACTGGGCCGCGAGCTCGGACAGAGCGGAACCGAGGCGTTCGCCATGACCCGCCTCGGCAACATCCAGGCCACCCGAGGCGACCCCGCGGCGCTGACCATGGCGAGTGCGGCCGAGAACATCGGCACTCGGGGCGGGCTGGACTGCATGACCGCCTACGCCAACGCGATCCGTGGCCGGTATGAGCTGGGCAGGTCGAACCTTCGTGCGGCGGCGCGGGCGCTGGACCGGCTGGCCGAGCAACTCGATGACGCCGCCGTGGGCAACCCGTTGACCGTGCCCTGGGCCGGCGACCACATCGAGGTCCTGACCCGCATGGAGCTGCGCGATGAGGCGCTGCGAAGGCTCGCCGATCTCGACCGCCAGGCCGCCCGCACCGGCCTGGCCTGGCCGGCCGCCGCCGCCGCTCGATGCCGCGCGATGCTCACGCCCGGTGACGCCGCCGACGAGCACTTCGCGCTGGCGCTCGGCCATCACGACCTGATCGGCGTCCCGTTCGAACGGGCCCGCACGTTGCTCTGCTGGGGCAACAGCCGGCTACGCAGGCGACGCCGTCAGCCAACCCGCGCCCGGGAGGTCCTCACCGAGGCGCTCGACATCTTCACCCGACTGCGGGCCACACCCTGGATCGAGCAGACCCGCGCCGCGTTGGTCGCCGCGGGGGCGCCCGTACCCGATATTGCCAGAACCCCAGGGCTTGACGACCTCACGGCGCAGGAGCTGCAAGTTTCGCTGGGCGTTGCCCGCGGCCGGAGCAACCCCGAGATCGCCGCCGCGCTGTTCCTCTCGCGGAAGACCGTGGAACGGCACCTCTCCATGGTCTACCGCAAGCTCGGCCTGCGATCCCGCACCGAGCTTGCCGCGCACGTCACCCGCAATGAGATCCCGGGCAGCGCGACCTGAGCCAAGTCGAGGGAGTTCCCCGTAGTGCCGCGGTCGGTGACGGGATGAGATGTGCCGGTCGGCGAATCACCTCCAGCCAGCGAAGGGGATGTCATGGCGGTCCTGGGTAGACGGGCGTTGCTGGCCGGTGGCGCGGGTGCGGCCGTGGGTCTCGGCGCCACCGGCACGGCCACCGCGGCCGTACAAGCCGTCGCTGCCGGTGGTATCGACCTCGGCGCCGCGCCCTACAACGTCGCGACCGGCGACGAGTCGGCGGCCTTGGCGAACACTCGCGCGATCAACCAGGCGATCACCGATCATCCGGCCGGCGCCCGGTTGGTGTTGCCCGCGGGTGCCGTCCACGTCGCGCGCGACTCGGCGGTCGTCGGGATCCACCGGTTCGCCGCGATCCGCATCGCCGGGACGGACCGGCAGCGGCTGGTGCTGAGCGGACACGGAGCGGGCGTGACCCGCATCGTGATGACCGGATCGCAGAGCGGCGGGCTGACCCAGATCATCCAGGTGGCCGACGGACCGTCCCAGATCACGCTGTGCGACTTCTCGATCGAGCACGGGACCGGCACGACCGACATCGACCAGGTCGGACTGCAGAACCACCAGATCGAGCTCAACGCGGTCAATGCCGACGTGACCGACGTCGAGATCCGGAACGTCTTCTTCGGAACCTGTGTCGGAGACGGCATCAGGCTTGCCGGTGGCGTGGGCGGCAGTTTTCTCCGCAACACCACCATCCAGCACGTGATCATGCGGCTCGGCAAACACCCGGCGGCGCCGGACGGCTGCCGCAGCGGGGTCTCGTTCCAGAAGGGGATACGCGACCTGCTGCTGAGCGACTTCTCCATCGTGGGGCCGAAGAACTCGTGCCTGGACATGGAACCGACGGCCGAGGGCGGGATCGACAACGTCACGATCACCAACGGCACGATCGACAACACCCAGGGCAAGACGTGGGTCGCGGCCAGCTTCGACGGCTTCGAGAGCAACGGCAACGTGACCTCGTTCCTCACCCGTTCCCGAATGGTGAACGTCCGGATCAAAGGCGGTCAGCTACAGGTCGTCAGCACCCGTGGTTGCACGCTCGACAATGTCGTCATCGACGCGGACCGCGACGACCTCACGGACGCCGTCAACTCGCCGCTGCTCCTGGTGTACCGGGAGAACGAGGACCTGGCGATCCGCAACGTGGATATCGTCCGTGGCGCGGCCTGCCCGCCGGGGCCGCTGGTCACCGTGCAGCACGTGGTCAACAGTCCCAAGCGGGTCACCATCGACGGCGGCACCTGGACGACCCGAGTCGGCCCTGGCGTCGAACTGTCCTATGTGGATATTCAGGACGCGGCCGGGCTGCGGATGCACGGCACCCGGATCCGCATCGAGGACACCCTGACCGGCGAGCGCCGTGGCATCCGGTTCCGGCCGGGCCAGCGCGACATGGTCGACATCAAGCTCGACGGAGTGACGATCGAGTCACCGGACGGGCTCACCGGCGGCTTCGTCTTCGGGGCCATCAACCGCAACCTCACCAACATCGCGATCACCGGCTGCACGCTCACCGGCGCCGCGACCAACGCGGTCATGTTCGCCGCGGCCGGCCCCTGGGTTGTCGACCGCTTCCCTGTCTTGCAGGGCAACGACTTCGACCGCTGCCTCACCCTGTTCTCGACCGGCCGGACGGCGGTCGGCGCCGTATTCCCGATCATCGCCGGCAACCGCGGCGGGACGGCCACCATGGTCGGCACCGTCGCACCAGAGGGAATCGTCGCCGCACGTCAAGGCTCGCAGTACATCCGCCAGAACGGCAATGCCCCCGAACTGTGGTGGAAGGCCACCGGCACCGGACCCACCGGCTGGACGAAACAGATCTGACAGGAGAGTCACCCATGCAGACAACTCGATATTGGCGCCGCATCACCGCCGGCGTCGGACTGACCGCCGTAACCCTCGGCCTGTTGGTCACGCCAGCCGCGGCAGCGCCTGACGTCTCCGTGTCGGCCGTGGCGACGGTGCCCTCGGCACGAATTTACCCACCGGGTCCGATCTTCCGTCCTCCCCGCGTCGGCACCGGCGACGCCGACTTCGCCGGACATGGACCAGATGTCGTCGCCGACGCAACCCTCATCGGGATCGGGACCAGAAACCTGTACGTCGAACTCGGCATGACCGCCGTGGAGACGAGAAGTGACTTCACCAGAGTGAGCGGGGACTCGGGTCTGGTCCTGCTCTACCGGGCACTGGCGGGCTGGTGTGTTCAAGGCGTGAGCCACGGGACCTTCGACGAACTGCGTTATGTGGACACCGACCACTCCGTGGATGGGTTCACCGGTCAGATCAGCGGCAGCTTCGTCCAGTCCTGGGAGGTCGTCGGGGACACCAGCGGCACCGAAGCCGGATCGGAGACCGGTGCCTCCATCTTTACCCACAACCTCACGGTGACCAGCACACCGTGCTGAGGTAGCGGCTCCAGCACTTTCCGCGGCCTGCCAAAGCCGCGGAATTGTGCTGACCGGTGGTGCGGCGGCCTCCGGCCCCCGTAAATCCAGGTACGCAAGCCGTCGTTTGATGACGTCGGTTGACCTGTGGGTTGGTCTTCCTGGTCAGGAGCATGGGATTCGTGTGGGAGTGCGAGATCGCGGTTCCCGTCGGTGAGATCGCGGTTGATGGGGATCCTGGCGTGGTCAGCTCCGGGCAGGGGTCCGCGGGGCCCGGAACCACGAACTCGCGTGCCGCAACCGCGATCTCGCGTGCCGCAACCGCGATCTCGCGTGCCGCAACCGCGAACTCGCGTGCCGCAACCACGAACTCGCGTGCGAGAACCGCGAACTCGCAGACTGAGAACGGCGTGGACAACCCCACCCCCGGCGCCTGCCAGGCACCTACGCAGGTCAAAGCCATACCCTCGAATCGGACCTCGCGTAGTGGCGGGCACCGACAGAACCGCAACGGCGAAACACACGTCGCCCCACCGGCCCACCGATCAGCGTGCGTCGGTGCTTGTCCAGGCGGCCGACACCTCGAACCGCTTGCGCAAGATCAACACGGGTGCTGTGGTTGATCTTGACTGGACTCGACCCTCCCCTTCCTTGCGTCTTTCTCTCGACTACGGAAGCCCGCACGGATCAACGGCCAAATTATCGGACATCTATATAGTAGATAGTCGTTAGATAGTGCCGGGCGGCCGTTGATCTTGGTGGCCACCGTCGGCAGTTACCGGACAGCGGGACCGACCGAGGGTCTGTCAGCTGGTTAACCTGGGCGCATGCGGATCTTCACTCGCGTCGCCGGTGTGTTGCTGGTGCTTGTCGCGGCTGTCGCGTGCGTCAGTCGTAGCGGCGACGAGGACCCCGGCGGCGAGACCACCACCTCCACGCCGCCGCCCACCGCGGCCGACGGGTCCAACATCGCGGCCTGCGCCGACGGTGAGTGCGAGATCCGGTTGGACGACGAGATGGAGATCCCGACACCCGCGGGCAGTATCTCCTTCACCTTCGCCGACGGGCAGCTCGAGTACGAGATCGTCGGCCCCGAAGGTGGCACCAACTCCGGTTCCGCCGAGGGACTGTGTGTCACGACCATCAACATCGACGGCACGGGCGGCGGCTCCACCTGCTACGCCGAGGGCGACCCGCCCGAGTTGGATCCCGGGACCGGTCAGCTGGCCCTGCAGGTGCTCGGCGCGGACACCGACTCGCCCGTGCTGCGGATGGCGGTGGGCTAGCTATCCGCTGACCAGGGGAAGCAGGTTCGGCCGCCACACGCCGTCGTGGTCACGGGCCGTGCGCAGCCGCTCGTCCGGCACCCGGCCGTACGTGGTGGTGCGCTGACGAGCCGGCCGGCCCGCCGCCCGGGCCAACGCCTCCAGCCCGGCGATGGTCTTGTAGCTCCCGTTGTCCGAGCCGGCCATGCGGCTGATGGTCTCCTCCATCAACGTGCCGCCCAGGTCGTTCACACCGCCGCGCAGGACGTCGACCACCCCGTGGTCACCGAGCTTCACCCAGCTGGTCTGGATGTTGTCGATGCGCCGGTGCAGCAGCAGCCGGGCCAACGCGTGCACCGCGCGGTTCTCCAGCTGCGTCGGGCCCGGGCGGGCGATGCCGGCCAGGTACAGCGGCGCGTTCGTGTGGACGAACGGCAGCAGCACGAACTCCGTGAACCCGCCCGTGCGCTCCTGGGTGTCGCGGAGCAGCTTGAGGTGCGCCACCCAGTGCGTCGGGTTGTCCACGTGCCCGTACATCATGGTGGACGTGGTCCGGATGCCCAGCTCGTGTGCCGTGGTGACCACCTCCAGCCAGGACGCGGTGGGCAGCTTGCCCTTCGTGAGGATCCACCGCACGTCGTCGTCGAGGATCTCGGCCGCCGTGCCCGGTAAGGAGTCCACACCGGACTCCCGGGCGGCGGTCAACCAGTCGCGAATGGACAGATTCGTCCGCGACGCGCCGTTCACCACCTCCATGGGCGAGAACGCGTGCACGTGCAGACCGGGCGCGCGCCGCTTCACCTCCGCGGCGATGTCGAAGTACGCGGTGCCCGGCAGGTCGGGGTGGATGCCACCCTGCATGCACACCTCGGTGGCGCCGACCGCCCACGCCTGCTCGGCGCGCTGCCCCACCTGCTCGAGCGACAGCGTGTAGGCGTCGCTGTCGGTGCGCCGCTGGGCGAACGCGCAGAAGCGGCAACCGGTGTAACAGACGTTCGTGAAGTTGATGTTGCGGGTGACCACGTACGTCACCTCGTCGCCGACCACGTCCGCACGAACGGCGTCGGCCAACGCCGCCAGCGCCGTGATCTCCGAGCCCTGCTCGGCCGACAGCAGCGTCAGAGCGTCCGAATCGGACAGTCCACTCGGGTCGGCCTCGGCATGGCGCAGCGCCGTGGCGAACTCCGGTCGCACCGCGGTGCCGCCCGCGCCGGGCAGTGCGGCCACCGGCATGGCGGCCACCTGGTCACGCAGCTCGTCCCAGTCGCCGTAGACCGAGTCGAAGTCGTCGCGGCGGTCGTCGGTGCGCCCGACCGTGTCGATCGTGGCGTGCAGGTCGGTGCGGCCGGACTCCACGAGTACCACCTCGGGCTCCTGCCACGGCCGGCCCACCAGCGCGCGGTCGGGCGCGGCGAGCCCTCGGTCGTCGGCCAGTGCCTCGACGTGGGGCAGGATCCGCGGATCGAGCCACGGTTCGCCGCGGGTGACGTACTCCGGGTAGATGGGCAGCCGCTCGGCCAGCTCGAACCCGGCGGCCCGCGTGTGCGACGCCAGCTCGTCGAGCTGGGGCCACGGCTTCTCCGGGTTGACGTGGTCGGGCGTCAGCGGGGACACCCCGCCCCAGTCGTCGATGCCCGCCCGCAACAGCAGTTCGAACTCGCCGCCGATCAGGTTGGGCGGCGCCTGGATGCGCATCTTCGGCCCGAGGATCAGCCGCGCGACCGCGACCGTGGCCGCCAGCTCCGTGGCCTCCACGTCGGGCATGCCGCGCATGGCCGTGTCCGGCTTGGCGCGGAAGTTCTGCACGATGACTTCCTGGATGCCGCCGTACTGCCGGGACACCTTGCGGATGGCGAACAGCGTGTCGACGCGCTCGGCCAGGGTCTCGCCGATGCCGAGCAGCAGGCCGGTGGTGAACGGGACCGCGCTGCGGCCGGCGTCCTCCAGCACCCGCAGTCGGACGGCCGGCTCCTTGTCGGGCGAGCCGTAGTGCGCGCCGCCCTTCTCCGACCACAGCCGGGTGGCCGTGGTCTCGAGCATCATGCCCATGGACGCCGACACCGGCTTGAGCCGCTGGAAGTCGGTCCAGGTCAGCACACCCGGGTTGAGGTGCGGCAGCACGCCGGTCTCCTCGAGGATCTTGATCGACACCGCCCGCACGTACGACAGCGTGTCGGGATAGCCGGCCTCCTCGAGCCAGGTCCGGGCGGCCTCCCAGCGATCCTCCGGTTTGTCACCAAGGGTGATCAGCACCTCGCGGCAGCCGGCCGCCGCGCCGGCCCGCGCGATGTCCAGCACCTCGTCCTCGCTCAGGAACGGCGCATGCAGCCGGTTCGGCGTGGTGGCGAACGTGCAGTAGTGGCACCGGTCGCGGCACAGCCTGGTCAGCGGCACGAAGACACTGCGCGAATACGTGATGACACCGGCCCGGCCGACACCCTCGAGGCCCTGGTCACGGACCCGGGACGCGGCTTCGAAGAGCTGGTCGAGCTGCTCCCCGCGAGCGTGCAGGAGGGTCTCGGCCTCCGTCGCGTCGAGCGCGGCCCCGTCCCGCGCCCGCCGAAGCGCACGCCGGATCGCTGACTCGTTGGGTACGAACCCCTCGACCACAGACACCCCTTCCACGAACGGACCAACCCAAGCTAGCCGCCCGGACCGACAATCCGGCACGTGACTGTCATCCCAACCTCGCGGGAGTCGAGATCATTCCGCTGTCCAGCAGGACGCGAACCGCGCCACAGGCGCAGCGCTGGTAGCGAAGCCAGCCATCGCTCGTGACGTGGCTCGATGTGGTCTTCCAGTGATGTGTGGCTGTCATGTCAGCCAGCCTGCTGTAATGGTCTTATGCATTTGAACCCTTACGGCGAAAGTCCGGTCCGCCTGGCCGTCGAGCTGTCCGTCGACCGCCCGACGACCGCCGAGGACCTCGTGGCCCGCAGCCTCGCCGCGGGGGTCGTGGTCGACCGCACGCCGACCGACCACGACGTGGCCGAGGTGGACCGGTTCCTCGACCGCTGGCTCGAGGTGGTCGACGCCGGGACCGAGCGGCTCCGCGCGGACCGGCTCAACCGGCTGCTGGCCGAGGCGTCCGCGTTCCCCCGGCTGACCGACCACGCGGGCGACGGCTGGCACCTCCACTACCGCGCCGCCGACCTGCCCCTGGCCGGCGTCCTGCGGGCCCTCATCAGCGTCGGCACGGCACTGCACCTCACCGGCCGGGGCATGGACCGCCTCCACCGCTGCGCGCTGACCGACTGCGCACGACCCTTCGGCGACTTCAGCCGAGGCGGCCGGCAACGCTACTGCTCCCCCGCCTGCGCGAACCGTGACGCCGTGCGCCGCCACCGGTCCCGCAGGACGGCCGAGGTACTCCCGCGGGCGTAGTCCACCTGCCCGCGGCGGGCCGACGACAGCGAGCCCGCCGGAGCGTTGACTCTGGGCATGACCACCACACTCCGTCGCCTGCTCCACTCGCTGCGCCGCAGCTGGACCGACGGCGCCCGCGTCGAGCGCGTGGCCATCGCGGTCGGTGCGGCGCTGTTCGCGAGCGGACTGGTGCACCTGGCCGTCCTGGCGATCTCGGGCGGCCCGTGGACCGGTCCCATCTCGCTGCGCAAGCCCGCCACCTTCGGCCTGTCGTTCGGCCTCACCCTGGTCACGGTCGCCTGGGTCGCGCACTTCATCCGCTTCGGCGACCGCGCCCGGCTGATCCTGGTCGGCGCGTTCACCGTCACCTCGGTCGTCGAGGTGGCGCTGGTGTCCATGCAGGCCTGGCGCGGGCGGCCGTCCCACTTCAACTTCGAGACCGGGTTCGACACGGCCGTCTCCATGACACTCGCGTTCGGCGGGTTCGTCATCGTGGCCACCATCATCGGGATGACGCTCGCCGCGTTCCGGGCCGTCGCCGAGCTGACCCCCGCCATGCGCCTGGCGCTGCGGTTCGGGTTCGTCACGCTGGTGGTCGCGCTGGGGGTCGGGGCCGCAATGATCGCCACCGGTTCGACGGCCGCCCGCGGCCCGGATCCCACGCTCGCGTACACCACGGCCGGCTACCTGAAACCCGCACACGCGGTGACGATGCACGCGATTCTGGTCATCCCAGCGTTGGCCTGGCTGGTGAGCTTGACCCGATGGAGTGACAGCAGGCAACTGCGTGTCGTTCAGCTCGGCGTTTTCGGATACCTGCTGCTCAGCGTCGTGATCCTCATCGAGTCGGTGACACGCGTATCGCCGCTCGACGCCCCCGCACCAGCCATGGCGGCCGCGGGGATCGGGCTGTTCACGCTGGTCACGGCGGGTGCCATGGGACTGTACGGGGTGTTCGCCCGACCCGGCACACGTCAAACTTCAGTGCCGGACGGGGTCCGTCAATAGACTGCGTCGGTGCCAGCCAGGAAGTCGAAGACCGGACGAACGCAGCAGGAGCGCAGCGCGGCCATGCGGCTGCGCCTGCTCGACGCGACCGTCGAATGCCTGGTCACCTACGGCTACGCGGGCACCACGACCACCAGGGTCACCGAGCTGGCCGGAGTGACCAGGGGCGCACAGGTCCACCACTTCCCCACCCGCGCCGACCTGGTCTCGGCCGCCGTCCGGTATCTGGCGGACAAGCGGACCGAGCTGGCGTTCGAGAAGGTCGACTCCGTGCGGGACGCGGCCGACCCGCTCGGCGCCGCGCTCGACCTCATGTGGGAGGTCCACCAGGGCCCCGTGCAGTTCGCCACCATCGAGATGTGGGTGGCCGCGCGCACCGACCTGAAGCTGCGCGCGCAGCTGGACCAGGTCGAGCCGGCCGCGCGGGCGTCGCTCGTCAAGTTCACGGAGGCGGCGTTCGGCGAGTACGCCAGGCATCCGCGGTTCCGGCACGTCATGTACACGTGCATGGACGCCGTGCGCGGCCTCCTGCTCCTCGGACTGTCCGATTCGGACTCGAGCGGGCTGGACGCGCGCTGGAAGCGGGCGAAGTCGGACCTGCGCCTGATGCTCGACGCGGCCATGCCTACTGGAGGTCAGGACAGAGATCGGGATCAGGGCCGCATCAACGGCGTCAGATAGGCGCGGGCGAACGCGCGGGCCGCGTCGTCGGTGTCCAGCGGGATGGCGCTCTCGGGCATGAGCGTGAACGAGATGGCCAGCCGCACGAACAGCTCCGCCACCCCCGCCGGGGTACGGCCGCCCACTGGTTCGCTCGCTTCGCCTTGCCGCACCAGGAAGTCCCGGGCGGCCGCGACCACCAGCCCGCCGTTGGTGGTCAGGTACGGCAGCAGCGCCTCGGGGTCCGACGCGAGCAGCCGGTTGAGCAGCCGGTCGGTCCGCGCGTACCGGACCCCCACGGCGAAACCCTCGACCAGCCGATCCTCCACAGTGGACACCTCCGCCACCGCGGCCGCGATACTGGCGAAGAACCGGCGCGACTCGCGAACGAGAACCGCCTGCACGAGCGCGTCCTTGCCGTCGAACCGGCGGTAGAGCGTGGCCCTGGACACCCCGGCCCGCCGCGCCACCACGTCGACGTTCGTGCGGCGCAGCCCGTAGCTCAGGAACTCCTCGAGCGCCGCGTCGAGCACGGCCTCCCCGACCGCGTCGGTGTCCGGCTCGGCCAGTACCAGCTCCAAGAGACTCACGACAATGGTCCGACCCCGGCCCGCCGGTAGCCGGCCCTGGCCCGTGCCGTGTAGCGCAGCCGCGCCGGGAGCAGCGGCCAGACGGTGCTGACCGTACGGCGGAACGCGCGGTGCCGGCGCTCGTCCCGAACGGTCCACCGCTCGCCGATCAGGTCACGCACCGGCTCGGGGAGCGTGCCCACCGAGAGCCACCAAAGCGGCTTGGCCGTCGGCCGGCGGGCGAGCCGATACAGCGGGGCCGGCACCAGCGGGAACGTGGCGGGCGGCTCCTTCGCGAACTCGATCAGCCCGCGCGCCGCCGGCGTGATCACCAGTTCCTCGCGGCACATCCGGTCGAAGTAGGCGCGGAAGCTCGCCCAGTCCGGCGGCACCACCCGGTCGCTCACCCCGTAGGCACGGTAGACCTCGCGCGACTCGGCGTAGAGCTGTTCGGACTCCGCGTCGGTCATCGGGTGGTCGAACAGGTCGATCATCTGGAACAGCGCGTCGAAGATCGTCGCGTGGGCCCAGAAGTACACGTCGGGGTCCAGCGCGTGGTACCGCTCGCCCTGCCCGTCAGCGCCAATGACATAGCCCTTGATGTGCCGGTGGTAGTCGCGGATCCGCTGCGCGGTCCCGGCGCCGTCGGGGTAGTCGAACGTGACGCCCTGGATTTCCGGGACCGACCGCAGCACCCGCTCCCACGGCTCGTTGAAGAAGTCCGAGTGCTGCTCGACGCCGGCGCCCAGGCCGGGGTGCATCAGCTGGAGCAGACCGGCCTTGACCAGCAACAAGTAGCCGCGAACCTCGCCGGCCCAGCGCCAGTGCAGCGAGCCGGGTCCCGGCAGGGTGATCGACGGTTCGACGCGGGCTGCCGTCACGGCCACCTCCGTGAGTCGGTGAGACATTCGTGATTCTTTGTATCACATGCGGCAGGGGGCTGACGACCCTTCCGGCGGTGCCCGAATGCGCCTACTTTTCTGTCGTGGACCTCGAGCTGCGGCATCTGCGCGTGGTGTGTGCGATCGCGGAGAACGGCAGCGTCACGAAGGCCGCCGCCCGGCTCGGGCTCGCCCAGCCGGCCCTCACGGCCCAGCTCCACCGGATCGAGCGCGCGCTCGGCGGGCCCCTCTTCGAGCGCGACCACCGCGGCGCCCGGGCCACCCCGCTCGGCGAGCTGGTCCTCGCGCGCGCCCGCGTGCTCCTGCCCGCGGTCGACGAACTGCGGCACGAGGCCGCCCGGTTCAGCAGCGCCGTCCGGCCGGCCACCTACCGCATCGGGTCGGTCAACAACTCCATGGTCAGCGGGCTGGTGGCGCGACTTTCGGCCGACCAGCCGGACACCAGCATCTCCACCCAGCCGTCCTGGTCGGCGCAGGAGTTGACGGAGATGGTGGCGGCCGGCCGCCTGGACTTCGCCATCGTCGGGGTCTGCGGCGACGCCTCTCCGCCGAGCGAGCACGGCCTCGCCTGGCGTCTCATCGCGGTCGACGTGGTCGGCGCGCTGCTCCCCGAGGACCACCCGCTGGCCGGCACCGAGGAGGTGGATCTGGCCGAGCTGGCCAACTCCCGCTGGGCCGCCACCCGCGGCGACGGCTGCTTCGCCGACTGTTTCGCCGCCGCCTGCGCCCGCGCCGGGTTCACCCCGGAACCGATGTACGAGTCCGACCTGCGCGTGTGCATCGACCTGGTGCAGGCCGGGCAGGCGGTCGCGCTGTGCCAGCCCACCTTCCGCGAGGTGCCCGCCGTCCGGGCCGTGCCGCTGGCCGGCGCGCCGCTGCGCTGGCGTCACCTTCTCGGCTGGGACCCCGACGCGCCCGCCGCCGCGGTCGCCGACCAGGTGCACACCTACGCGCTCGCCGCCTACCGCGACTCGCTGCGGTACTCCCCCACCTACGCCCGCTGGCTCGACCGCCATCCCGGCTTCGGCGCCCAGGTGGCCACATAGCCCTGGCGGTATGCCCAACTGGTATGTCCTCGCCGGTATCGATCGTGTCTACCGTTTCCTGGTGCCCCGTCAAGCAACGTTGGTGCGTTTATCGGTGGTCCAGGCGTTCGCTGGCAAGGCGGCGGGAAGTCCTCGTACCGGGTTGTACTTGGGCTTTCCCGCCAACGCAGTCTCGCCGGCTCGGTACTCGCTGGGCCGCCGAGAAATGTGCTGAACGTTGCTTGACGGGGCACTGGTTGATCCACCCTGCACCGATGTCAAGGGAGACAAGGACATGGATCGAAGAGTCCACTCAGGAATACTCGCCGCGGTCGCGGCACTGGTCGCCGCGCTCGCGGTGCCCACGGCCGCCACCGCGGCGGCTCCCGGCGCCGCACCGTCCTTCCCGCACGACATGATCACCGCGGTCCAACGCGACCTCGGCCTGACGGTCGGCGAGGCGGTCGCCAGGCTCACGGCCGACCAACGCGCCAGCGAGACGAACTCCATACTGCGCAAGGATCTCGGTGCCCGCTACGCCGGTGGCTGGGTGATCGGCGAGCGGCTGGTGGTCGGCGTCACCGACCAGGCGGCCGCGCAGCGGGTCCGGGCCACGGGCGCCGAGCCGACGCTGGTGGCCCGGAGCGAGGCGGCGCTGGAGGCCGAGCGGGCCAAGCTCGACGCCCACAAGGCGCGGGCGCCGAAGTCCATGGCCAGCTGGTATGTCGACGTCACCACGAACAGCGTCGTGGTGACCACGTCCTCCGTGCCCGACGCGCGGCGCTACGTCGCGTCGACCGGCGCCGACCAGAGCGCCGTGCGCGTGGTCGCGTCGACAGAGTCGCCGCGCCCGTACATCGACGTGGTGGGCGGCAACGCGTACTTCATCGGTGCCGGCACCCGGTGTTCCGTCGGCTTCTCGGTGAACGGCGGCTTCGTCACGGCCGGGCACTGCGGTCGCACGGGCGCCACCACCACCCAGCCGAGCGGCCAGTTCGCGGGTTCGAGCTTCCCCGGTAACGACTACGCGTGGGTCCGGGTCAACGCCGGCAACACGCCGGTCGGCGCGGTGAACAACTACGCGGGCGGGCGCGTGGCGGTGGCCGGTTCGCAGGACGCGGCCGTCGGCGCGACCGTCTGCCGGTCCGGCTCGACCACCGGCTGGCACTGCGGCACCATCCAGGCGCGCAACGCCTCGGTCACCTATCCGCAGGGCACGGTCTCCGGGCTCATCAGGACGAACGTGTGTGCCGAGCCGGGTGACTCCGGCGGGTCGCTACTGGCCGGCGGCCAGGCGCAGGGCGTGACCTCCGGCGGCTCCGGCAACTGCAGCTCCGGTGGCACCACGTTCTTCCAGCCGGTCAACGAGATCCTGCAGACCTACAGCCTGACGCTGGTGACCGACGGCGGCGGCAACCCGCCGGGCGGCGACTGCGAGGACGCTCAGCACACGGGCAACCTGGCGAGCGGCGCGAGCGCCTACCAGCCGAACGGGAGCTACTACCAGTCGACCGTCAGCGGCGCGCACAACGGCTGCCTCGACGGGCCGAGCGGCAGCGACTTCGACCTGTACCTGCAGAAGTGGAACGGCAGCGCGTGGGCGAACGTCGCGGAGGCGACCAGTCCCGACGCGGACGAGAACCTGACCTACAGCGGCACCCCCGGCTACTACCGGTACCGGGTACACGCCTACAGCGGCTCCGGCGCCTACACGCTGGGCCTGACCAACCCGTAGGACCAGCCGTCGCGGGGCCGGCCCCCTTCCTGGCCCGCCTCGCGACGGCCGCCACCCGGCGAGTCCCACGTTCGGCCGGCCGTGCCACGCCGGCGCGTGAGCGAGCACCCGCACTCGCGACGTGGGACTCGCCGGCTCAAACCCCGCGAGTCCCACGTTGGCGACAGGCGAGTCCCACATTGGGACCGGGTGAGTTCCACATTGGCGACGCGCGAGCGGCTCACCCCACGGTCGCCCGAACGTGGAACTCGCGCGTTCCGAACGTGGAACTCGCGCGTTCCGAACGTGGGACTCGCGGGGTCTTACTTGCTGTAGTCGTAGAAGCCGCGGCCGATCTTCTTGCCGAGCAGGCCCGCGTCCACCATGCGCAGCAGCAGCGGCGGCGGTGAGAACAGCGGCTCCTTGAACTCGGCGTACATCGACTCGGCGATCGCCTTCGTGGTGTCCAGGCCGATCAGGTCGGTCAGCCGCAGCGGGCCCATCGGGTGCGCACAGCCCTGCACCATGCCCGTGTCGATGTCCTCGGCCGACGCGAAGCCCGACTCCAGCATGCGGATGGCGGACAGCAGGTACGGCACGAGCAGCGCGTTCACCACGAACCCGGCGCGGTCCTGGGAGCGGATGACCTCCTTGCCGAGCACGTTCGTGGCGAACGCGTTGGCCCGGTCCTTCGTCTCCTCACCCGTGAGCAGCGACGGGACCAGCTCGACCAGCTTGAGCACGGGCACCGGGTTGAAGAAGTGGATGCCGATGACCTGCTGGGGCCGCGAGGTCGCCATACCCAGCTTCATCACGGGGATGGACGACGTGTTGGACGCGAAGATCGCGTCCGGGTCGGTGACCACCTTGTCGAGCGCGGTGAACACCTCGGTCTTGATCTGCTCGTTCTCCGCGACCGCCTCGACCACCAGCTGACGGTCGGCGAAGTCGGCCAGGTCAGCGCTGAACCGCAGCCGCGCGCGGACCTGCTCCAGCTCGTCCGCCGCCAGCTTGCCGTTGCGCACAGCCCTGGCCAGCGAGGACTCCACCCGCTTCTGACCGGCGGCGAGCGCACCCGCGTCGATCTCGTTGACGAGCACGTCGAGACCCGCGCGGGCGCAGACCTCCGCGA
Organism: uncultured Actinomycetota bacterium; assembly: GCA_963826035.1. Lineage (GTDB taxonomy): Bacteria > Actinomycetota > Actinomycetes > Mycobacteriales > Pseudonocardiaceae > Actinophytocola. The sequence goes on along the minus strand of CAWGVZ010000015.1, from coordinate 467,389 downwards.
TGCCCGAGCCCATCAGGCCGCACCCGACCACACCGACCCGCTGGATGCTGCTCGTATCCCCGCTCAAAACCCCTCCGTAAGTCAGACGTTGCGCCGGTACTGACCGCCGACCTCGAAGAACGTCTCCGTGATCTGACCGAGCGTGCACACCCTAGCCGCGTCCATCAGTACCCCGAACACATTCTCATCCCTGGCCACCGCCTCGCGCAGCCGGGCGAGCGCCTCCTGGGCGGCACCGCGGTGGCGTTCCTGGTAGTCCCGGGTCCGGTCCACCTGCGAGCGCTTCTCGTCCTCGGTGGCGCGCGCCAGCTCGATGGTCGGCAGCTCCTCGGCGTTCTCCTTCGAAGGCAGGAACGTGTTCACGCCGATGAGCGGCAGCGAGCCGTCGTGCTTGCGCTGCTCGTACAGCATCGACTCGTCCTGGATGCGGCCGCGCTGGTAGCCGGTCTCCATGGCGCCGAGCACGCCGCCGCGCTCGGACAGCCGCTCGAACTCGGCGAGCACCGCCTCCTCCACCAGGTCGGTCAGCTCGTCGATGATGAACGAGCCCTGCAACGGGTTCTCGTTCTTCGACAGGCCCCACTCCTTGTTGATGATCAGCTGGATGGCCATGGCGCGACGAACCGACGACTCGGTGGGGGTGGTGATCGCCTCGTCGTAGGCGTTGGTGTGCAACGAGTTGCAGTTGTCGTACAGCGCGCACAGCGCCTGCAGCGTGGTGCGGATGTCGTTGAAGTGCATCTCCTGCGCGTGCAGGGACCGGCCGGAGGTCTGCACGTGGTACTTGAACTTCTGCGACCGCTCGTTCGCGCCGTAGCGTTCTTTCATGGCCACGGCCCAGATCCGCCGCGCCACCCGGCCGATCACGCTGTACTCGGCGTCGAGGCCGTTGGAGAAGAAGAACGACAGGTTCGGCGCGAAGTCGTCGATGGCCATGCCCCGCGCCAGGTACGACTCGACGTAGGTGAACCCGTTGGCCAGCGTGAACGCCAGCTGGCTGATGGGGTTCGCGCCGGCCTCGGCGATGTGGTAGCCGGAGATCGACACCGAGTAGAAGTTGCGGACCTTGTTGGCGATGAACCATTCCTGGATGTCGGCCATCATCCGCAGCGAGAACTCGGTGGAGTAGATGCAGGTGTTCTGCCCCTGGTCCTCCTTCAGGATGTCGGCCTGCACGGTCCCGCGCACGTTGGCCAGCGCCCACGCGGTCAGCTCGGCGTGCTCCTGCTCAGACGGTTGGCGGCCGTGCTCCTTCACGAACTTCACGACGTTCTGGTCGATCGCCGTGTTCAGGAAGTACGCGAGGATGGTCGGCGCCGGACCGTTGATGGTCATGGAGACAGAGGTGGACGGCGAGGTGAGGTCGAAGCCGTCGTAGAGCGCCTTCATGTCGTCGAGCGACGCGATCGACACGCCGGACGTGCCGACCTTCCCGTAGACGTCCGGCGGAGTGTCCGGGTCGTGGCCGTAGAGGGTGACCGAGTCGAACGCCGTGGACAGCCGGGTCGCCTCGGAACCCTCTGAGAGATAACGGAAGCGACGGTTCGTGCGGAACGCGTCACCCTCGCCGGCGAACATCCGCGCCGGGTCCTCGCCGTCCCGCTTGAACGAGAAGACCCCGGCGGTGAAGGGGAAGTAGCCGGGCAGGTTCTCCTTGCGCAGGAAGCGGAGCAGCGTGGCATGGTCGTCGAAGGCGGGCAGCGCGACGCGCGGGATCCGGGTGCCGGACAGCGTCTCGCGCCACAGCTGGGTGTGCAGCTCCCGGTCGCGGACCTTCACCACCAGCTCCTCGCCGCGGTAGTCCTCGGCGAGCGTCGCGTAGGTGTCGAGCAGTTCGTCGGCGTCGCGGTCGACCCGGCGCCGGGCCTCCTCGATCAGCCGGTCGATGTCCGACGTGGCCGCGCCGGCCGCGTCGAGTGCAGTGCGGGCGGTCGACAGCGCGGCCCGCTCGCGGACGGCGGCCACCTGCTCCTCGGTCGCGCGGTGGTAGCCGCGCACCGTGTCGGCGATCTCCGCCAGGTAGCGCACCCTCTTGGCCGGCACCACGGTCGCCGCGCGCGTGGAGACCTTGTTCGTCACCGGGGCGAGCGTCGGCTCGCTGACCGCCAGGCCGCGGTCGGCCAGCAGGTCGCGGGTGTGGTGGTACAGCGCGGTGACGCCGTCGTCGTTGAACGTCGCGGCGCTGGTCCCGTAGACCGGCATGTCCTCCCACGACGAGCCGAAGGCCTCACGGTTGCGCACCAGCTGGCGGGCCACGTCGCGCCGGGCGTCCTCGGCGCCGCGCCGCTCGAACTTGTTGATGGCGACCACGTCGGCGAAGTCCAGCATGTCGATCTTCTCGAGCTGGGACGCGGCGCCGAACTCGGGCGTCATCACGTACAGCGAGGTGTCGACGAACTCGACGATCGCCGCGTCGCCCTGGCCGATGCCCGGCGTCTCGACGATCACCAGGTCGTTGCCGGCCGCCCGGCACGCGGCGATCGCGTCGGTGAGCCCGGCCGGGACCTCGGTGGTCGCGCCCCGGGTGGCCATGGAGCGGAAGAACACCTGGCCGGCGTCCTGGCTCTGCGGGCCGGTCAGGCCGCCGAGGCTGTTCATCCGGATGCGGTCGCCCAGCAGCGCGCCCCCGCCCCGGCGGCGCGTCGGGTCGACCGCGAGGACGGCGATCCGCAGCTTGTCCTGCTGGTCGAGGCGGAACCGGCGGACGAGTTCGTCGGTGAGCGAGGACTTGCCGGATCCGCCGGTGCCGGTGATGCCGAGCACCGGCACCTTCGCCTTGGCGGCGGCGTCGCGGATGGCCGTGGCCGCCTCCTCGGACAGCTTCCCGGCCTCGATCTTCGTGATGACCTGCGCGAGCGCGTCGTGGTGACCGCCGAGCAGCGCGTCGACCTGGGGTTCCGGCCGGTCGGCCAGGTCCTGGTCGCAGGCCTCGATCATCGTGTTGATCATGCGCGCCAGTCCCAGCTCCTGGCCGTCCTCCGGGGAGAAGATCCGGGCCACGCCGCGGGAGTGCAGCAGCGCGATCTCCTCGGGCACGATCACCCCGCCGCCCCCGCCGAACACCTTGATGTGCCCGGCGCCCAGCTCACCCAGCAGCTCCACCAGGTAGCTGAAGTACTCGACGTGCCCGCCCTGGTAGGCGCTGATGGCGATGCCCTGCACGTCCTCCTGGATGGCCGCGTTCACGACCTCGCGGACCGACCGGTTGTGCCCGAGGTGGATGACCTCGGCACCCTGGGACTGCAGGATGCGGCGCATGATGTTGATGGCCGCGTCGTGCCCGTCGAACAGGCTGGCGGCGGTGACGAACCGGACCGGGTTCGCCGGTCGGTACAGCGGGCCTGGGGTTGCCATACAAATAGTTTGATGTCCTACATTCCGATGTGCAACCAATGTGGCGCAGCTCTCGCGCGGAAGTGCCCGTCGACCTGCGATGATGTCCGCCTTCGCGTCACCTGAGAGGAGTACGCGTGGTACCCGATTCGGTACGCCGGATGCTCGATGACGACCTGGCCTCCCGTGCGCTGGGGATCGAACTGGTGGACGCGGGCACCGGCTTCGCCGTGGTCCGGATGACCGTCACCGACACGATGGTCAACGGCCACGACCTGGCCCACGGCGGCTACGTCTTCCTGCTGGCCGACACGGCGTTCGCCTGCGCGTGCAACAGCCACGGGCCGGTCACCGTGGCGGCGGGCGCGGACGTGACGTTCGTGGCGTCGGCCCGTCGCGGCGACGTCCTCGAGGCACGCGCGCGGGAACGGGTGGTCTACGGCCGCAGCGGCATCTGCGACGTGACCGTGTACCGGGACGACCAGGTGATCGCCGAGTTCCGCGGCCGCAGCCGCACCCTTCGCTGACCGGTCGGCGGCATTCCCCCCACTTCACTGCGACACTTCCCTGCGACCACCAGCCGCCTACCCCTAGACTCGCGCCCGGCTGGGGGGTGCACCGTCACATCCGACCTGGCCACCACGACTTCGTAGGCGTGCAGGCGCGGCCGGAAGGACAGGTATGGGGATCATCTCGAAGCTCAAGGGCGAACTCGTCGACATCATCGAATGGCTCGACGACAGCCGCTCGACGCTCGCGTGGCGGTTCCCCCGCTACGAGAACGAGATCAAGAACGGCGCCGAGCTGATCGTCCGCGAGGGCCAGCAGGCGGTGTTCGTGTATCGCGGCAAGCTGGCCGACAAGTTCGGCCCCGGCCACTACCAGCTGGTGACCGAGAGCCTGCCGATCCTGTCCACGCTGCAGGGCTGGGAGCACGGCTTCCGCAGCCCGTTCCGCAGCGAGGTGTACTTCATCAACACCCGCCCGATCACCGACCTGCGCTGGGGCACGCCGAGCCCGGTCACCGTGCGCGACCCCGACTTCACGATGGTCCAGGTCCGCGCCAACGGCCTGTGCGTGCTGCGCATCGCCGATCCGGAGATCTTCCTCCGTGAGGTGATCGGCACCGACTCGTCGGTCAGCACCGAGGAGATCTCCGAGCTGCTGCGCCGGGTGATCAGCCAGGCGTTCTCCGACATGGTGCTGGAGAGCAAGCTCGGCGTGATCGACCTGCAGGGCAAGCAGACCGAGCTCGCCGGGAAGCTCAAGAACTACGTGCAGGAGCGCGTGGACGACGAGTTCGGTCTCAAGATCGACGACATCGTCATGACGATCACGCTGCCCGAAGAGGTCACCGAGGCGATGACCCGCGGCGTGGCCCGCGGCGTCGAGCAGGCCCGCTATCTCGACAACGTCGGCCCCATGGACCGGCTGCAGCAGGGCGCGGCCGCCGAGGCGATGGTCGAGGCGGCCCGCAACCCGGGTGGTGGCGCCGGCAGCATGATGGGCGCCGGCCTCGGCATGGCGCTCGGCCAGCAGATGGGCAACATGATGGGCAACATGGCCGCACCTCAGCAGGCCGCCGCGCCGGCCGGGCCGCCGCCGCTGCCCGGCGCGCAGCAGTTCCACGTGGAGATCAGCGGCCAGGCGTCGGGACCGTTCACGCCCGACCAGCTGCGGCCGTTCGTGGCCGGCGGTCAGCTGACCCCGGCGTCGCTCGTGTGGACGAACGGCATGCCCGGCTGGGCCGCCGCGCAGACGGTGCCCGCGCTCGCCGCGCTGTTCACGCCGACCGGCCCGCCGCCGCTACCCTCGGCTCAGCCTCCGCAGGCGCACGCGTGAGCGGGCCGAACGGCGCGGGCGGCCCGCCGCCGTTACCGCCGAACCAGGGACACCAGCAGGGTCCCCCGCCGCTGCCCCCGCAGCACGGTCACCCACCGCAGGGGTACCAGCAGCAGGGGTACCCGCAGGGTCCGCCACCGCTCCCCGGCGGACCCCAGCATGCGCCGCCTCCCCTGCCACCGCAGGGTTACCAGCAGGGACCCCCGCCGGGCCAGCACCGCCAGCCGCCGCCACCGCAGGCGCCCCTGCGCGCGACGCGGCACACGACCGAGCAGACCCGCACCTACCCGTGCCACCAGTGCGGCGCGCAGTTGGTCTTCAATATCGAAGCGCAGCTGCTCAAGTGTCCGAGCTGCGGCAACGAGCAGCCGATCATCGAGGACGCCGGCCGGAGGGTCGTCGAGCACGATCTCGGCGGCATCCGTTCGGCCCGCGCCAGGACCCAGGTGCAGGCCGGCGCGGAGAAGGAGATCGTCTGCCAGAACTGCGGCGGGCACACCACCTTCGGCGGCACGCTCACGGCCACCCGCTGCCCGTACTGCGCCACCCCGATCCAGCGCGACGACGTCCACGACGCGCCGGACCGGCTGCCGGTCGACGCGGTGCTGCCGTTCCAGGTGGCCGAGCCCGCCGCCAAGGACGTGGTCGAGAAGTGGATCAAGAGCCGCTGGTTCGCGCCGACGGAGTTCAAGAAGTACAGCGAGGCCGGCTCGTTCGCGAGCGTCTACATCGCGTACTTCACGTTCGACGCGACGGCCGATACCCGCTACCGGGGTGAGCGCGGCACCAACTACACGGTGACCGTCGGGTCCGGCGAGAACCAGCGCACCGAGACCCGGACCCGCTGGAACAACGTGTCCGGGCAGGTGCACAACTCGTGGGACGACATCCCGATCCTGGCGAACACCGGGCTGGACGAGAAGAAGGTGGCGGCACTCGAGCCGTGGCCGACCCAGCAGGCAAGGCCGTACTCGGCGGAGTACGTCGCCGGGCACCTCAGCCGGACCTACGACCGCACGGCCGAGCAGTGTTTCGAGCCCGCCAAGCAGCAGATGGAGGCGGACATCGACCGCACCGTCCGCCGCGACATCGGCGGCGACAAGCAGCGGGTCCACTCGAAGGACTCCCACTGGTACGACATGCGGTTCAAGTACCTGCTGCTGCCCGTGTGGCTGCTGACCGTCGTGTACGAGGGCAAGCCGTTCCAGGTCTGCATCAACGGCGTGACCGGCGAGGTCCAGGGCCGGCGGCCGATCAGCAAGATCAAGGTGACCATCGCGGTGATCGTCGCGCTCATCGTGGTCGCGGGGGTCCTGCTCCTGTACCAATCGCGCGGAGGCTGACGTGGGAACCGTGATCGTCGTGGTGGTCGTGCTCGTGCTGCTCGGGGTGGTGGCGTTCGCCGTCGCACTGGCCGGCAAGAGCAAGCGCCGGGCCACCGAGGCGCTGGGCGGCCCGGCCCTGGCGGCGAACGTGCCGAGGGAGTGGGCCGGCGCGCACTCGCCGGAGGCGAAGATGCACCGCAGGCTCGCGGCGGCCGCGACCGCGCTGTCGAGCCAGCCGATGGGCGGCGCGGTCGACATCGAGAAGCGGGTGGCGGTCGAGCAGCAGATCCTGCAGGTCGACCAGCAACTCGTGGCCGCGGCCACCGTGCCAGGATCCCGCAAGGCCGAACTGCTGGCGGAACTCGAGCCGCTGGTGACGGCCGTGGAGTCGTCGGTAGCCGCCAACGCGGCCGGCCGGCTGGAGCTGGACGAACTAAAGCGCACCCAAGCAGAACTGGACGGCGACCCAAACAAGTAACCCACACCCGCGAGATCGCGCTTCCCACACCCGAGATCGCGGTACCCGCACCCGAAATCGCGGGTTCCGGCACGCATGTCCCCACCTCCCGACCGCATGTCGCCATGTCGGCTGGTGCGCGGCTCGCCCCGCGAGAACGGTCGGGAACCGCGAACTCACGGTCGGGAACCGCGATCTCGGGTGCGGGAAGCCCGATCTCGCGGGCGGGAACCGCGATCTCGCGGGCGCTAAGAACCGTCGAGGATGCCTCTCGCCAGGGTTTGGAGCGCGGCGGTCACGCGTTCGGTGTGGCCGGCCGCGATTCTGCGGATCACCGGCTCCGCGATCAGCCCGGCCAGCAGCAGCTCGGCCAGCGCCTCGGCGTCCACGTCCGGACGCTCCTGCGCGACCAGGTCGCGGACATGTCCGTGCCAGAACACGGCCACCGGGTGGTCCTCGCCGTGGTGATGGTGCGCCGTCACGGTCTGCCCCAGTGCGGCGACCAGTCCCTTGTTGCGCCCGACGACCTCGACCGCCGCGGCGAGGAAGGCGAGTAGCCGTTCCCGCGCGGGCGCGCCCGGACCGAGCGGCGGCGGGCCGTTCTCGACGGCGTCGCGCAGGCCCATCGCGCGCTCCTGCATGAGCGCGATCATCAGCCCCAGCCGGCTGCCGAACCGGTGGAACACGGTGCCCTTGCCGACGCCGGCCGCCGCGGCCACCTGCTCGATCGTCACCTCGTCCGGCCGGTGCACGCTCAGCAGGTCCTCGGTCGCGCGCAGGATCGCCTGCCGGTTGCGCGCCGCGTCGGCACGCTCGCGTCGCTCCCCCGCCATCGGCACCTCCGCATCGACAAGTGGACCGCCGGTCAAGTACGGTTAACTTGACCGAGAGTCCAGTTGTGTTCGTCAGGCAGGAGAATACCGTGCGCAGAGTCCGCTACCACGAATTCGGCGGCCCCGAGGTACTGCGGGTCGAGGAGGCCGACGTGCCGACGCCGGGCCCCGGCCAACTGCTCATCCGGGCCACGGCGATCGGCGCGAACTTCGTCGACACCAAGTTCCGCGCCGGCGCCGGCTCGATCTTCCAGCGCGAACTGCCGAGCACGCTGACCGGCGACGTGGTCGGTGTGCTCGAGTCGGTCGGCGCGGACGTCGACGCCGCCCTCGTCGGCCGGCGCGTGGCGGCGCTGTCCACGGACGCGTTCGCCGACTACGTGCTGGCCGAGGCGGACGAACCGGCACTGGTGCCCGACGGCCTGGACGACGCTGCCGCCAGCCTGCTGTCCTCGGCCGGCCCGGTCGCGCTCGGCACGCTGCTCGCCGCCCGGATCGAACCGGGCGCGACGGTGCTCGTCCACGCGGCGGCCGGCAACATCGGCCATCTGGCCACGCAGCTCGCGAAGCTCCGCGGCGCCGGCACGGTCATCGGCACGGCCGGCTCTCCCGCCAAGCTGGACTTCGTGCGTGAGTACGGCGCGGACGTCGCCGTCGACTACGGCGATCCGGCCTGGCCCGACCGGGTGCGCGCGGCCGCGCCCGACGGCGTCGACATCGTGCTGGACTCGGTGGGCGGGCCGACCCTGCTGGCGAGCCTCGACCTGCTCGCGCCCTACGGCCGGCTGGTGGCCTACGGCGCGGCCGACGGGCTGGTCGACATTCCGCTGGCGAGCCTGTACTCCGCCAGGACGGTGACCGGCTTCGCGACGCTCGTCTGGCGCGCCGCCCGGCCGGCCGAGTACGCCCAGGCCGTGGCGGAGCTGACCGATCTGCTCACCACCGGCCGACTCCGGTACAGCGTCCACACGCGACTGCCGCTCACCGAAGCGGTGGCGGCACACCGGATCCTCGACGGGCGCGCCAATCTCGGCCGCGTCCTGCTCGTGCCCTGACCCGGCTCAGGCGCGGCCGGCCGCCAGTTCCAGTAGCGGCTCGGCGGCCGCCGTGTCGGTGATCAGCGTGGTCACCATGCCCGAGCGCAGTACCGCGTCGATGGCCTTCGCCTTCGGAGCCGTGTAGCCGAGCGCCACCACCTCCGGCACCCGCTTGAGCTCGTCGATGCTGATGGCCAGCACATGGTGCGCCAGCCCCGTGGACAACGCGTTGCCCGCGCCGTCGAACAGGCGGGCCGCCACCTCGGCGACCGCGCCCCGGCGGCCGATCAGGTCACGTTCCGCCGGATCGAGCGAGTCGTACACAGTGGACTCCCCCGGCGCCCACGCGCCGATCGACACCACCGCCTTCGTCAGGTCTCGGAACCGGCCGAACGTCTCGGCGATCCCCGGCTGGCGACGCAACGTCTCGGTGGTGCGCCGGTCCGGCAGCACCAGCGGACCGTAGATCGGGTACGGGTCGCCGCCGCCGATGTCCGCCACCCGGCTGACCGTCTCGACCGAACGGTCCCGCATGTCCATGCCCGCCTGCACCCCGCACAGCTGCACCACCGGGCACCGCGGCAGCGTCCTGATCGACTCGGCCATTGCGTTCACCGACCTGGCCCAGGACAGCCCGATGACGTCGTCCTTCGTGGCGATCTCGCTCACCAGCTGCGCCGCCAACGCGCCGATCTTGCGGCGGACGTCGGGCCGCGGGCCTTGACTGGCCGCTCGTTCGAGCACCATGACACGATTCAGACCATAGGTGGAACGCACCTCGTCCGACAGTACGAGGTCGACCGGAAGCCCCAGGTCGAACTCCACTCGCACGAGCCCGCTTTCCCTTGCCTGGTCGAGGATTCTGGCCACCTTGAACCGGCTGAGGCCGAACTCGTCGGCGATGTCGGACTTGGACTGCCCGAGCACGTAGAACCGGCGCGCGATGGACGCCACCGTCATCCGCTCGGCGGGCCCCAAAGGTCTGGACTTCGCGCTCATTTGAGCACTTTAGCACGACCCTGTTGACGTGACACCAGGCAAAGTCCTTCAATGCGAAGGGTATGCCGAACAAAGCATGAGTCACGAGTGCTCAAATGAGCGTCCAACGGAGGAGCTCGCATGCGAGCAGCGATAGTCGATACTCCCGGCTCCATCCGGGTCGGTGACGTGCCCGATCCCAAGCCAGAGCCACGACATGTGGTGGTGAAGGTCGGGGCCTGCGGAATCTGCGGCACCGACCTGCACATCGCGGACGGCCACTTCCCCCCGACCCCGTACCCGATCGTGCCGGGCCACGAGTTCGCCGGCGAGATCGTCGAACTCGGCGGCGACGTCACCGGCTGGTCGGTCGGCGACCGGGTGGCCGTCGATCCCTCACTCTTCTGCGGCTACTGCGGTCCCTGCCGCGGCGGGCACGGCAACCTCTGCGAGAACTGGGGCGCCACGGGCGACACCGTCAACGGCGCGTTCGCCGAGTACGTGTCCGTGCCGTCGGCCAACTGCCACCGGATGCCCGACCACCTGAGCTGGCAACAGGGTGCGCTCGTGGAACCGCTGTCGTGCGCCGTGCACGGCGTGCGCCGCATCGGGGTCGAGGCGGGCGAACGGCTCCTGGTGGTCGGTGCCGGCACCATGGGCCTGCTCATGCAGCAGCTCCTGCAAAGCGCCGGTGCGGTGGTCACGGTGGTCGACCGGGACACCTCGCGCCTGCACCGGGCCACCGACCTCGGCGCGCACGCGATCGCCGGGGACACGGCCGAGCTGGACGGCGAACGGTTCGACGCGGCCGTCGACGCGACCGGCGCGGTACCGGCGATCGAGGCGGCGTTCGACTCACTTCGGCGCGGCGGCCGGCTGCTCGTGTTCGGCGTCGCCCCGGCCGACGCGCGGGTCGCGCTCTCCCCGTTCCGGATCTACAACGACGAGATCACCGTGGTCGGCTCCATGGCCGTGCTGCACAGCTTCGGCCGCGCGCTCGACCTGGTGGCCGACGGCGCCGTCGTGACCGAGCCGCTGCTCACCCACGCGCTGCCACTCGAGGACTATCCGGCGGCGCTGGACCTCATGCGCAGCGGCGCCGGCCTGAAGGTACAGGTTCTGCCCGGAGGTGGGGACCATGCGTAGGTTCGCGCTCCTGGCGGTCGCCGCGCTACTGGCTCTCACCGGTTGTGCCGGAGCCGGCGCGCTCGGCGCCGGCGGCCGCACCTTGGTGGTCGCGATCGTGGCCAATCCCCAGATGCAGGACGCCATCGAGCTGTCCGACGAGTTCGAGCGGGACACGGGCATCACCCTGCGGTTCGTCACCCTGCCGGAGAACCAGGCCCGCGCCAAGATCACCGCGTCGGTGGCCACCGAGGGCGGCGAGTTCGACGTGGTGATGATCAGCAACTACGAGGCCGCGCAGTGGGCGCGGAACGGCTGGCTCGAGAACCTCGAGCCCTACATGGCCGAGAACCCCGACTACGACCAGGACGACTTCATCCCGAGCATCCGGTCCTCACTGTCCTATGAGGACTCCATGTATGCCGTGCCGTTCTACGGCGAGTCGTCGTTCCTCGCCTACCGCACCGACCTGTTCGCCCAGGCCGGACTCACCATGCCCGAACGGCCGACCTGGCGCGAGATCGCCGAGTTCGCCGCCCGGTTGGACGACGACGAGTCCGGCATGGCCGGCATCTGCCTGCGCGGCAAGCCGGGCTGGGGCGAGAGTCTCGCGCCGTTCACCACGGTGGCCAACACGTTCGGCGCCACCTGGTTCGACGAGGACTGGAACGCCCGGCTGACCGCGCCGGAGTTCCGCGCGGCCGCACAGTTCTATGTGGACCTGGTGCGTGAGCACGGCGAGGTGGGCGCGTCCAGCGCCGGGTTCTCCGAGTGCGGCACGCGGTACGGACAGGGCCAGGCGGCCATGTGGTACGACGCCACGGTCATGGCCGGTACCAACGAGGACGAGGCCAGCAGCACGATCGTCGGCCGGTCCGGCTACGTCGCCGCGCCGGTCGAGAAGACCGACAGCAGCGGCTGGCTCTACACCTGGGCGCTCGCCATGCCGAGCGTGGCGCAGGACAAGCAGGGCTCGTGGGAGTTCATGCGGTGGATGACCGACAAGGAGTTCGTGAAGTCGGTCGGTGCGGAGTTCGGCTGGAACCGGGTACCGCCCGGCTGCCGGGCGTCCACCTACGACATCCCCGAATACCGCGCGGCCGCGCAGGCCTACGCACAACCCACCCTGGACGCCATCAACGAGGCCACCCAGGAGAACTCCATGGCGAACCCCGTGCCGTACCCGGGCATCCAGTTCGTCGGCATCCCCGAGTTCCAGGACCTCGGCACCCGGGTGAGCCAGCAGCTGTCCGCCGCGATCGCCGGCCAGATCTCCGTCGACGAGGCGCTCGCGCAGTCCCAGGAGTACGCCGACACGGTCGGCCAGTCCTATCGGGAGCAATCATGACGACACTACAGGCCGACGTGGCGGCGCCGGCCGAACCGACCCCAGCCCCCAAGTCGTCTGCACAGGCCCGCGCGTGGAAGCGGCGCCTGCCCCTGCTGCCGGCGCTGATCTTCACGATCGTCGTCACGCAGATCCCGTTCGTGCTCACCGTCCTGTACTCGTTCCAGTCGTGGAACCTGGTGCGACCCGGCTCCCAGCACTTCGTGGGACTACAGAACTACGTCGACGTGTTCGCCGACAGCCAGTTCCGCACGGCCATGCTCAACACGGTCGTGCTCACTGTCCTGAGTGTCCTGTTCTCTCTACTACTCGGCCTCGGGTTCGCGCTGCTGCTCGACCGGAAGTTCCTCGGCCGTGGCGTGGTGCGCACGCTGCTGATCACGCCGTTCCTCATCCTGCCGGCGGCCGGGGCGCTGCTGTGGAAGACCACCGTGTTCGACCCCACCTACGGGTTGCTGAACTTCGTCTTCGGCGGCTCGACCGACTGGCTCTCGGAGTACCCCCTGGCGTCGGTGATGGCGCAGGTGGTCTGGCAGTGGACGCCGTTCATGATGCTGCTGATCCTCGCCGGGCTGCAGAGCCAGTCGAAGGAGGTGCTCGAGGCGGCCCAAGTGGACGGTGCCGGCCGCTGGCGCACGTTCGCGTCGATCACGCTGCCGCAGCTGTCCCGCTACCTGCAACTGGCCACGCTGCTCGGCGCCATCTACATCGTGAACAGCTTCGACGCGATCTTCCTGATGACGCAGGGTGGGCCCGGTATCGCCAGCACCAACCTGCCCTTCTACATCTACCAGCGGGCGTTCCAGGGCTTCGACATCGGCCAGTCCTCGGCCATGGGCGTGGTCGTGGTCATCCTCACGATGATCGTGGCGACCTTCGCGCTGCGCCTGATGTTCCGCACCTTCTCGGTGACCGGCGGGGTGAAGTGATGACCACAGTAGACACCACAGTGGATATCGCCCGGCGACGGAAGCGCCGGGTCGGCCCGATCTCGTTGTCCGCCATCACCTGGGTGCTCGCCATCCTGTTCGTGTTCCCGCTCATCTGGATGGTGCTCACGTCGTTCAAGCAGGAGGCGGACGCCTACACCGACCCGCCGCGGTTGGTGTTCGGCCCGACGCTCGACCAGTTCGCCGGTGTGGTCGACCGCGGTTTCCTGCCCTACCTGGCGAACTCGGCGTTCGTCACGATCCTGGTGACGATCACCGTGCTGCTGTTCGCCATCCCGGCGGCCTACGCGCTGTCCATCGCGCCGGTGAAGGGCACGACCAACGCGCTCGGGTTCTTCCTGTCCACGAAGATGCTGCCGATCGTGGCGGCCATCATCCCGCTGTACGTGATCTCGCAGAACATGAAGCTGCTGGACAACGTGTGGGCGCTCGTCATTCTCTACACGTCGATGAACCTGCCGCTCGCCATCTGGATGATGCGGTCGTTCTTCCTCGAGGTGCCCACGGAGATGATGGAGGCCGCGCGGGTCGACGGGGCGAACCTGCCGACGCTGCTCTACAAGATCATCCTGCCGGTGGTGGCGCCCGGCATCGCGGCCACCGCGCTGATCTGCGTGATCTTCTCGTGGACCGAGTTCTTCTACGCGGTCAACCTGACCGCCGCCCGCGCCGGCACGGTGCCGGTGTTCCTGGTCGGCTTCATCACGAGCGAGGGCCTGTACTGGGCACAGCTGTCCGCCGCCGCGCTGCTCGCCTCGCTGCCCGTGATGATCGTCGGCTGGATCGCCCAGAACCATCTCGTCCGTGGCCTGTCCATGGGCGCCGTCAAGTAGGGAGATCGACATGGCTGAGGTCGTTTACGCGGAAGCCTCTCGGGTCTACCCGGGCGCCCACCAGGTGCGCGCGGTGGACCGGCTGGACCTGACGGTGCCGGACGGGGAGTTCCTCGTGCTGGTCGGGCCGTCCGGTTCCGGCAAGTCCACGGCGCTGCGGATGCTCGCCGGGCTGGAGGACGTCGACGAGGGCGGCATCCGCATCGGTGACCGCGACGTCACCGAACTGCCCCCGAAGGACCGGGACATCGCCATGGTGTTCCAGTCCTACGCGCTGTACCCGCACATGACGGTGGCCGACAACATGGCGTTCGCGCTGCGACTGCGCAAGATGTCCAAAGAGGACATCAGCGGCAAGGTCAAGGAAGCGGCCGCCATGCTGGACCTGACCAAGTACCTCGACCGCAAGCCGAAGGCGCTGTCCGGCGGCCAGCGGCAGCGGGTAGCCATGGGCCGGGCCATCGTGCGCGAGCCGAGCGTGTTCCTCATGGACGAGCCACTGTCCAATCTGGACGCGAAGCTGCGGGTCGAGACGCGAGCGAACATCGCTCAGCTCCAGCAGCGGCTGGGCACCACCACCATCTACGTCACCCATGACCAGGTGGAGGCCATGACCATGGGCGACCGCGTGGCCGTGTTGAAGGACGGGGTGTTGCAGCAGTGCGCGTCGCCGCGTGAGCTGTACGACGCGCCGGCCAACGTGTTCGTGGCGGGCTTCATCGGTTCGCCGGCCATGAACCTGGGCACGTACCCGGTGACGGCCGAGGGGGTGCGGGTCGGTTCGGTGACCGTGCCACTCCCCCGGTCCGTGTCCCACGAGGACCTGTCGGAGATCACGTTCGGCGTGCGCCCGGAGGCGCTCGACCTGTCCACGGAGGGGATCGAGCTGTCGGTTCGCCTGGTCGAGGAACTGGGCGCGGACGCGTATGTGCACGGGGAACTGGCGAGTGGGGAGCGGATGGTGGTCCGGGTGGACGGCCGCACTCCGCCGCGGCTGGGTGACCAGGTGCACGTCAGACTGCGCGACGCCACGGAGATCCACCTGTTCCACCCGGAAACGGGGCTGCGCCTGGGCTGACCGTCGATAGGCTGGGCGGGTGCTCCTGGAAACCCTGCCGGCCGAGGACGGACTGCGGTTGACGGTCGCGGACCGGCCGGCACCGGCGCTGCGCATGCTGGTGTCGGCCGATCGCCGGCTGCTGCTTCGGCAGGGGCCGGAGCCGGTGCTGCTGGCCCGTGTGGCGCCCGCCCTGGCGGGCGTGGACCTGGTGCGCACCGGCCGCTACCGGTCACCGCTCCCGCCGCTTCGCGCCGGGCAGGCCAGGCGGCTGGCGGGCCCCCGCGGTGTCCTCCGGTGGACGTATCGGTTCGCCGAGTTGCTGACCGCGGCACCGCTCGGCCCGCTGCACGACGGCTCCTGGCTGCTGCGGGCCGCACCGCTGCCGCCGTACGTGCTCGGCGACGACCTGGTTCGCGAGTGGCCGGACGCGTCGGTCGACTGGTTCGGCAGCGGGTGGAACGGGACGATCCCGTTGCGGCGGCTGGATTCCCCGGACGCGGCACGGGTCAAGGCGTATCGGCGACAGTTCGTCGAGGGGCACCTGCCGCCCGTGCTGCTGTGGCGGATCAGCGCCTTCGACGGCTACGTGGTGCTCGACGGACACGACCGGCTGGCGGCGGCGCTGGCCGAAGGCGTCGAACCACCGGTCCTGGTCCTGGACCGCGCGGCACACGACGACGAGCGCGACGCGTGGCTGGCCGCCGCCGCGGGCCGCTACGAGAAGGCGGTCGCCCAGCAGGGCGCCGCTGCCGGACTGGCCCGATCCTTCGGCCGGGAAACCGAACGGATCTCGACCGCCTACGGCCTAACCCGCGCATGGCAACTACCCGCCGCCGAGTGGAACGAGATCGCCGCGCGCGAGGCACCCGACTGGCCGTGAGAAACCTCAAGCCACCAGCAGGAAGATCGCGCCACCCACCACCGGCCCCACGATCGCGCCGACCACCACCTGCCCCACCGTGTGGTCGGTCAGCACCACCCGGGACCAGCACACCAACGCCACCAGTAGGAGCAGCAGCAACAACCACGGCCCGTACAGGAAGATCACCATGGCGGCCGCGCCGCCCGCCACCGTGGCGTGAATCGACACCTTCCACCACCGGGTGATCACCAGGCACACCACGACAGCGGCGATCATCGCCCACGCCAGGGCGATCACCTCGCGCGGCGCGTCGCCCAGGATCATGACCACCAGCCCGGCCAGGGCGGAGACCAGCGACAGCACGAGCGGCACGAAGCGGTGTTCCCGGTCCCGCACCCAGTGCCCGTCCCAGCGGCCGCGGCGCGCGCCGTACACCAGGATCAGCATGGGCAGGACGCTGTAGAACACGGCCACCACGGCGGCCCAGCCCAGCGTCGCCCCGACGTCGTTCCCGGTGGCGTGCCACGCGACCGCCAGCAGCACGGCCACCACGACCACCACGGGTGACAACACCTCGGTGACCACCCGCGCCGCGCCGGTAGTGTCCATGGCGACATCCTGCCAGCGAAGGAGATCCCCATGAAGGCCGGCGACCTCGCACCCGACTTCGAGCTGCCGGACGAGACGGGAACGCCCCGCAAGCTGTCGCAGTTCCTGGAGGCCGGCCCGGTAGTCCTGTTCTTCTACCCGGCCGCCATGACCAAGGGCTGCACGGCCGAGAGCTGCCACTTCCGCGACCTGGCGGCCGAGTTCGCCGAGCTGGGCGCCGGCCGCATCGGGATCAGCCCCGACACGGTCGACAAGCAGCGGGAGTTCAGCGAGAAGCACTCGTTCGACTTCCCGCTACTGTCCGATCCGGACGGTGCGGTCGCCACGCAGTTCGGGGTACGGCGCAACATCGCCTTGCTCGCCACGAAGCGGCAGACGTTCGTCATCGGCACCGACCGCACGGTGCTCGAGGTCATCAAGAGCGAGATCCGCATGGCCGTCCATGCCGACCGCGCGCTGGAAGTACTGCGCGGCCAGCAGAACGCCTAGCCGGGTCACGCGCGGCGCGGGCATGCCTGGAACGACGCCTTCCAGGCATCCGACGGGCCGCGCCGTGAACAGCGTGTTTCAGTCAGCGGGCAGGGGACAGTCGAGCGCCGCCAGTTCCGCGCGGCCCTCGGCGGCGCGGTCGTCGAGCAGCAGCAGCGTGCAGGCGCGTTCGTAGCGGGCATTGATCTTTTCCCAACCGGCGACGGAATGCTCTAGTGCGGACCGGTCGTCATGGAGCCGGCCGTGCGCACGGGCCAGGCAGGCGGCGGCCCAGTCGTTCTGCTCCCCCGCCGGGGCCGCGTCCGCGAGCCGGGCGGCCGCGTCCGGCGCCCCGGCCAACACCGCGAGCTCAGCCACGAGCGCCCAGACGTACCCGTCGTAGTCCCAGCGCGGCCCGACGTACCACGATCCCGGCTCGCCGACGGCTTCGCGGGCCAGCGCGCTCGCCGCCTCGACGCGGCCGGCGTGCATGGCCACTCGCGCGTCGACGAACGTCACGAACCGCATCAGGTTGCGACTGGTGGCCAGGTCGTCGGTGCCCAACACCTGACGCGCGAAGGCGGCCCACCGCCGCGCGGAATCGGCGTCGCCGCGCAGGCCGTGCAGCAGGACGATGGCATACGCGGACGGTGCCATCCACCGGGCGGTCGGCGCCCCGGCGCGTTCCCATGAGTCCCGCATCTCCCCGGCCGCGTCGAGCGCCTCGGGGAACCGGCCCTGCAGCACCAGGGGAACGACCAGCCGGCTGGTGTTGATGTGCGGTTCGGCGCCGCCGATGGGGTCGCCACGGCCCAGTTCGGCGGTGGCCAACGCGTCTGGCAGCGCGCCGGCCATCAACGCGTGTTTGGCGGCCATCTGGAACGTGTCGAGGATCTCCGGGCCGGCGCGTGGCTCATGCCGGGGCAGCCGCTCGAGCAGCTCGAGACGCTCGCGGCTGAGCTGGAACGCGCGCCGGGACGCACCGCCGATGGCCGCGACCGACAGTACGGCGTCGAGCACGCCGCTGATCAGTACCGGATCGTCGGCCACGCGGGCCGCGGCCAGCGCGGCGTCGGAGGCGTCGGCGTCCGGGATCAGCTTGTCCGGCTGGATGTTCCAGGCGGCCGCCGCGGCCACGTGCGCGCGGGCCCGCGGGTGGTCGGCGGGGGCGGCGCGGCCCGCCTCGTCGAGCAGCGCGCTCAGCCGCTCGTGCGGCACCTCGGCGGAGAAGCCGCCGGCGAACCGGCAGGCGATCATGACCGCGTCGGCGAGCGCGATCGCCCGGTGGAGGTCATCGCCGGCGGCCTCGGCGCGACCGGCCGACGCGAGCAGGAGGTCGAACGAGTCGGCATACCGGCCCGCCGCGCACGCCACGTCCGCGGCGGCCCGCAGATCGGCGGCCGCCGATGCGGCATCGGGGGCGCGGTCAGTGGCGCGCTCATAGTGCAGGCGGGCCTCACCGAGAAACCGCCTGGCGTAGGCGAGATGCCCGATCGCCCTGGCCAGCCGGTGGGCAACCGCCTCGGCGCCGGGTCCGGCCGGGGCCCGGTCCAGCGCGGCGCGCAGGTCGTCGGCGACCGGGTCGAACTCGGTCAGCCACGGCTGGTCCGCCTCGAGTCGTCGCTCCAGCTCGGCCGCCGTCGCTCCGGCCCAGCGCAGGTGGTGCTCATCGACCGTCGCTCGCTCACCGCTGGCGACGAGCTGCTCCACCGCGTAGGCCCGGACCGTCTCCAACATCCCCCAGCGACTGCCGGCCGCCGTGGCGTGATGGACGAGCAGGCTCTTGTCGGCCAGCCGTGCCACCAGATCCGCCGTCTGGACGGGAGTCGGCTCGCCGGCGACGGCCGCCGCGGCGTCCCGGTCGAACCCGCCGGCGTAGACCCCGAGACGCCGGAACAGCGCGCGTTCGTCGTCGTCGAGCAGGTCGTAGCTCCAGTCGAGCACCCCCCGCAGCGACCGGTGCCGGTCGGCAGGGGTCCGGCCGCCGGTCAGGATTCGCAGGCGATCGTCGAGTCCGGCCACCAGGCCGTCGGCGCCGAGCGACCCGATGCGAGCCGCCGCCAGCTCGATGGCCAGCGGAATGCCGTCCAGGCGAGCGCACAGGACGCCCACCAGATCCGCGTCGGTGGCCACGTCGGGCGCGATGGCTCCGGCCCGGTCCAGGAACAGCGCCTCGGCCTCCGAACCGGACACGCCGCCGGTCATCTCCGACGCCAGTGACAGCGGCGGCACCCGGATCACCCGCTCACCGGCAAGGGCGAGTCGTTCCCGGCTGGTGGCCAGCACGGTCACCTCCGGGCAGCCGGCCAGCACCCGCCCGGCGAACCGGGCGACCGCGTCGAGCAGGTGCTCGCAGTTGTCCAGCACGACCAGCGACCGGCCCCACCGCAGCCGCTCGAGCACGGCGTCGTCCAGCGACTGCTGTGGTCGTTCGGTGATACCGAGCACCGAGGCGACCGCCTGGCTCACGAAGCCCCCGCCCACCGGCACCAGGTCGACGAACGCGCCGCCGGCCGGGAATTCCGCGGCGGCGGCCTCGCCGACCACAGTCTCGACCACCACGGTGGCCAGCCGGGTCTTGCCCACCCCGCCCGGTCCGACCAGGGTCACGAGCCGTGCCTCGCCGAGGGCGGCCCGCACAGCGGCCAGTTCCCGTTGCCGGCCCACGAACGAGGTCCACGCGCTCGGCAGACCGGCCAGCGTTCCGGCGGACTCGCGCCCGGACCGTGCCGCGATCGCGGCCAACGCGCGCCGGTTGTCCACCGCGTACTTGCGCAGCAACGACGACACGTGACTTTCGACCGTACGGATCGACAGCGACAGCCGTTCCGCGATCTCGGCGTTGGTCAGGTGCTCCCCCAACGCCGCGAGCACATCGGCCTCGCGCCGCGAAACTCGCGCAGCGTCCCCCACTCGTCACATTATGGTGGTCGCCCGGCTCAGAGGGCGCGCGAATTCCGTGGTGACCACGGATGTTTCGGTGCCGCCGCGGCGGCAGGCTGCCAACCATGACCACCGTTCCGTCGTGCGACCGGGCCGAGCAACTGGCGCGGCGGGTTCTCCGCGATCTGGGCGCGGCCGCCCACGCGGCCACCGTGCTGGTCGGCGACAAACTCGGGCTATACCGGACGCTGGCCGACACCGGTCCGGCCACCGCGCCGGAAGTGGCGGCCAGCGCCGGGTGCGACGAGCGGTACGTCATCGAGTGGCTCGACGCCCAGGTCGCGTCCGGGTACTGCGAGTACGACCCGCCGACCCACCGCTACTGGCTCAACCCGGCCCAGGTCGCCTGTCTGGCCGACGTGGGCGGGTCCGCGTTCCTGGCCGGTGGCGCGTGGCTCGTCGGGGCGATGTTCAACGACGCCGACCGCGTCGGCGCCTTGTTTCGCGGCAACCTCGGGATGCCGTGGGGTGATCACCACGAGGACCTGTTCGTCGGGCACGAGCGGTTCTTCCTGCCCACCTACCGCGCCGGGCTGCTGCGGACGTGGCTCCCGTCGCTGGACGGCGTGACGCAACGGCTCGACGCCGGTATCGCGGTCGCCGATGTCGGGTGCGGCCGGGGTGCGGTGAGCATCCTGCTCGCCGAGGCGTTCCCCGCCTCGACCATCGTGGGGTTCGATCCGCACCCGCCGTCCATCCAGGCCGCCCGCGCGGCGGCCGCCGCGGCCGGCGTCGACGATCGGGTGCGGTTCGAGGTGGCATCCGCCCAGGACTTTCCCGGCACCGGCTACGGACTGATCAGTGTCGTCGATGCCTTGCACGACATGGGTGATCCGGTTCGGGCCGCGCGCCGGATCCGGACCGCGTTGACCGAGGACGGCACCTGGCTGCTGGTCGAGCCGCGCAGCGACGAGAACCCGCTCAGCCGGCTCTTTCGCGCCGTCTCGACGTTCGTCTGCACGCCGGGTGCCCGCGCGCAGCAGGGCGGTTGGGCGCTCGGTGCCCAGGCCAGCGATACCCAGTTACGCACGGTCTGCGAGCGGGCCGGCTTCACCCGGTTCCGCCAGTCCGCCGAGACGGAGACGCACCGAGTGCTGGAGGTTCGGCCATGATCGGCGAGGTCGCCGCGGGTCCATATGAGCTGCTGCGCTCCCTCGAGCCGGAACGCCGACTCCCGCTGCGGAAGCTGCTGCCCGCCGTGGAACCGCTGGACGGAGCTCGACTGCTCGACGTCGGCTGCGGGATCGGGTTGCTGCTCCGCGCGGCCGCCGACCGAGGCGCCGTGACCGCCGGCGTGGAGCGGCTCGCGGTGCTGCTGGAGATCGTCCGTTGGGCGGTGCCCGATGCCGACCTTCGGGTCGGACTGCCCGACGCGCTGCCGTTCGGCACCGACGATTTCGACGTGGTGACTGCGTTCGACGTGCTGCACTCGGCCGACGATCACGACGCCGCGCTGGCCGAACTGATCCGCGTGGTCCGCCCCGGCGGCCTGCTCGCGCTCGGTGACTGGACCCGGCCGACCGTCCGCGAGCTGCCGGCGCGGTTGCGCTCGGCCGGGTATCAGGTGGTTACCGAGGCCGAGATCGAGTGCGCGGACGACAGTTTCCACTACGTCGTCGCGACGAACTGAGCTTCTCCAGCTAGGGCCCGGTTTCGATCGCCTCCGGGGGCACCTCCGCGTCGGTCCGCAGCGCGTCGAACAGCATGGGCGCCCGGTCCTCGTGCCAGATGAGCATCGACCCTTCCGAGCCGCCGATCGGGACGGTCGTCGAGACGGTACTGCCGTCGCTGGCCCCGCTGATGGCGAACGCGAGGCTCGGCAGGTGGTGCAGGTGGTCGCCCTCGTCGACCGTGATCGCGTCCGGTGCGTTGGCCAGCACGGGGAACAGCTTGAACGGGTTGAGGATCGTGCCGGGACTGGCGATCTTGTCGGTCAACGCGCCGATGAACTCACGCTGGTGGACCACCCGGTCGTAGTCGGCCCTCGGCGTGGCCCGGGACCGGACGTAGCCGAGTGCCTGCGCGCCGTTCAGCTCCTGGCAGCCGGCCGGGAGGTTGACGCCGGCGAGCGGGTCGTTCATCGGCTGGTCGAGGCACATCTCGACTCCGCCGACCGCGTCCACCACGCCCGCGAAGCCGCCGAGCCCGACCTCGACGTAGTGGTCCATACGCAGCCCGGTCTTCAGCTCGACCACCTGGACGAGCATCGCGGGCCCGCCCTTCGAGTGGATCGAGTTGAGCTTGACTTTTTCATCGCTTCCCGGGGCCGTCACCTGCGTGTCACGCATGAGCGACACGAGCGTGGGTTTCGCGTCGCTGTCCGGGATGTGCAGCAACATCATGGTGTCGGTGAGCTTGCTGGTCGGCGCACCGGTCGACAGCTCCGCCTGCTCCTCGGCCGTGAGGTCCGCCCGGCTGTCCGAACCGACGATCAGCCAGTTGGTGCCCTCGCCCGCCGCCGGGCGCCCCGGGTAGTCGGTGAGCGCGGCCACGCGGTTCAGCGAGGAGTCCAGCCAGATCCACACGCCGCCGAACACCACGAGGATGATCAGGAACGCGATCCCCAGCTTGCGACCCCACCGGCGCTTGCGCGGCGGCCGGCGGCGCGGCGGTGGTGGCGGGTAGCCGTCGCCCTGACCCGGAGGCGGACCGAAGTCGTCCGGCGGGGGCTGCGGCTGGCGCCGCGGCGCGGGCTGGCGGTAGTCCTGCCCCGGACCGCCGGTGCGCGGCAGCTCCATCTTTCTGGTCTGGTGGTACGCGGGCGTGCGGCTCGGCGGCGGACCGCCGTATCCCGGCTGGCGTCCCTGCCCGTTGTCCGGACCGGGACGTCGCCGGGGTGGTCCCTGCTGATGGCCGTAGCTCATTGCCCCACCTTCCAGTCGCTTTTCAAGACGTGGGGACGCCCGTTGAGGTTGCGCACACCGTACGAGACGGACATCAAAGCGTTACGGCCAACCCGCCGGGTGCCGGCTTGGCCAGCGCCGGCCGCGATAACATGATCCATTTCGGTGGCACCCAGCGTGCCCAGCACGAACCGGCGCACCAGCAGCCGCCAGTCCTTCGCCCGCCGCAGCATGGCGTGCGCCTCGCCCCGCACCTCGAAGCGGCACACGTCCTCGGTGACCGCCTTGGCGCGCACCGCGTAGGCGTAGGACAGCTTCGGGTCGGTCGTCTTGTCCTGGTCACCGTGCGCGATGAGCACCGTCCGCCCGGCCAACTGGTCGACACGGTCCTTCTCGGTGATCCACGGCGCCAGCGCGCACACGGCGGTGACCGAGGGGTCGTCCGCCACCCGCAGCGCCACCCGGCCGCCCATCGAGTGGCCGACCAGCACCACCGGCACGCCCGGGTTCGTGCGCCGGACGTCGTCGAGTGCCCACCGCGCGTCGGCCACCGCGTCCAGATCGGGCCGGTTCCAGCCGCGGTAGCGGTTGAGCAGCGCCATGGCCGACACCCTGGCCTCGCGCCCGGCCCAGGCCAGGTCACGCGCGAACGGCAGCATCCGCAGGTAGGCGGGCCGGAACCGGTGCACTCGGGCCCTGCTCTCCTCCTGGCCACCGTGCAGCACGAGCACCACGGCACGCGCGTCGGCCCGTCTGGTCGGGCCGAACACCTTCAGACTCGGAGTCACGAACGCCCCTTCTTCTCGACGTACGCCTCGATCCCGTCCAGGACCCGCTGCAGGCCGAAGTCGAACTCGTCCAGCCACTCGAAGTCCACGTCCTTCCAGATGCCGGACAGCGTCGGGAAGCGGCCGGTGGACAGGTGCGGGTCGAGCAGCGGGGCGAACTCGTTCCAGAACTGCGCGTCGGTGACGCCCGTGCGCTGCTCGGCGCCGGCCGCGTCGGACAGTTGGCGGGCCCGGCCCTGGACGTAGCTGATGATCAGGCCGACGGTCGCCATCAGTTCGCCGTTGGTCAGCCCGGTGCCGGCGATGACCCGCAGCAGCGAGTCGAGCTGAGCCGTCTGGTTGGGGCCCATGAGCCCCCGGGTGAGCGACATGGTGAGCAGCCAGGGGTGGCGCTGGTAGCCCTCGAGGCTGGCCCGCGCGAATGCCTCCAGGCCGGCCCGCCAGCCGTCCGGGTGGGGCTCGGGGAGGGCGCTCTCGCCCATCACGGCGTCGGCCATCAGCTCGAGCAGCTCGGCCTTGGCGGGCAGGTACCGGTAGAGCGACATGGTGCCCACGCCGAGCGCGTCGGCCACCCGGCGCATGGACAGGCCGTCGAGTCCTTCCTGGTCGGCCAGCTCGACGGCCGTCGCCACGATCCGCTCGACCGTCATGCCCGGCTTCCGGCCCCGGCCGGTGGGCGGTTTGGTGCCCCAGAGGAGATCCATGGCGGCGGCCGAGACGTGGCCGCCGCCGAAGCTCGCCGACTCGGCCGGCTTGTCCGAAGTAGTCATCGCCCGCCCATCGTAGAAGGCCCTGGTCGGACATGTTTGCGTACACCGCACCCATAGGTGGTAATCTTATGCGTACAGCGTACCCATCCAGAGGGAGACTTGATGACGATCTTGGTTACCGGTGCG
This sequence comes from uncultured Actinomycetota bacterium, assembly GCA_963826035.1. GTDB lineage: Bacteria > Actinomycetota > Actinomycetes > Mycobacteriales > Pseudonocardiaceae > Actinophytocola. The sequence goes on along the minus strand of CAWGVZ010000015.1, from coordinate 442,859 downwards.
ACGGGCCACGTGGGGCGCCAGGTGGTGGCACAGCTGGTCGCCGCCGGTGTACCGGTACGCGCACTGACCAGGAACCCGGCGGCCGCGACGTTCCCGGCCGGCGTCGAGGTGGTCCGGGGCGACCTGCTCGAACCGGCATCCGTGGCGGCCGCGCTGACCGGTGTGGACCGGATGTACCTGTTCCCCGAGCCGCGGACGGCGGCCGAGGTGGTCGGCGCGGCGAAACGGGCCGGCGTGCGGCGGATCGTCACGCTGTCCTCCGGCGCCGTGACCGGCGGCTTCGACCTCGACTTCCAACTGCCCGTCGAGCAGGCGGTCGAGGCGTCCGGCTGCGAGTGGACGCACCTGCGGCCGGGCGAGTTCATGTCGAACACGCTGCGACTGTGGGGCCCGATGATCCGGACGGAGCGCGTGGTCCGGTACATCACGCCGGACGCCGTCGGGGTGGCCGTGCACGAGGCGGACGTCGCGGCGGTCGGGGTGATCGCGCTGCTCGAGGACGGCCACGCGGGCAAGGCGTACGACATGACCGGCCCGGAACGGATCACCGCGCGCCAGCAGGTGGCGGCGATCAGCGCGGCGCTGGGCGAGGAGGTCCGGTTCGAGGAGGTGCCGGCCGAGCAGGCGAAGGAGATCCTGGTGCGCCAGGGCGGCTGGGGCGCGGAGAACGCGGACTTCCTGTTGGGGCTGGAGGAGTACACGCCGGGGGCGGAGATGCCGCGGTTCACGGCCGAGCAGTGGGACGAGATGCTCCAGCCCATGCCGACCGTCCAGGAGGTCACCGGTCGCCCGGCCCGCACCTATGCCCAGTGGGCGCTGGACAACGTGGAGTCGTTCCGCTGACGCTCTAGGCTCTGCTGCGTGGAGGTAGCCGGAATTCTGCTGGCCGCCGGCGCCGGACGCCGCTTCGGCATGCCGAAGGCGTTGGTGCGCCACGGTGGCACGCTGTTCGTGGAGCACGCGGCCAGGGTGCTCCACGCGGGCGGCTGCACACCGGTGGTGGTAGTGCTGGGCGCGCAGGCGGCCGAGGTACGCCTTTTAGCAGATCTCCCTGACTCGTCCCTTGTGGACAATCCAGAGTGGACGACGGGCATGGGATCGTCGCTGCGGGTGGGGTTGGCCGCGCTGGCCGGCGGGTCCGCGGCGGCCGCGCTGATCCTGCCGGTGGACACCCCGGGCGTGACGGCGGACGCGGTGCGCCGGTTCGTGGCACTGGCGTCCCCTTCCGCGCTGGCCCGGGCCACGTACCACGGACGCCCGGGCCATCCGGTGCTGATCGGCCGGGATCGCTGGGCGGACGTAACGGCTTCGGCGACTGGCGATGCGGGCGCCCGCACGTACCTGACCAGCCACGATCCCGTGGCCGTGCCCTGCGAGGACGTGGCGAACGGCGACGACGTGGACCGCCCGGAGGACCTGCCGTCCTAAAATTGTCGGTGCTGGGTGACATGGTGGCGCCATGACCGAGATCGAGGAGTGGCTCGGCCAGGTGGACCCGCCGAACCGGGAAAGGGTCGAGCACCTGGCCGCGCTGGTAACCGCGGCCGACAGCGACATCGACCAGGCGATCAAGTGGCGCCGCCTGACGTTCACCAAGGGCGGTGACTGGCACCACTGGCTGTGCGCCGTGGCCGTCACCTCCCGCGGGGTGAACCTGATGTTCCACAAGGGCGCCCTACTGGCCGACCCGACGAACCTCCTACGCGGCGAGGGCCGCTACTTACGCCAGGTCCCACACGACACGGCGGTGGCCAACCCGTCGGAGATCACCAACTTGGTCCGCCACGCGGTCACCCGCCAAACGGACATGCTGGACTGACCAAACCAGTCCCGCCACGGCCGAACAGGGCTCGCGGTTCAGCGACCGTGCCCAGGACTCCGCGCTCCCGCACATGTCCCCGGTTCCGGCACGCATGGTTCGCGGATCCGGGCGCGAGATCGCGGTTCCCACACCCGAGATCGCGGTTCCGGCACGCGAGGTCGCGGTTCCGGGCGCGAGTTCGCGCTACCCGCACGCATGTCCCCACGTCCCGACCACATGTTCCCGCTTCCCGCACGCGAGTTCGCAGTTCCGGCACGCGAGATCGCGGCTCCCGCACCCGAGATCCCGGTTCCGGCGCGCATGGATGCGCCGAGAACCCACTCGGGTGCAACCGCAACCCGTGCATCACCGGCCGTGTGCGACCAATGCCGTCCCGAACCACTCCGATGGGAGACCCAACCGAGAACCCGAGTCAGTGCACCCTCCCAGCCGAGAAGCCGCAAAACCGCAAAACCCGCAACAGTCCCAAAGCACCAGCCAACCCGTCAAGCGGCAGCCGGCTGGTTGGCGAACTGCGTGCGGTACAGGTCCGCGTATCGACCGTCAGCAGCAAGGAGCGTCTCGTGATCACCACGTTCCACCACGCGCCCACCTTCCACCACAAGAATCTGGTCCGCCGCCCGAATGGTCGACAGCCGGTGAGCGATGACGATCGCCGTCCGACCGGCCAGCGCACCCGTAAGCGCCTCCTGCACGGCCACCTCCGACTCCGAGTCCAGATGCGCGGTGGCCTCGTCGAGGATCACCACCCTCGGCTGAGCCACCAACAACCTGGCGATCGTCAACCGCTGACGCTCACCCCCGGACAGCCGATACCCGCGCTCCCCCACGACCGTGTCCAACCCGTCCGGCAGCGAGCCCACCAGCTCACCGAGCCGCGCCTGCTCCAACGCCGTCCACAACTCCTCGTCGGTGGCCGACGGACGCGGATACACCAGGTTGGCCCGGATGGAGTCGTGGAACAGATGACCGTCCTGGGTCACCACACCGACCGTGTCACGCACCGAGTCGAAGGACAGCTCCCGAACGTCCACATCGGACAACCGCACGCTGCCACTGTCCGCGTCGTACAACCGAGGCACGAGCGAGGCGATGGTCGACTTACCGGCACCGGAAGGCCCGACCAGCGCCACCATCTTCCCGGGATCGGCCCGGAAACTGATCCCGTGCAGCACCTCCTCACCACCGCGCTGGTCGAGGACCGCCACCTCCTCGAGCGACGCCAGCGACACCGACGACGCGGCGGGATAGGCGAACCGCACGTCGTCGAACACCACCGACACCCCACCGTCCGGAACGGTCCGCGGCGAGGGTGCCTCCGTGATCATCGGCTTCAGGTCCAGCACCTCGAAGACCCGCTCGAACGAGACGAGCGCGGTCATCACGTCCACCCGCACGTTCGCCAGCGCGGTGAGCGGCGTGTACAGCCGGGTGAGCAGCAGCGCGAGCGCCACGACCGTGCCAGGGTCGAGCGAACCGGTCAGCGCCAGATAGCCGCCGAGCCCGTAGACCAGCGCCTGCGCGAGCGCCGACACCAGCGTCAGGCTGGTCATGAACCAGCGGGTGAGCATGGCCGACCGCACGCCGATGTCACGCACCCTCCCGGCGCGCCCACCGAACTCCTCGGCCTCGGCCCGCGGGTGCCCGAACAGCTTCACGAGCGTGGCACCGGGCGCGGAGAACCGCTCGGTCATCTGCGTGGTCATCGACGCGTTCAGCACCGACGACTCGCGCTGCAGGTCGGCCATCCGCTTGCCCATCCGCCGCGCGGGCAGCACGAAGACCGGCAGCAACACCAGCGCGAGCGCGGTCACCTGCCAGGACAACGTCATCATCACGACCACCGACAACACCAGCTGGATCACGTTCGTGACGAGCCCGGCGAGCGTGGACGTGAACGCCCGCTGCGCCCCCATCACGTCGTTGTTCAGCCGCGACACGAGCGCGCCCGTGCGCGTCCTGGTGAAGAACGCGACCGGCATCCGCTGCACGTGCCCGAAAACGGCCCGCCGCAGGTCGTAGATCAACCCCTCGCCGATGCGCGCGGACTGCCACCGCTCGGCGAGCCCCAGCCCCGCGTCGAGTACGGCGATCCCGGCGATCGCCACGGCGAGCCACACGACCACCGACACCGCGTCGCGCCCGACGATCGCGTTGACCACCTGGCCGGCGAGCAGCGGCGTCGAGACGGCCAGCACGGCCGAGATCACGGTCAGCGCCAGGAACACCACCAGCTTCCCCCGGTGCGGCCCGGCGAACTGGTACACCCGCCGGATCGTTCCCTTGCGCAGCCCCTTGGGCGTGTCGGCCGAGTGCATGGCACCCCGCAGCAGGCTCCAGCTGTTCTCCACGTCTTTTCTCCCTCGTCCTCCCCCGGTCAACACCGTCGTCCGGCGCCTGCTTCCCCGTTACCCGGAGAGCGAACAGCTACGACCGCCTCGGTAGCCTGCCCGCGTGGAGCAGACGGGGCAGCGTGCGTTGCGGCTCGACCTGCTCATCTACCTGGTGAGCCTGGTCTTCGCGGCCGGCACCGCGTTCTTCTCCGAGTTCTACGGCTACCGGGTCTGGGGCAACTTCGCGACGGCCGGCTACCTGATCGCCACCGTGTTGACACTGGTCGGCCTAGTCTCCAGTACGGACCTAGGACCAGCCTCAAGGTTTCTGCGCTCCCGCTGGACGCCGGTGGCCGTCGCCGGGCTGCTGGCCGGCGTCGTGCCGCTGCTCGTGCTGATCTTCCGCAGGTCCCCGAGCTTCGTGTGGGGCCAGTGGCCGTGGGCGTTCCCGTCCCAGCCAGAGGTCTGGGTGGTGGAACGGTCGGCCCGGCTGCTGCTCGACAACGGCACACCGTACCCCGACCTCGGGCTGCTCGACCGGGCGGCGCATCCGGACGACTACACGCCCTACGGCCCGTCGATGACCGTTTACGGCCTGCCGAGGGCATTGTTCGGCGACGGCCCGTTCACCGACGCGCGCGTCGCGTTCCTCGTGGCCAGCGTGCTGATCATCGTGCTGGCGCTGCGGGTGCTCGACTGGCCGCGGATTCCCGTTCTCGCGGCCCAACTCGCCGCGATCAGCCCGCTCACCCTGCTGACCTTCACGGTCGCCGGCGACGACCTGCCGGTGGTCGCGCTCATCGTGCTGGCCACCGCGCTCGCGTACCGCGTCAACCCGGTCTGGCCAGGCGTCGTGTGCGCGGTGGTGGTGACGACCAAGCTCACCGCCCTGCCGGCACTGGGCGTGCTGGCCGTGGCGATCATGGTGTACCGGGGCGGCCGAGGGCTGGCCGTCTACCTCGGCGCCCTGCTGGCCACCACCGCCGTGCTCACGGTGCCCGTGCTGCTGGTCGACCCCGCGTCGTTCGTCGAACACGTGATCATGTTCCCGGCGGGTCTCGGGGAGGCGGGTTCACCGGCCGCCAGTCCGCTGCCGGGTTATCTGATCGCACAGCTGGGACCGGTGGGACACGCCGCCGCGCTGGCACTCCTCGCGCTGGCGGCATGCGCCATCGTCACGTGGTTGTTCGTGCGCCCGCCCCGGGACGCCACCGCGGTCACTCAGCGGATCGCCGTCAGCCTGGGCACGGCGATCTGCCTCGCACCGGCAACGCGCTGGGGCTATCTCGTGTACCCATTGGCGTTGGCCGGCGCGATGATCGGGTTCGCCGCCGGGGAGAAGACGGTTGACGGATCGACGGACCAAACCAGGACGGCCGCGGGACCGACCGACGGAGCGGTCGCGGACCCCAACACCCGCGGCATCCAAGCTTGACCGGTGCTGCTACTTCTTCTTCGTGCGGGTGGCACCGCCGCGACCACGCAAAGCCACGCCGGACTCCGACAGGACGCGGTGTACGAATCCGTACGAACGACCAGTCGACTCCGCCAGCGCACGAATGCTGGCACCCTTCTCGTACTTCTTCTTAAGGTCAGCGGCCAGCTTGTCGCGCGTACTGCCCGTGATCCGCGCGCCCTTCTTCAGATCAGCCACGTCGTCCGCCTTCCGTAGCGTGTAACGGAGGTTTCTGATAACCCCTGCCGACGCCAATGATCGAACACGACGGCGTGGAATGCCAGGCGAGATCGAAAATAAGTATGAACTCCGTCACCCCGACGGACTAGTGGAAGGTCTTCTACGCAAGCTGGACAAGTTCGAGATAGTCCGCTGACCAGTGATCTTCGGTGCCATCGGGCAGCAGGATCACGCGTTCCGGCTCCAACGCCTCAACCGCACCCGGATCGTGCGTCACGAGCACGACGGCGCCCGTATACCCGCGGAGTGCGTCGAGAACGCGCTCACGACTGGCCGGATCGAGGTTGTTCGTCGGCTCGTCGAGCAGCAGGACGTTCGCCGCGCTCGACACCAGCCCGGCGAGCGCCAACCGGGTCTTCTCGCCGCCGGACAGCGTGCCGGCCGGCTGGTCCAGTTGCTCGCCCGTGAACAGGAACGTGCCGAGCAGCGACCGCAACTGCTGCGCGGGCGTGTCCGGCGCGGCGTGCCGCACGTTGTCCCACACCGAGGCCTCGTGATCGAGCGTCTCGTGTTCCTGGGCGTAGTAACCGATCCGCAGCCCGTGACCTGGCACGACCTCACCCGCGTCGGCCGGTTCCATGCCGCCGAGCAACCGCAGCAGCGTGGTCTTGCCCGCGCCGTTGAGGCCGAGCACGACCACCCGCGAGCCCCGGTCGATGGCCAGGTCGACTCCCGTGAACACCTCGAGCGAGCCGAACGTCTTGGACAGGCCCTCCGCCGTGAGCGGAGTCCGCCCGCACGGCGCGGGTTCCGGGAAGCGGATCTTCGCGACCTTGTCGGACTGGCGGACCTCGTCGAGCCCGGACAGCAGCCGCTGGGCGCGCTTGGCCATGTTCTGCGCCGCCACGGCCTTGGTGGCCTTGGCCCGCATCTTGTCGGCCTGCAGCATCAACGAGGAGGCCTTCTTCTCCGCGTTGGCCCGCTCGCGGCGGCGGCGCTTCTCGTCGGCCGCGCGTGCGTCGAGATAGCGCTGCCAGCCCATGTTGTAGAGGTCGACCTCGCCGCGCATGGCGTCGAGGAACCAGACCTTGTTGACCACGTCGGCCAGCAGCTCGACATCGTGGCTGATCACCACGAGGCCGCCGTTGTGGCCCTTCAGGAAGCCGCGCAGCCAGTTGACCGAGTCGGCGTCGAGGTGGTTGGTCGGCTCGTCGAGCAGCAGCGTCGTGCCGGATCCGCCGGCGCCGCCTGTGCCTGATTCGGAGGCGGCGAACAGGATGCGGGCCAGCTCGACGCGCCGGCGTTGACCGCCGGAGAGCGTGCCGACCTGCTGGGCGAGCACGCGGTCGGCCAGACCGAGGTTCGCACAGATTCGGGCCGCCTCGCTCTCGGCCGCATAGCCGCCGAGTGCGGCGAAGCGCTCCTCGAGCCGGCCGTAGCGGCGGACCTCGCGGTCGCGCAGCGCCTCGTCCGCGTACTCGGACATGGCCGACTGCGCCTTCTCCATGTCGCGCAGCAGCTGGTCCAGGCCGCGGGCGGACAGCACCCGGTCCTTGGCCGTGACCTCGAGGTTGCCCTCGCGCGGGTCCTGCGGCAGGTAGCCGACCTCACTGGTGCGGCGCACGTCGCCCGCGTAGGGCTCGCCCTCGCCGGCCAGGACGCGCAGGGACGTGGTCTTGCCGGCGCCGTTGCGGCCGACCAGGCCGATGCGGTCACCCGGCTGGACGCGCAGGGTCGTGTCGGACAGCAGGATCCGCGTGCCGGCGCGCAGTTCGAGATCGGTGGCGGTGATCATTCGGAGACTCCGTGAGGGTGGTAATGGGCAGGCCTCGTTTGCCCGCGGGTCGTGACCAGCGGGCTCGCCTGCGGCCTAGGCCGTACGAACCACCACGGGTCGAGTCTACGGGGTGTCCGCCAGTGGTTTGTCCACCCCTCGCGCCCTAAGCGGGCGCTTAGCTAGAGTCGGCGTCATGACACCGGACTTCTTTGGCAAGGCCGCGCTGGTCACGGGCGCCAGCCGCGGCATCGGCCTCGCGATCGCGACCGAGTTGGCCCGCGGCGGCGCGGCCGTGACCATCTCCTCACGCAAGCCCGAGCAGGTAGCGGCGGCGGTCGACGAGGTCCGCGCGGCGGTCGACGGCGCCAGGGTGCTGGGCGTACCGGCGAACACCGGCAAGGACGACGACCGGGCCGAGGTCGTCGGTCGCACGGTCGAGGAGTTCGGCCGGCTCGACGTGCTGATCAACAACACGGGCATCAACCCGACGTACGGGTCGCTGCTGGAGGCCGATCTCGGCGCGGTGCGCAAGATCTTCGACGTGAACGTGGTCGGCGCGCTCGGCTTCGTGCAGCTCGCGGCGAAGGCGTGGATGTCCGAGCACGGCGGGTCGATCGTGAACATCGCGTCGGTGGCCGGGCTGCGCTCGTCGGGGCTGCTCGCCGCGTACGGCGCGAGCAAGGCGGCGCTGATCCGGCTGACCGAGGAGCTGGCCTGGCAGCTCGGCCCCGGCATCCGCGTGAACGCGGTCGCGCCGGCCGTGGTGAAGACCAAGTTCGCGGAGATGCTCTACACGGACAACGAGGAGAAGCTGGCGGCGTCCTACCCGATGAAGCGCCTCGGCACGCCGGAGGACGTGGCTCAGCTGGTGGCGTTCCTGGCGTCCGAGCAGGCGTCGTGGATCACCGGCGAGACCGTGCGGGTGGACGGCGGCATGCTGGCCACCGGGTCGCTCTAGGTCGGGTCCGGGAGCCGTTCGAGCACCGTGTTGTTCAGGTGCTGGTAGATGATCGACGTGCGGAAGCCGACGATCTCGCGCCGCACGGTGAGCCGGTCGAGCAGGAACACGTGCAGGTGGTCGATGTCCTGCGCCGTCACGTGGATGAGGAAGTCGTCGCTGCCGGCCAGCACGAACACCGACAGGACCTCCGGCAGCGCGGCGACCGAGCCCTGGAACGTCTCCACCACCGTGCGCGAGAGCGGCCGGACCTGCGCGGCGACGAGGGCCTGCACGCCGCGGTTGAGGGCGGCCAGGCTGATGTCGGCGTGGTAGCCGCGGATCACGCCGCGCTGGCGTAGCAGCCGGGTGCGTTCGAGGCAGGTGGACGGCGCGATGCCGATCTTCCGCGCGATGTCCTGGTTGGGCTGCCGGGCGTCGTCCTGCAGATGACGGATGATCGCCGAATCAAGTTCGTCCATGCCTCCAGAATCGCACAGCTGCCGAATATTGTTCGGTGCTCGCGCGATCTGACCGCCTCCATTCCTACATTCGACCCCAGAGGTTGGTTCGTTCTTCGGGTGGGAGACGGAAATGCGCGAATCCGATTCATGGGAGCACGACGAGGTCGTGACGCGGCTGGGCAGGCGCTCCGGGGTACCGATCACCGTGGCGCTGCATTCGCGGGCGCTCGGCCCGGCCGTGGGCGGCACGCGGCTGCGGCACTACCCGCACTGGCGCGACGGGGTGGCCGACGCGCTGCGGCTGTCGTCGGGGATGACGTACAAGTGTGCGGCGGCCGGCCTGCCGTTCGGGGGCGGCAAGAGCGTGCTGGCCGTGCCGGCCGGAACGCCGGTGACCCCCGCGCTGCGCGAGGCATTGCTGGCCGACCTAGGTGAACTGATCGAGACGTTCGAGGGGACGTACCTGACGGGCCCGGATGTCGGCACCGGCCCGGCGGACATGCTGGCGCTGCGGCGGTGGACGCCGCACGCGTTCTGCCTGCCGGAGGAGCACGGCGGGACGGGTTCGTCGAGCTGCCCGACGGCGGCCGGCGTGCTGGCCGCCCTACGCGCGGGGGCGAGGTCGGTGTTCGGCACGGCGTCGATGACCGGCCGGCGGGCCGTGGTGATCGGCATGGGCAACGTGGGTTCCCTACTGGCCGACGCACTGTCGGCGGCGGGCGCCGAGGTGGTGGTGTCCGATGTGGATGCTTCCCGGGGCGCGGGCTACCGGTGGGCGGAACCGGACGTCGCGCTGACCCTGGAGACGGATGTCCTGATCCCCGCGGCCGTGGGTGGCGTGTTCGGACCGTCCACTGTGGTCAACGCCCCGCTGGTCATCGGCCCGGCGAACAACCAACTGACTGACGATGCTGTCGCGGATCGGTTGGCAGGCCAGGGAACGGTGTGGATACCGGACTTCGTGGCGAGCGCGGGCGGCGTGGTGTACACGCTGTCGAGGGAGTTCTCGGGTCTGGACCACGCGGCCGCATCGGCGCGGGTGGAAGAGATCGAGACCACGACGTCGGGTCTCCTGGCCGCGGCCGGCGAGGCCGGCACAACGCCACTACACGAGGCGATGGAACTGGTCCGCCGCCGACTCGCGCAGGGCAGTCTGGCCTTGGCGGAGGGATAACCCGATCGGGTGAACACCGAGCGAAAGGACCATTCGCTCGGTCTCGGGGCCCCCCGATTTCAAGCCTACCAACGGGGTCTGACATTTTCGGCGTGCAGCGGCTCGGACCGCGCGGGCTCGAACCGCGCGGTCCGGCCCACGCTCGGCGGTTGACCCCGGTGGTGGCGGTGGTCGGGGTGTGCGGCGGTCGGGGTGTGCGGCGGTCGGGCCGTCCCGGTTTGGTCAGCGGTCGCCGCGCCAGTTCCACGGGGTGCCCGGGCCGTCGCCGAAGTCGCCGCCTCGGTTGCCGAACTCGCCGTCTCGTGAGCCGTCCCAGCCCTGGTGCCAGCCCGGGCCGCCTCGGCGGTCGTGGTCGTTCGCCGCGCCGATGAAGTAGCCCGCCAGGCCGCCGCCCAGCAGCATCACGCCCGCCGCTGTCGCGGCTATCCAGGTCTTTGTCCGGTGGGGTGGGCGTTTCTGGGCCGGCGGCTGGGCGGTCGGTGCTTGGGCAGAGGACTCGTCGCCGGCCGGTGCCGACTCCGCCATCGGGGCAGCCGCCGGAGATTGCTCCCCCGCCGACGGCTGCTCGGCGGCCGTCGGCGCTTCGGGCTGGGCTGGCTGATCGCCCGGAGACTCCTGCTTTTCCGTCATGTCCCCCAGTGTGCATCGTCCGGCTGAGACACTCCTGAGATGGACCTGAGCATCGACACCGATGATCTCAGCCTCGACGCCACCCTGTCGATGCCCGCCGGACCGGCTCGGGGCGGCGTCGTGGTCCTGCACGGCGCCAGTGCCGGCACCCGCGTCCACCCCCTCTACGCCCACCTCGCCGACCTGCTGCCACCGCTGGGCGTCGCCGTGCTGCGGTACGACCGCCGCGGCGAAGACGTCCCGCTCGGGGTCCAGGTGGGCGACGCGACCGCCGCATTGCGGGTACTCCGCCGGTTCGTGGCCGGACCCGCCGGCTTCTGGGGCTGGAGCCAGGGCGGGTGGGTCGCCGCGCTCGCCGCCGACCACGCCGACTTCCTCATGGTGCTGGCCGTTCCCGGAGTCAGTCCCACCGCGCAGATGCACTTCGGGACAGCCGAGCAGTTGCGGCGCAACGGATACGACGACCTCGACGAGCTGCTTCGGCTGCGCACCGCCTATGAGGACTTCCAGCGCGGGGTGCGCGACCGCGACGACGTTCAGGCCGTCATCGACGATGCCGCCTCGCAGCCCTGGTTCCCGCTCGCCCACGTCAACCGGCACCTCGACGAACCCACCTGGCCGGACCTCGACTTCGACCCCGAGCCGGTCTTCGCACACGTCCGCTGTCCCGTGCTCGCCCTCTACGGCGACCAGGACGACTGGACTCCCGTCGAGACGAGCGTGCGGGCCTGGCGCCGTACCAAGAACGTCCGCATCGAGCGGTTGCCCGGCTGCGGGCACGAACCCACGCTGGCCGACGGGTCGGTCAGCCCTCGCTACACCGAGGCCCTGCTCGACTTCCTCAGTTGATCAGCGCCGCCAGCGCGGACACCGATCTGCGCAGGTCGGACCGCACGGCGCGGCCGATGGCCATACCGATCGGGCCGAACACCGGCCGGCCCGTGACGTCCGCGTCGATGGTCACGGTGGAGCGGTCCGGGCCGTCGGCGGCGATCGTCAGGTTCAGGGCGATCTTCACGCCACCCACCCCGGCTCCCGAGATGGCCAGGTCCGCGGGCGGTGTGAACCGGTCGACCCGCCAGCTGATCCGGTTGCGCAGGCCCATGACCGCGACCACCGAGGTCAGCTCCGTCCCCTCCTCGATCGACGCCGGCACCGCACCGCGCCAACCGTCGTGCAGGGTCAGCCACTCGTCGAACCGGGACAGGTCGGCGGCCGTCGCCCAGGTCTGTTCCGGCGACGCCGGCACCTCGACCGACGCGTGCACCTTCGCCATGTGTTCTCCTACCCGTCCCGGACCACGATCTCCACGGCCCTGGCTCGGGCCGTCGCGTCATCCAACACCGCGCGGCGCGGATCGGGCACGTCCAACACGCGGGCCGACGCGAGCGCGAACACCGGCGCCAGCCGCCGATCCGCCCGCAACGCGTCCAGCGCGTGCTGGTCGCCGCCGAGCACCACGGCGTCCAGTTCGGACACTCGGGAGCCGAGCACGGCCACGGCATCCGCGGCGGCCGCCCGCAACGCCTGCCGCACCTGGCCCTCGCGGCGCCTGGCGAACCGGTGCTGGGACCAGCCACCGGCGGCGCTGCGGCCGTGCACCTGCCGCCGGTCGGTGCGCGACACCACGACCGTCAGGCCCTCGGCGATCCCCACGCTGTGCCCGCCCAGCCGCACGAGCAACAGCCCGATCCGGCGCGGCACCAGCAGATGCGCCACCAACGCCTCGATGCCGGTACCGGTCAGCGGCGGGAACGGCACCGCACACGTGGCCGTGGCACCGTCGGCGGCCGTGACCACCACCTCGGCCGGGCCGAGCACGGTGCCCGTCACTCCCCCGTGGCGCGCGGCGAACCGGTCGAACCAGCCGGCCACCCGCTCCGGTTCGACCTCGACCGCCCGGCCGCCGCCGGCGACCGCTCGCGCTCTTCCCACACCGCAGACGGTACTGAGCGGTCGGCGCCGGCGGGTCTGGTGCACCGAACGGCGCTTTCGGTGCGGTGAGCGCACCCAACGACGCCTCCGGTACATCACCTGCTGCGCCCGCACCACCCGCAGACGGTACGAAGCCGCCGCCGGCGCGACTTGCGCACCGGCGGCGGCCCACCCCCGGATCAGGGGGTTACATACCCGTTGACGTGCAGCGACACGGCCCGGATGTTGCCCGTGTCGAGCCTCGCCAGGTCGTAGGCGGAGAACGTCCACGTGCCGTCGACCGGCCCGGCCCGCAACGCGGCCAGCGGATCGGCCGGCCGCCACGACCCGGTGAACGGCGCGTCGCCCGCGGTCACCGAGCCGAACGGGGCGGCCGCCGTGTCGTCGAAGACCACCTGGCACATGTTCTGGCCGTTCAGGCCGGCGCGGACGAACAGCTCGGCCGTCGCCCCGGACGGCGCGGTCACGATGCCGACCAGGTCACCCACATAGGTGTGGTTGATCCCGACGGTCGTCGACCCCGTGGTGGTGGAGCAGACGGTGCCGTCCACCGACACCGCGACCTTCGACGCCCGGCCGATACCGGACACCGGGATCTGCACGCTGGCACCAACCGTGCTCGCGTCCGGGATCGGCACGGCCGCACCGGTGTAGGCGAAGTCGACCGTCTCCTCGGACGGACGACCCACCTCCACGGAGAACGACGAGGAGACCGGCGACAGCGCACCGGCGAAGGTCACCCGCGCGTTCAGCACTGCCGGCACCCCCACCGCGTGGGTGGCGGGCACCGTGACCTCGAACTCCTGCACGGCCGTGTCACCCTTGGCGATCGTCCCGTAGGACCGGGACCGCGGCTTGATGACCACGCCCGCGGTCGGCGACGTCAGCACGACGCTCGTCGACACGGCCGCCGCGTCACCGGTGTTGGTCACCGGCACCGACAGCGTGGCCGTGTCACCCGGCTCGACGATGGACGTGCCGTCCGGCCCGACCACCTTCGGGGTCTCGGCGAGCGCCCGCGGCTGCGGGCTGGCGCCCGTGTAGCCGAGGACCTGGTCGGCCAGGATCACGCCGGCACCGCTGCGGCCGTCGACACCGGGCTCGCCGATGTCGATCGCCGTACTGATCAGCGCCTCCCGGACCTCCGCCGGGTCGATGCCGGGGTTACCCGACAGCACCAGTGCGGCGATGGCCGCCGCGTGGGGCGCGGACGCCGACGTGCCGAAGAACGGCGCGAAGCCGGGCACGCTGGTCATGACGCCGTCGGCCGCCGTGAGGTCCGGCTTCTGCCGCATCTCGCCACCGGTCGCGCTGACGTTGCCCGGCGTGATCGGGGTGCCGTCGGCCTCGTAGAACACGCGGCGCGGACCGTCGGAGGTAAAGCGCTCCAACGCCGTGTTCTCGTCGAAGGCCTCGGGGAACGGCCCGCTCGGATTCGGTGGGTCGCCGGGCTCGAGCGGGCGCCCGAACGCGGCTGCCGCGGGTGCGGCCGCGACGCTGAACGCGCCCCGCGCGGCCGAGTGGCCGAACGTGACGCCCGGTGTGTTGAACGCCTTCAGGCCGCCGTTGTCGGAGAACCGGCCGCGCAGCGCGGACAGCGACAGGTAGCGGTCGGCGCCCGTGAACTTCACGATCGCCAGCCGCAGGCCGTCGGTCGCGAGCAGGTCCAGGCGCTCGTAGGCGTCCTGGGTGCCGGTCTGGAAGTCCTGGCTCATGCGGACGACGTTGCCGGCCGAGTCGAGCAGGTACAGGTCGTAGTCGTTGGCCGAGCCGCCGAGCGGGTCGGACCAGTTCAGCAGAACCGGTGTGCCGGCCGGGGTCGCGTTGGACACCGGCTGGTAGACCTGGGTGCCAGGACCCGGGTCGAAGTCGTGGGCGTAGCCCGCGTACTTGCCGACCACCTGGCCGGAGTTGACGTAGTCGCCCTCCCAGTGCGCGGCCGTGCCGTCGACCGTGTTGCCCTCGTTGCCGGCGGAGGAGAAGTACATGGCGCCGTCGGCGATCACGTCGTTCACGGCCTGCGCGATGATCCAGTCCTGGAACGGCGCTTCCTTGAAGTAGATGATGTCGTCGACGATCACGTCGCAGCTCAGCTCGAACCGCAGCGCGCGGATGTTGTCGGCGAAGCTCGCGTCACCGTTGAACGCGGTGGCGAAGCCCAGCTCGGCGTTCGGCGCGACGTCGTGGATGATCTCCAACATCGCCGTGCCCTCGTCACCGTCGCCGGCCTGGGTCGGCAGGACGTCGACCGCCGGCAGCTCGCCGGCCGCCTGCGAGGTGGCGAGCGAGTCGATGCCGTCGGACAGGGCGCAGATCTTCACGCCGACACCCGTGACGCCGATCTCGGCGCGCGCGGTGTCCGCGTTGTGCGTGCGGTCACCGGCGCTGTCGATCGGGCCGGCGCGGTCGGTCAGGGCACGGCGGGTGTTCTCCGCGATCCTGGCGTCCTTCTGCTCCTTGGACTCCGGCGGAGCGGGCTGGGCGGTCGGATCGAGCTGACGGGCGGTCATGGCCCCACCGGCGGCTTCCACCTTGGTCACGTCGGCCCGCGCGGCCACCGTGTTCACCGCGGCGAGGGGCAGCTCGGCCCGGACCGTGCCGTACCGAGTGGACACCGACCTGAGGCTGGCGCCCGCGTTCGTCAGAGCCTTGAGCAGGTCGTCGGTGACCGTGCCGCGCACGTCCACCATGACCTTTCCGGAGGCGACCGGAACGCCGCTGGTCAGGCGGGGCAGGGCGGCCGTGGCCGACCGGCTGGACCGCGACCGCTGCTCGACGACCAGCCGGCTGTCCACTTTGGCTTCGGTCTTGTTCTGGCTCTTCTTCAGCTGTTGCAGCGCGCCGATCTGGCGGGCCGCGTTGTCCGCGGCCGACATGCCCTGATCCTCGGGTGGCGGTGCGGCCACGGCGGGGCTCGCCAGGCCGACCACGGCGAGCAGGCAGGCCGCTGTGCTGAGCAGAACTCGGGATCTTCGTGATGCGCGTGCAGGTGTACGCACGGATTCCCTCCGCTGAATCCTCGGCCGCGCCCCGACACACGACAGCCGGGCTGAGCCCCGGTCCGGCTCAACCTAGAGTTCGAAGGGTTTCCCACACAGCGGCCATTCGGCCGAACCACACGCTCCGCGTGGTAACAATTGCCGTCTGTTAGCGATTCACAATACGAAGGCGTCTGACCACGGTTGCGCACTACGACCTGACAGCGCGTCGAGCAGCGTCGCGGCCTGACTGTCCGTGAGGGACGCGACGAAATCGATCACAGCGCGTCCCCGTGCCAGTTCCCGGATCCCGGACTTCCCCTGGGGGGCCTCACCGACCGCGCCGACCAAAGTGGACATGTCGGTCTCGGCCAGCGCGCCGTACTCGGCAGCCGCCAGCTCCACGAGGTCCGCGAGCCGGCGCGGCAGGCGGTCGGCCTCGTGCCGGTCGGACAGCCACTGCTCGAGCGCCTCGACCAGTGAGGTGAGCAGCCGAGCCTGACCACGTTGGTGCAGCGCGAGATCCGGGCGGAGCAGGACGAAGCGCCGGTGGACGAACTTGAGCACCTGCACCTCGTGCCACTGCGCGGGCGCGAGCATGACGTGCCCCGAGCGGGTCGGCGGGTCGAGCACCACGGTCATGCCGCCCACCAGCCGCACGGTCCACCCGGCGGAGAACCGGCCTACCGCCTGCTCGGCCTCCACCGAGCCGTCGAACCGGGTGTCGAGCAGACCGTCGACCAGCTCCGCGCGAACGCGCGACACGGCCGCCACGAACGCCTCGTCGTCGACGATCCACGAGTCCCGGCGGTGCATCCGGCGGCGCAGCAGCTCCAGCGAGTGGCCCGGCCGGCGGGCCCGCAGCTGGTGGTCGCCCAGCGCGGCGAACTCGAGCGCGCCGGTGAGCCAGTGCCCCAGTTCGGCGGCGACCGGCGCGTGCTGCAGGACGCCGATCCGGTGGAAGTCCTCGAGGTCGTGGATGGCGTAGGCGATGTCGTCGGCCGTGTCCATGACCGACGCCTCGACCGTCTGCTGCCAGGCGGCGAGCTTCGGGAACGCCTCCCGCGCCTGGGCCATGTCGTCCAGCTCGGTGACGTAGACGGAGAACTTGCTCGCCCCGGTGCCGGGCTCCCCCGGCGGCTCGGACGCGCCGCGCGGCGGGTCGGGCAGGTGCCGCGGGTGTGGGTCGGGGTGGGTGAGCCGCGTCCACGGGTACTTGAGCATGGCGGCGCGGACGGCGGCCGTGAGGTCGAGGCCGACCGCGCTCGGGCCGCCGGTGTCGGTGGTGGTGACGATCCGCAGGGACTGCGCGTTGCCCTCGAAGCCGTCGGGCAGGCCGAACCGGTGGCGGGCGAGCCGGTCGAGGACCTGCTCGCCGAGGTGCCCGAACGGCGGGTGGCCGAGGTCGTGGGCGAGCCCGGCGGCCTCCACCACGTCGGGGTCGCAGCCACCGAGCTTGTCGAGCATGGGCGCGAGCCGTGGGTCGGCCGACATGCGTTCGGCGATGGCGCGGGCGACCTGGGCGACCTTGAGGCTGTGGGTGAGCCGGTTGTGCAGCAGGCCCGACCCGCTCGCGCTGACCACCTGCGTGACCCCGCCGAGGCGGGCGAAGAACGGCGACGCCACCACGCGGTCACGGTCCGCCCGGAAGGGGCTGGCCGCGAGATCCCCGGCCGCTCGCCCGGACCGCCTGACCTCCCGAAGCTCCATGGGACGACCATAGTCGGGTGATCGACGTACTGGTCGTTGGTGCGGGCCCGGCGGGTTGGGCCCTGGCGGACGCGTGCGCGCGCCTCGGCCTGCGCACGTCGCTCGTCGCTCCGCGCCCGGATGCTTTGTGGCGGCCGACTTATGGGATGTGGCTGGACGAGACGGCGGCGCTGCCCCTTGGCGCGCGCTGGGTGACGGCCAGGGCGCGAGTTCAGGCCGGCGGGTCGCGCTGGCTGGCGCGGTCGTATGCGGTGTTGGACAACGAGAGCGTGCGCTCGGCGTTGACCCACCCGGAGGTGTCGGTGGTGGAGGGCAGGGCGGTCTCGCTGGATCCCACACGGTGACCCTGGCGGACGGCCGCCTGCTGAGCGCCGGGGCGGTCATCAACGCGACGGGCGCCTATGGGCCGCGGTCGCTCTCGGAGGCGCCGGAATTGTCGGACCTCGCCGGTAGAATGGAAACCGGGGGCCCCCGGATCGAGCGAATGGACCATTCGCTCGGAGATCACCCGATCGGGACCGAACTGGGAGACCTGACCAACCTGTTTCCGCTGGTGAGCCAGGAGATCGGCGCCGCACCTCCGAGGAGGCCGATACCGCCGCCGATCGAGCAGCCGCCCGGACCGCTCAGCATGCTCCCGCGCAACCGTCGAAAATGTCAGACCCGTCGATAGACTGGAAATCGGGGGCCCCCGGTGGACCGAGCGAATGGACCATTCGCTCGGAGATCACCCCATCGAGGTAGCGTTGAGCAGACCGCCTATGGAGTGTTCGTCTCCGCCGAGGCCGCCGCTCCCCTCGTCTCCCCCGGAGAGGCCATCTTCATGGACTGGCGCCAGCCCGCGCCCGGGCCGGCCACCTTCCTCTACGCCGTCCCCACCCCCGATGGCCGCGTCCTCCTCGAGGAGACCTCCCTCGCCGCCCGGCCGGGCCTGTCCATGGCCACCCTGCGGGAGCGGCTCCACGCCCGGCTCACGAAGCACGGGATCTCCCCGGACGGCGCCACCGAAAAGGTCCGCTTCCCCGTCGACCGGCCGCCGCTCGCCAACGCGTTCGGGGCCGCCGCCGGCATCACCCACCCCGCCACCGGGTACGGCGTCGCCGACATGTTCGCCCTCGCACCGGAAGTCGCGCGTGCCATACAGCGCGGCGACGACGTCCGGCGCGTGATCTGGTCGCCGCAAGCGAAAGCCGTGCGCCGACTGCGGCTTGCCGGGCTCGCCACCATCCTGGCCCTCCCGCCCGACCGGTTGCCCGACTTCTTCGCCCTCTTCTTCGACCTCCCCCACACCACCAGCGCGCGTTCCTCTCCGGGCGCGCCGATCTGCCCGGCACGGCAAAAGCCATGGCGGCCCTCTTCCGCGCCGCCCCGTGGTCGCTCCGGCGATCCATGATTGCGCCGTTTCGGTGAATCCACGCCGTCGTTCATGAACAGTCGGTGACATGGGGTGCTCCGACCCCCGACCGCTGTGCACCATTACGCCGTGGCCCCGGTGCCCGGCGTTTCCTACGTGTTCCAACCCATGCTCAGCACGCGCACGGGCCGCCTCCTCGCGCTCGAAGCACTCGCCCGACCCGAGCACGGCACCATCCACGACCTCCTCCACCGTGCGGCCCGCGCGGGACAACTGATCGAGACCGACATCGCGCTCGCGGCCGGCGCTGTACAGGCCGCCGAGCCCGACCATCCGCTGCACGTCAACGTCCTGGCCATCACCGCCACCCGCGCCGAGGAACTGCTGCCCGCGCTCCACGGACGGTCCGACATCACGGTCGAGGTCACCCCACCGTTCGGCGGGATCTCCCGTACGGCGTTGTTGGACGGGCTGAACCTGCTGCGCCGCAACGGGTACCGGCTCGCCTTCGACGGCGCCGGGGACGGCGACCTGCCACTGTCCATCGTGGCCGACTTCGTGCCGGACATGATCAAGCTCGACGCCTACCTGCTGCGCGGCCTGCCGCACGACGCCGCGGTCGTGGCGGTCATCGAGGCACTCATCCACCTGTCCGGCCGCACGGGGATCAAGCTCGCGGCGGTGGGCGTCGAGTCCGAGGAACAGCTTCTCGCGCTCAGCCGCCTCGGCGTCCCGGTCGCGCAGGGCAACCTGCTGGCCGCGGCCCAGCGGAGCGGACCCAGCTTCACGCCACCCGCACTCACCACGATCACCAAGCTCGACTCGGCGCCGGCCGCCTCGGGTGCGCCGCTCATCGCCGACCTCGTCCGGCCGGCCGTCACCATGCCGGCGGCGGCGACGTCGGAGGAGGTACGCCAGGCGTTCCTCGAATCACCCGAGGTCACGGGCGTCGTCCTGATCGACCCGGACGGCCGACCGTGCTTGTCGCTGGACCGCAGCCGGTTCCTGCTCGCCGTGACCGGCCCGTACGGTCACGCCCTCCACGCCGGCAGGCCCGCCGCCCGCCACGCCGACCCGCCGCGCACCATCCGCTCGGATTCCACCAGCCAGCAGCTGCTGGAATCCGTCGGCGAGACGGAGGGCGCCCGCGCGGGCGACGATGTGGTGGTGGTCGACGCGGCCGGCCGGTGTGTCGGCGCCGTCCGGCTCACGGAGGTCGTGCGCGGGGTGGCGGACGCGAAGGTCGAGCAGGCGGCGGCGCTCAACCCGCTCAACCCGCTCACCCGGCTGCCCGGCACCGGCACGATCGCGCGGGACATCGACCGGCGCATCGAACGCGGCGAGATGTTCGTGGTGAGCTGGCTCGACGTCGACTCGTTCAAGAACATCAACGACACCAAGGGTTTCGCGGCCGGCGACGACCTGATCCGCACGCTCGGCCTCGCACTGTCCGATGTGGAGTCCGCACTGCCGGGCACCCGCGTGGCACACGTCGGCGGCGACGACTTCCTGGTGGTCACCGACGTCGACGAGGTCGCCACCCTGGCCACCGAGGTGGTCGACCGGGAGTGGTCGGCCGACGAACTGCCGGTGACCGTGTCGCTCGCGTCGCTCGTCTGCGCCGTGTCGACCGTCGAGTCCTACCGGGTGGCGTCGCGGCTGCTCGCGCCGCTGAAGAAGCGGGCGAAGACGGTGGCCGGGTCCAGCTGGGTGCTCGGCCGGCCGCGCTCGGACCGGGTCGACGTGCTCCGCGGCCGGACCGCACAGCACCTCGACACGCCCGCCTAGGAGGCCGCGCGAATGGGGTCGGTGGATGCCCGTCGTGATCGACGTGGTTCCTGGCGGTGCCGCGCCGGCGTCGGCGTACCGGGTTGTACTTCGATGCCGGCGCGGTGCCGCCAGGGGCCACCTCGGCGCGACGGGCGCGCCAGCCCTCTTCGCGCGGTCTCTGGGGCTACCCTGATCGCATGCAGCAGTTCTCCCCTGGTCAGGTAGCCGAACAGACGGGTTTCAGCCTCGACACCCTGCGCTACTACGAGCGGATCGGGCTGCTCGACGACATCGCCCGCAACTCCGGCGGGCAGCGCGTGTTCACCGAGGGCGACGTGGCGTGGCTGCGGATCCTGCGCTGCCTGCGCGACACGGGCATGCCGATCGCCCGCATGGTGCGCTACGCGGAGCTGGCCCGCGGCGGCGAGGCCACCTTCCACGAACGGCTGGCCGTGCTGGAAGAGCACGACCAGGACATCGACGCCAAGATCGCGCACCTGCGGGTCGAGCAGGACCACATCCGCGCCAAGATCGCCTACTACCAGCGGGAACTGGCCGCCAGAGAGGCAAGCCCGGCCTGACGAGAGGGCATGCCTGGAACGACGCCTTCCTGACGTTGAGCGTCAGGAACGACGCCTTCCAGGCATTCGACCTAGCCCGGCGTGACGAAGCCCGTCTCGTAGGCCACGATCACCGCCTGGGTGCGGTCCCGCGCACCCAGCTTGGCCAGCACGTTGCCCACGTGCGTCTTCACCGTCTGCACGCTCACGAACAACCGCTCGCCGATCTCCACATTGGACAGGCCGGTCGCCATCAGCCGCAGCACCTCGGCCTCCCGCTCGGTCAGCCCCGCGTGCGCCAGCCCCCGGTCCTGACCACCGCCGTGCGCCGCCGCGAGCGCCCGGATGGCCGAGGGGAACAGCAGCGACTCGCCGCTCACCACCAGCCGGATCGCCCGGACGATGTCCGCCGGCCTGGTCCGCTTCAGCAGGAACCCGTTCGCGCCGGCGCGCAGCGCGTCATACACGTAGTCGTCGTTCTCGAACGTGGTGACCACCAGGATCTTCGGCGGATCGGTGACCGTCTCCACGATGTGCCGGCTCGCCTGGATGCCGTCCACGGCGGGCATCCGCACGTCCATGAGCACGACGTCCGGGCGCAGGCGGCGGACGAGCGGCAACACCTCGGCGCCGTCGCCCGCCTCCCCGACGACCGTCAGGTCCGGCTCCGCCTCGATGATCGCGCGCAGACCGGCCCTGATCAGCTCCTCGTCGTCGACGAGCAGCACGGTCGTCTTGCCGTTACCCGGTTGTGTCATCCTCGCACCATCCTCAGTGGAATTCGCACGCTGACCAGCCACTGGCCGTCGGCGGGCCCGGCCGTCATCTGTCCACGCAGGACGGTCACCCGGTCGCGCATGCCACGCAGGCCGTGTCCGCCGCCGCGCCGGAGCGACCGCGCCGGCAGCTCCCCGATCGGGTTGCTCAGGTCCAGCTCGAGCCGGTCATCGTCGGCCGCGAGCCGCAGCGCCACCGGCACCTTTCCCGCGTGCCGCAACACATTCGTCAGACCTTCCTGCACGATCCGGTACGCCTCCCTGGACACGGCCGCCGGCACGGCCGCCAAGCTTCCTTCCACAGTGGACTCCACGGTGAGGCCGGCGATCCGCGTCTTGTCCAACAGTACGGACAGGTCGGCGAGCGTCCACTGTGGCGTGGTCGCCCCGGTGTTCTCCTCACGCAGCAGGCCGAGCACGTGGTCGAGGTCCTCCAGCGCGGCCCTGGCGGAGTCCTCGATCGCACCGAGCGCCTTGCGCGCGAACGCCGGATCGCTGTCGAGCACCCGTCCGGCGGCGCTCGCCTGGATGGTCACGACGCTCAGCGCGTGGCCGACCGAATCATGCAGCTCGCGGGCCAGCCGGTTGCGTTCGGCCAACTGGTCGGTGCGTGCCTCCAGCTCCGCCAGCCGCTCGACGGCCGTCGGGCCCAGCAGCCACGGCGCCAACCGGATCAGCAGCTCGGACGCCCAGAACACCAGGTAGACGAGCACGATGAGACACAGCACGCCGACCGCCGGCACCCACGCGCCCGCCCAGCCCGCCGGGAACGCCAGCCGGCTGCCGAGGATGTGCATGGTGCCGGTGAACGGTACGGAGAACGACACCACCACAGTCGGCGGCAACGCGAGCGTCAGGATGCTGATGACGCCGCCGAGGAACAGGTGCAGCACGAACCAGCCGGTGGACAGCCAGCGCGACAGCCACGACACGGTCGCCCGGGTGGCGTGCGGCGGCACCCGGTCACCCAACAGCTCGCGCGCCGCCGTGCCCTCGATCACCCGGACCGCCGGGATGAGCGCTATCAGCACCATGGTGCCGAACACCAGCACCAGCGACGCGCCGATGACCAGCAGCGGCTCCGCCTGGATGAACCCCGGCAGGATCGACGGCACCACCATGGCCACGAGCAGCACGAACGGCACGAGGACGGCGCCGCCGAGGATGAGGTGGACCCAGCGCCGGTACGTCGACCGGCGGATCACCGGGCCGATCGCAGCCTCCAGCACTCCTCGCACCCCCCGATCCTCGCAGACCCACGGCGGGGCGGCCCTCCCCCGCGAGTCCGGGGCGCATCCCTCGGCGGAGTGAGGCGACTTCGATACTCTGACCTGCGCGCTGATGCACTGAGGAGCGGAATGACACAGGACCCGAACAGTGACCCGAGCAGCGACCCGAGCAGCGACCCGAGCAGCGACCCGGAGCGCACCACGCCGGCCAGCGAGGAGACGGCGTTCGTCGGGGGCGACACGCCGACCACCACCGGGCCGACCGTGGGCGGCTGGCCGTCGGACGACACCGAGCGGGACCTACCTGGCGACCTCGTCTGGCAGAGCACGCCGCTGCCCGCCTACGAGCCGCCGCGCGAGACCCGGTCCATCGGGTACTACCTGTCGCTGGTGGTCGCGGTGCTGGTGGTCATCGCGGTCATGGGCACCCTCACCGTGCTGACGCTCAACCGGCCGACCCGCGCGGTCGCCGGGGAACCGGCGGCCGCCGGCCCGGCCATCCCGACCCCCGACCCGACGACCACCGAGCAGTCCAGCGAGCCCCCGCCCAGCACCCAGCCGTCCGCGCTCGACGAGCTGGCGGAAAACGAACTGTCCACGCTGGACAAGGCGATGACGCCGTACGCGTGCTCACTGCCGACGTTCCGGCCGCCCGACGCCGACCAGGAGGTGTTCTACGAGGCGAGCGAGGTGTGCGCGGAAGCCGCGTGGCAGACGCTGCTCGTGGACAGTGATATCTCGGACATCTCCGTGGAGACCGTGGTCGGCACGCCGGCCGAGACGCCGTGCGGCACGGTCGCCCCGACCGATCCGTCCACCCAGTGCGAGGGCACCGTCTACCTGACCCCGGCGCACCTGCGGGATTCCGAGGGCAACGACCGCTACCCGGGCCGCTACTTCGGCGTGTTCCTGCGGGAGTACGCGAAGGGCGTGCAGTTCCGGATGGGACTGGTGGCGGACTACGAACGAGCGAAGGAGGACCCGGAGGCCTCCGAGGTGGAACTGGACCAACGCCTGAACGCACAGGCCACGTGTCTGGCGGGCGTCACGGCCGGCGCCATGGCCGAACAGGGGTCGGTCGACGCGAACATCGTGAGCGAGATCCGCGACCGACTGACCTCTGTGGACGCACCACGGGACGCGGGCTCCTGGTACGACAAGGGCTTCCGATCCCGCACCCCGGCCGACTGCAACACCTGGCTACCCTGAGACCTACAGGGTGAAGCCCAGGGCGCGCAGCTGCTCGCGGCCGTCGTCGGTGATCTTCTCGGGGCCCCACGGCGGCATCCAGACCCAGTTGATCCGGAAGTCGCCGACCAGGCCGCCACCCGGGCCGGCGGTCAGCGCGGCGCGGGTCTGGTCCTCGATCACGTCGGTCAGCGGGCAGGCGGCCGACGTCAGCGTCATGTCGATGGTCGCCGTGTTGTCGTCCTCCACCCGGAGGTCGTACACCAGGCCGAGGTCGACCACGTTGATGCCCAGTTCGGGGTCGACCACGTCGCGCATGGCCTCCTCGAGGTCCTCGACCGAGGCCACGTCCGCCTTCGGGGCGGGCGGCTCCGGCAGGGACTCGGCACCACGCTCGACCGTCTCGTTCTCACTCATCGGGCTACGCCTCCTTCGACGCGGGAGACCGCGTCCTTGAAAGCCATCCAGCCAAGCAGTGCGCACTTGACCCTGGCCGGGTACTTCGCGACGCCGGCGAACGCCACGCCGTCCTCGAGCACTTCCTCGTCGGGTACCACCTTGCCACGGCCCTGCACCATCTCGACGAACGCGTCCAGGGTGGACAGTGCCTCCTCCACCGACCGACCGGTGACCAGGTCGGTCAGCACCGACGTGGACGCCTGGCTGATCGAGCAGCCCTGCCCCTCGTAGGACACGTCGCCGATCTTCGAGTCGGTCACGGCCACCCGCAGCGTCACCTCGTCGCCGCAGGTCGGGTTGACCTGGAACGACTCGGCGTCGAACGGCTCGCGCAGGCCTCGCCCGTGCGGGTTCTTGTAGTGATCCAGGATGATCTCCTGGTACATCGATTCAAGATTCATCCGAAGACCTTCTTCACCTGCGCCAGCCCCTTGACCAACGCGTCCACCTCGGCGGTCGTGTTGTACAAGTAGAACGACGCTCTGGTGGTCGCCGGAATTCCGTACCGCACCACGGCCGGCCGCGCGCAGTGGTGCCCGACCCGGACGGCGATGCCCTGCTCGTCCAGGATCTGGCCCACGTCGTGCGGGTGGACGCCGTCGAGGGTGAACGACACCTCGGCCACGCGATCGACAGCGGTCGCCGGGCCGATGATCCGGACACCGTCCACGGACGACAGCGCGTCCAGCACGTAGGCGGTCAGGTGGTGCTCGTGCGCGGCGATCGCGTCCATGCCGACGGCCGTCAGATAGTCGACGGCCGCGCCGAGTCCGACGGCCTCCGCGATCGGCGGCGTGCCGGCCTCGAACTTGTGCGGCGGCTGCGCGAACGTCGACCGCTCCATGGTGACCAGCTCGATCATCTCGCCACCACCGAGGAACGGCGGCAGCTCCTGGAGCAGCGGCAGGCGGCCCCACAGCACGCCGATGCCGGTCGGGCCGAGCATCTTGTGGCCGGTGAACGCCACGAAGTCGGCACCGAGCGCGGCCACGTCGAGCGGCATGTGCGGCGCCGACTGCGACGCGTCGACCAGCACCAGCGCGCCGACCTCACGGGCGCGGGCGATGACCGTCTCGACCGGGTTGATGGTGCCCAACAGGTTGGACACGTGCACCATCGACACGATCTTCGTGCGTTCGGTGATCACCGAGTCCAGGGTGGACAGATCGAGCCGGCCCTCGTCGGTGATCTTGAACCACCGCACGGTCGCGCCGGTCCGCTCCGCAAGCTGGTGCCACGGAACGATGTTGGAGTGGTGCTCCATCTCCGTGATGACGATCTCGTCGCCGGGACCGATCCGGTAGCCGGGGCCGGCCTCACCGAGGACGCGGGCGACCAGGTTCATCCCCTCGGACGAGTTCTTCGTGAAGATCACTTCGTCGCGGCTCGGCGCGTTGATGAACGCCGTGACCTTGTCCCGCGCGCCCTCGTACAGCGCCGTGGCCTCCTCGGCCAGGGTGTGGATGCCGCGGTGCACGTTGGCGTTGTGCTGCTCGTAGTACTCCACGAGCGCGTCGATCACCTGGCGCGGCTTCTGGGACGTGGCCGCGTTGTCCAGGTACACCAACGGTTTGTCGCCGTGCACCAACCGGGACAGGATCGGGAAGTCCTTGCGGATCGTCTCGACATCCAGGGATGCGGCTGTGGTGGTCACTCGGGAACCTCGTTTCGGGAGGGCAGGTCAGCCGATCGCGGCCGGCTCCTGCTTGCCGGTGAACCGGACGTAGCCGTGCTCCTCGAGCTGGGCGGCCAGCTCCGAGCCACCGGACTCGACGATGCGACCGCCCGCGAACACGTGCACGAAGTCCGGCGTGATGTGGCGCAGGATCCGGGTGTAGTGGGTGATCAGCATGATGCCGACCTCGCCGCCGGCCTTGATGCGGGTGATGCCCTCGGACACCACGCGCAGCGCGTCGACGTCCAGGCCCGAGTCGGTCTCGTCGAGGATCGCGATCTTCGGCTGGAGCAGCGCCAACTGCAGGATCTCGTGACGCTTCTTCTCACCGCCGGAGAAGCCCTCGTTGACGCTGCGCTCGGCGAAGGCCGGGTCGATGTCCAGGTCGGACATCGCCTGCTTGACCTCCTTGACCCAGTGCCGGAGCTTCGGGGCCTCGCCACGGACGGCGGTCACGGCCGTGCGCAGGAAGTTCGACATCGACACGCCGGGCACCTCGACCGGGTACTGCATGGCGAGGAACAGGCCGGCGCGGGCGCGCTCGTCGACCGTCATGCCCAGCACGTCCTCGCCGTCGAGGGTCACCGAGCCGGAGGTCACCTCGTACTTGGGGTGGCCGGCGACGGCGTAGGACAGCGTGGACTTGCCCGACCCGTTGGGGCCCATGATCGCGTGCGTCTCGCCCGCGTTGATGGTCAGGTCGACCCCGGACAGGATCTCCTTCTTCGTCTCGTCCGTGTTGACCGAGACGTGCAGCCCCTTGATCTCCAGCGTGGCCATCTCTGTGCTTTCTCCTTGGTACCTAAAGTCAGTTCGTGGTGGTAGTGACGTCCACGTGGACGTCCCCGTCGCGGATCTCGACGGCGAACACGTCGACCGGCTCGCTGGCCGGCGGCGAGGACGGGGCGCCGGTGCGTAGGTCGAAGCACGACCCGTGCAGCCAGCACTCGATGCCCTTGCGGGTCACCTCGCCCTCCGACAGGGAAAGCGTGGCGTGGGAGCACTCGTCGCGCAGCGCGTGCACCGTCTCGCCCTGGCGGACGAGGACGACCTCGACGTCGTCGACCTCGACGGCGAACGGCTTGCCGTCATCGAGGTCGGACAGTGCACACGCGCGACTCATGTGCCGACCGCTTCCAGCTCCGCCTCGATCGCCGCTTCCAGCCGCTCGCGGATCTCCGGGACGTTGATCTTCATGAGCAGTTCGTGGAAGAAGCCGCGCACCACCAGCCGGCGGGCGAGGCCCTCCGGGATGCCGCGGGCCTGCAGGTAGAACAGCTGCTCGTCGTCGAACCGGCCGGTGGCGCTGGCGTGGCCGGCGCCGGCGATCTCGCCGGTCTCGATCTCCAGGTTCGGCACCGAGTCGGCGCGCGCGCCCTCCGTGAGCACCAGGTTGCGGTTCAGCTCGAACGTCTCGGTGCCCTCGGCGGCCGCGCGGATGAGCACGTCGCCGATCCACACGGTGCGTGCGCCCTCGCCCTGCAGCGCGCCCTTGTAGACCACGTCGGACTTGCAGTTGGGCTGTGCGTGGTCGGCGAACGTGCGCAGCTCGATGTGCTGACCCGCGTCCGCGAAGTACAGCCCGTTGAGCTGGGCGTCGCCGCCGGGGCCGGCGTAGACGACCGTCGGGCTGACCCGGACCAGGTCGCCGCCGAGCGCGATGAGGTGGTGCCGCAGCGTCGCATCACGGCCGAGCCGCGCCTGGTGCGCCGAGACCTGCACGGCGTCGTCGGCCCAGTCGTGCACGCTGACCACCGTGAGCTTGGCGCCGTCGGCGACCACGATCTCCACGTTGTCGGCGACCGTGCCGCTGCCGCGGTGGTCGATGACCACGACCGCCTCGGCGAACTGCTCGGCACGCACCTGTAGGTGGCCATAGGCGACGTTGCCCGCACCGGGTCCGGTGATGGTCACCGTGGTGGTGGCCGCCTGGACCTCCTTGGGCACGGTCACGATCGTGGCCTGCTTGAACGACGAGTACGCCTGCGCGGCCACCCGGTCACCCGGGGTGCCACCCTGGCCGAGCCGGCTGTCGTCGCGGCCGACGGTCTCGACCTTCACGTCGGGACCGTCCACCTCGACCGACAGCTCGCCCGTGGCGACGGCTGTTCCGTCGTGCAGGCCGCGGAGCCGCTTCATCGGCGTGAAGCGCCAGATCTCCTCGCGCCCGCTGGGTACCTCGAACGCCTCGACGTCGAAAGAGGCGAACTGTTCGGCGCGGGACGCCGCTGGGACCACCGCGCCGTGGGAATGCGGTGTTGCTGTTGCGACCGAAGATTTGCTTGCAGAATCGAGCATTGAGTCCGTCATTTAGCCGACGGCCCCTTCCATCTGCAGTTCGATGAGCCGGTTCAGCTCGAGCGCGTACTCCATGGGCAGCTCACGCGCGATCGGCTCGACGAAGCCGCGGACGACCATCGCCATCGCCTCGTCCTCCGTGAGGCCACGGGACATCAGGTAGAACAGCTGGTCCTCGGAGACCTTCGAGACCGTGGCCTCGTGACCCATGGACACGTCATCCGTGCGGATGTCCACGTACGGGTAGGTGTCGCTGCGGCTGATCTGGTCGACCAGCAGCGCGTCGCACTTCACCGTGGACTTCGAGTGGTGGGCCCGCTTGGCGACCTTCACCAGGCCTCGGTAGGACGTCCGGCCGCCGCCGCGCGCCACCGACTTCGACACGATGGTCGAGGAGGTGTACGGCGCGAGGTGCTCCATCTTGGCGCCCGCGTCCTGGTGCTGGCCCTCGCCAGCGAACGCGATCGAGAGGACCTCGCCCTTCGCGTGCTCGCCCATGAGGAACACCGACGGGTACTTCATGGTGACCTTGGAGCCGATGTTGCCGTCGATCCACTCCATGGTCGCGCCCTCTTCGGCCTTCGCGCGCTTGGTGACCAGGTTGTAGACGTTGTTCGACCAGTTCTGGATGGTCGTGTAGCGGCAGCGGCCGCCCTTCTTCACGATGATCTCGACGACCGCCGAGTGCAGCGAGTCCGACGAGTAGATCGGGGCGGTGCAGCCCTCGACGTAGTGCACGTAGGCGCCCTCGTCGACGATGATCAGCGTCCGCTCGAACTGGCCCATGTTCTCCGTGTTGATCCGGAAGTAGGCCTGGAGCGGGATCTCGACGTGCACGCCCTTCGGCACGTAGATGAACGAGCCGCCCGACCAGACGGCGCCGTTCAGCGCGGAGAACTTGTTGTCACCGTGCGGGATGACCGAGCCGTAGTACTCCTCGAACAGCTCCGGGTGCTCCTTGAGCGCCGTGTCCGTGTCGAGGAAGATCACACCCTGCTTCTCGAGCTCCTCGTTGATCTTGTGATAGACCACTTCGGACTCGTACTGGGCGGCGACACCGGACACCAGGCGGGCCTTCTCGGCCTCCGGGATACCCAGCTTGTCGTACGTGTTCTTGATGTCCTCCGGCAGGTCTTCCCAGCTCTGGGCCTGCTTCTCGGTCGAGCGCACGAAGTACTTGATGTTGTCGAAGTCGATGCCCGACAGGTCCGCGCCCCAGTTCGGCATGGGCTTGCGGTCGAAGAGCTGGAGCCCCTTGAGCCGGGACTCGAGCATCCACTCGGGCTCGCTCTTCTTCTGCGAGATGTCCCGGACGACGGCCTCTGACAGGCCACGCTGGGCGCTGGTGCCGGCGACGTCGGAGTCGGCCCACCCGAACTCGTAGTTGCCCATAGCCGCCAGGGTTTCTCCCTGGGACTGGAGGCGCTGCTCGGCAGCGGTGGTCATGAAGGCGTCCCTTCGGTCGTGGTGGGAGCGGTCTTTTTTGAACTCGCGCCCGGCCCGGCGGGTTCGGGGCCGCCGAGCGGAACATGCGTCGTACACGCGGCGTCGCCACGTGCGATGGTCGAGAGGCGCTGCACATGAGTGCCGAGCAGGTCGGCGAACGCCGCCGTCTCGACCTCACACAGCTGGGGGAACTCCGCCGCGACATGGGCGACCGGACAGTGGTGCTGGCAGAGCTGCTCCCCTGTCCCGACGCGCCGCGTCGACGCAGCGTAACCCTCTCTGGTCAGCGCCTTTGCGAGGGCCTGGGCCCGGTCGGCGGGCCCCTGCTCGGCGAGCACCTCCGCACGGTGTCGGTCGACCAGGGTGGCCACCCGACGCTGGGCGAACTCGCGGATGGCCGCCTCGCCGCCACTCTCGGCGACGAACCGGATGGCCGCGATGGCCAGGTCGTCGTAGGCGTGGCCGAACCGGGCACGCCCGGTCTCGGTCAGCAACCAGAGCTTGGCCGGTCGGCCGCGGCCCCGCTGACCGCGCCGGGGGGCGTCACGCATGACCGCCTCACCGTCCGCGACCAGGCAGTCGAGGTGTCGCCGCACGGCAGCCGGGCTCAGGCCCAGCGTCTCGGCGACATCGGCCGCGGTGATCGGTCCCCGCTCAAGCAGCAGCCGCGCCACACCAACCCTGGTGCGGCCCTCGGCGAGCTGCTCGTTTTTCACAACACCAGTGTGTCTTATTTCCTCCGAGGGGGCAAAGGAGGCCCCGCCGGAGGTGATCGGACTCACCCACCCCCCGGTGGTAAGAGGCCGCCTCTAAGCTTTCCCACGTGGTGGCGGGAGAGTCGGTCCAATCCGAGCGCAACGGGCACAGCCCTCGGCTTCCCGCCGTCCCGACCGTCTCGACCGATCCACTGAACAAGGTCGAGCGGCGACAACTCGACGTGATCCGCCGGTTCGGCACGGTCGGGGCGCTGCTGCTGGCGGCCGGGTCGCTCGGTGCCGGTGCCGCGCCCGTGTGGAATCCGGTCCCCACGCTGCCGTTCTTCAGCCTGTTCAGCCGGATGACCACCGTGTCGTTGGCGATCGCGTTCACGGGCGTGTTCATGATCGTGCTGGCCTGGCTGGCGCTCGGCCGGCTGTCGCTGCCGGGGCGCGCGCGGCTCGTGTCGATGCCGCAGATGGCCCGCACGTTGATCATGTGGACCACGCCGCTCGTGTTCACCGTCCCCATGTTCTCGAAGGACGTCTACAGCTACCTCGCACAGAGTGAGATCGCCGCTCGCGGGCTCGACCCCTACACGGTGGGGCCGGCCGAGGCGCTCGGCAACGCCGACGCGCTCACCCGCAGTGTGCCGACCATGTGGCGCGACACTCCGTCACCGTACGGTCCCCTGTTCCTCACTCTCGGTCGCGGCATCACCTGGCTCACCGGTGAGCACGTGGTGATGGGGGTGGCCCTCCACCGGCTGCTCGCGCTGTTCGGCTTCGCGATGATCGTGTGGGCGCTGCCGCGGCTGGCGCGCCGGTTCGGGATCAACCCGGTCAGCGCGCTGTGGCTCGGCGCGGCCAACCCGCTGGTGCTGTTCCACCTGGTGGTGGGCGTGCACAACGAGGCGCTGGCCATCGGGCTCATGCTCGTGGGGATCGAGTTGGCCCTGCGCAGAATGCCGAAGGTGACGCCCAACGGGCCGTTCCCGCCGTGGCAACCGGGCGAACTGCTCTGGTACGGCATCGGCGCCACGGTCATCACGCTCGGTGCGGTGGTGAAGATCCCGGCCGCGCTCGCGCTCGGCTTCCTCGGGGTGATGATCGCCAGACGATGCGGTGGCCGGTGGCGACATCTCTTCGCCACGGGCGCCGCGCTGATGGTGCCCTTCGTCGGCGTCGTCGCGCTGACGTCGTACGGGAGTGGGCTCGGGCTCGGCTGGGCGGAGACGCTCAACACGGCCAGCTCCATCAAGAGCTGGATGGCGCCGATGACCGCGCTCGGGTTCGGGGCGGGCGGGCTCGGCATTCTGCTCGGACTCGGCAACCACATCGACGCGGCCATCAACGTCAGCCGGATGGTCGGGACGCTGCTCGGGCCCGTGCTGGCGGCGAAGCTGCTGCTGGACAGCTTCCGGTGGCGGCTGCGACCGATGATCGGGCTCGGGGCGGCGATCGGGGCGGTGCTCGTGCTCGGCGCCACCGTGCAGCCCTGGTACCTGCTGTGGGCCGCGCTGCCGCTCGCCGTGGCCGCCGGCAACATCCGGTTCCGGACCATGACCACAGCCATCAGTGCTGCCTTCGCGGTCGCCCTGCCGCCGACCGGCACCACGTTCGACGGCCGCCAGTTCCAGCTCCCGTACGCCTACATCGCGGCGCTGATCGTGGTGGGTCTCGCGGTGTTCCTCGTCCGCCGGCACATCCCCAGCCGCCCGAAACGCGTGGTTCCCGATTTTGTCGGTGCCCCCGCCTGAGAGGGCGCGCAAACAAGGCTGGCGGCGCCCGCCGCGCCGAGGCGGCCCCTGGCGGCACCGCGCCGGCATCGAAGTACGGTCCGGTACGCCGACGCCGGCGCGGCACCACCAGGAACCACCTCGATCACGACGGACATCCACCGACCCTCTTTGCGCGCCCTCTAACCTCCGCGCATGGCCACCTTCACCGAGTCCGACCGCCGCTACCTCGCCGCCGAGTACCGCACCCTCGACCAGCTGTGTTCCGGGCGCGCGGAGACGCCCGGCCAGATCCGCGCCCTGATCGACGGCGGTCGCCTGCCGGCACCGACCTACCTGCCGCCCGACGGAGTGGCCAGGTTCCCGCCCGACTACTTCGCGCTGGTGGACGACGCGGGCTCCGTCGACGCGCTCCCCATGCGCTTCCGCGACCGGCACCTCGCCGTCTCGGGCAGCACGGCCGAGGCCGACGAGGACTGGTCCGGCTACCTCTCCCGGGCAGTACGGCATCTGCCTGTGGGAGGTCACTCCGGAGGCGATGGTGCGCAAGACCCGGCTGATCGCGCGGATCGACGAGCTGATCGACCGGCCGGCACCGGAGGACCGGGCGTGGCAGGCCGACCTGCGCGCCGCCGTGGTCGCACTCGACGCTCTGGAGCGGCCGTTCACCGACTTCGACCGGGAGCGCTGGGGCGACACCAGCCGCGAGCGGCACATCACCCGGGTCATGGCGGAGTTCTCGGTGGTCTTCGCCTTATCAGAGGCCTGAGCAAGGCTGTCGGCGCTGCCTCCAGCGGTTGCGGCTGGCTCGGCCTGTGTGCGAGTGGCGGGATCCCGGAGCGGTCATCATGCGCGACGGGAGTGGTCATCATGGCCTACCGGAGTGGTCATCATGCGTGGGTAGGGGCCTGAACTGGGGCTCAAGGGCGACGTCATAGCCTTAGCGCGTGAGCGCAAGCAACCCTGGTCCCGCCGTTGAGCTGTCGGGGCTGGTCAAGCGCTTCGGGGGGACCACCGCGGTGGACGGGTTGAGCCTGCGGCTCGAGCCCGGCACGGTACTCGCGCTGCTCGGGCCCAACGGCGCCGGCAAGACCACCACGGTGGAGATCTGTGAAGGCTTCCTGCGCCGGGACGGCGGCGACGTCCGGGTGCTCGGCCTCGACCCGGCCACCCAGCACGAGAAGCTGCGCCCCCGCATCGGCGTGATGCCCCAGGGCGGCGGCGCCTACCCGGGGGTGCGGGCCGAGGAGATGCTCGCCCTGGTGGCCGCCTGCGCGGCCGACCCCCTCGACCCGGCCTGGCTCATCGACGTGCTCGGGCTCGACTCCGCCCGGCGCACCCCCTACAAGCGGTTGTCCGGCGGGCAGCAGCAACGACTGTCCCTGGCGTGCGCGCTGATCGGGCGGCCGGAGCTGGTGTTCCTCGACGAGCCGACCGCCGGGCTGGATCCGCAGGCCCGGCGGCTCGTGTGGGCACTCGTCACGGCTCTGCGGGCCGACGGGGTCAGCGTGCTGCTCACCACCCACGTGATGGAGGAGGCCGAGGAGCTGGCCGACCACGTGGTGATCATCGACCGCGGGCGGGTGGTGGCCGAGGGCAGCCCGCGCCAGCTCACGGCCGAGGAGCCGGCGGCCGCGCAGCTGCGGTTCCGCGCCCGGCCGGGGCTCGACACCACGCAGTTGTGCGTCGCCCTACCGCCCGACTGTCGCATCGACGAACCGACTCCCGGGACGTACCTGCTGACCGGGCGGGTCGACCCGCAGGTGGTCTCCGCGGTCACCACCTGGTGTGCCCAGCAGGGCGTGCTGGCCGAGGAACTCCACGTCGGCCGACGCAGTCTCGAAGACGTCTTCCTGGACCTGACAGGCAGGGAACTGCGCTGATGACACCCCTTGTCCGTCGAGAACCGCGTGGCTGCCAACCGCACCTGAACGCCGGGAAGGCGGAACAGTGACCACGTTCCCCGCCGGCACGTTCACCCCGGCCCCCGGTCGCGGGCGGACCGGGCACATGCTGCTGGTCCACGCGCGCACCGAGGCCATCCTGACGCTGCGCAACAGCGAGCAGATCCTCCTCACGCTGCTGATCCCCGTCGCGCTGCTCGTGGGGCTCACGGCGCTCGACATCTTCGACGTGCCCGACCCTCGGGTCGACTCGGTGACACCGCGAATCCTGGCGCTCGCCGTGATGTCCTCCGCCTTCACCGGGCAGGCCATCGCGTTGGGCTTCGACCGGCGCTACGGCGTGCTCAAGCGGCTCGCGGCGACCGCGCTGCCCCGGTGGCTGCTGGTCACCGGGCGAACGACGGCCGGACTCGTGGTGGTGGCCATCCAGCTGGTGGTCCTCGGGATCATCGCCGCGCTGCTCGGCTGGGCGCCGTCGGCCGCGGGGATCGTCTGGGCGTTGCTCCTGGTGGTGCTCGGCACGCTCGCGTTCGGCGCCCTCGGGGTGTTGCTCGGCGGTGCGCTGAAGGCCGAGATCGTGCTGGCGCTCGCCAACCTCGTCTGGTTCGTGCTGCTGCTGGCAGGCGGCATCGTGGTGCCGGCCTCGTCCATGCCCGGTGTGCTGGCCGACCTCGTCCCGCTGCTCCCGTCCGGCGCGCTGGCCGACGGCCTGCGCACCGCGTTGGTCGACGGCGCGTTCCCCGGCTTCGGCCCGCTCGCCGTGCTCGTCGGGTGGGGCACGGCCGCCGGGCTCCTCGCCACCCGCACCACGAAACTGGCCTGACCAGGAAGGACCCGAAGGTGCTCGCGTCGCTCAAGGCCCGCATCGCCGCTCTCCCCCAGCCGAGCCGCCGGCTGCAAGTCGGCGTGGCGATCGCCGTGGCGGCTACCCAGGCGCTGATCGCCATGACCGGGGCCATCGTCCGGGTCACCGGCTCGGGCCTCGGCTGTCCCACCTGGCCGCAGTGCTTCCCCGGCAGCATGGTCCCGGTCGAGCACCCGGAGTTCGAGACGCTCAACCAGTGGATCGAGTACGGCAACCGGCTGTTCACCGGCGTGGTCGGGCTGATCGCCGGCGCCGCGTTCCTACTGGCCTGGCACTACAAGCCGCGGGACTCGCGGTATCTGAAACTCGCGGCCGCCATGCCCATCGGCGTGGTCATCCAGGCCGTGCTCGGCGGCATCACCGTCCGGCTGGACCTGGTGTGGTGGAGCGTCGCCGTCCACCTGCTCGCGTCGACCATCATGGTGTGGCTCGCCACACTGCTGGTGCACGCGGTGCCGCGGGAGGACGGGACGCCGGCGGGCCGGCCCGCACCGGGGCCGCTGTCCAACTGGCTGTACGTCCAGACGCTCCTGCTGACCGGCCTGTTGATCACCGGGACCATGGTCACGGGGGCCGGCCCCCACGGCGGCGACCCGAAGACCCCACGGCTCGATCTGCCGGTCGAGACGCTGGCCCACGTGCACGCCGCTTTCCTTTACACGTTCCTGGGTTCGCTCGTGCTGCTCGGCGCCTGGCTGCGGACCGCGAAGTCGGTCCAGCCGCCGTGGCGGCGGTACTTCACGCTGCTCGCCGTGGTCCTCGCGCAGGGCAGCATCGGGCTCGTCCAGTTCTGGACGGGAGTGCCCGAACTCCTGGTCTCCCTGCACGTCCTCGGGGCCATGCTGGTGATCATCGCCACGGCTTCGCTGTGGTGCGGCGCGCGGGCCCGAACCGGGATTCCCACAGCGGATCCACAGGAACCGGTGGTGGCGGCAGGGCGATAGACCGCCTACCGTGGGGGTTAACCTACGGCTACGTAACCGTAGGGAACGTAGACAGGCCACGTCCCGGCCGAGATCTGAGGTCCACTCGCCATTTCCGCGACTCTGACGCCCACGCGTGAACACCCCGCCCCGAAACCCATACTTTCCGG
Organism: uncultured Actinomycetota bacterium; assembly: GCA_963826035.1. Lineage (GTDB taxonomy): Bacteria > Actinomycetota > Actinomycetes > Mycobacteriales > Pseudonocardiaceae > Actinophytocola. Next base: position 406,412 of record CAWGVZ010000015.1, on the reverse strand, counting down.
ACGTCGCTCGGGGGGAGAGCAGCTCACCGTCAAGGTGTTCCTCATCGTCCCCTTCCTCGCCCTGATCGCCGCGGTTCCGTTCGCCTGGGGCTGGGGCCTCGGCTGGACCGACATAGGCATCGCCGTCGGCTTCTACATCGTCAGCTCGCTCGGTGTCACCGTCGGATACCACCGCTACTTCACCCATGGCGCGTTCAAGGCCAAGCGCCCGCTGCGCATCGCGCTGGCGCTGGCCGGCAGCCTCGCCTCGCAGGGCTCGGTCGTCGCCTGGGTGGCCGACCACCGCCGCCACCACGCGTTCTCCGACCGCGAAGGCGATCCGCACTCCCCCTGGCTGTTCGGCACCTCCCCCGCCGCCATCGCCAAGGGCTTCTGGCACGCACACATGGGTTGGCTGTTCGGCCGGGACAAGACGAACGCCGAGCGCTTCGCTCCCGACCTGCTGGCCGACAAGGACATCCTGCTGGTCGACAAGCTGTTCGTGCCGATGACCGTGGTCACCCTCGCGTTCCCGGCCCTCCTCGGCGGGCTCATCACCATGTCGTGGTGGGGTGCGGTCACCGCGCTGTTCTGGGCCGGCTTCGTCCGGGTCGGGTTCCTCCACCACATCACCTGGTCGGTCAACTCGATCTGCCACATGATCGGCGACCGGCCCTTCGTCAGCCGCGACCGCGCGGCGAACTTCTGGCCGCTCGCGCTGCTGTCCATGGGCGAGTCGTGGCACAACTCCCACCACGCCGACCCGACCGGCGCCCGGCACGGTGTGATGCGGGGTCAGCTGGACATCTCCGCGCGGGTCATCTGGATCTTCGAGAAGTTCGGCTGGGCGACGAACGTGCGCTGGCCGAAGCCAGAACGGCTCGCGGCGAAGCTCGCGGCCTGATCGCGGGTTAGGGTCTGGCCAGACCTGTTCCACTTAGTGCGGAGGACACCGTGGCCGACCCCATCGACGCCATCCTGGTACGGAACACCGGCGGGCCGGAGGTGCTGGAACTCAGCGCCATCGACCCGCCGGTTCCGGCTAGCGGCGAGCTGCTGGTGGCCGTGGGGGCGGCCGGGGTCAACTACATCGACACCTACCACCGCAGCGGCCTGTACCCGAAGACCCTGCCGTTCGTCCCGGGCAACGAGGGCGCCGGCGTGGTCATCGGCGTCGGCCCCGAGGTCGTCGGCTTCACCGAGGGCGATCACGTGGCGTGGGCGGAGGCCCCCGGTTCCTACGCCAAGCAGGTGGTAGTGCCCGCCACGTCCGCGTTCGCCGTGCCCGAGGGTATCGGTGACGACATCGCCGCGGCAGCCATGCTGCAGGGTCTCACCGCTCACTATCTGATGACATCCACCTACGCCGTGAAGCCGGGCGACACCGTCCTGGTGCACGCCGCGGCCGGCGGCGTGGGCCTGTTGCTCGTCCAGCTGGCGAAGTCCCGCGGCGGCAAGGTGATCGGCACCGTCTCCACGCCGGAGAAGGAGGAGCTGGCGAGAGCCGCCGGCGCCGACGAGGTGATCAGGTACACGGAGACCGACTTCGCGGCGGCCGTCCACGACCTCACGGGCGGTGTCGGTGTGGCCGCCGTGTACGACGGCGTCGGCAAGGACACGTTCGACAAGAGCATGGCCTGCCTGGCCCGCCGCGGCACCCTCGCGCTGTTCGGCGCCTCCAGTGGCCCGGTGCCGCCGGTCGACCCGCAGCGACTCAACGCGGGCGGCTCGCTGTTCCTCACCCGGCCGACGCTCGGGCACCACCTCGCCACGCCCGAGGAGTTCCAGTGGCGCTGTGACGAGCTGTTCTCCGGCATCGCCGCCGGGCGGATCGACATCCGGATCGGCGGCCGCTACCCGCTGGCCGACGCGCGCACCGCGCACGAGGACCTGGAAGGCCGCCGCACCACCGGCAAGCTCCTGCTCATACCCAGCTAGCCTGGCCCGCCTCCCCGGCCTTAAAAGTGTTCGTTGCGTTCCAGCGAACGTGGCGGATCTCGGGTGGTTGGTGGCTGGGTGCCGTCACGGTGCCCCTGAGGTTCCGTTTTCGACTGGTCCGGGTGGTTCCAGGGACACTCCCTGGTGCTGAAAATTTTGGGAGGCCTACCAACTGTGCGCGCAACCTTCCACTGTGGGAGGTTGCGCGCACAGTTAGTACGGTCCGCGTTTCGTCGGCACACGCCAGGGCGGTGCTTACGGGCCGGTGACGGCCAGCGCGTCGACCACGAAGACCAGGGTCTCGCCGGGTTGGATCTGCCCGTTGCCGTCGGGGTAGCCCAGCTCCGGCGGAATCACGAGCAGGCGCCGCGCGCCCTGCGCCACGTCCATGAGGCCCTGGTTCCACCCGGCGATCATGGTGTTCTCGCCGCCGATGTCCGTCAGCTCGATCGGCTGCGGCGGGTCGGCGTTCCACGACGAGTCGACCTCAGCCCCGTCCGACCAGGTGACCAGGTGGTAGTTGGCCTGGATGTTCGAGCCCGTGGTGGCCGTCGGGCCGGTGCCGGGGACCAGGTCGAGGGACAGCAGTTCGGTCGGCGCCGAGCAGGTGGTCGGCAGCGTCACGACCGGTCGCTCGCCCGGCGCACCGGCCACCTGGATGTCCTGGGCGGTGCACTCGACCTCGGTCTCCTGCCCCTCCTCCGGAGCCCCCTCCGCCGTGGTCTCCTCGGTGGTCTCCTCCGTGGTCGGCACCGGCACGGAGACGGAGTTGTCACCACCCGGCGGTTGGTCGGACGCCTGATCCCTGCTGACGCAGCCCCCGAGGACCAGGGCGGCTGCCGTGACCAGCCCCGTGGCTGTCAGCACCTTGCTCGCGTTGCGCATGGTTCGCGAGCTTAGAGGGCGGTTTTCGGAGCCGTTCGGCGGCTAACGGTAACCAAGGCCGGCGCTCAGGGAGCGGTCACGGTCAGCACGTCCACCACGAACACGAGCGTCTCGCCGGGCTGGATCTCGTCGCTGCCGTCCGGGTAGGCCAGCTCGGGCGGGACCACCAGCAGGCGACGCGCGCCCTGCCCGACGCCCATGAGTCCCTGGTTCCAGCCATCGATGATGTTGTTCTGGCTGCCGAGGTCCGTCACCTCGATCGGCATCGGCGGCTCCGAGCTCCACGACGAGTCGATCTCGGCGCCGTCCGACCAGGTGACCAGGGAGTAGTTGGCCTCGACGGTCGAGCCGGTGGTCGCCACCGGGCCGGCGCCGGCCCGGTGGTCGCCACCGGGCCGGCGCCGGGAACCACGTCGTGGGTGAGCAGTTCGGAGGGTGGCGAGCAGGTGTCCGGCAGTGTCACGACCGGGCGCTGGCCCGGCTCGCGGGTCACCTCGATCTCCTCGGCCGCGCACTCATGGTCTGACGGCGGTGGCGGCTCCGCGCGAGGCCCTTCTCTGCTGACGCAACCCCCGAGGAACAACGCGGCTGCCGTGACCAGCCCCATGGCTGTCAGCACCTTGCTCGCGTTGCGCATGGTTCGCGAGCGTAGAGGGCGGTTTTCGGAGCCGTTCGGCGGCTTACGGTAACCGGCGCGGTCACCCGTTCTCCCTATATTCAGGTCGGGCACACGGAGGTAGAGTAACTCCCCGCACTCGATCAAATACAGAGCGCGTTCGTCCGTTCGAGTGTCAACCAAGGAGGTGAGGGTGTTGTCCGCGGAAGCCAAGGGCCTCCGCCGGAACCCGATTCAAGAGATCTTCTGGACCAGAACCGGCCTCCTACTCCTGATCCTGCTGGTGATATCCGGCGTGACCATGATCGCCTCGAGCGGCCTCGACCCCGGCGTAGGCAAGAACCTGGTCACCGCGGTAGCCACCGGCACACTGGTCTCAGCCATCGTCGGCTTCGGCCAGACCCTCATCACCGCGACCGCCGCCCAGCGGGCCATGCTCACGCCACTCATCGAAGAGAGCCGTCAGGCGCTGCGTGACCTGTCCGCCGAATACCGGTCGATGAACCGTGAGTTCTTCCCCACCCACGTCTTCGAACCGACCGCGGAGCCCGATCCCGCGTTCAACCGGTTGATGATGCAGGACCTCCAGAACACGAGGCAGTACCTGTTCCGAGGATTCTCTGGCCGGCACGCGGCCGCAAGGCTGTTGCTTTCCAGGGCGGAATGGGAGTTCCGTGCGGTGGTCGCCGATCCGAGAGACTTGACGGGAATAAGCGGGCGAGCCCGCTACCTGATCCGGCACTCGGCGGCCGATGTCGACTACGAAACCATTCAGGCACAACTTCTGGAGGAAGTCAGAATTGGGCTGGTCGGACTTTATCTGGCCAGGAGCAGGTGCACCAGGATGGAGGTCACCGTCATCTCCGACCCGCCCATCGACCGACTGGAGATCTTCGATGACAGCGTGTGGGTGACCCTGTACAGCGACGTTGGCGCGACCACGCTGTACCCCCGCACACTGCGGTTCTCCGAAGGTTCGTTCATCTACAACATGGAGCGCGCGGAATTCAGTCGAATCAGCGTGTCCCGGCACGCGCACCACCTGGTGATCACACCGGACACGACCAGGCAGGATTTCATCGCGCAGTTCGAGAAGATCACCGGCGCCAGCCTTTCCGAGGAACAGTTCCTTGAGCTGAACGCCGAGTTCTACAATTTCCTGAGGGAATTCTCTGTCACCGCTGAGTTGGGGAGCTGATATCTAGTGCCCATCCGGGTCTCCGCATTGGGAGAGCTGGCCGAGCAGTTATCTGCCGCCGAATTCGACCTGTCCCAGCAATGGGCACAGGTGGACCGGTGGTTCGAGCGATGGGCCGACCAGCCCAGCCTGCGTAACAATCTACGTCGTCACCTGCTGGAATTGCCCAACCCGCAGGCCGAGGCGATGATCAGACGATCAAGGGAGACCACGACGCACTTCGCCTGGTGCCTGCGCGACCGAGCCGACGAGCCGTTCACGTTCTGGCTGCACGAGTACAAGCAGCAGCGGGACTGGCGGCAGGGTTACGCCGACTCGGTGCACAACCACCGGTACCACTTCTGCACGACCATCCTGCGGGGTGGCTATCTGCACGAGCGCTATGCGGCCACCATCAACCCGAGTACCGAGCTGATCGGGTCGGCGGAGCTCACGCAGCGTACACCCTGCCCGGTCGGCGCGTCCGGCTCGCTGCTGTCCACCGACTTCCACCGCATCCCGCGGGCCGCGGACGGCACCATGACGTTCCTCGTGAAGTCACGCGAAGTGACGCCCTGGAGTCTGTCGTACGACCCTGTCACCCAGGAGAGTTACCGGCACGTACCCGTGGAGTCACGGCTCGACCAGTTGGCGAAACGCCTATGAACACTGTGTGACACGCCGAAGACACGCCGAGAAACAACCAGGAAGGGAGAAGGACCGCAGACAGAACCGCTCGCGCCGTTTAACATCAACCTCCACCAGCCTGCCGTTGTGGCACGGTTCGGAGGGGTCGATGCCTACCACGCAAGACGCGCCAGCGGTTCATACCGCCATACCCGCAGTACCCGCGCCGGCACTCGCGACGGTCGAGGCCGAGGTGCGCAGACTCTGCACGCGCTACGCGGCGCGCCTGCAGTTCCACGGCTGGCACCACGTCAGCTTCGTGCGCGCCAAGGCCGCCCAGTTCGCGGCGTCCAACGGCGCCGAGACGAGCGTGGTGGAGACGGCCGCCCTCGTCCACGACGTCAACTACCTGGTGCGACGGAACTCGTCGGCCGCCATCGGCCGCCGGCTCCGGATGAGCGTGCTGTCCAGGGCTCGCGTGCGACCGAGTGTGGCGCGGTGGATCGAGGACATCGTCATCGAGGCCGAGATGGCCACCCGCGGGCCGGACATCTCGCGCGAGGCGCAGGCCCTGTCGGACGCGGACACCCTGTTCAAGGCGCTGCCGGTCACGCCGGTGGTGCTCGCGCACCGTTACCTTGCGGAGAACGGCGTGAGCCTGCGCGAGCTGGCCGACAAGATCGTCGGCGAGCAGCAGGACCCCCACGACGAGGGGTTCTACTTCTACAACCCCGAGGCGGCCGCCACGTACTCACGCTGGGCGACCGCCAACCTGGCGTTGTGGCAGTGCATCAAGGAGTCACTGGACGACACCGACGTCGAGGACCTGCTCGACCTGGTCAGCGCCAACACGGCGGCCGCGTCCTAGCCCTGTTCCTGCAGCACCCAACGGTTGCCGTCCGGGTCGGGGAACTCGGCGAACGAGTTCCAGCGACCGCCCGGCCCATCCACGCGCCCGGTGCCCTCGTAGTGGAAGACCGGCGTGATGTCGACGCCGCGGCCGGCCAACTCGTCGCGGGCGGCCTGGATGTCGGCCACCACCAACTGCACCCCGATGAGGGAGCCGGGCGCCATGGCGGACACCCCGATCCCGAAGGCGATCGAGCAGCCGGAGCCGGGCGGCGTGAGCTGCACGATGCGGAAGTCGTCCCCCGTGGCGTGGTCGACGTCCACGGGCCAGCCGACCTGCTCGGCGAAGAACTTCTTGGCCCGGTCCACATCGGTGACCGGCACGGGAATCATTTCGATCTTCCAGTCCATGGTGCCTCCTCCAGGAGCGCGGCCAGCCGGTCGTAGCCCTGGGCCACGCCGTGTTCCATGCCGGACGCCAGCACGGCGTCGCGGATCTCGCGGGTCGGGAAGCGCACGGTAGTGGTCAGCGTGGTGCGGCCGCCGTGCTCGGCCAGCTCCATCGTGTTGACCGACTCGTGGACGGCACGCGCGTAACAGTCCACATTGGACTCGGTGGTGACCAGCCACGCCGGCGGGTCGATCTCCACGTACTGCCCGCGCAGGGTCATGGACACGCCGTCCGGGCCGTCGATGACGTAGTGCCAGGTGCCGCCCGGCCGCAGGTCGATCTCGCAGACGACCAGCCGCCAGCCGTGCGGGCCGAACCAGCGGCGCAGCAGTTCGGGCCTCGTGTGCGCGTCGAACACCAGCTGCCTGGGCGCGGCGAACTCGCGCGTCAGGACGATCTCGAGGTCGTTGGGCGTGGCAACGGCGATCGTCATTCCAGCTCCTCGAGCAGCGCGTCGAGGCGTTCGTAGCTCTCGGCCCAGAACTGTCGGTAGCCGACGAGGTACTCGGCCGCGGCGCGCATCGGCCGGGCCACCAGCCGACAGGGCCGCCGCTGCGCGTCCCGGCCGCGTTCCACGAGGCCCGCCAGCTCGAGCACCTTGAGGTGCTTGGAGATGGCGGGCTGCGTCATGGCGAACGGCTCGGCCAACTCCTTGACCGAAGCCTCCCCCCTGGTCAACCGCGCGAGAATCGCCCGCCGGGTGGGATCGGCCAACGCGGCGAAGGTGGCGTCGAGTGTCGCCGTCAGTTCCATCACCTCCAGGTTCAATAACCAAACGGTAATAGAAACCGGTGGCGTAGGTCAACCAGGGCCATGATGACCACTCCCGCACCGCATGATGACCACTCCGGTCGGCCATGATGACCACTCCGGTAAGTCGAGATCGCCACTCAGTTGTCGACTCGGCTTGTTTGGTCGGCTGGCGCGGTCGTTGCCGCGCCGGAAGGTCATCGCGAGGTACGGGAACGGTCATCATGCGGTGCGGGAGTGGTCATCATGGCCAGCCGGAATGGTCATCATGCGACGCGCAGCGCACCGCGTTCCTGCCCGCCGGCCGTGCGTCAGAACGGCAGACCGAACACCGGGAGGCCCAGCGCCGAGTCCACGGCCAGCGCCACGAAGGTCAGCATGAGGTACGTGTTCGACATGTGGAAGAGCTTCATCGGCTTGCCCGGTTCGCCCCGGCGCACGACCGCGTGCAGGCGGTGCGCCACGATCAGGAACCAGGTGCCCGTGAGGACGGCGAAGCCCGTGTACACCCAGCCGGTCGCCGGGACCAGCAGCATGGTCCACACGACCATCACCCACGAGTAGGTGACGATCTGCTTCGACACCTGCACGGGCGTGGCGACCACCGGCAGCATGGGGACGCCGGCGCGGGCGTAGTCGTCGCGGAACTTCATGGCCAGCGCCCAGAAGTGGGGCGGGGTCCAGAAGAAGATGACGCCGAACATGACCATGGCCGGCCAGCCGACGTCGCCGGTCACGGCCGACCAGCCGATCACCACGGGCATGCAGCCGGCCGCACCGCCCCACACGATGTTCTGCGCGGTACGCCGCTTCAGCACCATCGTGTAGACGAAGACGTAGAACAGGATGGCCGCCACCGCCAGCACGGCGGCCAACAGGTTGGTGGTCGGCCACAGCCACGCGAACGACAGGATCCCGAGCACGATGCCGAACACCAGCGCGTTGCGGGTGGGCACCGCGTGCTTGGGCAGCGGCCGCGACGAGGTGCGCTTCATCACGGCGTCGATGTCCGCGTCGGCCACGCAGTTCAGCGCGTTGGCGGACCCGGCGGCCATGGTGCCGCCGAACAACGTGGCGAAGACCAGCCACGGCGACGGGAACCCGCGCTCGGCGAGCATCATGGCCGGCACGGTCGTGACCAGCAACAGTTCGATGATCCGCGGCTTGGTGAGCGCGATGTACGCACGCACGACGTCCATGCGGGTGCGGCTCGGGGCTTCGGCGGACACCCCCAGCGCTGAGCTCACCGGGCGGCTCCCTCTGGTGTAAGTGGTGGCAGATCGGGTAACGGCTCGAATGGTAGCCGCGCGACCATGAACGGCCGCTGTCGGGTCGTTTCGTTAGGCTGGGGAATCGACAAGGCACTACAACGATGACCAGCACGGTCACATGATCAGCAACGCGATTAGGTGGGAGCTTGAGTCCGTGTCCATGAGCGCCGACGAACTGGCCCGTTTGACCACCCAGAACCTGCCTGACGACTGGACCGACCTCGACAAACGCGCGGTCGACACAGTCCGCGTGCTTGCCGCCGACGCGGTACAGAAGGTCGGCAACGGCCATCCGGGCACCGCGATGAGCCTCGCGCCGGTCGCCTACACGCTGTTCCAGCGGGTGATGCGGCACGACCCGAGCGACCCGGACTGGATCGGCCGCGACCGGTTCGTCCTGTCCGCCGGGCATTCCAGCCTCACGCTGTACCTGCAACTGTTCCTCTCCGGCTACGGCCTGGAGATCGACGACATCGCGGCGCTGCGCACCTGGGGTTCCAAGACCCCCGGCCACCCGGAGCACGGGCACACGGCCGGCGTCGAGATCACCACCGGCCCGCTCGGCCAGGGCCTGGCCTCCGCCGTCGGCATGGCCATGGCCGCCCGCCGCGAGCGCGGCCTGTTCGACCCGGACGCCGCGCCGGGCGAGAGCGTGTTCGACCATCAGGTCTACGTGATCGCCTCCGACGGCGACATCGAGGAGGGCGTCACCTCCGAGGCGTCGTCGATCGCGGGTCGCCAGGAGCTCGGCAACCTCACGGTGATCTACGACGACAACAAGATCTCCATCGAGGACGACACGAACATCGCGCTGTCCGAGGACACAGCCAAGCGCTACGAGGCCTACGGCTGGCACGTCCAGGTGATCGAGGGCGGCGAGGACGTCGTGGCCATCACGGCGGCGCTCGACGCCGCCCGCGCCGAGACCGCGCGGCCGTCGTTCATCCTGCTGCGCACGGTGATCGGCTTCCCGGCGCCGAACAAGATGAACACCGGCAAGGCACACGGCGCGGCGCTGGGCGCCGACGAGGTGGCCGAGGTGAAGAAGATCCTCGGTTTCGATCCGGAGAAGTCGTTCGAGGTGGCGCCGGAGGTGCTGGCGCACACCCGCGCGGTCGCCGACCGCGGCAAGCAGACCCGCGCCGCGTGGGACGAGGGTTTCGACCTGTGGGCCAAGGACAACCCGGAGCGCAAGGCGCTGCTCGACCGCGCCTCGGCCTACCGGCTGCCCGACGGCTGGGCCGACGCGCTGCCCAGCTGGGATCCGGACCCGAAGGGCATCGCCACCCGCAAGGCGTCCGGCGAGGTGCTGAACTCGCTGGCCGACGTGCTGCCCGAGTTGTGGGGCGGTTCGGCGGACCTGGCGGAGAGCAACAACACCACCATGAAGGGCGCCGACTCGTTCGGCCCCGAGGCGGCGTCCACAAAGGAATGGCAGGCCAACCCGTACGGCCGCACGCTCCACTTCGGAGTGCGCGAGCACGCCATGGGTTCGATCCTCAACGGGATCGTGCTCCACGGCCCGACCCGGCCCTACGGCGCCACGTTCCTGGTGTTCTCCGACTACATGCGCCCGCCCGTGCGGCTCGCCGCACTGCAGAAGCTGCCCGTCACCTATGTGTGGACGCACGACTCGATCGGTCTCGGCGAGGACGGTCCGACCCACCAGCCGATCGAGCACCTGGCCGCGCTGCGCGCCATCCCCGGCCTGGTCGTGCTGCGCCCGGGTGACGCGAACGAGACGGCGGCCGCGTGGCGCGCCATCCTCGAACAGCACGACGCCCCGGTCGGCCTCGCGCTGACCAGGCAGAACCTGCCGGTGCTCGAGGGCACGAAGGACAAGGCGGCACAGGGCGTCGCCAAGGGCGGCTACGTGCTCGCCGACAGCTCGGCCGGGGTGCCGCAGGTGGTGCTCATCGCCACCGGTTCGGAGCTGCAGCTGGCCGTCGAGGCACGGAAGATCCTGGAGGACGACGGTGTTGCCACGAGAGTGGTGTCCATGCCGTCCCAGGAGCTGTTCGAGGCCCAGGACCAGTCCTACCGCGACCAGGTGATCCCGCCCGCCGTTCGCGCGCGCGTCGCGGTCGAGGCGGGCATCGCCCAGCCTTGGTACCGCTACGTCGGCGACGCCGGCGAGATCGTCTCGATCGAGCACTTCGGCGCGTCCGCCGACTACCAGACGATCTTCAAGGAGTTCGGTTTCACGGCCGAAGCGGTCGTCTCCGCGGCACGCCACTCACTACAGAAGACGGAGAGGCTCGCATGACCGACAAACTCGCTCAACTGTCCGAGCTGGGTGTCTCGATCTGGCTCGACGACGTGTCCAGGCACCGGCTCAACTCCGGCAATCTCGCCGGGCTGGTCCGCGACAAGCACGTGGTCGGCGTCACCAGCAACCCCACGATCTTCGCCAAGGCGCTGTCCAAGGCGGCGGACTACAACGACCAGGTGAACGACCTGGCCGCGCGCGGCGCGTCGCTCGACGCCGCGGTCAAGGAGATCACCACCACCGACATCCGCAATGCCTGCGACCTGTTCCGCGACGTCTACGCGGCGACCGGCGGCGTGGACGGCCGGGTGTCGATCGAGGTCGATCCCCGGCTCGCGCACGACACCGACGGCACGGTGGCCGAGGCGCTCGACCTGTGGAAGACGGTCGACCGCCCCAACCTGCTGGTCAAGATCCCGGCCACCCAGGCGGGCATCCCGGCCATCACCCGCACGCTCGCGGAGGGTGTCAGCGTCAACGTCACGCTGATCTTCTCGGTCGAGCGCTACCGCGAGGTGATGGACGCCTTCATCGCCGGCCTGGAGCAGGCGAAGGCCAACGGCCACGATGTCGCGCAGATCCACTCGGTCGCCTCGTTCTTCGTGTCCCGGGTGGACACCGAGGTCGACAAGCGGCTCGACGCGATCGGCACGGATGAGGCCAAGGCGTTGCGGGGCAAGGCGGCCGTGGCCAACGCGCGGCTCGCGTACGCGGCGTTCCAGGAAACTTTCGGCACCGACCGCTGGGCGGCCGTGGGAGGCCGGCCGCAGCGTCCACTGTGGGCATCCACGGGTGTGAAGAACCCGGACTACTCCCCCACGCTGTACGTCGACGAGCTGGTGGTGACCGACACGGTCAACACCATGCCGGAGGACACGCTGAACGCGGTTGCCGAGCACAGCGACCTCCGCGGCGATACGGTGACCGGCACCGCGGCGCAGGCCCAGCAGGTGTTCGACCAGCTGAGCGCCGCGGGCATCGACATCGACGACGTGTTCATCACCTTGGAGAACGAGGGCGTGGAGAAGTTCGAGAAATCCTGGACGGAGCTGCTCGACTCGGTCAAGGCGCAGCTGGCTGCGGCGGGGAGCTGAACAACTCATATGACCGAGCCGAACGACCTGCCGCTCCCGCCGGACGCGGCAGGCATCGTCGAGAAGTTCGAACAACTGCTGAAGGACAAGTTCGAGGGTCGGCAACGGCTCATCGACGACGCGATCCCGCTCGCCAGGCGGCTGGCCGAGGAGCGGGTCGCGTCGCGGCTGGCCGCCCAGGACCCCACGCTGTGGGGCCAGGAGGCCGAGGCCGAGGCGTCCATCAGGTTGTCGTGGACCACGTTGCACGAGACCTCGCGGCCGCTGGTGGCCGAGATCGAGGCGCTGCGAGCCGAACTGCACGCCGAGGGCGTCGACCGGGTGGTGCTCGCGGGGATGGGCGGCTCGTCGCTCGCTCCTGAGGTGATCACCCGCACGGCCGGGGTGCCGCTGGTGGTGCTCGACACCACCGATCCCGGACAGGTGGCCGACGCGCTCGACGGCGACCTCACCCGCACGGTGCTCGTGGTGTCGTCCAAGTCGGGGTCCACTGTGGAGACCGACAGCCACCGGCGGATCTTCGAGCGGGCGTTCGCCGAGGAGGGCATCGACGCCGCGTCGCGGATCGTCGTGGTGACCGACCCCGGCTCGCCGCTCGAAGCGGCCTCGAAGGAGGCCGGCTACCGGCGCGTGTTCGCCGCCGATCCCAACGTCGGCGGGCGCTACTCGGCGCTCACCGCGTTCGGCCTGGTGCCGTCGGGACTGGCCGGCGCCGACGTCGGGCAGCTGCTCGACGAGGCGGCGGCCGCGGCCACCTTCCTGTCCGTGGACAGCACGGAGAACCCGGCGCTCGTGCTGGCCGCCGCGCTGGGCGGGGCACACGCACGGGGTGCGGAGAAGGTGGTTCTCGCCGACACGGGCTCCGGCATCAAGGGGTTCGGCGACTGGGCCGAGCAGCTGATCGCGGAGTCCACCGGCAAGAACGGCACCGGCCTGCTGCCGGTGGTCGTCGAGAGCCCGGACTCGCCCGACTTCAACGACGCGCACTCCGACGCCACCCCGGTGGCCATCGGCGAGGCCACGAACGGCGCGCTGCTCAGCTCCGAGGGCGGGCTCGGCGGTCAGTTCCTGTTGTGGGAGTACACCACGGCGATCGTCGGCCGGGTGCTCGGGATCAACCCGTTCGACCAGCCGGACGTGGAGGCCGCCAAGAAGGCCGCGCGATCGCTGCTCGACTCGCCGTCGTCCGACTCCGCTCCACCGGCCTTTGTGGACGGTCCGGTCGAGGTGCACGCCTCGGCCGGACTGCTGCCCGACGGCGCCGCCTCGCTCGGCGACGCGATCCGGGCACTGTTCGCCGGTACCCCGGAGTTCGGCTACATCTCGGTCCAGACCTACCTCGACCGGCTGACCGACGCGTCGGCCGTGCTGCTGCGGGTCGAGATCGCCAAGCGGGCGGGCGTGTACACCACGTTCGGCTGGGGGCCGCGGTTCCTGCACTCCACCGGCCAGTACCACAAGGGTGGTCACCAGAACGGCGCGTTCCTGCAGATCACGGGAGCCGTCGAGGAGGACATCCAGGTGCCCGGCCGGCCGTACACCCTCGGCGTCCTGCAGTTGGCCCAGGCACTCGGCGACGGTCAGGTGCTCGCCGACCACGGCCGCCCGGTGCTGCGGCTGCACTTCACCGACCGGGCCGCCGGTCTTGCCCATCTGGTGAAAGCCATTCAGGAGGTTGGCGGGTGACTCGCACCTGGAACAACCCGCTGCGGGACGAGCGGGACAAGAGGCTGCCCAGGATCGCCGGGCCCTGCGGCCTGGTGATCTTCGGGGTGACCGGCGACCTGTCCCGTAAGAAGTTGATGCCGGCCATCTACGACCTGGCGAACCGGGGGCTGCTGCCGCCGGGCTTCTCGCTGGTCGGGTTCGCCAGGCGGGACTGGGCCGACGAGGACTTCGAGAAGGTGGTGCACGACGCGGTCAAGGAGCACGCGCGCACCCCGTTCCGGCAGGCGGTCTGGGACCGGCTGGCCGAGGGGTGCCGGTTCGTGTCCGGTACCTTCGACGACGACGCGGGGTTCGACAACCTGGTCGCGACGGTCGCGGACCTCGACCAGGTACGCGGCACGGCCGGCAACCACGCGTTCTACCTGTCGGTGCCGCCGGCCGCGTTCCCCACGGTCATCAAGCAGCTGGCCCGCACCGGGCTCGCCGCGCCGGACCCGAACGCGTGGCGCCGGGTGGTGATCGAGAAGCCGTTCGGCCACGACCTCACGAGCGCCAAGCACCTCAACAAGATCGTGAACGACGTCTTCCCCGAGGAGTCGGTGTTCCGCATCGACCACTACCTCGGCAAGGAGACCGTCCAGAACATCCTGGCGCTGCGGTTCGCGAACCAGCTGTTCGAGCCGATCTGGAACGGCAACTACGTCGACCACGTGCAGATCACCATGGCCGAGGACATCGGACTCGGTGGGCGCGCGGGGTACTACGACGGCATCGGCGCCGCCCGCGACGTGATCCAGAACCACCTGCTGCAGCTGCTCGCGCTGGTGGCCATGGAGGAGCCGGTTTCGTTCGACCCCAAGGCCGTCCGGGCGGAGAAGGCGAAGATCCTCGCCGCCACCAAGCCGGTGGGGCCGTTCCCGGAGACCACGGCGCGCGGCCAGTACACGGGTGGTTGGCAGGGCGGGCAGAAGGTGCCCGGCCTGCTGCAGGAGGGCGGCTTCGCCAAGGACTCGATCACCGAGACGTTCGCGGCCATCGAGCTGGCGGTCGACACCCGCCGCTGGGCGGGGGTGCCGTTCTATCTGCGCACCGGCAAGCGGCTGGGCCGCCGGGTCACGGAGATCGCGGTGATCTTCAAGCGGGCACCGCACCTGCCGTTCGACGCGACGTCCACTGAGGAACTCGGGCAGAACGCCCTGGTGTTCCGGGTTCAGCCGGACGAGGGTGTGACCATGCGGTTCGGCTCGAAGGTGCCCGGCTCCACCATGGAGGTCCGGGACGTGAACATGGACTTCAGCTACGGCCACTCGTTCACCGAGTCCTCTCCGGAGGCCTACGAGCGGCTGATCCTCGACGTGCTGCTCGGCGAACCGTCGCTGTTCCCCATGAACGACGAGGTCGAGCTGTCCTGGGAGATTCTCGACCCGGTGCTGCGGTCCTGGCGGACCGGCGGCAAGCCGGAGCCGTACTCGGCGGGCACGTGGGGCCCGGAGTCGGCGACCAAGATGCTGGCCCGCACGGGCCGACACTGGAGGCGTCCGTGATCATCGACCTGCCCGCCACCACCACGTCGCAGGTGAACAGCAAACTCGTGCACCTGCGCGAGCAGGGTGGTGCCAACACCATCGGCCGAGTGCTCACCCTCGTGATCGTCACCGACGACAGCGAGCGCACGGAAGAGGTCATCGACGCGGCCAACCACGCCAGCCGCGAGCACCCCTGCCGGGTGATCGTGGTGGCGCGCGGCGCGAAAAAGGCGGCGCCGCGGCTCGACGCGCAGATCCGGGTCGGCGGCGACGCCGGCGCCAGCGAGGTCGTGGTGCTGCGGCTCTACGGCGCGCTGGCCAACGAGGGCGCGAGCTGCGTGGTGCCGATGCTGCTGCCGGACGCGCCGGTGGTGGCGTGGTGGCCGTTCGAGGCGCCCGTGTCGCCGGAGAAGGACTCGATCGGCAAGCTCGCCACCCGCCGCATCACCGACGCGGCCAGTGAACGAAACCCCACCAGGGCCTTGGAATCACGCGCGAAGGCCTATGCGAACGGTGATACGGACCTCGCGTGGACCCGGCTCACGCTGTGGCGCGCGGTACTGGCGTCGGCGCTGGATCTGCCGCCGTATGAGAAGGTCACGGCCGCGACGGTCAGCGGCGAGGGCGACTCGCCGTCGGCCGACCTGTTGGCCGCGTGGCTCGCGGCGCGGCTGCGGCTGCCGGTGCGGCGGCTGAAGGCCAAGAGCGGGCACGGGATCGTGACCGTCGAGTTGGAACGCCGGTCGGGCAACATCGAGCTGCACCGTCCGGACGGGACAGTCGGCCTCCTTACCCAGCCCGGTCAACCGGAGCGCCGGGTGGCGTTGCAGCGGCGGCAGGTCCGCGACTGCATCGCAGAGGAACTGCGCCGCCTCGACCCGGACGAGATCTACGAGTCCGCGCTGAAGGCACTCGGCAAGATCGACCGCGCCGGGCGCCGGAGCACGCCGTCGAACGGTGGCAAGGCGCCCGCTGGCAAGGCGCCCGCTGCCGCCAAGAGGACCGCCAAGGCCAAGGCCACGCCGTGAGCACCCCGCAGATCGTGGTGTACGGCAGCCCGGCGCTGCTGGCGGCGGCCACGGCGGCACGGCTCGTTACCCGGCTGGTCGACGTGCAGGCCGCCGGGGGTTCGGCGTCGGTCGTGCTGACCGGCGGCCGGACCGGCACGGCCGTGCTGGAGCAACTGCGGGCGGCGCCGGCCCGCGACGCGGTCGACTGGTCCCGGGTCGACTTCTACTGGGGCGACGAGCGGTTCCTGCCGGCCGGTCACCCGGAGCGCAACGAGACCCAGGCGCGGCAGGCGCTGCTCGACCACGTGCCGGTGGAGCCGTCGCGGATCCACGCGATGGCCCCGTCGGACGGCGAGTTCGGCGACAACGCGGAGGCGGCGGCCGAGGCCTACGCCGAGACGCTCGCCGCCGCGGCCCAGCCGGAGGACCACTACCCGGCGCCCAGCTTCGACGTCTGCATGCTCGGCGTCGGCGAGGAGGGCCACACGGCGTCGATCTTTCCCAGCTCCCCGGCCGTGTACGAGCAGGACTTGTCGGTGGTGGCCGTGCACGGCTGCCCGAAGCCCCCGCCGGTGCGGATCAGCCTGACGCTGCCGGCCATCCGCCGCGCGGGCGAGGTGTGGCTGATGACCACGGGTGCGAGCAAGGCAGCCGCCGTGGCCATGGCCCTCGGCGGCGCGGGCGAAGTAGCCCTCCCCGCCGCGGGCGCCCGCGGCAAACGCCGCACCCTCTGGCTCCTGGACCGCCCAGCAGCCTCAAAGGCCCCAGGCATGTCCCAACCCCCCGCCTGACAACCACCCCAGCACCGCATGATGACCACTCCGGTCCCCCATGATGACCGTTCCCGTCGCCCACGATGGCCACTCCGGTCACCCGAATCGCCACCCAGGCATGTCGAGTCCGCCACCCAGGCATGCCGAGTCGGCCGTTGGCGCAGGCCGAGTCCGCCACCCATACACACCGAGTCCACCACCAGCGCAGGTCAAGTCAGCCTCCGGGCAGACGAAGCCGACTGCGCGGGAGGCTGGCTATCGTGCAGGGAACGACGCCTTCACCGCGTTGACCGCAGTGAACGACGCTTTCCCTGCATCGAGGCATAGACGCGGGTGTCGGCGCAGGTCACGACCGGTTCTGTCCCTGTGGCACAAAGGCGTCGGAGTGGCCAACTCGACATACGCCGTCGGCCGACTCGACATGCCCCGGTGGCCAACTCGGCGGGCTTGAGCGGCTGACTCGGCGTGCCTGGGTGGCTGACTCGGCTTGCGGGGTCGGCCGGCGCGGTCTTCGCGGCGCCGGAATGTAATCGCGAGGTACTGGAACGGTCATCATGCGGTGCCGGAGTGGTCATCATGGGTGACCGGAGCGGTCATCATGCGGTGCCGGAGCGGTCATCATGCGGTGCCGGAACGGTCATCATGCGGTGCCGGAACGGTCATCATGGGTGACCGGAGTGGTCATCGTGCCGGGTGGGTGGGTGCGGGTGGGGGAATCGTCGGTGGGCTGGGTGGAGGTATTTCGGCAACTGGTGATTTGCTCCAGCACATTCATCTGTAACCCTTCGTCCCGACCGGACGATCGGGCTGTCTCCTTGGGTAACGGAGCACAACTCCGGAGGGAGGCCGACTCAATGTCGCCACGGCATCAGCACCAACCGGCCGGGGCACGCCACCGCGTGCCCGCCGGTACCGAGCTGCCGCGACAGCGGGACGGCTCGCATGAGCCGCCCATGCGGACGGCACCGGTGGAAGCCGACGACGCCCGCACCGAGACTGGAGGTTCCGCCCTGGTCGCGTCCACGTATCCCCAGAAGATCGGCCGTGCCGAGCCGCTCGACGACGTCCGCCTGCTGCCTCATCCGCGGGTGGTACTCACCGCGCTGCGGGCGAGCCCGCGGGCCAGAGGCATCGCCTCGGACGTGTTCGCCGTGGTCCTCGCCGTGCTCGACGTGTGGCTGGTGATCCCCGAGGACGCCCCCACGTACTCGATCTGGCTGTCCTGGGTGGCGGTGGCGGCCATGGTGATGCGCCGGCACGTGCCGTTCCTGGCCGTTCTGGTCACGGTGCCCGGCTTCATGACCGGCTGGTCCCAGCTCGCCGCCATGATCGCGCTCGGTTCGCTCGCCAGGCACCGGCGCCGGCTGTTGTCGTGGCACCTGGTGGTCGGCACCGTCCTGGTCTTCTTCTGCGGGTACGTCCGCTGGCCGCTCGACAAGTTCTTCGCGCTGAACTGGCGCGAGCAGGTCCTGAACGTCATCTGGGCGGTGATCATCGCGGGTATGCCGGTGGCCATCGGCCTGCTCATGGCCGCCCGCCACGAGCTGTCCGCCCGGATCCGTGAGCTGGCGTCCAGCCGGGAACGCGAGAAGCGGCTGCTGGCCGAGACCGTGCGCGCCGCCGAGCGCGCGAAGCTGGCCCGCGAGATGCACGACGTGGTCAGCCACCAGGTCACGCTGATCGCCATGCAGGCGGGCGCGCTGCAGGTGTCCTCCGACGAGGTGGACGCCCGCCGGGCGGCCACCACCATCCGCGAGCTGAGCACCCGCACGCTGGAGGAGCTGCGGAACCTGGTCGGGGTACTGCGGTCCGGCGACGCCGGCGACGACGCGGCACCGGGCCTCGACGAGCTCGACGACCTGGTGCGCAACTTCCGCAGCGAGGCCGTGCCGGTCGCGCTGGACATCGAGGCCGAGACCGCGCGAATGCCGCATCCGGTGTCCCAGGCCGTCTACCGGACGGTCCAGGAGGCGCTGACCAACGTCCGCAAGCACGCGGCGGGCGCGCGGGCGTTCGTGCGGGTGCACACGGAGAAGGACACGGTGCTGGTCGAGGTTCGCAACGGCCGTGCCGGTGTCCGGCTGCCGGAACTGCCGTCGGGCGGCCACGGGCTCCTCGGCCTGCGGGAGCGGGCCGGACTGCTCGGCGGGACCTTCCAGGCCGGACCCACCTCGGAGGGCGGCTTCCGGGTGTCGGCCACCTATCCCCTGGTCACCTGAGGACAAGATCGAGGCATGACTGAGGCCGCCCACCCGGATTCCGGGTTGGCGGCCTCAGTCAGTGGTTCAGCCTCAGAGTTCGCGCCTCTTGCGCAGCTTCGCCAACGCCTCGGCGAGGATCGCCTCGCCGTCGGCGTCCGAACGACGCTCCTTCACGTACGCAAGGTGCGTCTTGTACGGCTCGTTACGGGGGGCCTTGGGCGGCTCCTGCTCGTCACGACCACCGGGCAGCCCGCAGCGCGTGCAGTCCCACGAGTCGGGCTCCTCCGCGTCGAGCGCGAAGAAGGGCTTCGACTCGTGCCCGTTGGCGCACCAGTAGGAAACCCGGCGGCGCGGGGCCGACTCACCCCGCTCCGACTCTCCCATGGGCCCAGCGCCGACTCGAGTTCCTCGAATCGCACTTCCACCAGCCATCGACTCTCACACCCCCACAGGTGATTCAAGCGGGAAATTTGTCAGACGTGCGGTGATCCGCACGGAAAGCGAAAAGGCCTAGACGACCTTGATGAGCAGGCCAAGTCCGATGACGCAGATCAGCCAGATGGAGCCGATGAACAACGTCGCCCGGTCCAGGTTCTTCTCCGCCACGCTCGACCCGGACAGGCTCGACTGCATGCCGCCGCCGAACAGCGACGAGAGGCCGCCACCGCGGCCCCGGTGCAGTAGAACCAGCAGGATAAGCAGCAGGCTGGTGGCGATCAGACCAATCTGCAGAGCTAGAACCATTTCACCCTCGCTGTCGACCTGGTGTCCGCGCGTCAGCACGATCGAAGTCACAGGTTACCTGGTGCCGGGGCCCGGTTACACAGTGCCCCCGGGCATCGTGCCGAGATTGTTGCGCACGAGAACAAACTGGTCAATACTCTCCCCGGGACTGGTTAGACAGAAGATCCGCGTGGCCTCCGAGTGTCCGCAATGGACACAGTTGGAAGGAGAACACGCCCATGATCACTCGTCGCTCGTTCCTCGGGGGGCTCGCGGCGGCGTCCGTCGGCGTTCCGCTCGCGGCCCACCATCTCGCGTCTGCGGCGCAGGCACCCATGTCGCTCACCCTGGCCAACGAGTCCGGCCGTGGACCGGCGTGGACCTACGTGGTCGGCACGAACCTGGCCACCGGCCAGCAGTGCCGCCTGTCGGCCGACGGCCAACTGGTCCCCGTCTCGACGTCGGACAACGGCCCGGACGGCTACACCGACTACGCCATCCCGGTCGACGGCGGCGGCACCACGCTCAGCCTGCCGCAGGGCATGTCCGGCCGGATCTACCTGGCGATCGGCGAGAAGCTGAAGTTCAAGGCCAACCAGGGCAACGCGCTCGCCTACCCGGCCGGCTGGGTGGCGTCGGATCCCAACTACCCGATCCTGCACGACTGCGCGGAGTTCACCTACGACGCGGCCGGCATGCACTGCAACACCACCATGGTCGACATGCTGTCGGTACCGCTCGCCATCTCGCTGTCCGGCGCGCATCAGCAGACGACCGGCCGGCTGCGGGACGGCGGCCGCGCTGCGGTGTTCGCGGCGCTGGCCGGGCAGTCGGGGTTCGAGCGGCTGGTCCTGGAGGATCTCCGGGTCATCGCGCCGGGCCACGGCCTGGACGCCGGCCGGTTCGCCACGGACTTCTTCGCCGGCTACGTCGACGAGGTCTGGAACCACTACCGCTCGAACACCATGACCGTGACGGCCGGGGCGAACACGTTCACCGGCCAGGTCTCGGGCGACACGTTCACCTTCGATGGCGGCGTCCGCCCGTTCACCAAGCCCAGCACGCGGGACGTCCTGTTCTGCGACGGCGCCCTGGCCGCCCCGAACGACGGCGTCACGGGCCCGGTGGCCGCGACGCTGGGGGCGGGTTTCAACCGGTCGGTGCTGACCGACACGGGCGCCCAGCCCGTGACCGACCCCGGCGCGTACTACCGGCGCGAGCCGACCAACCACTACTCGCGGATCATGCACGAGAACACGGTGGACGGTAAGGCATACGGCTTCGCCTTCGACGACGTGTGCGAGCACGCGTCCTACATCGAGGACCCGTCCCCCACGTCGATCACCGTGACCATCACGCCGTTCTAGCGGACCTCCCGCCGCGGCGACGATTCCGCGCCGCGGCGGGAGTCACTACCTCCGACCGACCACGCAGGAGGCGGTGATGACAGCGACGACAGGGCTCGACCACACGTTCACCGCACCCATCGAGAAGGACGGCTCGTTCGCCACCTACGTGACCGTGCCGGATTCGGCGGAACTGCTCGGGACGCGAAAGGCCGTGAAGGTCACGGGAACGATCGACGGCCAACCCCTTCGCGGCAACGCTCATGCCGTCCGGCTCGGGCCCGCACTGGCTGCCCATCCGGGCGGCGCTGTGCAAGGCCAAGAGCAAGGCCGGCGAACTGGTGGAGTTCCGGCTCGAACAGCGACTCACCTGACGCCCGTTATCACCGTCCGCAAGAAATCCTGCACGGGGAGTTCCGACGAATCCACCCCCACCAACCGCGCGACCTGGCTAGCGTGATGCCGGAAAGACGATGCGCACTCTTGGGGGAGGGCCCATGCAGGGGTTTCACGTAAAGCTGGCCGCGATCGATCTGTTCATCCAGACACTCAGCCAGGCGATCACCGCGTACAAGACGACCGAACAGCACATGGCGAACGGCGATTTCGCCGCGGACGACGCCGCGAAGAAGCAGCTGACCGGGCACTCCGAGCACACCAGTGCCGCCGAGTTCACCGAGGCATGTGGAAACTTCGTGTCGAAGTACAGTCAGCTGTTCCACCAGTTCAACCGGGCGAACACGGCCATCAGGAATCAGCTCGAGATCATGGCCACGAACTTCGCCGAGACACGATCCGAGTACGCCAACTTCGAGGCGAGCAACGTCACCCGGTTCGACAGCCTCGCCGCGGACTTCTCGACCGGACAAGAAGGAGCGGGCCGTTGACCCCGCCCGACCGGGGCGAGACCCCTCGCCGGCCGGAAATATCGAGTACCTCGCGAAGACGGGAATCGACGCTGGGCGACTCGGCACGAACGCCGCCCTCCTGGCGTCGTGGATCGAGTGGCTCCTCCACCCGGAGGAGCACGACCACGACCGAACCGTCATCTACGCCGACGAGAAGATCGAGAAACCGACCCGCGATTACATCATGAACCCCACCGGGTCCGTGCACGCCGAGTACCCCTACGAGTCGGTCATCGAGGGCTTCTACATTTCCCAGTTCCTCGACGGGCTCGCGGCGGTGGCCACCCAAGAGGTCGAGCGACCGGACAGCCCGCTGAGCCACGGCGCGGCCGGCCTGATGAACTTCCGCTACTTCGGCGGCAGCGAGGTCAACGCTCTGCAGCAGAATTTCCCGACCCCGGAAGAGTGGAGTGGCACCGCCAGGGACGCCGCGAACAAGTTCCTCACGGAGTTCTCCAGCGCCGCCTACGTGCTCACCGAGATCGCCAGAGACTTTTCCGGGTGCGGCCCGGAGTATGCCGCGATCATCAAGGGGGCGCGGGACAACCTGAACGCGGCCGCGAAGACCACGGCCGACGCGTTCCAGGAGAAGTTCGACACCAGAGCTGAATCCGGTGTTTCCTTCGATTTCGTTGGCGTCCTTCTCGGCACAATCGCGTCGGTCGCGGCCGCCTTCATCACTGGCGGAGCAGCCACACCGGTCGCGTACACCACGGCCGCGGCGTTGTGGAGCGCCATGTTCTCGGCAACAGTGACCGGGATCGACGACACCACGGTGCAGCGCGAATCGAAGACCATCAGCGGACTCTGGTGGAAAGACCTGGCGAAGTCGCATCTGGACGTCCAGGCGGCGATACTGGCGGACGCGACCGCACAGATCAACAGCATCAACCTGAAGCTGGATTCATTGCTCGCAACCTTTGGCGACGCAAGGATCCAGACAGTCATCGCCAGGTATGCGACGATGCCATGACCAAACGGACACTCGTGCGCAGGTTTGCGGTGAGCATCCTCATGGCGCTGACTCTAACGGGCTGCACGTCGGGCCAGCCGGATCAACCGGACCAACGCGATGACCCGCCGTCACCGCCACCATCGTCCGCCGAGACACTGGCCGACCGGGACAGAACCGCCGTAGTGGCCGCGCTGCGGGAACTGGACACCTGCGAGTTGCTGCTCGCCGCGTCGGCGGGTCTGATCACACCGCCGTCGGCGGGCCCCGAGCCCAGCCTGATATTCCCAGCACGCTGTTCGCTCGCCGCTGACCAGACCGGCACCATCCTCGTCAGCCTCAGTGTCTTCGATCTCTGGCCCCAGCCGACTAACTACAACGGCTCTGAACGCCGAGGGGAACTGAACGGCGCCACAGCGTTCGTCGACGATACTCACCCGAACCAATGCGACGTCTCCCTGCCGGTCAGCCCGGAAACGGCGCTCGAGCTACGCGCAAGCGACCCTGCGGCGACGACGAGTCCCTGCGATCTCGCGGAGTCGGTTGCGGCCGCGGTCGTCACGACGCTCGATGATCCCGGCCAGGTGCGGGCCGCGCCTCGCTGGGGTCCGTGCGATGCGCTGATAGCCACCCACGGCGGGACGCCCGACAGGTACGAAGAGACGTTCGACAGCGCGTCCTGCACCGACACGAGCAACGGCGCCAGATTCTCGTTCCAGGCCGGAGAGCCCGGCACCTCGGGGACCGAATCGCCGGGAGCCACACCGTGGCGGGCTGAACCGATCGCCGGCACGCAGGTGTGGTTCAGCGACCACCCGGCGAAGAGCATGTGCGACGCCGAATGGGCGGCGGGACCGATGGACTCGCCCTATTCCTTCGACGGGAGCGATGTTCTCCGGGCGCAGGTCACCGCGAAAAGTTGTGCCGACGCCAGAACGGTGCTCGAGCCGCTGATCGGAGTGCTCATGCAGCCGCCGCCGGAAGTGGCGCCACAACGGCCGCTGCTCTACCAGACCTGAGGCGTTCGCCGCGGCGAGCGCCTCAGGCACCGGGTCACGGCAGTGGGCCGCCGGCCGCCAGGGCGCAGAGCTTCGTGAACTCCTCTGCGTCCAGGCTGGCGCCGCCCACCAGGGCACCGTCGATGTCGTTCTGCTTCACTAACTCAGCGATGTTGCCGGACTTCACGGAACCGCCGTACAGGATGCGCACGCCGGAGGCGATCTCCTCGCCGTACTTCTCCGCCAGCTTCGCCCGGATGGCGGCGCAGACCTCCTGCGCGTCGGCCGGGGTGGCCACCCGGCCGGTGCCGATGGCCCACACGGGCTCATACGCCACCACGACCTTCGACACCTGCTCGGTCTTCAGGCCCTTGAGCCCGGCGATCAGCTGGTCGGTCGTGTACTCCACATGAGTACCGGCCTCGCGTACGTCGAGCTTCTCCCCGATACACAGAATCGGCGAGACGTCGTTCTTCAGCGCGGCCTTGACCTTGCCGTTCACCAGTTCGTCGGTCTCGTCGTGGTACTCGCGGCGCTCGGAGTGCCCGACCGTCACATACGAACAGCCGAGCTTGGCGAGCATCGGCCCGGACACCTCGCCCGTGTACGCGCCCGAGTCGAACTTCGACACGTCCTGCGCGCCGTAGCGGACCTTCAGCTTGTCGCCGTCCACCATCGTCTGAATACTGCGGATGTCGGTGAACGGCGGCAGCACCGCCACGTCGACCTTCGCGAAGTACTTGTCCGGCAACGAGAACGCGATCTTCTGAACCAGTGCGATGGCCTCGAGGTGGTTGAGGTTCATCTTCCAGTTGCCGACGATCAGCGGCGACTTGCTCATGCGGTCTCCAAGACGGCGATACCCGGAAGTTCCTTGCCTTCCAGGAATTCCAGCGACGCACCGCCGCCGGTCGAGATGTGCGAGAAGCCGCCCTCGGGCATTCCGAGCGCACGCACGGCGGCCGCGGAGTCCCCGCCACCCACCACACTGTACGCGCCCGAAGACCTGCTTGCAGGGTCGAGCATCGTCGTTGCGTCCACTATGGACTGTGCGACCGTCCGCGTGCCCTCGGCGAACGGGGCCAGCTCGAACACGCCCATCGGCCCGTTCCAGAACACGGTGCCCGCCTGCTTGAGCACCTCGCCGTACCGCTCGGCCGTGATCGGGCCGATGTCCAGGCCCTTCCAGTGCTCGCGCATGTTCGCCGCGAGCACGCTCTCGGTGTTGGCGTCGGCCGAGAACTCGTCGGCGATGACCACATCGGACGGCAACATGATCTTGTCGCCGGCCTCGGCCAGCAGCCGCTTGCACGTGTCGATCATGTCGGCCTCGAGCAGCGAGTCACCGATGCCGAGCCCCTCGGCGGCCATGAACGTGAAGCACATGCCGCCGCCGACCAGCAGCCGGTCGACCTTGGGCAGCAGCGACTCGATGACCGCGAGCTTGTCGGACACCTTGGAGCCGCCGAGCGCCACCACGTAGGGCCGGTCGGGGTTGCCGGTCAGCTTGCGCAGCACCTCCAGCTCGGCCTGCACGAGATCGCCGGCGTAGGCGGGCAGCACCCGCGCCACGTCGAACACCGACGCCTGCTTGCGGTGCACCACACCGAAACCGTCGGAGACGAACGCACCGTCCGCGCCGACCAGCGCGGCCAGCTCACCGGCCAGCTCACCCCGCTCGGCGTCGTCCTTGCTGGTCTCGCGCGGGTCGAACCGGACGTTCTCCAGCACCGCCACCTCGCCGTCCCGCAGAACGTCCACAGTGGACCTGGCGTTCAGGTCGAACGTCGACTTCACCGGTTTACGGAGCAGCGCCGAGAGCCGCCCGGCAACCGGTGCCAGTGAGAACTTCGGGTCCGGTGCGCCCTTGGGTCGACCAAGGTGCGCGGTGATGACCACCCGCGCACCGGCCTCGGTCAGCTTGCGGATCGTGGGCAGCGACGCGCGGATGCGGCCGTCGTCGCTGATCTCGTGGCCGTCGAGTGGGACGTTCAGGTCGGCGCGCAGCAGCACGCGCCGACCCGAGACACCCTCGGCGACCAGGTCGTCGAGGGTGCGCATCAGAGCTTCGACGCGACGAGCGCGGTCAGGTCGACCAGTCGGTTCGAGTAGCCCCACTCGTTGTCGTACCAGCCGTAGACCTTGACCTGGTTGCCGATGACCTTGGTGATCGGCGCGTCGTAGATGCACGACGCCGGGTCGGTCACGATGTCGGAGGACACGATCGGGTCCTCGCTGTAGCGCAGGATGCCCTTGAGTGGACCGTCCGCGGCCGCGCGGTAGGCGGCGTTGACCTCGTCCACCGTGACGTCCCTGCCGAGGTCCACCGTCAGGTCGGTGATCGAGCCGGTCGGCACGGGCACGCGCAGCGAGTAACCGTCGAGCTTGCCGTTCAGCTCCGGCAGCACCAGGCCGATGGCCTTGGCGGCGCCGGTGGAGGTCGGCACGACGTTCAGCGCGGCGGCACGGGCCCGGCGAAGGTCGTTGTGCGGGCCGTCCTGCAGGTTCTGGTCCTGGGTGTACGCGTGGATCGTGGTCATCAGGCCCTTCTCGATGGTGAACGCATCGTGAAGGACCTTGGCCAGCGGGGCCAGGCAGTTGGTGGTGCAGGAGGCGTTGGAGATGATCGTCTGCGAGCCGTCGTAGAGGTGCTCGTTCGCGCCGATGACGACCGTGAGGTCCTCGCCCTTGGCCGGGGCGGAGATGATGACCTTCTTGGCGCCGCCCTCGTCGACGTGGCGACGAGCGTCGTCGGCCTTCGTGAAGAAGCCGGTGGACTCGATGACCACATCGACGTCCAGGTCCTTCCACGGCAGCTTGCCGGGGTCGCGCTCGGCGAGCGCCTTGATGGTCTTGCCGTCGATTTCGATGCCCTCGTCGGTCGCCCGCACCTCCTGCGGGAGACGCCCGAGAACGCTGTCGTACTTCAGCAGGTGGGCCATGGTGCCCACGTCGCCGAGGTCGTTGAATGCCACGATCTCGATGTCGTGATCGCTGGCCTGCGCCGCGCGCCAGAAGTTGCGGCCGATGCGACCGAAGCCGTTGACGCCTACCCGAACCGTCACGTGCGTCTCCTCGTGCTCATGTCCTCTGTCAGCCCAAGGCCACCCTATCGCCCGCGTCGCGGCAGGCAGTGAGCCGTGGGAGCCAGCTAACTGTATCGAATCAGTTCGGACTCTGAACACGCGCATGCGGCGAACCCGCCTGACTGACCCCCACGCAGTCAGGCGGGTTCACCTATCAGGTGCCGCTACCCCCCGGCGGTGAGCCTCCCCCGGCCCGCCGCCTCCAGCGCCCCCCTACATGAAGACAAGAGCGCACCCCCCGTCCCCAGATACGCACCCGGCCAGAAATTTCCCGAGCGACCGCCATCCCCACCCGCATGATGACCACTCCGGTCGCGCATGATGACCAGTCCCGTAGTGCATGATGACCGATCCCGCAGGCCACGATGACCACTCCCGTCGACCAGGTTGGCCATTCACGCACCCTGTGTCGACCACAGCGTGTCGACCACGGCGCCCGCGGAATCATGCACGACCGGAGTGGTCATTGTGCGCGACGGGAATGGTCATCATGCGGGACCGGAGTGGTCATCGTGCGGGTGTTAGACCTCGGCTTCCAGCATTTCTGGGGTTACCGCTGACTCGGTGTCGGGTAGGCCCATGTCCTTCGCGCGCTTGTCGGCCATCGCCAGTAGGCGCCTTATGCGGCCGGCCACCGCGTCCTTGGTCATCGGGGGGTCGGACAGTTGGCCCAGTTCCTCCAGGGACGCCTGCCGGTTGGACAGGCGTAGCTTGCCTGCCGCCGACAGGTGGTCCGGAGCGGTGTCGCCCAGGATCTCCATCGCGCGCTGGACCCTGGCCGCCGCCGCTACTGCCGCCCTCGCCGAGCGGCGCAGATTCGCGTCGTCGAAGTTGGCCAGCCGGTTGGCCGTCGCGCGGACCTCGCGCCGCATCCGGCGCTCCTCCCACGCCAGCACCGACGTGTGCGCGCCGAGGCGAGTGAGCATGGCCCCGATGGCGTCGCCGTCGCGGACCACCACTCGATCAGCGCCGCGCACCTCGCGCGATTTGGCCTGGATGCCCATCCGGCGTGCGGCGCCCACCAGGGCCAACGCCGCTTCCGGGCCTGGGCACGTGATCTCCAGGGCGGACGAGCGGCCCGGTTCGGTCAGCGAGCCGTGCGCCAGGAACGCACCCCGCCACGCGGCCTCCGCATCGCAGACGCCACCCGACACCACCGGCGCCGGCAGCCCCCGCACCGGGCGGCCGCGCGGATCCAGGAGACCCGTTTGACGGGCCAGCCCGTCACCGTCCTTGACCACCCGGACGACGTACCTGGTGCCCTTGCGCAACCCCCCGGATGCGAGCACGTGCACGTCGGCGTAGTGGCCGTACAGGTCGTGTATCTCCTTGCGCAGCCGCCGTGCGGCCGCGCCCGTATCCAGCTCAGCCTCCACCACCACGCGTCCGCCGACGATGTGCAACCCGCCGGCGAACCGCAGCAGGGATGACACCTCCGCACGTCGGCAACAGGTCTTCGACACAGCCAATCGACTCAGCTCGTCCTTGACCGCCGCGGTCATCGCCACGAGGCCCCTCCTCCTCTTCTCCCACTACCCCGCATCGACCTGCTCCCTCCCATGGAGCCGGACGTGCTGGCAGGGGTATATCCCACCATCAACGCCGGTCGCGCGCCCTGTCACCCGACCGGACCGCCTCGAGTGCGCTCCGGAGACTGTCGGCGAGCGCGTCCGGATCATGTCGTTCACGCATCTTCGCCGACGACACCGCCTCCAGCCGCAGGGTCGCGCCGAGTGACTCCGCCGCACGTCGGAGCCGGTCCGGCGTGGACACCGAGTCGGCGTCGGCGATCACCGCGTCGACCCGGAGACGAGGTGCGTGCTCGCAGAGTACGTCGAGATGGCGCTCCGGGGAGAAACCCGCGGTCTCCCCCGGTTGGGGGACCATGTTCAGTACCACGATGCGGGCGGCCGACGTCTCGATCAGCGCTTCGTGCAGCTCCGGGACCAGCAGATGCGGCAGGACGCTCGTGAACCAGGAGCCGGGGCCGAGGAGCACGACGTCGGCGTCGAGCACGGCGCGCACGGCCGCCGGGCACGCGGTCGGCGTCGAGTCGGGCATGCCGGCCGTGTGCAGCCGGATGCGCCGGACCCGGCCGGGCGTGGTGGCGATCGCCACCTGTCCACGGATGCGCCGCACGGCGTGCAGGTTCTCGTCGAGCCCGTCGACGTCGGCCTCGATGTCGAGCGGCTCGGTGCACATGGGCAGCACCCGCCCGCGCAGCCCGAGCAGGCGGCCGGCCTCGTCCAGCGCCGCGACCGGATCGCCCAGCACCTCCACCAGCCCGGCGAGCACGAGGTTGCCGATCGCGTGGCCGGCCAGCGCCCCGGTTCCCCCGAACCGGTGCTGGAACAGCGTGCGCCACAACGGATTCTCGTCGTCGGCGAGTGCCGCCAACGCCTTGCGGAGATCACCCGGCGGAAGCAACCCCAACTCCCGCCGCAGCCGACCCGAGGAGCCCCCGTCGTCGGCCACGGTGACCACGGCGGTCACGTCGTCGGTGATCCGCCGTAACGCGCTCAGCGTCGCGTGCAACCCCTGCCCGCCCCCGAGCGCTACCGCACGCAAATGGCCCACTTCCCTTCCAGACCGGAACATGGTGACCCATCAGCTTTCCGTGTCACACCGCCCGCGACAAGAGACCCCTCGCTATTCCCGCCCGAGATCGCGGTGTACGACCTTGACGGCCATCCGGTCCTCGTCGGCCAGGCGGCGCGACAGCTCCTCGGAGATGGCGACACTGCGGTGCTTGCCGCCTGTGCACCCGATGGCGAGGGTCAGGTAGCGCTTGCCCTCGCGGCGGTAGCCGGCGCCGATCAGGCGCAGCAGCTCGTGGTAGCGGTCGAGGAACTCCTCGGCGCCCTCCTGTGTGAGCACGTAGTTGCGCACGTCGGCGTCGCGGCCCGTGAGGTTCTTCAGCTCCGGGATCCAGAACGGGTTCGGCAGGAACCGCACGTCCATCACCAGGTCGGCGTCCATGGGGATGCCGTACTTGTAGCCGAACGACAGCACGGTCACGCGCGTGGACGTGCCGGCGTCGGTGCCGAACGCGTCCTCGATCTTTGCCCGCAGCTGGTGCACGGACAACGTCGACGTGTCGAGTACCAGGTCGGCGTCCTCGCGCAGCGGGCCCAGCAGGTCGCGCTCGGCCTTGATGCCGTCGATCAGCCGGCCGTCGCCCTGCATGGGGTGGCCGCGGCGGACCTGCTCGAAGCGGCGGACGAGCACGTCGTCGGTCGCCTCCAGGAACACCACGCGCGGCTTGTACCCGCTCGTGTCCAGCTCTCGGATGATCGATGCGAGGTCATCGGTGAACGCGCGGCTCCGCACGTCCATCACCACGGCCACCTTGGTGACCGCGCCGCGGGCTTTGGCGCCCAGCTCCACCATGGTCGAGATCAGCTCGGGCGGCAGGTTGTCCACCACGAACCAGCCGATGTCCTCGAGACACTTGGCGGCCGTGCTCCGGCCCGCGCCGGACAGCCCGGTCACCACCGCGACCTCCACGCCCTGCGCGTGGTCCTCCGGTGCCTCAGTCACTGTGACTCCCCTCCGTCTCCCCTGCTCTTTCCCCTGACAGGGCACTGTGTACCAGGGCCGCCGTCTGCGCCCCTATCCCCGGTACGCCGCTGATGTCGGTGACGCTCGCCTGGCGCAGCCGCTTGACCGAGCCGAAGTGCTTGAGCAGCGCCGCCTTGCGGCTCTGGCCGAGGCCCGGGATGCCGTCGAGTGCCGAGGTCGACAACCGTTTCGACCGTTTCTGCCGGTGGTAGGCGATGGCGAACCGGTGTGCCTCGTCGCGGATCCGCTGCAGCAGGTACAGGCCCTCGCTCGTGCGGGACAGGATCGTGGGCTCGGGGTCGGCCGGCAGCCACACCTCCTCCAGGCGCTTGGCCAGCCCGACGACCGCCACGTCGCCGATGCCCAGCTCGGACAGGACGTCGGCGGCCGCGTTGGCCTGCGGGCCCGCGCCGTCGACCACCAGGAGGTTCGGCGGGTACGCGAACTTCCTCGGCCGGCCGGTCTCCGGGTCGATCCCCGGGGTGGTCGCCAGGTCACTCTCTTCGGGCTTCGTCTCCTGGAGGTACCGGTGGAAGCGGCGGCGCACGACCTCGGCGATCGACGCGACGTCGCCCTCGGTGGCCGCCTCCTTGATGGCGAACCTGCGGTACTCGGACTTGCGGGCCAGCCCGTCCTCGAACACCACGAGCGAGGCCACCACGTCGCTGCCCTGGATGTGGCTGATGTCGATGCACTCGATGCGCAGCGGCGCCGTGTCGAGGCCGAGCGCGTCCTGCAGCTCCTGCAGCGCGGCCGACCGGGCGGTCAGGTCGCCGGCGCGGCGGAGCTTGTGCTGGGTGAACGCGTCCTTCGCGTTGCGTTCGAGGGTCTCCATGAGCGCGCGCTTGTCGCCGCGCTGCGGGATGCGCAGCTGCACGCGGGAGCCGCGCAGCCTGCACAGCCACTCGGTGACCGCCTCGTGGTCCTCCGGCAGTTCGGGGACCAGCACCTCGCGCGGCACGGGCGAGGTGTCCCCCGATTCGGCCAGCTCCACCTGGTCGCCGTAGAACTGGCTGACGAACTGGGTGACCAGGCCGGACACGTCCTTCTCGTCGATCTTGTCGACCACCCAGCCGCGCTGGCCGCGGACCCGGCCGCCGCGGACGTGGAACACCTGGACCGCGGCCTCCAGCTCGTCGTGCGCGAACGCCACGACGTCGGCGTCCGTGCCGTCGCCCAGGACCACCGCCTGCTTCTCCATGGCGCGGCGCATGGCGGAGAGGTCGTCGCGCAGGCGGGCGGCGCGCTCGAACTCCAGCTCGCCCGACGCCGCGTTCATCTCCTTCTCCAGGCGACGCATCATGTGGTCGGTCCTGCCGGCCAGGAAGTCGCAGAAGTCCTCGACGATCTCGCGGTGCTCGTCGGCACTCACCCGGCCGACGCACGGCGCCGAGCACTTGCCGATGTAGCCGAGCAAGCACGGCCGACCGATCTGCCCGTGGCGCTTGAAGACGCCCTTCGAGCAGGTGCGCGCCGGGAAGACGCGCAGGAGGAGGTCGAGGGTCTCGCGGATGGCCCACGCGTGGGCGTAGGGGCCGAAGTACCGGACGCCTTTTTTGCGCGGGCCGCGGTAGACGTGGAGCCGGGGGTACTCCTCGTGCAGCGTGACCGCCAGCACCGGGTAGGACTTGTCGTCCCGGTAGCGGACGTTGAAGCGCGGGTCGAACTCCTTGATCCAGTTGTACTCGAGCTGGAGGGCCTCGACCTCGGTGCCGACCACCGTCCACTCGACGGAGGCGGCCGTGGTGACCATCTGCCGGGTGCGGACGTGGAGCGCCGAGAGGTCGGCGAAGTAGGAGTTCAGCCGGCTGCGAAGGCTCTTCGCCTTGCCGACGTAGATGACGCGCGCGCTCGGGTCACGAAACTTGTAGACCCCAGGGGCGTCGGGAATCGTGCCCGGCGACGGTCGGTAAGTCGACGGATCTGCCACTCCCCCAGCCTACGACCGACCACCGACAGTCGCGGTGAGCCCGCCCACGAACCGCCGCCAGGCCGGCGCGCTAAGGGGCAGCTCGGGGCCAGTGGTGTTCTTCGAGTCCCGGACGGCGGCGCCGGTCTCGGCGAACGCCACCTCCACGCAGTTGGTCTGACCGCCGTCGCTAAAGGTGCTCTTCCTCCAGCTGGTAGATGTCCGCATGCCGCTTGCGACTCCCTCGGTCGTACTCATCGGCCAGGTCGGCCATGAACACCCGAGATTGTCCCTCATCCAGCGCGACCGCGGACAGGTCGGGGAGGAGTTGCTGGTAGTCCTGCACGTACTCGCGGTCCTCCAGGAAGAACCCGCTGCGCACGTTCTCCAGGTAGACCAGCGGCTTGTGGTTGCGGAACTCCATCATCAGAAACGGGCCACCGGACAAGGTCTTCTCACCGGCATCGGCGGGGATGACCCGCACGGTCACATTGTCGAGAGCGGCCGCGAACACCAGGTTGAGCATCTGTTCGTGCATGATCTCCGGGCTACCGACCGGCAGACGCAGCGCCTGCTCGTGTACGAAGAAGGTGAATCGTCCGGCGTTGCGCCGATACAGGGCCAACTGCCGCTCCATGCGGATCACGACGAGTGGCTCGACCTCCTCCGGTGCGGTTGCCCGGTAGGCGATCCGAGCCTGGGCGTATGGCCGGGTCTGCAGCAGACCCGGTACCAACAGCGGCTCGTAGCTGACCGACCGCACCGCCGTCTGCTCGTGGAAGATGAGCGAGCTGAACGAGTCGTCCAATCTCGGCCAGTCGAGCCAATAGCCCAGCTGCCGTTCCGCCTCCCGGCAGAGACGCAACAGGTCCCTCGCCTGCCCTCGGTAGATCCCGCACGCGCCCAGGTAGTAGATCGCGTCGACCACGGTGGTGCTGTACAGCCCGTTCTCAATCCGCGAGACCTTCGAACGGTCCCACTCTGCATGCTCCCCCACCTCTCGGGCGGTGATACCCGCTGCTTCGCGCCGTTTCTTGAGTTCCGCGCCAATCAGGCGGTAGCAGGCGGTGTCCTTCGCTCGTCCCATGTCCGCACCGTAAGCCCGTGGGGGTGGATCTCCCGAGTGGACACGGGGAGATCCACCCCAACGGATCAGGTGTGCAGGGAGTGATATCAGGTGGCGTGGAGGTTTCCGTCCGCGCCGGCCAGGCACGCCGCGGAACTCCGTCCCGACGCCACGAACTCGGTCACACAGCGGCCCAGTTGCGCGTGGCCGCGCGCGTTCGGGTGGAAGGACTCCTGGGCCAGGTGGATGCCGATGGCGTCGAGGCCACCGTGCACCCACGCCCACGGGTCGACCGTGATGCGGTTCTGCCATTCGGTCGAGGAGTTGCCGTAGCCGGAGCAGGCCTCGCGGTTCTCGGTCGCGCGGGAGAAGTCCAGGAACTTCACGCCGGCGCTGTTCGCGACCCCACGCAGGGCCTCGTTGAACTGCGGGACCGCCTCCGTGCGGCCGTAGCGAGCATCCGAAAGCCGGAACGGGCAGCCCTGCGGACCGTGGAGGATCTCGTCCATCTTCTCGGTCAGCGGGGACGCGTACGAGGTGAGCACCAGGTTGTAGGAACCGTTGGCGTAGCCGGCCTGCGACATGGCGGACTTGACGTCGGCCAGCGCGGTCACCACGCGTGGCGCCATGGCCGCCAGTCGTTGCGGCCACTCGGTGCGCAGCCTGGAGGCACAGCCGGAGCCGAACGGGTTCAGCCAGCGGGAGATGCAGTCGAGGATCGTGTCGGCGAAGGCCGGCTCGTCGTTGGCCCCTACCTGCACGATGACGGTCGTGACGCGGTACTGCTGCGCCACCGCGATGAGCCGGCGGGCCTGGGAGCCCTCCGTGTAGTGGGTGGTGTCAGCCAGCGAGACGTTCGCCGAGTCGGCGCCCGAGCAGGCCAGGTTGATGGTCCGGGCGGCCACCGCCGTCCGGTGGACGAGCGCGTTGGCCGAGCGGTGGCACCAGTTGCCGTTCTCGCCCCTGGTGCCGGGCTCGTAGTTGCCGGCGCCCTCGCCGGAGATCGCGCTGTCGCCGAGCGAGACGACGGCCGTCTCGCGGTCGTCCTGCGCCACGGCGGCCGGGCTCGTCGCCAGGCCGCCTACCAGTAACAACGCCAGTGTTGTACCGAGAATTCGCCGCATGCCATCACTCTACGAAGCGGTAACACCACTGGCTATAAGCCGAACGGCTCTCATGTTCGCCGTTCGGCTCACGACAATGTGCTCAGGCGCGGACGATCTGACCGTTCTCCACCCGGACGGCGACCTCGGCCAACGGCGACGTGGCCGGGCCCTTCACGGCCGCCCCGTCCTCCATTTTGAACTGGCTGCCGTGGTTCGGGCAGGTGGCGACGCCGTCGACCGGCGCGTCGACGATCGTGCCCTGGTGGGTGCAGGCGGCGTTGTACGCCTTGACCTGCTCACCGGCGCGGACCAGCAGGATCTGCTCGTCCGGCGACTCGACCACCAGGCCACCGCCGTCGGGCACGTCGGTCAACGCGGCGAGATTGCCCGAGCCGCCGCTGTCATCGTTCTCGGTGACCGGGGACGAACCGGAGTCGTCGCTACACGCGGCCACCAGCGCACCGGGCGCGAGCAACGACACGGCGAGCCCGCACAGCACGGTACGGCGGGACTTCAGGTCGGAACGGGGCGTGGTGGGTTCGACGGCAGTCAACCGGGGTCCTCCTCGATCTCTCGGGCAGACATCTCATCACCAGTTGCTACGCACCCGCCACTCGAACGGTTCAATCTGGATCACTCGAACTGCCCGGCCGCCCACGTGGTGAGTTCGGCCAACGCCGCGTTCCGGGCTGCCGGTGTCGCCGGGGTGTCCGACACGAGGGCGAAGTGGACCGACCCGCTGTCCGGTGTGGACAGCAGGAGCCGGTTGACGCCGGATGGGCCCGGTTCCGGGGCCACGGCGATCGGTCCCGAGCTCGGCGGGCCGGTGACCGTACCCAGGTCACTCACCACAGTGGTCCTCGCCGGGTCGAACGGCAGATGCAGTTCGGTGGGCGCGCCGCCGCCGTTCGACCGCCACGCCAGCACCCCGTACTGGCCGGTCCCGACCAGCGACCGCACGGCGGGCATCGACGACGGAATCTGGTTCCAGGTCAGCACCGTGCTGCCGTCCCTGGCCCGGTCCTCGTAGGTGAACGCGAGCGTGTCACCGGCGACCGCGCGCGGGAAGAGCCGGTCGACCAGCCGATCGTCCACAGTGAGCACGGCCGTGCCGTCGTCGGCCAGCCGAACGGCCGAGAAGTGCTCGTTGTTCATGGCGTCGCCCTCGGTCATCACCTTGTCCGGGTTGTCGTTCATCAGCTCGTGGTGCCGGCCGTAGTAGATGTCCCAGTGCCATTGGGTGCCGGACACGGCCGAGCCCGAGGAGGCCGCGCGCGCCCACCAGTTGCCGCCCGAGAGCCGCGAGTCCAGCGACTGGTACATGGCCTTCAGCATGGTCGGTGCCTTGTCGGAGGTGTAGCCGGCGATCGGATGCCCGTACTCGGAGACGATCGCGGGGCTGCCCAAAGCCGTGGCACGGTCCCGGATCCGGCCGATGTCCACTACGTACTCCCCGTTACCGGGCTTGCCCGGCTTGAGGATGCCGGACTGCGCGGCGGCGTCGTAGAAGTGCGAGTTGAACACGTACCGGTCCCCGAGTGCCGGGATCTCCGTGAGCCCGCCGGGCTCGGCGAAGAACGACACGTTGAGGTTCCAGAACACCAGCGGTTCCACGAACGCGGCCTTCGCGGCCCAGCCCGACGCGTCCATCCGCTGGCGGAACTGCTGGTAGAACGGCCAGAGGAGGTCTCGTTCCCACGCTGGACCGTTCTGTCCGGAGTCGTACTCGCCGGCGTAGGGCTCGTTGAGCGGGTCGACCCCGACGATCTGGCGGAACGCCGAAGCCGACAGTGTCGACCTGAGGTACCGCATGGTCTCGCCCGCCTGGTAGAGGAACTCGTCCCGGATCCGGACGGGCCCGGCGGCCGTGGACAGCTCGCGGTTGTGCCAGAAGTCGTACACCGCTCGGGTGACGGCCTTGTTGTTCTTCATGTTCTGGCCCCAGTGGGAACACAGGCCACACGACTCCGTGGGGTAGTTACCGGCGCGCACCACCCACTCGGGCGCGCCGTCTCCGGTGTACCAACTGCCCTGGTGGAACAGGTACCGCGAGTACAGGTCCTGATGAAAGTCCAGGAAGACCCGGATCCCGGCGTCGGTGAACGCGGTGATCTGCTCGGCCACCCGGCCGAGATAGGCGTAGTCGATCTGCTTCGGCCGCGGTTCGACCCAGGCCCACGTCAGCAGGAACCGCACGGCGTTGGCGCCGGTCAGGCGGCGCAGGGCAGCGGCCGAGGACCGAGCGTCGGCCACGCTGGCGAACGGCAGCCCGCGGTTCTCGGCCAGCTTCGCCTCACCGGAGATGTTGAACCCGCGCAGGACCACCTCCCGCCCGAACTCGTCCCGGAAGGTGCCGTCCGATACGCGGAGTTCCGAGCCGTCGAACGG
Source organism: uncultured Actinomycetota bacterium (assembly GCA_963826035.1). Classification (GTDB taxonomy): domain Bacteria; phylum Actinomycetota; class Actinomycetes; order Mycobacteriales; family Pseudonocardiaceae; genus Actinophytocola. Next base: position 369,285 of record CAWGVZ010000015.1, on the reverse strand, counting down.
TGCCCGCTCGGCGGCGTGGGAGCCGGCGGGAACGCCGATCACCGCCAGCAGGAGCACGGCGACCAGGGGCAGCAGAAAGGCACGGCGCTTCATGATCTGGCTACTCCCATGGGGAACGGGAATGGACGTCCATGACTGAGATAGAACCCGTTCTAGCATCAGATGACAGCCGTGACGAGCGCAATGAAACCCTCGAGGGCACCATTGTGGCCGCCAGGAGAGCTTCCATCACGCGCAGCTAGTAGAACATGTTATATCGCCAGTTGCGATCGGATCAATACCGACAGCTGACCCTCCGGCACCGCGCGCGTGCCTCGTTTCAGACTTCCGAACACTGGGGGGTTGAATGCACCTCCAGGGCATGTTAACGTTAACACGCCCGAGTGACCCCGCTGCCATTTGCGCTATCTCGCTCGCACCTACTTCTGTTAGCGATAACATCCTGCGATCCAACGCCGGCATCGCGATGACTCGTCGGACGGGGTCCTCGGCCATAGCACGGGAGTCATGTGATGCGCATTCCTCCGGTCCTCGCGGTGCTCACGCTGTCCACCGGTCTCCTGACGGTGCTGCCGAGCGTCCCGGCGGCCGCGGCGACGCTGCCGGCCGGTGCCCGGTCCCTCGAGTCGGTCAACTACGCGGGCTCCTACCTGCGCCACCAGGACTCCCTCGGCCGCCTCGACCCCGTGGCGGCGGGCAGCGGCCAGCAGACCAAGCTGGACGCGACCTTCACGGTCGTGAACGGCCTGGCCTCGCCGTCCTGCTATTCGTTGCAGACCAGGGACGGGCGGTTCCTGCGGCACCGGGACTGGCGGCTGCGCGTCGACGCCAACACCGGCGACCCGACCTTCCGGGCGGACGCCACGTTCTGCGCGGTGGACGGCTCCGTCGCCGGGTCGGTGTCGCTCGTCTCCCACAACTACCCGAGCAGGCGGATCCGGCACCGTGACCGCGGGTTGTGGCTGGACACCTACGCCGACACCGCGCTCTTCCGGGCCGACAGCTCGTTCCGGCTCACGGCGCCGTGGGCGCCCAGGACGAACAAGGGACCGGTCATCCCCGGCCTGTTCGCCGACCCACACCTCACCAGCGTCAACGGGCGCTACTACCTCTATCCGACCACCGACGGTTACGCGGGCTGGAGCGGCACCTACTACAAGGCGTTCTCCTCCCCCGACCTCGTGAACTGGACCGACCACGGCGTGATCCTCGACCACGGGCCGGACGTGTCCTGGGCGGACAACTCGGCGTGGGCGCCGGCCGTGGCGGCGAAGAACGGCCGCTTCTACCTGTACTTCAGCGGCGGGCTCGCGAGCGGTGACACCGGCAAGCACATCGGGGTGGCGGTCGCCGACTCCCCCACCGGACCGTTCCGCGACGCGCTGGGCCGGCCGCTGATCCGTAGCGGCCAGTACTCCGGTCAGATGATCGACCCGATGGTGTTCACCGACGACGACGGGCAGTCCTACCTGTACTGGGGGCAGGGCGTGGCCAGGGTCGTGCCGCTGAACCCCGACATGGTGTCGTTCGACCCCGCCCGGGTCCGCGTCATCACACCGCCCGAGTACAACGAGGCGGCGTTCGTCCTGAAACGGGGCGGCACCTACTACTTCATGTGGTCGGAGAACGACACCCGCAGCGAGGACTACCGCGTCGCGTACGCCACCGGGCCGACCCCGCTCGGACCGTGGACCAAGCACGGCGTCGTTCTGCAGAAGCGGCTCGATCTCGGTATCAAGGGCCCCGGCCACCATTCCGTGGTGCGCGCACCGGGGACCGACACCTGGCACATCGCGTACCACCGCTTCGCCGTGCCCGCCGGCAACGGCACCAACCGCGAGGTCACCATCGACCGGATGGAGTTCAACGCGGACGGCACCATCCGCCCGATCGTGCCCACCCTGTGAAGGAGACGCGCGTGTCCAGAGCTCTGTCCCGGGTCGTGGCCGTACTCGCCACCGCCTGCCTGTTCCTCGCCGGCTGGACGGTCCCGTCGTCGCAGGCGGCCGTCGGCCCGTTCACCGGGTACCTCATGGCGCACTTCACGGGCGAGTCGGCGACCGGCGAGCAGATCTACCTCGCCCACAGCACCGACGGTCTACGTTGGACGGACCTGAACAACGGCTCACCCGTTCTCATCTCCACGGTCGGCACGCGCGGGGTCCGCGACCCCGCCATCGTCCGGTCACCCGCCGGCGATCGGTACTGGATCGTCGCGACGGACCTGCGGATCGGCAGCGGCACGTCGTGGGACGACGCCGCGAACCGCGGCAGCACCTCGCTCGTGGTCTGGGAGAGCACCGACCTGGTGAACTGGTCGAGCCCTCGGCTGGTCACCGTGGCGGGCGGCATCTCCCAAGCGGGCAACGCCTGGGCGCCCGAAGCCGTCCACGACCCGGCCACCGGGCAGTACATCCTTTACTGGGCAACGAACTCGACCGTGAACGGCGTGCGGAAGCACCGGATCTGGTACGCGCGCACCACCGACTTCCGCTCCGTCACCGCCCCTCAGATCTACATCGACCGTCCCGGCAGCCAGGGCATCATCGACACCCAGATCGTCGAGGTGCCGAACAGCGCGGGCGGTTGGCGCTACTACCGGGCCTCCGGCGACGGCCAACTCACCATCGAGGCGGCCAACTCGATCCTCGGGCCCTGGACCAGGCTCGGGGACCTGTCCCACCTGGGTCTCACCGGCCGCGACGTCGAAGGTCCCATGTGGATGAAGTTCAACGACCGCGACCGGTGGGCGCTGTGGCTGGACCAGTACGCCACCGGCCGCGGGTACCTGCCGGTGACGTCGATGAACCTGGGCAGCACCCAGAACTTCACCCGAGCCACCGACTACCACCTCGGCGGCACCCGCAAGCGGCACGGCTCGATCCTCAACCTGACAGCCGCCGAGGACAGCCGCGTGCGCGCCCGCTGGCCGAGTACAGCGGTCAACCGCCTGCAGTCGTACAACTTCCAGGACCGCTACGTTCGGCACGCCGACTTCGACGTGCGTATCGACCCGAACGTCAGCCCGGCCCAGGACGCGCAGTTCCGCCTGGTCCCCGGACTTGCCGGCTCGGGCACCGTCTCGTTCGAGTCGGTCAACTTCCCCGGCCACTACCTGCGGCACCAGGGCTTCGACTTCGTGCTGGCCGCGAACGACGGATCAGCCACCTTCGCCGCCGACGCCACCTTCCGCCGCGTCGCCGGCCTGGCCGACTCGTCGTGGAGCTCCTTCCAGTCCTACAACGTCCCTGACCGGTACATCAGGCACTACGCCTACCTCCTCCGGCTCGACCCCATCGCCACCACGGCGGACCGGAGCGACGCCACCTTCCGCGTCACCAGCTGACCCGGCAGCACGATCGTGCAGGGAACGACGCCTTCACCGCGGTGAAGGCGTCGTTCCCTGCATGAGGGCTCAGGGCCGCTTGCGGCGCGACGGAATCGACCAGCCCTCGCCCTGGGGCGGCGAGCCCGGCCGGTTCTGCCGCTCGGCGGCCGCTACCCGGTTTCCGCCGCCCGCGGCAGCCACGGCCATCGCGCCGCGTGCGCGACTGGTCGCGACCGACACCGGCTGGTCCGGCGGTGCGGCGGCCACCCCGATGTTGATCCGCACAGGCGTCACCCAGGGGTGTTCGGCGACCACGCGGCGCATCCGCTCGGCGACGTCGATGCCGACGCCGTCCTTCGGGTTCCTCGACACGAGCGCCACGAACTCGGTGGCGCCCAGCCGGGACAGCAGGTCGGCCGGGCCGCACTCGGCCAGCAGCAGCCTGCCGACCTCCCGCACGGCCTCCTCGCCGGCCGCCTCCAGGCCGATGCGCAACAGCCACGAGACCAGGCCCTGCTCGGCATACCCACGCAGCGCAACCTGCGCCGACTCCTCGAACTCGGCGAGCTCCACCACGACCGTCAGCTGATCAGGGGCCTCGCCGCCCGCCAGTCGGATGACCTCGTGCGGCGTCTCGCGGCCCAGTCGCTCGTCCAGCAGCAGGCGCAGCCGTGCCGCGGCGACGACTTCATCGGTCGCCATGTCCGGCCTCCTCCCGCAGCACAGGGTCCAGTACACGCGCCTGGAACGCGTCGAGCAACAACCACTCCTCACGGTGAGCAAGCTCTGACTGAGCGAGAGTCGCGAGCAGCGTCAGCCCGGCCGCCCGCTTGTGCTCGGCGTCGTCGAGACACAGCTCGGCGGCCCAGGTGAACCGGCGCCACCACTCCTCGCGGCGGGCGGCCAGCTCACGCTGCTCGGTGGCGCGGTCGTTGCCGCGCACGGTCATCCGCACCCCGAAGAAGGCGGCACTCGCCGTGACCACACCGACCGCCAGGGACAGCGCCACCTGGAGCCAGGGGTTCACCCAGAAACTTCAGAAGCTTCGAGAGCTTCCCGCCGCAACCTGCGCAGCTCCCGCATGGCGACCACCGCTCGCTCGCCGTCGACGGCCTGTACCGCCAGGACCGGGATGTACTCGTCGTCCGGCAGCTCCAGGCGCGCCCACGCCGAACTCTCCGGGAAGCTCACGTGCTCGATCTCGTCCCAGCTGTACTTGCGGGAGCCGAGCATGTTGCGCACCTCGACGCCCGACAGGTCCGCGCGCACCCGGGGCCGGCCGAACATCAGTGCGCCGGCCGCCAGCAGCAGGCCGACGCACACCATGGCGATCTGGTCGGACAGGTAGAAGTAGACGCCCGTCGGGGTGTTGCGCAGCAGGACGGCGACCACCGTGAACACGGCCACGAAGACCACCGCGACGATCGCCGACAGGATCCGTATCTTGCGGGGCCTGGCCTGGTACACCGTGACCTCCTGACTCACGCGAACCCCCGCTCCGTCCACGGCTGCCGCAGCCCGCGCACGACCATGGCCGTGTCGAGCGCGGCGACCGTCGCCTCGAAACCCTTGTCCTCCGTCGACTCCGGCAGCCCGCAGCGGTCCAGCGCCTGCTGCTCGTCGTTGACCGTGAGCACGCCATTGCCGACCGGGGTCGACTCGTCGAGGGACACCCTGGTCAGGCCGGCGGTGACCGCGTCGCACACGTACTCGAAGTGCGGGGTGCCGCCGCGGATCACGACGCCCAGCGCGACCACCGCGTCATGGTGCTTGGCCAGCTCCTGGCACACCACCGGCAGCTCGATCGCGCCCGGCACCCGCACCACGGTCGGCTCGTCGACGCCGGCCTTGCGAGCGGCCGCGAGCGCGCGGTCCAGCAGCGTTTCGGTGATCTTCGCGTGCCAGCGCGTGGCGGCGATCGCCAGCCGAATGCCCTCGCACTCCTGCACCTCGACCTCGGGGCGGCCCTCGCCACTCACGCCCGCTCCTCGCAGGCTCCGAGCGGGCCCTCGCGGGTCACCCAGCCCTCATGGTTCGCTCCGCAAGCTCCGCTCACAGCCGGTCCTCCTTGATGGACGCCTCGAACACATCCAGATTGTCCAACTCGTGGCCCATCCGGTCGCGCTTGGTCTGGAGATAACGCAGGTTCTCGGCGTTCGGCCTGATGGGCAGCGACACCCGGTCGACGATCGCGAGGCCGTAGCCGTCGAGGCCGATCCGCTTGGCCGGGTTGTTCGTGAGCAGCCGCATCGACTTCACACCCAGGTCGACGAGGATCTGCGCGCCCTGGCCGTAGTCGCGGGCGTCCGCCGGGACACCGAGCGCGAGGTTCGCGTCGACCGTGTCGGCGCCGTCGTCCTGGAGCTGGTAGGCCTGCAGCTTGTGCATGAGGCCGATGCCGCGGCCCTCGTGCCCGCGCATGTACAGCACCACCCCGCGACCCTCGGCCGCCACGGCGGCGAGCGCGGCGTCCAGCTGCGGGCCGCAGTCGCAGCGCAGCGAGCCGAACACGTCACCCGTCAGGCACTCGGAGTGCACGCGGACCAGCAGGTTCTCGCCGTCGTCGATCTCGCCGTAGACGAGCGCGATGTGCTCGATGCCGTCGAGCTTGCTGTCGTAACCGACCGCGCGGAACGTGCCGTGCGCCGTCGGGATGCGGGCCTCGGCCACCCGGACGACCTGGGTCTCCTTGCGGCGCCGGTAGTCGATCAGGTCGGCGATCGTGATGATCGCCAGGTCGTGCTCGGCCGCGAAGACCTCCAGCTCCTCGCGGCGGGCCATGTCGCCCTCGTCCTTCTGCGACACGATCTCGCAGAGCACGCCCGCCGGCCGCAGCCCGGCAAGGACCGCCAGATCAATGGCCGCCTCCGTGTGCCCCGGCCGACGCAGCACGCCGCCTTCCTTGGCACGCAACGGAACCACGTGCCCGGGACGGGTGAAGTCGCCCGCCTGCGACTTCTCGTCGGCCAGCAGCCGGATGGTGTACGCGCGGTCGGCCGCGGAGATGCCCGTGGAGATGCCGTCCTTCGCGTCGACCGTCACCGTGTACGCGGTGCCCCGGACGTCCTGGTTCGTGTGGAACATGGGCGGCAGGTCGAGGCGGTCGCAGTCGGCCTCGGTGAGCGGGACACAGATGTACCCGGACGTGTACCGGACCATGAACGCGAGCAGCTCCGGCGTGGCCTTCTCGGCCGCGAAGATGAGGTCACCCTCGTTCTCGCGGTCCTCGTCGTCGACCACGATGACCGGGCGGCCCGCCTTGATGTCCGCAACGGCCCGCTCGATGCCCTTGATGTCGCTCACGACGTCTCCTCGCAGGCTCGGATCCGCCGCTCGCGGTCGCCCTGTGACATTGATTCGCTCGCAAGCTCGCTCTGTGACATTGATTCGCTCGCAAGCTCGCTCTGTGACATTGATTCGCTCGCAAGCTCGCTCATGCCGTCTCCTCGCTGGTGCGACCATTCTCCTCCACCGGGGCGCCGCCGGCCGCCAGGTGTGGCGCGGTCAACCGCTCCACGTACTTGGCGACCACGTCCACCTCGAGGTTCACCAGGTCACCGGGGGTGCGGGCACCGAGCGTCGTCGCGCGCAGGGTCTCCGGGATGAGGCTCACGCTGAACTCGTCCGCGCGGACCTCGACCACCGTGAGCGAGACCCCGTCCACCGTGACCGAACCCTTCTCCACCAGGTAGCGGGCCAGCTGGCCGGGCAGGCCGATGCGGACCAGGTCCCAGTGCTCGGACGGCTGGCGCGACAGGATCACACCCGTGCCGTCGACGTGCCCCTGGACGATGTGGCCGCCGAGGCGCTGGCCCACCATGGCCGCGCGCTCCAGGTTGACCGGGTCGCCGGTCGCGATCTTGTCGAGGCTGCTGCGCTCGAGGGTCTCGCGCATCACGTCGGCCGTGAACGCGCCGTCGGTGACCTCCACGACCGTCAGGCACACGCCGTTCACCGAGATCGAGTCGCCCAGCTTGGCGTCGCTGGTGACCAGCGGGCCCGCGATGGTGACCCGGGCCGCGTCCGGCAGGTCCTGCACGGCGACGACCTCGCCGCGTTCTTCCACGATCCCCGTGAACACTCTAGGTAGCCCTTCGTGCTTGACCGCGCAGTGCTTCGACCGCGCGGGCCGGATCGTCCGCGCCGTAGATGGCCGAGCCGGCAACGAAGCAGTCGACGCCCGCCGCCGCTGCCTGCTCGATGGTGTCGGCGTTGATACCGCCGTCGATCTCCACGATCAACCGCAGCCGGCCCTCGTCCACCAGCCGGCGGGCCGCCCGCACCTTGTCGAGCACGCCGGTGATGAACTCCTGCCCGCCGAAACCCGGTTCGACCGACATGACCAGCAACGTGTCGAAGTGGGTCAGCAATTCCACGTACGGCTCGAGGGGGGTGCCCGGCTTGATCGACAGGCCGGCCCTGGCCCCCGCGGCGCGCAGGTCCTTGGCGATCCTGATGGGGTCGGCCGCGGCCTCGATGTGGACGGTCACGTTGTGCGCGCCGGCCTCGGCGTACTCCACGGCCCACCGGTCCGGATCATCGATCATGAGGTGGCAGTCGACGGGGATGTCGGTGGTCTTGAGCAGCGCCTTCACCACCGGCAGCCCGATGGTGAGGTTGGGGACGAAGTGGGCGTCCATCACGTCGACGTGCAGCCAGTCGGCACCCCGCACGGCCGCCGTGGCCTCGGCCAGGCGGGCGAAGTCGGCGGACAGGATGCTGGGCGCGATCATGGGCGTACCGGACACGACGATGAGCCTATTACCTGTCAGTAGATCCGCACTGGCGCGTCTCCCGCAGGCCGGTTCCGGCCGCCCGGGAGCGGTCCCGAGCCGGGCTTGCTAGAACAGGGCCGTGCCACGAACTCTCGTACTCGTCCTCGCCGCCGTCCTGCTCGTCGCCGGCTGTGTGTCCCGCCGGGGCCCGGAAGCGAGCGCCCCGGACTCGACGACCGAGGAAACGACGACGACCACGACGACCACGACGGCCACCTCGACCTCCGAGGAGGAGGACGAGCCCGTCCCGGCCACCCCGGAGAACGCGGCCGACGGCACCAACTACGCGGCCTGCACCGACGGCACCTGCGAGGTCTTCGTCACCGGTGTGGTGAATATCCCGCTCGCACCGGAGTTCGGCTTCACCGAGTTCCAGGTGACCCGCACCCCTGGCTCGACCGACGTCTTCGGCGGTGACCCGGTGAACGGGAACCTCCACGCGCAGCTCGGCGGCACGGGTGAGCTGAACGCCAACGGCATCACCATGGAGGTCACCAGCTCCGACGCCGCCGGCGCGATCCTGGAGTTCTCCCCGCGCGAGGGCTGACGCACCCCTCCCCGGCGCACGGAGGTGCGTCGCGACATTCGCGTGTCCGCCGGAATTCCCTTTCCCGTGAGGAAAGTGCGAGGAGAGCGGGGCGGCCATTCTGGCCGGTGCCCTATCGATTCCCGACTAAGAATCTCCGCGCTCCAATCGTGAAAATCAAGATCCACACGCGATGGGAAACAACATGCGAAAGAGACTCAGTCTCGATAAACGCCTGGTCAACGTGGCCGTGATTGCCGCTATGGTGGCCAGTGGCCTGGTCGCGGCGGCGGCGCCGGCCGCTGCCGCCCCGAACTTCCAGCTTCCTTTTCCTTGCGGGCAGAAGTGGCGGCTGAACACCTGGGACTCGGGGCACGCTCCGTCCCTTGACATGGTCCGCGAGCCGCAGTCGGCGACCGAGGGCTCGCTGCTGGTCGCCCCGGCCGCCGGCACGGTCAACCAGTCCTTCTTGCACGGCAATGCCGGCCACATGATCCAGATCGACCACGGCGACCGGCATTTCACCACGTACATCCACCTGCAGTCGCGTTCCGTGAGTGTCGGGGCCAAAGTCTCGCAGGGCCAGACCATCGGGCGGGTCGGGCACACGGGAGAGACCTCCAACGGTGTTCCGCACCTGCACTACGAGCAGGGCTACGACGCCAACGGCGACGGCCGCGCCTCCTGGGGGTTCGACGGCGCCGAGCGGGTCACGGCCAGGTTCAACGGAACGGCGTACGGCCCCGGTGCCGGCGGGGAGTGGCGCAACGTCGAAAGCCGCAACTGCGGGGAGATCTCGGATGGTGGGGATTTCAACGGTGATGGTGACGCCGACATCTTCTCCGCCGCCACCGGAACCCTGACCATCTGGAACGGCCGAGGGCAGCAACAACTTCACCGCCGCCGACCCCATCGGCTCAGGCTGGGCACCCTACAGCCGCCCCATCGCCGGCGACTTCAACAACGACGGCCACTCCGACCTCGCCGCCGTCCGAGACGGCACCCTGCACATCTGGAACGGCCGAGGCGGCAACAACTTCACCAACCGCCGATCCCACTCGGCGCCGGCTGGACCCCCTACGCCACCACCCTCATGACACTCGGCGACGTCAACAACGACAACCACACCGACATCGCCGCCGTCCGCGACGGCACCCTCTACATCTGGAACGGCCGCGGCAACAACAACTTCACCGCCGCCGACCCCATCGGCTCAGGCTGGACCCCCTTCAGCCGCCCCATCGCCGGCGACTTCAACAACGACGGCCACTCCGACCTCGCCGCCGTCCGAGACGGCACCCTGCACATCTGGAACGGCCGAGGCGGCAACAACTTCACCAACCCCATCACCACCGGCGCCGGCTGGACCCCCTACGCCACCACCCTCATGACACTCGGCGACGTCAACAACGACAACCACACCGACATCGCCGCCGTCCGCGACGGCACCCTCTACATCTGGAACGGCCGCGGCAACAACAACTTCACCAACCCCATCACCACCGGACCCGGCTGGACCCCCTACTTCTAAACCCCGCTAACCCGCGCCGGGGCGTCCACCACGACGCCCCCGGCGCGGTCACCCCTGCGACTTTGGAGAACCGTGTCAACCACATTCGCCCGTCGTCTGGCGACGGCAGCGCTGACCGTCTGCGCGATCACCGCCTTATCCCCCTCGGCGCTCGCCGAGGACGACTCGGACAGACCACTCACCGGCGACGTGACCGCCGCCTACGCCACCGCCCCGTGCGACCCCAACGGCACGACCAGCAGAGACGCGGCCCTGGCCACGCAGCTGAACGACACCTTGACGGGCAAGATGGACGGCTACATGACGGCGTACCGCGTGTCGTGCGCCCGCATGGTCGTCAAGGCCGTCCGCGATCGCGGCATGGTTTCCAGAGCCGCCGTCATCGCGGTCACCACCGTGATCGTCGAGACGGCTATCCAGAACATCAGCGAGGAAGTCGACCACGACAGCCTGGGCCTGTTCCAGCAGCGCGCGTCGTGGGGCAGTGCCGCGAACCGGCTCAACCCGATCTGGGCCACCAACGCCTTCCTCGACAAGATGGTCAGGATATACCCGAACAACTCGTGGCAGACGGAACCGATCGGTGAGGTATGCCAGGCGGTGCAGGTCTCCGCGTACCCGGACCGCTACCAGGCCGAGGCCGGGGACGCACAGAAGATCGTCAACGCTCTCTGGCAGCTGGGGGCCTCGGATGGTGGGGATTTCAACGCCGATGGTGACGCCGACATCTTCTCCGCCGCCACCGGAACCCTGACCATCTGGAACGGCCGAGGGAGCAACAACTTCACGGCCGCCGACCCCATCGGCGCAGGCTGGGCACCCTACAGCCGCCCGATCGCCGGCGACTTCAACGACGACGGCCGCAGCGACCTCGCCGCCGTCCGGGACGGCACTCTGCACATCTGGAACGGCCGAGGCGGCAACAGCTTCACCGCCGCCGATCCCCTCGGCGCCGGCTGGACCCCGTACGCCAGCACCCTCATGACCCTCGGCGACGTCAACAACGACAACCACACCGACATCGCCGCCGTCCGCGACGGCACCCTCTACATCTGGAACGGCCGCGGCAACAACAACTTCACCGCCGCCGACCCCATCGGCTCAGGCTGGACCCCCTTCAGCCGACCGATCGCCGGCGACTTCAACAACGACGGCCACTCTGACCTCGCCGCGGTCCGGGACGGCGTGCTGCATATCTGGAACGGTCGCGGCGGCAACAACTTCACCAACCCCATCACCACCGGCGCCGGCTGGGACCCCTACGCCACCACCCTCATGACACTCGGCGACGTCAACAACGACAACCACACCGACATCGCCGCCGTCCGCGACGGCACCCTCTACATCTGGAACGGCCGCGGCAGCAACAACTTCACCAACCCCATCACCACCGGACCAGGCTGGACCCCCTACTTCTAAACCCCGCGCCGGGGCGTCCCCAAGACGCCCCGGCGCGGTCACTCCCACGGGTGAGTGATCTCCCTCCGCAAGGGGAGTTTCCGTCGGCCGGCCCTCGCGATCCTGGCACTCATGAAGAAGACACATGGCCGCTCCGGCGAGGGCGTGGTCGGGCGAACAGGTGACGAAGTGCCGGACATCGGTAGCGCCGGATTATCTGGTCACCAGAGGTGATTTCCGAATCCTGAACTGATCTCGCGTGCCGGAACCGGGATCTCGGGGGTCGAGGTCTAGCGGTAGCGGTCGAACGCCTCGGTGATCTCCAGCTTCCCGGCACCCGCGGCCAGCAGCAACGCCAGCAGTACGCGCGCCTTCGCCGGGTCCAGGAAGCCCGACTGGATCAGGCCCCGCTCCAGGAGGTCACGCTCCGAGCCCGGGTAGCCGTACGTGTGCCGCAACACCGAACCAGACCCCGTCCTGGTCGACAACACCACCGGCACCCGCGCGGCCACCGACGCCACCACCGGGACCATGGTCGCCGGGACGTGGCCCGCACCGAGGCCGGCGATCACCACGCCGTCGAACAGGTCGGCGCAGCGGCGCAGCAGCTCACCGTCGTCGCCCATGGTCACGGTGATCAGGCCGACCCGCAGCGCGGCCACCTCCGGGGTCGGCGGCAGGGTCAGGCCCACCCGCGCGGCGCCGCGAATCCTCGGGTCGCCCTCCACCACCAGGCCGAGCGGCCCGAAACCCGGCGAGACGAAGGCACCGGTGCTCGACGTGTGGCTCTTGCGGACGAACCGCGCGCCGTGGATCTCGTCGGACATCACCACCAGCGCGCCGAGGCCGCGCGCCGCGGGCGCGAGCGCCACCCGGATCGCGGCGTACAGGTTCGCCGGGCCGTCCGGGCCGGCCGAGTGCGGATGGCGCATGGCTCCCGTGACCACCACGGGCGCGTCCCCCGGGACGGTCAGGTCCAGGAAGAACGCCGTCTCCTCGATGGTGTCCGTGCCGTGCGTGATCACCACGCCCGTGGCACCCTCGGCGATCTCCGCACGGACCCGCTCGGCCAGCGCCACCAGGTCGGCGAACCCCAGCGACGGACTCGGCAGCGACCGCAGCGACGCCGTCGTGATCTTGACGTCCAGGTCGGCGAGCCCCGGGACCGACGCCACCAGATCGTCCGCCCCGAGCGACGGGACGATGCCGCCGCTCGCGGACGGCGCCATGGCGATGGTGCCGCCCATGCTGATCACGGCCACCCGATTCACCAGCGGTTCACCGGCGCAGGATCGCGCAGAACATCGCGTCCGTGCCGTGCCGGTGCGGCCACAGCTGCACGTACGGCCCATCGCCCAGGTCGGGCATCTCCGGGAAGGACTCCCGCGCGTCCAGCGCCGTCACCCCGGTCCGGCGCACCACGTCGGCCACCACACCGATCGTCTCGGACAGGTGCGGCGAGCACACGACGTAGGCGATCACGCCACCCGGCCGGACCAGGTCGATGGCCGTGAGCAACAGCTCGCGCTGCAGCTTCGTCAGGTCACCCACGTCGGAGGGCTGGCGCCGCCAGCGCGACTCCGGCCTGCGGCGCAGCGACCCGAGCCCGGTGCACGGCGCGTCGACCAGGATGCGGTCGAACGTGCCGGCCGCCATGCCCATCGACGCCGGCTGCCGGCTGTCGCCGACGTGCACGGTCACCGGCAGCCCGGCCGTGGAGGTCTCCACCAGCCGCGCCCGGTGCGGCGCCTTCTCGACCGCGTCGAGCGAGCCGCCCTGGGTGGCCAGCAGCGCCCCGAGCAGCGCGGACTTGCCGCCCGGCCCGGCGCACAGGTCGAGCCACCGCTCGTCGGTGCCCTCGATCTTCGGCCGGGTCAGCGCCACGGCGCACAGCTGGCTGCCCTCGTCCTGCACGGAGGCGAGCCGCTCCCGCACGGGCTCCAGCCCACCCGGGTCACCGGCGCCGGCCGCCAGCCGCACCCCGTACGGCGAGTACGGCGCGACCTCACCGCCCGTCATGGCCGCCAGCTCCTCGGCCGTGATCTCCCCCGGCCGCGCCACCAGGTGCACGGCCGGCCGCTCGTTGTCCGCGTCCAGCGCGGCCTTCAGCTCCTCGCCCGTGTCACCGAGTGCGTCGGCGAACGCCCGCGCCACCCACCTCGGGTGCGCCGAGCGCATGGCCACGTTGCCGATGGCGTCCTTGTCCGGGTCGGGCGCCAGCTTGGCCATCCACGCGTCCTCGTCCAGCTCGGACACCTTGCGCAGCACGGCGTTCACGAACCCGCTGGCCCGCGAGCCCTGCTCCGAGCGCACCAGGTCCACAGTGGACGCCACGGCCGCGTGCTGCGGGATCCGGGTGCGCAGCAGCTGGTAGCAGCCCAACCGCAGCACATCGAGCAGCCCCGGCTCCACCTTGGCCAGCGGCCGCTCGATGCAGGCGTCGAGCACCTGGTCGAGCAGGCCGATGTACCGGCACGCGCCGTAGGCCAGCTCGGTGGCGAGTGCGGCGTCGCGGCCCGTGATCCGCCGATCGCGCAGCAGCTGCGGCAGCAACAGGTTGGCGTAGGCGTCACGCGCCCGCACCTCCCGCAGCGTGTCGAGCGCGGCCTGGCGGGCCGGGTCGTCGACCGGCGGCCTGCTCGGTCCCGAGCGCTGCTTCGGCGGATGCGGCGACCTCGGTCGCGAGAACCTCGCCGGACGCCGTCCTTGTTGGGTCACTTCAGCCGCTCTCCTGGTTCGACACGCGCACCCCGGGCCCAGTCGGTGGCCGCCATCCGCTTCTTGCCCGGTGCCTGTACCTCGCCGAGTGCCACCGGATCGGTGGCCGTGCCCACGAGCACCCGTTTCCGCTCGACCCGCAACTCACCCGGCTCGAGCCGGTCCGCGTCCGGGCGGGACACGGGACCCAGCTTCACCCGCTCGCCGCGGAACTCCGCCCACGCGCCCGGGTCGGGGGTGACCGCCCGGACGAGCCGGTCGACGGCGACCGCCGGAACCGTGAAGTCCACGTGCGCGTCGTCCGTGGTGATCTTGGCGGCGTAGGTGACGCCGTCGGCCGGCTGCTCGGCCGCGCGCAGCGTGCCGTCCTCGATACCGTCCAGTGTGGACAGCAGCAGGCTGGCGCCGCCCTCGGCCAGCCGGGCGAGCAGCTCACCGGCCGTGTCCGTGTCGCGCACGGCCTCGGTCAGCACGCCGAACACCGGGCCGGCGTCCAGCTCCTTCACGATCCGGAACGTGCTCGCCCCGGTCACCTCGTCACCGTGGCGGACGGCCGCCTGAACGGGCGCCGCCCCCCGCCACGCGGGCAGCACGGAGAAGTGCAGGTTCACCCAGCCGTGGACCGGGATGTCGAGCGCGGACTGCGGGAGCAGCGCCCCGTACGCGACCACCGGGCAGCAGTCGGGGGCCAGCTCAAGCAGCCGGTCGAGGAACGCGGGGTCGCCTGCCTTGCGCGGGGTGAGCACCTCGACGCCGTGCTCGTCGGCCAGCGCGCCGACCGGCGACCGGACGAGATGCCGGCCGCGCCCGGCCGGGGCGTCCGGGCGGGTCACCACCGCCACCACCTCGTGCCGGTCGCTGGCGAGCAGTGCCCGCAACGACGGAAGGGCGACCTCGGGGGTTCCGGCGAATACCAGCCTCATCTAGACGGCACCGCCGAACAGCGAGTGCGGGCTCTGCTTGATGGTCGGCACGCCGCCGTCGAACCAGTCGGCCTCGCGGATCGCCTTCATGGCTTCCTTGCGGGTGTCGGCGTCGAGCCGGTCGAGGAACAGCACCCCGTCGAGGTGGTCGCTCTCGTGCTGCAGGCAGCGGGCCAGCAGGTCGGAGCCCTGGACCGCCACCGGCTCGCCGTGCATGTTCCAGCCGCGGGCCACCACGTTCTTGAACCGCCGGCAGTCCCAGTACATGCCGGGGATCGACAGGCAGCCCTCGTCGCCGTCCTGGTACTCCTCGTCGACCGCCGTCCACGCGGGGTTGATCAGGTGGCCGGCGAACCCGTCGCAGTGGTAGGTGAACACCCGCAGCCCGACACCCAGCTGCGGAGCCGCCAGACCCGCACCGCCCTCGGACTCCATCGTGTCCCACAGGTCCTTGACCAGGGTGCGCAGCTCCTTGTCGAAGTCGGTGACCTCGACGGCCGGGGTGCGCAGCACCGGATCTCCGAAGAGCCGGATGGGCTGGACGGTCACGGTTCTCCTATCGGGACGGCACGCGGGGTACGGCCAGTCTATTCAGTGCCGAATGACGCAACGCCCGGGTGCCGAGGTCCGGCTGGTCCGCTGCCGATTCCCTGCTTGAATGTGATCATGACGCCTCTCAGCCCCGCCGAGCAGCAGGAACTGCTCGGCGAGATCACCACGGCGCTCGTGTCCGACCTGCCGGACACCTGGGTGCGGTTGATCATGGACTACGCGAACATCGGCAGGCGGGTGAGCGTGGCCGCCGCCGTGCGGCTCGCCGACGGCGAGACCGTGCGGGTCAGTCCGCCGAAGGAGCTGGCCAGGGCGTTCATGAGCCTGCGCCGCGGGATGCACACGCCCGAGCACGGCAGCTGGTACTCGCTGGAGCTGGTGATCGACCCGCCGGACATGTTCAAGGTCCACTACAACTGGGACGACGAGCCGCGGTTTCCCTCGCCGACCCCGCCCGAGCAGTTCGCGGTCGACCTGGAGCGGTTCCCGAGGCCCGACGTCCCCGACTGGTTCAGCCGACAGCTGCCGGCCTAGATGCAGGGACCGACGCTTTCACCGCGGTCAACGCGGTGAAAGCGTCGGTCCCTGCACGCTAGATCAGCTCCAGCGGGTCGAGCCGGACCCGGATGGGGTCGGGTTCCTTGCGTGCGGTGCGTACGTGCAGGGCCGTGGTCAGCGCGGCGGCCAACGCCCGACCGTCGGTGCGGGTGGCGCGGACCAGAGCGCGTTCCTTCGCCACCGTGCCGTCGCGGTCCGGTTCGCCCAGCGGGACCGGACCGAGGATCTCGCCGGACGCCGGCAGCGCCAGCTCCTCGAGGAACGCGGCCAGCGCGTTCGGAGTGCCGTCGACCGACGCCATCCGCACGGCGGGCGGGAAGCCCAGCTCGGCGCGCGCGGCGAGCTCCTGACCCGCGTGCCAGACCGGGTCCCAGCGCACGAGGGCCTGCACGGGCGCGAGGGCGGACTCCGCCAGCACCACCACCCGGCCCCCGTCACCGGCCGGCCGGACCAGTGCGGCCGCCGTCATCCAGCGGCGCAGCGCCTCCTCCGTGGCGCGCAGGTCGGCGCGGCCGAGCAACGCCCAGCCGTCGAGCAGCAGGGCCGCGCCGTAGCCGCCGTTGGCCACCGGCTCGGCGCCCGGGGTGGCCACCACCAGCGCCGGCCGCTCGGCCACCTCCGCCAGCACCTCGGCGCCGCCGGAGCCGAGCACGGCGACCTCCGGGAACGCCCGGCCCAGCTCCTCGGCCGTCCGCTTCGCGCCGACCACGATCGCCCGCAGCCGCCGCGAACCGCAGTTGCCGCAGCGGAACGCCGTGTCGGCCGCGCCGCACCAGCGGCACGTCGGCGGCCGGGCGTCCGAACCGCCGGTGGGTAGGCCGAGCGGGCCGGCGCAGCGCCGGCACCGGGCGACGTCGCGGCACTGCTGGCACGCGAGCGCCGGGACGTACCCGCCGCGCGGGACCTGCACCAGCACCGGCCGGCCGGCCGCCAGGGCCGTGCGGGCCGCCTCGAACGCCACGGACGGGATCCGCGCGGCCCGCGCCGCCGGGTCCCTGGCCAGCTGCTGGTCGGTCTCGCCGAGCGAGACGATCCGCGGCATGGCCGTGCGAACCTCGTCGCGCGCGGCAACGATCTCGGGCGCCCAGCCGGATTCGACCAGCAGCTGCGCCTCGGCCGTGCGGGCGAACCCGGCGGCCACGAACGACGCACCGGAGGCGTGCGCGCGCTGGATGAGCACGTCGCGGACGTGCGGGTAGGGCGCGTGCGGGTCGGCGTGCAGGTCGTCGCCGTCGTCCCAGACCACGAACACGCCGGGCCGGCGCACGGGGGCGAACACGCTCGCGCGGGTGCCGACCACGATCCGGGCGCCACCGCGCAGGACCGACAGCCAGGCGCGGTACCGCTTGGCGGGGCCGGCGTCGGCCGACAGCGCGACCACCGCCTGCTCCCCCGCCAGCGCCACGCAGGCGGCGTACACGCGGGCGACGTCGCGGTAGTCGGGGACCACCAGCAACGCGCCCCGCTCGCCGGCGGCCGCCGTGACCGCCAGCTCGGCCAGGCGCGCCGGCCAGTCCTCGCCGGGCAGCGCCTGCCACACCGTGTGGGCCTGGCGGCCGGCGCGCAGCGCGTCGAGGAAGGCGGGTCCACGGGGGTAACGGCGCCAGCCGGCGGCGTCGGGCACCGCCGGGACGGGTGCCGGCTCGGGCGGCGGCTCGGCCTCCACGCGGGCGTGCCGCGGCGGGATGGCCAGGCGCAAAATGTCGATCATGCTGCCGGCGTAGCGGTCGGCCACCGCGCGGGCCAGGGTCGCGATCTCGGGCGTGAGCACGGATTCCGGGGAGACCACCTTCGTGAGGAAGGTGAGCTTCTTGCCGTAGTCGCTCTCGGCCACGCGCTCGGCCAGGAACCCGTCGACCTGCTGACCGGCGAAGCGGACGCGCACCCGGGCGCCAGGGACAGCCTGCTCGTCGAGCTGCTCGGGCACCAGGTAGTCGAAGGGGCGGTCGAGATGCGCGAGCGGGACGTCGACATGCACCCGGGCGACCGGCAGCGTGGTCGCCGGCACCTGCTCCCCCTTGCGCGAGACGCGCCCGCCGGTCATATGCGCTGGTCTACCAGACCCCACACCCCACGCAGCACCGAACCCGGCGAGTCCCACGTTCGGGACCGGCGAGTCCCACGTTCGGAGTGGATGAGTTCCACGTTCGGTGCGCCACCAGGTGTGTCGCGAACGTGGGACTCGCCGGGTTTGAACGTGGGACTCGCGTGTTCTGAACGTGGGACTCGCGGGGTTTACAGCACGACGCCTGCGGTGAAGGAGAACTTCACCGCAGGCGTCGAGTTGCTCAGCGTCAGGCGCCGGCCAGGGACCTCAGCGCGTCGGCGCGGTCGGTCCGCTCCCAGGGCAGGTCCAGCTCCGGACGACCGAAGTGACCGTAGGCGGCCGTCTGCGCGTAGATCGGGCGCAACAGGTCGAGGTCACGGATGATGGCCGCCGGCCGGAGGTCGAAGACCTCGCTGATGGCCTGCTGGATCTTCGACGGGTCGACCGTCTCGGTGCCGAAGGTCTCCACGAACAGGCCGACCGGGGCGGCCTTGCCGATCGCGTACGCGACCTGGACCTCGACGCGCGTCGCCAGGCCCGCGGCGATCGCGTTCTTCGCGACCCAGCGCATGGCGTACGCGGCCGAACGGTCGACCTTCGACGGGTCCTTGCCGGAGAACGCGCCGCCACCGTGGCGGGCCATGCCGCCGTAGGTGTCGACGATGATCTTGCGGCCGGTCAGGCCCGCGTCACCCATCGGGCCACCGATGACGAAGCGACCGGTCGGGTTGACCAGCAGGCGCACGTTGTCGGTGTCCAGGTCGAGGTCGGTCAGCTCGGGCTGGACGACCTGCTCCAGCACGTCCACCGTGAGCAGCTTCTCCAGGTCGACGCCGTCGGCGTGCTGCGAGGAGACGACCACGGTGTCCAGGCGCACGGCCTGGTCGCCCGCGTACTCGATGGTGACCTGGGTCTTGCCGTCCGGGCGCAGGTAGGGCAGCTTGCCGTTCTTGCGGACGTCGGTCAGCCGCTTCGCCAGGCGGTGGGCCAGTGCGATCGGCAGCGGCATCAGCTCGGGCGTGTCGGTGCACGCGTAGCCGAACATCAGGCCCTGGTCGCCCGCGCCCTGCTTGGCGATCTCGTCTTCCTCGTTGTCGACCCGCTGCTCGTAGGCGGTGTCGACGCCCTGTGCGATGTCCGGCGACTGCGAGCCGATCGCGACGTTGACGCCACAGGAGTTCCCGTCGAAGCCCTTGGCCGACGAGTCGTAACCGATCTTGAGGATGGTGTCCCGCACGAGGGCCGGGATGTCGGCGTAGGCCTCGGTGGTCACCTCACCGGCGACGTGGACCTGGCCGGTCGTGACCATGGTCTCCACGGCAACCCGGGACCGCGGGTCCTTGGACAACATCGCGTCCAGGATCGAGTCGCTGATCGCGTCACAGATCTTGTCGGGATGTCCCTCGGTCACCGATTCACTGGTGAACAGCCGGCTGGCAGACTCACTCACGACAATACCCACCCATCCATCTCCGCTGGTTGTTGGACTAAAGACTACTGACGGGGCTCAAGAATCGGTCACGCCTCGATCAGGGCGACCACGGCGTCCCATATATCGGACGCCATGCTCGCCTTGGACCCGAGAGCGATGGGTCGCTCCGCCCCGCCGGCAGATAGTAGCCAGCCGGCGTTGTCCTCCATCTCGAAGGCCTTGCCATCGCCGACCGCGTTCACCACGAGCAGGTCACAACCCTTGCGCTTGAGCTTGTGCCGCGCATGGTCGAGCACGTCCGCACCGCTGTCACCGGTCTCGGCCGCGAAACCAACGATGACCTGCGTGCCTAGAGCGCCACTCGCGCGTGCCTGTACCAGCTCGACCAGAATGTCCGCGTTGCGGGTCAAGGCCACCGGCTTCGGCTCGCTGTCCGTCTTCTTGATCTTGTAATCGGCCCGCTCGCTGGGCCGGAAATCGGCGACCGCGGCCGCCATGACCACGACATCGGCCCCGACGGCGGCCTTGTGCATCGCGTCACGTAGTTCGGCCGCCGTACCGACATGGACCACCTCGGCACCCGCCGGTTCGGGGAGCGCGACCGTGTGCGCGGACACGAGCGTGACCTGAGCGCCCCTCTGGACGGCCGTCCTGGCGAGCGCGTAACCCTGCTTGCCGGAGGACCGGTTGCCCAGATAGCGGACCGGGTCCAGTGGTTCTCTGGTGCCACCGGCTGATACCACCACCCGGACTCCAGTGAGATCCCTGGACAGGGCGTCGGGGCGGGCCAGCAACAGCCGGGCCAGGTCGACGATCTCGGCCGGATCGGCCAGGCGCCCCTTGCCCGTGTCGACGCCCGTGAGCCGGCCGCTCGCCGGCTCGGTCACCACCACGCCGCGCTCGCGCAGCGTGGCGACGTTCGCGCGGGTGGCCGCGTGTTCCCACATCTCCGTGTGCATGGCCGGCACCATCATTACCGGGCAGCGCGCGGTGAGCAGGGTGTTCGTCAGCAGGTCGTCGGCCAGGCCGGCCGCCGCCTTGGCCAACAGGTTGGCGGTGGCCGGCACGACCAGCACCAGGTCGGCTTCCTGACCGATGCGGACGTGCGCCACCTCGGACACGTCCGAGAAAACCTCGGTGTGCACCGGGTGGTGGGACAGCGCCTCGAACGTGGCGGCACCCACGAACCGCAACGCGGCCTCCGTCGGGACCACCCGGACGCCGTGTCCGGACTCGGTCAGCCGACGGAGGACCTCACATGCCTTGTAGGCGGCGATCCCGCCACCTACACCAAGAACGACGCGCGGAGCGTCGGTCACTCGCCCTCGGTGTGCTCGAGAAGGCCGGCGTGGATCTCGCGGAGCGCGATGGACAGCGGCTTCTCACGCGGACCGGGCTCGACCAGCGGCCCGACGTACTCGAGCAGGCCCTCGCCGAGCTGCGCGTAGTAGTCGTTGATCTGGCGGGCGCGCTTGGCCGCGTAGATCACGAGCGCGTACTTCGAGCTGACCTTGTCGAGCAGGTCGTCGATCGGCGGGTTGGTGATGCCTTCGAGCTGGGGGCTCGTCGGGTCACCCAGTGCGCCCAACTCGGTGGGGGTGATCACTCGCTGATGCTCCAAATTCTCTGTCTGTGCAGCTCGCTACTATCAGCTGACCTCTAGGTTAGCAACCGCCAGTTAGTGAGCAGGAAGCAGCGCTGGGAAACACTGTGAACCGACTCCCCCACGTCACCATCAGCGGCGAACTCGGCAGCGGAAAAAGCTCGGTCGCCAGGCAGTTGGCCCAGCTCTACTCCATGCGCTTCGTGAGCACCGGTGACATCCAGCGGTCCATGGCCAAGTCGCTGAACCTGTCCACGCTCGAGACCAACTGGCTGGCCGAGCGCGACGACATGATCGACTCGCAGGTCGACCAGGTGACCAAGGACCTGGGGGCCTCCTCGGCGGAGCCGATCGTGTTCGACTCGCGGATGGCGTGGCGGATGGTGCCGAAGGCGCTGAAGGTGCACCTGATCGTCGATCCGGCGGTTGCCGCCGTGCGCCTGCACAGCACCCGGACCTCGGCGACCGAACAGTACGAGTCGGCCACCCACGCGCGGGACCTGGCCGAGGAGCGCTACCAGAGCGAGCGGCGCCGGTTCCTGTCCACCTACGGGGTCGACGTGTTCCGTCTGCGCAACTACGACCTGGTGGTCGACACGTCGACCGCGCCGGTCGAGGTGGTCACCGACACCGTTCGACGCTTGATCGACTCGGTGGCCGACGGGACCGAGACGGGCACCCGGCCCGTGGCTGTTCGTCCAGCCCCGGCGGATCCTGCCCGACTCGGCCGACTGGGCCGACGGGCCGCACACGGGGGGCGTTCCCAGGGTCGGGTACGCGCGGCCGACGTTCGTCAGCATCGGCGGGCACGGCGGCGTGCTCGAGGCGATCGAGAAGGACCAGCCGCTGGTCGAGGTCGAGCTGGTGGCCGAGGGCACCGAGCAGGTCCACGATGACGGTCCTACCGCGCAGCAGTACGTCGGCCAGCTCGGCGTCGCGGCGTGGACCGAGCGCTGGCACGAGGAGTACGGGCTGGTCGGGCCGTCCGTCGGGAGCTGACCGCCCGATCTCGTCGGCTCGCGAGATCGCGGTTCCCGCACGCGAGATCGCGGTTCCCGCACGCGAGATCGCGGTTCCCGCACGCGAGATCGCGGTTCCCGCACGCGAGATCGCGGTTCCGGGCCGCGAGTTCGCGGTTCCCGACGCCATGCGGCTCCGTCGGGCCGTATGTACCCATGTCCGGCGCCACGTTCGCGATCCCGACCTGGAACCTGGCCGGTGGCCTGCCTCCTCGCCATCCGTCACGGATGCCGAACCGCGATCTCGCCTGCGGGAACCGCGATCTCGCGTGCCGGAACCGCGATCTCGCCGAGGGGAATGGGGGTTGGCCGCGCAATGGACTTCGCCCGGCTGGCGTGGTGCCAGAGGTACGGCTGCCGGGCTGGCACGGGCGGAGATCCTGGCCCGGTGCGCCGAGCTGGCTGCCTGGGTCCTTGCGGTACCTAGGTGAATTCGAAGCTAAAAAAGCAAAATCTGGCCGGTGGCCGTCGGCTGAGCTTTTCTCATCCGCCGGCCACCGGTCAGGGGGACCGCTATTCGCCGCTGAACTCGGCGAGCAAAGCCTTGCGCTGGCGGTCGCCTAGGCCGCGAAGCCGTCGACTCGGCGCGATCTCGAGGCGCTCGATGATCTGCTGGGCCCGCACCTTGCCGACGCCCGGGAGGGCCTCGAGCAGTGCGGTGACCTTCATCTTGCCCAGGACCTCGTCATTCTCAGCTTGGGTGAGCACGTCCTTGAGGGTGGTGCCACCTCGCTTAAGGCGCTCCTTGAGCTCAGCTCGGGCGCGACGGGCGGCAGCCGCCTTCTCCAGCGCTGCGGCCCGCTGCTCCTCGGTCAGCTGGGGAAGGGCCACGATTTCCTCCGGGGGGTGGGTTTTCTGTGGATCGGTGCCGCGACGTTACCGAGGTCGGCCTTGTCGTGACAACGCGGGTCCACCTTAGTGCGCACGGTGGCCCTCGACCGAGCATAGATCAACTCTGCGTCACCACCAATGCCCGGACCAGCGGTAACACCATCGGGGCAGCCGCAGAAGGCCCTCCGGACGCCGTTCGCACGGCAGCCCGGAGGGCCTGAAACTCTGCCTGTGCGGGCGGTTTGCACAGCGCAATTTCCCGATTGCAGGCACGCTACCTGCGGTTACGTCCTTACACGGGGTGTGCGACGGCGATCGAGTCCCGCACCCGCAACGCCGCGGCGCGCAGCGTCGCGACGTCTGGACCGTGCCGAAGAATGTCCCTCGACGAGGTCGGCAAAACGTGCCGAATACTGGTTCCGAAAACTTTCGTCAATTCGGCCACGCCGGCGCCCTGGGCACCGAAACCCGGCGCGAGGATCGTGCCGTTCAGCGCAGACAGGTCGAGGTCGGTCCGGCCGACCGTGGCGCCGATGACCAATCCGACCGGGCCGAGCGGGCTCGCCCCGGCGTTGCGGGCGGCCGCCTCGTCCACGATCGTCTGGGCCACCGAGCGCCCGTCCTGGCCGGTGGCGCGCTGCACGGACGCGCCCTCGGGGTTCGACGTGAGCGCCAGCGCGAACACCCCGCGGCCGTTCGCCGCGGCCAGCTCGATCGCCGGGTCCAGCGAACCGAACCCCAGGAAGGGCGAGAGCGTCACGGCGTCGGCCGCGAGCGCCGAACCCTCACCCAGGTACGCACTCGCGTAAGCGGCCATCGTGGAGCCGATATCGCCCCGCTTGACGTCCAGCAGCACGAGAGCCCCCGCGGCCCGGCACGCGGCGATCAGGCGCTCCAGCACGGCCACCCCGGCCGAGCCGTGCGCCTCGAAGAACGCCGACTGCGGCTTGACCACCGCCACCTCGCCGGCGAACGCCTCCACGCAGGTCATGGCGAACCGCTCGAGGCCGTCGGCGTCGACCGCCAGGCCCCAGTCGGCCAGCAGGCCCGGGTGCGGGTCGATGCCGACGCACAGGGGCCCACGCACGGACACGGCCGTGGTCACGCGCGATCCGAACGGCGCCCTCACCGCGCGCTCCGCAGCAGCGTGGCCCGGAGTGCAGCCTGGAGCGACTGAAGCGACTCGACGCCGATGTCCTGGCGGATCACCGCCTCGATGCCGTGTACGGCCGCCGCCGCACCCTGGATGGTGGTCACACACGGGATGTCACGCGACACGGCCGCCGTGCGGATCTCGTAGCCGTCGACGCGGGGTCCGGGGTTGCCGTACGGGGTGTTGATCACCATGTCGACCTCCCCCGCCTTGATGATCTCCACGATGTTCGCTTCGCCTTCCGCCGACTTCTCGAAGTGCTTGCGCACCTCCGTACAGGGAATTCCGTTGCGCCGCAACACTTCCGCCGTGCCCGCGGTAGCCAGGATCTCGAACCCGAGGTCCGCCAGGCGCTTCACGGGGAACACCATGGCCCGCTTGTCCCGGTTGGCCACCGACACGAACACCCGGCCCGAGGTGGGCAGCGAGCCGTACGCGGCCGCCTGGGACTTGGCGAACGCCTTGCCGAACGACGCGTCGATGCCCATCACCTCGCCCGTCGACTTCATCTCCGGGCCGAGCAGCGAGTCGACCCCGTGCCCCTCCGGCGTGCGGAAGCGGTGGAACGGCAGGACCGCCTCCTTCACCGAAACCGGTGAGGTGGGCGGCATGTCGGCGCCGTCGCCGTGGTCGGGCAGCATGCCCTCGGCGCGCAGGCCGGCGATCGTCGCGCCGAGCATGATCCGCGCGGCCGCCTTGGCCAGCGGGGAGGCGGTCGCCTTGGACACGAACGGCACGGTCCGCGACGCGCGCGGATTGGCCTCCAGCACGTAGAGCACGTCGTCCTTGAGCGCGTACTGCACGTTCAGCAGTCCGCGCACGCCGATGCCCTTGGCGATCAGCTCGGTCGACCGGCGGATGGCCGCGAGATCCGTGCGCCCCAACGTGATCGGCGGCAGCGCGCACGACGAGTCTCCCGAGTGGATGCCGGCCTCCTCGATGTGTTCCATCACCCCGCCGAGGAAGACCTCGCCGCCGTCGCAGAGCGCGTCCACATCGATCTCGATGGCGTCGTCGAGGAACCGGTCCACCAGCACCGGGTGCTCGGGCGTGACCTCCGTGGCCCGCTCGATGTAGCCGGCGAGCGACTCCTCGTCGTACACGATCTCCATGCCCCGGCCACCGAGCACATAGGACGGTCGCACGAGGACCGGGTAGCCGATCTGGTCGGCGATCCGTTTGGCGGCGGCGAAAGACGTGGCCATGCCGTACTTCGGCGCGGGCAGCCCGGCGTTCGTCAGCACCTCGCCGAACGCGCCGCGGTCCTCGGCCAGGTGGATGGCCTCCGGCGGCGTGCCGACCACCGGAACACCGGCGTCGGCCAGGCGCTGCGCGAGCCCGAGCGGGGTCTGCCCGCCGAGCTGCACGATCACCCCGGCCACCGTGCCGGAGCGCTGCTCGGAGTGCACCACCTCGAGGACGTCCTCGAACGTGAGCGGCTCGAAGTAGAGCCGGTCGGAGGTGTCGTAGTCGGTGGAGACGGTCTCCGGGTTACAGTTGATCATGACCGTCTCGAACCCCGCGGCGCGCAGCGCCATGGCCGCGTGCACGCACGAGTAGTCGAACTCGATGCCCTGCCCGATGCGGTTCGGCCCCGAGCCCAGGATCAGCACCTTGGGTTTGTCGCGCTGCTCGGCCACCTCCGACTCTGAGGCTTGCCAATCCAGCTCGTAGGCCGAGTAGTGGTACGGCGTGAACGCGGCGAACTCAGCGGCGCACGTGTCGACCGTCTTGAACACCGGCCGCACCCCGAGGCGGTGGCGCAGCGTCCGCACGCCGTCCTCCCCCGCCAGCTCCGGGCGCAGCGCGGCCACCTGGCGGTCGGAGAAGCCGGACCGCTTGGCGCGGCGCAGCAGCGGCTCGTCCAGCACGGGCGCGTCGATGACCTCCGCGCGCAACTCGACCAGCGACGCCACCTGGTCGACGAACCACGGGTCGATGCCCGAGGCGGCACTGACGTCGGTGACACTCACGCCGAGGCGCAGCGCGCGTTCCACCGTGTAGAGCCGGCCGTCGTGCGGCACCCGCAACGACGCCAGGAGGTTGTCGACGGTCATGGTGTCCGGGTCGGGGCTCGTCCAGAAGCCGGCGGCCTTCGTCTCCATGGACCGCAGCGCCTTGCCGAGTGCCTCCACGAAGTTGCGGCCGAGCGACATGGCCTCACCCACCGACTTCATGGTGGTGGTGAGCGTCGGGTCGGCGCCCGGGAACTTCTCGAAGGCGAACCGCGGCACCTTGACCACCACGTAGTCGAGCGTCGGCTCGAAGCTCGCCGGGGTCTCGCCCGTGATGTCGTTGCGGATCTCGTCGAGCGTGTAGCCGATGGCGAGCTTCGCCGCGATCTTGGCGATGGGGAACCCGGTGGCCTTGGACGCGAGCGCGGAACTGCGCGACACCCGCGGGTTCATCTCGATCACCACGAGGCGGCCGGTCTCCGGGTGCACGGCGAACTGGATGTTGCAGCCGCCCGTGTCGACCCCGACGGCACGCAGCACGTCGATGCCCACGTCACGCATGTGCTGGTACTCGCGGTCGGTCAGCGTCATGGCCGGCGCGACCGTGACCGAGTCACCCGTGTGCACGCCCATGGGGTCGATGTTCTCGATGGAGCAGACGACCACCACGTTGTCGTTGCGGTCGCGCATCAGCTCGAGCTCGTACTCCTTCCAGCCGAGCACGCTCTCCTCGATCAGCACCTCGGTCACCGGGCTCTCCGCGAGCCCGGAGGACGCGAGCCGTTCCAGTTCCGCCTGCGTGTGCGCCATGCCGGACCCCAGCCCGCCCATGGTGAACGAAGGCCGGATGACCACCGGCAACCCGAGATCGTCGACCGTCTTGCGGACCTCGTCCATCGAGTGACACACGGCGCTGCGCGGCGTCTCCGCACCGACCTGGGCGCAGATGTCCTTGAACCGCTGGCGGTCTTCCCCGCGCTGGATGGCCTCGATGTCCGCGCCGATCAGCTCGACGCCGAACTTCGCGAGGATCCCGCGCTCGTGCAGCGCGACCGCCGTGTTCAGCGCCGTCTGGCCGCCGAGGGTGGCGAGCAGCGCGTCGACCGGGAACCCGGCCTCCTGCTCCTTGGCCAGCACCTTCTCCACGAAGTCGGCGGTGATCGGCTCGATGTAGGTGGCGTCCGCGAACTCCGGGTCGGTCATGATCGTGGCCGGGTTGGAGTTGACCAGGCTGACCCGCAGGCCCTCCTCCCGCAGCACCCGGCACGCCTGGGTACCCGAGTAGTCGAACTCGCAGGCCTGGCCGATCACGATCGGGCCGGACCCGATCACCAGCACGTTCTGAATGTCAGTCCGTTTGGGCACTTCTTGCCTCCATCAGGCCGACGAACTCGTCGAACAGGGGGGCGGCGTCGTGTGGTCCGGCCGCCGCCTCGGGGTGGTACTGCACGGAGAACGCCGGCGCGTCCAGCGCGCGGACGCCCTCCACGCAGCCGTCGTTCGGGCAGTAGTGGCTGATTTGCGCGGCACCGAACGGGGTGTCGAACCGCTCCCCCGGCTCGCCGGCCAGCGCGAAGCCGTGGTTCTGCGAGGTGATCGCCACCCGGCCGGTGGCCACGTCGATCACCGGGATGTTGATGCCCCGGTGGCCGTAGCGCAGCTTGTAGGTGTCCCGGCCGAGCGCGCGGCCGAGGATCTGGTGGCCGAAGCAGATGCCGAACAGCGGGATGCGCCGGTCGAGCACGTTCCTGGCCAGCTCGACCGGGCCGTCGGCCGTGGCCGGGTCGCCGGGTCCGTTCGCCAGGAACACGCCGTCCGGTTCGAGCGCCAGCACGTCGTCGATGGTGGCGGTCACCGGCAGGACGTGGGTCTCGATGCCGCGGGCGGCCATCATGCGCGGCGTGTTCGTCTTGATGCCGAGGTCGAGCGCGGCCACCCGGAAGCGGCGTTCGCCGGCGGCCGGGACCGTGTAGGTCGCGCCCGTGGTGACCTCGCCCGCCAGGTCGGCACCGACCATCCCCGGGCTGTCCCGCACCTGCCGGACCATCGCGTCGACGTCGGGCAGCGCGTCGCCGGAGAACACGCCGCCGCGCATGGCGCCGCGCTCGCGGATGTGCCTGGTGAGCGTGCGGGTGTCCACACCCGCGATCCCCACCACGCCCTGGCCGGCCAGGGCCTCGTCGAGCGGGCGGCGGGATCGCCAGTTGGACGGCAGCCGCGCCGGATCGCGCACCACGTAGCCGGCCACCCAGATCCGGTCGGACTCGTCGTCCTCGTCGTTCCAGCCGGTGTTGCCGATCTGCGGGGCCGTGGCCACCACGATCTGGCGGTGGTAGGACGGATCGGTCAGGGTCTCCTGGTAGCCGGTCATGCCGGTGCAGAAGACCACCTCGCCGAGCGTGGTCCCGGTGGCACCGAACGCCGCACCCCGGAAAACTCTGCCGTCCTCGAGTACAAGCGCAGCCTGACTCATGCGCGAACCCTTCCTTCGTGTGCGGTCACGCGTCCGCGCAGCAGCGTGGTGACCACCCGGCCGGGCAGTTCCATGCCCTCGTACGGGGTGTTGGCGGCGATGCTGGCCAACTCGGCGCCGCGCACCGTCCAGGTGGCGTCCGGGTCGACCAGGGCGAACGTGGCCGGCTCGCCCACCTCGATCGGCCGGCCCTGGTCGGGCAGCCCGGCGATCTCCGCCGGGCGCTCGCTCATCACCCGTGCCACGCCGCGCCAGTCGAGCAGGCCCGGCCGCACCATGGTCGCCACGACCACCGACAGCGCCGTCTGCAGACCGAGCATCCCGGGTCGTGCGGCCGACCACTCGCAGTCCTTGTCCTGCGGGGCGTGCGGGGCGTGGTCGGTGGCCACGCAGTCGAGCGTGCCATCGGCCAACGCCTCGGCCAGCACCTTCGTGTCGGCCGCCGTGCGCAGCGGCGGGTTGACCTTGTTCACCGGGTCGTAGGTGGCCAGGCGCTCGTCGTCGAGCAGCAGGTGATGCGGGGTGACCTCGGCGGACACCGCGATCCCCTGCGTCTTCGCCCACCGCAGCAGCTCGGCCGTCCCCGCGGTCGACACGTGGCAGACATGCAGCCGCGCGCCGGTCTGGCGGGCCAGCAGGCAGTCGCGGGCGACGATCGCCTCCTCGGCGGCCGCCGGCCAGCCGGCCAGGCCGAGCCGCGCGGCCTGCTCACCCTCGTGTGCCTGCGCGCCGACCGTCAGCCGCGGCTCCTCCGCGTGCTGGGCGATCACCACGTCGAGCGCCGTCGAGTACTCCAGCGCGCGACGCATGAGCAGCGGGTCGGCGACGCAGTGGCCGTCGTCGGAGAACATCCGCACCCCGGCCTGCGAGCGGGCCATGGAGCCCAGCTCGGCCAACTGCTCGCCCTTCAGTCCGACGGTCACCGCGCCGACCGGGTGCACGTCCACCAGGCCGACCTCGCGGCCGCGGCGCCAGACGTGCTCGACGATCACCGCGTTGTCGGCCACCGGATCGGTGTTGGCCATCGCGAAGACCGCCGTGTAGCCGCCGAGCGCGGCCGCCACCGAGCCCGTCTCGATGGTCTCGGTGTCCTCGCGGCCGGGTTCGCGCAGGTGGGTGTGGAGGTCGACGAAGCCGGGCAGGGCGACCAGGCCCTGCGCGTCGATGACTTCGGCGTTCTCGGCCGTCTCGCCGATGGCCGCGATCCGGCCGTCGCGGATCACCAGGTCGGTCGGCTCGCCCTCGCCGTAGGGCCGCACGCCCCGCAGTACCAGCACGGTCACGACGTCTCCTCCTCGTGGGCCAGCAGGTGGTAGAGCACCGCCATGCGGACGTGTACCCCGTTGGAAACCTGCTGGGTGATCGCGGCGCGCGGCGAGTCGGCCACCGCGTGGGAAATCTCCATGCCGCGCAACATGGGGCCGGGGTGCAGGACCACCGCGTGGTCGGGCAGCAGGCCCAGCCGCGCCTCGTTCAGCCCGTAGGCGACCGAGTACTCCCGCGCCGACGGGAAGAAGCCGCCGTGCATCCGCTCGGCCTGGACCCGCAGCATCATCACCGCGTCGACCGCCGGCAGCACCGCGTCGAGCGAGTGCGACAGGGTCACCGGCCAGCGGTCCACATGGGACGGCAGCAGCGTCGGCGGCGCCACCAGCACCACCTCGACGCCCAGCGTGGTCAGCAGGTGCACGTTCGACCGCGCCACCCGGCTGTGCAGCACGTCGCCCACGATCGCCACCCGCCGGCCGGCCAGCTCCCCCAGCCGTTCGCGCAGGGTGGCGGCGTCGAGCAGCGCCTGGGTGGGGTGCTCGTGGGTGCCGTCGCCCGCGTTGACCACCGACGTGCCGACGTCGGCCAGCCACCCGGCCAACCGCTGCGCCGCACCCGAGGCCGGGTGCCGGATGATCACGCAGTCGGCGCCGGCGGCGGCCAGGGTCAGCGCCGTGTCGCGCAGGGACTCGCCCTTGCCGACGCTGCTGCCGCCCGCCGACACGTTGACCACGTCGGCGCTCATCCACTTGCCGGCGATCTCGAACGAGACCCTGGTCCGGGTGGACGCCTCGTAGAACATGGTGATGACCGTGCGGCCGCGCAGGGTCGGCAGCTTGCGGACCTCACGGCCGAGCAGCGTCCGCTTGAGTCCGGCCGCCGTGTCCAGGACGGCCGTGGCCGTCTCGGCGGACAGGTTCTCCGTGCTGAGCAGATGCCTCACGCCTGCTCACCCCGCTGCAGCAGGACCGCGTCGCGGCCGTCGGTCTCGACGAGCCGCACGTGGACCTCCTCGCTGCGGGACGTCGGCACGTTCTTGCCGACGTAGTCCGCTCGGATCGGCAGCTCACGGTGACCGCGGTCGACCAGAACGGCGAGCTGGACCGCGCGCGGGCGGCCGGCGTCACGGAGCGCATCCAATGCGGCACGGATCGTGCGACCGGAGTAGAGGACGTCGTCGACCAGGATGACCAGCCGTTCGTCGATCCCGCCCGGCGGCAGCTCGGTGGCACCGAGCGGGCGGGTCGGGCGACGGCGGAGATCGTCGCGGTAGAGGGTGACATCCAACACACCCGTGGCCACGTGAAAGCCGGAAAAGTCCGCGATCCGGGCGGCCATGCGGGCGGCCAGCGGCGCGCCACGAGTGGGAATGCCCAGCAGAACGACTGGTGTGGAGTCTGCGGCATCGAGCGACGTGCGCTCGATCACCTGATGAGCCATACGGGCGACGGTGCGTGCGACGTCACCGGCCGAGAGGAGCTCACGTTCCCGCTCCTCAGCCGGTTCCGTCGCACCGCGTTCGCGCGGCGCCACGGTGGACCTCCTTCCCCGCCTCGCTGGACGGGTCCTTAAAGGACGTCAGGGTCGACACAGGTCGACACGCCCAAGCTGGGCGCCGTAGCACCGTATCAGGTCCGACGAATCCGCCAACCGAGTGGTAAGTGAGGGGAAATTCCCGGATGTCGTAGCGGATCAACTTGACCTGGTGACAACACTGGGTAACCATTACTCTGCGTGTCGATATGCGGCTACCCGCGGCATCCAGTGTCCGGCCGTCGGGGCGAATGAATGGAGAATCGCCATATGGGCGACTACGCCAAGGCGCTGGGGAGCAAGCTCCGCGGCATCCGCCAGCAGCAGGGCCTGTCCCTGCACGGCGTCGAGCAGAAGTCCGGCGGCCGCTGGAAGGCGGTCGTGGTCGGGTCCTACGAGCGCGGCGACCGCGCGGTGACCGTGCAGAAGCTGGCCGAGCTGGCCGACTTCTACGGGGTGCCCGTGGTCGAGCTGCTCCCGGAGGGCAGGGTGCCGTCCGGCGCCGAGCCGGCCACGAAGATCGTGATCAACCTGGAGCGGCTTCAGCAGCTCCCGGCGGAGAAAGTGGGTCCGCTGGCCCGCTACGCCGCCACCATCCAGAGCCAGCGCGGCGACTACAACGGCAAGGTCCTCTCCATCCGGACCGAGGACCTGCGTTCGCTGGCCATTATCTACGACATGACCCCCGGCGAGCTCACCGAGCAGCTCATCGACTGGGGGGTGCTTCCCCCGGAGGCGCGTCCGTCCAAGGAGGACTGATCGCAGGGGTGCGCAGTCGACCCGCACCTGTGCTCAACTCTCCGGTCGCGACCACCTGCTTCGGCAGGGGTCGCGACCGGACGCGCATCCGGCCGCCACACTCCGTGGCGAACGCCGATCTTCGCTAGATCGCTCCGCTCGCGACGGATTACTCCATCCGGGTTACCGTTGCCTACCCCAAGCGGTCAGAGGGATTCTTCGCCGTTCGCTCTCGCCGGTAGGACACGGTTCCCTATGCTCGGCACACCGGATGTCCGCGAGGGGGAAACGATGGACACATCACGAGCCCGGCTCGCCACGATGGCGGCGCTGTCGGTGGCCGTGCTGACGGCAACGCTCACAGCCTGCACCAGCGAACCCATGCCCCCCGACCGGTCCACCACCACCCGCACCACCACGTCATCCACAACACCACCCCCCTACACCCCCACCGACCCAGCAAGACAGCCACCACAAGTACCCGATCCCCTTGACGACACCGAATTCGTCGCCGATCCCTGCAGCAGCCTCACCCCAACCCAACTCACAGAACTACAACTCGTCCAAATGCGCGAAAACGACGGCGACAGCGAGTACGAATCCGAGGTCGGCTGCGGATACGTGGACTCCGACCCGGCGATTGATCTGCTCATCTACGTCAACTACTACCCGGACGTCACCACCGGACTCAGGCACCTCTACGCCAACCACGTGCCAGAACCAACCCCCTCACCCTCCTGGACACCCACCACCATTAACGGCCACCCCGCCGTCTCAACGATCGTGAAACACAAGACCACGTGCCAGGTCTACGTCGGCACCAGCGACACCACCCTCTTCGAGATCGCCTACTACTACTACAACGGGTACGACTGGGACGGCCGAGACACCTGCGCCGCAGCGACAACCATCGCCGCAGCCGTACTGACCACCATGAATAACGCCAACTGAGGCGCTGCCCAGCTAGCGCCGGTAATCATCGAAGAACGGCACTCCGCCCGTGATCTCCCCCTCGTCATATGGCCGATACTCCCGAGACTGACGAATCTGATCGAGTCTGCGGCCGAGCGAGTCACGCAGCTCCGCGAGCGCGTCGGCGACCTCCCGTTCGATCTGCTCGACACTCCTCAGGTAGTCCTTAGCCACGTCGCGAAGGAAGTCCGCGTCGTCGAGGACCAACTCCTTCTTCGCCCCGCCCCCGGCGGTCTTGACCGCCTCGCCGACCATCTCCGTGACGGCCGCACCGAACAGGACGGCGGCTGTCGGAGCGGACGCTCCGCCCGTGATGACCGTGGTCGCCACCGCCACGATCCCCGTGACCACGATCGACATCAAATCGGGCGAACCCGCAGGATTCGGTGCGGGCCGCGGACACAACTCCGTGAGCGCCTCCATCAGGGCCAGGATGTCGTCACCGGCCTTGTCCAGGATGGCCCGGTACCGAATCAGGTGCTCGGCCACCGCGTACAGACAGTTCTCCGTACGCATCTGGTAGTTGAGGAAGTCACGCTCGTACGCGTGAGCCCAGAGATCCTCCGGCGCCACCCACGACTTCCGCATGTTGACCCAGTTGATCCGGGTGTCGGTGACGTCGCGGTACTTCATGTCCGGCGCAGGGGCCGGTTCCTGTCGCTTCCCGGGGTCGTTGGCCTCGGCTGCCGGCGTGGGCGGTTCGCCGTCGCGACTCCAGGTCAGGAAACCATCGACGAGCTTGATGAACACCGGCTCGATGATCGCGGTCCTGATGCCGCACACCGCCTGGGCCGACCTGAAGAACCGGGCGGTGTCGCCAGCGAACTCCTCGAGCACCGAGACGGTCTCGTACTTGTCCGGATTCTCGTACGGTACGTCCGGCATCGAGAGCGGAATGCGGAGCACACTCTCGAACTCCTGCCCGGACGTACCGGGCCTCGGCCGGTAGATCCGCGGCCCGTCATGCGACTCGGGGTGCAGCAGGTAGTCGATCCACGCGTTCGACTCCCCCGCCGCCCTGGCCATCCGGGGGTTGATCTCGGGGCTGATGCCATCGACGGGAATGGGTCCGCAACCGGGCGGCAGGGCCATGGCTACCGCCCCCACATCTCGTCGAGGTCACGGCGGATCGAGTCGAACCGCTCCGCGTTCGTGAGGTCGGTGCGCCGCGCCCCGTCGATGTGCGCCTGGAGCGCGGCGCGGTAGTTCTGCAACGACGCGGCCAGCTGGTCCTGGTCGGCGACCAGGAGGCTGACCTCGTAGGTGACCTGGTTGAGGAACGAGCTGATCGCCGGCCGGACGTGGCCGTTGCCCTCCCCGCCGAACCACCCCGGCGTCTCCTGGTCGTGCGCCGCCTTGGCCTCGTCATGCGCCGCCCGGTACACACCGGCGACTCGGCCGAGTTCCTGGACCACCGGGTCCAGGTAGATCTCGATCGCCTCCTCCATGTGCTCCGGCGAGAGCATGTAGACCTTGTCCGGATCGTTCTCTGGTGCGACCACGCGCTGTATCCCCCTGTGGCTTGCTCGATCGCTTGTTGACACAGAGTGCCAGGGAACAACCAGCGCGTGGGCGAAAATCGCGGATTGCGCCGCTCATGGCCGACTCGGGTACTGGGTGGTGGACTCGGCAGGCACCACGATCTACGGCTGCGCCGGGCATGAGTGTCCGGCGTTCGGGGCGCTACATCGAGCGGAGGAGCGCGGTGAACGCGGCGGCCGGCACGGCGAGGGTGGCGGCGTCGGTGTTCTTGGAGTCGCGCACGGCGACGACGGGCCCGGCGAAGGCGATCTCGACGCAGTTGCCGTTGGAGCCGTTGGCCGTGCTTCGGCTGCTCTTGCGCCAGGACAGTCCGGCGAGGTCCATTGTGGACACTGTGCTCGCCTCTTTCATGATGGTTCGGGCAACTCGTTGGCGTGTCGCTCGATCAGCGTCACCGAGTCCGCCGGATTCAGCGCCTCGCCACGGAGCGAGTCGAACCTCAGTCTAGCCTCCCGGACCTCCTCCTCGTCCTCGATCTGCAGCGCCCCGGTCGCGTACTCGTGATACAGCAGGTCCGGCTCGTCGGGCTCGGGAAAGCCCAGCAGGGTGAACCCGCCTTCCAGGGCGTTGGGCGAGCACCTCCGCTGCGGCAGCACGTGGAGCGTGACCGAGGGCAGTTCGGCCATCGTCACCAGGTGGTCGAGCTGTGCGCGCAGCACCGCCGGGCCGCCGATCTCCCGGGTCAGGGCGGCCTCGTCGATGAGCGCGACCAGCTCCAGCGGGTCGTCCTCGCTGGTGAGCCGTTGCTGGCGGATCAAGCGCACGGCGAGGTCGTTATCCACCTGCTCGGCGCTTCGGCGCCGTTGCGCATGGCCGAACAGCGCACGGATGTACGCCTCGGTGTGCAGCAGACCAGGCAGGTGCATGCCTGGGTAGTCCCAGACCCGGTCCGCCTCGGTCTCCGCGTCGGTGTAGCCCATGTCCCGCACGTCGTAGGTGGTGAACCAGCTCGGTTTGAGGGCGGCGCGGACCGCGTCGAGGAGGTCGTTCTCGAAGCGGTCGTAGAGGTCCATCATCGACCGGGCCAGATGGACGCTGGCGCGGGGTCTCGCCGCTCTCGACGCGGAACAGCGAGCTGCGGCTCAGGTCCAGCCTCGGCGCGGCGGCCTCCAGGGTCAGGCCGGTCGACTCGCGCAGGGCCCGCAGCCGCCGGCCGAGGCGGCGCCGGCGAAGCGGCGGCTTGGTGTGCGTGATCACGAACGACTCTCTCCGGGATGTTGACCGTGCGTGTCGTCATGATCGCACCGGGAAATCCGGTCCCGCTTTCTCGGCCGGACAGTGGCACCGTCGAAACCACAACGCCGCCGCACGGCCGTCCCCCAGCCGTGCTCGCGTGCTCACCGATAGCGGCAGACACGCGGGCGCGGGGAATCGTGGATCTGGGACATGCCGAACCGGTGTCAGCCGGTCCTGGCGGGCACCGCCGGTTCGGCCACCGGGATCACCTTCCGCGTGCGGGCCCGGGACACCGCGACCCCCGCCAGGCACAGCACCCCGCCGGCCAGCGTGAACCAGCCCGGCACCTCGTCGAGCAACAGCCACGACATGGCCACCACGATGGCCGGCACCACGTAGGTGGTGGCGCCCATCTTCGCGGCGGTCGTGCGGGCCAGCGCGTAGCCCCAGGTGAGGAACGCGATGGCCGTCGGGAAGACGCCCAGGTAGACCACGTTCAGCGTGGCCGACATCGGCGCGTCGGCCAACTGGCCGACCAGCTGACCGGCGAACGGCAGGCACGCCACCGTGCCCACCAGGCACGCGAACGTCGTGAACTGCACGGCCGACACGTGTTTCAGCGCCGGCTTCTGGCACGTCACGCCGATCGCGTAGGTGACGGCCGCCAGCGCGCACAGCAGCACGCCGAGCACCGACGCGCGCCCCTCCCCCGACATCGAGAAGCCGACCACCACCGCGCCGGCGAACGAGACGGCGATGCCCGCCAGCACCCGACGCGGGAAGCCCTCCTTCAGCAGCCAGCCGGCGAGCAGCGCGATCAGCACCGGGCCCACGTTGACGATCATCGCGGCCGTGCCGGCGTCCACCTCCTGCTCACCCCAGTTGAGCGCGACCATGTAGACGCCGAACCACAGCACGCCGGCCGCCACGATCCCCGGCCACGCGGCGCGTGGGGGCCAGCCCTCCCGGCGCAGCAGCAGGACCGCCACGAGCACCACCGAGCCCGCCAACAGCCGGCCGAGCGCGAGCGCGCCCGGCGCGAAGTGCTCGCCCGCGCTGCGGATGGCGACGAACGCCGACGCCCACAGCAGCACCGTTACCCCGGCGGCGAGCAGGCTCCGCCGGTCAACAGAGATCTCCATGCCGTCAAGGTAGGAGCCGGCACCGACAATTCGCGCGCGAGTTTCCGCCATTCAGGTGTGACATCCCGCCAGATGTCAGCTCCGCGCCCACCGACTCACGGAGTGGGCACACGTGATCACGCCACGACACCGCGCCCAACCGACCGGCGAGTCCCACGTTGGAAACCCGCGAGTCCCACGTTGAAAACCGGCGAGTCCCACGTTGGAAACCCGCGAGTCCCACGTTGAGACTCGCGAGTCGGTGGTGCGCGAACGTGGCACTCACCCAGCTTGGACGTGGGACTCGCCGGGTCCGAGTGTGGGACTCGCCGGTCGCGAACGTGGGACTCGCGGATAGGCTCCCCAAAGTTCGGCGCCCGACGGTCACCGATCCGCTCGACGCCGGTCCCCTCGCGAGCGACCCGTGCCCGAGCCTCACGGTGGCCGAGTACGACCACGCGGAACGCACCGAAAACTGCGGTCTCGCGGTCGGCCTGAGCGACACGAAGTACTTCTCGGTGACCGCGGCGGCGAGCCCCGGCGGAGAGTTCTGCGCGCGGGGGCGAGGACCGTGGCCACCATGGTCCTGGCGACCGTGCAGGCCGGTTAGAGCGTGGCGCGCAGCTGGTCCGCGATGCCCGCCAGGCGACCGAGCACCCCGTTGACGAACCGCGGCGAGTCGTCAGTGGACAGTGACTTGGCCAGCTGCACGGCCTCGTCGATGGCCACCGGGTCCGGGACGTCCTGCGCCCACAGCAGTTCGTAGACCCCGAGCCGCAGCACGGCCACGTCCACGAAGGGCATCCGGTCGAGCGTCCAGCCCTCGGCGTGTTCGGTGAGCAGCTCGTCGATCCGCTCCCGATGCGCGACCACGCCCTCGATGAGCGTGGTCGCGTAATCGTTG
Source organism: uncultured Actinomycetota bacterium (assembly GCA_963826035.1). GTDB lineage: Bacteria > Actinomycetota > Actinomycetes > Mycobacteriales > Pseudonocardiaceae > Actinophytocola. Next base: position 331,208 of record CAWGVZ010000015.1, on the reverse strand, counting down.
GGCGGAGGCTGCTCGGCGACCGACGCACGCTCGGCGTGCAGCGTCACCGGGTCGGCGTCACGCAACGCCGCCGCGTACAACACATCGACCGCGCGCTTTCGTGCTTTGCTGCGCGCGCCCATATTAGGAGCTGACCCGGCCGAGGTAACGACCGTCGCGGGTGTCCACCTTGACCTTCTCGCCGGTCGACAGGAACAGCGGCACCTGGATCTCGGCACCGGTCTCCAGCGTGGCCGGCTTGGTGCCGCCCGTGGAGCGGTCGCCCTGCAGGCCGGGGTCGGTCTGCTGGATCACGAGCTCGACCGAGGTCGGCAGCTCGATGAACAGCGGCGTGCCCTCGTGGGTCGCGACCGTGGCCGAGTTGTTCTCCAGCAGGAACCGCGAGTTGTCCCCCACGACGTCGCCGTCGATGTAGGTCTGCTCGAAGGTCTCGCCGTCCATGAACACGAACTGCGTGCCGTCCTGGTACAGGTACGTCATGTCGCGGCGGTCCACGGTGGCGGTGTCCACCTTGATGCCGGCGTTGAACGTCTTGTCGACGACCTTGCCGGTCATGACGTGCTTGAGCTTGGTGCGCACGAACGCCGGGCCCTTGCCGGGCTTCACGTGCTGGAACTCGACAACGCTCCAGAGCTGGCCCTCGAGGTTGAGCACCAGGCCGTTCTTCAGGTCGTTCGTGGATGCCACGGGGTCGTACTCTCCTGTAATCGCGGATCGCCTACACGACGACGAGCTGTTTGGTCGTCAACGTGAGAAGTTCGGGATCGCCGTCCCGCACGACGAGCGTGTCCTCGATGCGGACTCCACCCTTGCCGGACAGGTACACGCCCGGTTCCACCGTGACGGCCATGCCGGCGGAAAGTGTACCTTCACCGGTCTTGGCCAGGGACGGTGCCTCGTGGATGTCGAGGCCGACGCCGTGGCCGAGGCCGTGGAGGAACTCCGCGCCGCGCCCCGCGTCCTCGATCACCGAGCGCGCCGCGGTGTCCACGGCGGACACCTCGGCGCCGATCCGCAGCGCCGCCCGGCCGGCCGCCTGCGACGTCGCCACCAGGTCGTACAGCTCGCGCTGCCAGTCGGCCGGCTTGCCGATCACGAACGTGCGGGTCATGTCCGAGTGGTAGCCGTCGACGAGTGCACCGAAATCGAGTTTCACCAGGTCACCGACGTGCAGCTCGGCGTCGGTCGGGCGGTGGTGGGGCACCGCCGAGTTCGCGCCGGCGGCGACGATCGAGTCGAACGAGGGCCCGTCGGCGCCGTGGTCGAGCATCCGGTCGGCCAGCTCGCGAGCCACCTGCCGCTCGGTGCGACCCGGCCGCAGCCCGCCGTGCTCCAGCAGGTCGGCGAGGGCGCGGTCGGCCGCCGCGCACGCCATCCGCAGCGCCTCGATCTCCGCGTCGTCCTTGATCATCCGCAGCTGCTCGACGAGTCCCGGCGCGCGGCTCAGCTCGGCCCGGCCGGTCGCCTCGGCGAGCATGTCCAGCTCGTCGACCGTGATCCGGTGGCTTTCGAAGCCGACGCGGCCGAACCGGTCGGCCCGGCGGCCGATCAGCTCCGCCAGGTCGTGCAGGGTCGGCCGGGAGATCAGGTGCTCGAGGTCGGGCACCTGGTTCGCCGACTGGGTCAGGTAGCGGCCGTCCGTGCCGAAGACGGACGTCGCGTCGTCCTCCGCGTGGACCACGAGGACGGCGTTCGACCCGGTGAACCCCGTCAGATAGCGCACGTTGTGCAGGTCGGACACCAGCAGGGCATCCAGATCGCGCGCCCGCAGTTGGGCGCGCAGCGCCGCGCGGCGGCGTACGTGGGTCTCGGGCATGTCCCGAGCCTAGTGACCGCCTACCCTGTGGTGATGGGTTCCTGGCTGCTGCGCGGAGCGGTGCTGGCCGTGGTGCACGCCGCGGCCGAGACGCTGCGGGCCGACTTCGGGGTGCACCACCCGACGTCCCGGACGGTGTTCGAGGCGATCATGCTCGGCGTGCTGGTGGCGGCGTCCGCCTGTTGGGCGGCGGTCGACACCTGGCACGACCTCGACCAGCGCGGCAAGGTCTGGCTGATCGGTTCGCTGGTCGCCGGCTGGGGCGCGGCCGTGTTGGGCGTGATCGGCAAGTCGATCTTCGTGGACCAGACGGGGGTGAGCGACCTCGGTACGGCGCTGACCGGCGGCGCCGCGTTCACCGCGCTGCTCGTGCTGGTACCGGCGGGGATCGGACTCCTGGTCGGACGGTGGGTGCGCAAACCCGGCAAGCACGCCGATTCGGCGGAGGACACCGAGGAGGAGGACGAGCCTCAGCGTGGGCCGAACAGGTCCACGCCGCGCTCGTAGCCGTCCCACTCCGCGACGGTCATCGGCGCGGGTCAGGAACCGTCGTTGGTCGCGAGCCAGCGCAGTGCCAGGACGTAGCCCTGGACGCCGAGTCCCACGATGACGCCCGTCGCGACGGCCGACAGGTGGCTGTGGTGGCGGAACTCCTCGCGCTTGTGGACGTTCGAGATGTGCACCTCGATGAGCGGCGCCGTCAGCTGGGAGCAGGCGTCCCGGATGGCGATCGAGTAATGCGTCCACGCGCCGGCGTTGAGCACCACGGCGTGGCCGTGCTCGGCCGCCTCGTGGAGCCAGCCGAGCATCTCACCCTCGTGGTCGGTCTGGCGTACCTCGACCGCCAGGCCCAGTTCGTGACCGGACTTCTCGCACAGCTCGACCAGGTCGGCGTAGGTGGTGCGGCCGTAGATGTCGGGCTCGCGCTTGCCCAGCCTGCCGAGGTTGGGGCCGTTGAGCACCAACACGTTCATGACTGTCCTTCCTGGCCGGTGATCGACTGGATCAGCGTAGTCAGCCCGGCGCGGACCCTCGCTGCGCCGACCTCGTCGCGCAGCGCCATGCGCTGGTCGGCGGCGAGCGGCGCGAGCAACGCGTGCGCCAGGAAGTCGGCGTCCACGCCGGGGCGGGCCTGCGCCACGAGAACCGCCACGTGCCGGTGCCACAGGCGGTACGCGCCCACCTGGTAGCGCGCACCGGGGCGCGCGGTCTCCGACATGTGCACCAGATCGAGGTTCGCGTCGAGGAAGTCCAGGTAGGCGTGCAGGAACGCGACCAGCCGATCGTGGGCAGCGGCACCCGGGCCGAGTGGCGGCGGACCGGAGAGGATGCCCGCCTGCAGCTCACGCTCGCGTTCGTCGAGCAACGCGACCGCGAGGCCGGCCTTGTCGCCGAAGCGGCGGAAGAGCGTGCCCTTGCCGACGCCCGCGGCGGCCGCCACCTGGTCCATCGACACGGCGGCGACGCCGTGCGCACGGAACAGGCGCTCGGCGGCATCGAGCACGCGGGCGCGGTTGCGTGCGGCGTCGACCCGTTCCTTGCGTACGGCACCGATCGCCATCGGCTCACCGGAATAAACGGACTGCGGTCCGCTGTTGTCGCTCATGCCCATCCGGACTTTAGTCCACTTAAGGAGTACCTCTCATGACCACGTTGATCAGTCGGGCGGAGCTGCGGACGGCCATCGAGGCGGGGTCCGTCACGGTGGTCGACGCCCTCGGCGGGCAGTACTGGGCCCAGCAGCACCTGCCGGGCGCGGTGCCGCTGGTGGCCGACGACGTGTCGGCAAGGGCCGCGACCGTGTTGCCGGACAAGGCCGCCGCGATCGTCACCTACTGCACGAACCCCGCGTGCGGGAACAGCCAGGAGGTCGCGTCGAAGCTCGAGACGCTCGGCTACTCGAACGTGCGCAAGTACCGCGACGGCATCGAGGACTGGCTGGGCGCCGGCCTGCCGGTCGAGTCGGCGCGGGGCTGACCTCACGGGCTGCTGGCCGCGACCGCGGCGTAGGCCGTGGCCAGCAGCTCGGGGTCGGGGTTCTCCAGGCGGCCGGGTGTGGCCAGCGCGTCGAGGACGACGAAGCGCAGGCGCCCGGCGCGGGACTTCTTGTCGCCGGCCATGGTGGCCACCAGCTCGGGCAGCACGCCGGGCTCGTAGGTGGTGGGCAGGCCGATCGACTCGAGGACGGCGCGGTGCCGGTCGACGGTGGTGTCGTCGAGGCGGCCGGCCGCGCGGGCCAGCTCGGCGGCGAACACGAGGCCGACGCTGACGGCCGCGCCGTGGCGCCAGGTGTAGTTCTCGCGGCGCTCGATGGCGTGGGCGAGGGTGTGGCCGTAGTTGAGGATCTCGCGGAGGCTGGACTCGCGGAGGTCGGCCGCCACCACGTCGGCCTTCACCTGGATCTTGCGGCGGACCAGCTCGGGTAGGACGTCGCCGTCCGGGTCGAGCGCGGTCTTCGGGTCGGCCTCCACCAGGTCGAGGATCTTCGGGTCGGCGATGAAGCCGCCCTTCACCACCTCGGCCATGCCGGCGGCCAGGTCGTCGGCCGGGAGCGTGCGCAGGGTGGTCAGGTCGGCCACCACGGCCGCCGGTTCGTGGAAGGCGCCCACCAGGTTCTTGCCGGCGTCGATGTTGATGCCGGTCTTGCCGCCGACGGCCGCGTCCACCATGCCGAGCAGCGTGGTCGGCACGTTGATCAGGCGGACCCCGCGCAGCCAGGTGGCGGCGACGAAGCCGCCGAGGTCGGTGACCGCGCCGCCGCCGACCGCCACCACCGTGCCCGTGCGGTCGAGTCCCATGGCGGCGAGCGCGTCCCAGCAGAACCCGGCCACCGCGAGGGTCTTGCCGGCCTCGGCGTCGGGGATGGCGATCAGGTGGGCGTCCAGGCCGGCCGCGCGGAGGCGCTGCCGGTGGGATTCCGCGGTGGTGACGAGGGTCGGCGGGTGCACGATCGCGACCTTCGGGGTGTCTCCGACGGCCGCCACCAGGTCGTCGGTCAGGTCCCGGCCGATCACCACGTCGTACGGCCGGCTCGTCGCCACCCGGATGCGTTCTACCACCGCACACTCCTCCTGCGTCGGTCTACGGGGTGAGCATGGCAGGGCTCAGCCGCGGATGCCGAGGGTGGTTCGGTTCTTGAGTGCGTCCTCGCAGCGCCCGCCGGCGCTACGGGGCAGGTCGCGCTGGTCAGTCTTCCCCGGTGAGTTCCGTTCGGCCGGGTGGCCTCGGGACTGGGCCACCCGGCCGCCTGTCGAGCGCCAGCACGCCGGCCCGATCGAGGTCGATGGCCATGGTTACCTCATAGCAATCGACACCGACAGTTTTCGCGTCAGTCGGTCGGTACCGGGAGGCTGTCCAGCACGTCCGCCAGTACTTCGGCCGGGGTGCGGCCGCTGGTCGGCACGGTCGTGGCCGACACGGCCGTGTAGATCGGGCGGCGGGTGTTCAGCAGTTCCCGCAGGTGAGCTCGCGGGTTGGGCAGCAGCCACGGGTGCAGCGGGACCAGCCCCTCGCGCTTGAGCAGCTGCTCCAGGTCCACGTCCAGGAAGACCACGTGGAACGGCTTCAGTAGCTCCGGCACGCCCGGGGCGGTGGGGGTGCCGCCGCCCAGGGAGAGGACGCCCGTGTGGGCCGGGAGCAGGTCGGCCAGCACGTCGCGCTCGGACTCCTGGAACTTTTCGCGGCCCAGCTCGACCACCAGTTCGCCGGCGGGGATGCCGTGGACGCGCTCGATGTCGTCGTCGAAGTCGCGGAACCCCACGCCCAGCCGCTCGGCCGCCAGCCGGCCGACCGTGCTCTTACCGGAGCCGGGCGGGCCGACGAGGATCAGTACTGGTCCGTTGGTGGGCACGGCCGTCACCACCGCTCCTGCAGGGCCTTGAGGTAGGACTCGGCGTTGCGGCGGGTCTCGGGCAGCGAGTCGCCGCCGAACTTCTCCAGCGCGGCCTCGGCGAGCACGAGCCCCACGACCGACTCCAGCACGACGCCCGCCCGCGGCACCGCGCACACGTCGGACCGCTGGTGGATGGCGACGGCGGGTTCCTTGGTCGCGGTGTCGATTGTGGACAGTGCACGTGGGACGGTCGAGATCGGCTTCATGGCGACCCTGGCGCGCAGCGGCTCGCCGTTGGTGATGCCGCCCTCGAGCCCGCCGGCGCGGTTGGATCGTCGGCTCACGCCGTTGACGGCACCTGCTTCGGCGAGGTCGATCTCGTCGTGGGCCTTGCTGCCCCAGCGGCGGGCGGTGGTGAAGCCGTCGCCGATCTCGACACCCTTCATGGCTTGGACGCCCATGAGCGCGGCGGCGAGGCGTGCGTCGAGGCGCCGGTCCCAGTGGACGTGCGAGCCGAGGCCCGGCGGCAGCCCGTAGACGATCACCTCGATGACGCCGCCCACCGTGTCACCGGCGGCCTTGACCGCCTCGACCTCGGCCACCATCGCTTCGGTGCCGGCGGGGTCGAACGCGCGGACGGGGCTCTCGTCAATGGCTTTGAGATCGCCGGGGCCCGGCAACGGGCCTTCGGGTGCCTCCGCGCCGCCGATCGAGACGACGTGGCTGATCACCTCGACGCCGAGCAACTGCCGCAGGAACGAGCGGGCGACCGTGCCGAGTGCCGTGCGGGCGGCCGTCTCGCGAGCGCTGGCGCGTTCGAGGACCGGGCGGGCGTCGTCGAAGCCGAACTTCTGCATGCCGGCCAGGTCGGCGTGCCCGGGTCGCGGCCGGGTGAGCGGCTCGTTGCGGGCGAGGCCGGCCAGTTCGGCGGGGTCGACCGGATCGGCCGACATGACCTTCTCCCACTTGGGCCACTCGGCGTTGTCGATCCGCACGGCGACCGGTCCGCCCTGGGTCAGCCCGTGACGGACTCCCCCGAGGAACTCGACCCGGTCGGTCTCGAAGCCCATGCGGGGGCTACGTCCGAGCCCGAGCCGCCGGCGAGCGAGCTGCTCGTCCAACTCGGCCGTGGTGATCTCGACCCCGGCGACCATGCCCTCGAGCACGGCGACCAGTGCCGGTCCGTGCGATTCCCCAGCGGTGATCCAGCGCAACACCCGCTGATCCTGTCATGCCTCGCCGATGCGCTACGACCGCACCGGTGCGCTGACCGGTTCACTCGCCGCTCAGCCGGGGTGTAGCTGTCATTCGATACCTCCTTCCTGGTAGTTCTTCGATCCGGTGACGCCAGCTCGCTCGGCGTTCCACATCTCGGAACGCGCGTCCCGGGATGCGAGCTGGCCAACGCCGGCATCTCAGCCGTGCTTCGGACCTGTCTTTTCCTGCTGCCATGGCCGCACAAGCTCAGGGGCGGCGAGCACCTGGTTGAGCGGCCCTGGTTCACGTCAGGCGTGGGCCAGCGGACTACCGAGCTGCGATCGATGCACGGTGGGTCGCGAGTCGCTGATACCGGGTAACTGACGCAGGCATGGGCATCCGGGAACAGCGGCCCAACCCGGACCGGCCGGTCACGGCACCGAACCGCTACGGCATCACGGACTGACTGATTGGCCTGCTGAACACCTCCGATCTAGAGCTAGCTTGAATCTCTCCGACCTCGGACAGCCAACTCGCAGCCGCACCGGCTGACGCGCCAACCGATGTTGTACCGGCCTCCGCGTGGACCGGGACTCCGTCGCGGATGTCGCGTCCCGGTTTCTCGCAGGGCCCACTGGTCTCTGCCGGACTCCGCTGACCGCCGGACTCCCGCGGCCGGGCCTGGGCCAGCTGGGCCTGTCGAGTTTATTGGGCGAGTGGAGTCGGGTCGGTAGGACGCGCGGGTCTGCTCGATCAGTCGCTCAGGTGGCCGATCCGACCGGGACAGCTCAGCTGAAGTGATTAGTTGGATGGGGCCGGGTTGGGTCGGTCGTGTGGGTCGAGTTGGTTGCACTGGCCTGTCGGTCAGGTGATCGGGTGGCCAGCCGGTTGGGGTGGGTGGTCGGGCAGGCCCCGCCGACCGAGTGTTCAGAACGGTCAGTCGGCGGGAGTGATCGAGTTGGTCGGCCAGCCGGGCGGCCAGTCAGTCGGGCGGGTGATCGGGCGGACCCGGCCGGGTGATCGGGTTGGTCGGCGAATCGGGTGGCCAGTCGGTCAGGGGTGAGTGGTCGGTCGGGGGTGGGTGGCCGATTGAGCGGATTGGTCGACCAGCTGGGTGGCCGGCCGGCCGGCCGGTCGGGGTGGGTGGTCGGGCGGGCCCCTCTGGCCGGGTAATCAGACCGGTCAGGCCGAGGGGTAATCGGGTTGGTCGACCAGCCGGCTAGCCAGTCGGTCGGGGTGGGTGGACGGGGCGGGCCCCGCCGGCCGGGTGATCGGATTTGGTCGGCTAGCCAGGTGGACAGTCGGTCGGGGTGGGTGGACGGTTGGCTCGCCGGCCGGGTGATCAGACCGGCACGTCAGTCGGATGATCGAGTTGGTCGGCCAGTCGGTCAGGGTGATCGGGCGGGCTCGCTGGCCGGGTCATCGGGCCGGCGCGTCAGCCGGGTGATCGGGGTTGGTCGGCCAGCCGGGTGGCTAGCCGGTCGGAGTGGGTGGTCGGGGCGGGTGGACGGTTGGGCTCGCCGGCCGGGTGATCGGGGTTGGTCGGCCAGCCGGGTGGTCGGGGTCGGGGTGGCGTATCTGTCGCCGGGTTGGTGTGCCTCCTTGGCGGTCGTGGGTGTGTTGGTTCTTTGCTTCCGGACGTGCTTGTTGGGGACATGCCGGGATCTTCTTCGGGGAGTGGCTGTTCCTCCTCACTTGAGCGGTCGGGGTCGGCACGCCGAGGTGCTGTCGCGGGTGGGTCAGGGTGGGATTGTTGGACCGGGGAAGGTTGTCAGCAGGAAGGTCGCTGTCAGTAGGCCTGGGCCGTGCGGGATGCCGGTTCGCCAGCGGAGCCTGGTTGTTCGTGGGGCCAGTGCTTGGAGGGTCAGCGTCAGGATGGCCGCCAGGGTGGTGCCCACCAGTACCGCCGGCCAGCCGACGGCGCCCAGGGCCGCGCCCACCGGGCCCGACAGTTTCACGTCGCCCGCGCCCAGGGCCGTTGGGCGCGTTAGGTGGACTGCCGCGTGCAGGCTGTACAAGGCCAGGGCGCCCAGGGTTGCGCCTATCGCCAGGTGCCAGCCCGTTTGGCTTGCCGCCAACGCCGTCGCCACCGCCAGTACCGGGTATGCGGGCAGGGTCAGTGCGTCTGGCAGGCGGCTGTGGCGTAGGTCCGTCGCCGCCAGTAGGACACCGAACCATGCCAGCATCGCCGGGACTGGAAGCCACCACCACGGTAGGGCACCCGCCGCCCATCGCCAGCCCACCACGGACCACAGCGCGCCCACCCCGCCGACGCACCATCCTATGTGGACTCTCGTGCCGCGGCGGAGGTTGAGCAGCAGGCGGTGTCCGGCCGCGCCTGCCAGTGCACCGCTGATGAGACCGATGACGAAACCCATGTGTCCACGGTGGCCCTGTACGGGATACCGCCGCAAGGAGCAGACCGAGCGAATGGACCATTCGCTCGGTTTCGTGACTAGACCGACTTCGCGATGATCTCCTCGATGATCTCCGTCTTCGCGTCCGCGTAGTTCTGTACGAACTTCCAGTCCTTCTTGGACAGCTCACGTTTCGTTGCCGCGTAACGGTCTCGGTCATCGTCATGCGTGCGCAGCCAGTCGCGGAAGCCCAGGATCCTGGCGATCTCCCGCGCGGCGTGCACCGATGAGTACACGTGCAGGTTCACGTCATGTGGCTCGCCGCGACGGTGAAGCATCCGGTGCTCTATGTCCTCCGGCTCGCGGACCCGCAGCGGGAATCCCACCGCTTCCAGTTGCGGCACATAGGAACTCTCGTCGGCCGAGTCGGGTACCTGCAGCAGGATGTCGATGATCGGTTTGGCGGGCAGGCCGGGTACCGAGGTCGAGCCCGTGTGCTCCACCGACAACGCGGTGTCGCCGATCGCGTCGACGATCAGGGCGCGGTCCGACGCGAACCATGACGGCCATGCCGGGTCGTAGTCCTCGATGACGACCTTGACCGCGTACGGCTCCAGTTCGCCGATCGTCACGGCGCGCAAGTAGTCGTCGTCCGTCATATCGGCAGCTCCAGTATTCCGCCGGTCGCCTCGTGCAGTGCCTCGCGCATGGCGGCACGTGGCGCGGGTTGGCCGGTGAACTGTTCCACCTGGCCGAAAGCCTGGTGCAGCAACATGTCCAGGCCGGTCGCCAGCCGGCCGTCCCGTGCCTGCGCCAGCGGGGTCGGCCACGGATGGTAGATCACGTCCAGCACGTACGAAGCGCCGGCCAGCGCCGCTACATGCGGCTCCGTCGCGGCCGACGGCGCCGTGTTCACCAGCACGGTGGCCGACGACGCCACCGCCGCCAGCGACGACCACGGCACCAATTCCACCGCGATTCCCAGTTTTTCCGCGCAGCGCACGGCATCCTGTGCGCGTTCCGGCGACCTGGCGACCACGGACACCGACGATACCCCGAGCTCGGCGAGCCCCGCGATCGCCGCGCACGCCGTGCCCCCGGCGCCCAGCACCACGCCCGCCGCACCGGCCACGGGCTCGTACCCGGCGGCCGCGCGCAGCGCGCCGACCACCCCGTCGACGTCCGTACAGTCCGCGTGCCACTCCCCCGAACCCTGTGGCACCAACGTGTTCGCCGCCCCTACGGCCACCGCGCGCGGGGCGGCGCGGGCGGCCAGCTCCAGCGCCGCCCGCTTGCCGGGCATGGTGACCGACAGGCCCGCCCACGTCGAGTCCAGCGACGCGACCAGCGCCGGGAGAGCCGCCGCGTCCGCCTCGATCCGTTCGTAGCTCCAGCCGGTCAGGCCCAACGCGCGGTAGGCGGCCAGATGCAGTACCGGCGACAGCGAATGTGCCACCGGTGAACCGACAACGGCGGCCCGGAACTCAGTAGGCACCGCGTTCCTGCGCCAGATCCACGTTCGCCTCGTGCTCGTCGTTGTTCGTGGCGAAGCACGACATGCCGTTCTTCTCGCAGCGCACGAAGAACAGCCACTCGCCTTCCTCCGGCGTGACCGCCGCCGCGAGTGCCTCCTCGCTCGGCGCGGAGATCGGCGTGGGCGGCAGACCGGTGTTCAGGTACGAGTTGTACGGCCCTGGCGTCTCGCGGTCGCTCGAGTCCGTGCGGATGGTCGGCTCGTTCTGCACGTAGTTGATGGTGGAGTCGTACTCCAGCTCCATGCCGTCCTTCAGCCGGTTGTACGTCACTCGGGACACCTTGCCGAAGTCGACCTTGATGGCTTCACGCTCGACCAGCGACGCCATGGTCAGCACCTGGTAGGGCGTGTAGCCGGTGTCGGCGGCGGCGTCCGGCCAGCCGAGCGCCTGTAACTTCGTGGCCGAATCGGTGACCAGCTGCTTCCACAGCTCCTCGGCATTCGAACCGGGCCGCACGTCGTACACACCGGGCAGGACCAGACCCTCGAGGCGCCTGGCCGGTTCCGCGGTCGCCGCGTTCGGGACCACCCAGTCCGGCGCGCCCAGCGCGGCCAGGTCCGCGGTGTCGGCCACGGCCTGCAACTCCTCGACCGGCACACACGTGCTCTCGCCGTTCAGGTCCGCGCACGACGCTTCCGCGAGCCTGTTGACGATGCCCGGCTCGACCGTCTGGTCGGTCTTCGTGATGTCGTGCAGCGTGCTACCCGGCGGGATCTGGATGTTGCCGACCCGCGACTCCGGGTCGACGATCGTCTTCACCGCCTCGGCGCCGGACGCCTTGGCCCTCATGACGTAGTAGCCGGGTTGGACGCTGCGCACCCGGTCGTCGGACTCCGCCGCGTTCACGAACGCGCGGGAACTGGCCACCACGCCGGCCTCGGCGAGCGTCGCGGCGATGTCACCGGTCGAGTCACCCGGCTCCACCCGCACCACGACGTCCGACTCACCGGCGCCGGCGAAGTCGTCGTAGCTGCCGATGTCGAGGATCTGCCGCAGGCCGTAGTAGCCGCCGACACCGATCAACACCAGCACCACGGCCATGCTCACCCACAGCGTCGTGCGTCGCTTCTTGGGTTTGCGGGCCGGCTTTCGGACCGGCCTGCGCCGCTCGGTCCGCTGATCGGAGAAGAGGTCCAGCTCGTCGTTGGTCATCGATCCTGCGCCTCCGGAGGCGTACCTCGGGTCCGCCCGTCCAGCCAGGCCTGCAAAATCTCGACGGCCGCCGCCTGGTCGACCACCGCCCGCTGCCGCTTTCCGCGTACACCGCGATCGCTGAGCATGCGGGTGGCGCTGACCGTGGTCAACCTTTCGTCGGCCAGCCTGACCGGAACCGGACGCACCCGCCGCGCGAGTCGCCTGGCATACGACGACGCGATGGCCGCCGCCTTGCCATGACGCGCGGCGAGCGTCCTCGGTAATCCGACCACCACTTCAACCACCTCGTGCTCGGCAACGAGCTCGGCCAGGCGGTCCAGATCGCTGTCCGAGCGTTCGTCGCGAGACAGCGTAACGAGTGGCGTGGCGAGGACGGGACCGGGATCACTCAGTGCGACCCCGACCCTCACAGATCCGACATCCACCCCAAGCCTGCGGCCGGGTCCCGGATCGTCGGGACCCGGCCGATCAGGCTCGGTCACGTGGTGACCTCGAGGATCGCCTTGCGCAGTGCGGACACCGCCTCCGGCACGCCGGCAGGGTTACTGCCGCCGCCCTGCGCCAGGTCGGGCTTGCCGCCGCCACGGCCACCGATGGCCGGGCCGAACGCCGGCACGAGTTTGCCCGCCGCGAGACCCGCGTCGCGCGCCGAAGCGGTGGTCGCCACGACGAAGCTGAGCTTCGGGCCGTCCGCCGAGAACAGCGCCACCACACCGGGCCGCGCGCCGAGCCGGTTGCGGACCTCCGACGCCAGCGACCGCAGATCGTTGCCGCCGATGCCGTCCGGCACCGCGAGCGCCACGAGCGCCGTACCCCCGACGTCCTCCGCCTGGTCGGCGAGGGTGCCCGCGGACGACAGCAACTGCGCGCCACGCAGGCGTTCCAGCTCCTTCTCCGCCACCCGCAGCCGCTCGACCAGCGCCTCTACCCGACCGGGAACCTCCGCGTCGGGCACCTTCAACATGGCCGCCACGTTCTGCACGAGCGCCCGCTCGGTCGCGAGGAACCGCATCGCGTCCATGCCGACGTACGCCTCGACGCGGCGGATGCCGGAACCGATGGAGGACTCCCCGATCAGCGTCACCGGGCCGATCTGCGACGAGTGCTCCACGTGGGTGCCACCGCACAGCTCGCGCGACCACTCGCCGCCGATCTCCACGACACGAACCAGCTCGTCGTAGGTCTCACCGAACAGCGCGAGCGCGCCGAGCTCCCGCGCCTCCGGCAGCGTCGTGTAGAGCGCCCGGACCGGCAGGTCCTTACGCACCGCGAGGTTCGAGACCTCCTCGATCTCGCCGCGCGTCTCTGGCGAGAGTCCGCCGCCCCACGCGAAGTCGAGCCGCAGGTAGCCGGGCTTGTTGTACGAACCGCTCTGCAGCGCCGACGGGCCGAGCACCTGGCGCAGCGCCGCGTGCACCACGTGCGTACCGGAGTGGCCCTGGCGCGCGCCGATCCGCCACTCGGGGTCGACCTGCGCCTCGACGTGCTGGCCTTCGGCGACCTCACCCTGGCGAACGCGGACCTGGTGCACCCACAGCTTGCGGTTGATCTTCTGGACGTCGAGGACCTCGAGTTCGACCCCGGGCCCGGAAATGGTGCCCGCGTCGCTGTCCTGGCCGCCGGACTCCGCGTACAGCGGCGTGCGGTCGAGCACGACCTCGACGATCTCGCCCTCGCCCGCCGACCGCACCTGCTTGCCGTCGCGGATGATGCCCCGGACGTTCGCCTCGCTCGCCAGCTCCGTGTAGCCGGTGAACTCGGTCGGCCCCTGTTCCAGCAGGGCGCGGTACAGCGTCGGGTCGCCGTGCCCGGTCTTGCGGGACGCCGCGTCCGCCTTCGCCCGCGCCCGCTGCTGCGCCATCAGCTCGCGGAACCCGTCCTCGTCGACCTTGAGGCCCTGTTCGGACGCCATCTCCAGCGTCAGGTCGATCGGGAACCCGTAGGTGTCGTGCAGCTGGAACGCCTTGTCGCCGGGCAGCATGGCGCGGCCCTCGGACTTCACCTGATCCGCCGCCAGATCGAACATGCGCGAGCCGCTGGAGAGCGTGGTGAGGAAGGTTTCCTCCTCCTTGCGCACCACGGACTCGATGCGCGCGAAGTCGGTGACCAGGTCGGGGTACGCCTCGCCCATGGTGTCCCGCACGACCGCCGCGAACTCCGGCAGGACCGGCTCGTTCACGCCGAGCAGCCGCACCGACCGGACGATGCGCCGCAGCAGCCGCCGCAGCACGTATCCGCGCGCCTCGTTGCCGGGGGTCACGCCGTCGCCGATCAGCATCATCCCGCTGCGCGCGTGGTCGGCGATCACCCGGAAACGGACGTCGTCGACCGGGTTGGCGCCGTAGCGCCGGCCCGACATCTCCTCCGCCCTGTTGATCACCGGGCGGACGAGGTCGGTCTCGTAGACGTTCTCCACGTCCTGCAGCAGGAACGCCACCCGTTCGACACCCATGCCGGTGTCGATGTTCTTGGCCGGCAGCTCGCCGATCGGCGGGTGGTCCTCCTTCGGGGACAGCTCGCCGCGCTCGTCCTGCATGAAGACGAGGTTCCAGATCTCCAGGTACCGGTCCTCATCAACAACGGGTCCACCGGGCCGGCCATAGTGCTCGCCGCGGTCGTAGTAGATCTCCGAGCAGGGACCGCCGGGGCCGGGAACGCCCATGTCCCAGTAGTTGTCCTTGCCGCCGCGGCGCTGGATGCGCTCGTCGGGCAGGCCGGAGATCTTGCGCCAGAGCTCGATCGCCTCGTCGTCGGTCTTGTAGACGGTGACCCAGATGCGGTCGGGGTCGAAGCCGTAGCCGCCGTCGGACTGGCTCGCCGTGATCAGCTGCCAGGCGTGCTCGATCGCGCCCGCCTTGAAGTAGTCGCCGAACGAGAAGTTCCCCGCCATCTGGAAGAACGTGTTGTGGCGGGTGGTCTTGCCGACCTCGTCGATGTCGCCGGTGCGCACGCACTTCTGCACGCTGGTCGCGCGCGGGTACGGCGCGGACTCCTCGCCCAGGAAGTACGGCTTGAACTGGACCATGCCCGCGTTGACGAACAGCAGGTTCGGGTCGTCCAGGATCAGCGAGGCACTGGGCACCAACGTGTGCCCACTGTTGGTGAAATGGTCGAGAAATCGCTTACGGATCTCGTGTGTCTGCACGGTGTGTCCTCAAAGGAGAGTCGAAGGGTGTCCGGGCTCGGCGGACAGCCCCGCGCCGCGGGCGCGGTTCAGCTGCCCGCCCGGCGAGCTCGCGCGTCGGTGCGCCGGCTCGACCGCCGCTCCACGTCACGCGTGCTGTCACGCGCGCCGAGGGCGTGGCGCGCCACCGGGCTGACACCCGACCGCTGCTCAACCACGTCCGACAACTCCTCTTCCCGTTCGACCATGCCCGCACGCACGTCGGCTCCGAACGAACCGATCGCGCCGGCGAGTTCACGCATGGCCTCGCCCAGATTGCCGGCCAGCCCCGCCGGGGTGGCCGCACGGGCGGTCTCCTTGGCCTTCTTCGTCAAGGCTACGCCGGTCGCCACGCCGACCCCAAGCCAAAAAAGGCGCCTCACGACTTGGCTCCCTTGCGCTTCCCGCGACGGGCGTGCTTGCCGTCCGCGCCGGCCTTGACCTTGCGGCGGGCCTTCAGTGCCTTGCTCACGCCGTAGGAGAACGCGGCGGCCTTCACGAGCGGGCCGCCGAGGGTGGCGGTGAACACGGACGTCAGCGCCGAGACGTTGCCCGTGACAGCCTGGGTGTTCGCCGTGATGCCGTCGACCCGCTCGAGCTGGGTGTTGACGTGGGTCAGCGTGGTGTTCGCCCCGCTGAACAGCGGGTCGGTGTTGGTGTGCGCCTTGCGAATCGCGATGGTCGCCTCGTCGAGCGTTCGCCCGAGCTTGATCAACGGGATCGCCAGCAGCAGTACGAGCAGCACGAATGCGCCGGCCGCGATCAGTGCGGCGACCTGCCCTGCTGACACGAGCCCTCCTTGGTGCGTGGTCCTGGGATGCGGGTCAGGCTACCGCGCTACCCCGACAGTGGCCTGTTCGGCTCACGGTGTCCGGTTCGGGCGTGTGTGGAGCGGGGTGCTAGATCGCGCCGAGGAGCGCGGCGAACGCCGCCGCCGGCACGGCGAGGGTGGCGGCGTCGGGGTTCTTGGAGTCGCGCACGGCGACCGCGGGGCCGGCGAACGCGATCTCCACGCAGTTGCCGTTATCGCCGTTGGCCGTGCTGCGGCTGCTCTTGCGCCAGGACAGCCCGGCGAGGTCCACTGTGGACACTGTGCTCGCCTCTTTCATCATGGTGCGGGCAGCTCGCCGGCGTGTCGCTCGATCAGCGCCACCGAGTCCGCTGGGTTCAGCGCCTCGCCTCGGAGCGAGTCGAACACCAGTCTAGCCTCCCGGACCTCGGCCTCGTCCTCGATGTGCAGCGCCCCGGTCACGTACTCGTGGTAGAGCAGTTCCGGCTCGTCGGGCGTCGGGAAGCCCAGCAGGGTGAACCCGCCGTCCAGGGCGTTGGGCGAGCACTGTCGCTGGGGCAGCACGTGGAGGGTGACCGTGGGCAGCTCGGCCATCATGACCAGGTGGTCGAGCTGTGCCCGCAGCACCGCCGGGCCGCCGACCTCGCGGGTCAGGGCGGACTCGTCGAGGAGCGCGACCAGGTCGAGCGGATCGTCCTCGCTGGTGAGCCGTTGCTGGCGGATGCGCCGCACGGCTATTTGGATGTCGACCTGCTCGGCGCTCCGGCGGCGGTGCGCCTGGCCGAACAACGCGCGGATGTACGCCTCGGTGTGCAGCAGGCCGGGCAGGTGCATGCCCGGATAGTCCCAGACCCGGTCCGCCTCGGTCTCCGCGTCGATGTAGCCCATGTCCCGCACGTCGTAGGCGGTGAACCAGCTCGGTTTGAGGGCGGCGCGGACGGTGTCGAGGAGGTCGGGGTCGAAGCGGTCGTAGAGGTCCATCATCGACCGGACCAGGTGGACGCTGGCCCGGGTCTCGCCGCTCTCGACGCGGAACAGCGAGCTGCGGCTCAGGTCCAGCCTCGGCGCGGCGGCCTCCAGGGTCAGGCCGGTCGACTCGCGCAGGGCCCGCAGCCGCCGGCCGAGGCGGCGCCGGCGCAGCGGCGGCTTGGTGTGGGTTGTCAACGAACGGCCCTCTCCCGGGTGCTGACTGTGCGTGTGCGCATGATCGCACCGGGAATTCCGGTTTCGGCGTTTTCGGATGCGGCACGCCGTCCGGATCAGAGCAGACCGGCGTGTCCGTCGAGAGCGCGCAGGGTCTCGTCGCGGCCCGCTCTCGGCAGGTCCAGAAGGACCCGTTCGACACCCGCTTCGGCGAGGGCGGCGAGGACCGCCTTGTCGGGCGGGGCGTTCATCACGGTGACCGGGAGGTCGCGGCCGGCCAGCGCGCGTAGCTCGGCGAGGTCGGCCAGGAGCGGCTCCGGTTCGCCTGGGTAGACCGGGAGCCAGCCGTCGGCGTACTCGGAGATCTTGCGCCAGGCGGGTTTCAGGCCGCCGCCCACGAGCACCGTGGGGCCGCTGACGGGCTTCGGCCACGAGTACAGCGCCGGGAAGTCGACGTGGTCACCATGGAACTCGGCTTCGTCCTTGGTCCACAGCTCGCGCATGGCCAGCATGTGCTCGCGGAGCACGGCCGCTTTCTTGGTCGGGTCGACGCCGTGGGCGGCCAGCTCGCCACCGTGCCAGCCGGCGCCGACGCCGAGGACCACACGGCCGCCGGAGAAGGTGTCGAGGGTGGCGATGGCCTTCGCGGTGACGATCGGTTCGTGCTGCGCGGCCAGGAGCACCGACGTGCCGAGCGTGAGGCGTTCGGTGGCGCCGGCCACGACCGCGAGGGCGGTGAGCGGGTCGGCCACGCGCGGGTGGGTGCGGGCCTGGTCAGGAGTGGGCATGGGGGTGTCGTCATGGACCGGGAGGTTGGTGTGCTCCCCCACGAACAGCGACTCGAAACCCCGCTCCTCCAACGCACGCCCGAGGTCGACCGGGTGGATGCCGTCGTCGATCAGCAGGTACCAGAAGCCGATCTTCACTTGTCTCCTCGGATGGCTCGGCGCAGCTTGGGCACGCGCTCGGCGAGCGCTCGTTCGGCACCGCGCTGGGTCGGCTCGTAGTAGTCGCGGCCGACCAGCTCGTCGGGCGGGTACTGCTGTTCGAGCACGCCCTCCGGCACGTTGTGCGGATAGCGGTAGCCGGTGGCGTTGCCGAGCTTCTTCGCGCCCGTGTAGTGCCCGTCGCGCAGGTGCGGCGGGACGCTGCCGACCGCACCCTGCCGGACGTCGGACATGGCCTGGCTGATGGCCGTGGTGACGGCGTTCGACTTGGGCGCGGTGGCCAGGTGGACGGTGGCGTGCGCGAGGTTGAGCGCGCACTCGGGTAAGCCGATCAGCTGTACCGCCTGCGCGGCGGCCATGGCCGTCTGCAGAGCGGTGGGGTCGGCCATGCCGACGTCCTCGCTGGCGTGGATGACCAGCCGGCGGGCGATGAACCGGGGATCCTCCCCCGCCTCGATCATCCTGGCCAGGTAGTGCAGCGCCGCGTCGACGTCGGAGCCGCGGATCGACTTGATGAACGCGCTGGTCACGTCGTAGTGCTGGTCGCCCTGCCGGTCGTAGCGCACGGCCGCCTTGTCGACCGTGGACTCCACGGTGGCCAGGTCGATGGTTCCGTCGGCAGTGGCCAGCGCGGAGTCGGCCGCCGCCTCCAGCGCGGTGAGCGCCCGGCGCGCGTCGCCGCCGGCCAGGCGGACGATGTGGTCCTCGGCCTCCTGCTCGAGCGTGACCGTGCCGTTCAGGCCGCGGTCGTCGGCGATCGCCCGGCGGACCAGGTCGCGGACGTCGTCGTCGGTCAGGGAGCGCAGCTGCAACACCAGCGAACGGGACAGCAGCGGCGAGACGACCGAGAAGTACGGGTTCTCGGTGGTGGCCGCGACGAGCAGCACGATCCGGTCCTCGACGGCGCCGAGCAGCGCGTCCTGCTGCGTGCGGGAGAAGCGGTGCACCTCGTCGATGAACAGGACCGTCGACTCGCCGGAATGGGTGAGCCGGCGGCGGGCCTCCTCGATGACCGCGCGGACCTCCTTGACGCCGGCGGACAGCGCCGACAGCGCCACGAAGCGGCGGCCGATGGCGCTCGACACGAGCATGGCGAGCGTGGTCTTGCCCGTGCCGGGCGGGCCGTAGAGCATCAGCGAGGACGCCGCGCCGCCCTCGACGAGGCGGCGCAGCGGGGCGCCCTGGCCGAGCAGGTGGTCCTGGCCGACCACCTCGTCGAGGTTCGCCGGCCGCATCCGTACGGCGAGCGGCGCGTTGGCGCTGACCCGCGCCTTCGCACCGGGATGCTGCTGCTGAGGCGGGTCGTCGAACAGCTCCAGGTTGAGCCCATCTTCCACGTTGTCGACGCTACCGGGCAGCACCGACAACGGTTACGATCGCCCTCGCGCGGCCGGGGCCGCGTCCCGTCCGCGGAAAGGGCCGAGCCCACCCTGATCTTCACCTGTGACCGCACCTTCTGCCCCGCCCGGTGCCCAGCGGACCTCGGGCGATGAGGGTAAGGAGGTTGCCGTGGAGTCGTCACTGCCCGCTGCCGTGAGCCTGGAACAGCTGCGCAAACAGGCGAAGGACCTGCGGCGGGAGCGTTCGCTGAAGCTCGCCGAGGCGCAGTCGCTGGTGGCTCGCCAGTACGGCTTTCCGTCGTGGCCCCGGCTGCGGGCCTATGTCGATCGGGTGGCCACCGCCGGCTCTTCGCTGGAGCACGCGTTCGACCCCGATCCGGAGTACTACGCCTCGCGCGCCGGCGGTTTGCTGGCGTCGGCGCTGGACGGGACGGCGTCGGCCGTGGCCGCGTTCGCCCGCCGGTCGGCCCCGCTGACGCCGGCGGGCGCGCGGCTGGTGGTGGCGCGCGACCACGGGTTCACGTCGTGGGCGGCGCTGCGCCGGCACGTCGGTGACCTGGACTCGGCGCCGTTCGCGCGGGCGTTCCGTGCTCTACAGGTGCAGGACGTTCCGGCGTTGGAGGCGCTGCTCTTCCGGTTCCCCGAGTTGGTGGCGGCGCGCGGCACGAACGGCAACGACCTGCTCGCGCTCGCTTCGGCGACTTGCGACGAGCGGCTGGTGGCGGTGCTGCTGTCGCGGGGTGCGGACGTCGCGCGCGGCAACGCGCACGGCTGGACGGCACTGCACCAGGCGGGCTACCCGAACCTCGTGCACATGGCGCGACTACTGCTCTCCCATGGTGCGCCGACGGCGGTGTCCGCACGTGGTGACGGCGGTACGCCACTGGTGGCGGCGCTGTTCTGGGGCAATGTGGAGGTGGCGGCCGTGCTGTCCGCCGCCGAGGTCACGCCGGCCAACCTGCGGGTGGCGGCCGGGCTGGACGACGTGGCGATGATCGAGTCGCTGTGGCCGGCCCGTGGTATGCCCGGTCCCCTGGCCGGCGCGCATCGGGTCTTCTACCGGCCGCACGGTGGTTTTCCGGCGTGGCGACCGTCGTCGTCGGTGGCGGAGATCCGCGACGAGGCGCTCGCGTGGGCGGCCAGGTCGGACGCGGTGGCCGCGATCGACGCGCTGGTCGCGCGGGGTGCTTCCGTGGACGCGGACGTCTATCGAGGCACGGCGCTGACCTGGGCGGCGACCAAGGGCCGGGTCCGTGCGGTCCGCCGCCTGCTGTCCCTCGGCGCGACGGTCAACCTGCGCGGCGCGTTCGGCGGCCCGGCGCACGGCGTCGGCACCACGGCGCTGCACCATGCGGCGGAGTCGGGGCGGTTGGCGATGCTGGAGGTGCTGTTGGCGGCGGGTGCGGATCCCACGCTGACCGACCACCTCTACGACGGCACCCCCGCCAGTTGGGCGGAGCACAACGGCCAGACCGCGGCCCGCGACCTGCTGCGGGGTGAGGGCGGCTGACGCGGACTGGTCATCATGCCCGACCGGACTGGTCATCATGCCCGACGGGAACGGTCATCATGGGTGGCCGGAACGGGCGTTCAGGTTGTCAGTGGGGTCAGGGTTGGGCGTTTGGCTGTTCGGCCGGTGCCTGAGGAGATGCCTCGTATGCGGCGGTTCAGCCAGGGACCCAGGAAGGTGGCCACCCACGCCAGTTCCGTCCGGACCGCCAGGACTCGGGACGGTTTCGGTAGCGGCGGGAGCGGGACGGTCCACGAGTCGTCGGCGCCCGGGAGTTGCAAGGCGTGCGCCATGGAGGCGGCGATGCGTTCGTGGCCGAGAGGGCTCGCGTGGAGGCGGTCGGCCGACCAGATCCTGGCGTCGGTGGTCACCGGGACCGTGAACGTCTCGACCACGCACACGCCGTGGCGGGCGGCCGTCCGGCGGATCTGCTCGTTCAGCCGCAGCACGCGGGGCACCAGCGGCCGGGCAAGCGGCGTGATCTGACCGACGTTCGGGAAGGTGACCGTGCCCACGCGCGCTCCGGCGGCCGTCAGCGCGGCGAACATCGCGTCCAGGTCCCTGGCGACCGCGTCCGCGTCGAACTTCGTGCGGAGTATGTCGTTCAGGCCCGCCACGACCGTCGCCACGTCCGGCTCCAGCGCCAGTGCGGCGGCCAGCTGCTCCTCGTGGACCTCGCCGGCCAGCTTGCCCCGCACCGCGAGGTTGGCGTACCGCAGCTCGGGGTTCAGCCCGGCGAGCCGCTCGGCCAGCCGGTCGGCGAAGCCCCGGTAGCCCTGGACCTCGTCGCCGTCGCCGAGCCCCTCGGTCTGGCTGTCGCCGAGCGCGACGTAACGGGAGTACCGCGGCTCGCTGATGGACACCACCCCCTCCGGTGATCGTTCGCAGGATAGCCCGGCCGCTACGCTGCCCGCGTGGAGCAGGCAACTAGCGTCCCCGACGACCTCGAGCTGGTCATCCAGCCCGACCAGCGATCGGTGACGCGCTCGGCGATGCCGATGATCATCGTGTTCGCCTTCAGCGCCCTGGTGGCGCTGTACGGCGCGTCCGTCACCACGTGGTTCGGCGTGTGGTCGATCGTCGCTCTGCTGTGCCTGGCCGGTGTGGCCATGGACCTCCTCACGTTGCGTTCCGAGATCAGCTTCGGTCCGGCGTTCGCGGCCGACGGCGACCACGTGTGGCTCCGGTCGGGCGGCTTCCTCCGCCCTGTTTCCGTGCGGCTGGACTGGGCCGAGGTCACGGCCATCACGCTGCACACCTGGCACGGCCGGCGCGACGCCACCGCCCGCTACCTGCTGTTCAAGGTGACCGACGAGGTCGGCCCGGAACTCAAGGGCGCGCTCGACGGCACCCTCGACCGACACATGCGCCGGTTGGCCAAGACGTTCGGCGCACCGCTGGCCATCGCCGAGAAGCACAAGACATCCACGTTGGACGAGACGTACCGGGAGCTGCGCGAGCTGGCCCCGTCGAGCGTGAAGTTCACCCGCTCCTGACCGTCCACTGAGGACGGTTCAGGGGCGGCCGACCGGGCCGTCGGCTAACCAGTCGTCGAGGTAGCCGCCGAGATCAGGGCTCTGCCCCCGCAACATGTGCCGCACCCACGCCGACCGCTCGTGCGCGAGCGCCGGCAGCTCCCACACGCAGCCGATCAACGGCTGGGACAGCGGCGCGAACTCCGTGGGCGCGGACAGCGACGCCTTGGCCACCCGGCACTGCACGATCGCCTCGAGGCACCACGAGTAGAGGTTGCACCAGACCGCGTCCATGCCCTTGTGCAGCACGGCGAACGCGACGCGCGGCGTGGAGTCCGCCGCGTCGGCCACCGGCGACAACGCTGGCAGATACGCCTCGGCCGCGCCGAGCACCGCCGGTTCGATCGGCTCCTGCGCCACCGTGAGCCGGTACTGCTTGACCTGCCACCCGGACACCGTGACGACCCCGCCCGACCGGATGACCCTCTCGTGGAATCCCATGGCCGGCACGCTAGCGCGCGGCACCGACAAAAAGCTCAGGTGCGGAAAGCCGGGTACAGCTGCAACGCCGGTTCGTCACCGAACCGGGTCCGCAGCGCCGCACACACCTGCGTGGCGTGCTCGGCCACCGCGTCCGCACCACCGTTGTGCGCCGACTCCGCCAGCCGACGCCAGCGGTCGGTCAGCACCATGGTGTCCGACGGCGTGTCCGCCAGGTTCGACGAATGCGTCTGCGCCGCCTCGGGCCGGCTGAAGAACTGCCAGGTGGTCAGCCACACCCAGAACAGCTGGGCGTCGAGCAGCCGTGGCAGCAGCACGCTGTCGTCGTCGAGATCCGGCCACACCACCCGCACCTCGGCCCGCCAGCCGGCGATCATCGCGTCGGTCATCCCGGCCGGCAGCGCGAACGGGCACCAGCACGACGGGAACGGCACCCGCAGGTAGGCCGCGTCGAAGATGGCGTTGCGCACGCAGCCGCCCTCGAGATCGAGGAACCGCACGCCGCGCGGGGTGATCAGGTTGTTGTCCGGGCACGAGTCCGACGGGCTGAACGCCCGGTGCCGGCCCGTGTCCAGCAGCGACCTGCTCCGCTCGGCGCACTCCAGCACGGCGGCACTCGTGGGGATGCCGAGCTCGGCCTCGATCACCGCGGGCAGGTCGTTCAGCGCGGTCGCGCCGTCGATCGCCAGGGGGTCCTTGAAGTCGGGCACCGTGAGCCGCCGCTGCAACGCGTCGAAGTCGGCCTCACGGCCGGCGGTCGTGGCGTGCAACCGGCCGAGCGAGCGTGACCACGACAGCAGCGCGCGTTCCGCGTCCCGCGCGTCGTCGCCCAGCAGCTTGTCCGCGAGCGTCGGCACCCGGCCGAGGTCCTCGAGCACCAGCAGCCGGCTGTCCACACCGTGCGCGAACAGCTCGGGACACATCCGGTCCTCCGAGGCCAGCGCCGTGAACAGCTGGTAGCTGGCCGCCTCGCGCACGAAGCTGTCGCAGTGCTCGTCCGGCGCCGCGACATAACGCTTCAGCACCAGCGTTTTCGGCAGGGAGAACGGACTGGCCGCGACCCTGGCGCGGACCACCACTGATCTCTCGCTGCCGCCAAGATCCTCGGGCTCGGTCAACTGGATCCGTGAACCGAATCTCTTGTTGAGCACGGACTCCGCCGCGACCACGGTCGCCAACAGCTCGGGGTCCGCATCGCCACCAACTGTCGGTGGGTCGGCGGCGGTTTCCACACTCATCTCCTCAGACCCTACTCCCGCTCGTACCACCGACCGTAGCTGTGTCTATCGATCAAGTAGCCACAATCTGGGGATAATTAACGAGAACAGCTTCGTGTCGGACACGTTGCGAGGTCATCCCGACGACAGCGGCCGCCCGGCGTCGGGCACCGTCCACGTGCCCTTACGCATCAGGAGTACCACGACCGCCGCCACCACGATGCCGACCAGGTTCACCGCCAGCTGTCCCACCGAGCCGAAAAACCGGCTCCAGTCGCCGAGGATCGCCGCGACGCTCGCGTAGCCCGCCGCCGGGATCGTGGTGACCGAGATGAAGACGCCGACGAGCGCGGCGGACTTGGCCGAGGTCATGGACAGCATGCCGGCCGCGCCGGCCAGCACCGCCACGATCAGCGACCACGGCCCGACATCGAACACGAAGTCCACCTCGTGCTCCCCCGTCAGCGCCGACGCGTCGAACAGCCCGACCGCGCTGCCCAGCGCCGTGCCGCCCGCCGTGACCAGCATGGCCAGCGGGAAGCCCACGGCGAGCACCACCGATGCGCGCCGCACGAGGTCCCAGCGCCGCCGCGCCAGCCCGACGGCGACCGCCGCCAGCGGCCCGAACTCGGGGCCGACCACCATCGCGCCCACCAGCGTGACCGGCGAGTCGGTGATCACGCCGACCGCCGCCAGCAGGCACGCGATCGCCATGAACGCGAGGAAGGTGACGTTGAGCCGGGACTCCTCCCCCGTCCTGACCAGCAACTCCTCCCAGACCACGGCGTCGGCCCCGTCCCCGGGTGCCGCCTCCTCGGCCTCGTCCGCCGCGTCGGACAGCGCCGTGTCGACCTGCTCCAGCGTGATCCCGCCCGTGTGGTCGACACCGAGACCGCACAACGCCGTGATCAGCTGGTCGGCCGCCTCCCTGGCGACGTCGGCCTCGATGACGTCACCGGGCGGCATGACAGCGGCGCCGCGGTGCAACACCACGTGCGCCGCACCTGGATGGTCGCGCAGCAGGCCGAGAATCTCGTCGGTCTGTTCCGCCTGGCAGATGACTCGTAGGTGCAGCACGGCCTTTACGCCTTGGCCGGCACCGGCTGTGCGTCCACGCCCGCCTCCTTGCGCTGCGCCGCGGTGATCGGCGCGGGTGCGCCGGTCAGCGGGTCGTGGCCGCCCCCGGTCTTCGGGAAGGCGATGACGTCACGGATCGACGACTCCCCTGCCAGCAGCATGACCGTGCGGTCCCAGCCGATGGCGATGCCGCCGTGCGGGGGCGGGCCGTACTTGAACGCGTCCAGCAGGAAGCCGAACTTCTCCTCGGCGTCCTCCTCGGAGATGCCCATGACCCCGAAGACGCGCTTCTGCACGTCGGCCTGGTGGATACGGATCGAGCCGCCGCCGATCTCGTTGCCGTTGCAGACGATGTCGTAGGCATAGGCGAGCGCGTTGCCCGGGTCCTGCTCGAACCGGTCCATCCAGTCGGGGTTCGGCGAGGTGAACGCGTGGTGCACAGCCGTCCAGCGGCCGCCGCCGACCGCGACGTCACCGGCGCTGCGGGCGGCCTCGGCCTCCTCGAACATCGGTGCGTCGACCACCCACACGAACGACCAGTCGGACTCGTCGATCAGGCCGAGCCGATGGCCGATCTCGACGCGGGCGGCGCCGAGCAGGGCGCGAGCCTCGGCCGGGGTGTTGGCCGCGAAGAAGACGCAGTCGCCCGGGTTGGCGCCGGTGGCCTTGGCCAGGCCATCGCGCTCGGTTTCGGACAGGTTCTTGGCGACCGGGCCGGCGAGCGTGCCGTCGGCGTTCACCAGGACGTACGCGAGGCCCTTGGCACCGCGCTGCTTGGCCCACTCCTGCCAGGCGTCCAGCTGGCGACGCGGCTGGTCGGCGCCGCCCGGCATGACGACCGCGCCGACGTACGGTGCGCGGAACACGCGGAACGGCGTCTCCGCGAAGTACTCGGTCAGCTCGGTCAGCTCGAGGCCGAAGCGCAGGTCGGGCTTGTCGGTGCCGTAGCGGGCCATCGCGTCGGCGTAGGTCATCCTGGGGATGGGCAGCGTGATCTCGTGGTCGGCCAACTCCCGCCACAGCGCCGCGATGATCTTCTCGCCGAGGGCGATCACGTCGTCCTGTTCGACGAAGCTCATCTCGATGTCGAGCTGGGTGAACTCCGGCTGCCGGTCGGCGCGGAAGTCCTCGTCCCGGTAGCAGCGGGCGAGCTGGTAGTACCGCTCGAGACCGCCGACCATCAGCAGCTGCTTGAACAGCTGCGGCGACTGCGGGAGCGCGTACCAGGAGCCGGGCTGCAGGCGGGCGGGCACCACGAAGTCGCGGGCGCCCTCCGGGGTGGAGCGAGTGAGAGTGGGGGTCTCGACCTCGAGGAAGTTCTCGCGGTGCAGCACGTCGCGGGCGATCCGGTTCGCCTCGCTGCGCATCCGCATGGCGCGGGCCGGACCGGACCGGCGCAGGTCCAGGGAGCGGTGGCGCAGCCGGACGTCCTCGCCGACCGTCAGGTGCTCGTCGAGCTGGAACGGCAGGGGCGCGGACTCGCTCAGCACCTCCAGCTCGGTGACCAGCACCTCGACCTCGCCCGTGGGGATCTCGGCGTTCTCGTTGCCCTCGGGACGCCGGGACACCTCACCGACCACCCGGACACAGAACTCCGACCGCAGCTGGTGGGCGCGCTCGGCCATCTCGCCCTCGCGGAACACCACCTGCGCGACGCCGGACGCGTCACGGAGATCGACGAAGATCACGCCGCCGTGATCGCGCCGCCGGGCCACCCAGCCGCTCAACGTGACTGTTTCCCCGGTGAGTTCGGGGCGAAGCGTCCCGGCCTCGTGCGTGCGGATCACGGCGTGCTCTCTCCTGTCGACCTGATGAATTAACCTGCAGGCTAGCCAACCGGATGATGGTTCCGTCCAGCAGGTTTCCGGCGCTACGATCACGGTGCGCAGCACCTTGATCACGCGCGGATTTAACGTGATGGCTACCAAGGGCCCTCCGCACACCGTAGGGTGTCGGTTACCAGGTGGTAGGTAAACGCTGGGGGAGAACGCAGGGAGACCACGATGGGTGGCGGCGCGACCCGCGAACCAGTTCGAGAACTTCACCGAGCGGGCGACCTGCGACGGACCCTGTCGACCCACCCGGTGGACAACCTGGCGGCCGACGCGTTCCCCACGGCGCTGCGCACCGCCATTCAGGCGAGTGGCCTGAGCCTCGACCGGATCCAGTACCGCCTGCGGGCGCGTGGCGTGTCGGTCAGCGTGACCGCGCTCAGCTACTGGCAGTCGGGCCGGCGCCGGCCGGAACGCGCCGAGTCGCTGGCCGCACTTGGTCATCTGGAGTCCGTGCTCGGCGTCGCCGCCGGCTCGCTGATCGCGCTGCTCGGTCCGCCCCGGCCGCGTGGGCGGGTGCAGCGGGAGTCCTCGCGGGTGCCGATCGAGGCCATGTGGCCCGAACGCGAGCCCGTGTCCAAGCTCCTCAAGCGGATCGACTTCACCACCGAGACGGCGCTGACCAAGCTCAGCCAGCACGACCGGATGGAGATCGCGCTCGACCGCGGTGACCAGCGGATCGCCGTCAAGCAGGTGCTGCGCGCCGAGCGGGACGGCGTGGACCGCACGCTGACCGTCTACGACCTCGAGCGCGTCGGCCGGCCGTTCCCGGAGATCGTGGCGTTGCAGTCGTGCCGGATCGGGCGGGTCGCACAGGACGAGGCGGCCGGGCTGATCGCCGCGGAGATCCTGCTCGACGCGCCCCTGGCCCGTGGCGACACGGTGATCCTCGAGTACGCGCTCAACCACCCGGGGCCGCCGTACTCCCGCGGCGACGACAGCTACTGCCGCAAGTTCACCACTCCCGTGCGGGAGTTCGTGCTCGAGCTGCAGTTCGACCCGCGCACGCTGCCGGCCTACTGCGAGCTGTACACGGTGGACCCGGAGGAGCAGACGATCACGCGGCGCAAGGTCGAGGTGAACGCGAACGGCAAGGCGCACGCGGTCGCGCTCGACTTCGGGCCGGGCACGTTCTGCGTCCGGTGGGACTGGCCCCGCTAAGCCGCCAAGCCGAGCAGGGTCAGTTCGCCGTCCGCGAGGATCAACATCGCATTCGGCGTCCAGTTCAGGCGGATGCCGTCCGGCGCGGCCATGGCCTGAACCTCGGCCTCGTGCACCTTCCGGGGTTCGCCACCCGGCTCGGCCACCACGTAAACTGCGTTGTGCAGGTCGAGATAGGCGATCGCGTGGCCTCCCGGCGCCCAGGCCGGGTACCCGACCGCACCGTCGGCCACCGGCACCGGCTCGCCGCCGTCGGTGGGCACCACCCGCGCCGGCCCGGGCACGGGACTGTTCTCCATGTACCTGGCCGTCGAGTCGATCAGGAGCCACTGCCCGTCGGGTGAGAACGACAGCGCCCGGTGCCCGTCGTACTCCAGGCCGGGCAACGCGGCTCTCGGTTCCCCACCGGCCTGGTCAGCCAGCCAAAGCTCGGGTTCGGACGCACCGCAGGACCACGCGACGTGTTCACCCGACCAGTCGAGTTCGGTCAGCAGTGTCGCAGCACACGGGATGTCGCGGCCCGGCGACACCGGCCCGCCCTCAGCGGGAACCGACATCAGGTCAACGGTCTTCGAACCGCTGTGGCCGCGGGCGAACCGGATCGTCCTGCCATCCGGCGACCAGGACGGCAGCAGGTCGAGGTGTGCGTCCGGATCCGGCTCGCCCAGGCCGAACTCGTCCCGCGAGTCGTCGGTAAGGTTGCGGAGTCGGCCCGACATCACGTCGAAGACCCAGATGTCCGGCTCGTCGAACGCGGTCCAGAAATCGTTGGTGAACACGACCTTCGTGCCGTCCGGTGACCACTCCGCGCGGTCCATGCCGGGGCGCACGTCCCTTCGGTCGACACACCGCTTCGCGGAGCCGTCAAGTGCGGTGACGCAGGGCTCGCCGTGGAGCCA
The DNA here is from genome assembly GCA_963826035.1 of uncultured Actinomycetota bacterium. Taxonomy (GTDB): domain Bacteria; phylum Actinomycetota; class Actinomycetes; order Mycobacteriales; family Pseudonocardiaceae; genus Actinophytocola. The sequence goes on along the minus strand of CAWGVZ010000015.1, from coordinate 302,261 downwards.
CAGCAGGCGAGTACCGTCCGACGAAAGACGGGCCAGTCCCTCGCCTCGGATCTGCTCGGTTCCCGTCACCCGCAACGATGCCACGTCGAGCGCAGCCGGACCCTCCTGGGCGGCATCTCCGCGTGAGGTGCATCCGACGAGAACACATCCGAGCGCGAGAACACACCACAGCCGCCACATGAGCTCATGATGACCTACTGGTGCACGAAGAAGCAGAACGGGTGGCCGTCCGGGTCCAGGCACACCCGCACGTGCTCCTGCGGCTGGAACTCGGCCAGTTCGGCGCCCACTGAAAGTGCATGGGACACCGCCGCGTCCAAGTCCTGGACCTCGATGTCCAGATGCAGGGACTGCTGCTGCTCGTGCTCCGAAGCCGGCCAGACGGGCCGACGATACCGCCCTTCCCACTGGAACGACAGCCCGGTGCCGCCGGGCGCCCGCAACGTCACCCACTCCGGATACCGGTCGCCGTAGGGCCAGCCCAGCAGGCGGTGGTAGAACTCCGCCAGGGCGCCCGGATCCGGCGAGTCGAGCACCGTGCTCACGACGGTCATGGTCGGTCGGTCCGTCATGTCCGCCACGGTAGTTGGGTGTGCGGGGGCATGCCGGCCCCCGCACACCCAGGCCACCCGAGGAGGTCGCGTGCAGTCGAACCTCGGGCGGAGTCAGTGGTGGCTAGAGGAGTTCCAGCTGTTCCTGCCGCACGGGAACGCTCACCTCGGCACCGTCCGCCAGGCTGCCCTCCGGCCACCTGTCGGGCTCACGATCCTTCGTGTCCAACCCGTGCCGGCGTAACAGCGGCCCGACGCGGGCACCGAGCCACCGCCGGTACCGGGCGTCGGCGTTGCTGCCCTTCGCGTAGATCCGCCGGTACTGGGGAACCAGGTGCGGGTGTTCCTGGCCGAGCCAGGTGGCGAACCACTCCCGCGCGCCGGGACGCAGGTGCAGCGGGAGCACCGTGGCGCCGGACGCGCCCGTGTCGGCGATGGCGGCCAGGAGACTGTCGAGCTGCTCGGTGGAGTCGCTGAGGCCGGGCAGCACGGGTGCCACGAACACACCGCACGGCAGGCCGGCGTCGACGATCTTGCGGACCAGTTCGAGCCTGGCCTGCGGGCTGGCGGTGCCCGGTTCGAGGTTGCGCTGCACCTCGCGGTCGATCAGCGCGATGGACACGCCCACGCCCACCGGCACGTCGGCGCTGACCGTCGACAGGAGCGGCAGGTCGCGCGACAGCACCGTGCCCTTCGTGAGGATGTTGAACGGCGTGCCGCTGTCGGCCAGCGCGCGGATGATGCCTGGCATGAGCTGGTAGCGGCCCTCGGCACGTTGGTACGGGTCGGTGTTCGTGCCCATGGCCACGTGCTCGCGGTTCCAGCGCGGCGAGCGCAGTTGCCTGGTGAGGACCTCGGCCGCGTTGACCTTCACGATGATCTGGGAGTCGAAGTCCTGCCCGGCGTCGAGATCGAGGTAGGTGTGCGAGTTCCGGGCGAAACAGTTGTGGCTCACCACGCCGTTCGCGATGAAGTCGCCCGTGCCGGTGGTGATGTCGAACAGCGGCAGGTCGAGGCCGAGCGGCTCCACGGAGACGAGCCCGAGGCGTTCGGCGCCCCTGGTGGCGATGCCGTTGAGTGCGCCGTCGGTGGTGTTGGCCGGGTCGACCGTGTGCAGGAACCGCAACTGTTCGGTGAGGCCGCCGACCAGCCGGACCCGGGTGACCGCGCTGCGCTTGCCGCCGTCCTCCAGAGCGAACGCGAAGTCGAAGCGCAGCAAGGCGGACGCGATCGCCGGCAGGCCGGCACGATTGGTGCGCGCCACCCGCAACCCGCCTCTGGTCAGCGCACCGTCCACATCGAACACGCCGGCGAGGAATCCCTTGTGCCACTCCTCGTTCGGCACCTCGGGACGGATGACCGGCAGGCTGACCGGTTCGTCGCCCGTGAGGTAGTCCTGTGCCCTGGCAAGGACTTTGGCGGCCGTGGGTTGCCCGTAGCCGCCGGCCACGGCGGACAGGTACCCGTAGCGGTAGTCGGGGCCGCCCTTCGGCGGCGTCGCGAACTGTCCGGTGCCGACGAACCGGTCGCCCGGGCGCATGGCCGCGCGCGTGCCGGTGTGGACGTGGCGCCAGCCGCGGTCGGTGAGGAACCGGTGATCACCGCTGGCGATCAGCTGCGTGCCGTCGCGCAAAGTGAGGCGGTAGGCGGGTTTGACGGTGGGCCAGTGCGCGAGCACCCGAGTGGTGACGTACCGGCGGCGACCGCCGATCCGTTCGGTGCCATAGATTTCGTCGCCGACCCGGAGTTCGGCGAGCGGCCGGGTGCGGCCGTCGGCCATTAGGATCGGGGTGTCGCCGGCGAGGCAGTAGCGGCAGCCGTGACTGCAGCCGCGGTACGGGTTGACCGTCCAGCCGAACGGCATCCGCGACTGGCCGGGAACCTTGTTCAGCACGGACTTCGCGTGCACCTCGTGGAAGACCATGCCGGCGAACTCTGGGGTACGTACGCTGCGCACGAGGCCCGGCAGCCCCGGCAGAGCCTGCTGACCTTGGCGGTCTACTCGCTGGCTGTCCCATCGCACGATCGATAGTCGAACACATGTTCGATGCAGTGTCAATCCGAGCGCGCGGCGCCAAAAATGTCGGACCCCGGAGCTAGCCTGCTCGCATGTCCACCACCCGGCTCCGTCAGCGAGTCACCGCGATCGTCGTCGAGCTGCCGGAGGCGACGGCTACCGGCACCCAACACCTCACCCTTGCCGTGCGCCACAAGACGTTCGGCTATTTCCTCGACGACCACCACGGCGACGGCGTGGTCGGCGTGGCGTTCAAGGCGGGGCCCGGCGAGCAGTCCGCACTGGTCGGCTCCGACCCCGACCGGTTCTACGTTCCGAGCTACCTCGGCACGCACGGCTGGGCGGGCCTGCGACTCGACCGGGGACGGGTCGACTGGACCGAGGTACGCGAGCTGCTCACCGAGGCGTACCGATTACAGGCGCCCAAAAAGCTGGCGGCGCTGCTTGATCAGGCCGGCTCCTCTTCACCGCGGTAGCTGGCGCTGCAGCGATCGGCCTGCTTGCGGGCCTCGGCCGGGTCGCCGCCCGCCGCCACCATGGCCTCGTACCAGGACTCGCTCGCCAGGAGCACGAACTGCTTGCCTTCGTCCGACATCATCCACGCCTGGAACTCGTCCGAGTCCACCTGGCCGCCGGAGGCCAGATGCCTGGTGAGCCCCTGGAGCGAGAAGTCCCAGCCGATGCCCGGTGCGCCGGGGCCGTACCTCGTCCAGTGATCGTTCACCGGACAGATGTGGTCCAGTTCGAAGCGGGCGCCGCCGGCCTCGGCCGTGACGCGGAGCTCGATCCAGCTGACGTCGCCGTCGTACTCCCAGGTCGAGGAGAAGCTCTTCGGCGGGTCACAGCTCTCGATCGTGCCGCCGGCGTGGTTCTCCAACTGGAAGCGACCTCCCAGCCGCAGCTCACCCGACACCGGAAGGAACCACCTGGGAATGCGCTCGGGATTCGTGCACGCGTCCCACAGATCGTCGACATCGGTGTCGTACACCCGGCTCACCGTGACCACCCGAGCCTCCTCCTCGGCCATCGTCCGGCTGCCGACCTTCCGGCGAACGGCGCTGATCTGGTGGGCGACATCGGGCTGTTCCGCCTCCCCGGAATTAAAAGTGTTGGTCACCATGCGTTGTTAGCCTCCAGTTCGGCGCGTACTTGTGGCTGAGCTGCGTCCCGCTCCCCTTGGGTGGCGGCTGACGGCCACTCGATGTACCCATGGATCGCCGGGACGATCTCCTATGTTTTGCTGGGACCGGAGGGTATCAAGCTAGACTTATATAAGTCAAAACTAAGGGAGAATCGGGTGAGGCTGGTCGAAGTGATCAGCTTTGTGACCGGCGCGCTGTGCGTGTGGCTGGTGACCAGGCAGAACGTGTGGAACTGGCCGGTGGGTATCGCCAACAACATCACGTTCTTCGTGCTGTTCTGGGCGGCCGGCATCTACGCCGACGCCACGCTCCAGATCGTCTATCTGGGGCTCGCCCTCTACGGCTGGTGGGCGTGGCTGCGCGGCGGCACCGGCCACGGCCACTTACGCGTCAGCCGGACCACCTCCGGCCAGTGGGTCGCCCTCGCGGCGGCCGGGATCGCCGGCACGGCGGTATTCACCTGGGCGCTCGACACCCAGACCAACTCGACCGTTCCCTTACCCGACGCCGTCACCACGGTGCTGTCGCTGCTCGCCACCTGGGGCCAGGCCCGCAAGAAGCTGGAGTCGTGGTGGCTGTGGATCACCGCGGACCTGATCTACGTCCCGCTCTACGCCTCCAAGGACCTGTGGCTGACGGCCATCCTGTACGTCGGCTTCCTCGGCCTCTGCGTCCTGGGCCTGTACAACTGGTCGCGCAGCTACCGGGCGGCGGGCGGCAGGTCCGCGTCGGCGGCCACCGGCCAGCCCAGCGGGTCGGCGCCCAGCGTCACCAGCTGATCCACCTGCTCGCGGCACCACGGCGACACGGCCAGCTCTCCCCCGGTCACCAGGCTCACGAACAGCGACCACGACACCCAGCCGAACTCGTCGACCTCGGCCGGGGCCGGTACCGGCGCGCCCGCCGTGACCGCGCGGAACACCGGGCACAGCTCGTTCTCCACCACACCGTTGGCCATGACCGCGCGGTACCGGAACCGCGGCAGCAGCAGGTCCACGCCCGGCACCGGCAGGCCCAGCTCGTCACGGAGGCGGCGGGCCACCGCGTCGGCGAACGGCTCCCCCGGCGCCGGGTGACCACAGCAGCTGTTGGTCACCACGCCCGGCCAGGTCTTCTTGTCCCGCGCCCGGCGGGTCACCAGCAGCTCGCCCGCCTGGTTGAACACATAGCAGGAGAACGCCAGGTGCAGCGGTGTGTCCCGGTGGTGCACGGTGGCCTTGTCGGCGACACCGATATCCCGCCCCTGCTCGTCGAGCAGGATCACCTGTTCCATCGTGTCTCCCTAGGCGAGCGCCGATACCGACACCAGCATGCCCTCAGAGGACCAGTTCCGTCCCGTCGGGCGGGACGTCGGCGCCCGCGTCGCGCACCAGCCGGTACTCCCGCGAGTTCCGGTCGAGCACCGGGTTGGTGTTGTTCAGGTGCGTGTACAGCCATCGGATGTCCGGGTGCCGCGCGATCCGCTCGAGACTGTCGCGGATGGGCACGTGCCCCATCGCCCGCTGGGCCGCGGCCGACGTCCCCGTGCCACCCATCTCCTCCGGCGAGAAGAACGTGCCGTCCAGCAGCACACACGTGGCGCCCGCCAGGAACTCGTCGAACCCGTCCGGCCACGTGGCGAGGCACGGCGCGTAGACCAGCACGCCGCCGGTCACCGGGTCCACGATCCGGTAGGCCACCACCCAGGGGCCGTCGGCTGTGGACTCCCGTGCGTACTTCGGCCGCTTGTCGCTCACCCCGAACGCCGTGACCGACAGCCCCGGCACGTCCACGCCGGAGGCGCCGGACTCCCAGGACCAGTCGCCGTAGCGGGCGACCGCGCCGCGGATGGGGAACCCGGCGTCGACCGCGTGCAGCACGGCCGGCGGCGCCCACACCCGCAGTCCGCCACCCTCACGCAGCAACATCAGGCCGAGCGTGTGGTCGAGTTCGGCGTCGGTCAGCAGCGCGCCCCGCAGCGGGGTGTCCCGCGGTCCCGGGCCGGGCGCCAGCGCGGGGGCGGACAGCACCTGCGCCCGGATGTCCGGGGAGGCGTTCACCAGATACCAACCGACGCCATCGGCGCTCACCGCCAGGCAGTCCTGACCGCGCGGCGGCACGGCCGGGTCACCGGCGCGGCACGCCACACACAACCGGCAGGCACAGTTCCACTGCGGGAACCCGCCGCCGGCCGCCGTGCCGAGCAGCAGCACCCTCATCGAGTCACCGCTGGTCCACGCATCACGAACTCGGGAGCGTCGGCCGGCGCCACGTTGCCCTCGATGATCGCGTCGACCAGCCCGCGCTTCGGCGACCGCGAGCACACCGGGTCGGTGGCGCCCGCGTCACCGGTCAGCATGAACGCCTGACACCGGCACCCACCGAAGTCGAGCCCCTTCCGGTCGCACGAGCGGCACGGATCGGGCATCCACGAATCGCCGCGGTAGGCGTTGAACGACTCCGAGGAGTACCAGATCTCCGCGAGCGGCCGGCGCGTCACGTTCTCCACGGTGAGCGTGGAGATCACCGACGCCGCCGGGCACGGCAGCACGTCGCCGTTGGGCGCCACCGTGAGCTGGCGGGCACCCCAGCCGTACATGCACGGCTTCGGGTACTTCTCGTAGTAGTCGGCCACCACGTACACGATCTCCATGGTGCCGCGCAGTCGTTCCACGGCCGCGCGCACCACTGGCTCGGCGGCCGCCAGCTGCTCGGGGGTCGGCATGAGCGCCAGCCGGTTGCGCTGCGCCCAGCCGTAGTACTGCGTGTTCGCCAGCTCGAGACGGTCGGCGCCCATGCGCTCGGCCAGCGCGATGATCTCGCCCACCTGGTCGTGATTCGCCTTGTGCAGCACCACGTTCACGGTCAGCGGCAGCCCGGCGGCGTGCACGAGCGAAGCCACCTCGAGCTTGCGGTCGTGCGCCCGCGCGCCCGCGATCACATCGGCCCGCGCCGCGTCGGCGCCCTGCACCGACAGCTGAACGTGGGCCAGGCCCCGGTCGACCAGGTCGGCAAGCCGCGGCTCGGTCAACCCGAGCCCGCTGGTCACCAGGTTGACGTAGCAGCCGAGGCCGGCGGCGCGCTCGACCAGCTCCGGCAGGTCCGGCCGCGCCAGCGGCTCGCCGCCGGACATGTGCACCTGCAGTACGCCGAGGTCCCGCGCCGCGTCGAGCACGTCGAGCCACTGGGCGGTGGTCAGCTCGTCGCTCTTGGCGGCCAGCTCGACCGGGTTGGAGCAATATGGACAGTGCAGCGGGCAGCGGTGGGTCAGCTCGGCGAGCATGCCGAGCGGCGGTTGCACGGTCACGTCCATTCCACAACTCTCCTGCCTTCGAGTCGTGCCAACACATCCGTGACGTCCTGGGCGCGCACCCCGGCGAACCGCTCGCCGAGCCGCGCGGCGATCTGTTCCACGGTCGCCTCGCCGTCGCACAGCTGGAGCACGGCGGCCGCCGTGGCGTTGGGGACGAGCACGCCCTCGGGGAACAGGAGCACGTGGGTGTCCCTGGTCTTGTCGAAGGTGAGCCGAACCCCTTTGCGCAGCCGGGGTTTTCCTGCCATGGCTACTCCTTCGCCGCGGCGAGCGCGATGGCGTCGAGCATGGACCAGAGCACGTCGCACTTGAACGACAGGGCGGCGATCGCCGCGTCCTGCTGCGCGCGGGTCTCGCTGTACCGCACCACGATGTCCAGTGTGGACTTGCCCTCTTCGGACACCGCCTCGATGCGGTTCGTGAAGTACGCGAGGTCGGCCGCCGAGATCCAGTCGTAGTTGGCGAGCATGTCCCCGACCCGGCGCTGCATCAGGTGACCGGAGAACATCTCGGTCAGCCCGGACGCGACGGCCTCGAGCCAGGGCCGCGTGCGGGCGAAGGTCACGTACGCGTCGACCGCGAACCGGACCCCGGGCGCCACGTGCCGCTCGTCCAGCACCTCCGCGCGGTCGAGGCCGACCGCCTCGCACAGCCGCAGCCAGCGCTCCCGGCCGCTCTCGCCGTCGCCCTCCGAGGTGCCGTCGTGGTAGACGATCCGGTCCAGCCAGCCGCGGCGGATCTCGGGCACCGGACAGTTGCTGATGATCGCCGCGTCCTTCTGCGGCAGCATGCACTGGTAGTACCAGCGGTTGGCGGCCCACACCCGCAGCTCGCCCGCGGCCAGTTCGCCCGCGTGCATGCGGTGGTGGAACGGATGAGTACCCCAGTAGCGGTGGGACAGCCCGCGCAGCTCGGCGACGAACTCCTCGCCGCTGCGCGCCGGAATCGACGTGGACACGCGCTGAGACCTCCGATGTAGACGGGCCACGGGACTGCCGGTGCGGGACGAACCCACACCGGCAGCACCGCTGGGGTCAGTCCTCCATACGCGCGGCGTAGGCGGTGACCTCCATGGGGGTCTCGTACTCGACGAAATCCGGGGTGGTCCAGACCTCAAGCTCGGTGCCGTTCATCTGCCCTCCTAGGGTCGAACGAAATGCTGCCACCTCAGAGTATCCAGGATTTTCCGGAAGATCCGATGACGGAAGTCGAGCCCCGCTGACATCGGCCTCGAGCCGCACCCCATTAGGTAAGCGGTTTCCCGGCCTGAGCAGGGCACATGGGACGATGTCGGCATGTTCGGCCACGCACTGGTGCTCGGCAAGTTCTATCCGCCCCATGCCGGCCACCACCACCTGATCCGGGCGGCCGCCACCCGGTCGACCCGGACCACGGTGGCCGTCCTCGCCTCCGACGTCGAGTCGATCTCGCCGACCGACCGGGTGCGCTGGCTGGCCGAAGAGCACGCCGGTGAGGCCGGCGTCGCGATCGTCGGGGACGTCGACAATCATCCGATCGACTACTACGACGACGACATCTGGGCCGCCCATGTGGACATCATCCGCGCGGTGCTCGGCCGGCGGGCGATCGCCGACGGCGACCCGGGCGCGGCGGCCGTGCACGCCGTGTTCACCAGCGAGGACTACGGCGCCGAGCTGGCCAGCAGGCTGGGCGCCAAGCATGTGCTGGTCGACCTCGACCGCACCACCCACCCGGTGTCCGGCACGGCCGTCCGCGCCGACCCGGTGGGCAATTGGTCCTACCTGGCGGCACCGACCAGGGCCGGGCTCGCCGCGCGGGTGGTGGTGGTCGGCGCCGAGTCGACCGGCACCACGACGCTGAGTCGCGCCCTCGCCGAGCACTACCGGACGCGGGGCGGCGCGTTCGCCGGCACCCGGTGGGTGGCCGAGTACGGGCGGACCCACACCGAGCACAAGCTGACGGCCGCCACGGCGCTCGCCGGTGGCCGGGTGCCCGAACTGGACAGTCTGGTGTGGACGGTCGGCGACTTCGTGGACGTGGCACACCGGCAGGCCGAGGCGGAGGACACGGCGGCCCGCGCGGGCGGCCCGGTCCTCGTGTGCGACAACGACCCGTGGGCGGCGACCGTCTGGTGCGAACGCTACCTCGGCGACTGCCCCGGCGAGGTCCACGCGGCGGTCGGCACGAGGAGCCCGGCGCACTACCTGTTGACCGACCACACGGGCGTGCCGTTCGAGCAGGACGGCTGGCGCGACGGCGAGCACCGGCGCGAGTGGATGACCGCGCGGTTCGCCGAGCTCCTCGACCGGCGCGGCGTGCCGTGGCAGCTGCTGACCGGTTCCCCCGAGACGCGGCTCGCCGAGGCCGTGCGGACGTGCGACCGGCTGCTCACCACCCACCTGGCCTACGCCGAGCCCCTGGGCTGAGACACTGCTCCGGTGTACGAGGGCGAGACCGAACCCATTCCGCGGGTGCCCGGCCGGGACCGGCCGGCCCGCGCCGACGAGCCGGCGAGCGAGCCCGCCGAGGAACCGGTCGAACCCGTCACGCCCACCGGGCACCACCACAGCCACAATCCGCCGCCGCCCGCGTCCAAGCGGGTGCGGAACCTCATCGCGATCCTGCTCGTGCCGTTCGCCGTCGCGGCGCTGGCCGGAACGATCCTGCTGTTCCCGTTCGGCGGCACGCCCGACTTCGCGAGCAATGCCGGCACCCCCGTCCACGGGCGGATCACCGCGACGACCATCGGCGGGTGCTCCACGGACGTCGAGGTCGGCGAGCCCGCGGGCGAGGACTGCCTGGTGGTCACGGTGCTCATGGCCGACGGCGAGGCGCCGGGCCAGGAGATCCGCGCGTACGTGCCGCAGGAGCCGAGCACCCCTCGGTTCGCGGTCGACGACGAGGTGGTGCTGTCCTATGGCGGCGGCGACCCGACCGACGGCGGCTCTTACTTGCTGGTCGACTTCCAGCGCGACGTCCCCCTGGTGCTGTTGGCCGCGCTGTTCGCGGCCGCCGTGCTGCTGCTCGGTCGCTGGCAGGGCCTGAAGGCGCTGGCCGCGCTGGGGCTGAGCTTCGCTGTACTCCTGTTCTTCGTGCTGCCGGCGATCATCGCCGGGGAGAGCCCGCTGCTGGTGGCGGTCTTCGGCGCCGGCGTGATCATGTTCGTGGTGCTGTACCTGACCCACGGGCTGTCCGCGCGGACGTCGACCGCCGTGCTCGGGACGATGGTCAGCCTGGCGCTCATCGGGGCGCTCGGCGCGTTGTGGTCGGCGTTCGCCAAGCTCACGGGGCTGGACGAGGACACGTCACAGCTGGTGGGCGCGCTGGGCCATGCGATCGACACCCGGGGGCTGCTGCTGGCGGGCGTGGTGATCGGCGCGCTCGGGGTGCTGGACGACGTGACGGTCACGCAGACCAGCGCCGTGTGGGAGTTGCGCGCGGCGAACCCGAACCTGTCGCGGCGACAGCTCTACACCTCCGCGCTGCGGATCGGCCGCGACCACGTGGCGTCGGCCGTGAACACCCTGGTGATGGCGTACGCGGGCGCGGCGCTGCCCGTGCTGCTGTACTCGTCGATCTCCGGCGTGGGGATCACGAACATCCTGACGTCGCAGACGATCGCGCAGGAGATCGTGCGGACGCTGGTCGGGAGCATCGGCCTGATCGCCGCGGTGCCCGTGACGACCGCCCTGGCGGCCGCGGTGGCGGCGGCCGAACCGAGCGCGCCCGAGCCGGCCCGCACTCGCGCGAACGGGACCCGCCAGGGCGCCAGGACCCGCGACCCGAACAAAGCACGTGACCGGGCCAGCCAGCCGAAACGGGCTCGCGATGACCGGGCCAGCCAGCCGAATCGCGCGCGCGGCGACCAACCGGGTCAACGCGACAGGACGCGCGCTGGGCAACCGAACAAGGCCCGCCGTGACCGGCCGGGTCAACCCGACGAGCCACGGCCGCGCCGGCCCCGGGACCCGGACAGCCCACGGCCGCGGCGCCTGCCCGACGAGGACCGCAGAAGGCATCGCAAATCAAGAGAGACCGATTGACAATCGATAGACACCGGCCGATACTCGATGCATGCTGACAGCGCGTCGGGCCGTAGCCCTGCTCAGAATCTTCCTCGTGGTGCTGTTCGGGGTTCTCGTTGTGTTCCAGACCCTGTCCCTGCCCGGCCAGTTCGCGCACATGGCCCGCGAGAATCCGAACGACGCGCCCCTGCGCTGGCCGGCGACCATCATCGCCGTGTTCCTCGTGCTGTGTGTTCAGGTGGTGCTCGTGGCGACCTGGAAACTGCTCACGCTGGTGAAGAACGACACCATCTTCAGCAAGGCCGCCATGGGGTGGGTGGACGCCATCGTGTGGGCCATCGGCGTCGCGTGGGCAGTGCTCGTGGGCGTGCTGCTCTGGGTGGGGTTCAACGCGGACGACCCCGGCATGCCGATGCTGCTGTTCCTCGTGACCACGGGAGTCAGCGTGCTCGGCCTCCTGATGGTGGTCATGCGGGCGCTGTTGCGGCAGGCCACCGCGCTGCGGACCGACCTGGACTCGGTGATCTGATGCCGATCGTGGTGCGTATCGACGTCGAGTTGGCCAAACGCAAGATGAGCGTGGGCGAGTTCGCCGAGCGGGTCGGGCTCACGCCGGCGAACGTGGCGGTACTGAAGAACGGCCGCGCCAAGGCCGTGCGGTTCAGCACCCTGGAAGCCATGTGCCGGGTGCTCGAGTGCCAGCCCGGTGACCTGCTGGAGTGGGTGGACGAGTAAGAGGCCGCGCGAAGAGGGTCGGTGGATGCCCGTCGTGATCGAGGTGGTTCCTGGCGGTGCCGCGCCGGCGTCGTCGTACCGGACCGTACTTCGATGCCGGCGCGGTGCCGCCAGGGGCCGCCTCGGCGCGGCGGGCGCCACCAGCCCTCTTCGCGCGGCCTCTCAGTCAGTCGAGACTTGCCACGAAGCGGCTGATCGCCTCCGGGCGCAGACGTTGGGCCAGGCGGCCGGTGGGGGCGAGCGAGGCCAGCCGGTAGAGCGGCCGGTCGGCGGCCGCCTCGCCCTTCGCCTCGGCACGCAGCTGGGCCACCAGCAGCTGCGAGAACACCAGACCGCTCGCGTTCTCGCTGCCCGCCAGGATGTCGGCCAGCCTGCGCAGCACCAGGATGCCCAGTTCGCGCCCGCCGGTCCCGGCGTAGATGGCCAGGCCGAGGTTCACCGACTTGCCGCCGTCGGAGACCAGCAGGCCGACCGTTCGGGTGCCACGGATGTCGGTCACCATCAGCTCGATGCCGGAGGCGCGGCGCAGGTCCACCGACTTGCTGCCCACCGCCTTCGCGACGATCCGGTCACCCTCCAGCCACAGCCGCCGGCGGCCGGACACCCAGGACAGCGTGCTGAGCAACACGATCACGATCCCCGCGGTGATCAGCGCGGCCGTCTGGCCGGCGAACAGGCCCACCAGCCCGCCGAGCGCGGCGCCGAGGATCACGGCGGCGCCGACCGCGAAACAGCCGCGGCGACGGGCGCTGGCCAGTTCGGTCAGGTTGAGCGGAATACGCTCCTGCTCGCTCAACTCACAGTCCCCTGGTCGGTCCGGTCGCGTGCGGGTCGTCCAGGCCGAGCAGGAACGGATTGCTGACCCGCTCCCGCCCGATCGTGGTGCTGCCCCCATGGCCGGGCAGGACGACCGTCTCGTCCGCCAGCGGCAGCAGCTTCGTCCGCAGTGACTCGGCCATCATCCGCATGTCCCCGCCGGGCAGGTCGGTACGGCCGATGGAGCCGGCGAACAGCGTGTCGCCCGCGAAGATCACCCCGCCGCCGTCCTCCAGGTCGCCGCGGAACAGCACCGAACCCTGCGTGTGCCCCGGCGTGTGGTCGACCGTCAGGTGGAGGCCGGCGAGGTCCAGCACCGTGCCGTCGCCCAGCTCGCGCACCTCGCTCGGCTCACGCATCTCCAGCCGCCCGCCGAAGAACTGCGCGCTCTCCGCGCTGATCCCCTTCAGCGGGTCGCTCAGCATCATCCGGTCGTCCGGGTGGATCCACGCGGGAATGTCGTTGCCGTCGCAGATCGGCGTGACCGAATAGACGTGGTCGAAGTGCCCGTGAGTGAGCAGCGCGGCGACCGGCGAGAGCCGGTGCTTGCGCAACGCCTGGGTGATCGGCTCGACCGCGTCCTGCCCAGGATCGATGATCACGCACGGCTCGCCGGCACCCGCCGCGACGAGATAACAGTTGGCCTGGAAGGCCCCGGTGGGAAACCCGACAACGAGCACGCCGCGAAACCTACCGGACAGCGCCTTCTAGACGGACCGAAGGCGGCGGAACCGTCCCCACGAGGCCAACCGGCGGTCGGCCTGCATGTTCGGCTGGGTGGTGGTCGTGACGTCCACGTTCGCCACGCAGATCCGGTCCCGGCCGTGCCGCTTGGCCGCGCGCAGCGACACGTCGGCGTCCAGCATCAGGTCCTCGAGGTCCAGCTCCACCAGATCGCCGAGGCAGTAGGTGGCCACCCCGATCGAGGCGGTCTGGCCGGCGATGGTGGCCGACAGCTCCCTGGTGACCTTGGCGGTGACCGACATGGCGGTGATGCCCGCGCGGATCCGCTCGGCCACCGACAGCGCGTCGGCCAACTCGGTGCCGGGCAGCAGCACCAGGAACTCGTCGCCGGCCGAGCCGCCGTAGCGGCACGCGAGGTCACCCTCGCGCGAGGAGTTCCGGATCACGTCGGCCACGCCGCGGAGCACCGTGTCCCCGGCCAGGTGGCCGTAGCTGTCGTTGACGTCCTTGAACCGGTCGAGGTCGATCATGATCAGCGCGATCGACTGGCCGTGGCTGCGCGCGCGCGAGAGCGTCAGCGCGGCCAGCTCGTCCCAGTGCCAGCGCTCGATCAGTCCGGTGGGCGGATCGGTGAGCAGTTGCCCGCACGAGTCGCAGCGGGGCTTGTCCGAGACCGCGTGCAGCGGCCGTTCACCGGAGCGTGGTGCCACGATCTCCGGTTCGAGGTTGTGCTGACGTTCCGCGGGTGGCGGCTTGGCTCCCCCACTGGTCCCCCGTGCGGTGTTCATCGCGTCTCCCCTGTCAAGACCGCAGGTCATTGCGGTGCCTGACGGCCGGTTCCCCGTGTGTTGACCCGGTGTGAACACCGTGTCAACTCTCCTTACCGGCCGTATACAGCCAACTATGGATAGTCACAGGCAGGCTGAACAGTGTTGACGTGTTGACGATTCCAGGAAACACCGAATGGGCGAGTCACGATGCGCTGTCGGGCGTCACTCAGCGTGGTGAGCTGACCACTACCGCCACTTGGATGGCGGTGGCCGGTAGTCGGCGTAGCGGTCGAGCACCCGATCGATGTCGGGTTCGACGATGAGCATCTCGCGGTAGGTGGGGTCGAGGAAACCCTCTACGGCCATGTTCTCGAGAAATCTCAACATCGGCTGGTAGTAGCCCCGCACGTCGAGCAGTGCGATCGGCTTGGCGTGCAAGCCGAGCTGGGCCCAGGTCCAGACCTCGAACAACTCCTCGAGCGTGCCGGCGCCGCCGGGCAGGGCGAGGAACGCGTCGGCCAGCCCGGCCATCGCGGCCTTGCGTTCGTGCAGGTCAGCCACCACCCGCAGGTCGGTGAGCCCGGCGTGGGCGACCTCGCGGTCCACCAGGTTCTGCGGGATCACCCCCACCACGTCGCCGCCGGCGGCCAGCGCCGCGTCGGCCACGATGCCCATCGTTCCGACGCTCGCACCGCCGTAGACCAGACCGACGCCGCGCCCGGCGAGCGCCTGCCCGACGCGCGCGGCGGCCACGCCGTACGCCGGATCGCTGCCAGTGGAGGAGCCACAGAAGACACAAACGCGCACGACCGCACGATACTCAAGATCGGCAGTAGGGCCCCCGGTCTGGCCTAACAGGTCGGTTGTCTGGTTGAGTGCCACAGCGTGCGCATCATTCTCGACACCGATCCGGGGGTTGACGACGCCCTCGCGATCATGTACTTGGCGGCCCAGGAGGACGCCGAGATCGTCGCAGTGGGTAGCGTCCACGGCAACGTACCCGCCCCGGTGGGGGCACTCAACGCCCTCCGTGTGCTCGAACTGGTCGGCCTCGACGTGCCGGTGGCGGTGGGCGCGGCCAAGCCGCTCGCCCAGCCGCTGCAGACCGCGGAGTTCGTCCACGGCGACGACGGCCTCGGCGGCCACGCCGGTCCGGCGCCGCACGGCACACCGGTGGACATCTCCGCGGCCGAGCAACTGGTGCGCCTGGCGCGAGCGAACCCCGGCGAGCTGACGCTGCTCGCCATCGGCCCGCTGACCAACGTCGCGCTCGCCCTCCTGCTGGAACCCGACTTACCCTCGCTGCTCCGCTCGGTCGTGGTGATGGGCGGCGCGGTGACCGTGCCGGGCAACATCACCCCGTACGCGGACGCGAACTTCTACCACGACCCGGAGGCCGCCGACCTGGTGCTCGGCGCCGGTCTCCCGGATCTCGTGCTGGTCGGGCTGGACGCCACCGAGCAGTCCAGGGCCGGCACGGAATGGCTCGCGGCGGTGTCGTCGCTCGAAACCCCGCGCGCCCGGTTCGCGGCGAAGCTGCTGGACCACTACGGGCGGTTCTACTCGACCATGTTCGGCGAGAACGGCTGCACGCTGCACGACCCCCTCGCGGCCGCCATCATGCTGGAACCCAAGCTCGCCACCTACCGCGAGTTGCCGCTGGGCGTCGAGCTGACCGGCACGCACACCCGCGGCCAGGTGGTCTCCGATCAGCGGATGATCGCCAGCGACGCGTACATCCCCACGAACGCCGGGGCGGGCCGAGTGCCCGTGAAGGTGGCGGAAACCGTTGACGTGCCGAGGTTCCTCGACCAGATGTTCCACGCGCTGAAGGTCTGAGCCAGCGTCCTGCCTCGATGCAGGGAAAGCGTCGTTCACTGCGGTCAACGCAGGCAAGGCGTCGTTCCCTGCACGATCGCAGCCTGGAGCTAGCTCAGCAGTTCGCGTAGGTCGGCGGCTCGCGGGTCGCCCAGCTCGTCGAAGATGGCGAGCGCGGCCACCAGTGACTCGGCCGCCGGTTCGGTCTTGCCGCTCTCCCGCAGCGCGAGGCCGCGTTTGTGCAGCACCTCCGCCTCGCCCCAGCGGTCGCCCAACTCGCGCCTGGTGTCCAGTGCCCGCTGGAAGCAGTCCAGCGCGTCCTCGGGCCGTTTCAGCTCCGAGAACGTGTCCCCCAGCTTCACGAGCGAGTAGCCCTCGCCGTACCGGTCGCCGATGTCGCGGCAGACGCTCATCGCCTGCTCCAGGTTGTCGATCGCCCGGTCGTAGTCGAGCAGCGCACGGTAGGCGTCACCGACGTTCGCGAGCGCGATGCCCTCGCCGTTGCGGTCGCCGACCTCGCGGAAGATGTCCAGCGCCTCACCGAAGCGGGCGGCGGCCACGTCGAACTGGTTCTCGTCGAAGCCGATGAACCCGACGCCCGTGAGCGTCCACGCCTGGCCGACCCGGTCGCCCAGCTCGATGCGCAGGGCAAGGACGTTCTGGAACGTCTCCTTGGCCTCGTCGAGGCGCCGCAGCTCCCGGTAGGCGACCGCGAGGTTGTTCAGCACCCACGCCTCGCCGTAGCGGTCACCGACGCGCTGAGCGCCGACCACGCCGACCTCGTGGCAGGCGACCCACAGCGTCCAGCGCTTGCGCAGGTGCAGGTAGTTGAACGAGCCGGCCGGGAGCTTCCATGCGGTGACGTGCTCGCCGATCGCGACGGCCGTTCGGGTGGCGGTGACGATGTTCGACATCTCGATCTCGCACCACGCGAGCGCCGAGTCGTAGTCGAACACGCCGACGTCGACCCCGAACTGCGACGGGTCGAGCACCGGGTCGTGCCGCTGTGGTGCGAGCGCGTGGTTGGCCGCGTAGGTGTTGTGCAGGTACCAGTCGACCATCCGGCTCAGCGCGAGCGTTCGTTCGCTCTCCGGCTCCTCGTCGACCGCCTGCTCGGCCGCGTAGACCCGCAGCAGGTCGTGCATCCGGTAGCGGTCGCCGCCGAGGCCCTCCAGCAGGTGCACGCCGGTGAGCCGGTCGAGCAGCCGCCGGGCGTGGATGAGCGGCTGGCCGGCCAGCGCGGCCACGGCGCCGGTGCGCACGTGCGGGCCGGTGTGCAGGCCGATCAGCCGGAACATGCGCGCGGCTTCGGCGCTGAGATCCCGGTAGGACCACGAGAACACGGTCTTCACGGCGACCGAGTCGTCGGTCGACAGCGCCTCGAGCCGCTGCGACTCGGTGTCCAGTTCCTCCACCAGGAGGCTCACCGAATGGTGTGGGTGGGTGGCCACCCGTTCCGCCGCGATGCGCAGGGCGAGCGGCAGGTGCCCGCAGCGGCCGGCGAGCGCGCGCACGGCGTCGGGTTCGGCGGCCGCGCGGTCGGCGCCGATCACCTTGCGCAGCAAC
Source organism: uncultured Actinomycetota bacterium (assembly GCA_963826035.1). GTDB lineage: Bacteria > Actinomycetota > Actinomycetes > Mycobacteriales > Pseudonocardiaceae > Actinophytocola. The sequence continues at coordinate 284,863 of CAWGVZ010000015.1, read as the reverse complement.
GTGATCGACTCCTCCTCGGCCATCGGGCCGAGGGTGATCCGGGAGTCGCCGCGCATGGCGAGGCCGGTGATGCGCTTGCGGCTGGTGACCACCACGCCGCAGCCGGACGACGCCGGCAGCAACGGCTGCAGCTGCTGGGAGTCGGCCGCGTTGTCCAGCACCACCAGGACCCGCCGGTCGGCCAGCACCGAGCGGTACAGCTTCGCGCGGGCCTCGATGCCCACCGGGATGACGTCGATCTGGACGCCGAGTGCGGTGAGGAACTCCTCGAGCACCTCGTCGACCACCCGCGGCTGTGCGTCGGGCGAGTATCCGCGCAGATCGACGTAGAGCTGGCCGTCGGAGTAGTGGTCGACCACCGCGTGCGCCACCCGTAACGCCAGCGCCGTCTTGCCGGCGCCGGGCGGACCGTCGACCGCGACCGTCTGCGGGGTGCCCGGATCCCCCCGGGAGGACAGAATCTGGCTGAGCGCGAACAGCTCGGTCTCGCGGCCGACGAACGTGGCGGCCGCGGCCGGCAGCTGCGCCAGCCGCACGGGCGCGGCCGAGGCCGCGAGCGCGATCAGCTGTCCCTCGGCCTCGAGTACCTGGTCACAGCGTCTGGCCAGCTCAGCCGAGGGCGGCGCGCCGTGCTTGATCTTGCTGAGCCAGCTCGGGGTGTAGCCGACCAGGTCCGACAGACGACGCCACGACAGCCCGCGCTTGCGCAACAGGCGCTCGAGTTCCTCGGCGAACGGCGAAGTCCCGTCGTCGCGCCTGTCTTGCATGAGCCCACCTTGTCAGCCACATCGGTCACCGCGTCGCCACCCCCAGTATCCAGCTTTCCACTTCCGCTGGGCACCGGTAGCACCGCATCGGACCGGATTCTCCTCGGATCCGCTCCGGATTCTGACAATCGCCTGAGTTTTGCCTACCTCCACACGGTTCTTACCGGTCGTACCCATAGACTGCCCGCCGGCGTGAACATCTCAGGTCAGGGAGGGTGCCCGGTGCCGAGCAACGAGCAGCGTCGGCAGGCTGCCAAGCGCAAGTTGGAGCGCCAACTCGCCCGACGTGCGGAGCGCGCGAAGCGCCGCCGCATCTGGGGCGTGAGCTCCACGGTGTTGGCCGTGGTGGTCGTGGTCGGCGTGGTCTACTGGCTGGTCAACCTGGGTCCCGACGAGCCGGACGCCGCCGCCAATCCCACGGACACCGAGACGCCGACCGGCGAAACGACCGAGGGTGCCTGCAAATACGCCGCGTCTCCCGACGAGGAGATGTCCGCCGCCGGCCTGCCGGACGACCCGGCCGAAACGCCGAGTACCGGCACGGTCAAGGTCACGGTGACCACCAACCAGGGCGCGATCCCCATCACGCTGGACCGCACCCAGGCGCCGTGCACCGTGCAGAGCATCGAGCACCTGGTGTCGGCCAAGTTCTACGACGGGGTGAACTGTCACCGGCTCACCGCCGGCGCCGGCCTGAAGGTGCTGCAGTGCGGCGACCCGAACGGCGACGGCTCCGGCGGTCCCGGCTACACGATCCCCGACGAGCCGCCGACCACCCTGGCCGCCGGACCGGACGGGCAGACCTCGATCTACCCCCGCGGCGTGATCGCCATGGCGAAGACGCAGGAGCCCAACTCGGGCGGTAGCCAGTTCTTCCTCGTCTACGGCGACTCCACGCTGCCGCCGCAGTACACGGTGTTCGGCACGATCGACCCGGCCGGTCTGACCGTGCTGGACACGATCGCGGCCGGCGGTGTCGCCCCGGGTGCGAGCCCCGAGGACGGCGCGCCGGCGATCGCCACCACCATCGAGTCCGCGGCGATCGCGTGACGCTTCGCTGGAGCGCGCTCGGCCTGTTGCTGGTGGTCGTCCTGACGAGTTGCACCTCGCGGTCCGCGCCGTCGGCATCCGAGGACGACGGGACGACCGCGGCTTCGGAGACGTCCTCGGAGACGCCTTCGGATTCGCCGGAGACGTCCGGGTCGTGGACGCCGGACCCGGACGACCCGTGCGAGTTCGCCGAGGCGCCCGGGGAGCCGGCGCCGGTTGGCGGACCGCCGCCCGGGGAGGCCGAGGAGGGCACGGCGGTGTTCACCACGAACCACGGTGACATCGGGTTCCTGCTGGCGCCCGACAAGGCGCCGTGCACGGTCCGCAGCATCACCCACCTGGTCAGCGAGGGTTTCTACGACGGCGTCAACTGCCACCGGCTGACCGCCGCCGAGGGCCTGAAGGTGCTGCAGTGTGGCGACCCGAACGGCGACGGCTCCGGTGGTCCCGGCTACACCATCCCCGACGAGCCGCCGACCGACCTGCGGCCCGCGCCGACCAACCCGTCGCTCGTGGTCTACCCGCGGGGCACGGTGGCGATGGCCAAGACGCAGGAGCCGGACTCCGGCGGGAGTCAGTTCTTCCTGGTCTACGGGGACTCGACGCTGCCGCCGGAGTACACGGTGTTCGGCGCCCTCGACCCGACCGGGCTGGCGACGGTCGACGCGATCGCGGCCAACGGGGTCGTGCCGTCCAACAGTGCGGAGGACGGGGCGCCCGTCGAACCGGTGGCGATCGAGCGCGCGTCGATCCGTCGCTGATTTTTGTCGGTGCCTGGTGTCACAATCGGAAGCGTGGACGAATACCAGGAAAGTGCACCCGCGGCGACGGCGCGCGGCCTGCTGACCTGCGTGTGGTCCAGGCGGGTGGCGCCCGCCGAGACCGGCGCACGTCGGATCGTGCCCGACGCCTGTGTCGACGTGATCTGGCAACGCGAGTCCGGTCAGCTGTACGTGGCCGGGCCCGACACCCGCGCGCATCTCACCCGTATCTCCTCCGGCGAGATGGTCGGCGCCCGCTTCCACACCGGCAGATCCTCGGTCGCGCTGGGCGTGCCGGCCCACGCGTTACGCGACGAGCGGGTCGACCTCGGCGAGCTGTGGGAGCCCTCGCGGGTCGCCCAACTCGGTGACGCGCTGGCCGCCACCCCGTCCCTGCCGGCCGCCCAGGCGGCGATCACCGACGCGGTGGTCGCCGGCGTGCGCACCGACCCCGACCCGGCGGTGCCGACGTTGCTCAGCCTCGCCGGGCGGGGCACCCGGATCGCCGCCATGGCCGACCACCTGGGGATCACCGAGCGGCAGCTGCACCGGCGCTGTCTCGCGGCGTTCGGCTACGGCGCCAAGGTGCTGCAGCGCGTGCTGCGCTTCGACCGGGCCTTACGCCTGGCACGCAGCGGCATGCCGCCGGCCGACGTCGCCTACGGACTCGGCTATGCCGACCAGGCTCACCTGTCCAGGGAGGTGCGAGCCTTGGCCGGGGTGCCGTTGGGCACGCTGCTGTCGGCGTGACCGTAGGTGCCGACCACCGTCACAGGGCCCCCACGATGACCACTCCCGCCGGCCATGATGACCACTCCCGTCGCGCATGATGACCATTCGCGACAGCCATGATGACCACCCCGGCCGAACACGGCCCGCTCCCCCTGCCCGCGATCACATCCCCGGCCCACCCGAGTGGCGATTTCGACCTGCCTGAGTGGTGGTGTCACTCAGGCAGGTCGAATCGGCCACCCAAGCAGCCCGAGTCAGCCACCCAGGCAGGCCGAGTCAGCCACCCAGCACGCTGAGTCGACCACCCAAGCAGGCCGAGTCGGCCACTCAGGCAGGCCGAGTCGGCCACCCAGGCAGGCCGAGTCAGCCACCCAGCACGCTGAGTCGACCACCCAAGCAGGCCGAGTCGGCCACTCAGGCAGGCCGAGTCGGCCACTCACGACAGTCGCGATGACAGTCCTGCCAACGGGATCACCACGCCTGCGGACCCGAGATGTCCACTCGCGACAGTCGCCATGGGACACCCTCGCCGGACACGACACACTTGCTCCGCACGCCCACGATCACCGTTCGCGGTGGCCGCATGACCACTCCCCGACCGCCGCGACCACCACGCGCCACCCGCACCCCGCCGCTCGCGGCCCGACCGCCGCCGTCTCGGGAGCGGCGGTACTCAGGAGTGCGGGCGGCGCCAATGCAGCGTGTACCGCCAGTAGACGCGGCGGCGGACCACCGATCCCGGCAGCAGTTCGCTCGCCGCGGCGCGGATCTCGGGCAGCGTGGCTTCCGGGTCGCGGACCGGCATTCCCTCGTCGTTCGGTTTGCCGGACCTGCCCCGGACGGCGAGGGCCGCCCCGACAAAGGCGTTCGCCGGCAGGGTCACCGCCGCCATGGCCAGGTCGGTCATCGTCGCGTGGCGGTACATGCCCACCACCGCCAGCGTGCCACCCGGGCGGACCAGCTCGGCCAACCGCGTGAGGCCCGGCCGCAGCGGCAGGTGGTGCAGGCTCGACAGCGCGGTCACCAGGTCGTAGCCGTCGGGGTTCAGGTCCACCGTCAGGACGTCGCCCACCAGCCAGCGCGCCCGGCCGGTGGCGCGCTCGATCATCGCGGGTTCGGCGTCCACCGCGTCGACCTCGGCCACGCGCTCACTCAACCGGCGGGTCAGCGCCCCGCTGCCGCACCCCACGTCCAGCGCGCGGGCGGCGCCGGGCGGCACCTGACGCAGCAGCCACGGGTGGTAGTACGCGTTGTGGTCCCACCACAGGACACTGGGCAACGGCATCAGGACGCGGAGGTCACCCGGTAGACGTCGTAGACGCCTTCGACGCTGCGGACCACCTTCAGCACGTGCCCGAGGTGTTTCGGGTCGCCCATCTCGAAGCTGAACCGGCTGACCGCGACCCGGTCCCGCGAGGTGGTGACCGAGGCCGACAGGATGTTGACCTTCTCGTCGGCCAGCACCTTCGTCACGTCGGACAGCAGGCGGTGCCGGTCGAGCGCCTCGACCTGGATGGCCACCAGGAACACCGACGAGTCCGACGGCGCCCACTCGACATCCACCAGCCGCTCCGGCGAGTCGAGCAGGTCACCGGCATTGGTGCAGTCGGTGCGGTGCACGCTCACACCGCCGCCGCGGGTCACGAAACCCATGATGTCGTCGCCGGGCACCGGCGTGCAGCACCGGGCGAGCTTGACCCAGATGTCGCTGGCGCCCTTGACGATGACGCCCGCGTCACCGGACGCGCGCCGCCGGGTGATGGTGGACGGCGTGGACCGGTCGGCCAGCTCGTCCTCCGCGTGCTCCACCCCGCCGAGCAACGCGACGAGCCGCTGGACGACGTGGCGCGCGGAGGTGTGTCCCTCGCCGACGGCCGCGTACAGCGCGCTCACCTCGGTGTAGCGCAGCTCGCGGGCGAGCGCGGCCATGGAGTCGGCCGAGACCAGCCGCTGCATGGGCAGCCCGGTCCGGCGCACCTCCTTGGTGATCGCGTCCTTGCCCGCCTCGATCGCCTCTTCCTTGCGCTCCTTGGCGAACCACTGCTTGATCTTGGCGCGGGCCCGGGGCGACGCGGCGAACGCGAGCCAGTCCCTGGTCGGGCCGGCGCCCTCGGCCTTGGAGGTGAAGATCTCGACCACGTCGCCGTTGTCGAGCTTGCGTTCCAGCGCGACCAGCCGGCCGTTGAGGCGCGCGCCGATGCAGCGGTGGCCGACCTCGGTGTGCACGGCGTAGGCGAAGTCGACGGGCGTCGAGCCGGCGGGCAACGTGATCACGTCGCCCTTCGGCGTGAAGACGAAGATTTCCTTGGTGGCCAGGTCGTAGCGCAGCGACTCGAGGAAGTCGCCGGGGTCGGCCGCTTCCCGCTGCCAGTCGAGCAGTTGGCGCATCCACGCCATCTCGTCGACCTCGACGGCCCGGCCGTCGTGGGTGCCGCGGGTCTCCTTGTACCGCCAGTGCGCGGCGATGCCGTACTCGGCCGTGCGGTGCATCTCGTGCGTGCGGATCTGGACTTCCAGGGGCTTGCCGTCCGGCCCGATGACCGTGGTGTGCAACGACTGGTACACGCCGAACCGCGGCTGAGCCACGTAGTCCTTGAACCGGCCGGGCATCGGCTGCCACAGCGCGTGCACCACGCCCATGGCCGCGTAGCAGTCACGCACGTCGTCGACCAGGATGCGCACGCCCACCAGATCGTGGATGTCGTCGAAGTCCCGGCCGCGGACGATCATCTTCTGGTTGATCGAGTAGTAGTGCTTGGGCCGGCCCTCGACCTTCGCGTTGATCCGGGAACCCTCGAGCTGCGAGGTCAGCTCCGCGGTGACCTTGTGCAGGTAGGTGTCGCGCGACGGCGCCCGCGTGGCGACCAGCCGGACGATCTCGTCGTACTTCTTCGGCTGCAGGATGGCGAACGCCAGGTCCTCCAGCTCCCACTTGACGGTGGCCATGCCCAGCCGGTGGGCGAGCGGGGCGAGCACCTCGAGCGTCTCGCGAGCCTTCTTCGCCTGCTTCTCCGGCGGCAGGAACCGCATGGTGCGCATGTTGTGCAGCCGGTCGGCCAGCTTGATCACCAGCACCCGGGGGTCGCGCGCCATGGCGATGACCATCTTGCGGATGGTCTCGGCCTCGGCCGCGCTGCCGAGCTGCACCTTGTCCAGCTTGGTCACGCCGTCGACGAGCCGGGCGACCTCCTCGCCGAAATCGTCGTGCAGGTTCTTCAGCGAGTACTCGGTGTCCTCGACCGTGTCGTGCAGCAGGGCGGCGACCAGCGTGATCGTGTCCATGCCCAGCTCGGCGAGGATGGTGGCGACCGCCAGCGGGTGGGTGATGTACGGGTCGCCGGACTTGCGCCGCTGGTTGCGGTGCGCCTCCTCGGCCACGTCGTAGGCGTGCTGGAGCAGTGCGAGGTCGGCCTTCGGGTGCAGCTCGCGGTGGACGGCGGCCAGCGGTTCGAGCACCTGTTTGACCGGTGCCGAGCGCTGCGCGGTGATCCGCCTGGCGAGGCGCGCCCTGACCCGCCGGGTCGCCGACGGCGCCCGGACTGCGGGTGGTGGGCCGACGGCGTCGTCCGACGGCGCCCCGGTCTCAACGTTCTGGCTCACACGCGGCTCCCGGCTTCCAGGACCTGAGAATAGCCGTGAATCGATCCGGGGTGGCTCAACGGGCTGTTGTACCCTGTAGTTGAAATTTCAACTTCGGGAGTACGCATGTCGATGCCGTTGCTCTACCTCAGCCACGGCGCGCCGCCACTGGCCGACGATCAGCTGTGGACCCGCCAGCTGGCCGACTGGTCCGCTGACCTGCCAAAACCCACGGCGATCCTCATGGTGTCGGCGCACTGGGAGAACGCGCCGCTGACGCTCGGCGCCACCACCACGGTGCCGCTGACCTACGACTTCTGGGGCTTTCCGCAGCGCTACTACGACGTGACGTACGCGGCGCCCGGCGCGCCGGAGCTTGCCGCGAGCGTGCGCGCGCTGCTGCGGTCGGGCGCCATGCCGGTGCACGACGAGCCGGACCGGGGACTGGACCACGGCGCGTACGTGCCGCTCGTGGAGATGTTCCCGGCGGCCGACGTGCCGGTGCTGCAGATCTCGATGCCGTCACTGGATCCGACGGTGCTCATGGAGGTGGGCCGCGCACTGGCCCCGCTGCGCGACGAGGGTGTATTGATCATCGGCAGCGGCTTCTTCACGCACAACCTGTCGGGCATCGACGTGTCCAACCCGGCCGGCCCGCCACCGTCGTGGTCGGCCGAGTTCGACGACTGGGGCCGCGAAACCCTGGCGAACGGCGACGTCGACGCGCTGGTCGACTTCCTGCACAAGGCACCGGCGAGCCGGCTGGCCCACCCGAGAACGGAACACTTCGCGCCGCTGTTCGTGGCGGTGGGCGCGAGCCTGACGACCACGACAACCCCGACCTCGGTGATCGACGGCTACTGGTGCGGCCTGGCGAAACGCTCCCTGCAGTTCAACTGACCAAGATCAACGGCGGCCTCCGGCCCCCCGGAATCCAGCGTAACGGCCGACACCGACAAACGCGCCGGTCCACAGTCAGCTGGCTGTGAACAACTCGACCCAACCACGGCGAGTCCCACGTTGAGAGCCGGCGAGTCCCACGTTCACGCTCCGCGAGTCCCCCTCCCAGGACCTCCGAGTTGGCGGTTCGCGAACCAGCCCGTGGTCGTGAACCGTCGACTCGTGTGTCGGGAGAGGGGGACTCGCCGGTTCCGAACGTGGAACTCACCCGTTCTGAACGTGGGACTCGCCGGTTCCGAAGGCTGACTCGCATTTGGTGACCTATTTGTGATGGTCTCTCGGTCCTCTTGAGTCGAGACAGAGCCGGAGGCCGGTCCTGTCAAGCACCGTCCTCGGGGGCTGGAGAGTAGGTTCCGGGCCGGTGGTAACGCCCCTCGGTCCGGCGTAGCCCTGCGGCGATGCCGCCGTCCTTCCGGCCGTGGCTAGTGTGGATCTCAACTCCGCACGCCTGTGCGAATTCATACTCATCGAAGTTTGGGTCGGCGTATCCGAGAGCCTGCGCTGCCACCCACATGACATTCATGCGCAGCACGTTCGTCTGTTGCGGGCTGAGCACCTCGGTGCCAGCCGCGTTGCTGTCGTGCTCACGGCGGTGTCCAGCGCGGTCCGCCCTGTACGGGGCCGTCAGACCAGTCCTGTAGACGGATCTCGGCTGCGATCTCACGCGCGTGACGGCTCAAAGTCATAGTTGATCATCCCTCCCGACGAGGTGCGCGGGTCGTAATCGGCCCCCCGACGGACCAGACCGCACGGGCGGACCACGGCGGTCTCGCTAACGGGAACTTACCAGTGGGCCGACCGGCGGACCGCTCACCACGACAGATTCCGAATTTGGTGACGTTGTCATCGTGTCGTTCGCAGCGAAAGAGGGCCGGGAAGGCGATCATTTGCAGGTGGGTACTACAACTCCCCTTTGGGTAACGCTCCTGGTCGCCGGCATGGGCCTGCTTGCCAGTGTGGGCGGAACCGTCAGCGGCGCCCTACTCACCACACGGAACGCAATCCGACGCGAGGAGCTCCAGTGGGAGCGCGAGCGGGCGCGGGAGAGAGTGCATTGGTCGAGAGAGGATAGGCAACGAACCTTTGATGAGCGGCGGGATGCATACCTGGGCTTTCACGTAAATCTGAGGCGCGCTGCACTTTCTATCCACAACGCGGCCTACGAACTGGGCCCCGAATTAGAGGAAGGTTGGCAAATGTCGCTGTACGAGAGCTTGCTTCACCTACGGATATTCGCCACACCGGATGCCGCTCAAGCCGCAGAGTATTCTTACAGCGCGACGTACGCCTGGGGAGCAGCCCAGATGGAATATGAGGGAGACCCGCTCGATCGTGACGACTTCCTTGTGTCGGATGAGTACGAGGAAAGACACGACCAAACTACCGCAGATTTGCTGAAGATTATCCGACGCGATCTGGGAGTATTTACGAAAGAATCGTAATGAACATCGCATCTACGGCCGATATCAGCAGCCCCCAGAAGAGTTGTCAGGCCGCGAAACCGGCACCCGAGAGCGTCGAACTCTGCCGGTGATGGCCAAATCGTACTCGACGTCGATATCTATCTCGTACTTCCAACCGGATGCCGCCATGATCTCCACCGTGGCTCGATTTGGTGGGCTCAACTCGACGGCGGCGATATGCAGGGTCGACCTATCCTCCCCGTACCTCTCTTCAATGAGCCACATGCCACGGCCAACAACCTCCTCCTCTGCAAGTTCCAGCATTGGAGCCGCATCCAGCGAATCGCTGCGTGCGTCATGTATTTTACGCGCGAGCGCCTTCAGTCCATCCCACGCGAGACTTGTCACTACCCACTGCGAGACAAACAACATGATGGCATATGTGGCACCACTCGCTCCCCATTCAAACTCTTCTTCGCGCGTCCTGAGAACAAAAGGCGAACTTACGGTGCCGTCCGGGTTAGTAATTACGGATAGACTCAACTTCTTGAGTGACGCTTTCTTCCATATTCCAGCGGTGAGCACCACCCATTCTTCGTCACCGTTATCCCCTACCGGATATTCAACGGGAACAACCGAGATCGTAACCTGATCGAAATACTCAGTGTCCTGAATCCGCCCGCCCACTGCGTTTTCTTCAGTCATGGCGTCCTGGCAACTCCCTCGATAGCTGAACAATGCTGTCACTGATCCCGACTAACAGTCCGGCTGCGTAGCGGCCAAATCTGTGGCCCATCCACATGTAAGACAAGACCTAGGTAGTCGGCAGCGGCCTTTAACCCCTCGTATCGAAACACCAGCGCCGTGCCATCCGCTGTGTCAACGCGCGTCCGATGTCGCCCGGCAGTAAGCCTTGATCCTCGGGTGGTCGAAGAGCAGGCGCCGAGCCACGCAGGCTTTGCCATGACCTCGGTTTCGCCATGTTTCGGGCCGCTGTCAAAGTACACCGAACTGAAGCGCGTATGCCTGCCAGGTCGCCTGCAGGGCACCTGTTAGACAAGAAGTTCGTCATCGGATTTCGATTCACGCCTTAGATGCGGACGGCTTATTGTCACTTCGGGCATCAATCACCACGATAGTCTTCTCGTTCGTCAACTTGAGTTCTTTTACTATCTTGTCCACTCGGTTTAGATGATGTTCGGTATAGCAGATGATGACCTTGACCGCGAACTTTGTTCGATTTGCGGCCTGGTAGATCGGCAACTGCTTCTCAAGGTTCCTCTTAAGGCTGGTGTTGCTCGCAAGCTTGAACTCGATCAGCGACTTGTCTCCATTGCCATAGCTAACCTTGAAATCCACCGGGCCTCGCCCGTTATTGGGTTCACGGTTAACATCAAACTCAGTCTTGCACCATATGAGCCCGAAGAATAACTGCACCTCGGTCTCCTTTGAGAACGGCTGACCCGCCCTGTTGATGACCTTGTACCCATCACAGTCCTCCACGTAGCGTTTGAACTCAAGAGCGCGGTCCAGTGCTTCGTCGTAGCTGGTCCACGGTTTATCATAGAAATCCGTCGTTGCTTCAATGTGACGGACAGCCTTCTTGAGTTGATCAACGAGGACCTGTCGGGTATCGTCCACCTTCTGTTCGCTGATGGACTGCGCCTCGTCCCCTTCTTCTTCCTTTTTTTTGATGTAATAGTCAATTAACTCAGGAAACGCCCGGATCGTCCTTCGGGCAGCCTCGTCCTGTTCTGTCTTGGTTGATCGCTTGCTGAGTTGCCGGATGAAGTGGTTGTTGACGGTATCGCGTAGTTGATCGTTCGGGAGAGCTTCGGGAAGGTGGATGAACTGCTTTAACATATCGGCGTGGCTAATCCACGTATCATCGCGGGTCAGCATGTCGTTTGGAGTCAACAACACATAATCATTGCGCAGCCGCGGCAAGTAATATCCGCGCGTTTCCCATGCTTCAGTTTTATAGCTGAAGCATGCCTTAGTGACCCGAAACTCTGCGCACTGCTCTTCCGACAGATGTTCACGAGCGAATGCTTGTGTATATCGGCAAAGATAATCCTTGACCAAGTTGGTCGTAAAGTCACTAATTCCATCTTTGCCTACACCGGAGCTTATAAGGCACAGCTTTTCAAGATGCGTTCCGCTCGTAATTTGCTCTTGTCCGAAGCCTGCGAGGATATCACCTAGCGAGCCATAGAGCGAATCGGCGAACTGCTTACCTAGGGCGTGACCTTCGTTTCCAAAGAGCGTGAAACCCAGCCAATTCTGCTTGACTTCCTTGAAGCGGTACCAGTTTGCAATAAGGCCTCTTGCTAATCCTGGTGACGCCTTATCCCGCAGGAAGACTAGGTATTTGATAATGGAGTCGTGCAGCTGCTGATATTCTTCATTTTCACTGTTGAACAGCAGAAACGGATCTATGAATAGTGGCAAGTCTGAGACAACACTAATATCGAACGCGCCATAATCTCGCAAGACTTGAGAATCAATCCCAAAGTGCTCGGAAAAATACAGCTCCATGCAGGGAGATTACCCTTATCTTCCACACGTGTCGTCAGTTGTAGCGGAACTGTGCCTTCGGCTGACTCCGCGTATCACTGTAGTCACGTGGCGTGATCTATCGATGGTGCGCGTCAGTATCTGGTTCTGCGGAAGTTCTGCTATCCGCTGGCCATCGACGTGAATGCAATGGGATCGAAGGTCCTGCCGTGGAGTTGGCCATAGCAGATGATGAGCCGCGCACAGGAGGCTCCGAACTGGACGTGGGTGTCGCGCCATTGCTCGACCACGTCCAGCGGTAGGAATGCAGCGGCCGGTTAACGTGATGAACACGTGGGCGTCCTACGCGGCGGGTTCGCTGGCGGGCATCGTGCTGCACTCGGTGCCGCCGCTGGTGGTGTTCGTTGCCGCCGAGGCGGTGACGGATCTGCGGGACAAGCTCACCGAGGCTGTGACAGCGGCGGCTACCGAGGCGGCCAGCCCGGTGGGGAGCGGCCAGTGGCCCGCCATCATGGCCAGGCGGATGGCTGCCGGCCAGTGTGCGACGCGGTTCAGTCGCCGCACACCCGGTTCATCGGTGTGGGGCGGCGGGACGGTCGAGGACACGTCGGTCACCGCGAACACGTCGCCCGCGATCCGCTGTTCCAGCTCGGTGGGCTTCCCACCGCCCGGTCCGTAGGTCACGGTCGGTCGCGTTCACCCATGCCAAGCGCCGTGGCGTGCCGGCCGGGGTAGTCCTGTGCAGGCCGATGAGTCCACCAATGAGGACCACGCCAACCACCGTTGCTCAAGCGCGTGATAGACGATTGCGCCCAGCCCCAGCCAGCAACGGTGAGCGGGTCTGGTGGGCGGTCTGTCTGTGGTGAACTGACCCGGTTGTGGGGCGGGTGGGGCTTGAACCCACGGCCAAACGATTATGAGTCGTCTGCTCTGTCCGACTGAGCTACCGCCCCCCTGGATGTGGGTGTTCAACTCAAGCGGAGTCGTGGGCCGGCATCCGTGCACGACTGCGCTGGGCGGAGATCCGCCGGGAGATCCCACGCATGTGCCGGCCTTACGTTCATGGGGGAGGGCGAATCTCCCTGTTCAGGTAGTGGGTCTCACCCCCTGTCAACAGATCTCGCCATCAGTTTGACCCATGTATGCTGGTCAGAGGCGGTTTGGCTCCAAGCTTGGTAGGGGGATCGGATGGGCACACCCAGCCCGCAGCGAGGCGCACGGCGCGCGGCGGCCGGCTGGAGCGTGCGCGGGGGATCATGACCAGCTCTCACGGTCCAAAGCGTGGAGGCGACGCCACAGGCGAACGCCGCGCTTGTGGTGGGTGCGGGGCGATTCTCGCCCGGGATAACAGTGGGCACCTGTGCAGTCGGTGCCTCCATGAGCAACGGGACCAATTTCGCACACCGCCGCATCTCCCGGACGAGTTTTGGGATACGGACGCCTTTCGAGCTGCATTCAAGAGTCGGCACATCGGAAGGGTGTTCAAGGCTTATCGAAACCATCAGCGCCATCGGCAAATCTTTGGCAAAGCGCTAAACCAGGGCACTTTGGGACGCTGGCTCAGACTTGAGCAAAGTCAAGTTAGCAGGATCGAAAACTCAGACGAACCTGAGTGGAATATCAAGATTGTGGAAGGATATGCCGAAACGCTGCATATTCCTCCGCATCTACTTTGGTTTCGATCTTCCCTTCCCGGACGTGAGCAACTGGTAGTGCCGCAGTTGTCACTCGCAACGGGCAATTTGATTACCCCCTCCTCTGGCGATCTACTGGTTGCAACGACTAGTGTATTTGAGCCAGGAGAACTTGCCCGTCTCCGCGAACAGCCAAGGGGCATAGACCAGAGTGTCTTACATTCCCTGGCACATGTACTGGGTGAGTCCCGCAGGCTCGAAGATAAAATTGGTGCAACGCCACTCCTGGCGCCCATGCGCGGACATCTAGCGCTGGTAGAAGGACTGGTGATCGATGCGCGCGGCCCTTTACGCCAAGACGTCGTGCGCATCGGTAGTCAATACGCCCAATTCGCGGCCTGGGTGCACGCCAGCGCAGGTGACGCGAAAATAGCACACCAATTCTACGACCGTGCTACCGAATGGGCATTAGAAGTTGATGATCCAAATATGTTGTCTACCGCGCTCTCAATGAAAGGCCACTTGGCCTACAAACTTCGAAAACTCGGTCCGATGCTTGGCCTAAGTCAAGCCGCACAGCGCGATAAGCGACTGGCTCCTGGCATACGCGCATTGGCTGCACAACAGGAAGCTCGGGCACTCGCCTTGAGCGGCGAACTTGACCCTACGGAACGAAAACTAGACGAGGCCATGGAACTGGCGGCCCAAGCTAATGCGCATCCCGAAGATGAACCTCCATGGGTGTATTTCTACTCGCCCGAATACTTCACCATGCAGCGCGGACGCGCATACCTCTATCTTGGCTTGCACGAGAAGGCGGCGGATTTATTGGAATCTGGCCTCAACTCTATGTCTCAAGAATTGCGCGATGCCGAATGGGCGCAAACATACAAGGCTGACCTGGATGCTGCCCGCAAACAATCCGCCATAGAGTGAGTCGTAGGCAAGTTCGTTAACTACACTCGTCCACGGTCGGTTTCGTCGGGTGGAGTGGTCATCGCGCACGGCCCGAACAGGACGCATGTGGCGATATCTGCCGGGTCGGTGTCACGCGCACGCTGTTCGCTGTCCTCTAACGCGTCGATAAATGTTGAGCTGATCACCAGTTCAGCGGCTCGGATGGGCAAGTCGTGAAGTAGATCGTGCCACGGGTAGTTGGTGAAAGTCGCGTCTATGGGGAATACTTGCGCGGGGGCGTAGTGTTCTGGGCAGCCTCCGTCAATCCGGCTGGGAAATATTGCGATTGACATATCCCACTCGTAAGAGATCTCTAGGAAGTCGATGCCAATATCGGAATAGTAAAATCGCTGCGGCATCTCGTGAGCGCCGCCAAAACTCGGCGTATATCTGATGAGATCTTCATCTACACGCCATCCGGGGCGTGAGCGGAAGAACATTTCAAGAGCGCGAGCAAACGGATCATCCTCAGTAGCAAAAGCCCATTCATCACTTGCCATGGTGCTTCCTGCCGCATTGCGCGGGAAAAGTAGTGTTCACGTCAACCAATGACATTCTGGCACTTGTCGGTACAGACCTTTTGCACGTCGCCTAGTGCGGTGGTTTCGACCTTCGAAGTGCGGTGACCACACGATCTATCCAGCTCGTCGAGTGCCGCGTCCTCCTGCTTCGCAAATTCCTTTTTACTGATCTTTCCAGCTGCATACTGCGCTTCGAGTTTCTTGATTTTCTTCGAGAAGGAGCTCAAGATCTGGTCATCCTTTATTGCGGTAGGTGTTTACTACAGATGATCCGTATTTCTCCTGGTACTGTGTTCCCGCTGAAGATAGGTATCGGCGGGTTGGCGACGTTGAACGCGTCACCACAGTGCGCACACCACTCGGCAGCAATTATCGATCGCGGAAGTCCGAGATAACGTTTGAGTTGAACGGTGAATCGACTTGTTCGCCGGGTACGAGCGTTGGGAGCACGGTTGAGGTAGATCGGAGTTGATATCCGATGGAGGTGCATTAGGCATATCATGCAGCGTGACCCATATGGATACGCGGCGGGCAACGGTAGGACTCCCACCGCAGGGTTATTACAGTCGCGGGTGCCGCATTGCCATTCGTAGGGAGTGGTTCTTCTAGTTCATTCATCGACCCTGACCGGCTGGTGTTGGCGCCCCGCCTTTTGGCTCATCGGCCGCCGGGTCGTCCTCGCTAGTACCAACACGGTCGGCGAGGCGGCAATTATGGCGAGAAAATATTTGCCTTGCAGGTCGTCCATGTCCTTATTCAATTGCTCACCTAGACTGAATCCCGCTTCGGCGAGTGCCATACCTAGGGCGACGATCCTCTGTGGGTCTGACATCCATAGACATAGAGAGTTTTTCTCCAAGAATCGAGCAAATGCCCCGATTTCGATCACTACTCGCTGATCGACCTTCTCATGCTCTACACGTATGTCCCGGTCACCAATCTCTACGATCATGTCGAATCGAAAATTTTCGCTCACGAACAACTCCTCGGTTTCAGTTCTGAAAATCAACTATCCCGATCGTCGTTGCGGCGGCGGCCACGTCTACCGAACAGGACCCGTGCAATAATTTGGCGATGCCGCGAAGCCCACAATTTCCATGCGATCAATACCAGAGGCCATGCCACGGCGATACCTATCGCCACGAAAGCGCGTCGGGCCTTATGCAAGATGGCCGCACTTCCGGGAGGAGGCGTGACAAATCTCATTAGCTTCACTGAGACGAGTACGCCGATGCCCACATACGACGCAACAATGAGGGCGAGAACGTCACTCACGTATCTCCTAACTCGGTTCCGGCTCGCAGGCTCAATATCTTTGAAATGTGGGGACCGAGACGTACTTTCGCTACGCATGGCACACAGGGCATTCCGGTATTCCGACCAAGAAATTCGGCTGTGTTTGGCCGAATTTCCAGTCCGCAGTACGCCGTCAGTGACTCTGGAATCTCCGTTAGGTCGTGTGGCACAGGAACGACGTGGCAGACTCGCCGAGTCTCACCAATCCGCGTACCGTCCGGTTGATGGGCGAGAAGTCGGACCAGGACCACATGAATAGCTGACTCAGACATCACGTGCCCGGCAGGTCATATGATTGACCAGGCGTGACATAAACCCGCTGCTCGCCGCATCAGATGGTCGAGACTTGACTATCATTGACCGTCGTATTGCCGCACGTACGAGTGCGTCACACGAGAGGCAGGGTCGCCCTGGACCTTCCTCCATCGGACTCGGCAGGAATGACGTACCGCAGATGGCGCGAAAGTCGCCCCGCTTCTCTCGACCGCGCGCCACGCATTCTTCGTCCGTGACTTCGTGGTCGACGTGCTCAAGCGACGTGACAGGGACGGTATACAAACGAGGGGCGTCCTCTTGGGGTCTAGGCATTTTGCGATCACGTATCCTTGGTTCTCAGCGTTCGTCGGACGGTCGCCACTCAATGGACGTCGGCAGTGAACGTGTCCGCAACCACTCCAAGAGAGCGACTCTCGCGTCCGCAATCGTGATTACCGCCGATTGCGGGAAAACCGATCCCATGTCTCCATTGAATATGAGATCAACCTCGGGCAGATTTGCTTCCGGATTGAACGAATTCAAAATCGACATGTCTGGGGCATCGTGATCGGTATAGCTCAACGCCGCATAGCGGAGAGAAGGACGGACGCTCACCCGCATTTGACAATTGGGATATGGTCCCTCCTTGGAGCTGTGAAACACCACGTCACCAACCCATAAAATTGTCTCCAGGTCCGCATGATCCAACGTCAAGACTTCATCGATGAGCGCCGCACACTCGGTCATGCCGCGCGCAACGCGCGCAACACGGGTGGTCAGCAGCGCAGTAACTACCACGTTCGCACCGTGTTCCTCTGACGACGACATCGGGAAGCAAACCTCGGGATCAAGCGGGAGCGGGGGTCGGCCTAGCTCCTCAACCGTGGGACTGGTCGCGCCCCAGGTCTATGACGTGGTCAGCATGGGGCATGATGGATGCCGCATATCGCCTGGTCAAGGCCCATGCACGCCAGAAGTTGATCACACGTTTGGGTAGTTGACCGCACGCTGCCAGACACGTCCGGCGGCACATCCGGTCCGGCCTGACCTGCGCTTACGGTCAAGATGGCCACCTTCAGCCCAAACCCATATTCATATCCAGCATATTTATTCTTCTTTAGCATACTTTTCTTCTCGATATGCGCCCCGGCCAGGGGATATGCGGCGAGCGCATATCGATATGGCGATCCCGTCATGGTTGTCCCTGGTCAGTTGGCCGTTACTTATGGCAGCGGCCCTGCAAACCCGCAGGTCGCAGCCAAGAGTAAGGACCCAATCAATCATGACGAACACTATTTCCTCCAGCGGTCCACAGTTGCTTTCCATAGCGGAAGTGGCGTGGTTGCTGGGTGTTGATAACTCATGGGTATGCCGGGCTATTCGAGTCGGCATCCTGCCGGTTGTGCGTCGGCGGAACCGGATGATGATTCCGGCATCCGCGCTGGCTCATCTCGCAGATACCGGCGAGGGCAGTCGTGGGGGTGATGCGTGATGAACGCACTAAACCCTGATGACTACTTCCAGGAGATCGCGGCCGGGCTTGACAGGTTCGAGCACGTTCCCGATGACGTGTTGTGGGAGATCGTGACCCGGGACGGCTCATGCATGGGGCTCGACCACGTACCGGAGTGGACTGGTAACGCTCGATCGGATCGAGAGCTGGCCGCGCAGGTCTGCGCGGGGTGTCCGGTGCGGCGTGAGTGTCTGGAGCTGGAACTCCGTACGTCCGGAGATCAGGCCCTAGGCGTGTGGGGTGCCCTTCCGGCCGACGACGTGCGCGCCGTGTACCCGGTATGGCTCGCTCGTCGGCACGAGCGGGGCAGCCAGGACGGGGGTCAACGATGACTACCGACCTGACTACCGGTCTGACTCCTACGCAGGTACTCGCCGGGGTCGGCGTGCTGGTGGTGCTGCTGTGGGTCTGGCGTGCCAGTGCGCGCCGTGCTCGTGCGGCGGCCGACGCCGCCCGGTCGGGTGCCCGGTTGTTGTCGCTGGCCGGTCGGGTGGCGTTCACGGCCGGTCTGATCGTGGGCGTTCAGTGGCTGGTGATCACGCACCCGACCGGGAACGCGTGGGTGCTGCTGGCCGTGCTCGGTATGCCCGCGTTGTTCGCGTCCTACACGCTGACTAGGGCGCTGACGGTGACCACTGTGGACTCCCCGCGGAGCAGGGGGAGGCGCCGATGACCAGGCAAAACACCCCCTCTCGACCGGTCGGTGTGGACGGTGGTCCGCGCGACGCTCACCACATTCCGTTGACCCGGGCGCAGAAACTCGCGCAGGACGCCGCAGAGGCGGCCGGGGTACGGGCCTACCAGACACACCCGGACGTGGTGGCACTCCGGGTGGAGCGAGTCCGGACCCAGGTCGACCGGCTGTGTTGGGCCGGCATTGTGTGCGGGTTGGCGTTCACGATGACCAACGTCCAGACGTTCGCGGCGGCCGGATCGGCGGCGTGGTCGCTGCCGTGGCTCGCTGCCTGGCTGCTCGACCCCACCGTGTCAGTGATCCTGCTGGCCATCCTGCGAGCCGAACAGGTCACCTCCCGCTACCAGGTTCAGACGGGGCCATGGGTGCGCCGCGCGAAGTGGTTCACCCTCGCTGCTACGTACGTGATGAACACGTGGTCGTCCTACGCGGTCGGGTCCCTCTCGGGTGTGGTGTTGCACTCGGTGCCACCGTTGGTGGTGTTCGTCGCCGCTGAGGCTGTGACGGATCTGCGGGACAAGCTCACCAAAGCCGTCTCCGTGGCGGCCACAGAAGCGGCTAGCCGTGCGCCAGCGGTGCCGTTCATGAACCCCACCGAGCCATCCGCCGAGTCCACTGCGGGGTCCACGCAGGACGGAAGCGTTCATGAACCGGCCCGGCCGGCGGCGCGCCGGCGGACGTTCGCCGAGTACCTCACGGTGGCACGTCGGTCCTGGTCACCAGAGGTAGAGGTGACCCCGGCATGGGTGCGGGACGCGACCGGGTGCTCACGCGGCCTGTCTTCCCGCCTGGCTGCCGCTCTCACGGCTGAACTGGGCCGCGAGGAGGTGACGGAGCCATGAACCGTCACAACAGTTCTCAGGGCGAACAGGGCGGTTCACGGGACGTTCCCGTGAACGGCGTGAATGGTGCGGCCGGCACCGAGATAGCCCGCAAGGTCTACGAAGCGGAGTTGGTCACCGACCCGACCGCAGGCCGGGGTGCGGTCGGGCCGTGGACACCGCCCGTGGCGGTGCGGCGGTGGGGTCGGGCGTGGTGGTGCACGGCGGCCGGCAAGCTCGCGGCGGTGGCCGGTCGCGGGTGGCGGTCGGGTCCGGTGGTCCGGGCGCGGTCGGTAGCCGCATACCGGGCGCGCAAGCTCCCGGCCGATGTGGTGCGGCTGGTGTGGTTCGTCCTGCGCGGCAACTGGCGGTGGCTGGTCAAGTTCTGGAACTGGGCCACCTACGCCGATCTCCGCGCGGATGCCCGCAACGCCCGACTCACCGGAGATGCCGACGCGCGTCGGGAAGCACAGGAGTTGATCCGGTCCGACGCGAAAGCGCGATGGGCACGGCTGGGCATCGTGCTGCACCGCGCCGCCGTCACGGTGCGAGTGCTGGTGCCGGTCGCGGTGGTGTTGTGGATCGTGAACGCGTTCCTGGACCAGGCCGACATGTGGCCCTGGCTCGCGAGTGTCTACACCGGACTCGACGCCACCTGGACCGTGCTCACCGTCGCTGTCCCGGTGGTGTTGCTGGCCGCGCCGTTCGTGTGGGTGGTCGCCGCCGCGTTCGAAGGTCGGGACATGACCCCGGGCGCGGGCTGGTTGGTCCAACCGGACCGTGACGACGCTGATTCCTGGATCGATGAACGGATGATCTCCCAAGCGTTGGCACACCTGGGCATCGCTCCGCTGAATGCGTTCTTCAAGGACGGTGGTCAGCTCCACTACATCGTGGGGGCACGGGTCGACGGGGACGGCACCTACGCACAGATCCGCCTGCCGCTCGGGGTCACGGCCGACATGGTGGTCGACCGCAGGGACAAACTCGCTGCGAACCTGGGGCGGGCGAAGCTGGAGACGTGGCCCACCGAAGGACCCGAAGCCGGAATCCTGGACCTGTGGATAGCCGACAAAGGCAAACTTGCCGGCGGGGCCGGAGACTGGCCGCTACTCGACGACGGGATGGTGGACCTGTTCGAGGGTGTCCCGTTCGGACTCACCCAACGCGGCATCGTCGTCAACGCGCCGCTGATCGGCGCCAACTGGCTCGTGGGTGGCCGCCCGGGACAGGGCAAGTCCGCCGCTCTGCGCACCCTGCTGCTCGGGGCCGCGCTCGATCCCACGGCGGAGTTGTGGGTGTTCGTGATGGGCGAGTCACCCGACTTCGCACCCTTCGCACCGCGTCTGTCCCGGTACCGGATGGGCATGGACGACGCGGTCGCCAACGCCGCCGTACAGGCACTCGCCGACCTGCTGGCAGAGATGGAGCGACGCGGCAAGGTGCTCAGTGCTCAGCCGGGGCAGCCGCCGAAGGTTTCCCGGGCATTGGCCGACCGGCGGGGACTCTCGTTGCACCCGCTGGTGTGCGCGATCGATGAGTGTCACGAACTGTTCCAACACCCCAAGGTCGGCAAACAGGCCGCTGATCTGGCCGTGCGGTTGATCAAACGGGGACGTAAGTACGGCATCGTGTTGTTGCTGGCCACCCAATCGCCCACCAAGGAGAGCATCCCGCGCGAGATCACCCGCAACATCTCCTGCGGGGTGGCGTTCTCCGTAGCTGACCAGGTCGCCAACGACGGACTACTCGGCTCTGGGAAGTATCGGGCCGGTATCCGGGCTACCGATCTGCGGATGAACACCGACCGGGGAACGTGTGTCGCGGTCGGTGTCACCGACAACGTGTTCGAGTTGGTGCGCACGTTCTATGTGCCGTTCGAAGACGGCACCGATGACGTGACGCCGGTCATCGCCCGCGCGATGGCCATCGTCACCGAGACCGGCCGGACCATCACCGCACCGGAGCGAGCGGAGATCGGACCGGCACCGGTCGACCACTTGGCCGACATCGCCGCCGCGCTCCGGGGCCAACCCCGGGCACGGACACAGGTCGTCCTCGCGCGGCTGATCGAGCACAACCCCACCGAGTACGAAGGATGGAACCTCACCCGACTTGCCGCCACACTCGCCGACCACCACGTGATCGCGGGCAAGTCCAAGGGTGTCAAGGTCGTCCGCGCCGACGACATCACCCGCGCGATCACCAACCGCACCACGGCCGATATCGCCCGCGTTGAACACGCCGTGAGCGAGAGGGACCCAAGCGGGGAGGCCGAGGGACCCGGGGGAGTTCTCCCCCCAGAGTCCCTCACCCAAACTCCCCCCGCTGACCAGCGCAAACCCACGAGAGGGACCCGAGGGACCCAGTCCAGGGACACTGCCGAAACCCCCCAAAACGCAGTACCCGACCACCGACGCGCGGGTCCCTCCCCCGAGGGTGAGGGGCTCGCGGAATGACCCCTGACAATGCGTTCTCGCCGGGTCGGTTCCGGGCGTGGCTGCACGTGCGGGGTGTGGCACCGGCCGACCTGGCAGACACGGCCGGAGTGAAAGAGGCGTACGTGTTGGCGTGTGCCTACGGGCATCCGGTGGCGTCGGCACCGACACCGGCCGTGCTCACGGCGTGGGCCACCCGGTTGGGGTGCGATCCCGCCGAGTTGTGCAGCGCCACCCCGCACGAGCCGAACGAGTACTGGCGGGGAGCGAACCGCGCGATGCCCCCGATGAGCCCGGATGACCTCGCGGCGGTGGCCGAGGTGTTCAAACGCACCGCACGCCGAACCGCACGCCGCACGTCCACCGACTGACACGGAGACACACCGGGACGCGCATCGGCCCCCGAACCCTGCTCAGGGTTTCGGGGGCCGACGTGCGTCCGGTCGGGTTAGTTGTGCGGTTCCGGTGGTGGGCCGAGACGGACCCGGTGGGGGTCGAACTTGCGGCCCCTGCTGGCCGGATCGATGAACAGCCGGTTGCGGCCCAACGCGCGTTTCAGCATCGTGCGCTTGCCGCCCAGATCGGCATCGATCCACTCGGCACGGGCCTGCTCGGTGTCCAACTCGGTGACCGGACCCCCGCCCGTGTCGCTGCTGCCGCTGCCGGTCAGGGAGTCCCGTTCGGCGGTCAACTCGGCGAGATCGGCCACCAGCAGCGCGTTGTTCTCGTCGAACGCGGCCAGCGGGATCTCCCGCCGCGCCAACCGAGCCGTCAACGCCGTCTGGAGCTGTTCGCACTGCTCGATCTCGGCGCGCAGCGCCTCCAGCCGCTCATTCGTGCGGGCACGGTAGGCCGACACCCCCGCCGCGTGCTCCGGGTCGGACAACCGCTCGATCACCAACTCTTCTAGCCGGTCGTCCACGTGGGACACCATGGCCGAGATCTTCCCGCACCCCCGCCGCTGGGTACTACAGAAGTACACCCGACGCTGCTCACCGTTCGCCCGCTTCCCGTGCGGGTGGGCCGACAACAGCCGCTTACACACCCCGCACCGCAGAAACCCGGTCCCGATGTACCGCTCCCCGTAGATCCGGCCCCGTCGCCGGCCCAGCACCAACGCCCTCACCCGGTCGAACACGTCCCGGTCCACGATCGGCTCACCAGTGAGCGTGCCGACCTCTACCCCCTCGTGCTCGATCAACCCCGCGTTGGCGCCACGCACCAGCACATCCCGCACGGCCGCCGATACCCACGTCTTGCCCCACGCCGTGCGCAACCCCGCCTCGTTCCACTCCCGCGCGATGTCCATATAGGTCGCACCCGCAAGCAGCGCGGCCGATCCGTCCCGCAACGCCTGACGCTCCGCCGCCACCTGCCCGGCCGGCACCACCGGCCGGGGCGTGCCCTGCTCGGCCAACCGGTCCTTGTCCCGCTGGGACAGCACCACGTACCCAGGGAAGCCGAACAACCGGGGGCCGCCGGTCTTCTGCCCGTTCGCCCGCAACGTCTCAAACCGGCGCTTGATCCGCCGCGACGTGTCATCGCTGGACCGGGCGGCGTGGGCGACCTCGATCCGCAGGATGAACCGGTCATCCGGGTCCGCCAAATCCCGCGCACCATGCGCCGAGGCGACCGTGAACCCCTTCTCACCCAGGTCGATCAACCGTTCCAGGTCGCGTGGTTGGCGGAACAAACGGTCGGTGTGCCACACCACGATCCCGTCCGACTCACCCGACTCCACCCGCTCCAACAGCCGCTCCCACCCCGGCCGCCGCACGCCGCGTTTCCACGCGGACAACCCATCCGAGAGCGGCTCGCCGATCGTGCCGCCCATCCGCTCAATCACCTTGGCGTTGTCGGAGAACTGGTCCTCGATCTTCTCCAGCTCCCGCGTGGTCGGGTTCCACGACAACCGCGCGTAGGAGTCGAACACCGGCACCTCACGAGCGGTACCCGACTGCCTCTGACCTGCACTACCCTTGCCTGACCTGCCCATACACCCAAAATAGGTCACCAAATAAGGGTCCGCCAACGTGGGACTCGCCGGTTCCGAACGTGGGACTCGCCGGTTCCCAACGTGGAACTCACCCGTTCCCAACGTGGAACTCGCCGGTTCCCAACGTGGAACTCACCCGTTCCCAACGTGGAACTCACCCGTTCCCAACGTGGAACTCGCCGGTTCTGAACGTGGAACTCACCCGTTCTGAACGTGGAACTCGCCGGTTCCCAACGTGGGACTCATCAGGCGAGAAGCGGACCGCTACAGCTCCACCAGGGAGCGCACGTCGTGGTCCGCCAGGCGTTTGCGGGCGCCCAGGCCCGCCAGTTCGGCCACCACGACCACGGCCGTCACCGTGGCGCCCGCTCGGGCCAGCAGCTCGCACGTCGCGGCTACCGTGCCGCCCGTGGCCAGCACGTCGTCCACCACGACCACCCTCGCACCCGCGAGGGGGACGTCCGGCAGTTCCAGGGTCGCCGTGCCGTACTCCAGCGTGTAGTCCACCCGGTCGGCCACCGCCGGGAGTTTGCCCGGCTTGCGGATCGGCACCAGGCCGCACCCACGGGCGATCGCCACGGCGCCTCCCAGCAGGAAACCCCGCGCCTCCACGGCCGCCACGGTCTCGGTCTCCCTGGGCAGCAGGGCGGCCATCGCGTCGATGACCGCCCCCAGTGCCTCCGGGGACGCCAGCACCGGGTTCAGATCCCGGAACTGGACCCCCGGCGACGGGAAGTCCGGCACCGTCCGGACCAGACCCAGAGCCTCCTCCAGCGACAGCACGCTTACCGGCGCCGCTTGCCAGATGGCCGGCCCGGCTTGCCGGACGGCCGTCGCCTCGCCTCGGCCGGCTTCTGGTTCCGCGCCGGCACGCTGCTCGCCGCGGCCATGGCCCGCTCCTGGCGCAACTCCGTCTCGAGCCCCTCGTCGTCCGTGGCCGGGCCGTGGTCGTCCTCGTCGTCCAGAACCGAGGTCGCCTCGCGCTGCGCGGCCTTCTCGGCCACGTTCTTGCGCCGCGCCGCGACCCTGGCCGCCTGCTCCTTGAACTTCGGCTCGGTCATCTTCATGTCCACCAGCAGCGGCGTCGCCAGGCAGATCGACGACAGCGCACCGGCGATGATGCCCGTCAGCTGGACCAGTGCCAGGTCCTGCAACGTGCCGACACCCAGCAGACCCACACCGACCACCAACAGACCGATGATCGGCAGCACGGCGATCAGCGACGTGTTGATCGACCGCATGAGCGTCTGGTTCAGCGCCAGGTTCGCCGCCTCGCCATACGTCCGCCTGGTCAGGCCGAGCAGACCCCGGGTGTTCTCCTTGATCTTGTCGAACACCACGACCGTGTCGTAGAGCGAGAAGCCCAGGATGGTGAGCAGACCGATCACGGTCGCCGGCGTCACCTCGAAGCCGATGATCGAGTACACGCCGGCCGTCACCACGATGTCGTGGAACAGCGCGGCGAGCGCCGCGACCGCCATCCATCGTTCGAAGTAGAACGCCAGGAACACGGTGACCAGCACCAGGAACACGATCAGCGCGATCAGTGCCTGCTGCGAGATCTCCCCGCCCCAGGACGCGCTCACCGCGCTGTCGCTGATCGAGTTCTCGGTCGGCTGACCGTTCTCGCCGAACGGCTGGAACTCGTCGAACAACGCCGACTTCAGGGCGGTCACCTGGTCGTTGTCGAGCGTCTCCGACCGGATCTGGATGGTCGTCGCGTCGCCCGTACCGACCGTCTGCACGGCCGACGGCTCCTGGTTGAGCGTGTCGTTGAAGACCTCGGTGACCTGCTCGGTCGTGACGTTCCCGGCCGCACCCTGGGCGGGCATCGAGACGCGCGTGCCGCCCTCGAAGTCGATACCCAGGTTGAAGCCCTTGAACACGATCGAGGCCAGGCAGCCCAGGATCAGCACAGCGAAGAAGACGTACCACCGCTTGCGCTTGCCGACCACGTCGAAAGCGCCGGTGCCCATGTAGAGCCGCCGGAAGAACGAGGCCTTCTTGGCCCGGGTCGCCGGCTCGCTCGTACGTGCCTCGTCGTTCACCGGCACGTCACACCTCCTTCGCGACCGCGGCGGAGCCAGTGGCCCGCGCGCTGGATCGCCGCTCATTTGCCTCGCGCTGCACCGCGCCGAGACCCGACCACCTGGGGCTGGACAAGAACTTCGACTTCGACGCCAACGCGACCAGCGGGTGAGTCACGAGGAACACCACGATGAGGTCGAGCACCGTGGACATGCCCAGGGTGAACGCGAAACCACGCACCTGACCGACGGCCAGCAGGTAGAGCACACCGGCCGCGAGGAACATGACCGCGTCCGCGGACAGGATCGTGCGCCGGGCGCGGACCCACGCTCGTGGTACGGCCGAACGGAAGGTTCGGCCCTCGCGTATCTCGTCCTTCAATCGTTCGAAGAAGATCACGAACGAGTCGGCCGTGATACCGATGGCCACGATGAACCCGGCGACGCCCGCCAGGTCGAGCGTGAGGCCCACCCAGCGGCCGAGCAGGATCAGCACGGCGAACACGATCGCGCCGGACAGCACCAGCGACAGGATGGTGAGCAGGCCCAGCATCCGGTAGTAGAACATGCAGTAGATGAACACCAGCGCCAGACCGATGGCGCCGGCGATCAGCCCGGCCTGCAGCGACGCGAGACCCAGCGACGCCGACACGGTCTCGGCCTCCGAGGACTCGAACGACAGCGGCAGCGAGCCGTACTTCAGCACCTCGGCCAGGCTCTTTGCCTCATTGGCACTGAACCCGCCCTGGCCACCACCGTTGATCATGGTCTGGCCGCCGAGGATCGGCTCCTGGATCTCGGGCGCCGACACGACCTGGGAGTCCAGCACGAACGCGGCCTGCTTGCCGACGTTCGCGGTCGTGTAGTCGCCCCACTTCTCGCCACCCTCGCTCTCGAAGTCGAGGCTGACCACGTAGCCGGTGCCCTCGGGGTTGGCCTGCGAGGTGGCGTCCGCGATGTCCGTGCCCTGCAGGAACGCCGGCCCGAGGATGTACTTGAACGCACCCTCCTGGTCACAGGCGACCAGCGGCTGGTCGGACACGTCGTGGCCCACCAGCGGGTCGGGCTTCGAGCAGTCGAGCGAGGCGATCGCCAGCTGCTGCGCCGCCTGGTCGGCCGGCACGGTCCCGTCCGGGCTCGGCGCCAGCGTCGGCGCCTGCCGGATGGCCCGCGCCTCCTCGATCGCCTGCTGGGTCTCGGTCTTCTCGTCGTCAGCCGGCGGCTCGGAGGGCGGCGGTGTCTCACCGGACGGCGGCGGCTCGCTGGTCGGCTGCCCGGCCACGGCCGGTGCCGGGCGCCCGGCCGGCGACGGTGGCGGGGTCTCGGCCGTCGGCGGCGGCGTCTCCCCTGCCGGTGGTGCCGCGGGATCGGTCGCCGGCGGCTGCTCCCCGGCCGGCGGCTGCTCCGGCATCGGCTCGTTCGGCACCGAGGTGATCACCGACCGGAACCGCAGCTGGGCGGTCTGGCCGAGGTCGCGGGCCTGCTGGCCGTCCTCGCCCGGCACCGTGATGATCAAGTTAGTACCGTCGAGCACAACCTCCGTGCCCGCGACACCCAGGCCGTTGACCCGGTTCTCGATGATCTGCCGCGCTTGCTGCAGCGCTTCCCGTGCCGGCTCCTCGCCGGTCTCGGTCCGCGCGGTCAGCGTGACCCGGGTACCTCCCTGGAGATCGATGCCCAGTTTTGGCTTGAGCGAATGATTTCCCGTTGCGAACACCAAGGTGTAGAGCAGCAGCAGGATGAACAGGAAGAACGCGAGATAGCGCCCTGGGCGGATCTGCCCGGCGGGTGGGGCCACGGTCGGTCGGTCTCCTCGAACTGGCGGCGGTCACCTGGGTGTGGTCACCTGGGTCGTCACAGTGCAGAGCACAGCGCCCGCACCCGTAACACGTGTGGGTGAGGGCGCAGCGTACTCCCCGCGACGTGAGGCCCGTGTCACACGGTCACATCGCGGTTGCACGCGGCAGCTACTTCTGCTTGCCGGACTCCAGCGACGGCTCCGCGTCCTTGGTGTCCTGCACGTCGTCGAGCTTCGAGTCCACGTCGGTGTCCTCAACCGAGTCCGTCAGCGCCTCGAGCTCCTCGGCCTCGTCGTCCACGTCCTCCGCGACCTTCTCGCGCACGGCGGCACGCAGCCACACGGTCTCGACACCAGGCGCGATCTCGACACCGATCTTGGAGTCGTCGTCCACATCGGTGACGGTGCCGTAGAGACCGGAGGTGGTCATCACCTGGTCACCGACGGCCAGCGAGTTCTGCAGCGCCTGCTGCTCCGCCTGAGCCCTACGCTGCTTCCGGCTCATGAAATACATCATGAGGCCCAGCAGCCCGAACAGCAGGAGCATGGGAAGCAGTTCCATTTTTCTCCATCCGTGGGATGTCTTCACTCTGCGATGTGCGCAGGGTCACTAAGGTCACTGTCGAACAGGGTATGCGCCATGTGGCCAGGAGCGTCCGCCGGGGGCGAAAGCCCCAAATGGGACCACGCCAACGCCGTAGCCACCCGGCCCCGAGATGTCCTGGCGAGCATGCCCGCCCGTACGAGGTACGGCTCGCATACCTCTTCTACCGTAGCGGGCTCCTCCCCCACAGCGACAGCCAGCGTCGAAACTCCTACGGGGCCACCGCCGAACGACCGCACCAGCGCGTCGAGCACGGCACGGTCCAGCCGGTCGAGTCCCAGCTCGTCTACGTCGTAAATCTTGAGCGCCGCGCGGGCGATGTCCCTGGTCACGATGCCGTCGGCCCGCACCTCGGCGAAGTCGCGCACCCGGCGGAGCAGGCGGTTCGCGATCCGGGGCGTACCGCGGGAGCGCCCGGCGATCTCCTCGGCGCCGTCGGCACGCAGGTCGACCCCGAGGATCGACGCCGACCGGCGCAGCACCCGTTCCAGGTCGGCGGCCGAGTAGAACTCCATGTGCGCGGTGAAGCCGAACCGGTCGCGCAGCGGGCCGGTCAGCGAACCGGACCGGGTGGTGGCGCCGACCAGCGTGAACGGCGCGATCTCCAGAGGAATGCTGGTGGCGCCGGGTCCCTTGCCGACCACCACGTCGACCCGGAAGTCCTCCATGGCCAGGTAGAGCATCTCCTCGGCCGGCCGGGCGATCCGGTGGATCTCGTCGATGAACAGGACGTCGCCCTCGACCAGGTTCGACAGCATGGCCGCCAGGTCGCCCGCGCGTTCCAGCGCCGGGCCGGAGGTGATGCGCAGCGCGCAGCCCAGTTCGGCCGCGATGATCATCGCGAGGCTGGTCTTGCCGAGCCCGGGCGGGCCGGACAGCAGGACGTGGTCGGGCGGCACCCCGCGCTGGGTCGCGCCCTGCAGCACCAGTTCCAACTGCTCGCGCACGCGGTGCTGGCCGACGAACTCGTCGAGCCGCCGAGGCCGCAGTGTCGCCTCGTCGTCCCGCTCGCCGGGCAGGACGAGCGGCGAGACCTCCGAGTCGGCGTCATCTTCAGGCACAGGGGGCACCAGGTCATCGTGCACGACCGGCTACCGCTTCTTGCCGAGGGTGGCGAGCGCCTTGCGCAGGACGGTCGGGGTGTCGGAGGTGCCGTTCTCGGCGAGCACCCCGTCGACCGCCTGCTCCGCCTGCTTTGCGGCGAAACCGAGGCCGGTCAACGCCTCCACCACGCTCCCCCGCACCTGGCCGGCGCCGGAGACCACGGACTCGGCGTTGGCCGACGCGAGCGCGCCGACCTTGTCGCGCAGCTCGATGATCAGGCGTTCGGCGCCCTTGCGGCCGATGCCGGGCACCTGGGTGAGGACGGCGATGCTGCCCTCGGCGAGCGCGGCGCGCAGCTGGTTGGGCTCGAGGACGGCGAGCGTGGCCATGGCGATCCGCGGACCGATGCCGGAGACCGTCTGCAGCAGGCCGAACAGCTCGCGGGCGGCCGCGTCGGCGAACCCGAACAGGGTGAGCGAGTCCTCGCGGACGACCAGCGTGGTGGCGAGGATCGCCTCGTGCCCCGTGCGCAACGTGGCGAGGGTGGCCGGGGTGGCGGTGATGGCCAGCCCGACCCCGCCCACCTCGATCACCACATGGTCGAGGCCGATGGAGAGCACCTGTCCCCGTACTCGGGAGATCATGGGTTCGGCTTCCCTTTCGCTGCGGCGGCGAGGCGCGCCTTGTGTTTTCGGGCGAGTTCGGCCGCGCGCGACTGCGCCTCGGCCAGCCGGTTGGCCGTGGGTGCGCGCCAGACGTGGCAGATGGCGATGGCGAGCGCGTCGGCCGCGTCCGCCGGTTTCGGTGCCTCGGTGAGCCCGAGCAGGCGGGTGACCATGCTCGCGACCTGGGCCTTGTCCGCCCGGCCGGAGCCGGTGACCGCGGCCTTCACCTCGCTCGGGGTGTGGAACACGACCGGCAGCCCGCGGCGGGCGGCGGCCAGTGCGACCACTCCGCCCGCCTGGGCGGTGCCCATGGCCGTGCGCACGTTGTACTGGCTGAACACCCGCTCGACGGCCACCGCGTCGGGGCGGTGCAGGTCCAGCCAGGCCTCGACCTCGTCGGACACGGCGAGCAGTCGCACGGACAGGTCTGCGTCGACCGGCGTGCGGATGACGTCGACCGCCACGCAGCGCACCTTCCGGCCGACGGCGCCGTCGACCACGGCGATGCCGCACCGGGTGAGGCCGGGGTCGACGCCGAGGACGCGCAGGTCTTTGGGTTGCGAGAACATCAGTTCGAACTCTAGGGGCTGACCCCCGCGCACCGGCTCACCGACACGGTGACATCCGCTCACCCGGTGGCCCGGCCGCTGCCGCGGAACGTACGACTCGGTGTCGAGAACTTACGACTCGGTGTCGAGACGGTACGACTCGCGCGGTGCCTCTGGGTTCAGCACGTCGAACTCGTTGCCCTCCGGGTCGGCGAGGGTCCACCAGTCCGGGTGCCGGTGCAGCACCCGCGCGCCGAGCGCGAGTAGTTCCTCGAGGTGCACCCCGTCCCGCACCCGGATGTCCAGGTGCATGCGGTTCTTGCCGCGCCGGGGTTCGGGCACCTCGTCGAGCCAGAGGGTCAACGCGCCGCCGGGCGCGTCCACGGCCACGTGCGGGTCGGTCTCCGGAGTCAGCCCGAGACCGGCCAGCCGGGCGACCTCCGCCTCGTCGTAGGGACGCACCTGCCAGCCAAGGGCGGCGGCCCAGAACCGGGCGAGCGGGGCGGGCCGCTGGCAGTCCAGCACGATCGCGACGAGACCTGGCGTCATGACCAGGCAGGCTAGAGGCCGCGCAGCCAGGGCGGTGGATGCCCGTCGTGATCGAGGTGGTTCCTCGGCGCGGCGGGCGCCGTCAGCCCTGGCTGCGCGGCCTCGTGGCCGCATTGAAAGCGCCTTCATACCCGCCGGCCTTGACACCCGTGCTAGAAAATGGAACAACAGAAATGTAAGCGCTTCCACCGAGGCAGGCAGGCGGCCATGGCAGCTCGCGAACGGCGCTCGGTGACCATCTACGAGGTGGCCGAACGGGCGGGCGTGTCGATCGCCACCGTGTCCCGTGCGCTGTCCGGATCCGAGCTGGTGGCGCTCGCCACCAGGGAACGGGTGCGGCGCGTGGCCGAGGAGCTGCGGTTCCGGCCGAGCGGCGCCGGCCGGGCACTGGCCCAGGGACAGCACGCGGCCAACGGCATCGTCTTCCCCGACCTCGCCGGGCCCTACTACGCGGAGGTCGTGCTCGGCTACGAGGAAGTGGTGGCCGAGCTGGGCCGCAGCGTGCTCATCCTCGCCACGAACGACCGGCCCAACGCGGCCGAGCTGGTGGCCGACCTGGCCGGCCGGGTCGACGGCATGGTGATCATGGGTCGCACGGTGGCCGACTCGACGGTCGCGCGGATCGCCGACACCGGGCTGCCGCTCGTGCTGCTCGCCCGCCCGCCGGTCGGACTGGTCGACACGGTCACGTCCGACAACACCGACAGCGCCGGGGCACTGACCGCCCACCTGCTCGGTCACGGCCACCGCCGGCTCACGTTCCTGGGCGACCCCGACCAGTCGCCGGACGTGGCCGGCCGGTACGACGGCTTCCACACCGCACTCGCCGAGGGCGGCCTCGAGCCGGCCGGTCCCCCGGTGCGCTGCGCTTTCGACGTCCGCTCCGGCTACCAGGCCGCCCGCGACGTGCTCTCCCGGCGCCGCCCGGAGGCCCTGGTCTGCGCCAACGACGAGCTGGCGCTCGGCGCGCTGCGAGCCGCCGAGGACCTCGGCCTGCGCGTGCCCGGCGACCTGACCCTGACCGGCTGGGACGACATCATGGCCGCCCACTACGCGCGGCTGACGACCGTGCACCAGCCCATGCGCGAGCTGGGGGCCACGGCCGCCCGCTGGCTCGACGAGCGCATCTGCGGCACCGCCCCTGGCGTGCGCCACGAGGTACTGCCGACGCGGCTGGTGATCCGTGCCAGCTGCGGTTCCCACGACTAAACGGAGGTAAGCGATGACGCGACCTACCCGAAGGGCCCTGTTAGCGGCCGCCGCCGCGGTCGCCCTGGTCGCCGGCTGCGGCCGGGACTCCGGCGGCGGTGAGGCCGCCGAGGGCGAGGATCTCGCGCAGGGCAAGGCGACCGGCGACATCACCGTCTGGGCCATGGGCACCGAGGGCGAGAAGCTCTCCGAGCTGGCCGAGGACTTCATGGCCGAGAACCCGGACGCGAACGTCACGGTCACCCCCGTGCCGTGGGACGGCGCGCACAACAAGCTCTCCACGGCCATCGCCGGCCAGCAGACGCCGGACGTGAGCATGCTCGGCACCACCTGGATCGGCGAGTTCGCGAACACCGGCGCCCTCGACGTGGTCCCGTCCGACCTGGTGTCGCGGGACGACTTCTTCCCCGGCGCCTGGGAGACGGGCGTCGTGGACGAGACCTCCTACAGCGTGCCGTGGTACGTGGAAACCCGGCTGTTGTACGTGAACTCGGCGGTCGCCGAGCGTGCCGGCATCACCGAGCCACCGTCCACCTGGGACGATCTGAAGCAGGCGATCACCGACCTGCAGCAGAAGGGCGGCGCCAAGTGGGGCACCTACCTGCAACCCGGGCAGGCGGGCGCGTGGCAGACGGTCCTGCCGTTCGTGTGGCAGAACGGCGGCGACGTCTACGACGGCGAGAACTTCACGCTGGACTCGCCGGAGACCGCCGAGGCGCTCGCGTACTACAAGTCCTTCTACGACGAGGGACTGTCCAGTCGGGACCGGCTCCGCGAGGGCGAGCCGGAGCCGAAGCTGCTCTCCGGTGAGGTCGGGTCGTTCGTGTCCGGCCCGTGGCACATCGGGTTGCTGAACGAGCTGGGCGGCGAGGGCAAGTACGAGCTGTGGCCGATGCCGAAGGGTGCGGGCGACTTCACGTCGTTCATCGGCGGCAGCAACCTGTCGGTGTTCAAGAACGCGGCGAACCGGGACGGTGCCTGGAAGTTCGTGTCGTACCTGATGCGGCCCGAGGTCCAGGTCAAGTGGTACCAGACGGTCAGCGACCTGCCCGCCGTTCAGGCCGCGTGGGACGACGAGACACTCGCCGGCGACCCGCTGCTCGCCGCGTTCGGCGACCAGCTCGACACGGCCAAGGCACCGCCGTCGATCCCCACCTGGGAGCAGATCGCCGCCGGCATCGACACCGAGTTGGAGAAGGTGGCGAAGGGCGCGGCGACCGCCGAGCAGGCGGCGGCCGCCATGCAGCAGCAGGCCACGTCGATCGGCACGGGTGGCTGACATGTCGACCCGGTCCGGCGGACTCTCCAGGGCACTCATCGGCTGGGGCTTCGCGCTGCCCTTCGCCGCGCTGTTCCTGGTGTTCACCGCCGGGCCGGTGCTGATGTCGCTGCTCATGAGTTTCACCGACATCCGCAGCGCCGACCTGCTCGACCCGCTCGGCGTCAACGTGGTCGGGTTCGAGAACTTCGCGAAGCTGTTCGAGGACCCGAAGTTCGTGACGGCCGCGGCCAACACCGCCGTCTTCGTGGTGGTGGGCGTCCCGCTGACCATGGCCGCGGCCCTCTTGGTGGCGCTCGGGCTCAACTCGGGCCTCGTCCGGTTCCGGACGCTGTTCCGGGTCGGCTACTACCTGCCGGTGGTCACGAGCATCGTGGCCATCTCCGTGGTGTGGCGGTTCCTGCTGCAGCCGGACACGGGCCTGTTCAACGAGCTTCTCGGATTCGTGGGCATCGACGGGCCGAACTGGCTGAACAACGAGACGTTCGCGTTGCCGACGCTGATCGTGATGGCCGCGTGGCGCAACCTCGGGTTCGCCATGGTGATCTTCCTGGCCGGTCTGCAGGCCATCCCGAAGGACCTGTACGAGGCGGCCACCATCGACGGCGCGCGCAAGTGGGCGCAGCTGCGGTACCTGACGGTGCCGATGTTGCGGCCCACCATGCTGTTCGTCGCGGTGATCACCACGATCGGCTACGTGCAGTTCTTCGAGGAGCCGTTCGTGATGACCCAGGGCGGGCCGCTCGACTCGACGCTGTCCATGGCCTACCACACCTACAACCAGTTCGGCTTCGGCAACTACGGCTACGCGTCGGCCATGGGCTACGTGTTGTTCGTGGTGGTGGTGCTGCTGTCGATCGCCTGGTTCCGCCTGTTGAGAAACAACACTGACAATGACTGACGGGCTGCGTTCCAAGGACCGGGTCGCCAAGGCGGTGCTCTACGCACTGCTCGGCGGTGGGTTGGTGGTGATGGTCGGCCCGTTCGTGTGGATGCTGGTCGGCTCTTTCAAGACGGAGAAGGAGATCCGACAGATCCCGCCGACCTGGCTGCCCGACAACCCGACGCTCGCCAACTACGGCACGCTGTTCGACCGCCTGGACTTCCCCACGTACTTCACGAACTCGGCGGTCGTCGCGATCCTCACGACTGTCGGCAACCTGCTGTTCTGCTCGGCCGCCGGTTACGCGCTCGCCAAGCTGCGCTTCCCCGGCAAACGCCTGCTGTTCGCCGTGGTGCTCGGGACCATCATGGTGCCGAGCATCGTCACGATGGTCCCGCTGTTCGTGCTGTCCAGCAATCTCGGCCTGGTGAACACGCTCGCCGGGCTGATCCTGCCGTTCCTGGCGCAGGCGTTCGGCGTGTTCCTCATGCGCCAGTTCATCACGTCCATCCCGAACGACCTCCTCGAAGCCGCGCGCATCGACGGCGCGAGCGAACTGCGGATCTACGCGCGGATCGTGCTGCCGCTGTGCCGGCCGGCGCTCGCCACGCTCGGCATCCTCACGTTCCTGGCTTCCTGGAACAACTTCCTGTGGCCGCTGGTCTCGGCGACCACCGAGGACGGGTACACGCTGCCGGTCGCGCTCGCGCTCTACAGCATCGGGCAGAACCGTACGGACTACGACATCCTGCTCGCCGGTTCGGTCGTGGTCGTGGTGCCCGTGCTGTTCGTCTTCGTTCTGCTGCAACGTCATTTCGTGCGTGGCATCGCCACGACCGGACTCAAGTGAGGAGCACCGCAATGCGTGGTATCGCACGCTTAGCCGGGACGGCCGTCCTGGCCGTCGCTCTCGTCGCACCGCTTACCGCGGCTGCCGCCCCTGCCCGGCCGCACCTGGCACTCGCCGAGGACACCTGGCGTTCGTTCACCGCCATGGTGGCGCCCGAGACCGGGCTACCGGCCGACTACATCGACGGTGACCTGGACCCGGCGTCGCGGTCCGGCTACACCTCCCCCACGAACATCGGCTCGTACCTGTGGTCGGCCATCGTCGCCGAGAAGCTGGGGATCATCGACCGCCGCGAGTTGGTGCGCCGCACCCGCGAGACGCTCGACTCGGTCGGCGAACTGGAGCGGCATCCGGCGTCCGGCCAGTTCTACAACTGGTACGACCCGGCCACCCTGGAACTGCTGCGTACCTGGCCGGAGGACGGGAAGCCGGTGTTCCCGTTCGCGTCCAGTGTGGACAACGCGTGGATGGCGGCGGCGCTCATGGTGGTGCGCAACGCGGTTCCCGAAGCCCGTACGCAGGCACAGGACCTGTTGGCGCCCATGGACTTCGCGTTCTTCTACGACCCGGCCGGGCGCGGTCCCGACGTGCCGGCCGGCCTGATGCGCGGCGGTTTCTGGGCCGAGCCGCCGCCCGAGTGCTCGCTGCCCGGCAACTACCCGGGCGACGGCCCGGACGTCTTCTACACGTGCCACACGTACGGCTCGTTCGCCAGCGAGACCCGCATGATCAGCTACGTGGCCATCTCGCTCGGCCAGGTGCCGCCGGCGCACTACTTCGCGCCGTGGCGCACCTTCCCCGACACGTGTGACTGGGACTGGCAGGAGCAGAAGCCGGTCGGTGAGTTCGTCGACTACCTCGGCGTGCCGGTGTTCGAGGGGCACTACACCTACCGGGGCCTGAAGTTCGTGCCGACGTGGGGCGGGGACATGTTCGAGGCGCTGATGCCCGACATGTTCGTGCCGGAGGTCCGCTGGGGCCGTGACTCGTGGGCGCGCCAGCACTCGGTGTACGTACGCGGCCAGATCGAGCACGGGCTGCGGGACGCCCGCTATGGGTACTGGGGCTTCTCGCCGTCGTCCAACCCGGCGGGCGGGTACCGCGAGTACGGCGTGGACATGATGGGCCTGGACGGTCCCGGCTACACGAGCGACCAGGAACGCACGCCGGTCGACGTCGGGTTCGAGGGCTGCCGGGAGGCGCAGCCGCTGCCGTCGTCGTACGGCGATGGCGTGGTGACGCCGCACGCGGTCGTGCTGGCGCTGCCGTACCAGCCGGCGGCCGCGCTCACCGAGTTGGTGAAGCTGCGGCGGGACTTCGACAGCTACGGCCCCGGCGGGTTCTACGACGCCATCGCCGTGCGCAGCGGCACGGTGGCCAAGCGGTACCTGGCGCTGGATCAGGGCATGATCATGGGCGCGCTGGGCAACCTGCTGGCCGACGACGTGCTCCGCCACGCGTTCACCCGCGGCGGCGCCGAGCGGCACCTGCGCCCGGTGATGGCCATGGAGGAGTTCAACCTGCCGCGCCACCAGTGATACTGGCGGGGTGCGCCCCGGAACGACGCTGACCGGCGGGTCCTGGCGCAGCGTGCTGGGACCACCGGGCCGGCACCTGCGGCAGGTGGTGTCCTCCTACGCCGAGTACGAGGAGACGGCCGCCGCACCGGTGGCCAGGCGGGAGGTACCCGGCCCGGCGAGTGTGCTGGTGATCGAGCTGGCCGGGCCGCTGCACGCGGCGGGCGCGGCGGAGACCGACCAGGCGCCCGTGTGGACGTTCCTCGGCAGTCCCGGCCGTGGCCCGGCGCTGACCTGGCACGCCGGGTACCAGCACTGCGTGGAGGTGCGGCTGACGCTTCTCGGCACGTATCGGCTGTTCGGTCCGCTCGGCGACCTGGCCGGGCGGATCGCGCCGCTGGACGCGTTGTGGGGCCGGGTGGGTTCGCGGTTGCCCGAGCGGCTCGTGGCTGCCGGGACGTGGGAGCGCCGGTTCGACGTGCTGGACCAAGTGCTCGGAGCCGCGCTGGGTGCCGAGCCGGACCCCGAGGTGACCCACGCGTGGCAGCGGCTCGAGTCGACGGCGGGTGCCGTGGCTGTCGGCGACCTGGTGCGGGAAACCGGGTGGGGACGCGGCCGGCTCGCCACCCGGTTCCGCGCGCAGACCGGGCTGACGCCGAAGGCCGCCGCCACGCTGCTGCGCTTCAGCCGGGCAACCGAACTGCTCGGTGCGCGAACCCCACTGGCCGAGGTGGCGCTGACCTGCGGATACTACGACCAGTCCCACTTCAACCGCGACTTCCGGGCGCTGGCCGGCTGCTCCCCCACCGCGTGGCTGACCGAGCTGGTGACATTCGTCCAAGACGGCGACGACCCAGGCTTCTACGGTCAGCCACATGTCAGGTAAACCAACACATTTCGAGCTGGGCGTCGAGGACGTCGGGCAGGGCCGGAAGTTCTACGGGCAGCTCCTCGGGTGGACGTTCCACGAGCTGGGCGGCGGCGCGTGGATCGAGACGGGCGGCGTGCGCGGCGGGCTGCACCCGAAGGATCCGACGCCGGGGATCGTCGTGTACTTCGAGGTGCCCGACCTCGACGCGGCGCTGCGTCAGGTGACCGAGCTCGGCGGCACCCCGGGCGAGGCGAGGCCGCCGGCACCGGGGTTCGGTCGCTTCGCCGAGTGCCACGACGACCAGGGCGCCCTGTTCGGGCTCCACCAACCGGGCTGACTCAGGGCGTGCGCGGCACCCGGATCGGCGCCTCGATCAGTTCCGGGACCAACGGTTCCGCCGGTAGGAGCCACGGGTCGGTCGGGGCGCCGGCCGGATTCGCCCGCCAGTCCCGGCACACCCGGCTGAGCGTGATCGGGTGGATGGTGAGCGTGCCCTCGGTGTCGATGTGCAGGCGGAGGAATCCCTTGTGGTCCTCCAGGCTCTGGCCGGCGAACACCTCGTTCATGTTGATGCCGAACCGGCTCGCGATGAGCAGGTAGACGGCCACCACCTCGGCGTCCACGAAGCCGATGACCAGTGGTGTGCCGATCGCGACGATCGCGAAGATCAACCAGTCGGCCGTGGTGCCGTCGGGTAGCACGTCCCGGTACAGCCAGCGCACCACCAGCGCCCAGCCGACGCTCAGTGCCAGGTGCGCCGCGGCGTGCAGGATGCCGACGAACACGGTGGTCCGGCTGGCTCTCGGCAGCTCGATCCTGGCGAACGCCACGCCGCCGAGGATCAGCACGACCGCCGCGATCGCCGCCGGGGACCACGCCGCCAGTTGGCCGAACACGCCGCGCCGGGCCGGATCGGCCGTCTCGCCGAGACCGAACAGCACGGCCAGCGACATGACCGTCTGCGCGATGCCCGTCAGTGCCCAGAAGCCCGGGTTGCGCCACGGCAGCCGGAAGATCCCCGCGGCCAGCCACTCCGAGGTGGTCCGCCCCGGGTACCGGCCGCGCAGGTCGTAGTCCGCCGGGTCCGACGGCGCGCGGACCCGCGACTCGTCCGGCGGCAGCACCAGTTCCTCGGGCACCTTGTGCGTGCCGGCCAGGTAGGCGCCGCCAAGGCCGCAGGTGATCCGCTGTGCCGTGCCGTCCCGCTTGGCGTAGCGGGTGTAGTGGTGCTTGTCGCCCGACAGCATCACCCGGACGTTCGCGCCGTGTGGCCGGATGACCTCGCGGACGAAGAACTCGATGGTGTCGTAGCCCTTGGCGTCACCGCCCGCGCCGGCCGGGACCCAGGCCGGCTTCGACGTGCACAGGATGACCGCGTCGCCTGGTTCGAGGCGTTCGGCCGCCGTGCGGAAGTACTGAAGCTGCGGTGCGTCCACGTAGTCGTCGAACTGGGTGTCGATGGCGAACAGCCACCATTTCCGCGGCAGTTCCAGGGCGAAGTAGCTGCGGCCCTGCGCGGTCTCCCAGCCGCCGAACGGGCGTTTCTGCGCGAACACCCGGAGGAACGACGTGAGGCCGTCGTACCAGTCGTGGTTGCCTGGCAGGGCGTACAGCGTCGGGGCCGGGTCGGGCGCGGTGGGCAGCGCTGCGCGGTAGGCGCCCTTCGTGCGGTCCTCGTACGCGCCCGTCGACGCGGCCGGGTACACCTGGTCGCCGCCCATCACGAGGATCTGGCCACGTGGCAACGGTTCGGTGCCCGGCGTCAGCTCGTCGGCCGCCAGCAGGGACGCGATCGAGTACGTGGCGTCGAAGCCGTCACCCAGGTCGGCCACGTAGTCCAGCCACAGCTCGTCCGCGTCGGCGTGCCCGTGTACGTCGGCCGCCAGGCTTCCCTGAAGCTCGCGCTTGTCCGCGTAGGAACCGAAGATCTCCGCGACCAGCGACTGCGCGCCCGTGGTGACCAGGACCTTCGGGGCGAGCCAGCGGACCGCCCGCTGCGGGCGAAACCCCAGTTGTTCCACGGACATGTCCCGCGGTCGTGGCCGCGCACTCCTCGGCTCCATGTGGTGATCGTGGCACGGTGAGGGATGATCACGATATGGCGGATGTGCGGGAGATCGTCGACGGGCTCGGGTTGACGCCGCTGCCCGTCGAGGGTGGCTTGTGGGGGCAGAGCTGGCGGGACGAGACCTGTTCGGCCATCTACTACCTGCTGGTGGCACCGGAGTTCTCCGGGATGCACCGGTTGGACCGGGTGGAGATCTTCGTCCACCACGCCGGCGCGCCGGTCCGGATGACGCTCGTGCACGACGGTGCGGTCGTCGAGCACGTGCTCGGCACGGACGTCGCGGCCGGGCAGCGCCCGCAGGTGGTCGTGCCGGCGGGCGCGTGGCAGGCGTCGGAGACCCTCGGCGAGTGGACCCTCATGGGCACGGTCGTGGTGCCGCCCTACACGGACGACTCGGTGGAGTTCGCGAGTGCCGAGGCCCTGGCCGCCGGGCACCCCGACCACGCGGACCGGCTACGCCCCCTGTGCCGCCACCCCTGACACCCCGCACGATGACCACTCCGGTCACCCATGATGACCACTCCCGTCGGCCATGATGACCGTTCCGGTGGCGCATGATGACCATTCCGTGGCCGCTGACGACCGTGACCGGGTCAGCACGACCCGGGAGTGGTCATCATGCGCGACGGGAGTGGTCATCATGGCCGACGGGAGTGGTCATCATGCGGGGGTCAGCGGTAGTTCCGGGGCGGGTAGCCGGGCGGCGGGTAGCCGGGGCGGTAGCCGGGGCCCTGAGGGCGGGGACCGAAGCCCGGGGGCGGTGGGCCGAACGGTGGCTGCGGGCCCGGGCCGAAACCCTGCTGCGGGCCCGGACCGAAGCCGGGCGGCGGGCCCGACTGGGCGAACGACGGCTGCGGGCCCGGACCGAAGCCGGGCGGCGGGCCCGACTGGGCGAACGACGGCTGCGGGCCGGACGGCGGCCCGAATGGTGGCTGCTGACCCGAAGGCGGGCCGAACGGCGGCTGCGGACCAGGGCCGTAACCCGGGGGCGGGCTCTGCTGCGGGCCGGGGCCGAAGCCGGGCGGTGGGCCACCCACCGGCTGCATGGCGCCACCGGCGGCCATTTGACCGGCTTGCTCCCCCGAGATCTTCTGCTCCGCGTCGCACGCCGTGCAGAGCATCGTGTGCTTGCGGCCGATCGGGAACAGCGGGATCCAGAACAGCGTGAACTTGGTGGTGTACTTGCGCACCACGTGCTCACTCGAGTTGGTGCACTGGTTGCACACCATCGTCAGTACGGCGAGTACCTGCACGTACTGCTTCCAGCCCCAAATAATCACCCGAAGAGCGTACGACGCGGCACCGACAGCCCGTGGGGGACTTCCCCAATCAACCCCGGCAACACGGCATACCGGACATCAGGGGCCGTCGATGCCGGGGGTCCAGCTCTCCGGATCGCCCGAAGGGGTGAGCACCGGCTGCCACGCGGGGAACCCGTCCGGCGCGTCGGGCGACCACGGCCAGTGGCCGTCCGACGTCGGGACGATCAGCTGCAGCGCCGAGAAGTCGCCCTTGCGGTAGAGCAGGAACGCGCTGCCGAAGAACTCGAAGTAGTGACCCCGGGCCACCCGCTCGAACACCACCGGAATGCCGTCGTAGAAGTTCTCGTAGACCCGGCCGAGCACCATGGTCTCCCCGTCGAGCGCGCGGTCGAGGTAGGTGTGCAGCATGCGGGCGGCCAACCCTGCCGGCATGCCGATCACGACCGCTTCGGGCACCTTGTACCGGTGCCAGGCACCGACCGAGAAGGAGTACGGCGCACCCTCTTCGTCCCTGGCCACCTCGACGATGGCCATGCCGTACTCCTCGGCCTGGGCCAGGAGCTTGTCCCGAAGGCTGAGGTGCTCCTCGGACAGCTCGGGTAACTCCTCCTCGTGGGTGGTCACCGCCGTATTGCACCATGCCCACCCGGCGGCTGGTACGGCTGCGGTGCCACCGGCTGGCGAACAGGCCGGTTGACGGCCGCCGCGGCCACCATGAACCCGATGCCGGTCAGGCCGAGGCCGACCTGGGTGGGCAGCGAGTCGATGTCCACGCGGAGGAACGTGTCGTTGCTCCCCGTGGTGTTGCACTCGGTGTTGTCCGAGGCTTGCTGCGGGGTTGGCACACCCACTCCAGGCTGCCGGCCAACGGCATGTCGTCCTGCGTGAACACCCCCCACACGAAGGACGAACCGAGGAACAGGAACCCAAGGACCATAAAGACGATCTTCATGGCCGACAGCCTGGCGGGAACCACTTTGTTCCCACTTAGTGGTCAGAATCGGAAGTCCTTCTGGGGTCGATCTGCGCTGGCTGGCATGTACCGGCGGGCGGTGTCGCGAAGGGCGCTTCCGGGACAGTGGTCGTGCCCTGAAGGACCCATTGGGGGCGTTGAACGTCTCGATGGACCCCTTCGAGACATCGGCCATGCCTCGAAGGGGTCCATCGAGACGCCGCCACCTGGTCAACCCCCGAAAGACTTCCAATTTCGACCACTTAGGGTTCGTAGTGAATCAAGTCAGTGTGGTTCGGGCGTGTCGTGTGGGTGGAGGGTGTAGTTCCACTCCCCGTGCCAGGGATCGCGGGTGATCGGTAGGTCTTTCATCTGCCGGTTGGTGATCATGATTCCGGTGGGGTACTGGCCTGAGTCGAGTTGAGCGGTGACGGTGAGTCCGGTCGTGGTGGTCGTGGCGCCGATCAGGTTGATGATTGTTTCCAGGCTTTCCAGGGGCCGGCCTCGCCAGTTGCGGCTGATCTGGGAGAACAAGCGGTGTTCGATCTTGTTCCACTTGCTGGTGCCCGGCGGTAGGTGACACACACTGATCTGTAGACCGGTCTCGCGGGCCAGCGCGGCGAGTTCGGTTTTCCACTCGCGGCGCCGGTTGCCGTTGGCGCCACCGGAATCGGCGGTGATCAACAGGCGTCGGGCGCCGGGATAGGTGCGCGTGCCGGTGGTGTCCCACCAGGAGCGCAGGGTATTCACCGCGAACGCGGCGGTCTCGTGGTCGATCCCGACCGACACCCAGCCGGTGTCGGCGCCGAGATCGTAGACACCGTACGGGATCGCCTTGCCCAACTGTTTGTCCACGAAGTCGTGGACGTTGACCGGCTCGGGGTCGCCTTTCGGTCGCCACTCCCGGCCATTGTTCTTGAACTGTCCGACCAACTCCTTCTTCTTGCAGTCGATGCTGACCACCGGGTCACCGGCGGCCAGAAAAACGGCCGCGGTGTCGTGGATGTGCCGGAACTGGGCATCCCGGTCGGGATTCTGCTTGCCCTCCACCGTTTTCGCGTTGCCCCGCAGGCTGTAACCGGCCTCGTGCAACAGCCGCTGCACCAGACTCGCCGACACCTGGTGGCCCTGGTCTCCCAGCTCACGGGCCAGCGCGCGCAGCGACTTGCAGGTCCACCGCAGCGGGGTCATCGGATCGCCCCGCGATTCGGGGTCGACCAGCTTGTCCAACGCGTCGACCACACCAGGATCGGTGTCCTCGGCGCGTTTACGGCCCCCGCCCGAGGCACGGGAACGGCCCACCTCCAGCGGCTGCGGGTCGACCAACTCATCCCGGCCGCGTCGCACGGTGTCCGGAGACACTCCGACCGCCTCGGCGACGATCCTGACACCGCCACCTCCCAGCTCACGGGCTTCCGCGCCGAGCCAGACCCGACGCTGCCGCTCCGTCAGATGCGGCCGCACGGCGTCATAGCGGCGGACAAGAGATTCCATGACCAGGCTCATAACACAAACCGTAGGCACCCCGAGGCCAAAAACTAAGTTATTTTACTACGACTTCTTAGCTCCCGCTCAGCCGAGGACCTGGGCTTTCACCGACCGCAGCGGTGCCTGATCGGCCGGGGCGGCTCGCCGCTCCTGGCGCTTCGGCGCGACGTCACCGGATGCGGCACGCGGAACTCGGCGCTGTCGCGCCAATTCGCCCCAAACCAAACAAGGCGCCAAAGCCAGCGAGCGACTACCACGGAGGCGGCGGGAAGGACCGCCCAAGTAATCACTTCACAGCGAAATTACACGTCAGTGATCATGACCTCGGTGACTGCTGCGAATACTGTTCCGCGGCACG
Organism: uncultured Actinomycetota bacterium; assembly: GCA_963826035.1. GTDB lineage: Bacteria > Actinomycetota > Actinomycetes > Mycobacteriales > Pseudonocardiaceae > Actinophytocola. Next base: position 240,997 of record CAWGVZ010000015.1, on the reverse strand, counting down.
GAACAAGCGGTATCCCGCTCGCACCGAAACTTTCGGCGGGGGACCTGTGATGTGTGGCCTTCCTCGATGACACGGCGCCGAACAACGGCCGTTCTATCAGCAAACATTCAGCCTGGGCGCGGGGGTGATGCCCGGCGGGTGGGTTTGTCGTGATGTTGTGGTCAGGCGGGGGTGGGGTCTGGTGGCATCCAGGGGTTTCCGAGGATGGCTGTGTGGAGGGTGTCCATGATGTTGAGGCCGTGTTTTGCTGCGGTGGAGAGGTATCCGCGGATGGTGTAGCGGTCTTGGGTGCGTTTCTCGCTGGTGAGTCGCCCGGAGATGTTCTGTTGCACTTTGGAGGGCCGTAGGTCGCGTTCGGCTTGGTTTGAGGTGGGTGGCACCTTGAGGTCGTGGGCGAAGCGCAGCACATCGGCGGCGCGGTCGCGGAAGACTTCCAGTAGCAGCCGGGCTTTGCGTTCGCCAGGGCGAGTTCCGTGTGAGGTGGTGGCGGAGAGTCCGACCAGGACACCGTCGGAGAACTTCTTAACCAGCTTGGTTTTGACGTGGTCGGCGATCGCGTCGCGGCCTTCCTCGCGGGCCAGGTTGGCCTCGTGGATCAGTTCGCGTAGCGCGTCGGTGATCTGGGACGGCCAGTGCTCGTCGGGGTAGACCTCGCTGGCGCCGGCGAGATCACGCAGGAGATGCTGACAGCACAGTTGGTGGGTCAGCCCACCAAGCACGGTCGAGTCGTAGTTGCAGTACCGGTCATGCACGATCACCGAATCGATCAGGTCGGTGAACACGAACGCTGTGAAGGTGTCCAGGTCACGGTCGCCGAGCAGGTAGTGGGTGTACAGTTCGGTGGACGCCACCAGCAGGTACTTTTCAGCCTTCTTCTTCCCTGGCTTGGGGGTGCGCGGACCGACCTTGAGCGGGGTCTCATCGCAGGACACCGCGTAGGCGAGAGTGATCAAGGCGCGGATCCGTTTATCGGCCGCGGCCAGCAGCCCCGAAGCCCGGGCCAGCATGCCGTGCACGAAACCGACACTGGGTGTGGCCCCGGTCAACGACTCCAGCAACTCCACGCAACGGTGTGCGGGAATGAACTGCATGACCATGAGGTACACCGCGAAGGCCTGCAGGATTGGGCCATAGCCCACGTTCCCGTTCCCGGACCGAGTACCGTCAGGCCGACCGGCGGTGTGGACCGTCCCGCAACCGCAGCGCACCCGATGCTGGTCGTACTGGATGACCTTCACCGTTACTTGAGGGATCTCGTGCTGCTGGTAGCGGTCCACGACACCTAAATCGGTCGCGGAGGCCAGATCGGCGCCGCAACCGCAGCAGCCCTCAGGGAACCGATCCTTGTTCTCATCGGGAGACTCCCGCCAGGCCAGATTCGCCCCCGGAGCACCTGGTTGCTTACCACGCTTACGTTTCGGCGCACCGCTGTGGCGTTTTGGTGCTGCTGTCGGCGGCGTCTTACCCAGGTCGTCGTCCTTAGACGGCGGGTTTGATGAGTTCTTACTGTTGCGTGACAACAGGTGTTCCATCTTCGCCAACGAGGGTGTCAGATGGTCTGTGTAAGAGATCAACAGTGAGTTGATTGGAGTACACAGTGACCATGACTGATGATCAGCAGGAGATCGCGCCGGCGAGGCAGGCGATCAACGAGATGGTCGATGCTGGGCTGCTTGACCATCTGATGTCCAGGGTGGACGACGGTGGGCTGGCGTTGACCGGTGAGGGCGGGTTGTTGCCGGAGCTGGTCAAGGCGGTCTACGAGCGTGGGCTGCAGGCCGAGCTGACCGATCATCTGGGGTATGAGAAGGGCGACCCGGCTGGGCGGGGCAGTCCGAACTCCCGCAACGGCGCCACGCCGAAGACCCTGGCCACCGAGGTCGGGGACGTTCCGCTGGCGGTGCCGCGGGACCGGGCCGGGTCGTTCGAGCCGCGGCTGGTCCCGAAGGGCTCGCGTCGCGGCGGCGGCCTGGACGAGATGATCATCTCGCTGTATGCGGGCGGGATGACCGTGCGCGACATCGGCCACCACCTGGCCCGCACGCTCGGCACGGAGCTGTCCCACGACACGATCTCCAAGATCACCGACGCGGTCGCTGAGGAGGTCAAGGCCTGGCAAGCGCGGCCGTTGGAGGAGATCTACCCGATCATCTACCTCGACGCGCTGGTGGTGAAGGTCCGCGACGGGCACCAGGTGCGCAACAAGGCCGCGCACATCGCCGTCGGCGTCGACCTGGACGGCGTCAAGCACGTCCTGGGGATCTGGGTCCAAGCGGCCGAGGGAGCGAAGTTCTGGGCCGGGGTGTGCGCCGAGCTCCGCAACCGTGGCGTGCGGGACGTGCTGATCGTCTGCTGCGACGGCCTGACCGGGTTCCCGGAGGCGATCGAGGCCACCTGGCCGCAGTCCACGGTGCAGACCTGCACGGTGCACCTGATCCGGGCGGCGATGCGGTTCGTGTCCTACCAGGACCGCAAGAAGGTCGCCGCCGCGCTCAAGCCGATCTACACCGCGCCGACCGTGGAGGCCGCTGAGACCGAGCTGGGCGCCTTCGCCGACTCCGACCTCGGCCGCAAGTATCCGGCCGCGGTGGCGACCTGGGAACACGCCTGGGAACGGTTCATCCCGTTCCTCGCGTTCCCACCCGCACTCCGCAAGATCATCTACACCACCAACGCCATCGAGAGCCTGAACTACCAGCTCCGCAAGATCATCAAAAACCGTGGGCACTTCCCCAACGACGACGCCGCGATCAAGCTGCTCTGGCTAGCGATCCGCGACATCGAGGACAAACGCGCCCGCCAACGCGCCAAGGAGAAAGGCCTACCCCCCAGCCAACGCCGCGCCCCCGCCCGCCTGGTCGAAGGAGCCGCCGTCCAAGGCTGGAAACAAGCCCTCGGCGCCCTGGCCATGGCCTACCCCGACCGCCTCAACCCCTACCTCACCTGACCACACCCCGGCCACGAACGGAGAGCCCCGTGACCTCCTGGACCCACCACCACCCGCCACACGACCACCCCGACTTCAACGCCTACCTCGACACCCTCACCGAAGAAGACCTCACCGCCATGAACGCCGCCAACGACACCGCATCCCAGGCCTCCACCGGCGAACCCGACACCGACAACGACTTCTGACCAACCCAATCCAAGAAATCTAGATCAACTTACACAGAAAACTTGACAAGCTCGCCAACCGCGACGCCAGCACCTCGTTGGCATCAAGCAAGTCTGCCATCTGCGCGGCCATCGCGGCGATCTGCGCATCCTGAGCAACGATCCGGGCGGCCTGCTCGCCGACGAACGTGATCAGCTCATCGCGAGACAGTTCTTTCCGTTCGGGCACAACAAGATCCTGCTACATCCACGCCCCAACGGGCATGAACGACACGCACTCAACCGCACCCAGGCTGAATGTTTACTTCTATCAGTTGTTTTCGGGTCTCTACGTCGAACCTGACCGCGACTCATAGAGAACTCCGTCGGCAAGTTGAGACTCGACGACGTCGAGCACGCTCAAGCTGTAGCCGAGTTGTGCGAGGACCGCGAGAAGTTGCGCTCGATGCACGTGCACGAGGCTTACGGACCGGTCCACCGCTCCGGCGTGCTGGAGTCGGGTGAGGTTCTGCAGCGTCGACACCGGCATGCTGGTGCCGCGCAGGGCACGGAGCACATTGATCCACCGTACGTCCTCGTAGGTGAACCGGCGGCGACCCGCGCTGTTTCGAACCAGGTCAGGCACGAGGCCGACGCGTTCGTACCACCGCAACGTGTGGGCGGACACTCCACTGAGACGAGCGACTTCGCGGGTACTGAGACTGCGAGAAGTCGCCGATGACATGTCGAACCGGGGTAAGTGAGCTGACGAGGACGGTGGATGTGCAGCGGACATCTGCTCTCCTCGGATAGGTCCGGACGGATTCCGGGCGGCGACCAACGCGAGCGATCGTCTACGGCCGCCGCCAGCTAGACCAAATATTAACGAACCTCAGTAAAGGTCGCGTGACAACAGGGCAGACGAGAGCTTCCGACCGAGCATCCGGTGACGACACCTGCGAGAAGTCGGGAGAGAGACTTTATCGGTCGTGACCGAAAATAAGATCTTCCGGTGCGGCACCTGGCAAGTCACACAGGCCGACTTCGATCAACGGGAGGTGGCACGACCAGCCACTCTCTGAAAGTCTTTCAGGCTACGCGCCCAAGCCTGTTTGTGCCCGTTTTGTCGGGTGATTGGTGACGGTTATCTCCATGCCCTGGATGTTGAGTGCACTCAACCTCATACGGTCGGTTGCGTACGGATCGCAGCAACCGAACGGAGGAGAAATTCATGATCCCCGATGCGGATTCGACCGCGACCGTTCCGCAGCCGATCGGCATCGTTCCGCAGACGGTGTGCGTGGTCGGTGACGCGTTCGCCGCTCTCGCCGAGATCGACGGTGTCACGACCGTCAGCCGGCTGGCACAGGACCTCAAGTCCGGCGCCGCACTGCCGGAGCGACTTGTCGCCGGCCAGGGTGTGTCCGACTACGAGTTGGAATACGTGGTGACAGCGTTACGGGGCCGCGGCGCGAGCGCGCCACCCGTCGAGATCGAGCAGCCGGCCGTCGTCCGGGTGAGCCGGGACATCGTGCACAAACATCGCGAGTCGAACGTGCTGCTCGCCGATCTCGAGCGCCTCGACGGCGGGACCTACGGGGCCAACCTGCGGCTGCACGCGGAGAACGAGCTGATGCAGGACCACCAGACGGGTCAACACGTGCAGGGCATCGTCATCGTCGAGGCGGTGCGACAGATGTTCATCGCCGTGTTCGAGGCCGCGCACGGTGCGCGGCTCGGCCATCGCCGCCAGATCGTCGTGTGGGACTCGCTCGACCTCAGGTTCACGTCGTTCCTGTTTCCGCTGCCTGCCCGAATCAGCTGCGAGATCCTCGACGAGGACGTCGACGATCCGGCCAGGATGAGTTTCCACGTCCGGATGGAGGTCGAACAGGGTGGCATTCCCGCCGCCATCGCCGACGTCCGGTTCGGGGTGCACGACCACGACCGCATCCGAGCGATCGAGAACAAGCGGGCGGACAAGGCGGTGCGGACGCTGCTGGAAACCCCGGAGTCCGAGGTGCGGGCATGACTCGCATCGGCGCCTTCTTCGACGTCGACGAGACCCTCATCGCCGTCAAGTCGATGGTCGACTTCCTGGAGTTCTACCTGGCCCGGCCCCACGCCGACGAGAACACCGGTCTGCGCTGGAGAGTCGCCCAGTTCCACGCCGCGGCCGGCGACCCGCGGGTGCCGCGGGAAGAGGTCAACCGCCGCTACTACCGCATCTACTCCGGCGAACGAGCGGACACCCTCGCGGAACTCGGACGCGCCTGGTTCACTCGCCGCCGCCGCGAACCCGGCTTCGTGCACGCTCCGGTCGTGGCGGCGTTGATCCGGCACCGTCAGGCGGGGCACCGGGTCGTGCTCGTGTCCGGGTCGATGCCGGCCTGTCTCGATCCGCTGGCTGAGACTCTCGGGTTGCGCGACGTGCTGTGCACCAGGCAGCTCGTCGACCACACGGGCCACTACACCGGTGCGATTGCCGGGTCCGTGATCGGCGAGGGAAAGAAGAACGCGGCTCGATTCCTCGCGGCGAAGACCGGGCTGTCGCTGCCCCTCTCGTTCGGTTATGCGGACGATGCCTCCGACATTCCGCTGTTGTCCCTGCTCGGACATCCGGTCGTCGTCGGCGAGGAAGCCGGGCTGGCGGACCACGCCGACCGGCACGGCTGGCCGCGGTTTCCGCCGATGGCCGTGGGATCCGTGGCGGCAATGGCATGACTGGCATGAACGTCCCGTGCCCGTGTGGCTGCGCGGTGGCGGCCTGGTCCATGCCGTGGCCGGTGACGTCCGCCGGCGTGGCGCCCTGGGCGCCGGAGGCGATGCACCCGGCATCGCGACGCACCCCGGCCGGGGACCGCGCGTTGTACGTGGCCGACGAGGACCGGGACGTCACGGGCAGCCGGTACCTCGAACCGCCGGACGACCAGCTCGTCGACTTCGACCTGCTCGACGAAGACCTACCGAACCAGACCGACGACCTACCGAACCAGACATCGGGAGCGCACCGTGACCGCCGTACTGCCTGAACGCGCCCGGGTTGGCACCGAGGCCAGGGTGACCACACTTGGTTGGGGCTCCTACCTGCCCGACCGCGTGGTGACCAACACCGAGGTCGCCGAACCAGCCGGCGTCGACGCCGCGTGGGTGGAGCGCAAGACCGGCATCCGCCGCCGCCGCCGCGCCGCCGCGCACGAGGCCAGTTCCGACCTCGCGCTGGCCGCCTCACGTGAGGCCCTGCGGCGCGCCGGAATCGACGCCCGCCAGCTCGAGGTGATCGTGCTGGCCACCTCGACACCGGACCACCCGCAACCACCGACCGCCGCGCTGGTGCAGCACCGCCTGGGCGCCGAGCACGCGGCGGCGTTCGACCTCAACGCCGTCTGCAGCGGCTTCGTGTTCGCGCTCGCGGTCGGCCGCGACATGATCGCCACCCGCGGCGGACACGCGCTCGTGATCGGCGTCGACGTGTACTCCCGGATCCTCGACCCGACCGATCGCCGGACGGCGGTCCTGTTCGGCGACGGCGCCGGTGCGGTGGTGATCGGGTCGCACACCGAGAAGATCCCGGCACCACGAACCGCGCGGGGAATCCGCGCGATCCGGCTGTTGACGGCCGGATCGGCGCACGACCTCATCAAGGTGCCGGCCGGCGGCAGTCGCATCCCGGCGACCGTCGAGTCCGTCCGGGCCGGCGCCCACTGGTTCACGATGAACGGGCGTGGCGTCCAGGACTACGTCGCGGAAACCGTCCCCGGGGCGGTGCGCGAGTTCCTGACCGACCACGACGTTCCCGCGGACTCGATCCGGCACCTCGTCACGCACCAGGCCAACGGCCGGCTGATCGATGACCTCGTCCCGAGGCTGGGACTGCCCAACGCGCGTTTTCACCAGACGGTGGAGCGCTACGGCAACACGGGAGCGGCTTCCGTGCCGATCACCCTCGCCGACGCCGCACCGCACATCGAGCCCGGCGAGCCGGTACTCGTGGCCACGTTCGGCGGTGGGATGGCCATCGGGTTGACGCTCATCGACTGGTGAAGCCCGCCCACAGACGGAAGGAGACACGGTGACGCCCGTCGGCGGCACTCACGGGGCCTCCCCCCGCTTCGTACTTCTACTGGCGGTCACGTGCGCGGTGACCGTGGCAAACCTCTACTACCTGCAGCCGCTGCTCGGCACCATCGCGGTGGACTTCGGATCGAACGAGTCGTCCACCGGATCCGCATCGGCGCTGCTGCAGGCCGGCTACGCGGCCGGTCTGCTCCTGATCGTCCCGCTGGGGGACATGGTGTCCCGCCGGCCGCTCGTCACCGGACTGTTCGCCGTCGACGCCGTCGCCCTCGCGGCCATGGCTCTGGCGCCGTCCCTGCCCGCGCTCACCGCCGCGGCCGTCGTGGTCGGCCTGAGTTCCGTCGGGGTGCAGATCCTCGTTCCCTTCGCGGCCACGGTGGCGACCGACGAGCAACGCGGGCGGGTGCTGGGAACGCTGCTCAGCGCGATGCTGATCGGTGTCCTGCTCTCCCGGGTGGTGGCCGGAACGGTGGCCGGCGCGCTCGGCTGGCGCGGCATGTTCGCCGTGGCCGCCGTGTTGATGGTCGGCGCGGGTGTCGTCATCTCGCGGACGCTGACCGCGGCCCCACCGGAGATCAGCGTCCGCTACCGGGACCAGCTTCGAGCCATTGTCACTCTCATCGGACGCGAGCCGGTGCTTCGATCGCGTTCGTTCATCGGCGCCGCCGTGTACGGCGCGTTCAACGTGCTCTGGACCACCATCGCGTTCCTCCTGGCGGCGCCGCCGTACCGGTTCAGCGAGACCGGGATCGGGCTGTTCGCCCTCGTCGGTGTCGCCGGTGTCGCCGGCGCCTGGTTCAGCGGGCGGTGGATCTCCGCCCGGTGGAACCCGGCGGTCACCGGGGCGGCGCTACTCGCGCTCCTGCTGTCGTTCGCGCTGCTGGGCATCGGCGCGGACGCGCTCGCGCTGGTGATCATCGGGGTGCTGGTACTCGACGCCGCCGTCCAATCGGCCCACCTGCTCAACCAGAACTCGATCTACGGCCTGAGCTCTGGCGTGAAAGCCCGGCTGACCACCGTGTACATGACCAGCTACTTCATCGGCGGCGCCGCGGGATCCGCGGCCGGCGCGGCCGCGTACCTGGCGGGTGGCTGGCCCTGGGCCTGCGCGGTGGGCGCCGGGTTCGTGCTGTTGGCCCTGGCGGCCTGGGCACGCGCGCACCTCCGCTCCCACCCGCCTCATCACCGCCGCATCACTCATCCGACCGTCGACCAGGAAAGGGTCACATCATGACCGACCAACCGACCGTGCCCACCGTTCGCGGGCCAGTGCCGGCGGACGAACTCGGTGAGACCCTCATGCACGAGCACCTCTTCGTGTTGTCCCCCGAGTTCGTCCAGAACGACGCCACACTCTTCGACGAGGACGCCCACATAGCCGACGCCGTCCGCCGGCTCGGTGAGGCCGCCGAGCGCGGGGTGCGGACGATCGTCGACATGACCGCGCTGGGCCAGGGTCGCTACATCCCACGCGTGGCGAAGGTCGCCGCGGAGGTGGACATCAACATCATCGTCGCCACCGGTGTCTACACCTTCCATGACGAGCCTTTCCACTTCCTCTTCCGCGGCCCCGGCAAGCTGTTCGACGGGCCGGACCCGATGACCGAACTGTTCGTTCACGAGATCCGGGACGGCATCGACGACACGGGAGTACGGCCGACGATGCTGAAATGCGCCACCGAGGAGCCCGAGATCGCGCCCGGCGTCGAGCGGGTGCTACGGGCGGTGGCCCAGGCCCACCGCGAGACAGGCGTGCCGATCACCACCCACTCGAACGCGATGGTCCGCAACGGGTTGGCACAACAACGTGTTCTCGCGGACGAGGGCGTCGACCTGTCGAATGTCGTGATTGGACACAGCGGCGACACGTCCGACTACGACTATCTGCGCGAGCTGATGGACGGGGGCTCGTTCATCGGCATGGACCGCTTCGGCATGGACATCATCACCCCGCACGACGAACGGGTCCGCATCGTCGCCGACCTCGCCGAGCAGGGCTTCGCGGACCGGATGATCCTGTCCCACGACTGTCCCTGCTTCATCGACTACTTCCCGGAGGACAGTCGCGCATCCCTGATGCCGGACTGGGACTACATCCACCTGCACGACCGCGTACTGCCGGCGTTGCGCGACCGAGGAGTCACCGAGGACCAGTTGCGCACGATGCTCGTCGACAACCCGCGGCGGATCCTCACACCCACCGCGCCGTACTGAGCTGTTCCCACAAAGAGAAGGAGAGTTATGCATACCCGCAAGCTGGGCACCAGCGGCCTCGTCACCTCGGCACTCGGACTGGGGTGCATGGGCATGAGTTGGGTCTACAACGCCGCCGAGCGCGACGACGCCGAGTCGCTCCGCGTCATCCACCGAGCCCTCGACCTGGGCATCACCCTCCTCGACACGGCCGATCTCTACGGTCCGTTCCTGAACGAGAAGCTCGTCGGGTCCGCGCTGGTGGGCCGGCGCGACGAGGTGGTGCTCGCCACCAAGGTCGGGCTCGTCCCGGACATGGACCTGTACCCCGAGAAGGTGAAGGTCACGCCGAACGGACGCCCCGAACACGTCCGGGTGTCCTGTGACGCGAGCTTACTGCGGCTCGGCGTGGAGTACGTCGACCTCTACCAGCTGCACCGGGTGGACCCCGAGGTGCCGATCGAAGAGACGTGGGGAGCGATGAGCGAGCTCGTGGCCGCCGGCAAGGTCCGGCACATCGGGCTCTCCGAGGCGACCGTCGAGGACCTCGATCGCGCGGCCACCGTTCACCCGATCGCGACGCTGCAGTCGGAAATGTCCTTGTGGTCACGTGACCCACTGGCCGAAGTCCTGCCCTGGTGCCGCGCACACGGCGTCGGATTCATGCCGTTCTCGCCTCTCGGCCGAGGTTTCCTGACCGGCTCGATAACCCGCGCGGACCAGTTGCCCCCCAACGACTTCCGGTCCCAGATGCCGCGCTTCGCCGACGACGCCATCGACGAGAACCTCCGCATCGTCGACGTCGTGCGCCGGGTCGCGGACCGCCACGGCGCGACCCCGGCACAGGTCGCGCTCGCCTGGCTGCTCGCCCTGGACGACACGGTCGTGCCGATCCCCGGCAGCACCCGGCTCGCCCACATCGAGGACAACGTGGGCGCCGCCGATCTGGTCCTGGACACCGACGATCTCGCCGAGCTGGACGCGGTTCCGGCCGCCGTCGGCAGCCGGTTCTGAGGAGTTCGAGGAGTTTTCATGACTCATCCGACGACCCACCCGACCCGAGTCAGCGCGACGGGCCCCTGGCAGGAACTCGGCGCACCACTCGAGGTTCAGGTCTCCGGGACGTTCTCCGGCGTCCGGGCGTGGACCGAGCGGCTCGCTCCGGGCGAGGAACGACCGGCGCACACGCATCGGATCCCGTGGCTGACCGTGGTCGTTTCCGGCGGACGAGCACGGTCGACATCAGCGGACGGCGCCGGCACCGACGTCGAGTTGACCACCGGGCAGGTCAAGTTCAACAACCTGGAGAGCGGGCCGTTCCGGCACTCCATGCGCAACGTGGGCGACTCGACCATCGTCATGATCGGAATCCAGCTCGGCTGACTCCAGGGCCGACTCAAGCGGAAGGGAGAACCCCGATGCCCAGTCCTGATGGTGCCGACGTCCTCGTCGTCGGGGGCGGGCCGACCGGCCTGCTCATGGCGTGCGAGCTGATCAACCGTGGTGTTTCGGTGCGGGTCGTGGAGCGTGCGCCCGCCCCCGTCCCCTACTCCAAGGCGCTGCTGCTGTGGCCACGCACCATGGACGTGCTCGCCGGGCTCGGTCTCGCAGGCGAGGCCGAACGGCGCAGCATCCGCATCGACGCGTTCCGCTACTACTCGGAGGGCCGCGAACTCGTCGACATCCGGTTCCCCACCGAGCTTGCGTCCAGGGCGCTGCCACAGGCGAGCACGGAGGACATGCTGCGCGGTGCGGTGACCGACCTCGGTGGCGAAGTCGAACGCGGTGTCCGGCTTCTCGCTCTCGACAAGTTCGACTTCTCCGGCGACCCGGCGAACAGTCAGGACCTCACCGCGATCCTCGAACATCCGGACGGGCACATCGAACGCTCGTCGCACCGGTGGGTCGTCGGGTGCGATGGCGCGGGCAGCACCGTCCGCGCCCAACTGGGCATCGCCTTCTCGGGGTCGACCTATCCCAGCCACTTCGTGCTGGCCGACGCCTATGTGGACGGACAACTGGCACCGGACGAGGCGCACTACTTCCAGAGCTCGCGCGGTGTGCTCGTCGTCGTCGCACTGCCAGGCGGGCTCTACCGGTTCTTCGCCAGCGTCCCGCGCCCGCCGGAGACCGACGTGGACGTCGACTTCGTCCAACGCCTGGTCGACGAACGAGGCCCGGGCGGACTGCGCCTGCGGGACCCGCAGTGGTGCAGCGGGTTCCGCGTCCACTGCCGGCAGGCGGAGACCTTCCAACTCGGCCGGGCCTTCCTCGTCGGCGACGCCGCGCATGTGCACAGTCCCGCCGGCGGCCAGGGCCTCAACACCGGTCTGCAGGACGCGCACAACCTGGCCTGGAAACTAGCGGAGGTGATCGACGGACGTGCACCGTACGAGCTGCTCGACAGTTACACCCCCGAGCGTCAGCCGGTGGCCACGCGGGTGCTCCGCGACACCGATGTCCAGACCCGCGCATGGACTGTCAAGGCGCCCGCGCTCGTGGCCGCGCGGAACATCGCGTTCCGGCTCGCACACCGCACCGGCCTGATCGAGCGTGCCTACCTACCGGTCATGGCCGGGCGGCGGCTGCACTACGACGCGGCCTCCTCGACGGCGCTGTGCGAGCCGGCGCCCGGGGAGGACCGCGGGGCGCTGCGCACGGGCACACCCGTGACCCCCGAGCTGGCCCGCTCGCTCCGGCTGCCGGCGAGCCGAACCGACGGCTGGCGTGTCCTGCATGCGGCTGCCGACCCGGTCCTCGGCGTGCCAGGGGTACCCGAACTCCCCGCACCGTCGCTGCGCGACATGCCGGGCTGCTCCCGTACGGACTTTCTCGTGATCCGTCCGGATGGGGTCGTCGCCGCCCGCGGCCGCGTGGACGACGCGGCCCGGGCACGGGACCGACTCGCCGAACTCACCGCGGCCCAACCAGTGGAGGTTCACTGATCACGTTCAGCGCGGCCTAGGTGGTCGGCGCCGGAAGTCCTCCAGGGGTCTCGACGGCCCAGCTTCCCGCTGGACGCACGGCCGAAAGGCCCGAGTACAACCAGTACGAGACGATGGTCGCTCCGCAAGCTCCGCTCCGCGACCTTCCGGCCGCACGCCCAGCGAAAACCTGGATCCCCCGATACCCACGAAGGACTTCCAGCGCCGACCACTAAGCGTCGACCTCAGCCATGACGTCGTCGGAGACATCGAAGTTGGCGTACACGTTCTGCACGTCGTCGCTGTCCTCGAGGGCGTCGATCAGGCGGAAGACCTTGCGCGCACCGTCGGCGTCGAGGGGCACGCTGAGCGACGGCAGGAAGCTCGCCTCGGCCGAGTCGTAGTCGAAGCCCGCCTCCTGGAGGCCCTTACGCACGGCCACCAGGTCGGTGGCCTCGGAGACCACCTCGAAGCTCTCCCCCAGGTCGTTGACCTCCTCGGCCCCTGCCTCGAGGACGGCCATGAGCACGTCGTCCTCGGAGAGGTCGTTCTTCGGGAGGATCACCACGCCCTTGCGGTTGAACAGGTAGGACACCGAACCCGGGTCGGCCATGTTGCCGCCGTTGCGGGTCATGGCCGTGCGGACCTCGCTGGCCGCGCGGTTGCGGTTGTCGGTGAGGCACTCGATCAGCACGGCCACGCCGTTGGGCCCGTAGCCCTCGTACATGATCGTCTGCCAGTCGGCGCCACCCGCCTCCTCGCCACCGCCGCGTTTGCGCGCCCGCTCGATGTTGTCCTGCGGGACGGAGTTCTTCTTGGCCTTGACGATGGCGTCGAACAGCGTGGGGTTGCCCTCGGGGTCGCCGCCACCAGTTCTCGCGGCCACCTCGATGTTCTTGATCAGCTTGGCGAAAAGCTTGCCCCGCTTGGCATCCAGGGCGGCCTTCTTGTGCTTTGTCGTCGCCCACTTTGAGTGGCCGCTCACGACGCCCCCTCGCAGGCTCCGGGACGCCGCTCGCGGTCGCCCTGTGATACTGGTTCGCTCGCAAGCTCGCTCACTGCTCCTCCGTCACCATTTCCACAAACAGGCGGTGGACCCGGGTGTCACCCGTCAGCTCCGGATGGAACGAGGTGGCGAGCACGGGACCCTGCCGAACGGCGACGATCCTACCGGCGGCCACCTCACCACCTGGCACCTCAGGGTCATCGCTGACCCTGGCGAGCACCTCGACCTCCGGTCCGGCCGACTCCACCCACGGCGCGCGGATGAACACGGCGTGCACCGGACCGCCCGGCACCCCGGTGAACGACAGGTCCTCCTCGAACGAGTCCACCTGCCGACCGAAGGCGTTGCGCCGGACGATCACGTCCAGCCCGCCGAGCTGGTGCTGGTCCTCGCGACCGTCGAGCACCTTGGCCGCCAGCAGGATCATGCCGGCGCACGAACCGTAGGTCGGCATGCCGGCCGCCACCCGCTCGCGCAGCGGCTCCAGCAGCTCGAAGATGTCGAGCAGCCGGGACATGGTGGTGGACTCCCCGCCGGGGATGACCAGGCCGTCCACTTCGGACAGCTCGGTGGCCCGGCGGACCGGGACCGGCTCCGCGCCACTGACCCGCAGGGCGGCCACGTGCTCCCGCACGTCCCCCTGCAGCGCCAGCACGCCAATTCGCGGTTGGCCGTCGGACACCCGTTGACCTCCTGAAATCCTTGTTCACCCAGCTTAGAGGGTGCGCAGGTGCGCAATGAGGGTCGGTGGATGCCCGTCGTGATCGAGGTGGTTCCTGGCGGTGCCGCCAGCCCTCATTGCGCACCCTCTGGCTAGGGGACTCCGACTGCTCGCAGGCCGGCCGCCACGGCCGCCGCCACGAGGACGACCACCACGAACGGCGCCCGCCGCCACGCGAGGATCCCGCCGGCGAGCACCCCGGCCGGCAGGGCGACGCCCGCGAAGTCGCGGCCGTCGGTGAACGACGAGGTGGCGATCAGCGCCACCAACAGCACGGTGGCCGCCGCCGACATCAGCTCCGTCGCGCGGGGCGGCAGCGTCGCCGCTTCGTTGCCGGTCGAGCGGGCCAGCCGGGTCCGCAGCAGCGGGCCGGCGACCCGGATCAGGTAGGTGCCGACCGCCAGCACCAGAACGGCCGTGATCATGCCGACACCTCTTCCTTCTCCTCCACGGCCGGCTTGGCCGGGCGGATCAGCACCACCAGGCCGACCAGGGACAGCAGCACCGGCACCCCGGCCGGCACGAACGGCGTGGCGGCCAACGCGACCACCGCGCCGAGCAGCGCCGCGTTGCGCACCCTCGCCTGCTTCAGCGACGGCAGGACCAGCGCGAGCAGTGCGGCGGGGAACGCCGCGTCCAGGCCGAACGTGTCGGTGTCGCCGATGACCTGGCCGGCCAGGGCGCCGACGAGCGTGCCGACGTTCCACATGAGGAACAGCGCCACGCCGCACACCCAGAACACGGCCCGCGCGCGCCGCGGGTCGCGCTGGGCCATGGCGAACGCGACCGTCTCGTCGGTCATCAGGTGGCTGCCCACCAGCTTGGCCAGCAGGCCCTTGCCGATGACGTCGCCGATGGCCAGGCCGAACGGCAGATGCCGGAGGTTCAGCACGAGCGCGCCGAGCACGGCCGCCACCACACCGCCGCCGGCGGCGATGACACCGACCAGCATGAACTGCGCCCCGCCGGCGAAGACCAGCACGGACACCACCGACGGCTCCCACCAGGCAAGCCCGGAGGAAGCCGCGATGGCGCCGAACGACAGGCCCACCACGGAGCACGCGCCGGCCAGCGCGAAGATGTCACGCCGGAGTTCGGGAGTCAGGGTTCGCCAGATCGAACGCATGGCTCTTATAGTGAACAGATGGCGGCCGTTCGTCAAGGCGAACGATCGTACTTGCAGAGCGAACACGGAAGGTGGCTCGTCGTGTCGGAACACCCGCGGGGCGCACCCCTCGAGGTCATCGCGTTCTCGTTGCGGCGCGAGCGCGAGCGGACCGGGCTGTCGCTGTCCGAGCTGGCGAAACGGGCGGGAATCGCGAAGTCGACGCTGTCGCAGCTGGAGTCGGCGAGCGGCAACCCGAGCGTGGAGACCCTGTGGGCGCTGTCGACCGCGCTCGACGTGCCGTTCAGCCGGCTGGTCGAGCCGTCCCGGCCGAAGGTCCAGGTGATCCGGGCCGGCGAGGGGCCCGCGGTCCACTCCGAGCGAGCGGACTACGTGGCGACCCTGCTGGCGTCCAGCCCACCGAACGCGCGCCGCGACATCTACCTGATCACCGCCGAGCCGGGTTCGGCGCGGGAGTCCGACCCGCACATGCCCGGAGTGGTGGAGCACGTGGTGCTGTGCTCCGGGCGTGCGCGGGTCGGACTCACCGGCGAACCGATCGAGCTGGCACCCGGTGACTACATGGCCTACCCGGCCGACCTCGAGCACGTCTTCGAGGCACTCGAGCCGGGCACGGCCGCCGTCATGGTCTCCGAGCACGTCTGAACCGGATTCGGATCGGTACCAAAACGGCCCGGACCGCAAGAGGCCGCGCAACGAGGGCGGCCTCTGGTCACCAGCCGCGGTCGGCCAGGCGGTGCGGTTCGGGAACGTCCTCCACGTTGATGCCGACCATGGCCTCGCCGAGCCCGCGGGACACCTTCGCGATGACGTCCGGGTCATCGTGGAACGCCGTGGCCTTCACGATCGCCTCGGCACGCTTGGCCGGGTCACCGGACTTGAAGATGCCCGAGCCGACGAACACGCCCTCAGCGCCGAGCTGCATCATCATGGCCGCGTCGGCGGGGGTGGCGATGCCGCCGGCGGTGAACAGCACGACCGGCAGCTTGCCGAGCGAGGCCACCTCGCGCACCAACTCGTACGGCGCCTGCAGTTCCTTGGCCGCCACGTAAAGCTCGTCCTCGGGCAACGAGGTCAGCTTCTTGATCTCGCCGCGGATCTTGCGCATGTGCGTGGTCGCGTTGGACACGTCACCAGTGCCGGCCTCGCCCTTGGAACGGATCATGGCCGCGCCCTCGGTGATCCGGCGCAGCGCCTCGCCCAGGTTGGTCGCCCCGCACACGAACGGCACGGTGAACTGCCACTTGTCGATGTGGTTGGCGTAGTCGGCCGGGGTGAGCACCTCGGACTCGTCGACGTAGTCCACGCCGAGTGACTGGAGAACCCGCGCCTCGACGAAGTGGCCGATGCGCGCCTTCGCCATCACGGGAACGGACACCGTGTTGATGATCGCGTCGATCAGGTCCGGGTCGCTCATCCGCGCGACGCCGCCCTGCGCGCGGATGTCGGCGGGCACGCGCTCGAGTGCCATGACCGCGACCGCGCCGGCGTCTTCGGCGATCTTGGCCTGCTCCGCGGTGACCACATCCATGATCACACCGCCCTTGAGCATCTCCGCCATACCGCGCTTGACCCGCGCCGTTCCGGTGGCGGTTCCGGTGTCAGCGGTCGAAATGTCAGTCACCCGAGTTCCTTTCACACGTCGATGTGCAACTGAGTGTAGGAGCGATGTGGATACCACCTCGGGGCCAATTCGGAGGTATCTCGGCAGTCCACTTCGGCAGCGTCGATCAACTGGTGATCACCTCGTGACACAGCGTCGACGACCGCTTGTAGAAGCTGGTAAACAGGTGTGAGATCAGACACAACATTCCGACAGACAGCGGGGTCCGTACGGGAAGGGTGACTGCCAATGGCAAGCAAGCAAGGAGACAACGGCAACGGCGGAGCCGCGGTCGCTGTGGACGATCCGGCCAGGGTCCGGAACATCGTTCTCGTCGGGCCGTCCGGTTCGGGCAAGACCACGCTCACCGAGGCACTGCTCACCGCCGCCGGAGTGCTGACCAGGGCCGGGTCGGTGACCGACGGCACCACCGTGTGCGACCACGACCCCGCGGCGCAACGCCAGCAGCGCTCGGTCGGCCTGTCCGTCGCGCCGCTCGTGTACAACGACGTCAAGATCAACCTCATCGACACCCCCGGCTATGCGGACTTCGTGGGCGAGGTCCGGGCCGGGCTGCGCGCGGCGGACGCGGCGCTGTTCGTGGTGTGCGCGGCCGAGGGCGTGGACCCGGCGACCACCGCGCTGTGGGACGAGTGCGCGGCGGTCGGCATGCCGCGCGCCGTGGTGATCGCGCGGCTGGACCACCAGCGGGCCGACGTGGCCGCCGAGATGGCCGCCTGCCAGGAGGCGTTCGGCGCCGGGGTCCTGCCGCTCTACCTGCCGGCCACCGGGCGCCCCGGGCTGGTGGGGCTGATCACCCATCGCCTGTTCGACTATTCGGACGGCTACCCGCCGGCCATCGCCGAACCCGATCCGGCGGACCTGGCCACCATGGCGGAGGCCCGCAACGAGCTGATCGAGGGGATCATCGCGGAGAGCGAGGACGAGACCCTCATGGAGCGCTATCTCGAGGGCGAGGACATCGACCACGACATCCTCATCGCCGACCTCGAGACGGCCGTGGCACGCGGCTCGTTCCACCCGGTCATCCCCGTCTGCGCGGCCACGGGTGTCGGGCTGGCCGAGCTGCTCGAAGCGCTGACCGGCGCGTTCCCGTCCCCGCTCGAACACAATGTGCCCGACGTGACCGACCCCCAGGAACACCCGCAGGACAAGCTGGCGGCCGACCCGGACGGCCCGCTGGTGGCCGAGGTCGTGCGCACGGCCATCGACTCCTACGTCGGCCGGGTGTCGCTCGTCCGGGTGTTCTCCGGGACGCTGCGCCCGGAACGCCCGGTGCACATCTCCGGCCACGGCATGGCCGACCGGGGCCACGAGGACCACGACGTCGACGAGCGCGTCGCGCACATCTACTCCCCGCTCGGCTCGAGCCTGCGCGAAGTGCCCTACTGCGTGGCGGGCGACATCTGCGCGTTGACCAAGTTGGGGTCGGCCGAGACCGGCGACACCGTGTCGAGTCCGGACCGGCCGCTGCTCATGACGCCGTGGCAGATGCCGGAGCCGCTGCTGCCGGTGGCCGTGGTGGCCAAGACCCGCAGCGACGAGGACACGTTGTCGCGCAACCTTTCCCGGCTCGTGGCCGGCGATCCGACCCTGCGGCTGGAGCGCAACTCCGAGACCCATCAACTGGTGCTGTGGTGCATGGGCGAGGCCCACGCGGACGTGGTGCTGGCCCGGTTGCGCGCCGGCGGCGCCGAGGTGGACACCGAGCCGGTGAAGGTGGCGCTGCGCGAAACGTTCGCCACCAAGGCACGGGGCAAGGGCCGGCACGTGAAGCAGTCCGGCGGGCACGGCCAGTACGCCGTGTGCGATCTCGACGTCGAACCGCTGCCCGTCGGCTCCGGGTTCGAGTTCGTGGACAAGGTGGTCGGCGGTTCCGTGCCGTCCCAGTTCATCAGCTCGGTGGAGAAGGGCGTGCGGGCGCAGCTGGAGAAGGGCCTGTCGGCCGGGCACCCGGTGGTCGACATCCGCGTGACCCTGTTCGACGGCAAGGCACACAGCGTCGACTCGTCGGACGCGGCGTTCCAGACGGCCGGCGCGCTCGGGCTGAAGGACGCGGCCGCGAACGGGCGGATCTCGTTGCTGGAACCGGTGGACGCGGTGACCGTGCGGCTGCCGGACGACCATCTGGGCACCGTGCTCGGCGACCTGTCCGGCCGCCGCGGCCGGGTGCTGGGCACGGAGGCGGACTCGGTGCCCGGCTACAGCATCGTGCGTGCCGAGGTCCCGGCGACCGCGTTGCTGCGCTACGCCATCGACCTGCGTTCGATGACCTCCGGCTCGGCCACGTTCACCCGTGCCTTCAGCCGCTTCGACCCGATCCCCGAGTCCCTGGCGGCCCAGGTCACCTAACCCACGAGTCGTACCGTCTCGACGCCGAGTCGTACGTTATGGACACCGAGTCGTACGTTTTCGACGCTGAGTCGTACGTTATGGCCCGCATGCCGCACATCTCGGCGTGTCGAAACGGTACGACTCGCTGTCGAAACGGTACGACTCAGCGGACTGTGCGGACCGTGCCGTCCCAAGTGGACGTCAGTGCCGTGGGGAGGAGAGTCGGCAGCTGCACCGGGTAGATGGTCTCCTCGGTGGCGCGCAGCTCGTCGACCGTCCACCAGCGGTGGCCCTCCACCGTGCGGTTCTCCAGCTCGGTGAAGCCCGACGTGTCCACCTCCACCCCGGTGCCGAGGTCGGCCAGGAAGAACCACTCCTCGCCGTCGTAGGTGCGGCCGTCGAAGCTGAACGCCACCCGGCGCCGCCACATCGGGCCGACCAGGTTCGTGTCCTCCAACCGAAGCCCCGTCTCCTCGGCCAGTTCCCGGCGCGCGGCCGAGCGCAGGTCCTCCCCCGGCTCGACGCCGCCGCCGGCCGTGAACCAGAACTTGCTCTCCGGGCGCACCGGGTCGTGCCCGGAGAACAGCAGCACCCGGCGCGCGTCGTCGATCAGGAGCACGCGCGCGGACGGGCGGGGCAGCGGCGCCGCGCCCGGCTCACCGGTAAGCGCCGGCTCGACGATCTCGAAGTACTCCGGCTGCGACGCGGTGCCGGCCAGCTTGAGCCAGCGGACCACCCGGCGGCGGCGCTGCGTGAGCGTGTCGCGGACCGCGTCGTTGTGCACCCGCCGGGCGATCACCACGCGCTGCTCGGCGTCGATCAGCTCGGCCGCCAACGCGAGCGGCACCTTCGTCCGGTCGAGTCCCGCGAGCTCCAGCGACAGCTTGTTCTCCGCCTCCTCGCGCTCGGCGCGGGTGGTCTGCTCGGCGCGCTCGGCCACCGCCCGCAACGCGTCCGCGCCGACGTCGGTGATCCGCAGCGCGGCGGCGACCGCGCGGGCCACCACGGCCCGCCTGGCCAGTGCCGCGTCGAGCGCCGCCCACGCGGCGTCGGTCCGCACGTGCAGCCGGTCGAGGCGGTTCGCGGTCGCGGCCAGCCACAACCCGACCAGCGCCACGACGATGACAACGACAAGCAGCGTGATCAGTAAACCCACAGCACCCTCACCCAAGATCACCCGGATTCGACGACGTGCCGCGGATCCGCGGCGATCGCCTGCTCGTACACCCGCAGCACCTGCCCGGCGAGCACCGGCCAGTCGAAGATCGCGACGCGCTGTCGCGCCGCCGCGACGAGTTCCGCCCGGCGTGCCGGAGCGACAAGCATGCCGCGCAACGCTTCCGCGAGCGCAGCCGGGTCGCCCACACCGAACAACACCCCGGACCGCCCGTCGTCGAGCACACGCCGGAACGCGTCAAGATCGCTGCCCACCACGGCGGCGCCGGCCGACATCGCCTCCGTGAGGATCATCCCGAAGCTCTCGCCGCCGGTGTTCGGCGCGCAGTACACGTCGACGCTGCGCAGCGCACGCGCCTTCGTCTCGTCGTCCGCCTGGCCCAGCAGCACCAGCCGGTCGGCCAGCCCGCTGCCCGCCTGCCGCTTCAACTCGTCCTGGTCCCCGCCGCCCACGACCAGCAGTCGCAGCTCGGGGAACTCGGGCAGCAGCCGGCGCAGCGCGTCGAGCAGTACCGGCATTCCCTTGCGTGGCTCGGTGAACCGGCCGACGAACCCGACGGTGCCGCCGTCGCGCGGGTAGCCGGGCAACGGCTCGGCGCGGGCGAAGAAGTCGACGTCCACGCCGTTGGGGATCTCCACCGCGTCCCCGCCGAGGTGCTCGACCTGTACTCGGCGGGCGAGCGCGGACACCGCGATCCGCGCCGTGATCTTCTCGAGGAAGGGCCGGAGCACCACCTGGAACGCCGACAGCGTGCGGGACCGCGAGGTGGAGGTGTGGAAGGTGGCCACGATCGGGCCGTCGGCGAGCATCAACGCCAGCAGCGACAGGCTCGGCGTGGTCGGCTCGTGCAGGTGCAGCACGTCGAAGTCGTGGTCCCGGATCCAGCGCCGCACCCGGGCGTAGGACACCGGCCCGAACGACAGGCGCGCCACCGAGCCGTTGTACGGGATCCCCACGGAACGCCCGGTCGGTCGCACGAACTCCGGCAGCGGGGTGTCCTCGTCGGCCGGCGCGAGCACCTCGACGTCGTGGCCCTTCTGCCGCAACGCCTTGGCCAGGTCGACCACGTGCGCCTGCACTCCTCCGGGAATCTCGAAGGAGTACGGGCACACCACGCCGATCCTCACCGGGGTTCCCGCGCCCCCTCGGCCGGCACGTCCCCGTCCGCCAGGTCGGCCAGCCACAGCTTCTGCACCATGTGCCAGTCCACCGGGTTGGCCGCGATGTCGGCGGCGAACGCGTCGGCCATGTGCTGGGTGGCGGCGGCCACCTCCTCGCGGCCGTGCACGAGGGTCGGGCTGTGCACCCGCACGCCCCAACCATCATCGGTGAACCAGTTGTCCACCACCACCAGTTGCGCACCGGTGAGCGCCGCCAGCCGCGCCGGCCCGGCGGGCATCTTCGTCCGCTCACCGAAGAACGTGACCGGCACGCCACGGCTCGACAGGTCGCGGTCGGCCGGCAGGCACACGATCTTGTTCTGCCGCAGCCGCTCGATCAGGGTCCGGTAGGCGCTCTGGTCGCCGGCCGCCAGGATCTCGAAGCCCAGCGACTCGCGGTAGGCGGTGAACCGCTGGAAGAGCGACTCGGGCCGCAGCCGTTCGACGACCGTGGTGAACGAGCCGTACTTCTCCACCAGCCAGACACCGGAGACGTCGAAGTTGCCCGTGTGCGGCAACGCGCAGATCAGGCCCTTGCCGCGGTCGAGCGCCGCGTCGAGCAGCGGCCGGCCCACGAACTCCTCGTCGAGCTTCGCGACGATGGCCTTCGTGTCCATGCTGGGCAGCCGGAACGTCTCCATCCAGTACCTGGCGTAGGAACGCAGCCCGTCGCGGACGAGCGCGTCCAGCTCACTCGCCCCGGCCTTCGGCACCACCCGCGCGAGGTTCTTGCGCAACTGCCGGGTGCCGGCGCCGTTGCGGCGGGCGGCGAGATCGGCGGCCAGCCGGAACGCGCCACGGGCCATCGGCGCCGGCACCCCGCGCACCAGTCGCCACCCGGCGGCGTAGGCGAGGTCGGCGGTCTTGTGCCCCATCCCACTCATGCGCCGGACTCCTCGGCCGACGCGCGGACGGCCACCAAGCGCTGGACCACCGTGATGACCGACCCGGCGACCAGCAGCCACAACGCGACGTCCACCGCGTAGGGAACGCCGAGCCCGGTCAGACCGGTGCCCACCAGGGCGATGATCAACCGCTCCGCGCGTTCGACCAGGCCGACGTTCGCCGTGAGGCCGGCGGCCTCCGCGCGGGCCTTGATGTAGGAGATGACCTGGCCGAGAACCAGGCAGATCAGCGCGGCCGCCGCCAGGCTCGGGCTCTGCGCGACCTCGAAGCCGTACCAGGCGATGGCGGCCATGAGCGCGCCGTCGGCGATCCGGTCGCAGGTGGAGTCGAGGACCGCGCCGAACTTCGTGCCGCCGCCACGCGCGCGTGCCATGGCGCCGTCGAGCAGGTCGAGCATCACGAAGCCCCACACGGTGAACGTGCCGGCCAGCAGATGTCCGGTGGGAAACAGCCACAGCGCGAACCCGATGGCACCCGCCGTGCCGAACAGGGTCATCGCGTTCGGGGTCATCCCCATGCGCACGAGCCAGATCCCCATGGGATCGGTGACGCGCGAGACGGAGGCTCGGGCGAAGATATTCAGCATGGGTCGGTCGAGCCCTTATCGACGGGGCGGCGTGCGGACTGTGCCCGCAGCCTAGAGGGTGTGCAAATAGGGCATGGCGGCCCCCGACCCTATTCGCACACCCTCCTAGTGCCCCGCCGACCCGCCTCGAATCAGGTGGTCAGCCGGCCACGTGTCCGTGCTGCTCGGCACGCGGACCGGAGGTGGTCGGCCGGGTGCACGCCGTGGGCGGCGAGTCGAGCCCGTGGAGGATCGCCTTGCTGATCTCACCGAGCTGCTCGACCTGCTCGGGGGTGAGCACGTCGAACAGTTTCTCGCGGACGGCCGTCACGTGGCCGGGCGCGGCGGTCTGGAGCGCGGCGAACCCCTTGTCGGTGAGCACGGCGAACGAGCCGCGCTTGTCGGTCGGGCAGGTGCGCCTGGTCACCCAGCCCTCCTCCTCGAGCCGCGCGACCGCGTGGGACAGCCGGCTGCGCGACGAGCCACGCACGCCAGCCAGGTCACTCATCCGCAGCGTGCGGTCCGGCGCCTCGGACAGGGCGACGAGGATCTCGTAGTAGGTGTGGGGCATCCCCGAGTCGCGCTGGAGTTGACGCGCGAAGTGATCGGAGAGCCCGTCCACCGCGGTCATGAAGGCGCGCCAGATCTCCTGCTCGCACCCACTCAGCCATCTGGTCTCGGACACACTCCCAGTGTACTTGTTGAACTCTCAATCATGAAGGTGTACGTTGACGATTGATCGCTCAATAACTGATTGTTCAACTATTTCGGAGGGTTTCCCACAATGAGCAGTGCCACCGCGATCGACCTGCCCGGCTACGTAGCGGGCACCTGGGACATCGACGCCAGCCACTCCGAGGTGGGCTTCGTCGTACGTCACCTGGTGGTCACCAAGGTCCGTGGTCGTTTCGCGAAGTTCTCGGGGAAGATCGTGACCGCGGAGAACCCGCTGGACTCGTCCGTCGACATCAGTGTCGACCTCGACTCGATCACCACGAACAGCGACCAGCGCGACGGCCACCTGCGCTCCGCCGACTTCTTCGAGGTCGAGTCGTACCCGCAGATGACCTACAAGGCGACCGGCGCCCGCCAGGACGGCGAGAACTTCGTCCTCGACGGTGAGCTGTCCCTGAAGGACGTCACCAAGGTCGTGCCGCTGACCTTCGAGCTCAACGGCTTCAGCGCCGACCCCTGGGGCGGCACCCGCGCCGGCTTCTCGGCCACCGCGCAGATCAACCGCAAGGACTTCAACGTGAACTTCGACGGCGTCCAGAACGGCCTGGCCGTCGTGGGCGACAAGATCGAGATCCACATCGAGATCGAGGCCGTGCTCGTCCAGCCGGAGAGCACCGAGGCCTGAGTAAGGCCATCGAAACGGCGTGCCTACCAGCTGGAGGCGCGCCGTTTCGCATGTCTCAGGGCACCTCGGCCCAGGCTTTGGCGAGCAGCGCCCTGGTCTCCCCCAGCAGCTGCGGCAACACCTTCGTGTGACCGACCACCGGCATGAAGTTCGCGTCGCCGCCCCACCTGGGCACCACGTGCTGGTGCAGGTGCGCGGCGATGCCCGCGCCCGCGATCACGCCCTGGTTCATGCCGATGTTGAACCCGTGCGGCGCCGCCACCGCGCGGCCGGCGGCCATCGCGCGTTGGGTGAACTCGGCCAGTTCGACCGTCTCATCCGGCGTCAGCTCCGTGTAGTCCGCCACGTGCCGGTAGGGCACCACCATCAGATGGCCCGGGTTGTACGGGTACAGGTTGAGCACCCCGTACACCAGGTCGCCACGCGCGATGATCAACGCGTCGGCGTCGTCCAGGTCGACCAGCCGGCAGAACGGGCAGCCGTCGGAGTCGTCGTCCGCCGGCTTGTTCTCACCCCTGATGTAGGCCATCCGGTGCGGGGTCCAGAGGCGCTGCAACGCGTCGGGAACTCCGACGCCGTCCTGCTCCACGAACTCCGCACCGGGCATACCGTCGATCCTAGTGTTCGACCACTACCGTCTCGGCCGACGGCGAGGCGTTCTCCCGCCGAGCGATCCAGTCGGCGATCACCCCGATCGCCACGTCGACCGGCACGCCGTTGATCTGGCCGCCGTCGCGGAACCGGAACGACACGGCGCCGGCCTCCACGTCCTTGGCGCCGGCCAGCAGCATGAACGGCACCTTCTGGGTGGTGTGGTTGCGGATCTTCTTCTGCATCCGGTCGTCGGAGGTGTCGACCTCGACGCGGACGCCCCGGTCCCGCAGCGACTTGGCCACCTGCGCCAGGTGGTCGACGTGCTCGTCGGCGATCGGGATCCCCACCACCTGCACCGGCGCGAGCCACGCGGGGAAGGCACCCGCGTAGTGCTCGGTCAGCACCCCGAAGAACCGCTCGATCGACCCGAACAGCGCGCGGTGCAGCACCACCGGCTGCTGGCGCGAGCCGTCGGCCGCCGTGTAGGTCAGCCCGAACCGCTTCGGGTGGTTGAAGTCGACCTGGATGGTCGACATCTGCCACGACCGGCCGATCGCGTCCTTGGCCTGCACGGAGATCTTCGGCCCGTAGTAGGCGGCGCCGCCCGGGTCGGGCACCAGCTCGAGCCCCGAGTCGACGGCGGCCTGCCGCAGCGTCTCGGTGGCCTCCTCCCACTCCTCGTCCGAGCCGATGAACTTGCCGGTGTCGCCCTTTGTGGACAGCTCGAGGTAGAAGTCGGACAGCCCGTAGTCGGCCAGCAGGTCGAGCACGAACCGCAGCAGCGACCGCAGCTCGCCCGGCGCCTGCTCCTGGGTGCAGTAGATGTGCGAGTCGTCCATGGTCAGCCCGCGCACCCGGGTCAGCCCGTGGACCACGCCCGACTTCTCGTACCGGTAGACGGTGCCGAACTCGAACAGCCGCAGCGGCAGCTCCCGGTAGGACCGCCCGCGCGACCGGAAGATCAGGTGGTGCATCGGGCAGTTCATAGCCTTGAGGTAGTAGTCCTCGTCGTCGAACTTGACCGGCGGGAACATGGTGTCCGCGTAGTACGGCAGGTGCCCCGAGGTGAGGAACAGCCCCTCCTTGGCGATGTGCGGGGTGTTCACGAACTCGTAGCCGGACTCCTCGTGCCGCTGGCGCGAGTACTTCTCCATCTCGCGGCGGATGATCCCGCCCTTCGGATGGAACACCGGCAGGCCGGAGCCGATCTCGTCGGGGAAGGAGAACAGGTCCAGCTCGGTGCCGAGCTTGCGGTGGTCGCGCCGCTCGGCCTCGGCCAGCTGCTCCAGGTAGGCGTCCTGGGCCTCGGTCGACTCCCACGCGGTGCCGTAGATGCGCTGGAGCTGCGGGTTCTTCTCACTCCCCCGCCAGTATGCGGCGGCGACGCGGGTGAGCCTGAACGCCGGGATGTGCTTGGT
This sequence comes from uncultured Actinomycetota bacterium, assembly GCA_963826035.1. Classification (GTDB taxonomy): domain Bacteria; phylum Actinomycetota; class Actinomycetes; order Mycobacteriales; family Pseudonocardiaceae; genus Actinophytocola. The sequence continues at coordinate 214,719 of CAWGVZ010000015.1, read as the reverse complement.
GGTCGGCACGTGCGGGCCGCGGCACAGGTCGCCCCAGACCTGCTCGCCACTGCGGGGGTCGAGGTTGTCGTAGACGGTCAGCTCGCCGCCACCGACCTCCATGACCTCGGAGGTGTCCACTGCACTGACGCTCGTCCCTGCAAGCAGGTCTTCGGAAGACTTCAGATCGACCAACTCGAGCTTGAACGGCTCGTCCTTGAGTTCCGTCTTGGCGGCCTCGACCGACTCGACCACCCGACGGGAGAACCGCTGCGCCGACTTGATGATCTGCTTCATGCGCTTCTCGAGCGCGGTCAGGTCCTCGGGGGTGAACGGCTTGGCCACGTCGAAGTCGTAGTAGAAGCCGTCGCGGACCGGCGGGCCGATGCCCAGCTTGGCCTCGGGGAACTGCTGCTGCACGGCCTGGGCCAGCACGTGGGCGGCCGAGTGCCGGATGACCGAGCGGCCGTCGGGGGTGTCGGCCGCGACCGCCTCGACCTGGGCGTCGGCCGCGGGGGTCCACGAAAGGTCCCGCAGCCGGCCGTCGACGTCGCGGACCACGACGATCGCGTCCGGTCCCTTGCCAGGCAGGCCGGCCTCCCGCACCGCGGTCCCCGCCGTGGTGCCGGCCGGCACCACCACGCGTGGCGCTGGTTCGGCGGCGGGCGGGCGCGACTGGGACACGGCTACTCCTCGGATGACTCGGATGACTCGACAAACGGCAGGCGTCGATGCTATCGAGCGACCCCGACAGTTGGCCTGCGGGTTTCTCTTCGGCCCGTCGAATGCCTGGAAGGCGTCGTTCCTGACGCTCAACGTCAGTAAGGCGTCGTTCCAGGCATGCGCTAGCCCCGTGTTCCGCACATGGAGACGGGTGAGTTGATCGGGTAGGTCGAGGGTCGGCTCGGTCGGGGGTCTGCCAGGGTGTTTGGTTGTGGATCAACGTGGACGGCGGCGGGCCCGGTATGTCGCGGCGAGTGTCGAGAAGACGCTGGGTGCGTTGCCGGTGGTGGCTGATTACTGCCATCGGCTGGACCTGGCTGGGATCATCGACCGGGCCTGTCCGATACGTGATCTCGCGGATCTGACCCACGGGCAGGTGATCGAGACACTGATCGCGAACCGGTTGACCTCCCCGGCCCCGTTGGTCCGGGTGACCGACTGGGCGCGCGAGCACGCGGTGAAGGAGGTCTTCGGTATTGATCCCGCGCTGCTCAACGACGACCGGATCGGCCGTGCGCTGGACGCGATCGCCCCCGAGCTCGATCACATCGTGGGATCTGTTGGTGCGCAGGCGATCACGGTGTTCGGGTTGGACACGTCCCGGCTGCATTGGGACATGACCTCGATCTCGCTGTATGGGGCCTACGACCAGCTCGACGAAGAGCACCCGGCACCGAAGTTCGGGCACCCGAAGGACCGCCGCCCCGATTTGAAGCAGATCCAGGCCGGGATGGCGGCCACCGGCGACGGCGGGATACCGGTGTTCCACCGGGCCTACGACGGCGGTGCTGGGGAGGTCGCCCAGGTGGTGGGGGCGATGACCGCGCTGCAGAAGATCGCCAAACCACGGGAGTTTCTGCTGATCGGGGACTCCAAGCTGGTGTCCTACACCAACGTCTCGGCGATGATCGATGCCGGTGTCGGGTTCATCGCCCCCGCGTCGAAAGCCTACACCCCGGCCGCGACGCTGGCCGCGCTGGACCTCGACACTGGCATCGAGGTCGACTACGTCGCGCAACGCGACGCGGGCAAACCCGCCGCCGAACGTGGCCGGTGGCGGGTCACCGAGGACACGATGACCATTGCGGGCAAACGCAAGCGGGACCCGGTGCACACGCTGCGGCGGGTGTTCGTGCACTCCACCGCCCGAGCACACGCCGCGGCCACCGCACGGGCCAAGAAACTCGACCGCGCCACCGACGACCTCGACCGGCTGGTCCGTGGTCTGGGATCCCGGCACTACCCGGACGAGAAAGCGGTGACCGCCCGGATCACCGCGATCACCGCCGCCCGCCGGGTCACCGCCTACCTCGCCACCGCCACCGGCACCGATCCCGCCACCGGCAAACCCACCCTCACGTGGTGGTTCGACCAAGCCGCACTGGACACCGAGACAGCCACCGACGGCTGGTACGCGCTGCTCACCAACCTCGATCCCGCAACGACCGACGCGAGCGAGGTCCTGATCCGCTACAAGGGCCAGGAAGTAGTGGAACGCCGCTACAGCACCATCAAAGGCCCCCTGGCGGTGGCGCCGATGTTCCTCAAGAACAACCGGCGCATCACCGCCCTGATCACCGTGATCTGCCTGGCACTGCTGATCTTCTGCCTGATCGAACGCCAAGCCAGACTGGCGATCGCCCCGCACACCACACTCGACGGCCTCTACGCCGGCAGACCCGCCAAACCCACCGGACGGCTCATCTTCGAAGCACTGGCCCGGCTCCGCCTCATACCCGCCGTCAACGGGCAACCACCAGGCATTCCTCAACCACCACCACTACCAGCCCGACTGCTGGACCTACTCGGTGTCGACCCCACCAGACCACGATGATCAAATAACACCCACTCGTCGATCACCCCGAGTTGATCAATCCCCATGTGCGGAATACCCGGCTAGCCGAGCATGCCCCGCATGCGGTCGATCTCGTCCACCTGCGTGACCGCCACGTCGTCGGCGATCTCCTGGACCCGGACGTTCAGGCCCTTCACCCGGACCTCCTCCACCATGGCCAGCGCACCCTCGTGGTGGGCGATCATCATCTGCAGGAACAGCGCGTCGAACACCGCGCCGTCCGCGTCGCGCAGGGCCTTGAGCTGCTCTGGCGTGGCCATGCCCGGCATCCCCTGGTGCGCGTCGGCCGTCTCCGGGTCGACCTTCGGCTTGCCCTCCTGCTCGAGGAACCGGTTGATCATGTCGATCTCGGGGCCCTGGGTGTCGTTGATGCGGGACGCGATGCCGATGACGTCCTCCCGGGACGCCCGGTCGGGTGCCAGCCCCGCCATTTCCAAGGCCTGACCATGGTGGACGACCATGTCCGACAGGAAGCGCACGTCGGCGTCGTTCGGCTGCTCCTGCTCGATCGGAGTGGCCTCCCCCGGCGGGATGGTGCTCGCTTCCTCGCCCGGTTTGCCCGGAACTATCACCGGTGCGGTGTTCGTCGAGTTCTCCGGCACCTCGGCCGTGCATCCGACGAGGTCAGCGGTCACGAGCAGTACGCAGACCGCCACTCCGAGCCGCCCTGTCCTACCGACTGTGATGGTCAAGGTAAACGTTTTCCCATCTCGCTGAACTGCCTTCGTTAGGCGCTAGTTTATTCGCCGGCTTCCTGCTCATAATGTGGTCCTTCCTTCAGGACGAGAGGGGTACGTCGTGAGTTCGACCCTGCGTGGGTGGCGCAGACGTGCGTCAGCCGCCGCGATCGGGGTGGCAGCACTGGCGATCGCCGGTGTGGGCAGCATCACCCCGGCCGCTGCACAAGATTCACCAGGCCCTGACGAGATCGTCAGCAGCCCGAACATGAAGCAGGTGGCGCATCTGCCACCGACGGCCCCGTTGATGGACGGGACCGGCACGGACATCGCGTTCCAGGGGCGTTACGCGTTCGTCGGTAACTACCTCGGCTTCACCATCTACGACATCAAGCACCCGAAGAAGACGAAGATCGTCAGCCAGGTCCTCTGCCCCGGCTCGCAGAACGACATCTCGGTGACCGGGAACCTGCTGTTCCTGTCCACCGACGCGCGCCGCAGCGACGACTCGTGCAACTCGGCTTCCCAGAACGACGGCTCCAAGCCGTACTGGGAAGGCATCAAGATCTTCGACATCAGCGACAAGCGGGCCCCGCGCTACCTCAAGGCGGTCGAGACCGACTGCGGGTCGCACACCCACACGCTGGTGCCGGACAAGCGCGGCAAGAACGCGTACCTGTACATCTCCTCGTACTCGCCCTCCGCGACCCTGTCGGACTGCCAGCCGCCCCACGACAAGATCACCATCGTCGAGGTGCCGCTGCGCAACCCGACGCAGGCCAAGATCGCGTCCGAGCCGGTGCTCTTCCCGGACGGCGGTAACCCCGGCGACGGCAACCCGTTCCCGAACGGCACCTCCGCCACGTCCGGCTGCCACGACATCACCGTGTACCCGGAGAAGGACCTGGCCGCCGGCGCCTGCATGGGTGACGGCGTGCTGTTCGACATCTCCAACCGGACCAGCCCGCGGGAGATCCACCGCATCCAGGACGACGAGAACTTCGCGTTCTGGCACTCGGCCACGTTCAACAACGACGGCAACAAGGTCGTCTTCACCGACGAGCTCGGTGGCGGCGGCGCGGCCACCTGCAACGCGGAGATCGGCGAGACCCGGGGTGCCGACGGCATCTACGACATCGTGGGTCGCGGCGACAACCGCGAGCTGGTGTTCCGCAACTACTTCAAGATCGACCGGATGCAGACCGACGAGGAGAACTGCGTCGCGCACAACGGGTCGCTGCTCCCCATCAAGGGCAAGGACATCATGGTCCAGTCCTGGTACATGGGCGGCATCCAGGTGTGGGACTTCACCGACTCGGCCAACCCGAAGCGGATCGGCTTCTGGGAGCGCGGCCCGGCCGCCGGTGACGACGGTGGCGGCTCCTGGTCGGCGTACTACTACAACGGTTACATCTACTCGTCCGACCTCGGCAAGGGCCTGGACGTTCTCGAGATCAACGACCCGAGGACGGACGCGGCCAAGCGCTACAAGTTCGACGAGCTGAACGTGCAGACCCAGGGCCGTTTCGGCCGCTGAGCCAGCTGACGAAGGGCGGGCCCCGCAGCGTCGCGGGGCCCGTCCTGCTGTCTACCCCCTGCGAGGGGGCCCGCACGCCCGTCCGGTAGTGTTCTCACGTCGCCCGAGGGCGATTAGCTCAGCGGGAGAGCGCTCCGCTCACACCGGAGAGGTCACTGGTTCGATCCCAGTATCGCCCACGACCGACGGCCGATCTGTGCTCGCGGAATGCGCGAGCCGGGTCGGCCGTCGTCATGTTGGGGGGCCGAGCCCCCCAACCCTCCACGGTGCGAGCTCCTTGCGACCCAGCGTGGTTACGTTGCGCCTTGACCAGCGGTCCGGGTTTCCACCTGGTGCGTACCCGACTGAAGTCGGTGTTCCGGCTCGGCGAATTTTGGTTCGCTTCTCTTTGTAGGGGCCGTCGCTCGGGTATGTTGCCGGATGGTGCGAGCAACATTCGTGCTACGACGCTATCGGGATGCGACCGGTCCTTGCCAGTATGTGTGAAGAGGCAGGGGAGGGCGCTCACAGGCTGTCGCGGTCCGAGTGCGCTGTGCTGTTACTGCTTGACCCAGATGGGTGAACTAGGTCGGACTTACGATCGAAAGGGGTCCTTCAACCGTCACAGGTAAGGGACTCAGTCGTTCAATGGGCTGGGAAGGGAGAGAAGGGGTAGCGACAATGCGCAACGACCACGTGACGCTCCGCTCGACAGCGGTGTTCGACCTCCTGGCGCCGCGGACTCCCGCGGTCCCGGTGAAGGTCGAGCTGCGCTACGACACGCGGGATCCGTACGCCGTTGTCGCGGCCTTCCGGACCGGCCGCGCAGGCTGGGTCGAGTGGGTCTTCGCCCGCGACTTACTGGCCGACGGACTCATCGCGGAGGCAGGCAACGGCGACGTCCGGATCCGCCCCGCCGTGGACGATCCCGAGGTGGTCGTGATCGAGCTCAGCTCCCCCTCCGGGCATGCGGTGTTCGAGGCGTCCGCACAGGAGCTGGCCGACTTCCTGGACCGTACTTACGACGTCGTGGTGCCCGGCAACGAGCACCTCTGGGTGGACGTCGACGAGGCGCTCACGCACCTCATCTCCACCGATCTCACCTGACCCCCCGGTTTCAGGGCCGATTGGGGGGTCGGCTAGAGTTTCGCCAACGCCACGGGGACACGGAATCCGTTCCACAGCCCCGGGGTTTTTTGCGGACGTGGCGCAGCTGGTAGCGCATCACCTTGCCAAGGTGAGGGTCGCGAGTTCGAATCTCGTCGTCCGCTCGAAGGGGACCCACCCCAATCCAGCGCGGTGGCCACGGCGGCGTGGCCGAGTGGCTTAGGCAAGGGCCTGCAAAGCCCTGTACGCGGGTTCGATTCCCGCCGCCGCCTCGGGCGATTAGCTCAGTGGGAGAGCACTACCTTGACACGGTAGGGGTCACTGGTTCAATCCCAGTATCGCCCACCAGCATGTTTTCGCTGGTCAGAAGCCTCATTCCTCCTCGTGAGGAGTGGGGCTTCAGTCTTGTTTGGGAGACGGATGGGAGACGGTAACTTTTTTACCGTCTCCGTTCTCGATCATGAGCCTGGCGATGACCGGTCCCAGGTGCGGGAACCAGTCGGTCAAGCGAGCACGTTCCGTAGCCGTGAGGGCCAGCAGGCTGGCTTCCCACCGTGCTTCCAAGGCGTCCAGGATCTGCTTGCGCATGACGTCGGTCACATGGTCGTAGACCCGGGCGATGCCCTTCATCTTCTGCCCCAGCCGTGCCCGACGAGCCACCTCGGGGACACCGTCCTCGGTGAGCCAGGTGGCATGAGTGTGCCGACCTTCATGGAAGGTGAACCACGGCTGGATCGCCGGTATGTGATCATCAGCACAGAGGTTGTCAGCGTTGATGCCGTCCCAGGCCGGCCGCCAATACCGCTGCCGAAAGTTCGACCGCCGCCACGCGTGTCCATCTGGGGTGGTGAACACAAACGGATGCGTATTGCTGTCGATCAACAGGTCGTAGAACACCGCGATACTGGGCGGCAACTCGACCCAGCGGGTCCCCGCCGGTGTCTTCGTCCGCCCCTTACGTGCCGCAGCGCTCCGACGTCGCGGCGACGGCGGGGCGGAGACCGCGGCCGCGGTCTCTGCTATCGCCCTGCCGTACTTCTTGAGGACGCCACCCACTTCCTTCAGCGGCGCTTGGATGCCGATCGCCTTCTTCTGGTCGTCGTATTCGTGCCGCTGCTGCCCGGCCAGTTCGCCCCAGCGTCCGCCGGTGTAGAAGTCGACCAGGCAGAGCGTGAACCCACCCAGGCCGAGACCGGCCTCGTACAGCCGCATCGCCGCCCGCAGCGCCTGCACAGGTGAGGCCACCAGGCGCTCGGGCGCGTACTCGCCGGAGGTGACCCGGATGCCGCTGCAGGGGCTCGCCGGGATGATCCGCGCGCGAACCGCGGCGTTCAGGATGGTCGAGAAGGTGGCGAAGATCGACGACACGGTGGACTCGGCGTAGTCCTCGTGCAACTCCGACACCCACTTCTCGATTTCGATGTAGCTGTTGAAGATCCCGATCATCGGCCAGGCCGACCACTGAGGCAGCAACTGGCTGTCCAGGTGTGACCGGTACTTGGCAGCGGTTCCCTCGGCGATGCGAGGGCTGATCGCGCTCAGGTACTCCTCAGCGAAGGCCCCGAACGGGGTCTCAGCGTCCCGAGGGTCGATCCACGTGTTTCGCCGGATCAGCGACTCCTGGTCGTTGCCCCAGTTCGTCGCCGCTGTCTCCGAGGTGAATCCAGCCTGGCTGCCCCACGTCCTGTCGGGGCGTTTGTATGGCTCTTCTGCCGTATGTGTGGGTGGGGTTTCATGATCGATTAGGGCGCACGCCGTACCGCGTCTACGTTTCTGAGTTGCGAAGCACAGGAACGATCATGGACGGGACGGCGTGCGCCCTACAAGACTATTACGGGACTTGCTCGGGGTCGAGGACACGGTGGTCGAGTCGACCTGTCAGGAGAGCGTGGGCGGGGACGGCCAGTGGGACCTGGTCCTGCGAGTTCGGCCCAGAGCAGGCCAGCGGGGGCGGTGTTCACGTTGCCTGCGGCGGTGTCCGGGCTACGACCGGCGCGGTGGGCCACGGCGGTGGCGTGGTCTGGACTGGGGCACCACGATGGTGTTTCTGGAAGCCGACGTCGCTCGGGTGTCGTGTCCCGAGCATGGGGTCGTGGTCGCGCACGTGCCCTGGGCGCGGCCGGCAGCTCGGCACACGCACGCCTTCGAGGACACTGTGGCCTGGTGGACCGCGCGCGCCGCGTCCTCGGTGGTGGCCGAGTTCCTGCGCACCACCTGGCGGACGGTGCAGGCCATCGTGGAGCGAGTGGTGACCGAGCGGGCCGGCGAGACCGATCTGCTGTCTGGGCTGCGTCGTATCGGGATCGACGAGATCGCCTACCGCAAAGGACAGCGGTACCTGACGTGCGTGGTCGATCACGACACCGGCCGGCTGGTGTGGGCGGCCCAAGGCCGTAACTCCGAGACGGTACTGGCCTTCTTCGACGCTCTGGGTGCCGAGCGCTCGAAGGAACTCACACACGTGTCCGCCGACGGCGCCGAGTGGATCCACTCCCCGGTCAAGGACCGGGCGCCGCAGGCGGTGCTGTGTCTGGACCCGTTTCACGTCGTCGTGTGGGCCACGGACGCTGTCGACCAGGTGCGCCGCAGCCTGTGGAACACCCTGCGCGGCGAGGGAAACACCACAACGGCCAGTGACGTCAAGGGAATGCGCTGGGCCGTGTTGAAGAATCCCGAGAACCTCACCGGCGAGCAACGCACCACCATCAGCGTCATCGCCAAGACCAACAACCGGCTCTACCGCGCCTACCTGCTCAAAGAGCAACTCCGCGCGGTGTTCACCGCCCGCGGCACACCCGGACGCGCCCTGCTCGCTGGCTGGCTCGCCTGGGCCGCCCGCTGCCGCATCCCCGAGTTCGTCAAGCTGGCCAAAACGATCCGCCACTACCTGCCGCTGATCCGCAACACCCTCGACCACGAACTGTCCAACGCCCGCAGCGAATCCACCAACACCCACCTACGCGTCCTCACCCGACGCGCCTACGGCTTCCGCACACCCGAAGCACTCATCACCATGGCCATGCTCACCCGAAGCGGCCTCTGCCCACCACTACCCGCACGATCCTCAAAGGACTAACACCAAACTCACCCACACATACGGCAGTAGATCCGTTTGTATCGTGCCCGCCATCCGTCGCCTCTGTTTTCGGCGTGTGCCATTTCTCCCCCGCTCTCTCATTAGTTTTCGGTTCACGCCGCTCTCGGTCGGGAGCGGCGAGTACGCGGGACCTGTCGTGTCATCTGGTGAATTTCCGCGATATCGTCACGGCTGAATCGGTAGTGTTTCCCGATGCGGTGATGAGGAATATGACCGGACGCCGCCAGATCGCGCAGAGTGCGCGGCGACATCCGGAACAGTTCACCTAACTGCTCAGCAGTGAGCAATTCCTCTGAGGACACTGGGGACCTCGCGACGAGGTCACGGATCGCACCAGTCAACGCCATCAAGCCCGCGACCAGCTTGTCCGGATGCCCGTCAGGCTCAACTCCTCCTCTCCAGTCCTGGTCCCCGACGTCCGACGAGACAGATGGTTCATCCGGCCTGAACACGTCGAAAGGCACGCCGGTAACGTTGTCATCCATCTCGCCCACCCCGAATGTGCCGTGTATTCGGGAATGACCCGAGACAGCACGCTTCGGCGTGAGTCGGCCGTTGTCGTGACCGGTCGTGTCCTCCGGGAAGCCAGCTGTACCATTCTCTTACCGTCGCCCGCAACTGGGCTGAAACTCTCGGGCTCACGCGGCCACCGCCCCCTCGGCCTCCAGTAGCGGGGACATGGCGCTGACCGTGAACTCGCTGGTGCGGATTTCCCAACGCATGCGGGCGATGCCGTCGGTTCCGCGGTCGGTGCGAGGTCGGCTTGGTGTGGTCCATCCCGGCCGAGCCGGCAACTCGGCGACGCGGACCATTCCAATGGCCCGAAGGCTGGCCCCGCTTTCGCCGTGCTGGGTGTAGGTGATCATGCGGTGATAGCCGAGGGCGCGGGCGGCCCGCCAGGCAGCGCCGTAGAGCATCGAGTTCGCACCGGGCGCGCCGAGGGTGCAGGTGCGGGTGACTTCCACGGTGATCCGGTCGTCAAGCGGCCGCGCGACCGGCCGCCCGACGGTGGCCACTCCAACCAGCCGGCCATCCCGGGACACGCCGACCGCGAACTTCATTCCGCGTGGTGGCCGGTGGTGGCGATGGTGCTCAGCGATGAACGCGCACGCCTCCCGAAAGGTGACCGGCACGATCCGCAACCGGCTCCGCTTTGCATCCCGTCCGGTCACTAGGGCACCCACAGATCGGCGGTCGCCTGATCGGAACGTTGAGACTGCCGCGAGTCAAGCTTCGTGAGGAGGGCCTGACGCCAGGACAGCGCGAATCGGAGACAGTTGCTTTCGCTGCGATGGCCCGGTGCACATCCGGGAATGTGCCGGCCGCGGAAGCTCCACGCCATCGAGTCGCTGCTGGCCAGCGCTTCCGCGTAGCGGATCAAGCCGGTGATTTTGATGCCGAAGCCGTGCAGGTTCAGGTTGCGCGCGGCGAAGGCGCGCATGATGCGCTCCACGTCGGCGCTGCTCTGGCGCCTGCAAACCGTGCCCACGCCGACCAACGGCGCTGATTCCAGGTCGATGCCGGCGCGACTGTAGAGCTCGGCGCAACGTTTGTGTGTTGACCGGACTAAGGCAGGTAGTCCAGCTTGCCATGCACCGGTGATGCCGTGGTTTGATCTCCCGCCATGCTGGGAGATCAACAGGCAGTCAGGCCGGTAGCGAGCCACGGCCCAGTCATGATCACGTGGTGAAGTTACGATCGTCACCCTGCGTGTCCGCCTGAAGATGGTGGGCCGGGCGAAAGAGACGACCTTCTGTCTGAAAGTATTTGGTTACCACGCCAATAGCCTCAAGACAGAAGGTCGTCAAGTTGTCAGTCTTGCAGACGTCGTCGCCGTTGTCCAACTCGACAGATCCGTCGAGTGATGAATGCGATATCTCCAGCCTGTTGAAGATGTTGGACTCGATCACTGATCCACGGAGCCCGCGCGGCCGGATCTATGTTTTGTCGTTTCTGTTGGCGGCATCGTTTGTCGCCGTATTGGCGGGTGCGAAGAATTTCTATGCGATTGAACGACGGATCCAGGATCTGCCGTCATCGTTGATGGCGAAACTGGGTGGCACATGGTGTTATTTCTCGCAGGGATACAGGTTTCCGGGAGAGAAGACGGTGCGCATGTTGTTGAGCGAGTTGGACGCGGGCGAGTTGGATCGAATATTCGGTGTATGGCTGTTCGGCAACGCCCGAGCCGATGACGACGAGCTTCTGGTGCTGGCCATCGACGGCAAGGTGATGCGCGGCGCCTGGACCGACGAGAACGAGAAGTTTACGCTGTTCTCCGCGATGATCCACGACCTGGGCGTGACCGTCGCACAGGTCGCCGTTCCTGGCGACACGAACGAGATCACCCAGGTTGAGAACCTGCTGGACGCGCTGCCGATCGACGAGGGCCAGGCCGTATTGGTGACGATGGACGCCGCCCACACGCAACGCGACACCGCCGAACACATCGCAGGCAAACGCGGCTTCGACTACATCGCAGCAATCAAAGGGAACCAGCCCACGTTCCAACAAGCGGTCATCGACGCCATGATTCCCGTACTGAACAACGATCCTGAATGGGACACGACAGAACGTGGCCACGGACGGATCAACCGCTGGCGCACATGGACAGCCGACGCCGGAACAATCGACTTCCCACACCTCGAACGAATCGCGTGCATTCGCCGAGACACCTACACGCTGGACGGCACGTGGACCAGCAAAGAATTCGCACTGTTCGGTACCAGTGACTCGAATATGACTGCAATCAGATTCCACACGCGCGTCCGGAAACATTGGGGAATCGAAAACAAAAGTCATTACATCCGCGACACCGTGTGGCGCGAAGACCTCCACCAAGCCCGCACCAGAAACGGACCACAAAACATAGCGGCACTACGGAACGCCGCAATCGGCGCGCTTCGAATCGCCGGGTTCACCAACATCACCGCCGCTACCGAATGGATTGCAGGAGACCGCGCACGAGCACTCCCATTGCTCGTTACACAACGTTATGTTGATCACCCCAGGTGAACATGACTGGGCCGTGGTAGCGAGCTTGGTCGTGCCCCGTGTTGGCCGAGTGGTGAACGGCCCCAACGTTTCGTTGCCGTGGCTGGTTACTGACGACGACGGCGCCGAGTTGGCTGAGGTGAGCGAGTACCTTCGCCACTCCAGCGCGAGCGATTTCAGTGCCGCCAGTATCAAGTCCTACGCCCAGGCGATCCTGCGATGGTCGCGTTTCTTGTGGACGGTCGGAGTCGCCTGGGATCGCGCTGACCGAGCCGAAGTGCGTGACTTCGTACTGTGGATGAAGTCGGCGCCCAAATGTGGTCATCGTGTGGCTGGCAGCCCGGCTCCGGGTTCGGTGAATCCACGGACCGGGAAGCCCTACCTGGGTGCCGGGTTCGCGGCGGCGACGATCAATCACAACCTCGCGGTGATCAGTGCGTTCTACGACTACCAGCTGAGCACCGGCAAGGGGCCGTTGCGCAACCCGGTGCCGCCGCGAACTACCCCGCGCGGCCGTCGGGTGAATGCTCACCACAATCCGCTGGAGCCGTTCGCCCGGCACCGCCGGGGTGCCTACCGTCAGCGAGTGCCGAGCACGCAGCCGCGGGCGATCCCGGACCGGATGTTCGACGAGTTGTTTGAGGCGATGCCCTCGCACCGGGACCGCGCCATCCTGGCGTTCTACGTTTCGACCGCGGCCCGACCGCAGGAACTGCTCGGAGTTCGGAGTGACCGGGTCGACTACGGCGAGCAGTTGGTCGGGGTGATCCGCAAGGGCACCCGAGCTTTGCAGTGGTTGCCTGCCTCTCCGGATGCGTTCGTCTGGTTGCGGCTCTACCAGAACTCGCTTCCTGCTGAGCTGCTCGTCTCCGGGCGTCCGGTGTGGTGGACGTTGCGGAAGCCGTGGCGTCCGTTGAACTACGAGGCGATGCGAGCGGTGTTGCGCCGCGCGAATGTCCTGTTGGGGACCAACTGGACGCTGCACGACCTGCGGCACACGGCGGCGGTTCGGATGGCCGAGGACCCGAACATGCCGCTGGTCGATATCCAGGTGTTGTTGGGACACGCGCACCTGAGCACGACCGAACGCTACCTGCGACTGCGCCTGGACCAGCTCGTGCAACAGGTCCGTCGGCATCATGAGCGACGCACCACGAACGCATCGCGCCCGTCCACACCCACGCCGTCCGTCATCGCCTACGCGGCCGGGGATATGCAGGAGCTGTTCGGCTGGCAGATCGGCAGCCGGCGATGAACGCACCCACGTCAACACGCCAACGCGAGGGTCGGTCCGCATCAGACAACACCTCCGAACTGAGTGGTGGCTCCGAGTACATGACCAGCCCGCCTCCGGACTGGCCAGAGACCCGACTCAGCCGCTCGGCGGTCGCCGCGCGGGCGTCGGAGTTGCCGACCGGTGCTCAGCACATCGACAAGCGGACAGGCCGAGGCTTCTCCACCAACCTGGTGCTGCAGTGGCTGCAGACATGGCCAGGAGACACCTGGCAACAGCGATGGGACGCCAGCGGCGTCGAGTCCAACGGCGACCATTGGCGCGAAGCTCCGACCGTATTCGTGTCCCACCAGATCGATGCCACGGAGTTCGTCGCGCGGCGGCACGTGGTGACGGGAGTGGGGTGTCTGCTCTGCCTGCGGGTGTTGCGTCCGGGCTACGACTGGATGGTCACCAGCCACTTCTCTGACACCTACCGCAACATCCGCGCCCTGACCGACCCCAAGTTCTTCGGCGAAGTCGTCGAGCGCAGCCAGCAGGCCGGGCACCGGGAACGGGTCCGGGTCGACGCGCTCAACCACCTGACTCGCGTCATCACCCACACCGGACTCGGGTCGCGAGAGCTGGCGCCGGGTGATCTGCTGTCCTACCGCGAGGCCCTGCTGGCGTCCGGGCGTTCGGCCAACGCGCTCACCGTGGCCTGGGACATGCTCCGCGATTCGTCGGTGTTCCCTGCCGGCACACCGACGCTGCAGGCGGCGCTGCGCCGAGGCCAGCAGAGCATCTCCGAACTCGTCGACGTCCACCAACTGGCCTGCCGCCCCGTCCGGGATCTTCTCGTCCGCTACATCACCGAACGCGCCGCCGGGTTGGACTACGTCACCCAGCGCGGCCTGGTCGCGCACCTGGCCGGCTACTTCTGGAAAGACCTCGAAGAACACCATCCCGGCATCGACAGCCTCGGCCTGGCCCCCGAGGTCGCCACCGCGTGGAAGCACCGTGCAGGGCTGCTCCGCCGCGGTCCCGGCAAAGGACAGCCCCGACAGGACCGCTACAGCGTCTTGTTTGCCGTCCGTGCGCTCTATCTCGACATCGCCCAGTGGGCTGTCGAGGACCCGAGCTGGGTGCCGTGGGCGGTGCGCTGCCCGATCCGAGACGAGGACGTCCGCGGCTCGATGAAGCACCAGCGGCGCCGCCGCGCCCGGATGCACCAGCGCACCCGCACGCTGGCCCCGCTGCTGCCCGACCTCGTCCGCAGCGTCGAAGACCACCTCGCCTGGGCCGAATAGCTCTTGGCCGCCGCGCAGGCCACCGCGATCGACGACACCCTCATCCTCGACGGCGTCGTCTTCCGAAGGACCCAGGCCAAGACCGACCTGGGCAAGGGTGGGCAGCAAGGGGCACGGCGGACCCGTGTCCAGCGACTCGACACCGGCGAAGCCATCGACGTCACCAAAGCCGAGGACGAGGCGTTCTGGACTTGGGCGATCGTGGAGACCCTGCGCCACACCGGCGCCCGGCACGAGGAAATGCTCGAGCTTTCGCACTTCGCCCTCAGCACCCACGTACTGCCCGACACCGGCGAGGTCGTCCCACTGCTGCAGATCGCACCGTCGAAGCTGGACCAGGAGCGGGTTCTCCTGGTTTCGCCAGAGCTCGCGCACGTCCTGGCCCGGGTGGTGCACCGCGTCCGCGCCGGGAACCAGAAGGTTCCCCTCGTGGCGCGCTATGACCACTACGAGCGGGTCACCTGCCCGCCGCTGCCTCTGCTGTTCCAGCGCCGGCTCGGCACCGAGTTGCGTGCCATGAGCCCTAGCACCACCCACCGGCTGCTCAAGCTCGCCATCCAGCGCGCGCAGCTGACCGGGCCCGACGGGCAGCCACTGCACTACACCCCGCACGACTTCCGACGCATCTTCGCCACCGAGGCAGTCTCCGGCGGCCTGCCGGTGCACATCGCCGCGAAGCTCCTCGGTCACGCCGACCTCAACACCACACAGACCTACGTCGCCGTCTACCAGGACGACGTACTGCGCCACCACCGGGCATTCATCGCCGGGCGCCGCGCGCTGCGCCCGGCCACCGAATACCGCGAACCCACCACGGCCGAGTGGAGCGAGTTCGAGCAGCACTTCACCAAACGCAAAGTCGAGCTCGGCACCTGTGCCCGCCCCTACGGCAGCCCCTGCCGCCACGAACACGCTTGCATCCGCTGCCCAATGCTGCGTCCCGACCCCAAGCAGGAGCCCCGGCTGCTGACCATCATCGTCAACCTCAACGACCGCCTCCGCGAAGCCCACGAACACGGCTGGCTCGGCGAAGTCGACGGCCTCACGGTCAGCCTCGACGCCGCAAACAGGAAGCTCACTCAGATGCGGACGATTCGCGCCCAGGGCTCGGTCGTTGCCCTCCCTAGCCCTACCCGGCGACCATGAGACCGCCAAGTCCAGGCCGAGCGCCGGCCAGGTCGCTGACAGATAAGGAAACCAACGTTGGGCATCGTCGGCAACATAATTACCGCGGTCGCGGCCTTGTTTGGCGTGGTCATTGGTGGATTGTTGACAGTTCGCAATCAAGAACGGTCTTGGCGGCGAGAACATTCCCGCCAGTGGCGAGACATTCGTTTGACGGCCTACAACGAGTTCCTCGCAGCATGTCGCCAGTACATCGCGTTCGCACTCGAGCCGACCGCAAAAATCACGGCTGTCCCTCATCCCCGGCACCCCGGACAGCTGATGCCATTCTTCGATGAGTTCGGGCGACCTTATAGAGAGAGGCTGGAGTCGACATTTGTCGCCGCTCGCCTTGTTTCCGAGCTGCAGGAAACTGTTGACACACTTTTCGATGTTGTTCACGCTGCACGCCCAATCGCAGCCGCACGGGCCACGATGTCCGAAGGAGAAGTCCCTTCCGAGTATTTCGAAAGCTTGGGGCTTGCCGAAAGAGCATTCTTGGCGGCCGCCCGAAAGGAACTCGGCCTGACTGCAATATCCCGCACTCCAGCACACGATTGAGTAGTAGACAGATACTGACATGCATGGTGATCACTAGTCCGGAGAACGTAGTCCGCCAAAGTCCAGCCCTGCAGTACAGGCACGAAGGGAAGCTCGGGTGCGAGTTCCCGCAGACGAACGAAGTTGCGGACGGTGCGCCGTTGGTGCTCGCGCACGGTGAGACCGGTGCGCTTGAGAATGTGGTGTTCGCACATCCAGTCTTGGGGCGCGGCCCACGCGAGGTTGCCGATTTCGTCGGCGTAGCGGCGGACGGCGCGGACGTAGCTGCGTTCATTCGTCTGCCAGCACCCATGGAGTTGCAGCTCGGTGAACCCGCCTGAATCAAGCGCCCATTCGGTGACGGCTGTGGGCAGGGTGCGTCGGTGGCCGAGGCGTCGGTGCGACACCAAGAGCGGAATGTCACGAATTCGGGTGAGCCAGATGGGTTGGTGGACACCGAGGTAGAACTTCATTCCAGGGCCGCCGTCCTGCGTGCGCGACGAGCCACGAGGAGGACTAACGCGGGAACAGTGGTGGCTGTTTTCCCGGCGACTTGGCCACCCAGGTAGGTCAGGGAGCCGAAGGCCAGCGGGAGAAACAGCAGACTGTCGACGAGCAGCCCGAGCGCGTTGGACGCGCCGACCGCGGCAATGCGGTTCCGGCGGCGCACCGCGGTGTAGACGGCGAAGTCGGCGAGTTCGGAGACGGCGAAGGCCACAGCACTGGCAAGGGCGATGCGCGGAGAGGCGATCAGTCCGGACAGCACCGCTCCGGTGGCGATCGCGAGCAGTGCTGTCCGGGCTCCGAGGGTCTCCTGCACGAGGTCGCGCAGGCTGAAGGCCAGCCCGGCGAAGAATGCCCCGGCGGGAATCTGCAGGCTCGCGACGACAACCGCTGGCCAGACGGTCGACGCCCAATTCGCCGCCACGATGGTCGCTGGATAGCTTGCGAGCAGGACTGTCTCTGGAAGCCCCCCACCTTGCCGCGCCGGACGCGGTTGCCCCTGGCGTCGTTGACCAGTGCGATGCCGGCTTCCGTCGTCACGAGACTCCGCAGTCGATCGTGGCTGAGTCGTCATGCCGCTCGCGCCCCCTCCTGCCGCTCGGCGTCGAGGGCGAGGAGATCGGCGAGCATCAGGTGGACGGCGAACGCCGCCTGCTGTGGAACAACCCCGTTTCCGAGGGCCCTCAACTGGGCAGTGCGGGGAATCTCGACGTCGGTAACCCAGCCGGCGCTGAGGCCCATCAACCACTCGACGAAAGCTGGGGACAGCCGGGCGCGGCCGTTTCTGTTCGGCTCGGTTGGATGCGGAGCGGCTACGCCGAGAACGGACTCCCAGCGCCGGATGGCCGCTTCATAGGTGCCCCAGTCGACGGTGGCAGTCGTGCTGGTGACGTCTCGGGTTATGCCGCTTGTTCTGTAGGTGGAGTCTCCAAGGCGATCTCGACCGCGTGCTTCGATCCCGGACCGGAGCCGTAGATCTTCACGGTGGTCTGGCTGTCGCGGCTGGTTCCGGCTCGGGCTGTCGGTATCAGCCGGACGACCGCCGAGGACAAGGTCAAATCGCCCTTCGAGCCGTGCTGGTTCGGGCTGCCCTTCGTGCCTTCCGTTCCGCGAGGAGTCGGGAACAGCGGCAGCACCTCCTGCGACAGCGGCGGTCGGAATCCCGTGCTCGCTCGCCCTTCTGGGGTACCCGTGTCGCTGGCCCGAGGAGTCGGCAGCAGCCGAACCGCGATCGACAACGGCATCCCCATTCCGTTGCCGTTGATCTTCCGTGCCTGGTGCCGGGCACGCCGCCGCAGCCAGTCGGCTGGGTCCTCCCCGTCGTTGGGGTTGCTGCTTGCGGGGGTGGGCAGGAAGGTCGTCACCGCGTCGGCCAGGTTCACGTAATACCCGCGCGCCTTCCGGGAGACCGGCGAGCACCCCGCGCGGCGGTCGTCCCGCGCCTGCGGGGTCGGCAACAGCCCCGAGACGGCGGTGGGTAGGTCGATCCCGTGGCGTGCCTGCCGCCGAGGATCCGCAGGGCTCGGCGTCTTCCAGTCCCGTGCCAGCGGGGTCGGTAGCCCATGCGGTGAAGCGGGTTCCGGCCCGGTAGGCGAGGAGGAAAACACGCTCCCTCCGGTGGGCCGCTCCAATGTCGGACGCTCGAACGCTTGTCCAGTGCGCGTCATACCCGACCTCGGCCAGGTCGCCGAGTACGACGTCGAGGCCGCCCTTGCGCCAGCGGAGGGCGGCGACGTTCTCCACGACGAGGATCGCCGGTTGTAGATGGCGAACGGCTGCGACGACTTGGTGCCAGAGTCCACTGCGAGTTCCTTTCCTGATGCCAGCGCCGCGACCGGCCGCGCTGATGTCCTGACATGGGAAGCCGGCGGTGAGCACGTCTACGGGCTCGACCTGGTTCCAGTCGACGGTGGTGATGTCGCCCAGGTTCGGTACGCCGGGTATTCGGGTGGCGAGGATGGCGCTGACGTGGGGGTCGGGGTCAGCGACCCACACCGTGCGCCCGCCGCCGAGCGCGGCGAGCACACCGAGATCCAGGCCGCCGTACCCCGTGCAGAGCGAGCCGACGACCAGTTCACACTCGGCACCGGGACGCGGGAAGTGGTCACGAGGGGAGGCCATGGTCGCCTCCCCCAGTCGTGTGCCCCGGCTGGGCCTGGCGGAAGGTGCGTTCGTCGACGAGGGGCTCGTGCACTTTCGGCGCGGAGGTGACCCACTGCTCGACGGGCACTGGGCGGCCGGCGACGGTGCGGGCCCAGACCTGGCGCCCGACATATTTCGGGTTGGTGACGATCCGCCGGACGGACTGGGCGCTCCAGCGCCCGCTCGGGGCCGGGTACTGGCGTGGGTCGCGGTTGAGGCGCCGGGCGATGGCGGCGAACGCCGAGCCGTGGTCGGCGCGCCAGGTGAAGATCTGCGTGACGACCGCGGCGGTCTGCCAGTCCGGGACCAGGACCGCGCGCAGTTTGCTGTGTCCGCTCGGGTCGGTGACGCGGATGCGCAGGGCGCGGTAGCCGTAGGGCGGGGGCCCGATCTGGTAGCCGGCGCGGACGAGTTCGACCATGGCCTGGCGGGACCGGCGGGTGGTTTCGGCGTGGTGCGCGGCGAGCACGGCCCACTGGATGCGGTTGCCGTGGGCGTCGACGAATTCGGTCGCGTTTTCGGTCGTCCTGTCGCCGGCCGTGGTGGCCTCCGGGGCGACATCGGTCGGCGAGGCACCGCGCAGGTACGCCCACACTCGGGTCCACCAGCGTGGGGCGGTCTCGGCCAGCGGCGTGGTGCTGCAGTGGTGCTGGGCGGCGGCGCGCAGCGCGGCGTGCTTGCGTCGGTGGGCGGAGTGCCAGCCGCACTCGCGGCAGTACAGGCGCGTGGTCATGCGGCTCGCCCCCAGCCGGGGTAGGCGGCGCCGTTGGTGCTGCCGTTGGTGCTGCCGTTGGTGCGTTGCCGCGGCACGGCGACCGCGTCGCCGGGCCAGGGGTGCCGGCTGCCGCGGCGGCGAGTTCGGCGTCGTGGGCGAGTTGGAAGACGAGCACTTCGTGGTGCGCGGTGAGCGCGGTCGGTGCGCCCGCTGCGCGAGCGCGAGCGGCTGCGCGGCGCTCGGCGAACGAGGCGCGGGTGATCAGCCGGCTGCCGCGCAGTCCGGCGGTCAATGCGATGCACCGCTCGACCGGCGCCAGCCCGGCGCAGGCCCCGGCGGCGATCAGGCGGGTGGTCAGGTCGACCAGTGAGCCGTCCGGGCGCCGACGGGGGCGGGCAACGACGACGAGGTGCCCGCCGGAGCGCAGCAGCGGCTCGCAGTAGCTCAGTGTCGCGGCAAGTTCATCGAAGGCGATCGCGGGTCGCGGTCCGGACCGGTTACCTCGGTCTCCGGTCGTCGGTGCGCAGGGCGGTCAGGACGAGCCCGACTCGGCCGACCAGACCGGCGGCGCGGATGGTCGCCAGCACCTTCGGGTGGGCGTCGAGGACCGACCCGTCGCGCCAGGCGCCTCGCGTCTTGGCGGCGGTGATGTTGGCGCGGGCGAGGTCCACCACCGGCGTGCGGGCGGTCAGCCCGAGCGCGTGGCGGCCGGCGCGCAGCGCCTCGACAAGAACGGTGCCGGCCCCGCAGTCGGGGTCGAGGACGAGGTCGCCGGGGCGGGTGTAGGTGGCGATCGCGTGGGCGGCGACGGCGGGCGGAATCCGGTCGGTGTCGGTCTCGGTGCCGGGCACGCAGCCGCTGTCGCGCAGCTGCGCGGCCGGGTCGCGCTGGCCGGTCGGCCAGACCGACAGCGGTGGGATCGGCGGCTCCTCCCCCGGTGGCTGGGGGAGCGGCCAAGGCGCCGTGGGACGGTCAGTCATCGGAGCTCTCCTGCCCGTCGGCGGCAGCGGTCGGTGCCCGGCTGGCGGGTGAACACGAGGAGGTCGTCGTGCGCCTGGGTGTGCCGGACGGCGGGCGTCGCCGACCCGTGCGGGGTTCGGGAACGGGCGCCCGGCATCGGCGGGGCCGCCGACGAGCGCGCCGTCGCGGATGGGGACGCGCAGCAGCGCGATGCGATCGAGGTAGCGCAGTCCGGCGTGGTGCGCGGCGGTCACGAGCGGCCCGGCGGGATCGCCGAACCGACCACATGAACGGTCACCGTGAGTGATGACGGCGAGGGTGCCGGTCGGGGTGAGCAGCGTCGGCCCAGTCGGTCGGTCGGAGCCAGTCCAGGGTCGCGCGGTTCGGCGGCGGTGATGATCAGGTCGTAGCGGTCCGGACCGTGCTCGGTCGACCGGTCGAGTCCGGTCCCGGACGGTCGGTGCGGGGACGGCCTGGCGTGGTCGTCGAGGTCCGGACCGCCGGGGTGCGGTCGGGGTCCGGACGCGGACTCGGCCGCCGGGCCGACGGGGCGGTCAGCATCGGCGTCGAAGTCAGGGTCGGGGGGTGCTGACGGCGGTCTGGGTCTGGATGCCGCGGCCAAGTCGGACCACGGTCCAGCCGGCTTCGAGCAGTCCGTCATACGGGCCGTGCCGCAGCCGGGTCCGGACTGCGGCCGGTGGCCGCGGAGACAGGCGGTCCGCCGAGCGGAGACGCGGGATCGAGCAGCAGCACGCGATGGCCGGGTTGGGTGTAGGTGGTGACGATCTTGATGATCGCCGTCAGCAGCCAGTGGGCGAGCAGCCCGGTGTCCTTCGTGACGGTCGTCCCTGGCGCAGGGCCAGACGGTGCTCGGGCGCGGCGGGCGGGGGTGGCGAAGCGAGAGCCGCGGGGCGCGCAGACGCCGCGCTCCGCAGGGTTCGGGGCAGCGGCACGGGCGTGGTCGGGTCGGGCTGGTTGTGCTCCTGGGAGTCGTCTCCCGGCGAGTCGTTGCCGTGTGTCGGGGTCATCGCGGATCTCCTCCGACGGATGGGTGCTGTGCGCTCTGACACCCCTAAACTCCGTATTTCGACCCGCTTTTGGACACGCCTTCGAAAATTCGTTTACCAACCTTTGCTCGACAACTGATACGCACTCGTCGAATGACTCTGATCGCGCGTTCTTGGGCAGCGGGAGAATCGTGCTCCATGCAGGCGTCGGCACGGTTCTCCCGAGCCGGTTTTGGGTCCGGCAGCCGGCAGGTTTTCAAGATTTTTCCTGCGGCCCACTATTGATCTTGAGGTCACGTCCTTGGCGTGGCCCCGCGAGCCCTGGCAGCTACTACGTCACTACTAGATCACTACTAGAACAGCAGCTCAGATGCTACTAATGTCGATCAAGACACCTGCGCCAAGACTGCCAAAGTGGATCTTGATCGAGCGGTCGCCGGATGGACGTAGTAGTGACGTAGTAGCCCGAAGAAGATCATTCTAGTAATGATCTAGTAATGACCTAGTATTTCCGTAGTAGCCGCCATGGCTTCCTGGCGTCGTTGTTGTTCGCATCGACGCCGTGGGAGTCAGTCATGGCCACACAATCCGTTTTCCGTCGCCGTGGCGACGACGCTGTCTCGAACTCGTTGGATATCGCGCGGGACACATTTACCTGGCTGGTGACCGGGCCGGATCCGGTGTCGCTGAACGGCCGGCTGTTTCCCGGATTGCCCGACCGGTACATCCCGCTGGACGAGGTCCGCGACCGGCTGCTGGCGCGTCGCTGCCCGCAGGCGACGCGGGACGCGGTGTGGGCGCATCTGGTGCTGCGCTCCCGTACTGAAGGTGCGACCTGGACGGTCGCGGCGGTCGGGGTCGCGCTGCCCGCGTTGACGTCGGTCGCGGCCACCCTGTCCGACCGGTTCGCCGGCGATCCGGCCGACGTTCACGCCGAGGTTCTGCGCGGCTTCCTGTCCGCGTTGTCGGACATCGATCTGCGTCCGCCGCGGATCATGCTGCGGCTGCGGTGGGCCGCGTACCGGTCCGGCTACGACGCGCTCGCGGAGGCGCTGGCGGGTCCGACTCCGGTCGCGCCGGGCTTCCGATCCACCCCGCCGCACACGCCGTGGGGACACCCGGATCTGGTCCTCGCCCGCGCGGTCGCGGACGGAGTCCTGACCCAGACCGAGGCCGCGCTGATCGGCGCGACCCGGTTGGAAGAGGTGCCCGTCGCGGACTGGGCCGCGCAGCACCAGACCGGCGAGTGGGCGGTCTACAAGACGCGCAAACGCGCCGAGCTCCGGCTCGCCGCGTACCTGCGCGACGGCGCCGCCGAGACCGATCCGACCGATCCGCTGACCGACCAGGTGGCCACCGCTGTGGCCCTGGCGCGCCCGGTCGCACCGGCCCCCGACTTCCCTCGACCGTCACTGTCCGTGTCGGTCGCTGAGGTCGAGTCGGCGCAGAAAGTTCAGGGTCGCGTGTCCAAAACGGACGCGAAATCCGGAGTTCAGGGCTGCGGGACACACCCGCGCTCAGCCCGCCCTCCGGAGGTGCCCCAATGCGCCTGATCGATCAATTCTTCACCGCCGCGAGCGGGCCGCGTAGCGCCCGCCTCGACGACTATCCGCGGCCGCCGGCCGAGTCCCCGGCATCGAGCGCGCCGGACGAGCTCACCGCGAGCGAGCCGGCCAATGCTCCGATCATTACGCCGCAGGACTGGACTCCGGTGCGGCCCAGGCGCTGGGCGCATGTGGCGCTGATCGTCGAGCTGGCGGTCCTCGCGCTGCTGTCGTCGGCCTCCTCCGCCCACGCCGACACCGTGGTGCTCGCCCTCGCCGGCTCGGTGACCGACGTCCTTAACAACATCCGCGACTGGATCATGGGCATCTTGGCCGGCTTGGCGACGGTGTTCCTCTCCATCGGCGGCGTCCGCTACGTGATAGGCGGCGGTGACCCCGGCGAGGTCGAGAAGGCCAAGACCGCGTTCAAGTCCGCGGGGTGGGGCTACGGCCTGGCGGCCTTGGCGCCGCTGGTCGTGGAGATCCTCAAAGGGATCGTGGGGGCCTGACCGATGGCCGGCACCCCGCCCACGGTTCGCCCGTACCGCCGGTCCGGCGGCCCGGTCGCGACCGCTGCGACCGGATTGATCGGCGGGGACCGGGTGACGGTCTCCCCGGTCACTGACGCCAGCGCCGACCGGGCCGCGCGTCGGCAGGGACTACGGCACCGGCGCGTGGGTTGGATGCTGGCGCTGAGCCTGATCGCGCTCCTCCTCGGTGCCCTCGCGGCCAACGCGGGGGCACAGCCGAGCACACCGACGGCTAATCCCTGTGACGCGCCCAACCCTCCGCTCGTGTGCGCGCCGGCCACATCAACACCCTGGGTTCCGACGTGGGGACCGACCACCCTCCCGACGTCACCACCGACAACCAGTCCGAGTCCGCCCACGTCACCGACCGCGTCACCGACAACGACAACGACGAGCCCGTGCGCGAACATCCCGCCGGGCCAGCCACGCCCCCCGGACTGCCTTCCGCAGGCGACCACGCCCCCACCGGGCACGGGTCAGCAGCCCGGTGACACCAGCGGCGACGGCGGCGAGTCTGACTGCGGGATCACCGACATCGGCGGCTGCATCACGAACGCGATCAACTCGATGTTCCGGGGCCTGGCCAACGCCGCGCTGTCACCGATCCTGACTCTGCTGGGCCACACCGCCCTGTCCACGCCGACCATCGATTCCCTGCCGGGTATCGGCGAGTTGTGGAACAACTCCTGGAACCTCGTGGTCGCCGCCTACGGCCTGTTCGTCCTCGTCGGCGGCATCGTGGTGATGAGCCACGAGAGCATCCAGACCCGGTACTCGATCAAGGAGATCGGGCCGCGGATCCCGATCGCGTTCCTGGCCTCGTTCTTGTCGCTGTTCTTCGCCGACAAGCTCATCCGGTTGGCCAACGCCCTCACGTTGGGGGTGCTCGGCGGCGGGGTGAACCCACCCTCGCTGGGCAACACCCTCTCACGACGCCGTCGCGGGCATTCAGTCCGGTGGGCTGTTCATCATCCTGGTCGGCCTGGTGCTCGTCGTGGTGGGTCTGGGCCTGCTGATCGTCTACGTGGTCCGGATCGTCATCACCCTCATCCTGATCATCTCCGGGCCCCTGTTCCTGATGTGCCACGCCCTGCCGCACACCGAACCGCTGGCCCGCTGGTGGTGGAAGGCCATCACCGCCATGCTGGCGATCCAGGTCGCGCAGGCGCTGGTGCTGATCACCGCGGTGCGCACGTTCCTGTCCGGCGGCGTGCACCTGTTCGGCTCCACCCTGTCCGCCCTCGGCTCCCTGATCGGCGCGATCGCCCTGTTCTTCATCCTGTTCAAAATCCCGTTCTGGCTGCTGTCCGCCGTCAAGGTCAGCTCCGGCCGGTCGTTCCTCGGCGGCCTGGCCCGCGCCTACATCGCCGCGAAGACCTTCGGCATGGTCGCCGGCCGGTCCGGGGCGTTCAGCGCGGCCCGCGGCGGTGGTGGGGCGGCGGCGGTCAGAGCACCGGTCGCGGCGGCGCAAGCACGGGACCGGCCGACCCGCCGTGGCCTGCCCAGCCGCGCCTCGCGCCCACCCCCGCGACGGTCAACAAGCGCCTGCGGCAGGCCTATGACGCCGAACGCGCCCGCGCGGCCCGCCGGTCCCGCCTGCCCTCCCAGGCGCCGCAGTTCCTGCAGCCCCAACCCCAGCAGACCACCCACGACCCCGCCGTCATGCCGGCGTAACCCAGGGATCCGCCATGCCCGATTCAGCTCAGCACCCACACCCGCCACACCACCGCCGGCATCACGGCGCGGGCCCCGTCCCGGATCGGCACCCCAGTTCCAGGCGGCCGGCGGGCCACGCCGACGCGGCTACCGCGCCGCCAGCGGCCGCGCCGGTCCGCGTCGCGTCGGTACCCCCGCAGTTGCGGTTCCAGCCGGCCACTCCCGAACCGCCGCCGCAGTCGCGCCCGGCCCAGGCCGGCGTCCGCACCTGCGCGCGCCGGTGTTCCGGCAGGCGCAGCCCGAACCGCGCATCGGCGACGCCCGCCGGCGCACCCAGTCCGTTCCGCCGCCGGTGTTCCGCGCACCGAAACCCGCCCCAGGAGGTGACGGGACATGAGCTCAGCCCGTCAGGATTCCCGCCGACGTCGACCGCGAGGACCGGGTGATCGGCCCGCTGACCGCGCGGCAGCTGCTCATCCTCGCCGTCACCGGGATCGTGCTGTACGGCGTCGTACACGATCACCCGCGAGTTCGTCCCGCTGGTGGTGTTCCTCATCGTCGCCATCCCGATCGGGGCGACCGCCGCGTTCCTCGCGCTCGGCCAGCGCGACGGCATCACCCTGGACCGGCTGGTGCTGGCCGCGCTGCGCCAGCGGATGAGCCCGCAACACCGGGTGGCCGCGCCGGAAGGCATCCGCCCGGCCCCGGAGTGGCTGACCAGCCAGGTCACCCCCACCAGCACGGGCCGCGCGAAGGGCAAGGATCGCGCGGGTGCCGTGGAGTCCGGGGATCGGCGGTCTCGCCGGCCGCGCTGCGGCTGCCCGCCGAGGCGGTCACCGACACCGGCGTCATCGACCTCGGCAAGGACGGCGTCGCGGTGGTCGCGGTCTGCTCCACGATCAACTTCGGCCTGCGCACGCCAGCCGAGCAGGAGTCGCCTCGTCGCGTCGTTCGGACGGTACCTGCACTCGCTCACCGCACCGGTGCAGGTGCTGGTGCGCGCGGAACGGCTCGACCTGTCCGGGCAGATCGCCGAGCTCCGCGAGCAGGCCGGCGGGCTGCCGCACCCGGCGCTGGAAGCAGGCGGCGCGCGAGCACGCCGACTACCTCGACCAGCTCGGCCGCGCCACCGATCTGCTGCGCCGCCAGGTCCTGCTGATCCTGCGCGAACCGCTGCTCACCACGGGCCCGACCGACGGGCTCGGCGGCGCCTCGCCGCTGGCCGCGCTGATCGGCGAAACGCAAGGCCGCCAAGCAGGCCGGCCTGGTCGACGACGCCACCCGGCGAGCCGCCGAGGCCCGGCTGGTGCGCCGGCTCGGCGAGGCGGTCGAGCTGCTCTCCCCGTCCGGGATCGTGGTCACCCCGCTGGACGCCGGGCAGGCCACCGCGGTGCTCGCCGCGGCCTGCAACCCCGACGCGCTGATCCCGCCGACCGCCGGGCTGGCCGGCTCGGACGAGGTCATCACCACCGCCCCGGACGAGGGCTGGGACGAGGCCGCGTTCGGCCGCTCCGTGTTCACCACCAGGCGACGAGGGTCCCGAGGCCGAAGACGCCTGGGACGACCGCTTCGACGACACAGCTGAGGACCCCGACGACTACGACAACTCGCGGGGGAGGTACCGCTCGATGAAGAAGCCAAGGCGAAGGCCACGCGCCGCGGCCGGAAGGCGCCGGCCGCGCAGCCGCCGCTCGGGCGGGCCAGCGCGTTCACCCCGGACGCCATCTCCGTCCGTCCCCGCGCGCTGGAAGTCGGCGGCGAATGGGTCGCGTCGCTTCGCTGTCGTCGGCTACCCCCGCGAGGTGCACCCCGGTTGGTTGCAGCCGCTGCTGACCTACCCCGGCCGCGTCGACGTCTCCCTGCACATCGAGCCGATCGACCCGGTCACCGCGGCGAACCGGCTCAAGAAGCAGCTGTCGAAACTGGAGTCCGGTCGCCGGCACACCAGCGAGAAGGGCCGGCTGACTCGACCCCGCACGTCGAAGCCGCCACCGAGGACGCCTACGACCTGTCCGCGCGGGTCGCCCGCGGCGAGGGCAAGCTCTACCGGCTCGGGCTGTACCTGACCGTGCACGCCGCGACCGAGGAGGCCCTCGGCGACGAGGTCGCGGCGATCCGGTCGCTGGCGGCGTCGCTGCTGCTGGACTGCAAACCGACCACCTACCGCAGCCTGCAGGGCTGGATCACCAGCCTGCCGATGGGCCTGGACCTGGTCGGCATGCGCCGCACCTTCGACACCAGCGCGCTGTCGGCGGCGTTCCCCTTCACCTCGCCGGACCTGCCCGCCACCCGACCCGACCTCGGTCGGCGCGCCGACCGGCGTGCTCTACGGCTTCAACGTCGGCTCCCAAGGTCTGGTCCACCACGACCGGTTCGCCCTGGACAACCACAACTCGCGTGATCCTCGGCCGGTCCGGCGCCGGCAAGAGCTACCTGGTCAAGCTGGAGCTGCTGCGCGTCGCTGTACCGCGGGATCGAGATCCACGTCATCGACCCCGAGGACGAGTACGCCCGGCTGGCCGCCGCGGTCGGCGGCACCTACGTCCACCTCGGCGCCGAGCAGGTCCGCCTCAACCCGATGGACCTGCCGATCCACACCCGCCCCGACGGGCGCCGCACCGCGCCCCGCGACGCACTCATCCGGCGCAGCCTGTTCCTGCACACCGTCATCTCGGTGCTGCTCGGCAGCGGAGCTCGCGGCGACCGAACGCGCGGCGCTGGACCGGGCGATCACCGCGACCTACCAACGGGTCGGCATCACCGTCCGACCCGCGCACCTGGACCCGCCCGGCGCCGCTGCTGGCCGACCTCGCCGAGGTCCTCGCCGACACCGGAGATCCCGCCGGGGTCGAACTCGCGGCGCGGCTGCACCCGTACGTCACCGGCGCGTTCTCCGGGCCTGTTCTCCGGTCCGACGTCGACCCGCCCGGAGGGGCACCTGGTGGTGTTCTCGCTGCGGGATCTCGCCGACGAACTCAAACCCATCGGCACCCTGCTGACCCTCGACGCGGTCTGGCGCCAGGTCTCCAACCCCGCCATCCGCAAACCCAGGCTGGTCGTGGTCGACGAAGCCTGGCTGCTGATGAAGGAACCCGCCGGAGCCGAGTTCCTGTTCCGCATGGCCAAGGCCAGCCGGAAACAGTGGGCCGGCCTCACGGTGGCCACGCAGGACACCGCCGACGTACTCGGCTCCGATCTGGGCAAGGCCGTCGTCGCGAACGCCGCGACCCAGATCCTGCTGCGGCAAGCCTCGCAGGCGATCGACGAGATCACCCGCACCTTCGACCTCTCCATGGGTGAGCGGCAGTTCCTGCTCTCCGCGGATCGGGGCCAAGGGCTCTTGTCGACCGGGACGCAGAGAGTGGCGTTCCAGTCCATCGCCTCCCCAGTCGAGCACCAGCTGGTCACGTCCAACCCCGCAGAAATCGCCGGATACTCCGACACCT
Organism: uncultured Actinomycetota bacterium; assembly: GCA_963826035.1. Classification (GTDB taxonomy): domain Bacteria; phylum Actinomycetota; class Actinomycetes; order Mycobacteriales; family Pseudonocardiaceae; genus Actinophytocola. The sequence continues at coordinate 186,040 of CAWGVZ010000015.1, read as the reverse complement.
CGTCAGGAATCGAGAACTCCTACGTCGAACTCGGCGCGGACGACGACCAAATCGCGGACTCGTTCGACGACGGCGACGCGTCGCAGATCGAACTCGACGCCGCCTAACCACTCCCACGCCGCATCGCGCGCAACACAACCACTGTCACCGACTCGCCACTCAGGGGATACCCATGTCTACATCACAGCCCATATCCGGAGAAGTTCGCCGTCCCGCTCGGTGGCTCACGCCGAACAGCGAGATGCACCAGATCGGCATGTGGAACTGGTCGCTGCCCGCGTGGGCCGGCCGCCGGTTCTCCGAGTGGCAGGCCGAGGTCGACGCCGAACGCGCCGCCCGCCAGGGCCGCCGGCATCTGCGCCTGGTCGTCGACAACACCCGCCCCGCCACCGAGCCCGGCGCAGCCGACCGCGCCCCGGCGCAGGTCGACCGACCGCGGGCGGCCTGACCCCGACCCGCCCATCCATGCCCTGTTCCGTCGTCGTCTTCGTGGGGAGGTCCCCGGTGTCCTGGTTGATCATCGCCGCACCCGTGTCCTTTGTCCCTCAACCGCGCGTCGATCTGGCGGTGGGTGTGCTCGCCTCGCCGGTCAACGACTACCTGCGCGACCCGCTCGGCGCGTTCCAGAACGTGCTGGCCCATCTCCGCGACCTCGCACTGGTCTGGGGCCCGATCGCCGGGCCGATCCTCACGGTCGCCATCACCGCCGCCATCGTCGCGCGGCGCCGGTGGCGCCGCCGCTACCACGAGAAGCTGGTCACCGACGCCCGGCTCGTGACCGTGCTGGCACCGCCGACGGTCGACCCGTCCGGGGCGATCACCGTGTGGTCCAACCTGGTCGGCCTGCTGCGGCCGGGCTGGCGACGCCGGTTCAGCGGGCAGCCGCACCTCGGCTTCGAGCTGACGTTCACCGACGACGGCGTGCAGATCCGGCTGTGGGTGCCCGGCCTCGTGCCACCCGGCATGGTCGAGCGCGCGATCGAAGCGGCCTGGCCCGGCGCACACACCCGCACCACCCCGGCCAAGTCCCCGATCCCGGTCGTCGCGGCAGCGGGCCGGCGGATCGAGGCGGTCGGCGGCGAGCTGCGCCTCGCGCGGTCGGAAGCGCTGCCGATCCGCACCGATCACCCGGCCGACCCGATCCGGGCCCTGCTCGGCGCGCCGGTCGGGCTCGGCCCGCACGAGCGCGCCTGCGTGCAGATCCTCGCCCGCCCGGTCGCCGGCCACCGGGTCACCAAGGCCCGCCGCGCGGCCCGGCGGGTGCACGCGGGCGGCTCGGTCAACCTGGTCGGCCGGCTGCTCGACGCCATCACACCCGGCAAGACACCGAAGCCGTCGACCAGCACGCGGACACCGCAGCTGGATCGGCAGACCAGCCTGGAGTACGCCGCCCAGGACCGGGCGGTCGTGGAGAAGTTGCGCGGCGAACCAGTTCGAGACCCGCATCCGGTACGCGGTCGCCACCACCGTCCCCGACGACACGACCGCCGGGCGAGGCCCAGGCGGTGCGGGAGGTGCTGCGCGGCCGGGGACACGCGATCGCCTCGGCGTTCGCCGCCTACTCCGAGCACAACTACTACCGCCGCGTCCGGCTCCGCCGGACCCGGTCACCACGCTGGCCGAACGCCGCCTCGGCAAGGGCGATCTGCTGTCGATCCCGGAGCTGGCCGCGATCGCGCACCTCCCGGTTGACGAGTCCACGCCCGGCTTGCAGCGGGCCGGCGCGAAGGCCGTGCCACCCCCGCCCGGCATCGCCACGACCGGTGAGCAGATCAAGCCACTGGGGCTGTCGGACTCCGGGCACTCCCGCCCGGTCGGCCTGCACGTCGCCGACGCCCGCCACCACCTGCACATCCTCGGCGCCACCGGCTACGGCAAGTCCGAGCTGATGGCACGGATGATCCTCGACGACGCCGAAGCCGGCCGTGGTGTGGTCGTGGTCGACCCGAAAGGCGACCTCGTGTCGGACATCCTCATGCGCCTGCCCGCCGAGCTCGGCGAGAAGGTCGTGCTCTTCGACGCCGACAGTCGCAGCCCGCCCGCCGGTGCTCAACCCCTTGGAAGGAACCGACAAAGCCCGCGCGGTCGACAACCTCGTCAGCATCTTCTCCCGGATCTACGCCTCCTCCTGGGGGCCGCGCACCGACGACATCCTGCGCGCCGGACTGCTCACCCTGACCGCGATGCCCGGCACCCCGACCCTGCTCGACCTGCCGAAGCTGCTGACCGTGCCCGCGTACCGAGCGCGGGCCTGCGACCAGATCGACGACGAAGTGCTCAAGGGCTTCTGGTCCTGGTACGACGACCTGTCCGAAGCCAGCCGCGCGCAGGTCATCGCGCCGCTGATGAACAAAGTCCGCGGGTTCCTGTTGCGGCCCTTCGTCCGCGCCGCTATCGCCGGCGGCACGTCCACAGTGGACATGGACGAGGTGCTCAACACCGGTGGCATCTGCCTGGTGCGGATCGCTCGCGACGCCCTGGGTATGGAAACCGCGCGGCTGGTCGGCTCCATCGTCGTCGCCCGCACCTGGCAAGCCGCCACCCGCCGCGCCCGCATCCCCCAGCGCAAGCGCCACGACTGCGTCCTTGTATGTGGACGAGTGCCACAACTTCCTGAACTTGGCCTATCCGCTGGAAGACATGTTGGCGGAGGCGAGGGGCTACCGGCTGTCGATGGCGTTGGCGCACCAGTACCTCGGCCAACTGCCCAAGGAACTCGAAGAAGGCATCAGCACCAACGCCCGCAGCAAGATCTTCTTCAACGCGTCCCCGGAGGACGCCAAACGGCTGGCCCGGCACACCCTGCCGCGGCTGAGTGATCACGACCTGTCCAACCTCGGCGTCTACCACGTCGCCGCCCGTCTCGTGCTGGGTGGCGAGGAAGCACCGCCGTTCACCGCGGTCACCGAGAAGCTCCCGCCCGCGATTCCCGGACGCGCCAAGGCAATCCGCACAGCAGCCAGGGTCAACACCCGCCCGCCCATCACCAGCGCCGACAACGCATCGGCGCAGACCGGGCAGCCCACTGTGGACCCACGCCGCGCGGCATAACCCGCCGATCTCGTTCTCCCGCAACGCATACGGGGCTCACACCCGGCACACGTCGCGGTGTCACGGGCCCCGTATGCGCCGTCCTTTCGCTTCACCAAACCGCCAACCGGCCTGGGAGGTGCCTCATGATCACGAATCCGACACCGCAGCGGGCGCTGCGCGGACACATGCCCCAACGCCCCACACCGCGGGCGGCCACCACCGGGGAACACCACGCCCAGCTCGCCGGGCGACTCACCCTCCGGGACCGGTGGCTGGCCCGGATGCTGCACGAGCACAAGGTGTTCACCACCCAGCAGATCGTCGAGATGGCGTTCCCGACCACACGCGCGGCCAACCACCGCCTGCTCGACCTGTTCAAGTGGCGCGTGCTGGACAGGTTCCAGCCGTTCGTGACGTCCGGCACCGCGCCGATGCACTACGTGCTCGACATCGCCGGAGCAGTCGCCCTGGCCTACGAGGACGGCCTCGACCCCAAGCAACTCGGCTACCGCCACGAGGACGCCATCGGCATCGCGCACTCGCTGCGCCTAGCCCACACCGTGGGTGTCAACGGGTTCTTCAGCACCCTCGTGGCGCTGAGCCGACGGCCGGTGCACGCGGACGACTGACCGCGTGGTGGTCCGAGCTGCGCTGCGGCCGGCTCTTCGGTGACATGGCCCGCCCCGACGCCTACGGCCGCTGGCGCGAAGACGGCCACCAGATCGAGTTCTTCCTCGAATTCGACTTCGGCACCGAAGACCTCGGCACGCTCGCCAGCAAGCTGTCCGGCTACGAGAAGCTCGCCACCGCAACAGGAATCACCACCCCCGTCCTGGTGTGGCTGCCCACCAACCGCCGTGAGACCACCGCGCGCCGCGCGCTAGCCGACGCACTGTCCCAACTGGACCGTCCCGCGCTGGTGCCGGTGGCCACCAGCGCCGCGGACATCGCAGGCGTGGCCGGCGAGAACAACCCCACTGTCGCCCGGTGGCTGCCGATCTCCGGCCCGTCCGCGCGACGGCCAGGCCGACTCCGGCTCGTCGAGCTCGCCCAGCTCTGGCCCCACACCGACACCGCGCAGACCACGCGCCAGCCGTCGACCCCGACCAACAGCCGGCAAGCGCCCGCGGAGCTCGCCGCTCCGGCACCGCTCCCACCACGCCCACCGACCAACCGCTTCCGGAGGTGAACCATGAAGATCGCCAGCCGCAGTCCTCGCAGCCATCATCGCCATCCCCATCCTCATCGGCGGCATCGGCGAAGCCATCGTCAAGGCGCTCTTCGGCGGCGGCAGCACCCAGCCTAGCCAGGAAGCGCTTGCCGATATCCCAGGCGACTACCTCGACCTCTACCAGGCCGCGGCCCCCGTCTGCCCCGGCCTGGACTGGTCCATCCTCGCCGCCATCGGCAAGATCGAAAGCAACCACGGCCGCAGCACTCTCGCCGGGGTCGCCGAAGGAACCCAGAATTCTGCGGGTGCACGCGGCCCGATGCAGTTTCTCCAGGCCACATTCGACGGTGTGATCGCCCGGCACACGATCCCGCCCGGAGGGAAGAACCCGCCCTCACCCTGGGACAAGCACGACGCGATCTACGCCGCCGCGTTCTACCTGTGCGACTCCGGTGCGCAGAAAGACATCCGCAAGGCGATCTTCGCCTACAACCACGCCGACTGGTACGTCAACGACGTCCTGGCACAGGCCACGAAGTACGGCGACGCGATGATCGGTACCGGCGACTGCACCACGATCCAAGCACCTAACCCAGCCGCCGCCATGGCCATCAACTACGCCTGCGGCCAACTCGGCCTCCCCTACGTCTGGGGCGGCAACGGACCCGACGCCGGACACGACGGCTTCGACTGCTCCGGACTCACCAAGGCCGCCTACGGCGCCGCCGGAATCACCCTGCCCCGAACCGCCCACACCCAATACAACGCCGGACCACTCAGTCCCGAACCGGCGAGCCCCTGCTTCCCGGTGACCTGCGTCTTCTACGGCACACCGAACAAAGTCCATCACGTTGGCCTGTACATCGGCGCGGGGAAGATGGTGCACGCGGCGACCTTTCGCCAGCCGATCAAGATCAGCTCATATCGCTGGAACGGAGATGACTACCTCACGGCGAGCCGCCCAGCTGTCGACTCACGCGTGTAGCTGTGCTGTATAGGTTCCGCCCACGGTGGCGGCTTCTGGTTCGGACGGAACGAGCTTCCGAGCCGTACCAGCAGTACCCAGGCGGAGCTGATCGAGAAGAGGCGCCGGGCCCGTCAGGCTGCTGCGGCACTCACGGTTCGTCGCCATCGCCTTCGAGGAGCTTGTACACGTTGCTGCGCTGCATGCCGACTTCCTTGGAGATCCTCAGGCGCGGCACTCCCGCAGCGTCGGCGGCGAGCACGGCATCGCGCCGCTTCTTCCGGGCTTGTCGTTGCTTCGCGAGGAGGCCGTTGATCTTCTCTTCGAGCTCGGCCTGCTGAGTCCGGGCGTCTTCCAGTTGTTTCTTGATGCCCTCGACTTCGGCGCGGCAAGCGCGAAGTTGGAGGACTTCCTCGGGGTCGCTCATGGGGGGAGCCTCTCTCGCGTGGCGTCATCGTGTCGTGCACGATGACGCACCGTCATCTCGATATGTCTATCACACATGTCTATCATTCCCATTGCTAAGACATCTGATGTTGTCGGCGGGTGACCTCGGGCGCGCACGAGGTCACCCGCGCTGTTAACTCACCTGCTTGATGACGTTGGCGGCTATGCCGACAGCCCCGAGCGACTTGTGGTCCCGAGCCAGCAGTGACGGCCGGCCTTTTGCGAGGGCGGGCCAGTCTGGGGTTGATCAGCGGAACACGTGCGTGGGTTCGGGTGTTGGGGATGGCATGAGTCAACTCGTGGACCGCACGATCACGGCCCTGCGCGCCGAGCATGACATTCTCGCCGGTCTTGTCCGCACTTTCACCGACGATCAGCTGGGCACCACCAGCGGCGCCGTGGAGTGGACCGTCGCCCAGGCTCTGTCCCACCTCGGCAGCGGCGCGGAGATCGGCCGTGCGCCGATCGCTCGGGCCGCCGGAGAGTCCGTGGCGGCCGAGGACAACCAGGCGATCTGGGCCCGCTGGGACTCTTCCGCGTCGCGAGCGCAGGCCGAGGGCTTCCTGGAGCACAACGGTCGCTGGCTCGACATGGTCGAGGCGCTCACGCCCGAGCAGCGCTCGTCGCTGACCGTCGACCTCGGTTTCCTGCCGGAGCCGGTCCCGCTGCTGACCGCCCTGGGCATGCGGCTCAACGAGGTGGCCAACCACTCGTGGGACGTGCGCGTGGCCTTCGACCCACACGCCGGAGTGAACGCCGACTCGGCTGCCGTGCTCATCGATCTCCTGGCCGGGCCCGTGGGCTTCCTGTTGAGCTTCGTCGCGAAGCCGGCCGAACTCGCGGCCCCGGTGTCCGTCGCGACCCCCAGTGCCGGTCTGGTGATCGACGACGCGGTCACCGTGGTAGACCACCTCGAGTCACCTTCCGCGACGTTCAACGGGCCACCGGAAGCGTTCGTCCGGCTGATCAGCGGCCGTCTCAAGACACCGTACGACAACGGCGTCACCGTCGAGGGCAGCGTCACGCTCGACGATCTGCGTCGCGTGTTCCCCGGCTTCTGACGGAATCAACAGGCCCCGCGACGTGACGACCTCGTCGACAGAACTCGCCGAGGAAGTCCCCCGCAGCATGAGCGCGCCTTGCGCGCTTCGCAGGTCGCCCGACCCGCGGCATGATTCACGGATGAGAGCCGATCCTGCGCAGCTGCCTTATCAAGCAGATTCTCGATAGGCCAGTCTATTGGCATGCACGGGTTGCGGACCAGAATTCCTGCGCCATAGGCCGGTCTTGGTCCACCTCACCAACCGACTCGTCGAGGTCTACAGCCACGTCGCCCCCCCCCGAAATCGAAAACCGACTACTCCAGCAACTTGGAACGACGCTGGAAGCAAGCCGCAACCGACCAACGGCCACGCCGTGCGCCGCGAGGCCGACGCGACCCCCACACGACTCCCGCGCAGCGCACCACGCCCCACCACAACCAGTCAGGACCGAAACAGCAGGTCAACGGCGCTAGTCACGGAACATCCACACCAGCGGTCCGCGAGCCGCCCTGGCCGGGTACGCCGCGCGTGCAACTGCTGGGTTCTGGTATCCCAAAGCCCACCGTTACGTCCTACGAGCGCCGGCCAAACGGTGGACCAAAGGTCGTGGAGGCCACTTGGACGAGGACGACGTGTCGGAATCTGATAGCCAGCGAGTATTGATAGTTCACGGTACGGCGACCGGCCGACCAGTCCTATAATATCCAGACGCCTCCAGAACGACTCGTCGGTCATCCCCGTGATCGGGGCTAGTCCGAAGTACAAAATCGGAGATATGTAGCGAAAGGACGCCACTTTCCAACTTGCTGTGATGTGTTGCCGTGGTGGCATCGAATATCGCCTCTCCAACAACATCCGGCACGCCTTCATCACGCTTGGAACGGTCGACAGCTTCCACAACCCACACATACCTCGGCCAGTGAGCGAACCTATATAGGTTGATCAAACCTGCGTCCATCCCTCTGGCTTTCAGACTCTCCTTATACTCTCGCGACCTGATAACATAAGTCCGACTGGCGAGAAGTCCTCGACCTATAAGGTCCGCGACCTCTGCGTCCAGAAACTCCGATTTCATATAGAGCGAAAACCACGCCCGAGCGGCTGCTTCCGCAAGCTCCGCCGACACATACACCTTCGGTAACAGCGGGGTTATCATCGTCCGCCATTGCCGATGAGCTTCTTCGCTTTCATTCCAAGGATCCGCGACAGCGAGATATGGACCTCGCGCATCGTCATGCCGCCACAACTCGATACGATTCCTATCACCTGACACCACTCGTCGATAACCTGATATGACCCACACGTGAGTGGAAGATGTGATGATCGGAGGAAGTTGACTATTCACGTACCTGGATACAACTCCACGTAGTCCAAGCGCACTGGCAGCCCGGTCCTCGTGTTCGGATTTCGATATATACGGCATCCCAGGAGAAAGCCCAAGCGCGGTGCCTGCCGCCAGCATCTGGTGAACGGATAGACCTTCACTCGGCACCTGTCGACCTACTATCACTCCGCCCATCGAGGCATCATGAATATCAGCTGGCAGATGACGCTTTTGACCGTGCCGCAAATGAGCGTGATACAGAACCATCCACAATGCGGCATGCGAGCAGCGAAGATAGTCGGCGTCTTGACTCACGAACGGCATGGCTCTAATCTTTAGCGGCCATCCAAACAGGTCAATCCTGTCCTCGGCTTCACATCGAACGCCATGATCCAGATCCGATGGAGGAGCGATCATAGTTCTACCGACAGGCGTTAACGGGAGTGGCCGCATTACAGAGTAGCCGCGGTACGAGTCCTCGAGTCCATCGAGGTTTAGGTCTCCGGGCACATGGTCTGCGAAGAAGTGGAGTCGATGACAAACGGATGGATAACGCTGAAAGTTGTGACCGTAGAAATGGGCATGCTCACTACGCCAATCTAGATCAATGTAGCGGCGCTCTATCACAACGCTCTTGACACCGTGAGCCTTGGCGATGGTGAATATCCTATTCAGCGGGGCATTACCCGCTCCGGACGTATAGTAGTCTTCGAGTTGCCCCCAGGCACCGAGTGAAGTTACGTTAACAATTTCTCCGGGCTGGTCATCGGGGGACCAATCGACAAAAGACCAAGTCATGAACTCGGCAACTCCGGCCACTAGTATATTCGACTTGCGACAGAGTCATCAATCGAGAAAGCGTGAGGCTTCGCGCGTCGCACGCTGTTCTGCCGCGCGTATAGCTTCAAGGTCACGGCGGAATTGCTCACGTACCTCCGGATGATCAGCTACGGCGAGCAGTACGCTCAATCCTTCTGTCCGTTCGCCTGGCTGGAGGATTTCTTGTCCATTATCTGAGATTTGCATCGTCGGTTGACCCCTCCGCAGCGAAATTCACCCATCTCGAAATTAGCACAGGCTACGATATGGCAACGTATGCCTAGGCGCCTGTACCGGTTCAGACTCCCCTGTTTGGCCTAAGTTACAAGTGTGTAGTTTAGCGCTCGCGGCCCGCCTGTACGTACGACACGCTGTCTGCTCACCCCGGAAGGGCCGAGGGAATCGATCTGATGGTGTTGCCCACCGCTCCCGTTGTTGGGCATTTCCGTCCTGCCAGTCCCGAAACGGACGATGGGACGTCTTCCTCGAGTCTCGGCGAGACGTCGGCCAGCGTCGACGTCAGTCGCGCCGCCCTCAGCACACCAGTCTGGCTACATCACCTCGACGATGATCTTAGGTTGTTCTTTCGATCCGAAGCGTATCGACGACTGGCGTGTGGGCGTAGGCATCCTGCTCTCGATAGAAGGTGACAAGTTCGGTCCGGAACTGCGGGGTAGCGCCGAAGTCGTCGAGGCTCTGCGCCAGGGATCTCGATACCTTGCGTGTGCCGGCGTCGATCAGTTCGTCGGCGAGGCGGTGGCGGCTGGTACCTCTGGTTAGATTTTTGAGGATTGCGCCGGAGACATGGCCGAACTGAGGCGAAACCTCGGCGTCAAACGACTCAATCGCCTCGGCGAGGCGTTCCGGCATGTCTCGCTCGCCGGTCAGGTCCAGGCCGATGTGGCGCATCGTCGCCGCCAGCACTGGATCGGAGCGGTCGCCGACCTCGGCGGCGAGCGCACGAAGGAGCGCCGGCTCGCGCGACAGATGATAGGTGCCGACCTGTTCCGCAGTCGCAACCGTCTCTTCCGCAAGGTCGTCGCGATCCGCTCCCGTCTCCCGGCTCAACCGTAGTAGTGCGACGTTGACCTGCAGCAGGGTGGTTGGATCGTCCAGTTGATTGACCAGCTCACGCAGTTCGTCGAGCTGCCCGACGGCCTCATCGATGTGGCCGATGCGGTCCAACAGGCGAGATAGCGCGAGGGTGCTGGCGACATATCCACGGTCGTCTCCGGCTGCTTCGAGCCGGTCGCGGTACCGCCGTGCGAGGTTGATCGCGCCTTCGTAGTCACCGTTGTGTTCGCGCACCTCGATTTCCAGATCGGGCGCCAGCGACTCGTCATGCGGGCCCCGTTCGGTTCTGACCAGCTCGTATGCTTCCCGGATCCGACCGCTGGCGAGCATTCGCAAAACTCGGTTGCGCACCTGCGCGGTTCTGGTTTGCAGGTCGGCGTTTGCGCGCACGTCGGCGTCGAGTCGATCCGCTACGTCTCCGCCGATCCGTGGCGCAAGGAAGATCCTTGCCTCTTCAGGCAGTTCGTCTATCGCACTGCGCAGCGATGGAGCTGCGTTGTCCGACCAGTACCGCAACAGAGTCTTAGGTCGTTGTCGCAGCATCATGCGGTGGTAGAGCTCCTCCGCTCGTGCAATTGGCCCCACCTGTTTCCGGTAGTACTTGACAGCGCGTCGATGGATCATGTCGATCAGACTCGGATCGTCGCTCCTCAGGGCAGCAAGCATGATTTCTCGGACGTCGGCGCGGTGCCACAGCGCGCCTGGGTCGTCGTCCCGGCGTTCGACCAAGGTGGCCTCCCGCTCCAGAGCGACGAACAGATCCTCCGCCGTCCGGTTCGCGTCGATAGTGATCCCGCACGGCTTAGCCAGGACGTTGGTGATCACAGCCGGGGTGATCCGACGGAGGACAAGCCCAGGATGCGCGATCCGACGTACGTTCTCATCGGCGATGTGGTCCAGAACTCGGTGGTACAGAACGCCCTGGACTTGTCTACGGCCGAGCGCTAACAGCGCCGTCCTACGGTCAGGGATCGAGTTGAGCAGATCTGCGGCGAGCCGTAGCGACAGCGGGTTGGGATGCACACGTGCAAGCACGCGGGACAAGTCTGCCTCGGTGAGGTCGGGCACCCTGGCAAGCAGGTACCCGATGGTCGACTCCCGGTCGAAGTCGCCGACCCGGATGTTAGTAACGGAGGCATTCCGCACTTCGGACCTACCGATGACGACGACCGACAATGTGGGTAGTTCGTTTCGCAACGCCGTCATGCTACTGAGCACCCGATCGACAGCATAAGCGCCTACTCGCTGTACCTCTTCGAACGTGTCCATGACGAGAACGAACGGCCGTTCGTCGTCCGTGACCGCGCGTACCAATGAAGCGAAAGCGCCAAATGTGGGCATGTGCACCCCGGACAGTTCTCCTTCGACGCCAACCGCGGGCTGGGTTACCGCGGCACCGGATCCGATCCAGTGGTACGACCGCGTCGTCTCCAGATGCTCGGCGTCGGTCAGTCCCGACTGGACCGCGCTGGCGAGGTCCGCGTAGTCCGGGAACCGCAAGCCTAGTTGCCTGACCGCCTCGATGAATACCGTTCGCGGTGCGTTCGGATCGAGTAAGGCCCGGTCGAAATTGAGATAGGCGAACGCGAGATTCATCGATTCCATACGCTGCAACAGGAATCGAGCCACCACTGTCGACTTGCCGACGCCACCGGGACCCCAGAAAATTAGCGGCTCCGGCCGTGTCGACGTGACATGGTCGTTGAGTGTCTCCAGTAGTTCTTTGCGCCCACGGAAGTATTGACCGACCAGTTCATGCAACGGCCGGTACAGGTCGATCGCGCTAAGTCGCGTCACCAACTCGTCGACGGTCGGCAGCCGTGGCTCGACCGTACCGAACCACATCGAGACCTGCTGCAGTGCACGTAGCCGGTCATCATCCAAGCTGTCCAGGTCGGGTCGACGACTGCGGCTGAGCCACTCACCGATTGCCTGCTGCACGGGATGATTAGGCCACGGAATTGTCTTTTCCCTGACCTCTCGACGCAGCCCGGTGCGTCCTAGCTCGACCGCTATCTTACGCCGGCACGCGTCCAACAGTGCCCAATATTTGACCCCGTCCGAACCGATCACTCGATGACAGTCCTCGGACAGAAACTGTGCCACGTTGGCGTCGTCGCCATAGTTCGAGATCGCGTTGCCATCGAAGTACACCACCACTGCCGCGTACCTGCGCAGCTCTGTCCTCCCTGTCATTGGGAATCGCCCGCGAGCTGTCTGCCGAGCTCGGCTGCCTTGGCAGCGATCGCCTCCAGACTCCGATCAGCGCCGATCTCATGGTCAAGTCGACGGACCAACGCTCGTGCCGTTGCCTCATCTAATTTCCGGTCAAGATGCGCGGCCGTCACCACGAAGAAGTGCTGGATCTCCTGGTCGTCGATGGGCTGGATATCCTCGGACAGAATGCCTTGCATGGTCGTGTTGTCCCATGCCTCGCGCGGCTCCCGGCGACCCGTCACCACCAGTCGCAGCTCAGGGATCTCTTCATTCGCCACCCGCGCGATCAGCTCGCGAACAAGGCGCCGGGTGTCCGACACGACTGACGGCCGATCGACTCCGTCGATCACGACGCAGTGTGTGCCGCCTAGCTCCGCTAACCTGGTTCGCAACTTACTGATCATGAGCCGTGGTGCGCTGTCCGCTGCGGCGTCAACTGTGAAGTCCGAATCGATCCCAAGGAGGTCCGCGATAGAGCTGATGAGATCTCGCGGTCGGCACTTTCGGTACGGGAAATCGCGCTCGATCTTCAGCAGATGCGGGGTGAACGCGCCACAAATTCTGGCGACATGTTCGACGAGATACCAGGAATACGAACGACCGGTGCCGGAATCGCCAAACACCAGCAGCACCCGAAAACCGCTGAGAAACTCCTGTAGACCAGATCGTAGCGAGCTTCCGATTAATCACTGGCCGCTGAGCGGCTGCGCCGACGAACCGGGCATCCCAAGCGTTCGCAGATCGATACCAAGGTACGCCCACAGCTGGTTTCTGGCCGGAGCACGCGGAAGGCCTCAGCTTGTCGAGGTGGGCTCTAGTCACATTAGGCACGAACTTACAGATTTCCTCGTGCAGTACATCCATCTTCTGTTTTTTGCATGCCCAATCCAAGACATCGCGCCAGGCATCCATTACTGTGGGACCCCACTGGATCTCGGCTCGAGGAATCTTTAATTCCCCAGTGATAGCCTGCACGTGATGGAGTTCCCCGATTGCGAGGTATAACTCATGCCAGTAGGTCTCAGTCACGACCTCACCTCAATCCGAACGAAGCCATCCGTTCGACCACCTTGGACATACGGCGCCCTTGGTTGCGGAACTCTGGCGGCTTCCCCTGTCGATCGACACGGACCGCACGGTGGTGCAAACCAACCAGGCGCCACTCGTCGTCGAACACTGGCGAGCCAGACGAACCTTGCTCAGTGTCCGTCCAGTACTGGATCAATTCGTCGTCCACATGCCGGACCAGGTTGTGATCCATACCGATCATCTTTGGCTCACCGTTGGGATGCTGAATGATGTAAACTCGATCATCCGCGACCGGCGGCACACCGAGTTTGTCAAGCGGCAGCATAGGGAACTCGTTGGGTATTGGTTCAGCGGTCCGCACCACAGCCCAGTCGTGGTCCCGCTCACCGACAATCGAATCTGCACGGCAGGCGACTACGCGATGCTGGCGGAAACTTTTATCCCAGCCAAGCTCGTAGTTGAACCACACGTCGACACTCGTCGCTGGGACGTCGCCTCGAGTCCAGTCGTGCAGAACGTGATGATTGGTCAACAGCAGGTCGTCGCCGATGCGGAACCCGGTGCCGTTAAAGCGCCCGCCGGACAGTACGGTATTGAACCTGCACACGGACGCGGCGAGCCGTAGCCCTTCCGCCAGGAAAGCGATACCAAGGAGCGTGGGAAACCCAGCAACGATTTGCTTTTCATCTACGCCGGTCGGGTCGAAGCCAACCCAGTCCATGTCCGCCGGTGCAGGCGCAGGTGCAGGTGCAGATGTGACCGGGCTGTCCGCGAGCAGTTCTCCGAGTTTCGGTTTAAGCGCGACGTCCCGCTCAGCCACTTTCCGTAGCAAAGCACGTAACAGATCTTTGCGGCGGGCGGTATCAAGAACGTTGCGCCACACCGTATCCGTAGGCCCAGTCAGATTAACCTCGCCCGGTGAGATTCCCGCGTCCTGGATGAGCGCCACAACATCTCGAATATTCCAGTAGTTCCTGGCCAGCATGTACCACAAGTCCTGGACACCCAGCTTGGAGTAATCGAGCGGATACTCATCGAGGAAATGGGTCATCACAGCATACCCGGCGCTACGAAGTCTGCCGGACCCGAAGAAGCCACACCGCTCAGCCAAGCAGGAGGAGACACTCCATAATTGGCATAACGGGCCGCCAGCCGAACGCTGTTTCCGCTCGAGGGATCATTAAATCCAAGGAAACGCAGTGCCGCACCACCAAAGAAGGACTCACGTTCACTCGCCGTGAAGTGCGCCTCGGCCGCTTCTTGACAGTGCTCTAGAAAACTCTCGTGCCCGGGATGCATGGCAACCATGTACCAGTCCGACCCAAACATGAGTCGTTTCGACATACATGCGGTGGCCGACCCAAGGAACAAGGCCTTTAGCATCGCGAAGTACGCGTCTCGAGTATTTGGATCATGGACGCGATGATTTCCTATGTCGGCGTACAGGCGCGGATAATTTTGGGTAGCCAACTCCGCGATCTCCTGAGTCCATAAGTCGGGTACTGGGGAATCACCTCCAAAATGGCCGAGATTGAGGCGCAGGTTGGGGAACCTGTCCAGAACTTTTCGCCAGTAGGTCGGCGATGGGAATTCTGCGAATGACTCGTGCACCACCACACCGCGGGAGCAGTGCGCTGTGATAGGTACGTCGTTCTCCTCACACCATCCGTAAAGCTCAAGAAGCACCTCATCCACGGCACGCGCATCGTCAGGGGTCATCTCCAGGTGAGCCTCGTTGCCGATCGGGCGGAAACCCATGGGTGGATACAATTTCACGCCAACGAACCCGTACATCGTGACGGCCAGCCGCACCACGTCAAGCGCCTTCTCCACCTCACCAACCAGCCGATCGCGCACCTCGCGGCGAGGATCGAATCCAATGAACGGGTGTACACGGGCCCTGCGGACACCGGGAAGTTGACCGAGCATACTCAGCCTGCTGATCTTCTCCTGAAGCTCCACCTGCTGCCGTGGCGTGGTGCCAGAATTATCGTGCAGTCCAAAGTCTAAATCCACTGTCATCGGAGTAAAAAGGTCGACCCGATCGCGAAGGTTCTGAATCAGCATGAGCGTGTTTTCGAACCTTCTGGCCCGGAACATCGAGATCCAGCGCACCGCCCGCCGCGCTGCGGCGAGCCAATCCCCGAGTCCTTCGGCACCCTCCGTACCTGTACCGACTGCGTCCTCTGCCAGCATGACTGCGCCGACTTGCGTGATCAACATGGGATCCTGTGCGGAGAGAACGATCATAGCAGTATCAACGCTTGCCTCGAAATCTTCATCCGGGCGCGCCCGAGCTGCATCACCCACCGACTCGCTGACAGCGTTGGGGCCAAGCAACGCATTCAACGTGGAATTCTCCGCCGAATAGTCGGGCGCACCGTCGATTAATCGATCGGCAAGACTCCCTAATAGGCCGCCGAGCCGCGAGTCATGGAACACAGTCCGTCGCACGAACCCGCGTACCGGAACATCGTCACCATTGAACGTGTGGCAATGAACATCAACAATATGCGTCATTGCAGCTCCTTGCCCCTTGCACGCGAGGTCCCTTGGCCAATCAGTCGGAACGATCCTGTTAGGTGTTACATGGCACGTCGCTGTCCCGACTTTCTCGTTGACCCGCAAGTCGAGTACCTTGATCTTTCGCAAGACCGGCGGCGACACCGGGCGCATACAGGAAGTCGAGAAGGCCTACTGGCCGATGGGCGACCCGCGGCCGCTCCGCACTACCACCCCAAGCAAGAGGAGCACCTCACCCTCTGGCCACGCGCTGTCGGGTGCTTGTCGGCGGCGAGCGCCGGACGCTCCACGCGGGCGCCGAGGGGTGTCCCGAGCGGGATGTGGTCAGCAGCGACCGCAGCTCGGCCACCCTGCCCTTGGCCGAGCCGACGCTGACGCGTTCGCTCTCCCGCAACAGGAACGACACCACCTGAGCCCCGCTCAACGACCCGGATTCAATGCGGCCAGCGGTCAGGTGCTGCTGCATGAACCGGCAGGCGAGATTCTCGTATCGGCTGATCGTCGCCTCGGCCAGACCCCGTTCCGCGACAAGCCACCCGCGGTAGTCGACCAGCAGCCTCTCCAGCTCCGACGTGGACGCGGGCGGTTCTCCGATCACCCGCTCCCTGCGCAGGAACCGCAGCAGCGGTTCGTAGCTCTTGACACTGGGAACCCTTCGCAGACCCAAGGCCACGCAATCGTCGTGTTCCTGCATCCACCGGCCCAGCGCGCCGATGTTCGTCAGCATGTTGCCGACGACCAGGACCGAGTACCCCTCCGACAAACTCGTTCGGAAACCCGAGACAAACGGTCCCATTCGACCAGGCTTCCTCCTCGCTGGAGCCTACGGCGACGTCGCTGGCGACGAGCGGGCGCGGTTGTTTTCCGTCCGGATCACCGAGATCGGGATGACCGGCCACAACTCCTGGGCAGGCCATGTCTCCGACGCTGCCACGGCTGTCACCGCGGCTGAGCGTCCGTGAACTTCGAGACCGTGTTTCGCCTTCTCCCACCGCAGGCTCGGCATAGTCGCGGGGGTCGGGTTAGGTCGATTTATGCCGAGTTCGGCATAAATCGACGAAGTCGGCTACATCCCCTTCGAAGCCGAGGCAGTGAACCTGTTCCTCCAACTCGTCTTCTCCCGCTACGAGCGGGCCAGCTTGATCGTCACCAGCAACAGGTCTTCGGCCGATGGGGCGAAGTCTTCGGCGACGAGGTGGTCGCCGCCGCCATGATCGACCGCCTCGTCCACCACGCCGAGGTCATCGCCCTCAAGGGCGACAGCGACCGACTCAAGAACCGCGACCTCGGCGGCGTCCCCACTGCCAGTGGCAGCACCGACGAGTGGAGATCAACCAACCAACAGGAGTCAAGATGCCGGAAAGGGGTCAGAATTCGGCCGCCGTTGACGGCCCGCACAGCGGCTCAGCAAACCCGACGGCTTGGCGTACCGGTCGAGGCGGGCAGCAGACCTCGGACAGGTCAGGCCGGCCAGCGCTACCAGCCAGCAGCGGACTGAGGTAACGCCGGGGCCAGAACTGGAGACGTGACGGGTGATGTCAAGGTTCCCGTCGCCTTGGAGCTGAGTCTGGTCGAGATCTCAGGCCCTGCAGTCATCGGTTACCGCGCGGCAGGAAGCGATGTAGTGATGCAGGCCAACACGCTCACCCCTCAGAAGTTGTTCGAGCACCAGGTTCGGTATGTGATCCCGGTGTTTCAGCGGCCGTATGTGTGGAAGATCGAGAAGCAGTGGGAGCCGCTGTGGGATGACGTGCGTGCTGTTGCCGAGGAGTTGTTGGACGCGAAGGCGAGCTCCGGCAATCAGCCGGTACCACCGCATTTTCTCGGTGCGGTGGTGCTTGACCAGCAGGCCAGCCCGGCCGGCTACATCGCGATTCGCCACGTCATCGACGGTCAACAGCGTCTCATCACGCTCCAGTTGCTGCTCAACGCCGTGCGCCAGGTCGCCATCACGCATGGCCGGCCGCGGGATGCTGCGCTGCTCGCCACGTTGGTGTGCAATCCGGAGCACGTCATCGACACCGACGACGAGCTGCTGAAGGTCTGGCCGATCGCGGCGGATCGCGACACCTTCCGGCACGCCATGGACGACGATGACGGCAACGACGGGAGCCAACACCTCATCGGCCAGGCGATCCTCTTCCTGCGGGAACGCATCACCGCATGGGCCCTCACTCCAGACACCCCGCACGCGCCGGCGGAGCGCCTGCAAGCGCTCACCATGACCCTCGCCCAGCACCTCAAGCTGGTGGTCATCGACCTGGAGCCCGGCGACAACGCCCAGGCGATCTTCGAAGCGCTCAACGACCGCGGCAGCCCCCTGTTGGCCGCTGACCTGGTCAAGAACGCCGTCTTCCAGACCGCGGAGAAGCAGGGCCTCGACGTCGACAGGCTCAACAAGCAGTACTGGGCACCACTCGACGACGCGTACTGGCGCGAAGAACTCCGCCAAGGGCGTCTGAACCGACCACGCATCGACGTGTTCCTCAACTACTGGCTCACCATGCGCCGCGCACACGTCGTACCCTCTGACCGGATCTTCACCGACTTCCGCGACCACGTACTCGCCGGCTCCAGCGACGTGCGGCTCGTGCTCGACGAGCTGAGCGCGGACAGCGCCTGCTACCGCGAACTCGCCCTCAAGCCGCCGTACTCAGTACCCGGGACGTTCCACTACCGGGTCATCGAAGTCATGGACATCGCCGCCACCATGCCCATGCTGCTATGGCTGATGCGCCCCTCCGCGAGAGTGCCAGACCATGTCCGCGACAGCGCGCTACGCGCGCTCGAGAGCTGGATCATCCGCCGAGCGCTGTGCCGGGTCACACTGGCCGACACCAACAGCCTCATGGTCGAACTACTCAACCAACTCCACGACGTCACCCCGGACCACGTCGGCGCAGCGACCGAACGATTCCTCGCCGGACAGACCGGTGACTCACGACGCTGGCCCACCGACGAAGACGTCATCACCAGCCTGGCCACGCTCCGCCTGTACAAGGCATTCGTACCTCGACGACGAGCCCGCATGCTCCTCGAAGCACTCGAAGACGACCTCCGCTCCCCCATGACCGAAGACGCCCACTGCCTGCGGGGTGCACTGACCATCGAACACGTCATGCCCCAAAGCTGGCGACAGCACTGGACCATCCAACCCGACGACGCAGACGACGACGCGGCCGCCGCCGAACGCGACGCGCTCATACACACACTCGGAAATCTCACCCTCCTGACCGGCAAGCTGAACCCCTACGTATCCAACAACCCATGGCTGTCCACCACGGTCAACGGCAAGCCAGTCCAAGGCAAACGCGACGCCCTCCACGAACACAGCGTCCTGCGCCTCAACAACAGACTCATCACTCATCACCCCGACCAGTGGACAGAGTCCGACGCCCGTACTCGCACCCAACACCTGGCCGCACGAGTCACGACCATCTGGCCAGGCCCGCCCAATCCGTCATGACCGACATGCAGGCGACACCGCCGGCTGCATCCACGGAGTCCGCACGCCAGCGCATCGCCACCTACTGGGACGCTGATCGGCGAGTTACGCGACCTCGGGCACGAGCACCAGGCCACCCAACTGGCCAAGCGCGTCGCCATGCATGCCACGCCCGTCCAATCCGATGGAGTCGACCTACTCCTGCAGGGCGCAGGCGCCCGCAGCGGCGAGCGGAGTGGTGAGGGTTCCCAAGGCGTCGGTGAACCAGTTCGGATCCGCGAGGTAGTGGCGCTGTTGGTGCTCGTCGAGGTAGGCGGGGGCAGCGTGGTGAAGCAGGGCGACCGGCAGCCATTCGCGGAGCGCGAGCCTGCGGGCGTCCATGGCAGCGTGCAACACAGCGGCGACGGTAGTGGCAGCGGTCCTGGTGAGGTCGAGCAGCGCGGGCACGCCCGCCATGTGCTGAGCCAGCCACACCCGAGCGGCTCGGCCCGGTCCACCGGCCGCGGTGTCGGCGATGCCGATCGCGGCGCGCACGCGGGTGTCGGTAATGGGCTTGTCAGCCTTCGAAGGTGACGTTGCCCTGGACGCAGATCCGAAGTGGGTCGGTGCTGTCCTTGTCGTTGCGCTGGAGCCACGGCTCGGTGTCGTCGAGGTCAATCGAGACACGGACCTCACGACTGGCCGGGTCGACGTAGAGAGCGACGTGGACACCGGCCACGGTGATGGCTGGCCGTTCGTCCTCGTTCGTCATCGGCTCGAAGGCGGCGGCACGGTTCGCGGCGTCGGCGACGACGCGCGGGTCGACGTGGCGGGTGCTGTTCATGACGATCTCCTCGAAAGAATGGGCGGTCGGGCAGGGCGGCGTACCGCGCGGGTGTGGACAGTCCGGCCGTAGGGGTTGGCCCGGGGAGACGGTCGGCGCGTCAGCTAGCGAGCGGTGTCTCGGTCGCGCTGCGCCTGGGTGATGTCCTGGTGATCCGTACTGCGGTAACTGGTGTCGCTGTCGGCTTTGGGGGTCCAGCCGAGCGCGGCGAGCAGCGGCCGGATGCCGGCCCACCAGCCGCCGGGGAACCTCCGGTTGACCCGTTCCTTGGCGGTGTAGCGGTCTTCGTCGTCGACGGGCCGCGGGACCACGATCGAGATGGGCCGTGAGGTGAACGGGTCGACGGTGATCACGAGCGCGCGGTGCGTTCCGCCGGACGCGGTCCCGATCGTGGCCTCGCTGGGGGCGGCGTTGATCAGCGTGGTGTGATATCGGGTGGCGTCGCCGGGCGCCCACCATGCCCAGCGCGGGCGTTCGGTGGGGAGGTCGATCTCGGCGATGAGTTGCCGGGCGTCGCGAATTTCGTTGATGGCCATGATGTTCGGGCCTCCGAGGACACGCCGGCGCGAGTCGGCGCGATGCACTCCCGTGAGTTTTTGCTGCTGTGGGAGGGCACCGCGCCGGTGCGTTGGCGACGTTGTTGGTTGGTGGTGTGGGTCAGATGCGGCCGTGCCGGCGGGTGGCGTGCCGGACGGCGTTGGTGATCGTGTCGCCGTTGGTCTGCGGGGACGCGTTCAGGTAGAGCGGCCAGGACCAGAAGCAGTCGCGGCCGTCGCAGAAGATGCGGGTATGTCCGTCGTCCTGCTCCTGGAGCACGAGGGGAAGGCGGTGTCGCTCGTGCTGCGGCGGCCGGGGTGTGGTGCCCGGCAGGGTGAGCCGGGAGCCGTCGGTGAAGCCGACGTCGACGCCGCGTTCGGCGAGGTGCTGCGCGACGTGGCCGACCAGGTCTTGCGTGTTGACCTTGCCGACGGCCGAGCCCGGCCGGGCCGGATCTTCGAGGTAGTTGTAAACCAGGTCTTCCAGCGTTTCGACCAGAATCATCAGGAGTGTCCTTTCGTGAGAACGGATCGCGCGACGGTGCGCGGAAGGAGATGTGCACCCGACCAGGTCGGCGCGAACGGGGTTGGTGCCGTTACTTGTATTCGCGCTTCCACCTGGCTTCGACCTTGGGCGCCAGTTCGGCGCGCAGGTCGTCCTCGGTCCGGCCGTGCTTGGCTGCCAGTGCGGCCAGGATGAGCCGTGCGTCCTCGCGGTATACGGCGATGGTGTCTCGGTGGCGGGCGATGTCGGCTCTGGTCAGGTGCCGGGCGTAGGACAGGGCGTCGGCGTAGGAGCGGCGGGCGGTGACCTCGTTGTCGACCTGCCCATATCCCTTGGTGCACAAGGGTGTTCCGTCCGGCGCGGTGATCGCCTTCGCGGCTTTGGCCTTCGCGCGTTCGGCTTTCTCCGCTTCCCTTGCGAGCTGCGCCGGGGTCTTGATTCGGCTGGGCCGGTTGCGGACGTCGATCGGCGCGCTGGGGTAGCACTCGGTGCACGCGGCCTCGCCGGCCTGCTCGACGATCTCGGTCTCGCCGTGTCCGGAGAGCTGGGTGAGCCACGCGAACTTGGTGGTGGCGAAGCAGGTCCGGCACTGCGGTGTGCGGTGTACGTGGCCGCCGGTGTTGAGGACCAGCCAGGCGCGGGTCCAGCCGCCCCGGCGGTCGAACTCGGCCTCGAGCGGACGTGCCGCGGCCTCGCACTCGGCGATGGTCTGGCGGGCCTGCTCGATCCGAGGCTCCAACTCGGCGGCGTACTCGGTCCTGCCGTCGTCCAGCAGGCGCCGACGGCGCTTCCTGAGCCCCCGGAGCGTGTCTTGGGCCTTGGCGTGCTCGAGGTCGAGCCGGGCGAGCTCGGCGTCGATCTCGCTGGGGGTCGCGGTGCTGGGGTCGTCGATGACGTTGCTGGGCATGGGTGTTCACCTCGAAACGGGTAGGGGTTCGGGCCAGGCCGTGTCGGCCAGGCGCGGTGGGGGGAAGGTGTCTCCGGTGCGCCAGGCCCGGACGGCGGGGGTGAATTCGCTGGTCACGGCGCGGTCGAGGTCGCGGATGTCGATTGCGGTCCGGCCATTGCGGCAGGCGTCGGCCCACAGGTCGAGCACCCTGGTGAGGCTGGCGGCCAGCAGCGCGGTCACGGTGGTGGGCGGATAGTCCTCAGTGACCGCGGCCAGCAGGCCGGCCATCTCGGTCAGCGGCATGCCGGGCGTGGTGTAGCGGTCGAGCTGGCGGACCGGCAGCGTGACGAGGTGTTCGGGTCCGGGTTGGGCGCCGGCCAGGGTGACCGTGCCGAGCTTGGTGTCGGCACGGAGTTGGAAGACGTAGACCCAGAACCCTTCGCGGGTGGTCGCGCGGGTGAGCGACTGGCGCGGCAGGTGGCGTTCCCGCGCCACGTCCAGCGCCTTCGCCCGGTTCGCCGGCACGATGAGCACGTCGTCGAGGTCGGCCCGTGACAGGTCCAGACGGTCGAAGAACTTCACGAACATGAGGCACTCCTTTCGTTGTGGTGGCGCGGTTTCACGCGGTGATTGGGTTGAGCGCGCGGGGTGGCAGCGCGGTGGTGGTCCAGCCGTAGAGGTCGAAGACCTGGCGGGCGTGGGTGCGGCAGTAGAGGTCGAAGGCGCCGCCCTGGCCGGCGTGGGTGGCGCGGCGGTGGCAGTAGCGCGGGCCTCGGCCGTTGCCGAACTCGGTTTGCCAGGTGCACGCGCGCAGCCGGTGCACCCGGATGATCAGGCCGGGCCCGCTGTTGATGCCGGCCCAGCGGCCTCCGTCGACGTCGGTGGCGTGCCAGACGTAGCGGGTCCACAGCCCGCCGGACGGGGTGCAGGTGCGCCGGCCGTGCCGGTGGGCGTCGGCGGGGTCGGCCGTGGCGAGGTGTCCGCCGGGCCAGGTGGTCGGCGCGTCGCCGGCCGAGGACACGTAGGCGACGAACGTGTTCGCGCGGGTCATCGCCTCGCGTTCCCGCTCGTCCGAGCACGGGTAGCAGCTCGTGGCGCCGGTGCGCGGGTCGATCGCGCGGCCGGTGCCGATGCCGCTGGGGTCCGGGGTGGCGGGGTGGCCGCAGTCGAGGACGTTCGCCAGGTCGGCGGTTGAGGAGGTGGTCATGGCGGTGTCGGTCCTTTCCGGCCGGGTGGTGCAGCAGAGGTACGAGCGGTCGACTCGCCCGATGGGGCCGGCGGACGCCAGACCGAATCAGGGCGAGGTCGACCGTCGCGGTGGCGAACACGGGACGGGGTGATGCGGTTGGGCCAGCAGCCGTCGACGGAACGCGGGCGACTCCTGGCACGGGTCGAGGTGGCGCGGATCGGCGCCGTCACGGGCACGCCGGGCGACCTCGAACCAGCGCAGCAACGCGCGGACTCGGCTCGGGGCGTCCGGCAGGAAGTAGGCGAGGCCCCCACCGTCGAGGAGGTGAGCGAATGCCGTAGAACTCGGCGGCGCGCTCGTCATGACGATGTGGACGGTGTGACCACCAGTCGCGTCGACAACCTGAGTCAGGGTCGCCGTGCCGCCGCGGGACGTGCTCAACTCGCCGGGAGGTCCCGGACGGGTGTCGGCCGGCGCGCAGCCGACACCCGTCCGGGGACTCCTACGGGGTGGCTTGACGGGCGAATCGCCTGTCAGCGGTACTGACCGGTGATCTGAACCAGGTGGGCCATGTCGACCACCGGGCCGGCCCAGTAGCGGACGTGGGCCGGTCCGTTGCCGATCCCCCAGACATAGACCCGGAAGTCGGGGTCGTTCGGGCAGGCCCACACGGAGGTGTTGCCCGTGCCGTCGGACGTGCGGACTCCGAATTTGTCGCACCGGTCGATGTCGATCGCGGACCACGGACCGGAACGGAGGTGTGCGAACACCCGGACATAGGAGGCGTCGAACGGCACGGTGTGCGCTTCCTGCCGGGCAGCGACCCACTCGGCCAGCGCCGACGCGGACAACGACCGGGCGGAGGTGATCACGGCGCGCACGGCGTCGACGCTGGTGAGCCGGCCGTGGTCGCTGCTGTCCGCGTACACCAAGGCCGTCGGTCCGGTGAACCACAACGTGATCCACTGCGGGCCCCGGTGCCAGCCACGGGCGTAGCCCCGAATGTCGCCGAACTCGGTGATCGGGATCGGCGGCAACACGCCGTCCAGACCCCGGTCAGGCCGGGGCGTCCACTCGTGCGCCCGGAGGTCGTCATCCACGGTCGGATACAGCATGTCCGTGGTGCGGGCACCCGCGTAGCCACTTGCCGCGCGGCTCACTGTCACCGCCAAGCCGTCCATCCGGCCGGTGACGTTGCGCAGGCCGTGCACCGGCATGGGTTTCGAGCTGAGCGCGTCGTCGGCCAGATCGGAAACCTGGCACCGGAGTTCGCCCGCGAGCTTGGCCAGCTCGGCAAGGCTGGCGGCCTGGACCCGACTGAGCGCTTCGACGGAATCGGCGCGTGCGCGTTCTCGGTCGAGCTCGGCGCGCAGCGCGTCGAGGGCGGTCGAGTTGTCGGTGGTCATGGCGGTACTCGCTTTCGTCGGTCGGTACGGGTGAATTCCGGACGTGTAGGTAGTCGGATCATCGGGTGGCGGCAATCTGCCAAGCTGGCCGGTTACCAGTCACCGAAGGTGCAGATAGGCCCGCACTTGCCGGTTGCGTGAGGTCCCCTCGGTGCGAAATGCGCGCGGCGCGCGAGTCGGTCTTGCTGTTCGTCTCGTTCACGGTCTTTCCTGCTGCGTATTCCTGCCCACTCGACCGGTGAGGCACCGGCGAGAAGCTGATCACAGCGGGGGCATCCGGGCGTCTTGCGCCCGAAGACCGGCCCGCCACAGGTGTGTTTCGCAACGGTTTCCATGGTTGCGCCTTTCACTGTGAGGCCAGCCATTAGGCGGCCGACTGGTAGCCGGTTCCGGGGCACGTCGCCAGTTCGGGAAAGTGGTTGGTTCGGAAGTCTTGCCAGGCTTGTTCCGAATTTGCGCGCGCCCGGTTGCGACCCTTGTCAAGGCGGTTGGGGCCACGCTGCTGTTCGGCTTGCTGGTTCAGCCGTTGGCGGACAAGCCACGTCACGGCCTGCATCTGGTGTGCCGAAACCCGGTCACCCGCGCGATCGGAGATCAGCTCCGCAGCTCGCCGGTACAGACTCGCCACGTGGTCGTAGTTCCTGCGGCTGATCGATCCGTCCCGACGCTTGAACCCGTCGAGCGGCGCCGATTCGTATTCGTCAGCGGTGAGCGCGCGACCGTGCGCCACAGACAGCGCGTGCCGATCGATCACCACGCGCGGGTCGTCCGGATCTTGGTCTTCACCGAATTCGATTAGGTGGGCAAAGTCGCGGATCTTCGGACCGTTCAGGATGTCGTCATACGGTTCACCCGTGAGCAGTCGGTCAGCCGCGTGTTTCTGGGCAGTCGTGGCGAACATCCCGGAACCGGGTCCGCCGATCCCTTTGCGATCACGGAGCACGCGAGCGGCATTAAGGACGTTTCCGATCCATCCCTGTTGCGGTGAGTAAATCGCGAGCATTCCGGCGCCGAGATGCGCGTCACCGTTGGCGATGACGGTTGCCACGTGATGCGCGTCGGCATACCAGCGCATTCCTTGCGCGATTTCCTCGGGTGTGGCCTGTTCCCAGTGCCACACGATGTTTTCGTGGCTCACAGGGTGCGCCCGGAACCATGGGTGATCACTGGGTGTGAGCATTGCGATCAGATCCTTTATGTGTGATTCACGCTCACCGGCGAGTCGTCCCATGAGCGGAACCATTCCGCTACAGCGGTACGTTCGCCGGCCGTTCGTACGTATTTGTCGAGCGCGAGCAATTCGCGCCGCACTTCTCCGACGTCCAAACTCAGCAGCTCGCGCGAGATCTCGTCTCGCACGCGGTCAAGGTCAACCGCGCCGCACGAGGCAAGGGAGTACATAGCGGATGACATGCCGCCGTGCCATTCGGACGCAATACGTCGCGCTTGTCCATCACCAATCAAAGCGGCTGTTGCATTCATAGTTCACTCCTTTTTGGATTACGCGCTGACCGCGACCGGAATGGATTCCATCGTGGAAAAATCGAAAATGGCGAGTTGCTGGGTTTTCCGCGCGAGGGTCATTGCTTCGGACACGTCCGTAGTCACGACGGAAACGTCCAGGTAGACGCGGCCGGTGCCAGGGTCGCGCCAACCGCCGAGAACGCGACCGGGCAGCGTGAGCGCGTCTTTTGCACGCGCGATGTATTCGTGAAGGTCATTACTGGTCACGCGACCGTCGAAAACGTATTCGTGTTCCGGGTGTACGGCTACCGCGTAGCCGGTACGGACGTTTGAACCGTCGCTAGGGTCGACAGAAAATCCGCCGTCTGGAACGGACAGAGCGTCCGCCATGGCACTAATCCGGGCGGACCAATCGATCAGAGTCATAGTCATGGCGGTACTCCGTTTCGTGTGCGAAAAGGTGGTTGACTGGCAGCGATTCAGGCCAGTTGCGGGCTGGTATAGAAACGCGCAACCATCACCGATGTGAGATCTCCGCAAAGGGGACACATCTTGTATCCGGGCAATACGGCACTGCTCACGAGGTGAGGGTTGCGCGTCTCGATAGCGCATTCCCTGAATCTTTGATCTCTGTTGGGATAAGCCGTTGTGTCTAGTGCGCAATGCAGGGAACCATGCCCGTAAGGGTTTAGCGTGCTATGGGCAGGCGAGAGCGACGCTCTCAAGCCAGAGAAACCCAATGTCGGCAACCGCCTAAGACAACCCCGAACGCCCACGCATTGCGACGTTTGTCGGTGCTAGACCACCATTGACTTTATCTTGGGGACACACCTATAGAAGGCATGCCATTTATGCGCGCTACTTCGCTCTATAGCAAGAGCTATACGAATGGTGCTGCAAGCGCAGTTACTACACATTCCCAATCAGGAATGAGCGTTTGGCTACGCGTCGTTCGCCATTCCGCTCTGCACGGATTCGCTGCTGACCGCACGGCCCAAGCCGCTGCCCGCGCTATACGGGACTTAAGGTTGTTGTCGTTAGGAAAGTCGCCTAGGTGATCGACTCGCAGGGACGCCGTGCCCTGGTCCTCGTCGCCTCCTTGATTACTGTCCTACTGACATGTCTATTAGACACTTAAATAGGACAGTGTGCAAGGGTGGGCCTCCGGGCGTTACCGGTCCGTGACATTTGACGGCAAACGTGCTGGTCATCGGACGGCCGCATGTGGCTAACTGGCCATAAGACAAGGGCATAGGAAGAGCGCGACCCGCACGGCGAAGCCCAGCCGACGCGCCAGCGACCCGCACGGCGAAGCCCAGCCGACGCGCCAGCGACCCGCACGGCGAAGCCCAGCCGACGCGCCAGCGACCCGCACGGCGAAGCCCAGCCGACGCGCCAGCGACCCGCACGGCGAAGCCCAGCCGACGCGCCAGCGACCCGCACGGCGAAGCCCAGCCGACGCGCCAGCGACCCGCACGGCGAAGCCCAGCCGACGCGCCAGCGACCCGCACGGCGAAGCCCAGCCGACGCGCCAGCGACCCGCACGGCGAAGCCCAGCCGACGCGCCAGCGACCCGCACGGCGAAGCCCAGCCGACGCGCCAGCGACCCGCACGGCGAAGCCCAGCCGACGCGCCAGCGACCCGCACGGCGAAGCCCAGCCGACGCGCCAGCGACCCGCACGGCGAAGCCCAGCCGACGCGCCAGCGACCCGCACGGCGAAGCCCAGCCGACGCGCCAGCGACCCGCACG
This sequence comes from uncultured Actinomycetota bacterium, assembly GCA_963826035.1. GTDB lineage: Bacteria > Actinomycetota > Actinomycetes > Mycobacteriales > Pseudonocardiaceae > Actinophytocola. The sequence goes on along the minus strand of CAWGVZ010000015.1, from coordinate 158,389 downwards.
GCGAAGCCCAGCCGACGCGCCAGCGACCCGCACGGCGAAGCCCAGCCGACGCGCCAGCGACCCGCACGGCGAAGCCCAGCCGACGCGCCAGCGACCCGCACGGCGAAGCCCAGCCGACGCGCCAGCGACCCGCACGGCGAAGCCCAGCCGACGCGCCAGCGACCCGCACGGCGAAGCCCAGCCGACGCGCCAGCGACCCGCACGGCGAAGCCCAGCCGACGCGCCAGCGACCCGCACGGCGAAGCCCAGCCGACGCGCCAGCGACCCGGCAGCTCTCCGTTTGTTGCGGGTTTCTGGGTTTGAACGGCGGAATGCCGCAGAATCGGGGAAGTGTGAATGTTGCCGATTGAAACCTCGGCTCACACAGTTCAGTCGAGAGAAAATCTCATCAAAATGAGAGTGGTTGACAAAGTCCCATCTTGCGTTTGTCAAGCGCTGATGGCAATTGAGAACGGATTGATGCAGATGGTCGAGTTCGAACGGAGTTGATCACGATGAGGGGCGGTGGAGGACAAGGCGGATCGCGACCAGGAGACCGAGAGGAGGGCGAGGGGTAAGCAGGAAGATCGGCCGGCGGAGAGTGGGTACGGGGATGGTGACCGTCGCAGGCAAGGTGACCACGGGAGTCATGAGGTACGGCAGGTGACCCCTCACCCAGCACGACTGTTCATGTGCCTGCCGGCCGCCGAGTCGGGCGCAGCATCGGTAGGGCTTACGGACGGGTTGACCAGGCGTTTCGCGGGGGCCGAGGGGTTACCGCTCTAACAGGTAACTGGACGGGACCGTAGTCGGGTAAGTCACCTGGACACTACAAGAAGCTCACCGTGAGTCGTATTGATCTACTGCGATGTCGCCCGATGTGGTTGTGCTCGCTCGCCCTAAGTAGAACTACGCTGCATCGCCTACCCCGTTCGGCGTCATGTTGATGATCCTTGACGGTGATCAACCGAGGAGGCCGATGACGACCGGATTATATACACCGTCTGGTCAGAAAGAAGGCGATTCGCATTTCTGAATGTCAAGGCTTGTCTACGCCGCGGGGGGCGAGGTGTAGACAAGCCCTCGCCAGTTGGATATAGAGTGTATCGATGGCAACGGGGGACGTTAGATACCTGCAGCGGGCGAGGGATCTCCGCCACCTGCTGAACGGGGATTGGATTACACATGTTCTGGTGGTGTTGAGCGCGGGGCCGTTGCATTACAAGGACCTGTACGCCGCGATTCAGGCGGCGAGCACGTTCGATCCATGGACGGGCTCAGTCCGTGGACGTGCTGACCAGGGCGCGCCCGCTCGTCGACTGGGCGGAGGAAATCTCGATCTGATCGAGCACCTGCAGAAGGCACAGGCCGCGAAGAAGGGCCGCCGACACCAGCCGGACGACGAGCACGAGTATCCCGCTTCGACTAGGACCCGTGAGCGGGCCCGGTCAGCTGGCCGCGGCGTTGTCCGACGAGGCTGGCCGTAGGGTGCTGCCGCGACGTTGGAGGAACTCTCCGAGGTTGCGGGTCTCGGTGCTTGGCTCTTGGCCGATGTCGTCGAGGGTGGTGGCGAGCACCGCGAGGGTGCGCGGGATGGCGTCGTACTGGCCCAGGCGGGCCTGGGTGCGGATGATGTCGCGGTAGACGCCTTCGTTGTAGCGGTCGAGCTTCCGGGTGCGTTCCAGCAGCACCAGCATGGCCTCCGGATCGCGCTCGCCGTGGGCGCGGATCAGCACGCCGAGGGCGTCGAGGACGTCGCGTCGGATGGACTCGCGGAAGGGCTCGACCCACTGTGCGGTGAGGTCCTCGGCGAGGTCGCCCCGGTAGAGCGCGACAGCCTCACGCAACGGGACCAGAGCATCGTCATCGCCGCTGGCTGATCGTGGGGTCTGCAGGGCGTGCTGGAGCAGCTGGTAGTCCGTGGTGACCAGGTCGGTGTCGAGGTGGTAGCGGCCGTCGTCGTTGAGGATCAGGTCGCTGATCACACCGTCGGTGGCGTTGTCCAGGGCGCGACGCAGCAGCGAGAGCGCGTTGTGCAGGCTGTTGAACGGGCGCGGGGGCCGGCTGTCGGGCCAGATGGCGTCGTTGAGGGCCTCACGGCGAACGCCCTGGGGATGCACCGCGAGGTAGGCGAGCACCTCGCGGTGCTTCGGTGTCAGCACGCCACCGAGCTCCCGTTCGCCGCCGTCCTGGTGCGGCGCCAGCTCGACGCGCCCCAGTACCCGCAGCGCCAGTGGCACGGTCTTCGTGGCTTCTGCGCGGTCCGGCGGCTCGGTGGAGTGAGGTGCCGGGTCGTCGACCGGCTCGACATCGTCCGGGTCCGCGGTTGCAGCCCCAGCCGCTGCGTGCCTGTCGTTCTCGGCGACGTCGGCCGGCGGCGGGATCGGTGTCCCGGTCGTGCGCTGTGTGTCGACCGGTTCGGGGTGGACGTCGAGTAGTTGCAGGCTTGGGGCCGCGGCGGCCTGCTGGCTTTCTTCCGGTTTCGGCGGACGGGTCGATTCGAGCTGCGTCATCTCCTCGACCGTGCGCTGTTCAGGAACGGGTGGAGGTTGCGCGACATCGTGATCGTCCTGGCGGTCGTCGACAAGAGGCCCGTCGTCGTCGACGACGACGCTGGGTGCGGGGAAGTCGGTGGTGCCTTCGGCGTCGCGGAGCACGGTGAGCAGTTCGGTGGCGTCGGCGGTGGGGAGGCCGAACAGGCGCGTGCCGGTGAGGGCGTCACCCAGGCCGGGGCTGGTCGCGCTGACCGTGCCGTCGTGGCGGACGCGGACGGTCGCGCCGGGTCGCCACTGGCCGAGAAGGACGCCGGTCATGCCGAGGGTGGAGCCGTTGTCGAGCACGGCCTGCAGTCGGCGTTCGGCGTGCGGCGCTGGGCTGCCGAGCAGCACGAGCGAGGCTGCGGTGGGCTGGGCCTGGGTCTCCTCGAGGGCGTGGCGCGTGCGGGTGAGCAACGCGGCTTCCATCTCGTCGAGAGCGGCGTCCAGGGACTCGACCACCAGGACGGCGGAGGGCAGGCTCTCGACGTCGGTGCCGTCGAAGACCAGGTGCAGATCGGCGGCGGGAACGATGACGCGGATGGTCGCGCCGTGCTGGTGCTCGGCGAGCAGGTGCAGCAGGAGAGCGCGGGCGGCGGCGATGGCGCCGGGCCCGGCTAGGCCGAGCCCGCGGGTGCTGGCCAAGTTCAGCGCGAACTCACGACCGCTACGCACACCGACCCGCGCCGGAACGGGCACCGGTTCGTCGTCCGGTTCGATGTCGCCGGCCGTGGTGATGTGGATCCGCGGCGCGGCAGGGGCGAGCTCGACGAACTCCACGTCGTCGACGGACTGCTGGTCGCTGTCGTCTTCGTCGTGCGCGGTGCGCAGGGCCCGGACCACGGGTGCGATCGGCCGCTGCAGGTCGGCGCGGTCGCCACTGCCGATGCGGTAGCGGCGGCGGCGCCACATCCGCGCGGACACCACGGCCGCAGCAATTACGCCGGCCAGCGCGAGGCTCACGAACGCACCCGTCACCAGGTCCAGCCCCGGCGCGGCGTCCTCGGCGTGCTCGTCGGAGTGTTCGGTCTCGGCCGGGCTCTGCGTGCTCGGTGCGGGCTGCGCGGTGGGTGGTGTGGTGGGCGCGGTCGTCTTCGGCGGTTGCTGCGGTGGGACCGGCGGCTGCTGATCGTCGGGTGGACGCTCGACCGGTGGGGCAGGAATGTAGGCGATGATCTTCCAGCCGGGCCTCACCAGGTTGGGGTGGGTGAGCGCGCGGCCGTCGGGCTGCTCCACGCCGCGGTTGAGCTGGAACAGCTCGGGCCAGCGGCTGCCGGCGCCATCGCCGTAGATGCGTTCGGCGACCCGCCACAGGCTGTCGTAGATCCCGTCCTGCGGGAGCCGGACCTCCTCGGTGGCCTGCACCATGCCGGTCGGGGCGGGCGCTGCGCGATCGATCACCAAGGTGGTCGTTGGTTGTGCGACGGCGGCGTGCTGAGCCACTGTGTGCGCGGCCGGGCCGGGAGTCAGCGGCGCGACCACCGCGACCGGCACGAGATCGCTCGTCAGTGCGGCGGTGGCCGTCGCTGGCGCCGTGTACGGGGTCCGGTTGCCGAGCAGGGTGAGCACGATGGTGCCGGTCAGGGCCGCGGCGAGCCCGTGCAATGGGCCGGGAGGGCGGACCTGCGGCCAGGTGATCCCGCGCGCCGCGTCGATGGTGCAGCGCAGGACGTCGAGAGCGAAGAAGAACCAGACGATCCAGCACAGCACCGCGAGGCAGTTGAGCAGGAACTGGTCGCTCATCGGGTTGAGCAGGGTCGCCTGGATCTCGTCCCAGGTCGGCGCGTGGTCGGGCAGGGGCCAGCCCACAAAGTGCACCAGGGCCCAGGGCAGGCCGGCCACGAGAGCGAGCAGGACGACGAACGCGAGCAGACCGCGCACGACCCGGCCGACGAACCGGACCGTGGCGCCCAGCATCCACAAGGCGCGGCCGGTCCTCGGTGGTCGTGTCAGCTTCCGGCGAAAGGGACCGAGGTGGCGTGGACTCGGTGCCGCAGTCCGGCCAGAACGGTCGAGCGACGTCATGTCACATCCGCCGCGACACGCGCGGGCGCGTCCGCAGTGGCGGAGCGAGGCACGGGAGGTTCTGGCAGCGTGGATGCCTGGCCGTTCGTCGTTGTCGCCGCCGCGGACGGTCCTCGGCTCGTCTCGCTCTTCGCGCCCGACGCGCCACCGGCGGGCTTCTTCCGCTTGGGGCGGGTCGTCTTCCGGTTGTTGAGCCATTGGGTGAGGTCGGCGGCCGGTACGTCGGTGAACGTCGCCAGCTCGTCGATCTCCATGACATCACTGGACTCAGCGAGCACATCGCCGAGTTCCCGCTCGATGTCGCTGAGTTGCTCCGCGATCGCGGCCCGGCGCTGTGCGAGGTCGCCGACCCGTTTCGCCGCAGCGGCTCTCCTCGCGCTGCGGGCAGCGTCGGCTTCTTCGACACGGCGTTCGATGTCCTCAGTCGTGGCCATTCCTGGCCTCCTTCACCGTTGACGTGCTGCCCCCACGAGAGGCAGGGCGTGGTCATGGGATTACGTCGGATATTCCGCGCTGCGGCTGGGCTTGGCCGGTCGCCGTGACAGTGATCGAGCCGAGGCCGATCACATTGAGCAGCTGCGTGGACTGGGTGACGGTGACGGTCACGTTGACCGTGTTGCCGGCGATCGAGACGGTGCCGGTGTGCCCGGTGGCGGCAAGGTAGCTACGGGCGGCGGCGCTCGCCTGTTGCGGCTCCAGGCGCAGGGTGCCGTCGGCGCGGTAGGCGGCCAGGTCAATTTCCTGAGCGCCGGCCCGAGCGGCTTCCTGGGCCTCACCCAGGGCGCGGACCTTCGCGGCGAGAGCGAGTCCGCCGTCGAGCACGAGGCCGGCGAACAGCAGGACCGCGGTGACGATGATGACGACGAACGCGGTGACCCGGCCGTCCTGGTCGGCACGCAGCCGGTGCGGTGCCCGGCGTCGCGACGGTGCGGTGCCCGTCATCCCGCACCTCCTGCCTGCGCGGAAGAGTTGATGCCACGCCACACGTCAACTGGGGAGGAGAAGCTGGATTCGAACGTCCGGGAACCTGGGACACCGAGCATGGACAGGTCGCCCAGGCCGACGCTGCAGGAGACCGTGACGGTGACCGTCGAGCCAGGCTTGAGTCCTTGGGTGTCAGTGGAGACCGTGAGTGACTGGCAGGTGATCCCGGCCGAGGCCAGTGCGGCATTGGCGGTGGCCTCGGCGATGGCGGTGGCCTGCGACGGTGTGCGAGCCAGGGTGGCGGCGCGCGCGGCCTGGTGCGCGACATCATTGATGCGCAGCTTTGCGTCGGCCAGCCGGCCGCACAGCACTACGAACAGCAGCAGCAGGATCAGCAGCGGGGTAAGTAGGGTGAGCTCCGCGGCGACGGAACCGCGTTCGTCGTGGCGCAGCACGCTGATTCGGGCGCGCACGGAGCGGGCTGGCCTGCGGGGCATGGATGCCGCGGTCATGGTGTGGTCCCGGCACCGGTCGGGGTGAATTTCTCAACGGGCCCAACGGCTTCCGCGTGGACCGTGAATGTCATGAAGGGGATCACGCTGGTCGCGGTTCCCGTGATCGTGACCGACGCTTGGGTGCTTCCCCGCTGGACGTTGGCCGAGCTTCCTTGCAGCGGGCCACTTCCCAGTTGCGCGAGGATGCGTTGCCCTTCGGTGTTGCCCGCCGACGTGCTGCCGCCGTATACCCGTGCCGCGGACAGGGCTTCGGACGCGGCGGCTTGGGCGATGTGGGTGGCGTGCATGTACAGGGCGAACTGGGCGATGAGCAGAATCAGCAGGAGCAGCACGGGTGTGGCGATGACGAGTTCGACCGTGCCGGCACCCCGCTGATCCTTCCGCAGCCGGCACAGCACGGCGCCCACGCGCGTCCGGTATGGAGGTTCACGTGTCGTCGGCACGCCGTGCCGTCGTGTAGGGATTCCGTGGAGTTGGTGTTTGGGGCAGGCTTCTTGCCGCTCGCTTCCCGGGGAAACGGTCGGGTGATGGTGGCGAGTGCGGGGTGGCGTTGGGCATCGGACTTGGTGCCTTTCTTCACGCAGCGCATGCCCTGATAGTCCTAAGTGGATGCTGTGGGTGGTCATCGTTGCGCTCGCTCCCATTCGAAGGGGCCACTGTTGGTGAGGTCACGAGCGGCTGTGATGTAGGCGAAGAGGCTCTCTGGCACCGATTCCGCACGGCGCAGCGTCACGGCGATCATGTCGTGAGGGACATTGTCGAGTTCGGCGCGAAGGCGGGTACGTACCTCGGCTTCGGTCAGCTTCTGTTCCCAGGCTTGAACCAGCAGGACCGCCTGGTGTAGATAGCTGAGGATGGTGTCGAGAGCGTCGTCGACCTCGGCCAGGCGGGACTGTGCGTGACTGAGATCATCCCAGAGCGCAGCGCATCGCGGATCGTTCATGACATAGCGGAGGGTGCGGGTCCGGTCCAGAGACCGCAACGCATCCCAGGCCACCCGGTGGATGTCACGCAACTGCTGAGGATCAAGCCAAGCACTGGCAGGGCTGGCGTGAACGTCCCGGACCGCGGCGATGATCCTGTCCACCGAGTGCACCATGGATGCCGGCAGGTACAGGAAGTCGCCGCGGCGGTAGAAGTACTCGCCCCGTACCTTGTCCAGGAAGCACGACTTGTCGTGGCCGTGCTGGTGGTCGTAGTCGACGCACCGATAGTTGACCCAGATGCTCAGTGCGCTGGCGCACACGACCAGGACACCGAGACAGATCACCCACCATCCGATCCGTTGTACGCCATGCATGATGACCGCTGCACCCAACACGGCATAGATACCGGGACCGGAGAACAGGCACGTCCACATCGCACGCCACCGCAGGCGGGCGCGGTCAACCCCTGGACGCCACAGCATCAGCTCACTGCCAGTTCGGAACTCGCCTTCGATCACTGGTGACTCACCCATGATTCCCCTCCGTCCTCGTCGAACCGAACCCCATCTGTGCATCCACGGCCCTTCACCCACCCGCCCAGGTCCACTGTGGACTCGTTTGCCAACAGGCATCTGACACTGCCGTCGTCGTCGTCGGTGGGGTGTCGAGGCATTGAGGTCACCGGGCCTACAGGGTGATGCCGTTGGCTTTCTGGGTGACCTTGATGACGATGATCGCGATCACGGCGATCGCGAGCGCCGCCAGCAGCGCGGTGACGACGACGGCCTCGGTCGAGTAGCCGCCCTCGTCGCGGCGTAGCCGCTCCAGTTCGGCGCGGAACCGGGCGAGGTAGGATCTGGACTTCGGTGAACATCAGCTTCTCCCTACTAGGACAGTCCGATATGGACGATTTCAGAGACCTCCCAACACGCTGCGCGAGCGCCGGAAACCCAATGAAGACAAGGAACCCGCCGAACAGCATCACCACGGGAAGGCTCATCCGTTCGGTGGCCGCCTGAGCGTCGCCTTCGGCGTCGGTGAGTTCGCGAGTGCGCAGCGCGGCGGCTTTGGCCGCGAGGCTGGCCCGCACGCGGGCGCCTTCGGTGCCGGCCAGGCTGACCGAGGCGGCCAGCTCGGACAGCTGGTGCACGTCGAGTTCGGTGCCGAGCTGGCCGAGGGTCGACCACGGCGTGGTGCGGGTCAGCTTGGCGGTGACCAGCGCGCGGCGGAGCTGTTGGAAGGCCCAGCCCTTGCCGATGCCGACCGCGTCGGACAGCGCGCCGTCGACCCCGGCGCCGCCGGCCAGCAGGACCCGGATCAGGTTGAGGTAGGCCGACAACGCGTGCCGGAACGTGGAGCGGCGCCGTTCGGCCTCCTGCCGCACGGTGATGTCCGGGAGGAGGAAGCCGCCCAGCGCGAAGACGAGGCCGGCGACTGCGGGCACTTCCCAGGCCGAGACCGACATCGGCCACGACGAGCACCAGACTCGATCAGGATGGGCAGCAGCAGCCCGGTCAGCGCCAGCGTTGCCTTCTCCGCCAGGTGGTGTTCGACGCTCTTGCCGGTGACCGCGAGGTCGTTGCGCAGCTTGCGGTTGGGCAACCCGAGCGCGGCCAACGGCTTGATGAACGGTTTGCCCGACTCGCAGGGCCCAGCCGTCGGAGTCCGCGGTGAGGATCGGCGGTGGCGCGGGGGTCGCGTGCAGCCGGTCGACCAGCGCTCGCAACGGCGGCCTCGGCGGGAACACGTAGACCACCAGCGCCCACAACCCGACACCGAGCCCGGCGCCCCACAGCAACCAGGCTGATCATGACGACGCTCCCCTTCCCGGTGAGCAGGTCGTCGACGTCGGCGTCGTGCGCGCGGATCGTGGCCAGGTTCGGTGAGGAACCGCTCTGGCTCACGCAGCCGCGCAATCCTTGCCAGCCAAGCAAAAGCTGCCGCGAACAGCGTCGCCGACGAGCAGGAGCATGATCTGGCCGAACGCCGGAGTCGTACGGGGCGAGGTAGCCGCGGTTGAGCAGCACCAGCCCGAGCGCGAAGCACGAGCGTGGTGATCACGATGACCCGCACGCTGGTCCGGGTGCGGGCGCGCCCGGCTTCGACTCGCATCCGCATCGACGCCTGCTCGCGGGCCTCGCCGGCCAGTTCGCCGAGCAGGTCCGCCAGCTGGCGGGCCTGGTGCTCGGCGGCCAGCACGAGCGCGGAGATCACCAGGTCCGCGGTCGGGTCGCGCGAGTTGGTCGGCGAGGTGGCGCAGCGAGGGTGCGAGGCGTTCGCCGCGTTCCAGCCGGACGGCCAGCTCGGTGATCTCCTCGCGGATCGCGGCCGGGCACGCGGAGCGGTGGCGAGGATGGCCTGTTCCAGGCCGGCCGCGGCGACCAGGGTGTCGCGCAGCATCTCCGTCCACGCAGGCGATCGCTTCGATGCGTTCCAGGTTGTGCTTGTGGTCGGCGTTCGAGCCGAGGATTCGCGGCAGGCCGACGACCGCGAGCGCGGCCAGGATGGCGCCGACCACCCAGCCGGTGACCGCGCCGACGGCCAGACCGGCGAGCACGGCCGCGGCCAGCCAGCCCACGAGCTTGCGGTCGCGGTGCCCGGCCAGCCATGTGCGCCACCGCGACGGCTTCGCTCACGACGAGCGGGACGCACCGCGCAGGCCGGTCCACGATGAGCAGGACCCCGAGCGGCCACACCGGCGCCGAGCAGGCCGAACAGCGCCGCGGTCGTGGTCATGGCCGTCCACCACCCTTCGCGGCGCTCGGACAGGTCCGGGTCGTAGCCCGCGGCGACGAGCAGGTCGACGGTCTCGGTGCGCAGCGGCGCGCCGGGCACGGCGCGCAGGTCCGGGCCGGGCCGCCAGACCTCGTTGCTGACGATCTGCCGGTCCGTCGGCGTCGACGACCTCGCGGATGGAGGACACCACGCGCTTGCTGTCGTCGTCGCGCGGCTTGTCCAGGTGCACCACGAAGTGCAGCGCCGAGGCGACCAGGAGGTTGGTCGCCTCCATCGGCAGCCGCTCCGGCCCTTGCACCGCGTAGGCGGCGAGCTTGGTGAACGCGCCCGGCTGGAGCTGCTGTGCAGGGTGCCCATGCTAGCCGTCGTTGCCCATGGACATCGCGTTGGTCAGCGGGATGACCTCCGGCCCGCGGACCTCCCCGACGATGACCCGGTCCGGGACTCATGCGCAGGGACTGCCACACCAGGTCCGACAGTGAGATCTCGCCCTGACCCCTTCCATGTTCGGTTCGCGGGCCTGCATCGCCACCACGTCCGGGTGGACGTCGGCGTCCTCGCCCAGGCCGAGCTCGAAGACGTCCTCGATGGTGACCAGCCGCTCCCACGGCGGGATCGCCGAGGCCAGAGCGCGCAGCAGCGTGGTCTTGCCGATCGCGGTACCGCCGGTGACCAGCACGTTGCGCCGGGCCCGGACCAACGCGGTCAAGAACGACTCCAGGGCGAGGTCGATGGTGCCGTTCTTGCGCAGCTCCGGCCAGGGTGACCTTCTGGAAGCGGTGCCGCCGGATCGACACCGACGGCCGCGCGGTGACGGCCATGACCGCCGAGACCCGCTCGCCGCCGGGCAGCTGGAAGTTCACGATCGGGCTGCCGCGGTCGAAACGCCGCTCCTCCAGCCCGCTGCGGGTGGCCAGGTCCCGGATCAGCTCGACCAGTTCGGTGTCCGAGCCCACCACCGGCGGCAGGCGAGCGCGGCGGCCGTCGGCGTAGCGGACGAAGACGCGGTCGCAGCCGTTGATGTTGATGTTCTCGATCTCGGCGTCGGCCAGCAGCGGTTCCAGGCCGGCCAGCCCGAAGACCTCGTCGAGCACCGTCGTGATCACGCGCTGCTCGACCTCGGGCGCGCACCAGCATCTCCGCCGGAGTCGCGCAGCTCGGCTTGGGCGTGCGCCTCGGCCGCGTCCTGCAGGATCGCCTCGGCCATCTGCTGGCGCGTCGCGGCGCCCATCGGCGGCACGGCCGGCGCTCTCGTCGGCCTGGATGCGCTCACTGAGCCGGGCGGACAGTTCCGCCGCGCAGCCGCTGACGCAGCCGCTCCACCGCCGCGGCTTCGCCGGCGGGCCGGTGCGGCAGTTCCGCCGGACCGGGCAGGCTCGGCCGGGTCGACCGTGGGTCGGCTCCGTTCGAGGTGCTCGACAACCGTGGGTCGCCGAGTCCGGGCGTGCTCATGTCCCCGCGCCGTTTCGTGTCTGCGCACCGAGAGGCTGCAGGGCCGCGCCCGACACCGGCGTACCGGGAATCGTCACCCGTCGCTGCGCGTACGGCCCGGTGCTGGCGTGCCAGTGCGCCAGGGCCAGCGTCGCGATCTGGGTGGCGGCCCGACCGAGCCTGGACCGCGCGGGGCTGTGCCGATTGTTGCCCTGGCCCGCACAGCACCGCGGCGCCCTTGTCGTCACGGGGAACACGCCCCAGCACCGGGATCCGCAGCGCCTGGGAGACCTCCGCGCGTCGGGTAGCCGTCGCCGACCAGCACGAAGCACGGCCGGCGCGACCACTGCTGGGCGGCCTGCAGCTTGAGCGCGACGTGCGCGAGCTCGTCGTCGTGCGGGCGGGCCAGCAGCAGCATCGCGTCCGCGCTGCGGATGATCGGCAACGCGGGCGAGTCCGGATCCACCCGGCCGCAGTCGACGATGACCGGCGTGCCCGGCTGGTCGGCGGCGCGCCGCAGCGGGCGACGTCGGCACCGGAGGCCAGCACCGACAGCGCGGCGCGGGCCTGCTCGGCCCCGACCGGCCCGAGCAACGACCCGCAAGCCGCCCGGTAGGTGCTGCGTGTGCTGGGCCAGCAGGCCCGGCTCGGTAGCTGCGCTCGTGCGGCTGCAGCCAGGCTGACCAGGCCCGGTGAGTCGTTGCAGCCGGAAGCGGGCCATCAGGTCACCGCCGGCGGGGTCGGCCTCGACCACGATCGGATTCTCGCCAGCCGGCCACCGCGCCCCCAGCGCGGTCGCCAGCGTGGTGACGCCGGGCGATCCCTTGAGCGAACAGACGGCGATGAGCATCAGCGGCCACCTCCCGCGATCGCCACCAGGCTGAGCTGACCCGCCGGCGCCGAAGCCAACGCCCGAGCGTCCGATTCGGACAGTTGCAGGGACACGACCGTGGTCTGCTCGGTCTCGCGCGCGGCAATCCCGGTCACCACCGCGGTCCACGACGACGTCTGCCCACCCGTGCGTTCCCGCCGTCGCGCCCTGCCCCGGCGTCGTGAGCACCGCGACCGTCGTTCCGGGCGACAGGTCGGGCGGGAACTGGCCCGGCTTCAAACCCACCGCGGCGATCGCCTTGCCCTGCGCGGGAATCTGCGGCAAGCCCGAGAACCGCACGCGTCACCAACGAGCCGGCGGGCAGGCTGAACGCGACCGGCTTGCCCGACCACCGTGGACGCATGCGGACGCGGGAATCACGTCCATCCCGGAGTCGGCCGCCATGCTGACCTGCGTGAGGTCCTGCGCCGACAGGGTCTGGCCTACGGCGACGGGACGGGCCAGCGCCAGCGACACTCTCGCGGTCGCCCAGCTGCATCCCGGCCAACACGCCTCCGGCGGCGCACACCAGCACCAGCAGCACACCCAGCAGGAGATGGGGAACGCTGCGGCGCCGGTTCCTGCCGCTCACGCGGGACGGAGCCTTGCCGTGCTGTCACGGCCAGCCCACGCACTCGCCGACGCGTCCTTCGTCGGCGATTCCTGGGTGGTCGGAACCGAGGTAGTCACCACCGACCTCCTTCAGGCATGACGCCATCGCGACGCGTCGACTTTGTGGTTTCTCGACGTGCCTTGTGCTGACTGGGTGTTTCGTTGTGGCCGCCCTGCTCGCATCGGCGCTGCGGCGTGCTTTTCAGCCGGTCGTGATGCCCTGGCTCTCCGCCACGCGGAACGCCGCGTTGCCGGTCGTGGTCATGTTCGGGAATGTTCCGCTCTGGCCCGCGCCGGACCAGGTCACCGTCCAATGCACCGTCGCGGTCACCGGGAACGCTTGCCCCGGCTGGCTCGGCCGACGACGTGCGGTAGGTGTGGCCGCAGTCCGGCGACGGCGCTCTTCGGGTCGCCACCCGGACGGAACGGGGTGCCCGCCCCGGTGCAGGTCACCGTGACACCGTCACCCATCGACCAGGTCACCGACGTCGGCGTCGCCACCGCGGTCACCGACACGCCCGGCACCGAAGCGGTCGCCGACATCGACTCCCAGCCGCTCGTCAGCCACATCCAAGTCGGCAGGTTCACCAGCTGGTCGCCGCCGGGGTTCGCCGCGATCGTCGGCGTCGGGAGCCGCAACTGACTGCGAGCCAACCGCGCGATCTCAGCCGGGCTCACCGCGATCACATACTCAGGCGTCTGAATGAAACCGATCGCCGAACAAAGACCGTCCAACCACACCCCATCGCCGGGCAGGGCTCCCGATCCGGCAGCACCCGGCGGCGGCCGGTAGCCGCTCGGGCGGTAGCCACAGCTCGTGAGATTCGGGTCGTTCGGACCTTCTGCGACAGGGCCAGAGCTACCGGAATCGGCGTTGCCGGGCTCCGTGTTGCCGCCAGAGGTGCTGCCGCTGCCTGCACCGATTTCGCAATCCGGTGACGGGGTCTGGGCACAGTCCACCGATCCCCATCCGGGATCTGCGAGCGCTGGCGTTGCAACACTGAGCAAACCAGCACCTGTGATCGCGACAGCAGCGGAGATACGTTGAAGAATCACGCGCATGATCCCACCTCGTGAATACCGAAGTCGGAAACCTTCCACGAGCCATCGGACTGCAGTTCCACGGTCGCGTTGATCAGTTGACGGCCTCCTGGCTCGTTGTCAGCAGGCTGCCCAGTTTCCGCGTCGTACTTCAGGAAGTTCGTTGAGTCACCGCAATCAGTGACCGCAACCCTCGTCGGGTTCGCCGCTGGCTCGACAGAGGACACGCTCGGATCGAGGACGGGCTCGCCTCTGGTCACCACACCGTTCTGGTGATCGGCGTACAGGCCTCGCGACAGTTTCTGCAAGGCGATTCCAGTAGCGTTCCGGCTCAACTCTGGTGATTGCCAGTCCGACGATCTCCCGGCGGCAACGAAGTCCTGCCACATCGCCCGGTATGCCGCCAGCGCGTCCTGCGTGGCCTCGTCGGCGGCGGTCACCGTCGAGGTCGGTGCCGCCGAGGTCTCCACCGTGTTCGTCGATGGGTCGTGGGGCGGCGAGGAGGCGTTCTCGTTGGTAGCGGTGCACCCGCCCAACATCACCAGAGCAAAAGATGCTGCGACCCACACACAACGAGACCGCGGCCTGTGCGCCGTTACCGCCGAGCCCACGATCATCGGTTCACCGCCCTCCTGGCGTCCGGGTTCATGGCGATCCGCCACGACGAGATCGTTCCTACCCGTCGTGCCCCGACGAACCGCAAGGTTCCTCATGGAGCAACCCCAGGGTTGTCCATGTCCACCTGCATGTTTCCCGTGAACTCGACCGTGCATCTGCGTGTGCATGGGATTCAGGCGGCCTTCCTCGTGTGCTGTGCGACCCATCGGGTCGTTCCACCCTGACATCTACCCCTCGATCCTCAAAGAATCGCCAGGTTGCCAATACGGTCCGATCCCACGGCATCTGAGCCCCACGCTGGGATTCTTTCAAGAAGGGATCAGCAATGCGCCGAGTGCCACCAACGCGTCGTGGGGCGACCGCCCACTTGCCTTGGTAGACCGCCGGCATCACGTGGTCCACCACGGACTGACACCACTCATCTGCGCACGTCACACGCCACGCGACCTTCGCTCATGTCACTCGAACGGGTGAGCCTGCGGTCGGCGTTGACTACGTTTCGTAATAGTTTCCCGGTTATGTCCTCTGGCGCAAGCGCCGGGGTTAGGATCGGTTTCACGGGGAGGGTGTCGCGGATATTCACGACGCTGAATAATGGATGGCACCGGGGGTTGTTGTGGCTCGGCATAGTTTCCGGGATGTGCTCACGGTCGCGGAGTTTCGTGCTCTGTGGTCCGCTGAGATGATCTCGGTGTGCGGTGACCAGATTGCCCGGGTGGCTCTGTCCGTACTGGTCTTTCAGCGGACGTCCTCAGCGGCGTTGACCGCGCTCACCTACGCGCTGACCTTCGTCCCGGCCGTGTTGGGCGGGGTTCTGCTCGCCGGTCTGGCCGATCGGTTCCCCCGGCGTGCCGTGTTGGTCGTGTCCGATGTTGCGCGGGCAGGGTTGGCGGGGCTGATGGCGCTGCCCTGGCTTCCCCTGCCGGTCCTGTGGGCCCTGGTGTTCGGATTGGCGCTGGTCGGAGGACCGTTCAAGGCCGCCCAGCTTGCCCTGCTGCCAGACGTGCTGCCCGGCGAGCGTTATGAGGTGGGCCTGGCTCTGCGGGCGCTGTCTGCGCAGGTGGCCCAGCTCGGTGGGTTCGTCCTGGGCGGATCGGTTCTGCTCGTCGTGTCCGCGCAGGCCGCGTTGGGTCTCAACGCCGGTACGTTCATCCTCTCTGCGCTGCTCGTCCGGCTTGGCGTGCGGGCGCGGCCTGCCGCGATCGATGCGTCAGCTGGTCGAGCTGTGTCGAGGCCCCGGTCCGCCGTGCGCATTCTGGCGGGCGGAGGGCGGCCGGCGGTGCTGCTGGGTCTGATGTGGCTGGCAGGTTTGACGGTCGCCCCCGAGGGGGTGGCCGCGCCCTATGCGGCTGGTCTGGGTGGTTCTGCTCTCGCCGTGGGAGTGCTGCTCGCGGCGGACCCGCTGGGCAGCGCGGTGGGAGCATGGCTGGCTGGGCACTGGCACTCGCCGTTGGCCCGGACGAAAGCGATGGTTCCGCTCGGGATCGTGTCCGGTCTGGCCCTTGTGCCGTGTGTGCTGCGGCCGGACCTGATCATCTCGTTTGCGCTGTGGGCGGTCTGCGGCGCGTGTAGCACGGTGTTCCTGATCCAGGCCCAGGCGGTGCTCACCTGGTCGGTTCCCGATTCCCGGCGAGCTGCCGTCCTTGGCCTGGCCAGCGGCGGCCTGCAGGCATCGCAAGGGCTCGCCGTACTGGCGGTGGGGCTGCTCAGCGAGCACACCGGCGTGTACTGGGCGGTGGGCGTGATGGGCGCGACCACTGCGGCCATTGCCGTGCTACTCGGCCTCATGTGGCGGCGTGCTCGCCCCGGACCAACGGATCAATCCGGGGTGAGCACGCCGCCTGTCACGGAATGTGGTTGTCGAGAGTCAGATGTCACGGTTGCGCATACGAGCCCCTCCCTTCCCGGATCGAGTGGTTCGAGCAAGGCAGGTCAGGCATGACCAGTATCGACCCTCATCCAGGCACGACACCCATGCGGCGTTGGGAGCTGTGGACGCTCAAGCCCGGCTTGATGGCGTATGCACTGACCGTGCAAGCTGTCGCACTCGGTGTGACCATCGCGCTGATCAGCCACTCAACCATCGGGTCAGGCGACCTGCTCATGTCGGCCGCGATCATCGTGCTGGGGCTTGCCAAGGAGGAGTTGACCCGACACATCGAGCGGATGCGGCGACGCTTCTCCGACACACCCCACCAGAACATGACCTCCGTCTGGACCTTCGCCGCCGCGGTGCTCCTGCCTCCTGGGCTCGCGGTCGTGGTGGTCGCGGCACTTTACGCCTACCTCTGGCTGCGCATCTGGCACCCACTCCACGGTGAGAGGGTCTGGAAGGCGGTGTTCAACGCCTCGAACGTGACACTGTCGTGCCACGCCGCGACCGGAACCATGCACGTCTTGGGAGTCCATTCGCTTGCCGGTTGGCGCGAGGTGGCACTGGCGACCGTGGCGATCCTGATCTACTCGGTGGTGAACCTCAGTTTGGCAGCGGGCGCGCTCGCCCTGATGACTACGCAACGGACCGTGCGCCAGTTGCTCGGCACACCGGCCGACGCGGCCCTTGAATTCGCGACACTGACCATCGGTGCCGTGGCCGCCATCCTCCTGGTACACGCACCGGCCGCGGTCCTGCTGTTGATCCCGACGCTGGTCGTTCTACACCAGAACGTGCTCCTCCGGCAGCTCGAGGAGGCCGCGTCGACGGATGCGAAGACCGGGTTGCTCAATGCCACGACCTGGCGATCGCTGGCCCTGGTCGAGCTCGACCGGGCCAAGCGGGAAGGAACGGAACTCGGGGTCCTGCTACTCGACCTCGACCACTTCAAGTCGATCAACGACCGCAAGGGTCACCTGGCCGGCGACCAGGTGCTCGTGGCGATCGCCGAGCAGCTCAAGCAGGGGATCCGGCAGTACGACGTTCTCGGCCGGTTCGGTGGGGACGAGTTCGTCCTCCTGTGTCCCGGCGTGGACGCCACGACCCTGGTCGCCATCGCCGAGCGGACGCGCACGGCGGTCGAGCAGCTGTCGATACCAGGTGTCGACATGGAGGTCCCGGTGACCGTGTCCATCGGGGCCGCCCTGTACCCCGAAGTGGGGCCAGAGCTGGGGGACCTCCTGCTCGCCGCCGACAACGCGCTGTTCGCCGCGAAGGACGCAGATCGCAACCGCGTGGTGATCCGGCACCCACCGCTACCGACCCAGCGTCAGGACTTGTCCGGCGACTCGTCGAACTGAGCGCGTGCGTGGGCGACGGCCGACCCGTTGTCCATGGCCCACTTCGCCACGGGTCGGAGTGACCGCAGCAGCGTCTGGCCGAGAGGCGACAGCTTGTACCACACCTCCTGGAATGCCAATCGAGAACCTGTGCGTGTGATCAGACCGTCCCGGCGCATCCGTTTGAGGGTCTCACTCAGCACCTTCTGGCTGACCGGCCGTGGATGCGAGATCCAGCCCAGCCGTTCCTCGGTGTTGTTGATGTCGTCGCGCAGGTCGAGGTACTTCCGGGGCCGGGCGGCCAGGGATGCGAGCACGGCCACGACCCATTGACCGGAGAGCACCGTCATCGCTTCCTGGATGGCGTGCCGGTAGGACGTGGCGGACTGCTGGGTCGACGACGTGGCCGCGGTATCGGGCGAGGACTTTCGCGACTCGGAATGATCCGACTGCGCGGTTGCCATCCCGGTCCCCCCTCGACGTTGTGAACGCTCACGTTATTCCCGGGGCCTGCGCTCACGTTATTCCGCAGGTGGTGGGTCCTGGTGATGTTCTACTCGGTGGTCTTGGTCTTGTCGTGGGCGACACTCCGGGGTCGTTTGTTCGGTCGGTAGCTGGGGCCGTTCATGAACACCTGGTGGCTGGTGTTGATCAGCCGGTCGAGCAGTGACTCGGCGACCACGGCGTTGGGGAACAGCGGGTACCAGTCGACGGGCGAGCGGTTGCTGGTGAGCACGAGCGAGCGTCCGGCACGTTCGCTGATCAGCTCGTAGAGGTCGTCGGCCTGCCGCGCGGTGAGTTCCCGCATGCCGAAGTCGTCCAGGATCAACACCGGTGGCCGGGCGAGCTCGCGCAGCCTACGGCCCCAGGTGCCGTCGGCGTGTCCGCCGGCGAGGTCGGCCAGGACCCGGCTGGTTTTGGCGAAGCGGACGTCGGCGCCGTGCCGGATTGCCATGTGCCCCAACGCTTGCGCGACGTGGGTCTTGCCGACCCCGACCGGACCGTAGAGGATCACCGACTCGCCGGCGTGTAGCCAGCGCAGCGCGGCGAGGTCGCGGATCTGCGCGGCGGGCAGCTTGGGGCTGGCATGGAAGTCGAACTCCTCCAAGGTGGTTTCGGTGTCGAAGTGCGCGCGGCGCAGCCGGCGGCCCATCGCGGTCAGCTCCCGACGACTGACCTCGTCGTGGCAGAGGGTTTGCAGGAACTCCAGGTGCCCGAGTTCCCCGCCGCGGGCCTGGGCCAGGCGAGCGTCGAGGGTGTCGAGCATCCCGGAGAGCTTCAACGCGCGCAGAGCGTCCCGCAGCGCGGTGTCGACGACGGTCACGATGCTTCCTTGCTGTCGGTGGCAGAGCTGTCGGTGGCGGGGCTGGACTCGAACCCGTTGGGCGCACTGGGGGCAGGGCCGTCGAGATCGGCGTGTTCGTCGTGGACATCGTCATATCGAACGACGCTCGTGGTGGCGTGGTCCACGGTGGGCGGGCTGCTCGGAGTGGGCAGGGCCACGACGTTCGCGAACAGCTGCGAAGGACCATGCAGGTGCGCCGCGGCACCCCCGTCACCGGTCGGCTCGGGCGCAGGGTCGGTCTCGGTGCCGGCGGTCAGGATTCCTTTCACCGTGCGGTAAGTGGGGTCGCCGACCTCGATCGCCCGCGCGCAGGCCTTCTCCAGCCGGGCTGCGCCGTGTTTGCCGGCGAGACCGAGGACGCCTTGCGCGGCACGCAGCCGGAACAGGGCGTTCACCTCGAGCAGCCCGGCGATCAGCGCGACGCAGGCCGGGCCGATGTCGGCGGCCTGGCTGCGGCACCAGACCGGGGTCCGCATCGCGAACGCGATCTTCTCCGGCGGGTAGTGGGACAGGTCGGTGGACTTGCCGGCCGGTCGGCGGCCGTGGGTGGGCGATCAACTGCCCGTTGTCGAAGATCTGCACCACGGTCGGTGTCTCGCGGGCGTCGACCCGGCGGCCGATGTGTCGCCACGGCACCGAATACAACGACTTTCCCACCCGGACATGGATGTCTGGCCCTATGGTGCCGGTCGACCACGTGGCGAGCACGAACCGCTTGTGGGGCAACGGTTGCAGCTCGCCGGCTTCGACCGCCTCGAACACAGACAGAGGTGCCGCGCCGCCGAGCGGGCGGCATTGCCGCCGGCCGGCGACCTCCCTGCACCACAGCGCGGCTTGTTCGTGCATGTGTTGCAGGGACACGAACTCCCGGCCTCGCCAGAACGAGTCCCGGACATAGGGCATCGGCCGTTCCACCCGCGGCTTGTCCTTCGGCTTCGCTGCCCGCGCCGGGTCAACCAGGGTGCCATAGTGGACAGCGAGTTCGGCATACGAGCGGTTGATCTTCGGGTCGTAGAGGTCGGGCTTGTCCACTCCGGTCTTGAGGTTGTCCGGCACCAACCGGGCCGGCACCCCGCCGAAGAAGTCGAACGCCGCCACATGGCACTCGGTCCACGCGCGTTGGTCCATCGTCAGCACCGGCCGCACGAACAGGTGCCGTGACGCGGGCAGGACCATCACGAACGCCCACACCCGCCGTTTCTTGCCCGTCCGCGGGTCGACCCAGGCGCCGAGATGCCCGTAGTCGATCTGCGCCTCCGAACCCGGAACCGGGTCGTCCATCAGCACGGTGACCCGGTCCCGGCGGACCTCCTCGGGCAGGTTCGCCGCGACCCACCGCTTCAGCGACGCCAAGCTGGCCAACAACTCCTGCTCGTCGCGCAGCCGCTGCCAGATCGTGGCCTGGGTAACGCCGGCCTTGAGCATGTCCGCGATGTAGTCGCGGTGCGCCTCGATCTGCGGCCACGTGATCTGCCGCAGCCTCGTGTCGGTCACCGCCGGGAACCACTTGCCAGTCAACTCGGCCCAGTCCGCCACCGTCATCACCGGTCCGCCCGGGGTGATGCCGGCCTCGATCGCCGGCGCCAGGTACTTCTTGATCGTCTTCCGGTCCACACCCAGACTGGTCGCGACCTCGCTCTGCGAGCGACCCGCATACCAGTGGACCAAGATCTCGGTCACATCAGTCACGTCGAACGTTCTCCTCGCCAATCCCACTCCCCGGCCACCCGATGTGACCGGTGAAGCCTGTCCCTTCGCGAGGACCCAACCCCGACGACACGCTCACCCTCCCGGTGGGGAATTACATGAGCGGCACCCTGGGGAATTACGTGAGCGAAAACCCCTCAGACCTGCGGAATTTCATGAGCGCTGACAGACGTCGTTCATCCAGCGATCATCATCGACGGTACAAGAATTCTCCCAAGCACCCCGGGCATTCCGGACGAATTCGCACGACTGGGCACTGTCCTACCGCGAGGTTGGATGAAAACCAACCTTGCCGTTGGTCGACCCCCCAGCGTTATACCTGTCGCGTCACGGAATGTTGGAAACGAGAGAAAGGGTCACGGCGTCCCGGCGGGGAGTGCGCACGCCCCGGCTCCTCCCCGCCGGGCGCGTCATACCGAACGGAACGGACTGATCGGGAGACCCGATGCCACTACCCGAACTGTGGATCAGTCTCATGTGGGCGCTGGCCGGAGCGCTGCTCGGACGAGCGTTTCTCCCGGTGTCCGAGCGCCTGTGTGGCACCCGGCAGCGAGGCGGGACCGTGATACCACCCGCCGTCGTCGTGCTGGTGACTGCGATCTTGTTCGGCCTCCTGGCCTGGCGAGTGGGTGTGCGCATCGAACTGCTCGCCTACAGCTGCGTCGCGCTGGCCAGCGTCCCGCTCGCGACCATCGACCTCTCGGAGCTCAGGCTGCCCACCCCACTGGTCTGGTCCTCCTGCCTCGCGACGTTCGCGCTGTTCCTCCTCGCCGCCACTGTTGACCGCGACGGCCAAGCCCTGCTGCGAGCCGTCACCGGCATGGTCGGGTTGCCCGCCGCATACCTGGTCATGGCGCTGCTGTCCCGAGGCGGATTCGGCATGGGTGATGTCCGGCTCGCCGCACTCGTCGGGCTCGCTCTCGGGTGGCGAAGCTGGACAGCAGTAGCCACCGGGACCGTGGTCGCGCTCGGTTATGCCGGGGTGGCCGGCATGATCGCAATCGCCCTAGGCCGGCTGTCGAGGCGTTCGCTGATCCCCTACGGCCCGGCGATGCTCGCAGGCGCTTTCACCGTCGTCCTCACGGGGCCGTGAGCGCCTTGAGTTGTTGGTGGATCAGGTGGGTGGTGTCGGCCGGGGACAGCGCTTGGGCTGTCGCCTGGTCGAACGTGGTGGTGAAGCGTTGTACGTCAGCTTCATCATCCACCCAGGCGCCGCCTGCGGGGTATTCGAGGTACACGCCGGGCGTGGTGTCGGGCTCGGGGTAGTCGACGATGGTGAATGAACCAGCCATGGTGCCGTAGCCGCCGGCCGTGTACGGGATCACCTGAAGCGTGATGTTGGGCCGCTCGGCGAGGGCGAGCAAGTGCTCGAGTTGTTCGCGCAGAACCTCGGGGCCGCCGATCTCGCGGCGGATGGCGGCCTCGTCGATCAGCGCGTGCAGCAGCATCGGGTGAGGACCCTCCAGCGGTTTCTGCCGCTCCATGCGCGTGGCGATGGCGCTGTCCGGCCGCATCTCCGGGTCGTGCAGCGCGCGCCCGGCCTCGAACAACGCCTGGGCATACCGCTTGGTCTGCAACAGACCGGGGATCACCAAGGGGGCCAGTCGACGTTCTCGCACCGCCTCCCGCTCGGCGTTGACCAGCTTGCGGAACGCCTTGGGCGCGCCGGCCGTCAACCGCACCGACCGCGGCTCGTCCTTGGCGTCCTCGTACAGCCGCGCCGCCTGGGCCAGATCCTCGTCGGTGGCGTCGTAGAAGGACAGCAGCATGTGCACGGTGCTCCAGACCGGCAGTACCTCACCGGTCTCGTAGCGGCTGACCGTCGGCCGCTTCGCCTTCAGATGGTCCGCCGCGTCGTCCATCGACTTGTCCGCCCGCTGCCGCACCTCGCGCAGGAACGAGCCCAACTGCTTCTTCAACCTCGTCGGAGTCGCCACGCACAGTAGCCTACGGGTCGGACCGATCCGTGCAATCGCACGCGCAGGTTGTGCGTGTCAGCGATCGAACCCGCCTTCCCGCACTGCGGTCAGGAGGTCGCGCAGGCCGGCACGCAGGATCGGGCCGTCCGGGTTCTTGCTGTCTCGGACGGCGTCGAGGGTACCGACGACCTCGACGCAGTCGTTGTTGTCGCCGCCGGAGAAGCTGCTCTTGCGCCACTGCATGCCGAGTTCGATGCAGGCGTCGTTTTCACCTCCGGAGAAGCTGCTCTTGCGCCAGTGGATGGTGGGGTTCGTCATGGGGTTCGCGTGCCCTTAGTGTTGGTGGATCAGGTGGGTGGTGTCGGCCGGGGACAGCGCTTGGGCTGTCGCCTGGTCGAACGTGGTGGTGAAGCGTTGTACGTCAGCTTCATCATCCACCCAGGCGCCGCCTGCGGGGTATTCGAGGTACACGCCGGGCGTGGTGTCGGGCTCGGGGTAGTCGACGATGGTGAATGAACCAGCCATGGTGCCGTAGCCGCCGGCCGTGTACGGGATCACCTGAAGCGTGATGTTGGGCCGCTCGGCGAGGGCGAGCAAGTGCTCGAGTTGTTCGCGCAGAACCTCGGGGCCGCCGATCTCGCGGCGGATGGCGGCCTCGTCGATCAGCGCGTGCAGCAGCATCGGGTGAGGACCCTCCAGCGGTTTCTGCCGCTCCATGCGCGTGGCGATGGCGCTGTCCGGCCGCATCTCCGGGTCGTGCAGCGCGCGCCCGGCCTCGAACAACGCCTGGGCATACCGCTTGGTCTGCAACAGACCGGGGATCACCAAGGGGGCCAGTCGACGTTCTCGCACCGCCTCCCGCTCGGCGTTGACCAGCTTGCGGAACGCCTTGGGCGCGCCGGCCGTCAACCGCACCGACCGCGGCTCGTCCTTGGCGTCCTCGTACAGCCGCGCCGCCTGGGCCAGATCCTCGTCGGTGGCGTCGTAGAAGGACAGCAGCATGTGCACGGTGCTCCAGACCGGCAGTACCTCACCGGTCTCGTAGCGGCTGACCGTCGGCCGCTTCGCCTTCAGATGGTCCGCCGCGTCGTCCATCGACTTGTCCGCCCGCTGCCGCACCTCGCGCAGGAACGAGCCCAACTGCTTCTTCAACCTCGTCGGAGTCGCCACGCACAGTAGCCTACGGGGTCGATGTCTTCTGTGCACGTACCCGATCGGTGTATCGACATCTGTACGTACACGTTTTAATGTTCACGTGTCGGCGGGGTCGTGCCCGTGAGGGATCGGGTCATCACGTGGTGGTGAAGCGCCCGAGGCCCCGCCGGCCCTGTAGCCGGAACGCATGGTGACCGTGAAGGGATGGACCGATGGACCAGGTACTGGTGACCCGCCTGTTCCCAGGTGCGCCGTCCCTGGCCCGCGCGCTCCGGCTGACCGTTCCCACCGTGCCGTCGGGAACGGTGCCCCGGCGGGTGATCGCCGTGCTGAGCGCCGCGTCCGCGGTGGTCCGCGGCGGACCCGCGTTGGCACGGCGGCGGGGTCGGGTGTGCCCCCGAACTCCCGGCCCCGCCGCCCATACCGAGCGAGGTGATGTCGATGGATTCGCTCAATCGCCGGGTCCGCTACTGCGGCGACTGTCTGTCCGGCGATCACGACCTGGACAGCGACAGTTGGCGGACGGATTTTATGCGTCTGGTGCGCCGACACTGCGTGTGCGGGGACTGCGACTGCACTTTTCGAAAGGTGCTCGTCGAGGAGCCGCGGTTCGACCAGCGGCACTTTCAGCCGGTCGTAGGCCGGAAACGGCGAACCGCAGCCCGGCATGCCGCATGACCGGCGATTCGACCGGGCTGTCCGTGTTGGACAGGAGGGCGGCCTCATGACGCGGCCGGCCGACGTTCCGCACAAGACCGGGCTGCTGCAGGCGTTGCGGATGATCCGAGGTGGCCACGTCATCCTGTCCGGATCTGACGCATTCTCTGACGGTGGACGGCCGTTTCCCGGCGTGCTCACTCCTTTTCTGCATGAGCTGTTCGCACACGGGCAGGTCCGGCTCGAAGAACAGCAGGGTCGCGAGCCGCCCCGAGCGGTGCTGACCACCGCCGGTGAGGAACTGCTCGCCGAACTCGAGGAAGAAACCGACCGCCCCACATCGGACGAATCATGAGCAGCACACAACTCACGGCCGACGATGCCCATGCCGCGCACAAGACTGCGAATACCTGGACATCCGCGTCGCCCGCGTCTGCTCGTCCCCAGCCATCGCAGGGGCGACGACCGTGGTCGATGAGGGGCACCCTGCATCAGATCCTCGACCAGGCGCGAACCCTGGCCGCGCCGGAGTCTCCTGACGCACCGGCAACGCTCGGCTCTGATCTGCCGAGGGCCGAGTGGTGATGAACCGTGACCCACGCCATGCGGTCCACGTCCGACGAGCCCGAGGGCTGGTCCGGCGTGTTCCGGCCGCTTCGGCACTACGTCCCCAGTGGCTCTCGCCGGCTCCTACTGCGCGGCAGCCTCGTGGTCTTCGCACTCTGCGGCTCGCCATGCACCCCACCGACCGAATCCTCCACGGACCTCCCGTGGTGCCCCGACTGCCGACGACATCTCGACAGGAGCTGATCATGACCCCCACGGCCGTACTGCTGCTCCCGATCGCGGCAACCTTCATCGGCTTCGCGATTCGCGACATCGTCCGAGACGTGCACGCACTGCGTCACCGGCGCACTCCCTGAGTCTCCGGTGGATGTGCCGGACCCCCCGACGTGGCATGTCCACCGGTCCATTCCCCCAACTAGAGGAGATCAACATCAACGGCACCATCTCGATTAGTTCCTGCGTGGTCGTCCACGAAGGGTGTCCGGTCAGTCTCACCGTCGTCGGCGACGAGGTACACGCCATGTGCGGCGACAGTCCGGGACAGGGCTTCGAGTTCGTCATCCAGGCCGAACCGCTACGCGCGTTCGTACACCTCGGTGCCAATGCCCTGCGCGAGATCAACGAGGACGAGGAGTCGGCAGCGTGAACAACCAGCCTCGCGTGTTGGTCTTTCTGGAGATCTACGAGAACTGTCGGATGGCCGCCTCGCTCAACTATGACGACGAACTTCGGTTCAGTCTGGGCGATCCGTTTAAGGAGGATCGGATCATCGTGTTCGATCGCCGCGCCCTTGAACGGTTCGTGCAACTCGCCTCCAACGCACTGAGGTTGGAGCTACCGGAAGACACGAAGTTCAACCTGCCCGAACTGGTCAGTATGTCCTAACGAGAAGAGTCCAGACAGGACAGGCAAGCCGAACGGCAGGAATCCTGACACGCGTAGGAGTCACGCACATGGAAATGTTCATGACCGCGCTCGGCCACGAATTACGCGCAGCCCGCAACGCAACGGGTGGACACGCAAGGATCTCCAACGCCACTTGCCATTCGAGGCGTCAGTGCAGACGCTCGCCACCTGGGAGCTGGGCACGCGGCACATCTCGGCAGAACGACTCGTCGAGGTCGCCAACACACTCGGTGAACCGGCCGAGGAACTGCTCGCACGAGTCCGCGAGCGCACGGCGCGTCCGGCCAACCCGGAGCTGAGCCTCGACATCGCAGCCGCCGCCCGCACCCCACGAACCAGGCTCGCCCCAGTACGCGCGTGGGCGCAATGCCGGCTGCGGGACCACCCAGACGGACAACCCGTCGTCAAACTCGACATTCCAGCGCTGGATCGGCTCGCGGAGATCTGCGAGATGAGCACCCTCGACCTGACCAACCGACTCACCCACGCAGGGCTGGTCCAACCCCGGCCACAGCCCAGAACGCCAACCCACGAGATGAAGAGAGATGCATTGTGAACGAAACCAACACACCAACACCCCGCTCAATCATGGTGACGGGCGGACCAGCACAGGGCGACCTGACCACGTCCGCGAGCGCGGCCGTGGACGCCGAGGTGGCAATCACCTTGCGCATGCGGACACGAGATGACGACGCCGTGTCGATCATGTTCGGCAACGAACGGATCACGCTGGAGTTCTACGACGTGGACAGCCTTGAACGACTGCGAGACCTCGCC
Organism: uncultured Actinomycetota bacterium; assembly: GCA_963826035.1. Lineage (GTDB taxonomy): Bacteria > Actinomycetota > Actinomycetes > Mycobacteriales > Pseudonocardiaceae > Actinophytocola. The sequence continues at coordinate 131,931 of CAWGVZ010000015.1, read as the reverse complement.
GACAAAGGCGCACAACTGCTGCGAGCGGCGACGGAGACGAACGCCAACGCGACTCTCGCCGAGGAGGCCGCGGCGGACGACGCCGCGAGGGATACAGCGGATCAGCCCGGCAACCTGGTCGCGAATGGTGTTCGGTGAGGTCGTTATCGGCGTCGGCCGAGTCTGACCTCCAGTTCGGCTCTGGTGCGGTATTGAGGGTTTCATGACTGGGGGCGTGTCCGTGGTCCCGAACACGGGCACGTCTCCTCGGCCTTGATCGGCAATACAGCTACCGCGTCCGACATCGCAACTTCTGGGATCGTCTCGGCGTTACCCCGACTCGGTCTCCACGGTCCGGCGGTAGAGCAGTTCGTACAGGTGTGCGCCCTTGATCAGGACCGACGCTTCGACGGGGCGCTCGTTGTCGCTGAAGATGACACGCAACTGCCGGATCACCGGGGTCCCGTCAGGAAGGCCGAGCGTCTCGGCTTCCTCCACTGTCGGGGGCCGTGCCGATATCCGGTCCACGAAGGTCCGTTGGGGAAAACCGAGGTCGGACAGCGCCTTGGGCGCGCCTCCGCGGATCTTCGCTGCCTTGGCCAGGCTGCTGTTGGCGGCAATCTCTGCCGGGTAGTACGACGCGGACAACTCGACGGGCTGGTCGTCGTGGAAGAGGATTCTGGTGCGGATGATCGCGGTCTCGCCCGACGCCAGCCGCAATCCGTCGATGATGTCCGCCGGCGGGGCAACGTTGTCGACGTTGAGCACCTGGTAGCGAAACCGGCCTGGTGTGGGCGTGATGTAGGCGGCGGCGTCGATGACGAACGGCTGCCGATCGCGGACATAGACGCCCTTGCCGACACGGCTGTCGAGGAAGCCTTCGTCCTTCAACGCCTTCAGCGCGTGCTGGATGGTGGCGTTCGCCGCGCTGTACTGGGCGACGAGTTGCGCGGTGGACGGCAGCTGCGTACCGGGGCTCAGCTCGCCGCGCATGATGAGGTCGCGCAATTCCGCCGCGATCTGCTGGTGCCGGGGCCGGCTGTCACGGGCGCGGGGCAAAGCCGGCTCCCGGAGACGTCGTCAGGGCGGTCATGGCGGTCATGGCGTCAGCTCGTAGCGCAGCCGTCGCCCGTCGGCCACCATCGTCATCACGCTGGCTTCGACGGGCAGATCGTTCTCGGTGGTGAGCGCGCGGGCGAGCAGCAGGACGCAGGACGGGTCGTCCAGCTCCAGCACGGTTCGTTCGTGTGGTGTGGCCAAGCGTGCACTGACGTCTTCACGGATGCGGCGGGGCGGATGGCCGAGGTCAGCCAGGAGGGCGACTGCACCGCCGGGGATCTTGCGGGACTCGGCCAGTCTGGTGCCGCGAGCGATGCTCGCGGGGTAATAGGAGTCGACGAGCTCGACCGGGCGGTCGTTGAACAACATGAGGCGGCGCCGCACGACCACTGGCACGCCCACATCCAGGCCGAGCATGTCGGCGACCGTTCCAGAAGCAGCCACCTCGTCAACGGCCAGCAGCTGCTGGGTTCCCGTGCCGCCGTGCTCTGCCGACTCGGTACCCCAGGCGTCGCCGCGATGGCCACTCACGTACGGCGTCGACACGCTCGTCCACGGGCCTGCGTTGGTCATCGCTCGCCCTCCTTGTGTCTCACGGTTGGCGGGGTGCTCCGCCGTTGACCTTAGTTGTAAGGCAGCAAGGTCAAGCTCGACGCTCGCATATTAGTCTTGGCACCTTTCAGATAACGCAGTAAGGTTGGTGAGTGGCGAGGATGCTACAGACCGTCACCGGCTCGGTTTCAAGCCCGGACGATCCAGTCTCGGCGTCGCCTGGGCCCAGCAGAGGCAGTTCGCCAGCAGCGCACATCGTCCGGGAGGGCTATATGAAGGTCACTGACGAGAAGTTCGTGGCAGACGGGCAGATCACCATCTCGCAGTCGTTCGGCTTCAGCGCCAGCCACGAGCTGCGGCTGTTGCCGGCCAGCCACAAGTGTCGCCGCAACCACGGACACAACTACACAGTCACCGCCTCGGCGCTTGTGCGCGACGGCGCTCCCGGAGATCTGTCCTCCCTTGGGGAGTATCTGACCGCTACGTTCGACCACCGGTTGCTCAACGAGCAGGTCATCTTCCACCCGACGAGCGAGCTTCTGGCTGGTCACCTTGCCGAGTGGTTCCGGGACAACATCGAATCGGCCATGCCGATCACGCTGGTCGCGATGGTGGTCTCGGAGACCGCGACCACGTCAGCCCGCTGTGACGGCGTCACCGGCGAGGTCACGATCTCGAAGACCTTCAAGACCGGCCACGGCGACGTCACGCTGGTCCTGGGCGCGGACGGACTCGACGAGGGCGGGTTCATCACCGACTTCGGCGACCTGGAGCCGTTCGCGACGTACCTCCACGCGCCCGCCGCCGACGCGGGGTTGCGAGCCGCTGGCCCTGCGCTTGGTCGCCCACCTGGCCGCCTGGTTCGTCGACAACGTCGAGCCGGAGATCCGCGGTCGCCTCGTATCTGTGCGGGTCGACTCCGGGACCACCACCGGGCTGTGGGAACGGGGCGATGCCTCGTGAAAGCGCTGACATTGCCTCCCGAACGTGTAGAGGGTTCCGCGATTCTCGCGGAGAGGTTCGAGTCGTTCCAGGGCGAAGGCCCGCTCGACCGGCCAACGCTGCGTGTTCTGTCCGCTTCTCCCGCTGCAACCTCAACTGTGGTTGGTGCGACACCAAGTACACCTGGGACTGGACGCAGTACCTGCCCACCGAGGTCAGCAGCCGCGTTCCGGTTCCCGAACTCGTGGACTGGATCGCCGAGCGCGGCGTCGACCTCGTGGTCGTCACCGGCGGTGAGCCGATGCTCCAGCAGCCCGCGATGACCGCCCTCGCCGCTGGCGTCGGCGAGGGCGTCCGGGTCCAGGTCGAGACCAACGGCACCCAGATTCCGACACCCGAGCTCGTCGAGCTGGTCGATCTGTGGGTCATCAGCCCCAAACTCGCGCACTCCAGCGTCGATTACTCCCGGCGGATCGTGCCGCCGGCGCTGACCGCGTTGAAGGCCACGGGCCGCGCTGCGTTCAAGTTCGTGGTGACCGACCACGCCACCGACTTCGACGAAATCAGCGGCCTGGTACAGGACTTCGGTCTCGACCCGATCTGGGTGATGCCCGAAGGCGACACCCGAGAGAAGGTCCTCGCCGGGATGGAGACCCTCCACGGCCCCGCTGTGGCCCGCGGCTGGAACGTGAGCACACGGCTGCACACCCTGACCGGAGCCCGGTGATCGAGTTGACCGACCCTGCGGTCGCACTCGACCTCTCCTGGGCCGACCTGGACCACCACATCGCCGTCCTCGCCGAACAGATCCGGCAAGACGGCGTTCCCCATGTCATCGTCGGAATCCTGCGCGGCGGCATGGTCCCTGCCGTAGCCCTTGCCCACCGACTCGGTGCTCGCGACCTACGCGGCATCGAGGTCACCCGAACCCTCACCGAGGGCCCCAACGGGGCGAAGACACCGCTCCCACAGATCACCAACCCGGCCTCGCTCGGCGCGCTCGGCACCGAGGCCGATGTCCTGCTCGTCGATGACGTCGCCGGATCCGGAGGCACCATCGATACCGCCGCGAACCTGCTCTCCAGCGCAGGCGCGGCGCGCGTCCGCCGCGCCGTTGTCGTGGTCAACACCATCAACTGGAACACCAGCAACACCGTTGCGCCGCAACAAGTCCAGGACTACATCGGCACAACCTGCGCCGGATGGGTCCGCTTTCCCTGGGAGGTTTGATGAGCACCACCGAAGAACTCGGCGACGGATACCGCACCCACCCGGACACACCGATGGTCGGCGTCTACAGCGCCAACCAGATGGACGACTTTTACACCGCGCTGGCCACCGGCGAGGTCAAACCGACCGGCATCATGAACTACCTACAGCGGCTGCTGATCACCGATCGCTGCCGTCCTGGCGACCGTGTGGTGGATGTGTGCTGCGGACGCGGCCTGCAACTGCCGGTGTTCTACCGGTACCGCCCGGACCTGGCCAGCTACGTCGGCCTCGACATCAGCGCGGACAACCTCGCCGAAGCGGCCGAGCGTCAAGCCGCGCTGGACGCGATCCGGTCGCGGGAGTTCTCCGTCGACTTCGTCGAGTGCGACGTCGCTGACCCGTGGCCCGCCGTCGGCGAGTTCGACGTCGCGATCTACACCTCCGCCCTGGAGCACCTGCCGCGCGAGCTCGGCGTGGCCAGCCTGCGCAACACCGCCCAAGCACTCGCCCCGACCGGCCGGCTGTACCTGTCGACACCGAACACACCTGGCCTCCCGCCGCGCACGCTCCAGTACCACGTCCACGTCTACGAGTGGTCGCACGAGGAGCTGATCGGCGTGCTGGACGAGGTCGGCCTGGTGGTCGAAGACGTGGTGGGAATCCTGCCGCCCACCACCGAGAAGGCCGAGGCAGAGGTCGCCCGCCGGTTCGGGCCCCAGGCCGTCGAGTTCTACCAGCGGATGCGCGAGTTCGCCCCCGACGCGCTGTTGGGGCCGGTGGTCGCCACGGCGCTCGGCGACGCTGCGATCGAGACCCTCTACGTCTGCTCCCGGAAACCGGCGTGACCGCCGTCGCGCCGAGCACCACGTGGGTCTGTGCCGAAGGCCCGAACGGGGTGGGCAAGACCCGGCTGCTGAGTGGTCTGGCGGACCGGCTCGGCGAGCGCTGTCGCTTGCTGACGGAGCTGACCGACGCCGAGGGCGAACATGTCCCGGCCCAGGTGATCAGCGCGCTGTCTACCGGGAAGTCGTTCCTGCGCACTGGGCACCCGCGCACCGAGACGTTCGCGCTGATCGCGCTGAAGGTCCGGGAGTACGAGGTGGTCAACCAGATGGCAGCGCCACCCCGGATCGTGCTGGAGGACCGCGGTATCGACACGACCGCGCTCTACCAGGCTGCGATCCTGCTAGGCCCGGATGCCAGCGACGAGGACACCTGGGCGCTGGCACAGCAGATCCACGCCACCGCCGCGGCCTGGCGGCCCAAGCCGGAACTGGTGCTGCTGATCCTCGACGACCTCGATGCCTGCCTGCGCCGCTATGCCAAGCGCGTCGGCTACCCGATGGCCACCGACGAGCAGCATCTCGTGACCCGCGCGACCAGGCTTTACCTGCACCAGGCCGACCACGAGCCTGAACGGTTCCGGGTCGTACATCGCGCGGGCCGCGACGAACAGGACGTCCTCGACGAGATGGAACACCTCGTACTCACAGGGATTGGTGAACGCCGGTGAAGCCACCGCGTGCCGTCACCCTGCTCTGGGCCCCGCGCAGCCGCTGCAACCTCGGCTGCGACTACTGCTACTTCGGCACCCTGGAGGAGCACCGCGAGGCCCCGCCGACCCAACCCGGCCAGCTATCGCACCTGTCCCACGGCGATCTCCACCTGGCCGACATCACCCGATTCCTGTCCACCATCGACGACTCGGGTGTAAAGCGAGTCTTCATCGCCGGGGGCGAACCGCTGAACTGGGCACCGATCAGCGCGGTCATTCAGACCCTGACCAGCGCCGGAGTCGAGGTGACCGTGTGCACCAACGGCGTGCCGCTCAACCGTCCAGCCATCCGGACGATGCTCTTCGACACGGGCGTGCACGGGATCTCGGTGTCGCTGGACTCGGCCGACCCGGACCTCAACGACCTGCACCGCCCCGCGCACAACCGCGCCGACGGCTGGTCCACCGTCGTGTCCGGCATCCGAGCCCTCCTGGCAGACCGCGACGCCCAGCCAGGTCAGTCGGCCCTGCCGAAGGTCGGCTTGTACTCCGTGATCACCCGGCTCACGCTCGAGGGACTGCCCGACACCGCTCGGTTCGCCGCTGAGCTGGGCCTGGACTACTTCGTCCCGCAGCCGATCGCCTTGGAGCGCGACCACCGGCTCTACGACGAACTCGTCCTGCGGGAAGAGGATCTGGCCACGTTGACCATGGTTCTCGACGAGGTGTACGACGCTGACCTGGGCCTGGAACTGCCCGGCCCCCGTTACCCCGAGCAGGTCGCCTCGACGGTCCGCACCGAGTTGCAGATGGTGCACGGCTGCTTCGGCGGCCACCAGCTCGCGTTCATCCAGCCGGACGGCACCGTCTGGGACTGCCCGTCCAGCCACAAGATCGCCGCGATCGCCCGCGCCGGGACGCAACGCAGCATCGCCACCCACACCGCGGCCGAGCTGTTCCCCGCGCAGACCGCCAGCGGCGGCTGCGACTGCCCGCTGTTCTCCGGCGACTGTGTGAACATGCTGCCGCTGATGGAGGACTTCGACCGGTTCCTGACCACCGCCGGAGGCGCCCGATGACCGCCGGCCCCGTCCTGACCGAGGTCGACGCCTACGAACGCGACCTCGCCGACCGTCTCGGCGTCGCCCATGTCGTCGCCACCTCCAGCGGCACCACGGCCTTGCAGACCGCGCTCGACGCGGCGGGCGTGCGCCCCGGCGACGAGGTCCTCGTTCCCGCGCTGGCGGTGGTGATGTCCGCCGCGCCCGTCTGCCACCTCGGAGCGCGGCCGGTGTTCGTGGACTGCAACCCCGAGGGCACCGACTTCGACTACCGCGATCTGGCCGCCAAGGTCACCGAGCACACCACCGCTGTCCTGCCCGTGTACCTGTGGGGCCGCGCCGGCGACGTCCACCGGCTGCGCCGCTTCGCCGACGACCGCGGCTTGGCCGTGGTCGCCGACGCCTGCCAGGCACTGGGCACCACCATCGACGGCGTCCAGGTCGGCACTGAGGCCACGATCGGGAGTTTCTCCACCCACAAGTACAAGCTGCTGGCCACCGGCGAGGGCGGCTTCCTGACCACCAACGACGACTACTGCGCCGCGCGGGCCCGCGCCTACCGATCGCACTGGCTGACCCCGCCCGGCGAACAGCGCCCGTTGTCCCGCGTCGCGCACAACTTCCGGCTCGCCGAGCCCCTGGCCGCCATCGGCCGTCGCGAACTCTCTGAGCTCGATACGCTGGTCCAGCGGCGGACCGGGCAGGCCAATCTGCTGCTGGACCTGCTGGCCGGCCAGCCCCACGTCCGCCCGGTCGCGTTGCCCGTCGGGCAGCGCTGGAACCACTATGCTCCGCTGCTGCGCCTGGAGGTGACCCGGCCGCGTGCGTTGTGCGAGCACCTGGCCGAGCAGGGCGTCCCGAACAGCACCGGCACGTTCCGGCTCGTGCCGCTCGACCAGCGGCCCATGTTCGCCAGCGACACGCGCCCGGCCTGCACCACCACAGCGGAGTTCCTCGACGGCATACTGGCTGTCGTCCTCACGCGGCAGGACGACGAGCAGCGGATCCGCGACTACGCCGAGACGATCGCGCGGGAGGTGACCGGATGGGTCAGCGCCTGATCGACGCCCTGCGCGACGTCACCCTGGTCGTGATCGACTTCGAGTACACCACGCCCGTCGGGGCCGCGCCGGGCCCGATCGAGGTCGCGGTCCAAGCCGTGCGCGCGCGCGACGAGAAACTGGAGCGCACCACCGCGTGGGAGTCCCTGATGCGCCCGCCCGCCGACGCTCCGCTGACGGCCTTCGACAGCGCCCAGACTGGCATCACCCCGGCCATGCTGGCCGACCAGCCGCCTGCCGGCGAGGTGCTCGCCGCGCTGGACCGCCGCTTCACCGCCGGTCCCTACGTGCTGGTCGCCCACCATGCCCCGGCCGAAGCGAAGATCCTGTCCGCGTACCGGGAGCATTGCCCGAACCTGGCCAGGATCGACCTGATCGACACAGTGCGGCTGGCGCGCAACCGCTACCCCGAGCTGCCTAAGCACAGGCTGGACGACCTGCTGCGGCATCTGAGCATTCCGACGCCGGCCAACCGGCACCGGGCGATGGCCGACGTGCAGCTCACGACCGAGCTGTTCATCCGCATGGCCACCGACAGCGACTGGGCCGACCTGCGCCAGCTCCGCCGAATCGCGGGGTACGCCGCCGACGCTGCCCAGTCCGAACAGGTCTCCCTGTTCGGCTGAGCGTCGCCCGCCCTTCTGCCCGACTTTGTTGAGGGAACTCCATGCCCAGCAGCACCAGCGGCGCTGCCGCTGACCGTAGTGGTAGACCCGGTCGGCTTGTGTCGGTCGAAGGTCTCAATGGCGTCGGCAAGACCTACCTGACCACCCGCGTCATCAAGGCCGCCGTCGACCGCGGCGAGCAGCCGCCCCAGGTGATCGAGGAGTTCTCCAGCCGCGCCGACACCGACGGCGACCTCGGCCGCCGACTCCTGCGCGCCCTGGTGGCGGCCTCCGGCGGCGAGCGCTTCCTCCGCGCGGGATTCCCCCGGTCCGAGACCCTTCTCCTGCTCGCCATCAAGATGCACGACTTCGAGGCCGCGCTGCCCGCCCTGCAGGCTGGACGCACCGTCATCGAGGGCCGCAGCATCCACTCCACCGCGGTCTACCAGTCGCTGATCATGAACCCGGACGACGAGGAGGCGTTCGTCCTTGCCACCCGGATCCTGGACGGCGCCGCGCGGTGGCGTCCGCTGCCGGACCTCACGATCGTGCTGACCGACGACGTCGACGCGGCCGTCGGCCGGGCCGAGGCCCGCAACGGCGAGCCGTTCACCGCCGAGCAGTGGAGCGTGCACCGCCGAGCGGCGATGCTGTTCGAGCGGCTGGCCACCGCCGATCCCGACCACGTCCGCCTGCTCGACCGCCGTGAGCACGACGCCGACGCCCTGGTCGATGTCATCACCGCCTGGATAGCGAGTGCCCCCGCGCGGCCCTTCCACGGCATCGTCCCGGCGACCGTGCTCCCGTGAGCCGCTGCTGCTCAGCCCATTCCGGCCGCGACGAGCACCCGCAGCAGGACCGACTCACTGCCGCCATCGGCCGCCGCGGCGATCGAGCCGATCACTGGGAACAGCGCTCGCGCCAGCAACCGGGTGTCCTCGAACATCGACAGCTCGTCGAGCTCATCCTCTGCGAACCAGGCGAAGGGGTGGACAGGTTCGCTGACCGCTGTCGGCGAACCGGCGATCGCGACGTACTGGTGGTCGACGTGCACGTGCGGTTCGGCCAGGTGGTTGTCCGCGGGAACCATCACCTCGGTGATCCACCACGGCGCCGCCACCCGCTCGTGCGGATAGCCCACCGGCAGCGCCGGCGTCGGGCACGCCAGCAGCCGCACCCGCAGGCCGGACTCCTCCACCGCCTCCCGCAGCGCGGCCTCAGCCTGTGTCTCGTCCAGCTCGACATGCCCGCCGACGATCATGTGCCTGCCCAGACGCGGCTGCGCGACCAGACCGAGCCGCCATCGGTCCGGGAACTGGTGAAACACAAAGGTCGAGGCCGTAGCGTGCTTGATCATCAGGGCGGCTCCGTCATCGCTGCTGGCTGCTGGTCGCCGACGAGCGTGCCAGATTCCCCCGATCACATGGCGATGCCCCGCCCAGGCCGGGCCGACGACGTCGCCACCTTTACCGAACTGGGCAGCCGATGAACCTGATCATTTCCGCCGCCCTCCACGGCCGCCGGGCAGTCATCTTCGACTGGGACGGCACCCTGGCCGACACCCACGAGCGCAACTACCGCGCGCTCTGCGACGCTCTGGCGGCTCACAACGTCACCGTCGCCCCTGAGTGGTACCGCCAGCACTGCGGCTTGCCCATCCGTGAGCTACTCGCAGCAGTGCCGGAGTCGACACACCTGCCGATCGAGCAGATCCTCACCGCCAGCCGCACCCGCCTGCTCACGCTGACCATGCCCGGCGCGCTCACCGAGATCCCCGCGACCGTCGAGCTTGCCCGGCGAGCCCGCGCAGCAGGTCTGCCCTGTGCAGTGGCCTCCGGCGCCACCGCCGCCCTGGTCAACATCGGGATCGACGTACTCGGCCTGGGTGAACTCTTCCAGACCGTGGTCACCCGCGAAGGCATCGAACACGGCAAGCCCGCCCCCGACACCTTCCTCGAGGCCGCCCGCCGGCTCGACGTCAACCCCGAGGACTGCTTGGCCGTCGAGGACGCCCCCGACGGCGTCACCGCCGCGCGTCGAGCCGGGATGCGCGTCCTGCTCGTCCGAGACGGCCAGCTCGCGTGGCCACCGGCCGAGAACACCCTTCCCGACCCGCAAGGGGCCTGACGTGACCGACCCCGCCCACCTACCCACAACGGTGCTCGACGGCTACCTGCGCCACACCCTGCCACCAGACCACCACCAGCAAGTTCGCGCGCACCTCGACACCTGCGGACCCTGCTGGAACGCCTGGAACCGTCACCGCTGGGACGCCGCGACCAGCAGCCCCGTCTACGCGCAGCTCGTCGAATTCCTCGGCCCCGACTTCCGGCCCTACTTTGACTCCTCCCGCGGCCTGGCCACCGAGTGGGACACCGCCAACCCCCGCACCGAGCACGACATCGCCCAGTTCTTCCGCACCAACACCAGCTACCTCTACAACCTCGCGATCTGGGAAGCCAGCGGCAACCGTCCTGCCTACGTCCCGCTCGCGCTCCCCACCCTCGCGCGCCGAGGCACCAGAAGCATCCTCGACTACGGCTGCGGCATCGGAAGCGACACCCTTCCCTTACACCAGAGCGGATTCGACGTCGTCGGATGTGACTTCTACTCCCCATCGACCGCGTTTCTGCGCTGGCGCAGCCATGACACCATCCCGGTAATCGAACCCGGTGCACTCACCTCAATCAGCCCGCCCGACACCCTGTGGGCCATCGACACCCTCGACCACCTCGTGGACATCGAGACCTCGCTCGGCACGGTGCTACGGGCCGTCGACCTCATGGTCACCGAGAACCTCACGACCCACCGCGGGCACGGCCAGCAGCGATTCCACATCAACCGCCCGTACCCAGAACTCGCCACCCTATTCGCAAGGTACGGGCTGATCCCCATCGACAATGCCGTGACGACCGCCGTCATGTTCTGGGCGCGAGCGGCCCCGGCGTAGCCGCCCAGTTAGCCGTTGATCGGCTTACGGAACTCCCGCCGGCTTTGCGCATTCACACGGTCAGCCAACTGCGCCCCCGCACCGAATCCGCCCGGATGCGGGGACGCAGACGTTCAGCCGATGGCAACTCCGCTAGGAGACGGTGTACCACCCGTGCTTTCCGACTTGGTGTGCATAGTCCCAGGCTCCGCCGCCGCAGGTGCCGCCACCGTACTGGGCGCTGCCGACCGCCCACTCGACGTCCACCGAAGTATTTCCGGGAGCGTAAATCTGCATGGAATAGGACCATGCAGCGTGGTCACGTTCCCATTGGGTCCAGCTTCCATAGGCCGACTGGACCCGCTTCCAGGTGCACACGTTGGGACCGTTTTCCCACTGGATCCAGTTGGTGCCACACGTGCCCGAGTAGTACATGCGGAACCGGCCGCCGCCAGGGACGTAGTAGTCGTGGATCGGACTTGCGCCCACATTGCAGCCCGTACCGTACGGATCAGTGTTGTTATAGCCGGCACCGGCTGCTTGCGCCACCGCGCTCGAACCGAGGATGCCGAACACGATCATGGCGATGACCGTTGCAAAAGCGGTAAAGCGGTGCCGAATCTTCCGATCTCTCGTTAGGATATCCATAATTGAATCCTCGATTTCGTGACGAGGGAGTGTTCGATGTCAGACCGCAGTTCAGCAGCGACTTGACAGTTGCGGCCTTGCGGCCAACTCTGCGGTGCTGCCCTGGCCGGATCCATCGCCCAGGAGCCACTCGAGCGGCCGGAGGACCTCATCCTGAGGATTACCGGGCCAGGTGCCTGCGGACGTCCTCGGCTACCTGCAGGCGGCTTCGCATGGCGTACTTGCGGAAGATGCTGCGCAGGTGGGTCTTTATGGTGTGTGGACTGCGACCGAGCTCGGCCGCGAGTCGTTCGTTATCCAAGCCGTTGGCCAACTGCAGTGCCACTTCCTGCTCGACGGCGGTGAGCGCGAGGAAGCGTTGTTCGGGACCGTCGTCGATGTCGAGCGCCATCTCCATCAGCTCGGACTGGATCTGTTCGCAGACCCCCATGATGGCCGTGAGATGGGGCAAGGCGCGTTCGTCGGTCAGATTGAGTTCGACCCTGGCCTGCTCGGCAATTCCTCGGACCGCGGCGATGCGGGAGGACAGATACTCCACGATGTGGTCGGAGGTGATCGGGTACGCCGCCTTGTCCCCAGCGGGTAGTCGCCGCAGTGCCTCCCGGTCCTCCGAGTCGCGGCTGAGGACTCGGGCGAGGAGGTCTGCCAGCCATTCCAGTGCCCGTACCGCGTTGTTGTCGAAGGCGTCGGTCTGATAGCTGTGCACGGACAGCATGCCGAAGATCTTTTGTGCACCTGCTTGATCAACTCGGCAGAGCGGCACGGTCACCGCGTCGGCGGAGCGTTGACCGGTGTCACCGAACATGACGCCAGCGTTGAGGACTGCCCCGCCGTCGTAGGCGAAGCGGTAGGTAACCCGGTGTTTGAGCAGCCACGCGGTCTGCCCATGGCGGCCGTAAGTATGAGACACGGGGTCGTCGTACTTCCCGCCCTCGTAGCCGTAGGGGTAGCGAACCCTGTTCGCGCCGTGCAGGAAGCCGATGTAGAAGGAGTCGTATCGAGCGATCTTCGCCGCAACGGCGCGAACGTAGTCGTACAGGGCGTAGTGGTCACCTCGCGGCAGCGCCCTGATCTTGTGATAGGCCTCGCGCAGGACCGTAGCGGTCTCGGCACCCACACGCAGCGGGCTCAAACTGTTGGTGTCCACACCTCACATCGTTCCCCTGAGCACACCGCGGGCGAAGACCGTCCGTAGATCCTCGAAGCGACGCCGAGTGCCGTCGGCGACCGCCGGCGCCAGGTCGAACTCGTACACCACACGCTGCTGGAACTCGGCAGCATCCTCTGGCCGCATGTTGGGGCCGAGACCACGGCGTGTAACCCCAAGGTCCGGTCGTCCGGCTGCCGCAGTTTGTCCAGCTTCCTCACGGTCACAACGTCGCCTTCTACTCAAGACCAGCCGGACAGGCTAAGAGCACCGAGGACAGAACGTACCGATTTGACGGGCACGCAGCAGGTCTCCCACGCATCGGTCCTGGGGCCTGCTCGTCTCCCAGAAGGCCCGCTGTAGGCGAGGTGGGCACGATCGCTTCCAAGCAGCCGGAGAGAGTCCGACCAACACGCTTGGTACTCAGAACACGCCTCTGCGTGACGATCCCGAGTCGGCTCATGTAGAGGGTTGCGAACCGGCACAGCACGGGTAGCGGCACCAGGTCAGCACGCGCATCATTGATGGAACTTCAAGGGTGTCCGCTGTCGAAACAAGTTCGGCGCTCACGGCGATAGTGGATTTGACGTGCTGAAGCTCGCATCAGAAGGGAAGACCAAGTGGGCAGTTCCAACGGTCGGCGAGGATCGGGGCAGCGGCGGGCGGCCAAAGTGAAGTCTCGCCGCCGACGTCTGGCTGACGAGGAGACTGCCCAGGAGCGCCATGCCCAGCTGGTGGCCGAACGCGCTGGTGATCCGCGCTTCGTCCAGCAGGAGGCTTTCCCCGGAGGGCGGAAGATACGCTGGGATCCAGAAACGCCGACCGGGGCAGGCCTCAGCCGGATGCTCGAGAATCGCTTGGCTGCCTTCCATGCCAAATTCGGCCGCGATCCCGGTCCTAACGAGCCGCTCTTCTTCGATCCCGATGGGGATGAGCCAACGCCGCTATCCGTCGATGTCTGGCACGAAGCCCTCGACGAGATGATCATCGACGCTGATCAGCTCGGGATCGACCCCGCATACCTGAAAGCTTGGCGCGCACTCGGATACATCGTCACTGACGAGAACCGGCACCTTTTCTCCGCAGCGGACGTCCAGGCATGGGCAGATGCGGTGGAGAAATATCAAGAAGATGAAGACTACATCGATGATGACGATGTAGACATCAGCGATATGTTCGAGCTTCTCGCAGAACAGTTGGAAGCCGTCATACAGCAAACGCTGTTGCAGCGGTCCCCGGAACCGGCACGCCTCCTGGCCGCGCAGGTATACAAAGCTGACGTCGAGATCGTCGATGCCGACGACCACGACGAGGACGACGGTGCTCCCGGTGTCTCGATCGCGTTCACCATCCTCGCCGCATGGATCTCTGGAGCGCGAGAGGAGTTCGACACCTCAGACCTCGCGGACACAGTGCTGAGCTGGGTCACCACCCATCTCGGCAAGCCGATCGCAGCGCTCGCTCACCGCGCTGCCGGCATCCTCGGCGCCCGCACTGCCCCGGACCTCACGGTCAACCAACTCGCTGACGAACTCGGCCCTGACTTCCTCCCGGCCATGCTGTGGCTCGTCACGGGCCTGGCCGCCGACCACGGCGACGGTGACGCTTCCTGGCTCCGCCGCTACGACCCACACACTGACGAAGACTGACGGAATGCTGGATGGCGATGGACCGGCTGATCCGGTATGGAGGGACTGCATGCTGACGGTGCTCGAAGGGGGCGGGCAGCCGGACGATCGGCTGGCGGTCGCTGATCTTCCGCTTGGACCGTGGGCGGGCGCGGACGTCGAGGTATGGGCAAGCAAGACCGGCGAGGTTTGGCACGGTGACCCGGACTGCCGTCAGCTACGCAGCCGAGCCCGAGGACAAACCCATTCACAGCCCGACGCCGGGACCATGACGGATATCCGTCTGCCGGATCGACTGCACTGTGACCCAGCCGGTGCACTGGGGCAATACCGACAGGCAGTCGACACCTTGGTCAAGTTCGACGCGATCACGTGCGATGCGGCCGCCGCACGACGCAAAGGGGATCTCAAACTCAAGGTCCTTGACGAATCGATACACGGGAAGAACCTCAAGTGTGTCCTCGAAGCTGAACCGCTGGCGCCACATTGGAGCCGGTGCCTGACACGGCGGAAGAACATCGCCTCGGAGATACAGTACGACCTGGAAGATCGCCTTCCGGTCATGCTGGCCGCGCTCTGGATAGAGAACGGCCGCACACCACGCCAACACCAGCCTCGCTACGCGTCGTTCTTGAGCGTCGCCGAGGACGAGTGCGAACAGCGCGGTATCAGCGCGACGGGCGGAATTCGCCTCTTCGCAAACGACAAGGTTCTTCCGTACTGGCTGAGTCATGTCGCGAGTGGAGAGCTGCCGCGAAACGTCACCGCGGACCGGGCCGAGGAGGAACGTCATCGGGCGGTCAACCGGAACCGGGACGCAGATAAGGAGTTCCTCGACGCGGTTCGCGACGTATGGCTCGCGAGTGGCACGGTGTGGGAGCAGCGCCTTGAGGGTACGGCCCTGGGGAATCCGGGTGAAATCTTCGCGTTGTTCCACCGCTACAACTTCGGGCTCAACTGGGAACTTCGAGAACTCTTCGACACGATGCTCCCCCACGCGGAACTCGAAACCCGTGAGTTCAACTGGATCGCGGCCAAAGTACCGGCAATCTTCCGATTGTTCCTCACCGAACGCGACCGCGGTTTAGTGGGCCTCGTCCTGGACGAGGAGCGCTTGCACCGTTACGACCCCACAACAGCCGCGCTGTTCCTGCGCAACCTCGCGGTCGAGCTGGATGTACCAGGCCTCGCCCGACATGTGCGTGTAGGAGGCCCAGGCGTCGAGACGGCTGACCCCGACGAGCAAACACCGGAATCCACCTTGCACTGGCAACTTCAAGGCTTCGGCACGGGCATCTCAGACGCGGGAATCACCAGGGAGCAGTGCCTACCCGCGTTGCGCTCGGCCATCGACGGTGTCGAACTCAAGCCCAAAACACGACCACAGCGGCCTCGCCGCTCACGCCGATGACACTGTGCTGAGCAGCAAGGTCAGCCGCCGGGACAGCTCCACAGGTGAGCTCCCGCCGGGAGCTTACCTGTGGTTGAGTCTAGTTCAGCTGGTACCGAGGGTGAGCAGGATCGGGTTCATACCCGTCGAGGTGCAGTGCGTCATCGCACATTTGCCGCACCCACTCGGTGGCGACAGCATAACGCCACGACACCTTACACACTTCATCAGCCAGCAGATGCTTCGGAGTTGATCAGTGCAGCTACCACGAAACGAACACCCCGTTGACGAACCTGCGAGCCTGCGAATCGACGACGGCCCGCCGGGTTGGCGAATCTGGCGAGCTGCCCTCACAGGCGCACCCGGCGACGGCGGCTCGGAGTCGCTGATCTACACCGATAGTTATCTCGTTGGTGAAGTCATCGAGGACCTCGGACCTTTCCAACTGTTCGCCACCGTGGCCGAGCCTTTGCGTAGCGTACTGGCACCTCGCCTCGTCCTACGGGCACAGTGGCACGACCCGGGCCTGCCTCCCGAACGCAGCAAAACAAAGATCAAGAAGGAAGGCAGTCGATGGCTCGCGTTGAGTGTCGACGCCGAGATCGCCTGTTTGGTAGGCTTGATCATCGGATGCCGTGCTCGTTCTGGCGGAAATGTCCGCACGTTCTCGGCCGATGATCTCGTAGGGCGCCCGATGTACGCTGAGCACACCACACCAGTTGCCCTCGATCCCGCCTACCGACTTCCCATGATGCCCGATCTCGTGGGAGCACGCTTTCACGTTCCCCTCATCACCAAGGTTCTGGCCCAATACCCGGATATCGGCGCGCAGGACGCCACTACGCTGGTTCGCGCCGCACGCCACTACGCCACCGCATTGTGGGTAGCTGACAACGATCCGGAACAGGCGTGGCTGCAACTCGTGTCGGCAGTGGAAACGGTCGCTTCTCAGTGGCGAGCAACTGCTGCCGATCCTGCCACGCTCTTCGCCGAGCACTTCCCAGTGCCGGCACAGCTTATCCGAGAGTCCTTCGGAGGAGACCAACTGCTCACGGCGATCTCGCCGCATTTCGTTCGATTCATTGGCGCATCGCGACGCTTCGAAGACTTCATCGAGGAGTACAAACCAGCCCCGCCCTACCCGCGCCCTCCTAACGGCAAGAACGCCACGCCGCAGGTTGACTGGAACGATCTTCGCCCGATCGTGAAAGCGATCTACAAGCACCGATCCGCGCTACTCCACAACGGCACACCGTTCCCAGCCGACCTATGCACGCCTCCGCTCATGATCGATGAAATACCAGAGGAGAAGCCGTTGGGCCTCAGTTCCACCTCGGGCAATACCACCTGGTCGATAGAGGACACCCCCATACGTCTACACACCTTCGCTCATCTTGCGCGCGGGACAATCTTGAACTGGTGGGCCAGCCGCAGTTCGCTCGCCTAGCGAGGGCAACCCCAGCGCAATCACGATCTTGACCTGCCGCCCTTGGGGTCGGTCATGGTTCGTCGTCCTTCCACGCGCGTCGGCAGTAGGTGCCGGGTGGGAACTCGAGCGACACCTCGAACGCCGGATAGATCTCACGAGTGTGGGGGTCGTAGAACGTGCTCGCGCAGTAGTAGGTCTCCGCAACGGAGTCGGCTGGGTTCTTGTGAACGATGCGGGACAATTCCGGGTCTCCCTAGCTACCTCGCGGTGCGCTGCGTGCGAGTCGAACTTGTTCTTCGCCCTCGGCGTACCTGGCCTGTGGTTGAGGTGGAGACCACCGCCGAGCTCGACTGAGTCGCGTCTACTCCTCGGGGTCCTTGAAGGTCTCGTCCACCACGACATCGATGACCTCGTCAGCGGAGGGGTCATTGATGCCGCGTTTGTCCTTGACCCGATGCGCAACGTCCTTCCGCGTGGGGTGGGGCGTCCTGGGGGGCCAGTCGGTGATCACCGTCCAGGCCAGGGTGGCCACGCTGACGATCAACGAGCCCAGGGCCAACGGGTCGAGGTACTGGGTCGGTCGTTGGTCGCGTGCGCGGGCGTAGAGCGCGGCTTCGACCTGCGGTTCCAGTGCCGCGCCGTGTGTCTCGGCGAGCCGTCTGGCCGCCGCCCGCGCGATCCTGCCGATGGGGTCAGTTGTCATCGGTCCTCCTCGGTTCGTGTCCCTCGATGAATGTCCGGATAGCCGCGGGCAGCGGTACGCCGGTCGCGCGAACCCACCGTCGTTCCACCTCGGCCAACCCCAGCCGGCCGACGAAGTGAGCCAGCACGTAGTGCGACACGATGATCCTCGACGGCGGTTCGACGAGGTCCAGGCTCTGGAACGTCCAGTCCAGTGCGACGTCCTCGTCGCCGAAGTCCGCGGCGAGCCTGCCCAACTCCCCATAGGACGCCGCCACCGCCATCCGGTCGCCCAGCCGCTCTTCGACGGCGAGCGCCTCGTGCAGCCAGTGCTCGGCCTCCTCCCGCTGCCCGCGCTGCTTCCACACCTCGCTGAGCGCATGGTAGGAATCGGCGACGTTGTGCTGGTCACCGACGGCCTTGAATGCCGCGATCGCCTCGCGCAGCCACCGCTCCGCATCATCGCCGTGCTCGCGTTTGAGCGCGACGCCGCCGAGCATCTGGTACGACACGGCCATTTGGCGGCGGTCGTCCAGCGACTCGACGATCGCGCGGTGCTGGTGGACCCACTGCTCCGCTTCGTCCACTCGGTCGCGGTGCAGCGCGAGCCTGCCGAGTTCGATGTAGGTGGCGGCCCTGGCGAGCGGGTCGTCCATCCGCTCCGCGACCTCGAGGGACATGTGGTACCACTCCTCGGCGGCGTCAAATTGTCCGAGTCGCTGCGCCACTGAGCCGAGCTGGTGCACAGCGCGGCCGTAGCCGTCTTCGTCGCCGAGTTCCTCCGAAATGTCCCGGACCGTGCGGTGCCAGCCCTGTGCTTCGGTCCATTGCTGGCGGATCTCTGCCAGGGTGCCGAGCGCCGAACACGCCAGCGCCACGCCGCGCCGATCACCCAGCTGTTCCTTGAGGTCTCGAGACTTGAGGTACCAGTCGCGGGCCTCGTCCCACTGTCCGCGCGCCTTAGCCACATCCCCGAGAGCACGGTAGGACGAGGCGAACGCCGCGCGGTCGTCCAGTTCCCGCTCCAAGGCCAGGGACTCGCGGTGCAACCTCTCGGCGTCGTCCCACCTCGCGTTAGCCTCCGCGATCTCGCCGAGGCGGTGGCACAGGATGGCGAGGCTTGCCCGATCCCGCGAATAGGCGAGGATTCTGTCCCGGGCTCGCATGCATATCGCCTCGGCGTCGTCCAGCCGGCGGGCTCGGGTCAACCGCTGAGCCTCCGCGCTGACCACGGACAGCCAGAGCCTGTCCGCGAACTGGTCGAGCGGGCCAGGGAAACCGTCCTCCGACTCCACTGCGCGGAGCACGCGGTCGTCCCAGGCACGGGACTCGTCGACCATCCAGGCCCGATCCCAGTACTGCCGCAGCGGCTGGAGGATGGCCAGCGCCGGTAGCCAGAGCCCGTGGTCGAGCGCATAGCTGAGCAGGCGTCCCATCGTGTGGCGCAAGGCGCCGATGAGCCAGTACGCCTTCGCCGCGTCGGCGCTGCGGGTCATCTCGCCCATCTGAGCTCCGACTGCGAGGAAGGCGTCGACGAGGACCCGTTCGGCGACGGCGAACTCGTCCGGCTCCTCGGCGCGCCACTGCCCCGCGAGGTACGCGGGCAACACGGGGTGAATGCCGTACCAGCCGTGGCCTGCCGCGGTGAGCAACCCGACGTGGGTGGCCCGGTGCAGCACTTCTTCCCATCGGTTACCCGGGACGTGGCGAAACCGGTGCGGCGCGTCGGCGTCGCTGAACACGATGCCGAGTAGCCCGGCGGAGACGGCGCCCTGGAACAGGCACACGGCGGCCAGTAGGCGCTGGTCGTCAGGATCGAGATGCGCCATCGAGTAGGCGAGGCCTGCCAGCAGCCGGTCCTCGGGGAGCGTGGCGGCGCCGCGCAGCGCGGCGAGCAGGTCTGCGGCCTCGGTGGTCTCCAGGTGGGGCAGGATCAGCCGCATGCTCAGCGGGTGGCCGTCGAGCCAGGTCAGCAGCTCACCGAAGGCGCGGTCGGCGCGCCGGGCCGCCGCCGACGGAAGCGGCGCCAGCAGGTGATCTGCGTACTGGATGGCGTCGTCCGGGATGAGCCTCCCGACCGCCACGCGCCGCAGTTCGCCCAGCCAGTCTTCCGGGGTGCGGCTGGTCAGCAGGATCGTGCTGTGACCGGTCGCGGCCTCGTGCAGGAACTCCCGCAGTTCGGTGCGCCCGGCCTCGTCCAGCGGCGGTGTCGCGCGGGCGGGGTCGGGCAGGGACGCGACGGACTCGAAGTTGTCCCACACCACCAGCAACCGGTTCTCGGCCAACAGCTTTCGCACCCGTTCGCGCTGGGCCGCCCGGTTCTGCGCGGCGAAACCCGGGCCGAACACGCTCAGCCCGATCGTCGAGATCACGCCGTCCAGGCCGAAGGTGGCGACACCGGGTTCGAACGAGTGCCAGAGCACCCACTCAGGGCGGTCGACGCCGTCGGTGTCGCGCCACCAGCGGCCGAATGCCTTGGCTAGGGCCGTCTTGCCGGTGCCCGCGGGGCCGTGCAGCACGACCACCCGCCCTGTCCGCGCGACGGTTTCCAGAGTGCAGATCAGCCCGTCGCGCCCGACGAACGCTCCGTCCGGGGTCCACAAATCGTCCTGCTCGGCCCGTTCCGGCCCCGCCTGCGCGCCCGGAACGGGCCGAAGGTGGGGGAAGCGGACCTCGCGACGCCGGTAGTGGACCGGAACGATCCAGTCGGCCAGCGGCTGCGCGCCTTTCGGACTGCGGCGCTGGGGGCGTGCAGCCATCCGCGCTCGGCCCGCGCGAACTGCTTCACCAACGGTGTCACCGGCGAAGAGCCGTTCGTAGAACGCGGTCATGAACTCCGCCGCGGCGTCCGCGTGCACGGTGTAGGCCATCGCGACAACCGCGTCCGCGCCGCCGGAGAGCAGTCGGGCGGCGATCGTCGCCTCCACCTGGTCGCCCACCGCGCCGGAGCGGCAGGCGTTGAGCACCACCACCGGGACGCCCGCCTCAGTCAGCACGTGCGCGAACTCGGCGGCCGGCACGTGCTCCACCCCACCGCCCGGTCGTTCGAACGCCAGGCTCGCCCCGCGGTGGGACGTCGAGCCGTGGCCGTCGAAGTGCACGATCTGGTACGGGTCTGCCCCCGTGGCCCGCAATCGCTCGGTCAGGGCTTCCCGCGTTGGCGGGCGCAGGACCTCCACCTCAACCTGACCGCGCACCGCGCTCAACCGACGCAGCAGCGGCCGAGCGATCATCTGATAGCCCACGTCCCGGTCGCCGTCCGGCCGGGAGATCACCATGAGTACTCGCAGCCGCTGCCCGCCTGTCCCGAATGTCCCGTCCATGTGTCCTGTGGACAGTGCGCGGCTCAGGACCATCCCGTCCAGCGCAAGAGGTGCGGGCAGGGCCGGGTCGTGCAGCAGTTCCCAGGGCAGGCTCAGCCAGGACGGGTCTGTCGAGCGCACCACCAATTCCGCAGCCGTGTCTCGCGTCCGGACCGCGCGGTAGGCGTCGCGGCCCGGCCCCTGGCCGAACAGCGCGGCGAACATCGCCTGCCCCCACTCCGGGAGGCGTTCCGCGATCCGCGGGCCTCGCTGCTCGTAGACACCGAACGGCACCCGCAGGTAGTCCTCCAGATACCAGCGCAGGTCCGCCAGCTCACCGCTGTCCAGTGGCCGGGTCAGCGCGACTGGCGCACCAACCACGCGAGGCGACTCCCCGTCCAGCCACGCCGACACCGACGCCCAGCCCGCCGCGTCGAGATCAACCACAAGCCGATCGGCCACCACAGCGCCCCTTTATCTGCCGCGCGCGTCGCAACTATAACGGCCCGTGACCTTCAGCCGACCTCGATATCGACATAGTGGTGCGACTCGGTGAGCAGCCCGGCAGAAACGGTGGTCAGAGCCGCCTCGGGATGCGCAGCCGCGATGGCCGCTCATTGGCAGAAGAGGACGTTGTGCCGGCTCGACCCAGCGGCTGGCGGCTCGGCGTTTCCAGACGTCGGTCAGCGGGGCACACTTGCTCGTCCATGTGGTAGCGCGAGGAGCCACTGCTGCGGAGGTTGTGCGTGGCGGTCCTCGAACCAGGGGTGCCACCGAGGTTCGGCGTGCTCGTTGATCGTCAAGTAGCGGCGGTTGTGGCTGAGCGGATCAAATGCCCGACGCCGTCGGGGCTGTCCTCCAAACGCCACCGTTGCCAAGGTTCACGGTTGGTTTCCCACATGACAGGTTTGATGTCTCCCGTCATGGGGGTGGTCGCGTCGAGTGCCAGTCCGTTCGCCACTGAGATGATGAGCACTTCGCCCGCGACGCCGCTTGGCCGAGCTTCCCACAGCTGGTGTTGATGTCCGTGTGGTGGCCACATATGGGGGACAGCACCGAGTTCTGTGCCGAACGCGGTGTCAAGGGCAAGACCGCAGGATCTGTTGATGATCAGGCATGAGCCGCTTGTTTTGGCTCTGCGTCTGAACACGGTCCGTACGTCGTCGATGCCGATAGACAGGCCAGGTAGGCGCAACTCCAGCTTGACAGGGCTCACGTCAAGAGCATTCGCGTCGATGAGGGAATTTGTTTCAGAGAGCTCCGGACTCGCGGGTAAGGCGGGTGCTGGTGTAGCCCGCTGCGGTATGAGGACGCTGCGCTGACGCACTGTCCGCGGCAGAAGTGCGTTGGCAACGAGTGCGCCTGGGTGTCCCCGAGGTGGCCCCCTTGCAGGTGACCTCTCCGGCTTGTCTTAGCCGTCAACTCAGTCCGAGGGCAGCTCTGCGTTTGTCGACGAGCGCGTTCCAGCGGCCGCGCACCACATCGACGTCTTCCAGCCAGGCGACTTCTGGTTCCTCGACTTCCACACCTTCGGCCTCCAGCCAGAATCCGACTGCTCGCCAGATCCGTGCTCGCCGTTGCGGACGAGCGGCTACCAGCGCATGTGCGTGTGCGACGGCGGCCGGATCGCGGCGGACGACGGCATCGAAGACCAGTGGCACGATGGTCTTGTAGTTGTCCCTGGCTCTCCCGAAGAGTTCCGCCACGTCCCTGGCGCGCTTGACGTGGCGGCGTACCGTGTCTGCGTCGCCGGCGCAGGAGATGGCCGCCCCGGACAGGTAGGTGCAGACAGCGTCCGGATGACGGTCGTCCTCCGCCTGGTCCGCGCCCTGTACGGCTGTGGGCTCCTGGCCGATGCCGAGCAACGCCCGACAGAGCGTGGTGTGGGCGCTCACCTCACTGAGCACCCGGTACTGCCGGGTGGTCTCGTACTTGGCGATTCTGCCGTTCTTGAGTTCGACGTTCTCCGCCAGTCGCCCGTGGGCGAAGGCAATGGATCCACGTACTGCTGCGGCACTCGTCGGGTCGAGGTCCGGCCAGGTTTCGAGTAGCGCAAGTGCTTCACTAAAGCGACTCGCCTGAACCAGGCTGTTCGCCAGCTGGAATCGGTGTAGTTGGGTGGGCTCTTCCGCCACCAGTGCCTCGAAAAGGGCGATGGTCTCCTCGTACTGGTCATTTGCCCGAAGGGAGTAACCGAGGAATCGTTGGGCCATCATCCGCAGGTCGACCGGCGACGACCGGGCAGCGAAGTTCCGGAGGCGGTCACGCCGCTCGGTGGTCGTGACTCCCGGGCGCCACGAGGAGAGCAGGGTGCAGAACCACTCGGCCCAGTTCCTGGGGGTGCCGAATGCTGCTGGATGTCGCTCGGCAATGGCGTGCATGGACGGCAGATCGGCCACCGCCTTGCGCAGCCAGCCGATGGGCACGTCGCTGTTCAGCCCAACCTCGAGGACCTGGTCCAGCAGGTCGAGCATGGCCGAGGCATCGACCTCGCTGTCGTGCCGGCGGCGCAGCTCGTCCACGACCCGGCTACCGGCCGAGCGCCAGTCGGTTTCCGTCCAGCCGCCCGGGATGCCGGCTCCGGCAGTCCGCACGACTCGGCGGATCTCATCATGCAGGCGGAACGGCAGCCGCCGCTCGGCGCCGTCGCGGATGATCATCGACCGCTCGACAAGACGGGCGGCAGCCCCGGCATCGACGCCAGCCCCGGCGGCGACCAGCTCCACGTCGAACCTGCTGACCAGGCACGCGGCCCGGACGATCCGCTGCTCGTCTCGCTCCAAGTCACGCAGCAACCGACGCACCAGATCGTCGAACGGGCCGACCAGCTCAGCGTCACGCACGGCGCGCCGCTCCAGGATCGCCTGCTGGGCGATCTGCACCACGATATCCATCCAAAGCGGGAGCCCGTCCGACTCACGGACCACCGACGCGATCTGCGCCTCGGTCAGCCCGAGGCCGCGGGCCGAGGTGGCCGCTCGAAGGAACGCCGCCGCGTCGTCGTCAGACAGGTTGCCGACCAGATGCTGCTGCGGCTCCGCCGCTGACTCGGCACCCGATTCCGCGACCAGACCAGGCCACACGGTCGCACCGTAGAATGGCACATCGCGGTGCGTCTCCTCTGCCCAGCGAATCCGGTTGCGCCCCGTCAACACCCACAGCACCTGGGGCAGCTGCCATACGACGCTGTTCAGCAACGCCAAACCGCTGTCCGACAACCGTTCGGTCGCGTCCACGAACACCACCAGGCAGGGCCGGTGCCCCGGTGCCATGAGATCCAGCTCGGCGCTCAGCAGTCCGGCGAAACCGGTACGCAGCACGACAGAGTCGTCCCGCACTAACGCCGACACTAGATCAGCGACCCGTGGCGCGGCCGAAACCGCCAGCCGCCGCAGCCGCCCGTGTCGAACCCCGTCAAGCGCCCGGAGAACGATCTTGCTGCCCAGCGATGCACCAGGGATGCCCAGCGCGCCGATGATCTCGGAGGTCGCTACGTCCGAAGCCGCCCGCAGCCGACCATGCCGGCGCGACCCGGTCGGCATCAGCTCCTTCCGGTGGTGCACGGCCCAGTACATGGCGAACCCGTAGTCGAACGCCGGCCAGCTGTTCCGCAGTTCGCCGAGCTCCTCCCGCAGCTCGATCATGACGGAGTCGACGTCGAAATGGCCCAGCGAGTCGTGCAGGTCGAGCCGAATCGTGACCAGGTCGTCGATCACCGGCGCGGGCCCCCACTCCACGGCCCAGTCATGTTCACCTGGGGTGATCAACATAACGTTGTGTAACGAGCAATGGGAGTGCTCGTGCGCGGTCTCCTGCAATCCATTCGGTAGCGGCGGTGATGTTGGTGAACCCGGCGATTCGAAGCGCGCCGATTGCGGCGTTCCGTAGTGCCGCTATGTTTTGTGGTCCGTTTCTGGTGCGGGCTTGGTGGAGGTCTTCGCGCCACACGGTGTCGCGGATGTAATGACTTTTGTTTTCGATTCCCCAATGTTTCCGGACGCGCGTGTGGAATCTGATTGCAGTCATATTCGAGTCACTGGTACCGAACAGTGCGAATTCTTTGCTGGTCCACGTGCCGTCCAGCGTGTAGGTGTCTCGGCGAATGCACGCGATTCGTTCGAGGTGTGGGAAGTCGATTGTTCCGGCGTCGGCTGTCCATGTGCGCCAGCGGTTGATCCGTCCGTGGCCACGTTCTGTCGTGTCCCATTCAGGATCGTTGTTCAGTACGGGAATCATGGCGTCGATGACCGCTTGTTGGAACGTGGGCTGGTTCCCTTTGATTGCTGCGATGTAGTCGAAGCCGCGTTTGCCTGCGATGTGTTCGGCGGTGTCGCGTTGCGTGTGGGCGGCGTCCATCGTCACCAATACGGCCTGGCCCTCGTCGATCGGCAGCGCGTCCAGCAGGTTCTCAACCTGGGTGATCTCGTTCGTGTCGCCAGGAACGGCGACCTGTGCGACGGTCACGCCCAGGTCGTGGATCATCGCGGAGAACAGCGTAAACTTCTCGTTCTCGTCGGTCCAGGCGCCGCGCATCACCTTGCCGTCGATGGCCAGCACCAGAAGCTCGTCGTCATCGGCTCGGGCGTTGCCGAACAGCCATACACCGAATATTCGATCCAACTCGCCCGCGTCCAACTCGCTCAACAACATGCGCACCGTCTTCTCTCCCGGAAACCTGTATCCCTGCGAGAAATAACACCATGTGCCACCCAGTTTCGCCATCAACGATGACGGCAGATCCTGGATCCGTCGTTCAATCGCATAGAAATTCTTCGCACCCGCCAATACGGCGACAAACGATGCCGCCAACAGAAACGACAAAACATAGATCCGGCCGCGCGGGCTCCGTGGATCAGTGATCGAGTCCAACATCTTCAACAGGCTGGAGATATCGCATTCATCACTCGACGGATCTGTCGAGTTGGACAACGGCGACGACGTCTGCAAGACTGACAACTTGACGACCTTCTGTCTTGAGGCTATTGGCGTGGTAACCAAATACTTTCAGACAGAAGGTCGTCTCTTTCGCCCGGCCCACCATCTTCAGGCGGACACGCAGGGTGACGATCGTAACTTCACCACGTGATCATGACTGGGCCGTGCCCCCACTCGGACTCCGCGCCGAGCTGGCCACGCAACCAGGACTCCAACCGACGAGACAGTGACGTCTTGCCGACCCCACCCTTACCGCAGAACGTTAGAACGTTACGTCGCGGCACGGCCCGCCCAGCCAGCGCCTGGGTCCCGCGCACGGTTTCCCGGTGCGCGTCAATCGATTGCCGGAAAACCGCCCGTTCGTTAAATCGGTTGGTGAACAGATCCTGCGCACTGCCGGGCTGGTAGCCGGCGAAGTCCAGTAGTCGGTCCCAGTCGCTCATCGACGATGGCGTCGCGGGGTAGTCCCACGGCCCAGTCATGTTCACCTGGGGTGATCAACATAACGTTGTGTAGCGAGCAATGGGAGTGCTCGTGCGCGGTCTCCTGCAATCCATTCGGTAGCGGCGGTGATGTTGGTGAACCCGGCGATTCGAAGCGCGCCGATTGCGGCGTTCCGTAGTGCCGCTATGTTTTGTGGTCCGTTTCTGGTGCGCGCTTGGTGGAGGTCTTCGCGCCACACGGTGTCGCGGATGTAATGACTTTTGTTTTCGATTCCCCAATGTTTCCGGACGCGCGTGTGGAATCTGATTGCAGTCATATTCGAGTCACTGGTACCGAACAGTGCGAATTCTTTGCTGGTCCACGTGCCGTCCAGCGTGTAGGTGTCTCGGCGAATGCACGCGATTCGTTCGAGGTGTGGGAAGTCGATTGTTCCGGCGTCGGCTGTCCATGTGCGCCAGCGGTTGATCCGTCCGTGGCCACGTTCTGTCGTGTCCCATTCAGGATCGTTGTTCAGCACGGGAATCATGGCGTCGATGACCGCTTGTTGGAACGTGGGCTGGTTCCCTTTGATTGCTGCGATGTAGTCGAAGCCGCGTTTGCCTGCGATGTGTTCGGCGGTGTCGCGTTGCGTGTGGGCGGCGTCCATCGTCACCAATACGGCCTGGCCCTCGTCGATCGGCAGCGCGTCCAGCAGGTTCTCAACCTGGGTGATCTCGTTCGTGTCGCCAGGAACGGCGACCTGTGCGACGGTCACGCCCAGGTCGTGGATCATCGCGGAGAACAGCGTAAACTTCTCGTTCTCGTCGGTCCAGGCGCCGCGCATCACCTTGCCGTCGATGGCCAGCACCAGAAGCTCGTCGTCATCGGCTCGGGCGTTGCCGAACAGCCATACACCGAATATTCGATCCAACTCGCCCGCGTCCAACTCGCTCAACAACATGCGCACCGTCTTCTCTCCCGGAAACCTGTATCCCTGCGAGAAATAACACCATGTGCCACCCAGTTTCGCCATCAACGATGACGGCAGATCCTGGATCCGTCGTTCAATCGCATAGAAATTCTTCGCACCCGCCAATACGGCGACAAACGATGCCGCCAACAGAAACGACAAAACATAGATCCGGCCGCGCGGGCTCCGTGGATCAGTGATCGAGTCCAACATCTTCAACAGGCTGGAGATATCGCATTCATCACTCGACGGATCTGTCGAGTTGGACAACGGCGACGACGTCTGCAAGACTGACAACTTGACGACCTTCTGTCTTGAGGCTATTGGCGTGGTAACCAAATACTTTCAGACAGAAGGTCGTCTCTTTCGCCCGGCCCACCATCTTCAGGCGGACACGCAGGGTGACGATAGTAACTTCACCACGTGATCATGACTGGGCCGTGGGGTAGTCCCCCCGCGTTACAACTGGGATATGCCGGTAGAGCAGGTTCCTCCCGAGACCCTGACCACGGCTAGACACATGTTTCGTCGTTCGGGATGAGCGGGGGATCAGACTCCGCGGAACAAGCCACCTTCACCTATGACCTCCGTGCAGTCCGCCCAGTCCATGTTCGCCAGGCTGATGTTGTTCTCCACGCTCCACAACACGGCGGGGATCACAAAGTGCTGCTGGAGTAGTAGTGAGGCCAGCCTCGGACCGCCGAGGTGGGTGGCTGGTTTCGGTTTTGTTGGTGCAGTTGCGTGGTGGCCCAGAACGGTCCGAGGCCATCCTCAGTTGATGCTGTGACCTGGCATTTCCTTGATCGTTTGGGTTTTGCGCAAGCTTACGCAGGGACCTGAGGTCATGATCGACAGACCGCCGCCACCCGATGCGCCGAAGTCCGATCATCCGTGATGACCGGCCGTGCCACTCCAAAGTGGCTGGTCAGACAATGAGTCTGCAGATGTGGAGCGGGCACACTTGACGCTACGCCGCCGAAAACTTGACTCAAATGTCGAAGTTTGAGGGACCTAGTTGATCTAGGTCGCGTCGCACGCTCGTCGGTTGTGAGGTGGGGCTGGCTGCGGGGTAGTCGGAGTCGGCAGCCGCTGTGGACGATCCGTCCGGCGACGGCGAGGCCGTGTGGGTTCCCAGCGACGGTTCGCGTTCGTCGAAGGCCAGATTTAGGTCCAGGCAAGGAGATCGGTGGCGAGGGCGACGATCTCCAGCCAGATCTGGTTGGCCTCGCGGCGACCTACTCGACTCCTTAACGCGACTACTCAGCTTCTTGTTCCGGCTGCAATCGACGCACCAGCCGCCGAAGCTCGCCTTGCACATCGACGCCGAGAAGCCGCAGCTTCTTCTCGGCCTCGTGCCGGATGTCTGGATCGAACAACTCCTCATACCAGGGCAAGAGGACCCACATCTCAGCACTCATGTCGAGCCTGCCCAACTCCTTGAGCCGCCATAGGCCGTACGAGGGCTGCCTAGCAAGTACCAGCCTGCGGGCTACCTCGTGAGCCGGATGGTCGCGGAGCATCTGGTGGAAGTAGTGGGCGTTGTAGCCAATCCGCGCCAGCTCGATTACGCCTCGCTCCATGTCACGGGCGAACCGCCGGCGTAGGTCATCCAAGTCAACGTCGCTGGTCATGTACCCTGCATCGCGGTCTGCCCAGGTGTGTTACGGCGGCGGCTGCCACGGACCAGCTACCGAGCATTCTATGCCCGGATTCTGTCACTAAAACGCAAGGAACTGTCGGTTTGTGCATGCCGATACTATCGATCTCGCTGACAGTACCATCGAGGAGGAGCTATCACTTCCACTTACGCAAACATCTTATAGTGATCCTATAGAATGTCTCCCCATGTTCCGTATCAACGACGCCGGCCAACATTTCCCGCAGAACGCTGACATGAACCCTAGAGTGGTCGCCGTTGGCCAGTGTCCAAACTACGGCTTCATTCGCGCCATCTTTTCTACATATGTCTTCCACAACCCGTGCCGCTGACCTGCGTCGAGTTATACTGAACGCGCGTCGTGCCCACGCACTTACCCCAATCGCCTCATGGGAGAGCATGACGCTTAGCGCATACAAAGGTCCGTCCTTCATTTTACGATAACTACTCAGGTCATCACATGTTAGCGACCCATCACGCCTACGCACCTGGTCAACTTCAGCAGCAATAACCCTAGCGCCTTGCTCGCCAGCGTATTGACGAGCAAATTCGATTAGTAAAGCTCCACAGTCGGGCAAGTCGAAACCATCTGACATTCCCAGTACTCCATTCTCGGCAGGGTCCGTGACTACGCTGGGTTCACTGTCTTCCACTTCGACATGGCGTCAGCTTCGGTTTCGCGGTCCGTATACCACGACACAGTGATCCGCCCGCAAATCTTGCACTCCTCACCTTCATGTGTTCCTTGCTGGCGACGGCAACTACCGCAAAAGTAGACCTCATTCATGATGCAAGCTCCTCGAGAGACACAGAGTTGGGGTGCGGGGCCGACACGAAAGCCAGTCAAGACACGAGTCGTTACCCCGTTGCCTCGCGCCTCTCCGCAAACTGTCATCCTCACCGTCGAACGGCCACCCTCTCGCGTTACGCACTGTCACGAGCACAGCTCATTCTCTGGCGCACCGTAACGCTCGTCCACGGTCACGCGACGCCGCAGGTGCCATGTCGAGCCTCGGGGGACGACTGACTGCACGTACTAACTCCGCAGAAGGAGCGCACCATGTCCACAGCCAGAGAAGAACGCCCGGCACCGCAGGTCGAAGTCACGAAGAGCCTCGACTCCACCCGTGATGTGTCCTCACGAGAGCTTCTCGCCGAACACCGAGGATTGGACGCGCTGGACACGACAACACAACACAGCGGCGGCGACCAAACGCCTCCGCCTGAGTTCGACGGCTGAGCATCATGGTCCCGAGCACCTGGCTGACCCTGTTGCTGTTCCTGCTCACGGTTTCACCTGGCTTGTTGTTCGAGCTCCTGGGAGCTCGCCGGCGGGTCAACGCAACAGAGTCCGCCTTCAAGGAGATCAGCCGGATCGTCTTCGGCAGCCTCGGCTTCACCGGTATCGCCGCGACAATCGTCTTGCTCGTGGCTTGGCCCATCAAGCCGGATCTGGTGCCTGGTCTGATTCGTGACAGCGACACCTACTTCGCCGAGCATTACGCCGCTGTGTTCGCCTTGATCTTTGCGGAAGCGCTACTGGCCCACGGCGCCGCATTCAGCCTCCACAAGCACCTCGGCCGCAATACTGGAGAGACGATCCGTCAGATCAGCGCATGGAGCCAGGTCTTCAAGAACCAAGCACCACTCAAGCACAACGTGTATGTACGCGTGCGACTGACGGATGGGACTGTCTTTAGTGGCCAGGTTGCGTACTTCACGCCTGAACTGGCGCTGGAGGACCGCGAGTTGGTACTCGTGCCACCACTGTTCTCGAAGACTGGCAACAACTCCATTTCCGCGTTGCCGAACGAGTACGAGCACATCATCATCCGCGGATCACAGATCGAGAGCCTGGCTGTGGAGTACCGAACAGTCCCGAGCACGAGCTAGTAGTCGCGTTGCCCTGTGGTGTCAACCGGACTAGCCGCCCGTCGTGGATTCGGTCAAACATAAAGGTTTGATATGGAAGTCAGCCTTCTCGCTCTCGTATAGGGCACCAAGGATGCTCGCAGAATCTGACGCACAGAAAGGCCCAGGTGGTCGCCTTCGCGGAGCCGGCCGTCGACCGGAACCGCCTGTGGTCGGCACTGGTGGCCACCCGCCTGGCGATGGTCCGCCTCGCCGACGACGTCGACCCGGCCGCGATCGCCGAGCTCACCCAGCTCACGGAACTCACCCAGGAGCTGGTGGACGTCGATCGCGACCGCTACCTGCACATGCACGTCGCGGCGCTGACCGCGCTGACGCTCCGGTCGGGGCGGCTCGGGCAGGCAGAGGCGTTCCTGGCCCGCGCCCGGGCCGCAGCCGAAGCGTCCGGCACGGCGGCGTCGCTGTCCGGCGGCGCGTTCCTCGAGGAATACGCGGCAGCGATGCTGACCCAGGCCGCCGCGGTCGCGGGTTCGGACACCGCCAAGATCGGGGAGCTGCTCACCTCACTGCGGACGATCGTCGGGCTGTACCGTGCGGCCCGGGTGCCCGAGGTGCT
This sequence comes from uncultured Actinomycetota bacterium, assembly GCA_963826035.1. Taxonomy (GTDB): domain Bacteria; phylum Actinomycetota; class Actinomycetes; order Mycobacteriales; family Pseudonocardiaceae; genus Actinophytocola. Next base: position 100,338 of record CAWGVZ010000015.1, on the reverse strand, counting down.
GCTCACCGGGTCCCACAGGCTCACCCTCGTCACTGAACAGCTCCTCCACTGGGCACGCGTCGCCGAACAGGCCGCAGACGCGGGCGAAGCGGCCCGGCTCATCGACGACGCCCACGAGGGCGCCGCCCTCCTGCACGAGGTGAGCCCGGACGCCTGCCCCGTGCTCGTCGAGTGCCTGATCGTCCGCTCCCGCATCGCCGACCGGGCCGGCCGCACCCCCGCCTCACTGCAGGACCTCCTCACCGCGCGGGAACACCTGCCCCACCTGCCGGACCCGGCCAAGCAGGTCGTGGCAGGCGGCGCCATCAACAACAACATCGCCAAGCGCTTCCGCGCGCTGGGCGACGCGGAGTCCGCGCTGGCGACGGTCGCGGACGGCCTTGCGCACGATCATCGACTCCGGGCTCCACGCGACCGACGAGGACGCCTGGCTCGCCGCGGTGGCCATGACACACATGGGCACCAAGGCGGCCACGATCGAGCCCGGGTCGTTCATCGCCCGGCACACCGGCGACATCCTCGCGCTCCTCGCCTCGGCGCCGGTCCCACCGGTGGCGGGCGAGGTCGCGGCGCCGGTGCACGCGCTGGGCTTCGCCCTCCTGCTCCACCACCGGCCTGCCGAACGCCGACGCGCGCGACACCGCACTGCACGCCCTCCGGCACGTCATGGCCCGCCCCGGCCTGCCGACCGAACTCCGGCACGACTGCGCACGCCGCGGCTACGAAACCCTGTGCCTGTGCATCGACGCCCGCCAACTCGACGACGCGGCGGCCGTGTACGCCTTCCTCGTCGACCTCGTCGACCTCGTCGACCTCGTCGACCTCGCCGGCGACCGCACCGGCCCAGGCACATTCGTCGAGCAGGCCAAGGCCGCCACCGAGCTCATCCAGGCGTACCACATGGCCAACCGCCACCGGGACGTCGTCGCGACCGTCCGGACGGCCCTGCCGGTACTGCACACCCGCGAGTACCTGGCCGCCCGCGAACGCGACCTTGGCCAGCCCGCCACCGAGTTCCTCGCCACCCTCGACGACGTGCTCGCTACCGAACAGTGACGCGTCACCAGGTCACGGGCAGTTCGTAGACTCCGTAGACGAACCCGTCGTGCTTGAACGGGATCTGGTTGAGGTCAGTAGCCGGTCGCATGGTGAGGATGCACCGGAGGAAGGCGTGGTCGGCGACCTGCAGTTCCATCCTGGCCAGTGGTGGCCGACGCAGGCGTGCGGCTCGTATCGAAGGACACCTGCTGGCGGGCGTCCCTGGTGATGTCCAGCCGGTCCGGGGTCGGCGAAGACGGCAGGGCCGCGGTTGGCCGTCTCGTTGACGATCGCACCCTCGCCGGCGCGAATGGTGTGGCCGGCGAGCTCGATGTCCGCAACCACCACCGCTGGAGGGGACCGCCAGTGGTGACTTGTGGTGGCCGACTACCCAAACACACTCGTTGGTTCAGCTAGCTGAGGGAATGCGTGACCGGCGCGGCGTATAACCTGCAGGACGACCACCTGATTGGTACAGTTGTCTTCGGCCGTCGCACGTCGGCCCTACTCCGAGCCGTCCCACCCACGCGGGGGCCGGCGACCGAGGACAAGTAGCGGCGCTACCGTGCGGAACTGCCATGGCCGATCAAGGACCGCGGCGAGAGATGCGTGGGGTCACCGCCGCAGGAAGCCGATCGCCATGCCCAGCAACGAGTTCAAGCGAACCGTCCGACGGTACGCCGCCGAACACGGACTCTCCTACACCACCGCACTCCGCGAGGTGATCGCGCAGCGCTCCACCGAGAGCGTTGCCAAGGCCGAGTACTCGGGGCCCCTTGTGCTGATCAGCCCCAGCACCGGCTGCTGGCGCAGTTGGACTGGTCTCGTCGACTTTGCCGAGCCGCTGCACATGAGCCACCGGCTCCGCGACCCGCTGCTGCACGACCTCCTCATCGCCGGCGAGCCTTTCCACGATGACAGCACGCTGGAACTGTTGCACGGCGAGGTCGGCGCGACCCGGCTGCAGCAACTGGGCGCGCCGACCGGCTCCAAGCACCACGCAGACCAGCCGTGCCTGGTCTGCCACGCCGATGTCCAGTACGCCACGCCCACCAGCGTCGAAGAGCTCGAGCACCGCTGCCACCAGATCCGATCCGCGTTCGAGCAGTTCGTTCTCGTCGAGCCCGGTCAAGGCGCCACCGTGAACTGCGGCGCCCGCCAGGTCGACGGCGACGTGCGTCTGGAGGCCTTCATCAAGCTCACCGACGCGGTGCGCAACCCGATCTGGCTTAGCGACGGTTCCCTCCTGCGTGCTCCGTCTCGGCTGGTCGGCTTCGCATGGAGTTCGGCCGACGGGTGGACCGGCCTGCTCGACCCGGCCAACCCCGCTGACCCGCAGGAACGGCTGCGCATGTTCGACACTCTGCTCAATTGGGACGTATGGCGCCCGGGCCGGATCGCGGCGACGATCAACAACGCCCGGCTCGACTACCCTGCCGACGTGTCCGAAGAGGACCAGTTGACTGCCGAGCTCACCGGCCGTGCCCGCGCCGTGCGCAACGAGCTCGAATACCTGCGCGGCGACGCCCACGCACCGGCGGGAAGATCAGCGTCCATCCCGCCCCTGGGGCCGGCCTGAACGTCGCGCGACCAGGCGAACCGCTCGTCGAGCTCACGATGACCGGCGAGCTATGGCGGGTCCAGTGGTGCGCGAGCGCCGGCTGGTCAGCGATCGTCCGCATCCCCGGGATGGACGACCTCTCGCCAGCCCGGCTGGACCTGGCGCACGACGAGTGGCGTCCCGAGATCGTCGCCAGCGCGATCTGGGAGCTGAGCGAGGCCCTGGCAGGTAGTCGCGCCGACTGACTGCCAGGGCCTGACCGCCGGGACCCACAGCCGGAACTAGTGACTGTGAAGTCGCGCCTGCGCCTGTAGAGGATCATGAACGCCATAATCTCGGCCCGAACTGACCGCAGTTGTACGTGGCCGGTAGCCGGGTGAAGATGACCTGTATGACCGATGACATCCAGGAACTTGACTGGAACGAGCTATGTCCCGGCGACGTTCAGGTCGCGGCGGACGGCCGGGTGCGAACCGTCACCGACATTGCTGAGGCACCAGGGCTGAATTGGGTGACGTTCGACAACGACGGCACACCCGTGAGCGACGGCGGACGCGTGACCATCCGCTCACGGTCATCGTCTGGCTAGGCCCAATGCCACTGATTTAGGTTGTCTTGGCTGGTCGCTTGCGGTACTCGGGCTTGGACGGTGGCGTGGTCGCGATCGCAGTGTGGGGTGGGCGACTGTGACGGTGCCGCTGTCGGTGATGGGATCTCTTGGCGGGGAAGTTGCTCATCTTCCGCTTGATCACCCTGGGATAGCTGCGGTCTCGACGCTCGATGTTGACTTCGAGGACAACCTCGTCAAGGAGGCACTGGTAGTGATCATGATGGTCGGTGAGGGGGGAAAGAGTCCGGTATCCATATCCTGGACCGGATGATGCGGACGGTGTCTTTGTGGGAAATTCGGTCGGGGTCCAGCTTGGCTTGATGGGCGGCGTCCACCGTGATGCGCATCGTAGCGAAGTGCACTCCGAGATGTGCCCAGAATTCTTGTCGGACACCGTCTGGCGACTTGGATCGAAAGATCCTTTCGGCGTTGAGTTGAACACTCTTGATCTGCTTGAAGAACCCTTCGATGTCCCACCGCTCGTGATACACGATAGCCAGGTCCTTCGCCGGTGCTTGCGCGGGATCCAGGATGGTGGTCACCAGTCGATACAGTTCGTCTTTGCCGTCCGTGACGGCGGGCAGCTTGTATTCGATGACGCGAACTCGAAACGGCGCCACTCCGGATTTCCTGGGCGGTGTGATCTCGGCGATGTAGGAGCCGTCGGCCAGGATCTCCACCGGGTGCAGGACGAGGTTCGATGGCACCCGCCACAGCAGGTCAGCGCCCGTCGCTGCCGCACGCACCCAGCGCTCGGCCGAGTAGATACCGCGATCGGCGAGCGCCAGCATCCCCGGGCGCAGCGCGGTGAACATCTCCTCGATCAACTTGTTTTCCGAGACCCGGTACGGCTCGAGACGAGCGTCGAACACCGCATGCGTGCCCAGTTCGACCAAACACGCGGCCTGCGTTTGCGGATACGCGCCTTTCCCATCGCCACGACCGGTACCCGGCCGACCGAACTGGGCATCGTTCTCCGTGGTGTCCGGCACCGTGAACGTAGTGCCGTCAAACGCGACCAACCGCCACTCCCGATACCAGGCACCCTGTGTATCCGGACTCGCGACAGGCTGTATCACCTGACGGACGATCGTCTCCACAGCATCGGCACCCAACCGACGACGAGCGTTCCCGATCGCTTCAGCCGTCGGCACCGAAGAAGCATCCGCACCTCGACCAAAAGCCTTCATCAGAATCTTCATCGCCGACCGGTACGACTCTTGCGGAAACAGGCACAGAACCAAAACGAAATAGAACACCAACCGAGCCGGCAACTTCCGGACACGCTGTTCCCGCACCCAGAACTGATCGATCACACGATCCACCAACTCGACCGGAAACGTCCGAGCCAGCACACCCACCGCCGCCTGGTCGGCCAAGCTTCGGCCAGTCCCACCATCCACCTCAAGATCCACAAGAGGGCAGGCTACAGGCCCTGCTACCGCCTAAATCAGCGGCATTGTGGCTAGGCCACGACGACCGCGATCACCGCGACGATCAGGGAGACGAGCGCAATGGCCACGGACCACGCGGTGATGATTTGGGACTTGTGGGCCTCGGCCAGCGAGTCCTCAGCCACCTTCAGGGTCCGCTGTTCGCGCTCGTCACGTTCAGCTTCCTTGCGTTCGCTCTCCTCGCGTTGCTCCTCCATGGCGGCGGTCCACTTCTCCAGCTGTTCGGGCTGCTGACAGGCGTACCTGGCCGTCTCCCAGTTCGGGTCGGGCGGGATTTCGAAGCTCGTCTCTCCTCCGGCCAAAGTCGAAGCGTGTGCACGTAGGTCTGAAGCTGCCCGCGTTCATGTACGTTGAGATCACCATGACACTGGCCACTGTTATTCGCGACAGCTACCGCTCAGACGAGCGCAAGGAGATACGCGATGCTCTGCGTGAGCTTCTGCCAGTCCATGGGCCCAACTGGCACCCGTCGGGTGTGTACTGTTTTTGGGATCCAGAGAGCCGCGATGTCCTCTATGTCGGACTGGCCAAGAACATCGAGCAGCGATTCGCCCAACACAACGGATTCGCAGGATCGTCGGCGAAAGGAAATAAGCGGACGAAGATTGACGAGTGGTTTGGGGAACATCCGAAGCTTGGCTACAGCATTATTGTTCAGTCCGCAGCCGTCGCCCTGCTTGAGCAGCTTGGTCTCGATACACCAACCGAGATCATCGCCATCGGCGAAGGGCAGCTAATCGAGGCACATCTTCAAAAATTCGGCTTCCGGCCGCCATGGAACGCCATGGGTGGTTCGACCTACGGTGCAACGCGGGTTGGCCCTCTCTCCGCAGGTTACTTTTTACTACTTACCGGTCGTGTTGATGGCCTCCTCGTAGCGCGCCGCACGATCCGACAGTTGGCCGCTGAACCCGATTCGCTCGATCGGGAGATGACGCTGCACGGCGCCCGAATGAATGCACTACACGAGCACGGCATGGCTGGCGGAGTCGGTGATGGCGATATCATGACTGCGCTAACTGAACTCCTACAGAACCCGGATCTTGGTGACGATCCCCTGAGGCATATCGACCTATTGGCATCTGGCTATCTGATGCGGGACGCACCGCACCCTGAGCATCCTGAGAGGTGAAGCTGATTGTCAGAGCGATCGTCCAGCGGGTAGCCGGACGGTGCGCCATGACCTCAACGCTGCCGCGAGTATGGCGGTCCGTCACAACTTCGTGTGACGATGCTCGTTAAGTGATTTCACCAAGATCAGCTTGAGGCAGGTGGGCCGGCTGTGCGGTGGGGATGACCTGGGTGGGCCTGAAGATGAGGCCGTGGAGTCCCTGGTTTAAGAAACTCACCAAAGATCATCTTCACCATAGGACTCCACGTGATCGCCTATCGAGCCATGCTCGACGTTCCGCGCGAACTCGCCCAGTACCTCAGCCGTCTGCTCCACCTCGAACGCCGTAGCCGCGGCACCCGCAAGAACAGCAGGGCGTTGACTGCTTTCGCCAAGCGGAATTGGGGGTTGCGTTTGTTCCGCCAAGCCGTCGAGGTCACCGCGTTGGCGCGGGACCACGGGATCTCCCCGGGCCACCAGGTACCGCTACCTCGACGAGGCCATCGACGTGCTCGCCGACCAGGCGCCCCGACCTGCACGACGCCCTTACGAGGGCCAAGGCCGACGGACTGGCCCATGTGATCCTCGACCGGAAGATCTTCTCCACCCACCGTTGCGGTGAACAAACCCCGATCAGAACACGCCAGGGTCGGCGCCGTCTGACCGAGCGGCGTTCATGGCGCCCTCGAAGCACGGTTCGCGCCGGCAGGAAGGTTGCGCCACATCCCGCTCGGTCGCATGTTCGGCAGTGAGCCGGCCCGGAACCTCGGTGTCGAAGCAGTGGGCCGCGCGGCCACATGCTTGAGCAACAGTGCGGAGTAGTCCTCCGCGACCCCACGACACGTCGGGCCCGGACTGGTCGGCGTCGGTCAGGCGATACGCACGCCGGGGTAGTACAGAGCGCCGCTTTGGGTCGTCGCGTCACCCTCCGGTTACCCTCGGGCATCCTCAGTGCAGAGTTGAGGAACGACCAGTCACTTAGTTGGGATCGTCAGCCCGCAAATTTCATGGTTACTGCCAGCTCGTCCGTCGACGTTCCGCGCGACTACCTGCGACCTTCAGCAACCTAGAAACGTAGTGACGTCCAGCGCGATGTACAACACAAGAGGAGGCAGGGAGGCGATCTATAAGAGATCGAACTGATGGGACTCCCTCCTATAGCAGATCCACATAAACTATGAGGACGAGTAAATGGTGGCAACGTTGTCCGAGGTCTGGGAAGTCGTGGAGCGACGAACCGCGTATTCAGTGCTGTTCGTCTTACTTGCGTTAGAAGGAGCAGCTGCTGCCCTGCCTGAGAACTCCTTGCTGGATGCGCCTGGCGCACGGACTGTCATCCTAGGGGTGGCATTACTGCTTTTCTTCAAATCAATTGATCGACAATTAAGCGCAGTTCGCGGGACAGTAGTAAAGATAGGGTTCTCCGATGGTGTCATGCGAGTACTCGCAAGTATGAACCGGACGCCTAGGTTGAGAATCCTGGCGCACGACTCATTGAGCTATTACGGGATAGTATCTCAATCTGGTGCGCGCATTGATCATATTCGCCTGGTTGTTTCGGATGATTCGCTTGTGTACAAGTGGGCATTACTGATGAAGAGAGGGACCGTAAAGGAGATTGAAGTGCGAAGAAATCCACTCGCTCCAACATTTCATGTTGGAATAGCCAACGATAGAGCTATGATAATAGGCGCCTTTCTGTCCGAGCACGATGGCATTTATCCGGTAGAGCACTCGTTCGTAGAGGCAAATACCGTAGGAACGCGTGAGCTTATAGTGGGAATGGGGACAGCGTTTGACCAGATATGGAATCAAAGTGAACCGGTATCGATTCAAGGATAGCCCTGAGATCGACTCAAATTCACCCGCTGTCAACTCCGCGAGCGACGCGGAATAGCTGCGGTGGTCTCTCTCGACAGGAAGGCGAACGGTGCGTGCATGGGCGGCTGTAGTCCACCACCTCGGGCAACACCCACGTCATCACCTCTGGCTTGCCGCAGGTGAAACGAATGCCGCCACGCATGTGAGTAGGCGCGGACCGTCGTCCGGACATGGCTGCCAACGTCGTTTCAGCCGTCGGGGGTGGTCAGCACACCGCGCCAAGGCTAGTTTGCGGAGGGGTAGTGCGTCGACCTAACTGTGGAGAGCACGAATTCGTTGCTCTAGCGAAGATAGTCATGGTCTGGTCGCCACGGAGGCGGTTTCCGCGACACCGCCAGGCTGCGAGTTCTACACCTGCTGGCTGGCCGAGGGCGCTGGGCCATCCGACTCCAGCTGTTCTATCCAGTCGCGGATGTGGTTCATGACGGCGTGTGGTCGAGGGGCTGTGGAGTAGACGCGTATTTCGCGGTATCGGGGATGGTCGATGAACAGCGGAGGAAGGTCGTCTTCTCGTAACCGTACGAGCAGGTGTCCGGCGGCGAGCAGGTCCTGGCTTTTGCGTTCGTCGACAAGCCGCTTGGCCTCCGCCGCGTGCCAGTACGCGCCGTCGTACTCGATGACGAGGGTGCGTCCGTCGAGGTCGACGCTGATGTCGGTCGTCCACGAGCTGCGTGTGGTGAATGCGTCGTCTCGGACGGTCATGCCCGACCGGGAGTTGCCAAAGGCTTCCACAGCGGCAGCGTGGTGGTCCAGTTCGACCCGGGATTTGCCGGCCTCGCGACACTCCGGGCACTCGGCCCCGTTTGAACGTGAGCTGAGCGGCATCCGCCACACGTGCGCCGGGTTGGTCGCGCATACCCACTCCGGCACGAACGCGGTCTTGCCGTGTGGACGCACGTACCACGGGCTCACCGGGTTCGCCGGGCTCCACTCCGCAGCTAAACCCGGATCCTGCCATGCCAACGACTCCAGGATCGTGCGGCAGACTGGGCAACGCAGCCGGTGGTACTTGTCCCTATCCTTTACGGACTCCTGCCACTCGTGCCCGCAACAGTCCGCCCGCCACCACACTGTCCGCTTGGAGTCCCACACCACGTTCTCCGGGGTCCGCTTGCCGTTACGGGACGGGTGCCACTGGGCGGCGATCTCCGGCAGGGTGTCGGCGAGCCACTTCTTCTCCTGCGCTGTCCGCGCACTGCGGCAATGTGGACATCCGGACTGGAGGAAGCGCAGCGGGTCGATGCGGGGGTGATGCCCGCTCGGACAACGAAACCGCCTCAACCCCACGCCGCCGGTGACCATCACCTTCCGAGGATCGTCCTCGTCGGCCCATGCCGTCGCCAGTTCGGGCACGTCCGCAATCGGAGTGATCTTCCAGCGTTCATACTCGTCCTGCCACTCCGCATGTCTCTTCGTTGCACAGTCCGGGCAGGACGGCCGGTCTGCCATGTGGTTGACCATCGTCTCGAACCGCAGCCCGCAGTCCGGGCACACCCAGCGGCACGCGCGGGTCGCTCGCACGGTCACGGTGCGGAATGTCGCTTCGTCGTTGAGTTCATGGTCCCACCACCGCAGTGCCGGGGACTGCGACTCGGCCAGAAGCACTCTCTCCGCGCGGGGAAGGCTCGGGTTCGACGCGCGAGTGTTACGTGAGCATGTGCATCCCCAGCCGACATCACCCATACGTTTGACGCTGATCCTCTGACAATCGCGGCACTGGATGACCACCGGATCGTTTCCGTCGTTGACCTCGACGATAGTGGCTATAAGGTCGAAACCGTTCTCATTCAGATCGGCGATTATCCGCTCTGTTGGCCACCACCCCGACTCCAGGAATTCGCGCACCTCCGGGGTCGGCATCGCGTCGAGAATCTGCGCCGGTGTGTAGTTATGCAACAACTCGATCATCGAGCGCTCGAACTCGTGCCATGGCTGCTCGCGCTGCTCGGCGGCCCACTCCTTCCAGTGGCACGCCTGGCAGTTCTTCCTGCTGCTCGTCGCGATGTGTTCGAGCCGATAGTGAGCCTGCACACCACAGTCCAGGCATCTGGTTAACCGCCACGCTCTGGGGCTGGTGAACGGTTCGACGGGCTCAAGACCATGTTGCCGCAGGATGTCGTCTATGCACCTGGTGCACCATGCGGGCTTCACCCGGGTCGTGAACGCGGCCTGGCGTACACACCCGACAGTCGAACACTCCTGCTTCGTCGTCACAACCTCCAGCGCGTCCCATCCTCGGACAGATTCCGTCAACCCACACCCGCGTGGGGGAGGCTCCACACTGCCCGCCATCTCCACGCGTGTCGCACATAGGATCGCAGGTTCACAGTCCGCCGTTACCACGGTCGCGGGCCCTTCCGATGTCTATGGCATATGTCCCGCCGTGTCGCCGTGGACTATCGCCGCCGCGATCGCGTCGAGTTCGGCCACGATCGCGGAGTAGGCATCCGGGCATTGGTCGACCAGTTCCTCTACTGCGTGGTTCCAGTCTTCTGTGCTGAGCCTTTCTGCGAGCGGGCGGTCATGCTTGCTGGGAAGGATGCAGCCGGAACGACTGCGGCCAAGGGGTCGTGGGTGAAGACCGGACCGCCATGCAGACGTAACGCACGCTCGGCTACCTCGGTCATGGTCCGCATCCGTGCCTTGGCATAGGCGGCGACAAGGTCTGTATCAGCGAGTCGGCTGCCGTCGCAGGCATCCTGAGCGATCCGCCGGAGGTGTCCCAATTGAGAGGCGACTCGATCACGGAGTTGTAGCGTCGCGGTGGCCTCGATGAGGACCAGCATCATGTTCACCTGATCCTCACCTGGTTTGAGTTGGTCGATCACCCGCTCTGCTTCGGCGAGCAAGTCGCTGTTCCGGGTTGATCGAGCCACCATGACCAGAGCGGACACGCGATCGAGGGCGTCCGGTGCGCTTCGCGCCAACTCCACCGCACGGCCGGGTTTCCCTGTGGAAAGCCTCGCGCCGATCAGATCTGTCCGGGGCCGCCGCTGGAGGTCGACCTCACTAATGAGGAGGAGCGCCCGCTCGGCTAGGTCGAGTTCAGCCGCCGCCAATGCCCCCTCGGCGATGGTCGCCCACGCCGCTGCGCGCGCTGTGGGGTCCGCGAACGAGTTCGCCAGTCGTTCCGCTCGGTCGAAGTCCCGGACGTCGGTCACGGTCCTGATCCACTGGACTGTCCGGTGTTCGTCGTACTTGTTCATGGACCCACGCGCTACCTCCTCGGCGAGGCTGAGTAGGTCCGGGCCACAGTCGAGATCATCGGCGCGAAAGGTCGCCCGCGCGACCGACATCGCCGCCTCGGCGTCCGTGCCGAGCACAACCGCCTCCCGGACGAGTAGTACCGCCCGTACCAGATCGCCGTTCTCTGACACGGCCTCCGCGCCGAGTTCGCCCACGGGTCGATGTCGCAGCGAGCAACGGTGATGTGCCTGAGTTCCGGACGGATCGGACACGGTGGCCAATATGAGGAGATGCCGGCGCCGGTAGAAGCCCGTAGTTAGCCTCGTCGAAAGGTTGAAACGCCTCCGGTCACGCGGCGACGGTGCGGGACACGACTTCCGCGATCTCGTCCGCGATCGTGGTCACGGTCGTGGTGGCGGTGTCGCGGGCGAGCCTGTCTACGAGGGACGGGCTGCGGGCCATCAGGTCGGCGACGCTGATCTTATGCAAGATGGGCAGGACAACCTGCCCACTGCGCAGGCTGCCCATGCCGACGGCGCGCATGATGATCCCGTCGAGTTCGTAGGTCGTCCAGCCCTTCGCGAAGAACGATGGCGACAACACCACGACACCGAACCTGCTGCGGCTGATCCCCTCATCGATCCTGCGACGCAGTGAGTCACCGATGCGCAGTTCAAACTCGTCGTACCAGACTCGAACGCCCCGGTACCGCAGGGCGTGGGCGAGCGGCCGGACCACGTCGTCCTTGTCCTCGGTGGCGTGGGAGATGAAGACATCCCACTCTTTCTCCAGGAGTTGTTCGCCGTCGTGGTTGATGGCGGCCACCGAGTCGATGAACGCTGTGAGTGGTGCGCCGCCACCACCCGGCGCACCGGCAGGCGGTACCGCAGTATTCGGCAGCGACTCGACCACTGTGCCGTCGGCGAGCCGGGCGCATGCGAGGTATTCGACCCGTGGGGTCGCTGGCACGTCCACGACGGGCAGCCAGGTTTCGAACAACTCGCCGGGCACGAGCAACGTGGGCAGCGGGCGCTGGTGGTTGTCCACCGCGACAGCCGGCGTCGTGGCGAACCACACGGATTCGAGTTGGACTGACGTCGTGCCCTCATTGGTGATCTTCAGGAAGTAGTGGGCGGGTGTGCCCGGTCCGAAGAACGCGGAGTGGACGAGCAGGCTCACGTGAGTGGTCGGCGTCGTGGCGCTGGTGCGCGCGACCAGGTCCTCGTGGTCGAGCTTGATGCGCAGGAGGACTTCTGTGGTGAAGGCGTCTCGTCGGCCGGTGACCGTCTGGCCGTCCTCGGCGCACAACAGCATGTAGTTCTCGTGGGTGTCGAAGTACCGTGGCGGCAGGACGAATCCCGTGATCTCTGTGCGGATCGGCAACTCGCGAGCGGCTGGTACGCCCGGCTGACTGTCTCGGGAGAGGACACGTTTGCAGATGCTGCACCTGCTGCCGGCGCGATCCCAGAGTGTGACTCGCTCTCCGACGTTCAACGCCACAGACCATCGTCCCCTCTGATAGCCAGCCACGGATATCTGCCGACGCTCATCGGTACCGCCCGTAATCACGTTCCATCGCATGGCGGCATTTCGAATGAACACACTAATGTGGCTGCCGATCCCGGACGCACCGTGCAGGCATGCAGATCTGCGATGTGACTCTAACAGCTCATACGCGTGTGGTATCGCGGGTCGTGCCGGGTTGTTACGACTGTGGTGTCGTGCTGGACAAGTAGTGGACATCAAGCAATGACGCATCCGCGGGCCGGCGCTCGGTGACGGTGTGCGTGTCGCCCCACACTGCGGCGCCACAGGCGTCACCCACGCGCCGACCTTCGTTCCGTCGTCGAGCCCGGTCCGCCACTCCAACATCCGAGAAAGTGCGCCCCTCACGCTCTGGACATGCGGCTTCCCACGGTCGCCCCCAGCGGGGCTGGACATCCACCACAACCCGGTACTGAGTCCGCAGAACACCGTCCAGGCAGGATTCTTCGAGCAGTTCCGCGAGCCCCTCCTCCGAATCCGCCATCGAGACGCACCGAGGCCGTCTCGGAGGCGCCACCGGACAGAGAACATCAACACCGACTCGACGATCACCGAATCGAGGCCCGACCACAGCTCGTCCACGAACCCTCGGTTCCCGACGTACGGGCATCGGTCCACGACAACCGAGCGAACCGGCTCACCGGAAGAAGTCTTCGGACGGCACCTGCATGAGGCCCTCATCCCGCCGGCTCGACCGCGAGCCCCGGCTCGACCCGGCCAGCCTGTTCGGAGCGACACCCGCTCGGCTTGTACGCCGATGTTGGCGGGGCGTCGCACTGGAGCACCCGAACAGCGGCCATGACCGCGACCCGGTCGCGGAAGTGGACCACTGCCTCGTCGAACTCGGCGACCAACCAACAACCGAGCAACTGATCGACTGTCTGCTGAAGTCCCCCACCCGGGTCGATGGAAGAACAGCAACTGTGCGTACGACCTGGTCGGACTCCTCGCCGAACGTTCCGGCCAGACCCAGCAGCGAGTGGTTGTGAGGGTCGTCGCGGTCGAGTTGACCGCGGAGATCCCGCTGCCCCGGCCAGCGCTGTTGCCGGTGATGAACAAGGGGGCTGCCGGACACGCCGGTCACCGTCAGCATGCCGCGAACCATTGCAGATCGCGCGCCGTCGCCGAGCAGGGTGATGTTGTCGAATAGCGGCCCGATGGTGAACGTCGCGGCGGGAGCGGTGTTGTGAGAGTGCGCACGCTTAATGATCAAGAAGGGCAGAGGTCGCTGCGGATCGTCCGTCGCAGCTCGACGAACACGGTGCGTTGTCGGCGGGCACCGATGCTTTGGCCTCCGCAAAGTAGCAACCGGGCGCCTGTGATCGCGCAGTTAGCGCAGGCTGATGAAGACACCGCGAGGATGGCCGCAGACGTGAGCTAGGCCAAATGGCACCCCCAACGTGTCACCCACGTACTGGCTGGCATCCGCGAGGTCATCAACCCTGTCAGCTGATGGTCATCGCCTACGGTCGGCATTTTCGTGATAACGCTCCACTTCGTAACCGGTGAAGCTGGAGAGCGGCAAACCGCGCCGCGCTTTGAAGTCGATCGCGCGGTCCAGCAACGCGCCACCCACGTCGGTCCGCCTGCTTTCAGGGATGAGTTCAATCATCAGACTCGACGCGGCATATGTGGCGAATCCACCGCTGTCGTCCTCGATCAGACGCGTCAAATCTGACAAAAACTTGTCAGGGTCGGCCGTCGCCTGTTCGTAGAACGCGGCGATGCAGTTCTGCACGACCTCGGGCCAGTCGATCCCCGAACCCATGATGTCGATCTTGCTCCGCCCCAGGCGATCGAGTCGTTCCAGCATGTCATCCGGGAAAGGTGTCTCTGGTTTGCGCCGGAACACTCCACGCATGCGTCACCTCACTGTCACGCCGACGGGTCGCCGGCAAATCGCAACGATTCAGCATAGCTGCCAATGTTTCGTTCACATCCCACGTCGAGAACACGATGGGAGTGGTGCCAGAAATACCGACGACCTTGAAGGGCCACTCCTGGTGACACTTCTATGATCAACCGCCGGCTGCCCACGACAACCTACGGCTATACCCCGCCAACGGGCGCCCGGGCGAACGGGTGGCGGTGCTTCAATGACGGCTGCCATGCAGGCGGCCAGCCCGCACCGCGCCGCTGGCCCGCCCCCTGCCCGGAATGCGGTGGCGCTATCGATCCGACATTCGAGGAGCCGTGGCAGCACGACGCGGAGGGATTGCGGCTCGCCCACCAGTACCAGACGAGCGCTCAGGCCACGGACCGGGAGTACGCGGGCGCATACCTCTACAGCTGGCAGTACAAGGACGCCGTGCTGAGACAGGACATGCCCCGCTTGACCGCCGTGAAGAAGGAGTTCGGACTTCTCCTCGGCGAACTCCCCCATCGCGCGAATAGGCAGGCCTTCCAAGTGGCGTTGACCAATACGGCCTGGGACGCAGCGGCCGTGGCTGACCTGGACTTCGCCGCCGACCTGCTTCAGGCCTGGCACCCATCCATCCACACCGACGACGTCGAGGAGAACAACCAGACCCGGACCGAGGCTCGTTCTTTCATCGGCGCCTGCATCCGCTACCTGGAACACCCGGAGTCCATCGGTCACGCCCGCGAGCAGGACGTGTTCGCGGTGATGTACGACGTCAAGGAGCGCGTCTGGGAGATCATCAACACGGACCAAAAGGACGCCATCGACCGGGTCCGCCACATGCGGGCAAGGATCGCCGAGGTAACGCGCATCGATCAGGAGGACCGGGACCACATCAGCACGATCGCGTTCCACGCCCCGCTACCGCACCCTAGCGCCAAGGACTGGGCCGCGGCAGGTCGGCCGCAGGCGTTAGTTCGGCAGCATCTCGAGGCGATCGCGGCGCCCGTCACCGACGCGGGATCCGGCCGATCTGACAAGGACCTGACTACGGCGTTCCACGCGCTTGCCGCGATCCTGTCCAGCACGACGGACGAGCCGACCACGCACTGGGCCTCCGTCCTGCTCACCGACGCGGCTATGCTCCTCGCCGACGTCCACGGCGACACCGCGAAGCTGTTCACCGCCGCCGACCTGATCACATCACAACGCGGGTCGTCCCAGCTGTGGAGAACGACAACCGGTCTGGCGGATCTGCTGCGAGCCCACGGACAGATCGCGTTGATGCACAACGAACCCGGCAACCGCGAGCAGCACACCCGAGCCGCCCAGTCAGCGCTCGACGAGGCGAAAAGTCTCGACCTGGCCGCCGAACACCCGATCTTGCCGGCCGTCCGGGCCGTCCAGGGGCTCCTCATCGTCCAGCTTGCACAGGCCAACGGCGAACGGGATCTCCACAGGTCAATCAGCGAGGGGATTGCGGAGTGCCGCGCGGGTAGGGACGCCGTCGCCGGGCTCTGGCGGAAGATCAGCGGCGCCGACATCGCCCTGGCCCGGCTCCTGGTGTGGCGCGCACTCCTCGTGCACGAGCACCCTGTCGACCGGCTCGCCGACGCCCAAGAGGCGGCGCGACTGGCACGGCGGTGGAGCCGTCCGGGACAGCCGGGGCCGACGAGCGCTCAGGTGGTCCACTACGAGGCTCTCCGGGCGCAGGACGCGTTGGCGGGCGGCGCCGATCCGGCGAAGCGTGCGAAGAACTGGCGGACCGCGGTCGCGAACGCGGGGTACGCACCGACTGCCATGCGGATGCGGTTGGCTGTCGCCTGGGTCTCCTGGGCGGTGGAGACGGACAACCCCACGTTCGCGGCTGAGGCGTACGAGCACCTCATGTCACTCATCCCGCTCGAAGCCGCGGCGCGATATCGGCCGGAGGCCAGGCAGAAAGTGCTCCTCGCGGCGCAGGAACACACCGAGGAGGCCGGTTACTGGCTGGCCCGTGCGGGCCGGTACCGCGAGGCCGTGGTCGCGCTGGAGACGGGCCGCGCGATCTCGCTCAGCCACCTCACCAGCTGGGACAACCCTGATCTCGCCGCCCGGCTGGAGCGCGCGGGCCAGTCGGGTCTGGTCGCCGAGTACCGCGGGGCGCTCGCCGACCTCGCCGCCACCGAACGCACGTCAACCGGTGACGAAGGTCCTGACTCACCACTCCAGCACGCCTGGGCACGTGCGCGGGCCGCCGCGAACCGGATCACCGAGGTTACAGGCCGGCACCCGTTGACGTCCGGCGCCAGCTACCCCGACATCGTCCAGATCAACGACGACGGCGCCGTCATCTACATCGTGGGTGCGAAGGCGAGCGGTTATGCCCTGGTGGTGGCGGGCGGACACGATCCCCAGTACATCCACTTGCCCGAGGCCAGCCGGGCAGCGATCGGAAAGCTCGTGCTGAGCACGCTACCCGGGCATACCGACAAGCGGCCGCACCAGTTCAGCATTAACCGCGGGCTACGGCAGCTGGCGGAGATGGGCATCCGGGAAATCTTGCTCTTCCACGCCCGCGGCCGGGCCGTCACGCTGGTCCCCGTCGGCCAGCTGAGCCTGATCCCGCTCCATGCGACGAGCGACCAGCGGGGCAACTACCTCGGGGATTACTCTCCTATCCGCTACGCCCCCAACGTCCGCACCCTGCTCCGCTGCCGCGAGACCGCGCGGTCCCTGCCCGAACAGCAGCTCCGCCTGCTCGCGGTCAACGTGCCGGAAGCCCACGGCGGGCAGGCGAAACGCCTCGCGAACGTCGCCAGGGAGACCGCCGAGATCAACCGGATCTGGGCGGGTCACGGACGCGACGGCCGGGTCATCGACGACTGCACGTGGGAGGAGTTCCGGCGCACGGCGAACGACTATTCCGTATGGCACATCGCCTCCCACGGTGCCACGTCACCGCACGGGCCCTCAGGCAGCCGGATCTCCTTCGCCGACGCCGAAGTCACACTCGAGCAGATGGCGGCCGAGCTTCCACGCGGGTCCCCGGCGGCTCGCCGTCCTGTCGGCGTGCGAGTCCCACCTCACCGGCGCCGCAGTACCCAACGAAGTGGTCGGGCTGCCGGCCATGTTGCTGCAGCTCGGTTTCAGCGGCGTGGTCGCGACGGCATGGCAGGTGGACGACGTGGCGACGACCTTTCTGATGACCCACTTCTACGATTCCCTCAGCAGGGGTGACCTGCCACCGGTGGCGGCACTGAACCTGGCGCAGAAGTGGCTGCGGAATGCGACCCGTGACGAGCTGGCACAGGTGGTCCCGGGTCTGCGTATCGGTGGGGGCGGCGGCGAGCACCCGTACGCGAATCCCTACTGGTGGGCGGCGTTCGCGTACACGGGAGCCTGAGTCACCACGACCCAGGACCGTGGACCTCGCACCACCGCACCCACTCGTGCCCGGTCAGGCAGGCGCTCGGCAACCCGCGCGCCCGCTTGAAGGCGACCGCGGCATCCAGGAGGGCGAGCGCGTTCGGCGAACGGTTATCGAAGCCGAGGAGCTCTCCGGACACGCGGTACGCGCCGTAGGTGGCGAACCCGCCCGTATCGTCCGTGACCAGCTCTCGCAGAGCGCCGAGGAAACCCTCCGGGTCGGCGACGGACGCTGGGCGGAACGGGCTGATGCAGTCCTCCCAGGCGACACTGGAGTCGATACCCGACGAGTGGACGTCGAACTCGAACCGACCCAGGGTCGTCAGGCGGTCGAGCGGATCCGGGGGGAGCGGCAGGCCTCGCTTGCGACGGAATCCGAGCACGACGAACCTTCCTCAGATCGAGTGCGGCGGCAGGGGCGGCACGTAGGCGGGTGGTTCCGGGCGAACGTAGGCCGGTTGCCCGGTCAGGGTCCGGAGGAGGTTCTCCGCGCCGGCCCGCGTGAACGACGTGACGTGGAAATTGTGGATCGTCCAGGGCTGGATGAAGTCCGGGAGGTCAGCGAGCCTCCCACCGGGCAGCACGACCGGCAGGTACTTGAGCACGCCGGTGGACCGCTGCTGGAAGATCGCCTCGCGGATAAGCGCCATCTCCGCTTGCAAGCCGCGGTTGTGCTCGTCGTCGACGTAGCCCTCCCCCACCGCCTTGCATGTCGGGGAGGCGATGACGAGCACGAAGTCCGCTTCCTTCAGGCTCTGGAGCGCCCAGAGGTACCAGTCCCGGGACACCTCTTGGCCCCATCGGTCGAGGACGACGTCGATGCCTTCCTCCCGGACCAGGAAGTTGGCGAATGCCAGGACCGCGTCCATGTGCGCGCTGTCCTCATGCGCGTAGGAGATGAACACGCTGGGGCGCCGCTGTAGTTCCGGAGCCGGACGTGCGGTGTCGATCGTCCGCGTCACCGGCGTCACGCGGCCGGGTGCGAGGTCGAGGTGAAACGTCACCGGGTCGGTCGCGGGCTCGTTGCCGAACGATTCCTCGAGCGGCACGTCGTAGCGGACCGACGCCTTCACGTTCACGTCCATGGTGCCCAGTGCGGTCAGCAGCACGAGCCAGGCGCTGTGCGAGCCGGGCCGCAGGTCGTCGTGGCGCCACCTCACCGCGGGTCTATGGACGCCATAGACGGTGACCGCGGACCATACCTCCGCCAGGTGGACAGCTTCCGGGTCCGCGCCCGCGACCTCGACGAACGTGAGGTTCCGGTCGACGCGGTAGCTCCGCGCGGGCCCGTGTCCCCTGGACCGCCCCGGGACGGCGTCCATGACGACCACCGGTTGCTCACTGTCGAAGGCGAATCCGACCTCCACCCACTGCGGCGCAGGCATGTCCGGGGCGACCATCAGGTCGAAGGTGATCTTGACCAGGTATGCGGCCATGGCCGGGAACCGGTCCGGCGGCGGGGCGATGGGATGCACCTGCCATCCCCCGAACCGCACAGCCCCCAGTTCGATCGCCGCTGGCGCAAATGAGAAGTGCCGGACATCTGCACCCGCGAGCAGCAGGCCGACGCTGCCCAGTTGTTCCTCGGCCATGTGCCGTCTCCGATTTCCGTTGGGAGTCGAGTCGATCGCGTCGACCCCCACGACTTCCTGTGTTATTGCCGGGCAGCGGGTCGGAACCCCACCCAGGCGATCTTCCGCGCCGGTACGCCTCGAATGTTGATCACGGCCCGCCACGGGCACGCGGGCTGTCCGGCGACCAGCCACACGACGAGCACCACGGCCCAGAACAGGATCTTGACGTACATCCACAAGAAGAAGTGCGGGTTGCGGAGGAAGAACTCGCGCCAGTCGATGCTGTAACGCATCTTGAGGTCGGTCAGCCCGCACCGCCTCCGATAGTAGGACGCCGCGACGAACATGCCGATCACATAGCCGATCGCGAGCGCGAAGCCGACGATTTCCATGGTCTCTCCACGTCATCCGTGCACACCTGTTTGGCGCCTGTGTCGTCACGTGCAGCCGATCTGTTACGCATGAGAATTATTGCCCTGTCCCGTATATGGCCATTTCGGGCTCCACAGCCACTCGATCAGTTCGATGGCCGCATCCAAAACGATGATCAGGTCAACCTCGTCGACGAGGTAGTTCGAGCAATCATTGGATCAGCCCATCGCTGCCGTGTAGTTGATGGTCACTACCCAGTTTGACCTTCAGTTCGCGAGGGCAGCCGCGATCTACGCGGTGGGCTCGGGACGAACAGCGGCCGCACTCACCACCACGCTCGAACGCACGTAGAGCTCCGTGTTCCACCAGCCGTTCACCTGCATCTGCACCGTCGACAAAGGCCTGGGTGGTGGTCACCAAATTCATGATCGTGGTTTCGCTGCGCTCAGAGCGTTCTTCGAGGATCTATGAGATCATGACAGAGGAGCCTGCCCATCTGTAGGCCGACAGGCAGTCGCTGATCCGTACTCTGGTGGCAAGTGGTCAGAATCTGGACAGAATTCATCAGCATCTCGGTATCAACCACTCGCACCGGTCAGCAGATATGCCGTCGTTGCCGGCCGAGGCTGACATGTTCACGTAACAGACCACGTCCGTCCGACGACGTAGGTGGTCGAATCAAGTGTGCTGCGGGCGAGATGTACCTGTTGGGTTCTTATTTTGGAGGCATGGTGACATGGGTGTAGCGATTGCGCTTACGTATCTGATTGGCTGCTTCGTTTCTGCTGGCGTCGCCCGGTCCCGCGTCCGCCTAAGTCAACGAGGCCGAGTGGGAGCAGGGACGATCTTCGGAAGCCTGCCTTGGTTCGTTACAC
Source organism: uncultured Actinomycetota bacterium (assembly GCA_963826035.1). Lineage (GTDB taxonomy): Bacteria > Actinomycetota > Actinomycetes > Mycobacteriales > Pseudonocardiaceae > Actinophytocola. Next base: position 79,862 of record CAWGVZ010000015.1, on the reverse strand, counting down.
AGATGGGGACTGTGGCTTTCTGGCCATTAGTTCTGTGCGTGTGGCTCGCGCGCGGCCGTCCACGGTCACCGTGGAAGTCGATGACGACCGGCGACGGGACTGTCATCGTCCGGAGACGAACGGCGAGCTAGTTGGCGCACCCTGGATTCATCTGAGATCTTCGAGCCAGTCGGTCGTGTTCTTCAAGTGGCGCGTGCCGACCCACTCCTGCGCGAGGCGGGTGTCCGTGGACAGCAGGTCCTCGACCGGCGCACGATGCTCCGGCGCGAGCCACTCCAGGAATGGACGCGCCTTCTCCAACGGCACGCCGTCGCGAGCGGGTGCGGGACGCCCGAGTGCGAGCAACGCGGCGTAGAGGCGGGTCGCCGGCACCACGGCAGGCAAGCCCCGTCTTCTGGCCGCCGCCGCTGCCTGGGACGGGATGCGGACACCGCTGAAGTCGAGATCCCCGAAGTACCTCACCTCCGAGATGCGATGGCGTTCGGCGATGGACTCGACGGACCGGGTGAAGCTTCCGCCGAGGCCCCACGCGACGTATCCCACCCTGTGCTCATCGGGCGAGGGCAGGGCGTTGACGATCGACCACCACGTCGTGCTGTTCTCCAGCACCAAAAGCAGATCACCGGCGCCGACCCTGCCGAAACCGCTGCCGTCGTCCTCCGTGACCACCTCCGTGACCACCTCCGTCAGCAACGGCGGCGGAGTACGGAACGTGCGCAGGACCGACATAAGCCGGTCCTCCTCGCCGAACAGCGCCACGGTCGTTTTGCGATCCAGCGACTTCTCCGCGTCCGAGTGACACTCCGGATCGCCGAACACGGCGAACACGTCGAGACAGCGCTCCCGGAGCGGCACCTCGGTTCGGTCCGGTCTACTCTTCAGCCACCGGTTTACCGCGGCGTACTGCGCACGGCGCAGCGGCTGGGCGGAGCGCCAGTGTTTCGCCAGGTCGTACAGCTCCCGGTGCCAGATCGGCATGTTCGGGACCTCACGCGGCGCGGTCTCAACGACTGCCGCGAGCCGGAAGCCTTGGGCCAGAGGCGTTTTCTCACGGTTCGTGGCGTGCATCGGGGCGAGCACTCCGCGGTCGCGCAGCACCTCCAGACACGCCGCCAGGGCCAACTCCGGTTGTGTTTCGGCCATTCGTCCTCTGCGGGCCTCGGCAAAGGCGTGGCGGACTTCGTCCAGGCTCACCCTGGTCGCACTGGTGCCCTGCCAGCCTCGGTTCCGTGCCCGCTGAACGAGCAAGTCGTGTGTTTCCGTGGCACTCCGGGCGTCACTCGCCATGTCGGCGCTCCATCAACACAACGCGGCTGGCCGTCAACCAGGCCGTGTCCGGCGGCCTCGGCGTGCCGTCCGGCTTCTTGTCGCGTTCCTTAAGAACTTCGTCCACACGCGGATCCACCGACAGGTACCTGCGCCCGGCGTGCCGGTCGGCGTCGTTGCGCAGCCGCACGATGAGCGGGAACGCGCCCAGCGCCTCGGCGTCGAACAGCCCGGTCGTGTAGACGAGCTGTACGCCCAGCGCGGCGGCAACGGAGCGTTGCAGGTCGAGCAGGTAGCCCGCGGACGCCCGCCCGATCGGGTTGTCCAGGAACAGCACACCGGAGTGGCGCTCGTGGACGCGGCCCTGGTTGTTGGCGCGCAGAGCGGCGAGCGTGCAGTACAGCATGATCGCGGCAGTCAGGTGCTGGCCGCCGGAGAACACGTCGCCGACGTCGGACACCCGCACGCGTTCGGCGCGGAGTACGGCGTCCGGTTTGAGCATCGTCACCATGAAGCCCTTCGGCGCCGCCGCTCGCACTCCGTTGAGCAGAACGCTCGTGCCGTCCCGCTTCGCGGTCGCGCGCCGTGCGGCCTCGTCGACGACCTCGGACAACTGCTGAGTGAGCACCTCACCTTCGACCGGGGTGAAGGTGAAACGCAGGAACTCCTGCCCCGACCAGTCGCCGAGACCTGCGGGCAGGCGCGACAATCGCTGCGCCTGACGCAGGGTGCGGAGCGCGTTTTCCACCATGCCTCGCAGGCGCCCGATGATGATGGCGCGATGCCTGTCGCTGTGCGCGAGGTCCTCGGAAAGACCGCGGAGCCTCGGCTGCAACAACGTCCTCCAGTTCCCGGCGTGCTGCGGGAAGCTCGCTCGGCGGCACCGAGGTGATCTGGGTGCGCGCAGCCGAGACCAGTTTGTGGAACCGGGCGTCGGACGCAGTCGTGCGCAGCGCCTCTGCCAGCTGGTTCACCAGCTTGTCCGCGGCAACGCAGGCCTTACCGCACTCCTTCACAGCCTTCGCCAGATCGAGATGCCGTTCCCACGCTCTCGCGGGATCGCCCTCGTACGGCGCCACGACCACGGCGCCGCCGACCGCGTCCTGCTCGTCCTCCAACGCCTGGTTGTCGGTGATCCTGGCGAACCCGGCGACGACCTGTCGCACCAGCCGAAGCGAGCCACTCGCCTTAGTGCACGCCGCTTCCTTGCCGGACACCGATGACACCGCCTCCCGGAGCGCAGCCTCGGCGGCGGTGAGGAGCCGCCGCGCGGCAGAGGTGTCAGCCGGTTCCTCCGGCAGAACGACAGGCCCGCTCGGTGCGGGCAGCACGTCATACAGGGCGATTTGCTGGTTCAACGTTCCCAGAGCCGCGTCCCGCTCCGCACCCGCTCTGTCCTGTTTAGACTTCGCGGCGGCCAGCGCGGCCGCACGTCCTGCCATGTCGGCGCCCTCCGGAGTCTCGATCAGTTGTGCGGCCTGCACGCGAATCGGCTCCGGGAACGGCCTCAGCACGCGGCGTGCCTCCTTCGCGGCATTCTTCGCGTTGGCGACCTCCGTCAGCAGATCGGAGCCGACCTGGGCCTTCACGTAGAGGGTCTCGGCCTCGGCCAGCAGTCGACGAAGCACAGGGACCGGCTGTGCCAACGGGTCCGGCTCGGCAGTGGCTCCCGCGTCGCCGCCGACCTCGATCACCTCCCCGCGGAGACGCTCCGCCGTCGCCCTATGCCGGTCCGCCAGCCGTTCGTGCTCGCGCACATGCACCACGGCCGCTTCTCGCCGCGCTCGGGCCGCCGTCGTCCGTGCCTTCTCCGCTTCTTCGGCGGCACGCGCTTCGACGGCTTCTTGTTGCCATGCCTCGCTTTGTGCGACGCGTTCCCGCAGCCGCGACAGCCGGTCCGCCCTGGTCCGGGCGAGGCGAGCCGCCGTGCCCAGACCAGCGCGGACCTCTCGGGCACCGGTTCTGAGTTTGATGAACTCAGCGACCTCGGCGACGTGCTGACGTGTCGTTTCCTCTGCCGTGGCGAGGTTTTCGGAGGTAGTGCTCCGCAGGCCGCATAGCTCCCCGTACTTGCCAGGTGGGTACTCCTCGCGCCACTGCAGCAACCGAGCCTTGAGGCGCTGGTCTGCGGCGTAGCGCTCGTCGAGGTCGGCGAGCTGCTGCAGACGTTCGACGTGCCGTTCGGTGATGCGGGCACATTCGGCTCGCGCGGCGTCGTGGTCGTACAGTGCCGGGTTCGGCGGGACGACGAAGCCCGCTTCCCCTTGGGGGATCAGGTCGAAATCGGACTCGGTGTCGAGGTCGAAGGACTGGGTGCTGGCGACCGCGACGAGCGAGGTGGGTTCGTATCCCCGCCTCGCCACGAGCGTTCGGGCGCGTTCGAGCTCGTCCGGGTCGTTGAGGAGCACACCGGCGGCGAGATGGGGCAACCGTGCCACGAGCTCGCGGCGGTCACCCTCGTCGGGGATGTCGGCGAGCACGTCCCACCCGCTGTGGCACCGGATGCCCTCGTCGTCGAGCAACCGGACGAGGTCCTCGACCTCGGGTGCGGGCGGGTGCAGCGCGTTGTCAGCGCTGTCGAGGGCGACCCGGGCGCGTTCGTCGGCCGCCTGGGCCACGCGGATCCCCGTGCGATCCCGGTCGGCGGCGTCCAGCGCCTCCGTCAGCCCCGATACCAACCGTTCGTGGTCGAGTTCGAAGACCACCTCCGTTCCCTCGACGAGCGCGGCCAGCCTCGGCTCGGCGGCGAACGTGGTCATCGCGGCGTCCGCGGCGGCCACGGCTGCCGATGCCTTGCCGTGCTCGGACTTGGCTGTGGACTCCTGTCCGCGCGCTTCGACGAGAGCCGCCTGGGCCGTGTCCACGGCGCTGTCCAGTTCGGTGATCCTCGCCTCTTGCTCGCCGACCGCAGCCTCGGCCAGGCATGCCTGCTCCACCAGCAGCTCGGCCGTCGCCGGCACCGACGCGATGTCGGCGACCAGGCCGTCCCGAACCGCGACTTCGACCTCGGCGGTCACCTCGGCGACCGCGCCGTCGAGACGTTCCGCGGTCGCCTTGGCGGACGCGGCGGCCTCGGCGGCGGCGTCCGACTCCTTCTGCGCCTTGGTCGCCTCCTCGGCTGATCGCCCGGCCGCCTTCTCCTCCTCACCGGCCGCGCGCACCGCCATCGTGGCGGCTGCCAGCAGCGCCCGGATGAGAGCGCCCGCGTGGGTGTCGCGGATGCGGAGCGCTTCCGCCTCCGCATCCTGCTTGCGCCCCAGCACCTCGCGCAGCTGTGCGACGACCTCGTCCTTGGTCCTGTAGTCGATCAGCGGTCCGGTCGCTTCCCAGGCCTGTACGAGAGCGGCAGCGGTTCCACAAGCCTTGTCGGCGGCATTGAACGCCTCGCTGGCCTCGTCAACGCGGAACTTGGCCAGCCGCCGGGCGAGTTCGGTGCGCAGGTCCGTCACGGCGTCCTGGTGCTTTCGTGCGTCGTTCAGGGCTGTCTCGGCCAGGCCGAGCTCGGTCTGCCGCACGGCCTCGAGCGCCTGTTCCCGTTCGGCCCGCGCCACCACCGTCGCGACGAACCCCTGGCGCTCGACCTCACGTCTGACCAGGTCGTGCTTGGCGGTCTCGGCGAGCCCGTGCTGGACGGCGAGGGGCGTGAGGTGGTCGAGCACCGCGGCCACGAAGTCGCGCTCCAGTTCGAGCGCGTTCCGGTTGGCCAGCGTGCCGGCGAACTCATCCAGCGAGTCCTCCAGGCTCACCGCGTCCGCGTTCGGGAGCACCGCCTTCAGCAGGAACTCAACGAGCGCCTCGTCCGTGTTGAAGGTGAAGGCCTCCGCAGCCTCGCCCTCGCCCGCGTTCATCTTGCGCTGGAACTCGAACAGCTCGGGATCGAGTCCCAGCGTCGTCAGCCGGTCCGCCCACCTCCTGTGCCGATCCTCCCAGAACAGCTCCAGCGACGGGTCCTGGTCATACAGATCGATGAGCCGCGAACGGAACTCGCCGAGCACCAGGTTGTTCCCGTCCTCGGCGAACGGCAGTGAGGAGACATCGACCGACCGGCCCGGACGCAGCGAGTACCAGATCTCGGACAGCCCGTCCTCGGCGCTGTTCCTGCGCGGCCGCCACTCCGCCACCTTGCCGGTGATCAGGAGCCTGCCGGTCTCGGTATGCATCCACTCCAGGACGACGTGGGCAACGTCGCCGCGCTCGACGAACTTGTCGAGCACGCGGGTGTTGGAGGTGCCCACGATCTGGCGGCGCCCCGGCAGCATCACCGAGAAGACGAGCTTGATGAGCACGGACTTGCCGCCGCCGTTCTCGAGGAACAGCACCGACGCGGGCGACGGCCGGAAGACCGACGCCTCGCCGTACAACGGCAACTGGGCGTGCGCCACCGGCTTTCCCACCTGGGACAGGTCGATCGTGACGTCCTCGTACCGGGCGCCGGGAGGGCCGACGGAGTAAAGGCGGACGCGAGTCAGTTCGTACAACTGGATCTTCCTTCAGTGCAGCTGGTCGGCGGGTTGGCTGGTGAGCGTCGCGCCGGTCATCCTTGGCACCGCGCCCAGCTCGATGAGTTCCTTCAACGCGGCATGGGAGGCGAGTTCCCGCACGTGCACCTGGTAGCGGTGGGTCGTGCGGTAGACCTCGTCGAGCTCCTCGCCGACCGGGTGCAGCAGCCCGCGTTCGGCGAGGTACTTCAACGCCCTACGGACGATCTGCCGGGTGGTGTCGGGGTTGGCCCGGTTGTCTTTGGTGGAGGCGACCGCCGGGCGACGCTGGTAGGCACGCCAGGCGCGTTCGAGCTCGCCGTCCTCGACGGTCCCGTCGGTGTCCTCGTCGGCGCGGGCGGCCCGTTCGTCGAGCAGGCGGCACGTCTCGCGGACCACCAGGTCGATCTGCTCGACGGACACCCGGCCGAGGTACGTGTCGTCCGCCAGGTCGTCCGCGCGCGGGAAACCGAGCGCCGCGATGGCGAGGTGGGCGATGCCGTGCAGCACCTTCTGCGTGTCGCGTCGTTCCTTGGTCGAGATGTGGCGCGCGTAGTCGTCCATCTTCGTCTCGAACACGGATCCGGGCGTCGCGACCAGCACGACACCGCTGCGGGCGCTGACGTCGACGACCGTCAGGCCGAATCCGGTCGCGACGGCCGTGGCCAGACCGGCGAACACATCGTCCTGGGTGTAGCGGCGCACCAGCTCCCGGTACTCCGTGTCGCGGCCGGGCAACTGCTTGGGACGCAAGCCGAATGCGATCAGCCTGGCCGCATCTTCGGCGTCGGTGGAGAGGGTCATGCCACTTCCTCGGAATCATCGGGTGAGATGTCGCCGCCGGCCACCGGCTGATTGGCTTTCACAGGCTCGCGGAGCTCGGCGGCGGTCACGAGCAGGTCGTCGCCGCGCGCCGTGCCACGCGGGCCGGTGAAGATCATTCCTGCGGGGACCGCCACAAGCACGTGCGAGCGTTTCGTCCCGCGCGCTGTGTCGATCGCCGGGGTGAGCGCGTTGCTTGCCCGGAGCGCGACCAGGACGGGCAGGTCGTCGTCGTACTCTGCCGCCTCCTCGACTAGTTCCCCGAGCGTCCGGACCTGTCCGGGCAGAGCGAGCAGGGTGTCGGAGAGCTTCCAGTGCTCGTCCGTGAACCGGGCGTCGTCTTCGAGTACCTGAGGCACGGGATGGACGACGGGTCCGGCGATCTGCCGCGGTTCCACGGACGGCCGGAGCAGCGTGGAGACCAGCCCGGACAGCGTCACGACCTCCGGTGTGGTCACACCCGCCGCCACCCGGAAGAACGTGCTCACCGGGCCGACGGCGGTGCGGACCGGCAGTCCCAGCACGGGTTCGAGCAGCTGCCCATGGAGGTTGACCGCCGAACGACGCGGAGGACCGGAGAACTGCTGCCGGTCCTGTTCCGCGCGGAAGACCGAGCGCGCGCCCTGCAGTCTGGCGTGCAGCTGCGTGTGCCGGCGCAGGCAGTCCTCCACTACCGCCACCAACTCCGCGGCATGACGCTTGCGTTCCGGTGCGCCGGCGTCGTCGCGGTGCTTCGCGATGCTGGCCTGGATGTCCTGCTCGGCTCTCATCCGCCCCTCGACGTGGGTCAGCGCGTCGTTGAGCATCTTGGGCAGCTCGTCCTCCCAGTCGACCAGGAGCACGTCGCGCCGGGTGGCCTCCAGTCGCCTCCGCAGCGACTCGCCATACTGCACGGTGCGGTAGCGGGCCTGCTCGGCCGCCGACCGGGCATCGGCCAGCTTGCCCCGCTCGATTAGGTTCTGCAGCTTGACCTCGGCCGCGATCTGCGCGGACTCGACGTCGGTGTCGAGAGCGCCGATGAGCACCGTGATGGCCTCGTCGCTCGTGCGGAGGGACAACGACCCGCGCGGCCCCGGAACCTCCTTCACGATCTTGAAGTTGAAGGGCAGGCGGTGGTAGTCGCCGTCGAGGTCGATCACGCCGTACACCTGCTGGAACGTGCGATCGACGGTGCCCACGTTGATGAGTCGTTCGAGCACCCACCTAGCCACCCGCTCGTGTTCGGGCAGCGGCCGGTGCGCGGCCTGGCTCGTGACAAACGGGAGGACGCGCGTAATGACGTCGTCGTGGCCGCCGCCCTGGTCGAAGTCCATGGCGATGGTCACCAGGTCGATGATCCGCAGCGCGATCTCGGACATCTGGTAGTCGCCCGGGCTCAGCCAGTCCAGCATCACCTTGCGGGCGTCCAGGTCGTGCAACGGCGCCGTGCACGCGAGCGCCTTGAGCCTGCGGGTCAGGCCCGGATCCGCACTCATGTCCGCCGGCCTGCGCGGACCACTAGCCCGTTCCGGTTCGGGTTCGACGGCAAACGGAACCTCCGGCCCAGGTCGGGAGGGCACCGCCTCGCCCAACGCCGCGGAGCACCTCGCTGCCAGGTCAGCCGCTTCGTCGAAGCCCTCGGCCTCGGCTTCGGCGCACCACCGCAGCGCTTCCCGGTGTTCGCCGAGCAGGGCTAGGCAGTGGGCCAGCCTGAGCGTCGAGTCCCCGATCGAGAACTCCGCGGCCCTCCGGTACTCGGCCGCGGCGGCAACGTGGTCACCCTGGGTCTCCGCCCCGGCAGCCCTGCGGAACGCGGCATCGGCGGCGTCGAATCTGTTGATGGCGTTGTCCACCTGAGCCAGGCGGGCGGGGTCGGCCAGCAGGTCGTCGTACTCCCGCAGCGCCTGTGCGGTGAGCCGCCGCACCGCGAAGTCGTCGGTGTCTTCCGCCATCGCCGCGATCTCGTCGGCGAAGAGGTCGTCAAGATCCATGATTCACGTCCAGTCCGTCGATCGCCTGCCTCAGTGCCGACGCTGCCCGGGAAACCAGCCAGCGCACGGTGGCGGCGGGCGTTCCGGTCATCTCGCTGACCTCCGCCGAGGTGTAGGCGGCGAGACGGCACAGCAGGAAGGCCTCGGCCATGCGAGGTGGCAGATCGGCGAGCACCGCTCCGGCCGTGACACACGCGGCCCGATCCGGATCCGCCGACTTCTCGCGGTCGGACATCAGCCCGTACGGGACCTCACCCTGGCGGGAGGCTTTCTTCATTCGGTCGAACGTCTCGTGGCGGGCGACCGTCCACAACCATTTCACGGTGACCGGGTCGTCCGGCATCCTGTGCATTCTCCGCAGGGCCTTGAGCAGGGTTTCCTGCACCACGTCCTCCGCGATACCGGAGTCCTTCACAATCGTCCGGACGTACACGAACAGGCGCGCCCGGTACTCGCGGAAGTATTGGTCGAACCATTCGGTGCCCGGTGGCGCACAGGACGACACAGGATCTTCCACCACAACCGGGACGGCACTGCCGTCGCCCTCCGCAGGCGGTTCACTGGTCACCCGTGCCGGCATCGTGCTGACCTCCGTCATTCGTGTCTCTACCCCAATAAGACCCCGGAAGGCAGCACTCTGTTGGCGAGAGGACGGAATCAATCCGATCGAACGCGGCTACCCCCGGAAACAGCCAGCGAGATCGTCGAGTACCTCTCCCAGCCTCCGAGTGGATCCGAAGATAACACCCGATCGAGTGACGACGGGTTCAGTACCTGAGATTTCACGTGAATTGGAAACACGACACTGGGACAAGAAGATGACAAATGACGACGCCGGCGGCGACGATCAGGCCGTGCTCGCGCTCTCCTTCTTCGACGGCTGAAAGACTCGCTGTCCGGCGACCTGCACGCGCACGGGACCGACGGCATGCGGTTCTTCACCCCAAGGCAAGGTCGTCACCTCCCGCTGGAACGTGCCCTCCACCAGCCTCGAACTGCCGCGAAGTTCGTCGTGAAGGTAGCTGTGTGTGACTGCCTTCTGACGCCGGGTCTCCCCTCGGCTCCTCGGACGATCTGGTCGACATACGGAGGCACTCACCACCTGGTGGCCGCCGCGTCCTGATCGTCAGCAACCGCCCGAACTCGAACTTGTCGACCCGGGGATGAGCGATAGACCGCCCGATGATCTCGACATTGATCGCGATGAACCGGTTCACGTCTCCTGAGGATCGGGACCCCAAGTCTTCGTCGTCGGATCCCAGTACAGGGTTTCGCCACGGATGCCGTCGGCAGTGACGTCCAGGTCGATCAGAGCGAGGCGGGCGTCGTCGGTCAGCTCGGCGGGCAGGATCACGGTGGTTACCGCGCCGGAAGCGTCGACGGTCAGGGCGTCCGGATTGAGCGACGGAAAGATGCCCTGGTTGTCCTTTTTGAAACGGAGGCGGACTCGGCGGGCAGCGGCGAGGGCGGACTCGCCAAGACTCTCGCCGAGCTTCTTGGCGAAGGCCTCGGCCATCGGTCCGAGTACTTTCAGCGCGGCGAACGCACCAGCTGCGTACAAGTAGAGCGTGAGGTTCGCGCGAGCGTTTTCTTCCTGGTGGATGCGCAGACTGTTCAGTTCGTCGCGCCAGCTGGTCAGAGGGACGAACACAGGTTCGTCGGGTAGCCGGCCGGCACCGAGGAGCCAGCCCCCTGTTGGCGCCTCATTCTGGCGGCCTTTCTGTTGTTCAGCTCCGGTTTCAGCCACGCCGCAGGCCTCCCGCTCATTCTCGTGCAAGTACTGCCAGCCGATCACACTATGGGCACACTGAGGTGATCTCACCAAGATCGTCTCGGGTGGGCCTGGCGTGAGGCGCGTGTGGTCCGACTGCCGCTGAGAGCCGGTGAGATGTGGGCGGGGAGCGCCTGGTAGGACTGGATTTGCGAAGATCAAGTCCGATGACAGGGGCTCCCCGTGATTGCCTATCGTGCCATGCTCGACGTGCCGCGCGAACTCGCCCAGTACCTCAGCCGTCTGCTGCATGTCGAGCGCCGTCGACGCGGTACTCGTAAGAACAGCAGGGCGTTGAGCTGCTTTCGTCAAGCGGTGCTGGGTCTTCGCTGGTTCCGTCAGAATGTCGATGTCACGGCGCTGGCGCGTGACCACGACGTTTCCCGTGCTACGGGGTACCGCTATCTCGACGAGGTCATCGAGGTGCTCGCTGACCAGGCCCCTGATCTGCGTGACGCTCTGGAGAAGGCGAAAGCCGACGGGTTGGCCTATGTGATCCTCGACGGGAAGATCTTCTCCGCTGACCGCTGCGACGAGAAAATCATGAGTGTCAAAGGAAAACAGATCGACCTGTGGTACTCCGGGAAGGCCCACGAGCACGGCGGCAACGTCCAAGCGGTGTCCGGGCCGAACGGGTTCCCGCTGTGGGTGGCCGATGTCGAGCCCGGCTCCATGCATGACCTGACCGTGGCACGTGAACATGTCCTCGGTGTCGTGTACTGGGCCGCGTCCCATCTCGACCTGCCCGCACTGGCCGACGGCGGCTACGAGGGCGCGGGTATCGGCGTGCACACGCCGATCAAACAACCCGCTGGTGACCAGATACTCGACGTGGACAACCGCACCTACAACGCCCTGCTCCGTGGCCTGCGCTGCCTGGGCGAACGCGGCTTCGCCGTCCTCACCGGCCGCTGGCGCGCCCTCCACCACATCACCGCCAGCCCTAGCAAGATCGGCGCCATCGTCAAAGCCGCACTCGTCCTCACCCATTTCGAACACGACCGACTCACCTGAAAGTCGGTGAGATCACCTCACTGAGGTCGGCGATGTCGCTGATCTAGCACCTGAACGACAGCAGATCGGGCCAGCACGGTATCCAGACCGGCTGCTCAGGCTCGTTAGCTCGGGCCCAATATAAGCGTCAAGTCTCGTGCGGCAGGTAGGGGATCTCGATGGAATGCTCCTCCAGGCTGCGAAGAATCACCCGCTGATTGCGGATCTGATTGATCAGGAAGAGTTCCCGTGTCCGGCAGTCCGGGCAGAGACTGACCAGAGCTAGCGGCCAGAGGTCCACCGGCCGCCCGGCACGGGTGCTGTCAACGTAGATCCTGTCGGGGCGCAGCGGGTAGGTGGCCGAGCGTTCGAACGGCTCCCAGCTCGGATGGCTTCCGCGCAGCCGCAGTCCAACCGTGCGGAACGAGGAATCATCCAGGTACTCACAGCGCTCCACCCACTGCCACGAGATTCCCGACAACCAGTTGACCGAACTGAGGACTGCGACCGCCAATGGTTCGAGCACCGCCACGTCGTCATCCAGCTCGTGGCTCCTCCGGATACCGTGTGCGTGGTGTGTGTCGTTGCGGAAATCTTTGATCTCGCCGAGGAGATTGCGGGTGCCATCGCTTTCTCCGAGCGCAGCCAGATCTGGCAACCGCGGAGTATCCGTCTCTGACAGGAAACGGTCGAGTAGGACGAGCCAGGTGCCGAATGTTGCACCGGTACGGAACTGCTGTCGCAGCGAACTAGTGAAGCCATGCCGCGCGATGAGCTCCGCCGAGGGCGAGGATACCCAGGGTGCGAGCCGTCCCCTCGGCCAGTTTGAGCAACCCGTCCTTCCGTTCGGCCGGATGAGTGCTGACCCGGTAGCGGCGGGCGAGCGCGGCTACGTGGAAGGGGTAGCTCGTTTCCGCCCGCCACACCGAATCGTCGAACGGACGGATCAGTTGATGAGCTAACCGTGCTTCGTGCGCGATGAAGCGCAGGCCTGTCCGGATTCGGTCGCTGAGAGTTTCATTACCGGCAAAGACATTCGGCAACATCCCCTCAGTCGCGACCTGCAGCGCACGCCGACTCTCCTGCACCTCTTCCAGGAGGTCGTCGACCTCAGGATCGGTGACTAGCTCCGCAGGCACCGGGGTGTCGAGCAGATCCCGTGCGTGCGGAAATATCCCGGTCTCCTTACGGGAGTTGAGCCACTCGCAGAGCGCCTGACCACGGCCGCTCAGCGGACGCAGCACGAACAGCGATGTGACCGCCTCACCGAAACCCTTTGGGAGCAGCCTCCAGTTGCCGATCCGACCCACCAGGTCACCGCCCGAGCATGGCGTCAGGGCGGAACCATCCGGTTCAGCGTCCGGCAGTTCGACCGCCGCGTTCGCGCTGTGTAGGTTTGGGGTGGCGAGCCGCTTCGGCGGGTCCGGAGGGTCCGCGCCCGGAGCCGGTTTCCTCAGGGTGATCCGCGCGGTTTCGAGGCGGGCAAAGTTTCGCAGCGGCTCGAAAGGGCCGTCGAGTTCGGCCCGGTAGAAGCGCGAGGCCGCGATCATGCACCCGATCTGCGTGCGGTCGTGGTCAATCCAGGCGTCCGGTTTGCTGGAAAAGATGTTCTTTTCGAAATACTGGTCCGGGTCGTCGCCTAGTGGCAATGAGTGGGCGTCACGGAGACTCGAGATCTGGTTCGATCTTGGTGCCGCGCCGTTGAAGTTCTCCGTGCTCATCGCGGATCCCAATCGCATTGCGGACAGCTTTCTCGAAGTCGGTGCCACCCGGAAAACGCTGGCCATTGGTCACCGCAGCACGACGAAGCGCGGTGATCGCCGCCGCACCGGTATCCCATCTTGTGCCGATCTGCGTACGTAGTGCCGACAGCAGCGCCCCAGGGTCGTCGGTTCGCTGGACCGGCCGGAGCGCGGCGAGTCTGTCTAGTACGGCAGCCGCACTTTCCGGTTGGGTTATGTTTGCTGGTCGCGGCGTAGTCGGGTGCGGTGGTGGAACCAGCGGGCGCGGGCTTGGTGGCGTCGTCGCCACCAGGTCCAGTGCAGGTGGTGGGTTTCGGGTAGGAGCCGGCGGGTGACCAGGATGAACAGTCGTTTGATCTCGGCGACGGTGAGAGCGATCAGGCCGGGATCCTCGGGTGGCTGCTCGTCGCTGGTGCGAGGCAGGATCGGTGCTGGAGCGTGGGTTTTGGCTTGGGCGGCGGTGACGGCGCAGACCGCGAGCGCGGCCAGGGTCAGCACGATGTGTCGCAGCAGCGCGGTGTAGAGGCGGACCTGGGAGTGGTCGAGTCCGAAGTGGTCTTTGCCGAACTCGAACCCTTCCTCGACTGGCCAGCGCAGGCAGGCGACCCGCACGAGGGTCATCAGCGTGACCGGCCGTCCGGCGGGAACGTGGCAGTAGTGGTAGGCCAACTCGCCGGTGCGGAGGTGTTTGCGGATCAACAGAAAGTGGCGTGGGCTCGTGGTCGCGAGCCAGGCCCAGGCGTAGGCGCGTTCGCCTTTCGACCCGGTCACCGAGCAGACCTGCCACCGCCGTTTGTGCTTGCGGCCAGCCAGATGTGTGGTCACGGCGGCGTCGGCGCGTATCCGCTGACCGGGTCTGGCGCTCGATGGTGAAGGCGCACCCGACGCGCATCACGTACCCGATCCCGTTGTCGGCCAAGAAAGTGCGGAGTTTCCCGGACCTCCCGTAGACCTCGTCGCCGGCGATCCACGGCGGGATCGACTGGTCGGCGATCATGTCGGCGAGAATGTCCTGCGCCAACTGCGACTTGGTCTTGAACTCCACCTCCGCGGGGATACCCAGCGCCGCGCGGTGTTCGGTGTCGGCGAGTTGCTCTTCCGGCACGTAGATACGGGCACCGACCAACGCGTGCCCACCCGGAGTCGCGTACGAGCAGTAGACCGTGTTCACCCCGTTGGCGACCCGGCCCGCGCAGCCCATGTACTGCCGTTTGGCGCCCGCAGTGCATTCCCCCTGTTTCTCCTGACCGGACTCGTCCAGAGCCCCCACCCGCAACGGCTGATCCCCCAACGCCTCGACCACGAACCGCCGCACGACCCCCTGCGCCTGATCGTGGTCCCACACCGCGTGATTGAGCAGCCGCTGGGTCCGATCCGGCGTGCGGTCGCCCGCGTGCTCGGCGATGGTCCACCCGTTCTTACGCGGCAGATCACTCATCAACCCAGACATGTACTTCCTGGCCTGCCCAAACGGCTTCGTCCGCGCGAAACACGGCCTCAACCGGCCGTGCAACACGCCCAGATTCGCCACCGCCCGCTCACCCTCTACCATGACAGCCGCAGCCGCCTCACCGATCTCTTGCGTCACAACCTGATGATCTTGAGGCGGCTGCTCCACATGATCAACAGGGGTCACTCGTCACCCCTGACCAGCCAAGATCATCAAAGTGCGGCTGCCTGAGGCGCCCCGAATTTTCCGGACAGCTTTCTTAGGGATTAATTTATGCTGCGAGCTGTCGGTTCAGGTACTCGTTGTGGACCTCTAGTGGGGTCTTGTAGCCGAGTCCCGAGTGGAGACGTTGTCGATTATAGAACCCTTCGATGTAGTGCACAATAGCTTGTCGGGCTTCGGTGCGTGTGGTGAAGGTCATGCGGTGGATCCATTCGTTCTTCAGTGCGCCGAAGAATGATTCGGCCATCGCGTTGTCCCAGCAGATTCCGGTGCGGCCGACGGAGTGTCGCAGGTCCATGGCCGTAATTTTGGTGGCGAACTCGTAGGAGGTGTAGTTCGAGCCTCGGTCGGAGTGGAATATGCATCCTGGCTGGAGGTCGATGGTGCCGGCGGCGGAATCGAGGGCGGCGGCGATGAGCGGGGTTCTGTAGTGATCGGCGATGGACCAGCCGATCACCATTTTCGAGTAGCAGTCGATCACTGTGGCCAGGTACAGCCAGCCCTCGCCGGTGGAGATGTAGGTGATGTCGCCGACCAGTTTGGTTCCGGGCTCGGCGGCGGTGAAGTCCCGGTCCACCAGGTCGGGGATGCGGTGCTGGTCGTCCGGGTCGGTGGTGGTCGGCCGCCAGGGCCGCGGCTGGCAGGCCACCAGGCCCAGCTCACGCATCAGCTCCCGGGCCAGCTCGTCGGACACCTGCTCGCCCGAGCGGACGAGCACGGCGTGGATACGGCGGTAGCCGTAGGTGCCGTGGTTGGCCTCGAAGATCGCCGTGACCATCGCCGCGAGCCGGTCGCGTCGCCGGGCCGTCGCCGAGGGCGGTCGGTCTTTCCACTCGTAGTAGCCCGACGTGGACACCTCGAGCCATCGGCACATCTTGCATGATCGGGAAGTGGTCCTTCTCGCCGTCGATGAACGCGAACTTCGCGGTCACCGATACTCCTGGGCGAAGAAGGCGGCCGGTCGGGTAGCCCGGGGGAATCGCACCCCCGGGCTCCCACAGATCCCGGCGTGACAGTCTCCCGTCACCGGGCTCCTATCGCCCTGATCACCAGATCGCGTGAACCCATTTCCAGTGGACGAACAGAGAAGGCCACGCAGCGGTGACCTGTTTCCATCGCTTGTGGAACTTCTTATAGGTCCTGATCTTCTTCCGATATTTCTTACGGACCCAACGCATCAGGTAGTGATTGATACGCCTTAGCAAGGGATACAGCGCGGTCTTGTAGAACGCGCCGTAATACTGCATCCAACCGCGCACGACCGGGTTGAATTCCCGGGCAAGTTCGGCGAAGGTGCGGCCTGTGCGCAGATGAATCCGCCACGAGCGGACCTCACTGCTCATCCTCTTCTGGGCTTCCTTGCTGACCGCGGGCTGGAACGAGGTGAAGACGTCCCCGTTTCTGTCCTGGGCCGCGCGGGCTTGGAACGTGAACCCCAAGAACGTGAACGACGTGGTCGGATAGTCCCGGGTACGCCGCTTGCCGCCCTTGCAGTACACGACCTTGGTCTTGTCCGGGTGCAACCGCAACCCGACATCGACCATCCGTTCCCCGATCGCCGCGACCAGCATTTGGGCCTGGCGTTCGCTAACGCAGTGCACCACCACGTCATCCACGTAGCGTTCAAACGTGACGTCCGGGAATCTCCGGGCCATCCACGCGTCGAACGCGTAGTGCAGGAACAGGTTCGCCAGCACGGGCGAGACCGCCGAACCCTGCGGGGTTCCCCGGTCCCGCACTTCAAGAGTTCCGTCCGAGTGCTGTAGTGGCGCGGCAAGCCACCGCTTCACATACAGTAACGCCCACCGAGCATCGGTATGCGCCTCGACCGCTTTGACCATCAGGTCCCACGGCACGCTGTCGAAGAACTTCTGGATGTCCAAATCGACCACCCAGTCTTTCTTCCAGCAGCGTTGTCGGCATACCGCCACGGCATCCAGTTGTGATCGTCCTGGCCGGAAGCCATAGGAATCCTGATGGAACAACGGCTCCACCCGTTGCTCCAGATGCCGGGCCACCACCGTTTGGGCGATCCTGTCTGCCACCGTCGGCACACCGAGCGTTCTCGTGCCGTTTCCGTGCGGCTTCGGTATCTCCACCGCCCGCACCGGAGGCGGAAAATAGGTGCCCGAGGACATTCGATTCCAGATATTATACAGATTACACTTCAGATCCTTCTCGAACTCCTCGATCGTGCACCCATCCACACCCGGAGCACCTTTATTGGCCTTGACCTTCAAGTATGCTTCCCATACCTCCCGCTTTGAAATATCGAACGGCTTCACTGATGACTTCAGCTCGTCCATGCAGCTCATCCCAGCTTCCTGGTTGACCGGACAGCACGAACCACGGACAATCCGACCCCTTCGCTCCACCCCCACCGCGCCAAGCAGGAGCTTCATCACTACTACGAGCCGGTCCGCCGGCACGCCCACGCGTCGGTACTCAATCCCTCATGGGGTCTCCACTTGGAACTCTCCCTCTTCCCACCCAGCAACAGGGCGGCAGTATCGGGGCATGCCTTCCCACGTTCCGCACGGGAGCAGCAGACCAGGCTCACGTCGCCTCCACGCCGGACACCGCCTGGCCAATAAGCGGACACCCGCCAGACTCATCCCGGGCCAAAAAGTAACACCCGGTTCTGATGTCACCTGATTCCATAACGACGCGTCACCAGCGACCCCGCAACAACGCCGGGGCTGCGCTCCGTCTTCCTGGTCCCCACCTGACACATCAAGTGCGCCTTTTCCCACATCGCTCACCACAACGGTCTTCAGCCAATGCAGCAGTGGGCGGTTTGAAGCCTCCCCCGCAGGGCGGCTCCGAAGGGCCAACATCCTTCATCTCCCGTGCAGCACCACGCTCAGCCACCTGACTACCTCAAGCAGCTTCCCGCGTTCGTGGCACACCTTTTTTCAGAAACTCCACCTGCATCCGCAATTCACGGATTTCGCGTTCCTGCTCACGAAGCCGGGCACGCTCGCTGATTTCCAGCGGCTCCTCGTGCGCGGGGTGCACCTTCCGATACGTGGCAACCCAGTTGCCGAGCGTGCCTGCGTTAATACCGAGGTCTCGGGCTACCTGCGCGGTCGACCGTGGCCCGTCCAGCACCATCTTGACCGCTTCGTCCCGATACTCGGGAGAAAACTTCCTACGACTCCGCGACACGTATTCCCTCGCTTTCCGGAATGGATCTTAGTAGATCCACTGTCCGGAAGATCAAGAGCACCTCAGAACATCACATAACTGAAGATGTGAGGTGACGGGGGCCTCAATGGAGTCCGGCCCTGGCGGCCGGAGTCAGGTCACCAGCGGCGGCGCGTTGCTCGCCGAGATTCGTGCGGGCCTCAATGGAGTCCGGCCCTGGCCGGAGTCAGTGGGCAGGCTGGTCGTGTACACGAACGAGCGGGAGGGCGGGCCTCAATGGTGTCCGGCTTTAGTGGCCGAAGTCAGGTGATCGAGTGACGATGTACGGGTGTGGGGTCGACAACCCCGCCTCAATGGAGTCCGGTCTTGGTGGCCGGAGTCAGGGTCGCGATTTGGGCCCTGTGACCTGCGAGAATATGGTGCGGTGAGAGAGGTGGCTGTGGGGGTGGGTAATTGGAGTGTTTCTTGGTGCTCGAGTGGCGGGCTTGTGGGTGTTGACCTAAATGCGAGCTGTCCCTCGGTCGACGGGCACCACCGTACCGTCGGCTCCCTGGACGAGGTCGAGCGTGGCGATCACGCCGAGCCGGTCGTAGTTGAGTGTCATCGACTGCGCCGCGCGCAGTTCGCCGTCCTCGGGCAGCGGCGCCGCGCCGGTCTCGGTGTCGACCCCTGTGGTGCATCTGGCGGCTCAGGCGGGTGTCGTCGTTGTCGGCGAACCGGGCATCCATCCACTCGAGGTAGAACAACCGAGGACAGTAGACGTACTCGTTGATCATCCTGGCGGGCAACAGGTCAGTGTCCACGGCGTCACCCGCGGTCGGGGATGAACAGGCCCAGTCCGAAGTGGGCGAGGTGGCCGAGCGTGATCGGGCCGGTGACCGGTTCGGTGAAGGTGAGTCGCACCAGTGCCGAGGGCTGGCGCGCGCGACCTTGGCGGCCGTCGTTGCGGCGTTGCGATGACGGGCGGTAGCGGCGGAACGCGGTCCAGTTTCCCGCGACCAGCTCGACGTCGCAGTCGGTGTCGATGCCGCGGTAGCGGAGTTCTCTGCGGACCTCGCCGGCGACATGGTCTGCCTGTTCGGTGCGACGTTTAGGGAACCGGGCCGGAGTGAACGGGGTGGTCGAGCGCCACCCGCGGTGGCCTCGGTCGGCGCCCAGTTCGGGTGCGGCGTCGGCGATGTCGCCGGTGCCGGCGACCCGGATCGTGGCCCGCCAGTCGTCGTGGTGTCCGCTGCGTAGTTCGCGGAGCCCGGTGAGGGCCTTGAGTTCGTCGGGTGGGAACCCGCCGGGCGCCCAGGCGACCAGCCCGGTCAGCCGACGTCCCTCGGTGAGTGGCAGGAAATGGGCGTGGCTGTGGTCGCCGGTGGCCTTGTCGCCGGTCGCGCCGCGGCCACCGAGCACGGTGCCCTCGGGGCGGTGGCCGAGCCGGTGCAGCGCGGCCTGGCGGAGCAGGTCGGTGTAGACGAGCGCGTCGGTTTCCGGTGGGAGACCCGCCTGAAGCAGGGTGAACCGCACCGCCGTCGGTGCCGGTCCGGTGGCGGTGGCACGGCGGCGCGGTGGTGCGGGCGCGGTGATCTGCTGGTAGCCGAGGAGATGGGTGCCGCGGGGCAACGGCAGTCCGACCGCCCGGACCTGCGCGGGGGTGACGAGAAGAGTGGCCACGTCCAGCGGCAGGGTTGGTGCGAGAACGGCGGTGGCGGTCGCGTCCGGGGCGATGTCGTCGGCGACGTCGAGCGGCACCCACGTTTCGTGGGCCTCCGGTGTCCACGAGCGGGGAACGGTGCCCGAGCACACGCTGTCGGCGCGCCCGAAGTACGGGATGGACCCGGCGAGCCGTGCCAGCGCCGCGTGCTGGTCGGCCGGGAGGTCGACGGGCCACTCGACGGCGAGGTCGGCGTCTCGTTCGAACACCACGAACGCGTCGAGGGTGCGGTCCCGGCCAGACTGCCCGGTCTTCGGATCGATGGCGGTGTCGGGGTAATAGTGGCGGGTGTGGCCCGGCGCGTGCCGCGGCACGTGGAAGATCGGGGGCACGGCCAGCGCGGCCAGCAGCCCGTGCACGGTGTCCTCGGACAGCTCAGGAACGCGAGTGCGCCACACCGCGTACAGCGTGCGCAGCACCCGCCACGGCGCCGGCGGCACCTCGACCGCGCCTTCGTTGACATGCCGGCCCCACGGAGTGGCGTGGTAGCGACCCAGCGGGAAGGTCAACACGAGAGTCGTGGACACGGGTCAGCCCTTCGCCGTGCTGGTTGGCTTACCGGTCCACTCGACGGTGAGTGGAGTGCCGGCGCCGAACACGTCCCGGCTCGCCGCGATGTGCCTGGTGAGCCGGGCGGTGAGCGTCGTCGAGTCCGGCAGGGGCTCGCCCCGGCGGGTGCCGACTTCGCCGACCAGGTCGAGGTCGCAGGCGGTCCGGAGGCGGAGCCCGCCGTCGAGCAGGTGGCGGATCTCCCACTGTGCCAGTGTTTCCAGTGCCTCGGTGACTGGTGTGGGCAGTCCGTAGGAGCGCAGCAGTTCGACGTCGACGACGAAGGACGCGACGATGCGTTTGGCGGTCCATTCGGTGCGGTGGAACGGCACCGAGCCGTAGCCTTCGCTGGAGCCGCCGCTGGTCTTGTCGTCGATCTGGTGGCGGACTCGGTCGGATTTGCGGCCGCCGCTGTCGACCCGGATCACGTCGTGGGCCTCGATCACCGCGGACACCGCGCGGGCGAACCGTGGCTGGCCGGGCCATTTCTTGTCGGCGAAGAACACGCCGTGCAGTAGGCAGAACGGGTCCAGCGCGGCGATCGCGGCGGCCTGCGCGCGCCGGTCGTGGGGGGTGTCGGCGGCCAGGCCCAGGCGGGTGGCGATCTCGTCGAGCATGGGTTTGCCCTCGACGGTGGCCAGGCGGATGAACGGGGACGCGAGCCGGTGGGCTTCCTGACGGCTGGAGGTGAGGAAGGTGCCGGCGCGGTCGACCCGCACCCAGGGCAGGCCCGTGACAGGGGCGGCCGGCTGGTTGGTCGCGTCGTCCCAGGCGGTGGCCTCGAGCCGGTTGGCCATCGACTGCACGGACTCCACGAGCAGCGACTCGACTCGCTGGTCCTGCTCGAAGCGGGTGAAGGTGGCGGCGCCGATGTCGGGGAAACCGGTGGGCTGGAACGCGCTGCCCAGCACGGGTGCGAGCTCGGCGTCGTAGATGAGGCGGCTGGTCATGCGGGGGACTCCTGGGACGTCGAAACGGTGGGGTCTGGCCGGGTGGGCAGGACGGCGACGTGTGCCAGCGCGGCATGGCGGGTGTCGGCGGTGGTGCGGGCGAGCAGCAGCGCTGCGAGCCGCGGCCCGGCGAGGGCTGATCGGGCTGGTCTGATGACGTGTCGCAGCCCGTTGATCCGGATTCGGCGTGCGGCGTCGGCGAGGACGCGGTCGGTGTGCCCGGCGCGCAGCAGCGCGGGCCATGTGGCGTCCGGCAGCAGCCGCAGGGTGTGGGTGCCGTCCGCGTCGGTGACGCTCACCTGGCCGTCCGCGGTGAACGGCACCAGCAGATCGACCGCCGGATCCTGGTCGTTCGGGCCACCGCCGGGCAGCCGGGTGAGCGTCACCGGCGACCAGTCGATGGTGAGCAGCCCGGCGAGCAGGTCGGCGGCGCGGCGCTCGTCGAACCGCCCGGCGGCGAGGGTCGTGAGGTCGGCGGCGGCGAGCGCGGGACCGCGCAAGAACCCGAGCCGGGTGCCGCGGACCGCCGCCGAACCGTCAGCACGGTCGTCGCGGTCGCCGGCCGGGCGGGGGAACCCACGGCGTCGTGCCGCTTCGGCCACGGCACTGGAGAACCCGGCGCGTAACGCGGTGGGCGCGGGGCGTTGTGTCCACACCGGACGCCCCCAGTCGGCGCCGACCGGGGACAGGTGGGGACGCAGCCCGCCCAGAGTGGCGACGGCGCCCGGGTCGTGCGCGGCGGCCAGCGCGACCGCCACCCGCAGGGTCGGATCCACGCGCAACGCCGGCAACAACGCGGCGAGCAGCGCCTTTCCCTGCCGCAGCACCAGCGGCGCGGTGTCCCGTCGGGCGGTGCCGGACCGGGCGACCGTCTCGTGGCAGGCGCCGACCGCCGCGAACACCGACGCGAGGTCGGCGGCCGCGCCGGTGCGGGCGTGGGTGAACAGGGCCTGCTCCACCGCACGGCACTGTGCTGCCACACCGGCGGTGGTAACCCGCCGGACCCGGTCCAGCCACGGATCGAGCCCGGCGAGCGCGTCCACCCCGTCGCGGCGGGACACCCGCACCCGACCGGCCGGTACCGCGATCGGGCTCTGCCCCAGCCGTTCGGCGAACACGTGCCGTTGGAACGCGTCGACACCACGGTCCACCCCCAGGGTGGCGGCCGCACGGGCGAAGTCGAGGCCGGAGCGGGCCGGCCGGTTCCGCCACTCCGCGCGCCCCTCACCGAGCAGCTGTTCCACATCGGACAGTGCGCACGGGGTGGCCCATTCCGGCGCCCAGAACTCGGCCATCGCGTTCTCGCCCACCGCGGCGGTGTCCAGGCCCGCGGCGCTGCTGCGGACCTGGAACGGCAACGCCGCGTGGGTGTAGTCGCTGCCGTGCCGGCGCACGACCGCGGTCGCGAACACCAACGCGCCCTCGATCAGCAACAGGAACAGCCACGGGTTGCCCGCGGCGCTGTTCTCCTCCGGGTTGCCCGCGCTGGCCGGGTCGTACTGGCCCAGGCTGACACCGGGCAGCGCCACGGTCGGGGTGCCGGTGAGCAGCGCGGTCAGCCACGCCCGGCTGTCCCGGTGCTCGAACACCTCCCGGCAGCGCTGCACATAGGTCGAGGACAGGTCAAGCCGGCCGAGGTTCCCGCCAGTGCCGAGCAGCCGGCTGAACGCCAAGTCCCCGTCCGGTCCGAGCGCCACCGCGGCGTCGAGCCACCGCACCGCACGGTCCGGGAAGCTGTTGCGGCACAGATGAAGCACGTCGTGCTTGTGTTTCTCGACCGCCCAGCTACGGGCCAGCGCGTCCGCCATGACCGCATCGCTTGCGGTGATGGCGTCCCGGAGCGCGGCGAGCCGAGGGTCGTCGCTGCCGCGGGCCCACGCGAGGGCGCGTTCCGCAGCGACGCTCTTGCCGTTGGCCGCGAACCCCGAACCCTGGTTCCACGGCGACACGACCGGCTCGGGCTCGAACCGCGCCACCAGCCGGGTCGCGAGATCCTCGACCGAGCCGGACACACTGTGCAGCACGAACGTCTGGTTCCGCCAGCAGCCCGTCGCGGCCGGGTCGATCAACCTGGTCGTCGCGCTGAGCAGCCCCAGGGCGCCGAGGTAGGCGCCCAGCGGTGTGGTGCGTAACCCCGGCAGGGTCAGCTCGGCCATCCGGCGCCTCCCGGGTGCGCGCTCGCACGCCAGTCCGCGGCGCGGACCAGCGCCTCGGCGAACGCGAGCCGGAACGGCCCCAGGTCGGGGCGATCCCGCAGCCGCACCGCCCGACCGGTCAGCGACCGCGGTCCCAGCGTCGTGGCCGCGAGCGACAGCGCGTGCGCCTCGATCCGCCGCCCGCCGAGGTCAGCGGGCAACGTCCGGCTTCCGTCGCGCACCCCGAGCACGACGTCGGGTGGCTCGTCCGGGCGGCCGCGCACGGTCAGCCGGACCTTGCCGTGGTGTGCCAGCACGAGATACACGACCAGATCGTCCTCCCCAGCGCCATTGCCGGAGTCGGTCAGCAGGTCGGCGTGGTCGGTGAGCAGCAACGCGCCCGCCAGCTCGTGCCGGAAGTGCGGCGGCGCCGGGCGCAGTGGGGCGTGGCCGGGCGACTTGGCCCACACGGCACCGGAATCGGGTGGTGGCTGGTCGGGATTCGCCTGTGCCAGCGCGTCCTGGAACGACGGGTGGGCCTTGCCGAGGTCGTGGAGCGCGGCGGCGAGCACGATCGCGTCCCGCTGCGCGCCGCTCAGCCCGGGCGTGGCGCCGAGCCCGGCAAGCAGCCCGATCGCCTCGTGCCGGGTGTCGGCGAGGTGCTCGCCGAGACTCACCCAGCGCGCCGTCCGGACCGACTGCGGGTCGGTGTCCACCGCGTCCGGCAGCGTGGCCGGCACGTCCACCGGATCGACCGGGGTGCGGTCGGCGGCGACGAACCCGACGTCGGGTCGGTATCCGCCCGCTGCGGCGTCCAGCACGATGATCGCCGTCGGCCGCACGTCCTCAGCGCGGGCCGCCCGCCACCGCCCGTCGTCCTGGTCGAAGATCCACGCCCGGCGCCGGTCGGCCACCAGCGCGCGGACCGCGGCGATCGGCGCCGGGCACACCTCGTCCCGACCGACCGCCGAAACAACGGACTCCGCGGTCATGGACTCCGCGGTGCGCCACGCCACCGATACCGTCCGGTCGGCCGTGTCCCGGATGAACGGGCTGACGTCGATGTCGTTGCCGGACAGGTCCGGCGCCGTGTCGAACAACCCGAGCAGGTCCCGGCGCCGCAGCACCGGATGCACCGGTTGGGCCTGCACGACCTCCCGCGCCGCCAGCTCGGTGCCAGTGACCGCCACACCCTCGAGGTCAGTCAGCGCGGCCGTGGTCGCGTCGAGGTCCTCCGCCGCGTACGGCAACTCGGCGCCCTTACCCGGTGGCGGCGTCACCCAGTACAACCGGGCGTCATCGGCGAGCCCGTCCCGGTTGCACCGCCCGGCGCGCTGCACGATCGACGTCCACGGCGCGACCTCGGTCACCAGCGTGTCCGACGTGAGATCGACACCGGCCTCCAGCACCTGCGTGGCCACCACCACCGTCCCGAGCTGACCTGGCGCCGCCAGCGCCTCGGCGGTCCGGTCGCGCCGGTCACCCGGACGGAACCGCGAATGCAGCAGCACCACCTCCGGGCCCCGGCCCGCCGAGACGGCACGCACGGCTGCATGTACCGCGGTCGCCCGCTCCACCGTGTTGCACACCACCAGCGTCCGCGTGCCCGCCCGGTGCGCACTCACAACCCGGTCCGCCAGCGCACGCGGATACCGCCGGGCATCCGGCTCACCGAGGTCCACTCGCCGAACCGTGCGCGTCGCCGCCAACCGCCGCGCCAACCCACCCACCCGATCCGCGTCGGTCAGCTCGACGACCCGCAGCTCCCGCCGAAAGTCCACCGTCGCGAGCCGCGCGGCGTCGAGCGTGGCCGACATCCACATGCTCCGGCACAGCACCGCCTCACCCAGCGACTCACGCAAACCCTGCAACTGCAGCGACGTCGGCAACCCCGGGCCCATCAGCTGCACCTCGTCGAACACGAACTGCACCCCCGCATGCAACAACCCGAACGACATCGGCCACGCCGCGCGGCCCTCACCGAACCCGCGCATCAACAGCCGCGACAGCACCATGTCCTGAGTGCCCACGAAGATCCGGGTCCGCTCCGGCGTGCTCTTCCACTCCAGCTCGTCGGCGCTCTCCCCACCCATCAACACATGCACCCCGACCTCGGGTGCGGCGTTGTCCCGCCAGCCGAGCACCGTCCGCACGGTCTGCTCCACCAGCGCCCGTTGCGGCAGCACAACCACAAGCCATCGCGGCGTCGCGGCCCGCACCCCCGGGTCGGGATGGGCGGTGCGCCGGTAGAGCCACGGCAACACCGCCGCGAACGTCTTCCCGGCGCCGGTCGGCGCGTGCAGCACATCCGGCAGTCCCTTGGCGGCGAGTCGTTCCTGATAGGGGTAGGGCCAAGTGCCGCCGGTGGCCGCCCCCACGAAGTCTACGAAGTTCATGGCACACCGTCAGTCAGCACAACCGCCCTCGCCGTTACACATCGTGCGCACCTTCCGCTGCGCAGCACACCATTCGGCACCGGCCACGACACGGATTGGCCAGTTAGTGACCAACATCTGACCTGTCCGGAACCGGTTCAGCCGTCGCGCGGGTGAGCCGTGCGAGGACGCGACAGCCGACCGACCGCCCACCCGCGCCGCGCACCAGGGTGTGGGGAAACACCAGATCCGGTCGCTGGGGATACGCCTGCGCGACCAACCGGGACACGATGCACAGCACCCCATCCGCACGCGGCGGCAGCCCGGTCACGGTCGACTCCGTCGCGCCGCTGACCACCACCACCGGATGATCGCCGACCCGAACCACGACCGGCGCGGCCGGCGCACCAGGCTCCTCCGCACAGCGGGCGACAGTGCCGCTCGGCTCGACGAGCAGGCACCGGCCGGCGGTGTGGATCGCGACCGGATGAGCCGTGTAGTTCCGCAGCGCCACCAACGGCGGGTCGGCGATCTCGGCCACCATCGCATCGAGTTCCTCCGACACGACCGAAGCGTCGTCGGCTACGTCGGTGACGTGCGCCATCACACGGCGACCGACCCGCAGACACAGCTCGAACCGCCAGCGCCGCACCAGGTTCGCGGCATCAGGCCCGTCGAGCAGCCCATGCCGGCGCAGGCTCGCGCCGATCACCCGCGCCACCGCCACGCCGTTCGTGTCACCACCACTCGACCGCATACCCAGAACTGACGGACCACGAACAAACGCGGCCCGCCGCCGATAACACGGGAACGAAGGCGCCCCACTCCGACGTGCGCTTCACGCGAGCCCCGGAGTGGCAGCGCACCTCGCACACAAGCGAACCAGCGCCTGCGTCCCCTGGGATAACAGGCTTATAGCGACCAATAATTCAGCTTCAATTCGATGCGAATCTATGGGTGGCGACACAAAACAGCCCTGTTGTGGTGGACAATCGCAGTTATGGGAAGTTTCAATTCGGTGCGAGTATCTCAGGATTTGATCTACGATGTCGCCGATTGTTTCGCCAACCTCCGTGCTGGATGCTTGTGATCGAATGCGTCATGATCATGAAACACTGAGGATTGCCGTGTCAGGGCCATGGTCGATCTTGTGCGCCCAGGGAGTGGCGTTGGCGTGGTGCTCGCTGTGCTCTTGTCAATGTTCGGCCGCGTTCGAATCTCGTCGACTACATCGTAGTCGCGGCCGGTGACGTTTCGGCTGATCGTCCAGCGCGAGCGGTCAGGTCATGCCATCAACCCCGGGCACCGCTCGCGTGCAGGTCAACACCCACAAACCCGCGCCCGAGACACCAAGTACACGCCCACCGACCCCACTCAGCAACCACCGCTCGCGCAGTACGCTATTCTCCCAGCTCACAGGGCCCAGAAATCGCGAGCCCTGACTCCGGCCGCAAGGGCCGGACTCCATTGAGGCCTGCCCGGTAGATAGAAGTTGCGTTGTTCTGCATAAGCTGACTCCGGCCGCAAGGGCCGGACTCCATTGAGGCGATTCCTGCGCCAGGACAACCAGTCCGGTCACGTCCTGACTCCGGCCGCAAGGGCCGGACTCCATTGAGGCTGGTAGCGCAGCAGCATGAGGGCGTCCCCGACCCGCACGCCCTGACTCCGGCCGCAAGGACCGGACTCCATTGAGGCAGGAAGTTCTGAGTGTTGAAGTAGTCTGGCCGGTCCTGACTCCGGCCGCCAGGGCCGGACTCCATTGAGGCTCGCCGCGAAGCTTCCGCATCCGGCGGATCGCATCGCCTGCTGACTCCGGCCGCCAAGGCCGGACTCCATTGAGGCGATGGTGTCGCGGTAGCACTTGAACAGCCCGCCCTGCTGACTCCGGCCACCAAAGCCGGACTCCATTGAGGCCCAGAGCTGGTCGTCGACAAGGTGCTTGTTAGCCAAGCTGACTCCGGCCGCCAAGACCGGACTCCATTGAGGCGTACAGGTCCTTCGCACTTGCGATTTTCCTGGGCAAGTTCGCTGACTCCGGCTGCCAAAGCCGGACTCCATTGAGGCACCCCTTCCGTGGTCCCTGATTGGCCGTGTGGCCACTGACTCCGGCCGCCAAAGCCGGACTCCATTGAGGCGCGTTCTCGACGGTCCAGTCGCCGAGGCGGGCACCGGCTGACTCCGACTGCCAGGGTCGGACTCCATTGAGACGTCATGTGCGGGGGGCGGGTGTCGTAGGTCAGCGGTGCTGGACTGACTCCGGCCACCAGGGCCGGACTCCATTGAGGCCCTGGTCCAGCACGCGGCCACGTGAATCCGGTTGAGCCTGACTCCGGCTGCCAAGGCCGGACTCCATAGAGGCTGGCTACTGCTATGACGTGTCGGTGTGGCAGACACCTGACTCCGGCCGCCATGGCCGGACTCGATCGACTGAACGGTCGTTCAAGCTTGTCGTGGGTACGTCAGGTTGGGTTTGGCGCCATGTGAACGAGATCGCCTGCAGGCTGCAGGGTGGACGGTGTAGGCGGGGTCGAGGCGATGCTGGACATGGTCATCGAGTGCGGGTGCTCGGGTCCGTGTCCGGCGTGTCGCAGGGGACCGGGCAGCTGTTCTCGCTGGAAGCGGCGGGCGGGTGGTCGTCCAGGACGGAGGGGGAGCGAATGCCGGTGCGGATCGTGGTGGCGTTGACGCCGGAGCATGATCGGTCGGTGCCGCCACCGCACACCGGCCCGGCGGTGTACGCGGCCTTCCTCGGCGCGGTGCGGGCGAGGCACCCGGAGCTGTCCGTCGCACTGCACGACTCCGTGCGTTACAAGCCTTTCACGCTGACTCCGCTGCTCGATGACCGCGACCGCGCCTCGATGGACGCCGGGCCGACGCGGTTCGAGATCGGCCTGCTGTCCGACGAGCTGACCGGTCCGGTGCTTGGTGTGCTGACCGGGATGGAACGGGTCCGTGTCGGCCGCACGTGGTATCTGCCGGACCCGCCGGATGTGGTGTTCGCCGTGCCTTACTCGGAGTTGGCGCTGACCGCGGAGCCGGTCACGGAGTGGTCGTTTCAGTTGTTGACGCCGGTCGGTTTCGCGAGCGCGCGGGACGAGCCGGTGCGCCGGCAGCGGCCCTGGCCGGACCCGGTGCGGGTGCTGCGCAACCTCGCGGCGCGGTGGGACACCTTTGCCGGCGACGTCGTGTTGCCGCCGGACACTGTGGCTGTGCTGTCCGACCACGTCGAGGTGGTCGACGGTGACCTGCGGATCGTCGAGCACCTCGTCGAACCGAGCAAACGGGACTCGCCCGCCGGCGAGCTGCTCGGCAGCGTGGGCACTGTCCGGTACCGGCTCGCCGACGCGTACCGGGTGCCGGCGGAGATCCGGCGCGCGCTGGACGCGCTGGCGGGGTTCGCCGAGTTCGCGGGGTTCGGCGACCGCACGGCGATGGGCATGGGCTACGTCCGCCGCATCTGAAGTCTCGGCGTTGCGACGTTCGCTCAACCGCGACGCCGCATCCGAACCGGCATCCGGTCGCCCGGAATGCTCATGTCGCAGGATGGGCGGGTACGGCGAAGTCTTCCGCTCAGGTGATGCGGTGTGGGCGGTCATCTGCGAACCGGCGTGCACTACGTTCGAGGCGACCATTGAAGTCGTGCGAGCGACCGTGGATGTGGCCACGCGCTTGATTGCGGCTGATCGTCTGACGCGAGCGGTCAGGTCGCGCCTCAAACCCCGGGCACCGCTCGCGCGCAGGTCAGCGCCCACAAGCCGGCCATCCGAGACACCAGGTGCACCCCATCTACCCCATCCAACGACCACCGCTCGCGCAGCACGGTATTCTCACAGCTCACAGGGCCCAAAAACCCCGAGCCCTGACTCCGGCCACCAAGGCCGGACTCCATTGAGGCACGGCTAGCTCGTCGCGCTCCTTGGTGAGCCGCTCCATACTGACTCCGGCCACCAAAGCCGGACTCCATTGAGGCAGCTTGACGGTCTGGTGGTAGGGCGCACCGTGCTTGACTGACTCCGGCCGCCAAGGCCGGACTCCATTGAGGCAGGTTGTCAGCGGTGCTTTTCAGCCGTTTCGTCAGCTGACTCCGGCCGCCAAGGCCGGACTCCATTGAGGCATGTCGGCGGCGTTGATCGTGACTTCTCCGTCCCAACTGACTCCGGCCGCCATGGCCGGACTCCATTGAGGTCGAAATCAGGGCGGCAGCGCTTGCGAGCCCGACTCCCGGTCGCCGAAGGTACGCACCGAATTGAAACGGGTCAGGGAAATGGCGCACCTTCAGGATGTCCGGAATTTCGCGCCATAAAACCCGTACCGAATTGAAGCTCCGTCACAAAGAGCATGTACCAGTCAGGAGGGGCGCGTTTGACAGTGCCGTTCTGGTTCTGTCAGGCTCTGGTGGACGTCATCGCACTACTTCGACGTGGCTGATCGGTTCCTTGCTGGAGCCGGGTGGAGTACCGCACCAGTGGGTGTGCCTTCACCGACCACGGTGGTGTTTGATGCGTTCTTCAACCATGTCCGAGCTTGACCTGTTGTCGGTTGCCCGGGTCGTGTTCGCCGAGACCCGCGCCAGCAGGCGTCAGCTGCACGCCGTTCGCGGCGCGCTCGGCTGCGACGCGACGTTCGAGTTCGACCACACCTACGTCGTCTCGGGTGGCTGTCCATGCGTGGACGAGTTCGTCGATGTGCTGCTCGCGGTGTGGCGGTACCTGTCCGACCACGATCCGGCGAGGGTACGCAGCTACGGCGCGCTGGCTCGCGCCCACTGCCGGCTTCGCGCGGTTCCCGACGCGCAGCGGCAGCGGCGCGGGCGTCAGTCGATCCAGAAGCCCGAACAACTGGCCCAAGGGGCCATCGGGCGGGCGTTGGCCACCGATCAGCAACGTGCGCTGCTGGTGGACATCGTGTCGGAGGCCGGTTCGGCTGCCCCTCTCGACGGTGACGAGCAGTTGTTGCGCCGGCTCGCCGAACTGCGTGCGGACCGGTTTGGTGGCCGTCCGGAGTCCCAGTTGAGCGGTGTAATCGAGGACCTTCCCGTGGTCCGGGCCGCCGCCGAGGGGTGCGGCGCCCGCAAGCGCGACAGCGCGGGTGTTCTGGTGTCCTGGTGGGAGCGTTACGTCGAGTCGGGGCTCGGCAAACGGGAACGACTGCACACCATTCCGTCGCACGACACCATCGGCGATCACCGCATGGATGTGCCGGATCCCACCGCCGAGTGGGCGATGGACGAGGTGCTGGACCGGATCGTCACCACCGGCTTGGCACTGCACCGAACGGCGGGTCGGCTACGGTGACGTGTGCCCACCTGGTTCCTGCACACCGTCAGCGGTGCGGATCTCGGGGTGCCGGCCGGGAACAGCGACCCCCGCGACCTGGCGGCCGACGCGCTGCCGTCACTCGACCGCATATCAAGTACTGACGGACCGCCACCGAACGCGCCCGCCGCACATCCCCCGGAAAACCTCGACACGGCTTCAAGCACGCCCCCGAACGGGGCTACGCTCCTGTCTATGTCCGCCAGTGTCGAATCTCGTCGACGACATGGCGGCCGGGGACAGTGCGGCTGTTCGTCTGACGCGAGCGGTCAGGTCATGCCACCAACCCCAGGCACCGCTCGCACGCAGGTCAACACCCACAAACCCGCCATCCGAGACACCAAACACACCCCGCCTACCCCACCCAACAACCACCGCTCGCAGAGCACGGTATCCTTGCAGCTCACAGGGCCCAGAAACCGCGAGCCCTGACTCCGGCCGCCAAGGCCGGACTCCATTGAGGCCAGATGGAGATTGGCCGCGAGCTGATCTACGCCCACAGCTGACTCCGGCCGCCAATGCCGGACTCCATTGAGGCGCGATGAACCCGACTGCGGGCTGGCCCGGCGCCGACCTGACTCCGGTCACCAAGGCCGGACTCCATTGAGACTCTTCGTTCTGGATGGTCTTGCGAAACTGCTGCCAGCTGACTCCGGCCACCAAAGCTGGACTCCATTGAGGCGGCATGGTGCAGCCCCTGCCCGGACTGGTGGACAGTCCTGACTCCGGCTACCAAGGCTGGACTCCATTGAGGCAGGAAGGTCTCGCTCTCGTCGCCCCAGTTGTTCAGTCCGACTCTGGCCACCAGGGCCGGACTCCATTGAGGCGGCTCGGTGATGCCCCAGCCCAGCAGTCGGATCGGACTCTGACTCCGGCCGCCAAGGCCGGACTCAATTGAGGCGCTGCAACATGGCCAAGTTGGTCTTGCTGCAGGCACTCGGTACTGACTCCGGTCATCAAGGCCGGACTCCATTGAGGCGCGGTCTCGCCGCCCGACGTGCGGTCAGGCGACCCGCTGACTTCGGTCACCAAGGCTGGACTCCGGCCATCAGGGGCCGGACACCATTGAGGCGTCCATTCGGGTCACGCCGCTACCCCGAACCGGTGAGCCGCTGACTCCGGCTGCCAAGGCCGGACTCCATTGATGCCTCCTCGTAGAGCGGGGTGAAAGGCTGAAACCGGCAGCGGGCTCCGGTCATCAAGGCCGGACTCCGTTGAGGCGCCGGGCTTTCGTGTTCGGAATGGACAGGTGTCGTACCGCCCCTTGCTCGAATTGACACCGGGTTTCCGGCGGTGCAACAAGTTCGCCTTCGTGGTGGGTGCGTTGACAGTGCTGGTGTAGTTCTGTCGGGCTTTGGTCGGCGTCATCGCACTGCTTCGACGTGGCTGATCGGTTTCCCTTGCGGGAGCGGGGTGGAGTACCGCACCGGCCGGTGTGCCTCCACCGACCACGGTGGTGTTCGATGCTTTCCTCAACTGTGCGCGGGCTCGACGTCTTGTCGGTCGCCCGGGTCGTGTTCGCCGAGACCCGCGCCAGCCGGCGTCAGCTGCATGCCGTTCGCGGCACACTTGGTTGTGACGCGACTTTCGACCTCGGTCAGGCCTACGTTGTCTCGGGTGGCTGTCCGTGTGGACGAGTTCGTCGACGTGCTGCTCGCGGTGTGGCGTTATCTGTCCGACTGTGATCCGGCGACGGTGCGCAGTTACGGTGCGTTGGCCCGCGCCCACTGCCGGCTTCGCGCCGTCCCCGACGCCCGGCGACAGCGGCGTGGACGCCAGTCGATCCAGAAGCCCGAGCAACTGGCCACCGGTGTCATCGGGCGGGCGTTGGCCACCGATCAGCAACGCATGCTGCTGGTGGACATCGTGTCGGAGGCCGGTTCGGCCGCTCCGCTCGAGGGTGACGAGCAGTTGTTGCGTCGGCTCGCCGAGTTGCGCGCCGACCGGTTCGGCGGCAGTCCGGAGTCCCATCTGAGCGGTGCCTGCCGGGATCTTCCCGTGGTCCGTGCCGCCGCCGACGGGCCCGGGGCCCGCAAGCGCGACAGTGTGGGTATTCTGGTGTCCTGGTGGGAGCGTTACGTCGAGTCGGGGCTCGGCAAACGGGAACGGTTGCACACCGTCGCGGCGCGCGACAGCCCCAGTGAGGACATGCCGGATCCGGCTGCCGCGCGGGCGATGGACGCGGTGCTGGACCGGATTGTCACCGCTGGCTTGGCGCTGCAACTGTCCGAGGAGCACGCCCTCGCGCACGCCCTGGCCGACACGGCGGGGCGCCGGAACGCCGCAGAACCTGTTCGCGGCCATCTCCGGGCGCTCGCGGCGGTGGGTGTGGTGCCACCGGCGGCTCTCGGCGATGACCGGTTGCGGGACATCACCGACGCGGCGCTGCAGTTGCACCGAACGGCGGGTCGGCTACGGTGACGTGT
Source organism: uncultured Actinomycetota bacterium (assembly GCA_963826035.1). GTDB lineage: Bacteria > Actinomycetota > Actinomycetes > Mycobacteriales > Pseudonocardiaceae > Actinophytocola. Next base: position 46,549 of record CAWGVZ010000015.1, on the reverse strand, counting down.
GCCCACCTGGTTCCTGCACACCGTCGGCGGTGCGGATCTCGGGGTGCCGGCCGGGAACAGCGACCCCCGCGACCTCTGTGTGACGCGGGCGGCGACCGTCCGCGACCTGGCCGCCGACGCGCTGCCGTCTCGGCTGGTCGACCTGGACTGGCGCGGCCCGCGCACCGGAACCGTCTCCCCGCTTGGCGCGCTCGCGCCGACGCTCGACGGCGACGTGGGCCTGCTTCTGTTGTGCACCAACCACACCAGCGATGTAGCCCACGCGATCCACGACGCCCTCGTGCGGGTGCCCGCCCTCTACGGCCGGGCGTTCGACTCGCCGACCGTGGTCGAGATCAGCGACCTTGACGGAAGTGGACTGTCCGAGCGGGCCGTGGTCGCCGCGTTGCGCGACCACCTCGTCGCGGGGCCGGCTAACCGGGCCATGGTGACCTGGGGAAGCGGGTCCACCCAACTCGCGTTCGGGGCGATCGAGGCGGCCACCGTCGCGGGTGTGCCGTGGAGTTTGCTGGGCCTGACCGAACGCGACGGCACCACCGGTGAACTGGCGCCGGATCTCGCGTCGGACGGACTCGACCCGATCGTGCCGCTGCTACGCCGGTGGCGGTTCCACGACGCGCTCGCCCGGATGGCGGAGCTCTCGACACTCGGCCTCACCGACGAGCAACGGCAGGTACTGCGCAACGCGGCGACGGCACGGCATCGGGCGCACACCGCCCCGACCGCCGCCGGGTTGCGGCTGCTGGTGTCCGACGTGCTCGCCAAGCGGGACGTCACCGGCGCGTTCACCATCCGGCGCTACGTGCTCGCGCGCTACCACGAACTGCGCGACCAACAGTTGCCGCCGCCGCTGGACCTCGAGGCGTGGGCCACCGCCCAGTGGCGCCGCAGGACCGGCCAGGGCGGCAACCGACGACCCGAACTCGGCGAACTGCTCGCGCTCGTGCATCGCACGGCCGCCACCGGGCCGGTCGACGTTCGCGATTCTCTCGGTCAGCCCAGCGGGCAGTGGTTGGTGAGCGATGCGGCCACGGCGCTCAACAAGGCGGGGCAGGCCACCCACCGGATGACGTCCATCCACGACAACCACCTCCGGTGCATCCGTGCACACCTGGACGGCCTATCGAGTGCCGGCCCGGGCGCCGGTCTGCCCGACGTCACGTCCGCGCCGGCCACCACCGCGTGGTACCTGCGCATCGCCGGCCGGTATCCGGACCCGCCGCATCAGCGGCTGCTCCACGACATCGCGGACACCGGAGTGGACCAGCCGGTCGCCGACTATCTGGGACTGGGCCGAGAGGAAGTGCCCCGACGGTTTCTGGTGCTCGGCAGTGCGGGCGTCAGCGACACTGTCGCCGAGCAGATGGCCGCGGACCTCGCCGATGCCGAGTGGACCCGGATCAATGACACCGCATGGGACGACACCGCGGCGGAGGCGTTGCTGCGTCAGCGGTTTCGCGGTGACGTCGCGGCGCTTGTCGTCATGCCCACCGGGCCCAAGGCGATGCTGCTGCCGTTGCTCGTCGCGGCGCACCGGCTCGCCAGGGAGAACGGCGTGCCACTGTTCCTGCGGCACCTCACCGAACGCGACGCCATGCACCAGCTGCCGCTGCGCTTCGGCGCGCGGGAGGACCTGCTCGCGCTCGCCGCGGACGCACTGTCCACTGTGGAGTTGGAGGTGGCCGCGCGGCTACTGGACGCGTGCGCGGACGAGCGGGACCTCGCGCGTGCGGTACGCGACCTCGCCGCCGCGGTGTTCTGCCGAGGCGGCGCACCGGCCGGTGTCGATCCGACGACGTGGACGCTCGGGCTGACCGCGGACCGGCTCGCCGTGTGGGCCCGTCTCGCGACGGAGAGGTCCGACGCCGGTCACACGACCCGGGCGGTCTTCGGCGCGTTCGCCGGCGTCGAGTGTGGTGTCCGCGCCGCGCCGTCGCTCGGCGCCGACCCGAAGATGCGCTGGCAGACCTTCAGCGCGGGCCTGCGCGGGGACCGGCATGTCGTGGCCAGGCTGCTCGCGGTGCTCCGTACCGTGCGCAACCAGCTGCCGACGAGCCACGGTGACTCCCACCACGACATCGATGAACTGGTGCGCACGACCATGACCGATGTCGGCTTGGCCGCGACGCCGGACTTCTCCGCCGCCGAGCTGATCGGACTCCTGGCCGTGCGGGCCCGTACCTGGCCGGCCGTGGCCGCACCCGCACCGTGGCCCTATGCCCGCTTGGCCGACCAGTTCGTCGCACTGCGCGACGACATCGACCGGCGCGTCGAGGCGGAACGGGCCCGCCGCCGGCATCAGGCCCTCACCGCCGGCCAGAAGATCCTCGCCCGGGTCGACCCGACCGCTGGTCACGACCGTGAGTACGGTTCGTGGTAGGGCTTTGCTGTCCGCTCCTGCCGGCTGTCTCCTACTGGCCGCCGGGGATGTAGGGGAGGCGTGGCGCCTTGTCGCCGAGTTGCGGGAGTGCGTGGCGGGCAGGTTGCTTTCCTGCTTCCTTCCTGTCGTTGGCCCCCCACCAGTCGTAGGACTCCGCGATCGGTTCGACCGTAGTGCGCGGATAATGCACAGCAAAGCCGTCGTAGCCGCGCGCCGCGGCAAGGAACTCCGTTCGAACCGCGGCGGTGGCCGCGTCGGCCGTGAACTCGGCGCGCAGCGTGACCAGTTCGTCGGCCGTGGCGGTGCTCGTCTCGGTGAGGGACCGGTACCGCTCGCACATCGCCTCGCCGTTACGCAGCCTCGCCTGCGCAAGGTCGGCCGCGACCTCGACCGCACCGAAGCCGAGTGGCTTGCCCAGTCCGATCTTGTGGTAGTGCTCGCTCTCCAGGGTAAGCAGCCACAGCAACGCACCCAGCTCCATCGCGCTGAGGTTGTCCACCCGGATGGTGAAGGAGAACGTGGTTTTCGGTTTGACCCAACTGCTCACTGTGGTGACGACGTCCGCACTGCTGCCCTTCGGCGCCTCGTACTGGCGATGCGCGGCACCCGCAGAGGGTGTCCAGTAGTCGGTGTCGCCCACGACGTCGCGGTGGGTCAGGTAGACCTTGTGGCCGCGCAACTGTTTCGACGGCCCGTTGGGCTCCTTCCGGTACCCGTTGCTGGCTTGCTTGGGTTTGCCCTCGAGCGGCTTGCCGTTCTTGTCACCCAGGTAGAACAGGAACTGGGCGGGCTTGGGTGAGTTCAGGGTGGTCAGCGGCAGCTGACCGATCGATCGGTCGACCTGGCCTTCCGGCGGGTGCCGGTCACCGGGTTCGATCCGCAGGTGTCCCCGATAGGCGTCGCGGGCACCTGGCTCCTTCGCGGTTGAGTTCCCGTCCCGGACATGTACCCAGCCGAACACGCGGTCCGCCGGTGACAGCGATTCCCAGGAAGTCGCCGGATGATGATCCTCGGGCAGGTTGTCGCCAGGAGTTCCGGTGAAAGGACGGCGGCCGATCATCGCGGGCAGCACTGCCGACAACTTGCGCCCCTTGAGTTCCACATAGAGCGTTCGGCCCACGTCGAGTTCGCGCCATTTCTTCGGACTGGTCACGTAGGTGCCGAACTTGTCGTTCAGCTCGTGCTCGGGCTTGTGCTTGTGGGCCGTGACGTAGGAGTCGATCACCCGCCGCCATGACGCAAGGAGTTTCGGCGTCAGCAGACCCTCGTGCTCGTCGTTGAAGACCACCTCGGCGAGGTGCTTGTCGATGACCTCGGTGACGACGAGCCGTTCGTTCTTCTTTTTGCCCGGCCCGACTTCCGCGGGGAACTTGCTTCTCGTTCGGTGCAGGATGGCCTGAACCTTGACCAATGGGTAACCCAGACTCCGAAAGGGGGACTTCTTCTTGTCCTTCGGCTTGAATGCGTCAGGTTTTGGCAGATCCTCGCCGGACCTGGCGATCGCCATCGTTCGCCAGATCCTGGCCGGCCCTTTCGGATAGTCCAACAACTCGATCCACGCCACGACCCTGGTCATGTCCTCGAGCGCTCCCAGGAGATCGATGGGTGCCCATACAATCGGGCTCGGTTCTGGCTTCTCCTTGGGTTTCTTCTTGTCATCGCCGTCAATCGGCTTGGTCGGTTTCAGCGCATCCACCCAGGTGATCCGGCCCCCAAGCTCGGTGCGTTCCGAGACCCAACCCGGCAAAAGGTCAAGTGCGTCGTTGGCGTTCGCGCGGATGGCCAGAGGAAGGTCGCCGGTGAAGATACTCAGGCGGGAGTTGGTGACGGCCTCGTAGGCGCTGCGCAGCATGCCCTTCACAGCGGAGCCGGCGAGGATCGGTCGGCCCTGATGGTCGACCCGCACATCCAGCGGTGGGGTTGCCTTGGCGCCGGTCTCCCGGCGCGCGGCGTCGGTGTGGTCGGGGATCAGCAGCGGCGTCACGGTGGTGATGGTGATCGGGATGCTCCCGGACCACCGGTCCTCGTGGTAGCGGTCGTGACCCGGTGGGGGTCCGTCGCCGAGCGGGTGCGCGGCCGGCGGCCGCGGCGGGAGGGAGACGAAGTTGTACGGGTTGAGGAAGTGCTCACTCGCAGGCTCGCTCACGTGACCGGCTCCTTCTTCGTCGGCTCGGCCACGGTCAGTCCGACCAGCCGTTCGTCCACTACGGACACGTTGCCGTGCTCGTCTTCCACCCAGTACTCCTGTACACCGAGCTGGATGGTGGAATGCACGGCCGGGGAGCCGCCGACCGGGACGTGCAGCGGGCCGATCCGTGCGGCGAACAGCTCCGTCCACTGCGGACCACCGGAGCGGACCGCGCCCCACAGGATCCGCTCGTAGGTCCCGCCGGGCCGCCAGCCGTCGGGGAGCGCGTCGTGGTCGAGCACGAACTGGTCTCCCGCACCACCGGACACGTTCCACCACCGCAGTTCCCGCGTGCCGTCGAACGCACGCAGCTCGAACACCCCGGTCAGGTCCACCCGCTTGCCGTCGCTGCCGACCGGCGCCCCGTCGTCGATCCGGAACCACGGTGCGTCGACCGGGCTGTATAGGAAGCCGACGATCTCGCCGCCCGCCCTGGCGAAGTTGGCCAGTGCCTCGGCTGCGGTCGTTCGGGAAAGCGTTGCGGTCACGGTGTTTCTCCCTTCTCCGGCGGCCAGGTCTCGGTCAGCCGTGCCACCACGGCCTCGTCGGCCAGAATGTCGGCCAGCGTGCGACCGGTCACGTCCGACCACGCGCCGGTGGCGTCGGCGCCCGTGAACCGAATGTCCTGTGTGGACACGGAGACTGCGCCGTTGCCCCGGGTGGTGCCGTAGCCGAGGCCGAACCAGCCGTCGCAGAGGTCCCTCAGCAGGAACAGCAGCAGCATCAGCGCGTGCTCGCCGGCACGCCGGGTGTCGATGTCCAGCACGATGTCGTTCCATGGCGCGTCGCCGGTTGTCTCCGGCTCCAGCACGGCGAACAGCCGGTTGTCGGCCGCGCCGCCGGTCCACCGGTCGATCGCCACGTGGTGGGCCACGGTGAACCGGATGCCCGCGTCGTCGCCGAGGCTCTCGTTCAGGGTTGCCAGTCGTTCGGCGAACCGGTGGAGTTCCATGCGGTCGTGCGACGCGCCCTCGTTGCGCGCTACCGGCTTCGGTTGTTTGAGCTGCTGGATCTTCGTCCAGTTCTCGTCCGCGATCAGGTCACGGCCGAGACACTCGTGGGAGGTCAGCGCGCCCCTCCTGCCCCGGCCCGACTTGCTGTCGTTCGCGGTGCCGAACAGTGCGATGACCGGAGCCAGGCGCTCGTCGCTCAATTGGTCGAGGAGCCTCTGTGGTGCGTCGATGCCGTGCACGGTGCGCATGATCCGCTCGGCGTGTGCGCGCAGCACTCCCTTGAGGGAACTGCCCGGCAGCACCAGCCGGCGCTGGTTCGCGCCCACACTGGTGGTCTGCGGGTGCGCGCCGACCGCCACCGACTCCGCCGCCACGCGCACCATCAGCGGTCCGCGCGGCCGCCACGGGATCGTCACCCGGACCGTGCCGCTCGGCGGCGTCGCCCGGTCGTTCGTGTCGATCTTCTCGCTCGGCACTGTGCCGCGCAGCGCCTGGAGCATCCCTGCGCGCGTCGCCAGCACGGCCCTGGACTGGCGAGCGTCGGTCAGCCGCACCCGGCCGAATCCTCGAGAAGTCGCCGCACCGACCAGGACGCCCGTGCCGGCCAACAGGTCGACCACGGCGGCGAGCAGTTGGGCCGCCTCGGTGTCCTCGGCCGGCTTCGGGTCGTCGATCGTGATGCGGAAGCCGAACCGGGTTCCGGCCGGCAGGGTCTCCTGGGTGAACAGGTGACCGCGGGCGACCGCGCCGGTGATCCGGTCAATGGAGGTGGTGTCCCGCTGCTCGGCGGGGGTGTCCTCGGGGGCCGTCGCGTCATCGACCGCCACCCAGGAGCCGTGCCCGGTGTCGGTCTCCTTACCGTTCTCCACCTTCGCCAGCCGACCCCAGAGTTCGCTGTCGCTGAGCTGGCCGGCCAGTCCGGCGCGGATCACGCCGGCCAGCGCGGTGCCCGGCAGTACCGGACGGTCGAGACCGTCGCGTGCCTGGCGCAGCTCACCCTCACCAGCCACGTCCACGTTGCCCACCCGGACAGGGGACTCGGCGACAAGCGTCCCAGTCAGCTCCCACCGCTGATGGACCCTTCGACTCACGACTGTCCCTCCCCATTACCTGCGGTTCTGCCGCCTGATTGCTGGCGCCAGACCTCGATCCGCGCCACCTCGACCAGCAGCGCCCGCAGCGTCTCGTTCCGGAGTCCGCCGGCCACGGCCGTGGGCGGCGCGACGTCCAACAGCTCCCACAACGCACGCCCGTCGGTGCCGAGCACGGCGGCGAGCTTCTGCCGACCGTGTGCCCACTGCCGGATCGACTCGGTCGACTCCGGGAGCCGGTTGGCCAGCGCGCGGAGCGAGCCCAGCTGCGCGGGCGTGACGCCCTTCTTCAGCAGGGTGCCGCGCGTCGTGTCGTCGGCTGCCGCGGTGAGCACCCGTTTCCGTAGCTCGGCCCGCCAGCCGTGTTCGAGCAGCGTCGTGACGTCGACCTCGCCGGCCGGCTCGTTCGCGGTCAGGTCGTTCGTCTCGGGTTGCGCGGCGCGGGAGTCGACCCGCTCGTGGCGGAGCATCGGCGGGTTCAGCACGATCCGCCCGAAGCCTTCCGGCGTGCGCTCGCCGAGGCCGTTCGACTGGACCCGCCGCCACGCGGCGGCGTCGATCTCGCCGGTGATCCGGAACCGGAAGACGCTCCCACCCCGCAGCGCCACGAGCGAGGGGCGCGGCAGTCCCCAGCGGGTCTGCCAGCTCTCCCGGCGTCGCACCTGGTGCGCCGACCCCTCAGCGGGTGCCAGCGTGACGCCGAGCGCCGCGCCCAGCGCCGTAGCGAGGCGTGTCGCGGACGGATCGGGCTGACCGTTCTCGCCGCGCAGCAACAGGTCCGACGCCAGCCACACCGTCAGATGCCCGTCGTGCGGCATGTCGGCCGGGTCCGCCGCCAGTGGCAGGACCTCGACCGACACATGGCCGTAGTCATCCTTGCGGGAACGGCCGAGCGAGCGCTCACCGGCGATCCGGGACGTGTCGATGTCCACATCGGACGTCGCCCAGAGCTGGGCGCGCAGCACCGTGCCGGTGTCCAGCGCGCGGTTGATGTAGAGGCCGCCGGAGTCCTCGGTGGGCCGCTGGCTCTCGTCGTGGATCACGCCGTGTCCGTGTTCGACGATCCGCGGCTCGGCGAACACCGCGTCGGCCGTACCGGGCACACAGAACGCGTCGGGTGCGGTGCTCTTGCCGGTTACCGCGGTCAGCAACAGGTTCTGCCACGGACCGTCGGTATCCTCGCGAGGCCGGGTCAGGCACAGCGGCGTGGGCAGCGACCGGGCGCCGTCGATCTCGACGGTGGCATCGGTGACCACCAGCCGGCCGCCGGTGATCGCGTCGGTGGCCGAGCCGCGCACCGCGCGGGCCACCAGCGCCAGCAGCGTGCTGCCGGGTACGAACTGCTCGGTGAGCACGATGTTGCCGAGCGGACCACGGTTGAAGATCAACGGGCTGAGTGCGGTGATCCGCAACTCGGCGACGGGCCGCAGCACGTCCGGCGACCGCGTGCCCAACGGTGACCGCGCAGGCGCCACCGCGTCGTGCGGCGGTGGCCAGGCGGCGTCGTCGATCCGGTCCAGTAGTTCGGCGAGCCGGTCCCGGCCGCCCAAGCCGATCCGCACCTCGCACTGTCCCGCGCCACGACGACGTTTGCCGCCGATCGCGGTGACCATGATGGCCGCCGCTCGCAGCAACAGCTCCGCCTCCCACGGGACCGGCTGTCCCGGCGTGCCGGCCGTGACCGTCCACTGACCCTCGACCGTGAGGCCGGCGCGCGCCCGCTCCTCCACCCGCAGCATGTCGTCGGCCGCGGTCCCGGTGACCCGGTCGATCCGCACCCCGGCGCGCAGCACGACGGTGGCCTCGGCGAGCAGTGACGTGCTCGGGTCGTGGCCGATGTGCGCGCGGAACGCGGCCGGCAGCCGCAACCCGCGCGGCGACAGCACCGACGACCGCGGCGGGCCGGTCGCAGTCCCCCGCTCCACCGACGGCTGGCTGCCGAACAGGTAGGCGACCCACGCCTGCCACAGTCCTCCCTCCGCGCTGTCGTCCAGGCCCCGGGCGACGGTCTCCGCTCCGTCACGCAGCATCGCGGCCAGCGCCTTACCCCGCACCATCGGCAGACCGTCCCGGTCCCGCAGCAACTGCCGGTCGGTCGCGCCGAACCGGCCCGTGCCGGTGCCGCACATCCAGTCACTGGTGAACCTCACCGTGACCGGAAACGGGGTTCCATCAACAAGTTCCGTCACCGCTGCACCCCACTCTCGGCGTGGCTGGGCTCCGCGCCGTCCCGCTCGCCGCCCGCTGTGCCACGCTCCATGTCCAGCAGATGCAGCGCGTCGACAATCCGGGTGAACGGCAGGTTGGTGTCCCCGGAGGCGCGCGGCAGCGGCCCGGGCGTGACGCGCAGGTGTGCGTCGAGGAACGCCGTCAACGGTTCGGGGTCGTCGTGCCAAGCCTCGACTTGCTCGCACTCGCGGTCGATCGCCGTGCCGCCGGCAACCAGCGCCGTACGCAGCCGGTGCGCCGACCCCGGTGGCAACACGGCCGCTGACTCTGCCGTGGCCCGCATCTCCTTGACGGCGTCCTTGAGCCGGGAGACGTGGCGTTCGGAGTGCCCGGCGACCGGGGCGCCGACCAGGTAGGGGCCGGCCCAGCGCCGCAGGCGGCGTCCTTCGGTGTCGTCGGTGATCTGGTCCGCGCGCAGGTCACGCAGCGGCCGGCCGACGGAGTCGTGTAGCACGTGAAAATCCAGCGCCCCGCGCGCGACACCGTCCACGTTCTTCAGCAGCTTGGCCGACTCGCACAGTTCCTCGGCCAGGCGGTAGGCGTCGCTGAACGGGTGGTGCGGCTTCACGAACGCGACGCCGGCCGCACCGGTGAAACCCGACGGCGCCGTCCCCGGCGCTCCCGAGTCCTTCCACAGCATGTCCAGCAGTGATGCCACCTCGGGTTCGGCGCTGAGTTCCTCGAAACGCATCAGGTACCGCTCAATGGTGTCGAACGCCAGCCGGGCGTCCATGATCGCGGTGACGTCGTCCCCACCGACCACGATCGGCAGTACCCAGTCCGCCGGAACTTCCTCGGGTGCCGCCGGTCGCCGCGCGGCGGTCACCGCCTCCCGGAAGGCGTCTTTGGTGATGCGATCCAGCGTGGGGCTGAGCATCGTGTAGAGCTCGCGGTAGGTGTAGTCGTCGGCGATGTTCGCCAGGTGACCGAACAGTGCGCCGATGCCGTTGCCGTCGGCGTGGACCACGGCGATCCAGCCGGCGTTGCGCACGCCCCGGTCCAGATATCGCTTGTCCAGCAACGCCTCGCCGATCCCGAGGTCGGTCGCCATACGGTCCCGGCCCTCCGAACCCGTGCGCCAGGCGGCGTCGATCGGCGCCGAACGCGGAAGGTCCTCGGCGCCCTCCCGCCCGACAGCGGTCGCGGGCAGCGAGGAGTACTGGCACGGCTGGGAGAACGGCAGCGTCGGCCACCGCAGCTGCCGCGCCGGCCGGTCCCGGCGAACAGCGCGGTGCGCCTCGTGCGCCGCACGGACGGTGTCGCCCAGCGACTCGGCCATCGGGCACACCGCCCCCGTTACGTCCAAGCCAGGCGCCTCACGCAACGCGCGTTCGGTGACGCGCCGGACGATCCGCCGGCCGGTGTCCAGGTCGGACACGACGAGCACCGCCTTGCCGGACATCAACACCAGCTCGTCGACACCATCGAGACCTGCCGTAGCGTCGGTGATCCAATCCTTGCCGGACCGGCTGATCAGCTCGCTGGCCCCGATGTTCACCGCCTGCTTGTTGCTGGTGAAGATGAAATCCTGCTTGCCACCCGCTTCAAGCAGCACGACATGCTTCGGCATCGGTCCCAGGTCTCCTTCGTTCGTTCCCGGTCAGCCGGCCGTGACCGGCCCGGCGGGCATCGGCTCGTAACGCTTGGTCGCGTCGTCGTAGGTGTAAGCGATCCACGAGGCGGAATCGGCCGCCGCGAGCCGTGCCCCCAACGCCAAGGAGATCGCCACCGGACCGGACAGAAAGATCGCGTGCTGACCGGTCCTCGCCGCGTCGGACAACGGCGCGTCCCGCCACGCCCCGCACACCTGGTCCACCACACCGGTGAACGTCCGCCCATCCGACGTCAGATAGTCCGTGCCGTGCAGGTAAAGCAACCGGCCGACACCCACTCGCCGGCACTCGTCCCGCACCATCGCCAGGAACGACGCCAGCCCCTGAAGATTCACCGCCAGGGCGACGTGCCTGGGATCGCCGCCGGGCAGAACCTCCACCGGCTCGGCTACCAGTGGAGAGAACGAAGAGGTCCGCACCGCGAGCGGCACCGCGGCGAAGTAACCCTGCTCCGGCGCCCGCCGAGCCGCGTGCACCACAAGCTCAGTGGCGTGGGAATGCCCCAGACGCGCGCCCAACCGGAACGCCGCATGCAGCGGCACAATCGGCACCAGGTCGATCCGCGCCTCGGCACGCGCCAACGTTCTGGCCGCGACAACCCCCGCGTGCACCTGGCCGGCGACCCGGTCGATCAGTCCGGCATCGCTCGCCCGCCCAGCGAGTTCGGTCGCCACCCGCCAACCGAGTCGGTCCGGGACCGTGACGTAACGTTGCGCCGCATCGTCCTGCTGGTCAGCCTTCGCCCTGTCACGGCGGGGATCCCGAGCGACGACCACCACACCGACCCGCGCCGGCCGCTCCACCCGCAGCCGCAACCACCAGCCCAGCGCCACCAACCCCAACCCCAGGAACGCCAGCACCCACCAGGCGTACCCGCCGGCCTCGTCGGTGACCAGCGACTTGATCGCCTCCACACCGAACCCGCCGAGCACCGCCGAACCGACCGCCAACGCCACCGTGCCGTCCGCGACCGCCCTCCGCAACCGCGGCGCCCGCATGCCCTGACCAGCGCCGCCGATCAGCGACAGCATCGGCGCCCCCTGCCGGGTCATCGCAGCTTCTCCACCGCACCCGATGTTCTGATCATGTCTACTGATGACGTCCCGCCAGGTCCCTACCGCGACACCGAACCGGAACACCAGTGCGCTGTGACCCGCTAGTTCGCTGTCATCGTCCGTCGCGTTACGACCGCGATGGTTGACCTCAACGTGATGTGCCGCGAAGTTGACAGGCCTCCATCGAACCCGGAGCCGTCACCCGTGACAGAACCGGCGCCCCAAGGCGCGGACCTCAGGCGCTCGGTGCTCAGGCCGCCGCGAGACCGGCCCCAGACTCACGCCACCGGGCCAGAGGCAGTCGGGCTACCGAACCGTCGATAGTAGCGTTCCAAAGGGTCTTCTCCTGGCTCGGAACGATGTGGCCAAGGAGTGCGAGCTAGTTTGAGTAGCTCTCAGCAAACTGATCGAAGAAACGCAGCAAGAGCTTGTCCGTGGTGAGGTTCTCGGTGAGCTTGGCGCGCCGAAGCGGCTACCTCGTAGCCGCAGTTAGCGGTCCTCGGCGGCCCACATCGCCCTACCGTGAGGGGACGGCGCGCCGGACTCGCCGGCGTAGTGCTACCGGCCGTCGCACTCGATGACGATGCGGACTCGCTGTGGCAAGATCAGCAGGAAGTCCATGCGTTGGGCGAGGCAGTGGGGGCGCGCCGGCGCGTGGTGCACATGCGTGTACGGGGTCGTAGCAGAGGTACACCTGCGGGATCAGGGGCGGGATGCCGTCGCCGCGCCGGACGTAGCGGTTGGCGTACAGGCGCAAGATCCGCTGCCCGGCGCGGTTGTCGCCCAACGAGCGGTCGAGCCGCCGATACAGGCTGCGCGAGAGTTCACGTGTGGGTTGTATCTAGATCCCATCAGGGGCCATACGGGCCAAACTTGTCACAAGAACGCTCGCCTGCTCACGTCGGCGCCGTCGACACGACCCGCCCGACAAGTATCTCAGCGCGCTCCGCGCCGGCCAGTGCCCCACCCTCCAAGATGTGATGCAAGTCACTTTGTTGGGGTTCTAGTGTGGCTGCGGGGCTGCGACCAGCGCCGATGCAGTCTGGCAGATGATCCCGGGCGGTGGCCCTCGTGCTGGCGGATTCAAGATTTTCGCCGGTGGTGGGGGCCACTTCAGCCGAACTGGCGACGAATAGAGCAGACGCAGCTGTCCCCACCGATGCGAAGGAGAGGCCCCAAGTGATCTTCGCCGTCCTCGCGGGGCCTCACCCCGCATGGCAACGCCGTGTCACCTCTCTGACCGCCCTCGTGAAGCTGGAGGCCACGCAGTCGTGATCGACTCCCCCCGAAACGACCCGCTGGCCGACATGGGCCCAGTGACTTTCGAAGTCCTGCATGAGAGGCATAGCCGCAGGTTAATATTGTACGTCGCAAGAAAGATGCCTAAGCATGCCGATCTGGCGAATTTGATTGCGACGGTTTGGGAGGTGGTGCTCGTCAGATTTGAAACGCTTCCGCATCCGAAGGACTGGAACACCTTCGTGTGGAGTGTGGTAAACAACAAGATCGTCGACTACTGGCGCGAGGCCGGCAAGCCTTCAGCGCCGATCTACCTGGAACAACACGAACTCGACCGCGTCGCGGGCGAGGTTGTGGACGAACCTGACCTGGGTCAGCACGAAGAGCGGCGCCAGTTGTTACGGGCCGTTGAAAAGACCATCAAAAACGACCTCACGGATTCGCAGCGTGAGGCGGTAGTGCTCAGGCACGTCCACAAGATGACCTATCCGGAGATATCGACTGTAATGAAGGTGAGTAGATCAGTAGCGAAGAAACACGTCGAGCGGGGGATTATGGCTGCCCGCAGGTCCCTGGCCAAGGCCGGTTATATCGTCCCGAAGGAGGCACGATGAGCGCTGAGAAGTCCGGCGACAACCGCAACGATGCCATCGTGATCAAGGACGACCTCGAGCAGTTGATCGGCGAGCTCGGTCCTGAGGTGTCGTGGGTCAACGAGCTGTCCGTGCCCTCGCCCGCCGAGATTCGGGAACGGGTCAGCAGGTTCACACCCGAGCAGCGCACGGCAGCGGAGCGCGAAGCGATCCGTGCCGAACTCGGGGACACCGCGTTGTCACTCGCGAAGGGATTGATCTCCCGTGGCGACCTCGACGACGCCGAGAAGTGGCTGCGCGTGGCCGAGCAGCACCACGTGCCTGAGGCGCGTGAGCTTCTCGACGAGCTCGCAATCGTTCCCCGCGAGTTGTTGGACTGCCCGACGGATGAGTTCGAGCGGTCCGAACACATCGTTGGTGCGGCGATCCGGCGGGCCGCGGCTATCATTGAGGAGGCAAAGACCGAATCCGGCGAGTTGATCGACTCGGCGCTCGCGAAGGTGCAGCAAATCCTGGACGTCACGCGGTACAACGCCGCGAAGACGGGCTTGTTGACCAGCCTCGCCGGACTGGCCAAAGCCGATCCCGGTGGTATGGATCCCGGTGGTATGGATCCCGGTGGAAGCCCACGGAAGCCGACCCTGCTGTGGCTGCTGTGGGCGCTGCTCGGCATCTCCGGTGTGCCGATGGCTAAACCGCGTGGCAGCGGCACGCTCAGCGCCATCCGAGTCCCCAAGGGGACGGCGATGGCAGGCATGCTGTCGCCTATGGCGCGGCTGACGACCCGCATTGGAGGGGGGACAGGACTGGCCTTCCGGGTCTTCCTGCTCCCCTCCTCAACCAGCCCGACATCGTCTCGGTCCCCCTGTACCTCTCAACTGTTACGCCTGTGGGACAAGACAAGGCTGAATCGATACCAGGAAGGATCCAGATACTCCGAATGCCGTCTCGTGGTGGCTTTGCCACACGTACTCAATTCGGAGTCCGACCTTGAGGGCGATTTGCTCGCAGCTCTAATTGAGCATCTCATCCCCAACCACGGCCTGACGCTCGACCAAGTACGACGACTTGCATGGGAGGCATTCGATGAACTCGCGGCTGAACGCGACAGGGAGACAGCCTCCCTGACCGGCCTATACGAAATGATCCGTCCACACAGCGACACTTGTCCACCGAACAGGTTCTTGGCCGTGGACGGAGTGGTTCAAGTGCAGACACTCCATGAAAATTCTCTCGCAAAGGATGACTATCGCCATGCAGAAGACCGTGATCAACGGAAACTGTCCGTCAATGGAACAGACCGCGCCAGCGACGCGGCGACGAACCTCCCCCTCCCGACGCGTGCGCCTGGGTTGCGCGCGGACACCGCTGTCACCGGGACAGGCTCCTCCCTAGGCGAGGACCCGCAGCAGCACAGCGCAGTGCCTCACGATGAAGGCCCAGCCGGCACGACGGCGCCGCTGACCATGACCATCGAGCAGGCGCTGCGCGCCCTCAACGACACTGGTGAGGACTACTTCGTGTTCAACGACGTCGACTCGGGCCACCCAACCGTCGTCTACCAACGAGCCGGAACCGCCGACCATGGGGTGATGCGGCTCGAGGACGTCGAACAAGCGACCATCGACTCGGTGGGCGAGGAAGCGAAGGAACTGCTGTCCACCTCGACGCCCTCCAGTCCAGATCCCGCCGCCGGGCCCTCCCAGTCCGGCGCCGACGAGGGGTACGACGAGTACCTCATCATCGAGACCACCGCCAACCCCGCGTGAGTACACATGTGGGCCCCTCTCGCCCGCCGAGAGGGGCCCACATGTATAGATTTCAAATCAAACCAAGTTCATACAGCTGGACGATCAGGGCGACCAGGCCAGCGGGGCCTGTCACGCCGAACCAGATGAGCTTCAGCACCCGATAACCAGATGCCCGCCGTTCGGCATCCTTGCCGAACAGCGCCACAAATACGGCCGTACCGAGAAGTATCGCCACGAATACGGCGTACCCGAACAGAACCCAAAGCCACATATAGGTGTCTACCTTTCCGGCGTTACGGCTCTGCTTAATACATCGCCGTTCCGCCCCAAGCGGCCCCCAGTTCCATGAAAGTTTCCGTTTCCAGGTAGTGCAGCCATGGCGCATGGGACCAGCAGTCCACACACTCGTCGAAGACATCACCTGCTCGTCCCGACTACGGGGATTCACCTGCTAGTCACGGATGACGCGGAGCGCCTGTGACCATGCTCGCCACCACCCGAACCGTGGCCGTCCCGGCTAGTACGGCAGCCGCACTTTGATGATCTTGGCTGGTCGGAGGCTTGACTGGCCCCGGATGATCATGGGGGCAGCCGCCCCATGATCATCAAGTTGTGACGCAAGAAGTTCCTGGGGCGGCTGCGGCTGCCATGGTAGAGGGCGAGTTAGCGGTGTCGAACCTGGCCCTGCTGCATGGACGGCTCGAGCCCTGCTTTGCGCGGGTGAAGCCATTTACCCAGGCAGGGAAGTACATGTCGGCGTTGATCAGCGACCTGCCCCGGAAGAACGGGTGGACCATCGCCGAGCATGCCGGCGATCTGACCCCGGACCCGACGCAGCGACTGCTCAACCACGCGGTCTGGGACCACGACCAGGCCCAAGGGGTGGTGCGCCGGTTCGTGGTCGAGGAGTTGGGAGAACAGCTGCTGCGGGTGGGGGCGCTGGACGAGTCCGGGCAGGAGAAGCAGGGAGACTCGACTGCGGGCACCAAACGGCAGTACATGGGCTGCGCGGGCCGGGTCGCCAACGGAGTGAACACGGTCTACTGCTCCTACGCCACTCCAGGTGGGCACGCGTTGGTCGGCGCCCGCATCTATGTGCCCGAGGAGCAACTCACCGACGCCGAACGCCGCGCGGCGTTGGGCATCCCGGCCGCGGTGGAGTTCAGGACCAAGTCGCAGTTGGCGCAGGACATTCTCGCCGAGATGATCGCCGACCAGTCGATCCCGCCGTGGATCGCCGGCGACGAGGTCTACGGCCGCGCCGGGAAACTCCGCACGTTCTTGGAAGACAACGGAATCGGATACGTGATGCGCGTTGGCTGTGCCTTCCAGGTCGAGTTGAGGGCAGGAAACCGGATGCGCGCTGATGCCGCTGTGACCACGCATCTGGCCGGCCGCAAGCACCAGCGGCGGTGGCAGGTCTGCTCGGTGACCGGCTCGAAAGGCGAACGCGCCTACGCCTGGGCCTGGCTGGCGACCACCAGCGCTCAACATTTTCTGTTGATCCGCAAGCACTTGCAGACCGACGAGTTGGCCTTCCACTACTGCCACATCCCGGCCGGCCGCCCGATCACGCTGATGGCCCTGGTCCGGGTCGCCTGCTTGCGGTGGCCAGTCGAGGAGGGTTTCGAGTTCGGCAAAGACCACTTCGGACTCGACCACTCACAGGTCCGTCTCTACACCGCGCTGCTGCGTCACATCGTGCTCACCCTGGCCGCGCTCGCGGTCTGCGCGGTCACCGCCGCTCAAGCCAAAACACGGGCGCCAGCACCGATCCTGCCCACCACACCCGACCAACAGCCACCTGAGGATCTCGGTCTGATCGCGCTCACCGTCGCCGAGATCAAACGACTCTTCACGCTGGTCACCCGTCGACATCTACCTGAAACCCATCACCTGCACTGGATCTGGTGGCGACGACGCCACCAAGCCCGCGCCCGCTGGTACCACCACCGCACCCGACTACGCCGTGACCAGCGAACATAGCCCAACCGGAAAGTGCGGCTGCCGTACTAGGAGAACGGCATGACCCAATCGGCGAACCGCGCTCTGGTCACCGGCGCTACCCAGGGCCTGGGCCCAGCTCTCGTCGAGGGACTTGCCCAGTGCCGGGGCCTCAGGACACCGTCTACCTCACCGGCCGCGACCTCGACCGGGTCACCCACGCGGTCGAGGCCATGCCCGGCGGCGCCGGGTCCGTGGCGGGATCCTCGACGTGGCCGATCCCGAGGGCGCCGATTGCCTCACCACGTGACTGAGCGAAGGCACGGCGGCGTCGACATCGTGTTCAACAACGCCGTCATGCGGGTCGGTCCCGATGACGATCCGCGCGCCGTCATCGACGACTACACCGAAGTCAAACTTCGGAACCACCCGCGTCCTGCAGGCCTTCGCGCCGCTCCTGGGTGACAACGGCCGACTGCTTGTGGTGGCCAGTTCACTGGGCACCCTTGCACTACCTGGCGCCCGTGTCGCACGCTCGCTTCCGACGGGCTGACCACCCTGGACGAGGTTGACAAGCACGTCGCCAGGTGGCGGGACGCGGTCAAGGACGGCAGTGCCCGCGCCGGTGCCTGCCCGGTTTCGTCAACATCCCTCCAAGATCGGCCAGGTGGCCACGGTTCGCGCTGTCGCCGAACATCGCCGCGAGCACGACCTCCCCCACGAGATCCTGCTCGCCGCCGTCTGCCCGGGCATGATCAACACACCCCACGTCCCCCCTGTGTGGGACGTCAGCAGCGGCCCCCACACCCGCACAGGCCGCCACCGCTCTGCTGGATCTCGCGCTCGAACCGATCACCCCAAGCCCTACGGCCGACTCATCCGAAACGGAGAAACCTGCCGTGGGCGCCCGGACGGTAAGCACGCGACCAACCGTCGACGCGCACGCGCGGGATCGTGGCCGACGCCGGTCCTGTGGCCACGTCGGCACACCTGCCATGCCGGCGCTGTGCACGCGTCATCGAGGGCCGCGGTAGCGGATGGTGTCGACGACCACGTCCTGCAAGGTCGCGCACGATGGCTGAGTCCATCAGGCTGGAGGGAGGTGCGGTGGCGGTCGGCGACGGTGAGGAGTCGGAGCACGAAGGCCCGGATGTTTGGTTGCTGTTCGGGCAGTGTCCTGATAGGACCTGGAGCTGGCAGGACTGCGACAACGCCACTGTTCCGAGAAACGACCACGTGATGTCAGGAAACGATGGCGTAGCCGTTGGCGATCGCCGCGTCGATCTGCTTGACGCGGTTGAGGTTGGGGATTGGTTGCGGCGTGGGGGTCGGGCAGATCTGGCCGCCGCAGTAGATGCCATTGCCGAGCTTACCGCCCGAGTTGTCGCCCCAGGAGAAGACGACGCCGTCGTTGCGTAGGGCCATGGCGTAGTCGTAGCGGTATGGGGCGGCGGTGCCTATGCCGATCCATCCGGCCGCGGTGACGCTGGTGATGCCAGACAGGTTCGCGACGCGGACTGGGGTGGTTGATTTGCAGGTCAGGCAGGTGGGCCCGGCTCCGAGGACGCCGGCGGAGTTGTCGCCCCATGCCCACACCGTGCCGTCGGTCTTCACCGCCACGGCGGCGGAGCTGGCGGCGGCGACTTGCAGCACTCCTGTGAGGCTGGGGATGCGAGTGAACCCGGCTCTGGGCTGGGTGTCGCCGAGGCCGAGTTGGCCGTGGTTGTTGTCGCCGCGTGCCCAGACCGTGCCGTCGGACTTCACGGCGTAGTCGTTGAAGATGCTGGCGGCGAATCTGGTCACCCCGGTCAGGCCGGGGACGCGGATGGGCGGTGTGAGGCAGGGGCCGGGCCAGTAGCAGCCGGTGGTCGTGTTGAGGACGTCGTCGCGCTGGCCCCAGCCCCACACCGTGCCGTCGTTGCGGATCGCGTAGGCGGCGAGGTCGGCGGAAACTGAGACGACACCGGTGAGACCCGGGATACGGGTGGGGGTCGGCGTGCCGCCTTGGCCCCACCGGCCGGAGCCGAGCTGGCCACTGTTGTTGTACCCCCAGCCCCAGACTGTCCCGTCGCGGCGAACGGCGTAGTTGGTGCCGCCGGAACCCTCGATGTCGACCACGTCGAGCAGGCCGAAAACGCGGACTGGGGTGGGCACTGACTCCGATGGCGGCCTGCCGGTGTTGCCCCACCCGTTGGGCCCCCACGCCCAGACGGTGCCGTCGTTGCGCAGGGCGATCTGGCCGGAGATCTTCGTGATCCCTTCCGGCAGCAGCGGCTGCACCGGCACGGATGAAGCGTTGCCGGTAGTGCCCACGCCGAGATCGCCACGCCAATTCGTGCCCCACGAGCGGGGGCCGGGTCTACACGTGTCGAGCAGTCGCGTGTTCCGGAAGGTCCCCCCCGCGATGGTGATCGACCAGCTTGCGACGAACAGGTCGACCGACGCGGTGATCTGTGCGCGTAGTCCCAGTTCGACGGTGCGGCACCCTTTGGCGTCGACGCTGCTGGTCAGCACCGGCCCCAGTTCTCCGGACACGGCGGCCCGCCCGCCGGCCAGTTCGATCCCGACTGACAGCCCGGCGAACACCTCGAACCCGGCCTTCGCCGTCACCCGCACATCACTGTTGCTGCCGATTGTGTGCACGTCCTGGTTGACGCCTGGACTGCGGTCGAACCCGAACACCAGGTTGGGCTCCCAGCGGAAGTTGACCCCGACCTGCCCGCCGGCTGTCAGTTGGAACGCGGGCTGGATGACCACCGACAGGTATGGCGCGGCTGGGATCGGCAGTTTCGCCTTGAGCAGTCCACCGTTCTTGAGCTTGCAGCTGACCTGGCCGGTGAAGGCGACGTTGAGGTCGAACGTCGGGCGGACGGTGAGCAGGAAGTGGATCGACGGCTTGCGGATGTCGAGGTCGAGTTGGGCGTGGATCTTGGTCAGGTCAGTTATGAGGGTGATCGACAGGCCGTTGTCGCCGGTGCAGGTGAAGGCGGCCTTGCTCAGGTCGAGCTTGAACGGCGTGTTGGCCTGGGCGCGTGTGCCGGGTTCGATCAGGGTGACGTCCTCGTCGGTGAGCGTGCGGTCGAGGGATACGGCGAAGTCTGAATAGGCTTGGTCGAGTGAGGTCGGGGTAGTTGTCACTGCGGTGCCGCCGCCCGGCTGCGGGGTCACGGCGGTGACCTTGCCGAGCACGCCGTCCGCGCCGGGGGTCACCAGTTGGCCGCCGACAGCGGGGACCGACGCGCCGGGGGCCAGGGTCGTGGTCTGCTGGCCGTTCGGGTCGCCGGTGACGTCGACGACCTGCTCCGCCGCCGGTTCTGCGGTGTTCGGCTTGGCCTCGACGTCAGTGCTCACGTGGCCGAGGTCGGGCACGAAGTACCCGGCGAGGTCGGCGATGAGGTGGACGCTGCCGGAGCGGTTGTACAGGTCGACCGTCCCACCGTCGCCGACCGCGCCGACGACCAGGTTGGGTGAGGTACTCCCGTTCACCGGGTTGAGGTTCGACGCCACCGGTCGGTTCTGTCCGTGTGGCCAGGCGGTCACGAACGTGGTGGCGGTGACTTCGGTGGCGGTCACGTTCAGGACGGCGCCGGTCGCGTTTGGAGCGATCGCCGCGCCCATGTCCACGAGTACAGACCCGCCGCCGTCGACCTTGCCTGACGGCGTTCCGGTGCCGTCGCGTGTGTCGAGGACGCGTTTGGGGGGCATCGGCACGAACGCAGCCCCGGTCCCAGTGCTGTAGTACCCCGCCAGGTCGGCGATCAGGTCGACCGAGCCCGCGCGGTTGTAGAGGCGGATCTTCCCACCGGTCACCGCGACGGTCGCCAGGTTCGGCGTGGTCCGGCCCGCCACCAGGTTCAGGTTCGACGCCAGTGGCATCGGCTCTCCCGCAGGCCAGGCGGTGACGAACGTGGTCGAGGTGGCGTTGGTCCCGGTCAGGTTCAGCACGGCTGCCGTTGCCGACGCCGGCACCTGCGCCGACAGGTCCAGCTCAATCGTCCTTGTGGGACCGACGGCGGCCTTCGGCGCGCCGGTGCCGGAGCGGGTGTCGAGGACGCGGACGGGTGCCTGGGCGGTGAAGGTCGTGTTGGCGGCGGGGGAGTAGTAGCCTGCCAAGTCGGCGACAAGGTCGACCGTACCGGAGTCGTTGAACAGCCGCAGCCGCCCATTGTCGACCGCGACAGTGACGAGGTTGGGGGCGGTCTGCCTCGCAGCGAGGTTCAGATTCGACGCCAGTGGCCTCGGCTGGTCGGCGGGCCAAGCCGTCACGTAGGTCGCCCGGGTGGCGTTTGTCCCGGTCACATTGAGCACGACCGCTGTGGCGGTGACCGGGACGCGGGCGGAAAGGTCGAGCAAGATGTTCGCACCGGCGCGGACAGGCCCCTCGCCGGTCCGCGTGTCGAGGACGCGTACCGGTGCCATCGAGGAGAACCGCGCGCCTGGCCGGTAGTTGTACTGGCCGGCGGTCCCGGTGATTGTGCCCGCGAGGACCCGCAATTCCACCGTCCCGGCCCCACCGGGGGCGACCGCGGTGAGCACGGTGTCGGACTGGACAGTCACGGACTCGGCCGGGAGGCCGCCGAACGTCACCGAGGTGGCTTCCCCCAGTCCTGTCCCGGTCACCGTGACCACGGTCCCGCCCATCGACGTCCCGGACGCGGGAGACACCCCGCTCACCGACGGCGCGGCAGCAGGCGCGGCTACCGCCGCAGGCCTGCCGGAAGCCACTACGACGAGGGACGCGACGAGCGCCACCACCACAGCCAGCACCCGAGTAATCACGCGCACCTCCAGTCAAATCGAGCAACTACCTCCAAGTCGCTAAGAGGTACGCTCGCGCTACCAACAAGGCGTGGATAATTTCCGCCCGAATCTGTTCCTTTTCTGCCTGAACTACGGACGCGCTGCTGCGGGCACCGTTGTTGGGTACGGCCGCGACGAGAACGCGATGACGGCATTGCAGGTGCGGCGTGATTCACGCCGGTGACGCGAGTCGTCGAGCGGACCACTCTCCTCGCACTACCCCAGCTGGCGATGGCAAGCTGGTCGACGGGTCCACGCTTCACGCCCTCACGCGCGTACCTGGGCCCGCAGCGACCCACGAGCGCATCAAGCTCCTCGCGCCGTATGGATCCGCCCAGGTGACTCTTCGGAGTCGACCGCTACCAGGCGGCCGACATCGGCTTTCTCATCTCAGCGGTACGGGACGCGACCGCATTGCACGCTCTGTTTGCGACGGCTTTCAGGGCAACCCTGTCCTGCTGACCGATGCGGGCGCGACGCAAGCCAAGATCGGATCGGACGTCGCGGTTGCTACCGGTCTGAGCATTTGGCTTGGTGCTGCGCGGGGTGTCCCGATTTCGTGTCGACCCGCATGTCCACCGCCATAGACCCGGCCTTTCAACCTCTGTAGCGGCCCGCTCGCCCTTCGATGAACGTCACGATCTTTTGCCAAAGAACCCGAAACAGCTCATCCACCGTCAGAAGTGCGTCTTCCGAACCGCTTGTACCCAGGTCGTTCAGCTTTACCTTCGCCTCTCGAGAATCGGAGTCCCATGCCGCAGTGATCCAGCCGTTCATCCCGGTGCTCGTGATTCGCGGCCACGCAAAGCTCATTGCAAGCCTGTCTTCGCCGAATCCGCTGTCATCGAACCGAAGCCTCAGTTCGCACACGGCTTGCCCTTGGGTCTCCACGCGAACATGGACGGCATCGCCCGATGTTCGCACCCGGCAAGCGTAGCCGAAGGGTTCCAGTTCGCCAGACGCCCGGCTGAACAGATCGCCAACACGAGCCAAAGTCGCCTCAAGTGTGTCATACGCATTGAATCTCACTGGAGCTACCCGAGGCATCCTCATCTCCAACGCGCTCTCTGCGGCTTCACCGATTACGCGTACCGCTTCGTTACTTTTGTCTTGTGGCGGGTTCCAATCGGCACCTCGATGGGTGCGCTGTTCTGCCAGGAGATCCGCCCTGTCGTCCGGCATATCGAAGGAAAGGGCTGAGATCTCCCGACGAGCAAGGCGCGGTTGATACTCGGGCAGGTCAGGAATGACCTTATCTGCACGCTGAGTATGCCGCGGCTTTTGCAGCAACCTCCGCAAGAGCAATTCGATGCCGGTCTCGTCGATGCTGGCGACTCTGTAGTAGGTAACCCGATGCAATTCGTCTGGTATGTGCTCCGTCGACGCACCTGGCAACAGGACGATTACAACCTTGCGCTGAAACTCGCTCTGGTTCCGATTGAACATCCCCTTCAATGCGTCGATCTCACGCACCGAGCCAGCACCCTCTTCAGGTCGATTTTCACCTCTCCAGCGCTCCCAGAACGGCTTACTGCCGAGTATTATAACGGTGTCCGCCACCCGCATGGCACGCGGACCGTAGAGCGACCAGTCCACGCCTTCGCTCGTGTAATGGTATATATCCGCATCGACGTCGACGTATTGGTCAAGCAAGTGCACGAAGTCGTAGACGGTGGTCTTCCAGCTCTCGTTCTCCGCGTCGGTCAACTGGTAGTCTTTGTGCGCCCATACGACGAACACAGGACGCGGCTCGACGCTGGCTGACTGGTGGTCCAACTGCTGCTCCTAGGCCCAAATTGGTGCAGTGAGTGTCAATCGCAACTGCTCCGGATCGTTTTTGATCACGGCTGCGGTCGCTTCGCGCAAGAGAGTCCAGGGATGAAACCGGCCGTAAAGGGCTGCGCTGCCTGACACCGAATCGTGCATCGGAACCCCGGCCTCCTTCGACCTGGCCAGGGCAGCCAGCCGACCAGCATTGGCCTGCCAGCAGAGCTGTTCCCCCGCGGCGAGGTCGATCACGTCGGCGGCAAGCAAATGCATCAGTCGGCCGGCTTCCCAGCCGGGCCGCGCCACATCCACCGCCGGCTGCCCGTGTCTCGCAAGCTCGGCGTCGAAACCCCCGGCCGTCGAGCCGTATAAGGAGTCGAAGCTGGTGAGCAGTTTGCGGGCAACGCCCGTGCGTAACGGATTCTTGCCACCTGACCGGTCTGAATTGACAAGGGCCAGCCGCGCTCGTGCAAGCAAGGCAGCAGGGTGTACGGCACCAACCGACGCGTCCCGCAATCGCACCGCGAGCGCCGCGGCGCGGACATCGCCGTCGTCCGCTCCACGGCTCCTCCCGGCCAACACCCAGGCAGTCCGCAGATCGAGCGCGTACGCCGCGTGCGCGCCACGCCTGTCGAAAGTATCGACGACGTCCTTCGCCAGTCCCTTCACCGCGTCCGGCGTCATGGCTGCGACTCCGGACAGCCATGCCGATTGGGCGCGGAGAACCAGAGCCTCGGCGAGTACTGGCCGGTCTTGCGCCTGCGCGAGGCGAAGATTGGCGAGCACCGCGTCGTTCGCAGCGGCGAAATCACCACGGAATGCCTGCAGATTGGCGAGCATCATCCGGCGGATCATCGTCTCACGGTCGTCCTCCCCCAGCCGGTCTGCAGCCGTCTTCCAGGTGCCGTGAACCAGTTCGAACCCTTCACCGGTGGTGCCCAGGTCATAATCGACAAGTCCCAGGTTGCACTGCTGGATCAAGACGTTGAGGTCGTGCGGAGCGGAGCGGTCGAGAAGCCAGTCCAGTCCGCGACGCAGTCGTCCGTGCGCTTCGCGGAGGTGCCAAGTGAAGTGTTCAGTCTTGGCGACGTTGTTCGCGATGTTGTGCTCGACAGCTGGGTCTGGATGATCGAGCGCGCCCGACGCGGCAAGCTTGAACTCTCGCATGGCGTCGACGTAGCGGCCCACGTCCAACAACACCAGAGCCCGGTCGTTCAGGAGCTCGGTGTGCTTGGAGTCGTCGTTCCCACCTGGAAAGGAACGCTGCAACCGCACCGCGTTGTCGAATATCCGCAACGCTTCTCGATGCTGTGCTCTGAGTGCAGTCAGGAATCCGAGATTGTCGAGGATTTCGATCCGCACCCGTTCGCGCCAGGGCATCTCGGCCGTGGACGACGTCGAAGGCCCGCGCCGCGGCAGTATTTCCACCGCGCGGCGGGCGTAGGATTCCGCGGCCGGCACGTCCACGTCGGCGAGCAGCGCCGCCGTCTCATTCAGCCAGCGCGCGGCCGACTGGCTGCGTTCTCCCCGGGCAACCTCCCCCAGTTCGGCGGCGGGCACTAGCTCGTCCGGCTCGAGGTTGGTCAACGCGTCGGACACCTCGCCGGACCAGTCACGCACCGCGGCGGCTGCGGCCTTGTCGCCATGGAGCGCCAGCGCGAGTAGCCGGGCCTGGTACGCGGCCCGCGCGGCAGCGCGTTCGTGCAGGTAGGCGGCAGGAAGCCAGAGCGCGTGGTTCGCGAACGCCATCGCCACGTCCGCGGTGAGCGAGCGTGGAGATCGTTCGAGGCTCGCGATGGACGAGGCGGCTGGCCGCAACGGCTGCGCTGCTCAACGCCAGGACTCGTGACCACTGTGTTGCGTCATCGATGTCGAGCTCGTCTATCAGGTCGGCCGCAGCCGCACCGACGGCCAACGCGGTCCGGATGACGTCGAAGTCCGCGTCGTCTCGGACCAGCTCGGCGAGCAGCGGGTGGACGAGCAGGGTTTCCTCGTCGGCGCCGGTCCGGATCAGCCCCTGGGTGCGCAACTCGGCGACAGCGGCATCTCGCCGCGCAGTGTCCTTTCTCAACGCTTCGACCTCGTCACCCAGGTCGAGACGGAGCGCGCCGAGGAGCCCAGCGGGTACCGCGCCGTTTCCCGCGCAGGCGAGGACCCGCAGGAGAATGAGCGCATCGAGGTGGCGTTCCCGCAGTAGGCCGATGCGCACGTACCAGGCGTCACGCAGCGTGGACACCCCGCGGGAGGGCCGGTGCTGATGGCGCTCGAGCCAGCCTCGCAAGGACAGCCCGTCCACGGCGGCCGCGGCGGCCTGTTCGAGCGCAAGCGGGTAGCCGCCGACCTTCTCGGCTACGGCGCGAGCCAGCTCCTCGTCCTCGGCACCGGTGCGGGCCAGGAGATAGTCAACCGCCTCCTTGATGTTCAGCGGTTCCAGTTCGACGACGTGAGAAGACGACCGCCACCGCACCGACTGCGAGGTGACGAGCACGTGCAGCCCTGGTCTCGTCGGCAACGTCGCGGCGAACTTGGTCGGTTCGCGGGCGTCGTCCACCACGACCAGGGCCGGCCGGCGCTTGACCAGCGCGTCAAAGACCGCTGCCGGGGCGTCGTCCGGCAGGCCGAGCCGTTCGGCGAGCAGTGTGACGGACCCCTGCCAGGAGCCGGCGTCGGTGGCCGAGAGCCAGCCGACGACCTGATAACCCTCTTCGAGAAGGTGACACAGGCGGACGGCCAGCGCGGACTTGCCCATGCCGCCAGCGCCCACGATCGCCACGCGCACCGAGTCACGGGTTTCGGCGAGGAGCGCGACCAGCTGGTCGATGACGGCGCGTCTCGTCCTCCGCTCGGCGGGAGTGCCGAGCTCGGGGACGGCGAAAACCCGCTCGAAGTGCTGAGTCTCATCCTGAGACGGAGCGGACAGGTCGCTCGGACCCGGCCACTTCCGGACCACTTCGTCAACCAGGTGACTGACCTGCACTGTTTCTTCCGGCCGTCCGGGCCGCACCCGGATGTGGTCGTCGAGCGCAGTCGGTCGAGGCACCCACATCCGGCGGAACTTGGCGTGCAGCACCTGGCGTTGTTCCGTTGTCGAAGCTTTGCCGTTGAGCACGCTGAGAAGTCGCTGTGCCGAGGATCGCCGGTCCGATCGCAGCACGCCCCCGGCGAACTCGTCGGCGCTTTCGGTCGTGCTTGCTTGACGTGCCAGCAGGCGCAACGCCTTGATCGCGGGGATCGGGACGCCCGAGTGGCCCGCGCCGACCACAGCCAGCAAGGTTCCGGAGTCCACGGGCGCGGAGTCCAGCAGCTCGATGAGCGAGCTGTCGTCCACGTCCGGCGGCAGAACCCGGACGACCAGCCTGCCGGGACCCGGCTTGCAACCTGCGACGTCGACGCGAACCTGGACGCCAGTACCCACCGGCTCGACGCACAACCGGGCCACCGCGCCGGCGAGCCCGAGCACTGGATGGCCCGTGACCAGGCTGGTGATTGCGGCGCGCACCAAGCCGAGGGCGGAATCGTCCAGCCGATCAGGTGCGGTGTTCGCGCTGTCACTGCCGGTCAACGCGGTCCTTTCACGGCGGTGACGGAAGGCTGACCACGGTACCAGCAGCTCGTGGCAGACCCGTGGATGACAACGATGACCGATGACCGGGCCGAGACATCAGCGCGACTGGCTCTGGCTGTGGAGCCGAGCCCGTACGCGGTCTGCGTCGGCGAGCCTGTGTTGGGCCAGGAACAGTTCGTGTGCCTTACGCAGCAACGCCTGCGCGTCGTCGCGGTCGCCGCGGGCCGAGAGGACGTCGGCCAGGTGTTCGGTGTGATCGGCTTCGCCGAAGCGGTTGTCGAGCTGCCTGGCGTGCCGGATCGCCGCGGTAAAATGCTCGGCGGCCTCGCCCAGGCGACCGGTCATGCGGGCGATGTGCCCCAGCGTGTCCGAGGTGCTTGCTTGACCACTGGCGTTGCCGTGAGCTGTATGGAGGCTCAAGGCCCGTTCGCAGTGTTCGCGGGCGAGGTCGAAGTTCGCCAGCTGCGCGTGCTGCCATCCCAGCGCGTTGAGCGCGTGCGCCTCGCCGACCGGGTTGTGTTCCGCCCGGTACAGCTCGATCGCGGATGTCGCGTGCCGGAACGCTTCCCCGTGCTCGCCGCGCATCGCGTGGACCCGTTGCAGGTCGTGGTGGGCATGCGCCTGTCCCATCACGAATCCGGCTTCCCCCTCAACGTGCAATGCCCGGGTGAGACACCGCTCGGCCTCGTCCAGCTCGCCCGCTCGCGTGCATGCTCGTCCGAGCTGCCGCAGCGACGAGGCAACCAGTCTCGGCGACCCGATCGCCAGGGCTGCCGCCAGCCCGAGCCGCGATGCGCCGATGTTCCCGGCCAGCAAACCCAGGCGGAACTGGTAGGTGTCCAGTCCGTGGGCGATGTGCCACACCGCCTCGTGCCAGCCCAGGTCGGCCGCGGCTTCGTGTACGGCGACCAGAAACGCGTGCTCGACCCGAAACCACGTCACGGCGGTGGGTTCGTCGGCGAAGGGAAACGGCTCGCAGCCGTCCGGGAGATCGGGCGGAGCGCAGGCGTGCCGGTACGGGTACAGCAGGCGGTCCGCCACACGGGCGGTGTAGGCGTAGAGGGAGACCAGCCGGCCCAGCGCCGCCTGCGCATCGTGCGCTCCCGGTAGCTCGGCCGCGTGCAGGCGCACCAGGTCGTGCACCTGGAATCGTCCCGGTTCGTGCTGGTTCACCAGGTTTGCCGCCTCGAACGACCGCAGCATGCCCGCCGCCCGGGCAGCAGGGACCGCCCACAGGCACGCCGCCGCGATAATGCCGATCTCACCGAGCGGCACCACGCTCAGCAGGCCGAATGCCTCCCTCAGCGGCTCGTCCAGGGCAGCGGAAGACCAGCTGAGCACGGCTCGCAAGCTCGTTGCGTCGTCGGCGTCGAACGCGCTCAGCCTCGACGTCTCGTCGTCCAGTTCGTCGACGAAAACGGACATCGGAAATCCGGGGTGCGCGGCCACCCTCGCGGCGGCGATCGTCAGCGCGAGCGGCAGCCCCCCGCACCGCCGTGCGATGCCGCCGATAGCCGCGGGCTCAGCGTCGACCCCATCGTCCGCCAGCAGGCGGCTCAGCAAGTCCCGCGCGTCCGCGTCACCCATCATCTCCAGCCGCACGACACTGGCGCCCCGCACACGCAGCGCCGCCAGCCGCCGCCTCGTCGTGACCACTACCGCACACGCCGCGCTGCCCGGGAGCAGGGGGACCACCTGCTCGGCGTCCCGGGCGTTGTCCAGCAGGATCATCATCCGCCGGCCCGCGACCAGGCTACGGAAAAGTGCGGCAGCAGCATCCTCCTCCCCGGGCACGGCGGCGGGATCGACACCCAGGGCCATGAGAAAGCCGTGCAGCACTGTCACCGGCTCGACCGGAGCGGCTCGTGGGTCGAACCCTCGTAAGTTCGCGAACAGCTGGCCGTCGGGGAACCGGCCGGTGTTGCGGTGTGCCCAGTGCAACGCCAACGTCGTCTTCCCCGCTCCCCCGACGCCCTCGATGACCACCAGCCGCGTCGGCCCGTCATCCAGGGCGGCAGCCACCAGACCGAGCTCCCGTTCGCGGGCGACGTGCCACCGGGGTGCCATGGGCAACTGCCTCGGCCCGCGGGACGTCTCGGACACCGGGAGCGGCCGGGTGTCGCGGACAAGGCCGGCGACGTCGCGAGAACTATGCTGCTCTGCACGGGCGGTGGCGACCCGGCCGGCGATGATGCGCGCCAGCTCCGCCGGGCCGTAGTCGGCGCTGCGCAGGTAGATGACAGCGGGGTTGAGCAGCTCCGGGTCGACGTCGACGTCGTCCATCAGCACCGGCAGCAGGTATCCGCCGCCACGCTCGACGTTCGAGGTCATCGCAGTGTGGAACTCGTCGAGCGGGTATCCCCCGGCGAGGTAGTCCTCCGACAGGAAGGGAACGACGAAGCTGGCGGACACCCCACCGTAGATCCGGCGCAGTTCGGCGATGACGTTCTTGCCCCACAGCTGCCCGGCCTCGTTCAAATCGTAGAAGACCCGGACTCCGAGCGCTTCGCACGCTCGGACGACCTTCTCCACGTATTCTCGCTGATGTCCGGAGAACGAGACGGCGATGTCGTAGGTCGGGGAGCCCTCAGCCATCGCTTCATTCTAAGGTGTAGAACACTCATTCAGGAGCGCCGTCGAGTCTCAATCCCATGGCGGCAGGCGGACCATCTCGTCAGGCTGCGTGGGACGAAGGTAAGCGGGCTGATCAGTCAGCAGGCGCAGCAGTTCTTCCGCACCAAGCACGTCGAACGCACTGATCCGGTAATGATCGCCGGTGCCTGGGCCTAGGAACAGTGGGCTTGCTGAGGGAGTGCGTGGCGGGCAACTCGGCTCGTCCGCGATGCCGCATAAGCGGAACCCGATCACTGCCGAGAAAATCTGTGGACTGTCTCGCGTGGTTCGTTCGTACGTCATCCCGGTGATGGAAGGTATCGCCCTCTGGCACGAACGCAGGGGAACGTCAAAGTCGGTTTGTGCTGGTAGCGGCTGCGATGAGCGGGATGATTCGGGTGCGGTCAGCGGCGATATGTTCCAGCGTTCGGGTGATCTGGGTGATCCCGGCCAGGCGTAGTAGCCCGAGAGCGAGGTTGCGTAGGGTGGCCATGACCTGGGCGCCTGTTCCGGCGTAGGCGTGTTGGTGGTCTTCGCGGTAGACGACGTCGCGCACCCAGTGGATTTTGTTTTGTGCGACATGAGGTCGCGTATTGCGAGTGAGCTCGCGGGATGGAGGCCGGTGATGCCGGACGTGTAGCTCCTGACCAGTGTTCGAGGTCGGTCCCCGCCTTGACGTGCGTCCACGGGCCTTGCTCGTGGGGGTGCGAAGCTTGAGGAAGAAGCCCAAGGGCCCCTGTTCTGTCCGGGGGAGCAACCGGGCGAGGGGAAGACCGGACGGGCGAATGTGAGTGAACCCTTGATGATGCCTCGTCAATGCAAGCCTGGGATGACGGGATGAAGACCCGGGTGATAGGGCCTGGCCGTTGGAAGAGGCGGCGAGCGGCGATCAGGAGGAACAGCTGGTCGTGTGGACACCGCTGGCCTCGGGGTAGAGGGGGCGCCCACCCCGGTCGTATCTCGTGTGCGCGGAACATGGAAACCCCGTCGGGTCCGAGTTGTTCGGGTGATGGACAGTTCGGTAGGCCGATCGTGAGAGGGGCGGAACCCCTCGGCGGGACAGGATGCCCAAGAAGCGGATGCCGGTGCGCCGAAAGGCGACGGGAACCCGTGACGACATAGCCGCTCCTCCAGGCGGTGGTCACGGGGTAACCGGCCGGATGCCGGTCCTGGCGGCCGGGCCCGAAAAGGCGCTGACGTGGGCAGGTGAGCTTGTGAACGCCGAAGCATGTGGCCTCGTGAACCGAGGGGCAAGTTGGACACCACTGCGGTGAACGGACCTGAGGACGTACCCGATTGGGACGCCGTTGACTGGCGGGTCCACGAGGACAACGTAGCGAGGCTGCGGCGGAGGATCTTCAAGGCGACGCGGGAAAAGGACTGGGCCAGAGTCCGGTCCTTGCAGAAGATGATGCTGCGGTCCTGGTCGAACACGCTGGTCAGCGTGCGGCAGGTCACCCAGCGCAACACAGGTCGCCGGACGGCCGGGATCGATGGGGAAGTTGCCCTGTCGCCGCAGACCAGGGCGCAGGTCGCGGTGCGCGTGCGCGACACACTGTCGTCCTGGAACCCGTTGCCGGTCCGGCGCGTGCACATTCCGAAGGCCGGTAGCAGCGCGAAGCTACGCCCGCTCGGAATTCCGGTGATCATGGACCGGTGCCATCAGGCTCGGGTCCGTAACGCGCTGGAACCCGAGTGGGAAGCCCGGTTCGAACCCCGATCGTATGGGTTTCGGCCGGGTCGAAGCTGTGCCGACGCGATCGGAGCCTTGTTCAACACGCTCAGCGGTCCTCGGGCCAAGAGGGTGTGGATCCTGGACGCCGACTTATCGGCTGCGTTCGACAAAATCGACCATGACGGCTGCTCGAAGCGCTCGGGTCGTTCCCCGCCAGGGACCTGATCCGGGCATGGCTGAAGGCCGGAGTGATCGAGGCAGGGAAAGGATTCGCGCCAACCGAGGAAGGTTCGCCTCAAGGCGGCGTGATCAGCCCGCTGTTGATGAACGTGGCGCTGCATGGCGCGGAGGAAGCCGCAGGTGTCCGCTACCGCGTGAACGGCGTTCATGCCGGGAAAGCGGTCGAGGGCACTCCGATCCTGGTGAGGTATGCCGACGACGTGGTCGCCTGTTGCTACTCCCGGCAGCAGGCCGAGCAGGTCAAGGCACGGCTTGCCGAGTGGCTGGCTCCCAGGGGGTTGGTCTTCAACGAGGACAAGACCCGGATCGTCCATGTCGGACAGTCCGGGTTTGACTTCCTGGGGTTCAACGTCCGCCGCTATCGCGGCGGCAAGTTGCTGATCAAACCGAGTCGGGCGGCGGTCGGGCGTCTGCGGGAACGGCTCGCCACCGAGATGCGCAGACTGCGCGGCTCGAACGCGATGGCGGTCATCGCCAGGCTCAACCCGATCGTTCGGGGTTGGGCCGCCTACTACCGTGGGGTGGTGTCCAGTCATATTTTCTCCAGTCTGGATAACTATCTGTGGTGGCTCACCTACCGGTGGGCCTGCCGCAGTCACCCCAACAAGTCGAAGAAGTGGATTGTTCGACGCTACTTCGGCAAGTTCAACAAGTTCAGGAATGACCGGTGGGTGTTCGGCAACCGCGCTGCCGTCAATGAGCGCGGGAACATCCCCCACATGGTAAGATTCTCCTGGACGAACATCGTCCGGCACCAACTGGTCACCGGCGGGGCATCCCCGGATGACCCCGACCTGGCCGACTACTGGGCCATACGACGGCGACGGGTGAAACCCCCGCTGGACGACTACAACCTGCGCCTGCTCACCAGGCAGGACGGTCGTTGTCCGCTCTGTGGGGAACACCTGCTCACCGCCGATCAGCCGCCGCAATCCCCGCAAGCATGGGAACGATGGTGGTTGAGTGTCGTCCGCAGAGCGATAGCCGCCGACTATCTCACCCACCGCGGACAGCCCAGCACGTCGGACGGCAAGCAGACACGCCTCGTGCACGCTTCTTGCCACCGCGGCCTTCAGGCCCGCGACCGTAGGAAACCTGTGTCACAACCCGCAACGTCTTCGGAGCTTGCTTGAGCCGTGGTGCGGGGAAACCCGCTCGCCCGGTTCTGAGGGGGGACCGCCGCAGCAATGCGGCGGTCCTACCCGACCTATTCCCCAATGCTGGCGCACGAACTGGGCGACCTGCTCGGGGCTGGCTTGGTCAGCTGTCAGGCTGGTGATGCCGTGCACGACCTCTTTGGACAGTCGGGTTCCTTCGTGGTCGAAGGTGTCCCGGCGGATACGAAACACTTGCGCGGCACCGGGAAAGTCAACACCGCCGGCTGGTGCGGTCCAGATCTGGCGGCGCACGATCTTGCCCTTGCTGCGGTCTTCTTCCACGTGATCCGCGCTGCCGGGCACGGCAGGCGGGAGCGCTGCGACGATCTGGGCGAGCACGGTGGGCTGGTTGCCCTTGACAGTCAGAACGTAGTGACCACCGCGGTCCTGGGTCAGGTGCGCGGCGGTGGTGTGCTGGGCGTGTGCGGCGTCCCCGGTGACGACCACACCGGTCAGATCCACATCCCTGAGCAGCGCCGCGACCTGGGTGATCTCGTTGGTGCCCTCAGGAACCCGCAACTGCGCGATGACGACGGCTTCGCGGTGCAGCATCGCCGAGAACAGCTTCACCTCGCTGCCTTCCGGACCGCCGGGCGCGATCGTGTTCCGCACGGTCTTGCCATCCACGGCCACCCCGACCAAACCCGGGCCACCAGCCTTGGCCCCAGCGTCCGCGGCGGCATTCGCGGCCAGCGCGGTGACCACGGCGTGTTCCTGGACCTGCTCCCGCACCCACCGACACACCTGCTCATCAGCGGCGTCAGCATCGATCTCATGCGCCACTCGACGAATCGTGGCCTCGCTGGGCGCGACATAACACCCAGCCAACGGATGCCGACGACACCCAGCCAACGCCAGCAACTCCTGCGGCAGGTCCACAGCGCGATCTCCCGCTTCCCGGAAGTTACCGGCCCCGGCCAACGCCGCGAACACGGTCACCGCCAGCACCGACCCGATCCGATGACGCACCCCACGCGGTTTACGCGGATCAGGTACCCGACCCAGCATCTCAACCAACCTGCCCACCGCAGCAACACCAACATCCGAGCCGACCTCCGCGGACGCGCCGAGACCACCAGCAACCGGCGAGCACCAATCCTGAACATGCGACACTGACACCGGTGGCCTCCTGTTGGGACGATGATCAAGGTGTGGTAACCCGCATCATCGCAGGCAGAAGGCCACCACCCACATCCAGACACACCACGCATCACTGGCGAGCCTCCCACTTTCCGGACAGTGGACCTAATAAGGTCTGGTTTGGAATGGAGGATGGTCAATGCCGGAACGGCGTAGGAAGTTTTCTCCCGAGTTTCGGGACGAGGCGGTCAAGATGGTGACCGTGGGGAATCGTCCGGTCGCGCAGGTAGCTCGGGAGTTGGGGATCAATCCGGGGACGTTGGGGAACTGGGTCGCTCAGTATCGTAAGGCGCACCCGGCCGAGGAGGAGCCGTTGTCGGTGTCCGAGCGGGCCCGGCTGCGTGAACTCGAGCGGGAGAACCGCGAGTTGAAGATGCGGAACGAGTTCTTGGGAAAAGCGGCCGCCTTCTTCGCCCAGGAGTATCGGTGACCGCGAAGTTCGCGTTCATCGACGGCGAGAAGGACCACTTCCCGATCAGCAAGATGTGCCGATGGCTCGAGGTGTCCACGTCGGGCTACTACGAGTGGAAAGACCGACCGCCCTCGGCGACGGCCCGGCGACGCGACCGGCTCGCGGCGATGGTCACGGCGATCTTCGAGGCCAACCACGGCACCTACGGCTACCGCCGTATCCACGCCGTGCTCGTCCGCTCGGGCGAGCAGGTGTCCGACGAGCTGGCCCGGGAGCTGATGCGTGAGCTGGGCCTGGTGGCCTGCCAGCCGCGGCCCTGGCGGCCGACCACCACCGACCCGGACGACCAGCACCGCATCCCCGACCTGGTGGACCGGGACTTCACCGCCGCCGAGCCCGGAACCAAACTGGTCGGCGACATCACCTACATCTCCACCGGCGAGGGCTGGCTGTACCTGGCCACAGTGATCGACTGCTACTCGAAAATGGTGATCGGCTGGTCCATCGCCGATCACTACAGAACCCCGCTCATCGCCGCCGCCCTCGATTCCGCCGCCGGCACCATCGACCTCCAGCCAGGATGCATATTCCACTCCGACCGAGGCTCGAACTACACCTCCTACGAGTTCGCCACCAAAATTACGGCCATGGACCTGCGACACTCCGTCGGCCGCACCGGAATCTGCTGGGACAACGCGATGGCCGAATCATTCTTCGGCGCACTGAAGAACGAATGGATCCACCGCATGACCTTCACCACACGCACCGAAGCCCGACAAGCTATTGTGCACTACATCGAAGGGTTCTATAATCGACAACGTCTCCACTCGGGACTCGGCTACAAGACCCCACTAGAGGTCCACAACGAGTACCTGAACCGACAGCTCGCAGCATAAATTAATCCCTAAGAAAGCTGTCCGGAAAATTCGGGGCGCCTCACCCGAACCCGCCGGGTAAAAGCCGGCTGCTCTGCGCAATTGAGCTAGCGGCCCGCGCGGCGCCGGTCGTATACCGTGCCGGCGGAGTAGGTCGCCGGGGACTCGAACCCCGTACCCGTCGCTTAAGAGGCGACTGCTCTGGCCCGTTGAGCTAGCGACCTGCGGAGGATGCAGGATTTGAACCTGCGCGACGCTCATCACGCCGACCACCGTTTTCGAGACGGTTGCCTTCCCGGACTCGGCCAATCCTCCTTACACAGCAACGGATCTGCGCTGCTGTGGTGGTCGAGGTGCCAGGAGTCGAACCTGATCCGTCGCTTCATCAGAGCGCTGCACAGACCGCCACGCTCCACCTCGTCGTTGTCGTGCGCGGAGGGCGCGCGGATCGAACGCGCGCCGGGACGCGATGTCCCGGACCACGGATTAGCAATCCGGTGCCTTACCAGCTCGGCCAGCCCTCCATGTCGTGCGTGCCCCTGGCAGGAGTTGAACCTGCAAACCCTTGCGGGTGCGCGGGTTTGAGCCGCGTGCGTCTGCCGTTCCGCCACAGGGGCCGTGCTGCCCGTCGAGGCCTCGAACCTCGGTCTCCGCGGTCAGAGCGCGGTGTCCATGCCAACTGGACCAACGGGCATCCGCTCGGCCGCCGGCTCCCGGTCCAGGACTCGAACCTGGGCTCGCGGATCCAAAGGCCGCTGTGCTGCCGGTTACACCAACCGGGATCAGTGGTGTGGTGCCCTTACCAGGATTCGAACCTGGACTGGACGCGTTCTGAGCGCGTCGCCTCTTCCGTTGGGCTACAAGGGCTCGGGGGCCACGATGGGGTGTGGTGTGGCCGGCGTGGAGCCTGTCCAGGGACTCGAACCCTGTACCTCCCGTTTACGAGACGGGTGCTCGTCCGGTCGAGCTTGACAGGCATGTCTACGTGTGCGAGTGGGTTGCGGGGAGTCGAAACCCGACTGGGCTGGCTCTCGACCAAGTGCCTCTGCCGGTTGGGCTACAACCGCTTGATGGTGGGTGGCTCCTCAGAGGCTCGAACCCTGTCGCCCGGGACTTCACTCCGGTGCTCTGCCCGTTGAGGTAAAGAGCCGCAGGAAGGTTAGTGTTCGGTGGGGCTGGAGCACCGCGAACCATGTGGCGCGGCCCTCCACCCGGAGGAGGCCACCCTCGGGACCCGGTGGCTCGCCGGGACCCCGCACGTAGCGCGTGCGGGAGTTGAACCCGCGTCTCCCGGGTGAGGGCCGGGAATCCATTCCGCTGGACCAACGCGCCATAGACAATCACCGCACTGACGCTGCGGGGCGTGCAGCTGGCGGTGGTCGGATGCCCGCGAGTCGAACGCGGTGTCTTTCCACTCCCGAAGCGGATGGGTTTCCGTCTCCCTCGCATCCGAAGACCGGCACCAGTGCGGGCCGGTCAAGGGCTCCTCGGCGCGTGGTCGGGGAACCTGCGCTCACGACGGGACTCGAACCCGCGATCGTCTCCTCGACAGGGAGCTGCCCTCGCCACTGGGCCACGTGAGCATCTGGATGCCGGCGCTCAGTCCGCGCCGGCCTGTTACCCCCCTACCAGGATTCGATCTGGCACCTCCGCGTTCGTAGCGCGGCGCTCTGTCCACCTGAGCTACAGGGGCGTGGGTGCTGTGGTAGCCGATCCAGGTATCGAAATATTGACCGGACTACTGCGCGGCGCATCCGCGTGTCGGCCCTGGTGACGCGGCGGCGCTCGATAGGACTCATACAGCCGAGTAGGAGGAGGCCGCATGACGTTGCAGATCGGGGCAGAGCGCGAGGTCGACGCGATACGGCTCCCGCAGTGGGCCGCCTCGGCGGCGACCGTGCCGCCCGAGCAGCCCGGCCCAGAACTCGCTCTCGGCGGCCAACTCGGCCGCATCGAACGCCACGACCTGATGCTTGATCTTCATGCTGGAGCGGTAACCACGGTTTCGAACGTGCCACGTCCGCATTCGTGCGCTCACAGTCAAGCCGGGACCGGCGGAACCGGCCGACAATTGGTCGGGTTCCCGGCGGTTCGAGGTCAGTGGGGCGGCCATGCAGATGCAGATGCTGTACGACACCAGAAGCGTTCATCCGCTCGACCGGTACGACTACTACCAGGCGGCCTCCGCCACCGAGCTGGCCCCAGTGGCCGTCGACGGGCGGGCACCCGGCCGCCTGCTCGCCGTGATGTCGACGGCCAGGATCGGCGACCTCGAACTCGAACACGTCACCTGGTCAGCCGACGCCCAACTCGTGACCAGGCGGACCCAGCGCCTCATCCAGGCTCGCGACCCGGAGTGCTACCGCGTCTTCCTAAGCGCCAGCGGCGTGATGATCGGCGAGCAGGAAGGCAGGCCGGTCCCGCTCAGAGCCAACGACATGGCCCTGTTCGACCTGTCCAGCCCCTGCGACAGCACACACGGCATGGAACCCACGCAGATGCGGGCGGTCATGCTCTCCATCCCCCGATCCCAAGTGCCCGTTCCCCACGCCGACGTCCGTCCCCTGACCAGCACCCACGTCCCGAGGACCCTGCCAGGACGAAGCCTGATCGCGCAGTTCCTCCTGGGGCTCGACCCCGCCCTGCCAGCGCCCAATCCCACACTCGAGGACGTCCTGCGCGAGAGCGTCACCGGCCTGATTCGGGTATGGCTGGGCCAGCCAAGCTGGATCAGCCCCCGCACACGCCAGACCCTGTGGATCGCCCACCTCAGCAACCTCATCCGCCGCCGCCTCGGCGATCCCGGCCTGAACGTCGAACAGCTCGCCAAGGCCGCAAACCTGTCACCGCGGTCCCTGCACCTGCTGTTCCGCGACAGCGGCCTCACGCCCATGCGCCTGGTCAAACAGCTGCGCCTGAGCGAATGCCACCGCAGCCTCCTGGACCCGGCCATGGCCGACACCCCCATCAAGAACCTCATCGCCGCGCGCGGTTACCTGCGACCTGACCAGTTCGCCCGTGACTTCAGGCAGCAGTTCGGTATCTCCGCGAGCCAGGTCCGAGCTTCGGCACACCCGGTGAGCAGCCATGTGGTCCGTTCTGTTCGGCGACACCGTCCCATGGGTGGCCGCCATAGCGACCCTGCTCCTGGTTCTCGCCGCCACGCTGCTGATCATCCACCAGGTCCGCGCCAGCGACGGCGACATGTCCGTCCGGCTGCGCTGGCTGGGTCTGCACGTGCAGCGCAGCGCGCCGTCCCGGACACCACAGACCCCGCCTGCCGGTTCCAGCGCCCGCTCCGGCGGCCGGAGATCCGTACCCGGTCCGTCGCACGGCGGCGCCGGCCACCGGTGTGAGCACACCGATCAAATCGTGACCCGTGAGCCAAGTCAGGTTTCACCGAGCGAATCGCACCCACCCTCCGGCGCAGGCGAGCAACGGCCACCATAGTCCGGTAAAGATCCCGGTCCCCCGCGGTGAAAGCGCGGTGACCTAGCCAGCAGTCCCATCGGCCTGGACCGGCACCGTGCCGGTGCCGGTTCTTGCGAGCGGCCGGAGGGCATCGAACCCTCTGCTCCAGGGTGGAAGCCTGGCGTGTCCGCCGAGTTCACCACGACCGCAGAACGCCCCCGGCCGACGGCCGTCGGCGCTGGTGCCCCCAGCAGGACTCGAACCTGCAGGAGGCCGCTGCTCTGTCCGCTGAGGTACAGGGGCGACGGTGGTGGAGGAGGGAGTCGAACCCCCTGTGCCATGAAGACGCCCGGGTTACAACCGGGTGGGGCTCCTACAGCCCCATCTCCACCAAGACCGGATCCCGTAGCCGCGCACACCAGGCGTGGTCGGGGACCCGGCGCTCGCCGAGACCGCGCTGGGACGCGGCGGGCGAGCGTTGGGAATGTCTGCTCCGCTGTGTAGATATCAATGAACGACACCGACCCCACCGAAATGGGCGGCGTAAAGCAGCGGTGGAGGGAGTTGAACCCCCGGACGAACGGAGTTGGAGACCGTTCCGCTTCCGAAGCTCACCGCCGAACAAACCACAATTGGGCGCACGAAATAGAGAAAGCCGCCCGATCGGTTCCCCGATGGGCGGCTCCCTTGGCCTGACGCGGTCCTAGGTCAGGGTGGGGAGCCTACGCAGCTCAGGAAGCCTTGTTCCTGCCAGGAGAAGGGCTTCCGGTGATCGCTCGACGGGCGCACGACAGCAGCGGCGGCAAGATACTTGTGCCGCAACCCTCGCTCTCGCGTGTTCGTCATGACCACTCCTCATGGTTGGTGTGCACATTCATTCTCACCCATACACCGACGAACGTCAATCTTATATTTGGTGAAGGTCGGCGAGTCGTTCCTGCCGCGCGGCGACAGTAATTCGACGCAATAAGGTCACGGGATGGCGTGTGCTGGTGCTCAGTCAGCTGGCCTGCTCAGCCACCGCGCATCGTGGGCACGGTGCGCCGCGCGGGTGGGAGGGGACTCAGGTGGGCCGATCCTTGGGCGAGTGCAGTGGTCGTCGTCTCGGTCACGCTCCTGGCCCTCCCTGCGCAGCTCGTCAGCCGACCGCACCACGAACTCGTCCTCGCCCGTCCGTATCACCCACACCCGTTCCCTCTGATGGTGATCTCCAACCGTTCAGCCTCCGGTTCATCAAGAGCGCGGCGCTGGCGAGCGCGTCGATCTCCCTGTCCGCTGCGGTCTCCCGCGCTTCCCAGTACTCCTCGGCCCGCGCTGCTCGAATTCGTTGGCTCGATCGGCGTCCTCGAAGGTCGCGCAGCCCCATTCGATCATCCTGATCTCCTCGTCAGCCACCGGCGGCCGACCTGCCTCGTTCCACGCCCTCAGTTCGTCCGCTTGGTCGGCCTCACGGTGCAGCCACCCCTGCCCCGCCGCTGGCAGGTCCCAGAAAGAACACACCTGCTGATCTCTGTTGCCCTAGTCCGGCAAAGGAAAAGGGCGTCCACCCGCCAGCCCGCCATCCCCCGCCGGTCCGTCCTGGTCGTCCTGGTCAGGCCGGGCCAGCTCCCTCTGGCCCGTCCCGCCCTCCATTAGGCGTTGCCCTTGTAGAGGTCACCCACGACGTACGTGATCGTGCTGCCATCCGGTGCCTGCATGCGCTGACGTTGCCGACGACGACCGTGGCCGAGGTGATCAGGACCTGGGCCAGGATGGCGACCACCGCCGTCGCGCGCACTCCTCGGTAGCGTGGAAGCAGATCCCAGCTCCGACGGCACCAAGGCGCAGCAGGCCTGCGCAGGGCTGAACGCCCGGCGGCGGCTGTACCTGTCGACGATCTTCGAGTTCGACAATGCAACTTTGCAGGGTCTACCGGCAACGAGTCATATTCGACCCTGCAGGCACTGCACGCCAAAGGCACGACTGGGCGTCTCGCTCGTGCGACTGGCACGGACGGCACACCGGCTGCCGGACTTCTGGGACGAACGCAGCGCCGCCCTCACGGCCTTGCGCCGACACATCACCGAACACGCCGAAGCCATGGGAAACATCGACGCGCAACCCCCGATCCGGGACACCGCATTGGCGGTCGCGCTCCGAGAAATCGACCCAGCCATCCTGAAGGAGGTAAACATGCAGCCTGGGTGCGGTTGAGTGCGTGTCGTTCATGCCCGTTGGGGCGTGGATGTAGCAGGATCTTGTTGTGCCCGAACGGAAAGAACTGTCTCGCGATGAGCTGATCACGTTCGTCGGCGAGCAGGCCGCCCGGATCGTTGCTCAGGATGCGCAGATCGCCACGATGGCCGCGCAGATGGCAGACTTGCTTGATGCCAACGAGGTGCTGGCGTCGCGGTTGGCGAAGATGGAACACCTGTTGTCACGCAACAGTAAGAACTCATCAAACCCGCCGTCTAAGTGGTCGGCTTTGGAAGTTCTTCGGGGGTGGTT
Organism: uncultured Actinomycetota bacterium; assembly: GCA_963826035.1. Lineage (GTDB taxonomy): Bacteria > Actinomycetota > Actinomycetes > Mycobacteriales > Pseudonocardiaceae > Actinophytocola. The sequence continues at coordinate 5,371 of CAWGVZ010000015.1, read as the reverse complement.
CGGCGGTCAGGCGGGGTTGTCGAGGTAGAGGCTGCAGGCGCAGTCGAGGGCTTCTTCGGGGCTGCCGGTGGGGAACCCGGAAGGCAGGATCTGGTTCTCGTAGCGGTCGCTGCTGGCTAGGTAGAGCCCGAAGCCCCAGTGGCGGGCTGAGCCGCCGTATCGCAACCGGATCAAGGGTTGCACGGTTCCGTCGGGTAGGTGTGCTTCGACGTAGACGAAGGCGCTGCGGTAGCGGAACTCCAGCTCGCCTGCCTGCGGCCAGTGTGTTGCGGCGTGGGCGCGTAGCCGTTGTCCGACAGAGATCTTGGTGGACTCCGGTGGGGTAGCCATGACCGACATCGTGCCTGACCGGCATCCTGGGCGCCGCCCCGAATTGTCGATCATGAAACGAGTCCTGTGATGTCTGTTGTGGCGGCCTGTTCGGTGAGGGTGACCGGCGCGATACGGCGGGTGCTGACCAGGCGTGCTCAGGGTCAGAAGACGCCGTATCGGGACAAGGTCCGTGCCCGGATCGTGTTGCTGGCCGCCCGGCGGTGGCCGAGCGCCGCGATCGCGGCGGAGGTGGGCGTCTGCGTGGACACGGTCCGGACCTGGCGGGGCCGGTTCGCGGCGCAGGGGGTGGCGGGGTTGGCCGATCGTGCCCGGTCGGGGCGGCCGCCCCGGTTCAGTCCGGTGCAGGTCGCACAAGTGAAAGCCCTGGCCTGCCAGTTGCCGGCCCGGGCGGGAGCGCCGTTGTCGCGGTGGTCGTGTCCGGAACTGGCCCGCGAAGCGGTGGCGCAGGGCGTGGCGGAGGCGATCTCGGCGTCGACGGTGTGGCGGTGGCTGACACGGGAGGCGATCAAACCATGGCAGTGCCGGTCATGGCTGTTCCCGCGTGACCCGAACTTCACCGCGAAGGCCGAACGGGTGCTGGACCTGTATGAGCGTCGCTGGAACGGCAGGAGGCTGGGACCGGACGAGTATGTGATCTCCAGCGATGAGAAGACCTCCATCCAGGCCCGCTGCCGCTGCCACCCCAGCCTGCCGCCCGGCAAGGCCCGGATGATGCGGGTCAACCATGAGTACGAGCGGGGTGGCGCGCTGGCCTACCTGGCCGCCTACGACGTGCACCAAGCCCGGGTGTTCGGCCGCTGCGCGCCCTCCACAGGTATCGCGCCGTTCATGGCGTTGGTCGAGCAGGTCATGACGTGTGAGCCGTATGCCTCGGCGAAGCGGGTGTTCTGGATCGTGGACAACGGATCCTCCCACCGCGGCAAGAAAGCGATCGATCGGCTGGCTGCGCGGTTCCCCAACGCCGTCATGGTGCACACCCCAGTGCATGCCTCCTGGTTGAACCAGGTGGAGGTCTACTTCTCCGTAGTGCAACGCAAAGTCGTCTCTCCCAACGACTTCACCAACCTGGCCGAAGTCGAACAACGACTAACCGACTTCGAGACACGCTACAACGCAACCGCGAAGCCCTTCCAGTGGAAGTTCACCCGCGACGATCTCCACGACCTGCTCGCACGGATCGATCAGCACGAACACCAGGATGCCATCGGCGAGCTCGCACACACAGCATGATCACCCCCGAAGAACTTCCAAACGGGACCACTAAGGACGACGACCTGGGTAAGACGCCGCCGACAGCAGCACCAAAACGCCACAGCGGTGCGCCGAAACGTAAGCGTGGTAAGCAACCAGGTGCTCCGGGGGCGAATCTGGCCTGGCGGGAGTCTCCCGATGAGAACAAGGATCGGTTCCCTGAGGGCTGCTGCGGTTGCGGCGCCGATCTGGCCTCCGCGACCGATTTAGGTGTCGTGGACCGCTACCAGCAGCACGAGATCCCTCAAGTAACGGTGAAGGTCATCCAGTACGACCAGCATCGGGTGCGCTGCGGTTGCGGGACGGTCCACACCGCCGGTCGGCCTGACGGTACTCGGTCCGGGAACGGGAACGTGGGCTATGGCCCAATCCTGCAGGCCTTCGCGGTGTACCTCATGGTCATGCAGTTCATTCCCGCACACCGTTGCGTGGAGTTGCTGGAGTCGTTGACCGGGGCCACACCCAGTGTCGGTTTCGTGCACGGCATGCTGGCCCGGGCTTCGGGGCTGCTGGCCGCGGCCGATAAACGGATCCGCGCCTTGATCACTCTCGCCTACGCGGTGTCCTGCGATGAGACCCCGCTCAAGGTCGGTCCGCGCACCCCCAAGCCAGGGAAGAAGAAGGCTGAAAAGTACCTGCTGGTGGCGTCCACCGAGCTGTACACCCACTACCTGCTCGGCGACCGTGACCTGGACACCTTCACAGCGTTCGTGTTCACCGACCTGATCGATTCGGTGATCGTGCATGACCGGTACTGCAACTACGACTCGACCGTGCTTGGTGGGCTGACCCACCAACTGTGCTGTCAGCATCTCCTGCGTGATCTCGCCGGCGCCAGCGAGGTCTACCCCGACGAGCACTGGCCGTCCCAGATCACCGACGCGCTACGCGAACTGATCCACGAGGCCAACCTGGCCCGCGAGGAAGGCCGCGACGCGATCGCCGACCACGTCAAAACCAAGCTGGTTAAGAAGTTCTCCGACGGTGTCCTGGTCGGACTCTCCGCCACCACCTCACACGGAACTCGCCCTGGCGAACGCAAAGCCCGGCTGCTACTGGAAGTCTTCCGCGACCGCGCCGCCGATGTGCTGCGCTTCGCCCACGACCTCAAGGTGCCACCCACCTCAAACCAAGCCGAACGCGACCTACGGCCCTCCAAAGTGCAACAGAACATCTCCGGGCGACTCACCAGCGAGAAACGCACCCAAGACCGCTACTGGCGAGCCTCCCACTTTCCGGACAGTGGACCTAATAAGGTCTGGTTTGGAATGGAGGATGGTCAATGCCGGAACGGCGTAGGAAGTTTTCTCCCGAGTTTCGGGACGAGGCGGTCAAGATGGTGACCGTGGGGAATCGTCCGGTCGCGCAGGTAGCTCGGGAGTTGGGGATCAATCCGGGGACGTTGGGGAACTGGGTCGCTCAGTATCGTAAGGCGCACCCGGCCGAGGAGGAGCCGTTGTCGGTGTCCGAGCGGGCCCGGCTGCGTGAACTCGAGCGGGAGAACCGCGAGTTGAAGATGCGGAACGAGTTCTTGGGAAAAGCGGCCGCCTTCTTCGCCCAGGAGTATCGGTGACCGCGAAGTTCGCGTTCATCGACGGCGAGAAGGACCACTTCCCGATCAGCAAGATGTGCCGATGGCTCGAGGTGTCCACGTCGGGCTACTACGAGTGGAAAGACCGACCGCCCTCGGCGACGGCCCGGCGACGCGACCGGCTCGCGGCGATGGTCACGGCGATCTTCGAGGCCAACCACGGCACCTACGGCTACCGCCGTATCCACGCCGTGCTCGTCCGCTCGGGCGAGCAGGTGTCCGACGAGCTGGCCCGGGAGCTGATGCGTGAGCTGGGCCTGGTGGCCTGCCAGCCGCGGCCCTGGCGGCCGACCACCACCGACCCGGACGACCAGCACCGCATCCCCGACCTGGTGGACCGGGACTTCACCGCCGCCGAGCCCGGAACCAAACTGGTCGGCGACATCACCTACATCTCCACCGGCGAGGGCTGGCTGTACCTGGCCACAGTGATCGACTGCTACTCGAAAATGGTGATCGGCTGGTCCATCGCCGATCACTACAGAACCCCGCTCATCGCCGCCGCCCTCGATTCCGCCGCCGGCACCATCGACCTCCAGCCAGGATGCATATTCCACTCCGACCGAGGCTCGAACTACACCTCCTACGAGTTCGCCACCAAAATTACGGCCATGGACCTGCGACACTCCGTCGGCCGCACCGGAATCTGCTGGGACAACGCGATGGCCGAATCATTCTTCGGCGCACTGAAGAACGAATGGATCCACCGCATGACCTTCACCACACGCACCGAAGCCCGACAAGCTATTGTGCACTACATCGAAGGGTTCTATAATCGACAACGTCTCCACTCGGGACTCGGCTACAAGACCCCACTAGAGGTCCACAACGAGTACCTGAACCGACAGCTCGCAGCATAAATTAATCCCTAAGAAAGCTGTCCGGAAAATTCGGGGCGCCTCAACCGCCACCGCCGACGAGATCCTGGCCAAGGTCCGCCTCGTCCAAACCAACATCAAGAAACTCGTCGACAACAACGCCAAGTAAAGACATCAGAATCACAAGACACTAGCGGACCTGGAGTCGGTACGGTCGTACCGACACTGTGGCCGAGGTTGAGAGTGGGACGTTGTGAGACTGTTCCGACGACGGCGTCGACCTCGGTTGCGGAATTACCTTTACGTCTCCGACACCAAGCTGGACATGTTCTTCGAGCAGATTGATCCGGCGATCCAGCGACGAATGTCGGCGGAACTATCACTGGATCTCACGATCGCGAGCGTAGCGATCCGTACGGCTGAACAGCCGGCCGCCACACGCATGGCCAAGCTCGCGGTGGTCGAACGCTACATCGACACCCACCACCATGTCGGAACCCCCGGTTTGCCAGGACGGGAGTTCTTCCGCGGACGGATGCCGATGCACTGGGGGGCCCTGCACGGCGAAGAGCTGCTGGAGCGGTACCCCCAGCGGCCAGACGAGGCGGCGGTAGACCTCCTGATTTTTCGGGGGTTCGACGGTGAAGACGGATCGATGGTGCTGCTCAGTGGATCACCGGGACACCTGACGCACAAGTCCCGCCCTGAGCAAGCGGTGATAGGGCTGTCGTCGTTCGCGGACTTGAACATGGTGCTGGAAGTGGCCCAGCAAGAGGGAAACCTGCCATTGTCCCTGGGCCAGGCGACGTCGGAAGCGCTCGACGCTGGCGCGCGATGCCGAATCCAAGGCGCCCAGCAATACCTACAGTTCCTCGCCGTACCGTTCGGCGATACCTTCTTCCGGCTGCCCACACCGGTAGGTCATCTGGGGCCGCAGGACTCTGATGTCTCGCCAGAGAACCACGGAGTGATCGGCTCCCCCATCTACGTCGCTCACGGCTGACCCCTGTGACCGTCCTCGAGCTGTCCCACGACCGACCGCATCCGCGGGTTGGGGTGCCAGCCGTGCTGGACTGACTGACGGCAGGTGTCGGGATCGTCGCCGCAGCTGGTGAACAGGGCGATAACGCCGTCATCATCCGCTGCCGCCAACACAGACCGCGACATCGAAGACCAACGTCCTGTCATGCCGCCGAGCGGTCGCAGACGGGCACTTATCCCCCTCCCGAGGAGCGACTGGGAGCGGGCTGTGGGAGCAAATTGGGAGCCGAATAGGCCATCAAACGACGATGAGCTGCGCTGAAGTGCTCTGAACAGACGAACGCTGACCTGCAAGAGTCACATTCCCGCAGGTCAGCGTACTTCTTGATCTACGTTG
>CAWGVZ010000014.1:0-253377 GCA_963826035.1 uncultured Actinomycetota bacterium | reverse complement strand
GCAGGACGCGTCGTCGACCGGCGACATCGTCACCGACGGCGCGCACAGCTTCCTCGGCGGCAACGTGGTGGCCGGGCAGTTCGCGACACCGGTTCAGGTGGACGGCAACGCCGTCGCGGGTGGTGGCAGGGCGACCGCCGACTCCCAGGCTCAGACCGAGGCCACCTCGGGCGGCACGGTCCTCACGTCTGGTGAGGACAGCGCGGGCGGCGGCAACGCCGGTGCGGTGCCGATCGCCGTGCCGCTGAAGGCCAACGGCAACGCGATCACCGGGCTCGGCAAGACGGACGCGACCGCCGACTCGACGGCTGACGCCACCGCGGGTGCGACCAGGACGGGCCTGTACGGCGTGCCGACCTACGTCGAGACCAACGGTGACCCGGCGCTGCTCGCCGGCAACGTCGCGCAGCCCGCGGCGAGTGGCCCGGTGCTGCTCTGCGGCGACGCGGGCGCGGCCGTCGGCGGAGCGACGGCGGACTGCACGGCCGGCAGTGAGACCACCGCCGGCGGCACCAACCGCAGCACCGGCGAGGGCTCGGTGGCCTCCGGCACGATCGCACACGCGCCGGTGGCGCTGCCCGGGGAGGGCTTCGGCGACGCCGTGGCCGTCGCCGGCAACGCCGACGCGGTCGCGGACAACACCGTCGACTCGACGGCCGGTGGTGACTCCTACACCCGCGGCCACGACAGCGTGCTGTCCGGCACGACCGCGACCACCCCTGTTTCGGGGCCGGCCGACGTGTTCGCCAACTCGGTCGCCGGTGCCGGCGATGCCGACTCGTCCGCCACTCAGGACGCCACGTCCACCGCCGGCGGCAACACCGGCACGACCGGTGACGACTCGCTCGGCGGCGGCAACATGGGCACCGTTCCGGTCGCCCTGCCCGGTGAGGTCTTCGGCACCGCCGCGGCAGGCGTCGGTGGTGCCAGCACCGAGGCATCGGAGACCAAGGTCTCCACGGCCGGCGGCACCAGCAGCACCGACGACGACAACGGTCTTGGCGCGTCGAACCTGGTGACCGCTCCGGTCGCCGGCGCGGTCCAGGCGTTCGGCAACGGCGCCGGCGCGGTGGCGTTCACCGACGCCGCCGCCGAGACGGACAACGAGGTCACCGCGGGTGGCCCGAGCAAGGCGACCGGCACCGCCGGTCTGCTGTCCGGCAACATCGGGCAGGCCCCGGTCGCACTGCCGACGCAGGTGTCCGGCACCGGTGCCAGTGGTCTGGCCAACGGCTCGCAGGAGGCGATCTCCGACAACGAGCTGACCTCCGGTGGCAACGCGACGAGCGACGGCACGAACGCCGTCGGCTCCGGCAACGTCGTGAGCGCCCCGCTCGGGGGCGCTGGCCAGGCGTTCGGTGAGTCCGCCGCGGCGCTGGGTCTCAACGAGTCGCTCGCCGACTCGGTCACCGACGTCGAGGCCGGTGGCGACACCGACACCAGTGGTGAGTCGGGCCTCGTGTCCGGCAACGTGGCCAGCCCGCAGGCGATGCCGCTCGCGCAGAGCTTCGCGGCGGCGGCCTCCGGCGTCGGCGGCGGCAACTCGGCGCTGGCGACCAACGGGACCGAGGCCGCGTCCGGTGGTGACATCGACACCAACGGCGACGAGGGTTTCCTTGCCGGGAACCTGGTCGACGTTCCCGCGGCGGCGGCCGCGCAGCCGTTCGGTGACGCTGTCGCCGCCGTCGAGAGCTCCTCGTTCGGCAGTGGCTCCAGCAACACCGAGGGCCAGGTGGGCGGCGAGTCCACCACCAGCGGCGAGTTCGGTTCGCTGTCCGGCATCGACGGCACCCTGCCGGTCGGCGCCAACCTGCCGATCTACGACGTGCCGGTGGAGGTCATCGCCCAGGCGATGACCGACTCGGACAACGTCAGCGACATCACCGTCGGCGAGGGCCAGCCGCAGCTGGACCTGCCGGTCAGCGGTGGTCTCGCGCCGACCGAGCTGCCGTCGCTGCTGCCGGCGCAGCGGTCCATGCCGACCGACGACTTCGCGGGTGCCTTCACCGGCGTGCTCGGCGGTTTCGCCAGCGGCATGGCCGGCCTGCCCGGCCAGGAGATGATCTCGGACGTGAGCGGTTCGGCCGGCACGCTGACCGACACCCCTGGTGAGTTCCACATCCTGCCCGCGCCGTACCCCATGGATCGCGCGGACGTGCCGGGTGTGGGCCAGCTGAGCGGCCTGCTTGGCAACGGCTCGGGCCCGCTGGGCCTGGTCGGCGACCTGCTGGGTGGTCTGCCGGTCATGGGTGGCCAGCGCAGCGACCTGCCGCTCGTCGGTGGTCTGCCCGGTGGTCTGCCGATGGCCGGCGTGCTGCCCATGGGCGTTCTGGGTGCGCGGGATCTGCCCGCGTTCCCGCCGATGTTCGGTGATCTGACCGACGTGACCGACGTGACCGACGTGACCGACGTGACCGACGTGACCGACGTGAGAGAGGAGGGGGGACCGACGTGCCGGCCGTTCCCTCGGTTCCGGAGGTGCCCGCGGTGGGCGACCTGACCGACGTCACCACCGTCATCCCCACGGTTCCGGCGACGGGTGACCTGACGGAGGTCACTTCGGTGATCCCGGCCGTTCCGGCCATGCCGGCGGTCCCATCGGTGCCGGTCGTCGGTGACTTCGCCGATGTCCCGGTCGTGCAGGCGCCCTCGCTGGGCTCCCTGCCGGTGGCCGCCCCCAAGGTTTCCGGCATCCAGGCGCCGGGCATCTCGGACGGCACCCCGGCGCTCGACGACTCGTCGCTGGACGCGACGCGCGCCGCGCTGGCGAACCTGTTCGCCCAGCACCCGATCGGCTGATCGGGTAACTGAATGAGGAGGGCCCGGGAGCAACCGCTCCCGGGCCCTCCGCTTTCTCGTGAGGGTCAGACAGCGAGCCGGTGCAGCGCCCGGCCGATCAGGTCCGGTACGGAGTCACCGCCGTCGCTGGTCGCCCATCCCGTTCGCACGGGGGTCGCCGCCAGCGCGGCCACTTGCCCGGCGACCGGCCCGCCGCTGTCCGTCGGCTGGTCGGAAACCACGGCGAACGTGGCGCCGGCGTAGCGGGCGACCGTCGTGTCCTCCGGCAGCCCGGCCCGCAACCGGCTCGCCACCCGGGATAGCAGCCGGTCCCCGCGGCCGGTACTGGCCTCGCCGAGACCGGGAAGGCGGACCAGCACCAACGTCACCCGGTGCCGCCGCGTCCGGGCCCTGGCCAGCGCGTGGCCGAGCCGGTCGATCAGCAGCACCCGGTTGGGCAACCCGGTCAACGGGTCCAGCAAACCCTTGCCCTGCCAGACATCGGTGTCGACCGGCCGGAGCAGCGCGAGCGCCAGCCGCTCGCCGCGCAGGCGGACGGGGTACACCTCCACCCACCGAGCACGACCGCCCACCCGCAGCGGAACAGTCGCCGTGGTGTCGGCCCGCAGCACCTGGGCGGCCAGCGCCACCAGGCCGGACGGCACGTCGGCCAGGCCGGCGGCGATGCCGCCGGCCGCGCGCACGCCGCCGTGCTCGTGGAGCAGCAGGACCCCGACACCCAGCTCGGTGACCAGGTCCTCCCACATGGTGCCCGCCAGCAGCGGTGCTGCCAGCGCGGCCGTGCTCATCTGCTACCTCGGATCCGCATGTCCCCCCGCACCTCATGACGAACGTGGGTGCACCCTCTCGTGTCCACCATGGACAGTTCAAGGAAGCGGATACCACCCGTACCGGTGATCCTGTTCCCAGTTGGACCCGACTAGTCCCAGCTGGTCAGCCACTTGGGCGCGACGATGTCGACCTCGGCCGCCAACTCCTGGGCGTCCAGCCGCAGCCGGGCCAGTTCTTCCTTGGGATCAGCGGCGCCGGCGACCGTGTGCACGATCGAGCTGAGCGCGTGCGCGTCGTGCTCCCGCGCGGCCGCCCGCACCCCGGCCGGCACGGCCGAGTCGAACGCCACGTCGAACCGCCGCAACCCGGACCCCGCCTGTGTGCACGCCGGGCAACCGCAGTCGGGCAGCCGGCTCAGTGCGCTGCCGCGCTGCCAGTGGAGCAGCTTCGGAACGAACACCTGCGGGCTGCGCTTGGGTTTCACCCCGTCGGCGCGGCGCGCGACCGGCCCACCGAGGTGCCGGGTGGAGGTGGACAACCCGATGGCCGCCAGCTTCGCGCCGGCCGCGATGGCGGGAATGCCGATGGGGCCGGTGCGCAGCAGTTCCAGCTTCCGGCCGGTGCGCACGCTCCACCGCAACAGCCGCCGCAACCCGGCGACCTTGAGCGTGGAGTCCAAGGGATCGAACGGCGCGCCGAGCACGAGCGAGACGTCCCGGTCGGCCGCCCGCAGCTGCTCGGCCAGGATCCCGCTGTTCCTGCTGCCGAGCCACCCACCGTCGAGGACGAGCGTCACCGACACGGGGACCGGGTAGTCACGGTCCAACTCGGCCTTCAACACGTCGAGCTCACTGGTGCGGATCCGGGGGCCGGCCGTGCGGACGATGCGCAGTCCCAGCTCCGCCTGCGTCTCCACCCAGTCGAAGTAGGGCAGGTCCAGGTCGAAGCCGAGCTGTCCCTCGACCACCGGCGTCCTCGGCTTGCCTCGAGCGAGGTAGGCGGCCGGATCGAGGTCGACGCCGTGCAGCTCCCCGGCCCGCTGCAGTGCCCGCGCCGTACGAAGACCTTGCAGCCCCTGAAGAGTCACCCCGCCGAACAGATCGCGGTTGATGACCGCCTCACCCGTGGTGCACCTGCCCAGGTACGCCTGGACACGCCCCAGCGAACGAGCCGGACGGCGTGGCGTGGACATGGGTAAACGGTAACTCGTTGGCCGCGAGCGGAGCCGATCGGAATACTCGACGAATGACGTCTCACCTCGTCGCGCTCTGCTTCGATGCCAACGATCCGCTTCGTGTCGCGCGCTTCTGGGCGGGTGTCCTGGGCCGGGAGATGATGGGCGACCCGCAGGACGGCATGCTGCTGCCGCCGAGCGACGACACCGGGTTCCGGCTCGGATTTCTGCCGACTCAGCAGCAGAAGACCGGCCCGAACCAGGCGCACTTCGACCTGACGAGCACGTCCCTCGAGGACCAGCAACGGACGGTGGCCAGGGCACTCGAGCTCGGCGGCCGGCACATCGACATCGGTCAGCTGCCCGAGGAGGAGCACGTGGTGCTCGCGGATCCGGACGGCAATGAGTTCTGCGTCATCGAGCCGGGCAACAACTTCCTGGCCGGCTGTGGGTTCATCGGAGCGCTCTCGTCCGACGGCACCCAGGAGGTCGGGTACTTCTGGAGCGAAGCGCTGGGGTGGCCGTTGGTCTGGGACCAGGACCAGGAGACCGCGATCCAGTCCCCGCACGGCGGTCCGAAGATCACCTGGGGCGGTCCGCCGGTGGCGCCGAAGACCGGGAAGAACCGGCTGCACTTCGACATCGCGCCACCCGCCGACGGTGATCAGCAAGCGGAGGTCGACCGGCTCGTCTCCCTCGGGGCGACCCGCATCGACATCGGCCAGGGCGACGTCAACTGGGTGGTCATGGCCGATCCCGACGGCAACGAGTTCTGCGTGTTGACCCCGCGATAGTTGTCAGGCGCCGGGATCGAGCAAACCGTCGACCACCCGCCGCGCCATGGTGACGCTGTCGTCGTCGCCGAGGCGCAGGGCCAGGTTGACGGCGTGCAGCACGGCACTGACCTGGAAGGCGGCCGCCTCGGGATCGATGTCGGCGATCTCGCCGGCGGCGACGGCTCGCCGGAACTGCGTCGCCAGAGTCGTGACCCAGGCACGCTGTTGGCGCAGCAGCGCCTCCCGGACCGGCCCGGGCCGGCTGTCGAAGATCGGCAGGTTCGCGCCCCAGAAGCAACCGCCGGGAAACAGCGGCTGGACGGCATAGTCGATCCACCGGTCGACGAGGGCGCGGATGCGTGCGACGCCCGCGCGGGAGTCCAGGGCGGGCCGGACGACTGCGTCGACGAATGCCTCCCGTGCCGCTTCCACGGTCGCGAGCTGCAGTCTCTCCTTGGTACGGAACAGGGTCTGGATGCCGGCCTTGCTGATGCCGAGATCGTCGGCCAGGCGTCCGAAGCTGAGTCCGTCGAGTCCGTCCAGCGAGGCGATGTCGACCGCGCGGTCGGTCACGGCCCGCCGAGACCGCGCGCCACGCAGTAACCGCCGATCGGCGCTCTCGTCCGCCGTCTGTCGCCCAGAGGTGACCATACGGCCGATCGTATGCCGCCGGTCCAGTGCGCGGGAAAGAGGGTTGCGATATACATACGTCCGACCGTACTCTCCGACTCGTGCTGACAACAACGACGACGCCAGGGCCGGTCCGGGACCGCTCGACGGCGATGGTGTGGGTCCTGTGCGCGGCCGCCTTTATGGCGATGCTCGACGTCTTCGTCGTGAACGTCGCGTTCACGCAGATCGCGAAGTCCTATCCGGGTTCGTCGCTGGCAGATGTGAGCTGGGTCCTCAACGGATACGCGATCGTCTACGCGGCGCTGCTGATTCCGGCCGGGCGTTTGTCGGACCGGTTCGGGCGCAAAGCCGGATTCCTGGTTGGCCTCGGCATTTTCACGCTGGCGAGCCTGGCCAGCGCGGTGGCTCCGTCGCTGTGGGCGCTGGTGGCGTTCCGGGTCCTGCAGGCGGTCGGCGCCGCCGCTCTGACCCCGGCCAGCTTGGGGTTGCTTCTCACCGTGCTGCCGCCGGCGCGAGTGTCGGGCGCGGTGAAGATCTGGGCGACCACGAGTTCCTTCGCCGCCGCGGTCGGTCCGGTGGTCGGCGGGGCACTGGTCGAGGCTTCCTGGCGCTGGGTGTTCTTGATCAATCTGCCGGTGGGCGTGGTGGCCGGGATCGCGGCCATGCGCCTGGTGCCGAATCTGCACAAGCGGATCCCGGCTCGAGTGCCCGACCTGCTCGGGGCGGCGCTGCTGATCGTGGCCATCGGGGCGCTGTCGCTTGGCCTGGTGAAGAGCAGCGAATGGTCGTGGGCCAGCGCCGCGACCTTCGGCGCGCTCGCCGTCGCGGTGGTCGGCGCGGTCCTGTTCGTGGCGCGGATGATGCGGCATCCGAATCCGGTGGTGTCGCCGGCGTTGTTCCGGGTGCCGACGTTCGTGTGGGCCAATGCCACCGTGTTGGCCTTCTGCACCGCGTTCGGGGCGTGGTTCCTCAGCATCGCCATGTGGCTGGAGAACGTGGCCGCCTTCAACTCCATCGAAACCGGGCTCGCCATCGTCCCGGGACCGCTCATGGTGCCGATCTTCGCCGTCGTCAGCCAGCGATTGATCAAGCGGATGCCCGTGGGTGTCGTGGTGGCCCTGGGGAATCTGCTGTTCGCCGGCGGCGTGGTGCTCGTGCTGACCACCGCCTCCGAGCCGGTGCTGTACGCCACCGACGTGCTACCGGGCTGGGCGATCTCCGGCATCGGCATCGGCCTCGCGCTGCCCAGCATGATCGCCTCCGCCGCCGTCGACCTGCCGCCGGACCAGTCCGCCACCGGCAGTGCGGTGGTGAACACCGCCCGACAGCTCGGCTATGTGCTGGGCGTCGCCGTCCTGATCGCCATCCTCGGATCGCTCGATGCCGCCGCCGACCGCATGCTGACCGCGTTCCAGCACGGCTGGCTGTTCATCGCCATCGTTGCCGCCGGCAGCGCGGCGACGGCATTCGGCATCACGCCCCGCACTCGTCGGTCATGATGACCGAACAGTCCGATCCGCTCTGCTTGTCCGAGGTAACCGCCGCGGCTTTGCTGTTCGATGCGCCGTGGCGACGATTCGGCGTGGTCGGCGACCCCATACCCGGATACACGAACAGAGGCTGGTCCGATCGGGTCGCGAAGGTGCTACGGATGGTGCGCCCGGATGTGCGGTACCTCAACACCTCGGAGTTCGGGGTCACCACGGCCCGGACCGTGGCCCACAAACTCGACAGCATGGTCGAGTTCGGCCCGGATCTCCTGCATCTGCCGTGCGGCCCGAACGACATTCTGCGGCGCGATCCCGATTTCGACCTGATCGAAAAGACGATGCGGCGCATGTACGACCTCGCGGCCGGCACCGGCGCTCTGCTGACGACCTTCACCCTGGGGAGGGCGTCTGTCGTGCCGGCGTTTCCGGACTGGCACGAACGAATTCGGGCCATGAACGCCATCACGCGCCGCGTCGGTGCCGAATACGAGGCCGTCGTGGTCGACATGTGGAATCACGATCGAATCCACCTCTCGACATCGGGTCAAGCGGTGATGGCGAGCGAGGTCGTCCGGCAACTGGCGCACGTGCTTTCGAGCCGGCAGTGAGAAATCAGCCCTGGGCCAGGTCGGTGAAGCGGCTGTAGTGCAGCTGGTGGGCGACGGTCACCGTGGAGGTGGGGCCCGCTCGGTGCTTGGCCAGGATCAGGTCGGCCTCGCCGGCGCGGGGGTCGTCGCGTTCCCAGGCATCCGGGCGGTGGATCAGGATCACCATGTCCGCGTCCTGCTCCAGGCTGTTGTGGGCGTGGATCCCGTTCGCGACGAAGCTGTGCGAGCCAGGCACCGTCGCGTCATAGACCGGTTGCTCGCCGAGGCTGTCGATCTCGACGATCTCGTCCCAGAACACGTCATTGGTGGCGAGCAGTTCGAGCTCCGCATCGTCGAGTACGGTCGCCACTCTGGCCAGTCGCGACCGGCTCGGCGCGTGCTTCCACATGGTCGATCCACAGAACCGCGATCCCAAGGCGGCAGCGAACTGCCGGTGCGTCATGTCGCGAGCGGCGAGCAGCGTACGGACCCGCTTCCATACCTCGTTCGGCACGGTGTCGACGTTCGTGTTGCCGACGACCGGTCGCAGCTGCACCGCCAACTGCTTGGCGGCCAGCCCGCGCAGCCCGTGCACACCAACCTCGTCGATGAACCGCAGCTGGTTCTCTGCGCCGTAGATGTACAGATGCCAGCTGTCGCGGTAGCCCGGTTTGGCTGCCCGCTTGATCCGGCAGAGCACACCTACGCGAAGCAGTAGCTGGGCAAGGTCGTCGACCAGCCTGCGACTCGTCGACGCGTAGTAGATCCGGCCCTGACGCGCCGATTCGTCCCATCGCACTGAGCCGTCGGTCGCCCAGATGTGACGTAGGAACAGCGCGATCTGTTCGTTCGGGAGTTGGAAGATCTGCTTGGGCACGAACTTCTCGTGACTGCGCAACCCGAACAGGCCAAGCTCGTCGAGCCAGGCGGCGATCGGGTTCCGCTTGCCGTGGGTCAACCGGAACGGCGCGGGCAGCCGCAGCGAGGTGCAGCGTGCCGCGGCGTGCTCATCGCGGACGGCGGTGATGCCGAAGTGTCCCGCTGCCTCGGTGACGGCTCGCAAGTTGGCCTCGTCGGTGCTCGCGTAGCGGATCGGTTGTTTGCGGACGAAAGATCCGTCGCCGATGAGGTGACCCAGCATGATCACTTCGGCGTCGGGCAGCGGGCTCGGGTCGAGCGGCCGCGGCACCTGACGCGGCACCGCGAGCCGGTCGCCCGTATGCAGGTCTCCCAGCGGCACCCAGCCGTCCACGGTCAGGAACGGGTGGTTCGCGGTTGCCTCGACCTCCCGGCCCGAGGACATCCGCAACCGGAAGACTTCTTTGGTGCCGCTGGAAAAGACCTTCGTCATCGGCCGAGGGACCAGCCGGAGCCGCTCGTTGAGCGACCAGACGACCGGCAGCTCGCCGGAGTCGAGGAGTTCACCGAACGTCGTCTCCGCGCCGGTGTCGGCCCGCAGGATCCGGGTACCGAGCGTCATGCAGCCGGACTCACGCAGGTCGGACAGCATGGGGCGCTTGTCCGTGCGCTGCTCGGGGCCACGGTTCAGCTGGCTGATCGCCACCACCGGGACCTCCAGCTCCTTGGCCAGCAGCTTCAGCTGCCGCGAGAACTCCGAGACTTCCTGCTGACGGGACTCGACGCGCTTGCCGGAGGTCATCAGCTGCATATAGTCCACGACGATCAGCTTCAGGTCGTGGCGCTGCTTCAGCCGGCGGGCCTTCGCGCGGATCTCCATCATGGTCATGTTCGGCGAGTCGTCGACGAACATCGGCGCCTCGCTGACCTCGCTCATCCGCCGCGCCAGGCGGGTCCAGTCGTCGTCGGTCATCCGGCCACCGCGCATGTCCTGCAGGCGGATCTTCGCCTCGGCCGAGAGCATGCGCATGACGATCTCGGTCCGGCTCATCTCCAGCGAGAAGATGACGCTGGTCATGCCGTGCGCCACCGAGCAGGAGCGGATGAAGTCCATCCCCAGGGTTGAGTTGTGCGTCGGGACCATCGTCCTGCCGGCCAGATATAGATGATCCGCGTTGTCGACCTGGACGCATCGCACCGGAATACTCGGCACCGGCCGTACATCGACGATGTATCGAGAACCGGTGCGCGCCTGGTTCTTGCCTCGGCGGCGTTCCTTGTGTAGAAGGCGTTTCCGTTCGAGCCGAAAGACATCGTCCAGC
Organism: uncultured Actinomycetota bacterium; assembly: GCA_963826035.1. Classification (GTDB taxonomy): domain Bacteria; phylum Actinomycetota; class Actinomycetes; order Mycobacteriales; family Pseudonocardiaceae; genus Actinophytocola. The sequence goes on along the minus strand of CAWGVZ010000014.1, from coordinate 242,967 downwards.
GTGCTGAAGTTGATCGTGTACGCGGTCGAGGACCGCTCTGTGCGGCCGTTCACCCTCTTCGTGGTCATCGAGCAGCGGTAGCCGAGGCTCACGACGAGTTCATGGACGTCCATCGCCAGCCGATGGCTGGTTACGGAGAACTGCACCGCTCCAGTCGACGTGACGGTGCCGTCGGTGTCCAGGAGACCGGCGAGCAGCGCACGGCGCTGAGCTTCGGATGCTCGAAGATAGTCGTCGGGTATCCGCTTGCTGCCCAGCACACCGATCGTGCGAAGAATGGCCCCGACAGTGCCGTGGTGGTCGCGGCAGCTCTGGCATAGAGCCAACCCGGACGACGGACTGCCGCAGTCAGGACAGGTTGGGGATGGCATGGGGAGTTCTGTGACCGGCTCGGCCGGCAGTCGCAGGCTGTAGAGGAGGTCGCCGCGGGCGACTACATCTAGCCCTTCGCTCTCGATGTGCCATGCGATTTCTGGATCTGCCGTGGTGAACCGCGCACTAGCCGAATGTCCGTCACCCAGCCACACGCCCAGCGTGTACGGCGGCAACATCAGGTCTTGTTCTGGCAGATCGAGTGGTTTGGCGTTGGTTACGGTGTGGTTCAACCGGCGGCCAGCGGTCTCACAACGAAGTGAGGCAGCGATCTGGCTGGTGGTCCGCACCGCGGCGAACGTTCGTTGGTTCTTGTACCGGTTGCGGCCCGCTACCGCTTGTTGCGCAGACCGGTGCGACGCTCGAGTATCGGTTAGCCACTGATGCTCCGCGTCGGCGACGATGACCGTGCCGTCTGAGAACTCCACCTCGAAACACGGGCGGTCAAGCATTACGTCGGTGGCCGCCACGACCAGGGTCGGGAGCCCATCGGCTCCGAGCAGGTGGTCGCCTACCGCAACCGCACCCATCGTGGTCCATCCGGTTGGCGTGGGTAGCGGAGTGTCTAGTGACAACGCCTTACCGATACCGGGCCGCGCCGCCACGATGATCATCTGGCCGGGGTGCAGGCCGTTGGTCACCGCGTCGAGGTCGACGAAGCCCGTGGCCACGCCGAGTGACGAGCCACCGCGGGAGGCGATCGCGTCGATCTCGTCCATGGTCGGCTGGAGCAGCTCTTCGAGGGCGACGTAGTCCTCGGTCATCCGCCGCTCGGTGACCTCGTAGATCGACGACTGCGCGCGGTCGACCACCTCGTTGATGTCCGCGCCCTCGGCGCCCGCGTAGCCGAGCTGCACGATCCGGGTGCCGGCCTCCACCAGGCGGCGCAGGATCGACTTCTCGGAGACGATCTCCGCGTAGTAGCCGGCGTTCGCGGCCGTGGGGACCGTGGCGATCAGCGTGTGCAGGTACGGTGCGCCACCGATCCGACGCAGCTCGCCACGCCGCTCCAGCTCGGCCGCCACGGTGACCGGGTCGGCCGGCTCGCCCCGGCCGTAGAGGTCGAGAACGCAGTCGTAGACCACCTGATGGGCCGGGCGGTAGAAGTCGCCGGGGCGGAGCACCTCCACCACGTCGGCGATGGCGTCCTTGGACAGCATCATGCCGCCGAGCACGCTCTGTTCCGCTGCGAGATCCTGCGGCGGCTGTCGGTCGTGGCCGTGATCCGCGGGCGCACCCGCAGACGGACGGTCATCGGTCATCGCCACCGTGAGTCCCCCTTCGAACATCGAACAGGTGTTCGACTGTCAACAATAGGCAGGTACCACGGCCGAGGCAACGTCTCTCCATGTCTCTCGGCAGCGGCACCCATACGCGCGTACGCAGAGCGAGGAATGCACGCGAAACCTAGGGGTGCCGATCACGCCAGATCAAGCGCGCGCCGATCCCGTTGGGGACGCCTCTGTGGACAGGCTGGGGATGCCGGCAGATAACCAACCACAACTCGGATGGGTGCTGGGGACAACCTGTGGACAATTGGTCAAGTTGTCAACGAACTTCCAGGTCAACGACTGTGTACAGGTTGTGGAAAAACTAGCCGTCGAAACCCCGGCGTGTCGCGCGGAGCGGAGTGCTCGGCGTGTCGTGAGAACCCCCCTCAGGAGGGTTAACCCACATGTGGACAACTGCCCAGGGCAATCATCAACCCCGTGTCGAACTCGGTGAACCCGACACGGGGTTGATGAGGTGATAGTTACTCTCTGTCAGCTCAGCCGGCGGCGGTGACGTCGAGCCGGAACGAGGCCGTGACGTCCGGGTGCAGCCGCACGCTGACCTCGTGCTTGCCGACCGTCTTGATGTGACCGGGAAGCTCGACCGTGCGCTTGTCCAGGATCGGACCGCCGGCGGCCTTGACCGCGGTGACGACGTCCTGGGTGGTCACCGAGCCGAACAGCTTGCCGGAACCGGCAGCCGCCTTGGCCCGGAACGGCACCGGCTCCACACTCTGCAGCAGGGCCTTGACCTCCTGGGCGTGGTCGAGACCGCGGATGGCGCGTGCGGTCTGTGCCCGGCGGATGGTCCGGACCTGCTTCTCGGCGCCCTTCGAGGCGACGATCGCGAGCTGACGCGGCAGCAGGTAGTTACGCCCGTAGCCGTCCTTGACCTCGACGATGTCACCCGGTTCGCCAAGACCGGAAACGTCGGCGGTGAGGATGAGTTTCATCTGCGGACTCCCTGGTCAGCGCGCGGTCGACGTGTACGGAAGCAGCGCCATCTCACGCGCGTTCTTCACGGCGATCGCGACGTCGCGCTGGTGCTGGCTGCAGTTGCCGGTGACCCGGCGAGCGCGGATCTTGCCGCGGTCGGAGATGTACTTCCGCAGCAGCGTGGTGTCCTTGTAGTCGATGTTCTGCACGTCCGACTTGGTCTTGGCCTTCTTCTCGGACTTGCAGAAGACGCAAACCTTCTTCTTGGGCTTGCGAATGGGTGGCTTGGCCACGGTGGTACTCCTGAGTGTCTATGTATGCGTGTGGGGTGCTGGTCGGTCAGAAGGGTGGTTCGTCGCTGAAGCCACCGCCGGCGCCACCGCCACCGCCGCCACCGGACGGACCGGCGGGCGGTGCGGAGCCCCAGGGGTCGTCGGCGGGCGCACCGGATCCGGAACCACCGAATCCACCGCCTCCGCCAGAACCGCGGCTCACCTTGTTGACCTTTGCGGTGGCATACCGCAGCGAAGGGCCGACCTCGTCGACCTCGAGCTCGACAACCGTGCGCTTCTCACCCTCGCGGGTTTCGAAGGACCGCTGCTTGAGCCTGCCGCTGACGATCACGCGGGCGCCACGGGTGAGTGACTCGGCCACGTTCTCGGCGGACTGCCGCCAGATGTTGCACCTCATGAAAAGCGCCTCACCGTCCTTCCACTCGCCGCTCTGGCGGTCGAAGGTGCGCGGTGTCGAGGCCACCGTGAAGTTGGCGACCGCGGCCCCCGACTGCGTGAAACGCAGCTCAGGATCGGCCGTCAGGTTGCCAATAACGGTGATGATGGTGTCGCCAGCCATGCTGTTCCTCCCGGTCTCAGGCCCCCGCGGGGTCGCGCCGCAGGACCTTAGTCCGCAGCACCGACTCCTGGAGTCCCAACTGGCGGTCCAGCTCCTTGACCGCGTCCGGATCGGCGTTCACGTCGAGCACCGCGTAGATGCCCTCGGTGTGCTTCTTGATCTCGAACGACAAGCGACGCTTGCCCCACACGTCGACCTTCTCCACGTTGCCGCCCGAGGTGCGGATGACGTTGAGGAATGTGTCGAGAGACGGAGCGACAGTGCGCTCGTCGAGGGTGGGATCAAGGATGATCATGACTTCGTAATGACGCATGAAGACCACTCACCTCCTGTGGACTCGGCGGCCACGGACTCTCCGTGGCAGGAGGGGTCTTTCGAGAGACAGGCTACAGGCCGGCCCCGGGCGCCCTGCGCAGGACCCACGTGCGGACCAGCGCGGCCGTCACGCAGGACAGCGCGAGCACCGCGAGCAGCACAGGGAACGCGATGTGCTGGTCACCCGGCGGCGTGAACGCCTCGGCCCGGCCGGCTGCTTGTTGTACGCCGTCCGCTGTATCAATATCGGGATCGCCGAGGATCCCGAATTCCGGCGAATAGCCGGGCACCGAGCCGCCGTAGCGGACGCCGGGCGACGGGGCGAACAGGCCGGCCTGCGCGAACGGGATGGAGCCGTAGTCGGCCATCGGCGAGCGACCGAAGTTCCACAGGCCCGGGGTGTAGAGCTGCCAGCCGGGACCCTGGTAGCCGCCGGTCGGCGGCTGGTTCGGGCCGGGCATGCCGGTCGGGGGCTGGCCGGGGCCGGGAGTGCCGGGTCCGGGGTTGCCGGGACCCGTCCCGCCCGGCGTCCCGCCCGGCAGGGTGCCCATGGCCTCCTCGGAGGCGTCGGCCACGGCTTTCGCGCCGTCCTGGACGGGAGCGGCCACGGCGTTCGCGCCGGTGACACTGACCCCGCACACCCCGGCGAGGGTCGACTGCACGGACGTGACGACCGCGCCGAGCACCGGGCCGAGCAGTGGGATCTTCTTCAGCTCGGCCACCACGGCGTTCGCGATGGTGCCGCCCGTGATGAAGCCCGCGCCGTTCGGCAGTGCGCCGATCGGGATGGGCGGCAACGCGGCGAACGCCGACTTCGCGGCGCCGGCGAGCGGCGGGCCGAGGAGGGGCACCGCGCGGACCGCGTCGGTGACAACGCCGAGCACGGCGCCGGGGCTGAGTGACACCGGCTGGCCGGGAGTGCCCTGCACGGAGGCGGCACAACTGCCGATCACGATGGGCTCCGCCGCGGTGGCCGTGCCGCCGCCGAGCAGGCCGAGCGTGCAGATCGCCAGGACGAGCGCGACCGCAGCAGAACCACTCCGCACACGCCGCCGCATGGTCGCTCCTCCCGGGTACTGGCCGGTAGCACTACCAGGTCCAACGACCGTAACCCGGCAGAGTGACGGGAACCAGAGTGAATAAGCCGGGTGTAGGCCATCCGGAGCAGCCCCGCCACCGGCCGACTCTAGGCGGGCGCCTCCCGTTTGCGTCAGGCCCGCCGACTACGCTCGCTGGCCATGAGCATCGGCGCCCACATCCACAGCGACGACCCGCTCGCCGCAGCGCGCGAGCGGGACGCGGACGTGGTGCAGTTCTTCCTCGGCGACCCGCAGAGCTGGAAGGCACAGCAGCCTCATCCGCAGGCAGACGCGCTGCGCGAGGCCGGCGTCGAGGTGTTCGTGCACTCGCCCTATCCGGTGAACATCGCCTCGACCAACAACCGCATCCGCATCCCGTCCCGCAAGACGGTGACCCAGTACGCCGAGTCGGCCGCCAAGACCGGCGCCAAGGGGCTGATCGTGCACGGTGGGCACGTCACCCAGGGCGAGGACCCGGCCCAGGGCCTGGTCAACTGGCGCAAGTTCTTCGAGCGCCAGGCCGAGGCCGGCGGGTTCCCGCTGCCCATCCTCATCGAGAACACGGCGGGCGGCGACAACGCCATGGCCCGCAAGTTCGAGATGCTGGCCAGGCTGTGGGACCAGGTGGGCGAGTTCGGGGCGGGTTTCTGCCTGGACACCTGCCACGCGCACGCGGCCGGCGAGGATCTGGACGGCATCGTCGACCGGGTCAAGGCCATCACCGGGCGGATCGACCTGGTGCACCTGAACAACTCGCGCGACGAGTTCGACTCCGCGCGCGACCGTCACGACAACATCAAGACTGGCATGATCGAACCGGAGCTGCTCGCGGCTGTAGCGGCGCAGGCCGGTGCGCCGATCATCGTGGAGACACCGGCTGCCGGTCAGGCCGAGGACATCGCGTTCCTGCGTGAGGCCATCGGGCGGTGAATACCGGTGCGGCAGCGCCCTCGCGGAAGCTAGCAGGGAAGGCGGACAGTCCAGTGCCCGAAGAGGTCGGCTCGACGCGCGCTACGGGGCGCGTTGCCGGCACCGCGGCGCGACTCGGCCGGCTGGCGCTCGTGGTGGTCGTCGCACTGTGCGGCATCACGCTGGTTCTCGGTTACATAAACAAGGACCGGTGCACGGGTCCGCAGTTCGACGAGCTCGGCCGCAGCGTGCCCGACTACGAGAAGCGCCGTAACCAGGACGTCTGCTACTCCGACATCCAGCAGCTGTGGATCGGCCGGGACATCGACCGCCACGTCTTCCCCTATGTCAACGGTGAGCTGACCGAGGACGGCAAGCCGATCGGCGGCGTGGTCGAGTATCCGGTGCTGACCGGTGTGGTGATCTGGGCATCCGCGCTGTTCGCGCACACCGACGCCGACTTCCTCCTGCTGTCCGCCCTGGTGCTCGCGCCGTTCGGACTGTTGACCGCGTGGATGCTCGCCCGGCTCGGGCGCTGGCGGTCGCTGTTGTGGGCCATCGGTCCACCGCTGGTGCTGTACGCGTTCCACAACTGGGAACTGCCGGTCGTGCTGTGCGCGGTCGCCGCGTTCTACGTGGTGCACCGCGGCTGGGGCAAACGCGGTGTGGACCGGCCGCTGGTGCAACGAGCCACGGCGGCCGCCGTGTTGCTCGGGCTCGGCTTCACGTTCAAGGTCTACCCGGCGATCTTCGTGCTGCCCCTGATGCTCTACGTGCTCACCGGCGGCCGCGAAGGCCGCGAGTTCGCCGGGCGGGCGGTCGAACGGGTGCTCGACTGGGTCGGTGCCGTGCGGATCGCGTTCGTCGCGGTCGGCACGGCCGTGGCCGTGAACCTGCCGTTCATGATGCTCGGGTTCGACGGCTGGCGGGCGTCGTTCGACTTCCAGTTGGAGCGCAAGGCCGACCTCACCACGAACTCCATCTGGTATTGGGCTCTGCGGCCCGACTCCGACCCGGACAACGAGCCGGTGCAGGAGCTGATCGGCCTGCTGTCGCCGACGCTGATGATGGTCTCGTTCGTGGTGGCCTGCGCGATCGGCTGGGTGCGGTACCAGAAGGAGGGCACCTATCCGTGGCTGCCGGTGTCGGCGGCCATGCTGTGCGGATTCCTGTTGCTGCACAAGGTGCACTCGCCGCAGTACACGCTCTGGCTGATCCCCATGTTCGTGCTGCTGCGCATCCGCTGGGGCTGGATCGTCGCCTACCTGGTGGCCGACCTGGCGATGGGTGTCGGCATCTTCCGTTGGTACTACGAGATCTTCAACGGGGGCGGGCAGGGCGACATCTACAACGGCCTCGCCGCGCAGTCGGTGATGGTCGGCGTGTGGGGCCGGGCCGCGCTGCTCGTCGGGTTGTTCTGTGCCTTCCTCACCGCGCGGTCCACGGTGGACGACGACCCGGTCGAGTCGGACACCGCTCGAGAAGCGCCACGGCCGGCACTAACCGGCTGAGTCCACCAGTTCGCGCTTCCGGTTCCGTCGTCCCAGCACCCGTTTGTCCGCTGCGCGGTCGAGCACGCCGCCGGCGGGATCGTCGAGGAGATCCAGGCTGCCGGTGATCCGCACCAGATCCTTCGCCGGTCGGTAGATCTCGTAGATGATCAGCGCGCACAGGCCGAGCACGGCCAGGTCGCGCAACACGACGAACGACAGGAACCACTCGACCGGCAGCCCGGTGCGGTCGTCGCCGAAGAACGACATCCGCGGCACCCAGACGAGCGCGTCGAGGGTCATCCAGGCGAGCAGCAACCGCCAGCGCGGGAGCGCGAGCACGGCGAGCGGCACCAGCCAGAGCGAGTACTGCGGGCTCCACACCTTGTTGGTCACGAGGAACGCGGCCACCACCAGGAAGGCGAGCTGCGCGACCCGTGGCCGAGTGGGTGCGTGGAGCGCGATGAACGCGATTCCCGCGCAGCAGAGCAGAAACAGGATCGCGCTCACCAGGTTGAGCATGGTGGGCGTCTGGTCGAATCTCAGCGGGCCGTCGAAGCCCGCCCAGCCGGTGAACTGGGACACCACGTTGTACAACGAGTCGGGATCCGCGCCACGCAGGCTGTTGCGGTGGAAGAACTCCCACCAGCCACGGGGGAACAGGATCGCGATGGGCGCGTTCAGCACCGCCCAGACGCCCAACGCCGCGATCGTCGTGTGCCGCCACTCGCGCATCTTGCCGGCCCGTAGGCACAGGACCAGCAACGCGCCGATGAGGAAGAGCGGATACAGCTTGGCCGCGCCGCCGATGCCGAGGAGCACACCGGCGAGCACCGGTTTCTTCCTGGCCCAGGCGAGCATGGCGGTGGCCGCGCACGCGGTGGCGAGCGTGTCGAAGTTGGTGAACGCGTGCACCATCACCAGCGGGGACGCGGCCATCAGGGCGGCGTCCCACGGCCGCCGCCGCGCGATCTTCACCACCGCCCAGACGGTCACCAGCCAGGCGAGCGCCAGCCAGAACGCGGAGATGTCGAAGAAGATGGTGACCGGCAGACCGGTCGGCAGGAACCCGACGGTGTCGGCGACCTTCAGCCAGCCGTCCGTGAGCTTCGCGTTGACCCACTGGAACATCCCGGTGAGCACCGGGTACTCCATCCAGCGCTGGTGCTCGTTCGGCTCACCCTCGGCGTCGATCCAGCTGGTCTGGTACGGGAAACCGCCCTCGTTCAGCCGTTCCGCCGAGTACAGCGGGATGATGTCCGAGTAGCACATGGCCGTGAACGGCCGGTTCGACCGCCAGTCCAGCTCGAGCTGCTTGGACTCCTCGTTGTAGTACTGCTGGACGCAGGCCGCCTTGCCGAACCAGCCGATGGCCAACCCGGCGACCGCGATCAGCAGCGCCACTCGCAGGGGAGTCCAGAACCAGTGCCGGCCGAGCACGGCGTGCCAACCGACCGGCCCGCCGAGCGGAGCGCTGCCAGCACTGGCCATCGGCTCGGTCCACGTGGGCAGCACGCGGTCGGCGGGGGTCAGCGTCGCGGTGTCGCTGACCCCCGGCTCACGGCTTTCGCGGCTGTCACCGCGTTCCTGGCCATCGGCTCGCTCGGTCCCCGACGCCGGCTCGGATTCGGCTGGCACGTCGGCGATGCTACGGGTGATCTACGTGTGATCGTCCCGTGGCCCGGTTCAGCCACCGGCAGGCGGCGGATCCATCCCCCCACAGAGGGGTGGGCAGCCGGGTCTCGGATCGTCGTCCTCGGTCGTGGTCTCCGTCGAGGTCTCGGTCTCCGTGGTCTCGGTGGTGGTGGTCGTCGGATCGGTGGTAGTGGTCTGCGAACCCGTGTTGCTCTGCGAGTTCGAGCTGGATCCGTTGTTGTCCGAGACCCGCTCGCCGATCGGAACGAACTTGCCGAAGCCTTCCTCGGGGACGTTCTCCAGGAAGCTGTCCATGAAGGTCTTCCAGATCTGACCGGGTATGTCACCGCCGTAGATGATGTCGTCGTTCTTGTCCCGCAGCGGCAGCCGTTTGCCGTCCGGCCCCTCGGCCGCCAGCGATACGGCCGTGGAGAGCTGCGGGGTGTAGCCGACCATCCACGCCTTCGCGTTGTCGTTCGTGTCGCCGAGGTCGTACTGGTGGGTGCCGGTCTTGCCGGCGCACTCCCGACCATCGGCGCACTCGAGGTCGTTGTACTCGAGCACCGGCTGGAGCGCCTCGGTGACGTTCCTGGCGATCTTCTGGTTGTTCCTGGCGTCGTTCTTGTCGAAGGCCGGCGTCCGCGTGGGCTCAGGGGCTTTCCACCTGACTCGCCCGTCCGGGTAGAGCACCTCGGCCACCAGGCGCGGCTTGTTGTAAATGCCGCCCGCCGCGAACGTCGCGTAGGCCGAGGACATCTCGGCCGTGGTGACCTGTGTCTGGCCACCGCCGATCGCGATGTTGCCGTCGGGGTTCTCCCCGTTGGGACCCTTCAGCGGCGAGGTGATGCCCGCCTCTGCGGCCGCGTCGGCCACCTTGCCCGTACCGGTGGTGTTCAGTGCCATGTCGTAGAACACGGTGTTGATCGAGCGGCGCATGGCCTCGGCGACCGTGCACTGCTCACCGCAGGTGGCGTTGTTCGAGTTACGCACGGGCGCGTCGCGGCCTTCGAACGTCCGGCCGGACGTGCCGTCGTAGACCTCGGCGAGACCCTTGCCTTCCTGCAGCAGCGCCACCAGGTCGAACGGCTTGAACGACGAGCCGGGCTCCTGTCGGGTCGCGGCCCAGTCGGAGCCGATGCCGTTCGACCCGCCGTAGTAGGCGACCACGTTGCCGGTCTTCGGATCGGTGGCCACCAGTGCCGGGCGCAGTGTGTCCGGCTGGCCCGCCAGCACTTCGGTGACGGCCGCCTCCGCCTGCTCCTGGAGGCCCCGATCGATGGTGGTCTTGATGGTGAGACCCTTGCGGTGGATCTCCTCCAGGCTCAGCTTGGCAGGGCCGTTTTCGAGCTCCCGGAACACCGCCTCCTGGATGTGTGCCCTCGGCCCGGTCTCCGCACGCGGGCGGGCCAGCTCACGATCGAACAGAGTGGGGAACACCGAGGCCTCACGGTCCTCGGCCGACAGCCAGCCCTTGTCCACCAGCTGGCCCATCACGAACTTCCAGCGGCGCTCCATGTACTCCTGGTCCTTGTCGCGGCCAGGGTTCTGGATCATGCCGGCCAGCAGCGCCGCCTCGGAGGCCGTGAGGTCCTTCAGGTCCTTGTTGAAGTAGGCCTTGCCCGCTGCGGCGATCCCGTACGCGCTGCGGCCGAAGTAGATGGTGTTGAGGTAGGACTCGAGGATCAGTTCCTTCGAGTAGGTGTTGTTCATCTTGTAGGCCTTGACGACCTCGAGCGCCTTACGGGTGAGGGTCGGGTCGTCCTCGCCGGAGGCCATCTTGATGTACTGCTGGGTGATGGTCGAGCCACCGCCGTCGCCGCCGGTCACCTGGTTCCAGGCGGCCGTCATCACACCGGTGATGTCGAAGCCGGGGTTGGTCATGAACTCGGCGTCCTCGGCCGCGAACACCGCGTTCTTCACGATCTCGGGGAGTTCTTCGTAGGTGACCATCTTGCGGTTCTCGCCACCCGGCGGAACCACGGTGGTCATGGTTTCACCGTTGGCGAAGGTGAGCGTGACCGATGAGCCCTGATCGGCCGCCACCTGCTCGGCGTTGGGCACCTCGACCACCTGGTAGGCGATGAAGAACGCCACGGTCGGGACAATGATCATCAGCGCGGTGAGCACGTACATGGTGCGGCGGACGCGTCGCCAGATCTTTTTGCGCCGCCTCTTCTTGAGCTGCTCGGCGGTCAACTGCGGCTCGTCCGGCGGCTCCTCGTCGTCGAGGTCGGGGTCGTCGCTGAAGTCCTGGTCGTAGTCGGGCTCGCGGTGGGTGAGCAGCGCTGGCTCGGGGCCGGTGCTGGTGCCGAAGCCGCCGACCGGGGGCAGCAGCTCGGTCGGTCCTTCGGGGATGCCACCGGGACCGGTCGGTCCACCGGGACCACCGGGCCGGGGCGGCCCAGCCGGGCGGGCCCGCGGGCCACGGGGCGGCGGTCCGGCCGCGGGCCGCGCGCCGCCCGCGGGTGGGCGGTTGAAGGAGGTGGGCTCCTGGGTGGGCCAGGCCGGGTTGCCGGCAGCCGCGCCACCGGCGGCTCCCGCCGCACCGCCGAGGGACCGGGGTGCGGGGCGGGGCGGGGGCGTGTCATCACGCGGTGGCGAGGTGGGCCAGCCGTTGGCGTCGACGCCGTGGCGGGAACCACCGGCACGGTGCCCGGCGTCGCGACCGTTGCCGTTGCCGTTGCCGTTGCCGCTTTGACCGTTCGACCGGCCGTTATGGCGGCCTACGGGCTCGTCATCGTCGTCCTCCCACAACGGACTCCAGAAGCCGGTGCGCTCCTGAGGTTGCTCGCGGGGCTCGTCACCAGTCGGCCAGGCAGGGTCGCCACGCCGATGGTTGCGATGGTCGTTCACGTAAAGGCCTCCCAGGGCGGCACGACATCAGGACGCGCCGGACGGTGGTCATCGGCGGGGATGCGTGCGCTCGGCAAACGTCTCACTCCGCCGCTGTCCTCCTCCGTGGTTTTCCAGTCTCCAGTCCACGCTTCCCCAGGACGTATGACTGCACCAGGTGGTTCCATCCACAAGTGCGGCACACCTCGACCACGTAGACCCGGAACTCCTCGAACAGCGTCGCCATGCGGACCAGTTCCTCAGGAGCCCTGGCCGAGCCGGACGCGTGCTTGAGCTCGTCGCCGTAGACCCACGACACCCTTGTCAGCGGTTCCTTGCGACAGACGGGACACGTCACCTCGCTCGGAGCGCCGTGGAACTTGGCGGCCCGCAGCAGATACGGGTTCGCATCGCACACATCCATGGTGCCGACGCGACCCGCGTAGACCTCCGCGAGCAGCGCCTTGCGCTGCAGCGCGTAGTCGACGATCTGCCGCTGAGTTCGCACGACCAACAGGGTACGCGTCGCCGTTACCACGTCGTTGCACTGTTTGGTCTACGGCACGCGGGCAGTGACCAGACAGTGTCCTGACCAGTAGTGCACCGGTTAGTGATCGACAACACGTGGCTCTCAGTTTCATGCACGTGATGTATCGGCGCGATATAGTGGCCAAGTAGGTCAGCAAGCACGAGAAAGGGCACCGGTGCTCGAGTTCGCGATCCTCGGGCTGTTGCACGAAGCCCCGATGCATGGCTATGAGCTGCGCAAACGGCTTTTCGACATGCTCGGAACGTTGCGGGCGTTCTCCTATGGCTCGCTGTACCCGACGCTGCGTCGGTTGCTGAAGGCGGGCCTCATCGTGGAGGACACCCCGCCGCCGGCTCCCGACGTGGACAAGGGCGCCAGGAGCTGGGGGAAACGGGCCAAGCGGGTCTACAAGCTCTCCGCGGAGGGCAAGGAACGCTTCGCCGAGATGCTCGCCGAAGCGGGGCCGCAGGCCTACGACGACGAGGGTTTCGGCGTTCACATGGCGTTCTTCTCCCGCACGCCGGCCGAGGTCAGGATGCGCATCCTGGAAGGCCGCCGCAGGCGGGTCGAGGAACGCCGCGAGGGACTGCGCTCCTCGGTGGCGCGGGCGGGTGAGCAGATCGACCGCTACACCCGTGAGCTGCACCGGCTCGGCCTCGAGCACAGCGAGCGAGAGGTGCGCTGGCTCAACGAGCTGATCGCGACCGAGCAGCGTGAACAGAAGGAACGGCAGGAGGGCGCCGAGTAGGCGCAGGCAGGTCAACGCCGATCTGTGACTTGGGAACCACAGTCAGAACCACAGTGAGAAGGAGAACCGGCATGGGCGAGCGCCTCGAACAGCGCCAGGGAGAGCGCCACAGTGTTCGAGTGGCCATCGTCGGCGTCGGCAACTGCGCGGCGTCGCTGGTCCAAGGCGTGCACTATTACCGCGACGCCGACCCGAACTCTCGTGTCCCCGGCCTGATGCACGTCCAGTTCGGGGACTACCACGTCAGGGACATCGAGTTCGTGGCCGCGTTCGACGTGGACGCCAAGAAGGTCGGCCGCGACCTGTCCGAGGCCATCGTCGCGAGTGAGAACAACACCATCAAGATCTGTGACGTTCCGCCACTCGGCGTGAGCGTGCAGCGCGGCCACACCTTCGACGGTCTCGGCGAGTTCTACAGCGAGATCATCACCGAGTCCGACGAGGAGCCGGTCGACATGGTCGCCGCGCTGCGGGAGTCCGGGGCCGATGTGCTGGTGTCCTACCTGCCGGTGGGCTCCGAGGACGCGGACCGCTTCTACGCGCAGGCCGCCATCGACGCCGGGGTGGCGTTCGTCAACGCGCTGCCCGTGTTCATCGCGTCCGACCCGGAGTGGGCGGCCAAGTTCACGGAGGCCGGCATCCCGATCGTGGGCGACGACATCAAGTCCCAGGTCGGTGCCACCATCACGCACCGCGTGCTGGCCAAGCTGTTCGAGGACCGCGGGGTGGAGCTGCTGCGCACGTACCAGCTCAACTTCGGCGGCAACATGGACTTCATGAACATGCTGGAGCGCAAGCGGCTCCAGTCGAAGAAGATCTCGAAGACGCAGTCGGTCACCTCGCAGATCCCGCACGAGATGGCCAAGGCGGACGTCCACATCGGCCCGTCGGACCACGTGCCGTGGCTCGACGACCGCAAGTGGGCCTACGTGCGGCTGGAGGGCAAGGCGTTCGGTGACGTGCCGCTGAGCCTGGAGTACAAGCTCGAGGTGTGGGACTCCCCCAACTCGGCCGGCGTGATCATCGACGCGGTGCGTGCCGCGAAGATCGCGCTGGACCGCGGCATCGGCGGCCCGATCCTGTCGGCGTCGTCGTACTTCATGAAGTCGCCGCCCGAGCAGTACTCCGACACCGACGCCTACGACGCGGTGGAGAAGTTCATCGCGGGCGAGGTCGACCGCTAGCTCAACTGATGGTGTGGAGGAAGGTGGCCCAACCGGCGGCGGGGACGGAGAGCACGTGACCGGCGCCGGTTGGGACGTTCTTGGAATCCCGGACGGCCACCGTTGCCGATTCTCCGGAACTGGCAAACGCAACCTCGACGCAGTTGGCCTGATCTGTGCTGCGGCTGCTCTTGCGCCACACGGCTCGGGAAAGGTCCGGGGCGGTCATCGTGTGCTCCTTGGGGGTCATGGCATCCGGCCGACGGCATCGGCAATGAGCCGGATCGAGTCCGCCGGAGCCAGCGCGGCGTCACGCACGCGCCGCATGGCGAGTTTAGCCCGCTTCACGTACTCCTCGTCCTCCAGGAACGCGGTGTTCTCCCGGTGCTCCAGGTAGACCAGGCTGGCCTGTGCGGCGAAGTCCAGGATGAGCAGCGGACCGGTCAACCCCGGCGTAGCCCCGGCCGAGAACGGCAGTACTCGCAGTGTCACGTTCGGCTGGGTGGCGCTGGCGGTCAGGTGCTGGAGTTGGCGGCGCATCACGCCGGGCCCCCCGACGGGCCGGTGTAGCACCACCTCATCGATGACCACATGAAGTGCGGGCGCGTTTCGCTTGGACAGCACCGCCGCTCGGGTCATCCGAGCGCTGACCAGCATGTCGATCTCGGCATCGGTGAGTTCCGCGTTGGCGCCGCGAATGATCGCGGAAGCGTATTCCGGGGTTTGCAGCAAACCGGGCACAACTAGTGGTTCGAAGGCGTACAGCACAGATGCGTCGGACTCGAAGCGGATCAGGTCCCGCCAGTTGGTGGGCAGCTTGCCCTTCTGGAGCTTTTGCCAGTTGCGTTCCGCGCCTTCGCGGATCAGCGCCAGCAGTTCCTCCCGCCGGGCCGCCGGCACCCGGTACAGGCCGAGCATGGCGGACACGTCATCGGCGAACAGGCCACGTTCACCGGTCTCCATGCGGCTGACCTTGGTGACCGAAATGTCGAGGGCCTTCGCCACGTCCGCACACGTCATCCCCGCCGCCTTGCGCAACGTCCGCAGCTCGCCCGACACCCGCCGGTGCCGGACGGGCGTTCCACTTCGTCCCATGTGGCCACTATCGGATGTTGCCAGCGGCGCATGTCACCCTCGTCACCCGATCGGCTACGTGCCGCAAGCTAGTTCGTGGGGCGCGCGTCGTACTCGGCGCGCGCCTCGTTCATTTCGTCGGCGTGTTCCACGGCCCAGCTCATGAGTTCGCAGACGGTCCGGACCAGCGTGAGGCCGAGCGGGGTCAGTTCGTAGTCCACTCGTGGCGGAACCACCGGGTGAACCGTGCGGCGGACGAGCCCGTCCCGTTCGAGGCTGCGCAGCGTGGCGGTCAGCATGCGCTGGCTGATGCCGTCGATGTCACGCTTCAGCTGGGTGAACCGCTTGGTGTCGCCCGCCAGCGAGTAGATGACCGAGAACGACCACTTGTCGCCGACTCGGTCCAGGATCTGTCGCGCGAGACACAGTTTCTCGGTCGGTGCGGCCGGTAGCTGCACGGTTACCTCCAGGTCACCGAGGCAGGTGAAAGTGCCGTCTAGGCACCAGTTTCATAGTTCCTCACGATGGGGTCAGTTACCAAACAGAACCATCACTGAAGAGGGACTCCATGACGATCGAGGCTTATCCGGTCGACGAGACGTTCGCCGTGCCGGCCGGTGCCGAGCAGCTGAGCAGGGCGGCCAAGGGCCTGGGCGAACGCGGGTACACCGCGCACGTGGTCGACACGGTGGCCGATGCTCGCACGCTGGTCCGCGACCTGCTTCCCCGTGACAAGGCCGTGTTCACCTCGATGAGTGAGACGCTGCGGATCTCCGGGCTTCTCGCCGACGTCGACGAGTCCGGTGACTTCGTGTCGGCCCGCTCCCAGCTCGCCGAGGTCGACCCGGACGACATGCGCACCAAGATCACCATGGGCGCCACGCCGGACGTCGTGCTCGGCAGCGTGCACGCGGTGACCGAGGACGGCGTCCTGGTCACCGGCTCCGGAACCGGAAGCCAGCTGGGGCCGTACGCGGCCGGCGCGGAGAAGGCCTTCTGGGTGGTCGGCGGGCAGAAGGTCGTGCCCGACCTGGAGACCGCGCTCCGCCGGGTCCGCACCTACAGCCTCCCGCGCGAGCACGTCCGAATGCGCGGTCTGGGCTACCCGGGCGCTGCCCTCGGCAAGCTGCTGATCATGGAGTACGAGTTCCTGCCGGACCGGGCTACGGTCGTGCTCATCCGTGAGGAGATCGGTTTCTAAACCCTGAAGCCGGAGTGGGCGTCTAGGGGGCGTGAACACGGCGACGACCAACAGCGACAACGAACCCCGCGTCGATTCCGGCGCGGGGTTCGACGCGCTGTTCGACGGCAACTTCGAGGGCATGAAGCGCCTGGCGTACCTGCTGGGTGCCGACGACCCGGAGAACATCGCACAGGAGGCCTTCGTCCGGCTGCACGACCGATGGTCGCGGCTGGCCGGGGCCGACAAGGCGCTGGCCTACTTGCGCAGCACCGTGGTGAACCTGTCCAGATCGAGGCTGCGCCACCTGCGGGTGGTGCGGCGGGCACCGCGCGAGCCGAATCTCGACGCCGCGTCCGCGGAGGCGGCGGCGCTGGCCGGGCATGCCAACCGGGCGGTGCGTGACGCGCTCGCGTCGCTGTCCCGGCGGCAGCGCCAGGTGCTCGTGCTGCGCTACTGGCTCGATCTGGACCAGTCGGAGATCGCCGAGACCCTCGGCATCGCGGTCGGGACCGTGAAGGCAACCACCCACCAGGCCATGGCCGCGTTGCGCAAGGCGCTCGCGGCCGGGGAGGACGATCGATGATGGATCTCGAGAACCGACTGCGCAGCACGTTCACGGAGATGGCGGACGAGCAGCCGCCGAGCGCGGACCCGCGGGGAGACCTGGGGCGCCGCCTGGCCGATCGCGGCAAGCAGGGCTGGCGGACGCCCGCGCTGGTGGCGGCGGCCGCGGCGGTCGTCGCGGCGGTGGCGGTGCCGGCCATTGTGTTCGGCGGAGAGGGTGGCGATCCGCCCGGCCCTGGCACGTCGGTGTCGGTGGGCGACCAGGCGGCACAGCCGGAGGCCGGCGGCATGGTGATGATCGGCACGTTCAAGCAGGACGGCGAGACGTTGGAGGCATTCGCCTGGCTGGAGGGGACCGAGGTGTGCGTACGGGTGCTGACCGTCGACGGCCAGGAGGTCAAAACGACCACGGGGGACCCCGTGTGCGCCGTGGTGGAGGACGTGCAGTTGCCGGTCGACCAGCTCGTTCAGGCGCTGGCGGTGCTCCCGCAGGACGCTCCGGACACCGGACCGCTGCCGAATCTGATGCTGTTCCTCACGGAGCCGCAGGTGGCCACGCTGGAGGTGCGTGACCACGCCGGTGCGCCGGTGGACGTCCGGGAGATCGACGCCAACGACGACGCGACATTGTGGCTCGTCGACTTCGCGGGCCAGACCCAGGGCTTCGGCTTCACGGCGAAGGACGAGAACGGCACCGTCCTCGAGGAGGCCCTCACCTGACCCGACCGTCGCCGGGGGCGCACGCTGTGCGACCCCGGCGGCGAGTATGGGCAGTTCTTCATCCCGCGTTCATCTTCTGCACCATGTTCAGCTGGTTTCACCGACCTAACGTCAGCGCGTTCCCTAGAACTGACCTAGTGAGGCCACGCGTGTCACCAGCCGACGAACCACGGCTCCTTCCGTTGCTGACCACCCACCGGGGCGGGCGTTCCGCGGTCACCTGTCTGTACCGCTGCGGCAACGCCTGCGCGCACGAGGCGCCCAACACCTCGGACAACCAGTACTTCGGCGATGTCGTCAAAGAGATCGTCAACCGCCGCAAGGTCCTCAAGGCCGGCGCCGTGATCGCCGTCGCCGGAGCCGGCGCTGCCGCCGTAGGCACCGGCATCGCGACGGCGGCCGACCCGACAGCCGAGCGCCACGGGGGCACCGGGCTCGACTTCGAGCCGGTCGCCCCGAACGAGCTGGACGCCGTGGTGGTCCCCCGCGGCTACGAGCAGGGCGTGGTCATCCGCTGGGGCGACCCGGTCCTGCCGAACGCGCCGCGCTTCGACTTCGCCAAGCAGACGGCCGCCGCCCAGGCCGCCCAGTTCGGCTACAACAACGACTTCTGCGGGCTGGTCGACCTGCCCGGCCGGGATCGCTGGCTCATGGTGTCCAACCACGAGTACACGACCGAGACGCACATGTTCTTCGGGTTCGACCCGAACAACCCGACCCGCGAGCAGGTGGAGATCGGCTGGGCGGCGCACGGCCTGTCGGTCGTCGTGGTGGAGAAGGACCGGCGCGGCGGCCTCGGCGTGAAGCTCGACCGCTACTACAACCGCCGGATCACGGTCACCACGCCGTTCACCGTGCAGGGCCCGGCCGCCGGATCGTCGTACCTGAAGACCTCGGCCGACCAGACCGGGCGCACGGTGCTCGGCACGCTGAACAACTGCGCGGGCGGCGTCACCCCGTGGGGCACCATCCTGTCGGGCGAGGAGAACTTCAACCAGTACTTCGCCAACGCCGACTCGGTCACCGACCCGGTGGTCAAGGCGCGCAACACCCGCTACGGCGTCACGGGTGCCGCCTCGCAGCGCAAGTGGGAGCGGTTCGACAAGCGCTTCGACCTGGCGCAGGAGCCGAACGAGGTCAACCGGTTCGGCTGGGTCGTGGAGATCGACCCGCTGGAGCCGCACTCGGCGCCGGTGAAGCACACGGCGCTCGGGCGGTTCAAGCACGAGGGCGCGAACGTCATCGTGGCGCGGGACGGTCGCGTGGTCGCCTACATGGGCGACGACGAGCGCTTCGACTACATGTACAAGTTCGTCACCGACGGCACCATGAAGCGCGGCAACAGCCGCCACGCCCGCGAGCACAACAAGAAGCTGCTCGACTCGGGCACGCTCTACGTGGCGAAGTTCGCCGGCGACAGCCCGGTGGCGGAGATCGACGGCTCAGGGAAACTGCCGAGCGACGGCGAGTTCGACGGCGTGGGCGAGTGGATCCCGCTCGCACACAACAACCGGTCGTTCGTCCCCGGCTTCACGGCCGAGGAGGTGTACGTCTTCACCAGGCAGGCCGCCGACGCGGTGAACCCCACGAAGATGGACCGACCGGAGGACGTCGAGCCGAGCCTGAAGTCCGGCCGGATCTACGCGGCGCTCACGAACAACACCGACCGTGGCAAGGCCGGCAAGGAAGGCGCCACGGAGCCCAACCCGCGCGTGGGCAACAAGAACGGGCACGTCCTGGAGATCGAGGAGTCCCGGCGGGACAACACGGCCACCAGGTTCTCGTGGAAGCTGCTGCTCGTCTGCGGTGACCCGAACTCGCCGGACACCTACTTCGGCGGCTACGACAAGACGCAGGTCAGCCCGATCTCCTGCCCCGACAACGTGGCGTTCGACAGCCGGGGCAACCTGTGGATCTCGACCGACGGCAACGCCCTCGAGTCGAACGACGGGGTGTTCGCCGTGGCGGTCGAGGGTCGTGAGCGGGGCCGGGTGAAGCAGTTCCTCACGGTGCCGAACGGCGGCGAGGCCTGCGGACCGGTGATCACCGACGACTTCGTGCTGGTGTCCGTCCAACATCCGGGTGAACTGACGGGCGCGGGCGCGGACAATCCGCTCTCGCACTGGCCGGACGGCGGGACCAGCCAGCCGCGGCCGTCCGTCGTGGCCGTGTGGAAGAAACGCCGCTAGTTGATCTTAATGATTCTTCATAAACGGGCCGCACCCTGCGACAAGGGTGCGGCCCGTTCCACTTGATTCACGGGGTCCACGGTCCTACGTTCAGCAGATGTTCCCTGCTGAGAAGCCCCGGCTTCTACCGCTGTTCACCAAGCATCCGACCGGACGTGCCGCGGTGACCTGCCAGTACCGCTGTGGCAACGCCTGCGCCCACGAGGCTCCCAACACCTCCGACAACCAGTACTTCGGCGACGTCGTCCGTGACATCGTCACCCGGCGCAGCATGCTGAAGGCAGGTGCCGTCCTCGCCGTGGCCGGCGCCGGCCTGGGCACCGTCGGCTCGTCCGGTGCGGTGGCCACGCCGGAGGCCCCGGAGGCTGTTGCCCCCGCGAGCCACGGGCACGGCGGACCGAGCCTCGACTTCCAGCCGGTCGCGCCCAACACGCTCGACGCGGTCGTGGTGCCGCCCGGCTACGAGCAGGACGTGCTGATCCGCTGGGGCGACCCGGTGCTGCCCGACGCGCCGGAGTTCAACTTCGCCGCCCAGACGGCCGCCGCCCAGGCCAAGCAGTTCGGCTTCAACAACGACTACTGCGGGCTGGTCCCCGTCCCCGGCCACCGCGACCGCTGGCTCATGGTGAACAACCATGAGTACACGGCCGAGCTGTTCATGTTCTACGGCTGGGACCCGGCCAACCCCACGCGTGAGCAGGCGGAGATCGCCTGGGCGGCGCACGGACTGTCCGTGGTCATGGTCGAGAAGGATCGGCGCGGCAGGCTCGAGGTGAAGCTCGACCGGCACTACAACCGCCGGATCACCCTCACCACGCCGTTCACCGTGCAGGGCCCGGCCGCCGGCTCCGAGTACCTGAAGACCTCGGTCGACCCGGAAGGCCGGACGGTTCTCGGCACGAAGAACAACTGCTCCGGCGGGCTCACCCCGTGGGGCACCATCCTGTCGGGCGAGGAGAACATCAACCAGTACTTCGCGAACGCCGACTCGGTGACCGACCCGGTCGCGCGGGCGCGCCTCGCGCGCTACGGCTTCCCGGCCGGGGCGACCGACCGCAAGTGGGAGCGGTTCGACAAGCGCTACGACCTGGCGCAGGAACCGAACGAGGCCAACCGGTTCGGCTGGATCGTGGAGATCGATCCGCTGGAGCCGGAGCAGAACCCCGTGAAGCACACGGCACTCGGGCGGTTCAAGCACGAGGGCGCGAACGTCATCGTGGCGCGCGACGGCCGGGTGGTCGCGTACATGGGTGACGACGAGCGGTTCGAGTACCTGTACAAGTTCGTGTCCGACGGCAAGCTCAAGCGCGGCGACAGCAAGCACGCCCGCCAGCACAACAAGAAGCTGCTCGACTCGGGCACGCTGTACGTCGCGAAGTTCACGGGCGACAGCCCCGTATCCGAGATCGACGGCTCCGGAACGTTGCCGAGCGACGGCGAGTTCGACGGTTCCGGCGAGTGGATCGCCCTGGCGCACAACGACCGGTCCTTTGTGGACGGGTTCACGGCCGAGGAGGTGTACGTCTTCACCCGGCAGGCGGCGGATGTCGTCGGCGCCACGAAGATGGACCGCCCGGAGGACGTGGAGCCGAGCCTGAAGTCCGGCCGCATGTACGCGGCGCTCACCAACAACACCGATCGCGGCAAGCCCGGCAAGGAAGGTGCCACGGAGATCAACCCGCGGGTGGCCAACCGGCACGGGCACGTGCTCGAGCTGGAGGAGTCCCGGCGGGACAACACGGCCACCAGGTTCTCCTGGCAGCTGTTCCTGGTCTGCGGTGACCCGAACTCGGCCGACACCTACTTCGGTGGCTACGACAAGACCCAGGTCAGCCCGATCTCCTGTCCCGACAACGTGGCGTTCGACAGCCGGGGCAACCTGTGGGTCTCGACCGACGGCAACGCCCTCGACTCGAACGACGGGCTGTTCGCCGTGCCCGTCGAGGGACGCGAACGCGGGCACGTGAAGCAGTTCCTCACGGTGCCGATCGGTGCGGAGACCTGCGGCCCGATCATCGAGGACGACTTCGTGCTGGTGTCCGTGCAGCACCCGGGCGAGGTCGACGACGCGAGTGCCGACAACCCGGCGTCACACTGGCCGGACGGCGGCGACAGCCAGCCGCGCCCGTCGGTGGTGGCGGTCTACAAGAAGCGTCGCTGAGCCACCCCCACGAACAGGGCCGGACCGGCCCTGTTCGTAGGGTTGGTCCATGACTGACCGTCCGCTCGCGCTGATCACCGGGGCGTCCCGCGGCATCGGCGCCGCGATCGCCGGAGCCCTCGCCGCCACGCACGACCTGCTGCTCGGCGGCCGCGACCTCGCGGCGCTGGAGGAGACGGCGGCCGCGCTGCCCGGCGCCCGCCCGTGGCCGGTGGAGCTGACCGACGCCGCCGCACTGGCCGCCGCCACGGCCGGCATCCACCGCCTGGACGTGCTCGTCCACTCGGCGGGCATCTCCCGGCTCGGCGCTCTCGACGAGGTGACGGCCACCGACTGGCGGGACTCCTACGAGATCAACGTGATCGCCGTGGCGGAGCTGACCCGCCTGCTGCTGCCGGCCCTGCGTGCGGCGGAAGGACACGTCGTACTGATCAACTCGGGGTCCGGTCTGAAGGCGAACCCGGGCTGGGGCGCGTACGCGGCGAGCAAGTTCGCCCTGCGCGCCTACTCGGACGTGCTGCGCGCCGAGGAGGAGCCGAAAGGGCTGCGCGTCACCTCGGTGCACCCGGGTCGCACGGCCACCGACATGCAACGGGAGGTCCGCGAGTTCGAGAAGGGCGACTACGTCCCGGAGAAGTACATGAACCCTGCGTCGGTGGCGAACCTGGTCCGCGCCGCGGTAACCACCCCGCGCGACGCCCACGTGCACGAGATAGTCATCCGCCACCGCCCCTGACCCGCGAGTCGTACGTCTCGACACCGAGTCGTACCGTCCGGTCAGGCGCTGCGCAGTCTCGTGGTGACCGCGCCCGCGAGCGACTGCACCTTCGCCCGGTCCACCCTTGTCGACTCGCCGTCCGACACCACCTGCTCGCCGCCCACCCAGACGTCGCGCACGTCGCGGGCGCCCGCTGCCCACACCAGGTTGGCCAGCAGGTGCTCGTCCGGCACGGCGAGACCCGCACTGAACGCCGGGCTGTCGACGCTCACCCCGACCACGTCCGCCCAGCGGCCCGGCTCCAGCGCGCCGATATCGTCGCGGCCCACGGCTGCCGCACCGCCCCGGGTGGCCATCAACAGGGCGTCCTTCGCCACCAGCGACGTCGAGTCCATTGTGGACAGGCGGGCGAGGAGCACCGACAGGCGCATCTCCTCCCACAGGTCCAGGTCGTCGTTGCTCGCCGGGCCGTCGGTGCCGAGCCCGACCGCGACTCCCGCGGCACGCAGGTCCGGGATGCGCGCGATGCCCGACGTGAGCTTCGCGTTCGAGCCGGGGCAGTGCGCCACGGAAACACCGTGCGTGGCGAAGATCTGGATGTCCTCATCGGACAGATGGATCGAGTGCGCGGCCAGCACCCGCCCGCCGAGGACGCCGAGCGAGGCCAGCAGCTTCGGCACCGAGCCGTGACGCTCGCGCTGCACGACGTCCTCGTTCGTCGACTCCGCCACGTGGATCAGCAGTAGTGCGTCGCGGGCCCTGGCGGCCTCGGCCACCATGGTCAGCGCCTCCGGGCTGAGCGTGTACGCCGAGTGCGGGCCGTAGCCCAGCTCGATCCGGTCGTCCGGCTGCCGACCGTCGACGTCGATGCGGGCGCTGATCTCGTCCAGCTGCGCGCGCCAGTGCCAGCCGGGCACGTCCACGATCGCCGGGCCGAGGATCATCCGCGCGCCGGTCGCCCGCACGGCGCGGATCACGTGCTCGGGCTGGAAGTACTGCTCGATGCTGGTGGTGATCCCGTTGCGCAGCATCTCCACCGAGCCGAGCAGCATGCCGGCCTCGATGTCGGCCGGCGTGAGCAGCGCTTCGGCCGGCCAGATGATGTCCTGCAGCCAGCGCATGAGCGGCAGGTCGCCGCCCATACCGCGGAGCACGGTCATCGGGCTGTGCGCATGCGTGTTGATCATGCCGGGGAGCAGGATGCCCGGGTAGTCGCGGACCGGCGCATCGGACACCGGCGCGTCGGCGAACGCACCGACGTGGGTGATCCGGCCGTCGGCGGCGACGTCGACGACCGCGTCGCGCAGCACTGTGCACTCCGGGTCACATGGCAGGACGATCGGCGCACGCAGCCGAAGCGGGGATGGCATGCGCCGATCCTGCCAAACGGGTTACAGCGGCTCGTCGTGCCAGGGTACGAACGCCGGGCGCGGTGGCCGGTTGGTGGCCGGCAGGAAACCGTCGACCGCGTGCTCAATGGTCACGCCGGCCACGTCGTAGGAGTGGAGCACCGCGCGGTTGAACTCGACCACCGCCCGGTCGTACCAGAGCGTGCGCGAGGACGACGTGTCCAACCCGAGCCGGTCGGCCACCAGCCTGGCCAGCCCGTAGGCGGCGTCGTCGGCGAACACGTCCTCGCCGATGGCCTGGCAGATGTACACCCCGTTGTACGGCGCCGCCGGGTAGACGATCCCGCCGATCACGAGCTTCCGGTTGCTGATCACCGGCACCGCGTGCCAGCGCAGCCCGAGCGTGACGAACCAGGGCAGTTCCGGGTGCTCCAGCGGCACCTCCCGCACCACGTCGCGCGGCAGGGGGAACAGCGCCACACCTTCGTGCGGGGTCTGCACGACCAGCGGGAGCTTGTCGAACGCCGTCCGGCCGGTCGGCGGGCGCCACCCGAGCCGGCACACGGCCGAGGTGAAGTCGACGTAGCGGCGGTCACCGAGCAGCCGGCCGCCCTCCGTGTAGCCGGCGTAGCGCACCAACTGGTCGTTGCGCAGGCGCGGACCGGGCCGCCCGGGCTCGTCCGGCGCGAACACGCTCACCATGGGACGCACCTGACCGTCGCTCGCGGAGAGCCGCAGGTGCTGCACGCAGTGGGCGGCGACCTCGGCGCTGTCCCGCACCTCCCGCAGGTCGCGCACCAGCAGGCCGCGCCACGGCACCTTGGCCGGACACCAGCCGCTGTCACGCAGCGCGAGCCGGGCGCCGAACGCCAGCTCGGCCGGCGTGTGCCGGTAGGTCCCGGTCGCCAGGATCTCCTCGCGCACCTGGGCGAGGCGGGCCTCGACCTGCCCGGCTTTCGGGCGCGCGTGGTGGAACGCCCGGACGAAATCCTCCGCCTGGTCGTACAGCACTTGGGCGCGCTGCATCGTTCGCCCGGCCGAGAATGCGGATAGAGGGACGGCCTCGTCGCGCAGAGCGGTCACATCAGTGGATATCGGCCCCAGTCGGGCCGTCCTCAATTACCTGGTCGTGTGGCATCTCGCGACTATTCGCTACCTACGGTTGTCCGCAAACCGGGCATTTCGCCCGGTCGCTGGTCCGGTAGATACCGGGTCACCAGCCCAGGGACCACCCGATCGGCTAACGCGACCGCGTCGGCGGCCGCCAGATCCGGTGCCACGTACCCGCCGCGACCGGCGGCCGTGGTCGCCCGGACGGTCAGCAGGCGCAGCCGTCGCTGCAGGACCGACTGCCGGAACGTCCATCCGATGACCGCGTCCCGGCGCAGCGCGACGGTCGTCCGGTTCAGCCCGCGACGGGTGACCAGGTGGACGCCGACCAGGGCATGGCCGAGAGCCCGGTAGGCGAGCACGGCCAACCAGCAGAACACGGGCAGCGCGGCGAGGCCGGCCAGCCACAGTGGCTCCGGCAGCGGGAGCCAGGCGAGCGCGGCGGTCAGCCCGCCGGTCACCAGCACCGCCCAGCCCAGCCTGCGGCGCAGCGCGGCACGCGGGTGGGCGGTCAGGTGGGTGCTCATCGGCCGCTCGTCGCGGAGCACGGCGGCCGCCACCCGGCGCGCGTCGCCGATCGGGCCGCGCGGCACCACCGTACTGGCGCTCCACGACAGCCCGGTGGAGATGACCGTGGTGTCCGTGAGCCCGATCCATCGCCACAGCAACGGCTGGCTCAGCGCGACCCCGCGCAGCCTGTCCTCGTCGCGGTCCACCTGCCTGATGCGGAAGAGCCCCTTCGTGGTGCGCAGGACGGTTCCGTTCGGGCCGGTCGTCCTGGTCAGCCGGAAGTTCCAGTTCTCGGCGAGGAAGTTCGCCCCCAGCCCGACCACCCCGACCGCCCAGGCGACGAGCACGCCGATGGTGATCGTCCACGCGATGCCGAGTGCCCGCCAGTCCGCCAGGTTCGCGACGAACGAGGCCAGGTCGAGGCCGACCGAGTTGCCGAGCCAGTAGGTGCCCCACAGCAGGCCGGCGGCCATGGCCAACGCCCACACGGTGAACACGTTGTAGAACAGCCATTGCCAGCGCAGCGTGGCGAGCACGGTCTCACCAGGCGCGGTCGCCTCGGTGCCCTCGGGCGCGGCCACCCGCCCGGTCGGCAGTTCGGTCTGCAGCCGGGCGGCCGTGGTGGCGGACACGGCGTCCAACCTCAACCCGGTGGCGGACTCGCCGATGGTCGTGCGGTCCCCGGCGCGCACGACCACCACCCGCAGCCCGGCCAGCCGGTGGCGCAGCCTTGCCGAGGTGTCCACGCTGCGGATCCGGTCCCGGCGGATGGTCTTGTTGCTGCGCACGAACAGCCCGGTCCGGCACTCCACCCGGTCGTCGGTGATCCGGTAGCGGGTCTTCAGCCAGCGCAGCAGGTCTCTCACCGCGCCAACCACTCCGATCACGGCGACCGTCAGCGCCGGCCAGAAGACCGAGCCGTCGACGCCGTCCCCGAACAGCCAGGTGGTGAGTGCCATGGGGATCAGCGAGACGATCATCCGGGCGAGGTCCACCCAGATGACCTTCGCGTCCAGCCGCAGCCAGGGAGTCTCACTCATGTGGCGTCCCCTGGCGTGGCCTGGGTGATGGCCGCCAGCTCGCGGGCGATGTCCTTGGCCGTCCGGTGGTCGAGGCCCACGAGCGCGACCGGGCCGTGTGCCGACGCGGTGGTCACGGTGACCGTGGCCAGGCCGAGCGCCTGCTGGATCGGCCCGCGCACCGTGTCGACCGTCTGCACCCGCGAGATCGGCGCGATTCGCCACTCCCGCACGAACCAGCCGGTGCACACGTACACCGCGTCCTCCGTGACCTCCCAGCGGTGCACCGCGTACCGCCACCACGGCGTCACCACGAGATGAGCCACGCCGAGCACGGCGATCACCTTGAGTACCGGTCCCAGCCAGGACCGCCACGACTCGAACAGCAGGTATGGCACCAGGAGCACGCCGGTGATCACCACGGTGGTCGCCACCGTGCGCAACGCCCACCACCCGACCGCACGCAGCTCCACCCGGTGCCGCGGCGGTAAGAGAGGTTCCTCAGCCACGTCGTTTCCCCTTTCGCCGGACCGCCTGGACGAACGCCTCGGCCAGTTCGTCGGCGTAGGTGGTCACGTCGGTGTCCGCGCGGGCGTACAGCTCACGCGGCACCGCTTCGAGTGCGGCGTTCAGCGACACGGCCATGAGCCGCGGGTCGAACTCACGGAACTCGCCGGCCTCCTGCCCCTCGCGGAGCATCTCGGCCAACTCGTCGATCGAGTCGTCGAGATCGGGTTTCGCGCTGTTGGCCGCGATCTCCCGCAACGCGTACATGTCGGTCCGGTGCTCGGCACAGAAGTGCACGAACCCCGCCAGGAGCGCGCGCAACCCGGCCGAGTAACTGGCGGCGTTGGCAGCCCGCTCGCCGATCGAGTGGTCGAGCGCCGCCCGGATGTCGGTCACCACCTGGTGGAGCAGCTCGTCCTTGCCGGCGAAGTGATACGAGATCAGACCGCCGCTGATGCCGGCCCGTTGCGCGATCTCCTTGATGGATGCCTTGGCGTAGCCCACTTCGGCGATCGTGTCGATGGCCGCGCGGACGATCTGGTCCCGCCGGGCGCGCTCGATGAACGACCGTGTCTGTTCGCCCGACTGATTTACTGAACGCACGACCAAAATTTTAGGCTCATGTCCAGTTTGCCCGCAAGGGCGGCCCCTTGGTCAGCGGCGCTCGAAGATCAGGTCGTGGCTGATCCGGCCGACGTCCTCGGCGCGGCTCTCGAACTTGGTGAGCGGCCGCCATTCCGGCCGAGGCGCCCAGCCGTCGTGGAGGTTGTGCAGCAGGGGCTCGGCCGAGCACACCTCGAGCATCTGCTCGGCGTAGCTCTCCCAGTCGGTGGCCAGGTGCAGCGTGCCGCCCGGCGCCAGCCTGGACGCGATCGTGGCGACCACGTTCGGCTGCACGATCCGGCGCTTGTGGTGCTTCTTCTTCGGCCACGGGTCCGGGTAGAAGATCCGCACGCCGTGCAGTGAGCCCGGCGCGATGTGCTGTTCCAGCAACACGACGGCGTCGCCACGCAGCAGCCGGAGATTCTTGAGGCCGAGCGCATCGGCACGCATCATCAGCTGGGCGAGGCCGGGCGGGTACACCTCGACCGCCAGATAGTTCAGCTCGGGCGCCGCCTCGGCGAGCTTGGCCGTGGTCTCCCCCATGCCGGAGCCGATCTCCAGCAGGACCGGCGCCTCCCGGCCGAACCACCCGGCCACGGCGAGCGGTCCCTCGGGCAGGTCGGCCACGTCGCGGCCGAGGTCTGGCCAGTGGCGGTCCCAGGCACGGGTCTGGCCGACGGTCATCCGGCCGCCGCGGTTGACGAAGCTGACGACCGTGCGCCGGTTGATGCTCTCCTGGGGCGAATCCACGAGGTCAGAGCCTACGTGCGGCTCAGGGGGCCAGTGACTCCAGTCGCGCCACGTTGGCCCGCAGGTCGGCCAACCCTTGGACGGCCAGTGGTTCCGGGGTGTCGCCCGCGTGGACCCGGATCACGTCGATCCAGCCGGGATGCCGGTCGGTGAGGATGAGCGTGGTCGGCACACCCGGCTCGTGGAGCTTGCGCTCCGACGGCATGAACTCCCAGAATCCCGAGTCGCCGTCCGTCGACCACGGCACGTACACCCAGCCGGTGCGGGCGGACAGCAGCTTCGCCACGCGGTCCTCGACCGCGAAACCCTCGGCGCGGGACTGCAGGTCGCCGGCCTCGAGCGCGCGCAGCCACCACGGGGCGGGCGCGTCGGCGTCGGACTGGCGGATGGCCCGGTAGAGGGCGAGAACCTGTGCCTCGGGCGCTCGGTGCAGCCACGAGCGCCGGGTCTCGGCCGGCGAGGTGGGGTCCTTGTCGCCCCACTGCTCGATGGCCTGCGACCATTCCAGCCCGATCATGGGCTCGACCCGAAGCGCCCCGGGCGGGGACGGTGGATTCGACGAGCGACGTTGCTCAGCCGCCGTAGCGGCATCGGTAAACGGGCCGGTGTCAACCACCGTCACAAGTGCACCTCCAAGGCCGCACCCAGTATTGAGTTAGGGCGCAGCCACATCGCCTGATTCGATCTGACCCCTTGGCAGGCGGTTCTGTCCGCTCGCTGTGTCAGACCTCACAGGGACTTAACGTGGTCTTTACCGCAGCGTGTGTTGTAGGGCACGTAACGCGCCCAAATGGCACATCGGGACCCGAGACCGGCTCGTTACCGAAGTCAACCGATTGCAGTAATCCGTGCAATTGCAGCTGCACGGCAAGAACCCGGGTCACCCCCCGAAAGGTGACCCGGGCTCTCTTCCCCCGAACGCGTAACCAGATTTTCCGCGCCGGCCGGCCGTGCCCGAACACGGCAGCCGGTGTCCCCGCAGGAATAAGGTTATGCGTCTCGCTTGTTCGCCACGACCAACGAGATGATCAGCATCAGCACGGCGAATCCACCGAAGTACGCCAGCGCCGCCCACGGGCTGAGCGTGGCGGTCGACGGCGGCGGGCCGTTGAGCACCTGGTTGGTCGAGTCCGGGTCACCCGTGAGGAACTTGTTGGCCACGTAGAACGGCATCCACTTCTGGATGTCGTCGCCCACGTTGGGGATCAGCGTGACCAGGCTTTCCACGAGCTGGGAGTAGATGAGCACGATCGAGACCGCGCCGGCCGAGTGCCGCACCATGATGCCGACCGCCACGGAGATGACGGCGGCGAACATGAAGACCAGGCTGACGCCGGCGACCGCACGCCACTCGTAGGCCGAGTTGATGGCGAGGTCGGCGTTCGGCTTGATCAGCGACGCGATACCGACCGAGCCGAACGCGGCCACCAGGCCGATGAGGCCGGCGAACACCGAGACGACGGTCGTCTTGGCGAGCAGCGCGGCGGTCCGGTTGGGAATCGCCTGGAACGTCGCCTTGATGGTGCCGAACCGGTATTCGGTGGTGATGGCGAGCGTGGCCATCACCATGATCACGACGATGCCGAAGCCGTAACCGAACTGGGTGGCGGAGATGCTGGGGTCGGCCTCGTCGACCCCCGTCACCAGTGCGGCGAAGCCGACGAAGACGAACAGGGCGGCCAGGGTGCACCACAGCGGTGAGCGGGTGGTGAACAGCTTGATTCGTTCAACGGCGAGCAGAGTCATTGGTTCACTTCCCAGCAGCGGTGAGGTCGGAGACGGGCGGCACCTGGCCGTTGGCAACTTCGGCGTGGTACTCGACCGAGTCGCCAGTGAGCTGGATGAAGGCCTCCTCGAGCGAGCCGCGCTGCGGGCTCAGCTCGTGCAGGACGATGTTCTTCTCGGCGGCCAGCTCGCCGATCTTGGTGATGTCCATGGCGGAGACGACGAGGCTGTCGCCCTCGTCGCGGATGCTCGCGCCGTACTGCCCGAGCGCCGAGCGCAGCAGCGCCAGCTGCGGACTGCGCACCACGACCGTGTTCTCGGTCGCCTGCGCCACGAACTCGTCGGTGGTGCACTGTGAGATCAGCTTGCCGCGGCCGATGACCACGAGGTCCTGCGCCGTGAGCGCCATCTCCGACAGGAGGTGGCTGGACACGAGCACCGTCCGGCCTTCTTCGGCCAGCCGGTGCATGAACCGGCGGATCCAGAGAATGCCCTCCGGGTCGAGACCGTTCACCGGCTCGTCGAACAGCAGTACCTGCGGGTCGCCGAGCAGAGCGGCGGCGATGCCGAGCCGCTGGGACATGCCGAGCGAGAACCCGCCGGCGCGCCGGTTGGCCACCCCGGAGAGACCGACGATCTCCAACACCTCGTCGGCGCGCTTCATCGGCAGCTTGTTGGACTTGGCGAGCCAGCGCAGGTGCGCGCGCGCCGAGCGGTTCGGGTGAACCCACTTCGCGTCGAGCAGTGCGCCGACGGTGCGCAGCGGCTGGTGCAGCTCGCGGTATCGCTTGCCGTCGATGCGCACGCCACCCGCGGTCGGTGCGTCCAACCCGAGGATCATCCTCATGGTCGTGGACTTGCCAGCACCATTCGGGCCGAGGAAGCCGGTGACCCGACCGGCCTGGACGGTGAAGGTCAGGTCATCGACCGCCACCGTCTTTCCGTAGCGCTTGGTGAGGCCGACTGCCTCAATCATGATTTCTCCCTGGTTGGTCTGTGTTCCCCACGCCGACAATGGTGGCGGTACGAGGGCTAACCGCACGTCCACCTGGAGTCGTCACTTCGGGTCAACTTCAAGAGGTAGCGTCTATCAACCAAAAGGGTGGTGGAATCCGTAACCACCCTGAGGAAACCCTGAGATGTCGTCACCCTCAGGTAAGGGGTGGAGCGCCCTCAGTGCTCTCCTGGCCTAACCAGCCCAGTTTCGTAAGCCAGCACCACGGCCTGCACCCGGTCTCTCAGGTCCAGTTTGGACAGCACTCGGCCGACGTGCGTCTTCACGGTCGCCTCGGACAGGAACAGCTTGCGGGCGATCTCCGTGTTCGACAGGCCCTGGGCCATCAACAGCAGGACTTCGCGTTCCCGCTCGGTGAGGACGTCGAGCATGGCGGCGTCGCGGAGCTCGCCGCCCGCCGAGCCGAGGAACCGGTCGAGCAACCGGCGGGTGACGCTCGGCGAGACCACGGCGTCGCCGCTCGCGACCGACCGCAGGGCGGCCACCAGTTGCACGGACGGGGTGTCTTTCAGAAGAAAGCCGCTGGCGCCGTTGCGGAGCGCGGACAACGCGTACTCGTCGAGGTCGAACGTGGTCATCACCAGGACCTTCGCGAGCTGCCGCTCGGTGATCAGCTTGGTGGCCTCCACACCGTCGAGCACCGGCATCCGCACGTCCATGAGCACGACGTCCGGCCGCAGCGACTCGGCCAGGTCGACCGCCTCCTGGCCGTTGGCGGCCTCACCGACGATCTCCATGTCCTCCTGCGCGCCGAGCACCATGCGGAAACCAACCCGCATGAGCTCCTGGTCGTCGACGAGCACCACCCTGATCACGTAGCCCAAGCTAGCGCCCCCCGGTCAGACGTTTCCGAAGGGCAGGCTCGCCGACACCTGCCACCCGCCGCCGGGCCGTGGCCCCGCGTCGAGCGTGCCGCCGAACATCAACGCGCGTTCGCGCATGCCGATGAGGCCGTTCCCGCCGGAAACCCCGACGAGTGCGCCCGCCTTGCGTCTGCCGTTGTCGGAGATGTTCAGCTCGACCCGGTCCCCGACGCGGGCGACCTTCACGGTCGCGGCCGTCCCCGGTCCCGCGTGCTTGAGCGAGTTGGTGAGCGCTTCCTGCACGATCCGGTAGATGCCGAGACCGACGCCGGCCGGCAGGTCGTCGACGTTTCCGACGATGTCGAGCTGCACGGGCAGTCCGACGGTCCGCACCCGCTCGGCCAGTTCGGCCAGTGACCGGGTACCCGGTTGCGGGGTCCGCTCGCCGCCGCCCCCGTCCTCGCTGCGGAGCACCCCGAGCAGCCTGCGCATCTCGGCCAGCGCCTCCCGGCCGGTGGTCGAGATCGTCTGGACGGCGCGCTCGGCCAACTCGGGATTGCTGTGCACGGCGTAGGCGGCGCCGTCGGCCTGCACCACGATCACGCTGACCGCGTGCGCCACGACGTCGTGCAGCTCGCGCGCGATGCGGGCCCGTTCGGCGGCGACCGCGATCTGCGCCTGCTGGTCGCGTTCGGTCTCGAGCAACGCCAGTCGCTGCTCGACCTCGGCGTGGTAGGCCCGCCGGGCACCGACGAACTCGCCGAGCGCCCAGCAGAACGCGAACATCAGGCCGCCGAAGACGTACGAGGTCACCACGTCCGACGTGCGCTCCATCTGGAGCGGCGTCTGGACGCCGGTGATGACGACGTTCACCGCGAGATACAACAGGGCCTGCTTGCGGCCGACGTAGGCGACCAGGGTGTACAGCGCGATGGAGGAGGCGGCCAGCCCGGCGACCCCGAGCGCCAACAGCGAGTGCGGGATGGCCAGCACAACCACCAGGTAGGCGGCCCACAGCGGATGCTTGCGGCGCACCACGATCGGCGCGACCACGCCGAGGATCATCGGGATCGAGATGTACCAGGCGGGCGGCGTCGGCTCGACGGCCGGCGGCGCGTCCGCCCTGGCGAGCAGGAGCAGGAGGTCGAAGATCGAGAGCAGCAGGGCGAGCAGCGTGTCACCCACCATGGGGTGCGCCTTCATCCACATGCTCAGTCGCCGCACATCCAAAGCGTAGGCAAGCTGGGGGTTCCCGCGCGTCAGGCCGCAGGTTGACGGCCACTACGCCGGATGGTTGACGGTCGCGCTAGCTTTGTATCAAAGGGGTGATACAAAATGGCGAACTGGCTCATCTCCTCGGCCGTCGTGGTCGTGGTGCTGCTGGCCGTGCTCTGGCCGGTCAGGAGCAGCGGCGTCAACCTGTTGCGCCGCTGGGGCATCGCGGAACCACGGCCCGACCAGGTGGCACACGCGATCCGCTACCTGAAGCGCAGGCGCGTGCTCTACGTGCTGCTGTACGTGGTGCTGGCCCCGGTGGCCGCCCTGCTCGACGGTAGGGACGATGGCAACGGCGGGCCCGTGACGTTCTTCGTGCCGCTGCTCGTGGCCATGCTGCTGGCCGAGCTGTTCGCCGTGGTGCGCCCAGTGCGCGGGCCGCGCGTGGCGTCCCTCGATCCGCGCGGCTGGCGCGACCTGATCCCGCGGTCGGCCGTGGCGGTCGGTGCGGTGCTCATGCTGCTGGTGGTGGTCCTGTCGACGCTCGGGCTGGCGGCGCAGCCGTGGGCGAACCGGTACGCGGCCGCGGTGCCGCCCAACAGCGAGCGGTTCGAGGTGAGCGACGAGTACCGGGCCGAGATGACCAGCACCACCAGCTGGGCGGCCCTGGCCGGGGCTGCGGTGTGCCTGGTGCTGGTGATCCTCCTGGTCCACTTGGCGGTCCGTCGCCCGGCCGTGCCGGACGAGGCTTTGGACGCCGCACTGCGCACCCGGACCGCCCGGGTGGCCGTGGCCATCGGTTTCGGCTGGCTCGGCGCGGCCGTGATGGTGGCCGGGCACCACCTCCACTTCCTCGACCAACTCGACGCGGTGACCTGCCCCCCGCCCGCCAGCCCACAGGAGACCGGGTTCACCTGCTCGATCATGGCGCCGGAGGGGGTCGCCCCACCGGCCCCGGGCTGGCTGGACGGGATCGGCGGCTGGGCGGACACCGGGGTGCTCGTCGTTCAGCTGGTCGCCATCTGCTGCTGGGTGATGCTCGCCATGCCCACCCGGCGCACGGCGTCCGTCGCACAGAACAACTGATGACCGCCCCACGCATCGTGGTCGATCCCGACAGCGGGGTCGCGCCGTGGCGGCAGGTGCGAGACCAGCTCGTGCACCTCGTGCAGAGCGGGGCGCTGCCGGTCGGCAGCCGGTTGCCGGCCATCCGCCAACTCGCCGGTGACCTCGGGCTGGCGGCCGGAACGGTCGCCAGGGTCTACCGCGAACTGGAGGTCGACGGCGTCCTGCGGACCGCGCGCCGGCGGGGCACGGTCGTCGCCGCGGCGCCTGCCGACCGCACCGATCCGCACCGCGAACTGGCGGCCGCGGCGGCCGAGTACGCCGACCGGGCGGTCGCGCTCGGGGCCGATCGGCAGGCGGCGGCGGCCGCTCTGTTCGCCGCCTGGCCCCCGGATGGGTAGGACCCGCCTCCGGCCGCCGGCCCCGCATGGCACGATCAACGGCAGCACCGGCCATGTTGTTTCGAGGGGGTGACATGACGACGGCAACCGAGCAGCAGCACCTCGCCGGCCCGTTGTCGGCCGCGGTGGCCAACCTGTGCACCCGGCTCCAGCCGCAGGTGTCCGCGCGCACGGCCGCCGGATTCCGTGAAGTGCTGCGGAGGCTGTCCGCGCCATTGCAGGTCGCGGTCGCCGGCCGCATCAAGTCCGGCAAGTCCACGCTGGTCAACGCCCTGATCGGCCGCCGGGTGGCGCCGACCGACGTCGGTGAGTGCACCCGGCTGGTCACCCGGTTCCAGTACGGCACGGTCGACCGGGTCGAGGTGGTGTTCCTCGACGGCCGCAAGCAGGTGCTGCCCTTCGACGTCGGCGGCATGATCCCCAACGACCTGGAGGTCGACTTCGACGAGGTCTCCCACCTCGAGGCCTACCTCACGAACGCCGTGCTGCGTGACCTCACGGTCATCGACACCCCCGGCCTCGGCTCGCTCGACGCGGCCTCGGTCAAGCGCACCGAGCAGCTGCTCGGCGCCGCCAAGCACCGCAAGCCAGAAGACGAGAAAGGCGACGACGCCAAGGCCGCCGACAGCGACGACGGCGACGACGGCGACGACCTGGACGACACCTCCCGCAACGCGGTCGCCGGCGCGGAGGCCGTGCTGTACGTGGTCACCCAGGGCGTACGCGCCGACGACCAGCAGGCGCTCGCCGCGTTCACGGCGGCCACCGCCAGCCGCGAGGCCGGCCCGGTCAACGCGATCGCCGTGCTGAACAAGGCCGACACGATCACCCCCGAGTCGGTCTCCGGTTCCGACGGTGACGTGTGGAAGGCCGCGAGCCTCCTGGCCGAGAAGCAGGCCCAGACCCTCAAGCCGCGCGTCGCCGACGTCATCCCGGTGATCGGACTGCTGGCCGAGTCCGCCGAGTCCGGCGGCTTCACCTCGGCCGACGCCGACGCGCTGCGTTCGCTGTCCAAACTGGACGACGGGACCTGGGAGACCATGTTGATGTCCGCGGACATCTTCACCACCTGGGAGTGCGAGGTCCCGGCCGGCACCAGGACCAGGTTGCTCGAGAAGCTCGACCTCTACGGCATTCGCTGCGCGGTCGACGCGCTGCGGGCCGACCCCGAGCTGACGGCCGGCTCGCTGCGCCGCACGCTGCTGAACGCCTCCGGGCTCGCCGGCGTCCGTGGCCGGCTCGACGCCGTGTTCCGCGCCAGGGCCGACGGCATCAAGGCGGCCGCCGCGCTCGCGTCGATCACCGCGCTCGCCACCGCCTCAGGTGACCCGGGCGAGCGGCAGCGCGTGCACGACGCGATCGAGGTGCTGCTGGCCAAGCCCGAGGCACACCAACTGCGGCTGCTCGAGGCGCTCACGCTGGTCACCTCCGGCGCCGTGGCGATGCCCGAGGACCTTGCCGAGGAGGTGCTCCGGGTCGGCAGCAGCGCCGACATCGGTGAACAGCTCGGCATGAAGGGCCGGCCGCACAAGGAACACTCCGCCTACGCCCTCGAACGGGCCGGGTGGTGGCGGTCCTTCGCGTCCTTCGGTGCGACCCCGGCGCAGAGCCGGGTGGCGCACGTGGTCCACCGCGCGTACTTCCTGATCTGGCAACAACTGCGCGAGCAGGCGGGGTGAGTTGGTTATGGCGTCATGGTTCAAGCGCAAGGGTGAGGACGAGGTCGATGGGCAGTCGGCCGACGACTCAACAGAGTCCACCATCGAGGTGAAGGCCCAGGTGATCGCCGACGCGGTGCGCGCTGCTGAACCCCCGAGTCAACAAGTCGGCGCACAGGCGGGTATCGCCGCTGACGGGCTGGTGGCGGGCACCGACTTCGAGCAACCGGCCGACGCGCCGGTCGCGCCCGAGGCCGAGCAGCTCGACCAGGTGCTCGCCGAGCGCAAGTCGCTGGTGCAGCTGTGTCTCTACGCGCTCGACCGGGCGCGCAGCGCGGGCGTGGCCGAGCGGCTCGAGGAAGGGCTGGCCGGCGTCGGGGTCGACGCGATCCGGCCGGACGGCGTCCGGTTCGACCCGGCGTACCACGAGGCGGGCGGCACGGTGTCCACGGCCGACGAGACGCTCGACGGCCTGGTGGCGGAGACGGAGGTCGTCGGCTTCAGCGACCGCGGCGACGTGCTGCGCGTACCGATCGTGACGGTGTACAGCAAGAGCGCGTCATGACCGCACCGGCGCAGCAGAAGCCGTCGCTGCCCCAACAGGTCAAGCTGACGCGCGAGAAGTTGCTGGAGCTGGTCAAGGAGGCCGACCCGGACGCCGCGCGCTGGGTCGAGGAGATCCGGGCAAAGCGCAAGGGCAAGCCGTCCGCCGTGGTGGTCGGTGAGACCAACCGGGGCAAGAGCTCGCTCGTCAACGCGCTGCTCGGCCGACCCGGACTGTCCCCTGTGGACGCCGAGGTGGCCACCGCGACCTACCTCGTGTTCGGCCACGGCGAGGACTGGGAGGCGCGCGCCTGCTATCCGGGGCAGCTGGCGCCGATCCCGGTCGAACTCAACGAGCTGGTCAACTGGGTGTCCGCCGCGCACGAACTGCCGGCCGACCAGCTGCCGCCGAGGTATGTCGAGGTCGACGGCCCGGTCGAGTTCCTCGAGAAGCTGACCATTGTGGACACTCCGGGGGTCGGTGGCCTCGACTCGGTGCACGGCGAGCTGGCCGCCGAGGCCGCCGCGTCGGCGACCGCGCTGCTGTTCGTGGTCGACGCGTCCGCGCCGTTCACCCACGGCGAGCTGACCTTCCTGGCGAACGTGGGCGAGCGGGTGGAGACCGTGGTGTTCGCGTTGTCCAAAGTGGATCAGTTTCGCGGCTGGCGCCAGGTGCTCGAGGCCGACCAGGAGCTGCTGGCCGAGCACGCGCCGCGGTTCGCCGGCGCGAAGTTCCACCCGGTGTCGGCCCGGATGTACGAGATGGCCGGCAAGGCTCCCAACCCGGAGGCGGCCGCCATGCTGCGCGAGCGCTCCGGAGTGGAGGAACTGCGCACCGCGCTCACCAGCCTGCTGAACGGCCGGTCGGTGATGCTCACCGAGGCCAACACCATGCGCGCGCTGTCCACCACCCTCGGCGAGCTGAAGGTCAAGCTGGAGAACGAGCGCCGGGCACTGTCCACCGGCGAGGAGGAGGCCGAGACGCTGCGGGCCCGCAAGGACGAGTTGGCCACCGAGCGGCGCTCGTCCACCAAGGGCTGGCAGGTCAAGATGCGCAGCGAGATCCAGCGCACGCGCCTGGAGAACACCCACGAGGTCGCTCGGCAGGTCCGCGACCTGCAGTCATGGTTCCGACAGGCGATCGACGCGGCCGACCGGGACACGCTGCCGACCCTGCCGGCTCAGGTGGACGCGGCGTTGCAGATGGTGTCCGGCCGGATCGGCGAATCGGTGAACACCCGGCTCAACCGGCTCACCGAGTCGGTGCTGGCCGACCTGTTCTCCGGCGACGAGCTCGAGGTGATCCGGGCGCAGTTCGCCAAGACGGGCCCGCCGGTCGTGCTGCGCCCGCCGGAGCGGCGTCAGCCGACGACCGAGGACAAGCTGCTGGTGTTCACCGGCGCGACCGGTGGTCTCGGCGCCGGCTCGATGCTGTCGGGAGTCGTGGCCAAGGCCGGTCTCCTCGGGGCCGCGGGTGCGGGTGCGGGAATGCTCGCGCTGGCGCCGGTCGCGATCGTCGGCCTCGGCGCGGGCTGGTGGCTGCACCGAACCCGCAAGCACACGGCGGACAAGCAGCACATGAAGCAGTGGCTGTCCGAGTCGATCGCCGATGTCCGGTCCACATTGGATCAGCTGGTGTCCGAGCAGCTGATCGAGGCCGAGTCCCAGCTGGCGCTCGCCCTGGACGAGGCGCTCGGCAAGCGCATCGCGGGCATCGAAGAGGAGTTGCGGGAGGTGGACAAGGCGCTGAAACTGGACGCTTCGGAGAGAGCCAAGAGATTGGGCGTGGTAAACAAGCGCCTGGCCGAAGTAACCTCCGGGCGGGACCGCGCGGAGAAGTTGCTCGCCAGCATCAGGTCGGTCCGCGACCGCGCGTGACGGGTGATCCCTGTCGGGTGGGAGTTCACGGACTCGCGTTGGCCTGGGAACCGGACGGGCCTACGTTAAGTCATACATCGCGCAACACCGAAACATGAGCTTGAGAGATCCCGTGAGGGACCAGATAGGGGGCACCCCGTGTACGTCGATGACGACACCACCACCGATGACACCACCACCGAGGACACGACCGACACGACTGACACGGACACCGGTCAGGACGAGCTCACCGTAGAGATCGACGGCGAGGAGTACACCGCCGAAGAGAACACCGATCTTGATGGTGACGGCGCGCACGACACGGCCGTGGTCGAGACCGAGGACGGCTACCTGGCGTTCGCGGACACCAACGCCGACGGCGTCGCCGATGTCGCCGTGCAGTACGACGAAGACGGCAACGTGGTGGCCGGTGCGGAGTACGACGCGACCACGGGCGAGTGGACGGCGGAGGAGGTCGAGTCCCTCCCCACCCCGACCGGTGACGGTGCTGACGACTCGACCGGCTCGTCGGACGACACCACCGACACGACCGACACCTCGGGCACCGACGAGTACGACGACACGTCTGGTGCGGGTGGCGAGAACATCTCCGTCGACATGCCGGGTGGGGACGTCGACGCGGGGCCGGCCACGTACGACACCGACAACGACGGCGTGAACGACACCGCCGTGGTGACCGACGCCGACGGCACCACCTACGCGTTCACCGACGCCGATGGCGACGGCGTGGCCGACCAGGCCGTCATCATCGAGTCCGACGGTGACGTGACCGTGGCCGAGCACACCGGTGAGGAGGAGTGGACCACCACCGAGGAGGGCCACGTCAACGCCGACGG
Organism: uncultured Actinomycetota bacterium; assembly: GCA_963826035.1. Classification (GTDB taxonomy): domain Bacteria; phylum Actinomycetota; class Actinomycetes; order Mycobacteriales; family Pseudonocardiaceae; genus Actinophytocola. Next base: position 203,240 of record CAWGVZ010000014.1, on the reverse strand, counting down.
TACGTACGAGACCGAGAGCACCTCCTCTTCCGCCGCGTCCTCGGACGCCGCGTGGTCGGAGCGGTGACCTAGTCCACTGGGTCGACACAACCGAACACCGAACGATCCCGGCAGGTCTGACCTGCCGGGATCGTTCTTTGTGAGCCTTCTCGCTCTCGCATCCGGGTGCTGAATCGATTTCTCAATCGGTCTTGTGAGGGAACCGACACGTCAGGTGGCGATTACCTGCCGGCAACCCGGTTAACCTCCCATGTATCCCCAAGCGGCATCCCCGTTCGTTCCTCGAACGGGGTGTTCGCCGTTCACTCAGGACGCCGAAGTCCTCACCCGGACGACGGCGTCCTAGCGGCATTCGGCGACCAGTCAGGAGACGAAGCGAGATGACGGCAGTGGCAATTCCGGGTGTGGACGACGCACCGACGACGCACGGGCGGCTCCTGACCTGGGTCCGCGAAGTGGCCGAGCTGACCATGCCGGACCGGGTTGTCTGGGTCGACGGTTCCGACGAGGAATGGGACCGGCTGACCACCGAACTCGTGGATGCCGGGACCTTCACCCGTCTGAAGAAGAAGCCGAACTCCTTCTGGGCCGCCTCGGACCCCGATGACGTCGCTCGGGTCGAGGAGCGGACCTTCATCTGTTCGATCGACCCGGCCGACGCGGGTCCGACGAACAACTGGATGGACCCGGCCGAGATGAAGGCGCTCATGACCGAGCTCTACCGGGGCTCCATGCGTGGCCGCACGATGTACGTGATCCCGTTCTGCATGGGGCCGCTCACCGCCGAGCAGCCGATGCTGGGTGTCGAGATCACCGACTCCGCCTACGTCGTGACGTCCATGAAGATCATGACCCGCATGGGCACGAAGGCGCTGGAGCGGTTCGTCGACGCCGACGGCAACGAGCGCGACTTCGTCCCCGCGCTGCACTCGCTCGGTGCGCCCCTCGAGGACGGCCAGGAGGACGTGGCGTGGCCGTGCAACGAGACCAAGTACATCACCCACTTCCCCGAGGAGCGGGCCATCTGGAGCTACGGCTCCGGCTACGGCGGCAACGCCCTGCTCGGCAAGAAGTGCTACTCGCTGCGGATCGCCTCGACCATCGGCCGTGACGAGGGCTGGCTGGCCGAGCACATGCTGATCCTGAAGCTCATCTCGCCGGAGCAGAAGGTCCACTACATCGCGGCCGCGTTCCCGAGCGCCTGCGGCAAGACGAACCTCGCGATGCTCGAGCCGACCATCCCCGGCTGGAAGGTCGAGACGCTCGGCGACGACATCGCCTGGATGCGCTTCGGTGAGGACGGCCGGCTCTACGCGGTCAACCCGGAGGCGGGCTTCTTCGGCGTGGCGCCGGGCACCGACTACCACACGAACCCGAACGCCATGCGCACCATCGAGCACGGGAACTCCCTGTTCACGAACGTCGCGCTGACCGACGACGGCGACATCTGGTGGGAGGGCATGGGCGAGCCGCCCGCGCACCTGACCTCGTGGAAGAAGCGGGACTGGACGCCCGACTCGGACGAGCTGTCCTCGCACCCGAACTCGCGGTACTGCACGCCGATGGCGCAGTGCCCGATCCTCGCGCCGGAGTGGGACGACCCGACGGGCGTGCCGATCTCGGCGATCTTCTTCGGCGGTCGCCGCGCGACCACCATCCCGCTGGTCGCGGAGTCGCGTGACTGGCAGCACGGCACGTTCATGGGTGCCACGCTGTCGTCGGAGACCACGGCCGCCGCGAAGGGCAAGGTCGGCGTCGTGCGCCGCGACCCGATGGCCATGCTGCCGTTCATCGGCTACCACGTCGGTGACTACTTCCAGCACTGGATCGACACCGGCAAGCGCGCCGACTCCGACAAGCTGCCGAAGATCTTCTACGTGAACTGGTTCCGCCGGGGCGAGACTGTGTCTGATGCGGGACACCCGCGCCCGGGGAAGTTCCTGTGGCCGGGCTTCGGGGAGAACTCCCGAGTGCTGAAGTGGGCCATCGAGCGCATCGAGGGTCGTGCGGCCGCCGCGGACACGCCGATCGGCTACGTGCCGACGGCCGACGATCTGGACCTGTCGGGACTGGACGAGGAGCGCGAGAACATCGAGGCGGCGCTCAAGGTGGACGTCGACGAGTGGCGTGCCGAGGTGCCGATGATCGAGGAGTGGTTCGACAAGATCGGCGACAAGCTCCCGACGCTGCTGCGTGAGGAGCTCGAGGTGCTCAAGCAGCGCCTCGGCTGAGAAATACCTGCACAAAGCGGGGGTCGCCGATCCGGCGGCCCCCGCTTTGTGCGTCTTGCATCATGAGCCCGCTGTGGTCACGTCTGCACTATGAGTGGCGCCGGGACCGTGGAGGTCGGACGATGTCCGAGACCGACAAGTGCGACAAGTGGGTTTGGCTGTTCTCTCGTTATGACGATCGCGTGCACGCGTTCGCCCGCCCGGAGCAGGTGGCGAGCTTCGTCGAGGCGGCGTGCAGTCACAGCGTTCCGTTCGACAAGATCACCCGTAGTTATCAGGGCGCCAGATGCCTGGCGTGCCTGCTCATCGTGGGGGATCACCTGGTCGAGCACCACCAGTTGGGTACTGGCCGCTGACGTCGGCCAGGTTTATCCACAGGTTGTGGACTAAGCTGTGCACAGGTTGTTTGGGTAGCACCCGGTTAGTGACCTGGTAGCACCCCGTGGACACGTTATTGACATCTGCGGTTCATCCGCGAACCCCAGTTTTGTCCACAGTTGACCCACACTTGTACCCATTACCGACCGTGACTGATCTCCAGGTCACAACGGGTGAGTTGGCGTTCCAGGAACCGCTGAGTGGGTGTGGAGCAACGCTTGGTGAGTGCCTCTCGGTAGTAACGGGCGGCGATTTCCGGCTGGCCCGCGCGTAGCCAGAGACCACCGAGTGCGGCGGGCATCAGGTGGTAGTCGCGCAGCGCCGGATCCTCCTCGAGCCGGCTCAACTCGGCCGGGTCGAGCCCGCTGACCATGGTGGCGGCGATGGCCCGGTTCAACGCGGCCACCGGAGAAGGTCGGATGGCCAGCAGGTCGTCGTAGAGGGCCACCACCTGGGCCCAGTCGGTCGGCTCGATGGTGTGGCAGAGCGCGATGGCGGCCTCGATGTGGAAGGCCGACCGCGCGCCGCCGCCGAGAGAGCTGTCGAACACCCGGATCCCCTCGGCCACCATGGCCTGATCCCAGCGCGACCGGTCCTGGTCGGCGAGGAGCAGGACGTCCCCGCGGTCATCGGTGCGTGCCTTGAGCCGGCTGCCCTGGAGGAGCATGAGGGCGAGGAGTGCCCGGGCCCGTGGCAGGTCGGTCCGCGGGTCAGCGAGCAGCAGCCGACACAGCCGGATGGACTCGGCGCACAGCTCGGCGCGCACGGCGTTGTCCCCCTCGACCGCGTCGTATCCGGCGCTGAACAGCAGGTACAGCACGGACAGGACGCTGTCGACGCGAGCCTCCACCTGGTCGGCGCCAGGCACCTCGATCTGCTCCGCGTGCTCCCGCAAACAGCGTTTGGCCCGGACGAGCCGCTGCGCCACGGTCGCCGGCTGGGTCAGCAGGGCCGTCGCGATCTCGTTGACCCCCAACCCGCCGACCGTCCTGAGCGTCAACGCGACCTGCGAAACCTGCGGCAGGTCGGGGTGGCAGCACAGGAGCATGAGCGCCAGCTCGTCATCGCCGCCGGCCGCCGTGGTTGTTTCTGGTTCGTACAGGAGCGGCAACTTGGCACGCACCACGGCGTCGTGCCGAACGAGGTCGAGCGCGGTGTTCCGAGCCACCTGGTAGAGCCACCCACGCGGATTGTCGGGAATCCCGGCGAACGGCCAGCGCTGCAGCGCCCGCACCATCGCTTCCTGGACGGCCTCCTCGGCAAGCTCCAGGCGGGCCGGGCCGAGCGCCCTGGCCAGGGTGGCCGTGAGCTGCCCGGCACTGTGCCGGAACAACTGCTCGACCACCCGGCCGGACTGGTCCTCCATCAGGGTTCGCAGCCCTGCTCACCGATCTTCCGCACCTCGATGGACCCGAAGTCCAGGTGCGGATGACTGGCGAATAGCTTCTCCGCCTGATCGAGATCGGCGGCCTCGACCATGATGAACCCGCCCAGGATCTCGGTCCCCTCGACGAACGGCCCGTCGGTGACGTCGAGCGCGTTCTTGCGAATGACCCGGCCCCGGCGCGAGAGCCCACCCCCGCCGGGGGTGTTGCCGGCCTTGTCCAGGTCGTCGTTCCAGGCGAGATAGCGCTCGAGGGTGCGCTGCGCCTCGTCCGGGCTCAGGTCCGCCTGCGCGTCCTCGGTGCCGCGCAGGAATCCCACAAAGTTCGGCATGGTGCCTCCTTCTCGGTGTGCTCCCTAGACGGCCGAGGCCACCGACAATCGACACACACCGGGAAGGTTTTGTCCACAGTTCTCACCGGGCCGCGCGGCGGTTCGCTCCCGGACGTGTGCCGCGCCTGAGGTCCAGCCGCCACGTCTGGCCGGTCAGTTCGTGGCCGAACCGCCGTGCCGTGTCCTCCACCACCAGCTTGAAGCCCGCGCGCTGGTAGATCCGGCGCGCCGGGGCCAGCAGCGACACCGTCCACAGCTCCATCGAGCGGTAACCAGCCGACTTCGCGAACCGGACGCACTCGTCCACCAGGACCGAGCCCACCCCCGCGCCCCGCGCACTCGGCTCCACGTGCAGCAGCCGCAGCTTGGCGGTCGTCTCGTCCTTCCGTACGCAGAAGACGGCGCCCACGCGCTCGCCGTTCAGTTCGGCCACCCACGCCGCTTCCCGGTCGGGATCGTGTTCCGCCAGGTACCCGGCGACGATCTTGGCCACCAGTGCCTCGTACGACGAGTCGAACCCGTGCTCCGAGGCGTACAGCGCACCGTTCCGCTCGATCACCCAGCCGAAGTCCCCGGGTGCCGGCGCCCGGAGCCGCACGTCCGGGCGATCGGTCGGCCGGTCGATGCGGTGCCTGATCAGGTCCATGGCCTCGATCAGCCGCGTCTGCTCCGCCCCCGTCAGGTCCGACAGCAGATCGCGGATCTGCGCGACCAACTTCGTGTCCAGCAGGCGGAACGTGTCGTGGCCCTGGTTTGTCAGGCGGACGACCTGGCGCCTGGCGTCCGAGCCGGACCGGTCGCGGCGGATCAGGCCGCTCTCCTCGAACCGGGCCAGTAGGCGGCTCAGGTAGCCGGCGTCCAGGCCGATCGTGCGGCGCAGCTCGGTCACTTCCGTCTCGTCGCGCTGACCCAGTTCGAACAGAACCCTTGCCTCGGTCAAGGAAAACGGTGTGTCGTAGAGGTGCTCGTTGAGCACGCCGAGGAACTTCGTGTAGCTGCGATTGAATGCTCTAACTGCTGCTACGTGCGAGGCGGGCACGTCGGTGGGCATCGAAAGCCTCGTTTCCCGTGAAACAATCTGTTGACCGAAGCAAGATTATTGCAGGGCCAGGGCTGCGGCGCCGTACAGACCGGCGGCCGTGCCCAGCTTGGCCGGCTCCACCCGCAGCCCACGCAGGTAGGACAGCCGGGCGTGCTCGGCCAGCGTTTCGCGGACCGGGTCGAGCAGCAGGCCGCCCACCTGGGCCACCCCGCCGCCGATCACCGCCAGGTCGAGGTCGCACACGGCCGCCGTCGCCACCACGCCCATCGCGACCGCCCGGCCACCACGCCGGAACGCGGCCGCCGCCACCGCGTCGCCGGTCAACGCGGCCGCCGCCAGCTCACCGGTGTTGGCGCCGACCCAGCCCCGCGCCCGCGCCCACCGCACCAGACTCGGACCGCTGGCCACCGTCTCGACGCAGCCCCGGCCACCACACGTGCACGGTTCGGGGTCGACGAGGTCGGCCACCACGTGCCCGACATGACCGGCGTTGCCCGTCCGCCCCCCGAACGGCCGGCCGTCGAGTACCAGCCCACCGCCGACCCCGGTCGACACGACCATGCCGAGCATCGCGTCGCTGCCCTGCCCGGCGCCCAGCCAGTGCTCGCCGAGCGCCATGCACAGCCCGTCGCCGGCGAGCGCCACCGGCGCGGACAGCAGTTCCCCGACCCGGTCGCACAGCGCAAAGTCGCGCCACGCGGGGATGTTGATCGGCGCGACCGTGCCGGCCACCGCGTCCACCGGGCCCGCACACGCGATGCCGACGGCCGACACCGAACCTGGCGCCAGATCCGCGACCACCGCGCGCACGGCGTCGAACGGCACGTCGGCCGGAGTGGGCCGGGTGGCCTGACGCAGCAGCCGGCCGGTCTCGTCGACCAGCCCGCCGGCGATCTTCGTACCGCCGATGTCCAGCGCGAGAACGGTCATCGCTCAGTGCCGGTGGGTGTTGTCAGGCTGACCCGGATCGCCGGGATGCTCATAGCCGTGCGCCAGTCGCACGGTCGCCGCCGCGTGCCGGTCCAGCCAGGCGGTGAACGCCCGGCGCCGGACGCCGGCCAGCAGGTGCGCCTCGATCTCCGCTCGGCACTCGGCCAGCGACCGCGTCCTGGCCTGCCGTACCTCGTCGACCACCAGCGTGTGCGAACCCAGCGGGTCGACGATCGGGCCGACCGCCGCTCCCACCTCCGCGGCGAACACCGCGTCCTCCACCGGCCCGGTCAGCTCCCCGCGCCGTAGCGTCCGGAGTGGACGGTCGACGCCGTCGAGCACGTGCCGCACCACCCGCTGCTCCGCCACGCGGAACCGCTCCGGATTCGCCATGTAGAACCGTTCGACGTCCGCATCGGACATGCGCACGCCGGCCGTGACCGTCACGAAAACCGCGCGTGCCAACGGGTTCCTGGTCAGCACGTCGGCCGCCACACTGCCGAGCCCGAGCATCGCCGCCCGGTCCGGTGCCAGCTCGACCAGTTCCGGCGCGTCGGCCTCGGTGAGCCCCCGCGCGCCGGCCTCGACCCGCACCAACCGCTCGGCCACCAGTACCTGTACCAGCCACCGCCGCAGCTGACGTCCCTCGCTCGTGTGCTCACGCGGCAACGTCGAGGCGACCGGCCCGGACCGCAGCGACACCTCGCGCGCGTCCACATCGGACACGTCGATGGGCACTTCCCCAACCCACGCAACGGTTGTCATCGGACCACCTCCAGCGGCACGGCCGGCGAGTAGAGCAATCGGCCGGCGCCGGCCACCCGCACCAGTGCCCACCAGCGGCCGACCGGTGCCCACGGCGGCGGCGTCACGTCGAAGGGGAGTTCCGCCTCACCCATGGCCGGCAGTTCCACGCCGAGCGACCGTGGCCCGGCGAACTCCCAGGTACCCCAGGGGCTGACCAGCGCGGCCTCGATGGCGATCGGTGCGTTCGCGCCGGACACCACCCGCATGGTCAGCCGACCCCGCTCACCCGGCGCCAGGCGCACCGGCTCCGGATCGGCCGAGAGCCTGATGAGATTGCCCGGATCGCTCGGCCCGCCGACCGTCAGCAGGGCGACGTCCTCGACCACCTGCAGCCAACTCGCCGGCATCCCGTCACCCGCGGGCTCGAGCCGTACCCGCACGGGATAGCGCCCGGGGTCGACGTCGTCGGGCGCGGTCAGCGTCAGCTCGGTGGTCAGGTGCCCGCCGGGCGGCAGGCCGAACGGCAGCTCCGCCGGCTCGGCCACCCACCCGTCCGGCAACACCGCCCGGACGAACCCGTGCAGGTCGGCGTCGGTGCACGCGGAAGCGACCGACACGGTCAGCGTGGTCTGCTCACCCGGGTCGAGCGCGGTGATCGTCGGGTCGACGTGCACGGCGAGCGGCAGTCCACCCAGCGGCGCCGGACCGCGGTTGTGCAGCCAGTACTTCGTGTACAGCGGCTGGGCCGGCTCGGCCTCCGGCCCGAGCACCACACTGTCCACAGTGGACCAGTTGGGTTCGGGCCTGGCCAGCACGGTCACCGCGTCGCAGCCACCGACCGGCACGGACAGCTCGGGCAACGCGTCGCCGCGCTCCTCCAGCAGGTTGGCCAGCGCCGGCTCGACCAGCCGCACGACGTCCGAGTGCAGGGTGGCCGTGACCGGCTCCCCCGTGTGCGCCACCAGCCGCGCCGCCACCCCGAGTCGCGGGTCGGCCGCGGCGGCGGAACCGGAGGTGAGCGGGTTGCCGGCCGCCTTGACCGCGGCCAGCCGCACCCGATCGGCAGGCTCGGCGCGCAGCAGTGACCCGGTCCTCGGCAGCTCCCGTGGCCCGTCGTTCGTGGTCACCACGGCGAGTGGCGGCCGGCTGAACTCGGCGCTGGTCGCGTCGATCCCCGCCTGGCGCCAGTCACCGTCCCCGGCGGCCACCGCGTACTGGAACTCGTGGGTCCAGTGCTGCAGCTGGAAGTTCGACCCGTCGGGCACCGTGCGGCGCGGCGGGTCGATCCACACTCCGGACGGCCAGCCGGTGCACGAACGCAGGAGCGAACCGTGCAGCGTGCCCTCCGAGTCGACGGCGAACCCGGGCAGCCCACGGTTGAGCAACGCCACACTCCGACCGGCGTACCCGTCCTGGCCAGGGTCCCCAGTACCGACCTCGACCACATGGTCGGCCAGGTCGTCCACAATGGACTGGATGAGGTCGGGCAGCTCGGCCCGGCCACCGGACACGACCAGTACCCCGAGCGCTCGGGCGTCCCGCAGGTCGGCGCTGGGCTGCCACACCTCACCGAGCGACTTCTCCGGCGGCACCCAGAAGATGCCGTCGCCACTCGCACCGGACCGGTCGAGCACCTCGGCCGTGAAGCTGTTGGTAGCCGCGTCACCGAGCGATATCCGGACATCCGGCAGGTTCGAGTCGACGCCGAGGTCGCCGTAGCGGGCACCGGCGGCGGAACTGACGGTGGAGGTGACCCCGGACCGGGCAAGAGCGACCGCCAACTCCCTGGCCAGCGGCGCGGCCTCGGCCTCGGTGGGCACGATGATCTCCGCGACACCGATCGGCCGCAGCGCACCGTCGCCGAGCCGCAACGAAGCGGCGGCGGACAGGCCGAACCAGGTGTGGGCGGGGTTGTCGAGCGTCCACGGATGCGTGGCGGAGTCGACATCGATGAGCCCGAACCCGCGGCCGACAACCGCGTTGCCGACCTCACTGACCGGCAGAGCGCCGGGCACCTGACAGGGCCACCGCACGCGAAGCAACTGGTCAGCGCCGGTGAACTCGTCGACAGTGGTGGCGCAGTCGATGCGGTCGACGCCGTGCCACAAGGTAATGGTCTGCGTGTAGCGAACGGGTCCGACCGCGCCGGTGACGGTCAGCCGCTCACCGAGCGAACTGCGCTCGCGAACGACCGTGGCAGAGCCGGCGGCAGAGGTGACCACGGGCCCCTTGGGCAACAGGTGCCAGGGCCCTTCACCAAAGGTCGGGTGCTGTGAGTACTCCTCGTAGACGGCGAGTTCGTTGCCGACAGTGCCACCGGTGATCAGCTCCTGACCAGTGGCGAGCCGAACCGCACTGGACACTCCGCCACCACGAGCCGGGTCGACGGTGACCCGGTAGTGGGTGCTGGTGGCCGTGTCACCGTCGTCGAGCACCCAACCCTGCGCCTGGTCGGCCGGAGCGAGCCGATAACCGCGCCACCCGAGCGGCGGCAGGTCGGTGGCAAGGAAGCTGACCGTGTGACCACCGGCGTCGACGAGCGCGGGCAGCACGGCCCCCGAGTCATCGGTGACCATGGCACCGGCCCCCATGGGTTCGGCGAGCCGCACGGTGACCACGTCGGTGCGCTCGTGGTTGAGCGGATTCCACACGATCACCGGAACACCGAAGGCAGCAGGCGTGGCGACGAGCCCGGACAGCACCTCGAGCGCACGATCGCGAACGCCGACGGCAAGGTCATGCGCGTCCCGCCAACTGGTCACAAGATCGAGATAGACCTGGTCGGACTCGGATCCGGTGATGCCGTCGTGGTGCGCACCGTAAGCAAGCTGCACCCAGGCCTTGGCAAGGGCGGCGTCGGGATAGGAGGCTCCAGCAAGCACAGTGGCAAAAACGGCGAAGGGTTCGGCCTCGAGCAGGGCGGTCTCGGCAGCACGCTGAGCCTGCTTGGTGTCGATGTAGGAAACGTCCTTGCCGGTGTAGATGGGGTTCATATCCCGCGTCTGCGGCGTGGGCGACACCCCACGCGAGGCAAGCTCAGCCCGAACAGCGGCAAAGAAGTCACGGGGCAGCGAACACACGAACCGCGGCCAGACGTACCGCTCGGCCCAGTCCCGGTGCAGCGCGGTGACCCACTTGTTGGGCGGCGTGTAGTCCCCACCAACAGGCAACAGAACGTGCCGCGCGGTGGTGACCTGCTTGAGCCCAAGAAAAACCTGGTAGGCAGCCTCACCAGCCTCTTCGAGCGTGGCAGCGGAGTCCATCCCCCACCCGGACCCGTAGTGGTCGGTCATGTAGGCGGTGAGCAACCCACGCCCGGACGGCGAGATCCACTCGAACTCACTGGGGAACTGCATCCGCCGCGGATCCCCTTTGCCAGCAGCGGTCTTCTCCATGGGCCCCCACTGGTGGAACGGCCCACGAGCCCAGGAACTGGAGGTCAACCCGGCATCAGCGGCAAACCCGGGAAAGGCGGGATCATGCCCGAACGCGTCGAGCTGCCAGGCAGTCTGCGGATCACCACCAAGCACCCCCCGCTGATACCCCATCCCATGAACGAAGTTACGGATGGTGGTCTCCGGATCGGTGAGGTTGGTGTTGGGCTCGTTGTAGGCCCCACCCATGATCTCAATCCGCCCAGCGTCCATGAGCCGCCGCAACAGGGCCCGGTCCTGCGGGAACGCATCCCAGTAGGGCTTGAGGTAGTCGACCTCAGCGAGCACGAACCGGTACTCGGGCTCAGCAAGCGCAAGCTCAAGGTGCGCCCGAACAAGATCAAACCCAGCAAGCTGTCGAGCCCCCCGCGGCGACCCAGGAAAGTCCAACGAGTCCCAAGCAGTGGTGTAGGCAGCCTGCGTGTTCCACCAAACAGGGTCGTAGTGGAAGTGGCTGACCATGTGCATGGTCCACCCAGCCTCAGCGACAGGCAGGGAAAAATCGACCGAAACCCGCCCGGCCTGCCCATCAACGACAACCCGAGCAGCAAGCACGGAGCCGGGCGAAGCGCCACCGGTGTCGACCCCAACCTCAACGGTGACCTGCCCCTGGAGCGCCACATCAACAGGAACAGGGGTGAGCACCCCAACCCCCTCAACGTGCACCCGAGCAGCCCCGTCAGCAACAAAGGACACCCGCACAACCTGAAGCGGAGCAGCAACAGACCCAACGAACAGCTGAGTGACGTCCACAGACACAAGACCCATGCCAGCCACAGTGCTGCCTAGATCAACGAGACACAACCACCAGCAACAAACCGAAGCCACGAACCACGAGACGACGGCCCCCCGGCCCCGAACAGACCCAGCACCGCCACCTCGAGAGCCACAAGCAACAACGCCCGGCCAAGTCAGCGGCAAGATCCGCGAAGCGACAGGAACCCGGAACCAACTCGGCTAAGCCCAGCCACTAGCGGCAACCGGACCCAAGCCAGGTGGGTCAGCTGGCTAGCCCGGCAGGAACGAACCCACGCTGAGTCAGCAACCGGTCACAACCGCGAAGCGACAGGAAACTGGATTCCAAACGGCTGAGCCAGCGGCCAGGGGCAAGAAACAGAACCACGCCGGGTCAGTCACGCGAAGCGGCAACGGACCCAAGCCGGGTCGGTCAGTGGTAGTTCGCCGCGAAGCGGTAGGAAACCGAACCGCCCTGGGTCGGTCAGTGATCACGGCCGCGAAGCGACAGGAACCGAACCAACTCGGCTAAGCCAGTGGTCACGGCCGCGAAGCGGCAAGAACCCAAGCTGAGTCAGCCAGCGGCCAGGACCCGCGAACGGCAAGAAACAGAACCACGCTGGGGGTCAGCCAGCGGTCAACGCCGCGAAGCGGCAACCACACTGGGTCGGTCAGTGGTGATGGCCGCGAAGCGGCAGACAACGGGCCAGGCTGGGTTGGTGGTCAACGCCGCGAAGCGGCCAACGGCCCAGGTTGGATCAGTCAGTGGTCACAGCCGCGAAGGGGCTAAACGGACTCACGCTGGGTCAACGGCGCGAGGCGCGGCAAACGTGCCCAGGCTGGGTCAATCGGTGGTCAACGGCGCGAGGCGCGGCAAACGTGCCCAGGCTGGGTCAATCGGTGGTCAACGGCGCGAGGCGCGGCAAACGTGCCCAGGCTGGGTCAATCGGTGGTCAACGGCGCGAGGCGCGGCAAACGTGCCCAGGCTGGGTCAATCGGTGGTCAACGGCGCGAAGCGCCGCAACGTACCCACGCTGGGTCAGGCACCCACCGCACCGTGGGGGTTTGGGGGGCTCGGCCCCCCAATGCGATGACGGAGGGGGCCTGGGAAGCCGCGCAAGCGGCGAACAGGGTATGGAAACCCCGCAGTGCTGCCAGGTCGGGGGTCCGCCAGCACTGCGGGGTCAATTGGGACATCGTGAGGGGCTGCGTGGGCGTTACAGCGTCACGAAAAAAGTTCTGAGTCTTACCGGAGACCCATGGTCTGGCGCTGCGCCATGATCAGGATCTCGTCGCGCATGGCCGGGGTCGCAGCGTTTGCGACGGCACGGTTCACCGCCCGGCGGTTGCGGGCCTCGACTCGGCGGGCGCGGACCTTCGCGGCGATGTTCATCTGGCTCTGCACTCCTTCTAAGGCTTCTGCTGGTTCCTCCAGCGCTTCCTATTATGCTCCTTGCAACGTGCGATTGCACCAGTTTATTCGGTGAAGCGGACCACATGCCGGCGAATCATCGGCAAGATGACAGATGTACAGGACGTGTCCACTTGGCGACCGAAGCGGTCGATGTGGGAGTATTCGAGCATCTAGCAAGATCGCTAGATGGATGGATACACGGCGAGACACCCGGCGATGTCGCTCTATTCGACCGTCTAGCCAGAGCGCTAGATTGATCGATATCGCGCTACGGTCACTCGTCCATGTTCAGCAGGTACCGGCCGAAGTGCGGCACGGTGAACGCGATCCGGCCACGTTCGGCCGAGTAGATGAGCCCCTTCTTGATGAGGCTGTCCCGCGCGGGCGAGAGCGACGACGGCTTGCGCGTCAGGTGCGCGGCGATGTCCGAGGTGGCCGCACCCTCGTCGGTCTTGCCCTTCGTCAGCTCCGCCATGGCGCGCAGGTACTCGCGCTCGGCGGGTGTGGCGCGCTCGTAGCGGGAACCGAAGAAGCCGACCGCCAGTTCGGCCTCAGCCTCGGGGGCGGCGACGCCGACGTCGTCCGCGGTGATCGGGTCGCTCGGCGCCGCGTCCCAGGCCGCCTTGCCGTAGGCCTGGATGAAGTACGGGTAGCCGCCGGCCGCGTCGAACAGCGCGTCGAGTGCCTCGTCGGTGATGCCCGCGTCCTCGCGGGACACCGGCGCGAGCACCGCCCGGTCCGCGTCCTCGCGGTCGAGGCGGTCGATCCGCACGTACCTGAACAGCCGCTCGGAGTAGGACTTGCTGGCCGACAACAATGCCGGCAGGTGGGGCAGCCCGGCACCGACCACCACGAACGGCGCGCCGGACTGGGACAGCTCGTGGCAGGCGGCGCACAGCGCGGAGATGTCCTCGGCCGTGACGTCCTGCATCTCGTCGATCAGCAGCGCGACCCCGGTGCCGACGTCCTGGGCCAGCTCGGCGACGTCGGTGAACAGCTCGACCAGGTCGATCTCGATGTCCCCGGAGTCGGCCCGCCCCTGGGTCGGCGGCACGTCGATGCCCGGCTGCCAACGGTCCCGCAGCTTCGAGTCACTGGGGCTGGCCCGCAGCGCGAACGCCTTGAGCACCCCGAGCACTTCTTCGACGCGATCGGGCGCCCGGTGCCGCACGGCCAGATCGCGCACCGCCCGGTGCAACGCGGCGGACAGTGGTCGGCGCAGCCCGGCATCGGGCCGGGCCTCGATCTTGCCGGCACCCCACCCGCGGCGCACGGCCATCGACCGCAACTCCCCGAGCAGCACGGTCTTTCCGACGCCACGGAGTCCGGTGAGCACAAGACTGCGCTCCGGCCGCCCACGCGCAACCCGTTCGAGCACCACTTCGAACGCGGCGACTTCCTTCTCCCGCCCAGCAAGCTCAGGCGGCCGCTGCCCTGCGCCGGGGGCGAACGGATTGCGCACCGGGTCCACGATTGAACGGTATCGAGGTCTCTAGCAAGAACGCGATATTGCGCCAGATAACGCTACCGGCGTGTCGCGCTAGGCGGCCTCGAGGATCGCGGTGACGCCCTGGCCACCCGCGGCACAGATGGAGATCAGGCCCCGGCCCGACCCCTTCTCGTGCAGCAGCTTGGCCAGGGTGGCCACGATCCGCCCGCCGGTCGCGGCGAAGGGGTGACCGGCGGCCAGCGAGGAGCCGTTCACGTTCAGCCGGGACCGGTCGATCGAGCCGAGCGGCTCGTCGAGACCGAGCCGCGTCTTCGCGAAGTCGGCGCTCTCCCAGGCGGCCAGGGTGGCGAGCACCTGCGACGCGAACGCCTCGTGCATTTCGTAGAAGTCGAAGTCCTGCAACGAAAGGCCAGCGCGGGACAACATCCGCGGCACCGCGTACGCCGGCGCCATCAGCAGACCCTCGTGCCCGTGCACGTAGTCGACGGCCGCCGTCTCCGAGAACGTCAGGTATGCCAGCACCGGCAGGTGGTGCGCCCGCGCCCACTCCACTGTGGACAGCAGCACGGTCGACGCGCCGTCGGTCAGCGGCGTCGAGTTCCCGGCCGTCATGGTGCCCTCGGCGCCACCGAAGGCCGGCTTCAGCTTGGCCAGCTTGTCGGCCGTGGAGTCCGCGCGGAGGTTCTGGTCGCGGGTGAGCCCGAGGTACGGCGTCAGCAGGTCGCCGAAGAAGCCGCGCTCGTAGGCTGCGGCCAGCTTCTGGTGCGACGCGGCCGCCAGCTCGTCCTGCGCCTCCCGCGTGACGCCCCACTCCTTCGCTGTGATCGCCGCGTGCTCGCCCATCGAGAGCCCGGTGCGCGGCTCGGCGTTGCGCGGGATGTCCGGCACGATCTGGGTCGGGCGGATCTTGGTCAACGCCTTCAACCGGGCGCCGATACTGCGGGCCCGGTTCAGCTCCAGGAAGATCTGCCGCAGGTCTTCGTTCACGCCGAGCGGCGCGTCGCTGGTGGTGTCCACCCCGCCGGCCACCGCTGAGTCGAGCTGGCCGAGCGCGATCTTGTTCGCCACCTGGATGATCGCCTGCAGGCCGGTGCCGCACGCCTGCTGCACGTCGTAGGCGGGGGTCTCCGGCGACAGCCGCGAACCGAGCACGCTCTCGCGCGCGAGGTTGAAGTCCCGGCTGTGCTTGAGCACGGCACCCGCGGCCACCTCGCCGAGCCGTTCGTCCTGCAACCCGAAGCGACTCACGAGACCGTCCAGCGCCGCGGTGAACATGTCCTGGTTCGACGCGGTGGCGTAACGGCTGTTCGACCGCGCGAACGGGATCCGGTTACCGCCGACGATCGCGACCTTGCGAGCCATCTCTCGATCACTTCCCCACGGTGGATTTCGTCCCGGCTGGCAACTCTAACCTACTCGCGAGTAGGCTTGTCGTCGAGTGAGCCGCCGAACACGGAAGCGGAGCATCATGACCGACCGTTATTCCCAGTTTGCCCGGTCCGGCTTCGGCCGGCAGATCGTCAGCCGGCTCGGCCTGCCCAACCCGGCACCGCTGCGCCGCTATCGCGCGGGCGAACCGGCGCTGAACGGGCCGGTGCTCGTCGGGGCGGCGGAGGGCGGTCGGCTGACCGACGTGGTGCACGCGGTACTCAAGTCCGCGGCCATCGACGTGCTGACCGAGCCGGTCGGTGGTGACAACCGCTACGGCGGCCTGGTCTTCGACGCCTCCGGCATCGCCGACCCCACCCGCCTTCGCCAGCTGCACGAGTTCTTCCAGCCGACCATTCGCGCGGTCGGCGCCAGCGGCCGGATAGTCGTGCTCGGCACCCCGCCCGAATCGCTCGACGACCAGCGTGCGGCGGTCGCGCAGCGCGCGCTCGAGGGCTTCACCCGCTCGGTCGGCAAGGAGCTGCGGCGCGGGGCGACCGTCCAGCTGGTGTACGTGGCGCCCGGCGCCGAGCCGGCTGTCGAGTCGACGCTGCGGTTCCTGCTGTCGGCCAAGTCCGCCTACGTGGACGCCCAGGTCATCCGCATCGGCACGCACGGCACCGGCACGGCCGAACCCGACGACTGGGACCGGCCGCTGGCCGGCAAGGTCGCGCTCGTCACGGGTGCGTCCCGCGGCATCGGTGCCTCGATCGCCGACGTGCTCGCCCGCGACGGCGCACACGTCGTGGCGTTGGACGTCCCCGCGCAGGGGGCGGAGCTGTCCGGCGTGGCGAACCGGGTGGGCGGCACCGCGCTACAGCTCGACATCACGGCGACCGACGCGCCGGCGCAGCTGGTCACCTATCTGACGGAGCGGCATGGCGGCGTCGACATCGTGGTGCACAACGCGGGCATCACCCGGGACAAGACGCTCGCCAAGATGAAGGAGTCCGCCTGGGACGCGGTGCTCGCCGTGAACCTGGCGAGCCAGCTGGCGGCCAACGACGCGCTGCTCGAGGCGGATGCCCTACGCCCGGGAGCGAAGATCATCGGTGTCTCGTCGATCGCCGGGATCGCCGGCAACGTCGGCCAGACCAACTACGCCACCAGCAAGGCAGGCGTGATCGGCATGGTGAACGCGTACGCGCCGGTGCTCGCCGAGCGCGGAGCCACCATCAACGCGGTGGCGCCCGGGTTCATCGAGACGAAGATGACGGCGGCCGTGCCGCTGTTCATCCGGGAGGTCGGCCGGCGGATGAACTCCATGTCGCAGGGCGGCCTGCCGGTGGACGTGGCCGAGACCATCGCCTGGTACGCCAGCCCGGGATCGGGCGCGGTCAACGGCAACGTGGTCCGGGTCTGCGGCCAGAGCCTGCTGGGGGCCTGACATGGCGACCACCGAGCTGCCGGGCCCGCCGAGCCTCGCGACGCTGTACCCGAAGGCCGTGCTCACCGGCTTCCGCCGTCGCGGTGGGGAGCTGCCGGACACGTCCTACTCGCTGGCCGGCGTGCGCACCGACCCCGAGCACCTGGCCGCCTACAACCGGGTGTGCGGCTTCCGGCTGGCCGACGAGCTGCCGGCCACCTACCCGCACATGCTGACCTACCCGCTGCAGATCAAGCTGATGACCGACACCGGGTTCCCGTTCCCGCTGATCGGCTCCGTGCACGTGGCCAACCGGATCACGCAGGTTCGGCCGCTGTACCTCGACGAGCCGCTGGACCTGCGGGTTCGCGTGGAGAACCTGCGGGATCACCCGCGCGGCAAGCAGTTCGACGTGGTCGGCGAGGTGCTGGCCGGTGGTGAGGTCGCGTGGACCGACGTGAGCACCTACCTGCGCCGCGCCGGCGGGTCCGGCGAGCGGGAGCGGTCCGAGCGGCGCGAGCCGCCCGCGCCGACCGCCGTCTGGTCGGTGCCCGACGACATCGGCCGGCGCTATGCCGACGTGTCCGGCGACCGCAACCCAATCCACCTCTACGCGCTGACCGCCAAGATGTTCGGCTTCCCGCGGGCCATCGCGCACGGCATGTGGACCAAGGCCCGCTGTCTCGCGGCGTTCGAGGGCCGCCTGCCGGACGCGTACACGGTCGACGTGGCGTTCAAGCTGCCGGTGTTGTTGCCCGCCAAGGTCGGGTTCGCCGCACACGACACCAGCACCGGCTGGACGTTCGAGTTGTTCGGCGCACGCAACGGAAAGCCGCACGTGGCCGGCACAATCGAAGGTTAGAGATCGGCCGGCAGGATGCGGAACGAGTCGAGGCCCGGGGTCAACGGCGTGATGGCGCGGTAGTCGCGCTGGTCGAGCGTGAAGATGCGGTTGGTGCGGTGCCGGTCGGCCAGGACCACGCCCACGCTGTCGGCCAGGTCGAGCCGGAGGCCGTCGTACTTCGCGCGGACCTCGTGTGCGGTGACCAGGTCGGCGTACTTCAACTCGGCGAACTTGTACTGACCGTCGGCCATCCGGTCGGTGAGTGCCGACATGACCTGCATGGCCGCGTTGAACCCCAGATCACGGTGCACCAGGTGGTCCAGCTCGGTGACCACGAGCGGCGAGATCACGAGCGACTCGTAATCCAGGACGGTGGCGGCGGCCTCGTGCTCGGGCTGGGACGCGTCGAACGCGGCGTACAGCGCGGAGGTGTCGGCGACAATGATCATCAGAGGGTCACCGGCGGGCGGCGCGCTCCTTCACGTGCTCGTAGACCTCGGCGTCCATCTGGTCGGCCGTCAGCGGCCTGCCGCTGGTGAACACCGGCAGCGGTCGGGCCTGCTTGGGTCGATCGGACGAGTCGAGCAGCATGGCGACCCCCCTCCGGATCAGCTCTGCCTTACTGATACCCGACGCCACCGACTCGGCCTCGAGTCGCGTGACCAGGTCGTCGGGCAGGTAGACCGTGGTCTTCACCGAACTGCGCTGCAACGGTACCGACATGCCACATATGGTACCACCACCCCCCGGTTAACCGTCGCTGGGACTCCAGGTGACACCCTCGACGAGGTCGCCGAAGCCCATCCAGGCCAGGTTCATCAGCCGCGACGCGACGATCTTGCTGGGTATCTCGGGGTGGTCGAGCCACCAGTCGGCCAGCGACTCGGCCGCGCCGACCAGGGCGGCGGCCAGCGCCTCGGTGGCGTTCGTGGCGTGCTCGTCGAGCCCCTCGCGTGTGGCCACCTGCGCGAGCAGGGTGTCGACCAGGCTGATCGCCCGCCTGCGCATGTCGAGCAGTTCCTGGCTGAACGGCCCGCCCTGCGAGATGGCCTGCCGGTGCAGTACCCGCCAGCTCTCCCGCTGCCCGCCGACGAAGTCGAAGAACGCGCGTAGGCCGTGCCAGAGCTGCATGTCCGCCGGCAGTTCGACGTGCACACCGCGCTTGACCGCCTCGAGCAGGTTGGTCGCCTCGCGGTGGATGCATGCGGCGAACAGGTCTTCCTTGGAGCCGAGATACGCGTAGATCATCGGCTTGGAGACGCCGGCGACGTCGGAGACCTCGTCCATCGACGCGTTGTGGTAGCCGTGTTCGGAGAACACCCGGACCGCCGCATCGAGGATCTGACGCTCACGTACCTCGCGGGGTAAGCGCTTGACCCGACGCCGTTCCTCCACAGTCACACCGGTCCTCCTGGAGCAAACGATACGACATGATCAGCTCTTGTCAGCGTACCTACTCGAACATAGCCTTACTTTCGAGTAGATAACGATCCGAAGCTGTTCGACCTGCCTCACGACTGACAAGCTGGCCCATGCGATTTCGGCGAAAGCCCGAGCCCGGCCCGGTGGCGCCCGGTGACACAGATGGTGACACGGGCGGTGACGTCCACGGTGGCATCGACATCAACGCGTTCGCTCGCGCGGTCGACCCGGTCCGGCTCGACGAGACGCAGTTCGTGCAGCTCATCGACGTGCTCGACATGCTCGGCCGGGTCGGCACGGGCATCGAGCTGGCCGGCATGCGCACCGCCACCTTCGTCTGGTTCGTCTCACGCGCATCGAACACCCAGCTCGAGCACCTCATGTCCCACCGCCATCTGCGGACGGTGGTGTTCGGCGAGATCTTCCGCCGGATGAGCGAGCACCTCGATCCGATCCGCTCGGCCAACCTGCGCGCCGTCGTGCACTGGCGCTTCACGGGCGGCACGGGCGACGGCGGCTTCGACCGCTTCCAGACGATCATCGACAGCGGCACCTGCGTCTCCGGCGACGAGCCGACGGCCGACGCCAGGGTCACGCTGACCCTGTCCCCGACCGACTTCCTGCGCGCGGTCACCGGCAGCGTGAACGTGACCATGCTGTTCATGCGCGGCAAGGTGAGGGTGAAGGGCGACATCGCCTTGGCCGCCGGCCTGATCAACTACTTCGACCTGCCGAAACCCTGACCCGACTCAGGAGAAGTGGTTCTCCAGGATCTCGGTCAGCAAGGTCTCCACGGCGGCGATGTTCTCCGGCGTCACCGGGCCGGACGTGAGCGGACCCGTCCGGACACTGAGGTTGAGGGTGCCACCTTCGTCACGAGTCGCCGAGGTGGACGCTTTGGCCCAGTGGTCCGCACCGCCGGTGCGCACCCGGCCGGGATGTCCGGCGAAATCGCGGTCGGTGGTGTCGGAGTACGTTGTCTCGCGGCCGAGCGGGTCGGACCAGATGTCGAACTCGATCTCCAGGAGACGGTCCGGACCGACGAAAAGGCACTGGCTGAAGTCGGGCTCGCCCACGATCACCGGCTGGAACCGCGTGCCGAACACGGCGGCGACCTCGTCGAGTGCCACCGCACACTGCACGTTCGGATCGTTGTCGCTGCCGGCGAGGATGGAGTTGGCGTTGTCCGGCACGGGGACCTCGACGTACGGCACACATTCGTGATCGATCGGGGCCATGGCACACGCACCCGGTCGAGGTGAGTCCGGCTCGTCGGGTGCGTACAGCAGCGGGTGTTGTGGGGTCACGTCGGTCGTCGGCGGCTCCCGCAGGGCGGGGATGAGCGTCTCGGCATGATCGCGCGCCCCGGCACAGTCGGGCGCGGCCACGGTGACCATCGGTACATAGCCCTCGAAGACCGCTGTGGTCGGCTCCACTTCCCACGACACCCGGCAGTCCGGATCCACGATCTCCGGGTTCTTCGTGTAGTCCATCACCCAGATCGGGGTGTCGCCGATCGACCCGGGCACCGGCTGGCGGTCCGGATTCGACCGGGGATACTCGAAGCTGAATTCCAGCGCGGCCGTGTCGTCCTCGGTGCCGCACGTGTGGAAGAAGAGCTGTCGGTCGAGCTTGGCGTCGACCACCAACCGCAGTGCGTCGCAAGCGTTCCACCGGCTCGCCGTCCGCCCCGCTGTCGGGTCGGCGTGGAGCCGGTGGCGGCGGCCGCCGCCACCGGCTCCACCACACCACACGTAACACCGGAGAACTTCAGCGCCAACGTGAAGCTGAGGGGAAACTCGATCGTGCACAGGTCGTCGAAGTCCCGCACATACGCCTTCGCGTCGCCGATCGCGCGGGATGGCAGGGCAAGCCTGGCTTCCGAGGTCAGCTCGGTGGTCGACAGCGTGACATCGTCGGGCGCGAGCGTCGTCCCGGTCTGGCAGGTCCCGAGTTCCCGCGACCTGGGTTGGCTGCCCGGTGCCGCGGCGCCGAGTACCGCGCAGAAGTCGAGCTGTGCCAGGGCCGCGAACACCGCACGTTCGTCACGGTCGGCCGGCAGCTCGGCCTTCGGACGCTCCACAGTGGGCGGTGGGTCCTCGACCGGTTCCGCCGTGCACCCGGCGAGCCCCAGCACAGCGATCAGCCCGACAACCACCAGTCGCATTCGTCCCCCCGACGTCTGAGCGGGGGATGGTAGCAAGACGGGCGCGGTGTCACCAGACACCAAATCTGGTGACACCGCGCCCGGTTGACTCAGAAGGTGATGGCCATGGCCGGGTCGGCCAGGATGTCGCCCACGTCGGCCAGGAACTGGGAGCCCTGCTGGCCGTCGACCACGCGGTGGTCGAAGCTCAACGCCAACTGGCACACCTTGCGGACCGTGAGCTGGCCGTCGACCACCCACGGCGCGTCCTTGATCGCGCCCAGGGCGAGAATCGCGGACTCGCCCGGGTTGATGATCGGCGTTCCGGTGTCCACTCCGAACACCCCGATGTTGCTGATGGTGAAGGTGCCGCCGACCATGTCCGCCGGCGCCGTCTTGCCCTCGCGGGCAACGGCCGTCAGCTCTTCCTGCGCCACCGCCAGCTCACGCAGCGACATCTGGTCGGCATCGCGGATCTTCGGCACGATCAGCCCGCGCGGCGTGGCCGCCGCGATGCCGAGGTGCACGTAGTCCTTGTAGACGATCTCGTCGCCCGCCCACGTGGCGTTCAGGTCGGGGGTCCGCTTCGCCGCCAGGCACACGGCTTTCGCGGCGAACGTCAGCGGCGTGATCTTCACGTCGCGGAACGCCGGGCTGCTCTTCAGCTTCGCCCGCAGCTCCATCATGGGCGTCACGTCGATGGTGAGGAACACCGTGACGTGCGGCGCGGTGAACGCGCTGTCCACCATGGCCTGCGCCGTGATCTTGCGGACGCCCTTGACCGGCACCCGCCGCTCGCGCTCACCCGGGACCACCGGCGCGTCCGGCGCGTCCGGCGCGGTCACGCCGTTGGCCGCGCGCTGCACCTCCTCACGGGTGATCACTCCGGTGCTCGCCAGCGACCGCAGGTCGACGCCGAGATCCTTCGCCAGCTTGCGGACCGGCGGCTTGGCCAGCGGCACCAACCCGGCCGGCTCGAGCAGCGCGGCCGGCGAGTCGGGCACGGCGATCGGCTCGGGCTCCCGGACCGGCTCACGCTCGACCGGCGCCGTCACCTGTGCCGCCGCGACCGGAGAATCCTTGCGCGCCCGTCGCTTGGTGGTCGCGGCCTTCGGGCCGTAGCCGACCAACATGCCGGGCTGACCGTTCTCCGTCTGCGCGGGCTTGCCGGCTGCTGGAGTGGCGGCCGCGCCGTGCGGGTCGACGTCGATGGTCAGGATCGGGCTGCCGACGTCGACCGTCTGGCCGGGCTCGACGTGCAGCTCGGACACCACCCCGGCCCACGGGCAGGGCAGCTCGACCGCGGCCTTCGCCGTCTCGATCTCCACGATGATCTGGTTGACCGTGACCTCGTCGCCCGGCTTCACGTGCCAGGTGAGGATCTCCGCGTCGACCAGGCCCTCGGCCGTGTCGGGCAGGGGAAAGACCTTGTAGTCGGGCATTCCTCACCACCCCAGCGAACGGTCGACGGCGTCCAGCACCCGGTCGAGGTCGGGGAGGAAGTCCTCCTCGAGCTTCGACGGCGGGTACGGCGCGTCGAAGCCCGTCACCCGCAGCACCGGCGCCTCGAGCGAGTAGAAGCACTCCTGCTGCACCCGGGCCGCGATCTCCGACGTGAGCGACGCCTCGCTCGGCGACTCGCTGACCACCACGAGGTGGCCGGTCCGGCGCACCGACTCGAACACCGGCTCGAGGTCGAGCGGGGACAGCGTGCGCAGGTCGATGACCTCCAGCTCCTTGCCCTCCTCGGCGGCGGCGATCGCGGACTCCAGGCAGACCTTCACCGAGGGGCCGTAGGTGACCAGCGTGGCGGCCGACCCCGTGCGCAGCACCCGGGACGAGAACAGCGGGTAGGGCGTCGCGTTGACGTCCAGCTCACCCTTCTCGTAATAGCGGCGCTTGGGCTCGAAGAACAGCACCGGGTCGTCGCTGCGGATGGCCTGCTGGATCATCCAGTAGGCGTCGACCGCGTTGGAACACGAGACGACCTTGAGGCCCGCCGTGTGCGCGAAGTACGACTCCGGCGACTCCGAGTGGTGCTCGACCGCGCCGATCCCGCCGCCGAACGGCACACGGATCACGAGCGGCAGCTTGATCCTGCCTTGGCTGCGGTAGTGCAGCTTGGCGACCTGGGACACGATCTGGTCGAACGCCGGGAAGATGAAGCCGTCGAACTGGATCTCGCACACCGGGCGGAAGCCGCGGATGGCGAGACCCACGGCCGTACCGATGATCCCCGACTCGGCCAGCGGCGTGTCCAGCACGCGCTGCTCGCCGAAGTCCTTCTGCAGACCGTCGGTAATTCGGAAGACGCCGCCGAGCTTGCCGACGTCCTCTCCCATCACGATGACCTTGGGGTCGGCCTCCATGGCCGCCCGCAGGCCCATGTTCAGGCTCTTGCCGATGGTGACGGTCCGCGTGTTCGGCGCGGTCGTCGCGTTGGTCTTGTTCATCACGGGTGTCGCCATCAGTGCTCACCTCCAGCGCTGTGTCCGACTGTTCGCTCCGCAAGCTCCGCGAAGCCGGCCGCGTACTCGAGATAGGCGTCGCGCTGGGCGTCCAGTACGGGGCTGCGCTCGGCGTAGACGTTCTCGAACATCCGCTCATGGGGCGGATCTGGCATGTTCACGCAGAACTCGCGGAGCTCGGCCGCGACCTGGTCGGACTCGGCCTGCACCGAGTCGAAGAAGTCGTGGTCGGCGTGTTCGTGCCGGACCAGGTTCACCCGGACCCGCTCGATCGGGTCCTTCAGCTTCCACGCCTCCAGCTCGTCGGAGAGGCGGTAGCGCGTGGGGTCGTCGGTCGTGGTGTGGGCGTCCATGCGGTAGGTGAACGCCTCGATCAGGACCGGCCCGTTGCCGTGGCGGCAGGTGTCGAGTGCCCAGCGGGACACGGCGAGCGTGGCGAGTACGTCGTTGCCGTCCACCCGGATGCCGGGGAAGCCGTAGCCGCGGGCGCGCTGGTAGAGCGGGAGCCGGGACTGGCGTTCGGTCGGCTCGGAGATCGCCCACTGGTTGTTCTGGCAGAAGAACACGAGCGGTGCGTCGTACACCGACGCCCACACGAAGCCCTCGTGCACGTCGCCCTGGGAGGTGGCGCCATCACCGAAGTAGACGACCGTGGCCTCGCCGTCGTCGTCGCCGACCTTGCCCTCGAACCGTTGACCCATGGCGTAACCGGCGGCGTTGAGCACCTGGTTGCCGATGACGATGGTGTACAGGTGGAATCGCTTGGCGATCGGGTCCCAGCTGCCGTGGTCGGTACCGCGGAAGATGCCGAGCAGTTCCGTCGGATGCACGCCGCGCGTCCAGGCGACGCCGTGCTCGCGGTAGCTGGGGAATGCCATGTCCTGCGGCTTCATCGCCCGGCCCGAACCGATCTGCGCGGCCTCCTGGCCGAGCAGCGGCACCCAGATGCCGAGCTGACCCTGGCGCTGCAGTGCGTTGGCCTCACGGTCGACCCGGCGGACCAGGACCATGTCGCGGTAGAGGTTCCGCAGATCCTCGGCTGTCACGTCCGCTACGTACGGATCCCACTCGGGGTTCGCGACCCGCTCGCCTTCCGGCGTGAGGAGCTGGACCAGCTCCGGGCCACCCTCGCTTGTTGCGCGCAAACCCGCGATCACCTGCTCCGCGGTCGGCGAGGCCGCGGTGGCGGCCGGGCCGACCCCTGACTCGGGGTGCGTCCACTGTTCTGGGGACGACATGCGTTCTCCTTGTGTCGGCGCCGCGGCGCTCGCTTGTGGCGACCGCGCACGGCCGCGTCTTCGGTGGCTACCGGCCCGGGTAAGGGTCGGATCGAGCCGCCGCTGACGCTGACGGTTTCGGGCTACATCCTGGCATGCGTTAGCTCGATCCGGTGAGGTCCGAACGTTGGGTTGTCACTCTTCATGATGCGCTGAGCTGCGAAAACAATAGGACAACCGACATTAGGGCGTCAGGGGGAGGCATTCGGGTGAAGCGTGACCACCTCCTGGCGAGCAGTGAACACGGCAGCTCAGAGCGGCCGATCCCAGTCCCGGATGGTGTCGCGCCGGCACAGCGCGACCCGGTCCGAGACCGGTCACGCGCACCGGAACATATCCCCTACATATCCCGGTGATCTGTGTCACAACCATGGTAGTCCGCTGTGCCCTTCCGCCGGCCGGCCCGGTCGTCGGTCCCTAGGCTCCTCCGGGTGGCCATGGAGCCGCTCGAGGAGAGCTGGAAGGACGCCCGGGTGCGGCACGCGGAGCAGGCGCTCGCGGATGCCGTGCGGACGGCCGACGACATCATCGCGACGGCCGAGCGTGCGATAGCCGAGCGCGAGGATCCGGTCCCGATCGAGGAACCCTCGGAACAGACGATCCTGCGTGACGCCTGGTAACCCGTTCGGTGGCAGTATCGATCGGGTGGACAACGCACTCGTACGCAGCACGGTCGGCCAGCTCTGGGACCAGGAGATCCTGCCCAGTCTCACGGAGTTCGTGGCGATCCCGGCGCTCTCGCCGGTGTTCGACGTGAACTGGCAGCGGACCGGACACCTCGACGCCGCGGTCGAACATGTCCGCCGTTGGCTGGACTCCCGCGGTATCGAGGGCGCGACCACCGAGATCCTGCGCCTGCCCGACCGCACTCCCGTGCTGCTGCTCGACGTGCCGGCCGCCGGTGGTGCGAGCGAGGACACGGTGCTGCTGTACGGGCACCTCGACAAGCAGCCCCCGGTCGGTGGCTGGTCCGACGGGCTCGGCCCGTGGACCCCGGTCGTGCGCGACGGCAAGCTGTACGGCCGCGGCGCGGCCGACGACGGCTACTCCGGCTATGCGGCGACCGCGGCCATCGAGGCCGTTCGCGCGGCCGGCGGGTCCCACGCCAGGTGTGTGGTGCTGCTGGAGACCAGCGAGGAGTCGGGCAGTCCCGACCTGCCGGCGTACCTGGAGCAGTTCCGGGACCGGCTCGGCGACGTGTCGCTCGTCGTGTGCCTCGACTCCGGCGGCGGTGACTACGAGCGGATGTGGCTGACCACGTCACTGCGCGGGATGGCGTCCACCACGGTCACCGTGCGGGTGCTGGAGTCCGGACAGCACTCGGGGATGGCGAGCGGGATCGTGCCCAGCTCGTTCCGGATCATGCGGCAGCTGCTCGACCGGCTCGAGGACGCGGCCACCGGCGAGATCCTCATCGCCGAGATGCACGGCGACGTCCCGGCCGAGCGGCTGGCGGAGATCAAGACGCTGGCCGACCTGGCACCGGGTTTCGCGCAGGCGGCGTTCCCGCTGGTCGAGGGCATGCGTCCGGTGTCCGAGGACGAGGTCGAGCTGGGCCTGAACAACTCGTGGCGGCCGACCTTGTCGGTGATCGGTGCGGCCGGTCTGCCGCTGCCGGCCGACGCCGGCAACGTGCTGCGCCCGGAAACCACGCTCACGCTCAGCTTCCGGCTCCCGCCGACCGCCGACCCACACGCCGCGCTGGCGGCATTGCACCGGGCGCTGACCACCGACGTCCCCTATGGCGCGCGGGTCACGCTCAGCCGCTCGGAGGCCGCCCCCGGCTGGAACGCGCCACCGCTCGCGCCCTGGCTCCAGGCCACCCTCGACTCGCTGAGCGCGACGGTGTTCGGCGGCAACCAGTGGCAGACCATGCGACTCGGCGGCTCGATCCCGTTCATGGAGACCATGGCGTCCACGTACCCGGAGGCACAGTTCGTGGTCACGGGTGCGCTCGCGGCGGACAGCAACGCGCACGTTCCCGACGAGTGGCTGCACCTGGCGCAGGCCCGCCGCGTCACGGAAGCAGTAGCACTGATAGTGGCCGCCCACGCCCAGAAATAACCCATGATGACCACTCCGGTCGCCCATGATGACCGTTCCGGTTGGCCGAGATGACCACTCCGGTCGGTCGGTTCACGAAGGTGGGTAGCGGGCGCGCCATTCGTCGGTCTCGGGTGGCGAGTCGCCGTACTCGGTGAGCAGGTCGCGGGTGATCTCCTCGATCACGTCGCGCAACTCCAGCTCGGCCAGCAGGTGCGCGGGAATCGCGTCGACACCCTGCATGGCGCCGAGGATGTTGCCGCACAGGGAACCGGTGGAGTCGCTGTCGCCCGTGTGGTTGACGGCCAGCAGCAGCCCGTCCTCCATGTCCTCGGCCACGAGCGCCGTGCACAGCGCGATGGCCACCGCCTCCTCGCCGCGCCAGCCGCCGCCGAGGTGCTCCTCGATGGCCTCCGGCGTCGGCCGGCCCCGCGCTGCCAGCTCGATGGCCGCGTCGATCGCCGCCACCTGTTCCTCGTGGCCGTCCCAGGCGAGCAGCTTCTGCCGGGTGGTGGCGATCGCGTCGGGTAGGTCGGCGCCACCGAGCAGCAGGTAGATGAGGTGCGCGTGCGCGCCGGCGGACAGATAGCCGCTGGGGTGGCCGTGGGTCAGTGCGCCGGTGCCGACCGCGTAGGCGAACGCGTCCTCGCCGAGCAGCGCGATCGGCGCCGCCCGCATGGCCGCGCCGCAGCCCTTGGAGTTGTTCAGCCGATTGGTGACGGAGCCCATGGCCTTACCCCGCGAGAACCCGGACAGCGAGGCCATCACCGTCTTACCGGGCCCGCGTGGGCTGAACAGCCCACGGTTCTTGATCAGCCAGCCATCGGGTTCCGGCAGGTCGAAGCGGCCGCGCGCCTCTTCCCAGGTGGCGCCCTGCGTGTGGAACCAGCGCTGGTAGGCGTGCTGGATGGGGTCGAACAGGTTGTCCGGCGCCTGCCCGGTCCGCATCGCCAGGTTGAACCTGATCATCCCTTCCATGGTGAACAGGGTCATCTGGGTGTCGTCGGTGATCGTGCCGCGACCGCCGTACTCCTCCTGGTAGCCCGTGGTGCCGTTCGGTCCGAACATCCGGCGAATGGTGTCGATCATGTAGAACTCCACCGGCGCACCAAGAGCGTCGCCGACCGCGCCGGCCAGGATGCTGCCCAGCAGGTTCTCCGCACCCGTGATCATCTGTCCATTATCCAGGTGCTCTTTGTCAGGCGGGGCGGTTAACATCGCCGCATGCGCGTCTGGTTTCGATGGTGAACTGACCTAGCCCCCCGATTGCCGGCGGCGCTCGTCGCGTCGCTGCTGCTCGTCCGCTTCGTGGACGAGACCGTGTCTTTCCTGCCCTACGGTGCGGCGGAGACGATCCGGCAGGACCTGGACCTGACGTATGTACAGGCAGGTGTCCTACTCACCCTGTACCCCGGCATAGGCCTGCTCACCACCCCACTCGGCTGGGTGGTCGACGTGGCGAACCGGCGACTGCTGTCCGCGCTGGGCGGCGTCTGCTACGGCGCGGGCTTCTGCGTGTTCGCCGCGGCGGGCGACTTCTGGACCCTGATCGTCGCGGTGTGCGTGATGGGCATCGGCTCGGACCTGCTCGTGGGTGCGGCAGAGGTGTCGTTGGTGGAGGCGGCGGGCGACCGGGCGGAACCAGCGCTGGCAAGGGCGAACCTCCTTGCCGCGGTGGGCGACCTGGCCGGCCCTGCGCTGCTGGCGGCCGCACTGGCCACGGGCCTTGGCTGGCGGGCGGCGTTCTGGGCAGCCGGCGCGTTGCTGTTCGGGTACGGCATGGTCCTGGCCGCACAACCGCTGCCCGGTCCGGCGCCCAGGTCTCCGGAACACCGCGCCCTGCGCACGATACTGGAGGTGGCCAGGGATCGTCGAGTGATCGTCTCGGGCCTGCTGGTGGCGGTGATCGTGGCGTTCGACGACACCTTCGTGGGCTTCGCGGTGGCGTTCCTGATCACCGACCACGAACTGGCGCCGTCCCTGTCGGTCCTGGCCGTGGGCGCCGGTCTGACGGGCGGCGTGGCGGCTGCCGCGTGGGCGAGCCGAACCAACCGACGCCAGGTGAGCCTGAGAACGTGCGCTCTCGCGTTGGCCGCTGGTGTCGCCGTGCTGCTGGCGGTGCCACACGTGGCGGCGGCGATTGTCGGCATGGCCGCCGTGGGCGCGGCGGCGAACCTGGGCTGGATCATCCTGCAGGCGCGGTACATGACCCTGCGCCCGGGCCAGGTGGGCACAACGTCAGCCATAGCGGAGGCCGTGAGCCAGGTGGGAGTGCTGACCCCACTGGTGATCGGCTACCTGGCAGACCGCGAAAGCCTGACCGTGGCGATGCTGTTGTACCTGGCCCTGGCCGCGGTGTTCGTGTTCGCCACCCGCCGTTAGCGTGCGGTGCGGTGCAACTCGGCCAGCTTGGCGGCGATCAGCGGCGGCGAGCCGGGAGCGGCGTTGATCGTGCGCTCGCCGCGCCCGAGCGTCGGGTGGACCAGCCAGCGCCCGCTGATCAGGTCGAGGAGCGTGAGCCATTCAGGGGACCGTCGGCGGTTGCCTTCGGGGTCGCGTTTGGCCGCGTACAGCTTGGCGCCACCCAGCCGGGGTTCCCGCAACAACGCTTCCAACCGGCGCGCTCCATCCGGCCGGTTGGGCTGCGATCGCCGCAGGATCTCTCCGGACTGGCGCGCGCCGACGTCGGCGGCCCGCACCGAGATCGCCTCGCCGTCTCCGGCCCGCACGTCCGGCAGCCGGTACACGAACTCGTTGACCAACTCCTCGGAGTCGATCCGCTCGAACGTGACCAGCTCACCGGCCCGCATGACCGCGACCGCCCGCCGCCCACTCGCGGCGACCAGCGTGGCGTACTTCTTCTCGCCGTTGGTCATCCAGCCGTAGTACTCGGTGCCGGCCCGCTGGACCAGCGCGAGCTTCTCCACGAAGTCGGTCAGCGCGGCCCGGTCGCCGAGCCCGTGGCTGGCCAGCTCCTCACGCAGAATCCGTTCGGCGTCAGCCGCGAACCGCGGCGAGACGTACCGCTCCCCACCGGCGAACAGCGGGTGCGGCTCACCGAGCTTCTCCTTGCGTATCAGGCTGATCAGCGGATACACCGACAGCTCGACCGTGCGTCTGCCATGCACTGTGCCTTCCCCCTTGCGCGGCACTAGTCGTCTTCGTATTCGTCGTCGCCGATGACCTGCGGCGCGGTCAACACCTCACTGCCGAACGTCTCCTCAGGATCAGGTTCGATGAGGTACTTGCGGTCTTGCGGTCGTGCTCGGTGTCGTCGTCGTTCTTGCCGCGCCCGCCACCCATGGGAGCGCCGCCCATGGCGCCGGCACCTCCAGCCGCACGTGCCCCGGCAACCCCGGCCGCCCCACGACGGGCGGCATCCTCGGGAGGCGCCGCTCCCACACCGCCACCAGGCCCACGCGTACCCGGCCCACCCCCGGAAGCACCACCGCCTCCACGTCTGCCGCCGCCGGAACCCGAGCCACCACCGCTGCCGCCAGGTCCTGGGTAACCGCCTACCGGCACTCCGGTCGGAAGTCCCCCGGTCGGTCCCGCGCCAGGGCCAGGCTGCGACACGGGCGCCTGATACCCGGGCGGCTGAGAAACCGGCGGCACGTAGTCGTTGGGGTTGGTCTGCTGTCCGCCACTCTGGCCCTGCGCACCCGGGCTCTGCGCACCCGGGCCGGGAATCCCACCAGGTAGCGGCCCACCCGGCTGTCCACCACCGGGCGACCCGCCGCCGGGATCTCCAGCAGCACCCGTATCCCCACCGTGACGTCCGGAATCCCCACCCGACTCAGAGCCGCCACTGGTGGCACCTCCGGTCACCGAAACGGTGCCACCGCTGTGGTTGATGATCGGGTAGTCCCGCGGCGCGTAGGACTCGTTGTAGCTGCTCGCGTTGTCGTAACCCTCGAAAACCTGCATGTTGTGCTCGGCGTCGGCCTGATACTGCCGAATCTTCTGCTCGTAATCCACGGGATTCATGAAGTCGCCGAGGTCCATCTCGGGCATGCTCTCCGGCACCGGAACAACGCTGTTGGCTGCCCGCTGGAAGGACCCAATCTGCCGATCCAACAAATCCTGAGCCCGGTAGAGGTCGTCGGCACCTCGCAAGGCGGCATCGGCCAACGGCGCCGCAGCCCCGTAGGCCCCGTCAGCCGCACTTCCCTGCCAGCCACTCTGGATGGTTCGCCCGATCCGAGAAATCCGTTCGGCTCGCTCGGACTCTCGCGTCGCCTCGCTGTACGAAATCCGCTGGGCATTGCCAAGAGAATCCGAACCCGGCCCTCCGGTGATCTTGTCATAGATCTGCTGCGGCGTCAGGAACACGTCACTCATGAGCCCGCCTTCATGGTCCGCAACGCCATCCCAGCCACCATAGCCGCGGTCTCGCAGGGATCCTTCTCGCCGACATTGGCGGTGGACAGCCGGATCATCACGCCGAAAGCGATCTCGTCGGATACACCGGCATCCACAGCGCACCCACCGTTCTGCCGATCGTCAGTACCTGCAAAGGCCACAGCCGGGTAACCCTCGATCGGTGGAAGCACTTTGAAGAAGTCGAACTTACCATCTTCGTTCGCCTGGTAGGCCGCACTCAAACCAAAGGGGTATTCGTCAAGGAAGGCCAACTCTACGAGTGCTCGGCGGTCGTCTTTGCCGCCCCAGTTGCAGGCATTGCCAAGTGCGCCGTCACGCGGCTCACCTGGCGAATTTACGTTGAGTTCCTCGGTTTGGCCGGAGGTGAGCGCTAGACATGGGTCTTGCTGGTAGCGGGTGGTCTCGAGCGGGTCGTTAACTTTGGGCGCGCCCGCGAACGGCAGTTCCTCACCGTCGGGTTCGTCGCTCCCAGAGGGAGATTCGGCTGAGGTTTCGGTGGTAGGGGTCGGTCGGGGGGTGCCTTCGCTGGTGTTGCTGCAGCTGGCGAGAAGAGTCAGGCCGAGCAGGAGTGTGAGCGGTCGGATGCGCATGGGTCAGATTCCCGCCTGAGGGCCGTCGGAGGGTTGGCCGGCGTCGCCTATTTGGGTTACGTTGGTGTGTTCGATTCCGAGGTAGTCGTGTAGCGCGTTCTGGAACAGTTGTGCCTGCTCGTAGCTGTATTCTCGGTTGTGTTGGAGGTAGTCGCGGTAGGACCTTCCGGAACCGTTGGCGGCCTCGGCGTGGGATTGACTGGCGAACTCCAACCCCGGCCCCTCAACCAAGGTCAGCCACTCGGAATCTCGGAATGACGTGTCGTAGTCCTCGGCCAGAGCCAGCCACTCCTCGACGAGGCCACGCATCGTGGCCTCGTCGAACTCGAAGGTGCCTGTGGTGATGACGCCCTGTGTGCTGCTCCCGGCGATGTTCTGCAGCGCGGTCATGGCGCTGCGATCCAAACCGTCCACGGTCCCCCTCCCGCCGGCGTGACCCCTCAATCGCGCTCGGTAGTCGACAATACGACAAACCGCCTCGGGGCGCGGGGGGCCTTCGGTGAACGGGGCATCATGGTGCGCATGGGTGCGGATGACTAGCGGGCATGCCGAGCGGGACCGGTTGGCCGAATCGGGTGACATGACCTCCCCCTGGCGTTTCTGGGGCCCCTACCTCGCCGGTCGCCAGTGGGGAACGGTGCGCGAGGACTACTCCCACGACGGCGACGCCTGGCGGTATTTCACCTTCGAGCAGGCCCGCTCCCGCGCCTATCGCTGGGGCGAGGACGGGATCGCCGGCATCTGTGACCGGCACGGTTTCCTCAATCTCGCGGTCGCCATGTGGAACGGCGTCGACGACATCCTCAAGGAGCGCTACTTCGGGCTCACGAACGGCGAGGGCAACCACGGCGAGGACGTCAAGGAGCACTGGTGGGTGCAGGACGGCACCCCCACCCACTCGTGGATGAAGGTGCTCTACCGCTACCCGCAGGCCAAGTTCCCCTACGAGCGACTCCGGGAGCTGGCCCGCGAAGCCGGCCGGGACGGGCGCGAGCCCGAACTCGCCGACACCGGCGTCCTACAGGAGAACCGCTTCTTCGACGTCGAGGTCAGCTACGCCAAGGCCGCGCCGGACGACCTGTGTGTCGAGATCACCGCCACCAACCACGGACCCGAGGCCAAGCCGCTGCACCTGTTGCCCCAGCTGTGGTTCCGCAACACCTGGGCCTGGGGGCGCGACGCCCGGCGCCCCGCCCTGATCGCCTCCACCACGCAGGGGTGGACGCGGGTGGTGGCCGAACACTCGCTCATCGGGCGGTACACGCTCCACGCCAGCGGCAACCCCACGATGCTCGTCACCGACAACGAGACCGACGACATCGGCGTCTTCGGCCGCGGGCGCAACCCCAGCCGCTACACGAAGGCCGGCATCGACGACCACGTCGTCCAGAAGAAGGCGGACTCCTGCCAGGTGGTCGAGCCCGGTACCGCGTCCCAACCCGGCACGAAGGCCGCCGCCTGGTACCACTTCGAGAGCGTCGCCCCTGGCGAGAGCGTCACCGTCCAGCTGCGGCTCATCGCCGGCGACGGGCACGGCAGCGCGTTCGGCAGCACGTTCCGGGCCACTCTCAACGACCGCCGCCGCGAGGCCGACGACTTCTACGACGACATCGTCACCACGGCCGAACCCGAGCGGACGGTGGTCCGGCGCGCGCTCGCCGGGCTGCTGTGGACCAAGCAGCTCTACCGGTTCCGCGTGCGGCACTGGCTCGAGGGCGACCCGGCCAACCCGCCGGCCCCTGCCGAACGCAAGAGAGCCCGCAACGCCCACTGGCGGCACCTGGACGTGGCCGACGTGGTCTCCATGCCGGACGAGTGGGAGTACCCCTGGTTCGCCGCCTGGGACCTGGCCTTCCACATGGTGCCGTTCGCCATGGTCGACCCGGCGTTCGCGAAGGACCAGCTCCTGCTGTTGTGCCGCGAGTGGCTCATGCACCCGGACGGCCAGCTGCCCGCCTACGAGTGGGAGTTCGGCGACGTCAACCCGCCCGTGCACGCGTGGGCCGCACTCCAGGTCTACCACTCGGAGAAGACCCCGGACCGCACCTTCCTCGCCCGCGTGTTCCACAAGCTGCTGCTGAACTTCTCGTGGTGGGTCAACCGCAAGGACCCGGAGGGCAACTACCTGTTCGAGGGCGGCTTCCTCGGCATGGACAACATCGGCCCGGTCAACCGCTCCGAGCGGCTGCCCGCCGGCTGGCGGTTCGAGCAGTCCGACGCCACCTCGTGGATGGCCACCTACGCGCTGCACCTCATGCGGATGGCCCTCGAACTGGCCCGCCACGACGAGGCGTACGAGGACGTGGCCACGAAGTTCGTCGAGCACTTCCTGTCCATCGCCGGCGTCTCCGCCCGGTTCGGGTCGGCCGCCCGCGGCATCTGGGACGAGCAGGACGGCTTCTGCTACGACCTCGTCTCCCGCACGCACGGTGACGGCTCGGTCGAGTCGGGGCCGGTGCGCGTCCGGTCGATGGTCGGGCTCATCCCCGTGCTGGCGACGGCCGCGCTCGAGCCGTGGGTGTTCACCGAGCTGCCCCACTTCGCCGCCCGGCTGAACTACCTTCTGCACCACCAGCCGGAGTTCGGCCAGTTCATCACCTGGCACACGGCACGGGACGGCACCCGCGGCGCGCTGCTGTCCCTGCTCGACGAGGGCAAGCTGCGGCGCGTGCTCACGCGGATGCTGGACGAGGCCGAGTTCCTTTCCCCGCACGGCATCCGGTCGCTGTCCGCCGCGCACCGCGACGGCACGGTGGTGGACGTGGCCGGCCAGCAGCACTGGATCCGCTACGAGCCGGGCGAGTCGCACACCCCGATGTTCGGCGGCAACTCCAACTGGCGCGGTCCGGTCTGGTTCCCCACGAACGCGCTGCTCGTGCAGGCGCTGCACGCGATCGACGAGTTCCACGCGGGCGCGTTCGCCGTCGAGCTGCCCACCGGCTCGGACCGGATGGTGCCGCTCGGCTCGGCGGCGCGGGAGCTGTCCCGCCGGCTGGCCGCGCTGTTCGTGCCGGGCCCGGACGGTCGCCGGCCGGCGGACGGCAAGCGCATCGAGGCGAGCGAGAACCCGCTGTGGAGCGAGCACGTCACATTCAGTGAGTACTTCGACGGGGACACGGGCGAGGGCCTCGGCGCCACCCACCAGACCGGCTGGACGGCCCTGGTCGCGGTCCTGCTGAGCGGCTGGCCCGACACCAGGGACACGGGTTAAGAGCGCGCAACAAAAGTCACTGGTGTTAGGTCGTACCCGTCGGTAGTGGCAGGATGCCATCACTCGAACCGACCCGAGTGACTAGGAGTTGTACGGTGACGCGTCGATCCACGCTGAGCTTATTCGCTGTGCTGCCCGCCCTCGCCATCTTCGCTGCGGGCTGCGGGGAGGACTCCGGCGGCACGGCCGCGGGAGGTGTTCAGCTGGTGAACGACGGCGCCCTCACGAACTGCACCGGCCTGCCGTACAAGCCGTTCGAGTACGAGGAGAACGGCGAGGTCATCGGCTTCGACATCGACCTCATGGACCTGGTGGCCGAGGAGCTCGGCGTCACGCAGGAAGTGGTCGACACCCCGTTCGACGGCATCCAGTCGGGTGCCGACTTCAACTCGGGCAAGTGCGACCTGTCGTCGGCCGGTATGACCATCACCGACGAGCGCAAGCAGAACATCGACTTCTCCGACCCGTACTTCGACGCCACCCAGGCGCTGGTCGCGAAGAAGGACTCCGGCATCGGTGGCATCGAGGACCTGGCCGGCAAGACGGTGGGCGTGCAGAACTCCACCACCGGTCAGACCTACGTGACGGAGAACGCCCCCGAGGCGACGCCGACCACGTACGAGGACCTCGGCCTGATGCTCAACGCGGTCGAGACCGGGCAGGTCCAGGCCGCCGTCAACGACAACGGCGTGCTCTACGACTGGGTCAAGGAGAAGACCGACTTCGAGGTGGTCGCCGAGTTCGACACGGGCGAGCAGTACGGCATCGGTGTCCGCAAGGGCAACGCCGAGCTGCTGGAGGTCATCAACAAGGTGATCGCCGAGGCCAAGGAGAGCGGTAAGTACGACGAGATCTACGAGAAGTGGTTCGGCACCGCGCCCAGTGGTAGCTGACCGGTAGGCAGGGGGGCTCGCGCGGATATCGTGCGAGCCCCTTCACTCGTGAGGTCCGTTTCTCGAGGAGTGTCATGGCCCTGTCCAAACGCAAGCGCGCCAAAGTCTTCCGCGGCATCCAGTACGGCATCCTGATCGCCGTCGTCGCGGTGATCGCCCTGGTGGCTGACTGGGGAAAGATCGGCAGCACCTTCTTCGACCTCGAGGTCGCCGCTGCCCAGTTCCCGGAAGTCATCACCGTCGGGCTGGTCAACACGGTCACCTACACGGCACTCGGGTTCGGGTTCGGCCTGGTTCTCGGCCTGATCCTCGCTCTCATGAGACTGTCGACCGTGCGGGTGTACCGATGGATCGCCGGCGCGTATATCGAGTTCTTCCGCGGCCTGCCGGCCCTGCTGGTGATCCTGGCGTTCGGTACCGGCATCCCGCTGGCGTTCGGCACGTTCATCGACAAGTACGTGGCACTGATGCTCGCGCTCGGCATCGTGGCGTCGGCCTACATGGCGGAGACGCTGCGGGCCGGCATCCAGGCGGTCCCCCGCGGTCAGGTGGAGGCCGCGCGGTCGCTCGGCATGTCCCCGGGCCGGACGATGGTCACGATCGTCATCCCGCAGGCGTTCAAGATCGTCCTGCCGCCGCTGACCAACGAGCTGATCCTGCTCACCAAGGACTCCTCGCTCGCGTTGTTCCTCGGTTCGACGGTCACCGAATACGAGCTGACCCAGTTCGGCCGGGTCGCGCTGAACGAGTCCCGCAGCCTCACCCCGGTCCTGGTGGCCGGCCTCTGCTACCTGATCATCACCATCCCGCTGTCCTACCTCTCCCGGTACCTGGAGCGGCGGACGGGCGGCAAGAAGATCAGCTCGCCCGAGTCGACGAATGTGGGGGTCTCGTCATGACCGAGGTGAACGACAACACCATCGCGGTCGACGTCACCGACCTGCACAAGTCGTTCGGCCCGGTGGAGGTGCTGCGCGGCATCGACCTGCGGGTGACCCGCGGCGAGGTCGTCTGCATCATCGGCCCGTCCGGGTCCGGCAAGTCCACGCTGCTGCGGTGCGTGAACATGCTGGAGGAGCCCAACGCTGGCACGGTGATCGTGAACGGCATCGAGCTGACCGACCCGGACGTCGACATCGACGTGGCGCGCAGTCGGATCGGCATGGTGTTCCAGTCGTTCAACCTGTTCGCCCACCTCAACGTGCTGAACAACCTCACGGTGGCGCAGCGCAAGGTGCTCGGCCGCGATCGCGCGAAGGCCGAGGAGACCGCACTCGCCAACCTGGCGAGAGTCGGGCTGACGGGCCGCGAGAATGCCATGCCCAACGAGCTGTCCGGCGGTCAGCAGCAGCGCGTGGCGATCGCCAGGGCGCTGTCCATGGACCCGGACGTGATGCTGTTCGACGAGCCGACCTCCGCGCTGGACCCCGAGCTGGTCGGCGACGTGCTGAACGTGATGCGCAAGCTCGCCATCGAGGGCATGACCATGCTCGTGGTCACCCACGAGATGCAGTTCGCCCGTGAGGTGGCCGACAAGGTGCTGTTCATGGACGCCGGCGTGGTGGTCGAGGAAGGCCCGGCCAGCCAGGTGATCGGCAATCCGCAGCACGAGCGGACGAAGACGTTCCTGGCCCGCGTTCTCGACCCCATCCATCAGCAGGCAAGCGGAGACTGACCGCGTTCGGAGCGGAACCGTCCGTGAGAGTGGTCCGTCCAAGTGTTTCGGACCATGCCGTCGCCAT
Organism: uncultured Actinomycetota bacterium; assembly: GCA_963826035.1. Classification (GTDB taxonomy): domain Bacteria; phylum Actinomycetota; class Actinomycetes; order Mycobacteriales; family Pseudonocardiaceae; genus Actinophytocola. Next base: position 165,350 of record CAWGVZ010000014.1, on the reverse strand, counting down.
GCTCTGAGGGGCCCTGATGACCGACGCCGACACGTCCGGCCGAAAGCTGGACCCGTTCGATCCACAACCACCGTCGTGGGCCCGCATCGCGGCCGACGAGGTGGTCCGGCAGATCTTCGCCTTCGAGCCGGGCAACGCCGGCTGGGGCAGGCGCAGAGCGACCACCCCGCCGGTCAAGCAGTTCAAGGATCTCTACATCGTCGGTGTGCTGGACCTGCGGGCCGTGGAGTTCCCGCATCTGCTGGAGTTCGTCCGCTGCCGGTTCGAGAAGCCGCCGGACCTGCGGCAGACGAAGCTCGCCGGCTGTGAGTTCGTCCAGTGCTGGCTGCCCGGTCTCGAGGGCCGCAACCTCTACAGCGACAACGACGTCCGGCTGATCGGCGGCACCCGGGTCGACGGCAAGGTCGACCTCACGGACGGTGAGATCAGCGGGTCGCTGGAGCTGACGGGCTGCGTGCTGCGCAACGTGGGCGGTTACGCGCTGCACGCCGACCGGCTTCAATTGGCGGGCGCGTTGTTGGCGTCGAATCTGGAGGCGCGGGGTCAGATCCGTATTCCCGGCCTGCGTACGGGCGGCAACATCAACCTCGCCGGTGCGATCCTGGACTGTCCGGAGAGTTGGGCGCTGGACGGCAACGGTCTGCAGGTCGGTGGGAACTTCCAGTGTGTGTCCACGAAGGAGCGGCGGTTTCAGTCGACCGGGCGGTTGTTCCTGCCGAGCGCGCGGATCGAGAGTGACTTCTCGCTGCGTGGTGCGTTGCTGAAGCCGGCCGCCGAGGACTTCACCGACGGCGGCAACCAGCGGTTCTTCGACCCGAGGGCCACGCTGATCGCCGACCGGATGCAGGTCTCGGGCAACGTGTACCTGGACAACAATCTGGAGAGCACGGGAACGCTGCGCCTGGTGAACGCCCGCATCGGTGGTTCGGTTCGGTTGACCGACTCGACCATCGACCTGTCCAGCGGCGAGGAGACGTTCGAGGAGGATCTCTCGAAGGACTCGCCGGGTCCGTACCCGTACCGGGCGCTGCACATGGACGGCGCCGAGATCGCCGGTGGTATCGACGCCCGCAACTCGCGGATCGCCGGCCAACTCCGGCTGGTGGACGTGAACGCGCGGGGCAGCGTGCAGCTCGACGGGTCGGTCCTGTCGAACCGCAACGGCGACGTGGTGGAGGGCCGGCGGTTCACCACGGGCGGCAATCTGGACGCCCGCGGGGTCAAGGTGTTCGGCTCGATCCTGCTGGCGGAGGCCAACATTGGCGCCAACCTCGACCTGCGCGCCGCTCGGCTGATCAACCCGGGCGTCTATCGCCGGGACGGGATGCCCAAGCCGTCGGTCGACCTGCGGGTCGCGCAGATCGGCCGAGACCTCGTGTGCGCGAAGGGTGAGCGGCGTAACGAGGACGGCGAACAGGTGGACGTGCCGTTCTCCGCGCACAGCGAGATCCGCATCCGCCGCGCGGAGGTCGGCCGGCAGACCAGCTTCCAGGGCGCCGAGCTCGGCTCGAAACTGGACGCGATGGCCATCAACGCGTTCGGGTTGATCACCCAGGAGTTGCGGGTTCGGGTGGCCAGCGCGCCGAAGGGCCGGATCAGCCTGCGGCACGCCCGGTGCGCGTCGCTCGCCGACAACGCGAAGTTCTGGGACGCCACCGGCAACATCGATCTCGACGACTTCCGCTACGACGCGCTGTCCGATCCCATCAAGCTGGACGACGACGCCCAGGTGAAGAAGCGGATCAAGCTGCTCCGCACGGCCATGGGCGAATACCGCCCGGGTCCGTACGACCAGTTCGCCTCCATGCTGCGCGCGAGCGGCAACGAGGAGCACGCGTCGACCGTGCTGGTGGCGAAGCAGTCCGCTCGCTATCGCGCGCTGGCCGACGGCTCGTGGTTGCCGGTCCGGCCGTTCGTGTGGTTCTGGAGTTTCCTGCAGCGCCGGATTGTCGGCTACGGCTATCGCCCGATGCTCGCGCTGCTGTGGCTGTTTGGCATCTACCTGCTCGGCTGGTGGTACTTCGGCGTGCAGGATCCGCCGGCCGAGGCGAACGACGACGACAACCTCGTGTGGGCCCCGTGGCTCTACACGATCGACCACTTGGTGCCGATCGTGGACTTCGGGCACAAGAACCGCTGGCATTTCGAGGGCTGGCCGCAAGGGATCTCCGCGGCGCTGATCGCCGCGGGATGGATTCTGGCCACCACGGTGGCGACCGGCCTCGCGCGCATGCTGCGCAGGAACAACTGAGTCGGGAGGCAGGCATGACCGAGCCGAGCGCGACGGGGCGGACCGAGGTGGCCGCCTCGTCGGCACAGGTGTACGACCTGGTCAGCGACCTGCCGGGGCTGTCTCGGGTGTCCGCCGAGTTCGAGCGCGGCACTTGGTTGGGCGGCGTCACGGAGGCGGGGTCGGTGCCCGGTTCCGCGGTCACAACCGCAGCTCGTGGCGCCGCTGGTCGACCACGGTGACCGTGACGGCGGCCGAGCCCGGCCTGTGCTTCGCGTTCGACGTGGCGTTCGCCGGGGTGCCGATCCCGCGGTGGCGCTATGACATCGAGCCGTCCGACACCGGCTGCGTGGTCACGGAGAGCACCTGGGACCGCAGGCCCGGCTGGTTCAAACCGGTAGGTGACCTGGTCACCGGCGTTCGGGACCGGGCAGCGCACAACCGGCGCAACATCGAGCAGACCCTCGTACAGCTCAAGCAGGCGGCCGAGAGCGGTGCGGCGAGCTCCTGACACGTCGCAGCGCATGTGACGAAGCCAGCTACCATCTCTCGGTGCCCGAACTCAAACTCGAGATTCAGATGCTGCACGACAGGGTCCTCGTGCGGCTGACTCCTGAGGAAGGGGAACGGCGCAGCTCAGGAGGGATCGTCATCCCGGCCACCGCGCAGATGGCTCGACGGCTCGCCTGGGGAGACGTGCTCGGTACCGGCACGAACGTGCGCAACGTCAAGGTGGGCGACCGAGTCCTCTTCAACCCCGACGACCAGATGGAAGTCGAGGTTCAGGGGCAGACCCACCTGGTGATCCGCGAGCGTGACCTGCACGCGATCGCCAGCGAGCGGACTGAGCACGGGACAGGCTTATATCTCTAGGGGAAGGCAAGTCGTGGAGCCACAGTGGCCGGAGTCGCACGCGGAACAGACCGACGTGTTCACGCCGATCAACCGCTCGACGCCCGCCGACGAGCCGACGATCAAGACCCAGTCGGTCGGCATCTCCGGTGGCGAAACCACCATGTTGGTACCGCCGCCGGCCGCCCCCGGGGAGACCACCACGGTCGTGGTGCCGCCGCCCTCGGCCGGTGCGGGTAGCTCTGACGAGGAGCCGGCCGACGGCAAGCGCAAGCTGAAGCGCACCGGGTTCATCGTCGCCGCCGTCTTCGGCGTGCTCGTCGTGCTCTACGGCGTCGACCTCCTCTTGAGCAGCGGCAACGTGCCGCGCGGGGTGACCGTGGCCGGCGTCGCCGTCGGCGGGCAGTCCCAGGAGGACGCGGAGCGCGTGCTGCGTGACGAGATCGAGCCACGCCTGACCGAGCCCGTGCGGATGCGTGCCGGCGACGTCGACGTGACCCTCGAGCCGGACGCCGCCGGGATGGCCATCGACTGGGCGGGCACCCTGTCCCAGGCCGGCGACCAGCCCCTCAACCCGATCACCAGGCTCACCTCCTTCTTCTCCACCACCGAGGTCGGCGTGGTCACCCGCGCCGACGACGCGGCGCTCGACGCGGCCGTCGAAGGGCTGCGCCCGCAGACCGACCGCGAGCCGGCCGAGGGTGGCGTCCGCTTCGAGGGCGTCAACCCGGTGCCGATCCAGCCGCTCGACGGGCAGAAGCTGGACGCGGCCGGCGCCCGCGAGGCATTGCTCGGCAACTGGGCCACCGGTGACGTGGTGGAGCTGCCGGTCGACACCACGCCCGTGAAGACCACCGAGGAGGGCGTGCGGAAGGCGATCGACGAGATCGCCACTCCCGCGGTCTCCGCGCCGGTGGTCGTGAAGGGCGAGGGCAAGGACGCCACGGTCGAGCCGGCGGCCATCGCCGCCGCGCTGATCTTCGAGTCGGACGGCAAGGGTGGCCTGACCGCGAAGATCGACCAGAACAAGTTCATCGAGGCGGCACAGCCGCAGCTCGCCGAGACGGAGGTCGAGGGCAAGGACGCGGAGATCGTGTTCAGCAGCGGTGCCCCGACGGTCGAGCCGTCGGTCGACGGCAAGGGCATCGACTGGGAGAAGAGCCTGGTTCCCCTGCTCGACGTGCTGAAGAAGACCGAGGGTCGTGAGGTGGTCGCCACCTACTCGCCGAAACCGGCGGAGGTGACGACCGACGCCGCGAACGCACTGGGCATCAAGGAGGTGATCAGCGAGTTCACCACGCGTAACTTCGCCAGCGACTCGGGCATCAACATCCGCACGGCCGCCGCCGACGTCAACGGCGCGATCGTCCGGCCGGGCGAGACGTTCAGCCTCAACGGCCACACGGGCGTGCGCAACGCGGCGAAGGGCTACGTCGAGGCGGGCATCATCGAGAACGGTGCTCCCGGCCGCGGCATGGCCGGCGGGGTGTCGCAGTTCGCCACCACGCTCTACAACGCGTCCTACTTCGCCGGGATGACCGACGTCGAGCACAAGGAACACAGCTTCTACATCAGCCGCTACCCCGAGGGGCGTGAGGCGACCGTGTTCCTCTACCCGGACGGCACCAGCGCGATCGACCTGAAGTTCAAGAACGACACGGAGACCGGCGTCGCCATCCAGACCATCTGGACCTCGTCGTCGATCACCGTGAAGCTCTGGGGCACGAAGACCTACGACGTCGAGTCGGTGACCAGCGGGCGGACGAACCTCACGAACCCGCAGGAGCGGCCGGGACCGGCCGAGAACTGCAAGGCCGGCAACGGCTCCCAGGGCTTCACGGTCACCGACACCCGGATCGTGCGGAACGCCGCTACCGGCGAGGAGGTGAGCCGCAAGACTCGGACGGTGAAGTACAACCCCGTACCGAAGATCATCTGCGGCCCACCACCACCTGCCGGCTAGGCGTTCGCCCTGGCCTTCGGGTACAGCGACGCGGCCAGGGTCACGGCGATGACGGCTGCGATCACCTGGAAGATGTGCCGCCACCAGTCGAAGCCGCCGGTCTCGTCGACGCCGAGAAGGCCGGCCACCACGTTGCCGACCAGCGCGCCCACGATGCCGGCCACGATGGTCAGCCAGAACGGGATCTTCTGCTCACCGGGAGCCAGCAGGCGGCCGAGGACGCCCAGGATGATTCCCGCGATGAGCAGGCCGATGATTGCTCCGAAGGACCACATAGCTGCCCCTTACTGGATCGAATGGTGGACAAGCAGTACCACCGATCGCAGCAAGGCACACCCTTGGTGTAACCGGAACGTCACCGAGCGCAGACCCCGGAGGATCCGCGCTCGGTGGACGTGTTCGGATCAGAACGCGGCTTCGTCGAGCTCCATGAGCGCGTTGTCGGCCGACTCGACGATCTTGCGACCGGCCGACAGCTCCGGCAGCACGTTGCGGGCGAAGAACGAGGCCACCGCGATCTTGCCCTCGTAGAACGCCTTGTCCTTGCCGGCCGCCCCGCCGTCGAGCTTGGCGATGGCGATCTCGGCCTGGCGCTGGAGCAGCCAGCCGACCAGCAGGTCGCCGACCGCCATCAACAGCCGAACGCTGTGCTGCCCGACCCGGTACAGGTTCTGCGTGTCGTTCTGCGACTCGGTCAGGTAGCCGATCAGTGAGCCGAGCATGCCCTGGACGTCCTCGAGGGCCTGCTTGAGCAGCGCGCGCTCCTCCTTGAGGCGGCCGTTGCCGCTCTCCGCCTCGATGAAGTTGGTGATCTCGCCCGACACGTGCGTCAGCGCCTGGCCCTTGTCCCGCACGATCTTGCGGAAGAAGAAGTCGAGCGACTGAATCGCCGTCGTGCCCTCGTACAGCGAGTCGATCTTCGAGTCGCGGATGTACTGCTCGATCGGGTAGTCCTGCAGGAAGCCGGACCCGCCAAGGGTTTGCAGCGACTGGGCCAGCTGCTCGTAGGCCCGCTCGGAGCCGACGCCCTTGACGATCGGCAGCAGCAGGTCGTTCACCCGCTCGGCCAGCTCGCGCGTCTCCTCGTCGCCGTCACCGACCCAGGCCTCGTCCTGGAAGGTGGCCGTGTAGAGGTACACGGCGCGCAGGCCTTCGGCGTAGGCCTTCTGCAGCATGAGGCTGCGGCGCACGTCCGGGTGGTGGGTGATCGTGACGCGCGGGGCGGTCTTGTCGAGCATCTGGGTCAGGTCCGCGCCCTGCACGCGCTCCTTGGCGTAGGCCAGCGCGTTCAGGTAGCCGGTGGACAGCGTGGCGATCGCCTTCGTGCCGACCATCATCCGGGCGTACTCGATGACCTGGAACATCTGCGCGATGCCGTTGTGCACCTCGCCGACCAGCCAGCCCTTGGCGGGCACATCGTGCTGGCCGAAGGTCAGCTCGCAGGTGGTGGAGGCCTTGATGCCCATCTTGTGCTCGACACCCGTGACGAAGGCGCCGTTGCGCTCCCCGAGCTCACCGGTCTCGGCGTCGAAGTGGAACTTCGGCACGAAGAACATGGACAGGCCCTTGGTGCCGGGGCCCGCGCCCTCCGGCCGGGCCAGCACCAGGTGGACGATGTTCTCCGTCAGGTCGTGCTCGCCGGAGGTGATGAACCTCTTCACGCCGTCGATGTGCCACGAGCCGTCGTCCTGCTTGACCGCCTTGGTGCGCCCGGCGCCGACGTCGGAGCCGGCGTCCGGCTCGGTCAGCACCATGGTGGCGCCCCAGCCGCGCTCGATCATGATCTCGGCCCAGCGCTGCTGCTCCTCGGTGCCGTTGCGGTGCAGCACGGTCGCCATGTTGGGGCCGGACATGTACATGAACAGCGGCGGGTTGCTGCCGAGCATCAGTTCGGCGGCCGACCACTGCACGGTGGGCGGCAGGCCGAGGCCGCCGAGGTCGTCGGGGAGGCCGATGCGCCACCACTCGCCGTCCCACATCTGCTGGTAGTTCTTCTTGAACGCCTCGGGCAGCGTGACCGAGTGGGTCTTCGGGTCGAAGACCGGCGGGTTGCGGTCCGCGTCGACGAACGAGTCGGCCAGCGGACCGGTGGCCAGGTTGTTCAGCTCGGAGAGCACACCGCGCACGGTGTCCTCGTCGGTCTCCGCGAGTACCCCCTTGCCGAGCCGTTCCTGAATCTTGAACACCTCGAACAGGTTGAACTCGAGGTCACGAACATTGCTCCGGTAGTGGCCCATCTCGTTGCTCCCTGCTCGCGCTATCCGCGCAAATCCCCTACTCGTCGGTAACATCAGGATATTACTTGCCGGTAGGCGCGGCAAGGTACCCGCGCGAAGCCGACCCGAGGTGATGACACCGGCTCGGATCCCCGCTGGCCCAGATGGTCGCGCGCGCCGCTGTGGGTCGCGTCACGGATCGCTCAATCCCGGGCGGTCCGCGTCCCCGGCACTGGTGACGGCTCCACCACGAGTACACCCGAGCGGAACGCGACGGCCACCGCGTGCGTGCGGTCCCGGGTGGCGAGCTTGCGCAGGATGCTCTTCACGTGCGTGCGCACGGTCTCGACGGAGACGAACAGCACGTTCGCGATCGCCTGGTTCTCGAGTCCGTCGGCGATCAGCTGGAGCACCTGGTGCTCCCGGCGGGACAGTGTCTGCCGCGGCGCACCTGTCTGCCGCGGCGCGCCGTTCTGCTGGGCCGGCATCGGGGCGGCGAGGACCGGCGCGAGCGCGGGGTCGAGATAGCGGCCGTCGCGGTGCACGGACTGAATGGCCGCGAGCAGCTGCGAGGGCTGGACAGAGCGCGGGAGCACCCCGTCGACGCCGGCGGTCAGCGCGTTCGCGATGTACTGGGTGGTTCGGCGCGCGTCGTCGACCAGCAGCACGACCGACAGGTCGAGTTTGGGCGCGAGCAACTGGCAGAGCGTGCCGCGGGGATCGAGGGCGGAGTCGACCAGGACGACGTCCGGGCGCAGCCGCTCGCACAGTCGCATGCCGAGCGCGGCCGAGTCGGCCGCGCCGATCCACCGAAGCCCCGGTGTGCGGGCGACGAGCGCGGACAGGCCTTCGCGCACGAGCGGCGTGCCGTCGATCAGTGCTACGCCGACGGTCGCGGTCGCCCGCTGCTGGTTCGTACCCACAGTCATTCGTCCTCCCACACTGGCACTTCCCCGTTACGGGGACGCTGGTGCGGAGGCCTCGTGACGCACGTCTGCGAAGGAGTTTCAAGTGTGCTGGAGGAGATAGGGAACGCTTAGCACTGCGGGGGTTCGCGACGCTACTGTTAGTGGCACTGTGGAGTCTGAGATCGAACGCAATGCCCAGGACTGGTTCAGGTTCATGGTCGACACGAACCTTGCGCCTGGTCTTCGCGCGCTCGGATTCTTCGGCGTCGGCCGCCGCTTCCGGATCGAGGGGCCGGGCCACTGGGGAGAGATCGCCGTCGAGCAGGCGCGATCCTTCACCGACCGCACCGTCCGGTTCACCGTGCATATCGGCGTGATCTCCCGGGACGAGTGGGCCGAGCAACTGCGGGTGCGCCCGTACTACCCGGCCAGCGAGACCGTGCGGCCGCAGTGGTCCGGGTGGCAGGCCCCGATCGGCGAGGTCGTGACGGTCGCCGGCCAGCCGATCGGCGAGCTGTGGTGGGAGCTGGAGGTCGGCCGTCCGTTCGAGCGGATGGCCAAGGAGATCCTGACGGCCATCCGGGTTTTCGGATTGCCGGCCATGCGCGAGCAGATGTCCACACCGCAGGACCCGGAGTAGTCATACTCGGTCGATGAGTTATGCGGCACAGGCCCGAAGGATCCGCGACGAGTCGCTGCCGTACGGCCGGCGGGTGTCGGCGTTGTGCTCGTGCGTGCAGCTGTACCGCCCGATCGGCTTCAACGCGACGCTCAGTTTTCTGGCCGAGGAGTTGGCGGGCCCGTACGACCGCGACGAGGCGGCACTGCTGCGGGCCCTGGACGCGCTGACGGAGAGCCGGTCGCGCTGGCTGGCCGAGGTATGCGCGTACGCGGACCGCCGAACGCGAGAGAAGCGCGAGGGCCGGCGCCACCCACACCCGACGGACCGCGACCCGAGCACCGGGCCGCAACACTGGTACGGCGCGGCCAGACCGGCAGCGGTCCACGCGCTGAGACTCCGCCACCGCCGCCGAGTCCCACCCATCCCGACGGAGAACGACCCGACGGCGGAACAGGTGCAGGCCCTGATCCCCGTGTGCCTGTCGACGAACGGCCTGTTGACCGAGACGGAACGAGCCCTGCTGACCACGAGCACCAGCGCCCTGCGCCGCCGCAGGGCGGAGGAGGAGGGACAGGCTTACTTCCGCTCGTGCGAACTGCTCCGCCTGGCTCACCTACTGACCACAGCGGCGGACAACCCCACCTGACAGCATCAGCGCATGTCCGGAATTGTGTGGTGGGAAATCGAGACGGCCGAGCCGGAGCGGTTCCAGCGGTTCCACGCGGCCCTGTCGGGGTGGGAGTTCAGACCCGCGTTCGAGGGCACGGAGTTGGGCGCCGATTACTGGATCATCGAGCAGGCGGGCGAGGGCATCGGCGGACTACAGCGCGCGACGTCATTGGCGTCGGCACCATCCGTGGGGACGCGGGTGTACCTCAAGGTGGCGGACCTTGAAGCGACCCTCGACAGGGTGGTGGAACTCGGTGGCATCGTGGAACGCCCACGCGTCGCGCTCGGCGGGAATGATCGGTGGTTCGGGATCATCCGAGACCCGACGGGCGTGTCGTTCGGCTTGTGGACCGTGCACCCGGTGGCCTAGTTGCTGGGCTGTTGCCGGAGAGGTCGAACGATCATGAAATGACGGAAGCCCCGGGTCCACAGTAGACATACTGTGACCTGTGGCTTCCGTGCTGGAGCGGATGACGGGAATCGAACCCGCGTTCTCAGCTTGGGAAGCTGATGTTCTACCATTGAACTACATCCGCAAGTCCTGGTGAGGATACACAAGAGCCGTCGCCGCTAGGGTGAGCGGGTGTTGTTGAGCGACGGGGATCTGCGCAAGGAACTGGCGGCCGGCCGACTGGGGCTGGAGCCGTTCGACGAAGCCATGGTCCAGCCGTCGAGTATCGACGTCCGGCTGGACCGCTTCTTCCGAGTCTTCAACAACACCCGATACACCCACATCGACCCTCGGCAGCAGCAGGACGACCTGACCACGCCGGTCGAGGCGGTCGACGACAATCCGTTCGTGCTGCACCCCGGCGAGTTCGTGCTCGGGTCCACGTTCGAGACCGTCTCCCTCCCCGACGATCTCGCCGGGCGGCTGGAAGGCAAGTCCTCGCTCGGGAGGCTCGGGCTGCTCACCCACTCGACCGCCGGGTTCATCGACCCCGGGTTCACCGGCCACATCACGCTGGAACTGTCCAACGTGGCGAACCTGCCGATCACCCTCTGGCCCGGCATGAAGATCGGCCAGCTGTGCCTGTTCCGCCTGAGCAGCGCGGCCGAGCACCCCTACGGCTCCAGCGCCGCCGGCTCCCGCTACCAGAACCAGCGCGGCCCGACGCCGTCGCGGGCGTACCTCAACTTCCACCGGGTCGATACTCGCCGCGAGCCGGAGTGACCGCCGCGCCCAGCGCGGGGTAGGGGTGTCCCCAGGGTCGTCTCGGGGGCGTCCCGGATGTTGTGGTGCAGCGCCCGCACATAGCGTCGATCCGACGCAAGGTTACTGAGCTAAGGCGGGACAGATGGGGACTCGACAGGCTGTTCTGGGGACTGCGGTGGCGGCCGGGCTGCTGATTCTCGGCGGCTGCGGCATGTTCGAGCAGAATCGGGAGACCGACCAGCAGGAGTACGGTGAGGCGATCACCAGCCTCCAGTTCAACGTGGACTCCGGTGACCTCACGGTCACCACGGGAGACCAGGCGAGCGTGAAGCGCACCATCCACTACGGGGACGAGAAGCCCGGCGAGACGGTCCGCGTCGACGGCGACGCGCTGGTGCTCGAGTCGTGCGAGGTGCGCAACTGCTCGATCGACTACGAGGTTGTGGTGCCCGCGGGAACCACGGTGAACGGCCAACTCGACTCCGGCCGCGCCGAGATTGGCGGCGTCGCCGACGTGAACCTGCAGGCGAGCTCCGGCGACGTCCAACTACGCGACGTGAACGGTGCGGTGAACCTCACGGTCGAGTCCGGCACCATCGACATCGACGGGGTCGACGGCACGGCCACCCTCGCGGCGTCCTCCGGTGACATCTCCGCGCGGAACATCGGCGGCGCGACCCAGGTCGACAACCAGTCGGGCACGGTCACCGTCTCCCTGACCGAGCCGGAGAGCGTGCGGGTACGGGCCGAGAGCGGCGACATCGACGTGACCGTGCCGAAGGGCAGCTACACGGTGACCGCGCAGACCGACAGCGGCGACGTGACCAACGGTCTCGGTGGGGCCACCACGGGCACGTACCCGATCGACCTCCACGCGGAGAGCGGCAACATCACGGTCGGCGAGTCCTGACCGTCGGGAACACAAGCAGACCCTCGCTCGTTGGGCCTGCAGGAAGGTTGAGCGGCGAGGGCTCAAGTTTGGTTTTGACGGGTCGAGTGATCCAGCGGCAGACTTGAGTCACTTACACTCAACGCGGTCGGCGCCATCGAGCGTCGTCCAGATCAACACAGGAAGCAGCAGGAGGAAATCCAATGGCGCGAGCGGTCGGTATCGACCTGGGGACGACCAACTCCGTCGTCGCCGTCCTCGAGGGCGGTGAGCCGACGGTTATCGCCAACTCCGAGGGTTCAAGGACCACCCCGTCCGTGGTGGCCTTCGCCAAGAACGGCGAGGTACTCGTCGGCCAGCCGGCGAAGAACCAGGCAGTGACCAACGTGGACCGCACGGTCCGCTCGGTCAAGCGGCACATGGGCACGGACTGGAAGACCGAGGTCGACGGCAAGAGCTACTCCGCTCAGGAGATCAGCGCGCGCGTCCTCATGAAGCTCAAGCGCGACGCCGAGGCCTACCTCGGCGAGCCGATCACCGACGCGGTGATCACGGTGCCCGCGTACTTCGAGGACGCCCAGCGGCAGGCCACGAAGGAGGCCGGGCAGGTCGCCGGCCTGAACGTCCTGCGGATCGTGAACGAGCCGACCGCGGCGGCGCTGGCCTACGGTCTCGACAAGGGCGACAAGGAGCAGACGATCCTCGTCTTCGACCTCGGCGGCGGCACGTTCGACGTGTCCCTGCTGGAGATCGGCGAGGGTGTGGTCGAGGTCCGCGCGACCTCCGGTGACAACCACCTCGGTGGTGACGACTGGGACCAGCGGATCGTCGACTGGCTGGTCGACAAGTTCAAGCAGTCGGCGGGCATCGACCTGAACAAGGACAAGATGGCCCTGCAGCGCATCCGCGAGGCGGCCGAGAAGGCGAAGATCGAGCTGTCCAGCTCGAACAGCGCCAACATCAACCTGCCGTACATCACGGTCGACGCCGAGAAGAACCCGATGTTCCTGGACGAGACCCTGTCCAGGGCCGAGTTCCAGCGCATCACCAGCGACCTGCTGGACCGCACCAGGGCGCCGTTCAACAACGTGATCAAGGACGCGGGCGTCAAGGTCGGCGACATCGACCACGTGGTGCTCGTCGGCGGCTCGACCCGCATGCCCGCGGTGTCCGAGCTGGTGAAGGAGCTGACCGGCGGCCAGGAGCCGAACAAGGGCGTGAACCCGGACGAGGTCGTGGCCATCGGCGCGACCCTGCAGGCCGGCGTGCTGCGCGGCGACGTCAAGGACGTGCTGCTGCTGGACGTCACCCCGCTGTCGCTGGGCATCGAGACCAAGGGCGGCGTGTTCACCAAGCTCATCGAGCGGAACACCACCATCCCCACCAAGCGCTCGGAGATCTTCTCCACGGCGGACGATGGCCAGACCACGGTCGGCATCCAGGTCTTCCAGGGTGAGCGCGAGATCGCGGTGCACAACAAGAAGCTGGGCACCTTCGACCTCACGGGCATCCCGCCGGCACCGCGCGGCGTCCCGCAGATCGAGGTCACCTTCGACATCGACGCGAACGGCATCGTCCACGTCAACGCGAAGGACCTCGGCACGGGCAAGGAGCAGTCGATGACGATCACCGGCGGCTCGGCGCTGCCGAAGGACGACATCGACCGCATGGTGAAGGACGCCGAGGCCCACGCCGAGGAGGACAAGCAGCGTCGCGAGGAGGCCGAGGTCCGCAACCAGGCCGAGACGCTCGTCTACCAGACGGAGAAGTTCGTCAAGGACAACGACGACAAGATCCCTGGCGAGGTCAAGGACAAGGTCAACGCCGCCATCAAGGAGGCGCAGGAGTCGCTGAACGGCACCGACATCGCGGTCATCAAGTCCGCCATGGAGAAGCTGGCCACCGAGTCCCAGGCCATGGGTTCGGCCATGTACGCCCAGACCGGCGCTCAGGCCGGGGCCGGCGGTGACGCCGGTGCCGGTGAGCAGGGCGGTGAGCAGGCCACGCCGGGCGCGGATGACGTGGTGGACGCCGAGATCGTGGACGAGGACGGCAAGAAGTGACTTCCGACCGAACCGACGAGAACTCCGGAGAGGAGCCTCGAGTCGTCGTGCGTGACCGCCGTCGCATCGACCCGGACACCGGCCAGGTTCGGCCACCTGAGGCGGCGCCGGAGCAGCCGGCGCCCGAGGTCGCGCCCGAGGTCGCGCCCGCTCCGGACACCAGCCAGGAAGCCGAGTTGAAGGCCCAGCTCGACGAGCGGACGGCCGATCTGCAGCGGTTGCAGGCGGAGTACGCCAACTACCGCAAGCGGATCGACCGGGACCGCGAGGTCGTGGTCAACACGGCCAAGGCATCGGTGGCCCAGGAGCTGCTGTCGGTCCTCGACGACATCGAGCGGGCGCAGCAGCACGGCGACCTGACCGGCGCGTTCAAGGCGGTGGCCGACAAGTTGGTGGCCACGCTCGAGCGGACGGGCCTTGAGGCATTCGGGCACGACGGCGAGCCGTTCGACCCGTCGGTGCACGAGGCCGTCCAGCACGACACGTCGCCGGACGTCGCCGGGCCCACGGTCACGGCCGTACTGCGCCGGGGCTACCGGTTCGGCGACCGGATCGTGCGGGCCGCTCTGGTCGGGGTCACCGACCACGAGCCGGGCGCCGCTCCGGTCGAGGCCGAGGTACCAGCCTCGGGGGACGACAACGGCTGGTTCGCACCGGTCGAGGACGCCCCCGGGGACAAGGCGAACGACCAGATCTGATTCGGGAGGAGGGGACGTCCGGTGAGTGCGAGGGACTGGATCGACAAGGACTTCTACCACGAGTTGGGCGTCTCGTCCGACGCCGCCGACGCGGAGATCAAGAAGGCGTACCGGAAGCTGGCCAGGGAGCTGCACCCGGATGCGAACCCGGGCAACGCGCAGGCGGAGGCCAGGTTCAAGTCGGTGTCCGAGGCCTACGGGGTGCTCGGCGACCCGGAGAAGCGCAAGCAGTACGACGAGGCTCGTCGCCTGTTCGGGTCCGGTGGTCTCCGGCCGGGCGGGTTCGGCGGCTTCGGCTCCGGCGGTGGCGGGACCAGCTTCGATCTCGGTGACCTGTTCGGCGGCCAGCAGGCGAGCAGCGGTGGCGGCTTCACTGACATGCTGGGCAACCTGTTCGGTCGTCGGGGCGGCGCCAGCGGCGCGGCCGCCCGGCCGCGCCGCGGTGCCGACGTCGAGACCGAGGTGCGGATCGACTTCATCGAGGCGGTCAAGGGCGCCACGGTGCCGTTGCGCCTGTCGAGTCCGTCGTCGTGCGCCACCTGCCACGGCTCGGGTGCCAAGCCGGGCACCACCCCGCGAACCTGTTCGACGTGTGGTGGGGCCGGGTTGGTCAGCCGCAGCCAGGGCGCGTTCGCGTTCAGCGAGCCGTGCCGCGACTGCCGAGGCACCGGGCGCATCGTCGACGACCCGTGCCCCGAGTGCGGCGGCGACGGCGTGAGCACCCGGACCAGGACGCTCACCGTGCGCATCCCGGCCGGTGTGAACGACGACCAGCGGATCCGGCTGGCTGAGCAGGGCGAGCCGGGCCAGACGGGCGGGCACGCGGGTGACCTGTACGTGCGTGTGCACGTGACCCCGCACCCGGTGTTCGGCCGAACGGGTAATGACCTGACGATCAAGGTGCCGATGACCTACCCGGAGCTGGCTCTGGGGACCACACTTGAGGTACCGACGCTCGAGGGCAAGGTGTCGCTGCGAGTCCCGCCGGGCACGGCCAGTGGCCGGGTCCTCCGGGTGCGCGGCAAGGGCATCGCCAAGCGCGACGGCCTGACCGGGGACCTGCTGGTGACCCTGCAGGTCGCGGTCCCGGGCGACCTGGACGACAAGGCGAAGGCGGCGCTGGAGGAGTACCGGTCGGCGACGGCCGAGCACGATCCGCGTCCCGAGCTGACCGCCATGCTGGAGAAACGGAGCCAGTGATGATGGGAGTGCCGTTTCCACCCGGAGCAGACGAGGACACCCCGGTGTTCGTGATCTCGGTGGCCGCGGAGCTGGCCGGGCTGCACGCCCAGACGCTGCGCGGCTACGACCGGATGGGACTGGTGTCCCCCGGGCGCACCTCGGGCGGCGGCCGCCGCTACTCGATGCGTGACATCGCGTTGCTGCGCGAGGTGCAGCGCCTCTCCCAGGAGCAGGGCGTCAACCTGGCGGGCATCAAGCGGATCATCGAGCTGGAGCACGAGGTCGACGCCCTGCGCTCCCGCATGGCCGAGCTGACCGAGGAACTGGCGGCCGTGCACGCGGCAGCCGAACAGGCGGCGGCGGCCATCCACCGCTCCTACCGCAACGAGCTGGTCCCGGTCACCCGCCAGACCGCGCTGGTCGTCTGGAGACCAAAACCCCGCCGCTAACCCACCCATGATGACCACTCCGGTCACCCATGATGACCGTTCCGGTCGGCCATGATGACCAGTCCGGTCGGCCATGATGACCAGTCCGGTCGGCCATGATGACCAGTCCGGTCGGCCATGATGACCAGTCCGGTCGGCCTCCGATGGCACCCGCGACGGGAGTGGTCATCGTGCATGACGGGAATGGTCATCATGCGCGACGGGAGTGGTCATCATGGCTGCGGGAGCGGGCCGTTCAGTCCACGGTGAACGGGTCATAGGTGATCTTGTCGAGTGGTGTCCCGGCCACCAGCATGCGGGACACGGTCGAGCGGACCATGCCCGGCGAGCCGGCCACCAGCACATCGTGGTCTGGCCAGGCGCCGTTGCGGGTCACCACGTCGGCCAGGGTGCCGCGTTCCAGGGTGGCCATGGGCGACGGCGGCTCGTTCTCCAACACGGGAGTCACGGTGAACCACGGGTTGCTCGCGGCCAACACCTGCAGGTTCTCCAGGTCGTAGAGGTCCTCCCGGACCCGGCCGCCGTAGAACAGCCGCACGCGAGGGTTCTCCCCCCACTGCGCCAGGTGCTCGAGGATCGCGCGCATCGGGGCTACACCCGTGCCGCCGGCGACCATCAGCACGTTGCGGCTGTTCTCCCGGTCCACCCGCAGCCGGCCCATGGCCGGGCCGATCCGCCAGACGTCGCCGAGTTCGCCGTGCACCACGATCGACCGGCTCACCCAGCCGTTCTCGACGCCGCGAATGTGGAACTCGAGCAGGCCGTCCTCGCGGGGTGCGGTGGCCGGCGTGAGGTACCGCCACAGCCGGGGCCGCTGCGGCGCCTCGACGCTCAGGTACTGGCCCGGCTGGTAGGGCACCGCCTGGTCCGGCCGTACGCGCACGACCGCCAGGTCACGGGAGAGCCGCAGGCGCTCGACCACCGTGCCGGTCCAGTACGGCGGGCTGTTGTCGGAGGCGGCCGCGTCCAGCATGGCCCGCGCCATGATCGTGTACGCCTCGGCCCAGGCCCGCTCGACGTCCTCCGTCCAGGCATCCTTCGCGTACTGCTTGACCGCGGCGAGCAGCGACATCCCCACGGCCTCGTAGTGGCTGGCGATCACCCCGAACTTGCGGTGGTCGCGGCCGAGCTGGCGCAGGAACGGGATGAGGTCGTCCGGCCGGTCCACCATCTGCACCACGTGCACGAGCGCGCGCAGCAGCCGCGACCGCTGGACCTGCATGTTCACGGGGAACATCTCGCGGGTCGCCGGCGCGATGCTGAACAGGGTCGCGTAGAAGAACTCGGCCACGCGGTCGGCCTTCGGCTCGACGACCGCGAAGCTCTCCCGGACCAGCCGGACCATCACCGCGACGGGATCCGACGGCACCTCGGAGTTCTCCTGGTGCGGGATGGGGCTCACCACAGAGTTGGCTGTCATGGTCGGGACACAGACTCCACCTCTCGGCGTCCGGGGCTTGACGCCGCGTATGCCAGGTCGTCCACCCCCGACACCAGGACCCTAGACGGATTCCGCACTGTTGTCCGCCCTCATACTTCTTTCGTGTAGGGCACCATTACCAACCGTAGGCGCGGTACCGACATTCGGGCGACATGCCGGGGCGGGGTTCGCTTTGCCGGAGCGAACGTGAAAGCGTGGCCGCCGTGCATTCCGATCTGGTAACTCCCACCGGTGTGGCCGATTCTGGTCTGCTCGACCTCGAGGTGGCGGATCCCCTGCCACCGGCTGTCGACGAGCCGACCGTCAAATTTCACCCGGTCGGCCCAGTCTCGACGCCTCCAAATGTGGGACTGCCCGGGTCCGAGGGCGAGCACCTGTTGCAGTGCGCGTACGGCAGCCAGGACCGGGCCCGCCGGTTCTACCGTGACCAGGTCCTCGACCACCTGAACGACGAGATGATCGAGTTCGTGGGGCGCATGGAGATGGCGTTCATCGGTACGGCGGACGCGGGCGGCGAGTGCGACTCGACACTGCGTGCCGGCCCGCCCGGGTTCCTCCACGTGCTCGACCGCCGCCAGCTTGCCTATCCCGAGTACCGCGGCAACGGCGTGCTGGCGAGCCTCGGCAACATCAGCGAGAACCCGCACGTCGGCATGCTGATGATCGACTTCACGGAAGATCTCATCGGCCTGCACGTCAACGGCCGGGCCCGGATCGTCGAGGACCCCGATCTGCGTGCCGAGTGGCCCGGTCTGCCGCGGGAGGATGAGCGCGGGCGCCGGCCGGAACGATGGGTGGTGGTGCACGTCGAAGAGGCGTACATCCACTGCCGAAAGCACATCCCACGGATGAAGCCGGTGTCGCGCGAGCGCGACTGGGGCACGGACGACGCCCGCCGCAAGGGCGCGGACTACTTCAACACGGCCAACCGGCAGGGTTGATCACCCGGCATCTTCACTCGGCTGGCGGTGTCGCCGGCCTGTACCACAGCTGGAAATCGCCGCTGCGAGCGGCCGGGATGCGCGATACACACATGCCTGTGGATAGAGACCTGGGGATTGTGGACAAGTAGGCACTTGCTGTGGACAACCCTATTGGTACATGTGGGTGAGACGCTGCTCGATCCGGTGACCGTGGGGAAAATCAGGGTTGAGCGGAACTCACTCAACTTTGCTGACGTTAGTCCTGGTGAGTACTTGCTGTGGGCGAGGGGACGAGATGGACGCTTTCAACCCGACGACGAAGACCCAGCAGGCGATCTCGTCGGCCGCACAGGCCGCGACGGTCGCCGGCAACCCGGACATCACGCCGGTGCACCTGCTCGGTGCCCTGCTTGCCCAGGGTGGCGGGCTGACGGCGCCGCTGCTGTCGGCCGTCGGCGCCGACCCCGGCCAGGTCC
This sequence comes from uncultured Actinomycetota bacterium, assembly GCA_963826035.1. Lineage (GTDB taxonomy): Bacteria > Actinomycetota > Actinomycetes > Mycobacteriales > Pseudonocardiaceae > Actinophytocola. The sequence goes on along the minus strand of CAWGVZ010000014.1, from coordinate 146,613 downwards.
GCAAGGAGCTGGACCAGCTGGCCAACTCGCTGCCGTCGGCCACCGGGTCCACCGTGTCCGCGCCGCAGCTCAACACCGAGGCACTGCGCTCGGTCACCGAGGCCCAGAGTCTGGCGACCGAGATGGGCGACGAGTACGTGTCCACCGAGCACCTGCTGGTCGGCCTGGCCGCCAAGGGTGGCGCGGTGGCCGCACTGCTGAGCCGGCAGGGCGCGACGCCCGAGGCACTGCGCGACGCGTTCGCCAAGGTGCGCGGCTCGGCCAGGGTCACCAGCCCCGATCCCGAGGGCACCTACCAGGCGCTGGAGAAGTACGGCCTCGACCTGACCGACCGGGCCCGCAAGGGTCAGCTGGACCCGGTGATCGGCCGCGACACGGAGATCCGCCGGGTGGTGCAGGTGCTGTCGCGGCGCACGAAGAACAACCCCGTGCTGATCGGCGAGCCCGGCGTCGGCAAGACGGCGATCGTCGAGGGTCTCGCCCAGCGGATCGTGGCCGGCGACGTCCCCGAGTCGCTGCGCGGCAAGCGGGTGGTGGGGCTGGACCTCGGCGCCATGGTGGCCGGCGCCAAGTTCCGCGGTGAGTTCGAGGAACGGCTCAAGGCCGTACTCAAGGAGATCGCCGACTCGGCCGGCCAGGTCATCACGTTCATCGACGAGCTGCACACGATCGTCGGCGCGGGCGCCACGGGCGAGGGCGCCATGGACGCCGGCAACATGATCAAGCCGATGCTCGCGCGCGGTGAGCTGCGCATGGTCGGCGCCACCACGCTCGACGAGTACCGCCAGCACATCGAGAAGGACGCCGCGCTGGAGCGCCGGTTCCAGCAGGTGCTGGTCGGCGAGCCGACGGTCGAGGACACGGTCGGTATCCTGCGCGGGCTCAAGGAGCGCTACGAGGTCCACCACGGCGTGCGGATCACCGACACCGCGCTGGTGGCCGCGGCCGCCCTCTCCGACCGCTACATCACCGCCCGCTTCCTGCCGGACAAGGCGATCGACCTGATCGACGAGGCCGCTGCCCGGCTGCGCATGGAGATCGACTCGCGGCCCGTGGAGATCGACGAGGTCGAGCGGTCGGTCCGCCGCCTGGAGATCGAGGAGATGGCGCTCGCCAAGGAGGACGATGCGGCGTCGAAGCAGCGGCTGGCGACCCTGCGTGCCGAGCTGGCGGAGAAGCGCGAGGAGCTGACCGGCCTGACGGCGCGCTGGCAGAACGAGAAGGGCTCGATCGAGAAGGTCCGCGACCTGAAGGAGCAGCTGGAGCAACTGCGCGGCGAGTCGGAGCGCGCCGAGCGCGACGGCGACCTCGGTCGCGCGGCCGAGCTGCGCTACGGCCGGATCCCCGCGCTGGAGAAGGACCTGGAGGCGGCCACCCAGTCCGCCGAGCTACCCACTACCGAGCAGGTGATGCTGAAGGAGGAGGTCGGCCCGGACGACGTGGCCGACGTCGTCTCCATGTGGACCGGCATCCCCGCCGGCCGGCTGCTCGAGGGCGAGACCGCCAAGCTGCTGCGTATGGAGGAGGCCATCGGCCAGCGCGTGATCGGCCAGGCTGAGGCGGTGCGCGCCGTGTCCGACGCGGTCCGCCGCGCTCGGGCCGGGGTGTCCGACCCCGACCGGCCCACCGGCTCGTTCCTGTTCCTCGGCCCGACCGGCGTCGGCAAGACCGAGCTGGCCAAGGCGCTCGCCGAGTTCCTGTTCGACGACGAGCGGGCGATGATCCGCATCGACATGAGCGAGTACTCGGAGAAGCACTCGGTCGCGCGGCTGGTCGGCGCGCCACCTGGCTACGTCGGCTACGACCAGGGCGGTCAGCTGACCGAGTCCGTGCGGCGGCGGCCATACAGCGTGGTGTTGCTCGATGAGGTGGAGAAGGCCCACCCGGACGTGTTCGACGTGCTGCTCCAGGTCCTCGACGACGGCAGGCTGACCGACGGCCAGGGTCGCACGGTCGACTTCCGCAACACGATCCTCGTGCTGACGTCCAACCTGGGCTCGCAGGCCCTGGCCGACGCGAACCTCGACGAGCGGCAGCGCAAGGACGCCGTGCTGTCCGTGGTGCAGCGCCACTTCAAGCCGGAGTTCCTGAACCGCCTTGACGACGTGGTGGTGTTCCACTCGCTGGCCACCGAGGAACTGACGTCCATTGTGGACATTCAGATCACCCAGCTCGGCCGCAGGCTGTCCCAGCGCAGGCTCACTCTCGACGTGAGCCACTCGGCCAGGGACTGGTTGGCCATCAACGGTTTCGACCCGATCTACGGTGCCCGCCCGCTGCGCCGCCTGGTGGCCTCGGCCATCGGCGACCAACTGGCGAAGGCACTGCTGTCTGGCGAGATCCGCGACGGTGACACCGTGCGGGTGGACGTGGCGGACGACAACTCGGCGCTGATCGTCGGCCGGGCCCTGTAGCCGGCGGGGTACCCGTTCGGTCCCCGCCGACACTTTCGTGAGCGACGCGCGGTACCTGTGATCTTGGCTGCGGGCTCCGGCCGACTACGCTCTGCCGGGTGGGCATACCGGCATGGGTCTGGTTCGTCGTGGCGGTGGTTGCCGGGATTGCCGGCGCCGCACTGCTGCTACGAGACCGCGCCCGCCTGACCTCCCGCAACAGGGAGCGGCGGCGCTGGGCCGCGCTTCGCGGCTGGCAGTTCGCCGACACCGACCATGTGCTGCCCACTCAGTGGAGCGCGGGCGCCATCGCCTTCCACGGGGGTGGCGCCGTCAAGGAGGGCGTCGCCAAGGGAATCGTCGCCAAGGATGTGGTCGCCGGGTCGACGTTCACGGCCGACGGGCGGCGCCGGGTCTACGTCTTCGATCTCGAGACCGGCGGGCGGGTCAGCACGGTCATCGCGGCCGTGCAGTGCCGGCGTACCCACCCGGCGATCGTCGAGCTGTGGCTGTCCAGCGCGCCCATCCAGCGCGACAGCATGCTCGAACTGCTTGGACCGGTCGGCGACCGGTACGCGTTCGTCTCCGATCTGGCCGCCGCGCGCGGCGTGGTCACCCCCGATCTCACGGATGCCATCGACGAGATCGGCGCGGACATCCCGGTCACGTGGATCGAGGGCGGCTGGGTTCTCGCCGGCGCGGGGGCGCACGCCAGCCCGTCGCGGCTCGAGCGCCTGCTGCGCGGCATCGGTGAGATCGCCGACGTGATCGATCCGTTCGACGCGGAGATCGATCCGGTCGGTGATCACGAGGAGCCAACGGGTCGGCACGGAGAACGCCGCGACCCTCCCAAGGTCGACTAACGTAGCGACATGCCAACAGCGCTCGTCACCGGGGCAACGGCAGGAATCGGTGCCGCGTTCGCCCGCAAGCTCGCCGCCGACGGATTCGATCTGGTGGTCGTCGCCCGCAATCGGGAGCGACTGAAGGCGGTCGCCGCCGAACTGTCCGAGGCGCACAACGTCTCCGTGCAGCCGATGGTCGCCGACCTGTCCACCACGCGGGCCCGCAAGCGGATCGAGGAACGGCTGGCCGATCCCGAGGCACCGGTCGACCTGTTGGTCAACAACGCGGGCTTCGGCACGCGCGGCGCGTTCGCCGAGGCCGACCCTGACTACCTCCAGGCGCAGCTGGACGTGCACGTCACCACCGTGCTCCGGCTGACCAGGGCCGCGCTGCCCGGCATGCTGGACCGCGGCCGTGGCGCGGTGATCAACGTGTCGAGCCTCGCCGGGTTCTTCCCGGCCACCGGGCCGACCTACGCCGCCACCAAGGCCTGGGTCACGGCGTTCAGCGAGGGACTCGCGGCGAACCTCGCCGGCACGGGCGTCCGGGTCATCGCCCTGTGCCCCGGCTACACGCGCACCGAGTTCCACGAGCGCGCGGGCGACAACATGGAGGCACTCCCGGACCGGTGGCGGCTCGACGCCGACCGCGTGGTGGCCGACTGTCTCAAGGATCTGCGCCGCGGGCGCATCCGCTCGGTGCCCGGTCTGTCGTACAAGGCGCTCGCCAGCATCACCCGGCTCGTGCCACATCAGCTGTTACGCAAGCTCGAAATAAAGATGACCAAAATGAAGATGACCCAGGGCCGCGACCGCACCTGAGCGAGCATCTGAAGCCGTAGGGAGGGATCGGCATGGGGTTTCTCGACGATCTGGTCGGCAAGAAGTACACGATCGACAACAGGACCGACACGCCGCTCGGTGACTGGGCCCGCAAGTACAAGTGGTCCTACGTCAGGCGCGACGACCGCTGGGCGGACAAGTTCCGGGGTCTGCCGCACTTCGACGACAACGACGGCAAGCAGGCCTGGGACGTCATCCGCGGCGGGCACCGCGGCCGGCGGGTGGACGCGTTCCAGTACTTCTGGGAACGCGACCTGCCGGACCGCAACAGCAGGGACCGCGAACGCCGGGAACGCTACGGCAGGGAACGCCGGGAGTTCCACAAGTACATGGTGGTCAACGTGCTGACCCCGCGGGAGCAGCCGGCGCTGACGGTCACCACGGAGCTGTGGGACTCGAAGTTCGACCTCGACCTCGAGTCGGACGAGTTCAACAAGACGTTCAAGGTGAAGGTCAAACGGGAGCACCAGAAGTTCGCCTACGACGTCCTGCACCCGCGGATGATGGAGTTCCTCCTGGCCGACGAACGCGCCGTGAAGCTCAAGTGGCCGTTCCGGTTCGAGCGTGGTGACCTGTACACCTGGGAGGAATGGACGCCTTCGCTCGACATGCGGGTCGTGATGCACAAGGCGAACTTCCTCATCGACATCCTGGAGCGGGTGCCCGAGTTCGTGTGGAAGGACCAGCCGTGACCCAGCAACCGGGGTGGTATCAGGAGCAGTCTGGCTCGACCATGCTGCGCTGGTGGGACGGCGCCCAGTGGACGGCACACACCCAGCCCATGCCGCAGGGCCAGCAGCGGGACGGCAGCGCCTGGGAGCTACAGGTCGGCCGCGAACCCGACGCCGACCGGATCAAGGAGCAGACCCGCGCGGCCGGGGTCGGCCAGGCCGGCCACCAGGGCGGCGGCACGCTGTTCACCGAGCCGGTGCTCGTGGTGAACCAGAAGGTCAAGCTCATCGAGATGACCAACGAGTACCTGGTGTTCGACCAGCACGGCCAGCAACTCGGGTCGGTCGCCCAGATCGGCCAGTCGAACCTGAAGAAGGCCGTGCGGTTCTTCGCCAGTGTCGACCAGTTCCTCACCCACCGCCTCGAGGTCCGTGATCGCAACGGACAGCCGGTGCTGCTGCTCACCCGGCCGGCCAAGGTGATGAAGTCGCGGGTGGTGGTCGAGCGCCCGGACGGTGCCGCGGTCGGCGAGATCGTGCAGGACAACGTGTTCGGCAAGATCCGGTTCTCGTTCGTGGTCAACGGTCAGCAGGTGGGCGGGATCCAGGCGGAGAACTGGCGCGCGTGGAACTTCGCGGTCACCGACCACACCGGCACCGAGATAGCCCGGATCTCCAAGACCTGGGAAGGCTTCGCGAAGACGATGTTCACGACGGCCGACAACTACGTGGTGCAGGTCCACCGGCCCCTGGCCGACCCGCTGGCCAGCCTCGTGGTCGGGTCCGCCCTGACCGTCGACACGGCGCTCAAGCAGGACGACCGCGGGCTGGGCTGATTCGTCGATGACCTGGTGGATGTGGGTCGGTCTCGCCGTGCTCGGGATCGGCCTCCTGTTCTGGTGGGCGGCCCGCGCGGTCGCGCACGACGAGCGCAAGCTGACGGTCAGCTGGTGGGCGGCCCGCAACGGCTTCCGCTACACCGACGGCACGGCGGAACTGCTCGGCTACTTCCGCGGCGCGCCGTTCGACCGCGGCACCTCGGCGGACATGCAGTATCTGGTCACGGGCACGGTGGCCGAGCGGCCGGCGATGATCATGCAGTTCAGCTGGTACCACCTGCCGAGCGGATCGCGGAGCGAGAGCACCGGGCAGAGCGGGCTGCGCAGCGGGTACTGCTCGGCGGCCGTGCTGGAGTTGCCCGGACCGGTGCCGGACCTGATGGTGCGCAGGGAAACCGGGGCCGACCGGGCCCGCGGGCGCGATCTCCAGTTGGAGAGCGAGCAGTTCAACGACGCGTTCCGTATCACCGGCACGGACGACAAGTTCAGCTACGACGTGCTCAACCCCCGCATGATGCAGTGGCTGCTGGCCGATCCGCGCGCACAGCGGTTCGCGTTCCGCTTCGACGGGCCGATGCTGGTCGTCTGGAACGACGACAGGCTCGACGGCGCGACCGGGCTCGGTGAGCTGGCGGACTTCGCGGCGACCCTGTTCGGGCTGATGCCCACCTTCGTCTACACGGGCCACCGGCTCACGGAGGACCAGACCCAGGTACCGATCAGCCGGATCCCGGAGAGCGCGCACGGCAGGACGTCCACCGGCGCGCTGGTGGAGATGCAGCGGTTCACGCACCGCGGCCACGACGTCGAACGCTACGAGCACGTCCGGGAACTGTGGGACCAGAAGGAAACGGCCATCTCGGTCAAGATCACGCTGCCGACTCACTGGCCGACCCTCATGATCGCGTCGAAGCGGCTGATCCCGAAGCCGAGGATCGCGAGGTTCGACGACGGGGTCCTGTCCGGCCAGGAGCGGTTCGACCTCCAGTTCGCCTGCGGCTCGCCCCGCCCCGACTTCGCCGCCATAGTGCTCACTCAGGGGTTCACCGACCTGGTCCTGGCGAGTCCGGTGACCTCCCGGACGACCATCGTGCTGCAGGCCGAGCGGCTCACCCCGCAGGACGACGGCGTGGCGGAGGAGACCGTCCGCAGTGGCGTGTGGGTCACGATCGTCGGTCATCTGGCGGACCAGGACCTCGCCAACCAGATCACCGAGCTGGCGTGCGACCTGTTCGAGTCGCTCCCGCCGGCGGTACTGGGCTACCACCTCGACAACCCGGTTCCGCCGCCGCCGGTGGGCGGCTACCCCAACGTGATCCCCGGCTATCGGGTGGAACGCCGGCACCGGGTGTGAGTTGTGGCGCGCCGCGCGGAAACTGTCGGTGGGCCGTGAGAGGGTTCCTACCCGTGCGAACCGTTCCTGTTGATCTCACGGCAAAGGGCGAGCTTGCCCGGCTGGTGAGCGAGCTTGCCGTGGTCCACGGTCGGGTCACGCTCTCCTCCGGCAAGGAAGCCGACTACTACGTCGACCTGCGCAGGGCCACGCTGCATCACGCGGCCGCCCCGCTGATCGGCCGGCTGTTGCGCCAGCTCACGGCGGACTGGGACTACGTGGCGGCGGGCGGTCTCACGCTCGGCGCCGACCCGGTGGCGTGCGCCATGATGCACGCGGCCGCGAGCGCCGGCGAGGTGCTCGACGCGTTCGTGGTGCGCAAGTCGGCCAAGGAACACGGCATGCAGCGGCGCATCGAGGGCATCGAGGTGGCCGGGCAGCCGGTGTTGGCCGTCGAGGACACGTCCACCACCGGCAGCAGCGTGCTCACGGCGGTCGACGCGCTCGACGAGGCCGGCGCGAACGTGGTCGGTGTGGTCACGGTGGTCGACCGCGACACCGGTGCCCGCGAGGCGATCGAGGCACGCGGTCTTCCCTACCGCTACCTGCTGGATCTTGCCGACCTGGGCTTGTGAGAGTCGCCATGTGAGGTGCGCCCGAACGCGATAGCCTGCCTTCGTGAACGCGGTGCTGATCATCATTCTGGTAGTGGTAGCGATCCTCGTGATCGCCGTCGTGGCGTTCATCGCCAGCTACAACAAGTTCGCCAGGCAGCGGAACACCATCGAGGAGTCCTGGCGCCAGATCGATGTCGAACTGCAGCGCAGACACGACCTGATCGGCAACCTGGTCGAGGTCACGAAGGCGGCGGCGCAGTTCGAGCAGCAGACGCTCACCCAGGTCGTTCAGGCACGCGGCCAGGCCGTCGCCGCGAAGGGCGCCGGTCCGGTCGCACAGGGCCAGGCCGAGCAGGCGCTGAACGGCGCGCTCTCCAACTTCTTCGCGGTGGCCGAGCAGTATCCCGACCTGAAGGCCAACCAGGACTTCATCTACCTGCAGACGCAGATGGTCGAGTGCGAGGACCGGATCGCCGCGGGCCGTCGCTTCTACAACGGCAACGTGCGGGCCTTCAACACCAGGTTCGACACGTTCCCGTCGAGCATGATCGCGAACTTCGGCAAGTTCCAGAAGAAGGAGTACTACGAGGTCGACGACCCCGCGGTACGGGCGGCGCCGTCCCTCAAGGGCGCGTTCGACTCGCTCAACGAGCCGGTCACCCCCACCCCTCCGCTCGGCCAGCCGATGATCCAGCCGCAGACACCGCCGGCACCCCCGATCCAGCCCCCGCAGGGCTGACCGCCCGACCGAGTGTCGCGCGCCACCTCGGGCAACCTGCCCGAGGTGCGGCCGCCGCGCTGCCCGGGCCGGTAACCTTGCGTCATGGCCGGGTTTCTCGCCGATGTCACGGTGGTAGTGCACTTCGCCGCGTTGATTTACGCCGGCATCGGCGGGTTCATGGCCTGGCGTTGGCCCAGGGGTGTCTACGTCCACCTGATCTGGGTGTTCTGGGCTATTTTGATCAACACGATGCCGTGGGTCGTCTGCCCGCTCACCGCGCTCGAGGACTTCTTCCGCGAGCAGCAGGGGCTTGGTCCGCTGCCCGGCGGGTTCAACGAGTACTACATCTACGACGAGATCATCCCCCGCGGTTGGCTGCCCGCGGTCGGGATCGTCATGGTCGTCCTGACGATCGTGGCCTACACGGGTATCTACGTGCGGTGGCGCAACCGCCGCGCGGTGACGGCCCAGCCGGCTCAGCCCGCCCAGTGACCGATCCCGACGCGGGACCCACCGAGTGGGAGTTCGGCGAACCGGTCGGTGTCGGCCCCTGGCCCGGTGAGTGGCCGGCCGGCGACCACTACGACCCGGCTCTGCTGGCCGACGGCGACCGCCGCAACGTGGTCGACCCGTACCGCTACTGGCGACGCGACGCGGTGGTGGCCGACCTCGACCGGCGCCGGCACACGTTCCACGTGGCCATCGAGAACTTCAAGCACGACCACAACATCGGCACGGTGGTCCGCACGGCCAACGCCTTCGCGGCCGGCGCCGTGCACATCGTGGGCCGCCGCCGGTGGAACCGCCGCGGCGCCATGGTCACCGACCGGTACCAGCACGTGGTCCACCATCCGGACGTGGCCGCGCTGCTCACCTACGCGGCCGACCAGGGACTGGCGGTGGTGGCGGTCGACAACACCGCCGGCGCGGTCCGTGTGGAGACGGCCGAGCTGCCCCGCGAGTGCATCCTCCTGTTCGGACAGGAGGGCCCCGGGTTGAGCGCGGAAGCCAAGCAGGGCGCCAAACTCGTGGTGTCGATCGCCCAGTTCGGCTCCACCCGCTCGATCAACGCCGGCGTGGCGGCCGGCATCGTCATGCACAGCTGGATCCGCCAGCACGCGGACCTCGACACCGCGTGGTGACGGGCTTCAGCTGACCGGCTCCACCTCCACGGGAACACCGTTGAGCGCGACCGTTCCCGTCGGCACGTCGAGGAGCATCTCGTCCGTCAGGAAGTTCGCGTTCTCGCCGGCATGCGCGGTGGCCACGGCCGTGCGAACGCCCACCACGTCGTGGCCCCAGCCGTGCGGGATGCTGACCACGCCCACCCGGATGGTGTCCGTCACCTCCACGGGCACCTCGATCTTGCCCGCGCGCGAGCGGACGACCGCCGTGGCGCCGTCGACCAGACCGAGGCGGGTCGCGTCGGCCGGGTTGACCTGTGCGGTGCAGCGGTTCTGCCCGCGTACCAACGGTTCCAGGTTGTGCATCCACGAGTTGTTCGAGCTGAGCTGGCGCCGTCCGATGAGGACCATGCCATTCGCGGGGGCGGACATCGACGCGGCCAGCCGGGGTACGTCGACCGTGATCTCCGCTGGCGCCAGCTCGATCCGGCCGCTGGCCGTGCCGATGAGGTCGGGCAGCCGCGGGGTCAGCGGTCCCAGGTCGACCCCGTGCGGGGCGGCCTCCAGGTCGGCCAGCGTCAGGTCGTACGGGCCCGCCCGAAGCAGCATGTCGAGCAGCCGCTCCGGACCGGTGCGCCCGGCCGGCAGGTCGACGCCGTAGCGCTTCGCCACCTCGCCGGCCACGAAGTCGTCCAGTGCCGCCAGGTCGGCCGAAGCACCCATGCCGGCGGCGATGCCCGTGAGGCGCAACAGCGTCTGCCACTCCTGCGGCAGCTCGGTCGGCAGGGCGGCGGGCGTCCAGTTCGCCACGTTGCGGACGGCCAGCTGATACAGCGCCAGGTCGTAGTGCGGCCGCTCGAGCGGCGTCGGACCGGGCAGGATCACGTCGGCGTGCCGGCTGGTCTCGTTGAGGTAGATGTCGAGCGAGACCATGAAGTCCAGCTGGCCGAGTGCCTGGTCGAGCCGGCCGGCGTTCGGGGTGCTCAGGCACGGGTTGCCGCTCACGGTGATCAGCGCGCGCACCTGACCGGGGCCGGGCGTGAGGATCTCGTCGGCCAGTGTGGCCACCGGCAGCTCGCCGATGACCTCCGGCAGGTCACGCACGCGGCTACGCCACCGGCCCGTGCTGAACCCGCGCCGTGACCGGCCGACGCGTGAGTTGGCCTGCCCGGCGGCCGCCAGCGTGAACATGGCGCCGCCCGGTCGGTCGAGGTTGCCGGTCAGCACGTTCAGCACGTCGATCAGCCAGCTGGCGAGCGTGCCGAACGCCTGCGTGGTGGTGCCGATCCGGCCGTAGACGGCCGCGCTGTCGGCCGCCGCCAGCTCCCGGGCCACCCGGCGGATCTCCACCGCGTCGAGTCCCGTGGCCGGCGCGACCGCCTCCGGGGTGAACGGCTCGGCCAGCGTCCGTACCTCGGACACGCCCTCGACATGCTCGGCCAGGTCGCGAAGGTTCACCAGGTTCTCCGCGAACAACACGTTGACCAGCGCGAACAGCAGCAGCGCGTCGGTGCCCGGCCGGATGGCGTGGTGCTCGTCGGCCAGCTCGGCCGTACGGGAGCGCTTCGGGTCGACCACCACGATCCGCCCGCCGCGCTCGCGGATGGCCCGCAGCCGCCCACGCGCGTCCGGCACGGTCATGAGACTGCCGTTGGACACCAGCGGGTTGGCGCCCAGCATCAGCAGGTAGTCGGTCCGGTCCAGGTCGGGCACGGGGATGCTGAGCGCGTGCCCGAACATGTGCCCGGCCGTGAAGTGCTTCGGCAGCTGGTCGACCGAGCTGGCGCTGTAGAGGTTCTTCGTGCCGAGCGCCTTCAGCATGGGCGGCCCGTAAAGCCCGACCGCAACGTTGTGCGCCGACGGGTTGCCCAGGTAGACGGCCACCGCGTCGCGGCCGTGCTCGGCGAGCAGCGCCGGCAGCCGCTCCTCGATCACGGCGAACGCCCCGTCCCACGTGGCCTCCACCAGCTCGCCGTCGCGCCGCACGAGCGGGGTCCGCAGCCGGTCGGGGTCGTGGTGCAGCGCGCCGAGCGAGGCGCCCTTCGGGCAGATGTAGCCGTGGGAGAACACATCGGCCGAGTCCCCGCGCACCCCGGCCACGCGCGGGCCGTCGAGCGTGATCTCCAACCCGCAGGTCGCTTCGCACAGTGGGCAGGTAACTGAGCAGGTAACGGGCGTGGTGGTCATGGGATTCACTGTGACACAGCTGGATGACATCACCCGTCCGGTGGACACATCGGAACCGATCCAGCCGCGACTATGGAGGGGTGACGCAGCGGGCGGGGTACGCGGAGAGCGAGGCGGAGGAGTCGCCGTCGTTGTGGGCGGCGCGCGCCGCCGTCGCCGAGCGTGCCGTGTGCGCCAGGCACCTGCGCCGGACGTGGGCGCTGCTCGGCACGCGACTCGGGTCGGCGCACTGGCCGCAGACCATGGGCGACCGCCTCCACCTGCACTGGAACTACTGGTGGCAGGCGCATCTGCTCGACTGCCTGGTCGATGCGCAGCTGCGCCAACCCAACCCCGGCCGGGCGGGCACCATCGGGCGCCTGATCCGGGGCGTGCGGGTCCGCAACTTCGGCTCGTGGACCAACGACTACTACGACGACATCGCCTGGCTCGGTCTCGCGCTGCTGCGGGCGTCGGACTGCGAGGACATCCCGGTCGACAAGCAGCTGACGGCCATCGCCGCCCAGCTGCGGTCCGGGTGGACCGACCACGGCGGCGGCGGGATCTGGTGGCGCCGCCGGGACTCGTTCAAGAACGTGCCGGCCAACGGCCCGGCGGCGATTCTGTTCGCCAGGTGGTCGGGCAACGGCGGCGAGCGCGCCGACCGGCAGCGCGCCCGCTCGATGACCGAGTGGATGGAGCAGCTGCTGGTCGACCCGACCACCGGGCTGCTCTGGGACGGCCTCTATGTCGAGGACGACGGCTCGATCAGGGAGATCGTGAAGATCGTCTACTCGTACTGCCAGGGCGTGTACATCGGCTCCTGCGTCGAGTTGGCGGTCGGTGACACGTCCGGGGTATGGGCCTCGCGCGCCGAGCGGACGATCGCCGCGGTCGCCACCCATCTGAACGACGACGGCGTGCTGCGGGGCCGGGGCGGCGGCGACGGCGGGCTGTTCGCCGGGATCCTCGCCAGGTACCTGGCGCTGGCGGCCGTCCGGCTGCCGGCCCTCGGCGCTCCCGGGGCCGGGGCGACCGCCCGCCGGCTGGTGGTGGCCTCCGCCGAGGCGGCGTGGCGGAACCGGGCCATCGCCAGGGGCGGTCCGCTGTTCGGCCCGGAATGGTCGCAGCCGGCGCAGGTGCCGAGGTCGGCGCGGCACCAGCGGGTGGAGCGAGACCTGTCGGTGCAGCTGTCCGGCTGGATGGTGCTCGAGGCCGCCGCCATGCTGGAGCGCTTCGATTAGTCTCGCCGTGTGAGCGTCGTGATCGTTACCGGGGGCAGTCGAGGTATCGGAGCGGCCGTGTGCCGCCAGGCCGCGGCCGCCGGCTATCAGGTGGTGCTGAACTACGCGGTCGACGAGGCTGCCGCGCGTAGCGTGCTCGACGACGTCGAAGCGGCCGGCGGCAAGGGCGTGGCCGTGGCCGGTGACGTGTCCGACGAGACCGACGTGCGGAAACTCTTCGACGCGGCCGCCGAGTTGGGTGAGCTGAGCGGTGTGGTGTGCAACGCCGGCATCACGGGCAACACTCCCGGCCGGCTCGACCAGCAGTCGGTCGAGGTGGTCCGCCGCGTGCTGGACGTGAACGTGGTCGGCGTCTTCCTGTGCAACCGCGAGGCCGTGCGCCGCATGTCCACCCGGTTCGGCGGGGCGGGCGGCGCCATCGTGAACATCTCCTCCACGGCCGCCGGCCGCGGCTCACCCGGCGAGTGGGTGCACTACGCGGCCACCAAGGTTGCTGTGCAACTTAGGGTACTCAGACATGAGGGACGCACTGTTCGAGCGGTTGAAGCAGCGGTGGCCTAACTTCGACGGCCAGTTGATCGGGATCAAGTACCTGCGTGCGTCGCAGGACGCCTCGGGTCGGAGCATCTCGGTGGCCTCGCAGGAAGACGAGGGCAACGAGTTCTTCGAGGAGAACGGCATCGTCGATGCGGGGACCTTCTACGACAACAACCTGTCGGCCTCGACGTTCGCGACCGCCGCACGCCAGGACTACGAGCGGGCGCTGGAGGAGCTGCGGTCTGGGCGGGTGCACCTGCTGTGGACGTTCGACTCGTCACGGGCGCAGCGCGACCTCGAGGTTTACGTCAAGCTGCGCCGAATCTGTATCGAGACCGGGGCGCTGTGGGCTTACGGCGGGCGGATCTACGACATGAGCGACCCGGCGGACCGGAAGGCGACAGCGCGCGACGCGCTGGAAGCCGAGGGCGCCTCGGACACCATCTCCACCCACGTCCGGCGCGGGGTGCGCAAGCGGGCACGGGCAGGCGAGCACGCCGGTCCCCTGCCCTACGGGTACCGCCGCGAGTACGACCCGGAGACCGGCGACCTGCTCGGCCAGGTCATCAACCCGGACGAGAAGGCCGTCATCCGCGAGATCGTCGAGCGCGTCCTTGCGGCGGAGCCGCTGACCACGATCGCCAGGGACCTGAACAAGCGCGGCGTCACGTGTCCGCGTGATCGTCAGTGGCACGCGGGCCGGATCGTGCCCATGGTCGAGGACTACCGGGTCCCGGAGGAGTGGGAGCGGTTCCTGGCGCGGCTGGACGAGGAGTCGGCCGAGTTGGCGACCGAGATCGTCGAGCGTGTGAAGGCGGGCGAAACGCCGAAGGAAATCGGCCGAGAACTCAACCGGAACGGGATTCCGTACCTCCTTCCCACGGTGTGGTGCGGCTCGAAGGTCCGGCGGGCAGCTCTCTCGGATGTAGCTGCGGGCATTCGTATCCATCAGGGCAAGCCGGTGCTGGTGAAGGTGCTGGACGACAACGGCGACGTGACGATGAAGCCGGTGAAGGCGGCGTGGGAGCCGATCATCACGGAGACCGAGCACAAACTGCTGAAGGCGCGGCTCGGCGACCCGAAGCGGAAGATGAACCGGGACGGGAGCCGGGTCAAGCACCTGTGGGTTGGCATTGCTCGCTGCGGTGAGTGCGAGGGTCGGATCGTGCCGCGTCGGAAGCCTGCCGGGTACCGGTACCAGTGCATCAACGGCTGCGTGATCCGGCCGAAGGAGAAGCTGGACGCCTGGTTGACCGAGCAGGCGCTGCTGATGTTGGAGCGGGAAGACGCCGCTGACATCTTCCGTATCGACGCCGAGCAGGACAAGCGGTCGCTCGCGGCGGCCGAGGAGGCTCGAAACCTTCGCGCCGAGCTTGACGGATGGCGGCAAGACGCCGTCGCGGGCAAGGTCTCGCGCGAGAGCTTCGCAGCGATCGAGCCCGGCCTACTGGACCGCATCCGTAAGGCCGACGCTCGCGCGAAGCGAGCGGCCCTGCCTCCGGTGTTGGAGAAGGTCATCGGTCCGGGCGCGCGTGAGGCGTTCGACGCGCTGACCATCGCCCAAAAGCGGGAGATCCTTCGAACGATCATGAGGCCGCGCATCTACAAGCGGAAGCACAAGAAGAGCGGCGACCTCGAAACGGAAACGATCAACCCCGGTTTCCTGTTCACACCGAGCGACTCGCCTGCGGCCGATTCTGACGCGGCGTGAGCGTGGTCGGTACCGACATGGCCGAGGAGGTGGCGCTGGCTCGCGCCGAGCCGCGCCACCTCCGTGCCGGGTATCCGTTCAGTAACCGCCGCTGATCGGTAGGACAGCGCCGGTGACGAACGATGCCGCTGGCGACAGCAGCCACAAGATGCCCTCGGCGATCTCCTCCGGTTGGCCAGCCCGTTGCATCGGGATCACGGACGCCAGGCGGTCCGGGCGGTCGGGCATGCCAGCCGCCGCGTGTAGGTCGGTGTGCACCAGGCCGGGGGCCACGGCGTTTACCCGGATGCCCTCGGTCGCCACCTCCTTGGCCAGACCGAGCGTCATTGCTTCGACTGCCGATTTGCTCGCGGCGTAAGGCACCCACTCGCCGGGCGAGCCGCGATGAGCCGCGGTCGAGGAGACGTTCACGATTGCCCCGCCCTGCCCGCCGTATTGGGTGGACATCCGCCGCACCCCCTCGCGGGCACACAGGAACACCCCGATCACGTTCACTTCGAGCACCCGGCGCACGACTGCGGCGTCGTGCTCGTCGAGCCGGCCGGGGGTGTTGCCGGTAATGCCGGCGTTGTTGACCAGACCGGCCAGCTGCCCGAGTTCGGCGGCGGCGTCGAACAGGCGGGCTACGTCGTCGGCATCCGACACATCACCGTGGACGGGCACGGCCTTGCCGCCGGCCGCCTTGATATCGGCCACCACGCCTCTCGCGGCCAACTCGCCCGAGGAGTAGTTGACCACTACGTCGTATCCGCGTGTCGCGGCGAGCCGGCACACCGCGGCGCCGATGCCTCTACTGCCGCCGGTCACCACGAGCACACCAGCACCATCGTTCACGCCCCGCATCGTCGCATGATCAAGCCTGCGCCGCGTCCGCCGTCCCGCTCGCGCGCCAACGGCGGGCCACTGGGCCGAAGATGTCGGCGATCACGTCGAGTTGCGCGGGTGACAGCCGAGAGGCCGCCGCGACGTTCGTCGCAGCGGCCTCCAGCTCGTTGGTGCTGAGCAGCGACCGAGGGTCGTAACCGGGGTGGCTGGGATCGACAACCACGGCCGACGTCACCTCGGGTTCGCGTCCCACCCGTCGACCACCTCCTCGGGAATGAGCGGCTGGCCCTCGTCGTCGCGCGGGTCGACCAGCGGAGTGACCTTGCGCTCGCCGGCGATAACGACGCCGAATGCGCCGAGCGCCGCCACGACGGCGGAGATCACGCCGGTGATCGCGTCGCCCTGCGGGGTGGTGAGCAGGCCGGAGCCGACGAGTCCTGCGACCAGGGCGGTCAGACCGCCGATGATCGACGCGGCGGTGCGCAGCGGCCGGGGCCGCGGAGTGCTGGGAGTGGTCATGATGGTGGTGGTTCCTCTCGGTTCTGGATGGCGATGGGCGGTCAGGACAGGCGCAGGACCTGTCCGGGGTGGATGAGGTCGGGGTTGGCCATCCCGTTGAGACGGGCGAGCGTCTGCCAGGTGGTGCCGTGCCGCGCTGCGATCGCGGAGAGGGTTTCTCCGGGCTTGACGGTGTAGGTCGCGGCCGGGGCCGCTGCGCCGGGGAGTTTGAGCACCTGGCCGGGGTAGATCTTGTTCGCGTCCGGGATGCCGTTGATCTGCTGGAGTTCTTGCCAGGTCGTGCCGTGCCTGTCGGCGATCGCCGACAGCGTGTCGCCGGGCTTCACGGTGTAGGTACCGGGCGTCGGGGCCGGCGGTGTGGGTTGAGGCGCGGGCGCGCCGGCTCCGCCGAGGGTGAGGTGATCCAGGGCGTAGCTGCCGATGGTGGCGTTGCGGTCGACGTTGCCGGGGATGCCGGGCACGGCCCCTTGGCTGGTGTGCTGGTGCAGCGCGAGCCGCGGGTGCGCCCAGCCGGGGTTGCCGGGGTCGCCGTTGTAGCGGGCGATCCACAGGAGCACGTCGGCGTCGGCCCACTCGTTCGGCCGGAGGACGCGGGTCCACCAGTCGAGGTTGGCGTACACGAGCACCTTGCGTTGTCCGGTGACCGCGCGGAAGCGCGCGATGAACGCGGCGACGAAGGGGTTGGCCTCACCGCGCAGCTCGGCGGCTTCCATGTCCAGCATCGGCGCGAGCGACCCGGCGGCGAGCAGCCCGTGCGCGTTGAGCCGGGCGACGAAGTGGGCGACCTGCCGGTCGATCGGGGTGGTGCGGGCGAAGTGGTAGCCACCCGCGCGGATACCGACGCCGCGGGCTCCCGCGGCGTGGCCGGCGGCGTCCTGGTCGACGAAGTCGGTGGACTCGGTGACCTTGATCGAGGCATAGGTGATGTTGTTGCCGCGCACCGCGTTCCAGTCGGTGACGCGGTTCCAGTGCGAGATGTCGATGCCGTAGTCGGTCAAGGGTGCCTTTCTCTTTCTGGGCAGGGAAAGCCGCGCCACCGTAGGGGGCGCGGCTGGTTGGGGTGTCAGGATTGGACGCCGGAGGCGTGGGCGATGGTGGCGCGGATGGTGCCGGGGCCGGTGGTGCGGCGGGCTTCGAGCCAGATTTCCCGCATGTCGCCAAAAATGCCGGGCATGGCCATCTGGGTCTTCTCCCAGCGGGTGGCGTACTCGACGGGTGTGGTGACCAGCACGCCGGCCTGGGTGTCGCGGAGCCGAATTTCGCCGCGCGTGTTCGGTTCGTCGGACGTGTGGCGGTATTCGATGTAGAGCTGGGGGTGTTGGCGGTGGAGGCGGATGATGTCGAGGGGTTCCCAGTCGGTCGCGGTGGACGCGGGCCAGTCTTGGGAGCGGCCTCGGCTGACGGTGTGCGGGATGTAGGGGCGGGCCAAGCCTTCGCCGCTATTGACGTCGTCGCCGAGGATGATGTTGCCGTTGTAGTCGTAGATGGCGACGAATTGTCGGTAGCCGTTCTCGGTGGGGTTGGGGTCGAACACCGCGATCCGCCACCGGCCCCGGTCGTCGGAGATGGAGGTGACGGGTTGGGGTGTGCCGTCGGGGCGGGACCAGGTGTCGCCGATGCCGCCGACGAAAAACACGGTCTCGCCGTCGCGGTCGGTGAGTTGGATGCCGCCGAGGTCGCGGATAGTGATGCCGCCTTGGGAAATGACAGCGTTGGTGAGGGTGCCGCGAGACAGCTCGTTCATCCGTGCTTCGAGTTGGCCGATGCGGGCGGCGAGGCTGTCGGCGCTGGGCGTGACCGGCACGGGGCGTTCTCCTTCACAGGGTGGCGGGTGCGGGTGCAAGGGTGAGTTCGGCGGCGTGCGGGCTGCTGGTCCGGTGGGCGATGGCGGTGATCCGCCGAGCCCGCTCGCCGGCCAGGTTTGCGGCGTCGGCGCGTGGGGTGAGGACGACCCGGTCGCCAGGCAGGTAGGCACCGAGCCGAGGAGCGGTGTCGGTGCGGACGATCGCGGTGTCGCGGGTGATCCCGGTTCGATAGGCGGTCAGGTAGGCGGCGGCGTGCGCGTCGAGCACGGCCGGCTGTTTTTCGCTGGTGTGCTCGGAGACGACGGTGTCGAGGGCGGGCCAGCCGACGCCGGGCAGCGTGACGTTGGTGGCGTGGCCGATGAGCCGGCCGCGTTCCATCCCGTCGCCCGGCACCAGGATCGTGGATGCCTGGATGGAGCCGTCCTCGTCCCAGCCGTAGCCAGCCAGGTTGCCGCCGTCGTCGAAGTGCCACGCCACACCGGGCTGGGTCAGGTGCGGTTGTCCAACCCGCAGCACCCATTCGACGCCGGACCGGTCGGCTCGGTAGCGGGGATGGAAGTGGAGATCGGGGCCGTCCTGGTCGGCGGTGAGCTGGCGCAGTCGTTCCCCAGCCGAGGCGAGTTCGTACCCGAAGTACCGGCGCTCGACGTCCCCCGAGCTGTTCAGGCGCGGCATGACCAGCGGTAGCTCACCGGCCGGGCGATCGAGGGCGGCGCGGACGATGTCGAGCGCGACACCGGGCAACGACCGGTACGTGAGTACGAGGTCGGCGCGCGGGTCGGTGTGGGGCCAGTCACCGAGGTGGGCGAGGACGCGGTGATCGAACACCGCCCAGAGCCCGGCCGCGCCGAGTTCGATCGTGCTGGTGTTGGGGGCATGGCGGCGGGTCACGACCGGCCCCGCCCACACCACCACCCCACCGACGTCGAGGGCGAGGTAGTGCCGCCACGGCGCGGTCATCGCCCGAACATCCACCCCAGCGGGGATGGCGTCGAGCGCGATGGTGGCGCGCGCCGAGCCAGGCGCGGACAGCTCGTCGCTGTAGTCGGCATCCGCGTCGAGTTCGGCGACGATCTCCCCGGTGCGCAGGTGCCCGAGCAACAACCGCACTGGGACCACCCCCGCGACACCTTCGAACGGTGATGGTCAGGCGGGGAGGCGCACCACGGACAAGGTGGTGTAGGTGTTCGCGGCCCAGGAACCGGTGCCGGAGATGCGGACGCCGTACAGGTAGATGGTGTGCGCGCCGGTCAACACGGCGCTGGTGCTGGTGGGGGTGAGGGCGAACCCGAACCCATCGGTCTGCCCGATCCCGGCCGCGATCACCTCACCGTCGATCCCGTCCAGCCGGACGTGCAGGTCGACGCGGCAGTTGGTTGCGGTGAACTGCGTCGAGCCGCTGACTTGGAGTCGGTAGGGCCAGCCGGGGTCCGGCACCGCGACCGACGTCAGGGACGCGATACCCGTGATCCCGGTGCGCGCGACCCCTTCCCGAGTTTCGGCAACGAACACCGGGGACGCGCCGCGCCACGTCGTGCCGTCGAACGATTCCAGGCCGCCGGCCCGGTAGCGGGTGTGGCCGGTGAACGCTCCCGGCCCGGCCGGGTCATCGCCAGGGAGCAGTACCCCGACCCCGGTCCGCACCCCAGCGGCGCGGCGTAGGTCGGTGAACATCGACCCGGCGAGCTGTGTCGTGCCGGCAGGCACGGCGACCCGCGCCAACGGGATCGACACCACCGGCAGTTCCGGCTCGACCGGTTCCGGTCCGGATGTTCCGGTGACGGGCTCGATCACGAACTCGGTGCGGGGATCGCCTTGGCGTTCGTCGTAGACCCGCGCGACGATCAGGTCCACGCGCGGGAGCGACGGGTCGGCGTGGTCGAGCTGAACCCGGCCGGTCCGGTCCAGGGTGCACACGTAGGGGCCCTGACCGGGCCGGTGGATCACGCACTGGCCGGGATAGTGCACGACCCCGAGCCCGTCATTCGCCGCGAGCGCCGCCTTCAGGTCGACGATCACGCCATTCTCGGTCCTGCTGGGCAGGATGCCGTCCGCCCACGCCATCATCCGGCCCGGCATCGGCCCGAGCAGCGCGCCCAGCGCGTACCTGGCATCGCGTTCACCGATCCGGAGCTGAACGGCCCACGGGTCCAGACCGCTTTGTGCGATCGACAAGAAATCACCCCCCTCGCATGCGATATGGCTTGCAGATCATCGAAACGGGCTAAGCTGTATCGAATGATGAAACGGTGGTGGCCATTCGTTCAGCGGCCGGGCATGCTAGACGACGCAGAAGAGTCGCACGTTTCCACAGCTTTGACACCAGAATATGATGTCGAGCGCAACCCCAGAAGATTGCATCCACCAGGAATATTCTCACGGATGCCAATCTTCGATACCCGCACAGTGCAGGAATTGACGCACAGCATCGGCGAGCCCTGGGATTTCGATCACGCATTGAAAGGATACGACTCACTTCGGCGCAAGGTTGGCCTTTGCGCCCTGCTGATTATTGTGACAACAATAGCGGCGCTAGCATATGTCGTCTTCTTTTTGAAAGATCAACAATTTTTCCTTCCAAACTTTGGCGATGACATTAGGCTGTTGGCTGTCGGCGGGGCGGGGTTCGTTGTAGTATGTTTACTCTATGTCGTCGTATTGATAACGAAGGCTCCGATTGCATGGGCGGAATGGCGGTTCTTTCGTCACATGGGAATTGCGATTGACAGCGTCAGGAATTTGAATGGCTACCATTGGGATCGGTCGGATGAGGAGTCTGTGCTACGAGCCCTCGATAATGCCGGCCGGGCGGCGCGAGTGTTGTTCGTTGACCTACAGAGACGCAGAAGGACGTGGAGTTCGTTGCCATCGGTCGGTGACCGCGCGTTCCGGCTGACTGCTCCAATAATCGACGTGGAGCTGCCCAATACTCTAGGTTTCGATTTTCCCGTTCACCTCATGCGATTCCTTCACGACGTTTCTGCCGTTGTGGCGATCGGAAGGGTGGATTTGATTCCAAGAGTACGCTCCGCGCATGCCCTCCTTCCTGGGATATCTCCGTCGAATGACAGAGATCGAGAAAAGATCTACCTAAACCCAATGCACAATCGGAGTAGGTGGGATGTTATCAAGGATTTCTGGTACCCGCTGGCACCGTGGCTGAGCATGCTCGTGGCTTTGACGGCGCTTGCGTTTAGCATTCTGCGCTGATCACCACCATGCCGAATGCCACGTGATATGAAGGCGTGCCGTCGTATTCGAAAAGCTGTCGTGGTTGAGTACATATTCCACCATTGACCCCCGAGGGATGTGCATGTCCTCCCAGCTGCTGACTGTTGCGTGACGTCGGCTACTGGTGGCTCCGAGTTGGATGGTGCGACGGTTGATGTCGATGACAAGCCGCTCATACTCTCTGAGTTGGCCGCGATAGACGATGCTGGCGCCGTTGTCGGGTCGGCTGATGGTGATCGGCGGCGTGAGCGGCCCGGTCAGGATGAGCGTGGGTGCAGTGCCAGCGGTGCCAGTGTTGGTGGCGGTGGCGCGGCCGGCGACGAGTTGGGGGCCGAAGTCCAGCCCGGCGTCCGCGAGGGCGAAGTTGAGGCCGGCTGTGTCGTCGCCGAAGTCGAGGCCGGTCGCGGAGTCGCTCGGGAGCCCGGTCTCGGCGGTCTGCTCCATCACGCTGTATTTGCGAGGATCGGCGGCGACGAGCTGTAGCGAGAAGTCCAGCCACCGGCCGCCGGGCCGGACGGTGACCAGAGTGGTGTCGTCCTGGGTCACCGCCGCGGCGAGTTCGCCGGTTTCCTCGGTGCAGGTCAGCTCGTATTCGCGGCCAGGTTCGGCGCACAGAGCGGCGAGCCGGTGTTCGGCGTCGCGGCGGCCCTCCCAGGTGGGGGCGTAGACCCAGCCGTCCAGCCGGATCGTGCGCGGGTCCCGGTAGGTGCGTCGGGTCCAGCCGCCGTGCGCGCCGGTCCGTGGCTGGGCCTGGTCGTTGCGCACGGGCGGGGAGGCGGACCAGCCGGTTTCTCTGTCGATTACCCATTCGCGGCCGAGCGCGTCGGGAGTTCCGTTGAATTCCTGGCCGTCCAGGTTCCAGCGCACCCGCAATGGCATCGCCGAGACAGGCACTGCACATGCTCCCTCTGACGACCCTGTACGCTCACCGCCCAACGGCACGGCCGACGCCAAGCGCTGGGGCTAAGGGCAACTCGCGAGAACGCGACAACGCTGACTAGCAGAAGCCAGGAGCAACGCCGCCGTTGGTTGACAGCTGACCTGATGGTGTTGCGGACGTCGCGGCACTTCCCAAGCCGGGTAGCTGATCTCATAGGACCGCAAGGGGAACTACGACCCGTACTGCCCCAGTAAGCGGCCGGATGCTGGGCTGGCCGTACTGGAGTACGTCGTGGACCCGTTGTGGTACTTCCTGATCCTGTCGTCCTGTGTAGTTCTCTGCGAGGTTCTCCGTACCGTGCGGACGCTCATCGCGCTGCGTGTGATCAAACAGTCGGATAGGCGTTTCCGCTTTAAGGACTCGCCACACACCGGTGTGGAGATTGAGCGCGGTGACACCGACTCTCTGCGTTCGCCTCCGCAGTCACACACCGCTTCCGGTGCGCATGGCGTAGCCGAGTTGCCGGTTGGCGGCGGTGGCGATGGCCCATGGGGACTGTTCTGGCGCGGCGTTGATCGTTTGCTGCACCGTCACCGCCGTGCCCGGACCAGGCGCGTTGGCGTCGAAGTCGGCGCGGACCGGGTCGAACGTGGCGGCGGTGGCGAGGTGGTTGGCGGCACGCGCGGCCAGGGGTGTGGCGTCGCGGATGCCGTTGGCGAACCCTTGGGCGGTGTAGGCGCTGACGCGGTGCATGAGCGAGGCCGGCGAGGCGACGCCGAGGGCCGCCGGACTGGAATCCCGTTCACCGGCGCGGGCGCGACCGCCCAGGTCGCCGACCGCGCGGCCACTGCGGAACGACCCGGTGACGTCTCCGCCGAGGCCGACGACGCTACCGATGTCGCTGAGGAGGTCCGAGACCCAGTCGATCGCGTCCTTGACGCGCTCGACGAGCCATTTGATGGCGTCAATGACGGCGCCGATGGCTGTTCCGATGGCCTCGAATATGCCGACGATGATCTTGCCGAGGGTGGTGTTGGTGAAGAACGAGACCAGCCCGTCCCAGACGTTTTTCACGCCGTCGATGGCCCAGTTGACGGCGGCGACGATGCCGTCCCAGACGCCGATCCAGAAGTCGCGGAAGCTGGCGGAGTTGTTCCATAGCCAGACGAACGCGGCGACGAGTGCGCCGATGGCGGCGATGACCAGCCCGATCGGGTTGGCCAGCAGCACGGTGTTCAGGCCGGTGAAGACCAGGGACGCGACCCGCACGACGGAGACCAGGGCGGACAGGCCGGAGACGAGCGGGCCGGCGATGACGGCGACGGTGCCGAGCCCGACGATCAGTGGCGCCAGCCAGGAGGCGTTGGCGGACAGGAACGCGGCGAACTGCTGCAGCAGTGGGCCGGCGATCCGCAGGGCGGTGACCAGGGCGCCGGAGAGCTGGGTGACGAGCACCGACAGCGCGGGCGCCAGCTGAGCGAGCACCGGGCCGAGTTCGGTCAGCGCCGCACCGAGCAAGCCCGAGAGGGCGCGGCCGGCGGTGGCCGCGAACTCGGCCAGCGCGCCGAGCACCTCCGCGCCCTGGGCGGACTGGAGGAAGGCGGCGAGCTGCCCAGTGGCGTCGGCGAGAAAGGTGAGGAACCCGCCGCCGGTGTTGTCGAGCGCGCCGAACACCGACGCGGCGATGGAGGCGAGGTTGCGCAGGATCTGCCCGAACTGCCCGACCGCGGTGATCCCGCTTTGGATCCAGGAGGCGAGTTGGCCGGAGGCGCGGGCTTCAGCGATGAACGCGCGGAACCGCTCGGCGGCCTCGGCGAGCCCACCGGCGAGGCCGGGTAGGAAGCTCGCGCCCACCGCCGTGATGTCGCGCAGCGCGGCGGAGAACGCCACTCCGGCCGGCGCGAGGGCGGCGAGAGCGGCGCGGACGTCGGCGAGGATGGAGCTGGTGTCGGCCAGGGACTGGGACGAGGTGAGGAAGGTGGCGAACGCGCGGGCGCCGGTGTTCAACTCCGTTGCCACGCCGCCGAGTCCGGTGCGCAGCACGGGGAGGTAGGAGCCGGAGAGTTGGGTGATGGTGGCAGCCATCCCGGCGAACAGCCGCTCCTGCACATCCAGCCGCAGCCCGGTGAACGCGGGTTGCAGTGCCTTGATCGCCTGCGCGGTGTCCCGCGCGGAGGGAGCGAGGTTCGCGAGCGCTTCGGCGAACGCGGCCGGGTCGTCCATCGAGGAGAGGGCGTCGCCGAAGCCCTGCATCCCCACCACGAGCGTGCCGAGCGCCGCGGCGGCGGCGAACCCGGCGGCCGGCAGCACCAGCAGCGCGCCGGACGCCTGCGCGGCCCCGACGGCGAGCCCGGCCAGCCCGGAGGTCGCGGCAGCGAGACCACCGATCGCGAACGTGACGGAGGCGAGGCGGGTGAAGTCGCGGCCGGCCTGCTGAATCTGGGCGAGGTCGTTCTTGTCCAGGTCGACCCGCAGCGACACCGACTCGCCCGTCAGGCCACGGACGAGCCGCTGAAACTCCGTCTCCACCGTGTCGGCGTCCAGCTCGGCTGGCACGGTGACCGTGGCGCCGTGCTCGGCGATGGCGGCGAGCCGGCGCGCGTCGGCGGCCAGGCGGTCGCCGTCGAGTACCGCGGAGATGTGCAGCGAGCTGGTGCGCTCGATCTGCGCCAGGTCGCGGGCCAGGAACCGGCCGAACAGGTCGGTATCGGGCAGGACCCGGACGGAAACACGGCCGATCTCACGGCCACCCGGACCCGCCACCCTGTCACCCCCGCCCGGTGGTCTCCCGCTGAGCGGTCTCTTGTGCGGCGGCGATCTCGGCGACGGTCACCACCCGCCCGACGCGCCGAGGCAAGGTGGGGCGCGGGAGCGGGGCCGGCGGTTTGGGGCGGCGTTTGGCGTTGACGGCGACGGTGGCCCAGGTGTTGAGCTGCACCGCGTCCGCCACGGTCGCCAACAGGTGCGCGACGCTGGTCCACGAGCGATGCTCGGCGGCATGGTCGAGGCCGCCGCGCAGCGCCGCGACGGTGGCGGAGTCTTCGGGAAGGTGCTCGACCAGCCACAACACCCGCCGCGGCGACACCCCGCCCGCGTCGCGCCAGAGGTCGGCGAGATCGGTGCGGTAGTAGCGCCGCAGGTCGGCAACCAGACAGGTGGCGCCGGTCTGGTCGGCTAGCTGGTCGAGCGCGAGGCTTCCGGGAGTTGACAGACCTGCTGGTACTGGCGGAACACGCCCATCAGCGTCAGCAGGTCACCCTTGATCGCGGAGAGGAGCGCGCGGCCGGATTGCCTGGTTTCGGCGACCAGGACGAGGACGTCGCCGATCGCGGCGAGCAGCGCGTCCTCGCTGTCCGCGTGGCTGCTGTTCTCGCCGGCCACCTGGCCGATGTGCGCGCCCAGCTCGGCGAGCCGCTTGCGGTCCGGTTTGGACAGCCGCAGCGCGTGCCGCAGGCGCACGGTGTTGCCGTTGGGCAGGGTGATCTCCAGGTCGCCGAACTGCTGCTCGGCTTCCTGGCGGATCTCGTCGAGACCGATCACGGTCGCCACAGAGTCGACCTCCAAAGTCGTTGAGGCGTAAGGAATTCAGGTCAGGCGGGTGGGGCGCCGAGGCCGGGCGCGTACCACTCCATGAGGTTCGAGCCGGTGACCTGGAGGACCTGGGCGCGGACGGGGAAGGCGAGGAAGTTCTCCACGTCCACGGAGACGTCGTCATCGGAGCCGATCGACACGCGGGGCACGTACAGGCCGGCCTCGGCGCCGCCGTCGATCATCCGCACGAACAGGGCGCGCTCGACCGGGGTGCCGACGCCGTTGACGCCGAACACGCCGGGAGTGTCGATGTCACCGGCGCCGAAGAACAATTCCAGGCTGTTGTTGTCCACCTGGTGCAGCTGGAACGTGATCGCCCACGTCGCCGGCTCCCGTCGTTCCCGCAGGGCGGGGTTCTCCCATGTGCCCTTGACCTCGGAGTCGCCCGCGTCGCGGGTGATGGTCAGCCCTTCCTCGCGGGAGGTGTGGCCCACGATCGACCACGGGTCGGTCGGGTCACGCGGGTCGGTCGGCGGTGCCTGGCCGGCAGCGGCGAGATAGACGCGGCCGGTGCCGGGAATCAGGACAGCGCTGTCGTTGAGCGCCACGTTTCAGCCTCCATGTATGACAGAAGGCGACACGCTTGCGGCGCGTATCGCCTGCGGGGTAAGGAAAGGTCAGGGTCGGGGTGGGCGGACACCGAGTGCGTAGGTGGCGGTGTAGCGGTAGACCTCGGCTGGTTGTCCGAGCGTGCGCACCTCGCGCGGATACGACACGGTCCGGAACGACGCCAGGTGCCCGTGCGCGGTCACGGTCTGCTCGGCCCAGGCGGTGTAGAGCGCGACGCGCACGTCCTCGGCCAGATCTGCCGCCGCTCGTTTGGAGCCGGTGGCGTAGCAGTCGATCTCCACCAGCGGCAATCCGAGGAATCGTGGGTCGATCTCGTCGCCGCCGACGACCTGAACGAACACATACGGGGTACGCCGCAGCGGGTCGGACAACTCGGTCTCGACCGTCACCTTGTCGGGGAGCGCCGCGCGCAGGATCACGAGGGCCAGCCCGTCGGCGTAGGGCAGCAATCGCACGGTCTCACCACCCCGTATTGCTCCAACGGTGTGATTCCACGATCACTGGGATGGCGGTACGGACCAGTTGCTGATCGGTCGATGACAGTCGAGGTGGCACCGGTTTCTGGGGAGGGCTGATGGCCGGCAGGCACACGGGGAGTTGTGGCAGCGCGACAGGGCACGAGTGTCACTGCTCGGGTTGCATGGGTGCGGAGCATGGCTGGCCGGGCTGTCTCGGTATGGCCAGAGGAACATCTGAGGTCAGTCTCGCCACGCGGCGCGATGACGTCGACAATGCGTGGAATCACGCCAGCAAGCCGCCACCCAAGCGGCCACGGAGACGTCCTACGAAAGCACAGAAGGAGTCCGCCGCGGACTCGGTTGTGGTCGATCTGGCCGACTGGCTCGGCCGCCATCTGACGACGGCTGACCAGATCGAAGCTATCGCGAAGAAGATCAGCAAGGATGTAGTCGACGAACTGGATCTTTCGTTCGACGCCTCCCACCGGACCGCACGGCGCCGGGAGCTTGCCGAGACTCACTTCTGGTGCAGTATCTTCGCTGGCTTTGCCGAGGTCCTCAACGATGTGCAAAAGGAGATCGACAAGGTCGTCGATCAGGTGCCCAAGCTTGTGGTGTCGGCGATAGACGCGCGGTCGGTGACCGGTCAGGCCACGGTGCGGCTGGCGGTGAACAGGTCGTGGGAATTGGTCAAGGAGCTTGACTTCGTTAAGGCCGCGCTCGGCACGGTCGATTTCAGCGAACCGCTGCGGGCGACCCGGATGCTTGCCGTGATGATCTGCCCCGCGCCCGAGCGCCATGAGGCGGTCGTCAAGCACTGCATGAACCCGCTCATTGGCGAACATGTCAGCACCATGACGAAGCATCGACTCGAAGCGGCACTGCCCGACGAGTGGCTGACATAGAGCTACAGGTCGGCGGCGTCGCGCAGGAGGCGTAGGCCGGGTACTGGGGTGCCGTCCGGCGTGAAGTGGCCGTACTCGATGGACAGTGCGGCGTCGTCGACCAGGGTGACGTGGGCGTCGGTGCGTCCTCGGGTGACTTCGATCGACGCATCCCCGGAGTGACGATGTTGGGCGAGGTTGGCGCGGGCGTGGTCGGCGATCTCGTCGGCGGTGTCGTGGACGGCGTCACGGACGCCGGGCAGGTGCGCCACGGTGTCGGCGACGTTGCGGTCAACCTCGGCCACGGTTCACCTCCCGGTGGGTCCGCGGGCCTTCATGAGCACCGTGACGTGGCGGGTGGCGGGGCTGTCGCCGCGGGTTTCCGGCTCGCCGAGTACGTCCCAGGTGCGGCCGTCGTAGTCGATGCGGTCCCACGGGCCGGTGGGTGCGTGGCGGGCCAGGACGCGGGCGAGCGTGGCGACCTGCTGGCCGTTGACGACCAGCTCGGTTGAGCTGACCGGCTGGACTCGCGCCCAGACCAGGATCGGTGTGTGGCCGGGGCGCCAGGCGTAGTTGCCGTCCGCGTCGGGCTCCCACACCGACGGGTAGACCACGATCGCGTCTGAACCGTCGAGCAGGCTCACGGGCAGCTCCCGCACCAGAAGTCGCATACCCACCGTGTCGGGCACGGCTGGCGCGGGAAGGCGGGGCGGATGGTGAACGCGCCGGGTCGGACACCGAGCAGCCGCCAGTCGGAATCGGGGATGGTGAGGTAGCCGGCGGCGGCGCGGGTGTCGAGGGTGTAGGAGTAGTCGCCCGCGGTTTCAGATCGGTAGCCGCCGGGGTTGCGCAGCACCCGGACGACGGCGTTGGCCTCGATCATCACCACGACCTCGCGGCGGAGACGGCCGTCTGCGATGCGTTCGTCCAGGTCGGGGATCTTGGCGCGGATGAGCGTCTCGGCGTCCTCCAGCAGCACGGCGGCCAGGTCGCGCTCGGCGTCGGTGAGCGGCCGGCCGAGCCGGGCCTCGACGTCGGCGACGTTGGCGTAGCTCACGACCCGCGACCGGCCCCGCTGCCCGTTCCGCTGGTGGTGCGGCGGCGGGCGTTCTTCGTGGCGCCGCGGGTGGTGCGGCGGGCGGGTGTGGCGGGCTGCTCGGGGTCGGGTCGGGTGTAGCCGGCGGCCAGGAGGCGCTCGGCGTGCTCGTCGCGGACCCGCACTCGCGTGCCCACGGTGTTGATCAGCTCCACGTCAGGTCACCGTCCTTTGGCTTGTGTGACAAGGGATTCCAACTCGGCCACCCACGCGGCGAGATCGGTCCGCGGGTCCAGTTCGGCGGCGCGGCGCCGGGCGACCGCGGACAGCGGGTCCCAGGTGGCGGGTTGGAGGATCGAGCGCAGGGCGCGTTCCCAGGCGTCGAGGTCGTCGCGGTCGCAGAACGTCCCCGCGTAGCTGAGGCTTTCGAGCAGGCCGGGGGTGGGGTGGGCGATGACCGGGATGCCGGAGTGGCCGGCCTCGACGGCGACCATCCCGTAGGACTCATAGATCGAGGGCATGAGCAGCACGCGCGTGCGCGCCCACACCCTGCCGCGCATGTCGCTGGTTTGCGGCTGGATCTCCACGTTCGGCAGGTCGTCGCGGATGACCTGGTGGCCGTGTCCGCCGACCACGGCGAGGAACCGCGTGTCGGGCATGCGTTCGGCGAGCGCGTAGAACACCCCGGAACCCTTGTCCCGGTTCAGGTTCACCAACGTCACCCGGTCACCGGGGGTGGTGGCGTGTTCGTGACCCCACACAGGTGGGTGCACCACGACCGACCGCAATCCCTTGTGCCGCTTGCCAAAATGCCGGGTGATCCAGTGCGTGTTGAACACTGCCAACTGTGGTCGCTTGTGGAGCCACAGGTTGGTGTGGTGCATGTGGTTGTGGACCACGTGGACCACCGGCACCGTGAGGTCCCGGCCGAGCTTGGACGTGTGCGGGGTCTCCTGGTGATGGGTGACCAGTACGTCCGGCGCGAGGCCGGCGACCAGACGGGGCACGGTGCGTTCGCCCGTGCCCGCCCGGTGCACGATGATCCCGTCGACCGTGTAGTCGTCGGCGCCTTCGGGTTGGGAAGTGACGACCACGTGCGCCTCGTGTCCGGCGTCCACCAGGGCGCGGAGCATCGCGTGCAGCATGGTTTCCGAGCCGGCGCGGTGGTGCGGGAGGTAGAAGTGGATGAGCGCGACAACCTGCACGTGGAAATCCCTTCCTGTCATGGTCGGGAATTGTGCAAGTGGATTTCAAGGAATGTCAAATGCGACAATTCTGTCTACTCAACCCAACGCTTCAGTCGTATGTTTTAAGGGTTGAGTATCAATTGATTCCGCAGCTCGTGGAACGCCACAGTGATGACGACCCAACGCGATGTTCGTACACACAGCTCGTCAGCTTCCGACCATTTCGTAGGCGGCGAAGGCGTCGACTGAGCCGATGGCCCACCCGAACACCGCCTCGACCAGGAGGCCGACGAGGTTGTGCTGCCATAGGGACACGAGTTGGCCGTCGATCATCACGGTGGCTTCGGTGGACACCTTGATCGTCATTTCCTGGGCGAAGCCCCACTTGATCTGGGACCAGTCGCCGCCGAACGCGCGGACGGTGGTGTCGGCGCTGGCGCCGATCTGCCCGGACACGGCGCGGCTGTAGGCGGTCGGCAGGCCGAGCACGGTGTCCATCCGGTCCGCGAGGTTCGTGGCGGTCTGGAGTAGCGGCCGGCCGTTCTTGTCGGTGGCGCCGATCAGCCGCGGGCGGAGCCGGGAGTCGGCGGCGAAGCCGGTGAACTCGTCGGTGGTCTGGTCGTTGACGACCAGCTCGTAGCCGGCGACCAGGTCCCCGGAGATGCCGCCCTCCTCCTGGGGGGTGGAGCCGAGGACGACGCGGTTGGTGGTCTGGTTGAGGTATTCCTTGCCCTCCACGAGCTGTCCGGTCCGCGGTGAGCGGCCGTGGAAGGTGAGCAGGTCGGCGCCGCGCGCTAGCGCGAATGCGAGGTCATCGCTGATCTGGTCGTAGGTGCCGCCCACGTTGGCGCGGGCGAACTCCTCGGACACGACCACGATGGTCGCGAGCTTGACCGGCTTGATCGTTTTCACGCCGTAGCCGACGTCGGAGACGGGCTTGGCGTCGCCCTCACCGATCACCCCGACCTCGGGGCGTTTGGTGGTGGTCGGGATGCTGGTTTCGCCGAGGGTGACGGGCAGGGTGCCGGCCAGGCGCATGATCACGCTGCGTTCCTGGGCCTTGTCGAAGATGGGGCCGGTGACCTCGCGCGGCAGGAGCTGCTCGGGGATGTTGGCCAGGGTCGTGGGCGGGATAGTGGATCACGTCCTTTACTGGAGTTTGTCCTGGACGAAGGCGGCGAACGCCTCGGCCGGCGAGGTGGCGGCGCCGCCGGTGGTGTCCAGGCCGGCGCCCTGCGACGGGTCGGGCCGGCGCCGGCCGGGCGGGGCAGTGAGGCCGAGCAGCTCGCGCAGGCGCGTGGCGTCGGCGGCGAGTTCATCGTCGGTGTCGCCGACCAGCCGGGCGGCGAAGTCGGCGACCTGCGTCGGTGGGATGTCCGCGGCGAGCGCGGCCCGCAACCGGGCGGCGTCGCGCTGGGCGGTGGCCAGGTCTCCGGACAGTCGCTGGAGCTCGGCGCTGGACTCCTGGTCCTCGCCGTGCTCGGCGGTGTCCTTGTCGGCCAGGGCCTTCTGGATCGCGTTGCGTTCGCGGCGGTACTTCGCGGCTTCGGTGCGGGCGCGGCGGATCTCCGTCTGTGCCCACTCCGGCAACTCGCTGAGCGATCCCGGCGAGCCTGGTGTAGGCGCTGGTGCGCCGGTGGTGTCTGCGGTCTCCGGCGCCGGTGCGCCGGCATCCTGGCCGGTGTCGCCAGCTGGGTCGGTGGTGGATTCGTTAGGTGGCACGGGTTTGGCCCTCCTGGGGCAGCGAACAGCGGCCCACCAGGGGCCGGGAGCAGATGGAGGTGGCGCCGTCCACCAGGGACAAGCGCGGTAGCTGGTGGTCAGGCCGCAGTTCAGGCCGCGGTCTGGAGCGAGCCGGGCAGGGAATCGGGTGTGGTGCCGGCGAGGGAGCGGCGGAAGGCGTTGAGCGCGTCGCGTCCGGAGTAGCCGCGGGTGGCGTCGCGCCAGAGTTGTTGCGCGGCACGGAAACTGTCGCGGCCGTCCCAGGTGTCGCGGTGGAACACGGGGGTGATGTGGCAGTCGCAGCGGTCGTGCCAGGCGGTCATCTCGCCAGCGGATGCTTGGGTGCGGTAGACGGGGCCGCGGGAGGCGAGCATCCAGCAGAACGCGCAGGTTTCCCGCCCGGTCGGCACCCGCGCCCAGCCCAGCGCCACCGGATCGAGCCGGGTGGCGGTGGTAATGGTGTCGCGGCCGGCCTGCTCGACATGCCGCGCGAGCGCGCCGGCCGTGTCGCTGATCGCCGCCCGCGTGGTGTCCGTCTGGGACAGTCGCGGAAAGGCGGTGCGGCGCAGGGCGTGCTCCAGTGCGGCTGGGTCGTAGCGCGGCACGGACAGTGTCGGGGCCGGCTGGTCGGTGTCGTCGGCGCTGTGGTCGGCGCGCTGGGCGCGATAGAACCGCACGGCCAGCTCATGGGTGGCCTGGCGGCCCTGCACCACCGCGGGGAACAGCGCGTCGACCAGCAGCCGCCACACCTGCGGCGGGAGCGGACGGCCGGCGAGGGTGCGCAGCACCGCCACCGCGGCGGCGAGCACCTGCTGGGTGATGGTGTCCTGGGCACGGCGGAGTTCGGCAAGCCTCACGCGGCCACCGCCTCCCCCGCGTCCAGCCCGGCGGTTGATCCTGTGTCGGTGGCGCCGACGGTGGCCATCAGGCGTGCGAGGGGGTCGTCGCCGGAGGCTTCGGCGAGCTTGCGGCGCTGCTCGGGGGTGTAGCCGAGTTCCTCCCACGCGACCGACACGGGCAGGATGCCCGCGGCCACGAGCTTGCTGACGGCGTCGGCCTTCGCGGCGTAGGTCGGGGTCGACGGGTCCCGCCACACGGCTTCCAGACGGGTGGCTTCGGCGGGGAGTTCGCCGTCCACGATCCGCATCCCGAGGCGCATGGCCTGCTCCCACGCGCC
Source organism: uncultured Actinomycetota bacterium (assembly GCA_963826035.1). GTDB lineage: Bacteria > Actinomycetota > Actinomycetes > Mycobacteriales > Pseudonocardiaceae > Actinophytocola. The sequence continues at coordinate 113,684 of CAWGVZ010000014.1, read as the reverse complement.
GGAGAATGCGCGGGTGCGTCGCTCGGCGCGCTTGACCAGCCGCGCCTCGGCGGAGCGGATCGCGTCCGCCGAGGCGGGGTTCTCAGACACGAGGCCGAGGAAGTGCGGCGGCAGCCCCGACAAGGCCGAGACGAGGCGGGCGTAGGCGTTGATGACCTCGGTGAAGTTCCGCAGATCCGCGGCGCTGAACTGGCCCACCTTCGCGTCCGGATCGCCCAGCGCCAAGATCCGGCCGATGTAGGCCTCCCACGCCGGGACCGGCTTGCCGTTCTCGTCGACGAAGTCCTCACGGGTCGCACCGAGCACATACCGCTGCGGCACCGCGAGCAGCTCCTGCGCACCCTGCAGATTGGTCAGCGTGCGGCACGCGGCGTCGGTCAGGCCGATCACGTCGGCCATCTCCGAGCGGCCGTCCCGATCCGCGAGGCGAGCGCGGTTGACCAGCGGCACCACCGGCGTGACCCCGAGCTGGTGATCGATGGTGTCCGCCGCGCGCCAGCCCGCCGACGCGCGTTCGTAGAACACGGTGCGGTCCGGCAGATACAAGGTGGCGGACCGGGCGCCGCCGCCGTCGGTGGGCTGGTTGTAGAGCCGCAGCGCCGCGCGCACGGCGCGGGTACGCGGGTCGATGTCGGCCACCATCGACCGCGCCGACTCCGGCGTGATCACCGGCGTGTCCGGCTCGGTGTCGCTCGGGCCGACCGTGAGGAACGCGCGCCCGCACACCAGTGCTTCCAGGTGCGCCAGGCTGGCTTCCTCGTCGAGGTTGTTGGCCTGCCACCACGACCACAACCGCTCGTCGGTGTCCGCGACGCCGGCCAGCCGGAACCCCTCCACGTCGAGACGCTCCTCGAGCGAATCGACCACCAGCCTCGGCCAGTTCACCACCGTGTGCAGGCGCCGCATCTCCGGCGGCAACCCGAGCCCGAGCGACGCGAGGCGCTGCGCCCCGTTGTAGTACCCGTCCAGCCGCCGCACCCGCCCGGTGCAAGTCTCGAGGCGGCGGCGCAACTCGTGGAAGGTGTCGAGATCGGCCACCGCGGCACCTCCCAGGGTTCAGCGCAGGACGGTGACGCGGCGGGTGCGGCGCTTGCGGCGTTGGTACTTCTCCGAGGCGAGCACGAGCCGACGCACCAGGTGGGCGCCGATCAGGCAGACCGCGAGGTCGATCTTGTGCGGACTGTCGCGGGATTCCTTGGCGATCGACACGCCGTACTTGTTCGGCGCCCGCCGCGCGTTCAGCACGTGGCGACGGAGCCGCAGGTCGCCGTCGTGGCGGACGGTCTTCTGCCGGATGTCAGCGAGGGTGCGTTCGGTCGCGGCGGTGAACTCAGGCACCCGGACACGCATGTCGAACGCGACCGCGTGCCGGTGCCGGCCGGTGGTCGCCTCGACCAGCAGCCGGTCGCGGAACTCCAGTGCCCAGGTGTCGACGTAGGACTCGAACTCGCGCACGTCGGCGAAGAACCTGAACACCGTGTACCGGTCGAACGCGCGCCGGACCGCGAGGTCCGCGGCCGGTTTGTCCACCCGCCAGCCCTTGCCGTCGCGGCCGGGTGGGCGTTCCTGGCAGTGCAGCACCGCGGCCTGACCGTCATCCAGCCGCACCGCGAGGAGGCCGGTGGCGTCGTCGCCGGTGGAGCCGTCGAAGAACAGCGCCACCTCGTCGCCCTCGGCGACCGGCGCCAGGTCGGGTTGGTGGCAGGCGTCCCACTCCGGCGCCGAGGACCAGGCGGTCGCGGCGGCGGTGCGCTGGTTGAAGAAGTACCGGCGCGCGTCGGACGGGTCCTTGGTGAGATCCCAGAACTCGTCCCGCACGATGCCGGGCAGGTCCATCCACGCCGCGGCCGGCCCATACACCTCCGTGAGCGCGGCGACCACCGCGTCCAGCTCGGTCAGGTCCACCTCGGCCGGAGCCTCGCGGTGATCCCACAACAGCCGGGCGGCGCGGGCGCGGCCTTCGCGGATGGCTTGCGCCTGGTGGTCGACAGCTTCCAGCACGGAATCCTCACCGGGCTGGTACATCGTCGAGGTCAGCAGCGCCCACGGCTCCGCGCTCTTGCGCTTGCGCAGGTTGCGGTCCACCGTCTTGAACATCCGCCGCAGCTCCGGCGTGATGTACAGGTGCGGCTCGTCGAAGATCGCGAGCGATTCCTTGCCGCCGTCCTTCGCCGACGAGCTGGCGGTGGACGGGACGATCTCGCCGCCGTCCGGCAGCAGAATCCGGGTCAGCCCTACCGCGTCGTTCGGCAGGTCCTCGCCGAGGGGGCCGTGTTCGAGGTTGAAGTGGATGACGTCGTAGGTGTTCCCGGTCTGGCTCTCTTCGGTTGCCAGGCAACGAATGTAGGGGTAGACGAGCGGGCGGCCCATCGGCTCGCCGCGGGCGTAGCGGTAGACGAAGTCCCGCCACCGCAACACCTCGCCGCCCTGCGCCCAGCCGGCGAACCGGGACGGGCCGAGTGCGTCGAACAAGCCGACGTGCCCGGCCAGCTCCGATTTCGCTCGGCCCTTCGGGCGGACCAGGGCGGCGCGGGAGTAGAGCCGGCGGCCGTGCTCGGTGTGGGCGTAGGCATCGAGGAGGAACCCGGCGAACTCGTCGTCCAGGTCCACCGGGTCGCCCTGCACGTCGCCGGGGCCGTGTACGCACCAGTGCTCGATCCACGCCGCGGCGAGCCACCCGAGCGATCGGTCGCGGTCATGGCCGGGCGCGTGGACCAGCTCACGAGGCACCCTCACCCCCACCGCTGAGCCGGCGCCGCCTGTCGTCGAGCCGGGCGACCGCGGCCGGGGTCTCGCTCACGACCGGCGCGTCCGGGTCGTTGGGGTCGGCGGGGTTGGTGTACCGGATGCGTTGCTTGAGCCGGTCCTCGTGGGTCAGGCCGAGCTTGGCCGAGCGCAGCCGCAACTCGGCGGCGCGGGCCGGCTCACCCCGCCAGAACTCGTCCACCAGCACCGCGGTCTCGATCGCGAACCGCCAATCGGTGTCGGTCCACAATCGGCAGTGCGGCATCCGCCGCACCGCGTCCCACCAGGCCACCGTCTCCGGGTGCCAGCGATGCCGGCCGCCCTTCGTGGGCAGGTCGGGCGACGGCCCGTCGTAGGGCGTGTTCTCGACCGGGGACCAGTCGTAGGTCTTGGCGTTGCGGTTGCGGGGTAGGTCGGAGGGCGGACGCCCTGCCAAGGCCATGACCACCTCCTGTCCGGGAGGCCGCTGAGCCGCTCGTAACAGACGTGTGGCATATGGCGACCTCATGAATACATCACCGATCAAGGGCGACCCATCCAGCAGATTGACACCAAGGCCATGCACTTTGCATTCATCGACGACAGTCAACAGCAGAATCCGCAGCGTGAGGGGCTTGGTCACCTGGTTAGCCTTGGTGCAGCTATCGTGCCGGAAGAATCGTTGCGGCCCTACTCCGCCGCACTTGCTGAAATCAGGAAAGACCTGTCTATCCCGGACGGCGAGGAGATTAAATGGAAGCCTCCGAAGGGAAGTTTTCTCGCCAATGCCGGCGCCGCAGTCGTTCTTGAGCTAAGACAGCGAATGCTACAGGAAGCTATCGACCACGGGATACGAACTGTGGTGATGATGATAGACCATGAGTCGGTGTACTCGTACGACAGCATCGGCGAAGTCGGCAAAACGCTTCTGGAATGGGTTTACGAACGTATCACCATGCATCTCGCGTCAACCGGGCAGAACTGTGTCATTATTGCGGACAAGCCCGGCGGCGGCTCCGCCGAGGAGAAAAAGTGGCTATCTGACACGTTAGCACTTACAAGTGACGGCACGACCTATGTCAAACCTGGCGCCGTTGTACTTCCGATCGTCACGGCAGTCAGCGACCACGTTCCTCACCTGCAATTGGCGGACCTTATTACCGCCGCTACCACCGCCGCAATGGCCGAAAGGCAGAGCGGGATTACCTTGGCCCCCTTGTTGCGTCAATTGTTCATTCGAAATCATTTCAACGCAGCGGGAAATGTAGGAATAAAGATTCTTCCCGGGCATCTCAATCTCTATCACTGGGTTTTCGGAGAAACGTATGTAAGTCGCGGAGGAGAAATTCTCGCGCTCCCGATTCCAGGTCTCTATTATGCCGATTCTGGAACTTTGTCAGGACCGTTCTCTTCCGGCCTAACTGCTCCGCGGTTGACCTAGCACTAGGGAGACGTCGGGACTGTTGGGATCGCAGGAAGGTGTGATGACGATGGATGAGTTGTCGGAACCAGTACTAACCGAGTTAGGGCGTGTCACTTGGGCCGCGATCAAATTAGAGGACTACATTGAATGTATCTGCGACCGAATCCGGCCATCAAACCCACGCGAGGATCGACGTCCGGTAGGGCAGAAGATCAATGACGCGCGCAGCGTGCTCACAGGTTGGTCGAGTTCGTCCGCACGGGACGATGCACTTGCCTGGCTCAACCGTGGAAAGAACGCGATGGAAGCCCGCAACGCGATGTTACATGCCACTCCACTTGTATGGGTTGGGCCAACCACGCCTGACCTCGCAACACGACAGCTCCTCGGCGAGATGCCTCGCGGAGGTCGGCCATACACAGAACGTCCCCTAACGGTCGAGTCACTGTCGGAACTGCTGACCGTGCTCGTAGATGCATCGACCGGATGGCAAGACCTGTTGCTCGCAGTGGCCAAGGAAGCGGATCGAACTACTTGATCCGCACCCGGTGGCCCCAGCCTCGTTCAGTTGGTCCGAGATTCAAGAATCCCTGGGTTTCGTACAAACCGCGAACGGCTATCACGTACCGGTACCGGGCGGGCCGGGGGCGGGGTTACCCCCGGTGGGCCGGCCGGTACGGGCCGGGCGCGTCGCACGCGATCACGCTGCGCAGCAGGTCTGCGAGCGCGTCCGGTTGGGAGAGCATGGGCGAGTGGTCGGCGCGCAGCCGGTACACCTCGTCGCACCGTGAGGAGAACACCGCCTGTGCGGCGGGGTGGATGGCGCGGTCTCGGGTGCAGAGGATGTATGTGGTTGGCAGGTACCGCCACGCTGGGTCGGTCACGCGACCTTGGACGGAGGTCAGCGACTGGTAGGTGAGCTGGCGTGCGGCCCAGCGTGCCTGCTGCGGGGTGCAGTCGCCGTAGAACACCCGGATCGGGTGCCGCACCTCGGTCACGTGGTCCTCGTTCACGTGCACCCAGTTCGGGAGTTGGCGGCCCACCAGGCGGTTGACGCTCTCGCCCTCGTCCGGAGCGAACGCGGACAGGTAGATGACCTGCTGGACGTTGGGGCAGTCGGCCAGGGCCTCGGTGGCGACGGCGCCGCCGTAGGAGTGCGCGACCACGACCACCGGCCCGTCGATCCCGCGGACCGTCTCGCGCAGCGTGTCGACGTCCTCGCGCAGGTCGCCAAGCCGTGCGGGGTCGGAGCCGGAGCTGGGCAGGTCGACCGCCACGGTGACGAAGGTGGGGAGGTAGCGGCGCAGCTGGTCCCACGCCCACGGGCCGTGCCAGGCGCCGTGCACGAACACGATGGTCGGATCTTGGATGGGGTGGGACATGGCGCAGGTTTCCTCTCGGGTCCGGTGTGGACGATCACGGTGAACGATTAGCGGAGTCCGGGGTGGGTTTCGGGTGGTCGGCGTCGGGCTCGGCGGGCGGCTGCGGCGGTACCGCCTTCGTGGCCGCTTTTGGTGCGGTGGCACGGGGTGCAGACGCCACGCAGGTTCGTGTCGCGGTGGTCGTCACCGCGGTGGATGTGGTCGACCTCGGTTGATGGCGCGGTGCCGCAGATGCGGCAGACGGGATCGCGGGCGAGGATGCGGGCGCGGATGGCGTGCCAGTCAGGCGGCAGACGTGACCTGCGGTTGCTGTTCGTCCAGGCCATCAGGGACTTAGTCGGTGAACGAAGATCGCACCAAATGTCCGGATGTCATCGAATGTCATCTTGAGCCGTCTTGCTGGTCGGCGCACGCTTGATCGCGTGAAGTTGGAGGGGAATCTGCACCAAACACAGGGTCCTGAGCACTTTCTCTGACCGAGAAGGGTTCTGGACACGAGGAGCACGATGTGGATGGCGAGGACCAGCGACGGCCGTCGCGTGCGGTCAGATTCAGTGCGACGATGCGAGACCTGGATGCCGGTGTTCGGATCCTGCGGCGCTGGTTGGCGTACCTGCTGGCGTTGGTCACCATGTGGGGTTACGCCGTGCCGAGTGTGCTGAAATTGTTGCTCTGACGCGATGGTCGAGGACGGGGTCAGGTCCCGCAATGGGAGGACCTAACAGCTCACCGCAGCGGCGTCTCCAGTGGCGTCGTTCTGGTCGTCGTCCTGGTGGTCGGCTGCGAGCGCGGGGTTGTCGCGGAGGAGCTTCGCGCGGCGGTCCTGGATGCGTAGGACGCGGTCGACGGCGGCGATGTTGCCCTGGCGGGCCTTGGCCCACAGCCCCATCAGTAGGGCGTTGAGCCGTTCTAGTTCGAGCGCGGGAGTGTCGCGTTCGGACTCAGCGGCCTCGCCCAGAGCGTGCTGGACTGCGGTGTGCGCGGCGGCGGCGTCGGGGTAGCCGAGTTTGGTAGCGATCTGTTCGTAGCTGGCGCCGGCCTTGCGGAGTTCGAGCGCGTTGCGGCGGGCGTCGGTGTCGTCGTCGGGTGGATTGGTGGCGTTGGGTGGCATGGCGGGGTCGGGTTTCGGGGTTAGCCGGCGACGTTCCAGAACAGCGCACCGGGCGCGGCGTGCTGGCGGAGGAATTGCCAGGCTTTCGCATCGTAGGTGTCGCAGGACGGGAACGGCGGCGGGTCGTGGGCGGGCTGGTCGAACCGCTCCGGCACGATGTGGGTGTGGGCGCGGCCGGTGTTGGGGGTGCGTCCGATGTGGACGGCGTGGAACTCGGCGTGCGGCCAGGCGTGTTGCAGGGCGCGGATCAGCGTGCCGGAGCCGGCGACCGCCCACACTTCGCGCGGCGGGTGGTCGAGCGGCACACCGCGGGCGGCGTGGGCGAGTTCGGCGAGCATGGTGGGGTGGTCCAGGCCGAATGGCAGCAGGGCGGCGCCGGTGTGGGCGGCGTGGTCGCGGGCGCGGGCGGTGACCACGGTCAGGTAGCCGTGCGGTACCTCCACGATGGACGCTCCGGCGGCGCGTGCCGCGGTGGTGCGCGGGTGTGGGGTGCGGCGTTGCGCGACGAAGATCGTGGCGCGGCAGCCGGTCTCCGCGGCGGCGTGCGCGATGGCGATCTGCGCGTAGCCGTAGGCCGGGCTCGCGTACACCACCTCGTCGGTGTCCGCGGCGAGGTCGGCGAGCAGCGCGGGGAGGGCGCGGCGTTTCGTTCCGCCGGGAATCAGGTCGTCCCGCACCACCAGCACCTCGCCGCGCCCGGTGTCGTGTCGCGTGACGACCGGCGCCGGCAAGTCCACGTGGCCGGTCACGTGGTGTCCGGGGTGGACTCGAACAGGTCGGCCAGGGCGGATACGTCCACGTCGCCGAGCCGCTTGGCGGCGCGCTTGCGGTTGCCCTTGCAGAACACGAGGACGTTTTGGTGGCTGCGGCACAGGGAGCGGGTGCCGGTGAACATGCGGCCGGCGCGGATGCTGCCGGTGCCGACCTGGGTCACGAGCACGGCTTCGGTGGCGAAGGTCATGCCGGCGTCGAGGAAGGCGTGCACGGTGTCGGCGACCAGGCCGTAGAACCCGCCGGCCCCGTTGCGGGCCTCGCCGACCACCCAGACCGCCCACGAGTCCGGCCGCAGCTGCTCGCACGCGAGTTGGATCGCGCGGGCGTGCGCGGCCCGGAACGCGGCGTAGTCCATGGTGGACAGGTCGCGGGGGTTGGTGGAGTAGACCTCCAGGTCGGCATACGGCGGGCAGGAGAACACCAGGTCGGCCTCGCCTACGTCCAGCTCGTCCAGGGCGGTCGCGTCCCCGGTCACCCACCAGGGCCGCGGGCCGTCGGTGATGATCTCGGCGGCGTTGGCCTGGTTGGCCGCGACCTGATCGGGGCGCAGGTCGACGCCGGTGTAGCGGCGACCGAGCGCGGCGGCCACGATGCCGCGGACGCTGCCCCCGGCGAACGGGTCGAGCACGCGTCCGGCGGGCGGGGAGAACCAGCGGTAGACCAGCTCGCAGAGCACCGGGTCGAAGATGGACACGCCGCTGAGGTTCGCGCCGGTCCGCGCGGCGGCGTCGGCGAGCCCGCCGCCGGAGACCTCGGCGTTCTCGCGGGTTTCCTCGCCGCGGATGCCGAGGTTGAGCCAGGTGCGTTTGCGGTTCTGCCACCAGCCCTGGCGGGCGTCGAGCACGCTCATCGGCGGGATGAGGAACCGCTCGGCCAGTGCGCCGGCGCGCATCTGTTCATACGGCGCGATCGCCGGTGCGGTGGTGTCGGCGAGCAGTTCGTCCAGGTCGGTGCTGGTGTAGCCGGTGCCGTCCAGGTCCGGGAGATCGGCGAGTAGCTCGGCGAGGACCTGGTCGTCGTAGCTGGCCAGGTCGGAGGTGCGGTTGTCCGCGGCCACGATCCGCGCGGCCTGCTCGTCGTCGACATCGACCAGGGCGCAGTGCAGAGTCGGCCAGCCGAGGTGTTGTGCGGCGGCGAGGGTGTTGTTGCCGGCGAGTACCTCGTTGGCGCGGCCGGTGTGGGTGCCGCGGTTGACCACGATCGGCTTGTACTGGCCGTGGGCGGTCAGGCTCGCCGCGATGGCTGCCTGGTCGCCGCGGCGCGGGTTGCGGTGGAACGGTCGCAGGTCGGTAACCGGGAGCGTGGCGTACTGCATGCCGAGATCGCGCACCGACACCACCACCCTCGGCAGATCAGGGCGCGGCAGCGCGAACGGAAGGGCGAACGGACGAACGGGGGGCTGGGACGGGAGAACCCCGGCGCTCTGGGGGCGGCGCCGGGGTTCTCAACCGTGTTCTGGGGGAATGTGTCGGTGGGTATAGATCACCAACGTGATCGACTATACGTTCGGTGCTGGTCAGACGCAAACACACTGTCTACGTCGGAGTGTCGCCGCCAGGCTTGCGGCCGGTGTCGTGACCCGTGTTGCCGGCGGCGGTGGTGCTGTCGCGGAGGCGGCGGACGTGCTTGTGGGCGGTGCTGTAGTTGACGCCGAGCCGCCGCGCGACCTCGGCGACCGATACCGGTTCGCCGGTCTGGTCGGCGTGCGCGAGTAGCTCGGCCACACGGGTGGTGATCTCGCCGCGGGTCACGCCGTCCGCGCTGCCGGCGGGTCGGCCGCCGCGGGGTGCCCCGGCGCGGCGTTCCCGGTCGGCGCGATAGGCGAGGACGGTGTGCCGGTACCAGTGCGGGGTGCCGGACACTTCGGCGTCGGGCGGCGGGACGAGGTCGGTGCTCTGCTGGCGCTGGTCGTCGAGCCAGCCATAGTGGTACCACGTCGCCGGCTCGATCCCGGCGAGTTCGGCCGCCTCCTCGCCGTCGAGCAGATCGTCGGGGTGGCCCGGTTCGGGCAGCAGGGGAACCGGCGCCTGGGGGTCGGCGGCGTAGGCGGCGGCCTGCTCGTAATCCCAGAGTTGAGGGTGCCCGCGACGCGGCCGGCCGCGGGTCAACGGCGCCGGGTGGCCCAGCGCGGCCCACGGCCGGCGCCGCCGCGCCTGGTGAACGGACAGACCGTGCAACGCCGCGATCCCGCGCTGGTCGACCGCGCGACGCCCCGCTGGAATCACCCTGATTCCTCCTCGGCCGGATCGACGCATGTTGCCGTTCAGTGTGCGACGGCCCGGCTCCCACATGGGAGCCGGGCCGGATCGCGGGTGCTGTCTGGGCTACGTGTCCGCGGCCTCGCCGTTAGCGACCTCGGCTGGGCCGGTCGCTGGGCATGCCGGACAGGACCAGATCAACGTCTCGATCGCCGAGAGCTTCATCTGAGCCCCGGCTAACGAGTACGTGCCCAGTGGCTTGGGTAGGAGGGTCGTTTTCAGTGTGAGGCCGATGTGGCCGCAGCTCGGGCAGGGCGTGTTCTCGGGGGCAGGCATTTGCCCTCTCCCTTACAGCTCGGGGATGGCGTTCAACTCGTCATCGGTGGGTTCGGCCTGGTCTTCCTCGATGATCAGGCGCGTGATCTCGTCCTTCGCCGCGTACAGCGGGATGTCCGCCGGCAGTGGGAACACCCCGGCGTACACGGTGTGCCGACCGCGGCGGTTCTGTTCGAACCGGTGCTGGGACCGGACGTGGTCGAGCATGCCGGGGCACTCGCCGGTGATGCCGTTGGCGAGGCAGAAGTTGCACAGCCCGTCTGGGCGGCGCATGTCGGCGTACATCCAGATGATCTGTGGCGGCACGTCGAGGCTGCCCGCGGCGCGCAGCAGGTCCGTGTGCTCGCTGGCGCCGTTCTCGGGTCGGCTCGGGTAGAGCCACAGCACCTCCCACCACATCCACTGGATCTCGCCGGTTTCCGGCGCTGCGGTGGCGCCGAGGTGGCCAGTGAAGGCGCCGGTGTCGGTGTTGTTGTCGGTCATGGCCTGCTGTGCTCCCTTGTCGTCGGTATCGCGGTGTCCGTCCGGGCCGGGCGTCTCTTCCCGTCCCGAACACAAATAACCGTATAAGAAATGTTGCGCACCGAACGAGCGGAGAGGGCCGGACTACGCTGGTTGGTGCTCCGTTCGTTATCGCGGTGGAGCACCTGGCAGGGCCGGCACGTCTCCCCGCCCGACTCGTCGGCGCGGGCCGCCGGCCCTGCTCCGCGTCTCAGCCGGTGGGGCGCCTCCGCCGCCAGGACGTGACGACCTGGGCGCGGTCGTAGAGCGGGCGGGCGCGGGTGCCGTGGTTGCTCCACTCGTCCTCGTGCCGCCAGCGGCGCAGCGTGCCGACCGGCACCGCGAGCCACGCCGACAGCGACGCCACGTCGGACACCGGGACGCCGAGGTCGTCACGCAACTCGTCCCACCGCTCCCGCGGCCAGTTCGTGCCGCACGACCGGCAGGTGATCCACTCCGCCGACAGCCGCACCCGCAGCAGCGCGCCGCACTCGAGTTCGCCACCAGCCTCATCGGTGCTGTCCAGGTCGGGCAGCAGCGTCGGGCACGTGCCGATCGGGATGCTCCGTTCCTGCAACCCGAGCGCGGTGCGGAGCTGGCCGAGCAGCTCGTGCACCTCGTCGGCGAAGTCCTCGACCCAGTACTGGCGGGTGATGAAGTCCAGCCACCGCACCAGAAACCCGACCTCGCCCGTGACCGTGATCTGCCCGGCGGGCCGGTCCTGGCCGGTGTCATCGCGGACGTTGTCCGCCCAGCTCGACAACACGCCGAGCACCGAGTGCGGGTCGCCTTCCTCCACCGCCTGGGTACGCGGATCGGTCAGCGCGAGCACCCCGTCACGCGCTGGGGAGCGCGAGCCGAAACCTGGTGCGCCCCGGCCGCCGGCCCCGCCGTGGCCGGGCACCAGCGCGTCGTCGAGCAGCGCGTAGCACTCCACGATCTCGGCCAGCGCGGTCCGGAGCCGCTCCGCGCACGGGTCGCAGGTGAGGTAGCCGTGCTGGGCGGGGAACGGCTCCCCGGACAGGGTGCGGCAGCCGAGCACGCACGCGCGCCGGGTAGTCAGCTCCTCGAACATCTCGGCGGACATCTCGGCGGTCACCGCTCGCCTCCCGCCGCGACATGCCCGCTGGCGTGCTCGGTGGCGTGTTCGGCGCGGGCGCGCCGCAGCCGGCTGGGGTGGGTGAGGGTGACCGTGTCCCGGCGTTCGCGGCGGCCGGCGCGGTCCCGGCTGAGCGGCCGGCACATCCGCCCGGCGGGTGCGTGGCAGAACGGGCACGCGACCTGTTCCGCGAGCACGCGGTCGGGGTTGGCCCTCCAGCCCATTGCGGCGTACACGCGCTGGATGCCGCGGGCACCGGCACGCGCGTACTCGGTGCGCTCGGCCTGGTCCCGCCGGCCGCGATGCGGAACGGACTCGGCGACCCGCTGGGTGCGGGCGGACTTGATCCGAGCCACGATCTGCTCGGGCGTGGCGGTACGGGCGTTCGACATGCCGAGCGCCAGCAGCGCGGCCTGACACTCCCCGAACGTGCACCCGACCAGGGCGTGTTGCCAGGCGACCACCGTTGCCTCGGACGGGCTGCCGGCCGCGGGCCGGAACGTGCTCAGCAGCGCCCGCACCTCACCGGCCTGCATCACGGCATCGGTGCCGGTGGTCATGCCGCCACCGCCAACGTGCGCTCGGCGGCGTCGGTGAGCAGCTCCGCCAACCTGGCGGCCGGCACGTGCTCGCCGAGGTCACCGAGCACCGCCTCGGCCACCGGCGAGCGGTCCGCGGACTGCTGACAGGTGGCGCGCAGCCGCTCGAACACGGCGACCGTGTCGGCCTCCGAGCGGACCCGGCCGGTGTCGGTGGCGAGGTCGGCGCGCATGTACTCGCCGACCAGCTCGGGCAACATCGACACCGCCAACCGCTTCGCCGACCACAGCCGCAACCCGGCCGCGACGTGCGCCGGCTCCGCGCCCTCCGCGAGCATCCCGATCACCTCGCCGGTGAGCCGGGCAAGAACTCGCGCCGGCTGGGCCGGGCTGTGCGTGCGCACCAGCCGCTGCGCCTCCGCCCGCCGTCGCTGCCGCACCGAGTCCGGCCGATCGGCGGTCGTGTCGTCCGGGACCGGCCGGGGCCGGAGGGTGTCCTTGTGCGTGTGCGCGCGGGCGGGCGCGGGAACACCCACTTGCTTGTCTCTCAACGGAAGAGAAGGTTCTCCACTCTCCCCGCTCCCTTCCCCCAGGGCCTCCGGTGAAGGCTTCGCCGAAGGGTTCGCCGGACCCCGGTCGCTCGTCGCGGCGGTGTCGGCGGGCGCGGCCGGCTGGTCGACGCGTGCGGCGCGGGGCCGACGGCCGGTCAGCGCCTCCTTGACCGCGGGCGGCAGCTCGCCGAGCCCGGCCAGCAGCGCCGAAGCGGTCAACTCCGGAGCCGGCCCCGTCACGCCGACGGGCAGCCGCCGCAGCTCCTCGGCCAGCGCCCGGCGCAACACCGGCGAGCTGATCGCGAACGCCTCCCGCAGCGCGGCGGCGAGCACGTTGGGCTGCTTGTAGATCCCGTCCCGCCGGATCAACGCACGCACCAGGACTTCCTCGGTGTCGTGATCCACGACAACCATCCGGGCGGCGTCCAGCGCGGCCAGCGCCGCGGTGACCGACTCGGTCGTGGTGCTCGACGAGCGGCCGGCCCAGCGGCGTAGGCGCATCGGCAGCAGGCCAGCGTAGGACAGGTCGCGTTGGGACAGCAGGAACAGGTACAGGCGCTGGGCGTCGGTGGACAACGCGGTGAAGTCCGGGTCGTCCCAAATGGACAGGTCGATACGGGCGTGGTCACGCGCCACGGAAGGAACTCCTTGCCATGCTGGGGGCCTGGCGCGGCGGGAGGCCGAGCCGGGAACGGATACGGGACGCCGTGTAGGTCGACATCCGGGTGCGCTCGGCGACCTCGGTGTCGGTCAGTCCTTGGGCGTGCAGCCACGACCAGCTCCCGGCTGGTCGAGGTCAGTTCTTCGGCGATCAGCTCGCCGCGTAGACAGCGGCGGGCGGCGTGACTGCTGTGGGAGATCACGTCCCCTCGGGCGCAGTGCGCCCGAGGGGATCGGCCGCACCGGACACGGCGGTGAGGTCGAGGGTGTAGACCGGCTGGAGCTTGCCCCGGTTGCGGGCGCCACTATCGGTGCAGTGCACGTAGCGGCCGGTGGGCACCAACACGCCCAGCGCGGTCAGCCGGTTGACCGTCGCGCCCACCGTCGAGGGGCGCACCCACGGCGGCCGCAGCCGGCGCCACCGGTTGGCGTAGGTCTCCCGGTCCCCGTTGGTCAGCGCGTCGGTGACGATCGCAGCCACGTTCGCCACGATGTGAGCACGGTTGCGGGGGTCGAGTGTGAGCAGGGCGCACACCGACGCGACCGGATCGGTCGGCGAGGGTGGGGCCGACGCCGCGCGACGCGCGAGGTCGGCCACCACCTCCCGCACCGGGCTCGGTGACCCGGTCACTGGTCCAGCACGCGGAACGTGCGGACCCAGGACAGCTCGCTCACGTCCGGCACGATCATCGGATACAGCTCCTTGAGCTGCTTCTGCGACACGGCGAAACGCCAGGTGCCCTTCCAGGACACCACCGGGCGGCCGGCCAGGGTGCCGACCTCGGCGTCACCGAGCCGGTCCTTGATCGCGGCCTGCAATTCGTTGCGCAGCTTGGTGTACTTCTCCATCGCCGTACCGACCTGACGAAGCAGCGACACCGGCTCGGCCAGGTCGTCCAACGGCACCGCCCGCCCGCTCGAATCAGACGGTTCAGGCGCGACAGCAAGACTGGTCGTTGACATACGAACGCCGCCTCCCAACGGCACCACACAAAGATCCGGAACGTCGAGGAATCACAACAAGATCGAGTCAGCCCCCAGCCCGCCGGGACACTCCGACACGGCCAGCTACGCCACCCACGCAGGCGTTGTGAACCCCTGTATGCACAGGTCGCCCTCGCCTCACCCCATCCCGTCCACCAGGGCAGCATCGAGCCGTCGAACATGTGTTCGACCAACTTCCTACAGTGGATCACACCATGCGGTGCGCGTCAAGAATTTACCGCAAATCGACTCGTTGCGCGCTATATTTGACCGCGTGGTGGACAGTTGGTGGCCGCCGTCACCGACCCCCGCTGCCGACCCCATACCCACAGATCGCCTAGGTTCCTGCATCGACCACCGTCCCGACCGGCACACGGGGCGTGACCTGGGCCAGCGAAGGGGACTAGACCGTGACGGCCGAGCCGCAATCCCACATCGACGCGCTCATCGCCAAGTACGCCAACGGGCGCTCGATCAAGGAGATGGAGCGGCAACACGGCCTGCCGGAGGGCGCGCTCGGCAACCACCTCAAGCCATCTCAACGTGGCAGGTTCCCTCGCCTGCCCATCCAGGAACGGTTCGCCGACGCGCTCGGCGCACCACTCCGTGAGGTCTCCAACGCCTTCGCCGCCGACTCCAAGGTGGGCATCCTGGAAGCCGACCCCTTGCCGCCGCACGCCAAGCGGCTCGTTGACGACTACGTCGAACTCGACGACTCCCACCAAGCGCTCGCGCGCACCGTGGTGCGCGCGATCCTGGAGCAGCAGCGCGCCGCCTCAGATACGTGATCATCACCACGGGCAAAGATCAACAGGTCTGCAACGTGCAGATCGTTGGGTCGTGGCACGCTCAACTACAACGCCGTTGGGTGGTGCAACCGTCGCGGCAGGTAACCAACGCTGGCGTGATCGCGGAGCGGGAGGGCTCGGCGATCACCACGACGAGCCACGCCATACGGCACAACCGGGGGCGTGCGGGAGGGGACACATCATGTCTACGCATCTTGTCCGCAAGAGCGAAACGATCAAGAGCGGCTACCGGTTCGACACCGACGGCGCCGGCAGACCACAGGTCCGCACCGGACTCGAAGTCGCCGACGACTTCATTGATGCACTCAACGACACCCATGACGTCCGCGTCGCCCTTGCGGACTTCAACATCGCCGTACTACGAGCAGTAATCGGGATCGCGAACGCGGCAGGCACCCTGCCCGTCCTCGCGTTCTTCAAGGACCAAGGCATCGACATCATCGCGCCGAGGACACCACCCGACAGTTCGGAGGCGCACCAAGGCCAGCGACATCGCCCGTAACGCGGCACGACGCGGCCGGAACCGATAGTTCGGCGTTTCCAGCCGTGCCAAAACGGGGTCCTTGTCGTCGCCCCGCACCGCATGATGGGTGACATCGCCGCTACTAACGGTGCAACACGGCCCCACAACACGACACAGCCCTCGACACCACGTAGGTGGCGAGGGCTGTGCCGTCAGCGATCGAACCTGCCGGCCTTGACCTGCTGGATGAACGCGGGCAGCTCGCGAGCCGGCAGCACCAGGCCGGACGGTTGCTTGCTGTCACGGATCGCGTCGAGCGTGTGCGGAAGTTCGACGCAGTTCGTCTGCGTTTGGCTGCGGCTGGACTTCCTCCAGCGCGGTAATGCGGTCGTCATGATGACTCCATCTCCAAGTGGGTGATCACCTCGGCGATGAGCCTGGCGGACTCTTCCGGGCTCATCGCCAGATCGCGGAGCGTGGCGGCAGCTTCCATGTACGCCTGCAAGTCGGCCGGTTCCTCATACAAGAACAACGACGAGCGCAGGTGTTCCAAGTGGACGATGGGTCGACCGCTCGCGAACTCCAACAGTTCGAACGCGCCGGGAAGACCTGGATGCCACCCTTGTCCGGTAGGCAGGACTTGGAGTGTCACCGCAGGCAGGTCGCCGAACTGACGCAAATGACGTAGCTGGTCGGCCATGACTTCACGTCCGCCGATGACCTGGCGAAGCGCCTCCTGACCGATGATGGCGGACAAGCTGACTGCCTCTCGTCGAGTCAGCACGTCTCGCCGGCTGAGTCGCACCCTGACGCGCTGGTCGCGCTCCTGGGCGGGCACTCCGCCCGCGTCGGTCATGATGGCTCGCGCGTAGTCGCCGGTCTGGAGCAGGCCGGGGATGCCGGTAGCCGACCAGTCGGTGATCTGCTTAGCCGTCTGCTCGAACTCGATCAGCGCCGCCAGCGCTTCACTGGCGCCGGGCTCACCGAGCGTCAGCCAGTTCGGCTCCGTGGCAGCCCGCGCCAGGTTGATCAATCGGTCTCGATCCGCGCCGTTGGCTTCGACGGCGGTCAAGTACATGGCCACGTCCTCGGGACGCGGCATGCGATCGCCGGTTTCCCAGCGAGAGATGTTCGCATGCTGGATGTCGAGCTTCCTCGCGAGTTCACGAACACCCAGGTCAGTGTTCGTTTCGCGGGCATCCCGGAGCCATGCACCGAGCATCCGCGCGCGGGGCGATCCACTGGTGGTACCAGCCATACACCACATCCTACGGTCTGCGGGCGGGCGCGATGCGACCGCCCGATTGGCCTGCATCTTGAGTGGTACCGAAAGTAGAGTGTTGGTACCGTCTCGACAAGTTGGTACCAATATGTCACTCTGGAACGAGAATTGACCCTAGTTGGTACCGATGTGCATCGGATTTACCGGGAGGCGAACGGCATGGCGACAAGCTGTATCTGGTTCTCGTGGATCACCGCGCAGGACGAAGGCACCGAGCACGCCGTGACCGACGAGGCGCACGTGGCCGGCATGGATGCGGGCAAGGGCATCTACCTGGCGGTGTGTGGCGCGAATTTCCTGGCCGCCTGCATGGATGCGGGACCGCGGCGCAGGTGCCCGTTCTGCCGGGCACGTACTGAACTTCGCGATAGGCCAGAACGGATGAGCCGGCCGAGTTGGCTCTCCCGGCTGTTCTGCCACAAGCACCCGGCAGGCGTGGGTAGCGAACGACCTCCCGCGCCCACGTCTGCCGGCCCCCAAGGCGAGGACCAGGACGAGCCACGCGGTCTCGGGTTGGTCACCGTGCCGAACACGTGTGGGCCGACGGCTCGGACATGCCCTACGCCGACCACCGGGCGCTCGGCGGCCGGCTCGTGATCACCAACGAAGTGAGCGAAGCCGCTCACCAAGACGGCGTACTCATGGCCGACGTGACGCGCGTCAACACCATGCTCGGCCGCTACGTCATCCGCTTTCTCGATGCGGATGCCGCGCGAGCTGAACCGCTGAGCACCGAGGACGAGCGGGCGCTCGCCGACCAGGTGGCCGCCGTCGCAGATGGCCTCCGCGCCCGCGCCGACCGGCGGGAGCGGCAGGGCAACCCGCCGCCGCTCATCAGCGGACGACCTGAGCCGACCCCATAGCGATTCGCCACACCGAGAAGTTGGACATGCCCAAGGGACTCGCAACCCAAGCACCGCGCATCAAGCACAGCGCGCTCATCCCGCACACGCCCTACATCACGTCGTGGAGTGAGGAGAAAGCCCCGCCGTGCCAGCTCATCGAACGTCCGGGCCGGGGTATCGCCTACCTGGACGAAACACTGCATGACCGGGATAGCCACGGAGCGCTCTGGCTCCGCACACCATCCCGACCCGGCCACGGTCAGCCGCAGTTCGCCCGCGTGCATCCGATCCGGCAGCGGCGAGCGATGCAGCGGTTACTGTGCAACGTCTGCGCCAGTCCGGCCGACCGCACTAACGAGGGCACGTTGTGGCTGCTGAGGGACTTCCGCAATGACTGGCCCGGTTGGCCGGAGAACATGGCGGTCGATGAGCCGCCAGTCTGCGTTTCATGCGTCCGGCTAGCAAGCCGGCTCTGTCCGGCGCTGCGCCGGGGAGCCGTAGCACTCCGGGTCCGGCACGCGCCCATCGTCGGTGTTCACGGCGTGCTCTACCGCAGCAATGGTGGCCTGGTGCCGGTGCCAACTGAAGAGAAGAGCATCCCCTACGACGACCCTGCCATCCACTGGATCCGGGCCGCCAAGCTTCTCCGAGAGCTGCACGACTGCACCATCGTGGAGCTGGAGGACCTATGCCGAAGCTGAACCGAGACCGCATCCGCACCTGGCTCGAAGACCACAACTGGACCGTGCAGCGGCTCACCATGGAATGCAACGCGCTCGGGCTGGACACATTCCCGGAGGGCACGGTGCGCAACGCCGTCAACGGCATCGACCCGATGCGGCCGGGGCGGATCAAGGTCATCTGCCGGGTGCTCGCCAAGTACGGCGACGGCATCCCATACACCCAGCTGGTCGACGACGAGCGCTGAAGATGGGTGAGGTGCGGTGGGCAAGCATCGGCGGCATGACGCTGCGGTGTTGATCGCCGTCCAGCAGTACGAACAGCTGCTGGTCGCACTGCATGCACACCAGCCGGGCAAGCGCTCGGGACTGTGCCTCGTATGCGGAGTGGGCTGGCCGTGCCTAAAGGTGCGCATCGCCGTGAGCCAGTCGCCGTCCACGGCTCCCGAGCGTGAGGAACTACGCAGATTTGGTCCTAATCCCTTTCAACTAACGAAGGAAAACACTGATGATCACTGAATCTCCGCAAGCTCACCTGTGGCTGAGCATCCCGGCGAGGTGCCGCATCGAAGGTCAGCTCGTCACCGGGGACGAACTGAGGTTCGTCTTCGGTGATGAGCGCGCCGACGGACACACGATCGAGTTCGAGCGAGGGGCGCTGGAGCGGTTCCACGTTCTCGCGGGTGATCTCCTGGGCGCGGTGATCCCTGATGATCCTCGCGCTGACAACCCCGAACTGGTCAGCGTGGTGTAGCGGATGGATGTCAACGACGCTGAGTCGGTGGTGTGGGGTCACTCCGTCCTTGAGCCTGAACGCGGGCACGTGCGCGAGCCCGAGACCCATGTGATCGACGCGGCGGTGGTCGGCTTCGCGATTTGTGGCGCCTGGCTGGTCGGTGACTTGCCAGTAGGGGACCTAGACTTCCCCCGCTGCTCGACGTGTCTGACGCTGCTCGATGAGCGGTCTCACGGTGAGGCCGGCCGGTGACAGCCCAGCCGATCACTCTGACGTGCGGTCAACCGGGTAGTGAGCCATGCATCTGGATGAGAAGGTGGATCATGGTGTCGTGGCTGGCCGGCTGGACCCGCACCAAGAGTTGCCCATCCGTGGAGTCCGTGAGGGTGGCGATGCGGCCGGTGGTGGTGTCGGCGTAGCGCAGGGGATGCTCGGCTCGGTGCCGATGACCCCACTGGTCTCGCCTGGCTGTCGACAACTCGCCGTACCCGGTGACCGGCGACGCGGCCAGCCGTTGGGCACGTCGCACCGCCGCGTTCGCGCGGCGAACAGTCACTCCGGACGGGGTTCGTTGCCGGCCGCTCCGGTTGGTGGATCGGACCTCGTCCGGTGACACCGCGAACGGCGTGTCCGGGCTGGCGGGGACGTCCGGGGTCTGCGCGACCAGCCGCGCCGCCAACCGCGTGGAGTTGATGTTGTTCAGCCACACCGTGCCGTCCGGGTGGGCTATCGCGAGGACCGCTTCTTTGCCGATACTGCCCGCGAGCACCCCGGTAGTAGTGCCATCTCGTTTGATCCACCCGTAGTACTCGTCGGTGGGGCGGCACAGCACGGTCAGCGATGCCGCGACCTCACGTTCGAGTTCGCCGTGCCGGTCTCGCCAACCCTGCACGAGCAACAACTCGGCAACCTGCCCGCGTAGCGCGTCGTGCTCGGCGGGCGGATACCACATCGCGTCCGGCAGCAGGGTCTTGTGCAGCTCGCCAAGGTGGTACTTGGCCACCAGCCAGGCCAACAGATCCGCCGGAACCTTCGCGGGCGCCGGGAGCACCACTACTCGTTTCCCTCGCGACCGTCCGGCCGACGACTGTCCACAGTGGCCATGTGGCTAGTCGTCGTCCTCACCGATCGCGGGTGGCGCGGTCTTCTCGTCGGTGTCGAACAGCTCATCCGGGTCCTCACCCTCCAAGTACGCCGGACGTGTGCGTTCGGTGTCCTCGCCGTCGCGGCCCCGACCCGCAGCACCCAGGGGGACTCCGCTCATCCCCGGGCCGCCGCCTCGACCTGCGCCTGCCACGTTCCCCGCGGCCGACCCCGGCCGTCCGGCCGCACCGGGTTGCTCGGCACTTACACCAGGACCGCCCAGCACAGGGCCACGCAGCACCGCCCCGCCGCGAGGTGGCCCACTGCCGGCACGTCCGCCGTCCGGGCCAGCGCCAGGCGCGCCGCCCACACCGGGACCGGCGAGCATGCCAACGCCCGGTACGAGACCCGGCGGCCGGATCGACCCGGAGTCTGTGCCCGTGACCACTGGCGCGGTTGGGACTGCTGTGCTCGGCGTGAATCCTCCCGGCGTTGTGGTCTCGGCATCTGGCGTCGCCACGCTCGACGAACCCTCTGGGGAGGGTGTTCCGCTACCAGACGCCCCTCCACCGACGTCTCTACCGGGAGGTCCCGGCGCGGGCGATCCGCCACTGCTTCTGCCGCCATCTCCGCTCGTTGTGTCGGTGGAGTCCTCGGAGTCGGTCGTGCTGGTGCCCGGATCGATGCCGATCCCGGCCTGGTCGTCTGTCAAGGTCCCGTAGCTGGAGGGCAGCTCACGGATGTTGTGGCCGGACGCTCCGGCGTAGCGATCCATGACATCCACGTTGTGTTGGGCCGCCGTGTTGTACGCATCCACCTGATCCTCGAACCGCGGCCACTCGCCCGGCGTGGTGAACACCTCGATCGGGTTGGGCATCTCCGGCTGCGGGGGCACGGGCACCACCGCGTTCTTCGCGTCCGTGTACGACGCGGCTTGGCGGTTCGTCAGATCCTGCGCGCTCGCCAGCGAGGGTCCGGACAGTTCGTGCTCGGCCGCGATCGGGCCGGCGCCACGCTGCGCCGCGCCAGCCGCCGCACCCTGCCACGCGGACTCCATTCGCCCCACCAGCTCGCGGATCTCCCGCGCCCGCGTCTCGTACTCGGCGGCGACCTCGTTCACGATCGCCGCACCACCAGACATCCCGTCCGGGCCGGGACCCTCCTGAAAGTTGTCATAGATCTGCCGACCATTCATGTACGACATCAGCCACCCGCCTCCAGTGTCGCCAACGCCGCCTCCGCCACCTGCCGAGCCCGGTCACACGAGCCCTGTCCGTCCAGCCGCCCCTGCTCGGTCGCGTTGAACGCCAGGGCATCCGAGATGCCAACCGTGATACCGCAAGTACCCGAGGAGCGAAGATCGGGGCTGTTGGCGAACACCGCCGGGTATCCGTGCACGGTGGTCGGCTCGAAATGCTCGAACTGGTCCCGACCGCGATAGGTGTCCGACAGGCCGTTCTTGTTCCCGGTGACGAACCCGACCCCGATCGTGCTGCCTAGAGCCGGGTCGGCATGCCAGGTGCAGAACGGTCCGGCGTTCTCCGCCACCGCTCCCGTCGTCGTCGGGATCCCCGGACTGGTCACACTGAGTTCCGCCATCTGAGCCTGGCTCAACGCCGCACACGGCTGGGACAGGAAACCGGTCGCGTCCAATGGGTTGTCCACCCGAGGTGCCCCATACGTCTCGTCCTCGCTCGGCTCGGACGACTCAGACGACTCCTCGGAACCGGGCACCGACACATCGGTCGTGGGTTGCGCCGTGGGATTGCCGTTCTCCGATGTCGAACACCCCACGACTGCCATCGACACGACCGTAGCCAGACCCGCGACCAGCCCGACCAGACGCGCACCCACCCGATCAACCCCCGTCAACACGCCGCATCCGCTCAACGCTCTCCTCATCCTCAGCCGCGTACTGCGCACGCGCGGCCTGCAACTTCTGAACGTATGCGTCTGCGTAGGCCGTCATCGCCGCGTTGTGTACAAGAGCCTTATCGAGTGAATTGTTCATCGCCAGCGGCTGAAGCCGACTCATGAAGTCCTGCGCTGGCGGCTGAATCAGTTGCTGTGCCTGCAGCAGTTTGCGCCCGTCCGCTTGGACGCCGTCACGGATGCCGATCCACCTGGCGGTGATGTCATCCAGCTCAGCCAAATCGGCGAACACGTAGCTACCGCCCGTGCCGCCACCGGCGCTCCCAACGACATTGCCAGCTGGTTTGGCCAGCGACCCCTCACCCACCGGACACCTCCCCCAAGAATACTGCCGCGCAGAGTAGTCACACCGCCACTCCCCGGCGATGTCTCTGGAATAGAGTAAAGCGCTGGCCGGCACGCTGTGAGGTTGTTCGACCACTCGGCGATGCCGTCACCCAGATGGCGCACTGGCGCGCCTCCAGCGATACACCCAGATGCCCTGACGAATTGCCTGCCGGTCGGGTCGCGCCGACAAGGCGACGTGATCGTTGGCAACGTCTCGACCTGCGGAAACTGGGATATCGGTCGAGATGGCGGGTCGGTACCCTAGTTGGATCTTGACCAAGGCGGCCGTCGACTCGCTCACCCACGGGCTCGCCATCGAGGTGGGCGACGAGGGCATCCGGGTCAACGCCGTGGCGCCGGGGCTGGTGGACACCGACCTGCACGTGGCGGCCGGCCTGCCGGACCGGCTGGCGCAGCGGGCGCCGCTGATCCCCATGAAGCGCCCGGGGCAACCGGACGAGATCGCCGAGGGTGTCCTGTGGCTGCTCTCGCCGGCCGCCTCTTTCGTGACCGGCGCCATACTTCCCATCAGTGGAGGGCACTAGACGGGTCTCGGCCTGCAAAAGATCCAGTAACGGCGGCTGTTACGTCGGTCTGCTGCGGCACTATGGCGGAGGCGGCCTGCCTCCGAATGGGCCGGGAAGGACTCTGATGCCAACCCTGACCGGTGTTCACCACGTCGCGCTCACCGTCACGGACGTCGATCGCAGCGTCCCGTGGTACGAGCGGGTCCTCGGGTTCGAGACGATCGGCAAGGACGACGATGCCGACTCGGGCCGGCGCAAGGTGTACTTGCGGGGTCCCGGCTTCGGCATCACCCTCACCCTGGTCCAGCACCCGGACGCGGACCGCTCGCTGTTCGACGAGCGACGGCCGGGCCTCGACCACCTGACGTTCTCCGTGCCCGACGGGGAGTGCCTGCGCAGGTGGACCGATCGGCTCACCGAGCACGGCGTGACGTTCTCCCCGATCACCGAGGAGCACAGCGCACCGAACACCGAGGTGATCTCCCTGCGGGACCCGGACGGGATCCAGCTGGTCCTCTGGGCGCGCGAGGACTGACGCCTATTCGGGCGTCTTGGCGCTGACTATGACGTCGGAGGCCTCGGCCGGCCGGTGCATCTCCTGGCGGTAGCGGACCACGCCGTAGACCGTGCCGAACACGAAGAACGCGATGCTTCCCCAGAGCGCGACCGCCTTGAGCCACGGCAGGTCGTGCAGCAGGCCGGCGCCGTAGTAGCCGAGCAGCACGAGCGTGGGCACCCAGGCCACGCCGCCGATCGACGTGGCCAGCAGGAACCTGCGGCGGTCCATCCGGGCGGCGCCGGCGATCAGCGGGGCCAGCGTGCGGATCCACGGGATCCAGCGGGCCAGCACGATCGCCCAGAACCCGCGCCGGTCGAGGAAATCGCGGGCCCGCGCCAGGTTCTCGGTGTTCAGCACCTTGCCGCCGCGCCTGGCGATCAGCGCGTGCCCGGTCTTGGCCCCGATGAAGTACCCGACCAGGTTGCCGACCACGGCGGTGATGGTCGCGACTATCGACAGCGCCCAGGCATGCCACTCGTGGTGGTCCTGGGCGAGCACCACACCGGCGGCGAAGAGCAGCGAGTCGCCCGGCAGGAACAGTCCCACGATGAACGCGCACTCGGTGAACACGAACGCCAGGACGATGATCCAGACCATGAGCGGTCCCGCGGACTCCAGCACACCGGTGGCCAGCACATTCGACTCGGCCTGCACGAAAGTCACGACAGGTAGCGTACGTGTCCCGCCGCGACGGCAGGGGGGAACCGGTCCCAATTCGCCCTATTTACACCTCGATGTCAGGTGCCGTACCCCCGGTGAGCAGGGCAGACGGTCAGGCCGCGGCCGTGAGTACGGCGGTCGCGCGGAGGAATTCACCGACGTATCGGATTGCCGCGCGCCCTTCGGGAATGACCGGGTAGAACGCGGGGAACACATGTACCTGACCCGGCCACACCTGGAGTTCGCACTGTCCACCAGCCGCCCGGATGCTCTCCGCCATCCGTTCCGAATCGCCGAGGAGACACTCGGTGTCGCCCACCTGGATGAGCACGGGCGGCCAGCGGCGCTTGTTGGCGGCCAGCACGTTGAGCCTGCGGTGGGTGAGCCCGTGCGCACCCGCGTAGGTCAGGCCGCACTCCCTGGCCCGCTTCGGCGGCACGAACGGGTCCCGGCGCGCCGCGTCCCGGTCGTCCAGCTCCAGCCCGGTCAGGTCGAGGAACGGCGAGAACATCACGGCGGCGGCCGGCATGGGCAGGCGCCTGCGGGACAGGTCGGCCAGCAGCCCGGCCGTGAGGTGACCGCCGGCCGAGTCGCCGATCACCGTGATCTTCTCCGGCGGGTAGCCCTGCGCGAGCAGCCAGCGGTATCCGGCCAGCGCGTCGTCGGCAGCCGCGGGGAACGGGTGCTCGGGCGCGCGCCGGTAGTCGAGCAGCAGGGCGGGCCGGCCGGCGGCCGCGGACACGGCGGCCGCCAGGTGCCGGTGGGTGCGCCGGGAGCCGAACACGAAGCCGCCGCCGTGCAGGTAGAGCAGCACGCCCTCGGCCTGATCGGCACCGCGGCCGGTGACCCAGAGACCCCGGACGGGGCCGTCGGCCACCGCGCGCAGCCGGGTGCCGCGCGGCAGTGGGGTCAGCCCGACCGTGTCGAACGCCTCGCGGACCACGCGCAGCTGGGGACCTCGGGTGATGTGGAGCCGGTCGGCCACCGGGCGCAGGCTGGTCATCAGCAGTTGGGCGAGCGCGCGGCTCTGCACGCTGGGGCTGGTCGGCACGGTGGTGCCCGACTCCTTCGGCTGCGCCATCGCACACCGCCCCTCGACCCGTCGGTCCTCGTTGACCTGTCAACAAGAACTGTAAATCATTGACCGGCTACTCAAGTGTTGCTCGAGGGACTCGAGATGCACTCGAGAGAATGGATACGGTGCCATGGTGAGTACCAACGAAGGTCTGCTCGCCGAGCTTCGCGGCGCGGTCGGGGACAGCGGTGTACTGGTGGATCCCGACGTCACGGGCAGCTATCGGCGCGACATGATGCCCCTTGCCCCGAACGGCGAACCGCTGGCCGTGGTCCTTCCGGCGGACACTCAACAGGTGCAGGCGGTGGTCCGCGCGTGTGCGGCGGCCGGCGTGCCGATCGTGCCGCGCGGCGCCGGCAGCGGCCTCTCGGGCGCGGCCAACGCCATCGACGGGTGCGTCATGCTGGTCACCACCCGGATGAACGAGATCGTCGAGGTCGACCCGGACAACCGGCTGGCCGTGGTCCAGCCGGGCGTGGTGAACCTCGACCTGCGTGGTGCGGTGGAGAAGCACGGGCTGTTCTATCCGCCCGACCCGTCGAGCTACGACTGGTGCACCATCGGCGGCAACCTGTCCACGAACGCGGGCGGGCTGTGCTGCGTGAAGTACGGCGTCACCACCGACTCGGTACTCGGCCTGGACGTGGTGCTGGCCGACGGGGAGCTGCTGCGCACCGGCCGGCGGACGGTCAAGGGCGTGGCCGGCTACGACCTCACGAAGCTGTTCATCGGCAGCGAGGGCACGCTCGGCGTGATCACGCAGGCCACGCTCGCGCTACGCCCGCTGCCGCAGGCGCCGGGGACGATGGTGGCCGCGTTCTCCACGGTGGCCACGGCGGGCGAGGCGGTCAGCCGGATCGTGCGCGAGGGCCTGGTGCCGTCGCTCATGGAGATCATGGACGCCACGTCGATCGAGGCGGTCGAGGCGCACCTGAAGACCGAGCTGGGCGCCGGCAAGGGCTGCGCGGCACTGCTGTTGTGCCAGTCCGACTCGGGCGGCGAGGCGGCCACCCGGGAGCTGAGCGCCATCGAGCAGATCTGCACGGACGTCGGCGCGGACCTGGTGCACACCACGTTCGACCTGGCCGAGGGGCAGCTGCTGCTCGCCGCGCGCCGGGCCGTGCTCGGGGCACTGGAGCTCTACGGCGCGTGGATGACCGACGACGTGTGCGTGCCGAGGACCCGGATCGCCGAGCTGATCGCCGCCTGCGAGCGGATCAGCGCCGAGGTCGGCCTGCGGATCGCGGTCGTCGGCCACGCGGGCGACGGCAACATGCACCCGACGATCGTCTACGACGCCTCGTCGGAGTCGGAGTTCGAGCGCGCGAACACGGCGTTCAACGACATCCTGGCGGCGGGCCTCGCGCTCGGCGGCACGGTCACCGGCGAGCACGGCATCGGCAAGATCAAGCGGGACTGGCTGGAGCGCGAGATCGGCCCGGTCGGCATGCGTGTGCACCGATCGCTGAAGGCGGCGCTCGACCCGGACAACCTGTTCAACCCGGGGTCGATGTTCGCCATGTAGCCGCTCAGGTGACGCGGTCGATGACCTCGGTCGCGTCGTCGGCCACCTGCCGGGTCACGTGCTTCTTCTCGCGGCGCGCCTTGATCACCTCGATGATGATCGGGATGACGGAGATCAGCACGATCAGGATCAGCATCGCGTCGAGGTTGTCCTTCACGAACTGGACCTCACCGAGGAAGTAGCCGAGCACGGTGATGCCGGTGGCCCACAGCACGCCGCCGACGGCCGAGTAGACGAAGAACTTCTTCGCGTCCATCCGGCCGACGCCGGCCATGGCCGTGATGAACGTCCGGACGATCGGCACGAACCGGGCCATCACGATCGCCCGTGCGCCGTACTTCTCGAAGAACTCGTGCGTCTTGTCGACGTACTCCTTCTTGAACAGCTTGGAGTTCGGCTTGTTGAACATGGCCGGGCCGGCTTTTGCGCCGATCCAGTAGCCGGTCACGTTGCCGACGAACGCGCACACCGTGACGATCACGCACACCAACCACAGCGGCGAGTCGATGCTGCCCGTGGCCACGAACAGGCCCGCGATGAACAGCAGCGAGTCGCCCGGCAGGAAGAACCCGACCAGCAGGCCGCACTCGGCGAAGATGATCAGGCACAGCACGGCGAGTGCCCAGCCGCCCATACCCTCGAGAATGATCTGAGGGTCGAGCCAGGACGGCAGGATCGACATCGTGTCCACGGCGGCGGTAAGCGTCACGGTGCTCAAGGTTACGGCAGTAGTCCGGTGATCTAGATGAGGGTCAACAGCCCCACGACCGCACCGGCGGCGAGTCCGAGCAGGACAGCCAGCAGGAGGACCAGCGCGGCCGGCACCCTCGGCTCGGTCGCCAGGCGGCTGGTCAGCACGGATGCGTCGGTGGCGGTGGCCGGGCCACTCCCCACGGTCTCCGGGTCCGGGGTGGGCAGCGGGCTGGCCACATCGCTGCCGGACAGCAGTCCGAAGCCGCCCAGTTGCTGGCCCGACTGATGGGCGGTCGTGCGGTCGTCGGTGGGCGCCGGCATGGGGGTGCGCGCCACATGCGCTCGCAGCGCCTGTGCGATCAGCTGCTCCGGGTCCTCACCCTGGCTCATGGGGTCGAAGCTACCTCCTGCACCCAGTCGCCGCGTCGCATGACGGCCGTCGGGTACAGGCCCTGGTCGAGCAGCACCAGGTCGGCGGCCAGCCCGGCGGCGATCCGCCCGGTGACCGTGCCGAGGCCGAGCAGCTCGGCGGGCCGGGTGCTCGCCGCGGCCACCGCGTCCAGCACGCCCAGCCCGCAGCCGTGGACCATGTTGCGGAACGCCAGGTCCATGGTGAGCGTGCTGCCGGCCAGCGCGTCGCCGCCCGCGAGGGTCGGCACGCCGTTGGTCACGTCGACCTCGAGGCCGCCGATGTCGTACACCCCGTCGCCCGCGCCGGCCGCCGAGATCGCGTCGGTGATCAGCGCCGTCCGGCCGGCACCCGCGTGCCGCGCGGCCAGCCGCACGATCGTCGGGTGCAGGTGCACCAGGTCGCAGATGAGTTCGACGGTCACCCGCTCGTCGTCGAGCAGCACGCCGATCGGGCCGGGCTCGCGGTGGTGCAGCGGCCGCATGCCGTTGAACAGGTGGGTCGCCACGCTCGCCCCGGCGTCGACGGCCGGCAGGACGTCCTCGGCGAGCGCGTCCGTGTGCCCGACGGCCGCAATGACCCCGGCGTCGACCAGGCGCTTCACGGCCGGCACCGCGCCTTCCAGCTCGGGGGCGACGGTGACCATGCGGATGGTGCCGTGCGCGGCGGCCAACAGCGCGTCCACGGACACGGCGTCCGGCGGGCGCAGCAGCGCCGGGTCGTGCGCGCCGCAGCGGGCGGCCGACAGGAACGGGCCCTCGAGGTGGATGCCGGCCACCAGGCCGTCGGACACCAGTTCGGACAGCGCCGCCACCTGCTCGACCAGCTCGGGTACCGGCCGGGTGACCAGGCTCGCGAGCATGGTGGTGGTGCCGTGCCGGCGGTGTGCGTCGACCGCCTGCCGGACCTGCGCGGGATCGGTGAACGCGGCCCCGCCGCCACCGTGGCAGTGGATGTCCACGAACCCGGGGACCACCCACGCGCCGGCCGCATCGGTCACGGTCGCGTTCAACGTCGGTGCCGGTCCGACGCCGACCGCCTGGATCGCGCCGTCAACCACGTGCACCCACCCCGGATCGAGCACGCCTTCCGGCGTCGCAACCCGTCCCCCGGTGATCAGTTGTGCAGCCATGCCACATCCCTCGAGCCCTGCCCCGAACACTATTGGTCTATACCATAGCCGCTCGAAACGAATTGGGGATCATTAACAATGTATCAAGTCGGTTGGGTGAGAGGTAACGGCAACTGGGGTAACCGTTCGGGCGTCGTATGTGACATCTGACGTGAAGTTGTCGACATGGACGAACGGAGACCGGTCCCGGCTGGAGCGTTCGGGAACGTGGCGTTGCCGCCCGCGCTGAACTTCTCCGGCGAGCCGCGAGCCTGACCGGCCGACCACGGCAGGCGAGCCCGACCGGCCCACCGGGCACGAGCCGGACCAGGAGGAGCGCTGACATGGATTTCTGGCAGGTCGTAGGCATGATCGACCGGATCAACCGGGAACACGGCAGTCCTCTCCCGGCGCTGAAGCCGGTTCTCGTGGACTCGCTGCAGGGCACGATCGCGGACGTGTGCATACCGGCGCAGGAAGTCGGCAAGGTACTGGAGGACCTGGCCGACGCGTTCGAGTTGACCTGGGCGGAGATCGCCGGGCTGATCGCCGGGATCGCCGGCTACGTTGCCGGGCACCCACACGCCCAAGCGCGATGCCTGGAAGCGCAATACCGCCAACCCCATCAACTGAGAGGCCGCCGTGTTCAACGAACGGATCGAACAGGCCATGCGACAGGTGGCGGGCACGGTCACCCTGTGGGTCGACCCGGTGGGCGGTTGGACCACGTGAAGATCGCCCCCGGCAGTGCCCTGCCCGGTGACGAGTCGGCCTTGACCACTTCAGTGGAAGAGGCATATGCGGCAGCGCTGGCGAGTCTCGCCGAGCTGACCCCCGACTACCTCGAACCGTGGCGCCCCGAGGAACGTCCCGCTCCGCCTTCGCCCGAGTCCGACTCGGTGATGCGGGACGCGTTCTAGTTGTTCGGGCTCCGCATGATCTTCTGCAGTGCGTCCAGCGCCCGGGAGGCGGTCGACTTGACCGTGCCCTTGGAGATGCCGGCCGCCTCGGCGATCTCGGCCTCGCTCAGGTCGCCGTAGTAGCGCAGCACGAGCACCTCACGCTGGCGGGGCGGCAGCTGCGACAACGCGCGCACCACCGACTGGTGCTCGGCCGTCAGCATGGCCAGGCTCTCGGCAGACCGGGCGTTCACCTGGTGCGGCGGGGTGTACTCGCGGGCGGTCTTGCGGCGGCGCAGCACGCTGCGTGAGCCGTTGACCACCGCCGTGCGCAGGTAGCCGACGGCGGCCGCCGCGTCCCGCAGGTTGCCCCAGTTGCGGTGCAGCCCGGTGAACGCCTCCTGGACCACGTCCTCGGCGGTCGCCGGCTCGTCGACCAGCAGCAGGGCCAGCCGGACCAGCCGCATCCGGTGGGTGCGGTAGAGGTCCTCGAGAGTGAGCGGGGTCTGTGCTCCGGGGACGGGAAAGCTGCCGGTGTCGATGGCCCGGAGATGCCCGAGCGTGCGTTCGACCGTCCGTTCCGCGTTGAGTTCCCCTGTCACACAGGGAACCGTACCGGTCGTCGGTACCGTTGGCCCATGGCCTGGTTCACCGTGGAGACCACTTACGTCGACGATCGCGACCGCCTCGAGTCGAGCCGTCCCAAGCACCGCGCCTACCTGGGTGAACTGGCGGAGCGGGGCAAGGTCGCGGCGGCCGGCCCGTGGGCGGACGACTCGGCCGGTTTCGCGATCTACCAGGTCGAGGACGCGGCCGAGCTGGACCAGCTGCTGGCCGAGGACCCGTACACGGTCGACGCGGTGGCCGCGTCCCGCACGATCCACGAGTGGAAGGTCGTCCTCGGCTCAGTAGGTACCGCCTAGCTTGCGGTGGTCCCAGCTGACGATTTTCGTGGGCGTGAGCACCAGGCCGATCCGCTTCCGCGCCTGGATGCGCACGAACTGGGTGGCGGCCGTGGCCACCTCCTGGTTCGAGTTGTAGCGCTTCGTCAGCTCGACGCCGATCCGCGCGACCTTCTCCGTGTCCTCCAGCAGCTCCACGTCGCACTCCATGGAGACGCCGCGCAGCTGCTCGTAGGTGTTGCCCGACTCGACGAGCACGGTCGCCTGCGGGAGCCTGCGGAGGTTCGCCGCCTTCTGCGAGCTGGCGTAGGTCCAGGTGGTGATCACGTCGCCCTGGGGGACGTACCAGAGCGGCACCACGTGCGGCCTGCCGTTCGGGCCGATCGTCGCCAATGTCGCGACCTTGCCGTTCGCGAGGAAGTCGGTGATTTCCTCCGGCGTCATGACAATCTGCGCCCGTCGCGACATCCGCGCCTCCCGACTCGTGGGCCTCGGTTATAGCGCACCCGAACTGCGGGCCGCAGCGCGCGCACCGGGCCCGACGAGGCTCGACTCGGCCAGCCCGCGCTTCTCGATGTCGGCGAGCGCTGCCTTGTCGGCCGCCGGGACCATGCCGCGCGCCACCAGGTCGACCACCCTCGGCACCACCGCGCGGAAGACCTTCAACACGCCGACCCAGCCCGGCACGTGCACCACCCTCGCCCGCTTGGCCACTCCCGCGCTGATCAGGTCGACGGCCACCGACAGCGGGTAGGTCTTGCTGGCCAGGCCCTTGCCGGCACGGCGCAGCGGCCCGAACACCGGGTGCTGGTCGGCCGTGTTGACCATATCCGTGGCGATCCAGGTGGGGTGCACCACGCCGACCCCCACCCCGAGGTGGCGGACCTCCGCGCGCAGCGAGTTGGCGAACGCCTCGACCCCGGCCTTGGCCGCCGAGTACGCGGCGTTGCCCGGGATGTGCACGATCGCGGCGAGCGACGACACGAGCAGCGCGTAGCCCTTGCTCTCGATGAGGTGTGGCAGCGCCACCCGGACGGTGCGCCACACGCCGAGCAGGTCGACGTCGATGACCCGCTCGAACGCCGCCGGGTCGATGGACCGGGTGAAGCCGGTGGCGGCGATGCCCGCGTTGGCCAGCACGACGTCGATCCGGCCGTACCGCTCGACCACGGCGGCCGTGGCCTTCTCGAGGTCGGCCCAGCTGGTGACGTCGGCCTCCCACCAGCCGGCGTCGGGTCCGCAGTCGGCGGCGACCTTGGCCAGCTCCTCGGCCTCGAGGCCGACGAGCGCCACGGTGGCGCCCTTGGTCGCCAGATCACGGGCGACGCCCGCGCCGATGCCCCTGGCCGCACCGGTGATCAGCACGACTTTGCCCCGCAAGTCGCGTTCCCTGCCGAACATCTCGTGCCTCCTCGCTGAGTGGCTTCCGCCCGAACTTACCACGAGTAACCTACTGCGAGTAGATGGTAAATGTGTACCGAATGTTTACGCGAAACGGCTGTATGTCACAGGGGGTTGCTGGAGCAGGATCCGAACCATGGATCACGTTCTCGATCGTCGGTCGGTACTGAAGGCATCCGGAGTCGCGACGGTCGGGGCGGTGATCGGCGGCACGGTCGCCATCCCGTCGGCGGCCGCGGCCGAGCCGGTTTTCTCACACGGGGTCGCCTCCGGGGACCCGCTGCCGGACGCGGTGGTGCTGTGGACGCGGGTCACGCCGACCCCGGACGCCACCCCCGGCTCCGGCCAGGGCCCGGATGTGGAGGTGACCTGGGAGATCGCGAGTGACCCGGCGTTCACGACCGTCGTCGGCTCCGGCGCGGCGGCCACGGGTCCCGCCCGCGACCACACGGTCAAGGTCGACGCGGCCGGGCTCGCCCCCGCGA
This sequence comes from uncultured Actinomycetota bacterium, assembly GCA_963826035.1. Taxonomy (GTDB): domain Bacteria; phylum Actinomycetota; class Actinomycetes; order Mycobacteriales; family Pseudonocardiaceae; genus Actinophytocola. The sequence continues at coordinate 80,999 of CAWGVZ010000014.1, read as the reverse complement.
CCACGTACTACTACCGGTTCTCCCTGGGCGGCGCGGTCTCGGCGGTCGGCACCACCCGCACGGCGCCGGCGGCCACGGCGGCCGTCTCCCGGCTGCGCTTCGGCGTGGTCTCCTGCTCGAACTGGCAGCACGGCTACTTCGCCGCCTACCGGTACCTGGCCGAACGCGGCGACCTCGACGCCGTCCTGCACCTCGGCGACTACGTCTACGAGTACGCGGCCGACGCCGGCGGTCCGCGCCAGCACCTGCCGGCCAACGAGATGGTGTCGCTGGCCGACTACCGCCAGCGGCACGCGCAGTACAAGACCGACGAGCACCTCCAGCGGCTGCACGCGACCGTCCCGGTGATCGCCACCTGGGACGATCATGAGGTCGCCAACGACGCCTGGTCGGGCGGCGCCGAGAACCATCAGCCCGACACGGAGGGCGACTACGCGGCGCGCAAGGCGGCGGCGCACCAGGCGTACTTCGAGTGGATGCCCGTCCGTACCGAGGCCGACCGCATCTACCGGCGCCTGCGGTTCGGCCTGCTGGCCGAGCTGTCCCTGCTGGACCTGCGCAGCTACCGCTCGCAGCAGGTGGGCATCGGCGACGGCGGCGCCGACGACCCGAACCGCACGATCACCGGACCCGAGCAGATGGCCTGGCTCGAGCAGGGACTCGTGAACAGCGGTGCGCAGTGGAAGCTCGTGGGCACCTCGGTGATGGTGGCCCAGCTGCAGCTCCCGCCGCTGCCGGCCGAACAGCTGCGTGCGCTGGCCGAGCTGCTCGGGCTGCCGAGTGAGGGCATCTCCATCAACCCCGACCAGTGGGACGGCTACGCGGCCGACCGGCGCCGGCTGTTGAACACGTTGGCGGACAACGGGATCCGCGACACGGTGTTCCTCACGGGCGACATCCACTCGTCGTGGGCGAGCGACGTCTCGCGCAACGCCGGGCTCTACCCGCTGTCTCCGTCGGTGGCCACGGAGTTCGTCTGCACTTCCGTCACGTCGGACAACTTCGACGAGATCCTCGGGGTGCCGCCGCGCACCACGTCGATCGTCCTCGAGGCGGCCATCCAGACGCTGAACCGGCACATCAAGTACTGCGAGCTGGACTCGCACGGCGCCTCGGTGCTGGAGGTGACCCCGGCCGGCGCGCAGATGGACTGGTACTACCTGGCCAACCGCGCCGACCCGGCCAGCGCGCTCGCCTACGCCCGGTCCTACCGGGTGCGGGCGGGCACCCAGCGGGTGCAGCGGGTCGGCACGCCCATCGGGAATTAGCGGGTCTTCGGTAAAGTTGTCTTCGATACCTATCGAAGACAATCGGAGGACCAGGCATGGAGATCGGCAAGATCGGCTTGTGGGGCCGCACGGGCTGGGCACTGTTCGACGACGCGGACGCGCTGGCCGAGGTCGAGAACCTCGGCATCGGCACAGTGTGGGTCGGCGCGAACCCGAGCCCGGACCTGACCTCGGTCGAGCCGGTTCTCGCGAGGTCGAGGGGCCTCGTCGTGGGCACGGGCATCGTGAACGTCTGGGACGCGCCGCCGGAGACGACCGCCGAGGGCTATCACCGAGTGGCTGGCGCCTACCCGGACCGGTTGCTCGTCGGCATCGGCGTCGGGCACCGGCCGCTCATCGGCGACCGGTACACGAAGCCGTACGAGAAGCTGGTCAACTACCTCGACGGCCTGGACGCGGGCGGCGTGCCGGTCGAGGGTCGCGTGCTCGCCGCGCTCGGCCCGCGAGTGCTCGCGCTGGCGGCCGAGCGGGCGGCGGGCGCGCACCCGTACTACACGACCCCCGAGCACACGGCGCGGGCACGCGAGATCCTGGGCCCGGACAAGCTCCTGGTGACGGAGCAGAAGGTCGTGCTGGAGACCGACCCCGAGGTGGCGCGCGGTCTCGCGCGGGAGGCGCTCGAGTTCTACCTGACGCTGCCGAACTACACGAACAACTGGCTCCGCCTCGGGTTCACCGAGGAAGACCTGGCCGGCGGCGGCAGCGACCGGCTGGTCGACGGGCTGACCGCGTGGGGGGACGAGGAGGCCATCCGGGCCAGGGTGCAGGCGCATCGCGACGCGGGTGCCGACCAGGTGATCGTGCAAGTACTGAATAAGGACACGCTGGCGACCTTGCGTGTGTTGGGGCCTGTTCTGAAATGATTCAGCACAGCTCGCTCGACAGACGATGAGCTGAGCCGTCGAGGCTCGTAGGATCTGCCTCGACGGCTCTGTCCAGCCCCGAGGAGGACGTACCGATGCCCATCGCCACACCCGAGGTCTACGCGGAGATGCTGGACCGGGCCAAGGCGAACGAGTTCGCATTCCCCGCCATCAACGTGACCTCATCCGAGACGCTCAACGCTGCCCTCCGCGGCTTCGCCGAGGCCGAGAGCGACGGCATCATCCAGGTCTCCACCGGCGGGTCCGAGTTCGCCTCCGGCACCAAGGTCAAGGACATGGTCACCGGCTCGGTCGCGCTGGCCGAGTTCGCCCACGTGGTCGCACAGAAGTACCCGGTGAACGTCGCGCTGCACACCGACCACTGCCCCAAGGACAAGCTCGACGGCTTCGTACGGCCGCTGATCGCCCTCTCGCAGGAGCGGGTGGCGGCCGGCCAGGAGCCGCTGTTCCAGTCCCACATGTGGGACGGCTCGGCCATCGACCTGGACGAGAACCTGACGATCGCGTCCGAGCTGCTCGACCAGGCGGCCAAAGCCAAGATCATCCTCGAGGTCGAGATCGGCGTGGTCGGCGGCGAGGAGGACGGCGTCGCGCACGAGATCAACGAGAAGCTGTACACGGCCGAGGGCGACTTCACGAAGACGATCGACGCGCTCGGCTCCGGCGAGCGTGGTCGTTACCTGCTGGCCGCGACGTTCGGCAACGTGCACGGCGTCTACAAGCCGGGCAACGTGAAGCTCAAGCCCGAGGTGCTCAAGCGCGGCCAGGAGGTGGCGACCGAGAAACTCGGTCTCGAGGCCGGCTCCAAGCCGTTCGAGCTGGTCTTCCACGGTGGCTCCGGCTCAATGCTCGAGGAGATCCACGAGGCCCTGTCCTACGGCGTCGTGAAGATGAACATCGACACGGACACCCAGTACGCGTTCACCCGTCCGGTGGCCGCGCACATGTTCGCCAACTACGACGGCGTGCTGAAGGTCGACGGCGAGGTGGGCAACAAGAAGGCCTACGACCCGCGCAGCTACCTGAAGGCGGCCGAGCAGGCGATGGCCGCGCGCATCACCCAGGCGTGCGAGCACCTGAAGTCCGCCGGTCGAATGCTGGCAGGCTGAGAGCATGACGTTGCAGGAGAACCTGTTCGGCGGCCCGCCGGCCACCCAGCTGCCCGACCGGCCGGAACCGCAGTCCGCACTGGAGGCCGGCACCGAGCCGGCGAAGGTGGTCACCCAGTGGCCCGACTTCAGTGAGGGCTGGGCCGCGCTGGCCGAGCTGGCGCTGACCGAGAACAACCCGGTGGCCGCCTACGCGTACGCCCGCACGGGCTACCACCGTGGGCTCGACCAGCTGCGGCGTGCCGGCTGGAAGGGCCACGGCCCGATCCCGTGGGCGCACCGCCCCAACCGCGGTTTCCTCCGTGCGCTCGCGGCGCTGGCCCGCGCCGCGCAGGCCATCGGAGAGGCCGAGGAGTACGACCGCTGCAGCACCTTCCTGGCCGACTCGGACCCGGAGGCCCCGGCCCAGCTGGGACTGGCCTGAGCATCGAGGAACGCGCCGATCGTCGTCGGCGCGTTCCTCGATCGGCAGGCAGGTGTAGCCGTCGATCAGCGCGAGTCAGATCCGCGACCACATCTCCCGCTCCTCGTCGAGCGGCAGCCACCGCCAGACCGCCTCGCGCTGGTCGAGCAGTTGGTTTCTCGACGGCCGTCAAGTACTGCTCGCCGACCGCGGCGAAACCGCTCTGATCAGCGCGTCCTTGCTGCGGAAGGAGTACTGCACCTGGGCGAGTGAGACGCCGCCGCCGCGACCGTGCACATGCTGACCCCGTCGATTCCCTGCGCATCCCTGCGCAGCGATCACGTCGAGTTTGCTGAGCGTGACGAGCGGGTGCGTCGCGGCGTGTCGTTTGGCGAACGTCGCCGACACCGCCGGGCGCAACTCGTGATCACGCCGCGACGTTACCGCCGGTCAGCAGGTGGCCAGCATCTCCTCGAGAGCGCCCTTCTCCGCGCTGTTCACCGTCAGGTCGTACTCAGACTTCACGTGCGTGTAGGCCCGTGAGTACTCACACCAGTGCGACTCGAGCGGTGGCTTCCAGGCTTCGGGCGTCCTGTCGCCCTTCTCCTGGTTGACGTTGTCGGTGACCGCCCACAGCTGCGGCCCGCTGAGGTCGTTGGCGAACGTCTCGCGCTGCTCCGCGCTCCAGCCGGCCGCGCCACTGCGCCACGCGGCGGCCAGCGGAACCATGTGGTCGATGTCGACGTCGGCCGGCGCCGTCCACGTGTCGCCGTCGTACGGGCTGGTCCAGCTGCCCGAGGTCGGAGCGCAGTCGCCGTCCACCTCGACGCCCTCACCGTCTCGCTGCAGAACCATCTCGCGGACGTTGCAGCTGCCCTCGACGGTGTTCCAGTGCGGGAACTTGTCCCGGTCGTAGCCGTCCATCGAGCCGTCCGGCGCGACGGTCAGCGCGGCAAGCTCCGTACGGGCCGTCTCCGCGCTGGGTATGTCCGGCGGGATCGCGCTCGCTGACCCGGTCAGACCGAGCAGCGATCCCGCCGCCACTAGTAAGGATGCACCTATTACCCGAACTTTCCCCGACTTGGTGAACATGTCACCGACTGTCCGTTACCCGGGTGAACGAGACAATGATCTGGGGGAAACGCCAGGAATTCCCGACTTCCGGCCGGGGCCGAACGGGTTAGCAGCGATCCAACATCGTGGTGAGCGCGGACTTCTCCGCCGAGTTGACGGTCAGCGCGTACCGGTACTTGGTGCGGACCCACATCTTCGCGTACGTGCACCAGTAGGCCGTGCGGGACGGCTTCCAGGTGGCCGGGGTCTGGTCGCCCTTGGACGAGTTGACGTTGTCGGTGACCGCGATCAGCTGCGGGTTCGACAGGTCGTTGGCGAACTGGGTGCGCTTCGACTGGGTCCACGACCGCGCCCCGGTACGCCAGGCGTTCGAGAGCGGCACGATGTGGTCGATGTCCACATCGGACGCGAGAGGCCAGGTGGCGCCGTCGTACGGGCTGTACCAGCTGCCCGAGTCCGGGTAGCAGTCCGAGCCGACGACCACGTTCGAGCCGTCCCGGCGCAACACGGTCTCGCGGGTGTTGCACGAGCCGGAAACCGTGTTCCAGTGCGGGAAGAGGTCACGCGAGTAACCGTCGCTCGAACCGTCGGCCGCGACGCGCAGCGCCGCCAGTTCGGAGCGGGCGGTGGCCTCGCTGGGGATGTTGGGTGGGGTGGCGCTCGCCGAGCCGGAACCGAGCAGGCCCGCGGCGAGCGTGAGGACAAACGCGATGAGCAGGGTACGCATTCTTTCCTCCATGGTGAGAACTGCGATCTCACTGTCGGCCACGAAGGCGGCGCATCCCGGAAAAGTTGATGTACTTGTAGCAAACTCTTTGCGCTCGCAAGGAAAGCTCACACCGGGCAGGGCGGGCGGTTGCCGGCCTCCGGGTCCGGCCAGTAGCCGAAGTTCGGCCGCGCCGGGCTGGGCAGCGCACCCGTGCAACCCCGCGAGCGGATGGTCGCGTTCGAGTAGCCGACGCCCGTCTTCAGCCCGGAGATGTCCCGCAGCTGCACCACGGGCTCGTTGAAGTACACGGTCTCGCGGCCACCCTTCGGCTGCACGCACCGCGCCGGCACGAAACTCCAGATGCCGTAGGTGCCACCCGGCCGCGGCGCGCTCACCAGCGCGATCGCGCCGTCGGTGGTCACGTACCGGTAGCTCACCTTCGACAGGTCCAGTCCGGTCACCCGCTGCGCCGGATCGACGGCGTCCGGGGCGTTCGAGTGCCGTACGTAGTTCATGGACGGCACGCAGTCCGGGGTCGCCGCGAGCGTCACGCCCGTGCCGAACACGATGCGTCGCCAGGCGCCGTCGACCTGGCGCAACGAGTGGAACGGCGCGTTGATGGCACCCACCCAGTCACGCCACCGGCCGCTGTCCGTACCGCACCGCTCGGGCACGCCGTCCAGTCCGCCCGGCCGGCTCGCCCTGGTCAGGTGCCCACGAAGCACCCAGCCGACGGGCGTGGCCATCGCGTGCCGGGGCGTGAGGCGCACCCGGACCCAGTCGCCGCAGTAGGCGGTCACCTCCGCCGGGTCGCCGGCGGCCGCGTTGGCCAGCACCAGCCGCCCCGGGTACTCCCGCACGGTCGCCCGGTCCGCCGAAATGGTGTCGGCCGCGACCGCGGGGCCCGGCGCCGCGCCCACAGTCAGCGCGAGCACGAGCCCGATGGTGCCCAACATGGTCTACCTCCCGTGTCGATCCCGGCCCTCATCCCATGCCGGGTCGACCGGTGCCGTCACCTCTCGTTGCGCGCAGGGACAACATCGCTGCACACCAGGAGATCCTCCGTGTGCCGGTACCAGGTCCAGCGCTCCATGGGACGCGGGTAGGTGACGCCGTCGCGGGTCGGGGCCACCGGATCGACGCCGAACTGCACGGCACGGCCGGCGAACGTCTCCGTCCGGTTGCGCAGGAAGCCCCGGCGCACGACGCGCACGGTCAGCTCCCCGGCCGGGTCCGGGGCGACCTCGATCCGCTCGGCCGAACCCCGCAGCGCGAGCTGGTCGTCGCAGTAGACGGTGCCGCGCGCGGGGGCCAGCACGCCGAGGCCGAGCAGCACCCCGCCCGCGTCGTCCCGGATGAGCGGCAGCCGGCGAACACCCCCGGTGAGCGCCACCTCGATCGGGGCGGCCGGCAGTTCCCACAACCGGGCGACCGCCGACCCGCGGCCGAGCGGGACGAATCCGACGGGGACGTCCAGCCGCTCCAGCCGCATGAGCCGGAGCACCACTGCGGCCAGGTCGGCGTCGGTTCCGTGCACCACCAGCCGGTCGACCGACTCGTCCTTGACCAGCGGATCGACGTCCGACCGGCCGGGTGTGGCGGGTGTCTCGACGACCCGTGACTCCCTGCTCGCGGCCAACTTCTGCCAGTCACCGCTGGTGACGGCGGTCCCACAACCCAGTATTAGTGCAGCCACCGGCCGTCTCCTGGTCTACGCTCAATCACCGGCAATTCGCCCCTGAAATGTCTGCTGAACATCCGGGAGTTTCACATGCCGGCCATCGTGCTCATCGGCGCCCAGTGGGGCGACGAAGGGAAGGGCAAGGCCACCGACCTGCTGGGCGAGCGCGTCCAGTGGGTGGTGCGCTACCAGGGTGGGAACAACGCCGGGCACACGGTGGTGCTTCCGGACGGTCAGGACTTCGCCCTGCACCTCATCCCCTCGGGCATCCTCACCCCTGGCGTGACCAACGTGATCGGCAACGGCGTGGTGGTCGACCCCGGCGTGCTGCTCACCGAGCTGGCCGGCCTGGAGAAGCGCGATGTGGACACGTCCAGACTGCTGATCTCCGCGGACGCGCATTTGATCATGCCGTACCACGTGGCCATCGACAAAGTGACCGAGCGCTACCTCGGCAAGGCCAAGATCGGCACCACGGGTCGGGGCATCGGCCCGGCCTACCAGGACAAGGTCTCCCGTGTCGGTGTGCGCGTGCAGGACCTGCTGGACGAGAAGATCCTGCGGCAGAAGGTCGAGGCCGCACTCGACGTGAAGAACCAGATCCTCGTGAAGGTCTACAACCGCAAGGCTCTGGACCCCGAGCAGGTGGTCGACGCCGTGCTCGAGTCGGGTGAGAAGTTCCAGCACCGCATCGCCGACACCCGCCTGCTGCTGAACCAGGCGTTGGAGCGCGGCGAAACGGTGCTGCTCGAAGGCTCCCAGGGCACGCTGCTGGACGTGGACCACGGCACGTATCCGTTCGTGACGTCGTCCAGCCCGACGGCCGGCGGCGCCTCCGCCGGGTCCGGCATCGGTCCCACCCGGATCACCACGGTGATCGGCATCCTGAAGGCGTACACCACCCGCGTCGGCTCGGGCCCGTTCCCGTCGGAACTGCACGACGAGATGGGCGAACGCCTGCGCAAGACGGGCGGCGAGTTCGGCGTGACCACTGGCCGCTCCCGCCGCACGGGCTGGTTCGACGCGGTGATCGCCAGGTACGCCTCGCGGGTCAACGGCATCACCGACTACTTCCTCACGAAGCTGGACGTGTTGTCCGGTCTGGAAAAGGTCCCCGTCTGCATCGGCTACAAGGTCAACGGCGAGACCATCTACGAGATGCCCATGACCCAGACGGACGTCCACCACGCGATCCCCGTGTACGAGGAACTTCCCGGCTGGTGGGAGGACATCTCGGAGTGCCGGACGTTCGACGACCTGCCGGCGAACGCCAAGGCCTACGTCCTGCGCCTGGAAGAACTGTGCGGGGCCCGGATCTCGGCCGTGGGTGTCGGCCCGGGCCGCGAGCAGACGATCGTCCGCCACTCACTCACCGGCTGAACCCACAAACACTTTCCCATTCTAGGGTGCGGGCGGCTCGGCATCGGCTACTGTGCGAGCCCATCACGTTTCCGTCGGTAGGCACGATGATCGAGGTGTGAGCTCTGGGGAGGGCACCGCGTGACTGGGGACGACCGACAGACCGCCACCTTCGGCGAGGTCTTCGCGGTCGGCGAGTTCCGTGCACTGTGGCTCGCGCAGGCACTGTCCGTGGCCGGCGACCAGCTCGCCCGCGTCGCCCTGTCGCTGCTGGTCTTCGAGCGGACGGGCTCCGCGGCGCTGACCGCTCTCACCTACGCGCTGACCTTCCTGCCGGATCTGATCGGCGGGCCGCTGCTCTCGGGGCTGGCCGACCGCTACCGCCGCCGCGAGCTCATGGTGGTCACGGACGTCGCCCGCGCGGTGCTGGTTGGGCTGATGGCCATCCCCGGCATGCCGATCCTGGTGCTGGCCGTGCTGCTGATCGCCGTGCAGCTGCTGGCCTCACCGTTCAACGCCGCTCGCGCCGCTGTGCTGCCCTCGATTCTGGAGGGCGACCGTTTCGTCGTCGGCCAGGGCGTTGTCAACCTGACCTACCAGATGGCCCAGCTCGCCGGCTACGTGTCCGGCGGAGCGCTCGTGGCCTTCCTCGGGGTGCACGTCGCGCTCGGGTTGGACGCTCTGACGTTCGTGGTGTCCGCGCTGCTGGTCCGCTTCGGGCTGGCGGACCGGCCTGTCCCGCCGGACGAGGAGGGGGCCGGTCAGCGCACCACGCTGTCGTCCTTGCGGCTCGGCGCGAGTCTCGTCTGGCACGACCACAAGCTGCGGGCGCTGATCGCGCTCGCCTGCATCTCCGCCTTCTACGTGGTGCCGGAGGGTCTGTCGGTGCCATACGCGAACGAGCTCGGCGGTGGCGCGCTGACGGTCGGCCTGCTGTTCGCCGCGCACCCGGCAGGCACGGCAGTCGGCATGCTGGTGCTGACGAGGTTCGTTACGCCGGACACACGGCTGCGCCTGCTCGGTGCGCTGGCCACGCTGTCTTGCGCGGTCTTGATCATCTCCGCTGTCCAGCCCGCACTGTGGCTCGTCGTGCTGGTGTGGGCGATCTCCGGCGCTGCGTCGGCGTACCAGACCGTCGCGGCAGCGGAGTTCGTCCGCGCGGTTCCGGACGCGCGCCGAGGCCAGGCGTTCGGGCTGGCCTCTACGAGCATGAGGGTGGCCCAAGGGTTGGGCGTCGTCGCCGCTGGTGCGATGGCGGACGTGGTGTCGCCATCCTGGGTGGTGGCAGGCGCTGGCGTCCTCGGCGCGGCGGCTGCGCTGGTTGCGACAGCGTCGTGGCGGCGTGCCAACAGCTCTGGTTGATCACCAGTGGGAGTCACGCATGGGACACCTCCCAGGTGGCTCGTCATTTCCGTGCTGCGTGAGCCGGGTCGTACAGAATTTCCGCACTACCCGTGACCGGTCGTGCGGAAGTGGCTACTGTTTATGTGTGCTATGGCGGTCCGAGTTCCGATGAGCCACTTACATTCTCCACGATCGCTGACCTGGAGCAAAACTGTGGCTGCGAACGCACGGCGCTCCGTGCGTAGCTGGGCCGTGTGGTCGTTGTCGCGGTCGGTGCTTGGCCTGGTTCTGGCGATCGAGCTGCTGGCGATCGCGTTGTCCGTGGTTGCGCTGTTTCGGGCGTCGATCGACCGCGCCGACTGGATCGTCTGCGCGGTTCTCGCCGGCGGTTCGATCGTGCACCTTGAGGCCGCGCGCGGAATCGAGCGGGTTCGGGAGGCGCTGCGCGCAGAAGCTCCGTTCGTCGACCTGAAATCGGTGTGGACCTTCGCCGCTGTCCTGGTTCTGCCGCTTCCACTGGCCGTTGGCCTGGTTGCGCTCACGCATGCACATCTGCGGCTGCGCGTCGTGCACACGCCGATCTTCCGGTGGTGCTACAGCGCCGCGACGGTGGTGCTGGCGACCCATGCCGCTTCCGCCGCATTGCAGGTGGGCCTCCCGGCCGGCGCGTATCCCGGACTCCCGACCGGATGGCAGGGCCTGTTCGTCGTGTTCCTGGCCGGGCTGGCGCGGTTCTTTGTCAATCACGGCCTGATCGTGATGATCATCCTGGTGTCATCGCCGCAGACGCCAGGGCGGACCGCGCTCGGCAGCGTCGGCGGTTACGCCATCGAGGTCGCGGCGCTATGCCTCGGCGCCATCACCGCGCTCGCCGTGGTGCGCGACCCCTGGTACACGTTGCTGATCGTTCCACCGCTGCTGCTGCTCCACCGCAGCCTGCTGCTGCACCACTACGAGCGCGCGGCTCGTACCGACCCGAAGACCGGCCTCGCCAGTGCACTGCACTGGAGTGAGATGGCGCGCCGGGAGCTGTCCAGAGCGGAGCGCGACGGGACTACGGTCGGCATCCTGATGATCGATCTCGACCACTTCAAGAACGTCAACGACACCTACGGCCACCTCGCCGGGGACGCGGTGCTCAAGCGGGTCGCCGAGGCGATCCGCAAGGAGTCGCGGGATTATGACCTCGCCGGCCGATTCGGCGGCGAGGAGTTCGTGCTGATGGTGCCTGGCATCAACACCGCGGACCTGCTGACCCGCGCCGACCGCCTCCGCGACCGGATAGGGGACCTGAAGGTGCACACGACCGCGAACCACGGCCGAGTGGAGATCGACGGACTGGCCGCCTCCATCGGGGCGGTCGTCTACCCGCACAGTGGCGCGCACCTGGACACGCTTCTGCTGGCCGCGGACTCCGCGCTGTACGAGGCCAAGTCGTCCGGGCGCAACCGGACCTGTCTCGCCGCCGATGCCCAGGGGGACGCGGTCCCCCAGACCAGGATGCCGGACTGACGTGGACTGGCCGGACATCCGGGCCACCTACGACGCGGTGGCCGCCGACTACGCGGACGCCTTCGCCGACGAGTTGGCCGGCAAGCCGTTCGACCGCGACCTGCTCGACGAGTTCGCCGCCACGGCCGACGGCCCCGTCCTCGATCTCGGCTGCGGGCCCGCCGGGCACGTCACGCGGTACCTGGCCGATCGCGGGGTCCGCGTCGCCGGGGTCGATCTCGCGCCCGAGGGCATCGAGGAGGCCCGGCGCCGGCATCCCGACCTCGAGTTCCGGGTGGGCGATCTCCGGGCGATCCCCGCTGACGACGCCTCCCTCGGCGGGATTGTCGCGTTCTACTCGGTGATCCACCTGCCGCGCCCCGAACTGCCGCTGGCGTTCGCCGAGTTCCGTCGCGTCCTCGTGCCCGGCGGCCAACTCCTGGTCGCCATGCACGGCGGCACCGGCGAGACCGGCGCGGACGAGTGGTTCGGCCGACCGGTGTCCGTACGCGCCACGCTGGTCGGCTCCGACGAGTTGGCCGGGCTCGTGACCGACGCCGGGCTCACGCTCGCCGCCCGGCACGAACGACCGCCCTACGCCGGCGAGTACCCGTCGCAGCGCCTGTACGTGCTCGCCCAGCGCTGACGCCGGGCGAGCACGCGAGGCTAGGCCGCGGCCCGCTCGTTCCGGGCGGCCACCGCCACATCCGGGTTGTCCGTGAACAGGCCGTCGATCCCGGCCGCGCGGAATGCCTCGATCTCGGCGAACAGGTCGCCGTACTCGGCGGGAATCGTGGAGGACCGGAAGTCCGCCGGCAGGAACTGGTTCTCCGCGCGGAACGTGTACGGGTGCACGTCCAGCCCGGCCCGGTGCGCGTCCCCCACCAGCGCGGTCGGCCGGGTCAGGAAACCGGCCGCGTCCCGCGGGATCACCTGGCTCTTCTCCGGGCCCAGCCCGTCGGCGTACCGGGACACCTCACGCAGACCCGCGGCGGTCACGATGTCGGCGTACGTGCGCGGGTCGCCCGTGTCCACGAAGTCGAACGGCGCACCGCTCGCGGAGGTCAGCTGCACGAGCGGCACGTTCAGCTTCGGGTCCAGCTCCTTCAGGTTCGACACCTCGAACGACTGCACGTACACCTTGGCGCCGCGCCGGTTGAGGCCGTTGCGGTTGAGCGCGTCGACCACCTTCGGCTCGAGTGCCTTGCCCTGCTTGCGGAAGTACGTGGGGTGCTTGGTCTCCGCGTAGATGCCGATGTCCCGGCGCAGCTCCCGCGACAGCCGCTTGCTCAGCTCGATGACCTCCTGAAAGGTGGGCACCTGGTAGCGGTCGTCGTAGATGGTGTTCTGCTGGCGCACGGCGGGGATGCGTTCCTTGGCGCGCAACGTCTTCAGCTCGGCCAGCGTGAAGTCCTCGGTGAACCAGCCGGTGAGCGCCACGCCGTCCAGCGACTTCGTGGTCTTGCGGTCGGTGAACTCCGGGTGCTGGGCCACGTCCGTGGTCTCGCTGATCTCCGGCTCGTGCCGGGCGACCAGCACGCCGTCCTTTGTGGTCACCAGGTCGGGCTCGATGTAGTCGGCGCCCATCCGCGCGGCGAGCTCGTAGGAGGCCAGTGTGTGCTCCGGCCGGTAGCCGGACGCGCCGCGGTGCCCGACGACCAGCAGATCGTCGGACGCCGTAGCGGTGGCCGGGGCGGCCGGTGCGCGGTCCGCGCCGGCGGGCGCGGCGCCCACCAGGGTCAGCGCGGCCGCCGCGATGGCCGCCGCGCGCAAGAACTTCGAACTCACAGGTTCCTCCTCGTTCGAAATGCCTGCAGATCGTTGCCGACGAGGGGAAACAGCACGGGGCCCGCCGGTCACGTTGCGATAACGCATGAGATCACGTGACGCCCGTCACCGGTAGGTTGCCGGTGGTGACCAGCTCAACCGCGGACGACGACGAACCCGTTCGCATCGCCACGGCCGACCGCGCCGAACCGGTCGATCCGGTGGGCGCGAGCGACGAGGAGCGCCCGGCGCGGCAGTTGAGCGGTCCATGGGCGAAGTTCGTCTGGGGCGCCGCGATCGCCGTCGCGCTGCTCGTGCTCAAGCAGGTGTTCTGGCCGTTCGCCACGGGTGGGCAGTTCTACCTGGTGATCTTCCTCGGTCTGACGTTGCCGCTGGTCTTCCTCTGTTACCGGCCGAGAGGCCGACGCGGCGACACCGAGACCGACAACCCGGGCCCGGTCGACTGGGCATTCGCGGCGGCCGCGTTGCTGGTCGGCCTCTACCCCGTGCTGCCCATCGCGATCGGCGACTTCGCCGGTGGTTACGACGCGTTCCTGGACCGCGGGGGCCTTCTGTCCACTTCGGACATCGTGGCCGGTGCACTGCTGCTGATCCTGATCCTGGAGGCGACGCGGCGGACCACCGGGCCGGTGCTGCCCATCGTGTGCGCGGTGTTCTTCTGCTACTCCTACTACGGCGGGTACCTGCCCGACTGGGACATCGCGCACGACGGCGTGGACTTCAGCCAGATCATCAACGGGTTCTACAACGACCCGACCGGGTTCTACGGCACCCCGCTGGACGTGGCGGCCACCTACATCGTGCTGTTCACGATCTACGGCGCGGTGCTCGCCTCGTCCGGGGCCGGCAAGTTCTTCGTGGACCTGAGCTTCGCGGCGTTCCGTCAGTCGCGCACCGCACCCGGCCGCACCACCGCCATGTCGGGATTCCTGCTCGGCACGGTGTCCGGTTCCGGCACGGCCACGACGGTCACCCTCGGCGCCATCACCTGGCCGGTGCTGCGCCGCGCGGGCTACCCGAAGGAGAACGCCGGCGGTCTGCTCGCGGCGTCGGGCATCGGCGCCATCCTGTCGCCGCCGACGCTCGGTGCGGCGGCGTTCATCATCGCCGAGTATCTCGGGACGTCGTACCTGACGGTGCTGCTGTGGGCGATCCTGCCGACCGTTCTGTACTACCTGGGCATCGTGTTCGCCGTGGAGGCCGACGCCAGGCGGTTCGGCGCGAAGCCCGTCGACATCGAGGTGCCGAGCGTCGGCAAGGTGCTGCTGCGCGGCGGGTACCACTTCGCGTCGCTCGGGATCATCGTGGTGTTCCTGGCACTGGACATCCCGCCGTTCACCGCCGTCGTCTACGCCACCGGGGTCGCGGCGGCGTTCGCGTTGATCTCGCGGCTGGTGGCCGACCGGTCGCGCGCGGCGATCCTCGGCTGGGTCCGGTCGATCGCCGACTCGCTGGCCGAGGGAATCCGCAGTGCGCTGCCGGTGATCGCCGTCTGCGCGGCGGCCGGCGTGATCACGTCGACCATCACGAAGACGGGGCTCGGCCAGATACTCGCGGACGCGCTGGTCGACGTGGCACAGGCGCTGGCGACGAACGAGACGATGGTGCTGGTGCTGACCGTGGTGTTCGCCGCGGTGGCGGTGAGCGTGCTCGGCCTGGCCGTGCCGGTGACCGCGTCGTTCATCATCTCGTGGGTCATTCTCGGCCCAGCGCTGGTCGACCTCGGGGTGGCCGACGCCGAGGTCGCGATGTTCATCTTCTACTACGCGGTCCTGTCCGAGGTCACGCCGCCGACGGCGCTGGCAGCCGTCGCCGCGGCGGCCATCACCGGCGGCTCGGTCATGAAGACCATGTGGCAGACGTGGAAGTACACGCTGCCGGCGTTCCTCGTGCCGATCGCGTTCGTGTTGACCGACAACGGATCGGCGCTGCTGCTGCAACGAGATGCCGGCACGGTGCTGTGGGTGCTGGCCGTGTCCGGGCTCGGGGTCGCCGCGCTGGCCGTGGTCACCGGCGGCTGGCTCTTCGGGCCGGCGAAGTGGCCGGAACGGGTGCTGTGCGTGCCGGCCGCGCTGCTCCTCCTGTACCTGCAACCGCTGTCGATCACCATCGGCGTCGGGTTCGTCGTCGTGGCGATCGTCGTGCACCTGCTGGGGCGCCGACGATCGCCGGAAACCGTTACCGAACAAGGAGCGCAATGATGCGAGCGTCGAGGATCGCGGTCGCCGTGCTGGCCTTCGGCCTGGTCGCGGCGGGCTGCGGAGGCAAGCAGACCGACGGTGCGGCCGAGGAGACGGGCGCGAACGGCGAGGTGGCGTGCGAGTCGGCGGACGGCCGGATCACCATCGCCACGGGCAACACGGGCGGTGTCTACTACACGCTCGGCGGTGGCCTGGCGCAGCTGATCAGCGACAACACCGAGCTGCGTGCCACGGCGGCCGAGACCGGCGCGTCGGTGCAGAACATCCAGCAACTAGTGGCCGGTGACTACGACATCGCGTTCTCCCTGGCCGACTCGGCCGCCGACGCGATCGAGGGCAAGGCCAGCTTCGACGGCGAACCACAGGACATCACCGCGCTGGCAAGGATCTACTCGAACTACACGCAGGTGGTGGTGCGCGCGGACAGCGGCATCAACAGCGTGGCGGACATGAAGGGCAAGAGCATCTCGACGGGCTCACCGAAGTCGGGCACCGAGGTGATCGCGAACCGCCTGCTGGACGCCGCGGGCCTCGACCCGGCCGCCGACGTGTCCGCACAGCGCCTGGCGCTACGCCCGACGGTGGACGGTATGAAGTCCGGCCAGATCGACGGCCTGTTCTGGTCCGGCGGCCTGCCCACCCCGGAACTGACGGACCTGACAACGTCGATGGGCGCGGACGTGAAGTTCCTCCCGATCGACGACCTGCTGCCCAAGATGCAGGAGATCAGCGCGGTGTACGAGGCGGGCGACCTACCGGCCGACACGTACGGCCTGCCGGAGGACGTGTCGACCATCGTGGTGCCGAACCTGCTGCTCGTACGGAGTGATTTCGCGGCGGGCAACGCGTGCGCCATCACCAACCTGATCTTCGACAAGAAGGACGAACTGGTGCAGGTCCACAAGGCGGCGAACGCCCTGGACCGCGAGACGGCCAAGGACACCGACCCGGTCCCCCTGCACCCCGGCGCGGCACAGGCCCTCGGCGTGAGCTGAATCGTCACTTTCAGCACGTCGAAGCCCTGCGGACGGCGTCGTCGGTGCGGGCATCTACCCTGTCTCACGTGCGTGTTCTGGTAATCGGCTCCGGCGCGCGTGAGCACGCGCTGGTGCTCGCGCTGTCCCACGATCCTGCGGTGACGGCGTTGGGGTGTGCGCCGGGCAACGCGGGCACCGCCTCGGTCGCCGAGTCCTACGGCGTCGACGTCACCGACCCGGCCTCGGTCGCCGCGCTGTCCGTCGAGTGGCGGGCCGACCTGGTGGTGATCGGGCCCGAGGTGCCGCTCGTGGCGGGTGCGGCGGACGCCGTGCGTGCTGCGGGCATCGCCTGCTTCGGCCCGTCCGCTCCGGCCGCGCGCATCGAGGGCTCCAAGGCGTTCGCCAAGGACGTCATGGCCGCCGCGGGCGTGCCGACCGCGCACAGCGAGGTCGTGGACAACCCGGCCAAGCTCGACGCGGCACTCGCCCGGTTCGGACCCACCTGGGTGGTGAAGGACGACGGCCTGGCGGCCGGCAAGGGCGTCGCGGTCACCACCGACCTGGCCGCCGCGCGCGCCCACGCGATGACGCTGCTCGACGGCGGCCACCCGGTGCTGCTCGAGTCGTTCCTCGACGGCCCGGAGGCGTCGCTGTTCTGCCTGGTGGACGGCACATCCGTGGTACCGATGGTGCCCGCCCAGGACTTCAAGCGCGTCGGCGACGACGACATCGGCCCGAACACCGGCGGCATGGGCGCGTACGCCCCGCTGCCGTGGGCGCCTCCCGGCCTGATCGACGACGTGGTCGCAAAAATCATCCAGCCGGTGGTGGACGAGCTGGCGGCGCGCGGCTGCCCGTTCACGGGCGTGCTCTACGCGGGCCTCGCGCTGACCGCCGAGGGGCCGCAGGTCATCGAGTTCAACTGCCGCTTCGGCGACCCGGAGACCCAGGTGGTGCTGGCGCTGCTGCGCACCCCGCTGGCGGGCCTGCTGAACGCCGCCGCCACCGGCACCCTGGCCGCCCACCCGCCCCTCGACTGGCAGGAGGGCGCCGCGGTAACGGTGGTCGTGGCCGCCGAGGGCTACCCGGGCCGAGCCCGCGCGGGCGACGTCATCACGGGCGCCGAGACCCACGGCGTCCTGCACGCGGGCACCCGCCGCCGCGACGACGGCGCCATAGTCTCGGCCGGCGGCCGCGTCCTGTCGGTAACCGGCCACGGCGACTCACTGGAAACCGCCCGCGAGGACGCCTACCGCCGAGTGGCGGAGGTCCACCTGGCCGGCTCCCACCACCGCACGGACATCGCCCTGCGCGCCTCCCGTGGCGAGATCAGCACCCCGACGGTGGCCTGACCGTTCAGCCGATCAGCGGAACCGGACCGGGTTGTTCTTCGTCAAAGTTCAGGTGGGTCCTACTTTGGCATTGGTAGCCTGCAAATCGGGAGCGCACGGTCACGACCAGTGAGGAGCTACGGGGATGCTGTTCAGTGGCGACATCGGGCAAGGCGTCAGCCAGGCCTTCACCCAACTGGAGAAGGTCGCCAAGGCCGTCAACTCCGGCACCTTCACGGTGAACCAGGAGAACGTCCTGGCCGCCGCGCGCATCATCGACGCGCAGGCTGATTCTCTGCGGGAGAAGGTTCGTGACATCGAGGATGACCTGACCGTGGTAGCACCGGGGAACGATGAGGTCAGTCTCCTCACGGCCCAAGCGTGGAACGACCTTCTTGTGCAGAACGAGGACTCCTACCGTATCCGGATCATGGAGTATGTCGCCGGATTACGCAGGCTTGCCGTGCAGCTCGGCGACACGGCTCGCTCGTACGGCTACTCCGAGGACGAGATCTCCGCCGCGTACGGACAGCCGAGTGCGTAAGCGCTGGACTCTCGTTTCCGCGATCGGCGTGGTTCTGCTCCTGCTGATCACGGGATGTACCGAGACGTCCGTGGGTCAGGCAACCCCCGAGCCGGGGGCGGGTTCGACATCACCGACCACCGAGCCGCCGACCACGTCGTCGTCTGAAGGCGCGTCACCGACAGTGGAAATTCCGCCCAGACCACGGGACATCTCGCTGGACGGACTGGACCCCTGCACCCTCTTCACCGACGCGCAACGCGCTGAGCTGAACGCGAACGACGTGGATTCAGGAACTTCTGGTAGCGAGCACTACGACGGTATGCGGCAATGTGTGCTGTCCGTCGATGCGCAGGAGCCGTTCTACGAGTACAACGCCACAGCGGTGACCTTCGAGGGTATCGAGGTATGGCTGGCCGGTGACCGGAACGCGGACGCGGAGCTTGTCTCGGTCGGGGGCTTCCCCGCGGCCCGGTACACGTTCCTCGGCGTTCAGGACGTGAGCTGCACCCTGGCCATCGATGTCGCGGACGGTCAGTACCTGATGGTCGAGATGATGCCGGTCAGCCAGTTCGAGCAGGCCGAGATCTGTCAGATGAGCGAACAGGCGGCCCAGATGGCGCTCACGACGTTGCAGACACTGAGGTGAGGTAGATGAACGGGGACTACGGGCTCAGCGACCTCCGCTTCGATGGGTACGACAACGACGGCCTGGCACAGCAGGTCGACGGGCTTCGTGATGGGCCTGGCAGTGAGGGTCTGCACGATGCCATGTCAGCGTTGATGACCATCGGTTACACCCTGGCGGTCACCGACATGACGCTGCGCCAGCAGCTCGCCGAGATCGGGGTCACCTGGCAGGGGCAGGCGGCTGACGGCGGGACTGCCGCCACCGAGGCGGCCAGCATCTACGCCGAAAACGCGATCGAGCCCGTCACCGATTCAGCCCAAGGCGTCGGGGATCAGGGTGAGTCCTTCTCCAACACGCGTAACGGGGCGCCCGACTCGGAGACTCTGCGCGGCCCCACCGAGGAGAGCGGGTTCGACCAGTTCGCCGGCATGCTGGGCCACACGACCGATCACGCCCAGGACGTCAAGGACACCAACGCCGCTCGCGAGCAGGCGGTCGACTCCATGACCGGCTACCAGAACAGCAGCTCCGACGCCCTCAACCGGTCCCGCGCGCTGCCCGTGCCCCCCGGCATGAACCTCGTCGCCCAGCCGGTCGACAACCAGATCGGCGTCACCAACGTCTCCGGGTTCTCCTCCGGCGGCACGCCCAGCACGGCCGGCGCCGGCTCGGGCGGCGGACCGCACAATGCCGCGTTGCCGCCTGGTGGATCGCCGCCGCCCACCGGGCCGACTCCGCCCGGGCCCGGACCTGGGCCCACCCCCGGTCTGCCGCCCGGAGGCGGGCCGACCACCACCCCCGGTGGTCTGCCGCCTGGCCTTCGACCGGCCATGAACCCGCTGCTCATGGCCGACGCCGCCGCCATGCTGGGGGCCAGCACCGCTGGTGGCGCCGGGGCCGGCGCCGAGCGGGACCGGGTCGGGCGGGGCGTCCGTCCGCCTGGGGCGCCGCTGAAGAACGGTGCGCCCATCGGCAGCGCGCCCGCCGACGAGGCCCGCGCCGCCCGCAACGCCGAGCGGTACGGCGCCAAGACCGGCCGTCCCGCCGGGTCGATCATGCAACCGGCAGCCGGCCGGTCCGCGGACGGCGAGGAGGACAAGGAGCACGTGCGCCGCTACGGCATCGACTCGGCGGACGTGTTCGAGGACGACCGGGTCGTGGCGCCCGAGTCGATCGGCGACGAGGACGAATAGGGGCCGATGGTCGACAACACCGTCGTTCTCACGAAGCTCGAGTTCGACGTGCTGTGGGAGCAGGAGCGGCTCCCACGAAAGCACGAGGCGCTGACCGTGCCGAGCCCGGGACGCACCCACACCGAGCGCAGGAAGCTGGTGGCCGGCGCACTCGCCGACCTGGCCGAACGCGGGCTGGTGAGCGGCGAGCGGGCGACGTCCGAGTTGGCCGACCGCCTCGCGCTCCTCGCCTACCCGCAGCTCAGCATCGACGGCTGGGTGTGGACCGACCACCGGATCTCCGCGCTCGGCGTGGTCTCCGGCACCACCGCGTTGCTCGCCGCGGTCGACGGCGACGAGGTGTGGCTGATCCCCGCCAGGGAGACGGCCATCGCCGAGGCCACGGTCGCCATCGCCGGGGACACCCCGGCCGGTCCCGGCTACTCGGTGACCATGCCGACCGAGATCCTCACGGAGGCCGACCGGGAGTCCCGCGGCGACCCGCGGGAGTTCGCGGCCGTCCTCGCCCACGCCGGCATCCCGGGCTCCGACGCGAAGACCATGACCGACATGCTCGCCGGCATGGGCGTCCGCGGCCAGTTCGGCGCCAGCCGTCAGCTGCGTGACCAGCGCACGGTGCGGGCCGACCGGGTGGTCGCCTTCCACGACAACGACCGCGGCCGCTACGTCTATCTGGCCAAGCCGAACGCCGACGGCCGGGCGTGGAGCACGGTCACGCCGGCCGACAACAAGCGCATCGCGCTCTGCGTGCAGGAGCTCCTCGACGAGCTCTAGGGTGAGTGGACCGCATCGGAGGGGTCGTCTGACGTGCGATAACCATCGGGGGGTGGCTACGGGCCCACGTACGACGTCGAGGCGATCAACGGCTGCATGCGGAAGGCGCAGGACTACTAAGGGGAAGTTCGGCCAAATCTCCGACACCTTCCCCGAGGTGTACTCGGACTGCGTGCCGCTGGACACCACGATCCTGACCCGGCGCGGCTGGCTGAAGCACGACCAGGTAAAGGTGGGCGACCAGACGATCGGGTACAACCCGGCAACCGGGCACAGTGAGTGGAGCGCTATCACCAGAGTGGTGCACCACGCCGACGCGCCGCTGGTCCAGATTGGCAATTCCCGCTGGCATGCGACGACAACGCCGAACCACTGCTGGGTCAACACCGGTTGTGTGCCCGGAGTGCGGGTGGCTGCCGCAGTCCACGGAGCGCGCGGCGAACAGCGTGGCCGTCCATCGCGGCAAGGTTCACCGGGTAGTTCCGCGCAAGCAGGAAAGTACCTACGCCGCACAGGTGGCGTTCGTTGCGACCAGAGATCTCCGTAGCCGTGATCGACTTCTGCTGGCGGCTCCAGCCCACACCGACGAATGGTTGGAGATCACCGAACGCGAGGCGGCGATTCTCGGCTGGATTGCCGGCGACGGGCACGTTGAGACCCGTCGCTATGGGGCCATCGATGAGCATCGCGCAGTCCAAGCCGCAGATGGTGGAGAAGCTGCGCCGCCTGCTCGACGGCGTGCCGCGCGCGGTGTACGTCGATGATCGGGGCGGTTGCGGACCGCGACATGTCTTCCGGCTCGACCATCGCTACGCGGGAGATCTACGTAGGCGCGCTGGTCATCCCAAGGCCGACGCGGTCGACCAGGTTCTGGCGATGTCGACCGCGCAACGCCACGCATGGCTGGAGGCGCTTACCGATGCCGAAGGCACTCGAATCATGCGGGCCGGCCACCCGACAAAGCCCAGGGTGGTAATCCATCAGGCCCCAGGCGGCGTGCTCGACGCGGCGATCGTGGCGACCTACCTGTCCGGAGCCCGGCCGCGAGTCGGCTACAGCCGCCGTGCGGTCGGCCACCCCGTCCAAGGGCCTCATGCAGTGCATCGACCCGACGTTCGACAGCTACAAGCTGCCCGGCCACGGCGGCATCTGGAACCCGGTCGGGTACTGAGCATCACAGTTAATCCGCAGTCGGATTATCTGGTTGCAGACTCAACGGGCGTACGCTAGGCGACATGGCCAACACGACCCGCGTCGAGGAAGTCGCGGACCTCGGTTTCCAGCTCGCGCACACCAGCTACGTGCTCACCACCGAGCTGACGGCGGCGCTCGGCGGTCTCGGCATCACTCAGCGCAGCTACTGCGTACTGAAGGCCGCGCTCACCGGTGACCACACCCAGATCCGGCTGGCCGACATGTGTCAGCTGGACAAGACGACCATGGTCGTGACCGTGGACGAGCTGGAGAAGGCCGGTCTGGTCGAGCGGCAGCCATCGCCCGCCGACCGCCGCGCGCGGCTCATCGCCGTGACCGACAAGGGCGCTCAGGTGTCCGGCGAGGCCGGGAAGATCGTCGACGGCGTCTACCGCGACGTGCTGGGCACGTTGCCCGACGACGTCCGCGACGGCTTCGTGCGTGGCCTGACCTGTCTGGCCGAGGGGCGCCTGTCCACTCCCGTCCAGTGCCGCAACGCCCCACGTCGTCGAATGTAGTTAGTCTCACAGCGGATCGTCTGCTAACAGATTATCTGCTAGCGTCCCTCCTGATAACACAATCAGGAGGCGGCTTCACATGGCACAGATCGTTGGTACGCAACGCGACACGCGCTGGTTCGCGTTGTACGTGTTGTGCGCGGGGATGCTGATGATCATCCTCGACGCCACCATCGTGAACGTCGCGCTGCCAGTCATCCAGGCTGATCTGGAGTTCTCGCAGTCCGGCCTCGCGTGGGTGGTCAACGCATACCTCATCCCGTTCGGCGGCTTGCTGCTGCTCGCCGGCCGCACGGGTGACCTCATCGGCCGCAAGCGGATGTTCCTCTCCGGCCTCGCGGTCTTCACCGTCGCCTCCCTGCTCTGCGGGTTCGCCACCAGCCAGGCGATGCTGATCGGCGCCCGATTCGTGCAGGGTGTCGGCGGCGCCATGGCGGCGGCCGTCATCCTCGGCATGATCGTCACGATGTTCCCCGAGAAGGGTGAGCAGGCGAAGGCCATCGGCGTCTTCAGCTTCGTCGCCGCGGCCGGCGGCTCGATCGGCCTGCTGGCCGGTGGGGTGCTCACCGAGGCCATCAGTTGGCACTGGATCTTCTTCGTGAACGCGCCGATCGGCGTGGTCGCCTTCCTGCTTGCCGTGCGGGCAGTGCCGGGCGAGCGCGGTCTCGGGGTCCGCGCGGGCGCGGACGTGCTCGGTGCGCTGCTGGTCACCAGCGGCCTCATGCTGAGCGTCTACACGATCGTCAAGGCCGCCGACTACGGCTGGGGCTCGGCACACACGCTGCTGGTGGGCGCGGGGGCGCTGGCGCTGCTTGCCGGCTTCGTTCTCCGGCAGGTGAAGGCGGCGAACCCGCTGCTGCCGCTGCGGATCCTCGCCTCCCGGAACGTGGCTGGCGCCAACGTGATCCAGGTGCTGATGGTGGCCGGCATGTTCGGCATGTTCTTCCTCGGCGCGCTCTACCTGGAGCGGGTGCTCCACTATGAGCCGATGCAGATCGGGCTCGGCTTCCTGCCGGTGGCGGTCGGCATCGGGGCGCTGTCGCTCGGCGCGTCCGCCAAGGTGAACGCCCGGTTCGGCGAGCGGAACGTCCTGATCGTGGCACTCGGGTTGATCGCCGTTGGACTGGTCCTGCTGGCCTTGGTGCCCGTCGACGCCAGCTACCTGGTCGACTTCATGCCGTCGACCGTGCTGATGGGTGTGGGCGCCGGCCTTGGCTTCCCCGCCATGATGTCGCTCGCCATGTCCGACGCCACGGCGGACGACTCAGGTGTCGCGTCCGGACTGGTGAACACCACCCAGCAGGTGGGTGGGGCGCTCGGCCTTGCCGTGCTCGCCACCCTGTCCGCCTCGCGGACGAACGACCTGCTCGGCCAGGGCGAGGCGGCCGTCGAGGCCATGACCAGCGGTTACCGGCTGGCCTTCGGAGTGGGAGCGGCGCTGGTGGTCGTGGCGATCATCGTCGCGGTGACCGTGCTGCGTCAGCGGACCCCGGAGCAGGCGGAGGAGCAGGACGAGGAGTTCGTGCCGGCCCGGGTCGGCATCGAGGTCACCTGATCGGGCAGTCTTGGCCCCATGTCGACACGTCTAATGAAGGTCGCCGCCCGCGCGAACGTCCAGCCCTTCCACGTGATGGACGTGCTGTCCGCGGCGAACGCCAGGCAGCGTGCGAAGGGGGATGTGGTGTCGCTGGCCGCCGGGCAACCGTCGGCCGCGGCACCACGCCCCGTTCTGGCGGCGGCCGGCGACGCGCTCGCCGGCCCGCTCGGCTACACCGAGCAGCTCGGCATCCCCGAGCTGCGGGAGCGGATCGCCGGCCACTACGAGCGGCGCTACGCCATGGCGGTCGACCCGAGCGAGGTGGTCGCCACCACCGGCTCCTCCGGCGGCTTCCTGCTGGCGTTCCTCGCCGCCTTCGACGCGGGCGACCGGGTGGCGCTCGCCCGCCCCGGCTACCCCGCCTACCGCAACATCCTCACGGCACTCGGCTGCGAGGTGGTGGACGTGCCGTGCGGCCCGGACACGGGCTTCCAGCCGACGGCCGCCCAACTCGCCGAGCTTGGCCCGATCGACGGCCTGATCCTCGCCAGCCCGGCCAATCCGACCGGGAGCGTGCTGCCGGCCGGGGAACTGGCGGCGATCGCCGGCTGGTGCGCCGAGCGCGGCGTGCAGCTGGTGAGCGACGAGATCTACCACGGCATCCAGTTCGGCGAGCAGGCGCCGACCTCGGCCTGGCAGTACTCCCGCGAGGCGATCGTCGTGAACTCGTTCTCCAAGTACTTCGCCATGACCGGCTGGCGGCTCGGCTGGCTGCTCGTGCCGGACCGGCTGCGCCACGCGGTCGACTGCCTGACCGGCAACTTCACCATCTGCCCGCCGGTGCCGTCCCAACGCGCGGCGTTGGCCGCTTTCGAGCCGGAGTCCTACACCGAGCTGGACACGCACGTGGCCGGTTATCTGGCCAACCGCGACCGGCTGGTGCGCGGACTCGGTGAGTTGGGGATCGACCGGATCGCGCCGGCAGACGGCGCGTTCTACCTGTACGTCGACGTCTCGCACCTGACGTCGGACTCCATGAGCTTCTGCCAGCGGCTGCTCGCCGAGACCGGGCTGGCCATCGTGCCGGGCATCGACTTCGACCCGGTCGGCGGGCACCGGTTCGTGCGGCTGTCGTTCTCCGGCCCGGCCGGTGACATCGAAGCCTGCCTGACCCGCCTCGGTGACTGGCTCGGCTGAGGGATTTTCCCCGATGTGGTGAGCGAACCGCTCTGCGAGACTAGGAACTGGCGAAGCGCACCGGTCGTTCTACCGGTACGGCCGGACGGCCGGTTCTCGGGGAGGATGGCAGACCATGTTGTTGAAGGTCATCGGCGCGATCATCGTGATCTGGGTGGCGTTCGCCGTGCTCGGTTTCGTGTTCAAGGCGGTGTTGACGCTGCTGATCGTCGGTGCGGTCGTCGCCGTCGTCGGTGGCGTCGGCTACGCCATGGTCAAGGGCGGCAAGGACAACAAGCAGATCCGCTAGCGACCGTTCAGGCCGGCGATCCGGTCGATCACCTCGCTGATGTCGGCCGAGTCCACGTCGCGGTGTGCGATGAACCGGACCCGGCCGAGCATCGGCACGGCACGCACGCCCACCCGCTGCAACGCGGCCAGGGTCGCCCCCGCGTCGGGCGTCGAGGCCAGCACGATGTTGGTCTCCGGCGGCGACACCTCCCAGCCGAGTTCGGCCAGGCCGGCGGCCAGCGCGGTCGCGTTGGCGTGGTCGACGGCCAGCGACTGCACCCGGTCCAGCGCCATCAGCCCGGCGGCGGCGAGCACACCGCCCTGCCGGACACCCCCGCCCAGCATCTTGCGGACGCGGCGGGCCTCCTCCACGAACGACTTCGTACCAGCCACGAGCGAGCCGACCGGCGCCCCGAGACCCTTGCTCAGGCACACCTGGACGGTGTCCACGCCGACGGTCAACGCGGCCGGGGGCACCGACAGGGCCACCGACGCGTGCCACAGCCGCGCGCCGTCCAGGTGCACCCGCAGGTTCCCGTCCCTGGCGGTGGCCACCAGCCGCGCGTGCTCGTCGGGCGGGGTGACGGTGCCGCCGGCCGCGTTGTGGGTGTTCTCCAGGCACAGCAGGGTGGTGCGCAGCGCGAAGTACGGGCCGGAGCGTCCGGCGGCCGCCCGGACCGCCTCGACCGGGATCTGCCCCGGTCGCTCGCCCCACTCGATGGGCTCCGGCATGCCGCCGGACAGCCACGCGGCCGCGCCGAGCTCGTTCTCCAACACGTGTGCGCCGCGCGACGCGAGGAACCGGTCGCCGCGGTTCAGGTGGATGGTGAGGGCGATCAGATTGCCCATGGTGCCGCTCGGCACCCACAGCGCGGCCTCGACCCCCAGCAGCTCGGCCGCCCGCTCTTCGAGTCTGCGCATCGTCGGATCGCGGTCCAGCACGTCGTCGCCAACCTCGGCGGTCGACATGGCGAGCCGCATGGGCTCGTCCGGTTGGGTGACAGTGTCCGAACGGAGGTCGATCTCGCGCACTTTGGTCACGATCCGATCACACCATACGTAGGTGAACGCATCCTCAGGGGCGTCCCACGCGTCTACCTCATTATTCGAGTAAGGGGTGGTGTAGGTCTCATCGGCAGGGCATGCAACCGTGGGCGCCGCACATTACGTCCCCTGCATGCAGACGACGAGCGGAGAGAGTTCGCGTGGAACAGCGCGACGAGCAGGACTTCGCGGAGTACTTCGCCGCGCGGCGTGACGCCGTGCGGAGATCCGCGTACCTGTTGTGCGGTGACTGGCACCGTGCGGACGATCTCGCGCAGACCGCGTTCGTCGCGTTGCACCGCAGGTGGCGCAAGATCCGGGACCGCGGGGCCCTGGACGCCTACGTCCGCCGGACGGTGGTGCGTGCGGCGATCGACGAGTCCCGGCGCCCCTGGCGGCGGGAGCGGTACGTCGATGAGCTGCCGGAGGGGTCGAGCTCGGATCGCGAGGTCGGCGACTCGGTGGCCACGCGGGAGGCGTTGCTCGACGGTTTGCGACGGGTGCCCGCCCGGCAACGTGCGGTGCTCGTGCTTCGGTTCCTCGAGGGACTGGACGTGGCGGCTACGGCCGACGCGCTCAAGTGCTCACAGGGAACTGTGAAAAGTCAGACGGCTCGGGGTCTCGTCACGTTGCGCGAGGCGCTCGGGGACACACTGGACGACCTCAGGTCGGCCTCGTGACCAGCGGTGGGAGGTGACCGTAGATGGATGAGAAAAGGCTCTCTGAGCTGCTGAAAGATGCGGTCTCCGACACGCCGCCGGCGACGTTCGACCACAGCGACGTGACGTCCGAGTCGGAGCGCCAGCGCATCCGTCACCGGAATGGAGTAGTGGCAGGTTCCGCCTTTGGTGTGGCGCTACTGGCGGGCGCGGCGGCGCTCGGCGTGGCATTGTGGACAGGGCCTGGTTCGGTCGAGTCGGCAACCGCAGCCAGTGATGGTACGTCTTACGGTAACGGAAACGCTGCTCCGAACGAGGTACCTGACACAGACGTGAGGATCGCGCCGCAGACAGAGGGTGGCGATCAAGAGAACTTCCCGCCGGAGACGCCCAAGCAGGGGGGCTCTTCGGATGGGAATGCCGGGCCTGCGGGGCCCGGCGGCACCCCTAGTGGGTGTGAACAGGCGGACCGGGAGCTCGCTGCTGCCCTCGCGGGCGAGCTCCCGGCCGCCGCTAACCTCCGGTCCGAGGACGCCCTCCCGGTTTCGCTTTCTTGCCCGGACGATGCTGTTGGCGCCGCCTACCGCGTCGTTGACGACGGAGTGACCGGCACCGTGTCCGTGGTGGTGCTCGGCCCCGATTCCAGCGTGCCCGACTGGCCGATGGCGGCCGAGACCGTGCGCGTCGAGGTGCAGGGGCCGAAGGGTGGCACGGTTCTGGTGGTCAGCGAGGCGGCCGAGAGCAACCAGCCGCCCCCCTATGGCGACGAGTTGGGGATCGTGGCGCAGGAGCTGAGCGAGGCTTACTGACCGGTCGCACGACGACTTGTCCCGGACCTGGCACGATCGAACCGCGATGACGACCGCGAGCACCCCCAAAGGCGAACGCCGCCGCCACGCCCTCACCGAGGCCGCTGCCGCGCTACTGGTCGAGGGCGGCTTCGACGCGGTCCGCCACCGGGCGGTGGCCGAGCGGGCCGGTCTGCCGCTCGCCTCGACCACCTACTACTTCACCTCGCTCGACGAGCTGATCACCGCGGCGGTCGAACACCACGGCCGCGGTGAGCTGGTCCGTGGCGGCAAGCTGCTCGAACGCCTCCCCAAGCGCAGCCTCGGCACGGAGTCGGTCATCGACCTGATCCTCGACCAGCTGCTCGGCCCGCCGGCCGGGGATCTGGACGCCGAGCGGGTGCTCCTGCGCTACGAGCGACTGGTGGCCACCTTCCGCCGTCCTTACCTGCGGCCGATCATGCAGACCCTGGGTGGCGAACTGCGCGGGCTGCTCCTGGAGGTCTTCGCCCGCTGCGGGGCCAACTTCGACGCACAGCGGATCGAGCAGCTGATCGCGCTGGTCGACGGCACCGTGGTGAACGCGCTGATCGAGATCGATCCGGACCCGCGGGCCGCCGCCCGCCGGATGCTGCGCGAGTTTCTCCCGCCCGAGTCGCATTGATGCAACCTTCCCCGGCCCCGTGTCGTGGGTAACGGGCGGAAGGGAGCCACATTGCGACAGTCCGACGAGGAGAGCTTTCGGCGGTTCGCCACCGGCTACGCCGCATCGTTACGCAGGTCGGCGTTCCTGTTCTGCGGCGACTGGCACCTGGCCCAGGATCTGATGCAGATGACGCTCATCAAGATCTACCGGTCGTGGTCGCGGGTGCAGAAGGAGGACAGCCTCGCCAACTACGGGCGGACCGTGCTCCTGCGGACCTGGCTGGACGAGAAGCGCAGACCGTGGCGGCGCTCGGAGTTCAGCGAGGCCGAGGTGCCGGACCGGTTCGACGCGGCGGCCGACCCGGCCGCCGGCACGAACGCCATGTGGGCGAAGGACCTGGTGCACCGCGGCCTGCTGCGGCTGCCGCCGAGGCAACGCGCGGTCCTGGTGCTGCGGTACTTCGACGACCTGTCGGTCGCCGAGACGGCCGAGGTAATGCGCTGCACGACAGGAACGGTGAAGAGCCAGACGTCCCGCGGCCTGGATGCGCTGCGCGCGTCGGTCGCGCGGTTGTCGGCCGAGGAATTGGGACCGACGGGAAGGAGGGTGTCGTTATGAGTGAGAACGATGTGCGTGACGGGTTGCGGGGGGCGGTGGCGGGTGAACCGCCACTCGACTTCGACCCGGACGCCCTGGTCGACACCGCGCGCAAGCAGGTCCGCCGCCGCGCGCTCCTGTCGGTGGGCGTCGCCACGGTCGCCGTGGTGGCCGCCGCGGTGGCCGTGCCACTCGCGCTGAGCGGCGCCGGCGAGGGTGGCGGCGGGGTGACGGTGGCCGACCGGCCGGTCGCGACCAGCCAGGCCGAGCCCACGTCTCCGGTGGTTGCGCCGGACCTCGAGTGGCCGCCGCCGGGGACGGTGCCGGTCACCTACACGGCCGCCGAGTTGCACGGGCGGGCCAACGCGATGCGCGTGTATCTGGTGCAGGTGCTGCCAACGCTGCTGCCCAACGCGACGGACATCGAGGTCGGCCTGTTCGGCGGCGAGGCGGAAGGCTCGGTCGCCGATGACCAGAACTACCTCAACGCCTTCGCCACGTTCACGCTCGACGGCGCCCGGTTCGGCATCGCCGTGAACACGTATGCCCCCGGGAACAACGACGAGTCGCCGGCCGAGCTGTGTGACCGGACCACCTGTGTCGAGGAGAGCGCGGTGGACGACGGGCACGTGGTGATCAACTCGGAGGACCAGGGCGAGGCAAAGATCATGTCGGCGCACCACTTCCGGGACTCCGGCGCGACGGTCTTCGTCGGCGGCTACAACTACGACCCGACCAGCCCGACCGGTCCCACCTACAGTCCGGAAATCCCCGTCGGTGCCGACCTGCTCACCGCGCTGGCCACTGATCCCCAGTTCGACCTGTAGGGGCCGGCGGTGATCGAGGACCGGCTGCGTGCGGTGCGGCTCGACGAGCCGCGGTTGGACCTCGATGTGGACGAATTGGTGGCGCGTGCCGACCAGGTACGCGGGCGGCGCCGCGCGATCCTCGGCGCGGTCGTGGGGAGCTGTGCGGTGGCGGTGGCCATGATGGCTATCGGTGTGGCGGCCGGCGGCCAGGAGCAATCCCAGCCGCCGGCCGCGCCGTCACCCACCACCTCGACCACCGCACCGCCTCCGCCCCCGACCACCGATGGCTGCCTCGGCGCTGCGCCCGAGCTGATGAAGGTCGTCGCCGTTCACCTGCCGAAGGTGCGACTGGAGGAGCTGGCCAGCTGCCCGGTGACCGTCTTCCGGGTGGCCGGGACGTCCGACTTCCTCATGGTCGGCACGGGTGACGCGGCCCTCCCGGCCGACGGGTTCGTGCTGATCGACGACCTGGCCGGGCCCGGCGACGGCCGGCTGCACGTCTACCAGGGACCGGCCAGGGGCGATCTCGCCGTACTCCTGGTCGCCTCGGACGGCACGATGGTGAGCGTCGGTACGACGGGCGCGGCAGTGGGCGTGGACGCGCTCATCGCGCTGGTGACCGACCCGGCGCTGCCGCGGTAGCCGATGCAACCCTTCTGGCGATGCTTCCGTATGTAGTCGCGGTGGAAGGGGAGCGCGCATGCGGAAGTCGGACGAGGACCGGTTTCGGGAGTTCGCCAGGGGGCAGGCGGCGGTGATGCGCCGCAGCGCGTTCCTTCTCTGCGGGGACTGGCATCTGGCCGAGGACCTGACCCAGATGACGCTGGTCAAGATGTACCGCGCGTGGCCGAAGGTGAACCGGACGGACAGACCGATCAACTACGCCCGCCGGACCCTCGTGAACTGCTGGTTCGACGAGTGGCGGCGGGGTTGGCGGCGGGCCGAGCTGTCGGTGGTCGAGGTCCCGGACCAGGGCGACGAACAGGCCGATCCGGCTCGGCGCCAACTGAACGACGAACTGCGTGAGCAGCTGTTCGACGCGTTGTTCGCCGTCCCGCCCCGGCAGCGCGCGGTGCTGGTGCTGCGTTACTACGAGGCGTTCTCCGTGGCCGAGACGGCCGAGACGCTCGGGTGCTCGGAAGGCACGGTGAAGAGCCAGGCGGCCCGGGGGCTGGCGACCATGAAGGTGGCACTGGGAAACGCGACAGTCCTGTCGTTGCTGACCGGAGTCGAGGAGGAGTACCGATGATCGAGCAGCAGCTCACCGAGCGGTTCCGCACAGTGCTCGAGGACGAGCCGCCGCTCGGTTTCGACCCCGACCAGCTGGTGGACGACCAGCGGCGTGCCAGGCGGCGGCACGCGGCCGCCGTCGGCTCGGGGGTGTCCGCCGCGGTGGCGGTCGTGGCGGTGGTCGCGGTAGGACTTGTCGGCGGCGGGCGGCAGGAATCGACGCGACCGGCCGCGGACCACGACCGGCGAAGCGCGGTCCCCACGGCGCCGACTTTCGAGATCGTGTCGTTCGACTCCCGCATCGGTGGCACCCAGGAGGTCACCCCGGATCCGAGTGTGTACGAGGTGACGGGAAAGGGTTCGCCGCCGATCCGCAGCGAGCGGGTGGACGTCGACTCCTTCCTGGTGGACAGCTACCCCGGCGACCGGGGCATGCTCGAGATCCGGCGCGGTGACGAGGTGCTTTTCCAGGTCGCGCTCGGCAACCACGACAGCTACGCCATGCAGCTCCAGCAGCCGTGGAGCTTCACGCCGGAGGCACCGCTTCGCGTGGCGATCAGCTGCCACGAGGCCGGCGCACCCGGCGGTACCTGCGAGGCGGGAGTGACGTTCTCCGGCATCGTGTTGACCCCGTAAGCTGGGCAAACGTGACGTCCAAGCCGCGTATCCCCAACGTGCTCGCCGGCCGCTACGCCTCGGTCGAGCTGGCCACCCTCTGGTCGCCGGAGCACAAGATCGTCCTGGAGCGCCAGCTCTGGCTGGCCGTGCTGCGCGCGCAGGCGGAGCTGGGCATCGGGGTGGACGACTCGGTGGTGGCCGACTACGAGCGGGTGGTCGACGACGTCAATCTCGAGTCGATCGCCGCCCGTGAGCGGGTCACCCGCCACGACGTGAAGGCCCGCATCGAGGAGTTCAACGCCCTGGCCGGCCACGAGCACGTCCACAAGGGCATGACCTCGCGGGACTTGACGGAGAACGTCGAACAGCTCCAGGTGCGCCGCTCGCTCGAACACGTGCGGGACCGGACGGTTGCGGTACTCGTCCGGCTGGCCGCGCTGGCCGTCGAGCACGGCGAGACCGTGCTGACCGGCCGTTCGCACAACGTGGCCGCGCAGGCCACCACGCTCGGCAAGAGGTTCGCCACGGCGGCCGACGAGCTGCTGGTGGCGTTCGCGCGGCTCGAGAACCTGATCGAGCGCTACCCGCTGCGCGGCATCAAGGGCCCGGTCGGCACGGCGCAGGACATGCTCGACCTGCTCGGCGGCGACCAGTCGGCGCTGGACGAACTCGAGCGCAAGGTCGCTCAGTTCCTGGGATTCTCCGAGGTGTTCGACAGCGTCGGCCAGGTCTACCCGCGCTCACTCGACTACGAGGTGGTGACCACGCTCGTCCAGGTGGCGGCCGCGCCGTCGAGCATGGCGAAGACCATCCGGCTGATGGCCGGGCACGAACTGGTCACCGAGGGCTTCCGGCCGGGGCAGGTCGGCTCGTCGGCCATGCCGCACAAGATGAACACCCGCTCGAGCGAGCGGGTGAACGGCTTCGCCGTGATCCTGCGCGGGTACGCCTCGATGGTCGGCGAGCTGGCGGGCGACCAGTGGAACGAGGGCGACGTGTCGTGCTCGGTCGTGCGCCGGATCGCGCTGCCCGACGCGTTCTTCGCGCTCGACGGGCTGATCGAGACGTTCCTGACGGTGCTCCACGAGTTCGGCGCCTACCCGGCGGTGATCGCCCGCGAGCTGGACCGGTATCTGCCGTTCCTGGCTACCACCAAGGTGTTGATGGCGTCCGTGCAGGCGGGGGTCGGCCGGGAGACGGCGCACGAGGCGATCAAGGAGCACGCGGTGGCGGTCGCGCTGGCCATGCGCGAGCAGGGCATCGAGCGCAACGACCTGCTCGACCGGCTGGCGGCCGACCAGCGGATCCCGCTCGACCGGGCGGCGCTCGACGGGCTGCTTGCCGACCGGCTGCCGTTCACCGGGGTGGCGGGCGCGCAGGTGGCCGCGGTGGTCAAGCGTGTCTCGGACGTGGCCGGAAGGTTCGGAAATGTGTCCGGATATACGCCTGCGGCCATCCTCTGACGGCGGCTAATCTGCAGGTGTGTTCACCGTTTCCGCACTGAACTTCTACCCGGTCAAGGGCTGTGCCGGCGTGTCGGTGGAGCGCGTCGAGATCACGCCGGCCGGGCTGGCGCACGATCGCAGGTTCATGTTCGTCACGCCGGACGGCACGTTCCGCAGCCAGCGCTCGACCCAGCTGCTGGCGACCATCCGGCCGACAGTGGTGCACGACGGGACCAAACTGACGCTCGGCGGTCCGGACATGCCCGAGCTGACGGTCGACGTGCGCCCGGACGGCCCGCGGGTCCCCGTGACGCTGCACAAGATCTGGGCGCTGGAGGCGGTCGACCAGGGCGACGACGTGGCCGGCTGGGCGAGCGAGCTGCTCGGCGAGCCCGTGCGCCTGGTCCGAACGGCACCCGACTTCGACCGGCAGGTGGACGAGCACCACGGCCAGGTCGGGTTCGCTGACTCCACGGCCCTGCACGCGACCTCGCTGGCCTCCTTGGACGACCTGAACGCCCGCATCCTCGAGCGCGGTGCCGAGCCGGTGCCCATGGCCCGCTTCCGGCCGAACCTCGTGCTCGCCGGCCTGGCGCCCTACGGCGAAGACGCGCTGACCACGCTGGCCATCGGCGACGCGCGGCTGCGCTACGTGAAGCCGGACATCCGCTGCCGGGTCACCATGACCGACCAGGTGACCGGCCAGATGGTCGGGCCGGAGCCGATTCGCACGCTCGCCGACTATCGCCGTGAGGCCGACGGCGTGAGCTTCGGTATCAAGCTGGCGGTCGAGCGGCCGGGGACCGTGAGCGTCGGCGACCAGGTCCACTGAGCGTCGTTATGGCCGTGCGAACAGCAGGTGTACCTGGTCCCCGAGCGAAGCACCGAAGTCGGCGGCGGCCGAGCCGCCGTTGACAGCGATCGCCACCCGGCCGGCCGAGTCGACGTAGACGATCGTGCCCTCGATGGTTGTGTCCCCGAAGGCCTGGCCGACCACCGCGGTGACCGACCGACCGGCCAGGTTCGCGTGCACGTCGCAGCCGGGGCGCCCGCCGGCGGCGTCGAGGTCCGCGCCCGTCGCGGCCAGCTGGAGATTGCCGAAGCTGTCGATCAACAGGATCTCCGAGGTGAGCTTCCCGGCCTCCACCACGGTCTCCGGCTCGGGCAGCCGCACGAGCGCGGTCACGTCGACGGCCGCCCCGAAGTTCTCCGGCGCCACCCCGGCCGCCAGGTACGCGGCGGCAGGGGCGAACACGTCGCGGCCGTGGAAGGTGGCCGACACGGTGGACAGCTGATAGGCGGGCTCGGCCAGCTCGAACGCCGCGCGCACCCCGCCGAGCAGCTCGGCCGCCCCCATCAGGAGCCCGTTGTCCGGCCCGACCAGTAGACCCTCGGCGGCCACCACCACGATCCCCCGGCGATCGGTGCCAACGCCAGGGTCGACGACCGCCAGGTGCACGGCCGGCGGCAGGTACGGCACGGTCTGCGCGAGGATGCTCGCGCCGCGCCGCACGTCCTGGGCCGGCACCGAGTGGCTCACGTGCAGCACGCGCGTCGGCGGCGTGATGCGCGCGATCACTCCTTCGCAGGCCGCGACGAACCCGTCATCGATGCCGTAGTCGGTGGTGAACGAGATCCAGTCGTAGGTCATTGGTCCAGTCTGGCCGACGGAGCGAATTCTTCGGACGGGCGTCCGGGTGTCATCTGGTCGTCAGGTCGGAGTCATCGCCGTATGGCTTCATTGTCAGCGTGACCGCGCAACTGATTGTTTCGCTGTCCGGGCTCAACAGGTGGACCCTGGACAGCGGGGCCGACCTGTCCGCCGAGCTCGCCGCACGGGGTGTTCCGCTCACCGTGCTGTTCGCACCGAGGGTCGGCGGGACCGACCAGCCCGGTGCGGTCGTGTCGTGGGCCCGCGACCGGCGCGATGCCGGCGACGCGCTGCTGCTGCACGGCATCGACCAGGCAACCACGACCCGCGGCGGGCGCCGCCGGGCCGAGTTCGCCGCTCTCCCGGCCCACGAGGCCGGGCTGCGGCTCACCGCGGCCACCGCCGTGATGGACCGGCTCGGCCTGGACACCTCCGGCTTCGCGCCACCGCGCTGGCTGGCCTCGAACGGCACGCTGACCGCGTTGCGCCGCAAGGGTTTCAAGCTCTGCGCCGACCTGGTGGGGGTCCGCGACCTGCGGTTCGGCCAGACCGTTCGCGGTCGGGTGCAGGGTTTCGGATTCGGTGCGCGCACCGAGCCGTGGTGGTGCTACGCGCTGGTCATGGGCGCGGCCAGGACCGCCCGGCGCGGTGGGCTGGTCAGGTTGGCGGTCGACACGGCCGACCTCACTCGCCCCGGTCCGCGCCAGGCGCTGCTGGACGCGGTCGACATCGCGCTGCACCACGGCGCCGAGCCGGTCACCTACCCCCGGCTGGTCACAGCTCCGCGGGCGCGCGCGGCGTGAGGGGCCGCACGTCCGTGCCCTCGGGCGCCATGCGGGAGAACCAGCCGTAGGTCAGCTGCGTGCCGATCTCGTTGAGCAGGCCCTCGTGGATCGGTATCGCCACCCTCGGGGCCACCTCCCGCAGGAAGTCGCACGCTTCGCCCGTCCGCAGCCACGGCGCGGCCGTGGGCAACCCGAGCACGTCGACCTTCTGCGCGGGCACGAACAGCGAGTCGCCCGGGTGGTAGAACGCGCCCCCGTCGACGAGGTAGCCGGAGTTGGGCGGCATGGCGACCTCGGGATGGATCACCGCGTGCTCGCCGTTGACCACCGTGATGTCGGCGCCGCCGAGCCGCAGCGAGTCGCCCGGCCGGGCGACGTCGGCCGCCAGGCCCAGCTTCGTGGTCTCGGCGGCCGAGCCCGCATCGACGACCAGCTTGGCCGTGGGGTTCGCCGCCACCAGGGCCGGCAGCCGGTCGACGTCGAGGTGGTCGAAGTGCTGGTGGGTGACGAGAATCGCGTCGAGGTCGCGGACGCCTTCGAAGCCGGTCGAGAACTTGCCGGGGTCGAACAGCAGCCGGGCCGAGCCGGTGTCCAGCAGCACGCATGAGTGTCCGAAGTGAACGATCTGCACGTCGACAGGTTACTGCCGACTGGTCTACCCACGGGTAACGTGAAGGTGCACGCCGATCCAGGGAGGCCCCGCATGACCACCGTCCAGGAGTCCGCCGCCACATCGACCGGCGAGACGTTCGACTCGCTGA
Organism: uncultured Actinomycetota bacterium; assembly: GCA_963826035.1. GTDB lineage: Bacteria > Actinomycetota > Actinomycetes > Mycobacteriales > Pseudonocardiaceae > Actinophytocola. The sequence continues at coordinate 44,489 of CAWGVZ010000014.1, read as the reverse complement.
GCCCGGCGACCGACGAGGTGGTCGGTACCTATCCCGTGCACACGGAGGCGGACGTCGCGGCAGCGGTGGCCAGGGCGCGCGCGGCCGCCGTCTGGTGGGCGGAACTCGGGTTCGCCGGACGCGCCGAGCGGCTCCAGCGGTGGAAGGGCGTGGTCACCCGCCGCGCCGCGCAGCTCGCCGAGGTGGTGCACGCCGAGACCGGCAAGCCCCACGCCGACGCCATGCTCGAGATCGTGCTGGCCATCGACCACACGTCATGGGCGGCCAAGCACGCGCCCAAGGTGCTCGGCCGCAAGCGCCGTTCCTCGGGCCTGCTGATGGCCAACCAGGCGGCGACCGTCGAGTTCCAGCCGCTCGGCGTGGTCGGCGTGATCGGCCCCTGGAACTACCCGGTGTTCACGCCCATGGGGTCCATCGCCTACGTCCTGGCGGCCGGCAACGCCGTGGTGTTCAAGCCGAGCGAGTACACCCCCGGGGTCGGCAAGTGGCTGGCCGACTCGTTCGCCGAGGCGGTGCCGGAACACCCGGTGTTCCAGCTGCTCACCGGCTTCGGCCAGACCGGTGCGGCGCTCTGCCGCGCGGGCGTCGACAAGATCGCCTTCACCGGCTCGGCCGCCACCGGCAAGAAGATCATGGCGGCGTGCGCCGAGACCCTCACGCCCGTCCTCATCGAGGCGGGCGGCAAGGACGCGCTGCTCGTGGACGCCGACGCCGACGTGGCGGCCGCGGCCGACGCGGCAGTCTGGGGCGGCATGTCCAACGCCGGCCAGACCTGCGTGGGCGTCGAGCGGGTGTACGTGCACGAGAAGGTCTACGACGACTTCGTGGCGAAGGTCGTGGACATCGCCGGGTCGGTGCGCGCCGGCACCGATCCGGAGGCCCAGGTCGGCCCGATCACCATGCCGGGCCAGCTAAAGATCATCAAGCGGCACATAGCCGACGCGCTCTCCCGCGGTGGCCGGGCCCTCGTCGGCGGCGAGGACGCGGTCGACGACCGGTTCGCCAGGCCGACCGTGCTGGTCGACGTGCCGGAGGATTCCGAGGCGGTGCGCGAGGAGACCTTCGGCCCGACCCTGACCATCGCGAAGGTCCGGGACATGGACGAGGCGATCGCCAAGGCCAACGACTCCAAGTACGGCCTCGCGTCGACCGTGTTCTCCCGCAAGCACGGCATGGAACTGGCCTCGCGGCTGCGCTCGGGGATGACGGCCGTGAACAGCGTGATCGCGTTCGCCGGCATCCCGTCTCTGCCGTTCGGCGGCATCGGGGAGTCGGGCTTCGGGCGCATTCACGGACCGGAGGGTCTCAAGGAGTTCGCCCGCGCCAAGGCCATCGCCAGGCAGCGCTTCCGCCCCCCGCTGTTGCTGACGTCGTTCACCCGCACGGCGAAGACGGATGCCACGGTGGCGAAGCTGATCACTCTGCTGCACGGGAAGCGCCGCTGACGCCGTCCGCGATCTGCTCGGCCAGCTCCTCCAACGTGCGCCCGTCACCGGAGTCGACGGCACCGGCGAACAGGGCAAGCGTGGCGTAGCCGAGCAGCCCTCGTCGGGTCGTGTCGTCGCGGATCGCGCAGCCTGGGTCGTTCGCCACCCGGAACGCCAGGCCCTCGTTGATGGCGACCAGGGTCATCGCCAGATCCTCGGTGGTGAGCCCTTTCCGCAGGGTGAGCCCCTTGGCCGCGAGCACCTTGTCACAGAGGATCTTCCACGTGTGGGTGACGTCGTGGTACAGGGTGATCATGGCCTCCGCCACGCCCTCGTCCTGCGCGGCGAGCGTGCTCGCGAGGAACCGGAAGCGCAGTGGGATCGACATGTTGGCCAGGACCATGTCCCGGTAGGCGACCTCGTGCACCCCGGCCACGAAATCGCCGTGCGTCAACGCATCCGTGGCCTGGTGCGCGAGTGCGTTCACCGTACCGAACCGCCGCATCCGCAGCATGAACCGCGCGAGGTCGGTGAGATATCCGGAAAAGGGATCCCATCGGTCCCGAAACGACCCCACCGTGCCCTTTGTCGGCAGTTCTTTTCTGCCGTTGCCGAGTTCGGCGATCACGTTCTCGCGGCGCAGGGACTCGAACGGACGCAGCAGCCGCTCGTCGCCGTTCGTCTGGTGAAACTCGCGCTCCACCAGACGAACGCCTGCCTCGAGGTAGGCGCGCGTGAGCGGGTGGTTCACGAAGCGCTTGGTCGCCTCGGCGTTGTTCCGGCGAACATTCCGGACCACCTCGCTGAGGTCGTCATCGTCGTCCACGGGCGGCCTCCAGTTGCTCCCATCCTACGGAACGACTACCTCCCGTAGCGGAGGTCCGAGCGCGGAGGTCCGCGTCAGACGGAGAAATCGGACAGGTAAGCGCGTACCAACGACATCATGCGCATCTACTGTTCGGCGGCCTTCATCGTCAAGGCGGCTGTGTGGCTCGTGTTCATCGGAGTCGTGCTCGGCATGCTCGTCAGCCGGTGATCAGGTCGGCGGCCTTCTCCGCCACCATGATCGTCGGGGCGTTCGTGTTGCCGCGTGGGACCACCGGCATCACGGACGCGTCCACCACCCGCAGTCCCTCCACCCCGCGCACCCGCAGCTCCGGATCCACCACCGCCTGCTCGCCCGTGCCCATGGCGCACGTGCCGACCGGGTGGTACAGCGTCTGGGTCAGCTCGCGGATGTGCGCGATCAGTTCCTCGTCGGTGACGCCGTCGTGCCTGGTGGGCAGGAACGGTCCGTCCAGGTTGCGGGCCAGCGGCGACTCGCGGCCGATCTCGATGAGCGACCGCAGCGCGGACACCATGGCATCGAGGTCGGCGGGCTCCGAGTAGTACGCCGGGTCGATGAGCGGCCGCCACGCCGGGTTGGCCGACCGCAGCCGCAGCCGGCCCCGGCTGGCCACGTCCACCAGCGTCGCGCCCGCCGTGAAGCCGGAGATCGTCTTCTCGTGCATCCCGTTGTCGTAGAACATGGTCGGCGCCACGTGGACCTGCATGTCCGGCGCGGCAAGGCCGTCCCTGGTCGGGTAGAACGCACCCGTCTCACCGATGTTCGACGCGAGCGGCCCGCGCCCGGTCAGCTTCCAGCGCACGAGCGCCGCCGGGCTGGCCAGGTCGACGAGGTCGCTCGTGCCCTTCGTGCGCCACAGGATCCCGGCCGCCGGGTGGTCGTGCAGGTTCTCGCCGACGCCGGGCAGGTTCGCCACCACCTCGACGTCCACCTCGCGCAGATGCTCGGCCGGGCCGACCCCGGACAGCATCAGCAGCTGCGGGGAGTTCACCGCGCCACCGGACAGGATCACCTCGGCGGACGCGTGGACGGTGGTCGCCTCGCCGTGGCGCTGGTACCGCACGCCGACCGCGCGGGTGCCCTCGAACACCACCCGCTCGGCCAACGCGTGCGTCCGCACGGTCAGGTTCGGCCGCTCCAGCGCGGGCCGCAGGTAGGCGTCGGCCGTCGACCAGCGCCGACCCTTCCGGCAGGTCACCTGGTAGACGCCCGCGCCTTCCTGGGTCGCGCCGTTGAAGTCCTCGGTCGGCTTGAGACCCCACGCGACGGCCGCGTCCACCCACGCGTGCGACAGCGGATGGGTGTACCGGCGGTCCTCCACGTGCAGCGGCCCACTGGTGCCGTGCAGCGGCCCGGACAGCCGGGTGTTGTGCTCGGCCTTCACGAAGTACGGCAGCACGTCGTCGAAACCCCAGCCGGTGGCGCCGTGCGCGTCGCGCCAGCCGTCGTAGTCGGCCCGGTTGCCGCGGATGTAGATCATCGCGTTGATCGACGAACACCCGCCGAGAACCTTGCCGCGCGGCCAGTACGCGGTCCGGCCCCCCAGGTGCTTCTGCTCGACCGTCTCGTAGTTCCAGTCGGCCTTCGTCTTGAACAGCCCGGCGAACGCGGCCGGGATGTGGAACTCGTCGGCGTCGTCCTCGCCGCCCGCCTCCAGCAGCAGCACCCGGACGGACGGATCCTCGGTCAGCCGATTGGCCAGTACGCAGCCCGCGCTGCCCGCGCCCACGACGATGTAGTCGAACGTCTCCGTCATCCTTGTGACCCTGCCACGGTGGCTAGAGGTTGGCGAGTACCTCGGCTTCCTCCGTCTGGCTGAGCCCGGCCTTGCGCTCCCGGTCGAGCCCCAGCGCGCGTTCGTGGGCCAGCGCGTCGGCCACCGCCTCGGCGAACGGCCGCACGGGCATGCCCGCGTCGATGGACGGCGTCGCGTCGTGCGACTTCATGCCGTCGTACTCGGGCGGGAGCCACAACGGCAGCGACCGGGGACCGGCCCACGGGTTCACCTTCGCCTCGCCCAGCTGCTCGGGAGTCGCCCCCACCACCTCGCCGTCGAACCTGACCACCTCGGCGATCTCCGTGAGCATCTCGGCCAGCGGCCGGTGCGGGCCGATTCCGTCGTAGGTGCCGGCGAGCCCCTGCTCGGTGGCGTTCACGATCCACCGGGCGAGGTCCTGGACGTCGATGATCTGCATCGGCTGGTCCACGTCGGGCACCAGCACCCGGCCGCCCCTGGCGAACCGGCCCGGCCAGTACCCGAACCGGTCGCTGCGGTCACCGGTGCCGGTGATCAGCCCCGGCCGAACGACGAACGCCCGGTCGCCCATGGCGTCCCGGACGGCGTTCTCACTGGCCACCTTGATGGAGCCGTAGAGGTCGGAGGCGTTCTCCTCGGTCTCCAGCTCCTCGCGGGTCGCCTGCCGGGCGAACGGCTCACGCAGCGGCCCGGTCGCGGGGGTCTGCCCGGGGGTCGCGTTGTCGCGGTAGACGTTGACGGTCGACACGAACGTCCAGTGCCCCACCCGGTCGCCCAGGTCCCGCACCGCGTCGGCGACCCACGGGTAGGACATGGTCGCCACGTCCACCACCGCGTCGAACTCACCGGTCAGTGGCGCGAGCCCGTCGTCGGCATCGCGGTCGACCTTGACGAGCGTGGCTCCGACCGGCACCGGCTTGGTCCCCCGAGCGGCACACACGACGGAATGCCCACGCCGAAGCGCCTCGGCCGCCACCGCATACCCGACGAACGCCGTCCCACCGAGAACCAGAAGTCGCATGGGCCAACCCTGACCCAGGTACTACTCGCCCGCCACCGATCTCGCGGACGGCGAACACCCGAGGAACTGGTGCCAAGCGGAGCGGGGGACGGTGAGCATGGGACCGGCGGTGTTCTTCGAGTCGCGCACGGCGACCTCGTCACTCATAGATGGGAGTTGGAGACTCCACCACGCCACTTCCACACACGAGCTTCCCCCCGTGCCGCTGTAGCTGCTCTTCCGCCACGCCACCTCGATGCAATCGCTGCCCGACCCCTGACTGAAGCTGCTCTTCCGCCACGCGGTGAGCGACATCCGGCTGGCTCCCTCGGTCGTACGCGTCGGCCAGTGCGGCCGCGAACTCCCGAGATTGTCCCTCATCCAGCGCGATGTCAGTGAGCGTGGTCATGAGCTGGTAGTAGCTCTCGATGTACTTCCGGTCTTCGAGGATCAGCCCTCCGAACGCATGATCCAGATACATGACCGGGGGGGGGTAGTCGTCGTGTTCCATCAACCTGAACGGACCGCCGAAATAAGAGTGCTCCCCCGCAGCACTCGGCACGATGCGCAGTGTGACGTTGTCCAGTGCGGCTGTGAGTACGAGGTGCAGCAACTGTTCATGTATCACCTCGGCGTCGCCGACCCGCAGGCGCAGGGCGTGCTCGTGGACGTAGAAGGTGAACGGTGCGGGGTTCCTCCAGTGGAGGATTCGCTGCCGTTCTTCGCGGGTGCGGATTGTGCCCGCCACCTCGTCCTCGGGCAGGTTTGGGTCGATAGCGGCGATGACCGCGCGAATGTAGTCGGGTGTCTGCAGCAGGCCCGGGATCAGCTGCGGTTCGTAGACGATCGACCGGCTTGCTGAGGCTTCATGGAAGATCAGCGACTGGAGGGTGTTGCCGATGAGCTTGTCGGAGAGCCAGTAACCCTGCCTGCGTTCGGCGAGCCTGGTCAGCTCCACGAAAGGCTTGATCGTCTTCAGCGTGCCGCCGCAGCCCACCACGTACTGGACCACGTCCGTGGTGGTGGAGTCCCGCTTCCCCGACTCCATGCGCGAGATCCGCGTGGGCGTCAGTTCCAGCTGCGCCGCGAGCGCGGCGCCGGTGGTGCCCGCGTCCTCACGTAGCCGGCGCAGCATGCCGCCCAGCTCTCGGTACGCGGCCGACGCGTTGTGAAGCCCCAGACCGGTCACGCTATTGCCCGGTCCCGCACTATCCCGCACCTGCGGGCCGAACTTCACCCCAACGGCTCACGGCGGGCGACCGCTGTCAGGGGCTGACACAGGGCCGACGGAGCGAAATCGCAGGCCAGGTAGGCTCCAGTGGTACCGCCGACCGCACTAAATGTGGAGCAGCCTGTCGTGGCCCGAGTCGTCGTCGATGTCATGCCAAAGCCCGAGATCCTCGACCCACAGGGACAGGCGGTCGCCAAGGCCCTGCCCCGGATGGGGTTCTCCGGCATCTCAGATGTCCGTCAAGGCAAGCACTTCGAGTTGGAGGTGGACGACTCCGTCGACGACGAGACGCTCGCCAAGATCGCCGAAGGCTTCCTGTCCAACCCGGTGATCGAGGACTGCGTGGTCCGGCGGGTGCAATCGTGACGCGGATCGGGGTCATCACCTTTCCCGGCACGCTCGACGACGTGGACGCCGCCCGCGCGGTGCGCTACGCCGGCGCCGAGCCGGTGGCGCTCTGGCACGGCGACGCCGACCTGCGTGGCGTCGAGGCGGTGGTCGTGCCCGGTGGCTTCTCCTACGGCGACTACCTGCGCGCCGGCGCCATCGCCCGGTTCGCGCCGGTCATGGACCGCGTGATCGAGGCGGCGCGGGGCGGCATGCCGGTGCTCGGCATCTGCAACGGCTTCCAGATCCTGTGCGAAGCGGGGCTGCTGCCCGGCGCCCTGCTGCGCAACGCGGGCCTGCACTTCGTGTGCCGTGACCAGCGCCTTCGCGTCGAGCGCACGGCCACCGCGTGGACCAGCCGGTTCGCCGAGGGCACCGAGATAGTTATCCCGGTGAAAAATATGGACGGCCGCTTCTCCGCGCAGCCTGCCACTGTGGAAGGTCTCGAAAAAGAGGGGCGCGTCGTCTTCCGCTACCTCGACGCCAACCCCAACGGCTCGCTGTCCGATATCGCCGGCATCAGCTCGGCCGACGGCCGGATCGTCGGCCTCATGCCCCACCCGGAGCACGCGATCGACCCGCTGACCGGACCGAGCGCGGACGGTCTCGCGCTGTTCACCTCGGTGCTCGACTCGGTGGTGGCCGCATGACCGGCGGCATCACCACAGTCGTGAGCATCGACAGCGTCGAGCACGCCACGGCCACGCCCGACGCCGCGCAGCCCTACCGTGAGCTGGGCCTGAAGGACGACGAGTACGCGCGGATCCGCGAGATCCTCGGCCGCCGGCCCACGGACGCCGAGCTGGCCATGTACTCGGTCATGTGGAGCGAGCACTGCTCGTACAAGTCGTCGAAGGTGCACCTCGCCTACTTCGGCCGCACCACCACCGACGAGATGCGCACGGCCATGCTGGCCGGTATCGGCGAGAACGCCGGCGTGGTCGACATCGGCGACGGCTGGGCGGTCACGTTCAAGGTCGAGTCGCACAACCATCCGTCCTATGTGGAGCCCTACCAGGGCGCGGCGACAGGCGTCGGCGGCATCGTGCGCGACATCCTGGCCATGGGTGCCCGCCCGCTCGCCGTCATGGACCCCCTGCGGTTCGGCGCGGCGGACGCGGCCGACACCCGGCGGGTGCTGCCCGGCGTGGTGGCCGGCGTCGGCGGCTACGGCAACTGCCTCGGCCTGCCGAACATCGGCGGCGAGGTCGTGTTCGACCCGTCCTACCAGGGCAACCCGCTGGTCAACGCGCTGTGTGTCGGCGCGATGCGCGTCGAGGACCTGCACCTGGCGCACGCGTCGGGCACCGGCAACAAGGTGATCCTGTTCGGTGCGCGCACCGGCCTCGACGGTATCGGCGGCGTCTCCGTGCTCGCGTCGGACACCTTCGCCGGTGACGAGGGCGGGGCGGGACGCAAAAAGCTGCCGAGCGTTCAGGTGGGCGATCCGTTCACCGAGAAGGTGCTCATCGAGTGCTGTCTCGAGCTGTTCGCCGCCGGCCTGGTGGTCGGCATCCAGGACCTCGGCGGCGCCGGGCTGGCCTGCGCGACCAGCGAGCTGGCGAGCGCCGGCGATGGTGGCATGCACGTGACCCTCGACCAGGTTCCCTTGCGTGCCACGGGAATGACGCCCGCGGAGATCCTGTCGTCGGAGTCGCAGGAGCGCATGTGCGCGGTGGTCCGGCCGTCCGATGTGGACGCCTTCATGAAGGTGTGCGCCAAGTGGGACGTCACGGCCACGGAGATCGGTGAGGTCACCGACTCCGACCGGCTGGTGATCAGCTGGCACGGCGAGACCGTGGTGGACGTGCCGCCGCGAACGGTCGCGCACGAGGGCCCGGTCTACGAGCGGCCCATCGAGCGGCCGGCCGACCAGGACGCGTTGATCGCGGCCGGTCCGGAGAACCTGGCGCGCCCGACCGACCTGCGGGCGGAGATCCTGCGCATGGCGGGCTCGCCCAACCTCGCATCGCGGCGCTGGGTCACCGAGCAGTACGACCGGTACGTCCGGGGTGGCACGGTGCTCGCGCAGCCGTCCGACGCGGGCATGATCCGCATCGACGAGGCGACCGGCCGGGGTGTCGCCATGTCGTGCGACTGCAACGGCAGGTACGTGCGGCTCGACCCGTACGTGGGCGCGCAGCTCGCGCTGGCCGAGGCGTACCGGAACGTGGCGGTGTCGGGCGCGCGCCCGGTGGCCGTGACCAACTGTATGAACTTCGGCTCGCCCGAGGACCCGGGCGTGATGTGGCAGTTCGAGCAGGCCGTCCACGGTCTGGCCGACGGCTGCGCGCAGCTGGGCATCCCGGTGACCGGCGGCAACGTCAGCCTCTACAACCAGACGGGGTCGACGGCCATCCTGCCGACGCCGGTGGTCGGCGTGCTCGGCGTGATCGACGACGTGGCCACCCGGATCCCCACGGGTCTCGGCGCCCCCGGCGACACGCTGCTGCTGCTCGGCGAAACTCGTGACGAGTTCGGCGGTTCCGAGTGGGCGCACGTGGTCCACAACCACCTGGGCGGCAAGCCACCGGCGGTCGACCTGGAGCGCGAGCGCCAGCTGGGCGAGGTGCTGCGCGGCGGCGGGGTGTCCGCGGCGCACGACCTGTCCGAGGGCGGTCTCGCGCAGACACTCGTCGAGGCGTGCTTGCTGGCGGGGACCGGCGCTGCCGTGTCCCTGTCGGGTGACCCGTTCGTGTCGCTGTTCAGCGAGTCGGCCGGCCGGGTGCTCGTGGCCGTTCCCGCCGCCGAGGTGGACGCGTTCACCGCCCGCTGCGGCGACCTGCCGTGGCGGCTCCTCGGCACGGTGACCCCCGGCCAGGACCTGGAGATCGAGGGCCTGGCCCCGCTCCCGCTGTCCGAGCTGCGGGACACCTGGGAAGCAACCCTGCCAGCCCTGTTCGACTGAGTCGTACCGTCTCGGCGCCGAGTCGTACCGTTTCGACAGTGAGTCGTACCGTCCGGACGGCTGGTCAGTCCTCCAGCCGTTCGGACGTGCACTCGTCGATGCCGGGCAGGATCTTGGTCGGGCAGGTGAGGTACCAGCTGGACACCCAGCCGCGGTTGCCACGCGGACCGTCGACGTACACCCACCACGAGTTGCGGCCGACCAGCTGACCCTGCCGCTGGCACAACGGGTACAGGTTGTGGCCGGGGTCGAGGCTGAACAGCACGGTCGAGCAGTTGCCGGTGCCGGGTTCGGCGTCGCAGTCCTCGCCGCCATCGCGCAGGTTCACGTTCTCCGCGCGAACCGTGTACGAGCCGGGAATATCGACCGAGCCGTCGTTCCGCTCACACCCTGTGACCGTCATCCCGGCCGCGATCACCACGGCCAGCACCCCAGCATGCATCCGGGCCTCCTGCGACGCTGCAAATACCCGATCTAGTGATCGCAGAGTCACCCACATGTGTAACGGGCTGTCAAGATCGAGTCAGGCGCGGCCCACCGGACGACCACGCCGGTCGCCCGCCTCGCGGCCAAGCGCGGCCTCCGGCCCCCCAGAATCCAGCGTACGCAAGCCGTCGTTTGATGACGTCGTTTGACCTGCGGGTTAGTTGGTCTTCCTGGTGTGGGGAGCGCGAGATCGCGGTTCCCGACGGTGAGATCGCGGTTCCCGCACGCGAGTTCGTGGTTCCCGTAGGTGAGATCGCGGTTGGTGGGGTTCTGGAGTGGTCAGCGCCGGGCGGGGGTTCGCGGGGCCTGGCCGTGGGGCTCGGTCACCGTTGTTCTGCTGACTCCGTAGCTCCACTATGTGCGCATACACCAGCCGAGAAGCGACGATCTCGCGTGCCGCAACCGCGATCTCGCGTGCCGCAACCGCGATCTCGCGTGCGGGAACCGCGAACTCGCAGGCTGAGAACGGCGTGGACAACCCCAACAACCGCCCGCCTCTCCGCCAAAGCGCGGCCTCCGGCCCCCCGGAATCCAGCGTACCGGCGAGGTCCGACAGAACCGGTCCTCGAAGATCGACATCGGCGGGGTTGTCCACAGGCGCCGGCTTGTCCACAGGCACCCTTCGCCAGCCCGGGAACTGTCGCTTGGTTGCGGTAGCGTTGAAATTGAGGGGCGGCCCCGCGCGCGGGCGCGTGCAAACAGGCCGCAGGCCACCAGAGCGCTCTGCGCAGGCTAGTCAGACGCGAAGATCCAGTCGAACCCGTCGAACCCTGGGCCGTCGAGATGCTCCGCGCGCACGAGACCAGCGCGGGCGGCGACGTGTTGCGAGGCGATGTTGTCCGGCCGGACCCGGGCGATCACCGGTAGAAGAGGCTGCCGAGCCGCGGTCCACTGGACGACCGCGGTCGCGGCCTCGCTGGCGAATCCATTGCCCCAGCTGGACGGGGCGAACCGGTAGAACAGGTTCAGAATCCGCCGTTGCCCGAGCGGCATGATCTTGAGGCCGCAGAATCCCAGCTGTGCTTCCGAATCACGGCGCCGGACTACCCAGTAGCCGAACCCGAACTGCCGCCAGTGCTCGTCCCACTTGTGGAAGAGAGCTTCCGCTTCACCGTGGGAGGTGAGTGCGTCGGACGGGTTGTGGACACAGGTCCGTGGATCGCTGTGGACGGCGAGGATCGCGGCGACGTCGGTGGGACAGGGACGGCGCAGCGACAGTCTCGCGGTGAGCAGGGCCGCGTCGTCGCGGTCGGGCATGTCAGGCGCGGACCAGGCCGGTCAGCTCGTCGCGGGACGTGTCCACGTGCCAGCCCTCGGGCAGGTGGTGCACGTGGCGCAGTGACACGGTCATGGCGATCGTGAGGCCCGTGAGGCCGCCGTTGACCCGGAGGTCAAGGTCGTTGGCGAAGTGCGCCCGCGTGAAGTCCACGTTCTCCACGAAGGACGCGTCCTTGAAGGACACCGGGCCCTGCCAGGCGGAGCCGGCGAACTTGACGGCCCCGAGGAATCGCGTCCGCTCAAAGTCGATCTTGTCCTGCGCGGCGAACCGGCTGAACCACGATCGGTCGTGGAACACGACGTCGTTCAGATGCAGGCGACCGTAGCTGCGGCCGTTGGTGAACCACACGCCCCGGCGGAACTCGCAGTGGTGGAACGAGTTCGACTTGTACAACCGCGCCTCGCGGATCCGCAGCTGCCCGACCAGCCGGTCCTGGATGTTGAAGTACTCGAGCGTCGCGCCGTGCAGGTCCAGATCGTAGGGCTGCGCGTTCTCCGCGCCCACCAACGGAAGCAGGTCGGTGATCACCGTCTGGGCCGCGAACCGCACCTGTCGCTCGCGGTCCGCCTCGGGGTCCTTGTCGGTACCGACCTCGCCGCGGATCGTCTTGTACTCCGGGTGATCGAACGGCCGGCGCAGGTACGCGCACATCACGTCGAGCACCGTCTGCGTGTAGTCCGGCCTGCTGCGGGCCAACCCGGCCAACGCGTGCAGCGCGCCGACCCGGACCTGGTCGGCGTCGTGACCGAGCATCTCGACCGCGCGGGCGAACCGCTCGTCGTCGGCGCGCTCGCGGTCCAGTTCGGCACGATCGGACTGGAGAACGTAGAGCCCGCGTTCGATCTCGTGCCGGTTCTCCTCGACCCGGCGGCGGCGGTCGTTGAGCCACAACGCGTAGAGCCCGACCACCGACGCTGCGGCGAGCCCGCCGGTGCGCAGCGCGTCGGCCTTGCTGGGGTTCTCACCGGTCAGCACCCAGCCGGTGACCACCGCGAGAACCCCGAGCGCCAGCAACATGGTGGCGGCGAGCCGCCACGGCTGGCCGTCGCCGCGGCGGGCGAACACAGCGAAGACGACGACGCCGCCGGCGATCGCGACCAGACCGATCACTACGAACAGCAGGCTGTTCATCGGTACTGCCCCGCGATGCCGGCGGCGTCGATGTCATTCACTCCGGTCGGTGCCGGCGACTCAGTAGACGGAGAAGATGTAGATGCACCAGCCGGCATCCTCGAGGAAGGCACTGGCGGCGCCGACCTCTTCCTGACCGTTCACCGTGCCGCCGAGGTCCACCCAGATGTGGGTGGGCTCGATCTCCTCGGTACCAGGCTCGATCTCGAGAGCCGAGTCCTGCGGGGCGTACTCGTCGACCACCGGTGCACGGTCGGAGTCCGAGCACAGCATGGCCTTCGCGCCGGCGGCGTCGCCACCGTTGACCGCGTCGAGGAAGCCCTGGACGAACACGATGCCGTCGGAGCCGTCGCCGCCACCACCACCGCCGGTGGGCGGCGGGCCGGTTTCAGTCTCGGTGGTCTCCTCGGACGAGCCACCGCCACCGCCGGGCAGTTCGATGCCACCGGTGTCGAGGTCGTTCCAGCACCAGTTGTCGCCGTCCTTGATGACCGTGGCCACGAAGGTGTCCTGGTCGCTGCCGACCGTGACGTCGATGCTCGCCCGGACCTCCTCGTCGGAGACCTCTTCGGTGTCCTTGAGCTCCGCGCCCTCGACGTTGTCGATCGCGTCGATCGCGTCACCGACGATGTCCTCGGCGCTGCCGCACGCCATGTCGCTCAGCGCGCTCGCGTCCTGGTCGGCCGCCGCGCCCACGAGCGTCTCGATGAACGAGTCCGCGCCGGACCCGCCACCGTTCTCCTCGGAGGACGTCTTGTCGCCGCCACCGCCCGTGTTGGACGAGTCCTTGTCGTCACTGAGGAAGAACCCCGGTGCGACGAAGCCGGTGATGCCCAGGCCGCCGAGCAACAGAACGACGATCGCCACGACGGCGATGATCGGGCCAGTGTTCTTCTTCGGGGGTGGGCCGCCGAGTCCGCCGTACTGGCCGGACTGGAAACCGCCGCCGTACTGGCCGGACTGGTCGTAGCCGCCGCCCGAGTACGGATCGGCCGGCTGCTGCTGCGGGTAACCGCCGTACTGCGGTTGCTGACCGTACGGATCAGGCTGCTGCCCGTAAGGCCCCTGCGGTCCCTGCGGTGGGTATGTCATTAATGCATCCTCCCCGGATCACTGTCCCTGCCCGGATGTCCGACGTGGTACCGGGGGACTCCGTTCCCAGGAGCTTAAATGCCGGTAGGGGGCCTTCGCGCCAGGTGGTGGCCGAAAGCCCCCTACCGGGGGTGTTGGAGCAGTGTTGCAGGGTCAGTCGTGGTTCGTGGCGAACACGACCAGACGGTCGTACGCGCCGTTGAACGAGTTCTGGTCGATCGGCGAGGAGCTGTACTGCCACACCGTGTAGAAGCTCCAGCCGACCGGCAGCGCGCCGGGCGCGGACGCGTACCTGGCCACCCACAGCGGGTTGGTGGTGCCGAAGCTGGAACCGACGCACTGGTTCCACCAGCTCGTCGAGGTGTAGATCGCCGGGTACTTGTTCCACCTGGCCTTGTAGGTGTTGCTGAAGTCCCTGATCCAGTTGGTCATGGACGCCTGGCTCAACCCGTAGCAGGTCGCGCCGTACGGGTTGTACTCCATGTCCAGCGCGCCGGGCAGCGTCTTGCCGTCACCGGACCAGCCGCCGCCGTTGTTGCTGAAGAAGTTCGCCTGCGTCGCGCCGCTCGAGTTGTTCGGCAGCGCGAAGTGGTAGGCGCCGCGGATGAACCCCTGGTTGAAGGAACCGTTGTACTGCTGAGCGAAGTACGGGTTCTTGTAGCTGCCGCCCTCGGTCGCCTTGGCCCAGACGAACCGCTTGCCGGCGTTCCACTGCGCGGCCCAGTTCACGTTGCCCTGGTGGCCGCTCACGTCGATGCCCGCCACCGACGCCATGACACCGAAGTCGGCCGGATTCACCGATTTCGGCATCTGTGCGGTGCCTTCGTGCAAGCGGATCTGCGACCCCATGGGGTGGTCGTACTTGCGCACCATCTCGTCGATCGCGGCCTGGTCGCCGGCAGGGGTGGCGGCCGGGCTCGCGATGGCCGGCGTTGCCATGCCGGCGACTAAGAGGCTCGCGGTCAGTGCGACGGCCGCACCTAGCAAGCCTCCGCGCGCGCCTTTCGGGATACGGATCATGAGACGCCCTTTCCGAATCGCCCTCGTGTGGCAACTCCCGGGCAGAAGCTGCCAAGATACAGATTGTGGTCGTGTAGTACCGATTTGTCACGTTGTCCGGTGAATTACTAACGACGACTTCGGTAACATTTCGGGCGTTGTTCCTGGGGCAAGATCGGCCCTCCGGATCGGGCCACCCGGTCGGTGCGCCGGTAAGACGCGCTGTGACCAGTACTTACGGAGGGGACCTGACCGTGGACGGGGGGTGACGGCGGCCGTATCCTGCCTCTGCCCCCCACGCGGGGATGGCGGGGCGCGATTCGCCGGAAGGTGTGACGGTGACAAGCGCGACGGTGTCCGGTCGCGGCTCGTTCGCAGCCGCGTGGGCCGCCGCGCTCGAAGCAGCCGGTTACGTCGCCACCGAGCGCTCGGTGCTCCTCGATCGGGTGAGTGCGCTGACCGAAGTCATCTACAGAGCGCAACAGGCGGACGAGTTCGAGTCGGGTCCGGTGGAGCAGGTGGGCGCCGAGCTCGTGGGCATGCGGTTCCTGGCAGCGGACGTGCTGGCCGCCACCGTGCGGCTCATCGGGGACCGGCTGGCTGGACCCCGGGTCCCGGCCATCCAGGCGGCCGTCACCACGGGATTCGTCAGCGCCGCCCAGTCCTGGATCTTCAGCGAGCAGGAGTCGCTGCGCCGCTCGGCGCTCGAGGCGAGGGACAGCGCCGAGGCCGCCCGCCGGGACAGCGAGGCCAGGTTCCGCGCGATGTTCACGGGAGCCGCGGTCGGCATCGGCATCACCGACACCAAGGGCCGGATGCTCGAGGTCAACACCGCACTGGCGACGATGCTCGGCTACGGCCAGGAGGACATGGTCGGCCGCCCGTACGCCGAGTTCATCCACCCGGAGGACCCACCGGAGCTGCGTCGGTTCTTCAACGAGATGGTGGTCGGCAACCGCGACCACTACCGGATAGAGCGCCGGTTCCGCAAGTACGACGGCACCGCGCTCTGGACGAACGTGACCGTGTCGCTGGTCCGCGACGAGACCGGTGCGCCCCAGTACCTGGTCGGCATGGTGGAGGACAACACCGAGCGCCACGTGCTGTCCGAGCAGCTGCGTCACCAGGCCAACCACGACCCGCTCACCAGGCTCGGCAACCGCGCGCTGTTCACCGGACGGCTCCAGGCGGCGTTCGCCTCGCCACCCGGCCACCGGATCGGCCTGTGCTACCTCGACCTCGACGGGTTCAAGGCCATCAACGACACTCTCGGGCACCTGGTGGGCGACCAGCTGCTCGTGGCGGTGGCCGAGCGGCTCGACCGGCTGGTGTCCGCGCCCGGCCGGCTGGTGGCGCGGATGGGCGGCGACGAGTTCGTGGTGCTGGTCGAGTCGACGGCCGGCATCGACGACCTGGTCACGCTGGCCGAGCAGGTGCTGGCCGTGGTGGCCGAGCCCGTGCACGTCGGCGGCCACCGGCTGATGGTGTCGGCCAGCATGGGGCTGGTCGAGCGCGCCGTGTCGACCGCGACGCCCGCCGAGACCATGCGGGACGCGGACGTCACCCTGCACTGGGCGAAGGTCGACGGCAAGAACCGGTGGGCCGCCTTCGACCCGGAACGCAACGCCAGGGAGATCGCCCGCATCACGCTGTCCGCGGCCATGCCGCTGGCGCTGGAGCGCAACGAGTTCTACGTCGAGTACCAGCCCATCGTGCGGCTCGGCAAGTATTCGGGCGGGCAGCTGCTCGGCGTCGAGGCGCTGGTCCGCTGGGCGCATCCGGAGTTCGGCAGGCTCGGCCCGGACCGGTTCATCGGCCTGGCCGAGGAGACCGGCCTGATCGTGCCGCTCGGCCACTGGGTGCTGGCCACCGCGTGCGCGCAGGCGGTGAAGTGGCTCGACGCGGGCGCCGCGGTGATCGTGAGCGTCAACCTGGCCGCTCGCCAGGTGGCCGAGCCGGGGCTGGTGAGCGACATCCAGGAGGTACTTCGGGAGACCGGTCTGCCGGCCACGAGCCTGCAGCTGGAGCTGACCGAGAGCGCGATCATGGGCACCACGGGCGAGCCGCTCGCCGCGCTGCGCAAGCTGGTCGACCTCGGCGTGCGGATCGCCATCGACGACTTCGGCACCGGCTACTCGAACCTCGCCTACCTGCGCCACCTGCCGGTACACGCGCTGAAGATCGCCGGCTCGTTCGTGGAGGGCCTGCAGTCCGGCGACCGGCGTTCGGTGGACGCACGGATCGTCACGGCACTCGTGTCCCTGGCGCACACGCTGGGCCTCGAGGTAGTGGCCGAGGGCGTGGAGACGAGCGAACAGGCGGAGCTGCTGACCGCCATCGGCGCAGACTCGGCGCAGGGCTGGCTGTACGCGAAGCCCGGCCCCCCAGAAGACCTAGCGCTCTGGTTCTAACGCGGCAACGGTCGTTCCCTGCATTCCTAGCGGGCAAGGTGCCTGGCCGGGAACATGGCGGTCACCGGGCCGGCCGGGTTGATGACCAGCGGGTGGCCGTGCAGCAGCGGCACCAGGTCGCGGCCCTTGATCTCCCGCCAGCCCGGCCACGCGTTCGGCACGTGCGCCACCGACGTGCACGCCGGCACCATCACCGTGCCCTGCCTGGCGGGGAAGCCGGTCACCGAGCGGTCGTCCGGCCCGGCCGCGTAGAGCAGCAGGTCCGCGGCGAGCACGGCCGCCGGCAGTTCAGCCTGGTCCCGTTGGCCGGCCTGCACCAACCGCAGGAGCCGCTCGAGGTCGGGCGTCCGCAGCGCCGCCGGGGACGGGCGGTACTCGGTGTTGCGGCGGAAGTTCGCGTCGATCTCGCCGCGGTCGTCCACCGGGTACGCGCCGACCACTCCCCACGGCGGGATGTCGGCGTCGGCGTCGAACGCCGGGTCGATGACGTAGAGCCACGTGTTGGGGTTGGCAATGGCGCTGGCCCGCATCTCCGGCGTGATCTCCGGCGGGGTCACCTGCTCAGGATCGGGCATCTCCTGATCGTAGGTTCACCACCGCCACTTCGCCGCACCCGCGTCACCGGTGGACACGGCGCACGTCTCCTCCCCGGGACTTCGCGTTCACGATGTTCGTTGCTTGTGGGAACCACTCCCCGGTGCCGTACATCAGAGCTACAGTTCGTCGCAATTGCACACCAGGGAGGCCAGCCGTGTACATGATCGACGGAGGCGGAAGCGGCCCGGTGGAGCCAACGTTCACCGGAACGCAGAGTCTGAGCATCGAGCCGTCGTCCATCCCGGCCGCGTTGAAGGCGTTCACCGAGGCCCACGACCGGCTGGCCCGCAAGGTGGAGCAGCTCGGGGGGCTGCCGATCACGCAGTGGGCGAGCGACCCGGTCAGCAGTGAGACGGTCGAGGAGTTCGCCGCGCGCAGCACGGGCGGCGGGGAGGACTCGGCGATCGCCTGCCTGACCGGTTACCAGGAGCAGTTGGCACGCGCGATCGACTCGTTGCAGTCCGCACACGACTCGTACCTCGCGACCGAAGGAACGAACACCGAGCGCTGGGGCAAGTACGACCAAGCCGTCTGAGGCTTCTCATTCATCAGCAAGGGACTGATCTCCATGGGACACCGGTGGCGGGGCTACGAGCACCCCGAGCTCTACACCATGATCAACGATGGTCCAGGTGCGAAGGCATCGGACCCGCAGACCTCGTACTGGAAGGACCTCTCCACCGAGCTGGCCCTGGTGGACGAGGAGCTGAACGCGAAGCTCAGCACCATGGGCGCCAGCTGGCAGGGGAAGGCCGCGGAGAGCGCGCAGTCCGGCCTCACGCCGTTGGCCCAGTGGGCCGGTGACGCGGAGACCGGCGCGACGACCATGGGGACCTCCACCGAGTACCAGGCCGACTACATCGCCGACGCGCGCAACCAGATGCCGCCGCCGGTCGAGGTGACCACGCCCGCACCGTCCGGTTGGGACATCGCGGGTGCCGGTGCGGCCGGGCTGCTCGGCAACCCCGGGCCGGCGTTGAACGTGGCGATGCAGGCCGCCGACCACGAGGCCCAGGAGAGTGCGCAGAACGAGGCCCAGTTGGAGGCCGTGCGCACCATGGAGTCCTACGAGAAGAGCAGTACCTGGAACCGGACCACGCTCGGCACGTTCATGCCGCCGCCGGACGTCGTGATCTCGACGCCGCCGCCGCAGGGCAGCGGGGTGGCCAACCCCATCGCGGTCGGCACGATCAACTCGTACAGCGCGCCGGACGGTTCGCAGAACACGTCGCCCAGCGGGTCCAGCACGGGTGGCACGGGTTCGCCGCAGGTGCCGCAGTTCGGTGGCAACACCGGCGGCGGTGGCGGAGGAGGCGGTGGTGGCGGCGGTTCGACCCTGCCGCCCGGCAGCCAGCCGCCCCCGGGCACTCCACCGGGGACCGGCACGCCGCCCGGTAGCCAGCTGCCTCCGGGCACCACGCCGCAGAACAACCTGCCGCCGCTCACGAACCCGAACCCGCTGCCGCCGGTCAACCCGCCGGTGCAGCCGCCGAACCCGTTGCCGCCGAGCAACAACGTGGTCCCGCCTGGTGGCCTGCCGCCCTTCAACGACCAGAACAACCCGAACAACAGCAACAAGCCGCTGGTGCCCGGTCCGGGTGGGCGTGGGGCCTTCCCGCCGGGGCGTGGCGTGCCCGGCATGCCCGGCATGCCGGGTTTCCCCGGCGGTCCGGGTGGCTTCGGTGGGGCGATGGACCCCGACGGCTCCCGGCCGGGCTCGCAGCTCGGTCGCGGTGGCCTCGCCGGTGCCGGCATGCCCGGCGAGAACAATGTGGTGCGCAACGGTCCGGGTGCGGCGTCCGCGGCCGGTGGCCGTGGCGGCGTCAACGGCCCGCTGGCCCCCGGTGGCCGCCGCGCCGACGGCGAGGACGACGACGAGCACTTCGCGCCGGACTACCTGCTGGAGACCGACGACGTGTTCGGCGACGACCGGCGGGTCGCTCCGACGGTGATCGGTGAGTAGACGGGGCGCTAGATGACTAGCGCCTTCTCCATCGGTCAGCAGGACGACACCGAGCCGTTCACGTTGTCCGCACTCGAGTTCGACGTGCTGTGGGAGCACCTTCGCCTCGGCGCACTGCCGCTCGTGGTGAAGGTGCCCTCCCCCGGCAAGACCGATGCGGAGCGCGCCGAGCTGGAGGAGCGCGCCTGGGCCGGTCTCGAGGCCCGCGGTCTCGGCCGGCCGGTCGACGTGCACCCGGACCTCGAGGAACTGCTCGGCCTGCTGGCCAAGCCGGACCGCGAGGTGGACGCCAGAGCGTTCGTCGGCCGGAACGTGCGCGTACTGGCGGCGGCCACGGGAACCGCGGCGGCCGTGGCGACCCTGAGCGACGGCACCCTGACGGTGAACCGGGCGTCGGCCAGTGGCCTGCCCGGTGCGGCGCTGGCCGTGCTCCCGGCCCTCGGTGCGGGTCCCGGCCAGTCGGTGACGTTGCCGACCAGGGACTTCGAGGCGGCGGCCAAGGCCGGGGGCGGCACCCGTGACGGCTTCGCCAAGGCGTTGCTGGACAGGGGAATCCGCGACGCCGAGGTGCTGGCCGACATGATCAAGGACGTGCACGGCATGGGCAACCTCGGTGCCGCCGCACGGGACCGGCTCGGCCGAAGACGCCGTGCCGAGCGAGTGGTGTCGTTCTTCGACACGGAGGACGGCCGGTACGTGCAGATCCGCCGCGCCGGCCCGGACGGAACGCTGTGGACCACGATCTCGCCGGCTGACCTGCGTAAGCTCATCCATCACGTGACCGAGCTGCTGGACGAGATCGTCGGTGAGGTTGAGAACTGAGTTGTCCGACCGGATAGACCCGCACCTGCTACGCGCCGCGGTGCTCGAGGTGGCGCCCTGGCTGGCCGGCGGTGAGCGCCCCGACCGGGCGACGCTGGCAGCCGCTGTCCGGCTGAGCCTGCGGACGCTCGCGCAGGTGGCTCCCGGCCGAAGTGTGGAGGTGCGCGTGCCGCCTTTCGCGGCCGTGCAGTGCATCGCGGGCCCGAGGCACACCCGCGGCACTCCGCCGAACGTGGTGGAGACGGATCCCCGCACATGGCTGGAACTGGCGGTCGGCGCTCTACAGTGGACAGAGGCGGAGGCGGCCGGCCGGATCACGGCGTCCGGCAACCGTGCCGACCTGTCCACGCTGCTTCCCCTGGTGCGGTTCACGCCCTGACGGTCTACAGGCCGGGGATCCGGCCGATGGTGTTGTCGTAGGCGTCCCTGCCGGCCTCGACCAGTTCGCCGCCACCGTCGACGACCCCGTCGACAACGTCGTTGGCCGCCTCTCCGGCGGTCTCCCTCGTGGTGTCCCAGGCGTCGCCGAAGTCGCCCTCGAGCACCTCGCCGCCCGCCTCCCAGGCGCCCTCACCGACGTCGAGCACGCCGTCCGCGGCGTTCTCGGCGTCGCTGCCGAGCGGGTCGTCCCGCCAGCTCTGGTCGCTCACGTCGTCGTAGTTCCCGGTGGCGATGTCGCCGAGGTTCTCCAGCGACTCCGAGCCCGGCTTGTAGTAGTTGGAGTGCGCGTCGGCGATGTTGCCGCCGTCCGGAGTGCCGAACACGTTGGCGCCGAAGGAATCGTCGTACACGCTGGTCGACCCGTCCTCGGTGAACCAGCTGCCCTGGGTGAGCTGGACGACCGGGTCGTGCTCGGCGGCGCCGGCCCACACGTGGTCCTCTCCGGGGGACAGCTGGCTCGCGTCGGACGCGCCCACCCCCGGTGAGCCGACGAACGCGATGTCGTCGGCCGCCAGCCCGTTCATGCCGGCGTAGCCGACGGTCGTGCTGCCGTAGCTGTGGCCGATCGCCGTCAGGTGCTGGTCGGTGTTGCCGGCGGCCTCGGCGGCCGCTCGGTACCCGGCCACGTCCGCCACCAGCCGGTCCCCGCCGGCCACGGCGTTGTCCGACATCGCCACGTCCGAGCTGGTGAGGCTGTCCGGGGCGTCGTAGCCCAGCCAGGCGATCGTGGCGTTCTGGGCGTTGGGGTCGGCCAGATCCATCTGCCGGCGGAGATCCGCGGCCTGGCCGGGGAAGTCGGTGTTCAGGTCGGTGCCCGTGCCGGGCACGGTGACCGCGACGTTGTCGGCCGTGTCCGGGTTGCCGAACGCCACCGCGAGGGTGCCCTGCCCATCGGCCCCGCTCGGGTCGTAGTGCAGCACGTACACGCCGCCATTGATGCCATTGATGTCCTCACCTTCGGCGCCCTCCAGGCGGTTCTCCGCGGAGTCGGCGTTGTCCAGCAGGTCCCGGGCGTCCTGTTGCTGGTCGAGCAGGTCCGCGAGTTCCGGGTCGTTGGCGAGGCGCAGCGCGCCCTCGTCGCCGGGATCGAGGCCGAGTTCCTCGGCCCGCTGGGCGATCTGCGCATCCAGGTCGGTGACGTCGGCGCCGTAGCGCGCCTGGTCCACGTCGATCCGCCGCCGGTTGGCGTCGTCCAGGACGTCGGCCGGCAACCCCTGCAGCTGACCCAGCTCCTCGTAGTGGGTGGTCAGCAGCTGGTCGCGCTCGGTCTCCGACAGCGACGCCCACCAGTCGGCGACCGCCTGCGGGTCCGTGCCGGCCGGCGGCACCGACAGGCCCGGCTGCAACGCGGTTGCCTCCCAGGGCTCGGTCCCGCCCGCGACCTCCTCGAACGCGGGCGCGATCTCGGTCAATGCCGTCGCGTAGGCGCTCAGGGTGTCCTCGTAGCTCACCCGCACGGTGTCCAGCGCACTGTTGACCTGGTTGGCCAGCTCGGTCAGGCCGGCCTCGTCCAAGCCGGATGGCCGGGTGCGCCAGGCCTGGATGGCGTTGTCCGCGGGACCGCGCATGGTCGTGTAGGCGCTCGCCGCGGCCTCCACTATCCGCACGGCCGTGTCGAGCCGGGCGTGCGAGGTCTTCGTCGCGCCGACGCTCAGCTCCGCACGGGTGTCGAACCGGCCGGCCGCGATGCCCTGCCAGGACGACGCGGCGGTGGTCCTGCCGCCCTCGAGGTCGCCCTTGGCGGTGTCGAGTGCGGTCATGGCCGAGCCGACCGGCTCGGCCGCCGCGTTGATCCGGCCGGCGTCGCCGCTGGCGAGCTTGCCGTACTGAATTTCCGGATCGGTGTAGCTCATCGGGCACCTTCCAGCGTGAGGGCGATGCCGTCCATCGACCTGGCCGACTCGGCGTCCTCCTCCTCGTAGTCCTCGGCCGCGCCCACCAGGCCGTCCGCGGCGTCGTTCACCCAGACCGCGCCGTGCTCCAGGTCGTCGCCGTGCACGCCGACGAATGTGGCGAAGGCGGTGCTCAGCGTTTGTGCGGCGGCGACCTCGCCGAGCGCGGCCGGCACCAGCTGCGCCACGGCCAGCAGCGCGGCGGCGTCACCGATCGAGTCGGAGCCGTCGTAGACCTTGCGCGACGCGGTGCGCAGGGTGTCGGGATCTACCTCGTATCCGGTCATGGCGCCCTCGCTGTCGGTGACTTCAGCCACAGCTCAGACGGAATGGCGGTACCGTCCAGTTCCCTCACGCAAGCCGGCTTCGGGAGAATGTGCATGTGCGCACACGCAAGGTCGTCGACCTGGACGTCGACGCTCTGGGTCGAGGTGTTCACCGAGCAGGCGGCGATGTTCCGGGAGGCGGTCGGCCGCGCGGAGCCTGACGCCGACGTGCCCTCCTGTCCCGGCTGGACGTTCAGCCGGCTGACCGTGCACGTCGGCCAGTTCCTCGGCACCGTGACCCGGTACCTCACCTCCGGCAGCACCGTCGAGCTGCGCCCGGGGAGCGAGCCGGAAGTAACCGATCCGGAGGCGTTCCTCGACGGAGAACTCGCCGCGGCCGCCGAAACGCTCGCCGCCGTCCCCGCGAACCGTCCGGTGTGGACCTTCTCGCCGGCCGCGCCCGACCTCGCGTGGGTGTGGCAGCGGCGCGCGGCGCACGAGCTGAACCTGCGCCGCTGGGACGCCCAGGCGGCCCTGCGCACCCTGGTCCCGACCGACCCCGAGCAGGCGACCGACGCGATCGACGAGCTGCTCGGCACTCTGCTGGCCGCCCGGTTGCGGCTCGACTCGCCCCCGGACGTCACGGGCACGGCCGTCGTGTCCACCACGGACACCGGCCGCTCCTGGTTCGTCCGCCTGACCCCGGGCGAAGTTCCTGAGGTGAAATCGGTGAACGGTTCCGAGCCGGCCGACGCGCGGGTCGCCAACCGCGCCGAGAACGTGCTCTACCAGCTGTGGAACCGAATGCGACTGACCGGTGACGGAGACGAACGGGTGCTGCGCGCGCTGCGAATGAGCTGACCGCCACGTTGCCGCAATGCGAGGTTAACGGCGAACGCGACCTACACTGGGGTTCACCGACGCCGTCCGCAGGGGAGTGTTCTCGGTGGTCACCGACCAGTTCGACGAACCGGAAGCCGAGCCCCGCGAGGAGTGTGGCGTCTTCGGGGTCTGGGCAAGAGGCGAAGAGGTCGCCAAGCTCACGTACTTCGGGCTCTACGCGCTACAACATCGTGGGCAAGAAGCCGCGGGCATCTCGGTGTCCGACGGCCGCCAGATCGTGGTCTTCAAGGACCTGGGCCTGGTCAGCCAGGTGTTCGACGAACAGGTGCTCGTGTCGTTGCGCGGGCACATCGCCGTCGGCCACTGCCGCTACTCGACCACCGGCTCCACCACCTGGGAGAACGCCCAGCCGACGTTCCGCACCACGGCCACCGGCAGTGGTCTGTCCCTCGGGCACAACGGCAACCTGGTGAACACGGCCGAGCTGCGTGATCGGGCCAGGGCCGCCGGCATCGCCATGAACGGAGCCAAGTCCACTGGCGCCACCACCGACTCCGACCTGCTCTGTGGGCTCCTCGCCGCGACGGCCGCCGACATCGGCATCGAGCAGGCGGCCATGAACCTGCTGCCGGACGTGCGTGGCGCGTTCTGCCTGGTCTTCGCGGACGAGGGCACGCTGTACGCGGCCCGCGACCCGCACGGGGTTCACCCGCTCGTGCTCGGCCGGCTCGAGCGCGGCTGGGTGGTCGCGAGCGAGACGGCCGCGCTGGACATCGTGGGCGCGTCGTTCGTGCGCGAGGTCGAGCCGGGTGAGCTGCTGGCCATCGACGAGAACGGCCTGCGGTCCTCCCGCTTCGCCAACCCCGAACCCAAGGGCTGCCTGTTCGAGTACGTGTACCTGGCCCGCCCGGACACCACGATCGCCGGCCGCGGGGTGCACGCCACCCGCGTCGACATCGGGCGCCGCCTGGCCAAGGAGTCCCCGGCCGAGGCCGACCTGGTCATCCCGGTCCCCGAGTCCGGCACCCCGGCGGCCATCGGCTACGCCCAGGGCTCGGAGATCCCCTACGGCTCCGGCCTCGTGAAGAACGCCTACGTGGGCCGCACGTTCATCCAGCCGTCCCAGACCATCCGCCAGCTCGGCATCCGGCTCAAGCTCAACCCGCTGCGCGATGTGATCCGCGGCAAGCGGCTGGTGGTGGTCGACGACTCGATCGTGCGCGGCAACACCCAGCGCGCGCTCGTCCGGATGCTGCGTGAGGCGGGTGCGCTCGAGGTCCACGTGCGGATCGCGTCCCCGCCCGTGCGGTGGCCGTGCTTCTACGGCATCGACTTCGCCTCCCGCGCCGAGCTGGTGGCCAACGGGCTCGACCTCGACGGGATCCGCCGGTCCATCGGCGCCGACACCCTCGGGTACGTCTCGCTCGACGGTCTGGTGGCGGCCAGCGAGCAGCCACGCAGCCGGCTCTGCATGGCGTGCTTCGACGGCAACTACCCGATCCCGCTCCCCGAGGAGACCCAGATCGGCAAGCACCTGCTCGAGGGTCTCGAGCGTGGGGTCGCGGGCTCTGCCGCCCCTGTCGTACCGGCCGGGTACGGTGCCGAGGACGCTCTTCAGCGACCCTGAGCCCGGCGAGCAGAACTGGAACCATGAGCGACACCAGCGACAACTCTTCCCCGCACGCCACCTATGCAGCCGCGGGGGTGAGTATCGAGGCCGGTGAAGAAGCCGTCGAGCAGCTGAAGCCGTACGCCGCCAAGGCGACCCGGCCGGAGGTGCTCGGCGGCATCGGTGGGTTCGCCGGCCTGTTCAAGCTCAAGCTCGACCGCTGGAAGGAACCGATCCTCGCGGCGTCCACCGACGGCGTCGGCACCAAGATCGCGGTCGCCCAGGCACTCGACGTGCACGACACGGTCGGCATCGACCTGGTGGCCATGGTGGTCGACGACCTGGTGGTCTGCGGTGCGGAGCCGCTGTTCCTCCAGGACTACATCGCGGTCGGCGAGGTCATCCCCGAGCGGATCGCCGCCTTGGTGAAGGGCATCTCCGAGGGCTGCGTCCAGGCCGGCTGCGCGCTGCTCGGCGGCGAGACGGCCGAGCACCCCGGACTGATGACCGACGGTGCCTACGACCTGTCCGCCACGGGGGTGGGTGTGGTCGAGGCCGAGGCCGTGCTCGGGCCGGAGCGCGTCCGGCCGGGCGACGTGATCATCGGCATGGGGTCCTCCGGGCTGCATTCCAACGGCTATTCGCTGGCCAGGCACGTGCTGCTGGAGATCGGCCGCATGCCGCTCGAGGGTCAGGTCGAGGAGTTCGGCCGCACGCTCGGGGAGGAGATGCTCGAGCCGACCAGGATCTACGCGAAGGACTGCCTGGCCGTGATGGCCGAGGCCGACGTGCGCACGTTCGCGCACATCACGGGCGGCGGCATGGCGGCCAACGTGGCCAGGGTGATCCCACCGGGCTTGCGAGCCGTGCTCGATCGCGGCACCTGGACACCGGCGCCCGTGTTCTCGATGATTGCCCAACGCGGCCGGGTCGACCGGCTGGAGATGGAACGCACGTTCAACATGGGGGTCGGCATGGTGGCCGTGGTGGCATCGGAGGACGCCGACCGGGCGCTCGCCGTGCTCACCGCGCGCCACGTCCCGGCTTGGGTGCTCGGCGAGATCGCGCCGATCGGGGACGATCCGGACGTCGCACGCGGTGAGCTGGTCGGCGACCACCCACGCTTCTGAGTCGACACCGGGCAACCGCGTCCCGGGCTTTCCCGTACGACGGGATGACGAGAGGAACGCAGGGCCGGTGCAGGACCGCGACGCGGAGTTCGGGGAGTTCCTCGACAGCCGTGCCGCGATCATGCGGCGCACCGCGTACCTGCTCTGTGGCGGAGACTGGCATCGGGCGGAGGATCTTGTGCAGACCACTCTGACGAAGATCTACGTCGCATGGCCCCGGATCCGGCGGGACGGCAGCGTCGACGCCTACTCGCGCAAGATCATGGTGCGTGCCGCGATCGACGAGTCCAGACGCGCCTACCGCCGCCGCGAGTCCGTGGTCGAGGACCTGCCGGAGATCCCCACGTCGTCCGGCACCGGGGTGGAGGACTCGGTCGACGTGCGCCGCGCGCTCGCCCAGCTGCCGGCCGGGCAGCGGGCGGTGGTGGTCCTGCGGTACTGGGAGGACCTGTCGGTGACCGAGACGGCACAGGCACTCGGCAAGAGCGAGGGCACCATCAAGAGCCAGGCGTCGAAAGGGCTGGCGGCGCTGCGCCGGCTGCTGTCCGAAGACAAGGCCGGGGTGGAGGAGTCATGACCGACGACTCCGACATCAAGGAGCTGCTGGGGCGCGCCCTCGAAGACGAGCCACCCATGCGGATCGATCGCGGCGAGGTGTTCCAGCAGGGTCGCAAGCGCTTGCGGCGCCGTCGGATTCTCGAGGCCGGCGGCGTGGTGGCCGGTGTGGTCGTCGTCGCCGTCGGCGCGGTCATCTTCACCGGATCGCACCATGACCAGCGGGGCGGGATACCGGCGGCCGCGAGTGACCAGACGGAGCCGGTCACCCCGACGCTGCTGGCCACGCCTGATCCGTCGGAGATGCTGCCGCCCCCCGGCTCCGGTGAGCCGCTGGATACGAGCGGAGAGCACGCGAAGGACATGACCATGGCGCTGATCGAGTTCCTGCCGACCAGGATGATGCTCGTATCGATGCCCGGCAGCGCCGACGCCGAGTTCAGGGAGGCCGACGGCGTGTATCAACTGTCCGCCGACCTCCTCGGTTCCGCCGCCGAGGGCGCACTGCATGTCGCCGTGGCTCCCGCGAAGGCGGACGACCAGACGGCCTGTGTAGGAGCCCTGGCGGTGTACGACGTCTGCGAGTTGGTGGGCACGGACACCGGCGAGGTCGCGATCGCCACGGAGCAGGTCAGCGTCGGCGAGTGGCGATATGTGGCGTTCGTGGCCCGGCCGGACGGCACGGCGGTGACCGCCGTGGTCTCGGGCCTTTCCGAGCGGCAGAGACAGGCCGGCCAGCCGCCGGAGCGCGACGAGCCGGTACTGACCAGACAGGAGTTCGCCGAGCTCGCGCGGCTGCCCGGCCTGTCGTACTACTGAGTCATGCCCGACGACCTGCACGTGAACAGCCGCCTGATCATCCCGGGCAGCGAACTGCGCGAACGGTTCTCGCGCTCCTCGGGACCGGGCGGCCAGGGCGTGAACACGGCCGACAGCCGGGTCGAGCTGTCGTTCGACGTGGCCGGCTCACCGAGCCTGCCGCCGCACCTGCGCGACCGCATGCTCGAGCGGCTGGCCACCAGGCTGGCCGGAGGCGTGCTGACGGTCGCGGCGAGTGAGCAGCGTGCGCAGCTGGCCAACCGGGCGGCCGCCCGCGAACGGCTGGCGGCGTTGCTACGAGCGGCCGCCGCGCCGCCACCCCCGCCACGGCGCGCGACGAAACCGACGCGCGGCTCCCGGGAACGACGACTGTCCGCGAAGAAGCGCCGCTCGGCCACGAAACGCACCCGCCGCGCCGACCCGGACGACTAATCGTCAGACGGGAGGCAGGAAGCCCGGCAGCCAGCCGGCCTCCTCGGAGTCCGCGCAGACGGGGCAGGGCACCTCGACCATGCCGCCGGGCGCGCGGTCACCCCAGAGGGCGCCGGAGCCGGGCAGGATCATCGGGTGGATGTCGCCGTCGTCGCCGCGCACCTGGGTCAGTTGGCGGCAGCCGTGGCAGACCGAGCGAGCGCCCGGTGTGTCCTCGGTCATCGAAACCCTCCCGACCCAGTAGTCACGGCGGCCACGCTACCGGCCACTCCGCCCGCCGCCCATGATGACCACTCCCGTTGCCCATGATGACCATTGCCGTCGCTCATGGTGACCGTTCGGTGCGATGAGCCGGTCGTCGGTGGCCAATCTGCCGCACGGACTGGGCATTTCGGATTACCGGAGTGGTCATCATGCGCTACGGGAGCGGTCATCATGCGTTCGGACACCGCACCCGTCGGGGCACGGAGTCTCCAGCTCGCGCATGCGCACGCCGCCGTCAGGGCCCGGCACCGGTTGGCTCCAGCGCAGGACCCCCGCGCCATAGCCGTGCACACGGGGTTGGGGGGACTTGTCCAATGCCGCCACACCGTCCACAGATCGATCTGTCCCGGTTCATTCCCGAGCCGTCGCAGCCCGGACACTCCGCCATTCTTGCCATGCAGCATCACCCGAGGACCAGCGTGGCCGTTGCCTATTCGGTACGACACCACTCGATCGGGTGCTGTTCAGGAGTCCCAGTAGTAGCGACGTTCCGGGCGGCCGGTGCCGTAGCGTAACCGGACCCCGGCCTGACCGGAGGCGACGAAGTGCTCGAGGTAGCGGCGCGCGCTGACCCTCGACAGGTTGGTGCGCGCCGCGCACTCGGCCGCTGACACGTCCTCAGTGGACGCTCGCAGCGCCGCCTCCACGACCTGCGCCGTCTCGCCGGCCAGGCCCTTCGGCAATGACGTGGCGCCCGGACGCGCGCCGAACACCTGGTCCACATCGGACTGTCCGGCCTCGGACAGTGCGCCGAGTTTCTTGTGCAGCGCGGCGAAGTGGCGCAGCTGGTCGTGCAGCGCGGCGTACGAGAACGGCTTGATCAGATAGTGCAGCACGCCGCCGCGCATGGCCGCCCGCACGGTCTCCACGTCGTTCGCCGCGCTGATCACTATCACGTCCGGGCCCGCGCCCTGGCCGGTGCGCAGCGAGCGCAGCACCGACACCCCGTCCAGGTCCGGCAGGTAGATGTCCAGCAGCACCAGGTCGGGCGCCAGGTCCTCGACCGCGCGCAACGCGTCCGCACCGCTGTGCGCGACGCCCACCACCTCGAACCCGGTCGTCCGCGACACGTAGCCGCTGTGCACCTTCGCCACCATGAAGTCGTCGTCGACCACCAGTACCCGGATCACGCGCGCACCCCGAGCCGTGCGGTGAACACCGCACCCACCACCTCGATGGAACCCCGCCGGCGCAGGCACGTCTGCCTGGTCAGCGCCAACCCGAGACCTCGCGTGCCCTGCTCGGCCGCCTTCGTGGTGAAGCCGTGGCGGAACACCTCCTGCGCGATCTCCGGCGCCACGCCCGGCCCGGAATCCCGCACCACCACCCGGACCTCGTCGTCCGTGTGCGCGAGGTCCACCTCGATCGTCCCGGTCTCGCCGGCAAGCGCGTCCAGTGCGTTGTCCACCAGGTTGCCGATCACCGTCACCAGGTCGGCCGACAGCGACTCGTCGACCTCGCCCAGCCGGCTGTCCGGCGTGAGCCGCAGCCCGACGTTGCGCTCGGCCGCCACGCTCGACTTGGCGATCAGCAGCGCCGCCACGGCCGAGTCGGCGATCCGCGCGCTGACCTCCGCGTGCCATGCCTCGCGCCGGTGGCTGATCCGGTCGACGTAGTTGCGGACCTCGTCGTACTCGCCGAGCTCGATGAGCCCGGAGATCGTGTGCAGCCGGTTGGAGAACTCGTGGGCCTGCGCGCGCAACGTGTCGGTGGTGCTGCGGTTGTTGTCCAACTCCTGTTGCAGCGTCACGAACTCCGTCCGATCCCGCAGGGTCACCACCGAACCGACGGCCGCGTCCCGCAGCGAGATCGGCATCCGGTTCATGATCAGTACGCGACCACGGCGCAGCACGATCTGGTCGGCGCCGGCGGCCGCCCCGGTGAGCACGTCGATCAGCCGCTCGTTCAGGTCCAGCTCCCGCACGGAACGGCCGACCACGTCGGGTGACAACGACAGCAGCCGCCGCGCCTGGTCGTTCACCAGCGTGATCCGGTCGGTGGCGTCGAGACCGACCACTCCCTCGCGGATGCCGTGCAGCATGGCCTCGCGGTGCTCCACCAGCCCGGCGATCTCCCTCGGCTCCAGCCCGAACGTCTGCCGCTTCACCCGCCCGGACACCAGGAACGAGCCGACCACGCCGATCACCGTGGCGATGCCGAGGATCAGCAGCGCCTCGGCCGGCGAGTTCACCACGCCCTCGAAGAACGTGGGTGTGGCGACCCCGGCCGCCACGACGCCGACCACCGTGCCGTCCTCGCCGATCACCGGCACGTGCGCCACCAGCGACTCGCCGACCTCACCGACCCAGGACCGGCCGTCGTCGATCATGCTGTCGCCGGCCGGCAGGGTGGTGTCGACCTCGCCGGGTTCGGTCGAGGCGAGCACCGTCCGGTCCGGCCGGGCGATCACCACGTAGCTCGCGCCGGACAGGTTGCGCGCGTTCGCCGCGAAGGGCAGCAGCTGGTGGTAGCGCAGCGGGTCGACCAGCGCCTCGCGCACGGTGACCTGCGCCGCCACGTCCTCGGCCACCGACAGCATCCGCCTGCCCTCGACGTCGCGGAAGCTCTCGTTCGACTGCAGAGCGGCGAACACGGTGACGGCCGCCAGCAGCGCCACGACGTTCGCCACCTGCCAGCCGAGCAGCTGGCGGCTCAGCGAACCGCGACCGGCCACCCACGCCACCTCCTCGTGACCACAACGACCACAACGACCACTGTGCGGTCAAGACGACAAGACGGTAACCCGAGAGCACCATGACCAACCAAGACGAGCAAGGAGGCTCGAGTATGCGCTGGAAACCAGTGGTCTCCGCCCTTGGTGCGCTGGCCGCCGTCCTGTTGATCCCACCCCTGCTCAGCTCCGGATCGGATGACGGACCGGGCACCCAGGTGCGCGGCCTGCGAGTCCTGGTGCCCAACACCCCCGGTGGCGGCTACGACATCACCGCCCGCCGTGCGGCAAAGGCCATGGAGGACGCCGAGCTCACCCGCAACATCGAGGTCTTCAACCTGCCCGGTGCGGGCGGCACGGTCGGCCTCGGCCGGCTGGTGAACGAGGCCGGCAACGACCGGTTGGTCATGTCCATGGGCCTCGGCGTGGTCGGCAGCGTGCACACGAACAAGTCGCCGTCGTCCCTTCAGGACACCACGCCGATCGCCAAGCTCATCGAGGAACCGGACATCGTGGTGGTGGCGGCCGACTCGCCCTACGAGAACGTCGAGCAGCTGATCGAGGCATGGAAGGCCGACACGCGTGGCGTGACGGTCGGCGGCGGCTCGTCGACCGGCGGCCCGGACCACCTGGCGGCCATGTTGTTCGCCAAGGGCGCCGGCATCACCCCGAAGACCGTGAACTACCTGCCCTACGACGGCGGCGGCGAGCTGCTGGCCTCAGTGCTCGGCGGCAAGATCGCGTTCGGGGTGTCCGGCATCAGCGAGTACCGCGACCAGATCGAGTCCGGTGACCTGCGGGTCCTCGCCGTGACGAGCGGCGAACGGCTGCCGGGCGTGGACGCGCCGACCCTCCAGGAGTCCGGTGTGGACGTCGACTTCTCGAACTGGCGCGGGATCGTCGCGCCGCCGGGCATCGGCGAGGAGGACACCGAACGGCTGGTGCGCCTGTTCACCGACCTGCAGTCCACGAAGGAATGGCAGGACGCGTTGGAGACCAACGGCTGGACGCCCGCGTTCCAGCCGGGCGCGGAGTTCGGCGAGTTCCTGGCCGACGAGAACGACCGGGTGGCCACGGTCCTGTCGGAGTTGGGGTTGTGATGGCCGAGACGACCGAAACTCCCACCTGGAAGGATCGCTCCGAGCTGGGCATCTGCGCGTTGCTGGCGGTACTCGGCGTGCTCGTGCTGGTCGACGCCATCCGCATCCCGACCGACATCGCCGAACGCGGCCCGGTGGGGCCGAAAGCGGTGCCCGTGGTGGTGGGCGTGCTGCTGCTCGTGGTGGCCGTGCTGCTGGCCCGCGACGTGCTGCGCGGCGGCAAGGGCGAGGCGGAGGGCGGTGAGGACAGTGGCGTTGATACTGATCTGTCCGCGCCGAGTGATTGGCGCACGGTGCTGCTCCTCGGCGCCGCGTTCCTGGCGAACGCCGCACTGATCGGCGTCGCCGGGTTCCCCATCTCCGGGGCCGTCCTGTTCTGGGGCGCCGCCTACGCGTTGGGCAGCCGCAACTTCGTGCGTGACCCGCTGATCGCGGCGGCCATGTCGATCCTCACGTTCGTGCTGTTCAACAACCTGCTCGGGGTCCCCCTGCCCGGCGGCCCGCTGATGGAGGTGCTGTAGGTGGATACCTGGAACCAGTTGATGGACGGGTTCGGCACGGCGCTGACCCCGACCCACCTGCTGCTCGCCGCTGTCGGCGTGCTGCTCGGTACGTTCATCGGCGTGCTGCCGGGCATTGGTCCGGCCATGGCGGTCGCACTGCTGCTGCCGGTCACCTACGGGCTCGACCCGACGGCCGCCTTCATCATGTTCGCCGGCATCTACTACGGCGGCATGTTCGGCGGCTCGACCACCTCCATCCTGCTGAACACGCCCGGCGAGACGTCGTCGGTGATCACGGCCATCGAGGGCAACCAGATGGCCAAGCGGGGACGGGGTTCGCAAGCGCTTGCGGCCGCGGCCATCGGCCACTTCGTCGGCGCGATGATCGGCACCATCTGCATCGTCCTGCTGGCCCCGGTGATCGCGTCGGTGGCCGTGGACATCGGCGCGCCGGACTACTTCGCGGTCATGGTCCTGGCGTTCATCGCCGTGACCTCGGTGCTCGGCAGCTCCCGGATTCGCGGGTTCGCGTCGCTGCTCATCGGGCTGACCATCGGCCTGATCGGGCTCGACGACATGACCGGGCAGTCCCGGCTCACGTTCGGCTCGCTCGAGTTGGCCGACGGCATCGACGTGGTGATCGTGGCGGTCGGCCTGTTCGCGGTCGGCGAGTCCCTGTGGATCGCCGCCCGGCTGCGGCACACGCGTGACGAGCCACTGCCCGTCGGCCGCCCGTGGCTCGGTCGCGCGGATCTGCGCCGCACCTGGAAACCGTGGCTGCGCGGGCCGGTCATCGGCTTCCCGTTCGGTGCGATTCCCGCCGGTGGCGCGGAGATCCCGACGTTCCTGTCCTATGTGACCGAGAAGCGGCTGTCCAAGCACAAGGACGAGTTCGGCAAGGGAGCGATCGAGGGCGTGGCGGGACCGGAGTCGACGGCGTCGGCATCCGCGTCCGGCACGCTCGTCACCCTGCTGACACTGGGCCTGCCGACCACGGCGACGGCCGCCGTGATGCTGGCCGCGTTCCAGCAGTACGGCATCCAGCCGGGTCCGCTGCTGTTCGAGCGCGAGTCGGCGCTCGTGTGGGCCCTGATCGCGAGCCTGTTCGTGGGCACCGTGCTGTTGTTGGTGTTGAACCTGCCGCTGGCGCCCGTGTGGGCGAAGCTGCTGAAGATCCCGCGGCCGTACCTGTACGCGGGAATCCTGTTCTTCGCGAGCGTCGGCGCGTACGCGGTGAGCGGGCAGGTGGTCGACCTGGTGGTGTTGTTCGTGATCGGGCTGCTCGGGCTGGCCATGCGCCGGTACGGCCTGCCGATCCTGCCGGCCGTGATCGGCGTGATCCTCGGCCCGGCGGCCGAGCAACAGATGCGGCGCGCACTGCAGATCAGCGACGGCTCGCTCACCGGGCTGGTGAACACCGTGTTCTCCGTGACCGTCTACGTGATCGTGCTGGTGATCCTGGTGTGGCCACTGATCCGCCGGTTCATCCGTCGTCGCGAGCCGGTAGACCAGGCAATGCGGTAACTCATACGAGTCTCGTATCTTATGGTATACATATTTCATGAGGCTCACCATCTTCGGGGCGACGGGCGGAACCGGCCGGTGCCTCCACGAACAGGCTCTCGACGAGGGGCATGAGGTCACCGTCGTGGCGCGCGACCCCGCGGGGCTGGCAGGTCAGCTCCGCGGGCGCGGCCGCGAAGTGGTGGCCGACCTGGCGACCGCGGACCCGGGAACACTCGAGTCCGCCGTGACGGGCGCCGATGCGGTGCTCTCGGTGCTCGGCAGGCGGCGCAGGAAGGCCGACCCGGGAATCGTCGCGTTGGGCACGCGGGCGATCGTCCACGCGATGGGGGCGACCGGCGTCGGGCGGATCGTCGTGGTCACCGGCGCGGGTATCGGGACGGTGCCCACGCCGGGCAACCCGAACCCGCCGAAGCGCGACCCCGGTGACGGGTTCTTCCAGCGGCAGTTCGGCGCGCGGCTGTCCAGGCTCCTGATGCGCGACCACCTGGCCGATCTCGCGCTGATGGAGGAGATCCTCCGCGACAGCGGTCTGGACTGGACGGTGGTCCGGCCTCCGCTGTTGACCGACAAACCGCCGACTCGCGCCTACCGGACGGCGTACGGGCAGAACGTGCGCGGCGGCTTCTCCATCTCGCGCGCGGACGTCGCCCACTGCATGCTCCGCGCGCTCGACCGGCCAGAAACGATCAAGCAGGCCATCGGCCTCGCCAACTGAGGTGGAGGCTCCTGTGCACGTCACCTATGTCGTGGTCACGCTCATCGCCATCGTGGCCAACGCGTTCTCCGGTCTCGCGGCCATGACCCGCACCGAACCGATCATGAAGACGCTCCGTCCCGCCATGGCGACCGCCGGCGTGCCGGACTCGTGGGTGGTCTTTCCGATCGGCACCCTCAAGACGGCTGGCGCGGTCGGTCTGCTGCTCGGGCTCGTCGGTGTGCCGCTGGTCGGGACGGCCGCGGCGATCGGTCTCGTGCTGTTCTTCGTCTGCGCGGCGTACACCCACCTTCGGGTGAGCGACTACTCGTCCACGTTCTTCCTGGGGGCGTGCTTCTTCCTCCCGTTGGCCATCACCGCCCTGGTGGCCGACCTGGTTCGGCGCTAGTACCGCGGACCACGAGGCGGGGCGCGAGTAGGTACCGGGCCGGGTCCGTGCGTTCGCCGCGGATCCGGTCCACCAGCGCGGCCGCGGCCAGTCGGCCCATCTCCGTGCGCGGCTGGTCGATGGTGGTCAGCGAGATGTGGCTCAGCCCGGCCAGCCAGGTGTTGTCGTAGCCGACCACGGACACGTCCCCCGGCACGGTCCGGCCCGCGTGCTCCAGCGCGGAGATCGCGCCGACCGCGTTGAGGTCGTTGGCCGCGAGGATGGCCGTGACGTCGAGCCCTGTGGCGAGCAGGTCGCGCACGGCCTTCGCGCCGGCTGCCTCCGTGTACTCGCCGGCCACCACTCGTGGGGTGAGTCCGTGGCGGCGCATGGCCGCGCGGTAGCCGGTCCGGCGCGGTGCGGCCTGCGAGCCGTCGCCGCCGTCGATGTGCGCGATCTCCTTGTGGCCCAACGACACCAGATGGTCCACGGCCATCCCTGAGCCCGCGTGGCCGTCGTCGTTCACCGTGTCTACAGTGGACAGCCGGGACGACCGGGAGACCAGCACCACGGGACTCTGCGCGGCCGCCTCGGCGATGGCCGGCGCCGGCACCACCGGCCCGAGCAGCACGATCCCCGCCGGGCGGAACGACAGTAGCCCGGACAACGCGGCCCGCTCGCGGCTCGCCCGGCGCCCGCCGGTGTTGAAGACCAGTTCGAAGCCCGCCTCCCGCGCGGCCGCGTCCAGGCCGTCGACCACCTCGGCCCAGAACGGGTTGTGCAGGTCGGAGAGCATCACCCCCACCACGTGCGAGGTGCGGCTGGCCAGCGACCTGGCCATGGCGTGCGGCGAGTAGCCGAGTTCGGCGGCGGCCAGCAGCACAGCCGTCCGCCGTTGCTCACTGACCTTCGGTGAACCACGCATGACCAGCGAGACCAGCGCGCGGGACACACCCGCCCTGGCCGCTACGTCCTCCATGGTCGGCCGCGACAACCCGCCTCCCCTTGACACGGTGGGAACGACCCTACAGGCTTGTCCTGACAAACTCATTAGAGCGCTCTAATCACTGAAATGGAAGCGAATGCGGATCGGAGTTGCCGGGGTCGGCCGGATCGGCACCATGCACGCCACGAACCTCGCGGCGCTGGCCCAGGTCGACGAGGTACTGGTGGCCGACCCGGTGCCGGGTCGCGCGGAGCAGGTGGCGACCGAACTGGGCGCCCGGGTGAAGGCGGTGACGGGGGTCGGCGACCTGCTCGACACCTGCGACGGCGTCCTGGTGGCCACGCCGACCGACACCCATCCGGCGCTGGTCCGGCAGTGCCTGGCCAGCCGCACGCCCGTCCTGTGCGAGAAGCCCATCGCCGCGAACCTGCCCGAGATGACCGCGCTGGTGTCGGAGATCGAGGCGGCCGGCGTGCCCGTGCTGGTCGGCTTCCAACGCCGCTTCGACCCGCCGATGGTCGAGCTGCGCCGACGCATCGCCGCCGGCGAACTGGGCACCATCTACCAGGTGCGCGCCACGGGATTCGACGCCGAACCCCCGAACTTCGCCTACCTGCCGGCCTCCGGCGGGATCTTCCGCGACCTGCTCATCCACGACCTCGACGCCGTGCCGTGGCTGGTGGGCGAGCCGGTGGTCGAAGTGTACGCGTCCGGCTCGGTGCTGGTCGACCCGGCGTTCGCGGCGGCCGACGACGTGGACAACGCGATGGTGCTGCTCCGGTTCGCCGGTGGTGCGCACGCCGTGCTCACGGCCGGCCGCCACGACCCGCTCGGCTACGACCACCGCATCGAGGTGCTCGGCGCCCGGGACTCGGTGGCTGTGGGCCTGGACGTGCGGACCCCGCTGAACTCGCTCGAACCGGACGGCCCGACGGCGGGCCCGGACGCCTATCCCGGCTTCCCCGAACGGTTCCGGCGTGCCTACCGCAACGAGATGCAGGTGTTCGTCGACGTGCTCGGTGGCTGGTCGGAGAACCCGTCACCGGCCGCGGACAGTGTGGTGAGCCTCCGCTTGGCGGAGGCGTGTGAACAGTCGCGCCGCACCGGAACCCCGGTGCGCCTGGACGGAGGGAACGGATGAAGATCGCCGCGGCTCCGATCTCCTGGGGCGTCTGCGAGGTGCCCGGCTGGGGCCGGATGCTCGACCCGGCGACCGTGCTGGGCGAGATGGCCGAGTTGGGCGTCACGGCAACCGAGCTGGGCCCACCCGGCTATCTGCCGAGCGAGCCGGCCGAGCTGCGCACGCTGCTGGGCAGCCACGGACTCGGCCTGGTCGGCGGCTTTCTGGCGGTCGTGCTGCACGACGCCGCGGGACAGGAAGCGGTGGTGGCCGAGGCGACCGCGGCGGCCGAGTTGCTCAGGTCCGGCGGTGCCGAGGTGCTCGTGCTGGCCGCGGCCACCGGGCTCGACGGCTACGACGAGCGCCCGGCGCTCACGGCCGAGCAGTGGGCGACGCTCGTGGCGACTGCCGGCCTGATCGCCGACCGCGCGGCCGCCATCGGCCTGCGTACGGTTCTGCACCCGCACGTCGGCACGCACGTGGAGACCCGCGCCGAGGTACAGCGGTTCCTGGCCGACTCCGACCTGCCGCTGTGCGTCGACACGGGACATCTGCTGATCGGCGGCACCGACCCGGTGGAGC
Organism: uncultured Actinomycetota bacterium; assembly: GCA_963826035.1. Lineage (GTDB taxonomy): Bacteria > Actinomycetota > Actinomycetes > Mycobacteriales > Pseudonocardiaceae > Actinophytocola. The sequence goes on along the minus strand of CAWGVZ010000014.1, from coordinate 6,371 downwards.
TGGTGCGCGGCTATCCGCACCGGGTGGGCCACGTGCACCTGAAGGACGTCCGTGCCGACCTGGCCGAACAGGTGCGAAGCGGCCGGATCAGCTACACGGAGGCGGTCGGGCAGGGTGTCTACGTGCCCCTCGGTGACGGCGATGTCGACCTACCCACCATGATCAAGCTGTTGCAGGACAACGACTACCACGGCTGGTACGTACTGGAGCAGGACACGGCGCTCGCCGAGGACGACACCGGGGCGGACCAGCTTCCCCGCCGGGCAACGGAACGTAGCCTGGCATTCCTTCAATCAGTCCACTGAGGACCTACGGGAGACAACGATGTCTGAACGCCGTAAACGGCCTCGACGGCCGGCGTTACTGGCCGCCATGGCGGCCGGAGTGCTGGCGATCGCGGGGTGTACGGGGCCGACGGCCGAGTCGCCGGGAACCGACGGGGGTGGCGGCGGCGGTGGCACCGACTCGCAGGCCCCGCTCGACTTCGCGGTGATCACCCACGGCACCGAGGGCGACGCCTTCTGGAACGTGGTGCAGAACGGGGCGCAGGACGCGGGTGAGGACCTGGGCGTCGAGGTCAGCTACCTGGCCGAGGGCGACCCGGGCGCGCAGGCCGTGCTCATCGACAACGCGGTGGCACAGGGCAAGACCGGCATCGTGGTCTCCATGGCCAACCCGGACGCGCTCCAGTCGTCCATCGAGGCCGCGGTCCGTGCCGGCATCCCGGTGATCACCATCAACTCCGGTGGCGACCGCAGCGTCGAGTTCGGTGCCATCGCCCACGTCGGCCAGGACGAGGCGATCGCGGGCCGGGCGGCCGGCGAGCGGCTCGCGCAGGAGGGCAAGACCAACATCCTGTGCGTCATCCACGAGGCGGGCAACTCCGGCCTGAACGACCGCTGCGACGGCGCACGTGCGGGCTTCGCCGGCGGCACCGTCGAGAACCTGCAGGTCGACATCATCGACCCGACGGCTGTGGAGGCCCGCATCCGGGGCGCGCTGCAGACCAACCCGGCCATCGACGGGGTGCTCACGCTCAACTCGCAGGTGGCGGACCGTGCGGTCGCCGCGGCGTCGAGCGTGGGCTCGGCCGCCGAGGTGGCGACGTTCGATCTCAACGACGAGGTGGTGGCGTCCATCCAGGCCGGTGACATCAGGTTCGCGGTCGACCAGCAGCAGTACCAGCAGGGCTACCTGCCGATCGTGATGCTCAAGCTGTACCGGGAGAACGGCAACACCCTCGGTGGTGGCCAGCCGGTTCTCACCGGCCCCGGTTTCGTCGACGAGTCCAACGCGGACGCCGTCGCCGAATACGTCGAGAATGCGACGAGGTGAACCCGTGACCACTCTCGATGACCGTCCCGAGACGCGAGGGCTCGCCGGCCGGCTGATGGTGCGCCCGGAGATCGGCGCGCTGCTCGGTGCGCTCGCGGTGTTCCTGTTCTTCACGATCGTGGCCGACAAGTTCCTCACGATCGGCGGTGTCGCCACCTGGCTCGACGTGTCGGCGACGCTCGGCATCATGGCGGTGGCCGTGGCGCTTTTGATGATCGGCGGCGAGTTCGACCTGTCCGCCGGTGTGCTGACCGCGTCGACCGCGCTGGTCACCTCGATGCTGGCGGTCGAGGTGGGGCTGAACGTCTGGCTGGCGCTGCTCCTGTCGCTCGTGTTCGCGCTCGGTGTGGGCGCGCTCAACGGGTGGCTGGTGGTCCGCACGGGACTGCCCAGCTTCATCGTCACGCTCGGCACGTTGCTCGCTCTCCAGGGCCTGAACCTCGGTGTCACCCGCCTGGTGACGGACGGTGTGCAGGCGTCGGGCATCCGGGCCGCCGACGGCTTCGAGTCCACGGGCTTCGTGTTCGCGTCCACCTTCGAGATCGGCGACACGGCGTTCCGGGTCTCGATCCTCTGGTGGATCGGCTTCGCCGCGCTCGCCGCGTGGGTCCTGGTGCGGACGAAGTTCGGCAACTGGATCTTCGCGGTCGGCGGCTCGCCGCTGTCCGCACGGGCGGTCGGTGTGCCGGTGGCCCGCACGAAGATCCTGCTTTTCATGACCACGGCCGCGGCCGCGTGGCTGGTCGGCTCGATCAACATCCTGCGGTACACGACCGCGCAGGCCAACCAGGGCATCGGCCTGGAGTTCCAGTTCATCATCGCCGCGGTGATCGGCGGCTGCCTGCTCACCGGCGGGTTCGGGTCGGTCATCGGTGCGGCCATCGGCGCGCTGATCTTCGGCATGGCCAGTCAGGGCATCGTGTTCGCCGACTGGAACAACGACTGGTTCCAGCTCTTCCTGGGCATCATGCTGCTGGCGGCGGTACTCGTGAACAACACCTTCCGGCGACGAGCGGAAAGGGTCCGGCGGTGACATCAACACAGACTGCTCTCATCGAGGTCGACGGCGTCGGCAAGAACTACGGCAGTGTGGTGGCGCTGCAGGACGTGTCCACTGTGGTCAACGCGGGCGAGGTCACCTGCGTTCTCGGCGACAACGGCGCCGGCAAGTCCACGCTCATCAAGATCCTCGCCGGGGTGCACCGGCACGACACGGGCAAGATCCTGGTGAACGGCGAAGAGGTGTGGTTCGACTCGCCGCGTGCGGCGCTCGACGCCGGCATCGCCACCGTCTACCAGGACCTGGCGGTGGTGCCGCTCATGAGCGTGTGGCGCAACTTCTTCCTCGGCTCCGAACCGACCGTCGGCAAGGGACCGTTCCAGCGCCTGCATCGCAGTCGGGGCAAGGAGACCGCTCGCAGGGCACTCGCAGACCTCGGCATTGACCTGCGCGACGTGGAGCAGCCGGTCGGCACGCTCTCCGGTGGTGAACGGCAGTGCGTGGCGATCGCGCGGGCCATCCACTTCGGCGCGAAGGTGCTGATCCTGGACGAACCGACGGCCGCGCTCGGCGTGAAGCAGGCGGGGGTGGTGCTGCGGTATGTGGCGCAGGCCCGCGACCGCGGTCTCGGGGTCGTGCTGATCACCCACAACCCGCACCACGCCTACCCGGTGGGCAACCGGTTCCTCGTGCTCAAGCGAGGTCGCAGCCTCGGCAGTTCGGACAAGGCGGAGATCGATCTCGAGGAACTGACCAGGCAGATGGCCGGCGGCGCCGAGCTGGAGGCGCTGGAACACGAGCTGCGGGAGGTAGCTACCGAATGAGACTGACGACCGCGCAGGCGCTTGTTCGATGGCTCGTGGCGCAGCGGACGGTGCTCATGGACGGCACCGAGGCACCGCTGTTCCCCGGCGTGTTCGCGATCTTCGGGCACGGCAACGTGCTCGGTATGGGCTCCGCCCTGGCCGAGCATCCGGAGCTGCCCGTGTGGCGCGGGCACAACGAGCAGGGCATGGCGCTTGCCGCGGTCGGCTACGCGAAGGCCACCGACCGGCGACAGGTGGGCGTGGCCACGTCGTCCATCGGGCCGGGCGCGCTGAACATGGTGACGGCGGCCGGGGTGGCGCACGCCAACCGGCTGCCGTTGCTCCTGTTGCCGGGCGACACGTTCGTGAACCGCGCGCCCGACCCGGTGCTCCAGCAGGTCGAGCACTTCGGCGACGGCACGGCCACGGTGAACGACGCGTTCCGCGCGGTCAGCCGCTACTTCGACCGGATCGTCCGGCCGGAGCAGCTGCTGGGTGCGTTGCCGCAGGTGGTTCGCGTACTGACCGACCCGGCCGACTGCGGGCCGGTCACGCTGGCGCTGCCCCAGGACGTGCAGGCGGAGGTGTTCGACTTCCCGGAGGCACTGTTCGAGCCGGTGCTGCACCGGCCGCTGCGGCTCCGGCCGGACCGGGACGCGCTCGCGCGGGTGGCATCGGTGCTGGCGTCGGCACGGCGGCCGCTGCTCGTGCTCGGTGGTGGCGTGCGGTACTCGGGAGCCACGGCACAGGCGGTGGCTCTGGCCGAGCGCCACGGCATCCCGATCACCGAGACCACGGCCGGGCGCACGCTCGTCCCGCACGACCACGCGCTGCACGCCGGCCCGCTCGGGATCACCGGCTCGGCGTCGGCCAACGCGCTCGCCGCCGAGGCGGACGTGGTGCTCGCGGTGGGCACCCGGCTGCAGGACTTCACGACCGCGTCCTGGTCGGTGTTCAGCGAGGACGTGCGGCTGGTGACCGTCAACGCCGCCCGCTTCGACGCGGTGAAGCACGGCGCGATCGCGCTGGTGGCCGACGCGGCCGAGGCACTCGGCGAGCTGGCGTTCGAGGGACAGGTCGACCCCGAGTGGACGGCCCGCGCCGCGCTGGAGCGGACCCGCTGGGACGCCTACATCGACGGGCTCCGGCGGCGCAGCCCCGGACTGCCGACGTATGCGCAGGTCATCGGAGTGGTGAACGACGCGGCCGAGCCGGGTGACTACGTGCTCACCGCGTCCGGCGGGATGCCCGGTGAGTTGATCGGCGGCTGGCGCACGGGTCCGTCTCCGCTGCCCGGCATGGACGTCGAGTACGGCTTCTCGTGCATGGGCTACGAGCTGTCCGGTGCCTGGGGAGCGGCCATGGCCCGGCCCGACCACGTGGTGACCACGCTGCTCGGCGACGGCTCGTACCTGATGCTCAACTCGGACCTGTTCTCCGCGTCGTTCGCCGGCCACGGCTTCGTGGCGGTGGTCTGCGACAACGACGGCTACGCGGTGATCGACCGGCTGCAACGCGGCAACGGCGCCGAGGCGTTCAACAACATGTACGGCCAGTCGCGGTCGCGGCTCGATCAGCCGCCGAGGGTGGACTTCGCGTCACACGCGGCCTCGCTCGGCTGTGCGGTGTTTTCGGTTGACGATGTCGCCGGCCTGCGGGCCGCGTACGCCAAGGCCAGGGAGCACGCCCGCGCGGGCAGCCCGGCGGTCGTGGTGATCCGCACGCACCCGTCGTCGTGGACCGACGCCGGTGCGTGGTGGGAGGTGGGCGTGCCGCAGGTGTCGACGCGGGAGGCGGTCACCGAGGCCAGGTCCGAGCTGGACAAGGCCAAGTCCGCGCAGGTCCGTTACCTGCGCTCGTAGAAGGCCCCGTCAATGCCTGGAAGGCGTCGTTCCTGACGTTCAGCGTCTGGAAGGCGTCGTTCCAGGCATGCGAACACGCGCGTACGCACGCCCGCGCCGGTGATCCGGCGCGGGCGTGGTGGTCCGCACTCATCCTCATCGGGACTGACGCTGGCGCGTTGGTAGTGGTCGCCGAGTCTCCTGACCAGGCCTGGTCAGGCCAGATCTCTTGCGTGGAGCCCCGTGATCCCCTCGCGGCGACTAGCGGCGGTACGCGCCTTCGTAGGCGTCACCGTCGTCGTCATCGTCGCGCTCTTCGCCGTTGCCGTCCTCTGAGGCGTAACTCGAGAGCTCGCGTTGAAGAGCCTCGAAGTCCGTGTTCTGGGTGCTGTATTTGAGCTCTCGGGCTACCTTGGTCTGCTTAGCCTTCGCCCGGCCGCGCCCCATGGCTCGACCCCCTCGCACAGTGACGGGGCGGCCGGGGGAAAACGGCGGCCCCGCTGATCTCGACAACTGGTTCCTGCCAACTACCGTACCGTGCCGACGGGGTTCTGTGCGAAGGGGCACGACGTTCCTGTGCGGATTCGAGGGCCGACCGACGGGTCTGTCCCGTCCGGAGTGATCGCCCGGTAGGTGCCGGCCGGAAGGTGCGTGAAACCATGCTGCACGTGCCTCGACCGTTCGTCGCCTACCTCAGGGTGTACGAACCGTTGTCCGCGTTCGAAGGCGACTACGCCACGACGCTCCGCGAGGCCCTCGAGACAGGTCATCTCGACTACGCGGCCGCTGGTGAACGCGAGCGGGACATGTGGCTCAGATCACAGTTGTCCGCTCCGCCACGACTGCTGCCGGGCGAGCTGGCGAGTGGTGATCCCTCGCCCCGCGCCCTGCGTGACGTGCTCGTCCTGGACCCCGCGGAAGTGCCGACCGAGCAGGCGACCGTTGGTCCCGGCCCGCTCGTCTGCCCGCTGGACGTCCGAGCCCGCTCGGCCGCCGCGCTCGTGGGCTTCCTGTCCTCGTCGCAACCCGTGCTGATGGCCGAGGCGCTGACCGTCTCGGTCGACGCGGTGCGGGACAAGGCGGCGCAGGTGCTCTCGGAACTGCCCGGCGGAGCCGTGCACATCGTGTCGACCACGTGGACCGTCCCGCTGCCGTGGTTCACCATGGTCGACCCGTCCCACCGGCACGTGGTCCTCGCCACCCGCGAGGACCCGCGCCGGCAGGTGTGCTGGCGCGTGGCCATGGCCGACGCCCGGCGCCGGGTGGCGAAGGCGCACTCGCTCGCAGAACAGACGCTGGGCGACCAGGGTCCGACCAAGGTTCTGGAGGACACCGGCCGCTGGCTGGAGCACTTCCACCCCCACTCGGCCGTGGAACTCGACTACGGCG
>CAWGVZ010000013.1:0-234258 GCA_963826035.1 uncultured Actinomycetota bacterium | reverse complement strand
CGTCCCCCGCGCTGAGGTCTGCACGTCAGGGCTCGATGTCGAAGTTGTAGACCAGGCCTGAGCGGTCGGCGCGGTGTACAACCGGGTTACCTCGAACGCTTCACCGTTCTGGTCGAAGCTCGTGTGCAGGACATCGAGCACTGGCACGCCTGGTGGGGTTTCCAGGAAGCGGGCTTCCTCGTGGGTCGGCATGCGGGCGGTTACCTCATCCCGGCCGGTTTTGAGGATGTGGCCCTTGTCTTCCAATCGGCCATGGATGCCACCCGGTCCCGTCTTTGGTTCCGTCAGCGGGGTGCCTTCTGCGTCTGACCAGCGCAGGTACGTGGTTACGAGCTGTACCGGTTCGTCGTCGGCGTGGTACTCGTTCAGGCGGCGGAGTACTGACTCCTCGTCCGCGGGGACGTTCAAGCGTTCTGCCACCTCGGGCGGCGGGATCATGCGATCGATCGCTACAGCCCGGATGCTCGCGCTCTTGCCCTGGCGCTGCATCTCCAGGCGGAACGGGGTCAGCCCGGTCTCGCGGTACGCCTTCCTCGAGTAGCGGTCGTTGCCCCACCGGAATAAGCGCTGCTTCTCGCGGACGAAGACGCCCTTGCCATGTTGCGGCGTGACCAGCGCTTCCTCGGTCAGCAGGCGGACCGCCTCGCGGGCGGTGTTGCGGGCCGTGCCGAAACGGCGGGCCAGCTCGCGCTCCGACGGCAGTTTGTCGCCCGGCGCCAGTTCGCCGGACTTGATCAGCTCTCGCACCGCGTCTGCGATGCGGCGGCTGGGTAGCTGCTCGGGCTCGTGGCCGTCGGACGGGCTCATGCCAGTGAGCATACAACTGGCTTAAACCAGTTGGTTGCTCAGCGCGGTGCGATGTGCTTCACTGGCTTAAGCCACTACTGGCTCAAGCCAGTTGCGCATAGGAGGTAACCAATGGCTGTTCCTTACGGCACTCGTTTCCCGGTGCGACTTTGATCTGGTGTTTCCGCAGGGTGCGCGCATCATCGGCGAGGTCGTGCCCGTCACCGAGTACCAGTCGCAGGAGGACAAGGCGCGTTACCGTCCGATCCGGCCGCGCATCGATGAGGCAGCGGTGCCGATCTTCAAGGTGACCGTTGCCGACCCGTCCGCCGAGAAGGCCCGCGATAAGTCGATCACCGTGGAGATCGCGGCCAAGGTCCAGCCCGTGCCGCCGTCTGCCGCGGGCAATCTGCCGTTCCGGCCTGTCGATGCTGGAGGGGCTGACCGTCCAGCCCTGCCGAGACGTCCGGTCATGCCAAGTGGATCACCTGGGTCATCCGGGCTACCGGTCTGCGGGCGGTCGACGCGCCCACATCCACGTCGTTGGCCAAGTCGGCCGCGGCCTGAGCGGGGCGTGGTGTTCACCGTGACTTGCGCGCCTGGCCGCGCGGCTGCGGCCGACGTCCGCCAGGTCGGGCCCGGCTGGCTTTCGCTTGTGTTGTCGATGGATCCGGGCAGGCTGGTGATCGACGTCCCGGCTGTGAACGGCGGCGGGATCATCCTCGCCCGGTTCTGCCAGGACCTTTCCGTTGCCGCCAACCGGGTCGCTGTCGACCTCGGTCGCGGGCCGCATGGGGGTGGTCGGGGATGACGTTCAACGTGACGTGCTCGCCTGGGCGTGACGCGGCTGCTGGGTTCATGAGGGTCACCGAGCATCTTCCGGCGCTGGTGATCTATCTGGACCCGGTGAACCTCGCCATCCAGCTGCCGGCGTTCCCCGGTGGTGACGTAGTGCTGGCGGAGTTCTGCCGGGAGCTGGCGCGGGAGGCGGCCAAGTTGGCCGCCGCGATCGATCCCGACGGCGAGTCCGCGCACCAGCCGCGCCACCTCCTCCAGGACGCGGGGGTGCGTCGAGCAGATGCATAGAACCGGTGTCCTCGAACGCGCCTTCGCAACCGTCGATGCGGCCCATCCTGGCGCCGTATGATTTTTTTTTTTTTTTTTTTTTTTTTTTTTTTTTTTTTTTTTTTTTTTTTTTTTTTTTTTTTTTTTTTTTTTTTTTTTTTTTTTAAAAAAAAAAAAAAAAAAAAAAAAAAAAAAAAAAAAAAAAATATATATAGCGTGGGGTGGCCAAAGAAAGCCAACGTGCATCCGTTGCGTCAACGTGGTGCTAGCGTCTGCTGTTGTGAAGGAGTGTATGGCGGTCCTGCCGATAGAGTCCGACGTGGTGGGCTGTGGCTGTCCGGGACCATCGGGAGGACTGGCCGGACTGGCCCTAATCGGATGGGCGTCACCGAACCGCCTGTCGTCGTCCTGCTTGCGGCGCATGGGTCCGGCGTTGTCCGGCGCTGCAGTCGTGCCGGTAGTGATCCGCGGTCGGACGCTGCCCGATCGGGGGTGGGGCGGAATGCTCTACCGGCGCGGTTCCCGCCCTGTCTACGCGCCGACAGCCAGGTGGAGTGGGACATCGGCCTGCGGCGGACCATCGCCGCGATTGTATCCGTCGGCTCGGTGAGTCCCGCATCGGTCCTATGGATCAGTCGTTGGATGATCGAGTCGTGAATTGACGCAGGTTGTGAGGGTGCAGGTGTACAGGCCGCCAACGGCGTGGCGGTGTGGCTTCTTTTGCTGATCCCAACTCCAAGGCGGGCAAGCGGCGGGTGGTGGTGCCGCCGTTCGTCGTGCCGGAGATCCGGGCGCATCTGGATCGTACGTGGGACCGGGCAACACGCGTGGGTCTTCCTCGGGGAAGGGCGCCGGCCCACCCGGAACAACTTTCACTCGATCTGGGCAAAGGCGCGCGACGCCGCCGGCATCCCGGACGTGCATCTCCACGACCTCCGGCACACCGGCAACACCCTCGCGGCCGAGACCGGCGCCACGCTGCGGGAGCTGATGGACCGGATGGGCCACGCATGGACCAGCGCGGCGCTGATCTACCTGCACGCGAGGGAGGAGAGGGGCCAGGACATCGCCGACGGGATCGAGGACATGGTCAAGAAGGCCAAGAAGAAGGCAAGAAAGAAGAAGGCAAGAAGGGGCACGCGGGGGGCACGAGGCCCGGGAAGGGCAGGAAATGATGTCCACGAGGGACGGTCCGCGAGGCTCTGACCTGCGAGGGAAGAGTGGAGCGGGTGACGGGAATCGAACCCGCATGACCAGCTTGGAAGGCTGGGGCTCTGCCATTGAGCTACACCCGCGCGCGCCACATGACGGCCGGCGCGCAGTCAGCCTAGCGTGTCGCGATACTGTTACGAGGGCATCCCCGGGGTGTTGTCGCGGGCTGTGGCGCAGCTTGGTAGCGCATTCGCTTTGGGAGCGAAGGGTCGCAGGTTCAAATCCTGTCAGCCCGACCCGGCTGAGGTCGACCTGCGTGACTTAACACGCAGGTCGGCCCCCGCTCGCCCCGCCACCTCCCGAGTTCCATACACTCGCGAGAGCCCCAACCGGTCAACCAGCTACCCAGGAGATCACGTTGAAGAGCACCGTCGAGCACCTGAGCCCGACGCGGGTACGGATCAACGTCGAGGTGCCGTTCGACGAGCTCAAGCCGAACTTCGACCGCGCCTACCGCAAGCTTGCGTCCCAGGTGCGGATCCCCGGCTTCCGCCCTGGCAAGGCACCGGCACGCGTGATCGAGTCCCGCATCGGTCGCGCACCCATCTTGGACGAGGTCGTGAACGAGGCGATCCCGGCCAAGTACATGGAGGCCGTCACCGAGGGCGAGGTCCGGACGTTGGGCCAGCCGAACATCGAGGTCACGAAGCTCGAGGACGGCGACCACATCGCGTTCACGGCCGAGGTCGACATCCGGCCCGACATCACGATCCCCGCGTTCGGGGAGCTGTCGGTGTCGGTGGACGACCTGGAACTGACCGACGACGAGGTGAGCGAGCAGCTCGCCGAGCTGCGCGCCCGCTTCGGCACCCTGACCGGCGTCGAGCGCCCGGCCGAGAACGGCGACTTCGTGTCGATCGACCTCGCGGCCACGGTCGACGGCGAGGAGGTCGAGGAGGCGAAGACCTCGGGTCTCTCCTACGAGGTCGGCTCCGGCGAGATGATCGAAGGCATCGACGAGGCCATCATCGGCACGTCGGCCGGCGAGTCGGCGGCGTTCACCACCAAGCTGGTGGCCGGCGAGTACGCGGATCGCGATGCCGAGGTCACGGTGACCGTCCAGACGGTGAAGGTGCGCGAGCTGCCCGAGCCGGACGACGACTTCGCCCAGTTGGCCAGCGAGTTCGACACGATCGACGAACTCAAGGGTGACTTGCGCGAGCGTCTCACCCGGGTCAAGCGCATGCAGCAGGGCGTGCAGGCCCGCGACAAGGTCCTGGAGGCCCTGCTCGAGGTCACCGAGGTGCCACTGCCGGACACGGTGCTCGAAGCGGAGATCGAGTCGCGCAAGCACGACGCGGTCCACACCTTCGACCACGACGAGGCCCGGTTCGAGGAGTTCCTCACCAGCCAGGGCAAGACCCGCGAGGAGTTCGACACGGACACCCGCGAGGAGGCCGAGAAGGCCGTCAAGACCCAGCTGGTGCTCGACTCGATCGCCGAGGCCGAGAAGCTCACGGTCGACGACAACGAGCTGACCGAGCGCATCGTCTACCAGGCGCAGCGCTTCGGCATCAGCCCCGACGAGTACGTCCAGCGGGCCCAGCAGTCCGGCCAGCTCGGCGCCATCTTCGCCGACGTGCGCCGCGGCAAGGCGCTGGCCTCGGTGGTCCGCCTGGCGACCGTCACGGACGCGTCGGGCAACTCGGTCGACCTCGAGGAACTGTTCGGCCCCCGCGAGCAGCCGGCCGCCGAGCCGCCTGCCGAGGCCGAGGAGAGCAGCGAGACGAAGGACGCTCAGTGACGCTGTGAGCGAACTCGGGCGGTATCGGGCATTCGATGCCGCCCTCCTTCGTTAATGTCGAACATGAGAACAGATCATCGTCGTATCCAGCGCCGCTTCGGTGGTGGAAAGAGCGGAGAAGGCAGGCAGACGTGACGCATCCACGGCAGACGCCCGACATGCGGTCGGGGACCGCAGGGCTCACCCTGAACGACTCGGTTTACGAGCGGCTGCTCCGGGAGCGGATCGTGTTCCTCGGTTCCGAGGTGGACGACGAGATCGCGAACCGGATCACGGCGCAGCTGTTGCTGCTCGCGGCCGAGGACCCCGAGAAGGACATCACGTTCTACATCAACTCCCCGGGTGGTTCCGTCTCCGCGGGGATGGCCATCTACGACACCATGGAGCTGATCGAACCCGACGTGGCCACCTGGGCCATGGGTATGGCCGCGTCGATGGGGCAGTTCCTGCTCTCGTCCGGCACGCAGGGCAAGCGCTACGCCCTGCCGCACGCCCGGATCATGATGCACCAGCCGTCCGGCGGCGTCGGTGGTACGGCCTCCGACATCGCGATCCGGGCCGAGGTGCTGGGCAAGTGGAAGCTCGAGATGGCCGAGCTCACAGCCGACCAGACGGGGCAGACGGTCGACCAGATCACCAATGACGCCGACCGCGACCGGTGGTTCACGGCCGACGAGGCCAAGACCTACGGCTTCGTCGACCACGTGGTCACCCGCGCCAGCCAGACCCCGAACGGCGCCTGAGAGAACAGGGAGACCAAGAAGTGAGCAACCACTACTCTCCGCAGGCCCGGTACGTGCTGCCCTCGTTCGTCGAGCGCACGAGCTACGGGGTCAAGGAGTCCAACCCGTACAACAAGCTGTTCGAAGAGCGGATCATCTTCGTCGGTGTCCAGATCGATGACGCGTCGGCCAACGACGTGATGGCCCAGCTGCTGTACCTGGAGTCCATCGACCCGGACCGCGACATCACGATGTACATCAACTCGCCGGGCGGCTCGTTCACCTCGCTGATGGCCATCTACGACACCATGCAGTTCGCCCGGCCGGACATCCAGACGTTCTGCCTCGGCCAGGCGGCCTCCGCGGCGGCCGTGCTGCTCGCGGCCGGCACGCCCGGCAAGCGCTACGCCCTGCCCAACGCCCGCGTGCTGATCCACCAGCCCGCCATGGAGGGTGTCTACGGGCAGGTCTCGGACCTGGAGATCCAGGCAAACGAGATCCAGCGCGTGCGGCGGCTCATGGAGTCCACGCTGGCCAGGCACACCAACCGGGATGCCGAGCAGATCCGCAAGGACATCGAGCGGGACAAAATTCTGACGGCCGACGAGGCCCAGGTATATGGCATCGTCGACGAGGTACTCCCGTACCGGAAGCTGTCGGCCTCCAAGCCGTGAGTTAGCCGTCGACCAGGTGGCGTCGCCCCTCTGCGAGCGGCGCCACCTGATCGGCCGATTCCGACAACTCGGCGGTCAGGTTCTCCCATTGAGTGGGGGTTGGCAGGTACCGTCGAGGGCAACAGGCACGAGCGGAACTTAAGCGCGGTGCGCGACACTGGTGCTCGAGGTCCGTTCAAGCCACACATCCAGATGTGCTCATGGGCACGTCGGAGGGGACAGAGGTCAGCGGTCATGGCGCGTATCGGTGACGGCGGAGACCTGCTGAAGTGCTCTTTCTGCGGAAAGAGCCAGAAGCAGGTGAAGAAACTGATCGCCGGTCCCGGCGTATACATCTGCGATGAATGCATCGACCTCTGCAACGAGATCATCGAGGAGGAGCTGGCCGAGGCCGGCGACGTCAAGCTCGACGAGCTGCCCAAGCCCGCCGAGATCGACGAGTTCCTCGACCAGTACGTGATCGGCCAGGACGAGGCCAAGCGCACTCTGGCGGTCGCCGTCTACAACCACTACAAGCGCATCCAGGCTGGTGACCGTGCCCGGCCGGAGACCCGTGAGGGCCGTGAGCCCCGCGAGGAGACAGTCGAGCTCTCGAAGTCGAACATCCTGCTGCTCGGGCCCACCGGCTGCGGCAAGACCTACCTCGCGCAGACCCTTGCCAAGCTGCTGAACGTGCCGTTCGCGATCGCCGACGCCACCGCCCTCACCGAGGCGGGCTACGTGGGCGAGGACGTCGAGAACATCCTGCTCAAGCTGATCCAGGCGGCCGACTACGACGTGAAGCGCGCCGAGACCGGCATCATCTACATCGACGAGGTCGACAAGATCGCCCGAAAGAGCGAAAACCCGTCGATCACCAGGGACGTTTCCGGCGAGGGCGTGCAGCAGGCCCTGCTGAAGATCCTGGAGGGCACCACGGCCAGCGTGCCGCCGCAAGGTGGGCGCAAGCACCCCCACCAGGAGTTCATCCAGATCGACACCACGAACGTGCTGTTCATCGTGGCCGGTGCGTTCGCCGGGCTGGACAAGATCATCCAGGACCGGGTGGGCAAGCGAGGCCTGGGCTTCGGCGCCGAGATCCGGTCCAAGGCCGAGATCGACACCACGGACTTCTTCGCCGACACCATGCCGGAAGACCTGATCAAGTTCGGGCTCATCCCGGAGTTCATCGGCCGGCTGCCGGTGGTGGCGAGCGTGACCAACCTCGACAAGACGTCGTTGGTCCAGATCCTCACCGCACCCAGGAACGCGCTGGTCAAGCAGTACCAGAAGCTGTTCGAGATGGACGGCGTGGAGCTGGAGTTCACGGAGATGGCGCTCGAGGCGATCGCCGACCAGGCGATCCTGCGTGGCACCGGTGCTCGTGGCCTCCGGGCGATCATGGAGGAGGTGCTGCAGCCGGTGATGTACGACATCCCGAGCCGCACCGATGTCGCCAAGGTCGTGATCACCGAGCAGACGGTGCGCGAGAACGTGAACCCGACGATCGTGGCCCGGCAGCCCTCGCGCCGGGAGCGCCGCGAGAAGTCCGCCTGATTCGTTTCCTCTCGTCGGCCCCGCGGACTTCGGTCAGCGGGGCCGACGGCTTTCGTTCACCTTCTGAGCCCGCCATTCGCGGGTGCTCGCGCGGAATCGGTCACACCTGACGAAGTCGGCCGAATGTTCCGCTCGCCTTCTCAGCCCGCCATTCGCGGCTGACGTGTCCACAGGCAAGATCGACATCACCGCGACTGTCAGACCCCGCCGGTAAACTGGAACCGGGGCCGCCCCCCGGAGAGGGTGGGGGTTGGCCACGGACAGTGCGTCGAGAATCGGTCGATTCCTGGTCGAGTTTCGCTCGTGTCGCGTATCTGAGTTCGATCTTCGGCCGATTACGTCACGTGTCGCACTGGTTCCTCAGGGTGAGCGAAGATCGGCCGACCGGAGCAGTGCCTGCCACCGAGGGTGACGGCCGCGATCGTGCAAGGATGAGGCATGTCGACGCTGCCGTACGTCCTGCTTCTCCACGGACACACGGGTTCCGGGCCCGAGCACTGGCAGAGCTGGCTCGCCGGTGAACTGGCCAATCTCGGCGCCACGGTCGACGTCCCGCAGCTCACCGATCCCGACCGGCCCGCGCTCGACGTCTGGCTCGCCGAACTCCGGCACCACCTCGAGGCCGCCCCGGCGGGCGAGCGGGTCCTGCTCGCCCACTCGGCCGGCGCCAGCCTCTGGTTGCACCACGCGGCCGGCATGAGCGACCACCGGCTGCGCTTCGACCGCGTGCTGCTCGTCTCCCCGCCCGGCCCACGCTGGGACAACCCCGACGTGCGCGGCTTCACCCCCGCCCCGCTGGACGCCGCGGGGATCCGGCGCGCAGCCGGCTGGACCCAGCTGGTGGTCGGCGACAACGATGACGCCTGCAGTGTCGACGACGCGGTCGCCATGGCCGCCGCGCTCAAGATCGACCTCGACGTCATCCCCGGCGGCGCCCACCTGAACACGGCCGCCGGCTACGGGCCCTGGCCGGCCGTCCTCGGCTGGACGGGCGACCGGCACACCCGCCTGGTCACGAATCAGTGATACGCGAAGCGTGCGTGTAGACGTTCATGCTCGTCCCACGTAGGAAACCGATGAGCGTGATGCCCTGCTCGTCGGCCAGTTCCGCGGCCAGCGACGACGGCGCCGACACGGCGGCCAGCACCGGGATCCCGGCCATGGCCGCCTTCCGCACCAGCTCGAACGACACCCGCCCGGACACCATCAGCACCGTCCCACCGAGCGGCACCCGGCCGTCGAGCAGCGCCCAGCCGGAGACCTTGTCGACCGCGTTGTGCCGCCCCACGTCCTCGCGCACGGCCAGCAGCGTCCCGTCCGCCGTGAACAGGCCGGCCGCGTGCAGCCCACCCGTCGACTCGAACACCCGCTGCCGCTCACGGAGCAGGTCGGGGAACGTGGCGAGCGTCTCCGGCGACACCCGGCACTGGTCGCCGGCCGGGGAGAACCGGGT
The DNA here is from genome assembly GCA_963826035.1 of uncultured Actinomycetota bacterium. Classification (GTDB taxonomy): domain Bacteria; phylum Actinomycetota; class Actinomycetes; order Mycobacteriales; family Pseudonocardiaceae; genus Actinophytocola. The sequence continues at coordinate 225,066 of CAWGVZ010000013.1, read as the reverse complement.
CTTCACCGCGTCCAGCGCCGCCTTGCCGCACGACGACGTCGTGTACAAGATCCGCTCCGGCGGTTCGAGGCCGGGCCCCAGCGCCAGGTCGAGCACGTTGTAGGTGTTGCGCCCCTGATCGTCCACTCCGTCGCAGTAGCGCGCCGTGCTGATGTCGGCCGACGCACCGATCACGCCCTCGGCCAGAAGGAAGCCGTGCGCCAGCTCCACGTCGTGCCCAGGCGTCCGCATGGTCACGGCCAGCGCCTTGCCGTCCACCCGCAGCTCCAGCGGCTCCTCGGCCGCCAGCGCGTCCTGCCCGCGGCGACTGCCGTGCTCCGACAGCTTCAGCACCGGTCGACGCACGGTCACTCGTCCCATGTACACAACATACCCAGGCTATAACAAGAACTCTTGCTAAAGAAACATTGAGCAAGGTACCTTGTTAAACATGGCGGACCGTAGGCAGATCACCGACCCCAAGGCGCTTCGCGCGCTCGCCCACCCGCTGCGCTGGAGGCTGCTGGAGGTCGTCGGCCGTGAGGGCACGGCGACCGCCACGCAGTGTGCGCGGGAGACCGGCGAGAGCGTGGCCAGCTGCTCCTACCACCTGAACATGCTCGCGAAGTACGACTTCGTGGAGCAGGCGGAAGGCGGCCAGGGCCGCGAGAAGCCGTGGCGGCTGGTCTACGCGGGCCAGGAGATGCGCAACGTGGGTGTGGAGGGCGAGAGCGCGCTCGCCATGCAGGCCGCGTCCGGCGCGTTCCTCGACTACGCGCTCACCCAGATCAGGGAGCGTCAGCTCAGCACGCACCTGGAGCCGGACGAGTGGCGGGCGGCCGTGGGCATCGACAACAGCAGCGACTACCTCACACCTGACGAAGTCGGCGAACTGCGTGCCGCGTTCAGCGAACGGATGGACAGCTTCCGTGAGCGGCGCACGAAGCCGGAGTTGCGGCCCGAGGGCTCCCGGCCGGTGAACTTCTTCCTGTCCGCCACGGTGGCCCCCACCGACTGACCCGAAACGCCGGTACCGACGGCCGCCCGCACGGCGGCCTGGTTCAGCCTGCCCGGAAGGAGAGCCATGATGGACCCGAGAATCGCCGCCATGTCAGCAGAGCTGCGCCGCGCGGAGCTGGCCGCGGAGGCGGCCGCGCACCGGCGGGTGAAGGCGACCCGCGAGGAGCCGCCGAAGCCCGCCGTGCGGCCGAGGCCGGTCCGCCGCGCCGCCACTGCCTAGGGTGGAGTGATGGTGCAACGGTCTGATGTCGTCGTTGTCGGTGGCGGGCACAACGGGCTGGTGGCGGCCGCCTATCTCGCGCGGGCCGGCCGCTCCGTGCGGGTGCTCGAACGGCGGAGCCGGGTCGGTGGCGCGGCCGTGAGCGAGGCGCCGTTCGCCGGCATCGACGCGCGGCTGTCCCGCTACTCCTACCTGGTGAGCCTGCTGCCCGCCGCGATCGTCGACGACCTTGGGTTGCGGCTCACGCTGCGCTCCCGCGCCGTCTCCTCCTACACCCCGACCGACGGCGGCGGCCTGCTGGTCGAACGCGAGCCGGGGCCGGCGACCGCCGAGTCGTTCCGCGCGCTCACCGGCGGCGACGCCGAGTTCGGCCGGTGGACCCGTTGGTACGACGAGCTTTCCGCGATGGCGCGGGCGGTCGCGCCCACCATGCTCGAGCCGCTGCCCTCCCGCGACAGGCTCCGCGCGCTGGTCACCGACGCCGTGGGTGGTGCGCAGGTCTGGGAGCAGGTGTTCGAGCGGCCGATCGGCGAGGCGATCGAGTCGACGTTCGCCGACGACGTGGTGCGCGGCGTCGTCGCCACCGACGCGCTCATCGGCACGCACACCTCGCTGCTGGCCGAGGATCTGTTGGCCAACCGCTGCTTTCTCTATCACTTGGTGGGCAACGGCACGGGTGAGTGGCGGGTGCCGGTCGGCGGGATGGGCACGGTCACCGCGGAACTCGAGCGGGTGGCACGGGAGGCGGGCGCCACGATCGTCACGGACGCCCAGGTCGACCGCATCGACGCCGACGGCACCGACGCCGAGGTCCACTACGGGGAGCACGTGGTCGCGGCCGGACATGTTCTGGCCGGGGTGGCCCCGGCCGTGCTCGACGGGCTCCTCGGCCGGCCAACCAGCAGGCCCGCAGGCTCCCAGCTGAAGATCAACGTGTTGCTGTCCCGGCTGCCCCGGCTGCGCTCGGGCATCGATCCGCGGGTGGCGTTCGCCGGCACGTTCCACCTCGACGAGTCCTATGTGGACCTCGAGACGGCCTACGCGGCCGGCGTTGCCGGCCAGGTGCCGGATCCGCTGCCCGGCGAGACGTACTGTCACACCCTGGCCGACGAGTCCATTCTGGACCCGGCGCTCACCGCCCGCGGCTGGCACACGCTCACGCTGTTCGGCCTGCACCTGCCGGCCGAGTTGTTCACCGACGACAACGCCGGCACCCGCGACCGGCTCACCCAGGGCTACCTGGACGGCCTCAACAAGTACCTGGCCGAGCCGATCGAGGACTGCATCGCGACCGACGCCGAGGGCCGGCCGTGCGTCGAGGCCCGCACCCCACTCGACCTCGAGGCCGAACTGGCCATGCCGGGCGGCCACATCTTCCACGGCGACCTGGCCTGGCCGTACGCCCAAGATGACGACCCCTGGGGAGTCGCCACCGACACGGCGAACGTGCTCCTGTGCGGGGCCGGCGCCCGGCGGGGCGGCGGGGTCAGCGGCCTGGGTGGCCACAACGCGGCCATGGCCCTGCTGACCTGAAATCAGGCGGCCAGCTGGGCCTTCACCTGCGCGAGCGTCGGGTTCGTGAGGGCGGCGCCGTTCGGGAAGTGCACGGTCGGCACGGTCTGGTTGCCCCCGTTCACCTTCATCACGAACTCGGCCGCGCCCGGAGTGCGCTCGATGTCGACCTCCACGAACTCGATGCCGTCCCGGTCCAGCTGGGACTTCAGCCTGCGGCAGTAGCCACACCACGTGGTCGAGTACATGGTCAGCTTCGAGGGGGCCTGGGTGCTCATGGTCAGGTCAACGCAGGACGGGCGCCAAACATGCCCGGGTGCGCATCAGCTGTGGCAGCCGCTGTTCGTGGGCAGCGGGCTGGCCGGGTCGAAGTAGGCGCCGGGCTCGCGTGCCGGCTCGTCGGCCACCGCGCGTTCGGTGGCGGCCGGGGCGAGGAACCCGCGCCGGTAGGCCTCGCAGCCGATGGAGTATCCGTACCCCGACGCCTCGCCGTACCAGAGGCCCTTGCTGCCGGGCGTCCACTTGTCGCTGGAAAGCAGTTCGTAGTCGACGTCGGCGCGGACCACCACGATGACGTTCATGGCGTCCACCAGCCGGGTGGGCTCGTCGGGCCGGAACGCGTAGGCGAACACGTAGTTCGTGTGCACGACCAGCTTGTCGTCCTCCCCGCGCGAGATGCTCATCTCGCCGTTCACCTTGACCTCCGCCGGCAGCAGTTCACTGTCCGTGGCGACGAGGCTCACGAGCGACTGCACGGCCGGCTCCCGACCGGCGCCGAACAGCGGTTCCAGCTCACGGCGCGCGTCCGGCGCCAGCAGGCCGAGGAACGTGGTGGGATCGTGCTGCACGAGCATCCGGTGGTCGAGCCTGCTGGCCACCAGGACGTCCCGGACCAGCGCCGTGGCCTCGGCCACCTGTTCCGCCGTGAAACCGGCGGCCGGCTCGGCCGGGGGCAGCTCGATCCCCGCCGCACCGTCCGGCCAGTGCGCGGCCGGCGTCGAGTCGAACGGCCGCGCCTCGTCGAGCATGGCGACGTCCTGGCCCGTCGTACCCCGGTCGACGGCCGGGTCGGGCGTGCTCGACCCGGCCAGCTCGGTCAACATCCCCGAGGTGAACGCGAGGGTGGCCACCACCGCGAGGGCGACCGCCATCACCCCGATGGCGAGCCACCGGGTGCGGCGGCGGCGCCGCGCGGCGCGCAGCAGCCGTCTCGTGTCCGCGGTCGCCGCTCGTTCGACGCGTCGCGCCCAGTCGGCGTCGCCCGCGCCGACGAGGTCCGCGCCGTGCTGGCTAGTGTTCACCCGCTCCCCAATGGTTCGCTGTGATCGATCGGTCAACCGGGAAAATGTGAAGTATCTGGTGCTCAGCTCATCGATCCGACCATTCGGTGTGTTAACAAGTCGGTGCGCACCGATGCCGGAGGGAAGTCGGATGCATGCCGGTCAGCCCGGTTCGTAGACTTCGGAGCGTGACTGACACCTCATCGCCGCAGCCCACCGCACTACCGCCGGCCTGGGAGCCGGCTGCCGTAGAGGCGGAGCTGTACCAGCGATGGGTGGACGCCGGCTTCTTCGGTGCGGACCCGGCCAGCGACAAGCCGAAGTTCAGCATCGTGCTGCCCCCGCCGAACGTCACCGGCAGTCTCCACATGGGACATGCGCTCAACCACACGATCATGGACATGCTCACCCGCCGCCGCCGTATGCAGGGCTACGAGGCGCTGTGGCTGCCGGGCATGGACCACGCCGGCATCGCCACCCAGAACGTGGTGGAGCGGGAGCTGGCCCGCGAGGGCAAAACCCGCCACGACCTGGGCCGGGAGAAGTTCGTGGAGCGCGTCTGGGAGTGGAAGGCCGAGTACGGCGGCCGCATCCTCGGCCAGATGCGCCGCCTCGGCGACAGCGTGTCGTGGGAGCGGGAGCGGTTCACGCTCGACGACGGCCTGTCCCGTGCCGTCCAGACGATCTTCAAGCGCCTGTTCGAGGACGGCCTCATCTACCGGGCCGAGCGGATCATCAACTGGTGCCCGCGCTGCCTCACCGCACTCTCGGACATCGAGGTCGAGCACTCGGACGACGAGGGCGAGCTGGTCTCCATCCGCTACGGGGAGGGCGACAACTCGATCGTCGTCGCCACCACCCGCGCCGAGACGATGCTCGGGGACACGGCCGTGGCCGTCCACCCGGACGACGGGCGGTACCGGCATCTGGTCGGCACGGAGCTCGAGCTGCCCCTCACCGGCCGCATGATCCCGGTGGTGGCCGACGAGCACGTGGACCCGGAGTTCGGCACGGGTGCGGTCAAGGTCACCCCGGCGCACGACCCGAACGACTTCGAGATCGGGCAGCGGCAGCACCTGCCGGCCATCACGATCATGGACGAGCGCGCGGTGATCACCGCCCACGGTCCGTTCGAGGGACTCGACCGGTTCGAGGCCCGCCCGGCGGTGGTCGCGGCGCTGCGCGAACAGGGCCGCATCGTGGCGGAGAAGCGGCCCTACCTCCACTCGGTCGGGCACTGCTCGCGGTGCGACACGGTGGTCGAGCCGCGGCTGTCGCTGCAGTGGTTCGTGAAGGTCGAGCCGCTGGCCAAGGCGGCGGGCGACGCCGTCCGCGACGGGCGCACCACCATCTACCCGGCCGAGCTGGCCAAGCGGTACTTCGACTGGGTCGACAACATGCACGACTGGTGCATCTCGCGCCAGCTGTGGTGGGGCCACCGCATCCCCGTCTGGTACGGGCCGAACGACAAGGTGGTCTGCGTCGGTCCCGACGAGGAGCCGCCGAGCGGCGCCGGGTGGACCCAGGACCCGGACGTGCTCGACACGTGGTTCTCCTCGGCGCTGTGGCCGTTCTCCACGCTGGGCTGGCCGGACGACACGGCCGACCTGCGCGCGTTCTATCCGACGAGCGTGCTGTCCACCGGCTACGACATCCTGTTCTTCTGGGTCGTCCGGATGATGATGTTCGGCCTGTACGCCATGGACGGCCGCCAGCCGTTCGACCACGTCTTCCTGCACGGCCTGATCCGCGACGCGTCCGGCAAGAAGATGTCCAAGTCGCGCGGCAACGTGATCGACCCGCTCGACTGGGTCGACAAGTTCGGCGCGGACGCCACCCGCTTCACCCTGGCCCGCGGCGCGAACCCCGGCGGCGATCTGGCGGTCGCCGAGGAGTGGGCGGCCGGCTCGCGCAACTTCAGCAACAAGCTGTGGAACGCCACCAGGTTCGCGCTCATGAACGGTGCGACCACGGCCGCCGAGGTGCCGGACCGCGCGGAGCTGACCGACGCCGACCGGTGGATCCTCGACCTCACCGACGCCGCCGTGTCCGATGTGGACCGACTGTACGAGGACTACCAGTTCGCCAAGATGTGCGACGTGCTCTACCACTTCACGTGGGACGAGCTGTGCGACTGGTACCTGGAGCTGGCCAAGGTGCAGATCGCCGAGGGCGGCGCGCGGGCCGAGTCGACCCGCGCGGTGCTCGGCCACGTGTTCGACGTGGTGCTGCGGCTGCTGCACCCGTTGATGCCGTTCGTCACCGAGACCCTGTGGACCACGTTGACCGGCCGGGAGTCGGTGGTGATCGCCGCCTGGCCGCTGCCGTCCGGGCAGGCGCCGGACGGTGCCGCCACCCGGCGGTTGGAGGGCGTGCAGAAGCTGGTCACCGAGATCCGGCGGTTCCGCTCCGACCAGGGCGTGAAGCCCGGTCAACGGGTGCCCGCCCGACTGTCCGGTGTGGACTCGGCGGGGCTCGCGGCGCACACCGGCGCGGTCGCGTCCCTCGCGCGGCTGGAGGCGCCCGGCGACGGGTTCACGGCGAGCGCGTCGATCGAGGTGGCCCTGCCCAGTGAGAACGGTGGGCACGTTCACGTGGAGCTGGACCTGTCCGGCACGGTCGACGTGGCGGCCGAACGCAAACGGCTGGCGAAGGACCTGGCGGCCGCCGAGAAGGAACTGGCCGGCTGCGACGCGAAGCTCGGCAACCCGAACTTCACGGACAAGGCGCCCGCCGACGTGGTCGCCAAGATCAAGACGCGGCGCGACGTGGCGGCCGCCGAGATCGCGCGACTGAGCGCACGGCTGGAGAGCTTCGGTGGCTGACGAGGTCGAGTACCCCGACACCGACCTCGACGAGACCGAGGAGGCGGTTCCGTCCACTGTGGACAGGGCGGACGCGCTCGACGACCTGCGCCAGGTCGAGTCCGAGCTGAACACCCGGTGGCCCGAGACGAAGATCGAGCCGACGCTGCAACGGATCGCCGCGCTGGTCGACCTGCTCGGCGATCCGCACAAGTCCTACCCGGTGCTGCATGTGGCCGGCACCAACGGGAAGACGTCGGTCACCAGGATGATCGACGCGCTGCTGACGAGGATCGGCCTGCGCACCGGCCGGTTCACCAGCCCGCACCTGCAGCTGGTGACCGAGCGGATCGCGGTCGACGGCGAGCCCATCGCCCCGGAGCGCTACGTCGAGGTGTTCCGGGACATCGAGCCCTACGTGGAGATGATCGACCGCGGTGCGGAGGTGCGGCTGAGCAAGTTCGAGGTGCTCACGGCCATGGCGTTCGCCGCGTTCGCCGACGCGCCGGTCGACGCGGCCGTGATCGAGGTGGGGCTGGGCGGCAGCTGGGACGCCACGAACGTGGCCGACGCGCGGATCGCGCTGGTCACGCCCATCGAGATCGACCACGTCGAGTACCTCGGCGCGGACCTCGTGGGCATCGCGCGGGAGAAGGCGGGGATCATCAAGCCCGGCTCGATCGCGTTGCTCGCCGAGCAGCAGGTGGACGTGGCGAACGAGCTGTTGCGCCGCACGGTCGAGGTGGACGCCACGGTCGCGCGCGCCGGCATGGAGTTCGGCGTGCTGCGCCGCGACGTGGCGGTCGGTGGCCAACTGCTGAAGCTCCAGGGCCTCGGCGGTGCGTACGAGGAGATCTTCCTGCCGCTGCACGGTGTCCACCAGGCGAACAACGCGGCACTCGCGCTGGCCGCCGTGGAGGCGTTCTTCGGCGCCGGGGCGCAGCGCATGCTCGACCAGGACGCCATCCGCGAGGGTTTCGAGTCGGTGGTGGTGCCCGGCCGGCTGGAGCGGGTGCGCTCCTCGCCCAGCGTCTTCGTCGACGCGGCGCACAACCCGCACGGCGCCCGCGCCCTGGCCGCGGCGCTGGACGGCGACTTCGGCTTCCGCCAGCTGGTGGGCGTGATCGCCGTGATGAAGGACAAGGACGCCAAGGGCATTCTGCAGGCGCTGGAGCCGGTGCTGCACGAGATCGTGGTGACCACCAACTCCTCCGAGCGGGCCATGGACCCCGAGGAGCTCCGCGAGCTGGCGACCGACGTCTTCGGCATCGACCGGGTGACCGTGGTGCCGCGCCTGGACGACGCGCTGGCCACCGGGCTCCAGCTGGCCGAACAGGACGCGGACGACTCGCTGTCCGGGGTCGGCGTGGTGGTCACCGGCTCGGTCGTGACGGCGGGCGAGGCGCGGGCGCTGTTCGGGAAGGAGCCCGCGTGAGCGGGCCCGCGAGCGAACCATCGGCACAGGGCGGGCCCGCGAGCGAACCATCGGCACAGGGCAGGCCGGCCGATCCCATGAAGTCGTTCGGCGGGGTGATGGCGGCCACACTGGCGCTCGAGGTCATCGTCGTGCTGCTGGCGCTGCTGGCGTTGGCCAACCTCGACGGCGGCCTGACCGCGCTGAAGGGTGCGATCGTCGCGGTGGTGGCGGTCGCGCTGGTGGTGAACGTGGTGGTCGTGCGGCGGCCGTGGAGCAGGTGGCTGACCATCGGCATCCAGGTGGTGCTGCTGGCCAGCTTCCCGGTGGCCGTCCCGCTGGGCATCGTGGGCGTCATCTTCGGCCTGGTGTGGGGAACGCTGCTGTGGATGCGCTGGGACGTCGCCAAGCGCATGGCACAGGGACAGCTGCCGAGCCAGCAGGCCTCGTCCGACGCGGCGGAAAGCGCAGGCTAGGCTTCCGCGCGCAGAGCTTTCCCGTGATGTGAAGGAGTACGGCAGTCGTGAGCGAGCGCACCCTGGTCCTGGTCAAGCCGGACGGCGTGAGCCGTGGCCTGGTCGGTGAGGTCATCTCCCGCATCGAACGCAAGGGCCTGAAGCTGGCCGCGCTGGAGCTGCGCAAGGTCGAGCGCGCCGTTGCCGAGCAGCACTACGCCGAGCACGCGGAGAAGCCGTTCTTCGGCTCGCTGCTCGAGTTCATCACCTCCGGCCCGGTGGCCGCCATGGTCGTGGAGGGCGAGAACGCGATCGCCGCGTTCCGTCAGCTGGCCGGCGCCACCAACCCCGTGCAGTCCGCCACCGGGAGCATCCGCGGCGACTTCGCGGTGGAGGTGCAGTACAACATCGTGCACGGCTCGGACTCCCCGGAGTCGGCCAAGCGCGAGATCGACCTCTGGTTCCCGGGCGTCTGACCCCGGAACCGACCGGAGGAGCCGCGACCGCAGCCGGTCGCGGCTCTTTCGCTGTCCAGGGAGGGACGGCGAGACCGTCGGCGGCGTCGACTATCGTGTCCGTCGCATGTGGAGACGGGGGAGGACTGGGACATGTCGAGTGGTGGGGGGTTCGGGCGGGGCCTGCTGAAGGGCGCCCTCTCGATGGCCGACAAGGCGAAGGACAAGGCCGAGGCCGCGGTGAACAGGGCTCGCGACGACGAGCCCGAGCAGCCGCCGCAGGATCCGGCCGAGCCCATGGACCTCGCGGCCGAGGGCGACGAGCACCCGGACGACGCGGAGATCCGCGACATCGTCGCGCGGCTGAACGCGATCATCGACGCCCGCCGGCCACCGGCCGGGCCGATCACGCAGCCGTGGTCGGTCGGCCTCGGTGACCTGGTCGGCGACATCCCCGGCTTCCCGCGTCGCCTCGACGGGCTCGCCCGCCGGCTCGACCGGTTCGGCGGCGTCGCGATCACTCCGGAGACCATCGCGTTCGACGGCGAGGACGTCGAGTGGGCGGACGTCACGGAGGTGCGGGTCCGCCACGTGCTCGACTATCTGGTGGACGACGCGGTGGAACAGCAGCTCGAGCGGCTGCCGCTGCCGCCGTTCCCCGGCCGCAAGCGCGTGCTGGAGGCGCTCGGCAAGGCCGTGCTCACGTGGAGCCTCGTGCTCGCGAACGAGCAACTGGAGAAGCCGAACTTCGACCTGCGGGTGCCGGCCGAGGTGGACTACCGCGGCCGGTTCCGGAGCACGAAGACGCTCGGCGGCGGCGTGGTGGCGGCCATCATGCTGGCCGACCCGTCGGTCAGTGCCTCGGTGATCGCCACGGCGCAGGCCAAGGGCATCCCGGTGGTCCGCGCGGACAACGAGCTGGACGCCGCCATCGACCGCTCGGCCGAACTCCGCCAGAAGATCGCGAAGATCCAGGCCGAGCTGGATCGCTTCGGCGACCGCTTCGGCCGCAAGCGCTGACCGATGCCATCGCTGGTGGAGGCACGTGGCCTGGTCAAGCGGTTCGGTGGGCTCACGGCCGTGGACGGCATCGACGTGGAGGTGCGCGGCGGGGAGGCGTTCGGGTTCCTCGGCCCCAACGGCGCCGGCAAGTCCTCGACCATGCGCATGATCGGGTGTGTGTCCCCGCGAACCGGCGGTGACCTGCGGGTGCTCGGGCTCGACCCGGAGCGCGACGGCCCGGCCATCCGCGCCCGCCTCGGTGTCGTGCCACAGCAGGACAACCTCGACACCGAGTTGACCGTGCGGCAGAACCTGCACGTCTACGGCAGGTATTTCGGGCTGTCCAAGTCTCACGTGCGGGCCAGGGCGGCCGAGCTGCTCGACTTCGCCCAGCTCACCGAGCGCGCCGACGACGAGGTCGAACCGCTGTCCGGCGGCATGAAGCGCCGGCTGACCATCGCCCGCTCGCTGATCAACGATCCCGAGCTGCTGCTCCTCGACGAGCCGACCACCGGCCTCGACCCGCAGGCGCGGCACCTGTTGTGGGACCGGCTGTTCCGGCTCAAGCAGCGCGGCGTCACGCTCATCATCACCACGCATTACATGGATGAAGCTGAGCAGCTGTGCGACCGGCTGGTGGTGATGGACGGCGGCCGGATCGTGGCCGAGGGCAGTCCGGCCGAGCTGATCGGCCGCTACTCCACCCGCGAGGTGCTGGAGCTGCGGTTCCCGCCGGGGGACACGGCCGAGCACCCGCTGGAAGGTCTGGCCGACCGGATCGAGGTGCTCCCCGACCGGATCCTGCTCTACGCGGCCGACGGGGAGGCGGTGCTGGCCGCCGCGCACGGGCGGGGTGTGCGGCCGGTGTCGAGCCTCGTGCGGCGCAGCACGCTCGAGGACGTGTTCCTGCGCCTGACCGGCCGCACGCTGGTGGACTGAAGGTCCCCGGGCGGGAGCGACAGGCTCCCACCCGGGGACGGAATCAGAACGCCTGGTTCGCGAAGCCCTTCAGCGCGACCGCCCACATCATGGACATCCACACGCTGCTGGTCGTGTGCGGATCTCCGGTGATGCCCAGCCGCGACTTGGCCGTGTTGAAAGCGCTCTGGGTCAGCGAACCCCAGTCGCCGTCGACCACCAGGTTGGAGCCGATGAAGTTGTTGCACATGGCCTGGACGAACTTGCAGTCGCTGGACGAACCCTTGACGCACCGCGGCGGCAGGTCGCCGAAGTCGGCGTGGATGTGGTCCCCGTGCGCGGCGTTGTACCACCCGTCGAGCACGAACCGGAACCGCCGGCGGCACGACGCGTCCACCGCCAGGTAGCGGCGGCGGATCGCCTGGGTGCCGGACGCGTGCGCCCGGTCCAGCGGCGAGCTGGTCGTGCCGTCCGACCATCGCACGTGGTCCAGGTCCATGGCCGTGCCGTCGCCGTGCTCGCCCGCCTTGTTGACGTAGAAGCCCGCCGACACCAGGTACGACACGCTGCCGTACGCGGCGGACTGGCTCCGCAGGTCGCGGATCCACACCACGAGCCGGTCGTAGAACGCCTGCTCGCAGGTCCACGTCCGCGGTGTGGTGTTGCCGTGGTTCGAGCGCCAGTAGTAGACCGGCGTGCCGTCGATCTTGCTGAAGTTGATCATGTCGCCCGCCCCCTCAGACCGTCGCCGTGACGATGTGGCCGTCCACCAGCCAGTACGACCGGCCGTCGAGCAGGCCGACCGCCTGCCCCTCCGGCACGGTCACCGATCGACGCGGACCTGTCATACCGGCCGTGCCTCCCATGGCGTTGGCGATCCAGTTCCCGTCGTCGAAGGACTTCACGGCCGCGTCGACCAGCCGGGTGTCCGGTGTCCATGCGAGACCGTCGGCCGAGCGTGCCAGCAGGCTGCCGCTGGCGTCCACAGTGGACATAATCCAGCCGGTGGGGTCGCCGCCGACGGCCGTCGCGGTCAGCTCGTCGGTGGACTCGAGACCCCGTGCGGGTACCGTGGTCCAGCCGGACTCGGTGCGGCGCAACACGATTCGCTGCCGCGGCGCGCGTTCGAGGGTCAGCAGCGCGCCGACGGCGAGCGCGACGCCACCGTACGCGCCGATCGCCGTGAGGTGCCCGTCGACGCCGTCGAGCCGGGTGGCCTGCCGCCACGACACGCCGTCGGTGGACTCCCAGGCCGCCGGCTCGGAGCCGGCCGCGCCGACGGCCACCAGCACGTCGCCGGTCGCGGCCAGGCCGTTGAGCTCGGCGTCGCCGAGCCCGCGCGTCGGCTGTGCCGACCCGTCGGCGCCGACGCGGACCCAGCCGCCGCGGGCGCGGCCGAGGACGTGCACGGTCTTGCCGAGGCGGGCGACGCCGACGGCCCGGTCGATCTTGGCCGGGGCCGCGGTGGTGGTGGTGGCGGTGGCGGTGCCGGACATCGCGGCGACGCCGAGTGTCGCGACGGCGCCGACGAACGTCCGGCGGGATAAGCGGTTTTCGGGCAGGGGTGGGTATGACGCCATGAGGAACTCCTCACGTCGGGGTGGCCGCGGCAGGCCGTGCAGGGGATACGCGCCGCAGGTAAAGCCAACCGTGTGCGGGGGGACAATGCCAACTAACTACGCGAACTTCTTGTGAGCATTTACCAAATCCCCCTCGTGCTAGCATTGACAGCAACGACAGCACTGGAGGCGCCGATGGCGACGTTGACGATTCGAGACCTCGATGACGACCTGAAAGCCGAACTGCGGATCCGTGCCGCCGAACACGGTCGCTCGATGGAAGCCGAGGTCCGGGCGATCCTGCGCACGGTGTTGACCAGGCCGGCGTCCGGGCCCGGCATGGGGACCCGGATTCGCCAGCGGTTCGCCGGCTCCGACGATCTGTCGATCGAACTGCCGCCCCGGACCGAGCGGGCGCGACCGGCGGAGCTTTCTGAATGATCGTTCTCGACACCAACGTCGTCTCCGAGCTGATGAGGCAAGCTCCCGACGACAACGTCGTCAGCTGGGTCGACCGGTATTCGGCCGACGACGTGTTCATCACGGCCGTGACGGCGGCCGAGCTCCAGTACGGGGTGGCGCGACTGCCAGAAGGGCACCGCAGGACGGTGTTGACGACCAGGGTCGCCGAACTTCTCACCGAGGACTTCCAGGACCAGATCCTGCCCTTCGGCGGCGACGAAGCGGCGTACTACGCGAAGATCGCCGCGGCGCGCGAGCACTGGGGCCGGCCGATGGGCATGGCCGACGCGCAGATCGCCGCGATCTGCCTGCGCTACTGCGCTACCGCGCTGGCCACCAGGAACATGAAGGACTTCGTCGGCCTCGGCGTGCGCGTGTGCAATCCGTGGGACGACTCCGTCGCACCGATGCAGATTCCGGCGCCCGACCGGTCGCACAGTGGTGACTAGGGGGACTCTTGCTCGACCACACCGAGGTGGCCGGCGCGGTGGCGCCGAGTACCGGGCGGGTGCTCGGCCGGGTGCGCGCCGCGCTGATCGTCGTCGAGGGCCTGTGGACGTGGTATCGCCGCAACTGGCGCTCCACCGTGGTCTCCAGCGTCGTGCAGCCGGTGCTCTTCCTGCTGGCGCTGGGTTTCGGGCTCGGCTCGCAGGTGGCGCCCACCGAGGCGACCGGCGGACTGCGTTACGTGGTCTACCTGGCGCCCGCGCTGCTGGTGGCCACATCCGTGCAGATCGCCGCGTTCGAGTCCACCTACCCGATCCTGTCGGCGTTCAAGTGGCAGCAGACCTATCTGGGCATCGCCGCGTCGCCCATCACGTCCGCGCAGATCCTCGGCGGGCAGCTCACCTGGATCGGCATCCGGCTGACGGCAGCCGGCGCCGCCTACCTGGTGGTGGCGGCCGCGCTCGGCACGCTCACCGGACCGGGGGTGCTCCTCACGCTCGTGGTCGCCGTGCTCACCGGGCTCGCCACGGCCGCGCCCATCGTCGCCTACGCGGCCACGGTCGACTCGGAGGGCGCGCAGTTCAGCGCCATCTTCCGGTTCATCGTCATGCCGATGACGCTCTTCGCCGGCGCGTTCTTCCCGATCGAGCAGCTGCCCGGCTGGATCCGCCCGATCGCTTGGATCACCCCGCTCTGGCACGGCACGGAGCTGGGTCGCGACGCCGCGTTCGGCCAGCTCAGCTGGGGCCCGGCGCTCGGTCACCTGGCGTTCCTCGGTGCGTTGTTCGCGGCCGGCGCCTGGTGGGGCGCGCGCAACTTCCGTAGGAGGCTGGCCGGGTGAGCGAGCCTGCGAGCGAAGCATCGTCACCGGGTGAACCGGCACAGAGCGGCGGCCTGCTGCTGCGGATCCTGCCGACCGGCATGTACGCCGGCCGCGCCAGGGTGCTGGTCGAGCGGTCGATGCTCGTCAACCGGCGGGCGTGGCTCGCGATCGTGTCCGGGTTCTGCGAGCCGCTGTTCTACCTGCTGGCCATGGGCGTGGGGTTCGGCGGCCTGGTGGGCGAGGTGGTCGGCCCGGGCGGCGAGCCGATCAGCTACGTCGCCTATGTCGGTCCCGCGCTGCTCGCCGCCTCCGCCATGAACGGCGCGGTCTACGACTCGACGTTCAACGTCTTCTTCAAGTTCAAGTACGCCAAGCTCTACGACGCGATGCTCGCGACTCCGCTCGGCCCGATCGACGTGGCGATCGGCGAGATCGCCTGGGCACTGCTGCGCGGCGGGATGTACGCGTCCGGGTTCCTCGTGGTGATGCTCGGCATGGGTTTGATCGCCTCGCCGTGGGCGCTGCTCGCGCTGCCGGCCGCGCTGCTCGTGGCCTTCTCGTTCGCGGCCATCGGCATGGCGGCCACCACGTTCATGCGCTCGTGGCAGGACTTCGACCTGGTGCAGCTCGCCCTGATGCCGATGTTCCTGTTCTCCACCACGTTCTTCCCGCTGAGCGTGTACCCGGAGTTCGTGCGAGTTCTCGTGCAGTGCCTGCCGCTCTACCACGCGATCGAGATCATGCGGGCGCTGTGCACCGGCTTCGTCGGCCTCTCGATCCTCGGGAACCTGGCGTACTTCGTGGTCATGGCGGGAATCGGCGTGGTGGTGGCGTCCCGTCGGCTGGGGGTCCTGCTGCTGCGCTGAGCCGAGCACCCGACGCAGCAGCAGGGTAGATCTCAGAACAGCGGGCCGGTGATCGTCAGCCCCAGGTTGTCGCCCAACTCGGCGTACAGCGCCATGATGAGCAGGGCGGCGCCGGCCAGCGCGATGTCCTTCTGGAACGAGACCATCTCCAGTTGCTTGGCGGCCGGGTCGGTTTCCTTCCAGAACGCGTGCATCAGGATCGCGGTCGGCACCAGGAAGATGACCAGCAGCAGGGCGCCGAGGTCGGCGTAGAGGCCGAGCAGGACCATCAGCCCGCCGACGATGATCAGCAGGCCGCTGCCGATGGTGGCCAGCTTCGCCTGGGGAACGCCCTTGCTCGCGGCATAGCCGGCCATCATGTCCGCTTTCATGACATGGGCGACACCGGAGCCGATAAACAGCATTGCGAACAGGATGCGTCCGATGAGTGCGACGACGTCCATTTGTGACCTCCACTCACAGAGGGCTACTAGTTCAGTCCTCAACTGTCTCGCTTCCCGATCACCAGCGCAATACGGCGGAGCGCCGCCGGGTTAGGCTTGGCGGCATTATGAGTGTTGAGTCCCTCTTTCCCAGGCTCGAGCCGCTGCTCCCCAGGGTGTCCAAGCCCGTCCAATACGTCGGCGGGGAGCTGAACTCGACCGTCAAGGACTGGGACGCCACCACCGTGCGCTGGGCCCTCATGTACCCGGACGCGTACGAGGTCGGCCTGCCCAACCAGGGCGTCATGATCCTGTACGAGGTGCTGAACGAGCTGCCGGACGTGCTGGCCGAGCGCACCTACGCCGTCTGGCCCGACCTCGAGAAGCTCATGCGTGAGCACGGCGTGCCCCAGTTCACGGTCGACGCGCACCGCCCGGTGGCGGCGTTCGACCTGCTTGGCGTCAGCTTCGCCACCGAACTCGGCTACACGAACCTGCTCGCCGCACTGGACCTGGCCGGCATCCCGCTGTACGCGCGCGACCGCACGGAGGAGCACCCGGTCGTCCTGGCCGGCGGGCACGCGGCGTTCAACCCGGAGCCCATCTCCGACTTCGTGGACGCGGCCGTGCTCGGCGACGGCGAGGAGGCGGTACTCGAGATCACCGCCCTGGTCCGGCAGTGGAAGCTCGAAGGCCGGCCCGGCGGCCGCGACGAGCTGCTCACCAGACTGGCCGAGACCGGCGGGGTGTACGTGCCGCGGTTCTACGACGCGGCCTACGCCGCCGATGGCCGGCTGACCGGCACCACGCCCAACCGCGAGCGGGTGCCGGCGCGGGTGGCCAAGCGCACGACCATGGACCTCGACGCGTGGCCGTACCCGAAGCAGCCGCTGGTGCCGCTCGCGGAGAGCGTGCACGAGCGGATGAGCGTGGAGATCTTCCGTGGCTGCACCCGGGGCTGCCGGTTCTGCCAGGCGGGCATGATCACCCGCCCGGTGCGGGAACGGTCCATCCAGGGCATCGGCGCCATGGTCCAGAAGGGACTGGAGGCGAGCGGGTTCGAGGAGGTCGGCCTGCTGTCGCTGTCGAGCGCCGACCACTCGGAGATCGCCGAGATCACCAAGGGCCTGGCCGACCGCTACGAGGGCACGAACACGGGCCTGTCGCTGCCGTCCACCCGGGTCGACGCGTTCAACATCGACCTGGCGAACGAGCTGTCCCGCAACGGAAGGCGCTCCGGGCTGACGTTCGCGCCCGAGGGCGGCAGCGAGCGGATCCGCAAGGTCATCAACAAGATGGTGTCCGAGGAGGACCTCATCCGGACGGTCAGCGCCGCCTACGCGAACGGCTGGCGGCAGGTGAAGCTGTACTTCATGTGCGGGCTGCCGACCGAGACCGACGATGACGTGCTGCAGATCGCCGAGATGGCCAAGGAGGTCATCCGGGCGGGCCGCGCGGCCAGTGGCCGCAAGGACATCCGGTGCACCATCTCCATCGGCGGGTTCGTCCCCAAGCCGCACACGCCGTTCCAGTGGGCCGCGCAGTGCGATCCGGACACTGTGGACAGTCGGTTGCGCAAGCTGCGCGAGGCGGTCAACTCCGACCGCAACCTGGGCCGCAACATCGGCATGCGGTACCACGACGGCAAGCCGAGCCTCATCGAAGGACTGCTGTCCCGGGGCGACCGGCGCGTCGGCCGGGTGATCGAGCGGGTCTGGCGCGAGGGCGGCCGGTTCGACGGCTGGAGCGAGCACTTCTCCTACGAGCGCTGGGTTTCCGCGGCTGCCGCCGAGTTGGAACCACTCGGCGTGAGCCTCGCCTGGTTCACCACGCGGGAGCGCGACGAGGCCGAGGTGCTCCCGTGGGACCACCTGGACTCGGGGCTGGACAAGGAATGGCTCTGGGACGACTGGCGGGACGCGTTGGAGGAGAAGGAACTCGAGGACTGCCGCTGGACCCCGTGCTTCGACTGCGGCGTCTGCCCAGCCATGGGCACGGACATCGAGATCGGCCCAACAGGCCGCAAGTTCCTACCACTAACCCCGGTCTAGCGCGCGAGTCGTACCAAACGGACAGCGAGGAGTGAGCAACTCGGCCCACCCGAATGGCGAACTCGGCCTTCGGGAGTGCAGGGAACGACGCTTTCCCTGCGTTGACCGCAGTGAACGACGCCTTCCCCGCATTGAGGTACCCTGCGCGGTGTCGTCGCAGGTCACGTCCGGTTCTGTCCCTGAGTACCAGTCGGTCAGTTCTGGCCGATCGCGGCCAGTGCGTCGACGATGCCGTGCCCGTAGAACCCGTTGTACGGCGCGTAACCCGTGCAGTAGGCGTCCTGCGCGCCCGTCTCGTCCAGGTCGTAGTCGGCCGGGCAGGCGATCGCGTCCGCCTGTTCGGTCAGCATCCGGCTGAGGTCCTCGGTGGACGCGCCCGGGTGCTCACTGGCCAGCAGCGCGGCGACCCCCGTCGCGTGGGGAGCGGCCATCGACGTCCCGCAGTACTCGTCGTACCCGCCGGGCACGGTCGACAGCACGCACGGGTCCTCGTCCTCGCCGGCCGCCGGTTCCGGAGCCTTCGTGTCCCCACCGGGGGCGGTCACGTCGATCACGCCGAGCCCGTAGGAGCTGTAGCTGGACTTCAGCTCGGTCGGTCCGACGGCCGACACGGCCACCACGCCGCGCATCCCGGCCGGCAGCACCTTGCAGCCGCTGTCCAGCTGGCGCCGTTCGCCGAACTCCGTGGTCTGCCCGCTCGGCGCGGCCAGGTCGGTCGCCCCGTTGGTGGCCGCCGCGACGGTCAGCACGCCCTGCTTGCTCGCGTGGTCCACGGCGCGCCGCACGGCCTCGTAGACGACATGCTCGCTGTCGCGGTCGCAGGTCATCAGCCACGGGTCGACGAAGTAGCTGTTGTTCGTGACGGTCATCTGCTTGGCCGAGGCCCACATCAGCCCGCACACCGCGTACTCGGGATAGATGTAGCCGTCGTCGTCGACCACCTTCACCGACGCGATCCGCACGCCGGGCGCCACGCCCGCCGTGCCCTTGCCGTCGTCGGCCGCCGCGATGGTGCCGGCCACGTGCGTACCGTGCGGGGAGCCGGTCGGCACCCAAGCGGCGCGGGCGGTGTCGGCCGCGCCGGACAGGCAGCCGGCCGACATGGCCGGGTCGAGCGCGGCGCTCAGGTCCGGGTGGGTCGGGTCGACGCCCGAGTCGAGCACGCCGACCACCACGTCCTTGCTGCCCGGCTGGATCAGGCGGGCCCGATCCGCGCCGATCATGGTCATGTCCCACTGCTCGGCCGTGCGGTCTGCCGTGGAGACGGTGGCCGGGTCGGTCGTGACCTCGGCCTGCGTCGAGTCGGTGCGGTTCTGGTTGTGCGGCCCCTGGGTCGTCCTGGTCACCTGCTCGGCGCTGAACGCCCGGTCGATGCCCATGCGCGCGGCGAACGCGTCGTCGGTCGAGTTGGCGACCGCGACCGCGATCTCCGGGTAGTAGGCGGTGAGCGAGCCGCACGCGGCGGCGATCTCACCGGCCGCCGCCGGCTGGGTGGTGCCGGTCCGGAATACGACGAGGTACCGCAGGTCGGCATCGCTCGACGAGCAAGCCGTCCGCGGTCCGTCCACATCCTCGGCACTCGCCGTCACACCGGTTGTCACCAGGTATGACACGAGCACCGCGGCGCAGACCGCTGCCGCCGGGGCACGGCGCGGCAGAGGCACGGGGTGACCTCCAGTTGTTCGGGCGGCCGGTTCGGGGGTACCGGCGGTCCAATGACCGGACGGTAACCAGCGGGCCGCGACCAGACAAGCTCATCGGTCGAATTCAGCCTGGCGGTACCGTGCCACCAAGCCCAAGTGAACACCACCGGAGTAGCCGGAGACCACCAGAAGGAGTAACTGAGCTCTCGTGGACCGTCCCAACCCGTCCGCATCAGCCGTGCAGAAGCTGCGGCTGCGCTACGCCAAGCGCGGTGTGCTGCGGTTCACGTCACACCGTGACATTGCTCGCGCGTTCGAGCGGGCACTGCGCAGGGCGAGCGTGCCCATGGCCTACTCGCAGGGCTTCAACCCGCACCCGAAGATCTCGTGGATCGGCGCCGCGCCGACCGGGGTGGCCAGCGAGGCCGAGTACGTGGAGATCCAGCTGGTCCGGGAGGTCGCGCCGGCCGAGCTGGTGCGGATGCTCGACGCGGCCATGCCCGCCGGGCTGGACCTGCTGGAAGCCGTGGGCGTGCCGGTCGGGTCCGACGGCGGGTCGCTGGCGGACCGGATCGACGGCAGCCGGTGGCGGATCGAGCTCCCGGGCGTGTCGTCCGACGATCTTCGAGCGGCCCTGGACCGGGTGCTGGCCGAGTCCGTGGTCGAGGTCGAACGCCTGACCAAGAACGGTATGCGCACGATCGATGCACGCTCCGCGATCGTCGCGGCGACGGTCGAGGATCCCCCGGAGGGGTCGGAGTGGCCACCGGGCGGCGAGCCGTGTGGGATACTCGTGGTGGTTGTACGGCAGACGACACCTGCCGTACGTCCGGACGACGTGCTGAGCGCGCTTCGCGTAGTCGCCGCTCTGGAACCGCCGGTGCCCGCGAAGGCGACCCGGATGGCCCAGGGACGGCTAGACGACGGCGGAGGTCTGTCCGACCCGCTGGCTCTCGACAGGGCCGCGGTATCCGGCTGACGCCTGGCGCGACGTCAAGACTGACCTGCTGTGGCAGGTCGCCGAGTGTGAGCACGGCGACTCCATGGTGAGAGGCGAGGATTCCCGCCGCCCAGCGGTGGGGTTGAGACGAACACTGCTTCACCGAAGGAGCACGGTGGAGCTGGACAACGAGGCCCCTGTGCGGCCGCGTCCGACTGCGTTGGTGCTTAGGCATCCGCGGAGGACGCGCCCGGGGGCGAAGGAGCTAAATGTCGGATATGTCCACACCTGCCGGAAACTCCGGCGGGGATACCACCACATCCACCGCTCTGGCCGGGCTGCCCGCTCGGATCAGGGTGCACGCGCTCGCCAAGCTGCTCGGCAAGAGCAGCCGTGAGGTGCTGACCGCCGTCACCGACCTCGGTGCCGACGGCCGCAGCGTGCAGTCGAGCATCGATCGTGACCTGGCACTGCGGGTCGCCGAGGCGCTCGGCGTGACCTCTTCGGAGTCTGCGCCGGCCGCCGAGGCCGCGCCCGAAGCGGAAGCCGAGGCGCCGGCGCGGCGAAAGCGTGCCACGCCGCCGACGCCCGTGTTCGCGTCGGCGTCACCGCTCTTCCTGCCGCCGGAACCGCCTGCCGCGCCCGCACGCCCGGCGCGTCCGGCCGTGACCGAGCCGCCTGCGGACGACAGCGCCGACGACACCGACGACCAGGCGGACGACCAGGCCGAGGACCGCGACGAGCAGGGCGACGACGACTCGGACGAGGGGCGTCCGCGCCGTCGCCGGGGTCGTCGGGGCCGCGGTCGCGGCAAGGGCGGTCAGGGCGAGGACGGCGACGACGAGCGCGCCGAGGACGAGCCGCAGGCCAGGACCAAGTCGGAGAAGACCGAGAAGGCCGAGCGTCCGGAGCGCCCGAGCCGCCGTGGCCGTGGCAAGGCCACGGAGGCAGCGGCGGCACCGGCGTCCTCGGCGTCCTCGGCTCCCAGGACGCGGAGACCGAGGAGACCGACGAGCGGGTGTCGGCCGACTCGGGTGACAGCGACGACGCCGCCACCCGCCGCCGGCGCCGGCGCCGCCGTCGCAAGGGCGGCTCCGACGACGAGAGCAGCCCCACCGAGGACGACCCGCCGAACACGGTGGTGCACGTCCGCGAGTCGCGGGGTGACTCCCGCAGTGACCGGGGCGACCGGGGCGACCGGGGCGACCGGGACGACAAGGACAGGGGCGAGTCCGACGGCCGCGACGAGGTGCGCAGCGTGCGCGGCTCGACCCGGCTGGAGGCCAAGCGCCAGCGCCGCCGCGACGGCCGCGAGGCCGGCCGCCGCCGTGCGCCGATCCTGTCCGAGGCCGAGTTCCTGGCCCGCCGCGAGGCGGTCGACCGCGCCATGGTCATCCGCGAGCGCGGCGACCGGATCCAGATCGGCGTGCTCGAGGACGGCGTGCTGGTCGAGCACTTCGTCACCTCGGCCGGCACCGGTTCGCTGGTCGGCAACGTCTATCTCGGTCGTGTGCAGAACGTGCTGCCGTCCATGGAGGCCGCGTTCGTCGACATCGGCCGCGGCCGCAACGCCGTGCTCTACGCCGGCGAGGTCGACTGGGACGCCGCCGGTCTCGAGGGCAAGGCCCGCAAGATCGAGCAGGCCCTGTCCACCGGCGACAGCGTGCTCGTGCAGGTCACGAAGGACCCGGTCGGCCACAAGGGCGCCCGGCTCACCACCCAGATCAGCCTCCCCGGCCGCTTCCTCGTCTACGTGCCGGGCGGCGGTGCCACGGGCATCTCCCGCAAGCTGCCGGAGAACGAGCGGCGCCGGCTGAAGGACGTGCTGAAGCGGGTCGTGCCGGAGGACGCCGGCGTGATCATCCGCACGGCGTCCGAGGGCATCGCCGAGGAGGAGTTGGCCCGCGACGTGCGGCGCCTCCAGGCGCAGTGGCAGGTCATCCGGGACCGGACCGAGGGCACCAACGGTGTCCGCAAGGTCGGCGCGCCCTCGCTCGTGTACGAGGAGCCCGACCTGCTGGTCAAGGTCGTGCGTGACCTGTTCACCGAGGACTTCTCCGCGCTCGTCATCGAGGGTGCGGTGGCGTGGGAGACGGTCGACGCGTACGTCCGCCACGTGGCCCCCGAGCTGACCGACCGCGTGCGCAAGCACGTCGGCAAGAGCGACGTGTTCGCCGAATACCGCATCGAGGAGCAGCTGCTGAAGGCGCTCGACCGCAAGGTGTGGCTGCCCTCGGGTGGCTACCTGGTCATCGACCGCACCGAGGCGATGACCGTCATCGACGTCAACACCGGCAAGTTCACGGGCTCCGGCGGCAACCTCGAGGAGACGGTCACCCGCAACAACCTGGAGTCGGCCGAGGAGATCGTGCGTCAGCTGCGGCTGCGCGACATCGGCGGCATCATCGTGATCGACTTCATCGACATGGTGCTGGAGTCCAACCGGGATCTGGTGCTGCGGCGGCTGACCGAGTGCCTCGGTCGCGACCGCACCCGTCACCAGGTGGCCGAGGTCACCTCGCTCGGCCTGGTACAAATGACCCGCAAGCGGGTCGGCACCGGCCTGCTGGAGGCGTTCGGCACCACCTGCGAGCACTGCAAGGGCCGTGGGGTGCTCGTGTCCACCGAGCCGGTGAGCAAGCCGGCCAACGGGCAGTCCGGCGGTCAGCCGCAGGGGGGTGGCGCTCCGCCGGTCCCGTGGGCGGGGCGACGACTCGGGCCGTGACTCTGGGCGGGACTCCGGCAAGGAATCGGGGCGCGACTCGGGCAAGGAAGCCGCCGCGATCGCCGCGAAGGAGGCGGCCAAGGCCGTCCGCGACATCGCCAAGGCCACCACCAAGGCGCCCGAGACCGACGCACCGGCTCCCACCCCGAGCGAGGACGCTGAGCCGGCCGCGCAGGTCGTGGCGCCGACGGCGAAGGCCCTGGACGCCACGGCAGCGGTGGAAGCCGTGGAGACCGCACCCGAAGCCCCGGCGCCCGATGCCGAGCACCGTCAGCACACGAACGGCAGCAACGGCCACAGTGCTGCTCCGGCCGCCCCCGCTGTTGAGCAGCACGAGCCGGCGCCCGTGACCCCCGAGGTCACGCCGCCCCGACGGCCCGCACGGCGCCGGGCGGCGTCCCGTCCGGCGGGTCCGCCGGTCAACGCCACGCACGAGGGGTGACCCGGTTTGACCCTCTTTTCGCCAGCCACGTAGTCTGTAGGTCGGCCCGCCGCTCATGGTGGGCCGCCTCGTGCGCGAGCCCGGCGATCAGGATGGTTGCGAGCCCGGTCGCCGCATAGCCCAAGGTTCGATAGTCGAGTAGCAGGAGAGTTCGCCCTGATGTACGCGATCGTCAAGACAGGCGGCAAGCAGTACAAGGTCGCCGTCGGCGACATCGTCGAGGTCGAGAAGCTCGACGGTGCCCCAGGAGCCGAGCTCACGTTCCCCGCGCTGCTCGTCGTCGACGACGGCACGGTCACCACGGACGTGGCCGCGCTGGCCAAGGTCTCGGTGACCGGCAAGGTCGTCGAGCAGACCAAGGGCCCCAAGATCAAGATCCACAAGTTCAAGAACAAGACTGGCTACCACAAGCGTCAGGGTCACCGGCAGAAGCTGACCCGCGTTGAGGTCACCGGCATCAAGACCAAGTAGGAGCTGAACCGCTAATGGCACACAAGAAGGGTGCGTCCAGCTCCCGCAACGGACGCGACTCGAACGCCCAGCGTCTTGGCGTCAAGCGCTACGGCGGGCAGCAGGTCAACGCCGGTGAGATTCTGGTCCGCCAGCGCGGCACCAAGTTCCACCCCGGTGTGAACGTCGGTCGCGGTGGCGACGACACGCTGTTCGCCCTGGCCGCTGGCGCGGTCAAGTTCGGCGAGAAGCGCGGTCGCAAGACCGTGAACATCGTCACGGTCGAGGGCTGACGCCCGCGATTCGGAGCAAGACCCCATGAGGGGCGGGCCGGCGAGTATGCCGCCCGCCCCTCCTTTGCGTTGTAGGAGAGGTTCGCAGTGTCCCGATTCGTCGATCGCGTGGTCATCCACGTGGCCGCGGGCAGCGGTGGTAACGGGTGCGCGTCGGTGCACCGCGAGAAGTTCAAGCCGCTCGGCGGTCCCGACGGTGGCAACGGTGGCAACGGCGGCGACATCGTGCTGGTCGTCGACAACGGTGTGCACACGCTGCTGGACTTCCACTTCCGCCCGCACGCGAACGCGTCCAGCGGCAAGCAGGGCCAGGGCAACAACCGGGACGGTGCGGCCGGGGACAGCATGGAGCTGCGAGTGCCGGAGGGCACGGTGGTGCTCACCGAGAGTGGCGAGGTGCTCGCCGACCTGGTGGGCGTCGGCACCCGATTCGTCGCCGCACGCGGAGGACGGGGTGGGCTCGGCAACGCCTCGCTCGCGTCCAAGGCCCGCAAGGCGCCCGGGTTCGCGCTGCTCGGTGAGCCGGGCGAGGCGCTCGATCTGGTGCTCGAGCTGCGGTCGGTCGCCGATGTCGGGCTGGTCGGATTCCCCTCGGCCGGCAAGTCGTCGCTGATCTCCGTGCTGTCCTCGGCGCGTCCGAAGATCGCCGACTACCCGTTCACCACGCTGGTGCCCAACCTCGGGGTGGTGACGGCCGGCGAGGCCACATTCACCATGGCCGACGTGCCGGGGCTCATCCCGGGCGCCTCGCAGGGCAAGGGCCTGGGCCTCGACTTCCTGCGGCACATCGAGCGCTGTTCGGTGCTCGTGCACGTGGTCGACTGCGCCACCTACGAGCCGGGCCGTGACCCGGTGTCGGACGTGGACGCGCTCGAGGAGGAGTTGGCCAAGTACACGCCCGGGCTCGGCGGCAGCCTCGCCGAACGCCCTCGGGTCGTGGTGCTGAACAAGATCGACGTGCCGGAGGCGCGTGAGCTGGCCGACCTGGTGCGCGCGGACCTCGAGGCGCGTGGACTGCCGGTGTTCGCCGTGTCGACCGCGAGCCACGAGGGGTTGCGCGAGCTGTCGTTCGCGCTGGCCAAGGTCGTGGAGGAGGACCGGGCGGCGCGGCCGACCATGGAGTCCAGCCGGATCGTGCTGCGCCCGACGGCCGTCGACGACGTCGGCTTCACCGTGGACGAGGACCCCGACAACGAGGGCGGGTTCGTGGTCCGCGGCGACCGCCCGGAGCGTTGGGTGCGGCAGACATCGTTCGACAACGACGAGGCCGTCGGGTATCTGGCCGACCGGCTGGCCAGGCTGGGCGTCGAGCAGGCGCTCGCGACCGCCGGGGCGAAGCCCGGCTGCCCGGTGACCATCGGCGGTGTCACGTTCGACTGGGAGCCGACGCTGGAGGCCGGCGTGGAGGTGCTCATGCACGAGCGCGGTCATGACCCCCGGCTGGAACGCAACGACCGGATCGGCGCGGCCGAGCGCAAGACGGCCAAGCGGGTCCGTCGTGGCCTGGAGGCGCCCCCGGTCGAGGAGCCCGCGGAGTCGGAGAGGTCATGAGTGCCGCGTTCGCCACCAGGGCAGCGGTGGCGGCCGCGCCGCGGGTGGTGGTCAAGGTCGGTTCGTCGTCGCTGACCACCGCGACGGGCGGCCTGGACCCGGCGAGGCTCGACGCGCTGGTCGATGCCCTGGCGGCCAGGCGGGCGGCCGGCAGCCAGGTGGTGCTGGTGTCCTCGGGTGCCATCGCCTCGGGCCTGGCCCCGCTCGGCCTGACCCGGCGGCCGCGTGACCTGGCGACCCAGCAGGCGTCGGCCAGCGTGGGCCAACTCGTGCTCGGCCACGCCTATGTGTCGTCGTTCGCCAGGTACTCCCTGCAGGTGGGGCAGGTGCTCCTGACCTCCGATGACATCGTGCGCCGGGCCCACTACCGCAATGCGCAGCGCACCCTGTCCCGGCTCCTGGCGCTGGGGGTGGTGCCGGTGGTGAACGAGAACGACACGGTGGCCACAGAAGAGATCCGCTTCGGCGACAACGACCGCCTGGCCGCCCTGGTGGCTTACCTGGTGGGCGCCGACGCGATGGTCCTGCTGTCCGATGTGGACGGTCTCTACGACGGCGATCCCCGCCTGGGCAACGCGACCCGCATCGAAGAGGTCTTCGAAGCGGCCGACGTAGCCCACGTCCGAGCGGGCGACCTGGCCACCGAACTGGGCACCGGCGGCATGGCGACGAAACTGGCGTCGGCCCGGCTGGCGTCGACAGCGGGCGTCCCGGTCCTGATAGCCGCGGCCACGGAGGCTCACCGAGCCCTGGGCGCGGCCGACGTGGGCACCGCCTTCGCGGCCGCACCCCGTCGCCTGACCCCACGCCGTTTCTGGCTGGCCTATGCGGCCGACCCGAAGGGCCGCCTACATCTGGACGACGGTGCGGTGGCCGCCGTGGTAACCCGCCGCAGGTCACTCCTGGCGGCGGGCATAGTGGCGACAACGGGCGACTTCGAAGCGGGCGACGTGGTGGAACTGGCCGACGCCGAGGGCAAGACGGTCGCACGAGGCGTGGTGGCCTTCGACGCGGCGGAACTGCCGGACCTGATAGGCCGCACCTCCCGAGAACTGGCCCCGGAACAACGCCGAGAGGTAGTACACGCCGACGACCTGGTCCCCCTTCGGCACTGACCCGCGGTAACACGGCCTGTCCCTTGGATCTTTGTTGCGAAGGTCTGCGCCTTAAGGCCCGGGAGGAGGACTGGCGTGGGCAAGTCGGGCGGCCAGTGTCCTGACGTGCTCGACGAGCTCCGGGGGTTCATGCACCTGGAAGTCGAACCCTTTGGTCGTCACGTAGATGGCCAGTTCGTCCAGGGAGTTGGATCCGGCCCGCAGGGTGCAGCTGTGCTCGTCGATCGGCTCGAGCGCCGCGGTGGTGGGGCTGATCCGCTCGGCCGCGGTTTCGGCGCTGACGTGCAGGGTGAACCGGGCCTGGTAGCGGTACGCGGACGTGGAGATCGCCCGCGACGTGTAGCCGCTGATGTCGGCATCCGGTGGGGTACGCGGGGTGAACCGGGGGCCGGTGGGCGTGCGCGGGTCGAGGCGGTCCACGCGGTAGGTGCGCCAGTCCTGGCGGTCGACGTCCCAGCCGATGAGGTACCAGCGCCGGCCCGTGTGCACCAGTCGGTGCGGCTCGGTCGTGCGGATGCCGCTGGTTCCGTCATGGGTGCGGTAGTCGAAGCGCAGGCGCAGCGAGTCGCGGCAGGCGGCGGCGATGGCGGTGAGCGTGCTCGGGGCGACCGTGGGACCGGTGTTGACCATCGGCACGGTCATCGACTGCAGGGCGTTGATCCGGTGGCGCAGCCGGGAGGGCAGTACCTGTTCGAGCTTGGCCAGAGCCCGCACGGAGGTCTCCTCGATACCGGTGATCGACCCGCCGGCTGCGGTGCGTAGGCCCATCGCGACCGCGACGGCCTCGTCGTCGTCAAGTAGCAGCGGCGGCAGGTCCGCGCCGGCACCCAGCCGGTAGCCGGCGGTGCCCGCGGTGGCCAGCACGGGGTAGCCGAGGCCGCGAAGCCGGTCGATGTCGCGGCGCACGGTGCGCGGAGTGATCTCCAGTCGCTCGGCCAGTTCGGCGCCGGACCAGTCGCGTCGGGCCTGGAGGAGCGAGAGCAGCCGGAGCAGTCGTGCCGAGGTTTCCCACATGCTTGAAGTCTGCCATTCTCCTAGGACCGAACTTGACCTAACTGGTGCCTAGGGTTATGGACATGGAGAACAACAGCGAGATCCGGCCCTTCACCATCGACATTCCCCAGGCGGACCTGGACGATCTGCGGGACCGGCTCGCCAGGACCCGGTGGGCCGCGGACCTGCCCGATGTCGGCTGGAGCCGCGGGGTGCCGGTGAGCTATCTCAAGGGACTGGCCGAGTACTGGCGCGATGGCTACGACTGGCGTGTGCACGAGCGGAAGCTGAACTCCTACCCGCAGTTCACCACCGAGATCGACGGGCAGAACATCCACTTCCTGCACGTGCGCTCGCCCGAGCCGGACGCGCTGCCGCTGATCCTGACCCACGGCTGGCCAGGGTCGATCGTGGAGTTCCTGAACGTCATCGGCCCGCTGACCGACCCCAGGGCGCACGGCGGCGACCCGGCGGACGCGTTCCACCTGGTGATCCCGTCGATCCCCGGCAGCGGGTTCTCGGGGCCGACCGGCGAGGCCGGCTGGGACACCAACCGGGTGACCAGGGCGTTCGCCGAGCTGATGAACCGGCTCGGCTACGACCGCTACGGCGCGCAGGGCGGCGACACCGGCGCGGTCGTCTCCCCGGGGCTCGGCCGGCTCAACCCCGACAAGGTCGTCGGCGTGCACGCGAACGGGCTCGCCGCGTTCACCCAGGTCAACCCGGACGATGAGCTGACCGAGGCCGAGCAGGCGCGGCTGAAGCACCTGGAGTACCTGACGACCGAGGGGTCCGGCTACGTGATGATCCAGATCAGTCGGCCGCAGACCCTGGCGCACGGGCTGCACGACTCCCCGGTCGGGCAGTTGGCCTGGATCGTGGAGAAGTTCAAGGAGTGGACCGACCCGGCGGCCGAGTTGCCCGAGGACGCGGTGGACCGGGACCTGTTGCTCACCAACGCGATGCTGTACTGGCTGACCGGCACCGCCGGGTCCTCGGCCAACAGCTACTACGAGACCGCGCATGCCGGCGCCTGGGGCGCGAGCGCGCGTTCCACGGTGCCGACCGGGGTCGCGGTGTTCCCCCTGGACGTGTCGATCCGGCGCACCATCGAACTCGAACACACAGTGGTGCACTGGTCCGAGTTCGACCGCGGCGGCCACTTCGCCGCCATGGAAGCACCCGACCTGCTCATCGACGACGTCCGGGAGTTCTTCGGCAAGCTGCGCTGAACCCCACCGCGTGGCGCCGACCCCGACCAGGTCGGCGCCACGGTGGTGTTCGGTGCGCGAACTCGGCGAACGACCAACACCGGCACGGTCGACGGGCTCCCCAGCGGCGGCGCTTGCCCGCGAACGCCACCAGCTCATGCCACCGCCGCAGCGCCACACCATGCACGCGAGGATCGTCAGTACGAACGCCGCGAGCATGCCGTTCCGGCCGAAAGGCCAGGCCAGCCATGCCATCGCCGAGCAGCGGTCATCGCCAC
Source organism: uncultured Actinomycetota bacterium (assembly GCA_963826035.1). GTDB lineage: Bacteria > Actinomycetota > Actinomycetes > Mycobacteriales > Pseudonocardiaceae > Actinophytocola. Next base: position 195,736 of record CAWGVZ010000013.1, on the reverse strand, counting down.
AACATGCCCGAAGCGCCTGCTCGGCATGGTCACCCAGGCGGTTTTCCCGCCCAGCGCCCGCCCCGCTGTCTGACACACCGCTGTCTGACACCGCTGTCCGACACCGCTGTCCGACACCGCTGTCCGACACCGCCGTCCGACACCGCGCCGTCCGACACCCCGATGTCTGACACCCCCGGTGTCCGGCGGCCCGCCGTCCGAGGCTCGCTGCCCGACGGCTCGCTGCCCGACACCCCGCTGCCCGACACCCTGCCGTCCGACACCCCACGGCTCGTTCGGCGGTGGGCCGCCGTCCTACGCCACACGGCGCGTTCGACAGTGGGATCAGCCGACGTCGAGCGGTGCCTCGCCGTTGGTTGCCTGCTGTCGTCCTCCACCCCGCGTCCAGCGTGCCGGTCGAATCAGCGGCATCGACCGCGCCGAAGTTCGCACCAACGCCTTACAGTGCCCCGAGATCGGGAGGCGTCGGCCCCGGGCGCCTACACCGCCTGCCTCGCCATCTCCGCGTCATCTCCGCGCCACCGTCGCGTGGATTGTCGGTGTCGCCGTGGTTCGGGCCTGGGCGTCGTGAGGTGTACGGACCGCACTCATTGCCCTGCCATCGATCCCGGTCGGGACTCGCCCGGTGGGCGGTGACGTTCTCGGTCGAATACCCATACCTCCTATCAGCTTGTAGTTGCCAGGACGAAGGGCAGGACCGCTGGGGCGCCGGCGTCGCGGAGCAGTTTGGTGGCCACGGTCATGGTCCAGCCGGAGTCGAGCTGGTCGTCCACCAACAACACCGGACCCTCCACAGTGGACATCTGGGTGGCCAGCGCGTCGTCCACCCGCAGCGACCGCCACACCTGCGCCAGCCGGCGGGCACTGTTGGCCTGACGCTCGCCGTGCTCCGTGCCCGTCAGCTCACCCAGCAGAGGTAACCGGCCGATCGTGGAGATCCGTTCGCCAAGACTCGCCACCAGTTTCGGCCGGCTGAGCGAGCCCATGGTGACCACTCCGACCGGCCTTTCCTGCCAACCCCACGACGACAGCACCTTGACGCACGCGTCGACCATGTCGTCGGGGACCGGCCCGTCCGCCGGCTCGGCGGCCGTGGCGAACAGCTCGCGCAAACGGTTGCCCCAGCCGATGTCGGTGAGCCGGCCGAGCGCCCTACCAGGTTCGGCGAGTTCGCCGGCGCCGATTCGACCGGACACCGGCACGTCCAGCGCCGCCATCCCGCTCGGCCACTGACGCCGAGCGTCGACCTCGACGCCGGGGCGACGTAACCGTTCGCCAGCCTGGGAAACCTGGTCCAACGACACCTCGGTCGTGAACCGGGGTCCGGCACAGTTGTCGCACCGGCCGCACGGTGCCGCGTGCGGGTCGTCGAGCTGGCGCAGCAGGTATTCCATCCGGCAGTCGCCGGTGGTCTGGTACTCGATCATCGCCCGCTGTTCGGCCTGCCTCGCCCCGGAAATGCCGCGGTACCGCTCCTCGTCGTAGCTCCACTCCTCTCCGGTCGACACCCAGCCGCCGCGCACGCGCCGCACGGCGCCGTCGACGTCGAGCACCTTCAACACCATCTCCAGCCGGCTGCGGGACAGGTCGCACTGCGGTTCGAGCGCCGCGGTGGACAGCGGTCGGTTGGCGCCGGCAAGCGCGTCGACCACCTGGCGCACCCGCTGTTCCGGCGGGAACGCCAGCGACGCGAAGTACGACCAGATGTCCTTGTCCTCCGTGCCGGGCAGCAACAACACGTCGGCCCGGTCGACACCACGGCCCGCTCGCCCGATCTGCTGGTAGTACGCGATCGGCGACGCCGGCGACCCCAGGTGGATCACGAACCCCAGGTCCGGCTTGTCGAAACCCATGCCCAACGCGGAGGTGGCGGCCACCGCCTTGATCTCGTTGCCCAGCAGCTCCCGCTCGATCCGTTCCCGCTCGGCCGGATCGGTCTTGCCGGAGTAGGGCGACACGGCGAACCCGTGGTCCCGCAGGAACGACGACACGTCCTGCGCCGCGGCCACGGTGAGCGTGTAGATGATCCCGGAACCCGGTAGCTTGCCCAGGTTCTCGGCCAGCCAGGCGAACCTGGCCTGCGGCGTTGGCAGGTGCAGCACGCCCAGGTGCAGGCTCTCCCGGTCCAGCTCGCCGCGGAGCACCAGCGTGTCGCGCTGGCCGAGGTCGAGCTGGTCGGCGACGTCGCGGACCACGCGGTCGTTGGCCGTGGCCGTGGTGGCCAGGACCGGCACCCCGGCGGGCAGGGTGGTCAGCAGCGTGCGGAGACGCCGGTAGTCCGGCCGGAAGTCGTGGCCCCAGTCGGAGATGCAGTGTGCCTCGTCGACCACCAGCATCCCGGCCGACGCGGTCAGTTCGGGCAGCACTGTCTCCCGGAAGTCGGGATTGTTGAGCCGTTCCGGGCTGACGAGTAACACGTCGGTGCGGCCGGCCAGCACGTCGGCCTGTACCTCGTGCCACTGGTCGAGGTTGGCCGAGTTGATGGTGGCGGCCCGTACGCCCGCTCGCGCGGCCGCCTCGATCTGGTTGCGCATGAGGGCGAGCAGCGGTGAGACGATCACCGTGGGGCCGGCGCCGAGTTCTCGCAACAACGCGGTGGCGAGGAAGTAGACGGCCGACTTGCCCCAGCCGGTTCGTTGCACGACCAGGGCTCGCCTGCGTTCGATCACCAGTGCCTTGATGGCAGTCCACTGGTCGTCTCGTAGGGCGGCTCCGTCGCCGGCGAGGGCGCGGAGTCGTTGTTCTGCTGAAGCGCGAAGTGCTTGGTCGTCCACGAGGTCAACGATGGCGTATGGGGGCGGTGGGTGCCAGGAGAAGACCGAGCGAATGGTCCATTCGCTCGGTCTCGTGGGGAGGCACGTACGCTGACCAGCTATGACGGCTCGGCGAATCGGGATCATGGGTGGCACGTTCGATCCCGTGCACCATGGACACCTCGTCGCTGCCAGTGAGGTGCAGGCGCGCTTCGAGCTGGACGAAGTGATCTTCGTACCGACCGGGCAGCCGTGGCAGAAGACCGGCCGTGAGGTCAGCGCGGCCGAGGACCGCTACCTCATGACCGTGGTCGCCACCGCGTCCAACCCGGGGTTCACGGTCAGCCGGGTGGACATCGACCGCGGCGGCACCACCTACACGGTCGACACCCTCCGCGACCTGCGCGCCGCCCACGCCGACGCCGAACTGTTCTTCATCACCGGCGCCGACGCGCTCGAACAGATCCTGTCCTGGCGGCAGGCCGAGGAGCTGTTCGCGCTCGCCCACTTCATCGGGGTCACCCGGCCCGGCTACCGCCTGGACAGCGAGCACCTGCCGAGCGGTTCGGTGAGCCTGGTCGACGTGCCGGCCATGGCCATCTCCTCGACCGACTGCCGGGTACGGGTCGCCGCCGGGCAGCCGGTTTGGTATCTGGTACCCGACGGCGTCGTGCAATACATCAGCAAGCGGAAGCTGTACCGCACTCCGGAGCAGGTCAGCCTTCCTGATGGATCGTGATGTCCAACCCCTGGTCGGGGTGGTACGTCCACTGCGCGGTGTAGGTCTCCCAGTTCGCCGACTGCATGCCGTCCAACGCGCGGGTGCTTTCGATCTGGCTGATCACATAGGTTGGGGTGTCCAACTCGGCCAAGACGCAGAACAGTGCCTCGAACGAGGTTGAGCCTGAACCGACGTCCTCTCCCTCCACGTCGATGATCAGCGTGGTGTCCTCGTCGGCGAGTTGACCGGCCGCGCACTCGTTCTTCGCGTGGACCAGCGGTGCCAGGGCGAAGGAATCGGCTGAGCCGTCGGAACCGAAAGAGGGCAGGGAACACAGGTGGGCCTGCGCGGCTGCCGCCACGGCCAGGCCGGTCGCCTCCACCCAGGCATTCTGCTGGACCAGGCTCGTGGAGATGGCTGCCGAGTCCGCGCCTCCTTGACGCAAGCTGCATGCCTGATGGCCCCCTTCGAGCAGCTCCTCGTCACTGGCCGATGTGGCGGCTCCCTCGTGGACTTCCGCGAGGAACGCGTCTTCGGCGTTCTGGGTGGCGTTCGCGGAACCGTCGCTCTCGACCCAGATGATCAGGGCAGTGATGAGCAGACCGAGACCGACGGCCCAGATCAGGAAGATGGCGACGTTGCGTGGGGACGTGCTGCGGTGTGGTGCGGGTGTCGCGTGCATGTCGACGTCCCTTCCTTGTCGAGGATGGTGTCGTCGACGGGGAGGTGGGCGTATCACCGTTGTGTTCGTAGCGTGATCTCAAGTCGGTAAATGCTCACCTGGTGTGACCATGTGCGGTCAGGGGGCAGTCGGCGTGCGGCGCGGTCCATCCACATGGATACAACGCGCGCCGCACGCACGAGTCAGATCGAGCTGCTGGTCAGCACCGGAGCAGTTGCTGCTGGATGACACCGCCGGCGGCCACGTGCCCGGCGTCGTTCCAGTGAACGGTGGTGTTGGGGCCGAACTCGTCCACCACGAACAGGCCGGCCGTGTCGGTGCTGGCCCACGGCAGGAACTCGGTGAGATCCAGGTAGTCCGCGGCCTCGGCGGCGGCCACTGAGCTCATCTCGGCGGCGTAGTCCGACCAGTCGAAGTCGATCGGCAGCGGTGCCCAGCGGAAGTCGAACCCGGTGGAGTGCACATACAGCAGGGTCGAGTTCGGGCTGGCCGTCTGGATGCGGTCGGTCAGGTCGGTGAGGTTGGCCCGGAAGGTGGTGACGGGGTGGCGGTCGGTGCCGTACTCGTTCGCGCCGACCTCGATGATCACCAGCGACGGCTGGATCGTCTGGATCTGGCTCACCGCCGTGGGCCGGAGGTTGCCCTCCGTGCGGCGCTGCACGCCGACCCCCGCTGGAAGGAAGTCGCTCGTCAGCGCACCGTTGGCGGACAGGTTGGTGACGGCCGTGTCGGGGAAGGCGGCGTCGATTCGCTTGACCCAGGCGTTGGCGGGGTCGCTCGTGCCGTGACCGGTGGACATGGAGTCGCCGAGCACCACGATCGAGGCCTGGTCGGCGCACCAAGCGGCGGCCGTGGTGGGGATGGAGGTCGAGTCCGCCAAGGCGGAAAACGTTGAGGTGACGAGGAATGGCGCCACGAGGACTGGGAGTAATCGCTTCAGCACGACTGATTGATCGTTCGGAACCTCGTTAGTGTTCCTGCTTGAAAGCGACAATCACGGACAGTTTCTTCAGCCAGGTCACGGTGGCCTTCCCGGGGTCGATGTCATGGGTGTGGCTCGGCGAGGGGACGTGTGTCAAAGCGGTAGTCCGGATCGGCGGCCGCACGGGTACCCTCTGGTGGTTAACCCGCAGGAACGACGTATAGAGGAGTGACGTGGTCGCAACGCACGACGCACGCGAGTTGGCGCTGGTGGCAGCCACTGCGGCAGCCGACAAGAAGGCCAGCGATGTGATCGTGCTCGACGTCTCCGAGCAACTGGTGATCACGGACTGCTTCGTTATCGCGTCCGCGCCCAACGAGCGGCAGGTCGGCGCGATCGTCGACAGCGTCGAGGAGAAGATGCGCGACGCCGGCACCAAGCCGGTGCGTCGCGAGGGTGCGCGTGAGGGGCGTTGGGTACTGCTCGACTTCGTCGATGTGGTGGTCCACGTCCAACACGCCGAGGAGCGTGCCTTCTACGGCCTGGAGCGGCTCTGGAAGGACTGCCCGCGCATCGACTTCGACCCGGGGCCGGTGACGGGGGAGCCGAACGGCGCTGAGAGCGGGCAGACGTGACCTTGCGCCGGCTCGTGATGTGGCGGCATGGCGAGACCGACTACAACGCAACAGGCCGAATGCAGGGGCATTTGGACTCGGCGCTCACCGATGTCGGTCGCAACCAGGCTCGCTTCGCCGTGCCGGCGCTCGCACGCTTCTCCCCGGACATCGTCGTGGCCTCCGACCTGCGGCGGGCCACCGACACGGCCACCACTTTCACCGAGGCGACGGGTGTTCCGCTGCGCGTGGACAAGCGTCTGCGGGAGACCAACCTCGGTATCTGGCAGGGCCTGACCGGCGCGCAGGTCGACGAGCAGTGGCCGGGCAGCCGCCAGATCTGGCAGACGGACTCGACGTGGACCCCGCCGGGCGGCGAGGCCCGCGTGGAGGTCGCCACCCGCGCGGCCGAGGTGGTCGCCGAGCTGGACGAGACCACTGAGGAAACGGCTGTGCTCTGCGCCCACGGCGGGCTGATCACCGCACTGACCGGGTACCTGCTGGAACTGCCGGTGTCCACGTGGGCGAAGCTCGGCGGCATCGGGAACTGTCATTGGACGGTGCTGGCCCGCCGCCATACGAGCGGCCTCGCCTGGCGACTCATGGTCTACAACGCGGGCATCACCGGCTGACATGCCCACCCTGCTGATGTTCGGGGACTCGTTGAGTTTTCACGGCCCCGACGGTCCACATCCGGCCGACGACGAACGACTGTGGCCCAACCTGGCGGCCCAGGCACTGGGCGGCCGGACCGAGCTGTTCGCCGGGTTCGGCTGGACCGCCCGCGACGCGTTCTGGGCGCTGGCCGGCGATCCTCGGGTGTGGACCCAACTGCCGAAGGCGGACGTGCTGGTCCTGGCGGTCGGCAGCATGGACACGCTGCCCTCGCCGCTGCCGACCTACCTGCGGGAAGGTCTGCGCTACCTGCGGCCGGACCCGCTGCGCCGCTTCGTCCGGGAGCGCTACCTCGCGGCTCAGCCGTGGCTGGCCAGGGCCACCAGGGGGCGGCCGGTGGCGTTGCCGCCGGCGCTGACAGTCCGCTATCTGGACCGCGTGGTCGGTTCGATCCGTGCGCTGCGACCCGATCTGGCCGCTGTGGGCGTGCTGCCGCCCGTGCACCGGGCCAGTTCCTACGGGCTGGTGCACACGGGTCGGGAGAGTGCCACGAACGCGATCCGGGCGTGGGGACGGAGGGCCGGCGTGCCGCTGCTCGACCTGGCCGCCATCGTGGGTGATCACGTGCTCGACGGCCGGGGCAATCCGGACGGCATCCACTGGGGGTGGGAGGGCCACGAGCTGGTCGGCAAGGCCCTCGCCGAGCAGGTGGGGACATTGCTCGACCTCGACGGGCCTTTCGGTCCCGGGAATTCGGGCATCGACCACGTAGGCTGACCGATCGTGCCGGTCGCCGTCGTCACCGATTCCAGCGCGTACCTGCCGGACGGCTTCGCCGCCCGGCACGCCGTGCATGTGGTGCCGTTGCACGTGCTCATCGACGACCGGCCGGGTCGTGACGGTGTGGACATCGGGCCGGCCGAGGTGGCCGCGGCGCTGACCGACAGGCGGACGGTGACCACTTCGCGGCCCAACCCGGCCGAGTTCCTCGACATCTACCGGCGGCTGTTGGACGAGGGTGCGGACAGCGTCGTCTCCGTTCACCTGTCGCGGGAGCTGTCCGGCACCTGGGACTCCGCGCGGCTGGCCGCGCAGGAGATCGGGCCGGAGCTGGTGCGAGTGGTGGACTCGCGCACCGCTGTCATGGGACTGGGCTTCGCCGTACTGCGGGCGGCCGCCGCGGCGCTGGACGGTGCCGACGGCGTCGACGTGGAGGCGGCGGCCGTGACCGCGGCCGAACGCACCACGACGTTCTTCGTGCTGGAGACGCTCGAGTACCTGAAGCGCGGCGGGCGGATCGGCCCGGCGGCGGCGTTCCTCGGCACGGCGCTGGCGGTGAAGCCGGTGCTGCACGTGAAGGACGGTCGCATCGTGCCGTTGGAGAAGGTGCGTACCACCCATCGTGCGCTGACCAGGCTGGTCGATCTCGCGGAGCAGGCGGCCGCGGGGACCGCGGTGGAGCTGGCCGTGCACCACCTGGCGGCGCACGAGCGGGCGGTCGAACTGGCGACCCGGCTTGACGAGCGGATCTCGCCCGCGTCCGGCTGTGTGGTCTCCGAGCTGGGCGCGGCCATCGGTGCGCACACCGGACCGGGGATGCTCGGCGTGGTGATCTGCCCGGCGCGGGAGTGACGCGGACGCGGACAGAGCCCGCCAGCATGCCACACCACACCGACAATCCCGCCGCGCCGAGCACCGGCCGCGGGGGAGTTGTCCACAGCCGCCGAGCTGTCCACAGGTAGGGCCTCTCCGGCCCCGGCGCGAGGGCCGCCGGGCATAGCGTCGGTGGCGTGCTGGACATGACATCTCGACGCCATCGACTCGACCTCGACGCACGAGAGCGGCTCGCCACGCTGATGAGCCGGGTGCGTGCCGACCCGCCCGCGCGTGCTCCCGCGCTGCCCGACGACCAGGAATGGGTGAACGCCACGGTGGAGGTGGCCGCACCCGAGCCGGCCGAGCTGCCGCCGCGCGACCCGTGGTGGCGGCGTGGCCGGGTTGGTCAGCTGGTCGAGCGATGGGCGCCGCCCGGCGACGGCGGCCCGCGACGTCGGACGCTCGCCCTCGTCCTGGTCGGCGGTCTGGTGGTCGCGGTGCTGGTGGCCGTCGCGGTCACGGTGTCCGGACCGGGCCCCGCGCGGGAACCGGCGCCCGCGCTTCCCGCCGCGGCTGCCTCGGTCACCAGCAGCGCCTCGGCGGGCGAGCCGATCGTGGTGAGCGTGGTCGGCCGGGTGGTCGAGCCCGGTCTGGTCACACTGGAGGCCGGCGCGCGGGTGGCGGACGCGCTGCGGGCGGCCGGTGGTCCCGTTCCCGGCGCGGACATCGGCGCACTCAACCTGGCCCGCCGACTGACCGATGGCGAGCAGCTGTACGTCGGCGTCCCGCCGCCTCCGGGAGCCGAACCAGCGGGCACGACGGACGGCGGCCCCTCGGGTGCGGGCGGGCAGGTCGACCTGAACACGGCGTCACTCGCGGAGCTGGACACGTTGCCAGGAGTCGGTCCGGTCACGGCGGAGCGAATCGTGGACTGGCGGGAACGGAACGGCAGATTCGCGACGGTGGACCAGTTGCGTGAGATCGAGGGCATCGGCCCGGCCCGGTTCGCCACCCTGAAGGAACTGGTGGTGGCTCGATGACCGGATGAGCAACGGATCCGTCCGGAGCGGACCACCTGACTCTCATGGACACAGCCACTCGATGAGCGGGAGAAACGAACTTGCTCCCAGCCGAACTCATTGGTTGCCAACGGTTTCATCCCCTGGTGGTCGCTGGTGGTGGAGGGTATGACGCTCGTCGCGAATCTCGACGGGAGGTGAGAGGCCCTTCGGTCACTGAGGTTCTGACCACGGTGGCTGGTCGCCACCCAGCTCAACCACGAGTGGGTCCGCCAGTGGCGGTGATCTCCGTCGGACCGTGGTGGCCGCGCGATTGACGCGTGCTTCCAGGTTCTTCTGTCCATAAAGGGCAGTCGGTGGTGGCTGATCTGCTGCCACTGGTTTGGGCGGCTCGATGGAGGTGGGACGCGCTTCGGTCGCTGAGGGTCCGGAGCGTGGTGGCTGGTCGCCATCAGGCTCAACCGCGAGTGGGTCCGCGGCTCGCCAGTGGGGGCGTTCGCTGTCGGGTAGTGGTGGGTGGTGCTGCGCGATCGACACGTGTTTCCAGGTTTCGTCGTAAAAGGCGGTCGGTGGTGACTGATCCGCTGCCACTGGTTTGGGCGTCTCGGTGGAGGCGGGACGCCTTTCGGTCGCTGAGGGTCCGGAGCGTGGTGGCTGGTCGCCATCAGGCTCAACCGCGAGTGGGTCCGCGGCTCGCCAGTGGCGGCGTTCCCTGTCGGGTAGTGGCTGGCGGGTGGTGGCTGCGGGATCGACGCGTGTTTCTAGGTTCTTCTGTCCACAAGGGGTGGTCGGTGGTGGCTGATCTGTTGGCTCTGGCTCGTGAGTCTCGAGGGAGGTGGGATGCGCTTCGGTCGTTGAGGTCGTGAGCGTGGTGGCCGGTCGTCACCCGGCTCAACCGCGAGTGGTCCGCCGACGGCGATCCCTGACGGGCAGCGGTGGCCGGCGGGTGGGGACTGCCCGATTGACACGCAGTTCCAGGTTCTTATGTCCACAAAGGGCGGTCGGTGGTGACTGCCCCGCTGCGACTGCTTCGGGCGCTCGCGTGATCCGAGCTGACAACGGTGTCGACGCATGCATCTGGCGCGGTCATGGCCGGATGTTCTAGGGGAAGGGGGTTTGCGTGTGACGTGCTCTGGTGTGGGACCGGCCGGATGTCCCGGGATGCCGGTGGTGCGGCACCTCACCGGTGAGGTGTTCGGGGTGGGCAGATGATCGGCCCGGTCAGATCTGACGACCTGGCCGCCGCGCCGGACTGGCGACTGGTGCCCGCCGCGGTCGCGGTGTGGGTGGCGACCATGGGTGGGTTGTTGCTCGGGTGGTGGTGGGCAGCAGTCGGGGCGGTGCTTGCCGGGGCGCTCGCGGTGGTCGTCCTGGTCGGTGCGCGTGGGCGGGTCGCGGCCGTTCGGTGGTGGCGGCTCGGGATCGGGTGGTCGCTACTGGTCGGTGGGCTGCTCGTGGGGATCACCTGCGTGCCGCGGCTGCGGACGGCCGAGCTGGATCCGTTACGTGGGCCCGCTTCCGGCGGTGAGTCGGGTGAGTTCCGGGTCGAGTTGACCGATCGGCCTCGGCCCGTGTTCGCCGCTGGGTTCGGTGGGCAGCAGGGCGGGGTGCGGTCCGTCGTGATCTCCGCGCGGGTGCAGCGCGCGGTGGTGACTGGTCGGGACGTCGCGTCCACCGGCTCGGTGGTGCTGGTGGCGCCCGTCGCGGGATGGTCGACGATGGTGCCAGGGCAACACGTCACGGCGACCGCCGCCCTGGCACCGGCCGGCAACGGCGAGCTGACGGTCGCCGTCCTGCGGGTTCGTGGGCCGCCTATCGATCCGAGTGAGCCGTGGGCTGCCCAGCGGCTCGCGCAGACGTTGCGGCTCGGGCTCCGTGAGGCCTCCGCCGTTCTGGATCCCGAGTCAGCCGGACTGTTGCCGGGGCTGGTCGTCGGTGACACCGACACGTTGTCCCGGCAGGTGGTCGCCGAGTTCCGCACGGCCGGCATGTCGCATTTGTTGGCGGTGAGCGGGGCGAACCTCGCGATCATCTGTGTCGCGGTGTTGTTGCTGCTGCGGGTACTTCGGTTCGGGCCGCGCTCGTCGGCGGCCGGAGCGATGCTCGCGCTGGTCGGGTTCGTCGTACTGGCCGGGCCGGAACCGAGCGTGCTGCGGGCCGGTGTGATGGGTGCGGTCGGGCTGCTCGCGCTGGCGGCCGGGCGGGCGCGGGCGGCGTTGCCCGCGCTCGGGGTCGCGGTCATCGTGCTGGTGCTGTGGGACCCCGACATGGCCGTCAGCTTCGGGTTCGCCCTGTCGGTGCTCGCTACCGGTGGGCTCGTGCTGATCGCACCGCGGTGGGCCGACCGGCTCGCCCGGCGCGGGGTGCCCCGCGGGCTCGCGGAGGCACTCGCCGTGCCGGCCGCCGCGCACCTGGTCACCGCACCCGTGGTGGCCGGCATGGCGGGCGAGGTGAGCGTCGTCGCCATGCTCGCGAACCTGTTGGCGGCACCAGTCGTGGCGCCGGCCACCGTGCTCGGCGTGCTGGCGGCGCTGGTCGCGCCGATGGCGCCGTGGCTCGCGGAGCTGTTCGTCCGGGTGGCCGGGCCGGAGCTTGACTGGCTGATCATCGTGGCCCGGCACGCCGCGCGCGTGCCCGGTGCGTCGATCGGCTGGCCGAGCGGCTGGTGGGGCGGGCTGTTGCTGGCCGGCCTGACGGTCGTGGTGGTGGCGGCGTTACGGCACCGGCGGTTGCGGGTCCTGGTGGGGGTGGTGCTCACCGGGCTGCTGGTGGTGGTCATACCGGTGCGGATCATCGCGCCGGGGTGGCCGCCGCCCGGGTGGGCGATGGTCGCGTGTGACGTCGGCCAGGGCGACGCCATGGTGCTGGCCACCGGCGAACCTGGTCGCGCGGTGGTGGTCGACGTCGGGCCGGAGGCCGCGCCGGTGTCGGCGTGTCTCGACCGGCTGGAGGTGTCCCGGGTACCGCTTGTGGTGCTCAGCCACCTGCACGCCGACCACGTCGGTGGACTGGACGGAGTGTTGGCAGACCGGGCCGTGGGGGCGGTGGCGTTGAGCCCCGCGCGGTCCCCGGCCTGGGCATGGGAGGAGGTGGCGGCGAAGGCGACGGGCGCCGGCGTGCCGATCGTGCAGCTCGAGGCCGGGCGCCGGCTGGCGTGGCCAGGACTGTCGATCGAGGTGCTCGCCCCAGCCGGCGACGACGTGATGCCGGCGGTCGAGGCCGAGGGCAGCGAGATCAACAACGCGTCGTTGGTGCTGCGCGCCGCGACGCCCGCCGGGCGGGTGCTGCTCAGCGGCGACGTGGAACTGTCCGCGCAAGCCCGGCTCCTCAACGCGCGAACGGACCTGACGGCGGAGGTGGTGAAGGTGCCACATCACGGCTCGCGATACACGAGCCCGGAACTGTTCGCGGCGATCCGGGCGCGGGTAGCGGTGGTGAGCGTGGGCGTCGACAACCGGTACGGCCACCCCAGCCCCATGACCCTGCGAGCGTTGGCGAGCACCGGAACCCTGGTGGCGAGAACCGACCTGGGCGGCGACACGGCGATCCTCCCCGGCGAGTCAGGCCCACGAGTGGTGACCCGCGGCCCGGCCCGCTCCCCACCCAGTCCCGCCCTAGTCCCTCCCCGGCCTTAAAAGTGTCCGTTGCGTTCCGGCGCAGGCGTGGGTGCCGAGGTGGTTGGTGGCTGGGTGCCGTCACGGTGCCCCTGAGGTAACTGTTGGTGAGGCGCAGACCTTCGCGCAAAGATCCAAGGGGCAAGCCTTAGTGCCGGTCACACGGCCTTGTCGTTGGCAGGGGCCGGGGTTTGTCACGGTGAGGTCGGTGCGGGGTGCTGGGCGTGGTCGGACTGGCGTCCGGAACCGTGTTCGACAGGCTGCGCAAGATGGTGACGGGGGACGAGCCGCCCACCACGCCTGTGGTCATTCAGGTGGATGACTCGCGGTTCGGCGCGTTGACCGTGTCCGGTACCTGGGACCCGCGGGTGATCACGGTGACCGGGCCATGGCGGGCGACCGTGACGCTCAGCTTCACCACCGTGCTGTCCCCGGGGATGAGCAAGCGGCTCAGCTGGGTGGTTCCCCCGCCGCGGATCGCGCCCACGGGCCGCGACACCGTGCGGTTGCACGTGGACGGTCAGCCGGCCGTCCTGGACTGCGGCTCGCGGCGTATGCGGCGGTCGACTTTCGACGTTCGGGTCGAGGTGGCCGGGCGTCGTCATCTGCTGCACCACGAAGGGCGTTGGCGGGCGCGGCTGGACCGGGACGGCGCCATGGTCTCCCGGCTGTCCACTTCGGACGAGAACAAGTCGGTGAACGCTGCCCACGAGCCGGGCGCCGACCCGATCGACGCGACCGTCGGTTACGCGGTCGGGTTCGTCCTGGGGGTCGGTGCGCCCGGCTTCGTGCGCAACCTGTTCGCCGAGCTGTTCTAGTCGGCCAGCGCCGCGCGGACGGCGGCTGCCGACGGCGGCACCGTGGCCCGCGGGCCGATCTTGTCCTGCACCGCGTCGAGAGTCTTCAGCCCGTCGCCGGTGATCAGCAGCACGGTCTCCGCGTCCGGGTCCAGTTGGCCGGTCTCGACCAGCTTCCTGGCCGTCGCGACCGTCACGCCGCCCGCGGTCTCCGCAAAGATGCCCTCGGTCCTGGCCAGCAGCCGGATGCCCTCGACGACCTCCTCGTCGCTGACGTCCTCGACCGCGCCTCCCGTGCGGCGGGCCACGTCCAGCACGTACGGCCCGTCGGCGGGCGCGCCGATGGCCAGCGAGCGGGCGATGGTGTCCGGCTTGACCGGGGTGACCACGTCGTGGCCGGCCTTGTACGCCGCCGACACGGGCGAGCACCCGGTGGCCTGCGCGCCGAACACCCGGTACGGCGTGGCCTCGACCAGACCCAACTCGCCGAGCTCGCGGAAACCCTTGTCCACCTTCGTGAGCTGCGCGCCGGACGCCACCGGCACCACCACCTGGTCGGGCAGGCGCCAGCCGAGCTGCTCGGCCACCTCGTAGCCGAGCGTCTTGGAGCCCTCGGCGTAGTAGGGCCGCACGTTGACGTTCACGAACGCCCAGTCCTCGTGCTCCGCCGCCAGTTCGGTGGCCAGCCGGTTCACGTCGTCGTAGTTGCCGTCGACCGCGATCAGCGCGCCGTCGTAGACCGCCGTGGTCAGCACCTTCGCCCGTTCGAGTGAGGACGGGATCAGCACCACCGACTGCCAACCGGCCCGCGCGGCGGCCGCGGCCACCGCGTTCGCCAGGTTGCCGGTCGACGGGCAGGCGAGCACCTTGAAGCCGAGCTGGCGGGCCGCGGCGAGCGCGACGGCCACCACGCGGTCCTTGAAGGAATGGGTGGGGTTACCGGTGTCATCCTTGACCCACAACGACTTCACGCCGAGCGCGGCGGCCAGCCGGTCGGCCTTCACCAGGCGGGTGAGGCCCGGATCGGTGTTCGGGTGGGCGTCCACATCGGACGGTACGGGCAGCAGGCCGCGGTAGCGCCAGATCGACCTGGGGCCGGCCTCGATCTGAGCCCTGGTGATGTCACCGAACTCGTAGGAGACCTCCAGCGGGCCGAAACACTCGGCACACGCGAACTCCGGAGCGAGTGGAATCTGGTTGCCACATTCCCGGCAGGTCAGCGCGCGAGCGGGCCCGAGGTCGAGCGTGGTCGTGGCGGTAATCGTCATCGCGAGGTATCTCCTCATCTGTCCCGCGTGCGGGTCGGAATTGGCACCGTGATCGTCGCCGTCCTCGCGAATGCGCGGATAGCGAATGGCTGACGCCGGTTGCCGGGGCTTCTACGGGCCGATCCCTCTGCCCCTCTGGATGAGCGGTATTCAGTTGTCTGCCGAACACGGTACGGCACGACCGGGTCACTCGGCCAATGTGAGGTCCATCATCCGAGAGGACCGTCAGACTCCGCTTGAGGACTGGTAGATCCGGCCGAGGAAGTCCCGGACCAGCGGAACCACCTCGTCAAGGCTGGTCTCCAGGGCCCAGTGCCCGGCGTCGAGCAGGTGCAACTCCGCGTCAGGAAGATCACGGAGATACGCCCGCGCGGCGCCGGCCGGCATGTACCCGTCGTGGGGTCCCCACACGATCAGCGCCGGCGGCCGATGCTCCCGGAGGTAGGCCTGCTGCCGGGCGAACCACGGCACCGTGTTGCCCTGGTCGGCCAGCAGGTTGATCACGTTCTCCCGCCGCGACGGGTCGCTCATCAGCGCCCAGTGCAGCCGCCACAGGTCCGGCGGGATCCGCTCGACCAGGTGGTCCGGGACCTCGCCGACGAACTCGTCGCGGAAGCCGGCCTCGCTGACCGCGTCGCCGAGTTTCTCCCGCCCCTCGGGCGTCGGGTTCGCCCAGTACGCCTTCAGCGGCTCGTACTTCGGCCCGTGCTGGTCGGCGTAGATGTCGCCGTTCTGGATGATCAGCCCGGCTACCCGGTTCGGATCGGCCATGGCCAGCCGCAGCCCGAACTGCGAGCCGTAGTCGTGCAGCCAGATCGCGTACCTCGGCAGGTCGAGTGCCCGGACGAACCGCTGTAGGAACTCCGCGTGCGCGTCGAAGGTGTACGCGAAGTCCGCGCGGTTCGGGGTGTCGCTGTACCCGAAGCCGGGAAAGTCGGGCGCCACCAGCCGCCACCGGTCGGCGAGCGCGGGCATCAGGTTCCGGAACTGGTAGGACGAGCACGGATACCCGTGCGGCAGGACAACCACCGGGTCGTCCGGGCGACCGGCCTCCCGGTAGAAGATCCGCGTTCCGTCCAGGTCCATCGTGCGGTGTGCGATCGGCAAGGTCATCCTCCTCCCGACACGCGTACCCGGGCGGGTGCCCGGCGAATCCTCTAGTGCGAGGATGGCGAGGTGAAGGCTCCCGCCGTGACCCCGCCGCCACTGCAACTCGTGCTGGGCGAAGAGGAACTGCTGGTCGAGCGTGCGGTGCACGCCGCGCTGGAGACCGCCAGGCTGGCCGATCCGGCGGCCGAGCTGACCAGGACGAAGGTGTCGGACCTCACGGCGCCGGAGCTGGCCGAGCTGGTCAGCCCGTCGCTGTTCGCCGAGCGCCGGGTGATCGTGCTGGAGGGCGCGCACGACGCCGGCAAGGACATCGCGGCGACCATCACCGGGTACATCCGCG
Organism: uncultured Actinomycetota bacterium; assembly: GCA_963826035.1. GTDB lineage: Bacteria > Actinomycetota > Actinomycetes > Mycobacteriales > Pseudonocardiaceae > Actinophytocola. Next base: position 179,685 of record CAWGVZ010000013.1, on the reverse strand, counting down.
AGCCGGCCGACAGCGTGCAGCTGGTGGTGCTGCACACGGGCGGCGGGCGTAAGCCGGCGAAGGACCTGATCGGCGCGCTGCGCTCGGCCGGCGCGGACGTCGTCGACTGCCCGCGGATCACCAAGCCGGCCGACCGCGAGTCGTTCGTGCGCAACGAGATCCGGCGGGCCGGCGGCAAGACCGACCCCGAGGCGGTCGCCACCCTGATCGACTCGGTGGGCTCCGACCTGCGTGAGTTGGCGGCGGCCGCCGCCCAGCTGGTGGCCGACACGGGCGGGCAGGTCACCGCCGAGGCCGTCCGCCGGTACCACCGCGGCCGCGCGGACGTCACGGGCTTCGCGGTGGCGGAGAAGGCGGTGACCGGCGACGTGGCGGGCGCGCTCGAGATGCTGCGCTGGGCGATGCAGCTGGGCGTGCCGCACGTGTTGGTGGCCGACGCGCTGGCCGACGCCGTGCGGACGGTCGCGAAGGTGTCCGGCGCCGGCGGTGGCGACCCGTACCGGCTGTCCAGTGAGCTGGGCATGCCGGCCTGGAAGGTCCGCAAGGCCATGTCCCAGGCCCGCGGGTGGCACCCGGCGGGGCTGGTGCGGGCGATGCAGGTGGTGGCCGACGTCAACGCCGACGTGAAGGGCGTGGCCGTGGACGCCGACTACGCGCTGGAGCGCGCGGTGCTGCAGTTGGTCGAGGCGCGCCGCCGCACCTGACGCGGTCCTGGGCACCGGTGACCGGAGTGGTCATCGTGCGGGACCGGAGTGGTCATCATGGGCGACCGGAGTGGTCATCATGCGCGTTAGACTCGACGTCGTGGGCGCTTTCTGGCAGTTCTTCATCGTCTTCGGCGGGTTTGCCGCGGTGCTCACGTTCGTCGGGTGGGTGGGGGTGCGGGCCCGGCGCAACAACGTCGGCGGCTCGGTCATCGACGTCTTCGACCAGGTCTGGCACCCGATCGCGCACGACCAGTTCGTGGAGATCGCGCAGCATGACGAGCGCGGGGCGGCCAAGTCGCTGCCCGGTGACCGGCCCGACTGGCTGCTCGGCCATGTGAACGACCGCGTGAACGACGAAAGCGCGCCGACCGAAGCCGACGCGCCCTCGCGGAAGAAGCGGAAGAACTAGCTCAGAGCTGGTTGACGCGCTTCGCCATGGCGGACTTCTTGTTCGCCGCCTGGTTGGCGTGGATGACGCCCTTGCCGGCCGCCTTGTCGAGCTTGCGGCTCGCGTCCTGCAGGAGGTCGAGCGCCTTGGTCTTGTCACCGGCGTCGGCGGCCTCGCGGAACTTGCGGATCGCGGTCTTCACCGAGGACTTGACGGACTTGTTGCGCAGCCGCGCCTTCTCGTTCGTCTTGATCCGCTTGATCTGCGACTTGATGTTGGCCACGAAGAAACTCCTCGATGTCGATCACGGAAGTCTGCTGCCGCGTCTGGTGGCCCCGCGCGAAGCGGGCTTCCTCCATGACGGAATGCCACACGGCAACGACCGGACAAGGGTAACAGGGCCGCTCAGCCGCCCCCGTTCACGTCTCCAGAGCGCCCGCGTCCTCGCTTCCGGGATCTTCCGGATCCTGTTTAGGGGGGCGACCCCGCCTCGGCAACCCGCCCGCGTTGCCCGGGAGCCGGCCCGCCTGGGACAGCGCCCGCCGCAGCAGGAACTCGATCTGCGCGTTCGTGCTGCGCAGCTCGTCGCCGGCCCACCTGGCCACCGCGTCGTGGATCGCGGGGTCCAGGCGCAGCAGGAGCTTCTTGCGCTCTGCCACGGCGTCAGTTGTAGAGCGAGCCGGTGTTGACGACAGGCTGGGTGTCCCGGTCCGAACAGAGCACCACCAGCAGGTTGCTGACCATGGCGGCCTTGCGCTCCTCGTCCAGCTCCACCACCTCCTGCTCGGCCAGTCGCTGCAGCGCGAGCTGGACCATGCCGACCGCGCCCTCGACGATCCGCTGCCTGGCGGCGATCACCGCGCCGGCCTGCTGACGGCGCAGCATGGCGCCGGCGATCTCCTGCGCGTAGGCCAGGTGGGTGAGGCGCGACTCGATCACCTGGACGCCCGCCGCCTCGACCCGTGCGGCGATCTCCACCGACAGCTTCTCGGTGATCTCCGACGCGTTCTCCCGCAGCGACAGCTGCTCCTCGCCGTGCGCGTCGTACGGGTAGCTGGTGGCGATGTGCCGTACGGCGGTCTCCGTCTGGATGTTGACGAACTCGTTGTAGTCGTCCACCTCGAACACCGCGCGGGCGGTGTCGGTGATCCGCCAGACCACCACGGCGGCGATCTCGATGGGGTTGCCGTCCGCGTCGTTGACCTTGTTGACCGCGGTCTCGTGGTTGCGGATCCTCGTGGAGATCCGCCGCCGGAGGGTGAACGGGTTGATCCACCGCAGCCCGTCCTGGCGGACGGTGCCGACGTAGCGGCCGAGGAACTGGATCACCCGCGCCTCACCGGGCGCCACCATGATCAGCCCGGCGTTCACCACGGCACCGCCGACGAACACGAGGACGCCGAGCACCGCCAGCACGATGCCGAGCGTCGGCCCGTCCTGGTCGAACAGGCTGAGGACGCCGAGCAGCGTGACCACCACGGCGATCGCGTAGAGGGCCAGGGCCAGGCCGAGCATCGGCATGCCGGCGCTGCCGAACGCCGGCCGCTCGCGGACGTGCGGCTCGGGCATGGTCGGTGTGTCGATGTGTGCGTCCACGGGTTCCCCCTCATAGCCGGAGTGCGGGATCTATCAAAGTGATATCACTTTATAGTACTCTGCCGGTATGGGCCAACTTCCGCAACCGGACTGTGCGCTCCGGCTCTCCCGCCTCTACAAGGTGTTCGGCTCCACCACGGCGGTCGACCACGTCGACCTCGAGGTGAGCGCGGGCTCGTTCTTCGGACTGGTCGGACCCAACGGCGCCGGCAAGACCACGTCCCTGTCGATGGCCGTCGGGTTGCTGCGCCCCGATGCCGGCGCCGCGTCGGTGTTCGGGATCGACGTCTGGTCGGACCCGGTGCGCGCCAAGTCGCTGATCGGCGTGCTGCCCGACGGGCTGTCCCTGCCCGAACGGCTGACCGGCCGCGAACTGCTCACCTACTTCGGCCTGCTGCGTGGGCTGGCGGCCGACACGGTCGCCCAGCGGACGGAGGAACTCCTGGCGGTCCTGGAGCTGACCGACGCGCAGCACCGACTGGTGATCGACTACTCGGCCGGCATGCGCAAGAAGATCGGTCTCGCCCTCGCGCTGCTGCACGCGCCGCGGCTGCTGGTGCTCGACGAACCGTTCGAGGCGGTGGATCCGGTGTCCGCCGCCACCATCCGCACGATCCTGCGGCGCTTCGTGGCCTCGGGCGGCGCGGTGGTGCTGTCGAGTCACGTGATGGCGCTGGTGGAGCAGCTGTGCTCGCACGTCGCCGTGATCACCAGGGGCCGGGTGGTCGCCTGGGGGCCGGTGGACCTGGTGCGCGGCGGCACCAGCCTCGAGGAGGCGTTCGTGCACATCGTCGGCGGGCGCACGGGTGGCACGGAGGGGTTGTCGTGGTTGGCGTCCTGATCCGGCTGAAGCTGCGGGTACTGCGGCATTCGCTGCGCGGCAACCAGGGCTGGTTCACGGGCGTCGGCGCGCTGTTCGGGCTCCTGGCGGCCGGCGTCACGGTCGTGGTGTCCACAGTGGACTACGACCGGCCGGGGGTCGGCGTCGACGTGCTGGCCGGCCTGTACCTGCTGTGGACGGTCGGCTGGCTGTTCGGCCCGGTGTTCACCGGCGGCGGCGACGAGACGCTGCGCCCCGAGCACTTCGCCCTCCTGCCGCTCACCCCCCGCCAGCTCGCCACCGGCCTGCTCGGCGCCGCGTTCGTGGGGGTGCCGGCGATCGTCACGTTCATCGCGTTCTGCGGGCTGCTGCTGTTCGCGTCCGGCGCCGGGCTGGTGGTCGCGCTGGTCGCCGTGCCGCTGCAGCTGACGTTCGTGGTTCTGCTGTCGCGGGTGGTGATGGCCGCGCTCGGGGCGGCGTTGCGCTCGCGGCGCGGGCGTGACCTGGGCGTGCTGCTGGTCTCGGTCGTGGGCATGTCGGGCTTCTTCGCGCAGGCATTGTTCAACAATCTCGGCCAGGTCCTGCTCGACGGCGGGTCGGCCACGCTGTCGGCCGTGTTGCGCTGGTTGCCGTCCGGCTGGGCGACCGTGGCGGTCGACGCGGCCGGCGCGGGGGACTGGCTCCTGGTGCTGGCGGCGCTCGCCGGTCTGCTGGTGGTCTGCACGGGACTGCTCGCCGTGTGGGGTGGGCTGCTCGTCCGGCGGACCACCCGGGTGGCGGCGACCATCGGTCCCCGGGCGGCCGGGAAGCGGGGCGGCCTCGCCCACCGCCTGCCGGCCACGCCGGTCGGTGCGGTGGCCGGCAAGGAACTGCGGACCTGGCTGCGGGACGCGCGGCGCCGGGTGGCACTGCTGTCGATGGTGCTGGTGGGTGCCGCGGTGGCGGTGGTGCCGGCGCTGACCGAGGGCGATACCGGGATGCTGCCGTTCGCGTCGGTGGTGATCGTGACGTTCGCCTGCCTGCTGGCCGGAAACCTGTACGGCATGGACGGCAGCGCGCTGTGGCACACGATCGTGACGCCGGGCGCCGCCGCGGCCGATGTCCGCGGGCGGCAGCTGGCCTGGCTGCTCGTGGTCGGTCCGGTGGCGCTGGTGCTCGCGGCCGTGCTGCCGGCCGTGTCCGAACCGTCGCTCTACCCGTGGGTGCTGGCGCTGGTGCCGACCGTTCTCGGCGGTGGCGCGGGGCTGGTCATGCTCCTGTCGGTGTTCACCGGATACCCGATGCCCGACCAGCGGGCCAACCCGTTCGCCGCGGGCGGCAATCCCGGCGTGGTGCGCGTGCTCACGCAGCTCGGCATCTCACTGCTGCTGGGAGTGGTGTCCGTGCCCGTCGTGGTGCTGCTGATCTTCGGCGCGGACGTGCCGGTGCTGCGGTGGATGGCGGTGCCCGTGGGGATCGCCATCGGGGTGGTGCTCGCCTGGTGGTGGGGCCGGATCGCGTACCGCAGGTTGGCGGCGCGGGGCCCGGAGATCCTGGCGACGGTGGGCCGGAAGGTCTAATGCCTGGAACGACGCCTTCCAGGCATTAGACGGCCGTGAGCCGCAGGGTGAGGACGGCGGCGGCCGCCAGCAGGTACAGGCTCGGAAACGGTAGGTGGACATACCAGCGGGCGCGGGCGACCGTGACCACGGCGCCGGCGAAGTACAGGAGCAGGCCGACGGCCGCCGCGATCCCGATGGCGGGGACGGCGAGGCCCGCGAGGAGCCCGATCCCACCGGCTGCCTTCGCCACGCCCAGCGGCACGATCCACGACGCCGGCACGCCGTACCTGCCCATGTTGTCGATCACCCAGCCGACGCGGAGGAAGTCGGCGGCGGCCCCGGCGAGGTTCGCCGCGGCGGTGACGATCGTGAGGACGACGTAGGCCGGGTACATGGTTCAACCCTGCGCGGAACGGTCACCCGGCGTCCAATAGCTGTTTCTATAACCTGCTGGAATGGATGTGGACACGCGGTTGGTCCGCTACTTCGTGGCCGTGGCCGACGAGGGGAACCTGACCCGCGCGGCCCAGCGGTTGTACGTGTCCCAACCGGCGCTGACCAAGCAGATCAAGCAGTTGGAGGACCGGCTCGGCGTGCGGCTGTTCATCCGCTCCCGGACGGGCATGGCGCTGACCGAGGCGGGCCGGGAGCTGGCCGAGCGGGCCCCGGCGCTGCTCGCCGCCTGCGACCTGGTGCTGCGGGAGACCAAGCGCGCGGCGAGCCGGGCGGCGCGCGTGCTGCGCGTCGGGTTCCTGGCGAGTGCGGCCAACGAGGCCACCCAGGACGTCATCGCCGCGTTCGGCAGCGCCCGGCCGGGCTGGCGGGTCGACATGCGGCAGTCCTCGTGGGCGGACCCGACGGCGGGCCTGGCCGACGGCGACGTGGACACGGCGCTGCTGCGGCTGCCCTGCCCCGGCCAGGAGACCCTGCGGGTGGCGGTCCTGTTCACCGAACCGAGGTGGGTGGTGCTGCCCGCGGCGCACCCGCTGGCCGGCCGCGAGCGCATCGACTTCGCCGAGCTGGTGGACGAGCCGTTCGTCGCGGCGCCGGTGGAGACGGGCGTGTGGCGCGACTACTGGCTCGCCGTCGAGGAACGCGGCGGGACCGCACCGCGCATCGGTGCGGTGACCGACCAACCCGACAGCTGGCTGCAGGCCATCGCCAACGGCTACGGGATCGCGCTGGCCCCGGCGTCGGCGGCTCGCTTCTACGCCAGGCCCGGGGTGGTCTACCGACCGGTCGACGGGGTCGCCCCGAGCCGGGTGGGGATCGCCTGGCCGCCGGCCGCGGACGGCGACCCGGTGGTCCAGGACTTCGTGCGCTGCTGCGTGGAGATCGCCAGCGCGTGAACGTGGAATTGTTACAAACAGATCAACTATCACGTGTGATCTGAACCAATCATGATCCGGATGCCTAGTACCTCCGGGCCGCCAGTGGCCCCCGTCACACCGCGACGGTGTGGCGGCGACTCTCCCGGAGGACTGATCCGATGGACGAGAAAAGCTGGTCTTGGCCGCGGCAGCTGCCACCCGCCGAGCGGCAGCTGCTGCGGCTGTTCGGCCAGGGACCGCGGCAGCGGGTGCGCCACCACGCGGTGCATCACGCGATCGAGGAAATGGCCGCGCGGTACCCCGACGCGGTCGCGGTCACCCACCACGACACCCAGCTCACCTACCGGGAGCTGAACGGCCGGGCCAACCGGCTGGCCGCCGTGCTCGCGGCCCACGGCGTGGCGCCCGGCGACCACGTCGGGGTGTTCCTGCGGCGGTCGATCCCCATGGTGGTCGGCATTCTCGCCACGCTGAAGGCCGGCGCCGCCTACGTCCCGCAGGACGTGGTGGTCGCACCGCCCGCGCAGCTGCGGCACGTGCTCGACACGGCTCGTCCGAAGGTCGTCCTGACGGTGTCCGAGCTGGCGAACCGGGTACCGCCCGGCCGTCCGGTGATCGCCGTCGACACGCTCCCGGCCGGTCCCGCCGAGTTCCGGCCGGCCCGCCCCGCCCGCCCCGGCGACGGCTGCTACGTCCTGTTCACCTCCGGCACCACGGGCAAGCCGAACGGCGTCACCGTGACCCACGGCAACGTCACCAACCTGCTGCTCACCGAGCCGGGCGACCTGGGCATCCGGCCCGGCCGCCGCGTCGGCCAACTGCTCAACATCGCGTTCGACATGGCCGCCTGGGAGATCCTCGGCTGCCTGGCCCACGGCGGCACGCTGGTGATCCGCGGCGACGACATCGCCGAGACCGTCCGGCGGGTGCACGTGGTGATCGCCACGCCCACCATCCTCAGCCGCGTGGACCCGGCCGACTGCCCGGACGTGCGGGTGGTGGCCGTGGCCGGCGAGCCGTGCCCGCGTGCGCTGGCCGACCGGTGGGCCCGGCGCGCCACGTTCTACAACGGCTGCGGCCCCACGGAGGTCACCATCGTGAACACCATGCGGCGCCACGACCCGGCCGCCGCGCTGCTCACCATCGGCCGGCCGACGCCGAACAACACGGTCTATGTGCTCGACGAGCACCTGCGGCTGTGCGGCAACGGCGAGACGGGCGAGATGTGGGCGGGCGGGGACTGCGTGTCCGCCGGCTATCTGGCCAACCCGAGGCTGACCGCGGAGCGCTACCGGCCCGACCCGTTCCTCGGCGGCGGGCGGCTCATGTTCCGCACCCGCGACCTAGGCCGCTGGACCCCGGACGGCGAGTTGGAGCACCTCGGCCGCACGGACGACCAGGTGAAGGTCCGCGGCTTCCGGGTGGAGCTGGACTCGGTGTCCGCCGTGCTCGAGTCGGTGCCCGGCTGCACGCGCGCGGTCACGTTGAAACTCGACGAGGAGCGGCTCGTGTCGTTCGTGGCCGGGGTGGGGGTCGACCCGGACGAGGCGATGTTCGCGGTGGCCGCCGCCCTGCCGTACTACTGCGTGCCGGCGGCCGTCCACCCGCTGCCCGTGCTGCCGCAGACCAGCCGCGGCAAGATCGACAAGGCGGCGCTGCTCGAGCTCGCGGGGGTGACCGCGTGACCGCCGTCCTCCCCGCACAGTCCACGGTCCTGCCCGCCGAGACCAGCCTGGCCCGGCGGCTCGGCAAACATCCGAGGTTCATGCACTACAACCGGCTGATCGCGCTGGTCGTGGTGGTGAACCTGGCGCTGCTGCCCGGCCTTGACCTCACGGCCACCACGGCCGCGAACCTCGCGCTCGGAAACTTCGCGGTCGCCGTGGTGATCCGCCAGCAGTATGTGATCAACCTGCTGTTCCGGCTCGCCACCAGCGCGCCGACGAGCTGGCCGCTCGCCATCCGGTGGACGCTCGCGAAGGTCTACCACTTCGGCGGGCTGCACGTGGGCGGCACTCTGGTCGGCTCGGTCTGGTTCACGGTCTCGGTCGTGCTGTTGACCGGGTCCGCGAGCCCGGCCGTACTCGTCGTGTCCTACGCGCTCGTGGCGCTGCTCGCCGGCATCGTGGCGACCGCGCTGCCGGCGTTCCGGGCGAAGCGGCACGACGTGTTCGAGAAGGCGCACCGGTTCGGGGGCTGGGCGGCGCTCGCGCTGCTGTGGGCCCAGGCGCTGCTGCTCGACGCGAACGTGTGGGTGCTCGCGCTGATCACCGTGAGTATCGCGCTGCCATGGCTGCGATTGCGCCGCGTGCGGGTGCGGATCGAGCGGCCGTCGGGTCACGTGGCGCTGGCTCGCTTCGACCACGGCGTCACCCCGTTCGCCGGCTCGTCCACGGCCATCAGCCGCAGCCCGCTCACCGAGTGGCACTCGTTCGCGAACGTGCCGGCGCCCGGCCAGCCGGGGTTCCGGCTGACCATCTCGCGCGCCGGCGACTGGACCGGGTCGTTCATCGACGACGCCCCGTCGCACGTCTGGGTCAAGGGCATCACCACGGCGGGCGTGGCGAACATCGAGGTGCTGTTCCGCAAGGTGATCTACGTGGCCACGGGGAGCGGGATCGGCCCGTGCCTGCCGCATCTGCTGGCCCAGAAGGTGCCGGCCCGGCTGGTCTGGGCCACCCGCACGCCGCGGATCACCTACGGCGACGGGCTGGTCGACGAGATCCTCGCCGTGCAGCCGGACGCGGTCATCTGGGACACGGGCACCCACGGCAAGCCGGACATGGTGGCGCTGGCGTACGAGGCCTACCGCGACTTCGGCGCCGAGGCGGTCATCTGCATCTCCAACAAGAAGCTCACCTGGCAGGTGGTGCACGGCCTCGAACGGCGCGGCATCCCGGCCTACGGCGCCATCTGGGACTCCTGAGAGGACAGTCATGAACAACCTGAAGATCGACCGCGAAGGCCGCGTCGTCACGGTCACGCTGAACCGGCCGGAGGTGCTCAACGCGCTCAACAGCGAGCTGCTGGCCGAGCTGATGGCCGCCCTCACCCCGCTCGACGCCGACCCCGAGGTCGGCTGTTTCGTGCTCACCGGGTCGGCCAGGGCCTTCGCGGCCGGGGCGGACATCAAGGAGATGGCGCCGAAGACCGGCATGGAGATGTTCACGGAGAACTTCTTCGCCGGCTGGGACGACTTCGCCGCGCTGCGCACCCCGAAGATCGCGGCGGTGGCCGGTTACGCGCTCGGCGGCGGCTGCGAGCTGGCCATGATGTGCGACTTCATCATCGCCGCCGACACGGCCAAGTTCGGCCAGCCGGAGATCAAGCTGGGCGTGATCCCCGGCATCGGTGGCACGCAGCGGCTGACCAGCCTGGTGGGCAAGGCCAAGGCCATGGACCTGATCCTCACGGGCCGGCTGATGGATGCCGAGGAGGCCGAACGCGCGGGGCTGGTGGCGCGGGTGGTGCCGGCCGAGTCCCTCCTGGCCGAGGCGGCGGCCGCCGCGGCGACCATCGCGTCCTACAGCAAGCCGGTGACCATGGTCGCGCGCGAGGCCGTGGAACGGGCCCTGGAGGTGGGGCTTTCCGAGGGGCTGATGTTCGAGCGGCGGACCTACCACGCCCTGTTCTCGTCGAACGACCAGAAGGAGGGGATGGCGGCCTTCCTGGAGAAGCGCGAGGCCAGGTTCACAGGAAGTTGATGAACAACTAGTGCGCGCCGGGGCGGTCGTGGGTGAGGATGCGCAGATGGAGCGCACAGTCACACGGCCGTCTCGGCGGGCAACGTCGTCCAGCAGGAACGGGCAGGGTGGCAGGCTGTTCGACGGCTACCTCGACCCGAAGCGGCCCTACGCCGGCGCCTACGACGAGATGTTCACGGGCGACGCGTCCGTGCGGCCCGCCTATCGCCGGTTGCACGAGCAGCTGGCGCCCTCGGCGCCCGCCGAGCTGGGAGCCCGCGCCGAGGCGCTGGACCGCGCGCTCGTCGACCAGGGCATCACGTTCTCGCTGTCCGGGCAGGAGCGGCCGTTCCCGCTCGACCTGATCCCACGGGTGATCACGGCGGCCGAGTGGTCGCGGCTGGAGCGCGGGATCGTCCAGCGGGTCCGCGCCATGGAGGCGTTCCTCGCCGACATCTACGGCGACCAGCAGATCGTCCGGGACGGGGTGCTGCCCAAGCGGCTGATCACCTCGTGTGCGTACTTCCACCGCAACGCCGCCGGGCTGCAGCCGCCCAACGGCGTACGCATCCACGTGTCCGGCATCGACGTGGTCCGCGACGAGGAGGGCGTGTTCCGGGTACTGGAGGACAACCTGCGCAGCCCGTCCGGGGTGTCCTACGTGATGGAGAACCGCCGCACCATGGCGCGCGTGTTCCCCGACCTGTTCGCCAAGCACCGGGTCCGTGCGGTCGGCGACTACGCCGTGCACCTGCTGCGTTCACTGCGGGCGGCCGCGGCGGCCAACGTGGCCGACCCGAACGTCGTGGTCATGACGCCCGGGGTGCACAACTCCGCGTACTTCGAGCACTCGCTGCTGGCCAGGCAGATGGGCGTCGAGCTGGTCGAGGGGCGCGACCTGTTCTGCCGCGACAACACCGTCTACATGCGCACCACCCAGGGCGAGCGGGTGGTCGACGTGATCTACCGGCGGATCGACGACGAGTACCTCGACCCCGTGCACTTCCGCTCCGACTCGGTGCTCGGGGTGGCCGGGGTGCTGAACGCCGCGCGGGCGGGCAACGTGGTCATCGCGAACGCCGTGGGCAACGGGGTGGCCGACGACAAGCTCGTCTACACCTACCTGCCGGAGATCCTGAAGTACTACCTGGGCGAGACGCCGCTGCTGCCCAATGTGGACACGTTCCGCTGCTGGCTTCCCGACGAGCAGGCCCAGACGCTCGACCGGCTCGACGAGCTGGTGGTCAAGCCGGTGGAGGGCTCGGGCGGCTACGGCATCGTGTTCGGCCCGCAGGCCACCACCCGCGAGCTGACCGCGCTGCGGCGCCGGATCCGGAGCGACCCGCGCGGCTGGATCGCGCAGCCGGTGGTGCAGCTGTCGACCGTGCCGACGAAGGTCGGTCACCGGCTCAAGCCCCGCCACGTCGACCTGCGGCCGTTCGCCGTGAACGACGGGACGTCGGTGTTCGTGCTGCCCGGCGGGCTGACCAGGGTGGCGCTGCCCGAGGGCAGCCTGGTGGTGAACTCCTCGCAGGGCGGCGGGTCGAAGGACACCTGGGTGCTGGCCGCCCGCTCGTCCACCGACGACGCCGAGCTGAGCGGGCGCGGGCTGGCCGGTGGCCAGAAGCTGGCGGAGGTGGCGCCCGAGCGCGGCCCAGAGCTGACCGCCGGTCAACAGCAACAACAGCAGCAGCAACAGCAGGAGGCCCGCGATGCTGGCGCGTAACGCGGAGTCCCTGTACTGGATCGGCCGCCACGTCGAGCGGGCCGACGACACCGCCCGGATCCTCGACGTGTCCGTGCACCACCTGCTGGAGGACGCGACCGTCGACCCGGACGCCACCAGCCGGCAACTGCTCAACGTGCTGGGCATCAAGCCGCCGAAGGGCGCGGCGCTGGACGTGCGGCCGCTGACCGACCTGGTGGCGTTCTCCCGCGAGCACGCCGGGTCGATCGTGTCGTCCATCTCCAGTGCCAGAGAGAACACCCGCGTGGCGCGCGAGGTGGTGTCGACCGAGCTGTGGGAGTGCATCAACGCCACGTGGAACGCCGTGCCGGAGCGCCAGCGCGCGGCCAAGCGCCTCGGCCCGCACGAGTTCTTCTCGTTCGTGGAGGAACGCGCGGCCATGTTCGCCGGGCTCGCCGACTCGACCATGAGCCGCGACGACGGCTGGCGGTTCCTGGTGCTCGGCCGGTCGGTCGAGCGGGTGGACATGATCGTGCGGCTGCTCATGTCGCGGGCCGGGGACAAGCCGTTCTCGCCCGGCTGGGTGACCGTGCTGCGTTCGGCCGGTGCGCACGACACGTACCTGCGGACCTACCGCGGCGCGCTCGACGTGGGCCGGGTGGTGCAGTTCCTGCTGCTGGACCGGCTGTTCCCACGATCGGTGTTCTACGCGCTGCGGCAGGCCGAGTCGTGCCTGGAACACCTGGACCTGCGCCCGACCGTGCGGGTCGGCGCGAAGGCCGAGGCCATCCGGCTGCTCGGCAGGGCCCGCAGCGACCTGGAGTTCCTGCGGCCGGAGGACCTGCTGGAAGGTCTGACCGACCGGCTGACCTCGCTGCAGAAGACGGTCCGCGACGTGGGCGAAGCCGTTGCGCTGCAATACTTCCACTCGGTGCCGTGGGTTGCCTGGACCAATGCGGGGGTATCGCTGTGAACTGGCGCATCCGGGTCGTGCACACGACCGGCTACCGGTACTCGGCGCCGGTCATCCAGTCCTACAACGAGGCCCGGCTCACGCCGCGCAACGACCGCAAGCAGAACCTGGTGGTCAGCCGGGTGGAGACCACGCCGGCCACCCGGTCCTACCGCTACACCGACTACTGGGGCACGGAGGTCACGGCGTTCGACCTGCACGCGCCGCACACCGAGCTGAAGATCGTGTCGTCGTCGGTGGTGGAGACCGGTGCGGCGGCCGCGCCCGTCAACGGCGTCGGTTGGGCCGACCTGCGCTCGCCCGAGGTGTTCGACCGGTACGCCGAGTACCTCGAGTGGACCGACTACGTGCCCAAGCACCGCGAGCTGATGAACATCGCCCGCACACTGCGCAAGGGCCGGCGGCCGGCGGAGGCCGTGCTCGCCGTCGCCGAGTGGGTGCACGACAAACTCACCTACCAGCGTGGCACGACGGGCGTGCACTCCTCGGCCATGGACGCCTGGCGCGCGCGGGAGGGCGTGTGCCAGGACTACGCGCACCTGACGCTCGCGTTGCTGCGGTCCATCGGCATCCCCGCCCGGTACGTGTCCGGCTACCTGCACACGAAGCCGGACGCGAGCATCGGCGAGACGGTGTCCGGCGAGAGCCACGCGTGGATCGAGGCGTGGACGGGCGGCTGGTGGGGGTTCGACCCGACGAACGACATCGAGGTCGGAGCGCGGCACATCTGGGTGGCCATCGGGCGCGACTACGCGGACGTCTCGCCGCTGAAAGGTACGTATTCGGGTGGCGCGGCGTCGGCCATCGAGGTGTCGGTGGACGTCACCAGGCTCGCGTGAGTACTCCCGGGGGCGTAGTGCGGAACCCTGCCGCTACCTCCTGACGCGTAGGTGAGGTCGAGCCGCCGGTCTGATGCCGGCGCGGTTTCCGGTCGTCACCATGGAGTCATGAGCGATAACAGCATGCGACGGTTGTGGATCAGGGCGGGTGTCGGCGTGGCGGTGGTCGGCGCCGTGAGCGTCGGCGTGATCGGGATCGCGGCCGCGTCCGGCGACGAGCCACGGGCCCAAGCGGCGGCACAGGAAGAGGGCAACGACGACCGTGACCACTGGGGTGGTCCGTGGGGTGGCGGTGACTGGGGCGGCGGCTTCGGCGGCCTGGACAGCATCCTCGGCGAAGGTGTCGAGGTCACGGACATCCTGCACGGCGAGGTCGTGCTCGCCAAGGAGGGCGGCGGCACGCACACGGTGCTCGTGCAGAAGGGCGTGGTGACCGAGGCGAGCGGCGAGTCGGTGACCGTCCGCAGTGCCGACGACTTCACCACGACGTTCGCGGTGAACGCCGACACGAAGGTGAAGGGCGACACCGAGGACATGACGTCGGTGGCCGCGCAGGAGGAGGTGCTGGTGATCGCGCCGAAGTCCGGCGACCAGCAGACGGCCACGGTCCTCATCAACCTGACGGACCTGGACTGGTAAAACTCCCCGCGAGTCCCACGTTGGGAACGGGCGAGTCCCACGTTGGGAACGGGCGAGTCCCACGTTGGGAACGGGCGAGTCCCACGTTGGGAACGGGCGAGTCCCACGTTGGGAACGGGCGAGTCCCACGTTGGGAACGGGCGAGTCCCACGTTGGGAACGGCGAGTCCCACCTTCGGAGTGGGTGAGTTCCACGTTCGGTGCGCCACCAGGTGTGCCGCGAACGTGGGACTCACCGTTCCTGAACGTGGGACTCGCTGGTCTTGAATGTGGGACTCGCGTGTTTTGAACGTGGGACTCGCGGGTTAGTCGCGCAACGTCCGGTAGGCGGTGGCGGCGCCTGGGTGTAGCGGCAGGTCCCCCGTGGTGATCAGGGAACGCAGGTCGAGGTACTGCGTGCCCAGCGCCGACGGTGGGACCAGCCGCGGGGCCTCGTGCACGAGCGTGCGGGCCACGGACGCCGCCACCTCCGCCGGCAGCGCGGCATCGGCCACCAGCAGGTTGGCCACGCCGATCGTGCCGACCTGCCCTGGGTGGCCGTAGCCGCCGTCGGGCACCGGGACCCGCTGGTACACCGGGCCGTGTGCCTCCCGCAGCGCGCCGAGCTGGTCGGACAGGTCGACCAGCCGGATCGGCCGCCGGGCGTCGAGGTCGGCCAGCGCGGGTGTCGGCACCCCGCCGGACCACAGGAGCGCGTCGAGCCGGCCGGCCGCCAACTCGGTGATCGCCTCGGTCAGCGGGCGGTGGTCGATCACGGCCGCCACCCCGCTCACCGTGAGCAGCCGGTCGCCGAACACGGCGGCGCCGGAACCCCGCGCGCCCAACGAGATCCGCGCGCCCGCCAGGTCGGCCACCGTCCGGACCGGACTCTCCGCCGGCACCACCAGTTGCATGTAGTTCTCGTACACCCGCCCGATGGCCCGCAGCCGGGTGTCGGCCGCCACGTCCGCGAGTGCCAGCCCGAGCTCGGCCCGGCCGGCGCGGACCAGCTCCAGGTTCCGCACGGAGCCGCCGGTCTCCAGGACCTCGCCCCCGGATTCGAGGCGGGCGGCCAGAAGCCGGGCGAACTCCACGTAGAACCCGCCGGGCTCGCCGGCCGCGATCCGGATGGCCCGGTCGTTCTCCGTGGTGCAGCCGGCGAGTGCAGCGACCGCGCCGAGCAACACCGTGCGGCGCCTCATGGTCCGGCCGGGAGGTCGATGTGGACGGTCAGGCCGCGCTGTCCCGAGTGGAGGGTGAACGTGCCGCCGCGCGCGGTCACCAGCCGTTCGGCGATGGCGAGACCGAGCCCGGAGCCGGGGGCGTCGCGGCTCGCGCGCCAGAACCGTTCGGTCAGCCGGGGGAGCTGGGCCGCGTCGACGCCCGGACCGTCGTCGGCGATCGTCAGCCGCACCCGGCCGTCCGCCGCGCGGCCGGACCAGCGCACGGTCGACCCGGCGCCCGCGTACTTGATTCCGTTGTCCAGCACCACATCCACTACCTGAGCGAGGTCGGACTCGGCGCACCGGACGGGTAGCTCGGTCAGATCGGCCGGTCCGCGCAGCGTCACGCCCGCCCGGTCGGCCGCCTCGTGCCAGGCCTCCACGCGTTCGACCAGGACGGTCACCGCGTCGCACCGTTCGTCGGCCGAGGACGCCGCGAGGTCGGTGGCCAGGCTGTCGGCCGAAGCCAGCGACAACATGCCGTCGAGCAGCGCCTCGAGCCGTTCCAGCTCGAGCACCATGGAGTCGTCCTGGGTGTCGAGCGTGTCGATCCGCAAGCGCAGCGCGGCCATCGGGTTGCGCAGCTGGTGGGAGGCGTCGGCCACGAGCGCGCGCTGCCGTCCGGCGGACTCGGCGAGCGCGTCGGACATCTGGTTGAACTCGGCGGCCAGGCCACGCAGCTCGGGCGGCCCGGCGACCACGTCGACGTGGGTCCGTTCGCGGCCGGCGGCCACCGCGTGCACGCCGTCGGCCAGCTGCTCCACCGGGCGCAGCAGCCACCGCGTGAGCCGCAGGACGAGCAGCACGCACGCGAGTGCCGCGGCCAGCGCCGCCAGCAGGATGATCGCCCAGCGCACGGTGATGTCCGAGGCGGCGGGCGCCACCGAGCTGCGCAGCACGACCGCCCCGGCGACCCGCGTGCCCGTGCCCACCGCCTGACTGAACAGCACGTCGCCGGTCGACCACGGCCGCAGCTCGCCCGGCGCGCCAAGCGGCTGGTTGCGCAGGGCGGCGTCGACGGTGGCCGCCACCTCCGGCTCGGTGGCCGACATCCCCGCCTCGACCACCACCCGCCGCCGCTCGTCGACGATCACCACGGCGTCGCCGAACAGGTCCGTGTGGGCCGCCACCTCCGCGCGCAACTGATCCCCGGCGCCACCCTCCTGGGCGAGTGCCGCGAACCGGGCGACGTCGGCCGTGCGGGAGAGGACGAACTCGTTCGTGCGGTTGGCGGCCGTGCTGTCGAGCAGCGGCACGGCGAACCCGGCGACCGCGAGCACGGAGAACGCCAGCAGGATGGCGAGAAGTCGGCGGCGCACCCCTTTACTCCGCCAGCCGGTAGCCGAAGCCGCGGATGGTGGCCAGCAGGCCGGGGCGGTTCAGCTTGGCGCGCAGCTGGGTCAGGTGGACGTCCAGCGAGCGGGACACCGCCAGGTACGCGTCGCCCCACACCTCGTCCAGGAGTTGCTGGCGGCTGACGGCCGCGCCGCGGTGGCGGGCGAGCACCGCGAGGATGTCGAACTCCTTGGCCGTCAGCTCGATCTCCGTGCCGGCCGCCGTGACCCGGCGAGCGTCCAGGTCGATCACCACGTCGCGGACCCGCACGGTCGCCGGATCCGGGTCCGCCGGCCCGGAACGCCGCACCACCGCGTGGATCCTGGCGAGCAACTCCGCCAGCCGCACGGGCTTCACCAGGTAGTCGTCGGCGCCGAGGTGCAGGCCGCGCACCACCGACCGCTCGTCGCCGCGGGCGGTCATGACGATCACCGGGGTGGCCACCATGCGGCGCAGCTTGCGCAGCACCTCCAGACCGTCCACATCGGGCAGTCCCAGGTCGAGCAGCACGAGGTCGGCGTCGCGGTGGCGGGTCAGCGCGTCCTCACCGCGGACGACCCGCTCGGTCAGGTGCCCGTGCGCGGCGAGAGCGCCGACCACCGCGTTCGCGACGCCGTCGTCGTCCTCGACGAGCAGCACCCGCATGCGCACCCCTTTCCTAAGCGACCGTTAAGTCTGCCGGGCCACCCCGTGGGACCGGGCTAGCTTCAGGCCATGTCCAGTGAACTAGACCACAAAGAAGTGGCTCTGCCGATCGGCTGGCGGGCGCGGCTGCGCCAAGTCGGCCCGGGCATCATGGCCGCGGCGACCGGTGTCGGCGCGGGCGACCTGGTCGCCACCATGGTCGCCGGCTCGCGGTACGGCTACACCCTGCTCTGGGCGGTCATCCTCGGCACGGCGTTCAAGCTGGCGCTCGGCGAGGCCGTCGGCCGCTGGCACCTGACCTCGGGCCAGACACTCCTCGCCGGCCTGCGCACCCTCGGCAAGTGGGCGCTCATCTACTTCGGCGCCTACGCCGTCGTGTGGGGGTTCGTCTACGGTGCCACCGCCATGTCGGCGTCCGGCCTGCCGCTGAACGCCCTGTTCCCGTTCCTGTCGGTGCGGTACTGGGCGATGCTGTGCGGCATCGCCGGGTTCCTGCTCGTGTGGTTCGGCCGCTACGCCCTGCTCGAGAAGATCATGACGGTCTTCATCGGCGTCATGTTCGTGACCGTGGTGGGCACGGCCGTCCTGGTGACGCCGAAGCTCGGCGACCTGTTCACCGGGTTCGTGCCGCGCCTGCCGGACGGTTCCATGGTGTACGTGCTCGGGCTGATCGGCGGCGTCGGCGGCACGATCACCATGGCCGCGTACGGATATTGGACGCTCGCGAAGGGCTGGCGCGGCCCGCGGTGGCTGCCGATGATGCGCACCGACAACGCGGTCGGCTACGCCACCACCGGCATCTTCGTGATCGCCATGCTGATCGTCGGCGCGGAACTGTTGGTCGGCCAGGAGGTCGTCACCGGCGACAAGGGACTATTGCTGCTCGGCGATATTCTGGTGGCGGACTACGGCCAGTGGGCGCGGATTCCGTTCCTCATCGGGTTCTTCGCCGTGTCGTTCACATCGGTGATCGGTGTGTGGCACGGGGTGAGCCTGCTGTTCGCCGACTGCTGGCGGACGTTGCGGACGTCGGGTACTGGGCCACTGGAAGGCGGGCCGGCGTACAAGGCGTACGTGCTGTGGTTGACGTTCCCGCCCATGGCGCTGCTGTTCCTCGACCAGCCGTTCCAGCTGACCATTGCCTACGGCGCGCTGGGAGCGTTGTTCATGCCGTTCCTGGCGGCCACGCTGCTGGTGCTTCTGAACTCCAAGCGGGTGGACCGGTCCGGCCGGTCGGGCTGGGTGTCGAACACCATGCTCGTCGCGTGCCTCGTGCTGTTCGCCTACTTGGCCTACGACCAGGTGGTCGGCCTGTTCGAGTAGTTATGGTGGTGGCATGCCTGACACGCGAGCCACCTGGGCCGAACGGTCACTCGGCCGGATAGGCGGGGCCGCCTACGACTTCGGGGTCGAGCGGGAGTGGTTGGCCCGCCCGGCCGGCCGGCTGCTCTGGGGCACCGACGTCGGGTTGCTGTACGAGACCATCGCCTCGTTGGGAGCGTTGCCGGACGGTGCGTCCATTCTGGACGTACCGTGCGGCGGTGGCCTCGCGTTGCGCGGGCTGCGCCCGGGCCTTCGTTACGTGGCGGCGGACATCTCACCGTCCATGTTGGACAGAACACGTCGCCAGGCCGCGTCGCGCGGTCTGTCCGACGTGGAGGTGGTGGAGGCGGACATCGAGCGGTTGCCGTTCGCCGACCACGAGTTCGACGTGTGTGTGACGTTCAATGGCCTGCATTGTCTGCCCGATCCGGCGGCCGCCGTGCGTGAGCTGGCGCGGTGTCTGAAGCCTGGTGGGAAGTTGCTGGGTGACACGATCGTGTTGCGGGCGGGTCTGCGTCAGGACCTGGCGATCGGTGCTTTCCGTCGGGTGGGCCTGTTCGGCCAGGGCGGCACGGCCGGGGCGCTGGAGCGCTGGTTGGCGGATGCCGGTCTCCGGGTGGACCGGTTGACCCTCTCTGGTGCGGTGGCGTACTTCGCCGCCACCCGCGCGAGCTGACCACACTCCGGACAGCTCGCGCGGGCCGCGGTGAGAGGCCGCGCGAACAGGGCTTGGTGGCGCCCGCCGCGCCGAGGCGGCCCCTGACGGCACCGCGCCGGCATCGAAGTACGTCCAGTACGCCGACGCCGAGGCGGCACCGCCAGGAACCACCTCGATCACGACGGGCATCCACCGACCCTATTCGCGCGGCCTCTAGCCGACCGTCGTCGCCCGGGGGCGGCGGACGATCAGCAGGCCGGTGCCGAGCAACACCAGCAGTGCGCCGGCCGCCAGCAGCGGGCCGACGTCGGATCCCGTGTCGGCCAGGGTGTTCGCCACCGGCTTCGTCGGGATGGTCGTGCCGCCGCCCGCGCCGGGCGGGGGCAGCGCCGCGCCGTCCAGGGCGATCGACACGGTGACCGGGTCCAGCGCGGTGCCGGCCTCGTAGAAGCCGGCGAAACCCGTGGCGCCCTCGGCGGTGAGCGTCGCCGGCACGGCCGGGTAGCTGATCACTCCATTCGCGACGGTCGGTGTCACACCGGCCAGGTCCAGGGTGGCGAACACCGCGTCGTCCAGCTCGACGAACTCGGTCGGGTTCTCCATGCCCTTGCTGCGGACGTCCAGCAGCAGCTCCGCCACTCCGTTCGCCACGCGGAACTGGGGCTGCGAGATCGTCAGATCGAGCAGCGGCGCGGCACCCTGGTCGTGCCCGGTGAACCGCACGGAGCCGGCGAAGTCGAGCAGGCCCCCGGTCTCCTGGTCGAACTCACCGGCCGTCAGGCCCGCCCACTGGAACGGGCCCTCGCCCGTGACACCGGTCAGCGTCCAACCGCCGTGCGCGATCCCGCCGCGCACATAGTTGCGGAACGACTCCTTCAGGCCCCACTCCAGCCGCGCGCCGGTGACCGTGCCGCCCGGCGGTTCGGTGGGCTCCGTGGGATCGGTCGGGTCGGTCGGGTCGGTCGGCTCCGTGGCACCGAACGTCAACGGCACGAACAGCTCGTGCGCCGCGTTCATCGCGCCGCCCGCCGCGTAGGTGATGACACCGCACGTGTCGGCCGTGCAGTCGCCGGCGGCCACGTCGAGCGTTCCGCTGAACGTGCCGTCCGCGCCGAGCTCCACGTAGTCCGGGTTCGTGCCGGCCGGGTCGAGGATCGCCCGCGAGGCCGCCGGCAGCACCCACTTCTGGTCGAGCACCGTCCGCGCGGACGACGGCGCGCCCTCCGACGGCCGCCACGGCTGCGCGATCTTCGCGAACACCAGGTACACCCCGGTCGGCTGCCCGGCGAGCGGCGGGCGGGTGCCGACATTCGCGGCCGGGTCGAAACCGTTGCCGGACACGGTGATCGTCTCACCGGCCGGGTCCAGCCCGGTGGTCTTGCTGGCGCTCACGGCCGGCTCCCACACCGGCTCCGGCGCCGTGGTCACGGCGAACGTCAGCGGGTCGAGCGCCGTGCCGGCCGGGTAGAAGTCGGCGAACGCCGGCACCCCCGCCTCGATCAGCGTCGCGCCGATGCCCGTGGCGGTGACCGTGCCGTCGGCGCCCGTCAGGTCGGTGTCGGCCAGGGCGGCGAACTCGACGTCGTCGTAGGACACCAGCTCACCCGACGACAGCGACTTGCTCACCACGTCCGCCACCAGCGTGCCGCCGCTGCCGGTCAGCTCGACCCGGAGGTCCTCGACCGTCATGAACAGCTGCGGGCCCGACCCGCTGTCGTGGCCGGTGAACTCGACCTTGCCGGCGAACGCCAGCGCCGCGGTGTCCGCGTCGGCGTCGACCGAGCCGGTGGACTCCGGCGCTGAGGGGAAGCGGAAGGTGCCGTCGGCGTTGCGGGTGGCGCCCTCGCTGGTGGTGATCGTGCCGTGTGCGATCGGCCCGCCGATGTAGTTGCGGAAGGACTGTTTCACGCCCCAGTCCAGGTGTCCGCCGGACGCGGCTGACTCGGCCTGGGCACTGCCGGCCACGCCGACGATGATGCCGAGCGCGACCGCCAGCGCACCGGCGACCGGTCTGATGCTTCGAGTGGAGAACATTGTGGGATGCCTGCTCCTTCGGGGATCGAGGGACTGGCGCCGCGTGGTGGTGAGGTCAGTCGGTCGGGTCGGTCTTGCGGGCCCGGCGCACGCGGAGGAACACCACGACGGCCGCCGCGAGCAGCACGGCCGCGCCAGCGCCGAGCCACCATCCGGTCCGGTCGGGCCGCGGGGCGCCGGCCGCCCGGTCGACGGCGACCGGCGCCGTCGTGGATTCGGCGGTGGTCGCAGTCGCAGTCGTGGTTGTCGTCGTGTTTGTGGTCGTCGGCGGGACGGACGGCGGCGGGGGAGGCGGTGCCGGCGTCGTCGTGGTGGCCGGCGGTGGCGCCTGCGGCACGGCGAACGTCAGTGGCACCTTCGCGTCCTGCGAGCGGTCGGCCGTGCGGGTGTGGTCCGTCCTGGTCACCACGGCGCACGCGACCTGTGTGCAGTCGGTGCCGGTGACCGGGTCGCGCGCCACCACCGACAGCGTCACGATGAAGCTGCCACCCGGCCCGTACGGCGTGGCGAGGCCCTGGCCGTAGCTCGGCGGGTTCGACGAGATCCACGCGGAGCCGCCGCTCCCGCCGCTCGTGTCGGCGCCGCCGAGGCACGGAGTCGGGACCTGGCCGGGCCCGTTGTCCACGCAGACGGCCACATAGATGCCCTTCGTCTCGTCGTAGCCGGACCCGCTGACCGTCACGGTCGAGCCGGCCGGATCGAGTCCGTTGCTTTGTGAGACGGAGATGGAGGGGGCGGCCGCGGCCGTGCCGGCGCCGGTCAGGAGGAGCACGGTGGTCGCCGCGAGCGACCAGGCGAGTTTCCCTACTAGATCAATGCGCACCCAGCATCGTATCCTTAGGTAAGGCTCAGTTTAATAAGGGCAGCCTAACCTACAATCCGGCGGGTGAGTATGACGAATGTGGTGACCCGGCCCGAGAGCCTGTCCGCGCGGCTGCGCGGCGCGACGCGCGTCGAACACGAGCGGACCGAGTCGTCGGCGTTCGTGGTGGCGCTGATGGACGGACGGCTCGACCGCGGCGCCTATGCGGCGTTGCTCGGGCAGAGCTGGTTGTTCTACTCGGTGCTCGAGGAGGCGGGCGAGACCTGGCGGCACGACGTGGTGGTCGGCCCGTTCGTGTCCGACGCGCTCGTGCGCCGCGGCGCTCTCGAGGCGGACCTGGCGTGGCTGTACGGCCCCGGCTGGCGTGGCGAGGTGCGCGCGCTGCCGGCCACCGGCCGCTACGTCGACCGGCTGCGGGAGGTCTGCTTCACCTCGCGCGGTGCTTTCGTGGCGCACCACTACACCCGCTACCTGGGCGACCTGTCCGGCGGACAGATCATCCGGTCGAAGCTGCGGTCGATCTACGGGCTGATCGGAGACGGCGTGCTGTTCTACCTGTTCGACCGGATCGAGAAGCCGAAGCTGTTCAAGGACGGCTACCGGCGCCTGCTCGACGAGGCGCAGTGGGACGCCGGTGAGCAGACCACACTGCTGGCCGAGGCGAACGAGGCGTTCCGGCTGAACCGAGGGGTCTTCGAGGACCTGGGTGCGGTGTTCGAGTGCGCGTGACGGTTGTGCTCGCTGTTCTCGTGCTGGTCGCGGGCTGCGGGGCGGCGAGCGGGACGCGCGCGGCCGCACCGGCCACGTTGGCGCTCGACGGCCCGGCCACCGCGCACGTGGCGGACGACGACGTCACGCCGATCGCTTCGGCGCCGCAGCCCTCGCTTCCGGTGACCGTCGATTCGGTTGACGGCACGCGGGTCGAGGTGACGAGCGTCGACCGGATCGTGGCGGTCGACCTGTACGGCACGCTCGGGGAGATCGTGTTCAGCCTCGGGCTGGGTGACCGGGTGGTCGGCCGGGACTCCTCGACCGGCTTCGCGAGTGCGGCCCATGTGCCGGTGGTGACGGCGGGCGGGCACGACCTGAACGCCGAGTCCATCCTCGACCTGAACCCGACGGTCGTGCTGACCGACACGAGCATCGGCCCGCCGGAGGTGCAGCAGCAGCTGCGGGAGGCGGGGATCGCGGTCGTGTTCTTCGACCCGGACCGCACGCTCGAGGGCGTGCCGGGCCACATCCGCGCGGTGGCCGCGGCGCTGGGTGTCCCTTCTGTGGGTGAGGCGTTGGTGTCGCGAGTGGACGGTGAGATCGCCGCGGCTCGCGCGCTCGCGCCGACGGGTTCGGCGGCGCCGAGGATCACGTTCCTCTACGTGCGCGGGTCGGCCGGCGTGTACCTGATGGCCGGCCCGGGGTCGGGCGCCGATTCGATGATCGAGTCGGTGGGCGGCGTCGATGTGGGGACGGACATCGGCCTTTCGCGCCCGTTCGTCCCGATCACCAGTGAGGCGCTGCTGACCGCCCAGCCGGAGGTGATCCTGGTGCTGACGGAGGGCCTGGCCTCGGTGGGCGGGGTCGACGGTCTGCTGAAGATCCCGGGGGTGGCGCAGACACCGGCCGGGCAGAGCCGTCGGATAGTGGACGTGGCGGACACGGACCTGCTGAGCTTCGGCCCCCGCGTGGGCGCGGCGATCACCGCACTGGCTGAGGTGCTGTACCAGTGAGTTCCGGACGCCTCCGGCCCCCGGAATCCAGCGTACCGGCGGGCACCGACAGTTCCGGCCGCGTCGGGGTGCGTCTGGGGACAACGCGACCACAACCCCGGCGAGTCCCACGTTCGCGCCTGGCGAGTCCCACGTTCAGAACCGGCGAGTCCCACGTTCAAGCCTGGCGAGTCCCACGTTCAAGTACCGCGAGTCTCCCCCGTAGGACATCCGAGTCGGCGGTTCAGGAACCAGTCCGCGGTCGCGAACCGCCGACTCGCGGGTCGCGAACGGGGGACTCGCGTGGGCTGAATGTGGGACTCGCTGAACGCGAACGTGGGACTCGCGGGTCGCGAACGGGGGACTCGCCGGTTCTGAATGTGGGACTCGCTGAACGCGAACGTGGGACTCGCGGGTCGCGAACGTGGGACTCGCCGGTCAGGCGAGCCGGGGCTGGGGGCGGCCGCCGGTGACCGCCCCGCTCGAGGCCCCGCCCGCTCCCCGCATCCGCCGCCGGCTCACCCGCTGGCCCCTGCTCCTTCTGCTCGCCGTCGCACTCGTGGCCGTCACCCTCGTGGCCGCCGGCAGCGGGCAGCTCCACGTTCCCCCGGCCGAGGTGCTCGGCTCCTTCCTCCACGGCAGCGGCATCGACCTCGGGCCCCTGCCCACCCACCCCCAGGGCGACAGCGCGCTGTGGGCCGTCCGGTTCCCGCGCGTCGCGCTGGCCGTGGTCGTGGGCGCGTGCCTGGCCGTGGCCGGCGCCATGCTCCAGGGCGTCTTCGGCAACCCCCTGGCAGAGCCGGCCGTGGTCGGCGTGTCCTCCGGCGCCGCGGTCGGCGCGTGCTCGGTGATCGTGCTCGGGGTGAGCGTCTTCGGGAACCTCACGGTCGCCGTCGCCGCGTTCCTCGGCGGGCTGGTCAGCACGCTCCTGGTCTACGCCCTGGCCCGCGCGGGCGGGCGGACCGAGGTGGTCACGCTCGTGCTCACGGGCATCGCGGTCAACGCCTTCGCGTTCGGCATCATCGCCTTCCTCACCTACGTCGCGTCGCCACAGGCCCGGGAGCAGATCGTCTTCTGGCAGCTGGGCAGCCTCAACGGCGCCACCGGCTCGGCCGTGGCCGCCGCGGCGCCGCTCGCCATCGCCGGTCTCGCGATCGCCGCCGCCGTCGCCGGCAAGCTCGACCTGCTCGCGCTCGGCGAGGGCCCGGCCCGGCACCTGGGCGTGAACGTCGAACGGCTGCGGCTCGTGGTGGTCCTGGCCGTGGCGCTGCTGGTCGGCGCGGGCGTGGCGTTCGCCGGCATCGTGGGCTTCGTCGGGCTGGTGGTGCCACACGTCATCCGCATGGTGGCCGGGCCGGCGCACCGGCTGCTCCTGGCGGCCAGCGCGCTCGGTGGCGCGCTCGTGCTGGTGGCCGCCGACCTGCTGGCCCGCACGGCCGTCGAGAACACCGACCTGCCGCTCGGCATGCTGACCTCGCTGGTCGGTGGCCCGTTCTTCTTCTGGCTGCTGCGCCGCACCCGCAGCCGGCAGGGCGGGTGGGCATGAGAGCGGAACTGGACGGTGTGAGCGTCACGCGCGGCGGCCGCCAGGTCCTGCGCGACGTCTCGTTGACCCTGAACGAGGGTGAGGTGCTCGCGGTCGTCGGGCCGAACGGCGCCGGCAAGTCCACCATGATCGGCCTGCTGGCCGGGGACCTGCCGGCCGCCGCCGGCACGGTCACCGTGGCCGGCCGCCCCATCCGGCGCTGGCGGCACGCGGACCTGGCCAAAGAACGGTCGGTCCTGCCCCAGCACACGACCGTGGCGTTCCCGTTCACCGTCGGCCAGGTGGTCGCCATGGGACGGGCCCCGTGGGCCCGCACCGACCGCGCGGGCGAGGACGAGGCCGCGATCGCCGAGGCCATGGCCGCCACCGAGATCACGGCGTTCGCGCACCGCACGTTCAGCACGCTCTCCGGCGGCGAGCGCGCCCGCGTGGCACTCGCGCGGGTGCTGGCCCAGCGCACGCCGATCCTCCTGCTGGACGAGCCGACCGCCGCGCTCGACCTGCGCCACCAGGATCTCGTGCTGTCCGTGGCGCTCGACCGGGCCCGCGCGGGGACCGCCGTACTGGCCGTCCTGCACGACCTGAACCTGGCGGCCGCCTACGCGGACCGGGTGGCGGTGGTGGCCGACGGGCGCGTCGCGGCGTGCGGTCCGCCGGCCGAGGTCCTGACCGGGGAACTGCTCAGCGAGGTCTACCAGCGCACGGTCGAGGTGTTCGCGCATCCGCGCTCGGGCACGCCGCTCGTACTGCCGGTCCGGACACACGGGGCAGCATGGGACGATGGGGCGTATCCGAATGACTCCGCGAGGGACCTGAGTGACTACGTTCGCCGACACGACCTTCACGAATCCTGAGCTGATCAGGAACTTCTGCATCATCGCGCACATCGACCACGGCAAGTCGACGCTCGCCGACCGCATGCTGCAGTTCACCGGCGTGGTCGAGGAACGTGCGATGCGGGCGCAGTACCTCGACCGCATGGACATCGAGCGCGAGCGCGGCATCACCATCAAGGCGCAGAACGTCCGGCTGCCCTGGCAGGTCGGCGGGCAGGACCACGTCCTGCACATGATCGACACCCCGGGGCACGTGGACTTCACCTACGAGGTGTCCCGCGCGCTCGAGGCGTGCGAGGGCGCGATCCTGCTGGTCGACGCCGCGCAGGGGATCGAGGCGCAGACGCTCGCGAACCTCTACCTAGCCATGGAGAACGAGCTCACCATCATCCCGGTGCTCAACAAGATCGACCTGCCGGCCGCCGACCCGGACAAGTACGCGGGGGAGCTGGCGCACATCGTCGGCTGTGAGCCGTCGGACGTGATGCGGGTCTCGGCGAAGACCGGTCTCGGCGTGCGCGAGCTGCTCAACGAGATCGTCCGGCTGGTGCCCGCCCCGGTCGGCGCCGACGACGCGCCGCCCCGCGCGATGATCTTCGACTCGGTGTACGACACCTACCGCGGCGTCGTCACCTACATCCGTGTGGTGGACGGCAAGATCACCCCGCGCCAGCGCATCAAGATGATGTCCACGGGCGCCACCCACGAGCTGCTCGAGGTCGGCATCATCTCCCCGGAGCCCAAGCCCTCGACCGGGCTCGGCGTCGGCGAGGTCGGCTATCTCATCACCGGCGTGAAGGACGTGCGCCAGTCCAAGGTCGGCGACACGGTGACGGCCGAGAAGCGCGGCGCCACCGAGCCCCTCGCCGGCTACCGCGAGCCGAGGCCGATGGTCTACTCGGGCCTGTTCCCCGTCGACGGCTCCGACTACGCCGACCTGCGCGAGGCACTCGACAAGCTGCGCCTCAACGACGCCGCGCTGAGCTACGAGCCGGAGACCTCCGCCGCGCTCGGGTTCGGCTTCCGCTGCGGTTTCCTCGGCCTGCTGCACCTGGAGATCGTGCGGGAGCGGCTGGAGCGGGAGGCCGGTCTCGACCTGATCTCCACGGCGCCGAACGTGGTGTACCGCGTGGCGCTGGACGACGGCGGCGACCTGACGGTCACCAACCCGTCGGACTGGCCGGAGGGCAAGATCGCCGACGTCTACGAGCCGGTGGTGAAGACGTCGATCATCGCGCCGAGCGACTACATCGGCGCGATCATGGAGCTGTGCCAGTCGCGTCGTGGCCAGCTCGGCGGCATGGACTACCTGTCGAGCGACCGCGTCGAGCTGCGCTACACCATGCCGCTCGGCGAGATCATCTTCGACTTCTTCGACACGCTGAAGTCCCGCACCCGCGGCTACGCCTCCCTCGACTACGAGCCGGCCGGCGAGCAGGCGGCGGACCTGGTGAAGGTCGACATCCTGCTGCAGGGCGAGCCGGTGGACGCCTTCTCCGCCATCTGCCACCGCGAGGCGGCGTACGCGTACGGCACGAGGATGGCGTCGAAGCTGCGCGAGCTGATCCCGCGCCAGCAGTTCGAGGTGCCGATCCAGGCGGCCATCGGCGCGCGGGTGATCGCGCGCGAGACGGTGCGCGCCATGCGCAAGGACGTGCTGGCCAAGTGCTACGGCGGTGACATCACGCGTAAGCGGAAGCTGCTGGAGAAGCAGAAGGAAGGCAAGAAGCGGATGAAGATGGTGGGCCGCGTCGAGGTCCCCCAGGAGGCCTTCGTCGCCGCCCTCTCCACGGACGAGACCGGTGAGAAGAAGGGCAAGAAGTGACCGAGGACGGCGCGCTGCGGCTCGCCCGCGGTCGCCCGTTCACCGTGGACGACCTCGCGGCGACGCCGGATGACGGCAACCGGTACGAGCTCATCGACGGGATGCTCCTCGCGAGCCCGCCACCAGACCTGCGCCACCAGAAGGTCGTGCTCACTCTGGCGGGCGTGTTGGACAGGGCGTGTCCTCCGGGGATGGACATGATTCTCGGTCCGTACGCGGTACGGCCGTCCGACATCACCGAACTGCGACCGGACATCGTGGTCGCCCGCGATGAGGACATCCCGAAGAGCCGTCGCCGGTGGCGTTCGAACTCGACGAGGCCGGGATCTACCACCAGGTGACCGAGGTGAAGGGCGACGATCCGTTCGAGGCCACGCGGCCGTTCCCCGTCCGGGTCGTGCCACGCGAACTGTTGGGTCGCTTAGCGCGCTAGTCCGTGCTCCAGGTACACGGTCGTGCCCTCCGCGCGGGCCTGGACGGCGGCCGCCACCCGGCGGGACAGCCGGGGGAGCAGCCGGGTCAGCGCCGCGTCGACCGGCAGGAACTCGTAGGACGCCAGCTCGTCGGCCGGGAGCCGTAGCTCCGCGATCTCCTGGTCGTCGAGGCGGCCGCCGTCGAACACGAACAGCACCCGGGTCCCGCGCGTGGGGTGCGGCGCCCAGTCGACCACCAGCAGGCGACCGGTCTCCCGACGCAGCCCCAGCTCCTCGTGCAGCTCCCGCGCGCACGCCTGCGACGGCGTCTCACCGGGCTCGATCAGCCCGCCGGGGATCTCCCAGAAGTCCTTGTAGGTGGGCTCGACCAGCAGGATCCGGTCGTGGGAGTCGAGCAACAGCGCCCCGGCCGCACTGTGGGCGAGCACGGCGTTGGCCAGCGGATCGGTCACGCGGCCGCTAACCCCACGGTTGCCAGGTGCCGCCGCGACAGACCACCGGCTGGTACTGCGCGGTGAAGGAGAACGAACCCGGCTCGCACGGTTGGCCGACCACCGCGAAGGCCGGGGTGTTGGCCGGCGGGGGCGGTGCGGGCGTCTGGGTCTGCGGCGGCGGGGGCGGCGGCGTGATCTCCGTGGTGGCCGTGCTCGTGGCCGGCGGCGCGATGGTCGACGGGGTGGTCGTGGTGGTCGGCGTCTCGCGGGGTTCCAGTGCCCGGTCGCCGCGCGGGGTGGTCGACGTGATCTCGGGGATCGCCGGGTCCTCCGGGCGCTCGTCGTCCCCGCTGTTCAGCACCAGGATCAGGCCACCCACGATGGCCGCCGAGACCAGGATGGTCGCGGCCTTCACGAACAGCAGGAACCGGTCTCGTTCGGGCTTGCGCTTGGGCGCCGGGATCTCCTCGGGCGACAGTCGAAGCGGCATGCCTGTCCCTCCGTCGAGTTCACTCGTCCGGGGGACCAGGGTATCGGTCGGCCGAACGGCCTAGTCTGCCGGCATGACTGAACGCGACCAGCTGCGGACTCTGTGCCTCGCGCTGCCGGAGGCCACGGAGAAGGTCAGCCACGGCGAGCCGGCCTGGTTCGTGCGGGACAAGAAGATGTTCGTCATGCTCGCCGACCGCCACCACGACGACCGGTTCGGCTTCTGGTGCGCGGCGCCGCCCGGCGTGCAGGAAGAGCTGGTCGACACCGAGCCGGACCGGTTCTTCCGGCCGCCCTACGTGGGGCATCGCGGCTGGCTCGGCGTGTACCTGGACGTGCCGGTCGACTGGGCCGAGATCGGCGAGATCGTCCGGGACGCCTACCGCTGTGTCGCCCCTAAAAAACTATCCGAGAACGCGTAGCGCGGCCTCGTACTTCGCTCGCAGCCGTCCCTGGGTCTCCGCGTCCAGGCGCGAGAGGCGTTCCGGGGACATGTTGTCGGCGATGTCGGCCCGCTTCACGACCAGCGCGATGGGATTGGCCGCCACCCGCGCCAGGTACGCGGACGCGTCCTCACCAGGCCGTTTGCTGATCGCGGCGACGGCGTCCACCACCTCGCCCGGGCAGCCGGCGGCAAGCAGGTCCTCGAGCGTGACGCCCGTGTCCTCGACCACGTCGTGCAGCACGGCGGTCATCCGCTCGTGGGGGTCGTGCACCGCGCCCATCACCCGCAGCGGGTGCGCGATGTAGGGCCGCCCGGACTTGTCGAGCTGGCCCTCGTGTGCCTGGCGCGCGACCTGGATGGCGTCGTCGAGGGTGAAGGTCCTCATCGGGTGAACACGATCTTCCCGGCGGTCTCGCCGGCGAGCATCTGCTCGAAGCCCTTGGCGGCGTCGGTCATGGCCAGCTCAGCTCCGATCTGCGGCCGGATGCCCTTCAGCTCGCAGAACGCCAGCAGGTCGGCCAGCTCGGCGCGGTTGCCCATCATCGACCCGACCACCCGGATCTGCATGAAGAACAGCCGCTGCAGGTCGGCGTTCGCGTCCGGCCCGCTGGTCGAACCGGACACCACGATCGTCCCGCCCGGCTTCACCGAGCGCATCGAGTGGCCCCAGGTCGCCTTGCCGACCGTCTCGAACACGGCATCCACCCGTGACGGCAGCCGCGCACCGGACTCGAACGTCTCGTCCGCGCCGAGCGAGGTGGCCAGCGCCCGCTTCTCCTCGGACCGCCCGGTCACCCACACCCGCATGCCCGCCGCCTTACCGAGCGCGACGAGCGCGGTCGACACCCCGCCCGACGCGCCCTGCACGAGCATCGTCTGCCCGGGCCGCAGGTCGGACCGGGAGAACAGCATCCGGTAGGCGGTCAGCCAGGCGGTGCCCATGCAGGCGGCCTCGGCGAACGACAGCCCGGCGGGCTTCGCCAGCACGTTCCGCGCCGGCACGATGACCTGGTCGGCGAACGTGCCCTGGTGCTTCTCCGTGAGCAGTGACCGTTTCGGGTCCAGCGTCTCGTCCCCGAACGAGGGATCGCCGATCACGCCGTGCAGCACCACCTCGGTGCCGTCGGCGAGCACGCCGGCGCCGTCGCAGCCCAGGATCATGGGGAACTGCTCGGCCTTGATGCCGACCCCGCGCAACGTCCACAGGTCGTGCATGTTCAGGCTGGCGGCGCGGACGGAGACGGCGACCCACCCGTCCGGCACGTCCGGCTCGGGTCGCTCGCCGACCCGCAGCGCGTCGAGCGGGTTGTCCGGGTTCGGCTCAGCTGCGTATACGGCGAACATGACTCCCAAGCTACCTAAGCGGTCGGCGCCGGAAGTCCTCCAGGGGTCTCGACGGCCCAGCTTCCCGCTGGACGCACGGCCGAAAGGCCCGAGTACAACCAGTACGAGACGATGGTCGCTCCGCAAGCTCCGCTCCGCGACCTTCCGGCCGCACGCCCAGCGAAAACCTGGATCCGCCGATACCCACGAAGGACTTCCGGCGCCGACCGCTAGTTTGGGCATCCGGCGAACCCGCGGAGTGGCGCAGGTCTAGTCTCGAAGTCATGGTGGACTGGTGGAGCGATGTGGAGCTGTGGCTCTCCGGCATCCCGTTCCCGTTCCAGTTCGCGCTCGTGATCGGCGTCCTGGCGCCGCTGGGCCTGGTGGTCGCCTGGCTGATCGACCGGGTGGTCGACCACGCCTCCGCGCTGCTCGGCACGTCCCGCGACGAGGAGCCGCCGCTCGGCGGCCCGGAGCCGCGGGAGGGCGTCGAGCAGGAGCCGGCCGAGCTGGTGTCGGCGGCGAAGTCGTCGGAGTAGGTGACGTCGCTGCTCGGATCGTCCAGACGTATCACGGTCGCGCTCGTCGGACTGGTGGTGTTCGTGCTCGCCGGTTGGCTGGTGCGCGAACAGCTGGTCGACGAGCCGGCGGCGGCCGGCCCGCGGGTGGTGGCGCTCTCCGAGTTGCCGACCGAGGTGGCCGAGACGTGGCACCTGATCGAGCGCGGCGGCCCCTACCCGTACCCGGACGACGACGGCACGGTCTTCCAGAACCGCGAGGGCCTGCTGCCCGCCGAGGACCCCGGCTACTACCGCGAGTACACGGTCGACACGCCCGGTAGCGATGACCGCGGCCAGCGCCGGCTGGTCACCGGCGCCGAGCAGGAGCTGTACTACACCGACGACCACTACGAATCATTCGTGACGGTCGACCCCGACCGCTAGAAGGGCCAATGCCTGGAAGGCGTCGTTCCCGGCGTTCAACGTCTGGAAGGCGTCGTTCCAGGCATGCCGCCGGGTCAGGCGCCCGGGACCCAGTTCGGCGGGCGTTTCTGGGCGAAGGCCGCAATGCCCTCCTGACCTTCCGCTCCCGCGAAGAACCCGGCCGACAGCTCGAGCATGTCGGCGAAGTCGTCGGCCAGGTCGGCGGACCGGGCGCGGCGCAGCATCTCCTTCGTGGCGGCCAGGGCCGTGGGGCCGCCCAGCGCCAGCATGTCCGTGTAGCGCCGGACCTCCGCGTCCAGGGACGCGGCCGGCACGGCCGCGTTCAGCAGGCCGATCTCCACCGCGCGCGCGGCCGTGAACTTCTCGCCCGTCAGGAACAGTTCGTGCGCCGCCCGGGGCAGCAGGCGCGGCAGCACGGTCACCGAGATCACGGCCGGGACCAGGCCCAGCCGGACCTCGGTGAACGCGAACGTCGCATCCGACACGGCCACCGCGATGTCCGCGGCCGCCACGATGCCGACGCCGCCGGCGCGGGCGGGCCCGGCCAGGCGCGCCACCACGGGCTTCGGGCTCGTCCAGAGCTGCGTGAGGATCTCCGGGAACTCGTTGACCCCGTCGGTGCTGGAGCCGGCGCTGCCCGCCTCCTTCAGGTCCATCCCCGCGCAGAACACCGGGCCCGTGTGGTCGAGCACGATCACCCGGACCCCGGAGTCGCCGAGCGCGGTCGCCAGGTGGTCGCGCAGCTCGCGGCGCAGCTGGGCGGACAGCGCGTTGCGGTTGTGCGGCGAGTCGAGGGTGATCGTCGCGACGCCGTTCTCGACCGTGTAGTGCACCAGCTCAGCCATGCGCACGACCCTAATGGTGGTACTTGTGCATCACCGCGTGGCCTTTGCCACGCTCGATCAGCCATTTGTTGACCGGCACGGTCACCACGAACGCCACGGCGAACGCGAACGCGAGACTCGCCCAGAACACCCACGACAGCGCACCGGCCTCCATGGCGCCGGGGATGACCACCATGATCGCGTTGTCCACGATCTCCATGACCGTGATCGACAGGGTGTCGGCGGCCAGTGCCACCGAGATGGCGGCGCCGAACGCCACACCGGCCTTCATCACCGGCCGGATGGTGAGCGAGTAGCCGAACACGAACGCGAGCGCGACGGAGAGGATCACGGTCGGCCAGGTCGACCAGCCGAGCGACGTGCCGATGACCATGCCGAGCACCTCGCCGATCGCGCACCCGGTGAGGCAGTGCAGGGTCGCGCTGACCGCGGATCGCCATTGTGGAGTCACGCGAGAACCATATACCCCCATAGGGTATGTCGCAAATCGGGCTTGACCTGGAGTTCGCTCCAGCATCTACGGTCGGCGCCGACAGAAAAGGGGAAACAGCATGCGTTATCGCACACTCGGCGGCACCGGTATCGAGGTGAGCGTCCACTGCCTCGGCACCATGATGTTCGGCGCGGTCGGCAACCCCGACCACGACGACTCGGTCCGCGTCATCCACGCGGCGCTCGACGCCGGCATCAACTTCGTCGACACGGCGGACATGTACTCGTCGGGGGAGTCCGAGGAGATCGTCGGCAAGGCACTCGAAGGCAGGCGCGACGACATCGTGCTGGCCACGAAGGTGCACTTCCCCATGGGTGAGGGTCCCAACCGTGGCGGCAACTCGCGGCGCTGGATCGTCCGCGAGGTGGAGGACAGCCTGCGGCGGCTGCGCACCGACTGGATCGACCTGTACCAGGTGCACCGTCCCGACCCGACGACCGACATCGAGGAGACGCTGAGCGTCCTCGGGGATCTGGTGACACAGGGGAAGATCCGCGCGTTCGGCAGCTCGACGTTCCCGCCGGACGAGGTGGTCGAGGCCTACCACGTGGCGCGGAACCGTGGCCTGGCCCGGTTCCGGACCGAACAGCCGCCGTACTCGTTGCTGGCACGGGGAATCGAGTCCGCGCTGCTACCCGTGTGCCAGCGGCTCGGCATGGGCGTTCTCGTGTGGAGCCCGCTCGCGTCGGGTTTCCTGTCCGGCAAGTACCGCAAGGACCAGCCGGTGGACATGAGCAGCGGCCGGCCGACCATCACGCCCTTCCGGTTCGACCCGGCCCTGCCGGAGAACGCGGCCAAGTACGACGCCGTGGAGAAGCTGGTGGCCCTGGCCGACGACCTCGGCATCACGTTGCCGGAACTGGCGATCGCGTTCGCCGCGTCGCACCCGGCGGTCACGTCGGTGATCACCGGCCCGCGGACCATGGCGCACCTGGAGGCGTTGCTGAAGGGGGCGTCGGTGGTGCTCGACGACGCGACGCTCGACCGGATCGACGAGATCGTCCCGCCCGGCACCGACCTCTACCGCGCCGACGGTGCCTGGCGGCCGGTCTCCCTGACCGACCCGGCCCGTCGCCGCCGTCCGGCGACCGAGAGGTCCGCCGCGTAGGTGGTTCACCTGGCGGTGCGCGGGGTGCCGCCAGGTGAACGCTCTCGACGCCCCTTCGCAGGCTCGGTGCCGCCGCTCGCGGTCGCCCTGTGACATTGGTTCGTTCGCAAGCTCGCTCACATGGTGACGACGAGCTTGCCGGTCGTGTGCAGCCGGACGAAGTCGACGCAGGCCTGCGCGCCGTCGTCGAGGCCGTACCTGCGCCCGACCGTCGGCGGGAGTACGCCGTCCCGTATCAGTTCGCCGACTTCGCGCATCCCGCCGAGTTCGCCGTCCATGTCGAGCACGAAATGCAGTGCCACGTCGTCGCGGCCGAGCGACTCCTGCGTGGGGACGGGGTAGGTGATCGTGAGTAGCCGCCCCCCTGGGCGGATCGCCGCGGCGACTCCGGTCAGACGGTCGCTCGGCAGCGTCAGGTTGAACGCGACGTCGACACCCGTCGGATACTCGGCATAGCCGATGGTCTCGTCCGCGCCGAGTTCGCGAACGAGCTCGGCGTCGGCGGAGGTCGCGGTGGCGATCACTCGAGCCTTCGCGGCGGCGAGCAGTGGGACGACCGCCGTGCCGACACCACCGGTCGCCCCGACCACCAGGACGGTTTCGCCCGGCCGCACCGCTGCCGTGGTCATCAGCGCCCGTGCGGTCAGGCCCGCGGTGGCCAGCGCCGCGGCGTGCTCCGCCGAAACGCCGGCCGGGCGGTGCGCCAACAAAGGGGTGTCGGCTTCGAAGACCGCGTACTGCGCGAGCGAGCCGGTGCTCAGCGACGGCCGCGTCGCTCCGGCCATCGCGCGCAGCGCCCTCGGCACGGCCAGGCCGAAGATCTCATCGCCCACGCGGAATGTGGTCACGCCCGCACCGACCTCGCTGACCGTGCCGGCGAAGTCGTTGCCGGGTACGTGCGGAAACTCCAGCGGCACGACGTCGCGGAACTCGCCACCGGGCAGGCGGACGTCAGCGGGATTGATCGAGGCGGCGGCGATCCGGACCTGGAGCTGCCCCGGCCCGGGTCTAGGCACGGGCACGTCGGCCACCGTGTACCGCTCGGGTGGCCCGTAACCGGTCGCGACAACTGCCTTCATGCTTTCCTCCAGAAACGGACCGCTCGGTCATGTTATGCGGAAACGTAGCAATAAACGGACCGGACGGTCAACTTTGCTAGGCTGACGTCGTGACCCAGTCCCGTACGTTGCGCGCCGATGCCGCGCGCAACCGGGAACTGCTGCTGGCGGCGGCCGCGGACGAGTTCGCCGAGCGCGGTCTGGACGCCTCGGTCGCCGACATCGCCCGCCGGGCCGGTGTCGGGAAGGGCACCGTCTTCCGTCACTTCGCCACGAAGGACGACCTGATCTCCGCGATCGTCCTCGACCGGCTCATCGCGCTCAACACCGTCGGCGAGGGGCTGCTGGAAGCGGCGGATCCCGGGGCCGCCCTACTGGAGTTCCTCACGGTCGCCGCGCGACAGCGACAGCAACGCGACCTGTCGTTCCTGATGGAGGCGGGCGAGCTCGGTGCCGACGTGACCCGGTCGCGCGCGCTGATGTTCCAGATCGTCGACGCGCTGGTGGACCGGGCTCGCGAACACGGCGTCGTGCGGGCCGACATCACCGGCACCGACGTCATCCTGCTGATGTGCGCGCCGAACCACGTCACCAGCTACCTGCCGGACGCCTCGCCCGACCTGTGGCAGCGATATCTCGCCATCATCTTCGACGGCCTGCGCCCGGAAGGCGCCCATCCACTGCCCCAGCCAGCTCCTTGAAAGAACAAAGGCGGCCCCCACGTCGTTGTGGGGACCGCCTTTGCCGTGCTCGGCCGGAGATCAGCCGATGGCGGTGGAGGTGAGTGTCGGGTTCGGGTTGGGGAAGCAGGACGTCGGCGCCGAGATCTCACCCAGGACCGTGTTCACCACGGCGGTGAACGTGAGGCCCGGGTCGGCGTAGCTGGCGCCGTACAGCTTCGAGTCGATCGAGCCGGACGCGCCGGCCGTCAGGTGCGCGGTGATGGTCGGCAGCTCGAACGTCGCGCCACCGGCGATCGGTCCCGCGAACGTCACGGTCACGATCCCGTCGGCCTCCGACCACGACGGGGTCGAGCCGAGGCCGGAACCACCGGTCAGGTCAACGCCGGTCAGCGTGGCGTTGGTCGGCACCGGCACCTTCAGGGTGAACGTGTGCACGCGGTCGACCTCGTAACCGGCCGCCTCGCTGGGCACCTGGTTGGGGGCCGGGTCGACCACCAGATCCAGCGTGCCGCCGGGGGCGACGGTCGCCGGTGCCGAGGAGTCGACCGTCTGGTTGAGAGTCAGGTTCTCGGCGCCAAGCGGGGTCTCGGCCTGGCAGTCGTAGGCGATGTCGACGGGTGCCGCCGACGCGGGTGCCGCGAAGCCGACTATGACGAGCGCGGAGCAGGCCAGCACAGTCGTGCCGGCCCGGAGCAGGGCGAACTTCATTGTCCTCACCTCAGGAGTTGCTTGCAGGGCAAGAGGTTCCGGATCCGGTAACGCCGCGGACCCTTTCTTGCTTACTCCCGAGTAGCGATCACGTCAAGCATTCCCGGTTACCGCGAACGGGCCTCGACTGCTGGACCGGTCGGCCCAGCGCCCGCGCGACAGGTCAGGCGTACTGCAGACCCTGCGTCACGGCGGCTGCCTCCGCGTAACGGTCGAGGACCAGTTCGGCCAGCTCCGGATCGGGTCCGAGCGGCGCGGCGACGATCGCGTTCGGGTCGGCCGCGCTGGCCTGTTCGGCCACGCGGTCGGGCAGCCGGCCGGGGGCGAGGAACCAGGATGCCACGGCGATCCGCCGAGCCCCGCCCGCCAGCAGCCGCGCGGCGGCGGTGGGCACGTCCGGTGTCGCGGCGCTGGCGAACGCCGCCCGCACCCCAGCGACCCCGAGGGAACGAGCCCACCGACCGGCCACTGTGGACACAGCGGCGTTCGCCGGCCGGTGCGACGAACCGGCGCCCGCGAGGATCACGCCGAGCGAGCGGTCCGGCGCCACGCCGGCCTCCGCCAGCCTGCGCAGCGCGACCGACTCCAGCCGCTCGTCCGGCCCGAGCACGCCGGACACGGACACCGACAGCAGCGGCAGCCGTGCCTGCGCCTCGGCCACGAGCCCTGGCAGGTCGACCCGCGCGTGGTACGCGTTGCCGAGCAGCAGCGGCACGACCGCCACGTCGCGGTGCCCGGCGCCGTGCAGCGCGGCCAGCACGTCCGGCAGCCGCGGCGCGGACAGGTCGAGGAACGCGGCCCGCACGTCGAGGCCGGGCCGCTGGTCGCGCACCACGTCGAGCAGGTCCGCGATGGTCGCCGCCGAGCGGGGATCGCGACTGCCGTGTGCCACGGCCACCAAGGGAATCATCACAAAGCTCCCGTCAGACCGCGGGCTCGCAGCACCACGCGCTCGAGCGGCCGGAACACCAGCAGCTCGATCCCGATGCCCACGAACAGGATGAGGAAGATCCCGGACATCACCATCGACATGTCCGACAACGCCATTCCGTTGTGGAGGAACTGGCCGAGGCCCTCGCCGAGCTGCGGCGAGTTGACGATCAGCTCGGCCGCCATCAGCGACCGCCACGAGAACGCCCAGCCCTGCTTGAGCCCCGCGAGGAACCCGGGCAGTGCGGCGGGCAGGAGGATGTGTCGGGCCGACGCCAGCCGACCCGCGCCGAGCACCTTGCCGACCCGCGGCAGGATCGGCGGGATCTGGTCCATTCCGGACACCAGGCCGTTGGCGATCGACGGCACCGCGCCGAGGAGAACCACGAAGTAGATCGAGCCGTCGGTCAACCCGAACCACAGTACGGCCGCGGGCACCCATGCCACCGATGGCAGGCTCTGTAAGCCCGACACCAACGGCCCGATTCCCCTGCGCACCAGGCTGAAGTTCGCGATCAGCAGACCGAGCGGGATGGCCACGACCACCGCGATGACGAACCCGATCACCGCCCGGTGCACCGAGGTCCACAGCAGACCGAGGATGTCGCCGCTGGTGATCAGCTCCCAGATGTGCGCCCACACGGCCGCCGGCGCGGGCAGCTTGAACTCCGGCCAGAACGCCGCGGCCCACAGCGCCTGCCAGATGACGACGATCGCGGCGAGCGCCCCGATCGGCGGCAGCACGTTGCGCAGCACCCGGCGGGTTCGGCTGGGGCGGTCCCCCGCGTCGGTGGGGGTGTCGAGTGCGTCGAGCCCCGCGCCGACCGAGGAGCCGACCGTCTCAACCTCCGGCATGGCTGCTGATCACCTCGTGCAGCTTGTGGTTGATGGTGTCCACCATTTCCAGCTGTGCGCCGGTGGACAGATCGTCCACAGTCCACTCCTGGACCACTCGGCCCGGCCGCGACGAGAGCAGCACCACACGCTGTCCCAATCGGACGGCCTCACGCACGTCGTGGGTGACGAACAGGACCGCACTTTCCGTGGCGCGCCAGATCCGGGTCAGCTCGCCCTGCAGCACGTCCCGGGTGATGGCGTCCAGCGCGGAGAACGGCTCGTCCATCAACAGCAGCGAGTTCTCCCCACCGTCCACAGCGGACGCCAGGGCGCGGGCGAGCGCCACGCGCTGACGCATGCCGCCGGACAGCTCGTGCGGCCGCTTGTCGCCCACCCCACTGAGACGGACCAGCTCCAGCAGCTCACCAGCGCGGGCCCGCCGGTCGGCGCGCTTCACCCCGGCGAGCCGCAGCGGCAGCTCGACGTTGCGGCTCGCCGTCAGCCACGGCATGAGCGCGGCCTCCTGGAACATCACGGCCGGCCGGGCCGTGTTCAGCTCGATGTCCCCCGCGGACGGCCGGTCCAGGCCGGCCACCAGGTTGAGCACCGTGGTCTTGCCGCAGCCGGACGCGCCGAGCAGGCACACGAACTCGCCGGGCGCGACCGTCAGGTCCACGCCGTCGAGCGCGGTGACCGCGCGCCGGCCCTCGCCGAACGTCTTGCCGACGCCGGAAAGGCGCACGGCATG
Organism: uncultured Actinomycetota bacterium; assembly: GCA_963826035.1. Lineage (GTDB taxonomy): Bacteria > Actinomycetota > Actinomycetes > Mycobacteriales > Pseudonocardiaceae > Actinophytocola. Next base: position 140,073 of record CAWGVZ010000013.1, on the reverse strand, counting down.
GTCACTTCGGATGCGGGTAGCGCCGGCCTCGAGCGTCGCGGTCATGGTTAGGGCCCCTTACTTCTCGTCGAGTCCACCGGCGTCCACAGCGGACTCACCGGCCTCTCGCAACACGGCGTTCAGTTCGGTCAGGTCGGCGTAACCCGCCACGTCGGGGGCCGTATCGGCGATGCCCGCGGTCACCTGGTCCTCCGCGAGCTGGGTGAACTGGCCGGCCGTCGGGTCGAAGGTCAGCGTGATGTTGCTCCACGCGCGCTCGATGACCGCCGGGCTCAGTGCCTTGCCGGTCAACGCCTCCAGCTGGGTGTTCACGGCCGTCTGCGCGCCGGCCGGGTCGGTGTTCGCGTAGCCGATGGCGGCGACCAGCCCGCGCAGGAACGCCCGCACGGTCTCCGGGTGCGCCTCCAGGTACTCGGTGCGCACGATCACCACGGTGGTCGGGAACTTACCGCCGGGCCAGAGTTCCTTCTCGTCCAACAGAACCTTCGCGCCCGCCTCGAGCACCAGCCGCGACGACCACGGCTCGGGCAGCCAGGCCGCCTGCACGTCGCCGTTCTGGAACGCGCCGAGTGTGTTCGCGTTCTCCAGGTTGGTCACCTGGACCTGGTCGGTGAGGTCGTTCTCCGCCAACCACTTCTTCAGCGACACGTCCTGGGTGTTACCGAGCTGCGGGGTCACCACCGTCTTGCCGGCCAGGTCGGCCGGGGTGTTGATCTCCGGCTTCACCACCAGCTGCGCGCCGCCCGAGGTGACCCCGGAGATCAGCCGGACCGCCTCGCCGTTCGACTTGGCGTAGGCGTTGATCGCCGGCCCTGACCCGATGAACGCGATGTCCAGCGATCCGCCGAGCAGCGCGTTCACCTCGTCCGGGCCGGCGTTGAACTCCTGTGGGGTGAGCGTGGTGTCGCCCAGTTCCTCGGTGAACAGCCCGTTCTCCAGCCCGATGAGGGCCGGCGCGTGGGTGACGTTCGGGAAGTAGCCGAGCCGCAGCTCGGCAGCGGCCCCCTGGTCGGCGGCCGGTGCTGGGTCGTCGGCGCCGCTGTCCGCGCGCGAACACGCCGCGGCGAACATCGTCAGTGCGGCGATCGTTGCCGTGAGTACGCGAATCCGGGGTCGCACGGGGTTTGGGCCCTTTCTAGTGGTCGTTGAGCAGCGGCAGCGGGGCCCCGACCAGGCCGGCGGCCAGAGTGGTGCCGTCCGCCGGGTCGATCACGAGGAACGCCCCGGTCCGGCCGTGGGTGGCGTAGTCGTCGACCGGTACCGGCTCCGCCGTGCGGAGCTGGACCTGGCCGATCTCGTTGAGTCGCAGGGACTCCGGACCGTCCGAGGTGGACAGTCGTTGTTCGTCGAAGCGGGTGGACAGCTCGTGCACGATCGCGGGCACCGTGCGCGCACCGTGTTTGACCAGCACCCGGGCGCTCGGCAACAGCGGCTTGTCGGCCAGCCACGCGAGGGTCGCGGCGAACTCGTCGGTCACGACCGGCGCGTCCACCGCACTCGCGATCAGGTCACCGCGCGAGATGTCCAGGTCGTCGGCCAGCAGCAGCGTGACCGAGTGGCCGGCGGCCGCCTCGGCCAGCTCGCCGTCCCGGGTGTCGACCCGGGTGACCGTGGTGCGTGCCCCCGCCGGCAGCACCACCACCTCGTCACCGGGCCGGACGGTGCCCGCCGCCACCTGCCCGGCGTAGCCCCGGTAGTCGGGGTGTTCGGCCGTGCGCGGCCGGATCACGTACTGCACGGGAAACCGGAACGGCGATCCGTGCGGGTCGGGCTCCACGGGCACCGTCTCCAGGTGCTCCAGCAGCGTCGGACCCGCGTACCAGGGCGTGTGCGCCGACGCGTCCACCACGTTGTCCCCGCGCAGCGCGGACACCGGGATGGTCAGCACCGCGCCGGCCGGGTAGCCGAGTGCGGTGGCGTGGGCCGCGAACTCCTTGGCGATCACCTCGAACGTGCCCTGGTCGTAGTCCACCAGGTCGATCTTGTTGACCGCCAGGACCAGCCGGGGCACGCCGAGCAGGGCCAGCACGGCCGCGTGCCGGCGGGTCTGCTCCAGCACCCCCTTGCGTGCGTCCACCAGCAGGATGGCGAGCTGCGCGGTGGACGCGCCGGTCACCGTGTTGCGGGTGTACTGGACGTGGCCGGGGGTGTCGGCCAGTACGAAACTCCGCTTGGGCGTGGCGAAGTAGCGGTAGGCGACGTCGATCGTGATGCCCTGCTCACGCTCCGAACGCAGCCCGTCCACCAGCAACGAAAGGTCCGGTGTGGACAGTCCCTTGTCGACGCTCGCGCGGTGCACGGCGTCGAGCTGGTCGGCCAGCACGGACTTCGTGTCGTAGAGCAGCCGGCCGACGAGCGTGGACTTCCCGTCGTCGACACTGCCCGCGGTGGCCAGCTTCAGAAGATCACCCTGTACCAATGGTTCGCTCGCAGGCTCGCCCACTAGAAGTACCCCTCCCGCTTGCGATCTTCCATGGCCGCCTCGGACAGGCGGTCGTCGGCGCGGGTGGCGCCGCGTTCAGTCAGCCGGCTGGCCGACACCTCGGCGATCACCTCGTCCAGCGTCCGCGCGGTCGACTCGACCGCGCCCGTGCACGAACCGTCGCCGACCGTGCGGTAGCGGATCATCTTGCGCTCCAGGGTTTCCCCGTCGCGCGGGCCGCCCCACGGGCCCTCGGCCAGCCACATCCCGTCCCGCAGGTACACGTCCCGCTGATGCGCGTAGTAGATCTGCGGCAGGTCGATGTTCTCGCGGGCGATGTAGCGCCACACGTCCAGCTCGGTCCAGTTGGACAGCGGGAACACCCGGACGTGCTCGCCCGCGCGGTGCCGGCCGTTGTAGAGGTTCCACAGCTCCGGGCGCTGGCGGCGCGGCTCCCACTGGCCGAACGAGTTGCGCAGGCTGAAGATCCGCTCTTTCGCCCTGGCCCGCTCCTCGTCGCGGCGGCCGCCGCCGAACACCGCGTCGAACTTCTGCCCGGTGATCGTGTCGAGCAGCGGCAGCGTCTGCAGCGGGTTGCGGGTGCCGTCCGGGCGCTCGGTGAGCCGGCCGTCGTCGATCCAGTCCTGCACGTGCGCGACCACCAGCCGCAGCCCGTACCGGGCGACCACCCGGTCCCGGAACTCGATGACCTCGCCGAAGTTGTGGCCGGTGTCCACATGCAACAGTGGGAACGGCACGGGTGCCGGCCAGAACGCCTTGACCGCCAGGTGCAGCAGGACGGTCGAGTCCTTGCCGCCGGAGAACAGGATCACCGGCCGGTCGAACTCGCCCGCCACCTCCCGCATGATGTGGATGGCCTCGGACTCCAGGCGCCCCAGGGCATCCAGGGTGGGAACAGTGGCGGGCGACAGCAGTGTCTCGAGCGGTGTCAATGTTTCGCTCGCGAGCTCGCTCATCCGTGCAACCCACATTCCGTCTTCGACTGCCCGGCCCAGCGACCGCTGCGGGCGTCCTGGCCCGGCAGCGGCTTGGCCGTGCACGGCGCGCAGCCGATCGACAGGTAACCCTCGCCCACCAGGGGGTTCTCGAGGATGCCCTTCTCGGCGATGTAGGTGTTGAACTCCTCGTCCGACCACGGCGCGATCGGGTTGATCTTCACGAGCCCGTTGCGGTCGTCCCACTGCACGATCGGCGTGTTCGCGCGGGTGGGGGCGTCCACCCGGCGGACCCCCGTGACCCAGGCGTCGTACTTCGCCAGGGTCTTCTGCAGCGGCACCACCTTGCGCAGGAAGCAGCACCGGGTCGGGTCGGTCCGGTTCAGCAGCCCGAACTCCGCCTCCTGGTCGGCCACCGACTGTTCGGCTTCGGCGTCGACGATCCGGATCTCCGGGTAGGTGAACGCGATCGCGTCCCGGGTGCCGATGGTCTCCGCGAAGTGGTAGCCGGTCTCCAGGAACAACACGTCGATGTCGGGCTTCGCTTTGACCGCGACGTCGATCAGCACGGCGTCCTGCATGTTCGACGCCACGATGAACTTGTCGCCGAACGTCCGCGCCGTCCACGCGAGCGTCTCCTCGGCCGTCGCGTCCGCCAACTCGACCGACGCCTCCTCCGCGAGCTTGCGGAAGTCCTTGGTGGCGGTGGTCACCGGGTCACCTCTTCCCGCTCAGAGTTCGATCCAGCGTTGGATCCAGCGTTCGATCCAGCCAGGTTCAGTCCGATGAACTTCGTGGTGAACACCCGCCGGCAGGCCGTACACAGCCACGCGGCGTGCGGTTCCTCCTGCGGGCGCAGATCCTCGTCGCCGCAGTAGGGGCAGTAGAAGGGAGTCGCGCGTTCGGTCACTTGAGATCGCTCTCCTCGGCGCGGCCGACCCACTGGGCGAACCGCTCGTCCGGCTTCCGGTCGGCCACGTAGTTGCGCACCACCCGCTCCACGTAGTCGGACAGTTCGGCCGCGGTCACCTTGTGGCCACGCAGTTTCCGGCCGAACCCGGCGTCGAGGCCGAGCCCGCCGCCGAGGTGCACCTGGAAACCCTCTACCTGGTTGCCTTCCGCGTCGGTGACGATCTGGCCCTTCAGCCCGATGTCGGCCGTCTGGATGCGCGCGCAGGAGTTGGGGCAGCCGTTGATGTGCACGCTGATCGGCGCGGTGACCTCGCCCGTGATGTCCTTCAGTCGGTCCTCCAGCGACGACACCAGGTCGACCGCGCGGGCCTTGGTCTCGACGATCGCCAGCTTGCAGAACTCGATGCCCGTGCAGGCCATCACGCCGCGCCGCCACGGCGACGGGTCGGTCTGCAGGCCCAGCCCGGCGAGTGCGGTCCGCAGATCGTCCACTTCGGACGGCGCCACGTCGAGCACGACCAGCTTCTGCAGTGGGGTGAACCGCACGCGCCGGGAGCCGGCCCGCTCGGCGGCGTCGGCCACGGCGATGAGCGTCGCGCCCGAGACGCGGCCGGCGATCGGCGCGGCGCCGACGTAGTGGTTGCCGTCCTTCTGTTCGTGCACGCCGACGTGGTCGCGCGCCTGCTCGGGCACCTCGGGCGCCGGCCCGTCGACCAGGGTGCGCTTCAGGTACTCGGTCTCGAGGACCTCCCGGAACTTCGCCGCACCCCAGTCCTTCACCAGGAACTTGATGCGGGCGCGGTGGCGCAGCCGGCGGTAGCCGTAGTCACGGAAGACGCTGATCACGCCGGCCCACACGTCCGGGACCTCGTCGAGCGGGATCCATGTGCCGAGCCGCTGGCCGATCATCGGGTTGGTGGACAGGCCGCCGCCGACCCAGAGGTCGAAACCCGGCCCGTGCTCCGGGTGCTCGACGCCCACGAACGCCACGTCGTGCACCTCGTGCGCCACGTCCGGCAGGCCGGAGATCGCGGTCTTGAACTTGCGCGGCAGGTTCGAGAACGCCTTCTCACCGACGTAGCGGCGCTTGATCTCCTCGATCGCCGGGGTGCCGTCGATGATCTCGTCGGTCGCGATGCCGGCGACCGGGGAGCCGAGGATGACGCGCGGGCTGTCACCGCACGCCTCCATGGTGGTCATCCCGGCGTCCTCGAGCTTCGCCCAGATGGCCGGCATGTCCTCCACCCGGATCCAGTGGTACTGGATGTTCTGCCGGTCGGTGATGTCGGCCGTGTCCCTGGCGTGGTCGCGCGAGATCTCGCCGATGACGCGCAGCTGGTCGGTGGTGACCGCGCCGCCGTCGATGCGGATCCGCAGCATGAAGAACTCGTCGTCCAGTTCCTCGGGTTCGAGCGTGGCCGTGCGGCCGCCGTCGATGCCGGGCTTGCGCTGGGTGTACAGGCCGAACCACCGGAAGCGCCCGCGCAGGTCGGCCGGGTCGATGCCGGCGAACCCCGTGTGGGCGTAGATGTTCTCGATGCGCTCGCGGACGTTGAGCGGGTTGTCGTCCTTCTTGCTGCGCTCGTTGGGGTTCAGGGGCTCGCGATAGCCGAGCGCCCACTGGCCCTCACCGCGCCGAGCATGGGCTCGCTTGGGTGTGGTGGGAGTTGACACCCGATCCTCCGAGGACTCGGGGCACCCGTGCGCATCGGATGGTCCCGGGAACGGAGGACTCGGCCGACGCGCCCGGCGCCGGCTGGTCAGACAAATACGGCGGCAGGACTACGGGTACCGCCGGCACATCGCGCTGGAAACGCGAACGAAATCCACGTGACGCCTGGTCACGAGGAGGAGTTCGGTAACAGCGGACATGACATTCAGCGTGCCACGCGTCCATTGGTTGGTCCAACGCCATCCGCATGGTGGGATCCCGCGAAACCCCGGGCACCCCCACCAGGCCCAACGCACACACCCAGACGCGAAAAACGTGACGCAGAGCACAAGCCCGCATGTCCCCGCCACCGGCACGCATGTTCGCGGTTCCGGCACCTATGTGCCCAGTTCGGGATGCAGGTGGCCCGGCTGGCGGACCCAGGCGACCCGGCGAGCGTACGGCTTGATCCGGCCCGGAACCGCGAACTCGCGTGCGGGAACCGCGATCTCGCGTGCGGGAACCGCGATCTCGCGTGCGGGAACCGCGATCTCGCGTGCGGGGTGGCCTGGCGGCTCAGTCTCGGGCAGCTTCGGCGCGGCGGTCGGCGATGAGGTCGTCCACCGCGCTGGTGGTGTGACCGCTTGCCTCCGCGGCGGCGATCGCCTCGTCCTGGAGGCGAGCCAGAAGGTGTCCGCGCTCCTCAGGCACGACCCGACCGGGCGTCGACGTAGACGACCAGCTTCTGGCCCGGGGTAATGCCGGCCGCCCGACGCACCTGTACGGGGATGGTCAGGCGTCCGTCTGGAGTGGTGGACAGCTCAGCCCGCGGCGACTCCTCAGACGGGATCGTCATGGATCCAATCTATCTGGCGACGGTCGTACTCACCCGCCGGATTATCTGGAGTTCGCCGCCGTGGGCAGGAAGTCGGCACAGGGGGCAGCGGCTCGGCGTGCAACCTTCGCCGGCTCGCTGTCGTGGGCTTTGGGCGGAAGTGCGCGGAAGCCACCGCGACACTCCGCGAGAGAGAGGATCCGTATGAAACGCATCGCAGGGCTGGCCGGCGCGCTGGTCATGGCGGCCGGTCTGGCCGTGGTGACCGCACCCGGCGCGTCGGCGGACGCGGGGGAGCACGGCGTGCCGCTCGGGGTGAGCCCGTCGGGGGTGGTGTACGGCGAGGGGTCGGCGCGTACGGCGGCGAACCTGAACGACGTCCCGGACATCGAGTGGCCGCCGGCCGGCGTCGAGCCGCCCGGTCACTCGGCGGACATGCTGCGCAAGTTCGCCCGGTACATGGGCAACTACCTGGACACCGCGTTCCCCGCGGTCGTGCCGCAGGCCAAGAACTTGACCTGGATCGACTGGGGCGGCGACTGGGCGGGCATCATCGAGGACGGCCAGGACTACCTGACCACCTGGGCCGTCTACGAGGACGAGATCGGCAGTACCGGCGTGTACTTCCAGATCGACGCGCCCGGACACTTCTCCGCGTCGCCACGGGAGTACTGCGAGATGAACGAGGCCAAGTGCGCGGCCGAGTTCCTCGACGACGGGTCGCTGCTGCTGAAATCGCTCGTCTCGGTGGAAGGGAACCGGACCTTTCACATCGCCAGCGCGCTGCACTACCGCACCGACGGCACCGTGGTGTGGATCTCCGCCTACGACTACGACCCGATCTGGGACGGCGACGAGGGACCGGCCCGTGACCGGGTCGCGTTGAGCTATACGCAGCTCTCCGCACTGGCGACCGATCCCGTCCTGCACCTGTAGGCCCCAATGCCCTGAATGCCTCATTCGGGACGTCCAGCGTCCCGAATGAGGCATTCGAGGCAGTCAGCGCAGGACGCCGGTGAGCGGGTCGTAGCGGAGGACCTTGTTGCCGCCGCGCAGGCCGTCCACGTTGATCATCAGTGCCCCCACCTGGACCCGGTCCTCGGTCGCCACCCGCAGCCACGGCTTGCCCGCGCGCAGCACCGTGACCTCCTCGACCAGAGTTCCGTCGCGGCCGGCGGCGATGGCGTAGCCCGGTCCGTCGGGCGGCGTGATGTCGAGGCCGCCGTCCTCGCGGATGGTGAAGGTGCCCACGAGCTCGCCCCGGCCGCCGTTGGCGTCGCCCACGAAGTCGTAGATGGGCGCCGGATCGCCGACGTAGTACTTCAGCCGCCCGAGCCCGGTGACGTCCATGCCGTTGTAGTAGTTCCGGCCCTCACTGTTGAACCAGTAGTGCGGATTGTGCGTGGGTGACCCGAAATCCGCCCCCGAGTTGTAGGAAATGTGCCAGTGCGGCGGGTTGTCCGGGTGCAGCGTGTTGTTGGTCTCCATGCCCATCAGCACGAACCGGTGCCCCTTCGCGGCGGCCCGCGCCACCATGCGCGAGTCGCGCAGGATCGCGTACGACGCGACGAGCTGGTGAATCACCGACTTCACCTGGCCAGCCGGCCAGGGCACGGTGGTCCACGGTCCGGCCGCCCGGTCCGGGTCGTTGTGCTCGATCCGCCAGTGCATGCCGGGCGAGACGTCGGGATGGCTCCAGACCTGGATGGTCGGCTGGTTCGCGTCGATCGTGGGCTGGGTCATGGGGAGGGTGAAGCGGTGGCCGCCGGCGTCGTCGCGACGCAGCCTCAGCCGGGTGTCCTGGTGGACCACGGCCCGCACCGGGACTCCCGGCCAGCTCAGGCGCACCTCGATCCCGTCGGCGGTGCGCGGTCCCTGGACGAACGTGTAGTACTCCGCCCGGCTGGCGACCGAGTACTTGGCACCGGGTACGAACTCGTAGCCGGCCGGCAGGGTGATCTCGGGTTGGGCGGGGTCGCCCGGCCGGGCCCGGACGACCCGGAACGCCGCGTACGCGAGTTCCTGAGCGCCCGCCCGGCCGGGTAACGCCAGGGCCAGACCGGCGGCGGACGCCCCGGCCAGCAGGGACCGCCGTGTGAGTGAGGTGGACATGTCACCAGTCCTCGTGCTGAGTGGTGGAATTCCAACCGCACTATGATCTCTGGCCATCGTGAACATGGACCAGTTTTCCCGGAAAATCGAGCTGTTCAGATCGGGAACCGAGATCCTCGACCCCGACAGCTGGCGTCCCGAACTCAGGGCGCCGGCCGATGTCGGCGGCCGGGCCGTGCCCGACGGCCTGGCGGCGCTCTACGGCATCGTCGACGGCCTGAACGCGCGGCTGCACGTCATCGACACCCTCGAGGTGGTGACGGATCGGCTGTCGGCCGAGCCTTCCGACCTCCACGACCCCACTCCGGGAATCGTGCAGTTCGGGAACACCTACTACAGCTTCATGCTGGGTTTCTCCGTCGACGACGGCACCGTGCACCTGGTGGACGGCGACGAGTACATCGAGGCCGTGGTCCACCAGGGCGCTCTGACGCCCACGGTGCTCGCCGCCAGCCCGGTCGAGTTCCTCGACTCCTACCTGCTCGGCCCCCGGTACCTGGAGCTCATCGAGCTGGTCGGCGGATACCAGCATCCGGAGGACGAGGAAGGCGACGAGTGGCGGCTGGTGCTGGAGCAGGTCGGCCTGTCCTGAGGACGGTCAGCGGTTGGGGTCGCGGACCGCGCCGTGGGAGGCGTCGGTGGCCAGGCGGGCGTAGGCGCGCAGGGCGGCGGTGACCGGGCGTTGCCGGTCGACGGGCTGCCAGGGTCGTTCGCTGGAGTCCATCTTCGCCCGCCGTTCGGCCAGTTCCACCTCCGGCACGAGTAGCTCGAGTCGTCGCGAGTGGACGTCGATGAGGATCTGGTCGCCGTCCTGGACCAGGCCGATGGTGCCGCCGCCGGCTGCTTCCGGGGAGATGTGGCCGATCGACAGCCCTGAGGTGCCGCCGGAGAACCGGCCGTCGGTGATCAGCGCGCATTTCTTGCCGAGGCCCGCGCCCTTCAGGAACGCCGTCGGGTGCAGCATCTCCTGCATGCCGGGGCCGCCCGCCGGGCCCTCGTAGCGCACCACCAGCACCTCACCCGGCTGGATCTGCTTACCGAGGATCGCCGAGACCGCCTGCTCCTGGCTCTCCACCACCCGCGCCGGGCCCTGGAAGTGGAACAGCTCCTCCTCGATGCCGGCCGCCTTGATGACCGCACCCCGCTCGGCCAGGTTGCCGTGCAGCACGGCCAGCCCGCCCTCGACCGTGTAGGCATGCGAAACGTCGCGGATGCAGCCGCCCGCCGCGTCCGTGTCCAGGGAGGTCCACCTGTTCGATGTGGAGAACGCCTTGGTCGTACGCACCCCGCCGGGCGCCGCGTGGAACAGCTCCACCGCCTCCGCCGACGGCGACGCCGCCCGGATGTCCCACGAACCCAACCATGACTCCATGGACGGGGAGTGAATGGTGTTCACGTCCTCGTTCAGCAGTCCGCCGCGGTACAGCTCGCCCAGGATGGCGGGGATTCCGCCGGCCCGGTGCACGTCCTCCATGTGGTAGTCCGAGTTCGGCGACACCTTCGACAGGCACGGCACCCGCCGGCTGATGGCGTCGATGTCGTGGAGGGTGAACTCCACCTCGCCCTCGCGCGCGGCCGCCAGGATGTGCAGCACGGTGTTGGTCGACCCGCCCATGGCCATGTCCAGCGCCATGGCGTTCTCGAACGCGTCGCGCGTGGCGATCGAGCGGGGTAGTACTGACGCGTCGCCGGGTCCGTCGGAGGCGTACCAGCGCCTGGCCAGCTCCATGACCGTGGTGCCGGCGCGGGTGAACAGGTCGCGGCGCGCGGCGTGGGTGGCGAGTGTCGAGCCGTTGCCCGGCAGCGCCAGGCCGAGCGCCTCGGTGAGGCAGTTCATGGAGTTCGCCGTGAACATGCCGGAGCACGACCCGCAGGTCGGGCACGCGGACTGCTCGACGGCGGTCAGCGCCAGCTCGTCGACCTTGTCGTTGGCCGACGCGGAGATCGCGGTGATCAGGTCGGACGACGGGTGCGCCACACCGTCGACCACCACGGCCTTGCCGGCCTCCATCGGTCCACCCGAGACGAACACGGTCGGGATGTTGAGCCGCATGGCGGCGTTCAGCATGCCCGGGGTGATCTTGTCGCAGTTGGAGATGCACACGAGCGCGTCGGCCGCGTGCCCGTTCACCATGTACTCCACGGCGTCCGCGATGACCTCCCGGGAGGGCAGCGAGTAGAGCATGCCGCCGTGCCCCATGGCGATGCCGTCGTCCACGGCGATCGTGTGGAACTCGCGTGCCGTGCCGCCGGCTTCCTTGATCGCCTCGGCCACGATGTCCCCGAGGTCACGCAGGTGCACGTGACCCGGCACGAACTGCGTGTAGGAGTTGGCGATCGCGACGATCGGCTTGCCGAAGTCGCCGTCGGTCATGCCGGTGGCGCGCCACAGCGCGCGGGCGCCGGCGGCGTTGCGGCCGTGGGTGGTGATGCGGGAACGGAGCTCGGGCACGGCTCCTCCAAGTCCTACTCGGTGTCTTCGGCGGAGGCGGGAGCCTCCGGGGGTGTGTCCGTCGGGTCATCCAGCCGGCCGCCCGAGATGAGGGCGAGCGCCGGGAGATGGCGGGTGCGCACGGTGGGCAGCGGGAGTTCCTTCCCGTCGGCGACCACGGCGCGCACCCAGGACCGCTCGGACACCCGCAGCGAGCGGATGTCCGACCACGGCACCACGCGGCGGTGCAGCAGCGTCCTGGCCACGAGCTTGTCCCCGTCGGCCGTGGTGCGCAGGCGCAGCACCCAGGCGATGGCGGCCAGCGGCACGAGGTACACGAGGAACAGCCCCGGCGCGGCGAACGCGAACGGCGTGGCGGCCAGTGCGGCCAGCAGTGCACCCAGTACGGCGGTGGACGGGATACGGAACACCAGCCGCGACGGCACCTGCTGAACGGTCACCACACCATCGTGCCACGGAGCGGAACCCGCGGAGCGACCCGTGCCGTGCCCAGCATGCGGGATCACAATCCCGCAGAGTTGACGCTCGTACTGCAAAAGCACTAACGTCATCGGCGTGCCCCAGCAGACCGGTCTCGTACTTCCGCAGCGCGTTCGACGCTGAGGAACTCAGGCTGCGTCGAACGCGCGACCCTCGTACGGCCATTGGCCGGCGGGGGTTTTTTCATGCGTGAGAGCCTGAGCCCGCGAGCCAGTCGCATAAACACCGACCACACCAGAGGCTGAAGCCGATGACCAGTGCGACACAGCGGCCCAACTCGGTCGCCGCCACCCCCGGGCCCGCGCGGGCCCCAGGAGCAAGACCACCGAAGCCGGCGCCGCCGACGGGAACCCCCGTTCGGGTGACCGGTGCGCAGTCGCTCGTCCGGTCGCTCGAGGCGGTAGACGTCGAGGTCGTGTTCGGCATTCCGGGTGGCACCATCCTCCCGGCCTACGACCCGCTGCTCGACTCCACGAAGGTCCGCCACATCCTGGTCCGCCACGAGCAGGGCGCGGGCCACGCGGCCACCGGCTACGCGCAGGCCACCGGCAAGGTCGGCGTGTGCATGGCGACCTCTGGTCCCGGCGCCACCAACCTGGTCACCCCGCTGGCCGACGCCAACATGGACTCCGTCCCGGTGGTCGCCATCACCGGCCAGCAGTCCAGGGCGCTCATCGGCACGGACGCGTTCCAGGAAGCCGACATCTGCGGCATCACCATTCCGATCACCAAGCACAACTTCCTCGTCACCGATCCGGCGGACATCCCGCGGACGATCGCCGAGGCGTTCCACATCGCCAGCACCGGCCGACCCGGCCCGGTCCTGGTGGACATCCCGAAGGACGTGCTGCAGGAGACCACCAGTTTCTCCTGGCCGCCCGACATGCGGCTGCCCGGCTACAAGCCGACCACCCGGCCGCACGGCAAGCAGGTCCGCGAGGCCGCCAAGCTGATCGCCAAGGCCCGCCGGCCGGTGCTCTACGTGGGCGGCGGGGTGATCAAGGCGCACGCGTCGCCCGAGTTGCTGGAACTGGCCGAGCTGACCGGTATCCCGGTGGTCACCACGCTGATGGCCAAGGGCGCGTTCCCCGACTCGCACCCCCAGCACCTGGGCATGCCCGGCATGCACGGCTCGGTGGCCGCGGTGGCCGCCATGCAGCGGGCCGACCTGCTGATCGCGCTCGGTGCCCGGTTCGACGACCGGGTGACCGGCCAGCTGTCCACGTTCGCGCCGGGCGCGGCCATCGTGCACGCGGACATCGACCCTGCGGAGATCTCGAAGAACCGGCGCGCCGACGTGCCGATCGTGGGGGACTGCAAGGAGATCATCGCCGAGCTGATCACCGCGGTCCGGGCGGAGGGCACGGAGAACGCCACCGACCTGGCGCCGTGGTGGGAGCAGTGCGACAACTGGCGGGACACGTTCCCGCTCGGCTACGAGTGGCCACCGGACGGCGCGCTCTCGCCGCAGTACGTGATCGAGCGGATCGGCCAGATCACCGGGCCGGACGCCATCTACACGGCCGGGGTCGGCCAGCACCAGATGTGGGCCGCCCAGTTCGTGAAGTACGAGAACCCGGCGACCTGGATCAACTCCGGCGGTCTCGGCACCATGGGCTTCGCCGTGCCGGCCGCCATGGGCGCGAAGTTCGGCCACCCGGACAAGGTGGTCTGGGCGATCGACGGCGACGGCTGCTTCCAGATGACCAACCAGGAGCTGGCCACCTGCGCCATCGAGGGCGCGCCCATCAAGGTCGCGGTGATCAACAACGGCAACCTGGGCATGGTCCGCCAGTGGCAGAACCTCTTCTACTCGGAGCGCTACTCGCAGACCGACCTCGGCACGCACAAGCACCGCATCCCGGACTTCACCCTGCTGGCCGAGGCGCTCGGCTGCGCCGGGCTACGCTGTGAGTCCAAAGAGGACGTCGACAAGGTGATCCACCGGGCGTTGGAGATCAACGACCGGCCCGTGGTGATCGACTTCGTGGTCGGGAAGGACGCCCAGGTGTGGCCGATGGTCGCGGCCGGCAAGGGCAACGACGAGATCATGGCGGCGCAGAACATCCGCCCGCTGTTCGATGAGGACTGAGCGATGACCACACATACCCTCAGCGTCCTGGTGGAGAACAAGCCGGGTGTCCTCGCCCGCGTGGCGGGGCTGTTCTCCCGGCGCGGCTTCAACATCGAGTCCCTGGCCGTCGGCCCGACCGAGCACGTCGACGTGTCGAGGATGACCATCGTGGTGGCCGTGGACGAGTTGCCGCTCGAACAGGTGACCAAGCAGCTGAACAAGCTCGTCAACGTCATCAAGATCGTGGAACTGGATCCGGACGTCTCGGTCCAGCGGGAGTTGCTGCTCGTCAAGGTGCGTGCCGACGCGACCGTGCGAACCCAGGTCCTCGAGACCGTGCAGTTGTTCCGCGCCAAGGTGGTCGACGTCTCCCCGGAGGCGGTGACCGTCGAGGCCACCGGTACGGCCGACAAGCTGGTGGCGCTGCTGCGCATGCTCGAGCCCTACGGGGTACGGGAGATGGTGCAGTCCGGCATGGTCGCCATCGGCCGTGGTCCGCGCTCGATCACCGCGACGGGCGTCAGATAGTTTCACCGAACCTGTATGGAAAGGAAGTACACACCAGCATGGCAGTCGAGATCTTCTATGACGACGACGCGGACCTCTCGATCATCCAGAGCCGCCGCGTAGCCGTGATCGGCTACGGCAGCCAGGGGCACGCGCACGCGCTGAGCCTGCGGGACTCGGGCGTGGACGTCCGAATCGGACTGCCGGAGTCGTCGAAGTCGCGGGCCAAGGCCGAGGAGGAGGGCCTCACGGTCCAGACCCCGGCCGAGGTGTCCGCGTGGGCCGACGTGATCATGATCCTGGCGCCGGACACCAAGCAGGCGTCGATCTACGGCGAGGACATCGCGCCCAACCTGAAGGACGGCGACGCGCTGTTCTTCGGCCACGGCTTCAACATCCGCTACAACCTCATCACCCCGCCGTCCAATGTGGACGTCGCGATGGTGGCGCCGAAGGGCCCCGGGCACCTGGTGCGCCGGCAGTTCGTGGACGGCAAGGGCGTACCGGCGCTGATCGCGGTCGAGCAGGACGCCACCGGCTCGGCCCAGGCACTCGCGCTGTCCTACGCGAAGGGCATCGGCGGCGCGCGCGCCGGCGTCATCAAGACGACCTTCACCGAGGAGACGGAGACCGACCTGTTCGGCGAGCAGGTGGTCCTCTGCGGCGGTACGACCGCGCTCGTGCAGGGCGCTTTCGAGACGCTCGTGGACGCCGGCTACGCACCCGAGGTCGCCTACTTCGAGTGCCTGCACGAGCTGAAGCTGATCGTCGACCTCATGTACGAGGGCGGCATCGCGCGGATGCGGTACTCGGTCTCCGACACGGCCGAGTTCGGCGACGTGACCCGCGGCCCGCGGGTGATCAACGACTCGGTGCGCGAGGAGATGCGCAAGATCCTCGGTGAGATCCAGAACGGCGACTTCGCGAAGGAGTGGGTGGCCGAGGACAAGGCGGGCCGCCCGAACTTCCAGAAGCTCGTGGAGGCCGGCGACCAGCACCCGATCGAGGAGGTCGGCCGCAAGCTGCGCGGCCTGATGTCCTGGGTCGACCGGCCGATCACCGAAACGGCATGACCGCTCGCCCTGGGGGATCGGAGTACCGGGTCCCCCAGGGCATCGGTTAGCTTGGTCGCCATGAGTGACGAGCCGGACACGCGCGCCGTGGCGCCGATCTTCGATGACAAGGCACACGTGCGCGGCAACCTCGACCTGACGAAGGCCGAGTGGCAGCGGGCGGCCGAGCCGGACGCGGATCCGGACGGCGAGTACGTGGAGATCGCCTTCGTGCCGCACACCGACGGCAACACCTACATCGCCATGCGCAACTCGAAGCACACCGGCCCGGACGACACGGTGCTGGTGTTCACCGAGTCGGAGTGGGACGCGTTCGTGGAGGGCGCGAAAGCCGGCGAGTTCGACGAGCCCTGGTAACCCGGCGAGTCCCACGTTCAGAACACGCGAGTCCCACGTTGGGAACACGCGAGTCCCACGTTGGGTACGGCGTGCCCAACGTTCGCGAACGTGGGACTCGCCCGGTCTCAACGTGGGACTCGCCGGTGTTGAACGTGGGACTCGCGGGGTAGTGACAAGCGGAATACTCCACCCGAAAGGGTGATGGCCGGGTCGAGGCGGACTGTCGCCTCGCTCACCAGGTGATGTACCGGTTCAGCGAACCTCCTAGATGATTGATTCCGTGAAGTTGGTGTTAGTGGTCGAAGGCGATCAGCGACCTTTTGCTGGTCACGTCGGTTTGCCAGTTGTGCCAGATACCGGTGGCCATGGCCAGGAGGCGCTGTGCGACGCGGGTGAACACTCCCGTCGGGGTGCGTCCGGCGTGGCGTTCGAGGCCGAGTTGGCTTGTGAGGGTCTGGTTGACCGACTCGATCCACTGCCGTACCCCGCCGAGGTTGCCGTTGCGGTAGGTCTCGTCCTTGCGGTCTGGGCGCAGCAGGCGCAGTGCCATCGTTTCGGTGAGTGCCTTGAACTCCGCACCGGAGAAACCCTTGTCCGCCAACAGGACCTGGCCGTCGCGGATCAGAGGGTGGTTGTTGTCCAGTAACGCTGCGAGCACCTCGCGTTCCCCGATCTTGGGGTCGGCCAGACACCACATGATCGGCATGCCGTCGCCGGTGCACACCAGGTAGAGCTTGAGTCCCCAGTACCACCGGGAGTGTGACGCACAGTAGCCATAGTTGGCGTGCCCGGCCAGATCGGAGCGTTTCACTGTTTCCTTCGACATGCCGCAGGGCACCGGGGTCGCGTCGGTGATCCACAGGTCGTCGAACCAGGACGGGCAGCACGCGGCTAACGCGAGGATCGTCTTGCACAGCAACGGGTACACAGCCCTCAACCGCTTATTGTAGCCGGACTGCTTCGGCAGATAAGGGAACATGTCTCGCCACTGCTGGTCGCTGTGAAGGTGCCGTAGCCAGCGGCGTTCACCGTCAAAGCGAAGTAACACCTGGGCCACGGCGAGACAGATCAGTTCACTGTCAGTCAACTCCGGCCGGCGACCACGACCGACACGAGGTGGGACCACATGGTCATCGACGAACACGTACAGTGCCGTCAGGAGGGTGTCTAGGTCTTTGCTCACACCTTGATCTTGGACACCCTCCTCCCACGACCTGAACCGGGATCACTTCACATGATCTTCACGGAATCAATCATCTAGACTGCCCTCGGTTGGTTACAGCGCTGTAACCGCGCCCCCAACAATCGCGCAATCTTCTGGAGTTCGCGTCGTGACCCAGCAGTCTCGCCCCGTTGTCCTCATCGCCGAGAAGCTGGCGCCCTCGGTACTCGACGTCCTCGGAGACGAGGTCGAGGTCCGCCACGTCGACGGCACCGACCGTCCCGCGCTGCTGTCCGCCGTCGCGGACGCCGACGCGCTGCTCGTGCGTTCCGCCACCAAGGTCGACGCCGAGGTGTTCGCCGCGACGACCCGGTTGAAGGTCGTGGCCAGGGCAGGTGTGGGCCTGGACAACGTCGAGGTGCCCGCCGCCACCACCCGCGGCGTCCTGGTGGTCAACGCACCCACCTCCAACATCGTCTCCGCGGCCGAGCACGCGGTGGCGCTGCTGCTCGCGGTCGCCCGCCGGGTGCCGGCCGCCGACGCCAGCCTGCAGGGAGGCGCGTGGAAGCGCAGCTCCTACTCGGGCGTCGAGGTCAACGGCAAGACCGTGGGCGTCGTCGGCCTCGGCAAGATCGGCCAGCTGTTCGCGCAGCGGATCGGCGCGTTCGGCACGAACCTGATCGCCTACGACCCGTACGTCTCGCCCGCGCGCGCCGCCCAGCTGGGCATCGAGCTGGTCAGCCTCGACGAGCTGCTCGCCCGCGCGGACTTCGTGTCCATCCACCTGCCGAAGACCCCGGAGACCAAGGGGCTGATCGGCGCCGACCAGCTCGCGAAGGCCAAGCAGGGCGTGATCATCGTGAACGCGGCCCGCGGCGGACTGGTCGACGAGCAGGCGCTCGCGGACGCCATCCGCGACGGCCAGGTCGGCGGTGCCGGCATCGACGTGTTCGTCACCGAGCCCACCACGGAGAGCCCGCTGTTCGGCCTGCCCAACGTGGTCGTGACGCCGCACCTCGGCGCTTCGACCACCGAGGCACAGGACCGGGCGGGTACCGACGTCGCCAGGTCGGCGCTGCTCGCGCTTCGCGGGGACTTCGTGCCGGACGCGGTGAACGTGGCCTCCGGCGGCGCGGTGGGCGAGGAGGTGCGGCCGTTCCTGCCGCTCACCCAGAAGCTCGGCACCGTGCTCTCCGCGCTCAGCAGCGTGGCGCCCACGTCGATCAGCGTCGAGGTTCGCGGCGAACTGTCCAATGAGGACGTTTCGGTGCTGCCGCTGGCCGCCATGCGCGGCGTCTTCTCCGGTGTGGTCGAGGATCAGGTCACCTTCGTGAACGCGCCTCGGCTGGCCGAGGAGCTGGGGGTGGCGGTCGAGCTGCGCAAGGAGTCGGAGAGCGCGAACCACCGCAGCCTGGTCACGCTGCGCGCCGTCTACCCGGACGGCCAGACGCTGACGGTCGGCGGCACGCTGACCGGGCTCGCGCAGGTGGAGAAGCTGGTGGAGGTCAACGGCCGCGGCTTCGACCTGCGTGCCGAGGGCGTGCTGCTGCTGCTCGAGTACACCGACCGCCCTGGCGTCATGGGCACGGTCGGCACCCTGCTCGGGAAGGTCGGCATCAACGTCGAGGCGGCTCAGCTGAGCCAGCTGGCCGACGGGACCGACGCGGTCATGCTGCTGCGGGTCGAGCGGATGGTGGACTCCTCGGTCCTCGAGTCGATCGGTGCGGCGGTGGAGGCGACGATCATCCGAGCGGTCGACTTCGGCTGAGAACTGGCCGGTCGAGGGTGCGACACCACCTAGTCGGGTGGCCAGCACCGGACATCGGACCTCTTCCCGGTAATCTGCGGTGAACAACTTCGATAGACCAGAGCCCGATACTCCGGGAGGTGTGCATGCGGCTCGCGGTGATTCCCGGTGACGGGATCGGGCCGGAGGTGATCGCCGAGGCACTCAAGGTGCTCGGCGAAGTGGTGCCCGATGTCGAGGTCGCGAAGTACGACCTCGGTGCCGCGCGGTGGCACTCGACAGGTGAGTTGCTGCCCGAGTCGGTGCTCGGTGAGCTCAGACAGCACGACGCGATCCTGCTGGGTGCGGTCGGCGACCCGTCCGTGCCGAGCGGCATCCTGGAGCGCGGTCTGCTCCTGCGCCTGCGGTTCGAGCTCGACCACCACGTGAACCTACGTCCGGCGCGGCTCTATCCGGGCGTGCAGAGCCCGTTGTCCCACCCCGGCGAGATCGACATGATCGTCGTCCGGGAGGGCACCGAAGGCCTGTACGCCGGCAACGGTGGACTGTTGCGAAAGGACACTCCACACGAGATCGCCACCGAGGTGAGCGTCAACACCTCCTACGGCGTCGAGCGGGTGGTGCGCGACGCGTTCGCCCGTGCGGTGGCCCGGCCCCGCAAGCACCTCACGTTGGTGCACAAGACGAACGTCCTCACCCACGCCGGCTCGTTGTGGTCGCGCGTGGTCGAGGAGGTGTCGCTGCAGCACCCCGACGTGACGGTGGCCTACCAGCACGTCGACGCGGCGACCATCCACATGGTGACCGACCCGAGCCGCTTCGACGTGATCGTCACGGACAACCTGTTCGGTGACATCCTCACCGACCTGGTGGCGGCCGTGACCGGTGGCATCGGCCTCGCGGCCAGCGGGAACATCGACATCACGCGGCGCAACCCGTCGATGTTCGAGCCGGTGCACGGCAGTGCCCCGGACATCGCCGGCCAGGGCATCGCCGACCCGACGGCCGCCGTGCTGTCGGTGGCGCTGCTGCTCGACCACCTGGGCGAGCACGAGGCGGCCAGGCGCATCGAGGCATCGGTGGCGTTCGACCTGGCCACCCGCGACCACCCGTCGCCGGGCAGCACGTACGCCATCGGCGACCGGTTGGCCGCACTGGTGTCGTCGAACCACCCGACGTCGAGCGCAGGTCTCTGACCCGAACCGCGAGCGCCGTTCCGCACAGGAACGGCGCTCGCGGCGTGTCTCGGAGCTGCGGACATCGACCACAACGCCGCGAGTCCCACCTTCAGCCCCAGCGAGTCCCACGTTGGTGCCCGCCAGCTGGCGGGCACCAACCAGCCCACGGTCGCGAGCCGTCAACTCTGTGGTCACGAACGTGGGACTCGCCGGTTCTGTGGGACTCGCCGGTTCTGTGGGACTCGCCGGTTCTGAACGTGGGACTCGCCGGTTCTGTGGGACTCGCTGGTTCTGAACGTGGGACTCGCTGGTTCTGAACGTGGGACTCGCTGGTTCTGAACGTGGGACTCGCTGGTTCTGAACGTGGGACTCGCTGGTTCTGAACGTGGGACTCGCCGGGACTGGAATCCGGGGCCAGCGGCGTCCCGGCATGTGGGAGGTTCTGCCCGCGAATTGGTACCTCTCGAGCCCGTGTGGCACGATCCGATCGTGACCAACTTCGTTGTGATCATTATCGATGAGCGCGCTGGGTAGCTGAGCTACACACCCGGCGCGCTGACCTCTCGCATCCCGCGGGGGGTTTTTTTGTTGCCTCGACCCGGACGAAAGGCAAGCACGTGACCCGCACGGCGCCCGCCGACACCCCGCTCGGTGACACGTTCCACGTGTACGACACGACCCTGCGCGACGGGGCCCAGCGGGAGGGCATTTCGTACTCGGTGGCCGACAAGCTGGCTGTCGCGCGGCTGCTCGACGAGCTGGGCGTCGGCTACATCGAGGGCGGCTGGCCGGGCGCCATGCCCAAGGACACGGAGTTCTTCGCCCGCGCGGCGGCCGGCGACCTCACCCTCCGGCACGCGGCGCTCGTCGCGTTCGGTTCGACCCGCCGCGCCGGCACCACGGCCGACAAGGACCCGCAGGTCCGCGCGCTGCTCGACGCGCAGGCGCCGGTCATCACGCTGGTCGCCAAGTCCGACGTGCGGCACATCGAGCGGGCGCTGCGCACCGACGTGACCGAGGCGGCCGAGATGGTGCGCGACACGGTCGCCTTCCTGGTCGGCGAGGGGCGCCGGGTCTTCCTCGACGCCGAGCACTTCTTCGACGGCTTCGCCCACGACCCCGACTGCGGGCTGCGCGTGCTGAGCGCGGCCATGGAGGCGGGCGCGGACGTCGCCGTCCTGTGCGACACCAACGGTGGCCAGCTGCCGCTGCAGCTCGCCGACACGGTCGGGGAGGTCATCGCGCGGACCGGTTTCCGGGTGGGCATCCACTGCCAGGACGACACCGGCTGCGCCGTGGCCAACAGCATCGCCGCCGTCCAGGCCGGCGCCACCCACGTGCAGTGCACGGCCAACGGCTACGGCGAACGCGCGGGCAACGCCGACCTGTTCGCCGTGCTCGGCAACCTCGTGACCAAGCTCGACATGCCGGTGCTACCCGCCGGACGTGTGACCGAGCTGAGCAGGATCTCGCATGCCCTTGCCGAGATCGCGAACATCGCACCCGACACCCACCAGGCATATGTCGGGTCGTCGGCCTTCGCTCACAAGGCGGGGCTGCACGCGAGCGCGATCAAGGTGGATCCGTTGTTGTACAACCACATCGATCCCACCGTGGTCGGCAATGACATGCGGGTGCTGGTAACGGAGATGGCCGGCCGGGCCAGCCTCGAGCTCAAAGGACGTGAGCTCGGGGTCGACCTGGCCGGCCAGCCGGACGCGTTGACCAGCGCGTTGCGCAAGGTGAAGGAACTCGAGGCGCGCGGCTGGTCGTTCGAGGCGGCCGACGCGTCGCTGGAACTGTTGCTGCGCCGCGAGGTCGCCGAGGCCGAGCAGGCGGCCGTGGCCGGTGCGCCCTTCACGCTCGAGTCCTACCGAGTGATCCTCGACCACCGCTCGGACGGCGAGATCGTGTCCGAGGCGACCGTGAAGGTGCAGGTGGCCGGCTCGCGGGTGATCGCCACGGCGGAGGGCAACGGCCCCGTCCACGCGTTGGACGCGGCGCTGCGCCGGGCGCTGTCCCCGCACCTGCCGTGGCTCGACGACGTCCGGTTGACCGACTACAAGGTGCGCATTCTCACGGAGTCGCCGGGTACGGACGCCGTGACCAGGGTGTTGGTGGAGTCGACCGATCACGAGCGCGAGTGGACCACGGTCGGCGTGCACGGCAACATCGTCGAGGCGAGCTGGCTCGCCCTGTGCGACGCCCTGGTCCACAAGGCAGCCCGCGCTCAGCCGGTGAGCAGCCTCAGCCCGTAGGTGGCGAGGATCCTGTTGATCGGTTGGAAGTAGCTGCTCCCGGCGATCGTGCAGCTGCCGGAACCGCCGAGCGGGACGCCCTGGGCCTGATCGCCGGAGACGTAGGCGGTGCCGATGGCGCCCGGCTGGACGCAGATGTTGGTTCTCGTGAGCCCGGTGACCGTGCCCCAGGGGTAGGCGATGGTCACGTTCTTCGCCGTGATCGTTCCGCAGCGCAGGCCGGTGGTTCGGTCGATGAGGCAGACCGATCCGCCGACCGGGGTCTCGGCCGAACCGCGGATCACGATGCGGCCCGAGCCGGTGTCCAGCCAGGGCACCAGCTGCCACGCCGCCGTGTTGGTCACCCGGACGACGACGTACCCGCCGAAGGGCGTCGGCGCGGCGACGATGGGTCCGACGAGGACGTTGTTGCCGCTGTACAGCAAGGTCGACGTACCGCCCGTGCAACCGGGGCCGGCAACCAGGTATCCGGTCGAGGTGCTGTCGTACGCCGCGAAGGCGGTCGTGCAGCGTCCCGAGCCGGACGGGTGGAAGAGCACTGAGCCGCCGCCCAGCGGGGCTGGCGCCGAGGTCGTCGCTGTCGCGGTGGTGGGTAAGCCGAGCAGGTAGGCGAACAGGAGCGTGAGCACGGCCAAGAGACGTTGCATAACGATCTCCGATGTCACAGCAGGGGTGGTGCCTTCGACATAAGCAGGCGGGCGGGTCGCCGCATAGCCGGCAACCGGGCGACCTGGCGCCCTCAGCCGGCGGGTGCGAGATCGAGCACCTGACCGGCCCCCGTTCGCGTTCCCCATACGAGTTCGCCGCCCCGGCACCCGAGTTCGCGGTTCCGGCACGCGAGTTCGCGGTTCCGGCACGCGAGTTCGCGGTTCCCGCCGCGAGTTCACCGCTCCTCGCCACCCAGCCAACCCGTGGCACTGGCCCAGGCGGTAACCCTCCCAGCGGCGCCGCTCGCGTAACCCTGTGGCCCCGCGCCAACCGAACGGCCCATGCGGTCCCTGGGGCGGCCTGGCCTGGCGCGTGCGGGGCAGGCCAGGCCGCATGATTGGCTCTCGCCGCCTCTGCTCGCAGCACCTGAAGATCAACATCCTCGCGCGCGATGCAGGCCCCACCCCGTCCCTGGGGGCGCCCCTGGGTCCAGTCTATCGGGCAGTACCGACAAAACGGGATTTCCCAGGGACCTGTGGACAACCTGACCGAGCGAATGGTCCATTCACGTGATGTGGTGGCTTGCCCGGTCTGTCCGGGTCGAGCAGCCACCACGGCGCGGCTGGTCGCGCCGGACCGACGACAGCCACTGGACCGTCCACGGTGCTGCTGACATCGGATTGCTCCTGGATGTCGCGTGGTATTTGAGCGAGCCCCGGAGAGATCCCTGTCAGCCTGGTACTGGCATATCGCCGGGGCATTTGCATGTCCTGGGGTGAGACTAGGCACCGCCACCGACAGAACCGGGTCCGCCGCACAGCCGGCAACCGGGCGTCCTTAGTGGTCCCGTTTGGAAGTTCTTCGGGGGTGATCATGCTGTGTGTGCGAGCTCGCCGATGGCATCCTGGTGTTCGTGCTGATCGATCCGTGCGAGCAGGTCGTGGAGATCGTCGCGGGTGAACTTCCACTGGAAGGGCTTCGCGGTTGCGTTGTAGCGTGTCTCGAAGTCGGTTAGTCGTTGTTCGACTTCGGCCAGGTTGGTGAAGTCGTTGGGAGAGACGACTTTGCGTTGCACTACGGAGAAGTAGACCTCCACCTGGTTCAACCAGGAGGCATGCACTGGGGTGTGCACCATGACGGCGTTGGGGAACCGCGCAGCCAGCCGATCGATCGCTTTCTTGCCGCGGTGGGAGGATCCGTTGTCCACGATCCAGAACACCCGCTTCGCCGAGGCATACGGCTCACACGTCATGACCTGCTCGACCAACGCCATGAACGGCGCGATACCTGTGGAGGGCGCGCAGCGGCCGAACACCCGGGCTTGGTGCACGTCGTAGGCGGCCAGGTAGGCCAGCGCGCCACCCCGCTCGTACTCATGGTTGACCCGCATCATCCGGGCCTTGCCGGGCGGCAGGCTGGGGTGGCAGCGGCAGCGGGCCTGGATGGAGGTCTTCTCATCGCTGGAGATCACATACTCGTCCGGTCCCAGCCTCCTGCCGTTCCAGCGACGCTCATACAGGTCCAGCACCCGTTCGGCCTTCGCGGTGAAGTTCGGGTCACGCGGGAACAGCCATGACCGGCACTGCCATGGTTTGATCGCCTCCCGTGTCAGCCACCGCCACACCGTCGACGCCGAGATCGCCTCCGCCACGCCCTGCGCCACCGCTTCGCGGGCCAGTTCCGGACACGACCACCGCGACAACGGCGCTCCCGCCCGGGCCGGCAACTGGCAGGCCAGGGCTTTCACTTGTGCGACCTGCACCGGACTGAACCGGGGCGGCCGCCCCGACCGGGCACGATCGGCCAACCCCGCCACCCCCTGCGCCGCGAACCGGCCCCGCCAGGTCCGGACCGTGTCCACGCAGACGCCCACCTCCGCCGCGATCGCGGCGCTCGGCCACCGCCGGGCGGCCAGCAACACGATCCGGGCACGGACCTTGTCCCGATACGGCGTCTTCTGACCCTGAGCACGCCTGGTCAGCACCCGCCGTATCGCGCCGGTCACCCTCACCGAACAGGCCGCCACAACAGACATCACAGGACTCGTTTCATGATCGACAATTCGGGGCGGCGCCCAGGATGCCGGTCAGGCACGATGTCGGTCATGGCTACCCCACCGGAGTCCACCAAGATCTCTGTCGGACAACGGCTACGCGCCCACGCCGCAACACACTGGCCGCAGGCAGGCGAGCTGGAGTTCCGCTACCGCAGCGCCTTCGTCTACGTCGAAGCACACCTACCCGACGGAACCGTGCAACCCTTGATCCGGTTGCGATACGGCGGCTCAGCCCGCCACTGGGGCTTCGGGCTCTACCTAGCCAGCAGCGACCGCTACGAGAACCAGATCCTGCCTTCCGGGTTCCCCACCGGCAGCCCCGAAGAAGCCCTCGACTGCGCCTGCAGCCTCTACCTCGACAACCCCGCCTGACCGCCGAACCACCCCCGAAGAACTTCCAAAGCCGACCACTTAGGCTCGCACCCGTGCGAATTGCTCGAGTTGCTCATCCGGCCGGTGTGGCCTTCGTGACCGTCGAGGGCGAGGGGGAGGACCTCGCCGCCCTCACCGCCAGGGAGGTCGCCGACCACCCGTTCGGCACGCCCACGTTCACCGGCAAGAGCTGGCCCATGGCCGATGTCCGGATGCTGGCC
Organism: uncultured Actinomycetota bacterium; assembly: GCA_963826035.1. Taxonomy (GTDB): domain Bacteria; phylum Actinomycetota; class Actinomycetes; order Mycobacteriales; family Pseudonocardiaceae; genus Actinophytocola. The sequence continues at coordinate 114,618 of CAWGVZ010000013.1, read as the reverse complement.
CCCATCCTCCCGTCGAAGGTGGTGTGCGTCGGCAAGAACTACGCCGACCACGCCCGCGAGATGGGTGGCGAGGCGCCGGCCGACCCGGTGATCTTCCTGAAGCCGTCCACCTCGGTGATCGGGCCGGGCGCGCCGATCAAGCTGCCGCCGGACTCGACGAGGGTCGACTTCGAGGGTGAGCTGGCCGTGGTGATCGGCCGGCCGTGCCGGGACGTGCCGGCCGCGCAGGCGAAGGACGTGGTGCTGGGCTACACGATCGCCAACGACGTGACCGCCCGCGACCAGCAGCAGGCAGACGGCCAGTGGACCAGGGCCAAGGGGCACGACACGTTCTGCCCGCTCGGTCCCTGGATCGAGACCGCCGCCGACCCGGCGGACCTGGCGATCACCACGACGCTGGACGGTGAGACCAAACAGGACTCCCACACGGCCATGCTGCTGCACGAGGTGCCGGAGCTGATCGAGTGGATCTCCAGGGTGATGACCCTGCTGCCGGGCGACGTGATCCTCACGGGCACCCCGGCGGGCGTCGGCCCGATGACCGCGGGCCAGACGGTCGCCGTGACCATCGACGGCCTGGGCACGCTGACGAACCCCGTCCAGTCCCGCTGATCAGTCCCAGGCCATCATGATCGTGCGTTCGAAGTTGACGTAGCCGACGCGCTGGAACGCCTTGGCCATGGGCGTGTTGCCGAGGTCGGTGGCCGCCCGAATGCGCGGGACGTCCTGCGCGCTGAGGACGCGGGTGCCTTCGGCGAGGATCTCGTCGATGTAGCCGTTGCCCCGGTGCGCGGGCAGTACGGCCAGGTAGCCGATGATCGGGTTGTAGTCGTTGCGAGCCGGGGTGACGAACCCGACCGGCGTACCGTCCGGCAGCGTCGCCACCCGCCACCAGTCCCGCGGGCTCCGGTAGTGCGCGAGTTCGCCCTCGTAGTGTTTGACCGCCGCCTCGCGGGCGGACATCCGGGTCAGGTCGTCCCTGCTGTGCGCGTCCAACGTCCCGTCCAGGACCAGCGTCATCATGGCGAGGATCTCCTCGGTGTCACCGACCGGCCGGAACGCCAGGCGCCCACTCGGCTCGGGAATCGGCGTCCCCTGCCGCCACTCGAAACGCAGCCGTTCGACGAACAGGTGGGCGCCGGTCTTTTCCACGGCGCCCATGCGATCCTCGACGAGGCGCCTGGCCACGCCCTCGCGCCAGTCGGGTGGGACGCTGCGGCTGTACGCCGGTGGCCGGGTGCCCGCCGGGATCACCTCGGCCATGGCCGTGCGCAGCAGCCGCACGCCGACGTCCACCTGGTCCGCGTCGCAGTCGAGAACGTCCAGGACGGCCGGTGTGTCGTCGCCGGCGCGACCCCACCACGCGACCCTGGCCACCAGGTGGTCGCCGCGAAGGGCCACCCACATCCAGTCCGGCCGGCGACGGCCGGCCGCGAGGTCGTCCTCCAGCTCGTCGTTGAGGACGTAGGGCAGCCGGCAGAAGAGGGCGAGCTCTTCGTGCCCGGTGATCGGGCGCATGATCAGGTCGTCGTGGTCCACAGTCGGGCACTCTCCAGTGAAGCCGGTCGGGTCCGCAAACCCATTTCAGCGGGTGGCGCGTTTCAGGTCGGCGATCGACTTGTCCACCAGCGCGCGCATGGCGCGTTCGGCGGCGATCGGATCGTGGGCGACGACCGCGTCGAGCACCGCGCGGTGGGAGGGGACCGGGTCGTCCGACGGTGTGGCGTGATGGACGATCCGGTCCCGCTCCGCCAGCCCGATGGCGATGATCTGCGCGATCTGGGCCAGGAAGTCGTTGTGCGTGACCAACAGCAGCCGTCGGTGGAAGGCGATGTCCGCGTCGACGGCCGCGTCGACCGACTCCGCCGTGGCCATCAGGTCCAGCGCGGTCGCCAGCTCCGCCAGGTCCGCGTCGGTGGCCCGCTCGGCCGCCATCCGCGCGGCCGCCGGCTCGACCACCGCTCGCACCTCGGTCAGCTGGCCGAACAGGCCGGGGTCGGTCGAGGACGTGATACGCCAGCGCATCACGTCCGCGTCCAGCATGTTCCATGACGTGCGCGGCTGCACGAACGTGCCGCGCTTCTGCCGTGCGTCGATCATTCCCTTGGCGGACAACACCTTCAGCGCCTCCCGCAGCGCCGTCAGGCTGACGTCCAGCTCCTCGCGCAAGGTCGGCAGATCGAGGGTCGCGCCTTCGGGATACTCACCGGCCATGATCCGGTTGGCCAGAACCTCCACCGTCTGTCCGTGGACCCCACGCGGCCGATGCCGCGACCGGGTCACCTGAACACCACGCACGTGGGGGTGCCGGTGGCATACCGAACGGCCTCGCCGCCGGCGCGCGGCACCGACACGACCGCGTCCTCTTTCTGACCAGCCACGAAGAACCGGTCGCCCGCCATCGCGAAGTGGCGCGGGAAAGCGCCGCACGGGTGGTCGGCCACCGCCTTCGGTTGCTCGCCCGCCAGGTCGAACTCGGTGATGACGTCCGGGCCGCGGTTCGACAAATACAGCCGGTCGCCGAGGATTTCCAGGTGTGCCACGTAGTTCGGGCCGTCGGTGTATGGCGTCGCGGTGGCCGGCACCACCGACACGGGCGTGAACGTCCCGATTGGACCCTCCCGCACGGTGACCAGCGTGCCGGCCAACTCTCCTGGCACATAGGCGAACTCGGTGCCCGGCCGGCGCACCAACTGGCGCGGTCCGGTGCCCGGCGGCATGGCCGACACGGTCAGCGGGGCGAGGGAACCGTTCGGGGCCAGGGTGTAGGAGCGGATCTCGTCGGTGCCGAGGTCGACCGCGCTCACCACCGTGCCGTCCGGGGTGTCGAGCGGCACGGCCATGTGCACGTGCGCGCTCTCCTGGCGGTCCGCCACCGGGCCGCTGCCCCCGTGGGTCACCAGGTCCGTCCGGTCGGTGACCAGGCCGGCCTCGTCCAGCGCGAACACCGCGAGGCTGCCGCTGGAGTAGTTGCTGCACAACAGGTGCCGGCCGTCGGGCGTGACGGCCAGGTGGCACGGGTCGGCGCCGCCGCTCGGCACGGAAGCCACGGAGATCAGCTGGCCGGGGCCGTCCGGCACGACCATGGTGATCTCGCCGTCGGCGGACTCGTTGGCCGCGTACAGAACGGGGAGCGCCGGGTGCCAGGTCAGCCAGGACGGCGACGACATGGCCAGTTCGCTCGCCGGGGTCAGTGTTCCGCTGTCGTGCCAGTACGTCCGGATCCCGTTGCCGTTCCCGGCGACCGACGTGTAGCAGCCCACGCAGACCAGTTCCATGGCGGTCACCGTACTCCATCTACTCGTATTTTATGAATTAATCTTGACCAGTCAGTGCTCTGAGTGTAGGAACGTTTCATGTCGACGGATCGGTCGCGGTGCGCGGTGGTGTCCGGTGCGGCGTCGGGTATCGGCGCCGCGACCGCCCGCCGGTTGTCGGCCGACGGATATGCGGTGGTGGCCGTCGACCTCGTCCCGGCCGAGGGGTTCCACTCGGTGACCGGTGACGTGGCCGACGCCGACACCTGGCGATCCGCCGTGGACACGGCCGTGCGAGTGGCCGGCGGGGTGGACGCGCTCGTCAGCAACGCCGGCATCAGCGTCATCCGGCCGCTGCACGAGCAGGATCGCGCCGACTGGGACCGGCAGCTGGCGGTCAACCTGACGGCCGCGTACCTGGCGTTCAAGGCGTGCCTGCCGACGCTCGCGGAGCGCCGGGGCGGCGCCGTGCTCGTGTCGTCCGTGCACGCACACTTCGGGTTGCCCGGCCGCCCGGCGTACGCGGCTACCAAGGGCGCGCTCGTGTCGCTCGCACGGCAGCTGGCCGTCGACTACGCGCCCGGCGTGCGGGTGAACGCCGTGTTGCCCGGCCCGGTGCTGACCGGCGCCTGGGACAAGATCGGGCAGGCGGACCGGGAGCGCACGGTGGCCGCCACCCCGGCCGGTCGGCTCGGTGACCCGGCCGAGGTGGCGGCGGCGATCGCGTTCCTGTGTTCGCCGGCCGCGTCGTTCGTCACCGGCGCGGAGTTGCTCGTCGACGGCGGCTGGTCGGCCACGAAGGACTCGAGGTAGGGGACCGAGTGAAGATCACGGACATCGAGACGTTTCTCGTGCCGCCGCGGTGGCTGTTCCTGAAGGTCAGCACCGACGAGGGGATCGTCGGCTGGGGTGAGCCGGTGGTCGAGGGGCGCGCCGAGACGGTGCGCGCGGCCGTGCACGAGATGGCGGACCTGGTGATCGGGCAGGACCCGCTGCGCATCGAGGACAACTGGCAGGTGTTGCGGCGCGCGGGTTTCTACCGCGGCGGGCCGGTGCTCTCCAGTGCGCTGTCCGGCTACGACCACGCCTTCTGGGACATCGCCGGCAAGGTCCGGCAGGCGCCGGTGCACGAGCTGCTCGGTGGGCCCGTGCGGGACAAGGTCCGGGTGTACTCGTGGGTCGGTGGCGACCGGCCGGCCGGGATCCACGACGCGGTGGCCGCGCAGGTGGCGGCCGGGTTCACGGCCGTGAAGATGAACGTCTCCGGGCCGATGGGCCCGATCGCGTCGCCTGCGCAGGCCGACGCGGCGGTCGAGCGGGCGATGGAGGCGCGGGCCGCGCTCGGCCCGGACCGCGACCTGGCCATCGACTTCCACGGCCGCGTCTCGCCGGCCATGGCGCGGCGGCTCGTGCGGATGCTCGAGGAAGTGCAGCCGATGTTCGTGGAGGAGCCGATCCCGCCGGAGATCAAGGGACCGGCGCTCGCGTCCATCGTGTCGGCGTCGACGACGCCGATCGCGCTCGGGGAGCGGCTGTACTCGCGGTGGGACTTCAAGGACGTGCTCGACGCCGGGGTGGCCGTGGTGCAGCCGGATCCCTCGCATGCCGGCGGGATCTCCGAGTCGCGGCGCATCGCCGCCATGGCCGAGGTGTACGGCGCGTCGCTCGCCCCGCACTGTCCACTTGGGCCGATCTCCCTGGCCGCCAGCCTGCAGGTCGCCTTCGCCACGCCGAACTTTCTCATCCAGGAACAGAGCGTCGGCATGCACTACCACGGTGGTGTCGAGCTGGCCGGCTACCTGACCGACCCGTCGCCGTTCGCGTTCACCGACGGCTATGTGGCCCGGCCGACCGGGCCGGGGCTGGGCATCGAGATCGATGAGGCGGCCGTGCGGCGGGCGGCCGAGACCGGACACGCCTGGCGCACGCCCGTGTGGCGCCACGAAGACGGTGGTCTGGCCGAGTGGTGAGCCCCGTCTGTCTGGACAACGGCCTGGTGCGGCTGGGTTTCGTGCCGGCGCTCGGCGGGCGGCTGCTGTCCGTCCAGGTGGGTGGGCGGGAGTTCCTGTGGCGCAACAGCTCTTATGTGGACGCCGCGCTGCTGCCGGTGGGTGGACACGTGTTCGCGCCGAACGCCGGGCGGATGGGGGACTGGGTCAACTACGGCGGTGACAAGACCTGGCCCGCGCCGCAGGACCAGTGGGCGGGCCCGCCGGACCCGGTGCTCGACTCCGGTCCGTACACGGTGGACCAGGCGCCGGGTGCGGTCACCCTGACCAGCGGTCTCGATCCGCGTACCGGGCTGCGGATCACCCGGCGGTTCTAGTTGGTGCCCGGCCGGCCCGCGTACCGGCTGAACCTCAGTGCCACCAACGACAGTGACCGGCCCGTGCGGTGGGCTTTGTGGAACGTCACGCAGTTCCCGGGCGGCGGCGACGTGACCGTCGGGCTGCGGCCCGGGGTGCCGCGCCCGGTGGTCGATCTCGTTGCCGGGACGGGAAACCCGCGCTACGAACCGACCGCCGACGGGCGAGTGCTGGTGCCGAACCAGGACGTGGTGGGCAAGCTCGGTTTCCCGGATCCGCCGGCTGGGTCACCTACGACCGCGACGGCCTGCGTGCCACGCTGAGCTTCGACGTCGACGAGTACGCCGAGTACCCGGATCTCGGCTCACCGCTGGAGGTCTGGCTCGAACATCCCCTGCCGTCGCCGATCGCCGCGCTCGGTGACCTCGATCCACCCGCGCGCATCGTCGAGTGCGAGGTGCTCGGTCCACTGACCGATCTCGCTCCCGGCGCCTCGACCGCGTTGACCATGATCGCCGAGTGCGGCCCGGCTGACAGCGCGGCGACAGGCATGTGACAGTCCCGGTACCTAGCGTCGACTCCCGTCCGATCGGTCTAGTCGAAGGAGTCGAACACGTGGTCAAGATGCTGCGCACGCTTGCGGTCGGGGCCGCCATGGGCACCGCGAGTGTGCTGATGGCGGCGCCGGCGAGTGCCGCTGAACAGGACTGCTTGAACAGGGGGTACTTCGAGATCCAGTACGACCTCCAGGTGCACGCCCCGGGTGGCGCGGAGCGCGTGCGGGTGTGGCCCGGCACCCGCGGCGCGATGCTCGAGTGGACCGCCGATGGCTGGTCCCGTTGGGCCATCGAGTCCGGCCCGACCGCCGGCCTCGGCGGCTGGGGCCCGACGGACATCTTCACGATCGACGACCAGGGCACCTGCTGACTGGATCGCGGGGCCGGCGCACAAGTGCCGGCCCCGCGTCCGTCAGACGGTGTGGGGCCAGGCGGCCGGGGGCGGGCCGTCGACGTTGCCGGCCAGCCAGTCGCCCACCGTGGGCTGAGCCAGCATCACGAGCAACCCAGCGGCGATCGCCATGCCCACCAGCCCGGCCAGCCCGCCGCCCGCCACCAGGACGATCAGCCCGTTGACGATGGCCAGCCCCTCGATCGCGTACACCGGGTAGCGCGCCCACGGCCGGCGCAGCGCGAGGAACACCACGCAGACCAGCAGGACGACCGCGACCGTGTACGACAGGTACAGCAGCGTGTGCACGAGGCCCGAGTTCGCCACCTCCTGACCGTGCTCCAGCCGGTCGTCGATCTCGTCCTGCAGCAGCAAGCCGGCGAAGCCGTTGACCGCCGCCTGCAGGACGAGCACGACCAGCACCACCCACAGCACTCCTGGCATCCGTGTCTTCGTCATGGCCGGCACGCTATGGCCGGACGGTGGGGACTCCTCCCGGGCGCGGGGTTGACCGGCCAACCGGCAGCACCGACACTGTTGCGTATCGCTCTACAGGTTCTGCAGGAAGAAACAGCATGAAGGTCGTCGTCATCGGGGCCGGGATCGTCGGCTGTGCGCTGGCCGACGAGCTGACGATGCGGGGCTGGACCGACGTCACCGTGCTCGAACAGGGTCCGCTGTTCGCCACCGGCGGCTCCAGCTCCCACGCGCCCGGCCTGGTGTTCCAGACCAACCCGAGCAAGACGATGACCGAGTTCGCCGCCTACACGGTCGCCAAGTACGTCGACCTCGGCGTGTTCAACCAGGTCGGCGGGCTCGAGGTGGCGACAACACCGCAACGCTGGGCCGACCTGCACCGCAAGCACGGCTGGGCGAGCGCCTACGGGCTCGACGCCCACCTGCGCACGGCCGACGAGTGCGTCGCGCTGCACCCGCTCCTCGACCCGGATCGGATTCTCGGCGGCTACCACACCCCGACCGACGGGCTCGCCAAGGCGGTCACCGCGGGCGAGGCCCAGGCGCGGCGTGCCATCGACCGCGGCGCCCGGTTCCTCGCCCATCAGGAGGTGGTCGACGTCCGCGTCGAAGGCGGGCGGGTCACGGGCGTGGTCACCACGAGCGACGAGTTCGCCGCGGACATCGTCGTCTGCTGCGCCGGGTTCTGGGGACCGTCGGTCGGCCGGCTCGTCGGGTTGACCGTGCCGCTGCAGCCGCTCGCCCACCAGTACGCCACCACCACGCCGCTGCCCGCGCTCTCCGGCCGCACGGTCGACGCCACCCTTCCGATCCTGCGTCACCAGGACCGTGACCTCTACTTCCGCGAGCACGTCGACCGCCTCGGCATCGGCTCCTACGCACACCGGCCGATGCCCGTGGCCGAACCACCGCGCGACGCCCCGGTGATGCCGTCGATGCTGTCGTTCACGGAGGAGGACTTCGCACCGTCGTGGCGTGACGCGGTCGACCTGTTGCCGGGCCTCGCCGAGTCCAAGGTGGACGACGCGTTCAACGGGATCTTCTCGTTCACCCCGGACGGGTTCCCGCTGATCGGGGAATCCCGCGAGGTCAAGGGTTTCTGGGTGGCCGAGGCGGTGTGGGTCACCCACTCGGCCGGCGTGGCGAAGGCGACGGCCGAGTGGATCGTCGACGGCCGGTCGCCCACCGACCTCCACGAGTGCGACCTGCACCGGTTCGAGGACGTCCAGCTGGCACCGGACTTCGTGGCCAAGCGCGGCGCGCGGAACTTCGTGGAGGTCTACGACGTCGTACACCCGTTGCAGCCCATGGACGAGCCGCGTCCACTTCGGACCAGCCCGTTCTACCCACGGCAGCGGGAACTCGGCGCGTACTTCCTCGAGGCGGCCGGCTGGGAACGGCCGCACTGGTTCGAGACCAACCCGCCGGGCGAGGCGCCGGACCGCGACGAGTGGGCCGCGCGGTACTGGTCGCCGATCGCCGCCACCGAGGCACGCGCCACCCGCGAACGGGTCGCTCTCTACGACATGACACCGTTGAAGCGACTGGAGGTCACCGGCCCCGGCGCGCTGGACTTCCTGCAGCGCATGACCACCAACAACCTCGTGAAGCGCGTCGGGTCGGTCACCTACACGCTGCTGCTCGACGAGGCGGGCGGGGTCCGCAGCGACCTCACGGTCGCCCGGCTGGCCGACCAGCATTTCCAGATCGGCGCCAACGGCAACCTCGACCTCGACCGGCTCCTGCGGCACGCTCCGGCCGGCGTGTCCGTGCGCGACACCACCGGCGGCACGTGCTGCGTCGGCGTCTGGGGCCCACTCGCCCGCGACCTCGTGCAACCACTGACCACATCGGACTTCTCACACCAGGGACTCGGCTACTTCCGTGCCGTGCGCTGCTACATCGGGCACGTCCCGGTCACCGCGCTGCGGGTGTCCTATGTGGGCGAACTGGGGTGGGAGCTGTACACGAGCGCCGACAACGGCCTGAAGCTGTGGGACACGCTCTGGTCGGCCGGCCGGTCCCTCGGCGTGGTGGCGGGCGGGCGGGCCGCGTTCAACAGCCTGCGGCTGGAGAAGGGCTACCGGCTGTGGGGCGTGGACATGACCACCGAACACAACCCGTACGAGGCGGGCGTCGGGTTCGCCGTGAAGCTCGACAAGGGTGACTTCGTCGGCCGCTCGGCCCTGGTCGACCTCGCGCCGCCGACCAGGAAGCTCACCTGCCTTACCATGGAGAAAGTGGTGCTGGGCAAGGAACCCGTGTACGTGGCCGGCCGCCCGGCGGGCTACGTCACGAGTGCCGCGTACGGCCACACGATCGGCCGGGCGATCGCGTACGCCTGGCTGCCGGTGCTCGAACCCGGCACGCCGGTGGAGGTGGAGTACTTCGGCGAGCGCTACCCGGCGACCGTCGCCGCCGAGCCGCTGTTCGACCCGGAGATGTCCCGCATCCGCCGCTGACCTGCGCTGCCAATTCAGGGGCGTCCGGGCCGGAAAGTTGCTACCTTCCGGCAGATGAACAGTTATCGTCCTTCGGTGTCCGAAGTGGACGAACAGCGGATTAGAGAGTGGCACGAGGCCGCGTACGAGTCGCTGCGGGACGTCGGTGAGCTGCGCCTGACCTACCTCGGGCGGGAGTTCGTGGTGCCGCCGCAGGTGTTCCCGCCCGCCCCGGCCTCGGAGCTGCTCGGCCGCGCGGTGCTCGCCGAGGTCCGGGAGACCGACCGGGTGCTCGACATGGGCACCGGCTCCGGGGTGAACGCGATCCTCGCCGCGTCGCGGTCGCGGGCCGTGCTCGGCGTGGATGTCAACCCGCTCGCCGTGGCCGCCGCGGTCGCGAATGCCGAACTCAACGGGGTGGCCGACCGGATCGAGTTCGCCGAGAGCGACGTGTTCTCGGCCGTCGACGGCCGGTTCGATCTGATGATCTTCGATCCGCCGTTCCGCTGGTTCGCGCCGCGTGACCTGCTCGAAGCGAGCATGACCGACGAGAACTATGGGGCGCTGACCCGGTTTCTCACCCGGGCGGACCGGCATCTGGCGGACGGCGGGCGCATCCTCATGTTCTTCGGCACCTCGGGTGACCTCGACTATCTGCACCGGGTGGCCGACGAGGCCGGCTTCGTGCGCGAGGTCCTGTCGAGCCGGGACCTCGTGAAGCCCGAGCTGACGGTCACCTACCACGCGCTGCGCCTCAGCAGGGGCTAGGCGCGCGGCGTGGGCATGCCTGGAACGACGCCTTGCTGACGTTGAACGTCGGGAACGACGCCTTCCAGGCACTGACGGGCCGAACCGGGCTAGGCACGCGGCAGCGCGAGCCAGTCCTGCCAAGTGGTGTCGCGGCCCAGGAAACGGGCCCGCTGAAAGGGCCAGTCGGCGGCGATCCACCGTGGCACCAGCGCGTCGAGCGCGCGCTCCACCTCGCCGCCGACCAGCTCGTCCACCACCCACCAGGCGACCTCGCCGTCGGCGCCGGTGCGCTCGGGCGGATCGATGTAGACGCACCCGAGGAGCGTCGTCTCCGCCTCGTCCAGCAGCGCGTAGTTGAACGACTGGTGTGCCGCTATCTCCTTCTCGTGCCGCAGCAGGTCGATGCGGTCCTCTTCATAGGTCATCGTCTCCCTGGGCCAGGCCAGGCGGGACCGAAGATCTCCCACAGGCGCTCTCGGGAGCCCATCACGGCGGGATGGTCGAGCGCGGTGTCCGCCTCCCGGATCGGCCGCAGGTGCAGCTCGGTGCCGGGCACGGGCACGTGAACGGGGTGGACGAAGTCGTCGGGCAGCCAACTCATGATGGCACTTTTAGAGGCCGCGCAACTAGGGCTGGTGGCGCCCGCCGCGCCGAGGTGGCCCCTGGCGGCACCGCGCCGGCATCGAAGTACGGTCCAGTACGACGACGCCGGCGCGGCACCGCCAGGAACCACCTCGATCACGACGGGCATCCACCGCCCTAGTTGCGCGGCCTCTAAAAGGGGATCGTGACGGTGAGGCAGAACGGGTGGCCGGCCGGATCGAAGAACACCCGCCACCTGTCCGGGCCCGGTTGGGTCTCGGCCTTGCGGGCGCCGAGCCGGAGCGCCTCGGCCTCCGCCTCGTCCAGGTCCCGCACGGCCAGGTCCAGGTGGATCTGCTTGGGGGTGTCGCCGCCCGGCCAGGTCGGCGGCCGGTAGCCGGGCACCCGGATGGTGCCGATGAGGATGGTGTCGGTCTTGATGACCACCAGGTCGTCGGTCTGGATGATCACCGTGCCGTCGAGCAGCGCCGCCCAGAACTCGGCCAGCGGGGCGGGATCGGCGCAGTCGAGCGCGGTCAGCGCGAAACGTGCGATCGCCATCACGCACTCCGCGGCGGCAGGGGGAGCGGCAGCGCTGGCAGGCCGTCGATGCTCTGGCCGTTGAACTCCTTCTTGGCGCAGTACGCGGCGAACTCGTCCTCCGACTTGCGGCCGAAGTGCTGCGCGTGCTGGGTCCGCTCCTCGCGGTAGTCCATGAACGGCACGGCGAACCCGCAGCTGTCGCTCACCATGGTCGCGTGGATCAGGATGATCGCCCGCGCGCCCGGACCGTCGGCGAAGTGGCCGATCAGCTCGGGCCAGCGCGGGTCGTCGCGGAAGATCGGCTCGCCGCGACCGTGGACGCGCAGCACCTTCGGCGGACCGGTGAACGCACACCACATCAACGTGATCCGGCCGTTCTCCCGCAGGTGAGCCATGGTTTCCGCGTGGCTGCCGCCGAAGTCCAGGTACGCGACCGTGTGCTCGTCGAGCACGGCCAGGGTGCCCTCGCGGCCCTTCGGCGACAGGTTGACGTGCCCGTCCTCGGCCAGCGGCGCGGACGCCACGAAGAACACCTTCTGCTCCTCGATGAACGCCCGCAGCCGCGGCTCGATCTTCTCGTAGACCTTCCCCATACGCCTAACGTAGCGCGATGGCGTCCTCGCCCGTCAGCTCCGCCGACAGGGTCCACAGGCGCTCCGCCTGCGCCGGGTCGATGGCGTACGGGTACACGCCAGGGGTGTCCTCGTCCAGGGCGATCTCGGCGATGTCGCAGTCCTCGAGGTACACGCCGCCCGCGGCGGCCAGCTGGGGGGACGTGGCCGCCCACACCTGGGTCGCCGCGCCTTCCCGCGGGGTCTTGAAGTCCAGCAGCGCGTTGCCCTGTTCGTCGATCCAGCCGAACTCCACCATCTCCTCGGTGGGCAGGTGCCGCTGCAGTGGAGTGAGGATGCCGCCCGGGTGCAGCGCGAACGCCCGCACGCCCGACTCGGCGCCGCGCCGGTCCAGCTCGACGGCGAACAGTACGTTCGCCGTCTTCGCCTGGCCGTAGGCCTCCCACTTCTCGTAGCCGCGCTCGAACCACAGGTCGTCCCAGCGGATGGCCGAGCGCCGGTGAGCGCCCGACGACACGGACACCACCCGCGCGCCGCCACCCGTCACCAGCCGTGGCCAGAGCTGGTTGACCAGGGCGAAGTGGCCGAGGTGGTTGGTGGCGAACTGGGCCTCCCAACCCGGTCCGACCCGCGTCTCGGGGCAGGCCATGATCCCCGCACTGTTGATCATGAAGTCGATGTCGCGGCCGGTGGCCAGGAAGCGGTCGGCGAACGCGCGGACGCTGGCCAGGTCGCCGAGGTCCAGCTCGTCCACCTCGGCGAGGTCGCCGAGCGCCTCGCGCGCCGGCTCGACCCGGCGGGCCGGCACCACCACGTGGGCGCCGGCCTTCGTGAGTGCTCGGGTGGTCTCCAGGCCGATGCCCGAATAGCCGCCCGTGACGATGGCCAGCGTGCCCGTGAGGTCGATGCCAGCCAGGACCTCGTCCGCGGTGCTGTGCGCGCCGAACCCGGAACCGATCTTGTGCTGTGAAGTCATGCCACCGACGCTACGAGCTGGTGTGCGCTCCAGGTCAAATGCGAAACTCACGGCCGGCGCGCGGGACTGTCGGTGGCGACCGGCACAATGTTCCCCGTGACACCCACGGCCACTCCTCCCTCAGTTTTCCTGCGGATCGCCGAAGAACTCAACGTCGCCGAACGCCAGGTGCGTTCGGCCGTCGAGCTGCTCGACGGCGGCTCGACCGTGCCGTTCATCGCCCGGTACCGCAAGGAGGCCACCGGCGAACTCGACGACGCGCAGCTGCGCACGCTCGACGAGCGGCTGCACTACCTGCGTGAACTGGAGGAGCGCCGCGCCGCGATTCTCGAGTCGGTGAAGAGCCAGGGCAAGCTCGACGACGAGCTCGCCGCGCGGATCATGGCGGCCGACTCCAAGGCCCGCCTCGAGGACATCTACCTGCCGTACAAGCCGAAGCGCCGCACGAAGGCCCAGATCGCCCGCGAGGCCGGCCTCGAGCCGCTGGCCGACGGGCTGCTCGGCAACCCCGACACCGATCCGCAGGCGGCGGCCGCCGTGTTCGTCGATGCCGACAAGGGCGTCGCCGACGCGCAGGCCGCGCTCGACGGCGCGCGGGCCATCCTGGTCGAGCGCTTCGGTGAAGATGCCGACCTGATCGGCACGCTGCGCGAGCGCATGTGGGGCCGAGGCCGGCTGGTCGCCAAGGTGCGCGACGGCAAGCAGGAGGCGGGCTCGAAGTTCGCCGACTACTTCGACTTCTCCGAGCCCTTCACCAAGCTCCCCTCCCACCGGATCCTCGCGATGTTCCGCGGGGAGAAGGAGGAGATGCTGGAGCTGACGCTGGAGCCCCACGATTCCGACGAGCAGCCCCCCGGCCCGTCCGACTACGAGGCGATGATCGCCGCCAAGTTCGGCATCGACGACCGGGGCCGCGCGGCCGACAAGTGGCTGTCCGACACCGTCCGCTGGGCCTGGCGTACCCGCATCCTCGTGCACCTGGGTATCGACCTGCGTACCCGGCTGCGCCAGGCGGCCGAGGACGAGGCGGTGCGGGTGTTCGCCGCCAACCTGCGCGACCTGCTGCTCGCCGCGCCCGCCGGCTCTCGCACCACCATGGGCCTCGACCCGGGGCTGCGGACCGGGGTGAAGGTCGCGATCGTCGACGACACGGGCAAGGTGGTCGCCACCGACACCATCTACCCGCACGCGCCCGCGCGCCGCTGGGACGAGTCCCTCGTCACCCTGCACAAGCTGGCGGTCGCGCACAACGTCGACCTGATCGCCATCGGCAACGGCACGGCCTCCCGCGAGACCGACAAGCTGGCCGGCGAGCTGCTGACCAAGGCACCCGACCTCAAGCTCACGAAGGTCATGGTGTCCGAGGCCGGCGCGTCGGTGTACTCGGCGTCGGCGTACGCGTCGGCCGAGCTGCCCTCGCTCGACGTGTCGCTGCGCGGTGCCGTGTCGATCGCGCGGCGGCTGCAGGACCCCCTGGCCGAGCTGGTCAAGATCGACCCCAAGTCGATCGGCGTCGGCCAGTACCAGCACGACATCTCCGAGGTGAAGCTGTCCCGCTCGCTCGACGCGGTGGTCGAGGACTGTGTGAACGGCGTCGGCGTCGACCTGAACACGGCGTCCGTGCCGCTGCTCACCCGGGTGTCGGGCATCGGCTCGTCGCTGGCCGCCAACATCGTGGCTCACCGCGACGAGAACGGCCCGTTCCGCTCCCGCACGGCGCTCAAGAGCGTGCCGAAGCTCGGCCCGAAGGCGTTCGAGCAGTGCGCGGGCTTCCTGCGCATTCCCTCCGGCGACGACCCGCTCGACTCGTCGTCCGTGCACCCCGAGGCGTACCCGGTGGTGCGGCGGATCGTCGCGGCCACGGGCGGCGACCTGGCCACGCTCATCGGGAACACGAAGACGCTGAAGTCGTTGTCCCCGACGGCGTTCGTGGACGACAAGTTCGGGCTGCCCACGGTGACCGACATCCTGGCCGAGCTGGACAAGCCGGGGCGCGACCCGCGGCCGGCGTTCAAGACGGCCACGTTCGACGACGCGGTCCACACGCTGAACGACCTGAAGGTGGGGATGGTGCTGGAGGGCGTGGTCACGAACGTGGCCGCGTTCGGGGCGTTCATCGACATCGGCGTGCACTGCGACGGACTGGCGCACGTGTCCCGGCTGTCGCGCAACTTCGTGAAGGACCCGCGCGAGGTGGTCAAGTCGGGCGACATCGTGCGGGCCAAGGTGCTCGAGGTCGACACCGCGCGCAAGCGCATCTCGCTCACCCTGCGCCTGGACGAGGACACGAACGCCCCGCAACAGCGCGAACCCCGGGGCGACAAGCCACGCGGCGGTCAACCTCGTGCCGGCCAGCCCCGCGGTCAGGGCGGCGGCGGTCAGCAACGCCGCGGCGGCCAACAGCGGCAGGAGTCAGGCGGCGGCGCCATGGCCGAGGCCCTCCGACGAGCGGGCTACAAACCTAAGTAACCGCACAACCCCGGCAGATCCCCCCAACCGTCCGGCATGTCCCCAAGTCCCGACCGCATGTCCCCGTCTCTCGACCGCATGTCCCCGGTTCCGGCACGCGAGTTCGCGGTTCCGGCACGCGAGTTCGCGGTTCCGGCACGCGAGTTCGCGGTTCCGGCACGCGAGTTCGCGGTTCCGGCACGCGAGTTCGCGGTTCCGGCACGCGAGTTCGCGGTTCTGGCAGGCATGTTCACGGTTCCGGTGCAACGGGACCGGACCGCAATCCCCCGCTCGGCCGTGACCGAGCCGAGTGGGCCCCTGGGCGGGGTGGTTCCGCGGGATCGAACCACCCCGAGACCAGAAGCAACCACCGCCGACAGCGGCCCAACAACCGCAGATCAAGATCAACGGCGGGCCGCGGCCCCCCGTTCTCCAGCGTAATCGGCGGCACCGACAAGAACGGTCAACCAGCCGTACCTATGACTAAAGGCGGCCCGGCAACAAGATCATCGGCGGGCAACGGCCCCCGAATCCAGCGTATCGAGCAACACCGACAAACCGGAAGCCCAGGAACGCCAGCCACCTGACCCGGCAGCGTTCACCTCGCCTACCGGCGGGTAATCGCCGCCCACCAGGCCACGGAGGAGGCGAGCCCGATGACGGAGTCGGCACAGGCGGCACAGGTGACCGAACGCGAAGCCCGGCAGGTGGCCGAGGACGCGCGGGAGAGCGGCTGGGACAAGCCGTCGTTCGCCAAGGAGATGTTCCTCGGCCGGTTCCGGCTCGATCTCATCCACCCGCACCCCACCCGGACCCGGAGTCCGAGGCGAAGGCCGAGCGCTTCCTCACCAAACTGCGGCTGTTCTGCACGGGCCTGGACGGCTCGGTCGTCGGGCGCGAGGCCGCCATCCCGGACGAGTGGGTCCAGGGCTTCGCCGAGCTGGGCTGTTTCGGCATCAAGATCGACGAGGAGTACGGCGGGCTCGGGCTGTCCCAGGTGGCCTACAACCGCGCGCTCATTCTGGTGGGCAGCGTCCACCCGAGCATCGGCGCGCTGCTCTCGGCCCACCAGTCGATCGGCGTGCCCGAGCCGCTCAAGCTCGCCGGCACCGACGCGCAGAAGCGGGAGTTCCTGCCGCGCTGCGCGAAGGGCGCGATCTCGGCGTTCCTGCTGACCGAGCCGGACGTCGGCTCCGACCCGGCCCGACTCGCCACCACCGCCACCCCGACGGAAGACGGCTACGTACTCGACGGGGTGAAACTGTGGACCACGAACGGGGTAGTGGCCGAGCTGCTCGTGGTGATGGCGCGCGTCCCGAAGACCGGTATCTCAGACTTTGTGGTGGCGGCCGACTCGCCGGGCATCACGGTCGAGCGGCGCAACCAGTTCATGGGCCTGCGCGGCATCGAGAACGGCGTGACCCGGCTGCACCAGGTGCACGTGCCGAAGGGCAACCTCATCGGCCGCGAGGGTGACGGCCTGAAGATCGCGCTGACCACCCTGAACGCCGGCCGCCTCGCCATTCCCGCCTCCTGTACGGGGGGCGGGCAAGTGGGCGCTGAAGATCGCCCGCGAGTGGTCGGCCGAGCGGGTGCAGTGGGGCAAGCCGGTCGGCCGGCACGAGGCCGTGGCCACCAAGATCTCGTTCATCGCGGCCACCACGTTCGCGCTCGAGTCGGTACTGGAGCTGTCGGCCCAGCTGGCCGACGAGGGCAGCCACGACATCCGCATCGAGGCGGCGCTGGCGAAGCTGTGGGCGAGCGAGATGGCCAGCGTGATCGCCGACGAACTGATCCAGATCCGTGGCGGCCGCGGCTACGAGACGGCCGCGTCGCTCGCCGCGCGGGGTGAGCGGGCGGTGCCGGCCGAGCAGTTGGTGCGGGACATGCGCATCAACCGGATCTTCGAGGGCTCCAGCGAGATCATGCGGCTCCTGGTGGCACGCGAGGCGGTCGACGCGCACCTCGCGGCGGCCGGCGAGCTGGCCGACCCGGACGCCGACGCGGAGGCGAAGGCCAGGGCGGCGGCGAAGGCCAGCGGATTCTACGCGAAGTGGCTGCCGCAGCTGGTCACCGGTCGCGGCCAGCTGCCCGTGTCGTTCCGCGAGTTCGGTCCACTGGGGACACACCTGCGCTACGTCGAGCGGGCTTCCCGCAAGCTCGCCAGGTCCACGTTCTACGGGATGGCCCGCTGGCAGGCGGGGTTGGAGCGCAAGCAGAGCTTCCTCGGCCGGATCGTGGACATCGGCGCCGAGCTGTTCGCCATGTCGGCCGCGTGTATGCGGGCCGAGCTGATCGGCGAGTCGGCGCGGGAGTTGGCCGACGTGTTCTGCAGGCAGGCCCGCCTGCGGGTCGAGCGGCTGTTCGATTCTTTGTGGGCGAACACCGACGAGGCCGATTCGCGCGTCGCCGCCGCTACGCTCGACGGCAGGTATTCCTGGCTCGAGGCAGGAGTGCTCGACCAGAGCGAGGGGACCGGCCCGTGGATCGCCCGGTGGGAACCGGGCACGTCGCGTGATGACTCCGTCGCTCGTCGCTATCTGTCACAAACTACGGCCTAGATACGTCTAATAGCGTACTGAGACTCGAGCCACAGTCACTTGCAGTTAGCTTCCGCAGTGAGATGATTGCAGGCGTGCAACTATCGTCGGCCGTCTCCGCTGCTCAGCTGACTGATCAGTTGGTCAGCTGGTTCGCGATGCTGAAGAAGAGCGGCGAGGCCCAGATATTGGGTGTCGCGGCCGACCTTGACCTGTCATTCTCCCAGCTGCGTGCGTTGTTCGTGCTGTCGGACCACCAGGAGGAACTGGCGGTTCACGAGCTGGCCAAGCAGCTCGGGATGTCGATGGCAACCACGGGGCGAGCCGTTCAGGGGCTGGCCAAGGTCGACATGGTCACGCGCAGGGAGGACGAACTGGACCGCCGGGTCAAGCGGGTCCGCCTGTCCGAACACGGTCGCGCCTTCGTGACCGGGCTCGTGCAGGCCCACCGCGCGGCCGTACTCGAATGTGTGGAATCGCTCAGCGACGAGGAGCGGGCGCGGCTCTCGCAGGCGCTGGCGCCGATTCTCACCAGGGGAAACCTGCCAACAACATCAAATGGCTGCTAGAGGGGAAATCTCGTGACTGAACCATTGCCACCGACGGCGACACCGGGGGCGTCGGGGGGCTCGGACAAGCTCGACCGAAGAGTCCTCGCCGTCGGCTCGGTGGTCATCCTGGGCGCGATCATGGCGATGCTCGACATCACTGTCGTGATCGTCGCGCTCGAACACCTCACGGTCGAGTTCAAGACCGACCTCAACACCATCCAGTGGGTGATGACCGGCTACACGCTGGCCCTCGCCACCGTCATCCCGCTGAGCGGCTGGGCCGCGAACCGGTTCGGCACCAAACGGATCTATCTGACGGCGGTCGTGCTGTTCGTGCTGGGCTCGGCACTCGCCGGGACGGCATGGTCGGCCGAGTCGCTGATCCTGTTCCGCGTCATCCAGGGTCTCGGCGGCGGCATGCTCATGCCGCTCGGCATGACCATCCTGACGAAGGCCGCCGGTCCCGAGCGGATCGGCCGGGTCATGTCGGTCATCGGCGTGCCGATGCTGCTCGGCCCGATCGTCGGCCCGATCCTCGGCGGCTGGCTGGTCGACGCCGGGCTGTGGCGCTGGATCTTCTTCATCAACATCCCGATCGGCCTGGCCACCCTGGTGGTCGGCATGAGGATCCTGGACAAGGACGAGCCGGTGCCGGGCGAGAAGCTCGACTTCCTCGGCCTGCTGCTGCTCTCGCCCGGTCTGGCCGCGCTGATCTACGGTCTGGCCAAGGTGCCGGAGAAGGGCGGCGTCAGCGACGTCGAGGTGTGGGGTCCCGCGGGCGCCGGCGCGCTCCTGGTGATCGCCTTCGTGTGGCACGCCCTGCGTACTCCGCACGCGTTGATCGACCTGCGGCTGTTCAAGGACCGCGCCTACTCGGTCGCGAGCCTGACGCTCGTGCTGTTCACCATCTCGTTCTTCGGTGCCGGGCTGCTGTTCCCGCTGTACTTCCAGCAGGTCCGCGGTGAGGGCGCGCTGGCGGCCGGGTTGCTGATCGCGCCCCAGGGCATCGGCGCCATGCTGATGATGCCGATCGCCGGCATGGTGGTCGACCGGATCGGCTCGGCGCGGATCGCCCAACTGGGCATCGCGGTCATCGTGGGCGGCATGGTGGTGTTCACCCAGTTGGAGGCCGACACCTCCTACTGGATGATCGGTGGCGCGCTGTTCGTGCTCGGCCTCGGCATGGGTATGGCCATGATGCCGATCATGTCGGCCGCGTTGAAGACGTTGCGGCCGAAAGATGTGGCCAAGGCGTCGACCAGCCTGAACATCATGCAGCAGGTGGCCGCGTCGATCGGTACGGCGTTGCTGTCGGTGCTGCTGACCAACGCGATCACCGACCGGGTGCCGCCGCCTCCTCCTGGCACTCCGGTTCCGCCGCCCGGTACTCCGGTGCCGGACGCGGTGCGTGAGCAGATCGCGCCGTTCGTGGCTGACGGCTTCTCGGCCACGTTCGTGTGGGCGCTGGTCTTCGTGGCGCTGTCCATCCTGCCGGCGCTGCTGCTGCCGCGGGGCAAGGCCGCGGCCGCGGGTGTCGCGGCCGGTGGCGCCGTCCCGGAGGCGGAGCGCGAGAAGGTCAGCTAGTTTCGTCGACACGACGGCGCCGGGAGTCCACAACGGACTCCCGGCGCCGTGTTCGGTGTCAGCCGAGGTGGAGGGTGGCCACCCGGCCCTTGGTGCCCGATGCCCAGCAGGCACCGTCCCGGCCGCAGTCCACCGTGTCGAAGCTGCCGGTGTCGAACTGGTGCCAGCGCTTGCCGCCGTCGATCGTGACGTCGCTGCCCGTCGGGCCGACGGCGAGCAGCAGCGACCGCAGGAACGGGTGGTAGGTGACGCCCGAGCGGTAGCCGGCCGGGGCGGTCACCGGGTCGCGCCAGGTGCGGCCGCCGTCGGTGGTCAGGGCCAGCGCGTCGGCGCCGTTCGTCGGGTTCACGTAGTCGCCGCCGATGGCGATGCCCGTGCGGGAGTCGCGGAACGCCACGGCGAACACGCCCGCGCTGGGGCTGCTCGCCAGCGGGGTGTCGCTGGCCGTCCAGCTGCGGCCGCGGTCGGCCGAGTGCAGCACCCGTGCGGTGGCCGAGCCGCCGGTCGCGATCCACGCGTCGCGCTTGCCGGCGACCGTGATGCACTGACCGCTCGCCGAGAAGCCGTACTCGCCGGGCAGTGCGTCGGGCATGCCGTCCGACGGCAGCACGGTCCACGAGCGGCCACCGTCCGATGTGGACAGAACGCGGAACTTCCCGTCCACCGGGTCGCCGGCCACCAGGCCGTTGCGGGCGTCGAAGAACGCCACGCAGTTGTAGAACGCGGCCTGGTCGGTGTTGCGGAACGACTCGGTCCAGGTGGCACCGCCGTCGTTCGTGCGGTAGATCCGCGACTGCTCACCTTCCCCGATGGACAGCACCACGGCCGTGCGGGCGTCGAACGCCTCGACGTCGCGGAAGTCCAGCCCGGCCGTGTCCGGCGGACCCACCTGCGCCCAGGTGCGGCCGCCGTCGACCGTCCGCAGCACGGTGCCACGGACGCCGCTGGCCCACGCCACCTTCCGGTCGATCACCGACAGGCCGCGCAGTTGCGCGTCGGTGCCGGTCGGGGTGTCCTGCCAGGACAGCGGCGGTGCCGGGGCGGCGGACGCGGCGGCGGACGCGGCGGTCGGAACCGCCACCAGGCTGGTGAGCAGGAGCAGGGCGGTGAGCAGGGCGCGTCTCATGGATCGGCAAGATAGCCGAGGTGATGTCACCCTGGGAATCATTCTCCCGGAGGACGCAGGTGCACGTGGGATCCTCCTAGCGTCGCGCCATCACAGGAAGTTCGGGGAGGTTCGAGGAGTGACCACGACCGAGCAGGCGACCGAGCAGGAGCCGGGGCGGCAGATGCGGCTGCGACCGCCGCGCAACCAGGTGGAGCGCCGGGCGATCAGGTACTGGCTGGCGAACGAGGCGATCGGCACCCTCGTGGTGGCCGTCGTCCTGCTGGCACCGGCGATCTTCATCGGGCCGGCCCGCCCGTGGCTGCTGCTGGCGCTCGCGGTGGCCATGGCGCTGCTGATCCCGTACTCGGTGATCGTGCCGTTCTGGCGCTACCGGGTGCACCGCTGGGAGGTCACCGACGACGCGGTCTACACCCGCAGCGGCTGGCTGTGGCAGGAGTGGCGGATCGCGCCCATGTCCCGCATCCAGACGGTCGACACCCAGCGCGGTCCGCTGGAGCAGGCGTTCAAGCTCGCGACCGTCACCGTGACCACGGCGTCGGCCGCCGGCCCGCTGAAGATCGCCGGCCTCGACCACCAGGTGGCCGAGGACCTGGTCGAGCAGCTCACCCGGGTGGCCCAGGTCAACCAGGGCGACGCGACATGACCACCTCTGTCGAGGAGTGGCGCCAGCTCGACCGCAACACCTTGCCCGTCACGGCGCTGTGGATCGCCGGGATTCTGGCCGGCATCTCCGTGCCGATCCTCATCGGCGTGCTGAACAACGACGGCCCGTTCGTGGTCGTGCTGCTCATCGCGCTCGGCGGCATCGTCGTGGGGACCGGGATCGCCACGCTCATCGACCTGATGCGCTGGCGGCACACCACTTACCGGGTCACCGACGAGCGGGTGGAGCTGCGCTACGCGTGGATCGTGCACAAGCTGCGCTCCGTCCCGCGCGAGCGGGTCCGCACGGTCGACCTGGCGGCCGACCCGGTGCAGCGCCTGTTCGGCGTGGTGAAGGTCAAGATCGGTACGGGGCAGCAGGCCACCAGCACCAACAGCCACCTCTCGCTCGACCCGGTCTCCCGGGCGGCCGCCGAGGACCTGCGCCGGGTCCTGCTCCGCCACGCGGAGGAGCCCGCCACCGGCGAGGCGCCGGCCGCCTCCCGGCCGCTGGCCGTGCTGGACTGGGCGTGGCTGCGCAACGCGCCGATCGCCGTCACCACCCCCATCCTCGGCGCCGCCGCGTTCGGTGGCGTGATGCAGGTGTCGGAGTGGTTCGGGGCGCAGGGCGCGGTGTTCCGGGCGGTCCGGGACCTGTTCGGGGGCCTGTCGGTCCTCCAGTTGATCGCCGTGTTCGTCGTCGCCGGCGTGATCGTCGGGGTGATCGGCTCGCTCGGCTTCTGGGTGGAGATGTGGTGGAACTACCGCCTCACCCGCGAGCACGGCGCGCTCCGGGTGCAGCGCGGCCTGTTCACCACCCGCTCGCTGTCGCTCGAACAACGGCGCCTGCGTGGCGTCGACGTGTTCGAGGCGCTCGGCACCCGCCTGGTCGGCGCCGCGCGGGTCGACGTGATCGCCACGGGGATGAAGGCGGACCTCGAGAGCGAGAAGACCGACCCGAAGACGCTGCTGCCGGCCGCCCCGATGGAGTTGGCCCAGCGGGTGGCGGTGGACGTCCTCGGCGCCGACCCGCTGACCGACGTGGACATCCGGCCGCACCCGCGCGCCGCGCGCGGGCGGCGACTGCGCTGGGCCGTGTACTCCGTGCTGGCGATGGTCGCCGTGCTGGTGGTGCTGGGTCTGCTGCTCACGACCGTGCTGCTGCACGTCGCGTGGATCTTCGCGGTGGTGGCGACGCCGGTGACGATCGCGCTGGCGCTGGACGACTACCGCAACCTCGGCCACGGCCTGTCCGGCGACTACCTGGTCAGCCGCTACGGCGCGGGCAGCCGGCACACGATCGCCCTGGTCCGCGGCGGGGTGATCGGCTGGACGGTGCGCCGGTCGCCGTTCCAGCGCCGCGCCGGGCTGATCACGTTGTCCGCCACCACGGCCGCCAGCAAGGGCGAGTACTTCGTGCGCGACGTCGGCGAGGCCGAGGGCCTGGCATTCGCGGAGGAGGCGGTCCCGGGCCTACTGACCCCCTTCCTGGAGGAGGCGGGTGAGCGCCGCGGTGATAACCGAGTGGCTGCCAACCGCGCCTAAGGGGAACGGGACGCAACCCAGCCACTAACCACTGGAGATCCGCCACGTTCGCTGGGACGCAACCAACACTTAGAAATTCCGGGGAGGCGGGACTGCGGTGATGTCGACCTCCAGCAGGAGGCCGGGGCGGAACAGGCGGGACACCTCGACCGTCGTGCTGGTCGGCATCGTGTCGCCGAGGTAGGTGCGGCGCACGGCGCCGTACTCGGCCAGCCGGTCCATGTCCGCCAGGTAGGTGCGGATGTTGACCACGTCGGCGAAGGTGGCGCCGCGGTCGGCCAGCAGGGCGGCGATCGCGTCGAACACGAACGTGGTCTGCGCGGCCATGTCGTCCCCGCCGACCACCGTGCCGTCGGCGTCGAGCGCCGCCTGGCCGGACAGGATGAGCAGCCGGTGTCCACCGAGGTCGATGTCGGCCACGTTGGAGTAGGCGGCCGCGGGCGGCGGTGCGGTGGGCGGATTGTGGAACGTGGTGGTCACGCGTCTGTCCTTCGGGGGTCGGCCAGCGTGCCCAGTTCCTGGTCGCCGGCGTGGGGGAGGATCGAGCGGATCCGCGCGAGCGCGGCCTCCGTGAGTGGCTTGTCCGTGGCGTGCTCGGTGACCAGCGACAGGTCCTTCTCGGCGAGCGCGACCGTGAAGTGCGCGCCGGCTCCCGTGGCCCGCGTGACCAGCGCCGCGAGCGGACCGGACGCGAGCAGTTCCTCGGCCGGCACGGCCAGCTCGCCGGCCAGTTCACGCAGCTCACCGAGCAGCGCCAGCCCGGCGATGAGCGCGGTGTTCACCACCAGCTTCGCGGCGGCCGCCGAGCCGGGACCGCCGCGGTGCTGGACGGTGCCGAGGGCCTCGAGCACGGGCGTCACCCGGTCGACGTCGGCGTCGGTGCCGCCCGTGAACACGGTCAGCTCGCCGGCCTCGGCCTTGCCGATGCTGCCGCCGACCGGCGCGTCCACCAGCCCGACGCCCTCGGGCAGCCGCCGCGCCAGGTCGGCCACCGCGCGCGGGCCGATGGTCGACATCTCGACGAGCACGGTGCCCGGCCGGAGATCCATGGCGTCCACCACGGCGTTCACGGCGGTCGGGTCGGCCAGCATGGTGATCACGATGTCCGACCCGGCCGCGGCCGCCCCCGGGGTGTCCGCGACCCGCGCGCCGGTCACCGCCTCGGCCTTCGCCCTCGTGCGGTTCCAGACGGTCACCTCATGTCCGGCGGCGACAAGACGACCGGCCATCCGACCGCCCATCTGACCGAGCCCGAGAAAAGCGACGGTGGCCATGCGACTCCTCCTGTGTGGTGCTTCGACCGTAGATGTGGGCGACGGTATGCGACAAGCGAATGTTGTGCATGTCAGACATGCGATATCGTCATGGCTGTGGATGTGGCCAGGTTGACGGTGTTCCGCGAGGTGGCGCTGCGCGGCTCGTTCACGGCGGCCGCGAAGTCCTTGCGCTACACACAGTCCGCCGTGTCCCGCCAGATCGCCGCGCTGGAGGACGACGTGTCGGCCGCGCTGTTCGACCGCCTGGCCCGCGGCGTCCGTCTCACCGACGAGGGCCGTTGCTTGCTCGGCCACGCCGAGGCGGTGCTGGACCGGCTGGACGCCGCGCGGGCGGACCTGGCGGCTTTGCGCGAGGTGGACACCGGCCGGCTGCGGATAGGGGCGTTCTCCACGGCCGAGGCCGTGTTGGTGCCCAGGGCGATGGCGGCGTTCCGGTCGGCGCACCCGAGGGTGGACCTGTCGCTGTCCGACGGCCTGTCGGCCACCCATGCGGCGAACCTGCGGGCGGGCGAACTGGAGGTGGCGGTGCTCGCGGGGGTCCCGGCTCCGGACCTGGAGTACCACCACCTGCTGGACGACCCACTGCTGGTGGCGCTGCCGGTGGACCACCGCCTGGCGTCGCGCCGGACGCTGCGGCTGACCGAACTGGCGGCCGAGAGCTGGATCGCCGGGTCGACGACCGTGGAGGACACGCTGATCGGCGCATGCCTGCGGTCCGGCTTCCGGCCGGTCGTGCGGTACGTGGTGCAGGAGTGGACGGCGAAGCAGGGGCTGGTGGCCGCGGGTCTGGGCATCACGCTGGTGCCGGGCCTGGCGGCGGGCGCCCTGCGGCCGGACATCCTGGTGAAACGCCTGCGCGCGGAGGAGACGACCCCACGCCCGATCTATGCGGCGACGCGACCGGCGCCGTCTCCCGCGACCCGGCGTTTCCTCGAGCATCTGACGGCGGGCGCGGTTCGGTTGCGGCGCGAACTGGCGGACCTCATGGCCCGGTGAGCACTCACGGAATTGTCGGTGCTGTCCGCTAGGATTGATTCCAGGGGTCCCCGGACCGTTTTTGTCGGTGCGGTGCGCTACCTTGCCAGCGGGTTTCTGTGCTCGTTCAGGTGATCATGGCCCCGTTGAGCGCCACGCCCCGGGAAGGCGTCTCACGATCCCGAAGCGGTCCCGTCCCGTTCGGCGAGGAACTTGTCGAGCAGTTCGAAGAGGACCTCGAGGACGTGCGCTTCCTGCTCTGGGGTGAGGTCCCCATCGCCCTTCCGGCCCGGCAGGGCGATCGCGCTCGCTCATGTCGAACGGTCTCGTCACCTTCGAATCCGTCCGCTTCGAAGGTCCGGCCAGAAGATCACGGCCCGCCCAGCTCACCCCGAGTCCCGAAGACCTTGGCGTTCGTCCCCTTGCGTTCCATATACGTGCCATCCGGTTCGGCGAAACCGAAGGGCCGGTACAGCTCATGCGCGTCGAGCGTGTGTGGCATCCACCGAAAACAGGGCCCGGGCCCCTCCTCGATCATCGCGCGCACCAGCGCCTTGCCGACGCCCAGCCCGCGCGCCTCCGCGACCACGAACACGTCCGCCAGATAGGCCTGGGTCTCCCCGTCCGACACCGCCCGCGCATACCCGATCATGGCGCCGTCGTCCGCGCGGTAGGCGGCCACCACGCGCCACGCCCCGGCCGGCTGCCGCTCCACCTTCGCCCGGTCGCGGAACCGGCCCCAGTACGCCTTTGTGGACAGGAACTCCCACAGCACGTCCCGGTCCACCCTGGACCGGTCGTCGTCGATCTCGAAACGCATCAGCGCGAGCGTTCCATGTACGTGGCGTCCGGCTCGCGGAAGCCGAACCCGCGGTACAGCTCGTGCGCGTCCGCCGTGTGCAGCATCCACCGGAACTCCGCACCCGGCCCGTCGTCGATCATGGCCTTCACCAGGGCCTTGCCGATCCCCAGACCACGGGCCTCCGCCACCACGAACACGTCCGCCAGGTACGCGAGGCCTACCCCGTCGGACACCGCCCTCGCGAAACCCACCATGGCACCGTCCCGGTAGGCGGCCACCACCCGCCACGCGCTCCTCAGCTGCTGTTCCAGCTGCGCGCGGCTCCGCCACTGTCCCCAGTAGGCCTCGGTGGACATGAACGCCCACACGACGTCCACGTCGACCCTGGCCAGGCTGTCGTCGATCTCGAAATCCACCCGGCCAATGTAAGAGGGCGCGCAACTAGGGCTGGCGGCGCCCGCCGCGCCGAGGCGGCCCCTGGCGGCACCGCCAGGAACCACCTCGATCACGACGGGCATCCACCGCCCCAGTCGCGCGGCCTCTAACTGTCGCGTTTGTGCAAGAGCCGCGAGCCGGGGAGGCCTACGGTCGTGCACATGGAAATCCACGACATGATGGCGGCGGCGGGCGCCGTCGCGGTCCGGGTCGCGCGCGGCGTGCGTCCCGACCAGCTCGACGCGCCGACCCCGTGCCCGAACTGGGACGTCCGCACGCTGGTGAACCACCTGGTGCTGTGGTCGGCGTTCCGCTCCGAGGCGGCCGCCCGCAAGCAGCCGACCGACGAGACCTACACCGAGGACACCGACTTCACCCAGGGCGACTGGGCCGAGACGTTCGCCGCCCAACTGGACCGGGCGACCGCCGCGTGGGCGGAACCGGGCGCCACCGACGGTGAGACCGGCCTCGCCGGCGGATCCATGCCCGCCACGGTGATCGCCGCCATGATGCTCGGCGAGCTGGTGGTGCACGGCTGGGACCTGGCGACCGCCACCGGGCAGGAGCTGGCCGTCGACCCCGAGGTGCTCGCCGCCGTGCGGGAGTTCGGTGACACCATGGGGCCGATGGCCCGCCAGATGGGCGCGTTCGGCGCTGAGGTGTCCGTGCCCGACACGGCACCGCCGCTCGACCAGGTGCTCGGACTCGTCGGGCGGGACCCGCACTGGGCCGCCTCACTCGCGAAGTGACCGGGGCAGCGGCGGCGGGCTGATCGAGCGCTCGCGGGCCAGCGCGGTCGCCACCAGCGTCCACCGTTCGATGTGGACCGACGAGGCCGGGGCAGCGGGATCGGTGTCGTGGTCGCGCAACAGCCGGTTCGCCATCCGGTGGGACACCAGGTCGCCGAGGACGTGCCGGGCGGGCTGGTCCGGCCGCGCGTGGACCGCGCCGAGCAGCGCCCACAGCACGGCCAGCGTCCGGGTGTCCACACCGGACCGCCGCCGGATGGACAGGTGCGCCGCGTCGACCGACGGCGCGGGCGTGAAGCAGCGCGCCGGGATGCGGCGCACCAGTCGCAGGTCGAACCGTGCCGCCCACCACGCCTGCTCCAGGTCCCGCGGCCGGGCGGCCGTGAGCCGTCTGGCCAGCCCCCACTCGAGCACCAGGTCGGCGACCGCGAGCCGGCCGGGCACCGGCGTGAGCAGCCGGCGCAGCAGTGGGGTGGACACGGCGAACGGGACGCTCGCCACCACCGCGAAATCGCGGCGTGGCAACCGAACCCGTCGCAGGTCGTCATGCACCACGCGCACCTGCGGCCGGTCGGCGAACCGGCGGCGCAGCGCCTGGACGAACCTCTCGTCGCGCTCAACGGCCAGCACCAGGGAACCGGTACGGGACAACGGCGCGGTGATGGCACCGGGTCCGGCGCCGAAGTCGATCACCAGATCTCCGGAACCGACACCGGAGTCGCGGACCAGGCGGTCGATCACCGGACGCGACGACAGCAGGTGCACACCGGACGGGTTCGGGCGAATACGGGCGGCACGCGGCCGCCGGGAAGAAGACATGGGAAGGCTGCTCCAGCACGAGGAACGAACAAGGGTGCGTGGAGACAGCGACAGCGGAAGGGCTGGCTCACCGGCTGGCCATCGTGCAGGGAACGACGCGTTCCCTGCGTTGACCGCAGTGAACGACGCTTTCCCTGCATCGGGGCGCCCGGCGCGGCCGGACTCTAGGTCACACCGTCGCTGTCAGCGGCGGCGCACCCTTATCGAAGCGGCGTATCCCATACCGTCCACGGTAGGAACCCGGGCAACCGAATATGTGCCACCCTGGCCGGCATGGACGTGCTGGTGATCGGCGGCGGCATGGCGGGGGTGTCGGTCGCCTACGAGCTGGCCGCGCGGGCGACCGTCCTGCTGGTGGAGGCCGAACCCACCCTCGCCACGCACACCACCGGCCGGTCGGCCGCCATCTACGCGCCCAGCTACGGCGGCCCGGTGGTCCGCGCGCTGACCTCGGCCAGCGGCCCGCGCTTCCGCGAGCTGGAGACCGAGCTGGACACCCCGTCGCTGCTCACCCCGCACGGTTCGCTGTGGCTCGGCGCAGACGAGGTGGGCGCCCAGCGCGTGGCGACCCTGCCGGCCGACCCGATCTCCCCGGCGCGGGCCCGCGAGCTCTGCCCGGCGCTGCGCCCGGTCCTGGCCGCCGCCTACGACGAGTCGGCCAGCGACGTCGACGTGATGGCCCTGCACGCCGGCTACGTCCGTGGCCTGCGGGCCCGCGGCGGCGTGGTCCGCCCGGCCAGCCCGGTGACCGCGCTGCGCCGCGACGGCGGCGGGTGGCTGGTGGAGGTGGGCGGCGAGACCGTGCGCGCCGACGTCGTGGTGAACGCCGCCGGCGCGTGGGCCGACGTCCTGGCCGAACGCGCGGGCGTGCCGGCCATCGGGTTGGCGCCCAAGCGCCGCACGCTCGCGCTCGCGTCCGGCCCATACCCCGCCGACCCGGCCTGGCCGCTGGTGGCCGACGCGGCCGACCGGTTCTACTTCCGTCCGGAGGGGACCCGTGTGCTGGTCTCCCCGGCCGACGAGACACCGAGCGAGCCCATGGACGCCAAGCCCGACGAGCTGGACGTGGCGCTCGCTGTCGACCGGGTCAACGAGATCACCACATTGGGTCTGCGCACCGTGCACACCGCATGGGCCGGATTGCGTACTTTCGTTGCGGACAGGGAACCTGTGGTCGGAGTGTGGCCGGATCACCCGGGGTTCGTGTTCTTCGCCGGACAGGGCGGTTACGGCATTCAGATGGCGCCGGCACTCGCCCGACTGGGTGCGGCGGTCACGCTGGGCGAACCCGACCCGACCGACCTCGCCTCAGCCGTGTCGCCCCGAAGATGATCAGGCATAAGGTTGGCGGCAACACAGCGAGCCCTGGGAGGAGTCCAATGGCGGACATCGGGTCGAGACTCGAAGAGCTGGTCGGGGCCGAACACGTGCTCACCGGCGAGGCGATCGGCGAGGACTACACCCACGACGAGACGCTGTCCGCCGCCCCGAACACGCCTGCCCACGTGGTCCGGCCGAGGACAGCGGAAGAGGTGGCCGCCGTCCTGGCGCTCGCCGCCGAGACCGGCACCCCGGTCACCGCACGCGGCAGTGGCACCGGCCTGTCCGGCGCCGCCAACCCGCGCCCGGACGGCCTGGTCGTGTCGTTCGAGCGCATGAACCAGGTGCTGGAGATCGACACGGAGAACCACGTTGCCGTGGTCCAGCCGGGCGTCACGCTCATCGAACTGGAGGAGCGGACGGCGGCCGAAGGGCTCGTGTACCCGGTCTATCCGGGTGAACTGTCCGCCAGCCTCGGCGGCAACGTGAACACCAACGCGGGCGGCATGCGCGCCATCAAGTACGGCGTCACCCGCCACCACGTGCTCGGCCTCCAGGCGGCATTACCGACGGGCGAGCTGATCCGCACGGGCGGCAAGTTCGTGAAGGCCAGCACCGGCTACGACCTCACCCAGTTGATCGTCGGCTCGGAGGGCACCCTCGCGCTCGTCACGGAGGCCGTGCTGAAGCTCCAGCCGCGGCTGACCGAGCAGGTGACCCTGCTGGCGCCGTTCCCCGACTTGGCGTCGGTGGCCCGCGCGGTGCCCAAGGTGGTGGGCGGCGGGACGGCGCCGCTGATCCTCGAGTACATCGACGCGCTGACCATGGGCGCCATCACCTACACGGCCGACCTGCAGCTCGGCATCCCCGACGCCATCAAGGAGATCGCGCAGGCGTACCTGGTGGTGATGCTGGAGAGCAACTCGGCCGAACGCCTGGCCGAGGACGTCGACCAGGTGGGTGAGCTGCTCGGCTCGATCGGCGCGCTCGACGCGTTCGTGTTACCGGGCGGCGCCGCCCGCAAGTTGATCGAAGCCCGCGAGAAGGCCTTCTTCACGGCGAAGGGCGCCGGCGCCGACGACATCATCGACACCGTGCTGCCGCGCTCGGCACTGCCCGAATTCTTCGCGAAGATCATGGAGGTCGCGCAGGCCAACCAGACCCTGGTGGTCGGCTGCGGCCACGCGGGCGACGGCAACGTGCACCTCGCGGTGTTCCAGAAGGACCCGGACGTGCGCTACAAGGTGCTGCACGAGCTGTTCACCACGGGCATGGCGCTCGGTGGCGCGATCTCCGGCGAGCACGGCATCGGCCGGGAGAAGAAGCGACACTTCCACGAGCTCGAGGACCCGAACAAGATCGAGCTGATGAAACGGATCAAGCAGGCGTTCGACCCGAACGGCGTTCTCAACCCTGGGGTGCTCTTTGACTGAGAAGATGAACGGTGCCAACGCGCTCCTGCGGACACTCGTCGACGGAGGGGTCGACGTCTGCTTCGCCAACCCCGGCACCTCCGAGATGCACTTCGTCGCCGCACTCGACGCGGTGCCGGCCATGCGTGCGGTGCTGTCCCTGTTCGAGGGCACGGTGACCGGTGCCGCGGACGGCTACGGGCGGATGGCAGACAAGCCGGCCGCCACGTTGCTCCACCTCGGTCCCGGCATGGCCAACGGCCTGGCCAACCTGCACAACGCGCGCCGCGCGCACACCCCGATGGTCAACGTGATCGGTGACCACGCCAGGTACCACAAGGGTTTCGACGCGCCGCTCGAGTCCGACATCGACGCGCTGACCGGCTGGCTGCACGGCTGGTCCCGCACGTCGAAGATTCCCGAGGAGGTCGGCGCGGACGCGGCCGCCGCGATCGCCGCGGCCATGCAGTCGCCCGGTCAGCTGGCGAACCTGGTGCTGCCGGCCGACGTGTCCTGGTCCGAAGGTGGGGTGGTCGGCGAGCAGGTGACGCCGGCCGGTGCCATGCCGGTGGAGGACGCCCGGGTCGCCGAGATCGCGAAGATCGTGCGCGGCGGCGAACCCACGGTGGTGCTGCTGGGCCACGGCACCACCCGCGAGCGTGGCCTGGTGGCCGCCAGCCGGATCGCCGCGGCCACCGGCGTGAAGCTGTTCGCCGAGACGTTCCCCGCGCGCATCGAGCGCGGCGCCGGGCTGCCGGCCATCGAGCGGCTCGGGTACCTGGCCGAACAGGTGCAGTGGCAGCTCACGGACGTCAAGCACGTGGTGCTGGTCGGCGCCAAGGCCCCCGTGTCGTTCTTCGCCTACCCGGGCAAGGCGTCGGAGCTGGTGCCCGACGGCTGCCACGTGCACGTGCTGTCGGTGCTCGGCGAGGACGGCACCGGCGCGCTCGAGAACCTGGCCGACCTGGTGGCCGCCGACACGAAACCCGTGCTGCAGGAGGCCGTTCGGCCGGGGCTGCCCACGGGCGCCCTGACCCCGCAGAACTGGACCGAGGTGATCGGCGCGCTGCTGCCGGAGGGCGCCATCGTGTCCGACGAGGCGAACACGTCCGGGCTGATGATCCCCATGACCACGGTGGGCGCGCCGCGCCACGACGTGCTCACCATCACCGGCGGCGCGATCGGGCAGGGATTACCGGTCGCCGCGGGTGCGGCGATCGCGAGCCCCGACCGGCCGGTCGTGTGCCTGCAGGCCGACGGCAGCGCCATGTACACGGTGTCGGCGCTGTGGACCATGGCCCGCGAGGGTCTGGACGTGACGACCGTGCTGCTGAACAACCGGGCATACGCGATCCTGCGGATGGAGCTGTCGCGAGTGGGCGCGGAGGCGACCGGGCCGAAGGCGGCCGAGTTACTCGATCTGTCCACTCCGGACCTCGACTTCGTCCAGCTGTCGCAGGGCATGGGGGTGCCGGCGTCGCGCGCGACCACGGCCGAGGAACTGGCCGACCAGTTCGCGAAGGCGCTGGCCGAGCCGGGTCCGCACCTGATCGAGGCGATGGTGCCGCCGCTGCTCTGAGGTTTGTTGCGTTACCTACAGCCAACTTCAACGACGAGGGAGGCGATTCGATGTTGGTCGAAAACCTGGCGATCCTGGTGTTGGCGGGCTTCGTCGGTTTCGCGGTGATCTCCAAGGTGCCCAACACCCTGCACACCCCGCTGATGTCGGGCACCAACGCCATTCACGGCATCGTGGTGCTCGGCGGGTTCATCGTGCTCGGGCTCGGCGCCGAGGGCGTGCTCAACAAGATCCTGTTGGTGGTGGCCATCGCGTTCGGCACCATCAACGTGGTCGGCGGGTTCCTGGTCACCGACCGGATGCTCGCCATGTTCAAGGACAAGCAGAAGTGAACTGGATACAGGACCGGGCTTTCATCCAGAGCCTGTACATCGTCGCGTTCGCGCTGTTCATCTACGGCCTCATGGGGCTGACCGGGCCGCGGACCGCGGTGCGCGGCAACATGATCGCCGCGGCCGGCATGGCGGTGGCGGTCGTGGCGACGCTACTCACGCCAGGGCTCGGCAACTGGTGGCTCATCCTGCTGGGGGTGGCGATCGGCACGGCCGTCGGCATTCCCGCGGCGCGCAAGGTGAAGATGACGGCCATGCCGCAGATGGTGGCGCTGTTCAACGGCGTCGGCGGCGGGGCGATCGCGCTGGTCGCGTGGGTGGAGTTCCGCAGCAGCGCGGGATTCGAGCACGAGGCCGGGTATGTGGCGGTGGCGTCGCTGTTCGCCGCGATCATCGGGTCGGCGTCGTTCTGGGGGTCGACCATCGCGTTCGGCAAGCTCCAGGAACTGGTGCCCGGCCGGCCGATCACCATCGGCCGATTACAGCAGCCGCTGAACCTGGTGGTGGCGCTCGCCGCGGTCACGTTCGGCGTGGCGATCGTCGCGGGTGGCCGGTCCGAGCTGCTGATGATCGGACTGCTGGTGACGTCATCAGCGCTGGGACTGCTGGTGGTGCTGCCGATCGGCGGCGCGGACATGCCGGTGGTGATCTCGTTGCTGAACGCGGCGACCGGCCTGTCGGCGGCGGCCATGGGGCTGGCACTGGACAACACGGCGCTGATCGTGGCGGGCATGATCGTCGGCGCGTCGGGCTCGATCCTCACGAACCTCATGGCCAAGGCGATGAACCGGTCGATCCCGGCGATCGTGGCCGGTGGTTTCGGTGGGGGATCCGGTGGCGGTGTGGCCGACCTCGGGGACCGCGCGGTGCGGCAGACGTCGGCGGCGGACGCGGCGATCCAGATGGCCTACGCGCGCCAGGTGATCGTGGTGCCCGGGTACGGTCTCGCGGTGGCGCAGGCCCAGCACGCGGTGCGGCAACTGAGTGGCCTGCTGGAATCCAAGGGCGTGGCCGTGTACTACGCGATCCACCCGGTGGCAGGGCGCATGCCGGGGCACATGAACGTGCTGCTGGCCGAAGCCGACGTCCCGTATGACCGGCTGAAGGAGATGGACTCGATCAACGGCGAGTTCGGCCGCACGGACGTGACGCTGGTGATCGGCGCCAACGACGTGACCAATCCGGCGGCCCGCACCGACCCGACGTCCCCCATCTACGGCATGCCCATCCTGAACGTGGACGAGAGCCGCTCGGTGATCGTGCTGAAACGCTCGATGCGGCCGGGCTTCGCGGGCGTGGACAACGAGCTGTACTTCGACCCGAAGACAGCCATGCTCTTCGGCGACGCGCAGACCTCGGTGTCGGAGATAACGGAGGAACTGAAGTCACTCTGACCCGCGCACGGGGTCGGCCTCCAGCCCCGATAGCCAGCGTTGGCGACATGCGAGTCCCACGTTTGGAACCCGGCGAGTCCCACGTTGGCGGACCCCTATTTGGTGACCTATTTTGGTTGTATGGGCAGGTCAGGCAAGGGTAGCGCAGGTCAGAAGCGGTCTGGGGCGCGTGAGGTGCCGGTGTTCGACTCCTACGCGCGGTTGTCGTGGAACCCGAACACGCAGGAGTTGGAGAAGATCGAGGACCAGCTCTCGGACAACGCGAAGGTGATCGAGCGGATGGGCGGCACGATCGGGGAGCCGCTCTCCGACGGGCTGTCGGCGTGGAAACGCGGCGTGCGGCGGCCAGGGTGGGAGCGGCTGTTGGAACGGGTGGAGTCGGGCGAGTCGGACGGCATCGTGGTCTGGCACACCGATCGCCTGTTCCGCCAACCACGCGACCTGGAACGGCTGATCGACCTGGGCGAGAAGGGGTTCACCGTTGCGTCCGCGCATGGTGCGCGGGATCTGGCGGACCCGGACGACCGGTTCATTCTGCGGATCGAGGTCGCCCACGCCGCCCGATCGTCGGATGACACGTCGCGGCGGATCAAGCGCCGGTTTCAGACGTTGCGCGCGAACGGGCAGAAGACCGGCGGCCCCCGGTTGTTCGGCTTCCCCGGGTACGTAGTCCTGTCCCAGGAAGACAAGGACCGGTTGGCCGAGCAGGGCAAGCCCCGGCCGGTGGTGCCGGCCGAGCAGGTGGCGGCGGAGCGCCAAGCGTTGCGGGACGGATCGGACGCGCTGTTGTCCAGTTCGACGTACATGGACATCGCGCGGGAGTGGAACGACGCGGGGTTGCGCACGGCGTGGGGCAAGACGTGGGTATCGGCGGCCGTGCGGGACGTGCTGGTGCGCGGCGCCAACGCGGGGTTGATCGAGCACGAGGGGGTAGAGGTTGGCACGCTGGCCGGTGAGCCGATCGTGGACCGGGACGTGTTCGACCGGGTGCGGGCGTTGGTGCTGGGACGGCGACGGGGCCGGATCTACGGAGAGCGGTATATCGGGACTGGGTTCGTGCGGTGCGGGTTGTGTGGGGTGCTGTTGACGGCCCACCCACACGGCAAGGGCGCGAACGGGGAGAAGCGTCGGGTGTATTTCTGCAGTACCCAGCGGCGGGGGTGCGGGAAGATTTCGGCCATGGTGTCCCACGTGGACAAGCGGCTAGAAGAGTTGGTGGTCGAGCGGTTGTCCGACCCCGAGCACGCGGCGGGAGTGTCGGCCTACCGTGCGCGCACCAACGAGCGGCTGGAGCAGTTGCGCGCCGAGATCGAGCAGTGCGAACAGCTCCAAACGGCGCTCACGGCCCGTCTGGCGCGGCGGGAGATCCCGCTGGCCGCGTTCGATGAGAACAACGCGGTGCTGGTGGCCGATCTCGCCGAATTGACCGCCGAACGGGACTCCCTGGCCGGCACCGCCAGCAGCGACACGGACGGGGGACCGGTCACCGAGTTGGAAGCGGAACAGGCCCTTGCCGAGTGGAAGGGTGCCGACCTGGCCGGCAAGCGCACGATGCTGAAACGCGCGTTGGGCCGGAACCGGCTGTTCATCGATCCGGCCAGCCGGGGCCGCACGTTCGACCCCCGCCGGGTCCGTCTCGGCCCGCCCCCGGACCCGCACAGCTAGACAGCGACCGGACGCCCGGCGGCCCCCGAACCCTGAGCAGGGTTCGGGGGCCGCCGTGCGTCCCTGTGGGGGTCTCCGTAGTCAGTCAGTCAGTCGGTCGAGGTGCGTCGGGCGGTTCGGCGTGCGGTGCGCTTGAACACCTCGGCCACCGCCGCGAGATCATCCGGGCTCATCGGGGGCATCGCGCGGTTGGCTCCCCGCCAGTACTCGTTCGGCTCGTGCGGGGTCGCGCTGCACAACTCGGCCGGATCGCACCCCAACCGGGCGGCCCACGCCGTGAGCACGGCCGGTGTCGGTGCCGACGCCACCGGATGCCCGTACGCGCAGGCCACCACGTACGCCTCCTTCACGCCGGCCGTGTCGGCCAGGTCGGCCGGTGTCACACCCCGCACGTGCAGCCACGCCCGGAACCGACCCGGCGAGAACACCACGTCCGTCCTCGCCTGCTCTGGCGCGCGATGGTCGGCCATCTACGCGCCCCCATGCCGGTCAGGGAGGGACCCATGCGGCGATGGCCCAGAACCCTGTTTTCGGGGGGTTTTGGGGGTGCCTCGGGAGTGGGTCCCTGGGGTCCCTGTCGCGGGTTTGTGCTGGTCAGTCCAGGGAGTTTGGGTCAGGGACCCGGCAGGGAGAACTCCCTGGCCTCCCTGCGGGTCCCTGTCGGACTCCCTGACTGTGTCCGCGTGTTCGACGCGGGCGATGTCGGCCGTGGTGCGGTTGGTGAGCGCCCGTGCGATGTCGGCCGCGCGGATCACCATGACCCCGTCGGACTTGCCGGCCGTGACCTCGTGGTCGGCGAGCGTGGCGGCCAGCGTGGTGAGGTTCCATCCTTCGTACTCGGCGGCGTCGTGCTCGATCAGTCGCGCGAGCACGACCTGTGTCCGCACGCGGGCTTCTCCTCGGAGTACGGCGGCGATGTCGGCGAGGTGGTCGGCCGGTGGCGGTTCGATCTGCGCGCGTTCCGGTGCGGTGATGGCTCGGCCTGTCTCGGTGATGGTGGCCATGGCCCGCGCGATGACCGGTGTCACGTCGTCGGTGCCGTCTTCGAACGGCACGTAGAACGTGCGCACCAGTTCGAACACGTTGTCGGTGACGCCGACCGCGACACAGGTACCCCGGTCGGTGGTCATCCGCAGGTCGGTGGCGCGGATACCGGCCCGGTACTTGCCCGAGCCGAGTAGTCCGTCGTTGGCGACCTGGTCGGCGACGGAGAACGCGACGCCGCAGGAGATGTTGCGGGTGATCTCGCGCGGGATGCTGTCCTTGGTGGGTGATTGGGTGGCCAGCAACAACACGATGCCGTACTTGCGTCCTCGTTTGATCAACCGCACGGCGAGATCGGCGGCGCGTTTGCCGACCTTGGGGTGTTGGAACAGTTCGTGACACTCATCGATCGCACACACCAGCGGGTGCAGCCCGAGTCCCCGCCGGTCGGCCAGCGCGCGGGACACCTTGGGTGGCTGCCCGGGTTGGGCGCCGAGCACCTTCCCGCGTCGTTCCATCTCGGCCAACAGGTCAGAGAGTGCCTGCACGGCGGCCTCGGCGACCGCGTCGTCCATGCCCATCCGATACCGAGTAAGCCGTGGTGCGAACGGAGCGAAGTCGGGTGACTCGCCCATCACGAACACCCACAGTTCCGCCGTGGGATCGAGCGCCGCGCCGAGTAGCAGGGTGCGCAGGGCAGAGGACTTGCCCTGTCCCGGGCGACCACCCACCAACCAGTTGGCGCCGATCAACGGCGCGTTGACCACGACACCGCGTTGAGTGAGTCCGAACGGGACACCCTCGAACAGATCCACCGTTCCGTCCAGCAACAGCGGCCAGTCCCCGGCGCCGCCGCTGAGTTTGCCCTTGTCGGCTACCCACAGGTCGAGGATGCCGGCCTCGGGTCCCTCGGTCGGCCAGGTCTCCAGCTTCGCCCTACCCAGGTTCGCAGCGAGCTTGTCGCCCCGGTCGGCCACCATGTCGGCCGTGGACCCGAGCGGCAACCGGATCTGTGCGTAGGTGCCGTCCCCGTCGACCCGCGCGGGCACGGTGTAGACGAGTTCCCCACCGTCCTTGAAGAACTTGTTCAGCGGAGCGATGCCCAGGTGGGCCAACGCTTGGGAGATCATCCGTTCGTCCAGCCACGAATCAGCGTCGTCCCGATCCGGTCGCACCAACCACCCCGCACCGGGGGACTTGTCCCGACCCTCGAACGCAGCGGCGACCACCCACACGAGCGGCGCGGCCACCAACACCACCGGCACCGCCACGGTCAGCACGGTCCATGTGGCGTCCAGGCCCGTGTAGACGGCCGCGAGCCACGGCCACATGTCGGCCCGGTCCAGGAACGCGTTGACCGTCCACAGGACCACCGCGACCGGCGCCAACACGCGGACCGTCACAGCGGCGCGGTGCAGCACGATGCCCAACCGCGCCCATCGCGCTTTGGCGTCCGACCGGATCAACTCCTGCGCTTCCCGACGCGCTTCGGCATCTCCGGTCAGTCGGGCGTTGCGCGCGTCGGCCCGCAGATCGGCATAGGTCGCCCAGTTCCAGAACTTGACCAGCCACCGCCAGTTTCCCCGCAGGACGAACCACACCAACCGCGCTACGTCGGCCGGGAGCTTCCGTGTCCGGTACGCGGCCACCGACCGCGCCCGGACCACCGGCCCCGACCGCCACGCCTGACCGGCCAGCGCGGCGAGCTTGCCGGCCGCAGTTCGCCACCACGCCCGACTCCAGCGACGTACCGCCACGGTCGGTGTCCACGGCCCGACGTCACCCCGGCTCGTGGTCGGATCAGTGACTAGCTCCGCGTCGTACACCTTGCGCGTCAGCTCGGTACCCGCCGCGCCGTTCACGCCGTTCACGGGAACGTCCCGTGAACCGCCCGGAACGCCCTGGGAGCCGTTGGGACGGTTCATGGCCCCGTCACCCCCTCCCGGCCCAGTTCTGCCGTGAGAGCCGTAGCCAGACGGGAAGACAGACCGCGTGAACAACCGGTGGCCTCCCGCACCCACGCCGGGGTGATCTCCACCCCTGGTGACCAGGACCGACGTGCCACCGTGAGGTACTCGGCGAACGACCGCCGGCGTACCGCCGGCCGGGATGGTTCATGAACGGTCCCAGCCTCGACGGACCCCTTCCTGGGCTCGGTGGCGTCCTCGGTGGGGTTCATGAACGGCACGGCCGCCACGGTCGCCGCGTCGGTGGCCGCCACCGTGACGGCCTCGGTCAGCTTGTCCCGCAGATCCGTCACCGCCTCGGCGGCGACGAACACCACCAACGGCGGCACCGAGTGCAACACGATCCCGGCGAGGGACCCGGCCGCGTAGGACTCCCACGTGTTCATCACGTACGTGGCCGCGAGCGTGAACCACTTCGCCCGCCGCACCCACGGCCCCGTCCGAACCTGATACCGCGCGGTCACCTGTTCGGCCCGCAGGATGGCCAGCAGAATCACCGACACCGTGGGGTCAAGCAACCACGCCGCGAGCCACGGCAACGACCACACGGCAGATCCGGCCGCCGCGAACGTCTGGACGTTGGTCATGGTGAACGCCAACCCGCACATGATGCCCGCCCAACACAACCGGTCCACCTGCGACCGGACCCGCTCTACACGAAGCGCCACCACATCCGGATGCGTCTGGTACGCACGTACCCCGGCCGCCTCGGCGGCGTCCTGAGCGAGCTTCTGCGCCCGGGTCAACGGAACGTGGAACGCATCGAGCGGACCATCGTCCACACCGACCGATGAAGTAGAGGTGCTTTGCCTGGTCATCGGCGCCGCCCCCTGCTCCGCGGGGCGTCCACTGTGGTCACTGTCAGCGCCCGTGTCAGCGTGTAGGACGCGAACAACGCGGGCAGACCGAGCACGGCCAGCAGCACCCACCCGTTCCCGGTCGGATGCGTGATCACCAACCACTGAACACCCGTGATCACACCGGCCGTGAACGCCACCCGACCGGCCAGCGACAACAACCGCGCACCAGCCCGAGCGGCATCCGCCGCCGCCCGAGCACGACGCGCACTCGCCCGCCACACGAACAGCAGAACCAGCAGCACACCCACCCCGGCGAGTACCTGCGTAGGAGTCAGCCCGGTAGCCAGTTCGGCAGTCATTGCTGACCCCCGTCCAGGCCACCCCGCGCTTGCCGGCGAGCACGCCACACCGGGTACACGGCCCGCATATCGTCGGCCGGCAGAGCACCCCACACACCCAGCGCCAGATCACCGGACGTACGTAGCTCCAACTCCAGACACTCACGCCGCACCGGACACCCAGCACAGACCCGCGCAGCCAGCTCCCGATCCGTTCGCGCGTTGCCCGTCCACTCCGGTTCCAAGTCGAGTTGGTAGAGCCACATGCATGACCCGGACCGGGCCACGATCTCCCACAACACGTGATCAGGGACATGCTCGAACCTGTCGAGTCCAGCCGCGATCTCCTCAAAGAAACCATCGGGGTTGACAGCGTTCATTGCGCGTCACCCCCACGACTGACCTCGCCGCTATTCGCGAGATGAGCCAGCGCGAATGCGGGGACCATCAACCGGTTCCGCCGACGCACAACTGGCAGCAAGCCGACCCGGATGGCCCGGCACACCCACCGGTTATCAACACCCAGAAGCCACGCCGCTTCCGCAATGGAAAGCAACCGTGACCCGCTGGAAGAAATAGTGTTCTTCATGATCTATTGGGTCCTTACTCTTGGCTGCGACCTGCGGGTTTGCAGGACCGCTGCCACAAGTAACGGCCAACTAGCCAGAGACAACCATGAAGGTTCTGCATAGCGGATATCCAGTCGCTACATATCGGCTGGTCGGGATGTATATCGCGAAGAAAAGTATGCCAAAGAGGAATATTTATGCTGGGTATGAATATGGGTTGGGGGCTGGAAGTGGCCATCCTTGGCCGTGAGTGAAGGTTCCAGCCGGTCAGGGTGTGCCTGACGGTGCCGGCAGGCCACCCGAACGTGTGATCAACTTTCGGCGGGTCATGCGGCCTGACCAGGCGATATGCAGAGGCGATCATGCCCCATGCTGACCATGTCATAGACCTGGGGCGTCACTGCCCGCACGGTTGAGGGGCAAGACCAATCCGCTTCCGTTCCATGATGAATCGATCGAGGTCGCTTCCCACGATGTCGTTGCCCAAAGAACATGCCGTGAACGTGGTTGTTACGGCGTTGCTGACCACGAATGTGTCGCGGGTTACACGCGGCATAACGGAGTGTGCGGCGCTTATCGAGGAAGTCTTGACGTTGGACCACGTCGACCTGGAGACAGTCTTATGGATCGGCGACGTTGAGTTTCACAGCTCCAGGGACGGGCCTTATCCCAACAGTCAGATGCGGGTCAGCGTGCGACCTTCTCTGCGCTGCGCGGCATTGAGTTACACCGATCACGATAACCCGACCACGTCAATAGTGAATTCGTTCAACCCGGACACGAATCTTCCGGAAGTCGATCTCATCTTTAACGGAGATATGGGATCGGTATTTCCGCAAATAGCGGTGATCACGGTCGCGGACGCGAGAGCCGCTCTCTTGGAATGGTTGCGGACGCGTTCACTGCCGACGTGCATTCCGTGGCGACCGCCCGACGACTACTGAGAACCAAGGGAGTGTGATCGTGATGCTAGAGACAGAGCGGTTGTTCACCATCCCCGTTACGTCCCTGTCGCACGTTGACCATGAGGTCACCGATGAAGAATGCTCGGCACGGTGCGAAGAGAATCGGGGTGAATTTCGAGCAATCTGCGGCGCCTCATTCCTACCAAGCCCGATGGAGGACCCACCAGGACAACCGTGCCCTTCGTGTGGGGCACTCGTACGTGCGGCGGTGCAACGTTCGATGTTGGCTAACTCTCGACCTTCTGAAACGTCGAGCGGCGGGTTTATGTCGCGGGTGTTCAAACGCATGACCTGTCAGCGCGGTAACGGACAGCAGGAGTCGGGGGCTGAACTGTGATTGAGCGGTTGACATTTGATGTCTATGCCGAGATCGCCGATCCGCCTTTCCGGGTTGAGTATGAAGCCTATGAAAGTCGCGTGTCAGTGATGGTCGGTGAGCCTCAGTCAGAGGTGACGCCAGTTAGCCTGTTGACTTTGTGGTTCACAGATCCAGAGACCGTTTTGGCTTGGGGACGCGACTTGACGAGTGCTGGAATGAGGCTCGCAGCTCAACTGGGGACAAGGTTGCCAGATCGCCCGGACGTTGACCAGGTTGATACTGCTGAGGAATATCCGGTACCGAGCAAGAAGCTGAACGACGTTGAGTCGGATGAACATGGTGAACCGGGCGCAAAATCAGAGGATGATGATGCAGGGCAATGATTGGGCTTCCTGTGATCTCGATGATGCGGCCGCGCGAGCGATTGAGAACTTCTTTCAAGGACGTCGTGGATGGCACATGGATGAGGATCTCATCCGATACATCTACAGCTACCGGGGCGCCAACCACATGCCAGAGCGGTTTTGTTTCTCTGAAGTGGGCATCGACTTCCTGGAAGTCATGATTAGGCCAGGGTTATGGGCACGTCTTTTCCCGTGTCGCGTCAACGACGGCTGCCCGGATCATCATTTGCCCGCGCAGGAGTTTCCGTGGGGTGAGGTATTCTCAGACTATCCATGGGAATCCGGGCTTCACGGCTTGCCGGTTCGGGCTGTTGAGTTGGTTATTAGCCCATCGTTCGTTGACGCGATTGAGCACTACGAACAACAGGCACGTGACATAGATCCGTCAGATGTTGGGCGATGTGTGCTATTTGGCCCTTGCGCGATGACCACATTCGATCCGTCGGACGACCGTGTAACTCTCGTACCGGACGAGAGTCACGATCCTGAATAGCGAGCTATAACGGCATCGCTCATCTACGCACCCTTCGACCGCTAACGTGCACTAGGACAAATCACATACCATGACCATCGACACACCTCCAACAGCATTCTCCCGACTTCTCGGTATCCGCCTGACTCGATACCGAATGCGAAAAGGCTACAGAGCCACTCGCGTGGCAGCTGAAACCGGAATCTCCGCTGGCACTATCAGCCGTCTCGAATCCGGTCAACGTCGAGCCAGCAAAGAGATCGTTGCGCACCTGCTCGGCTACTACGGCGCCACCGGCCCAGAACGTGATCGGATACTCCAATACCACACTGCTGCACACCAACGCGCCTGGCTTGCCTACGAACCCGTAGGGTTTCACGAACACAATGAGGTCCTGAACTACTGCGAAAGCATCGCTCGCACCATCATTACCTACCACCCCACGGCAGTACCTAAGCTACTCCGCACCCCCGAGTACGCAGCCGAATTCGAACAACCCAACCTCGACATGTCAGCGCACAACTCCGACCAGATGGCGAGTAGCGACGATAAGCGGCCTCGCCTGATCGGCTTGGTCGCCGAATCGGCCTTGCGTTGTTCCACCATTGATAGCGGAATCCTGCACGGTCAACTGCTCCACCTAGCCGCCTATCACCAGGCCGACCACGTCGGCATTCGCGTAGTGCCTAATGGCCGGCATGATGTCGGCCCGATCGAACCA
This sequence comes from uncultured Actinomycetota bacterium, assembly GCA_963826035.1. Lineage (GTDB taxonomy): Bacteria > Actinomycetota > Actinomycetes > Mycobacteriales > Pseudonocardiaceae > Actinophytocola. The sequence continues at coordinate 71,029 of CAWGVZ010000013.1, read as the reverse complement.
TTCACCGTCATGGAATGCCGCGACAAGTCCCCTACCGCCCACATCAGAACCTGCAACGCCAGCATCATTGTCGACGAGTTTGCCGTAGTTGAAGACTACTTTAGCCGGGCAGCCGAAATCATGGGCGCGTCCCTCGATGAGGACACCTCGTACAAGCTGATCAACGAATTGGCTGCCGACCTTCTTGCGGTGGAAGCACAATGACCACACACGCGGCTGCGCGGTGAGGCCCGGGGGCGGTAGCTCAGTCGGTTAGAGCGGACGACTCATAATCGTTTGGCCGTGGGTTCGAGCCCCACCCGCCCCACAAGCTGTTTGCTTACTCTGGTCATGGACGAGAGTCGCGATCTCAAACGTTAAGCAAGATCGTGACGATAAATCATCTTGTCGCCAACAGAGTTGCTGACAATCATTTTATGACGATCGCTTGCGTGCCGCGTCCAGATCAGCCTTGTACGTTTGCGCCCATTCGGCATCGCGCAATTCTTGGGGCATAGATTTGAGACCGGCTTCCAGGAAATCCGCTGCCTTTTCATGCAAGCCGAGATAGAGGTATGCGCGTCCGCGCTGCATGGCGAAGTATTCGGGCGAGTAGAAATACACCCATGGGGGTTCATCTTCGGGATGCGCACTGGCTCGGGCAGACAATTCCATAGCCTCGTCAAGTTTTCGTTCCGTAGAGTCAAGTTCACCGCTCAGTGCGAGCGCCCGAGCCTCCTGCTGTGCAGCCAATGCGCGTATTCCAGGTGCCAGACGCTTATCGCGTTGTGCGGCTTGACTTAGGCCAAGCATTGGTCCGAGTTGTCGAAGCTTGTAGGCCAAGTGGCCTTTCATTGACAGTGCAGTTGATACCATATTTGGATCATCGGCTTCTAATGCCCATTCGGTAGCGCGGTCGTAGAATTGCCGTGCCGTCTTCGCGTCACCTGCACTGGCATGTACCCATGCCGCGAATTGGGCATATTGACTACCGACACGTACGACGTCCTGCCGCAGGGGCCCGCGAACATCGGTTACCAGCCCTTCTACCAGTGCCAGGTGTCCGCGCATAGGTTCCAGGAGCGGTGTTGCGCCAATCTTGTCTTCGAGCCTGCGGGATTCATCTAGCACATGCGCCAGGGAATGTAGAACACTCTGGTCTACGCCCTTTGGCTGTTCGCGGAGGCGTGCAAGTTCTCCTGGCTCGAATACGCTGGTCGTTGCAATCAATATCTCATCAGAGGAGGGGACGATCAACGTATCATTTGCGAGTGGCGACTGTGGTACTGCCAGTCGGCTTTGGCCAGATGGATCGAACCAAAGTAGATGCGAAGGGATATGCAGCGTTTCGGCATAACCTTCCACGATCTTGATGTTCCACTCGGGCTCAGGCGAATTTTCAATCCTGCTAACTTGACTCTGCTCAAGTCTGAGCCAGCGACCCAAGGTGCCTTGGTTTAGCGCCTTGCCATGGATTTGCCGATGGTGTGGATGGTTTCGGTAAACCTTGAACACCTTTCCGATATGCCGACTTTTAAAGGCGGCCCGAAAGGCGTCTGTATTCCAAAATTCGTCCGGGAGATGCGGCGGCGTACGAAATTGGTCACGTTGCTCACGCAGGCACCGACTACACAAATGTCCGGTGTTGTCCCGAGCAAGAGTCGCCCCGCAGCCACCACAAGCGCGGCGGCCGCCCGTGGCGCCGCCTCCTCGCTTTGGGCCGTGAGCGCTCATCGTGATCCCCTGCGTACTTCCCGGTAGCCGGTAACCCTCTGACCAGCATAATCCCTCCACACACAGGGACTCTCTACCCAGCTATTTTGTCCGCGCGTTGCCGCTGGCCATGGGGCGAGCCACCGGCAGGATGAGATACCCACGCACTGTGTTTGTGCAGGTCAAGCGCGTTAGGCACGCCAGGCATCCTGAACGGCACTAGTCATGCTGTTCGTTGAGGCACTTGGTGTCGCACCACGGCGACACCACTGGGGGCAAAGCCCGTTCGTCCCGATGCCGCTACCGGTCACAAATAGGTCACTAAATGGGTGTTCGGCTTCGCGACACGCGAGTCCCACGTTGGAACCCGGCGAGTCCCACAGTGAGGCCCGCGTGCGCTGTGTCCGAATGTGGGACTCGCTCGTTCTGAGTGTGGGACTCGCCGGTTCTGAGTGTGGGACTCGCGTGCCGCACGCTGGATTCCGGGGGGCCGGAGGCCGCCCTCAGAGCGTGAGGGCCAGGCGGGTGGCCTGGTCGATCGCGCGCTTCGCGTCCAGTTCCGCCGCCACGTCGGCGCCGCCCACCAGGTGTGCTCTCGGCAGCGCGGCGGCGAGGTCGCGTTGGGGTTCCTGGCCCGCGCAGATCACCACCGTGTCCACTTCCAACAGGCGTGAACGGCCGCCGTGCGTCACATGCAGGCCGCGCTCGTCGATCCGGTCGTAGCGCACGCCCGTGAACGTCTTCACCTGCTTGGCGCGCAGCGTCGACCGGTGCACCCAGCCGCTCGTCCTACCGAGCCCCGCGCCGGGCTTGCTTCGCTTGCGCTGCAACAGGAACACCTGCCGTGTCGGGGGCGCCACCACCGGAGTCGCCAGGCCGCCGCGTTCGTCGGGAGCCACGCCCCATTCGGCGCGCCACTCGTCGACGTCGAGGGTCGCGTGGGTGAGGAACGCGCTCACGTCGAAGCCGATGCCGCCCGCGCCGATCACCGCCACCCGGGCCCCGACCGGGGCACCGCGCAGGACATCCACATAGGACAGAGCGTGGTCGATGCCCGGGATGGCCGGGGTTCTCGGCAGGACACCGGTTGCCAGCACCACCTCGTCGTAGCCGGTCAGGTCCGCGGCACTCGCCCGGGTGTTGAGCTTTACCGGCACGCCCAACAGTTCCAGCTGGCGGCCGTAGTAGCGCAGCGTCTCCGCGAACTCCTCCTTGCCCGGGATCCGTTGCGCCAGCGTGAACTGACCGCCGATCTCGCCGGCCGCCTCGAACAGCGTCACCCGGTGCCCGCGCCGCGCCAGCGTGGTCGCCGCCGCGAGGCCGGCCGGGCCGGCGCCCACCACCGCCGTGTCCCGCGGGGCGGCCGGGCGTTCGACCAGCTCCAACTCCCGGCCCGCACGCGGATTCACCAGACAGGTCACGGGTTTGCGCGCGAACGCGTGGTCCAGGCACGCCTGGTTGCACGCGATGCACGTGTTGATCTCGTCGGTGCGCCCGGTCGCCGCCTTGGCCACCCAGTCCGGGTCGGCCAGCAGCGGCCGCGCGAGCGACACCAGGTCCGCCTCGCCTCGCGCGAGCACCGCCTCGGCGACGTCCGGCATGGTGATCCGGTTCGACGCCACCACCGGGATGCCCAGCTCCGGTCGCAGTCGTCCGGTGATCGACGTGAACGCCGCGCGCGGCACGGACGTGACGATGGTCGGCACCCGCGCCTCGTGCCAGCCGATGCCCGAGCTGATGATCGTCGCCCCGGCCGCCTCGACCGCCTGCCCCAGTTCGACGATCTCCGCCCAGTCCTGGCCGTCCGGCACCAGGTCCACAACGGACAGCCGGTAGACGAGGATGAAGTCCGGCCCGACCGCCTCCCGCACGCGCCGCACGATCTCCACCGGCAGCCGCATCCGGTTCGCCCACGAGCCGCCCCACTCGTCGGTGCGGCGGTTGGTGCGCGCGGCCAGGAACTGGTTGATGAAGTAACCCTCGGAACCCATGATCTCCACGCCGTCGTAGCCGGCCTGGCGGGCCAGCACGGCGCAGCGCGCGAACGCGTCGATCTGCCGATAGACGCCGCGCGTGGTCAGCGACCTCGGCCGGAACGGCGTGATCGGCGAGCGCACGGCCGACGCCGAGACGGAGAACGGGTGGTAGGCGTAGCGGCCGGCGTGCAGGATCTGCAGCACGAGCTTGGCGTCGTGCTCGTGCACCGCGTCGGTCAGCACCCGATGCTTCGCCGCCTGGCCGCGGGTGCGCAGATCGGAGGCGAACGGCAGCAGCCAGCCCGCCCGGTTCGGCGCGTACCCGCCGGTGACGATCAGGCCGGCGCCGCCCCGCGCGCGTTCGGCGTAGTAGGCGGCCAGCTTGTCGAAGTCGGCCGCGCGATCCTCGAGGCCCGTGTGCATGGAGCCCATGAGGACGCGGTTGCGCAGCGTGGTGAACCCCAGGTCGAGCGGGCTCAGTAGGCGCATTCAGTAAACCTACTCCAAAGTAGGTAGTTGGACCAGTAGCTCCTCGCTGGTCACGACCGTGCCGAGCCGGCTGAACACGTAGTCCACGGCGAAGTCGTGTGCGTGCTGGTCGAGACCGGTCATGGCGTCGGAGACGAAGATGGTGTCGTAGCCGTGGTCGTCGGCGCCCCGGCCGGTGGACTCGACGCCGAAGTTGGTGGCGATGCCGCCCAGGATGATCGTCTGGATGTCCCGTTGGCGCAGCACGTCGTGGATGTCACTGGACCCGAAGGCGCCCCAGGTGTGCTTGACCACCACGACGTCCCGCTCATCCGGTTCGGTCGCCAGTTCGCTGCCCTCGGGCTGTGCGCCGCCGGGGCGTTCGACCCGGACGTGCACGATGAGCCCGCCGCGGGCCCGGACCGCGTCGGCCAGTTCGAGGCAGCGCGCCTGGACCTGCTCGCCGGAGTGCGGCGCCGTCGGCAACGCGATGATTCGCGGCATCAGGTCGATGAGGACCAGTGCTGTGCGCGACAGTTCGAGGTTCAATGGACTCATGTCGAGCGACCTTAGTCAGGCGAACGACGTGGGGTTGTTCGGTCCCGACTCGGTGACGTGGCAGCTACACGCCGAACCGGCCATGTGGCTGGCCGGCATCCGCAGCCTGTACTTGCAGGCGCTGCACCCGCGGGCCGTGGCGGGGATCATCCAGAACTCGGACTTCCGCGCCGACCCGCTCGGCCGCCTGGTGCGGACGGCGAACTTCGTGGGCGCGTCGACGTACTGCACGCGTTCGGAAGTGGAGCGACACGCGGCCAGGGTTCGGCGGGTGCATCGCGAGTTGCGCACGGTCGATCCGGATACCGGGGTTCGGTTTCGGATCGATTCGCCGGAGTTGTTGTTGTGGGTGCATTGTGCTGAGGTGTCGTCGTTTTTGAGTGTCGTGCGGCGGGCGGGGTTTCCGCTCACCGCCGCGCACGCCGACCGGTATCTGGATGAGCAGCGGACCGCCGCCGCGCTAGTCGGGCTGGATCCGGCAGAGGTGCCGGGGTCGGTCTCCGCGATGTCGCGCTACTTACGGGAAATGCGGCCATTGTTGCGGCGGACCACTGATTCGGATGCGATATATTCGTTTTTACACCGGCCGCCGATTCAGGGGAAGCTGGCGTTGGGGGTGCGGTTGTACGAGCCGGTAGTGGGGCATTTGGCGTATTCGCTGCTGCCCGGGTGGGCGGTGCAATTGTATGGACGGCGCGCCTATCCGGCCGTTGCGAGCACAGTGATGATGCGTGCGCTGGCTGGTGGTCTGCGTGCGGCGCAGCGAACCGCGCGGACCTTGGTGCGGGAGCCGAAGCTGGGGCCGTTGGTGCCGCATCCGGTGTTGGCGGTGCGACGGTTGGGGAAGTGGGCTACACCGTCGGCTTCCCGGCTACCAGCGCCAGCCGATCGCGGGTAGCGGGCCTGGTGCACCGAACGACGCTTTCGGTGCGTCGAGCGCACCCAACGACGCCTTCGGTGCATTGCCCGCGCCACCCGGAAGGCACGGCCCAGTCATGATCACGTGGTGAAGTTACTATCGTCACCCTGCGTGTCCGCCTGAAGATGGTGGGCCGGGCGAAAGAGACGACCTTCTGTCTGAGAATATTTGGTTACCACGCCAATAGCCTCAAGACAGAAGGTCGTCAAGTTGTCAGTCTTGCAGACGTCGTCGCCGTTGTCCAACTCGACAGATCCGTCGAGTGATGAATGCGATATCTCCAGCCTGTTGAAGATGTTGGACTCGATCACTGATCCACGGAGCCCGCGCGGCCGGATCTATGTTTTGTCGTTTCTGTTGGCGGCATCGTTTGTCGCCGTATTGGCGGGTGCGAAGAATTTCTATGCGATTGAACGACGGATCCAGGATCTGCCGTCATCGTTGATGGCGAAACTGGGTGGCACATGGTGTTATTTCTCGCAGGGATACAGGTTTCCGGGAGAGAAGACGGTGCGCATGTTGTTGAGCGAGTTGGACGCGGGCGAGTTGGATCGAATATTCGGTGTATGGCTGTTCGGCAACGCCCGAGCCGATGACGACGAGCTTCTGGTGCTGGCCATCGACGGCAAGGTGATGCGCGGCGCCTGGACCGACGAGAACGAGAAGTTTACGCTGTTCTCCGCGATGATCCACGACCTGGGCGTGACCGTCGCACAGGTCGCCGTTCCTGGCGACACGAACGAGATCACCCAGGTTGAGAACCTGCTGGACGCGCTGCCGATCAACGAGGGCCAGGCCGTATTGGTGACGATGGACGCCGCCCACACGCAACGCGACACCGCCGAACACATCGCAGGCAAACGCGGCTTCGACTACATCGCAGCAATCAAAGGGAACCAGCCCACGTTCCAACAAGCGGTCATCGACGCCATGATTCCCGTGCTGAACAACGATCCTGAATGGGACACGACAGAACGTGGCCACGGACGGATCAACCGCTGGCGCACATGGACAGCCGACGCCGGAACAATCGACTTCCCACACCTCGAACGAATCGCGTGCATTCGCCGAGACACCTACACGCTGGACGGCACGTGGACCAGCAAAGAATTCGCACTGTTCGGTACCAGTGACTCGAATATGACTGCAATCAGATTCCACACGCGCGTCCGGAAACATTGGGGAATCGAAAACAAAAGTCATTACATCCGCGACACCGTGTGGCGCGAAGACCTCCACCAAGCGCGCACCAGAAACGGACCACAAAACATAGCGGCACTACGGAACGCCGCAATCGGCGCGCTTCGAATCGCCGGGTTCACCAACATCACCGCCGCTACCGAATGGATTGCAGGAGACCGCGCACGAGCACTCCCATTGCTCGCTACACAACGTTATGTTGATCACCCCAGGTGAACATGACTGGGCCGTGCCCGGAAGGCCGCTATATCACACAACACCGACAAAAGCGGTCCAGGGACCCTGAATTCAATCCTAGCGCACAGCACCGACAATTCTGACCGAGGTTAAGGCCAGTCCTTTGGATCTTTGTGCGAAGGTCTGCGCCCGACCAACAGTTACCTCAGGGGCACCGTGACGGCACCCAGCCACCAACCACCGGAGAGCCGCCACGTTCGCTGGAACGCAACGGACACCCTAAAGGCCGGGGAGGCGGACTAGTTCGAGTGTGCTTCCTGGAAGCGGATCACCAGTGCCTGCGGGACGCGGCCGCGCTCCGCCACCGTTTCGCCCTGATTGCGGGCCCACTCGCGGACCGCCTGGGTGTCCGGCTTCCCGTTGGTCTCCGCCGCCGGTGTCGCGCCGCGCTGCTTGCGGCCGCCGGTGCGGCGCGCGTGTCCCACGTACTGGGCCAGCGTGTCGCGCAGCCGAGCCGCGTTGTCGGTCGACAGGTCGATTATGAAGTCGACCCCGTCCAGAGCGAAGGTGACCGTTTCGTCGGCCTTGCCGCCGTCGAGGTCATCGACCAGCTCGAGAATGGTCTTCTGCGCCACAGGATCCTCCGCGAGAGTGAACTGAACCGCTGCAGAGGATAACCGTCCGAGTGGTCATTCCCCGGCAGGGTGCCCCGGCGCGGCTACTCTTGTCCCGTGGCGGGGCACCCTGCCGGCCGCCGACGGTCCCTGCCAGCCCTGGTGGGAGGCATTGTTGAGGGTGTTGCTCGCGATCTCCGCCGGCGGCGTCGTGGGCGCACTCGCCCGCTACGGGCTGGGTGAGCTGATCCGGACCGACGAGTGGCCATGGTCGACGTGGCTCGTCAACACGAGCGGCTGCCTCCTCATCGGCGTCCTCATGGTGCTGATCACCGACGTGTGGCCCGGCCGCCCGCTCCTGCGCCCGTTCCTCGGCGTCGGCGTGCTCGGGGGCTACACCACGTTCTCCACGGCGATGGTCGAGGTGCAGCAGCTGGTCACGGCGGGACAGCCCGGCACGGGCCTCCTGTACCTGGCGGCCACCGTGCTCGCCGCGCTCCTCGCGGTCACCGCCGGCTGGGTCGGGGCCACCACCGTGCTGCGGAAAGGACGACGGGCATGAAACTCCAGGGCGCCGCGGTGCGGCTGACCATCTTCGTCGGCGAGTACGACAAGTGGCAGCACAAGCCGCTCTACACGGAGATCGTCCATCGCGCGCACGCCGCCGGCCTGGCCGGGGCGACCGTGCTGCGCGGGGTGGAAGGCTACGGCGCGTCCAACCACATCCACACGACCCGGATCCTGTCGTTGTCGGAGGATCTGCCGATGGTGATCGTGATCGTCGACGGCGAGGACAAGCTCCGCGCGTTCCTGCCGCAGCTCGACGAGCTGATCGCCGAGGGCCTGGTCATCATCGAGCCGGTCGAGGTGGTCCGGTACGTCGGCCGCGGCCATGAACAGGCGCTGCACCGGTGACGGTGCTCCTGGTCGCCGCCGGGGCGGCGGTGGGCGCCCCGCTGCGCTACCTGGTCGACCGCGCGGTCCAGTCCCGCCACGACACGGTCTTCCCGTGGGGCACCCTGATCGTGAACGTGGCCGGTAGCCTGCTGCTGGGCGCGCTGATCGCGCTGCCCGCACCGGCCCCGATCGAGGCGCTGGTCGGCGTCGGTTTCTGTGGGGCGCTCACCACCTACTCGACGTTCAGCTACGAAACCCTCCGCCTCGTGCAGGACCGCGCGTGGCTGCTCGCCACCCTCAACGTCGCCATCAGCATGATCGCCGGGCTCGGCGCCGCCTACTGTGGCATCGCCCTGGTCCAGGCCCTGACCTGAGGAGATCGCATGGACCTGTCGTCGTTCCCCCGCCTGCCGCTCGGGGTGTGGCCGACACCCCTGGAGGACTGCGCGCGGCTCGGCGGGGCACTCGGCGCGCGGGTGCTGGTCAAACGCGACGACGTCAACGGCCTCGGGCTCGGCGGCAACAAGCTCCGCAAACTCGAGTTCCTGCTGGCCGGGGCCGTCGCCGACGGCGCGGAGACGATCATCACGTTCGGTGGCGTGCAGACCAACCACGGCCGCCAGACGGCGGCCGCCTGCGCCCGCCTGGGGCTGCGCTGCGAGCTGGTGCTCAAGCGGATGGTGCCGCGGTCGGGAGAGGCCTACGAGCGGTCCGGCAACCGGGCGCTCGACGAGCTGTACGGCGCCCGCGTCCACGTCTGCGACGACGACGCCGAGGTCGCCGCCACCCACCAGCGGCTGCTGGGCGAACACGATCGGGTGGTGACGTTGCCAGTTGGCGGCTCCAACGGGCTCGGCGTCCTCGGCTACGTGGCCGCCGCGGCCGAACTCCTCGGCCAGCTCGGCGACACACGGATCGACCGGATCGTCGTCGCGGCCGGCACCGGCGGCACGGTCGCGGGCCTCGCGCTCGGCCTCGCCTTCGCCGGTCGCCCGATCACGGTCGAGGCGGCGTGCGTGTCACACCAGTCGACCGAGACCCGCGCGGACATCGAACGGTTGGCCGCCGCGGCGGCCGAGGTGCTCGACGTGCCGCTGCCGCCCCTGGACCACGTGGTGGTGTCCGACCGGACGCTCGGCCCCGGTTACGGCGTGCCGAGCGAGGTGACCTGGGCGGCCATCCGGCTGTTCGCGCGCACCGAGGGCATCACGCTCGACCCGGTGTACACGGGCAAGGCGGCGGCCGCGCTGGTCACCGGGGTGGCGGCGGGGGAACGGGTGGTGTTCCTGCACACGGGCGGCGTACCAGGCCTGTTCGGGTACGCGCCGGAGCTGATCGAGCAGGCCGGCCGCTAGGGTCACGCGCGGCGTGGGCATGCCTGGAACGACGCCTTCCAGGCGTTGAGCGCCGTGAACGACGCCTTCCAGGCATGATTACTTCGGCGCGGGGATCTTCAGCGCGTTGTCGGCCAGTTCGGTGAGCCGCTCGTCGTTCGGATCGGACGACTCGCCCACCCACACGGCCTGCACGAGCTTCAGGCTGTTGCCTTCCCGGCCGCTGGCGTACGCGGCCGACTCGAAGAACGCCTGCACCCCGCCCGGCCACTCGACGCCCTCGGCCGACACGTCGGAGATTGCGCCGCTGCCCGGCTCGTCGGCCACCGTGTTCAGCTCGCCGGCCAGGGCGCTCTCCGGGAACCGCAGCACGGCCACCAGGATGGCCGCCGTCTTGTCATCCACTGTGGACTCGTACCGCATGCGGACCAGCTCGTCGCAGCGGTTGGCCTCCAGCCAGACCTGCACGTCGCCGTACGCGTGCGCCGCACAGTCCGAATCGGACACCGTGCCCTTCGGGGTGAACGCCAGTCCGCCGACCTCGATGTCGTTCGACTCGGTCTGCGTCGAGCTCACGCCGCGCGGATCCGTCTCGTCGCCGTCGCCGGCGGACGCCACCGCGTACACGATGCCCGTCAGCAGCAGCATGGCCACGAGGACGGCCGCGCCGGCCGGCAGCCAGCGCACCGGCTTCTCGCGGGCCGAGCCGCGGCTCGCCGTCCCGGCCGGGCGGGATGGCGCCGGTCGCGACGGCGACGTCGGGGCCACCCGCGGGATCAGCGTGGTGCTCTCGGCCGCCAGGTTCGCCACGGCCGTGTTCGCGAACCCCTCCTCGGCCAGGTCGATGGTCGCGATCTCGGCGTTCTCCGGCTGCAGCGCCTCGAGGATCGCGCGGGCCTGGGTGACCGTGCAGGGTCGCTGATGCACGGCGAGCTCGCGCGTCGCGGTGATCAGGTTCATGGGTTCCGGGTGCAGGATCCGCACGCCGCGCATCAGGTCGGACGTGGGCTGGTGCACCTTCGAGACGTACGGGCCCACGGCCACGACCGTGCCGACCGGCAGCGGCTCCACTTTGGCAGCCTCCAGCAAGCGGGTGATCACCCCGACCGCCTCCATGGCCTCGGTGGCCGGGTTGACCGCCCCGTCGGGCCGCACCAGCGGCCAGCCGTCGGTCTTCCACTGGCCGGCGAGCGGCGCGTCCAGGCGGACCGCGGGATCGGGCAGGTCGACACCGAGCACCACGAGCACCCCGCGGGGCAGCACGACCACCGCGTCGACCGGGACCGGGCAGCCCTCCGGCTGGCAGCCGGACAGTGCCACGCCGCCGACCACGGTGTTCCCTCGGCCCCACGACGCGAGCGCGGCCCGCACGTCAGCACCTACTTTGGAGGTCTCCTCGCCCAGCCGGACAAGCCGCACCCCGCACCTCCGAAACCCCTACGCCGGGCGACGCCCGACCCCCAACACGGTAACTAGTGTGGCGTAAGTACCCGTACACAGGGCACAATGGCGCCAATAATGTGGCGTGGGCACACAGCTGGCCGTGACGAGAACGTAGGGGAAGACGGTTCCTCGTCGATCAAGCGGAGGTCAGCAGTGAGCACTCGTGGCGTGGTTTACGTCCACTCGTCGCCGTCTGCGGTATGTCCGCACGTCGAGTGGGCGATTTCGGGCACCCTCGGGGTCCGGGCGAATCTACAGTGGACCGCGCAGCCGGCCGCCCAAGGCCAGCTCCGGGCCGAGTGCGGCTGGACCGGCGACCCCGGCACGGCCAGCAAGCTGGTGTCCGCGTTGAAGGCGTGGCCGATGCTGCGCTTCGAGGTCACCGAGGAACCGAGCCCGGGTGTCGACGGCGAGCGGTTCTGCTTCGCCCCCACTCTCGGCCTGTGGCGTGCCCGGACCAGCGCGAACGGCGACATCGTGGTCGGTGAGGACCAGTTGCGGGCCATGGCCGCCGCGAGCCGCGCCGGCGAGGCGTTCGCCCACCGGGTCGACGAGCTGCTCGGCGCGTCCTGGGACGACGCCCTGGAGCCCTACCGCCGCGCCGGTGACGGCGCACCGGTCACCTGGCTGCATCGGGTCGGGTAGCCGGACCGCGTGTGGCACGCTTGCCCCCGTGCCGTCATCTCCACCGAAGCCCCGTCAGCCCTGGCTGCTGCCGGTGCTGCTGCTCGCGGTGATCGCCACGGCGGTCGGTGGGCTGCTCGCCCGCCAGGTGTACGAGGAGCAGCCGGCCTCCGTGCCGTCGGCCGTGCAGCCGTCGCCCACGTCGTTCCCCGAGGAGGAACAGCCGGGGCCCCCGACCGTGGAGGGCACCCAGGAGGCGGTCGGTCACCCGGTCTACGAGGACATCCGCTCGGTCCTGCAGACCAACTTCGACGCGATCAACGCCAAGGACTACGACCTGTGGCGCCAGGTGGTCACCGACGAACGCGTGGAGACCATGAGCCGCGAGAAGTGGCTGATGGACTTCACCACGTCCCAGGATGGCACCATCGTGATCTACCGCATCGAGCTGCGTGGCGAGGCCGAGGCGGTGGTGCTGCTGAAATTCACGAGCACGCAGGCCCCCGAAAAGGCCCCGCCGGAGCTGCCGGTGGGGTGCATCGTCTGGAACGTGGTCTACCCCATGGTCAAGGAAGACGGCGACTGGAAGCTCGGCCCGGGCAAGACCAGCTCGGCACCGCTGCTCGAGGCGTGCGCGACCGCGTAGCGAAGGGTCGCGGGCGATCGCGTGCCGAGGGATCGCCGTTGATCCCTCGGCAGGCGGGTGATCAGCCGGTGAACGCCAGCGCGACGTTGTGGCCGCCGAACCCGAACGAGTCGTTGATCGCCGCGGTCAGCTCCATCTTGCGGGGCTCACCCGACACGACGTCCAGACCGACCTTCGGGTCGAGGTTGTCGAGGTTGCGGGTGGCGGGAACCACGCTGTTGTAGATCGACAGGATGGTGATGATGCTCTCGACGGCGCCCGCGCCGCCGACCAGGTGGCCGAAGGAGCTCTTGGGGGCCGTGAGCACCACGTGGTCGCCGATCGCCTTGCGGATGGCGACCGCCTCACCGATGTCCCCGACCACGGTGGACGTGGCGTGGGCGTTGACGTGACCCACGTCGGCCGGTGACAGCCCAGCAGTACGCATGGCGTTCTGCATGGCTCTGATCTGGCCGATTCCGTCCGGGTGGTTACCGGTGATGTGGTACGCGTCGGAGGTGATCCCGTAGCCGGCCAGCCGGCCGTACACGCGGGCACCGCGCGCGGCCGCGTGGTCGGCGCGCTCCAGGATCAGCACGCCCGCGCCCTCGCCGAGCACGAACCCGTCCCGGTCCACGTCGAACGGCCGCGACGCGCGCTCTGGCTCGTCGTTGCGCAGGCTCAGCGTCCTGGACTGGGCGAACCCGGCCACCGTGATCTGGTGGATGCACGCCTCGGTGCCGCCGGCGACGACCACGTCGGCCCGGCCGTTCTGGATCATCTCGTAGGCGTTGGCCAGCGACTCGGCGCCGGTGGCGCACGCGGAGGCCGGGGAGTGCACCCCGGCCCTGGCCATCAGCTCGATACTGACCAGCGCGGCCGGACCGTTGGGCATGAGCATCGGCACGGTCAGCGGCGACACCTTGCGCAGCCCCTGGGCTTCCAGGAGATCGTCCTGGTCGAGCATGGTGACGGGGCCGCCGATGCCGGTGCCGATGACCACGGCGAGCCGCTCGGGATCGACCGACTGGCTCTCCTCGGTCGGCATCTCGTACCCGGCGTCGGCCCAGGCCTGACGTGCGGCGATGATCGCGATCTGCTCGCAGCGGTCCATCCGGCGCAGTTGCACGCGGGGCAGTACCTCGGAGGGTTCGACGGCCAGTGGGGCGGCCAGCCGGGACGGCATGTCGAACCGTTCGACCCAGTCCGCGGTGTTGGTACGGATCCCGTTCTCGCCGGCGAGCAACGCGTCCCACGTGGACGCGACGTCTCCGCCGAGAGGTGTGGTCGCCCCCATGCCGGTGACGACAACCTCGACCCTGCTCATGGCCCCCTCCGTGGTGGGTTCAGTGCCAGTTCCCGGACGAGTGTCAGGCGTTCTTGGAGACGTAGGACACCGCGTCCCCGACGGTCTTCAGGTTGGCGAGCTCCGCGTCCGGGATCTTGACCTCGAAGCGGTCCTCGGCCTGCACGGCGATCTCCACCATGGACAGCGAGTCGATGTCCAGGTCGTCCACGAAGGACTTGTCGGCGGTGACCTCGTCGGCCTCCACACCGGCGACCTCCTCGACGATCTCCGCGAGACCGGCCAGGATTTCCTCGTCGGTGGGCTTCTCGTTCGCCATTGATATTTCCCTCTCTTTGATCACCGGGCGGTACGGCACCGCCGGAAGTTATGGGCAGATCACGACCTGGCCGGCGTAGGACAGGCCCGCGCCGAACCCGATCAGCAGTGCGACGTCGCCGGAGTGCACCCGGCCGGCGGCCCGCATGTGGTCCATGGCCATGGGGATGGACGCCGAGGACGTGTTGCCGGAGGTGACGATGTCGTCGGCCACCTCCATGTCCTCCCGCGCGCCTTCCTTGCGCAGCCGCTTGGCGATGGCCTCCACGATGCGCAGGTTCGCCTGGTGCGGGATCAGCACGTCCACATCGGACGGCCGCACCCCCGCCATCTCCAGCGCCTGCAACGCGATCGGGGCGATCTTGGTGGTGGCCCAGCGGTAGACCGACTGGCCCTCCTGGTAGATGAACTGGCCGTCGCGCATGCCGATCATGTCGACCAGGTCGCCGGCCGTGCCCCACGCGACCGGGCCGATGCCCGGCTGGTCGGCCGGTCCGACCACCGCGGCACCCGCGCCGTCGGCGAAGATGATGGCCGTCGACCGGTCGACCGGGTCGATCAGGTCGGTGAGCTTCTCGGCGCCGATCACCAGCACGCGGCCGGCGGTCCCGGACCGCACCATGTCCGACGCCGAGGCCAGCGCGTAGCAGAACCCGGCGCAGGCGGCGTTCACGTCGAACCCGCCCGCTCCCTTGACCCCGATCAGGTCGGCCACCTGGGCGGCGGCGTTCGGGATGGGCGCGAGGCTGGTGCAGGTGGCCACGAGCACGGTGTCCACGTCGGTGGGGACGAGCCCGGATGCGGCGATCGCCTTGGCGCCGGCGTCGACGGCCAGCGAGACGACCGTGTCCTTCTTCGAGCCGAACCGCCGCTCGGCGATGCCCACCCGTTCGCGGATCCACTCGTCGCTCGTGTCCATGGTCTTCGCGAGGTCGTGGTTGGTGACCACCCGCTCGGGTTGGCTGCTGCCCACGCCGAGGATCCGGGTGCCCGCGGGTCCGGTGGGCCGCCGCAGTTCGGTCATGAGGTCTCCTCGGCGGTCAGCGCGTCCGCCACCTTCGCCAGGTCGTCCGGGGACTTCACGGCGATCGTGCGGACACCGGTCAGCTCACGCTTGGCGAGCCCGGTCAGCGCGCCGGCCGGCGGCAGCTCGGCCGTGGCGTGAACGCCGCGCGCGGCCATGGTGGCCAGGCACGCGTCCCAGCGCACCGGGAGGGTGACCTGGGCGACCAGCCGATCGAGCACCTCGGCGCCGGTCGCGACCGCGTCGCCGTCGGCGTTGGACAGCAGCGTGCGGGTCGGGTCGGCCACCGTGATGCCGGCGGCCCGCGCGCGCAGGGCGTCCTGGGCGGGGGCCATGAAGTGGGTGTGGAACGCGCCGGCCACCTTGAGCTTGATGACCTTCTTCACGAAGTCCGGCTTCTCCGCCACGATCGCGTCGATCGCGTCGATGGGGCCGGCGGCGACGATCTGGCCGGCGCCGTTGCGGTTGGCGGGGCTCAAGCCGGCCTCGGCGAGCCAGGTGGCGACCTCCTCGGGGTCGCCACCCATGACGGCCGCCATACCGGTGGGCGCGAGGTCGCAGGCGGCGGCCATCTCGCGGCCGCGGACGGCGGCCAGGGCGACGGCGTCGTCCGTGCTGAGTACGCCCGCCATCGCGGCGGCCGCCAGCTCACCGATCGAGTGGCCGGCGATCAGCACGTCGGCCGGGAGGTCCATCCGGCGCTCCACCTGCTCGAACGCGAGCAGCGCGGCCGCGACCACCAGCGGCTGGGTGATCGCCGTGTCCTTGATCGCGTCGGCGTCCGCCACGGTGCCCAACTCGACCAGGTCCAGGCCCGTTGCCTCGGACCATGCGGCCAGGCGTTCTCGCGCGCCGTCCAGCTCGAGCCACGGGGCGAGCATGCCGGGAGTCTGGGAGCCCTGACCTGGGGCGAGTAACGCGAGCACACCACTACTGAACACGGTTGGGGCGCTCGGGGTGGATGCTGCGAGTCACCAAGTCGGGGCAGCCGATTTGTAGGATACCTCCAAAGGTTGCCGCAGGATGAACGATACAGGTACGTCTGCGTTGTCCGAATGGCCTACCAGAGTCCGCGGGCGCGCGACAGCCTGCCGACGGCGAGCGCGATGCGGAGCACGAGTGCGTCGCGAGGGAGGTTGGCGTTGCGGCCGGTCAGCTCGGCGGCCTTGCGGAGCCGGTAGCGGACGGTGTTGGGGTGGACGAACAGCAGGCGGGCGCAGGTTTCGAGGACGCCGCCGGCTTCCAGGTAGGTCTCGACCGTGTCGAGCAGCGCGCCGCCGGCGTTCTCCAGGGGTTTGGCGATCTGGTCGATCAGCTGGAACTCGGCTTCCGCGTCGCCGGCCAGGGCGCGCTCGGGCAGCAGGTCGGTGGAGCGGACGGGCCGCGGCGCCGTCGGCCAGGCGACCACCGCCCGCAGGCCGGACAGGGCGTCGGCCGAGCTGCGGTGGGCGTCGGCGATGGTGTCGACCGTGGGGCCGGCGACCACCGGGCCGTCGCCGAAGGACGAGGACAGTTTCGTGAGGACGTTGCTCGGGGGTTCGGTGTCGCCGGCGAGGACGACGATGAGGCGGGAGCCCTGGACGCCGAGGAGGACGGGCCGGTTGGCGCGGGCGGCGCGGCTGCGGACTTCGTAGAGGACGGTCGGTGGGTCGTCGGAGGGTGACTTGCCGACGAGGACGGTGGCGGGTTCGTCGAGGTCCCAGCCCAGCGCCGCGGCCCGCGAGAGCAGCGACTCCTCGGCGTCGCCCCGGACGATCGCGTCGACCACCGATGCCTCCAGCCGCGCGTCCCAGGCGCCGCGGGTCTCGGCGGCGGAGGCGTAGGACATGGCCGAGGTGAAGGCCACTTCGCGCCCGTAGCGCAGGACGGCTTCGGTGAGAGCCTGTCGTTCGTCGGCGTCGGTCGCGTAGTCGGGTATCTCGCGTTCGATGACCGTGAGCGCGACCCGGACCAGCTCGACCGTCTGCCGGAGGCTGATCCAGCGGGACAGTTCGCGGGGGGCGGAGCGGAAGGCGTCGGTGGTGAGCCGGATGGCCGCGCGCTCGTCGCGGAGGTAGGAGATGAACCCGGCGGCCCCGGTCTGCGCGATGAGCTGCACGCTGGCGCGCTGGTCGGCCGGCATGCGCCCGAACCAGGCGAACTGCTCGTCCATGGAGGCGAGGGCGGCGGAGGCCAACTTCCCGGAGGCGCGATCCAGTGCCGCCAACGTAGCTCGCGACACCTTCACCATGGTGTCTGACTGTATAGGCGACGTGAGTTCCGCCCGCCTGTGGACAGCCCGGCCCGCTGTCGTTCTTGGTCTGCGTGATTTGTGGTCCCGGTCCCATTGGTCAGCCTGGTGCGGGGTTTCCTGGTTGCGGGTCTGGGTTCGGGGCGGCGGCGGATTGTACGGGCGGCCCCTCGCGCGTCAAGGGCGCCTGCGGCGTCGGCTTCGCCGATTTCGCTTCGCTCAACCCGTGACCCGCGAGCCTCCGCCGCCCTGGGTCAGAGCCTTGAGGGCAGGCTGGCGCCTGCCCTCACCAGTGCCCGCCGCCGACCCGAACCCCTTGGCGCAGAAGTCACACCAGCGCGGGGACCACCCGCCCCGGTCGCGTCCGCACGGGGTTGCGGTCCCGTCCGGTTGCCCCCGGAACCGCGAACATGCGTGCCGGACGTGGGGACATGCGGTCGAGACATGGCGACATGCGGTCGGCACGTGGCGACATGCGTGCCGGAACCGCGATCTCGGGGTCGGGAACCGCGATCTCGGGTGTGGGAAGCGCGATTTCGTGTGCGGGAACCGCGATCTCGGGGTCGGGAAGCGCGATCTCGCCGGGCGTTGGTCAATTCACAACGGCACCACGCTGGGTCGGCAGGAACTCGCACCGTGGGGGGTTTGGGGGGCTCGGCCCCAACATGATGAACGATCCCGGTCGGGAAGGCGCGTCAGCGCCGAACACCGACCAGGACGGGATCGGGCCGCCCGGCGATGGCGGTGCGCACGCCGCCGGGCGGCCCCTCTCCCCGGTCCCCACCGGTAACTCCACTATGGACGGTGCGGGGAGAGGGCGCCAGTCGGGTCCCCCGATCGTGCATGAGGTTAGTCAGTGCAGGTCAGAGGGGTTACTCAGAGTCAGGCAACTCCGGGGTCGGATGTCTGCGGCCCGGCGGCCGACACGTCGTCGATGCGGTACTTGCGGGACGCTTCGATGACCTTCTCCTGTGGCACGTCGCCTCGGCGTGCCAGTGCGGTGAGTACCCCCACGGTGATCGACTCGGCGTCCACCAGGAAGTGGCGGCGGGTGGCCGGGCGGGTGTCGGACAGGCCGAACCCGTCGGTGCCCAGGGTGAGCATGTCGGTGGGCACCCATGGGCGGATGAGGTCGGGCACGGACCGCATCCAGTCGGACGCCGCGACCACCGGGCCGGTGGTGCGGGCCAGCGTGCGGGTCACGTACGGCTGGCGCGGCTCGGCCTCGGGGTGCAGGAAATTGTGCCGGTCGATCTCCACCGCGTCGCGGCGCAGTTCGGCCCATGACGTGGCCGACCAGACGGCCGCGCGCACTCCCCATTCGGACAGCAGCAGCTCCTGGGCCCGCAGCGCCCACGGCATGGCGACCCCGGAGATGAGGATCTGCGCCTCGGGACCGTCGCCGGCGGGCGCCGGCGCGTACCGGTAGAGGCCCCGCAGCAGGCCCTCGACATCCAGGTCGGATGGCTCGGGTGCCTGCACGTACGGGTCGTTGTAGACGGTCAGGTAGTAGAAGATGTCCTCGGCCGCGTCGCCGAACATGCGCCGCAGCCCGTCGCGGACGATGTGGGCGATCTCGAACGACCAGGCGGGGTCGTAGGCGATCACCGCGGGGTTGGTGGACGCGAGCAGCAGCGAGTGCCCGTCGTTGTGCTGCAGGCCCTCGCCCGTGAGGGTGGTCCGCCCGGCGGTGGCACCGAGGATGAACCCGCGGGACATCTGGTCGGCCGCCGCCCAGAGGCCGTCGCCCGTGCGCTGGAACCCGAACATCGAGTAGAAGATGTAGATCGGGATCATCGGCTCGCCGTGGGTGGCGTACGAGGTGCCGGCGGCCGTGAACGACGCGGTGGAGCCCGCCTCGTTGATGCCCTCGTGCAGGATCTGGCCCTGCTCACTTTCCTTGTAGGACAGCATGAGCGACGCGTCGACCGACGTGTAGAGCTGGCCGTGCGGGTTGTAGATCTTCTGCGTGGGGAACATGGAGTCCATGCCGAACGTGCGAGCCTCGTCCGGGATGATCGGCACCAGCCGGTGGCCGATCTCCTTGTCCTTCGCCAGGTCGCGGACGAGCCGGACGAACGCCATGGTGGTGGCGACCTCCTGCTTGCCGGAACCACGCCGGACGGCCTCGTAGACCTTGTCTCCCGGCAGCACCAGCGCCTTGGCCTTGCCGCGCCGCTCGGGCAGGAAACCGCCGAGCTGGCGGCGCCGCTCGAGCATGTACTGGATCTCGGACGAGTCCTGGCCGGGGTGGTAGTACGGCGGCAGGTAGGGGTCCTTCTCCAGCTCGGCGTCGGAGATGGGGACGTGGGTGGAGTCCCGGAACATCTTCAGGTCGTCGAGGGTCATCTTCTTCATCTGGTGGGTCGCGTTGCGGCCGGCGAAGTGCGGCCCGAGGCCGTACCCCTTGATGGTCTTGGCGAGGATCACGGTCGGCTGGCCGTGGTGCTCGGTGGCCGCCTGGTAGGCCGCGTAGACCTTGCGGTAGTCGTGGCCGCCGCGCTTGAGGTTCCAGATCTCCTGGTCGCTCATGGGCGTGACCAGCTCCTTCGTGCGGGGGTCCCGCCCGAAGAAGTGCTCACGCACGAACGCGCCGTCGTTGGCCTTGTAGGTCTGGTAGTCGCCGTCGGGGGTGGTGTTCATCAGGTTGATGAGCGCCCCGTCGCGGTCGGCGTGCAGCAGCGAGTCCCACTCGCGGCCCCAGATGACCTTGATCACGTTCCAGCCGGCGCCCCGGAAGAAGGCCTCCAGCTCCTGGATGATCTTGCCGTTGCCGCGGACGGGTCCGTCGAGCCGCTGCAGGTTGCAGTTGACCACGAACGTGAGGTTGTCGAGGCCCTCGTTGGCCGCCACCTGAATGAGCCCGCGCGACTCCGGCTCGTCCATCTCGCCGTCGCCGAGGAACGCCCACACGTGCTGGTCGTTGGTCTGCTTGATGCCGCGGTCGTGCAGGTAGCGGTTGAATCGCGCCTGGTAGATGGCGTTCATCGGGCCGATGCCCATGGAGACCGTGGGGAACTCCCAGAAGTCCGGCATGAGCCGCGGGTGCGGGTAGGACGGCAGCCCGCCGCCCGGCCCGGCGTGCGACAGCTCCTGGCGGAACCCGTCGAGCTGGTGGGCCGACAGCCGGCCCTCGAGGAAGGCGCGGGCGTACATGCCGGGGGAGGCGTGGCCCTGGAAGAAGACCTGGTCGCCGCCGCCGGGGTGGTCCTTGCCGCGGAAGAACCAGTTGAAGCCGACCTCGTAGAGGGTGGCGGAGGACGCGTAGGTGGAGATGTGCCCGCCGACGCCGACGCCCGGTCGCTGCGCGCGGTGGACGGTCATAGCCGCGTTCCACCTGATCCACGCCCGGTAGCGGCGCTCCACCTCCTCGTCGCCGGGGAACCACGGCTCCATGTCGGTGGGGATGCTGTTCACGTAGTCCGTGCTGGTGAGCGCGGGTACGCCTACCCGGCTCTCCCGGGCTCGCTCGAGCAGTCGCAGCATGAGATAGCGGGCACGTTGCTGACCGCCGGCGGCCAGCATGGAGTCGAACGACTCCAGCCACTCGGTGGTCTCCTCCGGATCGATGTCCGGGAGATGGGACGCGAGACCGTCGCGGATGACCCGCACGCGCTCGGGCGTCTTCCTGCCGTTTCCGCTGCTCTGCGTAGCCAAGGGGTCTCCAGTGCCTGCGCTCATACCGCTAACTCTGCCATCGTCGTCTCAACGGCGGCTTGGGTCATCGTTACTGACGAGTACACCCGTATCGATACCGCCCCGCCTATAGTCCACCCCGGTCTAACCCGGCGTGGGTGGTTGCGTCGGGGGGCACAGGCAGTGTTCGCTGTCCCAATACCGTTTTCAAAGCTATGCGGTGGGTTGTGCTCACCGTGATGGCGTCGGAGGAGGAGTGGAAGCCGTGGTCGCCGCGGGAGACACCGGTAAGGCCGGTGTCGCCGAGAGGCTCGGAATCGAGCCCGGGATGGTCGTCCAGGAACTTGGCTGGGACGAAGACGTCGACGACGGCGTACGTGCCGCCATCGAGGAGCAGATCGGCGGTGACCTCCTCGACGAGGATGCCGACGATGTCGTCGACGTGGTTGTTATGTGGTGGCGGGAGGATGACGGCGACCTTGTGGACGCCCTGATGGACGCCATCAGTCCGCTCGCGGACAACGGCGTCATCTGGATACTCACCCCCAAGACCGGCCGTGACGGCCACGTCGAACCGAGTGACATCGCCGAGGCGGTGCCGACGGCAGGGCTGGCGCAGACGTCGAGCATCGGCGTCGGCGACGACTGGTCCGCGACGCGGCTGGTGTCCCCGAAGTCGGCCAAGACGCGGCGCTGACCTAGGCTTCCCCCGGGCCTATCGGGAGGAGACGGACATGGCGGTCGAGGTCGGGGTCGAGGCACCGGATTTCACGCTCAAGGACCAGAACAACCAGCAGGTCACGCTGTCGTCCTTCCGTGGCGACAAGCACGTCCTGCTGGTTTTCTATCCGTTCGCGTTCAGCGGCATCTGCCACGGTGAGCTGTGCCAGCTGCGCGACGAACTGGCCGACTACACGTCCTCGAGCGTGCAGGTCCTGGGCGTGTCGGTCGACCATGTGTTCGCGCTCAAGGCCTGGGCGGTGGAGGAGGGCTACACCTTCCCCCTGCTGTCCGACTTCTGGCCCCACGGCGAGGTGGCGAAGAAGTACCAGGTCTTCAACGCCGAGCGCGGCATGGCCGTCCGCGGCACGTTCCTCATCGACCGGGGCGGCATCCTGCGCTTCGCCGAGGTGAACTCGCCGGGCGAGGCCCGTGACCAGGACAACTGGAAGAAGGCCGTGGCGGCGCTGCCCGCCTGACCAGTCCGGCTGGCGCTATTCTGGCGCGACATGTCCAGGTCGCCGTCTCGTGCTCCGTCCATCGTCGACGTCGCCCGTCTCGCCGGTGTCTCCGTGCCCACCGTGTCGCGGGTGATCAACGGTTCCGTGCCGGTCAGCGCCGAGCGCAGGGACCGCGTGGCGGCGGCGATCAAGGAGCTGGGCTACCGGCCGAACAGCGCCGCTCGTGCACTCGTGACCGGTCGGCCGGCGGCCATCGCCGTCCTCGCCAGCAACACGACGCGGTACGGCTACGCGACCACTCTGCAGGGCATCGAGGAAGCGGCTCGGCTGGCCGGTTTCATCGTCATGATCACCGTCGTCGAGACCGATGAGCCGGACGTCGTGACGGCGGCCGTGGACATGGCGTTGAGCCATCCCGTCGCCGGGGTCGTCGTGTTGAAGTTCGACCCGGCCGGTGAAGCGGCGTTGCGCAGGCTGCCCGCCGGGTTGCCGGTGGTCGCGGCCTCCGGGGACCGGGGGCGCGGTGCGCCGCACGCCGTGCTCGACGACACGGCCGGGGCGGTGGCGGCGACGGAGTACCTGCTCGGGCTCGGGCACCGGACCGTGCACTACGTGGCCGTGCCGACCTCGGGCCGGCGCGCGGGCCGGGAAGCCGGTTGGCGGCGGGCGCTGGCCGCGGCGGGCGCCGAGGAGCCGGCGATCCTGGACGCCGGCTGGGAACCGCGGCGGGCGTACGAGATCGCGCTCGAGGTCGCCGAGCGGGACGACATCACGGCCGTGCTCTGCGGCAACGACGAGCTGGCCATGGGTTTCCTGCGCGGGCTGCACGAGGCGGGCCGGCGCGTGCCGGACGAGATCAGCGTCGTGGGCTTCGACGGCCACCCGCTCGGCCAGTTCCTGACGCCCGCACTGACGACGGTCCAACAGGACTTCGCCGACCTCGGCCGGCGTTCGTTCGAGCTACTTGGCGGGCTGCTCGAGACAGGACACACGGCGAGGACCTCGGCTGCCGCGGCGTCGCTCGTCGTGCGCGAGAGCAGCGGCCCGCCAGCGCATCACTAGCTCACCGGAAGGCCGTCGTTCCCTGCATCGAGGCGCGTTGACGTGTGGCGTGAAAACGTTATCATCCTTCTACGCGCCGGGTTGTTAGCGTTAACAGAAGGGGCCTGGGTGCCGATGACGTCACGCCTGCGGTGGGGCCATTCCGCCCTGAGTCTCGAACTGCTGACCGACCCGGACGGGCCGGTGCGGCTCGCGCCGTCGAGCCAGCCGCTGGTCGAGGTGCTGGTCGCGGGCGAGGGGCACACGTGGTCGGGACCGCGCGGCATCGAGACGGCCGTGGGCGCCCGGCTCCGCTACGCCGGTCATCGCGAACGGGAGGCCGACGGCTGGTCGGTCCTGGAGGTGGACCTCGCCGATGACAACGTCGCAGCCACCCTCGCCGCCACGGTCAGCTTCCGGACCAGGGACGGGCTCCCCGCCTTCCAGACCTGGACCCGAGTCCGGGCGACCGGCACGGATCCCGTGACTCTGCACGCCGTCAGCTCGTTCGCGGCCGGCGGCCTGGCCGGCACCGAGATCTTCCTGGCCGAGAGCGACTGGTTGGCCGAGAGCCGGTGGCAGCGGCGGAACCTGCGGGAGTCACGACTGCCGGACATCGACCTCGGCACCCACGAGCAGCCCCCGCGTGGCGCGTTGACCGTGACCAGCCACGGTTCCTGGTCGACCGGCGAGTACCTGCCGACCGGTGTCCTGCACGACACCGGCGGCGGCCGGGCCTGGGCCTGGCAGATCGAGCACAACGGCGCCTGGCGGTGGGAGGTGGGTGAGCGGCTCGACGGCATCTACCTGGCGGCGTTCGGGCCGACCGACGCCGACCACCAGTGGCAGCACACGCTCGAGCCCGGCAAGGAGTTCACCACCGTCCCGGTCGGCGTGGCGGTCGCGGACGGGTTCGACTCGGCGGTCGCGGCGCTGACCGGCTACCGGCGTGCGATCCGGCGACCGGACACCACCGGGCTCCCCGTCGTCTTCAACGACTACATGAACACCATCAACGGGGATCCGACCACCGAGAAGCTCCTGCCGTTGATCGACGCCGCCGCCCACGCCGGCGCGGAGTACTTCTGCGTCGACGCCGGGTGGTACGACGACGGCGGAACCTGGTGGGACAGCGTCGGTGCGTGGGAGCCGTCGGCGTCCCGTTTTCCGGGCGGCCTCAACGAGATCGTCGACCGGATCACGGCGGCCGGCATGGTGCCGGGGCTCTGGCTCGAGCCGGAGGTCGTCGGGGTCCGCAGCCCGCTGGCGGAAAGCCTGCCGCCGGACGCCTTCTTCCAGCGCGGCGGCCGCCGGCAGGTCGAGCACGGCCGGTACCACCTTGACCTCACCCATCCGGCCGCCGTCGCACACCTCGACGCGACCGTCGACCGGTTGGTCGGCGACTTCGGGATCCGGTACTTCAAGCTCGACTACAACATCAACCCCGGCGCCGGCACGACGTCCAAAGTGGACTCGGCTGGTGCCGGCCTGCTCGCCCACAACCGCGCGCACCTGCGCTGGCTCGAGTCCGTCCTCGACCGGCATCCGGGGCTGGTGCTGGAGAACTGCGCGTCCGGCGCCATGCGGATGGACTACGCCATGCTGTCCCGGCTGCACCTCCAGTCCACAAGCGACCAGCAGAACCCGTTGCGCTATCCGCCGATCGCCGCGGCGGCGCCGATGTCGGTGTTGCCCGAGCAGTCGGCGAGCTGGGCGTACCCGCAACCGGAGATGAGCGACGAGGAGATCGCGTTCACGCTGTGCACGGGCATGCTCGGCCGGCTCTACCTGTCCGGTCACCTGAACCGGCTGAGCCCGGCGCAGTTCACGCTCGTGCGGGACGCAGTGGTGGCGCACAAAGGGATTCGCGCGGAGCTGGCGCGGGCCGTGCCGTTCTGGCCACTCGGGTTGCCCCGGTGGACGGCGCCGTGGGTCGCGCTCGGGCTGCGTGCCGGGGACAGTTCCTATCTGGCCGTGTGGCGCCGCCCCGGTGCCGGGACGCACGTCGACCTTCCCGTGCCGCACCTGCGTGGTGCGGACGTGCGCGTCGACCTCGTGTTCCCGGCG
Organism: uncultured Actinomycetota bacterium; assembly: GCA_963826035.1. Lineage (GTDB taxonomy): Bacteria > Actinomycetota > Actinomycetes > Mycobacteriales > Pseudonocardiaceae > Actinophytocola. Next base: position 45,699 of record CAWGVZ010000013.1, on the reverse strand, counting down.
AGCCTGCCGGAATGGCCCCACGGATGGGATGTCGACGCAGGGGTGCTCGAGCTGAGGGGAACCGACGCGCCGGCCGCACGGATTCTGCGGTTGACCCGGAATGAAGGAGATACTCGATGAGGAGTTCCCTGATCGCGGTGTTGGCCGCCATGGCATTGTCCGTGACTCTGGCCGTGACCGCCTGCAGCGATCCATCGGCCGGCCCGGCCGGCGCCGGCGGGCCGGTCGAGTGGCCCGATCCCACGGCCAACCTCGACGGCGTCGAGCTGACCATCTGGGCCGCCCAGAACAGCGCCGCCACGCCCGAGCAGGTGATCGCCGCCTTCGAGAAGGCCACCGGCGCGTCGGTCGAGGTCGTGACCGTCCCGGACCCCTACGAGCAGAGCATCCAGACCAGGGTGGCCACCGGCGACAAGCCCGACCTCGCCTTCTGGCAGCCGACGGGGTCGATGCTGACCGCCATCAACGCCACGGCCAACCTGCAGCCGCTCGACGACGCGCCGTGGCTCGGTGAGCTCGAGCCAACGCTGACGGACATGACCGGGATCCTCGATGACGTTCGTTACGCCGCGCTGATCACCAGCCCGGCCGTCGAAGGCGTGTACTACAACAAGAAGGTCTTCGCCGCGCACGGCATCACCACGCCACCGGGCACCTTCGCCGAGCTGGTGGCCGCGGGCCGGCAGCTGAAAGCGGCCGGCGTGACGCCGTTCTTCGAGATGGGCGGCGACCGCTGGGCCACGCAGTGGTGGGTGCAGGTGCAGCTGGCCGACGCCGCGCGGAACGGGTTGTGGGACAAGGTGAACGCCGGCGAGACGACGTTCGAGGACCCGGTGTTCGTCGACGCCATCACCACCTACCAGAGCCTGGTGACCGAAGGCCTGTTCAACCCGGACGTCGTCACCGCCACGTTCGAGGACCAGGGTGACGCCCTGCTCGCCGGCGAGGCCGCCATGGTCGTCCAGGTCAACTCGTTCTTCGCGCAGCTCCAGGCGAAGGCCGACACGGCCGCGCTGAACGAGACCATCGGGTTCTTCCCGATCTCGCCGTCGGGCAACGTCGGCACGTTCATCCCGGACCAGAGCAACGCGCTGGTGGCCTTCCGCACGGGTGACGCCAAACGCGAGGCGGCGGCCCGGCAGCTACTGTCGTTCTGGATGGGCCCGGGATACGCGGACTTCGTGGCCGACCGCCAGACGGTGTCGCTCAAGCCCGAGGTCCCGAGCCCGGACGGCGTGCCGCAGGCGCTGCTCGACGTGCACGCGTCGCTGGCCGACTCGGTGGGTTCCATGCAGGCGCTGGCCGTCGCCAACCCGGATCTCTACATCAACCTGGCGGACATGCTGGCCGGGGAGATGACGCCGGCCGAGGTCGCGAGCGCCACGCAGAACCAGTTCGAACAGTTGGCGGAGGCGGCCAAGGGCGGGAAATGACCACCATCGAGCGGCGTCGCCTGGAGGCGCCGACCGTGCGGCGCCCGGCGGTCAGGCGGCGCGCGGGGACCACGCACCCGGCGTGGTTCCTCGTGCCGGCGCTGGTCATCCTCGCGGTTTTCTTCGTGGTGCCAACGATCTTCAACTTCGTCTACGCGTTCACCGACTGGTCGGGCTTCAAGGGCGAGATCAACCCGGTCGGCCTCGACAACTTCCGCTCGCTGGCGGAGAGCGGCACGCTGTTCACCTCGTTGCGGATCACGCTCGTGTACGCCGTGCTGGTCGCGATCTTCCAGAACGTGTTCGGGCTGGGGTTGGCCGTGCTGCTGGAACGGGACACCACACTCAACCGTGTCGCCCGCGCTGCGTTCTTCATCCCCGTGCTCATGTCGGCGCTGGCCGTCGGCTACATCTTCCAGGCGCTGCTGAAGCCGGACGGTGCGCTCAATTCCGTGCTGGGCCTGACGATCCCGTGGCTGGGCGACACCACGTGGACCATCGTGGTCGTCGCGCTCATCCACTCCTGGAAGTGGATGGGGCTGTCGATGCTCATCTACCTGGCCGGGCTGAAGACCATGCCGGAGGACATCCTCGAGGCCGCCCGCATCGACGGAGCCTCGTCGTGGCAACGGTTCTGGACGATCCGGTTCCCGCTGCTGGCGCCGGCCGTCACGTTCAGCGTGGCCACCGCGCTGCTGGGGTCGATGAACGGCTTCGACGTCGTCCAGGCCACGACCGAGGGCGGGCCGGCGCGGACCACGGAGATCCTCAACATCTTCATCTACCGCACGTTCGGTCAGGGCCTGTTCGCGCAGGCCACGACCATGAGCCTGGTGCTGTTCCTCATGGTCGCGCTGCTGGCGTTCCCGGTGATCAGGATGTTGCGCAGGCGGGAGGAGGTTCTGTGACGCGACGACTCCAGCCCTATGTGGCGACCGTGCTGGTGGCGGTCCTGGTGGGGATTCCCTTGTGGCTGGTGGTGATGACGGCCGGCAAGTCGCAGGGCGAGGCGCTGAACCCGAACCTTTCGCCGCCCACCGAGTGGCACCTGTGGGAGAACCTGAGCGAGGTATGGAACCGGGGTCGCCTCCCGGAGGCGTTCCTCGGCAGCCTGGTGATCATGGTGCCGGCCGTGACCATCGTGCTGCTGCTCGGCTCGATGGCCGCGTGGGTGCTGGCCCGCCGGGCCGGCCGGGTCTTCGCGTTCGTCTACGCGGCGGCCATCAGCGGGATCGTGCTGCCGCCGGCCGTCGTGACGATCGTGTTGCTGCTGCGGCAACTCGGGCTGGCCGGCACGGCCGTCGGCATGATCGGCGTGTACGCGGGGATCTACCTGTCCACCGTGATCTTCTTCGTCACCGGGTTCGTGCGGACGATCCCGCTGGAACTGGAGGAGGCCGCCAGGATCGACGGCGCCGGGCCGTTGACGGTGTTCGGCCGGGTCATCCTGCCGCTGCTGCGTCCGGTGCTGGCGACCGCGACCATCCTGATCTGCCTGTATGTGTGGAACGACGTGTTCTACGCGTTCTTCGTCCTCGGCGGCCGGATGGACACGTTGCCGCTCAACCTGTTCCAGGTGGCGAGCGCCGGGCTGTACCTGAACAACTGGCACCTGATCTTCACCTACGTGCTCCTGATGAGCCTCCCGCTGCTCGTCGTCTTCGTTGTCGCGCAACGGAGAATCATCGCGGGCATCACGAGCGGCGCGGTGAAGTAATGGCCATCATGGCCGACGGAAGTGGTCATCATGCGCGACGGGAGTGGTCATCATGCCCGCCCGCATGATGACCGTTCCGGTCGCGCATGATGACCAGTGGCTAGCAGCTCGACTGGTACAGCGCTTCCTTGCCCTCCGGAGTGCTCAGGCTGTCCTTCGTGACGATGGTGAAACCGGTCTGCACGTCCTTCTCGTTCGGCTCGCCCTTCACCGCCGCGACCGCCTGCTGGACCCCGACCTCACCGATCTTGCCGGGCTGCTGCGCGACGAGGGCCTGTACGGTGCCGGCCTCCAGCGCCTTCACCTGGTCCGGACCCGCGTCGAAGCCGACGATCTTCACCTGGTCCTGCTTGTTCGCCTGGCGCACACCGGTGGCCGCGCCCTCGGCGGAGAACAGGTTGGCGGCGAAGATGCCGACGATGTCCGGGTCCTTCTGCAGCGCCGCGGTGACGATCTGCGCGGCCTTCTGCGGCTCGTTCTGCGAGTACTGCACACCGAGGTCGGTGAAGTTCGGGTCCTCGGCAACCGCGTCCTGGAAGCCCTTCGCCCGCGCGTCGGTCGTGCTGATGCCCGGCTGCACGCTGACCACCAGCACCTTGCCGCCCTGCGGAGCCAACTGCTTGATCGCGTCGAAGGCCGCCTTGCCGCCGCCCACGTTGTCCGACGCGATGGCCGACGACGCCACCGACGGGTCCTCGAGCGTGGTGTCCACCAGGACGACCTTGATGCCCTGCTGGGTCGCCTGCTCGATCGGCCGCTGCATGGCGGACACATCGGTCGGCGCGATCAGGATGGCGTCCGGGCGGGCGGAGATCACCGACTGCAGCACCGGTGTCTGCAGGGTCGGGTCGAACTTCTGTCCACCTTGGATGTCCACTTCGGCGTTGAGCTTCTTGGCCTCCGCCTCGATGCTGCAGCCCATGGTTATGTAGAACGCGTCACCCGTGACGCCCTGAACGAAGGCGAGCTTGTACGGCCCGTCCGGATTCGAGCCGCTCGCTCCGGTACCGGAACCACAGGCCGTAATGAGGAAGAGCGCCGACACTGCCGCCAACGCCATAACCGTTTTCAACCTGGTCATGGAGTTTCCTTTCTCGAGCCGCCCCCGAACTGGGGGAGGAACCTGGGGCGCGCACGCGCGCCTCGCACGGCCGCCGCGCGGCGTGCCTGATCGACGTAGACGGCCGCGATGAGCACCCCGCCGACCACCACCTGCTGCCAGTACGGCTGCACCCCCAGGATCACGAAGCCGTTCTGCAGGGTCGACGGGATGAACAGCCCGATGACCGTGCCGAAGACCGACCCGAGACCGCCGAACAGGCTGGTGCCGCCGATGACCACGCCCGCGATCACGTTGAGGTTGGTGTTCGTCTGCCCGGCGATCGTGGTCGACTGGAAGAACGCCAGGTTGAGGATGCCGGCGAACCCGGCCGTCAGCCCGGCCAGCGCGTAGACCTTCATCAGATGCCGGTCGACCTTCAGGCCCACCCGGCGCCCGGCCTCCGGGTTCGAGCCGATCGCGTACGTGTGCAGCCCGAACCTGGTGCGGTGCAGGACGACCACGCCGAACAGCACGACCACGAGCGCCACCACGGACAGCGTGGGCACCTGCCCGACCAGGTTGCCGAAGCCGATGTTGTCCACCAGCACGTCGGGGGCGTCCCGCAGGTCGATGCCGTCGGTGATGATCTGCGCGATCCCCAGCGTCGCGCCCATCGTGCCGAGCGTCACGATCAACGGCGGCACCCGGAACCTGGCGATGAGCACGCCGTTGAGCAGTCCACACGCGAGCCCGCACACCGTGGCCGTCACGGCGCCCAGCGCGGCGACTCCCCACCCCTGCCCGCCGGCCGCCACCATCACCTTGCTGGCCACCACACCGCTCAGCACGAGCACGCTGCCCACCGACAGGTCGATCCCGCCGGTGATGATCACGAACGTCATGCCGACGCCGAGCACCGCGAGGATCGACGTGTTCACCACGATCCCGCGGATGTTGAACACCGACAGGAACGCGTTCGGGTCGAGCGCGCCGAAGATCACGACGATGATCGCCAGGATGAGCACGATCTGCAGCGCCTGCAACCGAAGCAGCCGCTGCAGCCGGCTCGACGGGATCTCCTCGACAGCGGTAGCCGACGACGCGCCGCGCTGCGCGACATTAGTCATGCCGTAACACCTACCTCGTGGCCGTTTTCGGGATCCGTGGCGCCGGTCATCGCGCCCACCAACTCCTCCATGGACGTCTGTCCGGTGGCGAACGTCGCGACGCGCTGCCCCCTGCGCAGCACCTGGATGCGGTCCGACACCTCCATCACGTGCGGCATGGAGTGGCTGATGAACACGACGGCGATACCCTCGTCGCGGACCCGCCGGATGAGGTCGAGCACGTTGCGGGTCTGCACCACGCCGAGCGCCGCCGTCGGCTCGTCCAGGAAGATCACCTTGCTGGCCCAGGCCGCCGCCCTGGCCACCGCGACCCCCTGCTTCTGGCCACCGGACATCGAACCGACCGGGCCGGACAGGTTCCGCACGGTGGCGCCCAGGTTGTCGAACGCCTGGCGGCTGCCGTCCCGCATCGCCTTGGTGTCCATGAAACCGAGCCGGCCGAGCAGACCGGGCCGCATCACCTCACGGCCCAGGTACATGTTCTGCACGGGAGACAGATGCGGTGCTAGCGCCAGGTCCTGGAACACGGTCTCGATGCCGAGCTTGCGGGCGCTGGTCGGCGACGTGAGGCGAACCTCGTTGTCCTCGAACGTGATGGAGCCCGTGTCCGGCGTCTCGATGCCGGACAACAGCCGCACGAGCGTGCTCTTGCCGGCCCCGTTGTCCCCGATCAACGCGACCACCTCGCCGGCGTCGACGTCGAAGTCCGCTTCGGACAGTGCGTGCACATGCCCATAGGCCTTGCTCAGCCCATGGGCGATCAACAAACTCATCGCTCGGTCACCGCCTCTCGCCATGGCCGCGCCCGGCCACTGACGGCGGCCAGACAGTCGTCCAGGCGCGGCCGCGCCACCGTATCGAGGAACTCCGCGCGCTGCGCCCCCTCCAGCCCGACGGCCTCCTTCCAGATCGCGCGGCCGGCGATGAAGCCGGACGCGCCGCCCTCGTCGCAGGAGATTCGCAGCACGTTCTGGAACTCCTCGAAGGCGACCCCGGCGGAGAGCACCGCCCACGGACGGTGCACGGTGGCCGCGATCCGCCGGCATCCCTGCGGTGAGCCCGGATACTCGAGCTTCAACAGGTCGGGGCCGAGATCGTCGAGCTTGCGCGCGGCCTCCACGATCAGGTCCTCGCGTTGCCGCGGTGTCAGCGGCTCCTCGCCGGGCAGCTGGTAGATGAGGTTCTCCACGACCGACGGGACGCCGGCCCGCCGGCAGTCGTCGACCACCTGGCGGACGACCTCGAGGGCCTCCTCGGCCAGGTCCGGCTCGCCCGTCAGGTGCGGGCGGCCGGGTCGCAGCTGAACCAGGAACTTCACCGCGTGGCCGCCGAGCTCCCGGACCCAGGCGGCGTTCTGCTCCGGCAGCCACGAGGCACGCGGCTCGCCGTTGAAGTTGCCGCGCGACTCCGGTTCCGCCGCCACGAGCAGCCCGCAGGACTCGGCCAGCGCCCCGGCCTCGAGCACCGAGGGGACGCCGATCGTGGGGTCGAGCAGGATGCCGCTGGCCGCCGGGGTGAGCGCCCTCGCCACGTCCACTTTGGCCGCGCGCATCGCCTCGGGGTTCGGGTCCTTGTCGACCGCCGTGAACATTCTGCGCAGCGTGTTGCGCTGGTCCATCGCGACGATGGAGAAGACGCCGTCCTCGCCGGCGATCGCGTCGAGGCTCGCTTGGGTGACCGTGGTCATCTGAACTCCAATCGGTGGATACCCCGGTGTTCAGGCCGGGGAGGAGCCGGAGCCGGCTCCTGGTTGTGTCGGTCGAGTTTGTTAGGCTGTTTGGAGTAGCGATAACCAAGCTGCGTGGTGGTATTGCCCCAGGGCGTGGGGTGGCAGCGCGGGGAGCCCTCCAGGCGTTGGCCGGGGCTGTGAACCGCGAACCTCAACTCGCACCTCCGGGTGTGGGTTGGAATCTCCCGCCTTCAGGCGAGAGAGGACGTCAAGCGTTGACTCCTTCGGTGAGGGACTCGAGGGCGGCCCGGCGGAGCGGGCCGGCGAACGTGAGGAAGTGGCCCGGGTTGCCGGCCGCCGCCCACGCGGCGAACAGGGCCGCGCCGAACGCGCCGGGCTGGGCGAGTGAGGAGAACCGCAGACCGGGCAGCAGCCGGCTCTTGGCCGCCCGGACGCTGGCCATCCGGGTCCAGCCGCCGGCCGCCACGGCCGCCCGGTGCGTGCCGACCACGTCGTTCATGCCGTGCAGCAGCGACTCGGTCACCTCGCTGATGTGCGTGAGCGCGGCCGTCCAGACGGCGGGCGGGCTGGCCCCGTCGGTCACGGTGACCGTGACGTCCTCGTCCGTGCTCCGGGCACCGGTCACCGACACCCCGTGCGGCTCGCCGGACAGGGTGTCCAGGCGGGCCCGGCCCTCCGGATCGCCGGCGCCGAGCATGGCAAGCACCCGGCGCATCACCAGGCCGGCCCGCACCCCGCCGATCAGCACCGACTGTCCACTCAGGACATGGCGGCCGGCGTCGATGCCGCGCTCCACCAGGGTTTCCCGCTCGTCGTCGGTGAGGGCGCGGGGGACCGTGCGCAGCAGCACGTCCGCCGTGCCGCAGGAGTTGAACAGCTCATGGTCGCCGGTGGCGCCGACGCCGGTGGCGGCCACCGGGTGGTCGTGCCCGACCACCGTGATCACCGCGCCCACCAGCCCGTCCGGCACCCGGGGGGCCGCGGCGACTCTGCCGGCCGGGTGACCGGCCGCGAGGGTGTCCGGCAGCAGTGCGTCGACGCCGAGCAGCGCGAGTGCTTCCGGCCACGGTCGCCCGGTCGCCTGGTCCAGCAGCCCGGTGCGGGAGGCGAGTGACAGCTCGCTCACCCGGGCCGCGCCGAGGGCGTGCGCGATGTACTCGGGGATGTTGAGCCAGCATGCGCCGGCCGGCAGGGGCGAGTCCAGCCACAGGAGCTTCCCGAGAGTCCATTGTGGACCGAGCGGGAGGCCGGTGCGGCGCGGGAACGCCGTGCGGAACGCCGGGTCGAGTGCCGCCAGTTCGGCCGCGCCCCGCTGGTCGTACCAGGCGATGACCGGCGTCACGACGCCGCCGGCGCCGTCGAGGATCACGCCGCTCTCGGCGAAACCCGCGAGGCCCAGTCCGGTCGCTCGCACTCGTTGTCCGGTGGCGGCTTCGGCGTCGGTGAGTGCGGCGTCGATGGCGGCGAGGGCGTCGGTCAGCAGCGCGTCGGCCGTGGTCTCCGCCCCGGTCCAGGTGGTCGGGCGCCGGGCGTAGCCGAGTTCGCGGCCGTCGGTGTCGGCCACGAGCGCCTTGGTCTCGGTGGTGCCGATGTCGATGCCCACCACTGCGTCGATGGTCACGGTCGCACCTCCCTCGGCCCGTCGAATGCCTGGAAGGCGTCGTTCCTGACGCTCAACGCCGGGAAGGCGTCGTTCCAGGCATGCCCACGCCGCGCGTCGGTGGTCACGGTCGCACCTCCCCGGAGCCGCGGGGTATCAGTCGCAGCGGAGCGAGGATGGTCGTGGCGTCACCCACTTCACCGGCCAGCCGCTTCATCAGGCGTTCGGCCGCCAGCCGGCCGATGGTCTCCGGCGGGTGGTCGATGACCGTGACGGCCGGCGTCACCGAGTCCGCCATGGGGAAGTCGCCGAACGCGACGAGCGCGATGTCCAGGCGGTCGCGCCGGTGCAGCACCGGCACCGCGCCCAGCGAGCACCGGGTGTTGGCACTGAAGATCGCGGTGGGCGGGTGCGGCGAGTCGAGCAGCCCGGCCGTGTGTTCGGCCGCGTGTCCGGTGTTGTCGTCCCGCCGGCATTCCAGCACGATCTCGTCGGTGATCCCGGCCTCCGCGAGTGCCGCGCGGTAGCCCTCGAGGCGCAGTCGCGCGGTGTCCATCTCCGGCCCGTCGCCGATGAACGCGATGCGCCGGTGGCCGTGGGCGATCAGGTGCCGGACCGCCCGGGTCGCCGCGTCGCGGTCGTCGACGGCGACCACGTCCGCGCTGAGGTTGCGGGGCTTGCGGTCGACGAACACCACCGGGCAGGGGAGCGTGCCGACGTAGGCGTGGTCGGTGGAGACGGGCGCCACGATGAGACCGGCGACCCGGCGCTGGGCCAGCCCCTCGAGCACCGACCGCTCCCGGTCGGGCTCCCGGTTGGTGCTCGCGATGAACACGGTGATCCCGCGTTCCAGCGCGAGCCGCTCGATCTCGCCGGTGACGCTGGCGAAGAACGGGTCGGCCACCGAGTCGATCACCACGCCGATGGTGTCGTCCGTGCCCCGCCGCAGCGACCTGGCCAGCGGGTCCGGCTGGTAGCCGAGGTCACGGACCGCCTGCTCGACCCTGGCGCGCGTCTCCGCCGCGACCCGCGGGTCTCCGTTGATCACCCGGGACGCGGTCTTCGCGCTGGTGTCGGCGGCCACGGCCACGTCGCGCAGCCGCACTCTCGGCCTGGTCATGCGCGTGCCCCGATCTTCGTGAGAAGCTCCTCGACCCGCTCCGGGTCGACGCCGCCGGCACGCAGTTGCTCGCACGACGCGGAGGCCGTGGCCACGCCCCGGGCGGCGGCTTCGGCCCAGTCGGCGCCGCTGACCAGCGCGATCGCGAGCCCGGCGACGAACGAGTCACCCGCGCCGACCGCGCTGACCACGTCGACCGGCACGGTGGGCACCCAGGTGAGGCCGGCGCCATCGGCGAGCACGACCCCCAGCTCGCCGACCGTGACCGCGGCGCGGCGCGCCCCCAGCGCGAGCAGCGTCCGCGCGGCGGCCTCGGCGCGTTCGGCCAGGTCCGAGCCGGTGCTGAGCAGCAGGTCGCCGGCGTCGCCGCTGATGGCCGCCTCGGCCTCCTCCAGGTTGGGTGAGACCAGGTCGGGGCCGCTCGGCAGGGCGGCGCGCAGTGGTCCGGGTGCGGTGTCGACGATCACCGGGACACCGGCTGCCCGAGCCGCCGCGACCAGTTCGCCGTACCCGTCGACCGGTGCACCGGGTGGCAGGCTTCCGTTGCACACCAACAGTTCCTGGCCGGGCAGCAGGTTGATGACGGCATGCCGGTAGCGGGCCCAGGTGTCGCCGTCGATGGTGGTGCCCGGCTCGTTGAGCACGGTCGTCCGCTGTGTCCGCTCCTCGATCATGATCACGGCCATCCGCACGTCGCCGGGCATGGCCACGCCCACCACGTGCGCGCCTTCGTCGGCGAGCAGCGAGAGCAGTCGCTCCCGGTCGTTGTCGGCGGCCAGCCCGACGATCGTGGCCTCGCGACCGAAGGCGCGGAGCACCCTGGCGACGTTGACGCCCTTACCGCCCGCCGTGACCTCGACGGCGCGGGCGCGGAGCACGCTGCCGGCGACCACCTCGGCCACCCATTCGGTGCGGTCGAGGCACAGGTTCGGTGTCGCGATGAGCACTGAACTCCTCTTCGTCGAGGTAATCGATGTCACCTGGAGGTAATCGATGTCACGAGGACTTAGGTAATCGATGTCACGAGAGGATGCGCCACGCGGGACGCGGTGTCAAGAGAGTCGCGAGAAGATGTCCTCGAGCTGTTGTGCGGTCCCGGCCGTCGCGTCGACCGCGAGGTGCTCCACCACCGGGGGCCTGAGCAACTCGGCGCCGGCGAACGCGGCCGGGTCGGCCAGCTTGCCCCGGTCCCGCTCCGCACCGCGGGCCCGGAGCCGGCGCACCAGCTCGTCGGCCGGCAACCGCAGCCACACGAGCGCCGGCCGGCCACCGGCGTCGATCAGCCGGTCGTGCACCGCGTGCCACGCGACCGGGTCGGTCCGCTCGGCCGTGAAGGGAGCGACCAGCACGACCGGCGTGCCGACCCGGAGATTGCCCACGGCGCCGGCGATCACCGCCTCGTAACGCGCGTCGCGGGTGAGCAGGCCCAGCCCGGGGTCGTCGAGATCGTGCGTGCCGACCAGATCGCCGATCACCGCGGTCAGCGCGCCGGTGAGCACGTCCTGGTCGAGGAGCGCGGCCCGCAGCCGAGCCGCCACCGCGGCGGCCAGCGTGGACTTGCCACTCGCCGGCGGACCGCTGATCAGCAGGGCGGGAATCTGCGTCGCCATGGCGGGCACGGTAAGGCATGATCGACGGACTTGCCGCGCGCGACCTGCGATATGGTGGCTCGGCCGGCCACTCAGGCGGCGCGACGAGGGCGCATAGCTCAGCGGGAGAGCACTCGGTTTACACCCGAGCGGTCGTAGGTTCGATCCCTACTGCGCCCACCACATATGTCTGTTTCAAACCACGCACCGTGTCAGAGAATGTACGGTGCGTGATTTTGTTTGTACTATCTGTTACGTTGTCCCGGTCGCCATACGTGGCGGTGAAGACGTCGGACGGACGGGAACGGTCGCCCGTTGTGTCGGGTGCGTCGGTGACGATCTGGGACGTGGTGGCGCGTCCGTCTGGCGCGGTGTCCGTCCGCATCTCGATGGTCTCGCCCGTGTCGAGCAGCGCGGCGAACGGCTCGGTCAGTTCGGCGCTTTCCACCGTGCCGTCTTCGCCGATGAACAGCTTCTTGAAGAAGCCTTGATTGATCTGCCTGCGGATCGGGTTGGTCGCGGTGAGGTAGGCCACCTGGCAACGGCTGGCCGCCTGGAGGGCGACAGCGAGCGTGGCGTCTACGTCGCGGGTGGCTGTCTTGGCGGCTGCGATCTCGGTGTCGGCTTCAGCCAGTTCGCGGGTGAGCCGGTTCATCTCTTGCGCGAGCAGGTCTTGGGGGACGGCTCCCGCGTAGTGGGCCTGGAGTAGCTTCTGGCGTTCGTCCTGGGCGTGCTTCTTGCGCTTGAGTCCTCGCTGCATGCCACGCTCGGCCTCCTGCTGCTGGCTGTCGAGTTCTGCTCGGACAGTGGCGCGGATCTGTTCGGCGTAGGCGGGTTGCACTTGGAAGGCGGCGTAGTAGGCCGCGATGCCGTCCTCGATCCGCTCCAGGCGCACGGCTGGACGGGTGCAGTTGTTGCGCTTGGTCTTCCGCTTGACGCACATGAAGTATTGGTAGGTGCCGCCTCGGCCGGTGTTTTGTGAGAAGACGAGGCGCCCGCCGCAGGTTGAGCAGTAGATGGTGCTACGCAGGTAATGGTTGTGAACCCGGTCTTTCTCGCCAGTGTGATTGTGTGCGGCAAGAATGTCCTGGACGGCGAGCCAGACGTCAGGCTCGACGAGTGTCGGATGCTTGCCCTCGTAGTGAATGCCTTGGTAGTTCACGATGCCCATGTAGTAGGGGTTGGCCAGGATGTGGTACATGGTGGTGGCACTGATCGGGGCGGCTGGCCGCTTGGCAGTCGGCCGGCTGGTGAGTCCTTTGGCTTGGGCGGCCAGCGTGAGATCGAGGGCGCTCCACTCGCCGGTCGCGTACTGTTCAAAGCACCAGCGAATCATATCGGCTCGTTCCGGGTCCAGTTCGACCCACGAGCGTTCGACGCCGAATTTTGCCTCACGACGGTTGATATATCCTACCGGGGCGCGAAATGGTGTGCCGCCCTCCTCAGCCTTACGCAACAAGCCCTTCATGACTTCCTGGGCGAGGTTGCCGGAATAGAACTGGGCGATCTCGGCAAGAAGGCCGTAAAGCAGTTTCCCTTGAGGTGTCTCGTCGATGTTTTCAGTACAGGAGATGAGCTTGACGCCATGCTTGCGGAGCATGAGGTTGATCGCGATGTCGTCTTCCCTGTTGCGGGCAAGACGGTCGATCTTGTGGACGATGACGTAATCCGGCTTCACCGTTTTGACGTCTTGCAACATCTGCTGGAGCTGGTCACGGTGGGCGGAACGGGCCGATTCGCCCGCGTCGACGTACTCCTGTTCGACGACAGCCTGGAGCTGGGCAGCCTTCTTGTGGCACGCGTCGCGTTGCGCCGGGATGGAGTAACCCTCCGCGCCACCACCTACCCGAGCCTGTTCCTTTGTGCTCACGCGCAGATAGCTGAAGGCGATCGCCGCTGACCGACCCAACTGTGCATTAGGGTCCTTCTGATTGCTGCGGGTCGGCCGTGACTTGGCTGCTTCCAGTGCAGCCTTCCGGCTGGAGCGCTGCTCAGTCATTGGTCACCTCCTTTCGGGTTTTCTGGCCACGCGTGAACCGTTGCGCGGCTTCCATTCCTGTAATAGTGAGAACGCCTGCACCGCAGGCGTGGACGTGATGGTTAACTAGGTTCAGCTGTTTCATCGAACGAGCCAATCGTGCATAATCCCAGACGATGACGAAGGCTACGTCGCGCAGATGGTGCAGATCGTCGAGCAGTCGCAGCAGCTCTATCTGCTGGTCAAGTCGTGCTGGACGACCGACGTCGAGGTACTCGCGAACGATCGTGAGACCGTGCCGGGTGGCGATGCGTTGGCAGCCTTCCCGCTGATGCATGATGGCTGTGGCGTCATCTGGTTGACGGCTGGCAATGCGCAAGTAGGCGACAGCGCTTTGCTCGAAAGTAGACGATGTGTTCACTAAGGTTCCTTTCATTCTGTTTTGAGTCGTAACGGTCTCCTTATCGCAATTCCATTTTTTCAGCGTTTTCAAACGGTGCCAAGAAAGGTAATCCTGTCCTCTCTTGGGATGCTGTGGTTATTACAGGTCGGTCGGTTTGTGTGGGGCATGGGTAGTCGCGATTGAGCGACTACCCATGCCCCGTTTCCGTGGATTAGCTGCGGCGTGTTCGACCGCCTGATTTGCCATCGTCTGCCTGTGCGTCCTGCCCAAACAGCGCCGTGATGGCATCTCGCCGAGCGGCTGCCTCGCGCTCGATCTCCTCGAGCGCGGCCTGTGCCCGTGCGGCGAAGTCGGCCTCGTTCTGCTTGCTCGCGACGTAGAACTCGACCGCGCGCCGGATGGCATCGGTCAGGTTCAAGCCGTCGAGCTGCGCCACGAGGGCGAACTGCGCGTGCAGCTCCGGTGGGAGCTTGATGCCCAGCGTCTTCACGCCGTTCTTGCCGGTGGGGTCGGTCATACCGACCTCCTTCCCGATGTGGTGTGACCGCCCATCCCGCCAGTCGGGATGTCCGAGCGGCCACAGGCCACCGGGGAGGTGGCGCTGGTCACGCTGTACGGCCCTGCTTTGTCCGCCACTCGTCCAATCGCTTCTCAGCGAGGTGGGCGTAGGTCGGGTTCAGCTCGATGCCGAGCCAGTCCCGGCCGTAATGCTCGGCGGCAAGGGCGACGGTGCCCGCTCCCAGGAAGGGGTCGAGCACGATCCCAGGGCGTGCGGCGCCGTGACAAGTGCAGTCCGGCCGCAGGCGCCCGGTGGCCAGCTTGCGTCCGTTGATCGCCTGCATGGCTCGTCGCCACGGTTGTCCACAGCCGATGCACACCTGTTGTGGACAGGTGGCGAGCAACGGCCGCCGCACCAGCTCGACCGGAAAGGTGGCGAAGTGCGCCCCGCGATAGCTCGCCGTCGCGAGCGACCAGACATCGCCGGGGTTCTTGCCGAGTGGATGGGTGTCGCGACCTTCAGCCTTCATGCTGGCGAGGCCTTGATTGAGGTCAATCCGCGGTACGTTCCCGATCGTCGGCACTGCTTCACGCGGCGGGTAATTTGTCCGCGCCACGCTCGGTGCCGCTGGCGCCTTGCCTTGCTTGGGCTCGCGGATGGCATCGAGGTCGAAGTAGTAGTGCGGCTGCTTGGTGAAGAAGTAGACAAACTCATGCGTGGTGCTGAGCCGGTCGGCCACGCTTGAGGGCATCGGGTTCTTCTTCGCCCAGATGGCCTTGTTGCGAAGCAACCAACCGTCCTGCGTCAGTCGGAGCGCCACCCGTTCCGGTCCGAGCAGCAGACTCTTCTTCTGCGCACCTTCTTCTTCCCGGCGCGAGTAGCCATCGCCGAGGTTGAGCCACAGGCTGCCGCCCGGTACCAGCACGCGCCATAACTCGGCACAGACGGTGGCAATGTCCTCAGCCCAAGCGTCAATGTGGGACTCGGCTCCGATCTGCGCGGCGTGGCCGTAGTCGCGCATGGCGAAGTACGGCGGCGAGGTGATGACACAATCCACCGAGCCGGCGAAGAGGTCGGCCAGGCGCTCTCTGGCGTCGCCCACGAGGATGCGACCCCGGGGCGCACTCACCAAATGCCTCCCGCACCCGGCAGCTGGGTGAGTTGGTCGGCGGCTTGTTCAGTAAGCACCACTTCGAATAGTTGGCGTGCCTCCGCCGGAACGCGCCCGATCGCGCGGCCGATGGCTTTGAGTCGCGCAGCGTCGGGCACCAACCACCACACCCGGGGATGCACCCCATGTTCGTGCTGCTCTTGGCCGCTGCGCCAGTAGTCGATGTGGACCCCGAGCTTGCGCACGATGGTGGGCAGGCTCTCGGTGGCCATGTCCTGCTCGATGAACGCGGTGACCTCGTAGTCGCCGACTGCCAGCCGCACGAACGCATCCGGCTTGAGCGTGACGGCCTGTCCGCCGATGCCCGAGAACCGCCGCCAGCAAGCAGGTTCGGCCTGGAACTCCAGTAGTTCGGACTGGCCGGTTCGGGATCGCTCCAGGAGCAAGGTGTGGAGTTCGGCCACGGCGAGGATGTGTTCTTGGTGCGCGAGCTTGGTGTCGGTGACGCTGCGGTGCCGCCGGGTGGTCTCGGTGTCGACGTCGAGCACAGCCTGGCCCAGGCCGCTAAGGCCGACGATCTGGCCTTCGCTGCCCGCGTGCAGCCCACCGACCCGCCTTCGCAGCCTGACGACGAGCCGCAGTTCGATCAGGCGCTTGAGTACCGCGCGAGCCTTCCGCGCCTGGGTGATCTGGTTGCCGTCTGGGAAGAACGCGCGCCGGATTTGCTGGCCGGTCATCAGGCGCAGGTCACGCAGCATGATCAGGATGGCCAGATCGCGTTCGCCCAGTTGCTGCCGAAGCCGCCAGGCGCGGCTGCGGCGACTCATACGCGGCCTCCACGGATGGCGAAGTGTCGGCGGCGGTTGAGGCGGATAATCGCAGGTCGGGGCGATATGGACGTGAGGCGATGGGTAGGCCGATGGGTAGGCGAGGAGGTCATTCCTGTGGCCTCCTCTTCACAATCCCTATGGGTCCGTCCTGTGATTGGTCACCTCCTTGCCATCGGGCGAGTAGTTCCGCGTCGAGCGTCTTGGGGTCGACGCCGTAGCGAGCGGCGCTGGCCTGCCGGAGTTCGTCGGGGTCGCTGGTTGATTCCGGCAGCGGCAGTGTCTTGACCATGAACGGCGCGCTCGGGGTGTTCTTCACCAGCACTTGGACGACCGCGTGGAAGGCCGGTAGCGCCATCAGCTGCTCCGGCGACACGCCGAACACATCGCCCAGCGTCTTGGCGTCGTCCTTGGCCGGTCGCCAGCTCACCCGTGACCGAGCGTTGGCGAGAAGCGCTGCCCGTAGCGCTGGGTTCAGTTGGCGCAAGTGCTGGTGCGCGACGGTGAACGAGGTGCCCATCCCGCGTGCCTTGCTGAGCACTTCCGCGAAGTCCAAAGCGGCTGTGAAGTCGGCCAGCTCATCAACGACGGCCATGACCGGGCGCCGTTCGGCTGTGGGGACACTGGCCTGCCGTTGGATGGCCTCCCAAAATTGGCCGAGTATGATCGATCCGAGGAGCTTTACCTGCTCAGGACCTATAACCCCGGCGTTGAGACTCACCAAGACGATCTTCGGCGAGTTGAACAGTTCGTCGAGCGTGAAGCGCGGCGCGGACTGCCCGACCATGCGCCGGATGGCGGCCCGGTTGGTCAGGGCTCTCGTCTTATTCAATACAGGCATGACGACCCGCGCCCGTTCCTGTTCGGACAGGCTGTCGAAGCCAGCCGCCCACGGCCCGATGATCAGCGGGTCGCCCACCTTCGCCAGCACGCGGCGTCGGAACGCGGGCGAACTCAGGATGGTGGGCACGTCGAGTAACGACCCGTCCTTTAGGCGCGCAGCCAGGATCAGGGCGTGTAGAAGCACGTCACTGCTGCGGGGGCCGATGCTGGAACCGAACACCGCCTTGAACAGGTGCAGGAGTGAGTCGGCTCGCCGCTCGGCATCCTGGCGCGGGCCCGCGAGCGGGTTCAGGCCGACGGCTGGCCGCTCGTCGTTGCCTGGCTCGATGATCACCACATCGGAGCGGCGATGTTCTGGCACGACGCTGAGCACGTCGGTGACGAGGTCACCTTTTGGATCCAGCAGAAATATTGATCTTCCTGCTTCCATATCGGAACGTATCCATCCCGCGAGAAGTGTGGATTTTCCGCTGCCGGTCGGGGAGATCAGGTGCACATGGCTCGTAGCGCTTCGCACTGGCAGGCGGACATAGCCGTTGTCGTCACGGGGATGCGCACCAACTCCGATCAGCCGGTCGCCCTCGGCCAGCTCCGGCTTGTCGGCTGGGACGAGTAGCGGACGCGGCGCGGGGCAGAGGTCCCGTTCGCCTGGAACAGCGACGCCATCGACGGGAAAGCCAATGAGGGTGGCAAGTTCGGCGGCGTTGACCATGCTCGACCATGTCCGGACCCGGCCAGCGACCCGATACAGCAGATCGGCCGTACGGCTGGACTGCCGGAGCGTCTGTACCCGTGTGTGAGGTCCGTTGACCAGCGAGAGCGCGCTCACCGCTGGCCCGATGAGTTGGGCGGCTCGCTTCGGGTCTTCGGCGACGGCACCGACACGGCCCCGGATGCCGAACAACGGTTCGGCGAGTTTCGCGCTCCAAGCTGCGCGCTCGCCGCTCTCGGGCCGCCGAGGTGGCACCAGCCCGAGCGATTCGAGCGGCGCGAATCGAACCGGACGCCGCGCATGCGTGTGGCTGGGACCGACCGTCCACTGCACGACAATCTGTTCGCCCGCACCCAGACGACGACGGAGCTGCAGCAGGCCGGCTGCGACGCTACCCGCCGTGTCGAGGCGCAGCGGATAGGCTGCGCTGGAAACGCGGACTTCGCGAGCGGTGATGGGACGCCGCCGCGGAGTGGTACGCACTGAGGTGAACGACAGGCCGCCTACCTGAGCGGCCAGCTCCCCGGGGAGATGCCGAGCGATCTGTTGATCACAGCCAACCAGCCACCTCGCCCTATCCTTGCTGAGCCACAGCTCGAAAGTCACGATTGGCTGAACCTGCTGCAAGCCCAGACGCGGCCGAGTCGCGAGCACCCGCACGAGCGCGGTCACGCCGGCGAGGTCGAGGGTGCGGGGCGGGTGCGCTTCAAACCAAGCGAAGTTAGTCATGGCGCCCCTCCTCGGTCGGCTTCGTGGCCTCAAGACAGGGCGTCCCTGTCCGTCCGGTGGGCGCAGCAGGCTGGTTCGCCGCTTGCTCGCGTTGCCAGCGAGCGAGCGCGATACAGGCACGGGCAAGTTTGCGAATCGCCGGATGTGCCCGTGGCTCGGCCGTCACTTTTACTGACCTGTTCGGATACTCCTCAGGCATGCATAGTGTCTCCTTTCCTGCCCGAAACCTGGAGACCTTAAGGCCACAGCAAACAACACGCCATGTTGACAAACATGTGTATTAGATGTGTAATCAGAAGGTCGCTCAATTTCGAGCGTTAGTAACGAGTATGCGAGTCATCTAGACGTGTATACGCAAGCGGATGATCTTGCGACGAGCGTTCCGCTTGTGCTTTACGCCTGTTTGGCTCGCTGCTTTACTATCTGTCAAACTTATTTCTTGATCAAGTATTTTGGGTGTTTCGACAACACCGAACGGCAGGCCGTGACCTCTGTGAGACCGCCAGAGAATTGTCCTTCTCCGTCACGGCTGACGAGTCCGTATATGCCGGAGCACCTCACCGGCCACTGCGTTGGAGACCTTGAGCCCGGCGCGCAGCCGGTCACGCGTGATCGGCCGACCGTGTTCCTGTCGGTGGTCGGCGTCGAGCTGCCGTGCCCGAGCGACCATCTCGGGCGGCACAGCGTCCCGATCGTCCGGGACGGTCGGGGACGGTCCTGTGTTCGTCCCGTGCAGCGCGGCCAGCAGGTGCGGGCCGACCTCAGACCAGCCGATCAGCAGCAAAGGTGCCACTGCGTAGAACGCGGCTTGGCCGTAGGCACCGACGAGGATTGGATGCGCGGTGTTCATGGCCAGCGTCGCCAGGCCGGAGAACCCGAGCAGCAGTCGAGGGCCGACGAGCCGTCCCTCGACTCCGTGAGCCCGCAGGTACTGAATCGCGGCCAGCAGTGCCACCACTGACAGGTCAACTGCTGGCGCCACGAGCCAGGCGATCCAGCCCGGCACGCCGAGCCGCAGACCAACCGCGTAGCCGTTGCCGAAGCCGAACGCGAACGTCAGTCCGGCGATGGCGAACACCACGGCGGTCACTGCCTGGCGAATGGCCTGCTCGGCTCGACCAGTGAAGGCGGCCGTGGTGTTCTGCCCCGCATCGGCGCGAGACGTCATCCGACGCCACTGCGGATTACCTGGTCTGTAACCTGCCGATACCAGGCCCGGCGCAGCGAGTACGCGAGTTCCCGCAGCTCAAGCTCACGCTCCCGGCACTCGTTGTTCTCCAGTTGCTTGCCGACCAGCTGCTTCCGTGTGCGTCGAGGCACATGGCTCCTCCTCGATGTTGTTGAAGTGGATCTTTGATGTGGTGAGGCAAGGTTGGCGGCGGACTACCGCCACCACCAACCCCGCGTCACCACGCGGTAGATGCCGATGAGCATCAGCAACACGAGCGCGTAGGGCACCAGCGGCCCGATGAGCGCCACCGTCACTTGTGCTGAGATCGCTACTGCGAGCGGGGCCACGGCCGCCATGATCAGCACGGCCGTGGCTTTGCGCCGCAGGCCCGACGGGTTAGGGTCGCTCACTGCCGATCAGGCCTGGTGCGCAGCGAGTGGTGCAGCCTTGATGAGCAACGCTGGCCAACTCGCCAACGGTCGCTGCGTGCTTGGTGGTCGCGCGGTCATGGCTGCTTCCGTGCTTCCTGCTCAACCCGGCGCATGGCGTCACGGGCGTGGAAGAACACATCGTTTACCTGGCGCGCTTGCTCCAGTGCCGTCCAGCCGGCGTCGAGTTCGCACCGCTCGATCTCCAGTTCGTGTTGCTCGGCCTCCCGACCAAGCCGGACGCTGGCCCACACGAGGAGGGCAACCAGGGTCACGAACAGCATGAACGCTATGAAGCCAGCCATGGCTCAGGCCTGCCCGGTCTCGGCCACGAGCCGGGCGAGTGCGCCGGTGGCCGTGTCAACGATCGCCTTATAGCGCGCGTCCCCCAGCGGATTGCGCTGCAAGGCCAGCGCCTCCATGTCGGTCAGGCCCTCGACGGCGCGCAGTGAGGTGAACGCCACGTACTCGACGGCCCCGGCACGGGCAGCCTGCACCAGGCCGTGCCCCTGGACGATGTCGATCTCGTTGCAAATGGCACGTTCCAGGCTCGGGGACAGCTCGCGGCCACCGAGCCGATTAATGGCCTTGCCAGCCTGACGGTTGATCTTGGGCATAGCGATCCTCCAAAGTGAGAAACATATGAGGTACGCCCTCCCCTGGATGCGAGGCGAGAACGTAGGACTGAATGCCGGTAAGAACGACGTTAGCCCCGGACGCGTCGAGCGCCCAGCGAATCGGGCGGAAGCGTTTCGGAAATCTGTCGGAAGGTGCGGAGACCGAGCAGAAACGCAGCGGAAAGCGTTGTTTTCTGCGCCTTCTTGTGCTTGGTGTCAAAATGAACAGCCCGCTCACAAAGAGCGGGCTATGGGGGGATCGGCCTGGTTGACGGCTAACTTGGTTCCTTGTCCAAGATTGCCCGTATCGCCTCGCGTTCGTAATGCGTCCGGTTCGGATCGGTTCTCTTCGACTCGAAGCTGTACGGGTCGATGACGTCGTAGAACCTGTCACCATGCTCGTCGGTATTGAAGACCGTGGTGACGCGCCGCTCAAAGGCCGGTGTCTCGTCATCGCCGCCGTAGTCGAGAATGCTTGGATCCCTCAACCATATGTCGATGATGATCGGGAACGCCATGAGGAATATCTCACGACTGTCCGAGCAGTCCTCAACGCCGCCATCAATGAGCCACTGCTCGACAAAGTCTGCCAGACAGTTTTTCTTCGGGAATTGCTTTGTTCTGTGCATGTAATACGTGAACTCGCCGGCAGCGGCGTCAACGACGCGCGAGCGAAACGTGCCTACGTAGGCCATCTGAGACCTCCTTGCAAACTAGGAGGCCGATCCCTCTCCCAGAATATTAATGACATAAATGTTGATCTTTTACAAGATCAACCATCGGAGGTTCGATAAGTGTTGCTGCATTGGGGTAGAATTCGACCAATCAGGTCGTCATGAAGAAGGACGCGTTGATGTCGAAGCAGTTGGACCGAAAGGCGGTCAAGACTGGTATCGCCGAGTTGCTCGATAAAGGGGCTGTGCCCAGCTTGCCGCCATGTGGAGCACTCGCACGTGCGCTACCTGAAGTCTTGGTTCCACCGCCGGATGGCATGGCTAGCACGAACGATGTACTGAAAGCAGTGCTTGAGCGCATCTTTGCCACGACCAACGAGCCGTATGTGCGGGCGGCGCGCGAGCACATTGGCTGGACAGAGCGGCTATACGAAGAAGTCTGCGATGCTGCCCGAACCGAAGCCAAGAGGCCATCGAGTATTAAGGTGCTCGGATCCAATGATTCAA
Organism: uncultured Actinomycetota bacterium; assembly: GCA_963826035.1. GTDB lineage: Bacteria > Actinomycetota > Actinomycetes > Mycobacteriales > Pseudonocardiaceae > Actinophytocola. The sequence continues at coordinate 23,882 of CAWGVZ010000013.1, read as the reverse complement.
ATGAAGCGAAGGAGCTTCACAAGCAAGCGCTTCTAATGCGAATCCAGGTGCGCCGCAGGCTGGCCAGTTTTGAAATTGTTGATGGTGGATGCCGCGAAAGAACTGTTAAAGACTCACATACTCGAGAAATAGTCAACAAGCTGTACGAAGCCTTTCGAACCTTCATCAACGATCCTGCCGAAGTTCAGGCCGTCGCCGTTGACCTCAAGCTACTACCCTCCTCACCCAAGGGCGAACCCAGTTCAACCACTGAACTTGAGCGTTCTACGGACGACGCGGAACTACAGGAATCGGATGCCAGCTACATTCATCGCGACGAGATTGAGCGCGAATTCAAAGAACTAGTTCAATGGGGCGTCAAACTGATCGCGCTCGTGGGATTCCCCGGTATGGGCAAGACTTCTACAGCCAGGGCGCTTACTCAGGGCAGCCCTTTTATCGAGTTTGTCGACGGGAAGCCGTATGCTGCCCATCTTCAGCAAGCGCTTGTCCGATATTCGGATAGCGCTCATGTGGTACAGCCGGGAAACGAGCCCGCACTCCTCGGTCTTCTAATCAACCAGGAACCCGGTCCACCGTTTGTGTTGTTAGATAATCTGCAAAGTACTGCCGAACTCAGGATGATTCCTCCGAACACTGCTGTAACGGTTGTCGCCACCTGCCGAGAGACGGGGCTCGATGCTCCATCCTGGTGTAAGGAGATCAGAATTGGCGCGATGAAAGAAGATGAAGCTGCACAACTGGCCGAGAGGAAGCACGACTCACTGACTCGTGCGGACGCGCAGTTTGTTGCTAACTCACTCGGCCGGTATCCTCTTCTCATATCGCTGGCGTGTCGACTGGCGAGCGTGACTGGCATGAATATCCGCACGTTGTGCGGTGAGCTTCAACTCGACCCGGGCGATGCCACTCTGCGTGCAGATGAGACGCTTCGATCTGTAGCGACACGTGCAATATCATTTCTTCGCGCCACAGATAAAGTAGCCGTGGATTTGCTGACATGCGTTAGTTATGCAGGGCCACTGCTCCTCGAGCATCTCCAGAATCTGATTGAGTCTCGTTACAGCAAAGAGCTTGCAGGCATTAGCTATGCGAAAGCGGTAAGCTTGTTGCGTGACCTAGCGCTAATTGAGCCTGACCCCTTACGCTTTGTTACTGGCCTCCACGTATCTAACGAGCAGTTTTCCATTGGGGACATGTTCAGTCGCTATATCACACCGAGTGCCGCGCGATTTCCTGGGTTGATACTGGACGAGAATGAGAGGGTTATCATTCTCGGCATCCACCCTCTTGTAAACGCCCTATTGAAGAGCTTGCTAAAAGGGGATGCTTTTCGCCTTCTCGACCATCTATCGACGAAGCTTGTGGAAATGCTCCCTGAGCATGACATAACGCTTGATCGGCTGGGTCCACCTGCGTCGCTATTCGAAGCCATCTTTGATATATACCTAGGCTTTCAAGAGGTACCCAATGAAGCTGCATTGGAGTTTGCCCGTAAGCTCAGCGCGTCTCGTGAAGTGCTATTAGCTAGGCTTGGCAGGTTGAAATTTGAATCATATGCTAATCCGGCATTCGAGCAAACAGCCCAAGATGTGTCCCGAGACTTCGTCGAAGTACTCAGGCGAATCGCTGCGGACGGGGACGAAAATGACCGCCGCTACCTGCACGAATTCCTGGAAGAAATGGGAGCATAAATGAAAATGGCTGATCGGTCCGACGGCTTACAGCTCCGTACCCTCATGCCGCCGATGCCTGGCCCATGTTCGCTCTGCTCATTCAGCCCTGCGCTCGTACTGCTTGGTTGTCCATGGCTCACCGCCGCCCCTTGCTGTTGTCCTCGACCAACTCGGCGTACGAAATACCGTCCCCGTACTTGGCGAGCACTCGGCAGATGAGCTTGATCCGTCCCGGCCGCATCGGATCAATGCCGTTCACGGTGTTGCGCATGGTGCCCTCGGAGAAGGTGTCTAGTCCGAGGGCGTTGCATTCCGCGGTGAGGCGCTGGACGGTCCAGTTGTGGTCTTCGAGCCAGGTGCGGATCAGTTCTCGTTTGATCTTGGCATTGGTTCTCCAGCGGAACGATGGCGCAGTCGTGCAGTCCCCGAACTAGTTCGCAGCCCGAACGCAGCGAATAATCGGGTCATCAAATTAAACCGGTGGCATTTGCTCGCCATCCCCAAACGCAAGCCGTATCTCGAAGCACGGCCATCCCGCGCCGCACCCCAAGCACAGCCCCGACCGCTCCCCGGGCCGGTGCTGGTGCAGGGCGACTACGAGCTGTTCGTATTGCCGGACAGGCAGCAGTACGTCACTCTCACGCCGCCGATGCTTGCCCATGCTCGTCTCGCTCATCACGCCTGCCGCCGTATCGCTCGGTTAATTGGGCGGCAGCTCGCTCGCGCCTGCGCTCACGGATGGCGTCAGAGATCAGCCACCAGGCCGCCCACGCGAGGAAGAGAAGGAACGGCGACGCCGCCAGCAGAAAGACCCACAGTTTGTCCATAGTTCATGGCCGTTCGTCGCTCGGGGAACGTTCCATCAGCGGGGCTGTGCCCTCGTGCTGTTCGCGTCGTTCAACTCGTGCCTGCACTGCGCTGGCCGCCTCCGCCAAGCGTGCTGCCAAGGTTCGCTCGTCTGTAATGCTGAGCGGCTCGATCCGTCCGGCGTCCGCGTCAAGGAACTGCAACACGTAGCGGCTGAGCATGGCGTTCACTGTGCTCAACTCATGCATCAGCCGGCCGTCCTGGTGGGCGGCTTCGTCAGGCGGCGGGACGTCCTTCACGGCACCCACCGGCCAACTGGCATGCCATCCCGCCTGCTCGCGCCATGCGTACCGCCTCGGCACGGCAAGCGGGATGGCATCGTGAGTGGTACGTCCCCGGATAGGAAACAAAGCTTCGCCCCGGTGAAGCGGATGGCCTGAGCGAGGAGCCCAGCCACCGCCCGCTCGTTGGAGAGGTGCGTCGGACCAACGAGCACCACGCCGTAGCTGTCCGGCAGCATCAAGACGTCGAGCAAGGCGGCGAAGCCTGGCCGCTCCAGCTCTCCGGAGTTCACTCCGATGTCGGTGAACACGGTGCTCAGATGCCAGCCTTCGTCGCAGCACCAGCAAGTCAGGACGTCCTGGCAGGCCGCGACGAACTCCGGCCGCTCGGCTCGACTACGGACGTAGCCGTACATCACCGGCTTCTCGTCAGGCTCGGCTCGGAAGATCGGCGGGAACCGCAAGCCGTGTTCAAGCTGGCGGAGTTGAGCCAGTTCGTCGTCCCGGTTGATGGCCGACACGTCACACACCCGGTGCGGTCAGTATCGGCAGGTCGACATTGGGGTCGTGCGGTGTCGGCACGGCCAGTACCTCATTCGCCAGCTGCACGAAGCGCTCCAGTGCCGGCCGTTTGAACACGAGAACCGCGTCTTCTTTCGGCCAGCCGAGAACGAACAGGATCTCTCGGTCCATGGTGATCGACCCCTGCATAGGGCAATCCGGAATCTCCACCAGCACTGACGAGCGCGGCCGCACGCGCCTCATACCGACGGCTCCACAGCATGCTCGAGCTGCGCCCGCTCCTGGGCGTCCATCTCGGCCAGTGCTTCGCCGCCCAGCTCGACGAACTTCCGGAGCGCTGCAACGTCGAAGAAGAACTCGAACGGTTGAGCGTTGCCGCTCACGGTGACGTAGACGCCATCGGTGCCATTGACGTTGTAGGTGATGTCGCAGCCTTCGTGGATGCCGACCCACGAGTTGACGACCAAGGTTCCGTACATGGTGTTGGTTCTCCCTGTTTCGTGTTGATGGATGCGACAGAGCCGGAGGAGGACGTGGGTCAGCCCCGGCCCTGCTGCTGCTTGAAGCTCGACGTCGAGGCGGCGGGCCCGGACAACCGGCGCGAGAGGCCAGGTTGTCCGGGCCCGCCGCAGCCGCCGGGAAGGTTCATCCGGCGACCATGCGGGACCTCATATGAAGCGCCCAGTACGTGGCTGCCCGACCGACCGTCGCCGGCGCCTGCTGTTGGAGCGGTGCCTCCAACGCGGCGCAGCGGACGGCGGCCCCGCCACCAGGCGGCGCAGGTCAGGCAACTACGGTGAGCTTTCACGGTGAGATCCTATCGTCACGAGCGATGTCACCGTAACATTTCATCGAGTCGTGGCGCTGATCCTATCGGGTGAACCGTAGGATGTTACGGAGAGATACCATTGGACGAGCGGCGACCACTCCGCCGCCTCGGTTCTCGCATGGGAAGCTGATCGACATGCCAACGCCCACGGTGCTCCAGCTCCAGCTCGGCAAGGAACTCAAGCGGCTTCGAGAAGCCCGCGGCTGGACGCTGGCCGAGGCCGTTGAGGTGCTCGGCAACAAGGACACCAAGCTCTCGCGCCTGGAGAACGGCCAGTCCAGTGTCCGGACGCTGGACATCCGCGTGCTGTACGAAGCCCTCGGCGCGACCAAGGAAGAGACGGCCTGGGCGCTGGAGACCGCCAAGCACTGCAACCAGCGCGGCCGCTGGTCGGGCTACCGCTCGGTCTACGGCAAGTTCTTCCGCATGGCCGTCGACCTCGAAGAGGACGCCAGCGTCATCAACCACTACCAGAGCGAGATGATCCCCGGCCTGCTCCAGACCGAGGCGTATATCCGGGCGCTCTGGAGCGACAGCGGCCCACAGCTCACCGACCAGACGCTGGAGATGGCGATCAAGGCGCGCACCGAGCGCCAACAGGTACTCGACAAGCCCGATGCTCCGCAGATCGGCTTCGTCATGTCCGAGTCAGCCGTCCTCCGGCTGGTTGGTGACGACCAGATCATGCGTGACCAGCTCCGGCATGTCGCCGAGGTGGCCGAGCAGCCGAACGTCCACCTGCAAGTGCTGCCGTTCAAGGCGCGGACCTACCCGCCAGGCTGCATGTACCCGTTCACCATGTTCCGCATCCCGTCGCCCGGCAAGTCCGGCCCGCTGGAGTACGTCTACCTCGAGGACTACGACGACGGGCGTTATCGGGACGACCACGAGTCGATCGCCACCTACAGTGACTTGTGGCAGCGGTTTGTCGGAGCGGCCCTGGACCCGGTGCAGTCCAGAGAGCTGCTGCTTCGGCTGGCCGACAGCTACTGACCAGCAAGGAGCCACCTCACCATGACCCCGGCCACGTTCACACAGTGGCGCACGTCCTCATACAGCTCGGGCAACCCGAACAACTGTGTGGAGGTCGGCGCTGCTCCCCACCAGCGCGCGGTGCGCGACAGCAAGCTCGGACCAGCCAGCCCGATGCTCGTCTTCCCATCAACCAGCTGGCGGGCTTTCGCTAGGAGCACGAAGCGGGACCAGTTCGATCCTTCGCGCTGACAGGCGCACGAACCTCGAGTGCGGTCCCGTAATGGGGCCGCGCATCGTCGACTTTGCGTCGGGCGGAGCGGTCGCTAGAGCAGACCACAGACGTGATCCGGTCGCGCCTTACGGCGTAGACCTGATCACGGAGGAAGCCATGCCCCAGGCCGCCCGGACGACTGGCGGAAGTCATCATCCTCGGACACGAGCAACGGCTGCGTCGAGATCTTCCGCACGCCGGGTGCGGTGCGCGACCCCAAGAACGCGGACGGGTCGTGGCTGGCCCTTGATGTCCGAGCGTTGGTGGGCGCAGTCAAGCGCGATCATCCGTACACGAGTGAACAAGGTGCCTAGCGAGGTTCCTCCCTTAGTTGGTGTCGACTCATGCGCTAGCGATTCGGTCTGAAACGAACCACGTTGCCAGACTGTTGTTGACATGCCCGTACGCTGCGTCTGGGCGATCGGTCAGCACCGCAAACCAACGCTTGATCGACACACGGAATCGAGTCACGCCTACGGGTCCTGCCTCTGCGATGGCCTAGACTGCTGGTCCCTACGCGGAGGTGCGGGAGAGAGAATTGATCAATATCTGACCAGTCATCGCCGTAACATCGGCCAGCCTCAACGCGACACCGAGATAACAGAAGAGCGAGGTGGAAGTCGATGTCGTCCGATATAACAGCTCCCGATCAACCTCGACCGGCTCGCCAGCCCACGCGCAGTTCAAGAAACAGTCCGTGCCGATGCTTCTGTCTGGAAGTTCCGGTTGGCGGCTGGACGGTCCTTTTAGTGCATGAGTTTCTCTGGCAGAGCGAATGATGATCAATGATAAAGCCAGTCGGATGTCGGAGCTCCAGCAACTCATTCACCGCGCTATCCTCCATGTGGGAGGTTACTGGCGGCCGTCAGCTGCCGTTGCACGTCTATTCGAAGAGATGGGCGAGCTTGCCGAAGAACTACATCGTGATCAAGTCGAAGAGATGGGCGGCATCGCTGAAGAACTCGCGGATATTTGGATTATCACCACTTGTCTGGCTAATCAATTCGAAGTCGATCTGCGTAACTGGCCACTTCCTGGGGATGATGCGAGCTTCGCTACTCCGGCAGAAGAGCTTCTCGCTCTCCTTCGTGAAGGTGGCCGTCTCGCCCGAATAATCAATTACTATGACGGGCCGAAAAACCCACGTTCTGTTGATGACATCAGTCCGCTGGGGCCAACTATCGCGAAGATACATCAAGTACTTCACCGGCTCGGCGCCGGGCTGGGAATCGATCTCGAAAGTGAAGTAATTGAGAAGTCAAAGATCACTCAGGACCGGGACGTCAAACGTTTTGGTCAATCATTTGATCCAAGTACTGCGCGCTCGCTAGAGCAGTTCAGTCCTGTTATGACGGGAACGCAATGCCGCTTCGCCAAGGGAGCACGACTTTGGGGCGCTCCCGACTGGGACACGCGAAAGTCCGTCAGTGGCAACGTCGACACCCTCGTGCCGTATCTTTTCTCCTTCACCAAGGTTGCCCCAGTTGAAGGTTTGGACGGATTCGTCGTGGCGCCCAGTTGGCCGCTCCGTGGTGATACGATGAGCACGTTAGCGCGTTCGTTCTACGAGTTTCTCCGTCTGACCAGCCAACGCGACCCAAAACGCAGCAGGTGTCTGAGCGAAAGGATACCTGAACCCGGGTGGCAGTTTGTCTTTAATGACGTGCGACTCTTCGTCGCGGTCTTTTCGCCACTTTACCCAGTCAAGCATCCGCGGTATGCGCACCGTCAATTCTTCTTGCTTCAACCCGAAGCCTCCTTTACTGCCCATCAGATAGGAAGCAGCAACCCTGGGTCCTTCAAGATAAAAACTCAAATCAGAGATCAGTTTCGTAATAACGGCTACTCGTATCCCGACGATATCATCGATGGACGTGTTGAGGCGGAAATATACCTCCTTCCACGCTGGGATGGAGACGTCGATTGCCTCTGGTGGACGGATCCGCCTGGCCAGCACGCCCTCTTTCCCTAATCTCTCGGTGTCTTGTATGCGTTGCACGGAGGACTGATGCGTAGGCGCCCGCCGCTCAACTCGCAGCGCGAGCTTCGACGCATCGAAACTCTCCTTGCTCTCGAGGATGATCGTTCGATAAAGTCCGGTATTCAGGCAGCCTGCGAGCTACTGGAAGCCGGAGTGAAAATCACGAGTGCCCAACATCAGCGTATCCGATCCGCTGTTTCGCCACATCTACTATCGAACGATCCGTTTGTTCGGCGTTGGATGTACAAGCTAATTGCGCAACTGGGCGACCCTCCCTATGCTGCATACTTGCGAACGCAACTGTCAGATCTCGACCTGGTTCCAGAAAACCGAACCTGGGCGGTCGCGGCCCTCGCGAAGGTATCACTTAATTTCAAGTCGGATCTGATGGGGGTTGGCGAGGACTGGACGCTTGCGTATCGGTTGTGTTCAGGCATGTTCAAGCGTGTCGGCAATATGCGCAAGTACGTGCGAGATGCGAGCAATGAAGACGATCCATTGGCGCATCAGTGGCTAGGGCTGCTCCACGGAGACGGTAGGGCACGTATTCCGATGGAGCTGCTCAAGGAACTTACGGCAAGTCCGCATCCCGAGGTACGCGAGTATGCCCTGTTCGGTTTACGTAAGCGTGGGAGTGGCTCCATCGATCAGACGCTCCTCGGTCCACAAGAGATCGTGCAGCATCCGCCAAATGTACGTCGATGGTATTATCGCTTATTGCTGGGCGACGAGTCGAATCTGGTTCGATTCGGCGGACTCATTGAAGATTGGGTGCAGGGCGAGGACGATTCCAAGGCGCGAGAAGGTCTCGCCTTGGGGTTCATCGGGTTGACGCTAAATCAAACATGGCATCAGCTGCTAGGAGACTGGCGTCAGGTCGAGAATGACCCCTACGTCCTAACGGCATTAGACCGATACTTTGACAAGTTCAAGCCTACATGGTCCTCGTCGACAAGCACACATACAGACAGACTTCCGCCGATGCGACACGCAGGCAATTTGCCAAGGAGAAAGGTTGAGCGCGTGCCAGATAACTCGGGATTCCGAATTAGCAGTTCGGCTAGAATATCCACATTTACATTGGTGGTGGACATTGAACGGTTTAGTGCCCGAAGTGATGAAGCGCAACTTGCAATGTTCGAGCAGATGCTCGGAGTACTTCGAGAGCGACGGGACTTGTCGAGTGCAACGTGTTTACTAGTTGGTGACGGTGCGCTGGTCATTTGGACGGACGCTGCAGTTTCCACGGCACCAGTCGAAGTTGCGTTCCAGTTGTACGATGCGTGGTCCGAACTCGCGCAAGCCCGTATTCGTATGGGAGCGCACGCGGGCTCTGCGCATAAACTTGTTTTGAACGATGGTCGTGACCAGTTCATTGGCGATGCAATAAACAAGGCGGTCAGGTGTTGTTCGGTCGCAAGTCCGGGTGAACTAGTGGTTAGTGAAGAGTACTACCAGACAGTCATGAGACCCCATTCGCGTCGGATTAGCTCGATGGATTGGAAGGAGGACGAAGCGGAAATAAAACATGGAGATGTAATAAGAATTCGTCGCTTAGCCTACGTCGATAATGAATGAAGCAAAGAGGCTACCATTCCACGAATGGGTGCACGGCATTGACGCTGCCAGCTAATCGCGCTAGTGTTGCAAGTAGCTGTACTCATTTATGCGATTGGAGCGATAGATGGATGACGAAGGTGTTGGCCGTGACGTCGAGTTTCTCTTCGAGCTAGGTTCGTTGCGGCATGTCGGGCGGACTTGGCATCAATTCGGTGGCGTTCCATACGCAAATGTCGCTGAGCACACCCTCCGTGTTTGTTGGATCGCCATGATGATTGCGGCTCATGAGAAGGCGGATACGGCCAAGGTAATAAAGCTGGCAATGGTTCACGACATTCCGGAGATTCGAACAGGTGACGTGAACTATCTCACCCGGATGTATGTGGATCGAAAGGAGGATGAGGCCCTTGCGGACATGATCGACGGCACCTCGATCAAAGACGAGCTGGCGCTCCTGTGGCGGGAATGTGAGGAACGAACTACTCTTGAGGCGAAGATCGTCAAAGATGCGGACACAATTGATTGTGATCTGGAACTGATGGAGTCTAAGTCAGTAGGATTCTCTTTGATGGATACGCTCCAAGAAACACGCGATCGGGCATATGCGCGGATGCATACAAAGACTGGCAAGCGTATGTTCGATGCTATCTATCGCGCGGATCCGCAATCGTGGCACGTGAACGGTCGGAATCGGATGACCGCAGGCGACTGGCAGGGACCTGGTCGAACCGAGGCTTAAAGACGACGGACAAGCGGCACTGGAAGACCGACTGAACAACAAGCGTCAATTTGACTCGTCGTGAACAACGATAAGTCCCATCCGGCCCCAGCGTTGCTATTCCGGATATCTTCACGTCCAGGCACCTTAAACCGCAGCTCGCCGAGGCGGATGCGGGAGAGTGTGGCACCTTCGACTTGGTAGTCAGTACCGCGGCTGCTGTGGCTGCGGATCTCGGCAGCGAGTCGCGCTGCCAAGTACTGGGCCAGGCCGGTGCGGGAGCCACTCTCGGCATCGCCGATCGGCACTTCATCGCCCAGTTCCTGGCGCACTTCAGGGTGGTGGGCGTCGGGAAAGATGGCCAGTTGGTAGGCGCGAAGGAACGGGCGCCCGCCCAGTCGAGGGGCTCGATGTCGGCTGAACTGAAGCCAGCACGTCGATCACCTTGGCCTCGACCTCAAGGCGCCGCCAGATTGAGGTCATGACTCCTCGTCCGTCCCGCTGGCCGGCCCGGTGTACCCCTGGGCCAGGAGATGGCTGTCCAGCACGGCGTACAGCGGGTTACCTTCGTCAACGTAGAGGTGGCGTTCCTTGCCGTCCGCGCAGGCGGCCATGTAGTGGATGCGTGTCGGCTCGGCGCGGTGTCGCCACGCTCGTAGCATCACTTGTTCACGCAAGTGCGGCATGATCTGCCCCCATCGACGAGCCGTTCCAGGCCAGCGGAGATCCGACGACACTGGCTCTGCCGTACTCGTTACATCTCGCTGTGACCGGCAGCGGTGTTACATAGCACCAGTGTTCTGATCAGTCAGGCACCACGAATGCGACACTGTACTTTGCCCGCGTCACGGCCACATAGAACCGCTCTCGGGAACCCGCTTTCGTAGGGTCATTCGACTTAAGGTAAGTGAGCATTGGCTTCGTCGGGAAGATCAGTACGCGGTCGTAGGTGCTTCCCTTGGACACGCCAAAGTTTACGGCTAGCAGCCCTAGGGTGTCTGAGGTAATCATCGGTCGTAGCACAGTCGGCTTATGCTCCTCAACGTAATCCATTACGTCGCTGCGCTTAATTCGGAATATTCCGTCATGTCCCGTCTTATCCGTGTTGCGCGATGTGGTAGGTGGTAGCCTCGGAAAGAGACTGTCCGCAAAATCACAGATGACCTGATTGCAGCGGACGCTGAACGTGCGCTCGACCATATCGCAGCTATCGACGTGCTCCTCGAACCAAGTTATTATCCCGGAGCCGCGGTACTTCTTGTTCCGTCGCTCGTTTGTCGTAGAATATATGCTTTGTCGTGGATCGCCAACCGCCGTGACTCCAATGGTCGAATCTAGGAGCGAGTCAAGAAGATCCAAGTCGTATCCGGCCATATCTTGGACCTCATCGATGTAGATGTGGTCGAAGATGTCGCCGAGGCGGTCAATGACGAGGCCGTCAGACTGTTGGTTGGCAATGACGGCAAACTGAGAAGCATGCTCACGGTAGAGATTGTGGTGGGAGTCGAAGAAGTACCTGTGCGGATCGGCAATCTTGGTGCCTCGGTGAGGCTTACCTTCAAAGTTGAGTGACCGCATGTAGTGCAAATCGCGTAGCACCGCTGTTTGGTAAGGTCGCGCACACTGATTCATTACAAACGTAAGCCAACCCATTACCGTGACGTGTGGTGGCATAAGGCCTGAGTTCTGGGCAGCAAGCCGTGAGCAGAGTTGTCGAAGGTTCTCGTTCGTATAGGTGGTTATCAACACACGCCTAGACGGATCGCCAAGTGCCTCGTCAATGATCATTTGTGTCTTGAGCGAACCGGCCGCTGCAATGACAACCCGGTTACTTGATGGCGTCGACAGCATCAACTATGTATCCAGGCATCGTGACGGCAAGTTCGGTGTTGAAGACGGCCAGTGCGCACGTGGTCTTGTTGTCAATCATGTACGCCAGCAGTTCCTCGTCGGTCATATATCCCTTGCCGAAGACCTCGTTGAGCAGTTCTCGCCCGTTCGCAGCAAGCAGTTGAGGTTCGAGCGTGTTGAGCTCCGTGTTCCTGCCAACGTGAACGCTGATGTCGGAGTCCCTTGTATAGCTGTCGAATCGCGCAGCAATCGAGGCAGGCTCCTTCCTGTCGTTGTCAGTGACTACCGCAACCTTCCGCTTGAGGGGCTTGGCGATGTCGAGAAACCGCTTGGCCTGCAGCCCGCGGACGTTGATAACGTCGATGCCGTCTTCAATCGGCAGTTTTCCATACTTGTCTCTGTAGGCACGCTGCACGATCAGCTCGTCCGATGGGCCTTCGACAAGAATCGCTGCCTCTGCAAGGACAATACGAAGTGTGTCGTAACCGGAGAGCTTTCGGAAGTAGTCGACCGTATCGTCCGGCAGGTCATTAATGCTGATGCCGTAGTCCTTGCACAGCAGGATCAGGTTGTCGAGTCCTAACTTGTTAGAGACGTACGAACTATGCGTGGTAATCAGCACCTGTTTGCCTGCGCATTTGGTGGCTATCTTCTGGACAAGCCGGCTCATCTTGGAGAATGTCAGATGATTTTCCGGTTCCTCAATCAGCAAGATATGTGCGTCGCCAAGTCGGCGATTTAGAGCCAGCAAGATCTTGAGCGTGCTTTGCTCGCCTTTGCCAACGTGTGCGAATGGCAGGTCGTCAAGGTGGGGCACAAGCCCGCTTTCCCAGGAAGACCGTTGAGATATGTCGATCGAGAGTGAAAGTTTCCGGCTGGTGACGTCGCCGGAAGCTCCAGCAAGCTTCTCGTTGATACTGACGACGGATTCAGCATCCGAGAACTGTTCGCGAAGGCCACGGTACATTCGTGATAGCTCGGCCCGCTCTTTTGGGTCGAGGCTGTCTCTAATGACTCCTTGGAGATAGTAGTCCGCCCCGCTCTGAAGCCTTATTGAAGTTGCGTCGATCAGATGGGCTGCTGCGGGTACAGAGCGAGCGGTTAACGCATTTCCGTCGAAACTGAGCCAATCTGTCTTGTAATATTCAGTGGGTATGACCTTTGTGTCTCCGGGGTTGGTGGCGAAGGTGTCATATTCCTTCGCGAAGTCCGGGTTGAATGATATCCGCACGCTAGTGCCAGGAACGTTTTCCGACCGCGTGTTGTTCGTTCCTTTGAGAGTGGCTAGCGATGGATCATTCTCGAAGTACAATTCTATAAGCACCTCTGGCGGTTTCGGCCGGATTCCAGCTCGGAGCTTCGCAAAATATTCACTGGTTACCGCGAGGTTGAACAGGTATGGCGAAAGTTCCTGCACGAGGAGCTTGCCGTTGAGTCGTCCCGTCAGGCCAACGCTGACCGCCTCCAATAAAGTCGACTTACCGATGTCGTTGTCTCCAACGAGGATGTTGACCTGGGGGTGAAGGTCGAGACTAAATTCCCTGAACGTTCGGTAGTTCTTGATGACGATTCTGGTGATCACTGTGTGGAGTCCTCTTGCTGTTAAAGTTTAACTCGTTTGGCCCGTTTTAGCACCTCTGTGCGACTCGACTCGTGCTGCACGGAGTGGTTGTTCTGATCAATCGCTGCAGTGGGTGGCGGTGTTAACGACGGTAGGTAAAGTGATGTCTATCGGGTGAGTTGGGGGCGAACGACTCGGCGGCTCACATAGAGGGCACACCTACCTCGTCATTCAACTGGAAGATGAGCCGTAGTTGAACTGCACCTCTACGCGCGGATTGTGGGCTTAGGAGCTCGAAGTCGTGGTGTCCGGATCGACTTCGACCTCCATCGGCACCGTCCAAGTCTCGTAGCCTTCGCGGTAGCAGGTAAAGGTAAGCCGAACGAGCTGATCGGCGTACTTCTGCCACCAGGTGTCATCCGACCAATGCGGCGGGCTTGTCCGTTCCAAGGAGAACGGTCGCCAGTCGCCAAGTAGCAAGGGCACCGGGGCGACACCGCGACCAGTCGAGTCCGCCCCGTCGACGGTCGGAACGAACCGATACGGCCCCCACACCTGTTGGGCGATGTCCTCAGCGGTTGGCCTACCCGCAGTAACCGGCTGGCGGTCGCGAATGTCGTCGCGGATTGTGACCGTCACCTGGTCGAGGTGACCCAGTCCTGGAGGACCTACCAGCTCCGCTCGCAGCTGTGCCCAATCGCCACCAGTGACTCTGCAACTGACCTTGAATTTTGGCGTCAGCTCGGCGTGCCAGCGACCTTGTTCTACCTTCGTTAGTGCTGCGGCCGCTTGTCCAGAGTGATGAGCTGCCCGCCAGGCACCCCACGCAGCGACTGCTGCGACTAGCGTGCCGAGGGTGCCGAGGATTGCTACCGTTAGGTTCATCATAGATCACCGACTGCAACATCACCCTGTAGATCGGCGTCATCGGGCCGCACAACCAGAGCGATCTCGTCGGCAATTTCGTCGACGGTGGACGTCGCGGTGTTGCGGGCGATCTTGTCCACCAAGGAAGGTGACTGGGCCATCACCTCGTCCTTGGTGATCTCGTGCCAGATCGGCAGCAAGGTCTGCGCGCCTGAAACCGATCGGCTGACGATGCCATCAAGCTCGTACTGCGGCCAGCCCTTGGCGAAGAAGGATCTCGACAATACGACAACACCGAACTTGCTCCTGGCCAGGCCAGCGTCGATCTTGCGGCGCAAGCTGTCGCCGATCTTAAGTTCAAAGTCATCGAGCCAAACCGTTACATCACGCTGACGGAGCGCTTCGGCCAACGGACGAGCCACCGCGGCCTTGTCCTCGCTGGCGTGAGAGATGAAGACGTCCCAGACTCGGCCGTCCGCACCATCAATGATGGGCGGAGATTCGTGGCGGATGTTGGCGAGTGAACCGGCCGGCGGAGCAGAGCGCGCCACAGGCAACGGCGACGGCTCAACCCGGACACCGGACCGGACCGACTTTGCTCGCAACCCGGCCAGGTCGACTGTGAGGTACCAGTGGCCGGTGCTCGGCACGACGATCCGGTGCGGAGAGCGCGTGACGAGCCCGCTCCCGCGTGCGCAACGAGGTGCACGCCGGTTCTTGTACGCCTGCAGATTCGTGCTGTCCATCAGCCGGACGTTGGCGCCCGTGCTGAGCGTTACGACTACGGTTGAGCCGCGCTGCACATTGCCCAGGTCGTACTTCCGGAACTTGGGGCCGGTTGCCATGAGTGCTCCTCTCCGAGACGGACATCGTTCAAGGAGGAGGGCAGAGCCGGTCATCCTCGTGATCACGTGCCGTACTGCTGAACCACTTGCCCCACGGGGGCCTGGGGTGCGCGTGGCGTGTGCCACGAGCACCACAGAGTCCAGCACGGATAAACGGGAAAATCTGGGAACGACACACACGCATATATCCCACGGGATTGGGTGGTTTCGCGATAGAAAAGAACGTTGACGACGCAGGAGCCTCGTCAGTCACAACAGCACCAGCGACATTAGGTGGAGTCGGCAGGCCGTCTACCTCGTGGCCGCATTTCGATGCCGTGCGCCGACAGGGGTCGCCTGATCGTCTCGTAGCCAACCCCGTGTCGCTTGGCGATCTTGTCCAGTGTCCATCCGGCTTGGTACAGGTCGACGGCTTCCTGAACCTCGTTCGATCCGAGGATGGGTCCTCGGGTGTCAATCCCGCGTTCTTTGAGGTGTCGACCAACCGTAGAGCGGTGGATGTTGAAGCGGGCAGCAAGCTCGAAGACAGTGGCGCCGGCTTGGTAGGAGGCCACTAGCTCATCGATCTCGGAGGATCGGAGCTGACGGGCGGTTCGGTAATGCATGGTGACTGAGACGCTACTGTCAGTAATCTTCGGCCAGGTCTTAGCTAGCTCAAGGAGTCGGCGGACTGGGCGGTCAAGCGTTGAAAGCGCCTCAACTGCTCCCACGGCCTCGGGTCGACCCTGCTCGGTTGCTGACGCAACCTCGCCGGGTCGGCCGTCATTATTTTGCGGGGGCGACCCCCGCAGACCCCACGGTGCGGTTGGTTCCGGCCTGGTGTGGGGGGTCTGCGGGTCCTGTGGTGTGGTTGGTTCCGGCCTGGTGTGGGGGGTCTGCGGGTCCTGTGGTGTGGTTGGTTCCGGCCTGGTGTGGGGGGTCTGCGGGTCCTGTGGTGTGGTTGGTTCCGGCCTGGTGTGGGGGGTCTGCGGGTCCTGTGGTGTGGTTGGTTCCGGCCTGGTGTGGGGGGGTCTGCGGGTCCTGTGGTGTGGTTGGTTCCGGCCTGGCGTTCGGGGCGATCGAGAAGGCCGCGTACGAGTACGGCCGGCCGGGGGCCGCGTGGTGGTGGCGTTCACCGAGTCCTTCGGCGCGGAGGTGGTGCACGAACCCGCCGATGAAACCGGCGAACGAGGACTTCGGCCGGTTCGGCGCCACCGCGGGGCGTACCGCCTCGGGCACGGCACCGGGCAACCACACCCCCGGCGGACACCGTGCGGCGATCGGTCATCCCTTGACCGCGCCGATCATGATGCCCTTGGCGAAGTGCTTCTGCAGGAACGGGTACACCAGCAGGATCGGCAGGATGCTGACCACGAGCATCGCCATCTGCAGCGACTGTTGTGGCGGCACCTGGCTCGCGTCGCCGGTGCCGATGGTGGCGTTGTCGATCACGTAGGTGCGCAGCACGAGCGCCAGCGGATACTTGGCGTTGTCGGTGATGTAGAGGAGCGCGGAGAAGAAGTTGTTCCAGTACGCCACGGCGTAGAACAGACCGATCACCGCGACGACCGCCCTGGACAGCGGCAGGACGATCCGGACGAGGACCGTCAGCTCGCTGGCGCCGTCGATCTTCGCCGCGTCGAGCAGTTCCTGCGGCAGCTAGAGGAAGAACGCGCGCATGACGATCACGTTGAAACCGTTGATCAGCGCGAACAGGATCAGCGCCCAGTAGCTGTCCAGTAGGCCGAGCTGCTTGACGGTCAGGTACATCGGGATGATGCCCGGCGAGAACAGGACGCTGAACAGGAAGACCATCAGGATCGACATCCACACGGGCAGCAACTCGGCGACGACCAGCGGCCGCACACTGACCATCACCTGAGCCAGCGGCTATTTCGCACGATGATAGGGGCGGGATGCGCTGAAGCGCGCCGCCGAAATCTCGCTCATATCGATGTGGTCCTGGCCGGTGGTACGTTCCGCGCATGATCGCGTACCCACTGTCGGTGAGATCGCTCACGAAGGCCTACGGGAAGAAGAACCGCAGGGTCGCGGCGGTGGACAACGTCAGTTTCGACCTCACGGCAGGCGAGTTCGTGGCGGTCATGGGCGCCTCGGGCTCCGGGAAGTCCACGCTGCTCCGCTGCGCTTCCGGACTGGACACACCGGACAGCGGCCAGGTGCGCATCGGTGACGTTGATCTGTCCGGATTGGACGACAACGGGCTGGCGGAGCTGCGTCGGGCCCGGGTGGGGTTCATTTTCCAGTCCTACAACCTGTTGCCCGCGTTGACCGCTGGACAGAACGTGGAGCTTCCGCTGCGGCTCGCCGGGCGGAAGAAGGTCGATCCGGCGATTGCGGCGCGGCACTTGGATCAGGTTGGCATCGCGCACCTCGCGGATCGCAAGCCGGACGAGTTGTCCGGTGGGCAGCAGCAGCGCGTCGCCATCGCGCGGGCTATGGCGATCCAGCCTGAGGTGCTGTTCGCCGACGAGCCCACCGGGGCGCTGGACGGTGTCACCGGCACGGAGATCCTCGAGCTGTTCCGCCGTTCGGTCGACCAGTTCCGCCAGACCGTCGTGATGGTTACGCACGACCCGGCCGCTGCCGTCTACGCCGACCGCGTCTTCTTCCTCGTCGACGGCCGGATCGCGGACATCCTCGTGCGCCCGGACCGCGATGTGCTCAGCGCCCGCCTCGCCAACCGGCAGATCCGCCCACCCGGGCAGTACCCGGCCACGCCGCAGGAGTGGCACAGCCAGAGCGGTGGTCCGCGATGACGTTCCGGCTGGCCTGGCAGACCATTCGGGAACGTCGGGCGGTCTTCTTCGGCTCGGTGGCGGCGGTCGTGCTGGGCACCCTGGTGCTCACGGGGGCGGTGTCTCTGATCGTGGCGGTCGCCGAAAGCGAGTTCGCCGGGGCGGGACCGAACGCCAAGGGCGGCGTGATCGCACTGCTCGTCTTCGTCACCGTGGTGTCCGCGTTCCTTTCCGTATTCCTTGTCGCCAGCACGGTGTCGTTCTCGGTGGCCATGCGTGGGCGGGAGATGGCGCTGTTCCGCGTGGTCGGCGCCACCTCCAAGCAGGTGCGCCGGTTGGTCCGGACCGAGACCACGATCGTCGCGCTGTTCGGTGCGAGCATCGGCCTCGTCCTCGGGTTCGGGTTCGGCGCCGCGGTGGCCGCGCTGCTCGGCTCCACCAGCCTGGCCCGCGGCCTGGAGTTCTCGTTGTCCAGCACGATGATCGCCGTCGCCGGCCCGATCGGGTTCGGCGTCGGCGTGGTGGTCACCTTCCTCGGTGCGCGGGCCGCCGCCCGCCGGGTGGCGCGGATCCCGCTGATGGTCGCACTGACCGAAGTGGACCTGGACCGGGACGCGATGCCGGTCAAGCGCTGGGTGTTCAGCCTGCTGTTCCTCGCCGGCGGCGTGCTGCTGATGGTGCTGGTGTCCGGCGCGGGCTCGGACGCGCTGGTACCGCTGGGCATCTTCCTCGGATTCCCGCTGGTGCTGTGCGCCGGACTGCTCGCGCCGGTGCTGGTCCGTCCGTTCTCCGCGGGGTTCGCCGCGCTGCTGACCCGATTCGCCGCGGTCGGCGGCTGGCTGGCCGCGCACACCGTGCGCCAGAGCGTGCGGCGCAGTGCCGCGGCCACCGCCCCGGTGCTGCTGGTGGTCGGTGTTGCCGGCTCGATCCTCGGCACCGCCGGGGTGTTCGGCTCGGCGACGCAGAGCAGCATGGAACACCAATATCGCAGCGATATCGTCGTGGCGGGCGCGGACCATGCGACGGCGGAGCAACTCCGCGGCGTGTCCGGGGTCGCCGACGTCGCCAGGGTCGCCCAGGTCGAGTTGCGGTTCTCCACCGACGGGGCGGAGCCGGACCGGTCGGTCACCGTCAACACGGTCTCCGACGGCGCGCTCACCGCCGTCTTCGACCTGCGCGAACTGACCGGCGACGACCCGGCCGCCGGCATCGTGGCCGGCCGCTCCACCGCGGCGACGATGGGCTGGGAACTTGGCCAGGAGGTCACCGTCGAGCGTGCGGACGGCGAGCGGACCACGGTCCCGGTGACCGCCGTGCACGCGGACAACCCGTTGCAGGAGAACGTGATCGTGCCGGCCGAGGTGGCCGGGGCGACCCGGCCGGAGCAGACGCTGACGCACGTGGTGCTCGACGACGACGCGGACGTCGCGGCGGTCACCGAGGACCTGCGCGCGGCGGCGTCGAGTCCGGTCGAGACCACCGCCGCCTGGGCGGAGTCCGTTGGGGACGGTCAGAGCGCGGGGTTGCGGTACGGCGCGTGGGTGCTCGCCGGGCTCGCGCTGGTGTACGCGGGACTGTCCGTCGTGAACACCACGTTCATCTCCTTTCGCGACCGGCGCGAGGAGTTCCGGCAGTTGGCCACGATCGGTGCGACCTCCCCGCAGATCCGGCGGATGGTGGGCTGGGAGTCCGCGGTCGTCGCCGGGATCGGCGCGTTGATCGGCGCGGCCATCGCGATCACCACCAGCGCCGTGCTCTCCGGGGTGCTCGGCTCGGCGGTGCCGCAGATGTCGGTCACCCTGCCGATCGTCGAACTCGCGCTGCTCGCCGTGGTCAGCGTGGGGCTCGCGGTGGCCGCGGGTCAACTGGCCGTCCCGAGGGGCAACCGTGTCCGCTGACGACCACGAATCAGGCCGTGTTGGTCGCCTCCGGCTCCAGCGGTGGCAGCAGCGCGATGGCCGAGTCCTCGGCGGGCTCGTTGTACTTGATGTGCAGCCGCAGCATCCGGGAGAGCCGGTAGTGGGGGGTCTGCCCGCCGGACACGTGCACCGGGCGCAGCATGTTCGCCTCGATCAGCCGGTCCAGCAGGCTCTCCGAGGTCATCGCGTCCACCCGCATCAGCTCCGCCGCTTCCCGGGAACTAAAGGTGTCTCCCGGTTGTCTGCTCAGCCGCTTGAGCAGGGTCGTCTCCTGGTCGGGCAGGGTGGCGATGGTTCGGGACAGTCGCGCACTGAAGTAGTTGTCCCAGCCGTTCAGCTCGGCGATGCTGCGCCGCTCGTCGGCCAACTGTGTCTGCAGCCGGGCCGGCGTGAGGTGGGGCTTCACCACGAGCACCGAGGCGATGATCTCCAGCGCCAGCGGCAGTCCGTCGCAGAAATCACCGAGGCTGCGCCACGCGTCCCGGTCGGGGTCGTCGGTGCGCCCGGAGACCCGGCGCAGCAGCTCCATCGAGTCCACTTCGGACAGGGACTGGAGCTGGAGCAGGAATGCCCGGCAGGATCCGACCAGCCGGCGCAGCGGATGGGTGGAGGTCACCAGCAGCGCGCAGTCCGGTGACTGCGGGATCAGCGGCTCGACCTGAGCGAAACTGTGCGCGTCGTCTGCGATCACCACGATCCGGCGGCTGGTGAGCAGCCGCTGGTAGAGCCGTCGGCGCGCGAAATCGTCGGCGGGCAGCTCGTGCTCGGTGACGCCGAGCGCCGCCAGCGCCGCGGTGAGCACGGTGGCCGGCGTCAGGGGCCGGTGCTCCGGAGTGGACAGGCTTAGGGTGAGCTGGCCGTCCGGGTAGCTCCGCACGCCCGCCGTACGCGCCCACTGGGTGACGAGTCTGGTCTTGCCGATGCCCGGCGGGCCGGTGACCAGGGCGACCGGCACCGCGTGCTGCGTGGCGCGGGCGGCCAGCTCGTCGGACAGCGCCGTGAGTTCCTCCTCGCGGCCGACGAAGGACGGCAGCCGCACGGGAACCGTTGCGGTGGGCCGGGGTGCGGGGGGCGCCGGTTCGCGCTCGGTGCGCTCCGGCGCGACCGGGCGCACCGGCTCGGGCGCGGTCGCCTCGTCGAGCGGAGCCGGGACCAGTGGTTGCAACGACTCGTCGTCGCGCAGGATCGCCTGGTGCAGCTCCTGGATCTCGGTGCCCGGCTCGAGGCCCAGCTCGTCGATGGACATGCGCCGGCCGTCCTGGAACGTGGTCAGTGCCTCGGACTTCCGGCCGCAGCGGTACTGGGCCAGCATCAGCATGGCGCGGACCTGCTCGCGCAGCGGGTGCTGGCGGACCATCGCGTCCAGCTCGCTGATCACCGAGGTGTGGTGGCCGAGGTGCAGCTTGGCCGTCAGGAAGTGCTCTCTGGCCCCGATCTGCTGCTCGGTGAGCCGGGCGGCCTCGGCCTCCACCAGGTGCCCGGTCAGCCCGGCCAGCGCGGGGCCGCGCCACAGCCCGACCGCCTGCTCGAGGTGCTCGGCCGTGGCGGCCAGGTCACCGCGCTCGGCGGCCCGGTTGCCCTTGGCCACGAGTTCCTCGAAGTCGCGCAGGTCGATCCGGTGGTCCTCGGCGTCCAGCAGATAGCCGGGGGAGTGGGTGACCAGCACCTCTCGCTCGTACCCGGCCTCCTTGAACAGTTTGCGCAGGGACGCGACGCAGATGGCGATCTGGGCGCGTGCGGTGGACGGCGGGTTGCCGTCCCAGATGGCGTCGGCCAGCTTGTCCGCCGACACGACGCGGTTGGGGTCGAGCAGGAGCAACGCGAGCAGCGTCGGGCGCCGCCGCCCGCCGATGGGCAGGCGCTCCCCATCAATGCTTACTTCGAACCTTCCGAGCAGTTTGAAATCAAGCCCGCACACAGCATTCCCCCTAGGAGTTTCGGTGCAGTTGTGCTGGTGTGGCTGTGTTGGTTATTCACCACTTGCGCCGGTCACGCCCGTGTGCCGGTCGGCTGCGCGGTGTCGCGGGAGCGCCGACAGACTGTCACATTGGTACACGTGTAGCCACAGTGTCACCACCCCTATTGGTGACTAACGTACCCCCTGTCGTCACTCTCGGGTTGTTATCGGCGGGCTGGTCGCCCGATCCTTCACCCGAATGGCGGAACGCGACTGACTCTCACCTACTGCCGCAGACACTCTGAGTAG
Source organism: uncultured Actinomycetota bacterium (assembly GCA_963826035.1). Classification (GTDB taxonomy): domain Bacteria; phylum Actinomycetota; class Actinomycetes; order Mycobacteriales; family Pseudonocardiaceae; genus Actinophytocola. Next base: position 2,275 of record CAWGVZ010000013.1, on the reverse strand, counting down.
GGAAGGCTCGAACCGCGGTTTAGACGTACGGACAGCGTCTCCCGTTCACGCGATCTTTGGAACTGGGAAGTCCCTAGAAAAGTCGACCGCTGGCTACCAATCGTGACTATCTCGGCACCGTAGGTCGCCAATAAGTCCGTAAAAGACCAACTAAGTAGCGTGATCCGCTGCGTGTGCTGCCGACTTGTGCGATTGCCACGGGGGTGCGGTGCCCGACTCCATCCGGCGTCGGCGCCAAGGAACGGAATGTCGAACGGACGGGCGCGGCGCGGCGATCGAGCCGGCGCCGGCTGAGGAGTCGAACAGTGGTTGATTCGGTGAACGAGCTCGTCTCGGACGTGCCGTCCCAACATTTCTGGGCGGATTCGGTACTCGCGCGGCTCCGTCAGCACGCTCTGTGGGGACCCACCCGCCCGGCGGTCGCCGGGCCGGCCGGCACGATCGGCTACGCCGAGCTGGACGAGCGCACCGACCGCCTGGCCACCCGGCTGCACGCGGCCGGCGTGCGCGACGGCGGGAACATCGCGGTGTACGCCGACCGCACCCCCGACCTGCTCATCGCCCTGCTCGGCGTGCTCAAGGCAGGCGGCACGTTCGTCGTCGCCGACCCGGCCCACCCCGAGCGCCGGCTGGCCGGATACGTGGAGATCGTCCGCCCGACCGCCTGGGTGAACTGCACCACCGAGCCCATCCCGGCCTCGCTGGCCGCCGGCCCGGTCGTCTCGGTGGACGGCCCCGGCGCGCGCGACGCGAAAGACGCGGACGGCGGGTTCGCCGTGCCGCCGGTGTTCCCGCATCGCGCCGCGCACATCGGCTTCACCTCCGGCACCCGGGGTCGCCCGCGCGCGGTGCGCGGCACCCACGAGGCGCTGTCGCACTTCCTGAACTGGTACACCACCGTCTTCGGCATCGGGCCGGACGACCGCTTCGCCGCGTTGTCCGGCCTCGGCCACGACCCGCTGCTGCGCGACCTGCTCGCCCCCGTCTGGGCAGGCGCCACCGCCGTGGTGCACCCGATCGACGTGCGGGACGGCGCGGCGGTGGCCAGGCACCTGGCCGACCAACGAATCACCGTCGCCCACCTCACGCCCACCCTGGGCACGATGGTCGCCGAGGCCACGAAGGCGTCGGTCGGCGAGCTGCCGGATCTGCGGCTGGTCGGGTACGGCGGGGAGCCGCTGCCGGTGGAGACCGTCCGCGCCACCGCCGCGGTCGCCCCGGCCGCCAGGGTGCTGAACATGTACGGCGCCACCGAGACGCCGCAGGCGGTCGCGGTGCACCTCGCACACACTCCGACGCGTCCTCCCGTGGACCACGAGGGCGGCACCGTCCCGATCGGCGACGGCATCGACGGCGTGTGGCTGGAGCTGCTCGACGAGCAGGGCACCCCGATCTACGGGGCAGGCGTCGGGGAGTTGGTGGTGCACACCGACCAGCTCGGCGAGTACCTGGAGCCGGTGCCCGGCTCCGGTTTCGGCAAGGGGCACTACCGCACGGGCGACCAGTTCCGGCGCACCCCGACGGGCGATCTGGTCTTCGCCGGTCGCGCCGACGACCAGCTCAACGTGCACGGCCTGCGGGTCGAGCCGGGTGAGCTGGTGGCCGTGCTGCGCGGCAGTCCGCACGTGCGGGACGCGGCCGTCCGCTGGGACGGCACCCGGCTGATCGCCTACCTGGTGCCCGGTATCGGCCCCGGCGGACCGGAGCAGCTGACCGCGCACCTGCGCTCGGCGCTGCCGGCCGCCCTGGTGCCGTCGGTGTTCGTGCCGCTGGAGATGTTGCCGCTCACCCCGAACGGCAAGCTGGACGCCGCTCGGCTGCCCGACCCGCCGTCGGCCCGGCCCGCGCAGCCCCCGGCAGCGGCGCTCCCGGCGCTGCCACCGCGGACCGCCCGACTGTGCTCGCTGTTCGCCGAGGCGCTCCAGGTGCCCGGCGTCGGCCAGCACGACCGGCTGCTCGACCTCGGCGGCAGCTCGCTCGTCGCCACCCGGCTGGCCGCCGCCATCCGCACCGAGTTCGGGCGCGAGGTCACGGTCGCCACTCTGTTCGACGCGCAGACCCCGGCCGAGGTGGAGCAGCTGCTGGACTCGGCGCCTGCCGTGGCCCGGCCGGCCGGCGGCGAGCGCGCCGTGTCCAGGGTCGTGCCGCTGTCCGCCGTGCAGCGCGGGTTCTGGTTCGTCCACCGGATGGAGGGCTCGAGCGCCACGTTCAACCTGCCGCTGGCTCTCGCCCTGCGCGGCCGGCTGGACCGGGGCTCGCTGGAGCTCGCGCTCGG
>CAWGVZ010000012.1:0-38464 GCA_963826035.1 uncultured Actinomycetota bacterium | reverse complement strand
GACCGGCTGTAACGTGACGTTGAGGCCGTGCTTGGCGAAGTGGCCGCCCGCTACGGCTAGCAGCTCGGGCGCCAGTGAGAGCGTTTCGAGCGGCAGGTAGCTGAGGAACGTGACCTGCTCGCCGTCACCGGCGCTGGCGGTGTCCGACCCGCACGCGGTGAGGAACGCTGGACCCGCGGAGGCGAGCGCCACGGTGGCGGCTGAACGCCTGAGGAAGGACCTTCGGCTGATCATGGTCTTCTCCCGTCTGGCCGGTCACCACCTTGTCACCGGCTCAGCTGAGACTCGTGCCAGGCAGCGTCGGAGACCAGCGGTGTTTCCGCATACCGGAAGACTCTTGGTGGTGTCGCGGGGGCTTGGCGGGGCCGGGGACACCACATACCGTCCACCGAATTAAGGGCCTGACCGTTATTTGTGGACACTCATCGCCTGGAGGCGCATATGTGTGGCGGCTCAGTTAGCCGACTCCGCCGGGGGGACCCGCAGTTCGAGAACAATCTTCGGCGGACGATGTCCACGAGGTCAGGAATTTTCTTGACGGCCCGACATTGCAACCGCTGCCGACATGGCCCCGATGAGACGGTGGCCAACTGATGGCGACCGTCGACCATTCACTTAGGTGACGACGCCGCGTGGTGGACTAAGGCTTCATTGATCAGTCGGACGAACTGCCGCCACCCCCTAGATCAGCGACGAACGACGCACCAGCGGGGGGTCGTTGCTGTTTCGCTGATCGTCATCGCCGTGGTCGTCGGACTCGTTGTCGCCGGGGGATAAGACTACCTCGTCGTCGACGTCGATCACCCTGCCTGGTTCGAGGAGATCTTCAGGCTCCTCATGCGATGAGGTCCGCCCCCGGCGGCGCAGGTCGCAGGCCGCACGACAGACGCGATCCAGTGTGCCGCGACGAGACCCTTACAAAGCCGTCGAGGCGGGTCCCTCGGCTAGCTCGCCCAGGACGATGACCATCGACCTGGTGTCCCTTCGGTTGAAGGATCGTGGCCGAGTTTCCAGTTCCAGCCAGCGACATGGGGTGTCCGGGTGCCGAGCGGGGAGCGGTGCGCGGGCTGGCCGGTCAGGTGACCGATCGAACGCTTGCGCGGAGTCGATGTCGTCGACCACGGCCACCCCGGTGAGCAGGCGGCGGCACGTCAGGATGAGCTCGTTCGAGGACAGCTTCCGACATCGGCGTCCAGGTCGACCCGCCCACTAGGCACGTTCACTGTCGAGAGGGTGCCCAGGAGTCGAAGGTGCGGGCCGTTGGATCATCACAGGCACGAAAAAAAGACTCGCCATTGCGTCGCCCGGTCCTTGAACACGTGGTACCCCGCCGGAATCGAGATGGCACGCCGAGCGAGGGGGAGATGCCGCAGGCCGTCGGCCTGGACCAGGTGCGCCACGCTTCGGCCCGTAGAACTGCATGCTCACACGATCAGCGCGCAACACAGCCACCACGGTTTTCTCCTCGCCGTCGATCAGCACCGCCACCGACGCGTGCTCCGGCTTGATAAGCCGTTCACTGATGGCATACCCATCGCCCCGGACATCGGCCAGCACTGCCCAGCTCGCGCGCTTCAACTAGGTCCACGACGTGGACACCGCAGCGGCCGCCGATCACCTCCTCCTGCAGCTCCACCGGCGCGTGCGCCAACAGAACAAGGCCGACCGCGGTGGCGTGCAACGCATACCGGCCACCCACCCGCGGCCGCTGGCTCACCGTCTCCGGGTCACGAACCGCTCGACGAAGACGACCTCGTCCTTCTCCCGCACCGCCAGGTGCACCCCTCGGCGGGTCGTCTCGTACAGGTCCTGCATGAACGGCAGCGCGATCCGCTGCAGCCCCACCGAACGCGGCGCGAGCGCGGCGACCTCCCACAACCGCAGCCCGATCCGGTAGTCGCCGGCTTCATTGCGCTCCAGCGCACCCCACTCGTGCAGCTCGGAGACGATCCGGTGGGTCGTGGTCAGCGGCACCCCGGACCGGCGGCTGATCACCGACAGGCTCAGGCCCGTCTCGGCGTCCTCGAACGTGTCGAGGATCCGCAGCGCACGCCGGAGAACTCCCACCCCACCACCACCTTCATCGCGCGAGGGCTCGGCTGATGCCGCGCGCGGCCGCCTGCACGAGTGGAGCGAGCGCGCCCGGCTGGGCGCTGTCCGCGCGGACCACCAGCGACACGCGGCGACCACCGACCGGTCCTGGCCGAGGATCGGCGCGGCCACGGAGAGCGCGTCGGTGGTGACCTGGCCGTCGCTCACCGAGTAGCCGTTGCGGCGCACGTCGGCCAGCACCTCACGCAGGCGGACCGGGTCGGTGACGGTCTTCGGCTGTAGCCGTGCAGGGGCGCGCCCAGCACCTCCTCCTGCACCGACGCTGGCGCGTGCGCGAGGAGCACCAGGCCGACACCGGTGGCGTGCAGCGCGAACCGGCCGCCGACGCGGGTCAGCACCGGCACCGCGTGCCGCCCGGCGATCCGCTCGACGAACACCAGCTCCAGCCCCTCGCGCACCGCGAGCTGGACGTTCTCGTGGCTGACCTCGTACAGGTCCTCCAGGAACGGCATGGCGGCCTCGCGCAGGACCAGCCCACGGGGCGCGAGCGACGCGACCTCCCACAGCCGCAGGCCGATGTGGTACCGGCCGTCGGCACCGCGCTCCAGCGCACCCCAGGTGACCAGCTCCGATGTGCGGCGATGTGCGGTCGGCAGCGACACGCCGGCCCGCCTGGCCAGCTCGCTGAGGGTCAGCTCGGGGGTCTCCGGCGTGAACGCGTCCAGCAGTGCGAGCACCTTGCTGGTGACCGAGCGCGCCATCGCGAGTCCACCTGTCACAGGTCGAGGACCAACTTCCCCCCGCACGAGCGGGACACGCAGATCATCATGGTCTCCCCGGCCGCGCGCTCGTCGGGCGTGAGCAGGGAGTCACGGTGGTCGGGGGTCCCGCCGAGCACGTCGGTCTCGCAGGTGCCGCAGGTCCCCTCCCGGCACGACGACAGGACCGGCACCCCGGCGTCCTCGACCACCTCCAGGATCGACCGGTCCTCGGGCACCAGCACGGTTCTGCCCGTGCGGGCGAGCTCCACCTCGAAGGAGTCCCGCGCGCCGGTGTCGGGTCTCGCGGTGAACCGCTCGACGTGCAGCGCGCCGGCCGGCCAGCTCGCGCAGTGCCCCTCCACGGCGGTGAGCAGGGGCTCCGGGCCGCAGCAGTAGACGGCCGTCCCCTCCGCCGGCTCGGCCAGCAGGCCGGCCAGGTCCAGCAGCCCGGTCTCGTCCTGCGGCCGGATGCTCACCCGGTCGCCGTAGCCCCGGCACAGGCGCTCCCGGAACGCCATCGACGCCCTGGTCCGCCCGCCGTACACCAGCCGCCAGTCGGCGCCGGCCCGCTCGACGGCGGCCAGCATCGGCACGATCGGGGTGATGCCGACACCGCCGGCCACGAACAGGTACCGCTTCGCCTCGACCAACGCGAAGTTGTTGCGGGGCCCGGCGACGTCCACCTGGTCCCCGGGCGCGAGCCGGTCGTGCACGTACGCCGACCCGCCGCGCCCGTCCGGCTCCCGCAGCACCGCGACCCGCAGCGCCGAGCGGTCCGCCGGGTCGCCGCACAGCGAGTACTGCCGCACCAGACCGGGGCGCAGCACCAGGTCCACGTGCGCGCCCGGCTCCCACGCGGGCACCGGGGCACCGTCGGGGTGACGCAGCGTCAACGCGACCACGCCGGCGGCCACCGGGTCCTTGCCGGCCACCTCGAGGATGGTCATCGGTGCCCGTGCGGGTGGGCGAGTAGCCATTCCCACAGCTCCACCGGGTCCTCGGACTCGTGCTCGGCGCCGCAGTGGCACACCCCGATCTGCAGGTCGGTGCCCAGTTTCCAGTGGATCCGGTAGACCGTGGCGCCCTCCAACATGGCGACCCGCTCGGTCATGCCGACATCCCCCCGAGGATGCGCCGCGCGGCCAGGCCGCCGGTGTCGATGTTGATCGACAGCTCCTGGTAGCCGTCCGGTTCGGACTGGATCACCCGTTCGAGGATGTCCAGCGCGGTGACGTCCTGCAGCACCACCGTGCGGTTGCTCTCCGCCAGGAAGTCCGACACACCCTGGTCGTCGAGCGCGAAGTCCCTGGCCACCGCCCAGAAGTCGTGGGTGCTGTGCTCGGTCTCGGGCGTGATGGCGTACACCACCTCCACGTGGAAGCCGTGCGGGTCAGACCCGTCGTCGTTCGGCAGCACGCCGGCCGGCGCGATCCGGCTGTGCAGCAGGTACAGGCACGGCGGGTGGTACTCGATGTCCTGCCACCGGGTGATCCGCCCTTCGATGCCGGTGGACTTGGCGTAGAAGGGCGGGCACGCGGCGTCGGCCATGTGCCGGCTGACGTAGATGACCCGGCGGTCCTCGTCCACCTCGGTGGTGATCGGCGTGTTCGCCACCTCCGGCGTGCCGATGTAGCCGCCGTGCAGGTACGTCTCGTGCGAGAGGTCCAGCAGGTTGTCCACCAGCAGTTCGTAGCGCGCGGCCAGCGGTTCCATCCCGCACACGGTCGTGTAGCCGGGGTCGGCGAGCCACGGCGCCCGGGGGACCGGCGTCGTGTCGGCGCGGTCCCGGTCGCCGATCCACACCCACACGAACGAGTCCTGCTCCACCACCGGGTAGGCCGCGACGCGTGCGGTGCGCGGGATCCTGGCCTGCCCCGGCACGAACACACACGTGCCGGTCCGGTCGTAGGTGAACCCGTGGTAGCCGCAGACGATCGTGTCGCCCTCGAGCCTGCTCTCCGACAGCGGAAAGCGACGGTGCACGCACCGGTCGGCCAGCGCCACCACCTCGCCGGCCTCGCTCCGGTAGAACACCAGCGGTTCACCGAGGATCGTCCTGGCGAACAGTTCGCGCCCGACCTCGTACCCGTACGCGGCGACATACCACTGGTTGCGAACGAACGTCATGGCTCCGACCTCCCTTGCCCGGTTGACCCGACGATCGGGCACTCACCCCGGACAGAGAAGGCGCACTTTCACTCAGTGAAAGATCGATCGGGCCGCAGCAGGACCTCCGCGCCGACCGGGGTGAAGCCGGCCGTGAGGAAGAGTCGCAGTGAGCGGGCGTTACCCGGGGAGACGGCGGCGAAGACGGGGTCGCCGTCGGGTACCAGGGAGAGCGCGTCGGTGAGGAGCGAGCGTCCGTGTCCATGGCCGCCGCGGTGGAGTTCGATGCTCAGCTCGCGTCGTCCCGCCAGGCCGTCGGCGAGGGTGACCAGGCCGCGTTCGTCGCCGAAGACGCGAACGTCGGTCCGGAGTTCGCGGGCGTAACGCACGCGTGGGTGGTCGTCGAGGTCCGCTCGTCGCAGGCGCGGGACTCCGCCGGTGCCCCGGCCCGCCAGGGAGGCGCCGAAGCCGTCCGGTTTGTGGGCGTGGACTTCTGCCGCCGGCAGGGCGGTGGCGATGACCGCGTGCCCGGTGAAGGCCACCGAGCATTCCAGGCTCCGGGGCAGCTCGGGAACCACGGTCACCCCACCGTCGGCCGGCGGGAAGCGCCCGCTGGTGGTCAGGGCGCGACCTGTGTCAGTGGCCACTGGCGCTGGAGTACGCCGTTCGTCGTGATCGTGAGGTTGAGCCCGTTGATCTCGTACCGGGTGTCGCCGTTGTCCGCCGTGAACCCGGTCGCGGTCTGCGCGGCCATGAGCGCGATGTGCGTGGTGTCCGACGCCTCGACGCCCTTCTTCTGACCGTCGTAGTAGAACTGGCCGCCAGTGTCCTGACACACGGTCACCACGTGATCGGTGGACTCGTACATCGCCGTCAGGGTCGAACCAGGCCCACCCTGGGGCAGCCACTGCGCGGCCGCCGCGGGGCACGCGGGCACTGTCTCCGACGCCTCCTCCTGGCCGGGCGACGACAGGTCGGGTAGCAGGTCGCCGAGCTCATCCAGGTTGGTCAGCAGGACGATCACCGCCACGCCGCTCAGCGCGAGAGCCGCCAGCCGCCGGCCGGTCCGCCGGGGCATCGGCGGACGCGTCGGTGGATACATCGGCGGACGCGTCGGTGGCGGCGGGTGCGGGAGCCGTGACGGGACGGGCGCCAGGGTGACGGTGGGGCGCGGCAGCTCTGTGTGTCTCGATTGGACGAACGTGGGCCGCTTCTCCGGCCGGCTCGCCACCTCCACGTGGGTGACCGCTTCGACTCTGCCGGTGGCGCTGCCCGGCGTGCGCTGGCACAGCCGGCAGATGGCCGCGTCCGCCAGGTTGTTCGTATGGCAGGAGTCACACACCCACGCCGCCCTGCTCACCGGTGCTCACCGCCTTCTCGCGTCCGGTCGCGGCGCCGCAGCACCTCACCGTCGTTCGCCGGGCGGAAGACGACCCAGTCCTTGTCGTCCGGCGCCTGGGCGACCTCCAGCGGCGCCAGTACCGGCGCGTCGACCACGTCCGGCCGGTCCTTCCGCCCGGCGATCTCGTCGACGATGCCCTGCAGGAACGGCCGGCTCCGGGGCGGAAACCACAGGGACACGGTGAAAGTGGTCGTCTGCCCGAAACGGACGGTCAGCGTCAGCCGCAGCAGTGCGGTGCCGGGCAGGCCCGGCTCGCCGGCGAGCCGGGCCTCCACACAGGACTGAATGGGCAGTCGGAGCCGGACACCCGGGCGGCGGCGCTCCTCGGCCACGAGCGTCGACAGAGTCCGGTACAGCCGCACCTCCGGCCCGGTCGCGCCGGCCGGCCGGACCGCACCGTGGTCCCAGCCGGTGACCGCGACCAAGCCCGTCGGCCGACCGCCCTGGTACTGACGCAGGTCGTAGTCCGGCCCCGGCTCCTGCCGCCACTCCACCTTCGGACGCCGCCGGATCATGGTGGTCACAGACTGTTCGCGATGGTGGCGACGATCTCGTCCATCTCCCACTCCTCCAGTCCCTCCCCGGCGCTCGACGGAAAGAAGAGGGTGTTGTTCCAGTCGTCGGCGATGTCGTGCCACGGGTACTCCTCCGGCGCGAAGATCAGCAGCCGCTTGGCGGAGTTCTCCATCAACGCGTGCTGGCTCTGCGCGTGCCCCCACAGCACGAACAGTTCGTCCAAAGAGGACGGCATCGACCGCGGGTAGGTGTGCGCGCGGGTCTGCGCCGGGTCACCCAGTGCGTGGGCGGGCGCGTCGGTGAACATCACGATCACGTGCCGGCGCCGGTCGAGACCGGTCTCCCAGTCCGAGGCCATCGCCAGGGCCAGCGCCTCGAGGGCGGACTCCGGCGCGTCTCCACCACCGGCGGGCATCAGCGTTCGCACCGTGCGCTCGAACTCGGTCAGCTCGCTGGGCAGGCTCAGGAAACGGCCCTCGACCAAGGCGTCCTCGGCGCGATCCCCGAAGTCGCGGAATGCGATCACCTTCAGCCGCAGGCTGCTGATGCCCCGTCCCTTGGCGGCCATCTCCTGGGCGAGCCGGCCGGGAAACGACAACGCACTGTGCTTCACGTTGTCCAGCATCGGTCCCATGCTGAGGGTGGCGTCGACGCACAGGACGATGTCAACGGCGTACTTGAGACCGGTCCGAATGCTCACCTGGCTCGTTCCTCTCGACGGTCGGCACCGGGCATGTTGATCCGCAGCCGCGACTGGCGCGGCGGCTCCGGAACACGGCCGGTGAGATTGACCCGCACCCGGCTACGCCCGGGCACGGGTTCTGGGGTCGTCGCGACGGAGCCGCCGGCGAGCACGGCCACGACCTCCTCGATGGCCTCGGTGATACTCGGCCGGCAGGCGGGGTCAGCGTCCGTCAGCGCGCGCAGCACCCCGGCCAACCGGCCGTCGAGATCCGGATCCAGGCGCAGAGGCTGCCCGGCCAGCACGGCCGCGGCCGGCGAGTCGTTGGCGGTCCCGTAGTCCGGCAGCACACCGCGGAGGTAGGTGTGCAGGAGCAGCCCGAAGGCGAACACGTCGACCGCCTGGGTGAGGTGCTCCGCGCGGACCGCTCGGTCGCCGCGGACGTATCGAAGCCACTCCGGCGCACCGTAGAGCGGGTTGCCGGTGACGATGTCCCGCGGCGGAGGCTCGCCGACCGGGTAGGCGTCGTCGAAGTCGATCAGCTTGGCCGTGTAGAGATCACTGCCGTCCGGTTGGTGCAGCAGGACGTTCTCCGGCTTGAGATCGCCATGCACGATGCCGCATTCGTGCAGCAGTCCCAGGCTCTCGGCGAGCGTCCGCAACAGAACGACCTGCCGCACGGGGTCGAGCTCGTGCGGGCGCACCTCGGTGCCGTCGATCCGCCCGGTCACCTTGTAGTAGCGGGTGCCGTCGACGAAGAAGTCCTTGGTCAGCACCAGGTTGCCGGCACGCGGATGGTCGGCGCGCAGCAGTTGGGACACCTGCCGCTGCCGCCGAACGAAGCGTTCGCACTCGGCGAGGCGACGTTCCTTGTCTGCCACCGATCCCATGGAGTCCGGCCGGGGACGCTTGGGGTCGAGGAACTCCTTGATGAAGAACTCTTCGCCGTTCTTGTGGGCGAACGCCCACAGGCACTTGCCGGCGTTGGCGTTCGACGGCCTCGTGACGATCTCGTAGCCGTTGACGGTCTGGCCCAGTTTCACGCCGGCTCTCCCTTGGGCAACCTGCGCTCGTAATCGCCCCGATAGGCCTGCCACGACCGGTCCCTGGCGGCGGCGAGCGCGGCCCGGTCATCCTGGCGGACGCGGCTCATCGGCTCGGCGTGTTCGGCCCGCAGCAGTTCGAACCGCCGGCGGAAGCTCGCCCGCAGCGCGTCGAAGTCGGCGAAGCCCAGCGCGACGACCGCGAGTGACGCGTCATCCCCGGTGTAGGAGCCGACCCGTTCGGCGAGTAGGGCAGCCCAGTGCTGGCTGTCCTGTGTGGACATCAAGGTGTCCCACAGGAGGTGCTCGAACTGGGCGGGCGTGTCCACGTAGCCGAAGAACCCGTCCGTGGCGCAGACCAGCACGCACGGTAGGGCGGTACGGCTCCGCCAGTGGTTGAGCCGGAACGTCCGGCCGGCACAGACCATGTTCGTCATCGGCGGGTCCTGGACCAGCAGCGCCAGCGCGTCTCCCGGTTCGACATCGTCGCGGCTGACCTGTTGCAGACCGGCGTCCGGTTCGGCCACGTAGCAACGGGAGTCGCCGGCCCACAGCACGTCCCAACGCACCTCGGCGTCGGTGACGTCGAAGCCGAGCGCGGCCACCGTGGTCGGGAACTCGCGGTGGATGCTGCCCCGGATCCGCCCGCGCGGCGGCGCACCGGTGGCCAGCCGAGAGTCGAGGTGCGCGTGCAGCGCCGCCGCGGAGACGGTTCGCGTTGCGCTGTCGACGAACCACTCCTCGACCAGGCCGCGCACCCGCCGGGCCGCGATCCACGCCTGGGTTCGGTCGACGCCTTTCACCGTGCGACCGGCGGGCGCGCGACCGGCCCCGCCGACCCCGTCGAAGACCGCCAGCAGCCCGGTGCGGCTGGGCCGGTGGAACAGCACGAGCGGATCGGCGTCCTCGCCCCGGCCGGGGATCCGCTCGCTCCACACCGCTACCGCGCTGAGACCCGGCTCGACGTGGCGCCACAACCGCGCCGGCCCACGCGCGCCAGGCTGAATGTCCACTGTGGCTACTCCGCTCACCGGTCGTCGGTGGGTCGGGGCGCCATCGAGCCACGCAGCCGGCTCGCCCGCCCGTTGTTCGACCCGCCCGGGTCCTTCGCCGCGGGTTCCCCGCCGGACTCGGGCAGGTTGCCCTCGAGCACCTCGCCCTTCTCGATCGCTCCCGACGAGCGCCGGGCCAGGCGCTCCCGGACGCTGTCCCGCTTGCCGATGCCGGCCGGCCCGTCACCCGGGAAGAACTCGCCGAGCGCCTGCTTGCGCACCTCGGCGGCGTCGAAGTCCTCTATCCCGTCCTTGTCCATGAGGATCCGCAGCGCATCCAGCTGTGCCCGTGTCTCCGCCTCCCGATCCGCACGTTCCCGGTCAAGCATGGCCATCGGGTTGCGGTCGTCGATGGCCATCACGTGCGCGAGCATGTCCTCCCGGCTGCCGTTGGCGATCGGCTTCATGGCCTCGTACTTCATCTTGTGCACGCGGATCTTCCGCTGCTCGGTCACGAACTCCTCGGTGTCCACGGGGGTCACCGACACCGCGTAGTCACCGAGCTCCAAGGTCCGGGACGGATACGCCGAGTTCAGCCGGTCGGCGATCGCCCTTTCGGCGGCCGTCGGCTGAAGGGCGTCGAACATGGCGGCCGTCTCCCGGACGACGGCACCCAGCGACGGGAGCAGCGCGGCGGTCATGTCGCGCACGCCGTCACGTACGACCGCCACCGGGTCGACCACCCGGCAGGCGAACCGGACGGTGACGGTGAACGGGAAAGCGGCGTCGGCGCTGGGCGCGTTGATGGTGAAGGAGAGGCCGCGGTTCGCCACGTCGACCAGGTACATGCGGCGGTAGTGCCCGGTTCGGGCATCGGGTACCCGGTCGCCGTGGCCGACCACGACCGGCGCGCCCACGGCCCGTTCGAGCACGATGGCGGTGCCCAACTCCGGTGCGCGCAGCGGCTTGATGATCCGCAGCCGTTGCAGATCATCGGTGCGTTCGACGATAGGGTCGTACGTCTGGCTCATCGGGCCCCTACTTCCGCTTCACTTTCCGCATCGACAAGCTCGTTGTAGAAGTCGATCGCGACGTCCGACGGGTCGTCGCGATCCACGGCCCACCCATGCAGCGCGTGCTGCAGGCGGTCGAAGTCGTTGCGACCCCGGTCGGCGATGCCCGCGACGATGTCCAGCACCATCTCGACCGCTTTCTCGTCCTGGTCGGCGATCCGGACCCAGGACCGCAACGCGTCCATGGCCAGGTCCCGCACCGATCCGTTCGCCAGTGCGCGGCCCCACAGCTCCGGCAGGGCCTGGCGATGCGCGTTGGCCGTACGCATGAGCAGCGGCCAGTCGTCGGCCGTGTCTTCCGGTTTCACGGCGAACGCGAACATGGTGAGCGCCTTGACCACCGTTTGTTCGTCGGCCGCCGGCTCCGTCCATTCAAGGAGCGCGCCGAGAACCTCGTCCCCGCGGCCTTCTTCGAGCAGGGTCTGGGTGCTCACCGCGACCGGCGCGAGCAGACTCCAGTCGCCGTCACAGACGAGCGTGCGCAGCACGCGTAGGGCCCGGCGCGGGTTCCGCACGCCCAGCTGGCCGCCGGCCGCGAGACCCGCGGTGGCCGCCAGGTTGTGTTCGACGCCATCGTTGGTGAACTCGGCCCATTGCTCCACATAGGACCAGGCGGACTCGGTGTGCCGGCCGAGTACTGCGGCCGCGTTGAGGCCGTGTGCCGCGCTCTGTCGCAGTAGTGGGGATCTCGCGGTGCCCCAGGGCAGCAGGTAGTGATGGACGCCGTGCTCGAAGTCGTTGTCCGCCAGAATGCCCGCCGCCTGCGCGGCCCGCGCCCGCACATCGACATCCGTGTGTTCGGCCAGTTTCCGCAGCCAGCCGAGAGTCTTCGTTCGCGCTCCGTCGAGCTCGAACCACATGACCGCCAGTACGACAGCGCGCATCCGGGCGCTGGTGAACTTCAGGAGCGGCGCGCCACGCTCCTCGGACGCGGTCACCAACTGGATCCAGCCGCGCTCGGCGATCAGCTTCCGCAGATAGCGCGGGTTCAGGCTGGCGGCGCCGCCTCCGAGGTCCCGGTAGAGGGCGACCGCGGCATCCGCCACGTTGAGGTAGCTCGCTCCCTCCAGCACGGCGGTGGCCAGCACCAGCGCGACGTCGGACAGCTCGGGATCGCGGCTCAGCCATGCCCGGACCTCTTCCTCCGGGTCGTTCAGCTTCGCCACGACCTCGGCGAGGTCACGTTCAGCGCGGATCGCCTCGAGGATCGCCGTGGCCGCACGCGCGGCGAAGCGAGGATCGTCGCGGACGCCGACCACCTCGGGCAGCCCGGCGGTCGTCAGGCGCTCGTCGAGTCCATCGGCCGCCCAGGGAATCTCGCCGGCCAACCGGCGGCGGATGATGTCCATGGGATCCGGCAGTTCCAGGTCCTCGAGCACGAACTCCATGCGCCGCGCGGCGGTCGCCAGCTCGCCCTGGACCGGACCGGTGACCACCACGAGGAAGCTGTCGCTTTCGGCAAGCCGTTCCGAGGTCTTCGCGAGCCACTCGTTGGTCACCTTCTCGGCCGCGTACTTGCCGTTGCCGCCGGGCGAGTCGACCACCAGCAGCCCGCTTCGCTCCTGCGGCACCCGCCAGGTCGGGTTGCCCAGCACAGAACCGTGGAGCCGGAACACGTCCGTGTCCGGCATGACCTCCCGCAAGGTGGCCACGGCCCGCGTGTAGCGGCCGGTGCCGGAGGGTCCCGACAGGACGAGCAGGTTGGTGTCGGACAGTAGTGCCACACCGGCGTCGAAGTCGGGTGGCGGCACGAAGTACTCGGTCGACTCGACGAGCTCGTCCGCCGGCAGGCGGACCTTGGTCGCACCCCGTGCCGCGGGCCGCCCGCCTGGGCCCGCGACGAAGTCCCCGTCAACCGAGAAGTCACCATGGAAGATGTTGACCGTGCTGACGCCTTCGAGCCGGCTGTTCGCCTCGGCGACGATCTTGCCGAAGCGAACGCCGGACAGCTCCGGCCCACCGCTACGCAGGTTGTTCAGCGCCTGGTCACGCGTGGGAGCGGCGTCCTGTTCCGATTTCCCACCGCTGCGTTGTCCGTCTGACGGCGCGGCTTCCGAGTTGGTTGCGGGCGTTGGTTGATCGTCGGGCTTGTCGTCACTCAACGGGTCGGCTCCAGAGACTCGGCGTTCAGGGGCACCAGGGTCAGCCCAACTTCGGGCCGGCGAAGAAGTCGCCTTCGAAACGGATGGACTCGGCCTGGTTGATGACGCCGCCGTGCTGCGCGTAACCGACGAACTTCGCCGCCGGGGCCGGCGTCTCCGGAGCCGCGGCGTCCAGCGCCGGAACCAGCTGACGCAGTTTCCTCGCGAGCTTGGCGATGTCCGGCCCGGTACTGCGGAACCGGATCTCGATGCCCTGCAGCTGGGCGAGCGGTCGCAGCGGCTCCGGCAGTTCCTCCCGCGGGATGCGTCTTGGCAGCTCGAGCCGGATCGGGACAACCTGTATGCCGAGCTCCAGGGCGGCCAGGATCTCCCGCCGGACGAAGTCGTCCGGGACGTCGATGCGGCGTCTTCCTTGGTCGTCCTCGGCGTTCAGCCAGTTGCGTCCCATCACCGCGAGCAGCGCGGCCGACCTGCGCACCGCCTCGAACATCTCCTTCTCCCAGTCCGCCCCGAGCGGGATCGACTTGGAGGCGAAGAACACCGCCGAGGAACCGAATTCCTTCGACAGCGCCTGGTCGAGCAGGGCGGCGCCGAACGGCTCGTCGGCCGTTCGATAGTTGAGGAAGACCTGCGTCACGGTGGATGCCTCTTCTGCCGGATGCACGCATGCTTGACTGAATGCGTCGCGCGGGACGGCGCGTTGGGAGCAATTTTTGGCAGCTGATCGGCCTCTTGACAAGGTCATTCGAACGGTTTCCTGTTTCCTTTCCGGAACTGTCCAGGTTTTGTCAATGATCTGGCCAGTTAGCGTCCTGGTCCGCGCAGGCACCCACAGTCGAATACCATCGGAACCCCGACACTGTTTCCTGTTTCCGTTCCCGTCGCCTCCCGGGAAACCTGCTGACTTCCGCGATGCGGGTGGCGAAGGGTGGTGTCCATAGGAAAGGCGGTTCGTGATGACGTCCCTTCCCGAGAGCTTCGGCCCACGGCTGCGCGCGTTGCGGACGGCCAAGGGCCTCTCGCTGAGCGAGTTCGCACGCCGCCTCTACTACAGCAAAGGTCACCTGAGCCGGATCGAGACCGGCGTCCAGGCTCCCTCGCTCGAGCTCGTCCGTCGGTGCGATGCCGAGTTGGACGCGAAGGGGACGTTGGTCGCCATGATGTCCAGGCGGACCCCGGCGAACCCGCCGGAGACGCCGTCCGGCTCCGTAGCGGAGGAGGTCTGGATAATGGCGATGACACCGGATGGCGGCAGTTCGTTCACCCCGGTCGGGCGGCGCGACGTCCTGCTGGGCGGTGCGGCGATGTTGGCCGGGTTGACGGTTCCAGGTGCCCGGCTCACCCCGGCGAACGTCGACGAACAGCTGTTACATCACCGCCGGCTCTTCGACGCCACCCGTGAGCTCGGCCAGATCTCGCCGCCCGCAACGGTGTTGCCGATGCTGGTCGGCCAGGCGCAGGCGTTACGCGCGCTGTCCACACAGGTGAGCGGACGAGCGTCGGCCCACGTCGCGACGCTCGCGGCACGCACAGCGGAGTTCGCCGGCTGGATGGCGCAGGAAGCGGGGGACAACGACGCGGCGACCTGGTGGACCGCCAAGGCGGTACAGGTGGCGACGGCGGCCGGGGACGACCACATGGCAAGTTACGCACTGGTCCGGCGTGCGTTGATCACGTTGTACCAAGGGAATGCGGCGGCCACCATCGCGTTGGCACAACAGGCACAGTCGCGAAAGGACACTCCACCGCGCATCCTCGGCCTGGCCGCGCAACGCGAGGCGCAAGGGCATGCCCTCGCGGGTGACCACGACGCGTGCATGCGCGCCCTGGACCGGGCCGGTCGCCTGCTGCGGGACAGCCGCGCCGACCAGCCGGCCGGGCCGGTGATCGGCACGAAGCATGTGCAGGACCCGGTTGCCATCGTCACGGGCTGGTGCCTGTACGACCTCGGCAGACCGGTCGCCGCTGCCGCGACGCTCGATCGCGAGGTCGCCCGTATCCCGGCTTCGGCGATCCGGGCGCGGACCCGGTTCGGCGCTCGACAGGCCCTTGCGCACGCCGCGGCGGGAGAACTCGAACACGCCTGCGAGTTGGCGCGCGTGGTTGTCGGCCAGGCCGGCCAGGTCGGTTCCGCCACGATTCTCACCGACGTGCGTCGGCTCGCCACAACCCTGCGCCGGTGGCACACCCATCCCGAGGTACGCGCACTCGACCCGGCCATCACCCTTGCGCTGGCCCGGACAGGATAAATCTCCGCCGGGAATGTTCAGACAATTGCTCGAGGTGCGCATTTCGGATCTACTGCCGTTCGTGTGGGTGAGTTTGG
Organism: uncultured Actinomycetota bacterium; assembly: GCA_963826035.1. Lineage (GTDB taxonomy): Bacteria > Actinomycetota > Actinomycetes > Mycobacteriales > Pseudonocardiaceae > Actinophytocola. Next base: position 23,409 of record CAWGVZ010000012.1, on the reverse strand, counting down.
TGTTAGTCCTTTGAGGATCGTGCGGGTAGTGGTGGGCAGAGGCCGCTTCGGGTGAGCATGGCCATGGTGATGAGTGCTTCGGGTGTGCGGAAGCCGTAGGCGCGTCGGGTGAGGACGCGTAGGTGGGTGTTGGTGGATTCGCTGCGGGCGTTGGACAGTTCGTGGTCGAGGGTGTTGCGGATCAGCGGCAGGTAGTGGCGGATTGTTTTGGCCAGCTTGACGAACTCGGGGATACGGCAGCGGGTGGCCCAGGCGAGCCAGCCGGCGAGTAGCGTCCGTCCGGGTTTGCCTCGTGCGGCGAGTACCGCGCGGAGTTGCTCTTTGAGCAGGTAGGCGCGGTAGAGGCGGTTGTTGGTCTTGGCGATGGTCGCGATCGTGGTGCGCTGTTCGCCGGTGAGGTTCTCGGGGTTTTTTAGCACGGCCCGCCGGGTGCCCTTGATGTCGCTGGCCGCTGCGGTGTGTCCCTCGCCACGCAGGGTGTTCCACAGTCCGCGGCGGACCGTGTCGACAGCGTCGGTGACCCATTGAACGACGTGGAACGGGTCGAGGCAGTGAACTTGGACCACCACCCGCGGCCGAGCGCCTGCCCGCGCAGGTGCAGCACCAGCGCAGGTCGCCGAGTTCCACCACGCCCTACACGTCGCGATCGAACTGGCCGAGACCGATATCGCCAAGCGCGGCGTGGGCATGCCTGGAACGACGCCTTCCTGACGCTCAACGTCAGGAAGGCGTCGTTCCAGGCATTCGACGGGCCGAACTGCGGGTTTATGCGCGGGTCAGGCGTTTCTCCCCTTCCCGTACGACGAACCGCGCGTGCGGTGTGACCGTCACGTTGGCGAAGTCCGGCTCGGTCGTACTGGACAGCTGCATGAACTCGGCGGTCAGCTGGGTGCTGGTCGCCGTGCAGCGGACGTAGCCGCGCCGATCGCGCAGGTACTTGACGTACGGCAGGTTGGCGGGCAGGCCGGGGTTGGGAGTGTCGGGGTCCGCATAGGGGCCCCCGCTGGAGATCGACGTGGTCACCAGTTCGACGCCGATGTTCGCGCTGGCCTGGTCGTACGGGTTCGCCAGGAGGTCGGCCGCCCAGTGTCGGTGCACGTCTCCCGTCAGCATCACCGGGTTGGGCACACCGCGCGCCACCCAGCCCGCGGCCAGGCGGCCGCGCTGCACCCGATAACCGTCCCACGAGTCGTCGCCGTTGCAGGTGTTCGGGTTGCGGTCGCTGTCCCGGTCGGCGAAGAACACCTGCTGCCCGAGGAAGTCCCACGTCGACGGGTGCGTGGCCAGACCGTCGAGCAGCCACTGCTCCTGGGTCGAGCTGATCATGCGGCGGGTGCCGTCGTTGCAGCCGGCGGTCGACTGCGGGGAGCGGTACTGGCGGGTGTCGAGCATGTGGAAGCGGGCCAGCGAGCCCCAGTCGATCTTGCGGTGCAGGGTCATGGCCGCGCCCACCGGCTTCTGCGCGGCCCGCACGGGCATGTTCTCGTACCAGGCCTGGAACGCCTGCGCGCGCTGGGTCGCCGAGGGTGTGGTGCTGTTCCAGTTGTTCTTGACCTCGTGGTCGTCGAACACCACGAGCCACGGCGCCGCCGCGTGCGCGGCCCGCAGCGCCGGGTCGGTTCGGTGCTGGGCGTAGCGCAACCGGTACTCGCCCAGCGTGTCCACGAAGTCGGTGCCCCAGTCGACGTATTCGCGGACGTTGGTCGTCTTGTCGGTGGAGAACTCGTAGATGTAGTCGCCCAGGAACAGCACGAGGTCCGGGCTGTCGTTGGCGATCTGGCGGAACGCGTGGAACCAGGCCTCCTCCCAGTGCGCGCAGGACGCCATGGCGAACCGCAGCTGGGTGGCCAGGACACCCGGGCCGGGTGCGGTGCGGGTTCGCCCGACCGGCGACAGGTACGAGGGCGTGGTGTCGGTGCGGAAGCGGTAGTAGTACCACCGGCTGTGGTCCAAGCCGGCCACCTCGACGTGCACGCTGTGCGCGCTGGCCGCGGTGGCGGGGGTGGTGCCCGAGGCCACGATGTTGGCGAAGTTGCCGTCGGTGGCCACCTGCCACTGAACGTCCACAGTGGACGACGGCATTCCGCCGAGCCCGTCGGGGTTCAGCGGCGCCGGCGCGAGCCGGGTCCACAGGACGAACCCGTCGGCCGACGGGTCGCCCGATGCCACGCCGAGTTGGAACGGGTCGTGCGGCAGCGAGATGGCCATCGCCCGCACGCCGGTCGCGCCGGCGGAGGGGATGGCGATGGCACTGGCCGCGGCGGCTCCGCCGAGGATGAAGGTACGTCTATGCAGGTTACGCACGATTCAACCCCTTACGCGTAGTCGGTGACGCCGTCGCTGCAGGTCTCTCGGAAGATCTCGCCGGCCGAGCCGATGCAAACCTTGTAGAGGATCCATTCCCCCTCGGGGATGTCGCCGGTCGGCGCCTTGAGGTCCGGCCCGGCGGAGCCCTCGCGGTTCCACGTCTCGAACGGCCCGGTGCCGTCGGCGCGCCACCACTGCACGACCGCCGGGAACCCGTCGGCCGCGTGGTCGTCGACCATCAGGTGATCGCCGTAGGACATGAAGTACGCGAGCCCGGCGCAGCCCTCGTACTTGGTGGTGCCGTCGGTGTTGAGCACCCGCTTGCTGCAGGTGGCCGAGTCCGCCGACGCCGCCTGTGGGGCGACCAGCCCGAGCGTGCTCACCACGACCGCCGTGAACGCTAACCGCATTCTTGATCTCATCGACTTCTCCTCCAGATTTGATGACGAACAGGACATCGGGCTCACGCTCGGCCGTGGGCGGCGCGGGAGCGGCGGGCGACCGAGTCGAGGGCCACGGCCAGTGCCAGCACCAACCCGGTGACCATGAACCGGAACGAGGAATCCAGATCGAGCAAGGTCAGTCCACTTGAGATGGACTGGATGACCAGGATGCCGAGCAGCGCCGAGAACGCGCTGCCCCGGCCGCCGAACAGGCTGGTGCCGCCGATGACCGCCGCGGCGATGGCGTTCAGGTTCACGTCGCCGGCGCCGCTGGCCTGGTTCGCGGCGGCCAGGCGCGCCGCGGCGATCAGGCCGCCGAGCGCGGCCAGCGACGAGCACAGCATGAATACCGAGGTGTACATCCGGTTGACGTTGATGCCGGCCCGCCGGGCCGCCTCCACGTTGCCGCCGATGGCGAACACCGAGCGGCCCCAGCCGGTTCTGGTGAGCACGTAGTTCATCACCAGCACCAGTGCGACGAAGCTGACGAACATCCAGCCGACGCCCCTGGTCTGGTTCAGGTACCAGGCGGCGAACCCGAGACCGAGCAGCACCACCACGCTGCGGGCCACCAGCAGCGTGGTCGACCGGGCGGACAGGCCGGCCGCCCGGCGGCGGCGGGCCAGTGACCAGCCGGTGGCGAAGATCCAGACCGCGGTGACCACCACGAGCACATAGGACAGCCACGCCGGCACGAACTCCAACTGGGCGAAGCGCACCAGCCCGGAGTCGAACGGCAGGTTGATCGCGCCCTTGCTGCCCAGCAGGTAGAGCTGCAACCCGAGGAAACCCAGCAGCCCGGCCAGCGTCGCCACGAAGCTCGGCACCCCGAGGCGGGTCACCATCACCGCGTAGATCCACCCGATGGCGCAGCCGGCGGCCACCGCGGCGGCCACACTCGCCCACAGCGGCCAGCCCGAGTTCACGAAGGTGACGGCCGTGAGTGCGGCGGACAGGCCGCTGACCGAGCCGACCGACAGGTCGATCTGGCCGACCAGCAGCACGCACACCACGCCGAGCGCGATGATGCCGACCGACACGCTCTCCATCAACAGGTTGACCAGGTTGGCGCTGGACAGGAACACCGGGTTCAGCGCCTGGAACACCGACCAGATCACCACCAGCCCCAGCACGATCGGCAGCGCGCCGAGATCGCCGGAGCGGACGCGGTCCCAGATGTCGGCGAGCACGGCCTTCGGCCCGGCGCCCTGCCGCAGCCGCTCGTCCAGCAGGTCGAGCGCGACGGCCTGTCGTGTCTCGGTCATTCGGCGGCCTCCTTTCGCTTGGCGCGGCGGGATACCACGTTGTCGGTGGCGCCGGTGATGGCGGCGACGACGTCCTCGGTGGACACGGTGGCCGCGTCGAACACGCCGTTGTTCCGGCCGAGCCGCAGCACGGCCACCCGGTCGGCGACCGCGCGCACGTCCTCCATGTTGTGGCTGACCATGATCACGCCGAGGTCGCGGTCGCGGAGCCGCTCGATGAGGTTCAGCACCTCGGCCGTCTGCGCGACGCCGAGTGCCGCGGTCGGTTCGTCCAGGATGATCACCTTCGGGTCGCCGAGCAGCGACCGGGCGATCGCCACGGTCTGGCGCTGCCCCCCGGACAGCGACGCGACCGGCACCCGGACCGTGGGGATCTTCGCCGACAGTTGACGCAGCAGCTCCCACGACCGGGTCTCCATGGCGACCTCGTCGAGGCGGGCGCGGCGCAGTTCCTGACCGAGGAACAGGTTCTCCACCACGTTCAGGTTCTCGCACAGCGCGAGGTCCTGGAACACGGTGGCGATGCCCAACGCGTGCGCGGCCGCCGGGCTTGCGATGGTCACCGACTCCCCGTCGAACAGCACGTTCCCCGAGTCCGCGCGGTGCACACCGGACAGCACCTTGACCAAAGTGGACTTACCGGCGCCGTTGTCCCCGACGATCGCGACGACCTCGCCGGCGGCGACGTCGAGGTCGACCTCGGTGAGCGCGGCGACGGCGCCGAAGCTCTTGCTGATCCCGCGCAGCGACAGGATGGTCATCAGGCGATGCCGGCCGTGGCGCAGGCCGCCGAGTACTCGCCGGTGCACACGTCCGACGGCTTGATCTGGTCGGACTCCGACAGCACCTCGGCCAGGTTCTCCAGCGTCACCACGGTCGGGTCGAACAGCTGGGACGGCGCGTCGAACAGGGTCGTCTCGCCCGCCGGCTTCTCGCCCTTCACGAACTGGTAGGCCACCTCGGCCGCGGCCTCCGCGACTATCTTGATGGGCTTGGAGATCGTGTTGTACTGGTCGCCGGACACGATCCGCTGCGCGGCCGCCACCTCGAAGTCGTTGCCGGTCACCGGCGGCACCGGCACGCCGGCCGCCTTGAACGCGGCGATCGCCCCGCCGCCGGTGCCGTCGTTGGCCGCCACCACGCCGGCGACCTGCCCGCGGAACCGGGTGATCTGGCCGCTCACCCATTCCTGCGCCTTGGCCGGCTGCCAGTCCGGCGTGTCGTACTCGGCGAGCAGCTCGAACCCGCTGTCGTCGATCGCCGAGTGGATGCCCTTCTTGATGAGTCCGGCGGCCGCGTCCGTCGGCGACCCGTTGACCTCGAGCAGCCCGCCCGTGGCACCCGTCGCCTTGAGGTGCTCCACAAGGGACTGTCCGATCATCGCGCCGATCTTCTCGTTGTCGAAGGAGATGTAGTAGTCCGGCGGGGTGTCGGGGATGGGCCGGTCGTAGGCGATGACGGGCACGCCCTGCGCGCGGGCGGTGTTGACGATCGACGCGGCCGCCGTGGAGTCGACCGGGTCGATGACGATCGCCTTGACCCCCTGTGCCAGCGCGGAGTTGGCCTGCTGCTGTTGGCGGGAGGCGTCGGCGTTGGCGTTGTTGTAGATGACCTCGCAGTCCGGGCACAGGTCTTTCATCTTCGCCTTGAACAGCGGGCTGTCGTAGAGCTCGTAGCGGGTGGACGCGATGTCGGGCATCAGGAAGGCGATCTTGGCGTTCTCGGCGCCGCCCGAGCCGCCGTTCGTCGCGGCCGAACAGCCGGCGAGGACGAGCGCGGCCGCTGTGAGGAGCGTGGTGAAAATGCGCACGGTGTGGTCCTTTCTGGTTTATGACGCGACGATGCGGTTCAACGACAGAAGGGCGGTTGGCTGTGCGGGGTCGGCCGGCAGCCGGATCTCGGTGATCGCGACGTTGTCCAGGCGGGGGAGGAGCTGGCGGTAGCGGGAGAGTGGGAGGCCGAGCAGGTCGCACAACCCGAGCCGCAGCACGGTGCTGTGCGCGACGACCAGCACGGTCAACCCGGCGTGCTCGGCGGCGATCTCGCGCAGGGCCGTGGTGACCCGCCGCGCGGCGTCCGGCGGTGACTCGGCCCCGGGGAACGGGTGGGCCACCGGGTCGGCCACGAACCGGGCCGCCACGTCGGGATCGAGCTCGGCGAGCGTGTGGCCCTCGGCGCTGCCGAAGTCGACCTCGTGCAGTCCGGCCACCTGCAGCACGGGAACGTCGAGCGCGGCGGCCGCCGGTTCGGCCGTCCGTAGGGCGCGTCGCTGGGGTGAGCTGACCACCACCTGTACGCCTTCGGCCAGTACCCCGGCGGCGAGCCGGTCGACCTGGCGTAGGCCGTGGTCGGTCAGGTCGGGGTCGCTGCGTGCGCCGGTGTAGCGGTTCTCGGCGTGCCAGGTGGTTTCGGCGTGCCGGGTGAGCAGGAGGCGGGTCACCGGTTCACCCCGGCCCGGCTCAATGCCCTGAATGCCTCATTCGAGACGTTGAGCGTCGTCAATGCCTCATTCAGGGCATTGCCGGCCGGCGCCGGGCGGGTCACCGGTGCACCCCGATCACAGCGGGATTGGCGCAGTGCAGCGGTGGCTCGCCGCGCAGCCAGCGGTCGGCCTCGGCGGCCACCATGCGTGCGGCCCGCTCGGCCACCGCCCGGCTGGCGCCGGCCAGGTGCGGGGTGAGCACCACGTTGGGTGCGGTCCGAAGTGGATGGTCGGCCGGGAGTGGCTCCACGTCGTACACGTCGAGGCCCGCCGCGAACAGGTGGCCGGAGGCGAGCGCGTCGGACAGCGCCCGGTAGTCGAGCAGACCGCCGCGGGCGCAGTTGACCACCACCGACCCGGGTGGCAGCGCCGCGAGCTCGGCGGCGCCGATCATGCCCCGGGTCTCGTCGGTGACCCGGGCGTGCAGCGACAGCACGTTCGCCCTGGCGAGCAGCTCGGCCAGTGGCACGACCCGCGCTCCCGGCGGCAGCGCGGCGGGGTCGGCGTAAGGGTCGGCCACCAGCACGGTCGCCTCCATGGCGAGTAGCGCCCTGGCCACGCGCCCGCCGATGGCGCCGGCGCCGACCAGCCCCACGGTGGCGCCGGCCACCTCCAGACCCGTTGCCTCGTAAGCGAACCGGCTGCTCTCCCACCGCCCCCGCACCATGCCGAGGTGACTGTCGGGAATATGGCGCATGGCGGCCAGCATGAGCGCCAGCGTGTGCTCGGCCGTGGACTCGGCGTTGCGGCCGGGCGCGAACGTGACGGCCACGCCGTGCTCGGTGGCCGCCGCCAGGTTCACGTTGACCGGCCCACCCCGGGACACGCCGACCAGCTCGAGGTCCGGGCACGCGGCGAGCACCCGCTCGGTCACCGGCGCCATCTGGGTCAGGCACACGCGCGCGCCTTGTAGGGACGAGATCAGCGCATCCTCCACATCGGACGCCTCGTCGACCTCCGCCACCCGCCCGAACGCCACGTGCGGCCACGGCAGCTCCAACTCGCTGACCCGCCACGCGTCCGCTCCGGTCGCCGCGTGCAGCGCGTCGACCAGCAACCGGTTGAGCACGAAATGGTCACCTGCGGCAAGCAGCGGGATGGGCACGGTATCTCCTGTTCAGCGGGCGAGCACGGGGTCGAGCCAGCCACGCTCGGCGAGCGCGACGACGAAGGCGCGGTAGGCGGGGGTCAGCTCGGCCGTGCGGACGGGGTCGGGGTGCAGGGTGGTACGAACCCGGACGAGCCGGCGGGCGGCGGCCGGGATGTCGCCGGTCATGGCGCCCGCGGCGAGCACCGCCATGCCGAGCGCCGGCTCGGGGTTGGTGGGCAGCCGCACCGGCACCCCGAGCAGGTCGCAGCGCAGCTGGTTCCACCACTCGTTGCGGGCACCGCCGCCCGTGAAGGTGACCGGGCCGCCGACATCCGCGCCCGCCTCGTCGAGCAGCTCGAACGAGAGCCGCTCAATATGTGCGATACCCGTGCACACGGCGGCGAAGGCCGTCGGGGAGTCCATAGTGGACACATCGAGTGGCCCGTCGCCCAGGAAGCCGCGGGCCTGCGGTGCGACGAACGGGAACCGTTCGCCGTGGCCGACCAGCGGGTAGCACAGCGGCACGTCCCGGACAGCGGCCGCGGCGGCCGTGAGCGCGGCCAGGTCGGCGCCGGGGAACAACGCGCGCACGGCGCCGGCACCGGTACTGGACGCGCCGCCGGGCAGCCACAGGTCGCCGTGCGGCGCGCGGTGGGAGTACACGGCACCCGTCGGATCGTGGGGCAGCGTGGCGCTGACTCCCTTGAGCGCCAACGTGGTGCCGAGCACCGAGTTCCACTCGCCGACGTCGAGCGCGCCGGCCGCCAGCTGCGCGGCGCACCCGTCGGTCATGCCGGCCACCACGGGCGTGCCGGCGGGCAGTCCGGTGCGGGCGGCCGCCGCCGCACTCACCTGGCCGAGCACGGTGCCGGGCCGCACCACGTCCGGCAGCACGGCCGGGTCGATCCGCAGCGCGGCCAGGATCTCCGCCGGCCAGCGGTCGGCGATCAGGTCGTACCCGGTCTTGAGCGCGTGACTGGAGTCGGAGGCCACCGGCCGGCCGATCAGCCCGGCGGCCACCACGTCCGGCTGATGCGCCAGTCGCACGGAACCGTCCAGAAGGCCCTGGTTGCGCCACCACAGCAGCTTGGGCAGCGCCCAGCTCGGCTGCATCCGGTAGCCGAGCCGGTGCCACAGTTCGGCTCCCGCCTCCTGCGCCGCCGCGGCCAGGTCGCCGGCCCGGCTGTCGTCGTACATCAACCCGGGGCTACGGGCGGCGCCGTCCCGATCGGTGAGCAGGACGGTGCCGGAGGTGGCGCACACGGCGACCGCGCCGACTCGGCGACCGGCGAGGGACAGCTCGGCGAGCGCGTCGGCCGTGAGTTCCCACCAGTCGGCCGGATTCTGCTCGTGCCGGGCGCCGGAGCGATGGCCGGTAAGGGCCCTGGCGGCCGACGCGACGGGGGTTCCGGCGTCGTCGACGGCGAGCGTGCGGACGCTCTGCGTGCCGAGGTCGACGCCCACCCAGACGGGTCCATCAGCCACGGGTCCGCCACCCGGCCCAGCGCGTGGCAGCGAGCTCTCGGGTGGCGAGGAACTCCGTGTGCTCGCCGTCGTGGAACGCGCGCAGCTCGTCGTCGGGCAGGAGCCGCCGGTGCGGCCGGACCAGCGCGGCGGCCGCCGCCGTCAGGTCGGGGTGCTCGCCGAGCGCGGTCAGCGCGTACACCAGCGCCCCCTTCGCGCCCACCTGGGAGTCCTCTGTGGACGTCACGGGCACGCCGGCGATGTCGGCGATCAGCTGGCACCACACGGCGCTCGCGGCGCCGCCACCACACAGCCGCAGCTCGGTCGGGCGGGTCGGCGCGGCGTCCAGGCAGTCCCGGATGACGTGCGCGAGCCCCTCCAGCACGGCCCGCGCGACGTGCGCGCGGCCGTGCCCGAACAGCAGGCCGGTGACCAGCCCACTGGCGGCCACGTCCAGGAACGGCGCCCGTTCCCCGGCCGGCGAAAGATAGGGCAGCACGCGTAACCCGTCCGCCCCCGGCGGCGCCTGCGCGGCCAGCTCGGTCAAAGCCGCCGGATCGGGTAGGCCCAGCAGTTCGACCGTCCAGTCGAGCACACCCGTGCCGGCGAGCGTGGGGAACGAACGCATCAACAGGTCCGGCCGGCCGAACGCGAGGGTCAGCCCGGACGGCTCACCGGCCAGGTCCGGCTCGGTGATCATTACCTCGGTGCACAGGGTGGTGCCGAGGATGCAGGCCGCCTGGCCGGCGTCGGTGGTGCCCGTGCCGAGCGCGGTGGTCACGATGTCGTAGGGAGCGAGCACCACGGGTGTGCCGGCCGGCAGACCGAGCTGTCCGGCGGCGTCGGCGCTCAGCTTCTGGACCAGTTCCGCGCCGGTGAGCACGGGCGGCAGCAGCCGCCGGTGCTCGGTCAGCCCGTACAGCTCCAGCAGTTCGTCGGAGTAGGCCAGCGTGCGGATGTCCAGCCATGGCGCCGAAGCCTCGGAGACGTCCAGGCCGAGTACGCCGGTGAGCCGCAGGAAGAGCCAGCCGCCGCAGGTGAGTACGGCCTCCGCGCGGCGCAGCTTGTCCGGCTCCTCGGTGGCCAGCACCCGCATGATGGCGTTGGGCAGCCCAGCGTTGGTCAGCGAGGCGTTGCGCCGGAAGGCCTGCTCGAGCACGCCGTCGGCGCGCCAGTCGCGGACCACCCCGGCCGCGCGGCCGTCGTTCCACAGCACGGCCGGGCGCACCGGCCGGTGCGCGGCGTCGACCAGCCAGGCGCCGTCGCCCTGCGCGGTGAGCGCCAGCAGCCGGACCGGCCGGTCGACCTGCTGGACGGCCTCGTGCACGGCGCCGACCACCGCGTCCCACACCTCGGCCATGTCCTGCTCGGCGCGCTCGCGGCTGGGGTGGCGGACCTCGGTGTCGCGCCGGGTGACCACCAGCTCGCGGCCGGCGGCGTCGAACACCACCGCCTTGATCACCGTGGTGCCGGCGTCCACGCACACCGCTACTGACTCGTCCACTTCGCTATGCCTCCTGGACTCCTGGCCGCCGGTCCTCCACCACGAAGCTGGCCCGCGTGGAGATCGGCGCGCCCGGGGTGGTGACGTACGGCAGGACCCGGAAGTCGCTCTGCCAGCGCTCCCGGTTGACGTTCACCCGGACGTAGCCGCGTTGGGCGTTGAAGAACTTCATGTGTGGGTTGGCGGCCAGGAACTTGCGGCCGTCGTCGTTCATGTCCGCGCCGTCGGCGCCGCTGGTGATCGAGGTGCCCACGAACTCCGACGCCACGGTCGGCGAGTCGGGGTTGGTGAAGTCCCGCTTCAGGTCCCAGGCGTAGTTCTGGTGCCGGTCACCGGTGATCACCACGAGGTTGCGCACGCCGCGGTCCTGGGCGGCCGCCAGTACCCGGTCGCGGTCGGCCACGTAGCCGTCCCACGGGTCGTACCAGACATCCACCGCAGGGCCGGGATCCCGGTCGGTCTGCCCGATCGGCGCCTGGTTGCCCAGGATCTGCCATCGTGCGGTGGAGTTCGAGAAGCCGTCGAGCAGCCACTGCCGCTGCTCGGCGCCGAGAATGGTCTTGCTCTGGTCGAACCGGTCGGCACAGTCGATCCCGCCCCCGTCGCCGCAGGGCTGGTCGTCGCGGTACTGCCGGGTGTCGACCATGGTGAGGTCGGCCAGGCGCCCGTAGGACAGCCTGCGGTGCATGCGCATGTCCGGCCCGGCCGGCATCTGCTGGACCCGCAGCGGCAGGTTCTCGTACAGGGCTTGGAAAGCGGCGGCGCGGCGGGGCGGGAACGCGTCGCCCGGTGTTTGCGAGGAACCCTCGGGGATCTCGTCCGCCCAGTTGTTCTCCACCTCGTGGTCGTCGAGCGTCACGATCCACGGGAACTGGGCGTGCGCCTGTTGCAGTGGCGCCTCCATCTTGTAGAGCGAGTACTGCAGCCGGTAGCGCGCCAGGTCGAACGTCTCCGTGTGGAACCGGGGGTCGACCGTCACCCCGCGCTTGTTCTCCCCGACGCCGTACTCGTAGAGGTAGTCGCCGAGGTGCACCACGAAGTCGAGGTCCTCGGCCGCCAAATGGTCGTAGGCCGTGAAGTACCCGTCCTGCCACGCCTGACAGGACGCGAACGCGAAGTTCAGCTCCCGCGGGTTCGCCCACAGCGGCGGCATCGTCCGAGTCCGGCCGACCGGCGAGAGCTCCCCGCCGGCGCGGAACCGGTAGAAGTACTCGTGATCCGGGGCGAGGCCGCGGATCTCCGGGTGCACCGAATGGCCGAGCTCCGGCGTCGCGACCACGCTGCCGCGCCGGACGACAGCCCGGAACCGGGGGTCCGTGGCGACCTCGTACTCCACCCGGACCGGCCGGGCCGGCATGCCACCGGCACCGTCCACAGCGAACGGATCCGGCGCCAGGCGCGTCCACAGCACGACGCCGTCGGGCGCCGGGTCGCCGGAGGCCACGCCGAGCGTGAACAGGGTGCCCGCCTTGGCCGGTGCGGCGAACGCGCTGGCCGCGTTCCACGCCCCCGTGCCGAGAAGAACGGCCGCGCCGCCGAAACCGAGCAGCTTGCGGCGGGATAACTCGGTACGTGCTGTCACGACAACCTCCACGCGTCCGGTGCTACAGGAATTCGCTCTTGTAGAAGACGCTCGCCTGGCGAACGCCGCTCGTGTTCGAGTGGAAGCCGAAGGCCAACCGGGGCGTTCCGCCGCCCTCGATCCAGATCGACATGCCCTGCGGCTCGCGACCGGGCAGGGATTCCCCCGCGGTGGTGGCGAACCGGTCGACCACCGTGCTCTGCCCCGTGCCGTTCAGGTCGATGGTGGTCAGGTACGACGTGGTGCTGACCCGGCCCTCGAGCAGGTAGGCGTAGCGGCCGCAGGCGGCGAAACCCTGGAACGGGTTGGTCTCGCCCCATGATCCGCGTGACGGCAGCGCCCGCTCGGCCAGCCGGTACTCGCTGGTGAGCCGGCCCGCCCGCGCGTCGGCCAGGCTGAACACGACGATGCGCGGCATGTCCGCCGCCACCTTGTACCGCACCACCAACCGGCCGGACCACGGATCGATGGCAGGCTGCGGGTTGACCATCGTGTCGCCGATGGACGGAGTCCGGTCCTGAATGGAACTGTCATCGGTGTCCAGGACCGTGTCGTCGACGAACCGGAACCGGCCGACCCTGGTACCGAACCCGCTCGCACTCGCCTTCAACTCGGTCCACAGGTAGACCTCGCCGTTGTACGGCTCCACCCCGATCTGGACCCCGTGCCCGAAGCCGCGCAGGAGCATGGACCCCAGCCTCTGCTCGCCCTTGGTGTCGGTCTTGGTGACCCACAGGTTGCCCCGCTCGCTCGGCTCGGTGCTGTGCTGCACGAAGTAGATGTGCTGGTTGGTGTTGTCGTAACCGAACGACTGCATCACCCCGTCCGACGCCAGCGACTTCTTCCAGACCGGGTTGTTGCCAGCGCCGTCGAGCTTGAACCGCGGGCTGTTCGGCACCGCGGCGTGCGCGGTGTTCGGGACGGCCAACGCGGCGGCACCGACGGCCGCGGCGGTCACGCCGGTGCGGAGAAGTGTCCGCCTACTGAGGTTCATCGCTGCCTTCCCTCACGCCGGCTGCAGGCCGGGGTTGCCGTTCTCGGTGACGAAACTGGTCCTCGTGGAGACCGGCGCTCCCGGCCGCGTCACGTAGGGCAGAACCCGGAAGTCCGCGCGGCAGGCGTCCTCGGTGAGGGTGCAGCGCAGGTAGCCGCGTTGGTAGTTGGTGAACGCGATGTGCTCGTTGGCGTCGAGCAGGTTCTGGCCGCCCTGGTCGAGATCCTGACCGTCCATTTTGGTGGAGATGGAGGTACCGACGAACTCGACGCCGATGGTGGCCGAGTCGGGGTCGTCGAAGTCCAGCTTCAGGTCGGCCGCCATGTGCCGGTGCATGTCGCCGGTCAGCACCACCGGGTTGCGCACCCGCGCCAGTTCGGTGAACAGCCGGTCCCTGGCGGGCTTGTAGCCGTCCCAGAAGTCCATGACGAACGCCCGGCCCTCGCCGGGGACGGTGTCCACCTGCGTGACGGGAATCTGTTGCGGAATGATGTTCCACACGGCCTTCGAGGAACCCAGACCGTTGAACAGCCACCGTTCCTGCTCGGGCCCGAGCACCGTCCGGTCGGGCAGGAACCGGTCGGCGCAGTCGCTCGTCCGGTCACCGCAGGCCTGGTCGGCGCGGTACTGCCGGGTGTCCAGCACGTGGAAGTCCACGAGCCGGCCGTAGCCGAGCCGGCGGTACAGGCTGGCGTTCGGGCCGCTCGGCTTGTTCGGCCGGCGCAGCGGGAGGTTCTCGTAGTAGGCCTGGAACGCCGCCGCCTTGCGCCGGCGGAACACGGCGGGATCGGTGTCGGGTTCGCCGTCGGCCTTGGAGATGTCGCCGACCCAGTTGTCGTCGATCTCGTGGTCGTCCCACACGAGCGCGAACGGGTGCGCCTGGTGCGCGGCCATGATGTCCGGGTCGTAGCGATGCAGCGCGTGCCGCAGCCGGTACTGGGTCAGGTCGAACGGCTTCGCGCCGATCTCCGCGGGCACCGGGGTGTTGCGTACGCCACCTCCTGCGTCGATCTGGTTCTCGTAGATGTAGTCGCCCAGGTGGAACACGACCGCCACGTCCTCGTCGGCCAGGTGCCGGTAGGCGGTGTAGTAACCCTCGAACCATGCCTGGCAGGACGCCACGCCGAAGCTCAGCTCGCGCACCCGCGCCCACGGCGCCGGCGCCGTCCTGGTGCGGCCCGTCGGGCTCACCGCGTGCCCGGCGCGGAACCGGTAGAAGTACTCGCGCCCCGGCTCCAGCCCGAACACCTCGAGATGCACCGAGTGGGCCAGCTCCGGCACGGCGAACGTCCGTCCACTTCGGACGACGTGGCGAAACCGCTCGTCGGTCGCCAGCTGCCAGCCGACGGCGACCTTGCGGGCCGGCATGCCGCCCGTGCCGTCGAGCGCCAGCGGGTCGGGTGCCAGCCTTGTCCACAGGACGACGCTGTCGGGCCACGGGTCGCCGGAGGCCACGCCGAGTGCGAACGGGTCGCCACCGAACGCCGGCTCCGACCATGCCCTCGTCGGCGAGAAGCCGGCGGCCGCCGCCGTGAGGCCGAGCGCGCCGCCCGCGAGTAACAGCCCACGCCGGCTTAGTGCCCCGTGAGCCTGGTTCGTTGCCCGGATCCGGTGATCCACGTGGTTCCTGGCAAGGCGGCGCAAAGGGTCTCGTACCGGGTTGTACTTGCCCTTTGCGCCAACGCCGCCAGGGGCCCCGTGGGCGCCGGAGGCGGGTGACAGACCAGGCTCACGGGGCACTGGTACCGGACCGTCCATAGTGGTCACCCCTTCAAACCGCTGGAGAAGCCTTTGATCACGTACTTCTGGAGGACGAGGAAGATCGCGAGAATGGGCAGCGCGGCCAGCACCAGACCGGCGAAGACCAGGCCGTACTCGGAGACGTACTGGCCGACGAACGAGAAGATCCGCACCGGCACCGTCTCCTGCGCCGACCCGCCCAGATACAGCAGTGGCGTGAAGAAGTCGTTCCAGATGAACACGGCGTTGAGGATCAGCACGGTGCCGGTGATGGGGCGCAGCAACGGGAAGACCACGTGGGTGAACGCACGCAGATGGCCGGCACCGTCGATCAGCGCCGCGTCGGCGTAGTCGCTCGGCAGCGCCCTGATGAACCCCGTATAGAGGAAGATGGTGAACGGCAGCTGGATTCCCGTGTAGAACACGATCATCCCCTGGTAGGTGCCGAGCAGGCCGGCGTCGTCCACCATGGTGAACAGCGGGATCATGCCGAGTTGGAACGGCAGCACGATACCGAGCAGGAACAGCACGTAGAGCCCGTAGCCCAGCCCCGTCATGCTGCGGGCGATGAAGTAGGCGGCGAACGAGCCGATCCCGATGAGGACGGCCAGGCTGACCACGGTGATCACCGTGCTGTTGAGGAGCGCCGAGCCGAGTGAGGCGCGCGACCAGGCCTCGGAGAAGTTGTCGAGCGTCGGCGAGGTCGGCGGCGACAGCGGTGCCGCCGCGATCTGCTGAGTGTCCTTCAAGGACAGGGTGACCAGTGCGTACACGGGGAACAGGAACGCCACTGCCACGGCGATCATCACCAGTTCCAGCGTGAACGTGCGGAGTCCGTACCGGAAACTCATGAGTTCACCTCCCGGCCGCGCAGGTAGTGGATCTGGATGAGCGACACGGCGGCCACGAACAGCGCCAGCACCAACGCGATGGCCGTGCTGTAGCCGAAGTTGCCGAAGACGAACGCCTGCTTGTAGAGCACGGTCGAGAGCGTCTCGCTGGCGTAGCCGGGACCGCCGTTGGTGGCCGCGTACACCTGGTCGAACAGCTTGAGGCCGCCGATGGTCGACAGCATGATGTTCACGGTGAGCGCGGGCGCGAGCAGTGGCCAGGTGACGAACCGGAAGCGCTGGAACCGGCCGGCGCCGTCGATCATCGCGGCCTCGTGGAGGTTGTGGGGCACCGACTCCAGGCCGGCCAGGAAGATCACCATCGAGTAGCCGGCGAACTGCCAGATCACCATGCCCGCCACCGACCACAGTGCCAGGTCGGGGTCGCCCAACCAGTCCTGTCGCAGCCCACCCAGCCCGACGGCGCCGAGGATGGCGTTGAGCCCGTTGTCCGGATCGGGGTTGTAGACGTACTTCCACAGGAACGCCACCATGACCGGGCTGACCACCACCGGCGCGAAGAAGATCGTCCGCAGCACCGCCCGCGACTTGATGCGCGCGTGCACGCCGAGGGCGAGCAGCAGGCCGATCCCGTTCTGTACGACGACGATCGCCACGGTCAACAGCAGGGTGTTGATCAGAGAGCCGCGGGCGGCCTCGTCGTGCAGCAGCGTGATGAAGTTGTCGAGACCGATGAACGACCGGTCGCCGATGCCACTCCAGTCGGTGAAGGCGTAGGCGATCCCGGAACCGCTGGGATAGAGCACGACCACGGCGTAGACGAGTAGCGCCGGCGCCGCGAACCACCATGGTGGCGCCAGGAAGTTGCGCCTCCGGCGCTTGGTCGGCACGGGCACGCGCTCAGTTCTTCCGGTAGGTCTCGTCCAGCTTGGCCAGCCCCTCGGCGATCGTCGTCTCGCCGCCGAGCAGTTCCTGCACGATCGCGAAGTGCGCGGGCTGGACCTCGGCGTTCGGCCAGCCCTGGTCCATGAACGGCACCGCCCGGTCGGACTCGAGGAACGGCAGGAACGGATCGAGTACGGGATCGATCTTCGAGCTGGCGTCGCGGACCAGCGGCACGCAGGCCACGGCTTCCGACCAGGCGTTGATGTTCTTCTGCTGGCCGAGGAAGTCGATGAACGCCTTCGCCGCGTCGAGCTTCTTGCTCCGCGCGCTGACGCCGACACCCACCACGATGCCCGCCGGGATCCACACCTGGTCGGCCACTTCCGCGCCGGGCACGGGGAACATCGACAGGTCGTCGGCGTTCGTGGCGGCCTTGCGGAAGTCTGGGAGGACGGACGTGACCTGGATGGCCATGGCCGCTTCTCCGGTGGCCACCATGGCCGTCTGCTGCTCGAAGGTGGTGCCGTTGGGGTTGTCGTTGAAGAACCCGCGCGCCTGCAGGTCGAGGTACATCTCGAGCGCGTCGACCCAGCCCGACTGGGCGAAGCTGGCCGAGCCGTCGCGCATCTGGGTGTCGAAGTCGGGGGTCTTCGCGTACACAGTGGACGCCACCAGCGCGTAGGTGATCAGCTGGGTGATCCACGGGGTCTGCGCGCCGAGCGCGATCGGGATCTTGCCGGCCTTCTTGATGGTGTCGCAGACCTGGAGGAACTCACTCCAGGTGGTCGGCGGCGCGACGCCGGCCTCCTGGAACACCTTCTTGTTGTAGATGGCGCCGATCACGCTGGCGCCGGCCGAGTAGATGAAGGTCTTGCCGTCACTCTGGAACGCGGGCTTGAAGTTGGCCGGGATCTGTTGCGTCCACGACTGGTCGGACAGATCGGCCAGCAGCCCGGCGTCGGAGATCTGCACCATGCTCATGGCACTGCCGTTGCCGGGATACACGACGTGCACGTCCGGCGCGTTGCCGGCGCCGAGCTGGGTGCGTACCGAGGTCTGCACCTGGTCGGTCGGCGCGTACGAGGCGTTGAACGACACCTTGTCGTAGGCCTTGGTGAGCAGGTCGAGCGGCTTCTGCTGGTCGGCCACCCCGACCAGCCGCAACGCGTTGCCGTCGCCGGCGCCCTGTCCGCACCCGGCAAGGGAAGCGGTCAGCGCGGCCGCCGTGCCACCGGTCAGCGCGAGGAAACCGCGCCGGCTCAGCGGCGCCTTCCCGAACGACGATGTCATTTATCCTCCAATGGCGCGGTGAAGTGGTAGGTCCCAGAGGAGACGCGGCAGCGGAGCGTGCCGGGCTCCGAGCCGACGATCCGTATCCCGGCGGCGTCCGCCACCGGGACACCGTTTTCGTGTACCCCACCGGGATCGGCCGTGGGGACGTGGACGGTCGCGGTCGCGCCCGGCGGCACGGTGACCTCGAGTCGCAGGACGCCATCCGCGCGGGTCCACCCGGTGCTGATCGTGCCGCGCACCGACTCGTAGGTGGCGCGCGCCCAGGTCAGGTCGCCCGGCCGGGGACGGATCAGCAGGTCGCGGTAGCCGACCGAGCCGGCCGCCTGGTCGAGGCCGGCGACGCCGCGATAGAGCCATTCGCCGATCGAGCCGAGCGCGTAGTGGTTGAACGAGTTCATGGCGGTCGCCTGGAAACCGCGCTCGTCGGTGTAGCCGTCCCAGCGCTCCCAGACGGTGGTCGCCCCGTGCCGCAACGGATACAGCCACGACGGGGGCGCGGTCCGGCGCAGCAGCGCGTGTGCCAGGTCGGGGTGGCCGTGCGCGTCCAGTACCGGGGCGATCAGCGCCACGCCGAGGAATCCCGTGGTGACCCCGGGGCCGGCCGCCTCGACCGCGTCGACCAGTCGCCGCACGGCGCCGGGCACGAGTTCCGCCGGCAGCAGCTCGAAGGCCAGCGCCAGCAGGTACGCGGTCTGCGTGTCGCCGGCCACCGCGCCGTCCGGCGTCACGAAGTGCTCGGTGAAGGCCTTGCGGATGTGCCCGGCGATCGCCTCGTAATGCTGAGCCGTCTCCGTGTGCCCCAATACCTTCGCCGCTCGGGCGGTGAGCTCGGCGCTGCGGGCGAAGTAGGCGGTGGCCACCACCTCACGCGGGGTGGGCGCCGGCGCCAGCCAGTCGGCGAAGTGCGGGCCGACCCGGTTGCGCCACACCAGGTCCGGGTTGTGCCGGTGGACGAAGTCGACCCAGGCGCACATGGCGTCGAGGTTGCTGGCCAGGACCCGCTCGTCGCCGTAGACGCGGTAGAGGTGCCAGGGCACCAGGACCCCGGCGTCGCCCCAGCCGGGTGCGCCCTCGTCGGCGACGCCGGCCAGTTTCGGTGCCACGTTGGGAAAGCAGCCGTCCGGTGACTGGGCGCCGCGCACCTCGCGCAGCCACCCGTCGAAGAACGCGGCGACGTCGGCGTTCAGACAGGCGGTCGGCAGGAACACCTGCGCGTCGGCCAGCCAGCCGAGCCGCTCGTCGCGTTGTGGACAGTCGGTGGGCACGCTGACGAAGTTGCCGCGCTGTCCCCAGCCGATGGCCTGGTACAGCGCGGTGATGTCCACATCGGAGCAGGCGAACTCGCCCGCCCACGGGGTGTCGTTGTGCAGCACCACGCCCGTGATGTCGCCGGCGTCGAGCGTGTCGAGTCCGGTCACCTCGGCGTAGCGGAACCCGTGATAGGTGAAGCGGGGCTCGAAGACCACGTCCGGCTCGTGGCCGGCGATCAGGGTGTCGGTGGCGGCGGCCGTGCGTAGGTTGGCCGTGTAGAGCGTGCCGTCGGTGTCGAGTGCCTCGCCGTGGCGGATCACCACCCGGGTGCCGGGCGCCAGCCCGCGTGCGGACAGGCGCACCCGTCCGGCGAAGTTCTGTCCGAAGTCGACCAGGTGGCGGCGTTCGCCGAGCGGCCGGACGGTGCGTGCCGGCAGTTCCCGGACGGCGCGTACGGGCGGTGCGACCGAGGCGGTGAGCAGGTCGTGCTCGGCGCCGGAGACGTGGGCGGGCCGCCAGGCCTCGTCGTCCCGGCGCAGGTCGTGGCACTCGCCCATCAGCAGGTCGGCGTACCGGACGGAACCGCGCCGGGTGTGCCAGTGCTCGTCGGTGCCGATGACCTCATGGGTGCCGTCGGCGTGGTCTAGGTGCAGCTCGGCGAGAAGCTGCGGGAACGTCCCGTAGTGCGCGCCGGCGCGGCGTGGGTCGAAGCCCACGAAGCCGCTCCACCAGCCGTCCGCGCACGTCGCCGCGAGGACGCTGGCGCCGGCGCCGACCAGCGAGGTCACGTCGTAGGTCTGGTAGTCGATGCGGTCGCGGTAGTCGGTCCAGCCGGGGGCCAGCTCGGCGTCGCCGACGCGGTGGCCGCCCAGGTGCAGCTCGTAGAGGCCGCGGGCGGTGACGTAGAGCCGGGCGCGCACCGGCGCGGCCGGGCAGGTGAACTCGCGCCGCAGCCGGATGGCGGGCTGGAGGCCGTGGTCGACGAGGGCGAGCGAGTGACCGCGCCTCGCAGGCTCGGCCCGGCCGCTCGCGGTCGCCCTGTGTTCGATGGTTCGCGCGCAAGCTCGCGAAGTGTCCTCCGGTGCGTCCACCACGTCCACATCGGACGGATCATGGGTGATCCAGGAGGCCGTCCAGTCGGCGGCGTCGAGCCACGCGGTCTCGAACCACGAGCCGGCCGTCCCGGTGGCGCCGTCGGCGGCGGTGACCGTGACCTGCCAGCGGTAGCGGGTGCGCGGGCGCAGTGGGGTGCCCGCGTAGCGCACGGACACGGCGGCCGGATCGCGCACCTCACCGGTGCGCCAGACAGGCGAACCGTCCTCAGTGGAGACCCGCACCCGATAGGAGACGGGTGCGTCGCCGCGGCGGGTGGACGCGAGCCGCCAGGACAGCAGCGGGGTTCGCTCGTCGATGCCCAGTGCCTCGACCCGTTGCTCGCAGCGAAGGCCGTAGGGCCTCAGTGCGCTCGACTGGCCGGTCATGAGCCGTCTCCGATCACATATCCGCGATGAGATGTGAAGTTAACACCCTGGAGTGTGAGATGGAGCGTAGAGAGCGGTCATGAAACGTGTCAAGAACGGGCGGCGACCTCGTAGGCGACCTTGTGCTCGTCGAGCTCGCGGAGTGCCTCGGCGCCGGCGCCGTCATCGACGATGACGCGCTCGAACACCGAGAGCGGCGCCACCCGGTGCAGCGCCACGCGGCCGATCTTCGAGTGGTCGAGGAGCAGCACGTTGCGGGTCGCGGCACCGAGCATGGCCCGCTTGACCGAAACGATGTGTTGTTCCTGGTGGTAGGCGAACCCGCCGGACACGGCCGAGGTCGACACGAAACACAGGTCGATCTTCAGTGCCCCGATCGCGTCGACGCAGGACATGCCGAGGAAGGAGTCGTGCAACGGGTCGTAGTCCCCGCCGAGCGCCATCAGCCGGATGTCGCGCTCGCGGGCCAGGAGGTTTATCGCTTCCAGGAAGTTGGTTATCACGGTCAGCGGTGTGATGCCCGCCAGCCGCCTGGCCAGCGCGAGTGCGGTGGTGGAGTCGTCGAGCATGACCGCCATTCCCGGCTCGACCAGCTCGACCGCCCGCGCGGCGATCGTGTCCTTCGCCGACTGCATGGACTTCATGCGGAAGGCGACGTTGCTCTCGAACACGCCGGACGGTTGCGCGGTGACCCCGCCGCGGTACTTGCGCACGATCCCCTGTCGTTCCAGCTCGTCGAGGTCGCGGTGGATGGTCATCAGGCTTACCTCGAACCGCTCGGCCAGGTCTGTCGCGCTGGCCGAGCCCGCCGACAGCACATGGTCGGCCAGCGCCTGCCGGCGTGCCTCGGGTCCGCGCTTGCCGGTGGGGTCCTGTGTCATGGCTCAATTCTTAACACTTTTTCTATCAACATCACACAGCCGGTAACAGTCTGCCCGTTCAGGTCAGGAGGCGAACCGGTCCGAGCAGGCCGGACACCCGCTGCCCGGCATAGACGCCCGCCGTCGGCGAGCTGTCGTCGAGCAGCGGGCCGAGCGTGTTGAAGACGGTGACCGTGAGCCGGTTCGTGCCGTCGTGCACCAGGTCCGTGAGGTCGAACCGGTAGGGCGACCAGATGCGCACCCCGGCCGGTCGGCCGTTGACCTCGACCTCCGCCGTGCCGCGGACCGCGCCGAGATCGAGCAGAACCCGGTCGCCGGTCACCTCGATCTCGCGGTGGTAGGTCACGCCGCCCGAATAGGAGCTGAGCCCGTTGTCCTCCCATGGTCCGGTCGGCAGGGTGCCCTTGTCGCAGTCGAACTCGGCGGGGCCGTCCCACAGCGAGCCGCCGCCGCGGCCGTCCGCCGGGCGCACGCGCAGCAGGAGCACCCGGCCCGCCCGCTCGGGATGCGGCAGCTCGAATGCCTGGAAGGCGTCGTTACTGACGAGCACTGTTTGAAACAGGCCGACGGACCGGGCTTTGCCCAGGTGAGGGGCATTGCCAACGGAGGTCGGCCGGACTTTTGAATTGTGCTCGGAGTTCAACGTCTGCAAGGCGTCGTTCCAGGCATCCCCCGCCTGACCCAGCCACGCCGTGGTTTCGCCGGCCAGCGGGAGTTTCGCCCGCACGGCGCCAGGCGGCACGTCGAGTCGGAACCACTCGTCGGGGCGCCGCCGGTCGGGGTCGACGTCGGGGACTATGTCCAGCACACCGGCCGATGGTTGCCCGGACGTGCGCGGCAGTGGGTGCGGGCGAGGCCGCAGCAGCACCCAGCGCGGGTCGTAGGACTGCCGCCGCCGCAGTGCGGTCGGTACCACCGCGTCGTCCCGGCGCCAGGTCCAGCCGGCGTCGCTCAGCAAGGTCTGGTCGTCGACCAGCCCGTCGAGCACCAGCGACACCGGTGCGCCGCTGTCACGGAAGACCACCTCGAGCAGGTTCTCCCCGGCCCGCAGGTGTTCGGTCACGTCGTGGGGGAGCACCCGGGGGTTGGGCCGCGTGGCGTACGGGTCGAACGCGCCCTGGACGGCGATCTCCGTGCCGTTGACCAGGAATCGGGCGGCGCCCTCGGTCCCGAGCTGGATGATCGCGTGTCGCGGTGCGGCGGGCAGCGTGACCGTGGTGGCGGCGTGGAGGGTCGTGCCCGCCAGCGAGCCGTCCGCCGGGGTGATCCATTCCGGACGGACGAACGCGTCCGGATCCTCGGTCAGCGCCCAGTAGCCGCGCAGCGGGCCGTCCTGTTCGGCCTGGACGCGCAGTTCGAGCCGGTTGTGCCCGGCCAGGCAGCGCACCGGGGCCAGGCGGAGGTAGCCGGCGTCGGTGGGCACGAGCTCGCCGTTCCACCACACCTCGACGGCGGCGTTGGTGCCGACCGCGAGGGTCAACTCCCGTGCCGACGCCACCGGGAGGGTGGTGCGCAGCCACACCGACTGCCCGGCGCGGACGTCGTCGACGTGCCAGAACTCCTCCGGCACCCGCCCCTTGGGCCCCAACGCGGGCACGTGCGCCGGGTCCTTCTCGATGCCCCGCGACAGCGAGTAGGCCACCGGCCGCCAGTCACCGTCCTGGTCCCGGACCTGGGCGAACTCCCCGTGCCCCACGAGAACCTGGCTCCAGTCGCCGTCCACCCGGTGCCACGGCCGCCACTGCGTGACCGTGCTGTCCACTGTGGACCTCCACGGCCCGTCCAGCTCCAGCGCCCTGAATGACTCATTCGGGACGTCCAGCGCCTCGAATGACTCATTCAGGGCATCCGACCAGACGAGCACGGCGAGCGGGGCCGCGTCGAAGGTCAGCGTGA
>CAWGVZ010000011.1:0-47725 GCA_963826035.1 uncultured Actinomycetota bacterium | reverse complement strand
TCTCGGTGCCGCCGGCCACCGGCCGGGCGGGCGCCGGGGCGGCCGCGCCGGTCACCGGATCCCACTGCTCGGCGTCCGTCACCTTCCCGGCCAACCACACCACCGTCCGCGACCGGTTCCGGGCCGGGTCGAAGTCGTAGCCCTGTTCGCGCAGCAACCGGTTGTAGCGCGCCATGTCCAGGTCCTCGACGTCGTCGGACCACTGCGTGCCGGCCTGCATGGGCTGCGCGGTGGCCGAGCCCGTCTCGGCCGCCGCCACCACGAGCACGTTCCGGTCGCCGACGCGCCGCCGCAGCACGGGGGAGTCGGTACGCGCCGCTCGGTCCAGCGGGGCGAGTGCCGCGGCTAGGTCACCGGCGTCGGCGACGTGTCGCACGGTGCCCGCCGCCGCCAGTTCCCGCAGCCGGGTGACCGCGGGATCCCCGTCCACCGTGTCCGCGTGTGCCGGCGGTTCGCCGACCAGCACCAGCAGACCGCCGGCCTCGGCGAACTCCACCAACCGGCGAGCCGTGGGCGTCTCGAGGAGTTGGCAGCCGGGCACCACCACCGCCCGGTACCGCTCGCCCCGCGTGCGCAGGGCCCCGTCGTCGACCGACGCGGTGGCGACCGTGTGGTCGTCGAGCACGTCGAAGTCGCGGCGGTCGGTCCGCAGTGCTCCCGGCTCGGCGTTGAACCACAGCATCCGGCCGACCACGTCCAGATAGGACCGATGGGCGCGCTCGCCCGGCGGCAACGTGCCGTCCAGCAGGGTGGCGGCGGCGACGGTGGCCGACGGGAACAGCACCCCGACGTCGCAGACGTGCTCGCCGCGGGTGGCGAGCCAGCAGAGCCGGCTGACGGTGTCGGCGAACTGCCGGTAGTGCGGCCAGTACGGCTGCCGCCAGCAGGTGCTCGGCGGCGCCCACTCCCACCAGCCGCCGGCCGTCGAGTAGTACACGGCGTGCGGGTTGTACAGCGTCGCGCCGGACAGCAGCCAGGGCTGCAGCCAGTCGAAGGTCTCCTCGAGCGTGCCGCCCCAGCCGGTGGAGTGGAACGCCTCGATCCACGTGCGCGGCCGCCCGTAGTGGTGCGCGAGTGAGCTGTGCAGCTTGGCGTCGCCCCAGTGGTCGCTGCCCGGCGCGCTGTACCAGCGGTGCGTGCGCGGGTAGTCGGCGTACTGCCTGGTGGTGCCGATCGGCTCGCCCGCCCGCGACGGGCTCTGCTGATCGACGCCCACCGTCAGCCCGTGCCGTTCGTGCCAGGCGTGCAGCGGCTGGAAGAACGCCTCCTCGGCCAGCGCCGCGCGCACCCGCTGGTAGTCCACCCGAACCCGGGCCGACGCCACACCCCAGTCGTGCCACAGCGCACCGATCACCGGCTCGATCCGGTAGCCGCACCGCTGCGCGAACTCCTCGGCGAACCGCGGGCTCCACGTCGGCAGCGACGGCAGTTCGTCCTGGAACGAGCCGACGATCACCTCGCCGAGTTGCTTGCCGAGCCGGCGTTCGAACTCGCCGTGCACCTGGTCGAGCAGCACCGAGCACGCGGCGGGAGAGGTGTAGTCGAACCCGCGCCGCACGCTGTGGGCCAGCAGCAACTGGTGCCGTCCGGTCCCGGTCCACACCACGCGCCGGTCGCGCACGGGCAACGGCACCGGCGGGCCGGGCGGGTCGAGCGGTACCGCGCAGGCGGCGACGGGTTCGGTGCCGGGTGGGCAGTCCAGCTCGGCGGGTCCGTCCACTTCGGTCGTCACGTGGTCAAGTGAGGCGCCTGCGAAGTCGGGCCGTTCGGCCACCAGGCGGCCCTGGAGGTTGGCGCCGGAGAAGCCGATCTGGTCGTAGAACCACAGCCGGGCGCCCCGCAGGCGGGCGTGTTCGCACAACCCGGTCCACAGCTGCCACCAGGGCTCGGTGAGCAGGGCGGGCTCGTCGGCCAGCGCGCCGTAGCTGGGCCCGGACGGCGCGAGGTTGATCACGACGACGTTGTACACACCCTGCTCGACCAGCCGGTCCAGTTGCTCGCACAGCCGGGGCAGCTCGACCCGGTCCCCGCTCCACCACCAGATCGGCGCGGGCGAGAACTCCGCCTCCGGCGCCGCGAACCCGTCATGCAGCGCCGAGTGCCAGGACTCGTACATCGATGCCTCCCGGGGCGTCAACGTCCACGTGGTGTGCGCAATTGTCCACGGTCCTGTCCCTAGCGTGGTTGACAGGTGACATGTTGCTCCATATAGGACTTTCAGCGCCAACCCGATTCCAGGGAGACGTACCATGCGCGTGAGATCCATGATTGCGTGTGTCGGCCTGTTGGCCGGCGCGCTGGTCGCGGTGACATCGTCCGCCGCACAGGCCGCGCCCACGCGGTATGAGGCGGAGAGCTCGCCGGCCGTGTGTACCGGCACCATCGATTCCAACTGGTCCGGTTACGCCGGCAGCGGATTCTGCAACGGGACCAACGCAACGAGCGGCTATGCCCAGTTCACGGTCAACGCGTCGGCCGCGGGTACGGCGACGTTGGGGATCCGCTTCGCCAACGGCACCACCACCGCTCGGCCGGCCAACCTGGTGGTGAACGGGTCCACCGTTCAGTCGCCGTCGTTCGAGGGCACCGGGTCCTGGTCGAGCTGGGTGACGAAAACGTTGACCGTGTCGGTGAACGCGGGCAGCAACACCATCCGGCTGAACCCGACCACCGGCGGCGGCCTGCCCAACATCGACTACCTCGACTTCGAGGTCGGTGGTGGCACCATCCCGCAGCCGCCCGGCGGGATCGTCGGCTGGGCCACGCAGGCCGGTGGTACCACCGGTGGGGCCGGCGGAACCACGGTCACCGTCAGCAGCTTCGCCGATCTCCGGACCCAGGCACAGAACTCGGGTGCCAGGACCATCCTGGTCAACGGCATGATCAGCGGCTCGGGCACCATCGAGATCAGCGCCAACAAGACGATCCGAGGCGTCGGCGCCAACTCGGGTATCTCCGGAACCACCCTCAACATCGAGGACATGAATCCGGCCAACGTGATCATCCAGAACCTGAACATCCGCGGGGTGCCCGGCAACGACGCGATCCAGGTCGAAAGCGCCAGCCATGTCTGGATCGACCACAACACCATGTCCAGCACCATCGAGGACGACGTCGACTTCTACGACGGCATGATGGACTTCACCCACGCCGCCGACTACATCACCGTGTCGTGGAACGTCATCCGCGACCACTGGAAGACGTCGCTGGTCGGTCACTCCGACGGCAACGCAAGTGAGGACCGCGGCCACCTGCGGATCACGTACCACCACAACTGGTTCAACCGCACGTTCGAGCGCAGTCCGCGGGTGCGCTTCGGCGAGACGGTCCACGTGTTCAACAACTACTACTCCAACGTCAACAACAACTCCGACTCCTACGCCATCGCCTCCGTCATGAACGCCGGCACGCTCGTGGAGGGCAACGTCTTCGAGAACGTGCAGCAGGCGTGCTGGTCGGCGAGCGGGTACGCGGACTCCGATCCCGGACGGCTGGTGGCGCGCGACAACTCGTTCACCAACTCCGGACCCTGTGAGGTCAACGGCTCGGTGGCCCCGATCCCGTACACCTACACGGCGGACGGTTCCGGCACGGTCAAGTCATCCGTCACGGCGGGAGCGGGCGCGGGCAAGCTCTGACTCCGCTTCCAGGGGGACCGGCGCCGGCCGGTCCCCCTTTTCTTTTCAGGGGCCGACGATGGCGCGCAGGGCGGCGTGGTGTGCCCGGTACGCCTCGCGTCCCCGCCGGGTCAGCTTCAGCCACACCCGTTGCCGGGTGTCGCGAACCGCCTTGCGCTGCTCGACGTAACCGGCGTCCATGAGCACGGTGACGTGCTTGCTGAGCACTGACGGGGATACGTCGAGCTGCTGCTGCACCATGCCGAACTCCGCCTCGCCCGCCGTGTCCAGCAGGGCGCAGATGCGCAGCCGGTTGGGCGCGTGGATGGTGGGGTTGAAGCCGCTCATCGGGTCAGTGCCCTGTGTCATTGGTTCGCTCGCAAGCTCGCTCACGACGCCTTCCGGTGCAGGCGGACGAACCAGAGGTGGAAGCCGATGGACACGGCGGCGGCGCCGAACGGCCACAGCGGCTGCCCGTGTACTTGAACGCGTACGCGGCGCCCACCACGAGCAGCGGCATCCCGATGGCCGCCGGCACGGTGGCGCGTTTCGGCAGGATGTCCAACCGCAGCGCGACACCCGTCTTGGCCAGCCAGTTCCTTGCCGCGACGACGAAGAACGCGATGAACACCGCCTCGGTGGCCAGCATGGTCACGAGCCAGGCCCACTGCGGCATCAGCCAATCGGGCTCGGCCAACGCGCCACCGAGGGTGATCGGTAGCACGACGAACATCGCCGTGATCGTCGTGACGAACCACAACGGCCACGGTGTGGCGGACAGCGCCGCGACGGACGCGCGGATGTGGCCGGTGTCGGCCAGGGCGGCGCGGGGGGGTGATGCGACGTCCGGCGGTGAGTGAACCAGCCGGACGCCGCATTCTTGGACAGGGATCAGGGGTTCGGGCAGGTCAACCAGTGGAAGTGATACTCGGTCTTGACGTCGGTGTCCGTCGAGTCCATGGTGGCGAAGCTGGTCGTCTGCGCGGTGTTCGACGTGCCGGCGTTCACTCGAAGCTCGGCGTTGATGTTGAAGTTGCGCTCCTCTCCGCACGGCTTGTACACGAGCTGGTCGACCGCGACCCGATCGGTCGCCTGCCAGTTGTCATCCATGGCACCGCTGAACGTGTGGGATATCGGCGTCGTCTGCGACATGCCCTGGAAGTAGTAGTTGGCCTTCTCGGTGAAGCTCGCGCCTGGCTGGATGTTCGCGTAACCGCGGTAGTCGGTCTGCGCGATGGCGTAGGTGAAGCCCTGCGGGACATGCACGATCAGGTTGAGCTGGCAGTTCTTGCGGAAGTCCGTCGGTCTAGCACCCACCCCGACCTGGGCGAGGAATTCGCTGTAGGTGACCGTGAACTTCGTGTTGTCGATCGAGACGGCGACGGCCGCGCTTCCCGCGGGACAGCCGGAGCCATTCACCGTCACGACATCGATGACGATCTTGTCGTTCGGTGGGTCGGGAAAGAACGAGTCACCCCCGGCCGACATTGGTGCGATTGCGGCGGCGGCTGCCACCAGGGCGGCAGTCAGCATGGCGATCATTTGTTTACCTCCGAATTAGTGCCATTTCTCGACATTCTTGCGGGCAGGCGAAATCCGCCGACAAAAAGAGAACCAACAAGTGCCGTCGGCAGACGCCGAAGGTTAAAAGAGTGCATCAACAGATCTCTATTGGCACAGAACGGCCGCCGCGCGTGGTGCCTGCGACCCCAGTTAGGCCGCGCACTGCTTCCAGTGGAAGTGATACTTGGTGCTGACTCCGCCATCCGTGGAGTCCATTGTCACGAAGCTGTTGGCATCTCCCGATGAGCCGGCACTGACCCGGAGCTCCGTATTGACGTTGACGTTGCGCTCCTCGCCACAGGGTGCGTAAACCAACTCGGTCACGTTGGTTCGATCGGTGAACTGCCAGTTGTCGCTGTACGGCCCGCCAAGTGGATGGCTGGACCGCGTGGTCGGCGAGGTGCCCTGGATGTAGTAGCTGGCCAGCTGCGTTGCGGTGGCACCCCTTGCCAGATGGGCGAAACCGCGGTAGTCGGCCTGCGCGATGGCGTAGGTGAATCCCTGTGGAACGTGCAGCCGAAGGGAGAGTTGACAGTTCTTGCGCAGGTCCGTCGGGTCGGCACCCTGGCCGACCTGGGCCAGGTAATCGCTGTAGGTCACGGTGAAGGCGGTGTTGTCCGTGGCGGCCGCGACCGCGGCCGTTCCCGCGGGACAACCCGAGCCGTTGACGGTCACAACGTCGATAACTATCCGATCGGGGGGTGGATTATCCTGTACGGTCGCCGGGGCGGCGACCATGGACAAGGCTATGCCAGCAATGGCAATCATGGTTAGCATGAAGTACCTTCCGAAACATTTCCGAACCACGGTTCGGACAATCGGGGAGGGTGCAAAAATGATGCGACGGCTTCGACGTCGATCGGGCGTCGTACGTCGCCAAAGTCTTATTCTACGGCGAGTTCTCCTGGCGAACAAGCCGCCGACTTGTGGACAATTACGGCGGTCGCCGGGAACTTTTCGGTGAGCCGTCAATCAAGTGATTGACGAAAGATGCCAGCCTGCTCGAGTCAGGGAGAGACGGGCTGGTAGAGCGGCATCCGCTCGGCCGTTTCGGTGAGGAAGGCCAGGGTTTCGAGCAGCTTCTTCCGGCTCTTCTGCCGTATGTGTGGGTGGGGTTTCATGATCGATTAGGGCGCACGCCGTACCGCGTCTACGTTTCTGAGTTGCGAAGCACAGGAACGATCATGGACGGGACGGCGTGCGCCCTACAAGACTATTACGGGACTTGCTCGGGGTCGAGGACACGGTGGTCGAGTCGACCTGTCAGGAGAGCGTGGGCGGGGACGGCCAGTGGGACCTGGTCCTGCGAGTTCGGCCCAGAGCAGGCCAGCGGGGGCGGTGTTCACGTTGCCTGCGGCGGTGTCCGGGCTACGACCGGCGCGGTGGGCCACGGCGGTGGCGTGGTCTGGACTGGGGCACCACGATGGTGTTTCTGGAAGCCGACGTCGCTCGGGTGTCGTGTCCCGAGCATGGGGTCGTGGTCGCGCACGTGCCCTGGGCGCGGCCGGCAGCTCGGCACACGCACGCCTTCGAGGACACTGTGGCCTGGTGGACCGCGCGCGCCGCGTCCTCGGTGGTGGCGGAGTTCCTGCGCACCACCTGGCGGACGGTGCAGGCCATCGTGGAGCGAGTGGTGACCGAGCGGGCCGGCGAGACCGATCTGCTGTCTGGGCTGCGTCGTATCGGGATCGACGAGATCGCCTACCGCAAAGGACAGCGGTACCTGACGTGCGTGGTCGATCACGACACCGGCCGGCTGGTGTGGGCGGCCCAAGGCCGTAACTCCGAGACGGTACTGGCCTTCTTCGACGCTCTGGGTGCCGAGCGCTCGAAGGAACTCACACACGTGTCCGCCGACGGCGCCGAGTGGATCCACTCCCCGGTCAAGGACCGGGCGCCGCAGGCGGTGCTGTGTCTGGACCCGTTTCACGTCGTCGTGTGGGCCACGGACGCTGTCGACCAGGTGCGCCGCAGCCTGTGGAACACCCTGCGCGGCGAGGGAAACACCACAACGGCCAGTGACGTCAAGGGAATGCGCTGGGCCGTGTTGAAGAATCCCGAGAACCTCACCGGCGAGCAACGCACCACCATCAGCGTCATCGCCAAGACCAACAACCGGCTCTACCGCGCCTACCTGCTCAAGGAGCAACTCCGCGCGGTGTTCACCGCCCGCGGCACACCCGGACGCGCCCTGCTCGCTGGCTGGCTCGCCTGGGCCGCCCGCTGCCGCATCCCCGAGTTCGTCAAGCTGGCCAAAACAATCCGCCACTACCTGCCGCTGATCCGCAACACCCTCGACCACGAACTGTCCAACGCCCGCAGCGAATCCACCAACACCCACCTACGCGTCCTCACCCGACGCGCCTACGGCTTCCGCACACCCGAAGCACTCATCACCATGGCCATGCTCACCCGAAGCGGCCTCTGCCCACCACTACCCGCACGATCCTCAAAGGACTAACACCAAACTCACCCACACATACGGCAGTAGATCCCTTCTTCCTGCCGAGCGGGGACCGCAGCTCGACGCCGATCGTCTGCCCGGTGGTGTGGAATTTCCGGTACCTGCCGACCTTGCGCACGAGCCAGGTCTCGACGTCCGGCCGGAGTTCGATCTCCGGGTTCGAGACTTGCACCGACAGGGCGCCGGCGGAGAGCGTGCAGTCCGGCAGTTCGGAGCCGGTCTCGATGTGGATCACCGTTCGCAGCGATCCCGATTGCCGCGTGCCGTCCTGGTTGAACCCGCCGCTGGCGCCTCGGTAGCGGTAGGCGGCGAACGGCCGGCCCCGGTAGCTGCCGACGATGCCCTGTTCGATCGACTCGCCGATCCGCCGCAACGGCGCCGGTGCCCGGCCGCGGGGCTTGGACGAGTGACGCACCCCTTTGGCGGGTGGCGACCCGTCGAGCCGGGCGCCGCGGAACACCTCCCAGCCCTCGGCACGAGCCAGCCCGACCAAGCGCACGTTTCTTCAGCACGCCGGTCAACATCCAGCCACCGAACAGGATCAGTGGCAGCGCCACCGACCCGATCGCCACGATCCAGCTGGTCACGCGGTCGCCTTCGCGGGCTTGCGAACCAGCAGCTGGGCCTGTTGGAACTGCCGCTCGTCCTCGTGCGGCTCGCGCAGCATCCGGGCGACCTCGACGAACCCGTTCTGGCGCAACAGATCCAGGAGACTGTCCGGCGACCACCGGTAGGCGAGCGCGACCTTGTGGTCGAATTCCTCTGGCCGGGGATCGTCACCGGCGAAGAACCCGAGCAGCAGGTGGCCGCCCGGCGCCAGCACCCGCTGGAACTCGGTGAACACGGCCGGCAGTTGCGGCGGCGGCGTGTGGATGACCGAGTAGAACGCGAGAATCCCGCCGAGAACGCCGTCGGCGAGGTCCAAGGCGGTCATCGACCCCTCGTCGAACCGCAGGTCCGGATGCGCCTGCCGGGCCAGGGCGACCATCTCGGAGGACAGGTCGATGCCGAAGGCGTTGGTCCCCAGCGCGTGCAGGTGTGCGGTCACCTGGCCGGGGCCACATCCGATGTCGGCCACCGGTCCGGCCTGCACGAGCTCGGCGAACGCGGTCAGCATCGCCCGTTCCATCGGCAGGGTCTCGAGCACGTTGCTGAAGAGCTCGGCGTAGCGAGCGGCGACGGCGTCGTAGGCGGCCTTCGTGCTGTTCAGGGTGGAGAGTTCGGTCACGGCGGAAACCATAGTTCTTTCTGAGCTTCGGGTCGCGGTCTCCAGCACGGGACGGCGTGCCGCGCTGGCGGCCCCGAGAAACCCCATGTCGGCGGTGACAGCTACCGTCCCGCGTCCTCAGGGGCGGTCGACCACCCGCTCGGCGAAAGGTATGGCCACGTGAAGAAACTCCTCGTCGTCGCGATCGCACTGATGGTTCTCGGTCTCACGGCCGCCGGGCTCGGCGTCGTCACGTTCACCATGACGGCGGACTACGAGGCGACGGCCGAACGTCTGCTGGACCGGGCCGACGAGGAAATGGCCCAGGCACTCGCGGCACCGGCGGACGCACCGGAGGGTCTGCAGCACGACGATTTCATCTTCTTGGCCAACTCCTCGGCACGTAGCGCGGCGCAACAGCTCGACTTCGCCGAGGAACGGACTCTCCAGACATGGCTGTTCGCCGCGGGTGCCGTGATCCTGATCGGGTCCGGAGCCCTGGTTCTGCGCGCCCACCGCAGGCGCGCGCCCGGGGCGAGCGCGGACGCGACCGCCACACAGGTGATCCACCACGTCTGACACCGCTCCACGTCAGTCGTTCGGTTTCGGCATCCACCACTGCATCGGCATGAACCTGGCCATGCTCGAATGCGAGGTCGGGCTCGCGACCCTGTACCGCCGGCTGCCCGGCCCGCGTCCGCTGCCCGGGGCGACGCTCACCCAGGCGCCCGGCCCGGTCGCCCGCAGCTGGCTCGGACTCCCCATGCGCTACGACCGCGACGCGTTGGCTGATGCCGATCCCGCGCCGTGACTGGAATGTTTCTGGAATATACCTGGAGCAGGTTTCCGAAAATCACGACATCGACGCGAGAACCGCCGCCCGGGTGAGTTCGGCCTTGTTGCCGAGGGTCCACTTGTTCCGGATGCGTTTGACATAGGTGTCGACCGTGTGGCGGCTGATTTCGAGGCGAGTCGCTATTTGCGTGTGGGTGAATCCGCGCGCGATCAGGTCCAGCACCTGATGTTCGCGCGACGACAACGAGCCCGGCCGCTCGATGGGCGGGGCGTCGTCCTGCTCCGGGCCCCCGGGGGTGTCCCAGAAGCGACCGCCGCGAGCCACCGCGCGGGCGGCGCCGACGAGGGTGGACACGGATGCGCCGCGCTGCACGCAGCCGCGGATGTGCGTGTCGAGCGGCAGCGCGTGGACCACCGGCTCGTCGCTGATCAGCAGCTGCGGGGTGGATCGGGGAACCAGCGACGAGTCGGCCATCGCGTCGCGTGCGATGGACACCGTCACCACCAGAAGATCCGCCGTCCACCAGGACCCCATGTCGTGATACGACTCCCGTATTCCGGACACGGCGAACCCGTTCTTCTTGAGCAGGTGGGAAAGCCCGTGGGCATAGACGGGCATCTCATCGAATATCACAACCCGGAACAACCACGAATCCAATCTGGTCCACCGCGGAAAGGGTCCACGCGATGACTATCAGGCTTGCCCGCGCCTCCTGGACGTGTCTAGGGTTTGACTCGGTCGGGGGACCGTCCGGGACGGGGCGGGACGGTCCGGGACGGTCGGGGATCCGGACATCGTGCAGGTCGACCCGGGGGGCGTCATCGAATCTGTGGGAGTGCTGGCGCGGGAACTGCGCCATCTGAAGGGGCTGGCCGGTCTGAGTCTTTCCCAGCTCGCGGATCGCTGCTGGTGCAGCAAGTCCTCGCTCGAGCGGTATCTGAACGGCCGGACCTTCCCGCCGCGCGACGTGGTCAAGGCGATCAGCGAGGCGTGTGGGGGCGATACCGACCACGTCCTCGCCCTGTGGGAGCAGGCATGGACCACGCGGGATGAGCGGGGTCGCGCCACGGCGGCCTCGCCCGGCGGTGGTGCGGCACCGGTGGCGGTGCCGCCGCCGAAGCAACTTCCGCTCGACGTTCGGAGTTTCACCGGTCGCGCGGAGCTGATCGCGTCGTTGGACGCGTTGCGGGCCGAGCGTGACGAGCCCAGCGCGGACTTCGCCCGCGTCGCCGTGATCGTCGGCACCGCGGGCGTCGGCAAGACCGCCCTGGCCACGCACTGGGCACACCGGATAGCCGATCGGTTTCCCGACGGTCAGCTGTGGATCAACCTCCAGGGGTACGCCCCGGAGCAGTCGCTGACCCCGGACCACGCCCTCGGTGTGCTCCTGCGTGCGCTGGGGGTCGCCGGCTCCTCCCTCCCGCCCGACCTGGAAGGCCGGGCCGGACTGTTCCGGTCGCTGATGGCGAACCGCCGGGCGTTGCTCGTGCTGGACAACGCGGCCTCCGCCGAGCAGGTCCGGCCACTGCTCCCGGGTGGCGCCGGCTGTCTGGTGCTGGCGACCAGCCGGGACAGCATGACCGGCCTCGTGGCTCGGGACGGTGCCACGAGACTCCGGGTGAACCTGTTGAGCGAGAGCGAATCGGTGGCCCTCCTGCGGCGGGTGGTCGGTCCGCGGGCCGTGGACGCGCACGCGGACGGCATGCGCACGCTGGTGCGGTTGTGTGCTCGCCTCCCACTGGCGCTGCGGATCGTGGCGGACCACCTGGACGGTGCCGACTCCGCCGCGGTCACGGCCCTGATCGCCGACCTGGCGGAGATGTCCCCACTGGACACGATGACCGTCGGTGGGGACACGCTTTCCGCGATCCGCACGGTGTTCTCCTGGTCGTACCGGTCGCTGCCCGCCGACGCCGCGGCGCTGTTCCGGCGCCTGAGCACGCTGCCGCTGCCGGACTACGACGACTACGTGGCGGCGGCCATGATGGGCACGTCGCTGGGCGAGGTTCGCCGGCTGCTCGCCGTGCTGGCCGACGCGCATCTCGTCGAGTCACGCGGTGCCGGACATCTCCACATTCACGACCTGCTGCGCGCCTTCGCCGCCGAACGCGCCCAGGCCGAGGACACGCGGACCGCGCGTGGCCTGGCCGTGGGCCGGGTGTTGAACCACTACTGCCACGTGGTGGCCGACGCGGTGGGCGTCACCTTCCCCCACGAGAAGCACCGGCCCGACGTGCCGGACCCGGGTACCCCGGCGCCGTCCTTCCCGGACGCGGAGACCGCGTTGAGCTGGCTGGACAACGGGTGGGGCCGCCTGCTCGCCGCGACCACCCACGCCGCCACGGCGGGCTGGTCCCGGCACGCGATCCGGTTGGCGGCGATGCTGTACCGGTACCTGATCGTCGGTGCCCACCACGGCGACGCCCTGATCGTGCACGGCCACGCCGTCGACGCGGCGGAAGCGATCCGGGACCGGGCCGGTCTGGCCACCGCCGCGCACAACCTGGGCAGCACGTTCTGGCTGCTGGGCCGGCAGACCCAGGCACACGACCACTACCAGCGGGCGCTCGACATCTTCGTGGAGCTCGGTGACCACCTCGGTGAGGCCAGGGCCCTCGGCAACCTGGGTAACGTCTACTGGCGGTGGGGGCGCAACGACGACGCCTACCGCTGCTACCAGCAGGCGCAGGCGGTGTTCGTCGAGGCCAGGAATGTCCCCGCGCAGGCGACGACCCTGCTCAACCTCGGCGAACTGCACAACGGCTGGGGCCAGTACGAGATCGCGTTCCGGCACGGCAGGCAGGCGCTCGACCTGTACCGCTCGGTCGACGACCTGGCCGGCGAGGCGAGTGCCCGGAAGGTCATCGGCGACGTCCACTTCCGCTACGGGCGCAGTTCCGACGCGCTCGGCGAGTACGAGACGGCGCTCGACGTCGGTCGCCGGCTCGGGCACAGCCGGGTCACCGCGTACGCGCTGGACGGCCAGGGCAGCGTGTGGGTGCGGCGGCGGCAGTACGACCGGGCCGTGACGCTGCACGAGGAAGCGTTGTCCGTGCGCCGGGCGGCCGGTGATGTGTTCGGTGAGGTCGACACCACCGACCGGCTGGGATTCGCCCTCTACGACAGTGGCGACTACGGCGGTGCGGTCACCCACTACCGGACCGCGCTGACCTCGGCGAAGCGGCTCGGCTGGCGAGGGGTGGAACCGCGGCTGCTCAACGGTCTCGGCGAGGTGGCGTCGGCGACGGCGGCTCCCGACAGCGCGTTGCTGCACCACGAGGAGGCGCTGGACCTGGCCAGACGGCTGGGCGATCGGTACGAGCAGGCGCGGGGCTGGTTCGGGCTGGCCGTCTCGAACCTCCTGATGGGGAACGAGCGAGTGGCCGCCGAACAGGGCGACATCTCCCGCACGATGTACGGCCGCCTGCGGGTACCCGAATCGGCCGACGTCGCCACCTGGTTGCGACAGCTGGGGAACGACCGGCGCAACGACGTGGGCTGAACCGGCCGCCGATTCCCGGAGTATCCGCCGCGCGCCGAGGTGCCGCGCGGATACGTGACAGCCCGGTGACAGGTGATGCGGGTATCTGTGGGTGGTGCACGGTAACCCGGGGTGCTGGCGGGGTGGGGATGAGTACCGAATTCGTCGTTCTGGGACAGTTGGCGGTCGTCCGTCACGGGTGAATGGTGGACATCGGTCCGGCCCGTCGTCGCCATGTGCTCGCGGTCCTGCTCGTGGCCGCCAACCAGACGGTGCGGGTGGACCAACTCGTCGACCGGGTGTGGGGCGAGAGTGTGCCGGAGCGGGTCGCCAGCACACTGCGCAGTTACGTCTCGCGGCTGCGCGGCATTCTGTCCGATGTGGACAGTTGTGCGATCCGGCGGGTGCCCGGCGGGTACCTGCTCGAGGTCGACGAGTCCACTGTGGACCTCCTGCGGTTCCGCCGGCTGGTGGCCGCCGCCCGGCGCGGCTGACGAGGTGGCTGGACGGTCCTTGAGGTCAGGCGAACCACGGCCGAGGCCTTACCGAGCACACTGTCGCCGCCGGAGGTGGCCGTGAGGTCGATCCGCGGAACTCGACGATCGCGCCGTCGCCGGGGGAACGACGACCGGGCTGGTGAACCGGACGTAGTAGTCGAGCAGCCTGCCGGGATCGCCAGCCAGTCGGTCACCAACCGCCCGCCGAGCGCCATGGTCAACATCCCGTGCGCGATGACGTCGGAAAGGCCGACATTCTTGGCGAACTACTCGTCCAGATGAATGGCGTTGAAATCCAGCGAAGCCGGTGCAGGCCGGTTTGTCGTGCAGGTCGGTAAGGTCGCCGCGAAAGGCGATGAAGTCGTTCCCCGCGAGCCTGGTGATGCTGATGATCTGCATGGTCAACAGCAGTCGATCGCCGGCCACCACCGGGCGGGCGAAGGCGAACCGCTGGTCGCCGTGCACCATCCGCGAATAGTCCAGCCCGAGGTCCGGATCGGCCACGATCTGGTTGATGGTGGCCAGGTTGATGACGATGAGGAAGGTGGGCGGTGCGATGACATCGGAATATCCGGCCCCGCGAGCGACCCCGGGATCGCGATACAACGGATTCTCGTCACCAATCGCGTCCGCGAAATCACGGATAGCTTATCGCGTCACCTCGTAACTGTCCGACGGTGGATAGTTACGCCCTTTAAAAGCCTTGTTCAAAGCCACGGGAGGAGGTTACCAGAATGGCACCACAAAGGACTCGTCCGATATTTGATCCTGGCGAACAGTGGAGTACGGGCGAACTACGGGCAGCGCGGCGCAAGTAGCACCCCCTACGATGCCCGTGGCGCAGGGTCGCGCCCTGGCCAGTCACGCCCTGATCATATGGGAGAACACATGACCGTCCCGCGGCCGGACGCGCAGTTCGCCGTTCTGGAACGCGCCAGGGCTCAGGCGGCGCAGGTCCTCGGGCCACAGACCGCCAAGCGGCTCGGTGCGTTCAGCAACGGCGTCCTCTACGTCAAGGCTGGTGGATGGGCGCGGCTCCTGGCCTGGCTGGTCGACGTCGTCGTGTCGGTGCTCGGTATGGCAGTCGGCGCCATCGTCGCGGCCGGCGTGGGCCGCGCGGCCGACCTCGACATCGACATCGTGTCCGTGATCGTGATCGTGATGCTGTTCCTGGCGCCGATGCTGTACGGCGGGTTGTGCTACCGCGACGGCCGCGCATTCGGCGCGGTACTCGCCGGCACTCAGCTCGTACGCACCGCGGACGGCGGCCGGATCGGCGGCAAGGCACCATGGGTGATGCTGGTCAGACCGTTCATATTCCTGACGCCGCTGTTCTTCGTCTTGGTGCTTCTCAGCGCACTCACCGGCGGCGGGCCGCCGGGTGGCAGTTCGACACCCAGCAGAGTCAGTGTGGACACCCGCGCCACGCACCAACTCCGCGCAGCCGGCATCACATGACACGGAAGCGGCCAGCGATCCTGCGGGCCTTTCTGGACGTCCTCGCAGCGCCGCGGTCACCCGACGACGCACCGCGGACACCATCTGGTTGGCCAGTTGCACGACGTGAAAATGGTCGACCACCAGCGTCGCGTCAGGTAAATGCTCGGTCACCGCGGCCCGGTAGGCGGCGCACATGTCGATCGCCACGATCTGAACGCTCTCGCGCCACTGCTGAGTTCTGGCGGCCAGCCACGACCCGACATCGCGGCTGGAGCGGCCTTCGACCTGCCCCAGCAGGCCCTGATCACCAGTCAGGTCAACGAATCCGGTGTGCCAGCGGTCAACGACCTGTTCCACCTTCCCGGTCTCGGCATTCACAGCGAACTGCGGTATGCCCCGGCGCGTCTCGTCGATCCCCAGTGCCACCACCGGTTCCGGTTCCGTGGGCAGCATCGCGGTGGCGTGCTCAACGAAGGCCGCGTGGACCACCGGCCAGGACAGGCCCACCTCGCGCGTGGCCTGGGACACCGTCTGGCCCAAGACCACCGTGCGTCCTCTACGACGCGTCCGTGGTGTACACCCAGTTCGCCAACGAGGACGGCACCTCCGCGAGCATCACGCCCGGCTGACACCGCAGACAGAGTTCTGGGTCACTGTCGGCCCAGTAGCTGTCCGCCCAGCCGCACAGCTACTCGTACACGGTCGCTGCACGCATCGCTGCCTGCATAGTCGGGCAGCGACTGGTTCTCCCAATTCGCTGGCGGCCCGTCCGGCCAGTCGGTCAGCAATTTCTCGTCCGGATCCGTGTCCGGACTGGACAGATCGTGCTCGAACTCGTAGTGGAAGCACACGTAGTGCATCCCCTCGCGCCGACAATGCACCGCACCGCGACCGGATCGGGCAGCTCGCGGACGAGCCGAACAATCTCCAACGCGAACCCCAGCCCGTGACGCAGCATCAGCACCTGTGTCAGTCGCCGGCGCGATCCACCAACAGACACTGAGACAGCCGCGAGCCGAGTTCTCCCGGTTCAGCTCAGATCCGGTTGAGTGCGTTCTCGAAGGCGCGCAGGGTCTTGTCGATGTCCTCGTCGGTGTGTGCGGCCGACAGGAACCACAGGCCTCGCGGCACCATGTTGATCCCCTCGTCCAGCAGCAGGCCGTGCAACCGCGCCATGGTGGGCCGGTCCACGGCCGCGAAGTCGCGGTAGTCGCGGACATCAGTCGCTTCGGTGAAGTAGAGCTGGAACAGGTGGCCCGTGCCCTGGACGAGCATCGGCACGCCCAGGCGAGACGCGATCGCGACCATGCCGTCCATCAGCCTTCGGCCCAGCCGTTCCATCGCGGGATAGATGTCATCGCGTTTCTCGTCGAGGACCTCGAGGACCGCACGGGCTCCCGCCATGGCGACCGGATGGGAGTTGAAGGTGCCGGCATGGGCGACCTTGCCCGAGGCGATCGACTCCATCACCTCGGCCTTCCCGGCCAACGCCGACACCTGCATCCCACCGGCCATCGCCTTGCCGAAGACGCCGAGGTCGGGCGTGATCCCCAGCATTTCCTGCGCCCCTCCCGCGGCCAGCCGGAAACCGGTGATCACCTCATCGAAGATCAACAGGATGCCTTCTTCGTCGCAGACCTGCCGCACGGCGGCGAGGTAGCCATCCCGCGGGGTGATGGCACCGGAGTTGCACAGGACCGGCTCCATGATGACGGCGGCGATCTCGCCTCGATGCCGGGCGACCGCCGCCGTGAACGCCTCGAGGTCGTTCCACGGAGCCAGCACCAGATCGGCGGCCTGGTTCCCCGCCACTCCGGCCGACCCGGGAACCAGTTCCGGACGACTCGCCGGACCGGCCTGGTCGAGCGGCGGATGCACGCTGAACAGCACCGGGTCGTACCAGCCGTGGTAATGACCTTCGAACTTGATGATCTTGGCCCGGCCGGTGTGTCCGCGGGCGAGCCGGACAGCGGCGTGCGCCGCTTCGGAGCCGACCGAGTTGAAGCGGATGAGCTCCGCGCAGGGGACCATCGACTGGACGCGTTCGGCCACCTCGATCTCCGTGAGGTGTTGCGCCGAGTACGTCACGCCGCGGCGCATCTGGGCCGACACCGCCTCGGCCAGCACGGCCGGGCTGTGCCCGAGGATGGCCGGTCCCTGGCCGAGCACGTAGTCGATGTAGCTGTTGTCGTCCACATCCCAGAACCGGCTCCCGGCAGCCCGGTCGACGTAGATCGGCGTCCCGGGAAGGCGTCGTGCGTCGCTCGAGACCCCTCCGGCGATCACCGCGCGGGCGCGGGCGTACAGGGCGTTGCCGCGGTCCAGTTTCCGAGCCACTCCAGACCTCCAACGTCGTGCCGCGCACGCCGGCGGCTCTCATCCCCGACCGTAGGCGGCGCGGAGGTGCGGCCGTCAACCATCGCCGCACCAACCGTGCACCGACCGCATCAGCCGAATCTTGTCGGGCGTCACCGGCCGTGCTGTGCTGACTCGCGAACATGCCGCCGGAGGAGAGCGAGACACACGTGCACCTCGGACGCGTTCGGCGCTCCCCCGGTGAGCCGGTCGAGCTCGCCGCTTGGCATCCGGGCCATGGCCTGGTGTCGCTGCGGCGGCCGGCGCCCGACGACGATCCACTCGCGTTCCTCGAGCGGTACGGCATCGCCGACGCCACCGAGATTGTCCGCGTCGCGCACAACGAGGCGGCCGACGAGGACGTACTCGCCGAGGAGACGGTGATCTTCGAGCCGCCGGTGGCCCGGTGCGGCAAGGTGTGCTGCATGGCCCTGAACTACCGGGCCCATGCCGAGGAGAGCGGCCTCGCGGTGCCACCGGACCCGGTCCTGTTCTTCAAGCCGCCATCGGCGCTGACCGGTCATCGCACCGTCGTCCGCTCGCCGGCCCGTACCAGGCATGTCGAGCACGAGGTGGAGCTGGCCGTCGTGATCGGGACCCGGTGCCGGGACGTGCCAGCCGCCGAATGGCGCCGTGTCGTCGCCGGCTACACGATCATCAACGACCTGACAGCCAGAGACCTGCAGCTGGTCAACCACCGGCGGAACGTGCCATGGGACCAGTTCAAGGCGTTCGACGGCTTCGCGCCGCTCGGGCCCTACCTGGTCACGGCCGACGAGGTGCCCGACCCGGGGCGGCTCGACATGACGCTCGTGATCGACGGCGAGGTGCGCCAGCAGGCGAACACCGGGCAGATGGTCTTCGACATCCCCAGGCTCATCGAGGACCTGACCGACGGTATGACGCTGGAACCGGGTGACGTGATCGCGACCGGCACCACGGCCGGCATCTCGCCACTCGCTGACGGCGACGTCATGCACGCGACCATCGCCGGGCTGGGCACACTGTCGAACCAGGTCAGCCTGACAGAGTAAAGGCCACGATCCAGCGAGGTTTCGGACGTCCAAAATTCGGATACGCTGGGCGCATGTCCGCCGCCTGCTGCCTCATGGTCGACGTGGACGAGTTCCTCCCGCGGGCGCACGCCGTCGACGGATGGGCGGACCGCACGCGTCGCGCACTCCGGTGCATCATCGACGACGCGCTCCAGCAGGAGACCGGTGCCAGCGTCCAGCCCGCCTACCCGGACGAGTGGCTGCTGATCCTGCGCTCGGCGACCGCGCACGAACTGAGACGCCGGGCCGAACGCGTGGCGGCGGGGGTTCTCCACGAGGTGCGCGCCGGCGGGGATGTCACCGTGACGGTCGCCATCGGTCAGGTGTCCATCGGCCCGAACGCGGTTGCCGATGCGGTCTCCTCAGCGCGGCGGGCGCATCGTGCCAAGTTGACGCTCGGGCCGGACCGGGTGATCTCGGCCGGCACAGCAGGCGGCGAACGAGATGTCACGGCGCCGCACGATATCCACCGCGAGCTGGCCCGCGCGATCATCCGGGGCGAGACCGACCGCGCGAGCCGACTTCTGCGGGACTGGTTCGGCACGGTCATCGACCAGTCCGGCGACGACGACGAGTTGGTCCGGCGCTGGCTGCTGGGTCAGGTGCTGTCGGCCACCGCCGTGCTGGGCGGGCGGCTCGGCGTCGGCACGGCCGCGGACTGGATGGCCGTCTGCGCCGCCGTCCCCTACCGCGAGCTTGCCGAGCTGGCCGACCTGCACGAACCGGTCGCTGTCGCGGCCTGGTCCGAGCGGGTGGTCGACGCGCTGGCCGCCCGGCACCGACGGACCCCGACACGAACGTCGACGCTTGAACTCGTCCGCCGGTATGTCGACCGGCACTTCACCGATCCCCGGATGCGGCTGCGGAGCGTGGCGACCTCCGTCGGTGTGAGCCCCTTCCACATCTCGCACCTCTTCCGGTCCGAACTGGACACCACGTTCCGGGACTACGTCACCCAGCGGCGGGTCCGGCACGCCCAGCGGCTGCTCGAACAGACCCGGCTCGACATGACGCAGGTCGCCCGGGCCAGCGGCTTCGGCACGCCGGTCCAGCTGCGCAGGGTGCTGCTCCGGGAAACCGGCGCCACACCTTCGGCTGTCCGGCAGTCCGCGCGAGAGGCGGGTCAACCTCTCGAAATCACGGAACGGGATGGGCATCTCGAGATCGTGCCGGCGCCCGTGCTGACCGCCGACACGGTGCGTGACACGCTGGAGCGGATACGGCGGTGAAAGCAGTCGAGTCCAGCGTGGTGGCGGCCTTCGCCAGGGTTGGTGGCGGTTACGCCTCGGCGCTCGGCGGTCTAGTCATCGGTCCCCCTTCCGGCCGTCATCTGGTATGCCAGCCGTTCGCAG
The DNA here is from genome assembly GCA_963826035.1 of uncultured Actinomycetota bacterium. Taxonomy (GTDB): domain Bacteria; phylum Actinomycetota; class Actinomycetes; order Mycobacteriales; family Pseudonocardiaceae; genus Actinophytocola. The sequence continues at coordinate 27,898 of CAWGVZ010000011.1, read as the reverse complement.
GCCACGCAGTGCTGGCGGCGTTTCGTCTCGCCCGTGGCGTCGACCGCCCGGCCGCACAGCGACCACACGATCGGGACCCCCCGGAAGCACCAGACTCCGCCGGGCGGGTTGAGGACGGCGTGCGGCACCTGGGTGAAGTAGCTCGGCAGCCACACGACCTCGCCGGTATCCACGCTGTGCTACTCACGGACATTCTGGTTACTTCGGGACGGTGGCCGTGTCCTGAAGGACCCCATGGGGGCGTTGAATAGGGCGTTGAACGTACCTATTCAGCTGGCATGAGGGCTGGTGGTAGCCATGCGCCGGTGGTGAAGAGTTGGTGGAGTGCGTTGAGTTTGTCCAGGCCCCATTTGGTGGCGGTGTCCAGGTAGGACTGGACGATTGCGAAGTCGATGTGAGTCCGGTCAGTGTGCGCCAGGCGCCGCCGGAGGTGCGTTGTTGGATCTTGACTGGTCGGGCCGCTCGTTCCGCGACGTTGTTGGTGAATGGCACGGTGAGGTCGGTGGCGAAGCGCAGGATCATGTCTTCGTATCGGTGGTATCGGCGGATCAAGGTTCTCGCGTCGGTCGCGAGTGTCCCGCGTTGTTCGTGGTTGTCGTCTCGTCCTCGGGCCAGTGCGCCGCGGTAGTGGTTGCGGATCGCGGTCAGGACGGCCGTGTCCAGTGCGGTCGCGCCGTGGTCGCGGGCCTGTTGTGCTGCGTGGTGGGCCTCGAGCAGGGTGTTGGCCATCGCGGTCGCCCAGAGTTGCCCGTCAGGATCGGCGTCGGAGATCGACCGCAGATCACGCAAGAGGTGGGCTGCGCACCAGGCGTGCAGGGCCCGGGTCAGGTGCTGGTAGCCGGCATAGCCGTCGCGGACCAGGATCCCGCTGAACGCGGGCAGGACACCACCGGCGTCGATATCGTCTTTGGTGCGCCCACCGACGTGCAGCAGGGTCAGGTACTCGGTGCAGGCGACATGCACATAGGCCAGCGATCCGGCGGCGCGTCCAGTGGTCTCATCGGCGTGCAGCACCGGCGCACCGGCGAGCAGGGTTTGCATGTGGGCGAGGAACTTCTTCTCCAGCCTGCGCGCGGCGCGGCCACGGACCCCGGCGAGAAACCCGGTGGAGACGTCGATCGCACACAACTTCTCCACCAGATCCCGGGCCCGGCCGATCGGCAGATAGTGCGCGCACGTCAGTAGCGCGGCACGGGCCAGGGTTTCCGGGCCGATCCGCACCGGCGATCCCGGCGCGGCCACGATCTCTCTGTGCTCGACCGGCATCCCCTGACCGTCCCAGCCCGGGGTGGTCACCGTCCCGCAACACCGACACACCTTAGATACCCGTTGATACTCGGTCACCGTCGGCGGCGGCACCGGCTGGATATCAACGACCTGACGCCGCTGACGGCCGTGCTCTCCGGCCCCGCGCAGGGAGGCGTCACAGGACCCACAGCGATCCGGATGGATCTCCCACCGCGCATCAGGATCATCAACGAGACTTCGCGAGAACGACGCCGAACCCGGCTGCTTACCCGGCTTGCGCCCCGACCTGGTCCGCGACGAACGCTTCTTCGCCGGCTGCTTCGACCACGGCGCATCCGACGACGGCGGCCGCGACGAGTTCGACGAATCCGCAGCCCGCTCACGTTCCAGCTCGCCAACCCGCTCCGTCAGCGCCGCAACCATCTTCTTCAACTCATCGAGTTCGCCGCGCAGCCCCGCGTTCTCCGCCCGCAGCGCAGCGTTGTCCGCGACAAGCTCCTCATAAGACGGACCACCGGACACAACGACACCCTGCCCGACTCCACCGCAAGATCAACTCGACACGCCGAGATCACGCGACACCAGCTGAACAGCTACCACCAGCGACATCGACATCCTCGTCGACCTCAAGCAGGAGAGCGGTAATCCCCTGATGCGCATCGCGGGCATGAGTGAGGAGCTCAGCGTAATGCTGGGCGTCCACGTGGATGTCGTGTGCGATGATCTGCTCCGCGCACGTGTCTCGGCCACTGCCCACGCGGAGGCCGTCGCACTGTGAGCAGGCCAGATCAAGAACGCAGCCCGCGAGTCGTACGTTATGGACAGCGAGTCGTACGATCCGGCCCGGCACAGGGCTCGCGTGGTCAACACGGCAACGGAGAACTCGCTGACTCCACGGTACGTTTCGCGGTCCAGACGGTACGACTCGCTGTCCAGACGGTACGACTCGCGACGTGAACATCGTCGTCGACCCCGAAGTCGCACCGCTGGCAGCCGCACTCCGCAACCATCTCGACTCCACCGGAGCGAAACACTGATGTCCCGCGTATCAGCGGGGTTCGAGTTTTTGGATGAGGAGCCGGTAGCGTTGCCGGGGGCGGCCACCTCCGGGTGACAGGGCGGGTGGCATGGTCCAGGCCATGCCGGCCGCGACCAGGCTGTGCAGAATGCGACGGGCGCTGCGTAACGTGACCGACAAAGCCGCGGCGATCCGGGCGGCGTCCACGATCAACGGCTCTGGTTCGGTGTCCGGCAATGCCACCACGATCCGGCGTAGCAACTCACGCTCATGCGCGTACTTGTCGTCAGCCACCACCCGCGGACGACGCCGTGACCGAGGCGGCAGCCCCACCACCGCACCATCGGCACCCACCACCTGCGCCGGATGCCCAACATGGCTCTGCGCCAGCCCCAACGCCTGCTGTGCGTTGGCATCTGCCTCTTGCACCGTGCGACCGGTACCGATCCCCACGAAGGCGGTCAGCCCCAGCGCGGCCTCCAGCCGGTCGACGAACGGCGCCGTATGAAGATTGTCGGTCAGCTGACGCAACGCCCCGGCGGTCGCGGTGATGCCGAACGTCATGCCCTCATACGCCAGCAGTGCGGCACCGGCCTCCTCGACCTCGTCCAGCAGGACCTGGTGCACGGCGAGCCGAGTGCCTTGCAGCCGATAGTTGCTCCAGCCCCAGTGACCCGAGCCGCCGGGAGAGGTGACGTGGACGGTCATCAGCACCAGCTGGGCCTCCTCCAGCAACGACCCGCTGCCCAACAGGGCACTCGTGACCACCGCGTTGCGCAGCACGGCCGTGGTCGGTGCCATCCGGACGACCGGGATCCCCTCCTCCTCCAGACGGTTCGCCACCGACTTGACGGTCGTGAACGCCGCCGTGGTCGCACCGGACCGAAACAGGCCGGCATGGAACTCGCCGAAATCGTCGACCGAGGACGGACCGTCATACGGTGCGATGTGCAGCCGACCAGCGTCACGGCCGATGTCGGCGTACGCCTCACGAACCTCCGCCAGCGAGATCGAGTCGATACTGATCCGCTCCATCACGATGGCCGGGTTCGCCGAGCCCCGGATCAGCGCCGAGAACAACGACGTGCCGCTGATCGGCACGAACGTGGACGGGATCGGCAGATGTTCGGCGGCGAGGTCGTACTGCAGTGGCCCGGTGAACAGGATGATGTCCGCCTGCTCGCTCACCGTCTGCGCCTGGGCCAGCGATTCCGAGTCCGTGTGATGCGCGGCCCCGATCAGCCGCGCGTTGCCGCTGAGTGCCGTGTCGAGGCTCAGAATGCTCTGCACCACATCGGACGGCCCGACGACGCCGATGGTCACCGGCGCCCGAACCTGGACCACGTGGTCACCGGGCGCCCTGGTCGACCGGGAGACGTCGTCGTTCACGGCGTCAGTCTGCCGGATCGCCCGAACCGGTCGGGGAGGACCGCGCCCAGCACCCCCGCCATCGTGGCGCCGAGCACGGCCGCGCGGTCGGCGTCGGAGAGCTGTGCGAACACCACCCGCCCCAACGACATCCGCAGATCGATGAAGGGGAAGTCGGAGCCGAACACCACCTGCCCGGCGCCGACCGCCCGAACCATGTCGACGATGTGCCGGCCATGGATGTGCGAACCGCACACTTCGAGCAGCACCCGCGGATGACGCCGGGCCACCTCGATCGCCCGGTCGAAGGCGCTCGGTGCCACGCCCGCGTGCCCGGCCAGCAGCCAGACCTCCGGGTGGCTCTCGGCCACTCTGTCCACATGCGACAGATCGTCGAACGGCGAGCCGGCCCACGTGTGGACCAATACGGGACGCGCCGTTCGTTCCGCGTACTCCCACACCGGCGCGTAACGGGGACCGTCCAGCGGGTACTCGTGCAGGTCGGGATGGAGCTTGACCCCCACGAACGACGGGTGGTCGTGCCAGCGGTCGATCTGCCCGGCGGGATCCTGCCAGGGGTTGACCACCAGATAGCCGGCGAACCGATCGGGATACGCCTCGCACAGCGCCACCGTCTCCTCGTTGCCGACCGCGGTGTCGAGCTCCACGGCCAGCAAGCTGGACACGATTGCCGCGGCGACCCCGCACCGGTCCATCACCCGCACCATGGCCTCGCCGCTCGGATCGGCCGCGAAGAACCGGTGGTAGGGCCCGACATGCGCGTGCGCGTCCAGGATCGCCGCACCCGCCCACGCCTCGCGGCCGTGCGCCCGTCGCGCGCCCGCGGGGCCGTTCAACGAACCTCCAGTGCGCTTCGGGGAATGGCGAGCAGCCGGCGCATCGTCTCGCCGCCGACCGCTCGTGCCTCGGCGTCGCCCAGCTCGGACCAGAGCAAGCGGATCACCGCCTCAGCCGGGTCACGCACCGGCTGCCCGGTACCGAACACCACCCGGTGCGCGCCGAACCTGTCGACCAGGTACTCGAGCGCGAGGTGCCCGGACAGGTTGGCCGTGCACACCAGCACCCGAGGACGACGCTCCATCAGGCCACAGAGTCGCCGCGACTCCCGGTAGCCGACGTTGGTGACGATCAACCACAGATCCGGGTGCGCCGCCCCGACCGTCTCCAGCGTTCGCCAGTCGGTCTCGGTCGCGTCGACGAGCATCGGCAGCCCCCGCTCCGCCGCCGCGGCCAGTAGCGGCGCCAGGTCCGGCCCGGCCAGGTCGTAACCGTGTGAGCCGGGCCGTGCGGTCAGCAGCGCCACGCCGCTGGCACTTGCCCGCGCCACCAGGGTCGGCCCGTCCGGCAGCTCACCGCACGTCGACGGGAGAACCGTCCAGCACGCGCGCAGCCGAGGCTCGGTCGCGACCTCGGCCAGCAGCCGGGCGTTGCCGGCCGCCGGATCGTGGTGGGTCGCCAGTGAATGCGAGACCATGGCTTCGCCGATCCCGTAGCGGTCAAGCTCGGCGATCATGGCGGCGGGCGTCCCGCTGCCCACGTCGTGCGCGGGATGGCGGCCCAGCGACGCGGCGACGTCCAGCAACCCCAGGTCGGTCGCACCGATCTCACCCATGGGCGACCGGCCTGGCCACGCGGATCGTCCAACGACCAACGGAGGGCAACATCACCTGCCTCGGACCGTCGCCTTCCGGGGAGACCTCGACGCCGTTGACCGTCACCGCACCGGTCGGCGCCTGGACGGCGACCGTGGTCGTCCGGTCCGTGTGGACCTCCGCCACCAGGCCCCCCTCGTTGACCCGGCACCACCAGGCGAGGAGCCCACGGCCGGTGATCCGGTCGTCGTGCGGGTCCGGTCGCTCGGGGTCGAGGTCCCAGCGTGCTCGCTCGGTCGAGCCGTCGCCGTAGGAGCGGGTCCAGCCGTCCGGGCCGAACGTGTCGTGGACGTCCGCGAACCGGACGCTCAGCGGTCCAGGCTCGACGACCACTTCCGGTGCCTCCTCCTGGAACGGCACCAGGACGGTCCGCACCGTTCCCCGCTCGTGCGCCAGGTGCAGGCCGTGGATGGTGCCGTACTCGTCGGGCTGAAGGCGCCGGGTCCGGGCATCCGGGCCGTCGGCCTGGTTCGACGGCAGCCGGGCCGGGCCGGTGCCGTGCTCGACGCCGGCCGGAACCTCGACCGGCACCACCACCAGACCGGGACCGGACTCGCTGACATACCGGCGTTCGCCGTCGGCCCGCCACGGCGACCGGCCGTGGATCGTCCACGTGGAGCCGACCGGCCCACTGTCGCCGATGTCATCGACCACCAACCAGTACGCGGGCGCCGAGCGGACGAAGATCATCCGTCGCCGGTGCCGCACGGCGAACGCGTCGTGCCGGCCGGCCACCACATCGACACCGGAGCCGTCGGGCCCCAGCGCCAAGAACGAGTCCACGACCGTGTTACGCCCGGCCGAGTTGGGTTCACCGTCGAGCACCACGCTGTTGTGGCCCCGTCCGGCCTGGTACCAGGAGTAGTAGCCGGGGTCGTCGTAGCTGGGCGGCCCGCCCGCCTCCCAGGCGAGTGGCTCACCCCAGCCCGAGATGACGAAGTCCAGCGACGCGTGGTGCGAGTGCGGTTCCAGCTCGTGGCCGACGTAGGGGCCCAGGTTCACCACGGTGGCCGGGTCCTCGATCGACCAGCCCCCGCGAAGAACCGCGTACCCGCTTGACCGAAGGAGCCTGCTGCGCCGATCGGGCTCGGCGCTGGGTGCCGCCTGGAAGAACTCGACCGGATCGGTGCCGTCCGGCCGCGGTCCCAACCGGTCCAGCCGGTCCACGATCAGGTCGGCGTCCAGCCAGCTCTCGACCAGCCACTTCCAGGCCGGGACGCCGTACAGGTGGTGGCCGACCAACAGCATCTCGGCGGGCCGGACGACGTGTGAGTCCTGCAGATGCGGTACCCAGCCCGCCGGGTGCGCCATCTCGGCCAGCCAGGCGTGTGCGGCACGCATCCGCGGATGATCGATGATGGGCCACTGGTCCGGGTCGGCCGACAGCGCCACCACATGCAGCGCCTGCAGGCACATCGTGTGGTAGCTCGGCGCGCGTTCGTGGTGGCCGCCATCGGCGTAGAAGTCGAGCTCCAGATGGTCCTCGACCCGGCGTTGCGCCACTTCGCGCCAGGCCTGGTGCTCCGTGAGCTCCGGATAGAGCGACGCGGTGTGCGCCAGCTCGCTGACCGACGCCAGCTGCCAGTTGCCCTGCCGGAACGCCGCATGCTCCTCGGCGGCCCAGCGCGCGCCGCCCAGCAGGCACTTCATGGTTCGCCGCCACTGCTCGTCGGTGAACGCCGGCTCGCCCGAGAGCAGGGAGATCACCTGGTTGAACATGCCGCCGCGGGCCCAGACCCCGAGCGAGTACCAGATGACGTCCAGCCCCGGCCAGTCCCCGACCACCTGGTCGCGCAGGTCGTACCACTGGGTGAACAGCTCGCCGTACCGGGCGGCGTACTCCGGTCGCCCGGTCAGGGCGTAGGCCTCCAGCAGCGGCCGCATCCAGTACAGGTAGTGGAAACCGTAGAAGCTCGACCGGCCGCGGCTGGCGTCGGTGAAGTCGATCTCAGTGTCCAGCAGGGCGTCGGCCACCTCGCGGAACCCGCCGTGTCCACCCCGGCTGCCGATGATGTGGCGCACGGCCTCCGGCATGCGCAGCGTGGTGTCGGCCGGCGGCACCGACGGCCGGGACGCGCGGCGCCGCGCCCACCGGCCGAGGTCGGCCACGGGGACCGGCGCCTTTCCCCCGGCCCGGAAGGTCCGCCACGCACGCAGCGCCGCCTCGGTGTCCTCCGCCAGCTCGACGGGCTCGAGTCCCGGCGTGGTGAGGTCGAGCGAGTCGAGCAGGTGCTGGTCGCTGATGTGCCGCATCCGGTCGTGGTCGACGTGCGGCGGGCTCTCCACCCAACGGCGGGTCATCGGGCCTCCGGTCCCGCGACGGGAACCGGCTGGCCCGACGCGATCGACTCGTGCGCCGCCGCCAGCACGGCCGTGACGTGACGGGAGCTCTCCACGGTGATCAGCGGCTCGGTGCCGTGGAGGACGCAGTCGACGAAGTGCGCGATGGCGTCCCGGTAGGCGCCGGCGCGTACTCCGTGCACCACGCGCTGCAGCAGGTTCCGGGGAAACGCCACCCCGTTGTCGGTGGCGACCATGATGTTCTCCTGCTGACGGTCCAGCTGGATCACGCCGTCGTCGCAGATCAGCGACACGTAGCTGTCGACCATCGTCGGGAACGTGTTGGGGTAGATCCAGGCGGACTCGAAGGTCGCCACCGCCCCCCGGCTGAACCGGGCCTGGATCTGGATGCCGTCCGGGGTGTCGATCCCCAGCGACCGCAGCTTGCCGTACCGGGCGGTGGCGAACACCTGGTCGATCTCGTCGTCGAACAGCCAGGTGACGAGGTCGATGTCGTGGCTGGACAGGAACCAGGCACAGGTGGTGCTCCCGGCCCAGCCGAGCATCTCGGTCGGGACGTAGATGGTGTCGTCCTTGCGCGCGTAGCCGACGGCCGGGCTGCCGAGGCCGGCGATCAGGTCCTTGGCCTGTGCGTAGGCGGGGACCCAGCGGTGGTTGAAGATGCACATGGCCACCACGCCGGCCTCGCGCACGGCCCGCACGCAGCGGTCGGCGTCGGCGACCGAGGTGGTGAACGGCTTTTCCACCAGCACATGCAGCCCGGCGGCCGCGGCCGCCACCACCACGTCGGCGTGCAGGTGGTCGGGCGTGGTCACGACCACGGCGTCCACGGTGCCGGAGCGGATCAACTGCTCGTAGTCGTCGAAGACCGCCGGCCGCCCACCGAGCTCGCCCGCCAGCTTCTCGGCGCCGTCCCGCGTCCTGCTGGCGACCGCCGTCACCTCCGACTCGGCGAGTGAGTCGAGCACCCGGGCGTTGCCGGTGCCCATGATTCCCGCGCCGACCACGCCGACCCGAAGTGGCCCCGCCCTGTGTTGTTGATTCGCTCCGCGAGCTCCGCTCATCGCGCGAGCTCCGCGGTCCACTGCTGCTCGGCGGTGTCGAGGGCCGTCTGCGCGTCGACGTCACCCTGGAGGTAGGCGCGGATCTGTTCGTTGAACAGTTCGGCGAGTTTGGAGTCCATGGCCGTGCCCAACGCCCCGTCCTGTAGATCGGACACCGTGTCGACGATGCTCTTGCGTGCGACGGCGATCGCGTCGTCGCCTTCGCTGTCGAAGTACGGATCGTCCAGCGTCGCCTTCGTGGACGGGTAGATCGCCACGATCTTGCAGAACTCCAGCTGGTTCTCGGCGTTGGTGACGAACTTGAGCCAGTCCGCGGCGGTCGCCTTGTTGTCCGAGCCGCTGGGGATGGCGAAGGTCTGCTGCCCGGGCAGCAGCAGCTTGCCCTCCGGTGTACGCACACCCGGCGTCACCACCAGATCGGCGTACACCTCCGGAGCGTTCTTCTGGGTGTTGACCAGTAGCGTGGCCGGAATGTTCACGAGGAACGCGACGCGACGGTTCTCCAGGTTCTCCGGCAGGTTCCGGCCGTCCTTGGAAACCGCACCGGGCGCGATCGCCCCGGAGTCGTAGGCGCCCTTCCACTCCTCGAGGATCTGGACCATCTCCGGTGTGTTGAACGTGGGCGCCGTGCGGTCCTCGTTCAACACACCGACCCCGTGGTAGGGCAGCACCAACAACGCACCCGTACTCGATGCCAACGACGGGATCGCGTTCATCCCGGCCACGCCGGACTTCTGCTTGACCTCGGCGGCCAACTCGAGGACCTCGTCGAGGGTGGCCGGCGGGTTCGCCGCGTCGAAGCTGGTGCCCGCCATCGCGGACTTGCGATAGGCCATGACCGGGGATCCCCCGTTGTACCAGGGCAGCGCCGTCAGCGCGTCGTCCTTCTTCAGCGGCTCGACCAGCGATGGCTGATAGGCGTCCAGGTCGTCAGCCGCGAAGTGGTCGTTGAGGTCGGTCAGCGACTTCTGGAACCGGCCGAGATCCGCCGACGCGATGTTCACCAGGTCGGGTGGTTCGCCGGACGCGAGCGCCGCCAGTAGCTTCGTGGCGAGGTCGGCTCCGGGAACGTCGACCCACTTGATGGTGGTGCCGGGGTGCTGCTCCTCGTAGGTGTCGATCAGGCCCTGGATGTAGTCGGAGTAGTTGGCCTGCAGGTTGATCGTCCACCACTCGACCTCCCCGCCGATCTCGGAGGACCGCTGAGCCGGCTCGTCTCCGCCGGCGCCGCTGATGCAGCCGGTCGCGGCCATCAGCACGACCATCGACGCGGCGAGAGCACGTAAGGATCGAGCCGGGCGGAAGATCGACATGTGTGGTCGCATGGTCTCTCCTGGGCACGAGGTGCAACGGCGGCCAGTTTCGGACATCACTAGGCGCACGTCAATAGCCAACCGGAACGACTTGAGATAAAGGCACTGAGCACGGGGTAGACGGCGACTGATCGTCCCGCTTATAGTCTCGCCACCGTTTAGGACGCGACGATCTTGTGTTACAGGCGACCCAAATTAGCCCATACGTCGGCCGGAGGTGAGATGTCCGGAAGCGATCCGCGGCAGTCGACGGCCGTGGCCGATCGGACCCCGCCACCGCCACGTCGGCCCCGGACGCCCGCCTCGCCGCGGCGGGCGCGAGCCGACCACTTCCCGTTCTGGTCACCGTGGCTGTTCATGCTGCCGGGCCTGGCCCTGTTCGCCGTGTTCTTCGTCTGGCCGGCCGCCCAGGCCCTGCAGCTCGCGTTCTTCGAATACGACGGGATCTCCGCGCCGGTGGCGGTCGGGCCGGACAACTTCGAGCGCATGCTCGACGACCCCCGGTTCCACGAGGCACTGGTCAACTCGGTGTTGTTCCTGGCCGGCATGCTCCCGCTCGCCGTGGCCGCGCCGTTGCTGCTCGCCGTACTGGTCAACCAGCGGATCCGCGGCATCCAGATGTTCCGCCTGGCGATCGTCATGCCGGTCGTGGTCTCCATGGTCGCGGTTGCCGTCACCTGGAAGTACGTCCTGGACGCGGAAGGCGTGGCGAGCTGGATCGTGACCAGCCTCGGGATCACCGACGAGCCCACCGCCTGGCTGCTGGACTCGACCTGGGCGCTGCCCAGCCTGATCCTGATCGAGGGCTGGAAGAGCATGGGGATCTACATGATGATCTACCTGGCCGGTCTCCAGGCGATCCCGGGTGACCTCTACGAGGCCGCCGAGCTCGACGGCGCCGGGGTCTGGCATCGGCTGAGCAAGATCACCCTGCCGCTGATGGTCCCGTACGTGGCGGTGACGTCGACCATGGCCATGCTGGACGCGATGCAGGTCTTCACCTCGGTGTACGTGATGACCAGGGGCGGCCCGCAGGACAGCACCATGACCCTCGGCTACTACGTGTGGTCGAAGGCATTCGAGGACTACGAGTTCGGCTACGCGAGCGCCGTGGCGCTGGTGCTCTGGGCAATCATGATCATCTTGGCGGTGCTCAACTACCGGCTCACCAGGGAGCGGCGTTGACGTCCTCCCCTGCCCTAAAGACGGGGATTCCAACCCACGATCAGCGCTTATACAGCGGAGGTAGCAGGTTGAGGTTCACGGTTCATCGCCCCGCCCAACGGCTGGAGGGCTCCCCGCGCTGTCACCGCCCGTCCGGCGGCGATATTGCGTGCGGCGTTGACGTCGGCATTGGCCTGATGCCCGCAGGCTGTGCACCGGAACACCGCTTGGCTCTCACGGTTGTCCGACGCGCAATGCCCGCAGACCGAGCAGGTTTGCGACGTGTACGCAGCGTTGATCTTCTCCACCCGACCGGAAGCCTTGTGCTCCAACCGAGTGACAAGTCGTCCCCAGGCGTTGGCGAGGATGCCTCGGTTCAACCCCGCCTTCGCCCGAACGTTGGTACCGGGCCGGTCGACCGTGCCCCGCGCCGAGCGAGTCATGCTGCGGATCTGCAGGTCTTCGACCTGGATCAGATCAAAATTGCGGGCCAGGTCGGTGGAGGTCTTCTCCACCCACTCTTTACGCCGATCCGCCTCGCGAGCCTTGAGTCTCGTGATCGCCGCCTTGACCCGCCGACGCCGGTTCGACCCGCGCCGGCAGCGGGCAAATGTGTGTTCCAGACGCCGAAGCCGCTCCCGCTCACCGACTGTCAGGCCGGGTGCGGTCAGCAGTTCCCCGATCGACAGGGCAGCCGAGATTGCCACACCCCGGTCCACACCGACCACCTGGCGGTTACCGGGTGCGGGGATCGGCTCGGGGATGGCGGCGAACGCAAGATGCCACCGCCCCGCCCGATCCCGGGTGACCCGATACGACTGCACCCCATCGGGCACAGCGCGGGACCAGCGGAACCGCACCCAGCCGACCTTGGGCACCCACACCCGACCCGTCTTGCGGTTGATCCGCTGCACGTGCTCGGGGCGGACGGCGACCTGCCGGAACCCCTCATGCCGCCCCGCTTTGCGCCACGACGGGCGGCGGTGGATGCGGGCGAAGAAGCTCCGCATCGCCTGGGCGAAGTCCCGCAACGCCTGCTGCTGCACCGTCTGCGATCCAGCCCGCAACCACGCGAACTCCGCGCGGACCTCGGTCAACTGGCGGGCCTGCTCGTTGTAGCCCGGCGCCGAGGTGCGTCCCGGCCGCCAATGCGCGTGCTGCTCGACAGCGAGGTTCCACACGAACCGGGCATGCCGACCATGCTCCAACAACCCGACCTCCTGGTCGGGTGTGGGGAAAATCCGGTAAAGAGACATCGAGGTCAACCTAGCCGACCCCACCGACAAGACCCGACAACGCACGCCCGGAACACACGGGATCAGCTTCATTCACTGGCCAAGGCCAGGAATCGCCGATGACCGCCGCGCGAAGCCGCCGCCGCCGTGCGACAACGCTGGCCGGCAACTACCTCCTGCTCACCATCCTGGCCATCGTCTTCGTCGCGCCGTTCGTGGTGCTCGTCTCGGCCTCACTGAAACCCGCCACGCAGGACGTGTTCTCGTTCCCGCCGGACCTGATTCCCAGTCCGCCGGTGTTCGAGTGGTTCGTCCGCGCCTGGACGGTCATCGACTTTCCCCGCTACCTGCTCAACTCGGCGATCTACGTCGGCGTGATGGTGCCCGCCTACCTGGCGGTGTCGGCCCTGACGGCCTACCCCCTGGCCCGGATGCGATTCCGGTTCCGCACACTGGTCTTCTTCCTCTTTCTCTCCACCATGTTCCTGCCGGGTGAGCTGATGCTCATCCCTCGGTTCCTGGTGGTCTCCGAGCTCGGGCTGGCCGACACCTACGCCGGCGTCATCCTGCCCGGCCTGCTGTCGGCCATCGGCATCTTCCTGCTGCGCCAGACGTTCGCCGGTGTGCCGAAGGAACTTGAGGACGCGGCCAGAATGGACGGCTGCCGGGAGTGGGGCGTGTTCTGGCACGTGATGCTGCCGGCCGCCAAACCCGCGTTCGCCGTCCTGGCCATCTTCGGCTTCATCTCCGTGTGGAACAGCTTCATCTGGCCACTCGTGGTGCTCAAGGACACCAGCAAGTACCCCATCGCCCTCGGCATCTCCTACCTCACCGGCGTCACCGGCACCGACGTGCGCTCGCTGGCCGCCGGCACGGTCATCTCACTGATCCCCGTCATCGTGTTCTTCGTCCTGATGCAGCGCCACATCCTCGAAGGGATGAAGGGCGCGGTCAAAGGATGACTCACCGATTGGAGTTTCCATGACCAGCGACCACACCCTCGGACGACGGCGACTGCTCCACGCCGGCGCCGCGCTCGGACTCGGCGCCGTCGGCGGCTTTGCCACGGCGGCCCCCGCTCGGGCCGAGGGCCGCGACTACGCCCTGCGCGCCACCTACGACTGGGCCGACGCGTACTTCACCGAGCACGGGGTACAGCAGCCGGACGTGCCGAACGAGAACCGAGGTTCGCTGGCCTGGGGACAGTCCTACATCCTTCGCTCGTACCTCGCCATGTACCGGGCGTTCCACGACACCCGGTACCTGGATCTGTTATGCCGCAACGTCGACGCCATCCTCGACATCAGGGACAGCGTGCGTGGTGTCACGGACTGGCGTGGCGAGTCGCTGCCCGCGTGGCGGGCCTGGCACCCGTACACGGCCGGCCAGGTCGATATCCCGGGCGCGAGCGACGCTCCGGTGCTGGGGCTGCGGACCGCCCAGCCCTTCGCCGACGACGTGACCGCCGAGGTCGTGCCCGAGTCCGGGGACCGGTTCACCGTCATCGTCCGGCACGCCACCTACAACACCACCGACACGTTCACGAACCTGACGATGGACGCGACCAGCCCGGACTTCGTCGTCCGGCGGATCTACGACGCCAGCCCGACGGCCAACCGCGCCACGGCCGTGGACCTACGGCCGGACAACTCCCCGGCGATGCCCCGGGCCGGGACCTGCTCGATGGCGTCCGAATACGTGATCTTCTCCGTGCACACCGGGATGATCACCGCCCCGATCGCCGAGTTCTGCCGGGTCGTCCGCGGGAACCCCGGCCTGAAGGGGCGGTACGGGGCCAAGGCCGCCCGATACCTGCGCGCGGTGCGCGACGCCGTCGCCGTCCACGATCACGAATGGCGGCAGAACGACCAGGGCGAGGGTTGGCACGTCTGGGAGAAGGGCACCCCGCTGAACTCCGACGGTTGCGAGATGCCGCACAACCAGTTCCTGGCACTGGCCACCACGCAGGTGCATCTCGCGGCCCTCACCGAGGACACGCCCTACCGCGAGCGCGCGGTCCGGATGCTGACCACGTTCCGCAACGACCTACGGGTCCAGGGGAACAGCTACGTGTGGAGCTACTGGTGGTCCAAGGGCCACGTCTACAACGGCTACACCCAGGCCGACGACGTCTCCGAGTGGACGCCCGCCCAACCGAGCGGCGCCCGGCAGATCGAGGATGGGTCACACGGCGCGGTCGACGTCGAGGCGGTGCTCGCCGGGTACCGGTCGGGCCTGGTGTTCGGCAAGACCGACGTGCGGCGGATGGCCGCCACCTACACAGACGGCCTCATGCACTACGACGAGAGCGGCAACGCGCACGTGTGGTACCGCCTCGACGGGACCGGCAGTTTCGGGTCGCAGGACCTCCAGGCACCACGCTGGGCCAACCTCGCGCCCTGGGACGACCGGATCTTCACGCACTCCCGGGAGATCTTCAACCGCGAGCAGCCGGAACCCAACTCCGGCTCCTACTTGCTGGGTACCGCGTTCCTCGCGGCGTACAACCGCCGGTGACCCTTTGGTTCGTGTCACCCCTTCATGGCGTCAGCAAGGTGCGGAGCGCGTCGGCGAGGGCGGCGCGCTCCGTTCCGGTGAGTGGGCCAGCAGGCTCCGTGGCGATAAACCACCCCCGCGAAGGACTCGGTGAGTCGGTCGAGCCGCACTACTACAGTCCGAAGTGGACAATGTGGTCGCGACGGTACGGGAACCGGCGTTGGCGGCGCCGTGCCGCCAGGATCAGCCGCGGCCAACCGATTTACTGACTTCCTGCCGCAGACACTCGAGGCCCACTCAGCGAGTGTCGAGCGGCACTGGCGGTGGGGGAACTCCTAGGGGAGATCGTCCGGCTGCTGTGGGAACGCACCCGGCCGATCCTGCTGGATCTGCGCGAGCGTGGCATACCTGCTGCGCCCACGTGGCGGACCATCCCGAAGGAGACCACCGGCTAGACAACCTATTTCACCACAGTGCTGCAAACAATAGAACGCCACCGTCCAACCGGTGCTCATAAAACCCAAGCGCGTGAAAGCCAACGAGTGTTGCGTCGGACCAAACCTCGAGAGATGTCATATATGACGTCTGTACGACACGGCGGGTGAGATATCGACATCAGTCATGAGACTCTACAGCAACGAGCACACGAGCTGTGGGGTCTCGCCGCACTTGACATGTTGATCGTCCGTGACCTGCGGGGTTCCGAGTTGTCTCACCTGGATGTCACTCAAGATCGGTCTCACTTTCGTGGCATTTCTTCGGCGGGGCAGCTTGCGTGACGGCGCACCGACCGGGCGGCGAGGCATCTGTCCCAATGCCTCCGGGAACGCACTCATCGCGGCTATGAGAGTGCGTTCCTTGGTGGTGTTCACGGACATGTCGAGGTGGGTCGCGTAGCGGTGGTGGTGGATTGAGCGATACCCACAACCGTCATTATTTTGCGGGGGCGACCCCGCAGACCCCACAGGTCGGTCGGTCCCGACTCAGCGTGGTTCTGGTTCGCCTTGTGGTGCGTCGGGCCCGCCCTTGGGTTGTTTATGAGAACCCGTGCCCGTGTGATTGCCCTCCAGGAGGCAAAGGGTGACTGCGGCCGGAGAAACGGACGCGGTCGGGGCCTTCCGGCAACCACGACCGCGTCCGTTTCATGTCCGTTTTACGGCGTCGGCAGCGGGGTGCCTGGGCACGTACGGTCCTCGGGCACCACGCCACCGACGAGGTAGTCCTCGACGACGTCGTTGGCGCAGGTGTTGTCGCTGGCGTAGATGCCGTGGTTTCCGTCGTTGGTGATGGTCACCATCCTGGATCCCTTGAACGCCTCGTGTGCGTTGCGGGCGCCTTCGATCGGGGTCGCGGGGTCGCGCTCCGACTGAACCATCAGCACCGGGGGCACGCCCTCGCCGTTGAGTTCCTGTTGTTCGGCTGGTCCGTTGTCCCAGAAGATGCACGGCAGAGCCACCCAGCTCCAGCCGATCTTCGGGTACCGCGTGCCCTGCTCTGTCGAGTTCTCGATCTGCGACCGGCGGTCACCGGTGATCGGTCCGTCGTTGCACGAGTAGTGCCAGAAGCTGGCGTCGTAGGCGTCGTCGTAGGCCGCCGTCGGGTAGTCGCCTGCCACCAGCGGACGCGGACCCCTTGGGCCGCGGTCGCGCTTCGCCACTACCTTCTCGGCAGTCGTGCGCGCGGCGGACTTCTCCCCAGCTGTGGACCGTTCGTCAACAAGGGTCTTGACAGCCGCCATGTAGTCCGCCGTGTCGGCGAAGTAGCCCTTCCAGTACAGCCCGCCGTCGATGTCCCAGTCATACTGACTCGGGCCCAGCGGAAGTCCGCCGAGTTCGACCGGTTCTTCGGCAAGGGCGGCACGAACTTCTTCGTATGTCAGCAGTGCCGCTTCCGCGGTCGTGCCGTAGCCGTAGTGGTTGTGGTACTTGGCCAGCCACGGTAGGAAGTCCGTACGCCAGCGCCGTTCGAACGCCCGCGGCTGCTGGTCCCACGACTCGTGCTGGGTCAGCGTGAGGTCGCCGACCGAGTCGAGCACGACCTTGTCGACGTGCTCGGGGAACCGCTGCGCGTAGTGCGCGCCGAGCCACGTGCCCGCCGAGAACCCCAGCCAGTCGATCTTGTCGCGGTGCAGGAGCACCCGCAGCAGGTTCAGGTCGTGAGTGGTCTGGAACTGGTTGACCAGCGGCCCGAGATCACCGGAGAGCTGGTGACAGTTGTCGACTGTCCCCTCGACGTGATCGAGGATGGCGTCGAGGTTTCCCGCACTCCGGTCGCGCATGTCGAACTGGAATTCCGTACCGACGCCGCCACCGCAGGTGACGTTGTCGCTCCCGCCGGTACCGCGCACGTCGAACCCGATGACCTCATGGTGCTCGCGCACCCGGTCGCGGTGGTACACCTTGGCGGCATAGGTCCGCCCGGGCGCGCCAGGGCCGCCGGGGTTGATCAGCAGGCTGTCCGTTGTCGCACCGGTCGAAGGCAGCCTGCTCACGGCGATGGTGATGTCCAGCCGCTCGTCGGCGTTGTTCCAGTCGAGCGGCGTTCGGTAACTCGCGCACTCCAGCTCGTCGACGCCCTCCCGTGACGACGGAGGCAACTCGCCTTCGGCACACAGATGCCAGTCAAGGACCTGGGACGTGTAACGACCAGGGATATACTGGGCGGCGCCTTCCTGGGTCTGCCCGGTTGCCGGGACCGCGGTCGCGACGGCGGCCACCGTGACCGCCGCGAGCGTGGAGACCACCGCAAATCGCATTCTGCTGTGCGAAACTAATCGACGCAGCATAGAGCTGTCCTCTCTGCAAATTTCGCCGACTCTGGACATACCGCACCAGCCAATACAGCCCAAAGAGCACCGGGGCGAAATGTCGAGGTCAGTCGGCTGCTGTGGCTGGTTCTGGGGCCTGGTCGCGGAAGGGGTGCGCGCCGCTCCCATGGCCCCGGGACGGTCACGTGTTCTCTCCTGTGGTCATGGTTCGACCCGCACCCTCGGCTCACGCGACAGGCTAAGGTGCGCCACCGGTATGGCGCTGCCCGTACTCCGCCCGTACTCCGCCCGTACCTGGTCCAAGCTGGACATACGCTGGACTGGCGGCTACTTGGCTGGTGACCGGGTGATGTATTCGCGCGATTTCGCTGCTGGAGGCGACCGCTCATCGGCTACTGAGCCTGGATCCACCGCGTGAATTCGGTTGATCATTCTGTGATGGACAGTTGATCTTCAGTTGGAGATTTCGGTTCGTGGGCGTGTGGGATCAGCCGGTCTCTGATCCGGCGTGTCCATTGTGGTCTTCGGTCGGGCCCTTGCAGGCGGGGTGGTCAGGGTCAGGCGGCCAGGGCTGGTGGGGCGCGGTGGGTGGTGCGGTGGGTGGCGTTGAAGGCGTTGTGCCAGGCGTGTTGCCAGGGCCAGGTTTCGGGTAGGTGCCAGGTGATCTGGTCGCGTCCGGTGCGGGCGGGGCGGGCGGCGACACTGATGAGTTCGGCGCGGATGGTCGCGCCGCGTGCTTTGGCGTGTCGGGTGGAGGCGAGTGTGCCCAGTGCTCGGGTCAGGGCGTGTGCGGTGACTGCGAGTTGGAGCCAGGCGGCGTTGGCGTTGAACGCGGCCGAGGGCAGGTGCGCCCATGATCCGTTGATGAGGTCGGCGAAGACCTGCTCGACGACGGCGTGGCCGCGATGCTGGGATTCGGTCTGCACCAGCGGGAAGGGGCTGTCGGTGAACACCGCGTGATACCGGTAGGTGGCGAACAGCTCACCCTGGCCTTGGGCTGCGGCCTGGGGGTTCAAGCGTGTGACGCGCCGCACGATCAGCCGGCCGTCGGTGCGATGCGCGGCTTTGGAGGCGAACGCGGTGTAGGGCACTTCGGCGATCTCGGCGTCGGAGATCCACGTGTCGGTCGCCTCGTCGTAGATCGCGTGGGGATACTTGATCGAGGTCCAGGAATCCTCGGCGATACCGGCGATGGCGCGTTTGACCTTGGGATCCATCCGCACGGTGACCGAGAACCGGGCCCCGGCGCGGCGGCAGGCGGCCACGAACGCCCCGGCGTAGTAGGCCGAGTCGGCGCGCACCATGATCATGCCGGTCACGCCGGCTTGGCGTGCGGTGGTGATGGCTTCGGCCACCAGGCTGGCCGCGCCACGTCCGGAGCCGGCGTTGCCGCCCCGCAACCGCGCCGCCGCCACCACCGGTGCCGCGATCGGCGTGGAGATGGTGGCGGCCAGCACGTTGAGCCCGCGCACCAACAACGACTTCGACGCGATCTTGGCGTGTCCGAACGCCGCACCCTGCTTGCGGCCCCCGAACACCCGCCGCTGCACCGAGTCGACATCGATATACGCCAGCGCGTCCGCGCCGGGCAACAGCGGCGCCTGCACGGCCAGCTCGGCCAGGACCCGGCGGTGCACCGCGGCGAGCTGGCGCACGTTGCCGTGGTCGAACGCGCGCAGGAACGACCCGAGCGTCGAGGGGGCGCGGATCCCGCCGACCGTGGCCGGGAACGCACCGTGTCGCAGCACGTCCATCCCGTCGATCGTGTCCACGCCCGTGACCATCCCGGCCACCAGCGCGCCGACCTTCAGACCTGGGTTCGCACCAACCTTCGCGGCCACCCGCACATGCTCACGAACGAGATCTTCCAACCCGACATTCTCAGCCAGCCGCACCGCCGGCACCAGCCCGGCGTGCGACACGAGATTCGGGTCATCGAACGCGGCGAGCGTCTTCGCCGCGGTATGCAACAATCGCATCTACGAAATGCCCTTTCGATCCAGGATACGCGAGCGTCAACAACCCGCATTCTCCCAGGTCAAAGGGCACTTCTGCTATCACGACACGCTCCCCGACACAATCCGAGCGGTGGATCGAGGCTGAGAGAGCGTTCCCGGCGGCTTGCAGCACGTTGGTGGGTGGTGTGTTCATCAACTACCGCGGTGTGGACTTCGAGCGGGGTGCTGGGTGCGGACCACGCGGACACCCTGGGCTCGCGGAACAACCTGGCCGCTGGCTACCACAACACGGGTGACGTGGGTCGGGCGATCCCGCTGTTGGAGGCGACGTGGCGAGCCTCCCACTTTCCGGACAGTGGACCTAATAAGGTCTGGTCTGGAATGGAGGATGGTCAATGCCGGAACGGCGTAGGAAGTTTTCTCCCGAGTTTCGGGACGAGGCGGTCAAGATGGTGACCGTGGGGAATCGTCCGGTCGCGCAGGTAGCTCGGGAGTTGGGGATCAATCCGGGGACGTTGGGGAACTGGGTCGCTCAGTATCGTAAGGCGCACCCGGCCGAGGAGGAGCCGTTGTCGGTGTCCGAGCGGGCCCGGCTGCGTGAACTCGAGCGGGAGAACCGCGAGTTGAAGATGCGGAACGAGTTCCTGGGAAAAGCGGCCGCCTTCTTCGCCCAGGAGTATCGGTGACCGCGAAGTTCGCGTTCATCGACGGCGAGAAGGACCACTTCCCGATCATCAAGATGTGCCAGTGGCTCGAGGTGTCCACGTCGGGCTACTACGAGTGGAAAGACCGACCGCCCTCGGCGACGGCCCGGCGACGCGACCGGCTCGCGGCGATGGTCACGGCGATCTTCGAGGCCAACCACGGCACCTACGGCTACCGCCGTATCCACGCCGTGCTCGTCCGCTCGGGCGAGCAGGTGTCCGACGAGCTGGCCCGGGAGCTGATGCGTGAGCTGGGCCTGGTGGCCTGCCAGCCGCGGCCCTGGCGGCCGACCACCACCGACCCGGACGACCAGCACCGCATCCCCGACCTGGTGGACCGGGACTTCACCGCCGCCGAGCCCGGAACCAAGCTGGTCGGCGACATCACCTACATCTCCACCGGCGAGGGCTGGCTGTACCTGGCCACAGTGATCGACTGCTACTCGAAAATGGTGATCGGCTGGTCCATCGCCGACCACTACAGAACCCCGCTCATCGCCGCCGCCCTCGATTCCGCCGCCGGCACCATCGACCTCCAGCCAGGATGCGTATTCCACTCCGACCGAGGCTCGAACTACACCTCCTACGAGTTCGCCACCAAAATTACGGCCATGGACCTGCGACACTCCGTCGGCCGCACCGGAATCTGCTGGGACAACGCGATGGCCGAATCATTCTTCGGCGCACTGAAGAACGAATGGATCCACCGCATGACCTTCACCACACGCACCGAAGCCCGACAAGCTATTGTGCACTACATCGAAGGGTTCTATAATCGACAACGTCTCCACTCGGGACTCGGCTACAAGACCCCACTAGAGGTCCACAACGAGTACCTGAACCGACAGCTCGCAGCATAAATTAATCCCTAAGAAAGCTGTCCGGAAAATTCGGGGCGCCTCAACGCTCGCCGATTCTGAACGAGTACTGGGGGCCGACCACCCCACCACCAAGACAATCCGCTCCAACATCCAAGCCATAGACGGCCAGAGCTAGCGACCTCCTACGACGAGCACCTCGAACCTGACCGCAAAAATGATCAGTCCAACAGTCGCCTCTCGGCATGAGTGGGCATCCTCGATTGCTCGCCTGGCGACGTGAGCAGGTGGGTAACGAAGGTGTGTTCATGGGGCTGCGTCACGGACCGGCGGACAGGAATGCCGGTGGGGCGGTTTAATCCCGGCATGGACAGCACGCCGCTGGTTCGGGCAGGAGCACCCAGCCTGGTTGGCTGGCACACCCTGTCGTTGTGTCGCGAGTTCGGTGCTGTGAGCATTGCCGTGTCAAGGTGATCAGATAGAGCTCCCACCTCAGAACCCCGGAGATCTAGTCGCCGATGCGGAAAGCGGCCTTGTCGGTGGTTCGCTCACACACGAGCGGGGACTCGGAGTGGGGCCTGTTATCGAGATAGGGCCAGGAGCACTGCCAATCGCCACTGTTCCAGAACAAGCCCTGGCCTTGGGCTTCCCCAGCCTGGATGGCGGCGCGGTATCGGTGGGCGACGTCGGTGGCGGTTGGGCAGTCGATGTCGCCACTGAGGACCGTGATTCTTGCCTCGCCGTCACCGCAGACAACAGGTTGCACGTGGCACTCCTCGTTCCAGTGTCGCCATACGTCCGGGGGGATGCTTCCGCAGCTCAGCGCGGTTCCCGATTGTCCGGTCCACCGCCACGATCCGTCGGTGAACTCGAAGGTCAGCTTGAGGTTGTCGGTGACCGGAGGTGTGGTGTTCGCCCTGGCGAGCACGTACCGGTCATGGCAGTCGATCTTGACGTAGCTCATGCCACCCGACAGCGGGTACGCGCGGTTCAGCGCGGCCTCGTCGACGGTGTCGCAGGGGCCCGGTAGGGACGGCACCGGTGGGTTCCGCGCGAAGCTGTCGACGGTGTCGCTGATGCGGCGGTGGATGTCCGGCCGGTTCAGCTGGGTGAGGTGGTAGCACGTGGTCTTCTCGTCGCCGAGCACGGTGCGGGCCATGTCCAAGATGCTGACGTCTTCGCAGGTCCTGGTGTCGGGTTTCGCGGCGTTTGAGTGTGCGGTCTGCGAGTCGATGGTGACGATCAGGTCGCCGAGATGGTAGGTCTTGCCGGCGCCGAACATGCGGAGTCCGAGGAAGTATTCGATGTCGGTGGCGATCGGCAGCACCGGCAGGTTCTTCGGCCAGGGTGGCAGTGCCTCGATGTCGTCCGAGTCGTACTCCAGCGCGGTGCCGACCTCGGTGTTCGGCAGCGACAGCGACGCCACGCATTTGTCCTCTCCGCCGTCGGTCCACGCGGCGCACGCTTTCGAGATCAGGTTCAGCGGCGTGCCTCCCTTGAAGCGTTCTTTGGCCTGGCTGAGCGTCTTCGAGCCGCGATAGGGGGTGCCGACCGTGATGAGTTGGGCGACCAGCTCCGACACCGGTTGACGAGTGTCCGGGGTGCGCTGGCCGACCGCGAACTGCGTGGCGAGCCCGCCCATCGAGTGTGCGACCACGACGACCTTGTGCCCGGATGTGCGGGACAGGCAGGTGATGACCTCGGCCAGCGCCGGCCCGATGTGGGGGTTGGTGACCCAGTTCGTGGACCACTGGCCGTAGTCGAAGGTCCATCCTTTCACCGGACGGCTGCGCGTGACCGCGCTCATCAGGTCGGCCCGCCTGTTCCAGGTCCCCCCTGGGTTGGAGTTGATGCCGTGCACGAACAGCACCGGCAGGCTGCCTGCCACCGGCCGGTTCCCGCCCAGCCCGACCTGCCAGACCCGGTCGCCACAGGGGTACTCGGTCTGTGCCTGTGCGGCGGCGGGAATCGGGATCAGCGCGGCCAACGTCAGCGCGGCGAGCAGCGACACCAGGCGCCTCATGCCTCCTCCTCGAACGCGACCAGCCACCGCTCGCCCTCCCGCTGGAAGCCGATGACGATCCTTCGAGCCGGCTGCCCCGGCGTGGTGAACGTCGCGGTGGCGACCGCGAATCCGTCGTGCTCGCGCCAGCCGTCCTGATCGAAGGTGACCGCGCTGCCGTCGGGCAGTGCCCCTGTCCCATCGACGACGCCGGACAATTCGGGGGTGAGCGCCGCGCGGCGGGTCTGCGGGTCTGGGGAAAGCAGCGCGTTCGCGGTGTCCACCGCGAGCGGTGGAGGAGCGATCCCGGGTCGCGGAGTCACCGGGCTCACCGCAGTGGGGCCCTGCGTCCGGGACCCGCACCAGAGTACATAGGCCGTCACACCGACGCCGGCCAGCACGACCAGGACTGCCGCGATCAGAATCGTTTGCCTCGTCATGGTTTCCGTTTTCTCAGGGGAAGGCGCACCGGTACCGATGCGCGCGGAATCGGGATCAGGGACTCGGGCGCGGCGCCGGCGAGTCCGAGCCAGGTGGCGAAGCCGGGTAAGCCCGGGTTGGCGCGGCGGTGGAGGCCGAGGATCGGACTGCGGATGGGAAACAACTGGGCAGTTGTTCCCCATCCAATCGGTGCTGTCGCTACGGCTCCTGCCGCAGCGGCTGATCCGCGGACTGAGACCGCTGTTGCTGTGCGTTCTGTGTGACCTGCGCGTTCAACTGCTGCTGTTGGGTGTGCAGCTGTTGGTCCTGCACGTCCATGTGCTCGCCGTGGCGGAGTGCCGCGTGGTCGGCGAACAGTCGTTGGTTGATCTGTTCGCGGAACTGCTCGAGCTTCGCCTTCTCCAGGATCGACACGGCGACCGTTGAGACGCCGCCGGCGTTGTTGGAGATCTGCAGCGTCGCGCTCATCGCGTTGGCGAGCATGCTGATCGCCAAGATCAGTATGACGAAGCCCAGCGATGCGCTCGCGTCCATTGCCGTGCCGCCCATTCCGAGTAGCACCAGCCCGAAGATCAGTCGCGCGACCGAGAGCTTCGTGTTCACGCCGACCCCGGCGACGTTGGTGAGGGGGTACGTGGCGTCCGCGTATCCGAGTGGGATGACTCCGAGGAGTGTGTTGGACGAGGTCGTGGCGATCCGGGTGCTCGACACGCCCATGCGGGTCCTCAGCCAGAATAGGATGACCGAAGGGCTGAAGCTTTCCTCGGTGATGTTGTCTTCGCCGGGTGCGAATTGCAGAGTTGGCATGTTACTTCTCCTCGGGTCGATATTTCGTGGCGTGCCGTCGAGGCTTTGTGAGACATAGTGTCTATTGAAAACTGAGATATGTCTGTCTGGTAATCACATGACACGGGTCGATTCGATGGCCAATCCGCGCCGGCAGTCGCGTAGACGGAATCGCCCCGTGGGGCGGCCCAGCACCGAACTTTCCCGCACCGACAAGCTCTGGTCACCGCAATGCGGCGACTCGAGTGTGTCTGGGAAGCGCGTAGCCGTCTGTCTGGTGATCACCTGACAGACGGACCGCCTTCGAGTGAGGGAGAATCGAGCACGGTGTGGACAGCGAGATTCACAGCTCGTCAGAGGAGACGAGACCGTCCTGGATGGCGCGTGCCACCAGTGCCGCCTTCGACGGAGCTGGCCGCCCGACCGCCGCGTATTTCGTACGGATCCGAGCCAGATACGTGTCGACGGTGCCGACGGTCAAGTAGAGCTGCCGGGCGACAAGGGCTTTCGATTCGGTTTGAAACCACAGCAAAAGGACCTCGCGCTCCCGATCCGACAGGCGCGGCCGATTGACCGAGCGTCCCAATTGCATGGCTTTGGCCATGGTCGTGCTCTGATAAGGGCGATCGGTCGCGGCCGCGTGCAGGGCGGCCACTACGCGTTCGCGGTTCTCGCCCTTGGCCAGGTAGGCGACCACGCCACGGTCCAGGCAGTCCAATACGAGGTCGGGTTCGGTGTAGTGCGAGAGGACAACCACTCGATGGCCGTGTGCGCAGATCTGCTGCAGGGCACCCACGTCTGGAGCCGCGTCACCGAACTGGAGGTCGAGTATCACCGCGTCGACCTGGACCGGCGGATCGACGGCGAGGAACTCGCCAGGGCTTTCGCAGGTAACCGCAACGTCGATCGGCGGTTCGCTGTTCCGGCACCACTCCCGGACTCCGTCG
This sequence comes from uncultured Actinomycetota bacterium, assembly GCA_963826035.1. Classification (GTDB taxonomy): domain Bacteria; phylum Actinomycetota; class Actinomycetes; order Mycobacteriales; family Pseudonocardiaceae; genus Actinophytocola. The sequence continues at coordinate 2,595 of CAWGVZ010000011.1, read as the reverse complement.
TGGATGAGCGGATGGTCATCGACGACGGCGATCCTGATCACCTAATGGCCCCTTCCGGATCCGGGCACGGGCAGCGCAGGCGCAGCCACACCGCCTCGGATTCCTCGTCGACGACCAACTCCGATTCCACCCCGTCACTGAGATCGGTTCCGCGCGATGCGGCCTCGGCCGGCGCGTCAGACACCACGCTGACCACCAATTGCCCGGGTTCCGCAGTCAACACTATCCGGGCGTGTGATCTGCTCGTCGCCAACAAGGTCACCATCGCGGCGCTTACCCCGGTACGCGCCTCGTCGGAGATGTCGGGGAGATCGCTCGCCGCCTCGGCGGTGACGCGCACGCCACGCGCTTCAGCGCGGTCGATCGCCGTGCTCAAATCGTCCAATAGCCAATGGTCCATGCGGTCGGCGCGGTCGAACAGACGCCGGAGCCGGCCGTATTCGACACGCGCGACCGCGATGACGGCCGACGACTTCGGGGACATGCTCCCGTCGGCGAGGCCGCCGAGGATCGGCGCCACGGACCGCAGTTGGTCACGGTAGCGACGCTGGCATTCCTGCTTCAGCACTCGGTCGACGGCCGTGGCCACCTCGATCGTTCGTCGCTCGCGGTCGCGTTCGGCGACGACCTCCACAACCCGGTGGATCGTACCTGCGAACAACGCGATCAGTACCTGGGTGCACAGGATCGTCGCGGTGTGATAACCGAGCAGAATGACCATGTCGGTGCTCGGTGCGCGGGTCAGCACCACGCCCCAGACCAGGAGCCACCATCCGGCCAGCGCGGTGATGGTGACGCTTCGTGACTCGTGCAGCCCGAGCGCGACCACCGTCCAGCCGACTGCCCCGACACTCCAGTTCGTCTCACCGAGCACCTCGCTGGCCGGCAACAACACGTTCAGCGCGACCGACACCGACACCGCGATCGTCATCAGCAACACTGTGGTGACCCGACGCCGTTGCACAGCCAGCATCGCCGGCAGCGTGCATGCGACGACCACCGCGGCCAGCCCCGCATGTGCCCAGCCCGGCGGCGTCGGCGCCGGCAGCGACCAGGCGCGTGAGGACTGCAATGTGACATCGACAATCGCGATACCCGCGAGGGCGAACGCGAGCTTGAGCTCGAGTCGGTTCACCGCGACCACGGTGTCAACCGAGTCCACGCCCTGGGTGGTCTCGGTCGAGCCCGAGGACGAAGTCCAGGTCAGGTCTACCCGCGTGCCTCCGCCCGCGACACCGGACACGGTGCCGGCACCACCGATCGCGCTCATCCGCGCGATAATCGAGCGCCGGATCCCGTGCCTGCCCGCACTCGCGTCCCTCGGGCGGGTGAACCCGATCCCATCGTCGATGATCGCCACGCTGCACCTGCCGACCTCGACCCGCACAGAACGGGCATGGGCGTGTCGGTCGACGTTGGTCAGCGCCTCCCGCACGGCGGCGGTGACCGCCCACGCGACCGCCGGGCGGATCCGCAGAGTCCCGAGGCCGCACATCGAGAGCGACGTGCGGCACTCGCACGCGATGTCCGACAGCAGCACCACCAGATCCACCTCGCCGTCGTCATCGAACACCGGTACCCCGGCCTCGAGAATGGCCAGGTCGCGGCGTGCCTGCGCGGCCAACTGGGCCGCGCCGATCTCGACCCCGGTCCCCACCAGGAGCAACGTCGATGCCGCGGTGTCGTGCATCAACGCCAGCTGCTCGCGTTCGTAGCGTCGTCGCGCCCCCGTCACCGCGGCCCACAGCCGAGTTCGCCTCAACGCCTCGAGGGACGCATCGACACCCTCGGCCGCACGCAACACCATCTGCCGCGCGGCGACCGCCAAAGCCCACAACACGGCCAGGTACAGAACGGCGAACATTCCCAGAAAGCGGCCAAGGTCCAGGTCGGCGACGTTCCGGAACCCCGCGAACAGCGCGGCCAGCACGACCGCGAGGCTGCCCACCGACCACCGTGCGCGCTGCTCGATACCAAACGAGATGACCACCGCCGCAGCCACCTTCACCTGGGTGCTGCCACCGATGGCCGACGCCGAGGTGGCCGCGCTTGCGGGTACCGCGAGGTATGCCACCACCACCAGCAGGTCGACACCTGCCCAGGCCGGCCCGGTGTCTCGACCACGCAGCCGGATAACCGACCACAACATCAACAGCACCGTCGCGATCAGCGTCGGCACCGGCCGAGGCGGCGCGACCAACCACATCACGCCGATCAACAGGCAGATGACATGACGAAAAACGACCGCCAGCGTCGTCCCTTCTCCAAGCACACCGGCATACGTCAGCTTCCTGTCAACGCCCACGGAGTCAACCTAACTAAAGCCATTTACTGCGACACTCGGAACATCGATGCCTGGTCGATGCCTGGTCACCTCACAACGCCACCTGCCCCAGGCTGAGCTTCGACCGTCAACCAGGCGGCCAACTCTTCAGCGGTCCGGAGATGCCGCCCCCTGATCCAACCGTGATGGCAAGAACGCCAATCGGGCCCGTCACGCACCGTGCTCCCACCCGGCACGGACCACCAGCAGGGCACATGACGTCACAGGTTGTTGATCATGATGATCCGCCCGGTTTCCGCCCAGGAGCACCC